>NZ_JBWKWU010000001.1:0-4642237 GCF_059422385.1 Acinetobacter sp. GW821-FHT01E09
ATGCTTTGGACGGACTGCTTAACTCGCTTGCGACAAGAGCTCTCTGATAATGTCTTTGCCATGTGGATTCGTCCTTTGGTTGCAGAAGAAGTCGAAGATACTTTAAAACTGTATGCACCCAATCCATATTGGACTCGCTACATTCAAGAACATCATTTAGAACTGATTTCTATTTTGGCAGAACAATTATCTGAAGGTCGTATTCGCAAAGTCGAAATTTTAGTCGACTCGCGTCCTGGTGCAATTCTTTCTGCTGCTGAACAGCCTGCTACCACAACGGCAGCGCTTGAAAGTTCTCCGATGCCTACACAGCATGTCAAAGCCAAAAAAGACAAAGAATATGAAGTTGTTTCTGCAAAAAATGTCAAGAAACGTCAACTTAACCCATTATTTAACTTTGCTTTATTTGTTGAAGGTCGTTCAAACCAAATGGCGGCTGAAACTTGCCGCAAAGTTTTAACACAACTCGGTGAATCTCAACATAATCCACTCTTTTTATACGGCCCTACAGGTTTAGGTAAAACGCATTTAATGCAAGCGGTTGGGAATGCATTATTACAGGCAAAGCCAAATGCGCGTGTGATGTATATGACTGCGGAAAGCTTTGTCCAAGACTTTGTCAGCTCTTTGCAAAAAGGCAAGGTTGAAGAATTTAAAAAGAATTGCCGTTCTTTAGATTTATTGTTGGTTGATGATATTCATTTGTTGGCAGGTAAAGAAGCCAGTCTTGTTGAATTTTTCTATACATTCAATGCTTTATTGGATGAATCTAAACAAATTATTTTGACCTCTGACCGTTATCCAAAAGAATTAACTGAATTGGATCCGCGTTTAGTCTCGCGTTTTTCATGGGGACTATCGGTTGGGGTTGAACCACCAGATATTGAAACACGTATCGAAATTTTGCTGAAAAAAGCCGAAAGCAGTGGCATCGATCTGCCTCGAAATTGCGCTTTATTTATTGCACAACAGGTTGTTGCCAATGTGCGAGAGCTTGAAGGCGCTTTAAACAAAGTTGTGGCAATCTCACGCTTTAAGGGGTCTGCAATTGATCTAGAAGTGGTTCGTGAATCATTGAAAGATGTTTTGGCGATTCGTGCCCGTACCATCAGTACTGAAAATATTCAACGCGTAGTGAGTGAATACTTCCGTATTCCATTGAAAGAATTGGTGGGGCCAAAACGCACACGTATTTACGCACGACCACGTCAGTTGGCGATGGGGCTTGCGCGTGAGCTTACTGGAGACAGTTTCCCTGAAATTGGGATGGCTTTTGGCGGTCGTGACCACAGTACGGTCATGCATGCCTGTGAAAAAGTGCAAAGTTTACGCGATGAAGATCCAATTTTTAATGAGGATTATAAAAACCTCATGCGCCTGTTACAAAGTTAAAATTTGTACAAATTATGCGCTTGCAATGCGGCATAAACTGCCGCATAGTACGTCATTAAAAAAAATTTATTACCCACATTTTTGTCATATTTAGTTAGAGGAATTCCACCGTGCGTTTGAAAATCGCGAAAGAGAGCTTACTTAATGTTTTGTCCCATGTGGTTGGAGCAGTTGAACGTCGCCATACTTTAAACATTCTTTCAAACGTGAAAATTCAAGCTACAAATCAAGCCCTTACGATTACAGGATCGGATTTGGAAGTGGAGCTTGTGGCAAGTACAACTCTAGCTGAAGGTGCATGTTTACAAGCAGGGGAAACTACAGTTCCTGCACGTAAGTTGGTCGATATTTGTAAATCTTTACCAGCAGCAGCTTTGATTGATTTGCAGATCACTGAAGATCAACGCTGTATTTTAAAATCTGGAAACAGCCGCTTTGTTTTAGGAACCTTACCTGCTGAAGATTATCCATTGTTAACCAATGAAAATAGCCAAGGCACTCAAGTTCAAGTCACTGAGCGTGAATTAAAACGTTTATTTGAAAAAACTTCATTTGCCATGGCTGTGCAAGATGTACGTTTTTACCTGACAGGTACATTATTGGAAATTGATGAAAATCAATTACGCGCAGTCACTACCGATGGGCACCGTTTAGCGCTGTGTGAAACATTGGCGTCTTCAACCGCTGCACAATTGGTTCAAGCCATTGTTCCACGTAAAGCAGTCGGTGAGTTACAACGTCTTTTAAGTATCGAAGATGAGCAACTGACCTTGTTAATTGGTCGTGAATTGTTAAATGTTACCATTCAAACCTCTAGCCGCGACAAAGAACAAGGCGATATTACGGTACGTTTCACAACAAAATTAATTGATGGGAAATTCCCTGATTATCGTCGTGTGATTCCACGTGGCGGTGACAAAGTTGTAAATATTCCACATGATGTATTTAAGCAATCCTTACAACGTGTTGCGATTTTAAGTAATGAAAAATTACGTGGTGTATTCTTAAACTTTAATGCTGATTCTTTGCAATTACGTGCCAATAACCCTGAGCAAGATGAAGCGATTGAAGATTTAGCTATTCAATATGCCAATGCGCCGATGGAAATGTCGTTTAATGCGCAATATATTTTAGATGTATTAAGCGTTTTAGATGGTGATGATGTCGCAATGACCATGTCGGAAGCGAATCAGTCGGTATTGGTACAAGATCCAACCCAATCTAATCAAACTTATGTTGTGATGCCGATGCGTGTTTAATTGATTTATTTTTAAATCATAGCCATGCATATTACGCGTTTAAATATACAACGTGTTCGAAACCTGAAGACGGTTGCTCTGCATGAGTTGCAACCGTTTAATGTTTTTTATGGACAAAATGGTTCAGGCAAAACTTCGATTTTAGAAGCCATTCATTTATTGGCAACAGGTCGATCTTTTCGAACCCATATCCCGAAAAATTACATTCAAAATAATCAATCAGACGCCATTGTTTTTGCCCAATCTTTGACTGAAAAGATTGGTATGCAAAAGCTGCAAAGTGGTGAGCAGTTAATTAAAGTCAATGGTGATACTGTTGCAACCCAAGGGCAGCTTGCCAAAATCTTACCTTTGCAACTGATTGACCCATTAAGTACCGATATTATTGATCATGGGGCAAAACCACGTCGCCAATTGTTGGATTGGCTCATGTTTCACGTGGAACCAGATTTCTATCATGCGTGGCAATATTATTCACGCGCTTTAAAGCAAAGAAATAGCTTACTTAAAACCAAACGTAATCTAACTTTGCTCGATTTAGAGCCGTGGAACAAAATGCTCAGTGATTATGGTGAAATGTTGCATTCTCAACGGGTCGAGATTGTTGAGCAATGGAAGCTATATTTGCAAGAAGATTTGGCGCAGTTGCTACCCGATTTAAAGATTGAAATGGAATATAGTGCAGGGTTCCATGTGGAACATGGTTTGGCCAATGACCTGATTCAATATCACCAAAAAGATGTTGATCGACGTTATACCGAGTATGGGCCGCATCGTGCAGATATCCGATTAAAAACCCCATTAGGCGAAGCGGATGTGGTACTGTCTAGAGGGCAGAAAAAGTTATTGATAATGGCTTTAAAACTATCACAAATTGCCATGTTACATGCCTGTAATAAAGAAACTGTGGTATTATTAGATGATGTGACAGCAGAATTAGATTTAAGCGCACAACAACGTTTAATTGAGCGATTGAGCCAACTTGGTAGTCAAGTTTTTATTACCACACTAGACCATGAATCAGTAAAAAAACATTTACATGATTTGTCTATTTCCTACCAGTTATTCAATGTTGACCAAGGTCAGGTAAGTGTTGTTGCAACATGATTTTAGATTTTAGCCAATTTTGGAAAGACCTATTTTTCACTAGGGAGAAACCATGAGTTCAGAAGATCAAATAGCTTCTCAAACAGAACCAACCATTGAAAAGGCTTATGATTCCTCTAGTATCAAAGTATTACGTGGTCTAGATGCAGTTCGTAAACGCCCAGGTATGTATATTGGTGATACTGATGATGGTTCAGGCTTACACCATATGGTATTTGAGGTCGTCGATAACGCGATTGATGAAGCTTTAGCTGGTCATTGTGATGAAATTTTAGTGACGATTCATGAAGATGAGTCAGTCAGCGTTGCAGATAATGGACGTGGTATTCCAACCGATATTCACCCGGAAGAAGGTGTCTCTGCTGCAGAAGTAATTCTTACGATTCTGCACGCAGGTGGTAAGTTTGATGATAATAGCTATAAAGTTTCAGGCGGTTTGCACGGTGTAGGTGTATCTGTAGTTAATGCACTTTCAAGCAAACTTGAACTTACGATTCATCGTGCTGGTCATATTCATCAACAAGAATATAAACATGGTGATCCGGTTTATCCGTTAAAAATTGTGGGTGATGTCGAAACCACAGGGACTATTGTTCGTTTCTGGCCGAGTACTGAAACGTTTAGCCAAACGATTTTTAATGTCGATATTTTAGCACGTCGCTTACGTGAACTTTCATTCTTGAATGCGGGTGTTCGTATTGTCCTGCGTGATGAACGTGTTGCTTTAGAACATGTCTTCGATTACGAAGGTGGTTTATCTGAGTTTGTAAAATATATCAACCAAGGTAAAACCCATCTCAATGAAATCTTCCATTTCACCACTCAAGCTGAAAATGGCATAGGTGTTGAAGTTGCTTTGCAATGGAATGATACCTATCAAGAGAATGTTCGTTGCTTTACCAACAATATTCCACAAAAAGATGGTGGAACGCATTTAGCTGGTTTCCGTGCAGCGTTGACACGTGGCTTAAATAGCTACATGGAAAATGAAAACTTACTCAAAAAAGAGAAAGTTGCGGTCACTGGTGATGATGCGCGTGAAGGCTTAACAGCAATTGTTTCAGTTAAAGTGCCTGATCCTAAATTTTCATCACAAACCAAAGAAAAATTGGTGTCGAGTGAAGTTAAACCTGCTGTCGAGCAGGCAATGAACAAAGCCTTTTCTGAGTATTTATTAGAAAATCCTCAGGCTGCAAAGTCTATTGCAGGCAAGATCATTGATGCTGCACGTGCGCGTGATGCTGCGCGTAAAGCACGTGAAATGACACGTCGTAAGAGTGCGCTTGATATTGCTGGTCTTCCAGGTAAATTGGCAGACTGTCAGGAAAAAGATCCAGCACTTTCAGAATTATACTTGGTCGAGGGTGACTCTGCGGGCGGTTCTGCAAAACAAGGCCGTAACCGTAAAATGCAAGCCATTCTTCCGCTCAAAGGTAAAATCCTGAATGTGGAACGTGCACGCTTCGATAAGATGATTTCATCTCAGGAAGTGGGTACGCTGATTACTGCATTAGGATGTGGTATTGGTCGTGAAGAATATAACCCAGACAAGTTGCGTTATCATAAAATCATTATCATGACCGATGCTGACGTGGATGGTTCACACATTCGTACCCTGCTTTTGACTTTCTTCTTCCGTCAAATGCCAGAACTTGTGGAACGTGGTTATATTTATATTGCACAACCACCACTGTATAAACTGAAAAAAGGTAAGCAAGAGCAGTACATTAAAGACAATGATGCTTTAGAAACTTATTTGATTTCAAATGCGATTGATGAACTTGAATTACGTGTCAATGCTGAAGCGCCTGCAATTCGTGGCGTAGCATTAGAGAAAGTGATTGCTGATTATCAAACCTCCCAAAAGAGTTTGCAGCGTTTAACCGTACGTTATCCTGCGACCTTGCTGGATGGTTTATTAAGTCTTGAGCATTTTAAACTTGATCAAAATCATGACCAAGATTATGTACAACAATGGGGTGAGAAACTTCGTGCTGCGATTGAAACAACGCAACCAAGTTTACGTCCAGTGTTGAGCTTGGAGTCGTTTGATAAAGAAACTGCTGATGGGCTTAAAACGACGATTTATTTCCCGCGTATAACGATTTATGTGCACAATTTACCGCATAGCTATTTATTAGATGCGGGTTTATTGGCATCGGGCGAATATAAGCGTTTATTGCAAAACTCGAAGAGCTGGTTCACCTTGTTAGAAGAAGGTGCTTATCTGCAAAAAGGCGAACGTAAAATCAACGTTTCGACTTTCCATCAGGTCTGGCAACACATTTTGACAGATTCACGTCGCGGCATGATGATCCAACGCTATAAAGGTTTGGGTGAGATGAATGCTGAACAGCTTTGGGAAACCACAATGGATCCTGAAAACCGTAATATGCTGCAAGTGACCATTGATGATGCGATTGAAGCCGATCGTATGTTTGCATGTTTAATGGGCGATGATGTAGAACCACGTCGTGCTTTCATTGAAGAAAATGCATTAAATGCAGATATTGATGCTTAATTAAACTCATTTTAATCAATAAAAGGGAATAAACCTCGGTTTATTCCCTTTTTTATATCCGCTATTTTAATTTTGATGGTGCTAAACTACTGCTATTAAAAAATTTCAAGCAAAAAAAACCAGCTTATTAAAGCTGGTTTTTTTGTAGACTTTAGCTTATTTCAGCTAAAGTATTATTCACCACCAAGCGTACATTCAAAGTTGGCTTTATCTACTGAACAACGTGCCTTTTTCAACACAGACATCATACCTGCATCATAAATACCTTGTTTAGTTAGTTCTAAACGGCCATCACGCATTAATTTTTGATATTTCAGCTTATCTTCAGCGGTTAAATTCATTTTGTATTTTGCTGGAATAGTCGCTTCTAGGCGATTAATCATAGCAAAGCTTTTTGGCAAGTTTTTCACAAAATAATCACGAGATTTTTGACCAAAACCTGCAGGGAACTTTTCAGGACGGATGACAAAGTCAGCAGTTACTTGTAATACAGGGAAGTTAAACATTGCCCCATTTGCGCCTAAACCTTTTTGAATTTCAAGGGGCTTGTAGGCATAAGCTGGTGCACCGACCATATCAACTTGACCATTGTTGAATTTTGCAACAAAGTTGGTGATATCTGAAGGAACTGCTTGCGCACCAACACGTTGTACCAGAATTTTTTGAGCGCTGTCATAGCTTAACACAGCAAACTTTTTACCAGCGGCTTTTTCAATCGAGTTGATATTTTTATCACGGACAAAAATAAATGCTGAACCAAGTGGTGCAATACCAGCAACTTCGTATTTTTTACCACCCAAGGTTGTGGTCATTTTTGCAGCATTACGTGCATCTAAGGCAAAAGTAATGGCTTTTTGTGCAATCGCATTACTTGGCACACCACCAATAGAGTCGATTGAACCCACAAATTTATTGTATTGACGCGCACGCATTGCAGTCATAAATACGCCATCGCATTTGCCTGCTTTAAAGTCGTTATCTGCAACAGCCTCATCTTGTTTGGGAATGAGATTGATATCAGCGCCCCAGCTTTTTGCTGATAATGCCCATTCTTGTGCCATTTGAAATGATTCACCTGACTTACCTAATAAGTCAAATACGCAGACATCTGTCGCAGCTTGAGATGCTGAACTAAATCCAACGATTGAAGTTGCAGCAATAGCGAATGCAATTTTTTTCATATTTTCGTCCTTATCTATTTATCCATCTTTAGGAACTTTTCCATAAGCGCAATATTAATCAGCTTTGTTTGAAAAAAATAGAGCATTTACTCCATTTATTATTTTTTTTTTGACAATTATTGTGAATTAGCGACTTAACTCTCATTTCATCGACAATCTTTTTATAAGTAAATCAGTTTTTTAAGTCTGAGTTATGCTTTTTCATTACAAATTGTTCGAAATTCATGATCTATGTAATTTTAAATAATTTTGCTGAAATCAAAAAAAATTAGATGAATGTTCATTATAAAAAGCGACGAACGGTTAAATTTTGCACTTGAATTTTGTTCTATTATTAACCAAAATAATGTTGATAAGTATGTGGGTAACTTTGCAATTAAGCCTAAATTCGATCAATACAGACTGATTTAATCACATATAAAACTTCAAAATCATTAAAAAATGCTCTCAAAGAATGAGTCAGAAGAACTGTTTTAAAATTTTAACTTATCCACAAGCAATTGATAAAAAACATTTTTAAATTCAAATGAATTGTCTTTTTTAAAGCCTTTTTTGCTATTATTTAGGTGTGCTAATATGTTCCACGGTGGAAATTGTCTATTATAAATAAAAGTTATGATTGTATTTTGTCGATTTAAAGATGCTTTTAGGCTTGGACGCGGCTGTTGGATGTGGTTTGGAGGTTGAATAAAATAAGCTTATGATTTTTATTGGATTATTGTGATAAAAAGCCTTCTTTTTGATCTGGGGAAATCTAAAGTAATGAGAAACAACACCTGAGTGTGTTTGCATAGCGTGGCTATGTATTGAATTACTGATGATTTATGAGAAGGGGTATAGAACTTTAAATTTTGTTAAGGCGATGAAATTGCGGTTAAAACTTTAAATAAATAGTTTTTATTGAATAACTTATTGATTTTTAATTATATTTTATTAAAAAGCTAGAAAAGGCATTTGCCTATTTCTAGCTAATTTGAGGGGCTTACTGTCTTTAAAAGCACTTTTTAATTAAAAGCGCCTTTTAATCGAAAGAGCTTTCTAATGTTTCTAGTTCCATCATCAGTTCAAGCATTTTTTCTTCAGCTTGTTCTAATTTTACTTTTAACTCTGTCTGTTCATTCATGAGTTTGAGTAAATCATCTTTACGGTTTGCCTCATAAAGGGCTGAGTCTGCAAGTAATGTTTCAATTTCTGCAAGTCTAGGTTGAATTTTTCCAATTTGGCTTTCAATTTTCTCGATATTTTTACGAATAGGACGGCTCAGTTCACGTTGACGAGCAGCTTCTTTACGTTGTGCTTCTTTATCGAGTTTTGAAATACTTGGCTTTTCAACCACCTGAGATTGAACAGGTGCACTAGGCTGTTGTCCATTCTTGATCATATCGATACGTGCTTGACGTAACCACGTTGCATAATCTTGTAAATCCCCGTCAAATTCCTTGCTTTGACCTGCATGAACCAAAATAAGTTCATCACAGACTGAAGCGATCAGCTGACGTTCATGGGAAACTAAAACCACAGCACCTTCAAAATCCTGTAAAGCCATCGTAAGTGCATGGCGCATATCTAAATCTAAATGGTTAGTCGGTTCGTCGAGAATTAAAACATTTGGACGTAGCCAGACGATTAAAGCCAAAGCCAAACGCGCACGTTCACCGCCAGAGAAGCTTTCGCTTGGAGTGTCCATACGTTCACCACTAAAGCCAAAACTTCCTAAAAAGGAGCGTAATGCTGCTTCACTGATCTTTGGGTCAGCAATGCGAGAAAGTTGTAACATCGGGCTGGCATTGCCATCTAAAGCATCCATTTGGTGCTGGGCAAAATAACCAATGTTGAGTAACTCAGAATCTTTACGTAAACCTTGAATCAGCGGTAAATCACCAACTAAAGATTTAATTAAGGTCGATTTACCTGCACCATTCATTCCCAGTAAACCGATACGACTGCTTGGTGTAATCTGTAAATTTACATTGGTGACAATTAATTTATCGCCATAGCCAATATCTGCATGTTCGAGTGTGAGCAGCGGTGAACTCATTTTGCTTGGTTCACGGAAACTAAAGGTAAATGGATTATCGACATGCGCAGGGGCAAGCTCTTGCATACGTTCAAGTTGTTTAATACGGCTTTGCGCTTGTCGTGCTTTAGTCGCTTTGGCTTTAAAACGGTCAATAAATTTTTGTAAGTGTGCTTTAGCTTCTTGTTGCTTTTCAAACGCTTGTTGTTGTTGTGCTAATCGCTCAGCACGTGTGGTTTCAAAAGTAGAATAGTTACCAGTATATAAAGTCAGTACTTGATTTTCGATATGTAAAATATGATCTGTGATTGCATCTAAGAAATCGCGGTCATGTGAAATTAAAATGAGCGTGCCTTCATATGCCTTGAGCCAATCTTCTAACCATAAAATTGCATCTAAATCTAAATGGTTGGTCGGTTCATCAAGTAATAGTAAGTCTGAGCGACTCATCAGGGTGCGAGCAAGATTTAAACGCATCCGCCACCCACCAGAGAAACTTGAAACCAAGAGTTCTGATTGATGCTCAAAAAAACCTAAACCGGCCATCAGTTGAGATGCTTTAGATGCAGCTGTATAGCCATGAATTTCTTCAAAACGGCTATATAAATGTGCTAACTCATCATTACTCAAATCTTCAGAATGGTTTAGTTTGTCTTGGATGAGCCAATATTCTTCATCGCCAGATAACACAAAATCAATAGCTTTCATATCTAAGGCTATGATTTCCTGAGCCATATGGGCAACGGTCCATATATTTGGACGGGTTAAGCTACCGCTGTCTGACTCCATTCCACCCAAAAGTGCTGAGAACAATGTGGATTTACCCGCACCATTTACACCTGTTAAACCAATTTTCCAACCAGGATGAAGTTGCATAGACGCTTTTTGGAATAAAATGCGTCCACCACGGCGAATTGAAAGTTGGTCTAACTGAATCATAGGAAACTGACTATTGAATATCGGATGCGGTATAGTAAAGGATAAATGGTAGAGTTCAAAAAATGTATTTGATAAAAGAAGTGACAAAATGTCTTTTCTTGAGTGAAAAGCACAATAAATTGGGTAAATAAGATCAATTCAAAAAAACAAACAATGCTTTATTGTGAATGCTTCAATAAAAAAATGTGTATATCTCCCAAACCAACAGCAATCATTAGAATATTTTAATTTTACAACCACTCAATAAAAAAACCGCTCAATCAAATCAGCTCAGCCACTTATTTTTATCAGAATTTTGTCCTGAATTTTTTATTTCATCTAAAAGTTGGTTAAAAAACTAACACAAAATATCCAATTTATGTAGAATTAATCACAGTATCACCTAAAAATGTGTAGTTAAAGTAAAAGACTCGGATTGCTTTTACATCTACAAGGATAAATCTATTTATAAAAATATGGACGTTAGATGATGAATAAAATTGGATATTTACCGATTGTTTTTTCAGTTTTTTTTTCACCTCTGCTACAGGCAAAACAAAATGTGTGTGTGTTTGATTTACTGGGTAAAGCGGGTGAATCTTATAAACTCATGGAAGAATGGGCTTTAGCAGCCAAAGCATGGGGTGCTGATATTAATTTAACCGTGTATCAGTCAGAAGAAGCCGTGGATAAAAATTTTAAAACCAATAAATGTGATGCCGCGGCAATGACCACGATGCGTTCACGTGAATACAATAAATTTGGTGGTTCTATTGATGCTTTGGGCGGAATTCCCAACAATGAAATTGCCAGAAGAGCGATCAACTATGCCTTGGATAAACGCAATGCAAAAAGATTGGTTTCTGAAAAAAATGGGGTCAAATATGAATTGGCAATGATTACCCCGATTGGTATTGCTTATATCTTTGTTAAAGATCGCGCAATGAATACTTTAGAAAAGGGCAAAGGTAAAAAGTTTGCCTATCTGCATTATGATCTTGCACAAAAGGTTGCCGTTGAACGTGTAGGCGCAATCGGGGTTCCTTCTGATATTTTTAATTTTGTGAAAAAATTTAATGATGGTGAAGTGGATGCGATTGCTTCACCAGCCTATGCCTATAAACCATTGGAAATTTATAAAGGTTTAGGTAGCAATGGTGCAATGTTTACTTATCCCGTAGTGAATGTGACTGCCGATTTAATTATTAAACCTGAGCAGTTTCCAGAAGGTTTTGGTATTAAGTCACGTGAGTGGGCTGTGAAGCAGTTACCAAGTTCATTTAAGAAAATAGAAAAAATGGAAGCTGAAATTCCAGCAAAATATAAATTAAATGTATCTAAGGATGATGCACTCCGTTATCAGAAATTATTGCGAGAAGGGCGGATTGAGTTAACAAAAAGAGGGGTGTACGATCCTGTGATGATGTCGGTACTGAAAAAAGCACGCTGTACGGTAGATCGCACCAACTTTGAATGTTCACTTGCAGGTGAATAAATTTATTCAATAAAAAAGCCATCAATGTTGATGGCTTTTCTGGTTTTATTGGCTTAGACGGGATTAATCGGTAAAGGTCACTTTTGCAATGGCTTTTTTACTTGCCTGAATAACCAAAGTAACGTTTTCTTTCACAGTGAAGTTTGCATCCACAACTTCCCAATCTACTTTTACGGCTCCACGTGAAACAGCATCTTTAGATTGTGCTGAATTCTTGGTTAAACCTGCGGCACGTAGAATAGACACAATCGAGATTTCTCCATTGTATTCACCACGAGAAATAGTCACTTCAGGCGTACCTTCAGGTAGTTCGCCTTCTGTGATTAAGTTACCCGCACCTTTATGTGCATGTTCAGCAGCTTCTGCGCCATGGAAGCGTTCAACCAACTCAAGTGCAAGAATTTTCTTAATGTCTTGAGGATTACGACCTTCAGCCATTTCTTTGAGAAGAACGTCAATTTCGTCCATAGACTTAAAGCTGAGTAATTCAAAATAGCGTTCAATCAAGCTGTCAGGCATAGACAATACTTTTTGGTACATTGCGCCAGGGGCATCAAATACACCAATATAGTTGCCTAAAGACTTCGACATTTTATTGACGCCATCCAATCCTTCTAGGATCGGTACGGTAATACATACTTGAGCTTCTTGATCATAACGACCTTGAAGAGTACGTCCCATAAGTAAGTTAAAGGTCTGGTCTGTACCACCAAGCTCAACATCGGCTTCAAGCGCGATAGAGTCGTAACCTTGAACTAAAGGATATAAAAACTCATGAATAGCAATCGGTTGATGGCTATTATAGCGTTTAGTGAAGTCATCACGTTCTAGCATACGCGCAACAGTTTGCTGCGAAGCCAATTGAATCAAATCCGCAGCGGTTTTTGTTGCAAACCACTCAGAGTTAAAACGAACTTTGGTTTTATTTGGATCAAGAATTTTAAACACTTGTTCTTGATATGTTTTGGCATTTTCTAAAACTTGTTCACGCGATAGCGGTGGACGAGTCGCACTCTTACCTGTTGGGTCACCAATCATGGCGGTATAATCACCAATCAAGAATGTGACATCATGACCAAGATCTTGAAACGCTTTTAATTTGTTAATTAAAACAGTATGACCCAAATGTAAATCTGGGGCAGTTGGATCAAATCCTGCTTTAATTTTTAAAGGACGATTTTCTTTTAGTTTCTTCAGAAGATCTTCTTCAGAAATAATTTCGTGAGTGCCTCGGCGAATGAGGGCAAGTTGTTCTTCAGCCGGCAGGAAATTTGACATTACAAAAACCCAAATACTTCAGTTAGACTATTTGTGCGATATACTAACATTTTTTCAGCATAATGCAGGCGAAGAATATCTCATGACAACAATCTATATTGGCGTAATGACTGGAACCAGCATGGATGGCGTCGATTTTGTTGCTGCTTCATTTGATCCTTTACATATCCATGCCACGCTTACAGTCGCTTTTGATCCTCATTTACGCGATGAATTGATGGCATTGACCTTACCTGATGATAATGAAATCGATCGAATGGGTAAGGCGGATGTCGCTCTTGCAACCATGATTGGCAATGGCATTAACCAACTTATACAAGAAAATAATTTAGATAAAAGCCAAATTAAAGCGATTGGTTGTCATGGACAAACTATTCGGCATCGCCCAGAACACGCGTTTACTTTACAAATTGGTGATCCAAATATTATTACGGAAATTACTCAAATTCCTGTGATTTCAGATTTTCGTCGTCGTGATATGGCGGCAGGTGGGCAGGGTGCTCCTCTAGTTCCAGCGTTTCATCAAGCTTTATTCCAACATTCAACCATTCATCGAGTGATTCTCAATTTAGGGGGGATTGCCAATGTCAGCATGCTGCCTGCTGGTGATGAGCAGAATGTTTATGGTTTTGATACAGGTCCTGCCAATATTCTTATGGATGCATGGTGTCATCGTTATACTGGGCAACCTTATGACGAAAATGGCAATTGGGCAGCTTATGGTCAACCGATACGTTCATTGTTAGATCGCCTTCAAGCAAATGAATACTTCTCTAAAGAACCTCCAAAAAGTACAGGGCGTGAAGACTTTAACTTGGAATGGTTAGATGAGCAGATTTTAGATTGGCGCAATGATTTAGAATATGATGAATTAGAAGATACCCCTGAAAATATTCAGGCAACGTTGATGAAACTCACGACACGTGCCATCAAGAAAGCCATTTATCGTTCGCCTCTAGATACGGGTGAGGTCTATGTTTGCGGTGGAGGTGCTTATAACTCACATCTACTTGAACAACTCCGTTGGCGTCTACGTAAGCACAATTGGTCTGTACAATCGACTTCTGCATTGGGCTTAGCACCGACATGGGTAGAGGCAACTGCATTTGCATGGCTCGCCATGCGTTTTGACCAACAGTTAAGTGGCAACCTACCTGCTGTTACGGGGGCAAAAGGCTATCGTATCTTAGGCACGATTACGGCAGTTTAAAAATAAAATGATTGCTAAGGTGAGTGATACACCTTAGTAATCAATATTTACACAAGAACAAGTGCGGTATAGCAGTGTGAGATATTTTGTAGAACAATGATCGACCTGTTTAGCGCTGAGATTGTCCTTTACTGCTGTTAAAAAATAGCGCATAAGCTTCCACTATCAATAAAAATTAAAACTGAGATCACAATGAACTTAGCGATACAGAAACAGCGCATAGAATCATTTCAAAGAGAGGGTTTTAGCTTTGATGTGATAGATTCGGGTCCTTTGGATGGGCAGCCTTTTGTCTTGTTACATGGTTTTCCTGAAACCAATAAAAGCTGGCAAGAAACTGCAGAGATCTTGAATCAAAACGGTTATCGTACTTTTGCTGTCAATCAACGTGGTTATAGTTTAGGTGCACAACCGCAAAACCGCCGTGATTATAGAAGTTCTGCTTTGGTTGAAGATGTAAATGCTTTAATCGATATGATTCAACAACAGGTTTATTTAGTTGGACATGATTGGGGGGCTGTAGTGGCTTGGGATGTTGCTCAACGCTATCCTGAAAAAATAAAACATTTGATTACGATTTCTGTGCCGCATAAAGCAGCATTTATGCGTTCGATGTTCAGCAGTAATCAATTGTTAAAATCTTACTATATTGGTTTATTCCAGTTACCTAAAATTCCAGAATTATTATTTGAGAAATTACCGAAGTTGGGTCTAGGTTTATTAAAAGATTCAGGAATGACCGCAAAACAACTCGAAGATTTCCAACAAGACATCGTGGTGGAAAAGCGTCTAAGTTCTGCATTAAATTGGTATCGGGGACTTCCATTTAGTTCAAATAAAAATTTAACCCAACCAGTTTGTGTGCCGACTTTATTTATTTGGGGCAAACATGACTCGGCGATCGGTTCTAAAAGCGTTGCCTTAAATCATCATTATGTAAAAGCAGCTTATAAAGAAATTGTGATGGATGCGACGCATTGGATTCCAGTGCAGAATGCAAAACAATTGAGCCAACATATTTTAGAAACGATTTAAGCTTGATGTCTCAACCATAAAAATGCCCTCATAAGAAGAGGGCATGATTTGATTCAAAATATGCTTTGAATTAAATGGAGAATGATGAACCGCAACCGCAAGTTGTTGTTGCATTCGGGTTTTCTACAATAAAACGTGAGCCTTCTAAGCCTTCAATATAGTCAACTTTAGAACCGACGAGATATTGATAACTCAACGAGTCAACCAACATTTTTACATCACCATTTATAAATTCAGCATCATCTTCATTCATACTTTCGGCAAAGTTAAAACCATAAGAAAATCCTGAACAGCCGCCACCCGTTACATAGACACGTAACATCAGATCTTGATTACCTTCGCTATCACGAAGTTGGCGAACTTTATTTGCAGCATTGTCAGTCAGCTCAAGTGCTTGGGCGGTCATGATATTGTTCCTCAGATTTCAAATGGCTTAAATGAAAAGACCATATATTCAGTATAACATACTCAATATATGGTCAGTGAGTGAACTTTAAAGTAAATTCAGACTAAATTTATCGGATTTAATCTAGAATTATTTGTAGTTCTCATCTTGTAGCGCACATTCAAAGTTTTTCGGATCGTTTTTACAACGGAATTGCCAAAGGATTTTCATCATTTGTTTGTTATAAACGCCTTGTTTGGTCAAGCTGATACGCGATTCACGCATGAGTTTTTGATAACCAGGCTTATCACCATCTGGAACTTGCATCCAGTATTTCGCCGGAATATCTGCTTTCATTTTTCCAATGATAGTGTTTGCACGAGGCAATTGCGTTTTAATCCAATCACGAGATTTTTGACCATAGCCAGCAGGGAATTTATCTGGACGAATGATGATATTACCTGTGACTTGTAGCAGTGGGTAATTCACAATAGCGCCTTTGGTTCCTAAACCCTTATGCAGCTCTAAAGGTTTAAATACCGCTGCAGGTGCACCAATAATATCAACCTGACCATTATTGAATTTACTGCCAAAATTTGTAACATCCGCGGCAACTGCTTGAGCACCAATTTGTTGAACCATAATTTTTTGTGCTTGGTCATAGTCGAGTACCGCAATTTTTTTACCTGCTGCTTTTGCAACGGTATTGATATTGCGGTCATTGACCATCAAGAAAGCATCACCTACTGGAATAACACCAACAACTTCATATTTTCCGTTGGTCATGTATTTTGCAAAGTTTGGATTTGCTAAGCCTTGCATGACTTTTACCGCGAGATTGAGATCTGGAATCGCACCAATTGCATCTAAAGAACCGGTGAAACTATTAAATTGGCGGCCACGCATACCTGTGATACTGACAGCATCACATTTACCCGCTTTAAAATCTTCTGCAATAACAGATTCATTTGAATTCACTTTTAATTCCAGATCCGCACCCCAGTTTTTCGCTGCAAGTTGATAATCTTTCATTAAGGTAAACACATCACCATTTTTGCCTACTAAATCAAATACACACATGACTTGTTTTGCTTGAGTGGCAGATGTTGCAAGCAAAAGACCCGCAGCAGCAATGAGAGCATTAGACCATTTCATTATTTTTTTCCTTTCCATGATCAATATTATTCATGTTCAATTGAATCGAAGAGCTTCGACCAATAGAACTTTGTGACATCAAAAATGTATCTAGTTTAGAAAATCGTTTATTGCTAAACCCAACATGATCTATTCTGAACAATCGATTTTCCAAATCAATTGTTCGAGTTCAATGATGAATTGATGTTATTGAAATCATTACTTGAAATGAGTCGGTTCGCAATGACCCAAATGACAAAATTTCCTCAGCAAAGAAGAAATGTCAGAAGCTATTAATTACTGAGGAAAATCATTACTTTTGCTTTTATAAATGAATAAATTGTTTGCTAAAAAGACAAAAGAATCTGGGTTAGCCCCAAATTCTTGAAGATTAATCTTGGTTTTGATCTCTGTTTTTACGCTCATCACGTCTTTTATCACGTTGCTGTTGTTGATTTTGACGATCACGCTGTTGCCACTGTTTTTGATCAGGTCTATTGTCCCAGCGATGGCCACGATTTGATTTATTGTTCCAATCTTTTCTATGTTGTTCCCATTGCTGCTTTTTCATTTGATCACGTTTGGCTTGTTCATATTGCCAACGTTGTTTATCCCAGTTCTTTTGGCGCCGTTCTTGTTCAATGCGCATTTGTTGTAAACGATAAGCTCGCTCGCGTTCCCAACGTTGGCGATCATTGTTTCGGTCATATCTTGGATCATAGCGTTGTCCATAGCCATAATCTCGATATACGGGTTGCCCATAGCCGCGAGAGTCATAACCATCTTCAGGAAATGCAACACAACCAACAGCAATAATAGATGTTATGAATGAAACAATTAATGCTTTTATAGCCATAAGTTGTCTCCATTTAACAAGCAAAATAGCAAAAAAAAATTCAGATATAGCAAAATAGTCAATGACAAGTCATTTAACTCAGATTAGCGTATTTAAAAATTATATTTGTATATCGATGATGAGACTTGTATAAGATTATAGTCAGTCGATACCTGATCATGTAGACAATATGAAGAATTTGAACATTTAAGGAAGAATCGTAATGGTTGCTTTTCAACGTAGTATTCATGATTTAGTCGAAAAAGGGCAGGGTTCGGCAGGTAGGGCTTTAGATCGTTTGCCTACATTCGCTCAAGAGTCATTAACCAAGTTATTGGGTTACCCGTACCAGTTTCCTCAATTGGATAGTTTCACCAAATGTTTGATGGCAGCTCAACTTAAACAGGGTAAAGTGGGTTTTATTGGCGCAGATGTAGAGCGCTCTAGAAAGCAATTTGAATCACAAATGCAATCTATTATAAACAAACCGACCCATATCCAATTTGTTGAAGATATTCGTCTTCCGCTACAAAGTGGCAGCGTCTATGCACGCCATTACCATCCTGCACCAAATAAAAAATTGCCAATGATTGTATTTTATCATGGCGGTGGTTTTGTGGTGGGTAGTGTAGACACCCATGATGAAGTGTGTCGCTTAATTGCTGCTCATGCAAAAGTTCAGGTTTTAAGTATTGAATATCCACTCGCACCTGAGGTTAGCCCACGTGACTTAATTCAATCTTGTGAAGATGCTTTGGCTTGGGTGTATCAAAATCGCCGTCAATTTAAAATTCTCAAAAACCGGATTGCGGTTGCAGGAGATAGCGCGGGCGGAAATATTAGCGCTGTTGTTGCACAACGCACAGTCAATACAGTGTTTGCACCTCAAGCCCAGTTCTTGATTTATCCTGCTGTTGATTTTAAGAGTCGACATCCATCTTTCTTTGCTTATAAAGATGGCTTGGTGTTGACAGGCTCAGATATTGATTATGTGACCGACTATTATGCGACACGTTTTAATATGGCATTGGATGATCCAATCATTTCACCGACCAATGGCCAGCTAAAGAAACTTGCCCCTGCATTTGTAGTAACGGCTGGACATGATCTTTTGCATGATGAAGGTAAAATCTATGCTTATAAGTTACGTCAAAATGGCGTAAAGGTTCATTATCAGGATTATGAAGATCAAACCCACGGATTTATTAACTTAACCCCTGTTTCACGTAAAGCTAAAAAATACGTTATAGAGATGAGTAAAGAGTTCCGTAAATTCTGGGATAAGCAATAACATAATATCCACTTGTACAAGTCACTTTTGTTTCACGTGGAACAAAAGTGACTGATTAAAAAATAATCAAATAAGAATAATTGTTCTATAATGGCTAAGCACACGGATTTATCCATACAGTTCTTTTGTTGATAAAGCATCATCAACATATTCAACAACCAGTAAGGCTTATGACAGCTATATAGATATAGTCGTGAATACTGTTGAGTATTGGTAAACGTGTTTAAATGTCATTTTTCAACAGAATAAAAGCAGACTACTATGAGAGGCTTATTAATTTAAAATGTTTAAGGAAAAGAGAATGATCAAAAAAATAGGCATCGGTCTTGCTTTAGTGGTTTTGGTAAATCAAGCGTTCGCCAATACTGATATGCAAATTAAAACCAATTTAGGCAACATCAATATAGAGCTTTATGATGATCAAGCACCGATATCAGTAAAAAATTTTAAGAGCTATGTAAATAGTCAATTTTACAACGGCACCATTTTCCATCGTGTTATCCCTGGTTTTATGATTCAAGGCGGTGGCTTTGATAGCAACATGAAAGAGAAGGCTACTCAACCAGCGATCCAGAATGAATCTAGCAATGGCTTAAAGAACGTTCGTGGGACTTTGGCAATGGCACGGACTAATGCGCCAAACTCTGCAACCAGTCAATTCTTTATTAATGTTGCAAATAACGACTTTTTAAATAAGTCTGCTGGAAACCCTGGGTACGCCGTATTTGGTAAGGTGACACAAGGACTGGATATCGTCGATAAAATCGTACAGACACCAACACAAACAATGGGTATGCACCAAGATGTACCTAAACAAGCTGTAAAAATCATCAGTATTCAAACAATAAAAACAAATGTGAAAAAATAGTTAAAAAATAAAGCAGAAATATTTTGTTCATATTTCTGCTTTAATATTAAAAGCTTACGCGATAAAAAGTCTAAAAATGAACCAAAACAGTGCATAAAAATACAACACTCAATAAAACAATCAGTTAAAAGCACTTGCGTGTGTAAGAAATTGCCCTATAATGAGCTCATCCCGACGCGATACAGCAAACGAACTTAGCTTAGAGGGTTAAGTTGTTAAATGTTTATTGCGTCTTATTTATCACTGACGAAGTGATAAATTAATCATTAAGAGAATATGAAGAACAACTTGTGTGGATTTTTACTGATTGATTGATCGAAATATTATCATTGATTGATTGGTTTAAATTACTCGAAGTTTATTTGAGAGAATTTGTCAGTACATTGATGAGCCAGAATTGTGACCTTAAGTCACTAATGATTTTTAACTGAAGAGTTTGATCATGGCTCAGATTGAACGCTGGCGGCAGGCTTAACACATGCAAGTCGAGCGGGGGAGATTGCTTCGGTAATTGACCTAGCGGCGGACGGGTGAGTAATACTTAGGAATCTGCCTATTAATGGGGGACAACATCTCGAAAGGGATGCTAATACCGCATACGCCCTACGGGGGAAAGCAGGGGATCACTTGTGACCTTGCGTTAATAGATGAGCCTAAGTCGGATTAGCTAGTTGGTGGGGTAAAGGCCTACCAAGGCGACGATCTGTAGCGGGTCTGAGAGGATGATCCGCCACACTGGGACTGAGACACGGCCCAGACTCCTACGGGAGGCAGCAGTGGGGAATATTGGACAATGGGGGGAACCCTGATCCAGCCATGCCGCGTGTGTGAAGAAGGCCTTATGGTTGTAAAGCACTTTAAGCGAGGAGGAGGCTCTTCTAGTTAATACCTAGGATGAGTGGACGTTACTCGCAGAATAAGCACCGGCTAACTCTGTGCCAGCAGCCGCGGTAATACAGAGGGTGCGAGCGTTAATCGGATTTACTGGGCGTAAAGCGTGCGTAGGCGGCTTTTTAAGTCGGATGTGAAATCCCCGAGCTTAACTTGGGAATTGCATTCGATACTGGGAAGCTAGAGTATGGGAGAGGATGGTAGAATTCCAGGTGTAGCGGTGAAATGCGTAGAGATCTGGAGGAATACCGATGGCGAAGGCAGCCATCTGGCCTAATACTGACGCTGAGGTACGAAAGCATGGGGAGCAAACAGGATTAGATACCCTGGTAGTCCATGCCGTAAACGATGTCTACTAGCCGTTGGGGCCTTTGAGGCTTTAGTGGCGCAGCTAACGCGATAAGTAGACCGCCTGGGGAGTACGGTCGCAAGACTAAAACTCAAATGAATTGACGGGGGCCCGCACAAGCGGTGGAGCATGTGGTTTAATTCGATGCAACGCGAAGAACCTTACCTGGTCTTGACATAGTAAGAACTTTCCAGAGATGGATTGGTGCCTTCGGGAACTTACATACAGGTGCTGCATGGCTGTCGTCAGCTCGTGTCGTGAGATGTTGGGTTAAGTCCCGCAACGAGCGCAACCCTTTTCCTTATTTGCCAGCACTTCGGGTGGGAACTTTAAGGATACTGCCAGTGACAAACTGGAGGAAGGCGGGGACGACGTCAAGTCATCATGGCCCTTACGACCAGGGCTACACACGTGCTACAATGGTCGGTACAAAGGGTTGCTACCTAGCGATAGGATGCTAATCTCAAAAAGCCGATCGTAGTCCGGATTGGAGTCTGCAACTCGACTCCATGAAGTCGGAATCGCTAGTAATCGCGGATCAGAATGCCGCGGTGAATACGTTCCCGGGCCTTGTACACACCGCCCGTCACACCATGGGAGTTTGTTGCACCAGAAGTAGGTAGTCTAACCGTAAGGAGGACGCTTACCACGGTGTGGCCGATGACTGGGGTGAAGTCGTAACAAGGTAGCCGTAGGGGAACCTGCGGCTGGATCACCTCCTTAACGAAAGATTGACGATTGGTAAGAATCCACAACAAGTTGTTCTTCATTGATGTATCTGAGGGTCTGTAGCTCAGTTGGTTAGAGCACACGCTTGATAAGCGTGGGGTCACAAGTTCAAGTCTTGTCAGACCCACCAAGTCTACTGAACACAGAAGAGCAGATATATTAAGATCTTAAGCTGGGGACTTAGCTTAGTTGGTAGAGCGCCTGCTTTGCACGCAGGAGGTCAACGGTTCGACTCCGTTAGTCTCCACCACTAATTAAAGACTAAGTGATTACAGAACTTAGTAAGCTGATAGCTTATTAAGTTCTGTGATTTATCACAGTTAACTACTCGCTGACGAGGCGGTAGTGAATCATTAACAGAATATATTTGAGTTGAAATAATTGTTTAAACTCGTTTTAGTTGATGTTAGCAAGTAATTGTTAATGTTGAGTGAAATGAGCACTAGCGATAAAACTGAATCAAGCGTTTTGGTATATGAATTAAATTGAAGCTGTATGGTGATTAAGTTCACAGGCAACAAATAGAAGTGATTAAGTTCACATTGTTGATCCTCCTTGTAGGGATTAACGACTGTTTGGGGTTGTATAGTCAAGTAATTAAGTGCATGTGGTGGATGCCTTGGCAGTCAGAGGCGATGAAAGACGTAATAGCCTGCGATAAGCTTCGGGGAGGCGGCAAATATCCTGTGATCCGGAGATTTCTGAATGGGGAAACCCACTTACCATAAGGTAGGTATCGCATGATGAATACATAGTCATGCGAGGCGAACGAGGGGAAGTGAAACATCTCAGTACCCTTAGGAAAAGAAATCAATTGAGATTCCCTCAGTAGCGGCGAGCGAACGGGGATCAGCCCATTAAGTTATATGTGTTTTAGCGGAAAGCTCTGGGAAGTGCTACCGTAGAGGGTGATAGTCCCGTACACGAAAGGGCACATATAATGATGACGAGTAGGGCGAGGCACGTGAAACCTTGTCTGAATATGGGGGGACCATCCTCCAAGGCTAAATACTCCTGACTGACCGATAGTGAACCAGTACCGTGAGGGAAAGGCGAAAAGAACCCCTGTGAGGGGAGTGAAATAGATCCTGAAACCGCATGCATACAAGCAGTGGGAGCCAACTTGTTTGGTGACTGCGTACCTTTTGTATAATGGGTCAGCGACTTATATTCAGTAGCAAGGTTAACCGCATAGGGGAGCCGTAGAGAAATCGAGTCTTAATAGGGCGTTTAGTTGCTGGGTATAGACCCGAAACCGGGTGATCTATCCATGAGCAGGTTGAAGGTTGGGTAACACTAACTGGAGGACCGAACCCACTGTCGTTGAAAAGCCAGGGGATGACTTGTGGATAGGGGTGAAAGGCTAATCAAACTCGGTGATAGCTGGTTCTCCCCGAAAGCTATTTAGGTAGCGCCTCGGACGAATACCATAGGGGGTAGAGCACTGTTTCGGCTAGGGGGTCATCCCGACTTACCAAACCGATGCAAACTCCGAATACCTATGAGTACTATCCGGGAGACAGACTGCGGGTGCTAACGTCCGTAGTCAAGAGGAAAACAATCCAGACCGCCAGCTAAGGCCCCCAAATTATAGTTAAGTGGGAAACGATGTGGGAAGGCATAGACAGCTAGGAGGTTGGCTTAGAAGCAGCCACCCTTTAAAGAAAGCGTAATAGCTCACTAGTCGAGTCGGCCTGCGCGGAAGATGTAACGGGGCTAAAACTATATGCCGAAGCTGCGGATGTATACTATGTATACGTGGTAGGGGAGCGTTCTGTAAGCCGATGAAGGTGTATTGAGAAGTATGCTGGAGGTATCAGAAGTGCGAATGCTGACGTGAGTAACGACAAAACGGGTGAAAAACCCGTTCGCTGAAAGACCAAGGGTTCCAGTCCAACGTTAATCGGGGCTGGGTGAGTCGACCCCTAAGGCGAGGCCGAGAGGCGTAGTCGATGGGAAATTGGTTAATATTCCAATACTTCTGTGTAATGCGATGAGAGGACGGAGAAAGTTAAGTCAGCCTGGCGTTGGTTGTCCAGGTGAAAGGCAGTAGGCATGCATCTTAGGCAAATCCGGGGTGCTCTATGCTGAGAGCTGATAGCAAGCTAGTTTACTAGCGAAGTGGCTGATACTATGCTTCCAGGAAAAGTCTCTAAGCTTCAGTTACACAGGAATCGTACCCTAAACCGACACAGGTGGTCAGGTCGAGTAGACCAAAGCGCTTGAGAGAACTCTGCTGAAGGAACTAGGCAAAATGGTACCGTAACTTCGGGAGAAGGTACGCTGCTGACGGTGATAGGACTTGCTCCTTGAGCTATTGGCAGCCACAGAAACCAGGCCCCTGCAACTGTTTATTAAAAACATAGCACTCTGCAAACACGAAAGTGGACGTATAGGGTGTGATGCCTGCCCGGTGCTGGAAGGTTAATTGATGGGGTTAGCGTAAGCGAAGCTCTTGATCGAAGCCCCAGTAAACGGCGGCCGTAACTATAACGGTCCTAAGGTAGCGAAATTCCTTGTCGGGTAAGTTCCGACCTGCACGAATGGCATAATGATGGGGGCGCTGTCTCCAGCAGAGGCTCAGTGAAATCGAAATCGCCGTGAAGATGCGGTGTACCCGCGGCTAGACGGAAAGACCCCGTGAACCTTTACTGCAGCTTGACATTGAACTTTGATCTTACTTGTGTAGGATAGGTGGGAGGCTTTGAAGTAGTGACGCCAGTTGCTATGGAGCCATCCTTGAAATACCACCCTGGTAATATTGAGGTTCTAACTCTGTCCCGTTATCCGGGACGAGGACCATGTCTGGTGGGTAGTTTGACTGGGGCGGTCTCCTCCTAAAGAGTAACGGAGGAGTACGAAGGTGCGCTCAGCGTGGTCGGAAATCACGCGTAGAGTATAAAGGCAAAAGCGCGCTTAACTGCGAGACCCACAAGTCGAGCAGGTACGAAAGTAGGTCTTAGTGATCCGGTGGTTCTGTATGGAAGGGCCATCGCTCAACGGATAAAAGGTACTCTGGGGATAACAGGCTGATACCGCCCAAGAGTTCATATCGACGGCGGTGTTTGGCACCTCGATGTCGGCTCATCTCATCCTGGGGCTGAAGCAGGTCCCAAGGGTATGGCTGTTCGCCATTTAAAGAGGTACGCGAGCTGGGTTTAGAACGTCGTGAGACAGTTCGGTCCCTATCTACCGTGGGCGTTGGAAATTTGAGAGGATCTGCTCCTAGTACGAGAGGACCAGAGTGGACGAACCTCTGGTGTACCGGTTGTGACGCCAGTCGCATCGCCGGGTAGCTATGTTCGGAAGGGATAACCGCTGAAAGCATCTAAGCGGGAAGCCTACCTCAAGATAAGATTTCCCTAGGACTTTATGTCCTCTAAAGAGCCGTTGAAGACTACGACGTTGATAGGTTGGATGTGGAAGTGCGGTGACGCATGAAGCTGACCAATACTAATTGCTCGTGAGGCTTGACTATACAACACCCAAGCAGTTGTATATGAAGCATCATTTGATTCATAAAAGATCAAACATACTTGATTTAGTTGTAAAGCTAGTTACAATACCCAACTCAAATGTTCTGTTAATAACTCATTTGGTACAAAGTAAGGCATTTAAATAAGACCCGAACAAGTCCATAACAGTTTGCTGGCGACAATAGCAAGAGTGAACCACCTGATCCCTTCCCGAACTCAGAAGTGAAACCTCTTAGCGCTGATGGTAGTGTGGGGTTACCCATGTGAGAGTAAGTCATCGCCAGCTTTTAAATTTAAAACACCCCGGTCTCTAGCGAGAACGGGGTGCTTTTTTATGTGCGGTGTTGATTAGCGAAATGAAACAGATCTCGTTATATTAAACTAATTGATCACTGCTTAAGCTTATGCATTGATGAAACTGAACTGATTTTCTGTATTCTTCATCATGATCATTATTGAAGTAAGGGATATAGAAAGAGTCGAGCTATTGAACCAGCTGTTTCTTTATGCTAAAAATTAAAGTATTACGATAAAAACAGTTAATAATATGTTGATTTTCCAATTTTTCTTTACAGATTATGATGGTGAAGAGGTTTTACCCACTCAAAATCAGTATGCATCTATCGATGAAATCATAGAACTAATGCAATCTGTGTTAATCAGGCCAGAAAACTTTTTAGGGATCGTTGATAAAAATGATCGTACTTTACAGTTTATCGTTAATGATGATTATTCATTAGATGCAGATATTCCTGTTCCTGATCAAAAAGGCTCTTATACAAAAACAATAAGTTTGCATGAAGCGGTTAAAATGGTTCAAAAACAAACTGAACTGATTCAAATGGATGCTATTGAAGGAATGGCTTTTATGAAGTGGTAAGTTTTTTACTTTAATTGTTTTTAGTGTATTCAAAATAAAAAAACCTCAGACATCCATGCCTGAGGTTTTTTATATTGGTTCTGAGGTATAACTCCTGTCGTACCTTTCGCTATCCTGCGTTATCGTCCTATCTTATTCTTGTTTTAATGGAAACTTCCTGTTTCCTGATGTGTTTATAGTATTAAAATTTAGCTGTTCTGCCTATACGCATAATTCGGCAGACCATGTAAGAAAAAGCTTACATGATCATAAACGGATATTCTCTATTAAAAATGGGCATTTAAACCAATATAAGGCCCTTTAAAATTAAACTTCATATCACGGTTATCTAAATCACTGAGTTCAATGTTTAAAACACGGTAACCCACTTTAGCACCAAGATCTAAAACAATAGATTTAACAAAATCATATTGAATTTCAGCCTGAGCATCCGTGATTTTTACATCATTGACATTGGTATAAGTCGCCTCAGCTTTTGCGCTTAAACCTGTAAATGGTAGTTTTGCACCAGCCTCTGCATAAAGGATTGGTGCATATTCATCAACATCAACATTTTGTGAAAATTGCTTTACAGTACCGTTGAGTTTAGTTGCCCCTACACCGACATCAGCTTTTACAATATTGTCTAAGATTTCATAGTAAAGAATAAGATCTGTATGGTCTAAATCAATTTTAGTTTTAGCAAACTCATTATTAGACTCAGTTTCAGTATCTAACTTGGTATATTTTAATTTTACATTGGGAATGATTGGAATCGGGTGCTCAAAAGCAACAGAGGCTTGAATCGTGCCTTTGGTATCTAAATCATGTTTTGCGTTTAGCCCAGCATAAGGATCTAATAATAAATTATCTGTCCCCGTTTTGTTGGATAGACTGGATGTTTTGTGGTTGATTTGAGAATCTCCACCAATACTCCAATAACTAATATCACCTTTTAAACCAATAAAATCAGCTTGAGCAAATGAACTTAGACCTAGGGCTGCGATAAATAAGGGTAATTGAATAGATTTCATATGTCCTTCTTGATGAAATGATTTTTCATCCTATATTTTTGTTACTTAAATACATTTCAATACTGTACCAACTGAAGGCATGATATAGGGGTTTATCAAATTTTGCATTATTAAAAAGATTAAATCGAGGGTGTAGGATGAGTGATTCTATTGATCAAGCAGTGATTGAATTCCCACTTTATGTCGCCAATAAAGCGATTAAATCAGGGCAATGGCTTGAAGTTCATGATAAATTTTCGGGGAAAATTTATGCAAAAGTGGCTTTAGCGGACGCAAAAATTTTAGAAAAAGCCATCAGTGCAGCTGTGAAAGCAGAGAAAGAAATGGCTGCTTTAAAACCATTTCAGAAGCAAAAAATACTGTTACATTGTGTTCAGCGTTTTAAAGAGCTCCGTGAAGAATTAACCCAAATTTTAATTATCGAAGGTGGAAAGCCTAAACTTGCTGCAGCAGCTGAGGTTGAAAGGCTGATTAATACTTTCCAACTAGCGGCAGATGCAGTCTCCACAATTAATGATGGTCATTTAATGCCTTTGGCTGTAACGGCTGCGGCTTCTGCATATCGGGGAATGGTACAACATGTGCCGATTGGTGCAGTGTCTCTGATCAGTCCGTTTAATTTTCCTTTGAATTTAACAGCACATAAAATTGCACCAGCAATTGCAGCGGGTTGTCCATTTGTATTAAAACCAGCAAGTTTGACTCCAATTTCCGCATTAAAAATCGCAGAAATTTTGGCTGAAACAGATTTACCAAAAGGCGCATTTTCAATTTTGCCTTGTCCACGAGAACATGCTGATGTGTTAGTGACGGATGATCGCTTTAAGCTGCTCAGCTTTACCGGTTCTGATCAAGTGGGTTGGGATATGAAAGCACGTGCTGGTCGTAAAAAAGTAACCCTCGAATTGGGGGGGAATGCAGCTGTTTTAATTGAACCTGATACAGAAATAAGTGATGCATTGATTGATCGAGTGATTGGTGGTGCATATGGTCATGCGGGACAGGTGTGTATTAGTGTGCAACGAATTTTAGTCCATGCTGATATTTATATAGAATTTAGAAAAAAAATCTTAGCAAAATTGAAAAAAATATCTGCGGCAGATCCACATGTAGAAACCACGATAGTGGGCCCAATGATCAAAGAAGCAGAAGCGATTCGTTTAAAAAAATGGGTAGATAAAGCGGAGAAAAAGGGTGCGAAAATCTTAATTGGTGGCACTTTAAAAGGTGTTTTATTTGAACCAACTTTGCTTGAAAATGTCGATGAATCTCTTGAAATTTATCAAAATGAAGCATTTGGCCCTGTGGCAATTTTAGAAAAATATAAAACATTTGAGAAAGGTATCGAAGTGATTAACCAAGGTCGCTTTGGTTTACAGGCTGGTGTATATACTCAAAATCTCAATAAGATGCTTTATGCATGGGATCATTTACATGTGGGCGGGGTAATTATCAATGATATACCCACCTTCAGAGTTGATAATATGCCATATGGTGGTGTGAAAGATTCGGGTTTAGGTCGTGAGGGAATCCAGTCTGCAATTGGTGATATGCAGGAAGAACGCTTACTTGTGATCAAACAATAAGTTAATATTCTAAGGGGCTACGGCTCCTTATTTCTTTGAATTTTATATAGAGTTAAAAAATGATAATAAAATTTTTCAATTCATTATTTTTAATGGTTTTGCTTTGCTTACAGAGTGTGCAAATTTGGGCATTTCAATCTGAGAAACTGGTAAATGATGCACGCTCTCAGATTTTGAAAACACTTTACTATGATCCTGCTTATACTCAGTTGTCTTATCCAATGGGTGATGTTCCATTGATCAAAGGTGTATGTACAGACGTGGTTATTCGCGCCTTACGCCATCAAGGTATAGATCTGCAACAACGTATTCATGAAGATATGAAAGCCAATTTTAAAAAATATCCACAAAAATGGGGTTTAAAAGCAACCGATCGAAATATTGATCATCGACGGGTTCCAAATATCATGACCTATTTTCAGCGTCAAGGTTATCAAGTGAATGATCAAAAGTATCAAGCAGGTGATATTGTGGCATGGGATTTAGGTAAAGGCTTAACCCACATTGGTATCATTTCAAATAAAACCACAATGTTGTCAAAAACACCTTTGGTTATTCATAACATTGGTTCTGGAACACGTGAAAATGACATTTTGCATGAATATAAAATCATTGGGCATTATCGTTTACCCAAGACGGTCAATTAGAAATATGCAATTTCAAGCAAAATAGCTAAAAATTAACCATGTGCAAAAAAAAGTAAAAAAAACCTGAGAAAATAGACACAAATTACAGAAAAAGCGCTGCAAAACGAGTATTGTTACAACATTAAACAGTAATTTTGTTGATGCACTTTAACCGAGAAGTTTGCAAAGTTACTGGTTTGGAATAATAACAAAGCACCCAAAAGGTGCTGTTTTATTCAAACAACAAAATTTAAAATTGGTACTTCTTTTGCTCGCAGATCACAATGAAAAAAAGCAGCATTTGAGGACATCTACAGAATTAGGTGTTTTATGACAGAATCTCGTGAAAACTGGACATCACGATCAGGTTTTATTATCGCAGCTGTTGGATCGGCTGTCGGTTTAGGTAATATTTGGCGCTTTCCTTACATTGCTTATGAAAACGGTGGCGGCGCTTTTTTAATTCCATATTTAATTGCACTTATTACGGCAGGTTTGCCACTGTTATTTTTAGACTATGCGACAGGGCATAAAAGTAATACTTCACCTCCTAAAGCCTATCGTGCTTTATTTAAAGGGGGCGAAACTTTAGGTTGGTGGCAAGTCTGTGTCTGTATCATTATTGGTTTGTACTATGCCAGCGTACTGACATGGGCTGGCAGTTATGTTTATTTTTCTGTAGGTCAATTGTGGGGAAGTGATCCTGAAAACTTCTTCTTCAATACCTATTTACAAACTTCAAAATCAACAAGTTTTGATTTTCATTTTGTTGGTCATTTATTTTGGCCAATTGTAGGAATCTGGGCATTAACGTTGATCATCTTATTTGGTGGTGTGAAAAAAGGGGTTGAACTATCCAATAAAATTTTCATGCCTTTACTGTTTATTCTGTTCACGATTCTTGTTATTCAAGCGTTGCGTTTACCTGGTGCAGTTCAAGGTTTAAATGCTTTCTTTACACCAAACTGGGCAGCGATGTGGGATTATAAAGTATGGCTTGCAGCATTTGGTCATACGTTCTTTTCACTCTCTGTTGGCTTTGGGATCATGGTGACTTATGCCTCGTATCTTAAACCAAAAACCAATTTAACAGGCTCGGGCCTTATCGTTGGTTTTGCCAATGCGTCTACTGAAATCCTTGCGGGGATTGGTATCTTCGCAGCACTGGGCTTTATGGCATTTTCAGCAGGCAAGCCTGTAGATCAAGTGGTCAGTGGTGGTATCGGCTTGGCATTTATTGCTTTCCCTAAAATCATTTCAAGTTTAGGGACTGGTGCGGATTTATTCGGTTTACTGTTCTTCTCTTCTTTATTTGTTGCAGGGATTTCTTCAATGGTGAGTATCCTTGAAGTGCCGATTGCAGCGATGCAAGACAAGTTAAAATGGGGACGTAAAAAAGCCGTAAGCATCATTGGCGGTGGTAGTGCACTGGTTTCAATTTTCTTATTCTCTAGCGTGAACTCGATTAAACTGGTAGATATCGTCGATCACTTTATCAATAACATTGGGATTATTGGCGGTGCATTATTGTCAATTATTTCGATAGCGTGGTTTAAACGTTCGGCATTGATGGAATTACGTGATCATGTGAATCGTATTTCAACTGTGCAGCTTGGTAAAGGTTGGGATTTCACTTTAACCGTAATCACTTCTTTAATTTTGCTGGTCACTTTATCTATGACCGTTTTTAGCTTGATTAAAAACGGATACGATACCTATAGTTCTAGTATGTTGATGTTCTTTGGTTGGGGCAGTGTGATTTTCTGTGCTGTTATTGCTTTAGTCCTTAGCAAAATGAAAGATCGATAGGAGCGTCAAAATGAATACTTCTGCAATCGTGATGATGATTATTTCAATGGTATTTTTATGGGGTGGGTTGATTTTATCGATCCTACATTTGATGAAAAATCCTGAAGAACTGGATGACGTTCTGGAAGAAGTCAAAGATCACCATACCCTTTAAATTTGAGTCAAAAAAAGCAGGCGAATTAGCCTGCTTTTTTAATGCATTTTTTAATCCATTTTCTGAATTCGGCAATAATAGAAACCATCACCATGATGCGCTTCAGGCAACAATTGACGACCGTGAATTTGTTCTATTCCCCAGTTTGCATCAATCTTGATTTCTTCAGCATCTGCATGTTCAGCAAAAAATTCGACCATCTGCTGTTCATTTTCAACTTTTAGAATTGAGCAGGTAATATAAAGTAGTGTTCCGCCAACTTTAAGCTGCTGCCACATATGCTTTAAAATTTGCTTTTGCAGATCGACCACTTGCTGAATATCTGTAGATTGACGCAATAAGCGAATATCAGGATGACGACGTAGAACACCAATAGCAGAACATGGTGCATCCAATACGATGCAATCGACCAATTCTTTAGGCACCCATGTTGTAGCATCTGCTGTGATGATTTCAACTGTTGCATCAACATTTAATTCAAGGCGTTCCAAGTTTTCTGAAACACGCAATAAGCGTTTAGCATCATGATCAAGTGCGATTAATTTTTTAGGATTGAAACGTTCTAAGATATGAGCTGTTTTACCACCCGGTGCTGCACAAGCATCGATAATGACCTTGTCATCTAAGTTGGGTAACAGTGTTGCACACAATTGAGCATGTTCATCTTGAACAGAAAACCCGCCTTCTTCAAAGCCAGGTAAATGAGTAATATTGCCCGTTTGTTCCAGAACTATACCAACATCTGAAAGTGTACAAGGACGAGCATCAATCTGTTCTTCATCTAAAATATCAAGATATTCATCACGACTAATTTGACGTTCATTGACACGCAGCGTTAGTGGGGCAACTTGTTTTAAATTTTGACAGATTTCAGGGAGTAGATCAGCCCAATCTTTTTTAAGTCGTTTGAACAGCCAGCTTGGTAAACCATGGGTATTATTCAAAGCCGTTTGAAACTCAGTTGTTTCACGTGAAACACGACGAAGGATGGCATTGACCAAACCACTCATCGGTTCAAAACCTAATTGCTTCGCTGCATTGACAGTTTCTGAAATCGCCGCATGTGCAGGAATACGGGTGCATAAAATCTGGTATAAACCCAAATATAAGCAACTTTCTAGTGCCTCATTGTCTAACGGTTTTGTGAGCAAGGGTAAGGTAATTGCTTTTAAAGAATACCACTGACGTAAACAGCCCAAAGTAAGCTCATGGTATAAACCACGATCACGTTCAGAAACAATATTGATATGTTGGTTTAAAACGGAAGCCAAAGACTGTCCATTTTGAACAGCTAAAAGTGTTTTAACCACTTGTGCGCGCAAATTCAAATTTTTTGCAGATGATTGAATTTGGCTCATGCGAATATATTTCCTACTGAAAGTTTATGGCTTTGTATAATTTGTACAGGGTTAATGGCTTTGCCACCTGGCCATTGTAGGCTAGTCAGACAAATCACACCATCTCCACACAGCACATGTACACCTTGTTTGTTCATTTCGATAATGGTTCCGGGTGCTTCGCCATTGGCTGTAAGGTCTGAAATTTGAGAATTCCACACACGTAAATTATTGCTTTCATCTATTGGTGTAAATGCGACTGGCCAAGGATTGAATGCCCGAATATTGCGATCAAGTTCAACTGCTGATTTAGTCCAATCAATTTGTGCTTCAGATTTTGTGAGTTTATGTGCATATACCGTAAATTGTTCATCTTGCACTTCACGTGCATCTAAATATTGTTGTAATTTTTGTTCTGACTCTAATACCACACAAATTGCTTCAGCGCCTTGGAGCGCAAGTTTGTCATATAAAGTCGCTGAGGTTTCTTGTGCTGTGATTGGGCAAACTGTTTTAAAGATCATATCGCCTGTATCTAGTCCAGCCGCCATTTTCATGATCGTTACTCCGGTTTCAGTGTCACCCGTTGCAATGGCACGCTGAATCGGAGCAGCACCACGCCAACGTGGTAGCAAAGAACCATGAATATTTAAACAACCATAGCGCGGTGTATCTAATACGGCCTGAGGCAAAATTAAACCATAAGCCGCAACCACCATTACATCTGCACCCAAAGCTGCTAATTCTTGTTGAGCCGTTAAGCCTTCGTCTGTTGATGCTTTGAAATGAAGTGGTTGATAGACGGGTAAGTTATTTGCGAGCGCAAGTTGTTTCACGGCTGAAGCTGTCAATTTTTGTCCACGACCTGATTTACGGTCAGGTTGAGTATACACAGCGACGATTTCGTGATCAGTTTCAATGAGTGCTGCTAAAGCAGAAGCTGCAAATTCGGGTGTACCTGCAAAAATGATCTTCAAAGGTTATGCTCAGATTAAATTTTAAATTGAATTATAGCAAACCTGATTATGCGGTGGCGTTTTCAAATGAAAATACGGGATTTTCTATGTAAAAAATAAAATACGATCAATTGTATATTTTGTTTTGATCACTTATCTGATTTGAAAACAGTCAGCAGATGTCTTTTACAGCACTCTTAAAATTCGCGTAAATCTAAATTAACCAACATTCATTTTTAAAATAAATATCACTTTTTTATATAAAATTTTTCACTTTAAATTGATAGAAATAGGTCTTATTTTTAACTTAATCTAAACAAACAGATGATTTAGAGATTTAAACTAGAATTATTGTGACCTATTACACAATAAAAAATTGTTAACTGAATAAGCATAGGCAGTTAATCGAAATTTAACAATATGTCAAATGTAAACTAAGTCTCACATTATTTTGTTAAATGTGACAAATTTTGTCACATGCTCGATTTAAGAACAATATGTATTTAATAAATCTTAATGTTTTTTTGATTGGTATATAAATTGCTGATTTATAGCTATAAAAATTAAAAAATGTATGGTTATTTTACTTTTTATTTAAAAGTTTAGACCATGTGTTTAAAAAAATAAAATAAGTGAAATATATCTCAATTTTTCTATTGCTTTAAATGTATGTAAATTGTTAAATAAAAAAATTGTACATTTTGTATGCATTATTGATGCGAAATCAGCGGCTGTAATGCACCTCCTAAAGGAAAAGTAATATGAATAAGATCTACAAAGTGATTTGGAATGCGACTTTGTCGGCATGGGTTGCAGTTTCTGAATTGGCAAAAGGGAAAACCAAGTCTTCAAAAGTAACTGGAATTATTGGGGCAGCAACAGTTAGCTTGATGGTAGCGTTTAGTCCAGAGGCTATGGCTAACACTATAGATATGCAAGCACAAGGAAATAAAAATGATGCAGATTGCGTATCTGGTGGAAATACAACAGTTTATAAAGCTCAAACCAATGGAACAACTGGGGCGATAACCGATGGTTCTGGTACGTACTCTACTGTTGCAGGTTGTAATGCTTCGGGTGGTGGAGTACTCGGTGCAACAGCATATGGGAGCTATGCGAAGGTTACAGGAAAAGGCGGTACTGCTTTAGGACATAATACTGAAGCTGCACAATGGGCACTTGCTGCAGGTGTTGATACTAAAGCAACAGGTGAGTCAAGTGTTGCTCTGGGTTCGGGAGCTGTAGCGTCTAATACTTCATCAATAGCGATAGGTACTGATTCGGGGACTTCTGGTATTGGTGCAATTGCTATTGGACGAAATGCTCAAACATCAGCTAGTGGTAGTATTGCAATAGGTGATGGAGCTACAGCTACTGGTGGCACAACTGATATCAATTCTATTGCAATTGGTAAAGGCGCACAAAGCTGGGGACAAAGCTTTGCATTGGGGACAGGTGCTTCGGCTGATTCATTTACATTTGATATCAATGATAGCGGTGTTGCTGTTGGTGCTCAATCTGTTACTGCTGCTGGAACAACAAAAGGTACAGCAATAGGTGTAAACGCTAAAGTAACTGGTTCAACTGTTGCGGGTACGGCAATAGGCTCTAATGCCGTTGCTTCTATCGATAACAGTGTGGCGTTAGGTTCAAACTCAATAACATCAGCTATTACTGGGACAGGATTTTTAACATCGCAAGCGGCTCCAACTGTTGGAGCCGTATCAGTTGGTAATGGTACAGCAGCTGGTAACCGTCGAATTCAAAACGTAGCAGATGGTTCAGCAGCATCAGATGCTGTGACAGTTGCTCAACTAGACAAAGCTTATGATGATACAAATGGTCGTTTGGCTAGTGCTTTAGGTGTAGGTAGTGGTGCTGCATATAATGCAGCAACCAATGCATATACAGCCCCAACTAATATTGGTGGAACGGGTAAAACAACAATTGATGACGCAATTAAAGCGACTCAACGAAGTGTTACAGGTGGTTCAAATATTGTTGTTACGCCTACAACAGCTGCCGATGGTTCAATATCGTATTCAGTTGCTACAAGTGCAACACCAACATTTACAACTGTTACGACTGGAAATAGTAAGTTAGATAATACTGGCTTAACAATTACAGGCGGTCCAAGTGTTACGAGTAGTGGCATCAATGCAGCTAACACTACGATTAATAATGTTGCTAATGCCACAACAGCTGATCAAGCCGTCAATAAAGGTCAACTTGATACTGTAAGCACACAAGCAAATAAAGCCATAACATTCACTGGAAATGCTAGAAAATCGGGCGATACGACAGATATTAATCGTAAGCTTGGAGATAGTATTGCAATTAGTGGAACAGCAACAACAACTGGTACTTATAGCGGTGCGAATGTTAAAACGGTAACAGATCAGAGCGGTGCAATTGCAATACAAATAGCAGATGCTCCTAACTTTGCAGGAACAGTGACTTCTACAGGTTTGCAGGTAAATGGCGCAAGTGCTGTTACAGGAAATAGTACGATAGGTGGAACTCAGACTGTTACAGGTATAAGTAATTTAAATGGTGGGGCAAATTTAAACAGTCAAAAAATTACAAATGTTGCTGCAGGGACAGCAACAGGTGATGCCGTTAACTTTGGTCAATTAACTACAACCAATCAAAACGTAAGTAATTTGACGACAACTGTTACCAATCAAGGTAATGATATCAGCACATTAAAAGGTGGTTTTAACTTACAAACTAATGGTAAGAATAGTGGTGCGATTAAAGCGGGTGACACAGTTGATATTGGTGTAGCAACACCAGCAGACACTAACCTTACCGCAACCAAGACAGGTAACAATGTCGCATTTGCTTTAAGCAAAGACTTGAACTTAACCAGCGTTACTACAGGTAATACCGTGATTAACAACGCTGGTGTAACCGCGGATAAAGTTACTGTTGGTACTGTGGTGGTTGATAAAACGACTGGGATCAATGCAGGTGGTAAAAAGATTACCAATGTAGCAGCAGGTGATATCAGTGCATCGACATCAACAGATGCTGTGAATGGTGGCCAATTATTTACGACTAATCAAAACGTTGCGAAAAACACATCAGACATTAGTACGTTAAATACCACTGTCACTAATCAAGGTAATCAAATCACGACCAATACGTCGAATATCGCAACCAATACATCTGATATCAGCACCTTAAAAGGTGGCTTTAATTTACAAACCAACGGTAAGAATAGTGGTGCGATTAAAGCGGGTGACACGGTTGATATTGGTGTAGCTACGCCAGCGGATACCAACCTTACAGCGACTAAGACAGGTAATAATGTTGCGTTTGCTTTAAGCAAAGATTTGAACTTAACCAGCGTTACTACAGGTAATACAGTGATTAACAACGCTGGTGTAACCGCGGATAAAGTGACTGTTGGTACTGTGGTGGTTGATAAAACGACTGGGATCAATGCAGGTGGTAAAAAGATTACCAATGTAGCAGCAGGTGATATCAGTGCAGCGACATCAACAGATGCTGTGAATGGTGGTCAATTATTTACGACTAATCAAAATGTTGCGAAAAACACATCAGACATTAGTACGTTAAATACCACTGTCACTAATCAAGGTAATCAAATCACGACCAATACGTCGAATATCGCAACGAATACATCAAATATTGCGACTAATACATCTGACATCACGACCTTAAAAGGTGGCTTTAATTTACAAACTAACGGTAAGAACAGTGGTGCGATTAAAGCGGGTGACACGGTTGATATTGGTGTAGCTACGCCAGCGGATACCAACCTTACCGCAACCAAGACAGGTAATAATGTTGCGTTTGCTTTAAGCAAAGACTTGAACTTAACCAGCGTTACCACAGGTAATACCGTGATTAACAATGCTGGTGTAACCGCAGATAAAGTGACTGTTGGTACTGTGGTGGTTGATAAAACGACTGGAATCAATGCAGGCGGTAAAAAGATTACCAATGTAGCGGCAGGTGATATCAGTGCAGCGACATCAACAGATGCTGTGAATGGTGGTCAATTATTTACGACTAATCAAAACGTAAGTAATTTGACGACAACTGTTACCAACCAAGGTAATGATATCAGCACCTTAAAAGGTGGTTTTAACCTACAAAGTAATGGTAAGAACAGTGGTGCGATTAAAGCGGGTGACACGGTTGATATTGGTGTAGCTACGCCAGCGGATACCAACCTTACCGCGACCAAGACAGGTAACAATGTTGCGTTTGCTTTAAGCAAAGATTTGAACTTAACCAGCGTTACTACAGGTAACACAGTGATTAACAATGCTGGTGTAACAGCGGATAAAGTGACTGTTGGTACTGTGGTGGTTGATAAAACGACTGGGATCAATGCAGGTGGTAAAAAGATTACCAATGTAGCAGCAGGTGATATCAGTACAGCAGCATCAACAGATGCTGTGAATGGTGGCCAATTATTTACGACTAATCAAAATGTTGCGAAAAACACATCAGACATCAGTACGTTAAATACCACTGTCACTAATCAAGGTAATCAAATCACGACCAATACGTCGAATATCGCAACCAATACATCTGATATCAGTACCTTAAAAGGTGGCTTTAACTTACAAAGTAATGGTAAGAACAGTGGTGCGATTAAAGCGGGTGACACGGTTGATATTGGTGTAGCTACGCCTGCGGACACTAACCTTACCGCAACCAAGACAGGTAACAATGTTGCGTTTGCTTTAAGCAAAGACTTGAACTTAACCAGCGTTACTACAGGTAATACAGTGATTAACACTGCTGGTATAACAGCGGATAAAGTGACTGTTGGCAATGTTGTTATAGATAAAACAACCAACAAGATCAGTGGTGTAGAAGCAGGAACTGATGCGAAAGATGTTGTAAACAAAGGTCAATTAGATGCTTTGGCGGGACAACAAACAGCAACAGATAATTCGGCAGTGAAATACGATAACGCCACAACTAAAGATAAAGTGACTTTAGGCGGTGGCGCTACAGGTACAACGCTGACAAATGTTAAAGCGGGTGATGTTTCTGCAAACTCAACAGATGCAATCAATGGTAGTCAGCTTTATACGACAAACCAGAATGTAGCCCAGAATAGCAAAGACATCGCAACCAATACGTCGAATATCGCAACGAATACATCAAATATTGCGACCAATACATCTGACATCACGACCTTAAAAGGTGGCTTTAACTTACAAACCAACGGTCAGAATAGTGGTGCGATTAAAGCGGGTGACACGATTGATATTGGTGTAGCAACTCCAGCGGATACCAACCTTACAGCGACCAAGACAGGTAACAATGTCGCGTTTGCTTTAAGCAAAGACTTGAACTTAACCAGCGTTACTACAGGTAATACAGTGATTAACACTGCTGGTATAACAGCGGATAAAGTGACTGTTGGCAATGTTGTTATAGATAAAACAACCAACAAGATCAGTGGTGTAGAAGCAGGAACTGATGCGAAAGATGTTGTAAACAAAGGTCAATTAGATGCTTTGGCGGGACAACAAACAGCAACAGATAATTCGGCAGTGAAATACGATAACGCCACAACTAAAGATAAAGTGACTTTAGGCGGTGGCGCTACAGGTACAACGCTGACAAATGTTAAAGCGGGTGATGTTTCTGCAAACTCAACAGATGCAATCAATGGTAGTCAGCTTTATACGACAAACCAGAATGTAGCCCAGAATAGCAAAGACATCGCAACCAATACGTCGAATATCGCAACGAATACATCAAATATTGCGACCAATACATCTGACATCACGACCTTAAAAGGTGGCTTTAACTTACAAACCAACGGTCAGAATAGTGGTGCGATTAAAGCGGGTGACACGATTGATATTGGTGTAGCAACTCCAGCGGATACCAACCTTACAGCGACCAAGACAGGTAACAATGTCGCGTTTGCTTTAAGTAAAGATTTGAACTTAACCAGCGTTACTACAGGTAACACAGTGATTAACAACGCTGGTATAACTGCGGATAAAGTGACAGTTGGCAATGTTGTTATAGATAAAACAACCAACAAGATCAGTGGTGTAGAAGCAGGAACTGATGCGAAAGATGTTGTAAATAAAGGTCAATTAGACGCTTTGGCGGGACAACAAACAGCAACAGATAATTCGGCAGTGAAATACGATAACGCCACAACTAAAGATAAAGTGACTTTAGGCGGTGGCGCGGCAGGTACAACGCTGACAAATGTTAAAGCGGGTGATGTTTCTGCAAACTCAACAGATGCAATCAATGGTAGTCAGCTTTATACGACAAACCAGAATGTAGCCCAGAATAGTAAAGACATCGCAACCAATACGTCGAATATCGCAACGAATACATCAAATATTGCGACTAATACATCTGACATCACGACCTTAAAAGGTGGCTTTAACTTACAAACCAACGGTCAGAACAGTGGTGCGATTAAAGCGGGTGACACGGTTGATATTGGTGTAGCTACGCCAGCGGATACCAACCTTACCGCAACCAAGACAGGTAATAATGTTGCGTTTGCTTTAAGCAAAGACTTGAACTTAACCAGCATTACAGTGAACGATGGCACCAATGGTACAAATGGTTCTACAGTGATCGGTAAAGATGGCATCTCGGTTAAAGATGGCTCAGGCAATACTATTGCAGGTGTAGATAACACAGCGTTGACAGTGAAAGACGGTAGTGGCAACACAGAAACCAGCATTAACAAAGCGATCAATACCCTGAATGCATCGCAAGGTGAAACTGATAAGTTTGCAGTGAAGTACGACAAGAATGCTGATGGCAGTGCAAACTATAACAACATCACATTAGCAGGTAGTGCTTCAAGTAGTACTAAAGATGCAACGACAGGCAAGATCACCACAACAGGTGGTACAAGCTTAAACAATGTTGCGAGTGCGGGTGACTACACTAAAGAGGCCAATGCGAGCAAAGGTGTTAACGCTGGTGATTTGAACAATGCAGTTGTTGACGCGACTAATGCAGCGACCAGTAAAGGCTTTGCATTACAAGCAGCAGATGGCGCTAAAGTTCAGAAGAACCTAGGCGAAGCGGTTGAAGTTGTTGGTGCAGATAGCAACATCACTACGAAGGTTGCAAATGGTCAAGTTGCGATTGAGTTAAATAAAAACCTCAATAACTTAACTGGCATTACAGTGAATGATGGAACCAACGGTACAAATGGTTCTACAGTGATCGGTAAAGATGGTATTTCGGTTAAAGATGGTTCAGGCAATACGATTGTAGGTGTAGATAACACAGCGTTGACAGTTAAAGATGGTAGTGGCAACACAGAAACCAGCATTAACAAAGCGATCAATACCCTGAATGCATCGCAAGGTGAAACTGATAAGTTTGCAGTGAAGTACGACAAGAATGCTGATGGCAGTGCAAACTATAACAACATCACATTAGCAGGTAGTGCTTCAAGTAGTACTAAAGATGCAACGACAGGCAAGATCACCACAACAGGTGGTACAAGCTTAAACAATGTTGCGAGTGCGGGTGACTACACTAAAGAGGCCAATGCGAGCAAAGGTGTTAACGCTGGTGATTTGAACAATGCAGTTGTTGACGCGACTAATGCAGCGACCAGTAAAGGCTTTGCATTACAAGCAGCAGATGGCGCTAAAGTTCAGAAGAACCTAGGCGAAGCGGTTGAAGTTGTTGGTGCAGATAGCAACATCACTACGAAGGTTGCAAATGGTCAAGTTGCGATTGAGTTAAATAAAAACCTCAATAACTTAACTGGCATTACAGTGAACGATGGCACCAATGGTACAAATGGTTCTACAGTGATCGGTAAAGATGGTATCTCGGTTAAAGATGGCTCAGGCAATACCATTGCAGGTGTAGATAACACAGCGTTGACAGTGAAAGACGGTAGTGGCAACACAGAAACCAGCATTAACAAAGCGATCAATACCCTGAATGCATCGCAAGGTGAAACTGATAAGTTTGCAGTGAAGTACGACAAGAATGCTGATGGTAGTGCAAACTATAACAACATCACATTAGCAGGTAGTGCTTCAACTAGTACTAAAGATGCAACGACAGGCAAGATCACCACAACAGGTGGTACAAGCTTAAACAATGTTGCGAGTGCGGGTGACTACACTAAAGAGGCCAATGCGAGCAAAGGTGTTAACGCTGGTGATTTGAACAATGCAGTTGTTGACGCGACTAATGCAGCGACCAGTAAAGGCTTTGCATTACAAGCAGCAGATGGCGCTAAAGTTCAGAAGAACCTAGGCGAAGCGGTTGAAGTTGTTGGTGCAGATAGCAACATCACTACGAAGGTTGCAAATGGTCAAGTTGCGATTGAGTTAAATAAAAACCTCAATAACTTAACTAGCATTACAGTGAATGATGGAACCAACGGTACAAATGGTTCTACAGTGATCGGTAAAGATGGTATCTCAGTTAAAGATGGTTCAGGCAATACGATTGTAGGTTTAGATAACACAGCGTTGACAGTGAAAGATGGTAGTGGCAACACAGAAACCAGCATTAACAAAGCGATCAATACTCTCAATGCATCGCAAGGTGAAACTGATAAGTTTGCAGTGAAGTACGACAAGAATGCTGATGGTAGTGCAAACTACGATAGCGTAACCCTTGCAGGTACAGGTGGAACAACAATCACCAATGTTAAAGCAGGCGCTATTAACGCAACATCAACTGATGCGATCAACGGTAGTCAATTGTATGATGTTGGTAATAGTCTGAAAAATGCAATTGGCGGTTTGACCACGAGAGATGCAACGACTGGTATCATTACGACAAGCAACATTGGTGGCACGGGTTCAAACACAATTGATGGTGCAATCAACAGCATTAAAGATTCAGCAACCAAAGCGAAGACCACAGTTACGGCTGGAGACAACGTTGTTGTGACTGCTGGTACCAATGCAGATGGTTCAAGTAATTATCAAGTTGCGACAGCGAAAGACGTAAACTTCGACAAAGTGACAGTAGGTAATGTTGTTGTAAATAAAGCCAGCAATACAATCGAAGGCTTAAGTAATACTGACTTAAGAGCAAGTGATTTTGCAACTAAAGGTAGAGCAGCGACTGAAGAGCAATTGAAGCAAGCTGTGACGAAAAACATCACTGAAGTTGTAGATGGTAATGGCAACAAAGTGAATATTATTGATCAAGTTGTAAATACGAAACCTGACAATAAGAACCAAGATTCATTGTTCTTAACTTACGATAAGCAAGGTCAAGAAACCACAGATCGCTTGACGATTGGTCAAACAGTACAGAAGATGAATACTGATGGTATTAAGTTCTTCCATACCAATGCCGATATGTCGAAAGGTGATTTAGGTACAACCAATGACTCAAGTGCAGGTGGTTTAAACTCTACAGCGATTGGTGTAAATGCAATTGTGGCAACGGGTGCAGATAGTGCTGTTGCATTAGGTCACAATACAAAAGCTGAGGGCAAACAATCCATTGCTATTGGTCAAGGTGCTGAGGCATTAGGTACACAATCAATCAGTATTGGTACGGGCAATAAAGTGAAAGGCAACCATTCTGGTGCGATTGGTGACCCGACCATTGTGGATGGTGCGAACAGTTATTCTGTAGGTAATAATAACCAAGTGCTTACAGATGATACGTTTGTACTTGGAAACAATGTGACCAAAACAGTTGCTGGTTCAGTTGTGTTAGGCAATGGCTCAGCGGCGACAACTGGTGCAGGTGTTGCAGGTTATGCGCTGTCAGTTGCAACAAGTGCAGACAAAACAGCGATTAGCAATACAACATCAACAACTGGTGCAGTAGCAGTTGGTGATGCGGCAAGCGGTATTTATCGTCAAATTACAGGTGTTGCAGCGGGTAGCGCAGATGCTGATGCTGTAAACGTAGCGCAGTTAAAAGCTGTTGGTAACCAAGTTGTTACCACTCAAAACGCACTTGTAAATGGTTTGGGCGGTAATGCGAAGGTCAATGCTGATGGCACCATTACTGGGCCAACCTATAATGTTGCACAAGGTAATCAGTCCAATGTTGGTGATGCTTTAACAGCATTGGATAAAGCCATTGGTTCTGCAGCAACAACATCTAAAACGACTGTTTCTAATGGTCAGAATATTGTTGTGAATAAGAGCAAAAATGCTGATGGTTCAGACAACTATGAAGTATCAACAGCAAAAGATTTAACAGTTGATTCTGTGAAAGCAGGTGATACGGTTCTCAATAATGCTGGAATCTCAATTGGTAATAATGCGGTTGTGATAAACAACACAGGATTAACCATTGCCGGTGGACCAAGTGTAACGGTGGCAGGTATTAACGCGGGTAATAAAACAATTACCAACGTGGCAAATGCTGTAAATGCTACAGATGCAGTTAATAAAGGGCAGTTAGATAGCGCAATTGGCACTGTGAATAACAATGTCAATGAGCTTGCCAATAATGCCGTTAAATATGACGATGCATCAAAAGATAAGATCACACTTGGTGGTGGTACAAATGGTACAACCATTAGCAATGTAAAAGATGGTGCAGTCACTCAAGGTTCTAAAGATGCTGTAAATGGCGGTCAATTGTGGAATGTTCAGCAACAAGTTGATCAAAACTCAACGGATATCAGCAATATCAAAAATGATATTAACAATGGTACTGTCGGCTTAGTTCAACAAGCAGGTAAAGACGCAACAGTTACAGTTGCGAAAGATACTGGTGGTACAAGTGTGAGTGTGGCGGGTACAGATGGCAACCGCGTTGTGACAGGTGTTAAAGATGGCGCAGTCAATGCAACATCAAAAGATGCAGTCAACGGCAGCCAATTGAACACGACCAACCAAGCAGTTGTGAATTATCTTGGCGGTGGTGCTGGCTATGACAACATTACGGGTAGCTTCACTGCACCAACTTACAATGTAGGTGATTCTAAGTATAACAATGTCGGTGGTGCAATCGATGCATTGAACCAAGCGGATCAAGCATTGAATAACAAAATTGACAATGTCAGCAACAAGTTAGACAACGCTTTCCGTATTACCAATAACCGGATTGATGATGTAGAGAAAAAAGCCAATGCGGGTATTGCAGCAGCAATGGCACTTGAATCAGCACCATATATTCCTGGTAAATATACCTATGCTGCAGGTGCGGCATACCATGGTGGTGAGAATGCGGTAGGTGTGACGCTACGTAAAACTGCAGATAATGGACGTTGGTCGATTACAGGTGGTGTTGCAGCAGCATCTCAAGGCGACCCAAGTGTTCGTATCGGTATCAGTGGTGTAATTGACTAAATCACGAGACAAGGAAGATCGAACGGTCTTCCTTTTTCTTCACTAATTTTTAAGAGAGAAAAAATGAAAGCATTTAACAAAAAAATTATGTTTAGTGTATTCAGTGGTCTTGTGATGTCATTGAGTCATGCTGCTGAAGTTGAAACATCAAATATCCAAGAAATTCATTTTCCTGAAGTAAAAGACAGTTATTTAAAGCAAGTGAATCGTTATGAATATGATGACGTGGCACGTTTAGATAAAGGTTTAAGCAAAGATCAGATTCGCCATGTTTTGGGGAATCCACAATTTTCTGAGGGCCTTTTTGCTGTTAAAACTTGGAACTATGTATTGGATGTTCGAGAGCCGAGTTCCAATCAATATAAACGTTGTCAGTTACGCATAGACTTTGATAAGCACTACCGTTCAGAAAATCTATATTGGAAAGGTGAACAATGCCAAGGTCTGATGGCTTGGGGCATCAATAACCAATCCGCGACAGAACAAACGGCTCTATCCGCTACAGGCCAATCAGCCAGTGTTTTATTCTATTTTGATCATTCAGGTAAAAGTGGGGTAAAAAATCCTGAAGTGATTAGCAAAATTGCTGATCAAATTAAGCAAACTGATGGGAATAGCAAGATTTTTGTTGCTGGTTATACTGACCGTTTAGGTTCATTTCCGTATAACCAACGTTTATCAGCGGCGAGAGCCAATACCGTTGTAGATTTATTGAAACAACAGGGTATTCCTGCGGATCAAATTCAATTTTCAGCAGAAAATAAAACTGACGTGTATCAGAAATGCAATGGAATGAACAAAAAAATTCAATTGGTTGAGTGTTTAGCACCTAATCGCCGAGTAAACATCACTTGGTAAAACTGAATGCATAATCAAATAAATTCAGTTTAAAAGAAGGTGTTTATTCTTCAAATAGATTGAGCTTTATTGCATGCCAACGCCCGATGAAATTCATCGGGCGTTTTAAATTATTTACTGTTCTGGTTTATTTTGAATAAATCTTACATCACCAAATAATATTGATTGCCAAGTTAACCCAGCAGAAACATCAGCAACAAAACATTTTGATTAAACAGAAATAATCTGTGCAAAATGAATGAACGGGCTTCTTTTGAGCCCTTTTATAAAATAAAATTTAGTGAATTTTGTTAAATGATAAATATTTTTTATTAAAAAATAAAAAATTATTCATAGAAGTTTTGTGTTTTATCCAACACGATAGCGTTATATTAAATTCTAATGTTTTATTTATCTATAAAGCTTGTTGGAATATCAATAGACACGTCTTGTTTAAAAAAAGATCATGCTTAAGATCATTGGTTATATGCTAAGTTATAGTATGATGTGTTCATATTTCGACTGATTTATTGCTATATCATCAGTTTTATTTAGCCAGAGTGAATTGATATTCATTTCAAGCTCAAACAATGTTGGAAATACAAATGCCTGACTATCGTTCAAAAACATCGACACATGGAAGAAATATGGCTGGTGCACGTGGCTTATGGCGTGCAACAGGAATGAAAGATGAAGATTTTGGTAAACCGATTATTGCGGTAGTCAACTCATTTACTCAGTTTGTCCCTGGTCATGTGCATTTAAAAGACTTAGGTCAGCTGGTTGCTGAACAGATTCAAGCAGCGGGTGGTGTGGCAAAAGAATTCAATACGATTGCAGTCGATGATGGTATTGCAATGGGGCATGATGGCATGCTGTATTCATTGCCTTCGCGTGATTTGATTGCAGATTCTGTTGAATACATGGTCAATGCGCATTGTGCAGATGCCATGGTGTGTATTTCTAACTGCGACAAAATCACACCAGGAATGTTAATGGCGGCAATGCGTCTGAACATTCCTGTGGTATTTGTTTCTGGCGGTCCAATGGAAGCGGGTAAAGTTAAAATCCGTGGTACAGAACATGCGATTGATCTCGTTGATGCAATGGTGGTTGCCGCTGACGATAGTTTTACCGATGAAGAAGTAAAACAATATGAGCGTTCAGCTTGCCCAACTTGTGGTTCATGTTCAGGTATGTTTACAGCCAACTCAATGAACTGTTTGACAGAAGCCCTTGGCTTATCTTTACCGGGTAATGGTTCAACTTTAGCAACCCATGCAAATCGTCAAAAATTATTTGAAAAAGCCGGTCAATTGATTGTTAAGTTGGCAAAACGCCATTATGAGCAAGATGACTACACCATATTACCGCGTTCAATTGCGACCAAAGCATCTTATGAAAATGCGATGACGCTAGATATTGCAATGGGTGGTTCAACCAATACCGTATTGCATTTATTGGCCGCGGCACATGAAGCAGGCGTTGATTTTACCATGGACGATATTGATCGTTTATCGCGTAAAGTGCCTGTGTTGTGTAAAGTTGCCCCTGCAAAACAAGATGTCCATATGGAAGATGTCCATCGTGCGGGCGGTATCATGTCAATTCTAGGTGAATTGGATCGTGCAGGCCTATTGGATACATCAGTCTATACCGTACATGAAAATACGTTGAAAGATGCCTTAGATAAATGGGATATTATTCGTACCGAAGATCCAGAGGTTTACGAGTTCTTCCGTTCAGCACCAGGTGGTGTTCCGACTCAAACAGCATTTTCACAAAACCGTTATTATCAAACTTTAGATGGTAACCGTGAAAAAGGTGTGATCCGTAATGCTGAACATGCATTCTCTAAAGACGGTGGATTGGCTGTACTGTACGGAAACATCGCTGTAGATGGTTGTATTGTAAAAACTGCGGGTGTAGATGATTCGATCCTGAAATTTAATGGTACGGCTCGTGTCTTTGAAAGCCAAGACGCTGCTGTAGATTCAATTCTTGGCCATGAAATCAAAGCTGGTGATGTGGTTGTCATCCGTTATGAAGGTCCACGTGGTGGTCCGGGTATGCAAGAAATGCTTTACCCAACCAGCTATCTAAAATCGAAAGGCTTAGGTAAAGAATGTGCTTTACTTACAGATGGTCGTTTCTCTGGTGGTTCTTCAGGTCTTTCCATTGGTCACGTATCGCCAGAAGCTGCTGAGGGTGGTGTTATTGGATTGGTTGAAGATGGCGATTTGATTGAAATCGATATTCCAAATCGTACAATTCATCTCGCTGTTGATGATGCAACCTTAGCTGCACGCCGTAAGATTCAAGACGAAAAAGGTTGGCAGCCAGCTGAAGAACGTCCACGTAAGGTTTCAAAAGCATTAAAAGCTTATGCTATGCATACCACCAGTGCGTCGAAAGGTGCGGTGCGTGAAATCTAAGTGTTAAAATAAGATTCCCAAACAAAACAAAAGCACTCATGAATTGGGTGCTTTTTATTGCATTGACCTAACGATTTAAATTTTATCGAGTTTTGGGATATTGATCATTCAGATTCAAATTGTTATAAGTTTTGTTATGACTGGTTAGAATTAATTTTCTCAGCATCACCCGTGAATGAATGGTATGCTTGAGCGAGTTTCAATCAGATTTTCTTTTATTTTTCAGTGCTTATTTCGAGGCTCTACGCATGTCACTGTTACGCCGTTGGTTTGATCCAATCCGATCGAGTTGGTTTTACCAAAAGCCGATTCGTCAAGAGGTGTTATCTACGGAACAGGGACTGAGTATTTATCTGCGTTTAGATGATGTTTATAGCTATCTTGCTGTACAGCAACTGACCCAATTGGAAGATCTTTTAAGTGATGATTTAAAGCCACTTAAAGTGATTATTTCCAATACCGCAGCAGAACCCCCCAATGGCATGACCATAGAAGAATGGCGCAATTATAGTTTAGAAGACGCCAAAATCTTAGCCAATCAACATCGCTTTAGTTATGATGATGAAAAACCAGAACAACCGACTCAAGAAGCATTACAACAAGCGGAAACAATTCTTAGAAATACACCGCTAACCGGTCAAAATTTTCTTTATTTACTCGAAGATGTATTTCATATGCTGTGGCAGCAGCAGTATGGCAAATTGCGCACTTTATTCGTGATGGCCAGTCAGCATCAAAAACCACAGAATTTTCCAGAACGTGTGTTTGGTCAAAGTCCAATTTTAGAAAGCTATTTTGAATTTGGTGGACGTAAATATCATGCAGTGGATGATTTATTACGGTTAACTCGTCGTTTAAAACAACAAAAATTATTGATTGATAACCCTATTTTTCTGATCAATCACATTGAATGGCGTGAGCATTTGATGAGTGATGCAGAAGAGCTTGCTGAAATTCAGGCCATGCATCCTGAACTTGATTTATATATTGCCTTAGAAGACCCGATCAGTTGGTTATTATTGGCATATATCAAAGAAGAACTCGCAAATTATTATAATATTCAGTTGAACCTATTTCCGCTGAGTTATCACGGTCGGGACTTTTTTGACTGGAGTTTGGCGACCCGTCTTTCCAAGCGTTCAGAAGTGAAATTTACCCCGTTCTGTCGTCCGACTGCCGAAAGCACCTTAAATATGGCAAAGCTTTATTACAGCGTAGCAGAAGAGCAACGTGTAGATGTGATGTATGACATTTTACAGGCGGTTTGGACCAAGGGGCGTGATTTATCATTCAAGCCGCATTTACAGCAAATGCAACATGATTTAGGGATTGAAAATCTAACAGATACAGATGTTGAAGCTTTATTAACAGCCAATGATCAGCAATGTGCAGAGAAACATCAGCCTGATTTTCCTGTTTTAGAATTGCGCATTGAAGGAAAGCGTTACGTTTTTAATAGCCTATATCGGGTTTGGATGATTGAAAGTATTTTTAGTAATGTGTTAGAACAGAAGTATAAAGCCGAGAATGAGTTGGAACGCGCTCAACATCATATAGAAGCACAGGATGCAGAAAAAACAGATGATTAAAAAAGAGAAATGTGAATCATTAGAACAAGTACGTGATCGAATCGATCAGTTGGATCAGGAACTGATTGAGTTGATTGCAACCCGCCAATTTTATGTTGATCAAGCTGTCCGATTTAAACGTAATGTAGATGACGTACAGTCTCCAGAGCGTGTACAACAAGTGATTAATAAAGTACGTCAGAAAGCCATAGATGTTGGCACCAACCCTGATTTGGTGGAAATGCTCTATCGGGAAATGATCCAGCATTTTATCCAAAGAGAATTAAAAGAAATCCGTCCATAACGGTGATGTGATTTTAATTTTGCCCATAAAAATATTTATTTTAGAGAACGGTATGAAAAAAATTATTCTAATCTGCATCACAACAATGTTGAGTCAGTATGCACTTGCAGAAAATTGGAAATTTATTGTCAAAGATGAGGATGGTAGTTTTTATCTAGATACCGATCGTATTGTGAAAAAAGACAAAACGGTTAATTATTGGGCTAAGTTTGTTGCTGATGCAGACAGTGAAGAACTGGATATGAAAAAAGGTGACTATACACTTTCTCATAATTTAGACCAATGTGCTGATCGTACGACAAATATCACCTTGGTTGAAGATTATAAAAAAAATGGTCAATTGATCAATAGCGATCCACAAGATTCAGATCCAAGTAATATCGATGATGATGAAATTAATTTGGCATTTTTTAAAGTCGTATGTAAATAATTTTTAAATTGTTATTTATTTCAATACTGAAAGCATAATCAGCTTTAAGGTAATTCAGTCTAAGCTGCTTAAAATCCCTTTTATATAAAAGGGATTTTTTATTGATTACTGTCAATTTATGGTCATCATACTATTTTAATTTAAGGCATTAGAATTTTTAAATCAGCCCTTTATATGCCCCATTCCAATTCTGCATTTGTGATTTTATTGATGACAGTTTGATATTCAAATTTTTTACATGCACACCATAATTGGATAAAATCTGAACCAAAATATTGTTTAAAGACTGCATGTTTTTCAAATAATTGCAGCGCTTCAAGCTGATGAGAGGGTAAGAAATGCTGTGAGTTAATCACTTTTACTTGTTGGATTGATTGAGGTAAATCCAGTGCTGCATGTAAGCCATGCAGTACCCCCGTCAGAATGGTTGCAACACACAAATAAGGGTTGACGTCTGCACCCGCAACACGATATTCCAAGCGTTGATTGTCCTGATCTGAACAGGGGATACGAATCGCAACATTGCGATTATTGAAGCCCCAATTGGCTTCGAGTGGAACATGATTGCCAAGTTGGAATCTACGAAATGCGTTAATATTGGGTGCTAAAATAGCCATGGATGCGGGCATTAAGTCAAGTAAACCTGCAATCACTTTATGCATGATGGGGTTTGGATTTTTCAACTGATCTATTTTAAAAAGATTGTCTTGCCATTGATTGCGTATGCTCATATGAAAGTGCATGCCACTGCCTGCTATTGCCATATTTGGTTTCGCCATAAAACTGGCTTTTAAACCATGTTGCATCGCAATTTGACGAATCATTCGTTTAATACTCATGATGTCATCACACAGTTTTAAAATGTTGTCACTGTGCTGAATATTTAATTCAAATTGTCCAGAAGCACTTTCAGCTACAACACCTGTTAAATTAATATCTTGTCGTTTTGCTTCTAATTCAATTTGTTGAATGACAGTTTGAAAATTATGCGGAGTATCGACATCGAAACATTGGGTAGAAAGCGGATCAGATTGGGGAGAAAACGGGGCATCTTGGATATTTTTAGACAAATAAAACTCGATTTCACCGGCCATCATTGGAAAATAGTGCATCTGATGCAGTGTCAATAAAATTCTTTTTAATATATTGCGAGGCTCAATCACACAATCTGAACCATCATCGGATTTCATGGTTAATAGCAGCTGGGCATGCTGATTGGGTTGATCTGCACAAGGCTTTAGACTGCCCAAGACGGGCATACATAAGCGATCGGGTTCGCCAATATATTTTCCCAGCCCACTTTCTTCAACCACTTGACCATCCAAGCTCATCGCATAAATAGACAACGGAAAATAACAGCCTTTCTGCAATTGGTGGAGGGCATTTACTTCAATACGCTTACCACGAAGATGACCATTGAGATCATGTAAGCAGATATCAATAAACTGGGTCTCTGGATAATCTTCTAAATATTGTTGAATTTCTTTGTTGAAATCATGCATGCCCTGATTTTCTAAGATCAGTGCTGTGGGGAATATTTTTGTAGAATTGGCAAGTGACATATTCATTGTGAATAAATCCAAATGGGGTAAAAAAATTATAGAAAGCTTGTTTGCTCTAGTAACGTAAAATGATCGTAAATTCTTTTCTTAGATACTTAGCCAAAACACTCAACATCAAGCCTCAATCATTGCTTGAGGCTCTATCCTAAAAACAGTGATATTTCAAAACAAAGCTTTGGCGTAGCATTGCCTCAGAATATTGAGGTAAAACGACATGATGGGATTTGTAATTGGTGTATTTGCAATTGCAGGCATGATTAAAGGCACAATTGGTCTCGGCTTACCTGCCGTTTCAATGGGACTTTTAAGCCTTGTGATTAGCCCATTCCAAGCCGCAACTTTATTGATCATTCCATCTATGGTGACCAACTTTTGGCAATTGTTTGCTGAAGGTCATGTATGGCGGTTAGTTCGCCGTTTTTATCCCTTACTGTTGGGGATTATTATCGGTTCAATTTGGAGTGTTTTCCCAACTTTAGGCCACTCTAGTGGTGGTTTTCATAGTGAAGCATTACTGGGTGGAATGCTGGCATTGTATGGACTCTATGGTTTATTTTCCAAACGTATGCCAAATCTTGCACCGCATGAAAAATGGCTTTCCCCAATCATTGGATATTTAGGCGGTGCTTTAACTGTTGCCACGGGAGTGGTGGTGATTCCTGTGGTCCCTTATTTACAATCTTTGCAGTTAAAGCGTGATGATTTGGTTCAATCTCTAGGTTTAGCTTTTACCGTTTCAACATTGTGTCTTGCTGTTTTCTTACATCAAAATCCTGTTGAAGATACGCCAATTGATTATCAGTTATCTCTTATTGCTTTGGTGCCTGCATTAATAGGAATGTGGGTGGGAACAAAAATTCGTTATCGTATTCCAGAGCAAAAATTTCGTAAAGTTTTCTTCTGTGGCTTGGTGATTTTTGGCTTATATTCAGTATTGCATCAATTTGGCGTGATCTAGTCTGAGGACAAATAGTCGTGTAATGGCTCTGTCCGCACATGTGAAGCTATGACCCTATTGGGTAAACTGAAAAAATCAAAGCAGATGATAGCAATTTAGTTAATTTTAAAAATGAATATCAGCGTGGTGCTTAATTAAGTATTTAACGTGAGTTTGATTTAAAGATATCTTTAATATATTGAAAAACAATGATCTTGACGGAGTCTTACTGAACTGTCATTCAATTTCAGGATCAGCCTGCGGCTCGCCCTACTTTTGTTTAGACAAAAGTAGGCAAAACCATTGTCATCCGCAAAACTCGTCAACCACCAGCGACGTATTCAATGAATCGCAGAAACAATACTTTATGCATGAGGTCCTGCCTCAGACAGTTGCGGATGACGTTTCCGAGTATCATATTTCATCAAGAATTTTATATCGAATTCAGATTATTTAAACTAAAATCAGTTTCGATTTTTGTGAAATTAAGAATTGGGCAAAGTGTTGATATGCTGTTGGAAGTTCATCAAAATTTTGAGCAGCCAATTGTAGTTGACGTTTTGCCCATTCACCGACCAGTTCAATTTGATCAAATGCATAGAGTTGATTGAGTCGCATTGCTGCCCGTTTGGGCATAATGGCAATGCCGACACCACTTGCAACCACTTGAGCGATCGCAGCAAAATTTGGCAATCTTAAACGATACTGAATTGCACAATTGAGCAATTTGGCTTGGTTTTCAATCGACTGCTGTAAAGAGTGATATTGCATTAAACCCACAAAGGCATAGTTCAGTGTATCGACCAGTCTAAGTTGTGTTCGCTGGCTTAATTCATGATTTGAAGGACAAATCAGCACTAACGGATCATCTGAAAAGGTTAAAGTCTGTAATTGATGTGCATTAAAAAAGCTCGAAATTAAGCCGAGTTTTGCATTGCCTTTTTCAAGGGTCTGAATAATTTCATTACTTTCAGCTTCCTGTAGATCAATCTGAATATGTGGGTTTTCAACTAAATACTGAGGAAGTAATAAGGGCAGATATTCACTTTGTGCAGATGAATTACACCACAAAGTCATCTGTGTGCTTAGACCTTTTGCGAAGGGTGACATCGCTTGTTCAAGCTGTTTACTTTGTTGTATTAGACGTAAAGCCTGTTCTGCAAAAGTTTGACCTGCAATTGTGAGTTTGACCCCAGAGGCATGGCGGGTAAAAAGGCTTGTGGCATATTGTTGTTCGAGTTTTTTAATACGTTCACTGGCTGCCTGTAGTGAAATCGACGAGCGTTCTGCGCCTTTGGTGAGGCTTCCTGTGTCCACGATATTGATAAACAGTTGCAAATCGAAGAAGTCTAGGCGCATGCGAATCATAAAGAGCTGAAATGAGATCAAAGTATAGCTGAATAATCATACAAATATGCGATATCGTGTAGATTGTTTCAGCGGTGAGTAGGACGAGGTTTAAATTGAAACTATGAATGAAGGCTTGATCACGACGATATCGTACGGTAGTCACAGGATATTTTAAGCGATTGTATTGGAAAATATATAGGCTTGAAACAAAAGTAACTTGATTGATATTGATCATATGCCTGACTTGCTCAATTTGAGTCTAAAACGCAAACCATTGATGAAATATCAAAACACCCTAGAAAAGATGAAAATTCTAAGCGAGCAAAAAAGTGAAAACGATTGGTTTATTAGGTGGAATGAGTTGGGAATCTACAGACTTGTACTATCAGCAGCTGAATAAAAGCATTCAACAAAAATTAGGAAAATTACACTCTGCAAAAATTGTTTTAATCAGTGTTGATTTCGCTGAGATAGAAATATTACAGCGTCAAGGCTTATGGGACGATGCAGCACTGTATTTAACAGAGAAGGCAATTCAGTTGGAGAAAGCAGGGGCAGAAGGGATCTTACTGTGTACCAATACCATGCATAAAGTTGCTTCTGCTATTGAAAGCTCGGTCTCAGTTCCATTTATTCATATCGCTGATGCAACAGCAAAAGAAGTTTTAAATCAGAATATTGGCAAAGTCGGTTTGTTAGGTACTCAATTTACCATGGAACAAGACTTCTATAAGCATCGGTTAGAACAACAAGGCATCAATGTACTGGTGCCTAACCAAGCGTATCGACAGATGGTTCACAATATTATTTATGATGAATTGTGTTTAGGTGTGATCAAGGAAGAATCTCGTCAGAAATACATCCATATTGTTGAGCAGCTAATATTAGAGGGTGCTGAAGGCATTATTCTGGGATGTACAGAAATTTGTATGCTCATTGGAGATACTCAGTTTTCTGTTCCGCTGTTTGATACAACGTCGATCCATGTGCAAGCTGCTGTGGATTTTGCTTTGTCTTGACCTTTTTGAAGTGGGTATTTGTATCAATAAAAAAGCTCCCGAAGGAGCTTTAAATATTATATAAGCAAAGGCTTACATAATTTTCACACCTTGTTGACCCGCAGGGGTAACTTTGAAGATTTCCACTTCAAACGTGATATTTTTACCTGCGAGTGGGTGGTTGAAATCCACTTCAGTGATATCTTCACCGACAGTTTTAACCACGCCAAATAGACTTTGTTTGGCTTTGTCTTCAAACTCAATCATGTGGCCTTCAACAGGACGTTGTTCGAATTTTACTGTATCGAATTTTTGCACATTTTCAGAATTCCACGGACCGAAAGCATCTTCTGGTGGAAGGCTAACAGTACGACGGTCACCTGCACGAAGACCAAATAAGGCTTTTTCAAAACCTGGCAATAAACTGCCATCCCCGATCACTAAGCTTACAGGCTCTTCACGGCTACGTGTGTTATCAATTTCAACACCACTTTCGATGGCAACAGAAAAATGCAGTTCTACTTTTGAGCCATCCGCAACACGCGTTTCGTCATTGGGGTTAATCATTTGTTCAGTCATTTTGCGCTTCCGCACGTTGAATACGATGCTTTTCTAAAAAGAAGGTATCAATTAACAATAAAATCGTACCGAGAGTGATCGCACTATCGGCAATGTTGAATGCAGGGAAACTACTGCCTTGGTAATGCAAATGAATAAAATCGACCACATAACCTAATGTCACCCGATCAATTAAATTCCCCAATGCACCGCCAAGAATCAATGCGATTGCAGCAGGTAAGATCAGCGTGGTTTTTGGCATACGCATAAGCCAAAAAATAAAGATGATCGATACAACGCCTGCAAGACCTGTGAATAAATAATGCTGCCAACCGCCCGCATCAGACAAGAAGCTAAATGCTGCGCCGTAATTATGCAGTAATGTCCAATTTAAGAAGGGCAATACAGGTACAGGCTGAGCATAAGTCAGCTCTGCACTTGCAATGTTTTTTGTCCATTGGTCAATGATAATGGCAAGGACAGAAAGTCCAAGCCACATCAAATTATGTGGATAAAACTGTAATAAGCCCTTTTTATTTTGCGGATTAGGCATATTTTCTCTCTTCGCCTTGACCTGTAGGAAGGTTAATAATACAACGAGAACAAAGCCCTGGATGTGCATGATGTGTATTCACATCTGGAAGAACATGCCAGCAACGTGCACATTTTTCGCCTTCAGCAGCAGAAACTTTAACACGTAGGCCTTCAAGTTCTGTTGCTTCACCTTGCTCAGCATAGTCATAAACAATCGCTTGAGAGGTGATCAAGACAAAACGAAGCTCATCGCCCAATTGCTTCAAGACGTTTTGTAGGTCTGTATTTGCCCAAAGTTCAACTTTAGCAGACAGGTTACTACCAACCAATTTAGCATTACGCGCTGTCTCAATCTGTTTATTAACCGCAGATTTGACTTCAATTAAGGTTTGCCAATCCGCTTCAGAGATCAAGTTGGTGCTTGATGCCACTGGAATATCATACCAATGAGCTGTAAATACATATTTTTCAGTTTGTTCTGGAATCAATGGCCACGCTTCTTGTGCTGTAAAGCTCAAGATAGGGCTCATCCAACGAACAAAGGCTTGAACCAAATGATACAACGCAGTTTGAGCAGAATGACGTGCTGTTGAGTCTGCTTTAGTCGTGTATTGGCGGTCTTTGATGATGTCTAAGTAGAAACCACCCAAATCATTGATACAGAAACTGGTCAAAGCATTGGTGACGACATGGAAGTTCATATCTTCATAAGCTTGTTGAATGGTTTTCTGTACGTCTGCTGCACGTTGTAAGATGTATTGATCCAATGCAATCAATTGGTCTACAGGTAACGCATCTGTTGATGGTTTAAAGCCGTTCAAGTTTGCCAATAAGAAACGTAAAGTATTACGAATACGACGATAGCTGTCACTTACACGGCTAAAGATTTCGTTACTTGCGGCAATTTCATAACGATAATCGCTTGATGCAACATATAAACGTAAACCATCAGCACCTAACTGCTTGATGATATCTTCAAGTGGGATAAAGTTACCCAATGATTTCGATAATTTACGACCTTTTTCATCCACGGTAAAACCATGTGTAAGCAGGGCTTTATAAGGTGCGCGTTTATGGATCGCAATCGACGTGAGCAATGAAGACTGGAACCAGCCACGATGTTGGTCAGAACCTTCAAGATATAAATCAGCTGGATCTTGCAGTTCTGCACGTTCACGCAATACTGCATAGTGCGTTGTACCTGAGTCAAACCATACATCGAGCGTGTCACGAACAGCATTGTACTGCTCAGCATCATCACCGATAAATGCTTTGGCTTCACGGTTATACCAACCATCAATGCCTTCTTTTTCGATGAGCTTCGCCACATCTTCGATGAGCTCTGCGGTACGAGGGTGCAATTCATTGGTGTCTTTATGTACAAAGAATGGAATCGGCACACCCCAAGTCCGTTGACGAGAGATACACCAGTCTGGGCGACCTTCAATCATTGACTTGATACGGTTTTTACCCCAATCAGGGACAAAGTCGATGTCGTTTTCAATTGCATTTAAAGCATCTTGGCGTAACCCATTCGCATCCATGCTGATAAACCACTGTGGGGTTGCACGGAAGATGATTGGTGTTTTATGACGCCAGCAATGTGGGTAACTGTGCTTAATTGGCAGATGCGCCCAGAGTTTGCCAGCATCTGTTAATGCTTCAATGATTTTTGGATTGGCTTTATAAATGTGCTCGCCTGCAAAAAGAGGCGCAGTCGGTAAATATACACCATTACCACTTACAGGGTTTTCAACTTTTAAGTTATAGATTAAGCCAACTTTATAATCGTCCACACCATGTCCAGGTGCAGTATGCACAGCACCTGTACCACTGGTTGCAATGACATGTTCACCTAAAATCACAGGTACTTGACGATCTACAATCAATGGATGTTGTAATTGTAAGTTTTCGAGCGTCGCACCAACAAAGTCAGCCAATACTTTTGGTTGTTCAAGTTTGTAACGTTCACATGCAGATTCAACTAAATCTTTGGCTAAGATTAAGTTTTGTGTGCCACGCTCAGACTGAACTTCCACCAATTGATAGGCAATATCCGCATGTAAGGCAACCGCTTGGTTCGCAGGTAATGTCCAAGGTGTCGTTGTCCAAATCACGATATCTGTTGGATTGTTAACGCTGACACCCACTTTTGCAGACAAATCAGCAAGATCTACAACACCGAAACCCACATCAATTGCATCAGATTTTTTATCTTCATATTCCACTTCTGCTTCAGCAAGTGATGATCCACAATCCATACACCAGTTCACCGGTTTTAGACCGGGTTCGATATGACCTGCTTTGGCAATTTCACCGAGCGCGCGAACAATATCTGCTTCTTGTTTGAAGTTCATGGTGAGATATGGATTATCCCAGTCTCCAAACACGCCCATACGAACAAAGTCTTTTTTCTGTAATTCGACTTGAGTATATGCATATTCACGGCAGGCTTTACGGAAAGTCGATGCGTCAACTTTTACGCCAACTTTACCGATTTTTTCTTCGACTTTAAGCTCGATTGGTAGACCATGACAGTCCCAACCTGGAACATAAGGTGCGTCAAAATCATCTAAAGTGCGACTTTTAACAATAATGTCTTTTAAAACTTTATTGACGACATGACCTAAATGCAATGAACCATTTGCATATGGAGGACCGTCATGCAGAATATATTTTTTCTTGCCAATACGCGAAGCACGAATCTGCTGATAAATGTTGTCGGCATACCACTCTTCTAACCATTTTGCTTCACGTACTGCGAGATTTGCTTTCATTGCAAATTCAGTACCTGGTAGGTTTAGCGTGGCTTTATAATCCACTGCATTTTCAGAAGTTTGCTTATCGCTCATGCAAGTTGTCATCCAATATTATCAGCACCATTGCTGACGCGTTTTACAATAAAAGTTTAAGTTAAAAAGGAAATTTGGGGGTGTTTTTGCGAAACTCAAGCAAACGCTCGACATCATCATCAATTCCCGCCTGAAGCGCTTCAAGTGATGGGTAATTTAATTCACCATGTAAATAGTCGAGGAAAGTGACTCGCATTAACAGACCATACAGATTAGCAGAAACATTTGGAAAATGTACTTCTAATCGCCATTCTGGATGTTCTTGTTTGATTGCAGGGCGTGTTCCCACATGGCCCGCACCAAATAACGCATCTGTTTGATAGCCAGCAACACCTATTTTATCGGGGTTCTCAGCTTTGACTTTCTGTGTCAATGAGGTACTTTCGCAAATAACATCGACAGCATAAATACCACTTAAACAGGGTTTATGACGGCCAAGTCGAACATTGATGGTTGGAAAATTCAAAGTACGACCAATTTGATCACCATATTGCACACGACCAATCATGCTGTATGGGCGACCCAATAATTTTGCTGCAAGTGATAAGTCACCTGCTTGGAGAACTTGGCGAATACGGGTTGAACTGACACGTTCGCCATTAAATTCAATGGTATTGAGATTGGTGACATCAAAACCATATTGTTTTAAAAATTCACTATTGCCTTGACGGTCTTTACCGAAGTGAAAATCATCACCTAAGATCAAACTTTGCGCATTGAGTTTGTTTTTTAACAGGCTTGCAAAGTTTTCAGCACTTAAGCTACGGAATTGATTATCAAATTTAGCGATAGCAATATAATCAACACCCAATTCAGATAAATATTCTACTTTTTCTCTGAGTGATGAAATCCGTGGTGGTGCTTCATAACCTTTGAAAAACTCTAAAGGTTGCGGTTCAAAAATCATCACCAAGGTTTTTAAATTTTGGGCTTTCGCCACTTCTTTGAGTTGAGAAACCATCGCCTGATGTCCCAAATGGACACCATCAAAATTGCCAATCGTCACAGCGGTTTGGGGCAATTGAAAATTTGGTGCTAAGGCATTTAGACGTAACAGCTGCATGGTTTCAAAATAAGCTTAAAATTTGAAAGGACTATATATTGCCATAATCTCACAGTTTCGTCTTTGTTGTTGTGTTTTTATCCAGAAAAAAATGACTGAGAATACTTTTATATCAGTAAAATTGATTCATTTTATGAAATTAAATCAATTTTATTTATTAAAAGATGCTTTTATAATCAATTTATCTGCTGAAATGAGGATGAAGCGATGAAAAAGCCATTTTACCAACTTGAACAAACAGGTGATGTGATTCGACAGTTTACGCCAAACTGGTTCACCATGACCATGGGAACAGGGGTTGTTGCACTGATCTTGCCTGAATTTCCGTTTGCATCTGATTTTTTATGGCAGCTGGCAACTATTTTGTGGCAGTTTAACACGCTACTGTTTACTGTATTTATCATACTGTATGTTCTACGCTGGCTCATCTATCCTCAAGAAGCGAAGCAGATTTTTTCCCATCCCGCAATGGCACTCTTTTTAGGTGCAATTCCAATGGGGTTGGCAACAGTACTAAATGGCTTTTTAAAATATGGCATAGCCATTTATGGTGATGTTGCGTTCCAAATTGCGCAGTTGTTGTGGTACGTCGATGTGGTTTTAGCGGTGGGTATCGGGGTGCTGGTACCGTTTTGTATGTTCCATAAACAAGATCATCAATTGCATACAATGACTGCAATGTGGTTATTGCCAATTGTGGCCTGTGAAGTTGCAGCAACATCAGGCGGCTTACTTTTAGCGCATATGCATGCGAGTCAACAAGCGGTGGCTATTTTATTCGCCAGTTATATGCTGTGGGGGATGTCTGTATTGCCTGCTTTTGGGATTCTCACCATTCTGATGTTACGTTTGGCTGTACATCAATTACCGAGCAAAGAATTGGCAATTACAAGCTGGTTAGCTTTAGGGCCAATTGGTACAGGTGCATTGGCACTCTTGGTTCTAGGTGCTCAGGCTCCTCAAGTTTTGGCATTGATTCAGTTAGAAAATTTAGGTGTGTTCTTTCAAAATGCTGGGATTGTGGCAAGTTTTATTTTGCTTGGCTTTGGTGTGTGGTGGGTTGCAATCGCAATTCTAACCACACTCAAACATGCGGCAACCGAGCTACCATTTAATCTCGGTTGGTGGGGGCTAACTTTCCCACTGGGTGTATTTATCTTGGCAATATTGAGTTTAGGTCACCAATTACATCTCAGTTTTATTGTAGATACAGGCTTAGCATTTGCTGTAATTTTAATGATGTTGTGGGTGATGGTGATGAGCAAAACTTTGCGGGGAATGTATCAAGGGAATTTGTTTTTTTCTCCTTGTTTAAAGACTTTTTTAGAACGTGAATAAACAGAAAACCTTGTTAATCCGTCTATAAAACAATCATTAAGAACCAATGATAAAATCGCCCAAGCCCAATTGTCTATTGATTACAGTTGGGCTTTTTTAATATTGAAATACAAAATAAATCTTATATAAGCAGTATGATGTTGGTTTGAGAAAATTTAAAAATGGATGAATGTTGCAATCAATGAGGATTCAAAAAGAATTTCAGCCCGTGCTAGAAGAGGTGATTAACGCTTTTAGTCGCAGCTTTGCCGAAGATTTACATAGTATCTATGTTTATGGCAGTGTCGCTCAAGGCACTGCAATTATCGGTCAGTCAGATTTAGACCTTTGTGTTATTTTTAAAAATAGCCCTAAAAATTTAAATGAAAAGATTGCTGAAATAAGCGCAAATCTTAAGGTTTTACACCCATTTCTGCCTAAAGTTGATGTCGATATTGGTTTTCTAGACGAGGTTTTAAATAAGCATTCTTTACAAAGTTGGGGAGCATGGATCAAATTCTTTTGTCAGCATATTTATGGAGAAGATTTATCTGCGCTTTTTAACGATGTTCAAATTGATCGAGATGTAATTAAGGCGATAAATAGTGGTTATGATGCAGATATACAAGGGTATTTACGCATATTAGAGGCATCTGATCAAACAGCAAAAGAATTAATCAACCTTAAAAAAACTTTAATTAAACGGATAATACGATTGCTTCCTTTGACATTGGACAATATAGAAGGATGGCCATGCAATTTAAACGATACTGTGGCACAAGCGATAGATGTATATCCTGAACAAAAAGCAGCGTTTCAATATTTGTTAAAAGAACTTGATCATCCAAATGTAGCGAGTGAGACCTCGCTCCAAGAAATAAAAAACGTTTATTTGTGGGTAGATGCTCACATTATATAAAATAAAAAAAAAGCAGCCTTTTGGCTGCTTAAAATAGGTTCAATTTATAATTATGATTTATCTTTTAAGCTAAAGAACCAGTTGAGAATCAATGCTGCAAACGTTGCAGTACCAATACCACCCAAGTTGAAATCACCAAATTGAAGGGCAAAGTCACCTGTTCCTAAAATGATTGTTACTGCGGCAACCATCAAGTTTTTATTTTGAGAAAAATCGACTTTATTTTCAATCCAAATCTTCGCACCCGCAATGGTAATTAAACCAAAGACCACGATTGAAGCACCTGTTAAAATCGCCGTTGGAATGGTATGAATAACTGCGCCAAATTTAGGTGAAAACCCTAAGAAAATTGCAAAAATACCCGCAATGACAAAAACAATCGTAGAATAAACACGGGTAACGGCCATTACACCAATATTTTCACCATAGGTGGTCATACCCGGTGCGCCGACACCACCAGAAAGCGTGGTTGCAATACCATCTGCAACAAAAGCTTTACCAATTTGTGGATCTAGGTTTTCGCCAGTCATGGCACTGACTGCTTTGATGTGGCCCAAGTTTTCTGCCACCAAAATTAAAGCAATCGGCGCAATAATTAACATTGCATTGAGATCAAAAACAGGTGAATGGAAAGTGGGTGTACCAAACCATGCGGCTTGTTGAATCGGCGTGAAATTAATCGGTGTTCCATTTCCCATTACATTTGCAACAATGAAATAGATCAAATAAGCCAATAACAACCCAACCAAGAGCAATAAGCGTTGTAATAGCCCTTTCGTGAATACAGCAATTGAACCCATACACAATACAGTGACCAAGGCCATCCACATATTAAAGTCATTGCCAGCGACACCTTTCACCGTAACAGGCGCAAGGTTTAAACCAATGATCATGACAACTGCACCAGTCACTACTGGTGGCATGAGTTTTTCAATCCATTTGGTCCCCGTTGCCATCACGAGCAAGCCGAACATTGCATACAACACACCACATGCCATGATCCCGCCAGCTGCAACAGCTAAATTTGCATTTGGTGTACCTGTACCTGATGCAGCATAGCCAGTTGCAGCAATTACGACCCCAATAAAGGCAAAGCTTGAACCTAGGTAACTTGGAACACGACCACCCGTAACAATAAAGAATAAGATGGTACAAATCCCTGACATTAAAATGGCAAGGTTTGGGTCAAAGCCCATTAAAAAGGGTGCGAGTACAGTTGCGCCAAACATGGCAAATGCGTGTTGAATCCCTAAAACGACACTTTGCGCAGGAGGTAAATACTCATTGGTACCGACAGGTCTTGCATCAATGCTGCCAGAATAAGGACGCCATTTGGGAAACCAGTTGGACATAAATTGAGCACTCAAAAAACAAATTGGACACATCATACGCTTTCTTTTCGAGAGTTTTAATCATTTTAGTCAAACTAAGCACTTGCATTTATTAGGGAAAATTGATGTTTTGTACCATTTGGTCAAATAATTAAATAATGTTAGTGCGTAAAATCAAAGTATTAAAAAAAATTGCGTGTGAAAATTAAAAAAAATTGCGATTTTGCGATTGGTCAAAAAAAGTTATTGGCGTTTTATAATATGTGAATTGTTTCGCATTTTTATAAAAAATGAGGAGAATGACAGATCGCATTCTCCTCACTTTGGAATTAAAAATAATTTTTATATGGTGTGGTTAACCGGTATTACGTAAACCTGCTGCAATACCAGCAATACTGACCATCAGTGCATGATCTACAGGGGTATGCTCCGCCTGACATTCAGCCAAGTATGCACGACGACGCTTCATCAATTCGGCTTGTAATAAATGCAAGGGTAATAAATACGGCTTACGTACTTTCATGGCTTGATCAAGCACATCATTGGAACTTAACAGCTGCGATTCACCTTTCATCGCCAACAGGGTTTGTACTGCATCATGCAAGCGTTGACGTAATTCAGCACCAAGTACTTTTAAGTCTTCATCATCGGTAAGATGAGATTCATAATACAGTGCAATATTTGAGTCGGCTTTAGAGAGAACCATTTCCAACATATCAATTAAGGTTTGGAAATAAGGCCATTCCGTTAACATTTCATCCAATACCGCTTTTTGACCTTGATCAATCACTTGGTTGATCGCTGCGCCAGTACCCAGCCAAGCAGGAAGCATTAAACGAATTTGGGTCCAGGCAAAAACCCAAGGAATGGCACGTAAAGATTCGATCCCACCACTGACTTTACGCTTCGCAGGGCGTGAACCAAGTGGCAACATTTGTAACTCAAGCTCAGGGGTGACGGTACGTAAATATTTAACAAAATGAGGATTTTCACGCACGGTCTGACGATACACCTGAACAGATAAATCCGTCATGCTGTGCATCAAATCTCGCCATGCTTGTTTTGGCACAGGCGGTGGTAATAATGTCGCTTCTAAGGTTGCAGCAGCATAAATTTCCAAATTTTGTAAGGCAATTTCTTCTAGACCAAATTTAAAGCGAATCATTTCACCTTGTTCAGTCACACGGATTGCGCCTGAGATTGAGCCAGGTGGTTGAGAAAATAATGCTTGTTGGGTTGGTGCACCACCACGACTGATTGAACCACCACGACCATGAAACAAGGTCAGTTGAACACCATGTTGTTTGGCAATTGCAGTCAGTTCTTCTTGCGCACGATACTGGGCCCAGTTTGCGGACATAAAACCAGCATCTTTGGCAGAATCCGAATAGCCAATCATGACTTCGTGCTTAGCTTGGATATGCTGTTTATACCAGTGCATATTGAACAGGGTACTCATGGTACTTGCCGCACCATCCAAGTCTTTCAAGGTCTCAAATAAAGGAACAACGCGTAATGGATGCTCAATTCCCGCTTCTTTTTGCAGTAACAATACCGCCAAAACATCACTCGGATATTCAGCCATTGAGATGATATAAGCACCTAAGCTTTCTTTGGGTTGTTCAGCCAAAGTACGCATGGTTGCAAAGACTTCTTGAACATCAGGGTTTTCAATCAGACTACCTGAAGGCTCATTTAAATGTTTAGGCAATAACGGGCGTTTGCTTTGTAATTCTTGCAATAAGAAATTTTGACGCGCTTGTTCTGTCCATGTCTCAAAATTACCCAAACCGAGATATTCAGTAATTGCTGAGATAGCTTGGCGATGGCGACCTGACTCTTGGCGAATATCCAGTTTAAGTAATTCAATACCGAAACAATTTACTCGATAGATAAAGTCGAGCAATTTACCATTGGCAATCTCAGGTAAATTACATGCCATTAGTGAACGATAGCAAAGTAATAACGGTTGTAATAATTCATCTTTATGGCGAATGATTAAACTGCGATCTACATCTGAATGCTGACCACGTAATTTATCTGCCAACCATTGACGGGTTGCTTTGAGGCGTTCACGGGTCGCACGCAAATATTCGCGGTAAGGTTCAGGATGGCTATAACCCAAAGTTTGAAGTAGCTCATTGGAATAGGCTTCAATCGAGAGTTCCCAACGAAGATCTTCAATATCACGCACATAAAGGTCAGCCGCTTTCCAGCGTGACAACCACAAAACTTCTTGAGTAATGTTATGGGTGACATTCGGATTACCATCACGGTCACCCCCCATCCAAGATGCAAAACGAATTGGAGAAATATCCAAAGGCAAAGCCTTTGCACAATTGTCCTGAACGAGGTCATCCAATTCACGGATGAATTTTGGAACCGCATTCCATAAGGTCTGTTCAATCGTGGTAAAACCCCATTTGGCTTCATCTATCGGGGTTGGGCGATGCTGACGGATTTCGTCAGTTTGCCATGCAGAACAGATCAGTTGTTTTAAATCGGTTAACACATCTGCACGTTGCTTAGGTGTCAGTTTTTGCTGATCAAAAGTAGACAGGCAATGATTAATGCCATCATATTTTTGGATTAAAGTACGACGACTGACTTCGGTTGGATGCGCCGTGAGAACCAATTCAATTTTTAATTCACAAATTTGTTTATAGAGCGTTTCTGCTGAAATTTGCTGATCTTTGAATTTGCTAAATAAATGATCCAGCACATTAGGTGATGGTGAATTTTCATCGCACTCACTTTGACGACGACTACGCACAACGTGATATTGTTCAGCAATATTGGCAAAATTTAGAAAGTGTGAAAAGGCGCGGGTGAGTGGCAGAATTTCATCATCTTTTAAATTTAAAAATAATTGTTCAAGTTGTTTTTCTGCTTCAATTTGACCATCTCGAGCGCCTTTACCTAAAGCCCGAATTTGTTCAATTTGATTAAACAAATCTTGTCCTGCATGTTCCTTTAGCGTTTCGCCTAAAAGGTTTCCGAGTAAGCGCACATCTTCACGCAGCGGAGCATCAATTTGTTGAACCATTTGTTACTCTCCAGTTCTTGTTATCTCGAATATAACGTGATTCCACCACAATCCAAGTGACTCCCTACAAAAGTATGTAAATGACTGTGCAAGAAGTCGACTTTGACTTAATTTTAATTTGGATATTTAGCTTTAGTTTTTGCCCTTTTGATATCAACAAGCCTATGCGATATGCATTGAGTATGCCTTAAACAACAATTGGGCATTATTTTGTTTTTAAATAATTTCAGTTGGCTTTATATTTCATCATAAATAAATCAATACTTTCGGTGATGATTTGTTGTTTTTCATCTTCCGTAGGAATTGGGCGGATCCCCAATAAAACCTCGTGGTGTCGAACACCCAATAATAATGACAGAATCAGGTTGATTTGTTTTTCAATGTTATCTGCTTGAATAAATTTAAGCGTGCCCGCTTGTTGGAAAAAATCTTGCCAGACTGCACACATTCTTTGATGGGAAGAATTATAAAACTGTAAAGCCAAAGGATTTTTCTCTGCGGCAAGTTCTAACAACAAATGCTCAAGTTTAATGGCTTCAGGTAGGCTAATGACAGTGAGTGCCAACTCACACGCCTGAAAAAAATGCGCATAAAAATCACTTTGAAGATTGAGTCGTAATGGTCGAGCATCGATAGACGCTTCACAGGTTGCTTCAATGGCACAGCAAAATAAAGTTTCTTTATCTTGAAAATGGTTATATACCGTCAGCTTTGTGACGCCTGCTTCTTTGGCAATTTGGTTCATGCTTGAACCATGATAACCCAATTTTAGAAATAGCTTTTTGGCGGCTTCCAAAATGTGTTTCCGTTTTTCTAAGTCCTTTGGACGTCCAGCGGTTGTTTGCACAATAATTTCCAAAAAAAAATAGGTTAATTACTCTATACACGATTCACAATTACTGTACCATGCAGTATATTAATTAAAAAATGAGCAAATAAATATACTCATTCTATTTTGCCCGAAAAAATGCATTTGATTAAGAGCCTTGCCTATGCGTAGTTTAAATTTAATGATCACGAGCCTATTGGTATTGTGTAGTGTAACAATAGTGGGGTGTAGCAAACCAGCACCTGAAGCGGAACAAATTCCCTTGGTGATGGTCACCCAGCCTGCAACATCACATGAAGATCAAAAAAGTTATGCGGGGGATGTTCAAGCCCGACAGCAAACAGCATTGGCATTCCGTGTCGGGGGACAAATTACAGAACGCTATGTCGATGTTGGGGCTCGTGTCAAAGTAGGGCAAGTCTTAGCAAAGCTTGATGTGAAAGATGCCCAGCTACAATTGAACTCAGCCAAAGCACAACTTGAAAGTGCGCAATCTGCGGCCAAGGCTGCAGCAGATGAATTTAAACGCTTTCAGCAGCTCTTACCGATCAATGCTGTGAGTCGCTCACAATATGATTCAGTCAAAAATCAATATGATGCTGCTCAGGCAAGTTTAAAACAAGCCCAATCTAATTATGATGTGAGCGCCAATCAAACCGGTTATAACCAATTGATTGCCAATAAAAATGGGGTGATTACCCAACGCAATATTGAAACTGGGCAAGTGATTTCAGCAGGGCAGGCGGCGTACCAACTGGCGATTGATGGTGATCGTGAAGTGGTGATAGGTGTACCTGAACAAGCCATTGCAGAGATTAAAGTCGGACAAAATGCATGGGTGACTTTATGGTCTAAACCTCAAGATCGATTTGCTGCCTATGTTCGAGAGATTTCTCCAGCAGCCGATCAATCACGTACATTTATGGTTAAGGTGGCTTTAAAAGAAGGGCAGTCTGCAATTCAACTTGGGCAAAGTGCGCGGGTATTCTTTAATCAAAATATTCAAAATGTATTGAGTGTGCCTTTATCTAGCGTCTCAGCAAATAATAATCAAGCCTATATTTGGGTGGTGAATCCAGACCAAACGATTGCTAAAGTTTCAGTGACTCTGGGCAGCTATGGTCGTGACAGTGTTACTGTCGTGAAAGGGTTAAATCCTGGACAATGGGTGGTTGTAGGAGGGGTACATTTACTTCGTGAAAAGCAAAAAATAAAACCGGTAGACCGTGAAAATCGTGCTGTAACTGTTCAAAAAGGAGCATGATCATGAGTCCATTTAATTCCTTTAACTTGTCAGAATGGGCACTCAAAAATAAAGGATTAGTACTTTATTTTATGATCCTATTGGGTATTGTTGGGCTATTTTCCTATTCAAAACTCTCTCAGAGTGAAGATCCACCCTTTACTTTTAAAGTCATGGTGGTACAAACCTATTGGCCTGGTGCAACAGCTCAAGAGGTTTCTTTACAAGTTACCGATAAAATTGAAAAAGAACTGATGAGCACAGGGCTCTATGACAAGATTATGGCTTACTCGCGTCCGGGTGAGTCTATGGTCATGTTTATGGCAAAAGACTCATTAAAATCTAACCAAATTCCAGATGTTTGGTATCAAGTGCGCAAAAAAGTAGGCGATATCAAAACGCAGTTACCCTCTGGTGTTCAGGGACCGTTCTTTAATGATGAGTTTGGGGATACCTTCGGCAATATCTATGTCTTAACAGGCAAAGATTTTGATTATGCAACGTTAAAAGAATATGCAGACCGTTTGCAGCTTCGCTTACAACGGGTAAAAGATGTCAGTAAAGTTAATCTGGTGGGGCTACAAGATCAAAAAATCTGGATTGAGCTTTCCAACACCAAAGCCGTGCAAATGGGCGTACCAGTTACTGCAATCCAAGAAGCCTTGGCAAAGCAAAACAGTGTGACCAGTGCAGGCTTTTTTGAAACAGGCACTGACCGTATTCAAGTGCGAGTCAGTGGTGCTTTAAAAAGTGTCGATGATTTGAAAAAAATGCCCTTGTTGGTGGGAAATAGAACCATTCAACTGGGCGATGTTGCTGACGTTTATCGTGGATTTAGTGAGCCTGCACAACCTCGCATGCGTTTTATGGGCGAGAATGGGATTGGTTTAGCGGTTTCTATGCGTAAAGGTGGTGACATCATCGCATTGGGTAAAAACCTAGAAACGGAATTTAAAACCTTACAAAAATCACTGCCTTTAGGTATGGAACTGAAAAAAGTTTCAGATCAGCCAGTGGCTGTTCAACGCAGTATTCATGAATTTGTCAAAGTTCTTGCAGAAGCAGTCATTATCGTTTTATTGGTGAGCTTTTTTTCGCTGGGTTTTCGTACCGGCTTGGTGGTGGCATTTTCGATTCCACTGGTGCTTGCGATGACTTTTGCAGGCATGAATTTATTTGATGTTGGCTTACATAAGATTTCTCTAGGAGCCTTGATTCTGGCCTTAGGGTTATTGGTTGATGATGCCATTATTGCCGTCGAAATGATGACCATTAAAATGGAACAGGGCTATAGCCGGATGAAGGCCGCTGGTTTTGCATGGACCAGTACCGCATTTCCGATGCTAACAGGAACATTAATTACCGCAGCAGGTTTTTTACCTATTGCTACAGCCGCATCAAGCACAGGGGAATATACTCGTTCAATTTTCCAAGTGGTGACCATTGCCTTAATTGTTTCATGGATTGCTGCTGTGGTTTTTGTTCCTTATCTAGGCGATAAGTTACTTCCAGATTTTAACAAAGTGCCACAAAAAGCGCCGTGGTATCAGCGTCTTCTCGCAAGATTACGAAAGCAACCAGAACCTCAGCCCGTGATTCATCATACTGGTGAGCATTTTGATCCATATCAATCTAAATTTTATCAAAGCTTTAGAAAGTTGGTGAATTGGTGCGTGACTTATAGAAAAACCGTCATTTCAATTACGGTTGGGGTTTTTGTCCTGTCTGTGGTGATGTTTAAATTTGTACCCCAACAATTTTTCCCGTCTTCAAACCGTGCTGAAATTTTGGTCGATTTAAAATTGGAAGAAGGCGCATCACTGACTGCAACTGAAGATGCGGTGAAGAAAGTCGAGGCATTTTTATCTAAGCAAAAGGGTATTGATAATTATGTTGCTTATGTAGGAACAGGTACACCACGTTTCTATCTGCCTTTAGATCAACAGATGCCACAAGCCAGTTTTGCACAATTTGTGGTTTTAGCATCGTCACTGGATGATCGTGATGAAATTCGTAAATCCTTAGATACGCAAATTCGCCAATTATTGCCACAGGTACGTATCCGTGTCTCTTTATTAGAAAATGGTCCTCCAGTCGGCTATCCATTGCAATTTCGTGTATCGGGTGAAGACATTGCAATTGTTCGTCAGGAGGCGCAAAAAGTTGCTCAACTGGTGGGCGAAAATCCAAATACCGCAAATGTTCATTTGGACTGGGGTGAGCAAAGTAAAATCATTTCGTTGGTGATTGATCAAGACCGTGCCCGTCAAATGGGTGTAACCTCAGAAGATTTGGCGAATTTTTTAAACAGTTCGATATCGGGTGCAATTATCAATCAATATCGTGAAAAACGTGAGCTGATTGATGTTCGTATCCGCGGTGATCAGGCTGAACGTGTCAATGTTGAAGCATTATCCAGTCTTGCTGTTCCAACAAGTAAAGGCACCACTGTACCTTTGGCGCAAATCGCTACACTTCAATATAAATTTGAAGATGGTTTGATTTGGCACCGCAATCGTTTACCGACCATTACTGTACGGGCAGATATTCGGACCAAGTTACAGCCTGCAACCGTGGTCAATGAGCTGGCTGAAAAAATGGATCAGCTTCGTACAACCTTACCAAGTGGTTATTTGTTAGAAGTTGGTGGCGCGGTAGAGGAGTCGGCAAAAGGGCAAACTTCTGTAAATGCAGGGATGCCATTATTCCTTGCGGTGGTATTTACTTTGCTGATGCTGCAGTTAAAGAGTATTTCGCGTTCATTCATTGTATTTTTGACAGCGCCGTTAGGTTTAATTGGGGTGGTGTTATTCCTGCTCTTATTCAATAAGCCTTTTGGTTTTGTGGCGATGCTAGGCACCATTGCATTATCTGGAATGATTATGCGTAACTCACTGATTCTGATTGATCAGATCGAACAAGATATTCGAGCTGGGCAGAATCAATGGGATGCGATTTTGGATGCTACAGTTCGCCGATTCCGCCCCATTATTCTGACCGCCTTGGCAGCGGTATTGGCCATGATTCCGCTTTCTCGGAGTATTTTCTTTGGGCCAATGGCAGTGGCCATTATGGGTGGTTTAATTATTGCGACACTTTTAACGTTATTTTTCTTACCAGCGTTGTATGCGACTTGGTTTAAGATTAAAAAAACTACAGAAAATACATAAATTGTTGAGAATATTAGGTGCGAAAAATTGAAAACTTCAATATAGTAGCACTTAATCTTTAACAGAAAATAACATAGGAAATTTTATTGCATAATAAGTAAATCGGTATGCAATAAATTTGAGGTCAAAAACACCCATGGGGCAAACAAATCCAGAACAGCATCGTAAATTTATTACGAGCTCTTATTTGTTTATGTTTCTTGCATTGTTTACGGTGATTACAGCCGTGTTGGCGTATTGGTTAGCACGTAAAGTAGCAGTGGCAGATAATGCAGAGGTATGGATACATGCGCAAGCGTTGTGGATTATGCGCAATGCTCTCATTTTTTTGATTTTGGCAGCCTTTGCTGCGCTATGGTTTATTCCGTTAATCTTTTTCTATTGGGACAGTTTCATTTGGGTAAAAGCGTGCACTGTGGCTGGTGTGGTATTTAGTGCCATTGCATGGTTATATTTACTCAACATATGGCTCAAAGGTTTTACTAAATATTTACAGAAAAAAGCTGTTTTTTAAAAAAAACCACATTTCACGCTTGTAAAAAATAACATCGCCCCCAATTTACTCTGCATAGAAGTATTATCAAATTTTGTGGAGCATCGCCAATCATGGCTAAACGTGATTATTATGAGGTTTTAGGTGTTGCTAAAACCGCTAGTGATGATGAAATTAAAAAAGCCTACCGTAAGTTGGCGATGAAGTATCATCCAGATCGTAATCCTGACAACTCAGAAGCTGAAGAAAAGTTTAAAGAATGTGCGGAAGCATATGAAATTCTTTCTGACGGTGAAAAACGTAGCATGTACGACCGTATGGGTCATAACGCCTTTGAAGGTGGTATGGGCGGCGGTGGCTTTGGTGGTGGTTTCAGTGCCGAAGACATTTTCAGTCAGTTTGGTGACATCTTCGGTGGCGCTTTTGGCGGTGGTGGCCGTGGTCAGCAACGTGCACGTCGTGGTTCCGACCTGCGTTATGTTATGGAATTGACGCTTGAAGAAGCGGTGCGAGGCGTTAAGAAAACCATTACCTTTACTGCACCAGCACCTTGTGATGTGTGTGATGGTAAAGGTTCAAAAAATCCAAATGATGTAGAAACCTGTAAGACTTGTCATGGTGCAGGTCAAGTGCGTATGCAACAGGGCTTCTTCTCTGTTCAGCAGACATGTAGTACCTGTCGTGGACAAGGTAAAATTATTAAAAATCCATGCAGCAAATGTCATGGTTCAGGTGTATCAGATCGTCAGCAGACCCTTGAAGTTACTATTCCAGCAGGTGTTGATAATGGTGATCGCGTTCGCTTAACAGGTAAAGGTGAAGCGATCCGTGATGGTCAATCTGGTGATTTATACGTTGAAGTCGTAGTGCGTGAGCACGATATCTTCCAACGTGATGGTGCAGACTTATATATGGATGTGCCAGTCAGTATCGCAGATGCTGCTTTAGGTAAAGAACTTGAAATTCCAACATTGGATGGTCGAGTCAGTTTGAAAGTGCCTGAAGGTACACAAACTGGTAAAATGTTCCGACTACGTGGTAAAGGGGTAAAACCTGTACGTAGCAGTATGCAAGGTGACTTACTTTGCCGTATTGTAGTGGAAACACCTGTACATTTGACCAGCCGCCAACGTGAGCTATTGAAAGAACTTCAAGCCACGATGGAAAGTGATGACAATAAATCGTCACCGAAGAAAAAATCTTTCTTCGATCGTTTATTTGACTAATTGAGTTTAGACCTTTTCATTTAGCAAGCTAAACATTGAAGATGTAAAAACGGAGCAACAGATCTTGTTGCTCCGTTTTTTTATTTTGATGCTTGATCTGATGGTGATAAATCAAATTCGTTGTCATCCGGGGCCGCATCTATTGAATTATCATCTTGGGGGAGTATCACCGCGGGATGTGTTGCTGGTGTCGATGATTCCGATGATGGGGCGGGAGAGGATGTAGGCGTTGTGTCTTCGGCCCAAACGAGTGAAACAGTTGTTGTCATCACCAATCCTAAAATGATTTTTTTGAGTTGCATGGTATTTCCTTTGATATTTGCTTTTTATGATTGCATCCAAGCGCTTTTAGTTTAATAGATCTGAAAAATTTAATTTTTACTTTTTAGTTATTTTTAGCTGTAATTTAATATACATTTCAATAAATTTTTAGATGATTTAAAAAATAATATAACTGTTAATGTTTAGCGATAAAGCCTGATTTTTATGATGATAATTACAATTGAATTGAGTTATTTTTAAAATGAGAGGTTGAAGGTATTGGACATGCCCTCAACCGCTGAAAAATAGGTACTTATTATTCGATGATCGGTGCATCAATATCTTCAACACGAACTTCTGTTTGAGGTTCAGATGGTGTACTGCTATTGGGTTGAGCAAGCGTTTTTTCTTCAGATGTTGCTGATGTTGTTGCAGGCACTGATTCAGCCCAAACATTTGTCATCATCATGCCGAGTACCAGAGCGAAAGCCACTTTATTCGAATGCATATTGATCTCCTTATAAGCCATATTATTTTCATTCGTGGCATGTAGTCTGCTGTGGGATTCTTGCATTTTGATGAAATGGATTTGAAAAGTTGTAAATTTTTCAAAGTTTTACCGATATATTTTATAAAATTAATCTATTTATTCGTTCAGGCTATTCTGTACCAATGAGCGCAACAGATCCCAAAGCAAGTAAAAAGATCACAGTATTTTTTTATATTGAAACGTCGTCTTGGAACCGAGTTTTGTTATAGTAGAGCCAAATTTTCAAATTCAGATTTAGGAAGATCGTATGTCAGCAGCTCCACGCATTGGTATTGTAGGTGCAGGTGGCCGTATGGGCCGTACATTGATTCAAGCTGTACAACAAGCAGGCTTTCAGCTTGCTGCTGCAGTAGAGCGTCCAGAAAGCACATTAATTGGTGCAGATGCAGGAGAGCTTGCAGGAATTGGTGCTGTGGGAATCAAAGTGGTTGGCAACTTGGAAGAGATCCTCAAAGATGTGGATGTGGTGATTGATTTTACTGCGCCTGTTGCCACTGAACATAATTTAAAACTATGCAGTGCTGCTGGTGTTGCGATGGTGATTGGTACAACTGGTTTTTCGGATCAACAAAAAGAGCTATTAAATCAATCTGCCACTCAGACACCGATTGTTTATGCTGCAAATTATTCAGTGGGTGTGAATGTTTCGATTAAATTACTTGAGTTGGCAGCTAAAGTATTTGGCGATACTGTGGATATTGAAATTATTGAAGCACATCACCGTCATAAAGTAGATGCACCATCAGGTACTGCACTGATGATGGGTGAAGCTGTTGCTGACACACTGGGTCGTGATTTAAAGAAAGTTGCTGTCTATGGTCGTGAGGGGCATACAGGTCCACGTGAACGTGAAACCATTGGCTTTGAAACGATTCGTGGTGGTGATATTGTGGGCGAACATACAGTGATGTTTATTGGCGAAGGTGAGCGTGTAGAAGTGACACACAAAGCCACGAATCGTATGAATTTTGCTGCCGGTGCTGTACGTGCAGCTGCTTGGGTTGTCGGCAAAGATGCAAAAAAATACGATATGAAAGACGTTTTAGGCTTAAATGATATTTAAGCTTAAAATCTGATGCGATAGAATTAAAACAATTAGTCAAATTTTGAACATTCAAAAATGAAAAAAACAGTGATGTTATTTGCTTGTGTAATCAGTGCTTTTGGCCTGACTACACAAGCTGCTTTACCAAGCAATGCCAAATTGAGTTTGAATAAAAATAACATTCAGGTATGGACATACAAGGATGCCAGTAATTCTGTGTTGTCTTATAAAGCTGAAACAACATTAGACGTACCGATTGATCGTGCTGTTGCTTTGGTATTGGACGTCAAAAACTCACCGAAATGGGTACCCAATGTTGCCAAAGCTGAAGTGTTATCTCGCGATGATAAAAAAGGTGAATTCAGCATTTATATGGTTTTAGATTTTCCCTTTCCCTTAAAAGATCGCGACATGGTGGTTAAAGGAACCATGTCTAAAGATGCAAATGGCAGCATTTTTATTAAAAATTCTGCGATTCAGCAAGGTAAAGCATTAAATCCTGACTATGTGCGTTTAAAAGATTATTCAGGTGATTGGACCTTTCAAAAACTCGGTGCCAATAAAGTCAAAGTCATTACCTCTGGACATGCCAATCCAGAAGGTTCCATTCCTGCCAGCTTAACCAATATTTTGGTCGAACAGCAGCCTTATCAGATGTTGCAGAAAATGAAAACAGAATTGGCAAAGAATAAACCCTTTACAGCTTTGCCTGATATTTTAAAATAGGCATTGTTTGATCAATAATCCTGAAGCAGATCACTTATTGACGAAACAACTCTATATTCGAAAAAATAATGCTTAGCAGATCTTTCCATTTAACTATTGAAAGTAACCTTTCTTAAGGTATTGATGTAGAAAGAAAGGTTACTTGCAGTCTTTGTCACGATTGTGAATGGCTAGGCTGAATGGCTATATTGTTGTACAGGTGCTTTATTCATTTTCATTTGAATAAAAACCAGCACTAGCCCTAAAGCTGTGAGTACCGCACCTGCAATAGACACCGCAGCATAACTCATGCCCATACTCAATACTGCGCCACCAGCTGTTGCACCTAAAGCATTACCTAAATTAAATGCCCCAATATTCACAGAGGATGCCAATCCAGGTGCTTCATGTGCAACAGACATGACACGCATCTGTAAAGGTGGGACCACTGCAAAGGCTGCTGCTCCCCAGACAATCAGTGCCAATGCTGCACCAATTTGAGTTTGAGCCAGGATTGGAAACAGCAACATGCTCACCATCAGTAACAGCAAGAAACTGGTCAATGTTTTGGTCAGTGACAAGTCTGCAAATTTCCCACCTAAGTGATTACCAATTGAAAAACCAATTCCAATCAGTACCAGCATCAAGGTAATAAACATCGGGCTGGCATGGGTGATGTTTTGTAGGCTAGGCGCAATATAGGTATAGAGGGTAAACATTGCACCTGCACTCATCACCGTGGTGAGCAATGCAAGAACCACAGGCAGCCGAGTCAGCACTTTTAATTCTGCTTTGACATCAGGACGTTGGCTTGCTTTATCTTCAGGCAAGGCTTTCCATAGTGACAGCATGGTAATCACGCCGAGTAAGGCGATTGCTGCAAATGACATACGCCAGCCAATATTCTGCCCAACCCATGTGGCTAAAGGAACACCACCGATGTTGGCAATGGTGAGGCCCATAAACATGGTGGCAACAGCACTGGCTTGCTTGTCTTTAGGTACGACGCTTGTTGCAACAATGGAACCAATCCCGAAAAACACCCCATGATTGAGACTGGTCAGGATTCGAGCGGCCATTAAGCCCCAGTAATTGGGGGCAATTGCAGCAAGAATATTGCCAAGGGTAAAAATAATCATGGCTAAAATAAGCGCTTTACGTCGTGGAAACCGTCCAAACCATAAGGTCATAAACGGTGCGCCAATCATAACACCGAGTGCATATGCGGTGATCAGCATACCTGCGGTTGGGATTGAAATATTCAAATTTTCTGCAATTTGGGGAAGAAAGCCCATAGGAGAAAATTCTGTTGTTCCTATTGCAAAAGCACCAATCGCTAATGCGAGTAAGGGAAAATTTAATTTCATGAGAAATCTCAAATATACAGCATATTGAAAATGATGGGATGTAACAGTGTTCGGTCAATCATGAGGATGGTCATTTACTTTTCAGCCGCTATTTTAATGAAGTGACAAAATAAAGCTTCGCAAGAAAATAATCTTGCGAAGCAATCTAAGTCATGATCAAAAGGGGGTAAAGCCTGTTTCGAAGCCTAGTAAGTAAAACTTAGTACCCCAACTTTGCTAATCAAAGCCTAAGCCAAGATTTGCGCTGCTTTAAACCACTTTTACTCCAGCAGTGAATTAAACATCCCACTGAGGTGCTAAGTTTTCAGGATCAACCTCACGCCCATTACGTTCCAATTGAGCGATTAATTGCATTTCTTCAGCAGATAGCTGAATCTCTTGTGCTTTTAAATTGGCGATTAAGTTTTCACGTTTAGTCGATGACGGAATGACAGCAAAGCCTTTCTGCAATGCCCATGCCAATGCAATTTGAGCGCTAGAAGCCTGATGCTGTTTGGCAATTTCAGTTAATGTTGGGTCATTTAAAACTTTGCCATATGCCAAGGTCATATAAGAGGTCACATCAATATTTTGTGACTGTAAAAAACTCACCAACTTATCATTTTGCAAATAAGGGCTAAGTTCAATTTGGTTGGTGGCAATATTTTCAAGTCCTACAGCAGCAATGGCTTGTTGCGATAAGTCGATATTGAAGTTTGAAATTCCAATATGTTCAGTTAGACCCAGCTTTTTCGCTTCTAACAGGTTATGCATCATTTCTGCAACAGAAATTCCGAGACTTGGTGCTGGCCAGTGAATCAAGGTTAAGTTGACTGCATCAGTACCCAGTTTCTGTAAGCTCTGTTTGAGACTTGGAATAAGTTTGTCGGCTTGATAATGATCTGTCCATATCTTTGTTGTGATAAATAAATCATCACGATGGATATGGCTTTCTGCAATGGCCTGACCGACTTCTGCTTCGTTGCCATAGATTTGAGCAGTGTCTACAGCACGATAACCAACGTCTAAGGCTGTTTTGACCGAGTCAATCACTGTTTGTCCTGTTAAACGGAAAGTACCGACACCAAATTGAGGAACGATGTTTGTCATGCTGGATTTCACTTTATTTTCTGAGATTGAGTGTATTTTGCTACTTTAATTGTTGCGGAAAAATATAGGAATATGCAAAATATTGTTGACTAGAAATCAATAATAAGCAGAGCGCTGACAGCAATGAAATCTACACTCGAAGAATTACAGGCCTTTATTAATATTGTTGATAGTGGTTCGATTGTTGCAGCAGCAACGCATCTTGAACAAACCACTTCAGGTGTAAGTCGAGCCTTACAACGACTTGAATCTAAACTGAATGTCACCTTATTAGAGCGGACAACACGTAAACTTAAGTTGACCCAAGAAGGGCAATTATTTTTAGCAAAAGCCCGAAAAATTGTGCATGACCTCAATGAAGCAGAAGATGCTTTATTAAAATCTGACAGTGATACATCTGGGCTGATTCGTGTGGATTCCGCGACACCTTTTGTATTGCATGTGATTGCACCGTTGATGCAAGAGTTTTCTCAGTTGTATCCTGAGATAGAAATAGAGTTAAACAGTAACGATCAGATCATCGATTTATTAGAACATAAGACAGATGTTGCAATACGTTTTGGGGATCTTAATGATTCGAGCTTACATGCACGTTTGTTATGTAAAAGCCGATTATATATCGTTGCCAGTCCTGAGTATTTAGCCACACATGGTTATCCAGCAACACCGCAAGATATTTTAAATCATACCCAAATTGGCTTTAGCAAAGTCAGCCGTTTAAATACTTGGCCGATTCGAGTCAATGGAGAAAGGCTTACTGTCAAACCAAAAATCAAAGCATCCAGTGGTGAAACTGTCCGCCAACTGTGTTTACGCGGGCATGGAATTGCGAGATTGTCTGAGTTTGAGATTTTAAAAGATATAAAGCAAGGACGCTTGATCGCTCTATTTGAAGATCAAATAGAGCTTTATGAGCAACACATCCATGCGGTGTATTATCAACAGGAACATTTACCAAAGCGTGTCCGTTTATTTATTGAGTTTTTAACGCAAAAGCTGTCAAAGTTTCGATAGTCTTTTGTGGTGGTAAATCCAGACTCAGTAAAGTTTGGCTACTGGGTTGTTGTGGATTGACCAATTGGATTTCAAAATGATCAGTTGCTGTCTGAAGGCATTTGAACTGCAAGTCTTTTTGTACTGGGATATTAATTTTCATGCGTTGATCACTACTGGTATGGTAGCGGTAGTTTCGCACAGCAGCAGTCTGATGTAGGGTGGGTTCTAGATGATCAAGCTGATACTCAGCTAAATTTTGTGTTTTTAAAAAGCCTTCAATCAAAGATTTACATACAAAATGTTGTTTCTGAGCAGCTTGATTGACCTGCTGAGGCTGACAAGCAGTTAATCCAAAGACAATACTGATTAAAGCGATCGTTCTCATTTTTTTCTCCTTTCAAATCAATTTGTTTGTAAAAATTGGCTGTGAATGAAGCATAAATCTGTTAACTTTATAGATACAGATACAACAAATATTAAAATTTGAGTACAGATATGGCTTTTCAATATCAAACATTAGCACAACAAATTACACAGAAAATTTATTGTGGTGAGTTGGTCGTTGGGCAACGACTCAGTTCTTTGCGAAAATTTGCAGCATTGCAAAATATTAGTCTTAATACAGCAAAGAGTTGTTATGAGTTGCTTGAAGCGCAAGGCTTGATTTATGTCAAAGAAAAGTCTGGCTATTTTGTTCAATCACAGCAAAAAGCCTCGCAGATTGCTGTACCTGACCATCCTGATTTTAAGTCGAGAGCACGTGAGGTTTCAAATCTAGACTTACAAATTCAAATTCATGAAGCTGCAATCAATAATAAACTGATCCATTTAGGTTCGATTCAGTTATCGCCTAATCTAGTTCCTGTAGAGGCCTTACGCCGTTCAATACAACGTGCTTTAAAACACAGTAAACCAGAAGACTTTTTATATAATGACCGCCAAGGGCACCTTCAGTTAAGAGAGGCTTTGTCAGCACATTGGGCTGAAGATGGTTTTTATATTGCCAAAGAAGATATTTATATCAGCAATGGTTGTATGCCAGCATTGTCTATGATGATTCAAAGCCTGAGCCAAATCGGTGACAGTGTGATTGTGCCCACACCAAACTATAATGGTCAGTTGCAATTGTTGGCGTTGCTCAAACGAAAAATTATTGAAATCCCTGCCAATACCGAAGGTTTTGATCTGGATCGTTTAGAACAAGAGATGCAAAATTCAGCTGCAAAAGTCTGTTTATTAACCGCCAATTTTCAAAACCCTTTAGGCTTCTGTTTGACTAATGCCGAGAAAGAAAAAATCGCACAGCTGGCAGCGAAGTACCAGTGTTACGTGATTGAAGATGATATTTATGCTGAATGTAGCTTTAATGCCAAACGCCCTTTACCGATTAAATATTGGGATCAACAGGGCTATGTGGTTTATTGCGGATCGGTTTCCAAGTCGTTGTCGACCTCTTATCGGGTTGGTTGGTTCTGTTTGCCACAACGTTTACAGCACTTGCATGCCAAGTTGATTTTACAAAATGTTTCGGTCAATACACCATTGCAATTGGGTCTTGCTGATTTGATTTATAGCCGAGCCTATCGTCAGCATTTGAGTGAATTACGCCCTAAGTTGATGGCTCAAGTTGCGCAATATCTACAGTTTATTCAACATGCTTTTTATGGGGTAGAGATCCGTTTAAATCAACCGCAGGGAAGTTATGCCTTGTGGTTACAGTTCCCAGAGCAGATTGATAGCTTGGCGTTGTATTATTATGCACAGCAATACAGTATCAATATTGTACCAGGGATTATTTTTGGTGAGGATCACCGTTATAACAATTGTATTCGTTTAAACGCAGGGCATGAATTGTCTCAGGAAATTCAGGATGCAATTATGTTATTGGCAGATTGGGTCAGGGGTGAATTGTTAGCCAAGAGTGTGGCTTAAACTGATTTGTGAGCAAACGCATACCACGACAGGCTTATTCCATTCACGGTTCTTGATAAACCGTGATGGATGGTCAGACTTAAATTAGAAATCCGCTTTTAATACGATACGATAACGGGCTTTTCCAGAATGAAGTCGCTCCAAAGCCTCATTAATTTTTGACATTGGATAAACTTCAATTTGTGGTGCAATATTTTTGCGTGCTGCAAATTGTAATAATTGGCGCAATGCAAAAGGGGAGCCTGTTGGTGAACCGGTCACTGATTTTGCACCGCCAATCAGTGCACCCGCAGGAATCGGCATCGGTTCGAGGACTAAACCTAGCATGTGAATTGTGCCATTTGGTGCTAGTGTATTCAGATATGCTTTCCAGTCCAAACTCACATTTACCGTACACAACAATAAATCAAATTTGCCACGTTGCGCTTTTAACGCATTGGCATCGCGACTATTGACCACATGGTCTGCACCCATCGCTTTAAGTTCATCTGTTTTATCCAAACTTGATGTAAAGGCAGTGATCTCACAACCCCACGCTTTGAGTATTTTAATGGCCATATGACCTAAGCCACCAATCCCAATGACACCAACATGGTGAACTGCTTGAATTTGATGTTTTAAGATTGGGTCAAAAACAGTAATACCACCACACAATAAAGGGCCAGCACTTTCAGGATTTAAATCTTCAGGAAAAGGAATAATCCACTGCCAACCTGCACGAACCTTATCTGCAAACCCGCCTGCATGACCAACGATAGTTGCAACTGAACCCCCAGTGCAAAGCACTTGTTGACCACTAACACATGGATCACAGTGCTGACAACTTTCCGCAGTCCAGCCGATACCAACACGTTGACCGACTTTTAATCCCTTCGCCTCTGAACCCAGTTGAGTGATGGTACCGATAATTTCATGACCGCCAACCACTGGAAAAACTGAATTTCCCCATTCATTGTTAATCACTGAAACATCGGAATGGCATAAACCGCAATATTCAACTTTGACTTCGACTTGATGAGGCTGTAATTCACCTGCATCAAATTGATAGGGCACAAGTGCTGCACCTGCCTCTAAGGCAGCATAAGCATGAAACGTATTATTTGACATGTGAATCCTTCCTGTTTGTTCAGTTAAACTTTTAGCGGGATATACAATCATTTTCATGGTCATTGACCATACCCACTGCTTGCATAAAGGCATAGCAAGTGGTTGGACCAACAAATTTAAAACCATTCTTTTTTAACGCTTTAGAAAGCTTTTGACTGGTTTCGGTTTGTGCAGGCGCTAATTTATAATCAGGGACATCATTGAGTTGTACTTGCTGGTCGACGAAATCCCATAACCAGTTCACCATATCAATCTCTTGAGCTTTCATGTTTTGCCATGCAATAGCATTGTCACGAATTGCCGTTAATTTCCCAATATGGCGAATCAGCCCAGCATCCTGACATTTTAGCGCAAGCTCTTGTTCAGTAAAATTGGCGATGGTTTGAATCGGGTGGTTAAAAAATTGGGCGCGGTAGCTTTCACGCTTTTTTAAAACAGTAATCCAAGATAAACCTGCTTGTTGCCCCTCTAGGCAAAGCATTTCAAATAAATGCTGTTCATCTCGATTGGATTTACCCCACTCTTGATCATGATATTCAATATAAAGAGGATCATCTGAACACCAACCACAGCGTTTATTTATCATAAAAGATCTACCATTGTTCTGATTGATTTAAGTTTTAATTGTCTAAAGTTTAAATTCGACCCATTGATCTTGTTTGTTGTCCCAATAGGAAAGTTGCGCATGTTGTAAATCTTTAAAACTTACCCAAATATCTTTACCCGCTTTGTCTGCAAAGCCAGTACTGATCATTAATGCTTCATCGGTGATTTCCATAATCCAGCCTTGATGATTTTGTCCATTGAGGGCAATTTTTTGTTGATTGCCTGATTCTGCAAATTCAACTAAACGCTCAAGCAATGCTTCTGACATGGAATATTCCTAAATTGATTCAATCTAAAATTAACGTAAATAAGGGTAGGGGTTGACTGCACCTTGGCCTTTACCCCTTAAGTATAGTCCATAGTGCAAATGCGGTGCAGTATGTCGTGCATTTCCCGTATTGCCCACATAGCCGATTAACTGACCTTTTTTAACGTAATCGCCTTCTTGTAGACCACGTTTGTGATCGTTTAGATGAGCATAATAGTGATAAACCCCACCTGGTCCGATGAGCCAAATCACTTTACCCCCCAGATTATTGCTCTTTAAACTGGTAATCACACCTTCAGTACTACTATAAACTTTGGTTCCACGTGAAGCCATGATGTCAATTCCTTCATGTGCTCGCCCAGCACTGCGAGATGCACCCCAAGTATCTGTGAGGTTTTGTGGTTTTACTCCATCTACAGGAATTGCCAATCGGGTTGGCATTGACATTGCTTTTAGGCGGTTAATTTGAGCTTGTGGAAGCTGAGGCTTAGATGAGCTTGGCTTTTTAGGTGCAGTGGTACATGCAGTTAAAATAATGGCAAGCAAGGCCATCAAGCAATATTGGATGCTACGTGACACGAGAAATCCTTTTTTTCAAGTTTCAAAAGGGCAAATTAAAATTGAAATATGCTTCGAATACCCGTGTCTGACTATGTCATATTTTTACTGCTGAGATCAATTTTTTCATGGCTGTAGGGATGCCCATTTGTGTAGCTTTTTGTGGTGTTAACCATTCGCCCCCAAGTTCAGCCTGGAGGTATTCTTTTTGGTCTGATTCAACTCGAACAATATGCGCATTTAAAATCCATGTGAAATGGGTAAAGCTATGCGAGATTTGGACAGGTTCAACAGTTGAAATAAGTTTTAGACTTTGACAAAGCTGTTGAAACGCGAGCTCATTTTCAAAAATCGGTAAACTCCATAAGCCTCCCCATAAACCACTGTTGGGACGCTGTTCCCATAACCATTGTTGATCTGACTCAATTAATAACACTGTGCCAGTTCTAACAGGAACAGGCTTTTTAGCTTTCTTATAAGGCAGTTCAGTTTCTAGCCCTTGTTGATGGGCTTGGCAATGTTGTTGCATAGGGCAGTATAAGCAGAGTGGCTTTTTGGGCGTACAAATGGTTGCGCCCAAATCCATAATTGCTTGGGTATAGTCGTGGTTGCGTTCAGTTGGGCATAAGCTTTCCGCCAGTTGCCACATGGCTCGTTCATGGATGGGTTTACTCAGATCATCTTCAATGGCAAAGAAACGGGCCAAAACACGTTTTACATTGCCATCCATAATGACGCCATATTGGCGTAAGCCAAGCGACATCAGTGCGCCACCAGTAGAGCGACCAATACCTGAAAGTTCCACCCATTGTTCTAAGCTTTGTGGAAAATGCCCTTGCTGGCTGACCACGCCTGCTGCTTTATGCAAATTGCGTGCACGGGCGTAGTAGCCTAATCCTGCCCAATAGGGGGCAACATCATCCCATGAGGCTTTACCCAAATCATCGACAGTCGGAAAGCGTTGGATAAATTTATCAAAATATTGCAGTACAGTTTTGACTTGTGTTTGTTGCAACATAATCTCAGACACCCAAACTTTGTATGGATCATCAGCCACTTGCCACGGTAAATCATGGCGCCCGTGTTGATCAAACCAAGTCAATAGCGCATCTGAAAATGAAAATTGCGACATAACAATCTAGCGTAAAAATTGGATGCTCAGTATAACCAAGATAAATTTATTGCGGAAAATTATCTTAAACTTGAGCAGCAATCTGCATAAAAAAAGACGCCAAAGCGTCTTTTCAAAAGCGTTTATAGCCACAACTTAGTTTTCGTTGATGATACCCCAACGCTTATCCAATTTAAGCGGTTCGTTTTTATAGCGTGGGATAATGTGAATATGGAAATGTTCACTTTGGTCTTCACCAAACACATGACCATCATTAAAAGCGATATGGAATCCTTCAGGTTGATGGCGAATCTTAAGCTCGTTACGTGCCAGTTCCAATAAAGAGGAAAGGCTTTTACGTTCTTTCTCTGAAACCTCAAAAAAAGAAGCAATATGGCGCAAAGGAATAATCACTGAATGACCTTTAGACAAAGGGTTATGTTCAGGCAAAATTGCACCAAATTCATTTTTATCAATGATATCAAATTCTTCAAAGTCACAATAAGGACATACTTTTTCAGTCATTTCTAATCCCTCGTTTTGTTGTCTTAATCGACGTAGAACGTATTTTAATTAAGCCAGAGTAGGTTAAGCCAAGGTATGATCTAATAAATCATACATTGCTGCTAATCCGGCTTTTTCTGCTTCGGCGTTATAACCTAGATCTACGCCATTGGCTTTTGCTTTTTCATCTGCTTGTGGGTTACTAAAGCCATGTTTAGCATCTTTCAGGATGATCACTTCATATTTTACCTGAGCATGCTGCATTTCTTGTTTAAACGATTCGACATCTGCCAAAGACACCATGCTGTCTTTTTCACCATGTAGCACTAAAACTTGCGCTTTAAATTTTTCTGCTTCCGCTGCTTTTTGCGCAGATAAATTTGCATGGAAAGTAATCGCAGCTTTTAAGTCAGCACCTGAGCGTGCCAAATCTAATATCACTTTACCACCATAACAGAATCCAATCGCAGCCAAACGCGTTGCATCGACTTCTGGTTGTGATGCTAAAGCAGCCAAAGCCGCAGCTGAACGCTCAACAATGGTCTGCTCATGTTGGAAGGTTTGCATCATCCACTCATGGGCTTGAGTCGCAGCAGCCGTGGTTTTTTTATCACCATACATATCAATTGCCAGCGCAGCAAAACCATGTTGTGCCAACTCTCGAGCACGTTGTTCAGAATACTCATTTCGGCCCCACCATTCTGGACCAACAATCACACCTGCAACTGGTTGTGCGGATTCAGGCGCAGCAAAATAACCGATTAAAGTTGTTCCATCTTTTGCTTGGTATTGAATTTCACGAGTTTTGATTGCAAGAGCCATCTGTTAATCCTTGTGTATCGGCGAGAATGAGATTGATTAAAGCATAAATATATAAGATTCAAATGACTAAATTTCGAATATTTACAATAGAAATGTGAAAATTTATGAATGAAAAAGGTCGTTTTCAAATGAAAAAGAGAAGAACCAAGGTTCTTCTCTTTCATGAAAATTGATCAGGAAAAGCTAAACTTTTCCTCTCGAAATAAAACCAACAATCGCGAGGATTACCGCGACAACGAGAAGAATGACTGCGAAGTCTTTAGACATTCCCGCGACACCACCAAAACCAAATAAACTTGCGATTAAGGCGATCACAGCGAAAATAATTGCCCAACGAAACATAAGATTCATCTCCATATTTTTGTTATGTATTTTCAGTATAGGCAGAAAAATCTGAGGGACTTGTGAAGTTGTGTTTAAAAAGTGTGATTAATAAAGCAATATGTAAAGGTTTGTTCTGTTTTAAATTTTCTAATTTCTGCTTATATACTGATATAATTATTTCGCCTTAAATGACTTTAATGTTATGCCATGACCTTTGAGATCCGCCCCCAGTTTTGGAAGAATTATACACTGTCTGAGTTAAATCCGACCGAGTGGGAAGCGTTGTGCGATGGTTGTGGGCTGTGCTGTTTGGTAAAATTAGAAGATGATGACACACATGAAATAGCCTATACCAAAGTGTCTTGTAAACTCCTCGATTGTACTACCGCGCAGTGTTCTGACTATCCTAATCGTTTAGATTATGTACCTGACTGTATTCAATTAAGCCCTGAAAAATTAGCCAATATTCATTGGCTGCCTTCAAGTTGTGCTTATCGTCGGGTGAATGAAGGTAAAAATTTACCGGCATGGCACTATCTGATCACAGGCTCAAGAAGCAATGTGATTAAAGCCAGAAAATCTGCTGCTGGGCGTTGTATCTCAGAAACAGAAGTCAATGAAGAAGACATTGATGAATACATAGTAAGATGGGTGCGGTAAATCATTTGAATCAATTATGAATTGATAATCATTATCAAATAGTAATATCATAACCAAGCCTTCCAGTTTGATGTGTTTTTAAAATGTTTGCTTTATCTTGGTTATTCAAAAAAAGTGCATTCTGTTTATGTGCAATCAGCCTGAGTTTCGGTATTCCCTGCAATGTTTATGCAAAACCAGATTTGCAAGCTTTAGGGCCAAATATTGCGGAGCAAGGCTCCAGTTATTATCAATTTCAAGTAAAAAATTTTCAATCCGCAGATCAACAACGGCATTATAAAGTTTGGGTCGGAATTCCTAAACATATCAATAAAAATAAGACCTTACCTGCTGTTTATATGCTAGATGGCAACTCTGCTATGGCGCGTTTAGATGAGTCACTGTTAAAAAAACTATCCGAACAAGACAGCCCCGTGTTGGTGGCTATAGGCTATCAAACCCAGTTACCGTTTGAGTCCGCTTCACGGTCTGTAGACTACACACCTGCTGATGAATCTGGAAAAGTGGCGGCTGACCCACGCAATCCTGAACGTATGGCAGGCGGAAGTGCACAATTTAGACAGGTGCTGTTTGAAAAAATTATGCCGTGGGTCAATACGCAAGTAAAACTGGATAAGCAACGTACCGCATTGTGGGGACATTCTTATGCTGGTTTATTTGTTTTAGATACCCTTTTAAATAGTCAAAGCACAGATAATAAGTTTTCACACTATTTTTCAGCCAGTCCATCTCTCACATGGGCAGATTCTCGATTACTCAAAGCCGTTGAAAAAGCCCCGCCTGAGCAATTAAAAAATAAAAAATTATGGGTGATGGAAGGTGACATCATTCAGTCTACAACGAGACCAATCAGCCCAAATGCAGATCGGGATATGATTCAAAATAACCGTCAATTGGTTTTAGATTTGGCCAGTAAAGGCGTAGATGGCAAATTAATGCTTTATCCACATCTTAGTCATGGTCAAGTATTTCAGGCCTCGTTAATGGATGTTTTGCAGAATCGATTATTTTAAAGCTGAAAATGCAATATTGATGATTTTCCATAGTAGACTAAGGACAGCATTCATCAATTAAAAAAGCAGTATGTCAGACACTCAAATTCCGCTTCCAGAACGTTTACGTCCACGTGATTTGTCTGAAATTATTGGGCAAGATCATTTACTCGGTGTTGCAGCACCACTCCGTCAAATGATTGATCAAGGGCATTTACCCTCGATTATTTTTTGGGGGCCGCCTGGTGTTGGGAAAACCACCATCGCATTGTTATTGGCTCAAGCAGTTGATCGTACATTTATTAGCTTATCTGCCTTAAATACAGGGGTAAAAGAGCTCCGTGAGGTGATTGCTGACAGTGGTGATTTATTAACACCGGTGGTGTTTATTGATGAAATTCATCGTTTTAACAAGTCGCAACAAGATGCCTTATTGAATGCGGTTGAAAAAGGCAAAATTACCCTGATCGGTGCGACCACTGAAAACCCTTCATTTGAAGTCAACAGTGCTTTGCTGTCTCGTTGTCAGGTATATACCTTAAATGGATTAAGTAATGAGGCGATTCAAGAACTCATTTTACGCGCGATTCAACAAGATAAATTTTTAAAAGACCGTCATATCCAGATTGAAGAATTTGATGCCTTGGTTCAGTTTGCTGCGGGTGATGCGCGTAAGGCACTTAATTTAATCGATTTAATTGCCAGTACCTTTGAGTCCGATATTGAAAATATTGTGACCAATGCGATCGTGGTCAAAGTTGCGCAACAGAACATTGCACGCTATGACAAATCAGGTGAGCAGCATTATGATCTTGTGTCTGCGTTTATTAAATCTATTCGAGGTAGTGATCCTGATGCAGCGTTGTATTGGATGGCACGTATGCTTAAAGGCGGTGAAGATCCGGTTTTTATCGCTCGTCGTATGTTGATCGCTGCTTCAGAAGATATTGGAAACTCAAATCCAAATGCCTTGCTTTTAGCGGGCGAATGTTTCCGCTCGGTTCAAGCGATAGGCATGCCTGAGTGTCGAATTATTTTAGGCCAATGCGCAGTTTATCTGGCAACCAGTGCAAAGAGTAACAGCACTTATTTGGCGATCAATAAAGCCTTAGAACTTGCAGAAAAAACGTCCAACCTACCTGTGCCACTCCATTTACGTAATGCACCGACCAAGCTTATGAAACAACAAGGCTATGGTGTGGATTATCTTTATCCTCATAACTACCCTGAAAATTTTGTGCTACAGGAATATTTACCACCTGAATTGAAAGGCACAAAATTATATGAGTCTGCTCGTAATAAGCGTGAAGTTGAAGGTGAGCGTTTACAGCAACGTCGTTGGCAACAAGAACAGCAGCAACAATAGTTGTGAAGTTTATTTGCTTAGGCATCTTTTAAATAGATGTTCTATTTTATATAAAGGTTTAAAATATCGGCAAAATTTAAATTAGGCTGACATCATTTTAGAAATACGCTTGAGCAAAGTGCTTCTAAATGGTTTAGAAATTTTATGAAATTATCCGTTTTATCTTTTGCTGTTTTAATTTCTTTGCCGATGTTGAGCCATGCTGAGCTTGCAAGTAAAATTTCGACCCAAAATCAGCCTAAACTTGCCGCGCAGCAGCTTAAAACACTTTATCAACAAAGTTTTGTTCAGCAAAAAACAATCCCTCAAGGCTGGCGTATTCCTGGCAACAATGCCGGCAACGTCTATGTTGAAAATGGGATACTTCATATTGATGGTCGAGCAAATTCAGTCAGTCCGACCTCAATTTTATTACCGCAAAATCTTGAAAAACAACAAAACTATCGCATTGATCTCGAATTTACTTTAGACCAAGCTGTCAATAACTCGCGTTGGGGCAGTGTGATTTATGATGTCACAGAAACTCAGGGGGTGATTCCAAGCAGTTATTATCAATTTACCCTCAGAACAGACACCACTGCAAAAAATGGTACGGAGTTTGGTCGGCATAAAAGTAACGGGCAGTGGGAGGTCTCTGAAACGAAAGCGTTTTCGGAGAACATCAAAGCAAATCAATGGTATAAAGCCAGCATTGTGGTCTCTGGGCAACGGGTACAGCATTATTTAAACCATCAGTTAATGCAGGATGTAGAACTTGACCAAGGATCTGCCAAAGGCGGCATCGGGCTTTCAGCAACAGGCCTAGTCTTAAAAGTTAAAAATATTCAAGTCTCTGAACAAACCAGTGCGTTGCCAGACTTAGCCAATAAAGTCACTCAAGTGCAAGAAATTCAAACTAATGTTGGTTTGGCACCGACGCTGATTCAAAAAGTTAAAACTACCAGCAGTCCATTAAATTCAACCAATCAGTTATATTATCAATTAGATGCCAATTTAAACTTGCTTGATCAGACAGGGCAGGTGGTTGAAACATTACAACAATATTTATCCAATCCACAGCGCAATAGCATTCCTGTTTTAGAAATCAAAGATCCCAAAAGCATTGAAGCCTTAAAATTACTCTCTAAATCTCACGATATGAGCGATATTACTGTATTGTCCAAAAGTGATGATTTACTCAAGTCTGCGCATCAAATTGTACCTACGCTTCGAACAGCATTAGATTTAAGTCGCGAAAACTTAAAGGACAGCCATGCAGGTCTTTCTGAAATTATGCGTCGTACTAATCAGGCCTATGCACGCATCGTGGTTCTTCCGCATCGCCTTGCCAACAAATCGAGTGTTAGCTTTATTCAACGTCATTTAATGACAGTGTGGGTTGATACACCAGCACATGATCCGCAGGATGTCGCCAGTATTTTGACTTCAGGTGTGAATGGGATTATTACACCGCAAAGTACGCTATTTGCCAGTGTTTTAAAGCAGTTTCCAAAAAATACCTTATTACGTAAACCCTTTATTATTGGGCATCGTGGTGTACCCAGTTTAGAAGATGAAAATACTTTAGAAAGTGCAAAACATGCAGTTGCTTTGGGTGCAGATATTGTTGAAAACGATATTTATTTAACCAAAGACCAGCATCTTGTGGTGATGCATGATGCAACAGTGGATCGCACTACGCGTTCAACAGGTAAAATTGAAGAAATGAGCCTTGCGCAGGTTCAGCAATTAAAATCTAAAAACAAAGCTTATCCAATACCGACCCTTGCAGAATATTTCACTACATTTAAGCACAATCCAAACTTTGTATTGATGATCGAAATGAAAAGTGCCAATCCTGCATTGGTTGCAAAAATGCAGGATGAAATTAAAAAGTACCAAGTTGAAAATCAAGTCGTCACAACCTCATTTAATGTAGATCAAGTTGCGCGCGCACAGTCACAATTGTCTGAGATACCACGAGGGTTGTTGGTTGGAAGTATGCCCAATAGCCGCAATACTTTAATTGCCGCCAAACAAATCAATACCGATGTTCAGAAATATAATTCAACGTATAACCCTGCTTATCGTGCTGATTTGATCAATCTTTTAGAAACGACCAAGCACCGTGGAATCAGTTTTTGGCCTTGGGCATTGAATGATGAAACATTTAAAAAATTATATATTGCAGGGACCTACGGGATAACCACCAATTCTGCGCAACTTTATGCGAAATACATCGTTGATATTCAAGCACCCAAGAATGTCAAAGTAAAAGCTGAACAGCCGGTATTACTCAATGCGCAATTGGTTCAGCAAGATGGAGCGAAACTCAATCAGCAACTCAGCAATTTTGTCGTTTTATCAGGTTCTGCAAAACATGAGATTAAAAATGGTCAGTTGAGTTTCTCTGAAAAGGGCACCGCATATGTTTTGGCAGGTTATAAATATCAGATTGATGCACAAAACTTCTATCAAATCTTTTCAGCCCCTATAAAAGTCATTATCCAATAGCTTATTTTATGGCATTTGTTGGAAATGGAAGTTTTACATCTTTGGGGAAATTTGGAAAAAGTGTAAACAGCATCTGAGGATTATTCTTTAGTCCTGCACCGTCCAGATAGGTCCATTGATGTGATTGTAGTGAACGAATGGCGACCATAAATGAGGGTGATGCTGCCTGAATTTGACCCGCGACTTTCATGGTGATGGTTTTGGGTACAAAGCAGATTTCTTCACGATCTACGATATAGCTATAAAGTGGCGGCTTTGATTGTACATTGACAATTTCTACCTGTGATTTGGTAAGTAGATTTTGAGCGTATTTAAGCAACTGCTGATAACCTTCTGTACCACCAACATAATTGATCAGAGATGGATGGGTTTTTTGTTGCATAAATGAATAATCATTTTTCTTTAAATCTTGTCCTAATTGATCTAAATCAGGCGCAATAATTTTAGAATAATCTTGCTGACAGCTTAACTCTTCCGCCTGTGCAGGATTTAAAATGATCAAGAATAAAATAACAGCATAAATTGTTTTTATCATGTTGGATTAAATCTGAATATCGTTTGTTTTGAGTATATAAGTTTCTTAAAAAAAGTTCATCTGCAATCCAAGCTTAACGATACTCGCTGATCCAACAGGAGATTTTGTCACTCGTCTCTGTTCATCTCTGAAAAGTTAGGTAGCGTCTACGCAAATTGATTTAATTAAAATTATGAATGAAGAAAAATTATATTCTAGTGTATGTGTTTCTAAACAGGTTGAGGATATACCCAATAACAATACACATAAAAAAACCGAGTCATTCAACTCGGTTTGAAGCCCTTGGTTAACTTTAACCTCTACCACTTATAATTAATTTTGCCGTAATAGAACGCACCATTAAAGCCAAACGGTGAGAACTGGCTGTATTGCAAACTTCCGCCAGTAGGTTTGTTGATGTCATAAACATCTTTATCAGGATAAACATTGGTAATGTTGTCTCCCCCAACAGTAAATTTCCAATTGTTTAATTGGTATGTCAGTGCTAAATCCAACAGCCATTTTGCAGAAAATTTCTGATCACTGGCAGCACCTGAGTTACTGTAAGTTTCAAAGCTTCCATAACGCGTGATATTGGTATTGATACCAAAATTTCCAATTTTATAATCGTTGGCTAAACTGAATTTATGTTCAGGAGTACTTCCGGCCAATAAACCATATTGTTCACGACGATCTAAACGGGTGAGGTTGACACCCAAGGCATTTAAAATCTCAGGGTTTTTATCGACATCGGTGACTTTATTGCGATTAAAATTATAAGCCAAAGATGTGGTTAACTCGCCATAAGGCAGGTTTTGCCATTGGTAATTGGCAACTAAATCTACACCACGAGTGCGAGTATTACTGGCATTATTAAAGAAACGAACCGTGCTGAAATTGGTATCGGTAATCCCTTTAGATACCAAATAAGCGCGAACAGTGGGGCTGCTGGCATTGATATTTGAAGATAAGCTAATACGGTCATCAATATCAATTTGGTAGGCATCCAAAGTTACATATAGGTTTTTAGTTGGGGTAAGTACCAAGCCAAGGCTATAATTCTTTGATTTTTCAGCTTTTAAGTCTTCTGCGCCGAGCAATTGTGCAACTTGTGAAGAACTTGGAAATGTTCCAGCCTCAACAAACTGTCCATTGACCAATTGCGAAGAGGTTTGAGTGAAATATTGTTGTGCTAGACTCGGTGCGCGAAAGCCTGTAGAAACTGAGCCACGTACCGCAACTTGAGGTATAAGCTTATAACGTAACGAAAGAGATGCATTATTGGTGTCCCCAAAGTCATCATATTTCTCATAACGATAGGCTGTAGATGCTGAAAGTTTTTGGGTAATATCTGTTTCTAAATCGAGATATCCTGCATAACTGTCACGTGTCCATTTCCCGGCATCCGCTTGGCGAAAGCCTGATAAACCTGAAGAACCACTTTTATAATAAGAGGCAGGATTGCCTGCTTTGATTTGATATTGTTGGTTTAAATATTGAGCACCAAACGCGACATTTAATGGACTTGCAAAAGCAGAGATCTCAAATTCTTTTGACAAATCAATGTTATAAACAGCTTGAGTATTCTTTAACTGTCCATTATGGAATGAATTTGGTGTTGAACCTGTATCTTTGTATAGATCGACATTGATGGTTTTTGTATTTACATCATATTGGTTTAAGCCATAATTGGCTGAAACATCATAGCGCCAATCTGCGACTTCCCCACGTAAGCCTGCAACGGCACTAAAGTCATCTAATTGACCGCGAATCAGCGGTAAATAACCATTTGGAAATAATGCAGGTACATTGTTCGAGGCATTACTCAAACGATAGAACCCAGCAGTTTCTGCATTACGATGGCTATAGGTTGAAAAACCATATAATTCAACAGTATCACTAAGGTCAAAACCAGCATTAACAGAAGCTTTTACCTCATCTGATTTTGGATCACCAAAACGAAAAGTTCTTTGTCCGTATGTAGTGGAGTTTGGATCACGAAGGTCTAAACCTGCGCGATTGGTTGCTTCATTGTCCTGCCATTCACCAGAAAAAATCGCATAACCATAATTGCCCAGTTGAGTACCGCCCGAGACATAGGATTGTTTTTGTTCACCATCACCTTTGTCATAAATACCGTAGCGAATACCTGCATCACCTGTTTTAGGATCAGACTTTAAGATAATGTTGACGACACCAGCAATTGCATCTGAACCATAGCGAGCAGATGCACCTTCTCTAAGTACTTCAATACGGCTGATGGCAGAAATCGGAATGGCATTTAAATCGGTCGGTGCCGAACCGCGTCCAATGGTACCTCCAAGGTTAATAAATGCCCCTGTATGGCGACGTTTACCATTCACTAAAACCAAAACTTGATCAGGAGAAAGCCCTTTTAGTTGTACTGGGCGAACGAGTTCTGTTCCATCGACAACGGTTGGACGAGGAAAGTTAATCGAGGGGATAATTTTAGCCAGCGCCGTACCTAACTCACTTGAACCTGTACGTTCTGTCAATTCCGCTGCACTAATCACATCAATCGGTTGTAAGGAATCTGTTTTAGAACGTTTTAGCGAACGGGTACCTGTGACAACAATGGTATCAAGTGTTTTAACTTCTTGATTGGCTGGAATCTGTTCCGCAGCGTAGGCATGTGGATACAGAAATGTAAAAACTAAGCTGGCGGTCAGGCTTAATGAATATCGTTTTGATAATGTACGCATAACTCTATTTTGTAGCTCTTTTTGTAACGGTTTGTTGTGATCATAGTGAGCTTGAGATTATTTAGAAAACAACTTTTAAAAATATAAATAGAATAAAATATGCAAAGTGTATGGTTATTTAAAGTGTTCTCAGTTTAGAAATCTAGATTTTATCATGCGATGTTTTATGGAAATTTTGATACACAATCTTTTGAAATTATTGATAAAGCGTATGATTTTGAATGACTCAGTGATGAGGCGATGATATTGAATCATGTTGATGAAATATAGTGATGATCAACAATTTACATCAGCAAAAGCTGGGTTTGATCAATGCTATATAGACATATAAATCCCATGACCAGAGCCCAGTTTGATCAGTTTATATTTGCTTTAATGCAAAAGGGCTACCTTAAATTGATAGCCCTTTTCACTTTATCCAATCAGCTTAGCGTGGAGGAAAGCCCGCTTCTGATAAAGCATCAACCACTTGTTGCTGTGTTGCTGTTGTTTCAACTTTAACACTGTGACTTGGTGGATCGGCAATCACCTTGGCATTTTCATCTACAGATTGAATTGCTTTGGTTACACCACGTGCACAACCACCACAGGTCATATTTTCAATATAAAATTCCATATCTCACCCTGCTCTAAGAAGACTTAAACTTAAGATAAACCTTACCATAATTGTAAGGTCAAGTTTTAATGTTTAAAGTTTCATCGCAACGCTTTTTCAAAAATAATTTACAGTATTTTTAAGTCGTCGATTGCTGAATTTTTTACTGATGGTAAATGCCAACATAGGCGAATGGTTTATATACAGAATTTATGCTTTGATAGTAAACTCTGCATTGAAATTGTGAATGATAAGAACATGATGATGAATAAAGACCATTTATATTCAGTGATTTACCAAGACATTCAAGATGCTTTCGCTGAGATTCAGCAGCTTACACAAGATCAGCATTTATGTGCTATTGGTTTGGGAATGGTTGAGGATTTCTGTGGTTTCTTTTATGTGGGATGCACATTAGAACAATTAAAAAGCTTTGAAGATGTCTATGAAGCATGGTGGATTTCAGAATGGAGTTGTTCAAGTACTGCCAATAATCGTGTTCACGATGCAATCACGGCTTTGTATCAGGACTTGGGAGAGGATTATACAGATGAGCAATATAGCGAATTGCAAGCGCACTATCAAAAGACCATTATTCAAGCATTACAAGATTTAAGAACACAAGGAAAATTAAAAAACCAACAGGGTGAAGAAATTATTGTCATTATTCAATATGCAGACTCATCCGATGAAGATTTTGAGGACATCAGTTTCCCACAAATTAACCCTGAGTTTTTAGTGCCTTTATTTGAAAACCGCTTTCAGAAAAAAGCTGGTGAAAATTTATATGATTACCTATTAGAAAAATCAGTATCTTAAAATAAGAAACCGAGCTAAAAAGCTCGGTTTCTGAAGAATCAGTATCTAAAATTAGATATCTGAAAGATCTACACCAATGCGTGTAGCCACTTCTTCATAAGCCTCAACAACACCACCTAAACCTTGACGGAAACGGTCTTTGTCGAGTTTTTTCTTGGTGTCTTTATCCCATAGACGGCAACCGTCTGGAGAGAATTCGTCACCCAAAACGATACGGTCATGGAACACGCCAAATTCAAGTTTAAAATCAACAAGAAGCATGTTGCCTTGAGCGAATAAGTCTTTCAACACAACATTGACTTTTTGAGTCAATTCTTTCATTTGCGCCAATTGTTCAGCATTTGCCCAACCCAATGCAATTGCTTGAGACTCGTTCACCATAGGATCGCCTAAAGCGTCATCTTTGAAGAACAATTCAAATGTTGGTGGAACAAGCTCTAAACCTTCTTCAACACCCAAACGACGGCATAATGAACCTGCAGCATAATTACGCATTACACATTCAACAGGGATCATTTGCAATTTTTTCACTAAAACTTCAGTTGGAGAAAGAAGTTTCTCGAAGTGTGTTTCAATACCAGCTGCAGCCAGTTTTTCCATGATAAAGGCATTAAAACGGTTGTTCACCTTACCTTTACGGTCTAGTTGCTCTATTTTTTCGCCATTAAATGCAGAAGCATCGTCACGGAAAACTAGAATTAGATGATCCGCGCTATCTGTTTCATACACAGATTTCGCTTTACCAGTATAGAGCAAGGTTTGTTTTAACATGGGGGAACCTTTTGCAAAAAAAAATTGCCTAGAACGACTAGGCTGGCCAGTTTTGGTAAATCTGGGTTAATAGTTCTGCAGCTTTTTCTTTGTCTGCAAAGCTATTATCGGCGTTAAACACAGCAAGTGTGTTACTTGAACCTACAGAATTAAGCTTCAATACATAAGTTGAATTATCGATTTTTACAGTTGCCTCATTGGCATTTTTGCTTTGGCCGATAACCTTATGATTTAAGCTACTGAGGGTCGCAAGTGCGTACTGCCAAATTGTAGCAGAATTTCCATCAATTTTGATCAGTGGATTGCCATTTCCATCAGTTAAAATTTGAGGACGACCAACACTTTCAGTTGATGCAGAAACTTCATCAGCAGGTGCACTGATTTGAGCAACATCTGGACGAGGAACCTCATAACGGTTGCCTCGTTTATTTTCAAATTTTGGTGCATGCTGAAGTGCAAGAGGGTCAACAATAGGAGCTGGATACATTGGCGTTGCAGGTCTAACTGTTGAACCTTCAGGGTAGCTAAGTGGCTCTACGGTGGTCGTGTTTTTATAATCTAAAGAACCATTGTTGATTCCAAGGGAACTACAACCCGCCAAGCTTAAAGCTGAAATGGCAAGAGTTAAACCTAAACGTAATTGCATAATACTAAGCTCTTATTAAATGAGACCCGCTGCTTTGAGTTCTTCACGCAGCGGTGCACGGTATTGTTCTGCTAAGGGAGTTAATGGTAAGCGAATGCCAGTACCAATTAATTCCATTTCATGAAGTGCCCATTTCACTGGAATTGGGTTCGATTCGCAAAATAGAATATTGTTTAATTTTGCAACTTGGTCATCTTTGCTTTTCGCTGTTGTAGCATCACCTGCAATTGCAGCGGCACAAAGTTCGCTCATGATTTTTGGTGCAATATTTGCTGTCACTGAAATATTGCCGTGGGCGCCTAACTGAATCAATTCACTCGCAGTCGCATCATCACCTGAATACACCACCATGTTTTTACCTTTTAAGCCATCAATTAGCTCTTTACCACGAGGAACATCGCCAGTCGCATCTTTAATTCCTACGATTTGAGGAATATCTGCTAAACGAATCGCGGTGTCGTTGTGCAGATCGACACCAGTACGACCAGGTACGTTGTAAAGAATGATAGGTAAATCAACAGCTTCTGCAACTGCCTTATAGTGTTGGAATAAACCTTCTTGCGTTGGTTTGTTATAATAAGGGGTAACTAAAAGTGCGGCATCTGCGCCGAGTTGTTTGGCTTCTTTGGTGAGTTCAATCGCTTCGTGTGTCGAGTTTGCACCAGTACCGGCAATAATTGGAATACGTTTATTGGCAACACGGATAATTTCTTTAATTACTTCTGTGTGTTCTGCCATGCTAAGAGTAGATGCTTCGCCAGTTGTACCGACAGCAACAATACTATTAGTGCCTTGTTCTATGTGCCACTCAACGAGCTTCTCGAGACCCTTCCAATCTACGCTGCCATCTTCAAACATAGGGGTGACGATTGCGACAATTGAGCCTTGAATGGTCTGTGCTTGCTGAGTCATTTTAAAAAAATATCCTATTTTTCCATCCACATGCGTTTGAGTAAACAAGGATTGGGATGGTTGCAGTATTTTGATTTGAGCGTGAAACAATCATCTTAAAGATTGCCTAATGCTTATGCAAATTATGACTGATTCAGCGTGTCAGAACAATATGCTTTAGTCAAACCTTAGAAATTCTTTAACAAAAGCAACAAATCACTCACATTTCCAAGCAATTTTTTTTAATTTTCAGTTTTTTATCAAACATGAACAGCGTGCGGTTTTAATCCCAATGCCGGATAAAATCTATTCGCACTAGAAAACAATTTTCTATCGGGTAGCGGAGTCTCGCCGTTTAGAATCTAGCGAACCGTTCTAGATGATTTCTTGGTTGATTTTGATAAGACGCTCGCAAATGTACGCTGTTATATTGTATGTTGAGTCATCGAGTGTTTAAATTTTTACGATTAAAATAATAGTCATTTGGCCAATATAAGGGTAGGGAAATGTTGCAATCTGAGCGTAGCGCCTTGATCGTTGTTGATGTACAAAATGGTTTTACTTCTGGTGGAAATTTAGAAGTTGCCCATGCTGAGCAAATCATTCCTACCATCAATCAATTGGCACGACATTTTGACAATATTGTACTGACCCAAGATTGGCATCCTGAAAACCATATTTCATTTGTTGAGAATCATCCCAACCGTAAAGCTTATGATCTGATTCAGTTAGATTACGGCCCGCAAGTATTGTGGCCATCACACTGTGTACAAGGGAGTAAAGATGCTGAATTTCATCCTGATCTAAACATACCAACTGCACAACTGATCATTCGTAAAGGCTTTCGTTCTCAAATTGACAGCTATTCAGCCTTTATGGAAGCCGATCATAAAACCACTACAGGCTTGGCGGGCTATCTTAAAGAACGCGGTATAGATACGGTGTATATCGTGGGGATTGCAACAGATTTCTGCGTCGCATGGACGGCCATGGATGCTGCCAAGTTAGGCTTTAAAGCCTTTGTGATTTCGGACGCGACCAAAGCAATTGATTTACAGGGTTCTTTACAACACGCATGGCAGGAAATGCTGGCTGTCGGTGTAAAACGCATGATCTCAAAAGAGATTCTCAACGCAGTATAAGCACCAAGACTTGCATCATTTGAGAAATATTACTGCTTTAAAACATCTTGCTTTAAGATAAGCCGAAATCCTCAATCTGATTGGGTAAGGACTATGTCAGCAATTTTACGTTTTAGTCAGTTTGTACAAAAAACTTTTGCCCTGTGGGTCGTGGTGTTTGCCTTTATTGCCTTATGTTTTCCAGCAGCATTTGTCTGGATGAAAGCATATATTCCATGGGTTTTAGGGATTATCATGCTGGGAATGGGTATGACCATGACCGTAGATGAGTTTAGGAATGTCTTGTCAAATCCCAAAGCAGTTGTGATCGGTGTCGTTGCACATTTTGTGGTGATGCCCAGTGTGGCATTCTTTCTCTGTAAAGTTTTTAATTTACCACCCGAAATTGCGGTAGGGGTAATCCTTGTCGGCTGTTGCCCCGGAGGGACAGCATCCAATGTCATCACCTATATGGCCAAAGGAAATACCGCTTTATCCGTCACATGTACATCTGTTTCAACGTTTTTAGCGCCTATTTTGACACCTGCAATATTCTATGTGTTAGCCAGCCAGTGGATTCCGATTGATGCGGGTTCAATGTTTATCGATATTCTTAAAGTGGTGATTTTTCCAATTATTTTGGGCGTGATTTTAAGAAGTCTATTTAAACAAAAGACCGAGCAATATATTCAAGTGATGCCTCTAATATCTGTAGTCGCCATTGTGGTGATCGTGGCGGCAATTATTGCAGCCAGTAAGGCTTCAATTTTGCAATCGGGCTTACTGATTTTGGGTGTGGTGATTTTACATAATGGTTTAGGCTTTTTATTAGGTTATTGGGCAAGTCGTCTATTCAACTTATCTTACCCTGACTCCAAAGCTGTTGCGATTGAAGTGGGGATGCAAAATTCTGGTTTAGGTGTGACCTTAGCAGCGATACATTTTGCTGCATCTCCAATAACCGCAGTGCCAAGTGCTATTTTTAGTTTATGGCATAATATTTCAGGGCCTGTTTTAGCCACGTATTGGGCAGCGAAAGCAGATAAAATGGCTGAAAATAAACAATAGGGTCTGTAGACATTTCATAAATGGCTTGTGTTGTAGGTTAAAATTGAGCAGGCAAGGCATGAAACGAAGAGAATAGCGAGACTATTTTCGAGTTTCATAACGAAGGCTGAGATAATTTTAACCACAACCCTTCGGGACTAGCGTGTTTTTTGCCGCTACGTTGTTACGAACCACTCATTTAGAATAACTAAATTTCGTATTTCGCGCCTAGTATCGCCTAAAAAACACACGTAGTCGCAAACATAGACGAATTGTCAACAGACCCTAATACTATTTTAAAATTTACGTTTCATTTAGAGAGCCTTGGCTCTCTTTTTATTTATAGTGCTTATTCATGCGCTAACTGTTTTAAAAATTCATCCTCAGTGAGTACGCTAAAGCCATGTTGTTCAAGTAGGGCTGCTGTCACCCCTTTGCCTGATATTTTATGTCCTGAAAATGATCCATCATAAATCATCTGTGAACCACAAGAAGGACTGTTGGCTTTTAAAATAATATGTGTCACTTGATGGTATTGGGCGAGTTTTAGGGTTTTTTCTGCACCTAGAATAAATTCAGCTGAAACATCATCACCATTGGCATCTTTTACTTTGGCTTGTCCCCTTAAAACCTGATAACCATCACCACCTACGATTTCAGCAGGCTGTCGAGGTGTACTTAAGCCGCCTGAAACTTCAGGACAAATCACCACGGCTTGTTGAGTGTCTAGTAGTTGTTTAAGCTTGTGTTGTAGGCAGTTCTTAGCATCGTAGCGAACATTTTCACCTACAAGACATGCACTAATCAGATATTTTTTCATTATCTTGAGGTTAATTCGAGTTGCATTAAATCCATACCAATATCATATAAATCTGTTTTAAAGTCGATGCTTAATTTCTCTGTAAAAGCAAAATTTTGATAGAATTTTTTTGCACGGGTGTTGGTTGTTAATACTTCCAAAAATACAGAAGCTTGTTGATGTTCACGTGCAATATCAATCGCATTTTGCATAAGCGCAGATGCAAAATTTTTCCCAACCGCTTCTTTAAGCAAGTAAATTTTCTGTAATTCTGTACCAGTAATATCTAAATGTGGTTCATATTGGTTGAGACTTAACTTGGCATATCCAATAATTTGCGCTTGTTCATTTTCAAGCAATAGCCAAACTTGATCAGGATCTCGCAGAGATTCGGACAAATTTTCTAAACTAAAATTTTGATTGAGAAAATTTTGTAGGCCTTGTTCTGACCAAAGATCAGCAAAATGTTGGCGATGTGTGGTGCAGGCCAGCTGATTGAGTTGCTTGAGATGGATTGGTGTGGCTGGATAAATTTTCATTATATGTTGTCATCAAATGACGCTTTGCTATACCTTGAATTTGTATTCAATCATGGATGAATTTCATGGGATAATCAATCTGAAATAGGGAAAATGAATCTTGTTATGAGTGTGTATGTCGATCGCGCAAAAGTTCCTTTTAAAGGCCAAGAATGGTGTCATTTGATGGCAGATACACTGGAGGAATTACATCACTTTGCGCAAATGCTGGAAATCGATGCCCGTTTATTTCATCGCTCAGCGTCTTATCCGCATTATGATATTACCCTGCAAATGCGTGTGATGGCGATTGCTTATGGCGCAATTGATGCCGATCGAAAAACCATTATTGCCTGTGGAAAAAAGCTGAAGCTACAACTCAATCAATCTTTATAAAGTGTTGGTTTTTTATTTAAGCTTGATAAAACCGGACTTCCAGAAAAATACTTTATCGCGATTAAGTCTTGTCCTTATGAGAAGCACAAGAGTAGAATCTTTTATGATGAAAAATTATGAACAACGATTGTGATTAATATATGACTTTTAAAGACGGCTCAACAGAAATATCGCAAGACGAGATTATTATTCTGGCTGAAACTTTTCGACTTTTAGGAGATGCCTCACGTCTCAGAATTCTTTTATTCTGTATGCGTGGACCTAGTCCAGTTGGCGATATCTGTGAAGCACTCGATTTGTCGCAATCTTTGGTTAGTCATCATTTACGTTTATTACGCTCAGCACGCTTGGTGAAAAGTGAGCGTCAGGCCAAACAAGTATTATATGAAATCGCTGATACGCATGTCAGCCATGTTTTGTCTGATATGGCAAAACATATTGCAGAAGAGCAGTGTGGTTAAATTTTCTATTTTTCAAATCGATTATTAAAAGCAAAGTGAATTTCAAAATGTGGATGCCACAAGGCAACAATCAATGACCTTGTGGCAATTTGTGCTTGATCCATATTGATCTTAATGACTATGTCCAGCATGAGGATCAATTTTTGTCGGTTTTTCAAGGCTACAGCTGCTATCACCTTGCCAATCAATCGCGACAGTTGGATGTTCAATATCAAATTTGGTTTTTAATTCATGTTCAATTTGTTCGGTGAGTGTCTTAATATCAACACCTGCTTCAGGTTGGACATGTAATGTTGCCATTGCTCTTCCTGAAGTAATCATCCATACATGAATATGGCTAATTTTCTGAATGCCTTGAACGGATTTTAATAAGTGAGTGGTGATATCTGTTGTATTCGCATTGGCAGGCGCACCTTCTAACAAAATATGAATGGTTTGTTTAAACAAAGACCATGCACTGCGCAATACAAGTAATGATACAAGTACAGACAAAATCGGATCAATCGGTGTCCAGCCTGAGTACCAGATGACGATTGCAGCAATAATTGCAGCAACAGAACCCAATAAGTCACCCATCACGTGCAGAATTGCACCTTTGATATTTACATGATCCGTATCATCTCGTGTGAGATACCATAAAACAAAAATATTCACCAACATACCAACAATTGCGACGATAAACATCGGTCCTGCAAGTACGGGTTGAGGTGATTGAAAGCGTACAATCGCTTCATAGACGATCCATCCAACAATTCCAAACAGGGTTAGAGAATTGATCAGGCCTGCAATTACTTCAAAGCGCATATAGCCGAAAGTACGTGATTTATCCGCAGTACGACGCCCAAAGCGAAACGCTGCATATGCTAATCCTAATGCAAGTGCATCCGTCATCATATGGCCTGCATCAGCTAACAGTGCCAGTGAACCAGATATGATTCCCCCAGCAGCTTCAACAAGCATAAAACTGAAAATAATGAAGAAAGAAATCAGAATCTTTCTTTCATTTCCTGTAGTTGCTTCAGGTACATGTGCGTGGTTGTGATCACTATGGCTATTATGGGGATGATTATGATTGTGTCCCATAAGGACCTCTGAATTGGATTATTTACATATGAATATATGTTCATATGTTTGTTTTGTCAAATAACTTCATGTTAATTTTTTATTGCATTGTGAATCAAAATTTCAAAAAACTGATGCCATAAGGCACTTAGGTTTAATAAAACAGAATAAAGTTTTTAAAACTGACTATTCACTTTAGAACTTATTTATTTTCATTTTGATGTGAAGTAAAAAAGGAGGCTATTTTTCGCTAAAGGATATTGTTGGTTCAAGTTTAAGAAGATGGTTTCTGTTTAGGTTATTTTAAATTGATGTATCTATAAAAATTAGGCATAAAAAATCCACACATTCATGCAATTTTAGCGCATGCTTTGTGTGGATTACTTAAGCTATTGATATATGTATGAAACTTAATTTATTTCATACACTACAATAAGTAACTGATTGATTATTCAACCGTAACTGATTTTGCTAAGTTTCTTGGTTGGTCTACGTCAGTACCACGTAATACCGCAACATGATAAGACAGTAACTGTACTGGGATACTGTAAGCAATCGGCGCTAACCAAGTATTGACCGTTGGAACATAGACAACATGTTGACGATCTTTAGCCACGATACCGCTATTTTCATCTGCAAAAACAAACAGTTCACCACCACGTGCTTGGACTTCTTCCATATTGGATTTAAGTTTATCCAGCATGTCATCATTCGGTGCAAGAATCACCACAGGCATATCATTGTCGACCAATGCCAGTGGGCCATGTTTCAATTCACCTGCAGCATAACCTTCAGCATGAATATATGAAATTTCTTTAAGTTTTAATGCGCCTTCAAGTGCAATTGGGAATTCTGTACCGCGACCCAAGAACAAGCAATGCTGTTTCTCTTTAAACAGAACAGACAAACGTAAAATTTCTGCATCATTTTGTAAGGTATCCAAAATGACTTTAGGGATATGCCACAGCGCAGAAGTGATTTCATCAAGACGTTCAGCTGAAATGGTTTGCTTAACCTGACCAAGTTTAAGGGTCAATAGCATCAAAGCTGCGAGCTGTGTGGTAAACGCTTTGGTTGATGCGACCCCAATTTCAGGACCAGCCAGAGTTAATAAATGATGATTTGTTTCACGAACCATAGACGAGGTCGCGACATTACAAATCGTCATGGTGTAGATATTTAAGCCTTTTGCTTTAGCACGCTTTTGTGTATCACGTAATGCAGCCAAGGTATCTGCAGTTTCACCTGATTGGGAAATACAGACATACAAGGTGTTATCTACAATCACAGGCGAGCGATAACGAAACTCGCTGGCAATTTCAACTTGGCAAGGTAAATCAATCAGTTGTTCAAACCAATATTTTGCAATCATTCCAGCATGGTAGCTGGTACCACAAGCAAGCACCTGAATTTGCTGAACATTTTTAAAATCTATGTTTGCATTTTGTAAGAAATCTTCTCGTAGAGTATTGCCATTCAAAGCTTGAGAAATCGTTTGTTGAATTGCTTCAGGTTGCTCAAAAATTTCTTTGAGCATGTAGTGTTTATACTCACCTTTAGAGGCATTACTCACGGTTGCATCCAGCTCTTTCACTGGACGATCAACCAATTGATCATTAACAAAAACTTCAATCGTTTCACGAGTTAAACGCGCAATATCACCTTCTTCAAGATAGATAAAACGGTTGGTCACAGGCAATAGTGCCAATTGGTCTGAACTAATAAAGTTCTCACCGATACCGACACCAATGACTAAAGGTGAGCCTTCACGAACAGCAATTAATTCATCTGGGTAATCGGTATGTACAATCCCCAGTGCATAAGCGCCTTTCAGTTGAGGTACGATTTCTTCAACGGCTTTTAATAGATTTGGTGATGATTTCAGTGCTTCAGTAATTAAGTGAGCAACGACTTCAGTATCGGTTTGAGATGTAAACACATAACCCAAAGCTTCAAGATCATCCTTAAGCTCTTGGTAGTTTTCAATAATACCGTTATGTACCACTGCAACATGGCCAGAAATATGCGGATGGGCATTATTTTCAGTTGGTTTACCATGGGTTGCCCAACGTGTGTGTGCAATACCCACAGAACCTAAAATATTCGACTCTGCAACCGCGCCTTCTAAATTTGCAACTTTACCAACACGACGTTCACGTAAGATTTGCCCCTGATCAACCAGTGCAACACCCGCCGAGTCATAACCACGATATTCAAGACGTTTTAGGCCTTCAATTAAAATATTTGTAATGCTTCGTTCAGCAACGCCACCAACAATACCGCACATAATAATATCCTCTTATTTCTTGACCTTTTGGGGACGTTGATAATTTTCTTTCGAAATTTGTTTTGCACGTTCAAATGCAAGACTGTTGTCTGCTACATCATGGGTAATCACTGAACCCGCACCTGTGGTTGCGCCATGACCAATTTTAATCGGTGCAACCAGTGAGTTGTTGGTTCCAATAAAGGCATTATCACCAATGATGGTTTTGTGTTTATTGGCACCATCATAATTACAGGTAATTGTACCTGCACCGATATTTGAACCCGCACCAATTTCTGCATCGCCTAAATAGGTGAAATGATTGGCTTTTGAACCTAGACCAACAGAAGAGTTTTTCACTTCAACAAAGTTACCGATATGAACTTCATCTGCCAATTTTGCACCTGGACGTAGTCGTGCAAAAGGACCAATGTGTACATCTGCACCAATTACCGCATCTTCAAAAACACTATATGGTTGAACTTTGGTTCCTGCCGCAATTTGAGTGTTTTTTATAATACATCCTGCACCAATTTCAACGCCATTTCCGAAAGTACATTGACCTTCAATAATCACATTAATATCAATACGAACATCAGTACCCGCCGTGAGTTGACCACGTAAATCAAAACGTGAAGGGTCAATCAGATGCACGCCTTGCTGCATCAGTGATTTGGCTTGATAATTTTGGAATTCTCGCTCTAATGCTGCAAGTTGAATGCGATCATTCACGCCTTCAACTTCAAAAGCCAATTCTGGTTGAATGGATGCGATTTCCATACCATCCGCTAAAGCCATTGCCACGATATCGGTCAGGTAGTACTCGCCTTGAGCATTGTCATTGCTGAGTTTCGGTAACCATTCATGTAATTTGGCATTGCTGACACAGTAAATACCTGTGTTAATTTCTTTAATTTGACGTTGTTCATCAGAAGCGTCTTTATGCTCAACAATCGCTTGGATTTTTCCAGCTTTGCGTACGATACGACCATAGCCAGTAGAATCTTCAAGCGTCAATGTGACTAAACCGATGCCTGTTTGGCTGGATTCATCAAGCAAACGTTGTAGGGTACTTTGTTGTACACAAGGCACATCACCAGAAAGGATCAAAGAAATGCCGTCTTGGGGTAAAACTGGTAAAGTCACTTTAACTGCATGACCTGTACCGAGTTGTTCTGTTTGCTCTACCCATTGAATATTTTCATGAGCAAATGCATTTTGAACCAGATCACCACCGTGACCAAAGATTGTAATGATATTTTTTGCTTGTAATTGTTTTGCTGTTTCAATCACATGACCGAGTAGTGGGCGTCCTGCTAACGGTTGGAGTACCTTGGGTAAACTAGAACGCATACGTGTTCCTTTACCTGCAGCAAGAATGATCACAGTTGTAGACATATCACACCTAACAGATCTGGCTTAAGCCATTTTAAAATATAAATAAATCACGATACATATTGCTGCCCAGAGGCCTGCAATAATATCGTCAAGCATGATCCCAAAGCCACCATCAACTTTTTGGTCAATGACACGAATAGGCCATGGTTTCCAGACATCAAATAAACGGAACAGTGCAAATCCAACCAGTGCCCAAATCCAATTCATTTGCCCTAAATAAATCAAAGGCAGGAAGGTGATTGATTGCCCAGCAAATTCATCCCAAACAATACGCCCATCATCATGTACATGGATAATCTCTGCGGTTTTCCCACAAATCCAAATACCGACCAATGACATGATTATGATGGCCAATATGGAGCCATAAAAACCAATTGCAAGCCAAATCGGAATAAACAAAAGCGCAAACGCTGAGCCAAATGTACCTGGTGCTTTAGGCGCTAAGCCTGAACCAAAGCCCACACCGCAGAACACAATAAAGCGTTCAGCCCATGTCATATTTTTAAAGACAATCGGAGGTTTATGCAAAGTGTTGGTACCCTTGAAGTTGAAGTGGATGGTCTAAGCCATCTTTCTCAAATACAATCCCAGATTTTTGTGTAACTTGGCCGATGATTGTAGTGGTTACATTTGGTTTTAATTGCAAAAGTTTAGCATAATTTTGCATAGTTATTGTAAAGCATAACTCATAATCATCTCCGCCCGCTAAAGCATATTTCCATTGCTCATTGTCGCTGAGTTGCCTTAAAGCTGGCTGAATCGGGAGTTGATTTAAATTTATTTTTGCACCGACACCAGAGGCATCTAAGATATGCCCGAGATCTTGAGCAAGCCCATCTGAAACATCAATCATACTGGACGCCAAGTCTTTTAACATGGCGCCTAATTCGCAGCGCGGTGTTGGGTAATCTAGACGTTGTTGTAGGGGATGTCCTAAATGTTTTAGCCCAAAAGCGGCATCACCAATCGAGCCACTGACTACAATTAAATCATCGACTTGTGCGCCAGAACGGGTAATGGCTTTGCCTGTTTCAATCCAGCCCAGTGCGGTGACGGTAATGGTGAGATGTGGACTTTGCGTGGTATCACCACCAATTAAACGTACGCCAAATTGATCGCAACAATCATATAAACCCTGACTAAATTGTTTTAGCCAGTCATGATCAATTTGGGATAGGCTCAATGCGAGTAAAATACTGTGGGGTTTCGCACCCATTGCAGCAATATCTGACAGATTGACAGCAACAGATTTCCAGCCAATCGCATGTGGAGAAGTTTCTAAGGGAAAATGTCGACCAGCGACAAGGGTATCTGTGCAAATCACCAATTGATGATTCAAAGGTGGGGAGAGCAGAGCTGAGTCGTCACCGACGCCTAAATCAACATCAGTTTGCTGCTGACGATTGAAATAGGTCTCAATAATTGAAAACTCAGCCATGTAAAAACAACTTATTTGCTTTGTTGCTTTTCTGCTTCACGCAGGCTTGTTGCTAAACGATCTAATACACCATTGATGTATTTATGACTGTCAGCACCACCAAAGTGTTTTGCCAGCTCAATGGCTTCATCGAGTACAACTCGATAAGGGACTTCAAGATGGTCTTTGAGTTCGTATGCACCTAAACGTAATGTAGCAAGTTCTACACCGTCTAATGCACTCAGTTCACGATCCAGAACAGGAACAAGTAAAGCATCCAATGCTTCATGGTTTGCGATCACGGCTGTGAGCAACTCATGATAATAGCCGAGATCCACTTTATGCATTGCGTTTTCAACACGGGTACGTGCTTCAATTTCATGCACTGGGTTGTGGCTCATTTGCCATTCATAAATCCCTTGTACAGCAAAGCGACGTGCTTTACGTTTTGCTGCATAAGTAGCTTGGAGTGTTTGCGACATGCTTTAAATTGCCTTTAACAGGTTAACCATTTCAATAGCAGTAAGGGCAGCTTCACCACCTTTATTACCTGCTTTTGTACCAGAGCGTTCAATCGCCTGTTCAATACTGTCCGTAGTCAATACACCATTGATTACAGGTAGGCCAGTATCTAAACCAACTACACCTAAACCTTTGGCACATTCACCTGCAACGAAGTCGAAATGTGGCGTACTACCACGAATCACTGCGCCAAGTGCGATCACTGCATCGAATTTACCAGAAGCTGCTAGTTTTTTAGCCACAACTGGAAGTTCCCATGCGCCCGGTGCATGAACGACAGTGATATTATCGTCGCTTACACCATGACGATGCAATGTATCAATTGCACCTTCTAATAAATGTTCAACAACAAAGCTGTTAAAACGACCAACTAAAATCGCGTAACGGTCTTCGCTCGCGAGATGTAATAAACCTTCAATTCGGCGAATCGCCATGGCAACCTCGATAATTTAACAGATAAGTGGTTGTACAGACTGCTTTTATTTCCCGACTAAAAACCTAACTGAGCAATAAATGCAGTCTGATTAAAAATTATTGACCAGTTTTTTGCTCAGCAGTGATGTATTCCACCACTTCTAAATTAAAGCCTGATAATGCATTGAAACGTAATGGTGAACTGAGAAGTTTCATCTTTTCAACACCAAGATCACGTAAAATTTGTGCACCAACACCAATTGTTTGGTATTGCTGTGAAAGTGCAGCATTTGATTTTGTTGGTTTCGGCTTACCAAGTTCTGCCAAAGCAGGGCCTAAGTCAGATAGATGACGTTGACCAATCCAGACCAAAACCCCTCGATCACTGTCGGCAATCGTTTTGAGTGCTTTATCAAGGTTCCAAGCAGGCTCACCATCTTTTTTATTGAGTTTCAATAAATCACGTACAGGGTTGAAACCATGTACACGGACAGTCGTCACCCCTTGTTTTGGTTCACCTTTAACCAAAGCCAAATGAATGTCTGGATTACCAATTTCACGGTAACGGTATAAATCAAAGGTACCGTATTCAGTATCTATACTTTGTTGATCCAAACGTTCTACGGTTTGTTCATTGGTCATACGATAATGAATCAGATCAGCAATTGTACCAATTTTTAAGCCATGTTTCTCAGCAAATACTTCAAGATCTGGACGACGTGCCATCGTGCCATCTTCATTGATAATTTCACAAATCACAGATGCCGGCTCTAAACCCGCTAAACGAGATAAGTCACAGCCAGCTTCTGTATGCCCAGCACGGTGTAATACACCACCTGGTTGTGCCATCAATGGGAAGATATGTCCAGGTTGTACAATATCAGCAGGTTTGGCATGTGCAGCAACTGCAGTTTGAATGGTATGGGCACGTTCTGCTGCAGAAATACCAGTGGTAATACCATTTGCAGCTTCAATAGAAAGCGTGAAGTTTGTACTGTGTTGTGCGCCATTATGGTCGACCATTAATGGTAGATCGAGTTGCTTACAGCGGTCACGACTCAGTGTTAGGCATACAAGACCACGAGCATGGGTGATCATAAAGTTGATGTCTTCAGGGCGTACGTGTGTTGCAGCAATGACTAAATCGCCTTCATTTTCACGATCTTCGTCATCCATGAGGATAACCATTTTACCTGCACGGATATCTGCTACAAGCTCTTCAACAGTATTGAGCGGCATCAACCTTCACCTTTTTGTTCTGTCGTATGACATTTTCATTGAGTACATTCGGAGCATAGTCTAACGTGTTTTTACGTATTTTGCCTATGCTTATCATCTTCCTTTGAGATAGATAGTTATACACAAGCTTGTAGGGCAATGAAAAGAGAAGAAAATTGATTTATCGTGATTTAGTATAAAGATCAGGGTCTGTTGATAATTCGTCTACGTTTGCGACTACGTGAGTTTTTTAGGCGATACTAGGCGCGAAGTGTGAAATTTAGTCAATCTAAATGAGTAGTTCGTAACGACGTAGCGGCAAAAAACACGCTAGTCCCGAAGGGTTGTAGCTAAAATTATCTCAGCCTATGTTATGAAACTCGAAAATAGCCTCGCTATTCTCATTCATGCTTTAGACGTATACGTCTCATGTTCAATTTTAACCTACAACGCAAACCATTTATGAAATGTCAGCAGACCCCAGAAACTCATTTCGAAAAAAATAAGATTAACTTATCGGAAATTGAGCGTAATAAAAGAAAAACCCTCGCACTTTAAAAAAGAGGAGGGCTTGATAGATGGTAAATACTTAATTCTCTGAGATTGCTTCAGAATTCGGTGTATTTTTCTTACCTTTTAAAATCTCAGTACGAATATTTTGTGCAAGTTCAGCACAGTCATTATTCATACCATTGATCATAAATGAGTGACGGGTCAACACATTGGTTGGATTTGGTAAGGCAACCAATTGATAACAATCACCAATATGCTTGAGTTGATCATTGCTTAAATACAATGCCATTTCTTTGGCAATTAAATGATTCACCAAGCGCTCAGCAGCTTGAGACGCATCAAGTTGCATCGCCTCTACTGAGGTGGTGACCGCACAACGCGTCTGTAACACAAAGCGCTTGTCTTCACGGTAACGTTTATACAGAACTTCCGACAGTAATTGAAATACCGAACCAACCATTAATATAGATTGTGCTGCATTGGGTTTTTCAGCATCAATACTCAGGATTGCGCCATTCTGATTAAATTCTTGATGAATGGTGAAATCTTTTGCATTCAATTTGAAATGCTGTGCGCAAAGTTCAATACTTTTATTCAGAAAAATCTGACATAAATTAAAATAAGGCAGTGAAACCGACTGGTTGACCGTATTCATCAGTTGTTTCGGATCATAGTACTGAATATTCAGCGCCAAAATCTCTTGGTCATTTTCCAGTGTTGTGGTTACAGGCGTTTTGGGTTCAGGTTTTGCTTTGGCTTGCGCTTGTTGTTGAGCTTGCGCAATCGCAATCGTGCGGTTGGCTTTCTCCGCTTCAAGTGCTTCAGTCAGTTGTTGAATTTCGTGTTTTAAGCGGGCTTCATTGTTGATGCGAGCCAAAAATTCACTGCGCGTTGGGCGAGCGATGGCACGGTAGGCCAACCATAAAAAGGTATGAATTAATAAGGACACTAAAATAGCCAGCCATTGGGTCCGTAAAATTTCACCAATACTTGGCTTGATCAAGGTAATTTCAATTGTGCCGACTTTTTTCTCGTTCTGTAATGCATCACGAACAAAAACTTCACCTTGACGAGTTTTTGCCATACCACTGGTTGCCAGCACTTGTTTTTTAGCATCCAGTATTCGAATCGAAGCCACGCTTGGATTGGTCGCATAGCGATTTGCCAACAGCGCCAATGACACCGTATTTGCGGGTTCGAGTTCAGATAGGCTGTCCGTGACCAATTGGCTGGTCATGAGTTGGCCTTGGCTGGCACGGTTTTCATTTAACTGATGTGTTGTTGCAACTACCAATAAAAAGGTATGAAATGCAAAACTTACAATAAGTAGGCTAGCAAATAGCCCTTGTCTTGGCGCATTCAACGTAAACTTCCAAAGCAAAAAATTTCGATTTCGATTATGATTCTTCCAATTGTTGTAGCTCAGACCCGAGTCAATTCATGCGAGAAATCATTCTTATTTCATTTTTAGGACCTGACCAACCCAATCAGTTTACTCGATTAATGCAAGTGTTGTCCGTACATTCTTTGCAAATATTAGATGTAGGACAGGCGGTCATCCATAATCAATTGACTTTAGGTATTGTAGTGTCGTCAAACGATCAAACTGCAACAGCTTTAGCCATGAAAGACATCCTTATTTTAGCACATGATATTGGTTTAACCGTTCGTTTTAAGCCGATTTCAGGCGCAGAATATGACCAATGGGTGAGTGAAGGTGGGCGCACACGTTATATCGTGACCGCTTTAGCACCAGAGCTCACAGCCGAACATCTACAAGCGGTAACCAATATTGTTTCAAGTCAAGGTTTTAACATTGAAACAGTGACGCGCTTGTCGGGTCGTCCCGAACGTAATGGACACCAAGATGGGCTGAAACGTTCATGTGTTCAATTCGGTTTGAGTGGGCAAATGCTGGATGCACAGGCGATGCGTGCCGCATGTTTACGGCTTTCTGCTGAATTAAATATTGATGTCGCGGTGCAGGAAGACAATGCCTATCGCCGTAATCGTCGCTTAGTCTGCTTCGACATGGACTCGACTTTGATTGAGCAAGAAGTGATTGACGAACTTGCTAAAGAAGCAGGGGTGGGCGATAAAGTCGCTGAAATCACTGAACGTGCAATGCAAGGGGAGTTGGATTTTCAACAAAGTTTCCGTGCACGCGTTGCGTTACTTAAAGGCCTTGATGCCACAGTATTGCCTCAAATTGCTGAACGACTAACCGTGACAGAAGGTGCCGAGCGGTTAATCTCGACACTGAAATCATTGGGTTATAAAACTGCGATTTTATCTGGTGGTTTTCAGTACTTTGCTGAATATCTACAAGAAAAATTGGGCATTGATGAAGTGCATGCCAATATCCTCGATGTTGAAAATGGTGTCGTGACAGGTGAGGTTAAAGGCCATATCGTTGATGGAGCGCGCAAGGCGTATCTGTTGACTGAATTGGCTGGGAAAATGGGGATTTCACCTGAGCAAGCGATTGCGGTTGGAGATGGTGCAAACGATTTGCCGATGCTTTCAATTGCCGGGCTCGGAGTCGCATTCCGTGCGAAACCTGTGGTTCGTCAAAATGCCAATCAAGCCATTTCAAGTGTAGGTCTAGATGGTGTGCTTTATCTTTTAGGCGTGCATGATAAAGATTTGTCCCGTGCTTAAATGACATGGGTTATATTGCAGAATCATGACAAATAGCGACTTTAAGTCGCTATTTTTTATTTGAAAATGAATCACTTTGCTGCCATTCGCGCTCAATAAAACAGCTTGATAAAAATATTCGTTTTAGAACTTAAAAAAAGTTTTTCAGGGATTAAAAGCTGTGTGTATTTTTTTGTAATGACACTGCATGATTGATGGTAATTAGATTGTGAGAAAAACAGGATTCTTAAAAAATGTAATGACAAATGAATGTTGCGACAAAGTGTGTCGTTTAAGCAGAAAACAGCGCTTTCCTTCTCTTAAAAACTATACATAATGCAAAGCATAAGCTTCTATAAGGTGATTTAAGAAAAATTATAAAGCTTGAAATTGTTGTGAAACACCTATTTAAACGGTTTTTTTATAAGGCATCATTTTGACGGAGGTTGTTATGGTATCAACAACATTTGCAACATTGATTGGATTCGGTCTAATTGCTGCAGCGTTGGCTACCGTGTTCTTTTCCCCTTATCGTCATTGGTTAGGGTTTATGTTTGCAGGCATGATCTTCTGGGGCACCTTGGAAGCAATGCGTTATAGTGTACAGAACATCTTTGATATTTCGGTCGCATATAGCTATTTAACCGCGATTATGTTGGCGATGTCTGCATTGATTGCACTCTTATTGCGTGAAGACAGTCGTGCACAAAAAGCATTGGCAAATCGCCAATATATTGAACATACCCCAGTCTATGAAGATGAATAAGTTTTGAGTGAAAACTTCAGTCAATATGAACGCTAAGATAACAATAGTGACTTTAATTACACGAAAAAAATCAATTTAGACATTCCAAGGTATATCATAATGGTATACCTTTTTTTCAGTTTATACTTTGCTCTGAAAGCCATGTCTACGCAATGACAAGTTATGCTAGGATGAGCAAATTCGAATCTAATTTAAAAAACAACAGGCTTAAATGTCATGAAACTTTCTGCAATTCCAGTTGTGAAGTTACCAATCGTTGATGCAAGTACAGATCCACTGGATTTGCTTGTATTGGGTTTAGCACTTCGTATGAAACAATTGGCTCGTACCAGTCCAAAATTTATTGAATTGACCCATGACCGTCAGTTCCGCATTCAGATTGGTACCGACTTGGGCGTGGCACGCCAAATCATTGTGAACAATGGTCAAATTGATACAGTTTCAGGTGCTGAACAAAAAGCTGATTTTGTTTTACAGTTTGCTGACAGTGAGCAAGGTGTAAAAACTTTGGTAAAAGGCGATCCAACGGCTTTTATGACGGGTATGCAAAACGGCAGTATCAAAATGGAAGGCGATTTCAGTTTGTTGGTCTGGTTTAACCAAGTGGCTAAACTGATTCCACCAAAAGTTCCAAAACCAGTAAAAGACAAAATTAAATTGGCACGCCAATTCTTAAAAGAGAAGATTGGACGCTAAGCGAATCGAAAATCCTAAAAAGCCCGATCAGATCGGGCTTTTTAGGATTTAAACATTGGTATTAAGATCAATGTTTTGATTATTCAGCTTTTAATTATTCAACTTCTAAGTTAAAGGTCACAGGCCCATCATTGACCAAATGCACTTTCATATCCGCTGCGAAAATACCTGTCTCAACATTTTTAAATTGTGATCGAGCATAATCAACCAATTGTTGATACAGTGCCTGAGCTTCAGCGGGCGGCATGGCTGGTCCAAAGTCTGGACGCAAGCCTTTTTGCGTTTGTGCCATTAAGGTGAATTGAGAAACCAATAAAATCCCACCATTGGCTTGGCTGACATTCCAGCCCATTTTGCCTTGTTCGTCATCAAAGAAACGATATTTCAAAATTTTATCAATTAATTTTTGACCTTTTTCAAAATTGTCTTCCTTCGCTAAGCCGAGAAAAACCAAAATTCCTTTTTGAATTTCTCCAGTAGTTTCACCATCAACAACGACTTTGGCTTCTAACACTCTTTGTAATAATGCGCGCATATAAACAATAAGACTAAAATACGATAACGCTATTCTAACAGGGAAAACCCAGTAAGTTGATGAGAGTAAGCCATTGATGAAAAGTTGAAGCTAATGATAAGTTTTTGAATAAAAATAGAATTTATAAAATTATCATATGGGCAGATAAATTGAAAAAATAATTCTGCTGAGATTTATGTTGAGCTTAACTGAAAATATAGTTCATCACTTATAAATGATTACGTTATCTCAGCGAAAAATATGCTTTAATAAAAACAGCATAGCGAAATTAAAATAGATATGGCGCCAATCATCCAATCCTTGCTCGATACAGATTTATATAAATTTACCATGTTACAAGTGGTGCTACATAAATTTCCTCAAACGCACAGTGTGTATCATTTTCGCTGTCGTAATCTAGATGCTACGGTTTATCCCCTGACGGATATTCTGGATGATTTGAACGAGCAGCTCGATCATCTCTGCTTACTCAAATTCCAAGAAGATGAATTGCAATATTTACGCAGTATGCGTTTTATCAAAAGTGATTTTGTCGACTATTTAGAATTATTCCAACTCAAACGCCGTTTTATTAAAGCGGGTATTGATGAACAAGGCCGTTTAGACATTTGGGTTGAAGGCCCAATGGTTCAGGCGATGATGTTTGAAATTTTTGTTCTGGCGATTGTCAATGAACTCTATTTTAGCCGGATTCGTAATGATGACATTTATGTTGAAGGTGAACGCCGTCTACAAGCCAAAGTTGAATTATTAAAGAAATTTGAACAGCAACAAGGCACTCAAGCTCCGCCATTTTTAGTCTCAGATTTTGGTACTCGTCGTCGTTATAGTCTAGATTGGCAAAGACATGTGATCCAGACTTTCCATGCAGCTTTACCCAATGTGTTTAGAGGTACCAGTAATGTCCTTTTGGCAAAGGAATTAAATATTCATCCAATTGGTACCATGGCGCATGAGTTTCTACAAGCATTCCAAGCGCTAGATGTCCGTTTAAGAGATTTTCAAAAAGCAGCTTTAGAAACCTGGGTACAAGAGTATCGTGGTGATCTGGGCATTGCCTTGACCGATGTGGTCGGTATGGATGCATTCTTACAAGATTTTGATTTGTATTTTGCCAAGTTATTCGATGGTTTACGTCATGACAGTGGTGACCCATTTGAATGGGGCGATAAAGCTTATCAACACTACCGAAAACTGAAAATTGATACCAAAACCAAGATGCTAACCTTTAGTGATGGATTAGACATTGAGCGTGCGTGGGCGTTATATCAATACTTTAAAGATCGTTTTCAAGTCAGTTTTGGTATTGGTACCAATTTGACCAATGATATGGGGCAAACGCCACTCAATATTGTGTTAAAACTGGTGGAGTGTAATGGTCAATCTGTGGCGAAAATTTCAGATAGTCCCGGAAAAACCATGACGGATAACGATACTTTCTTGGCTTACTTACGACAGGTCTTTGAAATACCTGAAGTTGTCGAAGCAGTGAAAATTGATATCTGAATTTTTGCTAAAAGAATGTGAAAAATCAGCATATTGGTAAAAAACACTGTGCTAAGATCATTTGTGCTCAAGGTCTTAAAATAGAAAAACGTATGACTACACCAGCCTTTAACTTCGAATTACTCATAGAAGCAGAACAACTTGTGCCATTTTTAGGGCATGACAAAATTCGTATTGTCGATCTAAGTCGTAGCTCTGTGTATGATCAATTACATATTCCACATGCATTACATGTTAAACCACAACTGTTGGTTCGACAGGAAGAACAAGCTTCAGGGTTATTGCCCGATGAGGACGGTTTAAAAGCGCTGATTGAGTATTTAAACATCTCTCCAGAACATCATGTCGTGGTCTACGATGATGAAGGCGGTGCTTGGGCTGGGCGTTTGATCTGGAACTTACATTGCCTTGGTTTTTATAATACCAGCTTACTCAATGGCGGAATTCATGCATGGTTAGCAGCAGGCTATCCGACTTCGGCTGAAGCAGAAAGTTTTAGCAAAGTTGAACCCTTAGTTACCGTCAATTTACAACATCTTGATCAACACCGAATTGAATATGCCAAACTGTTGCAAAAGGTTGAACAGCAAGCGATTCAAGTTTGGGATTGTCGAACTTCAGAAGAATATACGGGACAGCGTTTAGCAGCGCGACGCGGCGGTCACATTCCAAGTGCACAACATTTTGAATGGAGTACTGCAATTAATCGTCAAAATCATTTAAAATTGCATCCTCTAGAACGCACGCAACAACGTCTAGAACAATTAGGCTTTCAATTTGACCAGCCTGTGGTGGTGTATTGTCAGTCACATCATCGTTCTGGTCTGGCTTATATCTTGGGTCGGTTATTGGATTGGAATATTCAAGCCTATGATGGTGCGTGGAGCGAGTGGGGCAATCGCCTCGATAGTCCAATTATTACTGGAGAATCACCTGCGTGAGTCTTACATCAACGTTAAAAAAACAAATTTTTATCCAAGCACAAAAAGTCATTCCGCAACAGCAACTCAGCCGTGTTGTTGGTAAAGTTGCAGCCAGTGAAAATCCAATTGTTAAAAATTTAGCGATTCAAGCATTTAAAGCACAGTATGGGATAGACCTTTCTATTGCTGAGCAAAGTGATGCTTTAAAATATAAATCATTCAATGAATTTTTTACCCGGGCCTTAAAAGACGGTGTTCGAGAAATTGACACAGATCAGACCAGTATTGTCTCTCCAGCAGATGGTGCAATTTCTCAGTTGGGTAAAATTAAAGATGGTGATGTATTTCAGGCCAAAGGCCAAAGTTTTTCTGTAGACAAACTGATTGGCGATCCACAATTGGCTGCACCATTTATCAATGGTGAATTTGCCACGGTTTATTTGTCACCACGTGATTATCACCGTGTCCATATGCCATTTGCAGGAACGTTGACAGAAACCTTGTATATCCCTGGTGAGTTATTTTCTGTAAACCAGACTACAGCAGAGAATATTCCAGGTTTATTTGCGCGTAATGAGCGTATGGTATGTTTGTTTGATACCGAATTAGGACGTATGGCGGTTGTTCTAGTGGGTGCAATGATCGTTGCAGGAATTGAAACTGTGGCGACTGGTAAAGTAAAACCAACAGGGCGTTTAGAGTTAAACCAGCATGATTTGGCCTTAGAAAAGGGTGCTGAACTTGGACGTTTTTATTTAGGTTCAACCGCAGTTGTATTGTTTGAACAGAATAAAATCACTTGGGATGAACAGTTTAAAGCCAATTCTATTGTGGTGATGGGTGAAGCTTTAGGGCATAAAATATAATTGAGATCAATGGATCATTATATTTTTCAAATGGTTGATTGAGATTGACTCTGTATCACTTTGAGTAACAGAGTCAAGCTCACAAAGCCGAATAAGATTTGATGTAAGCCTGTTATAAGCGGTTCTTTTCAGCCTTAAAAGAAACCACTTTCCATTCAGAGACTCGTCCGTCTTGTCCAAATTTAATCTTCCATTCCTTCCACCAGACATTGGAATAACTACACATATATTGGATCACAACACCTTGATCCATGCCTTGTCCACATTGTTCGGTTGTTATTCCCATATCGGAACGTATCCAATAAAAAAATAATTGCCCTCCATCCTTATCAACGCCAGTCCTATAAGGCTTTCCCCATACTGGTCCGTATTTTCCTTCACGATTGGTATTCATCATCTCATTTGCGGTTTTACCTGTTAGATCGTTATAAGAGAGTTTTGCTATGGTCGTAGCACACCCACTCAGTAATAATCCTAAAACAGCTGCAATAGAAAATTTATATTTATTCATTGTAATGTCCATTTTTTGGTGTGTTGATATTTATGAATAGTTTTTTATAAAAATAACTGATGATAAAATAATGCTTAAAATCAGATATATTTCTCAATATATTTCACTAATGTGACTTGGTCAACATTAATATAAGTAAGCTTTATTTTTATAATCTAAAGTCATTTATTCAGCTTGATCTCGAATTTTATTATGAAGATATACAGCACACGTCTGAGTATGAATTTTCGTTATGGCATAAGTGCTTTTTGAGGAAAACGATTTTAAAAGTTGAATATCGTTTTTTAGTATTAATTTCCAAGATATTTTGATTGCATCAAAACATTTTTCACAATGGTAAATACACAAGCAGTGCGAGCTATTTGGCGGTTCTTTCTATGTAATAGCAACCCAATAAAAGTGTGTGGTTAAACCCAGAATATATTTTTAGATCAATCCCGATGCATTGAAATAAGACAGCTTTAAAGCCTGTGCATCTGCTAGGGCATTGTGTGGGTTTTCAGAGGGGACATGGGTTTCAATTGGGTCTTGCATCCATAATTGCATGGTCAGCGGAGGTGTTCGGATACATTTCCCCGCAGAAAGTACCAGACTACGGGTAAACAAGGCAAAGTCTTCTGGCCAATCTGCCACAATTTCAAGACTAGAATATTGAGATAAATAAAACTGTAAGCGACTTTGAAATTGCGCTAAGGAAATCGGTTCTTGATTTAAACGAGGCATGACATGGTCTTTAACCCAAGTAATGGGGTCAGCGCATGCTAAAACTTCATAAAAATGTTGATTATTTTCGTCAACCAATGCCAGTGAAATTAATTCACCACCAAAGCCATTAAACTCACAATCTAAAAATAGTTTCATCAGAATTAATCAAAAAATCAAATATTAACCTGCAAAATCAAGGCGCTCTTTGGGGAAAACCACTCTAAAAATAGACCCCTGATTTTCTTTAGAATCAATTTCTAAATATGCATTATGTTGCATTAAAACATGCTTCACAATGGCAAGCCCTAAACCTGTTCCACCCGTTTGACGGCTTCGTGCACTATCTACACGATAAAAGCGTTCGGTTAAACGTGGAATATGTTTTGGGTCAATTCCGATCCCGGTATCTTCAACAGTGAAATAACCATGTTCACTGTCATCATGCCAGCCGATTGTAACAGTGCCACCTTTAGGGGTGTATTTAATCGCATTGGTGATTAAATTACTAAACGCACTGGCAAGCTCTGCATCAGAACCAATTAAGTCACAATGACTGTCGATATCTAAATTTAAAGTATGTCCATAATCGACATTGTAGGCTTGTGCATCATCAAAAAGCTGATTCATCAAATTCGGCATATCGATGATTTGATTTTTTGCGATCTGTTTATTGCCTTCCAAACGTGAAAGCAAGAGTAAGTCATTGACTAAGGCATTCATACGACGTGTTTGCGATTGCATCTGTTCAAAAGCACGTTTCCAGCGCGGATTTAAATCTTCTTGGTCGGTAAAGGTTTCGATATAACCACTGAGTACTGTCAGCGGGGTACGAAGTTCATGTGAAATATTGTCGACAAAGTCTTTGCGCATCTGTTCCAGATTATGTACACGTGTGACATCGTAAGCGACGAGCAAACGGCTTTCACTACCAAAACGTGTCAGTTTAATCTGTACATAATGCTCTTCATAAACCGAAGATTTTATTTTAATGCCATCTGGAGATTGGTCGATATTATTAAAATATTCAATAAAGCTCGGTTGGCGGATAATGGTCAAGATATTACGACCACGATCTAGCGGTTGAATGCCCAACAGTCTTTCCGCAGCAGGATTCCACCATTCAATTTGATGTAATTCATCCGTTAAAACCACAGCTTCGGCTAAAGCAATCAGTGAGGATTGCGCACGATCAATCAATCCGACCATTTCAGCTTGAACAACCCGTTCTTGGCGTTGTGCACGATAAACATTAAAAAGCAGCGCACCCCAAATACCTTCTAGATTGGGCGGAGAATCATAAGGACGATTCGAAATCCACTCATTGACCAAGTATAAAGAGCGTAATTGAAATAGAAAAAAAACAGCAAAACCGATGGAAATACAAATCCAAAAATACCCTATCCCTAAACCAATAAATCCGCCAATAATGAGTAAAAAACCAAGTAGGCGTAAATCTTGTTTTGCAAATTCCCACAAGCTACTATAACGGAATTTTTTATGTTCTCGTGCAAGATCTGGGACGGGGTAGGGTTCATACATAGAAATTTATTTACCTTGAGAATGCTTAACCTAAAGCAACATCTGCACGGGTAGAGAAGCGATAACCCGTTCCACGCACAGTTTGTACGTAGCGATCAGCGCCATAAGGTTCAAGCACTTTACGTAAGCGGCGGATGTGTACGTCTATGGTACGGTCTTCAATATACACGTTACCACCCCAGACCTGATCAAGTAACTGGGCACGTGTATAAGCACGTTCAGGATGTGTCATAAAGAATGCCAATAAGCGGTATTCCGTTGGACCCATTTCTAAAATATTATCACTAAAACTGACGCGTTGGCTCACTGGATCAAGTATTAATCCATTGGCATCAATGGTTTTTTCGCCACTCAGTGCATTGGCACGACGAAGGACAGCTTTGATACGCGACACCAATTCACGAGTAGAGAATGGTTTGGTCATATAGTCGTCTGCACCAGCATCAAGACCTTGAACCTTATGGTCTTCTTCACCACGTGCTGTCAACATGATGACTGGAATTTCTGCCAAGTTTTCATCACGTTTTAAGCGACGACATAAGTCTACACCGCTCACACCGCCAGGCATCATCCAATCGAGTAAAATCAAAGATGGTCGTTGGTCAACAATCATTTGATGGGCTTGTTTTGCATCTTCAGCTTGCAGGCATTGAAAACCTGCCATATCCAATGAGGTATGAATCATTTCTCGAATCGGAAGTTCGTCATCGACGATTAATATATAGTCATCTTTCACAACGCAATATCCTATGTATGAACGGTGTACCGTCTTTTATTTATGACAGGCTTATTACAAAGATTAATTATGACAGTATCATTGCAAAAAGAAGATGTTGACGAATTTTTGCAAAAAAATGTGACAAATAATCGTCGATATGATGAATAATCCATGACATTTTTAAATAAATGGTCAGTTTTGAGGAAAGAAATTCATTTCAACTGAACATCAAAATGCGCTATTTGCCAGTTTTGTGACGATTTTATGACAGGGTTGTTCAAGCTAAAAAGCTTATTTAGATGAAAATGAATCAATCAGCGATATAAATACAATTTCACATGCTGAGACAATTTCTTCTAGCGATTGTTTAAACCCACCCATGACCCAGCGAACCGCAATTTGAGTCACATAGCCATTTAAACCTGTGGCAACCAAGGAAATTTCTTGTTCACTGCGTTTAATATGCGGCATCATCAGCGTGACAAAGGAGTGAATTAATCGGTCGAAACGGCCCATCGTTTCATGGATCGTGGCATGATTATGCAGTTCTTGAACCAGCATGGCATCGATATAAATAATACGCGCCACACGTGGATCATTTTTTAACATGGTAAAGATTGCAGTTAAGCCACCACGAATCATATTTTTAGGATCAGGTGCTGCTTGCATGACGCCTTGCATCACGGTTTGTTGTAATTGTTCAATCAGTTGTAGAAATATGACTTGGAACAGTTCTTCACTTTTTTTGAAGGACTCATAAAAATAACGTTCAGTCAGCTTGGCTTCATTACAAATATCTTTGACGGTGACAGAAAAAAAGCCATGCGTACCATAAGCTTCAATCCCTGCTTCGATTAACTTTTCTCGACGTGCAAGTTTCCGCTCAGATAAGGACATGCCTTTAAATTGACGCTCTTTGGCAGCTTTATTTATAGTTTTCTTTTCAGTGGAAAGTGGCTCATTCATTGTAAAAAATTACTCGTGTCATATTTGATTGTCACAAAGAAGCGCTTATTTTAGCAATAAAAGCCATTGAAACCTATTCTAGAATTTTTGTATAAAAAAACATCGGCTAAATCATAATATAATATTGACAATAATGATTGTCAAAATTATATTGAGCAAGTGAGCTGCACATCACTCTGAATGCTTTGTGCGGGTTTAAAAAAGGATAGACAATGAAAAATTTTAAAAACAAAGTCGCTGCAATTACTGGTGCTGGCTCTGGTATGGGACAACAACTTGCTATTTTATTGGCAAAAGCAGGTTGTCATTTATCCATTAGTGATGTGAATGAAAAAGGTTTAGCTGAAACCGTTGAACTGGTCAAACCGTATAATGTTCGTGTGACCTCAAAGAAAGTGAATGTTGCCAAAGTTGAAGAAATGCGAGCTTGGGCTGCGGACACAGTGCAAAATCATGGTTCTGTAAACATGATTTTTAACAATGCTGGTGTAGCTTTAGGTTCTACCGTAGAAGGTGCATCTTATGACGAACTAGAATGGATCATGGATATCAATTTCTGGGGCGTTGTATACGGAACAAAAGAATTTTTGCCTTATATCAAGAAAACAGGTGATGGGCATATCATCAACATTTCGAGCTTGTTTGGTTTAACCGCGCAACCGACCCAGTCTGCATATAATGCATCTAAATTTGCAGTACGTGGTTTTACTGAATCATTACGTCAAGAATTAGATATCGAAAAGTGTGGTATATCGGCACTATGTGTCCATCCAGGCGGCATTCGTACCAATATTGCAAATGATGCGCGTATGAATGACAGTTTACGTTCTTTAGGAATGAACCCTGACAAATCAGCAAAAGCATTTAATAAACTATTGCGTATGCCACCAGAAGATGCTGCTCAACAAATGTTGGATGCTGTACTAAAAGACAAACGTCGTTTACTTATTGGAAATGATGCAAAAACCTTAGATTTAATTCAGCGTATTTTACCGACTGGATATCAAAAAATTACAGGTTTTGCGACCAAGTTTAGTAAAAAGCTAGAACCAAAATAATTGATTTATAAAATGAAAAAACCGTCAAGCTGACGGTTTTTTCATTTTAGATATTGTGAAATAATCGAATCAATTGAAAATAAAAATCAGCATGCTTTAAATTCATTAATATTCTGCGGATTGGGATTGATACAATAATTTGTTAGAATAGATCAGAAAATATTAAATTTTTATTTTTATTATAAAGATAATTTGAATTGAGCATTTTATGAAGAAAGCCATTTTAAGCCTAAGTATAGGTATGATTTTATTCGCCTCACATTTAACCTATGCTGCTACTGATCAAGAGAATGCCAGTATTTTAGACAGTGTCGCTGGTGTACAAGACCATTCAAGTCATGATACGGCAGAAAATACAGAGCTTTATAGAGCAGAAATAGAACGACTCTACCCACAATATATCAAAGAGGATGAGGATGATCGGTTATATTCAGGTTTCTTAGCAGATTATAAATATAGAAAATTTTGGTCACAATATTTTGATCGTTCTGTGCAATATCTAGACTTATATCAAACAGCTATTCACCAAGAACAATTACGCAAAATAGATCCTGATCTTTCTAAATTGGATGCGATGTTATATTCAGATTTAACCATTATTTATCAATTGCTTGATCAAGTTCAGGAAGAATTAAAACCGGTTGTGCATTTTAATCGTAGCATTGTTGATAACATTCGATTTGATCAACCTTATCCTTTATTGGATGAAGATCAGGCCAGTACTTATCGATCTGCATTACATGATATGAATGACATTCAAGAAGCGCAGAAGAAACAGCTCGTTCTATTAACCCAAATGATTGACAAGTACCAAGATCAGGTGGATGAGTTTGCAACAATTGTGTCTAAACGGGTAAAAAAGCAGCATGAAAAAAATATCGACGTATTGAATCGAAAAGTGGCGTTGATTGGGCACTATTTATCAGCCCAACTGCAAGGCTATGATGCATTTAAAGCGACCTATAGTGTATTAGATAGCTATGATCTTGAAGCCCATACAACCTAATGCCAAAAAATTCCAACAAGCTGCACAGTCAGAACAGAATATAAAAAGAGTGAAAGCGATCATGGCTGCCATCCCTTCAGGACAGGGTCAAAGTTCAGCACCCTCGCCACAGCAAAATCAGATCAGTGATTTACAACAGGCCAGTCAATATTGTAACTATCTGTGGAATGGTGAAGAGCAGCTTGATATTGGAAGCTACTTGGGGAAAACCAAGCAACAGTACATCCATGATTGTCATGAACAAAAGATCAAGATTCAAAAATTCTATGAGAGTCAGGTCTTTTTGGAAGCTGTCCCACAGCAAACCGTTATTTTATCCAATATGAATGCAATGGGAGATTATCGTCGATATGGGGACAATCTTTACTATACAGAAACAGAGAAAAATGCAGTCTATCGATTTAATCTTGTTTCATTCAAAGAGGAACTGCTTTACCAATATGCTTTAGCTGATGATGAAACTGGTTGTATGCACAACATGTGCCGAGGTGTCGGTGCAACCGATGTGGTGTTAAGCCGTGATGGCCAAATCATGTATGTGGCATCTTTGGATTATGACCAAGTTTTTGCAATCGATTTAAAGACCAAACAGGTATTGCAAAAATTTAAAGTTGAACGTTATCCACGCAAACTATTATTGGATAAACAGGGTGAAAATCTATATGTTTACAATGGTGTAGGGAACAGTATTTCACGCATCCAGTTGAAATCAGGCAAAATCACCACAGCCGCATTGCCAGCAAATTATCAGGAACACTTTTGTCGTGAAATCGATATGGTCTTTGAACCAGAGCAAAAAAGTATTCGTATTTTAGGTGATTGGGCAAATCATCCTTATATTTATATGAATACTGCGGATCTGAGTTTTTTTGAACTCAATTTTGATGTACCTGAAAAAGTTCTCTATTCCGTTGATGCGTATCGTTCAGTGGTTGAGTTTTATCAAGATTCGGAAAACCAAATTGGGATTTATGATCGACGTGTTGCAGATATTGTAAGTGTAATTAACGTCCAAGATGAACCATCTACAAATCAAGATGAGCAAGAAGACAATCGCTATACTTATCGAGAGATCTACACCAGAAGCATACCTATTTTAATGAGTTATTTAGGTGATCAATATTTGTATTATGCTGAGAAAGCCAATTTTAACCGATTCAATCAGTTAAATAGTGCCCTAGATCAACAAGATTTAGATATTTATCTACTGAATCTTGTTGACCAAACGCAAGAAAATAGCCAAAAGGTTGCATTTAAACTACCTGCCAAACCTCAGAAAATTGAACTGCTGGAAAATGGAAAAATTTTAATCTTATTTGCTGAAAGCTATCTCAATGAGCAGCAAATTTTACCGCAAGCCTTAGTCTTTGATCCGAATGATCCAGCAATTCAACAAGTGTTTGAGCGTAATAAAAGCAAGTTATTAGGGCAGTCGGAGCTTAAAGTAATTGAGCTTTATCGAAAGGATTAAAATCATCTCGATAAAGCTCAACATTATTGATTTAAATGTATGGGCAAAGTGCCGATGCATTTAAATTAAGATCTCAATCGTTTTCTTTTTCCAAACAAATTGGTAATACAAACCTTGCATTAAGCATAAGCTGAAAAAGGTCAGTGCAAGCGCATACCAAATGCCTTGTAAACCAAACCACTGACTAAATAAATAAGCACATGGAACTTCAATGAGCAGGATGGATAAAATATTAAAAATCATAGGAACAGTTACGGTTCCGCTGGCCCGCATGATTGAGGCAAAAATTGCACTGGCACCAAAGAATATAATCGACCACAACACGATAAATAATAATTGTTGACCCAATTCAATCACCGATGGATCTGTAATAAACAGCGCCATCAAATATTTTGAACAAATATAGGCCAAGAGTACCAATGAGCCTGTAATCACGATATTACTCAGCAGCGCTGTACGCGTCACTTTTGCCAGCAGTTCAGATTTCCCAGCACCAATGGCTTGAGCGGCGAAGATGGAACCTGCAATGGCAATCGACAAAGCAGGGAATTGGATATAGTTGAGCACTTGGTTGACGGCGCCATAGGCCGCTGTTGCATGTGCACCATGTTGGTTAACCAGTCCAATCACCACCAGACCTGCGACCGAGTTGGTCACCATTTGAATACCTGTCGGCACGCCCAAACGCAAAATACTGCGACTAAATTGTGGGTGATAGCGGATATGCTGGATTAACGCTGAATCTGGTCTTAAAGCATGATCTTTTTTATTCAAATAGATATAGAGAAAAGCTAAGGTCGAAATAAAGCCTAAGCCACTGGCAATCGCTGGAGCAATAATGCCGAGCTTAGGTAGACCAAAATAACCGCCAATCAAGGCTGGCGTTACAATGACGCCCACAATGATCGTCAGACTTGATGCCATCAATGGTGTAGTACTGTCACCCACACCACGTAAAATAGAGGTGTAGGTGATATAGATGAATAGAAAAGGGCTACTCATTAACATCCATTGAACATAGGGCAGTGCAAGATGCATGATTTTGGGATCTATACCCAAAAGCAATAGAATTTCTTTGGCAAAAAACACCCCTAAAAAGGCAATGATTGATCCACCAATCAGGGTCATAAATAACAATGCGCCAACAATGGTACGCACTTTTTCGATATCTTTGGCGCCCCACGCTTGCCCAACCAGCACAGTTGCGCCTGTAGATAGACCAATCACAAAAGCCAGCAATAAAAATAGAATCGGAAAAAATACCGAAATTGCGGCAATCGCTTCTACACCGAGCATCTGCCCAACAAAAATGGTATTAATTGTTCCAGATAGATTTTGCAGAATATTGGTTAGAATCAGTGGGCCGAGGAAGATTAAAAAAACCTTCCAGAACTTGGGTTGGTGAAGCATATCGGGACGAGCTGGCATCTTTTATTCTACTGTCTATTTCGAGTGTCTTTATCTTATTGATAATATAACAAACGCTGAGTAAAAAGCCTGAGTATTTCAGTAACTCAGGCTTTAATTTTAAAAAGATGATCTGTATGGATCGGGATTAAATTTGATTTAAAATTTCACAGGCCTGAATTAAAGTTTGTTCCTTTTTAGCAAAACAAAAACGCACTAAACGTAAGTTTTTAGGGGCTTGCTTATAAAAAACAGAAACTGGAATCGCCACAATTTTATGTTCTTCCGCTAAGAATTTACACATCTCTACATCATTTAAATCTGGGCGAATTTGGCTGTAGTCGACATTTTGAAAGAATGTACCTTGAGAGGGAATTAAACTGAATTTTGAATTCGCAATACCTGAAATAAACAGGTCACGCTTTTGCTGATAGAAGCTTGATAGCCCATCAATATGTTCAGGATGCTGTTGCATAAAATTAGCAAGTGCCATTTGCACGGGGGTTACGCCACAGAAGTTGGCAAATTGATAAATTTGACGGAATACTTTCATAAGCGCTGGTGTTGCAATGCAATAACCTGTTTTCCATCCTGTCACATGAAAGGTCTTACCAAAAGAACCGACCACAAAACTACGATCTCTGAGCTCTGGAAATGACAATGCTGAATAATGTTTTTCACCGTCAAAAATCAAATGCTCATAGACTTCGTCTGAAAGCACAATAATATTTTTATCTTGAATCAGTTCAATTAAATTTAACCAGTCTTGTTTAGACCAAATCGCCCCAGTTGGATTGTGTGGAGTATTTACAATTACCATACGGGTTTTATCTGTAATTGCAGATTTGACTTGATTCCAATCCACGGAAAACTCAGGCGCATTGAGTGGGATATGAATGGCTTTACCACCGACCAATTGCACGCTTGGTGCATAGCTGTCATAGCTTGGATCAAAAATAATCACTTCATCGTCTTGATGAATGATGGCTTGTATTGCACTAAAAATCCCGATCGTTGCCCCCGGGGTGATGGTGATTTCTGTGACTGGATCAAGTTGTAATTGATCACGTTTTAAAAACAGTTGCGCCAGTTGTTCTCTTAGCGCGAATAAACCATCGCCAGCAGCGTATTGGTTAAAACCGTCCAACGTTGCTTGGCTCAGTGCTTGTAGCAACGCAGGTGGTGTATCAAAGTCCGGAAAACCTTGTGACAAGTTAAGGGCGTTAAGACGATGTGCCATAGCGGTCATGATGCTAAAAATGGTGACGCCTTGAGCAGGGAGTTTGGAGTGGATTTCGATCATGACCAGACTGATTTTATAAATGGGTTGGTGGCAGTTTAGCAGGTCGTTTTAGTGAGCTGAATAGGATTAAGTAATCTATTGGTTAGGGGCGATGGGTTTTCAAGATTGATGAAGTTAGGTTTTCGATGGGCGTAATTTTTAGTTACACAATATATGGGGGATGTTGAGTTGGGATTTTTGCTTTATAGCTCCTATTATATTGATAATAAGGGTAATGTTTGACTTCGCATAACGCCCATTATGTTAAATAGAGTGGTCAATTTTAGTAGAAAACCGTATTTGACTTTTATTAGCTTAATATATAGATTATAGGTGTTCTTCATTCTATGTAATGCAAAGAATGTAAATCAATTATTTTGATTTACTTTGGTCTGCGTGAACCTTGTCTGTATGAGATCAGAATCATGGCTGTTTTATAAAGTACTTAACATTAATTAAGTTCTTTCGTTTTTTATTTAAACTCATACTAAAAAACATATTATCAAGGACTTAATCATGCGTTTTGATATATTAAAATGCCAAGTAGATTTTGCATCTACTATTGTTAAAATTGGTCATACTTATAATTTATTGCCAGTAAATATCAACTATCCATCGCATCAGCAATTTTATGAGATATTTTCAGCAGCATTAGGTCAAAAATCCTATGCCTCGCTTAAAACTAATCCTGATGTACAGCTAAGATCTGATGATCAATTGGCTCGACAACGTATTGAAAAGCTTTATTTAAAGCTTAACCCAAAAGTTAAAGCACAATATTTGTCTAAATCAATCGAATTCACTGTAAAACTTATTGAATTTATTAATATTCATGCCCCTTGTGCTGATTTCCGCCGGTTAGCACCTCAAGAAATGTTGATGATGGGTGAAGTCCGAGTTCATCCTGCAAACTCAACACTATTTAAAAAACCATCTTATAAAAGTTCTATAAGTGCAATGTATGTTCAGGCTATTAACGGTAATGATTGGCTTAAGTTATTTAGCTTACCTATTCTTCATCGTTATTATGATCAAGCTATCGATAATTGGGCAAAAGTAAATATTACAGAGGCCTTTAGTAAACAAATAAATGATGACTATATTTTAATATTTAATATTTTCTGGATTGCAAATTTTAGTAGTAGTTTGGAACCACAAAATAGAATATTTTTAAATGATGATATGTCAAAATATCAAGGTTATCCTAGTGAGTTCCAAGCTCTTATCAACTTTAATTTGTATATGTAAGGGGGAATATCATGAGAAAATTAAAAAAATGTTATCGCCCTCAAATCTCATTACCAGCTACTTTAACCTTTGAAGATGAATACTATGAATTACTAACAGTTCAATCAGAAGATTTTAGTGCTGATTATCTTATAGATATCAATGGATATTATGAAGGTTTCCGTTTAAGTGGCGATATTTCAGGATTCGGTACTGTTGCTTTTGATATTAAGCAAAATGCTTTTTATACTGGAATAATTGAGAACTATGTAGAAACCGTTGATAACTATAGTGTGGTAGACACTGCAAATTTGGTTCTCTCTGAGGAGTCATTAAATCAAATAGAAATGAGATTACCAGATAAGGACTAATTAAAAGAAGCCTCTACGATAGAGGCTTCTTTTTTAATATTGTGTCCCATCCTAGATAAGGTTGACACTTTCTAAACTTAAATTTGGAGAGTGTAATGAAAACAATAGTTAAAAGAACACAAAGAGATTACAGCTTAGCTTTTAAATTATCAGTCGTAGATCAAGTTGAAAAAGGTGAAATGACTTATAAACAAGCTCAAGACAGATATGGCATTCAAGGTTGTGCTACCGTTTTAGTTTGGTTGAGGAAGCATGGTAGATTAGATTGGAGTCAAGGCACCCCATTTCGTCATGGAGAAAAACAAATGTCTGATCCTTTACCGCTAACACCAGAACAAAGAATCAAAGAGCTTGAGCAGCAATTATATGAAACAAAAAGAAAGGCTGAGTTATTTGAAACTATCATAAACATACTCGAACGAGATTACGGAGTGAGCACCACAAAAAAGCCACAAGGCAAGCAATCAAAGAAAAGCAGACGGTAGGTTTTAGTATCACTATTTACTGAACACGATAATGGGTATCAAAATTGGTAGAGATCGGTTGTTTGATTTACTCAGAGATCATCGTTTATTAGTACAACCTAAACGCGCCTATCATAAGACAACGAATAGTCATCATCGTTTTCACAAGCATCCTAACTTGATTAAGTTTGGAATTGAGCAAGTGATACCGCAGAAACCGGAGCAGCTCTGGGTTGCAGATATAACCTATCTTCCACTAGAAACAGGAGAGGCCTATCTGAGTCTAATAACCGATGCTTGGTCTAGAAAAATAGTGGGTTATCATGTAGATGACAATTTAGGTGCAGAAGCTGTTAGCCAAGCATATATCAAAGCATTAAAGGAACGTAAAGCCCCACAATCCTCATTGATTCATCATTCAGATCGAGGTATCCAATATTGTTCAAAGAAATATCAGGAATTACATCAAAAACATAATATTCGATGTTCTATGACAGATGGGTATCTTACGAAACAGTGTTTCTCATATCAAAATGCTTTAGCTGAAAGAGTGAATGGTATATTGAAGAATAAATATTTACTTCATAAACCAAAGAGTCTTGAAGACGCTAAACGAATGGTTGCAGAGTCCATAAAAATTTATAATATTCGTAGACCGCATATGTCACTAAAATACAAAACGCCCGATGAAGTTCATCGAGCGTTTGTGTGAAATAAGTGTCAACCTATTTCAGGACTAGACATTGGAAAACTATATAATTTTTAATATTTTCTAAAATTACCATAATACACCTTATACGAAATACTTAAAGTTTTCCTTTTCGCATTAATATCTTAGCCAAAGCCGTTCCATAATTCAGTGCACTGGAACGGCTTTTGTTTGATTTTTCACGTTCCACGCTTTTTTAATCAAAATCTAAAATTATAGACAATAAAAAGTCCGACACTCTGTCAGACTTTTCGTATTAATACTAATTATAAATAATCTAAAGATTTACTAGCTATTTCACTATATCGATCACTTAAAGTCATGCTATCTCATAAATTCGATCATTACATCACTTTCAAAAATACCGATTTAAAATATTTATTGATGATTCTTTAACTCTTTTAGCATCGCATCACGAAGAATCTCATTCATACGTGTTTGATAGCCTTTCCCTTGTGCTTTAAACCATGCAAGAACATCTGCATCCAGACGAATAGAGGTTTGTTGTTTCACTGGGCGATAAAACTTCCCATGACGGGCAGCATTACTCCAGTCAGTAATTTCAGGAATATCAGAAAGGTCTATTTGTTCATCAGAGATTTTGCCTCTTGCAACTAAACGTTGGATTTCTGCTTCACGTTTGTCTTTGAACTTTTCATTAAGTTCTTCTTTTGTATATCTAACCATGCTCATATTTTCTAATCTCCGCTTTAGTGGCATCTCTAGCACTGATTAAACGAATGATTTCAGTGTCATCTTCTAGCCTAATGGTATGGGCAACCAATACAAGCAATACACCATGAATCATACCTATAGTTTGCCAACGTTCTTCACCATCAACAAACCTTTCCTGCTGTTCAATTCGTAGAGGGTCATCAAAGACTAACGTTGCAACTTCAAAGGAAATATCATGTTTACGTTGATTCTTTTGATTTTTAACCTCATCCCATTCAAAAGATTGTTTCATATAAAACATTCAAATTTGTATATACACTAATGTATCATAAAATAAGACTTGAGAGTGTAATTTTTAACCAAATTTGTTAGTGATAGGCTTCAAAATAGGAGAGGAAAGAGTAGAAGTGTTTCAATATTGATTTTTGATTCTATTTTAGAGAAGCATTTTTTTAACATTTCACATAAGAGCCCTCTATTAAAGAAAGGCCCTTATAGAACCTTCCTTAATTAAAAATTGACCAAGATTGAGTTCGCCTTCACAACCAAAAATAGCAAATCCTCACTTATTCTCCTTCAACCTCCAATTCTGCTGTCACATCAATATTTGTTGGCTCTATAGAGGAACGTACAGCGGGTGCTGAATAAATCACGTTGGGTTTATGTTGAGCATTAAAGACCAACTGAAAAACATCTGGACGAGAATAATGCCCTACAGGATCTGCCGCATTTTTAGCAAAAATAATATGATTAAGATCAATGTCAGCGATTAACAGACCTTCTTCATCTTCGGCAAGTGGAGTGGCGAGATCACCGCCATCAGGGCCATAAATTCGTGATGCACCGCCACCAGTTTTTAGTAATTTTTTCTTGGTCTCATCGGTACATAAAGCGTCAACCATTTCCTGAGAAACCATCGCACAAGATGCAAGCACAAAACATTGTCCTTCAGCTGCATACAGACGTGAAGCAGCATTGTTGACTTCTGCGCCGAGTGCGGCAGTCATATCCGTATATAAGCTAAAACTAGGCCATGCTGCGATATGGATTTGTTCGTGCTGCGAATACATTGCATAACGGTTTAAAGGCTGTAAATGTTCCCAGCAGCACAGCGCCCCAATGCGACCAAGTACAGTGTCATAGACTTGCAGAGAACTACCATCACCTTCACCAAATAAAGTCCGCTCTACATGAGTGGCTTTTAATTTTCGACGAACAGCGATGGTTTCACCATGATGATCAATAATCCATTGGGAAATATACAGACTGCCATGATCACGCTCACTCAAGCCTAAAACCACATGCATATTATGTTTTTTTGCAGCATCCGCAATTTGTTTGGCTTGGTCACTGTTTAGTTCAAGTGAGTTGAGATGGTATTGATATACCCACGGCATATTTGCAGCGGGAGAATCTAGCCATAAAAACCATGGATAGCCAGGAATCCAAGTCTCTGGAAAGGCGATAAGTTCAACCCCTTTTTCTGCTGCTTCGGCAATAATTTTGATGGTTTTGTCTACGCTTCCTTGTAAGTCGAGAAATGCAGGAACCGCTTGTACACAAGCGACTTTAATTGAAGTTTTCATGAGTGATCCTTTCTCAATAACTAAGCAATATTGCACTTTTGGTTATAAAACCAAAGATTGATCAGGGGGTATGCTGAGCAGGAACAAAAAATAGATCTATACGGAACTAAAAATCCAAAAATGATTCCAAATTTAAAAGAGATAATTTGTGCTTGATCTCAAGGTTAGGGGACGTTGAGTTGAAGGTTTACAAATTATGCTAAACGGATTAGCTTTATTGCATTAGCGTCTAAGAATAAGAGAGACAATGATGTTTAACTATGACACAAGGCGTGTCAAAAATAAGCTGCAACGTGATTATTGGCAGGATGCGATTAGTCAAGTATTTGTACCATTGACCTGTAATGCTTCTGTACAGGATGGCTTTTTTGGTACTTTGTCTGCAAAACATATAGGCAATATTCAACTGGTTGAAATCAAAGGCTATGGTCAACATGTTGAACGGCATGCCTCCAATATTAGACATAGTCATCATGATGAGATTTTATTTATCTTCCTGATAGAAGGCCAAATGGGTGTTCAATATCATGGTCGTGAACAATGCCTTAGCAAAGGGCAATTTATTTTTCATGATACCCAGCAGCCGTATGATTTGTATTTGAATGGACAATTCAATCAACTAGTGCTCATGTTCCCGCGTGAACAATTTCAACAGTATTTTGGGCGACCTGATCAGTTGTGTGGTCATGCTTTTGGTGATGGGCATCCACTGAAAATTTTATTATTAAATTACGCACATGATTTATTTTGGTTCCCTGAGCAGGCTTCAACAGAACTTCAGCAGGTGGTACTGCATAAGTTTTTTGATTTACTGCATTATGTGGTTCTCGATCAGGTCAAAGACAAAACGCCTCGATCCAGTAGCCACAGCATGCTCGTACAGGTCAAGCATTTAATTCTGGAGCATTTAGACAATAGTGGGCTGAGTATTCATGATATTGCCCAAGATCTTCGTATTAGTTCGCGATATATCAGTAAACTTTTTCAACAGAATGAAACCACATTTGGCCGTTATGTGATGCAAAGTCGTTTGCAATTAGCCAAGAAGATGTTGATACAGACCAATGAACATACGCATAAAATTAATCAAATTGCCTATCAATGTGGATTTGATGATATGTCGAAATTCTCACGTGAGTTTAGAAAACATTATGGTATATCACCGAGTATGATGCGTAAGATTAACTAAATAGAACTACAAAAGAGTGAGAAGTAAAATTATCGATAAGATGATTGCTAAATTTTTCATTTTTAAGCCCACAAGATCTAAACTGAAATTTTATTCATTCGTTTCAGAGCAATTTTAGATGGCTTAAACGCACTTTAGCAGTGATTTTAAGCGCTGAATCAGATCATGTAGATTTCATATGATGATTAGATGAATTATTCTGATTTTTATAAGGCGTGGTCAGTCTTTATAGATGACGCAAACTATAACGCAATGTTGTTTATAGGATCAAAGTAGGTTGACTTGTTGTAGGATCCTTACTATAACTTATTTATAATAATTTTAGCGATACTACAATAATGGAAAATAAATCAATCACATATAAAACTTTATGGGTCTTTGCACTCATTCTAAGTTTAGGATTCATTATCTCAGCAAGTGTCATGGGCTATGCACTTAAGCAGTTTAATGGTGAAAAAAATTCAATAGTGGTCAAAGGGTTGGCTGAAAAACCCATTCAAGCAGATCTAGCGCGCTGGGAGATTCATCTGCAAACCAGTCGTGCTTCAGACAGTGTTTCAGCCGCCTATCAATTGTTAGATCAAGAAGTAAAAGCACTACAAGATTTCTTTGTTGAACACGGGTTTAAGGCAACAGAAATGAAACTGGGCAATAAAAGTTCTCAACCCTATTATGAAGAAGTGAATCAAGGCGAGGGGAAATTTACCCGCGAGTTTAGAGGCTATACTGCGATGCAATCACTAGTGATAAATAGTCGTGATATTCAAAAGATTGAGAAAGCCGCAAAAGATGCGTATTTATTAGATGAAAAAGGCATATCCATCGAGCAAAAACCGCAGTATTTGGTGTCGAATCTAGAAGAAATAAAAATGTCATTGATCGCCAATGCAACTAAAAATGCGCATAGTCGTGCCAATGAGTTTGCAAAAGTCGGTGGGGTAAAAGTCGGTGCGATGCGTTCTGCAAGTCAGGGTGCGTTTTATATTTTACCTGAAAGTGGTTCTGATGATGATAGCGATTATGGTGGTGCTTATGACAAAGCCACCGTTAATAAAATTGCGCGGGTTGTCGTGACCATCAATTATGCGATTGATTGATACAGCATTTAAATTGATAAAAGTGCAGTGCTAAAAAATGGGAGCTAGACTCCCATTTTTTATTGTTGCTCATGCTCTTTGTAATACTGATGCTTTCTTTTGGCGTTATGCTTCCAACTTTTGGCAACTTTATAGACATAGGTTGGTAAATCATCCCAAGCTTGAGCCAAGCCGTTACCACGTGCAACACGAATCTTAAGAGGATAGTCTTTATATTCAATTATATGTAGAAAATAAAAACTTCTCTCTTGGTGTGTACTAAATGCTTTATAATAAAGGCTTTTAATATTTGGATAACGCTTCGAAAAGCAATCATCAGGGTTCCTTTTTATAGAGTTTTGATATTGATATTTTAGATTTTTCACGGTTCCTCCTAGGTAACATTACCTAGAAGGGATCCTTTGCAAAATAATTCATGGTTTTAATCCTAAAAAGTTAAGAATGATTTCTTCATTCTTTTAGCATGTCATCAGGTAAAATTTGATTTATAACCATTCTTCTGTGATGTTTTACTTTTTGCCGAAGTAGTACGAATCACTTCCGTTGAATCTTCAACCTTTGTTGCATCATTTAAAGCCTTATATTCTCAAATCGCAAAATCAATCACAGCACGAATCACACCTAAACTTAGACCAATAAATGCGCCCACCACAACACCATTGACACGGATCATATGTAAATCACCGCCTACCTCATTTTCAATCTTGGCGATCATTTCGGTTGAATCCCACTCATGAATACGTTGACTAATAAACTTAATCACTTTCTCACTATATTGGTCACTTAAATTGATGGCAATTCCGCTGATTCGATCATTTAGTAATTCTCGTACAGACTGATTTTGCATCAAGTTTTCACCAAGCTGTTGAATGGCGATTCGTAAATTCATGGCAATACCCGAGTCTGATTTAAGCAAGTCAGTTTTAACCGCATCACATAAAATCACCACAGCACCAGTAATAAAGTTGAGTACTGGTTCGCTGTCTAAAAGGGCATTCTTGGTTTCATTTAAACTTATGCTGGCATGACTATTGTTATCTGCGAGTTGCAACATAAGCTCATGTGCAGCTTCCTCAATTTTTTGACGAATAGGATGTTCTTGATCAGCAAGCATGGATTCCACTTTTTCAATCACTGAATCAATGGTCCGTTGCTCAACATCAATCCCAATCCAGCTGGCACCCTTGGCAAGGCGTGAAACACCAAGCTCTTTAAACATGGTTTGAGTGATTTCACGGGTTTTTTCAGGATGGGTCATCATCCATTCATGGGCAATATCTAGTCCACGTTGTAATACATCTTGATGGAAATCATTTTCTAAAACCGCACGCAACATTTCACTTGCCAATTGGTTCATGCGAGTATTTCGAACCCATTGCACACTGTTATTTTGAATAAAGCGTCCAATTTGGTCCTGCCCGACAAATTCGAAAATTTTCGGAACCGTTTGCTGAATCACATCCACCACTTGACCGTTATTTTTAGGATTGGCCAGCCATTGACCCACAGCAAAACTAAGATCAATACTTTTTAAACTACGTTCAACAATTTGTGGGGAGAGAAAATTTTCTTGGACAAATTTACCCATCGATTCCGCAATACGTGCTTTATTACGTGGAATGATTTCGGTGTGATCTTTGAGGAATTTAGGAATGGGAATTTTCCCAAAGGGATTACGAAACAACACAGTAATCGCATACCAATCGGCTAAGCCACCGACCACGCCAGCTTCAGCACCTAGCATGAGAATATGAATAAACCAAGCATACTCAGGCATGAGTTTGGCGGAAATGATCAAAGCAAACCACGCGACAACAGCCACCACCAAGGCAATGGTCGCAAAGCGTTTGCTTCGATCTAAGTTTGGAATTTCATTGAGAACTTCACTTTGTTCAATTCCGCTCATTCATTTTCCTAAATCGATTTCTGCATTTTTATTTCGTTGATGTTACCGCATCAGGCTGTGGTTGCAGTACTTGTCCTGTCGGACTAACACCATATTTTTGTCCTAAAGATTGCAAAATCAGACGAGCGTCAAATGCATCATTTGGCGATGACTTTTTATCTTTATAACATTCTATCGTATAGGAAATTTGCACAGGGTCAATGGTCACCACTTGTGGCATATCATAAAATGGGTCATTCCAGAACACTGGATGACGACGATAGCCCCAACCATATGGATAGTAGTTTGATGATGGGTAAACTACTGCTTTACGAGGCGGTTGCTGAGTACGATTACTTGGGTCATCTAAAACCTTAAAGTACGTAAATCCATTTAAAAGCGTTGTTTGTGCGGCTTTAACAAGATTAATTTCTTCAGCTGTTCCAAAACTCATATTGCTATTGCCTTGGAAGCTGATGCGATAGCTATGATCGTTAAGTGAAACCGTAGTGTATTGCCCAAGCTGGTCAAAGGTTCGTGGTTTGCTTGGTGTTGTCGCACAACCTGTGATGGTGAGTGCCACTGCAATAGTCAGACCAATGAGTACTTTGTTCATGTGTCTCTCCTTTCCATTCTTTTGGATGGAATTTAATGAATTTATAATCCTCAGTATATTGTTCTAAATTGATGGACTGACAATGAATTTCAAGAAGAATTTTGTTAATTCAGGATGATACCCATTAAGATAAATGACTGTTCACGTAAAATTTAAACAATAAGCCCAGTATTATGCGTATTTAATCCATGATAAAAAATGAAGACTGTTGAGAGTGAACGCTGTTGAGAGAGTTAAATGAGTATTCAAATTAAAGGCTATATTGCAACAAGCGCAGACGGTTATATCGCAACACTAGATGGTTCTGTAGCTTTTTTAGCGCCATTTCAAAGTATTGACTGTGGATATGATGATTTTATCCAAGATATCGATATCGTGATTATGGGGCGTAAAACCTATGAGGTGATTTGTTCTTTTGGGGAGGCTTGGCCTTATCCAAATCAGAAAGGATTTATTGTTACTTCTAATCCTAATTTAGCTTTAACTCATGCCTCGCTTACGCGCTGGAACTTAGCTGTGGATGAACTTGTTGAGCATCTTAAACAGAATTATAACGGCAATGTCTGGATTGTCGGTGGAACACAATTGCAGAATACCTTTATTGAACAGAAGCTGCTCAATACTTTAGAGGTTTTTATCATGCCTGTTCTTCTTGGAAAGGGCATACCGCTATTTCCAAGTTCTGACTCGCATGGACAGCAGTTAAAGTCCATACATGCTGAAATGATTGAAAATACCATTATTAAACACAGCTATGTTTTCTAACGCTTGCTGTTTCTTATTGACTGATATGTTTTAGATGCGCTGGTCAAACAGCTTATGCAAAATGCTTCTGCATAAGCCAATTAGATAAAAAATGAATAGGATTAAAAATGACTATTCGGCTGTTTTAAAAACTCAATTTCTTCTGCAGTTGAGCTTCGCCCTAAAATTTGATTACGGTGAGGATAACGCCCAAAACGATCAATAATCACTTTATGCTTTTTCTCAAAATCTAAATTGAGTGGATTGCCCAACTGTTCAAAAAGCTGTAAAGCTTGGGTATGGATAATTTTTGATTCACTATGCATAAATGGCATATACAGGAATGAACGCTGTTCGGGGCTTAATTGTTGATCTAAATTCAGCTGAATTGCTTCTTGTGATAGTGCAAGTGCCAAGGCATCTTGTGCAAAAGATTCAGCATGATCTCGATACAAATTACGCGAGAATTGATCTAAAACAATAATTTCAGCCAAGCGACCTTCTGCTGTCGTACGCCAAGTCCATAGCTCACAATGTTTGGCTTGATCCAAGGTATGTGCAAATCTCTGGTGCAAAGTTTGATCGAATGCGTCACTTTTCGCGAACCAAAATGGCTGAGTTTCTTCACTAAACCAAAAATCGATAATTTCTTGATAATTCATAGTAGTTACAATTCTTTAGTGGTAATTTTTCTATAAAATCACAAATTTTAGATGTCTTGTAGAGGCAGTTTGTGTTAAAAACTTTTCCGAAATAAAGTGAATAATTCATTTAAAACAACGATGCTTATACGTGTATATCGATAAATAACGTTATACTGCGCGCATCAAAACATTTTATTTTAAAAAATTCTTTAAGATAAGCGAGTAAGTATGAGTCAACCCGAAACGATTTCCCAATCTTTAGTACCAAATTGGGTGGATTCTACCTTATTCAGAGGCATGTTACGTGGCATTGAACGTGAAAGCCTGCGTATGCAAAGTAATGGCTTTTTATCACAGGCTGATCATCCTCAGTCTTTAGGCTCTGCCCTAACACATCCGCATATCACCACAGATTATTCAGAAGCTTTGATGGAGTTTATTACACCCCCCAAAGAAAGCATTCCTGAAGCGTTAAGCTTTTTAACAGATGTCCATGCTGTTGTGCATCGTCATTTAGAAAATGGTGAAAAGCTATGGACTTTGTCCATGCCATGTATGCTGGATGACAAAGAAGAAAATATCCGTTTGGCGCAATATGGCACATCCAATATTGGTCAATTCAAAACCTTATACCGTCATGGTCTAGGCATTCGTTATGGTCGCCGTATGCAGACGATTTCGGGTGTGCATTACAATGTGTCTTTCCCAGATGCGTTATTTGAACAATTACAACAACACGAAAGCAATGAAGCGCTTAAAGCATTAAGCCTGCAAGATTATCGCAGTCATCGTTATCTTGGATTAATTCGTAACTTTATTCGTTTAACTCCTCTCGTGATGTATTTGGTGGGTGCCAGTCCTTCAGTCTGTAAATGCTTTATGACAGGGCGTGAGCATCAATTGTTGCCTTTAATCAAAGGCACATTGTTTCTACCTTATGCCACAGCATTGCGTATGGGGCGTTTTGGTTATCAAAATTCTGCACAAAAACAATTGGGTATTCATTACAACAATTTAGAAAGTTATGTGGCTGAATTACAAAAAGCGGTTAATTCACCTTATGCACAGTTTAGTCATTTAGGTTTAAACGATGCCAATGGTCAGCCGATTCAAATTAATGATCACGTCTTACAAATTGAAAATGAATACTACAGCTTAGTCCGCCCAAAACAAGTGCCACAAGCAGGGGAAACGCCATCTCAGGCCTTGTCAAATCGTGGGATTGGCTATGTCGAATTACGCGCGGTAGATGTAAATCCATACAGTGCGATTGGCATCGATGAAGATACAGCAGGCTTCTTGGAAGTGGTTGCGTTGTATTGCTTGCTTAAAGAAAGCCCAGATCTATGGGATGAAGAACAAGATATTATTGAGCAAAACCAAGCTGAAGTGGTCAATTGTGGTCGTGCACCAAATGCGAAAATCATTGAAGCGGGTGTTGAATATCCATTACTTGAATGGATTCAACAGCATGTTACCGCCATGCAACCACTTGCAGATCTACTCAACCAATCCTATGCAACAGATTTATATCGCCAAGCGTTGACGGTGATGCAAACACGTATTGATGACGTTGATGAAACACTATCAGCGCATGTGATTGCCGATACTGTAGAGCAGGGTGGCACATGGAATTTTGGTGGCTATATGGCCAATCAACATATTCAAAGTTACGAACAACATGTATTAAGTTCGGAAACTTTAGCGTATTTTGAGGGGCTTACTCGAACATCTCTCGCAGAACAACAGCAACTTGAACAAAATACAAGTATAAGTTTCGAGGATTATCTGAGTAAATTTAGATAAAACATAGATTAAATAATGAGGAAGTTCCATGCAATGGCGTAGTTATCGCTTCGTAAGTGGTCTTTTATTTTTGGCAAGTGTGATTGGTATGTCATTTGCGCTCTATTTAGAGCATGTACAAGGGCTTGAGCCATGTCCACTATGCGTATTTCAGCGTATTGGATTGATTGGTCTAGGGCTAATTTCACTGATTGCCTTTTTGCATAACCCAAAAACAAATGTATTTAAACGCATTTATAGCTTTTTGGGTTTAGCTGCGATTTCTTGGTCAGTTGGTGTTGCCGCTCGTCATGTGTGGCTACAGAACCTACCCAAAGATCAGGTTCCAAGTTGTGGTCCCGGTCTAGACTATTGGGTCAACACTTTGCCTTTAAAGGCTGTGTTTGAAAATGTGCTTAAGGGTTCTGGCGAATGTGCCATGGTCGATTGGACTTTCTTAGGACAGTCTTTACCTGTTTGGTCATTACTGTTTTTCAGTGTATTGGCATTGATCAGTCTATGGCAGTTATTTAGAAAGTACTAATTTAAAACATCAAGAGCCAGTCTAAACTGGCTCTTTTTTCATATAAACTTCATTTACTTATAAATCAAGCAAAACCATGAATCATAAAATAAATTTAGCCGGGATCGGCATACTGGTCTGTTTGGCTACAGCACAAGTCTCTGCAAAACCAGCCAACAATGTGGTCAGAAAAGATGTATCTTGTCAGTTTAAATCTGAATTTGATGACACCATTCCAGCCGATGTTTCCTATATCAAATTGGGCGCTCAGCCATTTAAAAAATTTATTGTCGATCCAGATTATTTTTCAAGTCGAATCGAAGACTGTCAATTACACGGCGGCAGATACTATGTATTGTCTGTGTCGCAGAGCCATCCAGCAAGAACGCTTGCCCAGTCGCTGATTGGGGTGACGCAATTTGATTTAACAGGCAAAAAGCTCAGCCAAAAATTTTATAATAAAGCTTGGACTTGTGAGTTAAAACAAGGCTTTATAGCAAAAAATCAACGCTTATTGATCGATACACAATGTGCAGAAAAATCAAACTTTGATGAATATGGTGACATGATTGATCCGAAGCAGAACAAGTCTTATCAAATTGAAGTGAAATAGCAGAAAAAAACGGATTGAAAATCCGCTTTTTTACGATTAGGTTTCAACAATCCCTTGCATACTTTCTAATTTAATCAAATATTTGCGAATTTGTTCTTCTGCCAATTCATCATGGTGCGGATAAAACCATTTGGCAATTTGTTCCGAAACCAAAGGATGATATTGAATCTCAAGATGGTTTAAGCCATAAAACACAGCTTTATGCGATTCAGGTAATTTTAACTGAAAGCGTGGGTTCGGGTGTTCACCCAAGGCACTTTTAACACTGACCAGATAGTCGCCAATCACTTTTAAGGTGCGATTTTTGCGGTTTTCAAATTCCAGCGTGCCTGCAATTAAAAAGGTATTGATATGCGACGGTAGCGGAGCTGGTTTACGGTTGTCATCCATCAAACCAATACGGGCATTGTTATGCTCCCAGTCATCATCTCGAACACTTCCATAACGCAAGTCTAAGATACCGTTACTGCGGATATTGACGATATGGCTGATCATTTTAACAATCGGGAAATTCCCCACTTTCTCTTGCATGGCAAATCCAAAACGCTCTAATAACGCACCATGATGCGGGGAGCCAATACAAACCAGATTCTCAACCATGTGGAACCACTGGTGCATGTTTTGTTTGCCATAGAACAGCGCACTGCGAGAAACCAAGCCGCCCATACTGTGGCCAATTAAATCAATGCTGGTAATGCGAGGGTTGCGTTTGATTAAATCTTCTAAAAGATTTGCCAATGAACGTCCATTGGCTGAAATTCTACGTCCAGTATTGTAGTGAAAATACAACATGGTGTTGTGATCACGTTGAGCCAAGAGTTTCTCACCGATACCGCCATTGTTACGATTGGTCCAGTCTTGATAATTCATACATAAACCGTGAGAGAAAATCACCACACGACCAGCCAAGTCGCCTTGCTGTAATGAACCATAATGATCATAGAGTACAGGTGACAGTGCGAGCGGATTATGAGTTGCTAATAAATAATCGCCCAATACGCCATTTAAAACGCTGACCAAAAAAGTCATGTGAGAGGTCAATGGCTTATCATGTAAATTTGGGAAACGTTCAATGGTTTTACGTAAAATCGGGGCAATCAGGTGGCTACCATAATTTTGCAATGCGTGATAACCAAATTGATAGAATTTATCGACAATCGGACGGGATTGAAATCGTTTGGCTTTTTGTTTACTTAAGCCAAAAATACTCAGCAACATTTCACGTTGGATTGATTGGATGAAGTCTTGAACCATACCACTGAGCGGCGTACTGACTAACTGTGCTAAACCCTCTAATACGTCGGCCTGACTTGGAGGCGAACGATCCCACTTACAATAGGTTTCGTGTAAAGGGGTTAAGCTTGGCATGGTTATTTCCTCATCCATATTGATCTGGAACAAAGACTTTATTTTTGCTTTAGATCAATGTATAAATCCCTAGGCAATCATCTTATCTTGTTCATCCTGAACGCTATTTAAAATACCGATAATTGCGATTAAGTTTTAGTTTTTTGTCGGACAATATCCCGACATATACAAATTAAAACAATAATGTGATTTGAATCACATTAAAAATTAAAACATTGGTGGTAAAAAAGCAAACTATTTTCAATGAATATTATTTATTTACATGGTTTTAAAAGTAGTCCTTTATCAATAAAAGGGCAACAACTAGATGATTACTGTCGATGCTATTCATCGCATAGTGTGCATTTGCCTGATTTAAACCAACATCCGCAACTGGTTTTAGATCAAATTTCAGCGCTCATTGAAAAATTGCCTGATGTTGCACTGGTGGGGAGTAGCTTTGGTGGCTTTTATGCGACACAATTGGTCGCAAAATATGGCGTGCCTGCTGTTTTAATTAATCCAGCTATGCGACCATGGCAATTGTTCCGTAACTTATTTGGAATTGAACAGATTCCCTATAAGATCAATGAACAATGGACTTTAGATCGTTTACAACTTGACTACTTGGAAGCGATTGCCGTGCCATTTGTACAAGATGCAGACAAAATACTGGTCTTATTACAACAAGGTGATGAAGTTTTAGATTATCGTGACGCTGAACGGTATTATAGTGCAGCTCCACATACATCATTGATCATGACAGAAATGCATGGTAATCATGCGATGGAAGATTTTGCCGATAAAATACCCATGATTCTGGAATTTTTATCATACTCCGTAAAATAAAAGGAAAAAACTCAACGTGTCTCAATATACGGCCCAATCACTTGAAGTATTATCTGGTCTAGATCCTGTACGTCGCCGTCCAGGTATGTATACCGATACCACTCGTCCAAACCATTTGGCGCAAGAAGTAATTGATAATGCTGTCGATGAGGCACTTGCAGGACATGCCAATAAAATTACTGTCACGGTATATAAAGATGGTTCGTTGTCGGTCGAAGACAATGGTCGTGGTATGCCAGTCGATATTCACCCTGAATACGGACAAAGCGGGATTGAAATTATCCTAACGAAACTGCATGCAGGCGGTAAATTTAGCACCGATAACTATCAGTTTTCGGGCGGTTTGCATGGTGTTGGGATTTCCGTGGTCAATGCCTTGTCTGATCGTGTTGAAGTTGAAGTTCAACGCCACGGTAATCTTTATAAAATGGCGTTTGAACATGGTGAACCTGTTGCGCCTTTAGAGGTTTTAGAAGGTAAAGCGCCAAAACGTGCTACGGGGACAACAGTACATTTTTGGCCAGAAGCGAAATATTTTGACTCACCTAAATTTGCTTTAAAAGCGTTAAAACATAATCTCAAAGCCAAAGCTGTGTTGGCTGCTGGTCTACAAATTAATTATATTGACCAGATTAATGACGAAAAAATTGAATGGCAGTTTGAAAATGGTCTCGTCGACTATTTGATGGATGAATTACAAGATCGTGAAATCATTCCAGATCCTGCCTTTGTTGCAACGGGTGAAGCTGAACGCGCCAGCGCTGAGTTTGCAATTTGCTGGAATGCTGAGGGTGGCGAACAAATTCAGGAAAGTTATGTGAATTTGATCCCAACGGCACAAGGGGGAACCCATGTAAACGGGTTACGCTCAGGTGTTACCGATGCGATGCGTGAGTTTTGTGAGTTACGGAACTTGTTGCCACGTAATCTCAAATTGTCTGCTGAAGATGTTTGGGACGGGGTCAATTATATTCTGTCGCTTAAATTCCAAGAGCCACAATTCTCAGGACAAACCAAAGAACGTCTTTCAAGCCGAGAAGCGTCTAACATTGTTTTAAATATTGCCAAAGATGCTTTTGCGCTCTGGCTAAATCAAAACTCTGAAGTGGCCATGCAATTGGCTGAGATTGTGATTGCGAAAGCGGGTCGCCGTTTAAAAGCAGCTAAAAAAGTTGAACGTAAAAAGATTGTTGCCGGTCCTACCTTGCCCGGAAAACTATCAGATTGTGTGGGTCATACCCTTGAAGAATCGGAACTGTTTATCGTCGAAGGTGACTCTGCCGGTGGTTCTGCAAAACAAGCCCGTGATAAAAACTTCCAAGCGATCATGCCGATTCGTGGGAAAATTTTAAATACTTGGGAAGTGTCTTCTGACGAGGTGTTGGCCTCTCAAGAAGTGCATAATATTGCGATTGCAATCGGTGTAGATCCGGGCAGTGATGATCTTTCCGAATTACGTTATGGCAAAATTTGTATCCTTGCCGATGCCGATTCAGATGGTTTACATATCGCGACCTTGCTTTGTGCACTCTTCGTCAAGCATTTCCCTGCAATGGTCGATGCTGGGCACCTATATGTTGCAATGCCACCATTGTTCCGTATCGATGATGCCAAAGATGTTTATTACGCGCTTGATAACGAAGAGTTAGAAGCTATCTTAAAGAGAGTTAAATCTAAAAACCCGCAAATTACTCGATTTAAAGGTTTGGGTGAAATGAACGCCAGTCAATTGCGTGAAACCACCTTAGATCCAAATACACGCCGTTTGGTGCAGTTGGATTTGGACGACACGCATCACACAACAGGCTTACTGGATAAATTACTTGCCAAAAAAAGGTCAGGTGATCGTAAAGACTGGTTAGAGCAAAAAGGTAATTTAGCTGATTTGAGTGTTTGATTGCTGAACTTATGCATATTTAAAAAATGATGCCCCAGTGCATCATTTTTTTTGGTACCTCTTAAATATCGCATTGATGCAAACAGAATTATATTGATCGTAATACAAATTATTTTTGTATTGCTTTTCTATTTTTTCTCTTATTCTTTTACCTCTACTCCATCCATCTCAAGGATTGGGTCATCCTGTCAAAAGCGTTTGGTGCTTTAAAGCAGAATTTATCCCGAAAGCCCTAAAAATTTAATTCTGGGTAAATTTTTTGCACTCTCATCGCTCATTTTAAACAAAAAAAATCGCACTTAATTTGACCAGTGTGGCTTTTAATCTCGCATTTTTACTTGCTAAGTGCTGGCTATATCCAGTGATGGAAAGGCATTTAATGCCTATCAATGTATCTTCAACTTATATAAAAATAATAGCGGCTAATATTTTGATTTTATTATTTTTTATCAGGAAAAATATTCAACGATAAAATCACAAATTCTCCACTTGGCATAAAAATTGAATTAAGCCTGTCAGGTAAAAGCAAAATCGCGCATTCAAAAATGCACCAAAAGGTTTGGAGAGAAAAAGATGATGTTCCAACAAAAAATGTTTTCAAAAACACTTCTCGCTGTGGCAATGATGGGGAGCATTGCGCTGACAGCTTGCTCAAAGCCCGCAGATAAAACGGAAGCGAAACCCGCAGCAGAAAATAAATCGGCAACTGCCACAAGCGGTGACACAATTAAAGTGGGCATCTTGCATTCACTGTCTGGAACCATGGCAATCTCTGAAACGTCGCTTAAAGATACGGCACTGATGGCAATCAATGAAATTAATGCCAAAGGTGGGGTGATGGGGAAAAAGCTTGAGCCTGTTGTCGTCGATCCTGCATCAGACTGGCCATTATTTGCTGAAAAAGCCCGCCAGTTGATTACTCAGGACAAAGTCGCTGTCATTTTTGGCTGCTGGACTTCAGTTTCTCGTAAATCAGTGTTACCAGTTGTAGAGGAGCTCAATGGTCTGTTGTTCTATCCAGTGCAATACGAAGGCCAAGAACAGTCTAAAAATATTTTCTATACAGGCGCAGCACCTAACCAACAAGCGATTCCTGCTGTTGAATACTTAATGGGTGAAGAGGGAGGTAAGGCACAACGTTTTGTCTTATTAGGTACTGACTATGTTTACCCACGAACCACCAACAAAATTTTACGTGCATTCTTAAAGTCTAAAGGTGTTGCCGATGCAGACATCATGGAAGAATACACACCATTTGGACACAGTAATTATCAAACCATTGTCGGCAACATTAAGAAATTCGCTGCGGGTAAAAAGACCGCGGTTATTTCCACCATCAATGGTGATTCTAACGTACCGTTCTATCGTGAATTGGGTAACCAAGGCATAAAAGCTTCAGATATTCCTGTGATGGCCTTTTCTGTCGGTGAAGAAGAATTACGCGGGATCGATACCAAACCACTGGTCGGGCATTTGGCATCTTGGAACTACTTCATGTCTGTGAAAAATCCAGTGAATACCGAATTCGTCAATAAGATGAAGCAATATGCAGTGGAATATAAGCTACCCAATGCCAGTAAATTGGTGACCAATGACCCAATGGAAGCCACCTATGTTGGCATCAATATGTGGAAACAAGCCGTTGAAAAAGCGGGAACAACGGATGTGGACAAAGTCCGTGAAGCGATGGCGGGTCAAAGCTTTAAAGCACCGTCAGGCTATACCTTAAGTATGGATGCCAGCAATCATCACTTACATAAGCCTGTGATGATTGGACAAATTCGTGGTGATGGGCAATTTGATGTGGTTTACAAGAGCCCTCAACCGATCAAAGCGGAACCATGGAGCCCGTACATTCCTAAATAAAGACTTTACGACCCCAAAAGCCTGCTACATGTGTAGTGGGCTTAACTGATGACTCAACTTTAAAGGTCATTGTATTTAAACAAAAATAGGGGGAGTTGCACATGTCACTTAGACTGAAACTCGCAGCACTTTTTTTTACGATCTCTCAATTATTCCTTATTCAACAGATTTTTGCTGAATCTGTGCCAGTAGCGCAATCGTCATCCGCTCAGCCAATGGCAAGCAATGATGATGCCATTCAAAAATTTGTACGTGCAGATTTTGCAAAGCGTCGAGCGATGCTGAATCAATGGCCAGCAAGTATTGAAGAACTTGATAAGCTGGTGGCTTATGTTGAAAACGACGAGCTTTATACCGACAGTTCGGGCAATACCTACATCATGAAAGCTGGAGATAAACTGTTCAGTTATCCAGATGAACAGGCAATTACTGATTGGCCAGGTGATTTAAATCAAGTGACGTTGGTCAACACCTTGCACAAAGCCTTGAGTTTTGGTCAGGCGAAGATCAAGTTACAGTCCACAGATGCATCACAGCGATTGGCTGCGATTGATATCTTGGAGAACAATTTAGATGAACTGGATATCAAGGTCATCAACCAACTTTATCTCAATGAAAAAAATAATAAGGTGAAGGCACGTTTAGCCCAGTTAAAAGCACGAATTGATTTTAATAGTCCAGATACACTCACCAAAATTCAGGCGGTTAAAACGCTAAAAGATTCTAGTCGTCCTGATGTTCTGGCGATCATTGAACAAGCGCTTACACAGCCAAATTTAAATCCAGAATTAAAGGCTGCATTGGTCAGTGCACAAAGTAGTATTAAAACCCGCATTCAAGCCAGTGAATGGACAGGGCATGTTTTTTCAGGCCTCAGTACTGCAAGTATTTTATTGCTTGCAGCATTAGGGCTGGCGATTACTTATGGCCTACTCGGTGTGATCAATATGGCACATGGCGAGTTGATCATGATCGGTGCTTATACCACTTATGTGGTGCAAAGTTTCTTTAAAACCCATTTGGGTGCTTATGTGGATTGGTACCTGATTGCAGCAATTCCAGCAGCATTTTTAGTCAGTGCTTTGATTGGCATGTTGATAGAACGAACCGTGATTCGCCCGTTGTATGGCCGTCAGTTAGAAACCTTGTTGGCGACCTTCGGTGTCAGCCTTATTTTGATGCAATTGGTCCGGATGATTTTTGGTGCGCAGAATGTGGAAGTATCAAATATTTCATGGCTTTCAGGCGGGATTTCGCTTACATCTAGTTTGATGCTGCCCTATAACCGTATCGCGATCATCGTTTTCACCATCGCTGTATTACTTTTACTGGTTTACCTGCTCAATAAAACCCGATTTGGTCTATTCGTCCGTGCGGTTACGCAAAACCGTCAGATGGCGCGTGCTGTCGGTATTCGCTCTGCACGAATCGATATGATGGCCTTTGGTCTGGGTTCAGGACTTGCAGGGCTGGCAGGCTGTGCCTTGGCACAAGTCGGCAATGTCGGACCTGACCTAGGGCAAAACTATATTATTGATGCTTTCCTTGTGGTTGTTGTGGGTGGCGTTGGTCAGGTTTGGGGCGCTGTGCTTGCCGCATTAGGTTTAGGTGTGAGTGGAACAATTCTCGAAATTGGTATGGGCGCAGTGCTCGCCAAAATTATTCTCTTGGTTCTTGTGATTCTGTTTATTCAAAAACGCCCACAAGGTTTATTCGCTATCAAAGGTCGTTTTGTGGAGTAAGCCTATGAAAATCACATCATTACTTTCAGATAAACCCTATAGTGCAATCGCCATTGCTGTATGTTTCGCTGTGATGCTGATTCTGCCGTGGTTTCATGTGTTACCACAAGATTCCGCTTTACACCTCTCAGCATACTGGGTGACTTTGATTGGCAAAATCATGTGTCTCGCCTTGGTTGCACTGGCTTTGGATCTGGTCTGGGGTTATGCCGGCATCCTGAGTTTAGGGCATGGGTTATATTTTGCTTTGGGTGGTTATGCTTTTGGTATGTACCTGATGCGAGAGTCAGCAGGCGAGCAATTGCCTGACTTTATGCGTTTTCTCAGTTGGACTGAGCTGCCTTGGTACTGGGTCGGAACCCAGCACTTCTTATGGGCTTTGGCTTTGGTGATTTTGGTACCAGGCGTGATTGCCTTTATCTTTGGATTCTTTGCATTCCGTTCCAAAATTAAAGGTGTGTACTTTTCGATTATCACCCAAGCCATGACTTTTGCTGCTGCACTGTTGTTCTTCCGCAATGAAACAGGTTTTGGCGGGAACAATGGCTTTACTGGATTTAAAACCATTCTTGGGATGGATATTACCTCTGCTTCTATGCGAGCAACATTATGTTTCCTTACTGCCTTAGTGTTGTTACTCAGCTTTATCGGCTTACGTAGTTTAATGAATAAGCCTTATGGTCGAGTGTTGGGGGCAATCCGTGATAGTGAAAACCGGTTGCAATATTTAGGCTATCGCACCCTGTGGTACAAACTCTCGGCATGGGTTCTTTCTGCGGTGATTGCCGGAATTGCTGGTGCCTTGTATGTCCCACAAGCAGGCATCATTAACCCAAGTGAAATGAATCCTGTGAATTCGATTGAAATGGCGGTTTGGGTTGCAGCAGGTGGTCGTGGCACATTGATTGGTCCAATTCTAGGTGCAGGTCTGATCAATGGAGTTAAAACCTATTTTACTGTTGCATATCCTGAAATATGGTTATTGATCCTTGGTGCATTATTTATCGTTGTAACCATCTTCCTCCCTAAAGGGGTGATTGGATTACTTTCGCGCTTTAAAAAGGAGGATCATTAATGTCAGAGCTATTGTCAGATTTGGGCTTAAATTCGCAACATGGTGGTCAAATCGGTGAGGGCTATGGTCGTCCTAAAGCTGAAGGTGCCGATTTCAGCCATGGCATTGCACTTTACTTAGAAAAAGTCAGTGTATGGTTTGATTCTTTCCGCGCTTTAAATGATTTGTCTCTTTACATTGAAGAAGGGGAGTTGCGCTGCATTATTGGGCCAAATGGTGCGGGAAAAACCACATTGATGGATGTCATCACCGGTAAAACACGTCCTACCGAAGGTTCTGCCTTTTTTGGTCAAAACTATGATCTTGCCAAAATGAGTACTGAACAAATTGCAGAAGCGGGTATTGGACGTAAGTTTCAAAAACCGACTGTATTTGAAAATTTTACTGTGATGGAAAATCTGCTCCTTGCTGCACCAAAAGACAAAACCGTGAAAAAAAGTTTTTTCAGTAAGTTAAGTCCCGATGCACAGTTGGCTTTGGATGAATCTTTGCAACAGATTCGTTTACAAGAGTTTATTCAAAAGCCTGCAGGATTGTTATCACATGGTCAAAAGCAGTGGCTAGAGATTGGCATGCTGTTGATGCAACGACCTAAACTGATTTTGTTGGATGAGCCTGTAGCGGGAATGACCGATGCTGAAACTGAACGGACAGCAGAGTTATGTTTGGAATTAAAAAAGAATCATACCTTAGTTGTGGTCGAGCATGATATGAGCTTTATCGACACCATTAGTGAGAAAGTTACTGTGCTTGCACAAGGTGCCATTCTTGCAGAAGGAACCTTGGCGGAAGTACAGGCCAATGAAGATGTGATTGAAAAGTATTTAGGACGTTAAGGGGAGCAATATGCTAGAAATAAAAGACGTCAATCAATTTTATGGGGGCAGTCACATTCTCCGTGATGTGAATTTAGCTGCGCCGATTGGTGAGTGTTCTGTGGTTCTAGGACGTAATGGTGTGGGTAAAACCACCTTATTAAAATGTTTGATGGGAATTTTACCGATTAAGTCTGGGCAAATCTTATTGGATGGCAAAGACATTGCTAAAATGAGCCCTGAACAGCGTGTACGCGCGGGTTTGGCCTATGTTCCTCAAGGGCGTGATATTTTCTCAACCCTGACTGTAGAGGAAAATATTTTGATCGGCATGGCAAAATTTTCTGGTGCAAAAACCCGTAAAGTTCCTGAGCATTTATATGAAATTTTTCCAGTCCTTGATGAAATGAAACATCGCCGTGGCGGTGATTTATCGGGTGGGCAGCAACAGCAATTAGCCATTGCACGTGCTTTAGCATCAGAACCGAAAGTTTTGATTTTAGATGAACCGACCGAAGGAATTCAGCCTTCAATTATCAAAGATATTGGTCGAGTGATTCGCAAATTGGCTGATGGTGGCGAAATGGCAATTGTACTGGTCGAGCAATTCTATGATTTTGCCGAGGAATTGGCAGATAACTATACCGTGATGGCGCGTGGTCAAGTGGTAGCACAAGGCATCGGTGAAGAAATGCCTGAAAAGGGGATCCGTGATTTAGTGGCGATTTGATGGTTAATGAAGAATGAAGCTCTCAACTTATAAAATGAATAGTGAGAACTTCATTCTTTTCAACCCTAGTATTCGATTAAGCCTAAACGAATACACATGAAAATAGTCTAGATTTCTGTATTTTCATTCCACAGAAAATAACCACCATATTGGCTTGATCTGAATTCTCCACCCACAGTTTTACCTTGTTCAGTCAAATAATGTTTACCGCCATCGTTTAAAGTTAAAAAACCTTTTGCTACAAGTTTATCTAATAATTCAGGCGTTTTAAGCTTATGTTTAGCAGCAAGTTTTGAGGAAGTTAATTTACTCGAATTTTCTAATAGCTCTTTTGAATTATCTTCCACTTCTTCTGCTTTTACTTCATCAAGAGAAATTCGAACCTCATCGCTAATACGAATGATACGTTGAGCTTCTTCATAGGCATCTTTATATACGTCAGTATCATCTTCTTTATTGATTAAGATCCCCATTTCATTATTATTTACTTGGCTAAATTCATATAAATTTAAGCTGGAAATAATGCAACTTGTTTCATTTAAATAACATTTAGCATGAAGATTTTTGCAGAAACTTACTCGAACATAATCTAATTTTTGCATCCATTTAATTTCATCAGGATGTAAATCACTTTTCCCATAAATGATCCGAATATCAATTTTTAAACGATTTTTATCCTCTAATAATTCTTTGATACGGTCATTAAGCCGAAGATAAGGGCTAATTAAAATCAGTCTTTCTTTTGCATTTTTTATCAATTCTTCTAAGAAAAAATTTGTACCGCTCGTATTTAGAAATTTTGCCATTTTTCACCCAATTATTATGTATTAAGTAAAGGATATTAAAGCATATAATGCAACAAACTAAACTATTTCGAATGCCGAATCAAAATTTTATTGAGGCTCAACTTTCTGATAATAGCCCGTTGATGAAACATTCATCCCAAAACCACAATCGGCTTGTTCATTTAATTCTTCCACTTCAATAAAATTGCCTAAAGAGGCGTTATAAGTGAAATTGATGTCAATTTGACAATTTTCAAAACGATAGCTTGCTTTCTTGGCATGAAGTGGCATTTCTGTTTCAAACTCGCCAATATTTGGACCATAAATTAGGCTTCGAGCACCCATCCATAGACCAGTGAATTGAATGAGATATTTCTGATCACGCTTTTTTATGGTGATATTATTCCATTCGCCAAAACCTGCATAACTGGCATATTCTCCTGTTAAGTCATTGTTTGGTTTTGGTGTTACTAATTTTTTTAAATTAAATTGACTGGTTTTTGTGGGTTTAATTTGAAACCACGCTCTTGCCCATAAGGGCTGATTGAGTTTGCTATACGTTAAACCCACATTATTATTGGCAATGTCGATGTCATTATCTGAAACCCGAATGCCAGTGTCTTCTTCACCCACAGACTGACAAAAAGCACTCCAAGATGCTTGTCTTTGAAACTGATCAAGCGCTTTTTTATAGTTTCTCTGGTCGTAAAATTTTTGTCCCAATTTACGATATTGACTGAGTTTGGCACAACCCTGTTTTATATTTTGTTCATCGTAGTCAGCAGCATGGCTTGATGTATTAAGTACCAGTACAAATGGTGCCAATAGACTGATTATCATTTTATTCATCGATATTCGCTCTGAAGTTCAGCAATATTGTTTATGGTTATACAATAGATTTTGAAAAAGAGACAAAAAAAATTACGACTGATAGTGTATAAATACTGCTCTATTTTAATCAAAATTTAATTGCATCAACACCAAATCACGCCACTTCCCAAATTTTTGTCCGACTTGTGGCATGTAACCTGTTTGTTTAAATCCGAGTTGTTGGTGTAGATAAATCGAACCAGTATTTTCGTGGTCAATTGCAGCAACCATAACGTGGATATTGTGCTGTTGAGCATGTTCAATCAATTTCAGCATTAAGCGTTTGCCGAGCCCTTGTCGAGTAAATTCTGGGTCGATATAAACAGAGTGCTCAACTGTATATAGATAACCGTTGATTGCTCTAAAGCTTGCATAATCGGCATAGCCTGCAATGGCATGAGTCGCTGTTTCTTCAGCAACAAAAAGTGGAAATTGCTGTTGTTGTAATTCTAGAAACCACTGTTGGTAATCTGCAAAAGTCTTTAATTGGCTGTTCCATGTTGCTAAACCTGTTGCAATTTCATGATTATAAATACGCATAATCTCAGTTAGGTCAGAAGCTTGGGCAGGGCGGATCTGAAAATTCATGAAGACAGGTCAATGGAAAATTTATACAGGTATTCTAAAAAGATTTATTTTTAAGGGCAATAAAAAAAGCAAAACCGAAGTTTTGCTTTCTGAACAATGGATTTAGCTCAGTATTAGAAATGATACTTGATTAAAGCACTGACATTATTTTCATCTTTGCCTGGAACACCATATTTGTTGTGCCATACAGAGTGTTCAACACCAAGATATAGACGCGTATCTGGAGAAATGTGTTTACCCGCATTCCATTTCCATTGTGTTGTCCAGTTGAGCTCGCTTGAGTGAGCAACTTGATCTTTTTCTGCAGTTGACCAATCAAGGAAACCATCCACAAGGAATTCTTCAGATGCAATTTTAAATGGAATTCCATAAGTAAATGTCAATTGATAGTCATCTTCTTGGATTTCATTATTGGCACGGTAGAAATTTAATTGCGCATATTGAAAATAAGGAATGGCTAAATCAACACCAACACCGTATAGGTAGTTGTTCATGTCTTTACCACCTTCCCAAGTGGTCGCGATTAATACGTCTTTAATTGGGCCTAATTCAAGTTTCTTTCCTGAAACAGCGCCTAAGCTAAGACGTGGAGAAACCTCAAAATAAGTATCCGACTGACCATCACTGTTGGTACGGTCAGCAAAAGCAAAGAAATCACCGTATTTAAGTTTTGCAGCATACTCAAAAGTGATGGTAGATTGTTTCTCATCTGGTGTTAATTCATAGTTTTCACCATAAAGACCAGTAATACTAAAATCTTGCCAAACAGGCGCAGCTTGAGCCAAAGTTGCAGTTGAAGCGATTGCGCAGATAGCCGCAATTTGTGTAAGTTTCATGAATTCTTCCTTTCCCCCAAGAAAAGCGCTTCAAGAATACAGATTCTTAGATAAAAATAAAGCGAAAATTAGATGGAATGAAAATAAATATGTAAACATCAAGAGGTGAAATGTTTTAAAACGTGAGTTGCATATTTAAAGCAAAGATTTAAAATTTATATCCATTAAAAGCTTAAGAATTAAACATAGTTGATGTTTTTAGTCGGAATTAATCATTAAAAAATTAATTAAATCATTTAATTATAAAGTAACGTAACAAGATGTCATTTTTCATATTCTTTTCATAAAAAAGTTAAAAATCTACTTGCATATTTTCCAATATGGCCTGATATTGAATGTATAAGAACACCTATCTGCAGATCGTTAAAAGTGTTCATCTTTGCAATAGAGGAGTTACGGTTCCAATTTATTGTAGGTGAAAAGCTGTCTTATACAGCAGGCGCAAAGTGTGCCGTAAATATAAGTTTTGCACTCGTTTTTTGATTAGAAAGAGGATGTTTTTTATGAATATAGAAATCCGTACAGATAAAAATATTAGAAATAGTGATCGTTTAATTACTTACGTACGCGATGAGCTAAATCAAGAATTCCAACGTCATAGCGAACGTATTACCCAGTTTTCAGTTCATATCAGTGATGAGAACGGTGACAAAGGTGGGGCGGATGATATCCAGTGTATGATTGAGGTCAAAGCAGCGGGTTTGAAGCCAGTCGTGGTAAAACATCGAGCGAAAAACATTGATCTTTCATTACACGGTGCGATAGATCGCGTAAAGCGTAGCCTAGAGCACGTATTAGAAAAAATTGAAAATCCACGTGGTGGAAAACTAGAACTTGCTGATGCAGATGAAGCATGATCTGATAAAAAGCCCTTCGGGGCTTTTTTATGGTCTTCAATTTTATTGTTCTAAAAGAGTTATGGATTGTCTTCTTTGTCATAAATGAACAATAAATGCCATTTATAAAATAAAAGCGACACGATTAAAATTTTTCAAAGCTATTTTAAAAATATTCGTCATAATGCTGTATAGGAATAGAATAGTGAGATCAACATGTTATCAGCACAACAACAAGTCTTTATACAGGCTTTAGAAGATTTAGACCTTGCTCAAGTCAAACGTTTGCTTGCAGATGGATTTGATCCTAACTTTATGGAACCTGAAAAAGGGCCAGCTGTTTCAATTTGGTCAGATGGATTGTTTAAATGGTGGGAAAAAATTTGTGATGCTTATGAAGCGGGCGATCCTTTAACAGCAGAACAAAAAGCGCAAGATTTACAACCGCATTTAGATATCTTGGATGCTCTAATAAATGCCAAAGCAAATTTTTATTTGTGGGATGCTGAAGAGTGCTATGGTCCATTGTGGGATGCTGCAAGCGCAGCCTGTGTACCTGCAATTGACAAGCTTTTAGATCATAAGGTTGATCCGAATACCAAAGATGAAGAAGGTAAAACCATTTTATCTTCGATCAGTGATTTGTTCTTTGATTGTGAATTTGATCAAATAGATTGGTCTCAGGCTTTACCTGAAGAGAAAGAATCTTTAGAGTTACTACGTAGTCGCGGTGCGAAAATGTCCAAAGAATTATCGTAAATTTTGAGTCTTGATATGGCAATTTTAAATAGAATCACATTAGCCCTTGCTTCGAGTCTAAGTATAAGCGCAATGGCAGCAGAATTTTCTTTTGATCGTCCTGGAACAGGTTTCGGAACAGGAATCACGCCAGTGGGTCAATTGGCTTGGGAGCAAGGTCTTCCAAGTGCGACCTATACAGAAACTAAAGTAGATGGCGCAAAAGCAAAAACTGTCACCCTCAATGGCGATATGCTGCTCCGTACTGGTTTAACCTCAAGTATGGAATTACAGTTAGGCTGGCAGGGTCCAGCTTGGACACAAACCAAATACAAAGGCATGAAAGAGGATGACTCTGGCTTAGGTGATGTTTCTATTGGGATTAAAAAAGCCATCGATTTAAAAGATGACAAATTATCTATGGCGATTTTGGCTCAAGCCTTGATTGCAACGGGCAATGATGGTTTTAGTGAAGAAGATGATATTTATAGCATCGGCACATCATTAGCTTACCAGTATAACGATTTGGTCAATACTGGAATCACCATGAACTATGCTGTGCAAGATGGGCATTGGTCAGTGACCGCTGTACCTACTGTCGGTTATAAAATTGCAGGTAATCTTTCAGGATTCTCTGAGTTTGTTTATTCAAAAACAGAGAGCCAAGACTATAAGTATGGTCTAGGCTCTGGTTTGATCTATGCGGTCAATGAACGTACCCAACTTGATGGAAGTGTGGGTGTCGATTTGGAAGGGCGAGACCGTAGTTATAAAGCTGGTTTAGGTGTTGCATTCTTATTCTAACCAATTCAGTCTGATATCTCGTCAAGGAGTAGTCAATCTACTCCTTGATTTGTTTTAAAAGCGAGCATTTTTCGAAACACTTTTAGAACAGTCTTATCTTGTGTATGCTGAGTTGAAAATAAGCAATAAACACAGGAGTATTAAAATGTTAGAACTGTTTATTGGTGATAAAAATTACTCGACGTGGTCGATGCGTCCTTGGTTGGTGATTCAGCATTTCAACATTCCATTTACAGAGCATCTTATTCCTTTCGATCATTTTGAAGTCGACAGCCAATTTAAACAAAGTATTTTAAAAATAAACCCAACTGGCAAAGTCCCAGCCTTAGAGGACGATGGCTTTTTAATTTGGGATTCTTTGGCGATTTGTGAATATCTGGCAGAAAAGTTTCCTGAAAAACAATTGTGGCCTCAAGACCTAAAACAACGTGCGCGTGCAAGATCGATGTCCGCTGAAATGCATAGTAGTTTTATGGCTTTGCGTAGTTGTTGTGATATGAATTTAGATGCTGATTTAAAGCATATTGGTGCACAACTTTGGCAGGAAAATTTAAAACTACAGCACGATGTAAAACGGATTGAACAATTATGGTCGGAGCGACCACACCCTGACAGTTTTTTATGTGGTGATGAGTTTACTATTGTCGATGCTTTTTATGCGCCAGTTGTGATGCGTTTCATCGGTTATGGCATTGCCGTATCAGCGAGCAGTCAACGCTATATCGACAAGATATTAGCCGTCCCTGCTGTACAACAATGGATAGCAGAAGCTCATGCAGAATTTCGATTTGTAGCGTGTGAAGAGCAATATCGTAGTCAAGTTTAATCTAGTGAATACCGCTTAAGCTATTTCATTGATTTGAGCATGATAGAGCTGCACTTGATTGCGCCCGGATTGTTTGGCCCGATATAGCGCTTTGTCTGCGAGATGAATAATTTTACTGATATTGTCATCGTCATTCGAGGTGGCAATACCAAAACTGGCGGTCAGCTGAACATAATGATGATCAAGCGATTCAAGCACTTGGTTTTGAATCGCCAATCGGCAGCGTTCAGCAAGTGCTTGAGCAATGTTTAAAGAAGTTCCAGGCAAGGCAATAATGAATTCTTCACCGCCATAACGAGCCACAATATCTGACTGACGAATGTGAGATGATAATAATTTGGCAACTTGACACAATGCTTCATCACCAAAATGATGCCCATATAAATCATTGATTTCTTTGAAATGATCAATATCAATCAAAATAATGGCGTAGTGGGTTTGCTTATTTTGGATATCATCAAGCTTTTCATTAAAAAAACGACGATTATATAAATTGGTCAGTGGATCCGTTTCACTGAGTTTTTTAATTAATGATTCTCTATAGCGCCACTGAGACAGCAAAATTTCACATAAAATCAAACATACAATTAAAATAGGGACAATAAAATACAACATCGTTCCCACCCAGAAGGTATTGTCATGCCGATTATTTTCCAACATATGTTCATTAAAAATTGGAGCGTACGGAATGATGCGCCAATAGGTACAGAACATCATTGCAATATAGAACAGCAGGGCGGTACTAATTTGCAGATAAATAATTTTTCTATTGAATAAGATTAAACCCACACCAGAAATACACACGAATGCAAACACAGTGGCTGGACTATAGATACCGACAAGAAAGCCATCAGCAAGCATTAAGATAATAAAAATACTGATGACGATATGGGGGAGGATGGTATTTGCCCATTTTTTATTCTGAAAGAAATAACAAAATGCGATCAGGAAAAAAAGCAGTAGGGTGGAGCCAGCGTTGACCACAAGTTGTAAACGAATCAAGGAAATATTGACCCATTGCCAAGTTTCTGGATTGAATAAAATAAAAACTTTCCACGCAATCCATGATAAATGAAGGGCAACAGTCAGGAACAGAATCAAGATACATTTATGTAAACTGCTCCAATTCATAATGATATTTGAATCTAATTGTTGTTTCAGCTTTTGCCAGTAATGATTAAGTCTTATATTTGATACCTTCATTCATAATTATTCCAGGGTTTTTTAAGCTGTAATTCATTAAGTACTGATTAATAAATTTTTAAATTATAGTGATTAAAATTTATTAAAACAAAGAATTGTTATCATTTATTTGTTAATAAATGGGTATTTTATTATTAATATAAAGTAAATAGTGGTGTAATTAATTTTTAATTATACTGCTATTTTAAGATAAAACACCTGTGCCCGTATAACAAGCTTTGCGATTGGTTTTCGCAATATATAGTGCTTGATCTGCTTGCTGTAATACCGCATTACTCATGCTGTCATGTTTAGAAACAGATGCACCACAACTTGTTTGAAGTGGAATGACTTTGTTATTGATCTTTAAATCATAATGATTCATTAAAAGTGATAGGCGATCTGCGATATGATGAGCTTGATCTTGAGTAACATCACTGAGAATTAAAATAAATTCAGATTCGCTATAACGACCAACAAGATCTGTTTCACGGATATTTTGTAATAACTCTTGGGCGATTGCGGCTAAAGCCTTATGTGCGATTTTTAGAGTATATTTATTCTTGATTTCACACCAGTTATCCACACTGAGTAAAACGATACCAAAATTTGATTCAGTCTGAGGATGTAACTCTTTTAAATAGGTATTAATTGCAAACTGATTATAAATACCTGTATGTGGGTCGATTTCCAGATTATTACTGAGTTGGTTTTTATGGATTAATTTGGCAATAAAAGAATGTTTCAATACTTGATTGAATAAGGAATGAATTTTACGTCGTTTTTCTGAATAAATTTTATTACGCATAATCTAATCCATCCACACTTGGATTTTTATTGTTGATACTTAGAATGTAGCAACTTATTGGCTTAAACTCAAACTAAAGTTGAAGTAAATACTTGAAGGATATATACATAATTTTAAAAAGTGTGATTAACTTTGTAGTATAGGTTAAGAGTCTATTCGGACTGGGAAAATCCCCTAAAAATAAATCTGACAAGCAATATAGTTCCAATGAATTGTATAATTATTATTCTAGTGAATGCTCATTTTGTTTAAATGGATGATTTTATTTTTAAAGGTGAACAACAGTTTGGCTTTTAAAGCGCTTGTTGTTCACCATTTGGTCAATATTGGGATTAATCTTTATCAATTTTATGAGCGAATTCAGCAATATCTGCTAAAGATTGTTTTGCTTCATCAAACCACGGGCTAAACATTTGGAAATTATGCCACATTCCCGTATACAGCTTGTAATTGACTTGCACGCCTGCAGTTTTGGCTTTCTCTTCAAAACGTTGCGCATCTGACAACAGAATTTCTTTAGAGCCAATTTGAACTAAAGTTGGTGGCAACCCTGCAAAATCTCCGAATATAGGTGAAAGTGGCGGTAAAGAACGATCCATGTTTTTTGGTACGTAAAAATCAATACCAGATTCAAGCGCTTCGATTGACAGTAAAGCATCATGCTTCTGATTATAGCGTAGAGATTCACCTGTTAAAGTCAGGTCTAAGAAAGGTGACATCAGGATTAAGGCGCTTGGGAGTTGTTGTTTATTTTCTTGTTTGATGCGTAGAGCGAGTGCTAAAGCCAGATTTGCCCCACAAGAATCACCAGAAACAATAATATCTTTCGCTTGTACGCCTTGATCTAAAAGTTGCTGATAAATATCATAAATCGCATCACCTGCTTCAGGAAATTTGCTTTCAGGTGCGAGCGGATAATCGACATGTAAAACTTGCATTTGCGTACGTGCAGCAACTTCAGATAAAAACGCACGATGGGTTTTGATTGAACCGACAAAAAACGCCCCACCATGAATATGAAAAATCATTTGAGTCGCATGCGCTTGCGGTTTAATTTCTTCTGCTCGAATCCCCGCAATGCGTAAAGAGCGAATCTGTACATCTTTACGTTGTGGGAAAACACGCGCAAGTTGTTCTATTCCAAAACGTGCAGTTGCAGGAGGAAGATTGAAACGACTTGGAAATTTGAAGCTAGATTTAAGAATAGATTCTGTAAGATATTGTTTCAGAGCTGAGTTAATCTTCATGTTCCTTCCATATTGTTAAACTTTTGACTTTATTTTTGTTGATTTATCAACATTTGTTACAAGGGTACACTATATAGTCACATTCAAGAATTGCTAATTCGACGTAAATTTTTGATACTATAAAGTGTCAATTAGACTAGGGAAAACAAAACAATGAAAAAAATTGTACTTGCATTAGGCTTATTATCAGCAACAGTTCTTGCAAATGCTGCGGATCCACTCAATGGAACAGTTTGGAAAACAATTGATGACACAACGAAACAGCCAAAAGCAATTGTGAAATTCACTGAACAAAAAAATGGAACATTGACGGCAACAATTCAAAGTATTTTAACGCCAGGTGAAGAAAACTCTTGTACCAAATGTGAAGGTGCTTACCACAATAAATCATTGAAAGGTGTGACGATTGTCAATGGTCTAAAAAATGTTGGTGGTAAAAACTATGACAATGGTACGATTCTAGATCCTAAAAATGGCAAGACCTATAAGCTCAAAGGTGAACTTGCTGGTAACCAGTTAAAGTTACGTGGTTATATGGGTATTTCTGCTTTAGGTCGCAACCAAACTTGGGTGCGTGCAAACTAAGCAGATTGATTCACCACAACAAAAAGCCTGATCTATTGATCAGGCTTTTTGTTGCTCGATGATTTTTATGCTGTAAGTTTTAAAGCTTTAATTTTATCTTCATCAAAACCAATTACATATTGGCCATTTTGATCAATCACGGGGCGTTTGATTAAACTGGTGTGTGTGGTAAGCGCTTGAATCAGTGCTTGTTCACTCGACAAAGCCAGTTGTTGTTCTTGTTCACTGAGTTTTTTCCACGTTGTACCTTTTTTATTGAGTACAAGATCTTGCCCAATATGATCGAGCCATTGTTTAACCGTCTCTGCATCTATGCCTTGTTTTTTATAATCATGAAACTCGTAACTCAAGCCAAGTTCAGTCAGTAAATCAAAAGCTTTTTTCATGGAGTTACAATTTTTGATTCCATAAATTTTCAACATGTCTTAACCTAATATTCAATTGTTTGATTTGACAGAAAGAGTAGCAAAATTGCCAATATGTACAGTATAAGAATAGATAAAATATTTTAAAAGACATGATTGCTGTCATCAGAATTTAACAATTTGCGCTTAATATTTTATTGAAGCGAGCAGTAGACTGGCTGATTAAATGATTTGAATCTAAAAATAAAAAAATTGAAACTAAAGAAAATTGAAATTAAAAAAAAGAGAAAACCCGCATCTAATCATCCTGATTATGCGGGTCTCATTACAACGTCCAATGTCACATCCTTGAAAAATAAATATTCAAAATACTTATTTCCTTTTCTTCCTACGGCGTCCTATCCTTTTGCTGTCATCCTGACAATGTCCCTGTGCCGTGCGTGTATAATGCGCTTGTTGATATGAAGAAAATATAAGATAACACGACAAAATTTGTAAGTTATTGCCTTATAATCAGTGAACACTTGTTCACAAAAATGCTCAATTTTTATTTAAAAATTGAGCATAGGGCTGTTTAAATTTGATAATCAATAATCACAGGGGCATGGTCGCTATACCATTCATCTTTATAGACCCAAGCATTGACTGTGCGATCTTTCCAGTCAGGTGAGCATGCTTGATAATCAATTCGCCAACCGACATTTTTCGCACGCGCTTGTCCACGATTGGACCACCAAGAATACAGTTCTGCTTCTTTACGGACTTCACGAAATGTATCGACATAGCCCAGTTCATCATAAATATGATCTAACCAAGCACGTTCATGCGGTAAGCAACCTGACGATTTTTGGTTACCTGACCAGTTTTTAATATCGATTCGTTTATGCACAATGTTGTAATCGCCACATACAATGATTGACTTATCTTCATCACGCCATTGTTTTAAAATTTTTCGATATTCTTCTAAGAAGTGATCTTTACGGGCTTGTGCTTCATCACCTGATGAACCTGAAGGTAAATACAGCGAGCAGATGTGCACAGGTTTGGCTAAACCGACATCAAATTCCGCGCTAATAAAACGACCTTGACTATCGGCAAGTTCAAAACCCAAACCATTCTGGATCGATTTAAACGGCAAGCGACTGTAAATCGCTGTACCTGCATAGCCTGATTTTTCCGCAGGGAACAGATGAGTAAACCAACCTTCGGGTTTAAATTTATCGGTCCACTGTTCATGCGTAATACGGCTTTCTTGGATACAGATCACATCTGCATCTGACTTTTCCATCCATTCAAGTAGGCCTTTAGTGACGGATGAACGTAAGCCATTTACGTTAATTGAGACAACTCTTAAAATTTTTTGATCACTTGGATAGCTACTCTTTGGTATCATGCGCAGTCATAACCTCAATGTATGAATTTTGGAGCACCTCATGTCAACGCCAGCTCAGTTTAACCCGCAAGCTTTTATCGAACTCGCATTATCACGTGGTGTGCTTAAATTTGGTGAGTTTACTTTAAAATCAGGCCGTGTGAGCCCTTATTTTTTTAATGCAGGTTTACTCAACGATGGTGAAGCATTATCGCTTTTAGCTCAAGGTTATGCAGATAAATTAACACAATGTAACAACGTTGAAGTGATCTTTGGACCTGCATACAAAGGAATTCCTTTTGTTGCCGCAACAGCTGTGGCTTTGTCACAAGTACATGGTGTAAGTGTGCCTTGGGGCTTTAACCGTAAAGAAGCCAAAGACCATGGTGAAGGCGGTGTATTGGTCGGTGCTTCAGTAGAAGGCAAAAAAGTCTGGATTATTGATGATGTGATTACAGCGGGTACCGCAATTCGTGAAGTTGTCACAATTCTTAAAAATGCAGGTGCGACAATTGCAGGCGTTTTAGTTGCGCTAGATCGTCAAGAAAAAGGGCAAGGTCAATTGTCTGCCATCCAAGAAGTTCAACAAGAACTTGAAATTCCAGTGCACGCTTTAATTAACATGAAAGACTTAATGGATTATCTTGATGCTAAAGGTGAGCAAGATGCTTTAGCAAAAATGGAAGCTTACCGTGTGAAATATGGTATATAAGTTAAAAAAAAGGATAAGATAAGGAGCATAAGCTCCTTATTTTTATGGACTATAAAGGATTAGGTGCCATTTTTAATGTTCATTCTATTGATAATCGTCGTGGTTGCTGTACTTGGCATTATGTTGGTCAAACATATCGACCAACGACGTTGGCAACGTTACCAATTTGAGCGGGATATGTTTTTTCGGCAATATCCATTTCAATGGAAAGGTTTAGAACAGTTTGAGCTGGTTTTAAATATCAACGTGCACGCCCAGAAAAAATTAATCAATGAATTGATGTTAAGAGCATCTGAGAACAGTTATATCAAGAAATCACGTATTCAACGTGAACCTGAATGTTCGAGACAGCAATACTCGATTAAAGTCATGATTCAAGATTTAACCATTGGCCACTTAGAAAAGAAATATGCAGACTTATTGGGAGAAAGTTTAGATCAAACCGATTTTGAAATTGGTCGTCCAATAGAGCTGGATGCTGAAATCATTGTGTTTGAAAAAGATGATATTGAGTTGGGTTGTCGTGTCAAACTGGCCTTACCGCGGGATCCACGGACTGCACATCAATACCTGATAGAAAATAGCCAACAACAATTTCAAGAAAAATAAGCTTAATCAGCAGGTGAATTGAGCAAGTAGATACTTTGCTCAATCTGTTTTTGATCTTGCAAGGTGCGGACAATTCGATGGGTTTTAGAATCTTCAACAATAAATTTGAGTGTATATTCCTTTAAATACTGCTGAGCGACCAAGGTGGCGACCAGTTAGTCATGCTGTCTGAAAATTTGAATCTGTAGTGCCTGATCTAAACAATTTTGAAACTGTAAGTCCTTATAGCCATACACCACAGTTGCATCACTGCCTAAGGGGGTAAAGCGTTCATGTTCTTGGTAAATATCAATCGAATGTGAATGTCGTTCTATGATGGTTAAACCCGCTTTTAACGCATTGATATAGAGCAAACAAGAAATTTGACAGATCCCACCACCCAGATCTTCTGAAATTTTTCCATTGACCAGATTACGTCCTGTTTTATAGCCATTGTTTAACGTCGGGGCTGTTACCAAATGCCAAAATGAAAAGATTTGATTTGGCTCAATGACCAAACCGTTTAAGGCCTCAATCGCAAGATCAATGTTATGGGTTTTATTTTCAAAATAATGATTTATCTTGATGCTTTGTTGGGTTGAAATTTGCTGGTCTGCTTGCCACAGTGCTTGATGTTTTAAGGCAAACGGTAGCTTCGAGAAAAGGTGTTCACGACAATACCTGCGTAATAACTGATAAAGCAGTTTCCATGATTTGGGTAAATATTGCCGCATATTCCACCTGCTTATTCTAATTGTTTACTGACAGTTGTTTTTCTAAAACGACAACCAAGTATGATGCATATTCTTTTAAAAATGAACGGCACATCAAGTTGTCTAAGCTTCTAAACAGTGGGCGTAAAATCGTTGGAATACGATGGATAGGGAAAAATAAAAAGCCCTGACTTTCAACCAGCTTCCATTGAGTGCCAAGCAGCTTTTCAATCTCTGCCACTGTCATTTGATGAGCAGCATGCCAGCTTTGTTGTTGATGCTTTACAGCTTGTCGACGTTTGGCGGAGGGGAAATCAAAAATAAGCTTGCCATTGGGTTTTAATTTTTGCTGCGCCTGATTTAGAAACTGTTCTGTGGTTGCGTGGTCTTGATGCATGATCACATGAAAGCTATAAATCATCTCAAGCTGATGATTTTTGATTGGAATTTCAGTCAGAGAGCCTTCAAGCAAGATTTTATGTGGATATTTTTCTCTAGCAACTTTCAGCATTTCAGGGCTGAAATCTACACCGTAATCGGCATAATCGAGTAAACGACCTGTACCACAACCGATATCCATACAATGTGTAGGTGCTGTTTTACTGAGAATACGCTTGAGAAAAGCACGCTCTTGTTGGTCTAAATATTGCCCATAACTGTTGTTAAAACGGTTGTTATCGTAGTCGTGTGCAAGTTCGTTATAGTAATTTTTAATCTCTGAGTCAGGTGGATTCGACATTGAATAACTCTTTTTATTGACGAATAGAAACTAATTCAACTTATAAACTATTTTGTTGAAGATCACACGTTTTACACGCTAAAAACATGCCTATTTTTTCCTGCCGTCCTTGTTCTGTCAACACCCACGGACGATTCTGCCAAGGCGGAAGATGACGTACATGTTGTTGATGCCCACACGCAAGTTCAGCAACATAATGTTGCTCCTCATCCAAATGAAATCCCACAATGGCTTGTTGCATTTCGATCATCATATTCACAATAATTGCTAAGAGTTTAGCGAAATTTCGAAAAAGTACACCAGATTCTCCGCTATACTGCATTCAATCCAAAATTTTATAAGAGCATCAATATGCGCGTACTTGTTGTGATGGATCCCATCGAAAGTGTAAACCTGAAAAAAGACTCAACAATGGCAATGTTATGGGCGGCTGCACGTCGAGGGCATGAGTTAGGCTATGCATTACAACAAGATTTATATATTGACCAAGGCAAAGCATTTGGTTTGATTTCACCGCTTCAGGTTTTTGAAGATTATGATCACTACTATGAGTTAGGTGAAAAAGCCAAAGAGTCACTTGCGGCCTATGATGTGGTGTTGATGCGTAAAGATCCGCCTTTTGACATGAACTTTGTTTATACCACTTATATTTTGGAACAGGCAGAGCGTGAAGGGGTGTGGATTATTAACAAACCACAAAGTTTGCGTGACTGTAATGAGAAATTATTTGCGACCCAATTTCCAGATCTACAAGTACCCACTTTAGTGACTTCACAGCAAAGTTTGATTCGTGAATTCTTAAAAGAACATGGTGACGTTATTGTTAAGCCACTGGATGGTATGGGTGGAATGGGGATCTTCCGTTTATATCAAGATGGGGTCAATATTGGTTCAACCATTGAAATTTTAACTGAAAATGGTACACAACCGATTATGGCACAACGTTATATCCCTGAAATTGTGGATGGTGATAAACGTATTTTGATGATTAATGGTGAGCCTGTACCTTATTGCTTGGCTCGTATTCCTCAAAATGGTGAGGTGCGTGGGAATTTGGCAGCAGGTGGTTTGGGTGAAGCTCGTCCACTGACTGAAAATGACAAAGCCATCGCAGCCAAAGTTGGGCCATTCTTAAAAGCCAAAGGCTTAGTTTTTGTTGGATTAGATGTGATTGGAAATTATGTCACTGAAATCAATGTCACCAGTCCAACCTGTATTCGTGAAATTGATGATCAATTTGGTACTTCAATTGCAGATGATTTGTTTAATGTACTGGAAGCCGGCCAGTCAGTTTAATTTAAGCTGGGATACTGCATTCTAAATCTCAACTAAAAAATTAGAGTCGTTCGCGGCTCTATTTTTTTGCTGTCGATTGGCTATAAAAATGATAAATCATCGAGAAATATAAAAAAATAACGTTTAATTCCACTTTTTTTAACGGATTAATGATAAAAGTAGTTTAAACTTTCAAATCAGTAGAAAAAAACAATGAAAGGCTTGGTGAAAAAAAGTAAATAAACTTTTCCCCATAGCGGATTGTGATTACAATTGGTTGTTTAAGATATTCGTTAAATATTTATTTTTGCATTGAAGAATTAGACCGTGACCGAACCCCAGCAAAGCACACCGAAACACATCATGATGATGGCGGCAGGTACAGGTGGACATGTATTCCCTGCACTGGCAGTTGCAAAAGAATTGCAACAACAAGGCAGCCAAGTGTCTTGGTTGGCGACTCCGACAGGTATGGAAAATCGACTTTTAAAACAACATGATATTCCAATCTATCACATTGACATTCAAGGTGTACGTGGCAACGGTATTGTACGTAAATTGGCTGCACCCTTTAAAATTTTAAAAGCAACCTTGAGCGCAATGCGCTATATGAAACAGCTCAATGTCGATGCAGTGGCTGGTTTTGGCGGTTATGTTGCGGGTCCGGGTGGTTTGGCTGCACGTCTGTTGGGTATTCCTGTGATTATTCACGAACAAAATGCAGTGGCAGGCTTTACCAATACCCAGCTTTCAAGAATTGCTAAAAAAGTCTGCGAAGCATTTCCTGATACTTTTCCGAAAAGTGAAAAAATTGTGACGACAGGTAATCCTGTACGGTCAGAAATTACCGCAATTTATAATCCTTCTTTTCGTTATAAAGAACGCGAAAATGCGGCTGAACCCTTACATATTTTAATTGTTGGTGGTTCTTTGGGTGCACAAGCCTTGAATGAATGTGTACCTCAAGCCTTAAAACAATTTGATGTTCCATTAAAAGTATTTCATCAGTGTGGGCAAAATAAACAAGAGACCACACAGACTTTATATGCGGATGCGCCTGCAAATATACAGGTTGAGGTTCAGCAATTTATTGAAGATATGGCACTGGCCTATAGCAACGCAGATTTAATTATTTGTCGTGCAGGTGCCTTAACGGTCACTGAAGTGGCGACGGCTGGTGTGGCGGCTGTATTTGTGCCATTACCAAGTGCGGTGGACGATCACCAAACTGCCAATGCACGATTTTTGGAGAAAACAGGTGCTGCGAAAATCTGTCCGCAGCAGAGCATGACTCCAGATTCGTTAAAGGATTTACTAACACCGTTGATGAACCGCCAATTATTGATGGAAATGGCGGTAAAAGCTCGTCAACAAGCTCAACCAGATGCAACACAACGTGTGGTTGGTTTAATTCAAGATTTGTAAGTTAGAGTTGATTATGTCTCCAACAAGCCCTGCTGATAAAGCAAAAAACCTAATTAAAATTCCAGAGATGCGCCGTATTAAACATATCCATTTTGTGGGTATCGGTGGCGCTGGGATGTGTGGTATTGCAGAAGTATTGAAAAACCAAGGCTATAAGGTTTCTGGTTCTGACATTAAAGCATCAAAAACAACGGTTCAACTTGAAGAAAACGGCATTAAAGTTTTTATTGGACATACGGCAGACAATATCAAAGGTGCAAATGTACTGGTTGTTTCTACTGCAATTGATCCTGAAAATTTAGAAGTAAAAGCAGCAATTGAAAATCGTATACCCGTAGTCCGCCGTGCAGAAATGTTGGGTGAATTGATGCGTTATCGTCATGGTATCGCGGTTGCAGGAACCCATGGTAAAACCACCACAACCAGTTTAGTGACCTGCATGTTGGCAGAAGAAAACATGGATCCAACTTATGTGATCGGTGGTCTGTTAAACCGTACCGGTGTTAATGCTGCGTTGGGTGCTAGTCGTTTTATTGTCGCAGAAGCAGACGAATCAGATGCATCATTTTTACATCTAGAGCCTATGGCGGCTATTGTTACCAATATTGATGCAGATCATATGGATACTTATGGCGGTAGTTTTGATGTACTTAAAGACACCTTTATCAAATTCTTACAGAAAATGCCGTTCTATGGCTTGGCTGTAGTGTGTGGTGATGATGCCAATATTCGTGAAATCATGCCACGTATTGGTCGTCCAGTATTGACCTATGGTTTTAATGAAGACAATGACATTCGAGCAATTGATGTTGAACAAGTCGGTATGCAGTCAAGCTTTACTGTATTACGTAAAGGTCGTGAGCCATTACGTTTAACCATTAATCTTCCAGGTTTGCATAATATTCTAAACGCACTGGCTGCGATTGGTATTGCAACGGATGAAGGTGTGTCTGATGCTGCGATCGCACGTGCCTTAGAAAGCTTTAGTGGTGTAGGTCGTCGTTTCCAAGTTCAAGGTGAGTTTGAATTGGATGAAGGCACTGTAAAACTTGTAGATGATTATGGGCATCACCCGAAAGAAGTTGAAGCAACCATTAAAGCTGCACGTGCCAGCCATCCAGATCGTCGTTTGGTGATGATGTTCCAGCCACACCGCTATAGTCGTACTCGTGACTGTTTTGATGATTTTGTAGATGTGTTGTCACAAGTCGATCAATTGTTGTTGTTAGAAGTATATCCTGCAGGTGAGAAACCGATTGTTGGTGCAGATAGTCGTTCATTAGCTCGGAGTATTCGCCTGCGTGGTGAAGTTGAGCCGATCTTGATTGACCCAGTGGAAGGCAATTTGCAGAACGCGATACAAAAAGTGTTACAAGCGAATGACTTGTTATTAACACAAGGTGCGGGTAACGTGGGAGCAATTTCTGTAGAATTGGCTCAAAACCAACTGTATTTAAAATAATTGATTTGGCTTTGTTTAAATTTGGATTTGAATAAAGCCTAGAAATTAAATTGACTAACTTATAAGTTTAAGGATTTAAACGTGTCAAATGCTTCTAAATTCGGCAAAGTAGCGGTGTTGCTTGGTGGGAAATCTGCTGAGCGTGAGGTGTCATTAGATAGTGGTAAAGCTGTTTTAGAAGCATTATTACGTTCGGGTGTGAATGCGGAAGGCTTCGATCCACAAGAACGTAGCGTGACGGAACTTGTGGGCTATGATCGCGCATTTATTGTATTGCATGGTCGTGGTGGTGAAGACGGTCAAATCCAAGGCGCGCTAGAATGGATGAATGTACCGTATACAGGTACAGGTGTTCAGGGTTCAGCAATTGGTATGGACAAAGTTAAAACCAAACAAATCTGGCAAGGTTCAGATTTACCGACAGCACCTTATCGTATTATTTCTAAAGATTCTGATTTAACTGAAGTGATTGAAAGTCTTGGCTTACCATTAATCATTAAGCCTGTACATGAAGGTTCTAGTGTTGGTATGAGCAAGGTTGAAAAAGCGGAAGACCTTGCTGCTGCAATTGAAAAAGCCACAGTACATGATGCTGTGGTGATGGCTGAAAAATGGATCACGGGGCGTGAATATACCATTTCTTTCCTCAATGGTTTGCCATTACCCGTGATTCGTTTGCAACCACCTGCTGATGTTGCATTCTATGACTATGAAGCAAAATATAACCGTAATGACGTGGAATATGGTATTCCATGTGGTTTAAGCGAGTCAGAAGAAAAGAACTTACAAGAATTGTGTTTACGTGCTTTCCAAGCAGTCGGTGCCAGTGGTTGGGGACGGATTGATGCGATGTTAGATGAACAAGGTCATTTCTGGTTATTAGAGGTGAATACAGTGCCTGGCATGACCAGTCACTCGCTTGTGCCTAAAGCCGCAAAAGCTGTAGGTTATAGCTTTGATGAATTGTGTGTTGCGATTTTAGCGCAAACGCTCATGGAACAAGCACACTAAGTTTATGGCTCAACTTCCTGCTTCGATGCGTCGCAAACGTGCGGCAATTACATCAATACACGATAAGCCGCCAACACGTCAGGAAAAGCTTCTCAACGTGGGAAGCTGGTTGCTTATGGTCATTGCTATTGCTGTGCTATTTGCAGGAATCTATGGTCTGTATAAAGTGATTACCGATGCTCGGGTGGCCACACTTCAAGTGGTAGGTACCACCTCACCGGTAGAGTCACAAGCGATTACACAACATTTGGCGCCTGTTGTTAAAAATAATTATTTCACCTCGGATTTAGAACAGATTCGAGATAAAGCACTAGAAGTATCATGGGTGGATCGTGTTGTGGTTTCACGGGCATGGCCAAATGGTATTCGTGTGCGGATTATGCCGCGTCATGCAATCGCACGTTGGGGAACCGGGCGATTACTGAGTGATGCTGGAGATGTCTATACAGAAGCGGTGGCGAAGAATTATTCAAACTTGCCATTGCTTCATGGGCCGCTCAGCCAATCCAAAGTGATGATGCGTCGCTATAATGAAATTAATCAATTATTTCACCCAGTCAACTTACGTTTAAAAGAGCTTTATCTCACTGAACGTATGACTTGGTTTATGCAGTTTGATTCGGGACTACGGGTGATCGTAGATCAAGATCAAACCATGAGTAAGCTACAACGTTTAAGTCATCTGGCTCAAACTGATTTGAAACCCGCTTGGTCGAATATTTCCGCCATTGATTTGCGCTACCGAAATGGTTTGGCAATTCAATGGAGAAATTCTATTTCACCAAAGATTGTGAATGGTCAATTTGTTGTAACCAGTAATGACATAAGCGTTGCAGGTGGGATGGTTGCACAGCCATAATACGTGGCTTGAAAAAGAGGCATATAGCCAAACATAAACAATGAAGATAATGGTAGCAAAGTGATGAATGAAGCTGTTCCCTCAGTTGTTGCAATTGACATTGGGACACATAAAGTTTCAGTACTGATTGGTAAAGTACATGCCCCTGATAATATTCAGGTTATTGGCATGGCAAGCGCACGCAATAAAGGAATGAATAAAGGCAAAATTGTGAGCCTTGATAAAGTCACAAATGCAATTAAACAAGCCGTTCAAGAAGCTGAAGATATGGCTGAGTGTCGTATTCATTCAGCTTGGGTTTCAATTCCAAGCACCGAATTACAAAGCCATTATGCGATTGGTCGTACACCGATTTCAAATTCAGAACATACCATTACGACAACTGAAGTGGTGCGTGCATTAGAGCTTGCTAAAGCCAGTCATATGACAGCCGATCATTACTTAGCAAGTGCAGTGCCTTTAGGTTTTGAGCTGGATGATTCAAGTGAGTGGGTACAGAGCCCAATCAATTTATCTGCCAATAGTATGACAGCCCATTATCAATTGATGATGATGCCAATCAGCACTATGCAAAACTTGGATCGTGCAATGAAAGGCGCCAATATTTCGGTTGAAAAAATGGTGGTGTCTTGTTTAGCAACTGCAGAAGGCAGTTTGCTGAAAGATGAAAAAGAATATGGCGTTTGTTTACTCGATATCGGTGCTGGAACGACCAATATTGCAGTCTATATTGAAGGGCATTTGGCATTAGCTCATACCATTCAATGTGGTGGTGAAAATGTCACCCGTGATATTGCCACTGTATTGCAAACCACAACCGAAGAAGCTGAACGGATTAAGTTACTGCATGGTTGTGTCGACATTCACCAAGTTAAACCGGATCATATGATTCAGTTTGAGGCAATTGATGGCCCACAAACCATTAGTCGTATTGAGTTGACTGAAATTATTATCGCACGTTATGAAGATATCTTAGGTAAAGTACGATACGAATTAGAACAACGTAGTGCACTACAAAGTTTGTATCATGGTGTAGTACTGACAGGTGATGTTTGCCAGATTGAAGGCATGGTGACATTGGCTCGTCGTATGTTGGGTATCTCTGCACACTTAGGCAATCCACCGTTACAAGTGGTGACCGATGATCAGAATTTACCATCTTTACGTCGTTCAATGTATGCTACAGCAGCAGGGTTACTTTTGTTTAGTCAAAGTGACATGCAAGAGGCGATTGAAGAACCTGAAGTTCAAGGTGGAAGACCATTCTTTGATCGGATTGTGAATGGTTGGAATGCCTTAAATAACAAATTAAAAGGTATTTTTTAGGTGTGGTTTTTTGGGGAATATTGTTAGGAAGTTGTAAGTGTTCTGTCCAATACTTGACAAGCTCTGCAATGAACAGCATCCTAAAAACAATTTTTATTATTGAAGATCAAGGCAGTATACGGGCTTAAGTGACTGCCAAATTATATTAGGAAATCTAAAGGTCATGGCCTCATTTGAATTTTTAGACGATGGACAAACCGATAACAACGGTCAAGCCCGTTTTACTGTGTTTGGTGTTGGTGGCGGCGGTGGTAATGCTGTACAACACATGGTGCAATCTGACATTAAAGGTGTAAAATTTGTTTGTGCAAATACAGACAAGCAAGCCCTTGATCGTATGAATGCGCCTTTTAAAATGCAACTTGGTGAGCAAAGCACACGTGGTTTGGGTGCTGGTGCTAATCCAGATGTAGGTCAAATTGCTGCTGAAGAAAGCCGTGAGCAAATCCGTCAACACCTTGAAGGTGCCGATATGGTATTTGTGACTGCTGGAATGGGCGGTGGTACAGGTACAGGTGCTGCACCCGTTGTTGCTGAGATTGCTCAAGAAATGGGTATTCTTACCGTGGGTGTGGTGACAACGCCATTTAACTTTGAAGGTCGTCGTCGTCAACGTTCGGCTGAAAAAGGGATTGAAGCATTAGAACAACATGTTGATTCTTTAATTATTATACCGAACCAACGTTTACTCAGCGTTTATGGTGACATCTCTATGCAAGATGCTTACCGTAAAGCAGATGACGTGTTGCTGAATGCGGTACGTAGTATTTTTGATCTGGTTGTTCGTCCGGGTCATATTAACCTTGACTTTGCTGACTTGAAAACTGCGATGAGTACACGTGGTTATGCAATGATGGGTGAAGGGAAGAGTAGTGGTCCAGACCGTGCTGAAGAAGCTGCACGTTTGGCGATCCGTAGTCCGTTATTGGATAATGTAAATATCATGAATGCCAAAGGGGTGTTGATTAACATCACTGGCGGTGCTGATGTGACTTTACGTGAAACTGAAGTGATTACAGATGTTGTGAACCAGATTGTTGACCTTGAAGAAGGTGAGGTGTTCTTTGGTACTGTATTTGATCCCGACGCACGTGATGAAATCCGTGTCACTGTAATTGCTACAGGTTTAACACGTAATGCCAGTGATGCAACTGAAGCAAAACGCAGAACCCATATCAGCAATGTTGCGCAATCATATAGCCAGCAAGCCAGCCACAACACTGTGGTTGATGAAGATGATGTTCCTGCGATCAATAAACGTCAAGAAGATGGTGCACCTGTTGCAGCACCAAGTTCAAGCGGTCGTTCTACGCCAATGAGTATTCAAGATTATTTGAAAAATCAACAGCGTAAATGATTGATAATTATTAAAAATAATTAATATCAATGGAAAAGGTAGTGAGATTCATTACCTTTTTTGTTTTTTATCAATGGCTAAATGTGCTAACGTATAGCGGATTTGAGAATGAAGACCGAATTAGCATGTTGAAACAACGTACCCTGAAGCGAGTCGTTAAAGCGAGTGGCATCGGACTACATAGCGGACAAAAAGTCATGATTAACTTTTTGCCACATGTGGCGGATGGGGGTATTGTATTTCGCCGTATCGATTTAAATCCACCTGTCGATCTGCCTGCAGATGCCATGCTGATTCAAGAAGCATTCATGTGTTCCAATTTGGTCAGTCATGAAACCAAGGTTGGCACCATTGAACATGTCACCAGTGCAATCGCTGGCTTGGGTATAGATAACCTGATTATAGAAGTGTCTGCTTCTGAAATACCAATTATGGATGGTAGTGCAGGTCCATTTATATATTTACTCATGCAGGGCGAATTAGTAGAACAAGACGCACCGAAAAAATTTATTCGGATTCTCAAACCTGTTGAAGCACTCATAGAAGATAAGCGTGCAATTTTTACCCCTCACGATGGTTTTCAAATCAACTTCACCATCGACTTTGATCATCCTGCCTTTGCAAAAGAATACCAATCGGCGACCATTGATTTTTCAACAGAAACATTTGTCTATGAAGTCAGTGGTGCACGTACTTTTGGTTTTATGAAAGATCTCGATTATTTAAAAGCCAATAATTTAGCATTGGGTGCGAGCTTAGATAATGCTGTTGGTTTAGATGATACTGGCGTGGTCAATGAAGAAGGTCTACGTTTTGCTGATGAGTTTGTTCGGCATAAAATTTTGGATGCAGTCGGTGATTTATACCTACTTGGACATCAAATTATTGCCAAATTCGATGGCTATAAATCGGGTCATGCACTGAATAATCAACTTTTACGCAATGTTAAAAGCGATCCAAGCAGCTATGAAATTGTAACATTTGATGACGAGAAGCTGTGCCCAATTCATTTTGTCAACGTGACATAAGTCTTTGTCTTTTAGGCATTGTGTTATAATGTAACAATAAAAAGTGTGATATCTGTCATATTTTGATCAGTTTTAATCTTAATTTAATCTAATCAGTTTACTTTTTATTGCTTGCCAAACGTAGTAAAGCTTGGCTAAGCTTAGGGTCGCTCACAAAACTAGCGGCATTTTGTAACATTTCAGATGTTGCAGGTTGTATGCTTCTTACAGTTTTATGGCGTTGTGGGGGTGTTTCAGTATTGCTGTTTTGAATACGTAAACGAACTTGCAGTTTTTGTAAATCACGAAGTTCGTTGATTTGTGACAATTGAGAAATATACTGTTTTTGAAGATAACCGAGTTGACTAATCATGGCTTGATTTTCACCGGTGATGGTCAAAATACCGTATTGATAACAGACAACTCGCCAATTCTCAGGTTGAGGAAGTAGCGGTTGAATTAATTTAGTAAGTTTTTGCCATTCGGCAACTTGCTTTGTAAGAAACGATAAGTTTCCTGTTTTTAAGTGTTGTCTTGTTGGTTGAAAGACGTTTTTGGGTTCAGACATACATGGTTCCTACATATTTATGTCTTATCTTAAGCGCTCATTTCGATAGATATCAAGGATGAGATCACTCAAGAAACTTGACTAAGAACAGTTAAAGAGGTTTTTATGCATACGCGACGTATTTTATTGGCTTTTACTTTAGCAGCTTCCGCTGCAACCGCTGCATTTGCAGACTTGGTTCAATCACCAGATCGTTTAGAACAATTATCCAAGACTTTATCTCAAGGCTCTTATAATCCAGATGATTTAGATCTTCCTGCTTCAGCAAAGATGAATATTACTTTACGTAGCCAGGATGCGCCAATCGAGTTAAACAATGCAAGTATCGCTAAAAAATACGGTTCTAGCGCAAACTCTGCTTCTCGTTATACAGCAAACTCTCCATATTCTTGGTTAGTCACTCATCCTCTTCCAGACATGAAGCGCGTAAGCTCTGATTTTGGTGGTCGTACAATGGGTGGTCGTGCCGAACATCATTCTGGTTTAGATCTTTCAGCACCAAGTGGTACACCAATTTATGCAACAGGTCCTGGTATCGTAACCAAGTCTGGTTGGGGCACTGGTTATGGTCAATATGTAGAAATTAACCATGGCAATGGCTATATTACACGTTATGCGCATGCTTCACGTCTAATTGCCCGTGTGGGTGATCAGGTGAAGGCTGGTGAACATATTGCCAACGTGGGTTGCACAGGTCGTTGCACAGGTCCTCATTTGCATTATGAAGTAGTGAAAGATGGTCAACGTAAAAATCCATCTTCTTACTTAGCCATGTTGCCATAATGCTAAACATTTGATTGTTGAGCTTATGACTGATGCTCTGTATGCATGGTTGAATTCGTAGTCGCGATGAATTAAATACTGTATTCAGACTATCATCAAATAAAAAATTATTTTGTATAAAAAACCGCCTTTATTGGCGGTTTTTTGTTATTTTAAGTGTTAATTAGTCAACAACTATTTAGTTGCTAAATAATCCTTACAATCTGCATTTGGCTGTAACGATAACTTAACAGGCCTAAAACATGATACATATAATATATAGAAAACTATTCAAGGAGTAAGTGGGAAATGGCGTATTATGGTGATAGCGACGCTCAGGAAACACAAGAATGGCAAGATGCCTTTGATTCAGTGCTCCAGCATATGGGTACGGATCGTGCTGCGTTTTTATTAGAAAAATTATATCAACAAGCAATTTCGAAGCATGTACCTATTCAGCGTCTAAATACCCCTTATTTAAATACCATTCCAGTTGAAGAATCTCCAGCGATGCCAGGCGACCAAGATATGGAGCGTCGTATTCGAGCATTAATTCGTTGGAATGCTTTGGCAATGGTTCTACGTGCCAATAAAACAGGTGATGACTTAGGTGGTCACTTGGCAAGTTTCGCGTCTTCAGCGACCCTATATGATGTCGGTTTTAACCATTTCTTCCGTGCCAATAGCGATAGCTTTGGTGGCGACATGATCTATTACCAAGGTCATTGTGCGCCAGGTATTTACGCACGTTCATTTTTAGAAGGTCGTTTGACTGAAGATCAATTGAGTAATTTCCGTCGTGAAGTGGGTGGTCAGGGACTTTCAAGTTATCCTCATCCTTACTTAATGCCAGATTACTGGCAGTTCCCAACCGTTTCGATGGGCCTTGGTCCAATCATGTCAATTTATCAAGCGCACATTCAAAAGTACTTGATGAATCGTGGCTTGATCAAAGAAGAAAACCGTAAAGTTTGGGCGTATCTTGGCGATGGTGAAATGGATGAGCCAGAAAGCTTAGGTGCAATCTCGCTTGCGGGTCGCGAAAAATTAGACAACTTAATCTGGGTGGTTAACTGTAACTTACAGCGTCTAGATGGTCCTGTACGTGGTAACGGTAAAATCATTCAAGAGCTAGAGTCACTGTTCCGTGGTGCAGGCTGGCGTGTGATTAAGGTGGTCTGGGGTCGTCATTGGGATCCTTTATTGGACAAAGACACCTCAGGTGCTTTAAAAGCCCGTATGGATGAAACGCTGGATGGTGAATACCAACGCTACCAAGTAAAAGGTGGCGCTTATACCCGTGAAAAATTCTTTGGTAAATACCCAGAAGCTGCGGAGTTGGTGAAAGGCTTAAGTGATGAAGATATTGATAATCTGAATCGCGGTGGTCATGACCCATACAAAGTATATGCCGCATATGCAGCAGCAATGACCAGCAATGGTCAACCGACTGTAATCTTGGCGAAAACAGTCAAAGGTTATGGTTTGTCTGACGAGATTGAAGCCGTCAACAAAACCCACCAAATCAAGAAAATGCAACACGATTCATTGAAATATGTACGTGACCGTTTCAATTTACCATTCTCTGATGAGCAACTTGAAGAGCTTCCATTTTATCGTCCAGGTGAAAACTCACCTGAATTGAAATATATGAAAGCACGTCGTGAAGCTTTAGGTGGTTATTTGCCTGCACGTCGTAAAGACAGTGAAGTATTGGCGATTCCTGATATTTCAGTATTTGATGGTGTGCTTAAAGGCAGTGGCGGTAAAGAACAATCAACCACGATGGTTATGGTACGTTTGATTGCAGCATTGTTAAAAGAAAAAGCCATTAAAGACCGTGTTGTGCCTATCGTACCTGATGAAGCGCGTACTTTCGGTTTAGAGGGTATGTTCCGTCAGTTGGGTATCTATGCTGCGCATGGACAAAACTATACCCCAGAAGACCAAGAACAGCTCATGAACTATCGTGAAGCGAAAGATGGTCACATGTTGCAAGAAGGAATCAATGAAGCAGGTGCAATGAGCGCTTGGTCAGCATTGGGTACCAGTTATTCAACCAATAACTTACCAATGATTCCAATGTATATGTATTACTCAATGTTTGGTTTCCAACGTATTGGGGATATTGCATGGGCAGCGGGTGATTCTCAGGCACAAGGCTTCTTGTGTGGTGCAACAGCTGGTCGTACAACATTAAATGGTGAAGGTTTACAACACCAAGATGGTCATTCTCATATCTTGGCAGGTACGATTCCGAACTGTGTAGCGTATGATCCTTGCTTTGGTTATGAGTTAGCTGTGATTGTGCATGATGGTTTACAACGTATGTATGTGAATCAGGAACGTGTGTTCTATTACTTGACGCTCATGAATGAAAACTATGACCAACCTGCATTGCCAGAAGGTGCTGAAGAAGGCATCAAACGTGGTATGTACTTGTTCAATAAAGATGAAAAAGCCACAGTTCAGTTATTGGGTTCAGGCGTGATTCTGCGTGAAGTGATTAAAGCTGGGCAAATTTTACGTGATGAATACCAAATCCATTCCAATGTATGGAGTGTAACAAGCTTCAATGAATTGGCACGTGATGGTATGGCTGTTGAAGAATACAATCGCTTACATCCACTTGAAGACGGTAAAGAGTCTTGGGTTTCTCAGCAATTACGTGACACGGATGGTATTGTTGTTTCAGCAACAGATCATATGCGTGCCTATAGCGAACAGATCCGTGCTTATCTTCCAGATAGCCGTCCATATGTAACATTGGGTACAGATGGTTATGGTCGTTCAGATACACGCAGTAATTTGCGCAGTTACTTTGGTGTAGATGCGGCACACATTGTGGTTGCAACATTGAAAAAACTTGCTGATGAAGGCGAAGTTGATCCACGTTTAGTGAAAGATGCAATCTCTTCATTTGAGCTTGATGTTGATCGTCCAGTTGCATGGTTACCGCAAGCGCATCCATCTGTACAAGAAGTTGCTGCTTATACTGAAGTGACAGAGGAGAAATAATGATGCAAGTTAAAACTCCTGATATTGGCGTTGATAAGGCCACTGTTGCAGAAATCTTGGTGAAAGTAGGGGATACCATCGCTGTTGATGACAGTATCGTTCTACTTGAGTCGGACAAAGCCTCTGTTGAAGTGCCAAGCACTTCAGCAGGTGTGGTTAAAAGTATTGCTGTTACGGAAGGTGATGAAGTTTCAGAAGGTGCTGTGTTGATCGAAGTTGAATCTGCGGATGCAACAGAGACAGAAACACCAGCACAGCCTACTCAAGAAGCTGCAAAAACTGAACCTGCTGTAGAAACTAAAGCTGAACCTGTGGCGTCTGCTGCACCTTCTGCATCTACGACAGCTTCATCTCAAACAGTTGAAGTTCAAGTGCCAGATATTGGTGTTGAAAAAGCTTTGGTCGGCGAAGTTCTGGTTAAAGTGGGCGACGAAATTGCGGTAGATGACAGCATCGTTGTAGTGGAATCGGATAAAGCAACGGTTGAAGTTCCAAGTACAGTTGCTGGCACGGTTGAAAGTGTTGTGGTCAAAGAAGGCGATAATGTTAAAGAAGGTGTGGTACTGATTACAGTGAAAACTGTAGGCGCTGCAACGACTTCGGCAGCAGCATCTGCTGAAGCGCCTCAACAAGCGTCAGCAACACCAACTCAAGCTGCTGCACCAGAAGCATCAGCACCAGCCCAATCGGGTAAAGTTGAAGTTGCTGTTCCTGATCTTGGTGTAGATAAAGCAACAATTTCTGAAATCTTGGTGAGCGTAGGCGATCAAGTTGAAAAAGACCAAAGCCTTTGCGTTGCTGAGTCGGATAAAGCCTCTGTAGAAGTGCCAAGTACGGTTGCAGGTACGGTAACGGCGATCCATGTGGAATTGAATCAGTCTGTAAGCCAGGGCACTGCTTTGGTGACGATTGAAGCACAGGGTCAGACTGCATCAGCACCGCAAGAAAAACCAGCCGCTCAAGCATCACAAGCTGCATCAGCACCAGCCGCGAAAACGACAGCATCAGCGCCAAAAGCTGAAGTGGCCGTTGCTCAAGCGGGTACTGAAAAGTTATCTAAAGCGCAACAAGCTGAAAATGCCAAAGTTTATGCTGGTCCTGCTGTGCGTAAGCTTGCGCGTGAACTGGGTGTGGTTTTATCACAAGTCGAGGCCTCTGGCCCTCATGCACGTGTGATGAAGGATGATGTTTTTGCTTTTGTTAAAGCCAAATTGACTGCACCGCAAGCAGCAGCTCAAACAACTGCTGCGCCAGTCGCTTCAGGTTTGCCTGCATTACCAGATTTCAGTGCATTTGGTGGTAGTGAAATTGCACCAATGACGCGTTTACAGCAAGTGTCTGTACCGCAATTGTCATTAAACAATTTCATTCCACAAGTGACACAATTTGATTTAGCAGATATTACGGAACTAGAAGCTTGGCGCGGTGAGTTAAAAGGGAAATTTAAGCAAGATGGTATTAGCTTAACGATCCTTGCTTTTATTGCAAAAGCGGTGGCGTTCTTACTCAAAGAAGAGCCTTATTTTGCGGGTCACTTGGCAGATGATCAAAAGTCTGTGCTGTTGCGTAAAGAAATCCATATGGGAATCGCTGTGGCGACACCAGATGGTTTAACTGTTCCAGTATTGCGTAATCCTGATCAAAAATCGATTAAGCAAATTGCCATTGAATTGGGTGAGTTAAGTAAAAAAGCACGTGATAAGAAACTTTCTCCGAAAGACTTACAAGGTGCAAACTTTACCATTACCAGCCTAGGTTCAATTGGTGGTACTGCATTTACGCCATTGGTGAACTGGCCGCAAGTTGCGATTTTGGGTATCTCACCTGCAACCATGCAACCGGTATGGAACGGCTCAGGTTTTGATCCAAAACTGATGTTGCCATTGTCATTGTCTTATGACCACCGTGTGATTAATGGTGCGGATGCTGCGCGATTTACCAATAAATTGACCAAGTTGTTATCAGATATTCGTAACATCTTGCTTTAAGTTTTAAATTATAGAAGACCTCGCTTTAGGCGAGGTTTTTTATATGGATCTAATTTTGTTTTATCAATAATTTTCAAATCTGCTTTAAAGTTATCATTCAATATAGTCAATCTGTCAAAAAACTCAGGCACAAGAATATAATTTCTCTTAATTAATATTTTTATTAAATCAATTATATGAAAAACAAATTATTTGATTATAAAAAAGCGTGCAATGCCACACCTTACATTCAAAGTTTAAATACCATTGCGTAGGCGATGCTTCACTTTTCGTAGGGGATGCCAAACCTTGCGCTGCAAACAAATCCGTACTTTGTTTTTGCTCATGGGCGAGGGGTACGTCCTGTACCCCCGCCCAACGGCGACATCCATGTCGCCCCACGATAGGATAACCATCTAGGGTTGAAAATTAGTGAAGAAACGAAATTGGATTCATCCTCTGCGGGCATTAAAGATGCTTCGGCACGATATTTTTTGAAGTTTATCTGAGCTTTAAATTTTTTAATTTTTAAAAATTGAAAATGACTGATAAAGCGTTGTAGAATAGCTGTACTTCATTGGGGAGTAGCCGCTGTTTGTCATCTGCGAGATGATAAATGGGTGATGATCAACATAATTACTCAACAGAGTATGGTCATCATAGCAAAGAACCAATTTAGCTGAAGGTGTTTACTCAGCTATCTTTTGTTGGCAAGACCTTTGATTTATCACTCCGCGTTGAATAGGTGACTATTCATATTGGCTAGCAGGAGGGGTAAGTCATCGGTAAATATTGCTAGCCAGAGACTTTGAAATGTTAAATGCCTTCTTCATCTCTTTAGTGGTTGTCGCTTTATCCGAAATGGGCGATAAAACACAACTGCTCGCATTACTTCTTGCTGCACGTTTTCGTAAACCTATTCCTATTTTATTTGCAATTTTATTAGCAACTATTGTCAATCATGGTGTATCGGCTGTGCTTGGTCAGTGGATTACCACAGTCCTTAGCCCGACAGTATTACTTTGGATTGTGTCACTTGGCTTTATTGGTATGGCTGGGTGGATGTTGATTCCAGATGAATTGGATGATGAATCTGAAAGTATTAATAAATGGCAAAAATATGGGGTCTTTGGTGCAACCTTTGTATTATTCTTCCTTGCAGAAATTGGGGATAAAACCCAAATCGCCACAGTGGCACTTGCTGCACGCTTTGACAGCATCGGTTGGGTAACTCTAGGTACGACATTGGGGATTATGTTGGTCAATGCACCTGCTGTATTTATTGGCAATAAATTGGCAGATAAATTACCGATTGCTCTGATTCATAAAATTGGAGCTGCAATCTTCTTTATTATTGGTGTCGCAGCTTTAGTTCAGCATTACTTTTTTTAAGTGCAATTTTCCAAGCTGATTGAACATCAATAAAGTCATCTATTTTTAAAGCTGAAAACCCAACTTAATGTTGGGTTTTTTATTATTCTGAGAATGATGACACAAATAATCTTTAAACTTAGGTTGTAGATTTATTGTAACTTTGAAGAAAACCTTATATGTTGTATGGGATAACTAAAGATTTATTTTAAAAAAGGTTTTGGGGTTTCTGGTATGGCTTTAGATCGCACCACGTCGCAAGTTTTGTTTGATAATGGCACTCATAAATGTATAAGTTTTACCAGTTTGGTGAAAGGTGAAGGTGTACAAGCCAATCAGTTTCTTATTTTAAATAATGAACGTGCAGCAGTATTAGATCCGGGCGGTGATTTGACCTATGTGCCCCTGACCATGGAGCTTAATAAATACACCCGATTACAAAATCTAGACTATGTCATGGCATCTCACCAAGACCCTGACATCATTACCTCAATGCCGCGTTGGTTGGTCTATACTGATGCCAAAGTGGTCGCATCTAAATTATGGGCACGCTTTTTACCTCATTTAAACTCAGCATTTATGAGTGACCGTATGAAAGGGGGCTGGTTAGAACGTCTGATCGAATTGCCTGACCAAGGTGGCTCTATTCCATTGGGAGAAACGCGCATTATCGTGGTTCCTGCGCATTTCTTACATTCCGTTGGAAATTTCCAGTTTTATGATCCAATTTCAAAAATTTTATTCTCAGGTGATATGGGTGCATCGATTGTTGATGATGCCTCGAAACCAATTGAAGATTTTGCAATGCACATTCCAACCATGCATGGTTTTCATCAGCGCTATATGTGTACCAATCGGGTGATCCGTTTATGGGTGAAAATGGTGCGTCAAATGGATATTGAAATGATTGTGCCGCAACATGGTAAGCCGTTTATTGGTAAAGAGATGATTCATCAGTTTTTAGACTGGATCGAAAATTTACAATGCGGTGTCGATTTGATGGATGAGTCCGTGTTTACCTGTCCACAATAAAAAATTCAAAAAAGATATTGAGTTTGAGTGCGACTTTTTTTAGGATTTTCTTGCCAAAATTTTAAATTGATAACGAGAATCTTAAAAAAATGTTGTCACAAATCTCAGCACAGGATGCGTGCTTAAGTTGTGGGGCGTGTTGCGCCTTTTTCCGAGTCTCATTTTATTGGGCAGAAGGAGAAGCCATGCCGCCAGATTATGTCGAACCTTTGACAGCGGTGTATTCTTGTATGCAGGGCACCAATCAAAAGCAACCGCGTTGTGTGGCATTAAAAGGTGAGATTGGACAGCAAGTCAGCTGTAGTATGTATGAGCAACGGAGTTCTTCATGCAAACAAGTACATGCTGGGGATTCACAATGTGCAAAAGCAAGACAAGGCTATGGTTTAATTCCCCTGATCGAAATAGAAGTCGCTACCCCCAGCAATGATGAAGACTTTGATCAGGTGTGTTAACGCTTCATTGGGAAAATTTAGGATATAAGGCAGAGACTGTAAGTCGACAGTCTACTGTGGTGTTAAATTCACGATAATTTTATATTCAAAGCCCATTTTTATTTCAATAAGATACTGAAAAATAAAGTGTGATTGAGAATAAGATAAATCCGCACAATAAAAAATGAAAATTGAACGGAAATTTGTATATAATAGCTCACGGAAATTACCAGCGAGACTGTTATGTTGACCATCGTTCAAGAAGCGCTAACCTTCGATGATGTCTTATTACTCCCTGCCTATTCTACTATCCTCCCAAAAGATGTCTCTCTAAAGACACGCCTCACACGCGGCATTCAACTGAACATCCCTATGGTTTCAGCAGCAATGGATACTGTGACAGAGTCACGTATGGCGATTGCAATGGCGCAAAACGGTGGTATTGGTATTTTACATAAAAACATGGATATTTCTGCACAAGCTGCAGAAGTTCGCCGTGTAAAAAAATTCGAAGCGGGAATGGTGAAAGATCCAATTACCGTGACACCTGAAACCACGATTCGTGATTTGATGGCAATTACACAAGCCAACAACATCAGCGGTGTACCTGTCGTTAAAGATGGCAAAGTGGTTGGGATTGTAACTGGCCGAGATACTCGTTTTGTAACCAACTTGGAACAACCAGTAAGCAATATCATGACAGGGCAAGATCGTCTTGTGACTGTTCGTGAAAATGAATCGAAAGAAAATATTCAAGCATTATTGCAAAAACACCGTATTGAAAAAGTATTGGTGGTTGATGAAAGCAATGCACTAAAAGGCTTAATTACAGTTACAGATTTCCGTAAAGCGGAATCTTATCCAAATAGCTGTAAAGATGAATTAGGTCGTTTACGTGTTGGTGCTGCAGTGGGTACTGGCGCTGAAACTCCAAGTCGTGTTGAAGCTTTGGTTGAAGCCGGCGTTGATGCGATTGTAGTGGATACGGCGCATGGTCATTCTGCGGGTGTGATCGAGCGTGTACGTTGGGTGAAAGCAAACTTCCCTCAAGTTCAAGTGATTGGCGGTAATATCGCAACGGGTGATGCTGCTTTGGCATTACTTGATGCGGGTGCAGATGCGGTGAAAGTGGGTATTGGTCCTGGTTCAATCTGTACGACACGTATCGTTGCAGGTATTGGTATGCCACAAATCTCTGCAATTGACAGTGTTGCCAATGCATTGAAAGACCAAATTCCATTGATTGCTGATGGTGGTATCCGTTTCTCTGGGGATATGGCAAAAGCGATTGGTGCTGGTGCAAGCACGATTATGGTGGGTTCACTTATGGCGGGTACTGAAGAAGCGCCTGGTGAAGTTGAATTCTTCCAAGGTCGTTATTACAAAGCATACCGTGGTATGGGTTCTTTGGGTGCAATGGCTGGTGCGACGGGTTCTGCCGATCGTTATTTCCAAGACTCGAAAGCAGGCGCTGAAAAATTGGTCCCAGAAGGGATTGAAGGCCGCGTACCGTACAAAGGTCCAATGGGCAATATCGTACATCAAATGATGGGCGGTTTACGTTCATCTATGGGCTATACCGGTTCTGCAACCATTGAAGATTTACGTCAAAATGCAAAATTTGTGAAAATTACCGCTGCAGGTATGCAAGAGTCACATGTGCATGATGTAACGATTACCAAAGAAGCACCGAACTATCGTGTAGGTTAATCTTTTGTAATATTTTGATTGGAAAAAGCCGTCAGTTTATGACGGCTTTTTTATTTTGGTGTAAAGTAGTAAACCTTAAAAATTGATTGTTATACAACACATAATAAGTGGGTAAAAGATGAGTTATTTTGGAACAGACGGGATTCGTGGAAAATTTGGTGAACTCCCAATTACCCCAGAATTTGCACTTAAACTCGGATTTGCGGCAGGGAAAGTATTAAAGCAAATTAGCCCAAAATCAAAACCGATTGTAGTTTTAGGTAAAGATACTCGTTTATCGGGTTATATTCTTGAAGCAGCTTTACAGGCGGGTCTCAATGCTGCAGGTGTTTATGTACATTTACTTGGACCGCTGCCGACCCCTGCAATTGCCCATTTAACCCGTGCATTGCATGCCAACTTAGGGATCGTGATTTCTGCTTCACATAACCCTTATTTTGATAATGGGATTAAATTCTTTTCAGATGAAGGGAAAAAGCTCCCAGATACGATTCAAGATGCGATTAACCGAGAGCTTGAGAACGATATCATCATTGAAGACACCGCAAACTTAGGTAAGAGTGTACGTGTTAAAGATGCCAATGGTCGTTATATCGAGTTTTGTAAATCGACATTCCCATATCATTTCAATTTACGCCATTTAAAAATTGTGGTGGATTGCGCCAATGGTGCAGCGTATAGCGTAGGTCCAGCAGTATTTCGTGAATTAGGCGCAAAAGTTATTGCGCTTTATAACGAACCAGATGGTTTAAATATCAATAAGGATTGTGGTTCAACACATCCTGAAAATTTACAAAAAGCCGTGATTGAGCATCAAGCAGATTTAGGTATTGCTTTTGATGGCGATGCAGATCGTGTGGTTTTGGTCGACCGTTTTGGTAAATTGATTGATGGCGACCATATTCTGTATATTTTAGCAACCCAAGCATCTCAAAAACCGGCGGGTATCGTGGGTACAGTGATGAGTAACATGGCATTAGAATTGGCACTTGAAAAAGCCAAAGTGCCTTTTGTGCGTGCTAAAGTGGGTGATCGCTATGTATTGCAAAATTTAGAAGAAAACAACTGGGTGACTGGTGGCGAACCATCTGGTCATATTTTGACTTTAGACAAGAGCACAACAGGCGATGCAATCATTGCAGCCCTGCAAGTGTTAACAGTATTGGTTGAACAGAATAAATCTTTAGATGAATTGGTTGCAGATTTTAAAACTTTACCCAATGTTTTGGTTAATGTTCGCCTTGAACAAATGTTTGACCCATTTGCGGTGCCAGCATTGGTTGCCGAGTTTGATAAAGTAGAAGCCACACTTAAAGGACGTGGGCGAATTTTAATTCGTAAGTCAGGGACGGAACCGATCATCCGTGTTATGGTAGAAGGCGATAATCTGCAAGAAGTAACTGATTTGGCAAATCATTTAGCAGATGCTGTTCGTCAAAATGCGGCTTAAAATATTGTATCGTCTGTAGAAGGTTTTGCTTCATGCGTGATGTAATTAAAGACTTAAGTGAGCTTCGTCTTACTTATCAAAAAGGTGAACTACATGAGGAGCAGGTGGATGCTGATCCTCATGCGCAGTTTCTCAATTGGTTTAATTTGGCTTTAGAAGCAAAACTGCATGAACCCTATGCAATGTCGTTGGCAACTGCAAATGCACAAGGGCGTCCACATGTGCGTACTGTGTTATTGCGTGGTGCTACTGAGGCTGGTTATGATTTTTATACCAATTATGACAGTCAAAAAGGCTTAGATTTAGCTGAAAATCCTTATGCAGAATTGCTATTCTATTGGCCTGAGTTAGAACGTCAGGTTCGTGTGGGTGGTCAAGTTCAGAAAATATCTGAACAAGAATCTACAGATTATTATCATAAACGTCCGCGTGATAGCCAAATTGCAGCGCATATCAGTACCCCACAAAGTGGCGTGATTGAGAGTCGTGAACATTTACAACAGCGTTTTCAAGCGTTGTATGATCAAGTGGCTGAAAAGAATGAATTGGCTAAACCTGAATTTTGGGGAGGCTATCGTTTAGAGCCGACGTATTATGAATTCTGGCAAGGCCGCCCAAATCGCTTACATGATCGCCTCACTTATGAAAAAGTCGGTGAATCTTGGACAATACAACGTTTGATGCCATAAATGCAAAAATTACAAATTAAACAACGACCTTTGATCACACGCCCTGAAAACTTTCAGGGCGTGTTACCCTTTATTGCTGAAATTTTGGCTCGTCGTGGTGTGCAATCTGAACAAGAATTAGATTTAAAACTTAAATATTTACTTGCACCAGAAATGAAAGGTTTGGAGCAAGCCATTCAAATAATTGATCAAGCTTTAGATCAAGATAAAAAAATTGTGATTGTTGGTGATTATGATGCAGATGGTGCCACCAGTACCGCACTGATGATGCTGGCTTTACGAGAAATGGGGGCCAATGTTGAATACCTCGTTCCAGATCGTTTTAAATATGGTTATGGCCTAACCCCTAAAATTGCCGATTTGGCTTTTGAAAAATATCAGCCGGATCTATTAATTACGGTCGACAATGGAATTTCCAGTCATGCAGGTGTAGCACAAGCACAGTCACATGGAATGCAGGTGATTATCACCGATCACCATTTAACGACCAAGGAAACGCCTCAGGCTGAGGCGGTTGTTAACCCAAATCAGTTAGGGTGCGAATTTCCAAGTAAGGCTTTGGCTGGCGTCGGTGTGGCATTTTACCTATTGGCAAAGTTAAGTAGCCATCGGGCAAAACTGGGGAAATCGGCTGCAAAAATGCCGCAATATTTGGATTTGGTTGCTTTGGGCACTTATGCCGATGTTGCCAGCCTCGACCATAACAATCGTATCTTAGTGGATGCAGGGGTTAAACGGATTCAACAGAATCAATGTCGTGCTGGGATTAGTGCCTTATTAGACATTGCAGCGCGTGATCCTGCTGAGTTAAAAGCCTCTGATTTAGGTTTTGTGTTAGGTCCTCGTCTTAATGCCGCAGGGCGTATGGAAACCATGGACATCGGTATTGAATGTCTTTTGGCAACCGATACGCAAACAGCTCACACTTTGGCACGCCAACTCAATGATTTAAATTTAGAACGCCGTCAAGTTGAGTCGGAGATCAAACAAGAGGCTTTGGCAGCGCTGGAAAATCTACAGCTTGATCAAGATCATTTACCCGCAGCGCTGGTCATGTTTGAAGAGCATTGGCATCAAGGTGTGATTGGTATTGTGGCAGGGCGTTTAAAAGAGCAATTTCATCGCCCCAGTATTGTATTTGCGGCAGATAAAGATGGGATTCATATCAAAGGTTCCGCTCGTTCGATTGATGGTATTCATATTCGAGACAGTATTGAAAAAGTTGCCGAGCAATATCCTGATTTGATTAGTCATTTTGGTGGGCATGCAGCGGCGGCGGGTTTGACTATTCGAAAGCACCATTTTGAAGAATTTAAACAACGTTTTACTGAGTTGGTTGCTCAATCAGATGATGCTCTATTCCAAGCGGTGTTGTGGACGGATGGAGAATTACCTGCTCAGGCATTTCAACTGCAAACTGTAGATACTTTGGCGCAATTGGGACCGTGGGGGCAAAAGTTTCCTGCACCAGTATTTGAAGGGCGTTTTAAAGTCATCGATTATCGTTGGTTAAAGGAAGTGCATCTGAAATTGCGCTTAGCTTTGGAAAATGGCCAACCGATTGATGCAATTGCCTTTAATGTACGCGATAAATTCAATTTTGATCCTATGCAAGATAGGGTACGTATTGTTTATGAATTGGATAAAAATCAATTTAATGGCAATGTGAGTTTACAGTTAAGAATGCTGCATTTAGAACAGTAAATTTAGAGATTAAAAAACCGCTTATACGAGAGCGGTTTTTTAAAGTTTACCAATAATTAGAAGCGGTAAGCAGCACGTAGACCATAGACATTATCGTCATCTTCAAAATCAACAGAACCTTCTAAGCTGATTTGTTGAGTAAAGAATTTTTTTGCACGAATTGTAAAGCTGTCTTCATCAGTACCATCAGTGCGGCTACCTGAATAAGCCAATCCGACACTGAAAGTTTTATCTAGGTATAAATCTGTACCTACGCTGTAAGCATCGGTATCACCAAAGCTTGCACCACCTTCAAAATTCATGTCATAGCGACCCACTTGAGTGACATATTTAGCACGGATAGTTGGATCTATATCATCATTAAAATCATTATCATAGCCTGCTAAACCCACTGCAATCAAAAGACCCGGGATTGGCAAGTAACCTACTTCTGCTGAGTAAGTTGTTGTATCTAAATCATCGACATGATCGGCCTTAGCTGTAGAGCGTCCAATAGCAGCACTTGCATAAAAATCGGTATTTGGAACGAAATATTCAATACCAACACCATAAGTTGTTACATCGTAGGCATCATAATCGATATAGCTAATCCCAGCATTTACGTTGCTTGCGCGATCTAGAAAGGCAGCTTCGTTTAATGGGTTATTTTTAACTTGAACAGGGTTAAAATAATATGTTCCATCAATAGCAAAACCAGTAGATGTATCCCCTTTATCTGGATCAACAATACCGAGTGAACCACCGATTTCAGCTTGGTATGCATGTGCAGACCCAAAAGAACTAGCAAGTAATGCAGCAAATAAAGTTTTCTTAAACATTGTGTGACCCTTTTGTTATAAAAATATTAATTTTTTGTTACAAATCGCATTGTATGTAAATTAATCTCTATGTCAAGGCTAAAGATCTGAAAATTAAAAGTTTGCTGCGCCATGACATAAAAACAATGCTTAAAAAATGGGTAACTGAGTCAAGCTTTAAGCAATCCATAACAACAATAAAAATAGCCAATAGATTCGGTTTAAAGGCTTTTAATCGGTCTTTTTTATGTCTTAATTTTTTAAGATAGATCGATTTAAAATTATTTAATTCATTATTTATCAAAATATTATAATTGATTTTGTTCTTTAGTATTGTCTTAAGACTTATTAAGATATATCTTAATATGCATAAATTAATCAATTTGAGAAAAATAAAGATGAAATCAGAGCGACATGATCATTCACAAAATGATTTTGAGCATCGTGAACAGCATACCGAACGGGGCTATGGTGGACGACGAGGTCGGTTGTTTGAATCGGGTAAAATGAAGCTTTTGGTTTTACATCTGATACAGCAACAGCCAAAGCATGGTTATGAAATTATCAAAGCCATCAGTGATCTGGTCGGTGGAGGCTATACTCCAAGTTCAGGCACAATCTATCCAACCCTGACCTATCTTGAAGAAATTGGTTTTGTGCATGCTGAAAATACAGAAGGTGATCGTAAGCAATATCAGATTACTGATGCTGGAAAATTACATTTAAAAGAGCAGCATGCGCATATCCAACACTTATTAGAGCGTTTAGAAACTCGACGCGAAATTCATGAAAACGACCAATATTTGGATATTCATCGTGCGATGGAAAACTTAAAAACATCATTACGCCTAAAGCTCAAGGGTAAAGATTTTGATGCGGAGCAAGTTAGACAAGTCGCTGAAAAAATTGATCAAGCTGCAGTAGAAATTGGACGTTTATAACAGTGCAATAATGGGGCAATAATAGGGCAATAGAAGGTTTAGGTGAGACATGAGTATTGAGGTACAACAAAAACTGCGTCATGCAAATTTAAAAGTGACCCAAGCAAGAGTGATTGTATTCAAAGCACTGTTGGACCAAAAAGCACAACTGACCGCAAAGCAGATTTATCAGCAGTTATATGTACAAAATAAGCAGATCAGCTTATCGACCATATATCGAGTGGTGAGCGATTTAGAGAAAGTCGGTTTGATTACGCAAAATCTGCATGGCAGAGATGAAGCCAAATATGCTTTGCCTTATTTATCCGAAGTGGAGTCACTCAATATCCAATGTGCCGACCTAACCCAGATCAATAAAGCGTCTTTGATCGCTTCACTGGAACAGGTTTTTCAAGCGTTTGATATTGATGTTTTGGATATTAAATTTAGTACGGCCCTACATTAAACCCAGTCGAATATTTAACAAGTTAGAGAAATCTTATGAAACAACATCAATATTATGTAACTGTTCAACATCTTGCAGATGCGCAAGGTCATCCATCAATCTACAATGAAAATATCGAATTTAACGTGGGCAATCACGATGATATTTTCCAAATCGTAGAACGCTTAAAAGCTGCTGAGTTTTTTGATGAAGAAACCACCAAAGCGTTTGCGGTAGGATTAAAACTCTTTTTAGAGGTGATGATTACCCACCGTGATCATGTGCTATTTCAAGACTTTGAACCCGCAGTTAAACAATTTATGAAAAACTTAAAGCAGAACGTCAAGAAAAATGCGTGATTTAAAACCAGAGATCAAGATCGGAAATAGACGCGATCAACATAAACCTGCCATGATTTTTGCTGGAATTCCGAAATTACCAGCAAAATATGCAGGGTGGATTATGCCGTTGATACTCTCAGCTTTGATGAGTGCGACCATTTCCATGATTAATTTATGGAAAAATGTGGGGTGGTTCGATGGATTTTTTGCAAAATGGTTTAGCGTCTGGCTATTTTCATGGATGATTGCCTTTCCCACAGTATTAATTTTTTTACCTCTGGTTCGCCGTTTCACAGGCTTATTTGTAGATCTTACGCCACCACCTTCTGCTTAATTCGATCAAGGCTTTGAACATGTCATAGGGTGATGGTGGGTCTATAAACATTTCAATGTGAATATGCAACTCGGTAAAGTATTGCTCCCAGATTTTGTAATCAGAAACTGCATAACAAAAACCAAACTATTATTGTCCTATTCATGGTATTCAGCGTATTAAGATAGCTATAGGTCGATGTATATAAAACCGATAAGCTAAATAAAATGAAATTGTAGATGTTGAAATAACGTCCTGAGCTGATGGACAAATTTAGGATAACAAAATGACCAATACCAACTATACCGAGATTTCTAACTCTGACGATTGTGAAAAATATGTGAATCAGTTTATTCAAGATTTTCCAATCCGTTCAGCAGAAATAGGCAAAGGCACCGTCATTAAACGCGCATTACCCAGTCGTCAAAAACGCATGATTGGCGCATGGTGCTTTTTAGATCACGCTGGCCCAGTCGTATTTCCTCAGGGAGATGGATTGGATGTTGGACCGCACCCGCATATTGGATTACAAACCTTCACTTGGATGATCGAAGGGACGATGATGCATACAGACAGCATCGGCTCTAAACAATTGATTCGTCCTAAACAAGTGAATCTGATGACTGCGGGTTATGGAATTTCCCATACAGAAGTTGCTCCCGATACTGAAACGAGAATGCATGCTGCACAGCTTTGGATTGCATTGCCTGATGATAAGATCAATATGGCACCGCAGTTTGATCATTATCCAGAATTACCCATTGTAGAGCAGGACCATATTGAATTTACAGTTTTAGTCGGTGAATTCATGAATACCAAATCTCCTGTCAAAGTGCATACGGAATTAGTCGGGATCGATTTTTTTGCAAAAGAATCAACCAAGACACGTATTCCACTGAATCCTCATTTTGAATATGGATTTATGGCATTAGAAGGTGAAGCAACAGTAAATGGTCATGATTTAAATAGTGACAATATGGTGGTGATAGAACCTGGAATTTCACAGATTGAGGTTGAATTACCAAAAGGCTCGCGTTTACTGTTGATAGGTGGTGAACCTTTTGAGTCGCCTATTTTACTGTGGTGGAATCTTGTGGGCAGAACACAGGAAGAACTAAAAACGGCAACAGAACAATGGGCGAATCAGGATGCGCGTTTTGGAACGATCCCTGATTATGATGGTCCACGTTTAGAAGCACCGGCATTCCCAGACAAGATGCGAGCATCGAAGTGATGTGCTGCATTGCGCATTGTCGATCTTTAGACATGGATTCAAACTAAATAATTTGCGTTAAAGGCGTGCTTGATCATCCTTTAGCGCAAGTGTTGCGTTTACAAAGTTTTATTTAAACGGGCATTCACTAAAAATTTAAAGATTCAAGGAAAATAAAATGGCAATTATTGCAAATGCAAAGGTAAAAACCTATCCAGAACCATGGTCAGGTGAGGTGGTGAGTGGAAAACATCAACTGATTACCGACAAACCAGAATCATTCGGTGGGCAAGACAAGGGCTTAGCGCCTTATGATTTTATTTGTTCAGGTTTAATTTCTTGTACCATGATTACATTGCGTATGTATGCGCAACACAAAGGTCTTGATTTGGGTGAGTTTACAGTTGAAGCTGATTTTAATGCCAATAAAGAGGGGAAAGAATGGGTCGAGCGTCGCTTGTCTTTTGCCACTCCTTTGTCTGAAGAGTTGCATCAAAAAGTGTTAGACATTTGCCAAAAAACTCCAGTGACCAAGACCTTATTGCGTAGTGTGGAAATCAATACCACGATTATATAAAAACGGTTATGTAAAACGGCTATTTAAAAGATGTTCGTTGTCGCTGATCCATAAAAGATATTTTGTATAAAAACAAAATATCTTTTTTTTCTGTCATTAAGATTATACAAAGTTGCTTTTATTGATTATTTACAGGTGTTTGCATAAATTTTGTTATAGAACTTATCTTGATTCAAGGCTTTAAACTCTAAGTCGTCAAAGGAATAAAAAGCGGCCCCCGTTTCACCATCATGGCTCAAGGTAATGTCATCAAATTTTTTCACTAATTTGCTATTTGATGTTTTTCCTGCAAAGTAGTCAGCACCCCGAATGGCAATGGTTTTCTCTTTACAATCTACAATAAGCTGTTTAATAACCGATTGATATGTTACACTTTGCTCATCTTTAATAGGGTTGGCATATTTTTCATAGATGACAGCTTGCTTAAACGAATCACGAATTTTTTGATGTGCATTTACATCAATAAAGGACTCACCCTTATTCTCAAGAGATCCCAGTAACATAAGCTTGGGTTGATATGCATATAGATTTGAACAAATAAAGAAGAAAATTAACGGGATAAGTGACTTCATTTTTATTCTCAGAATAACCAATATTGAATCTAGAGTATAAACAAAGTTGATAAAAAAATGATTTAAATACAGTAATAGAATTGTTGAAAAGTTGAGATCAATTTATAGTCGAAGGATAAAAACTGAGGCAATACAATGATTACATTACATCACCTAGATCAATCTCGTTCACTCCGTATTATTTGGGCTTTAGAAGAGCTGGGGCTTGAATATCAGATTAAGCACTATAAACGCTTGCCTACTTTTGCTGCACCCCCTGAGTTAAAAGCAGTTCATCCGCTTGGAAAGTCACCTGTATTGACCGATGGTGATCTAACCATTGCAGAATCTGCTGTGATTTTGGATTATCTTCAAGCAACTTATGATACAAAAAATCAGTTTAAGCCTCAGAATCCTAAAGACTTAATGCAATATAACTACTGGATGCATTATGCCGAGGGTTCTTTAATGCCTTATTTGTTGATGACCTTGGTCATGACCAATATGCCAAAACATGTTCCTTTTTTAATTCGCCCAATTGCAAAGAAAATTTCAGAAGGTGTCCGTGGCGGCTTTAGCAATCCTCGTTTAAAAGAACATGCAGCCTTTTTGGAAGCTTATTTTAGTCAACATGATTATGCCGCAGGTGAGTTTTCTTTTGCCGACATTCAAATGAGTTTTCCCGTGATTGCCATGCAACAACGTACCAAAAATAAAACTCCTCGACTGGCTGCATATGCTGAACGAATTCAGCAGCGTCCTGCTTTTCAACGCGCTAAACTAAAGAGTGATGATTAAATTTTGTATATCAAGGTGATGGCTGAATGCATTTAATTTTTTTACCAGGTGCATCGGGAAGTACAGCGTTTTGGCAACCTGTTATGCAGCAGCTTTCAGCCGATCATCAAAAAACAGTGATGGCCTATCCAAGTTTTGCTGGGCATCCAGAGCATCCGCATATTGATAGTTTTGACGATTTACAGGGTTATATTCTTGACCAAATTCAACAGCCCTGTATTGTGATTGCTCAATCTATGGGAGGGGTTTTTGCAGTTCAAGCAGCATTACAAAAACCTGAATTGATCAAAGCTTTGGTTTTGGTTGCAAGCTCTGGTGGAATTGATTTAAGCCCCTTTCAGGTTGCCGATTGGCGAGGCGATTACCAGCAAACATTTGCGGTGCCCAATTGGTTTGTCGATCATCAATCCCATTTAGATGATTTATTATACAAAATAGCGTGCCCAGTCCTGTTGCTTTGGGGAGATGCAGATCCCATTAGCCCTGTGGGTGTGGGTAAATATTTGCATGAAAAAATCCAGCATTCCAGATTGCATATCATTGAACAAGGTCAACATGATTTGGCCAATGTACACGCCAATCAAGTGGCTAGATTAATTCACGATTTTATTTCTGATATAAAGTAAAAGATTTAAGCTGATGTCGCACATGTCTTTTTCATTTATGTTTACCATAATGACAATTGTGCTTCATCTTGCTGATCGGTCAGTTGATACAAACCCACTCCGATTAAACGGAATTGGAAATGCTCAGGAATTTGCATTTCACTTAATAATATTTGAATGACCTGAACCATTTCTTGCTGTGATTGAAGTGCGGTTTTAAAACTTTTACTGTGCTGTAAAACTTGAAAATTCTTGAGTTTTAACTTAACGGTGACACCGCGAGCCTGCATGTGTTTTTTTTCTAAACTGAGCCAAACACGTTCAATTAAATTGTCCCAATAGATTGAACACTGTTCAAGGCTGAGATCATCATCAAATGTGGTTTCTTTGGAAATTTGCTGACGTTGTCGTTCGGCTTGTACTGGGCGATCATCAATACCTTGGGCATATAAAAACAACTGTCTACCATATTTGCCAAAATGATGGATCAGTATATTTTCTTCAATTTTTTGCAAATCCCCCAAAGTCTCTAAGTTTAAGCTTTTCAGTTTTTCCTGAGTGACTTTACCGACACCGGGAATTTTTTTCAGGGGTAAATCATGGATAAAATGTTGAACTTGGGTCGGTTTAATGATGCAAATGCCATTGGGTTTATTCCAATCCGAGGCAATTTTGGCAAGAAATTTATTCGGTGCCACACCTGCCGAAGCCGTAAGCCCTGTTTGTTGAAAAATATCGGCTCGAATTCGTTCCGCCACTTCAGTTGCACTGGGAATATTTTGTAAATTTTCAGTGACATCTAAATAAGCTTCATCTAAAGATAAAGGTTCGATAAGCGCAGTGTATTTCTGAAAGATTTCATGAATTTTGACAGAAACATCGCGATATTTTTCAAAATTCGGTTCAATCACATAGACTTGAGGGCAGAGTTTTTTTGCCTGTGACATCGACATGGCGGAGCGTAATCCAAACTGACGCGCTGGATAGGATGCAGCAGCAATCACAGCCCGAGGATGATGTGAGGAAATCACCACAGGTAAGTGTTTTAGTTCAGGACGGTCGAGTAGCTCTACAGATGCATAGAATGCATCCATGTCAATATGGATGATTTTTCTCATGAATTACACAGTGTTGAAACGCTGTGTGATTATTCTAACCGATCTTGATTTGTTTCTATTGATGAATTTAAATTTTGTAAAGAATCTGCGACAGCTTATGTCATGAAAGATCTTGATTACGCTTAATTCAACTTATTTTTCTGTAAAAACTGCTGCCATTGTTCTGCATCACCATAAAATACATTTAAATCGACATTTTTTTCGATGCCTTGAATTTTTCCTTGGTTGCTCTGTTGCCAAAATGTCCATGCACGTTGGTCTTTTAAATCAGGCTTATCTTTATATTCACGAATCCAAATCGGTGTATCTTTAAACTCACCTGTGAGTACCATGTTGTAAAAGATTTTAGAGGTATAAAAAATCGGTTGTTTACCATAATGCTTTTGCAATTGATCATGCATATTTTTGATGTGTTTGATTAATTGTTCTTTGGTATAGGTGTTTATGCAACTGCTGTCATATTCCAAGTCCATCACAGGGGGCAAGGCATTGCTTTTATTTGGCACTGTTTTGATAAAATTTTGTGCTTGAATGTCACCATCACGACATAAACGAAAGAAGTGATAAGCCCCCACGCGCAGACCACGTTCACGTGCTTCTAACCAATACTGCTGAAACTTATCATCTTGATAATCGCCACCTTCAGTGGCTTTGAGATAGACAAACTGATAGTGCTGTGGAGAGATTTTTTTCCAATCAATATCACCTTGATGATGTGATACATCGAAACCTTTAATCGGATAGGCTTCAGCCAAGGCAGCATTATTATGAACAAAAAACAAAGTCCCGAGTATGACGCAGCAGAAAAGTGCGATCGCTAAAACTGAGCTATTGCGAGTGATTTTTTGCTGTTTGTGTTTTTTCGCAGCGTATTTTGACATGGTTTTTCTAAATATCCAGATGGATCAGTTTAACGTGCTTTGGTTCTAAAAAACGATGGCTGGATAAAAATTGCAACACTTAAATTTGCGCATCTTTGGGTATTTGAAAGAATATCAACGCCGTAATGATGTTAATCGCACCTAAGCAAATCAGGGTATAGTGAAATGCTTGTGTAATATGCGCTTCACTAAAATAGCCTGTAAATGCATTGAGTAAAGTACCTGCCAAAGCAATCCCAATACTCATTGATAACATCATAATCATCGATAAAAAGCTATTCCCACTACTGGCATCCTGTTGCGGGAGATCTTTAAGCGTAAGGGTATTCATGGTCACAAACTGTAATGAGTTGAGTACACCAAAAATAAAGAAATGCACCACACCTAACCATGTCGGGGTATCCGCTGTATGTAAGGCAAAACTGGCAATACATGCACCGATCAATAAGGTATTGACCAGTAGAAATGGGCGATAACCAGTACGTTGTAAAATCGGGCGAATGATGGGTTTAGAAAATAATGAACCGAGTACAATCGGGGTCATCATTACCCCAGTCATAAAAGGTTCCATTTTAAACGCAACTTGGAGCATCAGCGGCAAAATAAAGGGAACCGCATTTCCACCAAAGCGTGCAAAGAAATTACCGAGTACACCGATGGTATAGATTTTATTTTTAAACAGTCGACTACGAAACAATGCATTTTTATGGGTATGGGCATGATAGGCATAGACCAAGGCTGAGATTATCCCAGCGAAAAGTAAGCCTAAGCTCAGGCTTCTGGAGATTTCATTGCTGGCAATATTTTCAATGCCTAAAGCCATGCCCACCATTGCGATTGCCAATAGGATAAAGCCACTGAAATCAAAGGATTTTACCGATGCTTCAACCACATTGGGCATGGCTTTAAAGGTGACAAAAGTGCCTAAAATACCGATGGGTAAATTAATCAAAAAAATCCAGTGCCAAGAGGCATATTCAACCAACCAACCGCCTAAGATCGGGCCCATTAATGGACCGAGTAAGCCTGCTAAGCTCATCAAACTCATTGCAGAAAGAAATTGCTCACGAGGGATGATTTTTAACATGGCGAGTCGCCCGACTGGAACCAGTAATGCGCCACCGATACCTTGAATAACTCGAAATACAATAAGCAGATTGAAGTCATTGGACAGTGCACAGCCCAATGAGGCAGCGGTAAAAATCAAGATTGCTGCAAAGAAAATATTTCGTACCCCAAAGCGATCTGCCAACCAACCACTTAAAGGAATACATGCAGCAACTGCCAAGACATAGCTAATCACGATGCCATGCATTTTTAATGGATTTTCTTGCAGGCTTTCTGCCATAGCAGGCAAAGCGGTATTGATAATCGTGGTATCTAAGCCTTGCATGAAAAAGCCGATCGAAACTAAAAAAACCAATAAATAAAATTTAGGTTGGAGTTTACTGTGCGATGGCGTAGTCGTCATAGAACTTAAATAATCCCATTTTGTGAATATTTTAAAACAATCATCTGACTAAATCTGTATGAAATCGTTGCTTTATATTGAATCATGCGTGATACCCAATTGAATGTTCAAGAAATTGCCATGAAACTGTAATCTGCTTGTCATGGAACTTACACTCGTGATGAATACATTAAGCCAAATTAAACAAAAAATGGGCTGTTTATGAACATAAAAGTTTCTGCATTGTGTTTAGCAATGCTTTCTGTTGGCTTAGTGGCATGTAATGATGATAATAAAACAACAGCGCCAACGGTTGAAGAAGCCACCCCTGAAAGCATTAATTTAAGCTTATTGGGGCGTTATGAAACGGGTATTTTTGCTGAAAGTGCAGCAGAGATTCCGGCATATGATGCAACAACAAAACGGGTATTTGTGGTCAATGCTAAAAAGGGTTTAGTTGATGTGTTAGATGTGTCTAAACCCGAAACGCCTGTGCATATTGGTGAGCTTTCGGCCCGTGAAGCTTTAGCTGATTCAGAAGTAAATTCAGTTGCGATTAAAAATGGCATTGTGGCACTTGCTGTTCAAGCCAAACAAAAAACAGATAAGGGGATTGTGGCTTTTTTTAATGCCAAAGATTTGAAATTGATCAGTACAGTCGAAGTTGGTGCTTTACCTGATATGCTGACATTTAGCCCCGATGGTAAAACTGTTTTGGTGGCAAATGAGGCTGAACCCAATGATGACTATAGTATTGATCCTGAAGGTTCAATCAGCATTATTGATATCAGCAATATTCAACGACCAACAGCCAGCCTTGCTGATTTTAAAGCGTTTAATGATAAAAAAGCCGATTTGATTAAATCGGGTGTACGCATTTTTGGTCCTAAAGCGACAGTGGCTCAGGATCTAGAACCTGAGTACATCACCATCAGCAATGATGGGAAAACTGCTTGGGCGACCTTACAAGAAAATAATGCCATTGCCAAAATTGATATCGTTGCTAAAAAAGTGACTGATATTTTTCCATTAGGTTATAAAGATCATGGACTTGCTAATAATGCGCTAGATGTCAGTGATAAAGATGGAAAAATTAATATTCAGGCTTGGCCGGGTTTGGTGGGGATGTATCAACCTGATTCAATTGCCCATTATCAAGCCAATGGGGCAAGTTATTTAGTCACAGCCAATGAAGGTGATTCACGTGAATGGTTGAAGGACTCAACTGCATATTATGCTGGAGATCAAAGTAAAGGTTTTGCAGAAGCAATTCGAATGAAGCATTTATTCAACGTCAAAGGTTTCAATAATAAAGGCGATTATCCTGCTCATTTGACCAATCTTGTTGCGGGTGTAAAAGGGGCCAAACTAGACGCCACAGTTTTTGCCTATTGTGGTGCAACAGCGACTGATCCGGGCATGTGCCGTGATGATACACAATTAGGACGTTTAAACATTGCTTGGAATATGGGTTATCAAACCAACACGGATGGCTCACCAAAATTGGATGCCAATGGATTATTGACCTATAGTAAACTTTATAGCTACGGCGCACGTTCTTTCAGTATATGGGATGCACAAGGCAAGTTAGTTTGGGATTCAGGCAGTGAATTTGAGCGTAAAGTTGCTGAGCTATTTCCAAATTACTTTAATAGTGATCATGAAGCGGCGGCTTTTGATGACCGAAGTGACAATAAAGGGCCTGAGCCTGAAGGTTTAGCGCTAGGTACGATTGGTAAAAAAACCTTTGCCTTTATCGGCTTAGAGCGCCAAAGTGGGATTATGGTATACGACATTAGTAATCCACAAAAGCCTGTGTTTATACAGTATTTTAATAATCGTACCTTTAAACAGGATCAGGTTTATAAAGATGCTAAAGGTCAGCCGATCTTAAACAAGGATGGCAAGCAGATTCTGATTGAGAAAAGTGATTTAGGTCCTGAAGGACTGACGTTTGTCTCTGCCAAAGATTCACCAAATGCAAAGCCTATGTTGATTGTGGGTAATGAAGTCAGTGGCAGTACAGCAATTTATCAGATTAATTTAAAATAGCGTTTTGATGTATTCTGTTACGAGTAAAGAGTGCTTTGGCACTCTTTTTTATTGAGACTATCCCTCAGTTTTATGAGGGATAGTTGTAGATGTAATACATGAAGTAGCTTAATTATTCATCTTTATATACATTGGTAATTTTCAATAAAATTGTATTACTGATCTAAGCCCAACCACTGTCTTTGATGATAAGCGCTATCCCAGAACAACCACTCTAACTCAGCACCTTTGGTATAGGCTTTATGCATTTTTTCAAGGGTATCTGCATCGCAATGTTCTGCAATACGGTCAATCGTTGTTAAAACATTTTTAACTGCTTCGTTAAACTCTTCACCCGAATAGGTATCGATCCATGCTTGATATGGATTATTGGCAATAGATTTACTCACAATATCTTTTCCAACTTCTGCATAAATCCAGAAGCAAGGCAGTAACGAAGCCAAAACCACAGGATAGCTTTCAGACCAAGCCGTCGCAGTTAAAAAAGCAGTGTAGTGATGGCAGGCAAGGGTAAGCGGGGTATTCTCAAAGTCAGCTTTGCTAATCCCAAAATCTTTCATAAATCCATCGTGTAGGCTACGTTCAACCACAATTGCTTCTTTCGCACCTTGGGTAAATTGGATGATATCGTCAGCATCAAATGCTTTTGCGCCACAGACAGCCAATGCACGACCATAAGCCACCAGATAATGCGCATCCTGAATCACATAATGACAAAAAGCTTCCTTGTTTAATGAGCCTGTCGCAAGTTCTTGGTTAAATGGAAGCGCTAAAGTTTTGTTATATAAAGCAAGATTACGTTGCCATACGTCTTGAGAAAAAGACATGTCATTTTCCTATGCAATGATTCAAGTTATAAAATGATTTCAGTTTGCAAGACTATAACAACTCTAAATTGCTTTAGGTATTTGAATGCAGAAAATTCGGCTGTATTTGCATAAAAATATGACAAAGAACTTTGGATAAATGTGAAAAAGTCGTCATAATGTGCGCATTAAAAACGCGATTTTTATTTCAGTTTTCTGATTCAAAAACTATTCTCCGTAGGTCGAATTCCCATGATGAAACATTTTGGTTTCTCAATATTTTTTACGATCGTGTGTTTGGCAATCTCTGCATATTGGGGCTTTACCCATGGTCCAAATGCAGGCGTGCAAGCCATGCTCTCTGCACTGACTATTACGGCAATTCTTGCTGTTATGGAAGTGTCTCTGTCTTTTGACAATGCTGTTGTAAATGCATCTGTACTGCGTAATTGGGATCATTTCTGGAAAATGATCTTTTTAACCGTTGGTATTTTGATTGCTGTGTTTGGTATGCGACTGGTATTTCCTGTTGTGATTGTTGCAGTCACAGCGGATATGGGCATGTTTGATGTTGTGAAAATGGCATTAAATGATCCAATTCAATACTCAGAAAAATTATTGGCACATCATGCTGAAATTGCCGCTTTTGGTGGTTCATTCCTGTTATTGGTATTTTTAAACTTTTTCTTGGATGAAGGCAAAGATACCCATTGGTTTAAATGGATTGAAAAGCGTTTAGCCAACTTAGCCAATGTGCCAGCAATGTCGGTATTCCTTGCTTTAGTGGCATTGTTGATTATGGCTGCAAATGTAGATGAAGCGAAACGCCTTGTGGTCACAATGGCAGGTATTTGGGGCATCGTGATTTATATCGGTGTACAAGTACTCAGTCATTTACTGGGTGGCGAGCCAGAAGTGGATGAAGACGGCAATGCTGTGGGTCATGATGCCAATGGTGCACCTACAGGTGTGATCAAAGCGGGTATTGGTGGCTTTATTTACCTAGAAGTCTTAGATGCATCGTTTAGTTTTGACGGCGTGATCGGTGCGTTTGCGATTACTTCTGATGTTGTCATTATTATGCTTGGTTTGGCCATTGGTGCGATGTTTGTTCGTTCAATGACAATCTACTTGGTCGATAAAGGTACACTTGATGCCTATATCTACCTTGAGCATGGTGCGCATTATGCCATTGGTGCTTTGGCATTTATCATGATTGCAAGTGGTACAGGTTTACATGTACCCGAGGTGGTAACAGGTTTGATTGGTGTTGCCTTTATTGTTTGGGCAGTCATTGCATCGATTCAATATAACAAACGAATTGAACAACAGAGTTAATCCTTTTTTAAGAAAAGAGATTACAATACAAGAGCACTTTAACAGTGCTCTTTTTTATGCTCAATGTTTCCACAAAGTTGCCACAATATGCGATGATGTGTCTGATAATTAGCTCGCCAGTTTTGATAAGCCAGTAGATATGATGAATCCTTTAGAACGCCGCTCGACCTTTGCATTAAGTAGTATTTTTGCTTTACGCATGTTGGGGTTGTTCATGATTATCCCTGTGTTTGCGGTGGTTGGTCAGTCTTATCAGTATGCCACACCCGCTTTGATCGGTTTAGCGGTCGGGGTCTATGGCCTCAGCCAAGCACTTCTGCAAATTCCTTTTAGCTTATGGGCAGATCGTTTTAGTCGGAAACCTTTGATTGTTTTTGGCTTACTGCTGTTTGCTTTGGGTGGTGCTGTTGCGGCAATGTCTGAAACCATTTATGGGGTCATTATTGGCCGTGCGATTGCTGGCGCTGGCGCTGTATCTGCGGTTGTTATGGCTTTGCTGGCGGATGTCACCCGTGAAGAGAATCGAACCAAAGCCATGGCTGTGATGGGCATGAGTATCGGATTGTCTTTTGTTGTGGCTTTTAGTTTAGGACCTTGGCTCACCAGTTTGGTGGGGATTTCAGGGCTATTCTGGGTGACAACAATTATGGGATTATTGGCAATTCTCATGTTGTTTATGGTGCCTAAAACTACCCGTCATCATAAAAACTTTAAACAAGGTTATTTGCATCAGCTCAAACAAGTCTTAAAAATGGGCGATTTGAATCGTCTACATGTTTCAGTTTTTGCACTGCACTTATTGCTTACCGCAATGTTTGTTTATGTACCTTCTCAATTGATCAATTTTGCTGGGATTCCTTTGGCGCAACATGGCATTGTTTACTTGCCTTTGTTGGTCATCAGTCTGTTCTTTGCATTTCCGAGCATTATTCTGGCTGAAAAATACCGTAAAATGCGCAGCATTTTTCTAACGGCAATTGCGGGAATTATCTCGGGATTAGTCGTTCTGATTTTTGGTTATGAATCCAAATATATCTTGTTGTTAGGCCTTGGATTGTTCTTTATTGCCTTTAATGTCATGGAAGCATTACTCCCTTCATGGCTGTCTAAAGCAGCACCGATTCAATCCAAAGCAACAGCGATGGGTGTTAATGCAAGTGCTCAATTTTTAGGAGCTTTTTTTGGTGGGACACTTGGTGGGCAATTAATTTTGCTCAATAATACAACAATGGGTTGGAGTGTCTTATCAGCTATTGCTATACTTTGGTTGCTCATTAGTTTTGGGCTAGCTCAACCACGATATTTAACATCAATCGTATTACGATTGCCTGAGGATAAACAAACCGATAATTGGACTTCTCAGTTGTTGTCAATTCGTGGTATTGAGGAAGTTGTGGTTATGTCTGACCAGCAAGTTGCGTATATAAAGGTTGATAAACAGCAAATTGATGATGCTGCGCGACAACATTTAACGCAGTTGTTTGGGAAAGAGGTAGCCATTTAAACATAACTCTTATAAAGTAAAACATAGAATCGAATAGGAAGATAACATCTAATGCGTGGTGTAAATAAAGTTATTTTAGTTGGTACTTTAGGTCGTGATCCTGAGACTAAAACTTTCCCAAATGGGGGTTCTCTCACTCAATTTTCAATTGCGACAAGTGAATCTTGGACAGACAAAAATTCCGGTGAAAGAAAAGAACAAACGGAATGGCATCGTATTGTATTGCACAACCGTTTAGGTGAGATTGCACAGCAGTATTTACGTAAAGGTTCAAAAGTTTATATTGAAGGTTCTTTACGTACCCGTCAGTGGACGGATCAAAATGGTCAAGAGCGCTATACCACTGAAATTCGTGGCGAACAAATGCAGATGCTTGATAACAACCGTCAACAAGGTGAAGGCGCTGCTGCTGACAATGGTGGTTATAACCAACCACGTTTCAATAACAACCAGCAAGGTGGTTTTAACAACAACCAAGGCGGTGGTGGTTATGCGAATCAAGGTAATCAAGGCGGTGGTTACGGCAATGCCAATCCACAAGGTGGCTATGGCAATGGCGGAAACAATGTAAACCAAGGTTTTCAATCGCCTAAACCTGCAGCTGCACCATCAGCACCTACTGCTGCCCCTGCGGATTTGGATGATGACTTACCGTTTTAATTGATAAGAACGGTCAAGCTTTATCAAAACCCTTTGTGAAAACAAAGGGTTTTTTATGAGCTTCGTGATTTGGTTTTAGACAATCACTTTTTCGCAGAAACCCACATAGTAATCACAGCTTTAAACACCAGATTATTTTGTGTGTCTTTGACCTCCACATTGACCAAATAATCACTGCCTTGATTCCACTGAAAATTGCGCTCAACAGGCGTGGCAATCGCAATTAAATCAGTTTCAGCCTTCTTTAGATATTCAACTGTCATCCCTTTGGGAATCCAACGATGCGTGGAAGGTACGGTTACATCGGTCATGGTTCCACCAGCAAGTTCAGCCATATTGCACATGGCAATTGCATGGACTGTACCAATATGATTGAGTACAGCACGGTGTTTTTTAATTTTAATTTCAGCATAATTCGTTTCGAGTCGTTCAAAAACAGGTGAAATACTGCTGAAATAAGGCGCTTTTAAGCATAATAATTTTGAAAATGTCCATTTGCCAGCAGGCTTATTTTTAAATCTATTCCACAGTTTTAGGGTTTGGCTCATTGTTGTATTCCTTATTTAGCTTACAGAATATTATTCTAATACAGAATTAAATTCTGTTATTGGCTCGACAGACGATTTGAATCGCGTAAAATGTCATATAGAAAATGCTTAAATAAAATCAAAGGCTGTACATGAATAATCAAAGTTTGTTGGAACGTCGTTATAGTGGACGTCGTGCAGAATTAAAACGTGTGATTTTAACGGAAGCATTAGCCTGTTTTTTAGAATATGGGATTGAAACGACAACAATAGAAATGATCCGTGAACGTGCGCAAACCAGTGTGGGGGCGATTTATCACCATTTTAAAAATAAAGAAGGTTTAGTGGCAGCCCTGTATATTTTAGCCATAGAAGACCAAGCAGAACGCCGTGATCAAGCATTATTGTCTGCACAAAGTCTACAGCAGGGTATCCAAGTGATGACAGCAAGTTATATAGACTGGGTCATGGATTATCCTGATTTCGCCAGATTTTTATATACTGCCAATTTTAGTATTTCTAAAAGTACTCAACGGGATCAGCTAAAACAGCAGAATCATTTACGTAATCAGCACTTATTGGCTTGGATGAAACAGCAACCCGATTATGGGGTGATCAAGAATATTCCCCATGAATTATTATTGTCATTTATGGTTGGATCGACAGAAAGTTATTGTCGGGCATGGTTGTCAGGTAAAGTGAAAGCCACGCCAAAAGTTTACCAAGCAGCATTGTCACATGCGGCTTGGTGCAGTTTAGAAAGCGTATATCAGTAACAACAAGGCTGAATAACCAAGCTTGTTAAATCAAGGATGCTATGATTAAAAAATTCGTGAGCTTTGCATATAGTGCGCTGTGACTTGATCTAAGTGATTAAGAATTGTTGCGCGATCTTGAGTCTGAATTGCTGTGTCCAGTTGCTGCATATAGCCTAGCAATTGGTTTTTTGCTTTTGCTGCAAATTCAGCAGTAATGGCTTGATCTTCATAAAGTAAGACATAGTTTTTGGCAAAACCATAAATCATAAAAATCGCCGTTTTCTCAAAATCAGCCTCAGAATGAGCAATTTGAGATTCACAGTTTATTTTCAGTTGTTTAAAAGCGTCTGTACCAAAAGGAAGGTTTTGGAATTGCTCCAAAAGAATTGAGAACGTCATTTTTTAAAGTCCACTCAAAAAGAAAATCTATAGAGTAAACGGTGAAAGGTCAAGCAAAGTTTGAAATAATATTTTCGATTAAACCAAGCCAACAGATTGGAAAAATAAATCTATAAAACCGATTATTTTTATTAAAAACTCCAGTTTTACCGATTTAATAATTTTTCGTATAGTGATTTCACAGATAAGCAATCCCTGAAACCTATTGAAGGAAGACCAAATGAGTTTGATCAATACTGAAGTTAAAGCATTTAACGCAACTGCATATAAAAACGGTGAATTTATCGAAGTGTCTGAAAAAGACTTCTTGGGTAAATGGTCTGTGGTATTTTTCTATCCTGCTGACTTTACTTTTGTTTGCCCAACAGAGTTAGGCGATCTAGCAGACAACTATGCTGAATTCCAAAAAATGGGTGTAGAAATTTATTCAGTTTCTACCGATACACACTTTACCCATAAAGCATGGCATGACAACTCAGATGAAATCAAAAAGATCCAATATCCAATGGTGGGTGATCCAACATGGGCTTTGGCAAAAAACTTTGAAGTGTTGATTGAAGCTGAAGGCCTTGCAGATCGTGGCACTTTCGTAATTGATCCTGAAGGTAAAATTCAAATTATTGAAATCAATGCCGGTGGCATTGGACGTGATGCACAAGAATTACTGCGTAAAGTGAAAGCAGCACAATATGTACATGCACACCCAGGCGAAGTATGTCCAGCAAAATGGAAAGAAGGCGATGCAACACTTGCACCTTCAATTGATCTGATCGGTAAAATCTAATCATTGCTTAGGATTAGAATTGAAAAACCAGAAGTTTAGCTTCTGGTTTTTTTATTGTTCGCTTGGCTTTATAAAATATAACCATCGTGTTTAGGTGCATAGGCACGAATACCTTCAACTAAATCTTCAATTAATTTTTCCATGACTAAGCGTTGACCTTTGCGTGATGCGTAAACCAACTGTACAACACCGATATTGGAACACCACTCTGGTAACAGATGGATTAAACGCCCTGAAGCAATGTCTCGTTCTACCGTTAAATAGGGAAGATCAGCAATGCCTAAGCCATCGAGTACCGCATAATACGCGCCCATTAAGTCATTGCTTTTGACCCGAGGCTGTAACGGAATATCAATTTCTTCACGTTGCTGAATATGATGTAAATGCCAATGATAGTGCTGTTTATCTGTACCTAATACAATGGTTGGAAATTCACAAAGTTCTGTGACATGTTGAATTTCACGATCGCCTAAAAGTTCAGGACTAATCACTAAACAGTGCGTGGTTTTAATCACATCTCTAACGATAATGCTGGAGTCTTCATTGCTTGAAAAGTTAGTACGAATGGCCAAATCAATATCATCATGCAGCACATCGATACGTCGACTGGTGAGTGCCAATTCAACCCGAACTTTGGGATATTTTTTTAAAAACTGATTTAGAATTGGTCGAATTTGATGTTCCATCATCACTGGTGGGCAACTAATTTTAATCAGACCCTGTAATTCAATTTCTTGTTTTAATAAGACATTCTGAGCATTATCTGCCTGTTCAATAATCTTTGCACATTCCTCAAAGAATTCTTGTCCTAGTGGTGTGACTTTAAAATGCCGTGTCGAGCGTTGAATCAGAGTCACATTAAATTTGGCTTCTAAATCCAGAATACGTCGGCTCAGCTTAGACTTGGTGATATTACTGGCTTCACTTGCAGCACTAAATCCACCATGTTTTACCACCAGATAGAAATAATAGTAATCATCAAAAGAGTGCACAGCTTCATCTCAGGTGTGTTGATGATAAAATAGTATCATTAATAGGAAAATATTTTAAAATTTGTACACATAAAACGCAGAAACAAAAGCGAGGAATGCAAAGACTTACATTCCTCGCGACAACGATTATCTTATTTTTGAGAAGTGTTTTGTGTGTAGCTGTTGATCAGATTACGATAGTCAGGGATATGGTTACCAAATAGCGTACCTAAACCTTCAATATCATTACGCCAATCGCGATGTAGCTCACAAGAGGCACCAAACCAAGTCATTAATTGTGCACCTGCATTGCTCATACGGTCCCAAGCAGAGTCACGTGTTAGCGGGTTAAATGTTCCAGAAGCATCGGTGATCACAAAGACCTCAAAATCTTCTTCAAGGGCAGAAAGTGCAGGAAAGGCAACACAAACCTCGGTGACAACACCCGCAATAATCAGTTGTTTTTTACCTGTTGCTTTTACTGCTTTGACAAAGTCTTCATTGTCCCAAGCATTGATTTGACCAGGGCGAGCGATATAAGGCGCATCTGGAAAAAGCGCTTTTAACTCAGGGACCAGTGGACCATTGGGGCCATCTTCAAAACTGGTGGTCAAAATGGTGGGAAGGTTAAAATATTGAGCCGCCGCAGCCAGCGCCAAAACATTGTTTTTAAACTTATCTGGGTCAATGTCGCGGACTAAAGAAAGTAATCCAGTTTGATGATCGACTAACAATACCGCAGCATCATCTTTGTTTAAACGAACGTAAGGTTTTCCCATTTTTTATATCCTTGAAGTCACTAAAATTTAAATTGTGCTTAAATACAAAACAAATTATTTTGCATGGATTTCATGTTACGTGGCTTAATGATGATGATTAAGCCTATAAACTGAGATTAATAATCTCATAAATAAGATGATTGATTAAAAACTACGCTGTTCCATTGCTATTGAATATCCTATATTTGGGATTCAGCGTATTGGTAGATTGCTGTATTGATCACTTTAAAAAACCTAAAATGGATTCATATTAAAGCCTAGAGATAGGAGTATTGAGATGAAAAGAATTATTGGTGTATACCGCAATCAAAATATGCATTGGGTCGGTGATGGCTTTCCTGTAAAAAACTTGTTTTCTTATGATCGTTTAGGTCAAGCGATTAGTCCTTTTTTATTATTGGATTATGCAGCGCCTTATACATTTGCACCTAGCCATGAACAGCACGGTGTAGGTTCACATCCACATCGTGGCTTTGAAACAGTGACACTCGCCTATCAAGGTGAAGTTACCCATAAAGACTCCCATGGTGGCGGTGGAACCATTAAAACAGGTGATGTGCAATGGATGACTGCGGGCGCAGGCTTGGTTCATGAAGAATTCCATTCACATGAATTCACTGAAAAAGGTGGAATCTTTGAAATGGTTCAGCTATGGGTGAATTTACCTGCGGCCGATAAAATGACTCAACCTAAGTATCAAGCAATTTCTGCGCAAGATATTCCTGTGATTCATTTTGATGATGATGCAGGCCACTTACGTGTGGTTGCAGGGAAATATGCTGAACAACAAGGCGCTGCTTCAACCTTTAGCCCTGTCAATGTTTGGGATGGTCAGCTTAAAGCGGGTCATGAGCAAATTATTCATGTACCTGTTGACCACAATACTTTGGTGGTTGTACTCGAAGGTGAAATGCTACTCAATGGTACACAAAAGGTACTTGATAGCTCGATTGTCATGTTTGAAAAAGATGGCGATGCAGCAATTCAACTTGAAGCAGTGCAAGATGCTAAGTTTTTGGTCCTTACAGGTAAACCACTGAATGAGCCAATCCAAGGCTATGGTCCATTTGTAATGAATAGCAAAGAAGAAATCGTGCAAGCGTTTAACGATTTCAACAATGGCAAATTTGGTGAAATTGTAGCGGAAGCTTAGTTGATGTTGATGAAAGGTATTTGTGTATAACGGATACCTTGCATGTCTTTAGTCTATGAGTTCAGCCATGTATGAGATATCGAGAAGTCAAAAAGCGGATTGTAAAATCCGCTTTTTTTATATTTAAAATTTTTAGAACCAAAAGGTCAGAAATTTAAAAAAAGAAAAGAGCTTTGCTCTTATCGAACAGAAGCTCTCTTACGCTGTAGTTTTTTTCTTCAGATGATTATCTCTTGTTTTGATTGGGTTGTTTTGTTATTCGCGCATCATAATTAATTAAAAATGTGAAGTAAAGCACAATATATTTCATTTGGTTAATTTATATCCGTTGTTTCAGTATTTTTTGTATGCCGTCATTTTACAAGTGGTGCAATTGATCTGCTTAAAAAGCAAATTCAAAGTAAAAAAAAGGATCTCTATTCCACACTATAGAGATCCTTTTTATGCTGTAGTTTCTTTTATTGTGTGTGTTGTCATAATTATTTGTTTTTATTGTAAATGTGAATTATTTATCGTTTTTATGCTGTAAATAATAATTAATAAATTGGCATTTGTAAATGTTTTTTTAATAAATAGTTAAATTATCTGTATGTTTTTAACAGTATTTTTTTATATATATAAATATCAATCAAGTATAAGCAGGGTGTCGCACAAGAGCTTGGCCTAAAACCACTAAAATTAAATAAACACCGAGGAATGGAGATTTTTCCTAAAAAATTTCCAACAAAAAAAGTTAAAACTGGAACTTTTTAATACCGCGATTTAATCGGCTATAGCTCATAATAAAAAAAATGGTTACGCACGGATAATAACTTTGGATATTGCAGTGATTGGTAGTGGTATGGCTGGCCTGGCCACCGCAAGAATTCTTAAAGATGCAGGTCATAACATTACCATCTTCGAAGCATTACCTGGTCGTGGTATGGATAGTCACAGCATTGAGTTTGAAGGTGGTTTAATTGATGCACCTTTGCGCGTGATGAATCAGCATTTATGGAAAAATACACTGAGCCTTGCAACACACCTTGGCATAAAAACCTTTCCAGTGCGTACCTTTATGGCATGCAGTTGGTTATTTGAAGATAAAACAGAAACTTGGTTGACCACATCACGCACCCGTATTGGTAATTTCCCTATTATCAATAACCGTAAAGGGATTAAGCAGTATGGTTGGCGTTTAGTCAAAGGGATGTTGCAGCTTAAAACTGCCATTTCTCAATTTTTTAAATCTAAAAATCAAGATATTACCCTTGCTGATTTTATCAATCACAATGACATTGAAGAAGTATTTTGGCATGGTGCAGTAATGCCTGTGCTTTATACCATTTGCACCTGTGACCCTAAAACTATTGGTGAATGGCCTGCAAAACCGCTCTTAATCTTTTTAAAGCAATTAACCGATGGTGATGCTTTATTGCGTTTACATGGTGGAACACCTGCTTTTGTCGATAAATTGATTGAAGGTATTGATATTCATAGCGGTTCTGAAATCACCAAAGTTGAGGAACAGGGTAATGCTGTTCTGGTTGAAAATGCACAAGGTGAGCAATTTCAATTTGACCGTGTGGTGGTTGCAACACCGACCAATAAATTAGAAAACTTTTTAAATAAACAACAATTTGCTGATGATATCGCTTTATTGCAAAAATTTAAGTTTGAGCAAGGCGAATTGGTCATGCATACCGATGCATCTGTGATGCCGCCAAATCGTAAAGATTGGGCTGTGTTGAGCTATATGATGGATCGTAAATTTACCAAACAACAATTCACAGTTTGGCTGAACTCGATTGAACCAAGTCTGGTGGGTAAATCTCCAGTGTTCCAAACATGGCGTCCTGTGACCAGCATCGATCCGAAGAAAGTCATTTCTACAGTGACCTTAACCCGTGCTGTGGTGGATTCTGAAACAGTAGCATTGAACATTGAGTTGCAAGCGCGTCATAAAGTCGCTAATCGTAAAGTATTCTATTGTGGCTCATGGTCATGTGATGGTTTGCCAATTCTTGAATCTGCGGTAACTTCTGCAATGCATATCGCAGAAATTTTTGGTGCACCATTGCCATTTGTAGGATTAAAACCTAAAGTTGAGGTGGCTCCGCAACTTGGCTATTAAAGCCCAGTGAATTCAGAACTGAATAAGTGAATGATTTAAAATGAAATGGCTTCAAGCGATTCAGCGAAAACTTCCAAAACACAAATATGCAATCGATGCAAAAATGTTAGGAGATAATGCTGAGTGTGCTTGGAGCAATCTAGGCTATTGGGATGAGACTGCATCCTCTTACCCTCAAGCCTGTCAGCAACTTGCTGAACGACTTGCACAAGCGGTACAGCTTACGCCATATGATCGACTACTAGATTTAGGCTGTGGTCAAGGTGCCAGTTTAAAATACTGGTTAGAACACTACCAAATTCAAGATTTAGAAGCGGTTGAGTTACAACAACAGTGTGTCGATAAAATTCAAAAACAACTCCCTCAAATTAAGGCGATTCACTGCCAATCTTTTTTAAATTTAAATGCGCTTTTATTGACGCAACCTTTTGATGTGGTGTTGTGTATTGATGCGGCTTACCACAGCGATTTAAATTTATTTTTAAATTCAGTCGTTCCAATTTTAAATTCAAAAGGTCGTTTGGGTTTTCATACGTTGATGCTTTCAGACACAGTTTTAAATTCAAAACAAAAAATGAAATATAAATGGCTACTTAAAGCCGCTGATGTTGATTTAAAATCACTGATGACCACGACTCAAATCAATCATGCCCTGCAACAGCATGGTCTTGAGCAAATCGCGCTTGAAGATCTCTCTACAGCAGTATTGGCTGGTTTTAGTCAATATATTGCGACACGAGCGAAAACAGAGCGTGGAGGGTTAGATCAAATCAAAATACAAATGACCGCAAAACTTTGTCAAAGGTTGTTTGAAGAGGGGATCGTTCGATATATACAGCTCAGTGTAGTCAAAACATAATTTTTATTATTTACGATGAGATCAAACAGATCAAAAAATTATAAGAAAATACTTAAGCTAAAAACAACAAAGCCTCACTAAAAAGCGAGGCTAAGTAAAAATGGTGCCGGCACACGGATTCGAACTGTGGACCTACTGATTACAAGTCAGTTGCTCTACCAACTGAGCTATGCCGGCAACGTCGCGAGAATTTTACAGAATATTTATAAGATTGCAAGCCAAAAAATAAACAATTGAATAATCGTTAATATTTATAGTCTTAGCGATCGGGTATTGGTTCGAAGTTGATAATGCTGTGTGCGATGAATGCTTAGATTTTTAGAGAGAAACGGATTTTACCGGTTTTAATTTGCAGGTAGATAAAATAGCAAAGATAGCTAGAGTAATGACAACTAGAGCAACGATTAATAATCGCTTTAATCTTCCGACTAAAAAGGCTTACGGAGGGGTAAGCCTTGAGTATTTGGGGTTAAATCAATAAATCTTTATCAGTTTTGAAATATAGACTTATTTTCTCCTTAAAATATGATCCAGATCTTGTGCGCATTCTTCTAGGGTGATTGCCATATCTATTTGCATTTGGGGTTTCAATTCGTTTGCGAGTTTTCTCCATTGCTCAATCAATTGGATAGCTTTCTGAATTTTATGCTTATTTACATCTTTGGCAATAGTTGGGGTGTATCCACCACGTTTAGCATTTTTGACTTGTCTTACATAATTGGCGCTGTTATTCATTGTCACTCCCGAATAGCAGTTTTATGCTTTTAACTTGTTTGAATCGCTAATAAGTACCGCATCATGATTATCTTAAGAGAACGTTACATCTATATGATTTTTATTTTGTATTTCACCTCCTTTGAATCGTGCTAGAAGTTCTTTTCACTTGATACTAATTCAAGAAAGTTGGAATTGAAATAGTCAATTGTCTTTTTAGTTGAGTGGATATGTATCTATTTGCTTCAAAAAATAGCTCAAATATCGTATAACTAAGTTGAGTAAAAACTAGAACAATTGAGAATGAAACGATTCAGTATTTTATTATTATTGGTTTCTGTCGCACATGCTGAAGCTCCTAAAGAATGTCAGTTACTTGAACAGACCTCCGAAATGTTAATGCAGTTACGTCAAAACGGTTTGTCGCTAGATGATGTTGATTTTAATCCTGAAGCATTGTCTGCAAAAGAACAGGTATTGTTAAAAGGTATGATTGACGATGCAAAGGGCGTACCGATTTATCAGATACCTTTAACCCGACAAAAAGCGATTGATGATTTTAAACTCAAGTGGCAAGAAGTGTGTCAGTCTGCGGATATTGTGATGCCAACTGAGACGAGGTAAAGGATTTTTTTATTTCGGCTAGAGTGTCATGGTTAAATAGAGGGTGCCATTTCTGAAAGCATTCAATAACCTATGAAAAACAAAACTTTTAGCGTTTAATCAACAGTGCTTTGTATTTACTTCTGTTTAGGAATGGCATGAAATATCAACCGCCTTATACCATCACATCAAAAATCATTCATCTGATTGCGCAGATCAGTGAGAATATAGGGCGTTTGAGTGCTTTAGAGGAAGTCCAACACAACTTAAAACTGAGAAAAGCCAATCGTATCCGAACAATTCAAGGCTCGCTTGCAATTGAAGGAAATACCCTCAGCACAGAACAAATTACTGCAATTTTGAATGGTAAAGCTGTAATTGCACCGCCTAAAGAAGTTCAAGAAGTACGTAATGCCATAAAAGCTTATGACGCATTTCAAAAATGGCAACCCAGCCAAGAAGTAGATTTATTACAAGCACACCAAACTTTAATGACAGGCTTGATTGATGACGTTGGACAATACCGTCATGCCAATGTAGGTGTTATGTCTGGTGATCAAGTGGTGCATATGGCTCCGCCAGCGAATCAGGTTCCTCGTTTAATGTCTGAGTTACTGGAATGGCTTAAAGATAGCCAAGAACACCCACTCATTCAGAGTTCGGTATTTCATTATGAGTTTGAGTTTATACATCCATTTGCTGATGGGAATGGACGTATGGGGAGACTTTGGCAAACATTGATACTTAGCCGATGGAATACTATTTTTGCAAATATTCCTGTTGAGAGTCTGATTTATCAAAATCAAAAGGCCTACTATGAGGCTTTACAAGCAAGCACAGACCGTACTGATTCTGCAGCATTTATAGAGTTTATTTTGCAGATGATTTTGGATGCGATATTGGACTCAAATAACACCGCTCAAGATAGCGATCATGTTAGCGCTCAAGTTGACGTACAAGTAAGCGACCAAGTTCAGCGTTTAATTTCAGTTATGCAGGAAAAAGAATATAGCTTGACTGAATTGATGCAGTTATTAGATTTATCCCATCGTGCAACATTCCAAAAGAATTATCTTAATCCTGCGTTAGACGCAAACCTTATTGAACGTAGCATTCCAGATAAGCCGAAAAGCCCTAAACAACGATATAGATTGAAGTGAAATGAAAAGTTTTTCTTCAAAGACAATCGATGTAATGATTTGAGGGCCTATTCCATTTCTAGCTTTTCAGATATGGACTTTTTTGATTTCGTATAACGACTATTTTGAGAATATGGTTACTTCCAAAATAAGAATTTTTGCAAAAAGCTCTTTTTATGTATCTTTGACGTATCAGTATTGTCAGTAATTATTTCATGCCCTAATCTAATTCTATTTTCAACCTCATAAAATTCATGGATAAAATCAAAGCTTAAATATTCATTTGATAAATCGCTTAACAATAGTCGAGATAAATGGTTAGTAGAGTTTTCTTTTGAATCAATATAATAAAATTTACAATAATCCTCCCATTCTTCAACCTCGTCCATGGAAAAATTAGGATCGGTTATAATCTCTTCTTTCCATTCATCACCATCCTGATAGCTGTGCTCATAGCCTATTGATGCATTAATCCATTCTTTTTCAAAGTCTTGGGGTTCGCCTTCTTGATAAAAATCTTGATCCCCTACTTCAGAAACTCTTCTGACTTCTATATTGTTTTTAAATATTAAGTAACTGGCTGCATCGGAGCTATCTACGCATTCAAAAAATATTACCCATTCATTGAATGAAGCATTTTTGAGTCTTTCTTGCCATAACTCTTTATCCTCAAAAGCGGAGTAGAAAAAACTGGAGTTATGAAGAATGACTAAACTATCTTGAATGAACTCTAATTCAATGGTTTCATTTGCCTTCAAGTTAGGTTCTAAAATCTCAAATTCTTTTTCACTCCAATTGTTAATTAAGTCTATTAGTTCTTCAGACTTACCTTTAAATGGAAATATCATTCCAGCAGATCTATAGCCCATAATTATTATTTTCTGGTTATTAAATTTTGATCTTATCAGAAATTTAGAATATCCAAAATTACTGTATTGATATCTAATGTTTGATAAATTAGCTAAACATATAGTTGGTCCCAATAGTCTTAATAAAGTATGGGGAATTTTTATAAAAAACTACAGTTTTGCAACTTGTGTTATGAAAAAGTAAAAAATTAAATGGTTTCTTTTGGCGTTCGATCAAAAGAAGGAAGTTTATTCGCTTTTTATCTGAGCGAAGGGAATAATTCTCAGTATCATTTATCATAATAATTATTTATTATTACTTAACAATATCGAAAAGTGTGCATGTTTTTAATATATCAACCATTCTTCAGGCCTGTTTTCATATGAATAAGTCTTTCTTAAGCCTAATTGTCATTGCGATGATTGCAACTGGATGTGCAACAACCAAATCCATTCAATACCCTGCAAAAGGCAGCAACACGACAATTTCAGTATCATCTGAGCAAATTTCAGCGATGACGGAATCTGGTGGCGGTGATCATTTTATTGAGGGAAGTCAAATTACTGTCGGGGATGCAAGCAATGCACTTTCCAACCCTGCGTCAAATGCATTTGGACTGATTGGTGTCGGTGTTGCTACAGCGATTGATAAACGAAATAATGGCGCAGCTATCTCTAACAGTAATTTAAAGCAAGCCATTAAATTTGATGAGATCGTGAATAAAAAAATTAGCTCTGCTTTACAGGAGAATCAAGCAGATACTTCTCTTAAACTACTGACTTCAAATCAGGCTTCTGACGTTAAAATTGTCCCATTTGCACGGCTTTCTTTTAAAGAAAAACCTGATGTCAAGGCAGTATTTGGATTGAAAGCTGAATTTAAAAATGCTGCTGACAATAATAAGTCTGCAAAGCGTTTATACAATTATATCAGCCAGAAAAAAGCACCATTAACTGAATGGGATGCAAATAATAATACGGTCTTTTTTACACAAGCAAATAAAGCTTTTGATGCATTAGCACAGGTTCTTGTCTTAGATATACAGCATCAATTAAATCTTGAGGCGCCCAGTGAAGCAAATCAGAAAAAATGTAAATCAACGAGCGATTTCTCGGGTATCACTTTTATCTCAGCACCTGAAAATTTATGTGTAGGTGTGCTAAAGACCAACAAAGGAGTAGTTTTACCAAATTTTGTATTGGTGATTGAACAGTAACTCATATCTTTTGAAATAAGAAATTAGTCAAAATCGTCCGCTAAGAAAATCACAAAAGTGCATATTCTAAAAGCGGACATTTTATTTGGGGGATTACAAATTTATTTTGTATAGGGCTGATTATGTTAAATGGGGTATGTGGACTGTTCGATAAAATGATCTAAAAATTTTTGCAGATATTTTTACTAAAAAATATGGTTGTGATATAAAAATGTTTTAAGTTAAAAATAATTCAAAATACTAGTTTGAGGAATTTATGAATAATTTAGTTGAATCAAATAACTCTGCAAATGAAATAGCAGAATTAAGTTTTATGCATATTGATCCTGACAATTTGTCTAAGAAAAAAAGAGTAGATTCTAAAAAATTACCATTATTCAATCAACTTCTTCAATTTGCTCCAGATGCAATGGTTGCAAAAGAAGTCGCTACTAATAAATATATGCAGGTTATTGCAAATGGAATGTTGACTAAAGCAAAAGATGGTAATGGTCAATTAGGTCTAGTATTAGGGGAGAATGGAATAAGCTCTCATGCACGCTTATTTGATCCTGATCAATTAAAAAAAGTATTGACTACAAGTGTGGCAATGAAAGCTATAACAATGGCTGTAGGTCAAGCACATTTAGCAGAAATAGGCACTCAATTAAAGGAAATGAATATTAAAATTGTTGAGATTAAGCAATTTTTAGATGATGAACGAATAAGTAAAATTGAAGCTATAAATGATTATTTTGATGAATATTTCCTCTCAGCTAATCACTCTTTTGAATTGTCACCAGTCCGTAGAAGTCAAGTAGAGCAAGATAGTAGAGAAGTCGACGCTGTTTTATTGCACTTAATAAAAGAAATTAAAAATGCAATTACCACTGTAGACAATTATGTTGATGATTCCATGTTTGGTAGTGATAAAAGCTTTGGTGATTTATCTAATATGCTTGATAAGCATCTTACAATCCTAAGCCAATGGTTTTTAGTTGCAGGAGTTAAAGCGAAAGCTATACAAGCATTATTGCTAAGTAATGAATATGATTTATTTAGACAAAGAAAAAATGCATTCATTAATCAAATTGATGAGCTAAATAAAAACGAAATTGCTGAATTACGAGAAACTTGGATAAACAGAATTAACTCATTAAATGCAAAACTTAGTTCAGATAAAGAATTAGCAGTTAAACGTAACAACCTTCGTTCAAAGTTAACTGTATTTTTTGAAAGAATTAATGAATTAGTCTCTTATATGAATTTAACAATTCATGATATTGAAGATATAAATGGACAAACAGAGATTGTATTAGAGGTATCGAATAATAGAGTCATTAATGCATATTTACCTGAGCCAGATAGTGAATTAATGACTAGTTTTAAAGAAAATTTTTTCAAGAACCTTGGTAAAATTGATGAAGAATTTGAACTAGTTCCTACTTCTTTTAGTGACGATATTTTAGCGAAGCAAAAACTTGCAGAGAATTTAAAGCGAGAGCAGCAAACGGAGGCATTAAAGGTATCTGCATCTGAATCTCTAGAGATGACAAAAGAAAAAATTAATGATGTTGGTAATAAAATTGGTAGTGTATTTAAAAAAATTAAATGGTAAAAATTATTTTATAGAGGTTTTGTAGAAAATGTTAATACAACTAAAATTAATCTAATCAACCTTATGTGAATGGTATATTTTTATAATCATACATGCTACTTACAGTAGAGTTCCCTCATTGATTTACACGTCTGCAATGATGGTCGGTTGGTCCTCTGTTCCAACTCAGCTTAGTGATGAATATTTGCGCTGATTCAATATGAGGCATTGAGCTGAAACAGAGAAAATGGTTTATTTACCTGTCATTATTTTAAAGAAATTATTCTTCAACAATGGCACGGTAAGTTAATTTTCCATGTGTGGTATAAAGATAAACCTCCTTGATTTCCTGGGCAGAGCAGCCTTTTAAAACAAGATTAAACACATCTCCATAATAGGTCTCTTTAGGAAATTTGACGGTAAACGGTTCTACACCAATGAGTTTACAGTTCGGATTATCTACTTCGATTTTATCAAGTACATCTTCAATTTCAGAGATGACTTTTAAACGCGTAACATCATAAACAGTTTGTCTGATGACGTTAAAGTTTGGAGAAGTGTCGATAGGGCGAAACTGAACCTCTAGTGCTTCACTTGTTAACAATTTACGCTTGAGTTGAGGCGGTGGAATAACAACATTCTCAGCTCCCTTATAAATACTGTCAGGATCATAGCGATCATGAGCAATGGCAGCAGCCTCAGCTTCTTTCTCTTGCATTTCTTGATAAGAGCCAACTTGAGATTGAGCGTGAGCTGCTTCGTTTGTAAGATCAGGCGAAGACGACTCAGATATCTGAAAACATGCTGTTAAAGTTGATACAACCGTGAGCGTGATGATTAATTTTTTCATGACTAGATTTCCTTGTAATTTGAGCATGGAACATAGACAGATTTATCAATCACAGCTGGTTAAACTGAGTACTTTGCACATACTTAAGGACAGCTAAACCTTTGATATACAACCATCGATCATTAAAATTCTCCGCACGATAATCAAAGACCTGATAAGAGAAGTTATCAATGTCAATTAACTTCTGTTCCTTTAATTCTTTACCTTCTCGAATAAGGGCGTTTAGATCACCGCTATAAATAAAATAACGTAATCGATCATTTTTAGGGATGAGTTGCCATTGCTTGCTTATCGCAACAAACGCATTGCAATTGATATTGCTTTCACAACGTCTAATGACGGGAGCAGAGGATGGGTTATTGATCAGTGCTATCACATGATTCATATCCGCATGACAAAGTGGGGTTATTGAAAAACAGGCAACAACAGCACTGTATTGTAAGAATATTTTGATTTGGCTATTCATAAAAATAGAATCCTGATTCTTGTTGTTAGATATATTTTTAATTGGATTAATTAAACATCGATGTCTGATTTCAAAGGGCGTAGAAATGATTTACTGCGGTGTTGGTTTATTCCATCCAGACAGTTCACCAATAACTAAAACAGCAATAGCATCAGCAAAAAGCCATTGACTGTAAGTCCCTGCAAAATCCATACACCAATGATTAAAATCAGACGTGCAAAAGTCCGCTTTGCCGAAGCAATGTAGAGATACAATTCAGCTTAGATTGATAAGATAAAATAGGAATAAAGTGAAATTTTGAAAATAAAGAAATAGTCATGGTTGACTCCTATATGCAAAAGGAGTTCTGCCAAGTCACTGCTAAATGATTCTGGTGGCAGAACGAAAAGGGGTTAGCAGACTGGGCATATAGAACCAGCACGCGCGAACGCGTCCCCCTCCCGTTCTACCGCAAAGGGGGACGAGAAGGTTTCACATAGAACTTATCCTCAGAGAAAATAAGTCTGATGCGCTATATACAACGGTCTGCTAAAACCGGCCGGCAATGTAGGCCAGCAGGGAAAGGATAATAGTGCAGGCACTTTTAGTCAAATGTGTGGGGTGAAAGGGGATTTCTTTGCATTCAGTTTGGGGAATTTAGATATATCAGTGTCTGTATTTAAATCGATGTGGGGGGCCTCTTTTGTGTTTTGAACAGCACGATGTGATTTTATTTTTGAGAATTGCTTGTATTTTGAGAGTAATGAAGATAAAAAAACTGATCTTTCTTTATTTTTAACAATATGAATAAAGCCTATTTGGGACTGGTAAAACCCATTGTAAATCAGGCACAATTAACGCTATAAATTTCAAGTTTTAAGCTGTAAAGCAAGCGGTATATTTCAATGACAAATAACAATTTTTCTCAAGTTGCAGCTTTTATTTGGTCAGTCGCAGATCTTCTTCGTGGTGACTTTAAACAATCACAGTACGGAAGAGTAATTTTACCTTTTACTTTATTACGCCGTTTGGAATGTGTTTTTGAACCGAGTAAAGCTAAGGTACTAGAGGCCAATGAAAAAGTTAAATTGATGGCTTTACCCGAAGAAGCCAAAGAAAAAATGTTATTAAAGGCAACTGAGGGCCTGTCTTTTTTTAATACCTCAGAACTTGATTTGGGTAGTTTAGGGCAAAAGAATATAAGAGCCAACATTAGCAATTACATCCAACACTTTTCAAAAGATGCACGTGAAATCTTTGAGCACTTTAAATTTGATGAGTTTATAGGCTTATTGGATGATGCCAATTTACTCTATAAAGTCGTTCAGAAATTTGCGAGCACTGATCTAAGTCCACAAAGTATTTCTAATCATGAAATGGGCTTGGTGTTTGAAGAGCTGATTCGTCGTTTTGCAGAAAGTTCAAATGAAACCGCAGGGGAACACTTCACACCACGCGATATTGTACGACTCACCACAGGTCTAATTTTTAGCCAAGATGATAATACACTGAATAAAGAAGGCGTAATTCGAACGATTTACGACCCGACTGCTGGGACAGGTGGTTTCTTATCTTCAGGTACGGAATACGTGTATGAGCATAATCCTGAAGCGGTGATGCGTGTCTTTGGTCAGGAGCTTAATCCTGAATCTTACGCTATTTGTAAAGCTGATATGTTGATTAAAGGGCAAGATGTCAGCCGTATTAAGTTGGGCAATACCTTGTCGAATGATCAGCTTGCCTATGAAAAGTTTGACTATATGCTATCCAATCCACCATTTGGTGTGGACTGGAAAAAGATCGAACAAGAGGTTAAAGACGAACATGAACAAAAGGGTTTTAATGGTCGTTTTGGTGCTGGCTTGCCGCGTGTCTCTGATGGTTCGCTATTATTCTTGATGCATTTGATTAGCAAGATGCGTGATGTTGATAGCACAGGTCAAGGCAGCCGTATTGGTATTATTTTAAATGGTTCACCTTTGTTTACAGGTAGCGCAGGTAGTGGTGAAAGTGAAATTCGCCGTTATATTTTAGAAGCTGATTTGTTGGAAGCGATTATCGCTTTACCCACCGATATGTTCTACAACACAGGCATTGCGACTTATGTTTGGGTACTCAGCAATAAGAAAGAAGTGGCACGTAAAGGCAAAGTACAGCTGATTGATGGTAGCAACCTATACAGCAAAATGCGTAAATCACTTGGCTCTAAGCGTAATGAAATGAGCGAAGCTGATATTGCGATGATTACGTGCAGTTATGGTAACTTTGAAGTTATGAATGCCCGTGAATTAGATAAACCTGCGGAGGTAAAATCTAATCGTGGTCGTCAATCTGCGAGTCCTAAAACTGAAACGGCTAAAACTTTCTCAAGCAAAATCTTTAACAGTTATGAGTTTGGCTACCGTCGTGTAACGATTGAACGTCCGTTACGTTTATCGGTTCAACTGTCTGATAATCGAATTTCAACTTTACGTTTTGCACCAAAGCCGTTTAATACCGTCATGCAAAAAGTCTATGAGCTTTATGGCGCATCATGGACAGCAGACAGCTACGGTCAATTGGCTGAGTATGAGGCCGAGATTCGTGCGCTGATTAAAGCTGAATTTAGCGAACTGAAAGAAAAAGACATTAAAACCGTACTTGAGCCAAAACTGTGGTTAGAGCAACGCACGTTATTGAATAAAGCCCAAGCCCTACAAGCTAAAATTGGTATAACACAGTTTGATGATTTTAATGCCTTTGATGATGCACTGAAACAAGTCTTTAAAGATGCCAATATCAAGCTTGAAACTAAAGAGAAGAAGCAATTCATTGATGCCATTACTTGGAAGAATGCCGATGCTGAACCTGTCGTAAATAAGGTCATTAAAGGCTCAGAAAATCCGTTGTATGGTCAGTTTAGTTATAAAGGCAAAATAGTTGAGTTTGTGCAAGATGGTGATTTACGTGATGCGGAAAACATTGCGCTTGACCCAAGCCAAAGCACCACCGATTTAATTGAGTCTTACTTTAAGCGTGAAGTACAACCGCATGTGGCTGATGTGTGGATTAATGCCGATAAGCGTGATGCACAGGACGGCGAAATTGGCATAGTCGGTTATGAGATTCCATTTAATCGTCATTTTTATGTGTATGAGCCACCGCGTGATTTGGCAGAGATTGATGCCGACTTGGATACGGTGAGCCTGGAAATTATGGCGCTTCTGCAAGAGGTGCATTCTTAATGGCAAAGTATCAGAAATATGCTGAATATAAAGATTCTGGTGTTGAGTGGTTAGGGGATATTCCTGAAGAATGGTCTATTGTATCTATTGCTAGAGTTAGTAATAAAATCACAAATGGCTATGTAGGTGCTACAAGAGATATATTTTACGATTCTGGGATTAGATATTTACAGTCACTACATATCAAGAAAAATAAAATTAATTTTCATACCCCCTATTATGTTAGTGAGGATTGGAGTAATGAAAAAAGCAAGTCTATTCTCAAAGAAGGTGATGTATTAATTGTTCAGACTGGAGATATTGGGCAAGTCGCGGCTGTTACTAAAGAGTTTGAAGGTTGTAATTGTCATGCTCTGATTATTGTGTCAGGTAACGAAAAAATTTGGGGTTTTTATTTGTCATGGTTACTAAATTCTGATTATGGGTGTCAAACACTAAAATCAATTCAAACAGGTGCATTGCATCCTCATTTAAATTGTGATGCGATAAAGGATGTGAAAATTGCACTTCCTGATATACAGATACAAAAAAATATTAGTAATTTCCTCGACCATGAAACCGCTCAAATAGACACCTTAATTGCCAAACAAGAAAAGCTCATTGAACTGCTAAAAGAAAAGCGTCAAGCGGTGATTAGTCATGCTGTTACTAAAGGTTTAAATCCTGATGTTGCAATGAAAGATTCTGGTGTGGAATGGTTAGGGGAAGTGCCTGAGCATTGGGAAATTGGTAGATTAAAGAACGTATTATCTATTAAAAATGGACGTGATTATAAAAATGTTGAAATAGAAGAGGGTGGTTATCCTGTTTATGGATCAGGAGGAATATTCAAAAGGAGTTCCGAGTATTTATATGATGGAACTTCTGTCTTATTTGGTAGAAAAGGTACTGTCGATAAGCCATTGCTTGTGAATGGTAAATTTTGGACAGTAGATACAATGTTTTATAGTGAACTAGGGAACAACATTAATCCTGAATATGCCTATTTCCAATCCGTAGGATTTCCTTTTGATAAGCTATCAACAAATACTGCTTTACCGAGCATGACTCAAGAGGATTTGCTTAATTTAGGCTTTGCGATACCTCCTTTAAGTGAGCAGATCGAGATAAGTAAGTTTATTACACAGTATTTAGAAAAAAATTGTTCTTTGATGGAAAAAGCTAAGCAAGCAATTCAACTCATGCAAGAACGCCGTACAGCACTTATCTCGGCAGCCGTGACAGGTAAAATTGATGTTCGTAACTGGCAAAACCCTAATAAAAATAATATCCAAGATAATATGGAGTTAAGTGCATGAGATCAGATGCAACTTTAGAAACCATCTTTCAACAAGACATCATTGCGCAAATGCAAAGCCACGGCTGGCAAGTGGGTTCGCCACAAGGGTATCACCGTGAAAAAGCACTTTACAAACAAGATGTTTTAGACTTTGTACAAAAGACACAAGACAAAGAATGGCAAAAGTTTAAAAGCATTTTTCCGAACGATACCGAACGCCATTTTTTAGATACTGTGGTGGCTCAGCTTAAAAAAGCAGATATCAATGCCACTGATATCGAATCCCGCAGTTATGGTACTTTAGGCGTATTACGTCATGGACTTAAAACCCGTGGTACACGCTTTTCATTTTGCCAGTTTAAGCCTGAACATGGTTTAAACCCTGAACTAAATGAAATCTATAAACAGAATATTTGTCGTGTCGTACCTGAGTTGGTGTATAGCCCATACGCCAATAAGGTCGAATTAGAAGCGACTGGCAAACAAGCTAAAAAATGGCGTATTGACTTAGTATTGTTTATCAATGGCTTTCCTGTGGCAACGTTAGAACTCAAGTCAGAGTTTAAACAAGCTGTGCAAAATGCGATGGCGCAGTATAAAAAAACACGTTTGCCAAAAGATCCTGAAACCAATAAGCCAGAACCCTTATTGACCTTTAAACGTGGTGCATTGGTGCATTTTGCGGTAAGTCAATATGAAGTCTATATGGCTACCCATCTCAATGGCGACAATACCTATTTCTTGCCATTTAACAAAGGCACCAAAGAACAAGGTGCAGGCAATGATGTACCTGAGAATACAAATGAATATGCAACAGGCTATCTATGGAATGAAGTTTTAACACCTGACAGCTTGCTAAATATTATTGGTAATTTTATTCATTTACAGATTGAAGAAAAAGAAGATTGGGAAGGGCGTAAATATAAAAAAGAAAGCCTGATTTTTCCACGCTATCACCAATGGAAAGTTGTAACCAAATTGGTTGAAGATTCCTTAAAAGAAGGCACAGGACAAAAATATCTGATTCAACACAGTGCAGGTTCAGGCAAGTCCAATTCAATTGCATGGACAGCACATCAACTGTCTAGCTTATACGATGCGGATAATAACAAGATGTTTGATTCGGTGATTGTCGTCACCGACCGAACTATTCTCGATGCGCAGTTACAAGATACGATTTATCAGTTTGAACATGCTGATGGTGTCGTTGGGCGAATTAACAATAAAGAGGGTGACGGCTCTAAATCAGAAAAATTGGCAAATGCATTAGAAATTGCACAGCCGATTATTATTGTAACCATTCAAACATTTCCTTGGTTACTACGTTCTATTGAAAACAGTGCAAGCTTAAAAGAGCGTAAATATGCCGTGATTGCTGATGAAGCACATTCTTCGCAAAGTGGCTCAACTGCGCGTCAGCTTAAAGAAACGCTTATGTTAGAAGAGCGTGATGAAAATGATCAGCTGACGTCTGAAGATGTACTCGATGCGGTGATGGCTTCACGTAAGGGGAGTCAAAATTTAAGTTTCTATGCCTTTACCGCAACGCCAAAAGATAAAACACTACAGTTATTTGGTCGTTTGCCGAATCCTGAATTACCACCATCTAAAACCAATAAGCCCGAAGCCTATCATGTCTATTCAATGCGCCAAGCCATTGAAGAAGGCTTTATTTTGGATGTCCTAAAAAACTATACCAACTATAAAGTCATTTATAAGCTGAAACAGAAGATCGAAGAAAAAGATGATCAGGTTGATGCTAAAAAAGCCAAGATCAAGCTCAATCAATGGGTACGACTACATGACCATAATATCTCGCAAAAAGTACGTGTGATTATTGAGCATTTTAAAAAGAATGTGATGGGCTTATTGGGTGGTCAAGCCAAAGCTATGGTGGTGACCAGTTCAAGAAAAGAAGCTGTACGTTATAAGCAAGCCTTTGATAAATATGTAGCAGAACAGAACTATGCCAATATCCAAGCGATGGTGGCATTCTCAGGCGAAGTAGAATTTGCTGATCATGATGCTGATAGCAGTCATTTAATTGGGCAAAAATTCACTGAAAGTAATATGAATCCAAACTTGAAAGGGCGTGAAATGCGTAAAGCATTTGATAGCGATGATTTTCAAGTGATGATTGTGGCAAATAAGTTCCAGACAGGTTTTGACCAGCCAAAATTAAGCGCCATGTATGTGGATAAAAAACTCGGTGGTGTGGAGTGCGTGCAAACCTTATCCCGATTAAATCGAACTTATCCTGGTAAAGCTGAATCGGGCACATTTGTACTGGATTTCTTTAATGAACCACAAGAAATTTTAGATGCGTTTCAGCCGTATTATCAAACGGCAGAACTCGCAGATGTTTCCAATCCAGATATTGTTTATGACTTGGCTGAAAAGCTTAAAGCGACTCGTATATTTGTCATGACTGAAGTTGAGCAGTTTGTTGAAGCTTTTTATAGTAAAAACAAGACCAATGCAGCACTTGCCAATATTTGTAAACCAGCAATGCAACGTTGGCAGCAACGTTATACCCAAGCAATCAATGATTATGACGTGACGAAAAACCTTTTGGAAATTACTAAGCGAACAGGTGAACCAGTTTTGATTGCCAACGCTGAAAATGAATTTACCGAAGCAAAAAAAGCACGGGATACTCTAGAAATCTTTAAAAAAGATTTAGGTAGCTTTACTCGTTTTTATGAGTTTATGTCACAGATTGTGGAGTATGACGATAAAGAACTCGAGAAAATCAGTTTGTTTGCACGTAATTTACGCCCTTTACTACGTGAGCAAGCAGCAGACGAAGATGTGATTGATTTAAGTAATGTGGCAATGAGCCATTACCGTCTTTCTAAAATCCGTCAGCAGGACATACAACTTAAAGCCAATAGTACAGAGCATAAATTAGAACCAGCCAATGATCTCGGATCTGCAAAGGCAAAAGATAAAAAAGAAGATTTTTTGTCGCTTATTCTACAACGGGTAAATGATGTATTTATTACCGATAAGCTGACAGATCAAGACATGATTAATTATGTTTATACGGTTGCAGACAAGATGTCTGAAAATATTAAGATGATGAAGCAAATTCAAAATAATACCCGTGAACAAGCAATGTTGGGTGAGTTTGATAGCGCTTTAGATGATGCAGTTTTAGATAGTAATACAGCGCAAACTGAGCAAATGACACAGCTAATGAGTGACCCTGCCAAGATGAGGCAGTTTGCGAATATTATTTATGATGTGTTAGTGAAAAAGAATCATATTTAGTCATTTTTATAGTCAATAAATAGATAAAAGTTTAGAGGGGATGTTGTGAGTAATTATACTTGGACTAAGACATTTGAACAAATTTCTGAATGGTTATTAAACCATGAAAATAATCAAAGTTATTTGGTGAGTGTATTAAAAAAAATTGGAATAGAAGGTGGGCTACTCGACTATGATTCTAAGAGTAAATTTGATGAGATTAAAGCTGTGCAAGATAAGGAGCACAAGAAGGGTTTGATATTAAAGAATACAGTTACCTTGAGTGAAATCGACCCATTCACTTTTATTTCTTTGATATTAAAAAATTCAAAACAAGAAAACTTAAACAAATTACTCTTAAATTTAAAGGGAGAAATACCAGAATTACATATACCAACTGATTTTAAGGGAGTGCCTACTCCAAACCCACAAGGCTCTTGGTTTTTTGCATATAAATTTGATAGAAAAGCGAATGATATTTTAACTTTATGGAATTTATTTAAAGCAATTCATAAAAAAGAAGTGTTAGAAGATAAATTTAATGCTGCTTTAGAAGTCAAATATACAGCATTAGCTTCTTTGTCGCAGATGTTATTTGTATTTTTTCCACATCAGTTTTTTCCAGTAGATGGTCAAACACATGATTGGCTTTCTTCACGTGAACTCCCACATAAAAAAAATATGAAGTGGAAGGAATACAAAATTTTAATAACTATTCTTAAAAACAATTATAAAGCTGATTTTCCTAAATTATCATATACTTGTTGGTTTATTAATCAACGGTTATTTGACAAGGAAAATGTGGAGGAACTACTTTCTGCAAGACTAGATAGGATTACGGATGGAGTACAATACATTAAGGGGTTTAAGACTGAAAATGGCAAACATCTCGCTTTAGAAGTTAAACCTCAACTCAAAAATTTTAATATCATTTTAGAAGAACAGATTCCAAATGAATTTGAATTAAAATCTGAAATGCGAATTGTTGGTAGCGCAAATATAGTAAATCATGCAGAGAGATTAGCAAACAAAGAAGTTTGCCTAATTAGAACTTATAAAAACTTTAATTGGTATGATTTTTTATTAGTTTTAGATTGGTATGAGGGTTCAATCATAAATCCTATATCAATAAGTAATTTAATAAATAATATTAAAGAGGCTAAAAATATGCTTGAGGTAGACGAACCTTTAAATCAAATTCTTTCTGGCCCACCAGGTACAGGAAAAACTTATGCCACAACTGAATTGGCCGTTAAAATTGCAGCTCCTCAATGGTATTTATCATTAGATATTGAGGATGATGCTGAGTATCACGCTAAAATCAAAGAAAAATATGATGAGTTAATTCAAAAAGATCAAATAGCATTTACTACATTTCATCAAAGCTTCGCCTATGAAGACTTTATTGAGGGCTTAAAAGCATATATTCCTGAAGGTCAAGATAAGATTGCTTACCAAGTAGAAGATGGAGTCTTCAAAAAAATAGCCTTATTAGCAGAAAAGTCTCAAGGAATAGTGAAAGAAACTAATATTAAACTTAATGATGCTCCAAAAATTTGGAAAATATCTTTAGGTGAGCGTGGTGATGTCGAACGTAGACAACGATATTTTAAAAACCAGGAGATACGTATAGGTTGGAATTCAACAGGGGATTTAAGGGAAGAAAAAGATGAAAAAGAAAGCGATTATTACGAAAAATTGAAGTCTAATGCCCATTCGACTTTATTCGATTTTAGTGAGCGAATGGATATAGGCGATGTTGTTCTTTGTTTAAAAGACCAGACGAGTGTTCAAGCGATAGGAGTAATTACATCAGACTACTATTTTGATAAGGTGGCATATGAAGATGATGGAGATTTTGCCCATGTTCGTAATGTAAATTGGCTAGATACTGATATTGATTTTAATATTTTAAGCCTTAATCATAATAAAAATTTAACACTAAAGACAGTGTATGAACTGTATAGAATGAGTTGGTCTAAAATTCTTGATGAGCTAAAAAACCAAAATATTAAAATCGATGGTATTACCGATACGACTCAACAAGAAAGAGAAAATAGAAACTATGTCTTAATCATGGATGAAATTAATCGGGGTAATATTTCTAAAATATTTGGCGAACTTATTACTTTAATTGAAGATGATAAGCGGAGTGGTAGAGCAGATGCTCGTGAGCTAATTCTCCCTTATTCTAAAGAGTTATTTAGTGTTCCATCAAATTTATATTTGATTGGTACTATGAATACAGCAGATAAATCATTAACACAACTTGATTTAGCACTACGCCGTCGCTTTGAATTTAAAGAAATTTTACCGAAGGCTAGTGTATTAGAAGCTGCTAAACAGTACGATGTTGATGTAGTCAGCATGTTGCAAAAAATCAATCAAAGGATTCAGTGTTTAAAAGGCAAAGACTTTCAAATAGGTCACAGCTATTTTATGCCATTATGTAAGCAAATTGATAATGAAAATAAATATCTTGAATTGCTACAAAGAATCTTCAGAAATAAAATTCTTCCTTTACTACAAGAATATTTCTTTAGTAATTTAAAACTTATAAGCTTAATTTTAAATGACAATCCTAATAGTGAGTCAAAAGATCAAATTATTTCTCAAATTGAGAATGATCAATCACTCTTTACTTTTGAGCCACCTAATAAATTAAATCCCTTACATTGTGTTGAACTTAATTTGGATTGCTTTAGTAGTTTAGAACGTTTTAGGCAGATTTATCAGTAATGATTACGGTAACTGAATATGCAGAATTGCAGTCTTATAATCCGGCTGCAACAAATAACTTAAAAAGAGCATATATTAGCCAATCTACACTAGATTGGCTAATTGATAACTATCAGAGTTGGACTCCAGAAGATATTGATGCAGAACCTGTATTAACAGACTTTAAAAAGAATAGTTTTAAGCTAGGTGCTTACGTTGGATATATTCAGAGCCCTTTTAACAATGAACAAATTCAAATTTTACCAAAAATTGAAATTGCGCAAGATTCAATAGAGAAATCTAAAATTGTACTTAAGCGAATGCTTGAGACTGTCTATGACTTAAAAGCTAGAGAACTCACAAATGCAGATTTAGACCATCAAGAATTGCCTTTACATGAATGGATTATTACTAAATTTTTAAATGAGCTTGAAGAGCTTTTACATGTAGGGTTAAAGCGAGATTATGAATTAGTCCAAGACTCACAACCATTTGTTAAAGGTCGATTATTGATTTCACAGCAAATGCGCAAGGGACCAGGTCAAGAGGCTATTTTTGATTTAGAGTATGATGAATTCTTGTTTAATGGCATCGAAAATCGCTTAATACATACTGCCTTACAATATGTATTAAAACTTACAAATAATGATGATTCACGACTTAGAGCCTTTGACTTTTGTGGGTTATTAGAAACAATCCCTCTAGTTACTCATCCAATCGATGATCTTCAAAAATGGCGGGATGATCGTTTATTAGAGCATTATGCTGGAATTAGGCCCTGGTGTGAAATAATTCTGAGTAATATTAGCCCATCTTTTCAGTATGGGGCCAATAAAGGTGTTTCTTTATTATTTTCAATGCCGCATCTTTTTGAAAAGTATGTAGCCAAATCATTAAAAATTAAATCAGGTCTTAGATTACATGTACAACCAAGTCAAAGAACATTAATTCAACATCAACCTCAAGAAGCTAAACAACAGCAATGGTTTAAATTAGAGCCAGATTTAGCAATTCGAGAAGGCTTAGAATTTAAAGTCATTATTGATACTAAATGGAAATTCATTAATGAATCTAAAAAGACTTCACAAGATAAGTATGGAATTAGCCAAGCAGATTTATATCAAATGTTCGCATATGGTCAAAAATACTTAGAGGGCTGCGGAAAAATTGTTTTAATTTATCCGATGCATTCTAAGCTTAACGCACATTTACCCGTTTTTAATTTTTCGGAAGAACTGACGCTCTATGTACTTCCATTTAATTTACAAAGTGGAAACTTAATAGAACAAGATTTGATTGAAGAGTTGCTTTAATAATTAAATATACTTGTTAGATGTGTTACTTTTATGATGTTCATTATAATTTATAAAGCGGATATTGCTTGATTTTGTTAGGAAAAAGTAATCTTTTATGAAAATAATATTACCTGAAAATAGTTTATACTCTAATAAGCAAGAAATATACTTTGAGAAAGTAACAGCACTTATTGGAGAAAATGGTGCTGGAAAATCATCTATATTACAGTCTATCTTTTATGGCTGTCTTCAAAATAGAAGTAATTTTCACCATAAAAAAATAGTATGTTTTTCATCTGGGCAAAATGAAAAATACTCAAAATTCTTCTCTGAATATTTAGCAAATGAACGTCAAGCAAACAGGGGATTGAGTTTGGGTTGCTGTTATTATGATAAATTGTGGTCAAATATACTAATTTTTATTGCTACAATGATGAAGAATGGTTACGTCAGAACTTTCTTGAAAGAAAAGAACTATATTAATCAATCTCTAGATGAAAGAGATGATATTTCAACTATATTAAATGTTTCAATCCGAGTTGAAAAAGCTTATGTTAATCGCATTCAAGATGCTTTGAAAGAAGAAGAAAATGGTCACAACGATACATTTAGAACTTCACCTTATCACCTTACACTCGAAAGCTTTATTCATACAATTATTGATGATAAGTATGAGTTTGATGAACCATTACTTAGCCAAAAAGTAAAATTAAGTTATGAAAATTTTTTCAATCCATCTTTTGCTGATCCAGATGAGCAATTTTTTGGTCCTATTATAACTTTTTTTACTCAAGCTGCTGATAATGATTATTTTTTTGATAAAAATACAACACAACTCACTTTTGAAAATGGATTATCTATAAATGACTTAAGTGATGGTGAATATCAAATTTTATTTCTTTACGCACTGCTTGATTTGTTTGATAGTGAGGATACTTTTTTTCTTTTAGATGAAGTCGACTCTCATTTACATTACAAAAATGTTGAGCAACTGTGGATGGCATTACATGCAATAGAAGGTTATACATTAACAACAACTCATTTATTGGATTCCATAACTTCTCCTTTAAATAATTTTGGAAATTTAAAAATAGTAAATAAAGGTATGATTGAAGAAGAAAGAAAAATTAAAGCGCTTTTTGATAGGCTATCTGTATTATCTAGAATGGAATCTGTTCAATTCGAAGTTTGTTCTAAACTTGAAAATGTAGTATTAATGGATGATTATAATGATTGGACCATTTTTTTAGCTTTAGCTAAACAAAAAGGTTTAGATATATCACTTTTATCTAATATACATGTGATTAAAAAAACATCCAGCTATGGTTGTATGAATGAAGAATTTGGTAAAGCCAAGATAGATTGGGTGGATTCATTGTTATCTTTTGATCAAAGGAATGCAAAAAATATTTTTTTAATTTGTGATAGGGACAATGCTGAAATTAATTTTAATAAAAATGGAGTTTCTGTTTGTTCTAAAAATGAAATTCTTGAAAAGTATAAAAAGAAATATCGTGACATTGGCTTACATCTTTTAGCATGGAAAAGGAGGGAGATAAAAAACTATTTATTATCATTTTCAGCACTTTCTGGCCGTGGTCTAATTAAGTTAGTAAATAATAGGGGCCTTGCGAGTAAAGACTTCCTGAAGAAAGGTAAGCCAGCAGATAATGATTCAATAAGAAATTTAAATGTTAAGACTATAATCACAACGTTAATTGATACAGAAGGAGTTGGATTAGACCCATATAAACTTAATCAATACATTGATATGATTCCATCTTCAGAAATTAGTGAAGATATTGAGAAGATGTATAAATTTATAGTAGGTGAATTAAATTGAGAGCTAAAAAAATTATAAGTAGAATACAAAGTGTTCTCAGAAACGAGCGTAATCTTATTAACTCTTCACAAGAAATAGAAGCTATTTCTTTTTTTGTTTTAGTCCGTTATGCTGAAGTAGCTAATAATATTGATTATCCATATAATAATCAATGGAATGTAAGTAATTATATTGATTATAGTGAAAGTATTTTGAAGGAAATTTTTATTTTTGATGGAAATAATAAGCTTTGTGATGAAATATATAAATTATTTTTATCTTTACCTGATATTTTTAATAAAATAAATTTTAATATTATTCTGAATTATATCATTCCTATTTTGTCAGAAATTAGAAAAAATGAAGATTTTGTAATTCTAGCAGATGAATATCGTTTAATGATCGAAGCTATGGCATTTGATTCTCCTCAATTAGGGCAGTTCTATACACCTGCAATAATGGCGGAAGTATTGGTTAAAATAATAGGTCCAAACTATGGGGGTAAGATTTATGATCCTAGTTGTGGCTCTTCTGGTTTTTTATTAGAAGTAAGTAAATATATCAAGAGCAATATGTTGGATGTGAAATATGAAATAATAGGTTCTGATATATCAATCTTTGCTAGCCTAATTTCATTTACTAATTTGATTTTAAATGGAGAGGAGTTTTTTAATTTAAATATTGGTGATAGTATCAATAATGTAGGGAATAAATATAATTATATTTTGGCCAATCCACCTTTTGGAAAGATAAAATATAAAAATGAAGTTATGTGTGAAAATGGACTTCAATATATAGACTATATTTTTTTGAAACATATCATGGAAAATTTAGAGGAGGGTGGTCAGGCTGCCGTCATTCTTCCAGAACGATTTCTTCATGATAATAATAAATACTGTATGGAGTTGAAGAATAATTTATTTTATAATTTTAATGTTGAAAGTATAACTTCTATTCCACCTGGTTCAATGCTCCCTGCAACTGGAGTAAAAATTATAATTTTACATTTTAGTAATCATACTCCTCGTAAAGATTTTTGGGTTTATGTCTTAGACAGTGTTGAAAAATTTTCTCGTAAAAATCCAATTACATTGAACCATTTTGATGATTTTTTTTCAAAAAACATAGATCGTATTGATTCCGATAATTCGTGGTCAGTGCCACTTATAAATCTAGTTCAGGGATATAATGTTTTTGAGCGTAATAATGATAAAAATTTCTTCCATGAGCTTGAGTCTCCAAAAGATTATGTTAATCAGCTTTTTGAAAAACAAGAAAAATTACTAACAAGCCTAAGTTTTATTTCAGAAAAGATTGAAGAAATAAACAAAAAGATAAAAGAAAGGAAAAAGGATTGTAATTTTATACATTTTAAACTGAGCGATTTGACGAAATCGAGATCAACAAAACCGTTATCAAGAGAGCTTCTCTCAAATAATGATGGTTATAGTGTTTATGGAGGTAATGGTATCATCGGTTTTTATAAAGAATTTACTCTCCTGGGGAAGTATATAATAATTGGTAGAGTTGGAGCATATTGTGGTAATGTGAGATATGTTGAAGGTCAAATCTGGGTTACGAATAATGCTATTGTTTTAGAGTGTTGCCGTCCTGAAATTGTACATCCTTCCTATTTAGCAAAAATACTAGAAAGAAAGATGTTGAGAGGTCTTGCTACAGGTACTGCGCAACCACATTTGACTATGGCCAAAATTAATAATGTCGATATATATTTACCTCCATTGGAAGTTCAAATTGAAATTGATAATTGGCTAAATCAATTAGAAACAGAAATGGAGTTACAACAAAATGTGATTGAGAAAATTCTGGAAACTAAACTTACTCTAAGAGATTCTTTCTATCAAAATTTAGTACGTGTATGATTTAGTGGGTAAACAAGCCAGTAAAAATAGGATTAATCTCGCATTATTTTATTTATGTAAGATATAAGAAACAAAAAAGCCTAAACCATTACAGTTTAGGCGTTTAAGCTTCCAATGGATGAGGTTGGAATAATATGAAAGAGGGAATCACATTATTTAACTAAGCTTATAATATTAATATAAATTAAATAATATTTTTTATATTCTACCCCCAGTTATACCCCCAACTGCACAACGCTACTTACTTAGCTAATCAGCTTTCGCCCTTACTATAACATGGATGCTTTGCGGTAAAGTGTTGAATCTTAGAAATTAGCAGAACCTGTTATTGAACTCTTAATCATCTTTTTCATTTTTAAATCGCTAAATTGAGGGCTTTCATAAAGCCAAAATTGCACTTTGATGTGCAATTTTTTTTGTGTTTTTTAAAAATATTAGGAGTGATTAACTAAATTTAAATGAGTGATTTATGATTTAAAAAGTAATATAATTTATATAAAATAAGTGTGATTAATATGATTTTTTTTTTAATTCTAAACCTATGTATTGGTAAATATAGTAATGAGGCACGTTTATCATGATTTTACCTCTAAATATTTCAAATGAAGATTTTTTTAAATTACTAAAACATAAAATTCCTACCTCATATTCGACACGCTATACAGGTGCGTTGAGTGAGAAAATAATTTTTAAAGAAACAATTGAAGCTTTGAAGGGGATAGCTGATTTTGCTCAAGAAGTCAGTGATGATATCTGGGATATTGAAGTGTTCATTTCAAAATTCAGACATCAAAAGGATCATCAACAGCTTGCGGATTTTTGTCAGTTGTTTGATGCAATTCGTTTGCAAAAAGATTTATTTCCATATCCTGAAATTTTTAATCATCTATTTTTTAAGAGCGTGTATGGGACATATGTACAACTTGATAAAGATACTGACCATGATATAAGGAAGAAATATGGCATTTTCGGCTATCTATCATTATCTAAAGAAAAACAGGAGGAATATGCTAAAGCTGCATTTATTTATGATACTCATCATCAAATAACCCCTTGGATGACCAGAGATATTCCTTATGAACGTATAGCTCAAATGATAGCCCAAGTTGGATATCAAATTGAGCATGGAATGAATGATCATCGTGAGCAGGAAAAAAAGGTATTCGATAAGCTAATCCAACACGCTCAAATTTTTGATCATTTATTAGGAGTGCATTCATCACTCAACGTATTTACAATTGATATTAGGATTCAAGACTTTTTAAAACCTAGGTCAGACTTATTGACTCAAGTGGGAGGTGTGCATAGCCCCATTCATGATATTAAACTTATCTTGACTAGGTTTCCTGATCTTCTCAATGGGTTAACCAAAATTGAAACACATGGTGCTAAAGAGGATCTAAACTTACATTGTATTTTGATATTAAAACCCTCTAAAAATTTTTCTGAAAAAAAGTCAATAGACGTATTACAACAACAAATCCAGAACTTTTTGGGGAATTCCTATTATGTTTCGATTCGCAATTGGAATGAGGTCATTAGGAGAAATTATTCTAAAATTGCTGTGGGGCTTATCAAAAAATCACAACCTAAAAATGCTGAAGCATTTAAATATTGGGTACTTAGCTTTTTCTTTACACTTGATTTGTACATTCAGCCTAAATTACCGAATCATTTAAAAAACCATTTGGCTACGAATGAAACTTTAGATGCTTACCCAAAGACGGTTGTAGCAGACAAACTGGATTTAAATCCCAAAAATTACATTTCTATGGAAAGTTCGTTAAAAGAGTTGGAAAAAGCGAACAAAGCATTGTCAAAAGCTAATCAACCCTTTTTGTCTGAGAGTGAGCGAAAATCTGTTTGGAGTACACGTAGTCTATCAAAAACTAGTCAAGCTTATATTGAAGCGGTGAAGCATTACTATTGTGAGATTGAATCAGACCCTGAAACACTTCAATCGATGATACATATTGAGATTTTTATTGAAACATTGGTTACAACTCGATTAATGGCATTTGAACTTAGTGTCTCAGGTGATCAAGAAATGCTGACCCGGCAGGTTTTACATGGAGCGATTACGCGTCTAGGTAAACAATTTATATTGTTAGGTGAAAGTAAATTAGAGAATCCAGTTATACGAACAAAACAAGATTTTGAATTACATGAGAATGGTCTAATTCAAAACAGCAGGGAAGCACTACAACAGCTCACCAGTTTACAGGTCTCTAAAGAGTCAATTAGGAGGATTAATTCATCTATTTTAAACTTACGTCGCATATTCACTGAGATGTCTTTTGGCTATAACAACAAATCAATTAAAGAGACTAGAATCAATGCTTACAGAAAATATAAAAAACGCCTAGAAGTAGCCACCATTTTATTTCAACATTTGATGAAACAAGATTGTTTAATATTTAGATTAACTGTTGAATTGATCCTTGAGTCTAAATTTATAACTCAAGAAAAATTAGCAATTTTATGGACTGCATTTTTGCATCACGCACAACGTGCAAAACCTTTATCATGGAAGACTGGTTACTTTGGATTATGGCGTCAGAATGAAAAAGGGCATTTTTACGCTGATGTGTTTATTGTATTTGATGATCGGGCATTTACCGATCCAACTTCAATAATTAATGTGTTAAATAAAAAGTTGGCAGAGTTTATAAAAGCCAAAGCACATTTGATTTTAGAGGTGGATGAAAAGCCTAATTTCAAAAGTTGCAAGATACAAGGTAAATCAATTATGCAGACGAATGAGGAATATTCACTCGATCGCTTGCTGATTGAATCAACTAATAAGCAAAGGAAATCAGATTTTTTACAAAAAATTGTTCCAACCTTCTTAAGCCATAGCATTTTTATAGAAAATACTATGAATACAAACAGTTCTAATTATCATAACTCTGATGCTAAGTTACTGATTAAAAGTAGTATAGCTGTTGCTAGCAGAAAGAATGCGCCTACTCCGAAGTTGATGAAAAAGATAGTTCCAAAAGTGCCTGTAGATCATTCTGAAATTGATGAGGATCAATAGCTTAACTTTAGCTTGTAGTATTATCTCAAGTTTGTGCTGCTATAAGGGAATATAGGTTTTCCATATTCTCGTGTACTAGGCTGTTCTGGTATCATGGCTCTAGTGGGTTATTAATATAATGAATATATACTTATAAATATATGATCTTAAAATATACTTATCACTATATGGTTTTAAAGGGATAACTATTATCTGCATGAATACATATGAGTAGTATCTATGAGCTTAAAATCATTGATACCGAGTATGACTTACTTGGAATCACTGGTTTAATATGAGTAAACATCTCTATATGAACTAAAGCAGTATCTTTATTACATACTATTCAACTTACTGTAAAAGATAACTAACTCCCTAGTGTTATGAGTTAAAACATTCACTAGGTAATACTATGTCTAATACAGTAGTTAATATTAATGAATCTGAAGTATTGATTCTGATTGATCAGTTTATACAATCACTTTATAAAACTAAGTTCAATGAGCAACAGTTTAAAATGAATCTAAAACAGTTGGTTCCCTTGTTTAGAACTATTTACAAAGCTCATTTGAAATATATTAAAAGTATTGATAGCTTTCAGAAGTTGATTTCATCTTTAGATGAGTTTCTCAAGCTTACTGAATGTCAAGGTATTGATGATCTTACAAACTCTCAATTACAGTTTCTGTGGAATAATGCCTTGTACAATGCAATGGATATTACAGAGCAGTTAAGATTATTTAAATCACAGGAACGTTGTAATCAGAATTCATTAGAAACCTATATCAAGCAACTCACTCAACACTATGCCAAACTGTTATTTATTCGTATTGATTTGAGTATTGAACAGAAGTACCAATCTCAGATTGGTATTGAGCAATTCCATGCATATCTTCGTACCTTTATCAATCGAATGCAGAATCAAGATACTTGTTTCAAAGACCTACATGGATATGCATGGGCCTTAGAGCAAGGGGAAACTAAGGGCTATCACTGTCATGTCTTATTGATCTACGATGGGCATAAACATCAAAAAGACTTTGGTATGGCTATACAGGTAGGGCAATGTTGGAGTGAGATCACTGCGAACAGAGGCTACTACTTTACCTCTAACTCCCCTGACTACAAGGCGCAATTTCTACAGAAGGGTAAATTGGGTATTGGTATGATTCATAGGAACAAGCCTGAACAAGTTGAGAATGCTATCAATGCAGCTATGTATTTGGTCAATCCTGAAAAAGAGAATCAATACATGAGAGTAGGGGTTCCTAAGATGCGGAGCTTTGGTAAAGCGCAGTACAAGACTGATCATCGTAGAGGGTGTATTGTCTCTGCTTTACCAGTAGCGCAAGGCTTTAGGCTATGTACAGATTATTATGATTGATATGGACAGGGATGTGTAATGTATTACAGCATTACACATCGTATGTGGAGTGAATCAATCAAATAAGCTAATGCTACATCTACTATTTATTGTGTTTGGATACTTAAAATAAACTATATATTGCATTAATTCTAAAACTATGAGACTAGACTGTGTCTTACGGAACTGCATCAAAAGCATTAGTGATTCCATCATCTTCGGTTAGATTTAGTTTTGATCTGTATCCACTAAAAACATAAAAAATTAGCACAATAGAATAAACGCAATTACTCTCAAAAGATACCAACAAAACGTACACGGAAATTGTAGGTCAACAACGAAACCTGAATCCTGTCTTTGAGTTGGAAATGTCGCTATAGAATATTTCTACTTAAGTTCGAACAAATGCATTTCACATAAAAGATTTTTTTTTAAATGTGGGAAAAGTTATGGTTTGATTTTTAGTTACATTACTTTCACGCCGAATGTTTTTTGGTGTTTGTTAGGACTATAATTTAGGTTATAATTATTATAAATATACTTGATTTTAATAATTTATGGATATTAAAGATTGGCTACCTGAGTTTCAGGTTTCTGCAGAGACAGACACAGACTTACAAACTTACTTCTTCAAGTTGCCACAAATTTTACAAATTATAGATAGCAGACAATGGCTTGTACTAGGACGTAAAGGCATGGGGAAAACGGCTATTTATGAATACTTGAAAGCGACTTCCAGACAGAAATTAAATAATTTTGATACAATATGTATAAACTTTAATGATTATCCATGGCCTGCTCATCAGCTTTACAAAGAATCACTAGCAGGTGAGTTATCCGCATATCAAAAGAGTTGGAAATATCTATTTTTTGTTAAAGCATTATCAAAATTAATTAGTATAAAAGAAGAAAAAAATGAAAGTCTTAATAGAGAACTGAAATGGGCGAAAAAGTATATTAATTTAATTTATGGTAATCCTGATCCTTCACTGATAGAAGTAATGATTTCTAAGATATCTAGAATTTCTAAGATATCTGGACCCTCAGCAGATATTGATGAAGTAAGTCTCGCCAGTGGTGAAATAAATTTTGAAGAAGTAGCTGAAAGTAAAAAATTACAGACTCACTTAAGATCAAATGCTTTTAGCTTATTGAATCACTTTGAAGGTATTTTTAAGCGAAATATAGGTAGTCATAAAATTTTGATAGCATTAGATCAACTTGATGAAAATTGGCTACAAGGTGAAATTGAAGAGTATAGTAAAGTATTAATAAACCTAGTGAATGTCTGTCGTTCTATTTCAATTGACTCTGAATTACAGAATAAGCTTAAAGTTGTTCCATTCTTGAGATCTGATATTTATGAATCATTAAGATTCAATGATAAAAATAAGTTACTGCAAGATAGTGCCATTATTATTAAATGGGATACTGATAGTCTAGATGAAATGTTTTATGAACGAGTAAAAAAATATGTTCCTACAGGTTTTCAATTAGATAATGCTAAGAAATCAGGAAATGTATTTGAGTTTAACTTTGCTCGACAAGGTACACCAGCTATTAAATATATAACAAGACGCTCATTCTTTAGACCTAGAGATGTCATTGTTTATTTTAATAAAATTAGAGATAGTCATACACCAAATAGAAGTGGTCTCTATACTTCAAGTGAATTGTATGATGCTGACAGAGAAGCTTCGATTAGTGTTTACAATGAATTAATTGATGAATGGTCTAATCAATTTCCTGAAATCGAGAAGTTATTATCAATATTACAAACTATACAGGTTGAATCATTTTCTTATGATGATTTTAGTGCGAAGTACGAACTTGAGTTTGGAACCGTATCTGAAAGTCAGAAAAGAGAGCATTTAAGTTTCTTATTTAATAATTCTATTATTGGTCAAAAAAAGCAAGGCCGATGGGAATATATATGTAATATGTCAAACTTGAAAATTAATATTGAACATGAATTTAGAACACATCATGCTTTGAAATATAGATTACATTTGATTGAAAGCCGACCTGGTCAGCAAATGTAGTGAATCAGAATAGGTAATTTTGGAATTCTATTATTAAAATTTACTTAATACCTTTTATATGTAATGCATTGATTTATATCATCTAAATCATTATATTACTTCAAGCCATTCCAGCGCACTGGAACGGCTTTTTTTGTGATTAGTCAAGTTCCACAATTGCTTTTTGAGCAATTTTCACGGATTTGTTTATCACAGTTAAATAGTTCTGATTAATTATAGATAGTCTTTAAAAATTGATTTCAGATTATAAATATTACTTAATTTAACCAATCCGATAAGCATGTGTGCCATTCGCTGTACTGATACTCACTTCACGAATGTGTTCTGCTTTACAGCGTGGGTAAGCCAAAGCCACTGAACCATAACGCATATTTTTATAATCATACATACTGGTAATGCCACAGTTGCCACGATTGATCTGCATACCCGTAATCGTAGTGGGTTGGTCATTGAGTGAAATGACGTCAACTTTATCGATATAGCCCGTCATCGTACCTTGGGATTCAGCTCGATAGACTCGAATATCAAACTGTTCTTCGATCTGTGATGGTGTTTCAACTTGGGCTTGTTCAGCAGCAATTGGCTCATCTTCCTGAAAGGCTTGATTGGGATTCGTTTCGGAACTTACTGGAACATCATCAAGTGTTTTTTGATCACTCAGATCTGTTTGCATAAATTGCTTAGTTTTTGCATCAAGCTCCGCTTCAGGCGTTTGGTGTGGCTGTTGTGCCTTATCCTTGGATGGACTACAGGCATTTAGCAATGATATTGATAACAGCAAAGGCAGCATGAGTTGAGTTTTAGACATGATTATTCTCGTAATATAAAACGCTGTTTCAACCCAGCTTTATTATGAATATTTGCGCTGATTCAAGGTGAGGAACTGAGCTGAACAGAGAAATGAATTGTTGTAGTGGCACATGCCTTAACGGCATGTGCCATCCGTGGATTGTTTGCTACTCGCTTTTTCCATAATTGTGCCTTTATTTTTTATGCTCTAAGTAATGTAAAACAGCCAGCCCTTTTACAAAGATCAGGAAGTCTGCATCATTACGAGCTTTCTCATTGAACACTGTAGCGCCAGCATCTGAGATTTCTGTAGCAAACTTTTTATGCGGTGGTGCAAAGCCTCGGTTTAAGCCATAGCCATCATTTTCCGTAATAAATTGTCTCAAATTATAGTTACCTAACTTGTAGTTCTTCGGAATGATCTGCCATTCTTTAGACAGTGCATAAAAGGCATTACAGTACTGATCACCCTGACAACGAGTGACCTTGGGCGCACTGCTGGGGGTGTTATAGACTTTGAGCGCTGAGTTGATATCTGCATAACTGTGACTTGCACTCAACAGTGCAACAGATAGGGCGCTGCTGTGTAAAAGTAGTTTGATACGCTTATTCATAAAATAAAATCCTAATTATTGTTGTTGCATATACTTCTAATAGAATGAAATTAGTTAAACATCGAGATCGGCCAAACGATTGCTTTGCCTAAGTTATAAGCATAGCTTTGGTCGGCTGTGGCACTGCATCCCTTTAAATAAAAAGAAAATAACAGTGCAATCACCACATAAATTCCAATTAGATAATGTTTGATTCGCATGGTTGTTCTCCTAACGTGACTGACAAGCTTGAGCAGCGCGATACATTTGTTCACCAAAATCTGCTGGTAGATCGAGGCGACTGACATTTTGATCAGCCATTTTTTCCATCACAGCAGGGGAATAATGCGCTTCGAGTTTGTCATAGACACAGGAGCAGGCAGAGCGATCAGAACCGCCAGATTGACAACCTGCATTAAAGTCACGTTTGGCTTTGCTTTCACAGCCTGTGAGTAAAACAGCCGTAAACAATGTGAGCCCTAGAATAGGCAAATGATAAAAAACAGACATGATAATTCTCGTCATAAAAACAACATGATCGATATCTGACTTCAAAGGGTATGGTCACGATTTATGGTGGTGGAGGTTTATTCCAGCCAGCCAACTCAACCAATAGCCAAAACAGCAACATCATCAGAACAAATCCAATGACAGCAGGTCCCAGCCAGATCAATACACCAATGATTAAAATCAGACGTGCAATGATCTTCATTACCGAAGCAATGTAGAGTTTAGATTCGTTTTAGAGAGACGAGATAAAATCGGAATAAAATGCGGTGTAACAGCGTAAGAAACAGTCATGATTGACTCCTAGATGCATTAGAAGTTCTACCAAATTACTGTCAAATAATGGTGGCAGAACGAAAAGGGGTTGACAGACTGGACATCTAGAACCAGCACGCGCGGACGCGTCCCCCTCCCGTTCTACCGCAAAGAGGGACGAGAAGGTTTTACGCATGTCAAGAATACTCAGAAGAGTAAACCCTGATGCGCTAGATGAAGCGGTCTGTCAAAACCGACTGACAATGTAGGTCAGCACGCCCATAATAATGCCAAGCCTGATTGGGGTCAATTTCATTTGCCGACAAAGATGTGATAACGAGCTAAAAATAATCAAAAATAGAATGTAAATAATTTCAGATACATAACACCTGAGTGAAGAAATTGTTGATGTTTCCTGAGCAACTTGGGAAATGAACAGCAATTCTATTATTCACTATCAGGAGTTTTTTATGCCGTATCGAGATTTTGATCAGGAAGAAGAGGGGATGTTTCCCCAAAGAGAACCCATAAAGCCAATGATACAAGGCTTAGGGCTCAGCAACTCACCCACCACTTTAGCCATATTGGGCATGTCACTGGCACGTTCCTTGGGCTATTCGCCATTTATCGGCGGAATCGCTGGTGCCATGTTGGGTGGTGTGATTCTGGTGATTGCTGAACAGACACCACGACCACCATTCACCAAATAACTTGGCGATTCAGATTTATCGCAATACCTCCTCAAGGGACTCATTATTAAATCCAAACAATTCATTATTTAATATCAGGAATATACCTTATGGCACATCTCATCGAACAAATGGTTTATGTGGGTCAAACCCCTTGGCATGGCTTGGGCAACCAACTTTCTCAAAATCAACCCATTGAAGTTTGGGCACAACAAGCAGGCATGGACTGGCGAATAGAATCGTCAGATGTCAACTACATGGCTCAGAATAAGCGAGGGCAAAGTATTATTATGCCCTTTGAAGAACAACGTGTTTTATATCGTTCTGATACACATGCACCTTTATCTGTGGTCAGTCAACGTTATCAAGAAGTTCAACCTAAACAGATTCTTGAATTCTATCGTGACCTGACTGAACAATCAGGTTTTGAACTGGAAACCGCAGGCATACTCAAAGGTGGTAAGAAATTCTGGGCATTGGCAAGAACAGGGCAAAGTACTGCACTCAAAGGTAAAGATGTCAGCAATGGCTATATTCTGTTAGCTACGGCTTGTGATGGTACGCTCGCAACAACTGCCCAATTTACTTCTATTCGTGTGGTGTGTAATAACACCTTAGCGATTGCATTGAAAGGACAGGATGCAAGTCGAGGTGTGGTCAAAGTCCCGCACAGTACCAAGTTTGATGCAGACAAGATCAAACATCAATTGGGCATTTCAATTCGTGCATGGGATGAACACATGTATGAGATGAAACAGCTCAGTCAGCGAAAAGTCAGCCAACAAGAAGCGGCTGCCTATTTCGATGCTGTGTTTAATAATACAAGTCTGAGTCCAACCGAACAGGATGAACGTTTAATTCAATTCTACCGTAATGTTGCCACTCCTACTGAACCGAATAAAACTGAACCCAATGGACGAGCAATGTCGAAAGTGATGACGATGTTTAATGGTCATGGACGAGGCGCAGAGCTATCCTCAGCCAAGGAAACCGCCTACGGCTTACTCTGTTCTATTACTGAATTTTGCGACCATGAGCGTCGCGCTATGAGCCGAGATCACCGACTTGACTCAGCATGGTTTGGTGCAGGCGCAGGCTTAAAACAACGTGGTTTAGAACAGGCTTTAAGGATGATCACATAAATTATCCAATCAATTAGCCTAAGCAATACCACTTCAACAAAAGACCTAAGCTCAATCAATGCAATCCTACTAAGACCACATCTTAGGATGTGGTTTTTTATGCCCAAAATTTAACAATAATAGGAATGAAACTATGAATCACCACATCAATATCAATCCCCAATCCACTCGACCAATCTCGTCAACAACTGCTCAAACATTCATTGCCCCAAAACTCTTTAGTGCTAAACGCTTAGTGAATACTAAACACATGAGCCAAGCCGAATGGCTAGAAATCCGAAAACAAGGCATTGGCAGTAGTGATTGTGCCGCAGCCTGCGGACTCAATCCCTACATGTCGATGCTGGAACTGTGGATGATTAAAACAGGACGCATCCAACAAAACATTGAGGATGAAAGTGAAGGACATGCACCATTGTATTGGGGCAAATGTCTCGAACCTTTGGTCGCTGAATATTACAGCATGCATACCAACTACAAAGTGCGTCGAGTCAATGCGGTATTCCAACATCCTGAACCTGATAAACACTTTATGTTAGCCAACTTAGATTATTCCGTGGTTGGTGATGCAGATGTACAGATATTGGAATGCAAAACCGCTGGAGAACATGGTGCCAAACTATGGCGAGATGGTGTGCCTTTATATGTGCTCTGCCAAGTGCAACACCAATTGGCAGTCACTGGTAAGAAAGCAGCGCATATCTGTGTCCTGATCTGTGGGCATGAAACCCGAATCTTTAAAGTGACTCGTTCAGAGTCGGTGATCCAACAAATCATCCATGCTGAACGGCACTTTTGGGAATGTGTGGAAAAAGATACGCCACCTGATGCTGATGCATCTGAATCAGCAGCCAAAGCTTTGCAACTTCTTTACCCTGAACATGTGCCACTCAGTACCACCGACCTATCTGAAGATGAACAAGCTAATCAACAATTTGAGCAATTGATTCAAGCACGCCATCAAATTGAAAGCAGTCAGGAAACATTTGACTTACTCAAACATCAACTACAAGCCAAGATGCAACAGGCTGAACGAGCCACCTTTAAAACAGGCTCAGTGACATGGAAAAAGTCTAAAGACTCAATCAGCTTAGACAGCAAGGCATTACTCAAACAGCACCCTGAATATCTCAATCAATTTCCACAAAGTAAACAAGGCTCACGGCGTTTCAACATCTATACAGATGATGATTAAAGCCGATTCAAAGCCAACATCAATTTAGGGCATATCTGCAAAAAATCGCAAAAACACCCCCGTTCCCTGTAAGCACCGAAGTACTTACAGAGAACCAAAATAGGTGAATTTGCGCTGAAAAATATGCATTTGAAAAATAATTGATTTCTACATATCAACCGAACATTGGTAAAAAATAACTGAAGAGGACAACCCCATGATTAAAGGTTTAGCAATTACACCACCCATACTCGGCAGAATCAGTATTGGTAAAATTGTTGAAAAGAATGGTAAACGACTCCCTGAAAGAGATGACCAATTCACCATTACCAGCCAAATCCAAGGTAAGGATGGATGGATCAAGCATCCACTTGATGAACAACTCCGAGCCAAAGCACCGAATCAAAACCAAAAACTCAGAACCATTCCAGTACGCATGATCTTTAATGATCCTGAGCTTAACCTTCGAGCGGAATACACCTTATTTGATCGCCAAACGGGGCGACCTGTATGTATTGGTAATGGCGAGAGTTGTCAAAGACAAACCAATCAAGGCATTGAGCAACATCCATGTCCGTCCCCTGATCTATGTCCTTTAGCAAATGGAGGGAACTGTAAACCTTTTGGACGATTGCATGTCAATTTGGATGAATCAGATGAACTGGGTACTTTTATTTTTAGAACCACGGGTTTTAATAGTATTCGGACTTTGGCAGCACGATTGTCTTACTATCATGCAGCATCAAATGGTTTGCTGTCATGCCTACCGCTACAACTTACACTCAGAGGCAAGTCCACTACACAAAGCTACCGTACCCCTGTGTATTACGTGGACTTAACGCTCAAAGATGGTGTCAATCTTCAACAAGCCATTCAAATGGCAAAAGAGATTGATCAGCAAGGTAAAGCATCTGGATTTAATCAAAGTGTTTTAGATCAGATGGCACGACAGGGGTATTGCAATGCACGATTTGAGGTCAACAGTGAAGAGGGTTTGGATTTGGTGGAGGAGTTTTATACAGATGAACTTACTGAGTCTAAACAAGCACAACCTGAGTCAAAATCTAAAGTTAAAGCTAAGCCCAATCAGGGGGAAGGGTTTGTGCGAGATATTCAGCAGGGGTTGCAGAAATCAGTTCATTCAGTGATTTGAATGAGTGACAAGGCGAAAGTTAATTTTTACGAGTCGCTCAATCATTTGAGCGATTTACCGCTCGCATTACAGATTAGGAGTAAACGTCATGAATGCGATCACGGGGCAAACTTTTCAAATGAATCAGATTATTAACATTAAAGAAGTGATTTTGTTCACAAGCATTAGTCGTGCAAAAATCTATGAAATGATTAATGTTAGTTCTAAGTATTATGATCCAACATTCCCGAAACCAGTTCGTTTAAGTGAATCACGTATTGGTTGGGTGGCTTTGGAGGTTAATCAATGGATTGAAAGTAAGATACAAAGCCGATAATTGAGGGAGCGAAAGCTCCCTTATTTTTTTGCTTTTTAGTAGACTGTTTTGAATTACAGCCTTATATTGTCAAAAATGAAAACAATAGATTATTACAATACCCATGCAGATCAATTTACAGAGTCTACACTAAAAGTTGATATGGAGAGTCTATATGAGCCTTTTATAAGACTTTTGCCACCGACTGCACGAATATTAGATTTAGGCTGTGGTTCAGGTAGAGATACTTTAGCTTTTAAGAATAAAGGCTATCAAGTTACAGCAACAGATTACTCGAAAGCACTTGTTGATAAAGCAAGACGATTGACTGGCGCTGATGTACGTTTTGAAAGCTTTTATGAGTTATCTGAACTGAATCAATATGATGGTATTTGGGCATGTGCTTCACTATTACATTGTGAAAGAAAACTCTTGCATGAGGTATTGGAAAAAATATTAAAAGCCTTAAAAGTTAATGGCATCTGTTATATGTCATTTAAATATGGTGAGGGAGATCGTTATAGGGATGGGAGGCAATTTACAGATATGAATGAGGCACAAGCGCAGGGCTTATTAAAGAAATTTGATAATATTCTACTATTACAACAATGGATTACCATTGATAAGCGTCCCGATCATAATGAAGATTGGCTAAATATCGTATTTCAAAAACAAAATTGAATAAATAATGTCAGTATCTATACCAACACCACAGCAGCAACTTAAGTTTCTGAAACAGATTCAGCAAATTTTGCATTCAGGAAGTTTTTCTTCCACTTATAAATTTGCGTTATTGATAAGTTTGAGCCGTCTAGCGATTGAACAGGGGAGTGATATTGGAGAAAGCTTAATCTTAGACTATCTGGATATTGCTGAAAAATTTATAGACTTATATTGGAAGCAGACCCTTCCATTTCATTTTAATGCAAATGAGCCATTTCAGTTACATCAAAATAATGGGAATCAAGCAGGAATTATTAGCTTAATTCACAATGCTCAACAAAATTATAAATCTCTTGCCTTAGCTAGACGCGATTATGTGTATTGGTTAAATCTGAAAAAGAAAGTCGCAGATATCGTAAAGAAGATGCCTGTCACATACCTACAAAATTTGAAAGGCCAAAATATTGAGTTTTTATATAGTTTAGATGATTCACGAAAACAACTCATACTTTTGCCAAATGTCATGTATTGCTTGCGCCAATTTAGTGAAATTATTGAAGAGCTATGCCAGAAAAAATGGGTTGATTTTGTCAGGTTAAATAAAAGTAATTTATTGGTTCTGGATGGTTTACCTGATTTGGCAACTTTCTTGTTTGAACCAAGCCGTAATCAGCTTCGTCAAGTAGGAGAGTTCCTAGTCGACCTGCAAGAGTGCAAGTGTTTTTACTGTCAAAAGCCAATTAGGCAAAATAAGTGGGCTGTGGATCATTTCATACCTTGGACGATGTACCCAGCAGATACAGGCCATAATTTTGTACTTGCAGATGAAAAGTGTAATTCAGATAAAAGTGATTTTTTAGCGTCAGAAGAATTCTTCTTTCAATGGCGGGAACGCAATCAAAACTTTGATAACCTTATTACTGAGCAGTTATCAAAGCTGGGTTTTCTGACAAATATTGAAAGATCACATAGTGTTGCGAATTGGGCATATAGGCAGGCTAAAGAGAACGGGTATTCGTTGTGGAAAAATAAGTCCTCAGGATTTACATAAATTTAGAGTATCTATCTATTAGTAGTTGATGATCATGAAATTTAAAAAAAGGCTTAAGAGCTATATAAATTTCCTCTGTTAATTTGATGTCGATCCAAGAATCATCACCATAAATACATTCACTCATAGCTCTGAAAATAAGTTCAATTTCATGATTATTCATTAAAAAAATCTCTTCTACTACCCTACCTTTGAGTGCGTTAAGAAGTTCCTCAAAATTTGAAAATTCCTCATTATAAAAATCAAGTTTAGAAGATATATAAGAAAAATACCCTTTTGCATTTTCGACTAATGGAATGAGGCAAAGATAGAGCTGCGAAATTTCATTAGTAGTAAAATAGGCACGATTACTCTGATGAGAGATGTAAAAAGCTTGAAGTAACTCAATGGTTTTCAAAACCCCTAAAGTCCGATAGTAGTGATCCTTCAGTAAAGCAAACTCACGAATGTCTCTGATATAACCAAAGTCTTCTAGATCCTTTAAACCTTTAATTTTTTTTAAAGAATTAAAATAAGTAAAAATACTTTTCTTTTTATCCCAACTAATAACTTCAGGAATAAATTTCTCTGTTATCCATTCAAATGAAGTTTGACAAGACCACCATTGTTCTTTGGATACAGGGATTTTTCTAAGGGGCGGTTCCCATAACAAGGTGAGTTCATCTTTGTCGTTGAGATCTTCAATATTTTCTGCCCAAAACATACCGTGATAAACATCTTCTACAGGTTTATGTTTTTCTCCTGTATAAAGTTGTATGAAATATCGAGATGCTGAAAATATATGCCATTCAGTATCTCCATTATTTACGTCATGAACGTTCGTAAACTTAATCATTAGATCCCAAATTTCCTTGGACAATGTACATAAAGCAACGTATGTTCGACCATTCCATGAAATAAAAGGAAAGTTATAAGCTTTCCATATGTCTTCAATTTTTTGTATTGCTTCGAGATAAGCCGTAGTAAGATTGTCCGAAACTTCTGTAATTTGTTGAATAACTTCAATTGGTAGATTAAAGCGGCAGTTTTGTAAGTCTATAACCTCAGATTGATATGGTGGGGTACCAATATAAAATGGTCTATAGCGAGAATGGATAGGTTGTCCTGAGTTCCCTAAGAAATTTTCTAACATCCATTTGTTTTCTAGAATAACACTTACCCCATGAGCATCATGAGTTTTGACTGTAATAGTGGCAGAGCCGACATGGTTTTGTGTAGGTAATAAAGCCGAAATTTCAATCCACTTTTTTTTAATTCTCCAATTGCCATCCTCAAAAAAGGATTCGTCAAAATCTGAATAATTTAATGAAGAGAAATCAAGAAATTCTTTAGCCGCTTCTCGATTATTTTCATCAGGATCAATTATCGCTTTATGTAATGTCTCAATAAAGTGAGTTTTAAGCATCCATTCATTGTAAAACTGACTTTCAGGAGCCATTGGAAAGAACTTGCTAACAATGTCTGGATAGGGTTGTGACATTGTTGTTAAAGTTACGGCTGTCCATAACTCGGACTCAATTCCTAAAGCATGTAGTTCTTGGTGTATCTCATGCCATTTCTTCGAAATATTTCTAGGTATTTCTTCTTGCGCAAGGATAATTACATATTTATTTATGTTAGGGAGTAAGTCGTTTTGGTTGAATTTTTTTATAGTTTTATCTAGTTCTTGAATTGATAAATTTCCCCAGCATTTGCATTCATATACAGCTAGCTTTTTAGGAGATTTTACAAAATTGGCACTAATATCAAGCCCACCTTGATAGTGTCCATTACCTTTAACACGGTGAACATTGTTTAAATTTTTATCTTTAATAAGTAACCATTCGCAATATTGTTCAAATTGTTCACTGGTAAGTCGTGTAAATGGTAATGTAGTAGCATCGAATGGGATGTAAGTTTTCATAATTTCATTTTTATCTAAATTATAGAGTGATTTAATTTAAGTTAGGCTTTCAAACATTAGTATATTTTAAATAGAAAATATATTAATGGAATGATAGATATATAACACTTAATAATTGATTGTGCATTCCGCACTAATATTCTTATTTTGGTGGGAATTAATGATATAGATTTCATTGACATCATCGTCATAAATGACGATAATTAAGAAATGAGATATCCAGGTGGTAAAGGCAAGTGCTATCAGCACATTATTAATTTAATGCCTATGCATGACACATACATAGAAACACATTTAGGTGGAGGTTCTGTCATGCGTAATAAAAGGCCTGCTCAACGTAATATTGGGATTGACATTGATCCTAAAGTAATCAATCTGTGGAAAGAGCAATTCTCTGAATTATGTGAATTGGTTCTAGATGATGCATTGTCTTTTCTGAAAAGTTACAATTTTAACGGTAATGAACTGGTATATGTAGATCCCCCTTATTTCCCCGATACTCGCCGTAATACAAAAATATATACATACGAATATACTCAGGACGATCATATAAGATTACTCTCTTTACTAAAAGGGCTTCCTTGTAATGTCATGATTTCTGGTTATGATCACCCTTTTTATAATGAGCAACTTGATGGGTGGAGAAAAGCAACTTTTTCTGCCAAAACACATGTAGATATTCGTGAGGAAAATATTTGGCTCAACTTTAAAGAACCAAGTATTTTACATGATAGTAGATTTTATGGAAAGAATTTCAGAGAGCGCCAAACAATAAAGCGACGTCAAGAACGTCTCTATAAAAAGATCCAAAATATGGATCCTGTTGAAAGAAGTGAATTATTTCGTTGGATGAATACAGAATATCCAGATGAACTGGGAGAATTATCATGCAATTAGGTGTAATTTTTTTAGAAAAAACAAATATTAGCTTGGAATTTCCAGAACCTAATTGTGAGGTTATACCCGGAGTTAAGTGGGGAACTATAGAAACCTTTCTATCGCCAGCTTATTGGGCTTTTCAAGTTTATTCTCAACGTCTTACTGGATCTAAAATTAATTATAAACTTGGCACTACACTCAAAGAAGAAGTAGCCGCTTGTCTATTAGGAGGACATGGAATTCCTGCTCAAGTTGGTATTGCTGCATATAATCATCTGAAGAATCAAGGAGTATTTTCTGAAATAAAATCATCTGAGCAAGAAATTTATAACTTACTATCTGAACTAATAGATTTGGATGGCAAAAGAATAAAATACCGATTTGCCAAGCAGAAGGCTAAATATTTAGCAAATGCTATGGATAAACTATCTCAAGATACACCATCATTTATGTCAGGTCAGGATTTGAGGAATTGGCTATTAAATGTATCGGGTATTGGATTCAAGACAGCTTCATGGGTAGCCAGGAATTGGTTGGATGCAGATGATGTTGCTATCCTTGATATTCATATTCTAAGAGCTGGAATTTTAGGGGGGTTTTTAAGTAAAAACCTAAGTGTCGAGAGAAATTATCTTGAATTAGAGGAAGAGTTTTTGTCTTTTAGTAGAGGGTTAGGTATAAAAGCCTCAGAATTAGATGCTGTTATTTGGTTAGAAATGATGTCTTCATCTTCAATTGTACATGAACTTATGAACTCCAGTTCAATTGATACTGATCTTAAATTTAAGAAAAGAAAGGGGCCTATTACTCAACTAGAGATGAGAATCTAATTTCAGTCAATTTCAATTGCATCTAAAATTGCCATTCCTACGGTAACTAATTGTTTTTTTTCATCAATTTCTGTTGGTAAGAGAGCTCCAATTGGGCAAAAATTGATATTTAAATAACTAGCTACTAATGCTAAATTTCCTAATAGAACTCCAGCATCACGCCAAACTAAACTGGCTCCATTGGTATATTTTGATAAAGTTTTTTGTGGTTCCGCAATCAAGAGTATTAAACTGGCTGAATTACAATTTAATATTTTTTCACAGTCTCTTCTAACGTTTATAAAATATTTACTTTCCTTATTAACGGGCCAAAGGCTATGACAAAAAGGGTCATATCTCCACCAGACATCAGTATATGGCGAGTTTATAAGAATATGAATAGGGTGAATTGCACCAGCCGAAGGAACTGGTCTTAAAGTTATCGGAAAGCCCATAGTTGAATCAATACAATCTTTAACTCGATTAGTAAGCCAGAGAAGATGTGATAAATGATCAATTGAAACGAGTTTAAAAGATCTTTGTGACTTCCGTTCAAACATAACTTGTGTAAATGGAATTGGCGTAAAAATCTCAGGCTCATCTAACCTGATGGATTTATTACTAAGATCCCACTTATAAGGAATATACTTATCAACTTTCTGTTTAGGAACAGGATTACCCAAGTTTACCCAAGTCATAGCCTACTTGCTCGAATATCTCAAAATATTTATTACAGCCACGGCAATTACCACAGGTCACCTCAGATTTATGACAACTATGAGACCATGCTAACAATTCAGCAGGAATATTAGATAATTGAATAAGTTCTTTAGTCGATAGGTTGATAGCAGGAGCTTCTACAGTTATATGGCCCTCTTGCAGGAACATTAGCTGATTCATTGCATCAATAAATTCATGAGAGCCATCTGTATGGCCGTTATCAGTTTTAACTGTTCCGATTAAAATCTTGGAGATATTAAAAGGGAGCATCTTCATGCCAGCTAGAGTAATTAAGAGTTGATTTCTATAAGGCCACCAATCGGAAGCGGGTGCATGTTGACTCTCAATAGTACCAGCCATATCTCCTGAACCAATATTTCTACAATCAACAGTTAATATCTCGTGCGGAATATTCAAATATCTACATATGGATTGTGAAGCAGCTATCTCAGCTTTTGCTGCAAGCTGCCCGTAGTCTATTGTTAATGCATAATCTGGTCTTTTCCACCATGCTATTACTGTAGAATCCATGCCACCAGAGAGTAATAAGACAGATTTCATTAAGTGATTGCCGTCCAAAGAGTATGATAAATAGCAGTAACGTAATCTTTAAGAATTTTGCAATCTGATCCTTCCATCATTTTAAGGTTTTCTTCACTTTCATTTTCTGCATAGACTACAACAGGTTTGTTAATTGCTCTAGCGTATCCAATCTCATAAATTGTGCCTGAGTCCATACCGTCAGCTATGGCGAATAAAAGATCACATTTATGTATGCCTTCAAGATCTTTATCTACCACATCTTCAGCATTACCTTTGCCTACATCATGATAGGGAGAAAAAACTTCTAGGCCAAGATCTTGTAAGTTTTTTCTCGCTTCCTCAATTAACCATAGTTGTGCAAGAGTAAAAAAGGGGCCAGCAAGATAAACCTTGGGTTTACAACCTTTTTTAAATTGTTCAGAAAGAATGATAGGAGAGGGTGAATATTTTTTTAAACGTTCTGGTGTAATAAATCCTTCCGTTTCACAATAATATGCAGTTGCTTTAGAAGCTTGTAGAGCTGCTTCATAAGCACTCTTTTTTTGTTCCATCCAAGCATATCCAAATTGGGCAACAAAATTATCTCCAGAACCTATTTTTGATACCTTGTTCGTACTAAAGGCTGGCACATGCTTGATCTCATCAAGTTTATGGTCGTAAACCAGACATCCATCAGGTCCTTTTTTTAATATAACTACCTCAGCTTGTTGAGATACAGCAATTTTTCTAAGTAACTCATTAGTATCATCAATCTGTAATAATGATTTTGCTTCATACTGATTAAGTAAAATCGCTAGGTGTTTAGCTTTAGATCCATTTGCATGGAAAAGTTCTACTGAGGCTACATTTTGAGGATCGTAAACAGCATATTCACTGTCTATGATAGCCGTACCTTCCAAGAATCCAAATCTAATAACGTTTTTTTCTTTAATTTCCAGTGGCGGATTATTAGTAGTTCTATTGTAAATTAAGGGCTTAGCAAGAGCATGAGTATAATGAAATTTAGTATTTACTGGAATATTAATAATACTTAATTCGAAGCCCTCCAGTTCAGCACGGGCCTGAATAACTTCTTGTATGTTTTTAGAGCAATACGTGGATAACTTAACATCTCCCTTCATAGCTGCAATTGCAGAAGCAGCTCTTCCTCCTGAACCAAAAATATTATATCTATAAGGATGCATACAATATTCTTCATATATCCCGCCTGTAATAGTTATCATAAGTGGCTCCTTTTTTAGTGTTTAATTGCTGTTATTTTAACTCGCACTTGTCCTTGATTGACTTCTAATACTCTTCCTTGATATTTCGTGCCACTACGTAAGCATTCACGTAATTTTCCTATAACTGGGGCAGCAATACCGCCAGCAATATCGTCCTCATAGAAAGCATATACAGTGGTGATATTATTTGATTCAAAACCAATTCTTAAAATATCACCTTCTGCTAATTTTGAAACAATAGCTTCTTTGGGTGAGCTGAGTTGAACATTAATTGTTAAATCTTCACAAAATTGGAAATCTGGAATTGGCGTTCCGCCCCCACCACCTGAACCTGACATATTACGTTACCCTTTGATTTTTTGTATAAAAAATATTTAAATTTTAGTTTAATTATTTATTTCTTGTAAAGCAAGGTGTTAAATTTTCATAGTTTATAAAACGATGATTATAGACTCTATTTTTTAAAAATTTTGAGTATAACCAACTGGCCATAGTTTGGGATGATTGTTAATTGTTTTGAATTAAAGTAAGTCAAAAGTGGTTTTCTTTGGAAGGGTTTTATATATTCCAGAATTGTTTGACCATCTTAATGAGGAGAATCCGCTCATTATACGATGACCAATCCATCTATTATCAATAATTTTTAAGGATGAGTTTGATGGGTTGACCAATAATAATGATCCCATAAATTTAAGCCATTCTTTATGGGTTAAAAGTTTAGACGAATAAGCATGAAATGAGTTACCTGTGCTATAAAATGTCATATCTGAAAGTATCTTGTAATCTATAAAATTTTTTAACCGATAATAAACCTCTCTATCTAACCTTGAGGTAGAAAAATCTATCATTGGAATATGGTATATTTTCCTACTTTTGGTTTTAACTAGAGAATGGAATGCAAGTTCTTGATCTTCTTTTAAGCTTTTCAATATGAAGTTAACATAATCTATTGAAAAATCTTCACCTGATATAGTATTAATAATTCTATCATCAGATAAAGAATCGGGTAGATAAGTATATTTAGATAGTGAATATGCCGATTTACTATCTAAAAGACTGTTAATGAAAAAATAAGGGTGATCTGTATTAATCATTGAATTCTGATGCCTTCTAATAACTGATACATTTCTAAGGCAAAATCATCGGTCATTCCTGAAATATAATCGACGATTAAGTGTGCTCTATAAATGATTTCATTTGATGGGTCTGCTTCCACTGATAGAATATATTTCTTAATATGATTCTTTGGCAAGCGTCTTAATAGACGTAATTCAAAGTCGAGCCCTAACTTTTTAGGGGAGAGCATACTTTTTTCAGGGTATTTAAGTAAACAATTGAATTTATCTTCAGATAAGCACATCAAAATTTCGCAGTGATTTAAAAGGCCTTGTATAATATTTCGCCCTGCGAGTTCAATTTTTTCAGCTGACTCATGGCAGTAGATATTTTTCTTAGCATAATCGAATACTTCATCTAGAATTTTATGGATGTCTGTATTTTCCTCTATAAGCTCTATATTATCTGTCCCATCTAATAATAAGCTTAAATTTGCACAAAAGTTTGTGGCAGCTTCTTTTGCGGCAGTATTTATAATGCACGTTTTAAACTTTAAGAAATTAAGTTGCTCATGATTTAATTTGTCTACGTTAAATATTGTGCTGGCTTCAATCTCTTTATTTCTGTTAAAGAACTCAACGAAATAACTAATAATTTGTTTCTCTGTGACAATCTGTTTCTCAATAGCATCTTCTAGATCACTCATCGAATATGCAATAAAATCAGCTGTATCCATAATATTTTTAAGTGGGAAGTGTTTTCCTTCTGGCCAATTGATTTTTTTACAGGCTTCTTGATAGCTTGGATAGCAAAGCTTAAAAATTCCAATTTTTTCATTATTTTGTATTTTATCAATGGTATATGGGTACTTAACTGTTGATAAAAGTAAAGAGCACGTTAAGTTTAAACCGAATCCATCATTTCCACTTAATAATCTTATTAATCGGAAACCTTGAGGATTACCATCAAATTTATGAAGATCTAGGTTATTAATATTGCTAGATAACTCTTTAAACATGCATTCGCCTAGGTTATTTTTATAATTATCAATTTGTTTTTTAAACCATTGCCTAATTGCAGCTTCACCTAAATGTCCAAATGGAGGGTTGCCAATATCATGTAACAAGCAAGCTGTTTCAACTGTATTTACAAAAGATGTCATCTTTTCAAAGTCTAAGCCTTCTACGTTATATTCCTTCTGGATTTTATAAAGAATTTCTTGGGCAATATAGCAACCGATATGAGCAACTTCTATAGAATGTGTTAGCCTACTCCTGACAGATGCATTTGCTTCTAAAGGGAATACTTGAGCTTTTTGTTGTAGTCGGCGAAAAGCTGGTGAATTGATGACGCGTCCTTTATCACTTTCTGTTGCCTCTAAAAGAGTTTCAGAGACTTTAGATGTTTTTCTTAGACGTACTGGCTGAATAAAAGATAATAATTTATTTATATTTTCAGATATGTTTTCCATCAAATTTTACTTTAGTAACGAATATTATTTACGCACTTTAGCAGAGAATCTGCTTCTTAACAAAAAGAGACATGAGGCTTATTAGAGACGTAACAGAAAAGCATGTTATCAAATCTTTATTCGCAATAAGTTTCTAACACATTAATTAAAATATTATTTTTGAGTTCTACGGGTATTTGAATTGTAATAAAGTCATACTTTCCCCCCTCAAATTATCAACAAAATCAGACCAATCCTGTATCATCTTTGTTCGGTACTCTAAATGCTGTGCATGGTTATACGCCTGAGACACAGCATTACCAACCTTATGCGCCAACTGGATTTCAATTGCATCATGCATATAGCCTTGCTCATGTAATGTTGTTGAAGCAAGACCACGGAAACCATGCCCAGTCATTTTTCCAGCATATCCCAAAGTCCTAATTACACAAAGTAAGGCATTACTACTCATGGGCTTGGCGGTACTGTGATTATAAAAAACGTATTGCTTATTGCCAGTAAGAGGGCGTAATCCTTCAATCAGTTCAATTGCCTGTCGAGATAATGGAACAATATGCGGTTGAGCCATCTTCATTTTATTAGCAGGAATTCTCCATAAATGATTATCAAAATCAATCTCATTCCACTCCATCATTCTCAGTTCAGCAGTACGCACAAATGTTAAGGTCATTAACTGAATTGCGGTCTTGATCATTGGATTGCCATGATAACGATCCATACGCTCAAGAAAAGGTGGGAACTCAGAAATATCCAGTCGAGCCATATGCTTTACTTTACGAGGCTTGAGAGCCTCTTGAAGATGTGGAGTTGGATCATTCTCAATCAGTCCTTTACGGATTGCAAAACGGAAAATACGTCCAGCTAAAGGGATTGAACGCTTAGCCATTTCCTGAGCACCACGAGCCTCAATTTTTTTAGCACAGGCGAGTACATCTTTACCTTTAATTTGATCAATTGGCATATGACCTAAAGCAGGGAAGAGATCTTTTTCAAATACAGACAGATCTCGTAAGTAAGTTGTTTCTTTTATGACGGCTTTACGGTCTTCCATCCATTCCATAGCAAGTGTTTTAAAAAGCGTATTTTCATCTGCTTGTAATTTTTTTTGTTTCTTCGCTTCGTTGGGACTAATTCCATCTTTCAATTTCAATCGAGCTTCATCTCTGGCACGGCGAGCTTGGGCGAGCGTCGTTTCTGGGTATGTACCAATACTGAAGATATTCTCTTTTCCATTTAAACGAAATTTCATACGCCAATGCATTCCTCCAGAAGGGGTGACCTCTAGATACATGCCTTTTTCATCAGCGTATTTAGTTTTCTTTTCTAATGGCTTTATTTTTCTGATTTGAGCATCTGTAAGCATTGTAATGTTTCCACAGAATTTGGGGGTATAATTTTGGAGGTAATTTAGTATACCCCCAGTTATACCCCCAATCACATCAAGCTTGCAACAGATAAAGTAGATCGTATCAGACATAAAAAAAGCCTAAAACCTTTGGATTTAAGCTTTTAAAGACATCATAAGATATTGTAAGAATTGAAAATGGCGGTGAAAGAGGGATTCGAACCCTCGATACGCTATAAACGTATACACACTTTCCAGGCGTGCTCCTTAAGCCACTCGGACACTTCACCAAGGCGTGGGATAATAACCAAAAAAAAGATTTCTGCCAAGCAACAATTGATTTAGAGCAAAAAAAATTTCACAGTGATATGATTGCGCAAAAATAGTGTCTAAATTTTTGAAGACGAATCTATGCAAAGTACTGCAAAAAAAGCCGCGTTACCTGCGATCACACTCGCAGCATTAGGGGTGGTATTTGGAGACATCGGAACCAGTCCCTTGTACGCCCTACGCCAATGTTTTCTGACTGCACACATTGCCATCACCGAAGCGACCGTGCTTGGGATCTTGTCACTGATTTTCTGGTGCATGATGCTCACCATCAGCTTTAAATACGTCACCATTATCATGCGAGCAGATAACAATGGTGAGGGTGGTATCATGTCATTGCTGGCGCTGAACTTACGATCTAATCGTATCGCAGATAATCGCAAAATCTATTTAATTGCCTTGGGCTTTATTGGTGCATCTCTGTTTTTCGGTGATGGTATTATTACCCCAGCAATTTCAGTACTTTCAGCGATTGAAGGGCTGAGTATTGCCACACCTATGTTTAATAAATGGCTGATGCCTTTAGCAATCGGGATTCTTACCGCACTGTTTCTGGTACAAAGACATGGTACGGGAACCATGGGTAAGTTTTTTGGTCCAATCACCTTAACTTGGTTTGCCTCTATCGGTCTAATCGGTATTCATAGTATTAGCCAAACCCCCTATGTCTTAAGCATGCTCAGTCCACATTGGGCACTGAACTTTATTTTTCATCAACCCTTTGTGGCCTTTTTAACCATGGGCGCGGTGATTTTGACGGTGACGGGTGGTGAAGCACTCTATGCAGATATGGGGCATTTTGGACGACTGCCGATTCGTTTAGGCTGGTTTATCATTGTGCTGCCTTGTTTGTTATTAAATTATGCAGGGCAAGGTGCGTTATTACTGCGTAATCCAAGCGCGATTGAAAACCCATTCTATTTGCTTGTACCTGAGTGGGGCTTATACCCCATGATTGCCCTAGCCACAGCGGCAGCGGTGATTGCCTCACAAGCGGTGATTACAGGTGTATTTTCAATGGCAAACCAAGCCATTCAGTTACGCTATCTGCCAAGATTAACCGTGCATCACACCTCTGATGTAGAACAAGGTCAGATTTATTTGCCCTTTATCAACTGGATACTCTACGTCTCGATTCTTTTATTGATTGTAATTTTCCAAAACAGTGCCAATCTTGCCAATGCTTATGGTGTAGCGGTCACCATGACCATGTTATGTGATACGATTTTGATTTCAATCTTGGCATATGGCTTTTGGCGTTGGCCAAAGTGGAAAGTGGCATTATTCGCCATCCCATTCTTAGTGATTGATAGTATTTTTATTGGGTCAACCTCATTAAAAATCATTTCAGGCGGATGGGTTCCGATCCTCATCGGTGCAATCGTATTTACCATTCTGATGACGTGGAAAACCGGGCGAGAAATTGTCTTTAACCGTTTGGAAAAAGATGCCTTGCCGTTGGATCTGTTTATTAAAAGTGTCAGTTTGAGTGATGAAACACAGTTTGTACCCGGTCAAGCGGTATTCTTAACCGGTAATCCAAATATTGTTCCTCATGCGATGTTGCACAATATCAAGCACAATAAAGTTCTGCATGAACGCAATATTATGGTGACGGTGATTACCCGTGATGTTCCTTATGTGCCAGACCAAGAAAGAATTCGTGTTGAAGTCTTAGATAAGCGCTTCCAACGTGTTTTTGTTTACTATGGCTTTAAGGATCAACCTGATATTCCAAATGCACTAGAGTTGGCTTATAAGCAGCTTGAAGTTGAATTTGACATGATGCATATCAGTTTCTTCATCTCACGTGATCGTTTGATTCATACCGTGGGTGATGGAATGGCGCCATGGCGTGAAAAACTGTTTATTTCAATGCAACGTAATACCAGTCCGGTGAGTGATTTCTATCAAATCCCGCCAAACCGTGTGGTGGAAATGGGCAGCCAGATCGAAATCTAAATTCATATCAATCAAAAGCCAGAAGTCATTCTGGCTTTTTTTTGCCCATGGGTTTTATGGGTTGATGTATTACATTGATTCACTTTGTTTTTTAGCAATGACTTCTTTTCTAACTCAGCAAGTAAGACCTTTATCATTTGTGTTCTTGGTCCTCTAAAAGTAGATAGGCTGATATTGCACTGAGACAGTATCAAACCTTTTAGAATGCTGAGTTTGAATGCTTTTATCATTCAATTCTCCCCAGCAAATCATGAGACATCCGCATAAAACGATCCTATACGACAAACTGTGTCGCAAGGTTGTCGAACAACACTGCGCAACATGACATAATCATGATCACAAGTGCGATAAAGCATCTGTAAGATATTTGATTTTCTAGCATTTTTTGTGAAATAAACAATAAATTGTTACATGGAATGTTGTTTAGTTAAGCACAAATCGTAGAAGCTTTACTCGGTTGAAGGTCGACTCAATATCTTTCAGTTTATTGACTTGTTAAGCTATTTAAATTCAAAAACTTAATCTGTAAGGGTTTTGAGTGGATTGTTTATTTAACCTTGTTTAGGAAGCCTTTGTTGAAAAATTCAGTAGTTAAAATGGTGTTGGGTGTTGTTGCTACTGGAAGTTTTGCGATTGCGTTTGGCCAAGAGAAAATTTTTCAGTTACTGCCATTTACCCAAAGTAGTACCAATAACTCTGCGTGTTTAAATCAGTTCTATCGAGAGCAACCACCTGTTTTAATCAAAGAAAGTTTAAAGAAAAACAGTTATCCCTTATGTTTTAACGGGTTTAATGTGATGTATTCGGGTGTTTCTAAAACACCGTTATGGACAGCAGAATATTTATCGCCACAGCGCTTAAGTCAAAAGATTAAACGTGAAGATAATTTCCACGAAGAGCCACGTGTAAACGCTACACATCGTGCATTATTATCGGATTATCGTGGTTCAGGCTATGACCGTGGTCATATGTCACCCAATGCCGATATGCCCAATAAGGAATCACAGTTCGACAGCTTTTCTTTGGCCAATATGGTGCCGCAAGCTGCTAAAAATAACCAACAAGTTTGGCGTGAGTTAGAAGAAGCAACTCGTGCAATTGTCACCAAGCAAAAGAAAGATGTCTATGTGGTCACTGGCCCAGTGTTTTCTGGCAAAAAATTAAAAACCATTGGAAAGGGTGTGATTGTTCCAACCGCAATCTATAAAGCGATTTACTTGCCTAAACATGGAATCATTGGTGCGTACTATGCGCCAAATAATGATTCACTTCAGGTTAAAGTGGTCAGCGTATGTTATTTAGAAGAACAGTTGGGAATGAATTTATTTCCACAACTGACTGAAGAAAAAAAGCGCAATACCTATAAATTGCCTTTGAACGCAAAACAGGTCAAGGTCAATAAAGAAATTGAATATTCACATTGGGATGCGGAAAGCCAATGTGCAGAAGAGGTCAGTCAGGATAAAATCACCGCACTGCAAAAGCAGTTCCAACCCAAAAGTGGTTCAACAACTACATCGGATATGCAATTGCCAAAAGTCGATCCTGAAACCAAAGATGCCTTGGTGAAACAATTGGTTGAAACGCTGTTGCAATATATTTTACAAATTTTGAAATAAATCCGCGCTGATGGTGCAGTATCTTTTGAGAATCTATTTATACTGTGAATAAGATCGAAAAAAATTGAGAAAATTAAAAATGTTTAAACCGTTTGAGAATGGCACCGAATCACATTCAATTCATGATTTAACCTTAGAAAATCAAACTGATTGTATCAGTATTTATGGCAATTTACAGATCACCAAAGATCAAGCTGGCTTAAAAGCGGCTAAGCTTTTACAAAGCTATCTCAATGAAGTTGTAGCAAGTTTAGAGAAGCAAAGTGATTTACCAGAACAGCTTGCGCGTCAAAGCGAAGGCGAAATAGAGAATCCATTTCTTTAAAGACCATATTTATTTTTAAGCCATTTTTGAATTAGTTACTTTCTAATTCATTGGTTTATAAGTGAAAAAAAACCTGCCGAAGCAGGTTTTTTTACATTCAAAATCTATTTAGGATTGAGGCTCGTTACCCACAACCTTATAAATCAGTGCTCCAATGATTGCACCGACAATTGGCGCCACCCAGAATAACCATAATTGACTCAGTGCTGCTGTTTCAGCAAATAAAGCCACAGCAGTACTTCGTGCTGGATTAACTGAAGTATTGGTAACGGGGATACTAATTAAGTGAATCAAAGTAAGTGCTAAACCGATGGCAATCGGGGCAAAGCCAGCAGGTGCACGTTTATCTGTTGAACCGAGAATAACAATTAAGAAAAAGGCGGTTAATACGATTTCAATTAACAATGCAGAGACTAAAGAATATTTGCCAGGGGATAAATCACCAAAGCCATTGCTGGCGAATCCACCAGTTCCTGTGAATCCCGCCTGACCTTGTACGATTAAATACAAAACAAATGCGGCCAAAATACCACCGATGACTTGAGCAATAATATAAGGGGCTAAGTCTTTGGCATTAAAACGACCACCTACCCATAAACCCACACTTACAGCAGGGTTAAAATGCCCGCCTGAGATATGCCCTAAAGCAAAAGCGCCTGTGAGTACGGTTAAACCGAATGCCAGTGCAACACCAGCAAAACCGATGCCCAGTTCTGGAAAAGCAGCGGCAAATATTGCGCTACCACATCCTCCAAACACCAGCCAAAAGGTTCCGATAAATTCTGCGAGATATTTATTCATATTGATTCCTAAATTATTTTTTTGAACGGAATGGGGTTATATGACTATTTTTAGATAGTTGATAACCGTGGGGTGGATACAACTTTTATTTTCTGTATAAAGATAATAGTCTAAAAATATGAAAATAAAATCACAAATAAAAAATATTCATATCAATATCGGCTAATGTTCTGATTTTATTTTAAAAAATTATATTTTACAGATATTTAATGCTAAACAAATGAGTGGTGAGAATGGTGAAACATGCTGTTTTTTATCTGTAAATTTAATTCACAATTACTTAAATTCTCGATACTGAAGACGCCATTGTTGCGGTGTTAAGCCGGTCCATTGTTTAAACGCACGTTGGAAAGCACTTTGTTCTGAGTAACTGAGAAGCAGGGCAATTTCATGCAAGCCTAAATGAGGATCTTGTAGATATTGAAAGGCCAATAATTGACGGACATCTTGAACACGTTGTTGGTAGGTGGTGTTCTGGCTTTGTAGATGGCGTTGTAATTGTCGTATCGACATATTCAACTGTTTGGCAATCGCTTCGATTTGATAATTATTTTTTTGTAATCCCAATAAAATACTTTGTTGTAAGCGTTCATCTAACTGGGTGGCATTGGGTAAGCTTTCAAGCAAGGCCTGTGCTTGTTGCATCAGTAGTTTTTGTAGGGTTTGATCACTGCGTTTAAAGGAAGTCGCAAGTGCGCTGATGGGAAAAATCAGTTCGACTTTTTCTTGTTGAAAGAGCACAGGACACTTAAAGAATGCTTGATACAGCATGCTGTTTTTAGGTTGATGATGAATAAAATTAACCTGATACAGGCTTATATCATCGGATATAAATTGTCTTAAAAACTGAATCACTACAGCCATCGCAATTTCATCAGTAATTTGAGTGGTTAAATGGGTGGGTAGATTTTCCCAACGTACCGAGATGTGCTGTTCATCATAATATTCAACCTTCAGCGGGCTTCCATCATAAATCAATCGATGAAAATCATGGTAGCGGGTGAGTGCCTCTCCAAGCGTGTCACAAGATTGTGCAATATAGGCAATGATACCAATATGTTTGGGTTGTACATATTTAGAGATGTCTAGACCCAAAGCTGGGCTTTGTACTTGTGATTGAATGTCATCCAAGATTTCACGCCAAACGGTATAGTCAAAGCGTTCAACATTTTGAATCTGTTGTAGTTTGGATGAGATCTTTAGACCTTTAGCTTCACTAAAAGTATAGAGTAATTGCCCAAGCCCGCCATATATCGAGCCCGCATAGTCCTTTAATTGCATCATTTACACATCTTGTTATTGTGTGATCTACGTCAGCTGTAGTTTAAACATTATACTATTTTAATTTGTCGTAATTTGTCAATGAAAATACTTTTTGATGTCAATACCTATTTCCCAGCATGTTTTATATTCACAATAAGCAAGAGGGATTGATTATGTTAAAAGGTTTTTTAGTCGGATTGGTCGTCGCAAATGGTTTTGAATGGGTTGCGCATAACTATATTTTACATGGTCAACATCGCCCAGGGAAACCACGTTTCAGTCCAGTGCCACGCAGTATGAAATCGCATTGGGAACACCATCGTGAAGTGCGTAAACAAGATTTTCATGATGATGGCTATGTAGAAGGGATTTCAAATTGGCGGACCAAAAATGAAATCGTTTCTTTGGCGGTGGTTGCTGGTGCGGCAAGTTTGATTTTCTACCCGATTTCGAAAGGAATGGTTGCTGCATCGCTTTATAGTGCGTGTAATTATTATTATATCCATCGCCGTGCACATTTAGAGCCAGACTGGGCGATGAAGAAAATTCCTTGGCATTATGATCATCACATGAACTCAAACCAAGATGCCAACTGGTGTGTCACTAAGCCTTGGTTTGACTACCTGATGGGAACACGGGTGATTTCTTCTGCGGATCTGCAAGAGCAGAATCCTTTAGGTGTGAAATTGCCTCAGCCAATCGCAAACTGGTTATCATCCAGCATAGAAAAATATTTTCCAGCCAAATGGGTAGAGAAAAAACTGCAATTGGTTGAGGAAAATACGCAAAAGCTCAATGATTCTGTGGCTTAATTTGGCTTTTAGAACGTTGTTGCTTGCTCTGATCTGTTTAAAACTGCTGTGAAATGAACTGGTTGCGTAGTGTAAAATCTATAACTTGTCGTGATTGGTCAGCGTTTTCGGTATCTTTGGTCAATATTAAGTCATGCCATCGATGTATATTGATTGCACAGCATGTACCCACTGCCGTGTTTTAAGTTTTATAGGAGTCTCCAAGACTCCTTTTTTTTATGCGTGGGAAAAGTAAATATATATAAGATTAAATTTATAAGCTCATGTGATCGCGATCATTTTGTACGATGAAGCAATAAAAAAATCCCCTGACGGGGATTGTTTAAATGTGCATAAGATGCACATCACTTTTGGATTTTTGCCTTAGGAGGCTTCGGTCATTACTCCGGCTTTAAGCCTTCCGCCATTTCCAATGATTGATCATTATCCAAAAATTTTTCACGCTGTTCTTCTAAAAACTTTTTTGCATCTGGTTCAAACACGTTTAAACGTTTTTCATTGATTAACGTGGTTTGGTGTTTTAACCATTCTTGCCAAGCTTGTTTAGACACTGTGTCAAATAACACTTGACCCTTTGGACCTGGAAAAGGTGCAAAGTCTAAACCTTCTAACTCTTTTTGATATTTACGGCAAAATACTTGTCGAGTCATATCAAAACTCCTTATGCATAAAGTTTTTCTAAACGGATATAAGCGCGTTCAATTGCAGCAGCAACCTGTGCAGGCGCAGTACCACCAATATGATTACGCGCATTGACAGATGCTTCAAGGGTTAATGCTTTTTCAAACACATCTGCTTGAATTAAATCTGAGAATTGTTGTAATTGCTCAAGGCTTAATTCAGAAAGATCTTTCGATTCTTGCACACCTAAAGCCACAGCTTTACCTACGATTTCATGTGCATCACGGAAAGCAACGCCATTTTTTACAAGGTAATCAGCCAAGTCTGTTGCGGTAGAGAAACCACGTAGCGCCGCTTCACGCATGATTTCAATATTTGGTACAAGTGCAGGAATCATATCTGCAAAAGCCATCAATGAACCACGCACTGTATCAATTGCATCAAACAAAGGCTCTTTGTCTTCTTGGTTGTCTTTGTTATAGGCCAAAGGTTGACCCTTCATGAGGGTGAGCAGACTCATTAAGTCGCCATAGACACGGCCAGTTTTACCACGAATAAGCTCAGGAACATCTGGGTTTTTCTTTTGTGGCATGATGGATGAGCCAGTACAGAAACGGTCAGGAATATTCACAAACTTAAATTGTGCAGAAGTCCAAAGAATCATTTCTTCTGACATACGTGATAAATGCATCATGATTAAAGATGCAGCAGCATTGAATTCAATCGCAAAGTCACGATCAGATACCGCATCTAAAGAATTTTCAGCAACGGCTTCAAAGTTTAACAATTCTGCAGTATAAGCACGATCAATAGGATAGGTTGTTCCAGCAAGCGCAGCAGAACCTAAAGGCATACGATTGACACGTTTACGACAATCGATTAAACGCTCAGAATCACGCACCAACATTTCAAACCACGCCATCAAATGATGACCAAAAGTCACAGGTTGTGCAGTCTGTAAATGGGTAAAGCCTGGCATGATGGTGTCAGTATTGTTCGCTGCTAAGCCCAAGATGCCTTTTTGTAATTTTTCCAGTAAAGTCAAAATCGCATCAATTTCGTCACGTACATATAAACGGATGTCTGTGGCAACTTGGTCATTACGGCTACGACCGGTATGCAATTTTTTACCTGCAATCCCGATACGCTGAGTTAAACGAGATTCGATATTCATGTGCACATCTTCTAAATCAATGCGCCATTCAAATTGACCTGCTTCAATTTCAGCTTTAATTGTGTTTAAACCATTGATAATGTCATCACGTTCTTGTTCTGTAAGGACACCAACTTTTGCTAACATAGTCGCATGTGCGATCGAGCCAGCAATATCTTGTTTATAAAAGCGTTGGTCAAATTGAACTGATGCAGTAAATTCAGCAACAAAGGCATCAGTAGCTTCAGAGAAACGACCGCCCCACATGCCTGAAGTTTGGGCTTGTGACGGATTAGAGGAATTAGAAGATGTGGTCATATCGGCTCAGTAGGAAAAAAAGCAGTAGAACTAAACGCAGTATAACAAATTCAGCCTCACTTGCCGAAGTAAAGCGCAATCATTCATCAATAAAATCTGGGCGTGGTTTTTATCAGTCTTATTTTTTTAGCAAAATGGGACATCGCAAGTATTTATTCGAACTATTTATCTCTAGTAATGTGTTGGCTTTTTTATTGGCATTGGCTGAAGCACAATCATGGGGCAATTTAAATCTTTGGCATGTTTTAGAATATATTTTATATATTAATTGGATATTATTGGCCTTTGCCGCTTTTCAGGATGTATTTGAAAAAAGGCTCTCGCAATATACCTATTTATCTATTTCAATATTCAGTTTTATCCTTTTACAGGCGATTGTGCTGTGTACAACACTGGTTTTAAATATTATTCATTATTGGGGAACGCATTTTTCTTTACAAAATATTTCCATCCAAGACATTTCGCATAATCTTATTTTGCATGTCAGCTATGGGGTATTACTGGGCGCATTTTGTTTACGCTACTTGTATACCCGTGAACAAGCAGTATTGCAGCAAAACAGTGAATTGAATGCGCGTATTCAGGCCATGCAAGCACGTATTCATCCACATTTTTTATTTAATAGTTTAAATAGCGTGGTGAGTTTAATTGCGATTGATCCCGATAAAGCTGAACAAATGCTGATAGATTTATCCAAATTGTTTAGAGCCAGTTTTCAAGAATTAAAGCTCGTGACCTTAAAAGAAGAAATACAGTTATCTCAACAATATATTGCAATAGAGCAAATTCGTTTGGGAGATCGTTTAAATGTGGAATGGAATATTCAACAACCGCTGTTATTAGATCAGGTAAAAATTCCCTTATTAACCTTACAACCTTTAATTGAAAACAGTATTTTTCATGGGGTTGAGCAAAAGATTATCGATGCCAAGATCGGCATACTGGTTGAAATATTGCAAAATCAAGTCAACATAGTCATTACCAACCCATTTTTACAAGATAGAATAAAAGTACGAGAAGGGCATGGAATTGCTTTAGAAAATGTAAAACAGCGTCTAAAAGCACATTTTGGCGATTCTGTTTATTTTCGGAATTATGCAGGGAATGGATTATTTACAATGGTAATCCAATATCAGTATAAAAATAGATGATTGGGAAATTCATTAAAATAAAGACGATATATTTGGGTAAGGAGGAGCAATGGACATCCTGATTTGTGATGATGAACCGCTTGCAGTGGAACGCTTATCACGATTGGTGTCGCAACTTGGGCATCAGGTTATTGCAACAGCGCAACATGGTCAACAGGCATTGGAAATGGTTCAGCAGTTCGAGCCAGATGTGGTGTTGCTTGATATTCAAATGCCAGAAATGGATGGTTTAAGCTGTGCGCAGCATTTAGCACATTTTAATCCGACGCCAGCCATCGTATTTTGTACGGCATTTGATGAACATGCTTTGCAAGCCATTCAATCTCAAGCAAAAGGATATTTATTAAAACCAATTGCCAAGGATGATTTAGAAACGGTTTTGGAGAGTGTCACTAAACTGACTCAAGCTCAATTAACTCACCTAGAAAAAAAAGAACTCATGGAAGAAAAAGTGCAAAGACAGCAAATTGCTGCAAAAACCTATCGAGGTTTGGAGCTAATTCCTGTTGAAAATATTTACTATTTTTTAGCAGATCAAAAATATGTCACTGTACGCCATAAAAATGGCAGCGTGCTTATTGATGAAACGCTCAAAGATTTAGAAACAGAGTTCGCCGATCGATTTATTCGTATTCATCGTAATGCTTTAATTTCTCTAGATTATTTAGATGGGTTGGAAATGGTGTCCTCCGGTCAGTATCAGGTACGATGCCGCGAGTTAGACGAGCGTTTGGCAGTCAGTCGTCGTCACTTACCGTTACTGCGCGAACGGATGCAGAATTTATAGTTTGATGGGAAGCTTAAATCATTTTGATAATTTACTTGCATTTTTACGATTGCAGAGTAAGTTTAGAGTGTTTAAAAGTTTGGCAAAGCTGAAATGATGAAAACCTTGAAAATAGCAACTCGCCAGAGCCCGCTCGCAATGTGGCAGGCTGAGCATATTCGTGATCGTTTAGAGCAATTACACGCGCATGTAAAAGTAGAATTGGTTACCTTTGTAACCCAAGGTGACAAAATTTTAGATACACCTTTGGCCAAAATTGGTGGTAAAGGCTTATTTGTCAAAGAATTAGAGGCTGCTTTAATGGATGGTCGTGCAGATCTAGCCGTTCATTCCATGAAAGATGTGCCGATGCAATTACCAGAAGGTTTGGAGCTTGCGGTCATTTGTGAACGTGAAGACCCTTTTGATGCTTTTGTTTCTAACCATTATGCAAAGTTTGATGATTTACCACAAGGTGCAACACTTGGAACATCGAGCTTACGCCGTAAATGTCAGATTTTAAAACAGCGCCCTGATTTAAATGTGATTGATTTACGTGGCAATGTTGGAACACGCTTATCCAAGCTAGATGCAGGTCAATATGATGCCATTATCCTTGCCAGTGCAGGCTTAAAACGCTTAGAACTCTCAGATCGTATTCGTCATACACTGCCAGCAGAAATAAGCTTACCTGCGGTAGGTCAAGGCGCATTGGGTTTAGAGTGCCGCTCAGCTGATCAAGAGATTTTGGATTTAATCATGCCGTTAATGCATGTTGAAACCAATGCCTGTGTTCGTGCTGAACGTGCTTTTAATGCTTATCTAGAAGGTGGTTGCCAAGTGCCTATCGCAGGCTTTGCTACCTTGAACGATCAAACACTGTCTTTGGAAGGGCGTGTGGGAAGTGCGGACGGACAAACGTTGTTATGTAGCCAAGTCAGTGGTACGCCAGATCAAGCAGAGCAGTTAGGTGTGCAACTTGCACAAAAGCTACTTCAACAAGGTGCTGGAGAAATACTCAAAGCACTTTATCAAGCTTAGTTTTTAGGCTTCAATGCTATTTATTAATACGCGTCCCATCGATCGGGCTCAGCCATTGACCCAATGTCTGCGCCAGTCTGGTTTTGACGTGGTTGATCTGCCATTATTGGCATTAACACCACGTCCATATAACAACACATTACAACAACTTTATTTACAGCTGTTATCGACTCAAATTATTGTTGTGGTCAGTCCTACAGCTGTGCAGATTGGTATGCAATATCTTCAGCAATCGGGTTTGTCGCTTGCACAGATCCAACATATTCAGTGGATTGCTGTAGGTAAAAAAACTGCGCAACGACTTTTAGATTATGGGGTGGAAAGCCATGTTCCTGCGGTGGAAACATCAGAAGGCATGCTAAGCTTACCGCTATTTAATCAGGTAAAAGAGCTCAAGAGAATTGCGTTTTGGCGTGGTGAAGGTGGGCGTCAATTTATGATGCAACAATGCCAAGCGCGTCATATTGATGTTTTAAACTTTATTTTATATGACCGCGCATTTCCTCAACAAACTCAGGCACAATTTTTAGATTTTGTGACCAAAATTGAGCAATTTGAAAAGCCCTATTGGAGTTGTATCAGCAGTGAAGCCAGTTGGCACAATTGGCTGGCTTTGACCCGAGATCATCAAGAGATCGTGAATGCTTGTCATTATTTAGTTTTGGGTGAGCGTTTGTATCAATTATTAAGACATGGTAAAAATGCAGCTCAGACCTGTTTGAATAGCACTCAAATTTCAAATTTAGCGCCAGAAACCATTCTACAAACCATAGTGCAGTTGCAAAGGAAGTTATGAAGAAGTTTATTTATGTCTTATTGTTGATCGCTTTAGGATGGCTCATTAAGTTGAGTTATAACTTCTATCATGTTTCACAACAGCTCAATGATATTCAACAAACACTGCATAAAAGTGAACAAAAGAATGCCAGTTTGAATGATCAATTGGTGGCAGTAAAACGACAAACAGATGAACCGACTCAAGAGGTGGCAAAGAAAACCGCTTCGATTCAAACGCCTATTGCTGGTATTCATCCTAGTGTAGTGGTTAAACAGCAACTAGAGTTGGTGCAATTTGCTATGCAACAACAACAGTTTGTGTATGCACTTGAGCATCTTACTCAGTTAAATCAATCTTTAGATCATTATGCGTTGGCAGATGCAGTAAAACAAAGCCTACATCAAACCATTGCGCAAGATATACAGAGTATTCAACACTTTGTGATTGAACGAAATGCCCAGCGAGATCAACTAGAGGCTTTACTTAAACAAGTTGATCAAGCACTCATCACTGAATTGAAAAATAATCAACTAAAACCAGATCAAGATCAGTCGCAATACTTTTGGGAAAAATGGTTTCAAGTCGATATTGTTGAAACAAATACGCCTGCATTGGCAAGCCGTAAATTTATTTTAAAAGAAGTCCAATTAAGATTATTACTGGCGCAACAATTATTAGTCAAAGGGCAAACTGCTGAATACCAAGAGATGCTGAATCAAATGATTCAACAATTGGATATATTACCCGATGCTGCTAGTCAGAAGATTAAGCAAAAAATATTAAAAATGAAGCAAACACCGCAGCCGCCGATTCCTAAGCTGAATAGCTTGGCTGTTTTGGGGTAGATCGATGAAACATATTTTTCTGATCTATGCCTTTATTAGCCTGATTATTCTGGCTGTACTGAGTGTATTGAGTTATACCGCAGGGTCAGGTTATGTCTATGTGCTCTGGCACAATATTCAAGTTCAAACCAATTTATGGTTGTTAACATTTGCTGGCGTTGGCATCAGTTTTTTGATGCATGTGGCATGGTATTTCCTCAATCGTTATATCCGCCGAGAAAAAAGAAAATTAGAACAAGTACTGAGTTTTAGCACGTTGCATCCATTTGAACAGTTTGGTGTATTGTGGTTATTAGATGGTGAAGATGAACAAGAGCAGGTGATTCAAACGATTTTTGATCAATCTGGTTTATTAAAGCCGATTGTGCAATCCCGATTATTACTCAAACAACTGCATTATTCAGAAGCATTAAAGGCTTTAGAACACAGCTCTCCATCCGCTTTTGAATTGGCGGAAATCTTACGTATCGAAATTTATTTGGCACAACAAGACAGTCAGCAAGCCCTCACCCATTTAGAGTTTTTAAATGGACATGAGCTTTCGCCGTGGCTGAATCAACTTTCAGAAAGTTATAAATTGTCTGTGCAAAAATTATGGGGACAATTTGCCCTGCAATATCCATGGCAATATTTACACTCAACTCAATTTGGACAATTAGAAACTGCGACTAAACAGCAGTGGTTAATACAGCTTTTGGGTTGTTATGACCAAGCAAGTTTTGAAGATACTGAACTATTACAGCAAAAATTTTTAGAGATAGAACCGCAACTCGATCAAATGCCTTATGAGACAAAAGTGCTTTGGCTAAAAATTATTACCCGCTTACCCGAACTTGCTCAGCAACAACAGCAGCTGGTGATTCAAATACTTAATGAAAAATTTGACCAAGATGTGTTCCACTTATGGTTCCAGCAACAGTTGCTTAGACAGAATCCAGATTATGAGTATTTAGAGCAACAGATTATAAATCTTGAATCTAAATATATGAACATTCCTGTTTTTTGCTTTGCTAAATGGCATATATATATTGCAACGCAGCGGGAATATGAAGCAGATCAACTTTTATCATTATATCCAAATGATATTCTAATGAATTATTTAAGAATCAAGTCCACTTTAAATGGAAATGATGAATTAATTCAACAATTGAATTCAATTTTTGAAAAAGATAGCAATTATATTCAATTTAAAATTTGAGAACCCAGCATGAATCCACTGACACAATTCCCGATCGTTTATGAGCAAAAGGTTGCATGGGGCGATATGGACGCTTTTGGTCATGTAAATAATGTGATGTATTATCGTTATATTGAAAGTGCACGTATTGAATATTTTGATCGTTTAAATGTATTTGACCAAGACGTTTTAACTGTGGTTGCCTCAAGTCAATGCAAATATTTGAAACCTGTATTTTATCCTGATGTGCTACATATTGGTGCGCGGGTAGAAGAAATGAGAAATAGTGCTATACGCATGCATTATGTATTATTCAGTCAGCAACAACAGCAGATTGTGGCGGACGGAGAAGCAGTTATTGTTTTTGTCGATAAAGTAGCGATGAAAAAAGCATTAATTCCTCAACAGTTGCGAAAAATTATAATTGATTTAGAAGATACAGTGCATAATGATTTGAAAAATACATAAAAATGCCTCAGTTATCATCATTATATTTAAAACATAAGACAGCATATTCTTTTGCATTCGCTTTATTTTGATGTTAAAAATAAGCGCTTTGAGGTAATTATAATAATCTTTTTGTTGTTTTATGTGTTTATTGGGGAATATATGTATTGCTTATTGGAATAAATGAAAATACTATTGCTATGAAGTTATTTTAAATAAGTATTAAGAAATTTACGTGGAGAGTTAATGATGCCTGATATTAGTAATTTATCGGTTGAAGAGTTAAGAAAGTTAACAGCTGAAGCAGAAGCTTTAATTGAAAGTAAAAAAGACCAAGCAGTTGAAGATGCCTATAATAAAATTATTGAAATTGCGCAATCTGCTGGTTTAACTTTAGAACAGTTTATTGAATACGGCGCGCAAAAGCGTAAAAAGACAACGCGTAAAGCTGTTGAGCCGCGTTACCGCAATAAAAAAGATACTTCTGAAACTTGGACTGGACGCGGTAAACAACCACGTTGGTTGGTTGCAGAAATCGAAAAAGGTGCAAAATTAGAAGATTTCTTGATCTAATCTTCATCTAAGTGTCATTCAAAGACCTTAAAATCAAAGAACCAAGCAAATCTGCTTGGTTTTTTTATACGAGTGAATTGGCGTTATGCAAAAATTATGCATAATGTATAAACAAGAGGGCATCATCTTGCATGGAAGAATAAATGAATGATGGTAAAGATGAATGAATAAAAAATCAAAACAGATCACGTGGTGGATTACTGGAGTTGTCGCTTTTTTAATTTTTGTACTTTTGCAAGTCCCTGCAACATGGCTGATTTCTAAATTTTATAAGAACAATCAAACCTTACAAAATGTCAGTGGAAATATTTGGCAAGGGCAAGCAGATTGGCGCAAGGGTAATTTACGTGGTTCCGTTTCTTGGAGAACACGCCCGTGGGATCTGATTCTATTACGTGTGGGCGCAAATGTTGAAGTGCATAGTGGGCAAACTCAGCTCAATGGGGTTGTCGGCTATGGTCTTGGTAAAAAAATAATTATTAATCAGATGCAAGGTCAGATTGCACCAGAAACTTTAAAGAATATTGCAAATTGGCAGTGGCCAGCGAATGCAATTCAAATTTCAGATATGACCCTACGTTTTAAAAAAGACACTGGATTTAGTGATGTAGATGGCCAATTGCATTGGGGTGGTGGTGAGCTTGGTTATACTTTTGGACAGCGTCAAGATCAAATGAATATCCCGTCTTTAAATGCACAACTTAAAGATGAGGCGGGTAAACTGATTTTGGATATACAAGATCAACGTAGCCAGAAGATGGCCAATATCAGCATAGATCCAACCATGATGTTAGATGTGCAATTAACCCAACGCATGTTACTCAATGTGCCTTCCTATGACGGAAAGGCTGGTTTAGATACTTTTGTGATTAGTTCTAGACAACCACTCATTCAAGGTGGTTTCTAATGAATATAAAAGAACGCTTTGAAAATATTTCTTGGAAAAAAACAGAGCACCTTGCACCTGTTGTTTTATTTCTTTTAATTTTAGCATTGTGCTGGAAACTGGCTTCGATTTTTTGGTGGGTGGTTGCACCGCCACAAGTCATGCAACCAGAGCAAGTGAGTCTAGGTTCACAACAAATCCAAGTGCCCAATATTTCAAGCTTTTCATTGTTTGAGGAAGTGGGTTCTAGTGCGACTGCAGATGACAGTATTCCGATGGTCTTGCAAGGTGTAGTCGTGAGTTATCCTGCGCGTTTCTCTTCAGCGGTGATTAAAGTCAAAGAAACAGCAGATCGTTATGCGGTGGGTGATCCAATTGAGGGTACCAGTTATCAGTTATCCGAAGTATATTGGGATCATATTGTTTTAAGTCAAAATGGAAATAACAGTAAAGAGTTACGTTTTACCGGGCTGGATAGTTTGTATCAGCCTATGCCAGGGCAATCTACAGATCAAAATACCAGCCCGCCAGCAAGTAATCCTGTGCCATCGCCACAACAAAATTCAAGCCAAAATGCTTTAGGGCAGGCGATTGAGAAGATGAATGAAAATCGGGACGAATACCTAAAGAACATGGGGGTTAACGCAAGTGGCGGTCAAGGCTATGAAGTGACAGATCAGACCCCCGCAGCGCTCCGAAATAAACTGGGATTAAGATCTGGAGATCGTATTCTTTCACTCAATGGACAATCAGTAGGTCAAGGACAGAGTGATGTTCAGCTGCTAGAACAAGCAAAGCGTTATGGCAAAGTAAAAATTGAAATTAAGCGTGGTGATCAGGTGATGACCATTCAGCAAAGTTTGTAAGTGGCTAGGACTACAAATAAAATTAGGATAGATAATAAGTTATGGCTTTTTTGAATCACAATCGACCACTTTGGGCTTTAGTTGCAGCGGCACCAATGATGGTTGCGGTCAGTACAGCAGCACATGCACAGACGTGGAAAATTAACTTACGCGATGCTGATCTCACGGCTTTTATCAACGAAGTTGCAGATATTACGGGCAAAAATTTTGCGGTCGATCCCCGTGTACGTGGCAATGTCACGGTTATTTCAAATAAACCTCTAAATAAAAATGAAGTTTATGACCTATTTTTAGGGGTGCTGAATGTCAATGGTGTGGTGGCTATTCCATCGGGGAATACCATTCGCTTAGTACCAGACAGTAATGTAAAAAACTCGGGTGTACCTTATGACCCACGCAATAATGCACGTGGTGATCAGGTGGTAACACGGGTGATCTGGTTGGAAAATACCAACCCCAATGATTTGATCCCAGCATTACGTCCTTTAATGCCACAATTTGCGCATTTGGCGGCCATACAAGGCACCAATGCGTTAATTGTGTCTGATCGTGCAGCGAATATTTATCAACTTGAAACCATTATTCGCAACTTGGATGGTACTGGGCAAAATGATATTGAAGCTGTTCCTTTACAACAGAGTCAAGCTGAAGAGATCATTAAGCAATTGGATGCCATGAGTTCGACAGGCGCATCGAAAGACTTTGCTGGGGCACGGGTTCGTATTATTGCTGACGCACGGACCAATCGTATTTTGATTAAAGGGGATACAGGTACGCGTAAACGTATCCGCAATATGATTGAAATGTTGGATGTACCTTCTGCGGATCGTTTAGGTGGTCTTAAAGTCTTTAAATTAAAATATGCCAGTGCAAAGAATTTATCTGAAATTTTACAAGGCTTAGTCACAGGTCAGGCAGTCAATTCTAGTTCAAATAATTCTTCTAATAGTAGTTCTAACAACAGCAATAGCAACAGTTTTAATAATAACAATTCATCATCGAATACCGGCTCAAGCACTGGAAGCAGTATTTCAACACCAGCAATTAATTTAAACAGCAACTCAAATAACAATAATCAAAATAATATCACCAGTTTTAATGCCAATGGTGTGAGCATTATTGCAGATGGTGCTCAAAATGCGTTGGTGGTTAAAGCTGAGCCACAACTGATGCGCGAAATAGAGGCTGCCATCCAACAGCTCGATGTCCGTCGTCAACAAGTGTTGATTGAAGCGACGATTATCGAAATACAAGGCAATGATGCTGATCAGCTTGGTGTGCAATGGGCAATGGGCGATTTAAGCAGTGGCGTTGGTTTAATTAACTTTGATAATTTAGGTACGAGTTTATCTAAATTGGCTGCAGGTTATTTAACAGGTGGTGCTTCTAGTTTAGGTGCACTAGGTGCAGGAACTTCACTTATTGTTGGGGACTATAAAGAAGGTGCAGACGGTTCACGCAGACTATATGGTGCGATGATTCAGGCTTTAAAAGAACGTACAAAATCCAATCTACTCTCTACACCATCTATTCTTACCATGGACAATGAAGAAGCGTATATTGTCGTCGGTGAAAATGTTCCATTTGTTACTGGCTCAGTCAGTACTGGGACAGGTGGCACCGTCAATCCATATACCTCAATTGAACGTAAGGATGTGGGGGTGACCTTAAAGGTGATTCCGCATATTGGTGAGGGTGGTTCGATTCGTTTAGAAGTTGAACAAGAAGTTTCAGGCGTTAAGTCAAGTAAAGGGCAAGCTCAAGATTTAGTGACCAGCAAGCGTTCAATCAAAACTACTGTAACCGCAGATCATGGGCAAACCGTGGTGTTAGGTGGCTTGATTTCTGATGATACGGTTCTTGGTCGTCAATCTGTGCCATTGTTAGGTGATATCCCGGGCTTAGGCCGGTTATTTAGATCAGATGCAAAGTCGAACGTAAAGCGGAATCTACTGGTATTTATCCATCCAACTATCGTGGGTGGGGGTGCTGATATACGCCGTGTATCTCAACAACGTTATGATCAGCTGTATAGTCTGCAATTGGCGATGGATAAAGATGGTAACTTTGCTAAACTCCCAGCCAATGTAGATGATGTTTTTCAGCAACGACTGCCAATTAACTCCACACCAAGTTCGCAGCCTAAGCTGGTACAACCGCAACCGACAGCACAACCATCAAGCCAGTATCAAAAAGTGCCTACAGGTGCCAAGACAAATGCAGTACAAGGCAATGCGGTGACCACACCAGTTGCAGAGGAACCAAATGATATCCGTAAGCAGTAGCATTGTGGGCTTCGCGTAACAAGTGCTTCTAATCGCATGCTTTATTTGATATTTAAAATAGCTTGTTAAAGTATTGTGGTGTGTTCTGTTGTGGCGTGGACAACATAAAGCTTGGTTTTACGCTGATTTAGCACTGTAGAAATGTCATGCTAAGATAGACTTGAATTAGAATGGGAAGATAATCATGACTTGGAAATTACAAGCAATTACAGGTGAGTTAGAAGGGCAGGAAGTCACGATTGACCGTGATATGCTGGTTGGACGCCATCAAGATGCAGACCTGTTATTACAAGCTGCGGAAATTTCACGTCGCCATGCTGCATTCTTATTAAAAGAAGATGCACTTTGGGTTCAAGATCTAAAGTCATCCAATGGTACCTTTGTGAATGATATCCGTATCGATCAAGATAAACTGTTGATGGATGGTGATATTGTTCAATTTGCCAGTGTTAAATTTAATGTACTTGCACCGGTAAAACCTGTTGTTTTGCAAACTGAACAGGCAGCGCCTGAGGTCGAAGTTCAACCGGTTGTAGTTCCAATAGAAACGCCAGTTCAACAACCTGCTGAGGCTGTGGCGACTGCTGAAATTAAACCAGCTGCCCCAGTAGAACGTACAGTGGCAGATCAGATGAATGAACAGGGCATGCCTGAGCTTTCAGAACGAGATAGCAGTGTGCAAATCAACCGTGAAGGTATGCCGTCTGGTGTAGCAATCCCTAAACCTGCGCCAATTCCAGAAGGTGTGGATATTCATGCGGCTACACAGCCAAAAGTAGAGCAGGTTAAAGCACCTGAGATTGTTGCAGAAGAACACGTCGAAACCCAGAAAAATGCAAAGTTAGGTTTGGCAACACTGGTGATTTTGATCATTTTGGCAATTATTGCATGGCTATTGTTTAAATAATTTGCGAATGCGCTACACTCAAGGCATGCAATCGCATGCCTTTGTTTTTTTGTATTTTCGTTTTTAAAAATTAAAACTCGATTTAGGTGTAAATCATGAATGTGGCAAAGCTAGACCAACGTGAACTGATTTTATTTGATTTGGATGGGACCTTGGTTGATTCAGCATTTGATTTATATCGTGCCATGAATTTAAGTCTAGCGCGTTTGAACTTAGCCCAAGTCACTGAACAACAGGTTCGGGTTTGGATTGGTAAAGGCACCTCATTATTTTGTGAAAGTACATTGAAGTATTTAAAAGGTGAAGTGGATCCAGTACTGCATCAACAGCTTTTGGATACATTCTTGGAAATTTACAATGCAGAGCCTTGTGTTGATACCAAACCATTCTCTGGAATTTTAGAGTTTTTAGAATGGGGAATTGAAAACAATAAGAAATTGATTTGTGTGACCAATAAACCAGAACAGCCCGCACGAAAAATTCTAGAAGAATTGCAAATGGATCACTATTTTGTCGATGTAATAGGTGGTGATCGTTTTGAAGTGCGTAAACCACATCCAAAACCATTGTTGTATTGTGTTGAAACTTATCAGTCATCAACGGACAAAACTTTGATGATTGGCGATTCAAGTAATGATGTCGAGGCTGCACGCCGTGCAGAGGTTGATTGTATTGTGGTCAGCTATGGTTATAATCACGGTGAAGATATTCAACTCTGTCAGCCACAACAAGTGGTGGATGATTTAACAGAGCTTTTGGCTTAACACCGGTATATTTAAATTGTTGCGAAAAAAGGGAAGAGGAATGAATAGCAAACGCACTTTTCGATGGCGTCACTAAGTGAAATGCAGAGACATCCATACTTAGTATTATCGAAAATAGAGAGAATTCCTGATGACAACCTTAGCGCAATTTGAACAACTAAAATCAGCGGGTTATAACCTTATCCCTGTATATCGCCAACGCTTAGCCGATACAGATACGCCATTGTCTGTATTTGCACGGTTAAAACAGCATCAACAAGCTTATCTTTTTGAATCTGTCGAAGGTGGTGAAAACTGGGCAAGATATTCAATTATTGGACTGGGTGAATCAATCGTGTTTTCCTGTAATGCAGGACAGCTCACGATAAAATCGGTAGATGGCTCGATAGATACCCAGCCATGTACAGATCCCTTTCAATATATCCGTGATTTTCAAGTGCAGTTTAAAGTACCCACCCAGCAAGATTTACCCGCGCTGCCTAATTTTACTGGCGGCTTGGTGGGCTACTTTGGTTATGACGCAGTACGTTATATTGAGCCACGGTTAAAGAATGTGCCTGAGGCGGATCCCGTTGGACTGCCAGACTTATGGATGATGTTGTCTAAAACCGTCATTGTATTTGATAACTTAAAAGATACTTTGTTTTTAATCGTGCATGCAGATGTTAATGATACAGAGGCTTATGCCAAGGCTCAGCAACAGCTGGATGAGATTGAGGCATTATTGGCTATGCCAATCAGCTTGGTTGCTAAAAAACATACCGCTCCGCATTTTGAGTCACTGACTGGGCATGACAAATTCCTTGAGTCAATTGAGAAAGTTAAAGAATATATCCGTGCTGGTGATGTGATGCAGGTTGTTCCTGGGCATCGTATGGTGTCGGATTTTGATGGTGAGCCTTTACAGGTTTATCGCGCATTACGACATCTCAATCCATCACCGTATTTATTTTTGGTGCAAGGCCAGACCCTTTTAGATCAAAAGCCGTTCCATATCGTAGGTTCTTCACCGGAAATTCTTTCTCGACTCGAAAATGGAATCGCGACTGTACGTCCGCTTGCTGGTACACGCCCACGAGGAAAAACCAAAGAAGAAGATTTGGCGCTTGAAAAAGATTTGCTTTCTGATGAAAAAGAGATTGCGGAACATTTAATGCTGATTGATTTAGGCCGTAATGATGTGGGGCGTGTCTCGAAAATCGGTAAAGTGCAAGTGACTGATCAAATGGTGATCGAACGTTATTCACATGTCATGCATATTGTTTCCAATGTACAAGGTGAAGTGTTGGATGATGTCGATGCTTTGGATGTTTTTAAGGCAACTTTTCCAGCAGGCACGCTTTCAGGTGCCCCAAAGATTCGTGCAATGGAAATTATTGACGAAGTTGAGCCGGTAAAGCGTGGAATTTTTGGTGGTGCAGTGGGTTATTTGGGCTGGCATGGCGAAATGGACATGTCGATTGCGATCAGAACCTGTGTTATTCGTGAAAATAAGGTCTATGTACAGGCTGGTGCAGGGTTGGTTGTTGACTCAAATCCTGAATCAGAGTGGAATGAAACCCAAATAAAAGCTCGCGCAGTGATCAAAGCGGTTGAATTATCGTCAAACGGATTGATTTTATGAGTTTTTGAGGTTTTTTTTGCAAAAAACACTTGCAAGGATTCTGAGTTTTGCTAAACTGCACACCGTTCCGATACGAAACGTACGAAACACTAAGAAACGCCGGCATAGCTCAGTTGGTAGAGCAACTGACTTGTAATCAGTAGGTCCACAGTTCGAATCCGTGTGCCGGCACCATCTTAAGGTTTTGTGTTATAATGTTGAAGAACGACACTGAAAGTAAGTGTAAAGGTGAGATTCCCGAGCGGTCAAAGGGAGCAGACTGTAACTCTGCCACGAAAGTTTCGAAGGTTCGAATCCTTCTCTCACCACCATTACTTCGATAAGTGGTAATTACCAACATTAAGCGGGAGTAGCTCAGTTGGTAGAGCGGTAGCCTTCCAAGCTACATGTCGCGAGTTCGACCCTCGTCTCCCGCTCCATCGAAGATGATGCTCTTATAGCTCAGTGGTAGAGCACTCCCTTGGTAAGGGAGAGGTCTCGAGTTCAAATCTCGATAAGAGCTCCAGATACAATTTGGTAGATTATTCTACACCAGTTTCTCAAAAGCAGGCTTATTAGTCTGCTTTTCAAGTATTAGGTGTCTAGTTTTTTAGACGATTGTCGATGCTGAGTTGTTTAACTCGTGTTCGACATAAACGAGGAAGAGCAAATGGCTAAGGCTAAGTTTGAACGTAATAAGCCACACGTAAACGTGGGTACAATTGGTCACGTCGACCATGGTAAAACAACTTTAACTGCTGCAATTGCAACAATTTGTGCAAAAACTTACGGCGGTGAAGCTAAAGACTACGCAGCAATCGATTCTGCACCAGAAGAAAAAGCACGTGGTATTACAATTAATACTTCACACGTAGAATACGATTCTCCAATTCGTCACTACGCTCACGTAGACTGCCCAGGTCACGCCGATTATGTTAAAAACATGATCACTGGTGCTGCTCAGATGGACGGTGCGATCCTTGTATGTGCTGCGACTGATGGTCCAATGCCACAAACTCGTGAACACATCCTTCTTTCTCGCCAAGTAGGTGTACCTTATATTCTTGTATTCCTTAACAAGTGTGACCTTGTTGATGATGAAGAATTACTTGAATTAGTAGAAATGGAAGTTCGTGAACTTCTTTCTACTTATGACTTCCCAGGTGATGACACGCCTATCATCCGTGGTTCAGCACTTGCTGCACTTAATGGTGATGCTGGTCAATATGGCGAATCAGCTGTACTTTCACTTGTTGAAGCGCTTGATTCTTATATTCCAGAACCAGAACGTGCTATCGATAAAGCATTCTTGATGCCAATCGAAGATGTATTCTCTATTTCTGGTCGTGGTACAGTGGTAACAGGTCGTGTAGAATCTGGTATCGTTAAAGTCGGCGAAGAAGTTGAAATCGTTGGTATCAAAGATACAGTTAAAACAACTGTAACTGGCGTAGAAATGTTCCGTAAACTTCTTGACGAAGGTCGTGCGGGCGAGAACTGTGGTGTTCTTTTACGTGGTACTAAGCGTGAAGACGTACAACGTGGTCAAGTACTTGCTAAACCAGGTACAATCAAGCCGCACACTAAATTCGACGCAGAAGTATATGTACTTTCTAAAGAAGAAGGTGGTCGTCATACTCCGTTCCTTAACGGTTACCGTCCACAGTTCTACTTCCGTACAACTGACGTAACTGGCGCAATCCAATTACAAGACGGCGTTGAAATGGTTATGCCAGGTGACAACGTTGAAATGTCAGTAGAACTAATCCACCCAATCGCAATGGACCCAGGTCTACGTTTTGCGATCCGTGAAGGTGGTCGTACAGTTGGTGCTGGTGTAGTTGCTAAAGTAACTGCATAACCGCTAATATGTTTGTTCTAACCGAGAGTTTAGGCTCTCGGTTTGTTTATAGGTCAGTAGTTCAATTGGTAGAGCGTCGGTCTCCAAAACCGAATGTTGGGGGTTCGAGTCCCTCCTGACCTGCCATTTTTTAAATAAAAAACTTGATGTCGGCTAAACTGGTCATATAATAAGTCGCGAAACCTACGACGAGTACAAAAATGTCGAATGATAAATCACGTGACGCAATGGGCGGCGCGGCAATTCCTCAAAGCAACAATTCTGCTGAAATGGTGAAGACAAGTTCTCCATTTGATTTTATTTTGTGGATCATAGCATTGGCTTTATTTGGCGGTGCATTGATGACAAATCAATATCTTCCAGCGTATTGGGCACCTGCAAATAGTGTCTGGGTGCGTATTGGGGTAATTTTAGCTTGTATCATCGTAGCTTTAGGTTTATTATACGCCACCCATCAAGGCAAAGGCTTTGTTCGTTTGCTTAAAGACTCTCGTATCGAATTGCGTCGAGTTACATGGCCTACGAAACATGAAACAGTAACCACTTCATGGCAAGTTCTCCTCGTTGTTGTAGTTGCCGCAATTATTTTGTGGTGTTTTGACTATATCATCGGTTGGTTTATGAAGTTTATTATCGGGTAAGAGAGCTATGAAACGTTGGTACATTATTCATGCCTATTCAGGTTATGAAAAACAAGTGATGCGTTCACTTAATGATCGAATCCAGCGTAGCGCTGTTGCTGATAGTTTTGGTGAAGTCCTTGTTCCTACCGAAGAAGTGGTAGAGATGAAGGATGGTAAGAAACGTAAATCAGAGCGTAAATTCTTTCCTGGCTATGTGTTAGTCGAAATGGAAATGAATGATGAAACTTGGCACATTGTTAAAGAATGTCCAAAAGTATTAGGTTTCATCGGTGGTACAGCTGAAAAGCCAGCACCAATTACGCAAAAAGAAGCTGATGCGATTCTTGCACGTGTACACAATAAAGGTGAAGCACCTCGTCCTAAGACGATGTTTGAGCCGGGTGAAGAATTACTTGTTACTGACGGTCCATTCACAGACTTTAAAGGTGTGGTGGAAGAAGTTCAGTACGAAAAATCACGTTTAACGTTGACGATTAATGTATTTAATCGACCAACTCAAGTTGAATTGGAATTTCGCCAAGTCGAAAAAACAATTTAATTTGCACTGTTTGAAAGCGCCCGATTTGTTATGGATCGGGCATTGTTGTTGTAACGGTATCGTTACTTGAAATGTTGGGGAGCTCTAAAAGGCGTTTGTACCCAGAGGTAATTTGAAATGGCTAAGAAGATTGACGGCTATATCAAGCTGCAAGTTCCAGCTGGTAAAGCGAATCCATCTCCACCGATTGGTCCTGCACTAGGTCAACGTGGTGTTAACATCATGGCATTCTGTAAAGAATTCAATGCTGCTACACAAAAAGTTGAACAAGGTCTTCCAATTCCTGTAGTGATCACTGTGTACAACGATAAGTCGTTCACATTCATCATGAAAACTCCACCTGCTGCGATTCTTCTTAAGAAAGCTGCTGGTATCCAAAAGGGTTCTGCTGTACCAAACAAAACTAAAGTTGGTAAGTTGACTCGCGCTCAGTTAGAAGAAATTGCGACTACTAAAGAACCAGATTTAACTGGTGCTGATTTAGACGCACGTGTACGTACCATTGCTGGTTCTGCGCGTTCTATGGGCTTGGAAGTGGAGCTATAAGACATGGCAAAGTTAACTAAACGTCAAAAAGCCATTGCTGCAGCTATTGAAGCAAACAAAGTTTACACTTTGGAAGAAGCAGTACAAGTTCTTAGCAGCCTACCTGCTGCAAAATTCAAAGAATCTTTGGATGTTGCGGTAAACCTAGGTGTTGATCCTCGTAAATCTGACCAAGTTGTTCGTGGCGCGACTACACTTCCTGCAGGTACTGGTAAAACTGTACGTGTTGCTGTGTTTGCTCAAGGCGCTGCTGCTGAAGCTGCTAAAGCTGAAGGCGCGGACATCGTTGGTTTTGATGATCTTGCTGAAAGCATTCAAGCGGGTAACTTAGACTTCGACGTTGTGATTGCTGCTCCAGATGCAATGCGTGTTGTTGGTAAGTTAGGTACGATCCTTGGTCCACGTGGCTTAATGCCAAACCCTAAAGTGGGTACTGTAACTCCTGACGTAGCAACTGCAGTTAAAAATGCAAAAGCTGGTCAAGCACGTTACCGTGTAGACAAAGCGGGTATCATCCACGCTGCGATCGGTCAAGTAGGTTTCACTGCTGAAGCTGTTCGTTCAAACGTTGAAGCGCTTATCGCTGACCTTAAGAAAGCAAAACCTGCGACTTCTAAAGGTATCTACATCCAAAAGATCACTTTGAGCTCAACTATGGGTCCTGGTCTTGTTGTTGATGTACAAAACGTTTCTAAATAATTATTTTTCAATAATTATATTGCGATAAAAGAATTTTAAAGTCCTGAGTAAAATTTGAAGTGTTACTTCAAATTTTACGCAAGAAAGAGTGATGACTTCTATTGAGGTTGAGCTTTTCTTCTTGTGGATTGATAAAGCATGGCTTTGTTGATCATCAGGCGGACTTTGAATTGATAGATGTAAATTTATCAGCGTCAAAGACCTCAGGCGAGGGGAGTCTTCGGATTCGCTTCTTAAAATACCAGTCTGAGTAGACGCGGTGGTGTGATTGATTCCTCCTCCGCGTGTAAGTCAAGAGATTGATTTACGAATTGGGAGTGCAGTCCGTGGATTGCATAAATCACCGTTAGGAGGTTTTACAATGGCTCTTCTTATCGAAGACAAAAAACAGATCGTTGCGGAAGTAAATGAAGTTGCTTCTACCGCGTTTGCTGCTGTTGTTGCTGACTACCAAGGTTTAACAGTTGAACAATTGACTACACTTCGTGTTGAAGCTCGTAAGTTAGGTGTTAAGACACGTATCGTGCGTAACACTTTGGCTAAACGTGCTTTCGAAGGTACTCAATTTGATATCTTAGACGAAAACCTTGTTGGTCCAACTATTCTAGCTTTTTCAACTTCTGAAGATGACATGGGCGCAGCTGCTCGCTTGTTTGAAGAATTTGCTAAAACTAACAAAGCATTTGAACTTAAAGCTGCTGCATTTGACGGCAAACTTTATCAAGGTGCTGACGTTAGCGTTATCGCGAATCTTCCGAACCAAGAAAAAGCACTTACTATGCTTGCCAATGTTCTTCAAGCTCCTATTTCGAAATTGGGTCGCCTTATTACAGCGCTCAAAGAGAAAAACGAGTCAGAAGCTGCATAAGCTTAATAAATTTCACACACCATTCAATATCCATTTGGAGTTATTCTCATGGCTTTAACTAACGAAGAAATCTTAAACGCAGTTGCTGAAAAAACTGTTCTTGAACTTGTTGAACTTATCTCTGCTTTCGAAGAGAAATTCAACGTATCAGCTGCTGCTGTAGCTGTAGCTGCAGGTCCTGCTGTTGCTGCTGCTGAAGAGCAATCAGAATTCAATGTTGAATTGACTTCTTTCGGCGCTAACAAAGTTGCTGTAATTAAAGCAGTACGTGAAGTTACTGGTCTTGGCTTGAAAGAAGCTAAAGACTTAGTAGAAGGCGCTCCTTCAAATCTTAAAGAAGGCGTTTCTAAAGAAGAAGCTGAAGAACTTAAGAAAAAACTTGAAGAAACTGGTGCTACAGTTACTGTTAAGTAATTTCGCTAGGGGTCGAATTTTAATTTGACCCCAAAAATTGGCTGATGGCTCTTGGGTCATCAGCCTTTTTGCGTTACAATAATCGGCTCGATTTTAGATTGATTGGTAGAAAAACCATCAATTTTAAAAATAAATAAACACAATCAAACGCTTACCAATATTTTTCCATTTTAAAAATATTGCTAAGCGTTTTGTACCACTGAAATTTGCAGCATTTGTATAAAAGTGGTGGTCATATCGACCTGCGTAATTCCTTCTAAGTTCGTTCTGCAGGCGGACTTAGTTTACTTTCCGAGGACTCCAGATGGCATACTCATATACCGAAAAGAAACGGATCCGTAAGAATTTTGGTAAATTGCCCCAAGTCATGCATGCTCCGTACCTGCTCTCGATTCAAGTCGACTCGTACAGAACATTCTTGCAAGACGGCAAAACACCAAAAAATCGCGAAGATATCGGTCTCCAAGCTGCATTTCGTTCAGTTTTTCCTATTGAAAGTTATTCGGGCAATGCTGCTTTAGAATTCGTTGAGTATAGTCTTGGTAAACCAGAGTTTGATGTTCGCGAATGTATTCTTCGTGGCTCAACCTTTGCGGCACCAATGCGCGTTAAAATTCGTTTGATCATCAAAGATCGTGAAACGAAATCTATTAAAGACGTACGTGAACAAGAAGTGTACATGGGTGAAATGCCACTCATGACTGAGAATGGTACCTTTGTCATCAATGGTACTGAGCGTGTAATCGTATCTCAATTACACCGTTCACCAGGCGTATTCTTTGACCATGATAAAGGTAAAACGCATTCAAGCGGTAAAGTGCTTTATTCAGCACGTATTATTCCTTATCGTGGTTCATGGTTAGATTTTGAGTTTGATGCTAAAGATTTAGTCTTTGTACGTATTGACCGTCGTCGTAAATTGCTTGCGACTGTTGTGTTACGTGCATTGAGCTATAGCAATGAACAAATTCTGAATATGTTCTACGAAAAAGTACCTGTATATCTTGATATGGGTAGCTATCAGATTGACCTTGTGCCTGAACGTCTTCGTGGTGAAATGGCTCAATTTGATATCGTGGACAATGATGGTAAAGCCATTGTTGAACAAGGTAAACGTATTAATGCTCGCCATGTACGTCAAATGGAAGCTGCTGGTTTAACTAAACTTCCAGTTCCAGATGAATATTTGTATGAGCGTATTACTGCTGAAGATATCGTACTTAAAGACGGTGAAGTAATTACTGCTAACACTGTATTAAGTCATGAAATTTTGGTCAGAATTGCTGAAGGTGGTATTAAACAATTTAATATCCTGTTCACCAATGACATCGATCGTGGTTCTTTTGTTGCTGACACCTTACGTGCAGATACGACATCTGGTCGTGAAGAAGCACTTGTAGAAATCTACAAAGTGATGCGTCCAGGTGAGCCACCAACGAAAGAAGCGGCTGAAAACTTATTCAATAACTTATTCTTCTCTACAGAGCGCTATGATTTATCGCCTGTGGGTCGTATGAAGTTTAACCGTCGTTTGGGTCGTCCTTACGAAGTAGGTACAGATCAGAAGTCTCGTGAAGTAGAAGGTATTCTTTCTAACGATGACATCATCGATGTATTGAAAACACTGGTAGAAATTCGTAACGGTAAAGGTGAAGTCGACGATATCGATCACTTGGGTAACCGTCGCGTACGTTCTGTTGGTGAAATGACAGAAAACCAATTCCGTGTTGGTTTAGTTCGTGTTGAACGTGCTGTTAAAGAGCGTTTAAACCAAGCTGAAACAGATAACTTGTCTCCACAAGATTTGATCAATGCGAAACCAGTTGCTGCTGCAATCAAAGAATTCTTTGGTTCAAGCCAATTGTCACAGTTTATGGATCAAAACAACCCGTTGTCAGAAATTACACACAAACGTCGTGTATCTGCGCTTGGGCCTGGTGGTTTGACACGTGAACGTGCGGGCTTTGAAGTACGTGACGTACATCAAACTCACTATGGTCGTGTATGTCCAATTGAAACTCCTGAAGGACCAAACATTGGTTTGATCAACTCGCTTTCTGTTTATGCAAAAGCGAACAACTTCGGTTTCTTGGAAACACCATACCGTCGCGTTGTTGATGGTCGTGTAACAGATGATGTTGAATATTTATCTGCAATTGAAGAAGTAGGTACTGTTATTGCACAGGCCGATTCTGCATTGGATAAAGATGGACATTTAACAGAAGACTTCGTTTCAGTACGTCACCAAGGTGACTTCGTTCGTATGCCACCTGAAAAAGTGACGCATATGGATGTATCTGCTCAACAGGTTGTATCTGTCGCTGCATCACTTATTCCATTCCTTGAACACGATGATGCCAACCGTGCATTGATGGGTTCAAACATGCAACGTCAGGCTGTTCCTACATTGCTTGCTGATAAACCACTTGTGGGTACCGGCATGGAAGCAAACGTAGCGCACGACTCTGGTGTATGTGTGATCGCGAAACGTGGCGGACGCATTGAGTTTGTAGATGCATCACGTGTGGTTATTCGTGTCAACGAAGATGAAATGATCGCGGGTGAAGCAGGTGTAGATATCTACAACTTGATCAAATACACGCGTTCAAACCAAAACACATGTATTAACCAAAAAGTGCTTGTGAGCATGGGCGATAAAGTCGGCCGTGGTGACGTTCTTGCTGATGGTCCATCAACTGATGGTGGTGAATTAGCACTAGGTCAGAACATGCGTGTCGCGTTCATGACTTGGAACGGTTATAACTATGAAGACTCGATTTTATTATCTGAACGTGTTCTTCAAGAAGATCGTTTAACGTCAATTCATATTCAAGAATTATCATGTGTTGCGCGTGATACGAAGTTAGGTGCGGAAGAAATCACTGCCGATATTCCTAACGTAGGTGAAGCAGCGTTATCTAAACTTGATGAATCAGGTATTGTCTATATCGGTGCTGAAGTTGCAGCGGGTGATATTCTTGTTGGTAAAGTGACACCTAAAGGTGAAACACAATTAACCCCTGAAGAAAAATTACTTCGTGCAATCTTTGGTGAGAAAGCGGCAGACGTTAAAGATTCATCTTTACGTGTTTCTTCAAGCGTTAAAGGTACAGTCATCGACGTTCAAGTGTTTACACGTGACGGTATTGAGAAAGATGAACGTGCTCAAGCGATTGAGAAAGCGCAGCTTGATGCTTACCGTAAAGACTTGAAAGAAGAATTCAAAATCTTCGAAGAAGCTGCTCGTGAACGTATTATCCGTTTGTTAAAAGGCCAAGAGTCGAATGGCGGCGGTACGACCAAGCGCGGTGATAAGCTATCTGAAGATGTATTGTCTGGTTTAGAGCTTGTTGATCTTTTAGAAGTTCAACCAACAGATGAAGGCATCGCTGAACGCTTAACTCAAATTCAAGTGTTCTTGAAAGAGAAGAGCTACGAGATTGATGAGAAATTTGCTGAGAAAAAACGCAAACTTTCTACAGGTGATGAGCTTACAACAGGTGTCTTGAAAGTTGTTAAAGTTTACTTAGCTGTAAAACGTCGTATCCAGCCTGGTGATAAGATGGCGGGTCGTCACGGTAACAAAGGTGTTGTATCAAACATCTTGCCTGTTGAAGACATGCCGCATGACATCCATGGTGTTCCAGTTGATGTCGTACTTAACCCATTGGGTGTACCATCACGTATGAACGTGGGTCAGATTCTTGAAACTCACTTAGGTATGGCTGCAAAAGGTCTTGGCGATAAGATCGACAAGATGATGAAAGAGCAACGTACCGTTCTTGAGCTTCGTGATTTCTTAGACAAGATTTATAACAAAGTTGGTGGCGAGCAAGAAGATCTTGATAGCTTAACTGATGAAGAAATCTTGGTGTTATCAGGTAACTTGCGTAAAGGTGTTCCTTTAGCTACGCCAGTATTTGATGGTGCAGAAGAAAGTCAGATCAAAGAGTTACTTGAGCTTGGTGGTATCTCACGTACAGGTCAAACAGTATTGTATGACGGACGTACAGGTGAGCGTTTTGACCGCCCAGTAACTGTTGGTTATATGTACATGCTCAAGTTGAACCATTTGGTTGATGACAAGATGCATGCACGTTCTACTGGTTCTTATTCACTTGTAACTCAACAACCGCTTGGTGGTAAAGCACAATTCGGTGGTCAGCGTTTCGGTGAGATGGAAGTCTGGGCACTAGAAGCTTATGGTGCTGCTTATACACTTCAAGAAATGCTTACTGTGAAGTCGGATGACGTTGAAGGTCGTACTCGCATCTATAAGAACATTGTAGATGGTAACCATTATATGGATCCGGGTATGCCTGAATCGTTTAACGTATTGACCAAAGAGATCCGTTCTTTAGGTATCAACATTGAACTGAAAAATGGTGACTAAACTTCACCATTGAATCTCCCTAAATCCCTCTTTATGAAAGAGGGACTTTCCCCCTTAGAAAAAGGGGGATCAAGGGGGATTAAAATTCAGTGAAAAAACAATATTTGTGACCCAGTCTTAGCCTGAAAAGCGCTTCGACACACGGAGAAAAAAATTGAAAGACTTGCTCGATATCATGCGCAAAAAGACGGATTCAGATGGTCACGCTCCAGTAGAGTTTGACCGTATCCGTATTGGTCTTGCGTCACCAGAAATGATTAAGTCATGGTCTCACGGTGAAGTTAAAAAGCCAGAAACCATTAACTATCGTACGTTTAAACCAGAACGTGATGGTTTATTCTGTGCCAAAATCTTTGGTCCAGTAAAAGATTACGAATGCTTGTGTGGTAAATACAAGCGTATGAAATATAAAGGCGTCATTTGTGAAAAATGTGGCGTTGAAGTAACAACAGCAAAAGTTCGTCGTGAGCGTATGGGTCACATCGAGCTTGCTTCTCCAGTTGCGCATATTTGGTTCTTGAAATCATTACCAAGCCGTATCGGTTTATTACTTGATATGACTTTACGTGATATCGAACGTGTATTGTACTTCGAATCTTATGTGGTTACTGATCCTGGCATGACGCCAATGGAAAAGTACCAACTTCTTAACGATGAAGAATACTTCACTGCGTTAGAAGAACATGGTGACGAATTCAGCGCGAAAATGGGTGCAGAAGCAGTTCAAGATTTGTTGAAAGACATCGATCTTGAAGCTGAAATTTCTCGTTTACGTGAAGAAATTCCAAACACAACTTCAGAAACGAAGCTTAAAAAAGCCTCTAAACGTTTGAAGTTGATGGAAGCGTTCAAAGAGTCGAACAACAAGCCAGAATGGATGGTGATGAATGTACTTCCAGTACTTCCACCTGATCTTCGTCCGTTGGTACCGCTTGAAGGTGGTCGTTTTGCGACTTCTGACTTGAACGATCTTTATCGTCGCGTGATCAACCGTAACAACCGTTTAAAACGTCTTCTTGACCTTGCTGCACCAGACATTATCGTACGTAACGAAAAACGTATGTTACAAGAGTCTGTAGATGCGTTATTGGACAATGGTCGTCGTGGTCGTGCAATTACTGGTTCGAACAAACGTCCGCTTAAATCTTTGGCAGATATGATCAAAGGTAAGCAAGGTCGTTTCCGTCAAAACTTACTTGGTAAGCGTGTTGACTACTCTGGTCGTTCGGTAATTACTGTAGGTCCAACTTTACGTTTGCACCAATGTGGTCTTCCGAAGAAAATGGCACTTGAATTATTCAAGCCGTTTATCTTTGCTAAGCTACAAGCTTCTGGCCAAGCAACAACCATTAAAGCTGCGAAGAAAATGGTTGAGCGTGAAACTCCTGAAGTTTGGGACGTTCTTGCATCTGTAATTCGTCAACATCCAGTGATGTTGAACCGTGCGCCAACACTTCACCGTTTAGGTCTTCAAGCATTTGAACCTATTCTAATTGAAGGTAAAGCGATCCGTTTACACCCACTCGTTTGTGCTGCGTTTAACGCCGACTTCGATGGTGACCAAATGGCGGTTCACGTTCCATTAACACTTGAAGCTCAATTAGAAGCTCGTGCGTTAATGATGTCGACCAACAACATCTTGTCACCTGCCAACGGTGAGCCGATCATCGTACCTTCTCAGGACGTTGTCTTGGGCTTGTATTACATCACACGTGATGCAATCAATGCCAAAGGTGAAGGCATGGTGTTTGCGGATACTCACGAAGTAAACCGTGCACTTGCAACAGGTCAAGTTGACTTACATGCGCGTGTAAAAGCACGTGTACACCAAACAGTGATTGATGAAAACGGTAACCGTGAGCATCAAACTATTGTTGTAGATACGACACCTGGTCGTTGCTTACTTTGGGAAGTTGTTCCTGAAGGTATGGATTTCCAACAAATCAACGTTGAGATGACTAAAAAGAACATCTCTAAGTTGATTAACTCTTGCTACCGTAAATTAGGTTTGAAAGATACGGTTATCTTTGCTGACCAATTGATGTACTTGGGCTTCCGTCAAGCAACCCGTTCTGGTGTTTCTGTGGGTATGGAAGACATGTTGATTCCGCCACAAAAACAAGCAATTATCGAAAAAGCAGAAGTTGAAGTTCGTGAAATTGAACAACAATTCGAGCAAGGTTTCGTAACTGCGGGTGAGCGTTACAACAAAGTTGTCGATATTTGGGCGCGTACGAACGACCAAGTTGCCAAAGCGATGATGGACAACTTGTCATTCACGACTGTTAAAAACAAACAGGGTGAAGACGAGAAGCAAAAATCATTCAACAGTATCTACATGATGTCTGACTCAGGTGCCCGTGGTTCGGCAGCTCAGATTCGTCAGCTTGCAGGTATGCGTGGTTTGATGGCGAAACCAGATGGTTCGATCATTGAGACACCGATTAAAGCAAACTTCCGTGAAGGTTTGACAGTACTTCAGTACTTCATTTCAACACATGGTGCGCGTAAAGGTTTGGCCGATACAGCACTTAAAACAGCAAACTCTGGTTACTTGACACGTCGTCTAGTCGACGTTGCGCAAGACTTGGTTATTACTGAGCCAGATTGTGGTACGCTCGAAGGTCTTGTAATGACTCCGTTCATTCAAGGTGGCGATGTCATTGAGCCATTAAGTGTACGTGTATTAGGACGTGTAACTGCTGAAGACGTGAAAAAAGCGGGTTCAGATGAAGTTGTGCTTCCACGTAACACATTGATTGACGAGAAAATTGCGGCGTATCTTGAAGATGCGGGTGTCGATGAAGTTAAAGTACGTTCAGTTGTAAACTGTGCTTCGACTTTCGGTGTATGTGCTAAATGTTATGGTCGTGACTTGGCGCGTGGTCACTTGGTGAATCCAGGTGAATCTGTCGGTGTTATGGCTGCGCAATCAATTGGTGAACCTGGTACACAGTTAACCATGCGTACATTCCACGTAGGTGGTGCTGCAAGCCGAACGTCTGCTGCAAATAGCGTACAAGTACGTAACAAAGGTACAGTTCGTTTCCATAACGTTAAAACTGTTCAACATGCCAAAGGTCACTTGGTGTCTGTTTCACGTTCAGGTGAAATCGGTATCGCTGATGATTTAGGTCGCGAACGTGAGCGTTATAAACTTCCATACGGTGCGTCTATCTTGATTAAAGATGGTCAACCTGTAGAAGGCGGCGGTATTGTTGCAACTTGGGATCCGCATACACATCCATTGGTTACAGAAGTTGCTGGTAAAGCACGCTTCAGCCAAATTTCGGATGGCGTAACTGCAACATCGAAAACTGATGATGCAACAGGTATGACCACTGTTGAAATTTTACCTGTAACAGCACGTCCTGCTTCTGGTAAAGATTTGCGTCCTGCAATCGTGTTGGATACAACCGATGGCGGCGAACAGTTCTACTTCTTGCCACAAAACACGATCGTGACTGTTCGTGATGGTGAGACGATCGGTGTTGGTGACGTTATTGGTCGTGTACCACAAGAAACTTCACGTACTCGTGATATTACCGGTGGTCTGCCGCGTGTAGCTGACTTGTTCGAAGCACGTAAGCCGAAAGAACATGCAATTCTTGCTGAAATCTCAGGTGTTGTAAGCTTTGGTAAAGAAACCAAAGGTAAGAACCGTTTAGTGATTACACCAGATGATGGCTCTGAAATTTATGAAGAGTTGATTCCAAAATGGCGTACCATTAACGTGTTTGAAGGTGAGCATGTGAACCGTGGTGAAACCATTTCTGATGGTCCACAAAACCCACATGACATCTTGCGTTTGAAAGGTGAAGTTGCATTAACCAACTACATCGTGAACGAAGTTCAAGACGTTTACCGCTTACAAGGTGTAAAAATCAACGATAAGCATATTGAAGTAATCGTTCGTCAAATGTTGCGTAAAGTTGACATTACTGACGGTGGCGATACAAGCTTTATCAAAGGCGAACAAGTGGATTACATCCGCGTTGTGGGCGAAAACCAAGCGGTATTGGCTCAGAACAAGTTCCCTGCGAAGTATGAACGTCAATTGATGGGTATTACCAAAGCATCGCTTTCTACTGACTCGTTCATCTCTGCTGCATCGTTCCAGGAAACAACACGTGTGTTAACTGAAGCGGCTGTAACAGGTAAAGAAGATGATTTACGTGGCTTGAAAGAAAACGTTGTTGTAGGTCGCTTGATTCCAGCAGGTACTGGTCTTGCATACCACTTAGAACGTCGTCGTCAAGAAGCAGAAGCTGCAGAGCATGAGCTTGTAAATGACTTCTCTGAAGTTGATCAAGCATTCTCTCAAGCTTTAAACGAAGATTCTTTCTAAGTTAAACAGCTTTTGAAATGAAGAAGACGCCTTAGGGCGTCTTTTTTTATATACTGAGTAGACCTCAGTTACAAACATTAAAAATGGCAATTAAAATTAGAAATATATGGATAGTTTTACTGGCAGTCATGTTCGTTCCCGTCTGTTTGTTGATGTTTTTACCAGCTCAGCCAGAAATGAATTGGCAGCACGATGTATTTCAATTCATCACAGAAAAATTAAAGATTCAAACGGGAAGGTTTGGTCTCTTGGCTTTTTATACGGTATCGGTGACTGCATATTTTTCGCTATTGAGCAGCTTCTGGGCCGTTTTTTTGTTTTGCATGATTTGGCAAGAAGGGCGTCAAACTACACCTCAAACAACGCTCCAGACAGCGCAGTTTAAGTTGTGGGATGCGGTGCTTGTGGTTGTATGTATTCTTGGGTTTATCTGGTTTAGTTTTTCGATGATGCAATGGCATTTCGCTCAACAAGATATGACCGTAGGTTTAGGTCGAAATGGCTATTTATTCCAATCCTTGTATCACTATCAACTCGGTGTTGTCTTTGCTGAACTCTTTTTTATGCTTTTCTTGGTGTTCAGCCAGCTGGCAATCTTGATGCTTGTTTATGCAAGTTATCGTTTTCTCAAAGAAAAAATTAAATAAAAAAATTAAGATTCAATATGAGTTATTTGATGATTAACCCGTTGTTTTTAAATATTTAACTAGAAAGTGATTGCTCAAAGATAGGCTTTTTTCATAACGCCTTTTTAAAACGATAAATCAACATGAAATTTCCCTCATCTTAGCCTTCTCCCAAAGCGAGAAGGGACTTTCAATACCAATATAATTCACTCAACATGATCATCTTTTGCTTTATGAAAGCGATCTAATAATTTCTTATTAACATGAATGTTATTTAAATTAGATGGTGCATCTTTGATAATCAAAGACTACAAATGGCAACATGAAAATTTAATTTAATCCATAAATTAGTGTTTTCATAAAATCAGTCTTAATCAATTGCATTTGTAAGTTCAGATAGAAAGGATGAATAACATGAAAAAAATAGTAATGACTATGATGTGTGTGAGTTTACCTATTGTGATGCTTACAGGTTGTGAAAACATGTCAGCAAACGATAAGCGTATTGCTTCAGCGGCCCTTGGTGGGGCTGTTGGTGGCGGTGTAGGTAATCATGCAGGTAATGGCGTTGGTGCTGCTGTTGGTGCAGGCGGTGGTGCAGCTGTAGGAAGCAAAGCCAACAATGGTTCAAATCGCAATGCAACCTATAGTGGTATCGGTGCGGGTATTGGCTCAGTCCTTGGTAAGGGTGTTCTTGGCGGTGATGCCGGTGCTGCAATTGGTGGCGCGATCGGTGGTGGTGCTGGTGCTGCTATTGAGCAAAATAAGTAAGCGTCTAAACCCAAGACTCAATAAAAATAAGCGCAACGTATTAGCATTGCTGATTACGTGATGCGCTTATTTTTATCCCTATTCATATCTAAGATTAAAAGATCTGACCATCTTAGTACTGTTGCGGCATCCTATTGATGTTTCGCTTTAGCAAAACTGATTTAAATCTTGTTTAGCGTTTTAAGGGGTGGGGGTTTTTACGACGGATATATACGGTTTTTTGTACCTCAGCAATTCTTAAACCAGAATCATCAAAAATATTCACGGTATAGTTACGATAGACTGGACTATAGTTTTCAGCTAAATCTTTGACATGTTCAATTTCAATCGCATCTAAACGAATATCTGCATAAACCGTACTACGTCCAGGGGAAAGGAAGTTGATGCTTGCGGTTTTATCCCAAACCATATATTTCGGACCCAGATGATGCATTAAAAGAAGCATATAAAATGGATCAACCATTGAATACAAACTACCGCCAAAGTGCACACCAACAATGTTTTGATTGCTATGTGTCAGTGGCATTTTGACCCGAACATGATAGTTTTTTAGATCAATTTTTTCGATTTCAATCCCTGCACCTTTATATGGAGAAAAATGATTCAACATAAATTTGGAAACAAATGGGATTGTCTGTAGTTTTTTGATTAGCGCATTCATGGTCAATTCTAGTTATCGATTTTTAAACCATAATAAAGAACTGAATGGAATGTGGCATTGATCCAAATGCCCTCTACTACGAAATCACAGCCAATGGTAAAACAATAAAAGGTGACTCAATGCAAGTGCAAACTTATTGGATATCCACACAAGATAAGCAAAAACTTTATGCAAAAACATGGGGTAATGCTGAAAACCCTGCATTGGTTTTAGTGCATGGCTATCCTGATAATCAGGAAGTTTGGGAACCGATTATTGAGCAATTGATCTCAAAATTTTACATCATTACTTATGATGTACGTGGGGCAGGACAGTCTTCTGTGCCGAAACGAATTCGTGATTATGCTTTAGCACGCTTATCTCTGGATTTAGAGTGCGTGGTAAATGAGCTACTGCCCAATCGTAATTTTCATCTTGCAGCGCATGACTGGGGCTCGATTCAGTCGTGGGAATCTGTGACTGAACCTAAATTTAAAAACCGTATTTTGTCTTATACCACCATGTCTGGACCTTGCTTGGATCACGCTGCTTTTTGGATGCGTGAACAGTTTTTACATGAAAAGCCTAAATTTTTTAAGCAGTTATTTAAATCTTGGTATATCGTTGCATTCCAGTTACCATTTCTTGCACCGACCGTTTGGCATTTCTTTAGTCCACAACGCTGGGGCGCAATTTTAACGCAACTTGAGAAAAAGAAAGGCTTACCGTTAAATCAAAATATTGCAAAAGATGGTGAACATGGTATCGGGCTATACCGTGCTAACTTTCTTCCACGTTTAACTCGACCGCGTCAGCGTTATGCAGTATGTCCTGTACAGGCTGTTGTACTGTTAAGAGATAAATTTGTAAGCCCAGAATTGATTGATGAAGTGCCTAAATGGGCAACAGATTTTGAACGTGTAGAAGTTGATGCAAACCATTGGGCAGTACTTAGCCAACCACAAGAGATTGCACAATATATTCAAACATTTGCACTCAAAAATAGTGAGAGTTGATTCGCTTAAAGTAATGTGAGCTCTTATAAAAATAGGCCATGTTTTCACATGGCCTATTCATTTTATGACCAGTTCGACTAAATTACAGCTTCATTGTAGTGAATCTGATAAAATATCGGCTTTCAAATTTTCGTAAATTTCTCCATGAATGCTGTCGTTATTGCGATTGCCGTGATGTTTATCTTGTCACTGGCACGAGTTTCTGTTGTTTTAACATTGGTTATTTCAGCAATTATAGGTGGGTTGGTTGCAGGTTTAAGCTTGTCAGATACTGTTACAGCATTTAATGCGGGCTTGGGTGATGGTGCAGAAGTTGCCTTGGCATATGCGGTATTAGGCGCTTTCGCTTTGGCACTTTCAAAGTCAGGCTTGCCTGATTTATTGGCCTATAAACTGATCGGCTTACTCGGTATGGAAGCCACGCAGAAACAAGCAACCAAAGTAAAATTCTTATTATTGGGTATTTTACTGATTGCCGCGATTTGTTCACAAAACTTAATCCCTGTGCATATTGCGTTTATTCCTGTCCTTGTTCCACCGTTATTAAAAGTGATGAATCACTTGAAACTCGACCGTCGTGCCGCAGCATGTGTACTGACCTTAGGTTTAGTCGGCACATATATCTTCTTGCCTGTAGGCTTTGGTGCAATTTTTCTTGAACAAATTCTGATGGGAAATATCAACAAAATTGGCGCTGCTTATCATCTGCATGTTGAAAGAAGCATGATGCCTATGGGGATGGCTATTCCTGTATTGGGTATGGTGATTGGTACTTTGTTTGCCGTTTTTGTCAGTTATCGTAAACCGCGTATTTATGTTGATCGTAATGTTGCACCAATTACTACGATTGATTTAGATAAACCACTTCGTGCGGTAAATGTTGAGGTATTAAAAGCTGATGGCATTGCCTTAGAGCAAGAAGCCAAGCAAGAAGCTCCTGTGATTGCCAAGAAAACTATTCTTATGGCATTGCTGGCAATCATTTTAACCCTGATCTCTCAATTGTATTCAGGCTCAATGATTCTTGGCGGATTGGTTGGATTCTCTGTTCTCTCTGCCGCAGGGATTTTTAAATGGCAAGAAGCGGATGATGTTTTTGTACAAGGGATGCGTATGATGGCATTGGTCGGTTTTATCATGATCTCTGCTGCGGGTTTTGCATCCGTAATGACCCATACTGGGGATATTAATCAGTTGGTCAACGGTGTTGTACATTTGATTGGTGACAATAAAGCGCTAGCTGCTTTCTTGATGTTATTTATTGGTTTATTTGTAACGATCGGAATTGGTTCATCATTTTCAAGTGTGCCTGTACTTGCAGTCATTTATGTTCCTTTATGTGTACAATTCGGCTTCTCTCCGCTTGCAACTGTTGCCTTAATTGGTACTGCGGCAGCATTGGGAGATGCGGGTTCACCAGCTTCAGATTCGACCTTAGGACCTACTGCAGGTTTGGGCGTAGATGGGCAACATGATCATATTTGGGATACGGTTGTTCCAACATTTATCCATTTTAATATTCCATTATTGGTGTTTGGTTGGATTGCTGCGATGGTTTTATAACTCGGTACTGATCAGACATAAGGAGATTCATTAAATGATTGATGAATCTCCTTTTTTTATGGTTATTTGGTCTAAAATAACTTGTATTTGCAGGAAATTTACTATAAATATTAAAAAAATAAAATAATAGCTGTGATTTTATTTATTTAAAATAACTAACCAATAGATAATGTTATCTTGATTAAAATACTTGGTTTTAATTAATTAATCTTGATTAATTAAGTTGGATTTAAAAACCAACTATATTGATATGATTAAAATAAATTTACTTATATAACAATTGTTTGAAAATATATAATAATTTTTGATTTAAATAAATGTTGCAATATTATTAATACCTATGTTTAATGTTTATTAATAACAACGCTGGGGTATTTATAATGTTAAAGCAAACTGCTCTTATTGCATTAATGGCAATTTCTTCTGCTTCATTTGCAGATTGGCAAGTCAAAGTTGGTGGTTCGGTGATTGCACCAACACAAGACACCAAAGTTGCTGGTGTTGGTACTGTGAAAGCAGACCATGAATATGCTTTTACGCCTTCTGTAGAATATATCTTTGGTGAAACACCTTTCTCTGCGGAAGTTTTATTAGCGACACCAATTAGCCACGATGTGAAATTAGATGGTGAAAAAGCAGTTAACCTTAAACACTTACCACCAACTGTAACGTTTAAATATAACTTTAAAAACTCTACACGTTTTACACCGTATATTGGTGTTGGTGGTACAGCATTCCTTGCATGGGATGAGGAATCATCTGGGGCATTGGCGGGCACTAAGGTTAAAGTTAAAGATGATTTTGGTTTTGCTGGCCAAATCGGTTTTAACTTCCAACCTGCTGATGCAAAAAACTGGGGTGTTTTCTTTGATGCCCGTTATGCTCAATTAAGCCCAGAAGTGACTGTTAAAGCGGGTAATACCACTGCTGCAAAATTTGATTTAGATATTGATCCAGTTATCTATACTTTGGGTTATAGCTATAGATTCTAAGTTCGCTTTAGAATCATAAAAAACTCGGTAAATTTACCGAGTTTTTTTATTTTTACAGAGTCTTATATATTGAAACAAGAAGCAATAAAAAATCGTTATTTTTAGCTATATAAGCGCTGATTAAATCCATTTAATCTATCAGAACATCAATAAGACTTTGACATGATATGAAAAATTTAATTTTTATAATATTTGTAGGGTTAAGTAGCAGCACTATAGCCAATGCTGCAAGTTTTAATTGTGAGCATGCTCAAACCAAAAGTGAACATGCCATTTGTGAGCATCGCAGTTTAAACGATGCAGATGTCAAAATGGCGACCACCTATACCATTATCCGTAAACTCGTTCCGATGGGAACACGGGGTGTGATACAGGATCAGCAAGTGAAATGGTTACAACTGCGCAATCAATGTCAGGACAATCTACGTTGTTTAACCGATGCGTATCAAATGCGTCAGCAAAAACTAGAGATTTATATGAATCGAGTTTATCAACAAGGCCCATTTTAAAAAAAATTAAATTTACCTATTGAAATATGCTTAAACCACTCCATTTCTAATGCATTCAATAAAAAAGCGTTATGAATTTACGGAGTGATTTTATGAGTGAACAGAACGTACAACACAGTTCAAAAAAGCATAGCTTTCAAGCAGAAGTGGCTCAGCTTTTACATTTAGTGACGCATTCACTTTATTCTAACCCTGAAATTTTCCTACGCGAGCTGATTTCAAATGCTTCAGATGCATGTGATAAGTTACGTTTTGAAGGAATTAACCATCCTGAATATTATGAGAATGATCCAGACTTACATGTTCGTGTAAGCTTAGATAAAGATGCCAAAACAATCACCATCTCAGATAATGGTATTGGTTTAAGCCAACAAGAAGCAATTGATAACTTAGGGACGATTGCTAAATCGGGCACTAAAGACTTTATGTCAAAGTTATCTGGTGATCAAAAAGCAGATGCGCAACTGATTGGTCAGTTTGGTGTAGGTTTTTATTCTGGTTTTATCGTTGCTGATAAAATTACCGTTGAATCTCGCCGTGCAGGTTTAGATGCATCAGAAGGTGTACGTTGGATCAGTGGCGGTACGGGTGACTTTGAAGTTGAACAAATTGAGAAGGCTTCACGTGGAACGTCGATTATTTTGCATTTGCGTGATGATGCGCTGGATTATTTAGAATTTTATAAAGTTAAACAAATTATCAATAAATACTCTGACCATATCAGCTTACCTATCGAGATGCAGAAGGAAGTTTGGCAGGAAGAAGAAGCTGCTGAAGGTGAAGAGAAAAAACCAGGTCATTATGTTAAAACAGATGAGTGGGAAGCGATTAACTCAGCAAGTGCTTTGTGGACACGTAGCAAAGGCGAAATTACTGAAGAGCAGTATGTAGAATTCTATAAGAATTTAACTCATGACTTTGATGCGCCATTGGCTTGGGCACATAACCGAGTTGAAGGCAGTACTGAATATACCCAATTGCTTTATATTCCAAGTAAAGCACCAAGTAATATTTTCACGCGTGAAGCCAAAGCAGGCATCAAACTTTATGTAAAACGTGTATTTATTATGGATGATGCAGACAATCTGATTCCAAATTATCTACGTTTTGTACAAGGTGTGGTGGATAGTGCTGATCTGCCGCTTAACGTAAGCCGTGAGATTTTACAAGAAAGCCGTGATGTGAAAACCATCCGTGAAGGAAATGCACGTCGTGTATTGACAACATTGGATGCTTTAGCAAAATCAGAAGATCAGGCTGACCAAGACAAATTTAAAACCTTCTATGCTGAATTTGGTTCAGTAATCAAGGAAGGTTTAGGTGAAGACTTTGGTAATCGTGAACGTATTCTAAAACTTTTACGCTTCTCTACTTCGAACAATGATGAGGTATCAACATCATTGGAAGCGTATAAAGCACGAATGAAAGAAGGGCAAAAAGCCATCTACTATGTGACCGCCGATAGCTTAGCGGCTGCGAAAAACTCACCACAACTCGAATTGTTCCGTAAAAAAGACATTGAAGTTTTGCTTATGGCAGACCGTGTTGATGAATGGGCGATGGAGTTTGTGCATGACTTTGATGGCACACCTATGCAAAATGTCGCAAAGGGTGCGGTTGATCTTGGTGATTTACAAGATGCGGAAGAGAAAAAAGCACTTGAAGCTGCCGCAGAACAGTTTAAACCTGTGGTTGAAAAACTCTCTGATTCATTAAAAGCTAAGACCAAAGAAGTGCGTGTGACAACGCGTTTGGTGGACTCACCAGCATGTCTAGTGACCAGCGATGGTGAGCTTTCGCCGCAATTGATTCGTATGTTAAAACAAGCAGGTCAGGCTGTACCTGAATCTAAACCAATTCTGGAAATTAACCCAGAACATCCTTTAGTGAAAAAATTGGAAGGTTCAGCCCAGTTTGATGATTTAGCCAATGTGATCTTTGATCAGGCCGTAATTGCTGAAGGTGGTTTACCTGATGATCCTGCGGAATATGTAAAACGTATTAACAATTTATTGCTTAAATAAGTCGTCATTTGTTTTAACAGAGCCTATCTTAGTGATAGGCTTTTTTATCAATAAGATTAAATGAATAAATTTAAAAGAATTCAATGTATAGGCTGTTCTGTATTGCTCAGTTTAGCTACAACAGTAGTGATGGCATATGAACTTCCACCTGTTGAAAAGCGCAATGCAAATACCACAGATCTTTCAGTACATAACGCCATGTTCTTACGACAAAACACACAGGCTGCTGTGATTGGTATATTGAAAAAAAATGGTCAGAAGTATGAACTTGCAGCTAGCGATGGGAAAGGGGGAATGGCGTTACCGATAGCAGTACATCCAAGCCTTAAAATAGACGATGCTTTAGTCGATAAAGAAGTTAGGGCGATTGGGCGAATGACTTACGAAACAATGTATATGCCAAATTCTAGCGACTTTGGTCCCGCTTATAGTTTTACTTTTGAATTGTTTTCAATTGCCTCATTGAATTAAAAGGATATAGCAGGCATTTTATCAACATCAGTGGATAAGTCGAAACTTATCCACAGTTCAGCTTAAAGATTCAGCTTACGCTTAAAATAACGCTTCTAAACGGACCAAAGCACTTGGGAAATGGCTACGATCTTCACGACGATCATTAAAATAATTTAAATCGCCTTGTAAGTAAAACCATTCACGCCAAACAGGTTGTCGCCAAGACACGAAAGGGCCCCAACTGTTGAGCTTAAGGTCATTATTATTATAATAACCACCAGTATAGATACCGTAGTTAAAGCGATTGTTTTTAAAGAACTGATGTTGACGATAAGTACGGTTATCCCAAGTTAAATCATCGTCTTGTTCATCTGCATACGTCACATAGAATTGGTTAGAAATAAAGGGCTGATTGGGGCGAGCATGGGTTAGCTCTAAGTTGGTTCTCAAATAGTTTTCACTGTCGATGCCATAGCGATAAATTTGTTCCGCGTGAAAAGTAAAATCATTCCCCAGTTTCCAATCCTTTTGGGCCTTTAAACGTGCATAAATATCATCACCTGAACGAATACCAAGGTCTGCATCTAAGTCAAAAGGTAAGCGTTTAGAAAGCTGTGACCAACGTAAAGCAATCGAGCTGTTATCATCACGGATTTGTTTACCATCCACGCGTTTATCTGGATCACCATCAGCATGATTATTATTGATCGCAATATTATTGGAAATTTCATCATCTAATGAATCATCACCAAACACCACACTTAAACGGTTTTCAAGTGTGGGTAATTTTACTTTTCCTCGGATACGTGGATTGACATCATAACCATCATGTTTGTTCCATTGATTATCAACAATGATCCGCAACGTTGCTGATGCTGGATGTGCTGGATCAGTTTTTCCAAACCAGTTGTCCATTTTATTGGCTGTACGATCTGCCCAATTGCTAATCTTTTTCTGCTTTTTGTCGGCCCAGGTTTGATCTTCTGTCGCATCTGTTGGAGGAACAATAACCTGATCAGATTGCTCTGGGAAAATGGTCGGTGTTGAGTCAACAATTTTTGGAATATAGTTGAGCAAGCCGATCTCATTTTCTTTGGTGGTGGCTAAAGAAGGTTGCTGATCAACTTTCCCCGTTTTAGCATTCGCTTCAAGACTGCTATTTACTTCTGCAAATGCAGCGTTCCCAAAAAAACCGCCTAATATTAAGACATAAGGTAGTTTTGAGAAGATTGATATTTTATTCATATGCCCACTTCTTAAACTTTGAGTCATTCAGTTTTTAATTTTCAGTATAACTATGCCTTAAAAAAACACTGAATTTCAATGAAATCGCTATTTTAAGTACAAAAAACATAAATTTATTTAAAATGAAGTGCATTCTATCAGCGATATCACGAATCAAAGCGCGACTTAAGCTGTTTTTGAATAGATAAGCGCTTTTATTATCCACAGTCCAATTGTAGTAAAGCTTTTAAGCTAAAAATTCTTTGGAGACAAAATCTACACTTATGCAAGAATAGACAAGCAATTGTGAATAGCTGCCATGCACGTTTGAAAATTGAGAATGAAGAAAAATTATACGCTGTTGTGGATAACTTTAATTTTATCCTCAAGGCTGATTTTATTATGGGATAAACAAAAACACCTCCAAAAAAGGAGGTGTTGTGTCTTAAAAAATAAGAAAATTAAAAAAGAAACTACAGCGCATGAATTTCGTGGGAACGAAAAATATTTACAGATCTTAGTCTAAGAAAAAGGTGATGAATAGTTCCTTTTCTGCAACGCTGTATTGCAAAAATGGCACGTAACATTTTAAAAAAAGACCCGTTAAAAATAAGGTATAGAAATCATTCAATATATTTTTATGATCTATTTACGTTGGTTTTTTAGCCGGTTTCTTAAATATTATGATAGTTATTGAACCATGAAGAAATTCCTTCAAGGAATTTCTTCATTGGCTGAGTTTATTTGTTGGGAACTTCACAAGACTCATCAGCACAAACAGGACCATCCTGTTGTTCGATTTCAGCATCATTTGCAGTTTCAAGGGCTTTTTCTAACACTTGTACAAAGACTTCACGTGGTTGAGCACCCGCTAAAGCCACACGTTGATCAAAGACAAAGAATGGTACACCTGTTACTTTTAATTGTTCATGAGCAACTTGTTCATCGAATTTTACAAAGTCAGCATATTCTTCAGAGTCTAGAACATCATCAACTTCGATCGGATTTAAACCAATACGAGATGCGACATCTTCAATTGTTTCACGCTCACCAATTGGTAGGCCTTGTGTCATATAGCTATAGAAAAAAGCTTCTTCTGCTTCTGAGCCTAAACCCTTACTTTGTGCAAGATGAATGATACGATGGGCATTAAAGGTATTTCCTGAGTTGGCATTTTCCCAGTTAAATTGGATGCCTTCTTCTTTCGCCATAGCTGCAATATTACGTTGCATATCTTCAACTTCAGGGATGCTACGGCCATATTTTTGCGCAAGACGTTCAGAGTTTGAGACTTCTTGACGCGTAGGTGCTTCAGGATCAAGTTCAAAACTGTGCCAATGGACTTCAAGCTCAATACCTGCTTGTTCAGCAGCAGCTTCTAAACGTTTTTTACCGATATAGCAAAAAGGGCAAACCACATCTGACCAAATATCTACGCGCATGGGAAATCTCTACAATCTAATTCTGCATTATGATGGGGTTTGTTTGCATAAATTTAAAGTGAAACTTTTAGGCAGGCTCATTTTAAGCTTATTCAGCAAAGGTTATTTATTGTTATTTTGCATAATTAATATACAAAAAAGAGTCGCTTAGGATATTCTAAGTAATCTATAAGGATGTTCGGAGCTTGGTATGCGTCGACTTTTGATTGTTTTCGGTATCATTTTTCTGGCTGTTATTGGATTTTTCTACTATGACCATACTTCAGTAAAGAATGAAGAAGCCAATCGCCAAGCATTTGATTTGGTGATGACTGAAAAAATGCGGCAACTTTCTGAACAAGCTCAAGACCGCTCTAAACCAGTAAATATTGATATTCATGATAATCGGCTCAAAGGTGATTACAAAACCTTGTCCGAATTTTTACTCAAATATTGGGCCAAGAATATTGATACACGAAACACTTATTTAAATCAGCTCGCAGCGGCCAAATGGGATCATTTTTTAGATGTAAATCGTTTGGATGCTGACCGTAAACAGAACTATGTCGAAACAACACAGATGTTGGTGACTGTACGACAAGCGATGCAGCAATATCAGCAAAAAAATAGACAAAATAAAATTGAGGCTTTAAACGAATTAAAAAAAATAGATTTGCGCAAGGACCTCAAAAAACCATTACAGGATAAGCTCGAACAGAATGCTGAACTTGACCCTGAAAATACCTTAATCTTAAATGAGCTACAAATTTTAGGTAAAGCTGAAACCATGTTTGATTTGTTAAAAAAATATGAGTGGCAGAAGCAGGGCAATCAAATTTTGTTTAAGGAAGATGCTCAAGTGAAACAGTTTAACCAGTTGTTTCAGGATGTACTGAAATTGAATAGCCAAATCAATCAGAAAAAAGAGCAAAATGCGGAAGTATTAGAAGAAGCCTTGTAAATTTTAGAAGTAAATAAATGAAAAATATAAAAGTATGGCTGTTTTTTGCAATATGTATACTGCTATTGCTGGGTGGAATTGGCTATGTCTACCAGACGCCAATTCTCGTTCAGCAGGATTGTAAAAGCGTTGCTTTATATCGTTATCATTTTGGTGTGTATCAAATTGACCGAGACTCCATTCTGGATGTCGATACTTATAAAAAGGTTTATGGATGGAAGCATTTTTTAGGCTTAGCCCCTATTTTATGTGCTGAACAAATTGAGTATGACCAATGTGTCGTGGAGGAAAAGCGAGCGGCTTTAAATGCTGAGCAAGAAAAACAGCAATGGACCTTTGTGCGGGACAATTTATATATCAATCCTCAACGAGAATTGGCGTTAAAGTTTCCTTATGCAAATCGTTGTAGCATGTTTCTATCTGAACATGTTCTGCCCAGCAAAAGCCTGTCGATCATGGGTGAGCGTTTTTATCAACATTTGGGTTTTGGTGGTGAAGATGGGCCTTCTTTGAATGACACTATAGATTTAGCGAGCTTTAAACAGTTAAACCCTTCTAATTTGTATAAAGATAAACGGTATGTTTATCGCTACTTTAGCATGCTGGATGGGGGCAGTTTTTCTATTTTGGAGGGTGCAGATGCCAGTAGTTTTGAACTGCTCGGAGATTGCTACGCAAAAGACAAGCATCATATTTATGAAGAACGTTTTGGCAAACTTGAGGATGCAGATTATGCAAGTTTTAAAACCAAATCTGATGCGGGATGTGTTGCACAGGATAAAAATGGCTATTGGTTTTGGAATGATCGAAAAGCTTGGAAAGATATGAATAGTGAAGAAAAAGAGCGGGTCAAAGCGCTTCAATGAGGTTGATCTCGATTAGCGCTTGGTTTCTTCAACTTTTCCTTGCATTAAAAAAGATGCTAATAAGCTTTGAGATTTTTTGAGTTTGGCCAATTTTTCTGAAATATGTTCTAACTCCATTTCTAATGTCTCTTTGGCAACTGAGCATAAGGTAAGTTTTTCCTCACCCAAATCGAAACATGGCAATAATAATTTAATGTCTTTTAAATGCATGCCTGCATCATTGAGAACTTTAATTTTATGAATATCATCAATGTTTGCTTGATTATAATCTCGATAGTGATTCGCTGTTCGTTGCGGACGAATTAATCCTAATTCTTCGTAATAACGGAGCATACGCGGGCTGACTTGAGTTATTTCAGCAACTTTAGCAAGATTCATAATAGACCTCTTATAAACTGAAACCGATCAGTTGGAAAAAATTTATCGGTGGTTCTATTCAAGCTGTTGAATGAGCAAAAGATATTTAATCTTAATTTTAGAATTTTAACACTATTTACCGTTTATCTGAGCTTTAGTGAATCTCGCTAAAATTTGTTATAGCCTATTTAATAGACAATATTAAATGTATTGAATCATTTTATTGAATGTATAGGATGATTTATTTTTAGGTGAAATGTATGAACTTTATCAAAGTTTCGATACTTGCAACGGCTCTTTCTGTTTGGTTACCCACTGTACAGGCAGAAGAAGTTGCCTCATTGCCTACCATTAAAGTGATGGCGGATTCTGAGCTGCGTCAAGAAGCTGTAGGTGTTATTCCTTATCAAGAAGATAAGGATGTACGTAAAGCGTTACAGCATCAGATCATTAAAAAAGAGAATGAGATCCAAAATTATGTGATAGGCGATAATTTTGCTGTGCTTGATATGCAGCCCAAAGCCTCTGAACCGAATATAAATCAAATTTCTTCACCATTACTTAGAGAGTATGTTTTGGCTGTGGCTGCTGGTTTACAGTCCTCTGACCCGACATCAGGTTTGTTTACCATGATGGAACCACTTTCGATGGGGATGAATCGCGAGAAAGCCTTAGAAGCAGTTCGTAATGGAACTTTTAAGTTGAATATCGATGCTGACCGTTTAGATTTGATGTTAGGTGATAAATGGCGAAGTGCTCTGCCTAAGTGATAATCTTTTAAATTTTAAGAATATTGTAAAGCCAATCTGTGGATTGGCTTTTTTGTGTTTGGCGATTTTATTGAAAATTACATGTATTGAATCATTATTGCTATATTGTGATGAATACCCATTTATTTTTCTTTATTTTCAAATAAAGGATCCAAGATTGCATGTGCTTCTGTTGAATGATTTTTAGTGGAAAAAATATTTCCCTTGAGCATGCTATGTTTATTCCATACAAATTCTTGTTTGGTTAAATCAAATAAGCTTACTGAATAAAATTGACCTTCTTTGGGTATATAAGTTGTTACAAGACCTGAACCTGCTCCTAAAGTTGCAAGTGTTACGCCAAGACTTAGTGCACCCAGTGCTACTTTAGAACCTGTTGATGCCTTTAAACCATCAATCGATACCACAAAAATATAATTCGATTTTGACCAGTTTTTTAAAGTATTTAATGTCTCCTTCTCAATGATCGGAAGTGCTAAAGTCACTTTTTTGTTTCGAGCATTTGCCAAAATGACTTCATTTGATTTTGAAGTAAACTGATTAAAAGCTAAAACAGCCTTTTGTTGATCAGCATTCATATTTGAGTGATTAGCATTCAAAAGTGGATAGTTTGTAATCTCTTTACGTTTTGAGTCTTTATTTTCCAGAAAATCATACTTTTTAAGTTGTTCTTCTGGCATAGAACCACAAATAAACGGTGATGCAATTTCACCGATTTGAACACCATTCTGATTTAATTGTTGAGAAAATATCTGAATAAATTTTTCACTGGTTAATTGTGAGGGTTGATTCAAAATAAGATCTTTGCCCACTTCATTGGTGAGTAAGCAGCTATTGACTAAAATAGCCACAGGTTCAGCTTTCAGTGCCGTTTGTGTTTGGTTTAGTTGGTTACGAGTTTCAGTCGAAATTTTTGTTGTTGCACAGCCTGTAAATACAAAACTTGCAACAAGAGGAAATACAAATTTTTTCATGGCTACGTTCTGTCATTATTTAGTAAGGTTTAATTTCTGTATAAAGAATAAACAGATTATGTTAAATTTTATTAAAAATAAAGTTTAAATTAGCTTCATTATTATTTTTTATTCAAAAAAATCCCCGCATTTAGCGGGGATTTTATATCTTAATGTTTTAATTAAGAATTAAACACGTTCGATAATTGTCGCGATACCTTGGCCAAGACCGATACACATGGTTGCAAGACCGATTTGAGTATCTTGTTGTTCCATCACGTTTAACAATGTCGTGGTGATACGTGCGCCAGAACAACCCAATGGGTGACCCAATGCAATCGCACCGCCGTTCAAGTTGATCTTGTCTTGCTTGTCATAGATGTTCAAGCCTTTCATTACAGAAAGACCTTGAGCAGCAAATGCTTCGTTTAACTCGATGGTTTGGATGTCTTCCATCGTTAAGCCAGCACGTTTAAGCGCTTTCTGTGTTGCAGGAACAGGACCATAACCCATGATCGCAGCATCACAGCCTGCAATCGCCATAGAGCGAATCACAGCACGTGGTTTAAGACCTAAAGCTTGAGCACGTTCAGCAGACATCAACAACATTGCTGATGCACCATCAGACAATGCAGAAGAAGTCGCAGCAGTTACAGTACCACCTTTAGGGTCAAATACTGGACGTAACGCTTTGAATGCTTCAAGGTTTGCATCTGGACGAATTACTTCGTCGATGTCGCAAAGGATTTTGAAGCCATTGGCATCATGACCTTCAACACCCACGATTTCGTTTTTGAAACGACCTTCCTGAGTTGCAGCCCAAGCGCGACGATGAGATTCAACACCAAACGCATCTTGTTCGTCACGGCTAATGCCGTTCATACGACCTAACATTTCAGCAGTTAAGCCCATCATGTTAGATGCTTTCGCATAATGCTTTGATGCTTCTGGGTTAAGGTCGATGCCGTGCATCATACCAACGTGACCCATGTGCTCTACACCACCGATGATGAATACATCACCTTGGTTGGTTGCAATTTGCGCCGCAGCAGTATGGATTGACTGCATAGAAGAACCACAGAGGCGGTTTACAGTTTGACCACCAACAGTCTTCGGTAAGTCAGCCAATAACACGATGTTACGGCCAATGTTCATACCTTGTTCTAGGGTTTGGTTAACACAACCCCAGATCAAATCTTCAACTTCATTGACATCAAACTGGTTACGAGCAACTAAAGCACGAACCAATTCAGCAGATAAGCTGTCAGCACGTACATTGCGGAACATACCGTTTTTGGTTTTACCCATTGCAGAACGTACGCCATCAACGATGACAACGTCACGTGGATTCAAAGTAGCCATTCACGTTGCTCCTTAACCGTAGAATTTTTTGTTGTTTGCAGCCATGTCACGCAACATTTGTGGCGCTTCATAAGCCTTACCTAAGTGTGCATATTTGTCGCAAAGCGCAACATATTCAGCAACACCTGTTTGGTCGATGTAACGCGCTGGACCACCACGGAATGGAGGGAAACCTACACCCATGATCATTGCCATATCTGCTTCAGAAGCAGTAGAAACAATGTTGTCCTCTAAGCAACGAACAGTCTCGTTACAGAACGTGAGCATCATACGGTCAATAATTTCTTGAGCATCAAACTCGTGCTTTTCAGTTGTTGCCATCGTTGCAACAAGCTCATACGCAGTTGGATCAATAGATTTCGCTTTCTTACCTTTACGATCAAGCTCGTATTTGTAGAAACCAATGTCATTTTTTTGACCAAGACGTTTGTTTTCGTACATGATTTCGATCGCGCCTTTATAGTCAGGCTTCATGCGGTCTGGGAAACCTTCAGCCATAACTTCAGCACCATGCACACCAGTGTCGATACCCACAACGTCGATCAAATAAGCAGGTCCCATAGGCCAGCCGAATTTTTCCATGACTTTGTCAACTTGTTGGAAGTCTGCGCCATCTTTAAGCAGAAGGTCAAACGCACCAAAGTAAGGGAACAATACACGGTTTACAAGGAAGCCAGGGCAGTCGTTTACAACGATTGGTGTTTTACCCATTTTCTGAGCAAGAACAACAGTTGTCGCAATTGCTTCTTCAGATGTTTTCTCACCACGGATCACTTCAACCAAAGGCATCATGTGAACTGGGTTAAAGAAGTGCATACCCACGAAGTTTTCAGGACGAGTCAATGCATTTGCAAGACGCGTGATTGAAATCGTAGAGGTATTTGAAGCAATGATCGTATTTTCACGAACTTTTGCTTCTGTATCACGTAACACCGCTTCCTTGATTTTAGGATTCTCTGTGACTGCTTCAATCACGATGTCAACTTCTTTAAACTCGTCATAGCTTAAAGTAGGGCGGATGCGTGCAAGTGTTTCACCCATTTTTGCAGGTGTCATCTTTTTACGTTCAACTTGTTTAGTCAACAAGCCATTCGCTTCAGACATACCCAAAGCAAGCTGTGGGTTACCGATGTCTTTCATGATGATTGGTGTACCTTTGCTTGCCGCTTGGTAAGCAATACCACCACCCATAATACCCGCACCTAAAACAGCTGCTTGGTTAACAGGGTGAGCACCTTTCTCATGTTTTTTAGAGGCTTTTTTCACAACTTGGTCATTGATGAATAAACCGATCAATGCACCTGCTTGTGGTGTAATCGCAGCTTTAGCAAATGCTTCAGCTTCAATTTTTAACGCTTCATCACGTTTTTGGCTTACACCAGCTTGAAGTGAATCAAGAAGAAGTTTTGGCGCAGGGTATTGAGCAGGGTTTGCTTTCGCAAGGACCACACCTTTAGATGAGTTAAACGCCATCATTTGTTCAAGCATGTCTAATTTAACAGGCTCTAATTTTTCTTGACGTTTTGCTTTCCAGTCTAAACGACCAGAGATTGCTTGTTTAACAAGATCAATCGCAGCTTCTTGGAGTTTGTCAGCTGCAACAACTGCATCTACAGCACCGTCTTTCAGCGCAGCATCTGGACGTTTGTTTGCTGAAGTCGCGATCCACTCAACCGCATTGTCAATACCAATCAAACGGCTTAGACGAACAGTACCACCGAAACCAGGAATGATACCCAGTTTAACTTCTGGTAAGCCCACTGTTGCAGCATTTGACATTACGCGGTAGTCACATACCAAACACATTTCAAAACCGCCGCCCAATGCAATACCATTGATCGCAGCAACTTTAGGAATCTCTAGATCTTCAAAAGCGTTAAAAATCTCGTGAACAGGCATTGCCCATTCTACAATTGCACTTTCACCTTGCTTAAAATTTTCACCAAACTCAGTGATGTCTGCACCAACGATAAATGTTGATTTACCAGAGGTAACGATGAGACCTTTCACTTCACTGTTATTTTTTACAGCTTCAATAGCAGCTTTAAAGTCTTCAATCGTTGCACGGTTGAATTTGTTAACCGACTCACCTTGTAAGTCAAAGCGGAATTCTGCAATTCCGTCCGAAAGCAATTGGACGGTAATGGCATTGCCAGCGTGGATCATGCCCTGATCTCCTTTTTTGGAGGACTTCTTAAGTTGATGTTTTGAAGTGTGTATGCAATTCCCGCACACATTTCGACTTCACTAATCTTACGATAACTATATCTAAAAATAACCTAACAAGTTGTATCAAGCCGTGACGCAAGGGTCATCAATTTTTTTTGAGTAGAAGATTAAATTAAGCTTTTCAATTTTAAGAATTTTATAGGTTTTTTGCATAAATATTTGAAATTTATTTATTTAATGTAAATTCCTTTGTGCCTTTCTTTACAAAAAGGAATAAGAATAGCCATTCATCGTGATTCATTTTTTTTGTCATTTAGGTCAATTGGTGTGAAATTTAATTATTTGTTTAGAAAATCTTTATAATCTATTGAATGTTTTGTATTATATATGTAATATTTGCTTGGTATTTACTCAAAAAAAGAACCCGTTATGAATACACAAAACAAGAAACTCGCATTTACAGCTATTTTTTTATCCTTGTCTTTGGTTGGATGCGGTGGTGGTGATGACTCTTCATCAGATAATTCGAAACCTTCAACAGCACAAGACAGCTTGGATAATGGAACACGCTATTACGCTGTTAATTATGAATTAGATGATGACTCTGATAACTTGACTATGGAATATTATGAGATTTTCAATAAACAGTTTAAGAGTTCTGACGCTAACAAATTTCTAGGAGAATATATATTAACAGCCAACAAATTATATACGCCACGTGAGATTGCACCGAATACAGTTGCATTAAACTCTATGACTTCATGGACCTCAACCTTAATTGGTAATGTTAAAACAGATCTTAAATTAGAAAAAGTTGATGTCTCAGGAAAAAATATTTTTGATACGGTTTTACCAGGCTATCGTAGTTTAGGTTTCGACAGTGAAAATAATTATAATGAAGCACGAAAATTATTAGCTTCATACGGCAATGATCGTTTTCCACAGGGGAGTAACTGTTATCGTTTTATCTCTCAAAAGAACAACCAAGATTATTTTAGTTTCAAGACAGATACTGAATCGAAGCGAACATTTGAAGAATTAAAAGAAGCAAGTTCTGGTTATGTTGATTTTTTAAATCAACAAGTTAAGCCATTAGACCTAACCTATCGTTATTCAAGTGGTAATTGGCAAAATGTTCCTTGGACGACTATTTATGAAACTGATACGGGCATAACCAGTGATGATTATGTGGCAGTTAAATATCAAGATAAAACATATTTGGCTAATTACGAAAGTGACATTGAATGGACGAGAGCCAAAGAAATTAAACAATGGGAAAAACTGCTAGCCATAGCCACAACAGACAAACAAAGAAGAACAGCAACGTTAAATATTGAACGGTTCAAGAATGGGTGTTTTATATATAACACGCAAGCTGCATCAGCTTTGGCTTCTTTAAGACTGATTGATTGGAATAAATAAGAAAACAACTTAGATGTCTGTCTAATAAAACTTCAACCAAATTTGTAGTCACTTCTACAAATTTGGTTTATTTTTAATAATAATCAATAAAAACATCCAATTAGGTTATTGTGGCTTTTTGATTTATAGGTTTGTTATACTTTGTAGAAACATTCTCACTTTTTGAGATTTAAAATTCTATCAGCACATGTTGCTTGATTAACCTGATTAATGAAAAGAGTGCTGTATGATTAAATGGATCATATTGGCGATTTTTGTGATTTCTGCTTTGTATATCCAAAATCGCGGTAAAGTGCGACATTCGTTTTATCGTCAATTTTTTGACCATTCAACGATACTCGCACCAATTAACTTTCTCATGTATATGTTTTCAAAAGTGCCGAATCAGCCGTATATCGACACACAACATTTTAAAGATTTAAAAGTGTTAGATGAAAACTGGGAAATGATTCGTGAAGAGGCGCAAGCGTTATATGCCAAAGGTGGAATTAAGGCTTCAAGTACATATGATGACTTAGGCTTTAATTCATTCTTTAAAACAGGTTGGAAACGGTTTTACCTAAAATGGTATGACTCAGCGCATCCGTCAGCAGCAGAGCTTTGCCCAAAAACAACTGAATTGCTGAAAACCTTGCCAAGTATTAAGGCGGCAATGTTTACAGAGCTTGCACCTGATAGTCGATTAGTGCGCCATCGTGATCCTTATGCAGGTTCATTGCGTTATCACTTGGGGCTCATTACGCCAAATGATGATCGTTGCTTTATTGATGTAGATGGTCAGCGTTATTCATGGCGTGATGGTGAAAGCGTGGTTTTTGATGAAACCTATATTCATTATGCTGAAAATACCACAGACCAAAATCGTATTATCTTTTTTGCTGATGTAGAGCGTCCATTAAAAACAAGATTTATGCAGCGCTTTAATCACTGGTTCGGTAAAAAAGTGATGACAGCTGCCAGTTCTCCAAATGAAGCAGGTGATCAAACAGGGGGGTTAAACAAAGTTTTTGGTTATGTGTATCAAATCCGCATTAAAGCCAAAGCCTTGAAAAAAACCAATCGTCAGTTGTATTACTTTTTAAAGTGGTTCTTGATGTTAGGGATTTTCTTCCTGATTTTTATTCGACCATATATGTCACAGATCATTGCATTTTTTGAAAAAATGATTTGATTTAAAGCGCCCGCCAGGGCGTTTTTTTAATAACAAATTTTGACTTGAGTTTAACGCTCGTTTTTTTTAATTTACTTTCATAATTTATAAAAGCGCTGGAAAACACAAAATGTTTAAAAATTTAGCCTCAGAAATGATGGGTATGAGTGATATTGGAACAATTATTGAGCCACATGATTTCAATAAAACAGATATTGATGATTATATTTTTCATGAAGATAACGAGAAAATTTTCTTTGTCATCAAAAGTAAAACAGATGAATATTGCTTTACCAATGTGGCCTTTATGCATCTAGATGGTAAAAGTGCAATCAGTAAAAAACGTATGTTGTACCGCTACTTGTATAAGCATAATCCAATTAAAAATGTACTTTTAGAAACTGCTGGTACCGTGGATTTAGATGCTGAAATCAAGTTCCAATTAGGTGAACAGCATTTCTCTATCGATATTGATAAAAAACAAATCGAGAAAATTCGTGATCTTTATAAAGCATTATTTACCATTGGTGAAACTTGCAAAGAGATCAATCGTAAACGTAATGTGCTATTACAAAGCACTGACAATGTGCAGAAAATGTTTAACTTACGAGAGCTTAGTGAACAGGCAATTTTAAATTTACCTGAAATCATCAATCAGACTGCGCAACAAGTTGAAGATTATGCCAATCAGCGTATTCGACAGATTGAGAATTATGATTTTTCTGAAATTTTTGATCGCTATTTAAAAAATTGATGCTTAAACATTTAGTCAAAAATTATAACGCTCGAAAGAGCGTTTTTTATTATGTAAATCGATGATTTTATAGTCATATTTAACTTAAAATTCAGATAGAATAATATTTTGTATGGGGAAACTTTGAAGAGCGTGATGCAAAAATTTCATACTAAAATTGATTGGTGGATTTTAGGCTTTTTAATCGTAATGACAGGTCTACTGATTCAATTGCTTTATACCATGTATGCAAAAGGCACTATGGTTGAATATCCTGAGCATACAGCGGTGTATATTTTAACTATTGCTGTGATTTGGTGGCCAGTTTTCAATACACGCTATATCATTGAAAATGAAGCATTGATCATTCATAGCCTATTTTTAAAATGGTATATCCCATTGAAAAATATTCAAAACATCAGCAAAACCAATAATTCGATTTCATCACCTGCCTTATCTCTAGATCGTTTGAAAATCGAATATATGAAAGATGGAAAAATCAAACAGGTCTTGGTTTCTCCAAGAGATCAACAGGCCTTCCGTCAGGCAGTAGAAGTCGGTTGTACTCAGATTGAAATAAATAGAGAATAGCGATCGTTTGTGATAAATATTTTAAAACTATCATAAGAAGTGAATCATACGGGTATTGAAAGTGCCTTCTCGCTTTGGAAGAAGACTAAGACGAGAGGGTTTTTATGTTTTATGGTTTTAAAATTTATAAAAGCAGCCTAAAGTACAAAGCCTAACTGAGACGAGAATCTCTTGAAATTTACTTTAATAATCAACTATATGGAAATAAAAAACAGTCAAATTTTAAGCAATTTTTACTTGTGATTTTATGAAATATTGGTTAATAATAATTCAAAACAAATAGTCGAGTGAACCGCTATAATGAAAAAAACAATATTTTTTATAATCAATGCTTTAATTTTAACAGCGTGTGGTGGCGGATCGGATGATTCAAAAAGTGAATCAGATAAATTTGATACCCTATATTCATTTCAAGGTGGAGGCATTGACTTACTATCAGGAGCAAAAACTTACCATATCAATGAAAATAAAAATCTCTTGGTTCAAGATGCTTCTATAGAAGAAACTTCAAAATATTATCTAACACAAAATGCGATTTCGACATTTACCCCACCACAATTAGATCAAAATACATACTTGTTGGGTGAGTCTGCAACATTTGATGGAACGAAATTACAATATTCCGTGAGTAATTATATTGCTCAACAACCTTTGGTTTTATCTTATCAATATAAGAAAATTGATGTCTCTGGGCAATTGATTACGGATGATATTTATAATCCAATCCGTCAAATGAGGAGTAGTGCGACAGGTCAGATTTTAGTTGCAATCTTAGGGTTAGGTTATTCGCCAAATGAAGTATTTCCAAAAGGCTCTATTTGTTGGCAAAGTTTGTCAGCCAATAGTAATCAGGAATATATTGAGTTCTTACCGTATATCGTTGATGCAAAGGTATTTGCAGATTTAGAAATAGAAGCAACAGGAAATTGGAGTAATGTGGCTTGGACGCGATTCAAAGATAAGGAAAACACCCTATATAGCAATGTAAAGCTCACAATAGATGGAAAAGACTATCAAGGAAAATATCATCCTCAAAATGAATTTTTTTATCATAAACCTGATGAATTGGCGTGTAGTTGGATGAACCGTATCGCCTATAAAGCTGTTAATCAGCCATTTAAAAAAATAACAAATCAGGGCACTATAGAGTAGAAAGCGCAAGTAATTCACTCAAGTAGACTTGAAAAATGGATGATCTAACTACATCATCCATTTATAGTCCAAAGTTAAAAGTCTACTGTGAACGAAAACGCACGTGAAAATATCGAAAAGATTCTAGCCAATATGACGACTTTACCTGGTGTGTATAAAATGCTGGGAAAAGAGGGTGAATTATTATATGTCGGAAAAGCCAAAAATCTAAAAAATCGTGTACTAAGTTATTTTGTCAAAACCATTGAACATCCGAAAACACAGGCTTTGGTTGCACGTATTTATAATATTGAAACCCTTATCGTCCGTTCTGAAACAGAAGCTTTATTACTCGAACAGAATCTAATAAAACTGCATCGCCCACCATATAACATTATGTTGCGCGATGATAAATCCTATGTCTATATTTTTGTCTCCGCAGATAAGCCTTATCCACGTATTGCTTCAGGACGGGGCAAAGGCAAACATCAAGTGGGTAAGTTTTTTGGCCCTTATCCAAGCGCTTACAATGCAAGAGATACACTGTTAGTTCTACAAAAATTATTTAATGTCCGCCAATGTGAAAATAGCTATTTTTCACAGCGTAAACGTCCTTGTCTGCAATATCAGATCAAGCGTTGTACTGCGCCTTGTGTGGGGCTAATTTCAGCCGAAGCCTATAATGAAGACGTACAAAACTCGATTCGTTTTTTAAATGGTGATACCAAAGAACTGAATCAGGAATTGATTCAAAAAATGGAACAAGCGGCAGAAAATCTAGAATTTGAGAAAGCGGTATTTTACCGTGACCGCATGGCCTTACTGCGTGATGTCCAAGCACAACAAGCCATTTATAAAGTCAAAGGTGAAGCGGATATTCTTGCAATTGCCTATCAAGCGGGTGTGACCTGTGTACAGATCATGCATGTGCGTAATGGGAAAATGCTGGGTGGGAAAAGTTATTTTCCAGATATGTTAGATGATGATTTGGGACAAATGTTGTCTGATTTTATCGCCAATTTTTATTTTCAAGTCGCAGATGAAGTTCCTGCTGAACTGATTGTCAATGTAAATGTGACAGACCGAAAAGAACTGGAAGAAGCTTTACATCAACAATTTGAAAAGAAAATACAGATTAAACACAATGTTCGTGAAACTCGTGCTGAATGGCTTGAGTTGGCTGAGATGAATGTTCAGCATGCCATCAAAGGAAAATTAGCCAATCATTTAGAATTAAATGAGCGTTTTCATCAATTAGAACAAGTCTGTGGACGACCTGTTGATCGTATTGAATGCTTTGATATCTCGCATACTATGGGCGAAGCGACCATTGCATCATGTGTGGTTTTTGATGCAGGTGGCGCACGTAAACGCGATTATCGCCAATTTGCGATTGAAGATATTACTGGCGGTGATGATTATGCCGCAATGCGCCAAGCCTTAACACGCCGTTATAAAAAGGCCATGTTACCCGATTTATTATTGATTGATGGGGGTAAAGGGCAACTTCATATGGCGATGGAAGTTATGCAAGAGCTTGGTTTAGATGCATTTATGGTGGGTGTCTCCAAAGGTGAAGGGCGTAAACCCGGTTTAGAAACACTACATTTTACCGATGGCACGAAGATTCAGCTTCCTGAAGACCATAAAGCCCTGCATTTGATTCAGCAGGTTCGTGATGAAGCACATCGCTTTGCCATTACCAAACATCGCGCTAAACGAGATAAGCGTCGTGGAGGTTCGGTACTTGAGGCTATTCCGGGCTTAGGTCCAAAACGTCGCCGTGATTTACTGACACATTTTGGTGGGATTCAAGGCGTACTTAAAGCCTCTGAACATGATTTAAAAAATGTTCCCGGTTTGGGTGATGTTATGGCACGAATGATTTATAAAGTGTTGCATGAATAACGTCATTATTGTTCTCGATGATGAGTAACATTTGCCAAAACAACCATTGACGCATGAGTCACTGATCATTTTCATCTCATGTTAAATATGAAACAGTACAGCAAAGATTGGAAAATTGGACAGATCATGTCATTAGAATCGCTATTTCAGCAGATTGAACAAGAAGAGTGGATTGATATTCCTCAAGGGTGGTTGCAGGGGCGCACCATCTTTGGTGGTCTCGTTGCAGGTATGTTGGTTTATAAAGCAATTGCAACCATTCACGATCCAGTTAAAAAGTTGTTAAGTTGTAGTGTCACTTTTGTTGGGCCTGTTGAAGAAACACCAGTGAAATTGACTGCTGAAATTCTGAGACAAGGTAAGTCAGTTACCACAATTGAAGTCAGACTGTGGCAAAATGAAGCTGTGCAGAGTATTTTAATTGCAAGTTTTGGTAGCCAACGAGATTCTAAAATTCAAGTGTCTTTAGAGCCTCAAGCCCCTGATTTTCCGCCACTTGATCAGATTAATATTGTCCCTAAATATTTACCTTTTCCAGAGTGTGTAAAAAATTTCCAACTGGCATGGACTGAAGGGAATTATCCAATGTCAGGCAGTAAACAACCTGATTTTTCAGGTTGGTGTCGTTTTGACCCTGAGCTACATGCCAATCGAGAAATGAATGTCTCAGATATCATGACCTTAATGGACGTTTGGCCACCCGGTGTATTGCCGATGTTTAAACTGCCTGCGCCCGCAAGTACACTGACTTGGCAAGTAACGTTTATCCATCCTTTACAAAATCAGTTGAATGATTGGTTCAAGTATAAAGTGATTACAGACTTTGCTGAGCATGGATATGCAACAGAACATGCCTATCTTTGGGATGAGCAAAATCGACTCATTGCGATTGCAAGACAGACGGTTACAGTATTTACCTAGTCGACAGTTTCATGTGAATCGTTTAAAGTACTAACGAAATAGAGCTTTACTCTAAATTATTATTTACCTTCATTCGGGTAAGTAGGGGACTCACTGGCGGTGTCTATGACTACAGGTCGTATCCTGAATATTCCAAATATCTTGACGCTTGCTCGAATCGCGTTAATTCCTGTTTTTTTAATTATTGCCTATTGGCCACCTGCAATTGGAGTAGCTGGACATACTGGTGGTATGACGCGTCATATTATCTTGACTGCAATTTTTGTTGTTGCAGCAGTCACAGATTGGTTTGATGGTTATCTGGCACGAACATTAAATCAAACCTCAGCTTTTGGACGTTTTTTAGATCCAGTTGCAGATAAATTAATGGTGGCAGCAGCACTGATTGTTTTAGTGCAATGGCAACCATCAATCACTATGGCATTTGCCGCAATTGTGATTATTTCACGTGAAATTACAGTTTCAGCACTGCGTGAATGGATGGCTGAATTAGGTGCACGTACCAATGTAGCAGTCTCCACGGTGGGTAAATATAAAACAGCCTTTCAGATGATTGCGATCACGGTGTTTTTATTGAATTGGCAGCCGCTTGAAATACTGGCTTATGCCTTGTTATATACCGCGGTCATTTTGACACTCTGGTCGATGTTTATTTATTTAAAAGCAGCGTGGCCTTATTTAAAACAGCCTTAATCTGCACAAATGAATGCAATATACAGATCAAAGCCTTTCTCTCGTGAAAGGCTTTTTTTGTGCTTGAAAGTCAGTACAATGGAAAGATTGATGAAAACAGATACAAATCGTTAAACATCATCTTGGGCTATATTGAAAATCAATCAAATTACAAGAAACACTGTAACTGGAATATTGAGAAACACGCCATTGCAGGTAAAATTAAGGAATACACATGGCAGCATTGCTCTATTTATCGAATCAAAATTTGTATTTATTGGATGGGAATAAAAGTATTACGGTTCCTTGCCAAGCCATTGACTTATATAAAAAGAATTTAGTTGAGATTCAGCAACGTAAAGATTGGAAAACCAAAGGTACGGGTGCACAGTTCATGGGAGCATTGTCACAAAATGATGAGGTGGATTTAAACCATATTTTCCCCACAGATGTTGCTCTTACTGCTGATCATAAAATGATTTATACCGCTTGTTTGCAAGAAGGCACTTCGATCAATATCAAATCATTGACAGATTTACAAGAAACCGAAGGCTTAGTATTACGAAAGAATGATTTTGTGGTGCAGGACATGGCTTATGATGAATCTAAAAAGCGTTTAGCACTATCCGTTAACACCCAAGGTTATGAACGGCATATTTGTATTCTGCCTTTAGACGCCAATCGAACACAGTATTTGACCGAAGGGGATTGTCAGGATTCAAATCCATGTTTTGATCCGCGAGATACCATGCAGTTGTATTATGATTCGTGTGGTTTAGCCTATGGCGAACACCGTATTGCCTATAGCCCCAAAGAAATTTTTCATTTGGATATGGGAACAGGCGAGTTGCAAACAATCGCTTCAAATCCAAAGTTTGATTTCTTTAAACCCAAAATGGATGAGCAGGGCAATTTGTACTTTATTAAACGCCCGTATTCCCGTGATGGCGCTCACCAATCCCCGTTAACAACGTTTAAAGATATTATTTTTGCGCCTTTTAAAATTATTCGTGCGATTGTGGGGTGGTTGGATTTCTTTACTCAACGCTATACAGGTGAATCATTAAAAACAACGTCTGGAAATAATCCAGCCAAATCGCAACAAAAGTCAGAAGAAGAGTTATTTGTTGAAGGTAATTTGATTAAGGCTCAGCAAAATTTAGAACGTAATCAGAAGGCGGGCGAAAAATATCCAGGGATGATTCCAAATTCTTGGGAGTTGATCAAGATGACAGCTTCTGGTGAGATGATTGTATTAAAAAAAGGCGTCATGAGTTTTGCTTTAAAAGACAACTCTATTTTTTATTCCAATGGAAAATATTTGGTTGAAATTGATCAAAACAACAATGAGACCTTGCGGATTGAAGCCAAGCTAATTTCAAAAATTATCTGTTGATGAACATTAATATATGTAAAGCAGTAGTTTGTTGTCATGTTCCTGTCGTGTTTTAAGTGCACTTATTATTTTAATCTCAAAATATATTCTTAATGAAATAAGTTTGAGGGAAGTATATGACAAATTCTAACTTTAGAAAATTGACTAATGTTGAACTAGGTTTAGTAATTAGGCTGACTAGAGAATTAAGGAGTTGGACACAAGAGCAATTAGCAGAAATTTCAGAATTAAGTATTAGAACTATTCAGCGAATTGAAAAAAGGGGGATCTGCTAGTTTTGATACTTGTCGTGCTTTAGCGAGAGCTCTTGATCTGCAAGATATTGACTACTTTAATAAACCACAAGAGATACCAACAGTTGAAAGCCAAGAAAAGATAGAGGATGACTTTGATTGTAAAACTTTAATGGTTGAAACATCAGTGATTTATTCTGGAAAACAGTTTATCGAAAATTCAGCAACATGCTGGGCAGATTATTTATTTTTGGAAGATAATTTGCCATCAGATGTTCAAGAAATAATTGCACATTTAGTTGATCAAATGAGGGATTATAGGGATATAGCATCCTTTTACTCTGAACTGCAAAAAATTAAAATTTATGGAGAGTTTGATGAATATATTCAAAATCTTAATCGAAAAAAATATAGCGTTGTTGTAGCGAATAGAAAAACGGTGATTAAAGTTGAACCCCTAGGAAAGTCTTTTCCTGTAGAAATTATTTATATAAGTGTATTTGAAAAAGGAAGTGAGCCCCGAAAAATTGTGGTTCCTAAAAATGTTGATTTCACAATTTAATAAAAAAAGATAATTTAAAATTTAACTGAGTTTTGATTATCTTTATCTAAACAAAAAAGCTCAATGTGAGCTTTTTGTTTCAAACATATGAGCATTATGTGACTAGTTTTTGATAATCGTCAAAGAGGTATGTTCAAAGCGTGATTTTAGCTTGTCCATATCAGTCAGTGAAAAAATCCCTTTTTCAGATTCCCGAGAAAGAAATACTGAAAGCGATTGAAAATCTACACGGCTAATCAGTAAATCTTGTATAGAAACAGTCCATTTTTCACCTGAATGTAGTCGCGCAATTTGGTTCGAAATGTGGTTAAGCAGATCCATTTTATTCATCCTGATGCAAGTGATTGGAAATTTTTATCTTGAAAATAAAAACTCACTGAGTTGATCACTTAAAATATTTTTAACCTGTACACATAAGCGTTAAAGCCATCCGAGATGACTATCATGTGACATTAATATTGCATTTTCGTGACAAGTAAACGTGGATATCCGATTAAAATAAATAAACTTTATTTTTTCTCTGCCGAAAAATTCGAATTTGCCAAAATATATTCAATCTCTTCTTTTGCCGCAGTTTGTAGTTTGCTACGTAAAGCATTTAAGCTCTGTTCGATGAGCGTTTCTGCTTCTAACTCAAGACGTAGACGAACACTTTCCAACTCTGAAGTCATTTGCGCATCTGTGATGCGGAATTGCCCATTGGCATAATCTATTGCTGGATAATCAGGATTTTTAGTGTATTTTTCACTGTATTCTGAAATTTCAATATCAATTTGTTGACGTAAATTTTGTAAGGTCAATTGTTGATGTTCAAACTGCTGAATTTCATCTTGTTGTAGTGCTAAATTATAGGCGTGCTGTAATGCTCGTTTTTCCGCTAAAGATTTTTCAAGTGCTAATTGTCTACGGATACGTGCTTCTTCAATCAGCTGGGCTTTTAGCTCAGCGTAGGCGTGTTCAACTTGGAGTTGCGCCACTTGCATTTGGCGTTGGTCGTTACTTAGCCAGTCCTGTACATTTGTTTTAGGGCTAAGAAGGTCACAGATGCGGTTGAGGTCATCTACAAAAGTTTGGCGTACCGCTTCAGGCGTATCTAACCAGCGCTTTTTAAAATCTTGACCGACATTTAATGTCACCACGCATCTCCTTGATATAAAATGAGAATAAAGAATTAAAGTTTAAATGTTTGAGGCGAAACACCCATTCGTCGATAGGCTTTATATTTCTCTCGACCAATTTGTTTTGCTGATTCAGCATTTTCAATGATTTCTATAATGTGACTAAATTGTGTCACTTGTTCAAGTGCTTGATTGTTAAAATTAAACACAATCCAGTCTAAAGACTCAGGTAATCTTGAAGAAATACAGATCGGTGCATCAATTTGATCAATTCCATGCGCAATAAAACTGGTCGGATCAAAGCTCCATAAACGTTCATCCAGTTGTTGCTGCATGTCTACATCAGGGCAATGCAACCAAACTTTGGCTGCATTTCGTAAAATTTTACGACATAAACGACAGGCACTTTCCACCTGTCGCTCAGGGCTTTTTTCAAACAAATAAAAGCTAATTTTAGCCATTCTTTTGTACACGGTTGGCAATTAATTGCATCAACAATGGCACTGGACGGCCTGTTGCACCTTTATTTGCACCAGAATTCCACGCTGTACCTGCAATGTCTAAGTGTGCCCAACGATAGTCACGGGTAAAGCGTTGTAAGAAGCAAGCTGCTGTAACTGCGCCAGCTTTTGGCCCGCCAATATTGGCAATATCGGCAAATGGCGAATCAAGTTGTTCTTGATAATCGTCATATACGGGCATACGCCATACACGGTCAAATGCAGTGTGTCCTGCTGCTGTAATTTCTTCTGCAAGTTCATCATCTGGTGTAAATAAACCTGAAACCACTGAACCTAAAGCCACCACACAAGCCCCAGTCAATGTTGCAATATCAATCACCAATGCAGGATTAAAGCGTTTAATATACGTTAAGGTATCACAAAGGACTAAACGGCCTTCGGCATCGGTATTCAGGATTTCAACCGTTTGACCACTCATGGTGGTTACAATATCACCTGGGCGAGTTGCATGGCCAGAAGGCATGTTTTCAGCAGCAGCAATTGCGCCAACTACATGAATCGGGAGTTTCGCTTCACAAAGTGCACGAATCGTACCCAGCACAGATGCTGAACCACACATATCAAATTTCATTTCATCCATGCCTAAGCCCGGTTTTAATGAAATACCACCTGTATCAAAAGTCACACCTTTACCCACAAGTACGATTGGTGCTTGATCAGGATTGGCTTTATATTCAAGGGTAATCACTCGTCCTGGACGATCAGAACCTTTGCTTACCGCAAGGAAAGCATGCATGCCTAGATCAGCAAGTTGTTGTTCTTCAAGTACCGTTACTTGTAAAAGCTCAGGGAATTCAGCTGCTAAAGCACGTGCTTGTTCTGCTAAATATTCAGGGAAGCAAATATTAGGAGGGCAGTTACCTAAGTCACGGGCAAAGTTTTGACCTTTTTGAACAGCTTCAATAAGCGTGATCTGTTCTGCAGTCAGACTTGATTGCGTTGCAATAAATTCAATATTTTTTAAAGTAAACTCATTCTTCTTCGATTTGAATTCATCATAAGCATATGCAGCTTGCGTCAAATTTAATGCAAATAGATAATGTAACTCAGTCGGTAAAGCCGAAATATCGATGCTGATTTTTTGGAATTTTTTTTGTGAAGCTTTGATAATGGTTTGTGCGATTTTTGCTAATTTCGCAGCTTTAATTTCAGAGGCTTTATCTATGCCCAATAAAGTACATTGCGTAACTTGAGTTAGCTTTCCGATAAGTGGTAGAGTTTCGTTTAAACTTGCTTTGAATTGAGTGTCTTCAATTATGCTGTTCAAGTCATTGATTTTATATGTTTCTTGAGCTTGTTTAGCGTTTTCAGAATCCACCAGAATAAATAACGACTGGCTAGATGTAGACGCTGAAAATGACGTATTGATCGTAAGTTTCATGTGTTGTCTTTGTGCCTTTTGTACATTTCAAATCATTAAACCATTGAACCACTTCAAATGGTAGAATTTCAATCTAGTTTTATAATTTTAACTTCGGGTAAACTAGCGCTACATCACGATATTACCCTTATTTGGAAGATTAATTTGATTATTCGACGTTACCTTGTCAAACAAGTCGTTTCGACCTCTCTTGTGGTTGTCACATTACTGACAGTCATTATGATGGGTGGGCAATTGATTAAACGATTTGGTCAAGCTGCTATGGGGCGTGTAGATCCGAGTATTCTGTTGAGTATTATCGGTTTTCGTTTACCTGAGTTTTTGACTTTAATTCTTCCTTTGGGTTTCTTTATTGGGTTGATGCTGGTTTTTGGTCGTTTATATGTCGATCATGAAATGGCGGTACTGAACGGGAGTGGTATTAGCCGTATTCAAGTCGCCAGATTATTGATTCCACTGACTGTTATTTACTTGTGTGTACAAAGTGTCTTAATGATTTGGATGTCTCCATGGGGGATCCGTCAATATGAGCAACTGATCTCTACACAAGCGGTACGAACAGGCTTTGATTTAGTTCGGCCACGTGAGTTTATTTCTTCGGGGGCTTATACGATTTATGCAGGCTCTTTATCTGAAGATCGTAAAAATCTAAAAGATATTTTCTTTTATCAACGTGCTGAAAAAGAAGGCAAACCTGATGTCATGATTTTGGCAAAGGAAGCGACACGGATTGAAATTGCCAATGAAACCGCCAGTGTGGTCGATTTAGTCGAAGGTCGCCGTTATGAAATTTATCCTGGAACACCCAAATATAGCCAAACAGAATTCCAATCTTATCGTCTACGTTTAGAAAATAATAAAGAAGCCAAGTTTGAAAGTGATGAAGTTGAGGGGCTATCTTTTGGCAAATTGCTTGAAAATAGAAATGACCCTGTTGTGGCAAGTGAGTTGGGATGGCGCTTATTTGTTCCGTTTTCCATTATTGTCGCCTTAATGCTGGCAACTGCATTGTGTGAAGTCAGCCCAAGACAAGGTCGCTATCTCAAACTTTTCCCAGCATTATTGATTTTTGCCAGCTTAATTGTGGCACTCATGGCAATACGAACCCGTATCAGTAAAGATGAGGTGGGTGTTTGGGCATATCCTGCAGTGTTATTATTCTATGCTGTTGCTGCCGCTCTATTTTCAAGAAAGCAGAAATTAGCACCTAAGATTAAAAAGCAAATACAGCGAGTAAAATCATAATGTTAGCACGTAGAATTGTCGCAAAACATGTGACGAAAACCACCTTGCTCGCCATGTTAGGTGCGACCGCAGTCCTTGCCAGTTTGCAGATCTTGTTCACCTATTTGGGTGAGTTAAGTGATCTTAAACAAGGCTATACGGCTTGGAATGCGTTGCAATATGTTTTATGGGGCGCACCTCGTTATTTGTATGAGATTCTTCCAATTGCAGCCTTGATCGGGGCTGTATTGGGTTTAGGTTCAATGGCTTCCAACAGTGAACTGATTGTGATGCGAGCAGCGGGTATTAGCCTCTGGCGTATTGTTGGTTGGGTGATGCGTTCAGCGATGCTTTTGGTGGTGCTTTCATTTTTATTGACCCAATTCGTAATTCCCTATACCAATGAACAGGCGAAAAGTATTAAAAGCCATCGCAGTGTCGCGGCGCTTGGGGAAGTTAAAGGCTATTGGACACGTGAAGGGCAACGCTTTATTTATATTGATTATGCCAACTCGCAAGGCACGCTAAAACAAGTTCAAGTTGTCGATTTTGACGAAAATTATCGAATGAAATCATTGCTAAATTCGGAAGAAGGGCAGTTCTTCAAAGAAGGTCAATGGAATTTAAAAAACAGTGCCCAAGTCAATTTATTGGACAACGGTCAAGCTCAAGTTGTCAATAAAAACCAACAGGATTTAGCACTCGCATTGCAACCGAAATATGTGCATATGGTGACCATCAATCCTGAGGACTTAGCCCCTACGCAGTTGTTGAGTTTTATGCAATATATGCATGAATATAGCCAAGTACCGAAGACATATCTTTTGGCTTTCTGGAAAAATATTGGTTCACCATTTGCGTTACTTGCATTGGTGTTGATTGCCTGTTCATTTATTTTTGGGCCTTTGCGCCAACAATCAATGGGTTTTCGCTTAGTCATCGCATTATTTGTTGGTTTGGGCTTCTATTACATACAAGACTTCTTGGGCTATGCGAGTTTGGTCTATGCACCATCGCCAGCTTGGTTTGTATTTTTGCCAATTGTATTGATGTTTGGTATCGGCAGTTATTTGTTGTATAGAGCAAGATAATTTGATGAATCAATTGCTTAGGTCGGTTGAATTTTAACTAGATTAGAAATTTAGATGATGGCAACCCGTTTTTGCCATGGTCTTAGCATAGAGTCTGCCGTAAAAAAACGGTAAGATGTAACGATTAATTTGTAAACAGTAAAGAGTGTAAATCATGACGGATGCAACTGCTGGCAAAATCCCTCACGTTCTAGTGATTATGGATGGTGTGGGTCATCGTGAAGCGGTCGAAGATAATGCGTTTTTAGCAGCAAAAACGCCAAATCTAACCATGATGCAAGAAAAGCATCCGCATAGTTTAATTTCAGGTTCAGGTGAAGATGTGGGTTTGCCAGATGGGCAAATGGGTAACTCAGAAGTGGGTCATATGAACTTGGGTGCAGGTCGTGTGCTGTATCAAGATTTTACCCGTATCACCAAAGACATTCGTACCGGCGACTTTTTTGAGCATGAAGTTCTGATTGATGCTGTAGAAAAAGCCAAAGCAGCAAATGGTGCATTACACATCATGGGACTGTTGTCAGAGGGCGGTGTCCACTCTCATCAAGACCATATTATTGCGATGTGTGAGCTTGCCTTGAAACGTGGGGCAAAAGTCTATTTACATGCGTTCTTAGATGGTCGTGATACGCCACCACGGAGTGCAAAACCTTCTTTAGAAAAACTCGATGCTGTATTTGCACAATATCCAAATCAAGGGCGTATTGCCACCATGATTGGACGTTACTTTGCCATGGATCGTGATAATCGTTGGGATCGTGTGGAACAAGCTTACCGCCTGATGACTGAAGGAGAAGCTTTACGTGTTGTTGATTCAGCAGTTGAAGGCTTAGAGCAAGCTTATTCAGCCAATGAAAATGATGAATTTGTTAAAGCAACCCGTATTGGTGAAATCGCAAAAATTCAAGATGGCGACAGTGTAGTCTTTATGAATTTCCGTGCTGATCGTGCCCGTGAAATTACCAAAGCCTTTGTCGAGCAAGACTTTGCTGGTTTTGAGCGTAAAGTGGTACCACATCTATCCAAATTTGTGATGTTAACGCGTTATCAAGCGACGATCGATGCACCAGTGGCGTATATGCCAGAAGGTTTAAAAAATTCAATTGGTGAATACTTATCTTCTTTAGGCAAAACGCAGTTACGTATTGCAGAAACAGAAAAATATGCCCATGTGACTTTCTTTTTTAGCGGTGGCCGTGAAGATGAATATCCAGGTGAAAAACGAATTCTAATCCCATCACCAAAAGTGGCGACTTATGATCTACAACCAGAAATGAGCGCACCAGAAGTCACTGACAAGCTGGTGGATGCGATCAATTCAGGCGAGTTTGACCTTTTGGTGGTGAACTATGCCAATGGCGATATGGTGGGTCATACTGGCGTGTTTGATGCAGCTGTGAAAGCAGTTGAAGCGGTTGATACAAGCCTTGGTCGTTTATATGAAGCAGTAATGGCAAAGCATGGTCACATGCTGATTACCGCTGATCATGGTAATGTCGAGCAAATGCAGGATTATGTGAGTGGTCAAGTCCATACCCAACATACCACTGAACTTGTACCTTTCATTTATGTTGGACCAAGCTCAGCGACGATTGCTGAAGGTGGAGTTTTAGCAGATGTTGCACCGACTATTTTAAGTTTAATGCATCTCCCTGTACCGACAGAAATGCAAGGCCGTAATCTGATTACATTGAAAGCATAAAATTATCTCTATTAAAAACTAGGTGCGTGAATGGCTCAAGCTTGGAAATATATTGCTGTATTAACAGGATTGTTGGCCTGTGGAAGCCATTCAGTTTGGGCGGCAGAAAATGCTGCCGCACTTGATTTTGATGGTGATGTCGAAGAAAGTATTGCCGAAGTGCCGATTGAATCGATTGAGCAGTTTGTGCAAATCTACGGCATCGTCAAAGATAATTATGTTCAGGAAAAACCTGATGATGTTCTGTTTCTACAGGCAATCAAAGGGCTGGTGGGTGGTTTAGATCGCTATTCACGTTATCTAAGTCCTGAAGAATATAAACAGTTAATGCAATATACGGAAAGTGACCTTGCGACTGCTGACTTTGAACTCGCTTTCGATAGTCATATTCATCAATGGAAAGTGAAGAATTTACGCGATAATTCAGACTCATTTAAACTTGGTTTAAAAAATGGCTTCACTATTTTTAAAATTGAGAATCAAGAACTTAAAAATTTAAATGCTCAACAAGTTGAAGATTTATTACATGGTTCGATTGGTTCAACTTTTCAGTTGCAACTCAATGAAAAAAGCCCAGCCATCACGGTGGTCAGAAATCGAAAATTAGAAGTGGCAGATATAGAGCCGGTTATGTTGCATAATCAAGTTCTGGTTCTTAAAGTCAAAGTCTTTCAACAAGATACTGCCAATGAAATTAAACGTTTAATTGAAGAATACAGTACTCAAAAAGTAAAAGCCGTGCTATTCGACCTGCGCAATAACCCCGGTGGTTTACTCTCCGCTGCTGTTGAAACGGCTGATCTGTTTTTAACTCAGGGAACGATTGTTTCTACCAAAAGTCGTTCAGAAGGCAATCAACAATTCCAAGCCTTACCGGGTGATGAGTCGTCCAATACCAAATTAGGTATTTTGATTAATGGTCGTTCAGCATCTGCCGCAGAAGTCTTTACAGCTGCAATGAAAGAGCATCAACGTGCTTGGGTCATTGGTGAAAAAAGCTATGGCAAAGGCGTTGTACAGAAGTTATTTCCATTGCCAAATGGCGCTGCATTACAAATGACGGTTTCGCATTATTATACGCCTAATGGCAATATGATTGATGGGCAGGGTATTCGCCCTAATTTGGAATATCCATGGGCTTTAGATCAAAAAGAAGAAACTTATTTAAATAATGTTGCAGATCAACTATTAAAACATCGTGATAGATAAAGTTGAATGCTGAGAAGTGAATTTATAACACTGTAGCCGTTTTATGCTGCTATATATGACATTCGGCAGTTAAATCACGTTGTGTTGGCTAAGGGGGCCTTCTACCCCCTTACTCAATGACGACATCTATGTCGCTACTATAAACCGTACAAAAAACAAAAACGCTTGAGTTGATATTATGATGAAGAATGGAGGCTGCTTTTATTCATCATCATCGGTATCTAAACCAAACTTTTTCAAACGGTAACGTAAAGAACGAAAGGTCATGCCCAATTTCTTCGCAGCTAAAGTGCGATTCCAATGGGTTTGATTTAATGCAGATAACAACACTTCTTTTTCAACTTTTTCCAAATATTGCTCCAAACCTTCTTCTGGAATGTTTTGTGCTTTATTCGGCATGATGATAGGCAAGGCTTTACTTTGCATCAGATCATGCTGTTCGACTTTGTGGACACCACGATGTGGAGCTGGTTGTAGCTGTTGAATATCAATATAGTCTTCATCACTCATGGTAATGGCTTTTTCAATGATATTGCGTAATTCACGAACATTGCCTGAGTAATGTTGTTGCAAAAGAAAAGCTTTGGCTTGTTCAGTGAAAGACTTGGTTGAAATACGCCACTCTGTACAAATTTGCTGAAGAAAATGATTGGCTAAAATTAGAATATCACAATCACGTTCGCGCAATGGCGGCAGGACAATATCCATCACATGAATTCTAAAGAACAGATCATGGCGGAATTTGCCTTGTTCAACGAATGCTTCAATGTCTTGATGTGTTGCACTGATAATACGAAAATCAACTTCGATTTCGCTATCACTGCCTAGAGGACGAATTTTCTTTTCTTGCAATGCTCGTAACAGTTTGGCTTGCATCGCCAATGACAGTTCTGCAATTTCATCTAAAAACAGGGTACCACCATTGGCAGCTTGAATAAGACCCTGTTTGTCTTGAGTTGCACCTGAAAAGCAACCTTTTTTATGCCCAAATAGCTCACTCTCCATCAACTCTTCAGAAATTGCACCACAATTAATCGCAACAAAAGGGCTATCACTGCGGTTGCTGAGTAGATGGATGAGGTTGGCAACAACCTCTTTGCCTGTTCCAGATTCACCCGTGATAAATACGGGAGCTTGTGAACGGGCAATTTTTTTAATCGATTCTCTTAACTTACGAATCACCTGTGAATCACCGATGAGCATTGATTCTTCAAGCGGTGTATCGCTGATCGTTTCTCTTAACTGCGGTACATGCAAGGCTTTTTGTAAAAGCTGTTGCAGATGTAACTGGTTAATCGGTTTGCTGACAAAATCAAAAGCGCCTGCTTTCAGCGAGGCAATCGCAATTTCCATATTGCCATATGCAGTTAAGACCGCAATAGGCGTTTTAGGATAGTGCTGCGATACATGTTTAACCAAATCTAAACCACTACCATCAGGGAGGTTTAAATCGGTAATACAGGCATCATATTTATATTCACTAAAAAAATACTTGGCTTGTTGTAAATGGTGTGCCATATGCGTTTTGATGCCCATCCGAGAAAGGCTCATTTGCATTAACATACATAAATCTTGTTCATCATCTACAAGTAAAACCAATGGTTGTCGTGTAGTCATATCCCCAAAAACCTAATCTAATCCATGAGTGGGCATTCGATACGGAAGCACGCCCCTTGTTGTTTTTGCTCTACGTAAATTAGTTTCGCTTGATTCGCTTCGCATATCGTCTGCGATAGGTACAATCCTAAACCAGTTCCATTGATTTCGGTACTAAAAAATGGCTGAAATAATTGCGAAAGATCTTGTTTTGTGACGCCTTTCCCATAATCAATCACATCGATATATACGTGTGATTCATTTTTAAACGTTTGCACTAAAATGTGTTCAGCATTTTGATCATTATGACGTAATGCATTACGCACTAAATTGACTAAAACTTGTCGAAGATGAGAATCATCAAAATAAATCCAAACATCAGCTTGAACCTCTAATTTGATTTTTTCCTGAGCATCCCCTAAATCATGGCGTAATAAGTCATCAACAAATTCTTGAAAATTAATTTTCGATGTATGGGTCTTTTTATTTTTTGCCATATCCAAGGTATCTTTAATAATATTATTGATACGGATGGTTTGTTTAGTAATCATTTGATTTAAAATGGTTTGTTGTTCTGGGTCACTGCTGATAAAGAGATCATTGGCCTGCGCAATGGCAGCAAGTGGATTGCGAATCTCATGGGCAATACTGGCGGACAATTGACCAAGTGCAGCAAGTTTGAGTTGTTGTACCTTTTGATTAATTTTTTGTGCATCTTCGAGGACCAAAAGCGTGAGTGCTTGATGCGGAACAATCAATTTTTGTACGCGAATATCGACTGTATACGAGGACTGATGCGATTCAAATTGGAAGCGTTCTCCATCACGTAACATGGCATCTTTTAAGATTTCATATAAGTCTGGTTGAAAGCTGGATAAATGATATTGCTCATGCGCGTAAAGTGGTGAAATACCCAAAAGTAAACAGGCAGCAGGGTTACTGACGATAATTTTGCACTTTTCATCGAGCACCAAATAACCCACTTCAATCTGTTCTAAAATATAGCGGTTAATGTTCTGTAACTTAAATAATTCAAGCGATTGATAGGTATTTAATGACTCTAAAACTTGGAAGCGATTAATTGCAATCTGCCCAATGCCATAGACCATAAAAAATAAAAAAGCCAATAAGGCACTGTTACTAATATTATTTAAATTTGAAAAATCGAAGAAGCTGCCTAAAAACTGTTGGTAAATAATCGCAATCACAGAAACCAGTGTTACGAATAGTGCTTTATTTTTACTGAGCAGAAAATTCGCGGTAAAAACGGCAATCACGAACAAAATACTGATGGCTAAATTTGGCCCATTAAGGGCAAATACCAAGGTACTTAGAAAGGGAATATCAACAATAAAAAAACCGATAAATTGCCGCCCAACCCCATGCGGATAGAACTTGAGCAGCATCATTTGTAATGCTGCGATCAGCGTAAATGCGGTTAGAGAATAAAAATATAAGCTGGGATATTCGTAATGTACGGGCTGATGTTCAAGGGTAATCAGAAAAATAATGACTAAGCAAAAGGCAATAACCAATCTATACCCTGAATACAGTGTGCCTAGACGGTAAATTGTTTGATAAATGGGAACCGTTACCGTAGGCGACATAAATCGTACTCAAGATAAATTATTGTTTTAATCAATTTATGGCTTAATTAGACCATAACGTATCGCAAGGTGAGTGAGTTTTACATCACTATCAAGTCCTAATTTTTCAAAGATACGATAACGATAAGTATTGACTGTTTTTACACTGACAAAGAGTTTGTCAGAAATTTCTTGTGCACTGACACAATTTACCACCATCATGGCAACTTGCATTTCACGTTCTGACAGCGCGTCAAAAGGTGAGGTTTGTGTATCGGATAAATAAGAGCTTGCAAGTTGTTCGGCAATATCGGCACTAAAATACTTACCGCCTTGCATGACTTTTTTGATTGCGCGAACCATTTCAGTGATTGGCGCGCCCTTGGTAATGTAACCACGAGCTCCAGCTTTCAATAATAGCGATGGATAGGGTTCTTCAGCCAAACCACTCACAGCGAGTACTTTGGTATCAGGTGCGGTTTGTAACAAACGACGGGTAGTTTCTACACCACCAATTCCAGGCATGTTGACGTCCAATAAAACCACATTGGGATGTTGTTGCCTTACTATCGTAATTGCTTCTTCACCAGATTCTGCTTGTCCAATGACTTGAATATCGGTCTGATCTTCTAACATTCTGCAGATGCCGGTTCTTACTAATTCATGGTCATCTACCACTAAAACAGTAATCACTTACACCTCCTTAAATTTCTCAATATCGACATTTTTGTTACATAAAGCAAAAAAGACTTGCAAAGACATAACAAAATTGGCAATCCTATTCCTAATATCCATTCAATATTTACGCATAATACGGCGTGATTGAAATATTTGTTTTAATATAGTCACGTTTGAGTGTAAATGTAAGTCATATTTGAGGTAATTAGCAAGTTTGTGAATACCTCCTTGAGGTGAGTAAGTTATCGTGAAAAAACCAAAAAAAACGTTAATGCATGTGCTGAGTTTGTCAGTACTACTCAGTTTGAGTTCTACCGGTTTTGCTGAAATCATTATGAACTCATCGGGGGGGAGCGGACAAGCAACTGTAAATTGGTCTTCTTCAGATGCCAGCCAGTTACTCAATGGTGACTCTCTGGATGATGATGGCGAGGATATTTCTCCAAAAGGCTCAACCACCTTAACCACAACAATTCGTGCGTCAAATGCTGCACCGACAACATTGACCAATAAGTCTGTACAGATTTATGACACCAATACCTATAACAGCCAACCATCGGTAAATGCACGTGCTGCGTTGGTGATGGATGCAAAAACAGGTGAAGTCCTGTTTAGTAAAAATACCAATATGGCGTTGCCTATTGCATCAATTACCAAGTTGATGACAGCGGTGATTACCGCTGATGCCCGTCTAAATATGTCTGAAGACATCACCTTGCAACAAATCGATTTCGCGGGTGCTGGTGGTAAGAATTCAAGTTCAACTTTAAAAGTTGGCGATACCATGAATCGTGCTGAAATGTTACTTGTGGCATTGATGAAATCTGAAAATCCAGCTGCAGCGGCTTTAGCACGTACTTACCCAGGTGGTCGCCAAGCGTTTTTTGCTGCAATGAATTCAAAAGCACGTCAATTGGGCATGAACTCAACCCATTATGTTGAATCTACTGGTTTAGATCCACGTAATGTTTCTTCTGCTCGAGATTTGGGGATTTTAGTCAGTGCTGCATCGCAATATGGCTTGATCCGTCAATTTTCAACAACAGCACACTATGACTTTAATTTAGGTTATCGCGTGTTGAAATCAAACAATACCAATGCCTTAGTACGTAATGGTGGCTGGAATATTAATATTTCTAAAACGGGTTATATCAATGAAGCAGGGCGTTGCGTGGTTATGCATACCACTGTAAATAGTCGTCCAGCTGTGGTGGTGTTATTAGGTGCAAGTTCTTCTCAGGCACGTACCAATGATGCAACCAATTTATTAAATTGGGTGAGTAATTTACCGAAACGTATCTAATCGGTTTTTCACGGTACTTAACCAGCCAAATGACAAAAAGCTCTTCAATATGAAGGGCTTTTTTTATGCTTAAATTAAGTAGATCAATAAACCATGATCAATAAATTGTATTCGCTTGTTTTTTAAAATGGGTTACTGTTGAACAACAACAAGAAATGATGACCTTAGATAATGAATGCAATGCAACATGCACGGATTTCTGCCAAACGTTGGGGCGGCGAAGCAGAAGACTATTATCAAATACATGGATTTATTGATAGTACCAAAAGTTTATGCAGTGATGCCCGTCATCGAATTTTACATACATTATGGGGCGTAAATTCGGTGGTGATTCCTGTGTTTGGGCATAGCCTTCAAAATAGTGCAGGCAAGTCAATTGATATTAAAGACTTGTGTGAGCGTGATCATCTCTTGGTGGACTACCAACAGCGTTTTATTCCAACCTTAAATGATTTTGTTAATGCGATAGATGTTAAACATTTGCCTAAAAACTTTGAACAGCAACTTGAGCAGTTACATCAATATTATTTACAGGATAAAGCGCTTTCACAGCTGATGTTGTCACCTCTGGCTTTAACAGGCAAATTGCATTCTTTGTTAATCACCCACAACAGTTGGTTTATTTACGATATTTTGCCGCGTATTGGGGAATTACCTCCATTGGAAAATATTGTGTATAGCCCAGCAGATTTTTTTAATGCCATGCATTTTGAATTGTGGATGGATAATGGAATGGCAATACCTTTAAGTGCTCAAGGTCTATATCAACGAAAACAGACATTGCAATCAACAAAAAATTAGGGGATTCGTATGGCGACTTATGTGATACGTGCAAAATACTTTGGCTATAACGATGAGGTTTTTTACATCGCGGGAAATCGTATTGCCAATATTTTTGACAATAAACAACAGGCAGAAGCAACCTATAAGCAACTTGAAATTGAGAGTGCGCGTGATTTTGCTTTATATGAAGTTGAATCGCTTTTTGAAGCGGATGAGGCGCAATTAAAACAACTGGATGATTTTGTCTTTGCGCATTGTGGTGAACATATTCTGGATGATGATGAATTATCTATGGATGTATTACCTGCAAGCTTAAATGATGAGGATACATTTGAATTTGTTCAGCTTGCCGAGATGCAAAAATTTCAGTTGATACAGTTTGATCAAGAAGTGAAATTTTATGGTTTATGGTCGATGAAAAAGCAACAATGGTTTGAAGAGCATGATGAGGGGTTTGCTGGTTTGGTTTATTCAGAAAACTCAGAAGTGCTTAGAAATAGTGTGGGGAAAATTTTTGCTGAATATGACTATTGTTCTATTCATCTCAATGGAACCTTATCAGAACTTTCAGAGCAACCAGGATTGTTGGAAGCATTGATTGCAACTGAATCAGGTCTAAGTTATGACGAGGCTGAGCAAAATTTAAGCATAGCTTATTCGAAACATGAGGCTTTATATGCAGTAAATTCTTTACTCAAGCAGCCTTTATTTGAAATCAAGGAAATTAGTCTTGAAGATATTCAACGTATAGAAAAAGACTTGGCAAGACAGTATAGCTATGACCAATATGAAGAAGAATAATGTTGAGCTTGAGCTTATAAAAAAACCAGTTGCGCACAACTGGTTTTTTTATAAATGAATGCGTTATTACATATTTGAAAGAATAGAGTCTTTCACTTGATTCATTGTTGCATCAATAGACAGCATCACTGCATCTTCACATTGTTTAATTGCAGTATCAGGATCTTTTAGACCATTACCTGTCACAGTACATACAATCACAGAACCTTCAGCAATTTTACCTGCTTTGATATCACGAATTGCACCACCGATAGATGCCGCAGAAGCAGGTTCAACAAATACACCTTCATACATAGAAAGCAGACGTTGCGCTTCTAAAATTTCAGCATCAGTCAATTCATCAAACCAGCCATTTGAGTCACGAACGACCGCTTTGGCATGATTAAAGCTTTGAGGATTACCGATACGAATTGCTGTTGCAACTGTTTCTGGGTTTTCAACAGGACCACCACGTAAGAACGGTGCAGCACCAGAAGCTTGATAACCGACCATGATTGGGCGACCTTCAGGGTTTGGACCTGTAAACTTATCTGTTGCAGGGTCATAAACCACTTGTTCAAATGCTTCAACAGGTTGATTCGCAACTGCTTCGGTATAACCCATCCAATGCGCAGTGATATTACCCGCATTACCGACAGGTAAGCAGTGGTAGTCAGGCGCACGACCTAACGCTTCTACGATTTCATAAGCAATGGTCTTTTGACCTTGTAAGCGGTATGGGTTGATTGAGTTAACAATCGTTACCGGTGCTTGGTCTGCAACTTCTTTAACCAAACGCATGCCGTCATCGAAGTTGCCGCGAATTTGCATAGTGATTGCACCATACATCATCGCTTGTGCCATTTTACCCATTGCAATTTTGCCTTCTGGGATTAACACAAATGCTTTGATACCCGCACGAGCAGCATATGCAGCAGCAGCAGCAGAGGTATTGCCTGTAGATGCACAGATAATCGCCTTAGAGCCTTCTTCTACCGCTTTGGTCACTGCCATGGTCATGCCACGGTCTTTAAACGAACCTGTCGGGTTTAAACCTTCATACTTCACATAAATTTCAACATTCTTACCAATAATACCGGGAATATTGTCTAATTTAATGAGAGGCGTATTACCTTCATTTAAAGAAATAGCACGTGTAGTTTTCGATACTGGTAAGCGGTCACGATAGCGATCAACAAGTCCTGTATAGCGATTGGCATTAGACATGATGGTGTTCCAATTGTGTGTAGAGCAAATAGATATTCTTTTAACCTCTAAGCCTCTACTCGGAGAGGCTGCGCCATTCATTGAATGGCGCTTTGCAGGGTATTGCTGCAAATTTAGAGAAGTTTAAAACCCGATTAGTTATCGAGCAATTCTAAACGAATTCGTACGATTTCGCCATGGATAGCAGGTAAGGCTTGAATTTGTGCAATCGCTTCATTCATTTTCGATTCGACGATCGGATCAGTCAAAATCACGATAGGAATCAGATCTTTTAAGCGAGGTTGCTGCATGATGGCATCAATACTGATCCCCGTGCGACTTAAAATTGTTGTTACATCTGCGAGTACGCCAGTTTGGTCTTCAGCATTTAAACGCAAATAATAACCTGTGGTCATCTCATCACTCGACAAGATATGCAAGTCGGAAAGAGCTTCAAAGGCAAGCTGAGGAATAGTACCTGAACCATCTTCTGTGTAAATGATATCACGGACAATATCAACCACATCTGCCACAACCGCAGAAGCAGTAGGGCCTGCGCCTGCACCTGCGCCATAATACAATGTCGGACCAACTGCATTGGCTTGAACCAGAACAGCATTCTTCACGCCATTTACATTGGCAAGAAGCTCTTCTTCAGGAATCAGGGTTGGGTGTACGCGAAGTTCGATGCCTTTGCTAGAACGACGTGCAATACCCAAGTGTTTGATCTTATAGCCAAGCTCTTCAGCGTATTTCACATCTTGTGCGGTAATCTTGGTAATACCTTCGGTATAAACCTTATCGAACTGTAAAGGAATACCAAAGGCACATGATGCAAGAATAGTCAGCTTATGTGCAGCATCAATGCCTTCAACATCAAACGTTGGATCTGCTTCGGCATAACCAAGTTCTTGAGCTTCTTTGAGTACGTCCGCAAAGGCACGACCTTTTTCACTCATTTCAGTCAGAATGAAATTACCTGTACCATTGATGATACCGGCCAGCCATTCAATTTTATTGGCTGCTAAGCCTTCACGAATGACCTTGATAATTGGAATACCACCGGCAACCGCTGCTTCAAAGGCAACTTGTACGTGGTGATCATCAGCCGCTTTAAACAGCTCATTTCCATGTTCTGCCAGTAAGGCTTTGTTTGCCGTTACCACTTGCTTGCCATGTTTAATCGCTTCCATCATGACTTCATAAGCAGGGTGAATACCGCCCATGACTTCAACGACAACATCAACATCAGGCTGGCGGACGATATCTAACAGGTCGGCGCTCTGTTTAATGCTTGCTGGTAAATTTAGATCTGGACGTGGACGACGCGTACCTACGTGGGTAATTTCAATTTCTCGGCCGGTGCGACGTCTAATTTCAGCAGCGTTTTCTTGTAGTAGTTTAAGGGCACCACCGCCTACGGTTCCAAGACCGAGTATTGCCAGACGAACTGGTTTCACGTCACACTCCAATTATGTATATAAATTATATTAAGCTTAGATCATAGCTAAAAAATGCGCCAGACTCTAGAGTCTGACGCATCTTTATATTGAGCTATAAATAATAGTAAATTTACTGATAAAAATTATTTATTTAAACGGCTTTCAATTTCGTCAGCAGTCATATAACCGCCCAGATATTCACCCTCTGCATTGTAGATCGCAGGGGTACCATTTACACCCATTTTTAGACCTAAAGCATATAGGTCACGAACTGGATTTTTACAGCTTGCTGGTGGAAGCGCAGTACCGGCAATGGCTTGATTAAATGCAGCACTACGGTCTGCACTACACCAGATACTTTCCATCGTCGGTATAAATTGTTCGCCACGTGGCCATGCGATATAACGTATTTCAATACCTTTAGCCGTGATTTCACTGATATGTTCATGAAGTTTATGGCAATAAGGACAGCTTGCATCAGTAAATACATAGATGACATGTTTAACCTTACCTTGCGCAGGGTAAACCAAGAGGTCCTTAATATTTAACTCAGCAAGATATTTCTTGTTTTCTGCAGCTTGTATTTTGTCACCAATGCTACTGAGTTTATCACCACCTAAACGGATCACATCGCCTTGGATCAGGAATTTACCATCAGATGTTGCATAAACTGAGCTCATGCCTTCCATACTGATCCAATAAAGATTGGGCATTTCAGTCGGTTTAGCATCTAAAATTTTGGCTTTAACACCAGCCTTTTTGAAATTGGCTTGTAATGTTTGGATTAGACGTTGTTTTGCATCACGCTCAGTTAAATTCGATGCCTCACCTGTTGCAGGTGCTGTCGCAGTTAAAGTGTCATCTTTTTTTGAGTCTGGATTCTTTGAACAAGCACTCACTGCCATCGTGCTTGCAATAAGACAAGCCAACATCAATTTTGAACGATTCAATTGCATAAATAACTCTTTATGTTTCTTCAGCATGATTTGAGGGAATTAGCATAACAAAATTTTTAATAGTGTACTTTAAAACTTGATTAAGGGATGTAAATTGCCGATATACACGCCATGCTCAGTGATTAAGCGCGTGGATGATATTTTTCATGCAGCTGTTGCATACGGATTTGTGCGACATGGGTATAAATTTGTGTGGTCGATAAATCACTATGCCCCAAAAGCATTTGCACCACCCGTAAGTCAGCGCCATGATTTAAAAGATGCGTTGCAAAAGCATGGCGTAAGGTATGTGGTGATAGCTCAGCTTGAATTCCAGCTTGTAAGGCATAACGCTTGATGGCATACCAAAAGTTTTGACGACTCATGATGCCGCCATGTTGGGTTAGAAATAGATAATCGGTAGCAGATTTATACAGTTGCGGGCGAGATTCAGTTAAATATTTTTCCACCCATTCACACGCCATCCCGCCTAAAGGTACAAGACGTTCTTTATTGCCTTTACCTGTGATTCTTAAATAGCCTTGTTTTAAATTGATCAAATCTAACCTTAAATTTAACAGCTCTGAAACACGTAAACCACAAGCATACAGCACTTCAAACATGGCGCGATCACGCAAACCCAACGCTGTTGTGACGTCTGGTGCCTGAATCAGTGCTTCAACGTCCTGCTCCGATAAATCTTTAGGCAATGCTCGTCCGAGTTTTGGGGTTTTATGGGTCGCGACAGGATTATCTAAACGAATCTTTTGTTCACGTAAAAACTTAAAAAACGAACGTAAAGCAGAAAGTGAACGGGCAATTGACCGAGGGCTTTTGCCTTGTTTGGTGAGTTGAATAAGCACATCGGAGATGTCTTCATGTGTCCAATTCGGAAGGTAAGAATTTACACATTCACTACATTGAATTAAGTCCGATAAATAGGCGTTTCTTGTATGCGGACTGACCGTTTGCGCAATTAAATAGTCACGGAATCCCTGTAAAAAGCCTAGATTTTCAGGAATGGCAACAGCAGCAGGAATACGTGGTTTCTTATTTAGCATGGGCTTCGGTGGTGTTTAAAACTTATTTGTTGATGGAATGTAGACTAAAAGAAAACATAAGTCGAATATCGTATTTGAATGAGAATTGTAATCAAACCTTACTTGGTAATTATTCTCATTTGTATGTATAATAGTCTGTCTATCGTGTAAATTTTAGGGTTAATTGCTGTGCGTTTGTCAGACTTGAAAGTAAAGCAAACTGCCATTATCGCAAAGGTCAATCGCACCTCGCAAGATAATGTCAATCAGCCAGATTTAGTGGCGAGTCGTTTAGAAACTCTAGGTTTTGTGCCTGGCACACGTGTACAAGTGATCACAAAAGGTGTTTTTGGTGGTGATCCTATTCTCATTCAAATTGGTTTTACTCGATTTGCGTTACGTAAGATCGAAGCCGAAAAAATTGAAATACATCAGGCATTAGAAGGAGCTTCCGCATGAGCGAAACTTTACGTATTGCTTTAGTGGGAAATCCTAACTGCGGTAAAACTTCACTTTTCAACCATTTAACCGGTACGCGTCAAAAAGTTGCCAACTATGCTGGGGTGACTGTTGAACGTAAAGTGGGTACATTTAATTTACCTTCTGGTCGTGCGGTGCGTGTTCTGGATTTGCCTGGAACGTATAGCCTCGATGCAGCCAGTCCTGATGAAGCCATTACCCGTGATGTGGTTTTGGGGAAAATTGCCGGTGAACAAGATCAACAGGCATTTTTATGTGTGGTGGATGCAACCAACTTAAAATTACATTTGGGACTTGTGCTTGAAGTCATTGAACAAGGCAAACCGATTCTGCTTGTATTAAACATGATGGATGAAGCACGTCGTCGTGGGATGCAGATCAATACCCAAAAATTATCACAGCGTTTAGGTATTCCCGTGGTGGAAACGGTTGCTGTGCGTAATGCAGGGATTGAAAACTTGATGGGTGCTTTGGAAAATGAAAAATTCCACACACCAAGTGCAGAACTGAGTGATGTTAAGCTTTCAGGTTCCAATCATGAAAAAATTGACCAAATCTTAAAAGATGTGGTGATTTTTTTAGATCATGAAGACAAACGTACTGATTTTCTCGATAAGATTTTTTTACACCCCGTTTTAGGACTTCTTAGCCTTGCGCTGATGATGTTTATTGTTTTCCAAGCAGTATTCGCTTGGGCAGCGCCATTTATGGATGGTATTGAAGAATTTTTTGGCTGGTTTGGTGGCTGGATTGGGCAGTTTATTACCCAACCACTACTTCACAGCTTAGTGGTCGATGGGATCATTGCAGGTGCAGGTAGTGTAGTGGTGTTCTTGCCACAGATTCTGATTCTGTTCTTCTTTATTTTGGTTTTAGAAGAGTCAGGCTATCTACCGCGTGCGGCGTTTCTACTCGATAAATTGATGTTTAAAGCAGGCTTAAGTGGTCGGGCATTTATCCCACTGTTATCCAGTTTTGCCTGTGCGGTACCTGGGATCATGGCGACTCGAAGTATTAGTGATCCACGAGATCGTTTGGTGACGATACTGGTTGCACCGTTGATGACATGTTCAGCGCGTTTGCCAGTGTATGCCTTGCTGATTGCTGCATTTATTCCAGCGAAAATGGTTTGGGGTTTCCTTAATCTACAAGGTTTAGTGCTCTTCGGTTTATACATGGCGGGAATTGTGAGTGCGCTCATTGTTGCGACCGTGCTGAAGTTTTTCCAGAAAGATAAATCACAACATGCTTTATTGATGGAATTACCAAGCTACCGTATCCCAGATATAAAAAGTGTATGGATTGGTTTGTTGGATCGTGCCAAGATCTTCTTAAAGCGTGTCGGTGGCATTATCTTCGCTTTATCGATTTTGTTATGGTTCCTATGTACATTCCCTCAACCGCCAGAGGGTGCAACTTTACCAGATATTGACTACTCTTTTGCCGGGATGCTGGGGCATGTGATGCACCCAATCTTTGAACCGCTTGGATTTAATTGGCAAATCTGTATTGCTTTAATTCCAGCGATGGCAGCACGTGAAGTTGTGGTTGCAGCATTGGGTACGGTTTATGCTTTATCTGCAGCGGATGATGATGCAGTCGCTCAAGGTTTATCACATCTGATCAGTCAGGGTGATTTAAGCTGGTCAGTTGCAACAGGTTTATCGTTGTTGGTGTGGTTTATCTATGCACCGCATTGTTTAGCGACATTGGCTACGGTAAAACGTGAAACAGGTTCTTGGAAAACTGTTGCAGGTATGACGGTCTATTTATTTGGTTTGGCTTATTTAATGGCTTTCCTCACTTATCAAATTGCGTCAGGTTATTTTGGTCTATAAGCCAGAATCTTGAAGCAAAGGAGCTAGAGATGATTGAATTATTGATTATTGCGGTATTGGTGATTTGGAGTGCAATTTTTGTATTTAAGAAAGTCTTCCCAAAGTCAGCGTATTCGGTGTTTTCTAAACTGGCTCAATTTTGTCAGTCGCAAGGTTGGAATCGTTTAGCCAAATGGATTCAGCCTGCGATGGTGAGTGGATGCGGTGGCGGTTGTGGTTGCAGTAGTGCTGAAACGGACAATCCTAAAAAAGTTGAAGTCCAAGCAGTAAAATGGAAATGATTGGCCTCTAAATTCATTACCCTAAAAAGAAAAAAGCCATTCTAGAACATAGAGTGGCTTTTTATTTGTATGTGGGAATAGTCCATAAAAGATAATTTATCTCGTTAGCAGATAGGCATATCTTGAATGATCCAATGGTGCAGAAGTCAATTTAATCAGTATGAGCTTCTGTAGGTTGATACAAAGCACCAACTAGACTTTAGCTATGGGTTTCTTCCTCGCCATCATCTTCAAAAGTTCGTGCAATTTTTTCGATATTTAAGCTTTTAGCCATCGCATCAAAAATTTCCTTATAAGCACCATCTTGATGATAAAGATCATGATGTTCACCATGCTCAACGATTTGTCCTTCTTTCATCACATAGGTGTAATCGGCATCAATAATTTGCGAAAGGCTGTGCGAGATCATAATTACAGTTCGGCCTTGTTTAATCTCATCTAAACTTTGTTTGATTTGCTCTGAAGCGATGGCATCTAAACTCGCTGTGGGCTCATCTAAAAAGATAATCGGCGGGTTTTTAAGGAACATTCGAGCAAGTGCGATTCGCTGTTGTTGTCCGCCAGACAATAGCAAGGCATCTGCTTCATAGGCATGCGGTAATTTTACAATCTGCTCATGAATCGAGGCTTTTTTGGCAGCTGCGATGACTTCTTCATTGCTTGCATGGGGCTTACCATAACGAATATTTTCTAAAATTGAGCCTTGGAAAATATGATTCTTTTGCAATACTAAGCCAATATGTTCTCTTAAATAGTGTGTATCCAGTTGCTCTAAATCAATCCCATCGAGTTTGATACAGCCTGAGTTCGGGGCATAAAATTTATCCAGTAGGCTGATTAAGGTTGATTTCCCCGCACCTGATAAGCCGACTAAGGCTGTGATTTTATTGGGTTGAATGGTCATGTTAATTCGATGTAAGGCTTGATGACCATTCGGATAGATAAAATCAACATTTTCCAATTCAAATTTGCCATGAATTTGAGGTTTCATTAAACCACTGGCTTCGATTTCATGATCTGCTTCTAAGATACTAAAGAAGCTTTCTGAATAGATCATTGCCGAGTTAATTTCATCATAAATACGGTGCAAAGAGCGGATCGGTGCAGACACGTTATTGAACAACAATACATGGTACATGATCATCCCTATACTCATTTGTCCATCTAAAACAAAATAAGCAGTTAAAATAATGATCAGCACTACACCGACTTGTTCAATAAAGGTTTTTAGACCATCAAAAATATAGCTGGTTTGTCGAGTTTGCATCTGATTTTCAGTCAGTGACTTTTGTAAGTTCAGTTGCTTGGTGGATTCAACAGCCTCTTTATTAAAAGATTTAATCACTGTAATTGAGTTAATAATACTCAAAATACCTTGATTCTTCTTTTCCATGTTATCGCGCAAGGCCCGGCGTTTGCCGGAAAGCTTTTGTGATTGTTTAAAGGTCAGCCAAAAGTAAATTGGCACAATGATTGTTGCGACCACACCCACCCAAAAATTGGCATAATACATTAGGGCTAAAGCGATAATTGCACTGGTAAATAACGGTAAAATATCAATAAAAAAGATTTGTACCAGTCGAGTGAGCGAGCTAACTCCACGGTCGATACGGGTTTGTAATTTTCCTGCTTGGTTATTTTTCTGATCGAAAAAGGCCAATCGATAGGTAATAAACTTTTCGATAATGCCCTGAGATAGGTCCTGTGAAATTAAAATTCTGAGTTTTTCACCAAATGATTTTTGCCCAAATTGAACAATTGCATTGATGACTTCTTTGGCCAATAAAACTACAGTAATGGTAATGATAATGTGCCATCCATCCGCTAGGCCTTGTCCTGCTTGGATTAGTTGGTTAATGCTGTCTACAGCATATTTAAGTGTGAGGGCATTGACCTGAGCGGTGAGTGAGCCAATCAACGTTAACACTAAGGTAACGATGACAAGCCAGCGGTAGGGACGTACAAAGGGGCGTAATTTTTGAAATAATTGCCATAAATTCATAGGTTTTTGCTTTTTATAAGCTTGGTTTTAGTCTAAAGCTGAATAAACTTTGCTACAAGTGATTGCTATGTTTTGAATTGTGAAAGATTTTAATAATTCCTTACACTAGTCCAAATCTTCACGATCAAAATCCTATTTAAATTCTTCAACTTGCTGAATTAATTTGTATATTTATCCATGATATGACCTGTTATTCTTCATATTAAAGTTGTTCAATTTTGATCAAAAATGACTTGTTTCATGTTAAATATTGATTCATTGTTGGATGAACCCGTAGCTCATTTTAGACCATGAATTTAGATTTATTTGAACCTGAAGCACAAGATAATTTACTGCCTTATGATGGGGTAGTAAAAGACTTTGGCTTAATTTTGGATCATGAACAAAGTCAAAAATATTTAAACTATTTTCTACAGCATTTGGCTTGGCAACATGATGAAGTCTATTTGCATGGTCAATATTATAAAACTGAGCGCAAAGTGGTGTGGTATGGCGATGATGATTACCAATATCGTTATTCAGGTATGGCAAAACAAGCCCATATCTGGAATCCTGCTTTATATCGACTCAAACAGCATATCGAGCAACTCACAGGGCAAACTTATAATTCATGTCTAGCAAATTTATATGAAAATGGCTCACAAGGCGTGGGTTGGCATAGCGATGATGAGCCATCATTGGAAGCGCCCAATCACAATGTGGTGATTGCTTCATTGAGTCTAGGCGCTACTCGAAAATTCAGTTTTAAGCACAAGTGGAAAGCTAAAAAAGTAGATTTACTTTTACACAGTGGTCAGTTGATTGTAATGCAAGGGCAGACCCAACGTTATTGGAAACATACCCTCGCCAAATCTACACGAATTTTAGCGCCTCGTGTAAATTTGACCTTTCGTTACTTTTATCCAAGTGGATAAAGCTTGTCATCAAATTGTTCAAGTTTAGGAAAGTCTAATGCAGGTAAATTTTCTAAGTTATGTAAATATTGCTGATAATCAAGCAGGATTTGTTGGCGTGCTTCATTAGAAATATAAGGGACATGGTAAGCGGTAAATGGTGGCAGCACGTCAAAGCCTGCATAAGCTAAAGTTCCACGTTGAATCGGCAGTAACAAGTCTTCAATTGAACCATGAATCGCATGATCACCAAACATATGTTCACGGCCACCCAAGGTAAAGCTTAACAAGGCTTTTTTCCCCACCATGCCGCCGTGGTTATAAAAACGTTTACCACCATAGAAAATACCCGAAACGAATACGCGATCAATCCAGCCTTTTAAGATGGCAGGTACAGATGTCCAATACATGGGAAAACTTAAAATCACTAAATCTGCTTTTTGTACTTTTTCAATTTCAATCTGAATGTCTGCGGCAATCTGCTTATTTTTATAAGCATGGCGTTGCTCCAAAGCATAATTCATATATTCAGGATGGCTCAGTTCTGAGAAATCCTCTCGTGATGCGATTGGATTAAAACTCATGGCATACAAGTCTGAAACTTCAACTTGATGTCCTAATTTTTCCAAGACCTCAACAGCATGATCTTTCATCGCGGTTGTAAATGAAAGGGGTTCGGGGTGTGCATGGACGATGAGGATATTCATAACATTCCTTAATTAAAATTATGCATCATTGTTATTGGCTGCTTTAGATTATTCCTCAATGAAAATGATTCGCCAATTACTCTAATTATTTTTTTAATGGCTTAAAAGTGAACTCAATGGATAAAAAAATTGCACATAAAAAAGCCTATGTTTAAACACATAGGCTTCCTTACTCTGAGGAGGAATTGTCTTCGCAAAAACAATGTCCAAAAAATCATGGATTACTGAAGAACATAATCATATTATGAGAATATAAAAACATTATCAAGAGATAAAAACATTACAAAATGTTAAATTATCAAGATGATTGCGCTTATGGGTGAAATTCAGATAATTGGTCATTGGCAGAGAGTGCTTGATAGCGTTTTTCAATCTGTGCAGCAGACTCTTGCAAGGTTTCAATTAGTTTTGGGGTGTTGACATATTCAAAACGATTTTTTGAAGCAAGTACGGTCAATGCTAAAGGCGCTTCTTTACTTGAAAACTTCACTGGGATAGATAAGCCAGAAACATTTGGATCAAGTTCACCTTGTGAAAAATAATAACCTTGTTTTTTAATTTTTTTCATTTTATTGACAAAGGTTTCTTCATTTTCAGCAAAACCAACTTCAGTTAATTGTGTTGCAAAGCGAAGGTAATACTCATGAATTTTCTGTTTAGATAAATGCGCCATGATCACTTTAGGTGACGAGCCCATAAATACGGGACGAGGGCAACCACGACCATAAGAAAGTAAAGTTTCATCACGATACACTTCATGATGAACATCAATACAATAGTCATCATTTAAATGTGTCAGTAAACAGCAAAGTTCTGTACGTTCGGAAATTTCTTGCATAAATGGTTTGCTGATTTGAACCAATGGATCGGTGGTTCTGGAAATATAGTCCATCACAGCAATTTTAGGACCAAGGGTGTAATCGCCTGAAGTTCCATTTAAGCGTTGCAAAATATCAGCCGAAACTAATTCTTTTAAATAGCGATAGCTGGTCGGTTTAGATAAACCAAGCTCTTCACAAATCACATCGACATTAATTACTGGGCGAGACACCGAAAATAAATCCAATACGGTGAGAATTTTGCCAAAACTGGAAAGTGCCATTGATGACCTACTCAATTAGTGAGAATCAAAAAAAAATAATAATGAATGTTACTTTATAACAAATTGTTCAAGAAAAAACAGTGGAATTTGCATTGTAAATGCAAATGATTCTACATTTTTAACTTTAGTGGTTATTTTGAGAAAAAGCACTACATTTGAATATTAAAGTAAATTATATGTGTGTGAATTATCAAAATGAGATATTTTTATTGATTATTTTTGTTTTTTTTGAGATTATTGCTGATATGAATATCCAATGGTGAATTTATACTTTTTAAAAAGTATAAATTTTTATCATAAATTGAGTCCTTCTCTACTCAATCGTTGTATTTGAGCAAATGTCTAAATTTGTTCTTCTATTCACATCTTTTTAATCAACCACACTGTTTATTTGACTAAGCGGTGCGATTTTTTGGTCGCTAAAAAAGAAAATGTGATGTGTACAACAAAGCCTTATAAAAGTGGTGAATATCAGCTTCCTAGATCTTACAGAGCTAGAGATGACAGAGAAAATCAATGAAATTGAATTTATAGTGAGTTGCTTGCATGTTACTGATCAAACCCTTATTGGCTTTTAGACCCAATAAACTCGATTGGATTTTTGCGAGCAAAACTTTCATTGCAGGAATGTTGGCTCTCTATATCGCATTTGAACTCAACCTGAGCTACCCGATTTGGGCGATTGGTACAGTCTTTGTGATTGCCAATCCTTATTCGGGCATGATGGCATCAAAAAGTATCTATCGAATTTTAGGAACCTTGATCGGAGCAATTTTTGCTATCGCAGTGATGCCTCATTTGGTTAATACCCCTTGGTTATTTACCTTTGTATTGGCAACTTGGGTGGGGATCTGTCTATATCTGTCTTTAATCGACCGATCACCACGCAGTTATGTGGTGATGTTAGCGGGTTATACCGCAGTGATTATTTGTTTTAACTCGATTTACTATATCGAGACGGTGTCCATTTTCGACATGGCTGTGGGGCGTTTCTTAGAAATCTCGTTGGGTGTGGTGTGTAGTGCTGTGGTCTCTGCCACTATATTTCCTATGCATATTGGGCCTGTGGTCGAACTCCGTGTCACGAAAACCATGCAAGACACCAAACAGGCTTTTGACTCAATTTTGTCTGATCCGGCACATACAGACAATTATACTCAGCTCTTGACCAATATCACGCGTGATACAACAGATATTCATAGTATGGCTGTGCATTTAAGTTATGAAACTTCAAAATTTAAAGGCATGACCAAACCACTCCAAGAGTTGCTACATCAAGTGACGATGTTAGTGGCTAACTTGGTCGCAATGTCAGAACGGATCAAGCAACTGGATCAAATTGATTTAACTTATCGTCCGTATCTGCTTGAGTTTCACCAAAAGATTGATGATTTTTTAGAAGGTGAGAATGACATTCTTGAAGATGAGCTTAAGCACTTACCTGAACATTTTGACCAAGAATTTCAAACCATCACTGAACATGCAACTGCTAAACAACAGGTGATTTTGGGCAGTCTAAAAATGGATATTCGCCATTTTATTCAAAATGTTCGTGCAGTGAAGTTTATTTGGCAATGCATGCAGCAAGGTAATCATAGCTTACCTGAATCCATTGTACCTTTAACTACAACCTATCCCAGTTTACATCGTGATTATGGCGTTGCGGTACGTGGCGGGATATCGGCATTTTTAACCACCAACATTGCCTGTGCATTTTGGATTTTAAGTGGCTGGAAAATGGGCTTTATGGTGGCAGAAATGGCCGCAATTACAGCATGTATTTTGACCTTTTTAGATGACCCTGTACCTGCGCTAAAAATATTTATCCGCTCCAGTATTTATGCCGCTATTTTGGTTTTTATTTATGCATATGGGATTTTTCCGCATATCACCGCATTTTGGGAGTTAGCCGTTGTATTAGCCCCCTTTATTATGTTCTGTGTGATGTTGTATTTACATCCTCCTTTGCATGCACTGGGTTTACCGCTGATTATGAGTACGATTATGGGGTTAAATCTGCAAAACCGTTATTTGATGGATCAGATCACCTTTTTTGATGCTTCGATTGCAACCGTGATTGGGCCGATTATCACGGTTTGTATCATGCAAATGGTACGTTCAATGTCCCCTGAGATGACGGTAAAACGGATGTTGGCGTTACACTATAAAGCCATGCGGGAAAGTATTGCGATGTCTTATGGAACGGGCTTTAGAATTCATTTACGTAGTATGCTTGATCGTATTGGCGTGTTAAATACCAAATTGATTCAGTCAGAACAGCTCAAAATCGAAATTAACAATGCTTTGATTGAGTCGAGTGCCGCAATTGATTTAACCCGTTTGCAGGAGCTGGTCCAAAAATTGTCGCCTGAATCTACGACGACCACTGCAATTGTTAAATTACAAGGCCTACTTAACCAGTGGTTAAGCGAAAAAGCAGTAACTCAGCCTGATGATAACTTACGACAAGCATTGATTCAGCAATTTGATCAAATCTTGCAAGATGCGCAAGCGGTAGGTGATCAAGATATCCGACAGCGTATAGAAATTTCTGTGAATAATATTCGCAATAGTATTTGTCATATTCATCTGGTTGATGCGCAACCTTCAACTGTTCTAGTGGGAGCATAAATATGGGTGAGCTCAACATTTATGGTGTTTATGTCCCAATATTTTTAATTCAAGCAATTCTGGCATTCATCATCTGGAAAGTGGTGTGTATTGGTACAGATCGCTTGGTTGAAAAAGAATGGATTGCATTACCTGGAATTTTTAATATCTGTATCTATTTGATTTTATTATGGTCGATTCATTGGGTGTTTATTCAGATGACGACTTAGCCGCTGCAATAGAGCTGATTTATTTTTAAGTTTAATGATTGGAAAATTGAAATGAATACGTTTGACATACGTAAGGCAATCCGGCCGATATCATTGGGTATCGTGGTGATTATTGCGATATTTTGTGCGCTGCATATCTGGAATTACTACAATGCAGAACCTTGGACACGTGATGGGCGTGTCCGTGGCGATGTTATTCAAGTGTCTTCTGATATTGCTGGTTTAGTCACAGAGGTGATGGTTCAAGATAACCAAACCGTGAAAAAAGGGCAGGTGCTTTTTAAAATTGATTTAGCACGCCAAACTTTAGACGTGGAACAAGCAAAATCAGATCTTGCAAAAGCCCAGTCAGGACTGGCTGAAGCAGAAGCGGGGCTTGCTGAGGCAAAAGCCAATATTGTGAAATCAAAAGCCAATATCAATCTTGCAGATAAAAATGCACGTCGATATGCAGACCTGATGAATGGTGCGATCTCTAAACAAGAACAAGATCAAATGTTTGCTACACGAGATCAGTCCCATGCAGAGCATCAGCAATTGCAAGCTGCGGTACAACAAGCAGAAGCCAATATCAAACAACAAAAAGCTTTGATTGAAGCAGCAACCAGTAGTGTGCATTTGGCGCAATTGAATATGCAACGTTCAGAAGTGATTGCACCTGCAGATGGAACATTATCAAATTTTGATTTGCGCGCAGGGAATTATGTCAAAGTTGGGCAAGCTGTTGCCGCTTTACTTGATCGTAAACAGCTCTATGTTGTGGGATATTTTGAAGAAACCAAACTCAATAAAATACATCTAGGTGATTCTGCAACAGTACAACTCATGGGCGATTCTTTGAAATATAAAGGCCATGTTCAAGGGATTGCTTCAGGGATTGAGGATCGTGAACGGACCACTTCATCAGGCTTATTGGCCAATGTAAATCCAACATTCAGCTGGGTACGTTTGGCTCAACGGGTACCTGTGAAAATTATTTTAGATGAAGTGCCCCATGATTCATTGGCCTTTGTCGCAGGACGTACCGTGACAGTACATATTTTAGAACAAGCAAAAAAATAACCAGCATCCATCATTAAACTTTGATCTTGAAGCCCATTGAAAAATGGGTTTTTTTATAGATTTAGGTCTGCCATAGCGGGCATATTAATTTCCTTAACACAGCTGGCTTGACTGGTGGATAAGATAAATTTGATGGCAAGAATAACATCCTGTAAGGGAATTAACTCATGACCACTCTGTTGTAAAACCTCATCCACAGATGTATTCAGATCAAACTCAGTGGCCAAGTAGCCTAAATTTAATATACTCACCCCAATCTGGTCTTTGCGTAAACTTTCTCGGAGCGAATGGACAATGCCTCTGAGGGCAAATTTGCTGGCTGAAAAGACCACTTCTTTGCCCTTATGATTATCTAGTCCCCAGGTTGAACCAATCAAGATAATTTTTGCATTTGGAGACAATCTAAGATTCTCAATCAAGGACTGAATTGCCAAAATACAGGATTGAATATTGGTATAAATTAAATTTGATATTTCAATGTCAGTACATTGTTCAAAGTCATAATCTGCTTGAAAGGCTTTTGTCTCCCAGATTCCGACATTGTAAATCAGATAATCTATAGGCTGATTTTGAATTTGATTTTTAACTACATCCCGAGCATGTTCAGGTTTTGATAAATCAGCAGAGATCCATTTGAAATGAGCAAGGTCGCACTGTGGTTGAGAACGTGAAATACCAAAAACCAAATCTTGTGTTTGAGGTACTGCGTGTAAAATGGCTTGTCCCAAGCCTTTGCTTACACCATAGATGACATAAGTTTTTGACATTTTTAATGCTCAGTTTAAGGGGTAATTCCTTCTGGGTTTCGATACCAACTTTCAATAAATAAAGCCGCTGCAATACTATCCGCTGCTAATTTCTTTGCTCGCCCTTGCGCGTGGTAATGATCGAGTTCATCTCGTGCTTCACGTGTGGTTAAGCGCTCATCGACCATTAGAGTTTCAATATTGGTTTGATGACGTAAACGTCGTGCAAATTTGCGTGCGCGTGTGGATAATTCTGACTCGGAATCATCCATATTTAATGGTAAACCGACCAGAAATAAATTCGGTTGATGCTGTTTGATGATCTTAAGCAATTCATCCCAATTGGGGATGCCATCTTTCATTGGGAAAAGTGCAAGCGGTGTTGCACTTTCAATGATGGAGGAGCCTACAGCCATTCCCGTTTTTTGTGTACCAAAATCAAATGCAATAATCAGTTGTGGGGAATTTAAATCAGGCATGTCCAATCTCAGAAGATAACCAAGTACGATCAATCCCTATTTTACGATAAGCAGCATCCCAACGGTCGGTATAAGGCAAATTAAACACCAAATCCATATCTGAATCACAAATCAACCAATCGCCACGGGTAATTTCATCTTCAAGTTGATTTTTGCTCCAGCTGGCGTAGCCCAATGCAATTTGATAACGACCAACACCTTCATTGTGTGCAATCGCATCTAAAATATCTTTGCTGGTGGTAATACACAGATTTTCACCCACGGCAATCGAAGAGTGCCAGGTCGGTTGTCCTGTATGAATAACAAAACCCGCTTCTGGGCGTAATGGACCACCTTGTAAGACTTCATGCGGATGCACATTATCAGCTTCAATTTCTAAGTCATTCAAAAGTTCTTTGACTTGAATACCTGAAGGTCGATTGATAATAATACCTTGCGCACCATCTTCATCATGACGGGCAAGATAGATTACCGTATTGGCAAAGAAATCATCAGCAAGATCAGGTGGTGCAATCAAGCAGCGATGAGAAAGATATTGTTTTGGCACCGATATGCAACTCCTTTTCAATCCGCTTAAATAATTTTAATTGTTCAAATAAAATCTATACCTATATAAATAGCACAATTAATATCAATAGGTTGTGAATATTTTAAAAGCCTGCAAAAACAGCCTAAGTTTTTCATCAATATGTTTAAAATATAAACAAAATGGTGTCCAAATAAAAATGTACATCCCTATAAAAGCGATGCAATAGGACAAGTGAATAGATAAAAACGCTTATATTCCAAAATAGGAATAAAAAACCAGTAGCGTGCTGACTGGTTTTTTATAGGAGTATTCTTTTTTATACACTAGATTGAGGCATTAAGACGGCTGAAATTTCAATTGTCTTAATTGTTTTGCATGTTGCAAGGTGGTTTCACCAATTTCAATACCGCCTGTCATACGAGCCAATTCTAAAATAAGTTGCTCTTCTTCTAGTGCAATGATGGTACTACTTGCAGGATCTGTTTGTAGTTTTTTCACCAATAGGTGTTGATCGGACTGGGCCGCAACCTGAGCTTGGTGAGTAATACATAAAATTTGAACGTGTTGACCTAAGCCTGCCAATAAGCGCCCGACAATTTCAGCGGTACCACCACTGATTCCGACATCAATCTCATCAAACACTAAAACTTCTGCTTCAGTTTTTTCGGCATTCATCACTTGCATGACCAATGCAATACGTGACAGCTCACCACCAGAAGCAACACGTGCCAGCGGTTGAGGTGGAATCCCTTTATTGGCAGTAAAGAGCAATTGAATAAAGCTTACACCTTCCGCAGAAACTTGTTCCAGCGGTTCAAATCTAAATTCAAAATGTGCTTCTGGTAGCGCCAGTTGTTTGACTTGCTCAGTCAGTTGCTTGGCTAAAGGTTCAGCAGCATCACGACGAATCTGATCTAAATGTTGTGCTTTCTCTACAAACACTTGATGAGATTGTTCAACTTGCTCAGCAAGGGTTTCAGGATCTTCAAGTTGATGTAGTTGCTCTAATTCATTTTGCCATATTTCATATTGCTGTTTGAGTTCATCGGGCTGAATACGGTACTTACGTGCCAAGCGATGAAAGACTTCGAGTTGTGTATTTAACTCATCCATACGTTCAGGATCAAAACTTTGACGGTCTATAAACTGACGTAAATTTGCCGTTGCGTCATCAATTTCACTTTGTGCGTTGATCAATGAATTGTAAATTTCAGACAGCAGTTCACTACGCCCAGCATGGGATTCTAAACGTCGAATAATTGAAGAAATTTCTTGGGTAATATTTTGTTCAGATTCATCAAGAACATTTAAGCTATAGCCACAGTCCTGCATGATGTGTTCATGGTGACTTAAACGATCAAATTCTTGTTCGATTTCTTTATAATCAATACGAATGACATCTTCGAGTTCTTCAAGTTGTAATTTTAAAGTGTCAATACGTTGCAGGCGATTGGCTTGTGCATCAATCGCTGCTTGATGTGTACGAATATTTTTTTGCCAAGTACTATACGCATCACGCACGTCTTGAGCAGGCTGATAAAAATTACTATAACGATCTAACCAGTGCTTAGGGTAGGGCGGCTCAAGCAGTTGTTGTTGGCTATGTTGACTGTATAGCTGTACCAAGAGGCGTCCAAGTTCTTTCAATTCAGCGAGGCTACTAGGACGGCCATTGATCCATGCTTTGCTGCGACCTGTTGCAAAGATCACCCGTCTTAAATGGATTTCACCAGATTCATCATCTAATTCATGGGTGTTGAGCCAATTTGCTTCAGGACTCTGTGCTTGATAGCTAAAAACGGCGGTAATATCGGCTTTTTCAGCACCATAACGCACATAATTGGTATCGGTACGTTCACCTAAACAGGCTGACAATGCATCTAATAATAATGATTTACCCGCACCTGTTTCACCTGTAAGCACGTTGAACCCTTGCTCGATATCAATAGCAAGGTTATCAGCTAAAGCAAAATTGATCAGATTTAAGTGTGTCAGCATAAACGCATCCAAGCTGCGAACGGTGAAGTTCTAAGATAGTGAAGTTTTGGTGTGGTCACAAGTCAGAACGTATTCTAATACGAAGTAATTTTAAGCATTCTAAATAATTTTAATATGAAAATGTAATTTCCTTTGCTTAAGTTGCCAGTAAAAACATCAAAATAGATAAATCTTATTGAATTAAATAAAAAATGAAGCAGTTATCTAGATTTTTTATGACTGATTTTATGCAATAGACATTTGAATCTATTGATCCGCATCTTTTATCAGCCAATATTGAAACAAGACATTTCTTCAGTCTAAGTAGGGAATAAATTGATCATCCACAGGGTTGGTATTTTTGGTGACATGTATTGTGGTTTTGGGTCTTTATTGTTAGAGAAGCTTAAGCTTTGATCTAAGCGGATTGATAAAGCAGAGCAAAAATAGAAATAGCTTAAGCTTAAAAACATAGATTGATTAGTTTGCGGAGCAACATTAAACTACATCGAACATAATTTTTATAAATGCGCATTATCTGGAGAATACGCATGTCAGCTCAGTATGATCATGTATCAGTAGTTAAAAAATCTAATGTATATTTTGGCGGTTTATGTATTAGCCACACTGTGCAGTTTGAAGACGGAACCAAAAAGACTTTAGGGGTCATTCTTCCAACAGAAGAAGCTTTAACATTTGAAACACATGTGCCTGAACGTATGGAAATTATTTCTGGTGAATGTCGCGTTAAAATCGCAGACAGTGAAGAAAGTGAGTTGTTCCGCGCAGGTCAGTCATTCTATGTGCCTGGCAATAGTCGTTTTAAAATTGAAACGGATGACGTTTTAGACTACGTTTGCCATTTAGAAGGCTAATTAAAAAAGCTTTGCTTAAAGTAGACCTATGCTGTTGTTTTTAAATTAGGCAAAGAATTTTTAAGCGAAATCGGTTAGACTAAAGCATCAAATAGAATCCTGTAAAGTTGGCTTTGCAGGATTTTTCATTCCTATCATCATGTTGTTAATGAGGTTGTTCATGGCGAAGTCCGAATATTATTATGGCGTTCATTCAGTGGAGTCATTATTGGAGTTAGAACCTGAACGTGTTTTAACCTTATTTACCTTAAAAGGTCGTGATGATCAGCGTTTACAGCGCATTCTCCAGCTTGCAGAGCCTTTTGGAATCAGTGTCCAAAAAGCAAGTCGTGATAGCTTGGAAAAGTTGGCAGGTCAACCTTTTCACCAAGGCGTGGTCGCAGCTGTTCGCCCACATCCTGTATTAAATGAAAAAGATTTAGATCAGCTTCTAGAGTCAACCCAACAACCTTTATTGTTGGCTTTAGACCATATCACGGATCCGCATAATCTGGGCGCATGTATCCGTACAGCGGCAGCTATGGGTGTAGAGGCTGTGATTGTCCCGCGTGACCGTGCGGCAACATTGACCCCGACTGCACGTAAAGTTGCAGCAGGCGGTGCTGAAAAGGTGAAGTTTATTCAAGTCACCAATTTGGCGCGTACGCTTGGGCAAATCAAAGAAAATTATAATGTTCGTGTGGTCGGCACTATGCTCGATGAAAAGGCGTTGCCTATTCAGAACTTTGATTTTACAGGAACACCGGTATGTGTGGTGATGGGTGCGGAGGATACGGGATTGCGTCCAATCACCCAATCGCAATGTGATCAAACCGTATTTATCCCAATGGCTGGAAACTTACAAAGTTTAAATGTAAGTGTGGCTACTGGTATGGCGTTATATGAAGCATGCCGTCAACGCCAACAAAGTGAATGATTTAGTTTAAATTGTATCGGTAAGATTAGAGAAGCAACATGATGACCTCCCGTACTCAAGGCTACATGTATGTCGCCATTACAATGTGTATTTGGGGAGGTTTTACGATTACCTCAAGACTGAATGCAATTTGGCATATCAGTCCATGGGATATCACCGCATTACGCTTTTCTTTGGCATTTTGTATTCTGATGCCGATTTTAATCTATAAAAAAGACACGGCTTTTCTATTTAACAAACAACCTTTTATTTTAGCGATGATTGGCGGTGTTGCCTATTGTTTGACGTCATATACTGCATTTCACTTTGTCCCTGCGGCACATGCTGCCATTTTTTTAAATGGTTGTATTCCATTGTGTACAGCTTTGGCTGGTTTCTTACTTTATCGCCAACCATTTGATAAACATATATGGATCAGTTTAATCATCATGCTCTCTGCGATTTCTGTGATGAGTTTTTTGATGTATAGCGAAACAGGCGTTGCTTTTGGTATTGGTGATTTACTCTTTTTTATCAGTGCAATTTGGTGGGGGACTTTTACCGTATTACTGCGTCAATGGCAACTTTCCGCATGGCACGCCATGGCAGGTGTTGCGATTTGGTCGGCGATCGTTTATGTCCCAATTTATTTGTTGTTTTTACCTAAACATTTAGATCAAGTGTCCACACCACATTTGGTCATGCAAACGTTGTTTCACGGTATTTTTGTGGTGATCATTGCGACTTTGGCTTATGTCGAAGCAATTAAACGATTAGGTGCTTTTAAAACAGGCAGTATCGTCACACTTGCGCCTTTTATTGCCGCAATTATCGCCGTACCCTTGTTAAATGAACCGATAAGCCTTGCAATGCTGTGTGGTTTGATTGGTATGGGCATTGGTGCTTTACAGCCTTGGCGTTGGTTTACACATAAAGACAGTTTGCAGCAGCAGTTAGATAAGAATAAATAGATCAAACAGGTTAAATTGATACAAAACTGATTGATAGAAACCTATTTGAAAGTGATGAGGCACACAATTTACTGCTGTGCCTGTTTTAGATACTGTTGATGTAAAGACTCTAATCTCGCATATAGATGATCTATATGTCCATCATTGAGCACAATATCATCTGCTAATTTTTGTTTTTCATGGCGTGGCATTTGGGCTGCAATAATTTTCTGAATTTGTTCGATGGATTGGCCATCTCGTTGTGAAGCACGTAAGATTTGCATGTCTTCACTGGCATCAATCAGTAGAGAGCGCTGGGTGAGTTCATGTTGATTGGTTTCAAACAGTAGCGGTGAAACCAAAATTACATAAGGACTGGTTGCTGCTTGTAATTGTTGAATAATCTCAGCGCGAATCGCAGGATGGGTAATTGATTCAAGTTGTTGTCGTGCTAATGGGTCTTTAAAAATATGTTCTCTCAATGCACGACGATCAAGTTTACCATTGCTGAATAGTACCCAATCCCCAAAAACCTCTTTAATTTGTTGAAGCGCGGGTTGTCCTTTTTCAACAATTTCTCTTGCAACAATATCTGCATCAACAACTGTAATCCCTTGGGTTTCAAACCATTGACTTGCTGCGGATTTACCGCTACCAATTCCACCTGTTAAACCCAAGATAAACGTCATTGCGCATTCCTAATACTGTGTTGAAATTATTGACCCAAATATACTTTCATAATTTGCTCACCCCATAAAAACGCAATCCATCCTGCAATTGCAATATAAGGACCAAAGGCAAAAGGCACATTTTCTTTACGAATCTTAAGTAAAATAATACCAATGATCGCACCCACTACAGAAGACAGTAGGATAATTAACGGTAACATCAATGGTCCCATCCAAGCGCCAAGTGCAGCAAGTAGCTTAAAGTCACCATAGCCCATGCCTTCTTTGCCTGTCACTATTTTAAATAGATAGTAGACAATCCAAAGACACAGGAAGCCAATAATATAACCCCAAATTGCAGCACTTGCTGTTGTATAGAGATGATATGAGTTAATGCCTAAACCCATTGCCGCCAAGGTTAAGGTAAAGCGATCTGGAAGTAACTGAGTGTCAAAATCAATAAAAGTAAGCGTGATCAGCACCCATGTCAGTAGTACACCAAAAACCATTTGTAGCGTTGGACCATAAACAGCAACGACTGTCAATGAACACACCGCAGTTAAAAGCTCAACCAATGGATAGCGAATATTAATCGGGTTTTGACACGAAGCGCATTTGCCTCTTAAAACCAACCAACTGATGATGGGGATATTTTGATACCAGCGAATTGGGGTTTTACATTTGGGACAGGTAGAGGCTGGTTGACTGAGACTGAGCTTTTCTTCATCAATCACAATCTGTTGTGAACCTGCCAGTAATTGGCATTCTGCATGCCATTCCTGTCGCCATTCTTTTTCCATCATCTTGGGGGTACGGTAAATGACTACATTTAAAAAGCTACCGACACATAACCCTAAAATACCAACAGTAAAATAGAGTACTGTTGGTGATTGAATAAGAAAATTTAATAAATCATAGAGCATATTCATCATTATCAACTAACCACAGAGCCCATTTGGAAAATTGGCAGATACATTGCAATCACTAAACCACCCACAAGTACACCTAAAATAGCCATAATTAAGGGTTCCATCATTGAGGTTAAGCCATCCACAGCATTGTCGACCTCATTTTCAAAGTGTGTTGCAACTTTATCCAACATCGCATCAAGCGCACCCGATTCTTCTCCAATCGCCACCATTTGAACAGCCATAGAGGGGAACTTATTGGTTGCACGCATGGCAAAGTTAAGCTGTTGCCCAGTAGCAACATCCTCACGAATTTTCATTACTGCTTGTTCATAAACCACATTGTTGGTGGCGCCTGCTGTGGATTCTAAAGCTTCAATGAGCGGTACCCCTGCGGCAAAAGTTGTGGCAAGTGTACGGCTATAACGAGCAATAATGGCCTTATAAACCAGATCACCAAAAATAGGCAGTTTCAGTACTGTCCGATCTAAAAAATTTTGAAATTTTTTACTGCGTTTTTTTGCTTCTAAAAAAGCAGTAATCATAGCAGCGATAAAGATAATCAAAATAAACCAATAGCTTTGCATCCAGTTGGACATGTTGACCACCATCTGAGTAAATGCGGGTAGGTCTGCGCCAAAAGAGCTAAATAAGTCCTGAAAGACAGGGACAACTTTAACCATTAAAATAATGGTAACAATGATCGCAACAACGATGACCGAGATTGGATATTTCATGGCTTTTTTAATTTTTTGTTTAAGAAGTTCACTCTTTTCCTTATAAATTGCCACCCTATCGAGCATGGTTTCTAAGGCGCCCGATTGTTCGCCAGATTCGACTAGTGAGCAAAACAAGCTATCAAAATAGCGAGGGTATTTTTTTAATGCACCAGCAAAGGTATTCCCCCCTTCAACTTCACTTTTAATCCCCAATACGATTTCACGCATTGAGGGGTTTTCTAGTCCTTCTGCAACGATTTCAAAGCTTTGCACTAAAGGCACACCCGCTTTCATCATTGTGGCGAGTTGACGAGTAAAAATGGTAATATCTAAAGTGGAAATGCCTTTTTTCATTAAACCTTCAAGAATATTTTTCCTTTTTTCTCGAATGGTTTTTATGGTGATGCCTTGTTTACGTAGTGTGACTTTGGCAAGCGCCATATTGCGAGCAGGTAACTCACCTTTGATTTGGATCCCTTTACGATCAACCCCGTCATAAGCAAATGTCGGCATCATTTGAGCTTTTTTAGCTGCCATCATAATTTCCTTGAATATTGATTATATTTATTCGCTAGTCACACGGTTAATTTCTTGTAAAGAGGTTAACCCATTGATGACCTTAATTAAACCTGAACGTCTTAGATTATCAAACCCCAATTTTTCAGATGCCGCTGCAATTTGAAGTGCATTGCCATCTTCCATGATAATTTTTGAAATTTCAGGTGTTACTTTCATCACTTCGTAGATCCCGACACGACCTTTATAGCCTTCACGGCATTCACTACAACCCACAGGTTGAAAAATTTGTAAGTCAGGATTGCTTAAGTCTTGTTCGGTAAAGCCCATTTCTAACAGACTCTGTCTAGGGATTTCAACGGGTGCTTTACAATGATTACATAAACGTCTTGCCAATCGTTGTGCAATCACAAGATTGACTGAGGTGGCAATATTAAATGAAGGTACACCCATATTACGTAAACGGGTTAATGTTTCAGGTGCGCTGTTGGTATGTAGGGTAGACATCACCATATGCCCCGTTTGAGCCGCCTTGATCGCAATTTCAGCAGTTTCGAGGTCACGGATCTCACCGACCATGATAATGTCTGGATCTTGACGCAGGAATGATTTTAGTGCCACAGAAAATGTGAGGCCTGCTTTAAGATTGACATTGACTTGATTGATCCCTTCCAAGTTAATTTCAACTGGATCTTCGGCTGTGGAAATATTTGAACTTTCTGTATTGAGGATATTTAAGCCCGTATAGAGAGAAACAGTTTTACCTGAACCTGTTGGCCCTGTAATCAGTAACATGCCTTGAGGTTTTTCTAAGGCCTCCATAAATAGTGCTTTTTGCTTTTCTTCATAACCCAATGCATCAATACCCAACATGGCACTGGAAGGATCAAGAATACGCAGTACCAATTTTTCGCCAAATAATGTCGGTAGTGAGTTCACACGAAAATCAATGGCTTTGGTTTTTGAGAGTTTTAACTTAATACGACCATCTTGTGGAACACGCTTTTCAGAAATATCCATTCTAGACATAACTTTTAAGCGGGATGCCAAACGACTTGCCAATTGTAAGGGGGGATTGGTAATGGTTCTTAGTACACCATCTACACGATAACGCACCCGATAACTTTTTTCATAAGGTTCAAAGTGTAAATCTGATGCACCCATACGAATTGCATCAACCAAGAGTTTATTAATATATTTAACAATAGGTGCTTCTTCTTCAGATGCTTCGTCATCATCTTCTGATGGCGGTGTGTCATCAGTGGCAATAATATCAACATCAAAATCTTCATCACCAAAATTAAAGCTTTCTTCTACTGTAAAGTGCTTTTCTAAATATTTTTCTAATTTATGATGTTCAACAATAATTGGTTCAATATTTAAACCGCAGTTAAAACGAATAGCATCTAGCGCCTCTATATTGGTTGGATCACTGGTGGCAACGTATAAAATATTGCCGCGTTGAACCAAAGGAATTACTTTATGTTTGCTAACTAAATTTGGGTCAATAAGCTCCTTGGGCAGCATTTCAGAATTAAAGCTGTCCAAATCAAAAATGGGCTCTCCAAATTCTTCGGAGATCATTTCAGCAATGATCAATGGTGGTATATTTAATTTTTCACTGAGATAGGCAACGATACTCACTTTATTTTTTTGAGCGTTACTCAGCGCATCTTTCATTTGCTGGGCAGATAAAAAACCTTCGTCGACTAAGCGACGGATATACCCCGAAAACTTAGGTGAACCATTTTGCATAGACATCCCCAAAACACATTAAATTTCATTTTATAATTGGAATACGAAAATTATACGATGATCCTTAGAAATATCTAGAATTAAACGTATTTTTTATAGAAACATATTTGAAAATAACTTGAGCCAATCAGGCTTTTTACCGTTATCTTTGAAATGATTTATGTTTCTTTGCTTTATATTAAAGCATGACTTTAAATGAGATGACTGAATTGATAAAGAAAAAATACTTTAAAAATATAAATTCCGTGTAGAATGTGCACATTTTCGATAAAAGGTTAGATGTATGTCGGGTTCGACTATTACTCCTTGGGTTGTCGGCAATTGGAAAATGAACCCAATGCAAGCGAATTCGCAACAGCTCATTCAAGATTTAAATCAGTATTTACAACAATCACCGATTACAGAACAACAATGTTATATTGGTGTTGCGCCTATTTCTATTGCATTACTGTCTGTGCAAAAATTACTTAAAGATGCGCATTCACCAGTCAAAGTTGTCGCACAAGATCTTTCTCAAATGGCAGGCACAGGCGCTTATACCGGCGAAGTGAGTGCTGAACTACTCAAAGACAGCCAGATTGATTATGTGTTGATTGGGCACTCAGAACGTCGAGAAATTTTTGGCGATGATGTTGCAAAAATTAAAGCGAAATTATCAAATGCTTTAAATGCTGGGCTTCAAGTGATTTATTGTGTAGGTGAAAGCTTAGAACAACGTGAAGCAGGGCAGGCAGAGCAAGTGGTTTTACAACAAATTTGTGATCTCGCAGCGGTTTTAAAAGCAGAGCAATGGCACAATATTGTGATTGCCTATGAACCGATTTGGGCGATTGGAACAGGTAAAACAGCCTCTCCACAAGATGCTCAGGCAATGCATGCAAAAATTCGCGAAGGTTTAACTCAAATTACGGCCCAAGCTCAACATACAGCGATTTTGTATGGCGGTAGTGTCAAACCTGAAAATGCAGTAGAGTTAGCTGCTTGTCCAGATATCAACGGTGCGCTGGTTGGTGGTGCATCACTTAATGCTGAGTCATTTTATAAAATTGCTCAAGCATTTGCTAAAACAGAAGAATAGGAGTTCAGCATGCATACATTTGTGCTGGTTGTACATATCATCTTGGCCGTTTTGATGATCGGGCTTATCCTCGTTCAGCATGGTAAAGGTGCAGATGCAGGTGCATCATTTGGTGGCGGTGGTGCTGCAACAGTATTTGGTGCTTCAGGTTCTGCAAGCTTTTTAACTCGTTTAACTGCGATTCTCACGGCTTTGTTTTTTATCACCAGTTTAAGTTTGGCGGTGTTTGCTAAAAAGCAAACTTCGGATGCGTATGGTTTAAAATCTGTACAGACCAGCTCTCAAACAACACCAGCTGCACCAGCCAATACGGGTGAAACTTCACCAACTGCACCAAAAACTGGCGAATAATGCCATTTAGTTCTTTCTTTTTCTGAATGATGCGACTAGAATGCGTCACAGCTGCGGTGGTGGTGGAATTGGTAGACACGCTACCTTGAGGTGGTAGTGCTTTCGGGCGTGGGGGTTCAAGTCCCCCCTTCCGCACCAACAATGAACCAGATTGTTGGTGTTAGCAGCTGAAAAAACATTGATGCGGGATGGAGCAGTCTGGTAGCTCGTCGGGCTCATAACCCGAAGGTCGTTGGTTCAAATCCAGCTCCCGCTACCAATTTAATTAAGATGCAACTTAATTAAAGATCATCTAAGTTGAAAAATTGAGATGATATGTGAATTTGCAGTATTGTTGCGGGATGGAGCAGTCTGGTAGCTCGTCGGGCTCATAACCCGAAGGTCGTTGGTTCAAATCCAGCTCCCGCTACCATTTGATTAAGGTGCAACTTAATCAAGCAAGAAATTCAATGTATTGGTTAATGATAGATTGAAAAAAATAAATTTCTTGTGTATAATTTTGCAACGCTGATGCGGGATGGAGCAGTCTGGTAGCTCGTCGGGCTCATAACCCGAAGGTCGTTGGTTCAAATCCAGCTCCCGCTACCAAGTTTCTAAAAGGGCTCACAGATAGGTGGGTCTTTTTTGCATAGTGAACTTCGGTTTACTGTGCGATAATAGGGGCGATTACGCCCTTTTTTATTGGCTATCGTGTAGTGTGGACATCAATTGGTCAAAAAGACATGCTTCACTATAGTAAGTTTGAATTAGTCCGATGAGCGATTGAATCGCACAAATATGACGAGAGTAAATGAAGCTATCAAATAAAACTCAAGCACTTCAAGATCTAATCACTCCTGCAGTGCAAGCTTGTGATGTAGAACTTTGGGGAATCGAATTTATTCCTCAAGGTAAGCGTTCTTTATTGCGTATTTATATCGACAAAGACGTTGTGGAAAATGCTGAACCAACAATCAATGAAGATGGTGAAGCAGAATTGGGTCGTGGTATTGGCGTACAAGATTGTGTACGTGTGACTCAGCAAGTTGGTGCAATATTAGATGTACATGATCCAATTTCAGGTGAATATGCTTTAGAGGTATCATCACCAGGTTGGGATCGACCATTCTTCCAGTTGGCGCAGTTAGAAAAATACATCGGACAACAAGTTGCATTGCGTTTGATTGCTGCAGTTGAAAATCGCCGTAAATTCCAAGCAAAATTAATTGCTGTAGATTTAGAAAATGAATTCATTCAAGTCGAAGTTGAAAAACAGCAAGTACTTGAGATCGATAGCAACAATATAGACAAAGCGAATTTGATCTTTCAGGATTAATCCAGAAATAGAAATCTGAATAAATAGGTGACTTATGGCTCGTGAAATTCTCACCGTCGTTGAAACGGTTAGTAATGAGAAAGGTGTAAGTCGTGAAGCAATTTTTGAAGCGCTTGAACAGGCTTTAGTTGCAGCGACGAAAAAGAAATTCTACGAAGGAACGAATTCGGAAGAAGCTCAGTTACGTGTAGAAATTGACCGTAAAACAGGTGATTACAGCACTTTCCGTCAATGGGAAGTTGTTGCTGATGAAGATCATGAAATGCCAGCATGTCAAGATGCGATTTCTGATGTTGATCCTGCTCAATGGTCAATTGGTGATATCCGTGAGTTAGAAGTACCATCAATTGATTTTGGTCGTATTGCAGCGCAGATTGCCAAACAAGTCATTGTGCAAAAAATTCGCGAAGCTGAACGTGCTTTAGTGGCGGATGCTTATGAAGCTAAAGTCGGTGAATTGATCTATGGTGAAGTGAAAAAACAAACCAAAGATGGCTTCATCATTGACTTGGGTGATAATGCAGAAGCGTATCTAGCGCGTGAAGAAATGATTCCTAAAGAAATTCTGCGCCCTAAACAGCGTATGAATGCAATTCTTTACAATGTGAACCGTGAAGGTCGTGGTGCACAACTCTTGTTGTCACGTGCTAAACCTGAAATGCTGATTGCATTAATGAAAAAAGAAATTCCTGAAATTTCTGAAGAAATCATTGAAATTAAAGCAGCAGCGCGTCAACCAGGTGTACGTGCAAAAATTGCGGTTAAAACCAACGATCATCGTATTGATCCAGTCGGTGCATGTATTGGTATGCGTGGTACACGTATCCAAGCGGTACAATCTGAGTTAAATGGTGAACGTATTGATGTTGTGGTGTGGTCTGATGATCCTGCTCAATATATCGCCAGCGCTTTAGAGCCTGCGGATGTATCTGGGATTGTGATTGATGAAGATGCGCGTACAGCAGACATTATTTTTGCAACCAGCGATCAACTTGCGCGAGCAATTGGTTCACAAGGTCAAAACGTCCGTTTAGCATCAGAGCTTACGGGCTATAAATTAGATATGATGCTTGAAGATGAGTACCGTGCTCGTCAACAAAATGAAGCTCAACAGTATTTAGACATGTTTGTAACACGTTTGGATATTGAAGAAGATCTTGCAATGGCTTTAGTAGAGATGGGCTTTACCTCACTTGAGGAAATCGCTTATGTACCTGCGGAAACTTTCGATGAAATCGAATTGGATGCAGATACAGTTGAATTGCTACAAAGTCGTGCAAAAGAAGCAGCTTTAGCTGATGCGTTAAAGCAACAAGAAGATATTCAGGACCCAAGTCCAGAACTTGTTGCGATGGAAGGAATGACTTCTGAAATTGCGCATGCTTTAGCAGCACGTGGTGTGGTAACAATCGATGACTTAGCTGACCAAGCAACGGATGATATCTCTGATATCGATGGTTTAGGCGCTGAGAAAGCAGGTCAATTGATTATGAAAGCACGTGAATCATGGTTTAACTAGGAGGTAATACATGACGGATAAGTCAATTCAAGAGTTAGCGGTCAGCGTAGGACTTCCTGTTGCAAAGCTCCTTGATCAGGTGCGTGAAGCTGGATTGCCACAAAAACAGGCTGAAGATAAAATTTCTACTGAACAGCAAGATGTTCTCGTGAACCATTTGAAAAAAGCGCATGGTCAAGATACGGGACAAGCAGGACAAATCACGTTGAAACGTAAAACGACAAGTACAGCTAAAGTTGCGAGTACTTCAGGCAAAGCGAAGACAATTAACGTAGAAGTTCGTAAGAAACATACGTTTACTAAGCCAGACCCTGAACAAATCAAAGCGGAAGCTTTGGCGAAAGCTCAAGCAAATGCTCAAGTGACGTCAACTCAAAAAGTACAGCAAAATACTGTAGTGAGTGGCGTTGAAAAAACTGAAAGTTCAGCGAAAGCGAATTTAGAAAAAATGCGTGCTGCTGCAAAACAGCAAACTGCTGCGAAAGAAACACCAAAAGCAGCTGTTGTTGTAAAGCGTAAATCGACCAATAAGCCGATTACCAAAGCAACCGTAAAAACCATTGAAACTCCTGAGCAGAAACGTGCTCGTGAAGCTCAAGCAGCTCAACTGAAAGCGACTGAAGAAGCAGCTCGTCGTAAGTCAGCAGAAGAAGCTCAACAACGTACCCTTGAGCAAATGCGTCAAATGGCGTCTAAGTATTCTTCTGATGAAACAACGACAACGATTCGTGTTGTTGATGATTCACCGTTGGCTGCTGGTTTGGTTGGTCAAGCATATGAAGATTCATTTGCAAAAGAAGACCGTGAAATCAAACGTGGTACCAATACTGCAAATACACGTTCTCCTAAAAAAGGCGGTCGTCGTGGTCAGGAAGAGCAATCTTTCAGCCATAATCCGCATAAACGTGGTTTAAAAACTAGCCAAGCCAATAAACATGGTTTTGAAAAACCAGTTAAAAAGCAAGTTTATGACGTTGAAATTGGTGAGACTATTGTTGTTGCAGATCTTGCAGCAAAAATGGCAGTTAAAGTTCGTGAAGTGATTAAATCACTCATGAAAATGGGTGAGCTTGTTACTCAGAACCAAGCCATTGAGCAAGAAATTGCAGCGTTGATTGTTGAAGAAATGGGTCACAACCCAGTACGTGTATCTGATACACAAGCTGAAGATAACCTACTTGAAGCAGCAGAAGAAGCGCGTGGTGCACAAACAACACGTGCGCCAGTTGTAACGATCATGGGTCACGTTGACCATGGTAAGACTTCGTTACTTGATCGTATTCGTCGTGCCAAAGTTGCGCAAGGCGAAGCGGGCGGAATTACACAGCATATTGGTGCTTATCACGTTAAAACGGATAAAGGAATTATTACTTTCCTTGATACGCCTGGACATGCTGCATTTACTGCAATGCGTTCACGTGGTGCTAAAGCGACTGATATCGTGGTACTTGTTGTTGCAGCGGATGATGGTGTAATGCCACAAACTGCGGAAGCAATTGACCATGCGCGTGCTGCAGGTACTCCAATTATTGTTGCAATCAATAAAATGGATAAAGAATCAGCTGATCCAGATCGCGTGTTGAATGAATTGACAACCAAAGAAATCGTGCCTGAACAATGGGGTGGTGATGTACCAGTTGCAATGGTTTCAGCACACTCAGGTCAAGGTATCGACGAACTTCTAGATTTGATTTCAATTCAAGCTGAAATGTTAGAGTTGAAAGCGTCTGAAGAAGGTGCTGCTCAAGGTGTTGTAATTGAAGCACGTGTAGACAATAGCCGTGGTGCGGTAACGTCTATCCTTGTTCAAAACGGTACACTGAAAGTAGGTGACTTGGTTCTTGCAGGTGCATCTTACGGCCGTGTTCGTGCGATGACCGATGAGAATGGTCAACGTATTCAATCTGCAGGTCCTTCAATTCCAGTTGAAATTTTAGGTCTTCCAGAAGCGCCAATGGCAGGTGATGAAGTTCTTGTTGTTAATGACGAGAAAAAAGCACGTGAAGTTGCCGATGCGCGTATGGATCGTGAGCGTCAAAAACGTCTTGAACGTCAAAGTGCAATGCGTCTTGAGAACATCATGGCATCAATGGGCAAGAAAGATGTGCCGATTGTAAATGTTGTTCTTAAAACCGATGTACGTGGTACCTTGGAAGCATTACATGTTGCACTTGCTGATCTTGCAACTGATGAAGTTAAAGTACGTGTAATTGGTTCAGGCGTTGGTGCAATCACTGAGTCTGATGTAACACTTGCTGAATCTTCAGAAGCGGTACTTCTTGGCTTTAACGTACGTGCAGACAATACCGCACGTCAAAAAGCAGATGCAGATGGTATCGACATTCGTTACTACTCGATCATCTATCAACTTATTGATGATGTGAAAGCAGCAATGAGCGGCAAACTTGCTCCTGAACACCGTGAAACAATTCTGGGTGTTGCAGAAGTTCGTGAAGTATTCCATTCAAGTAAGTTTGGTGCTGCTGCGGGTTGTATGGTACTCGAAGGTGTATTACATCGTAATAAACCAATCCGTGTATTACGTGATGATGTTGTGGTATTCCAAGGTGAGCTTGAATCTCTTCGTCGCTATAAAGAAGTGGTTGAAGAAGTTCGTGCCGGTATGGAATGCGGTCTTGCAGTGAAAGGTTATAAAGACATCAAAGCACTTGATAAAATCGAAGTGTATGATGTTCAGTTGATTAAACGGAGTCTTTAATGGCGGGTAGTCAACGTCTTAAGCGTATGGCAGATACAGTACAACGTGAGTTGTCAGAACTGATTCGCCAAGAGCTGAAAGATCCACGCTTAGGTGGTCTGGTGACCATCTCTGCAGTGAAAGTCAGTCCAGATCTAGGTTATGCGGAAGTTTACGTTACCGTGATGGGGCGTGAACTGGGCGATGAGCAAAGTGAAGCGGCAAATAAAGAAACTTTAGATGTTTTAAATAAAGCATCTGGTTTTTTACGCCACGAATTAGGTCGTCGTATTAAAACTCGTGTAACTCCGCGTTTGCGCTTTCATTATGATAAAACCAATGCCTATGGTAACTATATGTTTGGTCTAATCGCAGAAGCAGTGAAAGATTTACCTGAGCAAAAAGACGAAGAATAAAAGTAATTAAATTGAGAAGCCACCTGAGGGTGGCTTTTTTATGTCTTTTTTATATTTTTAAAGTATGTTTAAATTCTAAGTTAAATTTTTTTAAACAATTAAGATGAGAATAATAAGATGGAGCTAAAATTTTATATCCCTGTGATTGGACTGTCCGTGCTGTCTGTTGCAAGCCATGCCTGTATCAATAACTATGTACTTGAGTTAGGTCATAACGGGTTAGATCAGCAAACGGCTCAAAATCAGCTGGCGCAAGGTGATTTTCCTAAGAGCAAATCTGTTGAGGATTTAAATGATTATGGTGTCTTGCTGATTTATGCACATCAATTTGATCAAGCGATAAAAATTTTTCAACACATTGAAAAATCACACCCAAATCTAGCAAAAACTGCTGCGAATCTAGGGACAGCATATGAACTGGCTGGGCAGTCTGAAAAAGCCAAGTACTGGATTGAGCAAGGCATGCAACGTGATCCAAATATTCATCATGGCAGTGAATGGATTCATGTCAAAATTTTAGATGCGAAAATCCAACAACAAAAAGATTCTACATGGATTCAACATCACGATGTTTTAGGGTTGGATTTTGGTCAAGCAGCCGAACCAAAGGCAAAGGTTAAAACTGTGCAATTTCAAAAACAACATTATGATTTAAATAGAATCTTATTTGATAGCCAAATTCAAATGGATCAACGTCTAAGGTTTACAAAGCGTGATCCAATCAGTGCGCAAATTATATTTAATATGGCCAATATTGAAATGCTGAATTATAACTTGGTGGATGATACGGTAGATCTACTGTATCGGCGCGCTCAAGATATCGGCTATCACAATCCGAAATTAATTGAGGCACGTTTAGATTATTTTCAACATTCAAAATGGTTTCGCTTGAAGGCATTTTTTGTCAATATCTATCAAACATTCAAAAATTTAATTGTCTTGTCTTTGGCTGGGTAGCAGAAATTAAACAAAACTTTGCCTTAAACTGTATAGAATGCAGAGATATCAACAAATACAAATAAATATCTCTGAGGAATTGGCAATGAATTCAATGAAAAAAGGTTTAGTTGCACTTACATTGGCAAGTACTTTGGCTTTTTCAGGTTGTGGCTATAACACTTTGCAAGCCAAAGATGAGTCGGTAAATGCGGCATGGTCAGAAGTTGAAAACCAATATCAACGTCGTGCAGATTTAGTGCCTAACCTGGTCAATGTGGTCAAAGGTTATGCAACGCATGAAGAAAAAGTTTTAACTGAAGTGACTGAGGCACGTGCCAATGTTGCAGGTTTAAAAGTAGACAAAGAAGTATTGAACGATCCTGAATTGTTTAAAAAATACCAAGAAGCACAATCACAAATGACAGGTGCATTATCGCGACTTTTAGCGGTGACGGAAAATTATCCAGATTTAAAAGCCAATGAACAATTCCGTGATTTACAGGTTCAATTGGAAGGTACGGAAAACCGTATCAGTACTGCGCGTACACGTTATGTAGAATCTGTCCAAGATTACAATACTTATGTACGTCAATTCCCTCAAGCAATGACCGCTAAAGTGATTGGTATGAAAGCCAAGCCAAACTTTAGTGCAGAAGCGGGTGCATCTAAAGCGCCAACAGTTAATTTTAATTAATGATGTGATTTCATTTCACTGTCTTTAAAGCATGCTGAAAAGATAGGCTAAGAATATTCATTGTTAAATAAAAGGTGACCTATGATTGAATGGCGAGAAAAATCAGTAATGAAAAACATGAGTACAATATTATTTGTATTTTTGGGACTGATGCTTTCTGTTCAATCGAGTGTCTGGGCTGAAACTGCGACAGCCACAGATGAGCAAGAGGCACAAGATGCGATTGTTTTGGGCAAAGTGGTACCCAATGCCAATTTACCCAATGTGATTGGTTCAAAACCACCAGATACTCAAAATCAAGTAAATCAAACGCCAACTACACAACAAGTCCCTCAAAGTTCCTCACAAAACGTGCCTCAAGTTGCAAATGATATGGCAGAGGGTGAAACTACTCGAAATATTCCCACACTGAATCAGCCTGTCGTTGATCAAGCTAAAGTTTTATCTGCAGCTGAAAAGCAAAATTTAGAACAACAAATTCGTGATATATATCGCCAAGGCAAAGCGCAAATCGGCATTATTATTGTCCCAACCACGGGGCAAGAAGGTATTTTTGATTTCGCAATGCGTGTTGCTGAGCAATGGAAGTTAGGTTCAGCAAAACAAGACAATGGTTTATTGATTGCAGTCGCAGTTAATGATCAAAAAATCCATATTGCAACAGGCTATGGTTTAGAAGGTGTACTTCCTGACATTATTGTCAGTCGAATTATACGCAATCAAATTACACCCGATTTTAAACAAGGGCAATATGCTCAGGGCTTACAGGCAGGTGTCAATGAGATTGAGCGTATTTTAAATCTTGACCCTGAAATTGCCAAACAAGCCGCAGACGAGTTAAAACAACGTCAAACCGAAGCACTGCAAGAACAAGAAGCTAAGGACCGAACATTAACCACTGCTATGGTGATTTTGGTGATTGGTATCTTTGCATCATTTATTGTGGGTAATCGTTTAAGTGCAGCCGTTGCGGGTGTGACAGCAACCGCTGCAGGGCTGATCTATGGCTCAGGGATTGTGATGAGTCTGGTTTTGGGTATTGGTATATTCTTCTTGTTGATTACCTCACTGGCACAACTCATTTTCCAAATGTTTCTATCAGGCGGTGGGCGCGGTGGAAGTGGTGGAGGGGGCGGTTTCGGCGGTGGTGGGGGCTATAGTGGCGGCGGTGGCGGTTTTGGCGGTGGAGGAGCATCAGGCTCATGGTAACAAAAACAGATACAACAGCAATTGTGACTGAACCGAAGTTACAGGAGCAGGTACAACCCAGCTTAAAACGTTGGTTAAAACACGTTTTATATATGCCTGCGTCGAAACGCTATTTTTCAAAGCAAGATCAACACGCCATTGCACAAACTGTAAAGCAAGCAGAAGAAGGCCATGTCGGTGAAATACAAGTGGTGATCGAGGGGCATATTCCAAGCCATCAGGCATATCATCAAAATACACGTTTAAGAGCGCAGCAATTGTTTGCTGAATTGGGCGTTTGGGATACTGAGTATAATAGTGGTGTGTTACTGTATTTAAACTTGTGTGAAAAGACAGTCGAAATTGTGATAGATCGTGGTATTTATCAAGCAACATCAGAACAAATATGGCAACAGATTTGCGATGTGATGATTTCAGAGTTAAAAAATAAAAATTATCGAACTGCAGTTACCAGTGGTGTCTTAGAAATTGGTCAAATTTTAAATTTATTTTATGGTAACCAATATGGTCAGGTTGCCAATGTTAATGAGTTAACAAATAATCCAATCATTGTGAATTAATCTAGTTTTTGGTGACAATAAATGTCACTTTTTTACGTATAATTACGTCAAAATATAAGCGGCAAAAAAAAACTTGTAAAGCGTTACATTCTCTCTAAAATCAAAGAGTCTCGATTGGTTGCTGATTTTTTCCACAAAAAAGAACAGCCATATAAATTGCTCTAAAAGCTATAAAAATTTTTAAAACATTGGAGAAATGTTATGAATGCTCAAAAAGGTTTTACCCTGATTGAATTAATGATCGTTGTTGCAATTATTGGTATTCTTGCAGCGATTGCAATTCCTGCGTATCAAAACTATACGAAACGTTCTGTTACAGCACAATGTATTGCTTCTGGTAAAAACTATGCTGGTATGTGGAATCTTTATGTATCAGATCCTGAAGGAAAAACTTCTAAACCAGATACAGCAACATTTGCAACAAATAATTGCTCTATTGCTGAACCAGCAGTAAATGCTACGTCTTTCGATGTGACAGTGACCAATGGTAGTCAACCTAAGGTTAGTTGTGATTTAACTAGAACAGTTTGCTCTTAATTTAAGAAAAAGTAAAAAGCTCATTCAAATTGAGCTTTTTACTTTTTAAAATATGTAATTATGAGTACATTTAAATCACTTTTTTTGTATAATTGTTTAAAGAGAGGTTTTGTTTTACTTTCTTGTCTTTTTTTTGTTTTTTCAATATTAAACCCATATCACACTCTACCATGGGTAAGTTTTTACTCAGAAAAGTATAGTTTTATATCATTTATTTTTATAGCTTTTTTTTTAGTTAATGAAAGATTAAAAATACCTTACATAATTATTCCTGTTTTTTTTATTTCATTTATTCCTCTTATTCAATACAGTATTGGATTGATCATTTTTTTTGAAACTGCTTTTTTGGGGATGGTTTATTTATTTTGTTTTTTTATTTCAATAATATTTGGCTATAATTTATCAAAAGAATTTAATAATAGGAATAGATTTGTTGCAGTCGATGTGTTTAGTTATACTTTAATCTTTATTTCATTAATTTCATCTTTAATTATTATTTTTCAATGGTTGAATTTTTATAATTTACAACCATATGTTTTAAAGATAATGTCCACTAGACCTTATGGAAATTTAGCACAACCAAACCAAATGGCAACAATTCTTTTAATGGGATTAGCTTCAGTATGGTATGTGTACGAGAAAAAAAATGAAAATTCAATTACTTTACTTTTTATAACATTAATTATCTTATTTTCAGTGGTTTTAACACAGTCAAGAACATCTTGGCTTATAATTTTTTTATTGTTTTTTTATTATTTATGTAAAAAGAGAAGATGTTATTTAAAGTTAAGGGTGAGAGAAATAATATTTTTAGTTATATTTTTTATCTCGAATCTTATTTTATTACCTGTTTATAATTTTTTATTTAAATTCATTAATTTTGGTGTTGTACAGACAGCAGATGTATTAACTAGAAGTACAACAGGTTATTTAAGGATAGGTGTTTGGAAGCATTTTTTTAAAATTTTAATGGAAAAACCATTGGAAGGATATGGGTGGTATCAGACACAATTAGCAAATATTTCATTAATTGAAAAAAGTGTAGAGCCACAAGTTATAGATAGCTCACATAACATTATTTTAGACTTATTAATTTGGTGTGGGATTCCACTAGGAATGATGATAGTTTTTTTACTTCTGTTCTTATTGATTAGGATTTTAATTAGATCATTAACATTAGAAAATCTATTTTTTTCAATAATAATTATAATAATTGGTACCCATGCTTTTTTAGAGTATCCTTTGTTTTACTCTTATTTTTTATTTCCTTTAGGTTTTGTTATTGGTGGCGCGCTTATACAATTTGACCTGGATTATATTAGATCAACAAAAAAAATAAATACTTCCTCTCTATTTTTATTGATTATATTGTTCTTGATTATAAATGTTGGCTATGAATATATGTACGAAAAAAGGTTAAATATTACTTTGAAAGAAGGATATAAGAATGAAATTCTGTCAAGTTATTTACCGCATGAATCAAATTTTCTTATTGAGAGTTTTATTTATGATAGAAGTGATTTTATTATTTTTTGGATTCAATTTAATCCTTACCAATTATTGAGTGATAGAGAAATAGAAGGACTAAAAACAAAAGTTCTGGCTACTGCTACACAACAAGGGTTAATTAAATTGGCTGTACTTTTAACTTATAATAATAAAAAAGAAGAAGCTGCCGACGTTCTTAATATTATTAATAACTTTTATCATGTTGAAATTAAATTTGATCAACTTCTCAAAACATCAATTTTTGACAAGATTTGTCGTTTTTGTACATAAAAATTCAAAAATTATAAAAAAATAGTTAAAAAAATTTTTTTATAATAAAGTAAAAAATAATTGGTGGGGAAATCATTATGAAATTTAATAAAGGCTTTACTCTTGTCGAAATTATGCTAGTTATAGCTGTGATTGGTGTTCTTATGGCAATTGCTATACCTAGCTATCTTTTATATCAAAAGAAAACACAAGTTGCTGCTTGTTTACATGAAACAAAGAGCTATAGCAATAATGTTTTTGTAGATATATTTGACCAAAATAACAATACACATCCTAGTCAGCCTTCAATTTCATCCTGCAGTTTTATCACAGACGCTTCTTCATGGGATGAATCAACAATAAATTTGATTATTGAAGCAAAAAGTAAAAATTCGACAGCAGTTGATATTCGTTGCGACTTAAGCAAAGGCGCAAACTGTACAATCATTCCTTAAACAAAAAATGTTAGAAACGCTATAATAGGCTCAGTTTTTCTTTTCACTTTTCCTATGAAAGTCATTCCTTATCTTCTTTCAGCCGTATTGCTTTTACTTGCTTGGCTTTTACCTATTCATAAAATGCCTTGGACAACCTTTGGTAGTGAAGCACTTACTTTTCTATCGGCTTTGGTGCTACTCAGTGCTTTTCTAAATAAAGATTTAAAAATTCCAAAACCGCAAGTGCTTATATTGCCTGTATTGGCAATTCCATTGATACAATGGGGCTTTGGCGAGATTTTGTATTTAAGCAATGCATTGCTTTGTACCGCCTATATTGCGATGTTTTGGTTGATGCTGGTTGTTGGTTATAACTTGGCAGTAGGTGAAAAGGGTCAAAGAGAACAAGTCTTTAAAGTATTTAGCCTTGTGGTTTTTACGGGTGCGATGCTTTCAAGTTTTATTGCAATGACCCAGTGGTTAGGCGTAAACGAATATTTTAGACCATTGGTTAATTTGCTAAACGGTAATCGTCCCTATGCAAACTTTGCCCAGCCGAATAATCTGGCGACATTTATGTGTATGGGGGTATTTGCATGTTTATACTTTTATGAAAAGAAGATACTGCCAAATTACATACTCGGACCATCAACTTTTACTTTTCTATTGACCATTGCGTTGACACAATCTCGTACGGCTTGGGTGGTGTGTTTGTTCACACTGATTTATTTAACAATCAAGCAATTTGGTCAAACTAAACGCTTTGGGTTTGTAAAATTACTCGCATGGTCTGGTGTGTTTATTACGTTGATTACATGCTTGCCGATGCTGAATCAGTGGATTACATCTGTATCAACCCAAGACGTAGCACAAGCAAATTCAGTGGTCGAGAGAGCAACATCAGGTTATCTCCGTTTAGATATGTGGAATCAAGCCCTAGTCGCGATTTCAGAAAAACCGTGGTTTGGGTACGGTTGGAATCAAACAGGGATGGCGCAAATCGCTGCTTTTGATTTATACCCATCACATGAATGGTATAAAACGGCACATAACGTGATTTTGGATTTACTGATTTGGAATGGTATCCCCGTTGGTGGATTGATTATTGTTTATGTCGCATGTTGGTTGTATTGGCTAAATAAAAGCATCAAAGATGCAGTTTCAATTGCAGCAGGATTAATGGTCTGTGCCATTTTGATTCATGCTTTATTGGAATACCCAATTCACTATGCATATTTCTTACTCCCTTTAGGTTTTTTATTGGGAATCATCCAAGCTCAGTATCCTCGTTTGCCTACAGTGAACTTAAAGTCTTCGGTTACGGTCAGTATTATTGTGATTGGTTTGGTCTTGGTAGGGGTGATTTATCGAGACTATATTTTATATCGCCAACAAAGCGTATTCGTAAATAAGAAAACAGCATTAAGTGCTTCACAGCAAGCAGTGATGAATCAAGATATTTTGTTGCTGACGCAATTTAAAGAACGTGTCTGGTGGATTGGCTTAAATCCATATAGCAAGATGTCGGATCAGCAGTTGCAAGATATGGGACGTATGGTGGCGAACTTAGCGTCAGCATATGATATTCAGAAATATGCACAGGTTTTGGCTTTTAATGGTAAAAAAGTTGAAGCTGAACATCAGTTATGGATTCTGAAGACACTGCATGGGCAAGAGAAATCATATCAGGATCTATTACCTGTATCTGTTGTAGGAAAATAATACCATTTCATAAAAGTGAATTTTGATGATTGTAAATTTTGCATCACCACATTTCGAAATAAAATAAAAAATCCCCCAATCAATTGGGGGATTTTTTTAATGATATTTAAAAATTATAGTTGGCTTTGAATATAATTTTCGATACCAACACTTTCACTTAGATCCAATTGGGTGGTTGTCCAATCCCAAAACTCTTCTTCTTTCTCAAGAATTTCTTGAACAAGATCACGAGTCACATAATCTAAGTTGCTTTCAGCGAGTGCAACTGCTGTTTTTAATGCATCAATGTTTTCTTTTACTTTACGTACATCACAGTTTAAAACTTCAACTGTATGTTGACCAATGTATAGCTTGCCTAAATGTTGAAGGTTCGGTAAACCTTCCAAGAAAAGAATACGTTCAATGATCTTATCCGCGTGCTTCATTTGGCGAATAGATTCTTTGTATTCAGCCGAACCAAGTTTCTCGATTCCCCAATCATTAAACATACGCGAGTGTAAAAAGTATTGGTTAATCGCAGTCAAATGATGATAAAGCACTTGATTGAGCTGATTAATTACGTCTCGATTGCCTTGCATATGGTTAAAACTCCATTCTAATTTTTTACCTTAACGTGAATTTAAACTGAGTCATTGAAATTTAATGATTAAGGTAATTTGATATGGCTCTATATTAATCAACTTTTTGCAGGGTTACGAGTAGTTTATGGAACGGCAAATGAAAATCGCAATCAAAAACAATAGGGATGTCGTTTTGGCTAAAAGAGATTGATTGAAAAAACGAACCCGCTTTGAGTCGAAGCGGGGGAGGAGAATGATCTGGGGATCATTAAAAAACTTATTTATTGTCGTTATAAATCTGAACTTATTTTTATGTTTGAATTTTTGGATCAAAAGCTACGCGGCAACAGAAATACGTGCTGCAATCAGGGATAGCTCTTCATTGATAATGCTTTTTGCTTCAGGGGCACAGCGACCACAGCACGTGCCTAAGTCTAATAATTCACGTACTTCACGGTAACTCTCTGCACCATTTGCCATTGCATCTTTGATATCTTGATCTGTAATACCACGACATAAACAAACGTACATGAAACTCAACCCTAAGGTTAAATGCGATATCTAATATTATTGATAATTGTTATCATTTGTCAATGAAATTCATTTGAAATCTCATTAATCTTTATTGGCTTTTTGAATAAAAAAATACCACCTGATCGGTAGTATTTTATTTTATTTTTTAAATTATTTAAAATCAAACAATTAGTTTCGGCTGCTATTATTGAGGAATAATCACAATACTATCCATTTCAACCAATGCATTTTTAGGTAAAGAGGCAACACCTAATGCTGCACGTGCAGGATAAGGTTGAGCAAAGTATTCGCCCATGATCTGGTTGACCAATTGAAAATTAGATAAATCGGTAAGAAAAATATTGAGCTTTGCAATATCTGCTAAAGAACCGCCTGCAGCTTCACAGACTGCTTTTAAATTATCAAAAACACGTCGAATTTGTGCTTCAATGCCTTCAACCAATTCCATGCTATATGGATCTAAGCCAATTTGCCCTGAAAGATATAATGTGTTGTCTACTAAAATGGCTTGTGAATAAGTACCAATTGCAGCAGGGGCATTTTCAGTATGGATCACTTGGCGGGACATTGATTTCTCCTTGATTTCAAATCATTTCATCATAAAGCATGAATGGCATGCAAAGTGCATCGAAGATTATCGATAAACATTACAGGTCTTAATTTAGCACGCTTTTGCTTTTAGCGTCTCATTAATTGAAACTGGCATAGACATTCGACTAATACGAGGAAAACCAAATTGCATACGTAATTCACGAATGATTTGCGCAATTTGTTTACGATTATTCACCACGATATTCACATAGGTTTTATCTTCATGAGAGCGTACTGATTCAACCCCAGTTTTTGCTTTACGACATAAGTAAATCAATTCTGAAATTTGCTCATCGGTTAAAATAAGATCAATACTCAAATAAGCATTAAAGTTCACATCGTCTTCTTCTTCCGATGTCCATTGTAAGGACATGATATTTTCAGGATGTAAATGTTGTTCATGCAATAAGTTATGACAGCGTGCACGATGCACAATTAAGCCACGACGGGATAAATGTCCTTGAATCGGATCCCCCAAGACTGGGTTACAACAGTGTGCATATTTCACATCGACACCATCTGTACCTTGGATGAGACGATTTGAAGCATGTTCTTCAGTGGCTTTAGATTGGGCAAATAAATGGTTAGCGACCAGTTGTGGTAGTAGGTCTCCCACTGCAATTTGCTCAAATAAAGTGTCTTTATCGGGCACATGACGCCACTCTAATAGATCTTTCCAATCCGCTTCGGATAAGTCTTTGGTCGAGCGATTAAACAGTTTTAAAGCACGATTGAGCGCTTGTTGCCCCACTAGGCGTTGTTCATCTGGATCTTGATCTCGCAAGATATTTTGAATCGCACGGCGCGCTTTTTGGGTATTAATAAAACTTAACCAGTCTGGGTTTGGTGTTGCCAATACATCGGTAATGACTTCAACCACCTGACCACTGACTAAAGGTGTTGAAAGTGGTTTAATTTCACCATTAATTTTAGCACCCACCGCATGGTTGCCTAAAAATAAGCTCGCTGAATACGCAAAATCTACTGCTGTGGCACCTTGTGGTAATTCATGTAGCTGTCCATGTGGGGTGTAGACCCAGATCTTTTCTTGATGTAAATAATCAAGTAGATCGCTAAATGTGGTTTTTGCGCACTCACCACCAACAAGAAGATCTAAATTCTTCATCGATGCTTGGATCGCAGAACGGCAAGCTTGTGGCGCATTTTCACCAAGAACCACACCAAAGCGTGCAGCTTTACGCATCAGCTCGGTTTGAATGGTTAAGGACAACGTGGTACGTTCACCTTTGAGTTTGATCATTAAAGACTGATTTCCGCCTGGTAATGGGCGACGGATATGATCTTCATAGTCGATGACTTGGAAATTTTCACGTAAGGCATCGACCAAGCGGTCACAATCCGCGATGCTTTGTAAAACAATTTCAAAAGCATGGCTATGGGTGAGTTCTTGTAAGTCGATTTCATTTTTTACAAAGTGGCGTAAGAGTTCAATATTGTTGTTTTTCTTTTTAATGCGCCCTTGAATATTATAATTATTGAGCAACTCAGCTAAGTTTTGTTCCCAAACCGATTGATATTTACAGCGTTCTGGTTTGGTTTTGAGTAAATTTTCTTGTACATCATTATACATATCGAGATCTAGGTTTTGATAGCACAGATGCTCTAAGTTATCTGCCATCTCATTCATTCCTACAAGTCGTGCCATAGGAACAAAGATATCAAAAGTTTCTTGTGCAATGCGCGCACGTTTATCTGGCCGTAAAGCGCCTAGAGTCGTCATATTATGATAACGATCGGCGAGTTTGATAATAATGACACGCGGGTCTTGTAAGGTAGCTTGAAGAATTTTACGGAAAGACGCAGCTTTATTATATTCTTTATCGCTGGAATGACTCAGTTTGGTGACCCCATCGACCAATTCAGCCACGGTTTTACCAAATTTTTCAGTGATATCTTCTTTGGTGAAATCTGTATCTTCAATCACATCGTGCAATAAGGCTGCCATGAGTGTTTCGGCATCCATACGCATATGTGCCAAGATACAACTCACCGCAATCGGGTGTAAAATATAGGGTTCACCACTTTTACGTGTAATACCATCATGCGCAATATCAGCATAATCACAAGCCACAAGTACTCGCTCGACATCACTTGGTTTTAAGTACGCGTCGATAATTACATTCAACTGTTGCTTGGATTGGCTGACCTGTTGGCCTGGCATAGAACACCTATCTTAAATTACAAATTTGAAATATTTTTCCTAATGCTTTAATGAAAAGCATATTGAGCCGCTTGTCAATTTCTAGACATCAAATATATCTATTTTTTTTAACAAATATTTTGAATTTTGTCGATTGATTGGCAAAACTTTTTGCAAAATAATTGAAATAAAAAAGCCTAGTTGAAAAACTAGGCTTTTTTCAAAGGCTTAGCTTATTGAAAAGAAAAACCTTCAAGATTAAGATTGTTTGCTGATAAAGCAAGGTCAAGACTAGACGTTTGGTAATCTTGATCACGTTGCTTCAAGATATCTTTAGTCACATGACCAATCGCAATTTCACGTAATGCAACAACAGTCGGCTTGTCATTGTCCCACTCAACAGTTGGTTCAATGCCTTGACGTGCCAATTGACGCGCGCGTTTGCTTGCCACTAGTACAAGCTCAAAGCGGTTGTCTACATGGTCTAAACAATCTTCAACGGTTACGCGTGCCATAAGAATTCTCGTTTGAATACAAATTTTTTAAATAGACTGTGCAGTATAAAATGCTTTCATCATAGACTCAAGTTTTAATCGAAGCTTATTTAGAAAGCATTTAGATCATAAGTACTTAGATCTAAGATTGTGGTGTAATCAGTTTGGTAATTAAAGCCTGATGACGATTTGCCTGTTGATCTATTTTTAAGCGATTGGCATTAATAACAGATTCCAAATCATGTAAAGCTTTATTGAAATCATCATTGATGATGATGTATTCAAAGTTGACATATTGTTGCATGTCTTCTACAGCACAACTTAAACGATGTTCAATAACTTCAACAGAGTCCGTGCCTCGATTTGAAAGACGTTGACGTAAATCAAACTGCGTTGGAGGAAGAATGAAAATTTGTTTAGATTCAGGAAAAAGTTTACGAACTTGCTCAGCACCTTGCCAATCGATCTCAAGTAGCACATCATGGCCTTTCGCCAATTGGTCTTTTACAGTTGCTTGCGCAGTACCATAATAATTACCAAAAACTTCTGCATACTCAATAAAACCACCTTGATTGACTTGATCGAGAAAGTTTTCTTTAGAGGTAAAGTGATAATGAACACCGTCGAGTTCGCCAGGTCGCTGACCACGAGTCGTATGTGAAACTGAAACGTGTAAATTGCTCACACGCTCAAGTAGCGCTTTAACGAGAGATGTTTTGCCTGTTCCTGATGCCGCAGAAACGACAAACAATAGACCCGACATGATATTTTTCCTGATATGATAAAATATCTTCTCTATTTTAGAGTAGAGCGAAGACAAACAAAACTGTTTTTACACATTGTTTGTGTTTAATCGATAAAATATATCCAACCATTGAAGTGAGCATTGAGGGTTTTATGGAAATTGTATTGGCTAATCCGCGTGGATTTTGTGCAGGTGTAGATCGTGCAATTGCCATCGTCAATCGTGCGCTTGAATGTTTTAATCCACCTATTTATGTCCGTCATGAAGTGGTTCATAACAAATTTGTGGTTGACGATTTACGTCAGCGCGGCGCAATTTTTGTGGATGAGTTAGATGAAGTGCCTGACGATAATATTGTTATTTTTAGTGCACATGGCGTATCAAAGGCGGTTCAACAAGAAGCTGAACGTCGTGGTTTAAAAGTATTTGATGCAACTTGCCCATTGGTTACCAAAGTACATATTGAGGTCACGAAATATGCACGTGAAGGAACCGAAGCAATTTTGATTGGCCATGAAGGGCACCCAGAAGTTGAAGGGACTATGGGGCAATATGATAAAAAGAATGGTGGTGAAATTTATCTGGTTGAAGATGAAGAAGATGTCGCTTCCTTAACAGTACATCATCCTGAAAAAATAGCATTTGTGACCCAAACCACCTTATCTATAGATGATACGGCCAAAGTGATTGATGCTCTGCGAAATAAATTCCCTCAAATTCAAGGGCCTCGTAAAGATGATATTTGCTATGCTACGCAAAACCGTCAAGATGCTGTGCGAGATTTAGCAACACAATGTGATGTGGTGTTGGTGGTTGGCTCTCCAAATTCGTCGAATTCAAATCGTTTACGTGAGTTGGCTGAACGGATGGGGAAACATGCGTATCTGATCGATAACGCAGATGAGTTAAAACAAGAATGGTTTAACTCGAACCATAAGATCGGTGTTACAGCTGGGGCATCTGCACCTGAGATTTTAATTAAGCAAGTGATTCAACGGTTACAGGACTGGGGTGCAACAGCACCGCAAGAATTAAATGGCCGTGAGGAAAACATCACATTTAGTTTACCAAAAGAGCTACGGATTCATGTAACGCAAGCTTAAATTTAAACTTTATTTTTTAAGCAGATAGCTGAGATTTCAGTTATCTGCTTTTTTATGCCTTTTATCCAACTTGTATTGGTTTTGTAAGTATTTAAGTTATGATTTTTAATAGGGTAGCGTTTTGTTGCAATGGGGGGGAGCAATGCAAAAAAATCGAGGATTCACCTTAATTGAGTTGATGGTGACGATTGCTGTTTTGGCGATTGTTGCGTCGATTGCAGCGCCTTCATTTTCAGAGAATATTACCAGACAAAATTTAGATAATAGTGCTAGAGAAATACTCTTTGCACTAAATGAGGGGAGAAGTAGGGCTATTGCGTTGCGTTCAACTGTTGTGGTCTGCCCAAATAAAGACAATGCGGGTACGCAAATTACGGCAAAACAATGTGTAACAAAAACTATTGCTAATGCGGATAGTGATAAATTTATTGCTCAAAATAGAGTAATTCTTGCAAATATAGCAGACAGTACAAATGTAACATCAACAGTATCAGGAGTAGTTTTTTTACCCATGGGTAATGTTGAAAGTGTAAAAACATTTACTTTGTGTGCAAAAAGTAAGTCTAAAAGTATTACTGTCGCTTCTACTGGTGCATCTGATATTTCATTAGGAACTTGTTCATGAAAATTATAAATAAGCAAGCAGGTGTTGGAATGGTTGAGGTGTTGGTGGCTTTAGTGTTACTTGCTATAGGTGTTTTGGGTTTTGCTGCTTTACAACTCAAAGCGGTAGAGGCGGGTGAAGAAGCGCTGCTTAGATCTCAAGCGACATTATTATTGAGAGGTTTAACTGAAAGCATTCGCGCTAATCCAAATGGACAATCTTTTTACCCTGCAAAAGTACGAAGTTATGCAGGGATTACGAGTAGTCCAAGTGAGCCAAAATCATGTATTGATACAACATGCACCGCTGAACAAATGGCTACTTATGATGCATTTTTAGTTGCAAGATCTGCTTCTAATGTTGGAATAAATATAACGATGGAGACTTGCCCTGGTATTCAATCTACAAACCGGCAGTGTCTATTCGCGGGTTGGAATGGAACAAAATTCTCTGCCGGGAATTATACAGCCTGTATGAATTCTTCTGGAATATATGTAAATAATGCCAAATGCCTCATGATGGAGGCTTATTAGTATGAAAAATCAATTACAAAAAGGTTTTACTTTAGTTGAACTTATCGTTGCCCTAGCTTTAGGATTAATCATTAGTGCTGCTGCTCTACAACTATTTACAGGTGGCCTGATCACGACTCGCTTACAACAAGCAGGTGCTGAGTTGCAAGATAGTGGTGTTTTTGGGTTGGAATATATGGCGCATGATATAAGACTTGCGAATTATGGGAACACAAATAATCCAGAGTTAAATGATAAAACCAATCAAGGTGGTGTTGTTTTAACCAGTGGAGCAACTGGAAACGTTAATTTACCTATTGCTTTGGATACAAAGTTTTTAACGACTGCAGGTGGGGTGTCAAATGTAAATGCGGCAAGTGATCAATTAACAATTTTATTCATAGCGCCAAATAAAATGTTTAATTGTGAAGGGGCTGAAGTTGCAGCAGGGGAATATATTCTTCAACGTTATTTTTTACGTAAGGATGATAATGGTCAGAATGATACAGACTATGCACTGGCTTGTGATGCAAATACACCACCAGCGACATCTATTGCTCAAATTAAGGGGATGGGTGAACGTAGTCAAATCATCATGCCCCGTGTAGATCATTTAAGATTTTATTTAGGTACACAAAATAATAATAAAACAAATCTAAGCTATTACTCGATTGATAAATATATGAGTGAGGCCAAAACTGCAGCAGCTGCAAATAAAAAACCACCAAGAGTTGTCTCAATTAAAGTTGGAGTACTAGTCCGTTCAAAAGATGATACGAAAAGTACGTTAATTGATCCTACAGCAAGTATAAATTTTTTAAATGAAGCGGTTAAGTTAAAAAATACAAGCAGCAAGTATTTAAGACGTGAATACACAACAACAATAGCATTAAGAAATGCGATGGGAGAGCCACTATGAGTAAAATGTTATTGGCTTCGTCCCAAAGAGGGGCAACCTTGATTGTTGTTTTATTCATGCTGATACTTATTACTTTGATTGGTGTTTTTGCTATTCGTACTGCAATGACATCATTGAACATTGCAACAAATACACAGGTGGGGCAGTTCTTAAGTCAAACTGCAGATACTCCTTTAAATCAATTTTATACATCAGATTTATCCAAAATGGTGGACTTAAGCGGGGTCGTGGGCTTTGCCTTGCAAGATAGTAAATTAGAGCCAGGCAATGAGTATATTTTTTGTTATAGACCTACCTCAAAAGTAAAGTTTGGTGCATCACAAAGTGTCGCAACACTTCGCCCACCAGCAAATAAAACTGCAAAACCAACAGTTGCCTCAGGTGGTTCAGCTGCATTTTGTGATTTAACAAAAGATTTTGGGAGTAATAGGGAGGCTGTGGTCACTCAAGTTGCAATAAAAATTCCAAATGACGCAGTCACCGATTTACCACCAGGTGCTTTATTGGGTGAAGGAACAAACGTAAGTGCGGGAACGATTCTACCCAAAAATGTAGTCGAGCAACAAAGAGTAAGAGTAACGACAACTTCTATTTTTCCAGCATTCGCTAAAGACATTAAAGCTGCCCAAGCTTGTGTAGGCATTGATAGCGCTAATCCTGGTTATATTAGTGATAATACTGATGTGGAAACGAAAGATTTTAAAACTATTGCAAATTGTTTAGTTGATTTAGGTGTTCCTGTAAATAGCCAAACACAAGAATTCAATTTGCAAACTTTATTTACACAAACGGAAAAACCATAATTCTTGGGGGAATTAACATGAGAAACTCAATTAAAAGTACCTCATTGATAAGAAAAGTGTGGTATTTAAAAAAACAAAACTTTACAGCTTTTAGTTTGGCTTTCAGTTGTACCTTCCTGTTTTCATCTAGTGTTGTTCAAGCGACTGACTTGCAGATTTATGCTGCACCTTCAGCTGGGCAAAAAACAATTATCATGATGCTAGATACATCTGGAAGTATGGGGTATGGGGATGGATATGCTTCAAGTCAAATCAAAGATATGAGTTTGGCTCAGGATTATGGTGTTTGTAGTAATACAAATACCATGAATAGCGGTAGTAATTACACCAATGGTAAAATTTATTCAGTATTATCAAATACAACGCCTCAATATGCTCGTAATTTTTGTTATATAACTAAAAACAGTGCCGCAACGAATCCAAAAGTCACAAATACAGTAACTGGGTGTGAATTACAATCCAATGGTGCATACCGTTGTTATGATCGAATAACTCGATTAAAAGATGGAATGTTTCAGTTCTTAGATAGTACTGATTCAGCTGCACAAAGTTTGTTAAAGGGCAGTAGTGCAAAAATTTCAACAGCTTATGTTGGTGTTGGCAACTTTTCAGCTGGAGGAGATGGTAGAACTGCACAAATTTTAGTCCCTGCTAAAAAACTAGGAGAGAATGAAAGCGATCAACGTAAAGCTCTTAAAACAGCAATTGCTGGATTGACTGCATGGAGTGGTACACCTTCTGCACCCGCTTATGCTGAAGCAGCTTCATATTTAATGGGTACAACGACATATTCAGAAAAAAAATATAGAATAAAAAGAGATATGCAATATATGACTAGGAGTTATACAGTTTTATCAACAGGCTCCAGTTCTTCCAGACGATATAATTATACATATACTTATAAAACGTACTATTGTCAGTCTCTAAATGCTCTAAACCTTAATACGTTAGCGCAAACATGTAAGTATTGGAGTGGCGCTACGACGACTTATGGGGGGACCAATGGAGCAATAACTAATAATTCACCCGTTTGGGAAAATCAACCTAATATTCAACCAAATGGTGGTTGGCTCGATACCTATACAGATACTTTTTATTCTGGGGATTATTACGACTATATAATACCAAATGCTGATAGTGGTATACCAAACTCAATTATAAAAGATGCTACATACCCTGATATCGTAATTGATAGAGCAGCAGAAAATGTTAATGCATCATATAAGTCGCCATTACCAGATGCAAATAAGAGTGCATCATGTGATGGTCAGGGGGTTTATTTTTTATCAGATGGACAGCCAAATAGTTCCAGCGATGAACGTGCTGCAGCCTTAATGCAGCAAGCTTTAAATGATAAAGGAAGTTTATTTTCTTGTTCTAATGACTTATCAAACACTGCAGATGGCAGTGCTTGGCGTTGTATGGGAGCATTTGCGAAGTCATTGTTTAATCCTGTAACGAATCCTAAAGGGGTATCTATTCAAACAGCTTTTGTTGGGTTCGGTACAGAGTTTGCTGGTGATCCTTTGAATGCATCTACAGATATTCAAAATGCTTGTCGAATAAGTTCTCGTGCATATAAAGATGCAGCAACAGGTGCAGAACCTAACGATAAGTGTTCACCTGGATATGCTGGGAGTTTATCAGTTGCAAAACCGACTGAAAATAACTCAGGAACAGGAAGAAGTGATGGCTATAACTATGATGGTGGTTTCGGCAATGGCGGATTTTTCCAAGCCTCAAAAGCAACAGATATTACATTAAGTGTTATTCAGTTTATCAACTCTTTAGGAGATACTCCACCAGATCCTTTATCTACAGGTGCTATCTCTGTGCCAGTCGACGCATTAAATCCAAATGGTTTTCAACCATATGGATATTTACGTGCTTTAAAACCTGATCCTGGAAAAAATTATTTAATCTGGCAAGGTAATTTAAAGAAGTATGGAATTAATGGCGGAGCCTTAAAAGATGGACCAACAACAATTTTTAATGACCTAGGTGCATTAAATAAAAATACTAAAGACCTTTTTAATGCTTCAAATTCATTTGATTTAGGTCTTGTTGAAAAAGGCGGAGTTTATTCAAAATTAGCTTTGCCAACAACAGATAATCCTAATTTATTTAGACCATTATTTACAGACGTATCTAGTGTAAATAATGGGAAGCTTGTAAAAATCTCTGCAAAAGATAGCAATTTATTGGCTGTTACAAATAAACCAATTACAAATAATGCAGCATTATTGACAGGGTTTAAGACACAAGCTGTTGTAAAAGATTTTTCAACTCCACTTAAGATTAAAATATTAAATTATCTTGGCTATGACTTAGATTTGGCAACAACGACAACCTTACCTGATACATTAACACCACCAAGTTCCCCATTCACTGCTATGGGGGCAAGTATTCACTCATTCCCTGTTCAACTGACTTATTCTGGTGATTTAGATGCAGATGGTGATTTAACAGCAGTACGCTCACAATCTGTACTCTATTCAAGTATGGAAGGGGGCTTACGTGTTGTTGATGGATCAACAGGTGCTGAACAAATGGTTTTTATTCCATCAGATATCTTAGAAAAAGATGATGCTTCAAGAGCCTTACGCAGAAGTGAAGCAGGTGATGCCACTTATGGAATAGATGGTGCATGGGTTGCCGATCCAGCATATGAATTTGGCACAAGCTCAAACACAACATCTGTAAGAGCGAAGCAAATGAATGTGTATGGTGGTATGCGGATGGGGGGGACAAGTTATTACGGATTAAATGTACTGAATCCTAATTCACCAAAATTTTTATTTAGAATTGGACCTGATTTAGGTGGAAAATATGTACGCATAGGGCAAACCTGGTCTAAACCTGTACTTGCAAATGTACGTTATGGCGATAAATTCAAACGTGTGATGATCATCGGCGGTGGTTATGATATATGCTATGAAAATCCAAGATTTAAATTAAATACTGCAAATCCAGCGGAGTATGGTGGCGCTGCCTGTAAGAAAGCACAAGCAGATGGTAATGCTGTCTATATGATAGATGCGAATGATGGCTCTGTTCTGTGGTATGCAAGTAATGCAGGTGCAGATTCTAATAATGCAGCTATGACGCATAGTATTGTGAGTCGTATAAGTACTGTTGATCGTGATGGTGATGGTCTGGTTGATCATCTTTATTTTGGTGATTTAGGTGGGCAAGTATTTAGAGCCGATTTAAATAATGCAAAAGGGACACCTGTTTCTGGATTTGGTAAACGAGTTGTAAGACTGGCAAATCTAGGCAGTACAACAGTAACCGATGGAGACCAACCACGCTTCTATCAACCGCCAACCTTAACAAAGCATACCCAAGGTTCAGACACTTTTATTCTAGTTGGGATTGCTTCAGGTGATCGTAGTACACCTTTAGATGTAACGCCATTAACTGGACGAGAAGGAATCTTACCTGCAAAAGCAATACCAAACAGACCTATGAATAATGTTTATGGGTTAATTGATCGTGATTTTAGTAATAAGGCATTAATGACGATTGCAGATAGTGATTTAAAAACAGTTAATTTAGTACTGACAGATTTAAAGAAAAATCCGCAAACGCTATCTGGGGCAATTGCATCAAGCTTTTTTCCATATAATAAAACAGGGCTACAAGGTTGGTATCGTTCTCTTACTAGTGATTATACGGGAAATGATGTATCAGGAAGAACATCTGGTGGTATAAAGGCGTTTGAAGAAGAACCTATCGCTTTAACTAACTATTTATTTGTACCTACATATGATCCAGAAGGTACAGGTGTAGCACAACAAGATCCATGCAAACCACGCATTGTAGGTGAAAGTAATACCCAGCAGTTCTGTTTGCCATATGGTGTATGTTTGAAATTAGATGGTACAAAGGATATAGATGAAGATAAAAAGTCAGGCTTTCAAATTCTGAATGGTAAAAATGCAAATGTCATTGGGGCGGGTATTCGAGGGATTACTTTAGGGCCTGGTGAGAATCCAAATAAACCAAATAGTTGTGGAAGTTTAACCATGCTTGGAAATATTCAAGGATCTGGTAAATGGGAATGTACCCGCATTCTAAATCCGATACGGTGGTATGAAAAATATGTTTCAGCAAGCTAAGTTCGAAACTAATTTGCCTACTGACATTTATAGTAAGCAATCAAGTGCTCAATCTGGTTTTACTTTGATTGAAGTAATGGTCGTTGTCATAATTATTGCCATTTTAGCTGCCGTAGCCTTTCCAGCCTATACGGAGTATACCCGGAAAGCTTCTACATCAGCTGCTCAGCAGGAAATGCAGAAAGTTGCTGAGCAGCTAGAGCGGTATAAAGCCAAAAATTTCACTTATAAAGGTTTTGATCCAAATTATATTTATGGTGTGTCTGGGGCAATGACTGAAATTGTTTTACCGAAAGGAGCAAGTGGTGATCAGGTAAAATACACAATCACCCTACAAGATCCAATAAGTGGGAAACAATTGTCTTCAAAGGATGATGCAAATAGAGGTCGAAATTGGGCAATCAAAGCTGAAAGTACAGATGTTAAAAACTATAATCTACTTATGACGAGTGAGGGACTTCGTTGTAAAACCAAAGACAGTGTAACTTTTACAGCATGTACAGGTAGTGATATTACATCATGGTGAAAAGTATGAAATTAAAAGGTTTTACTTTAATTGAGCTATTGATTGTTGTCGTAATTTTAGGGATTTTGGCTGCGATAGCATATCCAGCATATCAAGACTATATAATTAAGACCAATAGAGTTGATGCTCAAAGTGAAATGCTTCAAATTGCCCGAAATTTATCCAATTATAAAATGGCGAAAGGGACATTTAAAGATGCCAAATTGGAAAATGGAGCATTTGAAGAAGATTATCCAAGTGTTGGAGAAGCAAAATATAAAGTTAAATTAGAAGTTTCTAAAGATAATTTAACTTGGTCTTTAAATGCTGCTCCAATAGCAGGTTCTCAGCAAGCCGGAAATGGTGATGTCGGATTAGATAGCCAAGGCCAAAAATGTTGGAGCAAAGGTACCACTTGCACCCCATCAGCAACCACAAATTGGGACGGTAAATAAAAATCAAATTCAAAATTGTGGATAAATAAAATTTGATCTTTCTTTCATGACAAAGATAACGTAAAATATTGCCCTCTATGAAAGGGGTTTGAAATGTATCGATGGTCGGTGCAAGGATAATCCGTAAAAACTATAAGGTTCTATCATGGTTGTAATTCGTCTAGCACGCGGTGGTGCTAAAAAACGTCCGTTCTATCAAGTAATCGTAACTGATAGCCGCAATGCGCGTGACGGTCGTTTCATCGAACGTATTGGTTTCTTTAACCCTACAGCTCAAGGTAAAGCAGAAAAACTTCGTTTAGATGCTGACCGTTTTGCTCACTGGGTTGCTCAAGGCGCTCAACCGTCTGAACGTGTTGCTTCTTTAGCTGCTCAAGCTAAGAAAGCTGCAGCTACTGCATAATTAAACCTTTAATTAGGCAGTAAGCCCATGACACCAGCACAGAATGTGCCCGAAGATCGTATTCAGATTGGACAGCTACGTTCAGCATATGGATTAAATGGGTGGCTCTGGGTCTATTCCAATACAGAACCTATGAGCAACATATTTGACTACCTTCCTTGGTACATTGAGACCAAAGCAGGTTGGCAAATTGTAGACGTAAAACGTTGGAAACCACATGGTAAAGGCTTGGTTGTTTCGTTGAAAAGTGTGAGTGATCGCACTGCAGCAGACAGCTTAGTTGGCGCGAATGTTTGGATTTCAAAATCGCAACTGCCTCAAGCAGGCGTGGACGAGTATTACTGGTCTGATTTAAAAGGTCTAATCGTATTAGGTCTGAATGAAGAAGAACAGGAAGTAAATCTTGGTCAAATCCACGAATTGTTTGAAACAGGCGCCAATGATGTCATGGTTGTTCGTGCAACAGCTGATAGCATCGATGGCGAAGAGCGAATGATTCCATGGCATAAAGATGTGGTACAACGCGTTGATCTCGAAGCTGGTCGTATCTATGTCAATTGGGGCGTAGATTTCTAATCCGATAAGGATTGGCGCAGCAGGAAAATAGAGGAGTCTGCGATGTTTTTTGCAGTCATTACGCTTTTTCCTGAAATGTTTGAAGCGATTACAGCGTACGGAATTAGCGGGCGAGCGGCAAAGCGTGACATTGTACAAGTTCATTGTATCAATCCACGAGAATTTGCTGAGGGTAACTACAAACGAGTGGATGAACGTCCATTTGGTGGTGGTCCTGGTATGGTGATGATGGCTGAGCCTTTGGCAAAAGCAATCCACCATGCAAAAGAGCTTGCAAAGCAAGCAGGTGCAGTTCATGTTCCTGTGGTGTATATGTCACCACAAGGGCAGACCTTAAATGAACCTGCAGTACAACAATTTGTTGAATATGACGGATTAATTGTGCTGTGTGGACGTTATGAGGGCGTTGATGAGCGTTTGATCCAAAAATATGTTGATCAGGAATGGTCGATTGGAGATTACGTATTATCAGGCGGTGAACTCCCTGCGATGGTTTTATTGGATAGTATTATTCGACGTTTGCCGAATACCATGTCAGATGAACAATCAGCAGTGCAGGACTCATTTGTGGATGGTCTTTTAGATTGCCCACAATATACCAAGCCAGATCATTTTGAAGGTTTGGATGTTCCTGAAGTACTTAAGTCAGGGCACCATGCCAATATTGAGAAATGGCGGTTTTTGCAACGCTATCAACGCACTTTAGAACGCCGACCTGAGTTGGTGGAAAAAGTTGAGTTGACCAAGCAGCAAAAAAAATGGCTAAAAGATGAGCGAGGGTAGGCAAGCATTGATCATGTTTGTTTCAACGCACGTCAGAAGCTGTACTTCTTATTAGTAATACAACAATTCATCATTGTTGGCCTGCGGAATGTGAGTTCCATAAGAAGTCGGCTTCGAGAAAATACTTATGATTAAGTACTTATATTAGGCTCTTTATTGATCTGAATAACATCAGCAATAAAGGGAAAGATAAACGGGTTGATACGCGATTTAGCCTCTATCCCCAGCGGTTGTGCAGACCTCTTCTGTCCCGCAAAACGGAGATTCCCACAATGAGTGGTAAACATCCTTTAGTTCAAGCAATTGAAAACCAACAGTTAAAAACTGACCTCCCAACTTTTGCTCCTGGTGACACAGTTATCGTTCAAGTAAAAGTAAAAGAAGGTGATCGTGAGCGTCTTCAGGCTTTTGAAGGCGTAGTTATTGCGAAGAAAAACCGTGGCTTGAACTCTGCGTTCACAGTACGTAAAATTTCTAGCGGTGTTGGTGTTGAGCGTGTATTCCAAACTCACTCTCCAATCGTTGCTAAAATCGAAGTGAAACGTCGTGGTGACGTTCGTCGTGCTAAGCTTTATTACCTACGTGAATTGTCTGGTAAAGCTGCGCGTATTCGTGAAAAATTACCAGCACGTAAACAAGGTTAATTTTAACTTTGCTTTACAGCTAAAAAAATGCGCCATTTGGCGCATTTTTTGTTTCTTGCTAAAGTCCTTGTAGTTTTAGGCGATTGGTATGTTCACGATAGACTTGTACTGGATCTGGTGCAAAAATTGCACGCAATCCTAAAATTTGATTGACCTCATCTAAGTGATTCCAACGATAATCATCACGAATCGTTTTACCGAATTTAGCACTACATCTTGAGACTAAGCCATCATTATCACGACCTGCGTTAATTAAGAGGCTTGTGCCAAGTAGGGCAGAATCCAAGTCGAGAAGATTTGTAACGGCGGTATTGCCTGTAAATGAATAGAATTGAATCCCTTTTTCTTGATAAGCCCCTTCACCACAAGCCGTGGTACCAACGCCCATCGGGAATTTACTGTTAAATAGTGCAGAACCTTCAATGGTGAGGCTTTTCCCACCTGCCAACGCATCATGAGGAAGTTCTTTCGGGTTAAGACCTTGCGCCCAGACAATTGCTTTTGAAAATAAATTGACCACACTCACCAATGGACCTTGAAGTGGCGTGCCTTCTATACTTAAGATAACGTTTGCAACAGGGCTACCTTTTTGTGGTGAACCAACAGCAGTCACAGATGCAATTTGCATAGGCATGATGCCTGCGACATAGCGGCTGGTTGGACCACCATGCGAATGTCCGATCAGATTGACTTTTTGACTGCCGGTAATTGCCAGAATCTCTTCCACTTGCTGAGCCAATTGCTCACCACGGACTTCAGTAGAATTAAAGGGTGATACTCGCGTAGCCCATGTATTGGCGCCGTTGCGAGCCAAATCTGGTAAAATTTGATACCAGTAGTCTAGTCCTAAAACATCGCCAGCACGAATAAACCCAGCCATACCGTGCACAAATACCACAGGATATTTGGTTTTTGCATAGTCCGAGTTTACTTTACTGACAGTCACTTTTTGCGCATTATTAGATGCATATGCGGTTGATAATGTACTCGCCAGCAGTAGACTCGCGATAATACGTCCATATTTCATGTTAAAACTCCATCTATTTTATTATTGGGCGATTTACATACCTCAATTTTAAATGTATTGAGTGTAAAGCCTCGATTCTGATCATGTTTGCAGGAACGCAAACTTTAACTTCTTTGTTTTTTTAAATCTCATATCAAATCAGATTCTGGAATTCGAAATTCAATACGATGTTCAATATAAAATTTGAATCCAGAATCATTTACTATTCAACTATAAAATATACTGAATGAACAGTACATTTTATCGCCTCTCATCGGCAATATTTACAAGCCTTGTAATTTCAGACGATTGGCATGTTGACGATATTGAGCAAGTGGATTCGGCGCAAAAAATAATCCACGTAGCCCTAAAACATGATTGATTTCATCCATGTGTGTTTGACGGTAATTGTCTCGAATCACTTGCCCATAATGAGTATTGCAACGATTCATCATGCCATCATTGTCTAGATTTTTATAAGACAAAGGCGCGAGTGTAGAAATGACGCCATCCATAACATCAAAAATGTTGGTGAATTGAGCTGTACCCGTCCAAGAATAATGATAAACACCATTGGCTGTTACTTTTTGACCATTACCACAGTCTTTGGGAATCGCAGCGCTTGGAAATTTTGCATTAAATTCAGCAGCCCCTTGTTCGCTCACACTTTGTAAAGAGTTATTTAGACTGAGGGGGAGGGATGGATTACCTTCGAGAAGTGTAATCACAGGTGCTAAGATATATTGACTAAAAACTGTCAGAAGCGTATTTGCGCCTCGGTTACTTAAAATATCATCCGCGATCTTAGAACCTTTAATTGCCCCTGCAACAGCAGTTAAAGAAGCAACTTTTGTGGGTGCAACGATTTCAATATAGCGAATTGTTGGACCACCATGACTATGTCCAATCAGATTGACTTTGGGTGAGCCAGTCAGTGCGATGACTTCATCGACTTGCTGTAAGAGCTGTTCACCACGAAGCTGTGTCGATTCCAATGGGGAGACTTGTGTCGCATAAACTTTTGCGCCATTGCGAGCTAAATCAGGGAGGATCTGATAGAAGTAATCTATGCCAAAGGATGAAGGCCCTAGACGGGTGAAACCGAACATCCCATGATTAAATACAATCGGATATTTGGTTTTTGCATAGTTTGAACTGACATAACGTGGATTTACAGTTTGTAAGCCAGATGCAGATGCGGTCATCGAACTTAATCCAATGATTAAACTCATGGCGAAAATATTGATCTTAAATTTCATATTAAAATACTCTTGTTGTTTTTAAGTGAATTGTTGATTGACATGAAGTCTATGTTGCAAGCTAAAATTTGCTTACAACCCTTATGGTCTCAAGCGATTGGCATACCATCATTATCGTTATTGCTCTAAACCAAAGGTGCAAGTTGCATTAAAATCGTGTCAATCCCGAGCAAGTTTTTAGTTTGTGTGCGTCCTCCTTATAGGTGGTTGTTAATATTATTTTCCACTTTGTATCCGCAGACTTGTTGGTATCCCTGAGTCATAAATCTACAGAGATACTTGAGTCTGGCTTGCAAACTCAAGCCATAAAACGTGCTATACCGCATAATCTAAATATTTTTGTTTTCGCTTTTTTCATCATTTTAGCGATGTGCTATGTATTTTATGGCTAATTTGCAAAGGGTAATTTGCCTCCTTGATCATGCACAGTTTCAAAAGTTTGTAATCTGAGTTGCTCTTGTTGGTTTGCAAATTGTTGTGATTTCAATTGTTCTACCGCACGCTGTTTGGCTGAATCACTCAGATTACTTTTGAGGATATTGTCACGCTCAGCAAGGTATTGATTAACTTTGCCTTTCCAATCATTTCGTTGTACATCAAGCGTTTCTAAGCGTTGTGTCGCCTCGGGTCCCACCAGATTGGTGCGCATTTGACGGATCTCTTGTGCAGAACCACCACGTGCCTTAATCTCCGCTGTCAACTTTCTTAAGTCTTCAAGTTGATTGAGTTGTTGTAAATTCTCTTTCCAGTCCTCAGGGAGTTGCTCAAAAAGTTCTTTGAGTTTTTGCGCTTTTTCAGCCGCAGATAATTTTTGATTATCCATAATTTCTAAGCGGTCTACCGTATATCGGTCATAGGTATCTTGTGTGCCAAATAAGCCTTGAATTTCATAATCCGAGAAGAATTTTTTTCTTAAGTTTTGAGTATTGACTAAGATCTGCTGATAATACTTTGCGCTTTCTTTATCTGCGGTGGGTGCTTGTAAATCGCCTAATTTACTTCTGTAATCAATATAACGTGTCCAGAGATCATCTAACTGCGATAGTAGAGGCTCTTTATAGCTGATTTTGGTATAGCTGAGAAAATCGGTTTTGATTTGCTCAATGCTTTTTTCACCATATTGGGTGATGAAATATTCAAAGCAATCTTTGGTCTGTTCATTGACAATTAAACGATTGGAGGCATCTGCACGGATTTGGCAATTAATTTGCGTGTCTTGTTGGCTTTTGCTGGCAAAGCTCAGTGCTTCGGATGCTGGAAGTTGAGTTGAAGCCAATTGCCCCATCTGTTGTTCATGTGCTTTTTCTGAAGCTGGCGGTGTTTCAGTCGATTCTGTATTGGGTTTTAGCCAAAAAATTACGGCTAAAAGAATGATCAAGAGACTACCAATGATGATCCCAATCATTTTTTTAGATAGATCCATCTAATATTCCTACTATTTTTAGATTTTTTATTGAAAAAATAATTTGCCATAGAATTCGAAATTTCAAACAGAAAATTTGTAAAAATAGACGAATGGTTTTTGCTAAAATAGCGCATTATTCTCCGTATCCAGACCAATATGTCTTCAAAAGCTCAGAAAATACCGCGTCGCCATATCAGTGGTGTTTTTTTATTGAATAAGCCTTTAGGCATAAGTTCAAATGCGGCGCTACAAAAAGTGCGATGGTTGTATCGCGCTCAAAAGGCAGGGCATACAGGGGCGCTTGATCCTTTGGCATCTGGACTTTTACCAATCTGTTTAGGTGAAGCGACTAAATTTTCACATTATCTGTTAGATTCGACCAAGCGTTACCAAACGACTGTTCAGCTTGGGCATAGTACGACCACGGGTGATGTTGAAGGCGAGGTTTTATTTGAAAAGGCCGTACCTGAATTAAGCCAAGACAGTATTCAACAGGTTTTGGCGCAATTTACCGGAGATATTCAACAAGTTCCGCCAATGTATTCAGCCTTAAAAAAACAAGGCCGTCCTTTATATGAGTTGGCGCGTCAGGGAATTGAGATTGAACGTGATGCACGCCCAATTCATATTTTTGCCATTGAGCTGATTGCGTTTAATCAGTACAGCCTGACCTTGGATATTACTTGTTCTAAAGGAACGTATATTCGAGTTTTGGGTGAAGACATTGCCAAAGCATTGGGAACTTACGGGCATTTAACGTATTTAAATCGAACTCAAACCGGGCATTTTGATTTGATACCAGAATATACCATTGAACATTTGGAAAGCTTGACTGAACAAGCGCGTGAAGCCTTGTTGCTGCCTGTCTATGCACCAATTGATCATTTCCCTAAAGTTCAGGTCCCTGAAGGTCGTGCGGAATATTTTAGCCGCGGTATGGAAAGCAATATTGAGCATGTTGCTGAAGCTGAAGTTTTGGTTTTTGATGGCGATAAGTGTTTAGGTTTGGCTGAAATTACCGATAAAAAGCGTTTAGTGCCTAAACGCGTGCTAAATCTTTAATTTGGTTTCATTGTTAGAAAATAACTCAGTTTAAATCTAAGCCTGATTAAGCTAAAGCAGGATTAAGCCAGAGCACGGTTAAGTCTCCCAGCGTTAATAGACGCCTTTAAAAGATAAGTGAATGTTATGGAATTTGATATCATCCTCAGTTTAGTGTTCTTTGCCTTTTGTGCAGGGGCAATTGATGCCGCTGTTGGAGGTGGGGGACTGATTCAAATTCCTGCATTAATGGGTGCTTTACCGCATTATCCTACCGCTACAGTTTTTGGAACCAATAAACTGGCTTCGATTTGTGGAACGGCTTCGGCTGCTTTTTCATACTTAAAACAAGTCAAAATTCAGTGGAAGCTGTTGGCAGTGATTGGAATCACTGCATTTATTAGCTCATTTGGGGGGGCTGCTTGTGTCTCACTGATCCCCCAGGAAATTTTGCGGCCATTTGTATTGTTTATGTTGATTGTGATCGCAATCTATACATTTTTTAAGAAGCAATTTGGACAAGTCCATTTTCAACAAGAAATCACGCGTAAAATGTTATTGATCGCGGGTGTTGGCGGTTTATTGATTGGCTTTTATGATGGAATATTTGGGCCAGGTACAGGTAGTTTTTTCATCTTTTATTTTATTCGTTATCTGAAAGTTGACTTCTTGCACGCATCGGCGCTTTCCAAAATTGGCAATTTCATGACCAACTTTGCCGCGCTGAGTTTCTTTATTCCCACTGGACATGTGTTATTTCAATTGGGCCTGCTGATGGCTGTTGCCAATGTGTGTGGTTCATTGGTTGGTGTGAAAATGGCATTGAAATATGGCAGTGGTTTTATTCGTATTCTATTTTTGATTTTGGTCAGCATTTTGATTTGTCGCTTGGCCTATCAAATGTTTGTCGCGTAATTTGCTAGATTCTCTGGTTAATTTTTTTTGATACAAAAAAGCTTAAATTTTGTAAGGCTTTTTTTTGATTTGTCTTCTAAGATTGTTGGTTTCTTGATCGAAAAATCACAAACCGAAGCAATGGAAGGTAAATATCAAATAGGATTATAAAAAGAGGGATTTAGATGAATATATTTGAGGCTTTGAGAGAAAGCCATATCATTCAGAAGGATTTGTCAGAACAATTAACGCATACCTCAGGCGATAGTCCTGAACGAAGGAAAATTTTTAATTTATTAAAAAATGAATTATTTGCTCATGCGATTGCGGAAGATCGCTATTTTTATATTCCGTTAATGATGACGGATTCAGGTTTAAATATTACCCGTTTGGCACTGGCTGAACATCATGAGATGGATGAAATATTACAATCACTAGAACAAACAGATTTTAGCCACTCTCGCTGGTTGGTTTTGGCGAAACGATTATCTGAAATCATCGCGCATCATATTCAACAAGAAGAGCATTCTTTTTTTCAAAAAGCGCTAAAGATTTTAGATGAAAATCAAAAATTAATCTTAGCAAAGAAGTACCTATCCGAATATAAAAAGTATAAAGCAAAAGACCTTATCCGCTTGGTTGGCTAAGTCTATTGGCTTGTATTTCGTTGACTTGTCTACAAAGGCAAACTAAATAAAATTGAAGCTATAAAGTACCAAGAGAATGATGAGCAGATTGCTGAACGATATTTACTTTTTTAGTTAATGAGATGCTTCTCATTCATCATATATTTACGCTGATCTTCCTCTCTTCCTAAAGATCGCGTAAATATGGTCGAGGTTCTATATGACTGGCAGTGGGTCAGTATTGAGAATGTTTTAGTGGGTATCTGAGCTTTTCGCCGCTCTAAATGTTACCCCTACCGACGCAATCATAATGCAGATTAAAGCAACGGTTTGCCAAGCAGTAATATGTTCATTCAGTAATACCATACCTGAAATTGCGGCAAGTGCAGGAGATAGACTCGATAAAGTACCATAGCTCATTTTGCTTAATTGTTTTAAAGCAAGCAGATCTAAGGCATACGGAATTGCTGTTGCTAAAAGTGCAATCAGCAAAGCTTTGCCCCAGTACTGTGTTTGCAGCAAGGCATCTGGGTTATGTACAGCACTGATTGGCAGCATAACCAAGGCAGATAAGACGATTGCAATACTCAGTGCATGCATACCAATATTTTGTCGTACAACTTTTTGCCCAAAATAAATATAACTTGCCCAACAGACACCTGCACCCAAAGCAAAAGCAGCACCAAGATAGGAAAAATTATGTGCGGTCGCATCTTGCCAAGGCACCATCAATGCAATACCGATGATGGCAAGAAATACCCAAATATAGTCACTTTTTTGTTTAATCGAGAGCAGTGCCAAAGTCAGAGGGCCTAAAAACTCTAGTCCAACAGCAATACCTTGAGGCAATTTGCCTAAAGAGGCATAGAACAGCACATTCATCAAACAGACTGAACCACTATAATAGAGTAGCTCATTCCATCTTAGATAAGGTAAACGCTTGATAATTTTCCATGAACGGAACATTAAAATAATTAAAATAGATGCAAAACATAATCTTAAGGTCACGACGGTAATCGGATCTAAAACCTCAAATAACTGTTTCGCAAATGAGGCACTGATCTGATAAGCCACCATAGATAAAACCATGAAGAGCACAGCAGTGAGTTGAGAGTTTGGCATATCTAAGGTGAAGAAAAATATTGCACAGATTTTAGCACTTTCTCGGATTTATTTGAGTATTTCGCGAATAGATGAATATTGATTCAACATTTCCCTTTGAGATTCAGCCGAGTCCTCTGTAAGATGGGAATGATTATACTTGCAATGGCACATGTGTTAGGAATAAAAGATGTCAGGAAACACCAATAAAACTGAAAATTTAGGCTTAAATGCGACAGAACTTTCACAAGCAGAAACTTGGTATATCGATGTACTTAAATTAGAACAACAAGGTCTTGCTCAAAATGAGCAAGACGCTCAAGCGCGTGTTGATTTGTTGGTCAATGCCTCTAATCAGAATTTTGCACCTGCAAGTACTTTGTTAGGACAGTGGCATGTTTTAGGCCGTTATGTAAATCAAAGTGTGCAGTCAGCTCTTCTTTTTTTTCAACATGCAGCAAAGCTTAATCATGCATTGGCTCATTTAGAACTTGCTTATCTTGGCTTGAACAATGCAACCGATCAACTGACAAAAGCACAAGCCCTAATGCATTTGCAACAGGCAGTTCAACTGAATCATCCAGAAGCAATTTTTGTTTATGCACAACAACAATTGTCACAGGATCCACAGTCTGCGTACTTATTACTTTTAAATAATTATTTAAAAAACCAGCATCAAAACAGCCTGAAGTTTTTTGTAGAGTTTTCAGGGTTTGATTCGATCAAAGTACAAAATGAATTGTTAAAAATTGCTGAAAAAGACCATTTTTCCTGTGCTTTATTGGCATTTAGTTATTTAAAACAGAACAATCTTGATGCTGCTTTAAAATATGCCGATATCGCGCAAGAACATAATGATCCATTTGGCTGCTATGTTCGCGCACTTATTGAACAACAAAGTGCTAAAGCGGATGCAGCAGTTGTGCAAGAGTTTTTACTTAAAGCTGCAAAAAATGGACATATCGAATCTGCTTATTTAGCTGCAGTGACACTGTTAAAAAATTCGGAAAATGCCAAAACTGAGCAAAAGCAGAAAGAATATGCAGCACTCGCTTTTGATTTATTATCGCATGCTGCTGTTTCAGGCAATGTTCCAGCTCAATATTCTTTAGCACAGTGTTTACGCTATGGTATGGGAACTGAGAAAAATCTTGATCAAGGCATTTCTTGGTTAGAACGCGCCGCAATGCAAAACCATCCAGATGCACAGTTTGAATTGTCGATGTTACTGCCTTTAGAACATGAACATCACCTCCCATTATTAAATTCAGCCGCAGAGAAAGGCCATGTTCAGGCCATGCTGTGTATGTCGATTTTTGAGCAACGTCAAAACAATGCGGATGGGGCATTATTCTGGTTAAACAAGGCCAAAGAGTTGAAAGTTCCACGTGCTTTCTTCTTATTGGCACAAATGTATCAGGAAGGTAAGTGTGTAGAGGCTGATCTGACCCAAAGTGCAGATTTGTTTAAACAAGCTGCCGATCATGGCGATATTGACTCTTATTTTGAATTATTTAAAATTTATAAAGATGGGATAGGGGTACGTAAAAATAAAAAAACTGCCAGCAAATATTTGGATTTAGCCAAAGAAAACCAGCATATTGAAGCAGCTTCAATTGAGTTTTAATCAAAGATCAGTCTATGTCTGAATTATCGCAACACAAGCTCGCGCATGTAGCGACCTATACCCATGAGACAGGTCGCTTGTTTGTGGTAGGCGATATACATGGTTGTTATGATTTGTTGATGCAACAGCTTGAACGGGTTCAATTTAACTTTGAAAAGGATCTATTGATTGCTGTAGGGGATATTGTTGATCGTGGTCCTGACAGTTTGAAATGTTTGCATCTGCTTGCAGAGCCTTGGTTTAAAGCTGTTTTAGGCAATCATGAAGAAATGTGCTTATTGTCGCAAATCGATCCGATGATGAAAGATATGCATGCGCATCATGGTGGAGAATGGTTTTATGCATTAAGTTCGGATCAGCAGCAACAAGTCATCGATCAATTAAACACTTTACCCATACTATTAGAAGTCATTTATCAAAATAAGAAGTATGGCTTTGTGCATGCCGATATAGATCTAAATGATTGGGATGCGTTTAAAGTTGCCACACGTTCTAAAAGTCGCGAATTGGCGTTATGGGGCAGGGGGCGAATTAAAAATAAGCGCTTTATGCGTTATTCAACGGTTGTCGGGGTAGAACAGGTTTTTCTAGGTCATACCGTGGTTGATTTTGTCACCAAGAAGCATAATTGCTATTTTCTAGATACGGGCGCTTGTTTTGGAAGTGAACTAAGCCTTGTTGAAATAGATCAAAACCACCCGATAGAAAAACAAGTATTTGTCCTGAAGTCATAACTTGATTTTTCTATTGTTTAAAAATTTTTAAGCGTTCAGACTCTTCATTGCAGTGAATTTTATATGGCTATTACTTAAATTTTATCTGTATTGTGGAAAAAATAAGTCTTTAATTAAAAAATACATAGATATAAAAGTATCACTTATTAAATGCATAAATATAAGATTTTGAAATATAATGGAAAACATTTATTTCTAATCAAAATCATTCTTTTATTTATCAATATTCAATCAAATTTTTTGTCACCACTTGCTTTGATACCGCAAGTATCAACGGTATTTGATTGAGAAAAATATTGAAATATTTTTAAAATAAAACAGCTATTATTAATAATTAATTCACAGTAATATAAGTTATCGTGATGGATATCGCGAATTAAATAACAATAAGGTGATGACAATGATGAGATCGAAAAATTATATAAAATGGTTTCTTTTTGCATGGCTAAGCTTACTTTTGTTGGCTTGTAACTCTTCAACTCAATTTGAACAGGGTCTTACAGCCAAATTTGAATATAGTCCAACAGCGCCAAGTATCGGTGAAGTTGTCAAATTTGATGGAACGAAAAGTACGGTTGATCAAAAAAAAGAAGCCAGTGCAATTGCTAGTTATGCTTGGAACTTTGGAGATGGTTCAAACGGAACAGGTGCTACAGTTGAACATAGTTATACAAAAGTTGGTCAATATACCGTGAGCCTGACGATAACAGACCTAGCAGGTCGGACTGATTCAACTACACAGAAAATAGAAGTAAAACAGGGAGCAACAACGATAAACCGCGAGGTTTTAGTCTCAGCTCAAACGGTTGATGGCGCTTCGATTCCAAATACAAATATTACAATACAGGGGCAAAGTGTTAAAACAGATCAAAATGGTCATGCGACTTTGAATCTGATACTTCCTCAAAACACACAAAAAGTGGTGGCTAAATTTGAAAAACAAGGCTTTATCACGCAGTCAATTGTTTATGATGTTGCCAATTTAAAAGCAATCTCAGCAAATTTATTGGCCATTAAACAAGTTGTTCCTGTGTCTGATATCTCTGCCGCTCAAGTGATTCAATCCCAAAATTTGGGTGCAAGTATTAGTATCCCTGCCAATGCTTTTGTAAAAGCAGACGGCAGTCTTGCTACGGGCGCTGTGACTGTTGAATTTACCCCATGGGATATCACCAATCGTGATTTAAATGCAATGCCTGCCAATGGTGTAGCACGCGATGCACAAGGCAATATTGTGGATCTGATTAGTGCGGGAATGATTACAGCCACATTTAAAGATGCGGGTGGTCAGGAACTACAACTTGCAGTTGGTAAAACAGCAGACCTTCAAATGAACCTGCCGATAAAGAGTATCAATAATCAAGAGATGAAAGTAGGGACACAAATTCCAATGTGGTATTTTGATGAAGCGAGTGGCTTGTGGATTGAAGAGGGTATTGGGCAGGTGACGACGTCAAATCAATCACCTACAGGCCTTGCAGTACATGCAACAGTAAAGCATTTTTCAACATGGAACTGGGATTTGAAATTTGAAAATGCAGGTTCAGTCTTTGTGCAGTGTCAATCCAACGGTGAGGGGATTCCATGCAATGTGACTGCAAAAATCAGCTTAAATGATGGTTCATCCTTAACCAAATCTAACAGTATTCCTAAAGAAGGATTGACGGTGGTGAATATGCCTTCGAGTGGTTCAATTCATTGGACTGCAAAAGATTTAACAGGCACGATGCTGGGTGAAAAAACTTCGACAACCTCAGGTAATGTGATTATTGATCTTGGAAAATCAGCCACAGATCATTTTGTAAAATGTACACTACCCAATGGGACGTCTGTGGCATGTTTTGGCAAAATAAATCACCAGTTGGATTTTTCAATATCGCAAGATGGCGGTCGGTTCCTCACAGGTATAAAAGACCCAGACGGGCAGTTGGATTGGTCTGCACAAACAGCTTTAATTTTTGAGAGTAACCAGTGGGTACGTTATAAAGGTCAGCAAACTTCAGGTTTAACAGGCAATGTTAATATTATCTTGGCAGATCGTGAAGTTGTTTATGTCAGCAATCAAGGCTTGAGTTTCCCGATTGTCTGTACCAGTTTGATTGAGGATCCTTTAAATGGGACCACTGAGCCCAATGGTAATTGGGAAGTTGTTCCTGAATTAATTGGAAAGTCATGCAATATAGAAATCACGGTATATAACATAAATGGTAGCAATGAGATCTTAACCTATAGTGCAATCTATGGAAAACCGATGCAAATTCAATTACCGAATCAATATTCAGGTTTTGATTCAGCAGGAAAAGGTCCTATTACTTATTTAAGTATTTATGCAAATATAGAAGGCAGTAATGGTGACTTGGTTGAACGAATTGGTCTTGAACTAGAGCCAGATCCGAATAGCATGATAAAACTAATTATGGGGGCACCTGATTGGTAGGTTTTAGATGAGTGAATTGAAACCACCTTTCGAGGTGGTTTTATCCTTTATGCCGTGCTTTTTGTGTGGTTACGGTGCAACCAATTGACGCACTAATGATCGTGGCTAATGCCAACCATTGAGTCCATAACAATTGTTCATTTAAGAAAATAAATCCTGAAAATGCTGCAATTGCAGGTTCTAGGCTCATTAACGTGCCAAAGCTTAAAGCAGATAAATTTCTTAATGCAATCATTTCCAAAGAAAACGGCAAGGCACTTGCCAAGATCGCCAACGCAATAAAATAAATTAAATTTGAAGGTTCAAAAACCTGCAAAGGCATCCCAGAAAATAAGGCAATTGGCATTAAGCACAACATGCCTACAAACATCCCCAAGCATACAGTATGGTTTCCAGAAACCCCTGAAGGTCGTTGACCTGCAATAATATACAGCGCCCAGCAAGCGCCAGCAGCTAAGGCAAAGGCAATGCCAATAGGGTCAAGGCTTTGCTTTGCCTGATCAAATGGAAACAGTAAAACCAGTCCAAGTACTGCAAGCCCAACCCAAATAAAATCGAATTTTTGTCGTGCATGAAACAGGGCCACACTGAGCGGTCCAATAAATTCAAACGCTACGGCAATGCCGAGCGGAATACGATGAATCGATAAGTAAAATAAAGCATTCATTCCTGCAAGGGCAATACCATAACTGATGATGGATGACCATTTCACCTGTTTAAAATTGACCTGCCAAATTTTAAAAATCACGGCCAAAATCAATGAGCCGAGCAATAAACGCATAGCGGATATGGTAAGGACTGGAAATTGATCAAATAATGTTTTTGCTAATGCGCCACTGCTTTGCATACTGATCATGGCAATGAACAATAGAACTAAAGCTTGCAGGTGTGGTGCATTTTTTAAATTTGGCATTGGTTCTGAAATTTAGAGTAAGGGCTTGGAGGAAAATCTCCGCAACAGGCTTTTTATATAAAACAATTTAGATGAAATGCTCATGTAATTTACAAAGCTTATTGCGCTTTAGATAGTACACTGTCTTTGTAGCGTAGGGTGAGAGAAGATGCTAAATAGTTTATTAATCAAATAATTTAACTTAAAAATATGCTATCGGAAAGAAGTGACAGATTTATAAATCCCATAAAAAAACCACAGGCAAATACCTGTGGTTTTTTTAACTTAAATCGTCTTAGAACAATACGCGAACGCGGATTGTGCCTTCAACTTCATGAAGGGTATCAAGCGCTTCTTGAGATGCAGTTGCGTCTACATCCATCACCAAGTAACCGACATCACCTTTAGTCATTAAAGACTGACCAGAAATGTTGATGCCATGTTCAGCGAACAGGTTGTTAATTTTAGATAACACGCCTGGCACATTTTTATGAATGTGTAGTAAACGGTGTTTACCTTCAGTCAATGGAAGTGCGATTTCAGGGAAGTTTACCGCAGACAAAGTCATGCCTTTATCTGAATAAGCCACAAATTTTTCTGCAACTTCTAGACCGATGTTGGCTTGCGCTTCCATGGTTGAACCACCAACGTGAGGTGTTAAAATCACATTGTCTAGGCCACGAAGTGGAGAAACAAATTCCTCGCCATTGGCTTTAGGTTCTTTCGGGAATACGTCAACAGCTGCACCAGCAATATGACCAGATTTAATCGCATCTGCCAAATCTTCAATAACAACACATGTACCACGTGCAGCATTGATGAAGATTGAACCTTCTTTCATTTTCGCAAATTGAGCTTTTGCAAAGAAGTTACGAGTTGAAGGAACATCGGGTACATGCAGTGTAACAACATCTGCATTTGCAAGTAGTTCATCTAAAGAACCCACTTGACGTGCATTACCCATAGGAAGCTTAGTCACAGCATCATAATAAATGACGTGCATACCCATGCTTTCAGCTAAAACTGAAAGTTGAGAACCAATAGAGCCATAACCCACGATACCTAAAGTTTTACCACGCGTTTCAAATGAACCTACCGCAGACTTGTTCCAACCACCGCGGTGAGTTGAAGCAGATTTAGCAGGCACACCACGAAGTAAAAGAATTGATTCTGCAAGAACCAATTCAGCAACTGAACGAGTATTTGAGTATGGTGCGTTAAATACAGGAATACCACGAATCATGGCTGCATTTAAATTCACTTGGTTTGTTCCGATACAGAAACAACCCACTGCGATCAATTTATTCGCAGCTGCAAAGACTTCTTCAGTTAATTGTGTACGGGAACGAATACCAATGAAGTGTGCATCTTTAACCGCTTCTTTCAACGCTTCACCCTCAAGCGCAGTTTTACGGTAGTCGATATTGGTATATCCGGCAGCATTTAACGTGTCGATTGCGTTTTGATGAACGCCCTCTAACAACAAGAAACGAATTTTATCTTTAGGTAGTGAAAGATGTTGGCTCATTACGGCTCCGCTACAAAGGCCAAATTTAGTCGCAATATGATACCATAGACCTTGTTCTATAGATATTTCGATTGTGACAGTACAGTGGATATTTTATCTACGATTTCTGATAAGCATTATTCAAAATTTAAATGAAATGCTAATGCATTGATTTTTATAATGCTTGAAGCACACTTTATACACAAAGTGTGGATAATGTGAATCAAATCTGTGCTTTATCCTCAGCAGTCATCTAGGTAAAATACTGCTAAAATCAGTAAAGCTGCCGATTTCAGCTATAAAAAATGCTGAAAAATTTTCACAGACTGATTTAAAATCTCGAATGTTGTATAGCACAACCTCTTATTTACTTCTTGCTAGGTCCGCAAAACGATGAATGCTCCAGTAACGATAGCACCTGAATTATTGACCCAATTGACGCAAATCGTCGGTGAAAACCGAATTAAAACCGATGCTGACAGCTTAGAAAATTGGGGCAAAGACCATACTAAGCATTTTGATCCTCAGCCATCGGTCATCGTTTTCCCATCGAGCACAGAACAAGTGCAAGCAATTGTTCAATTGGCCAATCAGTTTAATGTTGCGATTACCCCATCGGGTGGCCGTACAGGTTTATCGGCAGGTGCTGTTGCTGCCAATGGTGAAATTGTCGTGAGCTTCGACAAAATGAACCAAATTTTAGAATTTTATCCAGCTGACCGTATGGTGCGTATTCAGGCGGGTGTGGTGACTGAACAGTTGCAGAACTATGCAGAAGAACAAGGGATGTATTATCCGGTTGATTTTGCTTCTGCGGGTTCATCACAATTGGGGGGCAACATTGGAACCAATGCAGGCGGAATTAAAGTGATCAAATACGGGATGACTCGTAATTGGGTACTTGGTCTGACCGTGGTGACGGGTAAAGGTGATGTATTGCGTTTAAACAAAGGCATGATTAAAAATGCTACAGGTTATGCAATGCAACATTTATTCATCGGTGGTGAAGGGACTTTAGGCTTAGTGACTGAAGCTGAAATTAAACTTGAACGCCAACCGCATGATCTACAAGTGATGGTATTGGGTGTTCCTGATTTTGATGCAATCATGCCTGTATTACATGCATTCCAAAGCAAAATTGATTTAACTGCCTTTGAGTTCTTTGGTGAACTGGCGATGCAAAAAGTTTTGGATCGTGGTCATGTACAACGTCCATTTGAAACAGAATGCCCATTCTACGTTTTACTTGAATTTGAAGCGCCGTATGAACCGATTATGGATGCTGCGATGGAAATTTTCGAGCATTGCATGGAACAAGGCTGGGTGCTTGATGGAGTGATGAGCCAAAATCTTGAACAAGTTCAAAGCTTATGGCGTTTACGTGAAGACATTTCTGAAACGATTGCCCCATTTACTCCGTATAAAAATGATATTTCAGTATTGATTACACACGTTCCTGCTTTTATTAAGGAAATTGATACAATTGTTGCTGAAAATTATCCTGATTTCGAAATCTGCTGGTTCGGCCATATTGGTGATGGAAACCTACACTTAAATATTTTAAAACCTGTGAATTTATCTAAAGATGAATTCTTTGCCAAATGTCAGGTGGTAAATAAGTATGTGTTTGAAACTGTGAAGAAATATGACGGTTCAATTTCTGCAGAGCATGGCGTAGGCATGACCAAAAAGCCTTATCTGGATTACACACGGACTGCTGAAGAAATTGAATATATGAAAGCCTTGAAGAAAGTGTTCGATCCAAATGGCATCATGAACCCAGGTAAGTTATTTGATCTGTAATGATTTAAATAGCTCGTTGTACAAGCGCTTCGAGAGAAGCGCTTTTTTATTGCCGAACAAAAGATAAAATAAAGTTACATGCTGGTCGCCATTTATTACTGAAAATTTGTTATGTTGGTTGCGCTTAAATATTGATAAGAAACTGAAAACTATGCTCATTGATAACATTTTAATTTCTAAACAAAGTTTAGACAGTGATGATCACTATGATGTGATTATGTCCAATATTGATAGCTTAAATGGCTTATTTGAACATTATGTCGAATATGATGAAGTATCCGCAGAGGCTTTATACAGTTATTTTGTCGATTACTATCTTGCTCAAGTCAATAATGGTGGTTTTTCACAATTCGTTTATAACACGGGTTGGGATGCGTTCATGGTGAAACATGTTCGTGAAGGATTAAAAGCTATGAATGCGACTGCGCATTCGGCTCTCTTTGAGCAAAGTGCGGATTTAATCGATCAGTTTTCAGATGAGCAATTAGAACAGTTCTTAGAGGGTGAATACTTTGGTGAAAATGAGCAACGAGATATTCTCAATGCTTTTGATGACCAGTTTTATGCATTGAATGATAGTGAAGATTTGATTGAAATAAATAGTCGATGGTTAAAGCAACATCCAAAGTTACAGATTGTCGATGAAGATCAGATTTTGACGATTGTAGAGCAGGTTGCAGCCAAAATTCCAAATTTAGAACAACGTAAACAGCAAGCAGCGGAAAACAGCCCACGTTATTTTAAAATTATTCAAGCTTTATGCCTGCAAGCAGGTCAGGAGCTAGATCGTATTACCATTGGTGATCCATCACATGAGTATAATGGGCAAGAGATCGTTGCTTGGCATTTCCTAACCGATGCAGGGCATTTTTATATGCTGGATCTAGGTGATCAAGCCTTGATGTTTGATGAAAATGATCAAAAAATCATAGCGCTCGATGTTAGCCATATCGCAGATGAGTCATAAAGACACAGTTTTTAAATAGTGTACGTTTAAAAAGCATAGCATTATTAGGCTATGCTTTTAGTTTTAGGGTGATCAGAATGAATCGTTTGAGTTTAATTTCAGTATTTTGTTTAGTGGCTTTGTCTGGCTGTGCAACAACACAAAATTTAATGAATAAAGTAGGTGGTTCAGAGACACCATTAAGTCAGGTTTTAAATGAACGTCCTGATTTGCGTAAGGATCTCGCGACTGTTGAGTTGCGTCAGTATTTTAATAGTGTGGAATCCCCCACCGTTGCCGAGGTGAAGTTGACTGAAACAGGTTTGATGGATGATTCAGTGCGCTCAATTCGTAGTGTGTATAGCTTTAAAAATATTGATGGTCAGTGGAAACGTATAGATATGCAAAAGGAATATCAGTGTTACCGTGGTAAGAACACCAAGACATTCCAAAAGGCAAAATGTCCTTAATGATTTTTTGATTTATGCTTAAAAAATAGATAGAAATGCTGGATAAAAACGTATCAGACTTGGTACGTTTTTTTATTTGGGAAATCACAATAAATGAATATTTTAATTGTAGGTAATGGTTTTGATCTTTCGCATTTTTGACTGATATAAAAAGTTGAATATATAAAATATATAGTCAAACCACCTCATTATTCATACAAGTGATTTCCATCAAGTCATTAATCATAAATAAAGCTTATGTTTTTGTATGAACTTTTAGAAACTGTTGGTTATCAATTCATCTTTTTATCTCTGAAAAGTGAGGCATCGCCTACGCAAAGGTATTTAAACTTTGAATGTAAGGTGCGGCATTGCAAGCTTTTTATAATCAAACAATTTATTTTTTACATGTAATTGATTTAATTAAAAGTATTAATTAATAGAAATTCTATTCTTATGTCTGAGCTTTTGACAGGTTGGCTATAAAGCAAATTATAATGGTAAGTATCCGAATGAATTAAAGCGAATATTGATAAAGCTTTTGAATTAAAAACAAAGGGAAGAAAACCTTGGATTCAAAGAAAATTTAAAAAGCACTGAAATTGATGATATAAAACTTATAGATTTACCCAAAATGTGAACACAATGAACATCCGACAAGAAATTCAAAACTTATTCCAAAATCGAGATGAACATCCACTGTTTTATATCGAAAGCGGTAGTCGCTTATGGGGTATGGCAAGTCCAGACAGCGATTACGATGTGCGTGGTTTTCATCTACCCTCCAAAGCACAATATTACGATTATCGCCAACACCGTGATTTAATCGAGATCATGGATGGCGACTTTGACTTCGTTTCATTCGACTTAAATAAAATGTTTGGGCTTTTGGCAAAAAGTAATCCGACTGTTTTAGAGTGGGTACGTGCACATATAGTCTATTTTAATCAATTTCCTGAATGGGAAAAATTTAGAGATGGCTTACTTGAACGAATAGACTATAAAGCGCTGTATTATCATTACTTGTCGTTGGCGAAAGGCGGTATGCATGTCATGCAAACCGCAGATAACTTTACCTATAAAAAAGTGTTTTATTCTATTCGTGGTCTGATGTCAGCAGAATTGGCAACACAGCAAATTATGCCCGAACTCCTGATTACGCAATTGTTTGATCAAATCGATACTCATGATCCCTTACGACATTGGGCAGAAGATTATTTAGAAATCAAAAAGCAGCAGAAAGAAAAAGCGCAATTACCTGTCGCGGAACAAGCGCAAATCTTACAACTGTTAGAAAATAAAATTGAGGCCTTAAATCTAAGAGCGATTGAACCGACCAATGATATTGAAAAATTAAAGCAATATCTCACCGAATATAGCTTTAATTTAAAACAACATTTTTATGGCTAATGCTTTTACTCAATCAGAGAATAGTGACACTATGAAAACCCTTGCCTTTATTCATCGTAATGACACCCGTTTTGCGATAGGGGATTTTTATCCTGTACTTTCCGTATTTTCACACTATGAATTAGGCAATACCGTTTCTCCCTTTCTATTACTGGATCATTTAGGACCTGGTGTTTTAAAACTGACCAATTTACGCAAAGGGGTGAGTGAGCATCCTCATCGTGGTTTTGAAACGGTTACCTTGATTTTTGCTGGTGAATTAGAACATCGTGACTCATCGGGTGGTGGTGGTATTGTTTCAGCGGGTGATGTGCAATGGATGACCGCAGCTTCAGGTGTGGAACACAAAGAGGTCTTTAGTGAGGCATTTTCAAAAACGGGTGGCTATTTTGAAATGGTACAACTGTGGGTGAATTTACCTGCCAAAGATAAAATGAATCCACCACGTTACCAAAGCTTGCGAAAAGCCAATATTCCAGTGATTGAACTCCCGAATAGTGCTGGAACGGTACGGGTGATTGCTGGGAACTATCAAGGCAATCAAGGGCCAGCAAAAACGCATTCGCCACTTCAAGTTTTGGATATTGAAATCCAAGCAGGGCATAAGATCAGATTGCCCGCAGGCGCAGGAGAAACCACACTGGTCTATTTACGAACGGGTAAAGCTCAGTTTCAAGCTGAAGATGAAATATTTGAAGAGCAAGGGCTTGCTGTGATGTCGAGTTTGGAACAAGACTTTGAAATAACGGCATTGCAACAGTGTAAATTGTTGCTGCTTACAGGCAAACCGCTTCAAGAGCCAATCAATGGGCATGGGCCATTCGTCATGAACAACTATACTGAAATTCTTGAAGCATATGACGATATTAAACGTGGCACATTTATCAAATCAACAGTGCGCGATGATGAATAAAGCAAACTGTGAGAATTACAATTCGCTTTGGTAATTAATTTATAGATTGTGGTTTGTTCTTGAGTGCAATCAAGCCTTTGATCAGCAATGCAATCCCGATACCCACACATAGTCCCATTAAGAACTTGCCAAATATACCCAAGCCCAATTCTTTATGGTTGGCGGAGCTAATCGCTTTCGCCGTATCTTCAGCCGAGGCGGTCGCATTGGCTTGACTATCCATCAGTGCTACAAAGCCTGTATCTGTTTTACAGCTTCCTATGATAGTGCTTGAGTTTTCAGCATATTTATTTTGAACCAATTGTTCACATCGCGCCTGATCTTCAGCACTAATTTTAGGTGCAGAACTGATAAAATAAAGTCCTCCACCTACCAACAATAAAATCACGCCAATAATGATCAGCGATATTGGGTTTTTATTTTTCATTTAAATTATTTATATCCGCTTATACAGCATTTAGAGTAGCTTAAGAATAATAAATGTTCAACTTTCACTGGAAATTTGTCTGTGTTAGACTAGTAAAACTTAACCCTGTGTGTACCTCTGTGAGCTTTCTCATAGATTGGGTTAAGTTATAAATCTCACAAATATAGTTTCAGCAATTACTTTACCTATTGAATTAGACACCTTGTGAATACGGTGTTGAACTGCCTTTATTCAACGTAAATTCCACAATTTAATATTTATATTTCAGTGCTTGTCATTGGGCGAACGCTTATCTTTAAAAAGTAGTGTGAGCGATGCAAGCCAATAAAGATATGTAGAAAATAATGCAAAATTTAGTGCAAAAAGAACAAACTGCAAGTTTGAGTCGCGCTACGCTTATGTTTCCATTGGCGTTGGTGTTATTTGAATTTTCAGTTTATATCGGTAATGATTTGGTTCAGCCCGCGATGCTCGCAATCACCAAAGAATTTGGTGTGAGTAGTGCATGGGCACCATCATCTATGTCATTTTATCTTCTCGGCGGGGCATGCGTCGCAGGGATACTCGGACCTTTGTCTGACCGATTAGGACGTAAGAAAGTTTTATTGTCAGGTGTTGCATTCTTTGTCATCACCTGTTTATTAATTTTACTCACCCACAATATTGAAAGTTTTCTTGTTTTAAGATTCTTGCAAGGTTTTGGTTTATCTGTGATCGCAGCAGTGGGTTATGCCGCGATTCAAGAAACCTTTGAAGAGCGTGATGCCATTAAAGTCATGGCACTGATGGCAAATATTTCTTTGCTTGCCCCTTTGATTGGCCCTGTTGTCGGCGCATTCCTCATCGATCATGTGTCATGGCACTGGGGATTTATTGCGATTGCCTTTTTAGCTTTTCTGAGTTGGTTTGGTCTAAAAGCCAAGATGCCAGCACGTACAAGCCGTATTCCCAAAAAACCGTTGAGTTATATTTGGGATGATTATATGCAAGTCTTGAAAAATAAGACGTTCATGGGCATGACCCTCGGTTTGCCGATGGTGGCGATGCCTTTGATGCTATGGATCGCATTGTCTCCAGTGATGTTGGTCGAAGAACTGGGGCTCAGCAGTATGCAATATGGTCTGGCACAATTCCCTGTATTAGGTGGATTGATTCTAGGCAATATTGTGTTGATTAAAGTGATTGATCGTTTGCCACTGGGTAAAACAGTTTTAATTGGTTTACCTTTGATGCTTTTAGGTACCGCAATTGTGGTGGTCGGGATCATTTGGCGCGAATATTTTCTTCATTGCGTTATTTTAGGCATGACCTTGGTCAGTTTTGGTGAAGGAATTAGTTTTTCAGTGCTTTATCGTTTTGCGTTAATGTCATCTGAAGTTTCTAAAGGCACTGTCGCTGCTGCTGTTTCAGTGTTGATGATGTTCACGTTCTTCTTTGTGATTGAACTGATTCGAATTCTGTATGAGCATTTCCATCTCTGGGCTTATGCGTTGTCATGTTTTGCGTTAATTGCTTTGTGGTTCACTATTCCACGTGGATTATTAAAAACAATTATGCAGCAACGTCAAGTAAATGGTGAGTTTTAAGCTCACTTGAGTTTCCCTCTCCTTGTAAAAGGGGAGGGAGCTTTGCTTCTTAAATAAAACAAGTTAAGGCTGTTGCAATGCTTTTAATTTATGATCAAAAACAAAAGGCCCAAAAGGTAAAATTGAAGCAATTAAACCTAAAATAAACATGTGAATGGACCACTTCTGTTTTCCACAGACAATCAATAACACAGCAAGAAAAGCAAGAAATAACACACCATGTCCCATGCCAATATATTTCACATAAATAGGCATATCCCAAATATATTTCAAAGGCATCGCAATAAAGAGAAGAAGGAGAAAGGAAATGCCTTCAAGAAAACCAACAATACGTAAAGATTTGATATTCATGGTCACTTAGTCAAATGAGAATGAAGCTTGAGTCTAACCGAATTATCTAAACGATTTGAAAAAAATAGTAAATAAAATCGATTCATTTAAATAGATGGAAGATTGTTCTGGAGAATAAGCTTTTAGTCTCCAGACCAGATATAGCCCAATATTTAAGATCGATTATTGTAATGCTTTGATTGCTGCATCCTGCTGTTGCTGTTCAAATGCAGTGATATAAACACACCCAATATAAGTTTTATGTTCACCTTGATCTACAACGGGATTCGATTCAGCCAAAGTCAGTTTACGCAAAGATTTTTCGATTTCTTTGGTCTCAAGATCTGTTTTTACAACTTTCTCTCCTGAAAAATACGGCATATCTTTAAAGAAAGGGTTTTGCGTGATTTGAAACTTTTTAGCGAGGTCTTTGGTATTTGCATGTTTTAAAACAGCCAAGATTCCACCAGAAACCAAACTGATTTGATCTGTAGTTTGACCGAATACTATAATCGGGACTTTACTGACATAGCTATATTCTTCACCTTGTTTGATCCAGCCATTCTTTTTCAGATCATCCTCAAATTGAAAACCTAAGTCATAATAATTTTTCAGTGTCTTTTTACACTCTAAAAATTGCTGTAAGTCTTGATTAAATTGAGAATCTGCAAAAGCACTGGGTGCAGCACTAATGGTCAATGCAGAGAATAAAAACGTTAGGCAATGTCTAAGTTTCATGTGAAGCCTCTAAATGTCTGGTCATTCTTGCTATTTAATTTCTAATCGAAGTAAGGTTGTTTTTAGTTTTAACAACTCAGGTAAGGTTTCCAATAATAAACTGATTTGTTTAAGCACCAAAAGTAAATTATCTGACAAATTTTCTTGATCACTGATGTGCTGAATTTCAGTGAGCTTTGTTTCAATTAAGGCTTCATTTACAGCGGTTTGGTTAAGCAAAACATCAGTTAAGGTATGTTTGCACCATAACATCAAATCTAAAATCTGCTGATCATGTACATGTTCACGATGGCTACCTAAAGCTGAAACATAACTGAGCTGGCTATGGCTATAGACCAAGTATCGAAAGGCATTGTGAATTAAATCCGGATTTGGATTGGGTTCAGCACTTAAACTGGAAATCATCGTGGATAATTCAATCTGTGCATTATGTGCTGCTCGGCGTGCTTTACGATAATCAATACTGTTGGTGCGGCCTTGTTGATATTGTTCAACAACCGCATCGAAATAGTCTAAGGTTGCTTTACTGCTTTTTCGGATATTGTTAGAAATATCACGGAAGTTCCAGTCTGGCCAAATAAAACTGACCGCAAACCATGCGATTAAACATCCCAAGAGGGTGTCGATAATACGCGGTAAAATAATGGCATAGCCTGCGCCTTTTAAATTAAAGATTAACAAGACCATAAGCGTTGCCATTAAAGTCGCCATGGCATATTTTTTTGAGCGTAGGTAGAAAAAGTACACCCCAAAAATAATGGTGAGGAGCAATTGCCCTTCAATACTGGGGACAAAGTATAAAATCGGAATACCCAAAAGTACTCCTAATACAGTGCCTAGCGTGCGTAGTTTTAAACGGCTTTTGGTGGCAAAATAACTGATTTGGCATACAAATAAACTGGTAAGTAAAATCCAATAGCCGTTTTTGGCAAAGGGCAGTAGCGAAATGGTATAGCCCACAGCAAACACAAAAGCAATACGCACGGCATGGCGAAATAATGCAGAATTTGGGGTTAAATGTTGTTTAATCTTGAGCCAAAGGTCTGGTAGATCATGGATATCATCATCCAATAAATTGAGATTATCTCGATGTTGGCTATAACTTTGTTGATAATTACGTTGTTCAATACTTAGGTTAATAAATTGATCTTGCACATTTTTCAGATTGTTTAATACCAACAGTAAATTTTTTACTTCTAAATTATGTGGATTGTGTTGAATCCATTCCTGCATTGAGTTTTCTAAATGGGCTAAAGCAATATTGTTGTCTGTATGCGTTTGAAAGATTTGGCGTTTTAAAATTGCTTCGGCAAGTTGCTGGCAATTGCGCGCCTGCAAACGAACATTCTTCTGAATACGATAAATTAAATCTGTGCGACTAAAGTTTTGATGAATCTTTTCATAGTGCAAATAATTAGACGTAACTTGTTCATGAATATCTTGGGCCAGAAAATATAAATTAAGCCAGTAAATGGTGTTTTTATTGGCACGAGAGGCTTTTAATCGGGTCAGTAATGAGGCTTTGGTTTGGTTTAAGTTTTGTACCAACTGACTGTTTTGCAAAGAAAGATCATATAAAAGTTGCTCAACATTGTCGACATTATCAGGATCAAACAGTTTTGCTTTTGACATCAACAGCTCAGAAAGAAGATTAAAGCTATTGGATAAGTTGTCTTGTACAGCCTGTGTCGGTTTCAGTAGATAGAAAATGATAGAGGTCAAGCCATACCATAATGTACCCATGACAAAATAACTGGGCTGTTGATACCACTCAGTATATTCACCTAAGCCAAACATGGTATAGATTGACAAGAGCACGGTTCCAAATGAAATGGTGGCATAGCGTTGCCCCAATGCCCCCATTAAGATAAAAGCTGCGCTGGATAGAGATAAGTAAATTAAAAATAAAAGTTTATAGGGATGTAAAAAATCTAAAATACTACTGACAGTAAAAAACAGCACACAGACCAAGCCAAGATTTCTTAAACGAATACTCAGTCGGTCATCAAAATCTGTGAGCGCTGTTGCAATTGCACCAAGCGTAATCGGTACAATGAGCTGTTCATAACCTAGAAAATACAGTCCAAGCGTTGTTCCAGTTAAAACAATCAAAATCTGTAGGCAATAAATCAAAGTTGAATTTGATTTTATATTTTGAAAGATTTGCTGATAGCTATTCACAGTGTCAATTCAGTGGCTTGGGCGTTTCAATATTTTACTCGTTTCTGAAAAGGCGACACGATTTATTGCATATAGAAATGTAAAAAATAAACGGTAATATTCAACATTTTGTATACAGTTTAACCCTTACTTAAATGCTTAAAAAAACTCAGAATAAGCGATCAAATACTTAAAAATAGTAAAAATGTCAAACCAACAAAACACTGAAATAAAACAACCTCGTTATCGCAATGCTGAATTAACAGAACGCCGTAATTTAAAAATGGCGGGTTCGATCCATGCCTATGTACGTGGCAATACCGCCAAATATTATGATTGGTTGAAGCAAGCTGAAATAAGTTCAATCCCACAGGGGCCTGCGATTTGGATTTGTGGAGATTGTCATACTGGGAATTTGGGTCCTGTTGCCAATGCTGAGGGTAAAATTGATATTGAAATTCGCGACCTAGATCAAACTGTGATTGGTAATCCTGCCAATGATGTTATCCGTTTAGGATTATCCTTAGCCACAGCTGTGCGTAGTTCAGATTTACCTGGTGTGGTCACCGCGCAGATGATTGAGGCGTTGTATGCAGGTTATGTGCATGCCCTAGCACACAACGGTCGAGGGATTGATAAATTACAGCGACCAGTACTTGTGCATAGTGCAATGCAAAAAGCACTTAAAAGAACCTGGAAAAATTTAGCAAGAGAGCGTTTAGAAGGTTTAACGCCTGAAATAACCTTGGGGAAGAAATTTTGGCCCTTATTAAAAAAAGAACATCTCGAAATTCATAGTGTTTTTAATCAGCCTGATATTCAAGATTTAGTCACAATGATTGGTCAGCGTGATCAATCCGCTCAATTGAAAGTCATCGATTCAGCATATTGGGTTAAAGGGTGCAGTTCTTTAGGCTTATTGCGCTATATCGTACTGATGGATTCATCGAATCATATTGTCAGAGATGGGAAAGGCCTGTGTTTAATGGATCTGAAAGAAGCCACAACAGCACTTGCACCACGTTATTCAAATACACCAATGCCAAAAGACAATGCGGCAAGAATTGTTGAAGGCGCAAGACATTTATCGCCATTTTTAGGTGAGCGGATGCGAGCAAGTAAGTTTTTAGATACTTCGGTTTTTATTCGAGAGTTATTGCCACAAGATTTAAAACTCGAAATAGAAGGGGTCAATGAAGTTGAAGCTAAAGACTTAGCTTTCTATTTGGCTTTTGTGGTTGGTCGTGCACATGCTCGACAGATGGATGATTCAGTACGTAGTGCTTGGGTAAAAGAGCTAAAACGTAATCAATCTAAAACCATTGATGCACCATTTTGGCTATGGCGTAGTATTGTCGAATTGATGAGTGTACATGAGGCAGGTTATTTGGAACATTGCCGCCGTTATGCACTTTCGCATCTAAAATAAACACGATGTGGATAAGCGCATACTTATCCACAATTAATGATTTAAATTATTGAATCACACCACAGGCAATACGATCTCCACCGCCACCCAGTGGTTTTGGATGGTCTGAATAATTATCGCCACCCGCATGAATCATAATAGCTAAGCCTTGAATATCGGCCAGTTTTAGACGTGGTGCAATTAAGGTTGTTTTGGCATTACCATTTGAATCTACATTAAGTACAGGTAAATCGCCCATATGCCCATCATTCGGAGTGCCATGTCCAGTTTTCTGTGGATTGAAATGACCACCCGCAGCTAAAGCAGCGCCCATTTTCCCGTCTTTTTCAGCAGGGGCACATGAGCCTTTTTCATGAATATGGAAACCATGATAACCAGAAGGTAATTGGCTAAGTTGGGTGTTGATGGTTAAACCATTTGGAGAATCTTGCAAGCTTACTGTACCAATTTTTGCACCAATGCCTTGTGCAGAGACCGCATGCATATCCACTGTTTGTAATGGTGTTTTAAGCTTAGGTTTGACCGTTGTTGTACTACATGCCGCTGTAAAAAGTGCGATACATGTACAAAGTATAGAAGTTTTAAAGAAAGTAGATGTCATCGAACGCATCCAAAGTATTTGATTATGATTAGTCACTATTCAAACAAAGCACGGCCTGATAAACAATGTGAATTAAATGTCTGATTGTATGAATTTATTTAACAGTAAATTTGATTGGCATTGATTATGCTGACTAAAAATAAATAAACAAAATAATCAGCAAAATAATTACGCAGAATATCTGCGATATATAGATCGTTAGACAAGGTATATTCGCCAATTAAAGCTTATTCGCGAATATACGATTTCAAATATTGAAATTTTAATTGTCACGTGCCTGAATTGGGCTAAGGTTTTGTAGGCTGATCATCATCAATGTCATAGGCCATCGTGGCATCTGGCATTAGGATTTCTGGTTCAGTGGTTTCATGTAACCACTCACGCCAAATGGCCAAGAGAATTGCAAGAATGACAGGGCCAATAAACAGTCCAACCAGTCCAAAACTTGCCAATCCACCAAGTACACCAAACATGATCAACAAGAACGGAATCTTGGTTGCACCTGAAATAACCAAAGGTCGAATCACATTATCAGCAGTACTGACAATACAAACACCCCAAGCCATTACACCGATTGCTTCCATGGTTTGACCTTGTGAAAACAGCCATAATGAAACTGCACCATAAGCAACTGGAGGGCCAAATGGAATCAGTGCCATCAAGAAAGTCACAATGGTGAGTACCATTGGATTTGGAACACCCGCAACAAAATAACTTACACCAGCAAGAAATGCTTGAGCAACCGCAGTTAAACCAACACCATAAACCACTGCACGAGTCGTTTCAGAAATGGTGTTAAGATAATGGTGAATACGTGGGCCAATTAACATTTGTAAAGCTTTACTGACTTGCTCCAAAATGGTTTGACCATCTCGATAGAAGAAGAATAAAGACATGATTGCAAAACCCAGCTTAACCAGATTTTTGGTAATTTCGTTCAGGACGAATTTACCATAGTTCATATGGCCTTGAATCCACAGACCAATGGTTTGCGAAAGGCTGGTAGGATCGGCATTAATTTCACGTACGGTACGGCTGACTTCTTTGCCAATGATGGGGAGCTCACGGATAAAGTCTGGAACAGTCAAATGACCTGAAGATAATTGGCGTTGTAGGTCGAAATAAAGATTTCGCCCTTCATGTTGTAAAATAAAAATGGCAAAAGTCAGTGGAATTCCAACCACCAAAACCACCAGCGTAATCATGAGTGATGCACTGAGGGTTGGTCGATTCGAACCAAACATTCTTAATATGCGTTTGTACATTGGCCAAGTCATATAGGCAATAATACATGCCCATAACACAGGTACAATGAAGTATTTGAGAATATCGTAACCTAGAAAAATAAGGATAAACAATAATCCAAACAATAAGATACGTTGTAAGTTCGAAGTGAAATCTTGCACGAATTACTCTAAAAATTGTGAGTGATTGACTCAATATTAACTGAAAAATAAAGTGTGGCAAATTTTAACCCTACTTTATCTGATCTTTCTTGAATTGGTTTTAGAACCAATCGCTTGGATCGTCTATTAAAGCATCAAGTAAGGGTTGCCATTGTTCTTGAATGGTTAAAAAGTTCTTTTGGGTTTTATCAAAAACGTTTAAACCTTGCATCGCCAATTGGCTATAGGCAGTACGTTCGGATATCCATGCAACAGGTTTTTGTTCGATTTTATCAAAGAATTGCTGAATATCTTTCGAGCTTGAGCTGTTGGCTTTCATTCGATTGGCAACCAGATATACAGAAACTTTGCCTTTACGGATTTTTTTAATGTCTTGGATGTGTTTAAGGAAACGTCGGGTACTGTCGATATCAAAAAATGAGGGTTGTAGCGGAGTGACTACAGCATGGCATTCACTAATCAATTGCTCAGCATGTTCACCAGTTAAAGCACCTGGTGCATCAATCACTAAATAATCTAAGTTTTTAGGTGCATCTCCAATTGATTTTTCATGACGCCAATCCAGACTTTGAATTGTTGCTGCAGTGTCAGGACGTTGCTTTAACCATTGCAGTGCAGATTTTTGTCCATCTGCATCAGCCAAGGCCACTTTATAGCCTTTTTGTGCAAGCGCCGTCGCTAATGTTATTGCTGTAATCGTTTTCCCACAACCGCCTTTTAAATTTGCAACAAGTATTGTTTTCATGATTGATCAATTAAGTCTGTAAGCTAACCTTCACCTTACTTTAGCATTAATTTTTAGCATATAGGTTATACATGACAAAACTTTAGTAGTTGTTTACATTGTGCAAGATATCGAGTTAAAGGAAAAAGCATGTCCATCTGGATGGCGATGTTAATTGGTGCATGTATTGGCATCGTTTTAACCACAATCGTGTTATCAAGTACGCGTAATGGCAAAATCAAAGCAGAGTATGAGCAATATATTGCTGAGTTGGAATTAGAGCATCAGCAGACTTTAGCAAGCGCGCAAAAGCGTAGTGTAAATACCAGTCGTGCTGTGTTGAAAGGCAAAATGGCGGAACAACTTGCACCAATCATGCCAGAGTTTCGTTATTTACCCAGTGATGCCAAGTTTTTAGGGGATCCTATTGATTATGTGGTGTTTGATGGTTATACCGATTTTCGAGATGGTGAAGGTTTGGCTGAAGATATTGAAGTGGTGCTGATTGATATTAAGAGTGGTGGGGCACGTTTGACCAAAGGGCAACAAGCGATTGCTCAAGCAATTCAAGATGGGCGAGTCCGCTTTGAAACGATTCGGATTGATTTTGAAGATTAGAAGGTTGAAGTGTTATTGCATCGAGTGTACAGATTTTTAGCCTAAATCAAAAACCAAGGTCCTTTTCGACTTTGCTTTAGATCAAGTGAAAAGGACATTGTTTTTAAATTGTGGGTGAAAGCCGAAACGATCTTGCTTTTAACCGGGATTGAGTGAGGTTAAAATTTCTCTATCAAATTTTCTATTAAATTTATCTATTCTATTCAATGGCGAAAGCTTAGAGCTTGTGTGCTCTGGCCATAAACATACGTCGTCCAATTTTTGGCAGATCCTCAGCATCAAAATAATATTTTTCAGAAAACTTAAAATTGGCATTTAAAAGTTCAAGTTCGATGTTACGGTTTAAGTGACATCCATCAGCAATAACTTTTTGTATAGGCGTTAAAAGATCTTGCAGTTTTTTTAAGGTGTTATTGTCATGATATTGAACGTGTTCAATTAGATGCAGTGTCCCTTGAGGCTTTAAAACACGATAAATTTCTTGAATGGCTTTGTCTAAGTTGGCAATGCTACACATGGTCCATGTACTGACGATATTTTCGACTGAATGATCTGCAAAAGGCAGCTTTTCTGCGCTGGCTTGAATGTGTTGTACATGAAAAGGTGCATCAAATACCCGTTTTTGAGCAAGTTGATAGACATCTCGGTTTGGCTCAAGCGCATAAACTTGATCAACCTCTTGGTAAAATGGCAGGTTTAAACCTGTACCAAAACCGATTTCTAAGACTTCACCTCGAACTTTTCCAAGTAATTCTGCACGTCCATCCATCATACTTGGTGTTTGCATCACCTGATTAAGCAAATGCGGGAAAATACGTTGTTGGTAAAATTTATAAATCATCATTGTATGCAATTATAGGAATATAAGCTAAATTCTAACCAAAGCCTGCTTTGAATATAAGACAAAAATAGGACGAAATCTCTGTATTTTGTTACCGAAACTCGATTTTTATTTTAAGTTTTTATATTAATACTAGGATTATAGATTTTGTACAATTTTTAAGTGTGGTTTGAGGAGCATGATATGAGTAAAAAGTTAATCTGTGCAGCGTTGATGGCACTGAGTGCTTTTCAGGTCTATGCCTTTCAATCTACTGATTCTTCTAAAGTTTCAAAAGCCAACCCAGCATTTAATATTGCCAATGGTTTAGCACCAATCGATCAACATCAGAAGATTTCTGTTTTGGAACCTTTTCATGGGGAGTTTCGGATCCTCGGTTCAAAAGAATATAAGGATGATGAGCAAGCAAAATTTTCTCCAATTGATTATGCAGTAACTCGTGGTTTATTTACTGAGCCTGAAATTGCCCGCCAGATTTCGATCAATCAATATGATCGTTTCTTAAATTGGAAAATGGCTCGACCACCAATTCCTGCTCAATTGGCAACTCAATTGGTCAGTAATATGCATATTATTCCTGCTAATCCTGAAATTGCTCAACAAATCAAACAGGTAAAGCGTGGTGATTTAGTTCGTTTAACTGGTGATTTGGTTCAAGTGAATGATAAAGATTTGGTGTGGAAATCTGCTTTGGATTGGAATGGTGTCGGTGATGGGGCGTGTAAACTGATTCGGGTGAATTCTATTCAGTGGTTGGAAAAGCAAAATATCTAAATTCAAATTGAGCCGCATCAGAGAAGATGATAAGGTTTGCTATAATTTTAGCCAGTTTGAATCATAAAGAGTGTGATAAATGAAAGGTTTAGTGGGTTTTACTTTGTTGGTTTGCAGTTTGGGCTTAGTCGCTTGTCAAAGTTCAAGTCCTACAGTGGAAGGTAAAACACATGAGTATACATTGAAACAAAAGTGCCCAACTTTGATGGATATGAAAGTGGGTGAAGTGCTTGTATTCAATGCACCTGAAAATCCAAGCACAGGTTATCAATGGCAGTTATTACAACCACTTAAAATATTTAAAACAGAAGAAACCTATTTGCAAAATGATAATGAAGAGGGAGCAGTGGGTGTCGGTGGCACCAAGACTTTCCGTTTTAAAGCTGAAAAACCAGGACAAGATTATATTGAATTGGTGCATGTTCGTTCATGGGAATCTTCAAAACAACCAGATCAACAATGGCGTTGTCGTATTCGGGTTTCTTAGGATTTCAATTTAATTGTACTGGTTCAAACATGATTAGCGTTTCTTCTCTTGTGCCATTTGATCTAGTACAAGAGAAGATTAAAGCATTAGTTTTTTATTTTTTATCGGTCAATTGTTTCCAGTGATCGAGTTGATCTTTGGCTGTGAACATCCCCCCCATACCTTTTACATCATCAGCTGAGTTTTTAGATTGACCATCTTTAGACAGTTTATTCTCGTCATAGATTTTGGCTTGATTCTCCCAAAATTGATAAATTAAACCTTGAATATAGCGACCTTGTTCAGTTTTTAGATCCAGTTGTTTAAGCATATTCAACGCAGATTCAATGCTATCACGTTTGAGTTGCTGATCAATTTCGTAGGTCAGCGTATCTTCAGCTGCACGTTTTTTAAGGTCAGCTTCTAAAGCATTATTATTTTCGGTAAATTTCTGATCATATTCTTCAAGTAATGCAATATCGTGAGCATCGTCTGGTGTACTTGGAAAGCTTTTAATCGGTTTGGTTTTCAATTGATCCATGATCTCTTGAGAGGCATCTTTAGGTTCAGATGAATTGTTTTGCTGTGGACTATCTTTAGGAGAACATGCTGCCATGAAAACGACGGATGTAAGTAAACCTGAAAGGAGTAAAGGGCGAAGTATTAAATTCATGATAAACATTCCTCATTAAAGCGTTTCGATTAGCGCAGTTTCCTAAAGTTATAAACATAGGTGACATAAGGGAAGTCTATTTCATCTTGCGAATGTTTACCCGTATATTCCAAGACAATATGTTCGAATTTGTGTTTTAGTTTGAATTGCTCTTCTTCAGACATTGCTGCAATAAAACTGGTGGATAATAAGCGCTTACTGACCACGTTTTCCACGGTTCCAGTTTGTACTTGTGAAAAGACTTTGGCTGTTTCAAGTTGGAATAAAAATTGATTTTCAAACGCCAATTTCCATTGCCCACTATGGTAACGTGGTGTGTCTCCTTCGATCGTCGCGAGCAGATCTGCCAATGCTTTAACCCAGTCTATCGTCTCATCGCGCTGGTTCCAGACCAAACCAAGGTGACCCTCAGGTTTTAAAATGTGGTGAATTTCATTCAAGGTTTCAATATTGGCAAACCAGTGAAATGACTGCGCGCACAAAACAGCATCAATACTTTCAGATTCTAACGGAATTTGATCACTCTTTGCTTGAAGCGTTTGTACATCAGGATGTACTATTTTCAATTGTTCCGACATTTCTGTGACGGGCTCGACAGCAATAATATTGGGCGTTGCTTGTTTGAGGTAAGGGAGAAATTTTCCAGTACCTGCACCTAAGTCAACAACGCTTGAATCTGGGCCAAGGGCTAAATCTTCTTTTAACCATTTGACCACGTCTTGTGGATAATTGGGTCTGACTTGTTGATAAAGTTCAGCAGCAGTACTGAAGCCTTTTTGAGCTGCAGGATGTAGGGAATGTGTCATATTTTGCGCTTTTTTATCTGACTAGACTCTATAAAATATGACACTTGAAGCAATCAATAGGCAAGTGCCTATTTATTTAATTTCAGCCAATGATAGAGCTAGTGCTCGGTGTGCGAATGGATAAGCAAATAATTTTTGAAGATGATCATATTAGAGCAATCTATTTACAAGGTGATTCTGACACTTTAGTCCTGTCATTTGGTGACTTGATTTCTAGAGCTAAAGGACTTTCCATCAATGCTGAAAAGTCTTTGATGAAATATAACTATGCCGTGGTCGGGATTATGCCAAAACAGAAGTCTTGGTTTCCTGCCTCAAGCATGGCTGCATTGTTAGAGCATCTTGATCCCATTTTAAAACAATTTAAAAATATCGTGGGTTATGGCGGTTCGATGGGTGGCTATGCGGCAATCAAATATGCCAAAGCTTTAAAAATGAATCGTGTTGTTGCCATGGTTCCGCAATATTCAATCGACCCTTTAGAGGTTGAGGACAAGCGTTATACAGATTTCTATGATGCTGAATTAAATGCGGATATGCGTATTCAGGCACAAGATATCGTTGCAGACTGTGAATACATCATTGTTTATGACCCTTATTTTGAAAATGATAAAGAACATTATTTAAAAATTAAGCCATTGATCCCTCAATTGCATACGTTACATTTACCGTATACTGGTCATGATGCGATTGCAGTTTTAGCCAACTCTGCGTTACTACATGATTTTATTGAACGTGAATACGATCAAACTTATTTTTATAAGCAGATTCGTGAAGTAAAGAAAAACAGCAAATTTTATTATCGTAGTGTGATTGCTCACTTATTGGGGACACATAACGAAGCTTTGGGTAAAATTCTAAAAGGTACAGATATTCAACTGGATAGCACTTTCTTTGATGCCAGTTTAAAGCAGACCATTACGCGTATTTTATTGACCAATAAGCGAGTGGATGAGCAAGATTTGCAGAAACTGGGTATTCAAGTCAATTTTGCTTTTGAAGATAAAACGCAGCTACAAGACAGTTTTGGCAATATTTTAGTATTTAACGTGATCACGCAAAAGCTAGAAAGCTATGATCAACAAGTAATTGATGTGAATGGCAAATACATTATTCCATTGCACGTTGAAAACAATGGTTTGGCACAAGTCGAGATCAAAAAGCAGACCTATTTGATCTGTATGAATGATCGCCGTGTGACCAAATTATTTAAGCAAGATGAAGCGTTATCTTTGGATATGAATCCAATTGTGATAAAAAAAACCACAGACTTTTATGTATTGACCTATAAAAACTTTTATATGAGTTGTGATATTCAAGGTTTGGTGAGTTTTGATGATGAAAGCTTAAATGAGTTTTGCCACTTTAAGGTTGCTTAAAGTCAGCGGTTGAGCTGAAACACCATTTGACATTTGAGCCATTTAAATAGACAGATACCGCTTTAGTTACATTGCTTTAAATAGGCGATTGGAAATAAAGCGGTATATTTTTTAAATTCATTTTGAACGTCTAAATCACTGACTTTATAGACATCGCTAGAATGTTGATAAACATCAGTCACTGCTGCCAGAGAACCTTCTTCACCGTCTTTATAATGATAACGGAAGGTTTTTTGCGTGGCATGGAGTAGTTTTTGCTTCATGGGTGGTTGATGAAGGAAGGTATAATTAAACACACGATTTTCCATTTCCAAATAATATCGAGCTTCAATACGACAACCTCGATTTAATTTAATCAGTTTGAATTCATTTCCCTCAGAACTTCTAAACTCTGCTTCATCCAAGTTATTAATCGATTGTAAAACATATGCTTTTGCATAGGCTGGTGAATATAAGCCAAAACCAAGCAGAGCGAGCATAAGTGACGGATAAACTGTCCAATTCATTGTAAAGTCTTTTTTGTTGATTGTTTAACTCACTATAAGGCGTAATCAGGTGTTTTAAAATATAAAAGATCCATACCAGAAGTCTCTATCAACTCATAAGACGAAGATACAAGTTATCAAGTTTAGAACCTACGATTCGCTCGTTTAAACGTCCCAAAGTCATTAAAACGAACCCCATTTTCTTGCATCACTGGATAGCAGTCTTGGGCAATGGCTTGACGAATATAAAATGGATCACGTACAACAAAATGGTGAATCGCATGTGTACCAGCAAAGTTAAAACAAAAGGCTTGTAAAGGTTTCATTCGCCAATCTGTCCAGACCTGACACTGCTGAACGATATTGCCATCTTCAACATCGCCATAATAATGCATATTGGAACTGGTAAAATGCAGGCTTAAAGTGCGTAAAAAATTTGGTGCTGCAATGCTTATGGCATAAAACTTTGTGGTTTTGTCTGCAAGTCTCCATAAGCTATTTTTAGGTTGTGCTATGCCTGTGGCTTTCATTGCCAATTTGGCAGCATTGATCAATAAGAAACCATGCCATAAGGCATAATGAATATGTCCAAAGGGTGCATAACTCGCAGAAAGTTTTGCTTTTAATTTGAGTTTATCTGCTTGGGATAAATGCTTTTGAGCATGAATAAAACGCTTGGTGGTTTTCATCATGGTGATGGGGCGTAAATAGATCGCCAACATATTGTCACCAGTCATCAGCAAACGTTTTAAGCCCCATTGATCACCATTGTTAATACCGCGTTCTTCTAAATCTGTTTTGGTACCCGATGATTTGTGATGATGTAGATGTACCTCGCGACGCGTCCATGGGTTCACGGTACTTGGGCGAAAGGCGTAAACGGCTGCCAACATGGCATCATTGATTTTTTTGTTTTTACGGTAATACATTTGGTGAATAAGATCATGCTCTAGTTCATGTAAGAGCGACATCCAAAATGCAGAAAGCGGAATTGCCACATACCAAGGCATTTTCCCACGAGTGTATTGTGTTATATTGAAAATAATCCCTGTTACAGCTGTTACAAGGATGGCTAGGCCAATTTGGTCTTGGTGCTGAACCAGCCAAGGATGACGTTCGCGTAATTGATTTCCAGCTTCCAAAATTGTTTTACGAATTCGGTGGCTACGTTGTTCATCTTCTGGATCAGCAAAAAGTTTAGTTTTGCTTTGTATGGACATTTGTACATCGGAAAGGGGTAAATTCATCTCCGGTTTCCTCTATATTTTTGTAGTACTACAAGGAAGTTTTTAAAACCAACATTTGTTGGGTTTTATGAGAGATTATCTGATGATTAAAATAACGTCAACGTCAGTTTTAAAAAAAATGACGAAAAAGGTGAGCCAACCAAAACAAGAACGTTCCCAAAAAAGAATGGATAAGATGCTGGCAACCACGCAAGAGTTACTGTTATCCATTGGAATTGAAAAGATTTCGATACCTGAAATTGCCAATGCATCTGGCGTTCCACGGACCAGTATTTATCAGTTCTTTCCGACGAAATACGATATTTTTCGTCATATTGCACTGACGCATTTAAACGATTTAGTCAAACAACTCGGACAAGCTGCTGTTCGAGTGTTGACGGAAAACCCAAATGCACCCATAGAAGTATATGGACAGTTACTCTCAGAGAGTATGATTCGTACCACAGCCAAATATTTTAATGAATCTGAAACGGCGAGCTTGTTGATTTTAAGTGGACCTTTTACCCGACAAGCTTATCTGGAATACCAAATAGAATTAAAAAAGGTCAGTCATGGTGTCCGAAAAGCATTGGAAATGATTAAAGTGGATGAATATGTACCACAGGAGCCTGATACATTGACGATTTTGATGGAATTGGTTTTTACTTGTATGAAGCATGGTTATTACAACGAAAGCTATATTTCTGAAGCCATCATTCAAGAGGCGTACCGTATGACCAATGCATATTTATTGGCTTTAAAGAATAATTCTTTTGGTTTTTCAGAAGCATCTGCTTCGTAAGTAAAACTGGCTCTCTATCATTAAGGAAAAGCAATGAAAGCTGTATTTTTAGATTATGAATCTTTAGATAAACAGGATTTGGATTTTAGTCAGCTAAAAGCAGCTTTTGATGATTTAATACTTTATCCATCGACAACAGCAGAGCAAGTTCTAGCACGCATTCAACATGTAGACGTGGTGATCAGCAACAAAGTGATTGTGAATGCTGAGGCGATGGAGCAATGTAAAAATTTAAAATTAATTTTGATTTCGGCCACGGGGACCAACAATATTGATTTAGATTTTGCACGATCAAAAGGTATTGTGGTGTGTAATTGTCAGGGCTATGGCACATCTGCAGTTGCACAGCATACACTGACGTTAATGTTGGCATTAGCAACATCTTTACTCAAATATGAGCATGCAGTTAAACAAGGCGAATGGAACAAATCGCCAATTTTCTGCTTACTGGATTTTCCAATTGTTGAATTATCTGGAAAAACTCTTGGTATTATTGGCTATGGTGAGCTTGGTCAAGCGGTTGCCAAATTGGCAGAAGCTTTTGGGATGAAAATTTTGGTCGCATCATTACCCAATCGACCAACGCATAAGGATCGGACACCTTTTGTCGAGTTGCTTACTCAAGTCGATTTTCTTTCTTTGCATTGTCCTCTAACAGCGGAAACACGCGATTTAATTGATGCTCAAGCCTTTGATAAAATGAAAAAATCTGCATTTTTAATCAATTGTGCGCGTGGTGGTATCGTTAATGAACAGGCTTTGGTCGATGCATTAAGACAAGGTAAAATTGCAGGTGCGGCAACAGATGTGCTTTCTGTTGAACCGCCGACACAAGGTAATATTTTACTTGCAGATGATATTCCAAACCTGATTATCACACCGCATAGTGCGTGGGGTAGTGTAGATGCACGTCAACGTATTGTGAATCAAATGCTTGAAAATGTTGAGGCATTTAAGCAGGGTAAAGTGATTCGTCAGGTGAATGGCTAAAGAGCCTAGTGAAAAAGCACAATGAAAAAAGGCGCAATTAAAAAGGCATCGTTAAAGAAACACCGTTAAATAGCTATATTCGTTTTATTGCTATCACCTTGAGCATAGGTAGCGCAAGGTGTGGCGTGCTAAGAATTAAATGTGTTTAACTGATTATCTTGGTACACCAACCTCATCATCTGTTGAACTTTGCGTATTGCTTGAGTTGGTATCTTTTGAACCTGTGGTATTGGTGTTGACATCACGCTCTTGGTTCTCAATTGGTAATGACTGTTTTTTAATTTCAGGTTCTTCTTGCCCATTGTTGGGTAATTGATTTTGAACTGCGGGTTGAACAGGTTGTGTAGTGATCGGCGTATTTTGAACGTTTGCTGTAGTTACAGCAGTTACAGTATTCGTCGTATTGGGTGTGGTCGAAGATTGGCTTAAGCTGCCTTGTTCAATCGGAACATTTAAATTGGTTTTACCCATCACTCGATCTTTGGTTTGCTCAACTTTTTTTACCGCAGTATCTATGCCTTGGCGAGTACTATCACGAGCCTCAGTGGCTTTTTCAGTGGTATATTTTTTGGTATTTTCAATGGTTTCATCCAAAGACGGTTTAATTTTTTGAATCCTTTTTTCGGTCGCATCACCTACTTTTTCAGCGGTATTCTGTACAGCTTCACCGGTCTTATGTGCCAATACTTTAAAAATATTTGGATTATCACCATATGGCTGGGTTTGATTTTGAGTATTGGTTTGCGCATAGAGTGATGGTGTTGCAAGTATTGCAGTGATCACACATAGACTTTTGATCATCTTCATGATGTTTTGATCCCTTTATGATGATTGTAACGATTCGCTCAGTGCTTATTGGGATTATCATACTGTTTTATTTAGATAAAAAGTAAAATGGAAAGAAAAATCCTACAGCAAGAAAACATATGTATATATTGCATGCCATATTACTGGCTGATGTATAAGAAAAGCTCACCTAAGTGAGCTTTTCTTGATTGGCGATAAATTTAAATTATTTTGTAGCAACTTTGGCATCTGTAGATACTGCGACTTTAGCGCTACCTACTGGTGTTTTCACATGAGTTTGTGAATTTACTTTTGCACCTGTATTTGCTGGTTTTGGTTTAACTAAATCTTTGGTTTTTTGCCAAGTTTTACTTGTTGCTGATTTAGTTTTGTCTTTCACTTTAACAGCAGCTTCTTTGGTGTTATGACCCGCTTCAGAACTTAACTTCTTGGTATTTTCCCACGCACCTTTCGTTGCGACTTTACCTTTGTCTATGCCTGTTTCCACACCAGTCCCGACTTTATCAGCAGCATGTTTAGTGCCGTCCCATGCATCTTTAGATACATCACGGGTTTTATCGACACCTTTTTCCACACCAGTCCCGACTTTATCAGCTACATTTTTAGTGCCATCCCACGCATCTTTAGAGACATCACGGGTTTTATCGACACCTTTTTCGAGACCTGTACCTACTTTAGCAGCAGTATTCTTAGTGCCATCCCAAGCGTCTTTAGACACTTCACGGGTTTTATCAACACCTTTTTCGAGACCATTACCTACTTTATCTGCTGTGTTATGGATACCTTGACCAATGTTGCTAAGAATACCTCCATTGGTTCCGACTTCAGCAGAAGCATTTGCACTTACATCTGTATTGGCAAAAAGAGGAGAGCTGGCAAGAAGTGCTGTGGCGATCACTGTTGTTTTAAGCATTTTCATAATTAGTTTTATCCTGTACCTGAATGAGTTCAAGTTTGAGTGTTGTCTATAATAATGTGAAATATGTATAAAAATAGTCTTTGAGATAAAACAGCAACAGCTTATCTACAGAGTTTTAACAATAGTGTAAGAATTGTGAATGAATGTTACGGCCAGATGTGTTTGGGGGAATTGAGCGTTTTTACTTTTTAAATTCTGATGCTTATAAGAATATGAGAATGATGATAAAAGCATTTTCTGTAAAAATTTCTAGCTTGTTATTAAAATAAAAACGACATAAGCTTTGGGTTAAATAGTTGGTTTAATCATCATAATGAAAAATATAATAATCTTGATATTTCTCACCTTTATATTGAGTTTAAAACCCAGTTTTGCCTGTGGCTGTGGTGATGAATTGTCTTCCAGCCATCAAATAATGAGTTGGATTGTGATGGGCGTGGTCTTTTTAATTTATTTGATTCCAAGCTTTTATTTTGCAAAATATTTTAAGAAAAATCAGCTATCTATTGGACATGTGATTTTGTCTCATGTGCTGATGATTGCGATACTCTACGCAATGATGAATTCGTTTAAATTGGGTTTAAATCCAATTTATTATTGGTTTAATCATTACCTCCCAAATAGTTTCATATTTGCTGCGATTGGACTCATTGGCGTCCTTGTTTGGATTTATCCCGTGATTTATGTGGCTAAAAGAGCGAAATGATTTTGCATTTTAGCCCTTTTAGCTTCAACGACGTATCAAAGTGAAGTGCTGAGATTAATTACATTTTTCCAGATTTGATGTTTTAAAGTTGTTTTTAAGTGAGTTGAAGTTTTTAAGCTTTTCCGCATCTTTTGGGTCAAAAATAGTTTGTTTATTTTCGACTTCAGCATCTACATTTGAAAATGCAGAGATGAGCTGATCACCTTTAAAAATCCAATGTTCTGTGGCTTTGCCCGTTTCAAAGTTGCCCGTAAATTCGATGACACAGTTGTCTGTTTGTTTGATGAGTTTGGCAAGGTTATGTTTTGTGCTTGGTTCAGCAGAGATATTTTTATGTTGTTCTAAAACAGTTGGAGCATTTGGATTGGTGGGTGTGGTTGAGCAGGCAGTGAGGGCGATCGCGATTAAAGGTACAGATAATAATATTTTAGAATTCATATGCTTTTGATCTTAAACTTAACTTGATCAATTGAGTCTATACAATGTATTGGGAATATTTAGTTTTAGATTGTTAATTTTTATTGTTATGTTTTCATTTATTTATGCGTTTTGGAAAGCAAAAACTAAAAATAAACCCGCTCGAAAGCGGGTTATAATTTATGTTTCTACTTAGTGCTGTAACACCGAAATATCAGCAACACTTGTAAACAAGTCACGTAACTGTGCAAGTAAACGTAAACGGTTTGCTTTGAGTTCTGCATCATCTGCCATGACCATCACATTCTCAAAGAATGCATCAATCGGTGCACGAAGCGCAGCCAACTTAGAAAGCGCAGTGGTGTAGTCTTTCGCGTCCAAAAGTGGTTGAACTGCAGGTTTGATATTTTGAATTTCGGTATATAGCGCCTTTTCAGCATCTTCAACTAATTTAGCTGCAATAATCTCACCTGTAGGTGCAGCTTCTTTTGCCAAGATATTGGCAACACGCTTATTGGCAGCAGCCAAAGCAGCAGCTTCTGGCAAGTCACGGAAATGATTTACCGCTGTCACACGCTTATCAAAATCAAGTGGAGATTTTGGAGAAAGTGCTTGAACAGCCTGAATCACATCAACGGCAACACCTTGGTCTTCGTACTTAGCACGGTAACGACCTTCAAGGAATGCGACAGCATCGGCTAAAGTCTTCGCATGATCTTTCAATACATCGCCATAAGCAGCCAAAGCAAGCTTGATCAGTTCTTCAATCGAAACATCAAGCTTATTTTCAGTCACCAAACGCAAGATACCAATCGCAGAACGACGTAAAGCAAATGGATCTTTCGAACCCGTCGGTGCTTGACCAATCCCGAAAATACCTGTGAGGGTATCTAAACGATCAGCAAGGGCAATGGTTGTACCTGTTTTTGTTTTTGGTAGAACATCGCCAGCGAACTTAGGTAAATATTGTTCACCTAAAGCTTCAGCAACTTCGTCGTTTTCGCCTTCAATACGTGCGTAATAAGTTCCCGCGATCCCTTGAAGTTCAGGGAATTCTCCAACTAACTCTGAAGTTAAGTCACATTTTGCAAGCAGTGCAGCTTTTTCAGCATCTACAGAATTTGCACCTGTGATTGCAGATAACGCCACAGCCAATTTTGCAATACGTTCAGACTTGTTCCAAAGTGTGCCCAATTGTGCTTGGAAGACCATATTGGCTAATTTTTCTTTACGAGAAGCAAGTGGTTGCTTTTGATCTTGTAAGAAGAAAAACTCTGCATCAGACAAACGAGGACGTACAACTTTTTCATTGCCTTCAATGATTTGAGTTGGATCTTTAGACTCAATATTGGAAACAGTAATGAAATAAGGCTGTAATTTATGTGCTGCATTGACCAAACAGAAATACTTCTGGTTGTCTTGCATCGTGGTAATCAAAGCTTCTTGAGGTACCGCAAGGAAACGTTCTTCAAAGCTTGCACGTAGCGCAACAGGCCATTCAACCAATGCAGTCACTTCATCACGTAGGTCAGCAGGAACGATGGCAATCGCATTGACTTCATCAGCCAAAGCTTTAACTTGTTGGTCAATGATCGCTTGACGTTCTTCAAAAGAAGCCACAACATGCGCTGCTTTTAATTTCGGTAGATAATCATCTGAATTTGTGAGTGAAATCGCTTCAGGCGCATGGAAACGATGACCATAGGTCAGATTACCCGCTTTATGATCCTGAATCGTTGCATCAATCACATCATTGTCTTTTAACAAGACGACCCATTTCACTGGACGAACAAATTCAGTACGGCTTGCCGCAGAACGCATACGTTTTGCTATTGGTAAGTTATCTAGTGCTGTTTGTAAAATTTGTGGAAGTAAAGCGTCAAGACTTTGACCTTTCACATCTTTTAAATAACAAACTTTTTCAACTTTACCTGCTTGGAAAGTTGATACTTGATCCGCAGTAATGCCTTGACCACGCATAAAGCCTTCTAAGGCTTTGGTTGGTTTGCCTTCTGCATCATAAGCAGCTTGTAGGGCAGGGCCATCAAAACGCTTTTGAGTGTCTGCTTGTGCGCCATCAACATTGACAATTTTTAATGCCAAACGACGTGGTGCTGCATAAGCTTCAATTGAATCAAATGCCAAACCTGCGTCTTTTAAACCTTTAACCGTTTCAGCTTGTAACGCATCACGTAAGGTCTTTAAGCTTTTAGGTGGTAATTCTTCACAGCCAAGTTCGAATAAAACTGTATGTTTAGACATTATTTATTCTCCTCAGCTTTTGCTTCTGCTTCAACTTGTGCCTTTAACTGTGCAAGCACTTCGTCACGTAAATGCGGTTCAGCCATTGGGAAACCGAGTTTGGCACGAGCAGCCACATAGCTTTGTGCAATAGAGCGTGCCAAAGTACGCACACGTAAAATATAACGTTGACGCTCAGTGACAGAAATAGCACCACGTGCATCGAGTAAGTTAAAGCTGTGTGATGCTTTGATGACTTGCTCATATGCTGGAAGTGGGAGTTCCGCTTCCATTAAACGGGTTGCTTCAGCTTCATAAAAGTCGAAGAGTTCAAACATTTTTTCAACGTTGGCATATTCAAAGTTATAAGTTGATTGCTCTACTTCATTTTGATGGAACACATCACCGTAGGTGACTGTACCAAATTGACCTTTGGTCCAAACCAAGTCATAAACTGAATCAACACCTTGCAAGTACATTGCCAGACGTTCAAGACCGTAAGTGATTTCACCTGTGACTGGGTAGCATTCAACCCCACCGACTTGTTGGAAGTAAGTAAACTGAGTCACTTCCATACCGTTTAACCACACTTCCCAACCTAAGCCCCAAGCGCCCAATGTTGGAGATTCCCAGTTGTCTTCTACAAAACGAATGTCATGTGTAAGCGTGTCAATACCAATCGCTTCTAAAGAGTCTAGATACAGTTGTTGGATATTGTCAGGGTTCGGTTTAAGCACCACTTGGAATTGATAGTAGTGTTGTAAACGGTTTGGGTTTTCACCATAACGACCGTCTTTAGGACGACGTGAGGGTTGAACGTATGCTGCGTTCCATGTTTCTGGCCCAAGCGCACGTAAGAATGTTGCAGTGTGAAATGTCCCTGCGCCCATTTCCATATCGTAAGGCTGTAACACCACACAACCTTGTTCAGCCCAGTAGTTTTGTAAGGCAAGAATTAAGCCTTGGAATGTATCAATATGCGATATGGCGCGACTCATGCAGCATCCACTATAAGTATTAGAAAAAATTGGTTCTAAGTATAAGGATTTTGGGGAGGTGTGGCAAAGGTTAGTCTATAAATATTGATTCTTATCGCAGATCAACTTATGTGCATTTTTTCAGATTTTCTTTTGAGATAAAACTTTTCATTTCTTTGGCCTCTTTTCTTATTTTCATTTCCTCAATGTGCTCTTCAATTTTTGCATCTGGAGCATCGCTATTGATTACGGGTTCCGAGCTTGAATTTTCAGATATTAAAATGAGATCTTCCCTAAAAAAAGCCCAATCTTTTTCTATTGTTGGTGTATTTTTAGAAGTGGTTTTTGCTTTTAAGATACAGATTTTATCTTTTTTAATTAGGGTAAGTTCAAGTGTGCTTGATGGTTCGCCCGTCATTGCAATTTGCTTTGCTTCTAAAATTACAGGTTCATTTGATGTATTACATGCAGCAAGGAAAAAAGAAGAAGTTAAAATGATGAAATGGATTATTTTGTTCATTGGTGAAATTAAATAAGTTAAATTATATATTTGATATTAACATAAAAAATTTATATTCATGAACTTTATAAAGGTCAATGGCGCTGCAAAAACTGAATGTCGGAAGTTCATCATGACGATGTCACAATGCTTTATTCAATGTTAAGTAAATGAATTATTTAGAAATCATAGGGGCGAATTTAGAGGATGATAAAATGCACAAGATCATTATTGGGCTGTAGCAAAATTAGTAAAGACCAATCAAAACTTAATTTTCAAAATGTAATTTTTTTCGATGTTAAAGTTTCTGGTCAAAATATTGAATAAACAGTTTTTAAATAAAATTAACCAATTGAATTATTTGATATATAATCTTAAAAGTACTTTATTAGAAATTTATAAATTTAATTTTTATATTAAAATGAGCAATCTCAGTATGAAAAAATTCAATTATTTTGCGTACATAGCGACTTTAGGTTTTGTGTCTGCAACATCAAGTTATGCCGAAAATATAGAAGAAGCACCTTGTTTCGCTCCACAAACAGCGCCTATTTTTAAAGAGTTTTATCAAATAAATAAAGGATTTGATCAAAAAGCATTGTGGGAGCTGTATGTTCAATCACCCACAGAAGGCTATCCAAATGCAAAAATGATTAATCAAACTTTAGAGACTTTATTTGGTCAATTGGGGCTCTCTGAAGAACAGAAAAAGCAGATGAAACCAGCCCAAAAAGAAGTATCTGAAGTAGAACCTGAAGAATTAGAAGCCTATAACCTAATGGTTAAAGCACAAAAATTATATTACGGCGATAAAGTTACTATTGATCAACAGCAGGCTTTTGAATTGCTGCTTGATGCAGTTGGAAAGAGAAATTCAGAAGCCTATATTTTCTACCCTGTACTTAATCAGCATTGTGCTGATCCGGATAGAAAAGAAACAGCAGTTCGTATATTTCATACTATCGAAAAACACATGGGGGATAATAATGATTATCCAACGCCAATATGGGCATATTTAAGTTATGCCTATGCGTATGGTGTAGGTACAGAGATGGACGAAGCAAAGGCTTTAAAATATTGGAAAAAAGCTTGGCGCATCTATTCGTTACAATTTGATGCAGGTGGTTTTGTCGGTTTTATGATGGGGCAAATGGCAGAACAAAAGCCTTATTTAAAAGCACATTTGGGTGAAGCCATGAATTATTACAAAATTGCGACCCGAGCAGATGAAAATAACATTCCAGCACAACAGGCAATTGTAAGATTATTAAAAACGGATAAAAAATTTGAAGATCTGACCTATGAAATAGAGTTATTTGAAGAAACTGAAAACGCAAAGCATGATCAAGACCCAAAATCTGCTTATTTTACTTTGTCAGAATTATATGCTCAGGAGCAGTGGAAAATTTACAATCCTCAACTTTCAATGGCGTGGTTGGCAAAAGCAGCTGAAGCAGGGCATGAACGCGCACAGTTGAACCTACCACTCTATTATGAGCAAGGGAATTTGACCAAGGCAGATCCAAAAAGAGCGATGGAGTTGTATCAAAAATATTATGAACAGGACAATATGTTAGTGGGTATCTACTTTTTAGATCGTTTGGAAAATGGAACCAAAGGGATTGCTAAAAATCCTGAAAAAGCAAAGTTAGTTCGTGAAGCTTTAACTAAAAAATATCATGCTTTAGGACAAACAGGTGAAATTCCAAAACCTGAAGAATTGCGATTAATGCAGCGAATGTATTAAAAATTAACTATAGCTCAGATTAGCTTTGAGTCATGATTGGTTAATCTAGCTATATCTAAAACTTAATCTTCAATCCATAATCCTTTTTCAATGCCAATAGAGCTTCTGCATTGCCTTTGGCATCGTCAACAGGGTTATGGGTATGTGCTGTTTTACGTAAATGCTTAAAACTTTGAAAGCTATCTTTGACCAGTCCTTTATACAAACTGCCTAGATTTTGTGAACTAAATCCAAACGGATTATTGCCAGTAAAATGATGAAAATACCAACAGACAAACATCCAGTCAAAACCATTATTATCACTAATAAAGATAGGGCGATCTTTACTGACTTTACTCACCCACTTGGCAAAGTCTTTCATAACATGCTCAGGATTGTTAAAGCTTAGGGTATCTTCACGACTAAAGCCTGAAACTGCGAGCGCTTGAGGAATATAATTTTCGGAAATTGGTTTAAGTAAACCGTAGAATTGTTGATGTAAATGATCTTCGACCAACACTGCACCTAGCGCAATCATTGAGTAATCACCGGGAATTGGGCCATCTGCTTCGATGTCCACCATAATATAAGCCATATATTTTCCTTATTTTAAGATATTGTTTTTATGCTGGAAGTCATTATAAATGATGATTTTAATCGCTGACAAACTTTATCGACATTTTGCTTTTTTAATATTTATCGCTTATAAATTATTGAATAAATTTAAAACATTTTTAAATCATTCATTATGCAAAAAGCACAGAAAAACAAACTTTGGCTAAGCCTTTTCCTTATTCTATTGGCGGTCATTTCTATTCCAGCAATTCATCTTTTTAAAACAAAAATCAATGAGCAACAAGGAATTGAGCATATTCCTACAGGCTATCGGGATGATGCAAGTCATCTTAATTTGACAAAAGTGCATAAAATTGTCGATGTTGAAAGTACACCCGAAGCGATTCAACAACAACTTAAAACTTTGCTTAAATATGCAAGTGAACATCATCTAAAAGTTTCGATTGCGGGGGCTAAACACAGTATGGGCGGGCACACTATTTACCCTGATGGTATTGCGCTGAATATGTTGCCCTATAACCATATGAGCTTTGATGAGAAGAGCAATATTCTCACGATTGGTTCGGGTGCAACATGGGAAGCGGCCCTTCGATATCTAGACCGTTACGGTAAATCGATTGCAGTGATGCAAGCGTTTAGTAATTTCTCGATTGGCGGTTCGATCAGTGTCAATGGGCATGGTTGGCAAAAGAATTCAGCCCCGATTTCATCTAGCGTTGAGTCATTTACCTTGATGAATGCACAGGGAGAGATTGTAAACTGTAGTCGTACAGAACATCCTGAACTGTTTAAATTGGTGATTGGTGGCTATGGATTATTTGGCATTATTCTCGATGTAAAATTAAAAGTTGTAGATAATGTCGCTTTAACATTTCAATCAATTTCAGTATTACCTGAAGACTATGTAAACGCGTACCAAAAGATTGTCAGTAATAATCCAGATGTACAATTTGCTTATGGTCGGTTACGTATTTCTGATAAGCATTTTTTACAGCAGGCAACCTTAAACTATTTTGAAAAAATCGATAAAAAACCCTTAGCCTTTTCACAACAACAAAGTAAAAATGCTGAAACCAAGCGGATTGTGTTCCGTGGTTCTGTCGATAGTGAATACGGCAAACGACTACGTTGGGATCTAGAAAGTAGCCTGAATTCAGTATCGCCTTATGCGACGTTTAGTCGCAATGAAATTCTCAGTGAGGATGCCGCCTTGATTGAAAATAAAGATAGCCATTCAACCGATCTATTGCATGAATATTTTATTCCAAAGCAGCACTTGGCTCAGTTTATTCAAGATCTCAAGCCTGTTTTAAAAACGAAAAAAGTCGATTTACTCAATATTACGATTCGTGAAGTTGAACATGATCATGATGCATTTATGAATTATGCCCGAGAGGATGTTTTTGGCTTGGTGTTTCTGTTTAATCAAAAGAAGACCGCACAACAAGAGCAGGATATGCAACAACTGACTCAGCAATTGGTTGATATTACACTTAAAAACCAAGGCACATTTTATTTGCCTTATCGTTTACATGTGAGTCGCGACAAGATGCGTTTAGCCTATCCGCAAACGGACGCCTTTTTTAGTTTGAAGAAAAAATATGATCCAGAGGAGATTTTTAGTAATCAGTTTTATCTACATTATCGTGAGTCGTGAATGATGGTCTGGAGAATACTTTTAACAAAACCCAATAACAGCACCCAGCAAATACAGAAATTGCATAAAAAAACCAATCGCTCAATAGTTTCCATAGCGGTGTAGGCAATGACCCAGTAAAAACCAGATAGCCAATGATGCTGACAATTAACCACATCAATAGTGAACCGGCGAAAATACTGAAAAAATTAAGCCAATACTGATGTGCAAGCCAGAGTGAAATGACATAAGCAATTGGAATGACAAGAATGCAATAAATCAGATAAACGATTAGGCTGATACCAAATATTGTGAGTAAAGACTGTATATCATATTGATGATTCATAAAAAGAAAAAACGCGATCAATAGGATTAAGCTCAGACTGGGTGCTAAAAACAAAGCCTTTAAAATCGATTTATTGCTATATTGAGCCATGATCAAAACAACAAAGGAATAAATATGATAAGAGCATGCACAATCATGATGGTTTTATCTACAACTATTTGTTCAATATCGGCTTATGCAGAACAGAGTGCTGCTTCACCTGATGTATATAACCAATGTGTTGAACAAACCATCGAAAAACTGGCTTTAGGCAACATCAACAATGCTGTGGTTGAATCATGTAGTAACCAAAGCAGAGCATATTATGAAAAAGAAATTGTCAAAGTTCTCGATCAGATCAAAAAACAGAGTCAGATAGACCTTCGACAAGAACGTTATACCGACATCATGAAATCACAACGCTTATGGAAAGCTTATGTTGATCAGGAGTGCCAAAATGCTGGAAGTTATATTGGTTCACCCATGTATGCGTTTTGCCCAATGCAAGAATATGGGAAAAGACTTGATCAATTGACTGAATATGCTCAGTGAAAAATCAGTAGATGAGAAATATCAGCGAAAAATTTATCCATTTAAGATAGATAATAAATATATCTTATAACCACAACATCGTATAATTCACACTTTAAAACGTGTTAAAGCGCAGGACTGTCGTGTTTCATACGCAACTTGAATGGTTAAATACCTTAAAACCCAATTTTAAAGTTTTACCGCTAAAAGATCGTTTAGTCTGTGGTGTTGGTGCACTGCTTGGATTAGCAGTGTCATCATTGATCAGTTGGTATGTACTCGGTGGATTTAATGCGTGGTATATCGCACCGATGGGCGCGTCCTCGGTATTGCTCTTTGCTGTACCCGCAAGCCCTTTAGCACAACCTTGGAATATGGTGGTGGGGAATACCATCGCAGGTTTAGTTGGCGTGACTTGTGCCATCTTTATTTCCAATCCAACCGAGGCATTTAGTGTTGCTGTTGCATTGTCGATATTTTTGATGATGAGCACAGATTCATTGCATCCGCCAAGTGGTGCGGTGGCGATTACTGCCGTATTGGGTGGCGCTTCTATTCACCAGTTGGGTTATCAATTTATCTTTTACCCAGTATTACTCAATTCAGTCTTGCTGCTGGTGATCGCGATCATTTTTAATCGTATGTTGGGAAAGCAATATCCACAAACTGCACAGCTCAATACACGTTCTAAAGATCCAACGCCGACACAGAAAGTCACGATTCAACCGCAAGATATTCAAGATGTGTTAGAACAACAGACACAGCTTTTAGATATTAGTGAATATGATTTACAAAAAATCATTTTAGAAGTACAAGCAAAGGCCAACGCAAGAGCAGTACATCAATACCTTTGCCAAGATATTATGAGCAAGGATGTGCTGAGTTTGGATGAGCAAGATGATATTCACCAAGCTTTGGATAAGTTTAAACATGTGAATTTGATGAGTTTGCCTGTGCTCAATGCTGATCGGGAATTGGTTGGTACATTGGCATTGTATGAAATTGTAGAGTGGTTTAAACGCGCTGCCGATGCGCGTGCCCCTTGGGAACATTTGGTCAAACAAATTATGAATCGGCAAGTGGTTACTGTACAACCGACGCAACCGATTCAAGACTTGGTGCCTTATTTCGTTGAACGCTCTTTTAATTATATCCCTGTGGTTGATCATCAAAAAATGGTCGGGATCATTAGTCGCGCAGATATGATTGCAGCATTACAGCAACAACTCAATAACTCACAATGATACTGTTTAAAAATAAAACCGTTTAAAAATGAAACTTTATAAAAATGATGCGGCATAAAAAAAGCTACAGCAGTTTGGGGGAACTGTTGTAGCTGAAAAGGGTCATATCTTTAAATCGAAGTCAATTAATGGGTTTTCTCTTCATAAATGGTTCGTACAGGGCGTTCATAGCTTTGCGGTTCATTTAGCTGCAAGTTTTGTTTTGGCATAATTAACCAAAGCACCAAATACACTAAAATACCTGGAAAAGCTGCGCTCAAACATGAAACAATCACGAAAATAATTCGTAGTAATGTGACATTCCAACCAAAACGTTCAGCAATACCGCCCATTACACCGGCGATCATATTGTGTCGGCTTGAACGATATAAACCAGAATTGGCCATTTAAATCTCCTTAAAGTTATTCATCATCATTCATGATTAAAAAATTAAAAATGAATTCATATAAGTAAATAGTGGCGTTTCTGTTTGATTCTTCAAGTGAATCACCAATTAAAATTGTTAAGACTGTGTAACAACGCCAGTTAAATCATTCAAAATAATGTAAAAAGTGTCCAATCCGATCTAGGTGGCGGTGGTGATAAATATGTTTTTTATACTTTTGTAAAAAATACAGCGTTAAGATTTCGAGAAACGGCACAACGCAATAAGATATAGATATACACATTGATTTTTGATGTGTCTGGCACGGTGCAATTGGGTTATTTGGATTTATGTATTTAACTTTTCATAAAGTAATTTTTTTTAGAATTTTAGGCATCAGTATTTGTACAGTACTGAGTGCTTGCGATTCCTCAAAATCAAATGATAAACAACAAGGTGCATCTGACACACAAAATTCATCCAGCGAACTTGCTTTGCAACAAACGCCACCACGTGCCAATGCAAGTGAAGGGAAAAAACTGACCGATCTCGCGGGTCAAGCCACCTTGCCTGCAATGGTAGAAATGAAAGGGCAAGACCAGCAAAGTGACGTGGTTTCCACAAAAGCTGAGGCATTTGTAGGACGTTATCATGTACAAATGAGTTGTGAAGATCCGTTTGCCAAGTGTGAAAAAGGCAGTGCAGAGTTTATTATTAACTTACTCCCAGACGGTACTGCACATCGTACCTTTGTGTATATGGGAAAAATGACCTATGAAAATAGTGATATAAAACCGAACCGTGGCTATCAAAAAAATACTTGGGCCTATGATGAAGTAAATCATGAAATTGTGATTAATCGAATTGAAGGTATTCAGTTCTATTACAACGTGGACGCACAAAATGACTTGGTGATGGATATTGATAAAATAGTCAATGGAACTGAAGAAAATCGACTTTATTTTAGTCAACACCATACCGCACCAACAAAAGCCTATGTGTTAAAGAAATTTGATAATTAAAAAATTAGTAGTTAAAAAATTGGTAGTTAGAAAAATTGATAATTAAACAATCTGGTGGGACTTTAGGGTGTAACCCACCAGAATGATGCATTTAAAATTTAAAGTTTTGAAATGAATGATCATCTCAGAAAAGCATTTTTTAAATTGAACAAATCTTAGAAAATCAGATAGCAGTTAAACATTGTGTATCGTCTAAAAATGCAATGTTAAAACGCTTTGGTTAAACTAAAAATTGCACCGTTTGCGACTGTACGTTTTTCACTTTTAGAGAGCTGATCGGTATTCAAATTGGTACCGACTGCAGATAACTCCGCAGTTAAGCCTTCAAGTGTTTTAAATTGATAATTCACCCCAAGCTTCCAATCGACGTAATTGTCGGCATTAAGATCAATCAATGCACCTTTATCTTGGATGATGGAATAACCAATACTTGAAGTCAGACCAAAACCTGTTTCAGCCAATGGTACTGAATAGCCTAAGGTGAAGTTCCATGCATTACCTGCAAATCCAATATAGTCATCACTATAATTAATATTGGTGAGGAGGCTATCTTTACCCAAAAAATACGTTATCAAAGGTTAAACGTGCAGAAAACTCATGCCATGCCCAATCAGACCAACCTGGGTAGCTAAATCGGTTATAGCTTAAATCTAGTGTTGGCTTAACTTTTTCAGACCAATTTAATGCCGTGTTATAGCCAATATATGAGGTAAATTCAAAATGTGGTGATGTTGAACCACCAAAGTCCGTATTGGCAGCAAAGATTCCGCCGTATAAACCAGAATTATGTGACAGTACAAAGGTCCCTTGTACCGCAGGATCATTACGAGATTGGGATAGACCACGGAAACGGTAGTCCGTTGTCAGTGCAGCAGAACCGCTTAAGCTAAGACCTGATGAATGTCCTGTTCCTGTGGCCACAGCAGAATGAGTCGCTATTGTTGTGAGCATTACCGATAAAATTACTGGTTTAATCATATTGATTTCCTTTTCGTAAAAATTTGGATTATTCCAAAATCCTTTTTTATGTCGATCAACGACGCATTTTTGTTTTTGTTATCTTATGTAGTGATGTTATAAAGAGATAATAGAATATTCAGAACACATGCCTCAAAAAATCTGAATCGCTTGGGTATAACGATGACTTTTATCCAATGGAGTTAAATTTTTTTAATGATTATTTATGTAATTATTTTTTAATAAAAAATTCTTTTGAACGATAAATTACTTTTTTTAACCCTAGATCAATGATCTGCTTTTCATCCATCGTTTTTATTCAATTCAAGTGGTACTCAAGCTGATGTATAGGTCGATATTGAATATCGAACAAACTAGAGGCCTGAGATAATTTTTTCCTTAATTTGTTCGTGATTATTCTGGCCTCTATATTTTCAACATATTAGATGGTCTTTATTTGAAATTTTAAGGTGATTTCGCAAATGATTTTGATCTCTTTGCGATGGAGTAACTACGCTATTCAGTCCTTTTTAGCCTTACTTTAAAAAAACTAAAGGCTTGATACTGAATATAAAAATTTAAGCCGATCCTAACATTGGTTATAACTTTTTTATTTATGGAATGGATTCCTTATGTCTATCACAACTATGGAAAGTAGTACGATTCAGGCAATTCCTGAAAATCAACGTCACGGTAACGCACGCGATCTATTTACGATCTGGTTTGGCTCAAACATTATGTTGTTGACTATGTTTACGGGCTCATTGGCAGTTACAGTTTTTAATCTGAGTTTCTTTTCTGCCTTAATGGCATTGGTTTTAGGCAATCTTGTTGGTGCGATTTTTGTCGCACTGCATTCTGCGCAAGGTCCACAACTTGCAGTGCCGCAAATGATTCAGACACGCGGGCAATTTGGTTTCTATGGGGCTTTGCTTGTTGTTGGCGTTGTGGTGATTATGTATTTGGGCTTTTATGCATCCAATCTGGTGGTTGGTGGCGAAGCACTACATACAATTTATCAGCCGATTTCCAAGGTACAAGGCATTACGATTATTGCGATTGGGAGTCTGATTGCAGTTATTTTTGGTTATAAACTCATTCATAAATACACCCAAATCCTTGCGGTACTTTCAGGTTTAATGCTGCTTGCTGCTTTTATTCGTGTATTTAGTTCGCAATACTTCCCCCAAGATTTCTTTCAGCTGGGAACGTTTTCAAGCATTGGCTTTATGGGAACCTTATCCATTGCTGCATTATGGCAGTTGGCTTATGCCCCGTATGTATCAGATTATTCACGCTATTTACCTAAAGCGACTGGGGCAAAAACTGCATTTTGGGCAAGCTATTGGGGCTGTTCACTCGGCTCACTGATTTCAATGATTTTGGGCTTAACCGTTGCTCGTGCCTATAGTGGTGACTTTATTCAAGGCTTAATTCATTTAACTGGTTCAGGTCTATTCAGTACCGCTTTGATTATCGTCTTTTCTCTCGGGATTGCTGCCACAAACTCGATGAATTTGTACTGTGGTACTTTATCGAGCATCACTATTCTACAAACGATTTTTCACCGGTGGTCACCGCGAGTACTTGCCAGAACCATAGTGGCATTAAGCTTATTTAGTGTGGCGATGTTCTTATCTGTTTCAAGTTCGGAAAGCTTTGTCGAGAGTTATGTCAATTTTATTCTCTTGCTCATGTGTGTACTGATTCCATGGACAGCCATCAACCTCATCGATTATTACTTTATCCATCATACTGAATATGATGTGCCATCTTTCTTTAAACCTGATGGTGGGATTTATGGTTACTTCAATTGGCCTGCATTAATCTGTTATGTGATTGGGATTTTGATTCAGATTCCATTTTTATCTACGCCGCTGTATGTTGGTCCGCTTGCCAAATTACTGGGCGAGGTGGATATCTCATGGGCAGTTGGTTTACTGGTGGTTAGCCCATTGTATTATGTTGTGGCGATGTTATATAAACGCACATTACCTGAAATAGACAATCAACAATTACAGCAACATAGCTATGATTATGTCATTGTTGGCGCGGGTTCGGCGGGGAGTGTGATTGCCAATCGACTAAGTGAAGACCCAAATACCCGTGTCTGTTTGATTGAAGCAGGCGCTGCTGATAATTCGCCACGCATTCAGATTCCAGCAGGAACGATCACGTTATATAAGAGTAAAAAATACAGCTGGAATTTCTTTTCTACCCCACAGAAACGTTTGAATAATCGTCAAATCCATGCCCCACGTGGCAAAATGGTCGGTGGTTCAAGTTCAATGAACAGTATGATTTATATTCGCGGAAATGCCTCTGATTATGACAATTGGGAGGCGAAAGGTTGTGTTGGATGGGGCTGGAAAGAGGTTTTACCCTTCTTTAAACGCTCTGAAAAAAATGTCATTCAGCAAGACTTAGCTTTTCATGGTGTTGATGGCGAGTTGTTTGTTGATCATCCGAAAGATCCTAACCCATTATCTAAACTCTTTATCCAAGCTGCTACTTTGCTCAATCTAAAAGAGAATCAAGATTTTAATGGTGCATCAAGCGAAGGTGTGGGGATATATGATGTGACTCAACGTGATGGTCAGCGTCTATCCAGCTTTAAAGCATTCGTTCAGCCAATATTGACACGTTCAAACCTTACAGTGGTGACTGAATGCGAGGTTGAGCGTATTCATCATAGTGAGGGGCAAGTACACTCGATTCATGTGCAACGACAAGGACAAAATTTTGATATCAGGATCAATAAAGAGTTAATCCTCTCAGCTGGTGCTTTTGTTTCGCCATTATTATTGATGAAATCTGGTATTGGTCCGAAATCCGAGTTGGAACAGGCGGGAATAGAATGTAAAGTTGATTTACCTGGGGTAGGTAAAAACTTGCAAGAGCATATTGATGGCTTGGTAACCGTCAGAACAAATAGTTCAAAAACACTGGGTTTTTCTGTTGGAGCTTTAGCATCTATATTGCCCGCACCATTCCAGTATGCGCTCAAAAGAAAAGGCTGGTTGACCACCAACTATGTAGAAGCAGGGGGCTTTGCAAAAACACCACTGGCAACAGATTTACCAGATGTGCAATTCCACTTTGTTCCGGGGTATCGTAGTCATCGTGGTCGTCTGTTTGAATGGGGACATGGCTATGCAATCCACACCTGTGTTTTAAGACCAAAGAGCATTGGTGAAATACGTATTAATGCTCAAAAGCAGATCGAGATTGATTATAACTTCCTTGAAAAAGAACAAGATATGCAAGTGCTGATCGAAGGAATTAAACTGGCACAGCGTATTTTAAAACAAGATGTATTTAAAGCGTTCAATGGTCAAGAAATCTTACCCGGACCTGATGTTAAAACCGATGCAGATTATCAAGCTTATGTTCGTGAATATGCTGCAACCGTATTTCATCCTGTGGGGACATGTAAGATGGGGATTGATGCAATGAGCGTAGTCGATCCAAAGCTTAAAGTCGTCGGTTTTAATAATTTGCGCATCGCTGATGCATCAATTATGCCTGATCTTGTGTCAGGCAATACCAATGCACCATGTATTATGATTGGTGAACGTGCTGCAGATTTTATCCTTCAACAGCAATAAGCCACTGGTTAAATTTCTGTGGATTGTTTTAATCGAGTGGTCATACGCATAATTAAACCGTGCTCAAACTTGGTTATTGGGCGCGGTTTTTTGTTGTTTGGGAGGGGGAATCTATGACTCGTCAAGCAGGGGAGTATTATCTTGCTAGCGATGATTTGATATTTGCTCGTTCAATAAGAAGAAGAAAAGCTTTTTTAGCTATTCGGTTTGGTCGTGTCATCTGATTGTGATTGTTGGCTTGGTTGTTTTAAGCTAAAACCGTTGACTAAGATCTCAGTCGATATTTGAGTATTGATGCTTCGTCATCATTGAAGGATAAAACAATCCGTTTGATTAGAATGTGCAGCTATCAGAAAAATAATTCAACTGAACTTATTTAAAGGGGGGAAATGACTTAAAAATCTGGTGGGTTGTGTGGGGTTCGAACCCACGACCAATAGATTAAGAGTCTACTGCTCTACCAACTGAGCTAACAACCCTGAACTTGTTTAAAACATGATTAAACCAGAACAAAAGATGAAGCAAAATTTTGAGAATGGCGAAGCATCTAATAAAGATGTTTGGTCTTGGTCGGAACGTTTGCAGGTTTCGTTTCTATTGTAGTACTTTAACTGTACAGAAAGAAGCCCTAAGAAAGAATGGTGGGTCGTCCGCGATTCGAACGCGGGACCAACGGATTAAAAGTCCGCTGCTCTACCAGCTGAGCTAACGACCCTGAGCGAGATGTGTAAAGCGCGTTGCTTTACCCGATATCAGTGAAAATCGAGAATTTTCTATCGGTATCTATTTACAGGTTGAAACATGAAGATGGTGGGTCGTCCGCGATTCGAACGCGGGACCAACGGATTAAAAGTCCGCTGCTCTACCAGCTGAGCTAACGACCCTGAGCAAGGATGTGTAAAGCGCTGCTTTACTCGATATTTGTGAAAATTGAGAATTTTCTATCGCTATCCATTTACAGGTCAAAACAATTAAGTGGTGGGTCGTCCGCGATTCGAACGCGGGACCAACGGATTAAAAGTCCGCTGCTCTACCAGCTGAGCTAACGACCCTGAACCTTCATCCAAGCTAGGCTTGAATGTGTAGTGCAAGAAAACTAAAAAGTTTTTAAACACCACTTTGTTTTGATGGAGCGTATTTTAGCAAGATATTGATAGAGCGCAAGTAAAAATTAAGAAAGTTTGCAACGTTCGGTTATAAATAACACAAAATGGACTAAAAAAGCCCTGAAATCAGGGCTTTTAGCTTTAGAAGCGGTATTTATAAGCTTCAATATTGGCAAAAACTTCCGCAGTGACATCACAATAGGCATTGGCACTTGGCAGTAAAACCAATAAACGATCAGAGGTTTTTTCAGGATTAAAGGCTTGTTCCTTTAATTTATTTTTCTGATATTTAAATGTACCCGTCGTTTCTACAATTTGTTGGATACGTAAAAATACCGGAACAGCATAGGCTGGCAAGTTCTTTTTAAACTCGGCTGCAAGCTGGCTTAGATCTTGTTCAGTCAGTTCTTCCCCATCATGTAAAGTAATGGCAGCCATACCTGCTCGACCATTGGTATTTGGAATTTCAACGCCGTAAACCACAGCTTCTGTGATTTTAGGGTATTCACTACAAATATTTTCAACTTCGGTGGTTGAAACATTTTCACCTTTCCAGCGGAAAGTATCGCCAAGGCGATCGACAAATTGCGCGTGTCGGAAACCAATATCACGAACCAAGTCACCAGTAATAAAGTAAGAATCGCCCTTTTTAAAGACATCTTTCATGATCACTGACTTGTTCTTTTCCGGGTCTGTATAGCCATCAAAAGGGGAGCGCTTGGTGATTTTACCAATCAATAAGCCCACTTCACCTTTTTTGACCTTTTGACATGCACCATGACTGTCACGGATTGCTTCATTTTTTTCTTTATCGAACTGGACGATGGCATAAGGTGTAGGTGAGAAGCCAACAGTATTGTTAAAATTAAAAACATTACTGAAACCTACATTTCCTTCACTCGAGGCGTAAAGTTCTAAAATTTCTTCGATACCAAAGCGTTCTTTAAACTTGCCCCAAATATTTGGGCGCATACCATTACCGATCATTTTGGTGACACGGTGCGTATGATCAAGTTCTGAAGCAGGTGCATCCATAAGGTAGCGGCAAAGTTCACCGACATAACCAATGGCTGATGCATTAAACTTTTTGACATCAGACCAGAATGCAGAGGTAGAGAATTTACGACGGATTGCCAAGGCTGAACCACCTGCAATAGCACCACACCAGCACACCACCATACCTGTTGCATGGTAAAGCGGTAAAGTGCAGTACATCACATCATCTTCACCTAAGTTTAAGACATGACCATATGTTCCATATGCCAAGGTCCAACGACTGTTGGTAAAGACCACAGCTTTAGGTAAACCGGTTGTGCCAGAGGTATAGATATAAAACAAGCCATCTTTCCCTTTGACACTTTGTGTGGTCGAAGGATTGAATTTTGGAAATTGTTGAATTTTTTCAGCAAGATTGATAAAGCCTTGAGGTGCTGTACCCGGGTCTTGCGTTGTATTTTGATCTGCAAACCAATGGATGCGGTCTTGAGCAATGTTTAAGTCTTGACGAATCTCATCTACCGCAGCACGGCATTCTTCACCGACGATTACCGCAACAGGATTGACCAAATTGATACTATGCGTCAGGACTTTACCTGTCTGTGAGGTATTGACTAAAGCTGTTGTTACGCCAATTTTTGCCAGTGCAATCACGGTCGCAATCAACTCAGGACGATTTTCGATCATCACGGTGATCGCATCGCCTTTTTTTATGCCAATAGAAAGATAAAAGTGTGTAATTTGATTGGCCCAGTTATTCAGTTCTTTATAACTATAGCGTTGATCTTCAAATAATAACGCATCACCATAAGGATTGCGTTTTACAGCACGTTCAAAAGCAAGACCTAGCCCAGCAGGCGTATTGGGTGTTCTGATATAAGCTTGTTTAAGTCCAGTCAGGATATTGGGAAGCTTATTGATGAGCTGTGGTAAGCGCTCTGCGACATCAGTAAATCCGATGAGATCGGCCTGTGTTGTTTGACTCATATCAATCCTATTTATTTTTCGTAATCCAATACAATTTTTAGAGTGTCATTGACTCACATTACATTTGTCTTTTTAATCGTATAAGACTAGTGCAATCAACCTAATCTGACAAATGTCCTGATAATCTCTTCAAAATAGCAAAAAAACCTAGCCATCGAAATGACTAGGTTCTCTTTAATCGCTACATTTTAAGCAAATTTTTAAAAATTACTCATCCGCTGGCGGTGTTGCTTTTTTTGGCGGGCGGCCACGAGGGCGACGAGGGCGGGCAGGTTTTTCATCTGTTGCCACATTGTCTGCCTTTTGTGCATCTTCATCTACGCCAGCTTCAGCAGTCGTATCTAAAGCAAGCGATTGTTGTGGCTTTTTCGCCTTTTCAGTTGCAACAACTGCTTTTTCAACTGGCTTAGCAGGGGCTGCTTTAACCACTTGAGCTTCCGCAGGCGCTGTTTCAACTGTCGTTTCTACAGGCGTTTCAGCTTGCACTTCTTCTGCTTGAGTAACCACAGGTGCTGCTTCAACTGGACTTGCTTGGGTCTCAGTTTTCACTTCTTCTGGTTGTTGCTCAAGTTCAGCTTGATGCTCTTGCTTTGCTTGTACAGCCGCTTGTTTTGCTAAACGACGACGTTCACGAGGATCATTCGCTACACGGCGATCATTCTCAGGCTTCGGTGGCGTTAAGTCTAAAACATCAGCAGGTTGTGCTTCTGGTGCTGCTTTAGAGATAGCTACATCGCGTGTTACAGGCTGCTTGCTTTGTACATCGGTCTTTTCTATCACAGTTAAGGTCGCTGAATATTCTTCAGTAAACTTAACCAAAGCACGATTGAATGTTGGAATTAATCCAAACTGTTCAATCAATACTGCACAGTCATCACCATAGACATGACGAATCAAAGTTCCCACTGTGTACTGATTTAATGTCGGTACCTGAGATGGTGTGATTTTAGGTGTTGCCGCTTTTGCTTGAGCAGCATCACGTTGTTGACGGCGTTTTTGGCGCGGGTCATTGCTGGCACGTTGCACAGGCTGTTCTGCTTGAACCTCTGCTGCTGCAGGTGCTTTTGCTTCAGTCGTTACAGCCTGACTTTCTACAGCTGGTGCAGTAGCTGGTTGAGCATCTACAGTGCGAGGTGCTTTAGCAACAGTTTCAGCTTTTTCATTGCGATCATGACGCTTCGGCTTGTTGCTTGCTGGCGCAGCAACTTGTTGCGGGTTTAATGCGACAATTTCACTTTGAGCTTGATCAAGGTTAACCACTAAAGCTGTTTCAAGTGCTGCATGCTTCGGGGTGTCAATGAGTTCAACCTTAGGTTGTTTCTCTTGAGGTTGATTATGCTCTACAGGCGCATTGTTGTTTGGCGCTTGTTGTTGCTCATCATTAAACACGCTGCTATCGCGATGACGATTTGGGCGGTTTGGACGTTGCTGATGGTTACGATCACGACGTGGAACAGCTTGTTCAGCATGGTTCGTGTCAGCATTTTGATCATGCTGTTGACGTGGCTGCTTTTGCTGACGACGTTGATCACGTTGTTCCTGACGCTGTTCTTGGCGTTGCTCTTGACGAGGCACCTGAACCACTTCTTCAATCACCTGATGTTGATCAGTGTTTTGTTCACGTGACTCTTTGTGCTTGTTGCGATTTTTATTTTTATTGTTGTTGTTACGCGGAGCTCGTTCTTCTTTCTCGCCCTGTTTTTCATATTCACGCGGTTCTTGTTTTTGAACAGGTGCATGTGAAAGATAAGCATTGGTTTCAGCAACAACTTGAGCTTCAATTGCAGCTGGCGCGCTATTGCTATTCACTTGGCCAAATTGACCACGGCTTACAGCACCACCGTTAATCATTTGTTCAATGGCCGCAGCTGCATTGTTTGCAGTACGTGATTGGTCAACAGTTGCTGCTTGTTTTTGTACAAACAGATTTTCTAACCAAGCACATGGGCTAGAAGCTGGTTGAGCAACTTGTGCTTGAACCGCTTGCTGAGCTTTTTGAGCTTGAGCAGGTTGTTGTTGCTTTCTGTTTTGCTTATTGTTTTGTGCTTGAGCTGGCGCAGCATTGTGTTGCGTTTGCTCTTCTTCTAAATGCCACTCAGATGACTCATAGCCCAATTCTTTTTCGCTTGAACGGGTAGCTTCAGTACGTTCATAGCTAGTTGGCGCAAAACCTTCTGGGTTATATGAGATTTCGTAATGTGGTGTTTCTAAATGTGGATGTGGCAGTACAGTAACACGCACATTTGACGTTTGTTCTAAGTAAACCAAACTGTGACGCTTTTCATTCAATAAGAATGCTGCAATTTCAACAGGCACTTCAACTTGAACTTCACCTTGACGTTCACGTAATGCAATCTCTTCAACTTTACGCATAATTGAAAGAGAAAGAGAACGTAGATCACGTACCATACCTGTGCCATGACAGCGAGGGCATACATAACCTGTAGCTTCTTCAAGAGATGGGCGTAAGCGTTGACGGCTCATTTCCATTAAACCAAAACGTGACAATTGACCAAACTGGATACGGGCACGATCACTTTGCGTCGCTTCACGAAGTTTAGCTTCAACCATACGTTGGTTGCGTTCTTTGGTCATATCAATAAAGTCGATCACCACCAAACCACCAATATCACGTAAACGTAATTGGCGAGCAATTTCTTCAGCTGCTTCTAAGTTGGTGCTAAGCGCAGTTTCTTCTACATCATGTCCGCGCGTTGACTTCGCTGAGTTGATGTCGATTGAAACCAGCGCTTCAGTTTGGTCGATTACAATTGAACCGCCTGAAGGAAGTTTAACTTCACGTTCATAAGCTGTTTGAATTTGACTTTCAATACCAAAATGCGCGAATAACGGCTCATTTAACGTATAGGTTTTTAGCTTATCCAATTGATTTGGCATTACCGCTTTAACAAAGTTATAGGCTTCGTTATAGGCTTGCTCTGAGTCAATTAAAATTTCTGCAACATCATCACGTAAATAGTCACGGATAGCACGCGTCACCACACCAGCTTCTTGATGAACAAGCATTGGTGATGGACCAGAGTTTGCTGTACCTTGGATTTGTGCCCATAGGTCTAACAAATGTTGAAGATCAAGTTGCAGTTCTTCTTGTGAACGGCCAATCCCTGCTGTACGAACGATTACGCTCATACCACGAGGGGTATTTAATGACGCCAACATTTCTTTGAGTTCTTCACGAACTGAACCTGAAATTTGACGGCTAATACCACCACCTTTTGGGTTGTTCGGCATCAAGACTAAATAGCGACCAGCAAGGGAAATATAAGTTGAAAGTGCAGCGCCTTTGTTGCCACGCTCTTCTTTTTCAACTTGAACCAAAAGTTCAGTGCCTTCAGTGATGAGTTCACGAATATTTGATGTTTGGCGAGGGTCTGCCTTGTAGTAAGTATTGGCAATTTCGCGCATCGACAAGAAACCTTGACGACCCGCACCATACTCTACAAATACAGCTTCTAAAGAAGGCTCTACGCGAGTGACATGGCCTTTATAGATATTGGCTTTCTTTTGTTCACGTGTACGGTTTTCTAAATCGAAATCGTAAAGACGGTGACCAGTGATGAGTGCAACGCGAACTTCTTCAGCATGTGTTGCATTAATCAACATACGTTTCATGGGTGTAACACCTAATAGTGATTCACACCAACAACTCGCTATCTTTTTTAAGTGAAGCGAACATCTAAAATATTGGATCAATGCTCAAATCACGGATACATCCAATATGATCTGAGTAATTTACCCACTTGTTTTGAGCAAGGTTGGGTTTGATGCCTGTATTGATGCTGCAATACTTCTTTAATCTTTGCACGATTAAAGTTTTGAGCTCTTCACTGGCACTTAAGTGGTGCATTGGATGACTGATTTGATTCGTCTTTCACTATCACATTGCTCGAAGAGCATCTCAACTTTTGTGAGAGCGTCTTGATACGGAATTATCATCGTACCTTTACAAATTGTGCAGTTCCAATGCCTCAAACACTTATGTCCTGAATAACACTCTACAGCGACTTGCCTGATGTGTATCAGTTTATGTTTAAAAACCAACGTCTGGGTTGGCGACATATATTTTTAAACAAACTGATTTCTGTACTTTAAGTACAATTAAACGCAACAGTTTGTCTTTTTGCCGATATAATAAAGCCTTCGGCGTCGGCATATTCTTTTGGGACCTTTCCGCATCTGTCGTGAATTTTATCGTTTGTGTCACGCTTTCATTTTTAAAAAAGGGTGGCACTAAATTTCACTTACGGTGGTATCCGTGCGCTGACTATAGCAAACCTTGAATCATCTGCCTATGGGCTATATGCTTATTTTGTATGAAAAGCATAGTCTAAATGATCAGTTTTTAATCAAATTTTAGTTTTTTATTGGATCACCTAACTGTATGAATTCTACGCAACAATGGCAAAATGTAACTTGGTTTGAAGTAGACGAGCATCAAGAAGGCCAGCGCATCGATAATTTCTTATTTACTCGCCTGAAAGGTGTGCCGAAAAGTCGTATTTATCGTTTAATTCGTGAAGGTCAAGTGCGCGTCAATAAAAAGCGTATAAAAGCAGAAACTAAGCTAGCGATTGGCGATCAAATCCGTGTTGCACCTATTCGCTTTGAGCAAAAAGACGAAACTGATGCACCTGTATCCGATAAGGTTGCACAAAGCTTACTCAGCCGTGTGGTGTATGAGGACGAAGGTTTATTGGTGGTCAACAAGCCGTCTGGAATTGCCGTACATGGTGGAAGCGGTGTGGCATATGGCTTAATTGAAGGTTTACGCGCGGCAACAGGTAAAAAATATTTGGAATTGATTCATCGTATTGACCGCGATACTTCGGGTCTAGTGATGGTGAGTAAAAAACGCAGCACATTGAAGACGCTACAAGATATGTTGCGTGAGCATAAAATTAAAAAAACCTATGCTGCGATTGTTAAAGGTCAAGTGAGTTTAGATCAACAGTTGATTAATCAACCTTTATTGCGCTATGAACTGTCCAATGGTGAACGTCGTGTACGTGTCTCAGAAGAAGGTAAAGAATCTAAGACACAATGGAAAGTTGCCGAGCGCTTTATGCATGCGACACTGGTCTATGCTTCTCCACTGTCAGGCCGTACCCATCAAATTCGTGTGCATGGTTTAAGTATTGGTCATCCTTTAGTGGGTGACGATAAGTATGGTCATGAAACAGAGTATCGTGGACCAAAAGCTCGTCGATTGAGCCTACATGCAATGCGCCTTGAAATTCCTGGTTATCCTGTGATCGAAGCGCCTTTACCTGAAGATATGCAAAGCTTGGTTGCGCAGTTAAGAGCACAAAAGAAAGATTGATTCGATCTCGCTGCTCACTTTATCTTTTACACACAGGGAACTTGTTTTATGAAAAGTTCCCTTTGTGTTTAAAAATGCGTTAGCTTGTCATGTAAAGGGCATAAGATCTAAACATTAGTCATGCGTAAATTGAGCAAATATTGGAAATAATTCATGCAAAAACCTGTAGAACTTATCATTTTTGATTGGGATGGCACTTTATTTGATTCAGTTGGGCAAATTGTGGCGAGTTTATTGGTTGCTGCAAAAACCTTTGACCAACCGTTAACAGCTGATGCTGCGAAAAGTATTATTGGTTTGGGTTTACCTGAAGTTGCTCAAGTGTTATTTCCACAAGTTCCCGAGTTACACACTGAAATTTTGAAATGCTATGGCGATCATTATGTTGAGCATTCCAAAGATGATTTGTGGTTCGCTGGTGTCTCTGAAATGTTGCATGATTTAAAAAATCACAATATCAAATTGGCAGTCGCAACAGGGAAAAGCCGTCGTGGTTTAGATCGTGTTTTGGCTCAAACCCAGAGTCAGGATTTATTTGAGATCACCCGTGCAGCGAGCGAAACCAAATCCAAGCCAGATCCATTGATGTTGGCTGAAATTTTAGATTACACTGGAATTTCGGCGGAGCAAGCCATTATGGTGGGCGATACATCTTATGACTTAGAAATGGCACAGAACATTGCCATGCCACGTGTTGGGGTGAGTTATGGGGTGCATGCGATTGATGTATTACAGCGTTTTAATCCGCTGACGATCGCGGATAACGTCGATCATTTACATCAGTTTTTAACTCAACAGCTTGAGGCTAGTGAAGTTGCTTAGATGCTGTTTTTACGCTGTTTGCAGATTGCCCTCAGCGTAAACTTAGATAAAACCAAAGAGATATAATAAGAAAATTGACCATGAGCCGTTCTATTCGATTACTCACTTTATTACAACTTTTACGTGAACAGCGTTATCCCATTACCGCGCAATGCTTAGCAGAACATTTGGAGATTAGTGTCCGAAGTGTTTATCGGGATATTGAAAGTTTACGTGACCAAGGTGTCAATATTGAGGGCAGTGCGGGCTTAGGATTTCAGCTGAAAGAAAACTTTTTACTGCCTCCGATGAGTTTGGATGAAACGGAAGTCGAAGCGGTGTTCTTGGCATTGCATTGGTTAAGGTCAGTGCCAGATCCAGCATTGAAAAATGCTGCACATTCAGTTTTGGCCAAACTCAATGCGGTATTGCCCAAGAATAAACAAGAACTGATTGATGAAACCATGCTTCGGTCTATCAACCATTGGCTTGTGGTTGACGAAAAAATTGTAGAACAAGTACGTCTGGCAATTCGTTATCAGGTCAAGATTGAAGTGCATTATTTCGATGAGAAAAATAATATCTCTAGCCGGATGCTTTGGCCTTTTGTATTAGGATATTTCAATGACAAAATGTTGTTGGCTGCATGGTGTGAATTACGTGAAGATTTTCGAAATTTTCGTTTAGATCGGATTCAAAAATTAAATGTGACTGAAACCATTTACCCAGAGTTTAAGCGCCATCTTTTTCAGGCATGGTGGCAAAAAGAGCTACAAAAAAAATCAATGATGAAAGCTCCTGACAAAAACTGACACAGCCGCCCTTTATATTCAATACACCACTATAAAGGAATGGAAAAATGGGCTTAAAACTATATACCAATGCGCAATCTAGAGGTTTGGTTGTTGAATGGCTACTGATTGAACTAGGTGCTGAATTTGAAAAAATTGAGTTGGCTTATCACACTGAAATGAAGTCAGAATCTTATCTAAAGATTAACCCATTTGGCAAAGTGCCCACCTTAGTCGATGGCGATGTGGTGATTTACGAAATGCCAGCAATTTGCGCATATTTGGCGGATAAATTTTTTGATCAAGGGCTTGCACCAGCGTTGGATGATCCAAAGCGTGGCTTGTATTTTCGTTGGTTATTCTTTGCTGCTGGCCCGTGGGATGCAGCCAACACAGATCGTGCATTAAAGGTTGAGATTACCAACGAGCAAAAAATGCATATTGGCTATGGAAACTTTCAGGACACCTATACCGCTTTAATTCAGGGCTTGGAGCAGGCTCAACCTTATCTATGTGGTGAGCAATTTACGGTAGCCGATGTGTTTGTTGGTTCCATGCTATTTTGGCAATTAAAGATGGCAGAGATTGAAAGCCATCCTGCAATTGAAAAATATCTTAATTCAATCAAAAGTCGAAAAAACTTAAGAAATAATCAAGCACTTTTTAGAGACTAAAGCATCAACACAAGGCAAACTTAGCATGATCTCGTGCTAGGTTTGCATTGCAATTTTTTAGTCGCATTCAAGCGCAGAAAAATTATAAAACTTTGGATATTGGCTTTTTTTGGACATTGGCTTTTAATGTTAAGCTTCTATTTTTACTTCAGTTAAATAAAACCTGCGGCAACATTAATACAGATCGCCAAAATTGTGGTGTTAAATCCATACGCCAAAAGGATATGTAGAATATTTAAAACCCGCATCGAGCGAGAAGTAATCGATACATCTGCTGTTTGCGCAGAAGTACCAATGACATAACTAAAATACAAAAACTCAGGATAAGTTGGTTTCGGCGTTTTTGGAAAGTCCAATCCACCATCCTGATGATTCTCTACTGCCAAATAAAAGTCATGTGCATAGTGAATAGCAAAAATGGTATGCATAAATAACCATGCAAAAATGATGGTAAAAATTGCTAAGGCGATATGTCCTGCTTTAACCCCAGTCACATCGGGCAAATGTGCCAATTCAATAATAATGGCAATAAAACACATGATGAGTGAGAACACTACCAACAGCAAAATGATCCATTTGCTGGCATACTGTTGCTGAGCACGCTTTAAAATATGCGCTTGATTGGTTGCCCAGAGCATTTTCATGGTCAGGATCAGATAAATCAGGATGGCAATATTCCAACTAAATAGCAAATTGGTTGACCATTGCCAATCTGTACCCAGAGACATCCCCGTATATACAATTGCAGTGAGTAGAAAACTAATAAAGAAGTATGGGCGAGACTGAATACCTGATCGAAATTGGTGAAATGCACGTCCTAGCATGATGGACACCGCCTGAGTTAAATATTGAGATGTATTTGTACAAAGAAAATGGAGATCAGTTTTATCGGTTTAAGCTGTCATATTTAAAAAAATAATGCTGCGGTCAATTTTTTGGTGCAGTGACCTTATTCTTGCTCTAAACGATTGATATCCAGATAAAACACCTTAGTTAATAATTCAATAAATTTTTGTATTGCAATAGAGTCAGCACTTTTCCGATAGCTTACATACAAGTCTAGATAGGGAAGCTCAATCTCTAAAGGTCGAATGACGGTGTTATTGTTGATCAATGGCGCAATATAACTTGGCAAAATTGTACAGCCTAAGCCCGCTCCAACTGAGTTAATATTCAATGAAATATTGTCAGCTTTTTGGACGATATTCAATTCAATATGATTGTGTTTGGCAAACTCTAAAATGGTGTTGTGCAAAGTCGTGGATTGTTCTTCAGCAGGAATAATAAAATCGATCCCATTGAGCGCTTTAACAGGGATACGTTCATACTTGGCTAAAGGGTGATCTTTGGGTAAAACAAAAATTAACGGTTCACGGAGCACAAATTTACTTTCGATTTCATCATTATGAAAATTGTGCCTGCTAAAGCTGATATCTAGCTCACCCTTTTTTAATGCGCGCATTTGTTCAAGGTTATTTAAGCTCAATAATTCAATTTTTAGCTCAGGATTTTGTACCCTTAAATTCGGTAAGATATAAGGGAAAATCTTTATTTCAGCCACGGGTACAAACCCAATCCTTAACAATAGCTGTCTGGCTTTGGAGACCTGTCTTGCCATAGCAACAGCCTTATCGGCTTGTGCTAAAGTTAAGCGTGCTTGCTCCAGAAAAACAGCACCTTCTTCAGTAAGTTCAACTTTACGCTTGGTCCGATTTAACAGCCGAACACCGACATCTTCTTCAAGATCTTTGATCTGCTGGCTGAGTGAGGGTTGTGCTGTATAAAGTCTCAATGCTGCTTTGCTAAAGTTGAGTTCTTCAGCCACAGTAATGAAGTATCTCAGATGTCGTAATTCCATATAACGCGTCCAAAGAATAATCCAAAAAATGTCTTACTAATATTTTCAAAGAGTATAATCTATAAACAACTGTCAGGTGAAGATGATTATAGTATTTAGAAAATAAATGAACTTTTCAAAAGCATTGTTATTTTAATATAGAAAATAACATGGCGAATAATTGATAAAATATCTTAATTAAAACAAAAAATATTTCTCTAAACCCCAGCCAAAAGTAATGATCTGTACAAAGTTAAATCAATTTATCTATGCCCCTTACTTGTCATAAGCGTGCTTGCAGGAATGAAAGAATTGATATCAAGGCTTGGATTAATCTACATAGAGGATGTATCTCGTCATCAATCTATAGTGATCCAAATTTATATGAAGGAACACTTGAAAAGTGTTTGATTGCACTGGTTTAAGTTGTTGCAATCTGTCTGATAGACATGATCATGCTGATGATTGCTAAAACCGACTTGGAAATAGGGGGGAGTCGGTTTTATATGCATGGATTCTAAAGTTGATGAGGGTGTTTATGATATCACTTTATCTCAAAATGCTTAGACGGATGGCTGCTTTAGTTTCAAATGCAAAATTGGGAATGGATTACCTTCAGCATCAAGTTCCGAACGCGCAATTTGCTGGAAGTTATGTTTTTTATAAAACTCCAGAGCACGAATATTTTGTTCGTTGACATCTACCTCATGGGCACCTAATGCCAAAGCTTTTTGAATGAGCATGGAACCGATGCCTTGATCAAAGAATTTAGGGTCAATAAATAACATTTCAATCTTTTGATAAGCCAGTCCCATAAACCCAGCGATTTGACCTTCACGTTCCACATGAAACAATCGTACATGATCAAAATAATGATGCTGAATGATGAGCGTTTTAATTTGTAAGATATGTTGTTCGTTTAAAAAGTCATGAGTCGCACGTACAGAAGCTTCCCAAATTTTTAATAATTGTGGATGAGACTGCGACGGAGTATCTAGAATATTGGTTAAATTGGGTTCCATAAAAGATTCACTCAATTGTGAAAAGCAACAAAAAATAAAGAAAAATCACAGATAGTTTCGCTAATATGAAGCAGGACAGATATAAAAATCAAATAGATGTATTTGATGATAAAAAGCAGGACAATAAATGTCAGATTCCAACAAAATTGTTGTATATGCAGCACTTTTGGGCAATTTAGCCATTGCTCTAGTTAAGTTTGTTGCCGCTTATATTACAAATAGTTCGGCAATGCTCAGTGAGGCGGTCCATTCAGTTGTAGACACTTTAAATGAAATCTTATTGTTGTATGGTTTAAAAAAATCACAGCAGCCTGCAAATTATCATCATCCCTTTGGTTATGGGCGAGAGTTATACTTTTGGGCCTTTATTGTCGCATTGTTGGTTTTTGCTTTAGGTGCTGTGGTTTCAATTTATCAGGGTATTCAACATATTCGTCATCCAGAAGTTATACAATCTCCATTGGTCAACTATGTGGTACTCGGATTTGCACTGCTTTGTGAGGGAACTTCATGGTTTATTGCGTTGAAAACATTTAAAAAGACCAAAGGTCAAATGGGCTATTTTGAAGCATTTCGTCGCAGTAAAGATCCGACAACCTTTACTGTTTTATTTGAAGACTCAGCAGCTTTAATTGGCTTAATCATTGCATTGCTGGGAATATTTTGTGCTCAGCAGTTTAATTTACCCGTTTTAGATGGTGTGGCTTCGGTACTGATTGGTGTTGTCTTAGCCATCTCAGCCCTGCTTTTGGCAAGGGAAACCAAAGGCTTGTTGATGGGGGAAACAGCAGATCCAAAACTGCGTCATAATGTATTGAAAATTGCTCAGGAAGATCCCGCCGTGTATTCAGCAAATGGCGTACTGACTGAACAAATGGGTGCACATCAGGTGATTGCTTCTTTAAGCTTAGAATTTAAAGATAGTTTAACTTCAGATGATATCGAAGCCTGTGTGAACAGAATTGAAGCAAAGATTAAAAGTATTCATCCCGAAATCGTGGCATTATTCGTGAAGCCACAAACACAGCAAGTATGGCTTGAAAGAATGAAAGGGCGTTTAGAGTAATCATGTCGAAACAAGAGCCAATGGTCCGTCTTGAAGATACAACGGTACAAGACAACACAATGCAAAATAAGACTGTTCCATCTCAGCAAGTTCAACAATTGCATTATCGAATTGATACTGAAAATTGTCTGTCACACACATGGTATAAACCTGTATTTAGTGTGATTGGTTCAAATCAACACAATGGTGAACGGTTCTTTAATGAAGTACGTAGACCACAAGGTCGTAGCCGTTGGGATTTGATGAAATGGCTGGGCACCCGAAAATCATATACTTGGAATGTGGATACTCAAAAAGAATCATCAGAATTTTATGCAGCAAAACGCGTATTACCTCAGAATCGACCAGATGCTGATGAGCATGATTGGCAAATCTGGTTTGTGAGCCATGCGACTGTACTGGTTCAAATTGGTCCCTATAACTTTTTAACTGATCCTGTTTGGGCCGACTATGTCAGTCCAAAACATGGGCGTGGACCAAAACGTGTGATTCCTGCTGGAATTGCTTTAGAGCAATTGCCAGAGATTCATGCAGTTTTACTCAGTCATAATCACTATGACCATATGGATTTAGCCTCTTTAAGATGGTTACACAATAAGTTTGCCATGCCAATCTATACAGGTTTGGGCAATGCCTGTTACTTACCTAAAGAGTTCCATGTGATTGAGATGGACTGGTGGCAATCTGCATTATTTAAAAACTTAAAAATTATTTATACCCCAGCACAGCATGGTTCGGGTCGTGGTTTACGTGATCAGAATATTGCATTGTGGGGTGGTTTTTCTGTGGTATCGCAACATGGTCATTTCTTCTTTGCTGGTGATACGGGATATTCACCGCATTTTAAAGAAATTCAAAAACGGTTAGGTTCACCGCGAATTGCGTTATTGCCAATCGGTGCGTATGAACCAAGAGCGTTAATGAAATATATGCATATGAATCCACAAGATGCTTTTCAGGCGCATTTAGATTTACAAGCCAAGCGTTCTTTGGCAATTCATTACCGTACTTTCCAATTGACGGATGAAGCACGGGAACAGCCTGAGCAGGATTTACAAAAGGCCATGAAGAATTCATCAAAAATGGTTAATCCATTCTACTGTATTCGTGAAGGCCGTAAATTGGTGGTGTAGTAGGCCCTTATTGAGCCATAAAAATTGAGAGAACTAAAAATGATAAAAATATTATCCAGTACTTTGTTGTTTTGTTTGGTGATGAGCTCAGTCGCTGCAAAATCTATAGACCTAACTCAAGCGGCTAAGGCGGATTGTGTTTCAGACGAGCCATGTGTTGTTGTAGATCAATATGCAACAGCCAAAGATTTTGAACATGAGGATTATACGAAAAGTATTAAGCCTTTAAATGAAAAATATGATTTGGAAACGGGTGATGAATGGAAATTAATTTATCAAAATTCAAATACTCAATTTTTTGAAAGTATCACCACAATATCTGATGGTAATCAACTTATTCAAGCTTGGGTTAAAAGTGCTAACCCAAAAAAACAGTTCATGATTAATTATTATCAAGTATTGTGTAAGGATCAGACATTTACACGGCTAGAACAGTTTAAAAGTCAGGACGATAAAAACTATAAACTGGTTAAAAAGGTCGAGCATTATCGTCAAACACAACCTTTTAGTCAGGCAGGTGAAATACTTCCAGTTTTGCAAAAGCTGTGTCAGGATTAGGAGGTATTTACCAAACTAAAAAATAGTGTTGATTCCTGATTGAAAAATCAAGGGAGATGAATAATGAAAATAATCCAAACTTTATTGATGCTACTGGCATTATCCAGTACAGCTTTTGCTGAGACTCAAAATATACAAATTAATCAGAGCAAGTTTGAGTTGAAAACAGTGATGAATCAAGATGATGTTGATTTATTACGTAAAGATATTGAATTATATCGAAATAATAAAAAGTTGCTCACGCATACAATATATTCAACCAGTGGTGACTGTAGTATTACCCAAATAGAATTGGGCGATTATGAGGTCAAAGATAACAATATTATTTTTTATAGCTATTGGGCTTCGGGTGATCGGCAGGGACTTTGGACCTATCCTTATGGTGTGCGCAAACAAACCTATACTGTGGATGCAAAGGGTAAAGTGAAATTAGTCAGTGCTGTAGTGTATGTTGAAGATATTTTGGGTGATCCGCTTAGCACAAACCCAGATGAGGAATACCTTCAATTTTTGCATACCGCTCCCAAAACCAAACAACAACAACGTGCACTGTATGAATATATTCAAACCATGCAAAGTGATTATAAAGGTCGATTTGTGCATGGGCAGGAACGGGCGCGCTTAATTCAAGAAGTGAAAAGCAAACTCGCTAAGCAAATTGCCACTGAAACCAAAGGATGGAAAGAGGAGTTTGGTACAAATGTGCGAATGTAAGTTTATTCGGCTTTTTGAGCATTGAAAAGTTGAATTGCGACAATAGACAGTGCAGCCATTGCAGTATTCATGATGAACGGGTTAAAACCCTGCGCAAAATAGTGGGGATAAACGATCGCTACAACCAGTAAAAAAAACAGCATCGCGATGATATTTAAATAATGCAGAAGCTTTGATTGTCTAAAAATAAGAAATAATCCACCAAATATGATTTCTCCAAATCCTGAGAGCTCAATAAGTCTAGGAATGGGCAGCAATTGAATCCCTGTAAACTGCCAAAATTGTTGCTCTTCGACAACTTTATATATGATTTTAGGGATGAGGCCCTGATAGAACCATAATACAGCCAGTGAAATATGAATGGTCAAAAGGGCATTCTGAAGTGCTTTAGAGTTTTGCATCAATGCTATGTTCCAAAAAATGTTTTTTATTTTCAGATGAAGGCAGTAAACACTGCGCAGTAGTACCAAATAAACGATAGCGATTTAAAGCGACTCGGCGGTATAGAAAATCTCGGATAAATTTGGGTATCCCATAACCCATTTTTAAATATGAAAAGGGTTGTCCTAAGCTTTCAATCACTTTTAAAAATGCAGTGGATTCACTATAGGCTTGCCCATTTTTAATCACCAACATGCTCTCAAATTGCTCAGTGGGCATTTGGTAATGTCTTAAGATGTCTTGCCCTAAAGGTGATTGCACCGAAGTTAATTTAAATTGTGCCTGTGTATCATATTTGATTAAAAACTTTGCCCAGCCATTACATAACACACAGATTTCATCAAATAAAATGATGTCATGTTGTTGAATTATCGCTTCAATTTTCTGTTGCATGGCTTTACTCACGATTGGGAGTTTCTTCAATATAGTGCATTTATACAAAATAAAAAACCGCCCGAAGGCGGTTTCTATTGAATGACTTTTATTGAGCTAGGCTTATTGAAAACCAGGATGACCTTTGCCAGGATCGCTATCACGTGCAGCTTGTGCATCTGCAACAGTTAAGCCCAAGGCTTTTGCCACGCCTTCACCATAGGCTGGGTCACATGCATAACAGTTACGGATATGACGATACTTAATAAAATCAAGTGCATCACCCATCGCACCCGCCGTATTATCAAACAGTGCTTGTTTTTGCGTATCATTCATTAAATTGAATAAAGCACGTGGTTGGCTGAAATAATCCGAATCATCTTGGCGGAAATCCCAATAATCTGCATCACCACTGATTTTTAATGGTGGTTCTTTAAACTGAGCTTGTTCCTGCCATTGGCTAAAACTATTCGGTTCGTAGTGAGGTAAACCGCCATAATTTGTATCGACACGGCCTTGACCATCACGGTGATTAGAATGAACAGGGCAACGTGCAGCATTGACAGGAATTTGTTGATAATTCACACCCAAACGGTAGCGTTGAGCATCGGCATAGTTAAATAATCGCGCTTGCAACATACGGTCAGGTGAAACACTGATACCTGGAACTAAGTTACTTGGTGCGAAAGCCGATTGCTCTACATCAAGGAAGAAGTTTTCAGGATTTTTATTCAGCTCAAACTCACCCACATCAATCAGTGGATAATCTGCATGAGGCCAAACTTTGGTCAGGTCAAATGGATGATAAGGAACTTTCTCTGCATCTGTTTCAGGCATCACTTGAATTTGAAGCTTCCATTTTGGGAAGTTACCATTTTCAATCGAATCAAATAAATCACGTTGGTTACTTTCACGGTCTTTAGCAACAACCGCTTCCGCTTCAGCATCGGTTAAATTTTCAATGCCTTGTTGGGTGCGGAAATGAAATTTGACCCAAAAACGTTCATTGTTTGCATTGATAAAGCTGTACGTATGACTACCAAAACCATGCATATGGCGGAAGCTTTTTGGAATACCACGATCAGACATCACAATTGTCACCTGATGCAAAGCTTCAGGTAATAACGTCCAAAAATCCCAGTTGTTGGTTGCACTACGTAGATTGGTTTTAGGGTCGCGTTTTACGGCTTTATTTAAATCTGGGAATTTACGTGGATCACGCATGAAAAAGACGGGAGTGTTGTTCCCAACGAGATCCCAGTTACCTTCTTCGGTATAGAACTTAAGTGCAAAACCACGGATATCTCGTTCTGCATCTGCTGCACCACGTTCACCAGCGACAGTGGTGAAGCGTGCAAACATTTCTGTTTGTTTGCCAATCTGTGAGAAGATTTTAGCGCGTGTGTACTGGGTAATATCGTGAGTTACGGTAAATGTACCAAAAGCACCCGAACCTTTTGCATGCATTCTGCGCTCAGGAATCACCTCACGTACAAAGTTGGCCAGTTTCTCGTTTAACCATAAATCTTGTGCCAGTAGAGGACCACGTGCGCCTGCCGTTAAACTATTTTGGTTGTCTACAACAGGTGCACCAAAAGCCGTTGTCAGGTGGGTTACAGGACATTTTTTTGAGTCTTGGCTCATTCTATTTCTCCATTTTTAATTAATCATGTATTCATTTTTGAATAGATGGAATAGATAAAGAATATTCGCTATTACATGACATTAACCGTAATTGAAAAACCAATATAGTGAACAATTGTTAAATCTAATTGATCTAAAAATAAATGATTTGTCATTTATTTTTAGAAACAATCCACTGGTCTATATCTGCTTTAAAATACTGTTGTTTAAGGAAGAGCAATCAACGTTTTAAAGCGATAACTTTACTTTAGAGTGATTTTTTATATTTGTGAAATTGATAAAAATATTATTATTGATTTGTTTTGGCGATTAATGGGGCAAAACTTTGTGTGGTGTGAAGTAAGTGATTTTATATAAAACTGTTTGAGCGCATTTTTTACGACACTGAAAGCCTATATAGAAAGTTTTGAGTAGATAGATCTAGTTTTTTATTAAATTTCGTATAAACTTATACTGTGTTTATTTACTACAATGTATATTAAATTTTATTTAACTATTTTTACTGATATAAACAAACATATGTATCTAAAAATTAAATGCCTCCCTCTCTAAGTTGCAAGGGTTAGAGGTTTTTACTAAAACAAGAATTTATTTGCCAAATATTCTCAATTTTATCATTCGAAATATGGCTCAACTATTTTCTTTTTATAAAACAAACAACAAGATAATTATGGAGTATAACCATGAATCATAAGCTTTTTTTATCTCAACTTTCTCAAGATGAGATATTGAAATTTTCTACTGACGAAATTCAACAGCGTATATTGGCTGAACAAGAATTTATAAATAAACAACCTCATAAGAATTTTTTAGCAGCAACACATGGCTCCAAAACTAAAAATGGTGGGTTAGTTAAAGCAAGTATTCATCAACGAGTGAAAGCAGAAGACCACCTTATTGCCGCAGTAGGGGATGAAGCCATTTATCAAGATGGTTCACGCTCTAAAATCATTTCAGGCGCTGGTGAGGAAGGGAAAATCGAAGGTTTTGAGGTAGCGCTTGTTGGAAGCCGTTTGGAAAATGGTGATGAAATTATCGAAAGTCTACAATCAAGTTTTGTATTCCGTTTATATGCGGATCGAGCAATTCCTAAAGACTTATTGAATCATGATTAATTTTTAAAGGGGGGAAATCATGGCTAAAGGTTTTGCGATAGATCACTCTATGACTGATCATGGTGGAATTATTAGGGCAACTCAAATGAACGCTTCTCAAATGGGGAGCTTGTTTTTAGTTGCAGGTGATGGACATTTTTGTCCTAAATGTAAGTGTTGGTCGAAAATTATTAAAAGTCACGATCATATTATTTTTGACGGTAAAGCGGTTGCTTATGTTGGTGATCAACTCACTTGTGGGGCAAAAATTTTACCAAAGCAAGATCATGTTGTGGGGGATAGTGGTAGCCGCTCAGGAGTTTTGGATAACTTGAGTAATATTGTTACCAAATTGAAATTTGATGAACGTATACAACTTATAGATAAAGATGACGATTCTATTTTAGCCTTTATTCCATACTATTTAAAAAATTCAAAAACAGGAATAGTCGTAGCAAAAGGTACAACTGATCATAATGGCTATACTGAAAGATTTTTTACAGAAAAAGCTGAGGATATAGACATATATATAGGAGAGATAGAATGAGCCAAGGAACATGTACCACTAATCAAAAAAATAATTCCATACATGAACAAAAAGTTGGTTTAAAAGAATATTTAATTTCTATTTATTATCAAAGTCCTAAAAAAGATGATGATAAAGCATTTAAACGAGCTTCAAACCATTGTTTATCTAAACTTAAATTGAATAATTGTGGTGAAAATTTTATTTTTAAAGAATACCAAATTACTACAGGGCCAGATTTTAAAAAAATTTGGACTGAAATATTTTCTGAATTAAACAAAAGTGTAGCGAAAGTAAAGGAGATGCATATTTTTAGTCATTCTAGTAAAACAGATGGTGGGAATGATGGTTTAGAATTCATAAGTGTTGTTGATTCTGATAAAAACGTTATAGAAGATGCTACTATCTCTTTTGGAGAAATTTCACAATTAGAAAAATTACGTTGGTCTCCCAATGCTGATCTTATTCTGCATGGATGTAATACTGGTGTAAGAGGTGTACATCCTCAAGCTATTGCAGATGTATTTGCTATAAGACAAGAAAAATGTAGAGTTCATGGTCAAACAGGATGGGGGGTATTTTTCTAAAACTGAGGGCTTTTATACAAAAGCTACTCCTAATGATAAAGAGCTTTATTTATGGGCATACAGTCGAGGTAGAAATAACTATCTTGGAAATTTAGAAACAGCTAATAAAATGCCTGCATTAATAGTGGAAAAACGGAAATAGTTATATGAATTCAATAAAAAAATATTCTGATTTAATATCATATCTAAATTTAGTTGCTATATCTTTAATTTATATTAACTCTTACTTGTCTAAAAATAATCATCATGCTTTTTCAGTAGACACTATTTTTTTAGTATTTTCTTCATTCTTATTAGTTATATCTTTAATATTGAAAAGAAAGAAATCTATATTTACTAATATTTTATCAATAATTCTTAGCGTAATGATGAATTATTATAATATCAGTATAAGCTATCAAGATTGGATTGATAGAGAGCAACCGTCTGCTTTTACTAAATAGAATATCATATCCAAAAATCTATAATTTAATTTTGCTTAAGTGGGTTTTATATATGCAAAATATTGGTTTATCTGTCTAATTTTATTATATTTTTTTATTCTGGTGGATGTTCAAGGATAACGCTTTTTATAAATTTCATTATTAAAGTGGAGTCGTAGAATTTTATTTTTATGGAGTTACTAAGAAAGGTTTAGTTTATGAAAAGAATATATCTCATAGTTTTTGCATTGACTATATGTAACATAGCTAAAGCTTCACCAGAAAAGCCTTTAAATGCAGTACTTAAGGAGAATAGTGTTTGTATATACACCAATGATAAAAGAAGTTCTCCATATAAGGGGAGAATATATGTATATATGGGGAAAGCATACCCAGATAAAAATTACAAAACTTCTTATAGTAAATTATATACAAATATCAGCTCACCAATAGAACAATTAGATTGCATTGGTATTGATGTATCTCATTTTAAAAGTAATGTGCCATATGATATTTCACTAGATATGCGACCCCCTTACGCAACTCGAATATGCCTTGATAAGGCTATAAAACCTTTTGTAATAAAAAATGTAGTGAATGGTTTTGAATGCGAAAATTAATTTTTCTATGTATAGCATGCTATCTTACGGCACTTCATGTCTATGCAGAAGAATTACAATACATTAGTGATGGAAGAATCCATTATTATTGCAATGATAAAAAATCAAATTTCTATTTTTCTGCTGAACAACAAGGATCATTTTTAAAAGATTTTAAAGAATATAATATTGATGTGGATTCATTATTGATTAGTAAAGAAGATTCCGAGGGAAACATTACACGATTAGGAAGCAAAAAATCTATACACCAATGTGGGGCTATAAAATTAGTTGTTGAAAGTGGCTTCTATAATGCCAATACTCAGGGAATGTTAGGCTTACTAGATTATCCTCTTATGTCTATTTCTATCAATGGCAAAAGAGTATTTGATAAAAATCCTTTAAATTTATGTGCTTCCAGTGGTTCACGCGCGATATGTCCAACTGATTTTTCTGTGCAATCTATAGAGATAATCAAAGTTTCTCGTGATTTATATCAAGTAACATTCACAAAAGCCTTGCCTGTAAATAATGGTGATAGTTTTAAGTTAAAAAAAGAAATTATGATGTTAAAAGCCAAATAAGATCTTCACTCAATTATCTTATATTCCAAAATCCATGCCTTAATTTTGCTTAAGTTGGGGTTTTATATATGCAAAATAACAGTTTATCCAACTGGTTTATTTAAATAATTTCCACTGAAAAATAGCTCAACCAATAAGGTCTATGTAAGTAACATTATCGCAATAAATACAATATAAAGCATTGATAAAAATAAAATATTACGATTCCATGCCATTCCTAAATTACGGTAATGTAGATCTGCATTTTCCTCAGTATTTGAACTAAGGTATGCGAGAGAAAGCCCGATTAAACTAATACAGGTACAGAGAAAAGCAGCACTTACAAACAAAAGTTCATATAGTGGTCTTTCACAAATATGAGTAAATTTACAAGACTGACTTGCTATATAAATAGAATAAAAAATGCTTGCCGCAATAATAAAAATATTAAGTATTGCGCAATAGTAAGATGAACGACTAAGTTTTGATGATTCTCTGTTAATTTGTTCTGGCTCTTTCATTTTTTTCAAGAAGTTTAAACGAGACTAGACTGGCTTATTTTATTACTTTTTTAGAGAAAGCGTTCTTTTATAGGCAAGATATTATTTAAAAACCAACATACTAGGCGTTATGTAAAATTAAAGTAACTTGATGAGCAGCTGAACCATATCCGCCTCCAAAACTTTCCAATCCTTAAACTCAGGCTCGATCAACAATGTCTGCGAGACAAAACCATAGCAAATTCGTTGTACATTTAGACTCATCTGTTTGAGTTGTTCATCATCCTGAATAAAAGGTTTCAGCATGTTTTGCCACATCTCTACCATCATGGCATAACTTTTTTGATATGTTTCAATACTAGAAACCTGTCGTTCTAACAAGAAAGACTGGGCCCATAAAAATTGTTGTGCTTGAATTTGCTCAAGTTGAAAATGAATGATTTGCTGTAAATAGCTTTGAAAATCTGATTTTGTGGATAAGTCATACACGCTTTGTGCATAACTTTTTAAGACTTCTGCATTGCTTTTTACATGTTGGTGAATAGTTAAAGCAATCAAATCTTCCTTTTTAGAAAAATACTCATAGAACGTCCCTAAACCCACACCAGCAAGATCGGTAATTTCACGAATGGTAATTTTATTGGCAGGATGTTCATGTAAAAGCCGAACAAAACTTTCCATCAACGCTTCTTGCGTGATACGTGCCCTTGATTGGCGTGGTTTACGACGCACATTGATTGCAGGTAAAGCCATAAAAATAATCCGAACATCCTTGAAGGTATTTTCTTCTATACTGAATGCAATTGGTTAAAACAACAAGACAGGAATTCAGGATGAACACAGCAGAGAATTGGCAAACACATGAAATCAGCAATCAGTTTGACGAACTGCAAAATTATAATTTATTGACTACAGATCAAGTCTTACAAGAAATTTTGCAACGTTATGGCAGTCAGGATCAGCAACGCCTAACTGAATTCTCACAGATTGCGGGTTCTACTGAATATTATGAATATGCCGATTTGGCCAATCGACATACTCCTGAATTACATAGTTTTGATGCTCGTGGTCGCCGTAAAGATTTTCTAGAATTTCATCCTGCATGGCATAAATGGATGCGGCTAAATCGACAATTTGACACACACGCACATCCATTTAATCATCCACAATCAAGTTCAAAATGGGTCGATTGGGCGGCTCGATTTTTCCTGAGTGGACAAGTCGAGTGTGGCAATCTATGCCCTAATTCTATGACGTTAGGCAGTATTCCCTTAATTCAAAATGAACCTGAATTGTGGGCAAAAGTCGGTGAAAAGCTCTTATCGACTGAATACGATGAACGTGACATTCCGATTTCTCAGAAAAAATCAATTTGGCTGGGAATGGGGATGACAGAAAAGCAGGGTGGGTCAGATGTACGTGCCAATGAAACACGGGCTGTTCCTGTGGCTGATTCGGGGCGTGGGCAAGCATATTTACTGACAGGACATAAATGGTTCTTTTCCGCACCGATGTGTGATGCACATTTAGTCGTGGCAAAAACTGAACAAGATGGATTGGCCTGCTTTTTTGTACCGCGTTGGCTGGAAGATGGGACAAAAAATCCGGTTCAAGTACAACGACTCAAAGATAAAGTGGGTAATCGCAGTAATTCAAGCTCAGAAGTTGAATTCAAACATGCTTGGGGCATTATGATCGGTGAAGCTGGGCGCGGGATTCCCACGATTATTGAAATGGCAAACTATACACGTTTGACCTGTTCAGTCGGTTCAAGTGCGATGTTACGTCAGGCTTTGGTGCAATGTATTGCCTATACCCGTCAGCGTAAGGCCTTTGGTAAACATTTGGCGGAACAACCGTTGATGCAAGCGGTATTGGCGGATTTAGCCTTGGAAACAGAAGCAGCCATGCAATTGAGTTTTCATCTTGCGCATTGCTATGAGAGTGATGATGAATTATCTCTGGCATGGAGACGAATCATGACACCAGCAGCAAAGTTCTGGGTGTGTAAGCGTGCTGTGGAGTTGACGGGTGAGATGATGGAAGTCTTCGGTGGCAATGGTTATGTCGATACAGGAATCATGGCGCGTATTTTTAAAGAAGCCCCTGTAAATACTATTTGGGAAGGCTCTGGTAATGTGATGTGTTTGGATGTATTGCGTGCAATTCAACGTGACCGTGAATCAATTGAAGTCTTATTTAAATCATTTGCACAAGTTGCAGCTCAAGATTCAATTTTACAAGATGAATTACAAGCTTTATTTAAATTATTTAGTGGCTTACAAGCAGATGAATTGCAATTTATGGCACGTAGCTTAGTCAGTCGTTTGGTCATCTTGGCACAAGCTATTTTGCTGAAACAACATGCACCAGATTTTGTTGCGGATGCTTTTATTGCAACACGTTATAGTGCGTTTTATGGACGCGTGGTCGGAATGTTAGATGCACAAGCTGTGGATGTAAAACGTTTGTTAGATAGAGCTTTAGCTTAATCCCTTCGAAAACGCAAAAAGCGGCATTATGTAAATAATGCCGCTTTTTTTTAAGCTACTTTTATCAAAGTTCAAGCTTGGGATGTGTAATCGAAATTACTTTTGTTTTTTAAGCTTTTTTTTGAGCTTTTTCAATTTACCTTCGTGTTTGGATATTTTTTCCAAACGTGCTTTGATTTTCTGTTTTAAAGATTTAACTTGCTTAGACATCATGTTACTCCTTAGTTTGAGTATCCGTTGGCTGATGTTTTTTGATAAAACTACGGATAAATTTTCTTAACTCACGTGCTGCACTGGTATCTATCGTTTCACAGAGTTGTAAAAACTGGTCACGCTCAGCACTGTTAATGCGAATTAAGAGTTGCCCATCTTTTTTATTCACCTTTGTCTTTTTGGGTAATTCAGCCATGACGTATTTATCCCCAAAGGTGATAATTCAAAAAATGTATATACAATATATATGCATTTTTTGAGTTTGGCAAATTTATATTGTTGAAAATATTTAATATTTTTGTTTTTTATTGAAAGTTGTTGTAATTAAGTTTTTATTTCAGTAAATAAGTTGTTGTTATCGCGGTTGTTATCTTTTAATAAAAACTTGTTTGTGAAAGAGAAATCAACAGTAGCTTGCAAGTGTTTATTTCAAATTTATAGTCAACCTGTCAAAAGGCTCATACTAAAGAAGCTAATTTCTCTTAATTAAGATTTTTAATTAAATCAATTGTATGGAAAAATGTCTGAATATAAAAAAGCTTGTAATGCCATACTTTACATTCAAAGTTTAAATACCTTTGCGTAGGCGATGCCTCCCTTTTTAGAGATAAAAAGGGACAAAAATCTTTCGTTGAGCGAGGGGTACATCCTATACCCCCGCTCAACGGCGACATCCATATCGCCATGCGATAGCTACAGCTTGTATGATTCAAAAAGGCAAAAAACCAATTGATAACGAATAGTTTTTTAAAAATTTATACAAAAATATAAGCTTTATTTCTGATCAATGACTGAATGCAAATCATTTGTATGAATAATTAGGTGGTTTGACTATATTTGAAATTTACAGGCTCTCAGTTGTTCGAAACTCAGAATTCAGTTAATGCTTTTAGAATAAACAGTAAAGAGTAGTTTTTCGAGATTTCGAGTCATTTGATTTAGCTTGACATTAGGGAGTTGTGCTTTGTACTTATGTTTTTATATACTTGTATTCTACACAAAAAAGCGTAATATCAGATTCCCACTGATCAAGTGGTATACAACAAAATAGGTAAAGAAAATGGCAAAGAAAAAAGCAATGCCAGAGGTTGTGATTCACAACTTTGTGGCCAAACACATGCATGAAGTCAACAAAAGCCAAGTGTTTGTAGATCGTAAAAAGAATGCAAAACGTGGTTATGATAAACACAAAAAAGGTCGATATTCTGATGATTATCGGCCTTTTTTGTGGACTGCAATTTTTGCTTAAATAATTATAAAAATCTAATAAAAATAAATAATTAAATATTGACTAGACGATTCGATTTCACCATATCAGCCAAACCATGATGTTTAAAGTAATACTCCATCCAGCTCTTGACCATGAGTGGGTTATTCATCGCAATCACTTCTTCTAATAGCTTTTGTGCATCTGTCATCGATACATGACAAATCGCTTTACGCACACGCAGAATATTACTTGAACTCATCGACAGGGTATTGAATCCCATTGCCATAAGTAAGATAGCTGAGAGTGGGTCGCCTGCCATTTCTCCACAAATACTGATCGGTTTTTCATACTTATGACATTCTTGAACCAAACGCGTTAAAGCGCGGAGTACAGAAGGGTGGAAGTGTGAATAAACACTGGATACACGTGGATTATTACGATCAACTGCCAATAAATATTGAATCAAGTCATTTGAGCCGACTGAGAAGAAATCGACCAATTCAGCAAATTCACCAATTTGTAAAAGTACACTCGGTACTTCAACCATAATCCCGATTTTCGGTTTGGCGAAGTTAACTTGCTCTTCTTCTTGAACCGCAATCCAGTCACGTTCCAGTAAGTAAAGTGCTTCTTCTACTTCACTGACACTGGTGACCATTGGCAATAAAATATGCAGATTGTTTAAGCCGATACTGGCTTTTAACATTGCTCGGATTTGTGAGGAAAAGATTTCAGGGTGATCGAGGGTAAAACGAATGCCACGCCATCCTAAAGCTGAGTTTTCTTCTTCAATTTGGAAATATGGTAGGTCTTTATCCGCACCAATATCAAGTGTACGCATCACCACAGGTTTGTTGGCAAAGTGACTCAGCTGTTGACGATAAATCGCACGCTGTTCTTCTTCGCCAGGGAAGCGTTCACGCAGCATAAATGGAATTTCAGAACGATAAAGCCCTACGCCTTTTGCACCACGTTGAACCCCACGTACCACATCAATCATCAGACCAGTATTTACATACAGCTTTACAGCGACACCATCAGGGGTAATGGCATCTTTGGTTTCGTATTGCTTTAAATCTTTGGCAATTTGTTCTTCTTCTTTTTGGATCTCTTTATAACGTGTACGTAAACGACGTGGTGGATTGACAAAAACCCGGCCTTGATAAGCATCGACAATCATTTCAACATCATCAAGCGTATTTACCGGCAGCTCAGTAACACCCACCACAGTTGGAATACCGAGAGCACGGGCGACAATCACCATGTGTGAGTTGGCAGCCCCTTCAGAGGTTACAATCGCGGCGATTTTATCTACAGGAAGCTCAACCAAAGCAGCAGTGCTGATCTCATCTCCAATTAAAATACTTTCAGAGGTGATCTCTTTATGGCTGGTATCACCTTCTTGTAATGCTGCGAGGATTCGGCGTCCCAAGTCTTTTAAATCAGATACACGTTCACGTAAATAGTCATCTTCCATTTGTGCAAAAAGCGCAACATGGCGTTCAATCACATTTTTAACAGCACCTTGCGCCCAGCTTCCATCTCGAATAATTTCTTTAATTTCAGCAGGTAGGGCATTTTCATCCAACATACGTAAGAACACGCTAAATAAAGCACGTTCCTCCGCCATGAGTGAATCTTGCATTTTATCATCAAGCGATTGAATTTCATTGCGTACAGACGCAATAGCTTGGTCTAAAAGCTTAAGTTCTTCACTGATATCATCCGCATCACGGTCTGGAACTGAAGCTAAATCTGCCGGAGGGTAAAGGATGATGGCACGCCCAAGTGCAATGCCGCCTGCACCAGATGAACCTTGGAAGGTCTTGTAGTTAGATGAATTGCTGGGTTTACGGAAAACATCAATATTACCCACTGCATGTGCATGAGCAATTACCCCAGAGAGTTGCGCACATAAGGTCACCAGAAATGATTCTGCTGCCTCGCTAAAATCTTGAGGTTCGGTGTTCTGAACCACCATCACGCCCATCACTTTGCGGCGATACATGACTGGAACACCAAGGAACGAGTTATAGATCTCTTCCCCTGTCTCGGGGAAGTAGGCAAACCGTTCATGTTTAAACGCATTGTCTAGGTTGACAATCTCTTCACGTTGCCCCACTAAACCAACCAAACCCTCGCCAAGTTGTAAGGAAACTGTCCCCACAGATTCTTGGTTTAAGCCTTTGGTTGCCATAAGTACATAACGTTGGTTACGTTCATCTAAAAGGTAAATAGAGCAAACATCAACATGCATGGCTTCGGAAACTTGATTGACCATGATTTCCAAAGAATCATGCAAACTGACTGACGCATTGATCTCTTGTACAATACGTCTTAATGTGTCCAGTTGCATGTTCGACATGGATGTATGCTCCTAATTTAAGCTATGTTTTAAAGCGACTTCATCAGTATTATTTATAACAGTACTACCTTGAAAAATCATTCATATTTTGAAGAAATTTCAGCTGTATATTGCGGCATTCGCATACATAACTCCATCATCGCTTTACGATAAACATCTCGTTTAAAATTCACCACTTGTCCAAGCGGATACCAGTAACTAACCCATTGCCATTGATCAAACTCCGGCGGGTCAGAGAGATTCAACTGAATATGTTTCGTTGAAGCTGTGAGTTTCAGTAAAAACCATTTTTGCTTTTGTCCAATACAAATCGGATCGGAATCCGAGCGAATGTATCGAAGCGGCAAACGATAATGCAACCAGTCATCTGTCTGGGCAATAATTTGGACATGTTCGGGTAGGAGCCCAACTTCTTCTCGTAGTTCTCTAAATAGAGCTTGCTCAGGAGTCTCTCCAAACTGGATGCCTCCTTGAGGAAATTGCCAAGCATTGTGTCCAATGCGTTTTGCCCATAAAACTTGTCCAATATCGTTTGCCAAAATGATCCCGACGTTGGGTCGGAAACCTTCTGAGTCGATCATTTGGCTACCTAAAATTTGTTAATTTCATTTGACTTTATATATGGGGACATACACTCTTTTGTCCAACTCGATAAAGTCAAAGTAATAATGTTTTAAAATTGCTATGATCTTAACGAATTTCTATCGACTAGCGGTGATAGATTTACAATTTTTTTCTTAAATTTCAGTTTAAACGAGTATTTTCATGGAATTGGCGCTGTTTGACTTAGATCACACCTTATTAAATACAGATTCTGACCATTCTTGGGGAGAGTTCTTAGTCAATGAAGGCTTGGTCGATCCAGTCCGACATCGTGCGATGAATGATCAGTTTTATGAAGACTATAAAGCAGGCAAGCTTGATCCAATTGCTTATAATGAATTTGTCTTTGAGTTTCTTACTCAACACGATAATGATTATTTAACTGAATTACATCAGTTGTTTATGCAAAAAGTGATTCGTCCACAAATGCGTCCAGCTGGTTTTGCCGCGATTCAAAAACATAAAGATTTAGGCCATGCGTTGGTTGGTATTACGGCAACCTCAGATTTTATTACAGCACCTATTTTCCGTGAATTTGGTATCAGCGAAATTATTGCGACCAATGCTGAAATAAAAGATGGCAAGTACACGGGGAAAGTGATCAATATTCCATGTTACCAAAAAGGTAAATTGGCACGTTTGGATCAATGGCTCGATGGTCGTACTGTCACTGAATCATGGGCTTATTCAGATTCGATTAATGATCGTTTTTTATTGGAATATGCTGACCATGCGATTGCAGTAAATCCTGATGATCGTCTTGAGCATCTGGCAAAAGAACAGGGTTGGGATATCCAAGATTGGTCGATTTGAGCTGGGCTGATTATTGTGATTTAAAGCAGTGTCGATCACTGCTTTTTTATGGCTTGATTGTTTTGTCAAGAATGAGAAGTTTTGTAAATATTTTTATAAATGAAGATTTTGTACTTCATTTATAGTGTAAAAATGCTATGTTGATTTGAGCACTTTTAAAACTGACGGAGATTATATAATGAGCCAGACACGTCCAAGAATGACCAATTTATTTGAACAACTCGGCTTGGATTCTAGCGAAGAAGCAATTCAAAGTTTTATTGAAAATCACCAGTTGGATGCAGATACTCTAATTACAGACGCATCTTATTGGAGTGAGGGACAACGTCAGTTTCTTGCTGAAAAAATTAAATCTGATGGTGAATGGGCATTAGTGGTTGATCAGTTAAATGAGTCTCTACATGAAGACTCAGTAAAGTAAAAAATTGTGCAATGAAGACTTTATAAGGGAATGAAGGGAAAGATAAGTACGACTATCCCTGTGTAATATGTAAATCCCTTATCTTGAGTAACAAGATAAGGGATTTTTATTGAAGGGATTATTTCATCATCTCAATCAATTCCTGTACAGCTCTAGACTGGGTACGTCCAGGATGCCAAACCATACCCAATTGGCGGTTCATTTCAAAACGAATATCAAGTTGTTGTAAGTCTTGATTTAACAAGGTTTTAGGTAGAACAGACCAGCCTAAACCAATGGAAACCAACATCCGAATAGATTCAAGCGGATTATTGCTCATGGTAATTTTTGGCTTTAAACCTTTCTTTTCAAATTCTGCCAAGGTGATTTGACTGGTATAAGTCTGTGCTGCTGGCAATAAGCTCGGGTATTCAATCAGATCTTCAAGCTTAAGGTTCTTTTTTTGTGCCAAAGGATGAAAAGGTGCAACCACGAATACCAAAGGATCATTCCAAATCGTGATATAACGCAAACGCTCATCACCTTGTGGCGGAAGGGTTAAAAATGCCAGTTCTAAATCCCCAGCAAGCACTTGTTCATGCGCTTGTTCAGAGTCCACAAAATGTACATCTAGTTTGACTTCAGGAAAGTGCTGTACATATTTTTTTAAATGCTGCGGTAAATGGTGTAAGCCAATATGGTGACTGGTGCCAATCTTGAGTTTTCCTCGAACTTCACCTTGCTCATGACTCAGGGTATGGTGAATATCTCCCAATTCATTTAACCAGTTTTTTACTTTAGGTAATAATGAATGCGCTGCATGTGTGGCTTGAACACCACGACCTGCAGACTCAAAAAGTTTGACGCCGAAATATTCTTCTAAGCTATGTATGCGTTTGGTGACAGCTGGCTGAGTAATAAACAGATGTTCTGCTGCCATAGAAATCGAACCAGTTTCCATAACTTTGACAAAGGCTTCAAAAGCAGCGAGATTCATAATATTTCCATCCATAAAGAATTTTTATGCGTAATTCATTATTTAGAAAATTTAAGAATTAATCAAAGTAATTTTCAAATTTTTTTATTTTTAGCAAAGTGATTGGTTCTATTCGTGCTTTGGAAAAATTTTAATACAACTTTTTACTATACAATTTAAGCAAAGCTCATTTATAGTCAGCGCATAAAAACAACAAAAGGAAAGTTATTTGAATCAACCAACAAACACCACCATTCACTATTTTCAACAACATACTAGAAATACCTTCTCTAAAACTTGGCTTCGATTTTTTACCACGATACTGATATTTTCTGCTCTAGGCTTAATCTTTGTATATTTTTTCAATATCTATTTCCCCATCATTATCATCGCTATTCTCAGCATAATTTGGTTGAAGCTTCGGTTAAATCGCCTAAGAAAAATGCAAGAGTTGGAGAATTTTAAATTTCCAAATCGTATTTGGCTTGCTTTTAAACAAAGACATCCAAACATTCGACAATCTTCTTATCCATTGATTGAAGAGGGTTTTAAAGACTATTTAGCAATTCATTTGTGGCGTAGGGGAGCTTATGCAATGCCTTCACACTCAGTGGATGCGTTATGGCATATATTGATTGAAGAATTTGATGACTTTTATCAGTCCATGAGCCAACGTTTTTTAGGTTATGAACTGATTCATAAACCGCATGATTTACAAGTAACAGAATCACAGCGAGCTGCTCAAAGACAGCAATTGTTCAATACTTGGCATGGGGCTTGTGCTTTACATGGATTGAATCCACAAAACACACAGGTCTTACCTCGAATTTTTCAGGTTGATGCCCATGTTCGATGGGAGCGGGGTTTAATTTTTAGCTTACCGTTTATGATGACAATGTATAGCCAAATGATGAGTTCAACTTCAGATTTTCCACAGGCTTCTGCAACATCGTCATGTTCTTCTAGCTCATGTTCAGGATCAAGTTCATCCAGTGATTCGAGCCATTCACATAGTACAAGTTCTGATTCATCTTCCTCTTGTAGTAGTTGTAGCAGCTGTGGAGGAGGCGGTGGTGATTAGCAGCTCCAACCACAGAAAATATATCTGATTTAGACTTTAATTTCAGTGCTTTGTGCTGCCTTTTGGTCTCGTTTATTCCAAGCCTTTTCATGGAAAAAGAATGCAAATGCTTGTACAGTCGGTTCAAGTAAACTTAATGTCACAGCCATCCAAAAATTACCAGTCACCGCATAAGCAACCAGCATTGCTACTGTGATATGCATGATGTAATAGCTTAAGGTTTTTTTGAAAACACGTTGATTGCTTTGTAGGAAATTTTGGATACTCGCCATGAGAATCACCACTTATTAATTCAATAGCTAAATAATAATCATTATCAATTGTAATGTAAAAAGGTTTTTTTGATTAATGTTGATTGGATAAAGCGATATTTTATTCTTTATACATTGCATCGTGATTGTTGATATAGGACGTATTGAGTTCTTTTTAAATAATGGATTTGCTTAATTTATGGTTTAGGACGTACATTTATTGGTCTAAGCTCTATTTTTTTCTTGATGATTAAGCCAAGTGCTTTTAAAGTCATTGAAAATATATCATTGATTTAAATACTTTATAAAGGTGATTTTAGGAGCATTTATTTGAATAAAATTAATTCCAAAAAGTTTTTAAATTAATAAAAATGATAAATTAGATTTATGTAAAAACGTGGTTATAATTGAGTGAATGAAAGAATTACCCAGTCCAGTGGAGCATTTCGACATGGCAGGCGAAAACCAAAAAGCAAAAACAGAATCAGTAAAAACTTTGTATGACAAATTGTGGGATGACCATCTTGTAACACAACGTGATGATGGCTCAGCATTACTTTATATCGACCGTCATTTATTGCATGAAGTGACTTCTCCACAAGCATTCGAAGGCTTACAACTTGCTGGGCGTAAACCTTGGCGTTTAAGTGCTAACGTTGCAACACCTGACCATAATGTTCCGACATCAACCAAAGAGCGTTCAGAAGGGATTGCAGGGATTGAAGATGATACTTCTCGTATCCAAGTTCAGACCTTAGACGATAACTGTAAAACCTTTAATGTAGTGCAGTTTGACATTAACGATGTGCGTCAAGGTATTGCACATGTTGTTGGGCCAGAACAAGGTTTAACTTTACCGGGTATGACGGTGGTATGTGGTGACTCGCATACAGCAACACATGGCGCATTTGGGTGTTTGGCGCACGGGATTGGAACGTCAGAAGTTGAACATGTATTGGCAACACAATGCTTAGTACAGAAGAAAATGAAAAACATGTTGGTGCGTGTTGACGGAACATTAGGTCAAGGCGTTACACCAAAAGACGTGGTTTTGGCAATTATTGGTAAAATCGGAACCGCTGGGGGTACCGGGCATGCGATTGAATTTGGTGGTCAGGTATTCCGTGATATGTCGATTGAAGGGCGTATGACCGTGTGCAATATGGCAATCGAAGGCGGTGCGCGTGTTGGTATGGTTGCGGTCGATGATAAAACGATTGAATATGTTAAAGATCGTCCTTATGCACCAACAGGCCAACAGTGGGATGCGGCAGTCGCGTATTGGAATACTTTACATTCTGATGAAGATGCACATTTTGATACGATCGTGGTTTTAAATGGTGAAGAAATTGAACCACAAGTGTCTTGGGGCACTTCTCCTGAGATGGTGATTCCTGTTTCTCAAGCAGTTCCAACTTTGGAACAGGCCAAAGATGATGTGCAGCGTAATGACTGGACCCGTGCGTATCAATATATGGGTTTAAATGCAGGTCAGGCATTGGCTGATATTCAATTAGACCGCGTATTCATTGGTTCTTGCACCAACTCACGTATTGAAGATATTCGTGCTGCTGCAGAAGTGGCAAAAGGTAAAAAAGTAGCGTCTAGTATTAAACAGGCCATGGTTGTTCCAGGCTCTGGTTTGGTGAAACAACAAGCAGAAGCGGAAGGTTTAGATAAAATCTTGATCGAAGCAGGTTTTGAGTGGCGTGAGCCAGGTTGTTCAATGTGTTTGGCGATGAATGCTGATAAGTTACAACCGGGTGAACATTGTGCATCGACTTCAAATCGTAACTTTGAAGGCCGTCAGGGCAATGGTGGACGTACTCACCTTGTCAGTCCAGCAATGGCAGCTGCGGCAGCAATTGCAGGTCACTTTGTTGATGTACGTTCATTCTAATCAGGCTTAAGGAGCAAAGACATGAAAGCTTATACCGTTGAACAGGGTATTGTTGCACCCTTAGACCGTGCCAATGTAGATACCGACTTAATCATTCCAAAACAGTTTTTAAAATCAATTAAACGCACCGGTTTTGGGGATAACTTATTTGATGAATTACGTTATTTAGATGAGGGTTATCCGGGGCAAGACAATTCTAAACGTCCGAAGAATCCTGATTTTATTTTGAATCAGCCACGTTACCAAGCGGCATCTGTATTAATTTCTCGTGCCAATTTTGGTTGCGGTTCGAGTCGTGAACATGCGCCTTGGGCATTGGAAGAGTATGGTTTTCGTACTGTGATTGCACCAAGCTATGCTGACATCTTTTTCAATAACAGTTTTAAAAATGGCATGTTGCCAGTGATTTTGCCTGAATCTGTTGTGGATCAATTATTTAAAGAATGTGCTGCTCAGGAAGGCTATCAATTAACCATTGATTTAGAAGCTCAAGAAGTCCGTACACCAAGTGGTGAAGCTTTTAAATTTGAAGTAGATCCATTTCGTAAACACTGTTTATTGAATGGCTTGGATGATATTGGTTTGACTTTACAAGCTGCGGATGAAATTCGTGCTTATGAAGAAAAAACCAAACAATCACGCCCTTGGGTATTTGCTGAAATTCAAGGTTAATTTTCAGCGAACATTTTACACATAGCGTGAATGCCTAACTCTTGCTAACATGCGAGTATAACAAAATGAATGTTGACTCAGTGAAGTGAGGGTTGGGGTTGAGCAATGACTAAGTTTTTGAGTTGCAGTGTTTTAATCGGTTTAACAAGCTTTATGCTTAGTGCATGTCAATCCACTCAAATGGTTGATTTAATGCGTATTAAGCAAGCTGAAAATAAACATGTCAGCCAAAATTCGGTTTCTGTCTATTGTTCAGGTGCAGAGCATTGTGAATTTGCGCGCTTAAATGATGTGATTATCATGGATGAACGTGCACAACGTGCCAATCGTAGCGCCATTCAAAAGGGTTATCTCAAATTAACGGGTGAGCCTTTAGATCAAAATGGTGTTTATTTAACGATTCCACCTCAGCAATATGAGATGGTGATTCGATTCTATCCAATCACTAAACAGCATGCTGAAGTTTTCCATGTTATTCATGATTTTAAAGCAAATCAAAAATACACATTTAAGATGTATCGCTTAAGGTCACAGGGTTCAGGAAGTTTACTGAATGTTTCTTCACCGACACCGCTATGTGTCGATATGATTCAAGAAAAACGGACAATTCGCCGTTTTTGTCGCCCGCATAATGCGGTGACTGGCGTGAGCGAATTTGTTGAACAGAAGATTTAATCTCACATCAGTATAGATACTGAAAAATAAATGGAACTACAAATGTCTAAACAAATTTTGATTTTGGCAGGTGATGGTATCGGTCCTGAGATCGTTGCTGCTGCTGAAAAAGTACTGACACGTGTCAATGATAAATTTAATTTAGGTTTAACATGGGAACAGGGTTTGTTAGGGGGCGCAGCAATTGATGAACATGGCGAACCTTACCCAGCTGTAACAGCGGAGCAAGCGAAAAAAGCAGATGCAATTTTACTGGGTGCTGTAGGCGGTCCAAAATGGGATAATATTGAACGTTCAATTCGCCCAGAACGTGGCTTATTGAAAATTCGTAGTGAATTAAATCTATTTGCTAACTTGCGCCCTGCAATTCTCTATCCACAATTGGCGGATGCGTCTAGTCTTAAACCAGAGATTGTTTCTGGGTTAGATATCCTTATTGTTCGTGAACTGACGGGTGGCATCTACTTTGGTCAACCACGCGGTATTCGTGAACTCGAAAATGGTGAGAAGCAAGGTTATAACACCGACGTTTATTCAGAGTCTGAAATTAAACGTATCGCAAAAGTTGCTTTTGAAATGGCAAACTTACGCGGCGGTAAAGTTTGTTCAGTGGATAAAGCCAACGTGCTTGAAGTGACTGAGCTTTGGAAGCAGACAGTGACTGCACTTAAAGAACAACAATACCCAAATATTCAACTTTCACATATGTACGTCGATAATGCAGCAATGCAATTGGTTCGTGCGCCAAAACAGTTTGATGTGATTGTGACAGGGAACTTGTTTGGTGACATTCTTTCCGATGAAGCAGCAATGCTAACCGGCTCTATTGGTATGCTTCCATCTGCTTCTTTAGATGAGAATGGCAAAGGTATGTATGAACCTTGTCATGGTTCTGCTCCTGACATTGCTGGGCAAAACGTTGCCAATCCACTTGCTACCATTCTTTCTGTGGCAATGATGCTACGCTACACCTTCCGTGAAGAAGTGGCTGCAAAAGCCATTGAGGATGCTGTAGGGCAAGTTTTAGACCAAGGCTTGCGTACTGGCGATATTATGTCTGATGGCATGCGTAAAGTTGGTACGGCTGAAATGGGTGAAGCTGTCGTTGCAGCGATTGCTTAAATACCTGTTTTAAATGCTTGGTAATAAAAAACACAGCTTAAGCTGTGTTTTTTATTGTTAAATTTTAGCTTTTGATAAGTTTTGATAAAAGTCTATCCATTTTCTCGCCATTATAGCGATGGGTATTAGATTCGCTTTAAAATAGCTAACAGGCTCGACCTAAATACTCTACAGATTCAGCAACACCATCTTTTAATTGGAAAGTGACTTTACAATTAAAATTTATGTCATAGCTTGGTGTGCCCATCGTATCATAACGAATCACTGGCATACCCATTGCATTAGAGCCTACAGTCGCATTGCCTCCTGCCATGGGGATATTGATTGGTCTAAGGATGGTATAGCTTAAGGTGCTATTACTGGTTTGGATTTTATCGCTTACCTGATACCCCATTGCCTTAAAATTTAAATTGCTTTGAATTTCAGCACTGGTTTTACCAATGAATTGCTGTAAATATTGATCTAAATTTGCAGGTCGGGTGTTTAAGCTTTTACATCCAACAAGTGCAATAGATGCGTATAAAAACATGCATACATGTATTTTCATAAGCTTCACCTGATCCATAGTTAACTTAATTTAGAAATGATTTCTATTCAGTATAATAAATATACAGTCATATGTATGTAGCTTGGTTGCAGAGCAAACCAAGTGGTATAGATTTTATTAAAAAAGCGTCAAACAGACAGAACTGGTGAAGCTGTGAAAAGATCAGTCGTATTAAAATTTAGAACAAATTAGTGCTATCAACTTTGAAGTAAATGGATTACAAGTGATAAATAGGTATAGGAAACAGATTTTAATGTGTCAGATGTATAGTTGCCAGACGATAAAAGATCGTAAGCAGGAGGGTAAATCTTGTGGATAATGAAAAAGCCACCTAAAAGTGGCTTTTGCTTACACTAAAACTTAGCGTGCACGATATGTAATACGACCTTTTGTTAAGTCATATGGTGTCATTTCAACTTTTACATTATCGCCTGTTAAAATACGAATATAGTGTTTACGCATTTTACCAGAAATGTGAGCAATCACTTCGTGACCGTTTTCTAAACGCACACGGAACATAGTATTAGGAAGCGTTTCGGTGACAACGCCTTCGAACTCGATAAGTTCCTCTTTATTGGCCATAGCCTACCTGATGATCAAATTGGAAAGGCGCAAATTATAGGCAATTTTTTGCAGAAAGACAAGAATATTCGGCATTACAAGGCGGTAGATGACTTGAAAATAAGCGAACATATTGTTAAACAATTTCTACAAAAAAAAGCGGATAAATATTGTCAGTTTGGTCAATCGACTGTAATCTAAATTAAATGTTTTAAGTATAAATGAATAACATACAAGGAAGGGCACTGCGTGAGTCAGCTAACTGATGCTTCGGTTGTTTTACGATTAGGCTATCAAGCGATCCGTCGTGCAGGATTGCCGACAGAAGAAATATTATCAAAGGCTGGGGTAGCATTGGGTCAGGTTGACCAAAATGCTCGAACACCGTTGAATGCACAATTTGCATTTTGGGTCGCTGCGGAGGAAGTCAGTAATGATCCAGATATTGGTTTACACCTCGGAGAGCACTTGCCACTGTATCGTGGGCAAGTAATCGAACACCTGTTTATTTCAAGTGAAAACTTTGGCGAAGGCTTAAAGCGTGCTTTGGCTTATCAACGTTTAATTAGTGATGCATTTCATGCCAAATTGATCATTGATGACGATGGCCGTTGTTATTTAACCAATGGTGAGCAGCCTTGGGGTGAGAACATCGTCAATCGTCATTTTTCAGAATGTGCTATTTCAGGGATTTTACGCTTCTTTAAATTTATCACTGAAGGACGTTTTGAACCGATTTACATCGATTTTAATTTCACCAATGGTGCTTCTGATGGTGAGTATTATCGTGTTTATGGTTGTCCTGTCAGTTTAGGGCAAAAGGAGACACGTCTTTATTTTGATCCTTCAATTTTAGAATATCCATTGTGGCAAGCGGAGCCTGAGTTATTGCAATTGCATGAACAACTTGCAATTGAAAAACTACAAGAGCTTGCACGTTATGATTTGGTGGGTGAAGTACGCCGTGCGATAGGCTCAACCTTGGAAAGTGGTGAAACAACCCTTGAAACTGTTGCTGCACAACTCAGCATTACCCCACGTCGTTTACGTACACAGCTTTCGGAAGCCAACACCAGCTTTCAGCAAATTCTTTCAGATTATCGTTGTCGCTTAGCCAAGAAATTATTGGCCAATACCACCGAAAGTGTTGAGCGTATTGTTTATTTGACTGGATTCTCTGAGCCAAGTACTTTTTACCGCGCATTTAAGCGTTGGACCAATGAAACGCCTGTGGAATATAGAAAGCGTAAACAGCGTTAAATAGTACGCTTGCAGGAAACGAACTGAGCAGTTTTAATATAAAAAATCCTTCTATTGAGAAGGATTTTTTATATGTAGCCGCAAAAATTATTCAGGCATATTTAACCAATGTGGCCCTAACGGTGGTTGAGGCAATTCAAATTGTTCTGGGTAATCTGCATGAATAAAATAAAGTCCATCTGGTGGTGCGGTGATTCCTGCCGCTTTACGATCTTGTGCCGCAAAAATTTCATCAATATGATCTACTTCATATAGACCTTGGCCAATCTCAAGTAAGCAGCCCATGATATTACGTACCATGTGGTGTAAGAAGCCATCTGCCTGAATATCGAGAACTAGATAGTTGCCATGGCGAATTAAGCGGCAATGTTTGACATGACGTACAGGTTGATTGGACTGACATGCCGCAGCACGAAAGCTTTCAAAATTATGCGTACCTTGAAATTTTTGCGCCGCTTCAATCATTTTATCCACATCGAGTGGATAATAGGCATGTGTTACTTGTTTATGTAACAGGGCTGGGCGGTTTGCCGATTGATAGACCACATAACGATAACGACGAGCCTTTGCCTTAAAGCGTGCATGGAAATCATTATCCATTTCTTTAATCCATTGGATTGAAATGTCTTTGGGCAATTGACTATTTGAACCCATTAACCAACCTCGTATAGGGCGAATCGCATTGGTGTCGAAGTGGGCCACCATATTGGTCGCATGGACACCCGCGTCAGTACGACCCGCACCATGTAAAATAATAGGCTCGTCGGCAATTTTACTGAGCACCTTTTCCATGGTTTCCTGAATACTACGTACGCCAGGCTGTTGAGTTTGCCAACCTTTATATCGCATGCCACAAAACTCAATACCAATTGCAAAACGTTGCATAAATACCTCTATTCAGGATGATCATACCAATGGTCATGCCATTGTTCCGAAGAGGGGTATTGTAAATAAATTTTAACAATTTTGGCATAAAGATCTGCTTGGCTCAGTGCATCACTGACTAAAATTTTTGAATCTTTGATCCATTGGCTAATCGCATAGCGTTGATCCATGCCGCCTAGAGGCACTTGAGTCGATAAAATGATTTGGCAGCCATTTTCCTGCAAGCTTTTAATTTTTTGCATAATGCCCGCATTTACGGCTAAATTACCTACCCCATAAGCTTGAATGATCAAGAAATGCGGAGCATGTTTGGAGAAAATTTCCAGATTATGTTCAAACTGTAATATTTCAGTCGGCACCATCATCCAATTGACGATATTGAGCGATTTGGCTTTTTCGATATGTGAAAGTTGTACCTGAATGACAGAATGATCTACCGCTATTTGCTGTTCGGCTTTGAGTCCTTTAAACGCATCTAAAGCAGTGCTATGGGCTTTTAATGTGGTTCTTGCATGAATCACTTGATGGTAGAAAGCCAAATACACGCCTACAGGAAGTCGAGTGACGGCATCCAGTGCAGTATTTAAATTATCCAGCGCATCGGTGAATTCTCGAGTATTGTCCCCTTGAATATTGAGCAGTGGATATTGGCTTCCAGTAAGGACGACATGACAGGACTCAGCTAAAAAGCGAGATAAGGTCGCAGCAGCATAACTGAGCGTATCTGTACCATGAATAATGACAAAGTGCTGGAAATTTTGGAGTTGTAGGCTTTGTATTTGTTGAATCAGCATAAGCCAGTCAATGGCTGTGCATGCACTACTGTCTTTGATACTGGGCGCCTTAAAGCACTCAATTTTAAACTGAGGTGCTAAGACCTTTTTGAGTTGTGGAATAAACTCAGCATCAGGCATCGGTGCTAAAGGCTCGCCAATACAGCCAAAAGTTCCACCCATGTAAATTAAAGCAATTTTTTTGTTCATAATAAAAAAGCAGCCATTCATGACTGCTTTATCTTAAGACGAATAGATTTAAGAAGCTATTTGATTGAGTAAATTTTGTGATTGTTGGCGTTGTTCAGCGGTATACGCTGCTTCATTTTGTGAGAGTAGCTCACGAACTGAAGCATATGCACCCAAATTTAGATATTGTTGAGCAAGGTCTAAATTTAATTGAACTTCATTCACTTGAGCCAGCTCAGGGAATGAATGGAGTAATGGGTCGTTTGCATTTATGGCCAGACTGGTTTCAGCTTCACTAGGCGTTTCAAGGCTAAGTGTTGCTGTACTATGCACTTGCTCAACTGTTTCAGGTTTTGGATCTAAATCAAAACTAAAAGTGGGCTGTGCCTCTGGTTCAGTAGGCGTTAGTTTAAATTCAAAATCACGTACTGGTGTGCTTTCTTCAGTAGCTACTGGCGTAATCGGTTCAGCAAAATCAAGTTTGAATTCTGGTGCGATTTCAACTTCTGCCGCTTTTTCAACTGGAACTGTTGTAGGTTCATTTGCTGTAAACGTAAACTCTAACGGTTTGACAGTTTCAGTTTTAATTTCTGGGGCAGGAGGAACTACTTCAAAAGAAAGCTCAGGTGTTGTTGTTGGCGCTTTTTCAGGTGCAGGATCTAAATTAAATTCTAAAGGCTGAACAGGTTGTTGCGGTGTCTCAACTTTCTGCTCAACAAGCGTTGAATGATCGAATTCTAGCGCATCGACTTGTGCCAGATTTTGCGTTTCGGTTTTAGATACAGCGGGTTGTGAAATTGTTTCTGTATTTCCAATCAAGGCATCAAAGGCAGCTGTATTTTTGCTTTCTGGCACGACAGGGCTTGATGGTTCAAAAGCAATCGATTCAACTGGGTGATCAGCTTGATTGGCTTTTCGTCGTTCTTCGGCTTGAATGACGATTTCGTCTAAGCCCAATGAACGAATATGATTAATCAACTGATTCACTGCAAATTCATCTTTTTGTGCCAGATGCACATCTAAAAGATAAAGATAAAGTTCATGTTGAGCATTATCTTGGTTTAAAACTTGATTGATTTTTGCTTCAGCAGAAAAATAGTTTTTCTCAGTAATTAGCTTTTCAATATTAGTTTTTAATTCAGGGCTTAATGGTTTTGTTGCTTGTTTAACAATAACTTCATCTTCAACAACAGTGGTCTGTTGTTTTTTTGAGGTACGCGCAGTGCGTGCAACATTTTTCTTTGACGTCTTTTTATTGTTACTTTTTTTGTTATTGGTACTGGCGCTCTCTTTATTGGCATCCTCTCGTTTTTTGAGCACGATCGCCACGACCAAGAGTAGAACAAATGGAATCACATACAACAACATTTTATTTCCCCTTCATTGAGCACAATGAATCAATATTTTGAATATCCTAACTATTTGGTTTTTTTGCATTCTGCTGTTGTAATTGCTGTTGCAATTGAGCGAGCTGAGCATTTAATAATTGAATTCGCTGATTCTTTTGTTGTAAACCTGCTGCAAGTTGGTTCACATTCTTCTGTAATTTAACCGTTTTTTCACGAGAAGTCATAACTTTTGTAGATAATTCAGTAGTGGTCTGATTCAACTGTGTATTTTGCTTTCCTTGACTCTGAGCAGCGGGTTGTTCATTGTCTGCGACTAAACTCATTTCTGCTTGGTCTAAACGATATTTGGCAGAACCCGATTGCTTTTTGGCAATTTCAGGTGCAGCCGTTGCAACTTTATTTTTGCTTTGTGGTATTTGACGATAGCTGGCTGCAAGATTGAGTGCAGCACCACGACGAATACGGTTTACATCACCTTGAATAAACGCATTGGCATTATTTGCTTTAATTTGTCGCATCACTTCTGGAACGCTTTGATTAGTTTCTGCTGCAATCCGAGAAGCAATTTTCCACAGTGACTCATTGGCCTGAACAATATGCTTAGGTTGTTTATCTAATGCTTTATTGGTTTTTTCCTGTTTAAGCGCTTTTTGTGACTCCGCTTTCGATTTCGCTACGCGAGGCTCATTCGATTTTGCTTGCTTGGTCTCAGCTTTGGAATCTTTTGGCTTTTGTGATTCTGCTTTTTGCTCGTCTAATTTAGCGGGTGGGGTCTGAGCTTTTGCAGATTGCACTGGTGCTTTTTCGGCTGGTGGCTGAGGCACTTGTTGTACAGTTACCGTCGGTGTTTGTGGCGTATTCTGAGCACTGCTTTGATGATTGCTTTGAAGAGGGTTCGGAGTATTGGTTGTAGCCGCAGGCGGTGTGTTTGTCGCAACTGTGGTTGGTTTTTGTTCTGTTTTGAGTGCTGGTGGTGCAATTACATTAATCGCTAAAGTACCAGCTGAATCCGTTGTCGTCGTTGCTTTGGTTGCCATAGCTGGTGGAGTTACGACTTCTGGCGTTGTCACGTGGTATTGCGTGCTGGTTGGTAAATTTAATGCAATATCTTTTTCACTGACGATGATTTGAGGTGTCAGAGGCTTTTCTTTGACTAAAGCATTGCTCATTGGAGCAGGGACGTTGCTACGCCCACGGGTCAATGGGGCTTTGACCTGCTGAATATGGGTCGCACTCCCTTCTTTGACTTTTAATAATATATTTAATTCAGATTCAACAATCGGACGAGAAGAGGTAATCACAATCACCCCAGTGCCATCTCCTGAACGACGAGTATAGAAATTTAAATGTCCAGGTGCTTGCGTGGAAATGCCAATATTTTGAATATCATCTGCATCGGCTAATCCGACTTCTATTTTTTCATTTGGATTTGCATTACTAAACTTCATTTCAGCATAAAGCAGATCACCAGACCCTGATTGAACTTGAATCGGGTCTATTGTAATCGCACTCACCGCTTGCGACGTCATGATGGCTAAAATGGCAATTTTTAATTTGTTATATACAGTCATCTCTATCCATTGCTCTGACAAAGTTCAAGGCATCCCCATAATACAATATTTAGCTGTAGTCTATATGTAAAATATTAACATTAGAGTTACATAAATATAGTTACATAAAAAAGCCGATCAAGATAGATCGGCTTTTTCATTGTTTATGAGTTTTTTGTGACTTTAAGCATTTTTATAGTCGATTAAGATACGTAACATACGACGTAAAGGCTCAGCAGCACCCCAAAGTAATTGGTCACCTACAGTGAATGCGCCTAAATACTCTTTACCCATATTTAATTTACGTAAACGACCTACTGGCACAGATAGAGTTCCTGTTACAGCGACTGGAGTAAGATCCGTCATTGATGCATCACGTGTATTTGGAACCACTTTTGCCCATTGGTTAGACTGACGAATCATGTCCTCAATCTCATCAAGCGGAACATCTTTTTTCAATTTCAATGTTAAGGCTTGAGAGTGACAACGCATTGCACCAATACGTACACAGTGACCATCAATTGGAACAATCTGAGCATTACCTAGGATCTTGTTGGTTTCAACTTGACCTTTCCACTCTTCTTTAGATTGACCGCTTTCAAGTTGCTTATCAATATAAGGGATCAACGAACCCGCTAAAGGCACACCGAAGTTTGCTTTCGGAAAACCTTCGCCACGTTGTAATTCGGCAATTCGGCTGTCGATGTCTAAAATCGCAGAACGTGGATCATCTAACAAGTCTTGAGTATTGTTATATAAATACCCCATACCTGTGATCAGCTCACGCATGTTTTGCGCGCCAGCACCTGAAGCGGCTTGATACGTCATTGCCGTCATCCATTCCACCAAATTGTGTTGGAACAGTGAACCCATGCCCATCAACATCAAAGAAACCGTACAGTTACCGCCAACAAATGTTTTAATACCATTGACCAAACCGTCTTTGATAACATTTAAGTTGACTGGGTCGAGTACGATGATTGCTTCATCATCCATACGTAATGTAGAAGCTGCATCGATCCAATAGCCTTTCCAACCTTCAGCTTTTAGCTGAGGAAAGACTTCTGATGTATAGTCGCCACCTTGACAGGTAATAATGACATCCATTTGCTTCAGACTGGTAATGTCCGTCGCTTCCATAAGTGCTGGAGCAGTTTTACCACCAAAAGCAGGCGATTCACCACCTGCGTTACTGGTAGAGAAATAGAATGGCTCAAAATGAGCAAAATCATTCTCTTCAACCATACGTTGCATAAGGACAGAACCAACCATCCCGCGCCAACCGACCAGACCTACTTTCATGTCACTTTGCCTCGGTGCGTTAAAAAATAAAAGGGGGTTTGAGTGTATCAAAAGAGTGTGTAACTGCAATAGCATACACAATGAAAACACAACTATATTGTGCAATATATCTTGTTTATGATACATGCAAAATTGATATTAATTTATGAATCATTCAAAAATTAAGAATATAAGAGTGACAAAATATGATCTGGATAGAAGTACTTGCGTTGATCGTGATTTGGCTAAGTTTCTGGTCACTGATTCCCCGTGATGAATGGTGGTTTAGAGGTGCTGATTTTCCACGCTTGCAGATATTATTTGTTGGTTTGATTGCCTTGGTCTTGATGTTGTTTTGGACAGCGCCGTGGGACTTGGCTCGTGAAGTGATTTTATTTTTATTGATAGCTGCCTTAGCTTTTCAATTAAAGATGGTTTTGCCTTATACCTTCATTTGGAAGAAACAAGTCAAACAGGTGAGCAAAGATCAGCTTAATCCTGATCAGCAAATTTCAGTGATTGTGTCGAATGTGCTGACACCGAATGATGAATATCACTTATTGCTTGAGCAAATTGAACAGCACCAGCCAGATATTGTTTTGACACTTGAAACTGATCAAACTTGGCAAAATGAATTGGCTCAAATTGAAAAAGACTATCCTTATCGTGTGGCTATACCTTTAGACAATCTCTATGGGATGCATTTGTATAGCAAACTCAAGTTGGTTGATACAGAGGTTAAATTTATTCTCAGTGATGAAATTCCGTCTATTCATACCACGGTGATTTTACCATCTGGGCAAGCGGTGCAACTGTATTGTTTACATCCCAAACCACCAAGCCCAACAGAAGCCAAAGACTCGACTTTACGTGATGCTGAATTGCTTATTGTGGGGGATCAGATCAAAGACTTGGATGAGAGCTGTATTGTTATGGGGGATTTAAACGATGTTGCTTGGTCACGCACAACACGTTTATTTCAGCGTATTAGTGGTTTGCTTGATCCACGTGTGGGGCGCAGATATATCAACACCTTCCATGCTGACTATAAATTTTTAAGATGGTCTTTGGATCATTTATTTCATAGTACAGATTTCGCTTTAGTACATATGCAGCGGCTACCTCATGTGGGTTCAGATCATTTTCCGATTTATGTGGTATTACAAACAGGGCGTATTTTTGAGCAAACTCAAGAAGAGTTAGAGCAAACCGATGCAGATGAAAGGGAAGCGCAAGAGGCAATTCAGGAAGGGATTGAAAAAGCAGAGAAAGAGGAGAAGTTGGTCACTGATGAAATTGCGCAAAGTTATAAAGCTGGAACCTGATTGTCTGACAATAAAATTAAAAAATGGCTGATTTTTGTAAGCAATTACTTACATGGATTTAGGCCCTAAGCGGATAGCATGCAAAGCATATTCGTTTTAATCTTTACTTATCGACACAGGGAATGAGAACGGAAAATCTCACTAAGGAAGACGAAGTCGATGGAGCAATCATCAAGGATTTGATGTTGGAATGGATAACCAAGAAAATAAGAATAAGATGTGAAAGCACAACCTCATGAACCCGAGTTTTGCAGGATGCAGAACTCGGGTTATGCTTTATTTATGGTATATAATTTAGAATAGACAAAATTGAAAATAAAAAAGAGTGGCTATGTTTCTCGCAAAAGTTCAAGAATTCGCTTCAAGTCTTAAACATTTTACTGGTTTAAGTAGTGATGCTTTATTTATCTATGCAGGTTTAATCATCTATTTTATTGTTGCTGCAATTCATAAAAGACAACTTAAATCAAATTTTGCGATTATCGCCACAGTGGTGTTTGCCTTTGTAATTGAAATCTTTAATGCACGCGCAGATATTTTTGGTAGAGGCTATTGGCGTATTTGGGAAAGTATCCATAGCATAGTCAATATGATTTTTTGGCCTTATGTGATTTGGGCGATGGCGCGTTTTCGGGTATGGAAAGGTTAGTTTTTCTACTTAACCCACTTATGATCCAAATTATTTTTATTTTCCATAATGTTGATTTAAGGCGTCCATTTCAGCAGAAATTTTTTGTTGAAGCGCCATTGAACGTTTACCAAGTTGCTTAAATTCATCACTGGGTGCATTTGCATTAAAATCTGAGGCTGTTGAAAGCGTATACATTTTCTGACTGGTGATTAAATTATCAATCATTTGTGCGCGTAGACTTTGTACTTCACTACTGTTTAAATTTAATGCCATGATTTGTTGTTGAGTTTTCGCTTGTATATCATTGGCTTTGAGTAAAATCTGTTGGCGCTTTTCAGGTTGGGGAGTAGTTGATCGAAGCTCCGCTCTTAATTGAAGTGCTTGGGTATTTGCATGATTGACGATCTGATTAAGTTGAGCCAAGTCTGTTGTAATCTCTGTTGCATTGGCTGTACTCAGTTCAGTCGCTTTGCTTTTCCAATTGCCTTGAGTTGTTGCACTAGACGTAGTTTCTGAGGTTTTGTTTTGGGCGATATCTGCTTTTTGCTCTGAACATGCAGTAAACATCAAACTGGAACTGATCAAACATGAAAAAAGAACTTTATTGGTGATGTTCATTGTTTTATTTTCCTTAAATTTGAATGTATTCCACTTAGGGTCTGTTGACATTTCATAAATGGCTTGCGTTGTAGGCTAAAATTGAGCAGGCAAGGCATGAAACGAAGAGAATAGCGAGACTATTTTCGAGTTTCATAACACAGACTGAGATAATTTTAGCTACAACCCTTCGGGACTAGAGTGTTTTTTGCTGCTACATCGTTACGAACTATTTATTTAGAATGACTAAATTTCATATCTCGTGCCTTGTATCATCTAAAAAACACTCGTAGTCGCAAACGTAGACGAATTGTTAACAGACCCTATTATTGATAAATCTTAATTCGCTTTGTTTGATCAAAAAAGTGGGCATGTGTAACTAGACACAGTTCGCCATGAACGATGCTATTTAGACGCGAGATGACCAAAATAAAAAAGGAGATATTTTTATATCTCCTGATCGTTAAAACAAAAACACTTAAAATTAATAGATTTTCTGGTAGCCTTTTGGACGTGTTTTAAAGCGACGATGAAACCACATATATTGTGTCGGTGCGATCCTCAGTTGATTTTCAATGATTTTATTGACACGAATCGCATCATCCATTTCATCTTCACTGGGTAATGGATCAACAGCAGGTTCAATAAGTACATGATATTTTGGATCTTTGATATCACCGTCACGATAAAAATACAGAGGAATTGCGACAGCTTTTGATATTTTCAATAAACGTCGATGCGCCGTTACTGTTGCAGCGGGCGTACCAAAAAAGGGTGCCATCACCCCTTGTTTTAATCCAAAATCCTGATCTGGACTATACCAAATCGCATCACCTTCTTTCAGATGGCGAATCAATCCACGCATATCATCATGATCAATCTGCGCTTTATAAATCGTTGCACGACAACGATAAATCAACATATCGAGTAAGGGATTATTCTGTGGGCGATATACGACATCGGGTTCAAAAAATTGTGCACATAAATAACCACCAGCATCAAGCATGGTGCTATGAGTGCCAAGTAGTAGTATGCCTTGACCATTTTGTTTGGCCTGTTGGATATGCTCTAGCCCTTGAATGCTGACACGGTTTTTAAACCATTGTGGTGAATACCATGCATTTAAGGTTTCAAAGACCCCGACCATTTGATCAACAAAGACTTGTCTTGAGTTGTCGATGACTTGTTCAGGCGACCATTCTGGAAAGCAGACTTCTAAATTACGCGTTGTTGTTTCACGACGTGATTTAAGTCGGTCAAAGGCAATATTGCCTAACAGTGTTGCTAAGCGGTACTGAATTGCCCAAGGCAAAATTGCGAGCATCATCAAAAATACAATCGCAATCCAGATTCCCCAATATTTCGGATGTAAAAATGCCCAATAAAATTTTCCAGGCTCGTATTGATGCTTTTTACTCATAGCAGTTTTGTAAATTTTGGGGAAGTTAAAACTGAAAGGAGTGTAGCATGAAGCGGTTTAAAGAAGAAAATTCAAGATGTCATTCACTCTCATTGAGGATACGCAAGGAAGCATGACGTGAAAATAATTCGGTTAATTCAAGGTGATATTACAGTTCAAAAGGTGGATGCAATTGTGAATGCTGCCAATACCTCGTTACTTGGCGGTGGTGGTGTGGATGGTGCAATTCATCGAAAAGGTGGTTCTGCTATTTTGGAGGATTGTCAAAAGATCCGAGCTAGACAGGGTGGTTGTGCAGTTGGTGAAGCAGTGATTACCACAGCGGGGTTGTTGCCCTGTAATTATGTGATTCATACCGTGGGCCCCACTTGGCAAGATGGACAGCATGCTGAAAATGAACTGCTTGAGAAAGCCTATCTCAATAGCTTAAGACTCGCTGAGCAACATCAGCTAAAAACACTGGCATTTCCGAATATTTCAACAGGGATTTATCGTTTTCCTAAATCAGAGGCAGCATTTATCGCTATAAACAGCGTGACTAAGTTTTTAACCCAGACGACCAACTTAGAGGAAGTCAGTTTCGTGTGTTTTGATTTGGAAAATTTTAAAATCTATCGCCAGCATCTTGCTGAGATTGATCAAAAGCAAGTGCATGTTTTAGGTATATAATCGCAGTTATTCACTGACTATTTTAGACAACCTTGCGATGAGAGATACCTACTTAGACAGTTGTAAGGCAACGCTGATATTTCTTGTGGTGCTCGGGCATTTTCTAGAACGCATGATCGGTTGGAAAGATCCCATTGATCATGTCTTATTAGGTACGATTTATTTTGTACATATGCCTGCTTTTATCTTTATTTCGGGCATGTTGTTTAAAGACAGTAAATGGTTTAAGAATATTCTATTTTTTGTCTCGCTCTATTTACCCTTTCAAATTCTATTTCCTGCATTTGATGCCATCTGGTCAGGTAAATTTCAGCTCAATTGGAATGTGTTTGAACGACCTTATTGGATTTTATGGTATCTGCTGGGCATGATGGTATGGACAACGCTTACCCATTTTTTGATAAAAACAAAATTTGCACTGCTGATTGCACTGATTCTTGCTTTATGTGTCGGCTTAAGCCCATGGAACAATTACCAATACTCAATCGGAAGAATTTTTAGCTTCTTTCCATTTTTTATTGTGGGTGCACTTTATGGCAAAACCATTGTCGAGAAAATTCAGCAATTTAAATTCACTCAAATTTTAGCTGGATTCATCGTGATGGGTATTGCAAGCTTGGTGTATTTCACCCAAATCAACCCATTTTGGTTATATGGCAGTTTAAGTTATCAGCAACTTAAGGTAAGTATGTGGGATGGTACTTGGATCAGAATAGGCTGTCTATTGATGTCGAGTTTGGGCATTTTCGCGATGTTTGCATGGACAAAATTATTAAATATTGGCTGTGTGCAACTTGGAAAAAACACCTTGGCGGTGTATTTGCTACATGGTTTTGTGGTGATGTTGATTGCACGTTATTGGCAACTGGATTTTAATATTTTTGTGGAAATTGGGATTTGTATTGGTTTATCTGTATTGACCTGCTGGATGTTACAACAGCAATTTTTTGATATTTTATTAAGAAAATTGTCTTTATGGTTAATCAAACCTGTTGAAAAATTCGGTTTAAAGTAGCGAATGAATTTGAAGCGATCCAGAGCATTCGCTGAAAATTTAAAAGCTACACTGTTGGTGTAGCTTTTAAGCATGAGGATCATAATTTTATAAAGCGACAGTTTTAAAACAACGTTTTAAAGTGGATTATTTGGTTGCTGCTTTACCCTCTACTTTTTTTGCTGTTGCTGATTTTTGTGCAGCGGCATGGTGTTTTTGGCTATGACCAGCTTTATGTTGTTTTTGCATTTGATGGGTTTTAACCGCTTGAGTCGAATGCTGTGCTGGAGTTGCTGCCATTGCAGAACCTGCGAAAATTGCTGTGGTGAATGCTGCAACAAGTAATGATGTAACTTTTTTCATGATCATATTCTCACTAAATAATTCGAGATCTGAACTAGATTCGATAATCATATCTTGGTGGATTTGTATGGAAACATCATGAAGTGCTTGTAGCGAAATTCAGTATAAATGAAATGATCATGGGTAAGATGAGTGGGGAATGGTAAGTGCTTTGATTTTTTAAGTTTTATTTAATTTTAATCAGTAAAGTATTGCCGTCATTTTAACTTGAACTAAGCCATTTAAATAAGTGCGTTTATTTTTAAAAATGAAAGAGTCTGTTATATATCATTTCAAGTATTAGCTAGAGAACGAAATGCTGATTACAGACTTAAGTTTAGCATTTTGATCTTTTACTGCTACTCCACTATTGAAATGTGCCTCACATGAATAAAACAATCAGAAGAGCAACCACAAAGGACTTAATTGCAATTACCCAATTGATTGCGCCTTTTATTGATGAATTTGCAATTAATGATAGTGGGCGACAACTGTTTTGCGTAAGTATGATTGAAAAAATGCTTGAGAATCCTGAAATTCACTATTTTGTTTATAGCGATCATCAGCAGATGATCGGTGTTATTGCGTATAAGAATCCTGCCCATTTGGTTCATTTCTTTATATCGAAAGAGAAGCAAGCTCAGGGAATTGGCCGAACAATGTGGGACTTTATTTTGCAGGAGGTGAAAAAGTCTGGTGTTTCAGTATTTACGGTAAATTCAAGCTGTAATGTACAAGCTGTTTATGAACGATTTGGCTTTGTGGTGAAAGATGAAACCATTGAAAATCATGGGTTACGTTATGTTCCAATGTCTTTAAATCTGGTTAATACATAAAGCTGAAAATATGTGTTGTATATCTATAAGATGATTGATCAATGTTGTTGGTTTCAATGTCGGCAGGCTCAATAAAAACTCCGCATATTTGCGGAGTTTTTATTTAAAGATTTTAGAAGAATTAACCTTTGGTCATTTCTTCTAATGCATCCCAACGCTCCATTTTTTCAAGCATCAGTTCATCAATCTCACCAAGTCGTTGCGACGCTTTGGTGGCTGCATCTGCATCAGTCACAAACCAAGAACCATCAGCAAGTTTTGCAGTCAGTTCAGCTTGTTCTTTTTCCAAAGCTTCAATTTCTGCGGGTAACTGTTCTAAAGCGCGTTGATCTTTATAACTCAACTTCACTTTTTTAACGGCTGGTTCAGCAGGTGTCGCAGCAGCTTCCGCTTTCGCAATGGCTTTTTTTACATCACTTTTCTGATCGACAACACGTTGATCTGGACGTTGTTCTAGATAGTCTTGATAGCCACCAATGTACTCATCGATATTGCCTTTACCATCAAATACCCAAGTTGATGTCACAACATTGTCCATAAATGCACGGTCATGCGAGATCAATAACAAAGTCCCTTTATAATCACTCAACATCTCTTCAAGTAATTCTAAAGTCACCATGTCTAAGTCATTGGTTGGCTCATCCATCACAATAAGGTTAGACGGTTTAAGCAATAACTTTGCCAAAAGGATACGGTTACGCTCACCACCTGAAAGTGCTTTTACTGGAGTACGCGCGCGTTCAGGCGAGAATAAAAAGTCTTGTAAATAGCTGTAGATATGACGGCGACCACCATTAACATCGACAAAGTCTGAGCCTTCAGACACATTGGCCATTACTGATTTTTCAAGATCTAGCGCATTACGTAATTGGTCAAAATAAGCCACTTCAAGCTGTGTACCTGTTTTCACCGAACCGCCATGTTCAAGTTCACCTAAAATGGCTTTGATCAAGGTGGTTTTACCTACACCATTGTCACCGACTAAACCAATACGATCGCCACGCAGTACTAACGCAGAGAAATCTTTAATAATTGGTGCATTATCACCAAAAGCCACACTTAAGTGTTCAATATCAAAGACCAATTTACCTGAACGATTTGCCTCTTGAGTCGCCATGCTCACTTTGCCTTGTTGTGAGCGGCGCGCTTTAGATTGTTCACGTAAATCTTTTAATGCACGTACACGACCTTCGTTACGGGTACGACGTGCTTTGATCCCTTGACGAATCCAAGTTTCCTCTTCAGCCAAGCGTTTATCAAACAGTGCATTCTGCTTTTCTTCAGCTTCCATTTGTTGTGCTTTTAAGTCGAGGTAGCGTGAGTAGTTACCTTCATAACTACGTAAAACACCACGATCCAACTCCACAATACGTGTCGCAATACTGTCAACAAAAGCACGGTCATGGGAAATAAATAGCAGGGTGAGATTGTTTTGATCGAGTAAGAATTTCTCTAACCATTCAATACTTTCTACGTCCAAATGGTTGGTTGGTTCGTCAAGTAATAAAACGTCAGGTTGCGTCAACAATGCACGTGCTAAAAGTACACGGCGTTTACGCCCGCCTGATAAATCAGCTAAATCCGCTTCAGGATCTAAGCCCATTTTGCTTAAGATAGAATTTACTTTGGTTTCTAAGGCCCAACCATCGAGCAAATCCAGCTTATGTTGTAGGTTGCCCATACGATCACAAGCTTCCATATCACCTAATACACAAGCATCGCTGGCTTCGTGGTATTCTTTTAGGACGAGCGCGGCTTCTCCTGCACCTTCGGCAACAATATCTGCAACTTTGCCCGAATCCATCGGTACATCCTGAGCAAGCATAGAAATCGTAATACCATTTTGTAATGCAATTTCACCTTGATCAGGCAATAAACTTCCCTCAATCAGTTTGAGTAAAGTAGACTTACCTTCACCGTTACGACCAATCAGACAGACTCGTTCGCCTCGTTCTAAATTGAAGTTTGCGCCATCGAGCAGGGCAGGTCCACCAAACGCAAGTTGGACATCCCTTATAGTAATATAGGCCATACGGTTTCCTAAACATCCCACACTGAGGACTAAAAATGACTAAACATAAAAATATTGATGATCAGGCGTCATTTTCCGCACCCATAGAAGATTTGCAAGTCCGAATTGCATTTTTAGATGATTTAGTCGAACAATTAAATGATCAAGTGGCACAACAAAGCTTGGAAATCGCTGATTTAAAAAAACAAATGCAGTTAATTTACCAACGTATAGAATCTGCTGATTTGTCAGAAGGTATTGCAGCATTTGACCCAATGACCAATCGTCCTCCGCATTATTGATGCAACGGATGTGAAATATGAGTGGCTGAGGTGTGCTGAATCAGGTGTAAATTCACACATAGCAGTGATATTGGCAAAGGATTTGCATAACGCAAGCGCTAAATTTGTGGGTTAAGATGGATTATGAACTTAAAAAACCTCGAAGCATTTTATTGGGTGGTGACCTTAAACAGTTTTAATAAAGCCGCAACAAAGCTTCAAACGACACAGCCTGCAATTTCTCAAAAAATTACTGCGATTGAAAATGATCTCGGTTTTAAAGTGCTGGATCGCAGTTCTCGTCAAATCAAAGCCACGCATAAGGGCATGACCTTATTTAAATATGCTGAAAAGTTTATGCGACTGGAAACAGACTTGGTGGCTGAACTCACAGAAAGTCAGTATTTAACAGGAACGATTCGTTTGGGGGTTTCCGAAACGATTGTCCATACTTGGCTAGTGGAGTATATGGAGCAAGTCCAGCAAGAGTTTCCCAAAGTTTCCATCGAAATCGTGGTGAATTTAACTCCAGATTTACAAGAAGGTGTACGCATCGGTGATTTGGATATGGCGTTTTTACTGGGGCCAACTTTGCCTTTTGAATGTATAGAACGTTCATTGTGTGATTTTGAATTAAGTTTTCTGGCATCGCCTTCATTTAAAGGTGGAATCGGGCAGATGTCATTACGGACATTGATGTCGCATACCATTTTAACCTATCCAAGAATTACCTATCCTTATAAAGAGCTCAAAGCCAAAATGAAAGAACAGAAGATCGATGAACCACTATCCATCACAAGTTATTCATTGGTCACATTATTACGTTTAGCTGAACAAGGTTTAGGGATTGCAGTGGTACCTAAACTAACGGCAATCAAAGAAATTTTAGATGGGCGACTTGAAATTCTAGATACGCCAATCCAACTAAAGACATTCCACTTTACCGCAATCTATACACAAGGCAATAACACCGCATTAAAAGAAAAGTTGACGGATTTAGCGGTTTTAACTTCGGAAAATGCCATGAAAAAGCTGAATAATAAAATTAGATAATGAACAATAAAACGGCATTTTATGCAGCTTTGGTTTTGATTTAAAAATTGCAAAAATATGAAATATTGATAATGAGAACTTATAGAAACTGATAAACATTCATTATTAAATGATTTTAAAAATAATAAAAACATATAAATTCAATATCTTATGTTTAATGAATTTTGGATAAAGTCTTATTGTGACTGACCTTCGCCTATGCTTTTATTTGAAATACAGATTTGGTTCAGCATAACCAGAAAATCTTAAAAGTTTAAAGGATTAAAGAATCTCGTATTTTAGAAAAATAGATGTTCTTTGTTTCACTTGAAATAGCGTTGATTAAGCTCAAATGGATGAGGAACGCCTACATGTCTTTATTGAAATCTTCTTTTTTGTCTGACCGTCAATGGGCAATTGTTGCATCTATCTTTATGATGGCAACGTCTGCGATGGGGCCAGGCTTTCTAACCCAAACGGCTGTATTTACAGTGAAATTAGGCGCTGCATTCGGTTTTGCAATCCTTGTTTCGATCATTATTGATTATGTTGTTCAACAAAACATTTGGCGTGTGGTCACTTTAACGCAAATGCGCGCTTCAGATATTGCCAATAAAGCCTTACCGGGGAGTGGTTACTTACTCGCATTTCTGGTCATTTTAGGTGGGTTTTTCTTTAGTATCGGTAACATTGCGGGTGCTGCACTGGGCTTAAATGCACTCTTTGGGTTGGATACCAAGGTCGGCGGCGTGCTGAGTGGTGCTTTGGCTATTCTGATTTTTGCCTCCAGAAAAGCCACACTGGCGATGGACAAGAGCATGATTATTTTGGGATTACTCAAAATCGTTTTGATCGTGATCGTTGCATTTATTGTCATGCCACCTGTGGGGCAAGCCGTTCAACAAACTTTTGCACCTGATCAAATTGATTTCGCCATCATTACAACCATTGTTGGCGGTACAGTGGGTGGTTATATCTGCTATGCGGGCGCGCATCGCTTATTGGACAAAGGTGCTGTAGGACCAGAAAATATTGATGAAGTGGCCAGAGCCGCAACCAAAGGTATTGTGGTGGTTGGGATCATGCGTTATGTATTGTTCTTGGCATTTTTAGGGGTTGTGGTCAGCGGCGCAAATATCGATTTAGCAAGTCACGATGCCAACCCAGCTGCGCAAGCATTCCAATATGCTGCGGGTACATTTGGTTTTAAACTGTTTGGCTTGATTTTTTGGGCAGCCGGAATCAGTAGCACAATTGGTGCAGCCTATACCTCTGTTTCATTTATGTCCGCATTTAAACAGAACTTAACCACCAAACATACCAACTACCTCACCATTAGCTTTATCTCTTTAGCCTTGTTGCTTTACGTGATTCTAGGTGCAACACCAGCGGGCTTACTGATCTTTGTGGGTGGTTTTAATGGTTTGGTATTACCAATTGGTTTAACGATTTTTGTCTATGTTGCGGCATGTCGTAAAGACATGATGGGCAATTATAATTATCCAAAATGGTTGCTGGTTTTGGGTGTATTAACCTGCTTACTCACATGGTGGATGGGTTATATGTCATTTACGACAGTATTTAATTACCTCACCAAGCTCTAATCAACTTCACACTCAATTGAAAAGGAATGATCACAATGTATGTCGATTTAAATAGTGACTTGGGTGAAAGTTTTGGCTCATGGAAAATGGGCAATGATGAGCAAATTTTACCTGTGGTCAGTAGTGCCAATATTGCCTGTGGCTTTCATGCAGGTGACCCGTTGGGAATATTGAAAACGCTTCAACAAGCGGTGAAATTAGATGTCACGATTGGTGCGCATGTTTCCTACCCAGATTTGGTTGGTTTTGGTCGCCGTAATATGGATTTGTCTCAAGACGAGCTGATCGCGGATGTGCTCTATCAAATTTCGGCGCTTGATGGTTTGGCAAAAGTTGCTGGCTCCAAAGTGCAATATGTCAAACCGCATGGGGCATTGTATAACACCATAGCCAAAGATCCCGTACAAGCCGAAGCCGTGATTGAAGCCATTAAAATGTATAACCCAGCATTGGTACTGGTTGCTTTGGCTGGGTCAAATTTGGTTGCACAAGCACGTCAGGCAGACTTAAAAGTGGTTTCAGAAGCCTTTGCTGATCGTGCTTATAACCGTGATGGCTCATTGGTTTCACGCCGTTTAGAGGGTGCTGTTTTGCATGATGCAGAGTTTGTGGCAAAACGTGTGGTTGCGATGTTAAAAAATGGCGGGGTTGAGTCAATTGATGGTGTCTTTACCCCGATTCAAGCCGATACGATTTGTTTGCATGGTGATACCGCAGGTGCACTAGAAATGTCCGCAGCGGTTAAAGCTGAGCTGTTAAAAAACGACATTCAAGTTCGTTCATTTTGTGCATAAAACAATAAGGACAAGACACATGTTTAAAGAGATTAAAGTCGATCCAGTTCAACTCAAAGCTGCATTGGATGCGCGACAAAAAATTCGTGCGGGTTTTGATCAACCCACTGCAGGAATGGCTGCTGGAATGACCCAAGTGAACATGATTTCTGTACCCAAAGACTGGGCATATGATTTCTTGTTGTACGCACAGCGTAATCCGCAAAGCTGTCCTGTATTAGACGTTTTGGAAGAAGGTGTATATCACTCTCGATTGGCTGCTGACTCAGACATTCGCACTGATTTTCCACGATATCGTGTTTGGAAAGACGGTGAAATGGTGGATGAGCTCACTGATGCGAGTGAGCTTTATAACGCGCATCCTGATTTAGTGACCTTTTTAATTGGCTGTAGTTTCTCCTTTGAAACAGCTTTGCAAGAAGCGGGGATTGAAGTGCGTCATATCCATGACAAGACCAATGTACCGATGTATTTGAGTAATATCGAATGCCTTTCTGCTGGACGTATTTCAGGAAATATGGTGGTTTCTATGCGCCCCATTGCTGCCCATCAAATAGCTGAGGCTGTAAAAATTACGGCACGTATGCCGAGTGTTCATGGCGCTCCCGTACATATTGGTCATCCTGAAAGTTTGGGCATACGCGACATCAATCAGCCAGATTTTGGTGATGCCTCACGTATTGAACAGGGTGAAATTCCAGTATTTTGGGCATGTGGTGTAACGCCTCAAGCTGCAATTATGAACTCGAAAATCCCATTTGCCATTAGCCATGCACCAGGACATATGTTGATTACAGACATACCTGATCGTGCGTGGCTGCGTTAAGACAAGAAAGGATCAGTAAATGCGATTTTTATCGGTAAATTCCGACAGTTTCTTGATTGAACTTTCTAGTTTAAAAGAAACTTTGGCGTTATACAGTAAATTGCAAAATTTACACTTGAATGGAATCAAAGATTTAATTCCTGCTGCAAAAACAATTTTAATTTGTTTTAACGAAATCAAGACTGACTTTAAAACCTTGAGTGTTTTGATTGGTACTTTAAAGCTTGATTCAGGCTTTGATCGAAATACGCAGGAAGTGATTATTCCGATTCGTTACGATGGCGAAGATTTAGCACAAGTGGCTGAACTTCAAGGCCTCTCTATAGCCGATCTGATTTTAAAACATCATCAAAGCACTTGGGACGTTGCCTTTATCGGCTTTGCTCCAGGTTTTGCTTATATGAGTAGCCTTGATCAGCCGTTTACAGACATTCCTCGTCTAAAAACACCGCGTAAAAAAATTCCATCAGGCTCACTTGGACTTGCTGGGCAATACTCGGGAATTTATCCAAAAGATAGTCCGGGTGGCTGGCAATTGATTGGAACAACGTCAGAAAAGATGTGGGATTTGCAGCGTCAAAATCCTGCGCTTTTACGACCAGGAATGCGGGTGCATTTTGAAGATGTAACCCATCATCCTGTATCTGTGGATGTGCCCAAGCAAATCACGCCAAGACATGATTTAACTTTAAAACAGCCCCTATTCAAAATCACGGCATCTGGTTTGCAAGTTTCGATTCAAGATGAAGGTCGTTTTCAGCACAGCAATATCGGTGTGGGTACAGCAGGGGCGATGGATGTCGCTTCGATGCATTGTGCCAATCGAATCGTAGGGAATCCAACGGATACGCCTGTGATTGAGGTGTTAAATGGCGGTTTAAAAGCAGTCATGCAAAATTCAGCTGTCATTAGCGTGGCAGGTGCAATTTCCAATATCCATGTGAAATTTGCAGATGGTCAAAAAGCAGATTTTGACAGCTATCAGGCGATTGCACTTGATGAGGGAGATGAATTTCAAATTCAAACGCCGAGTGCAGGGTTTCGCAATTACCTTGCGGTTCGTGGTGGTTTGGATATTCAACCCGTTTTAAATAGCTGTTCTTTTGACAGTTTAGCCATTCTTGGTCCAGCCCCTTTAAAAACGGGTGATGTCATTTACCAAGGTCTAGTCGTCCCATCCAATATCAGCATCAACGAAGTGCCAAAATCCAATCTCCCGTCCCTTGGCGATACGATTGAACTTGATATTGTGATGGGACCTCGAACGGATTGGTTTGAGCAAAGCAGTATTGAAAAACTGTGCAATCAAGCATGGTTAGTCACCAATGAAAGTAATCGAGTGGGATTACGTTTATCTGGGAAAGCGCCCTTAACACGTAAGATTTGCCATGAATTGGAAAGCGAAGGCACATGTATTGGTGCTTTGCAGATTCCACCCAATGGTCAACCTGTATTGTTTATGAATGATCACCCATTAACTGGTGGTTATCCTGTGATTGCTTCGGTTGCCAAGCATCATTGGGATTTGGTGGCACAAATACCTGCGGATTGCCATATCAAATTTAGAAAAATCGCCGAATTTGTAGATATCGAGAACTAAGATGAACCAGCAAAAATATGTAAATGAAAAATTATTGATTGCCAATCGTGGTGAAATTGCTGTGCGTATTATCCATGCTTGTCGTGATATGGGCATTGCTTCTGTGGCAATGTATGCAGATGACGATATCGGCAGTTTGCATGTCGAACTTGCGGATGAAGCATGGGGGTTGGTTGGCGCAACCGCAAAAGAAACCTATTTAAATATTGATGCCATTATTGATATTGCTAAAAAATCAAAAGCCACTATGGTGCATCCTGGTTATGGTTTTTTATCAGAACGGGCTGAATTTGCACAAGCTGTGATTGATGCAGGCTTGAAGTGGGTAGGACCATCTCCTGAAGCAATTACCAAGTTGGGTGATAAAATTGAAGCACGTAAAATCGCTGCTTCAGTGGGTGCCCCTTTGGTACAAGGCACACAAGACCCATTGAATAATGCAGATGAGGCTTTAGCCTTTGCAAAACAATATGGCTTACCTATTGCAATTAAAGCGGCATTTGGTGGTGGTGGTCGTGGTTTAAAAGTGGTTTGGAAGCTTGAAGAAGTGAAAGAACTCTATGACTCTGCTGTCCGTGAAGCAAAAGCGGCCTTTGGCCGTGGCGAATGCTTTGTTGAGCAGTACTTAGACAATCCTCGTCATATGGAAGCGCAAGTGATTGCCGACCTGCATGGGAATGTGGTGGTCTTAGGTACGCGCGATTGTTCTTTACAGCGCCGTAATCAAAAATTAGTTGAGGAATCTCCAGCACCATTTATCAGTGATGAGATTTACCAAGAGATTTTAACTTCAGCAAAAAATATTTGTCAGGCTGCTCAGTATGTTGGAGCAGGGACAGTCGAGTATTTATTGAGCCAAAACGGGACGCTATCATTTTTAGAAGTCAATACGCGGTTGCAAGTTGAACATCCTGTGACCGAAGAAACAGCGCGCGTTGATTTGGTGGTTGAGCAAATTCAGGTGGCTTTGGGCGAAGAATTATCGATCAAAGAAACCCCTAAAGCACAAGGCCATGCCATTGAGTTTCGTATCAATGCAGAAGACCCTAGCCGTGGTTTTATTCCAGCATTTGGTACACTAAGTTTATTTGAAGCACCTTTTGGTCATGGTGTGCGTGTCGATACTGGCGTGCGCACAGGCTCTCTGGTTTCCAGCCATTTCGATTCTTTAATGGCAAAGCTGATTGTGACAGGGGAAACGCGTGAAATCGCAATACGCCGCGCAAAACGCGCTTTAAAGCAGTTTAAAATTGAGGGGGTGGCTTCAGTTTTAGATTTTCATCGTGCCGTGCTGAATGAGCCTGATTTTACCGACGAATTTAAAGTACATACGCGTTGGATTGAAAATGACTTTAAACAAGACTTAAAATCAACTCGACGCGCGATTCCTCAGCATCAACAAGCGATGGTTTTAAGCTATATCGAAATTGATGGGAAATTACACCGTCTAGGCTTACCTGCAGGAATGTTTGCTCAAGGTGCAGTTCAGGTGGAGCAACAACCAGCGCAAAGCACAGAGTTCGCACTTCAACCTGAGCACTTACCAGCGCCTATTAACGGGGCAATCATTGCTTGGAAAGTCCAAACTGGTGAGCAAGTGAGTGCAGGGCAAGTTGTGGCAATTATGGAAGCCATGAAAATGGAAGTTCAAGTTTTGGCACATCAAAGTGGTCAAATTGAATTGCTGAAAGAGCTCGGGAGCACGTGTCAGGCTGATCAAGTGATTGCAACCATCCAATAATATTTATCTTTAAAATCTAAAACTTATACATTTAAGTCAGGTGGAATTGGGAATTTAGGATTAAATTTCCAATTTTATTTGACCTTTTGTTGAAAGCTGGTTGTAATGCTTGCCACTGTTCAGTTGTAAACTTTTTGACCATGCCGAATAAAGCTGTTCTTCTCGATCTTGAAAATAATATGCCTACAGCCAAAATGCTGCGGGAGATTATTGAACATTACCCAACACTTTATCTTTTCAATTGTACGGGACAATTCCAGTACTCACTGGAAGATTTAACTGAATTTTCAGGCTGGGTGAGCAGTGGTCAGGTGGTGATTTTAGAAGTACCGAATGCATCTGAAAAAGAATATGAATATGCAGTTGTGGTGGGACAATTATTGGCATTATTAGAGCCAGAGATGCAGATTGAAGTCATTTCTGCGATGCCAAGTTGTTCCTTATTGTTAGATCTGATGCGTAGCGCTGATCTAGCGTGTAATTTTATTCAAGTCCAATCCACGTTGGAACGTCAACGCAACAAGTACTCGATACCTAGTCTACAAACCATTCAAAATAAGCCGTATTTGCAAATGGTTAAAAAGTATTGTGATGCCTTGGGAGAGATGACAGGCAAACCGAATACTATTGAAAAATTAAAGAATTCTATTGTGAATATTTTGCAAGTTGTGCCAGAAAAAGCTCAGCATCTGGTTGGCATGTTAATCAATTTAAAAATTGTCAAACGCTTTGATGATCAGGTGGCTTATCGTAAAAAAGTCTTGAAACAATGGACAAGTCTTGATATCGACAAGCCTATTTCAGCACGCCCAGCTGAGACTGAATCCGCAGCACACCCAAATATCAAACTTGAAAAAATTGATCAAATTTTAGAAAAATTACGTGTCGATTCAGATCAGGTGTTACAGGAAATGGATCAGCAAGATTCAGTGGGTGCAGTACACCAGGTTTTGTTTAAAAACTTTGCAAAAATAGATCCAGTGCAAATTGAAGTTATTCATAAGTTGAATAATTTAAAAACCGATAAACCTAAAGATATTTATGAGTTGCGTGATTTATTGGAGCAAATGTTTCCAAAATCTGATATCCGTTTATTGCTTAAAGAATTGATTGAAAAAGGCTATATTTATTGGAATGGTCATGAAGTTGTTTATAGCCATGAAATGTATTTAAATTAGGGCGATTTTTAAGCTGCCCAGAGCAACATAAAAAAGCGCTTAGATTTGAATATTTAGCGCTCTTTTATTAAGCCATACACTGTATTTTTATCGCTTTGCTTATGCTTATAAATTTGCTACGCCACCATCAACCAAAAGTTCGCTACCGACAATAAATCTAGCTTCGTCAGAAGCAAGATAAATAAAGGCATTGGCAATTTCGACTGGATCCGCCAACCTTTGAATTGGCACAAGATTTTCAATACTGGCTTTGAGCTGTTCAACTTCAGCAGGCGTACTCGCAACTTTGTTGAGGGCAGGGGTTAAGGTTGGTCCTGGTGAAAGTAGGTTAAATCGTATTTGCTGGGCCAAAAGTTCTCTAGATAAGGTCTTGACCAAAGAGCGTAAGGCGATTTTTGAGGCAGCATAAACGCTACTTTTCTCTAAGGCGATATGAATACTGGTCGAACCACATAAAATCACTGAAGCATGGGGCTTGATCATTGGAAGTAAGCGTTGTATCAGGAAAAATGGACCTTTTACATTGGTGTTGAAAATCGCATCGAATTGTTCAACGGTCCATTGTCCAAATGCTTCATGGCTAACATTGCCAGCATTGATATAAATCACATCGAATTTAATGGATAATTGTTGCATTTTTTCAATGAAATGATCTTGTGATGCTAAGCTTGAGTGATCACACTGGATGCCCAAACTTTGGCTGCCGAATTGTTCTTGTGTCAGTACAATTTGATCTGGATTTCGGCCAGTAAACACAACAAAAGCACCTTCTTCTATTGCACGTTGTGCTGCTGCAAAACCGATTCCACTGGTTGCGCCAGTAATTAAAACCATTTTATTCTTTAATCGCATGTTTTTCACTAAAATGTCTACAAACTCTTATATTGTGAAAATTTATTTGCCAAAGTAAGTACTTACCAATTGGTGACTTAGTCGTTGTTTGGTTTGAAATAGACTAAACTCAAAGGCTATAAAATGTAGCTTTATGTAAGGTGGAAAAATGACAACACTGCAATATGAGCAAAATTGTTCGATTATGCGATTTGTTGGATTATTTTCGGGAAAATGGGTATTGCCAATTGTCTATCATCTTATTGAAGCACAGCATCCTGTTCGATTTAACCAATTACAGAAGGCTTTAGCGCCAATCCCACAAAAAGAGTTGTCGAAACATTTAAAACTGCTGGAGCAACACCAACTTATAACCAAGCAGATTTACCCAGAAGTACCGCCTAGAGTGGAATATCAAATTACCGAATTAGGACAAACGCTGCAAAGTGCTATTCAGTCATTGGGAAGCTGGATGGAGCTTTATGAAAAAAATATGAATGAAAAATAAGAAATTAAACTGACCTCAAAATCAGTAATTGGCGGTAATTTTAATTTTAAACTTGCGTTTTATATTCAGCTTATGCAACTCTAATATAGGAATTAAAAGGTGAACTATGGAACACACTGGTCTTTGGGTTGCGCTCGTTATTATTGTTTTTGTATTGGGCTCAATTTTTGGCTTACGCGTAAGCCCTAGAGAAAAAGCATTAGGTTTAATGCGAGAGAAAGCACGCAAGATGGGCTTACACCCACGTTTAGTGGCTGCACCAGAGTGGACGAAAATCCCGATGGCAACAGAGTCTCGTGCGAGTATGGTGGCTTATTATAGTGTACTGATTCCAGATGCACGCTTAGCTTTGATGCGCGCCCGTGTAGAAGAGCAAAAGCTTCAAGTGGTCCTCGGTGATGAGAAATTTAAAGATTTTCCCATTGCATTAAAAGGGATTTATGCTATTGATATGCAGGCCAACTGTGTAGGGCTTTATTGGGATGAAGAATCTGACCTCAGAGCAACACAGCTTGATGATATGAAGGCATATTTACTTAAATTGGCTGAAATTTAACTTAATAATAGGAACAGTGGTTTATTATGGCGAACGCTCCTCGGTCCACATCCAAAAGCACAACAGCAAATTCTCCTGATGCTGGGAAAAAACGTGCATTAGTGATTGTGGAGTCGCCTGCAAAAGCGAAAACGATTAATAAATATTTAGGCTCAAATTACATTGTGAAGTCTTCGGTAGGTCATGTTCGTGATTTACCTACAGGTGGTTCAAGTAAATCGACAGAAAAAAAGCCTGCAACGCGTACCAAATTGACGGATGAACAGAAGGCTGAAAAAGCACAATCCGCTTTAGTCAATCGTATGGGTGTCGATCCTGAGCATGGTTGGAAAGCTAAATATGAAGTGCTTCCTGGCAAAGAACATGTGGTCGCTGAACTCAAAAAACTAGCCAAAGATGCAGATGAAATCTATCTCGCAACGGATTTGGATAGAGAAGGAGAAGCGATTGCGTGGCATTTAAGAGAAGTGATTGGTGGTGATGATAGCCGTTACCATCGTGTGGTCTTTAATGAGATTACCAAAAATGCCATTCAAGAAGCATTTAAGCAACCTACACGTCTAGATTTAAACCGTGTGAATGCGCAACAGGCACGTCGTTTTCTCGACCGCGTGGTGGGCTTCATGGTTTCACCACTACTGTGGGAAAAGATTGCGCGTGGCCTCTCTGCAGGGCGTGTACAGTCGGTTGCAGTAAAATTGGTGGTCGAGCGTGAGCGTGAGATTCGTGCCTTTATTCCTGAAGAATACTGGCAAGTTTTTGCAGACACTCATTCTGCAAAAGATGAAATTCGTTTAGAAGCAGTCAAACAAGGCGGCAAAACATTAAAATTACAAAATAAAGCGCAAACAGATGCTTTATTGAAAATTTTAAAAGATGCTGAATATAAAGTTGCAACACGTGAAGATAAGCCAACGAAGGTCAATCCAAGTGCGCCTTATATCACATCAACCTTGCAACAAGCTGCAAGTACTCGTTTAGGTTTCTCTGTAAAGAAAACCATGATGCTTGCACAGCGCTTATATGAAGCTGGTTTTATTACTTATATGCGTACTGACTCAACATTCTTGAGTGATGATGCTGTCAGTATGGTGCGTAATCATATTGAAACTGAATTTGGTGCGAAGTACTTACCCGCTAAAGCAAATCGTTATGGGAATAAAGCCAATGCGCAAGAAGCCCATGAAGCGATTCGTCCTTCCAATGTTGCCTTAAAAGGCGATAGTTTGGCGGGTGTTGAGCGTGATGCACAACGTTTATATGATTTGATCTGGCGTCAATTTGTTGCATGTCAAATGACCCCAGCAGAGTATTTATCCTCAACGATTTTGGTTGATGCGAATGGTGTAGAACTCAAAGCCAAAGGTCGTACTTTAGTTTTTGATGGTTTTACCAAAGTGCGTGGTCAGAACAAGTCTGATGATGATGTTTTATTACCAGCAGTCAAAGTGGGTGAAATTCTCAAACTTGAGAAACTTGATCCTTCTCAACACTTTACCAAACCACCTGCACGTTTTACTGAAGCATCTTTAGTAAAAGAATTGGAAAAACGTGGAATCGGTCGTCCATCGACCTATGCTGCGATTATTTCGACGATTCAAGATCGTGGTTATGTCAAACTCGACAATCGCCGTCTTTTTGCAGAGAAGATGGGGGAAATTGTTACCGATCGTCTAGACGAGAACTTCAATAACCTGATGAATTATGCATTTACTGCAGATTTGGAAGGTCAATTGGATAAAGTTGCAGATGGTGAACGTAATTGGAAAGAGCTGTTAGATAGTTTCTACGGTGATTTTAAAAAGCGTTTAACCACAGCACAGGGCGAAAACGGCATGCGCCGTAATCAACCTGTAGAAGTTGAAGCTGTTCACTGTAAAGAATGTGAACGCCCGATGCAGATTCGTACAGGCACAACGGGTGTCTTCCTTGGCTGTTCTGGTTATAACTTACCACCAAAAGAACGCTGTAAAGGGACGTTGAATTTAACACCAGTTGAGTCATTGGCTATACTTTCTGATGATGACAGTGCTGAAACTGCTGATTTAATGTCGAAAAAACGTTGTCCAGTGTGTGGTACTGCAATGGATAGCTATGTGATTGATGGTGGTCGCAAGTTACATATTTGTGGAAATAACCCAGATTGTGATGGTTATGAGCTGGAAGAAGGTGAGTTCAAAATCAAGGGTTATGATGGTCCAACCATTCCATGTGATAAATGTGATGGTGAGATGCAGTTGAAAACGGGTCGTTTTGGTCCATATTTCGCTTGTATGAGTTGTGACAATACCCGTAAAGTTTTGAAAAATGGTCAGCCAGCACCACCTCGTGTCGACCCAATCAAAATGGAACATTTACGTTCAGTCAAACATGATGATTACTTTGTTCTACGTGATGGAGCAGCGGGTTTATTCTTGGCGGCAAGCAAATTCCCTAAAGTTCGTGAAACACGTGCACCGAAGGTTGCGGAGTTACGTTCAGTTGCAGATCAACTTGATCCTAAGTATCAGTTTATCTTGCAAGCACCTGATCAAGATCCAGATGGTAATCCAACATTGGTTAAGTTTAGCCGTAAAAACCAAGCGCAATATATTGGTTCAGAAACCCCAGAAGGTAAACAAACCAAATGGTCTTTGGTCTACCAAGATGGGAAATGGGTAGAAGCTTAATCCATAAATATTTAAAAATGCTGGCCTAGGTCAGCATTTTTATTGCGATTAAAAATTGAGAATATATTCAATGTGGAAAAAGATTCGAGTTGGTATTTTACTGGTCATTCTGTTGATTGTTGCAATGAACGCATGGCGTGATATGAATCAAGATTGGAGCAAGCCAATCGTTGTTTTATTACATCCGATCAATGCAGATGGTCAACGCTCCACATCAGCCTATATTCAGCAAATTTCAACAGATGATCTTGAGGAAATTGAACATTATTTAGGTTTACAGTCTCAAGCATTTCGTGGGCAACCGATTTCGTTTCATTTTCAGCTTGGACGTGAGTTAAATACCTTGCCACCTAAGTTTCCAGAATCAGGCCGTATCTTGGATACAGTTTTGTGGAGTTTAAAATTTAGATTTTATGCATGGAAACAGCATCAAGGCGAAGATGGCTCACCATCGGTGACCCTGTATTTAAATTATTATGATCCCAAGTTGCAGAAAATATTGAAGCATTCCACTGCATTGGAACGTGGGCGTATTGGTTCTGTAAATCTATTTGCATCACGGAAGCAAAGTTCGAGTAATAAAGTCGTTCTTGTACATGAGTTATTGCATACCTTTGGTGCAAAAGACAAATATGATTTTACAACGGGACAGCCACTCTATCCGACGGGCTATGCCAATCCTGAGCAACAACCACGTTATCCGCAGCAGCGTGCAGAAATTATGGGTGGCTATATTGCGCTTTCAGAAAGTAAAAGCAAAATACCTGAAGATCTAGAGGATACTATGATCAGTCGACTCACTGCACAAGAAATGGGTTGGGTGAAGTAGTGTATAGAGCTGTGCTGTTTATCGCTTAGATTCTGCTCAAACAAAGCTTTATTCTGGTATAGATGCAGATTTTATACAGACAAACACCTGAATTAGATCAACAATAAAATGAATGAATAACAACCAAGAGAAGAATTATGCGTACTGTAGGAAATGATTTAGTTCGTCATCAACTCCATGAAAACCGTAAATGGTATCTTCTGCTTGGAGCTTTATTGGTGATCTTTGGATTAGTGCTACTGGCTTCACTGGGTATGGCAACATTGACGGTTGTTGCATTGTTTGGTGCTTTAATGATGATTGGTGGGGTTTTACACCTCATTGCAGCATTTAAAATTTTTGATGGTGGTTTCCGCTGGCTTTGGGCGTTGTTTGGTGTGTTGTATATTGCAGCGGGTTATTATGCGTTTAAATCTCCGATTACTACTGCAGTGGTATTAACCAATTTACTGGCAATTGCCTTATTGATTGGCGGTTTTATTCGTATTTTTAATGCGTTTATGTTGAAACCAATGTCTGGATGGGGTTGGACATTATTTTCAGGGCTTTTAACCTTGGCAACAGGTGCAATTATTCTGGCATCACCAGATTCTCCTTTTTGGGTACTCGGATTATTTTTAGGTGTGGATATTTTGTTCCAAGGAGTCAACTATCTCACCTTTGCTGCGGCAATTAAACAAATCCCACCTGCGAGTCATTAAGGTTTCATTTAATGTTTTAAATCATATGTGCTTTTAACAAAACGCCTGATCAATGAGATCAGGCGTTTTGCATTTTGGCGTAAATATTTATGCAACTAGAGCAGTATTCAGTTAAATCTTATCTCAATTAACACTCCTGAAAAGCGTGAAGTTAGCTAGATAAATGATTTAAGTGTTAAAACTCAGCTTATTTCGCGACTTTATACTGGCTGGAAATGGCGATACGGTTCCATGTGTTGATCACAATCGCAACCCATTCAATCGCCGTGATTTCATCACTGGATAAATGCTGCGCAGCTTGTTCATAAGCGCTATCTGGAAAATGTTGATTGGCAATTAAAGTGATCTCTTCAATTAAAATTAAAGCCGCACGTTCTTTTTCAGTAAAGTATTCACTTTCACGCCAAGCACTAATCAGCGCAATACGATCCGTTGACTCGCCCGCTTTAATTGCATCTTGGGTATGCATACGAACACAGTAAGCACATTGGTTAATTTGCGAGGCTCTTAATTTGAGTAAATGAGAGAATCCAACATCAAGCCCAGCTTGCTGAACTTTTTGCATAGATAAATTTTCAAGCTCGATGACCGTTTTATATAGTTCTGGGGCAGTCTTACCAAGGTTTACACGTTGCATAGTTGTCATTTCTTTAGTCTTAATTATGAATTTATTAGTTTATCTATACTCGAAAAATCGTTATGTTAATTTTTGAATCTCACCAAAATACATTTGCTCATGTCTAAAGTTTTTGTGCTTGCGCCTGACTCATTTAAAGAAAGTATAACAGCCGAACAAGCTTGTTTTGCAATGCAACGTGGCATTGAAAAAGTCATTGCTGATGCACAGTTTATTCATGTACCTATGGCAGATGGTGGCGAGGGAACAGTCGATGCTTTGGTCGCTGCACGAAGTGGTCGTAAAGTATATGTTGAGGTCGCTGGTCCATTGGCTCAGCAACGAATATCGACCTATTGGGGATTAATTGATGACGGTCAAACAGCTGTTATAGAAATGGCGCTGGCAAACGGTATTCATCTGATCGAGAAGTCTCAACGCAATCCTTTAATCACATCAACTCTGGGTACAGGGGAAATGATTAAAGCCGCTTTGGATTTGGGTGTTGGTAAAATCATTATTGGTCTGGGTGGTAGTGTTACCAATGATGCTGGTGCTGGGATGGCACAGGCTTTAGGGGCAAAATTTTTAGATGAGAACAACCATTCTGTAGACGTGGGTGGTGGGCAGCTTCAACAGATCAAAAGCATTGATATTTCACAACTCGATGCGCGTTTAAAAGCGACTGAGATTATTATTGCCAGTGATGTAAACAATCCATTATGTGGTCCAAATGGTGCTTCTTTTATTTTTGCGCCACAGAAAGGAGCAACTGCTGAGATGGTTGGGATCTTAGATCAAAACCTTGATCATTTTGCTGCGTTGGTGAAACAACAGTTGAATGTTGATGTTGCAAATCTACAGGGTGCTGGTGCTGCAGGCGGTTTGGGTTTCGGACTTATGGCTTTTACGGGTGCAAAAATACGCTCTGGTGTGGAAATCGTGATTAAAGAAACCCGACTTGAGGAAAAAATTGCCCAAGCAGATTATGTGTTTACTGGCGAGGGTGGTATTGATTTTCAAACCAAGTTTGGCAAAACACCTTTTGGGGTAGCGCAAGTTGCCAAGCAGTTGAATAAACCTGTGATTGCTTTTGCAGGGCATATCGGTGAAGGCGTCGAGGAGCTTTATGCCGAAGGCTTTAGTGCAATTTTTGGTATTGTTGATGGTGCATGTGATTTAGCAACAGCATTAAAGCATGGTGAGCAAAATTTAGAACGCTGTTGTGAGAGTGTGGCACGGTTGTTAAGACTATAAGGCGGTTTTTATTGTAAAAGTCCTCCTTTAATCTCTGCTAGGGACAATAAATTTTATTGTCTTGAATTTTTCTTCGTTGGTATGTCCTGAGTTAAGCGTCAATTCACGACTTGATTCTTGGGTTAAAATGCATAATTTCACTATAGCTCTGCTAAACTAGCAGCCATCCATAAAATGATGAGTGAAAATGAGTTTAGCCAACCTGATTAATGAATTAAACCCTCAACAAAAACAAGCTGCTACGACTGAAACAAAACATAGTCTAGTTCTTGCTGGGGCAGGTTGTGGCAAAACCAAAACCATTGTGGCACGAGCTGCATATCTCATTGATCAAGGCATTCCTGCCAATCAAATCCAAATTTTGACATTTACCCGCCGTTCTGCCAGTGAGATTGTAGCGCGGGTAGAACTTGCTTTAGGTGATCAGGCCAAAGGGTTACGCGCATCTACATTTCATACCTTTTGCATGTATTTACTTAGACGTGTGCCAAAAGCTTTTGGATTGGATCAATTTTCGATCATAGACCGTGATGATCAATTGATGTTGTTCCGTTTGATTCGAGGAAAGGACGATAAAAAGAATCCCAACGCCTTACCCAAACCACAACAGCTTTGTGATTTATATTCCTTTGCACGTAATACTCGGCAAAAACTAAGTTTGGCTTTAGAAAAGCAACTGCCTGAGTTTTTAGACGATAAAGATCAAATCGCAGAAATCATGAAAGAGTACGAAACCCGTAAGCGGGCACGTAGTTTTCTAGATTACGATGATATTCTCGCCGTGGTTGCTTCTGCTTTGGCACAGTCCGATGGTTTAGCGGATTATGTTGCGGGCTTATGTCAGTACATGCTGGTTGATGAAATGCAAGATACCAATCCTTTGCAGTGGGCAATTCTTGAACCATTAAAAGATAAAACATCACTGTTTTGCGTGGGGGACGATGCACAGTCGATTTATGGTTTTCGTGGTGCGGATTTTGAAAATATCCACCATTTTAAAGAGCGTGTGCCAGATGCAGAGATTTTCAAATTAGAAAAAAATTATCGCTCTACTCAAGAAATTTTAGATTTTTCAAACTGGTTACTCGATCAAAGTTCGATTCATTACGATAAAAAACTGGAAGCTTATCGTGGTGATGGGATTAAACCGCGAATGCATGTTTTTCCAAATGAGTTTGATGAAGCAAAATGGATCGCGATCGACATCAAAGAGCGGCATTTATTGGAAGGTTCAGCTTGGAATGACCACATGGTGTTGGTGCGTTCAGCCTTTGCTGCACGGCATATCGAGGCTGCTTTTATCCAAGCCAATGTTCCCTACCGATTTATTGGAGGGATGAAGTTACTTGAAACAGCACATGTTAAAGACTTACTGAGCTTATTGCGTGTTATTGCCAATCCATTGGATGATATTGCGTGGATGCGGTTTTTAACCTTATGGAATGGCGTGGGCGATGTCGGTGCGAGTAAGCTGGCGCAACAACTCTTACTGGATGCCGATATTGAAAAAATTACAGAAAAATTAGAAAAGTTTGGGCGCATTCCTGACAATACATTGCTGATTATGAAGCAAATGAGTGTGCTAAAAACTGAAGTTGAAGCCTGTGTAAAACTCGGTGTAGAGGCTATTCTCAACCAACTTGAAGAAAATTATGCCAAAAAAGATTGGCATAAACGGGTGGGGGATTTTGATCTGGTCAAGCAATTGGCGTCTAAACATACTCAACTGAGCGAGTTCTTAGAAGAATATGTACTTGACCCTGTTTCAATCAGTGAAATTGAGCGTCAGTCGCAAGATGATGTGGTGACTTTAATTACCATCCATTCTGCTAAAGGCACAGAACAAAAGGTTTGCTATGTGGCAAATGTCTCTGCGGGGCAATACCCAAATGCACGTGCACAAGGCAATTTCGATGAAGTTGAAGAAGAGCGCCGTGTACTTTATGTGGCTTTAACACGCGCGCAAAATGAACTTATTCTAACCAAACAAAATTTAAGTTTTTGGGCACATACGCAAACAGATGAACAAGGTCGTAAGATTGAAAGTTATTTTCTCAATGATTTAACTCGAAATTTATGTAGCACAGAAACCCACTATAGACAGCGAGAGCAAACTGTAAAAAGTGCCTTAATCGAACGTCGGGCGATTAATTTAGATTTTGGTATAGATCTAGATTAAACTATAGCAATCGTTTTTCATTCAAAAAGTAGGTAGGCGAGTGCTTTTTGATGTTTTTTGCCTCGTTTATATTTTAAGGTTGTGAGATGAAAATTTTAGTTCGTAATTTAGAACGTACTGTAACTGAAGCTGAATTGTTAGAGTTATTTAAGCAATACGGTACAGTAGATACTTGTACTTTAGTACTTGATGCGGCAACAGGTAAATCGAAAGGTTTTGCTTTTGTTGAAATGCCACATGGTAGAGAAGCAGTTAAAGCGATTAAAGGTTTAAATACCTTGCGCTTACATGGTCATGGAATTCGTGTAAAAGCAGCGGAAGATAAGCCAGAAGCATAATTGGCAGATATTCTAAGGAGCATTTATTGCTCCTTTTTTTATTTTAGTATTTAAATGATCTCGTCAAACCATGATAAAAATAAAAACTTAAATTGATATTTTTGCAAAAAAGAGCGCTATCTATTTTATTGACATACAACATGGATAAAATTCATTGTGATTTTTGTTCAATAAAGATTAAGCTAAGACTGTAAAGAATGCCAAAATCTTAGGGAACTTCCATGTCACGTGTAGCTCGCTTTCATGCAGACCGTACCAATCAAAAACTTTATTTTGCTCGTCTTGCATGTATGCAGGGAGAACAAACTGAAAATGTTCAACAAGCTCAAGCACATCGTGAAGCAGCAGTATTTCATTTACATGGCGCGGTTTTAGCATTTCTGCAAGAGTTGGTACGTTATTACCGTTTAAATGATTTTTCCCCAACCTTAAAGTCAATCGAAGAAAATATGGCGGCTAAAGGACAAGTCTCACCAGAAGTTTTAGTGATGCAAAAATTAGCCAAAGAAGGATTTATTGCTGAACTCAAAAGAGCATATCGACTTTGTCAATATGCACCTGAACCAAGTGCGCCAGAACCAGAGGATGAAACATCATCAAACTTAATTATTAAAGTGACGCAAACACCACAAGCTTGGTTGCCTGATACAAAGATTTTAAGAGAGTGGCACCGAGATTTATCGCAACTTATTGATGGTTTTCGTAATGAAATGGTTGAATTCTGATCTTTTTGATCAGATATACTTGAAATTTTGTTTTAAATGACTATATAAAATATCTACAAGATGCAAAGTGCATTCAGCACCTTGCCCCATGTTGAGCATGGAGGATTTATGTCTATCGAACAGTTAAAAGAGTTATTTGGAAATCAGGAAGCTATTTTGGAGTTGGTACAGCTCGAAAGTGGGGAGCTGGCACTGCGTAATGCAGGTTCTGAAAAAGAGCCCTTGGTCACTATTCAATTTAATGAAGAAGTGAAAGCACTACTGGGTGATCAAACACCAGCGATTGCACAACAGATGATTCAGGCTGCATTATTTGCGTTACTTGAAAAACAGGCAGATGAATGGCATGCTGAAGTTGTTGATGAACAACCAAAATTTATGAGCTAGTGATTTCATTTATTCTAGAATAAATACAATAAACGCACTTTCGAGTGCGTTTTTCTTTGTAGGCAAATAACCTGACATACGCAAATGGCGTCAAATTCTAGAAGTTTTAAATCTTTTGTTAGATGGGGTGATGATCCCCCATCCAACATGGTTATCGATACCATTACATAATGGAAGCATCACGACTTTCCAAGGTCTACAAAGAACAGTCGTGTGGTTTTAGCTGCCTTTTAAAAGATCTACGTTTTAAAAATGAGCCGAATTCAATGTGTTGGTTCATGATGATGAGCAATTTGGATCTGGTTTAAAATATGATTACTCATGTTTTTCGCCATTTCCTCTTTTGCATAATAGACTTCACCGACATTGTCTTTACGGATCACTTCAGCTTCTTCTTTATTTTCAGCACAGACTAACACTTGAATTTCTGGATTAAGCAGCTTGGCTGTATCGACAATTTTATGAATATCTACAATATCCATCGGTGAAATCACCAATAGTCGTGCATGTTGGATATGGGCTTGAATCAATACACTGGGTTCAGTTGCTCGGCCAGAAACTGCAGCGATGCCTTTTTCACGCAAATTCTCTACAATTTCACGGTTTTCTTCAGCGATGACCACTTTGATGCCATCATCCATCAATGTTTTGGTAATACGACGTCCGACTTCACCATGACCAACAATCACCACTTGATCACGTAAATAGGCTTGATCAACTTCATCTGGAAGCATTGCCAATGGGTCACCGCTACGCTCAAGTAAGCGCGCCAAATGTGAACGTTCACGGATCCAGTTTTGTACAGGTTCGATCGCAGAAAATAGAAATGAATTGAGGGTGATAGAAAATAAAGCACCCGCTAAGATTAAGTTTTGCGCTTCAGGGCTAAGTAATCCTAGTGACAAGCCTAAGGTTGCCAGAATAAAGGAGAACTCTCCAATTTGTGCCAAACTGGCGCCGACTGTTAATGCTGTATTGATGGGATAACGGAAAAATAACACCAATGCCATGGCAGCCAGCGTCTTACCAATCATAATAATGGCAATGACTGCTAAAATATGCAGAGGCTGTTCCACAATAATACGTGGATCAAATAACATTCCGACAGAAACGAAGAACAAAATCGAAAAAATTTCGCGTAAAGGTAAGGTTTCTTCTTCTGCACGATGACTAAAATCTGACTCTTTAACCACCATTCCGGCAAAGAACGCTCCAAGTGCCATAGAAACACCGAAGATTGCGTATGAGCCATAAGCAATTGAAACTGCTGCTGCGACCACGGTTAAAGTAAAAAGCTCTCTAGAACCTAAACGTGCCACATATTGCATAATCATTGGCACAAGACGTTTCCCAATGATGAGCATAAAGGCGATAAAACCAGTTACTTTTAACAGGGTAATGCCGAGTGTTAACCAGATGTTTTGATCAGATTCATGTCCTGCAATAGGATGTCCGCCTAAAAGTACGGCTGTTGCAGGCAGTAGAACCAGGACTAAGACCATGACCAGATCTTCGACCAGCAACCAGCCAACGGCAATCTTACCATTCACCGAGTTAAGCAGTCCTTTGTCACCTAATGCTTTGAGTAAAACCACTGTACTTGCACAGGATAAACTTAAGCCAAAGACCAGTGCAGAGCCAAAGCTCCAGCCCCAAAAGATGGAAACTGCCATACCCAGTAAGGTCGCAACCGCGATTTGTAAAATTGCACCAGGGAGGGCAATTTTTCGGACTTGCATTAAATCGTTGAGGGAAAAATGCATCCCGACACCGAACATCAAGAACATGACGCCTAATTCAGCAAGCTGATTGGCCAGCGCGATGTCTGCAACAACACCTGGGGTATTGGGGCTGATGATAATTCCCGCAATTAAATAACCAATCAAAGGTGGCAGGCGTAATCGTGCAGCGATATAGCCAAAGATCAGGGCTATACCAAAACCAACTGCAAGTAAAATAATCAGATCTACATCATGAGGCACTAAATACTCCTTAAATCTTCAGGAGAAATCATTCAAAAAATCATTTCTTAAGGTAATGACTTTGTATAAAGCCATATAAAATGCACAATCAGTGCCAAATTCGCTAAAGAGTTTAACAAGTCGAAGAAAAAAAAGGCAAAAAAAACGACCCAAATGGATCGTATTTTTTAAGAAAACTAAAATTATTTAATTTTAGCTTCTTTGAAGATTACGTGTTGACGGATTTTTGGATCAAATTTTTTGATTTCCATTTTTTCCGGCATAGTACGTTTGTTCTTAGTAGTGGTATAGAAATAACCTGTACCAGCAGTAGAAACTAAGCGAATTTTATCACGCATGGTTCAGACTCCTTAGATCTTTTGACCTTGAGCACGAAGGTCAGCAACAACCTTTTCAATGCCCAATTTGTCGATAATACGCATACCTTTAGTGGTTAGACGAAGACGTACAAAACGTTTTTCGCTTTCTAACCAGAAACGGTGGTGATGCAGGTTCGGCTCGAACCGGCGTTTAGTTTTGTTGTTGGCGTGTGAGACGTTGTTACCAACGACTGGACGCTTGCCGGTAACTTGGCAAACCTTAGACATGGTGTAACTCCATTGATTTAGCCAACAGCAAATCTGTATGGCCAGTCAAAATAAAACGGATTGAATTCATTCAAGGGGCGTTTTATACCAAAATTCCGCTTAAAAGACAAGCGGAATTCGTCAAAACGCAACATGATCTAATTTGATAGATCATGCCTTGATCAGTTAGCGTAAGAAAGTTTTCTCTAAAATCTTATTTAGGGCTTTGTCATAAGGCGCTAATATGAATTTTAAGCTAAATAGCTTAGGAATAGACATTACTGAACGCTCATGTGATAAACCAAAGAAACCTTCTGGGCCATGATATTTGCCCATGCCAGATGCACCAACGCCACCAAATGGTAAATCGTCTTGTGCGACATGGGTAACTACGGCATTTTGACCGAAATGCCCAGAATGGGTACGTTGAGAAACGTATTCTGCGCGGGCATTGTCAAAGTCGAAATAGTATAAAGCAAGTGGACGCGGTCTGCCATTAATAAAGTCAATTACATCGTCAATTTGATCATATTCCATAATCGGAAGCACTGGACCAAAGATTTCATTCTTCATAATGTCCATTGTCGGTAGAACACCTGTTAAGAATGTTGGGGCAATTTTACGTACACTCGCTAATTCCTCATTTTGGGGATTGATTTCAATCAACTCAGCGCCTTGTTGACGTGCATCCTCTAAATAACCTTGAACACGGTTGTACTGCTTATCGTTGATAATGCTGGTGTAATCTTGATTATCACGAATCGTCGGGTACATTGTTGTTGCAGCTTGTTTAAAGCTTTCAATAAACTCGGCAGTTTTTCCTCGAGGTAGGAACATATAGTCTGGTGCTACACAGGTTTGACCAGAGTTCCATAATTTACCAAAAGCAATACGTTCAGCGACCAGATTGAGATCACTTGAAGGGTGTACGATTACAGGTGATTTACCACCAAGCTCAAGAATAACAGGCACTAGATTTTCGGCAGCAGCAGACATCACTGTTTTACCGACATTGGTAGAGCCAGTAAAAATGATTTTATCGAATGCTAAATGTGAAAATGCATCGGAAATTTGACCACCACCATTCACCACGGCAACCAATTCTTGTGGAAATGCTTCTGAGAGTGCATTTTCAAGTACGAAGCCAAAATTAGAAGATGAACTTGAAATTTTGAGTATTGCGTGATTTCCGGCAGCCAGTGCACAAATCAGTGGGCCAACAGAAAGCAACAATGGATAGTTCCATGGTGCAATAATTCCAATCACACCTAAAGGCTGATATTGCACCCAAGCTTTGGCTGGTTGGTGTAAGATAGACACATGGCGCTTAGATGGTTTCATCCATGCTGTTAAATGCTTGCTATAATATTTAATTTGTTCTAAACATGTGAGTAGTTCACCAATTTTAGTTTCGCTGATTGAACGATTGCCGTAGTCTTGATTGATTGCTTCTGCAAATTGATCTTGGTATTTTACCAGAACTTTCTTTAAGCGAGCTAAACGTTCAATACGTTCCTTTGCTGTAGGAACAGGGTAGCGTTGATAAGCGACTTTCTGTTGTTCAAGAATGTCATGCATACGTTGAACTTCAGGTGAGTAAGAAGTCATTGAATTTGTTTTTGTATGACTGTTCATGACAAACACCATTTACGAATAGGTTAATATAATATAATTTTTAGAGTAAATACTCTAAATAGTCAAGTCACTTTATGTTAGCTTGTGCTAACGGTTAAAAATGGTAATAGGATGTCGAGCTCCAAAACTTTGAAAACGAAAGACCGAATTTTGCAGATTAGTCTGCAACTTTTTAATGAGCGCGGCGAACGTGCAGTTACAACGAATCATATTGCAGCAGAGCTTGGGATCAGTCCTGGAAATTTGTATTATCATTTTCGAAACAAACAAGAAATCATCAAAGAATTGATGGAACAATACCAAAAAGAAACTTTAGATATGCTGTCATTACCCGATGACCGTGGAGTCAATGCGAATGACAAAATCCGTTATTTCCAAGTTTTAAGCAGTCAGCTATGGGAATATCGCTTTCTACATCGTGATGTTTACCATTTAATTGAAAATAACGACGACTTTAGAAAAATTTATCCTCGCTTTGCTGGCAAGGTGATGCAACAAGGGCAAAAAATTTATCATGCCTTTGTTGAAGCGGGATTGATGCAGATGACACCTTCTGAAATTGAAGCACTTATCATCAATATTTGGATTGTCCTGACCAACTGGACAAACTTCTTGTATATGTCTGGGCATTTAAGTGACTCCAACCATTTAGATGAAAAATGGATTTGGCAAGCATTGCGCCAGATGGTGTTTTTAGAAGGTCCTTATTTACGTGGCGAAAGTCGTGAAACCTATGAACGTTTGCTAGAAAGCTTCGGTTCTTCGGAATTATTTGCCAGTTTATCTGCGGTAAAACGCGATTGATGCTGAATCAAGATTGAAAGCTGATGAAAAAGCGTTAAAATATTCGGCTGTTTTTAAATTAACTTATAAGTGATATCCATCAACATGAACATGACTACTGCCAACACAGCACGTCTACTGATTACTTGTGAAGACAAGCCAGGAATCGTGCAAGCTGTATCGAGCTTTTTGTATCATCAGGGCGCGAACATTACTGCGCTTGATCAATACGCAACTGAAGCTCAGGGCGGGCGTTATTTTATGCGTGTTGAGTTTGAACTTGATCATTTGCAATCCCGTCGTGAGAGTCTCATTCAAACTTTCGCAACCAACGTGGCTGAACGTTATAGTATGCATTGGCGTTTAGCTTTGGTGAGCGACATTAAAAAAGTCGGTATCTTGGTGTCTAAAGTTGACCATGCTTTGCTTGAGTTGTTATGGCGTCATTCACGTGGTGGCTTGCCTTGTGAAATTACTCAAGTGGTTTCAAACCATGAAGACTTACGTGAGTCTGTAGAAAACTTTGGTATTCCTTTCTATGTGGTTCCTGTCAACAAAGAAAATAAACGTGAAGCCTATACAAAGATCGATGAATTAATGCAAGGGAATGATTTATTGGTTCTCGCGCGTTATATGCAAATTCTCGATGAAGAGTTTGTACAAAAGTGGGAAATGAAAGTGATCAATATTCATCACTCATTTTTACCTGCTTTTGTGGGGGCAAATCCATATAAACAGGCTTATGAAAAAGGCGTTAAATTGATTGGCGCAACAGCGCATTATGTAACGGCTGATCTGGATCAAGGTCCAATCATTGAGCAAGATGTAGAACGAGTAAACCACGATTTTACCGTGGATCAACTGCGTGAATTAGGCCAAGACGTTGAACGTAACGTACTTGCTAGAGCGGTAAAATGGCATCTAGAAGACCGTATTATTGTCGATGGTAATAAGACTGTTGTTTTTCAATAACATGTGAATATTCATTCAATATGAGTCGTAAAAAAGGATGCTTTAAGCATCCTTTTTTTATTTTTAATTTGTAAAATCGATTAAAAACATTGAAAAACCAGTTGCAAATGAAAACACTTCTCATTTATCATTGTTGCACTTTAATTGTTCTATCCGATGAGCTTAATCTACAAACTGAATAATTTTTTGTAGTTTGCTCAATTTTAGGTATTTAGATTCTTATGAGTCAGTCTTCCATTGCACCACTTCAAACGCCACCACCGATGAAGAAAAAAGTCCTTGCTGCAGTGTTAGCAGTTGTTGTCGGGCACGTAGGTGTGTTGTGGGGGGTAAGTCATATGAAACCATTTGAACTGCCTCAAATAAAGAAAGAACCTTTAAAAATCAAATTTTTAAAGTTAAAAGAAGATGTTCCACCGCCGCCACCTCCTCCATCTGAACCCATCAAACCTAAAGTTCAACCGAAACCTATAGAGAAGAAAGTTGAGCCTAAACCTGTGGTTAAGCCAAAAATCATTGAGCAGAAAAAACCTGTAGAAAATGATGATCGGGCAAGAAAGCTTGAAGAACAAAAGCGTTTAGAAGAGCAACAGAAGCAGGACAAGGCACGTCAAGATGAGCAAAAACGTCAAGATGATCAGAAGCGTGCGGAACAGCAGAAACGTGAACAAGATGAACGTGATCGTCAAAAACGTGAGCAAGATGAGCGCGATCGTCAACGTCGTGATCAAGAGCAAAGAAACACGCCGCGTAATGTAAATGAAGGTCAGGTGTCTTGGAGTCGTAGTCCACGTATCGCAAAAGAGCAATTACTTAAACTGATGTCTCCAGAAGATGGAACAAAAGTTGTGAATCTAGAAATTACTGCGGATGCGGGCGGAAATATTACCAATGTTCGTATTCTTCAATCTAGTGGTAATTCAAGTTTAGATAGTTATGTTGTTAAGCAGACTCAATCTGCAAAATTTAAAGCTTATAGAGAAAATGGTGCGGGTGTACCATTTAAAATTAGGCAAGATTTTGCATTGTCGGTCTCTAAAAAGTAAATAATTTTTTTAAGAATTAGGAAATGTGCATATGAACTTTTCAGTTTATTGGCAACATGCTGATGCGGTCAGTAAGACACTGTATTTCGTGTTATTGGCAATGTCTATTGCAACGTGGACTGTGTTCATTTTGCGTATTCTAGGCACGCGTCAACTCAAGCAAGTTGCTCAGGATCACCTTGCTCAGGCTTTAAAAGCATTAAAAGCCAAGCTTGCGCCATTAAGCTTCGATCAACGTAAAGCGGTTGCAGAACAAGCGCTATTACGTCAAATCTCAGCAGAAAAAGCCAACGCTGAAAAAGGTGTTTCAGTTTTAGGAACGATTGCTTCACTTGCACCATTTGTTGGTTTATTTGGTACGGTATGGGGAATCTTCCATGCGCTTGTTGCTGTAGGTAAAAGTGGTCAAGCAGGTTTAGCTCAAGTTGCAACACCAGTTGGTGAGGCACTGATCATGACTGGTCTAGGTCTTGCTGTTGCGATTCCAGCGGTATTGGCATATAACATTTGCGTGCGTTTTAACCGTACATTGTCAAATGAATTGCAAGATCAAGCACATGGTTTGTTAATTGATACGATGTTACAACAAGATTCTTCAACGCAAAAAGTTGAATCTGAATCTACTAATAAAGGTTTAGTTGGAGGTCAAGCTTAATGGCTTTTCAATTGGGAGAAGACAACGATTCTGGCATGAATGAGATGAACCTCATTCCGCTGATCGATATTATGTTGGTATTGATGATCATCTTCTTGGTGACAGCCACCGTTGCTAACCCATCGATACCATTAACTTTACCAAAGACCACTGCTGAAGTGATTGCGCCTCCACCTGAAGCAATTACCATCAGTATCAATCAGAATGGTGATGTGGCTTGGAATGATAAAGTCATCACTTTAGATGAATTGGCTAAACGATTTGATGAAGAAGGTCAAAAGCCAGTAAAACCAGCTGTACAGTTGAGAGCGGATAAAGAATCTCGCTATGATACTGTTGCACAAGTGATGTCTCGTGCAAGTGAAGCAGGATTAAATGATCTTGCATTTATGAGTGATAATTAATTTAAATAATTACAAATATTTTAAAACCTCCTTTAAGGAGGTTTTTTTATGTTGATATTTTGGCTATTTGATCACTTCTGTTTTCTTTTATAACGTGAAGTATTTTCAGTGATCTTAGTCTTTTAAAAGATCTTGAAATTGGCTATGGAGTTTGAGTAATTTTGGCGGAATGGCAAAATTACAATAACCTTGTGCAGGATTACGGGCAAAGAAGTTCTGATGATATTCTTCGGCAGGATGGAAGGTGGGTGCTGGACTGAGTTCAGTCACAATATTTAAGCCATCTGCTTTGAGTTGCTCAATAAATTGTTCAGATTCAAGTTTTTGCTGTTCACTGAAGTAATAAATCACCGAACGATATTGTGTTCCAATATCATTACCTTGGCGGTTTAATGTGGTTGGATCATGAATTGCAAAAAAAACCGTGAGTAATTGTTGATAGTTGATTTGCTGTTCATCAAATTCAATCAAAATCACTTCAGCATGATTGGTATTCCCATTACAAATTGCTTCATAAGTTGGATTGGGAGTATGCCCGCCAGCATAACCACTGACAACGTGATTGACACCTTTGAGCTGTAAAAATACGGCTTCGGTACACCAAAAGCAGCCACCACCAAATAGAGCCTGTTGCATGTGAAGATCCCTTTATTTTTAAATTATAGAAAAGACGAAACGATGCCAAAGATCATATCGTGAACTTGTTTAGTTTGTCATATAACCATTTAAGCATAGGTACAATACCTGTTTGATTCACTAAACAGATCTGTTTAAATTGTTGCAAAATTTTAAAAGCGCAATCTATTCGAATTGCTGTAAAAACTTAAGCTTTTCTATTTAAGTTGAATCAAAAGACATTCAATAGAATGCCTTCTATATTCATGAGAATTTATTCGTCGTCTAATAAATCCATTTGTTTTGCAATTTGATAGAGGTTATTTGAACGATTCCCTGTACGACAAAACATGAGTACTGGTTTTGGAAGCTCGTTAAATCGGTTGGCAAAGGTTCTGACATCAACTTCTGTGATTTGACCAGCAACGACAGGTAGAAATACATAGTCCAAACCTGCAGCACGTGCAGCTTCTTCAATTTGAGCACTTGTAGGCTGTTCCGTTCCGCCTTCCAAATCAGGACGATTATTCATTACAGACTTAAAGCCTTTTTCTGCCACTTGAGCAATATGTTCTGGACCAATTTGACCAGCAAAACCAACATTTTCACTCATTTCGTCACTCCTATATGATTTAAAATCCAATATGCTATATATAATAGCATTAAGCTCAGAACTGAGTTTGAACGATAAAAGATTTATAAAAGAAATATCTATAAAAGATAACGCAATGGAGTGTGTATGTACGCATATACAGTTGAACCACTATATATTCCCATTGGACAAGAAGTCATAGCGGCGGATTTTTATCGACCTAAAAATCTAAAAAAACCTGCTGTTATTATTATGGCTCATGGATTTGCATGTTTAAGACAATTTAAGTTGGTGAGCTATGCGCAAAAAATTGCACAGGCAGGCTATGCGGTTGTACTGTTTGATTATCGTTTTTGGGGAGGAAGTACAGGCTTTCCTCGTGAACTGATTTCATTGCAAAATCAGTTGGATGATTGGAAAACTGTGGTCAGTTATGTTGCAACACAAAAGAAAATTAATCCAAAAAAAATAGTGCTTTGGGGGACCTCTTTGAGTGGCGGCTATGTACTAAACCTTGCAAGTGAGCTAAAAAGTGTTCAAGCCATTATGGTGCAAGTGCCTTATGTGGATGGGGCAGAAACGGCAAAATTATTTCCAATTCAACAGTTACCCAAGGCATTAAAAATATCCAGTCAAGATTATATGGGGGCAAAAGTTGGCATGCTTCCACGAACCTTACCTGTGGTGCACCCCTTTGATTTATGCTTTATTCCAACCAAAGATAGTTATAACGGCTATATGTCGATTGTAAATCCAGACTATTTTTGGAGTGGGGAAGTTCCAGCACGGGTATTTTTTAATTTAATTCGTTTTAGACCAATTCAGACTGTCAGAAGTATTAATATTCCTGTGCTATTTATTGCAGCTAAGAAAGACAGTTTTATCCCGATTGAATCTAGTCGGGAAACGGCGACAAATATTGCACCTTTTGTGCAATATCATGAATGGGATATGGCGCATTTTGATATTTATCATGGGAAATGGTTGGAAAAATCAATTTTGACCCAATTAGAGTTTTTACATCAACATATTGGAGTGAGCTAGATGATTATTGTATGTCCATCATGTGGCGCAAAAAACCGAGTTCCTGAAGATAAACTAAATGCTCAACCCACTTGTGGTCAATGTCATCAAAATTTGATTGCACTTGCTCCTATTGAGTTAAATGAACAAAATTTCAGTAACTTTGTCAGCCATAGTGATTTGCCAATTATGATTGATTTATGGGCAGAGTGGTGTGGTCCTTGTAAAATGATGGCACCGCATTTTGCTGAAGTTGCAAAAAATAACCCCCATGTGGTTTTTGCTAAACTTGATACTGAAGCGAATCCACGGTTAAGTAGTGCATTTAATATTCGCAGCATTCCAACCTTGGTTTTAATGAATAAAACCACGGAAGTTGCTAGAATAAGTGGTGCGTTACGTGCTAACCAATTACAAGAATGGTTAGATCAACAATTGAATGCCCATAAGTAATTCACGGGCTCGGAGTTATTGTGTCAGATTCTCATGTAAAACCTGAAGGTACACTGTCTTTACAAACCATCGCAATGCCAGCAGATACAAACTGGAGTGGTGATGTTTTTGGTGGTTGGATTGTTTCACAAATGGATTTGGCTGGTGCAATTCATGCAGAACGCTTTAGTAAAGGGCGTTGTGCAACGATTTCGATTAATCAGATGACTTTTCTTGTTCCCGTAAAAGTGGGGGATGTGATCAGTTGTTATACCAAGCTTTTAAAGGTCGGTAATACATCGATTCAAATGCAGATCGAAGTTTGGGATAGTCATGATAGTTCTCGTGCTGCCAAACGTGTTACCGCAGGTGTATTTACTTTTGTTGCTGTAGATGTTGCGGGAAATAAACGCCAAATTCCTGAAGATGTAAAGCAGAAGTATTTAGCTTCGCAAAGTGCTTAAATGCTCAAGATAAAAAATCCCAACATTGTTTGGGATTTTTTTATGGAATAGGCGCTTAGATCGTTTGATTTAAATGTTGTGTTAAAACATGGTATTGCTGTTGGCGCTTGATTCTGGAACAACTTGTTGTACATCCCAGTGTTCAACAATTTTTCCATTTTCGACTCTAAAGATATCGACAATTGCAACACCACGATCTTGTGGATTTTGAGCTGAATGAACGTGTAAAAATACTAAATTTCCTTCTGCGACAGCACGTTTGATTACACTTTTTGCTTCAGGATTTTTTTGGAAATACTGGGTAAAGTGATTTACAAAGGGCGCTTTACCATCTGGAACACGCGGATTGTGTTGAATATATTGGTCACCAATATAACGATCTGCATATGCTTTAACTTGATGCTTTTGAAATACACCTTCATAAAAATCAGTCACAATGGCTTTATTTTGTTGCGCTTGTTGGGTGGTTGAATTCGCTGCTAATGTATTGTCCGTCGCAGCAGTAGCAACTTGATTGGAATTTTGGGCACATGCAGTGAGAAACAAAATAGGGCTTAGAATGAGGCTGAGTGTAATAATTTTTCTTGATGTAGCTGATCGCATGATTATCCTCTATAGTTCAAGTCTTAATAGTTCAAGATGGTGGTGGAAATAACACCATCTTGATGAGTAAGTAAGCATGAATATAGTGAATAATCGTCACTCATTATTTGTACTTTGGTAAATTTTATACTAACTAAACAGTAAGTTTTATTTACATTTGCAGATTTGTATTTATTTCTTTTTTAGGCGTTCTTTTGACACCCAAGCCCACACCATTTGGCATTCGACAGGCTCTTTTCCAGACTCATCCATAATGGTGACTGGAACCAGCGTTTCACCTTTTTCAGAGCTTTGCATTTCTAAAATTTGTTCTTTGCTCAATGTCGCTGTTGCTGTCATATCACCTTTAGACGGTCGTTTATATTCAATATGCATGCTTTTGATCAATACAATTGAACTATCAGGAACATTCATACCTGTGACAAAGCCTGTTGCTGTTTCAGCAATCAGCGCCATTGCAACAGCGTGTAATTGTCCAATATGGTTTTGCATAGCACGGTGGTTTTTAATTTCCACCACAACTTTTGAATGACTGACTTCTAGGTACTTAATATTGGCTGTGCCCACCATAGGCACAACTCGACCAAACGCCTTACTCCAGAGCGTACTACGAATGCCTTTAGGGAATTTAGAAGTCGCTTTCACAAGTTTAGATAAACGGTTGGTCTGAGTCATGTCTTAACCTATAGTGTTGCTAAAGACCTTAGTCTTTGAAGTTATTAAATTGTAAAGGTACACCGAATTGTTGTTCTTTTAAAAATGCCATAACTTGCTGTAATGTATCGCGCTTTTTATCAGTTACACGTATCTTGTCACCTTGGATAGAAGATTGCACTTTGACACCACTTTCTTTAATGGCTTTATTAATTTTTTTTGCGGTATCTGAGTCAAGTCCATCTTTAAGCTTGATCACTTGCACAATATTTTTACCTGAAGCCGTCATTTTTTGTGGATCAAGGGCTTGAATATCGATTTTACGTTTAAAGAAATGATTTTCAAGCATGCTATAGACTTGTTCACACTGGAAATCACTTTCAGTTGAAATTTTAATTTCTTTGGCTTTTTCATTAATTTCGATTGAAACGTCCTGACCACGGAAGTCAAAGCGTGTTGCAATTTCTTTTTGTGTGTTTTGAACAGCGTGATTTACTTCAAAAATCTCTAATTCTGAAACAATATCGAAAGATGGCATAGTTTAGACCTTTACAAATGGAAAGAATATCTGAGATGCTAGGGATGTTTTCTTCATTTGCCAAGTGTTGTTTACATCAAAGGAGTGCACAATGATCCGTAAATTAGAAATTACAACATTTGAGTTCCCAGAAAATGCAGTTATCTGGGATGTTCGTGATGCAAAAGCCTTTGCCGAAGGCCATGTAAAAGGGGCTGTAAATCAGCCTATAGATGGTTTAAGTGCTGAGAGCTTGACTCAAGTGAATTCGGATCAGTCCATTTACATTTTATGTGGTGGTGGAAGTAAAGCGCCTCGAGCTGCTGAAAAATTAGAGAGTTTAGATGATTCTCGTGATTACGTTGTACTTATGGGGGGAACACGTGCAGCACGTGATGCAGGTCTCCCATTAGAACAGGGTTCATAAAAAAGCGCCGAAAGGCGCTTTTTTATTACACATAATCAATAAAAAAGAATCATGATTGAATCGGTTTAAAATAAGGTTTTTTGGCTTTTACTTTCTTTTGAAAGCGGTTTGGATTTAATTTTTGCAATAAATTTTGAGGAATCGGGCAAGCTTGATTAAGGACCAAAGCCACCAAGATTTCACTACACAAGGGCGCAAATAAAAAACCTTTAGAGCCAAGCCCAGAAAATGTATAAATCTCTTTCTCAGCTTCAACTTTTCCCAGTAATGGAAAATAGTCCAGACTTTGGGCTCGTACTGAAGCACGTCCGTGCCATTCATCCACTTTGCGGAGTGATTCTGCGTATTGTGGAAACACACTGTGGATAAGTTCATAGTTATGCACATGGTCTTCAAGCAAAACTTCAGTGTCATCACGATTGGGATAAAAAGAAGCACCTAAAATCAAATGCTGCTCATCAAGCTGCATGCAGTAGCCACCATAACTGTAGGCATATTGCGGATCTAATCGGTGTTTAGCATTGTTGAGCCAACTGACTTGTCCACGGATCGGTTTGAGTATCGGGAACTGCTCAAAAAAAGCATGGCTTTCCTTGGCACAACAGACAATCACATGATTAAAATCACCAAGATCGGTGTGCTGGCTATCTTGTAGGGTTAATTGATGATGATTCGATTGAACAATACTATGAATGTGAGCATGTTTAAATTGAATCAGCGGATGTTCAATGATTTGGTCTTTGAGTTGCTGGGGATAGATTGAACCCGCTTGAGTGAGCTGTAAACTCTCAAGTGTAGTTTGTAGCTCTAAATCATCGGCTGTTTGAGTTTTGAGTAAATCTTGAGGATATTGCGCTGCTAAATCCAGTAAATGTTCAGCATTTTTTTGTGCTAATTGTTGAACAGCAATAGGACGAAAAGCCTGAAATTTTGGATAGTGCTGTAGGGCATGTTGCCAAGCCAAGGTCATTAAATGTTCCGAACTTTGCTCGATGGGGCATAATTTCGGATTTAATAAGGCCAGAGGGTTACCAGAAGCACCTGCTAAAGGCGCTGATTGGTCGTAAATCGTAACTTGATGTCCTCTTTGGGCAAATCCCCATGCGCAACTTAAACCTGCAATTCCAGCGCCAATGATGGCAATGTGGCGTTGATTTAAATTATTTTGAGTTTTCCATATTTTTTTTTGAATGTTTTGCGCTGCAAGGTCCATTGACTGTGATTGATTTTCTTCGACAGCTTGTTCAGGTGCATTCCAAATGGCTTTTAGCATTTCACGTTTATGACCAAAACCACGCGGACGTGAAATAGTGATTCCATGCTGTTTTAGACCCCGTTTAAGCACACCTGCCACGCTAAATGAGGCAAAAGTTGTTCCAAAATCTGATAGTCTGACAATATTGTTTAAAACTTTGTCTTCCCACATGTCGGGATTACAAGAGGGTGCAAATCCATCTAAAAACCATGCGTTAACTTGTTGGGCTTTAACCATCGTTGGAAATACATCATGAGCATCACCTAACCAGAGATCAATTGAAAAACGCGCTTCTGGAAAGCTTAAACGGTGACAGCCTGCGATGGGTAATGGATAGTGTTGAATCAACTGATCAGAAAATTGTTGAAGTTCAGTCCAGACCTTTAACGCACGGGTTAAATCCTGTTTAGACAAGGGGAACTTCTCTACACTGATCACATGTAGGTGGCTGTGATTATCTGGACGAACATTGTGCCAAAGTTGCCACAATGCCAAAATATTTAATCCTGTACCAAAGCCAGTTTCACCAACACAGAAATATTCAAAATCATCTAAATCTGCAAGTCGTGTTGAAAGATCATTACCATTCAAAAATACGTGTCGGGTTTCAAGTAACCCGTTGTCTTTAGAAAAATAGACATCACCAAATTGTTTGGAAATTGGAACTTCAATTCCATCAATACATTGCCAGTCTAAATCAGCAGTTTGAATGGCATTTGACAAAGCAGATTACCTTTTGATAATTAAAATGAAAAAACCTGACATTTCGCAGTATCAGGTTATAGCGTGAAACTTTCTAAGTGCGAAGTCAAAGCAGTGGGCTTACCACTGACGACGACGTTTGGTATAGATATAGCTTGCGATTAAAAAGCCAAGTAAAACACCAACAGCAATGGTTGCAGCACCATATAAGAACATTTGCGCACTTTGTTCACTTTGTAGAACTTGAACTTGTACACCCAGATTGTCATTTTTGAGTTGTAATTCTTGGTTCTGTGAAAGAGCTTCTAAATTGGCCTTTTCAAGTTGCTGTAAACGAGTTGCTTGGTCTTTAACCAAAGCTTTAGCTTTGGCATCTTGAGATGCTTTTTCTTTGCTAATTTGTTCAGCCGTTAAAGGTTTATTTTCTTGTGCTTGCGCCTGTGTTTGGGTACTGGAATTTGCGCCTGCTACAGCAGGAATAATACTCGGTTTTGGCGGTGCAACAGGTTGGGCCGCCTGAGTAGGCGCTGCCGTCGTTGCTTGAGTCGCTGAAGATTGAGTAGGCTCAGCCGATACAACAGGTGATAAAAGTACAAAAGAACTTAAAGTCAGGCTAAGTAAGCTTTGGACGACAACGCGCATTATGTTATCCCTTAGGCAATGCTTTATTGAATGGTTTAACATCAATATGACTGTAAATCCCTTCTTTTAAGAAAGGTTCGTCTTTTAACCATTCATCCAAAGCTTCACGGCTGTCAAAATCGAGAATTAAAGTACTGCCATAAAAACCTGCTTGTGGGTTTTCACGATCAATCGGCATCGCGCCAGCCACGATGACACGGCCTTCAGCATCTAACTTCTCGAGTCGAGCTAAATGTTGTGGGCGTACAGCAAGACGTTTTTCTACTGTACCTGCTTGATCTGTACACGTAATTACAAATAATGGCATGATATTTCTCGATTTTCTAAAACACTTTATTCATCGGTAGATTTAAAGTGTTTTCGTAATATAACAAACTGGATAATAATAAAGGAAAACATGACGATCATGTCACCAAATGCTGTAAATTCACCCCAATATTTTCCACCTGCAAATAAAAATGCGAAGAAAATATGTAAACAAGACATGACAATGAACATTGCAGCCCATGCAAAGTTTAGATTTTTCCAGCCTTTTTCAGTCAGGTTTAAAACAGGACCAAATAATCTTTGAATGAGTGGCTTCTTTTCTTTACCAAAATAGGGAGAGAGTAAGAACGCGCCAGCAAAGGCTAAATTCAAAATTGCAGCTTTCAGGCGAATATAGAAGTCATCACTCAACATTAAGGTGATTCCGCCAAAAATGACGGTCATGAACAAAACAAACCATTGTTGTTTATCCAGACGGAATTTTTGGAAAATAAATAGTGCACCATAGACCACAAGCATTGAAATAATCAGACCTGTAGTTGCAACAAGAATGTTGTTGTTATTTACACCACCTGCTGAGCCGATCAATTGTAATAATGGATGATCGGTGTTTTTAGGATCAACCGTTTTGTATAAATAAAAGAAAATTATGAGGGGCACAAAGTCTAAAAGTGCTTTCATGTTAAAGTATCTAGTCTGTTCAGGTTGATGGGATAGTATAAAAGATGCAAGGCATAGATTTACATACTCACAGTAATATTTCTGATGGGACTCTGACGCCAGAGTTATTGGTTCAAGCTGCCATCGAGAAAAGCATACATACACTTGCATTGACGGACCACGATAGCATGGATGGCTTAATACAAGCTGAACAATTTGCAAAAAATCAACCAATTCAAATCATTTCAGGTGTAGAAATCTCTAGTCAATGGTCCAGACCTGAGACTAAAAAAAGTTATGGTGTGCATATTGTTGCGCTCAATATGCAAAATCCTGAACCTTTACAACAGCTTTTAACGCAACAGAAGAAAATCCGTGCTGAGCGGGCTAAGCAAATCTGTGATCTGCTAATTCCTTTGATTCATCAGGATATTTATGCAGAAGTTGTGGCAAAGGTAGATGGTGTACCTGATCGGATTACTCGGACGCATATTGCCAAGACGCTTGTAGAAAAGGGTTTTGTCCAGCGTGCACAGCAGGCGTTTGATAAATACATTAAGGAAGGTAAAAAAGCCTATGTAAAATTTGATGGTTTAGGTTTGGCAGAAACCATTCAAGTGATTCATGAAAGTCAAGGTTTTGCAGTATTGGCACACCCAACACGTTATGATCTATCAGCAACAAATACCCGTTATTTAATTGAAATCTTTGCACAATATGGCGGTGATGCTGTTGAGCTTCCACCCGCAATGGAACCCGCTTCAACACGACAAATGGTCGATCGAATGATTGCTGAACATGGTTTAAAAGTCTCTGTGGGGAGTGATTTTCATGGTGACAATATGCCTTGGATTAAATTGGGCAATATTCCACGCGTCAAAGAAGGGCAAGTTGGGATTTGGGAGAGTTTCCGATAATACACTGTGATGATGTATTCAAATACTTAGATTTTGAATGAGATCTGTTTTTGAAAGGCATCTCATTTAAATGAAACAAAAAATCCCTCTAGAGCAGAGGGATTTGGGGTTGATTATAAAATCAACTTTCTTTAACAGTATAAGGGTTTTCAAAGCCTAGCTTTTTTAAGATTTCAATTTCGAGTGCTTCCATTTCCTCGGCATCATCATCTGAAGTCTCATGGTCATACCCCATTAAATGTAAGGTGCCATGAACCAGCATATGAGTGAAATGCTCAATGGGTGTTTTTTGTTGTTCAATCGACTCTTGTAAAACCACGGGGATGCAAATGACTAAATCACCGATGGGTAAAGCATCGAGCATGGGTAAAACTTCTTCAGGAATGTCACTTGGAAAAGACAATACATTGGTGGGTTTGTCTTTTTCACGATATTCAAAATTTAATTTGTGACTTTCATCTTCATCAACACAAGCAATTCCGATTTCACAATCTTGGTCTACATCAATATGACGCAGTGTTGTTTCAATGACTTTTTTTACATAGACACGTTTGAGCACCAATTCTGGTGCTTCAAACGCTTGTTGTAACGATAAGCTAAGTTTCAAAAACAGTCCTTAAACATTTTCCTGATTTGCAGCAGTATGTTCATCATGTTGAGCATCTGCGGCAGAATCATTTTCAGAAATTAAGGCTTCTTGACGTGCTTTACGTTCTGCACGTGCTTCAGCACTTAAACGGTATTGTTCACTGTCCCATCCTTCATAAGCCTCTACAATTTTTTGTACCAGCTGGTGACGAACGACATCACGGGAATGGAAGCGAGTGATGTGAATTTCTTTGATCTTTTCGATAATACGCAATGCGTGAGCAAGACCCGATTGTTGCCCGCGTGGTAAATCCACCTGTGTAATATCCCCGGTGATCACTGCACGAGAACCAAAACCTAAACGGGTCAAAAACATCTTCATCTGTTCAGGGGTGGTGTTTTGTGCTTCATCGAGAATCACAAAGGAATGATTTAATGTACGACCACGCATATAAGCAAGCGGTGCAACTTCAATCACTTGGCGCTCAATCAGTTTTGCAACTTTTTCAAAGCCAAGCATTTCATACAATGCATCATAAAGCGGGCGTAGATATGGGTCGATCTTTTGGCTTAAATCACCCGGCAAGAAACCAAGTTTTTCTCCAGCTTCAACAGCAGGGCGAACCAAAAGGATACGTTGAATTTCATTACGTTCTAACATATCTACCGCAGCAGCGACTGCAAGATAAGTTTTACCTGTACCTGCAGGGCCGATTCCGAAAGAAATATCGCTTTGTAGAATACGTTGTACATAACGTTTTTGATTGGCACCACGAGGATTGATTCGACCTTTACGGGTTTGCAACCAGACATCATCTAAACCGGTATGCTCATTGTCTGAAAGGTCGTCTTGTAACTCACGGTCAGTTTGGCTGCCTTGAATCATCAAATGAATCGTATCAGCACTGATTTGCTGAGAGAGTTCAGCTTCTGCATGCAAACGCTGCAATAAACCTTCAGCTCTCTCAACTGCTTCTAAATCACCATCGATATAGAAGTTATCGTTGCGATGAGAAATGTTGACATTTAAACGTTGTTCGATTTGTTTCAGATGACCGTTATAAGCACCTAACATGCTTTTTAAACGTTCAACTGAAATACCTGGAAAAGCTACTGTACGTCGAATCGCTGCAGTCAAGAGATATCCTTTTTTAAAGTAAAGTCTATACCCTTACATTACGCCACGTCAGGCTCAAGATTCAAGAGTTCTCCATAAACTAAATTTAGGGTCTTAATCTCTGTAACCTCAATCTCTGCAAAGCGTCCGACCCAAGAGGCGTCACCTACAAATGTTACTAAACGTGTATTGTCAGCTGTACCGACCAATAAATTTGGATCTTTATTGGAAACATTTTCAACCAGTACACGTTGAATGGTGCCTAACATCGCATCGGTTTTACGAATACTTGATTGCTTAATCCAGTGTTGAACTTTGGCTAAACGTTCTTTCTTGACTGCATCAGAGGTGTCATCAGGTAATTCAGACGCTGGTGTACCAGGGCGTTTTGAATAAACAAAACTATAAGAATGATCAAAGTCTAAATCTTGGATAAACTGATAGGTTTCTTCAAAATGTGCATCAGTTTCACCAGGGAAGCCGATGATGAAATCTGAAGATAAATGCATATCTGGACGAGCTTTACGCAGTTTGGCAATTTTTTCGATATAGACATCAATGGTGTGGTTACGCTTCATCGCTTGTAACACATCATTTGAGCCACTTTGTACTGGTAAATGCAGATGTGAAACCATTTGTGGCAGGTCACGGTAGCATTGAATCAAATCTTCATTAAATTCGAGCGGATGGGATGTTGTATAACGTAAACGACCGATTCCTGGAATTTCTGCAACCAAACGTAATAAATCTGCAAAGGTACAAATTTCACCTTCAAAAGTTTCACCACGGTAGCCATTTACATTTTGTCCTAAAAGGCTAATTTCGCGAACGCCTTTTTCAGCCAAACCAGCGATTTCTGCCAAGACATCATCCAAAGGACGAGAAACTTCTTCACCACGAGTATAGGGAACCACACAGAAAGAACAGTATTTCGAGCAACCTTCCATGATTGAAACAAACGCTTTGTAACCTTCAACACGCGGTTCAGGTAAAAAGTCGAATTTTTCAATATCAGGGAATGAAATATCTACAAGTTTAATTTTGTCTTTCTTCGGCTTTTCAATTTGCTCAACATGCTGATCCAGCATTTGCGGTAAACGATGCAAGGTTTGAGGGCCAAAAACCATATCGACATACGGTGCACGTTTTTGAATATTGTCGCCTTCTTGAGAAGCCACACATCCACCAACACCGATGACGAGATCAGGATTTTTTTCTTTTAATTTGCGCCAGCGACCCAACTCAGAAAATACTTTTTCTTGGGCTTTTTCTCGAATTGAGCAGGTATTCATTAACAGGATATCTGCGTCACTTGGATCTTTGGTTAAAATATAACCGTGTGAGTCGCCTAAAAGATCTGCCATACGATGACTGTCATACTCATTCATCTGACACCCTTGCGTTTCGATATACAGTTTTTTTACTGCACCGTCGGCTGGGGTGTGCTGTGGCTGGGTTACAGTGTTTTCTGAGGCAGCTTTGGCACCATTGGGAATGAAGGTTTGAACCGTCATGGAGGCGTCTTTCCTATGAATAAAGGGAACTTTGAATGTGTACTAAGCCTGCTATTTTAACAGACTCATAAAAGGCGCGCCATTTTATAGCATTTAGAGTGAACTCAGGAAAATATTTAGCGGCTATTGCCATTTATTGGATTGTAGGGCATTGAAAATGAAAATTATGAAGAAAAAATAGAGAACAATATTAATGATGAATCATAAGGTTACATAACACAACAGTAGAAATGGATTAGAATAATTAAACTAGGCACAAATAAGTGCATCAGTATGTTAAAGGCACATCATGCAGGTTGAGAGAAAAACGGTGTTAAAGCAGCAACTTAAGCAAAATAAATTAAAACTTTACCTTTTAGGAACAGTTGCATGTACAAGCCTGCAAGTGGCTCATGCTGCTGAAGAGCAGTTTAATGATGCTTTACGCAATGCAAATAATCCAAGTGCTTTAGAACAATATCGTTCTTCAATGCAAAATGATGCTTTGGGCTATTATCCTGAGTATTGGTCACTGAATTCAAATCTCGCTTTTCAACCTTCTGCAAATATTATTAGCTTTGCGCAACGTTATCCTCAATCGGCGATGGCTGAAAAGTTGGCTGCGGATTATGTCGAAGAAAAGGTTAAACAAGCAGATTACGCCAGCGCACAACCTGTATTGCAATATGTCTCTAATCCAGATCAAGCAGAACGTTGTGCTGTTGCTCAAGTTCGTGCGAAAACTGGTGACGTTTTGGTCTATGCTGAATTTAAAGATGTTTGGTTGGCAACCAACTCTCAACCTGAATCATGTAATGGTTTAGGCCGCATGATGCTTAGCAGCCCACTCATGACTGCCCAAGATCGTCAACAACGATTATATGCACAACTGAGAGCAGGGCAGTCTGGTCTAGCCATCGCTACCGCACAAACGATTGGCGTTAATTTATCGTTAACCCAATTGAACCAAATCCAAGCCAATCCATTAAATTATTTATGGTCTGCACCAAAAAACAATGTAGAAGATTATGCTTATTTGGTTTATGCACTGGGTCGTGCAGCAGATACGGATTTAACAAGCGCTTTGCAGTCGGTACCTAAGTTAGTTCAGGGTGTACCAGCGGATGTGCAAAAATATATTTATCGTACTGTCGGTTATATCGGCGGAACGACCGTTATGAAAAATAATTTTAATCGTGAAGTACTGCAAAATTTTGATGCAAGTTATGGTGTGCCTTTCAGTGCAGAAGAAGCAGAAGTTTATGCACGACAAGCCATTCGATTTGGGGCTTGGGAAAGTGTGATTCGTGCAATAGACAGTATGAGCGTGACACAAAAGCAAGAAGACCGTTGGCAATATTGGTTGGCACGTGCTTCAGAACAACGCAATGATGCACAATCTAAAAGAACCGCCAAAGATATCTATCAACGATTGGCAATGTCGGGTGATGATTATCATAATTTGCTTGCCAAAGATCATTTGGGGCAAAAATATAATGATAGCCCTGCCAGAGAACAGCCTTCAACTGATGACCAACAACGCTTAAATAGCGATATTCACTTCCGTCGTGCATTTACTTTACGAAATATTAATGCGCCTGCAACTTATACCAATAGGGAATGGAACTGGGCGGTACGTCAGGCATACTTAAAACATGATGATGGCTTGCTGCTTGCTGCGGCAAAACGTGCAACTGATATGGGCTGGTATGATCGTGCAATTTATGCGGCAGAACGTACTGAGAAAAAACATAACTATGTTTATCGTTATGCAACACCTCATCAGTCGTTGGTGGTGAGTCATAGCCGTAATGCGGGTATTGATCCTGCTTGGGCCTATGGTTTAATGCGCCAAGAAAGCCGTTTTGTAACTGCTGCTCGCTCACATGTTGGTGCAGGTGGTTTGATGCAAATCATGCCAGGCACTGCAAAGTTGGTGGCAAAACAAATGGGTGAAACTTATAATCCTGCTGCGCTCAGTGATGCCAATACCAATATTCGCTATGGTACTTTCTATCTGTCGATGATTCATGGTCAATTAAGCAGTAATCCTGTCTTGGCAACCGCAGGGTATAATGCAGGGCCAAATCGCGCGAAACGTTGGCAGCCAGATTATCAAAATCTTTCAGCAGATCAATATACAGAATCTATTCCTCTGAATGAAACACGTGACTATGTAAAAAATGTGATGACCAATGCAGCACATTATGGAATCTTGTTGGGACAAGGGCCTCAAGCGATTGAGAGTCGTATGCCTGTTATTCCAACCCGTGTTTCACAATAAAACTATTTGGACTTGGATGAAACTTTGTTGGTAAATCAATGATTTTCAAAATTTTGCGTAAATTGAAACAATCTTGCTTAGCATGGAGCTTATGCTTTGCGGGATTGTTTGGGCTCAATGTGCAGTTACATGCTGCACCGCAATTACAAGGCTATGTCATGCAAGTTCAGTTGACACCTGCTGTCTGTGCACTTGATTCTTCAAAACAAAAGCAACGCAAATGTCTCGAAGGTTATTCATTGACCATCACAGGTCTGTTGCCTGAAACGACAGAGCGGAATTGCACCACCAATACATCTGCAAGTTTAACCCCTTTACAAGCTAAGGTGGTTGCACGAGTAATGCCTGAGGAAAATGCACGTATTCAATTGTGGCGTAGTGTGGGTGGCTGTGTTCCAATGAATGCGAGTCAATATTTTAGAACTGTGATTAATTTGGCAGATCGTTTGAAAATTCCTGCAGATTTAACCAGCTCTGAAAACAAGAATGTGCAACATAATGCGTTAAAAACTCAATTTGTTAGATTAAACCCGGGAATGAATAACGACAGTATCCGTTTTACTTGTCAAAGTTCATCATCAAACCCAGTGTTAACCGAGGTTCAAGTGTGTTATCGGGTCAATGGTCAGTATAAACAATGTTCAAATCACATTGTTTCAAACTGCCCAAATACATTCTCGATCAAAGGGACTTATTAGTTCTTCTGAGGAATTTTATTTATATTTCCTATCATACTTTTGTTGAAAAGCATTCTCTTTTACATGCAACTGTTAAAGGATTGGAGTACAATCTTTGCCGTTTATGATAATTCGATTAAAACGGATTTAACCGTTTAATCACATTAACGATCCTCATTGGAGATAATTACATGAAGCAACCTGTTCGCGTTGCCGTTACTGGCGCAGCTGGTCAAATCGGTTACAGCTTATTATTCCGTATCGCTAGCGGTGAAATGCTTGGTAAAGACCAACCCGTTATTTTGCAATTGTTAGAAGTTCCATTTGAGAAAGCTCAAGCTGCGCTTAAAGGCGTAATGATGGAATTAGATGACTGTGCTTTCCCATTATTGGCTGGCATGATCGGTACTGATGATCCAAAAGTTGCATTTAAAGATGCTGACTACGCGTTATTGGTTGGTTCACGTCCACGCGGTCCTGGTATGGAACGTGCTGACTTGTTAAAAGTGAACGGTGAAATCTTCATTGGTCAAGGCCAAGCACTTAACGAAGTTGCGAGCCGTGACGTTAAAGTACTTGTTGTAGGTAACCCTGCAAATACAAATGCTTATATCGCAATGAAATCTGCTCCAGATCTTCCAGCGAAGAACTTTACAGCAATGTTACGTCTTGACCACAACCGTGCATTGACTCAAATTGCTCAAAAAGCGGGTGTTGCTGTAGCGGATATCAAAAACCTTACAGTTTGGGGTAACCACTCTCCAACAATGTATGCGGACTACCGTTTTGCAACTGCAAATGGCGTAAGCTTAAAAGACAAAATCAACGATGCTGATTGGAACGCAAACGTATTCCTTCCAACTGTTGGTAAACGTGGTGCTGCAATCATCGAAGCGCGTGGTCTTTCTTCTGCTGCTTCTGCTGCAAATGCTGCGATCGATCATATGCGTGATTGGGCACTTGGCACCAATGGCGAATGGGTAACAATGGGTATTCCTTCTGACGGTTCTTATGGAATTCCTGAAGGTGTGATGTACGGTGTTCCTGTAATTTGTGAAAATGGCGAATACACTCGTGTTGAAGGCTTAGAAATTGATGCATTCAGCCGTGAACGTATGGACAAAACACTTCAAGAACTTGAAGAAGAGCGCGCAGCTATTGCTGATATGCTTAAATAATTAAAAATTAATCTTTAAAAGATTAATTTTGAAAAAGCACTCTATTTAGAGTGCTTTTTTTATGCTTCAAATCAAACATCTTGAGAATCGATAATTTATATTAAGCCAACATTTGTTTGTTTTTTAATCACAAATTGAAACAAGAAAATTAAAATCTAGACTATCTTTTAAAATTATTTTCTTATAAGTTAATTGAATAAAAGATGACAAATAAATTTATATAAGGAGGCAATATGCTCAGGACGAACACACCATCCTTAGAATTACTATTTTCTCAACTTGGTTTGGCAAATAGTCCCGCAGCAATTGAGCTATATGTACGCACTCATCAATTGCCAGCAAATCTTTCATTACATGAAGCGCCGTTTTGGAATAAATCTCAACGTGACTTATTAATTAGTCACTTGATACAAGATGATGATTGGGCAATTTGGATTGACGAGTTAAACCAACAATTACATCTAGATGCGTATAAGCTAACAGCCTAATGATTTAGTTTCCCCCAGAGCAACAAAAAAGATGGCCGTTATGGCCATCTTTTCTATTTTGTATCGATCAAATTAGTATTGATCAAAACGAATAACAAATTGAGTCATTTTGAATGGGCATAGCACTGATCAATGTAATTTAGACTGAATCATTTGACTAAACCAAGCTTCATTGCGAACAGGTCTAAATGCAGTGTGTTGTTGCAGTAAGGTTAAATCAAAATCAGTTGTCTTGATATATTTACTCAGCCAGTGACGAGTCAATGCAAATTCATTTTTACTGACTGAGGCATAAGCCAACATAAAGTAAATATCAGCATGATGATGTTGTGCCAAGGGTTTTAAAATCTGCTGCGTAATCAAGGCATAACGTGATTCTTTGGTCAATTCAAAGTAAATCATATAGGCTTTGGCCAAATGCAAAGAAAGCTGAATGTAGACTGACATTGGCATTTCTTCATATTCAAATCGCGCAGTTTCAAGTAAAACAATGGCTTCTTGCAAGAAATGGATTTGTTCCTGCTTTGAATGACTTTGAGTGACCAGCTGTAAGCGTAAGTCCCCACGTTCAAGTGCAAGTTCAGGTGTATTGCCTGACAAATACAATTGATCTGTTTCCCCAATACGCGAGATGATTTGTTTTGTATTATCAAACATGTGCTGAATCCTCTGAATTTATGATGAGTATTATGAGGTCTATTTCAATAATTTAAAGCTTGCCCTATAGAGATACAGCGTTGCAAATTTGAAAACTGAGCATATTACAACACAGTATTGTCGCTTCTTAGCCATGCGGTAATTGATAATCGCTGATGCTTGGCTTCTAGCACTTCATGTAATAAATCACTTTGGAACATGGCAATACGATTAGGCTGGGGATCTATTGTATGCCAAACATTATTTTTATCCTGTAAGTGTAACTTTCCACCCCAGTCATCCTGCCATTCTTGGTGTAGATAATACACCGTAGAAATCATACGGCCATTTTTACCTTGCGGATTATCGCGATGAAGCGCATAGAATTCACCTGCGTTATAGCAGGCAAAATGTGCTTCTACATCCTGAATGCCTAAATAAAATGAGTAGTTTAAAATTTGCGAGAGCTGTTTGAGTGCATCAATATGTTGTTGTGCGATCGTAAGCTCTTCATTGATCCACAAGATATGGTCGCTGCGAATATTGCTGATCACACCATTTTGAATTGCTGCTTCACGAAAGCGATTTAAATTTGAAGTACATTCTGCAACCAGTTGAAGTCCGTATTCAGCGGAGTAAGCATGATCAATAATGGTAAATCCATGTTGATCTAAATCATCAAGAATTTGATCAACATTCCATGACTTTGGGAGTAGCAGCGCTTCCATAAATTACCAAAAAATAGTGCAATAAAGATATGTTGTTATATTAGAACAAACGATGGACAGTGAAGAAATATTTTTTCGTGTTAAAATGATTATTGAACTCAGGAATTAATCGAAACATGAATTACCGTCACCATTTCCATGCAGGCAACTTTGCCGATGTCATGAAACATGTGTTATTGCTGCAACTTTTGACACGTCTAAATACTAAAGACAAACCATATCGCTATATAGATACACATGGTGGTGCAGGTAAATACGATTTATCTACTTCTGAAGCACAAAAATCAGGTGAATTCTTAACGGGGATTCATCGTCTGGTTAAGCTTGATGAGTCGATTAAACGTAATGCGCCTGAAGGTGTAAAACAATATCTTAAAATTGTTGAAGATATGCGTGCAGGTTCAGGTAAAGGCGCTTATCCAGGCTCACCGTGGTTTGCGCTTGAAGGCATGCGTGATATTGATAAAGCGACTATTTTTGAAATGCAACGTGATGTGTTTCAACAATTGTATTTTAATATTCGTGATAAGCGTGCAGGTTTACATGAGCGTGATGCTTATGAAGGTCTTTTGGGGGTTATTCCACCAAAAGAAAAACGTGGTTTGGTGATGATCGATCCACCTTATGAATTAGAACGTAAAGACTTTCCGCAATTGGTCGAGTTGATTGCCACTGCACATAAAAAATGGCCAACAGGCGTATTTGCAATTTGGTATCCAATTAAAGACCGTGCCATGATTGATCGTTTTGAAAAGAAAATGATGAAAACTGGAATTCGCCGTCAGTTGGTCTGTGAAGTTTGTGTTTGGCCAGATGACACCCCAGTAGGATTAAACGGTTGTGGTTTATTGGTAATTAACCCACCTTGGAAATTCTCTAACGATGCTGATGAGGCATTGCAATGGTTGTTCCCACATTTACGTATGAGTGAAAATGGTGGACATGCTGCTGTTCGCTGGTTAGTGGGTGAATAATCCATTCGATTGGATATCAACAGAAACATGAACGATGGTGTGAATTACAAATTAAGACGAAATACATTGAGTAATTCACATCAATTTCACTTAAAAATGAATGTGATAAAATATTTAAGTGAGATATCAACAGCTCCATAAGAGCCATAGATAGGATTCAAAAAATGACAAATATAAATAAACCAGAAAGCCCAAACTCTTCTAATCAAGACCATGGATTTGATGGCATTACTTTTGAAGTGGAAGAAGAAGAGCATACCCATGAAGGGCAGAAGGTCAAACGTCGCGGAATCTATTTGTGGCCTAACCTGATTACAACATCTGCATTGTTATCTGGCTTTTACTCGATCATTGCCAGTATGAATGGTGACTTCACTCAAGCCGTTTATGCGATTTTCCTTGCAGCACTATTTGATGGTTTAGATGGTCGTGTTGCTCGTGCAATTGGTGCACAAAGTGCTTTTGGTGAACAATTCGATTCTCTTTCAGATCTCTTGGCATTTGGTGTTGCGCCAGCAATTTTGATGTATAGCTGGAGTTTGCATGATCTCGGGCGGATTGGCTTGGCTGCTTGTTTTGTTTATACCGCATGTGCTGCATTTCGTTTAGCCCGCTTTAATGTACAAATTGGTGTGGTCGATAAGCGTTATTTCATCGGTGTGGCAAGCCCATTGGCAGCAATTATTATTATTGCATGGGTGTGGGTTGGACAAGATTTTACCTATATTTTTGATTTAAAAGATGTTGCGATTCAAGCGACCAATGCATTTGTTATCATTGCAGTAGGTTTGTTGATGATTTCAAATATCAAATATTATTCTTTTAAAACAGTAGACCGTAAACGTGTTCCATTCTTTGTATTGCCTATAGCAGTTTTTATCCTTGCAGCAATCACTTATAATATTCCTGTAGGGATTTTAGTCATTTCGATTATCTATGCGATTTCTGGTTTTGTGACAACATTCTTAGCGAGAAAGAATACTGTTGAATAAAAGATAAAAAGGTAAGGGGGCTTGATATGCGGTTGTTTCAAGATTTCTTAGATCAGTCTAAACAGCTGAATCAAGCTCAAAAGCCTATAGAACTTTGCTGTCATCCCCCACAAGACAGATATAAAATTATTCATCAAAAATTAGTGCTTGCCAATTTACCTGCACCGTTGCATTACCTCAATTTTTTTAGTTTGATTGGACAGCCCAATAGTCCTGTTTTTTGCAATAACAATGAAATCTCAACAACTGCTTTAGATACAGCAACCTTACTGGTCAGCTCCAGCCCCCATATGGTGGGACAATTAAACTCATATTCAATTCAGCATGAATGCCAATTTCACCTTGATGAAAATAGCAATGTGACCTATACATTTGGTCAAAAAGAAAAAGTGTTTGGAAAAATTCCTGATTTTACTGTTCAAAGACAGGATGACGAATTGAGTGTGAATTTAAGCATTACAACAATGCCTTTAATTTCTCATTTTATTCATTTGAAATTTGGATTTGCACAGCACTGGTCTTTGGTTGCACATTGTAAAGGGACAATTCAATACAAAGATCAAAATTACGAAATTGAACAAAATGCTGTTTTTGAATATATGAAAACAGTGAATTTTCCTTATCTGCCTTATGCGCTGTATACATATCAATTGATTCAAGTGAATGACGATCTACAGATTATTTTTATGCATAGTCGTGATCAGATGAATAATATTTTACATTCACGTATCTATATTCGAGATATTCAAAACAATGAAACAAAAATGCTTGATCGACAGGTCTGTTTCAATATTCATCGGGTGTTCCCTAAAGTCACAACAGTAAATCATCAGGAGATGTATTTACCACGCGAGTTTGAATGGCAATATCAAGATGAAAATACCAAAATTGATATTCAAGCTCAAAGCCGTGGTGATTATAAATTTGGCTTAGCTGCAGGTTATGTTGGAAGTTTTGTTTATCAGCTACATCTCAATGATGAATATTATCAAGGTGAGGGTGGTTACTGTGAATATATAGATTGTCGACCTTTAAAATGGCAGGAAATAGATAAAGACAATAAATTATCAAATAAATCGAGCAGTCCTGTGCTGATCATGCTTAAAAAATAGACCAAAAAACAGAAATAAGGCCAATTTAGAAGAATAAATAAGCAAGTGATAGATAAAATGAAAAATAATTAAAAAAAAGGGGTTGTGTTGGATTGGGAATGCTGTAGAATGCACATCCATCGGCGGTGATGTTAAATAAAACTTCTGATAAATCAGGCACTTGATTAAGTTGTTAAGATTTCGAATTGAGATTTTAAGATGAGGTTAGGGTTGGGTTTGTTAGAAAAAAATAATTAACATTATTGATTGACTTTTTAGAGATAGAGAGTAGTATAGCCGACCTAGCTTGATGCTGACGAAGCATTGAGAAGATCATTAAGAGAATATGAAGAACAACTTGTGTGGATTTTTACTGATTGATTGATCGAAATATTATCATTGATTGATTGGTTTAAATTACTCGAAGTTTATTTGAGAGAATTTGTCAGTACATTGATGAGCCAGAATTGTGACCTTAAGTCACTAATGATTTTTAACTGAAGAGTTTGATCATGGCTCAGATTGAACGCTGGCGGCAGGCTTAACACATGCAAGTCGAGCGGGGGAGGTTGCTTCGGTAACTGACCTAGCGGCGGACGGGTGAGTAATACTTAGGAATCTGCCTATTAATGGGGGACAACATCTCGAAAGGGATGCTAATACCGCATACGCCCTACGGGGGAAAGCAGGGGATCACTTGTGACCTTGCGTTAATAGATGAGCCTAAGTCGGATTAGCTAGTTGGTGGGGTAAAGGCCTACCAAGGCGACGATCTGTAGCGGGTCTGAGAGGATGATCCGCCACACTGGGACTGAGACACGGCCCAGACTCCTACGGGAGGCAGCAGTGGGGAATATTGGACAATGGGGGGAACCCTGATCCAGCCATGCCGCGTGTGTGAAGAAGGCCTTATGGTTGTAAAGCACTTTAAGCGAGGAGGAGGCTCTTCTAGTTAATACCTAGGATGAGTGGACGTTACTCGCAGAATAAGCACCGGCTAACTCTGTGCCAGCAGCCGCGGTAATACAGAGGGTGCGAGCGTTAATCGGATTTACTGGGCGTAAAGCGTGCGTAGGCGGCTTTTTAAGTCGGATGTGAAATCCCCGAGCTTAACTTGGGAATTGCATTCGATACTGGGAAGCTAGAGTATGGGAGAGGATGGTAGAATTCCAGGTGTAGCGGTGAAATGCGTAGAGATCTGGAGGAATACCGATGGCGAAGGCAGCCATCTGGCCTAATACTGACGCTGAGGTACGAAAGCATGGGGAGCAAACAGGATTAGATACCCTGGTAGTCCATGCCGTAAACGATGTCTACTAGCCGTTGGGGCCTTTGAGGCTTTAGTGGCGCAGCTAACGCGATAAGTAGACCGCCTGGGGAGTACGGTCGCAAGACTAAAACTCAAATGAATTGACGGGGGCCCGCACAAGCGGTGGAGCATGTGGTTTAATTCGATGCAACGCGAAGAACCTTACCTGGTCTTGACATAGTAAGAACTTTCCAGAGATGGATTGGTGCCTTCGGGAACTTACATACAGGTGCTGCATGGCTGTCGTCAGCTCGTGTCGTGAGATGTTGGGTTAAGTCCCGCAACGAGCGCAACCCTTTTCCTTATTTGCCAGCACTTCGGGTGGGAACTTTAAGGATACTGCCAGTGACAAACTGGAGGAAGGCGGGGACGACGTCAAGTCATCATGGCCCTTACGACCAGGGCTACACACGTGCTACAATGGTCGGTACAAAGGGTTGCTACCTAGCGATAGGATGCTAATCTCAAAAAGCCGATCGTAGTCCGGATTGGAGTCTGCAACTCGACTCCATGAAGTCGGAATCGCTAGTAATCGCGGATCAGAATGCCGCGGTGAATACGTTCCCGGGCCTTGTACACACCGCCCGTCACACCATGGGAGTTTGTTGCACCAGAAGTAGGTAGTCTAACCGTAAGGAGGACGCTTACCACGGTGTGGCCGATGACTGGGGTGAAGTCGTAACAAGGTAGCCGTAGGGGAACCTGCGGCTGGATCACCTCCTTAACGAAAGATTGACGATTGGTAAGAATCCACAACAAGTTGTTCTTCATTGATGTATCTGAGGGTCTGTAGCTCAGTTGGTTAGAGCACACGCTTGATAAGCGTGGGGTCACAAGTTCAAGTCTTGTCAGACCCACCAAGTCTACTGATTGAGTTTGAATGAATTTGAAGTTCAAATTACAGAAGAGCAGATATATTAAGATCTTAAGCTGGGGACTTAGCTTAGTTGGTAGAGCGCCTGCTTTGCACGCAGGAGGTCAACGGTTCGACTCCGTTAGTCTCCACCACTATATAAAGACTAAGTGATTACAGAACTTAGTAAGCCGATAGCTTATTAAGTTCTGTGATTTATCACAGTTAACTACTCGCTGACGAGGCGGTAGTGAATCATTAACAGAATATATTTGAGTTGAAATAATTGTTTAAACTCGTTTTAGTTGATGTTAGCAAGTAATTGTTAATGTTGAATGAAATGAGCACTAGCGATAAAACTGAATCAAGCGTTTTGGTATATGAATTAAATTGAAGCTGTATGGTGATTAAGTTCACAGGCAACAAATAGAAGTGATTAAGTTCACATTGTTGATCCTCCTTGTAGGGATTAACGACTGTTTGGGGTTGTATAGTCAAGTAATTAAGTGCATGTGGTGGATGCCTTGGCAGTCAGAGGCGATGAAAGACGTAATAGCCTGCGATAAGCTTCGGGGAGGCGGCAAATATCCTGTGATCCGGAGATTTCTGAATGGGGAAACCCACTTACCATAAGGTAGGTATCGCATGATGAATACATAGTCATGCGAGGCGAACGAGGGGAAGTGAAACATCTCAGTACCCTTAGGAAAAGAAATCAATTGAGATTCCCTCAGTAGCGGCGAGCGAACGGGGATCAGCCCATTAAGTTATATGTGTTTTAGCGGAAAGCTCTGGGAAGTGCTACCGTAGAGGGTGATAGTCCCGTACACGAAAGGGCACATATAATGATGACGAGTAGGGCGAGGCACGTGAAACCTTGTCTGAATATGGGGGGACCATCCTCCAAGGCTAAATACTCCTGACTGACCGATAGTGAACCAGTACCGTGAGGGAAAGGCGAAAAGAACCCCTGTGAGGGGAGTGAAATAGATCCTGAAACCGCATGCATACAAGCAGTGGGAGCCAACTTGTTTGGTGACTGCGTACCTTTTGTATAATGGGTCAGCGACTTATATTCAGTAGCAAGGTTAACCGCATAGGGGAGCCGTAGAGAAATCGAGTCTTAATAGGGCGTTTAGTTGCTGGGTATAGACCCGAAACCGGGTGATCTATCCATGAGCAGGTTGAAGGTTGGGTAACACTAACTGGAGGACCGAACCCACTGTCGTTGAAAAGCCAGGGGATGACTTGTGGATAGGGGTGAAAGGCTAATCAAACTCGGTGATAGCTGGTTCTCCCCGAAAGCTATTTAGGTAGCGCCTCGGACGAATACCATAGGGGGTAGAGCACTGTTTCGGCTAGGGGGTCATCCCGACTTACCAAACCGATGCAAACTCCGAATACCTATGAGTACTATCCGGGAGACAGACTGCGGGTGCTAACGTCCGTAGTCAAGAGGAAAACAATCCAGACCGCCAGCTAAGGCCCCCAAATTATAGTTAAGTGGGAAACGATGTGGGAAGGCATAGACAGCTAGGAGGTTGGCTTAGAAGCAGCCACCCTTTAAAGAAAGCGTAATAGCTCACTAGTCGAGTCGGCCTGCGCGGAAGATGTAACGGGGCTAAAACTATATGCCGAAGCTGCGGATGTATACTATGTATACGTGGTAGGGGAGCGTTCTGTAAGCCGATGAAGGTGTATTGAGAAGTATGCTGGAGGTATCAGAAGTGCGAATGCTGACGTGAGTAACGACAAAACGGGTGAAAAACCCGTTCGCTGAAAGACCAAGGGTTCCAGTCCAACGTTAATCGGGGCTGGGTGAGTCGACCCCTAAGGCGAGGCCGAGAGGCGTAGTCGATGGGAAATTGGTTAATATTCCAATACTTCTGTGTAATGCGATGAGAGGACGGAGAAAGTTAAGTCAGCCTGGCGTTGGTTGTCCAGGTGAAAGGCAGTAGGCATGCATCTTAGGCAAATCCGGGGTGCTCTATGCTGAGAGCTGATAGCAAGCTAGTTTACTAGTGAAGTGGCTGATACTATGCTTCCAGGAAAAGTCTCTAAGCTTCAGTTACACAGGAATCGTACCCTAAACCGACACAGGTGGTCAGGTCGAGTAGACCAAAGCGCTTGAGAGAACTCTGCTGAAGGAACTAGGCAAAATGGTACCGTAACTTCGGGAGAAGGTACGCTGCTGACGGTGATAGGACTTGCTCCTTGAGCTATTGGCAGCCACAGAAACCAGGCCCCTGCAACTGTTTATTAAAAACATAGCACTCTGCAAACACGAAAGTGGACGTATAGGGTGTGATGCCTGCCCGGTGCTGGAAGGTTAATTGATGGGGTTAGCGTAAGCGAAGCTCTTGATCGAAGCCCCAGTAAACGGCGGCCGTAACTATAACGGTCCTAAGGTAGCGAAATTCCTTGTCGGGTAAGTTCCGACCTGCACGAATGGCATAATGATGGGGGCGCTGTCTCCAGCAGAGGCTCAGTGAAATCGAAATCGCCGTGAAGATGCGGTGTACCCGCGGCTAGACGGAAAGACCCCGTGAACCTTTACTGCAGCTTGACATTGAACTTTGATCTTACTTGTGTAGGATAGGTGGGAGGCTTTGAAGTAGTGACGCCAGTTGCTATGGAGCCATCCTTGAAATACCACCCTGGTAATATTGAGGTTCTAACTCTGTCCCGTTATCCGGGACGAGGACCATGTCTGGTGGGTAGTTTGACTGGGGCGGTCTCCTCCTAAAGAGTAACGGAGGAGTACGAAGGTGCGCTCAGCGTGGTCGGAAATCACGCGTAGAGTATAAAGGCAAAAGCGCGCTTAACTGCGAGACCCACAAGTCGAGCAGGTACGAAAGTAGGTCTTAGTGATCCGGTGGTTCTGTATGGAAGGGCCATCGCTCAACGGATAAAAGGTACTCTGGGGATAACAGGCTGATACCGCCCAAGAGTTCATATCGACGGCGGTGTTTGGCACCTCGATGTCGGCTCATCTCATCCTGGGGCTGAAGCAGGTCCCAAGGGTATGGCTGTTCGCCATTTAAAGAGGTACGCGAGCTGGGTTTAGAACGTCGTGAGACAGTTCGGTCCCTATCTACCGTGGGCGTTGGAAATTTGAGAGGATCTGCTCCTAGTACGAGAGGACCAGAGTGGACGAACCTCTGGTGTACCGGTTGTGACGCCAGTCGCATCGCCGGGTAGCTATGTTCGGAAGGGATAACCGCTGAAAGCATCTAAGCGGGAAGCCTACCTCAAGATAAGATTTCCCTAGGACTTTATGTCCTCTAAAGAGCCGTTGAAGACTACGACGTTGATAGGTTGGATGTGGAAGTGCGGTGACGCATGAAGCTGACCAATACTAATTGCTCGTGAGGCTTGACTATACAACACCCAAGCAGTTGTATATGAAGCATCATTTGATTCATAAAAGATCAAACATACTTGATTTAGTTGTAAAGCTAGTTAAACTATTCAACTCAAATGTTCTGTTAAACTCATTTGGTACGAAGTAAGGCATTTAAATAAGACCCGAACAAGTCCATAACAGTTTGCTGGCGACAATAGCAAGAGTGAACCACCTGATCCCTTCCCGAACTCAGAAGTGAAACCTCTTAGCGCTGATGGTAGTGTGGGGTTACCCATGTGAGAGTAAGTCATCGCCAGCTTTTAAATCTAAAACACCCCGGTCTCTAACGAGAGCGGGGTGTTTTTTTTATGTGTGGTGTTTATTAGCGGAATGAAAGAGATCTGCGAAAGGAAAAATAAAAGCTCTATTCTTTAAAATAGAGCTTAATTTGATAGGTAAAAGCGTTATTTAAGTTGTCTTCGGGCATGTTTTAATGCAGTTCTTAAGCCTTCTTCCAAGGTTGGGTGATAAAAAGGTTTTGCTAATATTTCATCAATTGTCAGCTGTTCTGCAATGATCCAAGAGAGTAAGTGGGTCATATGTTCGGCAGACTCAACAAAAAGCTCAGCACCTAAGAGTTTTCTGCTTTGCTGATCTACATAAACTTCAATAGCACCTTTATTTTTACCTAAAACCAATGCGCGACCTTGTTTTTCATAAGAAGCAAAACCTGTAACAAATGTTGTGTCTGATTTTGACAGCGTGGCAAAGTTTTGCCCAGCAATCCCCATTTCTGGACTACAGAACACAATACCTAAAGGGGATAGGTTATTTAAGTTGTGTATATTGGGAAAATTTAAACAACTTGAAACGACATTTCTTCCTTCATTTGCAGCCTCATGTTGTAAAGGCGTTTGGGTCAAAGCATCGCCAATAATAAATATTGGAAAATCAGCCAGTTGCTTGGTGGTGTGATGAACTGGTAATTGTTTTAAATCTGAGAATGACTGATCAATGTTTTCGAGGGACAAGGTTGATAAGTGTGTAGCACGACCAGTCGCATTTAAAATATAGTCAACCTGTATGGATTTAGATTCATTATTTTCGATAAATAATATTTCAACCCCATTTTCAAGATTTTGGATTGAATCAGGTAAAACTTCAAATTTAATATTCAGTTCTTTGGATAATTCTGCTTGAGCGATTTCTTGTAAATTAGGGCTACTAAGCACCCCCACTTTTTTGCTTCTTGCAAAAACAGTCGTATTCACGCCTAAACGATGCATCGCTTGAGCTAATTCAATTGCAATCACACCACTACCGATCACGGCGATTGACTTAGGCAAAGTCTCAAGTTCAAATACTTCATCCGAAGTGATCAGTTTATTGCTTATTTTATTTTTCCAATCCTGGTTATAGGTCGGTGTTGAGCCTACAGCAAGAATAAATGATTTAGATTGATAATGTTTTCCATCGACTTCAACTGTATTTGCATTTACAAATTTAGCTTCGCCATCAATTTTATGTGCAGCCTCCCAACTTTCTACATCTTTAAGCGTCGCCCGAGCAAAGCGATCACGTAAATCTCTGACATGTTGCATAACTTGACGTGTATCAATCTCTGCTTTCACCTCCAAAGCGACCTCATTGGCATTTTGAATGTCATACATTCGATTTGCAGTTGAAATGAGAACTTTACTTGGCATACAGCCAACACGGACACAAGTTGTATCCCATGGACCTTTATTGATAATCAGTATGTTAGATGTATATTTGATTGCTTCTTTATATGCACTAATACCCGCAGTTCCTGCGCCAATGATGATGATGTCGTACATGATATGAACCTGATTTTAAATAATAGTAATTACATTAAAAAACATTTTGAAATAGCATATTTACACATATAGATAACTATGATTACATAGCATTCAAAATAATCTACAACAATTTTTGGGGATTCTTAGGTTGAGTAAAATTATGGATACTAGAAAACTTACTGGAAAGTTAAGTGCTATTGCAATTTCTATTTTGTTAGCAAGTTGTGGTGGGGGAGGTGGAGGTTATTATGATAAAAATAATAACGGAACAGACAATGGTAATGGTGGAACTACAGTTGAAGCTGTAAATATTAGTCCAATTACTTTGTTGAATGCAGATTCTGTAGCTACAAACACAATAACAGTTTCTGGCGCTACAGCAAAAGTAAAAGTTACTGATGCCAGTGGAAAAGGAATTAGTGGGGCATTAGTTACTTTTCAAGGTACAGGAGTGGTATTTGGTACTTCAAATGGTGCTGTTTTAACCAATGCCGATGGAGAAGCAAGTATTTCAGTTAAGCCTGAAAATAGTACAGACACTGGTAGTTATCAGTTGACGGCAACAGTGAGTCATAAAGATTCAATTGCAACAACAACGCCTTATAATTATTCCCTACAAGCTGCAAATATAACCTTTGAAAACATGGTTGCTGCAAACACCTCACTTGATTCTGGTGGTTCAACGATCATAACGCTTAAAACACAAGATTCAGTGACCAAAAATAATCAAAACAACATCACTGTGAATTTTAGTACAAGTTGCGGTACTTTTGATAACAACGCTGTTGTTTCATCAAATCAAGGTGATGTTGCTGTTACATATAAAGCAATAGATATAAATGGTAAGTTGTGTGAAGGCGGACAAAAGATTATCGCAACAGGCAGTAATGTTTCTGTTTCTAAGTCTGTTGATATACAAATTGCAGCAATTGCAGCCAATTCTTTAGTTTATACAACTGTGGGTAAAGTAAACTTAGTCACTAGAAACAGTGGTTCAGCTTCTTCAGGAAGAATTGAGTTTACTGTTTATGCAAACGGTACGCCTGCAGCGAACCAAGATGTCAACATAGAGTTAACGAAAGCTCCAAGTGATTTAAGTTTTGTTACTGATGGTAATCGAATTCCAAAAACAGTGAAAAGTGATGCATCAGGTAAAGTGAATGTAAATCTTTATCCAGGTAATTTACCTGGACCAGTAGAAATTAAAGCTACATTAGCAAGTAATACAAATATTTTTGTGTTGTCAAAAGAAGTAGCAGTTGCTTCTGGTCGTGTAACACAGAATGGTTTGAGTTTATCTGTAAGCAAAGTAGCATTAGCTGGTGATGGCGATGGTGATATTTCAACAATTACGGCACGGATGGCTGATCGTGTAGGTAACCCTGTACCAAATGGAACAGTAATTAGTTTTATTTCGGAAGGTGGAAGTATTACTCCAAATTGTGCAACAACGAATGGTGTTTGTTCTGTTAATTTGACTACTCAAAATCCGCGTCCACTTGATAGTCGAGTGAGTGTTTTAGCTTTTGTTGAAGGCGATAAAGAGTATGTGGATGTAGATAATGATAATATGTATACGATTGGCATTGATAAATTAACACAAAATATTGGTGATTTCTTTTTAGATGATAATGAGAATAATCAAAAAGATGAAGGTGAATTTAAATATGTCCGTGGTGCATCTGGTGCAACATGTATTCCGTCTACAATCGCTCAGCCAAATATCGAGGGTACGTGTAATAATCAACTAGATGCTGTATTACGTAAGCAATTACGTTTTGCTTTCTCAAGTGAAACCCCTACATTTGTAGCTCTGAGTGGAGTGAATAGCTCAATGACCCAAGCTTTACCTGGAATATTTACTTTTCAAATGTATGGTAATGGTTTAAAAACAGTTCCAATGCCTTCAGGTACAACAATTTCAGCTACTGCAAAAGATAATACAGATAATAATTTGGCTTGTGAGGCAGAAGTTGTTGGTGGGGCGCTTACTGTTCCAGGTATTATGGATTTACTATTACCAGGCACGTTCCCTCAGAAAGATAATAAGATAGTCACTTACAGTGTCCGTAGTCTGAAATGTGCTGCAGGCGATGAGATTCGTATAACAGTAACAACACCGAATGGAACAATAACGAAACCATTAATTAATGTGGTTAATAGCCTGAATTAATAGGGAAAACAGCGCTTCGGCGCTGTTTTTTATTTAACAGATGTTCCCATACTTACCCCAACCGTAGGTCTTACATTCATTGAACTACATGCAGATAGAAGTAGACATGAGATCAAGATAAGGCCAATAACTTTCATAGAAATATCCAAATTTTAAGTTGTTGTTATTCTAATCCCATTGATAAGACAGCGTGTGTAGTAAAATTATTGTCTTTCATTGATTGAGTTAAAAATTTTTATTCAATTTCATTGTTGGTATTAGATTTTATAATTGGAGGTGTTTAAAAGCCTAAAGTTTTAAGCTTTTAAACTGTGTATATAAATAAGTGATTCGGTGATGTTATGGCGTTGTAAATTGCAAAACACGATTCCCATATTGATCGACTAACTTTAACGTTTTGTCATAGACTTGATAACCTTTCACCTTATTGAGTGCTTCAGTATAGTCAGCCGCAAGTTTCATAGTGTCCTGACAATACATGCGAGTAGAGCCGAGTTGCCCTAAGGTTAAGTGCTGTCCTTTGATCGCGTATGCCCCCATAATACGATTACAACCATCTGCACCACTTACCCGTAAATCTGAACCAAATTGAATACTTGGTATGTTGTGAGCATTTGGCGTTGCTTTATATTCTGTTGCACCAATATGCGTAAGTGTCCAATTTTTGTTTTGCAACAAACTTAAATTTTGGCTTTGCTGATCGGCACTTGGTGTAGATGCACATCCAGAAAACAAGAGCGTTGCTGTGATGAATGTGGTTACGAGTATGGATTTAAACATGCGTATTCTCCTAATTTTAATGATTATATAAACAAAATTGAGTTAAACCATAAAGACGAGCTGACTAAAGCTATACATTATTGAGCATGTTCATCAGGTAAACCAAAACGAATCACTTTAGAAAAGTTGTCGCTATTTTGATATTTAAACTGAGCATATTCAGCCGTTCTTGGATTAATATGTGCTTTTTTATACCATTCTTTGATTGACCATTGATGATTTAATGCACCCAAATCATAAAGATAATTGGGTAAATAACCTGAAGCCAATAAACGATAATCTGTTGGTAATTTTTCAGGGGAAATCGCCTGAACCATATCAAAAACCAAAGTTGTACAGTTACTGGTTAGGGTGTTGTACCACTTTGGATGTTCTGCTAAAGCGGAAGATTTCAAAAGATACTCTTCAAATAATGCTTTTGTTTCTGCTTTCGGTAATTGAATCGGGAAAAAATAAACCTGCTCACCTCGAATATTACTTCGTGTATAAACAATATCTTTTTCATCTGCAGCGATTAGGCTTAGCTCAAACTGTCTAAAAAACCCACCAATTGCAGAAAAGTTTTCATTTTTTTCTTTCCGAATTTCAATAGAAAAAACGAGTGGGCGCTGATTTAAAAAATCAAAGCTAACCAAGGTATGGGCAATCTGTGGTCCCATCCAATAAGAGGTGATGATATTGACGCCTGTAATCTCATCTAAGTTGTAGCTTCTGGTTTCCCAGCGTTCGTCATATTGATCAGGAGAGTACCAATTAAAGTTGCGGACATTATGAATCGTGACAAGATTACCTTGTTGCTCGTAAGTAAAAATTCTGGAAACTTCTGGACTCCATTGACGATCTTGCTGCGCAGGAATATTAAAGTACCAGATTAAGCTGACAATAAAGGCGATGATATAGATCAGACTGTCAGTTTTTCGGCTAAATATATTTTTAGTAAAATAGATTCCAAGAATACTCAGTGCAAAAATAATCCAAATAGGGATGATGATATAACTGAAAACTTTTCCTAAGGGGTGCTGAATCCAAATCGCGAAACAAAACCACAGGCTGCTCAATATGACAAATAAGCTAAACAAGGAATGGATTATCCCCATTCCAAGTGCATGCAGTATTGATCTTGTTTTTAAGCTATCCATAAGCCACTATTTTTATTCATAAAGTTCAGTGCTATTTTCGGTATGTTGCAAACTCAAAAGCAATAGCTGTTTTGTCATCAACATGTGACTCGCTCGCAACTTTTTTAAATTCCGCTGGAATTTCTGGATAATACGCATCACCTTGTACATCGAGCTCAATGTGGGTGAGCTCTAAACGATCGGCAATGTGCATAGTTTGTTTAAAAATTTCACCACCACCAATGATAAAGATACTGGCAGGTTTTTCTGATGCCAATACATCAGGAATCGCTTGCTCCAAAGCAGCATCTATACTATGGGCCGTTTTAACCCCAGCAAAGCTCCAATCCTGATCACGGGTAATTACCCAATTGACACGTTTAGGTAATGCACGTCCCATCGATTCAAGCGTTTTACGTCCCATCACCACAACACCACCTTGGGTGATTTCTTTGAAGTGCTTAAGGTCTGCTGAAATATGCCATGGAAGATCGTTCGCTTTACCAATGCAGCGTTGTTGATCCATTGCAACGACATGCACAATTTCAAAGTTTTTAAATGTCATAATGAATTCGCTTATTATCCATTGGAAAATTTTCCCTCCTATTGCAAGGAGGGAATAAGGAAAGACTGAATTAAAATATTTAAACAGCTACAGGTGCTTTAATTGCAGGATGTGACTCATAACCTGTAATTTCAATATCTTCAAATTTAAAGTCAAAAATATCCTTAATTTCAGGATTTAACTTGAGTTGGCACAGTGGTAAGGGCTCACGTGTTAACTGAAGTTTTGCTTGTTCAAAATGGTTAACATATAAATGTGTATCACCGCCAGTCCAGACAAAATCACCTACGCCTAAACCACAAACTTGAGCAACCATATGAGTCAGTAGAGCATAGCTGGCAATATTAAATGGCACCCCTAAGAAAACATCTGCACTACGTTGATAAAGTTGGCAAGACAACTTTCCATCCTGCACAAAAAATTGGAATAAAGTGTGGCATGGCGGTAAGGCAACTTTACCTGCTTCATTTGGGTTCCAGCCAGACACAATCAAACGACGTGAATTTGGATTGGTCTTGATTTCATTGACCAACCAGCTGATTTGGTCAAAACCATCATTTTCAAACAAACCATTGTCTTTTTGCGTTGCGCCAAAGTTACGCCATTGATGACCATAGACTGGGCCCAATTCCCCTTCAGGGCGTCCAAAACGGGCAGTCTGCTCAGCGGTAGACCATTCATCCCAAATCGAAACTTTATTGTCTTTTAGGTATTGAACATTGGTGTCGCCTTTTAGGAACCACAGCAGTTCAATCACAATTGAGCGGAAATGAACTTTTTTAGTGGTCAGTAGCGGAAACCCTTTTGACAAGTCAAAACGCATTTGATGACCAAATACAGAACGAGTACCTGTACCAGTACGATCACCTTTGTCACCGCCATCGTCTAGGATATGTTGTAGAAGGTCTAAATACGCTTTCATATAGTGTCCAATTTGGGGCGTCTATACGACATAAATGACAGATTATGTCGCATGATTACCCATTCGTAATGTTTCTGAATAGCTTCAGAGTTTATACTAATCTGAGTTTCTTTTTAAGCTAGATTATTTTCTGTTTTGCATCCATCTAACAGCTAAAACTAAGAGTATTTGAAAATGAGTATAAATTTGAATGAGCTCCCAGCATGTTTACAGCCATATAAAACGCAAATTATTGCGACAAAAAAAGACAGTATAGAAATATCATTAGTGCCGACTGAAGATTTACAGATTTGGCAAAGCAAAGTGGGTGGAAATCCTTATTTACCTGTAGGTAAGCAATATCCGCAGAGCACGGAGGGGGATGACCTACAATTATTGGCGCAGATCAATTTTGCAGAAGTGCCAGAAAATCAACATTATCCAAAATCTGGAATTTTACAGTTTTTTATCAATCCGCATGATGATTTATATGGTCTCAATTTTGATGATCAAAAAAAGCAAGATGGCTTTCGCGTGGTTTTTTATGACAAGATTGAACAAGATCTTGCACTTTTACAAAGCGATTTTCCAAGTTTTGCTGAGGACGATATTTATAGTCCTATCGCAGGACAGTCTGCGATTCAGTTTGAGAAGGCTGAAAGCTATATTGATATGAACAACTTTGATTTTGCTCAAAAAGTCACAGACCCTTATGAAAGAGAAGATGAGGAAGAGTGCTGGGATGAGTACAGTGAAGTTTTTTCCGCAAGCGGTCATCGTTTAGGGGGATATCCATTTTTTACTCAAACGGACCCGCGTGAATACAATGAATCTATTCAAGATTATATTTTGCTGTTGCAGATTGATACAGGTGAAGCTGAAGGTATTGAGATCATGTGGGGCGACTCAGGCGTAGGGAACTTCTTTATTCATCCGGATGATCTTGAAAAAAGAGATTTCTCTAAAGTGGTGTATAACTGGGATTGTTATTAAGCACCGACGGCATAATTTCTAAAAAGCTGATGTTGATAACGTCAGCTTTTTATTGAAAAAATCTTTCTTTGGCATACGATTTTTCTGAATTCATAAAACAAAAGTGTGACTGAATTGACAGTTTAATGTGTTGATTAGATTAAGAAAATATTTTAATGATACGGCCGAGTAAACTTTTGTTGATTAATTTTTAAACAAACAAACCCAGATGATGAATTGTGTAATGTCAGCAGTTTCAGTAGCTTGAGGTGTTACAAATGAGATTTATTAACACTTACATATTTTTTTACATGTTTTAAGTCTACATTTTAAGAATTGCTGATTACTATTCATGGCTTGTGAAAAGTTGTTATTGGTTTAAACAAGGTGGTTTGAATCAATTCAAAAGGGCAGTTTGAGGACAATGCATGATTTACGACCACAATGTTAATATGAATGAATACGTGAATCCCACGGTTCATATTCAGATTCGATCGGAAAATCAAAATAATAATTTTCGACCAGATGAATACTTAAAAAATAAAGCATTTGAAACTTTTAAAAATCAAACTGAAGCATTTAAGAAAGAAAGCTTAATCGATATTAGTAAATTTACTGAAAAACTTGTCAGTATGTCACGTAGTACTACTGCACATCGTTGTGCAAGATATGTGCGTATAGCGCTTGAATCAGCTGGAGCACGTTTTTCTGATCATCCTGTTGCGGCTTCAGATTGGGGTTCGACTTTAACTGAGATTGGTTATAAGCAAATTCGTCCTGACTTTGATAATCCTCAAGAAGGTGATATTTATATCATCAACAGTACCAGTCGCCATCGTTATGGCCATATTGCTGGATTTACAGGTTCTCAATGGGTTTCTGATTTTAGACAACGTAGTTACGATGTGTATAAAGACCCAAATGTAACCTATGAATATTATCGTTTAGCTGCTTAGTTATACAGTCAAAAGCATTTAATCCATTACGGATTAAAAGATAAAAAAGGAAGCTTTTGGAATGAAAGGCTTCCTTTTTTATTACTATGCTTTTTTACTACAACACCTTTAGTCAAAACGTTTTGCGCGATTTTGATAAATTGACATGATAAATAGACCCAATGCAGCAAAGCCAATGGCTTGAATCGAGGTCAATATTTTATGTTGTGCGGGTAAAAAAGCCATTAAAAGCATAAGTGCAAGCAATGGGTAGATTGAAAATAAAATTTTAAAACCTTGAGCATAGACATTATGTTGAGCAATTTTTAGCCCTAGCATTCTTAATAAATGCGTAGAGACTCCAATTGCTAAACATATCACGGTAAACGTTGGACTTAACTTCTCAATCGTGGCGCAATAATAAATTATCACACAGGTTAAGATTGAGATGATCACTTTCATTTCACGGCTACAGCGCGCTGAATACCAAAAATCTAACATTATTTAGACGCTTGTTCAGATGAATTTTTATTGAGTAGCGAGAGTGGTGAAAAAATACAAACCGCTAGGGCCATAAAACCAATACCTTGAGCGCCTGGGATTAAAATTTCACCATTGTTCATATTTTTAAAAACCAATGCCAAAACTAAAGCCAGTGGAATCCAGGTCAATAAACGATAAAGAAATCCTGTTGGACGTTGGGCTGCAAAATGAACCTTACAGTAACGACAAATCAGAAAAATAATACCTGTACCTGCAAAAAGTAAAATATTATCAGGGGTTAGAGGCTGGTACCAATATAGTCCAATAGTGACCAGTGCCAATAAAATAAGGAAAATGAGCTTCTTTGCAACCGAGACTTTAGGATCAAACCAAAATTCAAGCATAGTGATTTCGTTTAAATTGAATAATGATAATTTAGCATAAAAAAGGTGAAGCTTAGCTTCACCTTTTTAAACTTAGCCCATAAGGCTTAAGTATTTTTTTGTGGACCCCAGTCAAAAATTTTCTTTTGGTAAGCGTACCAAATTAACCACAATCCAATCAGAATCATTGGGAATGAGAGGATTTGACCTTTGGTCATCCAGCCAAACAGGATATAACCTTGATCTGCATCAGGTTCACGGAAGAATTCCATAAAGAATCGAGCACAGCCATAACCCATTAGAAAAATTGCAGATACAGCATAACGTGGGCGTGGTTTAGCACTATAGAACCATAGAATAAGGAACAGCAGCAGTCCTTCACACAGCGCTTGATAGAGCTGAGATGGATGACGAACCAAATGTAGTGGATCAGTCGGGAAGATCATACCTAGCGCAAAGTTAGGGTCAGAAACTTGACGACCATATAATTCACCACCAATGAAGTTACCAATTCGACCAAACATCAAGCCCGTCGGTACACAGGGTGCAATGAAGTCCAGTGTTTCAAACCAAGTTTTCTTATATTTATGACACCACAAAAGCATGGCGATCATTACGCCAAGGAAGCCCCCGTGGAAACTCATACCACCAGTCCAGACTTTAAATAGCCAGATAGGATCTGCTAAAAATTTGCCAAACTCGTAAAATAAGACATAACCAACACGACCACCGAGTACAACCCCAAGTGCGCCATAGAACACCAGATCTGAAACCATTTCAGAGTTCCAGTCAGCACGTTGTTTGGCGCGATAAGTGGCAAGGCCCCAAGCACATAAAAATGCCAAGAGATACATCAGCCCATACCAATGGACGTTGAGTGGACCCAGTGATATTGCAACTGGGTCAATATTCGGGTAGGTAAGCATTCCCAATCCTTGATTTTCTATTTTGCACAGATTTTAGCTGAAACATATTAAAAATGTTGTACATTCAATGTGTAAACTTCATGGAATGTATTTTATGTGTATTGTGGCATTGGCTTGGCAAGTTTTGGATGATTTACCTGTTTGTTTAATTTCAAATCGTGACGAATTCTACCATCGTCCAAGCACTCAATTACAGTCATGGTCGAACAGTCCGATTATTGCAGGGCAAGATTTGCAATCAGGCGGGACATGGATGGGGGTCACACCGCAGGGACGTTGGGCAGTGATTACCAATTATCGTGATGGTGCTGATAAACAAACTTATCCCACTACGCGTGGCTATTTGATTCAAGCCTTTTTAGCGTCAGATCAAACACCAATTCGTTTTGCACAAGCATTGGAAAAGCAGCAAAGAGATTATGCGGGTTTTAACTTATTTGTGGGTGATCGACAGCAAGCTGTTTATATGAGTAATCGTGGTGAAGCTCCACAAGTGTTATCCCAAGGTGTATTTGTCGTTTCAAATGGCTTGATGTCAGACGATTGGGAAAAAACCAAGCATTTACGTCAACGCTTTACCCAAGAATTTTTACCCATGCTGCAAGTTCCTGCTATCCCTGAACAAGATCTACAATTCGCTGTTTGGGATATTTTAGAAGATGAACGAAAAATTATTCCTGATTTACTGCCCAATACTGGAATTAATCCTGAGATGGAAGCGTTGTTGTCTTCAACATTTATTCAAAGTCCAATTTATGGGACACGCTGTTCCAACTTCTTAACCATAAGTCACACTCAGATTGATTGGGTCGAAAAAACGCAACAAGGTGAACATATGGGCGAGTTAGTCGAGATTAAGCGCGCTATTGAAAAATAAAAAGCCATAGCAACTTTCATCACTATGGCTTTAAAACAATAAATTTAGTTGATTAGCCAGCAATTACACCGCCATCTTTACGTGTAATGACGACCGTTGCAGAGCGCGGGCGAGCGGTCTTATTGCTTGGATCTCTTTGTGAGGCAGGCCAGTTACTTGATGGCTTGTCAAAGCTAGGTGAGTCTTCACCTGGATGCTGAACATTGATAAAAATGGCTTTGTAGTCGGGTGTCATGGTGACACCTGTGATTTCACATTGTTTTGGACCTGTTAGGAAGCGACGCAGGTTTTCATCAGTGACTTGTTTACCCACGATCGTTTCTTGCCCAGCAGATGTTATTGCTTTTGCACCATCACCGACTTTACCAGGCAGTGCAGCAAGCATCATACAGTTGGTGGTATCTGTATAAGCACCATCATCGGTTTGAATCCAAAGGACACCACGTGGGTCGAACCACATACCATCTGGCGAAGATAAATCATTGTTATCATTTAACCCAGATAAGTTGATGTTACTGGCCATTTTTGCTTCGGCACCAAAGAGGTAGATATCCCAAGTAAAGCTTTCAGCTGTGGTTTTATTATCTTTTTCATGGAAGCGGATAATGTGACCATTTACATTGCCTTTACCGCCTTCTGGGTCGCTATAGTTTCGTGGATTTGCGGCGTCTAATGTATGTGCTGTACCACGGTTCGAGTTATTGGTTAGGGTGACATAGACTTCACCATTCTCAGGGTTCACCGCAACCCATTCTGGACGATCCATTTTGGTGGCTTTGACCGAATCACCAGCTAAACGTGCAAAAGTAGTGACATCGGCTTGAGATTTAAAAGGATAGACGGTATTGCTATCATTTAAACCGTTTTTACCATATGCCAATTCAATCCATTTACCTGTACCATCATTATTGAATTGCGCAACATATAGCTTGCCACTGTTCATATATTTATCGCCTGCGCGATAGCCACCATTGACATCTTTTGCATCCCACTTCGCATCAGATACAAATTTGTAGATATATTCGCCACGTGAGTCATCGCCCATATAGAAGGCCAGATTTTCCCCTTCGATTAAACGGCTTGAGCGACAGTCTTCATGTGCAAAGCGACCTAAAGATGTTCGTTTAACTGGGTTTGAACGACTATCGAATGGATCGATTTCAACAATCCAACCAAAGGTATTTGCGCCGTTGCGATAATCTTTGTCTGCTGAGTCAGCGGTAATTGAAGAGTTCCAGCGGTCATATAAATCTTGGCTTTCGATTGCCCCAATCGCAGTTTCCCAGCCATAACGTGAGCTGGCACCATCTTTTAAACCATAGCGATTCAGTGCGATGATTTCAGCCGCACTACGTTTTGCATCGTCACCTTTATTACGCACAAAGTATCCAATAAAGTTTTCTTCTGTGGTGAGGTAAGTCCCCCAAGGTGTATAACCATTACCACAGTTATTATGTGTGCCACGTGTTTGCTTTGCTGAGCTTGAGTATTTGGTTTTCACCAAGTCTGAACCCGCAACTGTACCTGCAAAGTCCATGACCGTTGACGCTGTAATACGGCGATTAAATGGAGAGCTTTTTACAATCTCTACTTTTTGTGTAGTTGCATCTTTCTTTAATTCAATGATGGAAACACCGTGTGCATTGACTTCACGAATCACTTCATCTTCTGGGCGACGGCCATTTACTTTTGTTGCACCTTTAGGATGTAAGAAGGTTTGATTAATGTATTCATGGTTCATGACCAATAAGCCACGGTTTGAGACTTTCGCATCATATTTAGAGCTATTGGAATTTAAGCCAAAATAGCTCATACCATCATGACAATCGCCTGAACGCGCTGTAAAGCTGACCCCTGAAGGAACATTGTTATCATCCCAGTCAGGGATCGTTTGCGTTAATGGATCCCCTAAAGCATAAAGCACATTTGCTTCATAACCAGTAGGAACAGTGACGATGTCATTGAGGTTTTTTGCAACAGGGTTAAAGGTGAATTTTTCAGGTTTTTTAACAGTCGTGGTTGGTGTTGAATTATTGTCATCGTCGTCATTACAGCCGACTAGGCTCGATGCTAAAGCGAGAGCAGCTGCACCACTTGCTGTTTTTGTAATTAAACTACGACGAGAAATCCGTTGTTCTAAAATGTCACGGAAATGTGTGTTATTCGAAGTATTGTTATCTAACTCTTGATTTTCATGATATGGCGTGAGGTCTGTCATACGATTCCCTTTGGCTTTAAGTCTTGATTAAATGTGATTTTGATTCAGCTTAAAAACATACAGAACAAATGTGTAAGATCTCTTACTCTTATATTTAATATTGGTTAAATTTAATCTTATTTTAAGAAAGTAATAGGATTGTCATATTTGTATTTAGATAATTACTGTGCTGTTTAATTTCTATAAACATTGAGGTATGACTGATTGAGCATGGTATGTGCTTGGTGAATTGAATTAACAGGATTAACTTGCAGTTGTTTTTTTAATAGAGATGTTTCATAAAGAGATTTTAATAATAGACTTCTTTTATAAACGCTTATTAAAAGCATAGATCAATATAAAATTCCCCTCATCCTAAGCTTCTCCCGAGGGGAAAAGGAACTTTTAATCACAATATAATTCACTCAATATGATCATTTTTCGACTTGTGCAATAGATCTAATGTATTTGAATAAAAGGGCTGAAGATTAAGCCATAGACTTGTTTTTAAAAAATTTTAACACGCTTAAAAATAAAAAATGACCTCAAAAGAAGTCATTTAAATATTAAAAGCTTTTTTATTTTGATCCTTAAGCATCTACAGTTTTACGTTTTTCAATCACTTTACCCAGCAATAAACCCAGCTCAAATAGCATCCACATTGGAATTGCGAGCATGATCATTGAAATCGCATCTGGAGGGGTAATAAACATAGATACGAAGAAACATCCCACCACGATAAAGCGGCGCTTTTCAGCCAATGTTTGAGTGGTGACCAAGCCAACTAAAATTAACACTAAAGTAATGATCGGAATTTCAAAGGTTACGCCAAAGACCAAGAATAATTTTAGGCAGAAGCTTAAATAACTATTGATATCGGTCATTGGCGCGACGGTTTCTGGTGAAACACTGATAAAGAAATGTAGGATGGATGGCAATGCAATAAAATAAGCAAAAGCAATCCCTGAATAAAACAGCACAATACTGCCAAACAACAATGGAAATGCTAGATTTTTTTCTTTTTCGTATAATGCTGGTTTAATAAACGCCCAAAGTTGATAGATGATAAAGGGCATCGCCAACATCAGCGCAATAAAGAAGTTTAACTTAAACGGCGCCATGAAGGTTGCTGTAACATCAGTTGCAATCATGGTTGAGGTTGCAGGTAATTGTTTTCTGAGTGGTTCTGATAGCGCAATATAGGTCTTATTGGCAAATGGCAATAAACAAAAAAATATAGTGATGAGCGCGCCAACAATTTTAAATAAATGCTTACGTAACACCATCAAGTGTTGAGTAATCGGCATCGCATCTAAAGGCGGCGTCTCGGTAGACGAGGCATCATGTACTTGTGGTGCTAATGAGTCGCTCATACAGCCACCTTCAATTGCGGTACTTCTTTAACAAGAACAATTTGTGGTCGAGTTACAGTACAGTTTTGTTTATCTAACCAAGTCTTTGACATATAAATAGTGGGAACCGTAATATCAAGTTTATGATAAGTCGTATGAATTTTTTTATTGTCTGTTATTGCGAGATGACTTTCTTGTTCTACAGCAATCTTTTGTTGTTGTAACTCCTGCATCTGAGCCTGCATTTTTTGTTCAAGTTCTTGAATTTTTTGCATCTCTTGTTGCATTTGTTCTCTAAATTCAGAAAGACGTAATTCACGGTCGATGTCATTTTGGACACTACTAATTGCACGTTTAAATTTGCTATACCATTTGGCAGCAAAACGCGCAGCTTCAGGAAGTTTATCTGGTCCCAATACCAAGAGAGCAATGATCCCAAACACTAACAGTTCTGAAAATCCAACATCTAACATGATCTACGCCTCACCGATTAGTGTTTTACTGTAGAGTTCACATCAGTATTGCTAGTTTGATGTTCTAGTGTACGCGTTTCAGTCAGTGAAGCAGTTGTTGCCTCTTCTTCTTTAATCGATTTCTTAAAATCTTTTACGGCACCACCAACATCTTTACCTAAGTTTTTTAGCTTTGATGTACCAAATAGTAGAATCACAACGATTGCAAAAATAAGTACATGCCAAATCGATAATCCAGCCATAGTTTTAACTCCTATTTATTAACAGCTATAACAACAGTTATCCATGACAAAAAAGTGACACTAATATTTCAATTTAAAGACAGACAATATTTATAAATTATTTTGATATGTTCAACGTCATCTATATTTGGAAAATGCTAGTATGTTCATGATTTGAGAATAAGGTGTTGTATTGTGGCTTTGTTATTTCCAGTTTTATCATTTATCTGTGGGCTGATACTGGCGAATAGCAAATTTTCAGTAAACTTAAAATCATTTATGTCTTTGCTGCTGGCTCGCTTATTTATCCCGATTGTGATTATTTACAATATGGTATTTTATAAATCGGGCAGTATTGCTTTAATCTTATTTGCTTTTTTCTCATGCTTTACGCTTTTCTTTATTTATCTCACGCTGTCTAAAGATCGTTTAGCTTCTTTGTGTTTTAGCTATACCAATATGGCATGGCTCGGCTTTCCAATTGCTTTGGCTATATTTGGCCCAGACAATAGTATGCTGATGATACCGCTCTATATTGGGGTTTCAATTTTTGGAAACTCTTGGGCTGTGACTTCGGTGAGCTCAGCTCCACTATCCAAACGATTGCTTATCAAAAAAGTACTGCAATCGCCACCTGTGATTGCCTTGATCATTGCCGGGCTTTTACGTTGCTTTGATGTGCAACAGTTTCAGACAAATGATTGGATTAATTGGATTTATACTCTGGCTAAATGGAGTATGAGTTTTACCGGTATGTGTGTATTGGGAATGTGGTTAAGAAAAACCAAAGTCCATATCGAGGATTTATTGTCCAGTACTAAGCTTGCAATATTAAAGTTAGTTTGTGGTGTTGTATTGTGCAGTCTGGCTTATTTCTTTTTGCCTGTTCCACAGATCCATCAATATATTGGGGTGATGTTTTTACTGTTTTGTTTACCGCCAGCTGCCAATATTGTCGCATTGGAAACCCACTATCAAGGTACTGGGGTTTCAGCAAAATATATTGCTTCGGGAACAATAGTCAGTTGTGTGGTATGCGTCCTATATGGTGTGTTGATTCATTTTTTATAGTTTTATCGGTTTATTTTGCTTCGTTTTAGATAAGCTTTAGCGAGACTCATTGTATTCCTCCTTTGCTCAAAGGCGAGGAGGAATCTAACAAAATCGTATGATTTTAAACGGCTGGTTTTAACTGCTTATTTCAAGCTTGCTTTAAACAATTGCATTGCCTGACCACGATGGCTAATTTTGTTCTTTTCTGCTTTACTCATTTCTGCGCTTGAAATATTTAGCTCAGGTAACCAGAACAGTGGGTCATAACCGAAGCCATTTTCACCTCGAGCTTGCTCTAGTACTTCACCTTGCCAGATCCCTTGGTAGATTTGTGGTAAAGGGTCATCTGCATGTTCAACCAATGCCAATACACATACGAACATTGCTTCAATCGCTTGATCGTCTTGGCGTAAAGGCTTAAGGTTTTCCAGCAATTTTGTATTATTGGCTGCATCATCGCCATGTTCACCTGCATAACGTGCAGAGTAAATTCCAGGTGCTCCACCTAATACGGGAACGCAAATCCCAGAATCATCTGCAATCGCAGGTTTCCCTGAAATACGGCTTGCATGACGTGCTTTGATAATTGCATTTTCAATAAAGCTTAAGCCATCTTCAATCGCGTCTTCGATATTCAGTTGACCTTGAGGAATAACTTCAACAGGTAAAGCCAATTCAGCAAACAATTTTTCAAATTCAGCAATTTTGCCTTTGTTATTGCTTGCGAGTACCAGTGTTCCTTGTGATAACCAATCTTTTGATGACATGATGCAGACTCAAAATTTAAAATTGAGTTATTTTAACTTAATCTGTGTCATAAAATGCGGCTAAATTCTCTCGTCCTTTACGCTTTACTGGATATGTTTTGCTTTTGCGCTAATGCGTTTGTCTAACTGTTGTTTTAAATCGAGAACATCCTCATTTTTCATAAAACCTAGACCAACATTGAGTTTCTGTTTGCTGTTATCTTTCATGATAAAAAGTAAATAATACTGCCGATCGAGTAAGGTTTTTTTGAGCTCAACTTCATAGATCTCTGGTATTTTAATGTGTTTTTTAATTATCACTCGACCTTTAAAATCAATGCTTCTAATCATGTCTTGGGAGAGGGTTAAAATAGGACGTTGATTGCTAAACATCTGAATAGCTTTATGACTGAAAAAATAAGCAATGAGACCCAATAGCGTAACAAGAAATAGCGAAAAGAGACTTTTTAAGCCATTCTTCCATTCAAACATTTCCAAGATCAAAAGCACGGTCGCAGCCCAAAAGGGGCAGGCCAAAATTCCAGCAAAAATCGCCAAAGGAATCATTTGTTTGCGTGAAGCATAATATTTTTTCTTTTGCATATTTTTCCATACATAGAAGAACTCGATTTACTTCTCAAAAGCACAAGTGGTGCCTTGATGGAAAATCATTTGCCATATACCGTGAACATTCATAACCCAAATTGAACTGCGTAAAGCCACATTGTATTGAGCTTGAGTTGCCACATTGATTTGATGGCTTTGATAGGTCAGTAAAACGCTATGATCAGATAATGACTGAACTTGAAAATCCTGTGCTTGAATGATGTCGCTATCTGTATCATTTAAAAGTGCTTCAATCATTTGGGCTTTATGCACAACCCACCCTGATTTGGTAATTTCTTTAAAATCTGGATGCAACCGTTGATCAAGTATTTGAAAATTTTGACGATCACGATGATGCAACCCGCATTCATATTGAATTAATTGTTTGAATAGGTCTTGCATTGTCAACAATCTCAGCTGAAATACTTATTAAATGGATAGCAGTAAAAAAGCACCCGAAGGTGCTTTTATGATCGATGAGAATCAAATTATTGAGCTTGAATCCACTGATCTGCACGTTGTGTTGCAGTACGAATTTGGTCTTGAGTTAAGTTAGCAGCCAAAGCAGTTTTCTTGGTTTGCGACATGTTAATTACTTTATTGTCTAACATACCATCACGTGTAGAAAGCTCATACCACTGATAAGCGCCCATGTAGTTTTTCTTTTGCTCTTCCATCACCGCAAGATTAAAGCTTGCACGGTTATCGCCGTGGCTTGCTGCTTTTTCAAAGTATTGACGCGCAGATGTTTCGCTTTTAGAAACGCCTAAACCATCAGCATACATACGACCAACATTCAACTGAGCCGCAGAAATACCTTGGTCAGCCGCAGCTTTAAACCATGTAAATGCTTGTTTAAGGTCTTTAGATACACCGCCAGTACCAGCCTGGAAATGTGTTGCTAAATAAAATTGTGCAGCAGGTTGGCCAGCTTTGGCTGCTTTTTGTAAATCTGTCACATTCATATGTGCATATTGTGCTGCCATTGCTGATACAGATTGTTGTTGCTGCGGTACATAGTCCGCATGGGCTTGAATACTCACTAGCCCAAAAAATAACGTACTGCCTAATAATAATTTCTTCATAGAGCGCTCACTCGATAAATAGCGACTTCGCCGAACAAATTCGGTATGGCTTTACTTAAAAAGCTACCTTGTTGGTTCCCATTTACAGCGAGTCGATCAATAATTTGAATCTGATTTTCAGCACATAATGCTTCAAAATCACGAAAGGTGCATAAGTGGATATTAGGTGTATTGTACCACATATACGGTAAGGCATCAGAAACAGGCATCTTGCCTTTCAGTGCAAGGAAAGACCGTGTTTTCCAATACGCAAAGTTAGGAAACGTAATAATTGCTTGTTTCCCCACACGCACCATATCGCGCAGAAGCACATCAGGTGCATCTACAGCTTGCAAAGCTTGTGCCATAACCACATAGTCAAAAGACTGGTCGGCAAAGCGTCCCAAACCGAGGTTTAAGTCTTGTTGTATAATATTTAACCCTTTGCTGACGGCAATTGCAATCTTTTCTTGATCGATTTCTAGCCCGTAAGCATGAATTTGCTGTTTTTTGCTCATTTGTGACAATAATTCGCCATCACCACAACCTAAATCGAGCACACTTGCACCAGCATTGATCCATTTTTCTGCAAGTTGTTGGTCAATACGCATTACAAAGCCTCCTTAGGTGTTGAATTAAGGTGTTCAATACCGCCTAAAAATGCACGTAAGGATTTGACGTACAAGGGGATAGGGAATAGGAATGAGTCATGACCCTGTTCAGCATCAATATCCAAATAACTCACAGGCTTTTGATTGGTAATCAAGGCGTTGACAATCTCTTGCGAACGTTCTGGGCTAAAACGCCAGTCTGTTGTAAATGACACCACTAAAAAGCGGCATTTGGTATTAGATAGGGCTTTCGTCAGTGACTGTTCATATTCACGTGATGGATCGAAATAATCCAGGGCTTTGGTCATGATCAGATAAGTATTGGCATCAAAGTTACGGCTGAATTGTTCGCCTTGATAACGCAGATAGCTTTCAACTTGGAACTCAACATCGAAACCATACATAAACTTGCCTGATTTTAAATCACGGCCAAATTTTTGTTTCATGGCTTCTTCAGAGAGGTAGGTAATATGACCCACCATACGTGCCAAAATTAAGCCACGTTTTGGATAACTATCGAGTTCTAAATAACGGCCATTGTGAAAATCTGGATCAGATAAAATAGACTGACGTGCCACTTCGTTAAATGCAATATTTTGTGCGGAAAGCTTTGGTGCGCTGGCAATGATGACACATTTTTGTAAACGGTCAGGATAGTCCACAGACCATTGTAAAGCCTGCATGCCACCTAAAGAACCACCAATGATTGAATACCAAACATCTATCCCTAAGCGATCAGAGAGGAGGGCTTGGGTTTTAACCCAATCACGTACAGTCACTAATGGAAAGTCGGGACCGTATGGGCGATTTTCATTTTCAGGGTTAGGTGAAGTGGGTCCCGTTGAGCCACTACAACCTCCGATATTGTTGAGTGCGACCACGAAAAACTTCGAGGTATCAATGGCTTTACCCGGCCCAATACATGCATCCCACCAGCCTGTTTTTTTATCGTCTTCATGGTGATAGCCAGCCGCATGATGATGTCCGGAAAGTGCATGGCAAATCAAAATTCCATTTGATTTATCTGCATTGAGCTCACCATAGGTTTCCACCATGATTTCATAGCGTGGCAATACTCGACCACACTCAAGCTCTAACGGTTCTTCAAATTCAAACTTTTGTGGAGTAACGAGCCCCACTGAATCAGCTGGAAAAGACACTGGAAATGTTCACCTTAAAATTTTAGAAGGTCGATAAATTACGGATATTAGAGATATCTAAGTCATCTGTATGGCTAATAAATTAATGATATTCCATGGTTTTCACAATAGCTTTTATCATTAAAGTTCACTTCATGATGAGTGATGATGTCTAGTAGCGTCACAATGAATGTTTTGACTTTGCAGAGGCGCAACGTATTCTTCTTTCGAAAAAATGAAAAGCTTAAGCTTTATCAGAGAGCGATCTTGTCAAACTTTGCTTCTCATCACCAAGCATGTTCACTACTCACCAACACCAGTCTGATCTCAAACAATCATGGATGAAATTTCCATGTATCTTTTTATCTTTAAATTATTTTTAAAAGATATAAAGCTGTTTGAAGAGATTGCTTGATAACATCAATAAATAAAAGAAAGGATACCACTAGGGGGCATCCTTTCTAAAGTCTTTTAACTGATATCGCTTATACAGCAGCAGCGATCACTTGTTCAGTACTTAAAACACCTTGGTCAATCAAACGATTGGTTGCCGCAATGATTGCTTCAATTGAAGAGGTAACAATATTGTCATGCACACCAGCACCGAATGCAGATTTACCAGTACCTTGAACTTGAAGTTCGATCAATGCCAACGCTTTTGCATGTGCGCCTGAACTGATACTGCGTTCTTCGTAGTTTAAGACATCAATTGGTAATTGAAGCGCATTTAAAATCGCAGAAATTGGACCATTCCCTTCACCACGTAAGCGCTGAGTTTCACCATTGATGACCACATCAAGCTCAATCACTTGGCTACCATTTTCATCTGACAATCTATAGTTTTTCGCTGAATAATGTGCATCTTTTGCAGCAACATAGGTGTCTTTAAACAAGGTCCAAATTTGTTGAGCTGAAACTTCAACGCCTTCTTCATCTGCAACTTGCTGAACAATTTGTGAGAATTCTATCTGTAAGCGACGAGGTAAAACCACGTTATAGTTAGACTCTAATAAGTAAGCAATACCGCCTTTACCCGACTGTGAGTTGACACGGATCACGGCATCATAATCACGACCTAAATCTTTAGGGTCGATTGGTAAGTAAGGCATATCCCAAATTTCTTCGTCTTTTTGGAACTCAAAGCCTTTTTTAATTGCATCTTGGTGAGAACCAGAGAAAGCGGTAAAGACCAAATCACCAGCATATGGGTGACGTGGATGTACAGGCAAGCCAGTACATTCTTCTATTGTGGCAATAATCTCATTAATGTTTGAGAAATCTAACTCACATGCTACACCTTGTGTGTACATGTTTAATGCAATTGCAGCAACGTCAACGTTACCAGTACGTTCACCATTCCCAAATACACAACCTTCAACACGATCAGCACCAGCCATGATCGCTAACTCAGATGCTGCAATACCACAACCACGGTCATTGTGACAATGTACTGAAATAATCACACCATCACGACGTTGCAAATTACGATGCATCCATTCGATTTGGTCGGCATAGACATGCGGACCTGAAACCTCAACAGTTGCAGGTAAATTTAAAATGACTTTATTGTCAGGTGATGCTTCCCAAATTTCAGTCACTGCATCACAGACATCTTTAGCAACCTCTAATTCTGTTGCTGTAAAACATTCTGGACTGTATTGAAAAATAAATTCAGTTTCAGGCTGTTTCGCTGCATATTCTTTTACTTTGCTTGCCGCATTCATTGCCAATTGTTTTGCACCATTGGCATCAACATTCAATACTTTTTTACGGAAAGTGGGTGAATTTGAGTTATAGATATGCACAATGGCACGTTTTGCACCTTGTAAAGCCTCAAAAGTACGTGCAATTAAATGATCACGCGCTTGCACCAAGACTTCGATATAAACGTCATCTGGAATATGACCTTCTTCAATCAACTTACGGGTGAAATCAAAATCAACTTGTGATGCTGAAGGAAAGCCAATTTCAATATGCTTAAAGCCAATTTTGACCAACATTTCGAACATTTTGAATTTTTGTTCGATGTTCATTGGCTCGAAAATCGCTTGGTTACCATCACGAAGGTCGGTACTCATCCAAATTGGCGCTTTATTGATTTCGTTATTTGGCCATTGACGGTCAGGCAAGTCTACACGTTGGTACATGCGACGATATTTTTTACTTGGATCAGCCAACATCATGAGGGAACTCCTTGTGTAGTTGTTGTTGCTCGTCTCTTGGGTAAAGGCAACTTACTACAAATATAGATTGTGTCTATCTGTTCAATTTACAAGTGTTTTTAAGATGAAAACACAGTAAATTTTCATAAACTTATACGTGGGTAGCACGAGATAAATCTAAACACTGATAACTTACAAATGGTTTAACTTGAGATTAATTCTAAAACAATTATCTTGGAAATAATTTCCTTAATTTGCATAAAAAATATCAGTTGAGAGAAAAATTTCCTTTGAATGACTTAATCTTGAAAAATATATTCTTGATTGATTTCTTTTACGGTAGCAGTTCCCATTAATGCCATGGTAATTTCAAATTCTTCCTTTAAAATTTTAATCACATGGGCGACACCTAAAGCACCAGCAACCGAGAGCCCGTAGATCGCAGGACGGCCAATCAGCACTGCAGATGCGCCTAAAGCCAATGCTTTAAATATATCTGTACCACGGCGGATTCCACCATCCAAAAGTAAAGGAAAATCATGAGGAACAACTGCCTTAATTTTTGCTAAGGCGGTCAGTGGGGAAATACTGCTATTGAGTACTCGTCCGCCATGATTAGAAACGATTAAGCCTTTTACGCCGATTTCGACTGCTTTTTTTGCATCGAGTGGATGTAGCACACCCTTTAAAATTACAGGCAAATGGCTATGGGCAATTATAAATTCGATATCTGCCCATTTGGGTGCAATTTGCATTAAACCGTTGAATACAGGATGTTGATGCTCAGAAATTTCGGGCAGGGGAATGTGGGTGGGTGTATGGGGGTGTTGCATGCCTTCTGGCAATTGAAAATTCACCCGACGTTCACGATCACGAATCCCTGTATGCGGTGAATCTACTGTAATCACAAGTGCTTTAAAATTTTGTTGTTCTGCGAGTCGAACTAAGGCCAATGATTTTTCACGATCACCTTGCCAATACAGTTGAAACCATTTTAAAGGGTTTTCTTGTTTTAAACTTCGCATATCCGTATTGGTGAAAGTGCTCAGTACAATATTACTTCCTAAAACTTCGGCCGCTAGTGCAGCCGCAGCTTCGCCCTCTGGGTGGAACAATTGTTGATGTCCAATCGGTGCAAGAAAAATTGGATGAGAAAATTTTTGCCCTAAAATTTCACATTCTGTCGAGCCTTGAGTCAAGTCGTTGAGCAGTCTTGGAATCAGTTGAATATTTTTAAATTGTTGTAAGTTTTCTTGAACACTTTGCTCATCCATCGCCCCACCTTGCAAATAGTGCCAAGTGTTTTCAGGCAGATGCTGTTCTGCTTGTTTCTCGTAATCCGCAATGGTCTGTAAATATGCTGGAATTTGAGTGAGTGGTGCTTGGATTTTTTTACTCATTTATTGATTGTCCAAATTTATACAAAACACTTTCATTACAATAATGACTTGCAAGCTAAAATTTATAAATCACTCCATTCACGTAGAAGGTTGTGATAGATCCCTGTAAGACTAATCACTTGCTCATGTGTAGCAGATAGCTCGATGGTCAGCTTTTGAATATTTTGATCTAAGTCAAAGAGAATTCGTCGTTGCGCATCGGATGATACAAAGCTTTGTACCCAAAAGAACGAGGCAATACGTGCACCTTCAGTGACTGGGTTGACCTGATGTAAACTGGTAGAAGGATAGACAATTGCATCGCCAGCTGGAAGTTTTACTTCTTGTGTACCAAAAGTGTCTTCGATCACCAGTTCGCCGCCATCATATTCATCGGGATTGGTGAGAAAAACAGTGCAAGACACATCTGTCCTTAAGTACTGATTGAGTTGAGGATGGCGACGGATAGCATTATCAACATGCATCCCAAAATTTCCACCGTGTTGATAACAATTAAACAGCGGAGGTAAAAATGTTTTTGGAAGTGCGGCACTAAAGAACAAAGGATTTGCGTTGGCAGCATTTTGAATGATTTGTCCAAGCTCTAATGCTTGTTGAGAATCTTGAGCCAGTTGTAAATTATTTTTTAAATGCGCAGATTGATAGCCTGTTGTTGCTTTTCCATCTGTCCACTCTGCTTGAGAAAGTGTCTGACGACAATGATTCAGTTCATCCAGACTGAGTAAATTTGGAATATGTAAAATCATGATTTTCTTCCCCAAAAAAGAAACAGCGTCTGATGAATCAGACGCTGAATTTTAACATAGATTGGCTAAATCTTAGAACTTATAGTTGATGTTGAATACGCCTTTGCGACCCTCACCAGGCATTGCCCAACCATTGTTACGGATATGGGTATAGTACTTCTCATCACTTAAGTTTTGCCCTAATAATTGGAAACTTAAATCTTTGTTGTAGCTGTAGGTTACAGAAGCATTGTGAATCACATAATCTTCAGACTTGACCTGGGGCACAAGATTATTCGTTGCTGAACGAGTACTTAAATACATTTCACCTTGATAAGTTAAGCCATAGCCAGCTTGCCACTGATCATTTAATTGATACGTTGTCCATAAGCTGCCTGAAACTTTAGGTACGTTGACCAATTTGTCACCTTTTTGGAAGTCAATATTCGGAGAACCATTGACTTTAGTTTGGTCATATTCTCCTTCCATATAAGCGGCACTAGCGGTGATGTTCCATTTTGGCGTAATTTCACCCGCTAAACCAAGTTCAACACCTTGGACATAGTTTTTACCATCTAATTTTGCATCTGGTTGTCCAGGTATATCATTGGTTACACGGACTTTATCTTGTTCATTGCGAAATACTGCGGCAGACACTAAGAAGTTAGGATTTGCTTGCCATTTTGCCCCCACTTCATAGGCAACTGCATTCTCAGGGTCTGTATTGCAAGAATTTGCTGTGATTGCATTGTTGGTAATAGTTTGAGAGCAGCCACCACTTGCAGTATTTTGTACTGGCTTTTGAGCATTAGCATAAGATAAATAAAGACTGGTTGCTGGTGTTGGTTTAAATGTCAAACCAGCATTATAGGAAATTAAATTATCAGACTGTTTATAGTTTTGACCACGCGTGACAGTTGCATTGGTTGTTGAAATAGTATCCGAACGATATTGACCGTCAGTATAATCATTACGCACACCAAGGTTAAGTAACCATTGTTCACCAAACTTTAAAGTATCAAACAAATACGCTGAATAAACATTTAAGTAGCCTTCAGCAACACCAGTTTTACGGAAGTTGGTTGGACCATGCCAAAAGTTATCTGGATTGTATACATCCATGTAAAGCGGGTTAGTAATAGAACTGCCTGCTGATGAACCATTTGAATTATATAAATAGCCAGCTGTGGTAATAGCATAGTCTTCACGACTAAAGCCTACCCCAGCAACAAGAGCATGATCGACAACGCCAGTTTTGAATTGCACATTGATGTTGGTGTCATTGGCAAATTGCTTATTATGGGTATCACGATAATAACCACGTGGGCCAGAAATATAATATGAACCCTTTGGAACAGTAATCGTGGTTGAACCAGAAGTTACATTACAATTTTTATAGCCAGTTTGGTTGGTATTGGTCAATGCTGTTGGTGATGTACCATCTGCTAAACAGAATGTTCCTTGTGGTGCAGAAACAGTCGCTTTTTGTTGAATATCACTATAACGGGTAATGGAGTTCAGTTTTGCGTTGGGACTGATCTCGCTTTCTACTTTAAATGTGACAACCTGATTTTCAATATCTTGTTGATCTAAGTTGCTATAGCCATAGTTATTTTTATCTGAAATCCCTTTGACAGGTTTGCCATTATAATAAGGAACGCCGTACTGTGGATCATTTTCATCTTTTTGATATAAGTAAGATAAAGTTGCCTTAGTCGTATCACTGATTCCAAAAGTAACCGATGGCGCAATTCCCCAACGTTTCATTTCTTCATCACGACCCGCATAGGTGTTTTGATGCCCCATTACATTTAAACGAAATGCTAAATCTTCATCTACAACTTTATTAAAATCACCTGTAAAGCGTTTATAGCTATCTGAACCAAAACCTAAAGTAACTTCATTGCTGTCACGATTCTTAGGCGTTTTAGAGACTAAATTGACACCACCACTGATTTGTCCTACACCATTTTCAACAGAATTCGCACCTTTGATGATTTCAACAGCTTCATAGTTGAATAAATCAGAACGGTTGGTTAATGCTGCATCACGTAAGCCATCTACAGTTGTGTTATAGGTTGCATCATAACCCCGTAGGTTGATTTTATCGCCATAACCACCACCACCTTCGCCAGCACCAAAACTAATGCCTGGAGTTGTTGCAAGGGCTTGTTGTAGTGAAAGTAAGCCTTGATCTTTGAGTGCTTTTTCCGTGATGACCTGAACAGTTTTAGCGGTATCTAAAATGGTTTCTGTACGTTTAGTTGAAGATGTTTTTGCTGCTAAATATGCAGTATTTTGTTCTGCTCGAGCTTGAATAGTAGGAAGTTGTACTGTTGTATCTTCAGTTGCTGCAAAAGCTAGGTTGGGTAAAGCAATTGCAAGTGCAACTGTTTTAACTTTTTTGTTTTTTACAGAGTATTTTTGAGCCATTTTTTGCGTCCATCGCAGGTTGTATCAAACTTATCCAATACTGCTCAGGAAACATCATGACGCAATAATGGAGAAATTGTTAAGGTATGTAACCAATGTTGCGAATTCTAATGATAATTATTTTCATTAACAATAAATATAAATGATTATTCATACGGAAAAACTGTTTAATCTATTAAAGATAATTAAAGAAAACTATAGGGGATATGAGTGATTGAATTTGATCATATTGCTGAAATTTAAAGTATTTTTAATGATTGGTAAAAAGTAACTATTGGAAATTATAGAATTATTTTTTAGTGAAGATTAATAACAATAAAGGTTCTCTTCAGTAAAAGACTCAACAAGCTAAATTATCAGTAAAAAAATGGCCCCTATGAAAAGGAGCCATTTCACTTTAATTTTTAAAGTATTAACTATTAATATTTAAAGTTAATTGATAAGACAGCATTACGACCTTCAGCTTCTGTTGCATAGTGAGATGCATAAGCTTTAGTAAAATAACGCTTGTCTGAAAGGTTGTTTACATTAAGCTGTAAATCAACATTTTTGTTGACGTTGTAGCGAGCCATTGCATCATAACGTACATAGCCTGATACATACTTAGTATTGGCAGCATCACCATAGACTTTGTCCATACCTAATGCCCCAGCACCAACAGTTAACTGTGGAAGAACTTGATAGGTTGTCCAAAGTGTTGCAGAGTTTTTAGGTACGTTAGGAAGTTGTTTGCCTTTCGCTGGGTTAGGGTATGTACATGTTCCAGCACGATTACATGACGGACCAGGGTTGGTCATTTCACTGTCTAGATAAGAGTATCCAGCCGTAATATCCCATTTGTCTGTAATTTTACCTGTAGCACTAAGCTCAACACCATCAACTTTACTTTCACCACCGTTGGTGTAGGTACCAGCATCTAATTGGATACGAGTATTTTGTTTTTCTGTACGGAATACAGCAGCTGTCAAGTTTAAGCGATCATTGAAGAGGTCCCATTTAGTTCCAACTTCATAAGTACGCGCTTCTTCTGGCTTTAAGTCCATATAAGCTTGTCCGATCGCTTCTGAACCATCACCACCATCAACACCCACTGGGTTAGCTGATGTTGCATAGCTTGCATAGATCGAACCATTTTTCATAGGTTTATATGTCAAACCAGCTTGGTAAGTAAAAAAGTCTTTATTATTTTCTAGTTTAGCGCCTGTTGCATTCGTCACTTGCTCAGTGTCAAATTTGTCCCAACGAACACCTAGGTCAAGTAGCCATTGTGGATTAAATTCAATATTGTCAAGCAAATAAACTGATGTAACTTTTGTTGTAGTCGTGGTGGTATTACGATTAGCAACTGCCGAACCTAACCATTCTTCTTTCGAATTTGGATTTGTTAAAGACGTACACCACGCATCATTGATTTTACAATCGCTGTTGAAACCACCAGTTGTAGTACCTGTGTAACCTGGATAAGTGGTTGTATAGCTACCTTTATCTGATTTTTGATCACTATATTCTGCACCAACATTAAACTTATGCTTAATTGCACCAGTGTTAAATTTACCAGTCAATGCAAGTTGATCTGTGAAAATATCTGTGTCAGTAATACGTGAGTTAATACGACGCCAAACTTTATCATTTAGGACATTACCTTTTGAGTCATCTGGTTGAGTCCAAAGATAATCATTCGTTGACTTGTTATACACTGCAGTATTGGTAATGGTTAAATTGTCAGTTAAATCATGTTCTAATTTAATTGTACCAATTTGGTTTTCTTGTTTTTGAAAATCACGATCATGTAAGCCATAGTAAATGCCTTGTTTAACATCTACAGGCTTACCAAAAGTTGCTTTTTTCGAAGCATCATAATTATATGGCACACCCGAATCTGGTGTATCGTCTGACTTTAAATAGTAGTAACTTAACGTCGCACGAGTCGCAGTGTCTAAGCCAAAAGTAATACTTGGCGCAATACCTGCACGTTTATATTCTGCGCCGTCATGTTGACCCGCTTTCTCATTTTGGTGTCCCATTACTGCAATACGAGCAGCAATCCCATTGCCAAAATCTTTATTGCCATCTAGGGTAATACGTTGGTAGTTATCTGTACCACCCGCAACAGAGCCTTCTAAAGCATCGCCTTTTTTAGCGACTTTAGAAATCATGTTTACACTACCACCAACCGAACCAGCACCACCAAGTGAAGATGCTGACCCTTTGATGACTTCTACTTGTTCTACTGCAAACATTTCACGGTTTTGTGAAGTGGAATTACGCACACCATCCACAAACATAGAACTTTCAGAGTTATAACCACGAATAAATGGACGATCACCATTTGGGTTACCACCTTCACCAGCACCAAGGGTAATTCCTGGAACTGTACGAAGTGCATCTGCAAGTGTTGTTACTTGAGTATCTTGAATCAGCTGTTTTGAAATAACAGATACAGATTTAGGTGTATCCAAAAGTGGCGCAACAAATTTTGTATTGGCAGACTGATCTACTTTTAAACCTTGTTCAGTCGTTGCTTGTGCTTTAATTGTTGGTAGTTTTGCGATTTCGTCTTGAGCGATGGCTGACGTTGCAATAACTGAAAGAGATGAAGCGATTGCTGTAGTAACAATCTTTTTGCGTGATTTGATAAAAGACATACTTAAACTCACTAAGAGTAGTGCAAATTTGTATGCGAATAATAATGATTCTTATTGTTTATTTCATCTGTTTGAAATTGAATTTGTCGATAGTTTTAAAAGTTTATGATGAGAAAATGAATTGAAAATGTGTCGAATTTTCACTTAACTTTTTGAATTTTATTTATTTAGTTTTATTTATAGATATTTCAAAATGTAAATAAATTTATTCTATTGTCACTAAAGCATTTGAATTTGGTAAATTTCTCAAAATATGCGGATTTCTGGCTTTTGGCTGCAAAGAAGGGGATTGGTTTAAAAAAGCGACATAATGGGGAAATCCGTAACCGAAATAAAATGATTTACACAGGTGTTTTGTATATATTCAAATGTTGTCATATAATGTGGCACTTTTTGAAAAACTGTAATTATTAAATTCTATCGAGGAAGCCATGCAAGTAACTTCTGAAGCGGTTTCGGGCGTTGCCCGTCGTTTAAATGTATCTGTACCGACGAGCCGTATTAACGAGCAGTTTGAAGCTCGCTTGAAACGCACTGCCAAAACTGTGAAGATCAACGGCTTCCGTCAAGGTAAAGTGCCAGTAAACGTTGTACGTCGTGAATACGGCGCTGGTATTTACCAAGAAGTTGTAAACGACATCATTCGTGACACAGTATTTGAAGCAATTCAACAAGAAAAAATCAACGCTGTTGGTATGCCAAACATCGACAAAGTTGAAAACAAAGATGATGCTTTAGTTTATCAAGCTACAGTTGAAGTTTATCCTGAAGTTGAAGCTAAATTTGAAGGTCTTGAAGTATCACGTAAATCATCTGAAGTAACAGATAAAGACGTTGATGCAATGCTTGAAAACCTTCAAAAGCAACGCGCTGAATGGACTGAAACTAAAGGCATGGCTAAAAAAGACATGCAAGTAACTTTCGATTTTGAAGGTACTGTTGATGGTGAGAAGTTTGAAGGCGGTGCTGCTGAAGACTTTAAACTTGTTTTAGGTTCTGGTCGTATGATCCCTGGCTTCGAAGACGGTATCGTTGGTATGAAGAAAGGCGAAGAGAAAGTGATTGATGTAACTTTCCCTGAAGATTACCAAGCTGAAAACTTAGCAGGTAAAGCGGCTCAATTCAAAATCACAGTTAAACTTGTTGAAAAACAAAAACTTCCTGAAATTGATGCTGAATTCCTTAAAATCTTCGGTTTAACTGAAGAAGAAGGCGTAGAGAAATTAAAAGCTGACGTTCGCAAAAACATGGAACGTGAAGTAAAAAATGGCCTACGTAACCAAGTAAAAGGTGCAACTTTTGATGCACTTGTTGCTGCAAATGACGTAGAAGTTCCTGAATCTATGTTGGCTCAAGAAATTGATCGTCAACGTCAACAAATGATTCAACAATTTACTCAACAGTTTGGTGCTCAAGGTGCTAAAGCATTTGACAGCAGCATGCTTCCTGATGAATTGTTCAAAGAACAAGCTGAAAAAGCAGTTAAACTTGGTGTATTGGTAAGCAAAGTATTGGCTGACGCTAAACTTGAAGTAGACCAATCACGTGTTGATGCTTATATCGAAGATATGGCTTCTTCTTATGAAGATCCGACTGAAGTGATCGAATATTTCAAAACTGATAAGCAACAACGTGCTCAAATTGAAGGCGTAGTGTTAGAAGATCAAGTTGTTGATCATATCTTAGCTGCTGCTAAAGTAACTGATGAAGTTGTTAGCTATCAAGATTTGTTAAAAGAGCAACAAGCGCGCCAACAAGGCTAAGTTGTTTGATCTAAAAAAAGGCGCTTTGGCGCCTTTTTTTATGAGCTTAAACATGGATTTAATCATTCCATTCACAATACTTATGCAAAAAATATCTGATATTAAGTTGGGAATATTTTGCATTTTCAGCAATTATCCCTCATATTGTGAACATGAGTGAAGTAACAAGAATTCAGGAATAAATAACGTATGTATGTTCCATCAATTGAAAGCGCTTTGGTGCCTGTAGTCGTAGAACAATCTTCACGTGGTGAGCGTTCTTTCGATATTTTTTCACGTCTTTTACGTGAACGTGTGATTTTTTTAACTGGTGAAGTTGAAGACAACATGGCGAATCTTATTGTCGCGCAAATGTTGTTTTTAGAAGCTGAAAATCCAGATAAAGATATCCATTTATATATCAATTCACCTGGTGGTTCAGTGACTGCGGGTATGGCAATTTACGATACGATGCAATTTATTAAGCCTGATGTCGTGACCTATTGTATGGGTCAAGCTGCATCTATGGGGGCTTTCTTATTAAATGCTGGTGCAAAAGGTAAGCGTTATTGCTTGGAAAATGCGCGTGTGATGATTCACCAACCATTAGGTGGTTTCCGTGGTCAAGCATCGGATATTGAAATTCATGCACGTGAAATTTTATTCATCAAAGAACGTTTAAATCGTTTAATGGCTGAACATAGTGGTCAAGATTACGAAACTGTCGCTAAAGATACAGATCGTGATAATTTTATGACTGCACAGCAAGCAAAAGAATATGGTTTAGTGGATCAGGTATTAAGTAAACGACCTCAAGACTAAACATTTATAGATAAGATTTAAGAATTTGGAGTGAAAATGTCCGATCTTCCTCAAGGACAAAAGCATTGTTCATTTTGCGGTAAAACGCAGTCTGAAGTCGGTAAGCTGATTGCAGGCGAGGACGCATATATTTGTAATGAATGCGTGGATGTGTGCTTAGACTTAGTGCAAACGAGTCAACAGGTGGAAACAGGCGATTGGGCAACACGTCCATTGCCAAAACCACATGAAATTCGTGCGGCTTTGGACCAGTATGTAATTGGTCAAGACACAGCAAAGAAAACACTTTCAGTTGCAGTGTATAACCATTACAAACGTTTAAAAGTATCTCAAACAGGGCATAAGCCTAAAGATGCCGTTGAAATTGCTAAAAGTAATATTTTGCTGATTGGACCGACAGGTTCAGGTAAAACATTGCTAGCACAAACACTTGCACGTTTGCTTGATGTACCTTTTGCAATGGCTGACGCAACAACATTGACTGAAGCTGGTTATGTTGGTGAAGATGTTGAAAACATTATTCAGAAACTTTTGCAAAAAGCGGATTACGATGTAGAAAAAGCACAAAAGGGCATTATCTACATTGATGAAATTGACAAGATTACCCGTAAATCTGAAAACCCTTCAATTACACGTGATGTGTCTGGTGAGGGTGTGCAACAAGCATTGTTGAAAATGATTGAAGGTACGGTTGCATCAATTCCGCCTCAAGGTGGACGTAAACATCCACAGCAAGAGTTTATTCAAGTTGATACTGCAAATATCTTGTTTATCTGTGGTGGTGCGTTCTCTGGTCTTGAAAAAGTTGTTCAACAACGTCAAGAAAAAGGTGGCATTGGTTTCACGGCAGACGTAAAGAATAAAGACGATAGTAAAAAAGTATCTGAATTATTCCGTCAAGTTGAAGCCGCAGATTTGGTGAAATTTGGTTTAATTCCAGAGTTCATTGGTCGTCTACCTGTGATTGCAACCCTTGAAGAACTTGATCAAGAAGCCTTGATGCAGATTTTAACTGAACCAAAAAATGCATTAACTCGTCAGTATCAATATCTCTTTGAGATGGAAAATGTAGACCTGCTTTTTGAAGACTCTGCTTTACGTGCGATCGCGAAAAAAGCGTTAGAGCGTAATACAGGTGCGCGTGGTCTGCGTTCTATTTTAGAAAATGTATTGCTTGAAACCATGTATGACTTACCAAGTCGCTCAGACGTTGGTACTGTAATTATCAATGAAGCAGTGATTAACGATAAAGCTGCACCAGAGTTTAAGTCTGAACGTCAACCAAAGCATGAAAATACTGAAGTTGAAAAAGTAGATTTGAAGGTATTGGATACAAAATCAGCTTAAAAGCTGGATTCTGATTCATCCTCAGTGCAATTCATCTGAAACGTGCAAGTAGCTTGACTATTTGCACGTTTTTTATTTTTAAATGGTCATTGAAATGTTAAGCTGGCTGTAGACAATAGGGTTTATTAAAAACGAAAATAAAAAATACGCGGTGAGGGAAAATCATGCGTTACATCGGTCTAGTCGTTTTGATCAGTTGTGGGTTGGCAGCTTGTCAAAGTCATCAATCTGTTGAACAGCAACCTGCAAAAGTTGTTTCAACTTTAGATCCAATCGATTTCAAAAAAGAAGATTCGTTGGTTCATGAAAAGCTTGAACAATATAAAGTTGCATCCTTCTCTACAGGGTCTTGGGTCAATCAAAAACCGGGGCAATACTTTAAGCTGGTTAAACCACAGAATCCTCAAGCTGCAATTGTGTATTTTTATCGACCAGACAGTCGTTGGAATAGACAAGAAATTATTCCAAACAATTTTTTTCTAAATGGTAAAAAAATTCCAAGCTTGATCAGTAATCATTATTACTGGATTGAACTGGCTGAGGGGGATTATAAATTAAGTCTCAGTCGTCCATTAACAGTTTTTCATTTCCAGAAACCCAAGGTTGCTTATTTCTCAGTAGAAGCTGGCGGGCAATATTTTGTTAAATATGAAGAAGAAAAATTTCGCGGTGGGCCAAATGGTGAAGCAGGTTTATTACGTGTAGGGCCTTTAATGCAAATGCCTACTCGACAAGGACTCAAAGAAATTGCGATGACTCAACTGAAGACCCCAGGCCTTAATTTTGTCGCTGAAGTAACTGCGGATGGCCGTGTGATCAAACCTAAAGAAAAAATCAAAGGTGAGCCGTACAAAGTAAGTGATGATGTGCATTTGGGGCAGCAGTTTAAACTTTGGAATCCAATGACTTGGTAATCTATCGTTAGATGATGCTTGATAAAGAAAAGAGAGCGAGGCTCTCTTTTCTTATTTGTTTTATTGAGTATTTGCGGCCTTTTTTAAAGCATCTAGTTTTTTAGTCACTTCTTTAAAGTCTTCAGATGCGTTTTGTACACTTTTTATCAGTTGGCTGTTCATCACTTTCATGGTTTCTTGAGCAACTTGAGGTGTTTTTTTCAAAATAGACTGTCCAATTGCACTTGAATAAAAATCAATTTGAGCTTGAACTTCTTCAGCACTGTATATGTCTTTATAAATCTTAAGATAAACAGGTTTGATTTGATCCCACGCAACAGTTTTTTTACTTTGCTCATACATTTTGTCAGCAAGCTCATTGGCGACAATTTGTTCTTGTGGATTGAGCTGATCTTTTTTTACTGTCATTTGAATGATTTGGTAAGCTTGTTGATCTAACTGAGGGCGAATCTGTTGTATGGTTTCTTGTAGCAGTTCATCAATATTCATGACTTTTAATAATTGTTGAACTTGTTGGTCTGAAGCGGGCGCTGCAAAAGCAAAATTTGTGCTTATACATGCGCTTGCAAGTAGTAAGTGTTGGAGTAATTTCATAAAATACCTATATAAGTTCTGGTTGTAATTCACATCATAAAATGGTTGAGTAAAAGCTTATTCAACTTGAAGAATGGGCTTTAAAATCGTTTCCATTTTTTCCTTCAGTGCTTTTTGATTTTCTACTTTTAGCATTTTTTCTTGAGAAAACTTTGCGGTTTCTTGCATGACTTCTGTCATAAGCGTGTTCATCTTTTTATTGATGGACTGTCCAATCGGTGTACTTAAAAAAGCGATGTTGGCTTGAACTTCTTCTTCAGTAAAGGTCTTTTTAAATAATGATTTAAACATGTTGAGATATTCAGGGTCAGTTACCAGCTGTTGCTGAATATCACTATATAGCGCACTAACTTGTAGTGCTGCATTTTGCTGATCGATATTCAATGTTTGAGCTCCCGTCACTTGGCGGACAAGTGCTTCCGCTTGATCGTCAAAGTACGGCTGCATATCACGGGTACTTTGTTTAAAAATCTCTGAAATATTGGAGAGTTGCATTAATTTATCGACGCTTTTATCTGTCGCAGGGCTAGCTAAAACAGAGCTCTGAACCCCAAAAAATAAACATGCTATAAGTATTGGTGAGAACACCTGTTTTATTTTCATTATCTTACTCAAAGTAAAAAAGCACTCTAATCATAGAGTGCTTTCTATTTAATCTTCAAGCTTAATCTAAGCTTTAGATTAGATTATTGTGCAACAGCATCAACCACTGGGATTTTACCAATTTTGGCTTGCCAGATTTTAGGTGCAGTCGCATGAATAGAAGTACCATTGACATCAACTGCAACAGATACAGGCATGTCTTGTACTTTAAATTTATAAATAGCTTCCATACCTAAGTCAGCAAATGCAACAACTTCTGCTTCACGAATGGCTTTAGATACTAAATAAGCAGCACCACCAACAGCCATCAAATAAGTTGCTTTATTGTCTTTGATTGCTTCAACAGCAGCAGGCCCACGATCCGCTTTACCGATCATACCGAACAAGCCTGTTGCTTCAAGGACTTGACGTGTGAACTTATCCATACGTGTTGCTGTTGTTGGACCTGCCGGGCCTACAACTTCATCGCCTACAGGATCTACAGGTCCCACGTAGTAAATGAATTTACCTTTGAGATCTACAGGTAACTGTTCGCCTTTATTCAACATGTCAACCATGCGTTTATGCGCAGCATCACGACCTGTATAGATGGTACCGTTCAATAATAATGTATCGCCCGGTTGCCATGAGTTCATTTCTTCCTGTGTGATATTGTCTAAGTCAACACGTTTAGATGTTGAAGTATCCCAAGTCACTTCAGGGTAATCTGAAAGTAAAGGCGCTTGAATATGTGCGATACCTGAACCGTCTAACTGGAAATGAGCGTGACGAGTTGCAGCACAGTTTGGAATCATACCGACTGGTTTACCAGCAGCATGACAAGGGTAGTCTTTGATCTTAATATCAAGCACTGTGGTTAAACCACCAAGGCCTTGTGCACCGATACCCAATGCATTCACTTTTTCAAAGATTTCAATACGCAGTTCTTCGATTTGGTTCTGTGGACCACGGCGAAGTAACTCATCCATATTGATTTCTTCCATGAGCGATTCTTTTGCAAGCATCATGGCTTTTTCAGCAGTACCACCAATACCAATACCGAGCATTCCTGGAGGGCACCAACCCGCACCCATCGTTGGTACAGTTTTAAGTACCCAATCTACGATTGAGTCAGAAGGGTTAAGCATTGCCAGTTTAGATTTATTCTCTGAACCACCACCTTTCGCTGCAACAGTAATATCGACTTTATTGCCAGGAACGAGTTTGTAGTGAATTACAGCAGGTGTATTGTCTTTGGTATTTTTACGACCAAAAGCAGGATCTGCTAAAACTGAAGCGCGGAGTACGTTACTATTTTCTAAATAACCTTGGCGTACACCTTCATTGATCGCATCATCTAAGCTCATGGTTAAATCAAATTTAACATCTAAGCCCACGTCAACAAATACGTTAACAATACCAGTATCTTGACAGATTGGACGATGACCTTCTGCACACATACGTGAATTAATTAAGATTTGTGCAATTGCATCCTTTGCAGCTTGGTTCTCTTCACGATCATAAGCACGGCTCATCGCTTGGATAAAGTCTTGTGGATGATAGTACGAAATGAACTGAAGCGCGTCCTTGACCGATGTGATCAAGTCATCTTGTTTGATAATAGTTGTCATATCAAAAATCTCTTGAGCGGGCTGTTAGCTAGCGGGCTAAATTATACGTGATATTGCTTGTTTTGTGGTGGCTTAGATCTAATTTCAGCCTAAAGTTTTATGATTTTATTTGAGAAACTCAGCTTATATTTTGATTGATCAAGTCAACTTTTCTACTTTTTATATAAATGATGATAAAGCCGTATTGAAATAAATTTCAGATTTTACAGGGTGAAAAGTTCTATACTTTATGAAGTCAAAAGCGTGGGCGAAATAACAACAACATGGAAAACTATACGCATCTTGCGGAAAATATTATTGAAATTTATAAAAAGCATGCTCGTGCATGGACTGAATTACGCGGGGAATTTCTTTATGAAAAAGCGTGGTTGGATCGCTTTTTAACTTTAATTCCTGCTCACTCCCATATTCTGGATTTGGGCTGTGGCTCTGCAAAACCAATTGCAGCTTATTTGATTGAGCAAGCGAATACTGTGACAGGTGTTGATAGTTCTGATGTGATGATTGAAATGGCGAAACAGAATTTTCCTGAGCACACTTGGATTTTAGCTGATATGCGAACTGTAAATTTAGATCGCAAGTTTGATGCAATACTCGCTTGGGATAGTTTTTTTCATCTTACCCCACAAGATCAGCGAGATATGTTTGAAATTTTTAATCAATATACAAAAGCTGGCGCTGCTTTAATGTTTACCAGTGGACCATCACAGGGTGAAGCGGTTGGAGAGATGTTTGGCGATGCTCTATATCATGCCAGCTTAGCATCCGCTGAGTATCATGAATTATTTAAAAAGTATAATTTTGAAGTGATAGAGATGATTGCTGAAGATCGTGATTGCGCAGGGCATACTGTTTGGTTAGCCAAGCGAATATAAAATATCTAGATGAAAGTAAATTAAGCAACGAATAAAAAATATCTAAAAAGTTAAAAATTCTCAAAATGAGATACTCATATATTTAAATTGTGAGTATTAGCGTTATTTTTTAGTTTAATTTCTAAATAAGTAAAAATAATCTTATTTGCTTTAATGTAATTTTCATGTTTATTTTTTAAACCATTATTATTTTGTAGTTAAATTAGCGTGTTATTGTAAAATTTAGTGAAAATTCATATTATAATGATAATAATTCTCATTGTTTTTCATGGTGCAATAATGCCTTTTGTTAAAAAAAGCTTAACTTTAATGATGCTGTCGACGGGAGGACTTTTCGTTTCCTCTTTAACATTTGCAAATATAGATAGCAGTGAAGAACAGAAAAAAAGTACAGCAACACTTCCCACGATTGTCATTGAAGCAATGAATGATGGTGACCCAATAAAAACATATGTGGACTATAAACAAGCCAATGTTACGAGAAATGGTTTAGATAAAAAAGATATACCACAAACGATTGATACAATTGATGTTTCTAAATATAAGCTGTATGGCGCAAATGATTTGAGTGTTATGTTACAAGGCACACCAGGCGTTTCAACCAGTTATGATACAAGAAATGATGGAATCTCTATTCGTGGATTTAATGCTGATGCGAATGATATCTATCGTGACGGTATTCGTGAAAGCGGACAGTTCCGACGAAGTACTGCCAATGTTGAACGGATTGAAATTTTAAAAGGACCAGCATCAGTATTGTACGGACGAAGTGCAGGTGGTGGTGTGATTAATATGGTGACTAAAGTTGCCAATTTTGATTCAAAAAGCTCAGTTGGAGCTTATGTTGGTTCTTATGATAATGTTGGTGGAATCATTGATATTAATAAGGCACTCAATGATAACTGGGCTGTACGTTTGGTTGGTGAGAAGTCTGATACCAATAGCTTCCGTTCAGGGATCGGCTTTAATCAGGAGATGTTGTCACCAAGTATTACTTATCGTAGCGATGATGAAAAACTACTTTGGACGACCGAATTCACTTACGATAATTTAAATAGAACGCCTGACCGTGGTCCAGCCTACAATGAACTGCCTGCAGGGGTTTCCATTAAAACAGGTTTTGCTGGAAGCAATGATAATATTGTTGATGAAACAAAATCATTTAGAACTGATCTGAAATATGAATTTGCACCAAATTGGAAATTCCATTGGGCACTGAGTCAGCGTGAATCTTTTCAGGATTTCGATAACTTCTTTGGTGGAACATGGTGTTCAGCAGCTGGGTTACAAAACGATGGCAAAACATGTAATTGGCAAGGAAAAATACGTCAAAACTATGCTTGGCAGCAAACTACCAATAAAACTCTAATGAATACCTTTGATATTACAGGACAGTTTAAAACTGGTGTTTTAGATCATAAAGTTATGTTTGGTAGTGATTGGTCAATGGAAAAAAGAGAGCCAATTCTTGGGAATTATTCAAGTGGTGACAAGGCGGGGCTTTATTATCGTTATGTCAATCCATTTAATACTTCAGATAGTTCTTTATCTTCTGGTTGGTCTACACTCAATGGTTCACGCCCAGCAGAGACTTCACATAGTGAAACTGATGCAACTTCATTAAGCTTCTTCCTACAAGATCTAATCTCATTCAATGAAAAATATAAAATGATGCTAGGTCTCCGCTATGACAGCTATGATTTTGCAACCAATGATATTCGTAATCAAAGTAAACGATCATATCGAGATGATAGTGTAAGTCCAAATATTGGTTTTGTTTGGCAACCTATTGAAAGTCAAAGTTTCTACACCTCTTATAGTAAAAGCTTCTCACCCTATGGTGGTCGAGGATTGTTAGGGGTGAGTACTACAATAAATCCAAGCTTGTATGATGCTGAACCTCAATATAATGAGCAATATGAAATTGGAGTGAAAAGTGATTGGTTGGATGGTCGTTTAAACACTCAGCTTTCTATCTTTGATATTACTAAAAATAATATACGCTACCAGCCAGATGCAGTGAACAGACCGAATGATTGGGAAGTGGGGCAGAAGCAACAATCACAAGGTGTAGAGTTTAGTTTTATTGGTCAAGTCTTAGATAATCTCTATGTACGAGGTGGTTATGGCTATACTGACGCGAAATGGAAAAATGATAGCCGTACTACTGTAAAAGATGAGGATCGTCTAAAAGATAAAAAATTATCTGGAATATCCGAAAATACAGGTAACTTATTTGTTCGTTATTTACCAACAGAAAAATGGTATGGAGAGGTAGGGGCGACCTATGTTGGTTCTTATTACACTACGGATAAAAATTTGATCAAAATGCCAGACTGGACTCGTGTAGATGCTGCAATTGGTTATAAAGACGATAAATGGGGCGCGACGATTGCTGTGAATAATTTAACAGATAAAGAATATTGGCGCTCAAACGCTATGCCAGGTACTCCACGAAATTATTTATTCCGCGTGAACTATTTCTTCTAAGCTTTAATCTCATTGAAAATAAAGCTGTCTAATTGCCATAATAGCAATTGAATCGATGGGGATATCAGTATCATAAAGACTGATTTATGAATTTTTGGTCAGTATATTATAAAAAACCACCCAATTGATTTGGGTGGTTTTTTATGTCTAGTAGATCAGCATTAATGTGCAGCTTGTTGTTCTGACTGAATCGCCGTTAATGCAATGGTAAAGACAATATCATCTACCAATGCACCACGCGACAAGTCATTTACAGGTTTATTTAAACCTTGCAGCATTGGACCAACACTGACCACATTAGCAGAGCGTTGAACTGCTTTATAGGTGGTATTGCCTGTATTGAGGTCTGGGAAGATAAACACATTGGCACGCCCAGCAACTTGAGAGTCTGGTGCTTTAGAGCGTCCAACACTTTCAACAGATGCAGCATCATATTGTAAAGGGCCATCAATCAGTAAATCTGGACGACGTTGTTTGGCAATTTCCGTGGCTTTTGCAACTTTTTCAACTTCCGCACCTGCACCTGAAGTACCGGTTGAATAGGAAATCATGGCAATACGTGGGTCAATACCAAATGCTTTTGCCGAATCTGCAGATTGAATTGCAATCTCTGCCAATTGCTCAGCATCTGGATCAGGGTTGATCGCGCAATCACCATATACATAAACTTCGTCTGGTAACAGCATAAAGAAGATTGAAGAGACCAAGGAGTATTCTGGTGCAGTTTTGATCAGCTGGAATGCAGGGCGCACTGTATTGGCGGTGGTGTGCACAGCACCAGAAACCAGTCCATCGACTTGATCAAGTGCCAGCATCATCGTACCGAGTACTACAGTATCTTGCAGTTGCTCACGTGCTTGTAATTCGTTGAGTTTACCTTTGCGTAATTCAACCATTTGGGTCACGTAGTTTTCACGGATCAGATCTGGATCAATAATTTCTAAATCCACAGGGAGTTCAATATTACGTGCTTTGGCGACTTCAAGTACCGCTTCAGGTTTTGCTAACAATACACATTGCGCAATACCACGAAATTGACAAATTGCTGCGGCTTGAATGGTACGCGGCTCATCACCTTCAGGCAGTACAATACGTTTTTTTGCAGCAATAGATTTTTGTACCAATTCATGACGGAATGCAGAAGGGGATAAACGAGGTTTATAGTCACCATTCAACATCTGGGTTAACCATTCTGGATCAATATGGCTTGAAACGAAGCGGGTCACTTGATCGGCACGTTCAGTATCATCCACAGGAATTTCATTGCTTAAATTGGCAAGTTGCTGTGCTGTTTCAAAGGTACTGAGTGGTGTATGTAAAATCGGTAGACCATTTTTGATTGCAGACTGGCAGAACTCTAAAACCAATGGATTTGGCTCATGATGTTCAGTTAAAACTAAACCTGCGAGTGGAATGCCATTGCTGGTGGCTAAACTACTCGCCAATAACACATCAATACGATCGGAAGCACTGATAATTAGTTCGCCTGCAACGAATTTTTGTAGCTCATGTTCAATATTTGACGCAATTAAGCTGCTGTGCAATACACGGCGTGTGTTGGCTTTGCCCTGATTAATCCACGTGGCTTGAATTTGTTTTGCTAAGTCTGAGATGCGAGGCACACTCAAGGTGTCACTGAATGGAACTAAGCCAATAACTGGAAATGTTGCTGAACCAATGTGTGCATGAGTTTTTTGAATTTCAGTTTTAAATTTTTCAGTATCTGCAACTAAACGTAAGCTTGGGTCAATGGTCACTGGAATTTGTGCAGATTCAGCAGGTAAACCGCGGGTACGCATAAACAATACGCCTGCATTACGCGATGATGATGCACCACCAAAATTACGTACTTGTGCTTCAACTTTTTCAGCAGTTTGCTCTGGTTTTTCGATATTGGCATTACTGACAAAGATAACTTTGGCATCTAAAGCTTGCGCCAAAGAAGCATTTAAATCACTGGCAAAAGCATCACGTGCAGTAGGGACTAAGCCTTCTACAATCACAATGTCATGGGACTTTGCAATTTGGCGCTGTAAGCTGACCGCTTCTTCAAGGAGCTCATCAGTTTCACCATCATTGAGCTGTTGTGTGATTTTTGCATAAGCTATCGGTTCAACCGTATCTAATTTTGAGATATGACGGTAAAGCGCAGTGGTGCGGTCTGGTTCAGCAACTAATTCTTGTGAAAATGGTTTTACAAAGCCTGCTTTAACGCCTTGGCATTCCAATGCATAGACTAAACCTAAACACGCAGACGTTAAGCCTACGCCTTCCCCAGTTGGAACCAATAAAATTGTTTTCATAGACGATTCTTTAATCAGTAAAAATATGTGAATTCATGGGTAAATTGAAGATGAATATCTCAAATCATCTGCTTCACTCAACATCTTTTTGGTGGTGTATACAGTGATCGCAAAACGATATTCATCTACAAGGCTGGTTTATATATTTATGCCAGCTTAAACGATTACAAAACAGCTTTATATCAAAATCTGGTCAAGATCAATTGTAATAACGAGCTTGAGTATGCTGCTATTTCAACATGTATACCCAAAGCTCGTACAAGACTTACGACAGCTTAAGCTGTCGCAATATCAGATTCAGGCTTTTTTGCGGCCTGTTGTACCTCGTGTTCTACAACATGTACCGTTTCTTTAGCAATACGACCTTCTTCATCGGTTGGTATGACCCAAATTTGAGGACCTGTTCCAGCATCAATTCGACCTTCTGTACCGCGTTTTAAACCATCATTCTGTTCTTTGCTGAGGTTGAAACCGAAGTGCGGTAAGTAAGCAATGGTTTTTTCACGAATATAGGCAGAGTTTTCACCAATACCGCCAGTAAAGAATAAACCGTCGATACGCGGTAAACCGCAGCTTAATGCCGCAAGTGATTTGGCTAAACGATAACAGAATACTTCAATCGCCAAAGTCGCATCTTCATTGCCTTGTTCTGAAGCTTCAATCAAGGTGCGCATATCATTTGAAAGATCAGATAAGCCCAGTAAACCTGATTCACTGTTCAGCATTTTATCAATTTTATAGATGTCCCAGCCTAGATTTGAAGCAAGGAAGCTATGAATACTTGGATCAACATCACCACTACGAGTACCCATAACCACGCCTTCAAGCGGAGTGAGTCCCATGGAGGTATCGACACTTTGACCATTCCAGATAGCACAAGTTGAGCTACCGTTGCCTAAGTGTGCTGTTAACCAACCACCATGTTTGTAGCTACCCGCAAGTTCAGAACCACGTTCAGAAACATAGGCATGACTGGTACCATGGAAACCATAACGACGAACATTGTGTTGTGTATACAGGAACTTTGGTAAAGCATAACGATATGCATGTGCAGGCATGGTTTGATGGAATGCTGTATCAAATACTGCAACTTGCGGTAATTCAGGGAATAGACGCATTGTCGCATCGATACCAACTAAATGAGCGGGGTTATGCAGTGGTGCAAGTGGTGTTGCTTCACGAATTTTTTCTACAATTTCAGGCGTCAATAATTCAGCTTTGGTTAAGGTACCGCCATGAACAACACGGTGTCCGATGGCTTGAGGTTTATACTGTGATAAACGACCTAAGATGGTTTCTAAAGCTTTTTCATGGTCTGCATAGGGAATTGAAAGTTCAAGCGGTTGATTGCCCGCTGTGATTCCCTTAATACGTGCATCAGCAGAACCTAGGTTTTCTGCTAAACCAAAGATTCGATCTTCACGACGTTCAGAAACAAGCGCATATTTGATTGATGAAGATCCGCAGTTAATTACTAATACTGATGTAGACACGTTTGAATACCCGAAATTATAATTTAAAAAAGTCATCCTGATTGATCTGATTATGCTTGTTTATAAAGGGCAAATTAGATCAGCAGTCATGTTGTACCATGTGTAGTTTTTTTGTCCTAGATAGACTTTAGGTGATTAGACTTTTGGACTATCGACCTGATATTGATTAATAATTAATATTTATCAATTGATTGTTAAAAATTATCACTCATTGTTGTTTTAATCTATCTGCATTCTATAGTTTCTTGTAAATAATCTTGTCCTATCCAAAGACAATCTTTGCGTCTTTCTAAAAGACAAGCACATATTTTTTATCAAAATTTTAAATTGATTGATGTTTTTACTGTGCATTAAAAATAAAAACTCAGCACTTATGTTTGAGATAAATGCTGAGTCGAGTTATTCAAGCTTGGAATCAATGACGAATTTGACCATCACCTAAAACAATCCATTTTTGTGAGGTTAAACCTTCAAGACCGACTGGGCCACGGGCATGAATTTTATCGGTAGAAATACCAATTTCAGCACCTAAACCGTATTCGAAACCATCAGCAAAACGCGTCGAAGCATTGACCATAACTGAACTTGAATCTACACGGGTTAAGAATTGACGCGCTAAGCTAAAGTTTTCAGTGATGATTGCATCGGTATGATGTGAGCCATATTTGTTAATATGTTGAATGGCTTCCTCAATCCCAGTCACAATTTTCACTGCCAAGATTGGACCGAGATATTCTTCATACCAATCTTCTTCACTGGCTGGTTTTACAGCATTGCCTAAGATTTTTTGAACATTGATACAGCCACGTAATTCAACGTTTTTTTCTGCATAAAGCTCAGCGATCCGGGGTAAAAACTCTTCCGCAATTTTTTCATCAACCAAGAGTGTCTCCATTGCATTACACACACCATAACGATGTGTTTTTGAGTTTAATGCGATAGGAAGTGCTTTATGTAGATCTGCCTGCGCCTCAACAAAAACATGGCAGTTCCCATCGAGATGTTTAATCACAGGAATGGTTGCTTCATTGGTAATGCGTTCAATCAAGCCTTTACCGCCACGAGGTACGATGACATCGACATATTCAGACATGGTAATCAATTGACCCACGGCAGCACGGTCAGTGGTGTTAATCACTTGTACACAAGTTTCAGGTAAGCCCGCTGCTTTTAAACCATGTTGGATAGCTTCAGCAATTGCTTGATTTGAATTCAATGCTTCAGAGCCACCACGTAAAATGATGGCATTGCCAGATTTTAACGCAAGAGAGGCAGCTTCAAGGGTAACGTTTGGGCGTGATTCATAAATCATACCGACCACACCTAAAGGCACGCGCATTTTACCAATCTGAATACCTGTTGGACGGAAAGCAAGATCCGTGATTTCACCAATCGGATCGACAAGGCTGATGACATCTTTTAAGCCTTGTAACATCCCTTTAAAGCGTGTGGGGTTGAGTTCTAAACGATCAAGTAAAGCACTATCCAATTGATTGTCACGACCTTTGCTCATGTCAATTTGGTTGGCGGCCAAGATTTGCGGTTGACTATTTTCCAAAGCAGTATAAATCGCAGATAAGGCATTATTTTTTGCAAGTGTAGTTGCGCCTGCCAAAACACTAGCGGCTTGGCGTGCTTGCTTCCCTACAGTTTGCATATACTGTTCAATTGAGTCTTGCATAGCAGTTTATTTGATCATTAAAAATTTCCCTTTGATAGTAGCAGTCTAAGTAAAGCCAAGGAAGTATTTCACTGAAATAAACTTATTTTGCAGCGTTGAAGCGTTAAATATCTTGCAAAATCTTTTGCCATTTAAACTGGATAAACGGTCAATTTAGCGATTGCGTATAAATCACACATCTGTAAGAATGAAACAATAAGGACATTGATGTGATACAGAATTCATACGTATCACGAATTTGAAAGAATAATGCGGGTCAAAATCTTGCATATTAAAAGAATAAAGCAAGGATGGAGGAAGGATATGAATTCCATTATCCAAATGGACACAGAATCACACCAATCTTTATCAAGCTTTGGTTTTTTCGACATATACCACAAAAACAGTTTTAAGCAGGAGCCAAGAACAACTTGGATTGATGGCTGGAAAATTGAGTATATGGCGATCGCAGATCCACGAACAATTCACAATACACCGATTGTGATTGTGGGCGGAGCGTTCCAAAACTTTAACTCATATAAGTATTGTGTTGAGCAGTTCTTTGAAAGTGGCCCAGTCATTTTGATTGATTTGCCCTCTATGGGCGCCAATCAACAAATCACCAATATCGACTCGGGTTTATCTGCGGGGACATTAGAATTACCTGATCTTTCTCGTATGTTGGGACAGTGGCTTGATATTGTCGCGATTGAAAAGGTTGCGGTGGTGGGGATTTCTTTAGGTTCTGTGATTGCTTCATTTTTTGTTGATCAACGCCCTGAACTGGTCGAAAAAATGATCTTGATGGGGGTGATGCAAGAAACTCGTAAAAGCTGGCGCATGTTGTTAGAAGAATCATTGATGTTGATGAAAGAACAACGTATGGGCGAGTTTGGTCAGGCCGTGATTTTGTATTTAGTCAATCATGCCAAGCTCGATAAAACGCGTATGTCGCCCACAGCCAAAAGATTATTCTTTAAGCAAATGGCTGAATTTTCAAATACTGAACAAGAACGTTATGAAATCAATTGTAATCGTCTATTGCGGTTAAGCCATGTACCGGTTCCTCAAGTGAATACACTGGTGGCATGTGGTCAATACGACAGTTTTACCTTACCGCATGAAAATGCAAACTTTGCTTTGCAATGCCCAGATATGCAGTTTGCAATGATTGCCAATGCCGATCATGTTCCTCAATTACAACGCCGTAAAGAAACCATGACTTTATTCACCACTTATTTAAAAGGTGGGTCGATCCAAGGACTGGATGGGATTGTCAATTTCACACGGGAACAAATGCAGCATATCGAGCGTCGTGGTGAAAATCGTATTCAAGTGCTTGATCCACATCGTCAGTTGACACATCGCCATTCAAATAAAGTGATTCAGGTTGAGGTGGTTGATTTAAATTACTTTGGTTTATTGATGCGTCTAGATCATCAACAAGATTTAGCTTTTGTAAATCAACATACCCGTGATTTGGCTTTAAATTTGAGTGATGATGAAGGTGAGTTTGCAATTGAATGTTTGATTTTTGAAACTTCTGCAGCTGGTGTCCGCGCACTATTTAAGCATGGTAGCTTTGAAAATGCAGATCGCTTATTACGGTTTATTGCACGCCAGACTCAAGCAGTGCAGTTATGTATAGCGCAAGAAGGCGCAGTGGCTTAAGCTTTTGATATATTGATCTGTTAAAAAACCAGTCTTTTGACTGGCTTTTTATTTCTTAGAATTGAAGTATTTAAATCTCGAAGTGTTTTTTGTTTCGAAGGATTTAAGTCTCGAAATTTCAATACATGATTGCTTTAGCGTTGTGCATCAATCATCCACACCAAATCACCTAAATGTTCTTCAGTATTGTATTCAGTTGAATCTGTATTGAAATAGACACGGGGCTGAATCACGTCAACTTTTTGAAAACCAGCTTGGTAGATAAAATTTCTGACTTGTTCTGGTGTGACAAAGTGAAAAGTAAAAGCACTTCGTGACATGACTTTTAACAGCTTGCTGCTGTTCCAAATCACTTTTGCCAATTTGTTTTTTACTGGTTCAGGGTAAAGGTCGGTGAGATAATGCAGACTGTTAAAGTCTTGCCCATAATGTGCAATCGATTGAATCAATTGTTGTAACAGTTCTTTTGTGAAGTAGTTAATTAAACCTTCACTGATCACGACAAGTGGTCGTTGTGGATCAAATACTTCAAAGGCTTTTTTAAAATCCGCTGTAAATAAGTCGACAGACAACACATCTGGGCTCTTGTGATCAATTTGCTTAAGGGCCACTTGCTTGGTTTTTGCCATATCGGGTAAATCTAATTCACGATAATCAATCAAGGGATAATGTTGTCTAAACCACCAGCCTCTTGGTGACAGTCCAGCGGCTATTTCCAGTACTTGTAAGTCTGGAGACTGTTCAATCAGTTCAGCTAAACGTTCATCCAACATGGTATGACGTTGCTTGAGTGTGGTACGCATACTGCCACCGACGTATTTTTCTCCCCAACTTTCTATTGGGTGGGCAATCATAGCCAAAGTTTTACCTTTGGATGTGGCAAATAAGGGATGAGAAATGCCCATTTGATACCAAATATAGCCTGTGTAATGGGCTGTAAATGAAATATGGCGGTGCTTGGAAAGTTGCTGGTCTGACATAGTTATCCTTAACTTTTATTTTTTCTAATGGGGTCATGATGAAAAGCAATTAAAACACAACTAAAAATTTAATTTTGCTTCGTCGTCTTTTTTGATCCTTTGTAACCCTCCTATTGAAAGGAGAATAGCTTAAATCTCTTTAATCATTAACGGCTTATTAATCATTAAAGGTCTAAGATCCCCCCATTGATCATCAAGAGGGGGCAGCAAAATTAAGTCATCTAGCACAATATCCTATGGATAGCTCTCTATTGGTTTTAAAGTGAATTTTTAAATTCTTCAATGACTTTTTTGACAGCTTGCCATTCATTTCCAAGGTCAAATGTTTCATCAATACTGATCTGTGGAATTTTACCACGCATACGTTCTAAGCGTGCTTGATTCGGCAAAGGTAGGTTTTCGATCCCAGCCAATGCAATACATGCCGATTCACGGTTATTACACACCAAGCCCATATCACAACCTGCTTCGAGGGCAGCACGGATACGTGCATCTGCTCCGCCTGCAACACAAGCTGCTTGCATGCTTAAATCATCCGAGAATAACACACCATCAAATTGAAGTTCTTGGCGTAAAATCGTTTGAATCCAGTAAGGTGAAAAACCAGCAGGATTTGGATCTACTTTTTCATAAATCACATGTGCAGGCATCAGTGCATCCAGCTGGGTTTGTAGCTGAATAAAGCTTTGCATATCCTTGTTATAAATGTCTTGGTATTCACGTGGATCAATTGCTGCAGCAACATGTGAATCTGCTTTCACAGAACCATGTCCAGGAAAGTGTTTTCCTGTGGTTGCCATACCCGCACGTTGCATTCCTTTCATAAATGCGCTGGCAAGCGGTACAATATCTTGTACATTTTTTGCAAAGGCACGATCGCCAATTACATCACTAATGTCATTCAGATCTAAAACAGGTGCAAAACTAAAATCAATCCCTACTGCAAGCACTTCAATTGCCATGAGCCAACCACATTGTTCAGCCAGAGTTAAAGCTTTTTCAGGTTGAGTTAAGTAAAGCTCACCAAAATGCCCCATGGCTGGTAGTAGGGTAAAGCCTTGTTTTAGGCGTTGTACTCGTCCACCTTCTTGATCAACGGCAATAAGAATGTCGGGGCGAATTTGGCGCATATGATCGGTTAAAGCGCGAACTTGAGCGGGTGATTCTATATTTCTTGAAAATAAAATCATGCCACCGACTTGCGGAGTTTGTAATAGTTCAATATCTTCTTGAGTAAGTTCTGTGCCTGCAATATCAAGCATCAATGCGCCGATCATAGGAATCCACGGTTGTATTTATATAAACTGGGAAACAATACCCGATTTCTGCAATGATTTGCTACACTTACTCAGTACAGATTATGCTAAAACTACACAACATAAACAGATAAAGTCGTTTAAGATATTGAAACTGTTGAGTTCAGATTGAAAAACGATATAGAAATTGGAAAACCCAAGGAAGTATTAAGAATTTATGAAAATTCAAACTCTCGCTTGCGCTATAGCACTTGCAACAGGTGGTTTATTCTTTACCCATACCATCAATCAGGCAATGGCGGAAACCAATGCTACAAACGTGTCTCAATCGATTCATCCTTCACAAGATCAAGCCTTAGTGACACGTCAACTTGCAACATTGATTGACCGTCAGCATTATTTGAATATGCGTTTAGATGCAAATACATCAAATCGTATTCTCGACATGTATATTGATAGCCTTGACCCAGAGCACACCTTATTTTTAGCTTCAGAAATTGAACAATATAAAAAGCAATATGGGGCAACACTCGGCGCAAAATTAAAAGCAGGCGATTTGTCTGGACCATTTGCGATTCATGCGCATTATCGTGCACGTTTAAAAGAATTTTATGAATTTGAATTGGCTGAACTTAAAAAGACCCAGAACTTAAATCAGCCAAATGAATTTATTGATGCAGATCGTGAGAAAGCTGAATTCTTTGCCAGCAAAGCCGAGTTGCAAAACTATTGGCGTAAGATGCTGGTGTCGCAATTAATCAATCTCACTATTGCTAAGCAAGAAGATCAAGCCAAACAAAAAGCATTGAAAGATGATCCAACATTGGCCAATGGTCAGGATTTGGCAGCATCAGAAGATCTTACACCTGTTCAAACACTCACCAAGCGGTATACCCGCCAACTAGAGCGTATTGGACGAACCAAGAGTGATGATGTACTGGAACGTATCCTCAATGCAATGACCTTGACCTACGATCCGCACAGCAATTATTTCCCACCTGTTGATGCTATGGAGTTGAATCGTCAAACCACCTTACAACTTGAAGGTATTGGTGTTTCGATTCGTCCTGAGCGTGGTAATGAAGACTATACCAAGATTGAAACCATTGTAGATGGTGGGCCGGCAAGTAAGACCGGACAGGTTAAATCTGGTGATCGCATTATTGGTGTTGCACAAGATGGCAATAAAATGGTCGACGTGATTGGTTGGCCAAGTTCTGAAATTGTCGGCTTGATTCGTGGTAAACGTGGCACCAAGGTGTCAGTGAAATTGTTGGCTGCAGGCGCTTCTATGAGCCAAGCACGAGTTGTGACCATTACTCGTGATGTGATTCAAGAAGAAGATGCGGGTGTGCGTTCACGTACTGTAGAGCTGACACGTGATGGTAAAAAACATAAGTTTGGTGTTTTAGAAATCCCATCTTTCTATCTGAACTATCGCGCACGTCGTGCAGGGACTGAATACCGTTCTGTTTCAGAAGATACCAATAAAGCATTGAAGTCACTTGCAGCACAAAATGTTGAAGGGATTATTATTGATTTGCGTAATAACCCCGGTGGTTCTTTAGAAGAAGTTGCCAAAATGATTGGGCAAGTGATTAAAGAAGGCCCAGTGGTTCAAATCCGTGATGGTAACGGCAATGTGAGTGTGTTTGAAGACACTGATGGTGGTGCGCAAACTTATTCAGGTCCTTTGGCTGTTTTGGTTAACTTAGCATCTGCTTCTGCCAGTGAAATTTACTCTGCTGCCTTACAAGATTACGATCGTGCTGTAATTTTAGGAAGTACGACCACGGGTAAAGGGACTGCGCAAGTTCAATTGGATAGTCTTGCCTATGGTCAAGCAACCTTAACGCAACGTAAATTCTACCGTGTGACTGGTGGTAGCACCCAAAACAAAGGTGTGATTCCAGATATCAAACTGGTGGATATTTATGATGAAGAGTTTGGTGAGCGTAAAGCTAAAAATGCTTTGAAATGGGATACGATTCCAACTGCACCGTTTAAACGTGAAGGTTCAATTCAACCGTATGTGGCACAGCTTGGTGAAAAATCAAAAGTTCGTGCGGCAGGTGATCCACAGTTCCAATATTTAGAGACGCGTAAAGCGATTGCTCAAGAAACTAAAGATCAGAAACGAATCTCTTTAGATATCGATAAACGTAAAGCAGATTTGGTGGCGCTTGAAGCAAGAACATTGGCTGCGGAGAACAAGCGTCGTACTGAAACAGGATTAAAGCCATATTCAAATTGGGAGAGTTACCAAGCAAGTTTGGATGCATTGGCTGAATCAAGAGCGAAAATGAAGGTAAACCAACGTCCGGCATTGCCAGAGGAAGAGACCTTTGTGAATGAGGCTGCCAATGTTCTGTTAGATTTGGCACATCTAACAAGTAAATAACTAAAAATTCTATTTAGGTAAAATAAAAAAGCATATCTCGGATATGCTTTTTTTATTTCGATTCAAAAAATAACTTGACGTTCAATAGGATAGTGATATTTTAAGTAAAACGAACGTTCTTTAAAAAAAGGTGAACCTTCTCGCAATTTTGCGTTGTATATATAGAGGTTGCTTATAACAAAAATAGGTTCATTACTGGAAGTAAATTTTTATGAGTTATATGAGTTATGATAGTAATCTCGTAATAGGTTCTGCATGTATTGCAGTTATCATCTGTTACGTAGCTATTTCATTAGAACAACTCATATTTACCCAACATACCCCTCGTCTACAGAAAATTATCTTGTGTTTAAGTGGCATGGTTTTTGGCTTCGCCATTTGGGCAATGCACTTTGTCGGAATGTTGGCTTGTGATCTACCGCAAGGTTATTCCTTTGATTTAACATTAACTGTAATCTCCTATATTATTGCGGCCATGGCTTCGACTTTTGCGATTTGGCTGACCACTCAAGAGACTTTGCCAATTGTACGGTTGATTTTAGGTGGCGTGTTGATGGGACTGGGAATTTCTGGAATGCACTATATCGGCATGCTGGGGCTAGATATTCCAAATCAACAAGTTGATTATGATGTTATTTTGGTGATGCTCTCTGTCATCATCGCGATTAGTGGTTCAGGATTGTCTTTCTGGCTCGCATTTAAATATAAGAACTCTTTTAATCATAAGATGCTTTATAAAATTGCTGTATCGATCATGATCGCACTCAGTATTGTGGGAATGCATTATATCGGTATGGCAGCAGCAACGATCTCATCGGTGCATGACAAACATTTTGGAAGTCAACTACACGAAGGGCAAGGTATTTTATTGTTTACCATTATTTTTGTAGCGAGTTTAATACTTGTCTCTGCTTTTTGTGTGGCGATTTTAGAACGAAGATTAGAAGAACGTAGTTTACAGTTATTACAAGCCAATAAAGAGCTTGAAGACTTAGCACTTCAAGATAATCTGACTAAACTTCCAAACCGATTATTTCTCGTTGAATACACCGATGCTTTATTTTTAGACTATAAGGACATACAGTCTAAAATTGCTTTTATTTATATTGATCTAGACCGCTTTAAATCTGTTAACGACGCATTTGGTCATCATATCGGTGATGAGCTTTTGGTTAAACTCGCCCAGCGTTTATATCCGTTACTTAAGGATGGGCAAAGACTCACTCGTATTGGTGGAGATGAGTTTATTCTGATTCTTGAAGACTCTAATCGTAATGAAGCTGAAGAGATTGCCGAATTATTCTTACAAAAAATACAAGATGGTTTTCAAATCTCAGGTAAAGAAATTAATATTTCTGCCAGTATTGGCATCGTATTTTTCCCCGACCACGGGCAGAACTTACAAGATTTATTGATCAATGCTGACTCCGCCATGATGCAATCTAAAGAGCAGGGGCGTAATACTTTTAGTGTTTATAGCAGTTCTTTAGACCAACAACACCAAAGCCGTAGTCAATCTAAACTCATCAATGATTTATATAAAGCAGTCGAAGAACAACAATTTATTCTATTTTATCAACCTAAATTTACAGCGGACTACCAAATTTGTGGGGTAGAAGCTTTAATCCGTTGGAAGCATCCAACCCTAGGCTTATTAGCCCCGAGTATGTTTATTGATGGCGCTGAGCAAACGGGGCTGATTATTCGTATGGGCTATTGGGCCTTAGAGAAAGCATGTAAGCAAATTCAAGAATGGGAAGATAAAAAATATGCTTTTGGTCCCATCGCCGTAAATCTTTCAGCAGTACAATTTGAACATAAACATTTGATTGAAACTTTAGAAAAATTGATTCAAAAATACCATGTCAAGAATGGTAATTTAATTATTGAAATTACTGAATCTACAGCGATGCATCATATAGATGACAGTATTCAAACCTTTGAGAAATTAAGAAATTTAGGTATCCGATTGGCAATTGATGATTTTGGAACGGGGCATTCGAGTTTCTTGTATTTAAAAGATTTACCAGTAGATGAGTTAAAAATAGATCGAGAATTTATCCGTAATTTGTGTGAAGGTTCAAAAGAACAAATCATTTTAGAAAGTATTATCCATTTGGCGATTCGTTTGGGTCTGGTGGTGACGGCAGAAGGCGTTGAAACTGAACAGCAAGCGCAGATTCTTAAACGTTTAGGTTGCCAGCAATTACAAGGTTATTTGTTAGGCATGCCGTTACCTGTAGACCGTTTGGAAACCAATTATAGTATGGTTAAAGCCATACCTTAGATATAAAAATATTTAGCCAGCTAAAGACCTAGCACGATCATTCAAACGAGGTTTAAGCTGAGCGTAATCGCATTTTACTTAACCATCGCCACCGTATATTGAGATCTGCGTTGATCTTTAAAACCATTTGCTTATCGTCTGTATCGCTCATCCTCTTTCTGGAATTTTTGCGATGTCTGTGCGATCAAAGTGCTTAATGATATAGCAACAATCGTTAAAAACGACGCTAAATCTGATACAATATCGCCAATTTTTGAATTCCCATTTTCCAGTTCAAGTACATATTTATAAATGTGTACATAACTGTGTACATATTGTAGATTTTTTATGTTTAAAGATGAATTAGCGGCGCAAGTCGCTCAGCGACGTACCTTCGCTATTATTTCCCACCCCGATGCTGGTAAAACCACAATGACAGAAAAACTGTTATTGTGGGGTAAAGCAATCCAAGTTGCAGGTATGGTTAAAAGTCGAAAGTCAGACCGTTCTGCGACATCTGACTGGATGGAAATGGAAAAAGAGCGTGGTATTTCGATTACCACCTCAGTCATGCAGTTCCCTTATAAAAATCATGTCATCAATTTACTTGATACACCAGGACATGAAGACTTTTCTGAAGATACTTATCGTACTTTAACTGCCGTTGACTCAGCATTGATGGTGATTGATGGTGCAAAAGGGGTCGAGGAACGGACCATCAAATTGATGGAAGTGTGTCGTATGCGCGATACCCCGATTATTTCTTTCGTCAACAAAATGGACCGTGAAATTCGTGAGCCATTAGAATTGCTTGATGAAATTGAAAACGTGCTTAAAATCCGTTGTGTGCCGATTACTTGGCCATTGGGTATGGGGCGCGACTTCGCAGGCGTATATAACATCATTGAAAATAAGCTTTATGTATATAAAGCGGGTTTTGGTTCGACCATTACAGATATTGAAATTCGTGATGGCTATGACTATCCAGACATTCGTGAAAAAGTCGGTGATCTGGCCTTTGCTTCATTTGAAGAATCTTTAGAATTGGTGCAAATGGCGAATGATCCGCTAGATCCAGCGGAATTTTTAGCAGGTCGTCAAACGCCAGTATTGTTTGGTACAGCGTTAGGTAACTTTGCGGTTGATCATGTATTAAATGCATTTATTCAGTGGGCACCACAACCAAAAGCGCATCCAACACATGAACGTACTGTTGAAGCAACGGAAGAAGGCTTCAGTGGATTTGTATTTAAAGTCCAAGCCAATATGGACCCAAAACACCGTGACCGTATTGCCTTCATGCGTATCTGTTCAGGTAAGTATGAGAAAGGTTTAAAGATGAATCATGTGCGCATTGGTAAAGATGTGCGTATCAGTGATGCATTGACATTCCTTGCCGGTGAACGTGAGCAACTTGAAGAAGCTTGGCCTGGCGATATCATTGGTTTACATAACCACGGTACGATCCAGATTGGTGATACATTCACTTCAGGCGAAAAGCTCCATTTTACGGGGATTCCACACTTTGCACCTGAAATGTTCCGCCGTGTACGTTTAAAAGATCCATTGAAATCTAAACAATTGCAAAAGGGTTTAAAAGAGCTTTCAGAAGAAGGTGCAACGCAGGTGTTTATGCCGCAAATCAACAATGACTTGATTGTTGGGGCTGTGGGTGTACTTCAGTTTGATGTGGTGGCGTATCGTTTGAAAGAAGAATACAAAGTAGATTGTATTTATGAGCCAGTGAACATCAACACAGTGCGTTGGGTTTCTTGTGATGATGAAAAGAAATTTAATGAATTTAAGAAAAAGGCACATGACCAACTTTCTGTCGATGGTGGTGGGCATTTAACTTATCTCGCACCAAGCCGAGTAAATCTACAATTAATGCAAGAGCGTTATCCAGATATTCAATTCCGTTCTACACGTGAGCATTAAGTTCAGCTAACTTATTGCAAAATGTAAAAACAGCTTCCTTGTGAAGCTGTTTTTGTATCAAAATACAATGCTTTTTGTCCAAAGGGATTTATGCAGTGCAATTTTCAAAAAAAATAATTTCAGTGCTTTGCTTAAGTACAATGGTTTTGGTTGCATGTGATTCTAAAAAAGATCAGGACAAAGATGGTTCTGTATTACAACCCAAACAAGAAGCCGCTGAAGTCTTACCTTATTTAAATATTCAAGAAACCAAAGCTGATTATGCCTTACCGTTTTGTGAAAAGAACAATTGCATTGAAATTGATATTCAAACCATTAAAACCCAAGACAATTGGTTAAATCAGTGGATTGCAAATAGTCAGTCCAGCGTGATTCAGGCACAGATTGATTTAAAACAGAATATGACCTTACAACAGGCCATTAATGCTTTTGTCAAAAAGTCAGATACTTGGCAAGAAGAATTCCCGAAAAATAAAGCCTTTGAACTGCATATGCAAACGCGTATGGCTTCACAACGCAATCAGTATGTTTTGTTGCAAGTTTCAGTCAATAGTTTACAAGCGGATGTCAGTATCAAAGAACGACAATACTTTTTTGTTGCTGACCGGAAATTGAAGAAAAGCTTAAGTATTTTAGATGTGATTGATGCCAAACATCAGAACCAACTGAATATTTGGGTCCAAGAAAAATATGCAGAATGGTTGGAAAAGCAAAATAGTGATGTGAAAAAAAATGCGCCTAAAAAGTTATATTGGGGGCAAGCCGATTGGTTCTTTGATGGTGAAGGTGTTGGGTTACATTATCGCGCCAATGAAATTGTCGAAGATGGTACCCAGTTGGATATTTATTTGAGTAAAGAACAGACGCAAAAAATACTCAAGCCTGAAGTGTATCAACGTATGTTCTAAGGTGTATCTTGATCATTCTGCCATTTTAGCTGGATTCTAAAGCGTAACGGTTAAGATCAGTTGGTCCATGTTGAATTGACTCAGCGATTAATAAACTTGAGCCACGTATTGCAATAACGCTTCAATTTTCATACAAATTTTGATTGAGGATTTGTATAGAGAAGAATAGGCTAATGAATATAGAGATTAAAAAATCTTGGCTTGATTCGTTGGATAGGTTTGTGAAATGTTAAATCAAAAAAGTACTTTAGCGCTTTCAATTCTGGTGATCACTTTAGGGTTAACTGCATGTCAAAAATCTGACTCGAAAAAAGCAGAACCAACAGTTGATCAAAGTGCTGCATCTCAAGTGCCTGATACATCAATGTTATTACAGGGCGATACAGAAAAAGTAAAATTGACACTGCCTGAGTGTAATGGCAATACATGCCCTGAGTTTTCTATAGAAAGACTAAAAAGTAATCAGGCTTTTGTTGATGAAACGATTGATCAAGCGATTTTAGATAATCTGGATAAAATGTTGGATATCGCGCAATTGAGTAAAGCAAAAAAAGATGCAGATCAGCAACAAACGGCTTCACAAGCTTCAGCAAGTGAGGTGCAAGCCAATAAAACCCCTGTTCAGCAATTGCAAGAGCGTGTGCAACCTTATGCAAATTCATTCCTTGAGATGGATAAAGAGCTTAAAACATTAGGGGCAAGTGGCCAGATCACGATTAGTTTAAGTCCTAAAATTTTAAACTCAGATAAACCTTTAGCGACGGTGGTATTAAATACCAGTAGTTATTTAGGCGGTGCGCATGGGGCATCTGCACAAACCTATTTTAACTTTGATTTGGTGAGTAAAAAACAAGTTGGCTTGGATCAAATCATTGAAGCCAATCAAAAAGCTAAATTTGAAAAATTGGCACATGATGCCTTTAAAACTTGGGTTATCGATTCAAAACTTGCTGAAAGCGTCAATGAATATGAACAGGCGTGGAAGTTTACATTATCAGACAATTTCTATTTGGGTAAACAAGGTCTGATTTTACAATATGGTGAATATGATATTGGGCCTTATGTTGTTGGCTTACCGCGTTTGATGATTCCTTACGATCAGTTAAAAGGCGTGCTGAAAAGTCAATATTTCCCAGCGGAGATGCAAGTTGATCAGCCAAGCAGCTCTACACCTGTTGCAAGTGGTAAAGCGAAATCCTAATGCCTTGGCCTTTGTTTGATACGCATACGCATTTTGATGTTGCTGATTTTGATCTGGATCGAGAACAATTGGCGTATCAAGCAAAAAAGGTGGGTGTAGAACATTTGATTTTGATTGGGTTTCTATATGAACGCTTTCAAGATTTGATAGACACTCAGCAATTTTTAAATCAGCTAAATAATGCGCCTCGTAGCCATCTTGCGCCGGGGTTGCATCCCTTTTATATCGAACAACACCGTCTAGAGCATTTAAGTGCTTTGGAAAATATACTGAAAACTGAAGCGTGTATTGCGGTTGGTGAAATTGGCTTAGACACGTTTCTTAAACAGCATAAACAAGCTGAAATTTTTCAAAAACAACAAGATTTTTTTTCAGCCCAAATTGAACTTGCCCAACAATACGATAAACCCATTCTTCTACATATTCGTAAGTCACATGCTGACGTGCTTGCAATGTTGAAACAGCATCAGTTTAAATATGGTGGTATTGCACATGCTTTTAGTGGCGGGATAGAAGAGGCAAAAGCCTTTATTAAATTAGGCTTTAAACTGGGTGTCACAGGACAAATTACCAATCCAAATGCCAAAAAATTGCATGCAGTTGTACAAGCGGTTGGTGCAGAACATTTAGTGCTAGAAACCGATTGCCCAGATATGACACCACTGTGTTGCCAGACGTCTGACCAACAGCATACCCGTAATACACCAGTGAACTTGCCTTTTGTCTTGGCAGGTTTAGCTGAAAGCTTGGCAATGGATCAGGCAACGCTGGCAGGGATGTTGTGGAAAAATTCACATGAATGCTTACATATAGCGATGTAAATTTGAATAAAAATAACCAATCAACAACACCTAAAATAAATATTTGTCTTAGATTTAAATAAGTACTCCAAGTAGCCAATAAGAAAGTTAACGCCAAGCTGGAGGTTCAACCAATGGCAAAATATGGTCATATCAATCGTTTAAATTCTCTACAAGACCTAACTGTAGGGGATACAAGATATAAAATTTTTAATTTAAAACAGGTTCAAGCGAGTTTAGGTGATATTTCAAAATTGCCTAAATCACTCAAAGTATTATTGGAAAATTTACTTAGATTTGAAGATGATCAAACCGTGAGGCAAAGCGATATTCAGGCGATTGTTGATTGGCAAAAGAATAAAACTTCAGATCAAGAAATCCAATATCGCCCTGCACGGGTCTTGATGCAAGATTTTACCGGTGTACCTGCTGTGGTGGATTTGGCTGCGATGCGTGCAGCTGTACAGAAAGCCAATAAAGATCCCAATTTAATTAACCCTTTATCTCCAGTAGATTTGGTCATTGACCACTCTGTGATGGTGGATCACTTTGGGACAGATCATGCCTTCGATGAGAACGTCGAAATTGAGATGCAACGTAATGGAGAACGTTATCAATTCCTCCGTTGGGGGCAGTCTTCTTTTGATAATTTTAGTGTGGTACCGCCCGGAACAGGGATTTGCCATCAAGTCAATTTAGAATACCTAGCTCAAGCTGTGTGGCTGGGTGAAAGTGATGGCGAGGTATTTGCCTTTCCCGACACTTTAGTCGGTACAGATTCACATACCACAATGATCAATGGTTTGGGTGTATTGGGTTGGGGTGTGGGGGGAATTGAAGCCGAAGCGGCCATGCTTGGGCAACCGATTTCAATGCTGATTCCAGAAGTGATTGGTTTTAAATTGACAGGGAAATTGCGTGAAGGGATTACCGCAACGGATTTGGTTTTAACCATTACTCAGATGCTACGTAAAAAAGGCGTGGTGGGTAAATTTGTTGAATTTTATGGTGATGGGTTGGCATTTTTACCGCTTGCAGACCGAGCAACCATTGCCAATATGGCACCCGAATATGGTGCAACATGCGGCTTTTTCCCAATTGATGAAATCACTCTAGGCTATATGCGTTTAACGGGGCGTAAAGAAGACCGTATTGCATTGGTTGAGGCTTATTGTAAAGAACAAGGTCTATGGCGTCATACAGGGGATGAACCTGTATTTACCGATGTGCTTGCTTTGGATATGGGAACAGTTGAAGCAAGTGTTGCTGGCCCGAAACGTCCGCAAGATCGAGTGGCATTGCCTGATATCCCACAAACTTTTAGTGCCTTAATGGCGCTGGATCTTAAGCCAGCTAAAGGTGAAGAAAAAGAACGTTTAGCCAATGAAGGTGGTGCAGGTACAGCAATTGATTCAAAACAGTCTGCTTTACAAAATGAAGAACCGCATTGTGTGATTGACGGTAAACGCTACCCATTGACGGATGGTGATGTGGTGATTTCTGCGATTACTTCATGTACCAATACTTCTAATCCAAGTGTGATGTTGGCGGCGGGTTTATTGGCAAAAAAAGCCATCGAAAAAGGCATTCAACGTAAGCCATGGGTGAAAAGCTCTCTGGCACCAGGCTCTAAAGTGGTAACCGATTATTTAGAAGCGGCAGGGTTAATGTCTTATTTAGACCAATTGGGCTATAACCTTGTTGGCTATGGTTGTACCACATGTATTGGTAATTCAGGTCCTTTACCTAAACCGATTGAAGACGCTATTCAGTGCCATGACCTGAATGTTGCGTCGGTACTTTCAGGCAACCGAAACTTTGAAGGGCGGGTACATCCACTGGTAAAAACCAATTGGCTTGCATCACCGCCTTTGGTGGTTGCGTTTGGTTTATTGGGTACCATTCGTAGTGACATTACCAGCACAGCATTAGGGCACGATCAACAAGGTCAACCAGTATATCTCAAAGACATTTGGCCGAGTCAAATCGAGATTGATGAGGTGCTGCAAAAAGTGAATACAGCGATGTTCCATAAAGAATATGCGGCAGTTTTTGATGGTGATGAAAAATGGCAAGCAATTCAAATCCCTGATTCTGAAACCTATGAATGGGATGAAAACTCAACGTATATTCGTCATCCTCCATTCTTTGAAGGTATTGATCAACCCGCGAAACCAATTAAAGATATTCTCAATGCAAATATCTTGGCCGTTCTTGGTGACTCAGTCACAACAGATCATATTTCTCCAGCGGGGAATATTAAGAAAGACAGTCCAGCTGGGCGTTACCTAGAAGCGCAAGGTGTCGATCAAAAGGACTTTAACTCTTATGGATCTCGTCGTGGGAATCATGAAGTGATGATGCGAGGAACCTTTGCCAATATTCGTATTAAGAATGAAATGCTCAATGGCGAAGAGGGTGGTAATACCCTCTATATCCCGACAGATGAGAAGTTAGCCATTTACGATGCTGCGATGAAGTATCAGCAAGATGGAACGCCGTTGGTCATCATTGCAGGTAAGGAATATGGTACAGGCTCATCACGTGACTGGGCGGCGAAAGGCACCAACCTTTTAGGAGTAAAAGCGGTGATTACTGAAAGTTTTGAACGAATCCATCGTTCAAATCTAGTTGGTATGGGGGTTTTACCTTTGCAATTTGTAGATGGTCAAACCCGTCAATCACTCAACTTAACTGGGCATGAGCAACTGTCGATTTATGGACTTTCTGATGACATACAACCACATGAAAGTTTAGATGTGGAGGTTAAACGTGTCGATGGTTCAATAGATCGTTTCAAAGTGTTATGCCGTATTGATACTTTGAATGAAGTGGAATACTTTAAAGCAGGTGGTATCTTGCATTATGTACTGCGTAATTTAATCGCTTCATAGCCTAATCAATAAATCACGATATATTTCAGTTCTCCAAGCCCTGTATAAAATGCAGGGCTTTTTTTATTGTGTTGGAACAAGACACGCTGTTGATAAATGAGTAAAATAGCGGGGTATTTTTGAGTTGATATTAGACATGACTGAACTTTTCCAAAATGATGAATATGAGCGCCGTTTTGCAGGCGTAGCCAAAATTTATGGAGAAGATACATTCAATCACTATGAACAAAGTCATGTCATGGTGATCGGTATTGGTGGGGTCGGCTCATGGGCGGTTGAAGCCTTAGCACGTACAGGAATTGGCGAGTTAACACTGGTCGATATGGATTCAGTGGCTGCTTCAAATATCAACCGACAGCTGCCTGCAATGACCTCAACTTTAGGCCATGAGAAAATTGAAGTGATGGCGGAACGTTGCCGTTCAATTAATCCTCGGGTCAAGATCAATTTGATTGATGATTATCTCAGCCCAGACAATGTGAAAGAAATTTTAGAAAATGTTCCCGATATTATTTTAGATTGCATCGATGACGTTAAAGCAAAATTTGCACTGATGCTACATTGTCGGTTTAATAAAATTCCTTTGATTGTTTCGGGTGGGGCAGGTGGTAAGCTTGATCCTCTAAAAATTCGTGTTGCTGATTTATCTAAAACAGAACAAGATCCGATGCTTGCAAAATTGCGGAGCCAGTTGCGCGCCAAAGGCATTTGTAAGAAACCAAAAGAAAAATTTGGCATTACGTGTGTGTATTCAATTGATAATCCTTTTTCCAGTGCTGATGTGTGTGCGAGTGCAGGCTTGCGTTGTGGTGGATATGGTTCGGCTGTGGTGGTGACTTCTAGTTTTGCGATGGTCGCCGTTGCAGAAGTGTTGAAAAAGTTAGATCGGATCAAATAAGCGCTTGGTATTTTTAAGTAAAAGTTTAGATGCATTTAAAAATCATAAAAATTCAGTTAAATTAATCTGAAATAAACGCAATAACAGAGAACAATCAAAATGAGTTTTTTCAAAAAGTTATTTGGAAAGAAAGAACAACAAATACAAATCAATCGAAACCGCTATGCTGAATTTTGGCAATGGTTTGAGCAGCATCAGCAGGATTTCCATCGTATTGTAGATGAGTTAAATCAAGATACGATTCAGGCGGATTTCTTTGATAAATTATCGCCTGAATTGGCCAAAGTTCATGGTGGAATTTTTTTCCTTACCGGGATGCTTGACCCACAAACAGCTGAATTGATTTTAACGCCAGATGGTGTTGTGGCAAATATTGTATTTGTAGAGGAGTTGGTGGCAGCAGCCCCTGAAATTCCTGGCTGGAAATTTACCGCACTTAAACCCGCAAGTGATATTCAGCAAACCAGTATTGGTATGCATGGTCATGAGTTTAGTCAAAAAACGCTATCGTTTTATTTAAAAGACCATGAAGAATATCCAGATGAAACTGATCTTGTGGTTGTGCATGATCAATATAATGAAGCTCAAAAAGCTGAATTCTTACAAGCGGTTTATATCTTTTTGGATAATTATTTGGGTGAATATGATTCGATCACAAAGCTAGATCAAGTTTCGCTACAATTCAGACAAGATGCTGAAAAAGAATTAATGTCTATCGATCGTTTAAAGAATATTTTAATTTTAAAGAACAGTGAAATTTCTCGCTTAGACAAAATAACCCGTTCAAGTACTGATGAAGATGAATATATCAGTTTGGAGGGGGAGACCAATGAAGGGTTGCCTTTGGTGGCGATCTTAAACAGTACCCTTTTAACATGGGATCAAAAGGCTTCTCATCCGTGGATGCTGCTGATAGAAATACCTTATGCTGGTCAGAACTCAAGTGGTATGCCGTCTGCAACAGATTATGAGTTGCTTAATGAGATTGAAGAAGAATTATTAAATGAGCTAAAGGATTTTGAAGGATATTTAAATATTGGACGAGAAACCGGTAATAACTTAAGAACCATGTATTTTGCTTGTAAAGAGTTTAGAAAACCCGCCAAAGTTATAGATCAGGTTGTTGAAAAATATCAGAACAACTTTGAAATCGATGTCAGCCTATTTAAAGATAAATATTGGCGTTGTTTAAATAAGTTTGGTCGTTAACTATGCTGAAAAGTCGCTTGAAATGCGCTATAGCATTCAGACCATAAACATGGACAGCTTAGAGAATGAAGCGGCTTTTTAATCGACCTATCCCCGATCTTAAAATAAGCATATTGGCGATCCTGTTGATTGGCGGAATTGGATATTACCTTTATTCAACGGTTCGTCATTTTCAGTCAGTCAACCAATTGGATGAAGCTAAAACAATAATGCGTGATATACAGAACTTGTTGGGATGGTCAATCCTTCAACCTCAAGCAGATGCAATTCAAGTCTGTAATTTGCAAAATATCCAACAGATTAGCAAACAAGAAGAGTTTCAAAAGATCAAGCAACTGTTGGGCTGGAATGTCAATATTCAACAACACAGCAAATATGTTGAAAGCATAAACGTGTATGCTGCGCCTGATTTACACGGCTGTATTATACGTGCTCATTTTCGAAAAGACGCCTTTGTAAGTGATGAGCTTGCTGGCAAGTATATTACTTACCAATATGATTTTAAAAAAAGCACCACAACATGCGTCACCAATATAAAAAAGTATGCTTTAGTGAAATCTTGCACGCGCTTGTAAAAAACATACTTTATCTGTTCCGCTTAATCAGTCCTGTAAATAAATAAACTCAGGCTGTTGGGGCACTTTGCCTGTTTGTTTTGCGATAAAACCATCATAAAGATTGAGTAAAACAACAGCGCAAATAATACAAATAAAAACCAGTAATTGTTTGGATATGCTCATACTATTTCTCTCTGATCTAAGTTGCTTTAAGTAAAGTCTAGTGAAATTAAACAATCTAATCTAATATAGAAAAAAGCAGGATTGATCTAATTTTGAGATGGGTATGGCGACATTCAAACAATTTAATTATTTGATTAGAATCGTAGAGGAAGGTGGTTTTATTGCGGCTTCTGAAAAGTTGTTTATTGCCCAGTCTGCTTTAAGTCGTCAGATCAAGCTTTTGGAAGACGAAGTAGGATTTGAAATTTTTGACCGCAGTGATAAAAAAATAAAACTCACCCAAGCAGGGCAGTTCTTTTATGCTCAAATTAAAAATAATTTACTGAACTTAGGTCATATTATTGAAAATTCTAAAGATATTGCAGATGGACAAAATAGACTCATTAAAATTGCACATTCAAGTACTATTACCATGAGCTTAGAAAAAGTCAAAGTATTTGATCAAACCTCAAAGCATCTCAATGTTAATTTCGAGATCAATACCTTGTCATCTGAAGACCAAATTCTTGCACTGATGAAAGGAAATATTGATGTTGGTTTTATTCGCCCACCTGTTTTAAATCGCTTAGATGAGTTATATGCAACCACGCTCTACCCTGAACCTTTATACGTTGCACTACATCAAAATCATATACTCGCTTCAGAACGCAGTATTAAAATCCAACAGTTAAAGCATGAAAATTTTGTTTCTACACCACATGCGGAACGGGGCGGATTAAGTTACTTGGTTGCAAACCTTTGCCTAAGTGCTGGTTTTTCTCCAAAGAAAGCGGCGGTTCAGTCCCGTAAAGTTTCACAATTGCAATTGGTGGCTGCTGAAATTGGAATTTGTATTGTTCCTGAAGAATTTAGGCATATTCTGCCTAAACAGGTAAGACTGATTGCTTTGGATGCAGAAAATGCATGGTCTGATGTTGTGATGGTCTGGAGTAAAAATGCAGATGGTGTCATTCAGCGATGTACTGAATACATGATCAAACAGTTTCAACGATGATCTTTAAAGACCATCGTTTGATTGAAAAGATAGCTGTAGATTAAGATTGTATAGAATCGTAGAAATTTTCAGTCGTGATCAGACAGACTGTTCTCGAATATAATCTTCTGTACGCTTCATGGCTTCTTTAATATTGATAATGGCATTTTCAACATCAGCAAATGTTTTGGCATTACCGCCACTTAAAGCCTGACGCCATTTACGAGCACCGGGAAGATTTTGGAATAAGCCTAAAATATGGCGTGTAATAATCGATAGAGGTGCACCTTCTTGCATACGTTTGGCAATATAAGGCAGCATTTGATCGATAATATCAAAGCGATCAGGTAAGTCTAAATTCCAAAGTTGACCTAATTCTGCCAAGAGGTATGGGTTGTGATAAGCCTCACGCCCAATCATGACTCCATCAACATGCTTTAAATGTGTTTGCGTTTCAGCAAAAGTCTTAACCCCACCATTGATCTCGATCAGTAGCTCAGGACGCTCTTGTTTTAAACGATACACATCTTCGTAGCGTAGTGGTGGAACATCGCGGTTTTCTTTTGGTGATAAACCTTGAAGCAGAGCAATACGGGCATGTACGATAAAATTATCACATCCAGTTTTCGCAACGGTATCGACAAAATGGAGCATCTCTTCATAAGATTGCATATCATCTATACCGATACGGTGTTTTACAGTAACTGGAATATCAACTGCATTACGCATTTCAGCAATACATTCTGCAACCAAGTCAGGCTCTGCCATTAAGCAGGCACCAATCTTATTGTTTTGTACGCGGTCACTTGGACAGCCCACATTTAAATTGATTTCGTCATAACCCCAGTCTTGCGCCATTTTGCTACAAGTTGCAAGATCTTTCGGATTTGAACCACCGAGCTGTAGAACAATTGGATGTTCTTCATGGTTATAGTCCAAATGACGATTTGCTCCACCGTAGATAATGGCACCTGTAGTAACCATTTCTGTATAGAGGATAATATTGGGATTAAACAAACGTGCAAAGAAACGATAGTCACGAGTTGTCCAATCCATCATCGGGGCGACCGAAATACGAGGCGTTAAAGATTGGAGCTCAGACATACAGTTAACCTGAAAAAGATAGAAAAAAAAGCAAGTGCGGATTATACGTGCTTTATTTTAAAATCAATAGCTATACTCAAAAGATAGAATTTGTAAAGCTAATTAAAATTTTGATTCTGATGGTGATTTTTAAATGTGACAAAGTGAGATTTATGGGGCTTGATTAAAGCGTTATCAGTTTGGTGAAAACGCTTAAAAATAATATGAGGCGTTGGTAGAGCATATTGTCGAACAAAATGTGGTGTTGCTTATCTTGGATTAGAGCCTAGCGCTACGAGTACGCAACAACATGCGCCATAAATTCCCTAAATCTCTTGAGCTCCCTATCATTTCATACAAAATACTGACGGAATAAGGCTGCTGCCAATATTCCTGCTGCAATCGCCAACAGTGGTTTTTTAAGCAGTAGCATAACGATCAATGTCGTCAGTAACGCTAAACGAGCGCCATGATCACCTTCAACCGCAATAGGGGCCAAAAGTGCAACCAGTACAGATCCCGACATTGCATTAATGAATCGTTGCACACGATCATTAATAGGAACATATGACATAATCAAAACACCGCCCCAGCGAGTGGCTAATGTCACAATGGCCATAATAAAAATAATAATCAATGGATATGTGGTGCTAATTTCTAGGTTCATACCCGTTTCTCTTTCCAGAAAATTCCGACAATTCCGCCAAATAAGGCACCCACAACGACATGACTATTTTCTGGTAGGTACCAATAAGCCAATAATGAGCTACAGGCTGCGATTGTCCAGATGATGAGTATTCTGAGATTTTTTTGTCCACCGACAACCATCGCCAGTAGAAAACAAGCCATGACCATATCTAATCCCAACAATGCAGGATGATGAATGACATTACCAAAATAGAAACCCAACCCTGTGCCTAAAACCCACGCGAGCCAAAGCGCAATGCCTCCTCCAAACAATAAGCCCATCCCTGATTCACCACGATTAAATGCTTGTAGTGAGAGTGCCCAATTGGCATCAGAAATAACCAGCAAGATACTGTATCGTTTGATGGGAGGCAGGTGGCGTAACCAAGGATAAAGAGATGCGCCCATTAAAAGGTGCCGAGCATTGATAAAGAAAACTGTGACTATTAATGGAATCAGTGATATTTGCGCGCCCCATAGTTCTAAAGTCGCAAATTGAGATGCTCCTGCAAAAACAAAGCTACTCATTAACATGATAGAGCTATTGTCTAGTCCAGTTTGCGTTGCTGCTAAACCGAAAGCAGCCCCAAAAATTACCACGAAAGATGAAATTGGAAGAAGGCTTTTAAAGCCTGACCAAACTTGGGAATAACTTAAACTGTAAATATCTGGGTCAACATTCGACAAAATAATTTCCTTATCTTTTTAAATTTTCTAGTGAGCTATATAGCTAATGATCGCTGATGAAAATTAGGGGGGAATTTCCTTCTTTTCTTAATAAATTATGGACTTAGAAAGTTAGAATGAAAAGTGCATAATTCTTACATATACTATTCGAAAATCGAATAATTTGGTGGAATCATGAATCTACAAAATCTACAGATTGATTGGTTAAAATGTTTTGTCGCAGTTGTTGATACAGGTTCTCTTTCAAATGCAGCACCTGAGTTATGCCGTTCACAATCTGCTGTCAGTATGCAGTTAAAAAAACTGGAAGGTGCTTTAAAATGCCAACTTTTAGTTCGAACGCATAGACAAATTCAACTCACTTCTGAAGGACAACTTCTTTTAGGTTATGCAAGGCGGATACTCGATCTACACCATGAAACACAAATGGCTTTCAATGGAGAAGAGTTAACTGGTCGGATTAGACTTGGTGTACCCGATGATTACGCTGCTAAATATCTAACGCCTGTGCTTAAGCGTTTTGCACCGCGTTATAGTGGCGTTGAAATAGAATTTATTTGTGAACAATCGACTTCATTGATCCCACGTATAGAAAATGGCGAGATTGATTTAGCCTTGATTTCAAGAGATAACCCCCGTCAAGGCACTTTATTGTTTCATGAGCCAATGGTGTGGGTAGGTTCTCCCCAATTTGAATTATGGCGTGAAGATCCGATACCGATTGCTGTTTATGAAAGTACCAGTTTAGCCAAAAAAAGTGCGATCAATTCACTCGCATTGCAAGGTCGCCGTTATCGTGTAGTTTATAATAGTTCTAGTTTAATCGGGCAAATTGCAGCAGTTGAAAGTGGTTTGGCCGTCGCAGTTTTCACACAATGCAGCGCGCCTCAGCATTTAGAAATTTTGGGAGCGGAGCACGGACTAGGCCCATTAGTACCTATGGAAGCATCTGTATATAGAAGTAGAGCCTCGCTTAATTCAAAAGCGGTCGATCATTTATATGAGCTTTTAATTAAGACATTAAGGCAATCCATTACCTATTAAAAAGATTTTTATTCGTTACCTCATCTTCTTATGTATCAATATGATGTCTTAGGATGAGTTGTGCTTTCTAGTTAAACATTGTAAAAGACAGCACTGTCAACGATTAAAATTTATAAACGACATACATTCGTAATGATCGATATATTTCAGTTATTCAACTAAATAATCTAAAGTGCTATTTCTTTTGATTAATTTTGGAACTAACTTTATAGAGTCTACTTGCTTCTTATTTATTTTTTTTAATAATAACTCCATCGCGGTGAATCCCATTTCGGACATTGGCGAAGCTATGGTTGTAAGTGGAATAGGAAGTTGAGCTGTTAAAGAAATGTTATTAAACCCGATAACTGCAATATCTTTTCCAGGAATATAGCCTTTATCCTTGATTGCGCCCATTACGCCAATCGCAATAAAATCATTCACCGTGAAAATTGCTGTAGGCAGCTCATTTTTGGATAGAATTTCAAGTCCAGCTTGATAGCCAGAATCAACATCAAAACCACAATTGATAATGTAGTCATCTGGGATTGTTATATTTTTACTGGCGCTATAGTCTTTAAAGCCTTTGGTTCGTAATAGACCCGTACTCGCAAAAGCTTCACCCGAAATGATAGCAATCCGACGATGCCCCTCAGCGATTAAATGTTCTGCTGCTAAGCTTCCACCAAGATAATCATCACAGGTAACAGAGGTAAAATTTTCTAAACTACGACTTACAAGCACAAATGGAATGTCTCGTGCTATTAATTCATTAAAAAACTGATGCGAGTTTTCAGTTCCTGTATGTGCATCTGCAATGATTAAACCATCTACTTTTCTAGAAAGGGCCATTTCACCCAATTTTTTTTGGTTGGTAGGCAGATCATTGGTATTGGAAACGAATGTAAAATAATTATTTTGCGTAGCGGCGGCATCAATGCCTTCATAAATATTTGCCAATACAAGATCTGATAATTTTGGAACTAAAACCCCAATTACATTGGTTTTCTGGCTCTGTAAACTTTTTGCTAAAGTATTTGGTCGGTAGTTTAAATCGGCTGCTAATTTTTTTACTTTTTCTATGGTTTCTGGGGCGGCAGCGGAACTGGCATCATCCATAGAGCCGTTTAGTATTCTTGAGACTGTAGAAACATGTAAGCCAAGTTCTTTTGAAAGAAATTTTAAAGTTACATTTTTATTTGATCGATTCATATGAAACCACAATAGCCAGAAGCAACATTTTAGCATTTTCCCTCTTGAAAGTTAGAGAAATTATTTGATTGTTGTTTAAAATTTGACAAGGGCAAACGTTTGGGTTAGATTTTTAACACAACCCAAACGTTTGGGTTGATTTGGATAATCAATGAGGTAAGAACATGGAAGAAACTTCAGTTAGCCCAGTAAAAGTGGCCGTTATACAATTTGATCCACAAGTGGGTATGGAAAATCGAGAAAGGAATTTACGCCATGGATTAGATTTGGCGCTTCAAGCTGTCAACAATGGCGCAAATCTTATCGTAATGCCGGAGTTAGCAAATACAGGCTATTTATTCACAAATAGAAAAGAGGCATTTGATCACGCAGAAGAAATCCCGAATGGACCAAGTGTTCAAGTCTGGCAAGATTTTGCGCGTAAACATTCAATTTATTTGGTTTCAGGAATCGCAGAAAGAGAGGGTGTTCGTCTTTTTGATACTTCAGTTTTAATCGGACCTGACGGGCTTATTGGGAAATATCGTAAGGCACATTTATGGAATCTTGAAAAACTTTGGTTTACGCCTGGTGATACAGGCTTCCCTGTATTTGAAACACCGATCGGAAGAATTGGGATGTTAATTTGTTGGGATATTTGGTTTCCAGAAGTTCCAAGAATATTAACCCAACAAGGTGCGGATATTATTTGTAGTGTAAATAATTGGGTTTGGACACCACCGCCATTATTTGATGAAAGTGGTAAGTGTATGGCCTCATATCTCACCATGACTGCTGCACATGTCAATAATGTCTACATCGCTGCTGCAAATCGAGTTGGAGCTGATAGAGGTGAACGTTTTCTTGGATGTTCATTAATTGCAGGCACCAATGGTTGGCCAATCGCGGGTGTTGCAGATGCAGAAAAAGAAATGATTCTGTATGCAGATATTGATTTGGTTGCTGCACGTGGTGCGCCGATTTGGAACAAGCATAATGATTTAATCCGAGATAGACGAACTGACATGTATGACACGATGTTAGGCTATAAATCTCACAATATTTTCCCTCGCTAATCCATGTGGGGGATATATGAAAAAGAATTATCGGATTGAAATGATTGATATTGTCATCGCAGCATTGGTCATGCTGTCTACAATTATCATCGTGGGAGTAGTTGAAAAGTACTCCCTCCAAATTTGGGATAATTACGCAACAATGCAACCACCAACATCCACCTTAACTTGGTTAAGGTGGGGGCTGGGTGATGTAAGTGAAGCTCAATTTTATAAAAGTGAATTGGCATCACTTGGTTTATTCGTGGGTGCAGGCATTGCTTATTATTTTTCAAAAATGCGTTCGAAATGGCAAGGGTTTCAACTAAGTTATGGAACGGGGCTATTTCCATGGATTTTATTGAGTTCAAGTTTAAGTTTGATTCTGAGTAATATCATTTGGGGATGGACGCTTATTGAAAGTAACTCGTGGCAACCCACATTTGTGACGTTTGTGTCATTACCCGCTGCAACAGTACTTATGTATGGGCGTGGCTTTAAAATAGCAATAATTGGCGCAGTTGCTGGGGCACTATTTGTAACCCCTTCTTCGTTGATCATCGTCAACTATGTATGTGTTCCTTTAAATTTGCCAAGTATTATTGGTAATGTCTTAGGCATGGCAATTGGTAGCTTAATCGCATTTATTCTTTTTAAAAAATTTAATTTAAGTTGTTTGGTCAAACAAACAAAAAAACAAGAGCCAATCGAAGAAGAAAAAGAGATTGAACAAAAAGAGATCGAACCAAAGGCTACAAATCCATTTTGGGTTGTAAGACGAGCGCTTGCTGACTTCTCTGAATCTCAATTTATTGCAAATGAATGGGCTGGATTGGGCTTAATTATTGGCGCTTTGTTGGCAATTTATCTGAACCCTTTAAGTATTTCATATGGAAGTGGGCTGATTGGAAATATATTAATTAGTCAAATGTTAGCTGCATTGACGGCAGTTATTCTATGGAAAAGTAAATGGGAAAAATATGGGTGGTATCCGACATATATTCCGATTTCTTCAGTTGCACCAGTCTCTGTTTTAGTCTTCGGTGGAAGTCTAAGCTCCATTATTTTAGGTGCATTTATTGGTGCATGCGTTGCCCCACCTTTAGCTGCTTTTATTTCAAAGAAACTTCCTAAATACCAACATCCATATATAGGCAATGTGGTTTCTATGGCAATTACATCGCTATTGGCTTTGGGCACAATTCATCTGGTTTCCTGAATCTATATTTTTATATACAAGGAGTTGTAATGTTAACGTGTCCAGTAAAAGGCTATTTTTCTGAACTTGATGTTGAGCAAATTGCGAAAATGCTTAGGTCAAAAGAAATTACTGCCAAAGCACTTACACAACAGAGTTTAAATTCAATCAATCAGCATAAAGCGTTAAATGCATTTTGTTACATCGATGATGAATATGCGATACAACAAGCAGAATATGCAGATGAACTTTTTAATCAAGGAATAGATCTTAGTCCGTTACAGGGTATACCGATTGCGATAAAGGATAATATTGAGACTGCGCAACTTATAACCGCTATGGGGTCCAATTTTTTCAAAGACTATTTACCTGAAGTCGATGCTGAATGTGTACAACAACTTAAAGCTTTAGGCGCGGTGATTATTGGAAAAACCAACACGCATGAGTTTGCCTATGGGCCAACAGGGGATATTTCTGCACATGGCGCGACAAAAAACCCATGGAACCTTGCAAAAATTTCAGGTGGATCGAGTTGTGGTAGTGCTGTAGCGGTTGCTGCTGGACTTGTACCTATCGCAATTGGGACTGATACAGGTGGCTCGATTCGTATACCTGCAAGCTTAACAGGAGTTATGGGTTTTAAACCGACCTACCAGCAATTTCCAATGAAAGGTGTTTTCCCTTTGTCTAAGAGCTTAGATCATTTAGGCATATTAGCAAAAAACGCTCAAGAGATTGATTTAGTTGTTTCTTTATTAAAACAAGAAGATCATCAACAAAGTCATCAAGTTGTCTCCAATGCGTTAGCAACGAGATCACCGAAATTAGGTTGGGTATCTGTTGATAATTTTATTGAAAACTATGATTACCCTTTATACCAGAAATTAAAGCAGCACGTTTTTTCACTTTGGAATAATCAAATTGATGAAGTATCGAGTGCTTTAACGACTTTTAAAGATATCCATCGCTATTTTTACGTTATTCAAAATAGTGAGGCGTATGCCGTCCATCATCATCGAGTAGAGCACTCTCCAGAATTGTTTCAGAAAGATGTGTTGGAGAGGTTGCTACAAGCCCAAGAAACCAAAGGCTGGGAGTATGTGAACGCATTAGATTTTCAAAAAAAATACCAAGAAGACTTTGCTAACATTTTTGATCAGTACGATTACCTCATCATGCCGACATTGCCGATACAAGCCACTGATCTGTATCAAAAAGATTTGTATTTAAATGGCGCTTTTATAAATATTAAATCAGCTTTGCTCAGCCTGACCAATATATGGAATTTTTTGGGAAATCCTGTACTCAATGTTCCGCTATGCCATGAAAATAAAATGCCAATTGGTATTCAGATCATTGGTGCAAAGAAAAGCGATCGTCATCTTTTGGCCTTTGCAGTGAATAATGGTTTTTAGTTTTTTTATTTTTTCAATATTTAAGGTCTATTGGCCTGTTAATAAAATGATAATCAAGGATGATTTTATGAAACATGATTTGTTTAAATATACGGTATTTACACTACTTTTAAATGTGTCCTTCGTTGTAAATGCTGCGATTGAATTTGAGGGTAAGGATAAAGATTCTAAGTTAACCGTTTCTGGTGAACTGCGAGCAAGCTATCAAGAAAACAACTTTGAGAATAAGGCTTCGGATCAAAAAATTAAATTTAATACAGCTATTTTAAATATTGGGTATAGCTCTCCGAACATATTTGGGAATTTTCAATATCGTTGTTATCAATTTGATACCCTATGTGATTTTTCCACATTGGTACAAGCCAATGCTGGCTATCATTTAAACTCAACAGACAATCTTAAAGTTGGTTTACAGCCGATTCCTTTTGGGCCAGGGCAATTTTGGGACAGTAGTTTCTATGAAGGAATCAATACAACGATGGGACTTCAGGATACGATGAATTTAGGTGTTAACTACCATTTTGAATTGCCCTCATCCACCAAAGTTGATTTAGCCTATTTTGTCGCTGATGGCGGAAATTATTATGGAAAAAGTAAGGATGCTGCCCGCTATACTGCAAATATGGTGATATCCGCTGATTTGATGAAGACAAATCTGGATGAGAAAAATATGTGGATTGCACGAGTGGATCAAGACCTAAAATTTTTAGCGACGGAGGATCTTAATGTATCTGTGGGGGGAAGTTATTGGTATTCAGAAATTGAAAATAAGAAAAGTGCTGATGATGGTGCAAGAAACTCTTGGGCACTCTTTAATCGTATTCACTATAAAAATTTAAATGTCATGCTCACAGGCGGTAAGCAATCAATTCGCAATAAAGATCGCTTCAGTCCTTATAGTTCAACTTTTGGTTCATATGACGGTGAGTACGACATTGCAAATAAAGGCTTCTTTTATACTGTTAACACCAGCTACGCTTTTAAGAATGTATTGGACTCATTCAATATAACGCCATATATGGTATTCAGTGGATTTAATAAGAAAGAAAAAGGCTTTGATGATTCTCAGCGTAATATTGTGGGTGTGGCATGGGATTATAAAAAGATCACTTTATATACCGAATATATGATGAGCAAAAATGATCCGTTTATTGGTGGAACCGCCAACTCACTTGCAGCAGGAGATGATGGCAAGTGGAAAAACTTACTTAACATGATGTTTATTTATAAATTTTAAAGGTCGTTAAAAACGTAATAAAAGAGATATGTTTTAGTTAAAAATCTGTTTTATTGCAACTCAGCCCATGGTTAACGCATGGGCTTTTTTGTCTATTTAATTTATAGAAAAATATAGCTTGTTTGATTATTAGGTAAGTAGACGCATTCGATAAGTCAATGGGGGAAACTTGTCAGAGACTTTGCAAGCAATGGATAGAAAATACTCATTCCTATCACCTGATTTTTGTTCATTGGCGCAAGGAGGGAATTGTAAGCCCTTTGGCAGATTACATGATCTAAATGGCAAGGTAGAGCGTTCACAAAAGACTAATAAATCTGAGTTCTACGCTACTGTAGATATCGATTCTGAAGATATCTAAGACAATCTAGCAGAATGGCAGCATTACTATAACTGGATTAGACCACATTAAGCCTTGAAAGGTAAAATCCTCATGGAAAGGTACTTTGAATTATATGAAGAAACCCCTTTCTCAGATGAGGTCCAGAAGCAATACAATTCATCACATCAAATGAACGGATTCAACATGCCAATTACAAGATGGATTTAGAGATCGCTAAATTGAAACGATCTCTATGAACCACACAGATAATAGAAAGTGAGAGATTATTTCTTTTTCTTATTCCGTCTTATAGTTCCTTCAGGTGCCCAATTTTCTCCACCAACTGAAAAAAATCCTTTTCGAATTTCTGGATCTATTAACTCAATACTAATATTATGTTTTGCACTTTTATTAACTTTATCAGAATATAAGTAATAATTTAAAAAAGGGTCTTTTTCATCACTAGTCCATAGCTTAACAACTATTGCGCTAAAGTCATATTTGTAGCATTCCGAAAGCGTTTTTGAGTTTTTTGCAGGAAGATCTTTTTTTAATTTTTCATTGTATTCAGGTTCGAAATAACGGATTAAAGCAGCTTCAATAATCGCTGTTTTCATGTCTAAGGGTAATTGAAATTGTTGAGCATATTTTAATCTGCTAAAGTCTTCTACACCAAATATCTTTGTATGATCGATTCCATCTACAAAAGCATACTTCTGCACTGTGCCAAAATTAAAGAGACCTACTAACAACGAGCGATCAGGATGTTGGGCATTATGGTCTGCTAAAATTTTTTGTAATGTACTGTGCTCTTTTGCTCTATCTAGCGCATTCTTTGTTTTTTTTATTCCCGTACTTTTTCCAATATATAAAACTTTTAGGTCTGTTAGATCTTGCATGCTAAATGCATAAGCTATTTTTGTAGCAGTGGCAGACATGATAAAGTTATCATTCGAGTCCCAAAAAACAATGTCTGTATAAGGATATTTATCTATTGTAATTTTACTAATATTTCTAAAATTCGTAACACGATCTTCAATTCCTACTCGCTTTATTTCCCCCTTGTATCTATATTCTAATAAAACTCTATATATTAGTTCATTATTTACGATTTTATATACTAGTGAATCTGGTATAAATGCTATTCGTGGGAAATCAACTACACAGTAAATATGACATTTTTCAATTATATCATCTGGACTATCTGCAAACTTATGATCTAATGAATGTGGTGTGATGAATAAAAAGTGATCATTTCCAGTTTCAATTGCAAAATTTGTTGCATAACTTTTGTTCATCTTTATTTTACCTACAATATAGTTTTTAAACTTTTAAATTTCAGTGTTTAAGAAAACACTACTTAAATTAGCATGGAATGTGAAGTTAAAAACTTTTAGCTTTATTAAGTGAGACATAACTTGTCGCAAAAGTATTAATCGATATGTGAATTGAATATTTATTTTGTATAATTAATTAAAGTATTTAGAATTATTATGAGAGGGGCTTTATTGGATCATGGTAACATTTAAATAATACTAAACATTAAAATTTAAATCTAACAATATGAACTGCCTCGAATAAGTTACTGGGTTTGATTAAGCAAATTTTTAATATAAATGATCAGGGGCAGGAAATCCCCTGACCAACAACTCAGGACAGAAGTTCAGAGCTACTTTCAGTGTGTTTTGACAATGAACGTAAATCTGAACCAGAAGGTGCCTGATAAATCTTGAGCCCAAACTCAGGAATAATTGCCATCAGATGGTCAAATATATCGGACTGGATTGCCTCATAATCATTCCATACCGTTGTATTGGCAAATGCATAGATTTCCAGCGGTAATCCCTCACTCGTCGGCTGTAACTGACGGATAATTAGGGATTGGTTTTTAGCAATACCAGCATGTTGCTTTAGGTAGAACTCGACATAGGCCCGAAATGTTCCAATATTGGTCAGGCGGCGCTGGTTATAGATTGACTGATCTTCAAACTGTTGATTAAAGCTGTCCAATTCAGATTGTTTATTATCCAAATACTGATCCAGTAACAGGAAAGCTTTTAATTTCTGTTGTTCTTCATGGGTAATAAAATGAATGCTGGTTTGATCAATAAAGATTGAGCGCTTAATGCGTCTCGCCCCCAACAATTTCATCCCACGCCAGTTTTTAAAGGTGTCCGTCACCAGCTTATTGGTGGGAATTGTGGTAAAGGTTTTATCAAAATTCTGTACGGTAATGGTATGTAAGGACATATCAATCACATCACCATCTGCATTTAATGTTGGCATTTCAATCCAGTCACCGATACGAACCATATCGTAGGAAGAGATTTGCACCGATGCCACCAAGGACAGAATCGTATTTTGAAAAACCAGTAACAATACCGCTGCCATCGCACCAAAACCAGCAAGCAGGGTAAAAACATCTTTCTTTAAGAAGGTTCCCAAGATCAGCAGACCACAAACGATAAACAGAATCAGCTTGATCAGTTGAAGATAGCCTTTGATAGGCTTATTCAGTGATTTTGGATTACGTTGATAAAGCAAATTGAAAACATTTAAAAGTTCACTGATGGCCAATGCAATGGTCAGGAAGATAAACGCCTGTGCAGCCATTTGTATCAGGCCAACCGCTTTTAAGGACAAATGTGGAACTGTGGTTATACCATTTAAAATAACAATGGCAGGAACAATATTCGCCACTCTGCGGATAACACTATGCTGGGAAAAAATTTCACTGTGTGCAAACTTCATTTTTGAAATAAGTTTACGTATCCCGCGAACAACGACTTGTTTAGCAATATAATTTGCGACAAAAGCGAAAAAAATTAGAATGGATAATGATGTGAGCATCTCTAGCCATGGATACTGATCAGACCATTCCTGAATATTCTTTAAGAAGGCAAATTTATCCAAAAGTACAACCTCAAAATAGCAGATACGCTATTGTATTGATTGTGAATGACAATAATTTATAAAAATACTTTTTAGCTACATTCGGGCATCAATTACTTACTCAACAAGATTGACAGTCTCTCAGAAAGTCCAAGTGAGTATGTGAAGATAAGTATGCAACCGTTGGGCATAGATAAACCTAGTTTCACGGATCACAATATGCCAATCAACAGTACTTTATTGAATACGATGGAATGCTAAGTTTTAATTTGTGAGACTCAATAGTGGCTGATTTTATCCGCAAGATTAGCAATACGGTTCAGACGGCAAGACTGTGCATCTAACATTTGTCCCTGTCCTTCGGTTTTAGGATCCCAATTACAATACTTATCGGTGTTTTCCCACCATGCTGCGATCTCATCCATCTGCCGGTCTTTTTTCACACTGTCTGGACGACTGATGATTTTGGCAAAGGCCTGTTGAACGCGGTTCTTATGTTGAGCATATTCTTGGTCCATACAGTTTTGCATTTCAAATGTTACTGCACCGCTTTGCTTGATACATTGGCCATAACTGTTGCTTAATTTGGCATGAATATAAGAATCATCTGGAAGGGGACGAGACATTTCATCATTGGCAAAAGCTGCAAAAGGAAGAAGAGAGATGAACAACAATGTAGTACTTTTAAATTTTTTCATATGTTTGACCTTTAGTTTTATCTTGATCTCGATGTTCGTTCTTGAATATCTCTATGCTTTGATTCGCATTATTGAAGCAAAATCAGATAGCGTTGCAATTGTGCGGTACGGGCTGCAATACGCTGTATATCATTAAGTTCAATTTGCAAGTTGTCTGGCTGTGATTGGCCATACAACGTTGTTTCCAGTTCAGCATCACTTTGACGTGATTGTAGCCAAATACGTTGTGATGCAACCAGTTTCGATTTCTGGGTAGCATTCAAATGCGATTGTAATTTTTTATAGGTACTATTCAATTGCGTATCTTGACGTTTCGCCTCATCTTTTAGACAAGTTGCCTGTTCAATAATACCTTGTGCACTGTTGTCACAGTTTATAAAAGCTTGGCTTAATAATAAGTTTTCATTTCCTATTGGTGCTGCGAAGACCAAGCTTGAAAAAGTACATAAAAAACTGATCGATAAGCATGCTAATCGTATTTTTTTCATAAGGGATAAACTCTTGATTGATCTATCAGGATGAATGTTGACTGTTGTGCGAGCTGAATAAAACCTTGCTTGAGTATCGTCAATCACGCTTTAGCAAAGACAAACAGGGTTATCATTTTGACCAAAGTGTACCAATTTTAAACTTGAATAATCATGTATATTTGGATGTTTTTTCTAAAAACATAGATTGTCCTGTACAAATTTATTGAAAGGCCTGAGATTTATCTTGCGTATAATTACTGCTCATCGACTGTCTTATTTATATAGCTTTAAGATAGTAACCCGCATATCCATTTAAATTGAAATTGTATACATCGCATTTTTTGGAATTTTATCGCAGACTATTGATGTGAATATATTATGATCGGTTTTTTCACACAATGGTTACAGTGAATATTATTCAAATAGAATGATTTGGGTATCCGTATTTTTATTAAAATAATAAGTCTCTTAAAAAATCAAAATCCCTCAAATTTTGAAGGATTTTGATTTTAGAATGCGTTAAATAGTCTGTGCTCTATTGAGATATAGACGATCTAGCAGAGAAAATAGTGCAGAGCCCATAACCAGACATACACCAACAAGACAAGTCATGGTCCAACCACCATGGTGCCATGCATAAACGCCTAAAGCTGAACCACATGCACCACCTGTGAAATAGGCTGTCATATAGATAGAGTTAATCCGAGATTTGGCATCTGGGCGTAAACGGAAAATGATATTTTGATTGCTGGTATGAACCACAGCGAGTCCAAAGCTAATCAGGCCATAACCTAAAATATAACTGGTGAGGTACTTTCCACCGAAATAAAGCAGCGCCCAACTGACGATCATCAACGCTACCCCAATCCATGTCAGGATACTGGTATGTCCACGGTCTGCAATTTTACCAATTTTTGCAGTGGCTAAAGCACCAAATACCCCAATGATCGTTGCAACACCAACCAAAACATCAGGTAATTTAAACGGTTCAGAAGTCAGTAAAACAGCAATCGTTGAAAATAAAATACTCATGGCTGCAAATGCAAAGCCACCAATAATTGCACGATAGACTAAACGACGTTCTTCTTTTAACAACACACCCATTGAGTAGAAAATTTTGCCATAACTCATTTTAAACACAGGTACATGTGGCAAACGTTTTTTCAATAAATAAGCAAGTATTAACATTAATACTGCACTAACAAAGTAAATCAGTTTCCAGTTAAACAGGTTAGATAACAAACCCGCAAGACTGGTGGAAAGTAATAACCCAACCAATAGCCCACTCATTAAAAAGCCAACAACTTCACCTGTTTTTTCAGGTTTAACTGCCATCGTTGCAAGAGGGATTAACACCTGAGCCGCAACTGAAAATAGACCTGTAATAATTGTGCCAACCCAAAGCATGGGTAAATTGACTGCAAAAGCACACATCAATAAACCAATCGCGGCACAAAACATTAACCAAGGAATAAATTTGATTTTATTGACAATATCACCCATGGGCACAATGAATAAAAGACCAAGCGCATAAGACACTTGGGCAAAAGTCACTGTAAGTGCCACTTGTGATTCTGGCATATTGAAATAGAGTTGAATCGAGTGAATCAGCGGCTGACTATAATAGTTTGCTCCTGCGCATAAACCGCAGGCAATCGCCATCAGCCAAAGTAATGCTTTATTTTGGCTAATATCGAGTTGAGCATTCATAAAAATATCCTAGTTCTTGGAGTTACATACAATAGGCAGTTGCTTCAATTTCAATGAGCATTCCTTGTAAAGCAAGACACGGGACAGGAATCAGTGTACACGCAGGGAAAGGTTGATCTTTCCAAAGTTGTTGCATTTCCTGAATTAAAAACTGATGTTTTTTGGTACTGTGATCGACCACAAGCACTCTTAAAACAGCAATATCCAATAATGATGCATCAGCCGCTTGTAGGGCATGTTGCAGATTGACAAAAGCTTGATGAACTTGTTGTGCAAAATCTTGGGATAATTGTCCTTGTTGGTTTTCACCACCTTGTCCAGATATATGCAAAATACGCAAATAATGGCGTACTTCAGCCACATGACTATACGCAAATGCTGTTGGATTATAAAGTGTATTTGGGTTAATCATTTGGAACGATTTGATCTGCGCGGATTCTGATCTGGAATTCATGGATGACTCTTTTGATTGACTGGAAATTTCCGTCAGTATCAAAGCTCAAGTTAACTTAAGGTCAAGTGAAAAAGCCAAGAAAAAACCGAAGCAACTGATCGTATTTATCAATGAACAATCAAGGGCTGTTAAACAAGAAAACCGTCATATAGAAAAGTAATCAGAAGAGGGGGCATGCAAGTAAAGTATTGCTCAGGATTAAAAGTATATAGTTTGTTTATCTTTGCTTTGATGTTCTTAGTAAATCCCAGTAAGCACTGACTAGGATTTCGTAGAGGCCTATCTTAAGCAAGTTATTGGCTATTTTTATATTCAATGAGCTGAAATAGCCCTGTACTTAAATAACTCATTCATTAAATAACCTAGCCGTTAAATAATGAGTTGTGAATCTACAATCTTGCCTGTTTTTCCTAACCAAAATGGACGGTTGACTTCACCATGACCAAACCAGTCACATTGGTAAAGTGGGATGTGTAGTGGATCGAGATGTTCTTTCACAATCTCAACAATACTTTGCAAGACATTTTTTTGTGGGCATTGATAAAAATCACCCAAGACCAAAGCCTTTAAGTTTGAAGTATCGATACTTTGTAGGAGCTGAGTCAATGAACGTTCAATTCGATAATAGGGTTCGCCTACATCTTCAATCAGTAAAACACTCGGGTGATTCAGTTTTAAGGCAGACGGTGTGCCTTGTAAAGTACACAGTACAGTAAGATTTCCGCCTAAGATTTTAACATCTTCAATGTGCTGATCTTGAGCAAAACCATTTGCGCTAGATAAGGCATAATGACCGTGTTGGTTTATATCCGCGGATAACAGGCTGATGGTTTTCAAAGCATCATACGACAGAGGACTATTGTCTAAATTTTTAACGGCAATTTCCTGAAATACAGGCGCATGTAAAGATTGTCCATGATGCATCGCGATATAGTTTAATAACACGGTGGTATCTGAATAGCCAATAATGGGTTTATTCAAAATCCACTCACCTAAAAATGGCAATAACATTGCAGCGCCAGTACCACCACGACCACACCAAATTGCATCAATGTCTGGATCTAAACATGCCTGTTTTAAATCTTGAATACGTTGTTCAACTGTACCTGCCAAATAGCGATGTTGTGAAAATACATGCTCACCTAAACTGACTGTATGACCTAACTGTTCCAAATGCGACTGTGCCAACTGGATATTTTCAACATCTACACAGGCACTCGGCGATACAATTTTAAAATGCATATTCCTTCCAAGCTTCTGCACAATTTAGTGTGCAAGTTTCTTTTTAGACAAAGTAATCATCATGACACCGATGATATTCAGTAAACAACCAAACCATTGTATCGCATTCATATGCTCACCGAGCAAAGCCACAGCCAAAATAATGGTTAGGATCGGGCCAATCGAACCAATCATAGCTGCTTGTGCAGCACCTAAACGAGAAATACTTTGCGCGACCAAAATCGTCGGTAAAACCGTCACCAATAAGCCTAAGGCGATACCATACCAAATGACTTGTATCGGAAGTTGAGTAAGCAGTTGAATCGGCTGGGGTGCTGCAATGATAAAATGGGTTAGCGTACCAAAACATGCAATGCTTAATGCCAAACCAGTGTAATTCCATGAACCAAATTTTTGAATTAAACGTGGGGTCATGAGTAAGTACGTCGCAAAACAGACCGCACTGGCAAAGACTAAACTCACGCCTAGCCAGAAATTTCCTTCATGCGGTACTGTGCTTTGCTCTTGTAGCATCACAATCACTGTACCACCATAGCTTAATGCAATCGCTAGTATGGTTCTAAAGTTGAGTTTTTGCTTATAAATAAAGCTTGTGGCAATCACTGTCAGTGTTGGATAGAGAAATAAAATAATACGTTCTAATGAAGCACTGATATACATCAGACCAGCGAAGTCGAGCCAACTTGAAAGGTAATAGCCCATCAAACCTGCAGCAACCAATAAGGCCCAGTCTTTTCCTGTCATATTTTTATTATGATGGCGATTGAACCAACACAGTAAAAGGAAAAAAGGCAGGGCACTTGCCATTCGCAATGCCATAAGCACGGTGCTGTCAACCAATGGCGATAATGCGTAAGCCTGTTTAATAAAAATAGCTTTGGTACTAAATAAGAAAGCCGCACCAAGTGCGAAAATCGAACCGAGTTGGGTACTGGATAAAGAAAGTTTCATGAATTTGACTGCATTGACGATGTCGCTATACGACATGTAAATTTGAACAAGCAGTATAAATGTTGTTTTCAATCAGTGGAAATACAAAAAAAGAATGAATTGACGCAATAAAAGGAATATAAAACACACTTGCTTACTTCTTTTTGTGTGGATTTAACTATCATTTAAATAGATTGAAATAAAAATTGTATAAAAATCAACCTTAAAATCCTTGTTTATAAACTGCTCAAATTCAATATGCTATTTTTTGCACAAAAAAGGTGCAACATCGTAATGGCTGGTTCAAGTTGTTCGAGTATTATTAACTGACAAAATGGCAAATAAAAAAAAACTAAAAATTTTTGTAATTGCTTTAGACTCAGTTCTGCGGTAATTCTAATGGTTATTCCAAGTACTTTTTTTTATTAATGAAATTAAAAAATGTAATAAAAACCGACTTACATTTTTGACGGAAAAAATGATAGAAAAGGCCAATATAAGCTAATAAAAAAACCATGTAATTTGTCAGAAAGGTCAATAGGGATGATGGTTTTTATGCTAAATCTATTGTTTTATGGAGTATTTAAACAGCAAGTCAAAATGCTTAAAAGTGAATCATACTGCTGTAAATGCCAATCAGTAGGGTAGAGAGAGCAGCTTAAAACATGGATGTGTGATTAAAAAATAACCGTTTTTAAAAATTGGAGACAGGATATGTCAAAAAAACTGGGCAGGATAATGCGAGAAAAATACAATAAATTGAATATAGGGTATATCGCACAATTATATTTATGAATCATCAGTTCAAAATATGGGTATTTATTAAATAAATATTGGGTGGTATTTTAAAAAAGTTCAATTAGAATCCAAAAATTCATAACAACGCATCTGGGGGAAACATCGGGTTATTTACGATGTTTACTTGAAGAAAAATTAGCTTGAGGAACGCTCATGCAGATTGGAATCCCAAAAGAATCTGTCGTCGGTGAAAACCGCGTAGCCGCTACGCCAGAGACAGTAAAAAAGTTGATTAGTGCTGGTCATAGTATTGTCATTGAACGAGGCGCTGGTAAAAAAGCGGCTTATATTGACAGTGCTTATGAACAAGTCGGCGCTAAAATTACAGATGATGCCTATACAGGTAGTCAAATTATTTTGAAAGTTCGTGCACCACAAGGTGAGGAAATTCAAAAGCTTGCCGCTAGAACAGCTGTGGTAGCAATGTTTGACCCATACCGTAATACTGAACTTGACCAATTTGCGTCACAACAAGTGTCTGCATTTGCGTTAGAGCTTTTGCCACGAACACTGTCTCGTGCGCAAAATATGGATGTATTGTCTTCTCAAGCCAACCTTGCAGGTTATAAGTCGGTGTTATTGGCCGCTGCGGAATATCAACGTATGTTCCCAATGCTGATGACTGCTGCAGGTACTGTGAAACCCGCTCGTATCGTGATTATGGGTGTGGGTGTCGCAGGTCTTCAAGCCATTGCAACTGCAAAACGCTTAGGCGCAGTTGTTGAAGCAACAGATTTACGTCCAACTGCACGTGACCAAGTCGAATCACTTGGTGGTAAGTGGTTAGATGTACCGATGTCTGATGAAGAAAAACAAAAAGCTGCCGATGCCGCTAAAAATGGTTATGGCTGGATGCCAGGCGAGCAATATATTCAAGACCAAGCCATCATCGTAGATAAAGCAGTGTCAAATGCAGACATCGTGATTACTACTGCGTTGTTGCCAGGTCGTGATGCACCTCGCTTAATCAAAGCTGAAACTGTTGCCAAAATGAAACCAGGTTCAATCATCCTAGATATGGCGGTTGAATCAGGCGGCAACGTTGAAGGTTCTAAGAACGGTGAAAATGTTGTCACTGACAATGGCGTGACGATTTTAGGTATTCCAAATATTCCTTCTACAGTATCGACAGAAGCTTCGGCACTGTATGCACGTAATGTTTTCAATTTCGTAGAAACTTTGTTTGATCAAGAGAAAAACTTTGCCATCAATCAACAAGACGAAATTCAAAAAGCACTTCTAGTAACTCATGGCGGTCAAGTACTGCTGAAGCGTGGTTAAGGAGAGTCATCATGGTTGAAACTATTACTATTTTCGTCTTAGCCATCTTTGTTGGTTACTACGTGGTTTGGGGTGTCACACCTGCATTGCATACGCCGTTAATGGCAGTAACCAATGCATTGTCCTCAATTATCGTTGTGGGTGCGATGATACAAACAGTTGGAATTCCTGGTGTTGTAGATGCAAGTGTACAATTCCAGTCCGTGAATGTTGTTAGTGTACTTGGTGCAATTGCAGTGTTCTTGGCAAGTATTAACATTTTTGGTGGCTTCGCAGTGACTGCACGTATGCTTGAAATGTTTAAGCCAAAACAAAAGAAAAAAGAGGGCTAATCTATGGAATTTATTCGAGAATATGCGGATTGGTTCTACCTTGTAGGTGCTGTCCTTTTCATCTTAACCTTACGTGGTCTTTCAGGTCCTAAAACTGCGATTGCTGGTAACCGTTACGGTATGATTGCCATGGCGATTGCGGTAATCACCACATTCTTTGTCGCAGATCATCCTGTTGTATGGATGATTGGTGGTGCAATGGTGTTGGGTGCAATTGTCGGTATTGCACGTGCACGTACAGTTCCAATGACACAAATGCCAGAAACAGTGGCATTGATGCATTCACTTGTCGGTTTGGCTGCGGTACTGATTGCAATTGCTGCAATTTTACATAATAACCAACTGACTGTTTTGTTTGCGCAAAACGAATCTGCTTTAACCGCTGCTGGTGTACAGCATGCGCATATGAGTAAAGTTCATTTATTTGAATTATTCGTCGGTTGCTTCGTTGGTGCGATTACCTTTACTGCATCTGTATTTGCTTATGGTAAGTTAGCTGCAAAGAAATGGGCAAAAACCATTTCAGGTGCTTGGGTTAAACCCGTTCAAGCGATCATTTTTCTGGCTATGCTGGCGTGTGGTGTGTACTTCTTTACCACAGGCAATATGCAAGCATTCTGGGCAATGACTGCATTGGCATTGGCATTTGGTTGGGTTTGGATTGCACCAGTCGGTGGCGGTGATATGCCAGTTGTGGTTTCACTACTGAACTCATTCTCTGGTTGGGCTGCGGCAGGTATTGGTTTCACACTTGAAAACAACATGTTGATTGTTGCTGGTTCACTGGTGGGTTCATCAGGTGCGATTCTGTCTTACATCATGTGTAAAGCAATGAACCGTTCAATCATCAATGTATTGTTTGGTGGTGCGATGGGTGGTACGGCTGTAGCATCGGTTGATAAAGGTGAGCAAGTTCAACGTAATTACCGTTCTGGTTCTGCGGATGATGCGGGCTTCTTGATGTCGAATGCGGACAGCGTTGTGATTGTACCGGGTTATGGTATGGCGCAAGGTCGTGCACAAAACGCAGTGAAAGAATTGTGTGAAATCTTAAAAGAGCAAGGTGTAACGGTTCGTTTTGCAATCCATCCAGTTGCAGGTCGTATGCCTGGTCATATGAATGTATTGTTGGCGGAAGCTGATGTTGCATATGAAGACATCTTGGAAATGGACGAGATCAACTCTGATTTCCCAGCGACTGATGTTGTATTGGTGATTGGTGCGAATGACGTGGTTAACCCAGCGGCTAAAGATGATCCAAGCTCACCAATTTATGGCATGCCGATTCTTGAAGCACATAAAGCACGTACCATTATGGTAATCAAGCGCTCTATGGCAACAGGTTATGCAGGTTTAGATAATGACTTATTCTACAATGACAAAACCATGATGATCTTTGGTGATGCCAAGAAAGTTGTTGAAGAGATGACAAAAGCAATCAATGGTGGTGGGCACTAAGCCGCTATCGGATTAAATCCACCCCCAACCCTCCTTTGATAAAGGAGGGAGCCTAACCGCCTTCGGGCGGTTTTTTATTTAAGCAATTTTAATGCTATGATTTTGATAAAATTGACTGAATAAAAAATGATGAATCAACCATTTAAAATAATCTGTAACAGCTTAGGCATCTATCTGGCATTTTCCTTATCTATAACGCATGCACAAGTTTTTGAAATTCAAGATGGCTCGAAACACTATGATGCCGTAATTGATATTGCATGTGAAAAAGATGAATGTGGGGCTAAGGCCGAAGTAAAGCTATTTAAAAAGGGCAGTAAAGCGGTATTTCAAGCATTTCACTCTGATGAATTGACCATGTATTTGGATGAAAAGTTTAAACCGAGTGTTAATGTTATACAGCTTTATGGCGAACAAAGTCCTTTGATTTTTGATGATTTTAACTTCGATGGAACAGAAGACCTCGCGATTAGAAACGGCAATTATGGTTCTTATGGCGGTCCTGTGTATGACATTTATGTATTTAATCAAAGCAAGAATAAATTTGTTTTAAGTCAGGAACTGTCTGTACTCACTCAAGAAAATTTAGGTATGTTTGAGCTAGACAAAAAGCGTAAACGCATCATCACCTTTAATAAAAGTGGCTGTTGCTACCATATTCGTTCTGAGTATCAAGTTGTACCTAGAAAAGGTTTATTGCTGGTTCGAGAGTTTATTGAGGATGCAACCTCACCACAAGGTGATCAAGTTGAAGTCACAGATCGCAATCTGGTCAATGGAAGATGGAAGGAAAAGACCAAGTATTATCCAACTGCAAAATATTATGCTCAGTAGTCACAATTTACCTCGTATCGCTATTCTGTATTGATATCGCTATATGATGTAAATCGACAGATGCTGAATTGTGGGATAGCGTAAGGTTTTATGAATAGAACAACTTCTTTGCGTTGTGATGTTAGATTTTAAGCATAAAAAAGCCCATCCAAAGATGAGCTTTTTCAATTAAAACTGAAACTTAATGAGGAATATGCTCTTCATCTTCAAATTCAGGTTTAACTTGTACGATAAAGTCTTGACGGTTAAGACCACGCCACAATGCAAATGCAGTACCGATATAGATTGAAGAATACGTACCTACAAATACACCAATAAACATGGCAACTGAGAACCAGTGTAAGCCATCACCACCCAAGAACATCATTGCAAGTACAACCAGCAATAATGTCATCGAGGTATGAATGGTACGTTTTAAGGTTTCAGTTAAGGCAATATTCACAATTTCTAACGGTGTCGCGCCACGAATCTTACGGAAGTTTTCACGGATACGATCCGATACAACAATGTTATCGTTTAACGAGAAGCCGATTAAGGCAAGAATAGCCGCTAAAACAGTAAGGTCAAATGGCCATTCCATCATTGCAAAAATACCAATCGTTACGATCACATCGTGCAGTAATGAAAGCACTGCACCAACTGCAAGTTTAAACTCGAAACGAATGGTCACGTAGATCAGCATAAGTAGCATTGCAAGCGCTACAGCACCTGCAGAGCGTAAATATAGCTCATTACCGACTTGACCACCGACAGAGTCAACCTTATGAACAACAGCAGTGTTATTTGGCAGTTGAACCGCTTTGGTGATGGTATTGCTTAAGTCTTCAACTTTAAGGTCTTGCGCAGGCATACGTACAATTAAGTCTTTGTTTGAACCTAATGTTTGTACAACTGCATCTTTAAAGCCGGCTTTATCCAAATTCGAAATCACGTCTGCTGGTTTTGCTGCATATTGATAGTTCAATTCTGCAGAAACACCACCAGTAAAATCTAAACCAAGATTTAAGCCTTTGGTTGCAATAAAGAAGATACTTGCAATGGTCAAAAGGATTGAGATGATTGCCGCTGGTTTGGCAATCTTCATGAAATTAATTACATGCTCATCATCTGGGCGACCATATTTCTTTTTCGGTTGAGTCACATCAGTCATCTTCGATCTCCTATATGCTCAACTTATTCAAGTTACGCTTTCTGCCATATACCAATTGGACAATTGCACGTGTTACTGTAATTGCAGTAAACATTGAGCAAATAATACCAATCATCAGCGTTACAGCGAAGCCTTTGATCGGACCTGTACCAATAGCAAACAGAATAAATGCAACCAAGAATGTGGTTAAGTTTGAGTCGAGAATGGTGTTATAGGCTCGATCATAACCGGCAATAATGGCCTGTTTGGGCGAGGCCCCCCAGCGCATTTCTTCTCGTATTCGCTCACAGATCAGTACGTTGGCATCGACCGCCATACCAATGGTGATTACGATACCTGCAATACCTGGTAAGGTCAGTGAAGCCCCGATCCAAGACATGATGGTGAGAAGCATTGCTAAGTTAATCACTAATGCTACATCCGCAATTAAACCAAATAGACGGAAGAACACGATCATCCAGATTGCAACAAGCAGGAAGCCAACTTGCGTTGATAATACGCCTTTGTCGATGTTCTCTTGCCCCAAACTTGGACCAACAACTCGTTCTTCTACAAAGTACATTGGTGCAGCTAAAGCACCAGCACGTAACATCAATGCAAGTTCAGCCGCTTCTTGAGGAGAATCTAAACCAGTAATACGGAAAGATGAACCTAAAACCGCTTGAATATTTGCAGCATTGATTACCACAGATTCAGTATATGGGGTACGAACTTCTGTCATTGCACCTGTAACTGGATCAGCAACAGAGGTGATTTTTTGTTTATTTTCAATAAACAAAACCGCCATACGTTTGCCAACAGCAGTACGGGTTGCGTCTGACATCAACTTACCACCAGCAGTATCTAAAGTAATATTTACTTCAGCGCCACCACTATCTTGGCTAAAACCACTTGATGCATTTTGTACACGTTCACCCGTAAGGATACGGCTGCGATTTAATAACAGTTCACGACCACTGTCCAAAGATTCGTAAGCAAAAACTTCAGTACCTGGCGGTAAAGGTTGACCATTATATTTACCTGTGAAACGGTCAATATATTGATCATTTAAATCAGACACTAAACGGAATTCAAGGTTTGCAGTACGCCCCAAGACACGTTTAGCTTCGGCAGTATCTTGTACACCAGGCAATTCAACCACAATACGGTTGCTACCTTGGCTTTGTACCAATGCTTCAGCCACACCTAACTCATTAATACGGTTACGTAAAGTGGTTAAGTTTTGGTTAAGTGCATAAGATTGAATATCTTGCTTGGTCGCATCGTTATAAGTCAACTTAAGCGTAGAACCTGTATCCGTTGCTAAAGCTTGTTGATTGAACTTATTCCCATCACGACGTAAAAAGTCCATTACCGCTGCACGGTCATCATTATTTGCAAACTGAATCGTAATGGTATTGTTGTTCAATGAAAGACTATTAAATTTAATCTTATTGTCACGGAACTCACGACGTAAGTCTGTTGCTGAGGTTTCCATACGTTGTGCAATAGCTTTGTCCATATCTACTTCAAGTAAGAAATGAACACCACCACGTAAGTCCAAACCAAGCTTCATTGGCTTAGCGCCAATTTTTTGCAACCACTCAGGTGTGGTTGGTGCAAGGTTTAATGCAACGGTATAGTTCTCACCCAAACCTTTGCTGAGGACATCTTTTGCTTTTAACTGTGCTTCAGACGTATTTAAACGCAGAAGGGCAGCATTGTTGGTGAAGGTATTATCATGACTGCTAATATTTTCACTTTTTAAAATTTGCTCTGCTTTTTGTATGACAGACTGATCAATTGTGGTACCAGCCTTGGCACCAGAAATTTGAACAGCAGGTTCGTCAGGATACAAACTCGGCAGCGCATATAATGTACTGATCACTAGTACCACTAGAATCAATATATATTTCCATGCAGGGTAACGCATTCGCTTTCTTCTTAAAATGAAAAAGTCGTGCTAAGTGCACGACCGTTTTATGATTAAAGGTTATTTAATGTGCCTTCAGGGAGTACTGAAATAACACTTGCACGTTGAACTTTGACTTCATTTCCTTTGCTTAATTCAACCACTGCAAAGTCGCCATCAATTTTTAGGATACGACCCATTAAGCCGCCTGCAAAGACAATTTCACTGCCAACACCTAAGCTTTCGATTAAGGTACGGTGTTCTTTTGCACGTTTTGCTTGAGGACGCCAGATGAGAAAATAAAAGATTGCAACAAATACTACAATCATCAATATGTTTGCCATCATGCCTGGGCCTTGTGCAGGCGCTGCTGCAGCGTGAGCAGAAGAAATAAATAAGCTCATTCTAATTTCCTAATGTTAAAAATTATCTGCCATTTTCATGGCTTTTAAATTGACTTGTTCAGCAATTTACCTTGTCTTGGGTTTCAGCGCAAATACTGTTGAATTAATCTTCAATTCAACTTTATATTGGGGCATTAGTCAGCAGGACAAGGAGGAACTTCTAAACCGCGACGTTGATAGAAATCAGTCACGTATTCATCAAAAGTTCCCTGATCTAAAGCATCACGAATATCTTGGGTAAAACGTTGGTAATAACGTAAATTATGGATCGTGCCCAACATTGAACCGAGCATTTCACCGCATTTTTCTAAATGGAATAAATAAGCACGGGTGAAGTTGGTACAGGTATAACAGTCGCAATGTGGATCCAGTGGACTTTGATCATGACGATATTGGCTGTTACGAATCCGAACCAAACCATCGGTAACAAAATAATGACCATTACGTGCATTTCGAGTTGGCATGACACAGTCGAACATATCGACACCGCGACGAATTGCTTCAACGATATCTTCTGGTTTACCCACACCCATCAAATAACGTGGTTTATCTTCTGGCATTTTTGCAGGCAGATAATCCAAAACTTTGATCATTTCTTCTTTTGGTTCACCGACAGATAAACCACCAATCGCAAAGCCATCAAAATCAATTTCTTTAAGACCGTTTAAAGACTCTTCACGAAGGTCTTCATACATGCCGCCTTGAATGATTCCAAACAATGCGTTTCTATTTTTTAAAACATCGTGATGTTGTGTTTTACAACGCTTCGCCCAACGTAATGACAATTGAAGCGATTTCTGTGCTTCTTCATGGGTCGCTGGATATGGCGTACATTCATCAAAAATCATCACAATATCTGAGTTCAATGTATGTTGAATATCCATTGAAATTTCAGGAGATAAAAAGACTTTTGAACCATCAATAGGTGAGCGGAAAGTAACCCCTTCCTCTTTGATTTTACGCATAGCACCCAGACTGAAGACTTGGAAGCCGCCTGAATCAGTAAGAATCGGTTTGCCCCATTTCATAAACTCATGCAAACCGCCGTGTTCACGGATAACATCTAGTCCAGGACGTAAATAAAGATGGAAGGTATTGCCTAAAATAATTTGTGCTTTGATGTCTTCGATATCGCGTGGCAACATGCCTTTAACTGTGCCGTAAGTTCCCACAGGCATAAACACAGGTGTTTCAATCACACCATGTTCTAAAGTTAAACGACCACGACGAGCACGCCCCGACTGACCTAATTTTTCAAACTTCATAAATAACCTAAATCTGGCGAAAAAACAGTTCGCTGATTGATAATTGCAAAAGGGGGCTATTTTCCCTGATTTTATGGTCGAATACCAGTCATGTTGTTTTTCATAATGTTAAATTTAAAATTATTGATTTAGCGCCTTGAACATCAATAGGTTGATAGGAGAATCATTTTTTTATCGTTGAATAATTATTGTTTGAATATCAAGGTATTATTTTTATGCAGCTCAAAAGCGAATAGTGGTTCGCTTTTGAGCTTAGATTTGGACAAGATAGAAAATTAGTCTTTTGCCTTACGACCGATAATGATCAAGGCGATAACTCCCAGAATCATGATGAATATTCCATAATGATTCCAAAAATTACGTTGCATTTTATTTTCTTGGTATTCAGGGTTTTTACTTAAGGTTGAAATGACATCATCAGGTAATTCATAAAACGTATCTGGTTCTGCATCAGTCATACCGACCAAGGTGCAGTCCCATGTTTTGACATCTGCCCATAAGATTCCAAAGTGACTACATTTATAGCCTGCGCTTAAACTTTTAAGATCTTCATATTGACTTAACAGCTCTTGTGGAAATGGGCCAACCTTAAACATTTCATCGCCTGTATTGAAAACTAACAGGCCTTTCGCTTGAGCAGGGGCTTGCCAAAGAAAACACAGACATAACATCATGAATAATTTTTTTAACATTTGATTTACTCCAATCTTTAGATTGTCTTTTTATTAAGTTGATCATTTTAAGTTGATCGTTTTGTTCTAAAAATAGTCATTTTTTAGCGGTCTGAAAATATCAGAAAATGATCAAAATGTCATTTTTTATATTGAAAATAAACAGGATTATGACTGAATTTTTTATTCAAATTTCCACATGGTGATTTATGCAATATGTTCCGAGTCAAATATACTCAATCGCCATAATCAATTCCTGATCATGGCTTTAAAGCTGATCCAAAAAAATTGTTGAATTTATCAAACTGATTTAGCACTTGTTCAACCTTGGCAATCCGTTGTTCTAAACTTCCTGTTAAAGCGAGGTATGGAATCCGACGTTGTTTGAGATCCGCAATAATTTGCTGATGAAAAATAGCTCTTTTTTGTGGGCCGCTACGATCCCAAGTGTCGTCATAAGCAATATCATCTTCACACAAGAAAAATAAGTCATAGCGCTGTGCATTTTCGAGTGCAAGTTGTTTGAGGTGCTCAGGTAATCGTCCATGATAATCCATACAAAACATCGCTGTGGTTATCGCGTTGGTATCTACAAATAAATAACGGTTTGCATCTAAAGTGACCTGATCTTCATAGGCGATATGACGATCTGCAATAATATTGAAATCTTCAAAACCGATACGACGATCAACTTGGTGAGTTTCCCAATATTCACGCCCATATTCTGGGGCAAAAGTTGTTGCATACTTTTTCGCAAGCGCTTCAACCAGAGTCGACTTGCCTGTAGACATTGCACCGACAAAGACGACTTTGCTAATCAAATCCGCATAGACACAGTTGGGAATAAATTTTCGATTTTGAAAGGCATTTGCTCGAATCATTGTAGCGGAGATCGGCACCTGTAAACGTGACTCATCCACTCTACGATCAATTGCATTGAGTGCTGTGCTGACATGCTCACCATAAAATTCACTACTATAAAAATGCGAAATTTTCACACCATTGAGCTTTTGAATGATGTAATTTTCTTGTTCTATTTCAAACGCCCGATCATTGGAATAACCCTCAGGCCCATCCCATGCTTCAATTACATGAATTTGAGGAAATAAATCACGGATCCATTGGGCGCGAATGTTTAAGGGGATGCTTGTAATTGAACTTTGATAGATCAATACATACAGCTCATCCACCTCTTGTAATGCTGTTTCAAATACATGCACATGACCTGCATGTAAGGGCGCATATTTACCGAGTGTGAGTCCGATTTTTTTCATAGTTTTTAAATTCAATAGGATGAGTTTGAATAGTTTTGTGCCAGTTTGTTCCAGTTATAGTAGCCATAGATGGCATTGATCAGAAAGGCCGACCACATCAATAACATCATTGCACCATCACCACTCCCATCAATGGTCCGGATCGCCCACATTAAAATACTGAAGATATTTAAAGTAATATAGAACCACCATTGTTCTTTAAAACGCAGCAGCATCAAAATCGTTGCTGTGATTGCAAGAATATTGGTGGTTGCATCGATATAAGGCGTATTTTGAGTGGCAATTTGGGCAAGAAGATAACCGAGTATCGCAATACAACCTATATTGCTCAGGATGATCAAAATCAAATAAGCCTGCCGAAGGGTATAGGCCTGTTGTAATTGTTTTTCTTTGGTATGTTGCTGCCAAAGTAGCATGCCGATCAAAGCGGTTGGGACAAAGAATAAGAGATTCAGTCCCATTTCGCCATAAAGCCCGTTGTTATAGCAAATCCATGCATAAGCACAGCTATTAAATAAACCAAAACTATAATTGAGAATATTGCCTTTTGCTGCTAATACCACACAGAGAATTCCGCTGAGTAATACCACGAAATTAAACCATGTATCGTGTTGAACTAAGGTAATGATACAGCCGATGAAAATAAAACTAAAAAGCCAAACAATTTCAAATACATTCCAGTTTTTGAAAAGAAGGCGAAAGGGAGGGGTGGAAAAGATTTTCAACATAGGGTTGGTAATTCTAAGTAATGCTGTTGGTGTTATTTGCTGGTAATTTATACCCGATTTAAATCCTACAGACGATTTGAAATTTTAGTTTAATCGCATGCAAGGACTGGACTGTTGCCCATTGTTTTTTACCAAGCCTGTTGATAAATCCATTGTGATTATTTGTTTTTTACGTATTTATTTAAGTGATGTTTGATTAAAGAACCTTCCCAATACTCTTTTGGGAAGGATGGATTTTTCTAATAATATAGAGTAAAGCTTAGTTAAAATTAGGCTTGTAATCAAAATTCTGAGTAACCACATTGTCGGAAAATGGACGAATTGTTTTCTTTGCCAAAGTAATGGTATTGATCATATTGTTTGGGAAAATTTCGATGGTGTTATTAAATTCTTCAACATTACGGTTAAAGATGGTAATTGCTGCACCGACATTTTCATTTTGTTCTTGAATATCATCCATCATTTTTGCATACAAAGTATCCGCTTTGAGTTCAGGATAATTTTCAACCACCACATTTAAACTTTTCATTAAATCTTGATTGAGTTTTTCAACATGTTGTAGTTGAGAAACATCAGTATTGTTTAGATTTAGATTCAAAATTTGCTGACGTAACTCGGTCACTTTTTCCAAAGTTGATTTTTCAAACTGTGTATATTGCGCCAAAGTTTGCTCTAAAGTTTCCAGTGTTTTTACTTTCTGGCGTTCAAAGTTGGCAACTTCAGCCCATGCGCGTTGTGTCGCATTGAAATAACGCACAATGTTATTTCTGACCAGAATACCCCAAACGATCAGAACAATAAAAATCCCAATAAATATGATTAAACCCATTTTGATTATTCCTTTTGATTTATGAAATCAAGTTTAGCATGCACTGTTTAAATTTTTCATATTCAGGCATGGTTAATGTTCTTAAATGTCCACGAAGTGCTGAAATATCCTGAAGCTTTTGTTTTTTACGACGAATGCGAAAGAGATCTTGATCTCCCATATAGCACAGCATATTTTCTTCAAAATGATAAACAATATCACCTGAATAGTGTTGAAAAAAATCACTTAATTTTAAGGTGATACTTGGACTAATGGTACGGGCAAGTTGATGTTGATCATAGCCAAAAATATATAAATTTTGACTGACCAGAATATCCGCAGTTTTCCATATTTGGGTATAGGGCGGAATAAATTCATGATGTTTATTACTGGCGGCAAAGCCGAGGGCGGGTAATTGAAAAATAAAAGCGCCCCATTGATTTTTATGAGTTTCCTTAATTTTCTGTTTTTCACCCTGAGTATTGGGCAGTGAAAACTCATCGACATAATGATACTGAAATAACATCACATGATGTTCTTGTTCACCATCAAACCATTTGGTGGATGCAAATTGTTCAATCTCATTCAACACATTGCCTTGCGAAAACAACGGAAAACTTTGTTTTAACTTGCTCATGACCAAAAAGCTATTGCTTGTTGTGGAGATATGACTTGGGGTTTTATTAAAATCTAATTCGTAGCGGAGAAACATCATGCGCTGTTCTAAAAAATTGATGACTTCATCAATTGGATCGCTTTGCTCATAAATTAAATAAGCGCCAAAACAGCATAACAAGGCTGCTAATAGACTCAGTGGGTATGGAATATAGTGATGAATCAGCCAACCAAAAATTGCAGTCAGTACCCCAATCATAAACAGCAGTCTGGGGATGAGGTTATGAAAAGATAACTCTCTACATTCTCCCCACGGATGTAAGCCATCTAAAATATCTTGTGCAGATTGAGCCTGTTGTCCAATTTCCCAAAGCCGAGCGATATTGCGCATCACATGTTTATTTTTTCTTGTGCGTAGGTGAAGTAATCGCTCAACGGTTTCTATAGGCATGGCAAATAATCATGATTGAAGTCTATTAAAGTTCGAATTCCAGATTGATCAGTATGCGATAAATTATTGTATCGACAAAGTAAATTGTTTATTTTTCAACTTTATTTGTCCCATAATGAGGCTGGACTTCTTGTAGAATCGTGATCAGTGAATCTTTAAGCTGCTCATAATCAGGCATGTTCATACTTTCAAGTTGTGCAGCCAAATCATAGACAGTTTGAACTTTATCGACTTGCATTTGCGCTTTGGTAATATCCGTTTTAAACAGCCAGCACAAAGAAGGGCGCTGAGCTTGAACATAAAAATCACCTTTAAAATAAGCCATGGCTTGATCAAGCATTAATACATGATTTGGTGTGAAAAATTTGGCAAGTTGCATTTCATTTGTACCACTTAATTGGTACTGATTGTCGAAACGAATATCCCCACTCGACCATTTTACCCCAAGACGGCAGGCTCGATTTTGTTTAGATGAAATACTGATACCTTGAGCAGGGAAGTTTTCTAGGATGATCCCCCATAAATCATAATGGCGATATTCGGTCTTTTTCTTGCCTTCTGAATCACGCGTTTCGACTTCATCCACATAATGATAATTAAACAGCATATATGGATAGTTGATGCCGTTGACCTGCCAAGCGCCATAAATGCAATAACCAATGGTATTTTCATGATCCCCTAAACCAAATAATGGGAAATTATAGGGAGACTCAATATTTTCATCGAAGGCGTTAGGATAGAAGCGAATTTGATATTTTGCTTCTAGGTTCTTTTGATGAGTATCTTCAACCAATTGATTGAGTGCTTTTGTCGAAGTGCGCTTATAGAAAGCAAAAGCCACACTCGCACCCGCAACCAGTAAGAGCATCGGGTGGGTAAAAATAGCCAGTACAAATAAGCCAATCGCGATCGCGATAAAAAGCCAAAACGTATAATTTTGAATAGATAGACTCGGATCATCTTGCCAATTCTTTAAGCTTGCAATGATCTGTTCAAAATCCTGATTTGACGAGAGTAATTGATTGATTGCATGGATATTATGCTGAGTCTTGCCATTGTTGGCGTGTTGTTGACTAAAGGCATTTTGAATTTTTGTGAGTAAATCATTCATCTTTATTCATTATTGTAGCAAGTGCTTAGATGCCTGATTGTAACGAAAAAATGATTTTGAATGCAAAGCGTGGTGTTTAAACCACACTTTGCATATTGGTATGCTGACTAAGCAATAATTTTTAAATAGATTGCGCTTCGTTGGATCTAGCCGTTTGCGTTTTCAATCAACATTGCATCGCCATAACTAAAGAAGCGATATTTGCTTGCAACAGCATGTTGATATGCATTCATAATATTGTCACGGTTGGATAATGCAGATACCAACATTAACAAGGTAGATTCTGGTAAATGAAAGTTGGTGATCAAGCGATCAACCACACAGAATTGATACCCTGGATAAATAAAGATTTGTGTATCACCTGTCCACGCGGCAATTTTTCCACCAGATGCTTGTGCTGCACTTTCTAAAGCGCGTGTTGCTGTCGTTCCAACGGCAATCACTTTGTTGCCACGTGCTTTGGTTTCTTGAATCAATTTTGCGGTTGCTTCAGGTACATCACACCATTCACTATGCATGATGTGATTTTCGATCTGATCTGTACGTACGGGTAAGAATGTTCCAGCACCCACATGTAAGGTTACAAAAGCTTTATTTACGCCTTTTTGCTCTAATTTTTCTAATAGGGCTTGGTCAAAATGCAAACTTGCTGTTGGTGCTGCTACGCTTGCTAATTTGGTTGGATCGTTAAACACGGTTTGATAGCGTTCTGTGTCAATGGCTTCTGCTTCACGGTTAAAGTACGGCGGAATAGGCAATTGTCCATATAAATCTAAAACTTGCAAAATAGGCTGTGAAAACTCCACCACAAATAAGTTTTCATGACGACCTGTTACTGTCACTTTGACTTCATCTTTGCCAATAAACAATTCAGCGCCTGCTTTAGGCGAATTGCTGGCTTTGATATGACAATGTGCAATGGTCTGATCAAAAATACGCTCAACCAAAACTTCAATAGCACCCCCTGAGGCGCGTTTACCTTTTAAACGTGCTTTCATCACTTTGGTATCATTAAGTACCAATAAATCACCTTCATTGAATAAATCAAAAACATCGGTGAAGTGAAGATCTTGGTATGAACCATCTGCATTGAGATGTAAAAGGCGAGAAGCGCTACGTGTTTCAAGTGGGTAGCGCGCAATGAGTTCGTCGGGAAGTTCGAAATTAAAATCGGAGAGTTGCATCATGAGGAAGAAAAACTGACATTTGGGATTTAAAAACTGCCGCTAGTATAGTCGTTTTTCAAATTAATGGCTGAAATTGATGTTTTATAATCCAAAAAAACCAGATCTGCCTTAAAATTAAACAAATGTGGAAACTTGTCGTTGACAAGAAAATGAAACGCGCTATTATACGCACACAACCTCTCCCGAGGTGGTGAAATTGGTAGACGCGGTGGACTCAAAATCCACTGTCAGCGATGACGTGTCGGTTCGAGTCCGACCCTCGGGACCATTAGTTTAGGTTAAACAGATTAGATAAACCCCGAAGCCTTTATACATATAGGCTTCGGGGTTTTTTCGTTTCTGGGTGTTGGGTTTTTTTAAGGTATTTTGAGGTATTCTTTGGTATTCATTTACACGTTTTTTACACATTTTTTAACGTGTGTTTATTTGTATAAGTCATTGAGGTTGTAATCTTTATGAGTCTGTCAATTTATCAACTTGAAAATGGTAAGTGGAGAGCGGATCTTATTGCCTTCAATCAAAGAAAAAGTAAAACATTTAAATCCAAGAATGATGCTAAGCGATGGTCAGAGATTCAAGAGCGTAAATTCTTCTTAAATTTTTCTACCAAACAAGCTTTAAATAATAAAATAGTTCTTACAGTAGAAGAAGCATTGAGTAGATATATGAATGAAGTGTCTAGGTATAAGAAAACTGCGAAAAAAGAGATCCAACGGCTAAAATATTATCAAAATAATCTACCTTTTGTGGATTGGCCATTAGCTAATTATCGTTCTGAATATCTCAAGCAATGGGAAAGCGTAGTTATGAACCGGACAATACGCCCTTTAAGTGCTGCGATTGTACTTCGTGACTATTCAACACTATCTGCATTTTTTAACTGGTGTAGGCGAGATAAAGGTTGGATCGACTTTAATCCAGTTGAAAATTTACGGAAGCCAAAAAACCTGAACATCGTGAACGTCGTATTGAAATAGATGAATTGCAAAGCATACTTGCAGCTTTGAAATATACACCAGGCACAGTTCCAAATTCGAAGATGCAAGAAGTAGGTTTAATATGGTTAATTGCAATGGCCACTAGTATGAGATCAGGTGAAATTGTTAATAGACCATTGTCAGATGTTTTTATGGAAAAACGTTTTATACGTTTGCCTGATACTAAGAATGGATCTAGTCGTAATGTCCCACTTGATGATTTTGCGCTTCAGCTTTGGGTGTTGGCCATAAAAATTGACCGTAAAAATTCTCCAAAAGTTTTTACTGTTTCTGATGGATCTAGGGATACATTATTTAGAAAGGCTCGAAAGGCTGCAGGTTTAGAAAATTCTGATTTAACATTTCATGATTCAAGGCGTGAAGCAGCTTCACTTATTGTTAGGCGTATTAAAAATGCACTGACGCTTTGTATGATATTTGGATGGAAAGCTCCGAAACAGGCTTTAACTTATTACAATCTTACAAATGACGAAATATTGGATGAATTGAATCAAACAGTAGGTTTAAGTCGATTATTAACTTAAATTTAAAGTCTTTAAAATTAATCTTTTATAATATATATTCTTCAATCTTTTTATATGAAAAGGTTTGTAAAATGTCTGAAAGCAAAACTCATCACTTCGTTTCACAGGGTTTACTTAGTAGTTTTAAATGTGATGAAAGTACGGAAGATACCTCCAAAATATATTTTATTAATATTAATGGAAAGATAGATCCAGAATTTTATCCTACAAATTTAATAAACCTTGCGGCTAAAAAATATCTTTATAATTACACTAATAATGAATTTGAATCTTTAGAAAAAAAATATTTCAATACTATTGATAGTGATATTGCAAATGCTATTCTACTTTGTAATGAAGATGAGGAAATTAATGATATAAATAATATAAAAATAATAAAATATGTTGCAGCACAGATAACTAGGACACCAGACACATTAGCATTAATTAGTAATTTAGACTCTTTATTTAGAAGTGATATTGGGGGGGATTTTTGCTTGACAAAATATTCAACTATAAAAAATAATTTTCTAAAAACTATTGTCTCTAATACTGAAAAGTATATTAAAATCTTAAAAAATAAAAGATTTAAAGTTTATAGAAATATAACAAGTTCATTTGTAATTAGCGACAATCCAGTTCTTTTGATAGCATTTTCTAATGAGTATGAAATTCAATTTCCAGAGAATAGTTATATTACTGTCATAGATTACCCTATTTTTATTATGCCAATATCACCCACAAAATTAGTAATTTATTATGATAATAATATTTCTGATGATGAGCTAAATTACTACATTGAAAACCATAATAGACTACAGTTTATAAATGCAAGCAGAATGGTTTTTTCAAATAAAAAATCTCGTTTGATTGATGGAATCAAAACTTTGTATGAAGATAACTTTAATTATTTAGAACGAACTAAACCAGGAATAACCAAAGCACATAAACTCGAATTTGGTGATCCAATTAGCATTGGTAAACCACAAATTTCTTTAACTCCAGAAGTTGCAGAAAAGATAAAAAACTTGATAATGAATTCTGTGATCTAAGTTTTTATTAAAAAAAGAACAGGATTTAGGTCTTGTTTATTTAATAAAAAATACAAATATTTCTGTAGATGATAGATTTTTCTATAAAAGTTATATAAAGTTAAAGGTATTGATGATCAATCTTTTAGAAAGAATTTGATAGAGATTTTTAATAAAAAAAGCTGCCTAAGCAGCTTTTTTTCAACCAATTAGATAAAGAAACCCAGCTGCGCTGGTAATCAAACCAATTAATACGCCTACAATAAAAGGAAAAATCCGTATTATTTTAATTCCTTATTTTTGTTCTGATTTAGATGTAATTGACTGTTAGAATTCATTTTTAAACCTATGCTTTGAGATTGCACAAGCTTTATTTCACTAATCAAGGGAGTACAGTAATGATTAAAAGAATTCCAATTGCGATAAATCCATAAATCATCGATACGTCCTTATGTTGTTTTCAAGATTAGTTTGACATGCGATACATAAGGTTATTGCACCGTACTTATGACGTTCAAGTGGAATGTGATTGCCACATTATTCACATTCTGATCGAGAGTGTTTCACTGATCCCTCTTTAATGACGCATTTTTATAATAAATATCAGTATGCGATAAATAGCACCTGATCACTTAACAATGACAGTTAATATTTTTAATTTCAATCATTTAAAACTTAACCAAAGGTGTACATATTTCTTGCCTATAGGAAAATTAATTAGCTATAGTTAAAAGTATTTTAAATAATTTGAAAATATTTTATTTTTCCCGCTATTTTGAAAAATAACTAAATGATCTCAGTGCGGCTTATCCAGTAAAGAAGATTGGTTTTATTTAAGGAAAATCAAGGACACACCATGAGGATACAGAAATCATAATCGGAGTAAAATTATAATGAATCTAAGTATTATGATCATCATTGGTTTAATCGTGTATTCGATAGCAGCCATGACTTATGTATACCGTTGGCGAGGAAAAGCACGTTATGAGTCACTCTCACAATATTTAAGAAAAAGCTGGCCTATATTTGCACCATTTAATTGTGTTCTTTATATGACGACACGCAGCTTTGCAAAAAAACCAATATTAGATGCTGATTTTTTAGAAAATATTGAAGTGCTTAGAGCCAATTGGACAATTATTAGAGATGAGGCTATAGCATTAAAGTCATCAGGTGTGTTTGAAGTGATCAAGACACCTGGAGCAGACGGTTATTATGATGTTGGTTTTCGCACTTTTTACAAACGTGGTTGGAGTAAATTTTACTTAAAATGGTACGGAACTACCCATGTTTCTGCGCAAAGATTATGTCCCAAGACATTGGCATTACTTAATCAAGTTCCTGCTATTCGCGGTGCCATGTTTTCACTGTTACCAGCGGGTTCTGAACTGAGCTTACACGCAGATCCTATCGGTAGTAGTTTTAGATATCATCTCGGTTTGCTGACGCCTAACTCTGAAAATTGCCAAATTAATATTGATGGGCAAACCCGTACTTGGTTTGATGGTAAAGATTTTGTCTTTGATGAAACCTACCCACATTTTGCATATAACACAGCAAATTCAGCGCGTTTGATTCTGATGTGTGATGTTGATCGTCCGATGAACCTATTCGGACGAATTTTTAACAGTGCTTATCGTATTCTTGTTAAAGGAACCGTTGTTCCAAACACGCCTGAAGATAAAAGAGGGGTGTATAGTGCGATTTTTAAATTTTTTGCGCCATTTAGACAGTATTCAATACAATTCCGTGAAAAGCATTTCAAGACGTATAAGATACTCAAATTCATTTTAAATTTAACGCTGCTATCTCTGATTTTTATGCTCTTGTATGGTGTGGTTTATTTATTTGAAATGCTCTTTTTAATGAATTAAAAATAACGTATTTTCTCACTCATTTAAGGGATATCCTTGCTCTGGTTGATGCCGAATTTTACTATTTTGTCTTTTGATCTTTGCTAGTTCTACATCCCTAAGCTTGGCTATAGACGCCAATAGGTTGATATCTGATTCATGAATTTGATCACCATGTTTTAAAGTATTGGTCTTTATAAAACGCTTCGTTTTTTCTATTTAAATCATAAAAATATATAAAGCTGTAACTGACTACTTATGTTGGAAAAAATGTGAAATTTATCGAAACTTTCACCCCATTGTTTTTATTTGGTTGTATTGCTGTTATATTGTTTTATGTGAACATTTGTAAGTGCTCTTCCAAGGCTGTATTTTACATTCTGTCTTAAGTTTTGATGTATTTGGAAGAAATTGATATTTAAAAGTGGGCGATTTAAATAACTAACGTGTTAACTGAAAGTGCAAATGAGGTAAACATGAAATTAGAATTCTTAGAAGCTCATCAGACCGAACAGCTCAGTGCTTGTCGACTATCGCTGATTTTAGGGGTCTATACCTCAAATAATAAAATTGAACGCTATTTACGTGTAGCGCGTGCCGTTCTCAATGTAGAAAATGCTTTTTTTACTTTTCATAACGAGCCTTATATTTGGGTTGCAAATGAAGACGGTGATTTCAAAGCCGCGTCAGTTCCGCATAAACTGAGTTTATCACCGTATTTTGGCAATCAGCTCATCGTTTCAGAAACCCATAAAAATTATGAAAAATTCTCGCAATATATGGTTGAAATTGGAATAAAGCACCAACGCTTATTGTGCTATGACTTTAAGTTAGAAGATGATGATTCTATTGCACATGTTTATTTTTATGATGATAAAGATACAAGATTTACAAGCAAACAGCAGGCTTTATTAGAAGAACTTAGCTCAGGTTTGGTGACGATTCTAGCGCGTAAATCTGAATCTCAAGATTACTATGAGTTATATGAACAAGAACGCGCTTTAAATTTTAGTAAGACCAAGTTTTTCCAGGTCATTGCACATGATTTACGTGCGCCGTTTCATGGGTTAATTGGCTTTTCGGATGTTTTAGCAAACGAACGAGAAACATTAACTGATGACGGTATACAGGATATTGCAGACTATCTGCATGATACCTTGCAATCGACTTATTCCTTACTTGAAAATTTGCTCAATTGGGCGATGGCAGAAGGTGGGCGCTTTGTTTATCACCCGATTAATTTTAAATTAAAACAGACCACAAAGATCGTTTACGATGTGCTTAAGCCTTTGGCAGTAAATAAAAATATACAACTGATTGAAAATGTTGCTGAGGATTTAAGTGTTTTTGCTGATATGAATATGGTGACTTCGGTGATTCAAAATCTGGTTTCGAATGCCTTGAAGTTTACCCGTACTGATGGTTCTGGAAAAGTGTCGATTGTTGCGCAGCCTGTAGGGAAAAATATAGAAATTATTATTCATGATACTGGTTTGGGAATGACGCAGTCGCAAATTGAGCAACTGTTTGAACCACAGATCAAAGCCAGTATAAAAGGCACCATTGGAGAGCGAGGAACAGGATTAGGACTGGTTCTATGTAAACGGTTTGTGGATCTCAATCATGGAAAAATTTCTGTAAGCTCTAAAACAGGAGAGGGAACGACTTTTATTGTTGCATTACCCGCTGCAAAAAACACCCATCAAACTTTGGTTTGTCCTGAAATCAAGCAAGATAAAATAAAAATTTCATAATTCTATATTTGAATAATTTAGATTGATTGTGGTTGGTGGTTTTTTGAGCTTTGTTTTTTAAGAAAAATACAAAAACCTCCCTAAATGTAAAGCAAACTGCTATAAATAAGTTGATAAAACATAAGTACAGGCTTTTCAATGAACATTGAGCAATTGCAAAAAACATTACATGCAAGTCAGTATGCAGAACAAGTATTAAGTCTACATCAAGCCACTTTAGAACATGATTATGCAATCGATCAATTTCAACAATCGCTCAGTACAGCACAAATTCAACAACTCGTTTACGATCATTTAGTCAATATTCAAGATGAAAATACGTGGATGAAAGTCTTACGTATTCTTCGTGCACGTTTAATGTTTCGCTGGATTTGGCAAGATGCCAACCAACTGACCAATGTGGTGAAGTTGACAAGAGAACTGTCTGATTTTGCAGATGCCTGTATCGTTGCAGCAAAAGATTTTGCCCGAATTCCTTTGCTGGCAAAACATGGCGAACCAATGGGTTATAACGGAAAGCTTCAAGATTTGATCGTCATTGGGATGGGCAAGCTTGGCGCACAAGAGCTGAACTTATCTAGTGATATTGACCTGATTTTTGCCTTTGATGAACAAGGTGAAAGCAATGGGCGTAAGTGTATTGATGTACAGCAATTTTGCATTTTGTGGGGGCAAAAGCTGATCTATTTATTGGATCATATTACTGCTGATGGTTTTGTATTTCGTGTGGATATGCGTTTACGTCCTTGGGGTGATGGTTCAGCACTGGCAATAAGTCATGTGGCTTTAGAAAAATATTTAAGTCAGCATGGGCGTGAGTGGGAACGTTATGCATGGATTAAGGCACGTATTATCACGGGTGGGCAAGACGGTGATAGTTTATTGGACATGACCCGCCCATTCGTTTTTCGTAAATATGTAGATTACACCGCTTTTGAAGCCATGCGTGAAATGAAAGCCATGATTGAACGAGAGGTGGCTCGGCGTAACATAGCAGATGATATTAAGCTGGGCGCTGGTGGTATTCGTGAAGTTGAATTTATTGTGCAGGTTTTTCAGCTGATTTATGGCGGAGCAAAATTAGAATTACAAGACCGCCAATGCCTTGTTAGCCTAAAACATTTGGGTGAGGCAGGCTTACTTGATCATCAATCTGTTGAGGATCTTGAAGATGCTTATCTATTCTTACGACGTGTAGAGCATGCTATTCAAGCTTTGAATGACCAGCAAACACAATCTTTACCGACAGAACCTGAACTTCGTCAGCGAATAATTGATACCTTGGGTTTTGATGATTGGGCTGCTTTTATTGATTTTCTCAACCAAAAGCGCAGCAAAGTAACTTTTCAATTTGAGCATTTGATTAAAGAAAAAGGGCTAGATTCTCCAATTGAAAGCTTTAGTCAGTTGGAAAGCCAGCTCAATGAGATATTAGACAGTAATGCACAAAATCTGATTCATGAGTTTTGGTATGGTCATGCAATCAAGAAACTGCCTGCTAAAGCTGTACAGCGTTTAAAAGAATTTTGGCCGCATTTGGTTGAAGCAGTTTTACAGTCGAATAGTCCGCAAGTGGCTTTAATGCGATTGATGCCGTTGGTCGAATCTGTAATGCGCCGTACTGTGTATTTGGTGATGCTGATTGAAAGCAAAGGGGCGCTGCAACGTTTGGTCAAAATGGCGACAGTCAGTCCATGGATTTGTGAGGAATTGACACATTATCCAGTTCTGCTGGATGAATTTTTATCCATGGATTTTGAACTGCCTCGACGAGATTATTTGGAAGATTCGCTCCGCCAGCAATTACTGCGTATTGAAATCGATCAAGTTGAAGATCAAATGCGAGTATTGCGCTTATTTAAAAAATCCAATGTGCTGACCGTTGCCGCAAGTGATGTACTGGCAGAAAGCCCACTGATGAAAGTTTCTGATGCTTTAACAGATATTGCAGAAGTTTCTGTGATTGCGACATTAAATTTGGCGTATCAGACGGTTGCCAAGCGTCATGGTTATCCTGTCGATGTAGAAGGTGTACGTTGTTCATTAGACCACATGGCCTATGCTGTGATTGGTTATGGCAAAGTAGGCGGCATTGAGCTGGGCTATGGTTCAGATCTTGATCTGGTTTTTATTCATTATATGGATGAACAAGCAGATACTGATGGTCAAAAGGCCATTAGTGGTTTTGAATTTGCCATGCGTGTTGCGCAAAAATTTATGTCTCTAATGACCACACAAACTTTAGATGGTCGAGTCTATGAAATTGATACCCGTTTGCGCCCATCTGGTGAAGCAGGCTTATTGGTCACCAGTTTAAAAGCATTTGAACAGTACCAACTCAAAAGTGCCTGGTTGTGGGAACATCAAGCAATTGTTCGCGCACGCTCAATCGCAGGTGAGCAAAGCCTAAGAGCAAAATTTGAAGAATTGCGTTGCAGAGTTCTCACATTACCAAGAGAAGAAGAGACGGTTCGCAAAGAAGTCTTGAACATGCGTCAGAAGATGAAAGATCATTTAGGTTCCTCAAAAGATCAGAAAAAAGATGGAATTTTTCATCTAAAACAGGATGCAGGTGGTATCGTTGACATCGAATTTATGGCACAGTATGTCGTATTAGCCTGGAGTGGGACGAATCCTGATCTCGCCCATTATTCCGACAACGTACGAATCCTTGAAGATGCCGCAAAGGCAGGTTGCTTATCCAGCGACGATGTATCCGCATTGATTCAAGCTTATCTCAGTGAACGCGCCGAGAGCCACCGTTTGGCACTTGCAAATCATAATATGCAAGTGAGTGCTGCGGATTGGCACGATACCCGAGAGGTCGTTTGCAAGTTATGGCAAAGATTAATTGATCCAACAGCGAGTTTCGCTTTGGAAAGTGAATAATTGTGTAAAAATTTGGAGTGTGCGCCATGAATTTGGCTGATCGTGATGGTTTTATTTGGCAAGATGGACAAATGGTTGATTGGCGTGAAGCTAAAATTCACGTCTTAACTCATACATTACATTATAGTATGGGTGTTTTTGAGGGTGTCCGTGCTTATGAAACACCTAACGGTACTGTGATTTTCCGTCTCCAAGACCATACAAAACGTTTGTTAAATTCTGCAAAAATTTATCAAATGAAAGTTCCATTTGATCAAGCAACTCTTGAACAAGCTCAAATTGATGTTGTTCGTGAAAATAAATTGGCGTCATGCTATTTACGCCCAATTATTTTCATTGGTTCGGAAAAATTAGGTATCGCTGCAACTGATAATACCATTCATGCGACAGTTGCTGCATGGAGCTGGGGTGCTTACCTTGGCGATGAAGCAATGGCGAAAGGTATTCGTGTTAAAACCTCATCATTTACCCACCATCACCCTAACGTGACCATGTGTAAAGCCAAGGCTTCAGGTAACTATACTTTGTCTATTCTTGCACACCAAGAAGTGGCACATTCTGGTTATGATGAAGCAATGCTTATGGACCCTCAAGGGTATGTATGCCAAGGTTCAGGTGAAAATGTATTCTTAGTCAAAGATGGTGTATTACATACACCAGATATTGCTGGCGGTGCATTGGATGGGATTACGCGTCAAACGATTATCACCATTGCGAAAGATATGGGTATTGAAGTTGTTGAACGTCGTATTACCCGTGATGAATTCTATATTGGTGATGAAGCATTCTTTACTGGGACTGCTGCTGAAGTGACGCCGATCCGTGAATATGATGATCGTGAAATCGGTTCAGGTGCACGTGGTCCGATTACTGAGAAGATTCAAAAAGCATTCTTTGATGCTGTTCAAGGTAAAGATCCAAAATATGCACATTGGCTGACTTATGTAAAATAAGTGACTGAATGCTAAAAAGGATTCCTAGTGGAATCCTTTTTTTGTGCTTAAATTTGAGTGTTGAAAGAATTGAAATAAAAATTCAAATGCTAAAATTAAGCTTTAAACTGAACAATACTATTGATTAAACCTGATAAAAATCTCGATACCAATCGACGAATTGCTTAACACCATCATCAACAGATACCGATGGTTTGTATCCGACCATCTGTTCTAAAGCACTACTATCCGCAAAAGTATCCGGCACATCGCCTGGTTGTAATGGAAGTAATTCTAAAATTGCTTCTTTGCCTAAAGCTTTTTCAATAGCATGAATATATTCAATCAATTTTACTGGATTGTTATTGCCGATATTGAAAATACGGAAAGGCGCATAACTGGTCGATGGATCAGGATTTTTGCTGTCCCAATTTGGATCAGGTTGTGCAATTTGATCACTTGAACGAATCACACCTTCCACAATATCTGAAATAAAAGTGAAGTCGCGGGTATGGTTGCCGTGATTGAACACAGGAATAGACTTGTTTTCAATAATGTTCTTGGTGAACTTAAACAAAGCCATATCTGGACGGCCCCAAGGACCATAGACAGTAAAAAAGCGTAAGCCTGTTGTTGGTAAATTGAAGAGATGGCTATAACTGTGCGCCATGAGTTCATTAGCACGTTTGGTTGCCGCATAGAACTGTACAGGATGGTTAACACCATGTTTTTCACTAAATGGCATGGTGGTATTCGCACCATAAACACTACTGGTACTGGCATAGGTTAAATGTGGCGTTTTGGCATAACGGCATGCTTCAATAATATTGGTAAAGCCAATTAAATTACTTTCGACATAGCTCAATGGATTTTCTAATGAGTAACGGACACCAGCTTGTGCAGCCAAATGAATCACACGATCAAATTGATGATCTTGAAAACATTGATCAACGATTACTTTATCAGCAAGATTGGCATGAATAAAAGTGAACGTTTGCTGGGTTTGTGCCGCCGTATCTTTGAGAACTGCTAATCGGGCTTGTTTTAATGCGGGGTCATAGTAATCATTCATATTGTCAAAGCCGACAACATCATCACCACGCTCTAAAAGTTTTTTTGCAACATTGAAGCCAATAAAACCTGCTGCACCTGTGACGAGGACTTTCATTCATCTGCTCCGAAAATATCTCGTGTATAGACTTTATCTAATACATCACTTAAGTCATTAGAAACCCGATTAGCAATAATCACATCACTTTGTTGTTTAAATTGTTCTAAATCATTGACGACTTTGGATTTAAAGAACTCATCTTCTTGTAACGTTGGTTCATAGACAATCACTTCAATTCCCTTGGCTTTGATGCGTTTCATCACACCTTGGATTGCAGACGCTCTAAAATTATCTGAACCACTTTTCATCACTAGGCGATAAATACCAACTTTATTGGGGTTACGTGCAATCACAGAGTCTGCGATAAAGTCTTTACGCGTACTATTTGAGTCAACAATGGCTTGAATCAAATTACTTGGAACGTGATTATAGTTAGCTAAAAGTTGTTTGGTGTCTTTCGGTAGGCAATAGCCACCATAACCAAATGACGGATTGTTATAGTGATTACCAATACGTTGATCTAGACAAACACCATCAATAATTTGATGAGTATCTAAGCCAAAAATTTGCGCATAGGTATCCAGTTCATTGAAATAGGCAACGCGCATAGCGAGATAGGTATTGGCAAATAACTTAATTGCTTCAGCTTCAGTTGCGTCGGTAAATAAAACAGGGCTGTCCTTTTTGATGGCGCCTTCGATCAATAAGTCAGCAAACAGTTTTGCGCGATCAGATTTTTCCCCAACAATAATTCGGGAAGGGTACAAATTGTCATGCAATGCCTTTCCTTCACGTAAAAATTCTGGAGAAAAGATAATATTTTCAGTGTGGAATTTTTCTTTTAAGCTCTTGGTGAAGCCGACAGGGACAGTTGATTTAATCACCATCACTGCATTTGGGTTGACCTCCAAGACTTGCTGAACCACACTTTCGACACTTTGCGTATTAAAATAATTGGTTTTGGTGTCGTAATCCGTTGGGGTCGCAATAATCACAAAATCTGCATTGCGATAAGCTGCTTGATAATCTGTCGTGGCTGTAAAATTTAATGATTTTTCTTTTAAAAATAATGAAATATCCGCATCTTGAATGGGCGATATTTTATTGTTGAGCAAGTTAACCTTAGATTCTAAAATATCTACTGCAACAACTTCATGATGTTGTGCAAATATCATTGAATTGGATAAGCCAACGTAACCTGTTCCAGCGACTGCTATTTTCATAAAAACCTAATATAGAAAATGTGCTTGCAAAAGTTGTATTCAATTTCACTGAGATTTCATTTAAAGATTGCTCAATAAAATATCGAACAATTAAAACGACTATGATCAATGTAAATTGTTAACGCATCATAGCATATTCTCATAAAACAAATTGTTCAGCATATGCAATCGAATACAGTAACTTGGCGATGGTAATGGTATGATATGGGGATTGCTCAGGTGGAAGATTGATGCATGCAGGTCAATGAATCAAATTTACAGTCGAATTTAGTTGAATCAGAACAGAATATCGTTTTGTGTATGAAGTGGGGCAGCAAATATGGTGCTGATTATGTCAATCGCCTATATAACATGGTCAAACGACATACCACAATCGATTTCCAAATGGTGTGTTTGACTGACCGTACAGAAGGTATTAATCCAGAGGTTCAATGCTTTCCAATTCCGCCGTTAGCATTGCCTGAAGGAAGTCCTGAACGTGGATGGAATAAGTTATCGACTTTTGAACCTGACTTATATGGTTTAAAAGGTAATTTATTATTTTTAGATCTTGATGTGGTCATTGTAGACAACATTGATGACTTCTTTAGCTATCCGGGTGAATTCCTCATTATTCACGACTGGAAACGTCCATGGCGTGTGACTGGCAATAGTTCAGTTTATCGTTTTAAGTTAGGTACTTTTCCTGACATCTTGCCTTATTTTCGTGAAAACTTTAAAGAAATTAGTCATAAATTTCGAAATGAACAAGAATATCTGTCTTGGTATGTTGATCAGCAGCAAAAACTCAGCTACTGGCCAAAAGATTGGTGTAAGAGTTATAAATACCATTGTTTGCAAAAGTTACCGCTTGCTTATTTCAAGCCACCAGTTAAGCCACAAGATGCCAAAATTATTATTTTCCATGGGGAAATTAATCCACCTGATGCCGTGACTGGAGGTGGGGGTAAATGGTACCGCTATGTGTTGCCTTCAGACTGGATTAAAGACGCTTGGCAATAATTTTATTTAGATGATTTGAGAACTATATAGATGCAAAACCTTGATATCGTGATTGCTTGGGTCGATGGCAATGATGTTGAGTTAAAACGTAAACGTCAGCAATATCTCACTGGTGGTGATGCCTCAGATGCTGTGAGCGATACACGTTTTGCCAGTAATGATGAGATCTATTACAACATTGCATCTATATTGAAGTATGTGCCTTTTTGCCGTCATATTTTCATTGTTACAGATCATCAGCAGCCTGAGTTTTTAAATGAATTTGTAGCGCAAGGTCTTTGTGATGCAAATAAAATTCGTGTCGTTGATCATCGTGAGATTTTTGCTGGTTATACGCAATTTCTACCTACGTTTAACACTCGGTCAATTGAAAGCATGTTATGGAATATCAACGGGCTTTCAGATTACTTCATCTACTTAAATGATGACTTCTTTTTTAATTCACCCGCTCAAATTGAAGATTTTCTTGAGAGCAATAAAATCGTCACCTATGGGCACTGGAAAAGTTGTTTTAGTTACAAGACCAAGCTGAAATACCGTCAATTTTTAAATCGTAATTTTAATAAACCGATTCAACCCGGTCATGTGATCGCACAAATGCTGGGTGCTGATATTTTAGGCTTTAAAGAATTTTTTGAAATCCATCATTATCCACACAGTGTCGATCGTAAAATTTTAAGTGAATACTTATTGCATCATCCAGACCTATTGGAAACACAGATTAAATATAAATTTAGAAGTGTCGAACAACTAAATCCGATTTCATTGATGAATCATTTAAAGATTCAAAAAAATGAAGCTGTTTTAAAGCCTGATTTAGCTTTGGCTTATTTGAAGAATGCTGAAAGCTTAGCTGCGTTTGTAGACGCATTGAATCAAGACAATATTAAATATGGTTGTATCCAAAGTTTAGATCAACTGAATTCTGAGAATGCTGCACAGGTACGTCGTAAAATGATCGATAAATTATATGATTATTTGCCTAAATCAGTGATTTCAGCCAAAGTTTTATCGTAGGAAGCCAATCATGAAAGTTAAAACATATCTGATCAATTTAGATGGTAGTGATGAGCGGCTTGCTCGCGCAACAGAACAGTTACAGGCGGTAAACTGGGAGTTTGAGCGTTTTTCTGCTTATGATGGCCGTGGCAAAGACTTGTCATCTTTTCAGGATTATGATGATGCGTTAACCCAGCAAACTTTAGGAAGACGTTTACTCAATTCAGAACTGGGTTGTTATCTCAGTCATTATGGCTGCGCTCAGAAATTTTTAGCAAGTGATGCGGATTATCTTGTTGTCTTAGAAGATGATATGAAAATTACAGCTGATTTCAAACAATCTATGGATCAAGTTTTAGCTTATTTAGATTGCCATCAAGCGCTAGATTGGTATTTGGTGAATTTAGCGGCAAAGAAGAAAAAGTTAGCCAAAGATATTACTCAGTTAGGTGACTATTCATTGTGGCATGCTTATTATTTTCCTATTCGTGGTTTGGGTTTAATCTGGTCACGTAAAGGTGCTGAAGCGTTTATTGCACAAGGCAAAACAATTGCCATGCCTGTTGATATCTTTTTTCAAACTTGGCTGAGTAAGAATGGAAAAGGATTAGGTGTTTGGCCTGCTTTTGTTCGCCCAGCAGGTCTAGATAGCGATATTTTAGGTACAGTTGCAACACAAGGAATATCTCGTAAAGAGAAAGAAAATCGTGACCATTCTTATGGTTTTAAGAAGCAAAAACGTATGTGGCGTGATCGGATGTATGCATTTAAACATCTTTATTTTTAAGTGTACAAAGATGTTCTAGTAAATGACGTAATGAATATTTTAAATACTGTATAGTTTAAATTTTATTGGTTCCGCTTTTTTGTAAAAAATATTGGATTTTTTATATGAAAATTTTTAAAAAATTATTTTATTTAGCTAAATTTCATATGATGTACTATTACAAAATTAGACATACCAATCAAAAAATTGATAACGATGCAGGACAACTGATTTTTAATCCTGTTGCTACACCCATTGAATTACCTAAAAAGATATGGATGTATTGGGAAGGTGATTTTCCTGAGTTTGTTGAAAAATGTATTCAAAATACTCAAGCAAAAAATCCATCTTATCAAGTATGTGTACTTAATCCTGAAAATGTCAGCCAGTATAGTGATATTGATTTCTCTTTATTGACGAATGCAACGCCCCAACAAAAGGCTGATTTACTCAGATTTGATCTGTTATATCGGCATGGTGGAATTTGGTTAGATGCCAGTATTATTGTCTATGAAAATCTAGACTGGATTTCTGAATTGATGCAAAAGAATCAGACAGAATGTTTTTCATATTATCGTAAAAAAAATACCACGCAGATCGATTATCCAGTATTGGAAAATTGGTTGTTGGCAACTGTTCAAAATAATGCTTTTTTTAAATATTGGTATGATGAATTATATTTAGCAATTCAACAAACACCCAAACGCTATGTAGAAAATATTCGAAATACCCAAGAGAACAGCAAAGAATTTTTTCAAAGAATTGGTAATTTAGAATATTTAGTCGCCTATGTTGCTTGTCAAAAAGTACTGAGACAATCTTTCCCAAGTATCACCTTAATTAATTGCGATGAAAATGCTTTGTTTTATCAAGTGAAAAATCAGTGGATCAAAGAAAAAATTTTAATTGATTTTGCTATTAATTACCCTCCAACCGAGGCACCTAGATTGTTAAAACTCGCAGGAAAAGAACGAAAAACACTCAGTCATTACTTCTCAAAAAAAATGTATTTTAAAGATAGTTTCCTCGATATTTCTTAGCAAAGTATGTAAGTAAGGGTGATTGCTAGACAAAAAAATAGTAAAATAGATCTATTGCTTATAGTCACATCTCTATGAAAAAAATCGTTATTAGCCTATCGACAGCACTTGAACGTAGACAACATATATTGAGTGAGTTTGGGAAAAAAAATGTAGCTTTTGATTTTTTTGATGCTTTAACGCCAGAGCCTGCTGCTATTTTTGCCCAAGCGCTGAATTTAAATATTGATGAGCAAGCTTTAACCAAAGGTGAGGTTGCTTGTTTTATGAGTCACGCCTATTTATGGAAACAAATGGTTGATGAAAATACCCAGTATATGGCGATATTTGAAGACGATATTTATTTAGGCGAAGACGTCAATGAATTTCTTTCTGATAGTCAATGGATAGATCCAAGTTGGCATCTTATAAAATTAGAAGAATTTACACATAGGACTGCTTTAGGAAAAAAAGTAAAATTTTTTAACGATTTTAATGATAGAGCTATTTTTCAATTAAAGAGTAAAAACCTAGGTACTGCTGGCTATATATTGTCTTTAGACGGTGCAAAAACATTGTTGGGCTACATTCAAACACTAGATAAGTTAATTGCCTTAGATCACTTAATGTTTGAATGTGTGATCACAGAAAATATTTTTTCTGTATATCAAATGAAACCAGCGTTATGTATTCAGGATGTAACCCTGTATTCATGCAAAGATAGTGTTCGGTTTGCAAGCCATTTATATAAAGAGCGTTTGCTGAGAAGAAAATATAATAAGAAGAAGGGGGTAGATAAAATTATTTTAGAACTCTATCGTATATTGCATCAGCTAAAAAGTATCCTATTTTTTAAGTCGGTAGGTTTTAAATAAATCGAGTAATTTATGAAAAATTTCGTTATTAGTTTAAAATCAGCAAAAGACCGTAGAGCTCATATTCTTCAGCAATTTGACGACAAAGATATTCCTTTTTCTTTTTTCGATGCGATTGAGCCTGATTCAATTGTAACCCAAGCAGAAAAAATTAATTTGACACTTTGTCAAAGTGATTTAAGTCAAAATGAATTGGCGTGTTTATTGAGTCATGTTTCACTTTGGCAAAAAGCAATCGACGAAAAAATCCCAGCAATCGCAATTTTTGAAGATGATATTCATCTCGGCCAAGATGCTGAATTGTTTTTAAAAGACTCAAATTGGTTAAGTCATGATATTGTGAAAACTGAAAAAGCCTACGCTAAAGTGGTTCTAGATTTAGATAAAACTAAGGTTTTTAACACTAAAAACTTTTTTTTAAGAAGATTGAGAAAAGCTCATCTGGGTGCTGCAGGTTATATTTTGTCTTACAACGGTGCGATTGAGCTTGTTGAATACTTAAAAAAGCAAGACGTTTTTGACCATGTCGATCAAATGATTTTTAGAAAGTATATTTCGGAACAAAAACTAGGGGTTTATCAATTAACACCTGCATTATGTATTCAAGATTATATATTGAACCCCAATGAGCAAAAATTTACGACAAGCCTTCAATGGCGAGATCAAGTTGTATCTAAACCGACAGGACTGCAAAAAGTTTTGCGAGAAGTCAGTCGGATCTTTATTCAACTTGCTGACCTCCCGTTTAAAACCAAACTCGAATTTATTAGAAGCTCTAAAAATTAATTTATTTAAAATCAATAAATTGAATAGTATGATGGTTTTATAATCGCTTAGTTGTTGTATCATTATTTTTGCACTCATCGAGATGGTTTTTCAGTGAATTTTGTTATTAGTTTAGATTCGGCTCTTGATAGAAGACAGCATATTTATTCAGAGTTTAAAAAGCATTCTGTACCATTTAGTTTTTTTGATGCGGTTACACCTGCAACAACCATAGAAAATGCGAAAAGTGTAGGGATTGAATTAACTCGCACAGGCGTCTTAACACAAGGTGAGATCGCTTGTCTTTTAAGTCATGTATTGCTATGGAAAAAAATTGTCGAACAAAACTTGGAATATATGGCAATTTTTGAAGATGATGTGCATTTTGGAGAAAACCTACAAAAATTTATTGATGATTTTTCATGGATTCCTAAAAATATACATCTTATAAAATTAGAAGCCTTTGATAAAAAAGTGGATCTCTCATTTTTTCCAACAGCTTTAATCAATGATAGGGCATTGTATCAACTTAAAGCGAAGCATCTCGGTGGAGCTGGTTATATCTTATCAAGAGAAGCTGCAGAATATTTTCTGGCATCTATTCGTAATATGCCTGAGTTAGTTCCAGTTGATCACATATTATTTGGTTGTCATGTGAAATATGCAAAGTATAAGGCTTATCAAATGGTGCCAGCAATTTGTGTTCAGGATTTTTATTTACATAAGAAATATGACAATTTTCCGAGTCATTTAGAGAATGAGCGTGCTATTCGCCACGAATCTGACAGGATTGAGCAACATCGGCAGAAAGAAGCAATGACTATACTCAGTAAAATTCAGAGAGAAGTTTTACGATTATTTCATCAAATTTTCAAATTATCGGCATATCGATCTATAAAATTTAAATGAATTTAATTTTCATTGCTGCATCAAAATCATTGGCCACTTGAATTTGTCTAGAATTATTGAGGAAAAGAGATAGCGTCTTGGATATTTTTATAATAACGCTCTGTATTCGCCAGTTTTAGCATTTCTTTAGAACAAGACAGGATATAAGATGTAGTATCTTTACCAGACTATAATCTAGGCATAAGTAAAATTTAGGATTTAAAGCATATTTTGGAGTGCAAGTTGCACTGATGATTGCAAAAATAAATAGTTTGCGTCATTAGCATTGTGTATTGATTTAATTTTAGACTATTTATACAAATGAGGCCCATCCTCTAACTTTCTAAATTTTTTATAGCAGGATAAATACGGCCAGACTCTTTTGAAAAATGATCAAGAGGTTGACTGAAAATACTTGAGTTCAGTTTTTGAAACAATATTTTAGTTCAGGATTTATTTTTAAATCAGAAGTTAATTAAATCAAGATCAAAAATAAGCTTTGATCTTATTTACAAAATCAAAGCTTATTAGGACGCATAACAGCGTTGTTATAAAAGCTATGGTTCGTCTGAAGAAGATAAAAACTGTTTGAGTACTTTATATTTAGCCTGTTGAGTAAAGTACTCTTCAGATGATAATGAACCAAAAACAGATAAGTGGCGACCATCCAAAGAATAGGGAATACTTTCTTTTGCCATATGATTTGGTTTAAACAAATCAGCTTGAGTGAGCAATAACGTATTTGGATAGCGCTGAGTCATGTCTGTGATGTGCTGTAGTGCATTTCTTTGCTGTTTCGCTTTAACATTATCAAAATAATTATTGAGGTTGAAATTTCGATGTAACCACAATGATCTTTTGTATAAAAGGCTAATGTTTGCATCAAAGGCATAAGGTTCGGACATCACAATAACTTTCTTATGAGATTGATTGGCGAGCTTTAGCAAATTCTCAAAGCTCTGTTCTTGATGCTGTTGTACAATATCGGACCAGCGACCTGCAAATATTAATACATTGTATTGATCTATATTGTTTTTTAAGTAGTCTCGGTTCAGCATGCATTGCTGGTAGGCAGTAGAGTTTTTGTCCCCTGTAAATTGTTTATCTATACTCGGATAACACCAATTTGTAGTAATTGCATGGATATTTAAGTTGAGTTCTTTACCAAGAAAATGCCAAAAGGGAATATTATGCCCTGCAAAAGAATCGCCAAATAAAAGCACGGGTTGAGCATCAGCTTGCTTCGATCCAATATGACATTCAAGACCTTTTTGACCCACCTTAAGACTGTGATCGTCTTTAATATTATAAAAACACCAGCCATTGGAAACTTTTGGCATTTCAAGTTTTTCATTGTGTTTTAAATATAGAGAATCTGCGCGACTTTTTACACCATCCTTGTTGATGTATGAATAGAGCATAGATGCAGAAATAAGAAGAATAAAGAATAGTAAATAGCAGTAATATACTTTGATATTGACTAAATATTTTCTTGAGCTTTCAATATATTTATAGCTTAACCAACCTAAAATAAAAGAGATTAGAATCGCTAAACTAATATTGACGAAGTTTTTTTCAAAGAAAAAATATCCAAGTAAAAAGGCAACAGGCCAATGCCACAAATAAATAGAGTAAGAGGCACTGCCTATATTTTGAATTAATTTAAATTTGGTGAAAATTGAATTTTGTTGATTGGCAATAAGAATCAACATCGTTCCAACTACAGGAACTAATGCGTTATAACTTGGCCATATTGTATCTTGACCAAACAGAACTAAACTGAGTGCAATGCATGAGAAACCAACAATTTCAAAAAAATACTTTATCGGTTGGGTTGGTGTATACGTTCTAAAATAATAATAAGCCAAGCCACCAGCAAGCAATTCCCAAGCACGAGAGCTGAGCTTAAAAAAAGCATAGATGGAGTCTTTAGATGAGATATAAATCGAAAAGCTTAAAGATGAAATACATAATAAGATTAAAAATATCCCTAAGAATTTTTTATTTTGAATAATTTTAAAATATAAATAAACAAGAATAGGAAATAATATATAAAATTGCCATTCTACTGATAAAGACCAAGTATGCAGTAAGGCTTTATCATGCGAGCTTACAGCAAAATAATCACCTGCTTGACGATAATATAAGTCATTGGATAAAAAACTTAGACTATATTTTGCATCTTTAGCAAATAGCTTAAAATCTTCTGGGATGAAAAAAAACCATCCACAAACCGTCATAGCCAGTACGACAAAAAATAGTGCAGGAAAAATCCGTGTGATTCGCGCTAAATAAAAGTTTATAAAAGAGAAACTGTTTCTTTCAAGGTTCTCAATAATAATTTTGGTCATTAGATAACCAGAAATAACAAAGAAAACATCGACGCCTAAAAAACCAGCAGAAAATCCTGAAACCCCGAAATGGAACAGAATGACAAGTATTACGGCATAGGCGCGGAGCCCATTGATATCATCACGAAAATTTTTGGTTTGCATATTAAAAACGAATTAGGAGCTAAGGTGAATCCAAGTTTTATAAAAGCTTTGGATCTAATTTCTCGAACGACTCTATCGCACTCTTAAGTGAAAGATTGTAAACTTTAATATTCTGCTTGTTTAAAAAGTGCGAGGCAGCGTCAAATGCTGGAAATATTTCAGTTAAGTATTGATTGAGCATTGTCGGTTGTTTGTTGGTACTCTTTTCATAAAAACGTGGCTGATTAAAGTTATTCATGTCTAAACCGGCCAAATAAATTTCTTGATAAGATAGGGCATAAACAATCTGTAAAGCAACATATGGCACTGTGAAATAGTCAAAAATGGCATCATGGATATGCTGAGAAAATCCTTTATTTCCTTCTAAGTAAAAATAGTTCTGGTGAGGGTTGATGGTAATACGTGGCCCTAAAAATCGTTCAACTTTACCTTCTGTAATCGTTTCAATGACTTTAATTTGGCATTTAATTTGATCAGGATGAATTTTTCTGAAAATTATATCAAGACAGCGGGGTGTGGTGAAAAAAGTACATTGGCTCTGAAGTACTTTGAGCACTAAATCAAAACGGTTTTGAGTAAAATTATGATCGATAATGACATAATATTTAAATTGAACATGATCTAATGAAATTGATCCATTAACACCTATATAATCAATATCTTGCTTTTGAAATACGTCTGCTGGATATTTCTGAATAGAGGGTCCTGTTGCAATCAACATGCTTTTTTTACAAGCACTTGTTGGCATGACTGAATTATCGACAACAAGTTTCTTGCGAAAATAAATCTGATCAATTCCACCAAATTTATTTCTTTTTACAGAATAATAAGGCCAGTATCTGCGATTATGTCGGTATGTTTTAGGGTGGCTATGTTTATAAATTAATTTATATATATTTCTTAAAATAAAATTTGAAAACAGCAATTGAATCGATTGTGGTACTTTATAGTTCATATAGCGTCGTAATGAGAAAATGAGTGAAGATGGAAATTGTCTATTCGACAATTTATCCATCTAAAGTGAATGTAGATTTTTTAAATTTAGCTTTAATTTTACGTATTTGCTTGTTCAACCAATTGGTTTCTTGATCTGGACGAGTCACTTTATTACCGTGGTAATTAATTTGACTTGCTTTTGAAAAAGTTCCAAAAGGTTCAATTAAATAATTTTCAGGTCTATATCCCAGCTCCAGTGCTTCTGCATAGTATTGATCAAATAATTCAACTAAATCTTGACGAGGATGAGGCATAATTTTTCCATCAAACCAATGCTTTTGATTCATTTCAGCAAGACGTGGAATCGCATACTTATGACTAAATTGAGTTCCCATGTCTGAATAATGTAATACTTTAATTTGTTCGATCGCTAAATCTTCACCATCAATATTGTTGTAAGAATCTTGGTAAGGTTCAACTAACTCAGGCTTTTCTTTGATAAGGCGCATTAAATTCTTATGACTTTCTAGATTGTTACGGATCTCATCAAGTGGTGGGAGATATTGTTTAGCTTTTTCACAATCCCATACGCAAGTACATAAACGTGCTGAACTTTTCCCACCTTTCGCAATAACAATTGCATCATTATTCATCGGGTGTGACCAAAGTTCTGCAATATCACAGAGCACGATCACATCTGCATCCATATAAATCGCACGGCCTTTGAAGTCACATAACTCAGGTATTGCCCAGCGGAAACCTGAAAAAGGTGTTGCCCACTTTTCTGTAGACCATCCTTTACCTGTGTCTTGATTGCTGTACCATGGACTATTTATGTCATGACTAAGTTGCATCCAAATAATTTCAACATTATGCTGTGTATGTTTACGAACACTGTGTTCTAATACCATAAGTTGTTCAAGGTCACAGTTATTGGGATCGCAACCTACAAAAATTTTAATGTTTTCAGTAATCATTATTTATAGCCCCTAAAATCACATTTATTAGAGTGGTGCCATATAGTATATCGCTAAATGCGATTAAATTAAATGAACATTAATCTTTATCGTGGAGTCGATCTCAAAATTAAATTTATAAGTAATTGTTGTAAGAGTTTTTATGAAAAATTTTGTTATTAGTTTATCAACGGCTCAAGAGCGCCGTAAGCACATCGATGCTGAATTTGCAAAACAAGAAGTAGATTTTGAATTTTTTGATGCGATTACACCTGCGAATATAGATATCGCGACATCTCAACTTGGGATGGTCGGGTATACAACAAATTTACATCAAAATGAAGTGAGTTGCTTACTCAGTCACATGTTGTTGTGGAAAAAAGCCATAGATGAGCAACTTGATTATATTGTAATTTTTGAAGATGATATTTATTTAGGTGAGCATGCAAAAGATTTTTTATTGGATGATGCATGGATTCCAAAAGAATGCTCAGTGATCAAGTTGGAAGTCTTTTATAAAAAAATTGGTGTGGCGTTAAAACAACAAAACCTTTCAGCTCCCAATGCGCGTAAGCTATTGTTATTACGCGAGGCGCATATGGGATGTGGTGGTTATATCTTATCCCTAGATGTAGCAAAAAAATTACTCAGTTTTATCGTTGAATCAAAAGTATTGATTCCAGTCGATCACTTTTTATTTAGAGAGTGCCCTGAGCTTGAAGTGTACCAACTTAGCCCGGCATTATGTATTCAAGATATGATCTTGAGGAGAGGTAATACACAATTTCCCAGTGCCTTAGAGGATGTTAGAAATCTCAGAAAAGGTAAGTCTCTAAAAAAAGAAAACTTGAAATTCAGTGCTAAATTGAAAAAAGAATGTTCACGAATTTTTAGAAAAATTCAAAAAATGTTGATTACGCTGACAAAGTTTAGACAGGGTATTCGGGTTGTGAAAATAAAATTCCGTTAAAATTTAATATTTAGATATGATTTTGAGTATTGATTGGCGGTAAGGATTTGCTTATTTATACAAATTCCTGCCACCCTCTAACTTCCTAAATCGTTTATAACCCCATAAATACTGTTCAGGAGCGATGTTAATCATTCGCTCCATTTCTTTGTTCAAGGTATCGACAGAAAGCTGTAAATCTTTAGAATTAATATCTTGAGATAGTGCCGTAAAATGTATATCAAAACCTGAGAAATCAGGGCGACGGACACAAGTTAAACCTACAACTGAACATTGGGTTTTTGCAGCAAGCTTTGAAAGCAAAGTTGAAGAAAATGCTTTTTGCCCATAAAACTCAGAATAAATACCGCCAGACTCTTTGGGAATATGGTCAGGAAGGATAGCGGTAAATCCACCTTGTTTTAAATGTTTAAATAAGGCACGTACACCAGTATCATCAGTAGGTACCAATGTTGCATTTAAGCGTTGGCGAGACTCTAGCATAAACTGATCTAAGTCTTTATTTCGACTCGGCTTATACATGATAACGGGATGAGTATGTTGATTGATCCACGCATTCATGAGTTCCCACGCCCCAAAATGAGGGACCACACCAATACTACCATTGGGATTCTTTAATGCATTGAGAAAAATCTCAGCATTATAGACCTGCTTAATTTGTGCTAAGGCGAACTCTGGAGAAGATCCCCAAATTTTAATTGACTCTGCATAAGTCATACATTGACTTTTTAAACTGGCCTTAATCAGTTGATTACGTTGTTGTTCATCAAGCTCAGGATATGCCGCAGTTAAATTCAATTCAGTGGTGCGTTTTGCTGAAGAATTACTCATAAACAATAAATTCCCGACACCTCTAGCAATACTTTGTATCATACCTAGAGGTAATCGAGAGAAAGTTTTAAGTAGCTTATACATTTAATGAATATTAGTCGCGGTCAGCATTGCCTTTCAACACCAAGTAAATCAGTGCCGAAATAATAAAGAAACCAGCAATAAAACTGCTCATGCTGAAATATAAAATACGTTGATAAGTATCTAAATTAAACAACTGATGGCTTAGGATATAACGCATAAATCCCCATTGAACCACTGAAAATACAATGATAATAATTGTATGACGAAGTACATTAGGTCGCATAGCCATAGGTTTTCACCTCAAAAGTTAACAGCGATAGTATGCCATTTATGAGAACTTATCTCAATTAGAACCTATCGAAATAAAATATATACGCAAAACAGAAAACCCTGCATAGCGCAGGGTTTTCGATCAAACAGCTAAAAATTATTTAGCTTCTTCAGCTTTCGGTTTTTCGCGTAAACGAATACCTAAGTCACGCAATTGATTTGGTTCAACTGGCGCAGGTGCTTGAGTTAATGGACACTCAGCCGTTTTAGTTTTCGGGAAAGCAATCACGTCACGGATAGATGATGAGCCTGTCATCAACATCACTAAACGGTCTAAACCGAATGCTAAACCACCATGAGGAGGTGCACCGAATTTTAAAGCATTTAATAAGAAACTGAATTTTTCTTCAGCTTCTTGTTCGCCAATACCTAAAGCTTCAAAAATGGCTTTTTGCATTTCTAAAGTATAGATACGCAATGAGCCACCACCGATTTCAGTACCATTCAATACCATATCGTAAGCAACAGAAAGTGCTGCACCAGGATTGCTTTTCACTTCTTCAACACTTGATTTTGGCAGTGTGAACGGATGGTGAACAGAGGTCCATTTACCATCATCAGTTTCTTCAAACATTGGGAAATCAACAACCCAAAGTGGCGCCCACTCGGTTGTTGACATGTTCATGTCGTGACCGATCTTGATACGTAAAGCACCCATTGCATCATTTACAACTTTGGCTTTATCGGCACCAAAGAATACGATGTCGCCATTTTCAGCACCAACACGCTTTAACAAATCAAGCACGATTGGTTCGATGAATTTAACGATAGGTGATTGAAGACCTTCGATGCCTTTTTCAAGTTCATTGACTTTAATATAAGCCAAGCCTTTCGCGCCATAAATTCCAACGAATTTAGTGTATTCATCAATTTGGCTACGTGGCAGTGAACCTGCTCCTGGTACACGAAGTGCAACAATACGGCCTTTAGGATCTTTTGCTGGACCGGCAAATACTTTGAACTCAACGTCTTGCATCATGTCAGCAACGTCTACAAGTTTCAAAGGGATACGTAAGTCTGGTTTGTCAGATGCATAATCACGCATAGCATCTGCATAAGTCATACGTTGGAATTTGTCGAATTTCACGCCAAGAAGTTCATTGAACATCTTAACGGTCATGCCTTCCATCAAATCCATAATATCATCATCGTTTAAGAACGATGTTTCGATGTCGATTTGAGTAAATTCTGGTTGACGATCTGCACGTAAATCTTCATCACGGAAACATTTTGCGATTTGGTAATAACGGTCTACACCACCAACCATCAACAATTGTTTAAACAATTGTGGTGATTGCGGAAGCGCATAAAAGCTACCATTTGAAACACGGCTAGGTACTAAATAGTCACGCGCACCTTCAGGTGTTGCACGTGTCAAGATTGGTGTTTCAACATCCAAGAAGCCATGTTCATCTAAGTAGTTACGAATTAACGTCGTTACTTTAGAACGGAAACGTAAGCGATCAATCATTTCTGGACGACGAATATCGAGGAAACGATATTTCAGACGGATTTCTTCAGAAATATTGGCATTTTCATCATTCAATGGGAATGGTGGCGTTTCAGATGCAGCAAGAACTTCGATTTCTTTACCTAAAACTTCGATTTGACCACTCACCATATTGGCATTTTCAGTGCCTTCATAGCGACGACGTACACGTCCTACAATTTTTAATACATATTCTGAACGTGCTTTATCCGCAGTTGCAAATGCTTCTGGGGTATCTGGATCGATGACGACTTGAACGAGACCATCACGATCACGCATATCAAGGAAAATCACCCCACCGTGGTCACGGCGACGATGTACCCAGCCGCAAAGCGTTACAGTCTGGTCAATTTGAGCTTCGGTTAAAGAACCGCAATAATGAGTTCGCATCATAGCGTTAAAAATCCAACTATATGGGTTAAGGAAGCGAGTACGTAAACAGCGCATCGCCTAAAAATGTAATGTGAGATTATGCCTCTTTGAGCGGTGAGTCACAAGGACTTGGGCTAAAAACTAGCGCATTGCCGAATAAATTTAAGCTGATTTCGATAAAGTTTCAGTGACTGAAACGGCAAATAGAGTATCATTCAAAATATTTTTTATAATTCAAATAATGAAACAATAGACAACCTAAAGTGAAACAAAGGATTGAACCTTGGGTAAAAAATTTCATAAATAAACCAATCAGTACATATAGATCAGTTTGTTGTGGAACGACGCCTGTACTTTTGGCAACATACACATAATATAAGCAACCACTAAAAAATGAGATTGCAAATAAGCTTATACAGAAAAAATTTACTTTAATATTAAGTATTTGACGGGCTCTATATTTAGAAAAGTAATGCAAACCCATCCACATTAAAAACGGTAAAGCCGCAGCGGAGCAGCCGATTTGTAGGACTTTATGCATCGGATAAATACGATCAAACATACTGACGGGTTGCGCTAAAAATTCTTTAAATGCGAAAGTTCGAAAATCTAAATGGGTTAAACCATCCCAAATAATATGGGTTGCTGTACCTAAGATAATCGCCAATACCATCCAAATTAGAAATTGAAAAAAAGTTGAAAAAGAAACAATGTTTAATGGTTTTTGAATGCCTAAAAACTTAAATAATAATGGGCGATATAAGCTATACCAAAGTAAGCAGAACAGTAATCCCACCAATAAATCAGGATAGATAATTCCTTTAAACTGATGATTTAAATAAATTTCAGTTTTAACCAATACTCTATACAAATCTGGTGTCATTGTGCCAATCGCGAGTGCTGCAATCGGCAAGCGATTTCCTGAAAGTTTGGACAAAGGTGGCGCTAAAACAGTATGTGAAAGTGTAAAGGGCATTGAAAATAGGTTATTAAAACTTATATTAGGAAATTATTCGTTAATTTGTTGTTTACATCAATGAATTAAATGTAATTTCAAAGTAGAATATTACAAAAAATTGAGTAGATCTAAAGTGTCAATGTTTGAAAGTTATTCTTTAATGATAAAAAATAATAAATTTATTTTTTTAATATCTATCCTTTTTGTTATTGTATTTGCGCATTATATTTTTAATGATAATTTTCGGCATTGGAATATTTCCATTGTTTTAATTTTACTTTTTACCTATTTTGGGATTAAAGGGGAAGTTATAAAACCAAATTTTTATCTGATTGCATTTTGTTGTATTGGTTTTATAAGTACTACTGTATTAAATCAGTCACTTTTTCGACTTGATTCAGTTCCGCATAATCTATTGAGTACGTATAAGCATATTATTAACCAGTATATTTGGTTTATTCCATTCATTTTTTTACCGACAATTTATTATAAAAGTAATTTTAATGCTGAGTGTTTTTATCGAATATTGTTTTTTATATTGTTTTTGTTGACCCCCTACTTATTGTATTGGGGGGTAATGTTACAGTTTGATCGCGGCCTGTTTAGTATTTTCTTTAATCCAGTGATTAGTTATGATATCGGCTTTATTTCGCTCACAATACTTTTGCTATGTTATTCATTTTATTTAAAAGGTAAACAATCTTATTTATATTTGGTGACCAGCTTACTCTGTATGTTTCTTTTAATCCTTCATGGAACTAGAGGAGCATGGCTGGGTTTGCTATTTGTATTGGGCTTTTTAGTTCTTTTCTATACTAAAACTCAATTCAAAAAAATCATTTTGATGCTGGGTTTGGTTGTTTGTTTTATTGGCATAAATATGGCTATACCAAACTCACCACTGCTAAAAAGAGTTGAAAACTTTCAATCTGATTCACTCAATATTCGTAATAATAATTATCAAAATAGTTCGGGAATTAGATTATTCCTTTGGAATAATTCAGTGGAAATGTTTAAAACCTCACCTTTTACAGGAATCGGAATGTATGAAATAGAAGCTGAAAATTGCCGTTTATATGAACGAGGGGATTTACCACATTGTTTTCAGCACATGCATAGCATCTACTTCCATGAATTAGCAGCAAATGGTTTGATTGGATTTATTGGTTTATTGATGACATTTTTGACTGCTTTGGTTTTTTTTATAAAGCATATCTTTGCTAAAAATTTGCTAATTCAAAACTTAGCAATCACTGGTACAGCGTTCGTAATCTATTATATGTGTAGCGGTCTTACGGAATATTATTTATTTTTTCAAAATACGACCTATGTGTTCTATTGGGTGACTGCTTCTCTTATGAGCTTTATTTTGATCAATAAGCTAATGAAAGAAAAATAAATTTAATTTTAAATGCAAAGGAAATCAGTTTTGATTTCCTTTTTTTATTGCAAAAATATTGAAATGTTATAATATAACATAATTCAAAAATATTGAGCTTTGAGAGCAATCGCATGTCCTTTACCAAAAGTGCCCTAACACTTTCCATTTCTGCAGTTATTTCAACTTCTATTTGGGCGGAAGATCAAACCAATACTGAAAAAAATCCACAACAATTAGAAACGATCACAGTTGTTGGTCATCCCTTGGTTCGTTCAAGTCAAGATTTTGGTGTTGCAGATGAAACTGTTTCACGTGAAAAACTACAACAAGCTGGCACGACCTTAGGCGAAGCGCTCAAAGATGAATTAGGGGTCTATTCCAATACCTTCGGGGCGGGTTCTAGTCGCCCTGTAATTCGTGGGCAAGAGGGTGCACGGGTTAAAGTGACTCAGAACGCAACAGAGACAATGGATGTTTCAAGCTTGTCACCCGATCATGCCGTCACTGTAGATCCGCAGCTGGCACAAAAAATTGAAGTCATTCGTGGACCATCAACATTATTATATGGGGCTGGGTCTGTGGGTGGCTTAGTCAATGTGGTTGACAGCAAGATTCCGACAGCAATGCCTGAAAATGGTTATGAAGGCAATGTTGGTCTGCGTTATAACACGGGCAACGACGAAAAAATGGCACATGCTGGGGTGACTGTTGGATTAGGTTCAAATGTTGCATTACGTGTAGAAGGCTTAAAACGTGACGCCAATGATTACATTACCCCGAACTATATCGTAACAGAAGAGCATGGTGATCATGCTCATAGTACGAAAGAGCGTCGAGTTGGCAATACATTTTCAGAGTCTGAAAATGTAAATGTGGGCTTATCTTGGATCGGTGAACGTGGTTTTGCGGGTGTGTCTTATAGCAATCGCCAAGATCAATACGGTTTACCTGGGCATAGCCATGAATATGAGTCATGCCATTTACATGGCTTATCACTGCATTGTGGTGGGCACGATGATGACGATCATTCTGGTCATGACCATGATCATGGTGAAGAAGACCATGATCACGCTGAAGCAGGGCCATGGATTGATATGAAAACAGAACGTTATGATTTCCGTTCTGAGCTCAATGAACCTTTTGCTGGCTTTAAAAAACTTCGTGCACAAGCAAGTTATACCGACTATCAACATGATGAAATTGAAGGAAGTACAGCAATGACAACCTTCAAGAGCAACGGTTATGAAGGTCGTGTTGAGTTGTTACACAATCCGATTGCTGCTTGGGAAGGCGTGTGGGGTGTCCAAGCCAGCCAGCAAAAATTAGATATCACAGGTGAAGAAGCGGTTCTTGCACCAAATAAAACCCAAAAATATAGTGTATTTGGCTTAGAGCATCGCCAATTTGGTGATTTTCATGTGGAATTAGGGACTCGTTTTGATCATCAAACAGTGGATGTCGATTCAGATCAAAAAGACTTTGATGGTAATGCATTCTCATATTCGGGTGCTGTGAATTGGGCATTTGCACCAAATTACACGCTCTCTTTAACGGGTTCTCATCAAGAGCGATTGCCTTTAGCACAAGAACTTTATGCTGATGGAAAGCATTATGCGACCAACACTTATGAATTGGGCAATCAAGACTTAAATAAAGAGAAGTCAAATAATGTGGAATTAGGTCTTCATTATGACAATGACAAGTTGAGCTATCATGTACATGTCTATCAAAATTGGTTTGATAACTACATTTATGCCAAAACTTTGGATCAATACGAAAACTTCCGTTTGATCAAATATAGTCAAGATAAAGCCAAGTTCTATGGGACAGAAGGTGAAGTCGCTTATCAGTGGAATGATGTATATAAAACCAGTCTGTTTGGTGACTATGTACGCGGTAAAATTGAAAATGAAAATGCACCGCGTGTTCCTGCTGGTCGTTTAGGCGCTCGTGTAAATGCTGAGTTTGATGAGCGTTGGTCTGGTTCAGCAGAATATTCACATGTGTTTAATCAAGATAAATTTGCGTCTTATGAACAAGAAACCAAAGGTTATAACATGGTGAACCTAGGCGTTGCTTATCAGTATCCTTTGGCCAACAAACAAGAAGCGAAAGTATTCTTTAAAGCCAACAACCTGTTGGACGAGAAGATTTATGAACACACTTCTTTCTTATCGAATATTCCGCAAATTGGACGTAACTTTGTCATAGGTATGGACTATAAGTTCTAATTATTTGCAATCATTCACCAAATCGTTATTGAAAAATAAAGGAATTCGACCTAGGCTCTAAGGGTCTGCCAATACTTCATCTGTATTTGCGACAACGAGTGTTTTTTAGAGGATACAAGGCATGAGCTATGAAATTTAGTGATCTAAATGAGTAGGTCATAACGATGTAGCATCAAAAAACACTCTAGTCGTCTCTGCTGTGCCTTGCGCTGCAAACAAAGCAGTGCTTTGTTTTTTGCTCAGGGTTGTGGTTAAAATTATCTCAAACATCGTTATGAAACTTGAAAATAGTCTCGCTATTCTCTTCATTTCATGCCTCGTTTGCTCAATTTTAGCCGACAACGCAAGTTATATATGAAATGTTGACAGACCCTAAATTGGTCTAGGTCTTTTCTTATGCGTATCTTCAATAAAATTCAAAACAAACTGAATTGGTCAAAACGTCGCTATTTCGGCATTATTATCGGCATATTGGCCTTAGGATATCTCTCATCTGCGATTTATCATGTTTATAAACCGCTTCCTAAAGGGCTGAATTTTACCGGACCATTGCGTCACGCCAATGTAAAATTTATTGCCGATGAAACCTATATTGACGCGCAAGGGAAGCAACAACTTGATCAACATATCTTTGATCAGGTGTTACAACTGATTAAGCAAGCCAAGACCACCATTGTGATCGATATGTTTCTATTTAACAGTGAAGTCGGCGATTCTAAAGTTCAGCAACGAGAATTAACCAAGCAATTAACCCAAGCCTTGATTAATGAAAAAATTGTAAACCCAAGCTTAGAAATTAAGTTTATTACCGATCCAATCAATTCTGTTTATGGTGGAATTCAGCCTGAACAATATCGTCAATTACGTTTAGGTGGTATTGACGTGATTGAAACGAATTTAACACCACTCCGCGCATCTAATCCTACTTGGTCTGGGATATGGTATTTATGCTGTCAGGATATTGGCAATAACCCAAATAAAGGCTGGCTGAATAATCCATTTGGCGAAGAAAAAATTACAGTCCGCAGTTATTTAAATTTATTTAATTTTAAAGCCAATCATCGTAAAACCATCGTGGTTGATACTGCAGAAGGTTGGAAAACCATCGTCACATCTGCCAATCCTCATGATGGTAGTTCACGTCACTCCAATATTGCATTAATGGTTGACGGTGCAACTGCGACAGATATTTTAAATACTGAACAAACCGTCGCGCATATGTCGGGAGGTGATACGCCTTTTGTTGCCTTTGGCAAACTACCTGAAAATCCAAATGATCCTCAGGTTCAAGTACTCACTGAAAAAGCAATTTATGATGCAGTTTTAAACATGTTGGCGTCAGCAAAAGCCAATGATCAAATTGATTTAGCCATGTTCTATTTGTCAGAGCGCCAAATTGTTAAAGGTTTAGTAGCTGCCAAGCAACGTGGAGTGAAATTACGTATTTTGCTTGATCCGAATAAAGATGCATTTGGTCGTCAAAAAAATGGTATCCCAAACCGTCAAGTGGCTTCAGAGTTAAATGACGCAGGGATTGATGTACGTTGGTGTAATACCCAAGGTGAGCAGTGCCATAGTAAGATGATCGTAAAGCATAATGCGCAATCTGCGGAAATGATTTTAGGTTCTGCCAACTTTACCGCACGTAATTTAAAAAATTATAATTTGGAGACTGATTTACGCGTGGTTGGCAATCCGCAACAGCAAGTTTTTATCGATGCTGAACAGTATTTTAATACGGCTTGGTCAAACCTAAATGGTCGTCAAATGAGTGTGGATTACAGTAAATATGCTGATGAATCAAAACTTAAATACGGGGTTTACCGTTTTATGGAATGGAGTGGTTTGTCGACGTTTTAGTATTTATTTTGCCTAGATTCCTTTATCAATGAGGGAGTCTAGGTGGATAAGAAAAAGATAAGCAGAGTTAGAGTAAATGATTGAAAAAATAAAAATATACCTAAATATTTATCAGCAGTTGATAGAAAAGTTTATTGAAAAAGAACAATTATCGATTCAGCAGAAAGATTTAATTTTTAAATCGTTAGCCACTCAGGTTGACATTGACATGCTCTCTAAATTTGAAACACTCAATCAAGTTGAAATACCAATTGAATATAAAAGATTTTTAACTGAAATTGGTAATGGTACAGGGGATACCTGGGAAAGTGCTGGGATAGGACCTGATCTGGGAATTTTAAAAGTAATATTCCAAAAGAATGAATGTCTGATTTTGGGGGATATTTTAATTGATCTGCAAATACCATTTCCATTTGCCGATGCATATAATTTGGAAAATTGGGAGGAACTTGCTGAGCAGTTTAACCAGTGGTTAGAAAAGTATAATACTGAATTTAGAGATAAATTATTTCAGCGCATCGAGCCAACAACCGAAGAGTTTGAAAGATTTATTCAGCATCATGGTGAAAATCCACGTGATCAGTATTATAAAAACTTTGAGCTCAATGGGATTTTGCCTATTTGTGGTATTGGTTGTGGTGAATATTATTTTTTAGTCATTACTGGACCATCAAAAGGTGAAATATGGATCGATTCTCGAGATTTATGGGGTGGGATTGCGCCTGTATTGGATGAGGGTGGAAGTAGACAAAAATTTGATAGTTGGTATTTCAATTGGTTGAAAGCAGAAGTACTGTATTTGCAAAATAAATTAAAAATATAAGTGATTAAGAAGCTCAAGTCGATATTTGAGCTTCTTACTGCATAATTCTAGTTTTTTGAAGTTTATGTAGATTAAATTACTGCGGATTCGGTGGAACTAACTCATCCAAATCTTTATTTGAAATATGATCTAACTCATGTAAATCAGTTTTGATTTTCCATTTGCTTTCATCATCTACAGGTTTTGGTAAACGTGCCTCTAACCAGTCACACACCACATCAGGCGAAAAATCTGCATGGTTACATTGAATCACCCAAGCTAAAAATTGTTTCGCTTCACCATTCATATACGGAGGAGGAGAAACGGGTAAAAACTGAGTCGGAAGGCGTTCATTTTTAGAAATATAATTTAGAACGTGACCAAGTTCTTGTACAGTTTGCCACGCTAAAGGATGGTCAATATTGATTTGAAATTTAAACCACCATGCTTGTTTGCCATCTGAACCATAGCTATCAATAAATGCTTCTTGCACACTTGGGATTTTGCAAAAAAATTGATGTAAACGGTCAAAGCTCAGTTCAGCCACAATACAGCACTCATCAGATTAAAATTATATTTTATCAGATTGATGTCAGAATTTACCCAAGTTGATGTATAAACAATAAAGAAGATTAAATTTTGACTGTAATTCATCCATTATTTATCTTGAATGATATATTAAGCTGTTGTGTATACGTTCAAGTTTGGAGGTTGAAATGAAACAGATACTCAGTTTAAGTGTCTTAATGTTGATGCTTTCAGCAACTTCAACAATGACATGGGCAGACGCTAAAGATTGGGCGAATTATCGCAGTGTTGAGCGCCCTCAAAAGAAATATCCAACAACGACCTATAAATATACAGATCAATATGGCCGCCAAATGTCACAGGAGATTCCTGTTCGACCTCAATACCAGCATCCCTATCCAACGTACCCAAGTTATCCGAATAGGCCCTATCCGCATCCAAATGGCCCATACCCAAGTTACCCACCACAAAATGGTGTGACGATTATTTATAATCATCAGTTTCCAACACGGACGGAGTATTCAGGTAGCAGTTATGGTTATGTAAATGGGGAGGGTGGTCATATAGAAAGTTCGCAATACACGTTGATTAGTGATTGGCGCCGTTATGGTTTACCTGATCCGCAGGTTAGTATGCATTGGATTTTCCAGAATGGTCGTTATTTACAAGTGCCCAATGATCGCTGAACGTGATTTAAAAATGTCATCATGAGCAATAGTAATGCATCAAATTTTCAACACATTAAAAAAGTCCCTCCTCCACTTTGTCTTAGACTTTATATAGTATTACTTTGATTTTGCTTAGGGAGAAGGGCAAGCGTATGAATCAAGACAAGGGACTAGGCCAGTTCATCGTCTTCTGGTCGTGGTGTTTTGCCATGAGGTAATGATTTTTCAGTGTGCTTATCACGAATGACGGAAGGATATGTCCAAGATGCATATCTTACGATCAAAATTGCAATAGCTAAAATTAAAACAGATCCTGTGATAATCACTAAATCCATATCTGCTTTATGGTCATGTTGAATATCTGAAATTAGTAACCGCGTAAGTGCGGTGATTGCGATATAAATTAAGAAACGTACAGGCATGTGGTTGGTCTTAAAATAGATCCCCACCATTGCACCTAATTCCAAATAGATGAATAACAATAAAATATCGTCAATACTGGCGTATTGTTTCACGGTTAAAATTTCAATAATTGTATGTACTGCTGACCAAGCGATCATACAGCCAATGATAAACAGCGCAATATAATGAAATGCTTCTACTGCAATATTGCCCAATTTATCGAGGAGGTTTTCTATTTTTTCTATACGTGGATCTTTATTCATAACATCCTCCATTTGTGCGTACTATTTATGATTAAACACTATGCAAATTTCATGCACATGAAAACAAAAGTGAAATGTTTATAGTGAATAAATCACAACTATTTAATTAAGAAATTGATCATTTCCTTTGATTAAGCTATAGATAGATTATTTTCAATACAATGAAAGGAATAACAATGTATTTGTACCGACCAATTGGGCTTTTTGAATATCAATTGATTGAAAAGAGTGGCTTTAAAAATTTCCCACCAAGATTGTATTGGCAACCTATTTTCTATCCTGTTTTAAATCAGAAATATGCTGAAAAAATTGCTTTGGACTGGAATACCAAAGATCAAGCAAGTGGTTATATTGGCTATGTCACTCGTTTTGAACTGAGTGATGAGTATCTGGCTCAGTTTGAAATACATACGGTTGGTGATGACTTTTGTCAGGAGTTATGGATTCCCGCTGAGCGACTAGACGAGTTTAATCAGCAAATTATAGGCAACATTGAAGTGGTTAATATTTTCAAAGGTGAAGCTTTTACTGAAAATGCTGAATTACCTGAAATCTTTAAAACCAGCCCAGATGGCTCGAAAGAGTATTAGGAAATAAAACATGTATCTTCCTACTCATTTTAAACAAGAGAATCTCCCTGAACTTTTCGATTTAATTGAAAAAAATCCATTGGGAAGTTTGATGGTTACTTATGACGGTGAAATTGAAGCGAACCATATCCCTTTTGAATTGGATCGGTCAGCTGGCAAGTCTGGATTGTTGCGTGGACATATCGCCAAAGCCAATCCTCTATTTAACGTGCTAGAACAGGTTCAATCGGCATATGTGATTTTCCATGCTGAGCAAAGTTATATTTCACCGAATTGGTATCCAGGGAAATTTGAGCATCATCGGGAAGTACCGACATGGAACTATCGTGTTGTGCATGTGAAGGGAGCAATCCGAAAAATAGAAGATGAAAAATATTTGCGGGGTATTCTGGCGCGATTGACTCGTCAGCATGAAGCACCGCAGGCGGTACCTTGGAAAATGGGGGATGCGCCCAATGATTATATCGCTGCTTTATTACAGGAAATTGTGGCGATTGAAATCGAAATAGATTCAATCGTAGGGAAATTTAAAGTCAGTCAAAATCGCAGTACTGTGGATGCCACAAGTGCCGCAAATGCTTTACAAAACCAATCTCCAGAGATGGCTGAATCGATTCGGAAGTTTTATCCAAGGTAATACTATACGATGCTACTTGATTTATATTGTGATCAACTTTTATAGCCACACGATATAATTGCACCATCCTTGATTTTAAGATGCATAGAAAAGCAAACCTAACGGCTTTATGACATTCAAGAGATATAGATCAGTAGGTGTTCTAAAAAAATCATCAGTTGCAAATAAAAAACGCCCGAATCATCGGGCGTTTTATGTCTTATTTCAATTGATGATGAAATTAAGCCTGATTCGTAAAATAATCTTCGCTGAAATTCATAATAACTTCTGCACCTGCTTTGATTTTAGCAACACGTGCATTTAAATCAGGCAAGAGGCGTTGGATGAAGTAATGAGTCAATGCAAGTTTGTCTTGATAGAATTGACCTTGCTTATTTTTTGCAGCATTGGCAATACGAGCAAACATATAAGAGAAGCTTAATAAGCCAACAACATGCAGATACTCTACTGCCGCAGCATTTGCGAAATCAGCATTTTCTTTTGCACGTTCTAAAATATGCTGCGTAATCATATCTACTTCAGTTGCGATATCTAAAGTCGCATCTTTAATGAAGTTTAAGTCGGTATCTAGACCATTGGCAAAATCACGGATCTCTTCAATATATTCAGCAATGAATTCACCATTACATTTAATTGTTTTACGACCAATTAAATCTTGTGACTGAACGCCGTTGGTACCTTCATAGATTTGCGCGATACGTAAGTCACGCACACATTGTTCCATGCCCCATTCACGAATATAGCCATGACCACCAAACACCATTTGCGCATCGATTGCAGCATTAAACGCGGTGTCTGTTAAATAGGCTTTGGCAATTGGCGTCAATAATGCAACACGATTATTTGCCTTCGCAACAGCTTCAGGATCGGTTGAAAATTTAGTAATGTCGAGTTGTTGACCGACATAGACTGCAAATGCACGAGAAGCTTCATTGTTGGCACGTGCATTGAGTAACATGCGACGTACATCACCATGTACAAGGATGCTGTCAGCAGGTTTGTTTGGAGATTTAACACCTGTTGCACTACGGCCTTGTACGCGATCAGTCGCATACTGTGCTGCATTTTGGTATGCATATTCAGAAGCACCTAGGCCTTGAATACCCATCGACAAACGTTCGTAATTCATCATCACGAACATAGCTGCAAGCCCTTCATTTTCTTTACCAACAAGGAAACCTTTGGCTGCATCAAAGTTCATGACACATGTTGCAGACGCTTTGATTCCCATTTTGTGTTCAATTGAACCAGGACCCGCTGTATTACGTTCGCCCAATGAACCGTCAGCATTGACGAGGAATTTAGGCACGATAAAGAGTGAGATACCACGTGAACCCGCAGGTGCATCAGGTGTTTTTGCTAAAACAAGGTGAATGATGTTGTCAGCAAGATCGTGATCACCACCAGTAATAAAGATTTTAGTACCAGTAATGTTATACGTACCATCTTGATTAGGTTCAGCTTTAGTTTTGATAATCCCTAAATCTGTACCTGCATGAGGTTCAGTTAAACACATCGTACCAGACCATTCACCTGAATAGATTTTAGGTAAATAGGTTTCTTTCTGTTCTTGAGATGCATAGCTGTTTAACGCCATACCCGCACCAACAGAGAGAAGCGGGTAGAGCATGAATGATGGATTGGTAGCAAATAACATTTCATCAGCAAGTACAGTCAGCATTTTTGGCATTGCTTGACCGCCCCATTCCTCTTCAGCACCTAGGCCAATCCAACCGCCTTCAGCGTATTGTTGGAATGCTTCTTTAAAACCAGCAGGTGTCGTGACTTTGCCATTTTCATAATGAGCGCCTTCTTCATCACCTGTACGGTTTAAAGGAAGCGTAACATTTTGTGCAAATTTAGCCATTTCTTCTAAAATTGCTTCAGCCGTTGCTGCATCAACATGTGCAAGCTTTTCGTTGGCTTGCCAGAATTGCTCTGCATTGAAAACGTCATTCAGAATGAATTTCATATCTGCAAGTGGCGCATTATAAATTGGCATGTTCGTTCACCTGTTTATTGTTTGAATCTGTAGACTTAGATCAGTTTAACCAACAAGCATGTATGTTGTTAGATGGTCTAAGTAAATAACGCTCTATTTATAAAGAAAAAGGACTGCCAAAGCTATGACCGTCCTTTCTCTATTTCTGCACTCTTGAGTACAGTTTTCTAAATACCTAGCTCGGCATTCTACTTAGAATGCAAAGTCTTCAGCATCTAATGACATCAATGGATCTAAGCCACCCGCGATCACGTCAACATGTGAACGAACGCGTGGTAAGATTTTTTTGAAGTAGAAACGAGCAGTCTTAATTTTTGCATTATAGAAGCCAGTTTCAGTAGAGCCTTCAGCAAGTTTTTGTTGAGCAACAAGCGCCATACGAGCCCATAAGAATGCAAGTGTTACATAACCAGAGAAGTATAGGTAGTCAACCGCAGCTGCGCCTACTTCATCTGGATTTTGCATAGCTTTCATACCGATTTGCATGGTTAAATCACCCCACTCTTTGTTAAGAGCAGCAAGTGGTTCAACAAATTCTTTCAGGTCAGCATTGTCTTTGTTTGCTTCTGCAAATTTATGGATGATCTTGGTGAAGTCTTTCAACATTGCACCTTGCGTACCCAATACTTTACGTCCTAACAAATCAAGCGCTTGGATTTCAGTTGTACCTTCGTATAAGCAAGAGATACGCGTATCACGTACAATTTGCTCCATACCGTGTTCAGAAATAAAGCCGTGACCACCAAATACTTGTACACCATGCTTCGCTGATTCAGAACCTGTCTCAGTTAAGAATGCTTTTGCAATCGGTGTTAATAATGACAAGATATTGTCGGCAAATTTACGATCTTCTTCAGTAACACCTTGCTCTACGATATCTGCATATTGAGATAAGAAGTAAACCAATGCACGGCCACCTTCAGCAAAGGCTTTTTGTGTCATCAACATGTTACGTACAGCTGGGTGAACAATGATTGGATCAGCTTCTTTCTCTGGTGCTTTAGGACCAGAAAGTGAACGCATTGCCAAACGATCTTTCGCATATGCAAGTGCACCTTGGAAAGAAGATTCAGATGCTGTTAAACCTTGAACAGCAGTACCAATACGCGCAGTGTTCATGAAGGTAAACATTGCATGTAAACCACGGTTTTCAGGTCCAATCAAGAAACCTTTTGCGTTATCAAAATTGATCACACAAGTTGCATTACCGTGGATACCCATTTTGTGTTCAATTGAACCACAACGTACTGCATTACGGTCTGCAATAGAGCCATCTGCATTTACATTGAACTTAGGTACGATGAATAACGAGATCCCTTTAGTGCCTTTAGGTGCGCCTGGTAGACGAGCCAAAACGATGTGAACGATGTTGTCCGCCATATCGTGTTCACCAGCAGAGATAAAGATTTTCTCGCCAGAGATTGCGTAACTACCATCTGCTTGTGGCTCAGCTTTAGAACGGATAATGCCTAAGTCAGAACCTGCATGAGATTCTGTTAAGCACATAGTACCAGTCCATTCACCTGAAACAAGTTTAGGTAAATATGTTGCTTTTTGCTCAGCAGAACCATGATGCTCAATTGTACGAACCGCACCATGTGAAAGACCAGGGTACATACCCCACGCCCAGTTTGCAGAACCAACCATTTCAGAAATAGCAGTTGCTAAAGAACCTGGTAAACCTTGACCGCCATGTTCTTCTGGAACTGAAAGAGAAGGGAAGCCTAATTCTACATATTTGTCATACGCTGCTTTAAAGCCTGTAGGCGTAGTCACTACACCATCATTCCATTTACAGCCTTCACTGTCACCGATTTGGTTAAGTGGAGATAATTCATTTTCACAGAAATCCGCGCCAGCTTCTAAATATTGATCAATCAATTCACGGCTTACGGTTTCTTGGAATGCAGGGAGTTTCGCGTAATGTTCTTCAGCATTTAATAATTCATGCAAAACGAAGTGCATATCACGTAAGGGTGCTTTGTATTGTGGCATATCGGTTTCCTCAATACTGGTTAAACCAGATTTATAATCTTCATAAATACGACGTGTGTCTTCTATGACACATATTTGTTCCGCTACATCGTGCAACATCTTATAGTGACGTACAAGTATTTCATGGTTATTTCTCTGTGACTGTAAAGTCAAAGAAAAAAGGCTTGAAAGCTGTAAGTGCATTGAGTGTAAACACTTTTCATTGAAAAATAAGGATACAAATAGTCAAAATCGTAAAAACTTGTGTCCAATAAAATGCCAGTCAAAATATGGCGGAAATGCCATTTATATTTCTAAAATGTAGTGAACAGATTGAAGTGTAGGCTTGATCTTGGATGAGACGTGATTGGATGTGTGGTTAAAACTACAGATATTGAGAATGTTTTTAGTGTTTAAATGCAATATGACTCTAAATGATTTAAACCAATAAACGCACTGCATGCTTTGTTAATGGTGATATTTTTATGGCAATCACTCGTTCCAAAGTCGATCCACAATGTCTTCTACCGAATATTCAAAGTATCGTCCTGCTTGATCTTTATTGCGTTGAAACAATTGATGCTTAAATGCTTTAAAATTGAGTTTTAAAAAATTGTAGAAATAGCCTCCAGAGAAAATGGTGCGGAGGTAAAAAGCATTGATGAATTCATTTGCATGTTGAGTATGAAAATCTGAGCTTTTAATTCGCTGGACGATTTCAGTAAGTTCTTGTTTTGAAATATTGTGGATGATTTTAGGCTCAGGTAAGCAAATATCAAAGCTTAAATTTTCGATGCCTTCGGCTTCCCACCACTCCCAAAGATCGTATTGAGAAATATCTTTACTGGTAATTTCTGTGAGCTTTTCACTGAGTTTTTGATATTCAAGCGAGTCTTCATCACCAAACTCATCGCAATAGTTTAGGGTCTGTTGCCATTTCATAAATGGCTTGCGTTGTAGGTTAAAATTGAGCAGGCAAGGCATGAAGCGAAGAGAATAGCGAGACTATTTTCGAGTTTCATAACGAAGGCTGAGATAATTTTAGCCACAACCCTTCGGGACTAGCGTGTTTTTTGCCGCTACGTCGTTACGAACTACTCATTTAGAATGACTAAATTTCGTATTTCGCGCCTAGTATCGCCTAAAAAACACACGTAGTCGCAAACATAGACGAATTGTCAATAGACCCTAGGTAATTAGCAATCAATTTGAGTACGAGCGGGTAATGTTGTTGTGCTGTTTCAAAATCGGGTTCTATTTCTGTACGAAGTTTATTTATCATTTGCTATATTTAAATGATCAAAAAGTTTTAATGATGCTATCAATAAGCGACAAGTAAAGCATAATTTCTAAAATGAAGTCGGGAAATAAGAAATGAAAGTTTTAAGTCTATTTTCACAGATTTACCGCTCTCTTTCACCAATTTATCTCAATCTTTCATCAATTTACCTTACTCGCCAGATGACCTTTTAAATAAAAACAGTCGTTTATTTTTACTGAGAAGAGGAAGGTAAATTGGATGATTTAAACGGGTAGGCTAATTAAACTCACCCACTGAGCGCTCTTTTGCCCAGTCGCGTAAGATAAATTTTTGCAATTTACCTGTCGATGTTTTTGGAATCTCACAAATCACCACATTTTTAGGGACTTTAAAGCGTGCCAAATGCTGTTTGCAGAATTCAATCACCTCTTCAGGTGTGGTTTCAGCACCTTGTTTAAGTTCAATAAAGGCACAAGGAACCTCTTGCCAACGCGGATCGGGTTGCGCAACCACTGCCGCAGTCATAATTGCAGGATGCGTATAAAGAACCTCTTCAACTTCTAAAGATGAGATATTTTCACCACCTGAAATAATGATGTCTTTTGAGCGGTCCATAATTTTTGCATAACCATCAGGTTGGCAGACCGCTAAATCACCCGTATGAAACCAACCACCTTTAAAGGCTTCTTCTGTGGCTTTGGTATTTTTTAAATAGCCTTTCATAACAATGTTGCCACGGAACATAATTTCTCCCATGGTCTTGCCGTCATTAGGCACAGGTTGCATCGTTTCAGCATCCAACACACGCATACCATCTTGTAATGGATAAGGTACACCTTGGCGCGAATGTAATTGTGCTTGCTCTTGAATAGACAGGTCACTCCAACCTGCTTGTGATGCACATAATGCAGAAGGGCCATAAGTTTCAGTGAGACCGTAGACATGATTGACTTGAATACCAATATGATGCATTCCTTCAATAATTGCCGCAGGCGGTGCAGCACCAGCCACCATTACTTCTACATGATGTTCAAATTTAATTTGTTGTTCTTTCGGGGTGTTGATCAACATCGACAAGACAATCGGTGCACCACAGAAATAGTCAACTTTGTATTGATCAATGAGTTGATAAACTAACTCAGGATCAATTTTACGTAAGCAGATATTGGTACCGCCATTGGCTGCAACAGTCCAAGCAAAACACCAGCCATTGCAATGGAATAGCGGAAGTGTCCATAAATATTTACAACGTGGTGTCATACCACAGGCGATGATATTACTGGCCGCATTGATATAAGCACCACGATGGTGATAAACCACACCTTTCGGATTGCCTGTAGTGCCAGAGGTATAATTTAGACTAATCGCATCCCATTCATCCTGAGGTAAATGCCACTCAAAATCTACATCGCCGCCCTTTAGCCATTCCTCATATTCAATTTGACCAATACGTGCTGTAGCATCATTGTTTTCGTATTCCTCATCTGCAACATCAATGATATAGATCTGTTGAGCAATAAGCGCTACCGCTTCTTTAGCCAAAGCCGCAAATTCAGGGTCAACCAAAAGAACTTTGGTTTCAGCATGCTCTAACATAAACGCAATGGTTTTGGCATCTAAACGAGTATTCAGGGTATTTAAAACAGCACCAGCCATAGGGACTGCAAAATGCGCTTCGACCATCGCAGGGATATTGGGTAAAAGAACTGAAACAGTATCGTTTTTTTGAATCCCAAGATTTTGTAATTGATGGGCAAATTGACGACAACGTGTATAGGTGTCACGCCAAGAGATATGACGAGCACCATGTACAATCGCATCTTGATTTGGATAAATGTAGGCTGCACGCTCGAGGTAACGTAAAGGTGATAATGCTACAAAGTTTGCAGGGGTGCGCGGTAATTGATCATATGCACTAACCATGTTTAGCTCCATCTATATTTATTCTAATTTCCATGTTTAAAAGATATGCATAAGCCTGTAAAAATGCATTTAGGCTTTAGTCGAGTATCTAATTTAAATATTCATCATTATACATCGTTACATTTATTGAAATGTTTTGGAATATTTAATTTATTGAATTAAATTAACATTTTTCAATATTGCTGTAAATATTAATCCTAGTTTGTTCAGAATCTTATTTAAAATCCCGTTATTCAAATATGAATAACTGAACTCAGCAGTTTCGCTTTTTTGTATTCCGTTGGCGAAGATCCAGTCCATTTTTTAAACGCACGACGAAATTCCCTTAACTCACTAAAACCAAGGTTGAAACTGATTTCACTCATCGATTGATTTTCTTCAATCCATTGTTTGGCTTTTTTTTCTAATACCTGTTGCTTTAATAACTGAAAATTTAGCCCCTCATTGAGTAGTAAACGCCGTAAATGGCGTTCGCTAAAATGAAAATATTGTGCTGCTTGTTGCATATCAAAGCGTTCAGGTAGATGGCTTTCAATCAAATGTGCTAATACCTTTGCCAAACTGTGTTGATTCATTTGATCAAATTGTTTTAAAGCTTGATCACAAATCAGAATTGCACTTTGATAATTGACAGGGCTATAGTTTTTAAGACTTCTCGACAAGAGTGTTTTGTTAAATCGGATGATATTTTTAGTCGTTTTAAAATAAATTGGACAATTGAAAATTCTTTTATAATCATTAATATATGCTGAATGATCATAGCTAAGCTCCAGACTCACCAACTCATAGCTATCATCTAGCATCATATTGACACAGGTAATAATACTGGCAAAGACTTCATCACAGAAAAATGCTTTTAGCTCACCACAGTCACTCCGCTCAAAAAGTTCAATTTCACAATAATCATCAACAAGATTGACGGTTAAATCTAAGACACTGCCTGAAATAGGATGATAGTGTAGTGCGGTCTCCAATGCTTCAGCTACTGTTTTACAGGCTTGCATGGCAAAGCCCAAAATACCAATTGAAATCTGACCTTCACTACTGCCCAGCAATAAGCCTAAATTTTGTTGCTGGATATCTTTAAGCGCAAGATGAATAACCTCGCAGAGTTCTGAAAAAGCAACAAAACCATGTCCTTGGCGAATTTGTTCCAAGTCTAAATTTTGTGCTGCAAACCAATTGCCATATTGCCAGTGTTGTTGTTCTGCATAATGAATCAAACTCGTCAGTATCATTGGTGGAATATAAAATTGAGAATTGGCAATTTCCTTTTGCTGCAAGCTCATAAAGTCCGCTTCGCCCCCCATATTATTGTTGCTTTTACCCTAGTTGGTATCGCATATTTTTGATTAAGATTCAATCTACTTCTGGTATTCGCTGATATAAATTCGCTGACATAAAAAAGATAAAGGATGATCGCATATGTTTATGGTGGGTTGGGACAAACAAGAAATAAACATTCAGCCGCAAGGTTATGCCATGTTTGGTTATGGTATGTGGTCACATCGTGCTTATCAAAAACGTACAGCGTTGTTTGCTCGTACATTCACGATCCGTCGTTTAGCTTTAGAACAGCCCATTATTTTTTGTTGTCTGGATTTTGGTTGTATTACTTATGCGATCCGCAGTGGTGTTGTTGAGCGTTTAAAACATCAATTAGCTGAGCAATTTAATGAACAGCATTTGGTCTTGATGGCAACCCATACTCATTCTGGCCCTGGCGGTTGTGCTTATGAAGCTTTATACAATATGCCAACCCCAGGTTTTGTACCAGAGCATGTCGAAGCTGTGGTAAATGCGGTCATGCTCAGTATCTCCAATGCCTTAGACACTGAAAAAGAAACTGAACTTCGTTATCAAAGTTGCCAATTCCCTGATGATATTCCAGTGGCATGGAATCGATCATTGCAGGCATATAATCGTAACCCTGATGTGATTCAAAGAACTGAAGCAGAAACCCATCTCGCCTTAAACCGTGAAATGCAATTAATCGGTTTTTATCGTGATGATCAATTATGTTCATTTATTTCATTATTTGGAGTGCATGCAACCTGTTTGAGTAGTCAACTCAAAGCCCATGATGGTGACAATAAAGGCTATGCTGCTGCGTTAAGTGAACACTATTTATTAACACAAGGTATTCCAAACCCTGTTGCCATTTTCGCACAAGCAACAGCAGGAGATGTATCGCCACATTTTCATGGCCCCAAACAAGATGCGATTCGCAATAAAATTAAGGGCGAAAGAGAATATCAATATGCTGAGCAAAATGGGCGTTATCAAAGTGAAATTGCGATTAAAGCACTGACTACACCGCTTGAAAAAAACACCAACAATACGATGGACGCATGTCTACTCCAAGGCAGTATCGATGCTGTTTTATCCTATGTAGATTTGAGTCAAGTCGATGTGCCAAGTGAATTTAGTCAGGGGATACAAGGCGCTAAAACCAGTGCCGCTTGTCATGGTGTCGGTTTCTTCAGGGGAACGCCTATAGATGGTAAGGGGACACCTACAGCAATTCTTAAAGTAATGTCTTTACTTGCTAAGCGAGTACGTAAGCAACGTTTAGCAAACTCGAATTCTCTGCGGTACAGCAAATATAAAGCGCTCTATGACTCACAATTCCCGAAAGAGATTGTTTTAGAAAGTCCAGATAATCAGTTGCTGGGTAAAAGTTTAGATTTTTCACCAAGCATTTTTGATCCTTTAATTGCAGAAATGAATCGCCTAGTTAAAGCCGGTGCCATTCAAGACAGCCCACTGGTTCCAAGTGTTATTCCGCTACAGATTATCCAAATTGGTCAATTGGCTTTGATTTGTTGCCCTGGAGAAATTACCACAACAGCAGGGCAACGTGTGATTCAGACTGTGGCAAAACAGTTCTCAAAGCATCATGGTATTTCAAAGGTTGGTTTGGTGTCTTATTGCAATGATTATATGGGCTATATCACCACCAATGAAGAATACCAGCAACAAGCTTATGAAGGTGCACATACTTTATATGGTCAATGGACACATGCGGCAATTCAGTACAAATTTCAGCAATTGGCAACGCAGTTGAGTCTAGATAAATCTCAACGAGCATATGACCAAATCACACGCCCCGTAGCGATTCCACCACACGAAATAGAAAAAAGAACAAATCACGGCAATTTAAAAACGGCTGTACGCTAAAGGATGAGCATTATGAATCAATTGATTAATCAAGCACCGAACAAGCACAAATTAAATCAGCAAAAATGGAACAATTGGTCGGGCTATCAACAGTCTCACCCTGAGCAAATTTTAAAGCCTGACAGTCTTGATGAGTTAAAACACATTGTCCAAACCCAAGCAAAGATTCGAGTGGTGGGAGCAGGGCATTCATTTACACCTTTGGTGAGTACCGATGCAACATTGCTGTCTTTGGATGGTCTTTCTGGTGTGGATCAAGTCAATACTGAATTTGCCCAAGCCAGTATTTGGGCAGGAACACGATTATTTAATTTAGGGCAATATTTAGAACCGATGCAGCAGTCTTTAATGCAACAGGGCGATATTGACCAGCAAAGTTTAGCTGGTGCTGTTTCAACGGGAACACATGGTACAGGTGTAAGCCTACATTGTATTTCAGGTTATGTACAAGCATTTGAATTACTCACAGCATCAGGAGAAATTCTTCATTGTAATCGCCATGAAAATCCAGATATTTTTGCAGCTGGGCGAGTGTCTTTAGGGAGCTTAGGGGTTTTGACTAAAATCACTATGCAGAATAAACCACGCTATAAGCTTAAAGAGCAAGTTAGACTGTGTGCGGTCAAAGACTTTATTCAAAATATTGACCAATGGAAAGCACAACATCGGCATATCGAGTGTTTTGCATTTTCTCATGCAGATAAATTGATTTTAAAAACTTTAGATATTACTGACGATGAGGTTCAACCACGCACTGAATCATGGCCATCTGAAGATACGTTATTAACCCTATGTTGCGAGTTAACCAAATCTTTCCCAGCATTGAATCCAAAACTACAAAAGCTCTTAGGCGTTTTTATTAAGCCAAGCACATTTGTTGATTGGTCAGGCAAGATTTTCCCGACACCGCGTGAAACGAAATTTAATGAAATGGAATATCAGATTCCAGTTGAATTGGGCGTGGAATGTTTGCAAGCTGTTCTAGCAGCGCTAAAAAACTCAAGAGCACAAACCTTTTTCCCTGTGGAGTTTCGATTTGTCAAAGGTGATGATATTTGGTTGAGTCCGTTTTATCAGCGGGACTCTATTTCCATCTCAGTACACCAATATTATAAGCAAGCACCTAGACAATTATTTGATGAAGTTGAGTCGATTTTGCAACATTATCAAGGGCGACCACATTGGGGGAAAATGCATAGTATGACAGTAACACAACTTAAAACTTTATATCCTAAGTGGGATGAGTTTATGCAGTTGCGAGAACGACTTGATCCAAGCAGAAAGTTTTTAAATCCTTATTTAGAAAAGCTATTCTTATCTGAATAATGGATAAAATTAAGTGAATGAGTAAAACTAAAATAGACCATAAAGGTAGACTATGAATAACTTTTTTGAGCAATTAAATCGTGATTTAAAACGGTCAAATGGTGCATTACCTCGGTTAATTGTTGATGATCAGGCGCTTGAACAAAATCTACAGTACGTTGCCAAAAAGCTTCAATACGGAAGCCATTTGCAACCACGTATCGTGGTAAAGTCTTTGGCATGCTTAGCATTATTAAAAACCATTAGTCTAAAGCTTTCGACTCAACGGTTTATGGTGTTTCATATGCCACAGCTTTTACCAATCCTTGAGAACTTTTCGGATGTAGATGTGTTGTTTGGGAAACCGATGCCTATAAGTACTGTTCAGCATTTTTATGCGATGAATCAAAATTGCAGACAAGCCGATATACAATGGTTAATTGATTCAAAAGCACGTTTATTACAGTATCTTGAGGTCGCAAAACAGTTTAGCTTAACGCTTAAAATCAATATTGAAATTGATGTGGGTTTGCATCGCGGTGGTGTTCGTTCCGATTTTGCACTCATCGAAATATTAAGATTGATTGAGCAAAATCCTGAGCATTTAGCACTTGCTGGCTTGATGGGCTATGATGCCCATGTGACGAAGCTGCCTTCGATGATTAAAAAGATTGATGTCGCGTATCGAGAGTCACAAGACATTTATCAAAATTATAAAAATATTATTCAACAGCAATTTCCGCATTTATGGCGAGCTGATCTTTGTTTTAATGGTGGTGGTAGCCCTACATTTTACCTCCACGTGGAGCAAAGTGTGTGTAATGATCTTTCTTTTGGCTCGATGTTGCTTAAACCAAGTGACTTTGACAGTGATGGATTAAGTGTTTTACAAGCTGCGCTATGGATTTCAACTCCTGTTTTAAAAGTGCTGCCATTTACCCAGTTACCTGGATTAGAAGTTTTAGATAAATTACCACATAGCTCTAAAGCCTTATTTGTTTATGGTGGATATTGGATGGCACATTATGTTTATCCGCGAGGGATTCATCCGCATGCACTTTATGGGCGGAGTACTAATCAGGAAATGGTTAATGTGCCTAAAAATACTGAAATAGCTGTTGATGATTTTGTATTTTTAAGACCGACACAAAGCGAAGCGATTATTCCTCAATTTCATAAATTATATTGTTATAAAAATCGAGATTTTGAAGCGTGGGAAACCTTTAGAGAGTAATGCGCCAAAAAGAGGAAGTTGATGGATAATCAAAAGTACAATTTAAATCAGAATAAAGAATAATTTTAAGACAAAGGTTTATAAATATGCTGTAAAGGTGTAAAATTCGACACACTTTTATTTTGTTCCACCGATTTTATCTTGAGGATCTTCCTCGATCATAATCTCGCGGTGACATGCTCCATTGTACGGGGCATCACTCCTTAAGGATTTTTAAATATGCCTATTATCACATTGCCAAATGGCGATCAAAAAAGTTTTGATCAAGCCGTTTCCGTTATGGAAGTTGCTCAAAGTATTGGACCTGGACTGGCTAAAAATACAGTTGCTGGGAAAGTAAATGGTCGCTTAGTCGATGCAAGTGATTTAATTACCGAAGACTCAACCTTACAAATCATCACTCCAAAAGATCAAGACGGTGTAGAAATTATTCGTCACTCTTGTGCACACTTGGTGGGTCATGCGGTAAAACAACTCTTCCCTGAAGCAAAAATGGTGATTGGTCCGGTCATTGAAGAAGGTTTCTACTATGACATCTGGATGCCTCGTCCATTTACTTTAGATGATATGGCTGCAATCGAAGCGCGCATGAAAAAGCTCATCGATCAAGATTATGATGTCATTAAAAAAATGACACCTCGTGATGATGTGATTGCTGAGTTCACTGCACGTGGTGAAGATTATAAGTTACGTTTGATTGCTGACATGCCTGAAGAAACTCAAATGGGCTTGTACTATCATCAAGATTATTTAGATATGTGTCGTGGTCCACACGTACCGAATACTAAATTTTTAAAGTCATTCAAATTGACTAAAATCTCTGGCGCTTACTGGCGCGGTGATGCAAAGAATGAACAATTACAGCGTATTTATGGTACTGCTTGGGCAGACAAAAAAGAATTAGCAGCATATATCAAGCGTATTGAAGAAGCTGAAAAGCGTGACCATCGTAAAATTGGTAAAGCTTTAGATTTGTTCCATATGCAAGAAGAAGCACCAGGTATGGTGTTTTGGCATGCCAATGGTTGGACGATCTACCAAGTGCTTGAACAATACATGCGTAAAGTTCAACAGGACAACGGCTACCAAGAGATTAAAACACCACAAATTGTAGACTTCACTTTGTGGGAAAAATCGGGTCATGCTGCCAACTATGCAGAAAATATGTTTACGACACATTCAGAAAGTCGTAACTATGCGGTAAAACCAATGAACTGCCCATGTCACGTTCAAGTGTTTAACCAAGGTTTAAAATCTTACCGTGATCTTCCAATTCGTTTGGCAGAGTTTGGTTCATGCCATCGTAATGAGCCATCAGGTTCGTTACACGGGATTATGCGTGTACGTGGTTTTACTCAAGATGATGCACATATTTTCTGTACAACTGAACAAATTGGTAAAGAAGTTGCAGACTTTATTAAACTGACTTTAGATGTTTATAAAGATTTTGGCTTTGAAGACGTTCAAATGAAATTGTCTACACGTCCTGAAAAACGTGTGGGTGCTGATGAACTTTGGGATGTTGCAGAAAAATCTTTAGCAGATGCTTTAGATGCTGCAAATCTTAAATGGGAAGAACAACCTGGAGAAGGTGCTTTCTACGGTCCGAAGATTGAATTTTCATTAAAAGACTGTTTAGGACGTATCTGGCAGTGCGGTACAATCCAGTGTGATTTTAACTTACCGTTACGTTTAGACGCTTCATATGTAACAGAAGATAACGATCGTGACCATCCTGTGATGTTACATCGTGCAATTCTTGGCAGTTTTGAGCGTTTTATTGGTATACTAATTGAACACTACGCAGGCTTTATGCCACCATGGTTGGCTCCAATCCAAACATGTGTCATGAATATTACAGATTCTCAAGCGGAAGCTTGTGAGCAAGTCGTCGCAAAACTCAAAGAAAATGGAATTCGAGCAATTTCAGACTTGAGAAATGAGAAAATCGGCTTTAAGATTCGTGAGCGTACACTAGAGCGTATTCCATACCTATTGGTACTTGGAGATCGAGAAGTAGAGGAAGGGACTGTGAATGTTCGTACTCGCTCTGGAAAAAATTTAGGTACTATGTCAATAGACGCATTTATTGACCTAGTGAAAGCAGCCGTAGCCGAACGCGGCCGGTATATTGTGGAGTAAGAAAGATTAAACAGCCTGACCGTAACCAACAACAAGGTGCTAAAAGTAATCGTCCTGCATTAAATGATGAGATCAAAGCGAAAGATGTGCGTCTCGTTGCTGCAGATGGAGAGCAAAAAGGCATCGTTTCACTTGCTGAAGCTTTGCGTGCTGCTGAAGAAGTTGATCTTGATCTTGTTGAGATCGTGGCGAATGCAGAGCCACCTGTTTGTAAAATCATGGATTTCAACAAACATTTATTTGACTTGAAGCAAAAGCAAAAAGATGCGAAAAAGAAACAGCATCAAGTTCAAGTGAAAGAAATTAAGTTGCGCCCTGGTACAGACGTTGGTGATTACAATGTTAAGTTGCGTGCTATTCTGAAGTTTCTTGAAGAAGGCAACAAAGTCAAAATTACTCTACGTTTCCGTGGTCGTGAAATGGCTCACCAACAGTTGGGTCTTGCACAATTGCAAAAAATTGAAGCAGACGTAGCAGAGTTTGGTATTGTTGAACAAGCACCAAAAATGGAAGGCCGTCAAATGGGTATGTTACTTGGACCTAAAAAGAAAAAGTAATTATTCATTTGTTAAAAAAGCACTGCATTAAGCAGTGCTTTTTTACGTTAAAATGCGGGTGAATCAATCTGAATCGAGTGGAGTTGATATGTCATCTATTCAAAATTCAAATGCGCTATCGAGTATTAACCAAAAAATTATTCAAGCAGGTGAGGTTTTGCCTGTGGTTAAGTTAAAGGATGGCAGCGCTGTACAAACTGGCACAGTGGCAACCATGTTGCATAATATCAATCTGTATAACTCAGGTTTACGTGGAGAGATTGAGCAAGAACTGATACTCGCGATCCCCACCTTAGTAAAAGTTGGTTTATTTGACTTATTTAATCCAGAGGAATGGATATTGGGAAACAATGCAGGTCGTAAATTTGTAGGTGAAAAAGCCAAAGCATATTTAGATGCAATTGCTGAGGTAGATATTTGAAATTAATATCATAATATGAGAACGTGCTGTATTTAATAAAATGCAATAACATAATTTTAGAATAGATTATTAGAATAATCTCTTTTTATAGCATACTGAATCAAGCCAATTCATGTTATAAAAGTAAACGATTAACGCAATAAAATTCAGAAAATACGTGAAAACGAAGAAGGATGAAATATGATTGATCTCTATTATTGGGGTACTCCCAATGGTCATAAAATTACCATTGCACTTGAAGAAATGGGTTTGGATTATCAGATTTTTCCTATCAATATCTTAGAGAATGACCAGTTCCAGCCCGATTTTCTTCGTATCTCACCGAACAACAAAATCCCCGCGATTGTCGATCAAGATGGTCCAAATGGTGAGCCGATTTCAGTATTTGAATCAGGCGCAATCTTGCAATATCTTGGTCGTAAAACAGGACTGTATTATCCAAGCGATGAGCAAGATCGTGTTGAAGTTGAACAATGGTTAATGTGGCAAATGGGCGGGCTAGGGCCGATGTTAGGGCAAAATCATCATTTTGGTAAATTTGCCAAAGAAAAAATTCCTTACGCAATTGATCGTTATGTTACTGAAACTCAACGTTTGTATGGTGTTTTAAATAAGCAGCTCATTGGACAAAAATATGTGGCTGGTGAGTATTCTATTGCAGATATGGCCATTTTACCGTGGGTATTACGCTATGAGTGGCAGCAAATAGAGCTAGATGATTATCCTTATGTTAAAGAATATATTGAGCGTTTAACTGCGCGCCCAGCGATACAAAGAGCGCTATCAATCAAAGTTTAAAATATATTTTATGTTAAGATGAGAAACCACGTTATGTGGTTTTTTATTTTTAAATGATCGATTTTTGGATGGTTGGTAGGCTTTAGTCATGAAAGATTTCTTTTTGAACTTTACGAAAATATTAGAAACGAATCCAAAAATCTACTGGAGTATTATTGTCGGTATTGCAGGTTGTTTAATGCTCTATATTGCGGAAATTGTGCATATCCAAAATATTTTAGAGCAATTAAATGGTCAAGCGTCAGCACTGATTAGAAGTGTGATCGACCCGATTGCGCAACGTTATCAGTGGTCTCGGATTATCTTTATGTTGTTGGCAATCATTTGGGCACATTTTCAGTATCGTAAAACCAAAAAAATGCTAAATTTAGGGTGATTGAACTGTTAGTAGTACATTCAACAGGGAGAGTATGAAGCAAAACTTTGTTTGGCACTTCCTTATCTCTTTTGCCGTGATGCTAATCACAGCAATGCTTTGTAGCATCTTGCAGTATCACTCCGCATATGATTACTTCTGGTTTATTATTTTTAGCATCGTGAGTGTTTCAGGCTTGGTTTTTGCTATGGTCTTTGGCATTTTTCAAAGTAAATTACAGCAAAGTCTTTTGAATACCACGATCTTACTCGTTTTGCTTTCGCTTTATTTTATTGTTTTATTCTACGGCTTTATTCATATCAAAATTGATTGGCAAGCGATTTCAGAGGGTAAAGCTCAACTCACATTGTTGCAGAAATTTTTTAAATCAGATCTTTCATTTTGGTTGGCTTTTCTGGCTCCCTTTATACTGTCATTCTTGACTTATACCTTAAAACCTAAACCCAACTTTAGCTAATTTTATGGCTTATCTTCTCTTATTTTTTTCCGCATTTGGTGCAGCGACGCTATTACCTTTACAGTCTGAAGCAGTATTGCTTGGATTACTGGTACAAACCCAGCATTCTGCATATTTATTGCTTGTTGTTGCAACGATTGGCAATGTTTTAGGTTCATGCGTGAATTGGTATTTGGGACTCAAAATCGAGCAGTTTAAAGATAAGAAATGGTTTCCTGTCTCTGAAAAGAGTATGCTTAAAGCTGAGAAAATCTATCAAAAGTATGGCTTTTGGTCTTTGTTATTAAGCTGGACTCCAATTATTGGAGATCCAATCACACTTATTGCAGGGCTAATGAAAGAGAACTTTTGGCGTTTTCTTTTGATCGTGACTATTGCAAAAGGTGGTCGGTATGCTTTTATCTATTTGGTGTATATCGGATTATTTTAATAAAAAGGTTAAAGACACTAAACTATCTTTAACCTTAAAAGACGCATCTTGATGAATTTATTTACATTCATTGATTTTAAATTGAATCTCATCATTGAAGCTGGATTGTTTATAGATCCATAAAGTACGATAAGAACGTTTTACATTGATTGATGTATGCTCAACGGCTGCAAGTACTTGTTGATCAAGTGCATTAATACCAGAACGTTTAGTTAGCTTAACTTGGGTAATTTCGCCTTGTTTATTGGCTTTAAATTTAAACTTTACTGTACGATCTTTATTCTTTAATAGTGATTGATCCAGTGCAAGTTGTGGTTGTTTTAAATAAACAAAAGCAACCGACTTATCGAGTTGTTGTTTGTTCCAATTTTTTGAATTAAAGCTATATGTACATTGCTTAGCGCGCTGAACATGATCCGTTGCATTCTCTAGCGTTAAGGTAAATGTTTGATAACCGACTAAAGCAATGGCTTTTCCATTTTTGGAATAGGGTTTTACTTTTGCATTTTCCACAGCATCTACAAGTTTCTGATCCAATGCACGGATGCCTGTGCTCTCTTGGATATCAGCATCTGTAACTTCACCAGCATTATTGGCTTTTACTCGAATGATCGCTGAACGATCTTGATCTTTTAATTCAGCGATTTGATAGTGAATTTGAGGAAATTTGACCCATTGTATACGTGTAGTCAAATGCTGAGGATCATTTTGTTCAGATTGCTCCCCTTTGACTTTTATTGTAGGAAGTTTATCCGCACTATAGCTATAGGTTGAAAGGCACAATAAACAAGTGGTAAAAAGAGCTTTATTCATAGGTTTGGCAATCCATGCAGTTTAATACGCATGAGAGTAGTTTAATTGCGCAAAGTATTTATCGAATTTTGTATTCTCGCAATAGAAAATGCACCCGAAGGTGCATTTTTTTACTGTTTTTTATTCAGCCAAACTCATTATTCTTGGCCTTTGGTGATGTCTACTTTGAATAAATCAGAAGTTTTTACCCAACTTATTGCGACGACAGCCAAGGTCATACATCCACCAAATACAGTGGCTGTGATTGTTCCTAAATATTTTGCAGCAAGCCCAGATTCAAATGCGCCCAATTCATTACTCGATGAAACAAACATCCCATTCACCGCAGCGACACGGCCACGCATATTTTCAGGTGGGTAAACTTGCAAAATGGTTTGGCGTACAACCACTGAGATACTGTCACAAGCACCAGTCATAGCCAAAGCAAATAAAGAGAGCCAGACGTTATTTGAGAATGCAAAAATAATGGTAAACACCCCAAAACCTGCAACTGCAATCAGCATATTTCGCCATGCATGATGTGTAGGTGGAAATTTGGTTAAAGCGATCATGGTTATTAACGCGCCAATAGAGGGGGCCGCACGTAAATAACCTAAACCTTCAGGTCCAACTTTTAAAATATCTTCTGCAAAAATTGGCAGTAGGGCAATTACACCACCAAACAGCACTGAAACCAAATCTAAAGATATGGCCCACAGTACAATTTTGGTTTTCCAAATAAAGCGAAAGCCTTCACTTAAACTGTCCCAAAGATTGTCTTGTTCCATGGTAGGGAAAGTACGCTTCTTTAATAAGTTAATCAGACAGAAGCAAATAAATAAAAGTACCGCTACCGAGAGTAAGCTGTTTTCACGACCGATTCCTGCCAGCATAAAACCACCTAGCATTGGGCCAATAATGACGCCACTTTGCCATCCAATCGTGGTCCATGTTGCACCATTGGCATACAGTTCACGAGGAATTAAAAATGGTTTTAATGACGTTGCTGATGGATTATAGAAACCTCGGATGGTACCCAATCCAAAAATAACCGCATAAATCCCCCAAGACAGTGTAGTCACACCAATTTGCCCATGATCATAACTGTGAAATAACCACCAAAGCACCAATGGCAAAGGGAAGGAGAAAAATAAGCAAACTTTCATAATGGTTTGTTTATTCAGCTTATCTGCAAAATAACCGCCCCAAAGCGACAGTGCAATAAACGGGATTGCTTCTGCTAGTCCAATCAGACCCAAGGTGAGCGGGTCTTTGGTAATTTGATAGAGTGAATAGGCAACAATAATTTCTTGAATTAAAATTGCGAGCGTTAAACAAAATTGATTGATGGTAACAATTGAGAAATCTCGATAGCGAAGCGCAGCAAAAGCATCCTGTGCAGGGGTCATAACTGTCCAGTTTTATCATGATGTGATGATTATAAAGATTTCATCCTGATTTTTCTTATAAAACTAGGTGAAATTTACATCGAAAATTACATTGGGGAATTGTGAAATTGTTGGATGTTTTGCTTTTGTTTTGTACAGAGATGATTTAGAATACTGCCTCCCTTACCTGCAGGTCGTTGTCGCAATGGTGCGAACGTACCGAACAGGTGTTTAAAGAGGTTGTTATGGCTAAGTTAAAAACTCGCCGTGGTGCAGCTAAGCGTTTCAAAGCGACTGCTAACGGTTTCAAGCGTAAACAAGCGTTCAAACGCCACATTTTGACCAAAAAATCTGCTAAACGTATTCGTCAATTGCGCGGTTGTGTCATGGTTCACGTAAGTGACATGAATTCAGTTCGTCGTATGTGCCCATACATCTAAGGAGATTATAAATGGCTCGTGTAAAACGTGGTGTACAGGCTCATCGCCGTCATAAAAAAATTCTTGCTCGTGCTAAAGGTTACTATGGCGCGCGTTCACGTGTTTATCGTGTAGCGTTCCAAGCAGTAATTAAAGCAGGTCAATACGCTTACCGTGACCGTCGTCAAAAGAAACGTCAATTCCGTGCTTTATGGATTGCGCGTATCAATGCTGGTGCTCGTCAAAATGGTTTGTCGTACAGCCGTATGATCGATGGCTTGAAAAAAGCTCAAGTGATCATCGACCGTCGCGTACTTGCTGACATCGCTATGCATGACTCAGTTGCATTTGCTGCTTTAGCTGAAAAAGCTAAAGGCGCATTAGCTGCTTAATCATCTTCGATGATTAAAAAAGACCGCTTTTTAGCGGTCTTTTTTATGGCTTACAGTTTTTGATAGATATAATTCAACTGGCCTAAAAGATAATTCACCATTTTGAATACTTTTTTGAAAGTCAAAATAGTTAGGCTTATTAGAGATGCTATTCCAACATTGCAATAAATATTCCCTAAATTTTATTGTACGATTATATCTATCTACAATATCTAAAGAGGATAGTTTTACAAGGATTTCAGTTTCATAATTTTCATTAAAAATTGGAGTATCAATTAAAATGGCATCTAAATAACTAAAATTTGTTATCCATTTTTCAAGATGGTAAGCTCCAATTGTAGTAATTCTAAATAACTCAGGCAAATCCCCGCTTAAAACACCGTTATCATCTTCTTCAAATGTTATTCTTTGAGATGTTTCGATTAATTTTTTATTAGTGCATCTTCTTAATGCATTTTGTATAGCATTCAACTGAAACCCAAAATTTTGAAGTTCATCAATGATAACATTTGCACTACAAAATGATTCATTGTTGAACAGTTTGTTAGGTTTTTTAAGGAAAGATAATAAAATTGATGTTAAAAAATGTTCGTTCGGATCTGGATTAAATATATCGAATACGTTTAAGGCTAAAGAGTTATTGGGACTATAGTGTGAATAATCTCCAAGCAATGCATTTTTAGAAAATTCGTGTAATGGAATTATATAATCATTCCCTGCATTAAATTTATCAATAATTTTAACTGCGTCTACATTGGGGTTACCAATAAATTTTGTTACTAAATCTATGGCTTCTCGGATGTTGCCTCCAGTAATATTTGATAAAAATTCATAAATATCATTATTTTTTTCAATAGATCGGATAAGAATTTTAAAAAAAATGGCTATATTGGAAGCATTAAATTCGACAGATTGTAATCTTTCTAATGGAATTTTGCCTTGAACCATACTTAATGCAAAACGTAATCTTTTAGAAACTACTTGCTCAATTCTTGGTGGCAGTATAGAAAACATTTTGTTCGAGTATGCATTTAAAGTACCACTTCGTTTTGATTTGTGAAAAGTGCTGGGTCTTACTGAAATGAATACTGTAGCATGCCATTGTTTTGCTAACTCTTGAGATATAAGGAAAGTTTCTTGCTGAATTTCATATGTTCTTTGATCAGAGTTATCTAAGATAAAAATAATTGATTTTTTTGTGGAGGATGAATAAAAACGAATGCAATTTTTTAAATGTTCATCTTTGTTACTAATGAAGTTGGAAATATGCTCCGCTAATTTTAATTGATACTCAATTGGTAAAGAGTCTTTTAAAAAACCATAAACTCCTTTTGCAAACTTCTCAATTTCGCTAGCATATACGCCTTTTAATGTACTATTAAAGTCATAAATATTAAAATTGTATTTTTCCTCTAATTGTTTAATAATTTCATTCAAGACGAACTCTTTTAAATCGTTTGTTAATGTTGCTTTTGAGCCTAGATCAATATAGATATATAAAGCTTTTCTAAATTGATCTTCAGCACTGTTATACATTAAATTTTTGATAAATGATGTTTTACCAACTCCAACATCTCCTAAAAGGACTATAGGTCGGTTTGAAAGAGCATCTACTAAAAGATCAGGTGAAAAATTTGAACCTTTTTTTGTGGTTATTGGTTTAATATAGCTTTGCTCTTCAGTATCACTAAATAATGCTGAGTATCTAGTTTCAAGTATATTTTTACTTAATAATGAATATTGAGAAAGAGGACCACTTTCGCAATAGCAGTTTTTAATAAAGTCTTTTTCAATCTCATTATTATCTAATATATCTTGAAGGAAGAGTTCTGAAAGTTGTCTTAAATCTGCTTGAAGTTCACTAGCATATCTAATTTTAGGATAGTTAACTAATTTTGAACTGAGTTTTGAGGGAATTACATTTTGTTTTCCTAAATAGCTCATTAGGTTGCGAGTTTGTAACCCTCCTTTGGATAAAAGTTTCCAAGCTAATGCAAAATTTTCTCTTAAATGAACTAAACTTTCCAATACAAATGCATCTGAATCATATACAGACATACCATCTGTTCGAGATGCTATAAAAGCAATAAATTGATGACCATTACTTACTATTGCTATCGGCACTCCTCTAGATTGACAATATCTAGATGCTTGTTCAATTGCTTCTTTTGCTTCGGGGGATGATATGAAAATAGATTTAATGGACTTTTTTAATATTGGTTTTGCTTGTATTGGTAAATCAAAGCTGACACCTTCTTTTTTTGCTTCTATAATTGCTATTTTAGGAGAACCAAGTTCATAATCTGTATAGGTTCTCCCTTCAGCATGTTCTAAAAATATTTCATGTTTTTCCCAAGCAAAGCATTTTAGTAACAGTTCATCTATAAGATCAAATCGTGTTTGAGCTTCATTTCTGTTATAGATTTTCTGATTGTTATTAATGATAATTTCTAAATTCGTTAAAGCTTGATCAAGTGATAACATATGTAAACTCAAGAAAAGATTTGTTTTAAATAATGTTTTTAATAGAGCTATTATTTATAAATGAATCTTAGTTTTATTTCAAATTTATATGCGTAAACAATATCACTTTTGCCAAGTTGGTGAAGACACTTATATTTGGGATGTGCATCATCTGGTTGAACTGAGCCAAAATTTCCCAGTCCATAACGTTCTATTATCCGATATACAAGAACTCAATGAAGCGTATTGGTTTCCAGATACACATCCAACAACACAGCAAATGATTGAACATTTTCAATTGATACAGCAGGCAGATTTAAGTTATCCAATTATTCTATCTGCTGATGGCAAGGTGATGGATGGTATGCATCGTGTGGCAAAAGCAAAATTACTCCATCATCTCACGATTAAAGCCGTCAGGTTTGAAATTACACCACCAGCAAATTTTATCAATATTGATGAGGATGATTTGGATTATGATGATTGAGCCGGCCATCCGAATGAATTAAACAATCAAATAACTTTGCATACCTATTACATAATATCAACGTGAAAACATTATTGTTTTAGAAATAGCTCGCATAGAGTAGAACAATGAATAATAGAAAATGATGGAGCAGGTATGCGTGTTGAGATTGAAGGTTTACAACAAGGTGCAATTGAAGTTGAGTTGCAACTACTACCCAGAGTTGGGGAAGTTTTAAAAGTGATGTATGGTGCAGATGCTGAAGTTAAAGGTGAAGTAACAGCAGTTGAGCACTATATCAATCAACATGCAAATGAACATAAAGTGATACTCAGTATACGACCCGTATTTTGATACCAACCAGCTAAAATGATTGAATGATGATTGGTTTGTTACGCGATCTAAAGTAGCTTATTTGGCTACTTTTTTATTTTTAGAGGGTTCTTAAATTTATGAAATGCATAAATGTCGTGGGGACTTCTGCGTCAGGAAAAACAACATTTTCAATAAAATTGGCTCAAAAATTAAAGCTCACCTACATTGAATTGGATGATTTATTCTGGCTGGATGATTGGCAAGAGTCTACCGATACTGCATTTTTTCAGAAAATTCAGGCCAAATTAGATCAAGCTAAATCTGGTTTCATCATAGATGGTAATTATACGCGAACCACGCAGATCAAATGGCAAGATATCGATACCGTAATTTGGTTAGATATCCCTTTTTATATCAATCTTTACCAATCCATACAACGAGCTGTTCGTCGTGCTATTTTTAGACACAGACTTTGGAAGAGTTCAAATAATCGTGAAAGTTTTAGTAAGATGTTTAGTCGTGATTCGATTATTTGGTGGATGATTAAAACGCATCAAAAAAATCGTCAGCAATATATAACGATGATGAATGATCCTCAATATTCACATATTCGATTTATCCATTTAAAATCGCGAAAAGATATTGATCAATTTTTAGCGTCTATTTGACGCGTCATAACTCACCAGTGCCTCTAAAAGTTAACTTATCCTGCTATACCATGTATTGATTGAATATATTTGTGTAGCTGATATCTTAAGTTGCTCTATAGAAAGCTGTGCTTTTACTTAGCATACAAAGTGATAAAAATCTTGGATTGGGTGGGGTATGTGCAGTACTTCCCCCCCCCGTTGCTGATATCCATGACATCGCGCGACAGATACAAACATGTAAGATTAAACAATATAAAAAAGTTTTTTACCTAATTTTTTGAAGGGTATAAAGTTTAGTTTCGAGGCAAGTCCCAATTAAATGAGGATGATATGATTCGATTAGCTGTTTTAGGTGATGCTCAGCAGATTGCTGAAGTGCATGTGCAAAGCTGGAATGAAACCTATACTGGTATGATTAAGCAAGAAATTATAGATCGCGCAGATATCGAAAAGCGAGTACAGCTTTGGCAACAGATTTTTTCGCATCAAGATCACCATGTACTGATATATGAGCAAGATGGCCAAATTGTTGGTTTTTTAAGTGGTTATTTTAATACAACGCATAATATCGCAGAAATTAATGCTTTTTATTTATTAAAGAAAATTCAAAAACAAGGTGTTGGTCGTGAGATGTTTGAGCGCTTTTATCAATATGCTCATGCTAAGCATTATCAATTTATTCGCTTGGGCGTGATCAATAAAAATCCAAGCCGTCATTTCTATGAGAAATTAGGGGGAAATGTATTTGGAGAAGAGATTCTTTCTGATTATGGTGATGGCATAACAGAAGTATCGTATCAGTGGGATATTAATCATAGGACAATAAAATGAGTGATTCTCAATTTTTAACAACTTTACAAGAGCAAGTAAAGAACGGGCAAAAGTATAGTTATTTGTGTTTTTGGGGGCATAGTCAAAAGACTTCTGGAAAAATAGACAAGAGCTGTTTAAGTCAATGGTTTCCTGCAAAATTTGAAATTGATGGTGTCAATTATCAAAGTACAGAACAGTATATGATGGCGCAGAAAGCCAAACTATTTAATGATGAGGATATTTTTCAGAAAATTTTACAAACAGACGATCCTAAGAAAATAAAAGCATTAGGTCGTTTGGTCAAAAATTATCAAGATGAGATTTGGATTGCTCATCGTTATGAAATTGTGGTTCAAGGTAATTTGGCTAAGTTTTCTCAAGACAGTGATCTTAAAGCGTTTCTACTGGGTACCTCAGATCAAATCATCGTTGAAGCCTCGCCTGTAGATCAAATATGGGGGATTGGAATTGCAGCAGATCATGTTAATGCGACAAATCCAAACGCATGGCAAGGTTTAAATCTTTTGGGTTTTGCCTTAATGGAAGTGAGAAAGCAACTTTAATGTTGCTTTCTTTTTAAGATTCATTTTATCAAATAGATAAGACATTATAGTCCAAAATAATAAGCCGCAAGGCAGATTAAAATGGTCACAATAATTAATGCAAAAACACCTGTTTTACCGGGTTTATGCTCAGGATTTGTCTTGCTGTTAAACGCTTGACGCTGCTCGGTTTTGATATTGTCATGCGCGTCAAAGGGTGAAGCAATTTGTTTCGGCGTTAAGCGCGCAGATTTATAATGATTTGCAACTTTAACGATAAATTTTGATTTTAAATCTTCAACTTTTTGGAGGAAATGGCGCAAATTCATTTGTTCTTCAGGGCTCATGATTTGCTCATTTTCATCATAGGGATGCTTTAATTTTGTAGAAATAAAGCTTTCTAATGCATCGATACGACAGAAGGTTTCATGTGCGTAATCAGCTTGATAGTCAGTGGGTAACAGCGCAAGTTTAAGGCTTGAATCCTCGGTCGTGTATAGCGTTTCATCTAATCCATAATAAGGTAAATCTTTATTTACAGGTTCTGGAAAACCTTTGGCATATTGAGTATCGAACAATTCATTGTCTGTATAAACTTGAATATCATCCCAATTCGGTTGAACTAAATCTTGTTCAATCCGTTTAATCAATTTTGCATTGAGATCATAGCGCCAAAAAATCTCGGTACGTAAATTGGGGCGTTGTTGCTCAGGCGCTTCATAATCATTGTCTGCACTATACCATTCTGCCAATTCTTTACCAAAAATCCATGCAGTTTTCTTTTGTTGATCATGGCTAACAATAAAGTGTGGGATGGCTAACAGTTCAACATTGGCATTTGGATTTTGTTCATCATTTAAAATGCTCGCGCTATGTAAGCTGAGTCGATACACGCCTTGTTTTTTTAGCCCTTCAAGCCAAATCTGAAAATGCTGTGCCAATAGGTGCTGGTTGGTTAAATCACGGAAGCCAAAAGCATGCTGATTAAAAATGGCATGATTGACCCAACGAGAAAAACTGATCCCTTGAGTGAGATACTCATTGCCATAAGTGACGAGTGTAAGTTGACGTTTCCAGATTTGATCGAGTGCCATTTTTTATAGATCTCAGCGACATTAAATCCATTTTATACTTTTTATAAATCAAAGTTCTAGCATTTCAACAGGAATCAAACAGGGAAATATACAAATTATTTAGAATAAGTTGTGACTAATCGTATTTTTTGTAAAGCGGAAACTTCATTCAACTGCATAAAAACTGTTAGAATATAGAGTTATATTATTTTTCTAAAATATTGCTTTGAGAGTTACTATGTCACTGGAAGCCCTGACCACTGAAGCGCTCGCTGCGATTGCAGCAGCTCAAGACCTGACTACACTCGACCAAGTACGAGTGCAATTTACAGGGAAAAAAAGCCAGCTTGCGGAACAATCTAAGGCACTTGGCAAAATGGACCCTGAAGAGCGTAAAGTTCAGGGCGCTGCAATTCATGCAGTACGTGAAGCGATCAGTGCAGCATTGACTGAACGCCAAACTGAATTACAGAAAGCTGAATTAGAATTAAAGCTAGCAAGTGAAACAATTGATATTACTTTGCCAGGACGTGGGCAAGCTGTAGGAAGTATTCATCCCGTTACTCAGGTTCAAGAACGTATTTGTCAATTCTTTACCAAAGCGGGTTTTACTGTTGCGACAGGGCCAGAAGTTGAAGATGATTATCACAACTTTGAAGCATTGAATATTCCAGGACATCATCCAGCACGTGCGATGCATGATACGTTTTATTTTGATGCAAACCATTTGCTACGTACCCATACTTCAGGTGTACAAGTACGCACAATGGAAAACTCGCAACCACCGATTCGTATCGTTTGTCCGGGGCGTGTCTATCGTTGTGACTCAGATCAAACCCATTCTCCAATGTTCCATCAAATCGAAGGTTTATACGTTGCTGAAAATACCAGCTTCGCAGAATTAAAAGGTTTGTTGATTAATCTGCTAAATGAATTTTTTGAGAAAGATTTAAAAGTGCGCTTCCGTCCGTCTTATTTCCCATTCACTGAGCCAAGTGCTGAGGTGGATATTATGGATGAGCGTGGTCGTTGGTTAGAGGTTTTGGGTTGCGGTATGGTGCATCCAAATGTTCTACAAGCTGCGGGTATTGATCCCGAAAAATATAAAGGCTTTGCATTTGGTCTCGGTGTAGAGCGTTTCGCAATGTTGCGTTATGGCATCAATGATTTGCGTATGTTCTACCAAAACGATGTGCGTTTTTTACGCCAATTTGCTTAACAAATTTATACCTCTCCCTGACCTCTCTTAAAAGGAGAGGGGATGTCCAAGATAATGAGACGAAGGGTTCTGCCTCTTTTTAAAGGGGAGTCAGAGAGGAATTCATAGATATTGAATATAGGTTTTAGAAATGAAAATTAGCGAAAATTGGCTTCGCACATGGGTCAACCCTGCAATTGATAGCGATACTTTGTCTGATCAACTGACCATGTTGGGACTTGAGGTTGATGAACTGGTTCCCGCAGCTAAACCATTTACAGGTGTGGTGATTGGTGAAGTTTTAACTGTTGTACAACATCCTGATGCAGATCGTTTACGTGTCACCACGGTGAATATTGGTTCGGGTGAACCTTTGCAAATCGTATGTGGTGCACCAAATGTACGCGTTGGGATGAAAGCACCAGTTGCAACCATTGGTGCAGTGCTTCCGGGCGATTTTAAAATTAAAAAAGGCAAACTTCGTGGTGTTGAATCACAAGGAATGCTGTGTGGTGCTTCAGAAATTGACCTTGAAGATAAAATTGATGGTCTGTTAGAACTTCCTGCAGATGCACCTGTAGGCACAAATATTCGAGAATATTTAAATCTTGATGATCATGTGATTGATATTAGTATCACGCCAAACCGTGGTGACTGTTTTAGTATTCGTGGAGTGGCACGTGAAATTGGGGTAATTAACCAATTGCCTGTAACCGCACCTGAAATTCAAGAGGTTGCGGCTACGATTGCTGATCAGAAGCAAGTTGTTGTGACAACGGATGGTTGCCCTCGTTACTTAGGTCGTGTAATTAAAAATGTAAATACCAAAGCAGCTACGCCTGCATGGATGGAGCAAGCTCTAGCACGTTCAGGTATTCGTCAACACAGTATTCTTGTTGATATTACCAACTATGTGCTTATGGAACTTGGTCAGCCGTTACATGCGTTTGATGGTGGTCAGGTTCACGGTTCAGTGCATGTGCGTCAGGCAAGTGCAAATGAAAAGCTTATTTTGTTAAATGAACAAGAAATTGAATTGACTGAAGATGTTATGGTGATTGCAGATGATGTAAAAGCATTGGCGATCGCAGGCATCATGGGTGGTTTGTCCTCATCTGTAACAGATGAAACCACTGAGATTTTCCTTGAATCTGCATTCTTTGCACCATTACATATCGCAGGCCGTGCACGCCGTTATGGTTTGCATACAGATGCGTCACAACGCTATGAACGTGGTGTGGACTTTGAATTGCCTATGATCGCAATGCAACGCGCTTCACAATTGATTCAAACTCTTGCAGGTGGTGATTTCGGTCCAATTACCGTATCTGAAAAAACTGAATTGTTGCCTAAACGTGAAGCAATTGAGTTGAATCAAGCACAAGTGGATCAATTACTGGGTTATCAAGTTCCTACTGCATTTATTACAGATGCGTTGCAACGTTTAGGTTGTGCTGTGACTGTAACAGCTGAAGGTAAATGGACTGTTGTACCACCTTCACATCGTTACGATATGGCAATTTATCAAGATTTAATTGAAGAAGTTGCGCGTATACATGGTTATGACAATATTCAAATTAGTCTGCCTGTGATTGATGTAAAACTTGCTAAACATCAGGATCAATTTGAACTGACTCAGTTACGTCAAACTTTAGTAACACTGGGTTATCAAGAGGCGATTAGTTTTAGTTTTGCAGATTTAAAACTTGAAAAACAATTGAATTCACAAGTAAATCCATTGGCGCTTGCAAATCCGATTTCAAGTGATTTGGCGGTCATGCGTTCAACTTTACTTTCAAGCTTAATTCCGTGTGTTCAGTACAATATCAATCGTCAACAAAGTCGTGTGCGTTTCTTTGAGCTAGGGCTACGTTTTGATTATCAAAACGCGAAAAGTATAGAAGATTTGAAACAGATTCCAACTTTGGCTATGATTGCTGTAGGATCAAAACAAATTGAATCTTGGCATGGAAAAGCTCAAGTTATGGATTTCTTTGATCTCAAAGGCGAGGTCGAAGAAATTTTAGCAGCTGGACGTGTTCACGTTGAATATGTTCGTTCTGATCGTGAATGGTTGCATCCAGGTCAGTCTGCGGAAATTCTCGTGGATGGGAAATCAGTAGGTTATTTAGGTCGTCTACATCCATCTTTGGAAAATGCACTGGATTTGAGCACAACTTGGATCGCAGAGCTCGACCAATCGGCTGTTTTGCAAACTTATGTATCTAATTTTACAGAATTATCACGATTTCCATCGGTTAGACGTGATATTGCGCTTGTAATTAGTGATAAGATTAATGTTAGTGAAATTCAGCAACTTATCGAAAAAACGGGTGGAGAGCTTTTAGACTCTACTTGGTTATTTGATGTGTATACAGGGCAAGGTGTTGAACAAGGTAAGCGCTCATTAGCATTTGCATTGTTATGGCAACATCCATCACGTACACTCGAAGATGCTGAGATTAAATCCGGTATGGATCATATTATTCAAGTGTTAGAAGACACTTATCAAGCGACATTGAGGGCCTCATGACAGCATTAACAAAAGCAGAAATGGCTGATCATTTAAGTGAGCTTACGAGTTTAAACCGTCGTGAAGCAAAACAAATGGTCGAGTTGTTCTTTGACGAGATTAGCCAAGCATTAATTGCAGGCGAACAAGTCAAACTTTCAGGTTTCGGAAATTTTGAACTACGTGACAAACGTCAACGTCCAGGTCGAAATCCTAAAACTGGAGAAGAGATTCCAATCTCAGCACGTCGAGTTGTAACATTCCGTGCAGGTCAAAAATTTAGACAACGTGTGGGTACAGAACAAGAAGATTAATCGGCAATTTGTGTGTCGTAAGATGAAAGCTCTGTAATCTAAAAGTTTTGTAAGATAAAAACCCTGAGTAATCTGCTTGGGGTTTTTTATTGCCAGAAATAAACATCATTTGAATTCGATTAACCAGTTTGCTGTAATCACAGTGATAAGACTGGAATATCGCTTTTTATCCCAATACCCAAAGATCAAATGGGTTTACGTGTGTGAGGTTTGGTAAAAAACAGAGTAGTGAGAGATGGTGTAATTGTTGGGTAAAAGTGAGGCCCTTATGTGGGACAAATTTATTTTAAGAAAATTCTTAGCATCTTTATAAAAATGCAAATAAGTAAACCTATTCTAGTATTGGTTAAGATGATCCAATACGCTTGCAATTTTAACGGTTGATAAGCAAAGTAAAATAGTTTTGTACTTATTGGATTTACGGGTTCAGTAGCGAAGGGTGATACAGCTTGTTTATGATTATTTAAACTTTAAAGTAAAAAACAAAGCAAAAAAAAGAGAACCTAAAAGGTTCTCTTTTCTTGATAATAATCTAAGCGATTATTATTGAGCAGCTGAAGCAGCAGCAGAAGCGTCTGCAGCAGCAGCAGTAGCATCAGATGCAGCAGCAGTAGCGTCAGCAGCAGCATCAGTAGCAGATGCAGCAGCAGCGTCAACAGCAGCAGTAGCTTCAGAAGCAGCTTCTACAGCTTGAGAAGCAGCAGCGTTTGCATCAGCAGCAGCTTCTTCAGTTTTTTTAGCACAACCAACGAAAGCTAAAGTAGTAGCAACTGCAGCAGCAATAGCGATTTTTTTGAATAACATGGCATCACTCTCATAAATTTAATAGAGACAAAAAACCCAAGTTAGCCTGTTTTTTGCTTTTTGCATGAGCAGTCTAACTGGTATGCGAATATGCTATCACTGCGCATTTTGAATTGCTACTGTTTATCTTAAAAAAACTGACCAAATTGATGAAAAAATGATGGTTTTTTAACAGTATTTTACAATCAAGTTGCGTTTTTAGATTGGTTTATTGATAAATAAGTTATTAATAAATATAAAAAATCTTGATGAATAATTTTTATATTCAAATATTTGCAATATCGTGTAACGTTGAAACTCGATGATTGTATATTTATGTAAATAATGTCAACCAAATAAAAAGGCTACTCTTAGAGTAGCCTTTTTAAGTATTTATGGAATTAGTTGGCAGCTTTGCGCTTCATTTGATCAAAGAAATCATCATTGGTTTTGGTTTCTTTCATGCGATCCAACAAGAATTCCATCGCCACTAATTCATCCATAGGATGAAGAAGTTTACGAAGAATCCATACTTTACGTAGGTTTTCTTCGCTCATGAGACGCTCTTCACGACGCGTACCTGACTTTTTGATATTCATTGCTGGGAAGACGCGTTTTTCAGCAATACGGCGATCAAGGATGATTTCTTGGTTACCTGTACCTTTGAATTCTTCGTAGATCACTTCATCCATTTTACTGCCTGTTTCAATCAATGCAGTCGAAATAATGGTGAGAGAACCGCCTTCTTCGATATTACGTGCAGCACCAAAGAAACGTTTAGGGCGTTCTAAGGCATGTGCATCAACACCACCGGTAAGTACCTTGCCTGATGAAGGAACAACAGTGTTATAAGCACGTGCTAAACGCGTGATTGAGTCAAGTAAGATCACAACATCTTTTTTGTGCTCTACCAGACGTTTGGCTTTTTCAATCACCATTTCAGCAACTTGGACATGGCGAGCTGGAGATTCATCAAATGTTGATGCAACAACTTCACCACGTACAGTACGTTCCATTTCGGTCACTTCTTCAGGACGTTCGTCGATCAGAAGGACAATCAGGAAACATTCCGGATTGTTACGCACAATAGATTGGGCAATGTTCTGTAATAACATCGTTTTACCCGCTTTTGGCGGTGCTACGATAATTGAACGTTGGCCTTTACCGATGGGTGCAACCAAGTCCACGACACGCGCTGTCAAATCTTCAGAAGAACCATTACCCAGTTCCATAACCAATTGCTCAGTTGGGAAAAGTGGTGTGAGGTTTTCAAATAAAATTTTATTGCGTGAGTTTTCAGGGGTGTCATAGTTAATTTGATTAACTTTTAATAATGCAAAGTAACGTTCACCTTCTTTAGGTGGGCGAATCGTACCTGTAATCGTATCACCAGTTCGTAGATTAAAACGACGAATTTGTGAAGGACTAACATAGATATCATCCGGACCTGCAAGATAAGAACCTGCAGCGGAGCGTAAAAAGCCGAAACCATCAGACAAAATTTCAAGAACACCATCACCAAAAATTTCTTCGCCATTCATTGCATGGCGTTTGAGGATGGCAAAAATGATGTCTTGCTTACGGTTACGAGCCATTCCTTCAAGGCCCATAAACTCAGCAATTTTAATGAGTTCGCCGATCGGTTTTTTCTTGAGTTCAGTTAAATTCATAAATGGTCAGATTGAATAAGGATGTGTGGAACACAGATAAAGAGAAAAGAAGCAAAAGTCGCCAGCAGTGTAATAGGTGAGTTGAAATTGTATAGACACAAAAACAAACTCAGAATCTATGTAGTTCTTTCGAGGAGAAATATGTAAAACAATTTCTGTTGCCGAACGGCGATCTTATGTGTTGTCCTTTAAGAAACAGGAAGAGAATCCTAATGTTCCTTGAGCATGGAATATAAGTTAGATCAACAAGTTTGTCAAATTATAGTCGAAAAAAAATACGCTAGAAAATCAAGCGTATTTCTCATTTTCCTAGATTTATACAAATAATGTATAAATTCAGCAAATTAAATATTTTCTTCAATGAATGCAGTTAATTTAGATTTTGGCACTGCACCAATTTGTTGAGCAACAACTTCACCATTTTTAAACATCAATAATGCTGGAATGTTACGAATGTTGTAGTTGACCGCAGTTGCTTCACACGCAGTTACATCAACTTTAACGATTTTAACTTTACCTTCAAATTCAGTTGAAAGTACTTCAAGGACTGGTGCAATCGCTTTACACGGTGCACACCAGCCTGCCCAGAAATCTACGATTACAGGGATATCAGATTGAAGTACATCTGCATCAAAGTTGTCATCAGTGGTATTTACGATATTGCCAGACATGGATTTTGCTCCAAAATATTTTAAAGATGAATCTATCTATGGATATAAGTATTACATAGTCATCTTTAACAATGTAGGGGGATACTTAAATTTTCATTCTAATTTGTGAGTTTGTCCAATTGATGCTCACGATATTTACAATCGGATCTTTAGAAAAACCAGTGAAACTGTCACATAATTGTCATATATGCTGAAAAAATAATGACTCATCAAATTGTCTAAATAAATGGCTTTTAAAAAGCGTGTATGTGAATTAATCTAAGCAGCAATTCAGTATGAGTTTGTATAAATAATGTCTGATTTTTTGATTGATGAAGAATTACTTGCTGCGATTGATATGGGGTCAAATAGTTTCCATTTGGCAATTGCTCGTGTGGATCATGGTGAAGTTAAGAAAGTTGCTTCTATGTCAGAAAAGGTTCAGCTTGCGGCTGGATTAGATGAAAATAAAAACTTAACTGAAGCTGCACAGCAACGGGGCTTGGCTTGCTTAGCGCGTTTTGTTGGGCGTTTAAGTTCAGTACAGCCGACTCGACTCAGAATTGTCGCGACAAATGCGCTGCGTCAAGCGAAAAATGGGCATGAGTTTATTCAAAAAGCAGCGGAGATCTTGCCAAAGCCCATTGAAATTATTGCGGGACGAGAAGAAGCCCGACTCATTTACTTGGGTGTTTCACATACCATGGCCAATAGTGGTCGTCGTCTGGTGATCGATATTGGTGGTGGATCTACTGAACTGATTATTGGTGAAGAGTTCGAGCCGATTCATACTGAATCTTTACAAATGGGCTGTGTTGCCTTTACTAAAGCCTATTTTGCTGATGGTGATATTAACAACAAAGCTTTTGATAAAGCTGTGGTTGCGGCACGAAAAGAATTATCTTCGATTGCAAATACCTATAAAGCTGCGGGTTGGGATACTGTGGTCGGTTCTAGTGGAACTATCAAAGCGTGTCGCCAAATTGCGGTCAATATGGGCTGGAGTGATGAGCAAGAGAATCTGACTCGTGAAGGTTTAGAAAAATTAAAAGACAAATTGCTGAAATTTAAAAATATTTCAGATATGGAATTTGATGGATTAAAAGAAGATCGTCGAGCAGTATTACCTGCGGGTTTAGCGATCCTTTATGCTGTGTTTGAAGTCTTGAATATTGATAAATTGGTGTATTCGGATGGGGCATTACGCGAAGGTGTAATGTATGACTTGCTCGGTCGTTTCCAACATGAAGATATTCGTGATCGCAGTGTACAGGCAATGATGGGACGCTATGGCGCAGATGCAAAACAAGCTGAGCGTGTGGTTGAAACAGCACAACATTTGTTTAATGCTGTGGCCAGTACACTTAACTTAAACAGTGATGATAGTGATCTGTTGCGTCGAGCTGCTTATTTGCACGAGATGGGTTTAGCCATTAGTCATAGTGGTTATCAAAAGCACAGTGCTTACTTATTACAACATTCAGACATCCCCGGTTTTTCACAAATTGATCAAAACCATTTGTCACATTTGGTCGCTCATCACCGTCGTAAATTACGAGTAGATGCCAAATTAGACGTGTTAAAAGTGGGCGGTAACAAGCTTGTGTACTTGTGCTTGTTGCTTCGTCTTGCAGTTTTACTAAATCATAGTCGTAGCGACGAGATGCTTCCTGCCATTGAATTGACAGTGGAGAATGAGCAACAATGGCAACTCAGCGTTTCTGGTGATGCCAAACAATGGCCATTGCTGGTTGCAGATTTGCATGATGAGCAAGTGCAATTTAAGCATTGGGACATTGAATTGAATATTCAGTCGGAACAGTTTATCGATTAACTTAAAGGTTTGGTGATGATGGAATGATCAATCATTTCATATCACTTAAACCTAAACTTCCGATGCGTAATCCATCGGTGAATTAGGGATAATACTCGACTTATGAAAAATAAAGCTGCTCAATCTCAAGCTTGGAAAACGGTTCAAATTGCACGTCACCCTGAGCGTCCGCAATTTTTGGATTACGTAGGCGAAATCTTTACTGAATTTGATACCTTGCATGGTGATCGTTTATACGGTGATGATGGTGCAATGGTGGGTGGATTGGCCCGTTTTAACGGTCAACCCGTAATGGTTGTGGGCCAACACCGTGGCCGTAGCACGCGTGAAAAATTACAGCATAACTTTGGGATGTGTAATCCTGAAGGATACCGAAAGTCGCAACGCTTACTCGATATGGCGGAACGCTTTAATCTTCCTGTGTTTACCTTTGTTGACACCATGGGAGCATACCCGGGTATTGGTGCTGAAGAGCGTGGACAAGCAGAAGCAATTGCAACCAGCTTGGCGCAACTTTCAAGCCTTAAAGTGCCAGTCATTGCAACAGTTTTAGGTGAAGGTGGTTCTGGTGGTGCTTTGGGCATCGGTGTTGCAGATCGCGTTATTATGCTGTCACACAGTATTTACTCTGTGATTTCACCTGAAGGTTGTGCTTCTATTCTCTGGAAAACTGCAGATAAAGCAGAACAAGCCAGTGAAGCACTTGCATTAACTGCCGACAAGCTCAAAGAAATTGGTATTGTTGAATATGTGGTTGATGAAGGTGAGGGTGCTCATTTACATCCTTTTGAGGTTATGGAAAAACTCAAGGATGTGTTAAAACAAGCGCTTGATGAATTACAGCCAATGACTGCGGAAGAACGATGCGAAGCACGTTATCAACGTTTAATGAAGTTTGGCAGCGACAATTTAGGTCTGGCTTCTTAAAACAGTATTCTCAATTTCCTGAAAATACCCGTTTCTTAATCGGATGTAGTGGTGGTATGGATTCCATGCTGTTGCTACATCTGATGGCACAACTTTTCCCCAAACAAATTCGTGCAATTTATGTTAATCATCACCTGCAAAAAGTCAGTGATGTGTGGGCTGATTTTGTTGCTCAACAATCCACAGCGCTGAATATTCCTTATATTCTTCAGTCGGTTCAAGTCGCTCAAGGCAATCTTGAGAATCAAGCACGTCAAGCACGTTACCAAGCCTATTTACAGCATATCGATGAAAATGAGGTATTGGTTCTTGCACATCATCAGCAAGATCAGGCTGAAACGTTAATGTTGCGTTTGTTGTCAGGTGCTGGGGTTACAGGTCTATCTGCGATGCAATCCATCGATCAGCGCGATCAATTGCTGATTTGGCGACCTTTACTGGATACTTCCCGTGAGCAGATTTGCCAATGGGTTGAGCAACTGCAAATCGATTATGTGGACGATCCTTCCAATTTAGATACACATTATGACCGTGCATGGTGTAGACATGAACTTTGGCATATTTTGCAAAGTCGTTATCCTAAAATGCAGCAAGCATTGGCACGTACCAGCTATTTAATGCAAGATGCTGATGAAATTCTCAATGAGGTGGTACAGCAGGATTTAAAGTTCTGTGGTCATTATTCGCAATTGGATTTAGCCAAATTGGCTTCTCTTTCCCTTGCTAGGCAGCGGCAACTTCTATCGATATGGATGAAAGGTGAGGGGACATATCGCCCAGCCTTGGATATGGTGCAAAGGCTACAAGATGAAGTAATTGAGTCTAAAACAGATGCGCAAGCTGCTTTACATTGGAATCATTTTTATTATTTACGTTATCAAAATCAGTTATATCGAATTGAACAAAACCAATATTTAGCATCAAAATCTAAACAATTGCCTCAAGAACAGGAAGTTCAATTCCAGCTTCATCAACAACTACAATTCATATCTGGTGTGTTTCAGATCGAAAGCTCTAAAATGGGTCTGGCTTTTGCATTATTCAATCATAAGCTAACATTAAAGCCGCGTTTGGGTGGTGAAAAAATTCATCTTTATGGCAGAGTCGGTGCTTGGCCTTTGAAAAAAGCCATTCAAGAAGCACATATTTTTCCGTGGATGCGTCATACAATTCAAATATTAAGTGTAGATAATGTTATGCTTGGGGTGTTTACACCAAATGGTTTTTGGTTGGCGCAATCTGAATATTGTGAAGTGGGTGGATGGCAACCAAATTTAATCTCTGAGTTAAAAAACTAAGGTCGAGCGTGATTCATGAGTGCAGCGTTAAATTGTAATATTACTTTCATTGGTGGTGGGAATATGGCACAAGCCCTAATTGGTGGCTTGTTGAGTCGTGGATTACCTGCAACACGTATTACAGTTTCTGACCCCTTTGAAAATATTCGACAATTGCTACAAGAAAAAGATGTTCATGTGACTGATGATAATATCGCAGCAATTAAAAATGCCGATATTGTTGTTTTTGCTGTAAAACCTCAAGTTTTGGGTGGGGTACTTAAACCATTAAAAGGTTTACTCGAAGATAAATTATTGATTTCGATCGTTGCTGGTGCTGAAATTAAAACGATTTCAGACTTAACCGGCAGTGAGCGTGTTGTTCGTGTTATGCCGAATACCCCTGCTTTGGTTCAAACAGGTGCACATGGTATGTTTGCGAAACCAGAGGTCAGTGCTAAAGACCGCGAATTGGCAACACAAGTACTTGCTGCGACAGGTTTAACGCTTTGGGTGAGTTCTGAAGTACAAATTGATGCTGTAACTGCTGTTTCTGGTTCAGGTCCTGCATATTTCTTCTATATGATGGAAAGCATGATTCGTGCTGGAAAAAATATGGGTTTAGATGAAAAGGTTGCGACTGCTTTAACTTTACAGACAGCACTTGGTGCAGCACAAATGGCAATTACCAGCTCAAATGCGCCATCAGAATTGCGTAAAAATGTGACTTCTCCAAACGGCACTACACAAGCTGCTTTAGAAGTATTTGATCGTGCTCAAATTTCTCAAAATATTCAGACAGCTTTAGCTGCTGCGCAGAAGCGTAGTCAGGAACTGGCTCAAGAATTAAGTGACAGCATTAAATAATTATTGATTTTTAGGAACGTTCCAGTATGGGTGCAAATTCTGCGCAAATTTTTGGCATTATTATTAACGTAGCGATTTTGCTCGTATTCTTTCGTTTTTTAATGCAATTGGCCATGGTGAGTCCATACAATCCAGTGGTGATGTCGACAGTTAAAGCGACAAAAATTGTGGATATGTTTGGGCGAATTTTTCCGCCTTTGGCCAAAGGGCGAGTAAATACAGCTGCATTGGTTTTGCTGGTGGTGTTATATCTGCTTAAAATTTTTGGAATGATGTACTTGCAAGGTGCAATACCCAATAGTCCTGTACATTTGATCATTTTAACTTTTGTGACCATGATCCAAGACCTGATTCGTTTTTGTCGCTATTTAATTTTTGCGACTATTATTCTCAGTTGGGTGGTGATGTTTACTCAGTCAAGATCACCTTATATTGAAGTCATTCAAGAGCTTGCTGAACCGTTATTGGCGCCGTTCCGTCGTATCATGCCAAATATGGGAATGATTGATCTTTCTCCAATTTTAGCGATTTTGGCATTGATCATTGCTGAAAAAGTTATGGATTATGCTGCGATTGCATTGCTAACAGGTCTTTAATTCACCGGTTTAAATAGCAAAAGGACTCAATAGAGTCCTTTTTTTATGAGATAAAGCAGACGATGATCTAAGTGGGTTATTCGTAAACTTTAAATGGTAAAAAATAGAATCATATGAAAATTGAAACCAATAATGTAAATGCAGAGTTTTATTTGGCTTCACTCGCTTTGGGTATTTTAGAGGCAATGAAACTGGGGGCTGTTCAGCCAGAAGCAGGGATATGGTCATTAGGAAGATTACAAGGTTTACATCAGTTTGAGCATTCATTAGTTCTTTCTGAAGATTTGAAGTATGTGATTGGTTGTTTTGATGAAATTGATGTGTGGTCGAGTTTAGATCCTAAAAATGGTTTAGAAAAACAACAAGCCATGATTGAAGAGTTAAAGGTGCTATGTCTGAATGTTTTAAGAAATTTAAGCTACAAAGAAATAAGTTTAACAATCAAATTATCAATGGAAGAGCATGATTTAGATTAGAGTTTTTGATAATTCAGCTATATTTATGGCAAATATATTGGATATTTAAATAGAGTGATTTGAAAAATATTAGTATTTAGTTAGGATGACAGATGTTTAAAAAAATATCTATCATCCTAAGTTTCTTCCTAGACGGACAGGGAACGTTTCAAAGGCTTAATGTGCTTCACCCCAATTCTTACCTTGACCGACTTCAACAACTAAAGGTACTGATAAGGTGACGACTTTTTGCATTACATCTTTAATCTGTGTAGCCAATTGATCTGCAATAGCTTCATCAACTTCAAATACTAATTCATCGTGTACTTGTAGTAAAAGTTTGGCCTGATCTTGGGGGAGGATTTTATTGACTTCAATCATCGCCATTTTAATGATTTCAGCCGCAGAGCCTTGGAGTGGCGCATTAATCGCAGCACGTTCCGCACCTTTACGCACCATCATATTTCGAGCGTCAATATCTGGTGTATATAAGCGACGACCTGTGATGGTTTCTACAAAACCTTGTTCCAGTGCGACTTGGCGGGTACGTTGCATATACTCATAAATACCCGGATAACGGTGGAAGTATTGCTTAATATAGTTTTGCGATTCTTCACGAGTAAAGCCCAGTTGACGAATCAAACCAAACTCAGACATACCGTACAATAAACCAAAGTTAACAGCTTTGGCTTGGCGGCGTTGATCAGAGGTTACATTTTCCAGCGCGACACCCAAGACCTCGGATGCTGTACGACGGTGTACATCTTGCCCATTTTGAAAGGCATCAACCAAAGCATCATCTTGTGAGAAATGCGCCATTAAACGTAATTCAATTTGTGAATAATCGGCTGCCAAAAGTACACGACCTTGAGGTGCAATAAAGGCTTTACGAATCTGACGACCAATTTCTTCACGTATCGGAATGTTCTGTAGATTTGGATCGGTTGAAGACAAACGACCTGTTGCTGTTAAGGCTTGATGGTAACTGGTATGTACGCGGTGGGTATCGGGATTGGCTTGTTTGACTAAGGCTTCGGTATAGGTACTTCTAAGCTTGGTTAAACCGCGATACTCAATGATCAGTTCAGTAATTGGATGATCGATTTTTTCTAAAACTGCTTCAGAGGTACTGTATTGTCCCGTTGCAGTTTTTTTGCCACCTTTTAAACCTAATTTTTCAAATAAAACTTCACCGACTTGTTTGGGTGAGCCGACATTAAAAGATTCGCCTGCAATTTCGATAATTTGATTTTCAAGATTTTGAATGGTATTGGCAAAGTCCACACTGAGTTGATCCAAGAAGCTTAGATCAAGTTCAATCCCATTTTCTTCCATGGTCGCCAAAACACTGGCTACTGGCATTTCAATGTGATGTAAAATATTGATCAGTTCAGGAATTTCTTTCAGCTTACGTTCTAAAACTTCATAAAGACGATAAGTGACATGCGCATCTTCTGCGGCATAATGTCCAGCGGTTTCAATCTCGATTTGATTAAAGGTCTTTTGTTTTGCACCTTTACCAGCAACTTGTTCAAAAGTTGTGGTCAAATGGCTCAGGTAAACGCGCGCAACATCATCCATACCATGGCGTGTTGTTACTGCATTTAAGACATAAGAGGCCAGCATGGTGTCAAAGTACCAGCCTTGTAAATGGATACCGTGATTTTCAAAAATATGCGCATCATATTTTAAATGATGTCCAATTTTTTTAACACTTGGATCTTCAAGAATCGGTTTAATTTGCTGAATAATTGTATCGCGATTGAGTTGCTCAGGAGCACCTTCATAATCATGTGCTAATGGGATGTAATAAGCATCATTGGCATCAAAAGCCACTGAAAAACCGACCATTTCAGCGATACGGTAATCTAAACTTGTGGTTTCAGTGTCAATTGCAAAACGTTTTTCTGTGCATAAGCGCTGGAAGAGCTTATCCCATGCTTCTTGACTTAAAACAGTATGATAAGTGGCTTCACCCAGACGGTCATCAACACTCGAACTTGTTGCTTGATCTGTAATTTCACTTTCAACAGGCTGCTCAGTTTTGCCAATACTTTGTGTTGTTTGTTTATAGGCTGGGCTATTGGGATTGTTGGGATGATCTAGCGATTGTAGCTGATTACGGAATTCGAGCTCAGTATACAAGTTACGCAATGCTTCAACATCAGGTTCACATAGCTTTAAATCATCATGCGTCAAACTTAAATCGAGATCGATAACGATACTTGCCAATTGATGATCAAGTGCAATCCCTTCAACATTGTCTTTTAAACTTTGTCCAACTTTACCTTTGATATTGTCAACATTTTCCAAAATGCCAGCAATCGTACCATATTCATTTAACAGCTTGGCGGCCGTTTTTGCACCTACACCAGGTACACCACGAATACCATCAGAGGCATCACCCATCAAAGTTAAATAATCAATAATTTGATCTGGACGGACGCCAAATTTTTCGATTACACCATCGACATCCATCGGTTTGTCTTTAAAACTGTCTTCGAGGGTCACTTTATCCGTGACCAACTGCGCCATGTCTTTATCACCCGTAGAAATCAAAACTTGATGACCGGCTTTTTCAGCACGTTTTGCCAAGGTTCCAATGATGTCATCCGCTTCAGCACCCGGAAGCGTATGTAATGGAATACCTAAAGCACGAATCAAGGCATGCAAATAAGGGATTTGTTGTGATAATTCTTCTGGCATGCTTGGGCGGTCACCTTTATATATCGGTGACAGTACATGGCGGAAAGTGGGTTCAGGTGTGTCAAAAATAACCGCCATATGTGTTGGTTGCACACGACGCATCAGTTTTTGAATTGCAGAAATTGCCCCGCGAATCGCATTGGTCTGTAATCCAGTTGATGTGGTTAAAGGTGGGAGTGCATGAAAAGCACGAAATAAAAAGTATGACCCATCGACCAATACAAATGGTGGCATTGATATTTTCCTAATTCAAATAACCGCTTTATTGTACGTGATTTTTTGCGCTTGCGAAGATGCAACAGTCATCCTTGTGTTACTGAATATCTGATGAATTCACATAATCATTAGGCAAGGCTGTTGTATCATCGAGTTACTCAGGATCGAGAAAGATGAAATATGCTCAAAGGGCAGAGTGAAATTCGCATCATTTGGTTAATGATGCTGATCATTATCGCAGTCAGTGCATGGTTTTTAGATGCACGGATATTGACCTACATCTGTGGTTTGGCATTTGTCATGAGTGTGATGCAGTATGTGGATGCGATTCAAGATCCATTGCAACAGATCGCGCAACAGACACGGGTTCCACTGCAAAGTACCTCGAAAGTGCCATTATATGTCTCTTCGATTATTGCTGTTGTAGGTTTAACACTGCATTTGAGCTGGATGGTGGGTTTAGGTCTAACTGCTTGGATTTTCTTTTTCTTACGCTGGTTACGCCGTTTAGAGCGCTATTTGAGCCAAGTTCAATTGCAAATTCAACACTTGAATTTGTCAGAACAGCGATCTTCAGATTTAAACAATCCATCATCTATACAACACAACATTGGCACGCCACAAGATTCATCGCTGAACTTAATGGGGCAAATTCGCCAATGGATTTTTCAAGGCAACCCTGTTTTGAAAGTTGCGATCTTGGTTTTGGTGATTGGTATTGTGTTATTGCTGCGTTTTGCGACAGAGCATTGGCAATTAAGTTTAGCGGTCAAACTTTCAATCGTTGCCTTGTCTAGTGGGGCAATCACCGCGTTGGGTGTGTTGCTACAAAATAAAAATCGTAGTTTTGCCTTAGCAATAGAGGGCTTGGGGCTGGCAGGATTATTTTTAACCTTATTCTTTGCCTACTACAATCAGGTGATTCCGAGTCTTTATCTGGCAAGTTTGTGTTTTGCAGTAATTATGGCGCTGACATTGAGTTTAAGCTTAAAGCAGCAAAGCGTGGAATTGGCATTGATGGCAGTGCTTATCGCTTATATTGCGCCATTTACGTTGCCTGTGCGAAATGCAACGGTAGCAGAACTGATGGCTTATTATTTAGTGATTAACATTGCGATTGCTATACTCAGTACCTTAAGACCTTGGAAATATTTAAATCAGATCGGTTTTTTAGTGACTGTAATCATTGGTGGTGGTTATGCGTTCTATCATGGCTATAGTCAAGAAAAACAGTCACTCACGATACTTATTCTTGCACATCTCACAGTATTCATTTGGCTTGGTTTTCGATTCAGTCAATTGATCGCCAAACAGGATCTTGAGCAATTTAAACTGAAACCCAGTTTAGATGTTGCGTTGATTTTTGGCGCACCGATTATTGGCTATTTATTTTTATATTTAATGTATTTTCACCAAGAACTGATTCTTGCTGGCTTTAGCTTGGGTTTTGCAGTGGTGTTTGCAGGAATTTACCAACTTTCAAAACGTAACCAGTCTATTCAACTGATTTCTCAAAGTTATTTTAGTTTGGCATTGATTTTTATTGCTTTAATTCCACCGATTCTTCTGCATGGTCAGTGGAGTGTGGTGGGTTGGGCTGTTGAAGGCCTCTGTATTTTTGGCTTTGCTTTATATCGACAATCGGTGATCAGTCGTTATATGGCGATTGCCTTGTTGATTGTTGCAGGCTGTTCAAGCCTTTATTACTTGTTTGAATTGCCTGATTTTCCAACCACGATGTATTGGTGCTTAAGTTTAAGCTATATCGCCGTGGTGTTATTGGTAAATAGCCGTGATGATTTTCGCAAACAGATCAGTTCAGTAACGACCTTGTTTTTAAGCCTGCTGATGATTTCTGCAACCACGATGATTCTTGCATTATTGCTTGATCACTTAGAGGGAGAAAATCGATATATATACAGTGTATTGATTGTGGTTATTGCTTATCTGTTGATGAATGAATTGATGTTATGGCTAAAGGCCAGATCAACATGGTTGATTCCAAAATGGATTGGGGTAATTCCCGTCTATGTATTCACACTCATTTTATTATTGGATATTAGTAAAAATGGCATGTTGCTATGGACCAGTGATATTGAACGATGGGGCATCGCAGTTTCAGGTTTAGTGCTAGCGGCAGTCTGGTTAAGACCTGCAAAAGGGCTACAGTTTGAAAGTGAATGGCTCAGTTTAGGTGTTTTAATCAGTTTAAGTCTAAGCAGTCTTAGCCTAATTGCAACGATGCCTTATATCAGCGTGGTCATTTTACCTTTAGTGTTTTGTGGATGGTGCTTCTTTCAGAAAAACTCAGAATGGACAATGTTTTGGCAAACGCGCAGCAGTTTGTTACTAATGTTGATTTGGATGATTTGTTCTCAGCTATTTTCACAGCAAGCATTTCAAGGATATTTATTACCAATCTTAAATCCCTTTGATTTGGTTAGTATCGCCATGTTAATTGGTTTTTTCTGGATGCTGAACCTTCAATTTAAACAAGCTTTGAAGCCGGGAATCGACCATGGAATACTTGCAGTGCTATGTGTTTTAAGTTTGTTATGGCTGAGTAGCTATATCGTTCTAAGAGCCTTACATGTGTATTTTGCTACACCTTATAACCAACTGAGTCTTTGGCAAGATGCCACTGCACAACTGAGTCTAACCTTGCTTTGGGTAAGCTTAGCCTTTATTGCGATGAGCTTTGCTAGCCGTAAATTATTACGTCCTTTATGGATTTTAGGGGGAAGCATTTTGGTGATTGTCATCTTAAAATTGGTACTGTTTGATTTATCTCATATTGGAACGTTAACGCGCGTGATTTCTTTCTTGGGTGCGGGTTTTGTGATGCTGATTATTGCCTATATTGCCCCGATTCCAGAGCAGAAAAATTTAAATCCTTAATTATGAATTGAGCGATATTTAAGTTGTTCAGGTGAAAGCAAAATAAAAGAGGCGTCTACCATGTAATAGACGCCTCTTTTTAATTCAAGGATTGAGGTGCTTAAAGAATTTCAATCGCTACAGCAGTCGCCTCACCACCACCAATACAAAGGGCAGCAATACCTTTTTTACCACCAGTACGTTTTAAAGCATGAATCAAGGTCAGGATGATGCGTGAGCCTGTAGAACCAACAGGATGGCCGAGGGCACATGCACCACCATGAATATTAACTTTTTCAGCGTCCAATTTAAATTCATCGATAGGGCACATGGTAACCATAGCAAATGCTTCATTGATTTCCCATAAGTCAACATCTTGAACATCCCAACCGGTTTTATCCAATACCTTTTGGATTGCACCTACAGGGGCAATGGTAAATTCAGAGGGGTGTTGTGAGTTTGAAGCATAGGCAACAATTTTTGCTAAAGGTTGAAGACCTTTTGCATTAGCATGATCCGCAGAGGTTAAAACCAGCGCAGATGCACCATCTGAAATTGAACTGGCATTGGCTGCAGTGATCGTTCCATCTTTGGCAAACGCAGGGCGTAAGCTAGGGATTTTGTCGATATTGGCATTAAATGGTTGTTCATCTTGATCGATAACAACATCGCCTTTACGGCTTGAAACTGTGACAGAAACGATTTCGTCTTTAAACCAACCTTCAGTAATGGCTTTTTGTGCGCGTTGTAAAGAACGAATCGCAAAATCATCCATCTGTTGGCGTGTATAGCCTTTGCTATTTGCCATATCTTGGGCAAAAGAACCCATTAAACGACCTGTTTCAGCATCTTCTAGGCCATCAAAGAACATATGGTCTTTTACTTCGCCATGGCCCATACGATAGCCGCTACGTGCTTTTGGCAAAAGATAAGGTGCGTTGGTCATCGATTCCATACCACCAGCAACAATCACTTCTGCTGAACCTGCTTTGATTGCATCCGCAGCCTGCATGACTGCTTTCATGCCTGAACCACACAATTTGTTAATGGTTACAGCACCAGTTGAATCAGGTAAGCCAGCTTTGCGCATTGCTTGGCGAGCCGGGCCTTGTTTTAAACCTGCAGGTAAAACACATCCCATAATGACTTCTTGTACATCATTTGGTTGTAAGCCCGCACGGGCAATGGCTTCTTTAATCGTCGCAGCACCTAGTTCTGGCGCAGTCAAACTGGTCAGGCTTCCTTGAAAACCACCCATAGCTGTACGCGCACCATTCACAATTACGATGTCAGTCATTGTTTTAATCTCCAAATGATTATTCTGTGAATATATCCAAAACCTAAGCAGTATATAAAAAATAGTATAAGAATAAAGTCTAGCGATTGAATATATGCTGACCGTAGAGAACAGTTTTTAACATTCAGGTGGTGGTCCTAAATTTATCGCGCCCATTCGTCCGATTTTGTAGCGTTTGTTATTTTCTGCATCATATTGGCTACAATAATAGAAACTTCCAGGTGAACCTCTGGGTAAACCTGTATCCCCTTGTAAAGTCAATACATCTCTACTACTGGCACTTCCCACCCAAGTCAGCTTGCCATATTTAATTTTATTTTCAGTTTTGAGGAGTATGTGGTCATCCTCATCAATCTGCTTGTTTTTATTTTTGTCTGTAAAAATAAGTAATCCTTTGTTCCATTTATCTTTTTCACATCGAATTAAATCTTCAGATGAGCAAATCACCACAGTGGTATGTCGAACTAAAGCTTGACTTCTTGCATAAGAAACATGCTGTTGAATATGTGTGGAAATGATTCTAATCTCTTGTTTTTGCATCCAATTATGATAATGGGGCAAACAGATTAAGCAGATAATTGTAAGGATACAAATAGTGGTAATAAGCTCGAACAAGGTAAGACCTCGCGCTTTACAATAAAAATACATCTTTGGATCTTCTGTTAAGTCTTGTTTTTTATTTGAAAAATAATGATTTTTCTATTAAATTTAATTGAAATGTTAACGTAGTAAAATATTTATTACTATCAGTTTCTTTTACTGCTAAAATGCACGTAGCAAAAAGATAAGCGATCCACGCAAAAAAATTGAGTAAAAAGTTACCGAATTACAACGGAAATTGTAAGTAATTTTGTCAATAATTTACTTGATTAAAGTTATCAAGCACTTGGAAAAAGCCTCAAGTGTTTGTATGATTCAACGTGAGTAGCTTAAAAATAATACTGGGGTATTAAAATTTATCTCAGGATAGCCAATAAATTTTAGGCTAAGCTTGAACAACAATTGTTATCTCTGGAGGATATCCATGAAATTGAGTCGTATCGCACTTGCTATGCTTGTTGCCGCTCCATTCGCTGCTGCTAATGCTGGTGTAACTGTTACACCTTTACTACTTGGTTACACTTTCCAAGACACTCAACACAACAATGGTGGTAATAAAGGCGAGTTAACTAACGGCCCTGAATTACAAGACGATTTATTCGTTGGTGCTGCACTTGGTGTAGAACTTACTCCATGGTTAGGTTTTGAAGCTGAATATAACCAAGTTAAAGGTGATCTTGACGGTACTGGCGTAGCTGGTTCTGAATACAAGCAAACTCAAATCAACGGTAACTTTTATGCTACTTCTGATTTGATCACTAAAAACTATGACAGCAAAATCAAACCGTATGTATTGTTAGGTGCTGGTCATTACAAGTATAAACTTGATGACATGTCTTACCATAACAACGAAGAAGGTACTTTAGGTAATGCTGGTGTTGGTGCTTTCTGGCGCTTAAACGATGCTTTATCTCTTCGTACTGAAGCTCGTGGTACTTATAACTTTGACGAAAAATTCTGGAACTATACTGCTCTTGCAGGTCTTAACGTAGTTCTTGGTGGTCACTTGAAGCCTGCTGCTCCTGTAGTAGAAGTTGCTCCAGTGGTTCCAGTTGCTCCAACTCCAGTTGAACCAGCTCCACAAGTTCTTACTGAAGATTTGAACATGGAACTTCGTGTGTTCTTTGATACAAACAAATCAAACATCAAAGATCAATACAAGCCAGAAGTTGCTAAAGTTGCTGATGCGTTAACTACATTCCCGAATGCGACTGCTCGTATTGAAGGTCATACAGATAACACTGGTCCACGTAAGTTAAACGAACGTTTATCTTTAGCTCGTGCTAACTCTGTTAAATCAGCGCTTGTAAGCGAGTACAACATCGATGCATCTCGTTTGTCTACTCAAGGTTTCGCTTGGGATCAACCGATTGCTGACAACAAAACTAAAGAAGGTCGTGCTATGAACCGTCGTGTATTCGCGACAATCACTGGTAGCCGTACTGTAACTAAATAATCCTTTATTTAGTGAATAAAAAAGCGACTCAATTGAGTCGCTTTTTTATTTAAAGTCCTTATAATTCTAGAATATCTAAATAAAATTGAATCAGAAATTAATAATTACAGGTTAACGATGAAATATATCATTTTAGGACTGGTACTCATGGCATTAAATGCCTGTACGTCGACACCAATAAATTCAAATCGTGTTTCAATCCAAAAACAATATCCAAATGAAGTGAAGTCAGTGAAAAATGGGCTGTCCATATATTTTCAACCGAAATCGACAGACATTGAAGCTGAGTATAAACCTGCTTTATCTGTTACCTCACAATTATTGAAAGACAATAAAAATTTTGTTCTTTACATTGAAGGTCATACAGACAGTACTGGTTCTTTGGCTGCAAATAATAAAGTTTCTTTAACACGCGCGAATATTGTCAAAGATTTTCTCTTAAACGAATATCAGGTCAATCCAGAGCAATTGATTACGCTCGGTTTAGGACCAACCAAGCCAATTGCTGATAATAAAACAGCTGAAGGTAGAGTGAAAAATAGACGAGTAACGGTGACTTTAAAAATTAAGTAATTTCGATAAAGCCTCTCAATTTGATCATACAGCGTTATAATTGTTGATTGTGATTTCTACAAGTTTGAAAATTGAATGAGTGTGCAACTGCCTAAAGCTTTATTAGACCTCGAATCAAATTGCGGTATTTTTGCTGTTTGGATGTTATTGCAAAATTACTCAATTCAGTTAGATATTCAACAGCTGGTTAAACTTTGTCATCACGATGCAGAGGATGGCACTTTTACGATTGGCCTAGCGATTGGGTTAAAAAAAATAGGTTTTGATCTGTCTTTTTATACAGATGAAGACTTAAATATTCATGAAAAAGAAATCGTCCGTTATCAAGACGCGAAGAAGTTAGGGTTGCAGATTAGTCCAGCGCTAAGCTATCAAGAAATTCAAGTCTATATTGAACAAGGGTGTAATATCATTGTTTTTTATGACACTTTAGAAGGCGTTGGAAATCATTCGTTGGTTTATTCGATAAATGATCAGGAAATTTGTTTCTATGATAATTTTGATGCCATGCCGAAAGCTGTCTTTGAACAACAGCGGTTAGCTGAAGGAATTTGTCAACAAGCAATTGTGATTGATCCTTATATTCAATCTGTACGTTATTGTTAATCCAATTAAAAATGTGAATCTCAGTAAATCTAAATTTACTGAGATTCATGATCAAAATTGAGGGTTATTTTAGCTTTAGCCTTTAATACACAATACTTGTTTCAGTGTGTGGACCACATCAATCAAATCATTTTGATTGGCCATAACTTGATGAATATCCTTGTAGGCACTTGGAATCTCATCAACCACACCTTTATCTTTACGGCACTCAACGCCTACTGTTTGTGCAATCAAATCTTGCTGATTAAACAAGTGTTTGGCTTTAGAGCGACTCATTTTACGTCCTGCGCCATGTGAACATGAACAAAACGAATCTGGATTACCTTTGCCTTTAACGATAAAAGATTGCGCGCCCATTGAACCAGGGATAATCCCATATTCATCGAGCCCTGCACGAATTGCACCTTTACGTGTAACAAAGACGTCTTCACCAAAGTGAAGTTCTTTCTGTACATAATTATGATGACAGTTAATCGCTTCTTTGGTCATTTGAAAACTTGGTAATAAAGGGCGAATCGCTTCTAAAATTAAACGCATCATTTCACGTCGGTTTTCAAAAGCATATTCTTGTGCCCATTCTACAGCTTCTACATAATCATCAAAATTCGTCGAACCTTCTGCAAAGTAGCTCAAGTCTTTATCAGGCACGTGACCAAAACGATGTTGCGCTTCTTTCTTAGCACGTTCGATAAAGTAAGTGCCAATCACATTACCTAAGCCACGACTACCTGAATGTAGCATGACCCAGATATCATCATTTTCATCAATACACAGTTCAATAAAGTGATTACCACCACCTAAAGTTCCGAGTTGCTTTTGCCATGTAACATCAAAACTGCGTAACATGCGTTTTAAAGCAGGGTGTTTGTCTGTAATACGCTGGAGCTTTTTGTCTAAGGGCGAAAGCGTTGAAGCCTTTGCTTTGATTTGTTTGTGCATTTCAAAACCGACAGGTACTTTTCTTTCAATAGCATTGCGTAAAGTACTTAAATTATCGGGCAGCTGAGATGCTTTTAGACTAAGTCTTAATGCATTCATACCACAACCAATATCCACGCCAACAGCAGCAGGAATGATGGCATTCTTGGTGGGAATAACACTTCCCACAGTTGCGCCTTTACCCAAATGTACATCTGGCATGACTGCGATATGTGAATGAATAAATTGCAATTGTGCCATTTTTCGCAGTTGGGTTAGGCTTTCTTCATCCACATCTTTTGTATAAATTTTTACAGGAACGCCATATTCTGCTTTGGCGTTTAAAATCATTTGTATGCTCATTTTTTTTCTCGAAGCAAATTTTTTATTGTCCGAAGGCGGTTACAACACTATTGTCAAAGCAATGATCGATTCAAATTTTAAAGACAATAAAAAACCTAGCGAATGCTAGGTTTGACTGACATTCGGACACTTTGATTAATTCAGTGCCCGTGAGTAGACGACTGCTTAATCTTAATTTAAAGTTTTCTCAAGTTGGTGCATGTCGTACTCCTCTACTTTTTGATTTAAAATCAAAGGTGAAAATTCTGGTTGGAAATGATCCAATGGGCGTTATTCTATAAAGAAAAAAAACTTTGTCAATGAAACATAGCAAATTAATTTTTAATTCACGTTGAATTGCTGTTATAAAAAACAATAAAGCAGCTAAAAAGCTGCTTTATTTACATCAAGTGATTTACTCTTTTTCGACTTGAATGGGTTGTACATCCATCTGATCATAAGCGATCAATTTAGATTTGTGTTTCCACTTATAGCCAAGCCAGATAACAAGAAACAGCGGAATACTAATATACGTAGACAAGACACTCATCCATTTTCCATCAAGCACAGCTTCTGCATTTTGGCCAAGTATAATGATGGCACAAAGAATAAAGGCAAACCATGGACCAAAAGGGAAGAATTTTGCACGATACGCAAGATCTTCAAGTTTATAGCCTTGAGCCAAATAACCTTTACGGAAACGATAATGTGAGATTGCGATACCTAACCAGACAATAAAACCGCACATACCTGACATGTTTAACAGCCACGTAAACACGACACTTTCACCAATAAAGGTGGTTAAGAAACACAGTGCCGCAATTGCCGTTGTTGCATACAGTGCATTCATAGGTACACCGCGAAGATCGAGTTTAGAGAAAACTCGTGGCGCTTTACCTTCACGTGCCATATCAAACAACATACGTGTTGATGAATACATACCTGAGTTACCTGCAGACATAATTGCAGTCAAAATCACGGCATTCATTAAGCCTGCTGCAAATGCTAAACCTGCTTTTTCATATAACAGGGTAAATGGTGACAGGGTAATGTTTCCATCACCTTCCGCAGCAAGTGCAAGGTTTGGATCTGTATACGCAACCAATGTACCAATGATAAAAATACACAAGATATAAAATAAGAGAATACGCCAAAAAATTTGTTTAATAGCGATTGGAATGGTTTTTTTCGGATCTTTAGATTCACCTGCTGCAACACCGACCATCTCTGTCCCTTGGAACGAGAATCCAGCGATCATGGCCACACCGACTAAGGCTTGAAAGCCACCAACAAATGGCGCTTCACCAACGGTCCAATTCTTGGTAATTGAATCTGTTGGATCTAACATGATTTTACCAATCATGAATAAGCCAATGACAATAAAGAAGATGATGGCAATCACTTTAACCAGTGAAAATAAAAATTCACTTTCACCAAAGCCTTTTACAGTTAAGGCATTGATACAGAAGATAATCGCAAGGAATAGCGCACTCCACCAAAAGCCGGGGATGTCTGGAAACCAAAACTTCATGATGAATTGAACGGCAACCAATTCAAATGCAACGGTAATGGCCCAGTTATACCAGTAGTTCCAACCGAGTGCGAAACCAAAACCTTCTTCTACATACTTATTACCATAGGTAAAGAATGCGCCTGATGTTGGATTGTGGGTTGCAAGTTCACCTAAACTGGTCATCAAGAAATAAATCATGATACCAATCAGGACATAAGCAAGTAATGCACCACCAGGTCCAGCAGTGGCAATCGTTTGACCAGAAGCAAGGAATAGCCCTGTACCAATAGAACCGCCAATGGCGATCATGTTTAAATGTCGTGCTCCAAGCTTACGCTGGAGTTGAGGATGATCTGTTTCGCTCATCGTTATTCCTTACTACTTTTTTGAGTGTTGGCGAACAGCACTTTAAAGCCTTGTTGATCTGCTTTAGTCGTACATTGACTAAAACTCTGCTCAATGAGTAATGGGTAATTTAGGAAGCGGTTTGCCACAATCCATAATTCACCACCTGATTTTAAATGTCGTCTCGCAGTTTTACATAACGTTTCACTGGCATTGTAATCTGTTTGAATACCTTGGTGAAATGGAGGGTTACTCACAATGGCGTGTAAGAACAATGGCGCATCTTCAATCCCTGTGACTGCTTTTATTTCAAGTTGTTCTAAAGGTAAATTATTTTTTTCAAAAGTCATTTGCGTTGATGCTAAAGCAAAAGCATCGACATCTAAAGCAAAAATACGATTTTTCGGATTAAGTTTACTCAGATAAGCACTGATGACACCTGCACCACAACCAAAGTCCGCAATCTTACCAGACGTCACTTGTTTGAGATAAGGTAAAAGCACTGCAGTTCCAATATCTAGACGATTTTGGCTAAATACACCAGGGAGTGCACAAATGCTAAGTTCTCCAGCAGGTGTTGGAAGATTATAGACTTGCGCCCATTCTGCTAATGGCTTTGCTATCACGGTTTTATCTGTGGTGAGTTGCCACATTTGACAATGACGTGCGCTATCAAGCTTGATGGCTCTACCATAAGGCTGGAGTTGTTTTGCAGCACGTTCTACACCACCTTTTTTCTCTCCAACTAAGAAAATCGAAGCACCAACAGCTAAACGACTGACTAAATTGTGCAAGATATAGTTGAGTAGCTCTTTTGATTTTGGAACAAAAACAACAGCCTGATCAAATTCAGCTTCTGGCAGGTCAGTACCAAAATGTACCGTTGCCTGCTGATTCTGAAAATATTGAAACTCATTGTAATTCCAAGTCCAAATGCTTGCTTCGATGTTATGAGCTAAATTAGAAAGTAGATCATCCGTTGCTGCATTTACAAATAGCACGCGTCCAGAAAGGTAGTCATGCTGTCGAATGACAACTTCGCTTTTTGGCTCCATATTCACCATCCATCAATAAAAATTAGCGCAATGCCCAGTCTAAGCTGGGCATTATAAAGAATAGATTTATTATTTTTTAGTTTCGGGTAAAACTAAATTCAAAATTAATGCAGCTAGCCCGCCAGTTGCGACACCAGAACTAAAAATATTACGCGGTAATTCTGGCAAATGTTCCAAAATTTGAGGAACTTGTGCAACCCCTAGGCCGAGACCCAAAGAGATGGCAATAATCAATAACGCACGACGGTCTAGTTGAATTCCCGATAAAATGTTAATGCCTGAAGCAGCAACTGCACCAAACATTACCATAACCGCACCACCCAGTACCGCTTGCGGTACCGCCTGAATGATACCAGCAACAGCAGGGAATAATCCCAGAATGATGAGCAGGATTGCAATCCAAATCCCAACAAAACGACTTGCAACACCCGTCAACTGAATTACACCGTTATTTTGTGCAAAGACAGAACTTGGGAATGTGTTGAAGATCCCTGCAAGGAAAGAGTTGGCACCATTGACCAATACACCACCTTTAATTCGTTCCATCCACACTGGGCCATCTACAGGCTGATTTGAAATTTTAGAGGTTGCAGTAACATCGCCGATTGCTTCTAAAGATGTGACAAGATAAATAAACGCCATAGGAATAAATAAGCTCCATGAGAAGCTAATTCCAAAATGCATTGGTGTCGGAATTTGAATCAATGGAGCATCTTTTAAACCAGAAAAATCCAAATAGCCCATAAAACCCGCAAGAATATAGCCAATCACTAAAGCAATCAGAATTGCAGAACTTTTCACCCAAACCACTTTGAAGCGATTGAGAAGGACGATAATTGCCAACACTGTACATGACATGATGAGATTGTCGGCACTGGCAAATGTATGACTTTCCATAGCTTGGTAGCCGCCGCCCATGCTGATTAAACCTTCTTTAATTAAGGTTAAACCAATCAACAGCACCACAATCCCTGTAACCAAGGGGGTGATCAGTTTTTTTACCCAAGGTAAAATACGCGAAACACCCATTTCAATAAATGAGCCAGCAATGACCACACCAAAAATAGATGCCATAACCGCTTCTACTGGTGTGCCCGCAGCAACCATGGCAGAACCAATCCCAATCATTGGACCTATAAAGTTAAAGCTTGTGCCTTGGACAATTAGGAGGCCTGCACCAAAGGGTCCAATTTTTTTACATTGTAAGAATGTTGCCACCCCAGAAATCACCAATGACATGGAAAGAATCATATTGGTATCTTGAGGAGAAACACCTAAAGCTAAACAAATCAGTAAACCGGGTGTTACAATTGGAACAATAATCGCAAGTAAATGTTGCAAAGCCGCAAAAAAAGCGATGAGTGGTTTTGGGCGATCATCTAGACCATAAACAAGATCAATTTGAGCCTGTTTCTGATTGGGAGAGGGGTTAGAATTGGACATGGCACAGCAATTGGAAGTGGCAAGATGGCGCTATTCTAATCGCTTTACACACTATTACAAAATAAAAAGCCTGCTGTTGTGAAAAAAACTTGTAACTGTCAATAAACTGTCACTACTAAAAGTTAAGATTTTTCTGTATAATTTGCCCTCAAATTTAAAGCGTATCGAATTTACATGTCTGATATTAAAACTCTCCGTAATATTGCCATCATCGCGCACGTCGACCATGGTAAAACGACTCTTGTCGACAAACTTTTACAACAATCAGGTGCACTCGGTGACCGCGCGGGTGAGATTGAGCGTGTTATGGATTCGAATGCGCTTGAGTCTGAACGCGGTATTACCATTCTTGCAAAAAACACTGCAATCAAATGGTTAGACAAGCGTACAAATACTGAATACCGCATCAACATCGTCGACACCCCAGGACATGCTGACTTTGGTGGTGAAGTTGAACGTGTAATGTCTATGGTTGACTGCGTACTTCTTCTTGTCGATTCACAAGAAGGCCCAATGCCACAAACTCGCTTTGTAACACAAAAAGCGTTTGCTCGTGGTTTGAAGCCAATTGTTATCATCAACAAAGTAGATAAGCCAAGTGCTCGTCCAGACTGGGTAATCGATCAAGTATTTGATTTGTTCGATAACTTAGGCGGTAGTGATGAACAGTTAGACTTCCCAATCGTATATGCTTCTGGCTTACGTGGTGTTGCTGGTCCTTCTCCTGAAGAATTAGCGGAAGATATGACGCCGTTGTTCGAAACAATCGTAGATATCGTTGAACCACCAGCAGTTGATATTGATGGTCCATTCCAAATGCAAATTTCATCACTTGACTATAATAGTTTCGTGGGTGTAATTGGTGTTGGCCGTATTCAACGTGGTTCAGTAAAAACCAATACACCAGTGACTGTGATCGATAAAGATGGCAAGACACGTAACGGTCGTATCTTAAAAATTATGGGTTACCATGGTTTAGAGCGTGTAGATGTAGATTCTGCTCAAGCGGGTGATATCGTATGTATCACTGGTTTAGATGCATTGAACATTTCTGACACAATCTGTGATCCTAAAAATGTTGAAGCATTACCTGCATTGTCTGTAGATGAACCTACAGTTTCGATGACTTTCCAAGTAAATAACTCACCGTTTGCTGGTAAAGAAGGTAAATTTGTAACTTCACGTAATATCCGTGAGCGTTTAGATCGTGAATTGATCCATAACGTTGCTTTACGTGTTGAAGATACTGACAGTCCAGACCGTTTCAAAGTTTCTGGTCGTGGTGAACTTCACCTTTCAGTATTGATTGAAACAATGCGTCGTGAAGGCTTCGAGATGGGTGTTTCTCGTCCGCAAGTGATCATGAAAGAAGTTGATGGCGAAACTCAAGAACCATACGAAAACGTTACTTTTGATGTTGAAGAACAACATCAGGGTTCTGTTATGGAACAAATGGGTAACCGTAAAGGTGAGTTGACCAATATGGAAGTTGACGGTAAAGGCCGTATCCGTATTGAAGCAACTGTTCCATCACGTGGTTTGATTGGTTTCCGTTCTGAATTCTTAACCATTACCTCTGGTACTGGTATCATGACTTCAAGCTTCTCGCATTACGGTACAGCTAAACAAGGTGCAGTTGCGAAACGTCAAAACGGTGTGTTGATCTCTATGGTTAACGGTACTTGCTTAGCGTTTGCATTGTTCACTTTACAAGACCGTGGTCGTCTATTTGCTGAACCACAGTTAGAAGTTTATGAAGGTATGATCGTGGGTATGAACTCTCGTTCAGACGACATGACTGTGAACCCAACCAAAGCGAAACAGTTAACTAACATGCGTGCATCTGGTACAGATGAAGCGTTAACGTTAACACCTGCAATCAAATTCACGCTTGAACAAGCATTAGAATTTATTGAAGATGACGAATTAGTTGAAGTAACACCTAAATCAGTTCGTATTCGTAAAAAATTCTTAACTGAAAATGAACGTAAACGTGCTTCACGTGGCTAAGCGTTCAAACTGGAAATAATTTAATTTCTAGAAAAAAACCGCAATTTTTTAATAAATTGCGGTTTTTTTATATAAATGTAAAAGAATATTGGTTTTTAATAAAAAGCGAGTAAATTAGGCGGAAATATATGTTGAAACATAATGTATACTTCGTCACATAAAAAATACGCAAAATCGGCGTGGAGTTAAAATATGAGTATTCTTTCAGAATTCAGAGAATTTGCTGTTAAAGGCAATATGATGGATTTGGCAATTGGTGTCATCATTGGTGGTGCTTTCAATAAAATTATCGACTCATTAGTGAAAGATGTGATTATGCCTTTAATCACGGTGATTACAGGCGGTGGTGTTGATTTTACTCAAAAATTTATCGTACTTGGCGATAACCCAAATAACCTTTCATCATTGGATGAATTAACCAAAGCCGGAATTAATGTATTAACCTATGGTAATTTCATCACAATTGTATTGAACTTCCTGATCTTAATGTGGGTGGTTTTCTTGTTGGTTAAATTCCTCAATAAAATCCGTAAACCTGTTGAAGAAGCTCCAGCTGCTACACCAGAAGATATTGCATTACTGCGTGAAATTCGTGATGAATTAAAGAAACGCCCTGAAGCTTAATCTTCATCAAATTGATTCAAATTACAGTATTTTAATATGTCTAAAGCCTGATAAAGCGATTAAATCATTGTAAAAGAGTTGAATGAAACGGTACGATCAAGTACCGTTTTTTATGCAAGCAAGAAAATAGAGATGGGGCTGATGAAAAAAAACATAGGGATTATGGCAATACTTATCAGTTTGTATGCATGTTCAGAGCATCCAAAAGAGCAGCAATCCGCTGATACTCAAACATCTACGCAAGCGGACCAAAGCCGACCTGCCAGCGGTTTAACTTTTAATGAAATGCCAAATGAAGATACCCGCTACGTCACTATAGAAACCGACTCGGTAGATGAAAATGAAACATTACTGTTGGCACTACAAACACGTTTATTAAAAGCCAATTTTGAGTTTATAGAAAAAGACAGTGGTAGCTCTTGGTCCGAAAATGATTGTTCTCTGAATAGGGTGATTCAAGTAAAAGGTGAGGGCATCCGCTCTTATAAGGCAATCAGTAAAGTTAAGTTAGGTGATGAAAAACAATATCGCCCAGATTTTGTTTTGCTGGTTTTTGCGTTTAAGGATGAACAGCTTGCTGAGCAAAGTTTTCAAATGCTTAAGTCTGCTGTCTATTCAGCTGGGGGTTACTGTAATGGTAAATCTCCTGAAACCATCGTTAGAAATGGTAATGAAATATTTTACTTTACCACTCGGGAAGAAGCATTTAGATCATATATTGATGATTATGCGAAGTTTATCGATGAATTTAAACCTGAGCAAATTGATTCAAAAATATAGAAGGGTTTGAATTAAAGAGAACAGCTCAGATTTTTATTGTTTTGTTGTCTTTAATAAGCAATAAGTTTTAAAGCAAACATTAACATCCTTGTCATTGTGCTACGTGATAGATACACCTTGTATGCCTGAATGATCGAAAAGCAAAAGTATTTTAGTTTAGCTTCAGTGATGGTGGTTGTTGTGACTCTAATTTGAACATTGCTGATAAATAGTGGAACATTCTCTCAATGTCTCCAAAAGAATGTAAATCTTTAAACTAAAAATCCATGCGAAATTTAATCTCAACCAAGTGAAAGCCGAATTGGCTTTTTACTGGACCATGAAGTACACGTTCAGCAGCGGTAAATACCAGTTTATCAATCACAGGAACAAGCTGTCCTTTTTTCACTTCACCCAGTTCACCACCACGTTTTGCTGAATTACATGTGGAATGCTGTTTGGCCACTTTGGCAAAATCAGCACCATCATGGATCTTCTTCTTAAGTTGTTCAGCCAAGTCCTTATCTTTGACGAGAATATGTCGAACGATTGCAGTTTTCATTTACTTTTTCCTCGTGGTTTTTGTGGGATGCTCTTCGCGATCTTTAATGGCTGGCATTGTGGGCAAAACACACTGGCTCTTTGTCCTAACTTTAAATTTTCTAAAGTGGTTTCACAGTTAATACACATCTCACCCGCACGACCATAAGCCAATAAGGTCTGCTGAAAGTAGCCGTTCTCACCCATGGCATTGCTATAATCTCTTAAGGTTGAACCACCCAAATCAATCGCTTGCTTTAAAATTCGTTTAATTTCGATGACCAATTTTTGAATTTGCGCTTTCGTCAAACTCGAAGCAGGCTGCGCCGGATGAATCCCTAAATTAAATAAGCTTTCAGTTGCATAAATATTGCCTACACCCACAACAATATGATTATCCATGATTGCAACTTTTGTGCCGACATTTTTATTTTTAAACTTTTCTGCTAAATATTCGGCATGAAATTCATCACTCAATGGTTCAGGTCCTAAAGTATCAATCAATTTTGTTTGGCTTTCCTCATTTAGCCAGATGATACAACCAAAACGTCGAGGGTCATGATAGCGCAGTTGTGTGTCTTCAAACTGAATGATCAGATGGTCATGCTTTCTAAGCGCTTCATGTTCATCACAAATTCTAAAACTACCCGACATACCCAAATGCCATAACATACTATGGGTTTCAAACTCTGCCAAAATGTATTTTGAACGACGTGTTAAGCGAACGAGTTTTTGACCTTGAAGTTGTTGAATATCTTCGGGAATAGGCCAGCGTAACCGTGACTCACGCACTTGAACATAAAGAACTTTCTGGTCAATCAGGGGGAGTAAACTGGTTTTTGTTGTTTCAACTTCAGGTAATTCAGGCATGCATTTGTCACATTGGTGTGAGGACTGAATATTGTATGCAAGAATTGCATTGCGTTAAAGGGCGGTTGTGTTGAGCCTACGACTTTAGGTTAAAATTATAGATATGATCGTTGAATAAGATTGAACTATTATTTCTAAGTGATTGTTATCTAAAATAAAGTTTATTAATAAAATAAAGTTTTCCAATTGATAAAAAATATCTGATAGTTATATGTAAAAAAATGTGTAAATTTCTAGTGAATTGTTTACTGAAATAATTCTTTTTATCTCGATATTTCAGGAAAAATAGTCATTTTAAAGCTGGAACTTTCTATTAAATTTAGACGGTTAAAGTGATTGAGAGTTGACTGGTTTATCTTTATTCGTTTTGTTCCTGATTAGGCTTTCCCATGAAAAAAATTGCTTATCCTTTATTGGCAATCTCTGCATGTAGCATGATGTCTTTTGCATCAGCTGAAGATGCGTTTAATTTACACGGCTCAACCATGACGGGTGATTGGAATGGGAGTCGGACTGAACTTGCAGAAAAGGGAATCAAATTTGATGGCACCATTGCCATGGACAGTTCATATCTCGCTGATGGTGGTTATGATGCGCACCAAGCGCCAACATTTGCGACACAATTCGGACTGGGTACAACCTTAGATATGGGGAAACTGGCGGGTTGGAATGATGTGACTATTCGTGCTTTAGTTACAGCACGTCAAGGTGAAAGTACTTCACTCAGAGGTATTCAAGCACCAGATGCACCACAATGGGCAAACTCGCAAGCCAATTGGGGACGTGGTAATTCGGGGAGCCGTCTCAGCGAATTATATATAGAAAAGAATTTTAAGGATCAAGGACTAAGCTTGCGTTTAGGTCGTATGGGTTTAGGTACTGAATTCAATACCATGGCTTGTGATTTCCAAGGCAATGCATTTTGTGCAGCACAGATGGGGAAATGGCAAGGCAAGCTTTGGTATAACACACCAGTCTCACAATGGGGCGCACGCTTAAAATATCACATCAATCCTGAACTATTTGCACAAGTGGGGGTGTTTGAATACAACCCTGATAATGCTTTAGAGCGACAAGGCTGGAATTTGGATACAAAGCATGCTGATGGTGTCAATATTCTTTCTGAAGTGGTGTGGTCACCTAAGCAGGGTGTGAATGATTTACCAGGCAGTTATCGTATTGGTACGCTTTACAATACTGCTGATGAGGCTAAAAATCAGTATGATGTTGCTTATAAAGCAGGAACTCAGGCTGAAGATCGCACATATGGCGGTTGGATTGCGTTTGAACAGCAATTGACTTCAACTGGAGAGGGGAAACGTGGTTTACACAGTTTTGGTAACTTCACCATTCATGATCGTACGACGACAGCCGTAAATGATTCACAGCAACTTGGCCTAAAATACTATGGTCTGTTTGATGGTCAGCCAAACGATATTCTTGGTTTGGCGGTAAATCGGGTACATTTGAACGATCGGTATACTAATTATGTGAATGGTGCTCGTTTAGGAACAAATTTAAGACAGTTGAATGAAGATGCAGAGTATAATGTTGAGTTGAATTACTCATATTACCCTGCCAAATGGTTCATGCTTCGTCCTTTAGTGCAGTATGTGGTACATCCTGGTGCAACCAATCAGGTGGACAATGCGTTTGTCGTTGGCTTGGGGTCTAAAATTATTTTTTAATACAACCCGAGGACACCTTTATGCAAAGAGTGAAACAGCTAAAAATTAATACAACACTACTTTGCTTAACGGTATGTATCACACAGAGCTTATATGCTGAAGTGGAATCTCAAGATTCCATTCAGCAACATTCTACTCAGCAACTTCCAACCATCAAAATTGAAGCAACACGTTCTGATACCAGCATATTAAACACCCCAGCATCGGTATATAGAGTCGATCAGCAACAGAATCAAAATAATATTGGGGTAAACCTCACTGAAACACTCAAAGGTATTCCGGGTTTACAGCTCAATAATCGTGAAAATTATGCCCAAGACTTACAACTGTCTATGCGCGGATTTGGCGCACGTTCAACTTTTGGGGTGCGTGGGATTCGTCTTTATGTCGATGGGATTCCTGCGACGATGCCAGACGGACAAGGCCAAACTTCAAATATTGATTTAACGAGCTTGGATCATATTGAAGTGCTTGGTGGGCCCTTTTCATCACTGTATGGAAACTCCTCTGGGGGGACTATTCTCACCACGACCAAAGAAGGAACAGGGCGTGATTCGGTAGAGTTAGGATATTCAGGTGGAAGTAATAATAAAGGCCGCGCTGACATCACCTTACAAGGTGGTGCAGATAAAGCCAATGAACCGAGCTATGTGATCAGTTCTTCTTATTTTGATACTGATGGTTATCGTGACCATAGTGCGGCAAGAAAAGTGTTGAGCAATGCCAAACTCACGTGGGACTTAGATGATGGTTCTAAGATCAATTGGCTGATCAATCATGTAGATATTTCCGCTGATGATCCACAAGGTTTGACTCGTGAGCAATGGAAGCAAAATCCTAAACAGGTCAATGACAGTAAAAATATCTATGATGTTCGTAAAGATATTAACCAAACACAGACAGGTATCAATTGGACTAAGCCCCTGAATGATCAACAAGAGCTTTATAGTATGGCCTATATTGGTCATCGTGAAGTGACTCAATACCAGTCTATTCCAAAATGTGTTTTTACAGATTCAACAAATACTATTTGTAAACCAAATACTGTTCAGTTAAATCCCAGACATGCAGGTGGGGTGATTGATTTCGAAAGAGATTTTTATGGTGCTGATTTACGTTGGACTGGCAAAGACTTATTACCGAATACACGGATCAGTGCAGGCTTGGCTTATGATGCGATGAATGAAGATCGTCAAGGGTATGAGAATTTTAATGCCAAGGGCGAATATGGGGTAAAAGGCAACTTACGTCGTGATGAACGAAATACCTTATGGAATTTAGATCCATATTTACAAGCAGCTTGGCAGTTTTTGCCGACTGTACGTTTAGATACAGGATTGCGTTATAGTAATGTCCATTACGAATCCAAAGATCATTATATTAAATATAATGCCGATCCAAAGAAAAATAATGGCGATGACAGTGGTCAAACCGATTATCAAAAACTGCTCCCATCGGCTGCTTTGACATGGGAAATTACTCCTGAGATCAGCAGTTATCTCAGTTATGCCAAAGGTTTTGAAACACCGACCTTTACCGAAATGGCTTATCCAACCACTGGAACTTCGGGCATTAACTTTGCGCTTAAACCATCGACCAGTAATAACTATGAACTGGGGATAAAAGCACAAAATCAACTGGGTAATTTTACTGCTGCAGTTTTCCAAAGCAATACACGAGATGATATTGTTGCCGGAGTTGCTAATAATGGGCGTAATACATTTCGAAACGCAGATAAAACCATACGCCAAGGGCTAGAGTTATCATGGAATAATAAGTTTTGGAAATCGCTTACAGTTCAAGCATCATTTAGTTATTTGAATGCAAAGTATGATAACGATGTACCTGAGATTTTAAATGAAAATAAGGAGATTGTTTCACCAGCAATAGCTAAAGATAATTACATTCCCGGAATTGCAAAAAACCAAGCCTTTGTATCTTTCGGCTGGTTGCCTGAGCAGGGCTTTAATGCAGGTGTCGATGTTCGATATATGGATAAAATCTATGTAGACGATCTCAATACAGATACTGCACCAAGTTATACAGTAACCAGTATGAATGTCGGTTATATCTGGAAAAACAACGATTGGAAAGTGCGTAGTTTTGCTCGAGTCGATAATTTATTCGATAAAAATTATGTCGGTTCAGTCATTGTAAATGATGGTAATAGTCGATTCTTTGAACCTGCTGATGGTATTAACTGGAGTGCAGGACTCAGTGTCACCAAACAGTTCTAATTCATTGGGAAAATAATTTATGTCTGCTCAACCAAAGTTATTTGAATCTATTCAATTTGGTTCACTCTCCCTCAGCAATAAAATTATTATTGCGCCAATGTGTCAATACTCGGCAACAGATCAGGGTGAAGTGACCTATTGGCATGAACAGCAATGGGCAAATTACGCTTTGTCAGGCGCGAGCTTATGTATTATTGAAGCAACAGCGGTTCAAGCCGAAGGGCGAATCAGTTATGCCGATGTGGGACTTTGGAATGATACGCAACGGGATCAAATCAAAGCTTTACTCAATAAGGTAAAAAGCATTGCTCCAACACCTTTTGCTATTCAGCTTGCGCATGCGGGTCGTAAAGCTTCGACCGAAAAGCCTTGGTTGGTGAAGCAGGGGAAAGGTCAGATTGCGCCAGATCATGTACATGGATGGCAAACTGTATCAGCCAGTGATATTGCTTTTAGCCCGAATGATATTGCCCCGCATGAATTAACCATTGATGAAATTAAAACAATCATTCAAGACTTTGCGCAAGCGGCGATTCGTGCAGTAGATGCTGGTTTTTCACTGATTGAAATTCATGCAGCGCATGGGTATTTACTGCATCAATTTATGTCGCCATTGTCTAATCACCGAACTGATGAATATGGTGGAAGTTTTGAAAATCGTATTCGTTTTACATTAGAAGTTTTTCAAGCCATTCGAGCAGTTGTGCCAACTGACTACCCTGTAGGTGTACGTATTTCTGCAACTGACTGGATGGATGCAGAAAATAGCTGGAATGTTGAATCAAGCATTGGCTTATCAAAAGCTTTAGCGCAACTTGGTGCTGTTTATATCCATGTATCCTCTGCGGGATTACATATTCAACAAGATATTAAAGTGGGTGCAAATTACCAAGTGCCTTTTGCAAATGCGATTAAAAAACAGGTGAATATTCCTGTTATTGCAGTGGGCTTAATTACCGAAGCTGAGCAAGCTGAACAGATTCTTCAACAAGGCGAAGCAGATGCAATTGCATTGGCAAGAGCGATCTTATATGACCCACGCTGGCCTTGGCATGCCGCAGCAAAATTGGGTGCGAAAATCTCGATTGCACCACAATATTTACGTTGTCAGCCGCATGGAATTAAAGATTTGTTCTCAGCATATTGATGGCATAACAGTTTTGATTCACTCATTATTCTTTAAACGTATTTAAACTGAATAAAGATATATTCTAGGATATATCTTTATTTGTATGATCTGGAAAAGGAACGGCTTGAATGATTTTTTCGGTAATTTTTCCAGTATTTTTCCTGTTATTTTTGGGTTTTGTATCTGTCAAAATCCAATTGATCTCTAAAGAGCAAATTACTGCAATTGGTGCTTTTGTAATCAAAATTGCATTACCTGCTTTATTACTTCATGCACTGGCTGCAAAAGATTTACATGAGATTTGGTATCCTGCTTATTTCTTTGTTTATGCAGGCATCACTTTCATTCTATTTATTTTGGCCTTTATTTTAGGGCAAAAGCTTTTTAACAACCATTTCACCCATGCTTCTGTGTTTTCGCTTGGCGCATCAATGTCCAATACCGGGTTACTGGGCGCAGCAATTTTGACTTTGCTGATGGGTAGTGAAGCCATGATTTATATTTCACTGATTGTTATCATTGAAAGCGTATTTCTTGTACCGCTGATGTTAACCTTGGCAGAAATAGGGCGACAAAGACAAGCCAATTTAGCCGCTATTTTAAAAACAACATTTCTGACTTTATTAAAAAATCCGTTGTTCTTGTCAGTGATGATTGGCATGAGCTGTGCGATCTTCGAAATTCAAATTCCACATGTATTAGACCAAGTATTTGCCTTGTTAGGTCAGACTGCCTCACCTTTAGCGTTATTTATTATTGGTGGTGGGATGGTTGGGATTACGATTCAATCACTTAATCTACAAACCATTTATTTGGTGGTTTCTAAAAATATCTGTATGCCGATATTGGTCTATTTGGGCTTGACTCATTTAACTGACTTGGATCAAAAGATGATTCATGCAGGTACCTTGATTGCCGCTTTGCCTATGCCTTCTATATTTGGAATTTTTGGGCAAGTCTATGGTTTAAATGAAAAAGCACTGACACCTTTGATGATAAGTACTTTACTGAGTTTTATTGTGGTGAGTGTTTTGATTGGTGTTTGGTGGTAAAAAAATACTCTCTTGCGAGAGTATTTTTTTAGAGCTGCTTATTTTTTTGCTGGTGCTGCTGGAGCAGGTGTTTTGCCTTTTTCAGCAATCAGTTTGTTTACAACATCCAAAGACTCTTTTGCCTTAGGCACATTATTTTTAGCAAGTTCTGAGAAAATCTTTTGTGCTTCAGGCAGATTTTGATCAATGATATTGCCATTGGTCAGCATATTTCCGACAGCCATTAATGCTGGGATATATCCTTTTTTAGCTAAATCCTGAATCGATTTTAAACCTTGATTGACTGCTGCTGCATTCTTCTTCTTTAAACCATCGGTGATGTCATACAGTGCTTTCGCATGAATTGCAGGTGCAAAATCTTTTTTCACTAAAGGATCAAGTTTTTGTAAGCCAAGCTTGTCAGATGCGGGTGTGCCTTCAGCAAATAATAAAACTGCAAGTTCCACTGTAGCATCATCAAATCCTTGAGTAGAGGACTTTTCTAAGTATTCACGAACTTTCTTTTCGTCTTTGGCTAAGCCCAATTGACCTACCGCATAGCTTTGCGCCAAGACATAACTTGCAACAGGATAGCCTTTTGCTGAAGCATCTTGATAATATTTCAAAGCTTTCTTATCGTCTTTGGTTGTGCCTTGTCCCGTTTGGGTTAAATAGCCTAAGTTATATAAGGCTTGGGCATTGCCAGCTTTTGCAAGACGTTCAAGTTCTTGATACGCTGCAGGATAATTTTTTGCTTGAATCAGTTCTTGTGCTTTGGCAAATGTAGGGTCGACATTGCCTTTAGCTGTATCTGCTGCAAATGCAGAAATACATGAAAAGCTGAGCAGTGTAGCGAATAGAATTTTTTTCATTTTGACGATATACCTTGTTTTAATTTCAACATAATTCCATTTATGGTGCGAGAACATTGTTGAGGACGTTTTTATCATAATTTGAAAATTATAAATGTAAACATGCCTATTGTATAAGTTAGTGTATTTAAATTTTAATTTATTTATAAATAAGAAAGAATTAAGGATATTTTAACAACATTAAAGCCTAGAGATTTTTTATTCTCTAGGCTGCGAGTTGTTATTTTACTGCTTTGAGGAGTAATTCAATTTCGCCTGCTTCACGTACGCCTGAAATACGAGTGCCATCTTGTAAGAAGAATGTTGGTGTACCATCGACTTCGAGTGATTTTGCTAAAGCAATATTTTTCTCAATCGGGGTCGTACATGACTTGTTTGAACTTGGTTGTTTCTTATCAATTAAGTAGTCTTCCCACGCTTGGTACTGGTTTTTAGAGCACCATATTTGCTGTGAAATACTTTCAGCATTTGGATGTAAACGGGTGATTGGATATAAAAATAAGTAAACGGTTAGGTTGTCGATATTTTTTAATTCTTTTTCAAGATTTTGGCAATATGGACAGTCAGGATCACTGAACACATAAATAACACGTTCACCTTTACCTTTGACATGCTTAATGGCTTGTTTCAACGGTAATGATTTTACGTCAATACTTTTTAGGGTTTGCATGCGTTCTTCAGTCAGATTTTTTTGTTCTTTAAGATCGATTAAATTACCGACAAAGAAATATTTTGCTTCTTCATTGGTATAAACAATACGTCCACCCATATAGACTTCATAAACATCTTTAATTGGTGAGTTTTGTACCGACTTCACCTGAATCTCAGGATATTTAGTTTTTAAGTTTTGCTGCAAAGTTTGAATATCTGCATGTGCAGAAGAAAAGGTAAAAAGACCCAAAGTCAGAAGAGATAACCAGATTTTCATGTTAATGCTCAAAATAATAATGTGGATATTGTGCACTCAATAATGATTAAAAATATATTGAGATCATGTAATTGCCATTGCGATATTCAGTTGATATCACGCTTAACTTCGTATTGTATTCTGGATGCCATGGCGTGTTAACTCATTTCTGAGTTGTTGGATATAATGATTTAATTCTACTTGTGAGTCACTCCGTAAACGTAATTGCGTACTAAAATTAAAGATTCTGCTGTATTTCCCATTGCGTTGTAAAATTTGAAAGTGCCCAATATAAGCTCCATTTGCTGTTGTCCTATGGGTACTAAATTCAACGCATGTGATCTGATCTAAAGGGTAAGAGGTCATCATCAAATTACTGACGATCAGTTTATGATTGCGTATATAAAATGGGGCAAAATTTAAATTAAACCGTTTAAAGATCCACATCAGCATACTAAAAATTGCTACGAAAATGATCGGAACAAACAAGCCCCAATATTTGTCTGAGCGGTTAGTCGTCTCTACTTCGAGCAATTCTGTGTGTTTGGCTTCAACCATCTTTTGCTCATCAATCCACTGTCGAATATCGTCAGTACGTGGTTGAGTCCTCAGTAAATTTTGAATCGTTTGTGGGTCACGGATATGATAAATCGTGGCCTTAACCAGTTGGCTATTTCCTAACTGATCAAAATAGTAAAATGCATTGCCATTTTTCCATACACTGCCATAGTTGTAATTTACATCCCCAAGTTTTTGCCATGTGGAATGCAGTGGTTCAACTAATTTTAGAATATGGGTGGATTTGGAAGAGGCAGATCCTTTATTGCTGCGATATTCACTGGCTTGTAGATAGAGTAGCTGTGTGCCATCAGAAAAAATCAGCGGTGCTATTTCTTTAAATGCTTTGCCTAAAAATGGACTATCACCTGCGCGACGCATTTTTTTCTTATTCAGATCAAAATAATAAATCCCCGTGTCGTTATAAAACAAAGCATGGTTAATGTGATCGCCATGTTCGCTTAAGAGATGATAAGGCGCGTATTGGGGATCAAAGGCAAATTCGTTGACATAGACCATACCATCGACAGGATTGAGCAAATAATATTGGTTATTTAAACCGTCTATTTCAATACTATAAAGCTTTCCATTGTCTTTTAAATCGAGCAGGGTGTTGTTGTAATAGACGTTTTTTCCATCCGCTCGATAGGCATAGTTACGTTCACCTAAGACAAGTTTGAGTTGGTCTGGATTGGCTCCAGAAAGCAATTTCCCTTGAAAATAGGTGAATGTCCCATTACTTGCCGTATCATTTTCGGAATTAACACGATAAGGCAGGTTGCCTGGTTCAAGTTTAAAATAGGGGTAGAGATAACTTTGTGGTTTTGAACCTAGGGCAAAATTTTGTTGCATGATTTGCCACACTTCTCGAAGCGCACTTAAATCCTTATTTCGTTCGGTGGAGGGGGAGCAATACCAAGTGTCTTTTCCAGCAGTAAAATAACCAGCGCCAATGGTCTTCACATGTTGAGGTTGCACACCTTTTAGGATGATATTGCCACAAAAAACATGCAGTTTATCCGCACCAAGTTGTCGGTATTCGTAATCATCATTGGGTAAATAAAAGCTTTGAATATCTGCTTCAGGGATCAAATAATCACCATTGCTGGGTACAGCGGCATAGATTTGGTTGTTATATTTTTCAAATATTCCCAGTTTTTCTGTAGTCGCAGTAAAAGGAATCTCATCTGAATTTGAGTCAGAAAATCTAAATATAAAACTAAAGCTGAACAGAAGCGCGCATATCACAAAGATAAGCGTGAAGGTTTTAAGGAAAGAAAATACTTTTAGTGGATTCTGCATCATTTATTTTATTGTTAAATATTGATCGGGTTGAGTTATGGCAATTTAAGGTTGTTTTGTCATCATTTTAATGATGAATTGGTCATGCTGATTGATGGTAAGGTCTTTATCATTTAAGGCAAATAGGGTTGCATAGCCTCTGTTAAAATTTCGATTAACTCTTCATCCATATAGTGATAATCGTCTGGAATATCCAATACCATGACTTTTTTATGTTGTAACTGGTTGGGGAATTTCTCTTTGATATTTTGTTTATGTTTTTGCTCCATGACAAAAATCATATCTGCCCACGCAATATCTTTGGCAGAAATACGATGTTTGGCGTGTTTACTTGTTCCAGCGGAACGTGTGGAAATGCCATAGCCCACTGCAAAGACACGCTCGGCAGTGGGACTACGCCATTGGTTACGACTACAAATAAAAAGGCTGTTCAATCAGCAGTTTTCCAAAAATCATATTGTGCTTGTTTTCGTCTTTTGGCAGAAGAAATACGTGGATATTCAATTCTTAATTGTTTAGAACGAGATCTTTTTAACGATCTGTTCCAAAGTAATTTCCAGTCTTTTTCTGGTTTCCAAAGGGTTAAGGTATGTCTGCAATCTCGACCACGGTGCAAATAATTTACCTTACGTCTCCAAGCTTGATTGCGGTTTATTTCATTTTCAAAATATTGTTGTGTAATGTCCATAGATAAAACTCATGAGTTGATCGGGTTAAGCAGCCGCGATAACACATGATTGGGCTATTTTATAAGTATTTATCTGGGTAAACAAGCCGAATGATTTTGATAATGTTTATTTAGGGCCATTTTAAAGGCAATGAAAAGGGTATAATTCTGGCTAAATAGAACGTGTGAGTAAACGATGTTTATTAAAGGCATTAGACGTAATTATGACAAAGTTAGCCAAGATGACAGTATTGCCGATGAAGATAAGATAGATGCCTTGTTGATCAAACTGGGTGGTGAGTTTCTTGTCAGTAAGGATGACCGTGTTTATATTTTTGAAAAAGATGGTCAGACGGCCAAGTTTGATGCGAAACATGCACGGGCATTTCACTTTAAAGATTATTTGTGTAAAGACATGAATAAATTATTTCATGGGTTTTAATCAACAGCTAAATCTATTGGGCTTTTGGTGTTTGCCATGAGCCTGATGTGCTACTACCATTTGAGCTGTCGCTTAAATCTCTACTGCTACTTGATGAGCTTGAAGTAGAAATTGAATAGGATGATCGTGCTAAAGTTGATGGTCTTTCTTTAAACCATTCTTGATATTCTAATGGATAATTATGTTGATAAGGTTTGGCAATTGAATTTAACAACGCCTAGAACAAAAAATAGTATAAAGGCACAGAAAAGAATAAATATCTAAAAAGATCGCAGCAGAATTACACATAGTTATCACATGAAAAATCACCTAAGTGTAGACAAAATAAGGATTTTTTTGTAGTCTGTATTGCGATTTTTAACAAATATTAAAAAAACATGTCGAATAATATTTATTTTGCCTTAGAGAAACTTGGGCTGATTGCTCAAAAACGTGTTTTGCATATCCAATTTAGCAATCCTGATTTGACTGCTCAAGTATTCCTACAACGTATTGATGGAATGCATGAATTAAACAAAGGCATTCATTTACAATTGATTTGCTTGTCTACGTCAATGAATATTCCATTAAAGCAATTTATCGGTAGCCAAGTGGCTGTTGATATTGTGAATGATAAATCAGAAGTTAATCGAATTTCAGGGATTGTGACCCAAGCAGATGTGGGCGCGAGCGATGGTGCGCTGACGATTTACCGCCTGACAGTTGAAGACGCAACAGCACTTTGGAAGCATCGTAGAAATTCCAGAGTGTTTATGAATATGTCTGCGCTTCAAGCGGTTGAAGTTATATTTCAGGAATGGCGCGAGCGCAGCCCACTGTTTGCTTCAAGTCTGACATTGGACAAGAGTGGACTGAGCAAAGACTATGATGTGCGCCCATTCATTATGCAGGCTTCTGAAAGTGATTTTGACTTCTTGACCCGTTTGATTAGAAGTGAAGGGATTAACTGGTTGATTGATGAAGCCCAGCTTAAAGTATCGCGTTTCAGTGAACAAATCCAAGCACAAAAGCTTCGTTTGATTGACAACAATACTCAATACACCAGCTTAGAACGCAAGAATATTCGCTTTCATCGTAGCAGTCCCACCGAAAGGCAGGACAGCATTATCTCATTTATTGGACAGCGTTCTATTCAGCCTACATCAGTACATATTCAACGTTGGCAAGCCGATGTAATAGATATAGATGAAGGTGCAGGCAGCGTACAAAGTAAGCATCAACATAGTGAAAACTACGACAATGCAAGTTTAGCTCTTGAACAAGTTTGGCACTTTAGCCCAGCATGGATCCAAGACTTGAATGGAGAAGATGGTGCAACAGCATCAGGTAATCGTCAAATTGAACGTTTTAATGAAAATTTGAGTAATTACCATGATTCTCAAGCCAAACAATTTACCGCAATATCTACAGTACGTGATGCACATGTGGGTTATGTCTTTGAATTAAACGGGCATCCCGAAATTGATCAACACGATTTTTCCGACAAGCAATTCATAATCATATCGAAGCACTTTTATAATCAAAACAACCTACCTAAAGACCTAACCAATCAGGTTGAAAATTTGTTTAAGCAAAGCAATTGGCAAATAACCAATATCACGACTAACAATAGTGATGAACGCCAAGCCAATCAGTTGGTGCTACAACGCCGTAATATTGCGATCGTTCCAGAATACAATCCATTAAAACATCGTCCGATTGCATCACCCCAACGTGCCAGAGTGGTTGGACCAAGTGGAGAAGAAACCCATGTGGATGAGTGGGGACGGATCAAAGTACGTTTTCTGTTTACCCGCGATCAGGATCATAGCCACGATGGTGGTGCCGGTTCCAACGATAACGACACCGATTCAGCTTGGGTAGATGTCCTGACACCGTGGGCTGGTGAAGGCTATGGTGCACGATTCTTACCCAGGATTGGTGAGATTGTCGTGATTGATTTCTTTGATGGCAACATAGACAGGCTATTTGTGGTGGGGCGTATTCATGAAGCGCATCGCCATCCAAGTAAGTTTGATGACAAAGGTAAACTGCCTGATACCAAAAAACTGTCAGGAATAAAAAGTCGAGAGTATCAAGGTACTGGTTATAACCAACTTAGATTTGATGATAGTACTGAGCAAATCAGTAGTCAATTACAGAGCAGTCATGGGGTGAGTCAACTCAACCTCGGTAATTTAAGTCATCCCAAAGAGACAGACACCAGCAAAGGACGAGGTGAAGGCTTCGAGTTGAGAACTGACCAGTGGGGTGCAGTAAGAGCAGGACAAGGTTTACTAGTCAGTACTTATGCTCAGGATTCAGCTTCGGGCAATCACCTTGATGTGACCGCAGGCAAAAATCAGTTAGAAAGTAGTCTGAATAACTCTAAAGCATTAAGTGAAGTTGCCAAGAATCAACAGACTGATCCTTTAGAAAACTTAGATCATTTGAAATCGTTTATTTCTGCTTTGGAAAAAGATGACTCAGATGAAGCTAAGAACCAAGCTGAGGCGTTTAAACAGGCGTTAATGATATTGGCTTCACCAAACTCAATTGCGCTTACCAGTAATGAAGATATTCATCTTTCAGCAGATGGGCAAATCAGTCATACAGCAGACAATAGTATTAACCTAAGCACCCAAAAGAGCTTCTTAGCACATGCACAAAACAAGATTAGTTTGTTTGCAGCACAAGAAGGGACAAGGTTATTTGCAGGTAAAGGTAAAATTGAAATTCAAGCGCAGGGAGATGGTGCTGATGTCATTGCACGTAAAGACATTCAAATCATTTCTACAGAAGATACAGTTTATATCATTAGCCCTAAAGAGATTCGATTGGTTGGGGACACTTCTGAGGTAAGGATCAATGGTTCAGGTGTATTTGCGACGACACCAGGATTGTTTGAGGTGAAGTCGGGGCAGCAGAAGTTTGGGGGAGGACAGCGAATTAAAGCTGAAATTCCATTACTTTCTATAATGAATGAAATGAAATCTTTCACTAATAAATGGGATTTTTATAACTTGTTTTATGAAAATAATTTTTCAGAAGTGAAATATAAATTAATCAATACTAAGAATAGTACCTATATTTCAGGAAATTTAGATGAACATGGACGAACCCAACGTATAAATACAACTGAAAATGAAAATTATGACATTCTCATAGGCGTAGATGAAGAATGGACTGTTTTTGTAGATGACGAAGATTTAGAAGAAATAGAACATTTATGCAATGTTTGCTCACAAGAATATGATTTTGAGGGTGAAAATTAATTATGGATTGTTTAGCAAATATTCGTTTTTTAGATACTTTAGATCAACCTATTAATGGCTTAGTTCATCAACTATGGGTTGGTTCATCGCTCATATCAGACTATATAACTCCTGCTACTGGTGAATCCGTCTGGATTAAACGTCCAATAGGTACAATCATTGATATTCGAGTAAGAAGTATGACTTCGGGAGAATATAAGTCAAAAGTAAAAATACAGTTAGTTGGAGAAAAAACAACTTTTATTGTTCGTAGCCCGAAAGTCTTACTCAAAGGGGTGAGTCTTTCTGCTAAAGATGTTGCTTCTGGGACATATATACGGTCAACATATATTGTTGCTGAGGGTGATTATTTATCTCGAATAGCGGTTGATAACAATACAACTATTGCGGAATTGATTAGAATTAATAATCTTAAAAGTGATACAGATATTCATGCTGGGCAAGTATTGAAGATCCCTGTTAAAAAAGCTGATACACCAAAGCCACTACCTGAAAATAAGTCAGAGCCACAAGAACCAAAACCAATTCAGCAAGAAAAAACCAAGATCATAGTTGTTCAGCAGACAGATACCTTATCTTTAATAGCCAAGCTCACAGGGAATACGGTTGAAGAAATAAAAAAATTAAATAGTTTAGGTAGTGATAGATTGAGCCAAAATCAAAAGCTTAGAGTCTATGACCGTAAAGTTTCTACAATAACAAAATCTCAAGCAGAGAAGAAAAAGGAAGATAAAGGGGCTGTTAAATCACCAACAGTTAAACAAGATGCTTCAAAGAATAAAGAAAAAACACCAACGGCTAAGGTAGAAGCTGAAGCTACAGCATTGAGTTCAAAAAATTCTGCTAGAAATGAAAAAAATATTGCAACATTACATCCGCAAATACGTGAAAAAGTAAGGCAATTACTTAAACAATTATATATAGATCATAAAATTCACTTTGTTATTACTGAAGCTTACAGAACTATTGCTTATCAGGATGGTTTATATGCTATTGGTAGGACTAAGCCTGGTAAAAAAGTTACCAAAGCTAAGGGGGGAACGAGCTATCATAATTATGGTTTAGCAATTGATATTTACCCTGTTATTGATGGGAAAATTAATGTTAATGATGCTGATACACTAATTAAAGTATCTGAAACTGGGAAAAATCTAGGATTTGAATGGGGTGGCGATTGGAAAACTATAAAAGATTATCCTCATTATCAAATAACCTTTGGTAAATCTGTGAGTGCGTTATATAAATTAACAAAAGCAAATAATGATGATCCGTTATCATTAAAACTTTAAGTACTAGAGATTAAAAAATGAAAAAATTGGCTATTATTTTAAGCTGTACAAGTTTGCTGATCAGTTCTTGCTGCGCAAACAATATTTCTCAACAGAGTTTAAATAAAAAAACTAAAGTTTTAGAGGAAATTGATTTAACTGAAAAAATTCCATCTAGCCAAGGTTCTGAACTGACATTATTAAAAATTTATGATAAATGCAGATTAATTTATAATTTGTACGGTGAAACTGGTCAAGAGGAATATAATTTTTATTTTAAGAAATCAAAAATTATAAAGGCTAAATACCGTTCTTACAATTATAAAGAAAATAAAGATGGCATTATTGATCTTGCAAACTTATCTGAAAAAGATTTTATCCTTGTTAAAAATGAAAGTGCTAGTCATTCAAAATTTTATGAATTAAAAAAATATTTAAATAAAAATATTATAATTCAAAATTGCAATTAATTATGTAGATGTCTGGTTCTGAAATAAGTTTTCACTTATCTCCACAACCGCTCGATGAATTTCATCGGCCATTTTATATTTTAGTGACATATGGAGTCTACGGAATTTATAAACTTTTAATTTAGAATTAGGACTAGGATGGGGAGGAACTTGGAAGAAAAAGGATTATCCCCATTTTGAACTGAAACCTAATGGAAAGACATGGCGTGATTTAGAGCCTCAACTTTTAGCTTTGGGGATAGCAAATTATAAAAAGTTAACATTTTAATATGAGAAATATTTAATGAAATTTTTATTCACAATCATTTCCTTATCTTTATTTTCTACAAGTTGTATAGCTCAAGGTAATATTCAACATCAATATACTGGTTATGAGATTAATAATAATTTTAAAGTAATACAAAACTTTATTACTGACTATGAGGTAGAGGATGGGGGGCTGTTCTGGACAATAAAGTAAGTATATATAAACTTAATGAAAATCAGTGTGTAATTGTTGCCAAAGTTGATGGTGATTCTGGTGGTTATGGCGGTGAAGATATTTTATATTTTTATGACTCTAATTTTTTATCAGGTTATAGTCTGAACTATAGTTACACATTTCTAAATAATGAGGGTACAAAAAAATTAAATAAGCCAAACTATATGGAAGTTATAAATAATGGTGAGAATACAATATCTTTAAGAACAGACTTTATAAAGTATCTAAAGGAGTTTAATAAAAACACAATAAGTAAATGCCGCCATCATTAAAATGGTGTAAAGTGAATCCGATATATAATAAATGAAAAAATTGCTTATTATTTTAAGCTGTACAAATTTGTTGTTCAGTTCTTACTACGCAAGCAAAATTTCTCAACAGATTTTAAATAAAACAACTAAGGTTTTAGAAAAAATTGGTTTAAATGCATTTATATGGTTTGCTTTACCACATTGACCTAGAAGAAATATATGGAAAAAATGAGTTTAAAAAAAATAGACCAAAATATTGATCAATTGTCAGAAAGGCTTTTTATCATTGAAGGTGAAGTAAGTGATTTACTGATCAGTGAAACTATGCGGAACTTAAATATCAATACGCAAAGTAGCACAGGGCCAATTGCGATTGGTTCAGCTTTGGTTAGGCAAATGGAGCATGCTGTTTTAGCAAGCTTTATTTCCATTAGAATGAGGCGAAAAATTATAAAAAGAAGAATAAGATCTAGAATTTTCGGAATGAAAAACCTCCTACAAATTGTTTTATTTATAATAGGCTCTGTTTACACACAAGAAAGTTTAGCTAATACAAAGTATGTTCATGATGAAAAGGATCGCCAATGTTTATATGTAAATAGTAATCAAAAAATTTTGTTAGCTGGTATGAATGAAAAAACCTATTTCTTCTTTACTTGTAATAAAATTATATCAACATACGATATTAATTTTTCAAAAGGGACTTACTTAATATCAGAACTTTTATTGGCTACTTCCCCTCAAGTTGATCAAAAATATATTAGAGCTATTAAGAGTGCTGATAATAAACTCTACGATGATACAAATTTTTCATCTTTGCTTTCTACTTGCATATCATTAACTAAAACTAGAAACCATAAATTAGTGAAATACCTTATTGATAAAAAAGAAAATTTAGAAAAAACATGTGACATTGATAATAGTCTTTTGTTAATCAATCAAAAAGTATTTTTATATGACAAGGTGGGAAATGATTTTAAAATGGGAAAGGCTTATCTAGTTAAAAATGACAAAGTCCACGTTAAGGATTATTTTTTTAAAAATAATGAGTTATGGCTGTATGTTGATTACAATAATTCTGTAAAAAAATGGATTCCAAGTAAGTCAGTGAATTTATAAAGGATCCTATACCTATTACTTAAAAGATTATGGCTGTAAAGACATGAATAAATTATTTCATGGGTTTTGATACTCCTTGAAAATTAGTGAACTGTTCAATTGCGTTGTAAAAATGCTTTAAGCATTTGGATGAGCCCTTGATCCATATATTGATGGTGGTTAGGGCTTTCTAAAGTAATAACTTTTTATGTTGTCATTGTTTATTTTTGAAGTTCTGTTTTTGATGCGCTGTGTGTGCCACAAAATGAGAGTGAATGCCTTAACCCACTGTAAGGATACTTTCGGCGCTTGGCTAAAAACAATATAAAATAACGACTTATATCTGGATGACCTTTGTATTTTTCTAGCAAAATTATTTGACTATATACTCGTGCTTGAAGTTATATAATATAAAAAAGAAGGCTGTTTTTGCTAAGATTAATCGAGACGTATCTATGATGAAAGTACTGTCAATCTTATTCATAAGTTTAGTTTGTTCAATGGGGATTTTAGCTCAACAGCCAAATCTTGTGCCTCATCAGGTAAACTTAAAAAATGGGAAGCGCTTTTCTTTAAATTTTCCAGCAAATTATGAAATTATTCCTGCGGCTGAGGGTTTAAAACGAGTTCGTTTTTTTAGCAAAGCTCCCGATGGCAGAATGTTTGTAACAGATATGCACGATTTGACTGATAATAAAAAAGGCATCGTTTATATTTTGGATGAATGGAACCCTGAAACGGGGAAATTCGGCAAAATTATTCCTTATATGACGGGGTTGAAGAACCCAAACTCAGTTCAATTTTATACAGATTCTTCAGGACAAGATTGGTTGTATTTAGCGGAAACCAATCAACTGACCCGTCGAAAATTTACCAAAGGTGAAATTAAACCAACGGATAAAGCTGAGGTTTTAGTGACTTTTCCTGACTATGGTTTAAGTTATAAATATGGTGGTTGGCATCTAACGCGAACAATTGCTGTGGGTGGGAACGGGAAAATTTATGTTTCAGTCGGCTCAAGTTGCAATGCTTGTACTGAGAAAGAAAAAGTCCGAGCGACAGTTTTAGAAATGAACCCCGATGGTTCGGAACAAAAGATTTTTGCTACAGGTTTACGCAATGCAGTTGGTTTGAAATGGGTTGGTAATTTTTTATTTGCCACCAATCAAGGTGTGGACCATTTGGGTAAAAATAAGCCTGATGAAACTTTTTATGCACTCAAACGTGATGCAGATTATGGCTGGGCTTCATGTTATTCATCGAATGGAAAAATTTTGGCAGATCCAAAATTTAAACGTCCGTCAGGTTGCAAAAATGTATTGCCTCCTTATGCCTATTTCCCTGCACATTCATCTGCACTTGGTTTTGACTATTTTGATCATCCGAATACGGATGACACCATCAAAAATTCTTTTTTAGTTGCTTTACATGGTTCTACCGATGCCACAATTGGCCATGGCTATAAAATTGTGATTATGCGTAAAGGGCAAAAACTACAGACGTTTATGGATGGTTTTTTAGTGGGCAAAAATGTCTATGGTCGCCCTTGTGATATTTATCGAGTAGATGAAAATTCATTTTACTTTTCTGATGATAAGAGTGGTGTGATTTATTATGTGAGGCAGAAAGCATCTTCCTAAATTTTGAACTTTTCTAAAAATTTAGGAGTTAGTAAAAAGAGCATGGCTGGGGATACAAAATTCAGGTGAAAGTAAAAATATAAATTGTCGATAAATCTTTGGAAGCCGTACTAGATTAGCAAAGTATTCATCTATGAAAATAAAGCTAACCTATTACTATTGTTAAAGTTGTTGTAATTGACTTAATCATTTAATTCTCTAAATAAACCTACAAGGTTGTAGGTTTATTATTGTAATCAACTTTGAGAAATTACTGCGGTCTCGCCACATCACCACTTAAGCTTTCAGGTAATGCTAAAACAGTCACATCTAACTCTTCTAAGGCATCAGGACGGGCAACCACAAGCGCAATATAACCATTTTCAAATGCTGCACTGTTTACTACTTGAACACCTTTATTCAATTGTTCAGCTTGAGCAGGGGCAGGATCTGTACCTTGAATGACATGTAACCATGCTTTTGGTTTTGCCTTAAACCAGAGGCGTGCAATCACTTCCTGACCAAGATAACAGCCTTTGTCATAATTGATTCCTTCACGTTGGTGTAAGCGTAATTCTTGTGGTTGAAATACATGTTCAATTGCTTGATTTATATAAGCCTGACCAGTTTGAATTGCAGCAATTTCCCATACTGAAATATCGGTTTCTATAGCAGAAAAATCTGTCGTTGAGCCGTTCAATGTTGGAAAAACTCGTCCAGTTTCTTCAAGCTTCATTTTAGAAAAAGCGCCGTATTTTTTAATATGTTTGGCAAATTCTTCGGCTTGATCTTGAGTCGTAACAATTTCTAAATGTTCAGGATTAATTTTTTTAAGCCATAAGCCAAAATGGATACGGCCTTTAAGATCACAAATCGCAGTGTATTGGGTGATATTTTCAGCCAAAGCTTCAACGTTTACAGTCACTTGACCTTGTAGAAATTTGATTGCATCAACACCAATCAAGGTAAATGAGGAGAAAGCTAGATCGCTCATGAATTGCTCGCTTATCTTAAATCTAATACTAAAGAATTAATCTTATTTTCCGCTATTTTTCAAAAAAAAGCAGATTTAGTGCAAATATTTTAATGAAGTTGTTACTAAATATTTCCAAAACCCCTGTTTTTATATCTAAGCTTATGAAATATAAACGATTTGGGAAATGGGTTTTCGACAGTGTACTATGCCAATCATTAGACACGCAGTACAAAATGATGCAAGAGGCACAAAACTAATGAATAACAACTATCGTAAACCACTGCAAGGTACCCAGCTCGAATACTTCGATGTGCGTCAAGCCGTAGAAGACATCCAGCAAGGCGCATATGCAAAACTTCCATACACATCAAAAGTATTGGCTGAACAGCTGGTACGCCGTTGTGATCCAGCCATTCTAGAACAGTCTTTAAAAGAACTGATTAACCGTAAACAAGACCATGATTTCCCTTGGTATCCAGCACGTGTGGTATGTCACGACATCCTAGGACAGACAGCATTAGTCGACCTTGCAGGTTTGCGTGATGCGATTGCAGACCAAGGCGGTGATCCTGCTAAAGTTAACCCTGTTGTGCCAACGCAGTTGATCGTTGACCACTCTTTGGCGGTGGAATACGGTGGCTTTGACCAAGATGCATTTGAAAAAAACCGTGCTGTAGAAGACCGTCGTAATGAAGACCGGTTTCACTTTATTGAATGGACCAAAACAGCATTTGAAAATGTTGATGTTATCCCAGCTGGTAACGGTATCATGCACCAAATCAACTTGGAGAAAATGTCTCCAGTGATTCAAAACCGTGAAGGTGTCGCATTTCCAGATACTTGTGTCGGTACCGATTCACATACACCACATACAGATGCGCTGGGTGTAATTTCTATCGGTGTTGGTGGTTTGGAAGCTGAAAATGTCATGCTGGGTCGTGCATCTTGGATGCGTCTTCCAGACATTATCGGTGTGGAATTGGTGGGACAGCGCAAAGCTGGTATCACTGCAACAGATATCGTTTTAGCGTTGACAGAATTCTTGCGTAAAGAACGTGTAGTGGGCGCATATTTAGAATTCTTTGGTGAAGGTGCGGACAGTATGTCTGTAGGAGATCGCGCAACGATTTCCAATATGACTCCAGAATATGGCGCAACTGCGGCAATGTTCTATATCGATCAAAACACCATTGATTATTTAACCTTGACTGGTCGTGAAGCAGACCAGATTAAATTGGTAGAAAGTTATGCCAAAGAAATTGGTCTTTGGGCATCAGATATGCAACAAGCAGAATACCCTCGGGTACTTCGTTTCGATCTTTCAACGGTAACACGTAATATTGCAGGTCCATCAAACCCACATGCACGTGTATCCACAGCAGATTTAAAAGAGAAAGGCATTGCAGGCGTAGTTGAAAACCGTACTGATGGTTTAATGCCTGATGGTGCAATCATTATTGCCGCGATTACCTCTTGTACCAATACCTCCAACCCTCGTAATACAGTTGCCGCGGGTTTGTTGGCACGTAAAGCAAATGAATTGGGCTTAGTGCGTAAACCTTGGGTGAAATCATCATTTGCACCAGGTTCTAAAGCCGCTGCACTTTATCTTGAAGAGGCTGGTGTACTGGAAGATTTAGAAAAGCTTGGTTTTGGTATCGTGGCTTATGCATGTACGACATGTAACGGTATGTCTGGTGCTTTAGATCCAAAGATTCAACAAGAAATTATTGACCGTGATTTATATGCCACTGCGGTACTCTCAGGTAACCGTAACTTTGATGGTCGTATCCATCCTTATGCAAAACAAGCATTCTTGGCTTCACCACCATTGGTGGTGGCTTATGCAATTGCTGGCACAATTCGTTTTGATATTGAAACGGATTCATTGGGCAATGACAAAGACGGCAATCCAATTTACCTAAAAGATGTTTGGCCATCGGATGCTGAAATTGATGCATTGGTTAAAGAATCTGTAAAACCTGAACAGTTCCGTAAAGTGTATATCCCGATGTTTGATTTGGGTGTGACGGAAAAATCAGAAAGTCCATTATACGATTGGCGTCCGCAAAGTACTTATATTCGCCGTCCACCGTATTGGGAAGGGGCTTTGGCTGCACCACGTACATTGTCAAATATGCGTCCACTTGCGATTTTACCTGACAACATTACAACGGATCATTTGTCACCATCGAATGCAATTATGATGGATTCGGCAGCAGGCGAATATCTGCATAAAATGGGCGTACCTGAAGAAGACTTTAACTCGTATGCAACGCATCGTGGTGACCATTTGACCGCGCAACGTGCAACTTTTGCCAACCCAAAACTGTTTAATGAAATGGTGGTTCGTTCAGACGGTACCATTAAGCAAGGTTCTAAAGCGCGTGTTGAGCCAGAAGGCGAAGTGATGCGTATGTGGGAAGCGATTGAGATTTATATGAATCGTAAGCAACCACTGATCATCATTGCTGGTAAGGATTATGGTCAAGGCTCCAGCCGTGACTGGGCTGCGAAAGGTGTTCGTCTTGCTGGGGTTGAAGCGATTGTGGCAGAAGGCTTTGAGCGTATCCACCGTACTAACCTTGTTGGTATGGGCGTGTTACCACTTGAGTTTAAAGCGGGCACCGACCGTAAAACCTTAAAGCTTGATGGTACTGAGCTGTATAGTGTGATTGGTAATATTGCACCACGTACAGACTTAACTTTGGTGATTGAGCGTGCTACGGTTGATGGTAAGAGTGAAGTGATTGAAGTTCCTGTAACTTGTCGTTTGGATACTGAAGAAGAAGTGCATGTGTATGAAGCGGGTGGGGTATTACAACGCTTTGCACAGGATTTCTTGGAAGGGCAAGTGGCTTGATTGAGTTCTACTCTTTAAATCCTCCCCAACCCTCCTTTGAAAAAGGAGGGAGTTCTTCTCTTTTAAAAAGAAGATTAATTAAGGATTAAAAGTAATTGATAGTGTTGTAAAAAGACCCTACTGTTAAGTGGGGTTTTTATTTGGGGAATAAAATGTCTTTATTACGAAAAACTCAAAGTGATACTGTAAATTCTGATGAACCAATCACAGCTGAACGCCTTTTAAATGTATTGTCACAGATGCCTGATGATTTTTATGAGGAAGAAAGAACAGATGAGCCACCTCAAGAAAGAGAAGAGCTTTAAATGGTTTGCGCTATTTAATGATTAAGCAGTAGCTCTCAAAAAACCTATTAATTTCTCTCTTGAAATCATTTCTTGCAAAAATGACACCATCATTTTTAGAAATAGACAGTAGACATACATCAAAATATGGCTATACTTTATTCACCATTTCTAAAACCTATGGAGAACAAAAATGGTTACTGCTGGCGAAAAACCCGGAACAGGCTTCTATTTTTGTGTCCAATGCGGACATCGCACTTACTTAGAAATTGGTACAGATCGTTTACCCCAGTGTACCAAATGCCTTGGCAATCAATTTAAAAAATAAGATTGCTAAGCCGCACAGATAAAACAGATACTCCCTGTTTTAAACAAAAGCCCTATCCAGTGATAGGGCTTTTTGTTAATTTAAGAATAGTTCAAAGGATAACGAGAAAAAGGCAGATAAATCATTATGGAAACAATCCTGAGTCTATGTATTGGCATTGGTTTAAGTGCCGCCTGCGGTTTTCGTGTATTTGTACCGTTATTGGTGATGAGTGTTGCATCACTGATGGGCTGGTTTGAGCCAATGAAAGGTTTTGAGTGGTTAGCGATACCATCGGTATGTATTGGTTTAGCTGTCGCAACCATTTGTGAAATTGGCGCGTACTATATTCCTTGGGTCGACAATGCTTTAGATACTATTGCCACGCCAGCAGCGATGGTGGCTGGAACATTGACCACCATGGCGGTCAGTACAGGTGAAATGTCACAGTTTGCAAGCTGGGCGGCTGCGATTATCGTTGGTGGTGGTACAGCAACAGCTGTACAAATGGGAACGGTTGCGGTTCGTGGTGTATCTACTGCAACGACAGGCGGAATAGCCAATCCTTTGGTGTCTACAGGTGAGTGGATTGGGGCAATCGTGGTATCGGTATTATCGCTTATCGTTCCTGTATTGGTGGTGGTTGTTGGTATTATTTTGATGGTGCTAGCTGTTCGCTGGTTAAGAAAGAAAAAACAAGAAAGCATTGTTCATCCATTGTAGTTAGTGTGTTTTAGCATTTGTGAATCAACTGTTTATCAAGATTCAAAGAGGATGATGATTCAATTCAATTGAGTTGAGTCATTAAATTGGATTAAGTGTTTTCTGTTTTTTGACATAGAAAGTTGATTCACTCTAAATCGAATACAAAGACAAATTTCCCCCAACAATAAATCAATAAAAGAGAGATTGATTTTTGTATCATAAAGGCATACTTTTATTATGGGATTAATGAAAGCATCATCTTTATGGATTTAATCTCAAGGTCTTTTTAAGAGTATTGGGGGGAACTTTTATGATGGACAAATTTATTATCAATATAAATGCGCAAGCCAATGGTGTATATGAAGTACATAATGCAAGCAAAGCTTGTGAGCATTTACCTAAGGCGGAAAATCAAAATCTACTGGGCTTTTTTGCGACAAGTGAGTTGGCAATTAAACGAGCAAAGATGAATTGGCCTCGTGAAAAAATTAAGGGATGTGTTTGCTGTTGTTAAGAAGCTAACCATCACCAATTTTACCTGCTGTTCCATCTTTATGTGGTGGAACAGCATAATATTAAAAAGGCTAGAACGTATATCTATTCAATTGATGTCTATTTAGACATCAATTAATTTAAGTCATATTGAGGTCTTACGCTGACTTATCTTTTAAAATAATTTGGCAGTTATGCTGATACTTTTTACTGGTTGATATAAAAATAGAAAAATTAATAAAAACTTCATCAATAAATAATCTTATTTTTGTGATGCGTGTTTGATAAAAAGTAATAAATTTTAATGATTTAACATAAATAATTGTTTTAAAACAAAGATATAAGTGGTATTAATAGCTCATAATATAAACATCACATGGATAGGTGAGAACAATGAGAAAGTTCGAGGTTGAGATCAATTTGCCTGCACAAGATATCGTGTCATTTGAGGCGGAGGACATTGAGCAAATTCGTGCAAAATTTTATGCAATTAATTGGCGTCGTTTATTCCTGACACAGGGACAAGTTGAAAATTCTGATATCTCCTTTGCTGTACAAGACACTGAGACAGAACTTTATTTACATATCCAGTTAAATACACACTCGAGTAAAGCAGATCCTGTTTTTCAGATCGACAGCAATATCCAACTGGTTGTTGAAAGTAAAGAGTTTCTTGGGCTTTTAACACGTAAAAAGAAATATGATGTGGTGTATAAAAACTTAAACCAATCACAAGTTTCAGAACAGCTAAACTTATTTCTAAACGGTCAAATCGACGATATGACAGAACAATATCGACAATTGATGCATAAAAAAATGCTACAAGAGCATCGTTTGGCATAACGACTAGAGATTGACATCTTCTATATAAAATAAGGAAGCTTGAGCTTCCTTATTGATCTGTAAAAAAAGCAATAAGCGCGCTTGATTATTTGACCAATAGGTAAAATATACCTAGTGCATATAAAAGTTGAATATAGTGAGTGATTGTGCAATTTTTACTTTAAAATCAATAATTAATTTATAAATATTTAGTTTAAATCGCTATTAATTTTAAAGAGTATTGTTAAACTACAAATAGATTTTAAGGGTATGCGTTATAAAATAATGAACAAGTTTGAAATTCAAATTCAGTATCCTAATCACACCAATGAGCGTGAGATGGAGCACGAGAGCGATTTAGACATTGCTGAGATATTGGCTAAATTTGAAAGTATCAGTTGGCGCCGTCAACGTGTTTTACAATTACAACTGGATGGTCGAAACACTATTTTTACAGTGTTGAACCCAGCGTCAGAAGCATTTTTAAAAATTACATTAAATGCTTATGCGAAAAGTGAAGATTTTGAATTTAAGATCGAAAGCAATATCAAATTGATTTTCCCACAACGTGAATTATTTGGCTTGATGACGCGGAAAAATAAAGAAGTATTTGCAATCAAACACAGTACCCTTGAACAGGTAAAAGCAAGTTTAACCGCATTTTTAAATCAGGATAGCAAAGGCTTGGAAGATATTTTGCGTGATAGTAAAGCCACTTCATTAAAAGATGTATCTTAACTCAGCAGATTGAAGCGTGTGCCAATTGAAATAGAGTGACTAAAATGCAAATTTATAAATTAAATTTGCATTTTTTTTAGAATTTATGCAATAAAAAATCATTAAATATACTTTCTTGGAAAATTTTCTTTATTAAGTGACTTTCCAAGGAAAATTTTCCTAAAAAACAAAAAAATTAATCTATCTTAGGAAAATAATCCCGAGCTGATTTCGTTAATATTTATCTCAAGGATGTAAGGGATCGAAAAGAGTAGATTGCTACCAGTTACGTACAACGTGAGTGTAGTACTTACCCAAAAGGTCTCGATTCGGCTTAGGACGCTATAAATCACAAGTTTATAGGCAATAGGATTAAAACTTACAAAGTTTTAATAGTTGAAGTAAACCAGAGTTGTTTTCCCGCTCATCCTGAAAAATTCGATAAAAATTATACTGTACAATTCTTTTTATTTGATCTAATTAACTTAACTACAAAGCAATTAAGAAATTATCCATAAGAAGTTCAAAATCATCATACTCAAAACTTTACTTTATTGAATATTTTAACTATAAGTGACTGAATAAAGTCTGAATTCGATTATTAAAATTAATTAAAACATAGCTTTAGTTTGTTTTTGAAGTGTTACTGTTTTGGGTTTTTATATTCAAGCTGTTGTAAATGCTTACTGCTATTGGACTAGGGATGATGTCTAAATGATTAAACAATTGGAGACGTATCTGTTGATGAGTTCGATGGTTGTGCGTCGTATTAGTTTACTTTTAATTATCATTATTTTAGGTGTAATTGATCTGGCGACAGGCTATGAATACTCATTTGCTGTGTTTTATCTGATTCCTGTTTCTATTGCTGCATGGTACGACAATAAGCATATCGCGATGATTGCAGTTATTTTATCGGGGATTACTTGGTTATATGCTGACTATAGTGCAGGGCACCAGTATACAAACTCGATTATCCCATTCTGGAATGCTTGTGTAAGGCTAGGCTTCTTTAGTGTGGTGGCTTTTTTATTGCTGAGAATAAAAAATAATTTAAATGAAATGACCTTAATGGCAATGAAAGATTCTTTGACATCACTGAATAATACTCGCGCTTTTAACTTAGAGTATCAGGCATTAAAAAAGCGATATTGCAAAAAAGAACAAACTTTAGCCGTCGCTATTATAGATTTAGATGGCTTTAAAGCTGTAAATGATACCTATGGACATAGCAAAGGTGATGATGTTTTGGTTGAGTTCGCCCATGTACTGAAAGCTGCGACGCGCCATTCTGATGTCGTTGCTCGTATGGGCGGTGATGAATTTGTAGTGATCTTACAAGATACTGATTTAAAAGGAATTGAAGACTATGCAAATCGACTTAGAAATAGTTTCTTATTTAGTGGCTTAAAGCAAAAATTCGGTATCGATTTTAGTATGGGAATCCGTATTTACAATGAATTACCTGACAATGTCGATGATGCAACACATCAGGCAGATTTATTGATGTATCAGTCTAAAGCACAAGGTAAGTCACAAACAACAATTCATGCAATCTTATAAACAGTAACCTTACAAACAGTAATAAGGCTAAAGATTTTATTGGTTTATGCTATCAAGTGGATTCGGTTTTATTTCCCCGTTGCTTAAATAACGGCTTTAAATAGTGATTTTGAGTATCCGAATACGCTTCCAGTAAGCGGATACATATCAATAGTCTATAAATATTTTACTTCTAATGTGGTGATTAAGGTTTCTAAGAGCAATAACACATCGGCTTTCTTGCGTGCATCAATAAAAAACACAGGTAAATTTAAATTACGTTCCATCAACCATTGACGGTATTGGTGCGTTGGCTTATTCATATCATCATCGATATGGGTGACTCCAATCACAATGTTTTCACCATACTGTTTAAAAATATTGAGGTAATATTCAAGTTCATCTAAGGGTGTTGCTAAGCTATGATCAATCAACAAAATCGTACCAATCGCGCCTTTGCATATCACTCCCCACATAAAGTCAAAGCGACCTTGTCCTGGTGTGCCATACAGCCCAACTTTACTGCCATCATCAAGGGTTACTTCGCCATAATCGATTCCCACGGTTGTGTTTAGTTTTTTATGGCTACGATCATCGGTGTTAAATGCTTCAGTTGCTAATACAGGTACTTCTGATAATGATTTAATCGCTTCAGTTTTACCTGCCCCCATTGAACCTGCAAAAACAATTTTATACTTCTGAATAATCATCGTGTATTTATCCCTTAAAATTTAAATCGACTTTTTAATTTGTTAAAAAAGCTTTTTAAAATTCCTTTTTCTTCCGTTTGCTCAGTATCACTTGATGTTTTATCAAATAGGCTTTCTTTTGCTGAAATCAGTTCAGCGTTATGGATGGCTAAATTCGCAGCAACAAAGTGCTGCACGGTTGTGACTGGAATGTTGAGTTTGTCTGAGACGTGTTGAATCTCAGCCCCAGAAATAAAACATGCACTTAGTTGTAACAGTAATTTCTTATCCAGCTCATTGGGTTGAACCCAAAATTTGAGGCGATAATATTTATCAGCTGCAGGTACGGTAATTAAATTGGGATTTTTCCAAATCAGGTTAAATAACCAATTTTCTAAATTGAATTGTCGTTTACGAGAGACTTTTATAAAGTCCGCAGTGACTGCCGCGGTGTAGTGTATCGAGCGATCTGTTTGGTATTCTTCACGGGTGGCTTCTAGCCATGCCAGATGTGCATGATGGTCGATAATCGCTATTGTGCCGAGATGATCATTTAAAATGACTTTGCGACTGTCGTGATGGAAAAGCGCTGCAAAAAAATCAATTTCTTTGATTTCAAGTTGATCCTCAGCTTCATCATCTGGAACTTGGCTAAGTTCTAACTGTTCTGTTTCAGTCTGATGCAATAATTTGATATTGACCCAGTTTTTCAACGTGAATTCGTCATAAATCGGGATGCAGAGTAAATTATCTTCTGCACTTTCTTTATGCTCACTATGTTTTGAAATTTTTAAATAAGGAATATTTTTATTTTGGATAATATTCTGGATATTATTATTTTCAAAAAACTGCTCATTAATCAAAATACAATTTATATTTTGATCTGAAACACTTGTCCAATTTATACCAATATTGGTTGGTAAAATTTTTCTAAGTCTTATTTTAAGATCGTCAGAGGTGGTTAAACCTAAGCCTGAAATTGCGATATTGATACATTGATTGTTCATAATATCACTTATCTAATATTAAAAAATTAAAGTGTAAACTGCTTTTTAACGGTCGTAGTTAGTTTAAGTTAACGCTAGATTTGTTCTTTTTCCAGTAAAATAATTTTTTTAATGTTTAATTGATTGGCATTTAATCAGTATATTTCTTGCATTATTATCCTCCTGTGTAAACTGTTAATTTTTCTTAAAGTTTAGAGAGTTTCATTGCTTTAAATTAACATTAGTTATTATAAAAAATCTATCTCAAAGTTAAATAAATTGCTTAGTTATTTTTATCAATAAAAGCTTAACTTAATAGTGATTTGAATATTTATTATGATTGTGCATATTTTATCATTTATCATATTATTACTGTGATTTTAATCACGTGAAATGATTAAAATTACTTAAGTATTTTTTACATGAAAAAAAGCGATCATTTCGATCGCTTTTTATAATTTTTAATTATCAAACTAAATTAAGCAAAAAGCTTCGTCGCTGCTTCAAAAAGAATATACAAAACCACAAGTGCCACCACAGGTTCTGCAATTTTAGCCCAAGTTGGGTTTGCCGTTTCGGTTACTACGACGTCTTGATGATCTGTATGAAGATCTGCTTTTTGAACATTGACCATTTGATTAAACTCCTTCATCGTTTCATCTAATGATATCTCTTCTTCGGGTATAGGTTGAGAGCCAATCAGTTCGGTTAGTTCGTTTGTTGACCAAACCCAATCTTTCGCCTGACCTGATAGGTGCTCAATTTGCCCAATCACCAATTCTCGAAGACCTCGCTTACCTAAACTTCCCGCTGTTTCAAGTTGCTTTAATTCAGCAAGCTGTAGTTCAAGAATTTCCGTTGTTGCTGGTTCAAGTATAGATTTATCTAAACTGGATTTATTCTGAGTAGAGGTGGTGAGGTGTCGAGAAATTTCTTGGCTGTACAACTGATCTTGCGAAAGAATTTCTTGATACAACGCATCATCATCTTTACGCCATAGCGTAATGAGTTTACCCAAGGTTAAAGCATTGAGTTCTTCAATATGTGCTATACGTTGAGCAGGCTCTAATTGAGATAATAGCTGAGGCTTTTGAATCTTTATCTGCTCAGCAAAGTATTGTACGAGATCAAAAGCCATTCAGTTCTCCTTGTTCTATTCTAAAATTCTTAAACTTGGTTTTTTCTTTGGTGCCTCAGTTTTAGTTTCTACTTCTTCACTAGTATTTGATTCTAAAACATCTTCATCTATTTGCACATTGGCATATTCATCTGGATCAAAGAATAATCCTTGTCCATTTTCGCGCGCATACAAGCCTAATACCGCATTTATAGGCACATAGATATCTTTAGATGCACCACTAAAACGAGCAGAGAAGGTAATTGCATCATTGGTCATATTTAACATATGCACAGAATGTGGCGCGATGTTCAGCACAATTTGCCCGTCTTGTACAAATTGTTGTGGTACATCGGTATAGGGTTTGGTTGCGTCAACAAGTAAGTATGGCGTTAAATTGTTGTCGCAAATCCATTCATATATTGCGCGTGCAAGGTATGGTCGAGTTGGGGTTAAGTTCAATTCTTGTTCAGACATTAAAAAATACTCTATTGATTTGCGATCTAGAATTTTGCCAAAAATTCACTATATCTGTTTTTCTCTTTAAAAGTCATCGACTTTAAAAAAGCTGGGCGGCTAAAAATCCGTTGGCAATATAATAAAATTGGACGAGATTGCTGTTTCGGTAATTCAATTCCCATATGTTTTAACCGTATGAAAATTGGCGCTAACATGCAATCTAAAATTGTAAAGTTTTCAGACATAAAATAAGGATAATGTTGAAAAAGTGGGGTAAGGGATACCAAAGTATCTTTTAATTGTTTTTGTGCATTCTTTTTTGCCGCTTCATTGAGTGTATCTGGGTGGCGTAGCATAATATCTGCAAGTTTAAGCCAATCTTGTTCAAAGCGCCAAATATACTGTCTTTGCTCTGCGCGTGGTGCTGGAGCATCCGCATAGAGTTTATTTTGTCGATAACGGTCATCCAAGTATTCAGAAATAATACTGGTATTAAACAGCTTTAAATCATTTTCAATCAGCATAGGTAGTTGATTATATGGATTTAAACTGGCCAAATCTTCATCATCTTCTTCGACAATGATTAAGCTGTGTTTAATTTGTTTTTCTGCAAGAAGAAATCTAATCCAATGTGAACGAAAGTCATCCTCGTGGCTATACAACGTAATCCCTTGTTGAGGTGCATTTTCGACAGGCATATTCCAAAAACTAAGTGAAGTGAATAGAGTAGAATACTAAAAATAGACAATAAAATCATCTTAACTTTAATAAGCTTATGGTGGGTATTGCTATCAAGTAGATAGAAAACAAGGATAAACCTATGAATTTAATAAATAAGCACAGTAAATTAACGTTGGCATTGCTGTTGGTGATGGGTATTTCAAATACATATGCAAAGAAGCAATCTGTAGACGCTCAAGTGCAAGAGGCTGCTGCTGAAGCAGTCGAAGCTGCAGGAGCGGAAGTGGCTGGAGCTGAAGTGGCAGGAGCAGGGACCTTATGTAGTGCTGATGAGGCCTGTGATGTCGCATCTGCTGCTTCTGAAGATGAAATGTATGGTGGAATCAAACAAGAATATGTCGTAAAAGGCTGTAAGGTGACGATCTATAATGATGGACCTGTGAAAATGGTCAATGTAAAGACCGATAAGCCATGTAATGCACCGCTTCCGAAAGATCATAAGTTTTCTAAGGAAACTCGAACGTATCAGGAAAATGGCTGTACGATTACAGAATCAAAAGCTGCAGATGGGATTACTGACGCTGTCATGGACTGTTCTAAACGAGATAAAACAAAGTAACTTTGAATAGTTAACCCATAAAAAAACCTCGGCAAATGCCGAGGTTTTTTGTCCGATTCGGTAAACGAATTAACGTTTAGAGAATTGAGGACGTTTACGAGCTTTACGTAAACCAAGTTTCTTACGTTCAACTTCACGAGCATCACGAGTAACGAAACCAGCTTGACGAAGAGCAGGTTTTAAAGTCTCATCAGAAGCGATCAATGCACGAGTAATACCGTGACGGATAGCGCCTGCTTGACCACCGATACCACCACCAGCAACAGTGATGTAAAGGTCAAATTTTTCAGTAACTTCTAAAAGCTCAAGTGGTTGACGAACAACCATACGAGCAGTTTCACGACCGAAATACTGTTCAAGAGTGCGGTTGTTGATTACGAGTTTACCAGTACCAGCTGATAGGAAAACACGTGCAGTTGCGGTCTTACGGCGACCTGTACCATAGTTAGTAGCCATGTGCTGTATCCCTTAGATGTCCAAAACTTGTGGCTGTTGAGCAGTATGAGGATGCTCAGTACCAGCGTACACTTTCATTTTCTTGATCATCGCGTAACCAAGAGGACCTTTTGGCAACATGCCTTTTACAGCACGTTCGAAGATTTCTTCTGGTTTGTGAGCAACTAATTTTTCGAAATTAGTTTCACGAATACCACCAGGGAAACCAGTGTGGCGATAGTATTTCTTATCAAGTGATTTTTTACCAGTCACTTGTACTTGTTCAGCATTGATCACAACGATGTAGTCACCAGTGTCAACGTGAGGTGTATAAGAAGTTTTGTGTTTACCGCGTAAACGACGAGCGATTTCAGTCGCAAGGCGACCTAAAGTTTTGCCAGAAGCATCAACAACATACCAGTCGTGTTGAACTTCAGCTGGCTTAGCGCTGAGAGTTTTCATTAAACCACTACCTATTATAGTTGGTTTGGACTATGGAATCTGTCCAAACAAAAAGGAGTGCGAATTCTATCTGAAAAGAGTTAGAGTCGCAATTGAAATATTGAATTTCAAGCGCATCATTATATGGATAAACGTACCTAAAAGCAAAGCTTAGTTTGGATAAAATGTTGTAAGGTTTTCTGATTTATATTGGAATTGTGACGGAATTCATGAATAATTAAAAATGAGATAAAGAAAATAAGTCAGGCAAAAATGAAAACAATAAATTCAATAAAATTCGTTCTACTCCTAGTCGCGGTAGGCAACCTAAACCTCAGTTTTGCTCAAGTGGATTTGCTGGATAAGGCATCATCTTTACCGAAACTTCATCCACGTGCTGCTGTAGATTATCAAAATCAAGCTGATCTTGGAGATCGACTTATCTCAGTTCAATGGATGACGGAAGATTTTTCTACAGAATTAAAAGGCAATGTGGCTGTCACTTGCCAGCCTTTAGGTATTCAAGTGACAACAAAAGATATTGTTGCGGGCTCAACGATTCCACTTACGCTATATGATCCAGAAAATGACAATGGAGACGAATATAAGTTAAGAGGAACTGTTGGTGCAGATGGTATCGCAAGAGTGGTTTTTGATATGTGTGAGCCAGAAGCATTTCATGATTTTTCTACAACGCCAAATGAAAAGATACCGTCTAAAACTGTTGAAAGCAAACTTGTTCAAAAAAATCAAACTCAAAAGAATCAAATACAGATCCCCTTTTCTTTAAAGCCAAACAAGTTAAAACCAAGTCAATTAAAGAAAGCCCAGTTCAATCAAATGAATTCAGACAACATACGAGAAAATGAAAAAATACGGAAAAATAAACAAGTAAAGCAAACACAACAAACCAAGGAAAAAGCAGCAAGAAAACGACAGCGAGGAGAACTAGATACGATCTTGGATGCAAAATGGATGACTGTCGATTTTAGTGAAGAAATTCAATCTGCATATCCTTGTCAAGCGGTTGGATTGCTTATTCAAACGCAACATATCCCTATTGGCGAAGAAGTTGATGCGGTCGTGCAATGGGAGGATGATGATGATAAAAGTCGAAGTGGCGAATACACAGTCTATGGAAAAGTTGAACCAGACCAGCGGGTCAGAATAATCTTTGATCAACATATTGACCCTGCGCAGTGTGGAAAAGACGTTGAATCGATGTTTGATTTCTCTGAAATTGATCAACAGCAAGCTCAACCAGAAACTCGGCCAGCGTCTAAAAGTCAGCTCTAAGCCTTGTGTTTACGATGTGATATTCAATCCGTTAATTTTTATAGAATGAATTGTTAAAAGAATAGTCATCGAATGGCTAATTTTGACTTAGATTACAATGATGAATATATGTCGGATGCTATTGTCTTAGAAAGGGTAATTCTTTTAGACTTTAAGTTTGATTTGTAATCAACCCAATTTTGTTGCTGATTTACAGCATAAGTGGTGTATTTTTTTATATATTTTTCATTCTAAATTTCAAGCATCTGATACTGAAATGCGAAAATTGTTTGCAATTGAGTAGCATAGGTGGCTTGAGAAATTGTTTTCGGTTAATTTTTTACATGTTTTCGTTATATTCGATATAAAAATTAACTTGAATTGGAAATGATAATTTAGAACCGATGTATACTGTCCATGCAACGTCTGTTAAAAGAGTTCTAGATGCTTCCTTTATATATAACCAGTGGTGAGCCTGCTGGCATTGGTCCAGATATTTGTTTAGATTTGGCAGATCGTGTTGATGATCGTCCAGTTGTTGTATTGGCAGATATCAATATGTTGAGGGATCGTGCCAAAATTTTAAACAAAACTGTTCAACTGATTGAGTATCAAGGACAGACGGAGTGTTTGGCTCAAGGTCAGCTCTATGTAGAGCATGTTCCTTTAGCTGTAGATGCTGTTTTAGGGGAGTTAAACCCGCAAAACTCTGCATATGTGATCGAACAATTACGCCGAACTGCATACTATGCCATGCAAGGACTGAGTGTTGGGGTAGCGACAGGACCTGTCCAAAAGTCAATCATCAATGATGCAGGGATTTACTTTAGCGGTCATACAGAATACTACCAAGAGTTTGCAGGCGTGGAACGAGTGGTTATGATGCTTGCAACCAAAACGTTAAGAGTCGCTTTAGTGACCACGCATTTACCGTTGCGTGATGTTGCAGATGCCATTACCAAAGAGCGTCTACATCAGGTGATTGATATTCTTGTTCATGATTTAAAAACAAAATTTAAAATTAATCATCCACGTATTTTGGTGTGTGGCTTAAACCCGCATGCTGGAGAGGGTGGCTACTTAGGTCATGAAGAAATCGATACGATTAACCCAGTGCTTGAAAGCTATCGAGCGCAAGGCATAGACATGAGCTTAAGTATGCCTGCTGATACTCTATTTACTGTGGATAATTTAAAAGTTGCGGATGCAGTTTTAGCGATGTATCACGATCAGGGTTTGCCTGTGTTAAAATCGCAGGGATTTGGCGAAGCCATTAATATTACTTTAGGTTTACCTTTTATTCGGACCTCAGTTGATCACGGTACTGCGCTCTCCCTTGCAGGTACAGGCCTTGCAAAAAGTTCAAGTTTGCATGTTGCTGTCGATTTGGCGCTTGATCTCGCTCGTTCGAATTAATTTGTAAACAACCTTATTTATCACGTTGGATTTTTTTTATGTATCAAATTAATGCCTTAAACCCTAAAGATGAAGGGCATCATACGCGTAAGCGTTTTGGACAAAACTTCTTACATGACCAACGTGTGATTGCCAAAATTGTTCGTTCTGTTGCCCCACGATCAGGGGAAAATATTGTTGAAATCGGACCGGGTTTAGCTGCTTTAACTTCACCGCTAAATGGTGAATGTGATGCTTTGACAGTGCTAGAACTGGATCGTGACTTGGCAGCAGGCTTGCCGGGTCGAGTACCACATCCTGAACGTCTCACCATCATTGAAACTGATGCGTTAAAATATGATTTTACTGAATTATTTCAGGAAGGTCGTCCTTTACGTGTACTCGGGAACCTACCTTATAATATTTCAACGCCTTTGCTTTTTCATCTCTTGGAATTTGGTGATAAAGTCAAAGACATGCATTTTATGTTGCAAAAAGAAGTGGTTGATCGTATTACCGCATCGCCAAACACCAAAGAATATGGGCGTTTGTCGGTGATGATCCAATACTTCTGCAAACCTACTTTCTTGTTTGAAGTACCACCGGGATCATTCAATCCACCACCAAAAGTAACATCTGCGGTATTCCGTTTAGAGCCTTATGCGACTAAGCCGATTGTTGCTAAAAGTGAAAAAGCCTTAGCTCGTTTGGTGTCACATGTATTTACCCAACGCCGAAAAACATTACGCAATAGCTTAAAAGGCATGTTGGTTCAAGACGGTTTTGAAAATGCTGGTGTAGATCCGATGGCACGTCCAGAAACCTTAACATTGGCTCAGTTTGTTGCATTATCAGACCAGATGGTGGCTTAAATGGCGCTGGAAAAAGTCAGATATAATTATGTGATTGGTGATGTACAAGGGTGTTTTGAAGCACTGAAAGCACTACTCAAAGAAATCCAGTTTGATGCTGATCAAGATTTTATTTGGTTTGCGGGCGATTTAATCGCGCGTGGTGAAAATTCAGTGGGTGCATTACGCTTTATCAAAAAATTATGCGAACAAGGCAATGCTGCGACAGTCCTTGGCAATCATGATTTAAATCTGCTGGCGGTTGCACGTGGGATCAAAAAACTCAAAGAAAAAGACCATATTGATGATGTTATTCATGCTTTAGAAAGTGATGAGTTGATTGATTGGTTGCGTAAACAACCGTTGTGTTTATTTCCCAATGAAAAGACGATTTTGACCCATGCGGGTATTCCGAATATTTGGGATGCGGAAAAGACTGCCGCGTTGGCCAAAGAAGTAGAAGCCGTCTTAGCACATGAAGACTTTGCTGTGCTGGATTCATTTCTAAAAGAGATGTATGGCACTGAGCCAGATTTATGGGCAGATGATTTACAAGGTCATGCTCGCTTACGCTGTATTACCAATTATCTAACCCGTATGCGCCTGACTGATGCACAAGGTCGTTTAGAGTTTAGCTTTAAAGATGCTTTGGATGAGCCGATGCCAGCAGGTTTTCAGCCATGGTTTAAATTTGAATCGCAGACAGCACAAACACATCAGATCATTTTTGGACACTGGGCAGCGTTGCAAGGTGAGCGTATCAACGCGCAAATCCAAAATGTAGATGGTGGCTGTGTTTGGGGGCATCAACTGCTGGCTTATCGACTAGAAGATCAACAACTTTTTAGTGTCGATAATCCTGTTTTTTGATATGAATAAAGCCACAACATGTGGCTTTTATTTTGGGCAATATCACGAGATTCAAGCATAGTGTCAATGCGCCATTTTCAATGATTTTAATCTTTTAAATGGCGAATTTATCTATCAATTAAAAAGCAAATTATTCTTGTCGAATCCATGTCTGACTTCGACCAATCAGCGAAATACCAAGATAGCCACGTAAGGTCAGGCGGTTTCCACTTGCATTTAAGTGGGCTTTGCCATGATAAATTTTTCCTCCGCGAGGATCCAGAACTTCACCACCAATATAGCTGTTTGGGTTGTTTGGATCAGCTTTTAACTTTTGTAAAATAGTTAAGCCAATAATGGGTTTATTGGTAAAAGGTGCGGGGCAATTGCGACATTGTGTTAAAGCAGCTTCGCCTGGTGCAGGAAAATCTTTAATGATTTTCCCGACATAAGTATCATCTTTTAGTTTCTCGATTTGAATATGTGCACGAACATAACCTGTTTTATCATCAACAGTGCGCCATGTGCCAGTGATGTCAGCTGCATGTGTCCAGCTGATCATTCCCAGTAGCATACAACTGAAAATTCCTTTTTTCATAAGCATACCTATTTTCTTTTAAGTTTAAATGTTGTGATTCGTGAATAAGACCTTATTCACGAATCCAAGTTTGACTACGACCAAGTGCAGACACCCCCACATAACCTCTTAACATTAAGCGATTACCGTTTGAGTTGAGTTTGGCTTTCATGGAATAAATTTTACCTGTAAGTGGGTCAATAATTTTTCCACCAACATAATCTTCTTCACTGGTTTGTTTGAGATTTTTAAGAACATCCATACCTAAAATGGGTTTATTGGTATAAGGCGCTGGACAGTCTATACAGGTTTCTTTTGGAGTATAACCGGGACGTGGGGTAATTTTGATGATTTTACCGGTATATGTGCCATTGGCTTCTTTGCGTATTTCAAGCACAGCTTTAGATGAGCCAGTTTTATCATCGATATTTTTCCAAGTACCAGTGATATCTTTTGCCATACTGCTACAGCTTAAAACAGAAAATAATGTCCCTAAGATGAACTTATTAAACCTCATTTATTGATTCCTTATCAAAATGGGGGAAAGAATAGTTCATCTTAAGCTGAATAATTACTCTAGGCAATCATGTGAAAAGTAAACTAAATCACATTTATTTTATAAAAAGTATAAATGTTGGCAACCAGATAGCTGTGAACACCGCATTTACTGCCATTCCAAAGGCTGCATAACGACCTGCAACCGCACCACGTTGCCAAGCTTGAGCTGTTCCGATGGCATGTGCAGCCAGTCCTAAAGCCAAGCCAGACGCGCGTTCATCATTAATATTACGTAAAATAATCGATGAAAATGCGGCCCCAATCACGCCTGATAAAATGACGATCAAAATCACTAATGTGACTGGTGAGTGCAATAAAGTTGCAATATTGATTGCAATTGGCGTAGTCACAGCACGTGTGGCAAAGGCCATGATGGTCGGTTCTGACATATGCAGTAAATAAGCCAAACTCATGGGTAATGCAACAGCGCTGATACTGGCAAACACCAAGATCCCCACAACAGATTTCAGTGGTAAATCATCATAACGCATTGCGGCTAATGGAATAGCCAATGCCACAGTGACATAACCGAGTAGGTGGCTAAATAGACCATTCATATCGGTATTGTATTTTTCATAAGGAATTTTAAAGATCATTAAAATTCCAATCACAAAAAACATGCCAATGACCAGAAGCGGAATTTGAGGAAAGCGTTTATTAATTGGTTTCGCTGCCAAGTAGGCAATTAGCGTGATTAAAAACCCAGTGAGTACACTTAACATATCAGCCTCCTATAGCCACTTCTTCGCCATTTTTGCATAAATCCAGAGCGGAATCAGTGTGCTGACAAACATCACAACCAGAAATAAGGGGATCTCCTTTCCCATACTGACCAGCATGATTAATGAACCCGCACATATCGGTAGGAAGGCAAAGCCACTTTCTCTCATTAATTTATTATTGGTATCGACCAGACGGGCAGGGATTTTTTTGAATCTACGCCATAAAACCAACACAAACAGTAGGCTGAGTAGACCTGTTAAATTGCCCAATTCAGGATGATTAAATTGTGACATCACCAACACAGAAGCTTCACGAAAGAAGATGATAAGTCCTATTGTGAAGATCCATGCTTGCCAATCGATACCTTTTAACTGATCCATGTGTGTTTATTTATAAAAATTGATCTTTCACGTTTTAACCGATTTAGCGCTTTATTTCAAACTCTTCTAACGGCCTTTTAAATTGTTCTGCCTTATTGCCAAGGATTTCAACGAGCGGTAAATGTGCCTGATTGATGAGCTGTTCCAGTTTTTGTGGTGCCATGGCAACCACCAATTGTAAGTTGCCTTGATCATCATAATGCTCAGATTCGATGACGTTAAGATCGTAAAGTTGATTTTTTAACTTGCCATAAGCGGGTTTTAATTGCAGTTCAAAACGTTGAATTTGGCCCATCAAACATTCATGTACTGCTTTACGTAACAGGTCTAAACCTTGTTGTGTATGGGCTGAAACATAAACACGCTCAGGTTGATGCGGTTTGGCATAAACGATTTTGGCTTCTTCTCCGCTTTGATCGATCTTGTTATAGACTCTTAATATCGGAACATCTGTGCCAATTTCATTTAACACCGTTTCTACAGCATCAATCTGTTCCATAACATCTGGACTACTCGAATCGATGATATGTAACAGTAAAGTGGCTTCTAAAGTTTCTTCCAAAGTTGCCTTAAAGGATTCGACTAAAGAATGAGCGAGATTGCGCACAAAACCAACAGTGTCTGCAAGAACAAGCGTACCAATACCATCCCAATCTAAACGGCGTAAGGTTGGATCGAGTGTGGCAAATAATTGATCTGCTGCATAAACATCACTATTTGCCAAAATATTAAAAAGTGTTGATTTGCCTGCATTGGTATAACCGACCAAAGACACAGTTGGAATATTGGCTTTTTGGCGAGCAGCACGGCCTTGAATACGTGTTTTTCGGACTTTTTCCAGACGATCTTTGAGCTGTTCCATACGGATGCGTAATAGACGTCGATCTGTTTCAAGTAAGGTTTCACCAGGTCCACGTAGACCAATACCGCCTTTTTGACTGTCCAAATTGCTACGGCTGCGGACTAAACGTGAAGAAAGATGATCTAACTGAGCCAATTCAACTTGCAGCTTACCTTCATGGGTACGGGCACGCTGCGCAAAAATATCCAGAATCAAACCCGTACGGTCAATCACACGACATTTTAAAATACGTTCTAAATTACGTTCCTGAGCGGGTGACAGTGCTTGGTCGAAAATAACCAACTCCACTTCATCTGCCTCAACTTGTGCAGCAATTTCTTCTGCTTTACCTGAACCAATAAAGAATTTAGGATCGGGTTTAATCCGTTGTACGCTTAAATGCTCTAATATATCCGCGCCCGCAGATTTAGCCAGTAATCGAAATTCTTCTGCATCAAGATCTTCTAAGATTTGAACATTCACACTGACTAAAATGGTTTTTTCACCACCTTGATTTTGATCAAAGTATTCCACAGATTGTAAAACTCAGACATTAGATTAGAAAAATCATTCTAAAGGATATTCTGTGTTAAATCCTAAGCCGTATGCAAAGTATTGCAATAAAATTATAAATATATGAATTGATAGTGAAATCTTAATTTGGGTTTTCCTGTTGTTTTAACGGGGAGTTAAAATTTAGTAAAAATCCATAGCAGCTGGATGGCGCGTAATTTTTGCCACAATTTAGCGTTGAGCTGATTTGGCTATTCATTTCGCACAGTAAATCAATGTTGTTGTCTTTAATGATGAATGCAAGTTGATTTAGATATGTATACAATAGTGTCAGTTTAATATGACATACATTTTGTTTAGTGAATATCTATGACTCAACAACAAGCAATCAAAAAGTCAAAATCATCGAAATTAAGTGCTTTATCTAAAGTCTTTTTGTACAGTAAAAAACTGGTATCAGGAACATCTGCTGTTGCAGAAGGCTTTTATCTGGTTTACCGCCATCAACTCTATAAAGATCCGAATAATCCTAAAAATACCCGTTATGTGCAGTATTTTTGTCGCCGTTTAAGTGAAGTATTTAATGTCGACGTGCGTGTACATGGCGATATTCCGCGTGAACCAGCATTGTGGGTGAGTAATCATATTTCATGGTTGGATATTGCTGTTTTAGGTTCAGGGGCACGGGTATTCTTTTTAGCGAAAGCTGAAATTGAAAAATGGCCAGTTTTTGGCAATTTGGCTAAAGGTGGTGGAACCTTATTTATTAAACGTGGTTCAGGGGATTCGGTGCGTATTCGAGAGCAAATCGCTGAGTTCTTAAGTAAAGATATTCCAGTGTTGTTTTTCCCTGAAGCAACCACCACTGATGGTTCAAAAGTCAAAAAAGTACATGGTCGGATCTTAGGTGCAGCAATCGAAGCCAAGAAACCCGTACAAGTATGTGTGATTTGCTATGTAAATCAACACGGGAAATTAGATACCGTGGTACCTTTTATTGGCGAAACCACATTTGTCGAACATGTCCAAGCTGTGCTGGAAATGCCAAAGGTTGTGGCGCACCTTAAAACCTTTCCTGCGATTGCAACAGAAGGGCATACGGTTGAAAGCCTGACGCAACAAGTGCAAGTGATGATGCAAAAAGGTTTGGAAGATCTACAGAAAGAAGTCTTGCAGGGCTAAGCTTTGCTAAGGATCAAAAGCTTTTAGATTGGTTTAAGTAGAAGCGAAACTAGCTATGTCTCTGTGGTAAATGAGTATGATCTTTTAAGCGTGCATCATTTACCACATGAGATGATGATCATTTAAGGCAAAATGATCAGCTTACATAAAGCCCTCAATCGGTAACCAAGAAATCACCTTAATTCCTGCTTTTTGCCACCACTTCATTTTTGGCTCTTTTCTTAAAGTGACAATGCCTTGAGGTGTTTCTTTGAGCCAGTTGATTTTATTCTGTGAATCTAAAACCAACTTATAAGCATATTTTTTTAAATTATCGTCCATGGTTTTATGTACAGCAATCGCCAACGGTGGACTATTGATAATGACCCCAATCTCAGTATTTAAGTTGGCTGAACGTGGGTCGAAATTAAATGAGCCAATAAACACTTGTTTATTATCTACAGCCATCAGTTTGGCATGCAAACTAGAACGGCTTAAGCCTTTTAAGCTAACTTTGGCTTTCTTTGAGATTTCTTCTGAATTGGCATAGAGATTCTCTTCAGAAACGGCAGGCAGAAACTCATAAAGCTCGACCCCATTTTTTAATAAATTATCTCGATATTTTGCATAAAATGCATGCACCAATGCGACATCATTGGCTTTAAATGAGTTGGTCAGGACACGTACTTTAACGCCCTCATCTGCCAACTCAACCAGTTTCTTTGCGCCTTTTTTTTGCGGAACAAAATAAGCAGAAATCAGGTCGACATTTTGAGTCGGGATATCTAAGCGTTTCACCATTTGAAAGTTAAGATGTTGTTCTTTTTTGGCCTTGGCCTGAATTTTATCTGGGGCATCTTTGACCACTTCTGCTTTGACCCAATCCAGTTGAATATTATGATTGAGCCATTGATCAAAAGCATGGGTGCGATTACTTAAATTCAAATAATTTTGAACGGTAATTTCTTGGTAATGGTGGGTCAATTGTTCTTTTAGACTGTCATAACGTAAGGTGTAGGTACTGTGATTGACAATATTTCTCACCGGATAAGCGTAGCTATGATTCCAGTATTCATCAAAGGAGTGGGTAATATCATCTACCGCTTGCCCCACCAACATCACATCAACATCTGAAAATTGGTAATTGTCACTGACGTTATAATATTGATTACTCATATTACGTCCGCCAATTAATGAAATTTGATTGTCAGCAGTAAAGGTTTTGTTATGCATGCGACGATTGATACGTTTTAAATCCAGCACCATGTCGATGGGGCGAATACTTCTAAAACGGTAAGGGTTAAATAGTTTTACTTCAATGTTTGGGTGTTGATCTAAGGCGAGATAAACCCCTTCCATTTGTTTGGCATTATTGTCATCAATCAGTAAACGAACTTTAACACCGCGATCTGCGGCTTCAATAATTTTGTATAAAGCCAATGAGCCAATTTTGTCATTGTCCCAAATGTAATATTGCAAATCTAACGTTTTTTGTGCTTTTTCAATCAAGTTGATGCGTGCTGCGATTGCTTCCAGCGGATCATACAGCACGTGATAACCGGTTAACTCTGGGTTTTGCGCTTTTAATGGAGAAATAATTTGCGCCAAAGGGGTGTCTTTGGTTTCTATATCGTAGGCATATTCGGGTTTAATATTTTCTTGTCGAGGCAGAGTTGAACAGGCAGAAAGGCTGAGTAATAGGCAAGAACCAATCATCACCCAAAATTTTGACACATGGTGATTGTGAGCTTTTTGCTGTAATTGGGTATTACGATTGATCGTTCTTTGCATAATATTTTCTAAGATTTCTCAGAGCTAGAGTATAATTGCCTGAGGATATATTGACAATTCGTCGATGTTTGCCGAAATGCAATCCATTTATGAAATGCCAATGTAGCCTTTTCAAAAGATAAATAAAGAGATGACAAGTACACGCGACTTGCGAGATTGAATATGTTTCCAACCCTAACTGTTACATCAATTTTTTATCTCTGCTTCATTGTGCTTGCGATATGGGGAATAAGCCAAGCATGGTTAAGTCAATCTAGAACTGAAACGATCCATCCTTTTAAGTCTTTCGTCCATTTACTGGCATTCTACCTGTCTTATTTATTAATTCCGTTGTTATTTTTTAGCATTTATGCAGGATATATCGGAAAATTCTCATTACATGAAAGTATTTTTATTTTCTTACTCAGTGCGTTGTTGATTTATGCACGCTTTATTGAACCACATCGGGTTCATGTTCAGCATATACAATATTCGTTGGGGCAGGAGAAAACCTTTACTCAACCGATTAAAGTTGCGTTGCTTGCAGATTTACACATTGGTCTGTTTTCTGGACATGAGCGTCAGCTTAAAACAATTGTCAAAAAAATTAATTTGGCTCAACCCGATTTTGTCGTGGTTGCAGGGGATTGGACCTATGAACCTGAAAATAAATTGGTTGAAGAACTGGCGATTTTAAAACAGATCGAAGCTCCGGTTTATTCAGTAAATGGTAATCATGATGAGCAATATCCAGGACCACCGATTCAAGCCTTATTGGCCAGTGCCTTAGAGGCCAATAACGTGATGGATATTGAAGGTAAAATTGTTGAATTTGATGATTTTCGCTTAATCGGTGTCGGGGACTTATGGGCAGGCAAGGCGGATATGCGTTATATGCCCGATTTACCTCAAGACAAACCGTGGTTAATTTTGTCACATAACCCCGATACGGTAGATATGGTGCCACAGTTGCCTACACGTCCGTTGATGCTGTCTGGACATACTCATGGTGGGCAAGTTGAATTGCCGTGGTTGACCAGTTATGTAATGAAAAAAGTTTCTATTCTCGGTCATAAACGAGGCTTGTATCAGCATGAAAATGCCGATGTATTTGTCAGTGTCGGTACCGGTATGGTGGGTGTGCCTTTTCGGTTCAGAGTACCACCAACCATTGATATTATTGAGCTGAGTTAATTTTCTTACTGATCAATCATGTTTTAAAATAGTAGAAGGCTGCAATCCCAATCAAAACAAGAAATCCAATCAATAGCAGCATGCTGCTGGATTTATTCTGATGACTCAAGTCTTCTACCCCTGAGGTTTGAACCAAAGCGTGAGTAGGGCTTGTTGAATCATAAGATGAAGACTTTGCTTGTGATGAGGTATTTTGCGTCTGTCCTTGCATAAAATTTTCGGCAAATTTGGATAAAGCATCTGGTTGAGTCAAATCGATTTGGAATTGTTTTTTGAGCTCTTGCCAATCGGGATGTTGATCATTGATTTCAATGGTCTTACCATCCTGATTGGTCATTTTCACCGTACTGGAAGAAAAGTTGAATTCAAAAGCGTTGCTTTCATTTTTTATATTCGGCATTTCGCCTGATAAAATTTGAGGGTTTGCTTTAAAAGCCTGAAGCGCATCTGATGATTCGTATAGGATGCGGACTAAATTTTTTGCTGCGGTAGGATCTAGTTGAAGGTGTGCAATAAGGAATTGTTCTGCTTGTTCTGTTTGACGGTGTTCAAGCAGATCCAGCAATGCTTGTAATTGTGTTTGATTCAATTGGTACATACGCACCTCGAATAATTTAAATGATGAGAACAATAGCTTTTAGTCGAATGGCTTTCTTTTGACTGTTCTAAACGTTATTTGTCATCCTGCCTGCATTGCATATTCAATCTTATTGCCGTGTTGCATCTTATTGCTTGATAAAAAATTGATAGGCAATCACAGCAACAATCGCAATCACAACAAGCATAACAATAGGTAAGCCTTTTTTCTTGGTTTGATCTTCAATACCGACAGGTTGTGTTGTCATGCTGGATGGGCGGGGAATTGACTGAACATTATGTGTCGAATTGACAGCGCTATCACGTGCTTTGGCTTTCATTGCGGCAATGTAGGCAGCAGCCGAATCATATGTTTCACCTTGCGAAAAATGACGCATAATTTCATCCCAGTCAGGATGATGCTCATCAATCAACACTTTTTGATGATCTTGATATAACACATAGATTTCACCAGTTTCAAAATTTGACTGAATTGCTTTATAGCGAGGATGCTGACTGTCATAAAAATCATCATCGAACTGAAACTGATTGATGGCTAAATTGGGGTTTTCAGTGAGCTGTTCTACAAAGTCTTTGGCATCTTTTAGCCCAAGGTTTGAATTTTCCATGACCAGTTTAATCGCTTCAATTTTACGATTTTGTTGGATCAGGGCAAGAATGTCTTGTTGAGGAATTTGCAAGTGTATATCACGGGAACTATCACTTTGAGCTGTATCTGCAAATGCGAAGTTGTATGCGTTTTCTGTCAGATTTTCTACATAATCCTTGGCTTCTTTCAAGCCTAAATCTGAATGGTCTTTGACCCATTTAACTGCTTCAACTTTACGACCTTGTTGAATCAGTAACAGAATTTCTTGTCGTTGTTGTGGGTTAAAGTTTGGCATCATGCACCTTTCATTATTGGTTTAATCATCAATGAATATAGATCAACAATAGATATGAGTTTTTATTAATCATAGAATTAATTCAATTTTTATTACAAATTGATGCCAAATAAAAGTAGTAATTTGTGTGCGAATAGGCAATATTTTAAAACTGTCATAAAACTTTGCTATTGTAAAAGTCATAATATTTATAACCTTAAAAGAGGGCTTGGCCATGACTCGTGATTTTGAAAAATTCCCAGAAGATGATAACGGTAATCTACTTTGGCAAATGCACGAAGATGGTGATGATTTAGAAGAGGTACATGAAATCGAGTTTTCTGTGTATTTTAAAACACAAGAACTCGCTGAAAAATGTGCAATCTATCTTTTACACGAAGAGCAAAAAATTTCACTGTATTTGGATGAAGAAGTGCAACCCAATGAATGGGTGATTACAGTTTATGTTCATCTGATTCCAGACTACGAAGATGTTGTTGATTTAGAGCAATGGTTTAGTAAAATTGCTGAGCAGTTTGAAGGTGAATATGATGGTTGGGGATGTACAACCTATATATTTGATGATGAAGACGATGAAGAATAACGGTCTTTAGATGACGCATATTGTTTTAAAAGCATATCCTTGTTGATATGCTTTTTTTTAAGTTTCAGACTACTCAAACCATACAAATGAAAGCTTTGTACAGCGCTAAACTTGATTTTCAACAACAATAATAGTCAAGGAAATGAGTATGAGTAATACGGTAAAGTTACATCGCGTTTTTAGTGCACCACCAGAGCGAGTCTATAAAGCTTTCTTAGACCCAGATGCAATTGTAAAGTGGATGCCTCCGCATGGTTTTACAGCAAAACTTCATCAAATGGATGCAACGGTTGGTGGTTCTTATCGAATGTCATTTACCAATTTCTCTACAGGTACAATCCATTCATTTGGTGGAACTTATGCAGAGCTGATTCCCAACCAACGCATACGATATTTTGATCGATTTGATAATCCTGAACTCGCTGGCGAAATTGAAGTAATCATTGAAATAAAAGGTGTGCTTGTCGGAACGGAAGTCAATATTACCCAGTCAGGCATCCCTAAAGTGATTCCTGTTGAGGCTTGTTATTTGGGATGGCAAGAGTCTTTGCAATTACTTGGTCTCTTGGTCAATCCAACAATTCCAGATCAATAAACTCGCGTGAGTGACCTATAAACTATCGCTATAGATCTCTGCTTTGGTATTTATATCATTCATCTATCATCCATTAAACGGGCAATACAATTCAATCATTGATTGCCTGAGTAAGCACCAAGCCTCGCCTATGTTTGCAGGCTAAGCTGTGATGGGGGGACAAGGTGTTTTTATGACCCCATTGTCACTTTACACAACCATATTTCTCATCATTTGGAATAATTTTAGAATAACTTCGGTTCGGAATAACAATGACGATTTATAGCAAACGAATTTATGATGCGATTTCAGAAACAGATGGTCAACGAATTCTGGTTGATCGCTTGTGGCCACGTGGTATTAAAAAAGACGATGCTAAGATTGACTTATGGCCGAAAGAAATTACCCCGTCCAATGAACTCAGAAAATGGTATCACGAGGATAGCGAAAACCGTTGGGATGAGTTTCAATAACGTTATCGCATTGAATTATCACAGGTTACAGTACAGTTAGACGAACTGCGGAAACTGATAGCACGAGGTCCTATAACCTTATTAACGGCGGCCAAAAATCAAGGGCGAAATCATGTCAGTGTTTTGCTGGATGTGTTAAATCATAAAGCCTAGTTTTATTGATCGCGGTTGATTTTAAATTATTCCTTATATTTATTATGGTTTTTAAGTTGATGAAAAATCTTAAAATGCTATGATTGTGATTTGAACCGAAGTTGAGCTTATTATGTCTTTGCCACATTGTCCAAAATGTAATTCAGAATATACCTACCAAGATAGCGATTTATTGATTTGCCCAGAATGTAGCTATGAATGGAAAGATGGCGAGCAAGTAACAGCAGATGACAGCGTGACGATTAAAGATGCTGTTGGCAATATTTTGGCAGATGGCGATTCAGTGACAGTGATTAAAGACTTAAAAATTAAAGGTTCTTCTGCAGTGGTTAAGGTAGGAACCAAAGTCAAAAGTATTCGTTTGCTGGTAGACAGTAATGATGGGCATGATATTGATTGTAAAATTGATGGTATTGGTCCCATGAAATTAAAGTCAGAATTTGTGAAAAAAGCTTAATTTTTTGAGGTTCATCAATGATCACAGCAATTCAACTGTGATCATTTTTTTTGTCTATATCATTTTTCTCGAATAATAATTTTTGAGGTCAGTTCTGCTTTGGAGCGAACGCCCAACTTTTTCATTAAATTTGCTTTATGCACTTCTATGGTCCGATGCGACAGCTCTAATTTTCGTGCAATTTCTTTACAAGTAAATCCATTGACAATCAATTGGGTAATTTCTGATTCACGTTTAGTCAATTTTTGCTTAGAAGACAACACCTGATCTTTACGTTCAAAATGCCAGACCATCAATTTAAAGGGGTCTTCAGGTGTTAAGGTTTGCCCATGGGTATGTGTCCAAAAGATTTCACCATTTTTGTGCTGCATAAAGCGCTGATCAGAATAATAATGGCTTTTTTTTAACAATAAGCTTTGTAATGCATCATTCCCGACCTTTTCATAATCCTCAAGGCTAGGAAAAATTTTGACTATGGATTGCTCAATTAATTCGCCACGCTCATAGCCAAACAGATTGGCAAATGCAGCATTCATTTCCATCATGTGGCGATAGCTTAATACAACAATTGGTGCAGGGCTAAAATCAAATGCGATTTTATTATAGTTCATAATAAGCATCCTTACTTAGTATAATAATGAATATAACGCGATAGCGAGAAATAACAAGTATTCGACCGTTGATTTTTTATAATATGATGAAAACTAAATAGATTATTTTTGTGTTGTTATGCATATAAACTTAGCATTTTGAATAGTTTGTAATGGATCACATTTTTTATATTTAACTTTAGTCTATATTGGTGGGTTTTTGTATAAGTGATTGTATTTAATTTATTTGTTGGATTTTAAAAACTACTTAAGTAATTAAGGGTGTTGACTGAAAAAAGCAATTGATTCACATTGATGATGAGAAGCACTCAGGTTATTTAGAATTTTTTATCAGGATAAATCAATATTAATCTTAGCTTCTTATTTTAAGTTATTTGTGTAAAAAGAATTAGATCACCTTAATAAATATAATCAGGATGGATTATCTCTAAGGTGATGAATGGATGACAATACTAAGAATTGGGCGAGGTAGCGATGGAGCATATACAAGGATCAGGTCCTCAACAACCGAAAAAGTCTTCACACCGTCTGGCGGGTATCTCCAGCATGGTTGGAACGACAATCGAGTGGTACGACTTTTTTATTTACGGTGCAGCCGCAGCATTAATTTTCAATAAGCTGTTTTTCCCCAATCTTGATCCATTAACAGGTGTCTTGGCTGCATTTGCCACATACGCCGTTGGCTTTATTGGACGTCCGTTGGGAGGCATTATCTTTGGTCATTTTGGGGACAAAATTGGTCGAAAAACCATGCTGCTAACCACATTGATTATGATGGGGATTCCTACCGTTTTAATTGGTCTATTGCCAACCTATGAAAGTATTGGATATTGGGCGACATTTTTTCTGGTGATTTTACGTTTTGTTCAAGGTATGGCAATGGGCGGCGAGTGGGGCGGTGCTGTGTTGATGGCTGTGGAGCATGCACCTGAAGGCGGTAAAGGCTTTTGGGGAAGTTTACCTCAAGCAAGTGCTGGTGGTGGTTTAATGTTGGCCTCGATCGCATTGGGTTTAGTTTCACTTTTACCCGAAGCAAGTCTATTTAGTTGGGGCTGGCGTCTGCCTTTCCTTGCCAGCATTTTATTATTAGGTGTGGGTTGGTATATCCGTGTCAAAGTGCCTGAGTCACCAGATTTTGAAAAAGTAAAACAACAAGCACAAGAAGTTAAAGTTCCAGCAATGCAGGTCTTTAAAAATCATCCGCGCGAATTACTCACGATTATCTTTGCCCGTGCTGCTGAAAATGCATGGTTCTATATTGCCTCAACTTTTGCCTTAGCCTACACCACAACCAAGTTGGGTATTCCTCGCCAAGACATTTTGTTTGCAACGATTTGTGGTGCAGGCTTAATCATGGTGATGACGCCATTGTGTGGACATCTATCCGACAAAGTTGGGCAGCGTAATATGTTTATGTTTGGTTTAGTGGTCCTTGCATTGTATTGCTATCCGTTCTTTAGCATGTTGGATACCAAGGACCCAGTCTTGGTATGGACCGCAATTGTTTTAGCAATCGGTGTGGTGTTCCCGATCATGTATGCGCCACAGTCTCAGTTATTTGCTCGACAGTTTCCTGCCGAAATTCGCTACAGTGGCATCTCGATTTCAGTTCAATTCGCAGGTGTATTAGGCGGTGGACTTGCACCATTAATCGCCACCAAACTCCTAAGTATTGGTAATGGTAGCCCGCATTTGATTATTACCTACATCATGAGTATGGCGATTTTCGCAATCTTCTGTAGCTTCTTTATGAAGCGTGATGATCTTAGCCCCGCGAGACAACGTAAATCAGTGAAAAGCAAATTGTCTGTTTAATGCAAAGTAGTGATTCAAAGCAAAGCACTGCAATCAATCATTCAATTTACCACGCTTAATTTTCAGGAATGAATATGAATATTTCCTTTATCGGTCTTGGGAATATGGGGCTTCCTCGCCAAAGCGGTCATGGAAAGACCGACTTCAGTAGCATTTTAAATTTAGTTTCAGTCGCAACGTGAAGGAAAATCAGGATGAATACTTTGATCGGACATTATATTTCAGGCCGTCATATCACAGAAACTCAACATTCAGGCCCAGTATTTAATCCCTCTACAGGTGAAGAAATTGCGCGTTGTGCTTATGGCGATGCAACCGTGATTGATACTGCGGTAAAAGCTGCGACATCAGCAAATGCAAAAAAATGGGCAAAAGCTTCACATGCTACACGCTTGCAAGTTCTGTTTAAATTACGTGAATTAATGATTGCCAAAACAGCTGAATTGGCAGAAATCATTGGTCGTGAACATGGCAAAACCATTGCCGATGCAATCGGTGAAATTGGCCGTGCGATTGAAGGAATTGAATTTGCCTGTAATGCACCGCAGATTACAAAGGGTGAATATGCACGTAATGTTGCAGGCGACATCGATGTGTTTTCTGTACGGGTTCCTGTGGGTGTGGTGGGTTGCATTACCCCGTTTAATTTTCCCATCATGATTCCTGCTGTCATGATGGCCATGGCTGTTTCTGTGGGGAATTCAATAGTTTGGAAACCGTCTGAAAAAGTGCCTTCGGCTGCATTATTTTTTGCAGAGTTATGGAAAGAAGCGGGTCTTCCAGACGATGTATTTAATGTTGTACAAGGGGATAAAACAGCAGTCGATGCATTACTTGAACATCCTGAAATCGCGGCTGTGAGCTTTGTGGGCTCTACACAGATTGGTGAATATGTTTACCAAAAAGGCACCTCACATAACAAACGTGTTGCAGCATTTACTGGCGGGAAAAATCACATGGTGGTGATGCCTGATGCCGATCTTGAAGCGGCTGCAAATGCCTTTGTTTCAGCAGGGTTTGGTTCAGCCAGCCAGCGTTGTATGGCGATATCACTATTGATTCCCGTAGGTGCTGAAACGGCAGATCACTTACGCCAACGTATCGTAGAAAAAATCAAAGCATTGAAAGTTGGCGCATACAATGATCCGACTGCAGATTTTGGTGCGGTGATTAGTGCGCAATCGCAACAATCTGTTTTAAAGGCAATTGATCAATGTATTGCAGATGGTGCTGAGTTGGTGGTGGATGGTCGTGATTTTAAACATCCAGAGTATGCCAACGGCTATTATATTGGTCCGACTTTATTTGATTATCTCTCTATGGATATGGATTTTTATCAACAAGAAGTTTTTGGTCCAGCGCGAGGAATTTTACGCGTCAATAGTTTAGATGAGGCAATTGCTGTGACCAATAGCCATGAATATGGCAATGGTTCGGTGATTTTTACCCGTGATGGAAAGTCAGCACACCGCTTCTTTATGGAGGTTGAGTCGGGCATGATTGGTGTTAATGTGCCAGTACCACTCCCAGTGAGTTATTTTAACTTTGGTGGTTTGCGACGTTCAAAATTTGGTGAGTCGCATTTATATGGTCCAGATGCCGCTCGTTTCTATACCAAGTTAAAATCTGTTTCACAAAAATGGCCTGATCCTGAACAACAAGATCAAGCCATTTCTTTGGCATTTAAAATCACCTAATTGATTTCATGTCGATGATCAGCCAGCAGATGCTGACTTTTTTAAGTGTGAGTGAATGCCAAATATATCGAGTGTTGTGTTCTTTATAATGTTGCATTATGAATAAATCGTCCCGAAAGATTGCATAGATCAAGGACTCAAAGCTGCAAGTCGATTGCACTGTGCAGCTTTGTTCATCCCTTAAATATTATTGGCTTGCTGCAATTCCGATTTTTTTAACATTTAATCGTTGCGCGGCTGCCATCACCATTGCCACATCCTTATATTCAGTCAGTTTATCGGGCTGCACTTTAATCGGATCTTGATCTGATTTCTGTGCAACACCCGCAAATAAAACTTCTAGCGCTTGTTTATTTTCAACAGCTTGATCATTCCAAAAGATTTTACCTTGAGGGTCAATACGTAAGGTGACTGGCTCAGGTGGCTTCTCATTGGTCGGTGGTGGTGCGCCATTGGGCAAGTCAATATTGATCGCATTATTTGGAATTGGGATGGTGATAATAAACATAATTAACAACACCAACATCACATCAATAAGTGGCGTCATATTGACATCTAACATCACATCATCATCGTCTTTATTGGCACCTACATTCATACCCATAAACTGTTCCTTCTCTCGATTATGGTGCGGCAACAGGTGTCGTGACAAAAGCGATTTTGCCGATACCTGCTTGCTTGGTAGCACTAATGACTTCATCAATCGCTTCAAATTTTGTCACTTGATCACCACGAATATGTACCTCTGGCTGTGGGCGTTTTGCTGCCTCAGCCTGTAAACGATTGATCAGTGTATTTTTATCTGCGATATACTTTTCGTTCCAAAAAATATCTCCCGCTTTATTGACCGCGATTTGCACATTAATTGGCTTAGTGACATAAGGTGTATTTTTTTCCTCAGGCAACTTGACTGGAACCGTATGAATTGCAACGGGGACGGTGATTAAAAATATAATCAGCAGAACCAGCATAATATCCACCAAAGGTGTGGTGTTAATCGCTGAAATTACATCATCTTCGTCACTGCCTGAATTGACTGTCATGCTCATAATAGATACCTCATTTATTTCGCATCACCACTGTTTTTGATCTCGCCACTGAGTAGAACAGTATGTAAGTCAGAACCAAAAGTACGTACATTATCCAATACTGCTTTATTACGGCGGGTGAGCCAGTTATAACCAAGTACCGCAGGCACGGCTACAGCAAGACCGATTGCCGTCATGATCAGTGCTTCACCGACAGGTCCAGCAACTTTATCAATAGAGGCCTGACCCGAAATGCCAATTGCAGTAAGTGCATGATAGATTCCCCAAACTGTACCGAACAAACCAACGAATGGTGCGGTAGAACCGACGGTTGCAAGAAATGCTAAACCACCACTTAAATGACTTTGAATTTTATCAATTGCACGTTGAATTGACATTGTGACCCAAGTATTAAAGTCGATACGCTCAAGTAGGTTTCCGCCATGTTTTTTGGTTGAGTTAATGCCTTTTTCAGCAATAAAACGATAAGCACTTGCTTCGCCTAGCGTTCCCGCAGCGCCGTCAATTGATGCAGCATCCCAGAATTTGGCTTCAACTTCTTTACCTTGGCGTTTAATTTTTGCCTGCTGAATAAACTTGGTCACCATGATGTACCACGTTCCAATCGACATCAGGACCAAGATAAATAAGGTTGATTTAGCCACAATATCACCTTCGCGCCATAGTGCTTCTAAACCGTAAGGGTTGTGAACAGCTTGTGTTGTTGCTGGTTTAGGTGGTGGTGTATGTGTTTCACTGGTTGCTGTATTGGTCGTCGTTACAGTCGCAGGCGTTGCAGTGGTTTCTTCTGCAAATACACTAGATACAGGCAGTAGGGTGCTTGCAGTTAAAATCCCAACAGAAGCAAATAGTCGTACAGATTTCAGCGTTTTATTCATCATTTATCTCCAATTTTTTATTTAATTGATTACTGCAATACAAATTCATAAGGTATGTCGTACCAAGAATCTTGAGGTTCGCCATTCTTTAACGCAGGTTTAAACGTACATAAGCTATAAGCTTTCGCAGCCGCTTTATCTAAGCTTTTACTCCCACTCGATTTTTTAACTTTGGCCTCTTTAACTTTTCCATCACTACCCACAAATACCGAAATAAGAACTTCACCTTGCTCTTCATTTTGTAAAGCTTCACGCGTGTACTCGGGTGTTTTACAACCTGCTTCTCCACTCGATACACCTCGTGTTTCACCTGCTGGTTTGGGTTTTGCAGGTTCAGGTTTTGCTGTCGTTTCTGGCTTTGGCGTCGGTGTCGGCTCAGGACTTTCTGAGGTTTTTGGCGTTGCTGTGGGTGTCGGTGTAGCCGTCTGCTTTGGTGTTGCTGTAGGTTTTTCCATTGATTTTTCAGTCGGCTTTGGCTCTGGTGTTTTCAACACTTTCTCCACCAACTTTGGCAGTTCTGGTGGCTTTTCAATGGGTTTTGGTTTTTCTGGTTCAGGTTTTTTGTCCTGAATAATCAGTAATTCAACAGGTTCATCCGCTGGTTTTTCAACTGTTTTGGATAAGCCCGTAATCAAGCCATAGAGAATGATTAGATGCAGTAAGATGACTGCTCCAATCCCGATCAGGCGTTTGGAAGAATTATTTTCTAATTCTGAAAAATTCTTGCCCATTGCTACTCCTGAAATGAGAGACAAACAATAAATAGTAAAAGAGAGACGATAAAAAATTCTGTTCAATTCTTTTGTTTGGCTAAGTGAATGAATCAATTTCGCAAACACCATGACTTGATTAGGCCTAGACAATGTTTGCGAAATGCCCAATTAGAATTTATAAGTTGCTCTGACGTAATATGCTCGACCGGTTGGGTCTGCATAACTAGAGTCATAACCGTATTGGAAGTTATCAGTCACGTTGGACGCAGGCGGATCTTGGTCAAAGATATTTTTGATCCCACCAGTGAGTTCTAAGTTCTTGAATCCGCTATAAGTGCCCGCAAGGTTATACAGGATGTAGTCGCTAACTCGATGGTTATCATATTTGGCTTCACCAATAGAATTTGAGTCTTTATAACCACGGCTAAACTGTTGTTCAAAGATCATTTTCCAGTTGTCGTAACTCCAATTGACATTGGCAACATGTTTCCAGCGGGAATAGACTTGTTGGTTATAATAGCTACCTGCACGGCTGATCCATTCACCGCCTTTCTCTTCTTGTTTGTCATATTTAATGACATAGGTCCCATCAATACCAAAACCAAAACGCCCTGTTTTAGTCACAGGCGTAAGATAGTTCAAACTTAAATCAACCCCTTGAGTTTTAATCCCACCCATATTGATCAAAGTGGTACTCACATATTTGATTCGTCCATCTGCATCTCGGACAAATAAGCTTGAATATTTACTTGGGTCAGCAAAAATAATTGAATCGGTAATCGTATCAATCAGATTGTCTACTTTGATGTTGTAGTAATCTGCTGTAAATACCAGATTTTTGATTGGCTCAAACACAAGTCCAGCAGTATAAGATGTTGACTCTTCAGCTTTTAAGTCGGGATTTCCACCTTGCATACGTTTAAATTGAACATTACATTCAGTTTGGTATTGAGGTGAAGTTGCAGCACCACCGGGGCAGAGCACAGGGTCATTGTATTTTGAACCTGTAAAGGTCTGGCTTTGAGGTGAGTTGATGTCATATAAGCTAGGTGCACGGAAACCTGTGCTGTATGAGGTACGGAACATTAATTGCTTTAACGGTTCCCAACGTAAAGCAACTTTTGGATTGAAGGTATCGCCAAAATCACTATAGTCATCATAACGTGCTGCAAGCTGCGCTTCTAAATTGGCTAAAATCGGGATATGTAATTCAGTGAATACCGCAGAGATATCTCGATCACCCTTACTCACAGGTTTATCTGGATCTATACCGCTACCAGGCACTTGTCTGACGATCTCAGCATTAATTTTTTGATCCCAATTTTGTTTGGTAAAACTACCCCCTAAGGCAAATCCAACATCACCCGCGGGTAGTGTATAGATTGGTCGAGATACAGTGACATCAAAAGAGGTTGAGTCTAAGCTGGCTTTATTAGTATCCCCATTGACTTCAAAAGATTTCCAAATATTAGCATCAGCGGAAGGGCCAAATGGATTGAGTGAACCGTCATTTAAAGCAGCTTGAACTTTACTTTGATTGAGGTAACCCGCATTAAAGCTATCGGTTGCTTCACTTTTTGCATAGGTTAAACCTGCATTGATATCCCAACCATAAGCTTCTCCCTCAATTCCTGCAAATGCACGATGTGAGTCATTGGTTGTTTTGCCTGAACGGTTACCACCTTGTGAACGTAGATAGAGTTGCAAATCTCCATCGCTGAGCCCATTCACTGCGGGGACAATGCCTTTGCCAGGATAATATTGACTTGTTGAGGGTAAGGTGACTGAACGGCTATATACATCAGGCGCAATCGAAGTGGTAACTTCGTTACGTGAGAAGATATATTCTCCAATCAGATTAAATTTATCTGAAAGTTTAAAGGTTCCGCGACCAAGTGCTGAAATTGTTTCAACTTCTGGGGTAATCCCAATCAGTGCTTGGGTATTGAGATAACATAACCCACCATCGGCAGCGACATTAGGCGTGTTATTACAATTTGTATTGCCATATGGATTTGCCAAAATATTGTTTTTGGGATCAAAAATATTTGCTGGGAAGGCATTTGCTGAGCTGGCATCTAGGCCGAGCTCAGGAATTACACCACCACGGCGACTGATCTTGCGGTCTTTTGCCATGATATTGTTGGTTCTACGATAATCGACTACACCATAAACATTAAAGCCTTGTTCATCCAGATTGCCATAACCCCCAAAGATGGAAATATCTTGTTTATCACCACCACTGGCTTCGGGTTGAGTTGCCCCCACACTGATGTTGAGACCTTCAAAAGATTTTTTGGTTATAAAATTGATGACACCACCAATTGCATCGGCGCCATAAACCGCAGATGCACCGTCACGGAGAACTTCGATACGTTCAACCATTGCCATTGGAATAATATTAAGGTTGGTGGTTGATGTACTAAACGGGCTATAAGCCAGACGACGGCCATTCAATAAGACCAAAGTTTTATCTGTGCCTAATCCACGTAAATTGGCTGATGAACCCTCGGTATTACTTGCACCCACATTTTGAGAGGTAGAAAAACCAGCTTGGTTGGAACTGACTTTGGTCAGTGCTTCTTCGACAGTGGTTACCCCTTGTTTGGCTAGATCTTCACCTTTAATAATCGTAATGGGGGAAGCACTTTGAGCTGCAACCCCTTTAATTGAAGACCCTGTAACGGTGACTTTGGCTACTTTTATTGGCTGTGTTGTTTCTTCAGTTTCTGCTGCATGCGCTAGCGATAGGCACATCATACTTAGACTAAGCGTACTTAATTTTAGTAACGTTTTCCCCATCGTTGGCGATCCCAAAGTGCAAACATTTTTGTTTACTTTCATATTTTCAGACATCCATTTTTTTTGTACTTAGCGATATTGCTGCATTGCTTTCTAGCAATTCAAGTGCCAACTATCTAATTATATGTTTTAAAAATATACAAAAAAATGATAAGAATTTACGTGACTAGTGTTTAATCTCCTTATTCATCCGTGACTTGATAGTAGAAAAATAAGTTTGGAAGTCGCCCTGATTAATGTTAATACAATATGAAGATGTGATTAAAAAATACTCAACAGACTTTAGTTTTTCTTTATATTTAGTTGTTAATTAAAGAGTTTAACTATATTTAATGAGTGGTATAACTATTAATTATGGCTTTATTTTTTCTATTAATTGTTTTAAATCAAAAGATTAAATGAGTATTTATAGTGTTTGATAAAATAAGTGATCAATTTTGGAACGTGTGTGTACTTAAATTGTGCATTATGAGTAGTTCTGATAAATGATATCTGAATTTAATATTTAGATTGGTGCTGAAGATGACGATAGGATGTCAGTCACAGATAATCATTGAATAAATGTGATTTTATTACGGTAAAAATAAACAAAATTTAGAAGGGGTAAGTGTAGTGGCATGATATTCGCTTTGTATTTAATACTGTTATATCGTTCAATTTTTCACTATTGTTAATTTAACGTTCTGGTTCGGCACCAAAGCAGCAATCGACAGGATGATGGTGCTGCCAGTATTCTGTTTAAATAATTTGATGAATAAAAATACATAGGTGTGAATTTGGAATCCAAGCTTTTACAATTTGCGTTGTTGGTCGGTGCAATGGGTTGTGGGGAAATGGCGATTGCGAAAACGCCTGCACAACCCAATAAAATCCTGAATTTGGCTTTTGAAGCACCAGATGACGGTTTTGATATGGTGAAAACCTATAATTTCTACAGTGGAAATATTGCAGAGGCGATATTTGAACCCTTACTCAAATATGATTATCTGGCTCGTCCCGTGGTATTGGTGCCCAATACGGCACAAGCATTGCCAAAAATAGAACAAGAGGGCAAGGTCTATACTTTTAAAATTCAGCCTGGCATTTATTTTACCGATGATCCTGCGTTCAAAGGCAAACGACGTGAGCTGACTGCCCAAGATTATATTTATTCGATTCAACGTGTGAGTGATCCGAAAAACCATTCGCCTACCTATTCTTTTATTGATGGCAAAATCCAAGGCTTAGAGCAAGTGGTTGCCAATGCGAAAAAGACAGGTAAGTTTAATTATGATGCGCCCATTTCAGGGCTTAAAGCTTTAGACAAATACACCCTACAATTCACTTTAACCCGTGCAGATTATAATTTCCCTTATATTTTGGCCTATGTCACTTTTAGCGGAACAGCGCGTGAAGTTGTTGAGTTTTATGGTGATCGTATCGGGCAGCATCCTGTAGGTACAGGCGCTTATCAACTGAGTAAATACGTACCACGCAGTAAAATTGAGCTGGTGGCAAACCCTGACTATCGTGGCTTTATTTGGAATTATAAATCGACAGGTACGGCATGGGATAATCAGCTTGTCAAAGAGATGTCGGGTAAAAAAATGCCCCAAGTCGGTAAGGTTGTCGTGAGTATTATTGAGGAAGAACAGTCAAGGTGGTTGGCATTTAAATCAGGCCAATTGGATTTTGACAAATTAACCTCAAATGCGGTTCCACAGGCTTTAAACGGCACACAATTAAAACCAGAACTTAAACAGCAGGGCATTCAACATTTTCCCAATAAAGACCCTGAAATCACCTATACCATGTTCAATATGAAAGATCCGATTGTGGGGGGGTATAGTCTAGACAAAATAGCGCTACGCCGTGCCATTACCTTGGCATATAACCAACAGGAAGCGATTAAGCAACTTTATAAAGGTCAAGCGGTTAGAGCTGAAATGTTGGTACCAGATGGGGTACAAGGGCACAATGCTCAATATAGAAGTAGTGTTGCCTATAACCCGTTATTGGCCAATAAATTACTGGATCGATTTGGTTATAAGAAAGGTAAAGATGGTTATCGAACTTTACCCAACGGGCAGCCATTTACGCTGAAATATAATACTGAAAATAGCTCAAGCTCAGTCATTCATTCTGAGTTATGGAAGAAAAACTTAGATGCTATTGGGGTACGTGTTGAGTTTAAGGTCAGTAATTTTGCCGATAATTTAAAAGAGGCCATGCAGTGTAAACATATGATTTGGGGTGGGGCATGGATTGCTGATTTTCCTGAAGGAGAAAATTTTGCCCAATTGCTTTATGGTCCAAACTCAGGCAAAGGAAATTTAAGTTGCTATCAATCCAAAGCTTATGATGCACTGTATCAGCAAGCGTTAACTTTACCGCCACAACAACGAACGCCATTTTATGAAAAAATCAGTCGGCAGATAGAGGCAGATAACCCTTGGATTATTCATAGTACCCGTATTCGCAATTGGCTGTTGCAACCACAAGTTCAAGGCTATAAAGCACATCCAATGATCAATACCGTTTGGCAATACCTTGATGTTCAGCCAGTTAAAAAATAACCAGATGAAGTTGAATAAAATGATGAAGGATGATTTAAAGCAAAAGTTAAAGCAGATTGGGGTCAGTGCATTCTTGGGCGGTATGCTCCTGACAGGCACGATGAATGTATTTGCCAAAAGCCCGGCGGATCCAAATAAAGTTTTACGTTATGTTTTCCCCGTTGCAGAAACGGGTTTTGATCCAGCAGGCACCCAAGATCTTTATTCTGCACATGTGCATAATTCAATATTTGAAGGCTTATATACCTACGATTATTTAGCAACACCGGCCAAATTAGTACCCCGTACCGCGGTGAGCCTGCCTGAAGTCAGTGCTGATGGTTTAACCTATACCTTTAAAATTCAAAAAGGTATTTATTTTGCCAAAGATCCTGTATTTAAAGGCAAAGCCCGTGAATTAACCGCGCAAGACTATGTTTATTCTTATAAACGGTTGTTAGACCCAAGCTTGCATTCGCCCAATAGTTGGTTGTTTGATGACAAAATTCTAGGCATGGACAAAGTGCTTGAGCAAGCTAAAAAAACAGGCAAGTTTAATTATGATCTACCTGTTGCAGGGCTTCAGGCCACAGATCGTTATACTTTGGTGATTAAACTGAAACAAGTTGATCAAAACTTCCCAATGCTGTTAGCACATCAACCAGCTGGTGCAGTGGCACGAGAAGTGATTGAACACTATCGAGATCGGTCTGGTTTTGCCATGGCCCATCCTGTTGGAACAGGTCCCTATGTCTTGGCAAAATGGACACCTGGCTCACGGATTATCCTGAAAGCCAATCCAGATTATCGTGGTTATGTTTGGGATTTCAAAGCATCCACGCCAGAAGATCAAAAAATTGTCGATGCGATGAAAGGCAAAAAAATGCCGCAAATCGGTGTGGTCGATATTCAAGTGATGGAAGAATCACAATCGCGCTGGTTATCATTTAGTAAAGATGAAACTGATTTATTTGTGTTGGATGGTGATCTCAGTGTTCAAGCTATCCAAGATGGTCAGCTTAAACCCGAACTTGCTAAAAAAGGTATTCAACTTTCCCGTATTGCTGATCCTTCAATTGATTATTATTACTGGAATATGCAAAACCCTGTTGTTGGTGGTTTGAGTAAAGAAAAAATTGCTTTACGTCGTGCCATGGCAATGGCCTTTTCACCTGATAATCAAATTAAGATTTTGATGAAGGGTGATGCACAACGCTTACAATATCCCATTCCTTATGGGGTGATTGGGCATGATCCAAACTATAAAACCAGTATTCCTTATTCCGTCAAAGCGGCCAATTTACTGTTAGATCGTTATCACTATAAGGTTGCTGCCGATGGCTGGCGTACCTTGCCGAATGGCAAACCCTTGCTGATCGAATTAACTGTTTATGGAAATAGTACACGTAGTCAGCAAAGTGCTGAATTTTGGAAAAAGACTTTAGACAATATCAAGGTCAAAATGACCACCAAATCCTTACCTTTTGCGGAAGGCTTAAAAGCTGAAAAACAATGTAAAACCATGTTTAAGGGATCAGCTTGGATTGCCGACTATCCCGATGCAGATAACTTTATGCAGCTGTTTTATGGAAAGAATATCCATGCAACCAATAGTGCATGTATGAAAATTCCTGAATATGATCGCTTATATGAACAAACCCAAAAATTGAAACCGGGTCCTGAACGTGATGCTTTATATCATAAGATGGCGCGGATATTAGAAGTGTATATGCCGGTACAAATGGCATCGACGCGTTATCGCAATGCTTTGGCGCAACCGCGTGTCATCGGCTTTAAAAAGCATCCGATTATTCCATCGGAATGGATGTATTTTGATATGAAAAAATAACCTCTATCAAAAGCTTAAAAATAAACAGATTGAAATTTGAAAATGAATAAATGAAAGATTGGAGAAAATGAAAATGAAGCGATTTAAATTAACCACACTCTGTATGTTGTCAATGGGTATGGGGCAATGGGCCTTTGCAGAAATCGAACGCAGTACTTTACCCAAGTTTCAGGCCAAAGATATCCCAGCCCAATGTGATGCAAAAATTGCAGACGTTAAAACCAAGTTGGCTGAATTTGCCAAAGTTAAACTCAAAAATAATGCACCTGCTGGAGCAGTATTGGCAAAGTGGGATCAAATTTTTGCAGAGTTTGAGGATTTTTATGGGCCGATTAATTTAGCCAGTAATGTTGACCCAAGCGCAGATTTACGTAAAGCAGCAGAAGATTGCGAAGTTAAAATCAGTCAGTTTCAAACTGAAGTCTATCAAGATGGAAAGCTTTATCAGCAAATTAAAAAAACCAAAGCCAGTGATGAGATTGACCGTAAATATCGCCAAGATATTTTAGATGGTTTTGAAGATACAGGGGTACAACTTCCCGCAGAAAAACAAGCACGTTTAAAAGTGATTTTAGATGAATTGACCAAGATTCAACAAGAATATGCCCGCAACATTCGAGACAATCCTGAAAAATTAGAATTTACCCCAGCCGAGCTAAAGGGCTTACCAGAAAGCTATATTGCCAATCTAAAGAAAAATGAAAAAGGCAATTACCTGTTGGGTTTTGACTACCCAGAATACCGTCCTTTTATGGAATTGGCAGACAGTGATGATGCGCGTAAACGTTATCAAATTGCTTATACCCGCCGTGGTACTGAAAAGAATTTAGTGTTGCTTAAACAAGCGATTGATTTACGGCATGAACTTGCACAATTATTCGGTAAAGCCAGTTATGCCGATTGGGCATTGAAAAACCGTATGGCCAAAAATCCTGAAACGGTCAATAAATTCCTCAATGAAGTACATAGTACGGTTGCGCCATTAGAGAAAAAAGAAGTGCAAACACTGCGTGAATTTAAGGCCAAAAGCTTAAATATTCCAGTAGAAAAAGCGGAAATTAACCGTTGGAGTGAGGGCTATTGGAGCGAAAAATTACGTCAAGAAAAGTACAAAATTGACCAAGAAAAAATGCGTGAATATTTCCCGACTCAAGCATCACAAGATTGGTTATTTGCAATTTCATCAAATCTATACGGGATTGAATTTAAGCCTGCCAAGGTTGATGTCTGGCAAGATGAAGTTGAATATTACGATGTCACAGATCAGAAAACAGGACAGCTTTTAGGTGGTTTATATATCGATAAATTTCCACGTGAAGGAAAGTATGGTCATGCAGCGGTGTGGGGCGTTAAGGGTGGCAGTACCCTGACCCAGCGTAAACCGATCTCAGCCTTAGTCACCAACTTTAATCGTAAAGGTTTAAACAGTGATGAACTGGAAACTTTTGTGCATGAGTTTGGACATGCTTTACATGGAATTTTGTCAAACACCCGTTATGCCTCGCAATCTGGTACCTCAGTCGAGCGAGATTTTGTTGAAGCACCTTCACAGATGTATGAAGAATGGGCACGTCGTAAAGAAACGCTATCGACTTTAGCCGATTATTGCAAACCAGCCTGTCCACGTGTCGATGATGAATTGATTGGCAAATTAAAAGCCGTTAAAAACTATGGTCGTGGCTTGTTCTATTCTCGTCAAACCTTATACGCACAATACGATATGGCACTGCATACCGCAGATGCTTTAAAAACTCAGCCTTTAGACGTATGGAAAAAACTCGAAAACCAAACCGCCTTAGGGTATGTACCAACCACAGAATTCCCAGGACAATTTGGTCATATTATGGGCGGATACCAAGTCGGCTATTATGGCTATATGTGGTCTGAAGTGATGGCCTTAGACATGCTTTCTGCTTTTGGCAATAACTTAAATAATCCAGAGGTTGGAGCACGTTATCGTAAAGCAATTTTGTCACAAGGTGGCCAAAAGAAAGCAGAGCAGCTGGTGGTTGATTTCTTGGGCAGAGAACCGGATAACAAGGCATTCTTTCAAGAAATTACCGGTCAACGTGATTAAAAGGAATTAGAACTATGCTGGCATATATCACGCGCCGTATATGGCAAATGATTCCGACCATGTTGGGAGTCGTGTTGCTGATTTTCTTTCTATTTAACTGGGTTGGCGGAGATCCTGCTTATATCCTTGCTGGAAAAATGGCAAACCCTGAACAGATTGAAAATATTCGTCAGCAACTTGGGGTAGATCAACCATATTACGTTCAATTGTGGATTTTTATTAAGCAAATCCTGACTTTTGATTATGGCAATAGCTGGAGTACCGGGGAATCAGTTTCAAACATTATTCTGACCCGTTTAGGTCCATCGCTGACCATCATCATTCCACTGACAATTTTACAAACCGTGATTTCAATCATTCTGGCTTTGGCTGTTGCTTCAGTACGTGGTTCATTGACGGATCGTATGGTGATGTTGTTATGTACCATTGGGATGTCGATCAGTATTTTGGTCTATATCATCGTATTTCAGTACGGTCTTGCCTATAAGCTGGGATGGTTTCCTGTACAAGGTTGGAGCGATAGTCTCAGTGAAAATCTATTGCAATACGCACTATTGCCAATCTTAATCATGTTGGTGGTGAGTATTGCACCGACTTTACGTCTATACCGTAGCTTTGTCTTGGATGAAGTCAATCAGGACTATGTCCGTACTGCACGGGCAAAAGGTGTCGGTGAGGGACGTATCTTAGGCGTACATGTGCTGCGTAATGCATCTATTCCGATTATTACCGATGTGATGTCGAGCCTGCCAGCGTTGTTGATTGGGGCATTTTTAATTGAGCGATTTTTTGGTATTCCGGGGATTGGGCGAGAAGTCATTATTGCAGTAGAACGAAGCGACTTTCCAGTGATTAAGGCAATCACGGTCTATGTTGCCGCTGCGACCATGATTTTTAACCTGATTGCTGATTTGATTTATAAAGTGGTTGATCCACGCGTACAGTTGAAGTAGGTGGGATGATGCTCGGAATTTTATCGAAAAAAGTAGACGCCCAAGAACAACAGACTTCTCCCGGTTTATGGCGATTGGCGATGCGACGTTTAAAAGCAGATCGTATTGCTATGCTGTCGTTATTGGTGTTGCTGTGTTATTTCATCATATTGGTACTCTCCATGACGGGTGTGATTGCATCAAATTGGAATAAAGAAGTAGCCGTGAGTTATGCGCCACCTACATTTATCGGGGCAGATCAGAATACGCAAGATTCTGCAAAAAAAGCCGCAATTGTAGAAGCTTTACCTGAAAATCCTGTTGACCCTTTAAAAGATGTGATCAAGGAGTTAAATACTGAAATTGCAACAGAACAAGCTTCAGGTGGCGCGATTGACTACTACGGTATTCAAGATCCGCTTGCAGAAGATATGAAAGCCATTGATCAGCAATTGGGTGGGCATTTACTTGATCAGCAAAGTGAACTCAAACAAACCTTGCCTTTTGGTGCAGATAAATGGGGACAGGATGTTGTACTCAAAACCATTAAAGGTGCAGAAACCTCAATTATTGTGGGCTTGGTCTCGGCGTTATTGGCCGTGGTAATCGGCACATTCTTAGGGGCAATTGCTGGTTACTTTGGTGGTTGGGTGGATGATGTTCTAAACTGGTTTTATAACATTTTTACCTCGATACCTTATCTATTGTTGGTATTGGCGATTGCCGCTGTATTGCAACAAAAAGGCATTCTTTCCATTGTTTTAATTCTTGGATTAACAGGTTGGACTGGGGTATTTCGTTTAATTCGTGCTGAATATATGAAACATAATTCACGCGAGTATGTGCTGGCAGCCAAAGCGATTGGTGTCAGTAATACCCGAAGAATGTTTGTGCATATTTTTCCTAATGTAAGTCATATTGCTTTGGTTCAGATGTCGATCTTGGTGGTTGCATTTATTAAGTCTGAAGTGATTTTAAGCTTCTTGGGCTTTGGTGTACCTGTGGGGGTGGTGTCATGGGGCAGTATGTTGAATGAAGCGCAAAGTGAGCTGATTTTAGGTAAATGGTGGCAATTGGTGGCAGCCTCAGTAGCCATGGCCGTGCTTGTGACCGCATTTTCAATGTTTACAGATGCATTACGTGATGCATTAGACCCTAAACTAAAATAAGGAGCTTAAAGATGTCAGAACAACAAGCGACACCTCCTGTGCTACTCAGTGTTGAAAATCTGAGTGTGAGTTTTAAGGGTGAAAATAAGCAATTTATTGAAACCGTAAAAGGTATTTCATTTCAGATTCCTGCCAATACCACCGTGGCTTTGGTTGGGGAATCTGGCAGTGGCAAATCAGTAACTTCATTGGCAACCATGGGTTTATTACCCAAAGGCCAATCCCGTATTGCTGAAAACAGTAAAATTATTTTTGAAGGCAAAGATTTACTCAGTTTAAGCAGTAAACAAATGCGTGCAATATGTGGTAAAGACATTGCCATGATTTTTCAGGAACCGATGTCATCACTTAATCCTGTATTTACAGTGGGTGATCAAATCGCTGAAATTATGCGTATCCATTTAAATATGGGGCGTAAACAAGCACGACAACGCACTTTGGAATTACTCACTGAAGTTGGGATTCCATCCCCTGAAAGTAAGATTGATGCGTACCCCAGTCAGCTGTCTGGTGGTCAACAGCAACGGGTCATGATTGCTATGGCAATTGCCTGTGAACCCAAGCTACTGATTGCTGATGAACCGACCACAGCATTAGATGTCACCATCCAAAAACAGATATTGGATTTGTTGGAGGCTTTACGTAAGCGCCGTCAAATGTCGATGTTGTTTATTACCCATGACTTGGCATTGGTGAGTGAAATTGCCGATGAGGTGATTGTGATGCGTCATGGTGAAATTCGTGAACAAGGGTTAGCAAAAGCTGTTTTAGAACAGCCACAAGATGCCTATACCAAAGCATTATTATTATGCCGTCCGCAACTTTCGTATCGCCCATATCGTTTACCAGTCATTAGTGATTTTATGCAAGCCCAAGATGTACCCGTGACTGAGGCAGTGAGTTTGCCTAAGGTGGATTTTGCGGAGCGTAAGCGCGGCCTTGTTGGCGGTGAAGAAATTATTTTAGAGGTGCGTGATTTAAAAAAATCATTTTTTAGCCGTAAAGGGCTATTTGGCAAAGATGAATTTCAGGCAGTCAAAGGGGCATCTTTCCAACTGGCGAAAGGTAAAACTTTGGGGCTCGTTGGGGAGTCAGGCTCAGGTAAAACCACCATTGGTTTATTGTTGATGCGTTTGCAACAAGCTTCTGGCGGCCAAGCTTTATTTCAAGGTAAAGATATTTTGGCAATGTCTGAAAAAGAGTTTGCCCAGTATCAACGTAAGATTCAGATTATCTTTCAGAATCCTTATGCCTCACTTAATCCGCGTTTTACCGTGGGGCAAATTTTGATGGAGCCGATGCAAGTTCATAAAATTGGTGCAAATGATACTGAACGTAAAAAGATGGCTTTGGAATTACTGGAAAGAGTGAGCTTACCTGCGCAAGCTTTTGATCGTTATCCGCATGAGTTTTCTGGGGGGCAACGTCAACGTATTGCAATCGCACGCTGTTTAACCTTAAAACCTGAAATTTTAATCTGTGATGAATCAGTCTCGGCACTTGATGTATCGGTTCAAGCACAAGTCCTAAACTTACTTCAAGATCTACAAGATGAATTTGGCTTGAGTTATATTTTTATCTCACATGATTTGTCTGTGGTGAAATATATTTCGGATCAAATTATGGTGATGAACCACGGTGATATCGTTGAAATTGCCAATTCGGATGAGTTGTACCAGTCACCACAGCATGACTATACCAAACGCTTATTGAGTTCAATTCCACAAGGAAGCAGACAGGTGATTTAGATTTTTGCTATGTAAAAAGCCACTCGATTCAGTTGCTGTCAGTCCGTTAAGGGTTTTAAATATTGCTCTTTGCGAAGTTGATACTTCTCACCTTTGAAAAAGGAGGGGGTATTACTCAAGTTAATTAATTTAGTCTCAGCTAGCTCTCCCTTTTTTTCGAAGTGGGGGAGCTACAGTTGTAGTAGCGTAAGGAGTATTTTTATTGATATATAACACGATTAAACTGATGCGTTTTGTTTGGGATAAATATACTTACGATAGATAGGCATAAGAATAGGCAGTAATAAAAAATGAAATAGGCTGGTTGCACAACTGATTAGAATAAAAGTGATTATATCAGGTGGTGAGTAAATCAGTATTATTATGCCATAGACTGGAATAAGGATTGGTAAGATTGAGCAGACTGTATAGCTAAGAAATGGTCTGCGAATGGCTGTTTCTGGGCAAAGTAAATAGGCATAGCTCCACATCCATAGGCCATAAATTGAGCATAAAATAACAACCTGAAAAAGTGGGTAACCATAATCCTGTGGTTTCTTTCTAAGAAAATTGATCAGATACTCTGAATAAAACAGCCCTTGATATGCTATCGATATGGACGCAATAAACCAGATAAGAAATAAGGGAATGAGGATCAGGTATTTTTTATTCATATTGTTATTACCATATTAAGATCATATTGCTTAAAGGGTTTTGCACTGTTTTGTTTACAACACAAGCTGAGGCATAGCCTACAGGAATATATTTAAACCTTAATGCATGATGTAGCGCATAGTTTAAACGAAAAAAAGCCACTATTTAAAAATAGTGGCTTTTGCTCTTTAAGTCTATTTAGAACTTAGAACTTTTTAAAACCTTTTGTCACAACAAACGGTTTTTTCTTTTCAGGTTGTTCACTACGTTCTTGGCGATCTGAACGATCTAGACGCTCGTTTGGATTATAGCGGCCTTCTGAACGGTTACGGTTTTGTTGATTACCATAACGGTTTTCAGAACGGTTGCTATTAAAACTATTACCACGGTTGTCAGCACGCTCATTGTTGTAGCTGTTGCCGCCAGAACGTGCTTTATTAAAGCGGTTTTCAGAGCGTTCATTGCGATTGTCAGTACGATTTTCAGTGCGGTTTTGACCATATTGGTTTGCACTTGGCTGAGCATCACGACGATCATTTTGATAGTTGTGAGTTTCTTCACCTTCGCTATCACGACGTTGTTGACGCAGGAATCCACCACGACGCGCAGCCATAGGCTTGTCTTGCATACGTTCAGTACGACGTTTTGCCATACCAAATAAACCTGTACCTTGACGTGGTTTCAGTTCAACAGCTTTGGTTAAATTATCGATATCAGTTTTATCAAGTTCCATCCAACGACCTGTACGAAGTTCACGAGGCAAAATCACAGTGCCGTAACGGGTACGGAGCAAGCGACTTACTTTTAGACCTTGTGATTCAAAAATACGGCGAACCTCACGGTTACGACCTTCTTTTACAACGACTTGGTACCAGCGATTGATCCCTTCACCACCAATTTCAGAGAAAGATTCAAATTTTGCTGGACCATCATCTAAAACAACGCCATTTGTCATGTTGTTTTTGAGTTGAGGCGTTACTTCACCCATGACTCGAACTGCATATTCACGTTCGATTTCATTTGAGGGATGCATTAAACGATTGGCAAGTTCACCATCATTTGTAAAAAGTAATAAACCTGTTGAGTTGATATCTAGACGACCCACCATCACCCAACGGTCATTGGAAATCGGGGGTAAGTGATCAAACACAGTCGGGCGAGATTCTGGATCATTACGAGAACAGATTTCACCTTCAGGTTTGTAGTAAATCAAGACACGACGACGAATTTCGTCTTCAATTTGGAACTGAACTTTACGACCATCGATGCGAAGCTCATCACCTGGTTCAATACGTTCGCCCACTTGAGCAACCTGCCCATTGACACTTACACGACCAGCGGCAATGACCTCTTCCATATAACGGCGAGAGCCCAAACCCACTCGTGCGAGTACCTTTTGCAATTTTTCACTCATGACAGCATAACCTTAGAAATAATCATCAACAGTGCACCTATTTAAGACTTGGCAGCTTGCGCATCCAAAATCATAAAAGCTTCCTTGGCATCCTGTAGGGGAGGCAATTGATCTAAAGACACTAGACCAAAAGCATTTAAAAATTGTGGCGTTGTCACTAACAACGCGGGTCTACCTGGGAGTTCTCGGTAACCAGATTCTTTAATCCAGTTCCAATCAAACAAAGTCCTGAGTATTTGACTATTATTTGTAACCCCTCGTATTTGCTCAATATCAGCACGGGTTACTGGCTGATGATAAGCGATCACTGCAACTGTTTCTAACAGTGACGGCGATAATCGAGTTGGTCGATCTGGCCAAACTTGCGCAATCACATTGCGGTATTTTGCCCGCACTTGAAAACGATAACCTTGGGCTGTTTCGACAAGTTCGATTGAACGACCATGTTGTAACACAGACAATTGCTGTAAATACTGTTGCAACTGTTGTTTAGAATACTGATTTTGAAATGCTTCTTTTAAGCGAGCAAGCGATACAGGGGCATCACTTGCAAAAATAATCGCTTCAAGTTGCATCAGAACTTCGTGATGTAATTCATCAACATTAAAGGCATTATTTTGATCAATGGTCATGCCGTTGCTCCTTGAATTGCAAGCGGGGCCTCAACACCAGAAGAAATAATTTGGACTTTTTGCTGACGGGTCAGCTCCAAGATTGCCATAAATGTAACCACCATGCCCATTCGACCTTGGTTTGGCTTGAGTAATTCTTGGAAACTGAGAACTTCTCCAGATTCAATCATATATTCGATATAAGCAATGCGTTCTTCAAGTAATACAGGTTCTTGTTCAATCTTATGGGTTATGGGTTCAGGGCGGTTAAAAATGCAATACAAGGCATCTTTTAACATCTCAACATCATAACCTTCATAGACTTTTGGAATATGACCAATCGCAACATGGGTCGCAAAAGTATCTCGGTCTAAAACAGGCATCTGGCCTAAACGTTCAGCTGCTTTTTTAATCCGTAAATAGGTCTCTAAGCGATCGATTAATTCCTGTTTTGGATCTTTTTCAATATGAATGGTTTTAGGTTTTGGCAATAACAAGCGAGATTTTAAATCTGCCAATAATGCTGCCATCACCATATAGTCAGCGGTTAACTCGATATTTAACGATTTCATACCGTCCATATAAGACAAGTATTGTGTTGCAATCGGAGCAATATCTAACTGTAAAAGATCGAAACCATTTTTTTGAATCAGATAAATTAAAAAGTCGAGTGGTCCTTCGAAATGTTCAAGCAGAATTTCGAATGCAGCAGGAGGAATATATAAATCCTCTGGAATTTCTTCTTGCCATTCATCCAATACACGGATGTTGGAAATGGATTCCATAGGATGCTGAGTTGCTTGAGTCATTACAGTTTATTAGCCACGCGAATTTTCAAAGGCATGTTTTATTCGTGTTACCACTCAATAGGTACAATAGGAGAGGGTGGTGACGAATTACAAAAAGATATTTGGCTTATTTTAATGGAAAAGTTAAGAGGAATACATTGTTTAATTATAAAAACCATAAAAAAACCTGAAAATAAATAGGGAATATTTAGTTTTTTGATGATTAAAATCAACTAAGCTACTCATTTTTATTGTAAATTTTTATATATTTTCAAGAAAAAATTTATCCATATTTTAATCGCATAATGTGAAGTGGATCAACTTTATATACTGGGTGGGTTTGAATTGTTAGATTTTTTTACTTTCAATCTATTCTTTGCAAAATGATACTGACTCTATTATTGCATGCTTAAAATTATAATTTTGCCCAAAATATTACAATGCTATTTAGTTGATTTTGGATATAACTGGATGGTGTATAAACATCTCAGCGAAATCGTTTAAGACTATAAATATGAAAAAAATTAGTGATGAATGAGTAAATAATTTTGTTTTCAAATATATGCGGACTTTAAGTTATTAAAATCTTTGAATAGGTGACTTTTACCCAACAGCCTCACAATAGAAAAGTTAAATGATCAATCAAAATAATACTTTCGATCTTCATTTCTTCTTAATTTCCTAATCCAAGAAAAAAGCCAAATAGCAACCAACACAATACGGCGCAACACATTAGCAATCAGATCAGTTTGTTTATATACGCTTTTAACAGCATTTTTGGTTACTCATCTATTGAGTTTTGATCAAACATCCCAGCCTCACAATCCATTTATTCATGTTACTCATCCCTAAACATGAATTTGGTTCACTTTTTTGTGAAATTATATCATTTTTATTCATGTACGGATTGCGGTATAAATTACACCAAGCGCTTCACGATAGATGAGATTATCGTTGATTCTGAATTGAGCGACCAAGTACAAGTCAGAAAATACGGGAAATACTATTGGCTGGATAGATCCAAAGAGAAATTGGATGGTCCAGAAAGAGCATGAAAAAAATTCAGGTTTATTTCAGAAATTAGGGTATCAGATCATCATGAGTAAAGATTTTACATTTACGATTAAGAGCATTAGTTTCGACGAAAACTATCATCCCTCTAATAATACGCGTATCACAACCAACTTTGCCAATTTAGCAAGAGGTGAGAGTCGCCATGACAATCTGCGCAATACCCTAACGATGATTGACAATCGTTTTAATGCCTTAGCGCATTGGGATAATCCAGAAGCAGATCGTTATTCTGTTGAGCTCGAAATTATTTCAGTTGATATTGATATCGAAGGCAACGGTGAGACTTTCCCTACGATTGAAATATTGAAAACCAATATTGTTGATCACAAAAATAATCAACGTATTGAAGGTATTGTGGGCAACAATTTTTCTTCTTATGTGCGTGATTATGATTTTAGTGTATTGCTGTTAGAACATAATAAAAATAAAGATCAATTTAGCCTGCCAGAAAACTATGGTGAGCTTCATGGGAAGATTTTCAACGCATTTGTAAATTCAAATGCGTATAAAGAAAACTTTAAAAAGTCACCTGTGATTTGTCTTAGTGTTTCAAGTAGCAAGGTGTATCACCGTACTGCAAATGTGCATCCAGTATTGGGTGTTGAATATCTGCAAGATGAATATTCATTAACAGATGAATACTTCGGAAAAATGGGTTTGCAGGTTCGCTATTTTATGCCGCCAAATAGTGTTGCGCCTTTGGCATTTTACTTCCGTGGTGATTTGCTGAGTGATTACACTAACCTTGAGTTGATCGGTACTATCAGCACCATGGAAACTTTCCAAAAGATTTACCGACCTGAGATTTACAACGCGAATTCTGTGGCAGGTAAATCTTACCAACCAAGTTTAAAGCATCAGGATTATTCACTTACTCGTATTGTGTATGACCGAGAAGAGCGTGGTCAGTTGGCGATTAAGCAAGGGAAATTTACTGAAGAGCAGTTCATCAAGCCATACAAACATATCCTTGAGCAGTGGTCTGCAAATTACGTTGCTTAATTTACCTAGATAGACAAGATTATTGATTATGAAAATATTATTACCGACTTCAACTGCTGGCAGCCTACCAAAACCTTCTTGGCTTGCCGAGCCTGAAAAACTTTGGTCACCTTGGAAATTACAAGATGAGCAATTAATTGAAGGCAAACAAGATGCTTTGCGTTTGTCATTGCAAGAGCAACAACACGCTGGGATCGATATTGTCAGTGATGGCGAACAAACCCGCCAACACTTTGTTACCACGTTTATTGAACATCTCAACGGTGTTGATTTTGAGAAACGTGAGACTGTACGCATTCGTAATCGCTATGATGCAAGCGTACCAACTGTTGTCGGTGCTGTGTCTCGTCAAAAGCCTGTTTTTGTTGATGATGCCAAGTTTTTACGTCAACAAACCAATCAACCGATTAAATGGGCGTTGCCTGGTCCAATGACGATGATTGATACGCTGTATGATGCGCATTATAAAAGTCGTGAAAAACTTGCTTGGGAATTTGCCAAAATCCTCAATGAAGAAGCCAAAGAGTTAGAAGCTGCGGGTGTGGATATTATTCAATTTGATGAACCTGCATTTAATGTGTTTTTTGATGAAGTCAACGACTGGGGTGTTGCGACTTTAGAAAGAGCACTTGAAGGACTTAAATGTGAAACTGCTGTGCATATTTGCTATGGCTACGGCATCAAAGCCAATACAGATTGGAAAAAGACTTTAGGTTCAGAATGGCGTCAATATGAAGAAGCATTCCCTAAACTTCAACAATCTAAAATTGATATCGTGTCTTTAGAATGCCAAAACTCTCGCGTGCCAATGGATCTGATCGAATTGATCCGTGGTAAGAAAGTAATGGTTGGTGCTATTGATGTGGCAACCAATACCATTGAAACAGCAGATGAAGTTGCCAACACATTACGAAAAGCACTTCAGTTTGTAGATGCAGATAAGCTTTATCCATCGACTAACTGTGGTATGGCTCCTTTATCTCGTGAAGTTGCAAGAGGCAAACTCAATGCTTTAAGTGCTGGCGCAGAAATCGTTCGTAAAGAACTTAGCCGCTAGTATTCAACGATATTGTGGTGTAAAAAGGGTGACCTGTTTGGGTGAATGGATATCCAAGACTCAACGGGAAACCCTAATCACAATTTAGAGAACATCAGTTCTACTGAGAAACTCATCCAGATGCAGTGCCTACATGACGGAATAGCAGGGTAATGCTAAATCTAAAAAAGTACGGTTCAATTTAGGAACAATGAAATGATTGAAGCAACAGACTTTAGAAATGCAATGTCTTTGTTGACCAGTGCAGTCAGTGTCATTACCACGACAGGTTTGTCTGGTCGTTACGGATTTACTGCGTCTGCCGTATGTAGTGTGACGGATTCACCTCCGACTTTATTGGTTTGTATGAATAAAGCGGCAAGTTCTCATGCACATTTTGTTGAAAATAAAATTTTAACTGTAAATGTTTTAAGCGCACATCATCAGCATATTTCTAAAGCGTTTTCGTCTAAATTAAGCCCAGAAGAACGATTTAAACATGGCGTTTGGACGGAATTAGAAACTGGCGCACCGGTTTTAGATGATGCTTTGGTGAATTTTGATTGTGAGATTGAGCAAATTCAAGAAGTTGGAACACATACGATTTTTATTTGTCGTATCGTGGCGATTCAACAAAGTGAACATGATCAAAGCTTGGTTTATTTTAATCGTTCTTATCATCATGTTGGGCAGACTGAAGTTGCTTAAAGCCAGTTTGGTTTTTGGTTTACGCCTTATGCCATGGCTAAAAATAATAAGGCGTGTTGATCGGTTGAATTGATCAAATACGCTGGTTTAATATAATCATAATCAATTATTTAATTGATTGAAAAATAATAATAATTTTAATGTTTTGCACAAAATCCGACATTGACACCCGAAAATTCTCCGATTATTCTTTGCTGGCTGGCCTACATTGCCAGTCGGTTTTGACAGACCGTTTTTGACTGCATCAGAATTATTCCATCTGAGGGATAGTTTTGCATGTAAACTTCTCGTCCCCTCTCGTTGCGGTAGGGCGGGAGAGGGACACCTTCGGGTGTGCTGGGGTCGAACCAGTCTGTCAACCTTCTTTCGTTCTGCCACCATAATTTTTATACATTGGCAGAATTTTGAATTGTTCAGGAGTTGGCCATGTATTTTATTCGTACACCTTCAGATTAGTGTTTAGCACGGTTTAACAGCCTTTGGGCTTTTAGGCATTGGCTGGTTATACCTAAAAAAATATCAACAATAAAACTTGAGATACACTCTGGTTACCTTTTGAAGCCTTTGATGCTTCTTTGCTTATAACAAGATCGAGAGTGGTTTTATCTCATTAAAACAAAAAATATTTATAGGGAAGATATATGTCAAATTTAGATATTTCATTTCGAGCTTTAAGGGTACTCGACACCTCCCGAAGACTCTTTAACCTATACGGTTTTCATCATGTTGGGGTAAACCGTATTATTGAGTCTGCCAGAATTCCCAAAGCCACGTTTTATAAATACTTTTATTCTAAAGAACGTTTGATTGAAATGAGTTTAACCTTTCAAAAAGATGCACTGAAAGAAGAAGTATTTACGATGATCTATAGACAGAAAGACTTTACTGTTTATGAAAAGCTTAAGCATATTTTCTTTTTACATGCCAATCTGGAAGGGTTTTATCATCTACCGTTTAAGGCTATTTTTGAAATTGAAAAGCACTATCCCAATGCTTATCAAATCGTAGTTGAATACCGAAGCTGGTTGATTGATGAAATTTATAAACTGCTTTTAACCAGCAATGTGAATGCCTCAAAACAAGATGCACATATGTTCTTGTTTGTGATTGATGGGGCAATGGTTCAGCTTCAAGGTGAAAATAGTGTGGATGATCGGGAGAGGTTGGTGGGGTGTTTTTTGGATGGGCGTCATGCGACACATCCCATGTCATTATCGAATACATAAATTCAAAAACTTATAAATTCTTGTGACACATAATGGCATTGGAATGCGACACAACCTATGACATTTTACGAGAAAAACGACACATCTATTGTCATTTTATAATACATAGATATTAAAAATAATTCTGACTTTAAGACGCTTTAATGGTTTAGTTTAAGTTCATCATGTGATGGGCAGTGAACAACTTATGATATGAATTTAAACCACTAAAATTGAATAGGTATGATCCTTGTTATAAGTGTAACTTTTGTAGAATAAAATAATGTGAATTTGATCACAATATGTAGATTTATTTATTAGTTGTAATAAAAATGTATTTTTTTTGTTTAAAAGATACTGATATATTAAATTTATCTTAAAAACTTAATATTTATTACAAAAATGCAAATTAATTTTACTATAACTGATGATCAAAAGCATACAGAGACAGGCCCTATTCAGGTGGGGTGGTTTTTAACGGATGATAAGGCTTCAATTCTTTTTAAACCACCATATCGTATGCGATCACAATCCCAACAAAAGCATGCAAAATCTGCAAGTCGTTGTCCAGCTGTACTTCAACTAGAAAGTCGTTATTTTGTGATCAATTGCCCATTTGATTTTCACTTACGTTTTGAACGAGATAAAACAGGAAAACCAGCATTGGTAAATGTATTGGGTGGTGCTTCACCTGTGCGCGCTAACAAATTACGAGAGTTGTTGGCGCTTGTAAATGAAAATGAATGGCGTACGCCTAATGTTCCGATTCTTCAACTAAAACTCCCTTATTGTTTTGTAGCGGATGAGGTGGTGTATATCACCCAGTTAGATGCTTTTGGGCATTACAGAAAACATTCTTTACCTGGGACGATTTTTGGTGGGCGTTTTCCAATTCATATATGGCCTAGACCATTAATGTGGGCTTTTGAGTGGCATGATACTTCTAAAGATTTAATTTTAAAACGGGGTGAGCCTTTGTTTTATTGTCAGTTTGATGGTTTTGATCCATCACGAACAGTGAAATTAGTTCAAGCGGAAAAGACATCTGAATTAATGCAGTATATGGAACAGATTTCAGGGGTGGTGAATTATATGAATCAGACTTTTTCGCTGTTTAGTGAGATGGATAAAGTGAGACCAGAAAAATTAATTACTATGAAATGGGATTAATAATTTATATATTCACACAATTTAAAAAGGCATTCTTATTTTATGGATAATATTAAACATTTTTTATTTTTATTTTTATTTATTATTATTTTGGTAAAACTAGTAGTATTGCCAGTTAATGAATTTTTTATTTTACCAAATTATCTTGAATATAAGGCTAAAAATATTAAAAATATTAAAAAAGGATATGCTTGCTATAAGGGTAAATATAAAACTAGAAGTGGTAATTATGTTTATGAGTATGTTGTAGATAATACAGGTATGACAAGTTTTTCAGGCCTAAAAGTTAGATTCCCATTTTTATATAAGAGAGGAGAGTTTTTTAAAAAAATAGAAAATAATAGTCAAAAATGTATTGATGTAAATTATGTTGAAATAAATTATTTTTTTATCAAAAAAAAATATATTTATGATTTTATTTAAAAATATAAAGGTGAGATATGAGTAGAATTGGTAGTTTTTTAAACAATAGAGAGAAAATGTTTGAAGCTAATAATGCTGGTGGAGATTTATCTTCAACAATAAGTGCAATAAATAATATTTACTCTGAACTTAATAATGCGAATTCTGGTAATAATAGAGAGGCTTTTAGGTCTTTTTTGTTATTAGTTCAAGATGTTATTGATTTATTTCCGAATAGTAATAATTTAAATATAGCTAATAATTTAGTTAGGGTTGTAACACTTTCAGATAGATTGGCTTTAAATGTTAATGATTATATTGATACGGTTACAATAGGGTCATCTAAATATAACAATGGATTTGTAAAAAAAACATTAGTTTTGGATATATTTTCGGATGCGACGGCTATATTTTCAGAGTTATCGAAATTTACTAGAGCGAGTCCTTTAGGTGTTGTAGTTAATGTGTTTTCAATGCTTTTTGCAGCTATAAGCAATGGAATGAATTTAGCACCTGAATGGAATGATAAACAATTAATACATAAAGATGAAATTTTAAAACTATTTTTAGATGGGGTTAGTTTTGTTTTAGATAGTTCTGTAGAATTACTTCAACCGATAATATCAACTGTTGAAAACTATATACCAGATGGATTAAACCCCTGGGCTGGAGATGTTGTTGTTTTAATAGATGATAAAACTGGTGGTAATGATATAAAAGGAATTTACAATAGAAAATATACAATTTTTGGAAATGACGGTAATGATATCTTAATAGGTAATAAGTTAAATGATTATCTTGATGGTGGAGCTGATAATGATTTTCTTTATGGAGGTGAGGGAAATGATGTATTAATAGGTGGCTCTGGTAGTGATGAACTTTATGGCGGTGCTGGGGATGATGTCCTAGTTGTCAGTGAAATCGATACTAGTTTAACTAGTGCTGAAAATGCAGCTAAATTAGATCAAGTTGGCAATAAAGCATATGGTGGAAGTGGTAGCGATAACATTTATGGGGGAAATGGCTCAGATGAACTTTATGCTGGTGATAAAGACAATGACCCTAATGATGCAGGGACTATAAACAAATTATATGGTGGTGGAGGTGATGATTACTTATATGGTGGTGCAGGTAATGATTATCTTTATGGGGGATTAGGATCAGATCGGCTGAGTGGAGGAGATGGTAATGATTCACTTTATTTAGCCAGTGATAGTGATCCAGCTAAAATTGCATTAGATATCAGTAAAAATTATGCAGAAGGAGGAGCCGGTAATGACACCATTCATGGTAGTGATGGGGATGATTCAATTTTTACATCCGATATTAATGATGATGCCATTGATAAAGGCACAATAAACTATGCTTGGGGATATAAAGGAGAAGACTATATCCGTGGTGGGGATGGTAAAGATTTTCTCTATGGTGGGGATGATGTAGATACACTATTAGGTGGAAATGGAGATGATAAGCTTTATGGCGGGAAAAATGGAGATACTTTATATGGTGGTGAAGGTAATGATGAGCTATATGCTGGTAGACAAAAAGATGATCCTTTAGATACTGAAGATAACTATTTATACGGTGGTAAAGGGGACGATATACTTTATGGAGGTAAAGGTAATGATACTTTAAAAGGTGGTGAGGGATTTGATACTTATAAGGCTTATTATAAAACTTTAGTTAATGATGAGGATGGAAAAGGAATACTTTATTATAATAATAAAAATTTATTGGGCGCAGAAATGCGTTATAAATCTGATAGCTTATCGCCTCCTCCAGCTCTTGATTTCATTTCGAAAGGTTATGATATAAATGATAAATCAACTGGTGGTGGAAGACTATCCGTAATATCTAGTGGGAAAGACTGGGTAAGATACATTGTTTTAGGTGATATCAATTTTAAATATAAAGAACTAACTACAGAAGCTTTAGATACAAGAAGTAAGGATGATACAGATTTAGGTGTAAGATTTTATGTAACTGTTTATAAAGATGGATCAGAACCACCACCTCCAGAATATCCAAAACCTAAACCTCCATTAGCTCCACCTCCTATTCCTCCTACAAAATACGATCCATTAGTATTAGATTTAAATCATGATGGAAAAATTAGTACCACTCCACTTGGGACTGATGTTTATTTTGACATGGATGGAAATAGTTTCGCTGAAAAAACATCTTGGGTTCAAGCAACAGATGGTTTTGTTGTTCTAGACTTAAATGAAAATGGTAAAATTGATAATGGAAAAGAATTATTTGGAACAGATACGATTTTACCTGATGGCAGTAAAGCAAGTGATGGTTTCAAAGCATTAGAACAATATGATTCAAACAAAGATGGTCTAATTAATGGTAGTGATTTAATTTTTCAGAAATTAAAGATATGGAAAGATATTAATCAAGATGGAATTTCACAAAGTAATGAATTATTTACATTATCTAGTTTAGGTATAACTTCAATTTCATTAAGTAATCAATTAATTAATTCATTAGATGAAAATAATGTTATTCACACAAATAAAGGAAGTTTTACACAGACAGTAGTTGAAAATGGTATTACTCAAATAAAAAGTGGTTTAGCTGAAACTTTACTTTTTGAGGTAAATACTTCAGAAACAGTTTGGCAAAACCCAAATGAAACAGTTGAAAGTATTGATACAGATATTTCAGAGCTTCCTGATTTTCCTGGTTATGGTTCTGCTACATCGTTACACGATGCAATGCAATTAGATTTGACAGGAAAACTTAAAGAACTTGTTAGTGCATTTAGCGAGACACCTTCTGATCAGCAAGTATTATTAACTCATCAAATTTTGTATTTTTGGACAAATAAAAAACTTTCAACGGCAACTGAAGTAAAAAATATTTCGAGTATTGAAAAATTTGAAATAGTTAAAGTGATTTATGGTAAAGAGCTTGAATGGAAAAATTGGAATCCAGGAAATGTTAATGATTTAGATGGTTATTTCCAAAAAATATTATCTAGTGCTTATGTCCAGTTATTAAGTCAAACAGTTAAACAGGACTGGATTGATTTAGTCGCATTTCAAGAAGAAAGATTATATGAATCATATGATCCTTTTCCACCTTTGATTCAACCACCAGCTGGTGGGTCTGGTTCGTCAAGTGGAAGCGTCTATATACCTAATAAAATATACGCAACTACATGGGATAGCCTAAAGCCTAATAAATATGTTGAAAATGTTCTAAATCCTACACAGGTTAGGGAAGTGAGTTGGACTCTAGTTAATACGACTTGGCATGGTGACTTTAGTTTAGCAATTAAAGGGTTGATGAATTTATTCTTTATGGATTATGAGGTTGGTAAAATTGAAATTGAACAATTTCAATTTATTGTACAAGGTTTAGATCCTAATTCACCAGTATTGTATAAGGAACTAATAGAACAGTTTACTTTAAGTGCCCAATCTATTTTAGATGAGAATATACGAGATTTATTATTGGAATCTGTGTTTGTATTAGATGATTCAATCACTGGTACTAATGGTAATGATAAAATTAAGTCATGGGCTGGCGATGATAATATAAATAGTTTGGGGGGGGATGATATTATTTATGCTGGAATGGGTGATGATATTGTTAATGCAGGAGATGGTGAAGATATTGTTTATGGAGGGGATGATAATGATAGATTATCAGGTGAAAATGGTAATGACCTTTTAAATGGAGATTTAGGGAATGACACTTTATATGGTGGTGAAGGAAATGACACTCTTATCGGAGGAGTTGGAAATGATTATTTAGATGGTGGATCAGGTAATGATACATATATCTTTAGCCTGGGTGATGGTGTAGATACTATTCGTAGTTATGATAATACCAGTAATAAATTAGACCAAGTTACATTTAATGAAGGTATTGCACCTGAAAGTGTAAGCTTAAAACGTGTTGGCAATGATTTAATCATTAAATATTCTGAAAGTGATCAAATCAAAGTCGAAGGTTATTTTGATGCAAATGGTCCTACAGCATATCGTATAGATCAAATAGTTTTTTCAAATGGAACTAATTGGAATGTAGATTACATTAAAAATCAAGTTTTAGTTCCAAGTGATTCTGTAGATATAATTCAGGGCTATAGTAGCAATGATCAGCTCTTCGGATTAGCTGGGAATGACCAACTATATGGAAATGCTGGTAATGATACTTTAATAGGTGGAACGGGTAATGACTATTTAGATGGTGGATCAGGTAATGATACATATATCTTTAGTCTGGGTGATGGTGTAGATACTATTCGTAGTTATGATAATACCAGTAATAAATTAGACCAAGTTACATTTAATGAAGGTATTGCACCTGAAAGTGTAAGCTTAAAACGTGTTGGCAATGATTTAATCATTAAATATTCTGAAAGTGATCAAATCAAAGTCGAAGGTTATTTTGATGCAAATGGTCCTACAGCATATCGTATAGATCAAATAGTTTTTTCAAATGGAACTAATTGGAATGTAGATTACATTAAAAATCAAGTTTTAGTTCCAAGTGATTCTGTAGATATAATTCATGGCTATAGTAGCAATGATCAGCTCTCTGGATTAGCTGGGAATGACCAACTATATGGAAATGCTGGTAATGATACTTTAATAGGTGGAATGGGTAATGACTATTTAGATGGTGGATCAGGTAATGATACATATATCTTTAGTCTGGGTGATGGTGTAGATACTATTCGTAGTTATGATAATACCAGTAATAAATTAGACCAAGTTACATTTAATGAAGGTATTGCACCTGAAAGTGTAAGCTTAAAACGTGTTGGCAATGATTTAATCATTAAATATTCTGAAAGTGATCAAATCAAAGTCGAAGGTTATTTTGATGCAAATGGTCCTACAGCATATCGTATAGATCAAATAGTTTTTTCAAATGGAACTAATTGGAATGTAGATTACATTAAAAATCAAGTTTTAGTTCCAAGTGATTCTGTAGATATAATTCAGGGCTATAGTAGCAATGATCAGCTCTCTGGATTAGCTGGGAATGACCAACTATATGGAAATGCTGGTAATGATACTTTAATAGGTGGAACGGGTAATGACTATTTAGATGGTGGATCAGGTAATGATACATATATCTTTAGTCTGGGTGATGGTGTAGATACTATTCGTAGTTATGATAATACCAGTAATAAATTAGACCAAGTTACATTTAATGAAGGTATTGCACCTGAAAGTGTAAGCTTAAAACGTGTTGGCAATGATTTAATCATTGAATATTCTGAAAGTGATCAAATCAAAGTCGAAGGTTATTTTGATGCAAATGGTCCTACAGCATATCGTATAGATCAAATAGTTTTTTCAAATGGATCAATTTGGGATATTGATGTAATTAAAGATAAAGTTCTTGGCGCGACAGAAGATAACGATATCATTCAGGGCTATAGCAGCAATGATCAGCTCTCTGGATTAGCGGGCGATGATCAAATATATGGTAATGCTGGAAATGATACTTTAATTGGTGGAATTGGAAATGATTATTTAGAAGGTGGATCAGGAAATGACACCTATATCTTTGCCCCTAATTTTGGTCATGACATTATCTATAATTATGATAATTCATCAAATCGCCAAGATGTCATTCAATTTACAGATGGCTTAGTTCAAAGTAATTTCACCTACCGTCGAGAGAGTGATAATCTCATTATAAAAACACTTGATGGTCAGAATAGTATTACTGTTCGTTATTACTTTAGTAATGATGCAGCAGGAAATTATCAGATTGATTTAATTAAATTCTCAGACAATACAGTTTTAAATGTAGAAGCTATTAAAGCTCTAGTGCTCATAGGCACAGATGCTTCAGAAATATTACAAGCCTATAAGACAGGTAGTGAAATATCAGCAGGTGCAGGTGATGACATCTTGTATGGTAAATTCGGAAACGATACTTTCTATGGAGGGGATGGTCAGGATAAATTGTATGGCGATGCAGGAAATGACTACTTAGAAGGTGGGGCAGATGCTGATGAAGTTTATGGTGGATCAGGTGATGATCAGCTTAAAGGTGGAATTGGAAATGATTATTTAGAAGGTGGATCAGGAAATGACACCTATATCTTTGCCCCTAATTTTGGTCATGACATTATCTATAATTATGATAATTCATCAAATCGCCAAGATGTCATTCAATTTACAGATGGCTTAGTTCAAAGCAATTTCACCTACCGTCGAGAGAGTGATGATCTCATTATAAAAACACTTGATGGTCAGAATAGTATTACTGTTCGTTATTACTTTAGTAATGATGCAGCAGGAAATTATCAGATTGATTTAATTAAATTCTCAGACAATACAGTTTTAAATGTAGAAGCTATAAAAGCTTTGGTACTTATAGGTACAGATGCTTCAGAAATATTACAAGCCTATAAGACAGGTAGTGAAATATCAGCAGGTGCAGGTGATGACATCTTGTATGGTAAATTCGGAAACGATACTTTCTATGGAGGGGATGGTCAGGATAAATTGTATGGCGATGCAGGAAATGACTACTTAGAAGGTGGGGCAGATGCTGATGAAATTTATGGTGGATCAGGTGATGATCAGCTTAAAGGTGGAATTGGAAATGATTATTTAGAAGGTGGATCAGGAAATGACACCTATATCTTTGCCCCTAATTTTGGTCATGACATTATCTATAATTATGATAATTCATCAAATCGCCAAGATGTCATTCAATTTACAGATGGTTTAGTTCAAAGCAATTTCACCTACCGTCGAGAGAGTGATGATCTCATTATAAAAACACTTGATGGTCAGAATAGTATTACTGTTCGTTATTACTTTAGTAATGATGCAGCAGGAAATTATCAGATTGATTCAATTAAATTCTCAGACAATACAGTTTTAAATGTAGAAGCTATAAAAGCTTTGGTACTTATAGGTACAGATGCTTCAGAAATATTACAAGCCTATGAGACAGGTAGTGAAATATCAGCAGGTGCAGGTGATGACATCTTGTATGGTAAATTCGGAAACGATACTTTCTATGGAGGGGATGGTCAGGATAAATTGTATGGCGATGCAGGAAATGACTACTTAGAAGGTGGGGCAGATGCTGATGAAATTTACGGTGGATCAGGTGATGATCAGCTTAAAGGTGGTTCAGGCACAGATCGACTAGAAGGTGGTGATGGTAATGATCAACTCTATGGCGGTTTAGATAATGATGAATTATTTGGTGGAAATGGAAATGATATTCTGAATGGTGGGGAAGGAAACGACAATTTAGAGGGTGGTTTTGGTAATGATACTTATATTTTTGCCCCTAATTTTGGTCATGACATCATTTTAAATTATGATTATTTAGAAAATCGCCAAGATATTATTCAATTTACCAATGGTTTAGTTCAAAGTAATTTCACCTATCGTCGAGAAAGTGATGATCTCATCATAAAAACACTTGATGGTCAGAATAGTATTACTGTTCAAAATTATTTTATTAATGATGCGGCAGGTAATTATAAAATTGATTTAATTAAGTTCTCAGACAATACAGTTTTAAATGTAGAAGCTATAAAAGCTTTGGTACTTATAGGTACAGATGCTTCAGAAATATTACAAGCCTATGAGACAGGTAGTGAAATATCAGCAGGTGCAGGTGATGACATCTTGTATGGTAAATTCGGAAACGATACTTTCTATGGAGGGGATGGTCAGGATAAATTGTATGGCGATGCAGGAAATGACTACTTAGAAGGTGGGGCAGATGCTGATGAAATTTACGGTGGATCAGGTGATGATCAGCTTAAAGGTGGTTCAGGCACAGATCGACTAGAAGGTGGTGATGGTAATGATCAACTCTATGGCGGTTTAGATAATGATGAATTATTTGGTGGAAATGGAAATGATACCCTCAATGGTGGTGAAGGAGATGACACTCTTATTGGTGGAATTGGTGATGATATCCTAAATGGTGATCAAGGTGATGATTTACTCAGTGGAGGTGCTGGGAATGATATTTACCGTTTTAATCTAGGATGGGGAAATGATCAAATCCAAAATGAATATAAAAATAATAATGAAGTCGATATAGTTGAATTCATTGGTATAAACCCAATGGATTTGGTGATTCGAAAAGTTGGTCAAGATATGGTGATCACTCACCGAACAACTGGTGATCAGCTGATTATTCAATCTCAATTTGAGCAATATGGTTATAACAAGCCAATACAATTTATTCATTTCGATGATGGAACAAAATGGAATCTAGATGATCTAAATGTGCAGGCGGTGAAAGGTACTGAGTTAGACGATGTTATTGAAGGGACTACCGATCATGATGTTATTCATGCTGGTGAAGGTAATGATATTGTAAATGGTAGCCAAGTATGGAGTGAAAACCCTGAATTACAATATTTTGTTTATGGTGAAGCAGGTAATGACATCATTAACGGTTCTGGTTATTTAGACGGCGGTATTGGTGATGATGAAATCACAGGCCGAGGACATTTACTCGGTGGTGATGGAAATGACGTCATTACAGGTAATGGAATACTGGAAGGGCAAAATGGAGATGATATTCTTTCTGGTCAAGGACGCTTATTTGGTGGTAATGGAGATGATCAACTTACATTGACAGAACTAGGTAATGATGCTGGTTACCTTTCAGGTGGTGATGGAAACGACACATTGACAGTCGATGTAAATCGGAGGGTTTTTGTGGATGATTATAATCGCAGTGAGTTCGTTCAAGATGCTGATGGCTACCATATTCCAATCGATGATGAACTAACAGAAGCACAACGCGCTGTTTATATTGAAGGTGGAAAAGGTAATGATATCATCAATGGATCATTTGGTGATGAAGTCTATCTATTTAATCTGGGTGATGGCCAAGATACGATTATCGAACGCCAAGCTGGACAAAATTATAATAATGTCGCTGTATCTTTTGATGTGCTGAGATTTGGTTCAGATATTAACGCTACGAATATTAGCTTACATCGTCATGGTGCATATTTAGTTATAAAGCACAGCAATAATTTGGATCAGGTTACTATTCAAAATTATTTCAATGGTGGTCACTATAAAATTAATGAAATACAGTTTGCTGACCAAACTGTCTGGAATAATAGTTATATTGAAAATCATGTTACTTATCATGGAACTGCAGGAACAGATGAAGTTTGGGGGTATCGAGATAGTAATGAAATCTTTGAAATGGATGCTGGCGATGACAAAGTATACGCTGGTGCTGGTAACGACATTATCTATGGTCGAGTAGGCAACGATACTCTGTGGGGGCAAGCAGGGAATGACACTCTTTATGGTGGCGCAGGTGCTGACTATTTAGAAGGGAATGAAGGGGATGACACACTCTTCGGAGATGAGGACAATGATACCCTTTATGGTGGTGACGGAAATGATACCCTCTATGGTGGTCAAGGAAATGACATCTTAAGAGGTGGTAATGGTTTAGATACATTAGATGGCGGTGCAGGTGATGATAAATATTATTATTATCTCACAGATGGTGCTGATATCATTAACCAAACAGGTGGTGGTACAGATGTATTATGGTTGATGGATAATGGTATCACTCGTGATCGCATTAGTTTTAGTAAAATTGGCAATGATCTAGTTGTTACAATTGACCAAAATGCCAATCAAACCGTTCGGATTGTTGACCATTTCTTAGGTGGAGAGAAAGCAATTTCCTCAGTTCAAGCCAATGGGCAATCACCAATCACAGCCAAAGACATAGATGGAATTATTAAAGCACAAGCTTATGGTGGTTTATACGATACAGTTCTTGAAGGCACAAGTGCTTCAGAAACAATCAATGGAACGTCAGGCAAAGATTTAATTCAAGGATTAGATGGCAATGACACCATTTGGGCACAAGCTGGAAATGATCGATTGGAAGGTGGTGCTGGTAATGACTATCTTGATGGTGGTGCAGGTGATGATTCTATTTATGGTGGAATTGGAAATGACACACTCATCGGTGGTGCTGGAGCAGATATATTAGATGGTGGTGCAGGTGATGATAAATATTATTATTATCTCACAGATGGCGTTGATACGATTGACCAGACTGGTGGTGGTACAGATGTGATTTGGTTGATGGATCAAGGTATTACAGAAGATCGCATTAAATTCACAAAAGAAAATAATGACCTACTGATTACAATTGATAATAATGCAAACCAATCGATTCGAGTGAAAGATCATTTCTTAGGTGGTGAAAAAGCAATTTCATCAGTACAACCAAATGGTGGATACACAATTACTGCTGCGCAAATCGCCACAAAAGTAAACGGTTCTGGAAGTGGTACAGAAATGCCGAATCCTGCTGGAGACACGACATATAACTATAGCAGTGGTGCATTAACCATTACTGAAGTTTCTGGTACAGATAAAGTGGTGTTTGCTAGTGGAATTACGATGAGCCAAATCAGCTCTAATTTAACCAAATCAAGCAACGATCTACTGATTAAAGTAAATGGAAGCACAACAAATGTTGTGACAGTTAAAAACTTCTTCCTTGCTGGTAATTATTTAGTTGAAACATTCCAAACAGCGGCAGGTGAACAACTTACAGCTAGCCAAATCTTTACAGCATTTGGATTAACTATGCCAGAGACTGGTGGCACAACCAATGCAACTGGAGATACGACCTATAATTACAAGTCAGGTGATTTAACTATTACTGAAGTTTCAGGTAACGACAAAGTTGTATTTGCAAGTGGTATTACTTATAGCCAAGTGGGTAACAATCTTACTAAATCAGGTAATGATTTAATTATCAAAGTAAATGGAAGTGCGACCAACAAAGTCACGGTAAAAGACTTCTTCCTTGGTGGTGATAAATTGGTAGAAGTATTCCAATTAGCTACAGGTGAACAACTCACTGCGAACCAAATTTTCACTGCATTTGGATTAACTATGCCAGGGACTGGCGGCACAACGAATGCAGCTGGAGATACGACCTATAATTACAATTCAGGTGATTTAACCATTACTGAAATTTCAGGTAATGACAAAGTTGTATTTGCAAGTGGTATTACTTATAGCCAAGTGGGTAACAATCTTACTAAATCAGGTAATGATTTAATTATCAAAGTAAATGGAAGTGCGACCAACAAAGTCACGGTAAAAGACTTCTTCCTTGGTGGTGATAAATTGGTAGAAATATTCCAATTAGCTACAGGTGAACAACTCACTGCGAACCAAATTTTCACTGCATTTGGATTAACTATGCCTGGGACTGGCGGCACAACGAATGCAGCTGGAGATACGATCTATAATTATACTTCAGGCGATCTAACCATTACTGAAGTGTCTGGTACGGATAAAGTTGTATTTGCGAGTGGCATTACATTTAGCCAAGTGGGTAGCAATCTCACTAAATCAGGTAATGATTTAATTATTAAAGTGAATGGAAGTGCAACCAACAAAGTGACTGTGAAAGATTTCTTCCTTGCAGGTGATAAATTGGTTGAAACATTCCAACTGGCAACAGGCGAACAGCTAACTGCAAGTCAAATTTTCACTGCATTTGGATTAACATTACCAAGTACTGGTGGTGAAACACCAAATACTAATGCGGTAGGAGATACAACCTATAACTATACGACTGGTGTTTTAACCATTACTGAAGTGTCTGGAACAGATAAAGTGGTTTTCAAAAATGGAATCACCTTCAATCAAATTGGACAATATCTTAACAAGTCTGGAAATGATCTGATTCTTAAACTGGATGGTAGTAATGCCAATAAAGTGACAGTAAAAGACTTCTTTTTAGGTGGTGCTAAAGTTGTTGAAACCTTTGAGTTTGAAACAGGTGGTTCATTGACTGCTGGTCAAATCTTTGGAGCATTTGGTTTAACAATGCCAACAACAGCATCCTCTAGCCGTATTGCATCGCCAATGAGTTTAACTGAAGGTGCTAATATGGATGTTGCAGCAGAAAATACATTGAACCAATCGGAAGAATCAAAATTGGTAAGTGATGAACAAGCTGCTAACGAGTTATTATCATTATTTAATGTTCAAAATATAGCGATTAATGGAAATATTATCGATGCACTTCCTGCTGTGCTGGCACAAACAAACCAATCGAATCAAGTTGAATATTCAATTTCTAGTAGTGTTCATAACCAACCTAATATTGGAAAACTTTCCAATTTATTGAATGGTTCAAAATCATCGGCAATTGATTTATCTAAATTGATTGGTGACATTGAAAATTCGAATGAAATTGAAAGTAATATTGGACATCAGCTAGTAAATGATTTCAGTCGGGAATTATCCACAGAAAAGGATATAAATATATTGAATCACAAAAATTGGAATGAACTTATTCATGTCAAACCTAAAGATTCTTATTTAGAAGATATGTTGATTAAGTCGGAAATTTTGTATTGATATTAAAGATTAAATGAGTTATCACTCATTTATTCGACTAAGTCTCACCTTGAAAAAGATTGAGAATATTCTATTTAGGATCGAGTTAAGCTCTTAGCTCGGTCTTTACTTTCTCATGAAGAAGCTCGGAGAGTTTTATTATAAGAAAGTTAACCTGCTGTCTTATGAAGACCTTCCTGATGAGGCTGAGCTTCAATTTAAGATTGTGTATGAGAAAAATCAAAAAGAGCGTTGAACAGCCACAGATTTTGTAGACACTCTTTAGTTAGATAAAATGGCTAATTAACGAGTGATCCTAGAAAAAATAATGGACACATAGTCCCTCTAAAGATAACGTAAGGTTAACTTTGGAGATGTAAAAATAGCTAAACGCTTTAGTCCAGAATTTAAACAGCAAGCAATTGATTAGGGACTGTTCTAAATTTTGTGTAAGTACTTAATTTTCATTTATCCTGAAAAGGATAATTACAAAAGGTACTTCACATGCATGAAGCACCAATCAAAAGTATGGCTGCTGAATTGGCTAAAGGTCTAAAAACACCAGAAAACCTAAACCAAATGACAGCCATATTTAAAAAGTTCATGATTGAAACTGCACTCAATACAGAGCTTTCAGATCATCTTGGTTATGAAAAGCATCAGCCTAAGAAAGGCTCAAATAGCCGTAATGGTTTTAGTTCTAAAACCGTTTCAACTCAAGATGGGCAACTGGCTTTAGATATTCCCCGTGATCGAGACGGTTCATTTGAGCCACAAATTATCAAGAAGCATCAAACGCGCATTACCAATATGGATGACCAAATCCTTTCACTGTATGCAAAAGGAATGACCAATAGAGAAATTGTCGCATTCTTCAAAGAAATGTACGATGCAGATGTCTCAGCATCACTCATAAGCAAAGTTACCGATGCTGTGATTGAGCAAGGACTAAGTGGCAAAATAGAGCATTGGATAGTCTGTATCCTGTCGTCTATCTCGAATGTATTGTTGTAAAATTCCGTCAACATTCCAATGTGATTAACAAATCTGTATACCTTGCTTTAGGCATTAATATGGATGGTTAGAAAGAATTGCTGTGAATGTGGATCGCTCAGACAGAAGGTGCCAAATTCTGGCTATCCGTCATGACAGAACTCAAAAATCGAGGGGTACAGGATATTCTTGTTGCCTGTGTAGATGGGTTAAAAGGCTTTCCTGATGCCATAGCCTCTGTTTATCCTTATACGGACATTCAGCTGTGTATCGTGCATGTTGTACGCAATAGCCTGCGATTTGTAAGCTGGAAAGACTACAAGGCTGTTACAGCTGGTCTTAAAGTGATCTATCAGGCAAGTACAGAGTAAAATGCATTAAAATCTCTAGATATCTTCTGTGATCAGTGGAATCATTAATATCCAAAAATTGGAGAATCCTGGCGAGCTAATTGGGAGAATATCCGTACAATAATTAGCTATCCAGCTGAAATACGTCATGCGATTTATACAACCAATGCAATTGAATCGTTGAATAGCGTGATCCGCCATTCAACCAAGAAGCGAAAGATCTTCTCGTCAGATGATTCAGTCAAAAAAGTCATTTACTTAGCAACAACCAATGCTGCTAAGAAATGGACAATGCCAATTCAAAATTGGCGTTTGGAGATGAATTGGTTTACGATTCACTTCGATGATCGATTAAAAGATCATTTATAAAAAATGGAACTTACACAAAATAATTTACAGGCTCGGCCCATCAAAAGATGGTTAAGTGTATCTAGAATTTTAGTGGCTATTCAAACTCAACAGCTTTCATTGTTTTACCTGATCTTTTTATACTGTTTCTATGGCGTAGTCTATATTTAACATCATTTTAATCGACCATTTTTTCAAAATTAACAGGATATCTAATAGTAAAATCTTAAATGAAAATAGCCATCTATGTGAGATAGCTATTATCATACATTGCTAACAGATACCACTTAACACGCACTTGGGTGGTAAGTTTACAGTTGTAACAACTGCGAGCTCTGATAGGCTACAAAATTATTATAACCTATTCTTTGTATATGAGTTAAATGTTTATTCTCTTAGTGAAGATACGAGTGAGCCAAGCTTTAAAATAGTTTGAGTCCTTTAGTCTCAATACATCATCTAGCTTAAATAGTCTAATTTTTATATCAGTTTTGCTCATATAATAGTCTTTGATCAGGCCTTGTGTATGTAGATTGGTTATATGCGAGTGCCTCATCTCGAAGATGGTGCTAGCTTCAGCCCCTGTCAGAGTTGGATTTTAAGTCTCTATTTAAAATAGGGCTATAACTAAACAGCCCAATTTTTTTAAATGGGCTATTTACTTCTAAAATAATAATTTCTTATTTGGTATACATCTGTTTTTTTAAACATTCTAATTTTTTTATCTGCTTTGCCAAAATAATAGGGTGATATAAGACCTTGGATCTGTAAGTTAGTGATATGAGAGTGACGCATACCAAGTAGTGAACTAGCTTCAGCACCTGTTAGATATTCTTCTTTCAATTTAATGATTTCATTCAGTTGGCTTCTTTTAACAAGTTTCCAATAAACTAAATCTTTAATTTCTAAAAAGCCTGTTTTACACCAATATTGATGGATCCAATTTTTTGTGCAATTGAGTTGCTCAGAAGCGATTTGAATCGACACATACTCTTTGTTTTCAAGTAGATTCTTTAGTGAGTTTAGCGAAATACGATTAATTTTGATTGGAGACTGGTAATCATTATAGCGTTGAAGAATCCCCGAGTGAGTCAGACTGGCGACTTGATTTGAACTGATATTTAATTGTAGAGCTGCTTCTTTCAATGTGAAAAAATCATTATTGATTGTGGTCTTTGAACCTTTATTTTTTCTCCCAGTTTTTGTTGGATATTTTTCAATCTGACCTATGTGCGCTTTAGTAATATTTTGAATAGAGTCTCTAGAAAAAATATTTATGGGTAGCTTATCAAAATGAGGGCCACTTATTGGTTTGATTCCAATACTTATCATTTTTTCTACAAAATTTACTGGGTTGACATTTAATGTTTTCGCAAGAGTTGTTGCTATTACATACTTTTCATGAAAATTTTCCAATTTATAGAAAGGAATGAGTATAGGTGTTGCATTTTTCTTATTATCGTCATTGAGCCAATGATATTTAGCTAATCTTCTCATTGTATCAAGATTTGTCTCTAGAATTTCAGCAGCCAATTTTACCGTTACTGTGAGTAATTCGTTTTGATTAGTAGGGATAGGAATAGGGTGATATTCTGCATTTAAACGTCTTTCTCCAATTAAAAACAATTCAATATCAGTACTATAGATAAGTGATTTGTCATGAACATTCTCAGCAAATTTTAGCAAATTTTTAATTAAGAGGTGTTTTAGTTTAAATCGTCCAATATCAAGTAATAGTCTTGACTCCTCTAATGTTAAGTAGATTTTTTTACTTTTAGGATTAAGTCTATATGGAATACAAGTTTTCTCAATATTTACAAGATAATTCTCATTAAACCTAACGGTTTTAGCTTCTTTGTAAAATGGTAATAACTGAATTTTTGGGTGAGCTAATTGTATTCTACTGTTAATCCAGTTGCTCATGGTGATAACGGAGTTGGCATTATTTACAAAATATTCGTGTACAATTTTTAAGTAACGTTCATCTGATTGGGGTTCGTCTAATGCTGAAAACTTTTCTAACGCAAACCAAAAAGATGAAAATTCTTGAAATAAGTCATTAGAGTTTTGATTCAAAATATAGATAAACCAATGAATCAGAAAGTTTTCTGCATAGTGCGTTTGTTGAGCTTCTCTTAAATCAGAAAAGCATTTTGAGCATTTTACGATAGATCCTGACTGTAGCTTAATAGCATGTCCACATTTGTAACAATTATCTAAGAGTAAAATAGAATGAATGGGACAAGAGTAAATGGGTCTTAACAGCCATATTTTCCTGAAATATGGCTGTTCTTTTAGGCATTGTGGGCAATATGAATAGCTTTTGGATTTAAATAAATTACGATCAATGTTCACATTTCTATATTTTTTGGGAGCTCGGCTCGTTGATTTATCACGCTCAAAAGCAAGATCAATATAATGGGGGCTGAGGCTTAAAGCCTGTAATGCAAGTCTAAATCGGTTTGTGTCAATGAATGTGTAATTCGGGGATGACTTACTCAAAAAGCTAAATTTTTCTTTCCCAAATAATTGATAGACTGAAGTGTGACCGTTTAATTCAGCAGTTCGAAGCAAGTAACTTGTAGCTGATTCGTCTGGATAAGGCGTTGCTTCAATAAGAAGTCTTATGTTCTTATTCATATTTGACCTCTTACCTTCACCGCTAATTGTGATAGTGACATTTTAAAAGGATCAGAGTTTAGCTTAGAAATATAGTCAGTAATTCCTAATTGCCAAGCGGTACTAAAATCACTTTTATTGATAATTAGCCTTCCTTCATTTAATGCATTAACAATACTTTCTCTGATCAGACTAATGGTGTAGGAGTGATAACCTAGAGTAGCAGTGTAAATTTGCATACCCATGAGTGGATTGTCGAGAGGTGGTGAAAATGTAATATTTTGCTGTGCCATTTTACGCGCGATTTCACTTAGAAATGCGTAAATTGTGCCATGACCTTGAGGGGATTCAATGTAAAGAGGATTTAAGGTATATATAAATGGAAATCTACGGGCTATTTGGCTATCAACTTGTAATAGTTCTGCAAACTCAGGAAGACCGACTAAGCAAAAGCTAATTCCTGTTTGATTAACGAGCGTTTTTAGCCAATTTCCTATGGTTGCATTCATTCGTGTATATGACTGTTTACGTTCAAATAAATGATGAAACTCATCTAGAAATACGAGCTTAGTTTCACACATTCTGAGTAAATAACTTAATCTATCTGTTAAGTAGGACGTAGTCCCATTATTATAAGTTGGATCACCTAATTCGTGTAGCATAGTTATTGCCAGCGATTTAATAGTGGCTGGTGAAGGAACTTCAACATAAAATGCTGGAATGATCGTTTTTTTGTGGTCTTCTTCTATTTTAGTAGATTTAGGCATTTGGCTGACAAGCGCTTTACACAACGTCGTTTTTCCTAAGCCTCCTTTTGCCAAAAGCATACTTCCTATTGGTTCTTTATAAGCTATGCTTCTTTTTACACAGTCCTGTATTCCTTTAAAGGCATTCATAAATTCATCTGAAGTGACCACAATATTATTAATTGAGCTAATTTGTTCAAAATAGTTATCAAATTTTTCCATTTTTTATTACCTCTATTGATCCAAAGCTTAGATTGTTTTTTTTGTTATCATGTAATGTCTCAATATTTGGATCATCCTGAGTTATTGCAATAGACGATAAATTCTTTTCTATTTTTTGAAGCATGAGAGGAAGTTCAAGTTTTATCGGTTTTAACTTTGGTCTACTCTTAATTATATCTGATTGAATTTCATGTAAAAGTTTATAGAGGCCAAATAATTCTGAAAACTTTCCTAGTTTTTTTTGATCTAATTGAGACAGTTGTTTTTTTCTTTTTTGGACCTCTAGATGAATTGTCCTTGATAATCCAGAGGTGTAGTCTTGGTTGGTAGATTCTGCTTGTATGACAACATTCATATCTTTTGGATCAATGATATAAACTTCATTTAGGTCAAGATCATCAATGAGTACTGTGACTTTCTTAATACCTTTTGCTTGTAAAGTAGTTAATGCGTGAGAAAAATAACTTAATCCATCAACTTGAACTTGCCCATGATGAATTGTACGTTCAATGGGTCTTCGACATAAAATTTTTGCATCAACTTCAGAAATATGACTCGGTTTGATGTCTGTAATAGCATCTTGCCATATGACTGATGGTGAGCGACCAGTCATGCTATGAATTGAGCAGTGATAGACATCGTTGATCCATATATCGATATACTTTTTTAGCTGTTCTATTGTAAATTGAACATTTTTGGTAGAGTTGTAGCTTCCTCTATCTGATGGATTTGAAAAGGTTGTTCCTGGTAATTTTTGAATAATGCTGTGCGTAAGAGTGTTAAAAAACCTTTCAATGTGTGGTTTATTATTAGGTGTACCAATTTGAGAAGGTGTTAAAGTAATTTTTAAATGATCACAGACTCTTGCAAGCGAATTATTTTTAAATTCGACTCCGTTATCTGGAATAATAATGCTAGGAATACCACCAGGTAAGCCCTGATATGGTCGAGTAACCATATCTTTTATGACTGCTAGAGTGGTTGTTGCACTTGGTGGATACATGCTTATATACGTGCCTACGATTGCACGAGTGTAGACATCAATTGCACATGCTAAAAAAGGACGACCAAGAGAGACGTTTGTTTTCGGATCGATCACAATAACATCGAGATAATGGGTATCAATTTCGACCATATATAAGGCAAAAGGGCTAATAATACTTTTACCTGCTGCTTGAAACGATTTTTTGGCTATACGACCTCCTTTTTTAGCTTTTAAAATCAGGTATGGATCAAGCTTTTTGATATGCCTTTGTATACATCTGAGACTAGGTAAATGAATAAGAGCAATTCCTTGTTCTACTAATTTACCAATCATAATGGCACGAACATCTTTGCTCGTTCGAAATTCTGATTTTAAATAAACCTCATCAATGGTTTGATTTAGGATTTGATAAACTTCAGGTGGAAAACGTAATGAATGATTTCCCTTACACTCATTTTTTAAGAAAAGTTTATTGTGAGAATAGCTTTTGTATTTAAAAATCCATCTTGCCACTGTTCTAGGTGAAGGAGGGGATTTATCATTTAGCGAAGTCACAATTTCTTTAATTAATGGTGAGAGTTGGTCAAAGCTTGTAGGGTATTCTAACTGCTGAAGTGCAGATAAAACATAGCGTTCTTTTCGGTGGATGTCCTGACTAAATTGAGGATTTAGAACTAGCTTTTCGGGTGCAAAGCTACATATGATTTCACCAGATTTATATCGACTCTCAAATTCATTGAGATCTAATGTACATATTTTACCTCCTATCGTTGCAGCATAACGAATTGTATTTAATGCAATTGAGGCTATTTCAAAAATATAATCTGAATGTTCTGCAAAATAAAAGCGATATCCAGGTTGAGGGAGAAAAAGTGCATTTTCCATATTAAAATTTTCCTTGATTATTATATTGAGACGGGCACGTGTCTAATTTTTGGTGAAAAAAAAGATAATCACCAAGTTCTTGTTTGAGACCGATTGACTCAAGCTCTTGATAAACTTGAATCAGATTTTCAAGTTGTTTTGTTTTTAAAAGATTTAAGGCTTGTTCAATTTCAAATTTACTCCAATCGAAGCGATGTCCTCTTTGATACCAGTAAAGCAGTTGCTGGAGCTGATTCTCTTTAGGAAGTTCAGTTTGATCGATGAGTTTGAATGTAATTCCAATCGAGCTGAGTAATGTTGCCAGTCGATCGAAACGGATATATTCATCTAAAGCTAAGGATGCAACAGAAGGTTTTACCTCATGGACTTCATAAGAGCCATCAATTGTCTGTATTAGAAAGTCTGGATAACAATAATTTTTTTGAAAGAGTGTGATTTTTAAAGCTTGAGATCTGTAGTTGATTACAGTGGAATTTCGCTCAAGACAAACAGCATGGGCTAGCTCAAGACGACTTTCTGTGGGAATGGCTCCACCGCATTTTTTGCTTGGAAATAGGGCAGTTCTACGACCATAACAGCCTTGAAAAATTTTGCGCTGACCGTGAATGGTTGCTGCAATATTTGGCTCAGTTGCAAAAGCCATTTTAATTTGGTCAAAAATATAGCGATGTAGATTATTTTGTTCAGTGCTCAAATTAGGGTACATAAAGTATCTCCAGTATTTCTGAACACCCTAAATTTAGGGTGAGTGAAATTTCTTGTTGCTTAAAAATTGACAACAAGGCTTGACTGGTGACTAAATACAAAAGATACTTTGAGTACCACGTCTTTATACTTTTTGTATAAAGTCACCAACGGATTCTTTCTAGAGTCCGTTTTTTATTTGTCAATTTATTTTTATGACATTTTTTCTCCTGTAGCTTTTAAAGCTTTTTTATTTAGTTAAGGCATCATTGCGTAAAGTTGCGAGTAAATGAGCAACATCTTTTACTAATGCATATTTCCCACGCCGGTTTTCAAAAGTAAAAATTGGAATTGGTACAGTTTTACGTGTTAAGGCTTGCCGAAATGCTTCAGTAGATTTGTAGCCTAAAGCTATTCTCAAATCATCATCAGTTATAAGAGGACCATGACGATCAAATAGTATTTTTTCGATCATTTCAGCATTAACAGAAATAGAATTTTGCATATCGGTTTGTCCTAACCTGTCACAACAAAAGCATATATCTTCTTAATAAAAAATGGTAGAAGTGAAGATATAGCTAAAGTTTCCTCTAATGAGTTTGCCTAAGCTTTTAATTTAACTAGAAAAAATAATATGAACTTATGGGTGAGGATGAGTTTCCGCATATGCAAACTAAAAAAAGAAGTAAACAATTGAGAAGAGATTGGATCGACGTTATCCGAACAGCTATTTGGTATGCATATATTGAATCAAATTTTTCACATGCTACTAGCTACCAAATAGAAAAGATTATTGAGCCTGAAGCTTTTGTAAAAGATAAAAATTACTTTTACCATCATAATAAATGGGCAAAATATAAATTGGGAAAGCATACGCCTGAAATTGAGCTTATTGATAAAGCAAATCAACATGTAAAGGGGACAGCCAAGATTCTAAACCATGTTCTATGGGAGGCGATTAGAGGGCATAAGCCGATGAAATGGTTTATGGATAATGGTGTAAACCAACTTTCTTGGGATGTTCAACGAATTATTTTTAAGAGCGTGAATGGTCAAATGGAATTAATTTCCGTTTCAAAAATTAGAAAAGAATTAAGAAGAATAGAACGGTTATCAAGTTTTGATGCATTAGCTGCATTGATTATTTACTTAAGAGTTGCGGATGATCAAAATCAAAGAGAAATTGCTTTAAGTATAGGACAGTCAATTTATAGAATATTACTGGTAATGTGTGTATTTTCACCTTTAGCACATTTTAGTTATGGGTTAGCTTTTTTGATTTACCTATATGTATTTCCACTTTGTCAGAGTGAAATGAGACAATATAATAGTAAGGATATTGATGATTTTTCTGATAAATACCAAAATTTAAATTATGCTCTATTAGTGGCTGAAGATAGAAATATTATCGATGTAGAGAGGAAAGGGATAAGTAAAAAAATGTATACTGATTTTCTATTTGATATTCAAGATGGCAAGCGTGGTTTTGAAGTGAAGCGTTTGTTTTTACCGACCTTCTAAAAGACGGATAATAGAATAGTCAAAAGCCTAGGTTTATTATCTAAGCTTTTAAAAATTATTTAAGCGTCTAAGCTTCAAGCCTTTTAGATAGTTTTTCCTCAGCATACATCTGTTTTAAAACTAAATTTTCTTGTTCTAACTTGTCTAAACGAGCAAGAATTTGCTCACTTACATCTAAATAGTTTGCTTTCCATCGATAGAAAGTTGCCACACTAATTTGATATTCCTGACAAATTTGTTCGACAGTTGCGCCTGCTAAATTTTTTTTTACAATACTGTTGACCTGAGTTACAGAAAATTTTTGCTTCACATCGAATTCCTAAACTACTGTTCATTAAATTTCCAAATAAAAATTCTATAAACAGATAGGGTTAAGTTGAAATATCCTATTTTGGGATATTTTTAATTGTAACTGATATTGAGCCATGCGCTCAATACACGATCCAAGGTATCAAGACCTAATTAAGAAACTTATAGAACTGCGTGAGTCTAAAGATATGACTCAGGTTGAGCTTGCACGTCGTTTGAATAAGCCTCAATCGTATGTTTCCAAAGTCGAAATTTTGGAAAGACGACTAGATGTGATTGAATTAATAGATTGGTTGCAAATTTTGAAAGTAGAGCTAACAAGTTTTTTAAGTAGCTAAGCCAAAATAAAGCCTTATTAATTTTATAAATAGATCATCTGAGTAGCTATCAAATGTTATTTTAAAAATCCTACCTAATTTGCTATTAAATATAATAAAATATTGATTTTATTGGTATTTCATGATAGTTAAGTAAGTTTAATTTGAATTTCGATTTAATTATGAAAAAGAAAAATAGCTCTGCCGATAAAGGAAAAACTTTTGATCTCTTTACTAATAAAATGATGGAGGTTGGTAAACAAAAAAATGATATCAGGAATAATAAAAAAATTTTAGAGGCTGAAAAAATAATACCAATTCCAAACTATGAAATAGATCTCATAAAAATAATAAGAGAATACCATCCAATAGATGTTTTTAAGACTATTTTAATAGCTGAAAGTTGGGTACCCAATATTAATCATTTTATTAAATTTTCACTTTTATTTGAAATTTTTTTTACTATAAGTAAAGAGGATTTTATAGGAAAAAGAATTGAAAGTTACGAAGATTTTTCATTTTTTTTGACTAAAGTTTTCAAAATTTTACCTCATAATCCCATGATGGAGGATTTTTACCCTGTAGGTGATTGGGGGAAAGTAAAGTTTCAATTAGGGGAAAAATCATATAAAATTTTTTATGGTTCACCTCTATCTGATAATTATGGCTTTCTTAAAGGGTTTGAGATTAGTTACTTAAGTAGCACTCAAGCTATGGAAGATTTTAAACAAATCATTGAAATACAAAATAGTTTAATTTCTACTATAAACATACTAGCCGAAAAAAATGATGAAGATGAAAAGTTAGAAATTCCAACTGATATTTTTTGGCTAAAAATGATGGATTGGATTGATAATTTAAAAATTAAAAAAGTAAACAGTGCACTAATTGTTAAAAATGGAAACACTAGAAATAATAAAAATTTTTATGAAAGATATATGGAAGCGGATGTAAACCCATATTGTTATTTTGAATATGAAGAAATGATATATCCATTTTCATTAAGAAATCATATTGCTGTAATAGTTGAACATTATTACATGAAAGAAAATGTATCTTCGGAAATAATTTCCTTAAATATTTCAAATTTTTTAAAAGATAATATACCTAGTCTTTTATGTGGTTCTTTTAAAGTGCGTAATAATTCAAAAGTTTTACCTTATAATTTTTGCGGTGCTTTTCAAAGTAAGAGTAATACCTATTTCATTAACTGCTTATCAGTTGATGAATTTTGTAACTTTCAATCAATTAAAAATAATCTTAAAAAAATAATGAATACAAGTGATTGGGGAATACAGAAAATTTATTCTCATCTTGGTTTAAAACCACGGGGTGTAGATGGGAGTGATTTAAAATTTAATAAAATTAAGTTCATTTTTGTTTTAAGTGACTTAACTACATTAAGTAAAGTTTTGGATGCAAAGTTTGAAGAGAATATCAAGTTCATTACTATATATGACTTTGTCTCAATAATTGATTCTTTAGAGTCAAAAGAAGATTTAGATGGATTTATAGATTTTCATAATTTATACACACCCAAAACTTTATTTTTAGGCTTTAATTTAGATGGATATGCTAGTTATCGGGCAAGTTATGGACTGCTGGAAGATGGGGCGGTAAATTTCAATTTAATACATACTGACACACATTCTGGACATCACTTTAAATATAAGTCTTTAAAAGAAATGTATGCTGATTTAAGTGATTATTTACCTAATTCAGATAGTAAGTGGATTTCAAAAAGTGAATATGATAATAATTATTGTTTCCTTGCAAAAGATTTCAGCTCTTTAGTATGGTCATCATTAATTGATAACTACGTTATTCATTTCTTATTTGATTTCAGGATAGTAGATAAAAACATCGTAGAATTAAATCCAAAAGTTTTGGAGTTATTTTGTGAGGCAGCTGCTGATGCATTTTCTCAACGAAAATTAGCTTTATCATCTCTAATTTTGAAAAAAAATATAGTATTTCAAATTAAAGTAGGAAATTTAATTCAAGAAAACTCAAATATTTTTAATAGTGATTTTTATGTAAAAGATGAAGTTTTTAAAAATAATGTTAATTATTTAGTAGTTAATATATATTTGGATCTGAGTTATTGTTTTTATAAATTTCAGTCAAGCATTGATGCTGCCTTTCAAACAGAAATTTGTATAAAAATTCTTGAAATTATTAATAAATATTCAAAAATAGAAAATTTAAGTTTTATTATTTCAAAATTGAATGAAACGACTAATTGGCCTTTAAGAATGACAATGGGTCAACTAAAAACTCGTTTTGATATAGTAGAAAAAAAGCCTAGAAATGTAAGCGAGTATAGATTTAAGTTGGCTAGGAAAAAAATTTCTTTCATTCTTAAAAATAATGATATTGAACCAAATAAATATACGGATAAGGACTTAGCAAAGTCTATAATTAATAGTGCTGCTGATGAGCTAAGAGCTTATATACACAATATTGTAAAAAATAGAAATACATTATCAATTTTAGAGATTGCTTTGGATGATTATTCCGCATTAGTAACTGATAACTACATCAGCTTTTTAAGTCAGGAGCAAAGTTTAAAACATCAAGTAAGCTATAATAGGGCTGAAAGATTATCTGAATTAGATTTTGATTTTAAAAGAAATTCACAAAATCATAGATACTTAATTGAATGTACATTAATGTTGGACAATGATAATGCACAGCTAATAACTGAAGATGAATTTCTAGATTTAATAGCACATATTCATTGGTTGCTTAACTTATACCATTCTAGCGACGGCTTACATTTTGGAATTGGAGTAGAAGGCATATATGTCGATAATACTTATGTACCAGAAATTTACATACCAAAATCCACAACTGAACTTGAAAATAAATTTTATGAAGAGTTAAGTTCTTATAAGCTTGGAATAGGTTTAAATTCTGAAGATGAATTGGAATCTATTATTCCAAAAGATGAGTATAAATTAATTAACGAGGCTTTTTATCAAGATTTGGGTTTTGGCTTTAAGAATTTATTTACGGTTTTATATAGTTTATCTAATTGGTCAAATATAAAAGAGATAAACCCTCAAACCTATTATAAGGCGGAATTTGACGAGTTAGTAGAGCTTATATTTAAGAACTTCACAGTAGAAGATGTAACTTTAAATGAAGTAGAAAAAATTATTCAATTTTTAATAATTGATAATGATAAAATTAATCAACTAGAAGGAGTTACTGATAGGCACTACGATGTTCCAGTAAGTGATCATAATAAAAGAACCAATAGAATTAACATTAAACCATTAGTAAAATTAAATAATACAATTATTTGGTCTCCAGCCTGCTCCTATAGATCTTTAGGAATTTGGACAAACCATACTACTGATGGATATCTTCCAGCTGATTTTAATTTTCCTAAAGTTAAGGATCTTGTTTTAAAGTCTAAAACATACTTGGAAAAGCAATTAGAAACTAAGGCATTTGATGTTTTGTCGAGAAGAACCAATTTTATTAAACATGGTATTGATCTGAAGAAAACTTTCTTTAAAGATGAGCAATACCCAGATATTGGCGATTATGATGTATTGGCTTACTTCCCTGATTCAAATAAATGGGTAATGGTTGAGTGTAAATATAATCAACCAGCTTACTGTTTAAAAGATATGAATCGTCTAAGGGTAAAGATTTTTGGTAAAGATGAGTTAGATACTAAGTCGCATATATCAAAAGTAAGAGGTAGATATGATTTTCTACTAACGGACTATGATCGTATAAGAAAGTCTCTTAATTGGCCTCAGCCACATACAGATAAAAAAATTGAAATTACCAATCTTTATATATCTAAGAATACATATTGGTGGTTTAGATATCCTCCTTATAACGTAGATCTCAATTTTGTTCAAATAGACTTCCTAGATCAATGGTTAAAAGACAATTTCGATGCTTAAGCTCTAGTAATTCAAACTTGATCTGAAAATTACTTAATACCAGATATATTTTTTTATTTTAAGTTTGAGTTAGTATTCTTAATTAAATAGATAAGATAATTTTCAAATGAAAGTCATCCTTAAATATTTTTAATAAACTTCATTGATAAAAAATAGAGCCTAAAGGCTCTATTTTTTATCAATGACAACTTATGTGTCGCTCAATGACATTTTATGCGTCGCAAATGACAACTTATGTGTCGCGTGACGATGTCGAGCTTACCAGCTCAACGCACCACCAGTTTGATAATCAGTTACACGCGTTTCAAAGAAGTTCTTCTCTTTACGCAAGTCCATCATTTCAGACATCCACTGGAATGGGTTATTTACACCAGCAAACTGTTCAGGTAAACCTAACTGTGCCAAACGACGGTTACAGATGAATTTCAAATATTCTTCCATCATCGCTGCGTTCATACCCAATACACCACGTGGCATTGTGTCACGCGCATATTCGATTTCAAGCATAGTACCTTCAAGAATCATCTGAATGATTTCTTCTTGGAATTCAGCAGTCCACAAGTTTGGATTTTCGATCTTGATTTGGTTAATCATGTCGATACCAAAGTTCAAGTGCATAGACTCATCACGTAAGATGTACTGGAATTGCTCAGCAACACCATTCATCTTGTTACGACGACCCATAGACAAGATCTGGCTGAAACCACAGTAGAAGAAGATCCCTTCAAGTACGCAATAGAATGCAATCAAGTTACGCAATAAGATTTGATCGTTTTCAGGTGTACCTGTTTGGAAGGTTGGATCACATAAAGACTGAGTATATTTCAAGCCCCACGCTGCTTTACGAGCAACTGACGGAACTTCACGGTACATATTGAAGACTTCGCCTTCATCCATACCTAAAGATTCGATACAGTATTGGTAAGCATGCGTGTGAATCGCTTCTTCAAATGCTTGACGTAAGATGTATTGACGGCATTCAGGGTTGGTAATATGACGGTAAATCGCCAACACCAAGTTGTTTGCAACCAAAGAATCCGCAGTAGAGAAGAAACCTAATGAACGCATCACGATGGTACGCTCATCTTCAGTTAAGCCATTTTCAGACTTCCAAAGTGCGATATCGTGGTTCATGTTGACTTCTTGTGGCATCCAGTGGTTTGCACACCCGTCTAGATACTTTTGCCAAGCCCACTCGTATTTGAACGGTACAAGTTGGTTTAAGTCAGCGCGACAGTTGATCATGGCTTTATCATCAACTTGTACACGTTGCGCACCCATTTCAAGCTCTTCTAAGCCAGGTGCAACATCTAACTTTTCTAAGGCGTGAGATGCTCTTGCCAACGAATCGGTTGGATTTGTTGATCTTGCTGTATAGGTTCCAGCGGATTGTGTAGTTGCCACATTCTGCGATGACTGCTTTGTATCAGATACCACTTGCGAATCAGTCGTTTTTTTCTGTTCGACGGGCGCAGGCTGGTGAGCTTGTGCAGCTTGTTTCTGTTCATCATCTTCAAAATCGTCCCAACTTAGGATAGACATCGTTGTTCTCTCTTCGTTGTTAATATCTATGTTCGACATCTCACAATGGAAGATGTCACTACTATACGCTTATTCTGTGCAAGCAAAATTAAGTTTTGCCGATAGTTGTTTTGTTCTTGTTCGAAAGAACAGATACCCACACTACTTATTTTGCTTACGCTTTTGCTGCTTACGGATCGCAAAGAATGCATAGACCGCAGGCACGTAAAAAACTAAAAAGGCTAAGATCAGCACGATTACGCCTAACTCATAGTTATGACTTAAATGGAACATTTCTTCGCCTTTTATAATTTCAGATTTTTTGAATCCCCCTAAACCCCCCTTTTTTTTAAAGGGAGGACTTTATTCCCCTTGAGGATTGGGGAGGATTACTTACTGACAAGCTTCACAATCTGGATTGTCGATTGAACATGCTTGTGGTACTGGTGCTGCTTGAGCGAAACCATCTTCTTCAGCAGGCGCTTCAGGTTTGGTTTCTTGAGCAACCGCAGCCACTGGTGCAGCAACAGTTGTTGCTTTTACTGCGTTTAAAGCACCCGTGTTAATGGTTGATTTTTCCGCAGAGGTTGCACCTAATGCACGGAGGTAATAAGTGGTTTTAAGACCACGTAACCAAGCCATCTTATAAGTGATGTCTAGTTTCTTACCATTTGCACCAGCGATATAAAGGTTCAATGACTGTGCTTGGTCGATCCATTTTTGACGACGTGATGCAGCATCTACGATCCAGCGTGTATCCACTTCAAATGCTGTCGCAAAAATTGCTTTTAACTCTTCAGGGATACGTGCAATTTTTTGTACTGAACCCTCGAAGTGTTTCAAGTCGTTAACCATCACAGAGTCCCAAAGACCACGATCTTTTAACGCACGTACCAAGTACGGGTTGATCACTGTAAATTCACCAGAAAGGTTAGATTTTACATAAAGGTTTTGGAACGTCGGTTCGATAGACTGTGAAACGCCACAAATATTTGAAATGGTTGCTGTAGGTGCAATCGCCATCACATTTGAGTTACGCATACCGTCTTTTTGAACTTTAGTACGTAATGTATCCCAGTCCAAACGTTGAGTACGGTCAACTTCAAACATACGCTCTGGACGTGATTTTGCAACGATATCTAAAGAGTCGATTGGCAAGATACCTTGATCCCACAATGAACCTTTAAATGTTGAATACACACCACGTTCAACAGCAAGGTCGCTTGATGTTTGAATCGCGTAGTAGCTGATCACTTCCATTGATTCATCAGCAAAATCTACCGCTGCATCAGAACCATAACCCATACCCAATTCATATAAAGCATCTTGGAAGCCCATGATACCCATACCGACAGGGCGGTGTTTCATATTTGAATTACGTGCTTGTTCAACTGCGTAGTAGTTGATGTCAATTACGTTGTCGAGCATACGAACAGCAGTTTTAACTGTACGCGCTAATTTTTCACGGTCTAAAGCACCACCTTGAACATGTTGTACAAGGTTGATCGAACCTAAGTTACATACTGCGATTTCATCTTTATTGGTATTTAAAGTGATTTCAGTACATAAGTTAGATGAATGCACTACACCCACGTGTTGTTGTGGTGAACGTAAGTTACATACGTCTTTGAATGTGATCCAAGGATGACCTGTTTCAAACAACATCGATAACATTTTGCGCCATAAGTCTTTCGCACGGATTTTCTTATGCAGCATGTTGTTTTCTTTTGCGATGCCTTCGTAGTAAGCATAGCGTTCAGCAAATTCACCGCCAGTTAAATCATGCAAATCAGGCGTTTCAGATGGCGTGAACAGTGTCCATTCAGCATCTTCAATCACACGTTGCATAAACAAATCTGGAACCCAGTTAGCTGTGTTCATGTCATGGGTACGACGACGGTCATCACCAGTGTTTTTACGAAGCTCTAGGAATTCTTCAATGTCCAAGTGCCAAGTTTCAAGGTATGCACATACAGCACCTTTACGTTTACCACCTTGGTTGACTGCAACAGCAGTATCGTTGGCAACTTTAAGGAAAGGTACAACACCTTGTGACTTACCATTGGTACCTTTGATATATGAGTTCAAGGCACGTACTGGTGTCCAGTCATTGCCTAAACCACCTGCCCATTTAGAAAGAAGGGCATTGTCACGCATCGCACCATAGATGTCGTATAGATCATCTTGAATGGTGGTTAAGTAACAGCTCGACAATTGTGGGCGTAACGTACCTGAGTTAAACAGTGTCGGTGTAGACGCCATATAATCGAAGCTAGACAATAAGTCATAGAATTCGATTGCACGGTCTTCACGCTGTTCTTCGTTTAATGCAAGTCCCATTGAAACACGCATAAAGAACAATTGCGGAAGTTCGAAACGTACATCATTTGAATGAATGAAGTAACGGTCAAATAACGTCTGTAAACCTAAATAGGTAAATTGGTTTGAACGTTCTGGTTTGATCGCAGCTGCCAATTTTGCAAGGTCAAAGTTTAAAAGCTCAGGAGAGAGAAGCTCAAGCTCGATACCTTTGTTTAAATAAGTTTCGAGTGCATCGCCCTCGATAGTATCTGTGGCTAAACCTAAGAATTTTAAACCTGTCGCAACCAAGTCATCACGTAATAAACGTGCAGTTACATATGTATAGTTTGGTTCTTGTTCGATACGGGTACGTGTTGCCATCATCATTGTGGTTGAGATGTCTGACTGTTTTACACCGTTATATAAGTTTTTAACTGTTTCATCGACAATGGCTTGAACATTGATGCCTTCTAAGCCTTCACTTGCTTTTTCAATCGTGGCTTGAAGTTTGCCCAAATCTAGAGGCTGAAGCTGACCGTTCGCATCTGTGATTTGTAAGGTTGGGTGATGATGAGCACCAGTTTGTTTACGAGCATCAGAACGTTGTTCACGATAGATCACATATGCACGTGCAACTTTTTGTTCGCCTGTACGCATAAGCGCCAATTCAACTTGGTCTTGAATTTCTTCAATGTGAATTGTTCCGCCAGAAGGTAAACGACGATTAAAAGTATTCATCACCATCTCTGTGAGCTGAGTGATGCGATCATGAATACGGCTTGAATCTGCACTTTGTTGACCTTCTACAGCCAAAAAAGCTTTACCAATTGCTACAGAGATTTTATCTGCATCAAAAGCGGCAACATCACCAGTGCGTTTAATCACTTGTAGTTGACCAGGGGTTGTAATGGCGTTCATTGTCAGCGTAGCTCCATTGTCATCATTGTTATGTTTATGGACCATTTGAATCGGACAAACTGCAAAATTTGTTGTCACGATGTTTGAGGACTAAACACAATACTTAGTGGTTTAATTTAATTTAGAACACAAGATACGGTAATTTTAAGGGTAGATCAATATTGACATTTCAAGAATATTTTATCCCTGAAAAGTAAATTTTTATTTGCATCTTTTTACCTCAAAGCGTCATTTTTGTTATATGCCTTATGAGACAAGCACATAGCATAGCAAAGACTCCGCAGAGTGCTTATAGATAAGTGTGTGGATAACTCAAAAAACGATAAACTGATGAGACAGAATATGAACAATGAAATATTTTGTATAAAAATTAGTCCAGCTATTGATTGTCTTGAAGAAATTTAAAAATGATGTGTATTGATTTTATAAAACTGCCTACAATTCAATAGTTAATAAAAATATAACAAATTGATACGCTCATGTATCAGTTTGGTGAATGAGGTCTTGTTTACATTGTAAACGTGTGTATATTGCAAAACATAGTGTGTTGAATCTGCGAGATTTGTAGCAGACTCCAAAATCAAATATAGGGGCAAATAGATGAGCCAAGAAGAAAAGTTACCAAAGATTCTGATTGTTGAAGATGACGAGCGCCTAGCTCGCTTAACTCAGGAATACTTAATTCGCAATGGATTGGAAGTTGGGGTAGAGCCAGATGGTAACCGTGCGATTCGCCGCATCATTGCTGAACAACCAGACTTGGTTGTGTTGGATGTGATGTTGCCGGGTGCAGATGGTTTAACCGTTTGTCGTGAAGTTCGTCCACATTATCATCAACCGATTTTGATGTTGACTGCACGTACTGAAGATATGGACCAAGTTCTTGGTTTAGAAATGGGTGCAGACGACTATGTTGCTAAACCTGTTCAACCGCGTGTCTTACTTGCACGTATTCGTGCATTATTACGTCGTACAGACAAAGCGCCTGAAGATGAAGTTGCACAACGTATTGAATTTGACGATCTTGTGATCGACAATGGCGGTCGTTCAGTGACACTCAATGGTGAGTTGGTTGACTTCACCAGTGCTGAATATGATCTACTCTGGTTATTGGCATCGAATGCAGGCCGTATCTTGTCGCGTGAAGACATCTTTGAACGTCTCCGTGGTATTGAATATGACGGTCAAGACCGTTCGATTGACGTACGTATTTCACGTATTCGTCCAAAAATTGGTGATGATCCTGAAAATCCGAAACGTATTAAAACTGTACGTAGTAAAGGTTATTTGTTTGTTAAAGAGACTGGTCTATAAACGATGGGTCAGTCATCTAAGATGCTTGTCCATCACAGGACAGGCATAAAGAAGGTTAGTTTGCGTGTCTAAACACAGTATATTTTTGCGCATCTATGCAGGATTAGTCATTCTTGTTGTGTTGGTTGCCTTGTTTGGATATTTACTTGTCCAAATAATTAATTATCAACGTGCGCAGGAATATCGTGAGTCTCTCACAGATGGAATTTCATTTGTGATCAGCGAAGGTGTGGCACGTCAGCAAACTGAACAGCAGCGCCTAGATTGGATTTCAGATGCATCTGATCTATTAGAACTTCCCATTTATTATCTCGAAGCACGCAAAGTTGACTTATCTCGTACTGAAGAAAAACGTATAGAAAGCCAAAAAGCGGTGGTGCGTTATGATGCAGAACAAGGGATTGCCTATCTGGTGATAGGGATCAGAAATGACCCTAAACACTATTTATATATCAAAGTCGATCAAATTGGCGAACGCCAAATGAAGGCGCTTCCAGTATTTATTCTGGATTACTTGGTCTATTATCCCGGTCAAGAACAAGAATATCTTAAGAAAATTCAACAACATTTCTCTTATCATGTTGGTGTGGAAAAGATTTCTCAGCTCAATCTCGATTCCGAGCAAATTGGTCGTTTAAGGTCAGATCAAAGTGTAATTTTATGGCGTGACAGTGCAACTGTACGTGGTACCACCATTTCGATAGTTTCACCCTTACCAAACTCACCTACAGATGTGTTGGTGCTTGGCCCCGTTCCAATGTTTAACTGGATGCCCGTCAAATTGGCGGCCGGAATTACATTGCTGAGTATGTTCTTACTCTGTTTGGGGGTATATGGCTTGATTGTGCCAATGCAACGCAAGTTGAAACAGGTGAATGAAGCCTTGGATGTGATGAGAACAGGGGATATGTCGCAACGTGTACCTGTTGAGGGTTATGACGAAATGGCAAGTCTAGCCACCAGTTATAACAGCATGTCTGACCATATACAGCGTTTGATTGAAGCACAGCGTGAGTTAATGCGTGCGGTATCACATGAGTTACGTACACCTGTGGCGCGAATCCGTTTTGGTATGGAAATGCTGGCAGATGAAGATGACCATGAATATCGTTTGCAACAGGTCGAGATGATTGATAAAGACATTGAAGCGTTAAATACGCTGATTGATGAAATCATGACCTATGCGAAATTAGAGCAAGGTACACCATCATTAGATTTTGAAAAAATTGTATTGATTGATGTATTAAAGCAAGTTGCAGTAGAAACCGAAGCATTAAAAACCCAAAAGATTATCCACCTCAACCCACTTTCATCTGATGTGATTGTGGATGCAGAACGTCGTTATTTACATCGTGTTGTGCAAAACTTGGTGGGGAATGCAATACGTTACTGTGATCATCAGGTCAATATCAGTGGTGGTGTCAATCACCAGACCAATATGGCTTATGTCTGTGTAGAAGATGATGGCCCCGGAATTCCAGAGGAAGACCGTAAACGTGTATTTGAGGCATTTGCACGTTTAGATGATAGCCGTACCCGTGCTTCGGGTGGTTATGGTTTAGGACTTTCAATTGTTAGTCGTATTGCGTATTGGTTTGGCGGGACGATTGAAGTCGATCAAAGCTCAGATTTGGGTGGTGCAAGATTTACCATGTCTTGGCCTGTAGAGCGTTTTAAAAAGAAAAAAGCTTAACTGTTAAATCATGCTGTTAAATATTATCAATTAAGCGCTATTTGACTTGGTTTATCAGTCATCTTTAAAGTCATTATTTAAGATAAACCCTCCCTCATCCTAACCTTCTCCCAACGGGAGAAGGGAGTTTCAATACAAAAAATCACTCAAAAATGTTGGATGCCTTTTGATCTATGTTTTTAGAAAATTGGAATTACTCCATCCACTGCAATGCTAAAAGTTGGGAACAGAAAATGACAAATGAAAATATTTTTCTACGAGAATTTCCAATATATAAAGAATCAATGATAAAAATATTGACGCTTATGATTTCTGATGACTATGAGGAATTGGTGAAAAATAAACTGGCCTATCCATCAACGGCAAATGAATATAGAGTTGCTGTAAATGAATTTGCGCATTTAAGTGGATTTGTGAAAATGACACAAATCCCTGACGATGTACTGGGGGATACAGAGGTTTTCTCTCTCAAAGGAGATCGTGTTAATAAACATATAATTGAGGTCCAATTATGGTTTGATGATTCTGAATCAGATTTATATGCTGTTTTTTGTGCGCCAATAAATGCAGGTAAACTATTACATTTGTATGATATTCGCGTTATGTAAAAATAACGATATCTATCGGAACATCAAAACGTACTCTTTGTCAGACCTTTCTAAACATAATTACGCAGACCAAACTAAATAGCTTGAGCATTGATGTTGATATTGATATTGATATTGATAATATTCATTAAGGAAATTTGAATGGTGAACGCTAATTTTGATACTACTATTGATCATGCATTTAATGGAAATGGGCATCCTGCATTTATAATAAAAATTGCCAACCAATTTATTGAGATTAATATTTATATTTCAATTGACCAAGTGGAAGAATTGAAAAAAATAACAACAGATTCTGTTACTTGTATAAAGGCAGGAGAATCTGCCAACAGCCCAGTTCATTGGAAAAAAGCTGATGATGGCGAGATTTATATTTTGATCGGGGAGGATTGTGAATCTTGGGATATCGTATTAACCATCAGTATTGATTTAATTGCAGAAATTATTACAGGTATTAATGATCTTATATAAAATTGAGTTTTTCAGAAGATTTTGAAGTCACTCCGAATGATCAAGGTTTATTTTTGCGTCTTCGGTTTCAAAGGTCATTGGTAGTGTAGGTCTATACTGCCGCCAGTGAACTGATCCATGCCATCAACCTAGCACGGGATATTGGGTTCGACAAAGTCATCAGCTTGGAGCACGACGCCATAGGACAGCGATCCTGTTGGGCTTCGTGCAGTGTGGAATACTAGATGAATAATAAGAATGCGATTGTGGACTGAAGGCTTAGTTTTAAATAAAAAAACCACCGAAAATTTCGGTGGTTTTTTATGTCTGGATGTTGCTTAGTCTAGATCTTATTGTTGAAGCGTTGCATCAGGCGCAATGATTGGCTTGCTGTCTCGCAATGCTTGTAATGCATCATGATTAAAGTCAATCAATAAGCTATTTTGTTCAGCGTCAATTTTATAACTGCTAATGATTTTTTGGTCACCTTGAATAGTATCAATACGATATTCATCTGCGATATTTAAAATCCCTTCTAGATTTGTCGTGGTTGCGGCAAGATCTTGGCGGAAAAGCTCATAAACATCTCTTAGATCAAAAATTGCATTTTGTGCATCAGCGTGTTTTTTGACGTAATTTTCAATATGACGAATCAGTAATTGTGCAAATAAAAAATAGTTTGGCTTGCTGCTGAATTCCATCTTGTTTTACCCCTAAATTATTGATTTAAAGTTGTTCATATTGAATAGCATATACATAAAAGTCGTTCAATGTGTATAGGCTCTGTAGACAATTCGTCTAAGTTTGCGACAACGAACACCTTTTACTGCAATTGGGTGTTAAATATACAATTTACTGATTTAAGTGGCGATAAGTTACTCACCTTTCAGACGGCTTTGGCTTGGGCCAGTTTGGGTGAGCTTAAGTAGGTGGTGTGTGCGAAAAATGACATGATTGACAGTGCTGACTATTTTGAAAATTTAAATCAGAAAATCACAGGAGGACACAAGGTAGGTCAAAAGTAGGCATTGAGCATTTGGCGCTGGATGGTTTAAAGCGGGTTATTTCACTGAAATAAGTTGGTTTTGATAATAGTAAAGTATAAAAAATTATAAATAACTTTGTAATATTTAAAAATTATCACAATAAGATAATTTTTATCACTTGATTGATCTAATGTGACTATTTTATCACATAGAATGTAACAAAATATTTTAGGTGGTAAATCCTTATATTTGTAGAAATTAGCCAATTAAATCGCAGAAAAGCATAGATAAATCGAAGCTTTTATTTGGACTGAATCGGATTAAGCTACTGATTTGTCATTTTTAATTCATGATTAAAAAATAAACTTCGGAAAAACTAATAAGAATAGGGATGGAAATTTGATAAAACGATAAGTCAGCGCTGTATCGCTGTGAATCAGGAAAAATTATGGCTTTTGTCTAAAAAATCATCCGAAAGACTTAGAGCTATTAACTAGCAACAGATGACATCAATCGGGTACAATTGACCAGATTTATTTTGTGTTTGGTGTATTTGCAAGGCCAATACATACATTCTTTGTTAAATAATAGGCCTGCCAGGAGTTATCCCCGCATGAGTGCCATTACTCCATACGATTGGGCAATCATTGCCTTCGTGATCGGCGTGACATTTTTATGTGTCTTTATGCTCACCGTTCCTTTGCTCCTTGGGGGTAAATCATGGGGACGTGCGAAGCAAGAGCAATTTGAATCAGGTGTGGTTAGTGCTGGTGGTGCACGTATCCGCTTGTCTGCGAAATTCTACCTTGTTGCAATCTTCTTTGTTGTATTCGATTTGGAAGCCCTCTATTTATATGCATGGGCGACATCTGTACGTGAAGTAGGTTGGGTTGGTTTTTCAGCTGCAGCTGTATTTATTTTAGTTTTACTCGTTGGTTTGATTTATGAATTATCTACAGGTGCATTGAACTGGTCACCTTCAGATAAACGTAAAATCGCAGGGATTAAACCTAAAATTGGTTCACCAAATATGGACCTTGCAGAAATTACTCGCTTCAATTCAATTGAAGAGTTGGTGATGGATCCTACTGGAACTATTCCAGCTCAATCTTCTGGTCGTGTGAAAGATAAAACACCGACCATGACTCTGAACAAGGAGTAACTCGGGAATGAAATATACTTTAACCCGTGCGAATCCAGAAGCTGAACAATATCCGCTTCAAGATCGTCAAATTGTGACAGATCCACTTGAAGAAGAAGTGAATAAAAATGTGTTCATGACTCGCTTAGAGGATGTGGTACACACAGCTGTAAACTGGGGCCGTAAAAACTCAATATGGCCTTTTAACTTTGGTACATCTTGCTGCTACGTTGAATATGCAACCACGTTAACCGGTGTGCATGACTTGTCGCGCTTTGGTGCCGAGGTTATTCGTGCTTCGCCACGTCAGGCAGATTTGATGATCGTTGCAGGAACTTGCTTTGTTAAAATGGCACCTGTAATTCAACGTTTGTATGAACAAATGCTTGAGCCTAAATGGGTGATTTCAATGGGTGCTTGTGCAAACTCTGGTGGTATGTACGACATCTATTCTGTTGTACAAGGTGTGGATAAAATCATTCCTGTTGACGTGTACGTTCCAGGTTGCCCACCACGTCCAGAAGCATTGATTCAAGCCTTGATGTTATTGCAAGACCAAATTCAATTAGAACGTCGTCCGCTCTCTGCGGTAATCGGTGATGATCTTCAGCCAGTGTATAAGCCAAAGATGATGCCAGAACGCGACCGTAAGAACGCTGAACGTATTGCAGTGAAAAACTTACGCTCTATGGATGAAATTGAGTAATTTTTTCTGATGAGTATTTGACATATCTGATGGATATGGTCATCAGGGAATTTGACAGAATTTGTATTAAATAGGAAGCCAAGCCAATGGCTGAAACTGAAATTGCTATGCCAGAATCGACTCCAGTTGATTCCCGCCCAGCATTTGCAATTGTAGAAGATCTCAAAGCCAAATTTGGCGAGAACTTTTACGTGCAACCGACGTTTGAAGATTTTCCGACGGTCTGGGTTGAGCGCGCACGTGTACAAGAAGTTCTAATGTACTTGCGTACAGTACCACGTCCTTATGTGATGCTGTTTGACTTATCTGCGGTCGATGAACGTTTGCGTAACAACCGTGATGGTTTACCTGCATCTGATTTCACAGTGTTCTATCACTTACTTTCATTAGAACGTAATAGTGATATTCGTATCAAAGTGGCGTTGAGTGAGAACGATATTAACGTTCCAACAGCGACCAATATTTGGCCAAATGCCAATTGGTACGAGCGTGAAGCTTACGATATGTTTGGGATCAATTTCGAAGGGCATCCAATGCTTCGTCGTATCTTGTTGCCAACCTATTGGGAAGGTCATCCACTACGTAAAGAATATTCTGCACGTGCGACTGAATATACACCGTACATGCAAGACAAGGCTAAACAAGATTTCGAACAAGAACATCTTCGTTTCGTTCCAGAAGATTGGGGTCTAACACGCGGTAACGCCGATGAAGACTTTATGTTCTTGAACTTAGGGCCTAACCATCCATCTGCGCATGGTGCATTCCGTGTAATTTTGCAGCTTGATGGCGAAGAAGTGAAAGATTGTGTGCCTGATATTGGCTATCACCACCGTGGTGTGGAAAAGATGGCTGAACGTCAAACTTGGCATTCATTTATTCCATATACAGACCGTGTTGACTACTTAGGTGGTTGTGCGCAAAACATGCCTTATGTCATGGGTGTGGAGCAACTTGCAGGGATTACCGTTCCTGATCGTGCACAATGTATCCGTGTCATGATGTCTGAATTATTCCGTATCAATAACCACTTGTTGTATATCGGTACTGCGATTCAGGATGCCGGTGGTATGACACCAGTATTCTATATGTTTGCGGATCGTCAAAAAATCTATGACGCAATTGAAGCGATCACAGGTTTCCGTATGCACCCAGCATGGTTCCGTATCGGCGGGACAGCACATGACCTTCCAAACAACTGGCAAAAACTGATTCGTGAAATTCTCGAATGGATGCCAAAACGTTTGAAGGAATATCATACTGCTGCACTGAAAAACTCAGTATTTGTGGGTCGTACCCGTAATGTTGCGCAATACGATGCTAAATCAGCATTGGCTTGGGGTGTAACAGGTACCGGTTTACGCGCGACAGGTATTGATTTTGATGTTCGTAAATATCGTCCATACAGTGGTTATGAGAATTACGACTTTGAAGTGCCGTTAGAGTATGAAGGCGATGCTTACGCGCGTGTGATGGTTCACTATCGCGAAATCGAAGAGTCGTTAAAAATCGTCAAACAATGTTTGGATAATATGCCTTCTGGTCCTTATAAAGCGGATCATCCATTGGCAGTTCCACCACCAAAAGATAAGACTTTACAAGATATTGAAACTTTGATTACGCACTTCTTGAGCGTGTCATGGGGTCCTGTAATGCCAGCTGGTGAAGCCTCTGTAATGGCAGAAGTAGTGAAAGGTGCGTCTAACTATTACTTGACTTCAGATAAGTCAACCATGAGTTACCGTACCCGTATTCGTACGCCTACTTTCACCCACTTGCAGCAAATTCCTTCCGTGATTAACGGCAGTCTTGTATCTGACTTGATCATTTATTTAGCGACAATTGACGTCGTTATGGCTGACGTGGATCGCTAAGGGGTAAACGCATTATGATGATTTTGACTGATAAAAAGCCACGTGTGAATGTTGAAGGAATTCTGACCAGCGAAGAAATCCATGAAATTGAACATCACATGGGTCACTACCCATACCCACGCGCAGCGTCTTTGGATGCTTTAAAGTGTGTACAACGCCGTAATGGTTGGGTGGATGACGCGCAGTTACATGCAATTGCTCAATTATTGACAATTACAACTGCGGATTTAGAAGGTGTTGCAACATTCTATAACCGTATATACCGTCAGCCTGTAGGTCGTCACGTAATTTTATTATGTGATTCGATTGCATGTTTCTTGATGGGTGCGGAAACTTTAGCAGAAGCTTTCCAACGTGAACTGGGTATCCAATTTGGTCAAACGACAGCTGATGGTCGTTTTACTTTATTGCCGATCTGCTGTTTAGGGAACTGTGACAAAGGTCCAACCCTAATGATTGATGAAGATACACACGGTTTGGTTGAAGTGACTTCTGTGAAACAGTTATTGGAGAAGTATGTATGAATACCGAACCAAGACCAATTTATGGCGAAGGAAACCCTGAAACTCACCCATTAACATGGCGTTTGAGTAAGCAGGAATTTGTTCGTAGTGCTGATGACTATGAAGCTTTAGAAGGCTATGCAGGCTTTAAAAAAGCGCTTTCTATGCCACCTAAAGATGTTCTTGAAGTCATCAAAGCAGCGACTGTAAAAGGTCGTGGTGGTGCAGGTTTCCCAGCAGGGATTAAATGGTCATTGATGGCACCCAATGATGGTGGTCCTCGTTACCTAATCTGTAATGCCGATGAAATGGAACCGGGAACATTCAAAGACCGTTTGTTGATGGAAAAACTTCCACATCAATTGATCGAAGGGATGTTGATTGCAGGTTATACCCTCGAAGCGACTCAGGGTTATATCTTCATTCGCGGTGAATACATTGAAGCTGCACAATACTTAAATGAAGCTTTAGAACAAGTGTGTGCTAAAGGTTATTTGGGTGACAACATCTTAGATACAGGTTGGAACTTTGACCTGCATGTGCATACCGGTGCGGGGCGTTATATCTGTGGTGAAGAAACTGCATTGATTAACTCACTCGAAGGCCGTCGTGCAAATCCACGTACTAAGCCGCCATTCCCGCAAGTTGCAGGTGCATGGGGCCGTCCGACCATCGTAAACAACGTAGAAACCTATAACAACTTGCCAGCAATTATGTTGCGTGGGCCTGAGTGGTATATCGGTTTGTCTGCGGGTAAATCTAAAGATCCAGGCACTAAAATTTATGGTGCATCAGGTAAAGTGACTTTCCCTGGTCTTTGGGAATTGCCTTTTGGTACGACTGCACGTGAAGTGATTGAAGACTATGCTGGCGGTATGCGCGATGGTCTTAAACTGAAAGCATGGTTACCGGGTGGGGCATCGACTGACTTCTTGGCTGCTGAACACATTGATCTTCCAATGGATTCAGAAAGCATTATGAAAGCAGGTTCTCGTCTAGGTACATGTTTGTTAATGGTCGTTGATGAAACCCAGTGTATGGTTTCTGCAACGCGTAACTTAGAAGAATTCTTTGCACGTGAATCATGTGGATTCTGTACGCCATGCCGTGATGGTTTACCTTGGGCGGTCAAAGCACTTGTCGCAATTGAGAAAGGTGAAGGGAAGATGGAAGACATTCAACATCTTCAAGAACTGACTCGCAAGTTGTGGATTGGTAAAACATTCTGTGCTCACGCACCAGGTGCGATGGAACCATTGATGGGTGCACTCAAATATTTCCGTAGCGAGTTTGAAGCTAAAGTGACAGATCGTCCTGTAGCCCAAGCCAGCCACGTAGAACAAGTTTAAGGAATTCGACTATGGCTACAATTCATGTCGATGGAAAATCGTATGAAGTCAATGGCTCGGAAAACTTGCTACAAGCATGTTTGAGTCTTGGCATCGACATCCCATATTTTTGTTGGCATCCAGCTTTAGGTTCTGTCGGTTCTTGCCGTCAATGTGCTGTTACTCAATATGCGAATCCAGAAGATACTCGTGGTCGCTTAGTAATGTCATGTATGACTCCTGCATCTGACAATACCTTTATTTCGATTGAAGACAAAGAAGCAAAAGATTTCCGTGAATCGATTGTGGAATTCTTAATGACCAACCACCCACACGACTGTCCAGTCTGTGAAGAGGGTGGTCATTGTCATTTACAAGATATGACAGTAATGACGCAACATGATCGTCGTCGTTATCGTTTTACCAAACGTACGCATCACAACCAAGAGTTGGGTTCTTTCATTGCACATGAGATGAACCGTTGTATCGCATGTTACCGTTGTGTTCGTTACTACAACGATTATGCCGGTGGTACAGACTTTGGTGTTTATGCCAATGCATCACGTGTCTACTTCGGTCGTCCAGAATCAGGCACTTTAGAGTCTGAGTTCTCTGGTAACTTGACTGAAGTGTGCCCTACAGGTGTATTTACCGATAAAACCCATTCGGCACGTTATAACCGTAAGTGGGACATGCAGTATGCGCCTAGCGTATGCCAAGGCTGTTCTTCAGGTTGTAACATCTCTCCAGGTGAGCGTTATGGCGAATTACGTCGTGTAGAAAACCGTTTCAATGGTGACGTTAACCAATATTTCCTTTGCGATAAAGGTCGTTTTGGTACGGGTTATGTGAACCGTGAAGATCGTCCACGTCAGCCGCAATTCCGTGCTGCAACAGAAGTTAAAACTGTTTCTGTTGATGTGGCGCTGGATTCAGTGATTGAAAATGTTCAAGGCAAAAAAGTCTTGGGTATTGGTTCTCCACGTGCATCATTAGAATCAAACTATGCGTTGCGTGAGTTGGTTGGCCAAGAAAATTATTCAACAGGTCTTTCTCAAAAAGAACAGAACTTGGTTGAACTTGCTGCATCGATTATGCAAGCTAAGGGTGTTTATAACCCAAGTATGCGTGAAATCGAAAGCTATGATGCAGTCTTGATCTTGGGTGAAGACTTAACACAAACTGCACCACGTATGGCATTGTCTGTTCGCCAAGCTGCGAAAAACAAAGCCAAACAAATGGCTGCAGACCGCCGTACCCAAGATTGGTTAGCTGAACCTGTAAAACGTATTGGTCAGGATGCAAATTCTCCAATCTATATCTTGGCTGCAACACAAACACGTTTAGCTGATATTGCTGAGGGTGAAGTTGTTGCTTCTCCAAACGATATTGCACGTTTAGGTTTTGCGATTGCTGCGGGTGTAAACGGTGATGCGATTCTTGGTTTAGATGATGATGCTAAAGCATTTGCACAAACCATTGCAGATACGTTAAAAGCTGCGAAAAAACCATTAATCATCTCGGGTACTAGCTTACAAGATGCTGCCATCATGGAAGCTGCTGCACAAGTTGCACAAAACCTAGGTGGAAATGCAGGCTTAACATTGACAGTTCCAGAAGTGAACTCAATGGGTATGGCTTTGTTTGGTGGTTTAAGCTTAGAACAAGCATTTGCTCAAGATTATGAGTCAATCATTATTGTTGAAAATGATTTGTTCCGCCGTTTACCTGCTGTACAAGTTCAGGCTGCTCTAGACAAAGCGCAAAGCGTGATAGTGCTTGATCATTCTGAAACTGAAACCGTAAAAGCGGCTGATGTTGTCTTGTCTGCTGCAAGCTTTGCAGAAGGCGATGGAACAGTGGTCAGCCAAGAAGGTCGTGCGCAACGCTTCTATCAAGTTTATGACCCAAGCTATTACAAACCAGAATATGCCATCAAAGAATCTTGGCGCTGGTTACATGCCATTGAAACGGGTGTGAAAGGTAAAGCGATCTCGTGGACATTGTTGGATGACGTAATTGATTCTGTGGTCAAAAATGTTCCAGTTCTTGAAGCAATTCAAGATGTTGCACCTGATGCGGGTTATCGTGTTCATGGCTTGAAAATTGCCCGTGAACCACGTCGTTACTCAGGTCGTACTGCAATGCGTGCACCATTAAACGTACATGAGCCGAAACAACCTGTCGATGTCGATTCCGCATTAACATTCTCTATGGAAGGTTATGTTGGACCGCAAAATGCATCGTCATTGGTTCCATTTGCATGGGCACCGGGTTGGAACTCACCACAAGCTTGGAACAAATACCAAGATGAAGTGGGTGGTCATCTTAAAGGTGGTGATTCAGGCGTTCGTTTGTTTGATCGCTTAGTAAAACGTCCTGCACGTAGCTATGTGGCGCCAACTGCGGTTGTGGCAAATCCAGAGAGTTTCCGTTTGGTTCCAATGCATCATATTTTCGCTTCAGGTGAATTTACGATTAAAACGCCGGTGATGGAATCGCGTATTCCAGAAGCGACTTTTGCCGTGGGCGAGCAAGATGCAGCACGTTTAAATGTTCAAGATGGTCAACAACTGACAGTTAAAGCAGGCGAAACGACGATTAGTCTTCCTGTGCATGTGATTGAATATTTACCAACAGGTTATATCGGTTATCCAGTCGGCCAAGCACCAACAGTTTCACTTGCTGAACCTGTATCTGTAACGGTAGGAGTGTAATCATGAATGAATCTTTACGCGCACTACCGACATGGGCACAAGACTGGCCAATCGCTTATTCAGTGATTCAAGCCATCGTAATTTTGTTGGTTGTGGTTTTACTGGCTGCTTTGATGTCATTTATTGAACGTCGTTTGCTGGGCTTATGGCAAGACCGTTATGGACCAAACCGTGTTGGTCCTGGCGGGATGTTCCAGATCGTTGCCGACATGTTGAAAATCATGTTCAAAGAAGACTGGACACCAAAGTTTGTAGATAAGTTAACCTTCCGTTTAGCACCAGCAGTGGCAATGGCGACTGCAGTACTGTCATTCATGGTTATTCCTGTTTCACCTTACTTAGGTGTTTCAGACATGAGTATCGGGCTATTGTTCTTTATGGCAATGGCAGGTATCGCAGTATATGCGGTGTTATTTGGTGGTTGGGCATCCAACAACAAATATGCGTTACTAGGTGGTCTACGTTCAGCAGCACAAACCATTTCTTATGAAGTCTTTTTAGGGATTTCATTGATGGGTGTGGTGGCAATTGCAGGTTCATTTAACTTGCGTGACATCGTAGAAGCACAACGTGATGTATGGTTTGTGATTCCGCAATTCATTGGTTTCATGATCTTCGTGGTTGCGGGTGTTGCGGTAACGCATCGTCATCCATTTGACCAACCAGAAGCTGAACAAGAATTGGCAGAAGGTTACCATGTCGAATATGGTGGTATGAAATGGGGGATGTTCTTCGTTGCTGAATACGTCAACATCATTCTAATTTCTGCACTGATCGTGACTTTATTCTTTGGCGGTTGGTTAGCACCATTTAATTTAAATATTCCATTCATTCCAGATGCATTCTGGTTCATTGCGAAAACAGCATTCTTTGTAATGATGTTTGTCTTGGCACGTGGTTCTTTAATGCGTCCACGTTATGACCAAGTGATGAATTTTGGTTGGAAAGTGTGTTTACCACTTGCATTGGTCAACCTTTTGGTGACTGGTGCTGTGATTCTGATGAATCAGGCCTAGGACAGCAGGGAGTACAAAATGTATAAAATTCTAGCTGGCGTAGGATCAATTGTTCGTTCGTTGTGGATGGTGTTTAGCCATGTCACACGCAAACGCGATACGATTTTATATCCAGAAGTGCCAGCCGAACAAATCGTACCTCCACGCTACCGTGGTCGTATCGTATTAACACGTGACCCAGACGGTGAAGAACGTTGTGTTGCGTGTAACTTATGTGCGGTTGCATGTCCTGTTGGTTGTATTTCATTGCAGAAAGCTGAAAAAGATGATGGACGTTGGTATCCAGAATTTTTCCGCATTAACTTCTCACGCTGCATTTTCTGCGGTATGTGTGAAGAAGCATGTCCAACAACTGCCATTCAGTTAACACCAGACTTTGAGTTAGGCGAATATGTCCGTCAGGATCTTGTTTATGAGAAAGAAAACTTACTCATTTCAGGACCAGGTAAATACCCAGACTACAATTTCTACCGTGTAAGTGGTATGGCAATTGATGGTAAAGAAAAAGGTCAAGCGCAACGTGAAAGTGCGCCTGTAGATGTACGGAGCTTATTACCATGATGTGGCCATTTTATTTAATGGCTCTCGTGGCCATTGTTTCGACGATTCGTGTTGTGACCAACACCAATCCAGTACATGCTTTATTAAGTTTGATCGTTTCTCTACTTGCTGTTGCAGGGATCTTCTTGATCATTGGTGCACCATTTGCAGCTGCGCTTGAAGTGATTGTTTATGCGGGTGCGATCATGGTGTTGTTCGTATTCGTGGTCATGATGCTCAACCTTGGTCAACATACAGTTGATCAAGAACGTAAATGGTTGACTTCAGATGCTTGGGCTTATCCAGCACTCATGAGCTTCTTAGTGGGCTTATGTTTGGTTTGGGTATTAGGTTCAGACTATACCCAACATGGTGCAGTACTTGGAACTCAAGTGATTGGACCTAAAGCAATTGGTCAAGCACTCTTTACCCACTATTTATTATTGGTTGAAGTTGCCGCAATGTTATTGCTTGCAGCATTGGTTGCAGCATTCCACTTAGGCAAACGTGAACCGAGTGCAGCAGAGGATAAACAGTAATGGGCAACATTCCTTTAGAACATGGTTTGATCGTCGCAACTATCCTTTTTGCACTGGGTTTTTACGGTGTAATGGTGCGACGCAACCTATTATTTATGTTAATGAGCCTTGAGATCATGATGAATGCAGCAGCATTGGCATTCGTTGTGGCAGGAAGTGCATGGGCACAACCTGATGGTCAAATTATGTTTATTTTGATCCTCACACTTGCTGCGGCAGAGGCTTGTATCGGTCTAGCGATCGTCCTCCAGTTCTATCATCGCTTCCATCATCTGGATGTAGATGCTGCTAGTGAGATGCGCGGATGAGTTATTTATATTTAACGATTTTATTTCCGCTGATTGGCTTTGTGCTTTTAGCGGCAGGACGTAATAAACTTCCTGAAAATGTAGCAGCAATTATTGGTGCGGGTTCTGTTGGCCTTTCTGCTTTATTTGCATTGATTGCAGGCATGGACTTTGTTAAGCAGGGTTCAGTTGCGCAAGCACAGCATTTATGGACTTGGTTCAATGTAGGCGGTTTTGCACCGGGTGTAAGTTTGCATCTTGACGGCTTGTCATTGTTAATGATGGGCATGGTGACAGGTGTAGGTTTCCTGATTCACATCTTTGCAACTTGGTACATGCGTGGTGAAGAAGACTTCGCACGTTTCTTCTCATACTTCAACTTATTCGTTGCCAGCATGTTGGTGCTGGTATTGGGTGACAACTTAGCGTTGTTATTCTTAGGTTGGGAAGGCGTAGGTCTGTGTTCTTACCTGTTGATTGGTTATTACTACCAAAACCCTGCAAATGGTTTTGCGGCAATTAAAGCATTTACAGTAACGCGTGTTGGTGATGTATTCTTACTGATCGCATTGTTCTTGCTTTACCAACAATTTGGTACTTTACACATCGGCACGATTGTTGCCAATGCTTCACAAGTTCTCGCACTTGATCATAACTTGGCATTGATCACATCATTGATGTTGTTCTTGGGTGCAGCAGGTAAATCTGCGCAAATCCCATTACAAACATGGTTGGCAGATGCAATGGCTGGTCCGACACCAGTATCTGCATTGATTCATGCTGCAACAATGGTTACCGCGGGTATCTACTTATGTTGCCGTATGTTCTCTGTGTTTGAAATGACACCAGAAGTGATGCAGTTCATTTCGATTACGGGTGCTGTAACATTGTTGGTTGCTGGCTTTGCGGCTTTGGTTCAAACAGATATCAAACGTATTCTGGCTTACTCTACCATGAGTCAGCTCGGTTATATGTTTATGGCTGTGGGTGCAGAAGCGTATCAAGCAGGTCTGTTCCATATGCTTGCACATGCATTCTTTAAGGCATTATTGTTCTTGTCTTCTGGTGCGGTGATCTTGGCTTACCATCATGAACAAAACATCTTTAAAATGGGTGGTTTGTTCTACAAAAACAAATTCTTATTTGCTTGCTTCGCGATTGGTGGTGGTGCACTTGCTGCAATCCCATTTATCACGATCGGCTTCTTCTCAAAAGATGCAATCTTGGGTGCTGTTTGGGCGCAAGGTCAATCTGTCGCATTGTATAACTCATTGTATTGGGTTGGTGTTGCGGGTGCATTCTTAACTTCGATTTATACATTCCGTTTAATTTGGGTTGTATTCTTCGGTGAAGAAAAAACACATTATCACGAAATCAAAGGTGCAACGTATTGGGCGCCTTTAGGTATCTTGGCTGTTCTTTCAACAGGTTTGGCTTACTTCTTAAAAGCGCCAGTGATGAACATTTTAAATGCAGCACATATCCCTGCATTTGAAGTTTCTCAAGCGATTGAAGAAGGGATGCATGGTGCAGAACACCTTGCAGTCGGTATCGCATTGGTCGGTTTAGCTGTAGGCGTGGTGTTATTTGCATTCGCTTATAAAGCGGTGCAAGGTTTTGCAGCCACTTCATTTGGTGCTGGACTTGCAAATATCTGCCGTAATGCATTTGGTTTCGATTCTTTATACAACCTTGTATTTGTTCAACCTTATTTACTCATTGCGAAAATTTTAGGTCGTGACCCAATTGATGGTTTATGGCTGGTATTACCTGCAATCGTAAATAGTGGGAATAAATTTACAAGTACCCGTCAAACAGGTTCATTACGTGAATATGCATCAAGTATGTCACTCGGTGTAGTGGTATTGCTGATGATCTTGATCGTGATTCAGGTAGTGGGGAAATAAGATGGAAATCACAAACAATTGGATTTTACCCGCACTGATTCTTGTACCTTTTATTGCAGGTTTCGCGTGTTGGTTGGTCGATAAACTTGATAAACATTTGCCACGTTATATCGCATTAGTCGGTATGCTCGTTACATTGGGCTTAACACTGATTTTGTGGAAACAAGGTGGCTTTAGCTATGAGTTGGGGGCGAAGACTCCAACTTGGGCAGCAGAATTTTATTTACCTTGGATTAAAACACTCGGTATTAACATTCATTTGGCTGTAGATGGTCTTTCATTGCTGATGGTGGGCTTGACTGCATTACTGGGTGTACTTGCAGTTGGCTGTTCATGGGGTGAAATTCAAAAGAATGTCGGCTTCTTCCACTTAAACCTATTATGGTCTTTGGGTGGGGTAATCGGGGTTTTCCTTGCAATTGATATGTTCTTGTTCTTCTTCTTCTGGGAGATGATGCTAGTACCTATCTACTTCTTGATCGCTCTTTGGGGTCATAAAGGTGCAGATGGTAAATCACGTGTTTATGCTGCAACCAAGTTCTTTATCTATACCCAAGTCGCTGGCTTGATCATGCTCATTGGGATCTTAGGCTTGGTGGTCTACGGTTCTCAGATGTCAGGTACGATTAGCTTCGACTATAACTACTTACTTGCTGTTGCAAACACTTTAGATGCTCAGGCACCACATATTGCCTATGCATTGATGATCTGTTTCTTTATTGGTTTTGCGGTCAAGCTTCCAGTATTTCCATTACACGGTTGGTTACCAGATGCGCATGCGCAAGCACCTACAGCAGGTTCTGTAGACTTAGCGGGTATCTTGATTAAAACTGCTGCGTACGGTTTACTGCGCTTTGTATTGCCATTCTTCCCAGCAGCATCTGCACAATTTGCCGATATTGCGATTATTTTAGGTTTGATTGGTATTTTCTACGGCGCTTGGTGTGCTTTCCAGCAAACAGATATGAAACGCCTGCTTGCTTATACTTCTATTTCGCATATGGGTTTCGTATTACTTGCACTTTATGCCGGTAATATTCTGACGTTCCAAGGCTTAATGATCATGATGTTGGCACATGGCTTGTCATCTGCTGCATTGTTCATTATGTGTGGTCAAGTGTATGAACGCTTACATACCCGTGACTTACGTTTGATGGGTGGTATTCGTGGTCAATTCCAGTATTTACCATTCTTCTTGATGTTCTTTGTCTCTGCGCTTGTGGGTATTCCAGGTCTAGGTAACTTTATTGGTGAATTCCTGATTTTGATGGGTTCATTCGCTAAGTTCCCAACATTTACCATCATTGCGGCAATTAGCTTGGTCTTTGCTGGTCTTTATGGCCTGATTCTGATCCACAAAGCTTTATTTGGTACACCAAATGAAGAGCAGAAAAAGCATTATGAAAGTCCATTAAAAGACTTGAATGTACGTGAAACAGTAATTCTATTGATCTGTGCATTTGGCTTATTATGGTTAGGTGTATATCCACAAAGCTTCCTTGATATTTCTCATTCAAGTATGGCGTGGTTATCAAATAGCTATATTCCAGTTCAAGAAGTTGTTGATGCGGCACAACAAGTCGTATCTCAACAAAATGTGGAGATCCAATAGTCATGAACTTCACTATGTCATTTTCGGGTCTCATGCCTTTAGCACCAGTTTTTATTGTTGCTTTAACCGCTGTTGTGGTGATGATCCTAACCTCGATCAAGCGTAATCATAATTTGATTGCGACTGCATCGGTGGTGGGTTTAAACCTTGCTGCAATTGATATTTTATTCATGATGTTTGGTGGTTCATTTGCACCATCAAACGTGATGAACATGTTTGTGGTTGATCCATTTACATTGTTTTATCAATTTATTGCAGTAGTTGCTGCACTCGCATGCTGTACGTTATCTCACGCTTATATTGAAACCTATAAAGATAATCGTGAAGAGCTTTATATCTTGATGTTGATCTCTGTAACAGGGGCAATGTTAATGGTGGCAAGTTCTCATTATGCGTCGTTCTTTATTAGCTTAGAGCTTTTGTCAATTCCTGTGTATGGCTTATTGGCATATACGCATCAGCGTGGAAAATCGCTAGAAGCAGGCGTAAAGTATTTGGTACTTTCTGCAACCGCTTCAGCAATCTTGTTGATGGGTATGGCATACGTTTATGCTTATACCGGTACATTGTCATTTACTGACTTCCCAGGTTTGTATGGAAATCAGTTAGCACAAGTGCAACAAATTGCGTCTTTGGCTGACTTTATTGAACAGTTAAAAGGTTTCCTTGCTCAACCAATGATTTTGTTGGGTTCAGGATTAATCGTGATTGCAATTGCGTTTAAATTATCGTTGGCGCCATTTCATAAATGGACACCAGATGTTTATCAAGGTGCACCTGCGCCAATCGCGACCTATCTTGCAACTGTTGCTAAAGTTGCAACCATTGGTTTATTAGTCCGCTTTATTTTAAGTTCAGGTTTCATTCTTGTACCGTCTATCGTGACTGTATTAACTGTGATCGCTGTACTTTCGATTTTAGTCGGTAACTTCCTTGCATTACGTCAAGTCAACTTAAAACGAATTTTGGGTTATTCATCAATCGCCCATTTCGGTTATTTATTGATTGCTTTGATTAGTTTAGGTTATGCAAGTTTAGGCAGTGTAAGTGTCTATGTGGTGACTTATACCTTAACTACGATTGGTGCTTTTGGTGCTGTCGCGTTAATGTCGAGCCCATATAACAATGTTGATGAAGCTGAGTCGCTTGCGGATTACCGTGGTTTATTCTGGCGTCGTCCAGTTCTGACTGCGACCTTAACAGTGATGATGCTTTCTCTTGCAGGGATTCCATTAACCGCTGGTTTCATCGGTAAGTTTATGGTGGTGATTGCTGCTGTAACCACAGAACATTGGTTCTTGGCTGCTATGGTTGTGGTGGGTAGTGGTATTGGTTTGTATTACTACTTACGTGTGATGATCGTGATGTATATGACTCCACCAGATAATCCTCGTATTGATGCGGTTGATCATTGGGGACAAAAAGTGGGTGGTTTGATGGTGCTCGGCGCTGCTGCTTTGGTATTGATCATTGGTGTTTATCCAGATCCAATCATCAACTTGGCGTTGAAATCAGAAATTTTATCTCCTTTACATTTCTTGATGAGCCAACAACACTAATCGCAATAAAATCCTGCTATTAACAAAAAAAGCCCTCATTCATTGAGGGCTTTTCTTATCTCTGATATAAAAAACATTTATAATAATGGAAATTTACTTTTATCCTTTTAGGTGTCCTCCCGTGTCTATTCAAGAAATTCGTCATCCACTTATTCGTCATAAATTAGGTTTATTACGCCGTGCTGACATTAGTACTAAGAATTTCCGTGAACTCGCTCAAGAAGTAACCATGCTTTTAACTTATGAAGCAACCAAAGATTTACCTGTGTGTGATCATGAGATTGATGGCTGGAATGGTAAAGTCACAGTAGACAGAATTGCGGGTAAAAAAATCACTGTAGTGCCGATTTTACGTGCTGGTATTGGCATGTTAGAAGGTTTTTTAAATCTTATCCCAAGTGCTAAAGTTTCAGTCCTCGGTTTAGAACGTGATGAAGAAACTTTGGAAGCACGTACTTATTATAAAAAATTGGTTCCAGATGTACAAAATCGTTTAGCCATGATTATTGACCCAATGTTGGCGACAGGTTCATCTTTGGTTGCTGCGATTGACGTGTTAAAAGCAAGTGGCTGTAAAGATATCCGTGTTATGGTTTTGGTTGCAGCACCTGAAGGGATCAAACGTGTTGAAGCCGCACACCCTGATGTGACGATTTTTACCGCTTCAATTGATCAAGGTTTAAATGAACAAGGTTATATCGTGCCAGGTTTAGGTGATGCTGGAGATAAAATTTTTGGTAGTGTGCAAAAAGATTAAAATTTAGTATCATCGAAGGAGGCTATAGGGGGCCTCCTTTTTAATGATAAGAGAATAAAAAATGTTCAGAAAAGGGACTGTTACCTTTTTCGATAATGATTTAGGACAAGGTCTAATTGAATTAAATGATCATCAACAAGTTGTTTTTAAATTAGAAGATTTTTCAAATCAGTTGCTTCTTCCTCAAATTGGTGAGCGGATTAAATGTGTCGTTTTAGAGCAAGATGGTGGTTTATTCGCCAAATTTATCGTACGTTTAGATCATAAAAACTATGTGAATGATCAAAACAAGCCCTCCGTTCCACATCTTTATTCAGAAAATGCCTATGAGCATATTAGAAATGTTCGCAAAGCGCTGAAAAAGAGAAGGGGATTGGCTGATGAAGGCTTACAGAACCCTCAAACGAAAATTCACACTGAACTAGGCATTTTACCTGACGCTATTCCAGATATTGACTTGGTTGCACAACAACAAGACATCTTTGTCGAGCCCATTCAAACAACAATCAATGACCCAGTGCTTGAAGAATCGGACGGAGATTTAAATCAAGCCAAAGAGATTGAACCTGTAGCGCAAACACAAGTTGACCTTTCCACTAAAGTTATCCAGAATACTGAATTGCAAGACCAAACTCATACAGTTGATAACATTAAACCCATTGAAGAAAGTGATGCTAATACTGTTGTTGATGTGGGGGGAGTGGGTCGAAATATTGAAATCGCTGAGGGCAATCAGAGCGCAGTGTTGCTTGGGTCCTTAGAGGTGATAGAAGATAGTCAAAATTTTAAAGGGGATGATTTATATTTTAACAGCCAAATTGATCGGCAGTTGCTTGAAAAGCATATGGATTTAACTGCATTTCAACGTTTAATTCAAAAGTTGAAAGTTAAATTTTTATATTCCAAACGCAAACAAGCTGTCAAGAAAATTCGATCTGAAAAGCGCAAGACGTTGAACCCTTGGGTGGTGATCGTCGCGGTGGTGATATTCATTGCGGTAAGTTCTGTGATGTATGCAATGGATCGTTATAAGCAGTACAAAGTTGAGGCTGAAATGAGACTTCAACAATATCAACAAGAACAAAAGGACAAGATTAAACAGCAGAAACGAAAGGCATATTCACACTAAACATCTGAAACGAGTTGAATATATTTTGCGATTCATACTTATTTTAAAAGAGAAGTTATATGTTTTATTTGGGGCAAATCATTGAATATCATCATGATAAAGGTTACGGACTTTTATTGGATCATAATTCAGCGCAATCTGTAATATTTTACATCGCTGATTTTCCAAAAGAAGGTGGTCAGCCGAAAAAAGGGGAAACCATAAAATATGTAATCATCAATGCACATGGAACATTGAAAGCACATCAAATGATTCGTTTAGATGTTGCGATGAGTAATGACTTAAAAAATAAAAAGATCAATATTGATAAGCAAAAAAATATTTTAAGACGAAGTAAAAATGAAGGGCAGAAATTCGGTTTTATGTCTGTGGTGATTTTGGTGATTGTTTTTGGCTTCGTTTATTTTAGTTTTGCCACATGGAATCAATACCAAACCTATCAGGAAGAACAACATGCTAAATTTGCATTGTTAGAACAACAACAGAAGCAAATCGTTGAGCAACAGCGCAAAGAGATTGGTTATGTCAAACCAGTAAAGTTTAGTGAAAAATCCCAAAATGCTTTAAATAGTCATCATCATTCAGTGCAAAAACAGAATGAAGCAGAATCCGTACAAAACAACACCGCTGTATCGACAACAGCATCAACGGAAAAATCACCTTATCAATGCGATGGTCGTACCCATTGCAGCCAAATGACATCTTATGATGAGGCGGTATTTTTTATTAAAAATTGCCCCAATACACAAATGGATGGTAACCATGATGGTCGACCATGTGAACGGCAATTTGGTAAGTAGTTGTGCTAATCGAATAATTATAAAAAAGCTCCAAGAGGAGCTTTGGTTTTAACCATTTTCACAAAATTTTAGGAAGGCTCTTAAGCCCGGTCCTTGGTACTTTTGACGATGTACCAGCATATATAGCGGGCGAGCAAGTTGCCAGAATGGGGTATTTAAAATCACCAATTGTCCTTTGTCGAGCAAAGGCTGAATTGCCAATTTAGAAATACATGACATTCCTAGACCTCCAGCAACGATTTTTAAAATCGCTTCATTATGCCCTAGGGTCAAGCGGATATTGGCATCTTCAAGATCTTTTAGAATGGCATTGTCAAAGACTTCACGTGTTCCAGAACCTTCTTCACGTAAAATCCATTCAACATGCTGGAAGTCAGACTGCTTTAATTCACGATGTAAATTTGCCAGTGGGTGATTAGGCGAACAACATACCGCGAGTTCGTCATCGCGCCAGTGAATACATTGAAGTTGTGGTAGGAAGCATGAACCTTCAATCAATGCCAAATCGAGTTGGAATTGGTTGACCGCTTCAATCATTTGGCGGGTATTACCAACTTGGAGCTGTAAATGCGCTTGAGGTTGAACTTGTAAAAAGTTTGCCATTAAGTCTGGCATTAAATAATCACTGATGGTCAGTGTTGCACCAATCCGTAAATCAATACTTTGTAGTTCACCTTTGGCTGCTTGTTCAAAGGCTTCACAGCGACCTAAAATTTCTAAAGCTTGAGGAAGTAAGAAACGACCAAGATCATTAAGCTGTAAGCGCTTACCAAGACGATCGAAAAGCGGAGCACCCAGTCCATCTTCTAAATCTGCCAAAGCCATACTTGCCGCACTTTGAGTCAACCGAACCGCATCACTTGCTTTGGTCACGGTACCTTCTTGAGCGACAGCAACAAAAACCGCCAACTGGCGTAAAGTCATTCGCATAAGTAGAGCCTTAACATTTTAATATTCATAGATTATATAGTCATGCTACCATGAGGACTATGTTTCATGCCACGAAGAAATCATGTCAATTGAAAAATTTAGCATAGAAAAGGTTTTGTCTGTTCAGCGTTGGACTAATACACTTTTCAGTTTCACCATGACTCGACCTGCCCATTTTAAGTTTACCGCAGGGCAATTTGCTCGCATTGGTTTAAAAGTGGGTGATGATTTGGTGGTAAGGGCATATTCCGTGGTTTCATCCCCATTTGATGAAACACTCGAATTTTTTTCAATCGTTGTTCCTGATGGTGCATTTACCTCCAATTTACAGCATTTACAAGTTGGTGATGCGCTTTATTTGGAAAAAATTCCCTATGGATTCTTAACTTTAGCACGTTATCAATTGCCGCTGCCTAAAGATTTGTGGTTGTTGGCAACAGGTACAGGTTTAGCACCTTTTATTTCGATGCTACAAGATTTTGAAACTTGGTCAAAGTACGAAAAAATTAATCTGGTGTATAGCGTAAGAACTGAATCTGAATTGGCTTATGTTGATCGGATCCAAGAAATTGCCCAGCTTTTTGGTGAGGGGCATACAGGTTTTAAATTTATCCCGATTGTTACGCGTGATCCCAATGCAGCCTTACATGATCGTTTACCGATTTTGATTGAAAATGGTGAATTGGAAAAAGCCGCTGATTTAAAATTCAATGCAGAGACTACTCATGTCATGCTATGTGGAAACCCACAAATGGTAGATGATACCAAAGCCGCATTAAAAGCCCGTGGTTTGACGATGAATCGTCGCGGTGAAGGCAATATTGCTGTAGAGAATTATTGGTAAATCGCTTGATCGCCAGCAGCAATTTTATCAATCATTTTAGATAAGAGAAGCGACTAAGCGTCTTCTCTTAAATTCTTTCATGTCAGAACCAAACACTTTTTAGCTAAAAGATAATTGCTGAGTGAGTGGTGTATATGCTGTTAATCGCTCGGTTGAATAAGCTTTTGCATCAACACATGTATCTTGATTGAGCATCAATTGTCTTAATAACTGTGCTGAAGCAGGTCCCATACATAAGCCATTACGGTAATGTCCAAAATTTGCCCATAAGTTATTCAGTTCAGGCATTTTTCCAATATATGGAATGCCTGTCGGTGAACTTGGACGTAATCCTGCCCATTGCTTGACGATGGGGAAGTTTGCCAATTCAGGGACCATTTCGATACAGGCTTTATAAATATTTTGTTGTGTTTGTACATTTGGACGCTTATCAAATCCGATATGGTCCATGCTTGAACCGCATACGATATGACCATCTCGGCGTGGGATCAAATACATCACATTGTTCATACACATGGTGGGTAACCAGTTTTCCGGGGTTTTAAATAACATCATTTGTCCCTGAACGGGTTCTACTGGGATTGAAAGCTGTAATTGTTCTGCCCAGCAATGTGACCATGCACCCGTCGCAATCACAAATTGGTCTGCGACAAAACGTTGTCCATTGGTACTTTCAACAGACTGAATTTTTTGATTTTGAATATTAAATTTTTCGATCCATGTATTTTCATACACTTCAACTTGAGGGTGTTGTTTGAGATAGCTGATCAGTGATTTAAGAAGCCGTGGATTTCTAACATTGGCTAAATGTGGAAAATAAATTGCATGTTGAAACTGTGCTGAAATATGGGGGTTGACGGTTTCAAGCTGCTCTCTTTGCAGGTATTCACAATGCTGCATCGGTTCTTGATACTGGTCTTTATAATTCAGTCCAAGCTCAAAATCTGCTTCATCAAAAATTAACATTCCTGTGTCATGGATTTGAAAGTCTATCCCTGTTTTAGGTTGTAGTTTCTCATTCCATTGTTGGTAAAGTTGTTTGCCGTGTTGTGCCAGATGATTGACTTCATTGGGATATCTCCACGGATACATGGGTGACAGAATACCGCCACCCGCCCATGAAGCAGCATGTCCAGCATGTTGTTGATCGAACAGGGTGATGGTGCAGCCTTGTTCAACAAGCTCAAGCGCGCTGAGTAAGCCACTTACTCCAGCACCAATAATGGCGATATGCATTGTGTATTCTGTACCAATTTAGATTTTTAATCCCCACCTGCAAAAGCAATACTGCTTATCTTTTGAAAGAGGGGACTTTCCATTCACGACTGAATCAGTCATAGGCTCCTCCCTTTTAAAAGGTGAGGAACCATGAGTTCAGTAAGGGAGGGATGATTTACTTCATCTCTTTTAATTGACGTGCTGCATCTTCTGCATAATAGGTCCAAATACCATCTGCACCTGCACGACGGAAGCACATCAAGGATTCCATAATCACGCTTTCAGATAACCAGCCATTTTGGATGGCTGCTGCAAGCATGGCATATTCACCACTGACTTGATAAACAAAGGTCGGGACACCAAAGGTATCTTTAACTTCACGTACCACATCCAAATACGGCATACCGGGTTTGACAATCACCATATCCGCACCTTCTTGAATATCAAGGGCGATTTCATGCAGTGCTTCAGCACGATTACCGACATCCATTTGGTAGTTATACTTATTACCACCTTTTAGGTTGGATGATGAGCCAACTGCATCGCGGAAAGGACCGTAGAAACTAGACGCATATTTTGCAGAGTACGCCATGATGCTGGTATAAATAAAATCGTTACTTTCTAAAGCTTGGCGGATTGCACCAATACGGCCGTCCATCATGTCACTTGGCGCGATCACATCTGCACCTGCTTCAGCATGGCTTAAGGCTTGTTTGATCAGGCATTGAACCGTTTCATCATTTAATACATAACCTGTATCGTCAATAATGCCGTCCTGACCATGTGTGGTATAAGGATCTAATGCACCATCCGTGATGAGTACCATCTCAGGCAGTTCTTTTTTTAACAAACGTAAAGTATTTTGAACTAAACCATCTTCATGCCACGCAGCTTCAGCTGTTAAACTTTTGTCTTGTTGTGGTGTAACAGGGAATAAGGCAAGTTTTGATACACCAAGTTCTAATAGGGTTTCTGCTTTTTTCAACAATAAGTCTGCTGACAATCGTTGAACATTTGGCATACTTGGTACATCTTGGCTTTGGTTTTGTCCCGGAAGTACAAATACTGGATAAATGAGATGATCTGCTGTGAGTTGAGTCTCTCTTACCATTGCTCGAAGCTTATCGTTTTTACGGATACGGCGCATACGAGTAGCTGGAAAAGCAGGACGATTGAACGTATAAGTCATAACAATCTCGATGTTCAGTATTAAACTAGGCATATATTGTAGCCCTTTCATATATTTTTTGGGAAAAAGCTGAAAATTTTTCTCAATATTGGTTTCGAAATGATGATGAGTGATTCTTCTAAAACTGATTCTGCGCCTAGCGAATCGCAAAAAAAGTGGACTGGTAATTTACATTTAGGTGCGAAAGCAGATCTAAATGTGGTGCTTAACCAACTCACTAAAGCGTTTAATGGTTCGCCTTATTTTTCACATAACAATATGCAAATGCGTGTTGTTAATGATGAGATTGAAGGCTATATCGAAATGAAACCGTATTTGATTGGCAATGTCGCATTTCAAATTTTACATGGTGGTGTGGCCGCGACATTGTTGGATAGTATTGGTGGAATTGTAGCAATGGGGGAGTTGTATAAACGTGCAGAGCCAGACCAGTTGCCAGACACATTAAAGAAAGTTTCTCGTTTAGCGACAGTTGATATGCGTGTGGATTATCTTGCACCTGGGCGCGGTGAATACTTTATTGCCAAAGCTGAAACTTTGAGAATGGGGCGAAAAGGTTGCACCATGCGTATGACCATGTTCAATAATGAAGGTAAGGCGATTGCGACAGCCATTGCTTCTTATGCCTATTGATCAAGCTGACTAAGTGTACTAATCAGTACACTTTTGTATTCATTGTGTCAATATAAGCCAGTAAAATACATTTTTTGCTGGCTTATTTTTTTTCAAAAAAATATGAATATCAATAAGATTGCCCTCTTTTATAAAGATAAACTATAGAGTAATATTTTTATTCTCATAATATGATTTTTACCTGTAAAATTGGGCACCACAATTTTAAGAAGTTGACTTATTCAACCATCAAGCAACGTCATATAGATATGATTAAGCAGTTTTTCAGTTTATATCTCCAAAATGCAAAGATGTTTTGACAAGTCTAAGTAAGCTAGGAACATGCGATGACTGACGCGCAAACGACGAATGCCTCTCCAAATGATGAAAATCAAGCGCAAGCGGATTTGGAAGCCAAACAAAAACGTAAAAAAATGCTGAAGATTTTTGCCATTATTGTTGTTGTAGCTGCAATTCTATATGCAATTTGGGCTTTTATTTTTGGCAATATTGTTGAAACGGACAATGCCTATGTCGGTGCTGAAACTGCTGAAATCACCTCAATGGTCAGCGGACAAGTTGCTGAGGTTTTGGTCAGTGATACTCAACAAGTGAAAAAAGGCGATGTACTTGCGATTATTGATAATCGTGATGCAAAAATCGCTGTTGCAGAAGCTGAAGCGGCGTTGACCAAAGCTAAGCGTCAATATACCCAAAGCTCGGCAAATAGCAGTTCCTTGTCCTCACAGATTTTAGTCAGTGCAGATGATATTAACAGTGCCAAAGCACAAGTGGCACAAGCCGATGTGGCATATCAACAAGCACAGCAAGAATTTGCACGCCGTCAGCAGTTAAGCGCGACAGGTGCAATCTCTAAAGAAGAATTTAGCAAAGCACAAAGTGCTTTAAACAATGCCAAAGCAAATGTCGATGTGGCAAAGGCAGCATTGGCGCAAACAGAATCTAAGCGTAAAGCTGCACAAAGTAATTTAGATGCCAATGAAGCTTTAATTCGGGGGACCTCACAAAGTTCAACCCCTGATGTATTGGTGGCTCAAGCGAAACTCGATCAAGCACTTTTAGATTTACAACGTACAGAAATTAAAGCGCCGTTAGATGGTGTGATTGCTCGTCGTAGTATTCAAGTGGGACAGCGTATTGCACCTGGGACAAGTTTGATGAAAGTGGTTCCTTTGGCTGAACTTTATGTGGATGCAAACTTTAAAGAAAGTCAGTTGCAAAATGTGAAAGTTGGTCAGAAGGCAACCCTCACTTCAGACCTCTATGGCAAGAAAGTAGAGTATCACGGTACGGTGATCGGCTTTTCTGGTGGTACAGGTTCAGCATTTGCGTTGATTCCTGCACAGAATGCGACAGGTAACTGGATTAAAGTGGTTCAACGTCTTCCTGTACGTATCAAACTCGATCCTAAAGAGTTGGCTGAGCATCCATTACGTGTGGGTTTATCCATGAATGCTGAGGTTGATACCTCTTCAGCGAAGTAATCACTTATGAATACAGCAACGTTTCAAAGTGAGCTTAAAGGTGGGCGCTTACTTCTCGCCGCCTTCTTTTTAGCACTTGCCAATTTTATGGTCGTACTGGATATGACCATTGCCAATGTTTCTGTGCCCCATATTACCGGAAGTTTAGCAGTATCAAGTTCTCAAGGGACTTGGGTGATTACCTCCTATGCCGTTGCTGAAGCCATCTGTGTACCTTTAACCGGTTGGCTTGCAGGACGCTTTGGCGCTGTTCGGGTATTTACCATCAGTCTGATTGGCTTTACCACATTTTCAATTCTTTGTGGCTTATCCAATAGTTTGGCGATGTTAGTGATCTGTCGTATCGGACAAGGTTTATTTGGTGGTCCAATCATGCCACTCAGTCAAACTTTGTTGATGCGTATTTTCCCACCCGAAAAGCATTCTCAAGCAATGGGGATGTGGGCAATGACGACGGTTGTTGGACCGATTCTAGGTCCTATTTTAGGTGGTACGATCAGTGATAACTGGTCATGGCATTGGATTTTCTTTATCAATATTCCAGTGGGTGTGATTTGTGCTGTTGGGGTGATGCGCCTATTAAAAGTTGCTGAAACACCAATTGCTAAACTCCCGATTGATACCATTGGTCTAACGCTGCTGATCGTTTGGATTGGCGCATTACAGTTAATGCTCGATTTGGGGCATGAGCGAGATTGGTTTAATAACAGCTTTATTTGTATTTTGGCTGTGATTTTGGTGGTTGGATTTATTGCCTTTTTCATCTGGGAATATTATGAAAAACATCCCATCGTCAATATACAAATTTTCCGATACCGTGGTTTTACCATTGCAACAATCTCATTGGCTTTTGCCTTTGCGGCATTCTTTGGCAGTATTGTACTCATTCCACAATGGTTACAGATTAACTTGGGCTATACCGCATCTTGGGCAGGTTATCTGACGGCGACAATGGGCTTTGGTAGCTTGATGATGTCGCCTGTGGTTGCCAAACTTGCGACTAAATATGACCCAAGAGCCTTGTCGAGTTTTGGGCTGATGATTTTGGGTGGCGTCACATTAATGCGTTCATTTTGGACCAGTGATGCTGACTTTATGGCGCTGGCGTTACCACAGATTATTCAAGGTTTTGCGGTACCGTTCTTCTTTATCCCACTGTCTAATATTGCTTTAGGTGTAGTACGTCCAGATGAAGTGGCTTCTGCTGCGGGTTTGATGAACTTTATGCGAACCATGGCAGGGGCAATTGGTGCATCTATTGCGGTGACCATTTGGGATGATCATACCAAACTGGCACGTAGTGAAATCGTGTCGACTATGCATGTTGAGGAAACTCAGCGTAACTTGGTCAACAGTGGTTTTAGTCCTGAAATGGCGTTGGGTACCATTTCCAACTTGGTGGATAAAGAGGCTTTAACGCTTTCGGTTAATCATGTGTTTTTGATCTTTGCGATGATCTTTATTTTTGCAGGATTGATTATTTGGTTATGTCCAAAACCAAAAGGTAATGTCGGCGCAGGGCATGCACATTAGAATTTAAGTTGTATAGAAGCCTACTGAAAAGTGGGCTTTTTTATCGCTACAATGACAACAGATCAAGACTATTTTTTGCTATTTTATCTATTGATCAAGATCAGGGTATAATACACCGATTGTGTACCGCGATGAGTAATATGTATGAAGCCTGAATTCCAGCAAGGAAAAATCAAACAATACGATGCCGATAGAGGCTTTGGCTTTATTGGTGGACTTGAACAAGATATTTTCTTTCATATTTCGGATTTTCCGCTTGCAGAGGGTGAGCCAAAGCGAAATGAAAGAGTTAAATTTATCGTTGTTGAAAATAACGGCAAGTTAAAAGCAACCAAAATTGAGCGTGTTGAAGATCAATCAGCAAAAGCCAAAAAGACCAGAATTGTTGAAAACAATAAGTCGATTACTAATAATTTGTTGTCTAATTTTAGAAAGTAATAACGTGGGCTCGACCTTATTACACCTTTAACTTACTGAAAAAAATGATCTTGGCGGAGTCTTACTGAATTCTCATTCAATTTCAGGATCAGCCTGCGGCTCGCCCTACTTTTGTTTCGACATGAGGAGCTAAGCTCCTCAAGGGTAACCATCTTGCGCAGCTACATCGCTGCTTACCGCAAAACTCGTCGACCACCAGCAACGGATTCAATGAATCGCAGAAACAATACTTTATCAATGAAGTCCTGCCTCAGACAGTTGCGGATGACGTTTCCGAGTATCATATTTCATCAAGAGTTTTATATCGAACTCAGGTTAATAGATATTTGGTTTCAAGGGCATTTGATTTAAATGCCTTGTATCTCTAAAAGACCAATTAAATTTAATGTTTTGCCAGCTATCTATTGGCTTTTGTGTATGAACAGGATCAGAGTAAATTATTGGGCCATCCCATCTTGAATGATCCTATGGATTATTGTGGATAGGGATTCCCCTTAAATTCCTAAAATTATCTGATAAGGTTTAAACCCATCCAATACGACATTAGCAATCAAATCAATAAATGGTCCAGTATCATCATTCGCCATCCATTGATCTAACGCTTCATAGTAAGCTAATCGATTTTCTACAGTAATTACACTTGGTGGATAACCCGCTTTAAGCAATTCAAGGTTCATCAATAAGCGAGATGTGCGACCATTTCCATCAACAAAGGGATGGATCGCTACGAAATCTGCATGAACTTTGGCTGCTCGTTCAACTGGATGTAATTTATGAGCATCACGATTATACCAATCAATAAACTGAGCCATTTTATCATTGAGCAATGTGTGGTCTGGTGGGGTAGTCGTAGCACCTGAGATTAAGACATTTTGTTGACGGTATCGCCCAGCATTTTCATCATCAATATTTTTTAAGATGAATTGATGAATATTACGAATTTGCCATTCTGAAAAGGGTTCTTGCCTTTTGATAATATCTTCAACATACAAAATTGCATCACGATGATTGATCGCTTCAAAATGCTCTCTTAATGCTTTACCACCTATCGTAATTCCTTCAAGGACAACCTTAGTTTCTAACAAGGTTAAAGTATTGCCTTCAATGGCATTGGAGTGATAAGTCCAACGTAATATGAGGTCTTCGTGTAGATTTTTGACAATTGTAGATGAAAGAGGTCGATGCTGATCTAATTTAGCTTTTAAATCATCAATGATCTCAAACATGTTTTATCTCTACAGACGAAATAAAATGATCATACATGAAAAAATGATTGCAATAAAATCTAACCGCTACCTCTATCATTCGCTGTATGGCGAGGAGAGCTATTGTAGGCATTAGAGTCGTTAATTAAAGTATGCTTTGGGTTGTTTAATCATTATAAAATTCAATTATTTAAAATTTATTTTTAATAAAGTGTTAAGGATTTAAAATCAACTTTTTACTGAACGGAGGCATCTATCAAGCCTCCCAATTTATGTACAAGTCCCTCTTTAATAAAAAGGGACTTGCTCTTATTTTATAAAAGGGTTTCGAATTAAGAAACCGAATCATCCAAATTCGGAGCTAACCAACGTTTGGCTTCATCCAAAGTCCAATTCTTACGCTTTGCATAATCTTCTAGCTGATCTAACGCAATTTTACCCACGTTAAAGTATTCAGACTGTGGGTTGGCATAGTAGAAACCACTAACACTTGATGGTGGCCACATTGCAAAACTGCTGGTCAATTGGGTACCAATCTTATCCGTGGTGCCTAACCAATCAAACAAAGACGCCTTTTCAGAATGCTCAGGACAAGCTGGGTAGCCCGGTGCAGGACGAATACCGACATACTTCTCCTTAATTAATTCTTCATTAGAGAGTTGTTCATCTGCCTGATATCCCCAGAACTCTTTACGAATACGTTCATGTAAATGTTCTGCAAACGCTTCAGCAAAACGATCACCCAAAGACTGAGCAAGAATGGCGGAGTAATCATCCCCTTTGGCTTTATACTCATGTGCCATTTCTTCCGCACCAAAAATTGAAACGGTAAAACCGCCCAAGTAGTCTTTGGCTTGTGCTTTGGTTGCAACAAAATCAGCCAAAGACAAATTCGGTTTACCTGTGACTTTATCTGATTGCTGACGAATATGATGGAAGGTATGGGTTACAGATTGACCATCTTCATTAAAGACTTCAACGGAGTCTGCTGCTGAACGGTTTGCAGGATAAATCCCAAAAACGGCACGCGCATCGAAACGTTTATTATCAATAATGTCTTTTAACATTGCCTGAGCCTGATTATATAAATCAGTTGCAGCTTCACCGACAATCTCATCTTGTAAAATTTTCGGGAATTTACCCGCCAAACTCCAAGAGATAAAGAATGGGGTCCAGTCAAAATATTCCACCAATGTATCAAGAGGATAATCGGTCAATGTTTGCAAACCAATAAAGTTTGGTTTTACTGGTGGATTGGCGGCAAAGTCAATTTTTAGACCATTTTCAATGGATTCTGTATACGACAATTTAGCTGCTTTTGGTTGCTTGTTGGCAATACGTTCACGTACTTTTTCATATTCAGCACGATGTTCATCGACAAATTTAGGCTTCATTTCAGGAGACAGTAGGGTGGTTGCAACACCGACCGCACGAGAAGCATCTGCAACATAGATCACCGCATCATTTGAGTATTGCGGATCAATTTTTACTGCAGTATGTGCTTTCGATGTGGTTGCACCACCAATCAACAGTGGGATTTTAAAACCCTTGCGTTGCATTTCTTTTGCAACAAACACCATTTCATCAAGCGATGGGGTAATCAAACCTGATAAGCCGATAATATCGACTTTTTCATCAATCGCAGTTTGTAAAATTTTCTCGCAAGACACCATGACACCAAGGTCAACAATGTCATAACCATTACACCCCAGTACAACACCGACAATGTTTTTACCAATATCGTGTACATCGCCTTTTACAGTCGCCATCAACACTTTACCTTTAGATTGGCTGCCTGTTTTCTCAGCTTCAATGTACGGGTTTAACCATGCTACGGCTTGCTTCATCACGCGTGCAGATTTGACCACTTGAGGTAAGAACATTTTACCTGAACCAAATAAGTCACCGACCACATTCATGCCATCCATCAATGGACCTTCAATCACATCAAGTGGACGTTTGGACTTTAAGCGGGCTTCTTCAGTATCTTCATCGATAAAGCTGGTAATCCCTTTGACCAGTGCATATTCAAGACGCTTTTCAACAGGTTCATTACGCCATTCAAGGTTTTCAACTTGTTTTTGGGCAGCACTTTGACCACGGTACTGTTCAGCAACTTCAAGCAATTTTTCAGTTGCATCTTGACCGCTGTCACCTTGATTCTGGTTGAGAATGACATCTTCAACAGCGGCTTTCAGCTCTTTAGGAATATCATCATAGATGGCCATCTGCCCCGCATTGACAATCCCCATGGTCATGCCTTGTTTGATGGCATAGTAAAGGAATACAGAGTGAATGGCTTCACGGACAGGTTCATTGCCACGGAAAGAGAATGATACGTTCGACACACCACCAGAAATCATGGCATGTGGTAAGTTTTGTTTAATCCAGCCTGTTGCTTCAATAAAGTCCACTGCATAGTTATTGTGCTCTTCAATCCCTGTTGCGACAGCAAAAACGTTCGGGTCAAAAATAATGTCTTCCGCAGGAAAACCGATTTCATTAACGAGCACATCGTAAGAACGCTTACAGATTTCACGTTTACGTGCAGCAGTATCTGCCTGACCGGTTTCATCAAATGCCATCACAATGACAGCAGCACCATATTGACGGCATAAACGTGCTTTATGGACAAACTCGTCATAACCTTCTTTTAAGGAAATCGAGTTAACAACAGGTTTACCTTGTACACATTTTAGCCCTGCTTCAATGATTTCCCATTTAGAGGAGTCAATCATGATCGGCACTTTAGAAATTTCAGGCTCAGATGCAACCAGATTTAAGAAATGTACCATCGCATTTTGCGAATCGAGCATTCCTTCATCCATATTGATGTCAATGATTTGTGCACCTGAAACCACTTGCTGTAAAGCAACATCAAGTGCTTCTGCAAAGTTTTCTTCACGGATTAAACGGAGGAATTTTTTAGAACCCGTGACATTGGTACGTTCACCGACATTGACGAACAATGAGTCGTCATAAATATTAAATGGCTCTAAACCACTGAGGCGACATGCAGGCTTGATGTCAGGAATTTTACGCGGTGGTATGTCTTTGACCGCATTATAAATGGCACGAATATGGTCAGGTGTTGTACCACAACAGCCACCAGTGATATTGATCAAACCACTTTCAGCAAATTCTTTTAGGAAGGCTGCTGTTTCTTCTGGTGTTTCATCATAGCCACCAAATGCGTTCGGTAAGCCAGCGTTTGGATGCGCTGAAACAAAAACATCGGCAACATCTGATACAGTTTTGACATGTGGACGCATGGCATCTGCACCCAAGGCGCAGTTAAATCCTATCGACAATAAATCGCCGTGACGAACAGAGTTCCAGAATGCTTCTGCGGTTTGTCCTGTTAAGGTACGGCCAGAAGCATCAGTAATTGTGCCTGAAATCATCAGTGGTAATTCACGGCCAAGCTGTTTAAAGGCTTCTTTTACCGCAAAAATTGCTGCTTTACAGTTTAAGGTATCAAACACCGTTTCAATGAGAAGGATGTCTGCGCCACCTTCAATTAAAGCATGTGTGGCTTCAATATAATTTTCTTTGAGTTCATCAAAGGTAATGTTACGAAACGCGGGATCATTCACATTTGGTGAGATAGAGCAAGTACGTGATGTTGGTCCCAATACCCCAGCAACAAAACGTGGTTTGTCAGGGGTTGAGTATTTTTCACAAGCAGCTTTGGCTAGACGGGCCGCTTCAAAGTTAATCTCATGGACTAAGTCTTCCATGTGATAGTCAGACATTGAAACACGTGTGCCGTTAAAGCTATTGGTTTCAATAATGTCAGCACCAGCATCTAAGTAAGCTTCATGGATGCCTTGAATAATTTGTGGCTGAGTTAACACCAAAAGGTCATTGTTGCCTTTTAAATCAGATGCCCAGTCAGCAAAACGCTCACCACGGTAATCAGCTTCTTCCAGTTTATGGCGTTGGATCATAGTTCCCATTGCACCATCAATAATTAGGATGCGTTTGGCAAGAAGCTCTTTTAACGTGGTAAGCGTGGACATTAAAACTCTCAATAAAATCGGATTTTAAAAATAGCCGATATATTATCAGAATGTAGACTTTCAAGGTACCAATCTTGACATACTTCCTGATGACAGATTTTTGATCGAGACAATTTAAAAAAATTCAAATAATTCATTCTAAAAAATCATGCATTTATGGTGATTCATGATCTTTTTGCACAATCGAAGAAAAACATTGAAACCTTAATTGTGAGTGTTAAATTAATCACATAATTTATTATAAATGTGAGATAAGAAAATGAATAAGGTCTATAAAATCGTTTGGAATGAATCTTTGGGCACTTGGTGTGCGATTTCTGAGGTATCCAAGACACGGGGTAAACGATCTTCAGCTAAAACAACTGTTGCAGGTGCGTTATTGGCAATTTCAGCATTGACTATGTCGAGTATGGCAGGGGCGGCTGATCACTATGTCAGTATCAATGATGGAGGTACTCAAGGGGGAAATTATAATAATGATGGAGCAACAGGTCTCAATGCGATCGCTGTAGGTGTAGGCGCTAAGGCGGCTGGTGAAAATGATATTGCCATCGGTTCTGGAGCACAAGCAATGGGTGGTCGTGCCGTGGTGATCGGCCTCAATGCGGGGAATGGAAATATTTCCGATGGGGATGCCAATGTACTGATTGGTATGAACGCAGGTACAAACAATGATGGTCGTTGGAATACAAGTGTTGGATCAAACAGTGGGCATAACACCAAAGGACAAAGAAATACAGCTTTGGGTGACTATGCTGGTCGTGATGTCTCAGGAAATGGCAACATAGGATTGGGTGCGAGTGCAGGTGTAAAAGTTACGGGTGAAACTAATCTTGCTGCTGGTGCATCGGCTGGCGGTGATGTAGCGGGAAGTCATAACACTGCTTTGGGGCGAACATCAGGTGTTGATGTGATTGGTAACTCAAATACTGCGACTGGACTCGACTCCGGCAGTATGGTTAGAGGAAGCAGTAACTCAGCTTATGGTCAGTTGTCTGGTCGTAGTGTTACTGGTGATAGTAATGTGGCTATTGGTGTAAGTTCAGGTAGCAATATTTCAGGGAATTACAATGCTGCATTAGCCTATGGAGCAGGTAACAACAGTGTGGGAAGTGGTAACACTGCTTTAGGTTTTACAGCGGGTAGCGAAGTCAATGGTGATTCCAATAGTGCAGTAGGTGATTCAGCAGGACAAAGAGTTAGAGGGAACCAAAACACTGCTCAAGGTCGGGTGGCGGGCCAAGATATTTTTGGTCACCAAAATACAGCAGTAGGTGCAGGAGCTGGCTCTAGCGTGGGTACTAACACGAACGATAGTAATTATAACAGTGCTTTTGGTATCAATGCGGGTCGCAATGTCCAAGGTAATAGTAATATTGCTCTTGGTGATACAGCGGGTAATAAGGTTAAGGGAAGTAGTAACTCAGCTTATGGTCAGATGTCTGGTCATAGTGTTACTGGCGATAGCAATGTAGCTATTGGTGATACTGCGGGTAATAACGTTACAGGTAACCGTAATGTCGCCTTGGGGCGGGCAGCGGGTCAAGGACTAAGCAATGTAGATGATGCAACCAGTCTAGGAAGTGGGGCAAAGGCAGCTGTTAGTAACAGTGTTGCTTTAGGTGCGAATAGTGAAGCGGTTCGTGATGTAAACAGTGAAGATGCTTATGTACCGTTAGGTAGAACGATTGTCGCAGCCAATGCAACGGGTGGTGAAGTATCAGTAGGTACGATTGGAAAAGAACGCCGTATTAGCAATGTTGCAGCGGCGAGCCAAGATACTGATGCAGTAAACTTATCACAACTTAAAGCAGTTCAGGCTGCAACAACTACACATTATTTTAGTGTCAACGATGGTGGTACCCAAGGCGGGAATTATAATAATGATGGAGCAACAGGTAAAAATGCTTTAGCTGTGGGCATCGGAGCTAAGGCGGCTGGTGAGAATGCGATTGCCATTGGTAATGTCACCAGCGATGCTGCAAATAGTATTGCGATTGGTAACAATAATTCCCTAAGTAATAGCGCAAATTCTAGTACTGCAATTGGGCACAATAACAATGTTACAGGCAGTGACGCTTTAGCTTTAGGTGCTAACAATACTGTAAAAGATTTCTCTGGTGTTGCAGTAGGCAGTTATAACAATGCTGAGGGGTATCGTTCTATTGCAGTCGGTGCGGAAAATAAAACTAAAGGTCAATGGTCTTCTGCATTTGGTGTTTGGAATATCGCAGAAGGAGAGCGAGCTACCGTTTTAGGTGCCAATAATACAATCCAAGGTCGTCGTGCTTTAGGTATGGGTGTCGCCAACGAGATTTCAAGTGCAAGTGAATATAGTTCAGCTGTTGGTGCATTTAATAAAATTACAGACAGTATGAAGTCCTTGACTGCGGGTTTTAGAAATACGGTTAGTGGTGGTGAGAAAAATAATGTTCTCGGGAACGAAAATACACTGAATAATGCCAAAAATACGACTGTATTAGGCAATAAAAACACGGTTGCTCAAGAGAATACTCAAGTCCTCGGTAATAATGTTACAACAACTCAAGCCAACAGTGTTGTCTTGGGGAATGAATCGACTGACCGTGCTGCAACTACTATAGATAAAGTGACGATTAATGGCGAGGATTATGCCTTTGCAGGTGTGGGGTCTGCTGCCAATGGCGTCGTCAGTGTGGGTAAAGTGGGTAGTGAACGTCAAATTATCAACGTTGCTGCAGGTGAAATTAGTGCAAGCAGTACAGATGCTGTTAACGGTTCACAGTTACATGCCACAAACCAAGCGGTTGAAAAGTTATATGCTGGTGCAGGAGATACAACTCATTATGTCAGTATCAATGATAGTGGCACTCAAGGCGGGAATTATAATAATGATGGGGCAACAGGTAAAAATGCTGTAGCAGTTGGTGTAGGTGCGAGTGCAACTGGTGAGAACGCGATTGCCATTGGTTTAAATGCAGGTATCAATAATGATGGTGGCTGGAATACCAGTGTTGGATCGAATAGTGGAAAAAATACCAAAGGCCAAAAAAATACAGCTTTAGGTGATGATGCAGGTCGTGATGTCACAGGAAATAACAACACTGGATTGGGGGTGAATGCGGGTGTAAACGTTGTTGGTGATAGTAACCTTGCTGTGGGTGATTCGGCTGGTGAAAACGTTACAGGCAACCGTAATGTTGCTTTGGGTCGAGCAGCGGGTCAAGGGCTAAGCAATGTAGATGATGCGACCAGTCTAGGCAGTGGGGCTAAGGCTGCTGTTAGTAACAGTGTTGCTTTGGGTGCAAATAGTGAGGCGATCCGTGATGTAAACAGTGAAGTTGCTTATGTACCACTAGGTACTACGATTGTTGCAGCCAATGCCGCGGGTGGTGAAGTGTCAGTGGGGACGGTTGGAAAAGAACGCCGTATTAGCAATGTTGCAGCAGCGAGCCAAGATACTGATGCAGTAAACCTATCACAACTTAAAGCAGTTCAGGCTGCAACAACTACACATTATTTCAGTGTTAATGATGGTGGTACTCAAGGTAATAACTACAAAAATGATGGTGCGACGGGTAAAAATGCTTTAGCTGTAGGCCGTGCTTTAGCGGGTGGTGAATCGTCAGTTGCTATTGGAGATGGTGCATCTGCAAAAGCCGATTTTTCTACCGCAGTGGGCTTTTTGAATACTGTAACTGGTAAAAACTCTACAGCGATTGGTGCGAGTAATAACGTTGCTCAAGATAATACTCAAGTCCTTGGCAATAATGTCACAACGACCCAAGCCAACAGTGTGGTCTTAGGTAACGCATCCACAGATCGTGTAGCAACTGTAGTAGATAAAGTCAGCATTAATGGCGAGGATTATGCCTTTGCTGGTGTAGGATCAACAGTCAATGGTGTCGTCAGTGTCGGTAAAGTCGGTGGTGAAAGACAAATCATCAATGTAGCTGCAGGTGAAATTAGTGCAAGCAGTACAGATGCTATTAACGGTTCACAATTACATGCCACAAACCAAGCGGTTGAAAAACTTTATGCTGGTGCAGGGGATATGACTCATTATGTGAGTATCAATGATGCTGGTAACAAAGCGGGTAATTATAACAATGATGGTGCAAGTGGAGCACTTGCTGTAGCGGTAGGTGTTGGTGCGAGTGCAAAAGGAGATGGCGCTACTGCGCTTGGCCTTAATTCATCTGCCAAGAGTAAAGATGCGGTTGCGATTGGAACGGATACACGTGCCGAGCTGGAAGGTAGTGTTGCACTTGGTAAAGGCTCAGTTGCTAATACTGCGGCGGGTATTGCAGGCTTTGATCCATTGACAGGGTTTGGTTCTAGCAATACAGGGAGTACATGGCGAAGTAGTGCAGCAGCATTTTCTGTGGGAGATGTCTCAAGGGGGATCACTCGTCAAATTACTGGTGTAGCAGCGGGTACAGCAGATACAGATGCGGTCAATGTTGCACAATTAAAGGCTGCAATGTCTAAAACCAATGAAGCTAAAGGTTCTACAGAAACTGTAAGTGCAGGTAAAAATACTGAAGTAACGAAAACCACTAAGGCAGATGGTTCAACCGATTATCAAGTTGCAACCAAAGATGATGTGAGTTTTGATTCAGTAACGGTGGGTAATATTAAGGCTGATTCACAAAACAATACCATCAGTGGTTTGGCTGACGGTAAGGTGAGTGCCGATTCTGATCAGGCCATTAATGGTAGTCAATTACATGACACCGCTGAAAGCGTCGCAAATGCATTGGGCGGAAATGCAAAAGTTAATCCAGATGGAACGATCAAAACCAGTAATATTGGAAATACAGGTAAAGACAATGTGCATGATGCAATTGCTTCAATACATGGACAGGTTGCCGGTGCTAAAACCAGCGTGTCTGCAGGTAAGAACACTGTTGTAAACAGTAGTACCAATGCAGATGGTTCAAATAACTATCAAGTGGCTTTAGCAGAGGATATTCAGTTAAATTCTGTTACTGCAAATCAAGTCACATCAAAGCAAGTGACAGCGAATAAGGTCAATGTGGGTAAAGTCACGATTGATGGGACAACAAATAAAGTCAGTGGTTTAGCAAATGGTGAAATTACCTCAAGCTCTACGGATGCCATTAACGGTTCACAATTACACCAAACCAATAGCAGTGTGGCGCAACATTTAGGTGGCGGTTCCACACTGAACAAAGATGGTTCGATTGGTGCACCCACCTACAATGTCGCAGGGGGAACCTTCCATAATGTAGGGGATGCCTTGGGCGCTATAGATACTCGGGTAAGTAATCTGGAACAAGCTTTCTATGACACCAATAAAAACATGGATGACTTGCGTAACGATACTTATGCAGGTATCGCAGGTGCGATGGCGGTAGGTAACTTACCACAACCCACTGAAGCGGGTATGAGTATGGTTAGTGCGGGTGTTTCGGGTTACCGAGGTGAAACTGCTGTGGCAATCGGGGTGAGTGCCATTACTGACAGCAATAAGATCGTCTGGAAAATGGGTGCTTCTGCTGACAGCCGTAGCAATATTGGTGGTGCCGTGTCTATGGGCTATCAGTGGAAATAATTTTAATTAGACACAAGTATTCAATTTACATTCAGAATTAGCTTTCGAGATGATCTTAAGTCAAAAACTCAGTGTTTACAGAACGCTGAGTTTTTTATTCAAACTAGAAATTGAAAAGTGAATGATTGCTTAATCTGTTAGAGCAAGCTGTTAAAAAGTGTGTGAAAAATTACTTGGATGATCTCTTTATTTTTTCACACATTATTTGTCTAACACATGCAATTCAAGACGATTTTTTGATCAGGCAGAGTACTTTAGTGAAAGGAAAATTGTTGGCGTTAAACTTGCATAGATTCAGTAAACGGGATTTATTGGAAAATATTTAAAAATAAAGTTAAAAGCATGTTTGTTTTTTCATCAATTTGTCATAAATTTCATGAAAAATGGTAATGCCAAATGATGAATAACTTAAATTGGTCTGAAATATTACAAATATTATTTCAGTCTGAAATATAATATTTTGCTTAAGTTATATTGAATTTATCAGTGTAAGATACTAATTATAAATAATAAAAATATTAATTTTGTCGCTTATGTAGCGAAATACTGAAGTGAAATAATTATAAATTTCACTTCATATGACCTCTATTTGTCATATAATTGTCACAATTTAATTGAACAATAAGCGCATTCTAATATTCGCTAACTTTCTGCATGAATTCGAATTTACCTCCCGTCTCAGATTCTGCACAATCGTCTCAAGCTGCTAAATCGACGAATGTACATGTACCAACACCGAAATTTTTTATGCCGGTGTTTCTGACGATTATCATTGCTACCTTGATTTATATTGGGGTGCAAGTTAGTGCAGATTTAGCACATGTTCCACCGTTAAGCCTTTATTCAGTGATTCTTTTAGCGACAGCGTTATTTATCGCTTTGGGTTTTGAGTTTGTAAATGGTTTTCATGATACAGCCAATGCTGTAGCAACCGTGATTTATACCAATGCATTGCCTGCACCTGTAGCAGTGATGTGGGCAGGCTTTTGTAACTTCCTTGGGGTAATGGTTGCCAGTGGCGCAGTTGCGTATGGAATTATTGCCTTACTTCCTGTTGAACTGATCATGAATGTAGGCAGTGGCGCTGGTTTTGCTATGGTTTTTGCCATGCTGATTGCGGCGATTCTGTGGAATTTAGGCACTTGGTTCTTAGGTATTCCGGCATCAAGCTCTCACACTTTGATTGGCTCAATTTTGGGTGTAGGCATCATGAACTACATTTTGCACGCTTCAACGGGTGCAAGTGGTGTAGACATGGATCAAGTGCTTAAAGTGGGTAAAGCATTACTGTTTTCTCCTTTGATTGGTTTTGCATTTGCAGCAATTGTATTTTTGATTGTTAAAAAAATATTTAAAAAACAACTTGAGTTGTTCCAACCCCCTGAAGGCAATAAGCCACCACCACCTTTGATCCGTGCAATTCTGATTTTCACCTGTACCGGTGTAAGCTTTGCACATGGTTCAAATGACGGGCAAAAAGGTATGGGCTTAATCATGCTGATTTTGATTGGTATTGTGCCTTTGGCTTATTCGTTGAATAGAGGATTAGACCAACAACATTTACAATCATTCTCACAATTGTCTGGTCAAACCGCGACGGCAATTTACGCACAACATGCTGATATTCCAGATGAACAAGCACGTGTGACCATCACTAAGTTTATCCAAACCAAAGAAATGAATCCTGAAGTTGTTCCTGCATTGGCCAGTTTGACTGATCATTTGGGGGAGCGCGTTGGTAAATTTGGTGATCTCAAAGATATCCCAGAAGCTGAAGTATCTTCATTACGCAATGATATGTACTTAAGCACCACGGCTTTTAAACGCTTGGATAAAGCTGATCAACTTCCAAAAATGGATGAAGCTCAAGGCAAAGTGGTAAAAGAGTATCGCAAAAACTTAGATTCTTTCCTCCAATATATTCCAAACTGGGTAAAAGTTGCTGTGGCATTGGCACTGGGTTTAGGAACAATGGTGGGTTGGAAACGTATTGTGGTTACTGTGGGCGAGCGTATTGGTAAACATCATATGACCTATGGTCAAGGGATGTCTGCTGAACTGGTGGCGATGACTACAATCGCTGCTGCAGATGGTTTTGGTTTACCTGTTTCAACGACTCATGTACTCAATAGTGCGGTTGCGGGAACCATGGTTGCCAATAAAACTGGATTAAATTTTGCAACAGTCAAAACGATTCTTTCTGCATGGATTTTTACCTTACCTGCAACGATTTGTTTATCAGGTGGTTTATTCTGGCTATTTTTAAAAGTATTTTAATTTAAAAGCTAGAGATGGCGATTGTTTTAAAAGCTGAATGATCGTTATTATCTGAATTTAAAAGAAAATGAGTGCACTTTGGTGCACTTTTTTTTATTTGGATAATGGAATTTTAAAATATGAATAACACAATTTCACCATTGAAAAAAACTTATAAAAAAATTAAGGTGTGGTTGTAAATCAAACTTGAGAAAAATGAGCATGTATTTAAGAAAATCACTTTGTGCTGCTGTATTACTTGGAATGTCTTTACCTGTATTTGCACAGGGAATTGTATTAAATAATGAAGATCTTCGCACAGATTTGAACTGGTTAAATCAGCAAGGTGTGATTCAAATCAGTACATCGACTTGGCCAATGAGTGGGGATGAAATTCAACGTGCCTTATCTCAAGCAAAAGTTTTAAACAATACCCAACAAAAAGTTATTGATTCAATTCAAAATGCACTAAAAGCAGATAATCAAACCGCAAAATTAGGTTTGTTTGCTGAAACTGATCAAAAAAATATTCCTCAAGCTTTTGGGGATAGTGCAAAAGCACAGTATGTAGGTTCATTAGAATTTAATGCAGGCGGTGAAAACTGGGATGCAAAGCTTCGTGTTAATGGTGAAAAAGATCCGCAAATTGATAACGGCCAAGATGTCAATGTGGAAGGTTCATACATTGCAGGAAAACTATGGAATCAGTGGGTTATTGCGGGTCAAATCCCAACATATTGGGGGCCAGGACATGATGGTAGTTTGATTCGTGGCGATGCCAGCCGTCCAGTTTATGGTTTTACTGTACAACGTGCTGAACAAAAGGCTTTTGAATCTAAATGGTTGTCTTGGATTGGTCCTTGGCAATATCAAGCATTTGCTGGGCAGTTAAATGATTATACGGCTGTACCTGATGCACGTTTAATGGGATTGCGCTTAACTGCACAACCTCTACCTTATTTAGAAATTGGTGCATCACGTGCTTTCCAAATTGATGGGGAAGGTCAACCAGGAAGTGCAAAAGCTTATTGGAATGCTTTTATTGGAAAAGACAATGAGTGTGCAGATAGCACCTGTACGGGGGTGGGTAATCCATCCAACCAGCTTGCTGGATTTGATGCGCGTTTAAATCTTCAATCTTTGCTGAATGTTCCGATGAGTTTTTATGGGCAATATATTGGGGAAGATGAAGCGGGTTTACTACCCTCTAAAAAAATGTATTTAGCTGGTGCTGACTATTCCTCAAGTTTTAAAAATTTGCCGTACCAGCTTTATGTTGAATGGGCGAATACAGAAACAAATGGTGATCCATTAGGTGTTTCTTATAGTCATCATGTTTATAAAGATGGTTATTACCAACAAGGTTTCCCATTGGGGCATGCAATGGGTGGTGATGGTGAAATGATTTCTGTCGGTGGTGATATTCGCTTTGATGTGATGAATCGTTTATCTGGTCGTGCAATCTATGCCAAAGTCAACCAATCTGCTGCTCTCTTTGGTGATAAGCAAATCAACTTAGCCTTCCCAGAAAAAGACAAAATTAAAGCATTAGATTTAACTTGGACACATTATATTAAACCGACTATGCCATTAAAAATTAATGGCTGGGTGAGTGATTCTGATGTACATGGCAATGATGCAGGTGCTTCTGTAGGAATTGAAATTCCTTTAGATAAAGCATTATTCGGCCATTAAGCCCTGAGTTGTCGGGCTGTATATATCTAATTTTAAGCATATACAGTTTGATAAGTTGGGACTAAGCTAAAATCGCTTCTTTAAATTCTAGAAGCGATTTTTAGTTTTAAATTGTTGGTTGAGCTATTTGATATGCAGATCTTCAATTTTTTTAAAGGCTGACTTGAAAAAGGTGAGCTTTTTTATGCTAATGCTTTTTTATATTGGATAAATCCTGTTTTACTCGCAATACGATCATAAAGGTGTTGGGCGCTAATATTGGATTCTTGAGTGAGCCAATAAACACGGTCAAACTTTGTTGCGCAGACCTGATAACAATGCTCAATTAATTGTCGTGCTAAACCTCGATTCCTAAAAGCTTCATCCACAAATAAATCTTGTAGATAACAATAGGGTAAATCTGTCCACATGCTCATATGTGCAATCAAATGTACAAAGCCAACCACCTGACCATTTACTTTGATGGCAAAACCAAACATATCAGCTTGTTCAGGATTTGTGATTCGCTTCCATGATAATCTTATTTGTTCGTCACTGAGTTGTGATTTATAAAATGTTAAATAGCCGCGCCAAAGTGGAAGCCATTGCTCAAAATCAATCTGTTCTAGCGCAATAATTTGTGTGGTCATGCCGATCTCTTGTTGTTGCTTATGATGTTTTTATATATGAATATAAAAAAACAAGCAAAAGGGTTGAGGTGTAAATCACTATAATGAATATAAATTTTAATATGTGTAATAAGTACACGTTTTTGTGAGCTGGTGCTGTCAATGCCTATATCTGAGGAAAGACTTACTCATCTAAAACAGCTTGAAGCTGAGAGTATTCATATCATCCGTGAAGTTGCTGCTGAGTTTGAAAATCCAGTGATGCTTTACTCAATCGGGAAAGACTCAGCTGTCATGCTGCATCTTGCTTTAAAAGCATTTTATCCTGCTAAACTTCCTTTCCCACTGTTGCATGTCGACACAGGTTGGAAGTTTAAGGACATGATTAAATTCCGTGACAACATGGCAAAAGAACACGGTTTTGATCTGATCGTGCATCAAAACAAAGAAGGTAAAGATGCAGGCGTAAACCCATTTGATTATGGTAGCTCAAAATATACCGATATTATGAAAACCCAAGGCTTAAAACAGGCATTGGATAAATATCAGTTTGATGCTGCATTTGGTGGCGCACGCCGTGATGAAGAAAAGTCACGTGCAAAAGAACGTGTTTATTCTTTCCGTGATGCTAAACATCGTTGGGATCCTAAAAACCAACGTCCAGAGCTTTGGAATCTTTATAACGGTAAAGTCAATAAAGGCGAGAGTATCCGTGTATTTCCATTGTCAAACTGGACTGAGTTAGACATTTGGCAATATATCTACCAAGAAAGTATTCCTTTGGTACCTTTGTATTTAGCAGCTGAACGTCCAGTTGTTGAACGTAGTGGTACGTTGATCATGGTAGATGATGAACGTATGCGTTTAAAAGAAGGTGAAGTTCCACAAATGAAATCGGTACGTTTCCGTACTTTGGGCTGTTACCCGTTGACAGGTGCTGTTGAATCAACAGCAACAACACTGCCTGAAATTATCCAAGAAATGCTTTTAGCCACAAGCTCTGAACGTCAAGGTCGTATGATTGACCATGATGAAGCAGGTTCGATGGAAAAGAAAAAGCAAGAAGGCTATTTCTAAGTATTTTTTATATGAATCTCCCCCTAACCCCTCTTTATAAAAGAGGGGGGAACTCCAGCAAGAAAACGGAGGACTTAGGAGGATTTAAAGATATAGCAACCGATTTCAAAATATTGTGGAGCTTTGAGCAATGTCTCATCAATCAGAATTAATTAGCCAAGATATCTTGGCATATTTAAAACAGCACGAAAATAAAGACCTGTTAAGATTTTTGACTTGCGGTAATGTTGATGATGGTAAATCAACGTTAATTGGTCGTTTACTTTACGATTCAAAATTGATTTATGAAGATCAATTACAAGCAGTAACCCGTGATTCTAAAAAAGTGGGTACAACAGGTGATGCACCTGATTTGGCCTTGCTTGTCGACGGTTTACAAGCTGAACGTGAGCAAGGTATTACCATTGATGTGGCTTATCGTTATTTTTCTACTGAAAAGCGTAAGTTTATCATTGCCGATACCCCAGGGCATGAGCAATATACCCGTAACATGGCCACAGGCGCATCTACCGCAGATCTTGCAATCATCTTAATTGATGCTCGTTATGGCGTACAAACACAGACTCGTCGTCATACCTTTATTGCGAGCCTATTGGGTATTCGTAATATCGTAGTTGCGATTAACAAAATGGACTTGGTTGAATTCTCTGAAGCGCGTTTCAATGAAATTCAAGTTGAGTATAATAATTTTGTTAATCAATTGGGTGAGCGTAAACCTGCCAATATCATCTTCTCGCCAATTTCTGCATTGAATGGCGATAACGTTGTAAATAAATCCGAAAATACGCCGTGGTATCAAGGTAAAACCTTGATGGAAACATTGGAAACTGTTGAAATTACACATGATGTAAGCAAACATGAATTCCGCTTCCCTGTGCAATATGTGAACCGTCCTAACCTCGATTTCCGTGGTTTCTGCGGTACGATTGCTTTAGGTGAAGTGAAAGTTGGCGATGAAATTGTGGCTTTACCGTCTGGTAAGAAATCAACAGTGAAAGAAATAGTCACTTTTGATGGCAATTTAGCACATGCAATTGCGGGTCAAGCAGTGACTTTGACCTTGAATGATGAAATTGATATTTCGCGTGGTAATGTCTTGGTCAAAGCAGGTGAGCAACCGCTCATTTCACGTTCTGCTCGTGCAACAGTCGTATGGATGACTGATCAGCCTTTAGTGTTGGGCAAACTTTATAATGTGAAGTTTGGTACACAAACCATTCCGGCTAAGGTTGCGAAGATTAATTATCGTACCAATGTCAACACATTGGAAAAAATGCAAGTTGAACAGCTTGATTTAAATGCAATTGCAGATGTAACAATTGAGTTTGATGCGCCAGTGGTATTTGACCGTTATCATGACAGTCGTTATACGGGTTCTTTTATTTTCATTGACCGTTTAAGTAATGTGACTGTTGGTGCGGGTATGGTTGAAGCTGCGGTTGAATGGACTGCACACAATGAACCTGTCACTGCTGAAGCGCGTGCTGCACGTTTAGGTCAAAAACCGGCTGTGGTTGCTGTATCTGCTCAAGCACTTAAACATGCACAATCTCTTGAAAGCTTATTGATTCAACAAGGTGTTGTTGCGATTGCAAAAACAGGTTTATCAAGCGATCAAGTTGCATTGCTTCGTCAAACTGGTGTTGTGGTGGTAACGGATGTTGAACAGGGTGCTGATGTAGCATTTGCTCAAGAAGCAGTTGAAGAATTGGCTGAAAAAATTGTGGAATTGGTTCGTCTTTAACAGATTGGATTGATTGAGAGAAGCCCACCAGAAGGTGGGTTTTTTGATGCAAAAATTTAATATATACAAGATAAAACTAATCAACATCATATAGATTAAGACATTTTTAATTTTGCATTGTTTAATACTTAGAGAATATATCTTGCTATAAATGAAGGAATTTTAAAAATTTTCATCCTCAACAAGAGCCAATTAGTACTTTTTGTAGTGCTCAGCTAAATCTATTTAGAGCTTCAATGAATGGTACGGCTGTGCAAGCTTTAAAATAAGAAGAATTAACATTGATGGAATGCGATCAAAACAGACTTGCAACAGCACAAGCAATAAAATTCAGTTTTAATTCAAATTAAGATTTAATAGTAGGTCATCTTATGAAAGTATTTTTCCTGATTGGTATTGCAAGTGTATTGACAGCCTGTGTCTCAAACCAATCGAAAATACAGGAGCCGACCAAAGAATGCCGAAACTATCATGCAATGATGACGGCACCTATGGATCCGATGGCAATGCAACGTTTAAAACAAGCTTGTGATGAGTCCGAACGACAAAAATAATTTAATGATTAATCGTGTGCCGATCATTATAAAAAATGCGCTAATCCCAAAGGCTTAGCGCATTTAATTTTTATATAGTTGCGAATATTGTAGTTAAAAAGCATGTTGCGTTTTTAAAATCAAATACGCCCGTAAATCGTTTGGATAGTCGTGAATCAATTCTAAAAACAGCGCTTGATTACCTTGATATAAAGCACGGGTGGCTTCCTCATAATTGGGCATATTGCCTGACATTGCTGACATAAAACGATCAGTTGCCTGTTTTACCAACATTTTATTACTTGCTGAATCGGGGTTATTTAACTCTTGGTCAATCAATTTTCGAATCACGGCAGATGCACTTGAACTTTGTTGATCTAACCAATCCCAATGCTTTTGCTGCAAAGTGATTTCACGAGAAATTACCCCTAATTTAGGACGTCCAACTTTTTTAACTGCTTCAGGTTCAGCATAACGTTGTTGAATATCTGCTGTAGATCCGATGGTATTAACATCAATGGCTTGGCCCGTTTGATCATTAAAAATCAACACAGGTGTGGAAGTGTTTTGTTGAGTCTTAATGGTTAATGCCACGTTTAACAAAGAATCAGTGATTAAACGGTCATTGCCAATAAAGGCAGTGTAGGTATTTTCAGTATTCATTTTAAAACCTTTAGATATTTTTATCTGGGTAAAACTAATTTGTGTTTGAATATTATCAGGGTAAAATTAAATTAGCAAACAAAAAATGATCAATATGGTTTTTTGATGTTTAAAAATGGCAATAAAAAAGCATGTAAATCGTTAAGAATTACATGCTTACTTGTCAAAAATATAATCAATTAAAAGCGATAACCTATTTTTAAACCATAAGCGAGCGCATGGTTATCTGTAAAATCAGCAACATAGCTTGTTTTACCTGCCTGTGAAGCGATTTGCCCTTCAGCATCACCTAACCAAAAATATTTAACACCACCAGCAATAAAGGTCTGAGCTGTAGGGCTAAATTGAGCACCAATACCCACATTCCAATAACCTTCAGTTGGCCCAAGTGCTGTAACTGGATTTCCTGCACCAGAGTCCCAGCCTACAGAAACATTAGCCATCCATTGCTCGGTAAGTTTACGTCCTACACCAACATTGGCAGACCATTGATCTTTAGAATACGACAATAAATCAAAACCATTGGGTTGCGCGACAGAAGGCAGCTGTCCGACGATTTTAGAAATTGCACCAAATTGAACGGGCTGAATCCTAAAATTTTTCCAATTTACCCAGCGTACATTGGCAAAAGCAACAGTGTCTTTCATAACACCACTTTGTAAATCTAAATTCACCGATTGAGGTGTGGTGATTTTAGATTCACTCTTGCTACTGGCAATTTTATTTGCCACAGCATCAGAAATGACACCAAGTTTAACCAGTGCGGGTAAGCTTGAGATATTTTCAGTCGTCGCAGTTTCATGGTCAATTTCAGAAAGGTAGGTTATAGCAGTTTTGAAGGCAATTTCGGGAATTTGATAAGCAATACCTGCGAGCCAGCCGATACCACTATCTTTTTTCATGGTTGCATCATAACCATTGTATACACTGGTGGCTTGACCTCTTAAATGCAGTTCTCCTTCAATGGTTTGATAAACACCTCCTGCATATAAATTTAAATTTTTTATAGGTTGATAACCAAAAATCATACTGAGACTTTCTGAATCTACTTTAGCTGATGTATTACCTTTACCAAGATAAGCTTTAGTGGCATCGACTTGGTTGCTAATCTCTGCTTTAACGCCAGTATTAATCTGGTTTTTTACCGTTTCATTGGTGTTGTATGCATTAAGCGTTTGATTGTACTTGATTTGACCTTCGGCCGAATTTAAGTTAACCCCTTGAGCTTGCAATGTTAGCGCGACTTTTTGTTCCGAACTTAAAGCAGAAAATTTTTGATCAATCATTGAATTAAGTAATTTTTGATCTAGTATCGTTGTCTTATCATCTGTGACAAAAATATTATTGCCAGCGTATTTTACTTTTGCCCCAAAGGGTTGATCGTATAACAAACCAAATGAAACTTTGTCTGCGATTTGCAATTTGATTGCTGCATTTGGAAAATAGTAGTCATCTCCCATATCTTGAATATTACGACGAGTCGCTGAAACATCTGCTTCTTTACCCGTCACCGTTGGATCTAGTATTGAAATCCCTGCTTCAAAATAATGATTAGGTTGAAGGAATGCAGAAATAGATTGTCCTGATCTATCCATTGCTGCTGCATAGAGTGCTGAACTCGGTATATAAATCGAGAAGAGCGCAAGCAGTACTTTGTTGATTTTCATCATTATCAGCTCCTTGATAATATGTTTTATTGAGTTTATTTTTATTCCAAATTATAGATTGAAGCTTAATCACATACGCTATGATTGGTATGAACATAGCAAAAATACAATTTGAATCAAGTGCTAAACTGGACATTGTGACTAAATGTTTATGTCATTTATGCAAGTCTTTATTTTAAAGCTGTTTTAGCCAGCTTTTAGCTATATAAACAATTGAAAACTATATTTTTGTAAGGATACCCACGCTATTTTGTAGACATTGGTGGCGAAATATTTGCACATGCATTGGTTTATGTTCAAATACAGAAAACATGAAAAGCAATGAATGGAATAGGAAAGAAAGTATGTCTACAAAGAATATGCAACAGGTCATTATTACAGAACCCGGTGGTATAGAAAAACTGGCTTATGAAACGGTAGAAATTCCTCAACCCAAAGCAGATGAAGTTTTGGTTAAAGTCCATGCATTTGGGATTAATCGACCTGATATTTTACAGCGTCAAGGCTTATATCCTATGCCAAAAGGAGTGACACCTGTTCCCGGTTTGGAAGTTGCTGGAGAAGTCATTGCAGTGGGGGGAAATGTCACTTTATTCACAGTGGGGGATAAGGTTTGTGGACTGACCAACGGCGGTGGTTATGCAGAATATTGTGTCGTGCCAGAATCTCAAACCATTAATATTCCAGAAGCTGTAAGTTTTGTTCAAGCTGCAGCAATACCTGAAACCTTCTTTACCGTATGGGCCAATGTTTTTCAAATGGCGCATGCCAAAGCAGGTGAAACACTATTGGTACAAGGTGGCTCAAGTGGTATTGGTACAACCGCGTTAATGTTAGCGCAATCATTCGGTTTGAAAAGCTTTGCAACTGTAGGTTCAGATGAGAAGATTCAAGCCATTCGCCATTTGACCGATGCGATTAATTATAAAACTCAGGACTTTGAACAGGTCATTCATGAAAAGACCCAAAATGAGGGTGTCGATATTATTCTTGACATGGTTGGGGCGCCTTATCTAGATCAAAATCTAAACCTACTCCGTAGAGATGGGCGTTTGGTTTATATCGCATTTTTGGGTGGTGCAAAGGCCAAAGAGGTAAAATTGGGGCAGATTATGATGAAACGTCTCACTATTACTGGTTCAACTATGCGTGCGCGTACAACTGCTGAAAAAGCTGAAATTGCCAAAGGTTTGGTGGAACATGTGGTTCCATTGTGGGCAAAAGGCGAATGCTTACCCATGATTTATAAAACATTTAAGTTTGATCAGATCCAAGCAGCGCATGCATGTATGGATACAGGTGAGCATATTGGTAAAGTTGTGGTGGAAGTGATTTAAGATCGCGTTGTTATACAAAGCTTTAAACATTTGCCATTGTTTATGAATGTGTAAGGCGACTTCAATCTAATTCATATAGATGAAGTCGCCATTAAAAACCAGCGATTAAAAGCCTGCTAATACGATCTTACCAATACTTTTACCTGACTCAATCAGCGTATGTGCTTGGGTTATATGCTCAACATTGATTTTGCCTAGGTTTTGTCCCAAAGTGGTTTTGATTCTTTGGTCATCAACTAATTTTGAAACTTTATTTAAAATATCACCTTGTCGGCTAAGATCTTTGGTTTGGAATGTAGAGCGAGTAAACATCGATTCCCAATGTACAGAAACAGACTTAACTTTAAACGGGTTAATGATAAAGTTTTCAGGATCATCAATTAAACCAAAATGGCCTTGGGGTGCAATCAAATTGGCAATCGCTTGTGTATATCGCCCTGTACCATTAATTGAAAAAATATAATGAGGTAGCCCAATATTCAAGTCTAGGATTTGCTGTTCTAATGGTTGGCTATGATCCACAATATAATCTGCGCCAATTTCAGTCAGCCATGCTTTAGATTCAGGGCGGGAAGCTGTGGCAATAACAGTAAATTCAGTCAGTACTTTTAACAATTGAACCGTAATAGATCCTACACCGCCTGCAGCGCCAATGACTAAAATCACAGGTTTTTCAACTTTGGTGTCTTGGATTTTTAAACGGTCAAATAACATTTCATATGCGGTGAGCGACGTTAATGGTAAGGCTGCGGCTTCTGCATCACTCAATGATTTAGGTTTTAGTCCAACGATACGTTCATCGACCAATTGGAATTCAGCATAAGAACCTTGTCTTTGATTTGAACCCGCATAAAAAACTTCATCACCCACTTTAAAATTTTGAACTTTTTCTCCGACTGCTTTCACGGTCCCAACCGCATCATGACCCAAAATTTTCCAAGTATCATTGTCTGGCGAAGTACGCTGTCGCATTTTGATATCGACTGGATTGATTGAAATGGCTTTGACCTCAATCAGTAAGTCATGACCTGTTGCAACTGGCTGTTCGATTTCGATTTCGGAAAAAACATTGGCTTCTGAGATTGCGAATGGTTTATTATAAGCAACAGCTTTCATAAGGTTTCACTTTTTATTGGCATATCAAATCAATAGCAAAAAAATCTCAATTAAGAAAGCAAAAAATTGTCAGTTTATGCTTATTGATAGGATTTTATCGAATGGTCTTAATCAAAAAATTTGGACAGTAGTAAGCGTATAGGCAAGATAAACAATTGCCAGCATGTGTAAAGCGGCAAAGTCAGCCAATTTCCATGATTCAAGGTGCGATTAAATGTTTGTCGTTCCTTTTGATCAGCCGCAGGGGTAATTCGGTAAGCAAATACGAATAAAATCACTGCCAGCACAAGGCACAGAGGTCGTGGTTGTTGAGCAAAATAAAAATTGATGGATACAAAGCGGAATAAAAACTGGTACAAGCGAGTAGGGCTAAAACAGACATTAAATTATCATCCTTTATTATTATTTGATCAGGCAGAGATACATCGCAGTAGAGTAACATTATCTCTGACTTAATTTTAAAATTGTGCGAAAATAGAGTTTCTATTTATTTTTGTTTTAGGACTCCCATGACAGATTCTTCTGCTTCATTAAGTGATATTGAAATTTTAGACATTCTTCAGTCGATGAAATCGGATGAACTGAATGTTGAAGCACAAAAAATCATTCGTGATGGTGGAAAAGCAGGGCGTCAAGAAGCACATAAACAGGCATTGGTTGCTTTACATCAAAGCTTTGAAGACAAACTTGTTGAAGCAGTGACTTTGGCTTTAAATTTAAATGAAGCGCAAGCCAAGAAAATTCGTTATAAGAAAGATCGTGTTCGTATTTTAAAAGCAAAAGGTATCGATTATTTAGCCATTGATGGTGCAGAAACTGCTCAAGTGCTATCGCAAGTTGCTCAAGCGATTATTCGTGAAGATGCCACCGTGACGCGTGACCTGCATAATATTTTTCCTTTCTGGAAAGAAGGCTGGCCAATGGTGCAGTTCGATAGTGCCTATAAAATTTTAGAAGATGACATTTCAATTCATTATCAAGCGTTGCTCGATGTCTTGATTCATCCTTAATTGGATTTGATTGTAAATAAATCATTATTTTAAATAGATGATGATGAAAATAATCTATTTAAAATGAAAAAAAGCCGATATAAATATCGGCTTTTGTCTATTAGTGGAGTGTTGAATAAAGTGGGAATACACCGAGCAGCATGGCTGCAACCAGCATTACCAAACAGGTCAAAATCGCCCATTTAATGGTGAACTTCTGATGCTGTCCAAATTCGATACCAGCCAATCCACATAACAAATAGGTAGAAGGAACCAATGGTGACAGTAAGTGCACAGGTTGGCCGACAATTGAAGCACGTGCCATTTCTACAGGTGTAATACCATAATGACTTGCTGCTTCTGAAAGGATCGGTAACACCCCATAATAGAAAGCATCATTCGACATAAAGAAGGTCAAAGGCATACTAATCACAGCAGTAATTGGTGCTAAGAAAGGCCCCATACTTTGTGGAATAATCGCCACCAATTCTTTCGACATTGCATCAACCATGCCTGTCCCTGAAAGAATCCCTGTAAAAATCCCTGCGGCAAAAATAATACCCACAACGTTTAGGGCACTACCTGCATGATGAGCAACCAAAGATTTTTGCATATCGACGTCTTTATAGTTCACCACCAATGCAATACAAAGCGCGATCATAAATAAGATCGGTAAAGGCAACACACCTTTCACCAAACAGATCATCAGTACAACGGTTAATAAGCCATTGAACCATCTTAAGTGTGCACGATTTGCTTCCGGGTTCGTTGAAATTTGAATGTCATCACCATGACTAACATCAAGTTCAATAATACCTAAGCGTTTACGTTCCATGCGACCATACATAAAACCTACAAAATAGAGCCAAAGAATTGCAGCCAGCATTGGTAAAACCATAGGCACAAAGATTTCACTCGCCTCTACATGCAGCGCACTTGCAGCACGTGCCGTTGGTCCACCCCAAGGGGTAAGGTTCATGATTCCGCTTGCCAGCATCATTAAACACGCCATAATCAGCGGGCTCATACCTAATTTTTTATAGAGCGGAAGCATTGCTGCCACACAAATCATGTAGGTGGTTGAACCATCACCATCAAGAGAGACGATGAGTGTCAGGGTAATAGTACCAATAACGACTTTAAGGGGATCACCTTTGACCAGCTTTAAGATGAACTTTACAGAAGGATCAAACAATCCCGTGTCAATCATGATGGCAAAATAGAGAATTGCAAAAAGTAGCATTACGCCTGTTGGTGCAAGTTTTTTCACCCCATCAAGCATCATTTCACCGAGCTGTTTGATTTCTAAATGCCCAAGGCTGTCGAAATAGAAGCTAAGACCGTAAGCGATTAATGCAAATAAAATTGGAATAAGTGTGAGTGCTGCAAGCGCAGTCATTCGTCTAGACATGATTAAGTACATAAAGCACAAAATCATGCCCAAACCTAATACGGTTAGCATAGTTCGATCCTTGAATGAGACTTTTTTAACAGAAGTCTTTTAGTTTTTTAAGCAGAAGCATGCTAATAGTTATTTGATTAAATTAAAATATCCTTGTAGAAATACTGAATTCAGCACTATTTTTTAAATAAATAGAGTATTCAAAACAGATATTTAAAAATGAATATTATTTTTGCACCAAAATGGTTATAAATTATATATTGTTGATTTATATGTTTATTATATTTTTGGTTTTTAGGAATTGAGTTCATGTTAATTTTCATATTTTTAAAATTTATAAATCAAAAGCGCATAATCTAATCAAAGACGCTCTGGAAGTTTTAATATTGAAGCACTACTTTGCATAAAAAAAGCTTAGCAAGGTGATTGCTAAGCTTTAAATACGCTAAAGAAACTTACTGTGAAGAATCTTCTGAGCTCGATGGTTCTGCTTTTTCAAGTAATCGAGTGACTAGTAGCTGGTCAATTTTAAAATGATCTACATCGACCACTTCAAATTTATAACCACCAAAAATTACTGTGTCAGCTGGTTTGGGAATTTTTCTTAACTGATACATCATAAAACCCGCCAGTGTTTCATAGTTTTCTTCATCTGGCATTTCATCAATGGCTAAGGCATGCTTCATGTCTTCGATTGGAGTACTCCCATCGATCAACCATGAGTTGTTATCCCGTTTAATGATTTGTAGCTCTTCATCCATTGGTGTAACCCAGTCGCCCATCACAGTGATCATGATATCTGACAGGGTAATAACACCAACCACAAGTGCATATTCATTAAATACCACCGCAAATTTTTCTTTGCTTGAGCGGAAGCGGTCAAGAAGTTCAGAAAGGGTCAATGAGTCAGGAATGGTTAATACTGTACGAATAGTTGATTCGTGCAGCTGATTAATTTTTTGATTATTCAGAATCCGTACCAAAATATCTTTGGCATCTACATAGCCAATCACTTGGTCAATGGTTTCGTTACAAACCAGGAACTTTGAATAAGGGTATTCAGCTAGCTTTTGGCGGATACTTTCTTCAGGCTCTTTTAACGTAAAAAACACCACGTTTTCACGTGGGGTCATACTAGATGGAACATTACGTTCCTCAAGTTCAAATACATTTTCAATAAAGTGATGTTCTTGCTTTTGTAAAACACCTGCCTGAGCACCTGCATCCATCACCGCTGAAATATCATCAAAGGTAATGTTGTCTTCACGTGTTGTATTGACTTTAAACAAGCGGAACAACAAATTAGCCACCGCATTGATAAACCAAGCTAAGGGTTTACAAACCACGATAAAGATCTGGATGGGATTAATGACTGAAACCGCAATTTTTTCCGGTGCAATCATTGCCATACGTTTTGGCATTAAATCGGCAAAAAGAATAAACAGTGAAGTGACTAAAGTAAATGAGAGGACAAAGCTAATGGTTTCCGTCCAATTTCCGACATAGAAACGCGAGACAAATTCAAGAAAATAAGGGCGAAAGGCACCTTCACCTAAAATACCGCCAAGAATAGCAACAGCATTTAAACCAATTTGGGATGCGGCAAAGAAATCGGCAGAGTTTTGCTGTAAGTCTAGGACTTTTTGTGCTCGCTCATCGCCAGATTCGGCAAGAATTTTGAGTTTAACTTTACGCGCACCTGCAAGGGCGATTTCAGTTAAAGATAAAAAACCAGCTCCTGCGATGAGGACAGCGATGATTAGGATATTCTGGAACAGGCTCACGAATCCACCTATGGATCATCATTATTATGAGATATTTTTAACACATAAAAGGGGGTGGTAGTGAGTAACACACTACCGATCTGGAATTAGTATAAGCTTGAAATGATAAGAATTTAAGAAAATTCCTATTAATATTGAGAAAAATGCGAATTATTTTGCATAAATTCACGATTTTCTTCTTCAATCATTTGACGTGCAACATAAAGAATCAATTGGCGTAACCAACGATGTGCAGGATGATGATGAAGTAACGGGCACCATGCCATTTTTAATTCAAATTCAGGAATATAAAAAGGCGGATCTTTAATGAGTAAATTTTGGCTTTTGGCTTGTAAACGGGCGATACGGGTTGGTAATGTTGCAATCAAATCGACATTTGAAGCCAACAATGCTGGCATTTGATAATGACGAGTAAAGACTGAAATTTTACGCTTTTGACCAATTCGCTCTAAAGCTTGATCAATCCAACCCAATCCTGCTTGTTTCTCAGGATTCACACCAAAACCGACCCCCATACCTGTTTTTGATACCCAGATATGTTGCGCATCTAAATAACTTTTAAGATTTAAATTACTCGAAGCAGGATGTTTGTTATTGAGTAGGCAAGAGAAACTGTCACGCCATACTAAAACTTGGTGAAAGCTTTGTGGGATTTCATTAAAACGGTTAATTGCTAAATCAACTTTACCTTGTTCCATGTCACGATATGACACGTCACTTGGTGTTAAAAAGTCGAGTACAACATTCGGTGCTTCTGAGCGCAACGCTTTGACTAGACGAGGAACAAGTGTCGCTTCGGCATAATCAGAGGTCATAATACGGAATACACGGTTTGAAGTATAAGGTCGGAACTCAGTACGAGGTTCCAAAATCATCGATAAATCAGACAATGCGTCACGGATGCGGGGTTGTAATTCTAAAGCACGTTCTGTTGGTGTCATACCTTCAGAAGAACGGATTAAAAGAGGGTCATTAAATAAATTACGAAGACGACGTAAAATATTACTCATTGCGGGTTGGGTAACACCAAGCTGTTCAGCAGCGCGAGTCACATTTTTTTCACGTAAAAGAACGTCAAGGTAAATTAAGAGGTTGAGATCGACCCGCTCCAGATTCATAAAAAAAATACCGAAAATAAAATTTAGAAATCACAGGGGATTATGCCATAAGGAAATGCTTTTGTGTAAAAAGTAGATAAAAAAACAGCAGGCGATTTATTGTTATAGAAGCATCAAGATTTATTGTCTTGGTTTTAAATTGAGATGCATGTTTGAATAAATCCTAATCTGCCCATTATACATCAAGGCAATCAGATTTTTGAGCAACAACATTGTTTATCAATCGATGAATCAGCCGATTATGCTTTGAGCAATTCTTGATCATTCAGGGTATTTTTATATCAAAAAAATCCAGTCCTGGTTTTTTTGTTACAAGCTCAGACTTAAGTCTAATAGTGATGAAATCAGTAAATTGTCTGCTATTTAAGCAAAAAATAGATGAGTGGGTTTTGTATAAGATTTTATAAATTAAAGGTTTAGAGATTTCTTATATAATTATAATACGACTTTGATCTACATATTTTTTAAATAAATACTGAAAATTAACTCAGAATATTGGATTAATTTGAGGAGTCAATCTAAGCTAAGACCATAACAACGAAGTGTTCTAAATCTGTACAAACAAATACCGAGTGGATTTAGCTCTTCGATTGATGAAATCCTAATATTATTACAGGAACATATCATGACTACATACCAAACAGCGATTGATGCAATCCGTGAATTAAAAGCAAAATTCGGAAGCACATGGCGCGATATTAGCCCAGAAGATGCTGCGCGTATGCAAATGCAAAACCAATTCAAAACTGGTTTAGATATCGCTAAATATACAGCTGCGATCATGCGTCGTGATATGGCTGAATATGATGCTGACTCTAGCAAATACACTCAATCTTTAGGTTGCTGGCATGGTTTCATTGCACAACAAAAAATGATTGCGAACAAAAAATATTTCGGTACTACAAGCAAACGTTATATCTACCTTTCTGGTTGGATGGTTGCTGCACTTCGTTCAGAATTCGGTCCACTTCCTGACCAATCTATGCACGAAAAAACTTCTGTACCTGCTTTAATCGCTGAAATCTATACATTCTTACGTCAAGCTGATGCGAAAGAACTTAACGATTTATTCCGTGCGCTTAAAAAAGCAAACGAAGCTGGTGATACTGCTAAAGCTGCTGAAATCACTGCTCAAATCGACGGTTTCCAAACTCACGTTGTGCCAATTATTGCGGACATCGATGCTGGTTTCGGTAACGAAGAAGCGACTTATTTACTTGCACGTAAGATGATTGAAGCTGGTGCTTGTGCACTACAAATCGAAAACCAAGTATCTGATGCTAAACAATGTGGTCACCAAGCTGGTAAAGTAACTGTTCCACATGAAGACTTTATCTCTAAAATCCATGCATTACGTTATGCATTCTTAGAAATGGGTCTTGATGACGGTATCATCGTTGCGCGTACTGACTCTGAAGGCGCTGACTTGACTCAAAAAATCCCAGTGGTTAAAGAGCCAGGTGATATTGCTTCTCAATATATCAGCTACTTAGACACAACTGAAATTGATATTGCTGATGCTCAAGAAGATGAAATCTTGATTAAACGTGATGGTAAATTACACCGTCCTAAGCGTTTAGCTTCTGGCTTATATCAGTTCCGTGAAGGTACTCAAATTGACCGTGTTGTACTTGACTGTGTGTCTAGCTTACAAAACGGTGCAGATCTTCTTTGGATCGAAACTGCGACTCCAAACGTTGAAGAAATTGCACACATGGTTAACCGTGTACGTGAAACAGTTCCAAATGCGAAGCTTGTTTATAACAACAGCCCATCATTCAACTGGACTTTAAACTTCCGTCAACAAGCTTACGATCGTTGGGTTGCTGAAGGTAAAGACGTTTCTGCTTATGACCGTGCTAAATTAATGAGCGCTGAGTACGATGCTTCTGAATTGGCTGCTGATGCTGACTCGAAAATCCGTACATTCCAAGCAGATGCTTCTCGTGAAGCTGGTGTATTCCATCACTTGATTACACTTCCGACTTACCATACTGCTGCGCTTTCTACTCATGAGCTTGCACAAGGTTACTTCGGTACTGAAGGTATGTTGGCTTATGTTGCTGGCGTACAACGTAAAGAAATCCGTGGTGGTATCGCTTGTGTTAAACACCAAGCAATGGCGGGTTCTGACATCGGTGATGATCACAAAGAAATCTTCTCTGGTGACAATGCACTTAAAGCGCATGACGATGCTAAAAACACAATGAACCAATTCGCTGCTCACTAAGCACTGACTTGATTCGAAGAACCCAGCGTAAGCTGGGTTTTTTTATGGCAGCTGATAAGTTAACTGTAGGATTTAGTTTACACAGCATATTGTTGTTTGAATTAAATCGAGATTGGATGATGTTAAAACATCGTTAAAGGCTGAATCAAATAGCGGATTTTAGAAAAGTTTATTCATGTTGATGTGTTAAGTATTTAAATGATTGTATTCAATAGTGATGACTCTACGTTAGAGAGCCTTGAGATATACATTGAGAAAAAGAGGGCTATATAAAATAAAAATGCCCAATGAAATTCATCAGGCATTTATTGATTAACAATATTGAGTTGTATCGTGTTATTCGCGTATTTTAGTCGTTAAGCAAACTTAGCCAATACGTCTAAGAAACCTTCTTTTTGACGCGGATATTCTGCGATCACATCATGAATACGTTGACCTTCAGGATTGGTTGCATTGATGTCGCGGCCATCAGCAACAAACTTGGTCAACAAGCGTTCATAGTCAAATGGGCGCATATGTTTAAATGCATGATAAAGTACATGAAAATCTGTATTGGTACCTTCAGGAGGAAGTTGATCTAAGTAGGCAAATACACGCTCGTCTGACCATTCTTCATTGAACGTTGCTGGCTGTGAAAGTGCCATAACAGCATCTCCTCAAAATAAAATAATTCTAAATCAAATGATTGATTTGCAGCATTATATAAACCTTACTGAGCTTTTGTTTAATAAGGATAAATACAATATTTAGCTGAAAAAAATCTAAAATAAAAAGGGCAAAATATATTGCATGAGTAAAAGCAATGCTTTTTGACTCTGCCCTATATTTTGCCCTGAATCAATTCACTTGACTAATCAATAATGAAATTATCGTTCTTCAGGTAAATTGATATTCATTTCCAACATTTCAATGTTGGCTTCAGAACGAACTTGCATCTGAATATGCTGTTCATCTACACCACGGACATAACGATTAACCACTTGCATGATTTCTTTCTTCATTTGGTCAATCTTGTCTTGGCTTAAACGTTTGCCCAAACCGTTTTCAGAAGCAACAATAACTTTTAAGCGATCTTTAGCAGTTTGGGCGCTAGATGGTTTGTCATCATTGCTAAAAAGTTTACTCCAAAATCCTGCCATTTCTACGCTCCAAATAACCGTGCTAACCAACCCTTAGGTTTCACTGTAATATGTCGATAAGGACGTTCCTCACCCAAGAAACGCGCAACTAAATCATCATATGCTTGCCCAGCAGATGCTTCTTGGTAAAGAATGACAGGTTTACCTTCATTCGATGCCTGAAGTACGCTAGGGCACTCTGGAATGACGCCTAAAGTTGGTACACGTAAGATATCTTTTGAGATATCATCAATGGTCAACATTTCTTGTTTATCGGCACGTTCAGGGTTAAAACGCGTAATACATAAATGCTTACGAACACGCCCTTCGTTGTTTTCTACTTTTTTCGTCTTGCTGTCGAGCATACCAATAATACGGTCTGAATCTCGAACAGAAGAGATTTCTGGGTTTGTTACAATAATTGCTTCATCTGCATGATACATGGCTAAAATCGCGCCACGCTCAATCCCCGCAGGTGAGTCACAAATAATATAATCGAACTCTTGCGAAAGCTCATCGATTACACGAGCAACACCATCATCGCTCAACGCATCTTTATCACGGGTTTGTGATGCAGGTAAAATATATAGATTTTCAATATCTTTATCACGAATCAATGCTTGTTGTAAGCGTGCTTCGTTATTAATGACATTAACAAAATCATACACCACGCGGCGTTCACAGCCCATGATCAAATCTAAATTACGCAAACCCACATCGAAATCAATCACAACAGTTTTATGACCACGTAGGGCTAATCCTGTTGCAAAAGATGCACTCGTCGTAGTTTTACCTACGCCACCTTTGCCTGATGTAACGACAACAATTTTGGCCACCGAATCCACTCCTGTTATGGTCATTTTACCCGATTAAACGAGTTTTATATGGTGTTAATTTATACCTTAAAATTGCAAAGCTTCAAACACTAGCTCTTGCTGGTCATTCAAGTAAATATGTACAGCCTTTTTAATGACATCTTGAGGAATGTCATCTGCCACACAATATGTTCCTGCAATAGAAACCAATTCGGCTTCTAGTGAATGACAAAAAATTCTTGCAATGGTGTTACCACCTGCACCTGCAATGACTCTACCACGAACACTGCCATAGATATGTATATTTCCTGAAGCAATCACTTCCGAACCACTGTTAATACCAGCATTCAGTATGATGTCCCCATGATCTTGAACCAGACATTGTCCAGTTCTTAAAATTTCATCATGATATGAGGTTACATGACTCAATGTTTTAGGCGCATCTACGCTTGCATTTGGTGTTGCTACAGCGGGTGCTTTTACTGGAGTTTCAACCACTTGTTCTTTCGTCGGTTTAATCCGTTGCAATGGACGATCGGCAGGCAAGACTGGGAATTGAATTGCACGTGCTTGATCACCCAATAAACCATCAATCACAGCCATAGGCTGTAAATCTAGACTGATAATGAGTTGAATCAGGGCAATAAGCTCTTGTTCAACTGTAGTATCAATAATGACCAAAGCCCCTTGATAAGAGGTTTCACTCATCATTGAAGTTAATTGCTGGCGGATGGCATCATGATCATTAGTATCGAAGGTTAATCGGGTAAAATTAACCATTCTGCCTGTAATCCGTATATCAGCCATAATTATTCCTTAAAAGGCGTGTGACCTAAATTTTTCTATCTAAGCGTCAAAAATTGTGAAATAGGGCAAATGCTAGAACATATTGAATGATTTCTCTAGCAAAGATACAAATATTTTCAATGAATTGCTTATTCTTTGAATCACTCATCTTTTACTTGATCATTTTTTTCTAATTCAAGCTGCCATTGTTTTACTTTCACTTGTTTCCTTAACGATTCTAAACTTTCATAGACTACAGATTCAACTAGTTCTTCAAGCTTCTGATTTTCAATATTTAACTGGCTTAATTTGGTTGAAATTAGTTGATAGGTCGCGTTTGGATTGTATAAATTGCCTTCAGTGAAAGGTTCCACCAATCCTTGGGTAATATTCTCACCTAACTGTTGCCCAATATTTTGAATCTGATTTTCAATCATACTGCCTGCAATTGGGATCATGCGCAATAATTGAGTCAATTGCGGAGTGTCTTCAATGGCTTGACGTACAATCTGTCCAACATTATGGCTAATCACATGACTTTGTGCTTTTAATTCAGTGGCTAAAGACTCTTGTAAGACTTCCGCTAAAGTTTGTGCAAAACGCTCTCTATGATGGTCAATCAAATCATGAATGATTTTCTTATGACTTGAGCTGGTGTCTAATTCATGTTTGATTCCGTCAATGACTGTAATAACCACGCGGTCAGATAATTCTTCCATTACCACCCGATAATAAAACAGCACACGTTTTAGAATGTTGTCGGGAATGACCTTATAACCTAACTCATGAAAATGGTAAGCAATAATACCGACCCGAATTAAACGTAAAAAACGTAAATAAGGAATAATCGCTAAAATTTCATACCAATGAATAAATGGAAAGAAAAACCAACGCGCATGGTGTTTGTTGATGATTGCGATGAGCCAGCGAATGCCCAATTCAACAATCAAAAAGGTAATAAACCAGCTTTCGGTTTTAATCACCCATGGGTGCAGATCTGTTTTGTAATACTGTAAAACTTGCGGTAAATGAATTTCATTGAAAAGCCAATCACCAAAATTACTCATTAAAAAAGCATTGGCACATAAACAGAATAAGTTAAAGATGATAATAAACATCATAAAGATGTCATAACCAAAAGCGATCCACCATCCTCGTGACATATCGTTTTTCGTTTCTGCACTATTTTCGAGTGGTGGAACTTGCTCTGTCATATCCATCCTATTCTGTGGTTTTTCTTCAATTGAAATTTAGTGGTTATATTTTTGTTTTATGGTGCTAATCAGTTGATCTTTTTCAGTCCATAAATCATCAACCCAGTTTTGAAAGCGTTCGCGATATTCTGCATCATCTTCATAATTGCCGCCCAGTACCCATTCAGGAATCTCAATTTTACGCATATTGACTGCAATTCGAGGCACTTCGCCTAACCAAAACTCGCCATAACCGGGTGCACCATCTGGATACACAATGGTCATATCCACCAGTGCGTCAATCTTATCACCTAAGATACTTAAAGCGAGTGCGAGTCCACCAGCCTTAGGTTTAAGTAAATTGGTAAAAGGTGATTGTTGTTGAGCATGTTTTTCTCGGGTAAAGCGTGTTCCTTCAAGATAGTTGAGCAGGGTAAAAGGCTGGCTTAATAGCTGTTCACAGGCTTTACGGGCTTCTTCCATGTCACGCGTTTTGAGTTCAGGATTTTTTGCAATCTGCTCTTTTGTATGGCGTTTCATCATCGGAAAGCCAAGAATTTTAAAGGCTTGCCCGACAAACGGTATAAAGATCAGTTCCCATTTGGTGAAAAAACGGGTGAGTGGCATGCGTGTTAAGCCAAAATATTGGTTTACGGTGGTATCGACCCAACTTTGATGATTACAGGTCATCAAATAACGACCTTGCATATTTAAATCCAAGTTTTCATCAACGGTAATGTCCCATTGTGTTTCTGGAAGAACATGATCAATCAACCAATTATTGACGCTTAACCAACTATTGGTGATGTTGATATTGGTTTCATCCACCTTTTTTGACTTTTTAAATAATTTGGTCAAGCCTAAAGCCAAAACAGGAGGACCGTGAAAAAAAGTACTACCAGTAATCACTGAGCCAACGGTTAAACCTTTCGTAATTTTTTTTAAAATAGGTTGCTTCTGCTGTTGAGATGACATAGAACAGTCCTAATGATTTATTGTGAGTGCCAGTTCAAGCGACGAGGATATTTTTTACTATGACGTTGCGATCTCGGGAAACCATGTTAGTCTTCATTTAGAATGCCTAGATTTCAGATTTGCTGCTTCGTATTTGCTAAAAATATACATCGTTGTAAACATAGACGAATTGTCCAGAGCTCCTAAATATAGTCGTTACAATGCAATTAAAAAAGACACATTTAATGACTATGTACAAATTATGATGATCACTTTTGTAAATTTTGTTGTAAATATTACAAAATGTAAAAAAATACGTGATTGTTAACAAAACGCCTATAGTGGTGCTTTGTTTTTTATACCAAAATTAAGCTAACAAAAAACACAACTTGGAGGCATGCAATGCGTGCACTATTAATTACAACACTTACAGCAGGGGCTTTAGTACTTTCTGGCTGTCAATCAACTGGTAATAATATCGGCGGTATGGAGTACGACAAATCTGCTATTGGTGGTTTGATCGGTGCAGCAGCGGGCTATGGTTTGTCTCGTGGTAATGCAAACTCATCTGCACAAAACAATCGTGCAGCAGCAATTGGTGCGCTTTTAGGTGCGGGTACTGGTCTTTATCTAGACAATAAAGAGAAAAAATTACGTCAGCAAATGCAGGGCACTGGTGTAGAAGTTAACCGTAATCCAGATGGTTCTGTAGCTTTAGTTATGCCTGGTAGCATCACATTTGATACCAACAAGTCATCAATTAAACCGAACTTCTACGGTACTTTAAATAAAGTTGCACAAACTTTAATGGAAGATAACAAGAGTGTAATTCTTGTAACGGGTTATACAGATAATACGGGTAATGATTCAATCAATATTCCATTGTCTCAAAACCGTGCATACTCAGTTGCAAACTACCTTAAAGGTAAAGGCGTGCAAAGCCGTATTGATACTCAAGGTTATGGCTCACAAAACCCAATCGCAGATAACTCTACTGCTGCGGGTCGTGAACAGAATCGTCGTGTAGAAATCAGCATTTATGCAGCAAACTAATATGCGACAAACTAAGAAATCGTAACAACAGTAGCGTATTTTTTAGTTGAAGGCATTGAGTTGAAGTTATTAAAAAGGAATCATGGTTCGCTATGATTCCTTTTTTTATGCTCCAAATTTTCCTTAAACCGCATCAATCCGTTTAAGGATCAGGTTAAGGTTTTTTATGATTAAAACGAGAGGCGATGCGCTAACGGTCTTTCTTCTTGCTGCAATGTGTTATCCGTTATGATGGCTTTGGGTGATAGCTTTTGGTTATGCTTTCGCCACGTGATCACCAGTTAACTGAATAACAACAGCTCAGAGCAAAATAGAGTATTGAAACAAGAACGTTTGAAACTAAAGCAGAATTTAACTGAAATTATTTTTATCTGGTTTTTATATTGGAAAAATTCAAATTAAGCATTTTGCAACTCTACTTTAGATGACTATAATCGAGCTCGAAGTTTTTAGAGGATGAACAATGTCGAAAGCAAGTCAACTGAATGACAAGCAACTTGAAGCCATGAAATATACTCAAGGACCCTTGTTAGTACTTGCAGGGGCGGGTTCAGGTAAAACCTCAGTAATTACAAGAAAAATTGCGTATTTGGTCCAGCAGTGTGGGATTCCTGCGCATCGAATTACCGCAATGACTTTTACCAATAAAGCTGCACGTGAAATGAAAGAACGTGTGGGTAAGTTGTTGGGTAAAGAAGAAGGGAAAGGGCTTTCAGTTTCAACCTTCCATACCTTTGGTTTAAATTTATTAAGAATTGAGCTGAAAAATACTCCACTTAAAAATAATTTCTCAATCCTTGATGCCGATGACTGTAAGCGTATTCTTATGGACTTGATGCATCGTGATAATTTATCGGGTGCTGAAAGCAAAGAATTGATTGCTAAAGCCATGAAAAAGATTTCAGATTGGAAAAATGATTTGATTGTGCCTGAGCAAGCACATACGACTTGTGAAACACCAGAAGATGTGCAGTTTGCCCACTTGTATCAATTATATGAGCGAAATTTACGGGCTTATAATGCTGTAGATTTTGATGATCTGATCGTAATGCCAACACGTCTCTTACAAGACAATGCTGAAGTTCGTGATCGCTGGCAAAACCGGGTTCGCTATCTACTTGTGGATGAGTATCAAGATACCAATACCGCGCAATATATTTTGGTAAAATTACTGGTCGGTGTGATGGGGCAGTTCACCGCTGTAGGTGATGATGACCAATCCATTTATGCATGGCGTGGCGCAAAGCCTGAAAATATGGCATTGCTCAAAGAAGATTTTCGTAATTTAAAAGTGATCAAGCTGGAGCAAAACTACCGCTCTACCAGTCGTATTTTAAAAGCCGCGAACCATGTCATTGAAAATAACCCACATATCTTCGATAAAAAGTTGTGGAGTGATAAAGGTCATGGTGAGGTCATTCGAATCATCACCTGTCGTAATGATGATGATGAATCTGAACGTGTAGTAAAAGATCTACTTACGCATAAATTGATGAATGGCAAAAACTGGAAAGATTATGCGGTGTTGTATCGCGGAAATTTCCAAGCACGTGTATTGGAAACTCAGCTACGTCAAATGCAGATTCCATACAAGCTCTCTGGTGGTCAATCTTTCTTTGGTCGTGCAGAAATTAAAGATGTGATGAGCTACTTGCGTATCATCATCAACCCTGAAGATGACAGTGCTTTCCTTCGTATTATCAATACGCCTAAACGTGCAATTGGCCCTGTAACACTTGAAAAGTTAGGTCTTTTTGCCCAAGAAAATCATTTATCACTGTTGGCTGCGGCAAGTGATCAACGCTTAACTATGGTAATGCCGAAAAAGGCCACCACACAATTGGCTGAGTTTGCTGGCTTTATCAATGATTTCACTCGTGAATTGTTAGATGACGATGAACCTGTTCCTAAAATTCGTCAAATGATGAATGATGCAGGCTATATCGATTATTTACGTGAAACTGCGGCAACGCCTGCACAAGAAAAAACCAAGATTGATAATGTGGAGATGCTCTATACCAGTATTCAAAGCTTAATCAATCGTGCTGAAGATGTAGATGAAAAGAACATTGAAAGTGTGATTCGTAAAATGGTGTTGCTGGATATGCTTGAGCAACAACAGGAAGATGAAGACACCGATAAGGTCAACCTGCTGACATTACATGCATCTAAAGGTCTGGAATTTCCATTTGTTTATATTATGGGCTTAGAAGAAGAACTTCTGCCACATAAGAACTCCATTGCCGCTGAAACGATCGAGGAAGAACGCCGTTTAATGTATGTGGGTATTACCCGTGCACAACAAGGCTTAACCTTAACTTTGGCTGAGCAACGTAAAAATGGTGGGCAAATGAAACAAATGACCCCAAGCCGCTTCTTGGATGAATTACCACAAGATGAGTTGGATTGGTTAGGGCGTAAGAAAAAATTAGCTGAAAATGTTGATCCTAAACAACAGGCACAGCAATATTTACAAAACTTAAAAGCGTTATTAAAACGTTAATTTTTAAATCAGTTCTTTTATTTTTCTTTCGATTTGATTTTAAACAGATCGAAAGACATAGAAGAACTTTTAACAGCTTTATTTAACCAAGGATTTCAATATGAAAGTTCAAGTAAAAGTACTTGATCAACGTTTAGGTCAAGAATGGCCAATGCCAACATATGCAACAACAGGTTCAGCGGGTTTGGACTTACGTGCATGTGTAGAAGAAGCGATTCAAATTGAACCTGGTCAAACTGTGTTGGTTAAAACAGGTATGGCCATTTATATTGAAGATACTAATTTTGCTGGTCTGGTTTTACCACGTTCGGGCTTGGGCCATAAGCATGGGATCGTATTGGGCAACTTGGTTGGCTTAATTGATTCAGATTATCAAGGCGAATTGATGGTTTCTGTTTGGAATCGTGGTCAAACCACCTTTACTTTAGAACCAGGTGAGCGTTTAGCACAGTATGTTTTGGTGCCTGTAGTTCAAGCGCAATTTGATATTGTAAGTGAATTTGAAGCGACTGAACGTGGTGCTGGTGGTTTTGGTCACACTGGGAAGAACTAAGTTTTTCTCATCATTTTTAAAGCCTGATTTATCAGGCTTTTTTAATGTTATATTGAATTGTAACAAAAAGTATGTATAACGCTGTATATAAAATTGAATATATTATCAAGAGTTTTTTAGTATATTGCATTTGACCCGATATAAATATTCTCATATAAATGAATTGCTTGCTTATCATTAGAGCGATAAAGCTGACGAAATAAAGGGTTAAGCAAATAGAAGTTTTGCTTATGAAAAAGATGAATGATTTTCCTTTTCAGATTTTCCGCGCTTATGATATTCGTGGAAAAGTTGAAATGATGCCACCTGAATTGATTCAGGCAATCGCATATGCTTTAGTTGATCAACTGATTGAAAAGGGTCAATCAAAAATTACCTTGGGATACGATGCTCGATTAAGCAGTCCTGCGTATGCTCAAATTATCAAACAGGTATTTCAAAATAAAGACATTGAAGTCACTGAAATAGGTTGTTGTGCTACACCACAATTGTACTTTGCCGCAAGAAATACGCAGGGCAATGGCATCATGGTCACAGCCAGTCATAATCCAAAAACCGACAATGGTATTAAATGGATTATGCAGTTTGAGCCACCGTCTCCTGAAATGATTCAAAACATAGGCATTCAAGCAAAAAATTATCTGCAAAGTGAACAGTTGTCATGGATTGATGCCGAATCTGTGATTCCAAGCGCGACTCATCAAATTAAATCTGAATTTTGTCTGTCCTATCAGTCTGCGTTATTAAAAGATATTCAGTTAACCCGACCACTTAAAGTCGTGATTGATGGCTTAAATGGTTCAGCAGGCTATTGTGCCAATCTTGTTTTAAAAAAATTGGGTTGTGAGGTGATTGCATTACGCTGTAATGCTGATGGAAACTTCCCCGACCATGCACCGGATCCTTCACAAGCCACACATTTAGAATTATTACGACAAAATGTACTTAATCATCAGGCAGACATTGGTATTGCTTTAGATGGTGATGGCGATCGTGTGGTTCTATTGGATGAAAATGCCCATATTATTTCAGCGGATCGGCTTTTAGCATTGTTTGCCCAAATGTGTTTAAAAGATCATCCACAGCATGAAATTGTATTTGATGTGAAATGTTCATCTATGGTACGTCAAGTGGTTGAACGTTTGGGCGGTCGAGCCAAGATGATTCGGACTGGTAGTAGTTTTTTACGCAAATACATGTCGCAATCAAAAGGCCAAGCTGTCTTTGGTGGTGAGTACGCAGGTCATTATGTATTTAATGATGGGCGTGGACTTGGTTATGACGATGGTCTATATGCGGCTTTACGTGTGATGGAATACTTATGTTGTTTTCCTCAAGCAACATTGTCTGAAATCTTAGCCTGTTATCCTGACCGTTTTTATACTGAAGATACTTATATCAGTACCCATCGAACTGATCCGAAAATTGTTTTGAATGAGATTGAAGAGCTCAGTCAACAATTTGGTGCTGAGCTGAGTAAAATTGATGGTGTTCGCCTTGATTTTGAGCATGGTTTTGGCATTATGCGGGCATCAAATACAGGTGAATATTTTACCGTACGTTTTGATGCAGATTGTCCAAATTGTTTAAATGAAATTCGTCAGACATTTGCGTCTATGCTCAGTGATCGTTATCCTATGATCGCCCAAGATATTCTACAGGCACACTGATTTCTTGCATCATCCATATTCATCAGTCTAATTCCTACAGCTCACTAAGGAGAGGCGAATGCCACATCAGCATACTGGCATCGACAAAGCGCAAATATTGACAGAGGCTTTGCCATATATTCAACGATTTTCAGGTAAAACACTCGTTGTAAAATATGGTGGCAATGCAATGACTGATCCAGAGTTGGAAAGCTCATTTGCTCGCGATATCGTTTTACTCAAAACTGTAGGTTTAAATCCGATTGTCGTACATGGTGGTGGTCCACAAGTAGATTCATTGCTTAAACAGTTGGGGCGTGAGTCTGATCGTATTGATGGAATGCGGGTAACGGATCCTGCAACCATGGAAGTGGTCGAGATGGTTTTAGGCGGCAGCGTCAATAAATCTATCGTTAATCTGATTAATCAGCATGGTGGACGTGCCATTGGTTTAACGGGTAAAGACGGTAATTTATTGCGTGCTCAAAAGCTCTTGATGGAAAAGACACTTGCTGATGGTACAGTCACGCAAATTGACTTAGGTCTAGTTGGGGAAGTGACTGGGGTTAAAACTGACGTTTTAGAAATGTTTACCCAAAGTGATTTTATTCCAGTGATTGCGCCTTTAGGTGTAGATGAAGACGGTCAAACTTATAATATCAATGCCGATTTGGTCGCAGGTAAAGTGGCAGAAGCTTTGGGCGCGGAAAAATTGATTCTATTGACCAATATATCAGGTGTTTTAGATGAAAATAAAAACCTCCTGACTGGTCTTAGTACTCAAGAAGTCGATCGTCTCATTGAAACTGGGGTGATTTACGGGGGCATGATTCCTAAAGTGGGTTGTGCCTTAGATGCGGTTAAAGGTGGGGTTGTGAGTGCGCACATTGTAGATGGGCGGGTACCTCATGCAACACTCTTAGAAATCTTTACCGATCATGGTGTAGGAACCTTAATTACCAACCGTGCCAAGCCTCAGAAATAATTTTTAATCTATAGATTATTTTTTTTAAAATGCCAGTGTGAAAACATTGGCTTTTTTATTTTGCCGATTTTATTTCAAACTCACCATTCATAGCGTGTTTTTAAACGGTCATTTTTTCGTCATATAAGTGTCATCGGGATTGCCTAGTGTAAGTAAAAGCTCAAGGAGTCGAAAATATGTTCGCAAAATTAAATCAGTATCGTCAGAACTTCCAGAACTTAAATTTACCCTTACCAAAACCTAAAAAAGCACAATCACAATATAAATTTGAATGGGTTGAAGACCTGAAACAACTCAAAGAAGTACAAAAATTTCGTGCAGTACAATTCGCAGATCAGTTTGGCATTACATTTGAAAATGGATTAGATCAAGATTTATATGACCTTGATTGTGAGCATGCGGTATTACGTGATAAATGGAGCAATGAGATTGTTGCCTATACACGCCTGAAGTTGATTCAGGGGCATGAGCTTGCACGTAGTTATAGCGCACAAGAATTTGATGTTTCTCAACTTTCACATCTATCTAATATTGTGGAAATAGGCCGTACTTGTGTACATCCGCGTTATCGTAATGGACGTGCATTGTCGATGTTGTGGTTAAATTTGGTTCCGACAGTACTGTGGAAAATGAAGGCAAAACACTTAATGGGATGTGTCAGCATTCGTTTGGAAGACAATAAGGCACGTGCTTACTATACACATCAGCATTTGAAGAAAATGACTGCCAAACAGTCAATTGATATAAAGGCAAATCTCGCTTTTGAACCAAGTCATCCAGAGTATAGCTTTCCACAAGATGAACGAATTCCAAAGTTGTTTGATGTCTATTTGAAAATGAATGCGCGTTTATCGAAACAGGCATATCACGATGAAGCATTTAATTGTTTAGATTATTTTGTCTTTTTAGATGTCAATGAAATTGCCAAAAATTTTGTTTTAAACAAAATGGTTAATCGCTGAGTGTCCGAAAAATAAGGGGACTTAGAGTTTGAGCCGCGAATAAGTACCCAATTATTCTGCTGATCTATGTTAAGTCATTGGTCTAATATGCATCTGTTTGCAGTTATTTTCAGTTATTGAGATTTGCAAGCAGATGCGTAGTCATGCACAATATTCTTATAAATAAAATGCTGTATGAATACACTATGTGCCAATTGCTTGGAATGAACTGCGCTGCTCCCACTGATATTACTTTCTCGTTTCGTGGGTTTTCTCAACGTGCAGGAATAACCTCTGATCATTCTGATGGGTTTGGTATTGCCTTTTTTGAAGATAAAGCATGTCGTTTATTTGTCGACAATCAATCTGCAGTCTTATCACCGATTGCTGAACTGGTACGTAACTATCCAATCAAATCGCGGAATGTCATTGCGCATATTCGTAAAGCAACTCAAGGTAAAATCACCTTAGAAAATTCTCACCCCTTTATTCGTGAGTTATGGGGCAGACAGTGGATTTTTGCGCACAATGGTGATTTACATAACTTTCATCCACATTTGTCGGGGCGTTTTACCCCTGTAGGCAGTACCGACAGTGAACTGGCATTTTGTTATTTGCTTGAACAACTGGTTTTAAGATTTGGTTATTTTGAACCGAGTTTAAATGATGTATTTGCCTTGCTTGAAGAAATTTCACCTAAAATTGCAGAATATGGCACTTTTAATTTTTGCCTCTCCAATGGACAAGCTTTGTTTAGTTATGCGACAACGAAGCTGCATTGGATTGTACGTGAGTATCCATTTACATATGCACGCTTAGTCGATATTGATGTTGATATTGATTTTAGTCAATTTACAACAAAAGAAGATCGTGTTGCCGTGATTACCACAGAGCCATTAACTCAAAATGAAGTTTGGACTGCATACCAGCCTGGTGAGATGATTTTATTTAAAGATGGTCAAGTGATAAAAACAGCAACAACACATGTCGAAAGACTTGCTCGTGAGGCTGCTGATCCAAGTTTGGTTAGAGTCACCAAGGCAGATCAATATTAGTTTGATCTGAATGAATTCATATGAGATTGGGGGAAGGAGTTATTCGCTAACTACATGTTTTTTTAAACATAAATAATTGTAAAAATAAAAAAATCAATTTATCTAGCCCATTCAGGTTTTTATAGGTGCTTTTGCACCAGCTATAGATGCAAGAATTATCTTAGATCGATAGCAATTTCCTTATCATTCGTTTGCAGGCTTTTTCACGATATCCTGTAAAAATTACTTCGGATTATTTATTGTAAATCGCATTATTTTGAATGATCAAAGTCTCATATTCAATTGTATAGGATGGTCATTTTTGAGACTTAACGGAATATTTTGATGTTGTTAAAGCAAAGAGAAGATAATGAAATAATAATGTTTAATTATATTTTATTGAAAAAAATGAGTAATAATATCGTTATAATTGTTTAAATATTAAAGATCTTTCATAAATCAAAAAATGATGATGTGGCGTGAATCATATTGGGATTGAAAGTTCTTTCTCCCTTTGGGAGAAGGCTAGGATGAGGGCGCTTTTATGTTGATTTATGGTTTTAAAAAGGACTTATGAAAGAAGTCTATTATATAAAATTGCCGTGATAAAATTTATATTTTAGCTCTTTTAAAAGTGGATCATGAAATAAGTGGGATAAAAATAGCACATATAAAATAATTTTCACTTGAATAAAGAAAGTATTTAAAAATATAACAAAATCACAAAAGAATATTTTTTCTTATTTTGCAAAAATGATTGAGTAATTTTATCACGAGTAATCGTATGGAAACGTGCAAATAAAAATATCATTTGAGGGGGTGTTTAAAACTTTTCGATTACACATTTATAATCATTTATTCATGCTAAATAATAAATATAGACAATCAGTAAAATTATTTAAACTTAATAATTGGTTAAAAAATATCTTACTCTTTTAGTGCGGATTAAAATATTATCCAAGAATAAACAATAACTTAATTTATTTCATAGTTTTTTTAATGAATCCCGACTAATACAGTTCATTTTTATTTAGAGAGATAGCCGTTAATATGGTTGCTGAAGGTCAAGACATTATTTTAAGGTGATCGTATGAAGATGAGATGGATTCCAGAATATAATACGGGTATCGATGTGATCGACGATCAACATAAAAGGATTTTGGATTACATCAATGAAATTGATGAAATCGGTATGGCAACGGATCGTGCCCGTATTAAGCAAATTCTTGATAATATTATTGACTATACACAATCTCATTTTACCTTTGAAGAAAGCTTACAAGAAGAAGCGGGTTATAAATACCGTGTTCCTCATAAACGTGTACATGACTTATTTATTAAACGTATCGAAAGTTATCGTACCAGTTTTGAAGAAGGGCATTCTATAGAAAAAGAATTGCATGAGGTGTTGTCTAAATGGTTAATTAATCATATTCAACATGATGATGCAGATTATGTGGGGGCTGTAAAATTAAATATGATGGGGATCATTAAAGAAAACGAGAAGAAAAAAGGCAAAAATTGGTTTGCAAGATTTTTTTCATAATTTACAGGCATTTTATGATTGTGAAATTATGGGAATCACCTGCTCTCTAACTAAAAAAATTCAGAGGGGATAAAAAGAAATAACAAAGATTATAACAAGATCTAGCGCAGCAAATCATCGAGGGGTGATTTGCTTTTTTCTTTTAAGCTTTGATTTTCAGCATCGACAAAGGCAAAATAGCAGAACTTTTTACGAAACACCTCATGCAGGATTATTCTATGTCACGATGGTTATCGCCGCTCATGGCATTTTGTTTATCATTTATAATTATCGCAGGCTTAGCTCCAAGTCTGGATATTCAAATTGATCGGCAAATTGATTTTTGGATATTGTGGTTAGTGTCAATGCTGGTGTTGGCATTGCCGATTACTTATTTAGAAGTTGCTTTAGCAAAGCGTTCTAAAACAACTGCACTCAATGCCTTGTCTAGCTTAACTCGTGATGCTGACGCATCTCAATCGTGGCGTATTGTGGGTTGGCTGGCTGTTATCTTTATTCCATTCTTAGCGGGCGGGATTTTATCGAATATCAGCCAAAGTACTGTGCAGATTGCGAATTTACCGATAGAAGGTCATTTGTTATTTGCAGGTGCCGCTGTAGTGGCTTTTACTTTGTCTTTTGCGCCTCGTCAAATTTTAGTGGGTTTGATCACGCTAGGCGTACTGCTTTCTTTAATCCTTGCACAGGTTTTCGGTACACACTTATCCGCTTGGCATGTTACTCCTGTAGAGTTTAAAGAGTGGGGCAATGCAACGATTTTAGCCCTTGTGGCCACAGGTCTCGGTTTAGGCTTGTATTGGCAAACCAGCTTGTTGAATGTCCAACAGAATAATGAGGCATCTAAAACAGCTTTACCGATTTGGATTGCGCAACTGGTTGCTGTGATTGCCTTTGGTTTTTTTGCAGCTTCAGCACAAATCCCTGCCTATACTTTATTATTTACTGCAGTCATTTCAGCCGCGTTATTATTACAACTCGGCAAAGAACAGTTAGCTCAACGCCAAGTCGCAATACTTATTCAATTTGTAGTGTTGTTGGTGGCATTATTCATTTGGGCAATTCCAAACATTGCAGTGCTGTTTAATCCATTGCTGATGATTTGGGGCTTGGTCATTTGCTTGATTTATTCGATCTTTGTGGGTTGGATCATGAAAATCAGCCATCTGCGTAAAGCAATCAATTTTAGTTCAGAAGCGTTTTATAATATTTGGCGTATTGCGGTACGAATTGTTTTACCTTTGAGTATTGTGTTGGCATTGGTATCCTATATTGGGCAGTTAATTTAAGGGTCAGGTGATTCTCGTGGCAAAGATTTGGGTGGCATATGCTGCCGAAAAGCAACAATTTCACATTGAGTTACAATTTTCTCAAGGCATGACGATTGCCGATGCAATTGCGCAAAGTGGATTGGCGCAACAAGTAGAATTGCCTGAAAATTTTAGTTTTGGTATTTTTGGAGTGAAAATAAAAGCGCAATCGCATTTGCTACAAGCAGGTGATCGTGTTGAAATTTATAGAGCTTTAACGATTAATCCAAAAGATATTCGTCGCAATCGCGCAAAAGCAAATCCTGTCGGACGTTACTGCCGCGGCAATCGCTATCAACAATTGTTATTTAAATAAGGCGTTATTTACAATAATCGCTTTAAACAATTGAATGCATATGAAAAACCCCTCATTGAGGGGTTTCTTTTTATCGCAAAGTGTCTATAGTGGGGGCGCATTCAATATTGCTTCTTTAGAAGCAGGTAAACCAGGTTGAGACTCAGGAATGGTTTCTAAACCTTCAATTTTGTTTACGACACCTGATTGATCAAAATAAACCTTTAAATGTTGGCCATGTGCTGCGGGAATCTTCGCTTTTTTCGCGTAAGTTCCTGGGATATAGTTGTAAATGTAATCCCATCGTCCTGGATTCAATGGATCTGAGACTGTTGGGCTACCCAACAAGAATTGTACTTGTTGGTAGGTCATACCGACTTGAATTTTTGAAGCTTGAGCTTGGGTTAACGGTGTTCCCTGAGGAATATCGACTTTGTATACTCCAAATACAGAACAACCACCAAGTAAAGAAGCGACGAATAACGTCAGCATGATTTTTTGCATTTTGCTACACTATCCCAAATTAATTATGATGCAATTGATCCAAGGATAGATCATACTGCATCTCAACTCTGTTGCATATTCCAACTTAAAATTTGTTGAGAGACCTTTTTATATGCCTATTTCAAATCAAGATTTACGCAAAGCTGGACTTAAAGTTACCCTACCACGAATCAAGATTTTGGAATTATTAGAAAATTCAAGACAACACCACTTGAGCGCGGAAGACATTTATAAAACATTACTCGAACAAGGTGAAGATGTCGGTCTAGCGACCGTATATCGTGTGTTAACACAATTTGAAGCTGCTGGAATTATCCAGCGCCATCATTTCGAAAACAATCATTCTGTTTTTGAAATTATGCAAGAAGATCATCATGATCATTTGGTTTGTCAAAATTGTAACAAAGTCGTTGAATTTACTAATGAAACCATCGAGCATGAGCAACATTCGGTAGCTGAGAAACACGGCTTTCAATTGACTGGACATTCTTTGAATCTGTACGGTTATTGTGATGAACCTGCATGTCAGGAAGCTTATCGTAAGCGCTAGAATCACATAAATACAACAAATGAAGAGGGGGCTTAACCAAGCCCCCCTCTTTTTATATCAGCTTATTTTTTTCTTTTGAACTACTGTCCATCAAAGGTGAGTTTGCTATTTGAATTGAGTAGCTGTGCACCACCTTCTTCATCCAATTTGATTTGTAGACGTAAATCATTTGGAGAGTCGGCATGTTTAAGTGCGTCTTTATAGGTAATTTGTCCTGCTTTATAGAGGTCAAATAAAGCTTGGTCAAACGTCTGCATACCCAATTCACGAGAACGCTTCATCAAATCCTTAATTTCATGGACATCACCTTTACGGATTAAGTCTGAAACTAAGGGTGAGTTGATGAGAATTTCAATTGCAGCACGACGAGAATTACCGTCTGGGGTTGGAATCAATTGTTGTGCAACCATGGCCTTGAGGTTAAGTGATAGATCCATAAACAACTGGCTATGACGGTCAGACTCAAAGAAGTGAATAATCCGGTCAATTGCTTGGTTAGCATTGTTGGCATGTAGTGTGGCAAAGACTAAGTGACCTGTTTCAGCAAAAGCGATGGCATAGTCCATGGTTTCACGAGAGCGGATCTCACCAATCAAGATCACATCTGGTGCTTGACGCAAAGTATTCTTAAGCGCAATTTCAAAAGAATCTGTATCAATTCCGACTTCACGTTGGGTAATAATACATCCTGCATGTTCGTGTACAAATTCAATTGGGTCTTCTATGGTGATGATATGACCTTTAGAATTTTGATTACGATAACCAATGATGGATGCAAGCGAAGTTGATTTACCTGTCCCTGTTGCACCAACAAAGATAATGATCCCACGTTTGGTCATTGCGAGATCTTTAAGGATAGGCGGCAATTTAAGCTCATCCATAGTCGGAATTTGAGTTTCAATACGACGCAAAACCATTCCAGGCATATCACGTTGTTGAAAAGCGCTGACACGGAAACGCGCAGTTTTATCGCGATTGGTAATGGCAAAGTTACATTCACGGGTCTCAGCAAATTCTTTACGCTGCTTTTCACTCATAATAGAGTTAAGCAATTGCATAATAATTTCGCCGTTTAACTTGGTTTTTACCACAGGAACAATTTGACCATTAATTTTCATTGATGGTTCAACATCGGCGGTAATAAATAAGTCTGATGCTTTTTGCTCAATCATCATGTTGAGCAAGTCATTAAAGTCCATCTTTTTTAAACCTCAATAATCCATTTTATAAGAATGATTCTGGTTGTTTTGCTACATTTCTTGCAACTTGAGGACTAATAACACCTTTGGCGACCAGTGTTTTTAAACTCTGATCCAATGTGGTCATACCATAGTTTGCACCGGTTTGAATTGCTGAATACATCTGTGCAACTTTGTTTTCACGGATTAAGTTACGAATTGCAGGAATACCGATCATGATTTCGTGTGCTGCAACTCGTCCGCCACCATTCTTTTTCAGGAGGGTTTGTGAAATAACCGCTTGTAATGATTCTGACAGCATGGCACGGACCATGTCTTTTTCTTCAGCTGGGAATACGTCAATCACACGGTCAATGGTTTTTGCCGCTGATGTGGTGTGTAGTGTACCGAAAACCAAGTGACCTGTTTCTGCTGCTGTTAAAGCAAGGCGAATGGTTTCAAGGTCACGCATCTCACCAACCAAGATAATGTCAGGGTCTTCACGTAACGCAGAACGTAGCGCTTCATTAAAGCCATGTGTATCACGATGCACTTCACGCTGGTTGATGAGACATTTTTTAGATTGGTGTACAAATTCGATTGGATCTTCGACCGTTAAAATATGGTCATAGCGACTGTCGTTAATAAAGTCAATCATAGAGGCCAATGTGGTTGATTTACCAGAACCTGTTGGACCTGTTACAAGGATCAAACCACGGGGTAATTCACAAAGATCTTTAAAGATTTGTCCTAAACCTAAATCTTCCATGGTCAATACTTTAGAAGGAATGGTACGAAATACAGCACCCGCACCACGGTTTTGATTGAATGCGTTGACACGGAAACGGGCAATACCTGGAACTTCAAATGAGAAGTCAGTTTCTAATTGTTCTTCAAAATCACGACGTTGTTTATCATTCATGATGTCATAAACCAGTCTGTGAACTTCTTTATGTTCCAATGCTGGTAAATTGATACGACGGACCTCACCATCGACACGAATCATCGGTGGCATACCTGCTGAAAGGTGTAAGTCAGATGCACCGTTTTTGACGGAAAACGCCAATAATTCTGTAATATCCATAATGTCCCCGAATAAAAACCTATTTGCTTAATTATTTTGTAGAATAATAAGGCCTTTCACTCAGCATAACCAACAATTTCATTGCTTGGAAGCTGAAATTTTTATGAAATGAGAACCTTGTCAATGAATGATCTAAATCAAGCCCGAAATCATGTACTCGCGCAAATTCAGCAGGCCTGTTTGGCTGCAAATCGAGATGTGAGTCAGGTACAGTTGTTGGCAGTTTCCAAAACACATCCAAGTACGTTATTAAAAGAAATGTATGCTACGGGGCAGCGTGCTTTTGGGGAAAATTATTTACAAGAAGCGCTGGAAAAAATTGAAGATTTAACAGATTTAGAGATCGAATGGCATTTCATTGGTCATGTACAGCGCAATAAAACCAAGCATCTTGCTGAAAAGTTTGCGTGGGTGCATGGTGTTGATCGTTTTATCATTGCAGAGCGTCTCTCAAATCAACGAGAAGCGACTCAAACGCCATTAAATATTTGCTTGCAAGTCAATATTGATGCACAAGACAGTAAAGACGGTTGTCAGCCTGATGAAGTTGCAGATCTGGTGAAACAAATCAGTCAATTAAAGAATTTAAAGTTGCGTGGTTTAATGGTGATTCCTGCACCTGATCATCCGCAAGCATTTAGTGATGCAAAGCAATTGTTTGATCAGGTTAAAGTTCATCATGCGCATGCTGAAGATTGGGATACGTTAAGCATGGGGATGTCTGGAGATATGGTGGAAGCCATTGCCGCAGGGTCAACCATGGTACGTATTGGGACAGCTTTGTTTGGTGCACGAGATTATTCAAATCAGCGTTAAAGGTTGTAGCGAAATCGGCGAGAAGGCTGAGTTAATTTTCGCTGGGTTTAAGTTTAATTTAATTTAGATTTAATGCTGTAAACGTATAAGACATCAATAATTCTAATCCATTGAGATTGTTGATGACTATTTTTCATGTACTTATTCTTGCCATCATACAAGGGTTTGCAGAACTGCTGCCTGTATCCAGTTCAGCGCATGTGATTGTGGCTGAAAAATTGATGGGTTTTGACCCATCAGCGCCTGATATGACGTTTTTATTGGTGATGCTACATACAGGAACCATGTTTGCGGTCATTGTGTATTTTTGGAAGTCTTGGCGCACAACCTATTTTTCGTCATGGGATCGCTTTAAAAAACAAGCATGGTTTGTGATTGTTGCAACAGGCATCACGGGCGTACTCGGATTGGCACTGCAATCGATGATCAAACATGTTTTTTTTGCTGGGGCAAGCCACTTTGAAATTGAGCAATTGTTTAGCAACTCAAAATTAATGGCTGCTGCTTTAGCTTCTGCTGGTGTATTGATTATTTTATCCTCTCGATTAGATCGTGGACAGGTTGGTGATATGACGGTGAAAAGTGCGGCATGGATTGGCGCTGTTCAGGCTTTATGCTTGCCGTTTCGTGGTTTTTCACGTTCAGGTGCAACAATTTCAACAGGATTATTTTTAGGTGTTGCTCGCCAAAAAGCGGAAGAGTTTAGTTTTGCCTTGGCAGTGGTGTTAACCCCGGCGGTGATTGTAAAAGAGCTTTATCGATTGCTACATGCCGAGAATTTTCAAAATATCCATTTAGCTCAACTGCTTTTACCCAGTATGTTTGGGATGCTGTTTAGCTTTATTGCAGGTCTTGTTGCTTTAAAATGGCTATCGAGTTGGCTTGAACATGGTCGTTGGCATTTCTTTGGTATTTATTGTCTGATTTTCTCTGGCGTCGTTTTACTCATTGGTTAAATCTAGGCTTTCAAACACTGACTTTTCAATATATCACTCTTTTCAATATCTCACTTTAAATCTAAGCGTTCAATCCTGTGTAAAATATTGAACGCTAAGGGTCATTTTTCCTATTAGTATTAGACTTCTTTGCTTAAGTTGAGTACAAAAATAATGCGGGATTATATGTATAGCGAATGATTTTTAAGAGTGATAGGGAAGTTTATGTCTGCATATTATCAATTGATTCAGCGTCATATCGATGAGAAGGGTGTAGTGACTGCACATTATCAATCGACACATCATGCTCAAGGGGCTTGGAATGCGCATGAGCAACATATGGCACCAGCGACAGGGGTTATTTGTGCTGAATTAGAGCAGTTTTCACCTCGAAATGATGTTCGAATTGGTCGTATAAGTTTAGATATTCTTGGATTAATCGCGGGTGGCGAATTTTATATTCGGACAAAAGTAATTCGTGCTGGCAAGACCATTGAACTGATTGAATCCGAAATGGTTACACAAGGTAAAATAAGTATTGTGGCGAGAACTTGGCGCATGATGACCAGCAATAGTCAAAGTGTTGCAGGTTTAGAGGATCAATCTATTGGAACGCCTGAACAGTTACCGATTTGGCATGAAATACGTCAGTGGCCTGGTGGATATATTCATTCGATTGAAGCAAGGACTGAGCAACGTCGACAGGGAGCTGGTATTGTATGGCTTAGCAATACTTTGGATATGGTTGAAGGTCAACCGACATCGGCATTTGTGAAGTTAATGGGAATGGTCGATACTGCAAATGGTGTCGTGGCGAGACAAACACCTCCTTTTAATTGGGGCTTTCCAAACTTAGATTTACAAATTCATTTATATCGTTTGCCCCAAGGTCAATGGTTAGGTTTAGAAACCGTACAACAGTATGGTGAAGATGGTATTGGTTTAACCAGTTCCGTCTTACATGATATTTATGGACCATTCGGACGTAGTGAACAGATTTTAACTCTAAGACCTGTACACGTTGAGTAGTTGCTGGTATGAAATCAAAAACTGTATTTCTACATACAGTTTTTTGATTTGTATTGATATTTATTCTTTTGAATAGTAATTAGATTTTTCACATTGGCTAAGATAAATCACTATAAAAAACAATTCTATGTACAGGTAAAATGAAGCTGATAAGTATCCGTTTAAGCATTTGGAATTTACTTTAAGGCAAACTATTCAGTTAACTTTTTTAAAATATACTCAACAATTCTAGATGTAATATGATCGTCAATTTGACTATACTGATTTGAATAAGATTTAAAAACTGGAAATAGAATATGTATAAATCCAAACTATTATTATGGTTATGTCTTTGTGCTTTAATCAGCGCTTGTAGTACTGCAAAATATTCTTCAACGCAGGATGCTACTTCGCAAGAAATCGAATCTGCACCATCACCTACCTCAGCAACAGCTAAAGCTGCACCAGCGCCTATTTCCAACCAAAATCGAGTAAAGTCAGAAGAGCGTTTGGGAACGAAATGGGGAGATGACGTAAGTTCATATGTGACTCAAGTTGATTTAAAACGTTTGAGTAGTCATCCTATTGATGAAACTCAAATTCGTTATGCCAGTAAGCAATTTTCAGGACGCAGTATTAACAGCATTTCTTTAGCCGCTGGAAAAATTAGCTTTTCTGTTGTGGATGATCGTGGGCGAATTTTACCGCTATATCGTGATGGCGAGCGTTATTATCTCTCTGCCCGTGATGGACAAACCTATCAATTGCGTTATGCCAATACCAGTAGCCAAACCTTTGAAGTTGTTGCAAGTGTCGATGGCCTAGATGTTCTCAATGGAAGTAAAGCTTCACGTTCAAATAGTGGTTATGTGTTAAGACCTTATAGCTCATTTGCGATTGAAGGTTTTAGAAAAAGTAACTCATCTGTAGCTTCATTTATTTTTAGTAAGCCGAATGATGCCTATGCCGCCAACTCTGCCAGTGGTTCTATTCAAAATACTGGTGTGATTGGTACAGTGGTGTATGAGTTAAAAGCCCCTAAATACGATCTACCCAAAAAATCTAAGGATACTTATGCGCCTGCACCAAATGCCTTTCCTGCGGATTAATTAAAAATATTAAGAAGTGAGAGGGATCACATTATCCCTCTTATTTTTTGAGATGTTATAATGTTACATAATTGCAATAATTTAAAAATAGCGCAGTCAAAACAGCTACGATATTATGACTTTGATAATAATCTACGTAACTTATAAACTTTAAAATAGGTTTTATAATGAAAAATATAAATATATTTCTCTGCCTTTTGTTGTGTATTTTTCTAGCTGCATGTTCGAAAAAATCAGATGAAAGCGCATCACAATCCCAAACCGAAGCGACCAGTGCAGATGCTGCTGCTGAAGCAACCAACAATCAAGTTGCAGCTGATGAAAAGTTAGGCACAAAGTGGGGCGATGAAATTGATTCCCATGTGACTGAAGTGCAGTTAAAGCGTAAATCTGATTCACCTCTTGCTGAAACTATCGTGCAATATGCAGATAAGAACTACAAAGGTAAAACGGTCAATTCAATTTCTATTGCCGCAGGAAAAGTGAGTTTTTCTGTTGTAGATGATCGTGGAAACCGAATTCCAATGTATCGTGTTGGACAAAGCTACTATTTGTCAGGGCGTGAAGGGCAAAGCTATCAACTTCAGTATGAAAATAACACAGCGAAAACCTTTGAAGTGGTTGCCAGTGTTGATGGTGTAGATGTCATAGATGGCAGTGAGGCGTCCCGAAGTAATTCTGGTTATGTCTTACATGCACATGATTCTTTGAAAATTGAAGGTTTCCGTAAGAGTGAATCTGCTGTTGCTTCCTTTACTTTTAGTAAGCCTAAAGATGCGTATGCTGCGAACTCAGAGAATGGTTCCATTCAGAATGCTGGTGTAATTGGTACGGTTTTATATGAGTTGGAAGCACCAGAAGATGAGGCTAAACCCGTGAATAAATATGCACCTCCACCAAATGCATTTCCAGCAGATCGTTAATTTATTCATTTATAATGATAATAGGCATTCTTAAAATAAAGAATGCCTATTATTTTTAAACTTAATGAAATTAAATGAAAACTATAAAGAGTTTTAATACAATGAAATTACTTAAAATATGCACTGTAATCTTAATGGGCATGGTATCTATGCAAGTATTTGCAAATCCTATTGAAGATCAATATAAAACCCTTATTACACCTCAGCCCAGTTATGCCAAATTTCAAGAAAACTTTGATACGATCCTTGGTAAAATTGAAGAAATAACTGAACGCGTAACTCAAATACAGGACAAATCTGAGCTTTATCCTATGTGTGTCGCGATACAAAGCTCGATCACTGCTATGAAAAATAATCAAAAATATAAGGCTCAATATGATCGTGACTATAAGCAGTTTGATACGACATTTGATGAAACTTTAGCAGAAGCCACACAAGGCTTAAGTGATAAAAAAGAAATTTGTGATCAAGCTAAGCAAGCGTATTTAGAACATAAATAAATGCGTTGAATTTAGGTTTTAGAGGAGGCGCTCCTCCTCATTTATTTTAACTCACCACATCAATCATACTTGCACCCGCCCCTAAAGGACGCACCTGAATTTGCACAGGAATACGTTCATGCATTTCCTGTATATGTGAAATCAATACAACTTTACGCCCTTGATTCTGCAATTGATCTAATGCATTCATGACCATATGTAAAGAAGATGCATCTAATGTACCAAAACCTTCATCGATAAAGAGAGATTCAATTTTCATTGAACCTGATGCCATATTGGCAATTGCCAAAGACAAGGCAAGGGCAGTCAAGAATGACTCACCCCCTGAAAGTGAGGCAACAGAACGGGTTTCACCGTCCATATCATGGTCAATGATGGCAAGGCTGAGCGAATTATCTAATCGTTTTAAGGTATAACGTTGAGACAACATCGCCAATTGTTGGTTGGCGTGTTCGAGTAAAATATCCAGATTATACTGTTGTGCATAATCACGGAATTTCTTACCGGTCGCATCTCCCATTAAGCCTGAAATCTTGCCCCAGCGATGTTCTTCCTGTTGTACTTGTTGAATCTGATCAGCAAATTGCTTTTGCTTAGCAACATTTTGCTGATGCAATTCAAGTTTGAGTTTTAACTGATCACGGATTTCAAATTGGGTTTTCAGCGTATTCGCATTATCCAAAATCAATTGTTGTAGCTGTTCAAAATCAATTTCAGGTTGATGAAGCTTATGTTCGGTTAATTGCTCTTGTATGGTGTTAAGTGCTGAGTTGGCTTCATTTAACATTCGTTCAGCATGTTGCAGTTGTTGGCGGATCTGTTGTTCTTGTACCGCCGTGATTTGAGCCAAGTGCTCTAAATCATCAGGCTGAAAAGCTGAATGCTGAGTGAGCCATTGCTGAATATCCTGATTCACTTGAATGAGGTTATTCTGATTGTGTTGTTGCTGGGCTTTGAGTTGTTCGAGCTGACTTTTTTCTTGCTCAAATTGATTGCGTAATTGATTAAAGCTTTGTTTCTGTTGTTGGTAAAGCGTCTGAATTTTCTGATATTCATGCTCATACTGCGTTAACCATTCATTCGGTTTAACTTCGGTTAATCCTGTCATATTTTGAATGAGTTGATTTGCCAATTCTGTGTTTTGTTGCCCTTTCAGTTTTATCTCGTTCAAGCTATGGGCAGTTTCAGAAATTTGTTTGGTTGCATTCGCTATATTGAGTTGAGCTGTATTGAGTTGCTGTAGATATTGATCATGCTGTTTCGACAATAACTCAAGCTGTTCAAGCTGTTGTGTACGTGTATTTAATTGGCTCAAGATATGTTGTGCTGTGGTGATACTATATTGTTGCCATGCATTTTTTTCACGATCAGCTAAGCAACTGACAATATGCTGAACCTGATTGTGTAGGTTATTGGCATTTTGCAATAAATGTTCAGTGTGTTGAATGCTTTGACTTAATTGTTGCTGAATTTTGATGCTTTGAATCCCTTGCTTAGATTGTGCTTCCAATTGTTGAATCTCAAACTGATATTGCTGGGTAAGTTGCTCCAATTGTTGCTTAATTTCAGATTGTGTCTGAGTTAAGTTCAGCGGGATTTGAGCTGATTGACCTTGTTCAATACACAGCTGTTGTATGACGTTTATTTTTTCAGTCACATTTTGAAGAGTGGTCTTAAGCTGTTGCTGTTCGACACTCAATTTGGTCAAGTCTTGTTGAGCCGCTTGCCAAAGGTTAAAGGTTTCTTGTTCTTTGAGCGTGGCTTGTTGTTCCTGTTGCTGTTGTAACTCAAACAGTACTTTAGATACAGCAGAATCATCAAGGTGATAGGGATGAGTTGTGCTTCCACAAACAACACAAGCTTGACCATCTACTAATTCAGCTCTTAAATGTTCTACATTTTCAGCATGTAATAAGCGTTGCTGTTGTAAAACCTCTTGCAGTTTTAAGCGAGCTTGTTTAGCTGTTTGGAAATCTTGTTCAGTCTGTATTGTGGTTTTTTCAAGTTGTTGAAATTGCGCTGAGCAACGTTTCAATCGGTCATTAAGCTGCTGAGATTCAATCTTTAATTCAAAAAACTGGGCTAATTTTTGCTGTAACGTCGCCAATTGGTTGAGTTGGCTTAGTTTAAATTCACGTTGTTGACGCGTTTGTTCAAGCTGAGTTTCAAGTTGCTCCGCAGTTCCAAATTGATGAATTGAGTCTTGTAATTGTGTTTTTTGCTCAATTAATTTCGTTTCAGCCTGAGATACATTTCCTAATTGATTTTCAATAGACTGATAGTACTGAATAAATTGAGTTAACTGTTGCACATGTGCAGTTAAACCTTTATCCAAACTTGAGAACTGTTGAGTGTCTGCAAGTTGCTGATTTAAAATATTTCGTTTTTCTGTAATCTGCTGAATATGATGTTCAAGTTGTTGTTGTTGATTGAGTAGTGGGGTTTTAGACGATTCTAAATCATTTAATCTGGTCTGAATTTTCTTAAATTCGACCCCAATAAAATCCCGTTCCTGAATACATTTTCGTACTTCACTCAAAGACTCACGATGGGTGTTTTCGAAATTTTGTTGAACATTTAAAGCACTTTCAGTTTGGATAAAACGGGTCTGTTCAGTGTCAAATTGAACCTGTAATGTATCAAAAAGCTGTTGTTGTTTTTGAATTTGTGGTGCGAGTTGCTGTTCGGTTTTTATCAGTTGTTGCTTTTGAAAAATACTAGAGCGAATCTCTGAGAATATTTCTAAACGATTTAAACGTTCACGCTCAGGGATTAAGCCTTGTTGCGTCTGTAACTGTGTGTCAAGCAACTGTTGCTTAACGACAATTTCATCATTCAGTTTTTGTTTACGCTCAAACCATTGCTGCTGTTTTTCAAGTTGCGATTTTTCATCTTCAAGCTTTTTATAGTCTCGATTGATGTGTTGGAATTGTATGTGTAATTCAGCGGCATCTTCCTCAGAGAGAAGTTCAATATGGCCGAGAAGATTTTCCAATTCCTTACGTTTTGATGCCACCAATTTAGTTTTTTCATAGGCCAATTGGCCGACTTTTCCAAAAATGGATGAATTGGTTAAATACTCAAGTAATTCACCACGTTCATTGTCACGTGCTTTTAAAAAGGCTGTAACTTCGGACTGTGCCAAAAGAACTGCACGGGTAAATTGCTCAAAACTCAGTTGGGTAATTTTATAAATTGCTGATTCAACGGCTTTGGCTTTATCTGCTATTACTGTTCCATCAGTTAAGCATTTTAAATAGCGTTGGACACTTTGTAGTTTTCCATCTGCTTTTTCACGGGAACGTTTAAGTTCCCAGCGTGCCAAATAATGCTTTTGATCTTGTGCTACAAAACATAATTCAGCAAAGCCGTGTGCGGTACCACGGCGTAGTACAGTCAGTGGTGAGTTGGTTAAAAGTTCAGAGCCATCAACATCCTGTAATTTACCATCACTGTCTTTTAAACGTGGGATTTTATTAAACAGAGCAAGGCACATGGCATCCAAAATGGTTGATTTTCCTGCCCCTGTTTTTCCAACAATCGCCACTAAACCTGCTGAAGCTAATGGTTCAGATTCAAAATCTATAAAATGTTCACCAGAAAGAGACGCGAGATTTTTGAGTCGTATAGATAAAATTTTCACAGCAAACTCCTATGCGTCATGTTGATTTTCAAGCGTTTTTTCGGCTTCTTGTAATAAGCTTAAAAAGTCTTTCAAGACTGCATCATCATTGGTATAGCCATTTTTTTCCCAAAGTTGTTGAAAGAGTTTTTCTGGTGTTGGTGGTTCTAAATTGATTGATGTAATTTCATCGCTATTTTTTTCTGATGTGAAGTATTGTCTTGAGATGCGAACTAAGCGGTAACGGCTTTTAGGCAAGGCATCTTCAAATTGTTGGCGCAAATTGGGCGGAGGTGGAACATCGGTATGGTATTCAATATCGACATATTCACGCTGGTCAATATTTTCAATTTCACCGCTTGCTAATGCTTTTAATTTGGCTAAAACTTCGTTCAATTCCCCTTTAATTTTATGCAGTTGTACACTACGGGGAATAAATACACTTTCAAATGAAACCCGTGACTCATCTGTTTTAAGTGGGTCAATATTAACGTCGACAATTTGGTGTTTATAGTTGATTTCACTAAAGGATAATGGGATAGGTGAACCACTATAACGGATATGTTCCTGACCAACTTTTTGCGGTTTATGTAAATGCCCGAGTGCAACATAATCAATGCTATCTTCAAACAATGTGGTAGAAAGTGCTTCCTCATTGCCAATGATAATAGGCCGTTCAGAATCAGAGGTTTCTCCACCTTGCATATGGGCATGTGACATTAGAATGAGTGCTTGATTCTCTGTCTTTCTTTTTCGTGCTTCAGAAATCACCTGTTGATGTAAATAGGCAATGGCATTTTGACTGTTATTGGTTTGTTCATTAAAGCCAGTGATTTCGGCTGGGCGCAGAAACGGTAAGCTTAGGCACCAAGCAATAATATTTTTTTGTTCGTCATAAATTGGAATCAGTAAACGATCTAAATCAATTTGACCAAGCTCGTTTTTATGAATCACACCGACTGTTTTGGCGTGATATTTTTCAAGCAGAGGCTCAACTTGTTCAATGCGATAACCTGAATCATGATTACCTGCAATCATTAAGGTTTGCATATGTGGAGCAAGCTGATGTGCATTGGCTAGGAATTGATAGAGTTGTTTCTGCGCAGCAGATGCAGGATTGATGACATCGAATATATCACCTGCAATTAATAGGGCATGGGGTTGCTTTTCTTTGATTTGAGCTAATAACCACGCTAAAAATTGCTCATGTTCATACTGGCGAGAATGGTTATAGAAGAATTGTCCCAGATGCCAGTCTGAAGTATGAAGAAAGCGTACAGTCATTAGTTGGATAAGCCTTACAGAATTTAAAATTAAGGTAGCACAAATTGAATGCTTAAATCAGCTGTCAGGCCTTAATCACTTAATATGATCTGTATTTTTTATAAAAATTCTTAAAAATTTTTCACTATCTTTTAATTTCAACTGTTTCATGCAGCAGAATATAGACAGTTTTTTTCTCAAACATTCATTTAGATTTTTAATCAATCAAGCTTATTTTGCATTGGGATCAACTTGGACTAATCCAAAGGTATTATGATCTGCATCTAAAAAATAACCTTGCCAACATTTATTGGGAATAGCAAATTTCTCCATTGCTACTTGCCCACCCAAAGCTAAAATCTTTTCAGCAGTTGTATCAAAATCTTCAACTTCAAAGGAACAGGTAAAAGCATTGGTTCCGCAATGGGTGGGTGGTGTTTGAGCTGGACGCTCCAATAAGCCACCATGTATGTTGGCTGTTTCAATTTGAAAATATTGAATGGGTAGACCTTCAACTTTACTAAATTTCCAACCGAAAACTTCATGATAAAATTTAACTTCACGTTCAGGGTTTGAAGACTGAATTTCAAAGTAGCTTAGTGCGTTCATTGTTATTGTCCAATTTTAAATGTTTTGATTAAGATAATAGAATTTGCAAAGTTGTGATGTATAAATATTGAAAATAAAAGAATGAGGCAATTAAAAGTGGTGTGTTATGGATAAAGAAAAATTGCATGAATTACGCACAAAAATTACCATTTCAATCGCAGATGCTTGTGCTTTATTAAAACAATATGATGCAATAGAACATTGCATACAAGTTTATCATCAGCAGAATATTGAAAAAATTTGTGCAGCAACAGATTGTGAGGCAGAGCTTGCTCAAGAGTATTATGATGATCCGAGATATCATCACAATCTTGAAAAAATCATTCAAAAAATTAATGAATTTAATCAACGCACAATCAAATTGAGCATAGATGAAAATCTAAAATATGTTGATAAAGTGGGTTTCTTTATTTGGGCAGAAGATGAAAACTTAGAGAGGATACAAAATAAAGGCAATAGAACTTATTTTATTCCGCAAGATGATTTTGCTTATGTCATTAAAATATTTAGATCTTTATTTCCGTTGTTTAGCCCACTGAGAAATGAATTTGAGTGTAGTTTTGATCCTTGTTCAGATAACTATTTTGATCAAAATGCCATACAAGACATTATCTTAAAAATTAAAGATCTGCATTTTAACGAGAGCAAAGTGATGAGTTTTTTAGAAAAACTGGTTTGTTGTTTAGAGGAAAAAATAAAAATAGGAACTTATGTCGTTATTTTTGGAAATCAATAAATGAAATTGAAACGGCAGTTAGAAGTCGATGTGAAGTGATTTAGTGATGTCGATAAGTTAAGACAAAGCTTTTAAGCTTATTTAAAATTTTATAACCAATAAAATCGTTAAAATTTGGATATTTAATTCGATAATACTCATTCCAATAGCTGACAATTCTACTTTGAGTCGTTTGGTCATATTTTGGATTTTGCAGCATAAATGCTGCAAAAAGTCCTTGATTATTTGTATCTAGAATCGGTTCAATGGCCTCTAAAATTTCTTGAACATATTCACCCAATAACTGAAAAATGAAAGGGATCATAAAACTTGTAAGGTCAGTTTTAAGGAGTCTTTCGAGCGCTCTTTGCCGAACAAAACCATTGTGATGGCGAGTAAGAATACACCATAGAATTTGACGTTGTGTTAAAGAAAAATTATGAAACTCAATACATTGTAACTGAGTTATATAGATCCTTGATGGTACAACGATATGTTCGTGATGAATCAACACTTCGCATTGAGAGCTTTCATGAATTTTTATTTTTTTACTTTCTAAGTATTTTGATATTACTAAAACATCATCTAATAGAGCTTTAGGAAAAGCTCGGATTAACTTTAGATGATTGCTCACGGATTTGCTGCTCTCAGTTATTTTAAAGTCGGTGCAAAATGAAAATCATAACTTTCAGAAATAGGAATAATTTTTTTATCCACTTGTTCGATATCCTTACCTTCTTTGGTAAATAACATGGGCATAAAACTAAAGACTTGGTTGCCATTGAGACTTTGAAGATCTGTCTGCCAGTTTTGCCAACGGAATACTTGATAAAACTGAGCAATATCTCCATTGAATGCCCAAGTCAAAAATTCTGAATAGCTCACATCAAGATTTTCCCATACCAATGTATCTGGGGCAAAATAGTAAATCTTTCCAATTGCTTCACCTAATTTTCCATTATTGATAGCAAAGTAACCCCCTAAAACATCATCAGCAATCAGTAGATAGGTTAGCTCCTGATCAGATTGATGAAACGTTTTATGATGATTCCATTCAGTAATACCACGATCTAATTTTGGATGTCCTGAAGCTAAAATTCTCAACCATCCATGATCAATCAGTATTCCACCTGTTTCATAAATAATTGAACCCATAGGTGAACGTGTTGTGACTTGAATGTTCAGTAACTCTTGTTCAGCTCTTAATTTGTTCTTGGGTAAAACTTCAATATGGTTGGTGGCTTGAGTCATCCATTCTTGTACCAATATCCAGCCTGAATCTTCAATATTGATTAATTGTTCTAAAGTTTTCATTGTTTGCTGTTATCCAAATAATACAAAGGGCTTAAGTGGTTTCCCTCGGGTACTCTAAAATTCGAGGAAAATGGAAATCATAACTTTCTAGCGCAAACTTATACAATTGAGCAGGACGTTTGCCCGCAATTTTAGTTTGGTTTGTTTCCTCAACTGCGCCAGCTTCAATCATACGCCGTCTAAATGACTTCTTTTCTAAGCTTTGTCCCAAAATAATTTCATAAATCTGCTGTAACTCAGTCAAAGTAAACAGTTTAGGCATCAAACTGACCGGTAAGGCTGTATAACGTGCTTTACTACTTAAACGGTCAACAGCTATATCTAAAAGCTGTAAATGATCAAAAGCCAAGTCTAATTTTTTTGCCTCAGCAATTGAAACCCACTCGCTATATTCATTTTGTTCAGAGGCAATCTGTTGAAACGCTTTGAAATCAATCAGGGCAAAATATAAAGCTGTTACAGCCCACCCACGAGGATCACGTGTTGCATTGCCAACCGTCGCAACTTGTTCCAAATGCGGTGATTGAAGTCCAGTTTTTTCAACCAATTTACGATGTGCAGTTGCCATCAAATCTTGATCTTTAGACAAATTGACAAAACCACCTGGGAGTGCCCATTTATCTTTTTGTGGGAAATTAGAACGTTTAATCAATAAAACCTGTAGTTGACCCGCATCAACAGAAAAAATCGCCATATCCACTGTAAGTAATGGGGATTCATAGTCCTTTTTATTATAGTTAGAGAGAAATTCCTGTTCAGAGTTAAAGGTCACTGTAAGGCTCACTTGCTTTTATGAAGTCAAAGGTAAATAGAATTATTGCAGGGTGGAAGAGATTCGCCAAGTAGAAAATATGTTTAGTAAAAATGAGATGGATAATGGCGTACTCTAAGCGTAGAAACCTTGCTATAAAAGCAAGGTTTCTACAAATAGCTGTTATAACTGATTTGCCAAGCGTTCCCGAATTTCATTCAAACGACACGCTCGAATCAATTGCCCATTTTCAAACACCGTTTTTAACTCACCTTGTTGCTCTTGTTCCATGGTTTGCTGATCAAATAACACAAATCCATCTTCAGTTTTTTCTACACGAAGTAAACCTTTGGCAGATTTCTTTATACCAGAATCAGTGATCGGATCTTTAAATAATTCACGTGGAACACCGTTGACTTGTCCCCAAGTGGCTTTAACTGCAAAACCAAATGTGTCACGCGTTAAATAGTTATAAGTATAACTACCGATGCCAAAGACCAGATTATTTGAAGCAAAGCCCTTCGCTTCCAGCCCTTGAACAATATTTAAAGCGCGTTCCAAAGTAATCGAGTCACCATAAATCAAACCAACACGCTCATTTAAAACTTTATAGCCTTGATCTGTTTCGGTTCCACCAAAGATTTCCCATAAACATTGCACAGCGCCTTTATAAGCTGGACTGCCCATTTCAGCCTCTGGGTCACCGCAAATGATTTTTACAGGATCACCAGAGTCAGGACGGAAAACCAATTTAGCCAAACCTAAGGCATTTGGCTGGCGAGCTAGAATTTCGTCTTTTAACTCCACAGTAAATTCTGTAATCACTCGCCAAAAATCCCAAGTATCCGATACGATACTGACCACACCTGATGGATAAAGCTCAGTGATTAAACGTCTAAAAGTTTCAATTTCGTTGTCTTCACTGCCCATACACATCACACTATGTTCAGTTGCTGGAACCGAAACACCTACAATGCCGTCTGCATCGTAATATTCTTCTGCATAATCAATCGCTGAAACCGCGTCTGTACCGATAAAGCTGGTTAAATGTCCTACACCATTTTGTGTGGCATCATAAATCCCACTCATGCCGCGACTACTAAAATCATGGCCTTGTACAGCAACGAAGTCTAAAGGTGCACCTGTTTTAATCGCATATGCTGTCAGTAAGCGTTTGTATTCAAATGCAATCGTTGCTGTCGTACAACTTTTCCATAATTCAGCACTGAGTACTGTTTCTAAGTAGTTGGTTAACCAAAAGAACTCAGGCAGGGTATTTACAATCGTGAGTACAGGTACTTTTATATTGACACGGCTGCCTTCTTCTAGCGCCTTGATTCGGATTGGTAAATAGCCTAAGTCATATAAAGCTTCGATATGATCGACTGGTACTGCACCGTCACCCAATGCGTTATCCATTCTACGTTTATATCTAGCAATGACTTTTGCCTTATCTTGTTGGAAAAAACCTTCATTCCAAGTCTCAATCAAAAAGTGTTTGATAAAGCCTTGTAAGCCAAAGAACACGATTTTATCGTCGAAGTCAGGCAACATTTTTGCTAAACGAGAAGAACGTGGCGTGAAATTGGCATAAACATATTCTGTGCCAACAGGGTACTGGCGTCTGTGATCTGCTTTATAAAAGTCAATTGCATTCAGTGGATTGATTTTTAAGCTCATTCTTATTCTCCAAAATAATTAAAATGAATTGAAACGACTAAATGAAATGACGTTTAGATTTGGGTGTTCAGTTTGTGGAAAGCTCGTCGTGGTAAAAATTTGGTCAACCAAGCCTTCAAATACGTGCATACCTTTACTAAAGATCCCGTGAGTCACATACAAAATCACATGTTGGCAATTTAATTTTTTTAACTCTTGTGCAATACCAATAAAAGTTGCACCACCATCACAAATATCGTCCGTGATCACAGCTGTTTTGCCCGTTAAATCAGTTGCATTGACTTGAGCATTCTGAATTTTTCCTGTGATGGCATCACGTTTTTTTTCACAGTAGACCATTTCGATTTCGTGATCTCTTAAGCTATTGATGACTTTGGCAATCGTTTTGGTCCGTTGTTTTGCACCTGCATCTGGACAGATTAAAACGGTGTCTTGAGCAATTAAAATGTCTTGTAACTTTGAATTTTGCAGAATGATTTCACTTGGTTGAACATTCTCAATCTCAAAAAAATGGGTGTTTTCATTTAAAAGTTTTTCAGTAACACAACTATGTGCATCCCAAACTTTGATTGATTTACGTTGTTGTGGAAATTGCTCAGTATTGATATTTAATAATTTTGTCATCAGTTCTAATGAGAATGCCTGTCCCATCGCACAGATTCGATCTTGGCGTGCGTATGGAAAATAGGGGATTTCTAAATCAATTTCTAAACCTTGATTGAGTAATACATTTTCAATTAACAAGTAATCCATCAAATTTTGCGTGTTACTGATTTTGGCTTGAATCTGAATTTGCCCTTTCAACGTTTTTAACGTATCTGCTGAAATTTGAACATGTCGTTCACCACCCGCAAACTGGATATTTTGAATAGGGATAATATTGTTGTTTGAATCTTTGACTTGGATAGACATGTTGCTTATACCTATAAAGGTGGCTTATTGCCAATACATATATAGTGTCATAAAGCCTATTTAATTATCAATATTACTTTACAAAAGATTACAAACCTGAGTCTTAGATGTTTTTTGATTGGGTTTTTATTTAAGTTATTGTTTTATTTTGTAATATTTAGTGCGTGAGAGCGTGCTGATTTTTTAATGCTGTCTATTATTCGAGATTTAACAGTTTTAATCCCTAGACATTTATTATGTAAGAAACAGCAGGGGATCGCTAAAAGACGATAGCTATATAAAGACAGCTACGATAAAAAGCCCTTACTATAAGAAAACATGCACTTTAACAAGGCAGGGGGGATGATTCATTCGTTGAAATATTCATGTTCAACTGATACAGAACAATAGATCTTTTAAAAATCAAAAAATGCTCCTGTGGATTAAATCATATTGGTATTGAAAGTTCCTTCTCCACCTTTCGAGAAGGTTAGAATGAGGAACTTTTATGTTGAACTCAGTTTTAAAAAGGGCTTTTGAAAGAAGCCGAATAAAAATATTTTAAAATGACTTAAATTATTGAAGGCAGTTAAATAAAGTCGTTCTAATCCAAGAACACGGTAAAGCTTTCAACAGGTTCACGCGGGGTAATAAATGTATTTACAATATGATCTGGATCGGCATAGCCCAATACAACCGCACAGACTAACTCCTCATCATCAGGCGCATTGAGTACCTCTAAGACAATACGATGAAAATGATTCCATGCAGCTTGAGGACAACTGTCTATACCTCGTGCTTTGGCTGCAATCATGACGTTTTGCACCATCATGGAAATGTCCATTTTAGCGCCAGTTCCCATGATTTTATTTACAGTAAAATACAGCACAACAGGTGCATCAAAAAGCTGATAATTTCTTAAATGTTGTGCCGCCATTTTTTCTTTTTCGCTTTTTTGAATCGCCAAAAGTCCATACAGCCCCCAACCATTTTCACGACGACGATCAATAAATGGAGAAATCCAAGTGGTTGGGTAGTATGAAAAGCTCGCAGTATGCTGTTCGGCAAGTTCTGGTCGGGTAAATAATTCGATTTGAGCAGCACATACACGGTCAATCATTTCTTGCCGTTTGTTACCAGTGACGACATATACTTTCCACGGCTGGGTATTTGCTCCTGATGGCGCACGACAGGCAACTTTTAAAATATCTTTAATAATAGATAAATCGATAGGTTTATCCAAAAATGCACGTACTGAATGACGGCTTGTAATTGCTTGATCTATCACTTGAACCTGTTCTAAAAACATAAAAGTCCTTTATTGGTCTAATTTTTCATCAAATAGACTATATACGATAGTCGTAGAGGCGTAATATTCATTTTTTGAAACTTTAGCTAAGCCCTAGATTATATAATGATTATAGAAATACTAATCTGAAAAAAGAATTGAAATTAAAGTATTATTCGATAAAACTGATTTAATAAAGGGGTTGAGTTACGCTAGATTACAAAGGTGTAAGAATTATACACAAATTGTTACTTTTGGGTTTTAACTTAGTTTCAACGCTTTCATAATTTAATAGCAAGCATATATGTGCAAAGTTTTTTTTATGTGGTGTTTGAGAAACTACTGAAGAAAACAAGAAAAATTGATTTTTTAGCAAAGTATTGGGGTTAAAAGATCAAATTGTACGGATGCACATCATAAATAAGGCTAGGAGTATTTCATGAGTCTATTCACAAATCGTAAGTCATTGATCGTCAAAAGTTTAGCGTTAACAGTAACAGCTTTGATGGTAAATACAGCTCAAGCTGCTACTGACAGTCAAGAGATTCAACAATTACGCAATGAAGTTCAAGAATTAAAAGCACTTCTTCAACAGCAACAGCAGCAAGTAAGATTAGTTGAATCTAAAGTTCAAGCAGCGCCATCTTCTTCTTCAGTTGGCTTAAAGTCTAAGTCTGGTGCAGATATCAATATTTATGGTTTTGTTCGTGGTGATGCGAACTATATCATTGAAGGCGGTGATGACGACTTCAACAAAATCAGTTCAACCAATGGCGAAGCGAAAGATAAACTCCGTGCTACAGCAAAAACAACACGTATCGGTTTAGATTTTAATACACCAGTAGGCGATGCTAAAGTTGGTGGTAAAGTTGAAGTTGACTTTGCTGGTAATGGTGTAAATGAAAACCTTCGTATTCGTCATGCTTATTTAACCTATAACAACTGGTTATTTGGTCAAACAACATCTAACTTCCTATCTAGCCATGCGCCAGAAATGATTGACTTTGCAACTAACGCAGGTGGCGGTACTACACGTATTCCACAAGTACGTTATGCATACAATTTGGCACCGACTACAAAATTATTAGTTGCTGCTGAAGAGGGTAATAGTACTGGAGTTACAGGTACAGCAGTTAAATATAGTCTTCCTGTGTTAACAGGTAAAATTACACAATCATATGCTGATGGCAACGGTAATGCATCTGCACGTGTTTTAGTGGAAAACTATAAAGATAACAATGTTGGCAAAGATAAGACTGGTTGGGGTGTTGCAGTTGGTACAGACTTTAAAGTTGCTGATCCTTTAAAACTTTTTGCTGATGCATCTTATGTGGTTGGTAATAGCAACTACTTATACGGAAGTAACAATGCATATTCTGTGGTAAATGGTGATATTGAACAGAATGAATTCACTGCGCTTCAAGTGGGTGGGACATATAAAATCTTACCTAACTTACGTTCAACTTTAGCGTATGGTGCATTGTTTGCTGACAACGGTACAGATTTTGCCAAAGCAAACCAAACTGCAAATGAAAAAATTCAACAAGCTTGGTTAAACGTGATCTATTCTCCAGCGAAACCGATTGATTTAGGTATCGAGTATATCAACGGTAAGCGTGAAACTTTCGCGGGTCAATCTTATAAAGATAACCGTGTAGGTTTAATGGCGAAATACAATTTCTAATTCCAACTTAGAAATTTATTGATCCAAAAGGCCGAGGAATGATCCTCGGTTTTTTAATGCTTGAGTATTCATGTCAAAAATAATCATCAAATCAATATCATTTCAAATAATGAATAATATTGTAAAAACATAAGACATTTGCTTAAAAAAATGCATAATTAACCCACTTTTTTTCTATGTTCATATTATCGTATAGATAAATGACCTGTTTTGGCCTGTTCTTGTAAAGCGAATGACTTATGAGGACTGTATTTCTCATTGTTTGATGAAATGATCTTTTATCAATAATAGGAGTAACATCATGACCATTTTCTTTTCTAAATTTTTGCAGCATTGCAATTCTGTTTATATCTAATCGCTAATGTATTTATCGCGATAAGCCTTTTTGATTTTCAATGTTGAAAATCTGCGTTTTATTTTAATTTTTTGTTGTATATATCAGGCAATTAGGTAATCACTAAATCTGAGTGATTTTAAGTCTGCTACTATGGAATAGCATTTCTATATCTATACAACAAAAAATCTAGCCAAAGAATGGACAATTACTTATGGAATTTTCTTTTAATGCCTTCTATACGTTGATTGCAGCGGTCATCGTATTGTTATTGGGTCGTTTCCTGGTCAATAAGATTGATTTTCTCCGTAAATATAATATTCCAGAACCTGTTGCTGGGGGACTTGTTGCCGCAATTTTATCTTTACTCATTCATAATTTCTGGGGCTATAGCATTACCACAAGTAGTGAATTGCAAACCAGTTTCATGTTGGTATTTTTCGCTTCGATTGGTTTAAGTGCAAACTTTGCAAAATTAAAAGAAGGCGGTTTTGGTTTAGTCGTTTTTTTAATTTGTGTTGCCTCATTTATTGTCGTACAAGACTTTGTTGGGATTGGGTTGGCAACGGCCATGGGTCTAGACCCGCTGATTGGTTTGATTGCGGGTTCAATTACCCTCACAGGTGGACATGGTACAGCAGGTGCTTGGGGTGAGATTTTAGAAACCCAGCATGGTATTCAAGGTGCATTAGCATTGGGTATGGCAAGTGCAACCTTTGGTTTAATTATTGGTGGAATCATCGGTGGTCCATTGGCCAAGCTACTGATTAACCGTTATCAGTTATCTAATCCAAAGACACAAAAAGAAGTGGATGAGACCAATCAGCAAGCCGTTTCTGATCTTGGTGAATATGTTCCCTTTGAATATCCACATCAAGTCCGTTTGATTACTGCAGATAATGCGATTACTACATTGGGACTTTTTGCAGCATGTTTGGCTTTTGCTGAATTTATGACAGGTTACAGTAAAGGACAATGGTTTGAGCTGCCAACATTTGTTTGGGCGCTCGCTGGCGGTGTTATTCTTCGAAATGTGCTTGAAGGCATTTTAAGAGTTAAAATGTTTGATCGTGCGATCGATGTGTTTGGTAATGCAGCACTGTCACTTTATCTAGCGATGGCTTTACTTTCATTAAAACTTTGGCAGTTAGCAGATTTAGCAGGGCCATTGGTGATTATTCTGAGTGCACAAACATTAACGATGGCTTTATATGCTGCTTTCGTGACATTCCGTGTAATGGGGAAAAATTACGATGCAGCGGTATTGGCTGCAGGGCATTGTGGTTTTGGTATGGGTGCAACACCAACAGCTGTTGCAAATATGCAGGCCATTACCAATATGTACGGTCCTTCACATAAAGCATTTTTGATTGTTCCGCTTTGTGGTGCTTTTTTTGTCGACTTAATTAATGCAACAGTGATTCAATTAATTCTAAAATTTATCGCTTAATCTTTAGATTTAAAAAGCCAGTGATATCACTGGCTTTTTAAATGAAATTCAGCAAAGCATAATGAATAAATAAAAGACTAGGAATACTGATAAAAATTGAAATTTTAAGTTTTAAACTCAATAGCATTAAACAGGCTGTGAGGATATCTAATGGACTGCCCATGGTTTTTTGTAGCATGGGGACGATCACAGACAGGATAAATCCAACAACTGCGGCATTGATGAGCATTACAGAATTTTCAATATAACGGTTTTCAAGTTGCTTAGACCAGTAAGGCAAAGCTAAAAAAACAAAGAAAAAAGAAGGTAGAAAGATCAACAGTGTTGTTATGGCCGCATTAACAATGGGAAAAGCTGTAAGGGGCAAATATGCACCAAGATAACTGGCAAAGCTAAACAGTGGTCCTGGCATAAATTGCGCAAGTGTGTAGCCTAATTCAAAATCTTGTTTACTGATTAGCCCTGTATTGACAAGGTCTTGGTGCAGCATAGGAAGAACCACATGGCCACCACCAAAGACCAAAGCGCCTGTTTTATAAAAACTAAAACTGGCTTGAAAGAACAGCTTGTTGGAAAAAAGCATTGCCAAGCACAAGGCGAAAAAGATTAAAATAAAGCCAATCAACCAGATTGAGTGAAGACGATGAGCGGTTGGTAATGTATTAAAATTTATATGTTGTTTTTCGATAGCAAGATTATTTGAATCCTTTTGAATATATGCAAATCGCGTCATTAAAACGGCTAAACAACCAGTACCGAGAATAATCACAAGTTGTATCCAAGCATTGGAAAACAGCAGGAGCAACCCAGTACTAACAAGCATTAAGGCAAAATGTAGTTTGGTTTTACAATAGTTTTTAAACATCTGTAAAAAAGCAAAGACAATAATTGCCAAGATGATCGAGTGGATTGTTGAAAATAAGGCTAAATTAAAAGCTGAATGCTGCTGAATGAATCGTGCTAAGCCAAACATTAGCAATGCTGAAGGAAGGGTAAACCCAATCCAAGCCATAATTGCACCTAAATGTCGATGTTGTAAATAGCCGATAGCCATACCCATTTGACTACTACTTGGGCCTGGGAGTAGTTGGGTAAGTGCAAGCAGTTGAGCATATTGCTGCTCATTTAACCAATGCTTTTTCTCTACAAAAGCCTGTTTAAAGTACACTAAATGTGCGGCTGGACCACCAAAGCTGCTACAGCCTAATTTTAAAAAAATCCAAAAAATTTCAAAAAGTGTGGGCATATTTTTAGGATTATTTTAGATACTGATTTTTATAATCTAATCGAAAATCATGACAGAATAAATAAATACAACAGCAAATCATTGCAAATTATGCTTAGATACATGCGAATTTAGATTGTGCCATGATCTGAGAGTATATGTCATTGTTAAATAAAACCTTAGCTGCTTTGTTTTGTGGTTTATTGCTAACTGCATGCGCACATTCACCCGAAAAAAAATCTCAAGCCAGTAGCTTAGCAACCCAACAGGTTTTAGAAGCTACTTCACGATTGGACAATACTTTTTATCAATACAAACAATTGTCAAAGAAAAAGCCTGTGATTGCTTTGGTTTTAGGCAGTGGGGGCGCGCGTGGTTATGCCCACATTGGTGTAATCGAAGTGCTGGAACAACATGGTATTAAGCCTGATTTTATTGTTGGAACAAGTGCGGGAAGTATCGTTGGTTCAATTTATGCCAGTGGGAAATCGCCTGAACAATTACGTCAAATTGCACTCAATATGAAAGTGGGTGATGTACGCGATTTTAAAATTGGGATGAAAGGTTTTTTTGACGGGCAAAAAGTTGAGGATTATGTCAATAAGCAAATCGATCAAATGCCTTTGGAAAAGATGAAGATCCCGATGTATGTGGTTGCTACAGAATTACAAAATGGTGAAAAAACAATTTTTAATTATGGCAATACTGGGCAAGCTGTAAGAGCTTCTGTATCTATTCCAAGTATGTTTATTCCCACAAAAATTAAAGGTAAGGAATATGTTGACGGTGGCTTGGTTAGCCCCGTACCCGTGAATATCGCCAAAGAATTAGGTGCAGATATCGTGATTGCAGTGGATATATTGGCACAACCTGTTAATACTGAAACCACGAATGTCTGGGGGCTGTTTAACCAAAATATCAATATCATGCAAAATCGATTAGCAGCAGAAGAATTAAAAAATGCAGATATTGTGATTCAGCCAGATTTACGCGAAAAAGCGCATATTTTTGATGTAAAAGGCCGTCAGGATACCATGCAAGCTGGAATTGATGCAGCCAATCAACGTATGCATGATCTAGATGTGGTTATTGCCAGTAAGAAAAGTCTTGAAACTGCTCAGCAGCAATATCAAGTTCAAAACTAAGATCAATCGTAATAGATCCATTTAAAAATATTATACTTTTATCACTGTATGATTATTTGAATAAGCATGATGTGCTATAGCGGTCATCTGTTTATTTAAATCTATGATGATTAAATTTGTTATGGGTAAAAAGTAAGAATTGTGACACTATCCCATACTATTCTTGAAATCATCCATATAAACGGTGATCATTGTTATCAAATTCAACACCAATTATCGGATCGGCAAAGACTTAGATATGGCAAGATTGCAGCGCGAATATTGTAAAAAATAGAAAATGATTGATAAACCAATAAGATATACCTCAAATAAATGACTATAGTCATAATCATAAATTGAGAGAATGGTCAATTGCCGAATTAAACATGTTTTTTAGCTGAAAAGATATATAATAATAGACTTAAATCTCCTGCCAAAATAGAGTCTAGAATACGATGTCTCCATTAGATCAAATGATCCCAGCTACAGATGACCAGTCAGAATTAACCATGTCCGTTTTGATGACCCCAGATATGGCAAACTTTTCAGGTAATGTACACGGTGGAACCATCCTTAAGTTGCTTGATCAAGTCGCTTATGCATGTGCAAGTCGTTATTCAGGTAGCTATGTTGTGACACTTTCAGTCGATAAAGTGAATTTCAAAGAACCAATTCATGTGGGTGAAATGGTCAGCTTCCTTGCCAGTGTCAACCATGTTGGTCGTACCTCCATGGAAATCGGGATTCGTGTTGAAGCACAAAATATCCAAAAACGTACAGTACGCCATACCAACAGTTGCTATTTCACCATGGTGGCCGTAGATGAAAATGGTAAGCCACAGCAAATTCCAGCTTTAAATCTGGATAATGATTGGAAACGCTGTCGTTTTGAAGCGGCTGAGCAACGTAAAGTGGCACGTTTACAAGAAAATCATCATCCTTCTTGCAGTATTTATAAAAAAGCTTCAAATGGTTAATTAATTGCATTGCCCCCTCGTTACCAATGAGGGGGAGTTTTAGATATTAATATTAGATAGTCTCAAAATTTAAATGAAATGTGGTTAGCGTGATACGACCTTTTTGACAGCACTAAGCTTAAGGTATAGACGCTTAAACATAAATTCAAACGATAAAAATTTGATAAAGACAGAGCAGTACTTTTAATTGACTTTGTTAAGAACACGTCCATCTACAGTCATGCTCCATGTCCCATTGGCAGTTTGTTGCGGTGCTTGAGAAACTTTAAACTCAGTTGAAAGTGGTCCAATGCCAGCACTAAAGCTATTGCCTTCAAATTTAGAAATTGGGGCAGATACAGATGAACTTGAATTAGGTTGTTTATTGCTATATTCAACGCGGCCTTCAGGTGTAATCATCAAATTTACACTGCCATCCTCACTTTGCCACGTGCCTGAGTAGTTTTGCTTATCTGTCGGTAACGGTTTGCTACATGCAACAAGTAGGGTGCTGATGACGCCTAAACCGATCAGTTTTTTTAACATTTTAAATTCCTCGTTAGTCTTGATATGTCAGGTTTTAATTATAAATTTATCAATTTTACAAACTGATTTAAGTGCAAAATAGTATAGCTGAATTATTCAATAATTCGAATTAGAAAAGCATTCAGGGGGCATAATGGGTGTATGTACGAGTTATCTTAAAGATTAAAGATCAGAAAAATGAAGTTATTGGGTGACTTTAAATTTTTTTAAAAGTGCAATTTATATAAAAAATATTCTAAATTATTGGTTTGGATCAATCGCGATACTGTGGGTAAACTACATTTAATCTTTTCTGTAGTTTAGAGCCTTTATGAAAGGATGGAATTTATTTTTTTAGAAAGGAAGTACTTTGCTTTTGCATATAAATTAATCAAACTTAGCGATATTTTGATTATACTCAAAGCACGATAAAAATGGATTTAAAAACAATGAAACTTTATACCAATGCTCATTCTCGTGGAAATACCATTTTACCTTTATTAAAAGAATTAGATATCGAAGATCAAGTCGAAATTATTCAAGTGGATTATAAAGACTTGAATCAGCCTGAATATTTGGTACTGAATCCGATGGCTAAGATTCCTTTTTTAGTGGATCAAGGTTCTGTCATTTCTGAGACGCCTGCAATCTTTGCGTATTTAGCAGACAAATATATTGAGAAAGGTTTCGCACCCGCATTGAATGATCCTAAGCGTGGAGAATATTTAAAATGGTTATTCTTTTGCCACGGACCTTTGACTGAGTTTATGGATATTAAAAGCTTAGGTATTTCAACAGAACAAATTCAGGAACGGAGAAGAAGTCTAGGCTTTGGTACAGAAGAAGCAATTTATAACTTTATTAAAGTTGGGCTAAAGCAAGCAAATCCTTATTTGCTGGGGCATCAAATCTCTGCGGCAGATTTGTTTTTAGCATATTGGCTGATCTTCGCCATCTCTTTTAAAATTGTGCCATATCTAGACGAATTTAAGCCGTTTATTCAGTTGATTCAACAGCGTGATGCCGTAAAAGGTGTCGCTTGGATTCAGGCAGTTTAGCGGAGTTTGTTCAAGGATGAATATGGTTTAAAAAATGGATTTTAAATTTATCTGGATGATTCCGAATAGTGACAATTTAAATATTATTGGTTGCTTTACAGATAAAGTAGCTGCTGAAAAATACATTTATGATCATCAGCTTAAGTGCATAACATCAGAAAAATAAAAAGACTAAATCGCAGCATGATCTAGTCTTTTTATTCAGATCGTCTTTTCAGACAACCCAATTGCTAACTCGGGAGGAGTATTAAATCTTATTGACCTGCTTGAGGAGCAGAAGTCGCTGGAGCTTCAGCAGCGCTTTCAGTCGCAGGTTGAGCTGTAGGTTGACCAGCAGCTTGAGTATCTTCAGCTGCAGCTGGTTGTTCTTGAGTTGATACAACAACTTGTTCAGCTTCAGTTGCAGCTGTATCAGTAGCAGCAAAAGTTGAGAAAGCAGTGAAAGCAAGTGTAGTAGCTAAAAGTGTTTTAACGAGTTTCATTTTTTGGCATCCTTAATTCATTGAATTGATCGTATAACGACCTGTGAGAGCGTCAGTTGTTAAATGCGTTGCTGATCACAGGGAGTAGTGTCATGCTAAGTGCAGATGAAAAAATGGGCAACCTAAGCAACAAAGCGTAACAGACAGGTTTACATGTTTAAAACAAATCATTGTATTATGTTGCTTTTTTGTGACTCATTGACTTTTACCAATAGGTAAAAATGTATGTAAATATGAAAAGTTGATTAAAAAATACACTACACTGTTACTTACAATTAACATTCACGATGCAATCTTTATGAATGGTGTATTGGAGTTTTGGATTGTTTTTGTAATTTTAATTTAAAAAATAGATTTAAAACCTGAAATTATTGGCACATTTTCAGTAATAATAAGAAGCGTTGCGATAACCATCAATTTCTTTCATTTAATCTGCTGAGTCGATCCTTTGAAGATTTTAAGCCAAAAAACAGTCAAAACTCATATTATTTCTGGTTTTTTAGGGGCTGGAAAGACCACCTTATTACAGCATTTGCTTCAACAGAAGCCAGAAAATGAAACGTGGGCGGTTCTGATGAATGAGTTTGGACAGATTGGTGTAGATCAGCAATTGTTACCACAAGATTCAGGCTATGAAGTAAAAGAATTACTCGGTGGCTGTTTATGTTGCGCAGGACAATTGCCTATGCAAATTGCCTTGTCTCGATTGATTTATGATAAACAACCCGATCGACTATTTATAGAACCCACAGGCTTAGGTCATCCCGCTCAACTTTTGACACAATTGACTGAACCTCAATGGCGAGCGCAAATTGATATGCGTGCATTGGTGACAGTAATTGATGGGAGTCGCTTACATGATTCTGAATGGGTGAATCAAGAGCTTTATCAAGATCAGTTAAAAGCTGCACAAATTGTTGTGGTTTCACATGCAGATACTATGTCTGCGTCTGATCATGAGGTATTAAACCAGTTTAAAAATGATTACTTTGCTTATATTCAAACTTGGGTATTGGCAGAGCAGGGTAATCTTGATATTCAACAGCTGGATCTATCCCATCAAGGGGTTGAGAGAAAAGTTGTACCGCTGATCCAAGTGCAAAAGCAATTTAACCCCGATGAAGTACTGCCTGTGGTTAAACAATTGCCTTATCACTATGTTGAAACGGCTAATGGATATACTGTGGCAGGTTGGAAATTTTCAAAGCGTTGGCTATTCGATTTTTATGACTTGTTAGATGTCTTGTGTGAGCAAAAAGACTGGTTGCGGATCAAAGGGATATTCAATACCAATCAAGGTTGGATGACATTTAATTTTAATCCCGAAAATTTGAATTATAAATCGGGTGAAGAAAGCTTGGATAATCGGATTGAACTCATTAGCCAGCACAATCGTGATTGGGAAAGTTTAGAAACGGCTTTGTTGAATTGTCGAATTGATCAGGCGGAAAAAACGCAGTAATCCTTTTGAAAATCTTATAGACTGTGCGCCATATTTAAGAACTTTTTGGAACTTTCATGGCATTAAAAGCAACAATTTATAAGGCTGATCTCAATATTGCCAATATGGATGTGCATCAATATGGTGATTATCAATTCACGATGGCATTACATCCGTCTGAAACGATTGAACGCTTAATGGTGCGTGTATTGGCATATGCTCGTTTTGCAGATGAACGTTTGGAATTTACCAAAGATTTATTTGAAACTGATGAACCTGCTTTATGGGAAAAGGATTTAACCGGACAGTTGATTAAATGGATTGAAGTTGGTTTGCCTGACGAAGACAAAGTTAAAAAAGCGGCAGCGCGTTGTAAAGAAGTGGCTGTCATCGCCTATGGTTCAGCCGTTGCAGAATGGTATAAAAGAAGTTCTAAACTCAAAACCTTGTCAAATGTTCAGGTATGGCAATTGTCTGAGGCGACGACAACTGCAATTCAAGCTTTATGTCAACGCACCATGCAATTGCAATTAAATGTTATGGATGGTGAGTGGACCTTGATTGGTGATGATGCTCAAGCTGTGATTGAATGGACTCAGTTACAGTAATCATTGTTGCTCAATAAAAATTGACAAGAAAAGCAAGCGAATCGCTTGCTTTTTTTTGCTCAAATTTCGTATACCTAGAGTGATAAAAATAGTTATGTAGAAAATCAATGAATAATGACATCTACCATTTACTGATGGCTTTGGCGATTGGTGCGATTATTGGTGCAGAGCGTGAGTATCGCAGTAAGTCCGCAGGGTTACGTACCATGATTATGGTAAGTTTAGCATCCTGCTTATTCACCATACTTTCAATTAAAATTGGGGTACAAAATCCTGATCGTTTGGCAGCAAATATTCTGACGGGTTTGGGGTTTTTAGGTGCTGGGGTTATTTTTAAAGATGATAACCGAATTTCAGGGATTACCACTGCAACAACAATTTGGATGGTGGCTGCATTAGGTATGGCCGCTGGTGCAGGTTATGAATATTTAGCATTTGTTGGAACGCTACTGGTACTGGTTGTTTTAGTATTTCTCGTCTATTTTCAAGAAAAAATTGAAGCGATTCATCAAGCGCGTAATTACAGGATTTTATGTGATTATCAGCAAGAGACCTTAGATAAATATGAAGAATTGTTTAAGCAATACAATATGAAAATTTTACGTGGTGTACAAAATAAAACTGAAAAACAGATTGTTGGGCGCTGGGTGTTAATTGGATCTGCACAAAATCATAAAAAACTCACAAACTATTTGCTTTTAGATCAAGAGATTAAAGAGTTAAGTTTCTAAAACAAGAAAAAAGTGTGGTTGATTTATTCAATCTTTTATTCATCAAATTTTCAGCTTAGCGATTTAATCTAAGCAATTGTATAAAGTATTGGAGTAAACCGATGCGAGATCCTTATGAACGTGTTATCCATTTTAATCAGTCGCGAGATGAGCGATTTCTAGCAATTAAATATAAATTAATGGCGAGTAGTGCTTTCCGTTTTTTCCGTGGTTCATGTCATTTATATTATGAAGATTTGGCAAGCCAGCAAACATGGAAAGATCAAACCATCACTTGGATTTGTGGTGATTTGCATGTCGAAAATTTTGGCAGTTATCGTAGTCGACATCAGGTGGTTTATTTTGATTTAAATGATTTTGACGAGGCGATTTTGGCCCATCCAACGTGGGATGTGTCGCGTTTTATTTGTAGTATATTTTTAGCTGGTAAAGAGCTGAATATCGGCGACGATGATTTAAAAACGATTGCAGCACAACTGCTAGATGAGTATTTAAATGCACTTCGTATAGGGAAAGCTTATGCAGTAGAAAAAGAAACCGTCGATGGTATTTTAAAGAAATATATTGCAACCGTTTCTGAACGTGATCCTGTGGCATTTATTGAAGCGCGTTGTTCTTTAGATAAAACAAGTGATCGACGCTATTTGGTGATTGATCAGAAAAAATATTTTAAAATAGAATCAAAAAGCTTATATACGGGGCTGATAAAAACATTTTCTGAGAATTTACAAAAACTCAATACGAAAAATCAATCAAATTTTCAAGTATTAGATGTCGCAGTACGCATTGCGGGAACAGGAAGTATCGGTTTAAATCGCTATGTATTTTTAGTTTATGATCGTGAAAATAAAACCTATACGTTATTCGATATGAAACAGGCCCAAGCTTGCTCTCTAAGCTTGTCTCCATTTCTAAAAATAGAGCAACCAGAATGGGATGATCAAGCGCAACGCATTCAATTCATCCAAACACTCATGCAGTACCAAATCCCGGCTCAGTTATCACGGCTAGACTTTCAAGGACAAGCGTATATTGTCAAAGCATTACAACCCGAACAAGATAAAATTGATTTTAAACAGTGTGTAGATAAACCTAAAAAATTTACCGATGCCTGCTATAACATGGCCCGATTAATTGCTTATGCTCAATTGCGTTCGGCAGGGCGTAAAGGTTCTTCAACAGCAGATGAATTAATCAATTTTGCAGAACAAGCAGAACTTTGGAAAACGCAATTGTTGAAATACACGTATAATTACGCCCAACAAGTTGAGCAAGATTATCAAAGTTTTTGTAAAAGTTATGCTGAATATCGTACTGAACAAAAGACAGTGATGAGTAAAGCTTTGCACAAACCCGAATGATGAATAGGAATAATGTATGTCAAATGAATTAGAAATTATCGACTTAAAAGTTGGTGAAGGTAAAGAAGCGGTAAAAGGTGCTTTGATTACAACTCATTATACTGGCTGGTTGGAAGACGGAACCAAATTCGATTCTTCAATTGATCGTGGCAATTACTTTGAAACAGTGATTGGAACAGGGCGTGTAATCAAGGGCTGGGATCAAGGCATTATGGGGATGAAGGTGGGCGGTAAACGTAAATTGATCGTTCCTGCACACTTGGCGTATGGCGAGCGTAAAATGGGCAAAATTATTCCAGCAAATTCTAATCTGATTTTTGAAATTGAACTTTTTGATGTCAAAACCCGTGATTAAATCTGCGAAATGTCTGAGCTAATTTAGCCCTCAACATGGACGCAAAAATAGAGATCAATTGATCTCTATTTTTTATGTCTAATGAAGCATCTATTGACTACACTGTCTTGTGTTAGTGATGTTGAGAGAGTCTTCTTGATTTCTGTATATATTACTCAGATAAAAGTATCATTCGAATCCGACTTTATGCGCTTATTATTTAGCTAATAGTGTGATTTTAAACACAATCGTTTTATTTTTTTGTTTATTATTTGCTCAATACTTAACAATCATCTACAATACTTTTGTCTTAAAAGTGTTTAAATGTCATAAATAAATAATTCTGCTCAGAGTTATTTTTTAAGGTTCGTTTCAGTTTTATTCTTTTAAATCATCGTTGTAAAACCTCTGGCTCAATTCGTCTTGAAAAAGGATTTTAGTATTTCAATATTGATGTACTACGGACGGATTCAGATTTAAAACAATGATGATCGAGTATTTAAATATATGCTAAGCCGTTACTTTTCTCCTTCAGCGATGATATGCGTAACACTATTGTTTTCGTCCTTTTATAATAGTGCAATGGCAGAAGTAGACCAAGTTGCTACTGAAACTCCAATCGAGCATGAATTACCTAAAATTGATTTAAATACGCTGACGATTATTGGTTATCATGAAATTACGCCGAACCATGATGCAGTGATTCCAGACTATGCTGTGACCACGAAACAGTTTGAGCTGCATTTAGATTGGCTACAAAAAAATGGCTATAATTTTGTCAATGTAGACCAGATTATTAAAGCCAACGAAGGTAAATATAAACTACCCACCAAACCTGTATTGTTGACTGTAGATGATGGTTATCAATCTTTTTATCAATATGCATATCCGGTCATTAAACAACGTAAAATTCCTGTTGTACTCGCTGTCGTTGGCTCATGGTTAGAACCTAAAGCCAACGAAATGGTCCAATTTGGAGATGAAAAATTAGCACGTAAAAAACTTTTGACTTGGGATGAACTTAAAACCATGCAAAAGAGTGGCTATGTAGAAATTGGTAGCCACAGTTATAATTTACATCGTGGTATTTTAGGCAATCCTCAGGGCAACTCTGAGCCTGCCGCTGTCACACGCGAATACGATCCAAAAAGTAAAACCTATGAATCTGACAAAGTCTATGCAGATCGTATTTTTAGTGATTTGAAAAAAAATAATAAATTATTGCAATCGCATGGTTTGAAAGCACCACGTGTGATGGTGTGGCCATATGGTCGTTATAATATGGAAGCAGTTGCTTTGGCTAAAAAAGTCGGTATGCCGATTACCATTAGCTTAGATGATGGTCCAGACCATATTGAAAAATCCTTAGGTCATTTGAACCGTATTCTTGTCGAAGGCAATATGACCACGGATTCATTGGCACAAGAAATTCAAAGCCGTCAGATGAACTTTACTGACAATAACCGCCCACAAAAAGTCATGCATGTGGATTTAGACTATATCTATGATCCAGATGAAGCACAGCAAGAGAAAAACTTAGGTCATCTGTTAGACCGTATTCGTGAAATGAATGTCACCACGGTATTCTTACAGGCGTTCGCTGATCCTGATGCCAATGGTTCTGCTGATATGGTGTATTTCCCAAATCGTTATCTGCCAATGCGTGCAGATTTGTTTAACCGTGTTGCATGGCAGATTCAAACGCGTACTCATGTGAGTCGTTTATATGCGTGGATGCCTTTGTTGGCTTGGGACTTACCTGCTTCAAATCCTGCGTCTAAAGATGTGGTGGTGACCCAGCAAGCCAAAGACAGCGATCATTTAAATATGGGATATCATCGTTTAAGCCCATATTCACCAGAAGCACGTAAAGTAATTGAAGGCCTATATCAGGATTTAGCAAAATCGACGACGTTTGATGGTATCTTGTTCCATGATGATGCAACACTTTCAGATTATGAAGATGCTAGTCCAGAAGCGATTAAAGCCTATCAAAAAATTGGTTTACCAGCCGATTTAGAAGAAATTCGTAATGATGATGCAAAATTGCAAAAATGGACTGATTTTAAAACCAAGACCATTGATAATTTTGCAATGGATTTGGCGCAAAAAGCACGTTATTACCAACCATTCTTACTGACTGCACGTAACTTATATGCTCAAGTTGCACTTTCAGCATATTCGGAAAACTGGTATGCCCAGTCTTTAGAACAATCGATTAAAAATTATGACTTTACTGCAATTATGGCAATGCCGTATATGGAACAGGCGCCAGATGCAACTAAGTTTTATAAAGATTTAGTACAAAACGTGAAGAAACAACCCAATGGGATTAAAAAGACGATTTTTGAGTTACAAGCAGTGAACTGGCGTAATAATCAAAAGATTCCAACCTCGGAAATTGCTCAAACAATTCAGTCTTTGTATCAACAAGGTGTGATGCATGTGGGTTACTACCCAGATGATCCAATAGAAGATCATCCAAATACTGCTGAAATGCGTAAAGTATTTGATTCTAAACCACAACGATTGGTTCCTTAAGGTCTGATATGAGTGCATTTCAACACCTGTGGCAATCCGTATTAAACTTTATCTTCTATTATCCATTATTTATGTCGTATCTATGGATGATAGGCGCTTTAATTTTCTATTGGAAAGAACGTAAAGAGCCGCCATATACTCAACCGCCAACATTGGAAGAATATCCTTTAGTTGCTGTGCTTGTGCCGTGTTTTAACGAACAAGACAATGCGGATGAGACCATTAGTCATGCATTGAAGTTGAATTATCCAAACTTTGAAGTCATTGCGATTAATGATGGGAGTTCTGACAATACTGCAGAAATCTTAAATGCGTTGGCATTGAAGTATGACAAGCTTCGCGTTGTACATTTGGCTGAAAACCAAGGTAAAGCCATGGCTTTACAAGCGGGTAGTTTGCTTACCGATGCTGAGTTTTTAATTGGTATTGACGGTGATGCGTTACTTGATCCATATGCTGCACAGTGGATGATTCGTCATTTTCTCAATAATCCTACCGTTGCAGCTGTGACAGGAAATCCACGTATTCGTACTCGTTCGACTTTGCTTGGACGGATTCAAGTTGGCGAATTTTCTTCAATTGTCGGTATGATTAAACGTGCACAACGTACTTTTGGTCGTTTATTTACAGTTTCTGGTGTGATCACTGCATTTCGTAAAAGTGCTGTACATGAGGTGGGCTATTGGTCACCAAACATGTTGACAGAAGATATCGATATTACTTGGAAATTGCATCGCGCGGGTTGGGAAGTAAAGTTTGAACCGAATGCCTTGGTTTGGATTTTAATGCCTGAAACCTTTGATGGTCTATGGAAACAACGCTTACGTTGGGCTATGGGTGGCGCTCAAGTTTTAATTAAGAATTTTGATGTATTATTTAAACCGAAGCTGAATTTTCTATGGCCTTTGATTATTGAGCTGATCCTCACCTTAGTCTGGTCATATTTAATGCTGATTATGGTGATTTTCTGGATTTTGCATTTGCTGCTACCGTATGCAGGATTCCCTGCAATGAGTTCTCCATTATTACCGATGGGAACAGGTATTTTACTCGGTACAACTTGTTTACTGCAGTTCGCAATCAGTAAGTGGATGGATAGTCGTTACGAATCGAGTTTAGTGAAAAACTACTATTGGATGATTTGGTATCCCTTTGTATTTTGGTTGATTACAGTAACGGCAAGTATTGTTGCATTTCCAAAAGTTCTTTTACGTGGAGAAAGTAAAAGAGCACGTTGGGTTAGCCCAGATCGTGGTATGCGACATGATGACTAACATTTTAGTCAGAATAAGTTTTGAGATACGAATATGAAAACAAACTCTTTAATTATTGATGTACGTAAGCAGTTACCGTGGCATCGTCGTTATTTCTCCACGACAATGACGGCTATGCTGTGGGCATTTTGGTTACTGCTTTGGAGACCTATTGTCATCTTAGTGGGATATCTTTCACTTGAGAAACCGCAACTGGTACATTATTTCTTTAATGCTTTTGCAAAAGCCTTAGAAAGCGGATTATTTGCGTTGATTGCTTGTGCGATTTCTTTGTGGTTATGGAGTAACTTTGTTCCAGCGAAGACCAAAAAGGAAGCAGAAGCTAAATCTACACAAGAATATGCCGAGCATTTCAACCTGAATGTGGATGATCTTATACATTCTCGTCAGCAAAAAATTGCTACAGTTCATCATGATGCTGATGGTCGCATCACATATATTGACTAATGGCTTAGTCAGCAAAAGTCCCACAGGTTGGGGCTTTTGTTTTCACAGGGAAACATAGATGTCCGCAAAAATAAACTCGGCAGAAAGTATTCGAGGTTTAGCTTGTTTAGCTGTCGTATTTTCTCATCTTGCAATGAGTTTTTTTCCATTTTTACATCATTTTGATCCTAATGAGAAAACAGATTTGGCTTGGGTGTATGCCATACATCATTTGCCTTTTGGTTTTCTCTACTCAGGTGATGCTGCTGTTTTTGTATTTTTTGTTTTAAGTGGCTTTGTGCTCAGTTATGCGATCTTAAAAAGCCCTCAACAATTTCATGCAAAAATTAACAATATGATGATTAAACGCTATCCGCGTTTAATGATTCCAGCGCTGACTTCATGTGTCATCATTTGGTTGGTCCTTAAAGTCATCCATATTGATAGTAGTCATGTGGGGGCTTGGTTACATGCATTTGCGATACAAGATTTTAGTTTTAAACATGCAGTATATGAAGGAACTATAGGCGCATTTTTATTCTCAGAAAGTGATATAAACTGGGTGTTATGGACGATGACGATTGAGCTTATGGGCTCATTTGCATTATTTTTTCTACTCTATTTGTATCATTATAAACATATTGCTTTTTGGCTAGGCTCACTTTTAATTCCTTGTCTTGCATTTCTTTGGCGAGGGCAAGGCTTTAGTTTTGGGATTTCCAGTTTTATTATTGGTATCTATATTTATCTGTATGCTAAACCACTTTCAAATGTGGTAGCTATTCCTATGCTATTGATTGGCCTATATTTGGCGGGTGCACATAATACCAGTGCAGCCTATAGCTGGGTTCATCATATTTTAGGGGAGAATACTTATGATTATAGTAATTTCATCGCTGGGATTTTAATTGTTTATAGTGTGTTGATGAGTCCATTACTGTCTAAAGGCTTAGATCACCCGATTTTAGTCTGGTTAGGAAAGTTATCTTTTTCTATTTATCTATTACATCTAATGATGCTGTATTTAATCTGTATTCCACTATTTAACTTATTTTTAAGTTGGCATTGGAGTTATTCTCTTGCGGTAATCTGCTCAGGGTTAACTGCGATTGCAGTCACTTTGATTGCTGCAAATTTTTATAGTGATTATGTCGATCAGTTGGCTATTAAGGTCAGTAATAAAATTGCCGACAAGGTTTTAAATTAGTCCTTCAAAGACTAGGGTCTGCTGACATTTCATAAAAAGCTTGCGTTGTTGGCTAAAATTGAGCATGAGATGTATATCTCATAAAGCATGAATAAGAATAGAGATATTATTTTTGAGTTTTATAATACAGACTTAGATAATTTTAGCCACAACCCTTGGGGACTTGAGTATTTTTTGTTGCTACGTCGTTACGAACTACTCATTTAGAATGACTAAATTTCGTATTTCGTGCCTAGTATCACCTAAAAATACTCGTCGTCGCAACCATAGACGAATTATCAGCAGACCCGAATACAATTTGCAAATATTATTTACAATTTAAGATGTATTGAGTTGTTTTTTAGACATTAAAAAATTGATAAATATCGTGATTTAATCAAGTATGGGCGACTCATTTTTAGCATGGATCGCTTATATGCATCTGTTCAAATCCATTGTTATTTCATTGATCACAATGAGCTTTCAATTTACTCAAGCAGCCCCATTAAATGCTCAGCAAGCATTGACTGATGCACCGCCAATGAGTTTGTTTGAATCGTGGAATACACCCATTGAGCCCTTTAAAATTTTTAATCATGTCTATTATGTCGGTACTGAAAATTTATCTTCGGTACTGTTTGATACGGGTGATGGTTTGGTTTTAATTGATAGTGGGATTGATCAGTCGGCAGTGCAGATTAAAGCCAATATTGAAAAATTGGGGTTTAAAATCACAGATGTAAAATACCTACTTAATAGTCATGCGCGTCTAGATCAAGCTGGTGGTTTTGCCAAATTAAAACAATGGAGTGGTGCTCAATTGGTCGCAAGTGCTGCCAATGCCGAAATGCTAGAAAATGGCGGCGTGACTGATTTCGCTTTAGGTAAGCAATTGCCTTTTCCATCTGTAGCTGTAGATATCATCATCAAAGATGGGCAACAGTTAAAGCTCGGTCGTCAAATTTTTACAGCACATGCGACGCCAGGCCATTTACCAGGTGCAACCTCTTGGACAACAGATATCCGTTATCACTTTAAAAATTATAAAGTTATCTATGCCGACAGTTTATTTACGGGCGGTTATTATTTGTTAAACAATAACAATTATCCAAATCTAGTTTCAGACATACGTCACACATTTAAAACTTTGGATGCAATCCATGCAGATATTTTTCTTGCCAATAAAGCGGATCGTTTCCATATGAAGCAGAAATTAGCCAAATTGAATGCAGGTGATAAAAAAGCATTTATTGATCAGACGGGTTTACAAAATTATGTAGCGAAGGGGAGAGTTGAATTTGAACAACAATTACAGCAGCAACAACGCTTAGCGCAGTTTAAAACATTGCAATAATAAATTTAAAATAAAACATGCTATATGCGTTATATAGCGTGTTTTATTTTATATATTGCTATAATTCAGATAAAACTGATCATTTATTTTTAAATGATATATAACAGATAACGGCTTATCCTAAAATATAGAAAATTGAAATGAAAATACAATATATCAAACAGTTATTATTCATTTGTAGTGTCGTGATCACGTCATCTATATATGCACAAGAATTTCAACAACTCAATATTCAAACGCAGCTTGCAAAACAATGCCATCAAGATGATGAAGACATATTTTCACCTCAAACTTATCAATTGCGCTCGACAAAAGTCGTATTAAAAACTTATTCCTGTACCAGTAAAAAGCAAGATCGAGAACAATATTATTCGGCCTATGGGATACAATTGAGCGCTAAAAAATCATTATATTTAGTCGATCAACAGGTGGATGCAAGTGGTTATGTTGGTGTTAAATCTGAGCAAGTGGATGCAGATACCATTGTATTTGACAGTATGTATGAACGTGGCGGTGATTTAGTGATTGTGTGGATGCCAGATTTACAACAAATCTATCATGTGAAAGTTCATTATATGGCTTCAGATGAAGGTGGGGTAAAGCTGTATCGTAAAAATGATCAGATTTTTATTCAGAAAATTGCTTTAAAAGCGCTTAAAGATGATCAACCGATATATATAAATATAGGAAAACCCGTAATACTCAAAAAGGTGCTAGGCAAAGGGATCGTATTTGCTTCAGGTGATCTAAAAGCATTACAAAATTAAAATAAGAGATCTGGTTGATCTATATAAAGAAAACAATTGTTACGTTTAAGCTGGGTATCTCTAGTGAGATAGTTATACAATTTACTGGGTAAACTATTAAAAAAACAATCAAAATACTCAGCTTTAAACTTAGCTCATGAGTCTGAACTGGGGCGTATTATATGCTTGAGATTACGCTATGTTGAAATTTATTCTGGTGCTATTATTTTTGATCACGCTATATGTGCTATGGCGATGGGTTGCTAAACAAAAAATTAATGCAGCTTTTGAAGAACAACGACAAGCATTATCTCAATTGGTTCAAAATCCTCAAGAAGAGCATGAACTGCCCGAAAAAACTAAGCTGATTAAACAGATGATTGCAGAAGAGCGACAAAAGGCGGGTTCAGCCCCAGTAAAAGAGGCAATAAGCACTACAGTTCAAGTAGAGCAGCCGACCGTACTTGAGGAGCAACATAGCCCCGCCAAGCCGGTCACTGATGAAGACCAACGTTTATTTGATGCAGCGGCGCAACTGTTTTTTGAACAAGCTTTACAGATCAAAGATTTTTCTCAAGCAGGGCATATTCAACATGATGTACTTAGTAAAATGCCAATGAATACCCAAAGTCAGATCGGTTCTTTTGATTTTGGCGAATGGTCTATTTTTTGGAGCTATCATGAACAATCACTTGAATACTATGTCGGACGTTATGGGGTGTTCTATGCGCATGTTGATCATCAAGGCATAGAACATAAAGCCGAATTTAAAGATCGTTATTGATTTTCAATTAGACTGCTTAACTCTTTTAGTCGAAATGTTGTGGAATTGATTTCACAATCTAAATGTGCAAATCCTGATGCCAATCCCAAAGCACCATAAGTAAGACTTCCCATGAGTTCATTACATTGAGCATCACGATAATTAAGCCAAGCTTTTTGTGATTTTTCTAGTAATAACTTGTTGTTATCATCGTATTGCAGATAAATGCGTTGATATAGCTTATTCATTTTCGCTTTATCTGTTTTTAATTGCTGTTGCATACATTGATAAGCTTGTCGTTGATCTTGTTGATTGCATTGTGCATAAGCGGTATTGAATAGACTCACAAAAAGCAAAGCTAAAAAACTATATTTGATCTTTTTTATCATTTAATGTTCACCAAGAAATTGCAAATCAGTCAAGTATTATAGGGCGAGTTGTTGAGAAATTCGCGCTTTGACTTGATTTAAATAGAACAGGTCATTATTCAGTCGATACATTAAAATCGCACCCTCATAATCGGCCACACTTATTTTTGCCAAAATTTGTGCATCGGCTTGATCCATTTTTTGTTGAAATAATTGATACAAGGCATTTTGCCAATCTTGGAAAATTTCACGGATTTTTTCCAAGACTTCTAAAGAAATATGGCTTGCCTCTAAGGACAGTATCCCAACTAAACAGCCTTTTATTTCATAACTAAAAAAATGAACAGCTTTATCATGGATGATTTGAAATTGTTGACTTGCATCCAAGACAGCAAAATCTTCGAGTTTAAACAAGGATTGATTTAAATAAAGATGAGTGTGCGCTAAGATCTGCATAAGTAAGGCTTGTTTGTTGGGATAATAATAATAAAACGATGCTTTACTGAGTCCACATGCTTTTGCCAACATCTCCATACTTGTCCCTGCATAACCATGTGCTTTAAATTGCAAAGCGCAGGTATTTAACATATGTTCAGGCGTAAGTTTTTGTGGGCGCATAGATGACCTTGCTGCTTATGGAGTTAAAATTAATCGTGGATGAATGTCTCGAAAGTATTTAACATTTTATCCCAAATTGGCTCCGAACCTTGACGAAAATAGCCCATATGTCCAATCTGTTTTAAACCAAATTCGTCGGCAGATATGTTGATAAAGTGCATGGGCGCATTTTTATAATGTTGCATAAAAGCATAACGAGAATTTGGCAATGCCCAATCATCATCTAAAGCGGCCACTGCATAAATCGGCGTTTTAATCTGGGCATATTGTTCATGCAAATTTTGTTGCTCAGGATCTGCAAAAAAGTAAGTGGGATTTTTACACCATCTACGCCATTGCTGGTAGACCCCTTTAGGTAAATCTGCACCCATATTGAGTTTACTCCAAGGTAAGTAACCTGTAATCGCTACCATAGGTGGAAAGATAATGTTCCAAATTACCTGAACTTTAATTTTTTCTTTCAATGGCATATAGCCATGCCAGCCAGCACCTGTGCCAAAACAATACATTGCACTTACCTTGTCGTGATTCGGTGTCAACCCTAAAGCTTGTCCGCCGTAAGAATGTCCAACTAAAAATAGGGGCATATCTTGTTTAAAACTGTAGTCAATTGCACCTGCTAAATCTAATCTTCCCCAATCCAGATATGACATTTTAAAACCTTTTAATTGCCGTGGCGCAGATTTGGCCACGCCACGATAATCAAAAGTGAGTACTTGATAACCCAATTGTGCGGCATATTCAGAGAAGCGGCGATAAAATGCTTGTGGGACACCTGTTGCACTGGAGACAACTATAGTTGCTTTGATTGTATTGACTGGCGTGTAAAGTACGCCAGCCAATACATAACCATCCAGTGCCTTAAAGCTGATGGCTTGGCTGGTAAAACTTTTGCCATTCAAGTGTTGGACTTCAGTTGAGTACTTTAAATTTTGCATGATTGTTCCCACAGTTATTAGATTATCGCCGTATATCGCTATGATTGGTTTATTTGCCTTTAAACTGTGGTGCTCGACGTTCAATCATTGCTCTTACACCTTCTTGTGCATCTTCTGAGGCAAGTAAAGGGCTAAGTAGATTTTGTAGATTTGCAAATGCGACTTCAGGACTTTGTAAAAAGGCTTGATGTGCCGAATGCAGTGCCGCTTGGACGGCAAGTGGTGCAGCATTGGCAATACGTTCAGCCAGCTCTATGGCACGTGCTAACTGTTGGTTATCCTCAACAACCTCAGTGACTAAGTTCATTTCATAGGCTGTTTGTGCATAAAATAAATCACCAGTTAACACATATTTCATGGCTTTTGCCCAGCCAGCGGCTTGGACGAAACGTACTGTTGCACCACCAAACGGTAAGATGCCGCGCTGTACTTCAATTTGGGTAAATTGAGTATTTTCATTGGCGACAACGATGTCAGAATTCAACATCAATTCAATACCAGCGGTATAACAATAGCCTTGTACTGCGGTTACCAATGGTTTAGTTCTTTGACGTCCAACAGTTCCCCAAGGATTCACAATATCATCGCTAAAATTAAAAACACCATCGGCTAATTTTGGTTGTAACTCAACCAAGTCCAATCCTGCGGTAAAATGATCGCCATGTGCAAAGACCACCGCACAGCGTAGTTCTGGATTATTTTCATATTCAGTTAAAGCCAGTGATAGGTCGTGAATCATATGACTATCAAAAGCATTGCGTTTATCTGCACGATCTAAGCCAATTAAAAAAATATGACCACGAATTTCACGACTGACTTTTCCTTGTAGATTTGACATTTGTTGTTCTCTCATTGGTTGTTTTATAAGTTTTTAAACGATCGTTAGAAAACTGTCAATCATTTTAGAATGACTGAACCGTTTACATTGGTATAGCATATTTAAGGCATTAAAGGATCGCTGCATTGTGTATGTTATTTGGCGCCATGGGGGAACGCTTATGCTTTTTATTATGAATTTAATAAGATTTAAAAATGTGCTCGTACACTTAAATGCCCAGCTAAATTTATCACTGGGCATTTAATTTAAAGGGATTTAAACCTGAAGAATTACTTTTTAAACTTGGTTAAAAGCTTTTGCATCGGTAATTTATCACTGGCATATCCATAAATTGCAGCAAAAGGTAAGGCTGTGCGAGCAAGATAGGCGACACGCCATAAACCACCATGATTAGCGCCTTCCATCATTAATTCTAATGGATGACCCATCTCAGTTTCTGGATTTGCAACAGACTTCGGATTTCTTAAGTCATGAATCCAAAGCGCTGCCATAATTGAATTGGTGGTTTCAGGGCGGAATGCTTCTACATCAAACAAACTTGCACCGTTAAACGCAGCTTTAAGCAACGGATTCTTGATGACCGAATGTGTCGTCGTGGATGGTGCAATATTGATACTGACATGTTGCCCTTGATGTCGTGCTAAAGTTGCACGCCACTGTTGGATACGTTTTGCCAAGGCATAATTAGGGCCTTGTTCAACCACCAGACAATCAGCAATCCCATAGAATTTACCATTGTCAGAGCGAATCAATTGTTGATCATGGTGCTTAAAGAATTGCTTTAAGGAAAGGGTTGCAATCCCTTTGCTGAGTACAGTTTCAAATTTTGATCTATGTTTGAACTTTTTGTTTGAACCTTCAATCACTTCTTCAGGTACTGCATAAACATCTGTAGGCGTACACATATACATCAGTGATGAATCATTCTTGTGTTCACTGACATGGCTCATAATCGTGTCCATTGCCATCGACACACGCACATGTTTTTCACCATCCAAATAAGCAATTGAGGCCAAATCTAACTTGTGTGGATTATCACAAAGCCATTGTGTAATTTCTGGAATTTGGGTCAGTAAATTTGCACCAAGTTTGCTTTTTAATTCGTCAATATCATGGATGTTGAGGATTTTTTGAAAACTAGGTGCATACAGTGTGGCATTGCCATTTTCAATGATTTTAAGAATTCTCTCCCAAACGCGTTCATTGGGTAGATCAACAGCAACAATATTGGCTTTCCATTTCGATAACCATGTTAATGGGCCTGCCTCTGAAGCTGCGCCAAATAAAACTAAGGTACGATCCGATAAATCAAACCATTCGGGATGAGCAATCACTTCTCTGAGCGCATCTGCATGGCTGGCTTCAATAATGCCAGTATCTTGCCACTTTTGAATTTGCTGATATAGCGCTTCGCCTTGTAGTTTTTGCCCGTGATAGGGTACAAACCATTCAACGTCATCATTTGAATGACCTTTAAAACTAACACTTTGAATCTTGTCTAGTACTGGAACTGTACCAATATCTTTTAAAGAATAGCGTTGCCCATCTCTAAAGAAATCAAAGCTGTGTTGGGCTTTGTGCAAGCCTTGTTTGGCAATAGTGATGGCGTTATGACTTGAACGAATCCCATGTTCGACCAATGCCTTAAAATAAACTGGATAGTTTTTACGCCAGTTTTTTTCATCTAAAGCTTGCTCTGCGCTGAGATGATCAACCAAGGAAAGTGCTTCCGCAATGATTTCTTTACCGACTTGCGAGTTGCTACTTTTTTGAGTCTTTGGATGAACTGGAAACTGTAAACCGTCAATTGAACTGGACATGCAAAATATCTCGTTTTATTTCATCATTAATATACAGATGTATACATTATCCATGCCATATTCAATATTTGGGTGGCATTTTCTGACAAAATTTAGATAAATTGGTCGTATAAATTGAATAAATCAGTGCTAAAAATGTCTTAAATTATGCTTAGTATTTCATTTATAAAAAGTTTCATTGGTATCATTTTGTGGGTTTTAAAGCGCGATTTGTTGATAAGCTAAAATGCAGTAAATATCAATTTGTGTATGATTTATATTCATTTATTACGCGAATATTTTATGTTGAAATTTGCGTAGATTATATTTTTTACATCTTTTTAAGTTAATTCCGACAATTTTAGTTGATTTTCACTCATTCAGCCTCATCTTCAGTTAAAATACCGACTTCAGCTTGAGGATAGAGTTATGTCGACTGAGAACACCAATACTGCGGTTGCAGAAGAAATTCCAAATTTATTGATTACTCCCAATGCGCAAGAGTATTTAAAAGATCTTTTGGAGAAGCAAAATACTCCAGGAATTGGCGTTCGTGTATTTGTTGAAAATCCAGGTACTCCACGTGCTGAATGTTGTATGGCATACAGCGCACCTGATGAAATTGCTCCAACAGATTACAAACAAGATTATCCTGATTTTCCAGCATTTATTGATACACCGTCGATTCCATATTTGAAAGATGCGGTAATTGATTACAACAAAGACCGTTTTGGTGGACAGCTTACTTTCCGTGCACCTAACTCGAAAGTACCACGTGTTGGTCCAGATGCGTCTATGGAAGAACGAATTACTTATATTCTTCAGGCAGAGATCAATCCTGGATTAGCAGGGCATGGCGGAAACTGTGCACTGGTAGAAGTGGTCGAAGATGAAGAACATGGTTTAACTGCGGTATTAAAATTCGGTGGTGGCTGTCAAGGCTGTTCTGCAATTGATGTAACGTTAAAACAAGGTGTAGAAACTACACTTAAAGAGCATATTCCTGAACTCGGACGTGTGGTCGATCAGACTGACCATAGTCAAGCAGAAGGTGCTTACTTCAAATAATCTGTATATCAATGTAGATATTTGACTGTTCTTTAAAACCTCCGAATTTCGGAGGTTTTTTTATGGATATCGTATAACTAAACGTAAATTTATATTTTAAATCTTAATAAGCTTAAATTAAGCTTAAAAAATAGAATAAAAACTTAAAGATAGGCCTAAAAATGACTAAATATTAAACGAATGGTTAATAAAAATGAGAATAATTCTTAATATTGTTTATAATGCTGTGGTGTTTTTATTACACATTGTATCTAAATCTTCATTGTCTATTCATTCTTAGCCTCTTTGGAATACCTTATGTCAACTAACCGTATCATCCAATCTGCGTTATCTCTCTCCATTATCACCGTTATGATGGGAACTGCCTATGCCGCAGAATCACCAGAAAACTCGAATAAAACCAATCCACAGTCTACAGAGTCAACCAAATTAGAGACGATTGTTGTCACTGCAAGTGGCTTTGAGCAAGAGGTGAAACAAGCAGCAGCATCTATTTCAGTTTTAACGCAAGAAGACATTAATAAAAAAGCATATAGAGATATAACGGATGCACTTAAAGATGTTCCTGGGGTCGTCGTCACAGGTGGTGGAAGTTCAAGTGATATTAGTATCCGTGGTATGGGAAGTGCTTATACAGTTTTTTTGATTGATGGCAAGAAGGTGAATACACGTTCAGTTCGACCAAATAGTGATAACTCGGGTATTGAGCAAGGTTGGATGCCAAGTATTGAAAGTATTGAACGTATCGAAGTGATTCGTGGTCCAATGTCTGGTTTATATGGTTCAGATGCCATGGGCGGTGTGATTAATATTATTACCAAAAAAGTCGCAGATACTTGGACAAGCTCGGTTAAATTGGATACGACACTACAAGAAAATAGAGATTCTGGGGATATCCATCAAGCAAACTTATATGTTTCTGGTCCTTTAATCCGTAATTTACTTGGCTTAAAGGCGAATGGAACATTCTCACAACGCAATGAAGATGACATTATTGGTGGCTATAATAAGCAACGTATACGTGCAGGTGGCGCAACACTGAGCTTGACGCCAAGTTCTGAACATACCATTGATTTAGAATATCAGCGATCTATTCAAAACCGTGATCAAACGGTAGGTAAAACAATCGCCAATGTACCAGGGCGAAATGGTAAGCTCCCAACAGACTCATATACAGATTATTATCGTACCGAATATAGTTTGACTCATCGTGGTGAAATTGGCGATTTAAAGACACATTCTTATATTCAACGTGAGGAAAATGAAAATCCATCCCGTAGTATGGAAGCAATCAATACAACGTTTAATACTTTAAACCAAATCAATCTGGGTTCTCATGCTTTGAGCTTCGGCGGAAGTTATTTAAAAGAAGAGCTTGAGGATTTTGGCAATCAGTTAGTTATTGGTGGATCAAAATTAACCAACTTAGATCGCTATAGCTGGGCATTATTTGCTGAGGATGCGTGGAATATTGTAGAGCCATTCACGGTAACGGCTTCATTACGCTATGATAAAGATGAAAAATTTGGTGACCATTTTAGCCCGAAAGTCTATGGTGTTTGGACCTTGAATGATAACTGGATTGTTAAAGGTGGGGTATCAACAGGTTATAAAACTCCGGCATTACGTGCCACTGTTGCAGGGTGGGGACAGGCAACAGGTGGTGGTCAGTCGAGTGGTATGATTGTGGGTAATCCAGATTTAAAACCAGAAACAAGTATCAATTATGAAGCATCGATTAACTGGGATAATAATGACAATTTAGATGCAGGTTTTACCGTATTTAATAGTGAGTTTAAAGATAAAATTACTGAAATTCGCACCTGTCAAGGAGACTCTGGAACTATGGGATGTCCTTGGTTAGGTCAACAATTCGATTTTGTCAGTCAACGTATCAATGTCGATAAAGCAAATATGCGTGGTATAGAGGCGACTCTGGGTTGGGCAATCACGCCAGATGTTCGTTGGGCAACAAATTATACATTTACGGATACTGAACAAAAGAGTGGAGCATTTAAAGGTAAGCCATTGAATGAAATGCCGAAACATATGTTTAATACTACTTTAGATTGGCAAACAAATGATCAAGTTGGAATGTGGAGCCGCTTAAATGTAAGAAGTAAAACTTCTGACTATTTAAGCCGTACATCGATGGGGGAAGGTAGACCAGCGTATGCAATGATTGATGTTGGTCTAAACTATAAACCTTCCAATGTGTTGCAGTTCAATGCTGGTATTTATAACTTATTTGATAAAAGCATAGATACTGCGACTTATAATTATGTACTGGATGGCCGCCGTTACAATTTGGGTTTAATTTATAAGTTTTAAAGCTCAATTAAATTGCATTAGATCTGTTTAGTCATGAAAAAGGCGCTTTATGCGCCTTTTTCAATATTGAGAATCTTTAAAGTGTCATCTGAATAATAAAATTTTTCCAGATAAATCCGTGCACGGTTTTTTAAGTGTTGAGAAGCAATCATCTGTTGAATAACAGGTTCAAGTAACTGTTGTAATTCATTTTGAATCAATGCTTCATCAATATTGATATCACTTAAAATTAAATCAAAAGGGCGTTCTTCATTACGCACATACCAAGTCAGTACACCATCATGCACTTGTTTCTTTAAATAATCTGTTTGGCGAATATGTTCCCATATTTCATGACCCATAGCTACAGTTTTAGGTAGGTCGTTAATTTCAACATAATTACGCAACACAGCAATCGGTATTTTTTTAATTTTATGCCATAAATTGGCTTGAAAATGATAAAGCTTATTGTCATCAAACTGTTGGTTAATGACTTGTTCACTCAATTGACTAATTTTAATAATATTTTTTTGCAGATAATGCTTAACTGTATCGTCTAAATTCGTATCGGTAACCGATTCTAAAACTGATTTTCCCATCTTCATAAAACGTCCCACACCGGGGACTTTTTTATTCATGACCGAATTATCAATATAGTCTTGAATCGAGTGATGGATCAATTGGGTTAACATGCTTGAAAAGGCAGGATTATTGACAACACGTTTGATCAAAGCTTGGCGATGCCCCGATTTACTTGCGACATATTGGGCGATTTTATCAATCGTGGTAACTGGAATAATATCTTCAATTAACGTTTCATCATTACTTGGGTGAATTAAAGCAAAACGAATATGTTCAGCGATTTGCTCAATGAGAAAGTTGTATGCAGGTGTTGCTAAAATTTGCTTTGACAATAAATCATGAATTTGTGCAAAAGACCAAATTTGTTTTAACGGCTGTTTTCTAAACCAGTGATAAAATTCAGTAAACTCAATTTTAATCGTATCAGCCTGTGAAAATTCTTGATCTAAAAAGCCAAGTTGGGCTTCGATCAATTGTTCAATAAGTTGATTTTTCATTTTTTGAACTCAATTTGTCCATGTGTTTGATCAGACAGTGGGTTTTGCAAAGGTTGTACTTTGTTTAAAAAGCTTAAATAGTAATCCGCAACTCGTTCAGGTGCTTCAAGTAATGGCATATGCCCAACACGTTGTAGAATAATCGGTGTTTCAGGGCGTTTTAATACCGATTTTAATTCATTTGCAACATCCGCATTTACAATCTGATCTTGTTCTCCCCAAAGGATCAGGGTGGGTGCTTCAATGTTTTTTAACATCGTGGTAAAAGTTGAAGGGGTATAGAGTCGATTGAGTGCATCAATTTGATTGATGATTTTGGCTGTGTCTTGAGATTTAGCAATGAATAATTTTTCTTGTTCATCTTTAATCACACGAGCAGTAAAAGGCGGATTAAACATCACCTTTTTCATAACAAAATCTAAATCACCTTTTTGTGTGATTAATAATTGTTTGAGATAGATCGGATTTCTTAAATAATTGGTATTTGTTGATTTAAAAATACCCCCAGTGCTCATTAGAAATAAGCTTTTCGTATCAAATGGATATTGTGAGGCATAAAACATTGCGATGGTTCCACCCAATGAATGCCCTGCAATATTTAAATTATCTTGGATATGTGCAGCTTCAATAAAGCGTCTAAGTTGTTCAGTTACATTGGGTACAGATAAATCAAAATTGGCTGGAACCTGAGTACTTCCTGCTGAAGGCAAGTCTGGAATAATCACATGGTAATATGGGGTCAATGACTGCGCGATATCATTCCATGTATCACGGCTGCTGGCTAAACCATGAATCAGTAAAACAGTTGGCTTATCTTTAGAACCGCCTTCACTATAAGACCAAATAACATCACCCACACGCAATGTTTTAGACGTTAATCCTGCCCAAGCACGTTCTTCTTGTACAATTTTTAAATAATCCACATATTCTGGTGTGGCAGCAGTTGCATTGTTGTGACTACCTAAAAATAATACACCGATCGCAGTCAAACTTAACAATATGCTGTTTAAAAAATGAAGAATTTTTTTATGGGCCAGTTCAGACATGCATAGGGTTCCGAGTAAAAGACTAGGCATTATATAAAGTAAAAATATTATTCATGATCATAATTTTTTCAACATTTGCCGATAAAGTCTTATTTGTAAGTTTTTTGCCATAGTTTCAGTGTTCAACTCAACTAATATAGAGATTATTTTGTATTTTAGTTAAACAATTTTAATTAAACTGTGAATTATATCTATGTATTTTTAAAAATTAGGCCCTTAACCGCTCCATAACAAAAATTGTAACAGAGTTTATTTTTAGTCAGTGACTTTCACATTTTGCGGCATTAAAATAATCACACTCTCCACACAATGGAACAAAGGACATGCTAACTGCTCAAGAAGCTTTAGAACGATTAAAACAGGGTAATGAACGTTTTGCACATGGTGAAACCAATCTGACTAAATTTTTGACGCATCAGCAACGATCTGAAATGATGGACAGCCAAGAGCCATTTGCAATTATTTTAGGTTGTTCAGACTCTCGTGTTCCAGCAGAAATGGTTTTTGACCAAGGTTTCGGTGATTTATTTGTGATTCGTGTTGCAGGTAATATTGTTGCGCCGTCGCAAGTGGGCAGTGTGGAATTTGCCGCAGATAGTTTTGGCTGTCCCTTGGTTGTCGTTTTAGGGCATAGCCATTGTGGTGCGATTCATTCAACGATTGAAGCGTTGAAGAACCCGAATACACCACCTTCTGCAAATCTTATGTCAATTGTAAACCGTGTTCGTCCTTCAGTTGAAATTTTAATGCAAACTGAGTTGAAAGATGACTTAGAAAAGCTATCAATGCATGCAGTAAAATCAAATGTTTTTGCTTCAGTTAATCAATTACGCCATGGTTCAGCCGTATTAGAAAACTTAATTGCCAAAGGTAAATTAAAAGTTGTTGGTGCTGAATATTCTTTGGAAACGGGCGAAGTTTCTTTTTATGATTTTTAATGTTTGAAATTGTCATCATAAAAAAATCCCACTTTAAGTGGGATTTTTTTATCGGTATAGACTCTTAGAATCTATAACCAATTTTTAAACCATAAGCGATTGCATTGTTATCTTTAAACTCTGCAACATAAGTATCGCCACCTGATTGAGCACCTGTTTGTGCTTTTGCATCACCTAACCAGAAGTATTTAACACCACCAGCGATGAACGTTGCAGGCGTAGGGCTATATTGAACACCTAAGCCCACATTCCAATAACCTTCTGTAGGGCCTAAAGTTGAAACAGGATTACCCGCGCCAGAGTCCCAGCCTACTGCAACAGTTCCTGACCATAGGTCATTGATTTTACGACCAACACCCGCCGTCACTGTATATTGATCATCAGAATATTCAACTAAGTTAAAACCATTTGGACGGTTAACTAGACCACCGATTGCTTGAGAAACTTTACCAAATTTTAACGGTTGGATTGAGAAGTCTTTCCAATTTACCCAACGTAGGTTTGCAAAAGCAATGGTATTTGCCATGATCCCTGTTTGTAAATCGATGTTAACAGACTGTGGTGTGGTAATTGTCGTTTTACCGTTGGCAGCAGCAATTGCTTTTGCCGCAGCAGTACCAGTATCACCAAGTAATGCTAATGCACCAAGTGTAGGAATCGATTCATTGATATTTACATCATGATCAATTTCAGAACGATAAGTTACCGATGCTTTTAATGCAATATCTGGAATCTGATACGCAGCACCCGCTAACCAACCCACACCGCCAGTTTCTTTAATATTTGCATCATAGCCATTATATAAGCTATATGCTTGACCACGCAGACTAACATTCCCTTTAATGGTTTGGTAAACACCACCACCATAGAAGTTTAAGTTAGCAATGGGTTGAAAACCAAAAATCATTGAAATATTTTGGGTATCGACTTTAACTTTGGTGTTGCCCTTACCGAGTGTACTATTCGCTCCTGCAATGCCTTGATCAATTCTACCTGTAACAACATTTTTTACTGCAGCATCAACACCCGCTTTATATGTAGCGTCAGTACCATATCTAGTCAATGAGTCTCGAAGTGCCTGTTGACCATTTGCCGTGGTTAAGTCAACACCTTGACCTTGTAGGAATCCACCAACACGTTGTTGTGCAGTCATTGCATTAAATGTGGAGTCAATCGTACTGTTGCGCAGTGCAGTTAACCGATCTTGAGGTAATACAGTATCGTGATCAGATGAAACGAAAGCATTTTCACCAGAATAGGCAGCATCTGCACCAAATGGTTTGTCATATAAAAGACCAAATGAAACTTGATCTGTTAGTTGTAATTTAATCGCTGCTGATGGAAAGTAATAATCATCTCCCATATCATTGATTTCACGATATGGTTTAGGCGTATCTCCCGCTTCTCGACCTTCAACAGTTGGGTCTAAAACTGAAATACCAGCTTCAAAATAATTATTAGGTTGAAGGAATGCCGAAATAGATTGGCCTGAGCGATCCATTGCTGCGGCAAAAACACCAGTCATTGGCAAACTTGCAGCAATTATCGCGATTGATAAATGTTTTAATTTCATTTTAATTTTTCCCTAATATAATAAAATGAATACTTTGAAGTACTTAAGTTTTGAATGAGAAATAATTTTGATACTTAAATATACAACTCAAAGTTACTTCTATTTACAAAATAACATATAAAAAATAAGAGTAAATACTCTAGGGTGTGAATTAGTGAAAAAAAAATGAACTATGTAGTTTAGTTTGCAGAGAGGGAATATAGAAAAAAATATAAAGATGAGATTATTTATAGAGATATTGAAAAAAATTAAACTGAAAATAATAAAATATAGATATTTTGGGACTTGATGGGCTGCGTAAAATATAACCAGATGGTCAAAATAAAGCTGATTTTATTCGGCAATATAAAGTGGTCAAGATTAAATCTTTGTAAAGATAAAAACTCACTTTTTATTCTTGTTCAATTGTGCGCCCTGTGTGATTTGAATTATTGATTTATATATTTGAAAAATAATAAAAATATTTGTATTTCAAATTGATTTTAGTGCAAATTAAATCTTAAAAATAAAAGTACTGTTTTTATAATAGGATATTGATTTGATAGCGAGTATTGCGTCCACCACCGTCCAATTTGATTATACATCCTTTTTCTAACAGGTCGGATAAATGTCGAGTAGCTGTTGCTTTACTGACTTTAGCAACTTTTTGATATTGCGAGGCACTGATACCATGTTCAAAGCCATTTTCACCACCATCTAATAAGCGATTCAATATCTTGCGTTGTCCTTCATGAAGATCTAAATTTGAATATTTATACCAAAACTGACGCTTAAATACCGTTCGATTGATTTGCTTTAATGTTGTTTCAAGGCTGTCATTTAAGGTATCTAAAAACCAAACAAGCCAATCTGTGATATTGGAATCATTTTTTTGGCTTTGTTCTAAGATTTCATAGTAACTTTTGCGTTTGTTTAAAATAGCAGGGGACATCGCATACAAGCGAATACTCTGCTTATCCATTTGTGCTAGGGCCAGGTCTGTTAGTGTACGGGTAATACGCCCGTTACCATCATCAAAAGGATGCAGTGTGATAAACCATAAGTGAGCAATACCCGCACGGAGTAGGGGATCAAGCAAAGTATTGGCTAAGCTATGATTAAACCAAGTTATAAAGGCGTCTAAACGTTCTTCTAGTCCATCTCTAGGTGGTGCTTCAAAATGAACTGTTGGATAATCCAATCGACCAGAAACAACCTGCATCGGTTCTGAACCTCTGAGTTGACCAATGCGTAAGCGCTGCATCGTCCAATCAGGCTCATTAAAAAGCCATTGGTGCCATTGCATAAGGCGTTCAACAGTAAGTGGTTGCTCCACATTGTTTAGTGCATCTAGCATGATATTGGCCAAACCTTCAGATCTGTCTGAACTTGGATAAGGTTGGTCAAGCGTAACGCCCAAACGACGTGCAAGTGAGGAACGTAATGAGTACACATTTAAGGTCTCATTTTCGATTGCTGAGGATGCAATAAGATTGGCAAGTAGAGTGTCTAATGTGAATTGTTGTTTGGCTAAATCATGTTGACTTTGCCCAAGTAGAATTCCAATTTTTTGATGAATCTGTCTGGTTTTGGGTAAGATGATTTCATCATCCCATGTGAAGTTTGTCCAGTTGTTGGTTTGCCAAATCCACTCTTGCATCTTAAACCTCCACTTAGAATTTTTCTAAGATGAGCTAAATATAGCATATATTCGGCTCACTGTATGAGTTGAATAAGCTGTTTAATTAGCTCCTTTATATCGATTTAGATCCATAACTATAATTTTGTATACTTGGTTTTTTCTAATACATGAGTGCAAGTAATCTAATCTTTAGCTTTTATCATCAGTATTAGACATGATTAAAATTACCGTTCGAAAACTTTTAAAATTTTGTAAGACTTACTTTTATTGTTTTAATTTTGGTAAAGAGAAATTCATTTTTTATTCTTGTTCAATTGTGCGCCCTGCGGGACTTGAACCCACGTCTGTCGCTTAGGAGGCAACTGCTCTATCCAGTTAAGCTAAGGGCACAATAAGCAAATAATTTACCGTATATGCATATGAAAAAAAAGCTATTATCGAAATAATAGCTTTGTGTTAGATTTATTTGTCTTCAGTCTTTATTTCATTTGGATTTAAAATATCAAACAGGACTAACATCAGGGTAATCCATACAGGAATCATCAATACGGACTCTTTAAATCCTTGATCCCACATGATATATAAAACGATACCAATAAAAATAATCACCACAAAATTACTAACAGGTGCCCAAAGTGCAGGGTATTTACTGGTTTGATTGGTCAAACGTAGAGCACGCTTAAACTTCAAATGCGTGAGTGTAATCATTAACCAGTTTAAAACTAAAGCACCAACCACCACATACATCAAATGACTTAAGGCATCTTCTGGTAAATAATAATTTAAAGGTACACAACCCAAAATTAAAAATGCAGAAAGTAATACGGATGGAATTGGTACACCATGCTTATTGGTTTTGGTAAAAATTTTAGGTGCATTGCCCTGTTTTGCTAAACCATAAAGCATACGGCTATTGGCATACATTCCACTGTTATAAACAGATAATGCAGCAGTTAAGATAATAAAGTTAACCAGATGAGCTGCCCATGCAATCCCAATCATACTAAAGACCATAACGAATGGACTTTTATCTAAACCACCAAAATTTAACTGGTTCCAAGGCACCAAAGATAACAGAATAATCATCGAACCTACGTAAAAGATAAGGATACGTGGCACAACTTGATTAATCGCTTTAGGAATAGTTTTTTCTGGGTCTTTGGCTTCGGCCGCAGCCATACCAACTAATTCAATACCGCCAAAACCAAACATAAGGAAAGCCAGCATATAGAATAAGCCGTCAAATCCATTTGGAAAAAAGCCACCATGAGACCATAAGTTTGAAAAAGCGATCCCTGAACTTACATCTGCGGTCAGAACCAAATAAATACCAAATACAATCATTGCAACAATAGCAGTGACTTTAATGATGGATAACCAAAATTCGGATTCACCGTAAAACTTCACATTTCCTAAGTTGACCAGTGTAATCACAACGAAGAAAAACAGTACAGACACCCAGTTTGGAATTTCAGGCCACCAATAATTGATGTATTTACCGACCGCAGTTAATTCTGTCATTGCAACTAGGATGTACAGCATCCAATAGTTCCAACCAGTTAAAAAACCAGGAAATTTACCCCAATATTTATTGGCAAAATGGCTAAAAGAACCAGCAACGGGTTCATGTACTATCATTTCCCCAAGCTGACGCATAATTAAAAAAACGATCAAACCACCAATGGCATAACCCAAAATAATGGATGGCCCAGCTTTTTCGATCACATGTGCTGAACCTAAGAATAATCCTGTACCAATTGCACCGCCCATGGCAATCAATTGGATATGACGATTCTTAAGTCCACGCTGTAATTGTGTAGACTCGTTGCTCAATGTGTACAACTCTATTTATGCGAATTTAATTATTGTAATAGATTGGTTACTTTTAGCCTAGTATGCGATAGATGTATGGAAAGGAACTGTGAAGTCAAAAAATAATATATTGAATTTTTTTATTCATTTTCAATGAAATAAGATTAATTGTAAATTTTCAAAGCAAACTAAATCTGTTTAATATTTAAGCTTTATGCCAAGATTTATTTAAGACTTAAGTCAATCTGTCAGTATTTTACTCAAAAAAAGGGTAGTATAAAACTGAATGAAGATTCATTATTTGAGACAACAAAGAGAATTGAAAGGAATACGATAAAATGAGCGCTGCACCACAAATCAAAATCCCAGCAACCTATATGCGTGGTGGTACCAGTAAAGGTGTCTTCTTTAAACTCGATGATTTGCCTGAACGTGCACAAATAGCGGGGCAATCCCGTGATCAGTTATTACTCCGTGTGATTGGTAGTCCAGATCCATATGGAAAACAGATTGATGGGATGGGCGGGGCGACTTCAAGTACCAGTAAAACAGTTATTTTAGCCAAGAGTTCACAAGCAAATCATGATGTTGATTATCTGTTTGGGCAAGTGTCTATTGATAAAGCATTTGTAGATTGGAGTGGCAACTGCGGTAATTTAACCGCTGCTGTCGGTTCATTTGCCATCAGTAATGGTTTGGTTGCAGCTGATCGAATTCCAGAAAATGGTATTTGTACAGTTCGTATTTGGCAAGCCAATATTCATAAAACAATTATTGCCCATGTGCCTATTACTCAGGGACAAGTTCAAGAAACGGGTGATTTTGAATTGGATGGTGTCACTTTTCCAGCGGCAGAAGTCCAAATTGAATTTTTAGATCCTGCTGATGACGGGGAAGATGGTGGAGCAATGTTCCCTACGGGAAATGTTGTAGACAGCTTAGAGGTTCCTGAAATTGGTACATTTCAAGCAACTTTGATCAATGCAGGTATTCCTACAATTTTCTTAAATGCCGAAGAGCTTGGATACAAAGGAACTGAATTACAAGACGATATTAACAGTGATGTAGCAGCATTAGCGCGCTTTGAAAAAATCCGTGCTTATGGTGCGGTAAAAATGGGTTTAATCCAAGACATCAGTGAAGCGGTTAATCGTCAACATACTCCGAAAGTGGCATTTGTATCGCAACCTAAAAGCTATACCGCGTCTAGTGGTAAACAGGTGAGTGAAACCGATACAGATTTATTGGTGCGTGCATTATCGATGGGTAAATTACATCATGCCATGATGGGAACGGCTGCGGTCGCGATTGGAACAGCTGCAGCAATTCCAAATACCTTGGTGAATTTGGCTGCCGGAGGCGGTGAACGGGAAGCAGTACGCTTTGGACATCCTTCTGGAACACTTCGCGTGGGTGCTCAAGCTCTAAATGAAAAAGGGCAATGGGTTGTTAAGAAAGCCATCATGAGTCGTAGTGCACGCGTATTGATGGAGGGTTGGGTTCGAGTGCCAGTAGATAGTTTTTAATCTTTTTGATGTGCTTTCAAATAGCATTTAAGTGATTTGATCGTTGAAATTTTTAGAACCTTGCATCTGCAAGGTTTATTTTTTGTGATTTACATCAATAAAAGTACTAATTTTGTATTGTGTGTGGCAAAATAGTTGCAGTATTTTATCATACTTACTTTATGTGATAGCAATTCTGATGATTTGCTGTTGTAAAAAATTAATACATTAAATGCTGATTTCAATAGATTAAAAATTTATTGGCTTCGAGGTGGCGTATGGAACAAGAGTCTAAAAAACTACGAGATAGCCTTGAAGACATCAAAGTTTTTGAATATTTACAAGATATTGATAAATTGCATCTGGTTTCTTTTATTTCACAAATTCCTTTACCCATCGCTTTATTTGATCAGGAAGCGCGGTTTTTAGGGGTAAATCAAAAATTTGCTGATATTTATGAAAGTGACGCGTTGTACTTGTTTGATAAGTTACTCAATACATTTTCGACCGTTGTTTATGCACATTTTAATGAGGCAATGCGTTATTTCTCAAAAAATAAAAATTATTTTGAACAAGAATTCTACGTCAAAGGAAAATTTTATCTTTCTTATTTTAAAGCAATACGTAACCAATATGATGAGATTGAAACAGTGGTAGTCGTATGTTCGGATATAACGCGTTTGAAGCGCCGTGAAAATGTACTGTTGCAAAATAATAAAAAATTGCACGATCATCTCTATTTAGATTTTGTCACAGGCTTACAGAATGCTTTTGCTTTTGAGCATTATTTAAATAAAGTCTGGCAAAAAAGTCGTGACTCGCATTTGTCTTTTCTTAAAATTGATTTGGATAATTTTAAACGATTTAATCAACTCAATAGTTATACTGCAGGTGATGAGGTTCTAATACAGCTCGGTTCTGTATTAAATGAAGCGATTGCTCAAACTGAAGAAGCAGAAATTTTTCGCTTAAATTCAGCAAGCTTTGTTGTTGTGATTGAACATCTGACCGAGTGGGCAGTGGTGACGCTTGCGGAACGGCTTAAATTTGCAGTCACCAATGAAAAGATATTGTTTGGTAGTAATAATGAATATCTTACTGCATCTATCGGAATCTATCATTTAGATCCACACAATCAGCCAACTGAGGTGGATGTCTTACAAAAATTAGAGTTTGCAGTACGTTCTGCCAAAGAAAAAGGCCGAAACTCACTGTTTTTATTAAAAAATGAAATATAGATGCCTTGCACTTATTCAAATGATTGCGTTGGAATTAAAGGATGAGAATTATAGTGACTCATAGTAGAATGTGCTGACTCACCCAATTTACCAATGTATCTAAAACTACTGATTTTAGTTTTAGCGATTCGTACAAACCGAGGCAGATGTGACTTCTATTCCCAATGTTAATGCAGAAATTTTAAAACGAGCGCAAGTGCAAATTCAGCAAGATTTACAAGCTGCTTTAGATGCTTTTTCATTGCCAGAGCCATTAAAATCTGCAGTGCATCATACGGTGATGTTAGGTGGAAAACGAGTTAGACCTGCTTTAAGTTATGCAACTGCACAATTAAAACAAAATAATCCGAATTTTGCAGCCGTGCGTAGAGCTGCGGTTGCGATTGAGTTTATTCATTGCTATTCATTGGCACATGATGACTTACCATGTATGGATAATGACTTGTTACGTCGCGGACAGCCAACCTGTCATGTGGCTTTTGGTGAAGATACAGCGCTATTAGCTGGTGATATTTTGCAATCGATGGCATTTGAGGTATTAGGAAGCCGTCTATTCGATCAAGGTCAAGCTGTTGAACAGGGTATTATTCTTAAACAAATGCAAATCTTAGCCACAGCAAGTTCAAAAATGGTATGTGGTCAAGTTTTAGATTTACAGGCTGAAGGCAAACATGTTGATCAAGCACAGTTAGAAAATATCCATCGCAATAAAACAGGGGCTTTAATCCAAGCTGCAATTATGCTGTCTGCCGTGACAGTTTTTTCAGGTACAGATCAAGCCATTCCACAATTGCGTCAATATGGTCAAGCGATTGGTTTAGCATTTCAAGTACAAGATGATATTTTAGATGTGGTGTCTGACACTGAATCTTTGGGCAAAACTGCGGGCAAAGATCAACAAGTAGATAAGTCGACCTATCCTGCCTTAATGGGCTTAGAAAATGCCAAAATTTATGCGCAACAATTACATGACCAGGCATTTAAAGCTTTAGCGTATTTTGGTGAGGATGCACAGGAATTGAACCAAATTTCGCAATTTTTGTTGGCAAGAAAAAGCTAATTTAATTGAGATCAAATATTTTTTTCATGATGGATGTCACTGAGTCAATTTCTGTCTCGGGAATATAAATTTCAACATCACTGGAATTATTCCATCTGAACGAATTAACCAACAGCTTTAGGGTTAATCGTCCGTTTTCAAATGAATATTCGATGTCTCTGGTTTTAAATCCATATATTTGATCAGTATACTCAATATAAATACTGCTTGGACATTCTAATTCATCCCGACATAGGGTTATATATCTTGGTGAGTCATCCTCGAACCAAAAGGTAATAGAGCAAAGTCCATCATCTTCAAACTCTTCATCTTTCTGTATTTTATATAATTTCATTTTAATATCGATCTTTAAATCTCGAATGCAGATGCAAAGAGAGGATTTTTAGTAGCGTGAAATTTAACTATAGATGACGGAAAAAAGGATCAATTGTTCAATCTTAAAACTTAAGCGGCATTTTTAAAAATAAAAAATAGGCAACCCATCGGCTGCCTATTTTTGAACGTTTTTAAAATTGCTAAATTAGTTTCTACCCATCACACCGCGAATAGTATTCATAATATCTGCTGGGAGCACAACAGTTTTGGCATTATTTGATTTGGCCATGTCTTGCATTGCTTTGACATATTGCTCACCGAGTAAGTAGGCAACAGGGATTTCTTTATCACCCACAGCAGAGGTCACCATTTCAATGGCACGCTGTGAAGATTCAGCCAATACAACCTGAGCTTCCGCATCACGGCGAGAGGCTTCTAAACGCCCATCCGCTTCTAAAATAGCGGCCTGTTTTTCACCATCTGCTTTGGTCACAGTTGCACGACGTTGACGTTCCGCAGCAGCTTGGGCTTCCATCGCTGATTGCATGGTGTGTGATGGTTGAATATCTTGAATTTCCACGGTTTTTAGTGTGATACCCCAGTCTGAGATATCATCAGAAATCGCCGCTTTTAATTTCGCTTTGATATGATCACGTGATGACAATGCATCATCTAGATCCATTTCACCGACGATTGAACGGAGTGAAGTTTGTACCAAATTTTGAATTGCCCAAGTGTAGTTTTCAATACCATACACCGCTTTTTCTGGTGTGGTTAAATTGATATAAGCCACAGCATTCATCACCAATACCGCGTTATCACGGGTGATGACTTCTTGTGATGGGATATCTAAAACAATATCTTTAGTGGTGACTTTATAAGCCACTTCATCCACATACGGAATGACAAAGTTTAAACCTGGACTTAGTGTGGTGTGATATTTACCTAAACGTTGTACGATCCATTTATAACCCTGAGGAACAATACGCACGCCTTTGAAAATGGTCACAGCCACAAACAGAAATAAGACTAAAACAACAATAGAACCAAAACCCATTTAATTTTCCTCTTTATTCTTCATTATTAAGATGATGAATGTAGTTGTACCACTAAATCATTACCTAAAATATCAGTCACACGTACACGGTCACCTACTTGTACAGGCGATAAAGTACGGCAATTCCATTCATCAGAACCCAAAACAGGCATTGGAAAACGAACACGAATTTGATCATGGCTAAGCCCAATTTGAATGACCATACCCGTTTGACCAATGGTTGCTTCACGAGAAAGCCCAGCTTTGGTTTTATCTACAGATAGAGGTTTAATGAATTTAAACCACGCCACAGTACAAATGATGGATAAGATAATCCAGCATACGACTTGCAGGGTGAAACTCATACTTGGAAATAACCACAACAAAATACTGACCACAACTGCAGCGATACCAAACCATAAAGCAGCAAACGCTGGTAACACCAGTTCAGATAGAATCAGCAATATGCCAAGTACAAACCAATGCCACGGTTCAAAAATAAAGTTCATACATCTACTCTAGTGATTATCATTGATATAGATGACGGATCATCTATATCAATGTAGCAGATCATTTAAGTGATGCATATAAAAACGTGATTATTCTCGTTTTCAATCATGCTTGATGATATGAACCCTTTTGCGCTATTAAAATTTTGCTCGCGGTGCAGGTTTTAATGCAGCAGGTGTTTTCTTAAAGTTATTGATTGCCGTTTGAATGGCGATGATTTTGCCTTGGGCTGCTTTTTCACCTTCTAAAATCGCTTGGTTACTGGACTTAAGATCGAGTGTGCCTAAGTGGCCAACTTTAGGTTGAATCACGATATTGGCCTGAGCCAACTCATTGTTAATACTTTGTTGTCCCATGATATTAATGGTTTGATCCAATAAGCCCCACATATTCATCGGTTGGCTACCACTTGGACGTGCAGAAATATCGACCGCAATCACGATATCTGCCCCCATATCACGTGCAGTTTGGACCGGAATTGGACTAACTAAACCGCCATCAACATATTTGGTATTGCCAATGGTTGCGGGAACAAAAACATTGGGAATACTGCAAGAAGCACGAACTGCTTGGCCTGCATTCCCTTTAATAAATTCTGCTTTTTTGCCATTGTCTAAGCGTGTAGCAACTGCTGCAAAACGGATTGGAAATTGTTCAATCGGTTTATTGGCAACATTACGATTGACATAATCTTGTAGTTTTTGACCAAGAACAATACCTTGGCTATTTAAGGTTAAATCACGCAAATCAGATTCTTTCAATTGCTGTGCAATTTGCTGCATTTGATAGGGTGTTTTACCGCTGGCATAGATACTGCCGACAAAACTTCCAGCACTGGTTCCAGTCACAATTTTAGGTTTGATCCCATGAGATTCTAAAACCTTGAGCACACCAATATGAGCGAAACCTTTTGCACCGCCGCCACCTAAAGCAATCGCAATAACAGGCTCACGTGCTTTAATTGCCGTGGTCTGAGTTGGTGTTTTGGTGGTTTTGTCACAGCCAACAAGGGCTAGACCCAATAAGCCTATAAAACCGAGTTGTTTAAAACGCATGGGGGTATTACTTTTGATCAAAATATATGTTGCACATCTGAACAGATTGTCTCTGTTTTTTCTAGCCATTTTTCAATAGTTTTTGTAAAGGAATCGATAATAATTTAGGTCTTTTAGGTGAAAAGTTACCTTTAAAACGTGATAAAATTTCTGCTAAATCTTGCTCATAATCTCCAGTAGGTTGCAATGTACCCAAACAGTGAATTCGCTTTTTCTCGTAATCGAGCGAAAAAATTGCAATCGGTATATTGGCGCCCATTGCAATATGATAAAAACCACTTTTAATTTTTTCCGCTTTTTTCCGGGTACCTTCAGGTGCGATTGCAATCCAAATTTTATCTTGTTGTTGTATAACCTTAACAATCTGTTGAGTGAGCCCATGCGGTGAATCTCGATGCACAGGAATCACGCCAATCCATTCAAAAAGTGCTTTGAGTGGTGGTTTAAACAAGCTATCTTTGCCAAAAATTGTGACTTTAACACCAATACCTAACATGGCGAGGAAAGCATATAAACCATCGTAATTTGAAGTGTGTGGTGCAATAAATACCACTGCTTTGAGTAAGTTGGGAAATTCACCTTCAATTCCCCAGCCTTGAACTAAGTAAAGGTTTTTAAAGATGTTACGACTGGTGCTTGTACCACGTTGGGGTACTTGATCTGGTATGATCGGAAAGTTTTGTGACATTGTGTTTTTATATGACTGCTCTTGTATTGATTTTAGTTTTTTGCTTAATAGTAACTATCTGCAAAATGCAAATATTACAAAATTCGTAGATTAAAGCAATACATACAAGATCTAATTAGGCCCATTTATATTGACATCGTTCGAGCTTAGATTACATGCGAAACACCTATTTGTTGTTATTTTCACTGTATTGGGCGCAAGGTTTACCTGTAGGTTTTATGACCCATGCTTTACCAGTGATTTTACGTTCACAAGGGGTGTCTTTGGCACATATCGGTGGCTTTGGATTACTCATGGCGCCTTGGGCAATTAAAATTTTATGGGCGCCTTTTGTGGATAGCTTTGGACATCGTTCCAAAGGGCATTATCGAAGTTGGATTATTCCAACCCAAGTTTTAACCATTGCTATCCTGAGCATTTTATCTTTTTTACCGATTCAATCCCTGAATGAACCGATTTATTTATTATTGTTTTTTATGGCATTGCTCTGTATGAACAGTATTGGTGCAACCCAAGATATCGCGACGGATGGTTTAGCGGTGAGTATTTTAAAAGGGGATCAGCAACATATCGGGAATATGTTTCAAGTCATTGGTTCTCGTTTAGGATTTATTGTTGGGGGCGGGGCAATTTTATGGGCAATGGACTGGCTAAGTTGGCAAAATACATTTTTGATTTTGGCTGGCATTGTGGCTTTAAATACAATTCCTATCTGGTTTTATCAAGAACCAGAACACTTGAAAAAGGCTGCTTCACCACATTTACAGAATCAAGCTGCAAAGCACTTTATTGAAAAATTTAAAACCTACTTAAGCTACTTCTTTGCCAATAAAAAATTAAGAACGTGGTTCTTTGTGCTTTGTACCATCAAAATAACCGATGGCTTTACCGGTCCAATTACCAAGCCTTTGTTAGTTGATCTTAACTTAAGTCTTTCTCAAATCGGCATTTATATCACAATGCTGGGAGCATTTTCTGCATTATTCGGTGCAGGTTTGGCCAGTTTATTGCTAAAAAAACTAAAGCGTCACCAAGCCCTAATCTTATTTTCTATTTTGAAATTGATCAGTTTAGCGGGATTCGTATGGTTAGCAGCTCAATATGAACAATCGCACTTTGTAGCGCCGTGGTTAATTTATTTGATCAACGCTTTAGAAGATATGTGTGCTGCAACGCTTCTAGTCGTGATCTTAACTTTAGTGATGCAATATAGTCGTCATGAACATGCAGGTACAGATTTCACTTTTCAGGTCTCTGTTATGGCAACAATCAGTGGGTTACTGTATACATTAAGTGGCGTGATTGGCGATCAATTGGGATATTTAAATTTTTTAAGTTTGATTTTAGTGATTGGTGTTTTCTGCCTAATCCCGATTATGTATTGGATTAAAAATATACAATATACATAATATTGTGAGCTAGGGTTTGATAATGAGTATAATTACTATTGAGTATGTGGTGCGATGATTAGGAGTTTTTTGATTGAATGAAATAGATTAAATAATTTTCATTAAGGATAGTTAAGATTATAATATATTGTCATGATGTAAAATAAATTGTTTGATTAGTGCGGCTTGACTTAATACATAAATCTCTTTGATTTAATGTGATTTTACCTTTATTTTTTAATAAAAGTTTGACGTGTTTTACATTGATTGGAAAATAAAAAATTACTTTTTCGTCATTTTTTACGTATAGAAAGCAATTCGTGTATTATTCTTTTGTTGGATTTAGAATAACTTTAGCTCCAAATTATTAACTTTAAATGAATTATTTTGAATGGAATAAGCAGTATTATAATCTACGGGCTATAAAATAATACTCATTTTTTTTGTGGATGCTTTATTTGATTTTAATTTTCTCAGATTATGAGAAATAGAAAGGCGATTACAATTAAGATCAGTGGTGCAATATGCTTGGGAAAGTGCTTTTTAAGTTCAGTTTAAGCTTCATTTTTTAACTTAACACCATTGAAAAGAGTATCACCACAGTAATGTCTAACTTAATACAGCGTATAAAACGACGTGAAGTCTCCATTTCCCTGACTGCTTTTAATTTTATTGTCGCAGTGTGGTTAGGCTTGTGCCTAAATTTTAGTTTTTTAAATAAAGTTCAGTCTCTAACGCCTTATCAGGGAGTTAAAGCACAACTTTTTCTGATTGCGACAGCTTTTGTACTGGTTGCTTTATATAATCTGTTATTGCAAATTTTAGATTGGAAATGGACAGCAAAATTTTTTGCAATTGTCTTGGTCTTCATCGGTGGCTTTAGTGCTTATTTTGTTAACTCATTGGGTGTCGTGATTTCGCCTGATCAAATTCAGAATATGGTACAAACAGATCCTGGTGAAGTAACAGACTTACTTTCTTTGCAATTTTTTATTTGGACACTGGGTTTTGTTATTTTACCCATCATCTTGATTCTATGGATAAAAATTAAACCAGAGAAAATTGGCAAAGTACTGTTATTTAAAAGCCTAAATATTGCGGGCTCTTTCGCTGTTATAGCAGCATTATTATTTGTTTTCTATGTGGATTATGCTGCTATATTTCGTGAGCATCGTGACTTAAAAGGCATGATCTCTCCACAAAATACAGTGGCTTCAACACTGTCTTATTTCCATAAAAAAGCACCGAAAAAGAATCTACCTTTGATTCGTTATGGTGAAGATGCACATTTAGTCAACGATGCGACTTTACAACATAAACCTAAACTGATGGTTTTGGTGGTTGGTGAAACCGCACGAGCAGAGAGTTTTTCTTTAAATGGTTATGCAAAGAATACCAATCCTGAATTGTCAAAGCAGGCTGATCTAATTAATTTTTCTCAAGTCAGCTCTTGTGGTACCGCAACCGCAGTTTCAGTACCTTGTATGTTCTCCGGCATGCCGCGTAAAGATTATGATGAGCAACTTGCCAGTCACCGAGAAGGTTTGCTGGATATTGCACAACGTGCAGGCTATAAGGTGACATGGATTGATAATAACTCAGGTTGTAAAGGAACATGTGATCGTGTTGAGAAATTTGTTATCCCTCAAGATTTAGAGAAAAAATGGTGTCAAGGGGGCGAATGCCAAGATGGTATTTTGGTAGACAGCTTAAACCTATATTTAAGTCAATTACCAAAAGATGATAAGCAACCACATTTGATCGTATTGCATCAAATGGGAAGTCATGGGCCTGCATATTATAAACGCGCACCTGAACAATTTAAAAAATTCAAACCGACCTGTGAAACCAATGCGATACAAGGCTGTTCATCGACTGAATTGATTAATACCTATGATAATTCGATTGTCTATACAGACCATATTTTGAATCAATTGATTGAAACTTTAAAACAGCAAGAAAACTATCGTGCAGGGTTCTGGTATTTATCTGACCATGGTGAGTCTACTGGTGAACGTGGTATGTATTTACATGGTGCGCCTTATGCGATTGCACCTACTCAACAGACCCATGTACCTATGCTGATGTGGTTTTCAGATGCATGGAAATCTGCAGCTGCAAAACAAATCAATTGTTTAAATCAACAAAAAGGGGCAACATTGAGTCAAGATAATTTATTTCCAAGTCTTTTGAGTTTGCTAAATGTCCAGACTCAAGTCATAGATCAAAAAAATAATATGTTGCAGCAATGTGCTGTACAAAGCTGATTGAAAGGATATAAACCATGACCAAAATTTTGATGATAGAAGATGATTTTATGATTGCAGAATCATCTAAAACATTGTTGAAATATCAAGGCTTTGATGTGGAATGGGTGAATAATGGTTTAGATGGCCTAAAGCTTATTTCGGAGAAACAATTTGATTTGGTCTTACTTGATTTAGGCTTGCCTATGATGGATGGGATGCAGGTCTTAAAACAAATTCGCCAGCGTTCGAGTTTGCCTGTTCTGATTATTTCAGCACGTGATCAATTGCAAAATCGTGTTGAAGGCTTAAATCAAGGCGCAGATGATTATTTGATTAAGCCCTATGAGTTTGATGAACTGGTGGCTCGTATCCATGCATTATTACGTCGCACAGGCGATACAGCGAAAGAAGTAACAGGAAGTGCTTCAAATCTGTTAAAAAATGGTGAAATTGTTTTAGATGTAGAACAGCATATTGCCACAATTAGAGGCGAAACGGTGGAGTTATCAAACCGTGAATGGGCGATTCTCATTCCGTTAATGACCCATCCCAATAAAATATTTTCTAAATCTAATTTAGAAGATAAATTGTATGCTTTTGATAGCGAAATCAACAGCAATACAATTGAAGTCTATGTGCACCATATCCGATCGAAATTGGGTAAAGATATTATTCGTACAATTCGTGGGTTAGGTTATCGTTTGGGGCAACCACAAAAAGCGGAATGATATGGAAACTGCATTTTCCTTAAGAAAACGTTTAATTCGTTATACGTCTATTTTTAGTATCTTACTTGGTTGTGTGTTGGTTTTTTCAGCATATAAAATTTCTTTAGAAGAGATCAATGAAATTTTAGATGCTCAGATGGTCTATCTTGCAGAGCGGGTGGAGTTAAATCCACGCCCCATTGAAAGTCATTTTGATATCCACAAACGCTATCATGAAGAAGATTTATTCATAGATGTTTGGGCGTATGCTGAACCTAAACAAACCCAAAATACGCCGCATCATGTCATTGTTGAACCTAAGCAAAAAGCGGGTTTCTATAGTCAAGAAACAGCGCACGGCATATGGATTACCTACATCCTACCGACTGCAAATTATCAGATTCAAATCAGCCAGCAGGAAAAAGTCAGAGAACATTTGGCTTTAGAGCTTGCAGGCAGTATGTTTCTTCCATATTTACTGATCATTCCATTTGCTTTGTTGGGCTTGGTTTATATTATACGTCGCAGTTTAAAGCCACTTGAGGACTTTAAATCTGAACTGGCAAAACGTGATTCAAACTCCTTGATCGCAATTCAAAATGCCCACTATCCAGAAGAATTGCTGCCGACGATCCATGAAATGAATCATTTGTTTGAGCGAATTTCTGTTGCTCAACAAGAACAGCGACAATTTGTGGCAGATGCTGCACATGAGTTACGCACCCCCATCACTGCATTGAATCTGCAAACTAAAATTTTGATGAGTCAGTTTCCTGAAGAGGAAAATCTACAAAATTTAAGCAAAGGTTTGGCACGGATGCAGCATTTGGTTACGCAACTGCTTGCCTTAGCAAAGCAAGATTCTTCATTAAGTCATGAAGTTCAAGTGACTCAATTTAAGTTGAATGATGTGGCACTCAATTGTGTTGAACAGTTGATGAATCTTGCGATGGAAAAAGATATCGATCTTGGCTTTGTGCGTAATGAAACAGTGATTTTAAAAAGTGTAGAACATAGTCTTCATTCAATCATTTTTAATTTAATTGATAACGCAATAAAATATACCCCTGTTTCAGGCATGATAAATATATCAGTCTTTGAAGATGTTCATGATTTTGCTTATGTTTTGATTGAAGACAGTGGTTTAGGAATTGACCCAGAGATGTACGATAAAGTCTTAAAACGCTTTTATCGCGTACACCATCACTTAGAAGTGGGTAGTGGTTTGGGATTGTCGATCGTGGATAAAGCCATTCAACATTTAGGTGGTGAACTGTCTTTATCCCGTAGTGAAGAATTGGGCGGACTCAGTGTCTTGGTCAAAATCCCAATTCAGTGTGATATCAAAACAGAGAAGTGAGATGCTTGGAAAATGAATGATTCCATTTCTACATTAATGGAAGTGGTTCATTTTTCTTCATATACTGAAAAAATTCTAAACATTTTTGCATTCTACGACCATCACTGCCAAGTTTACCCAAATTAAAATTTGCGACCCAATTAAGTTTATTGCCTATACGGCAAATTTCGTTGTATTTTGATTTACTTGGATAAATTTCTCCAATAAAAATATCGCAAGCTTGAGCAAGCTCATCATCATTAAAACGGAATGCTGTTGAGAAAATAAAACATAACCAATCTCGAATTTGGCAGGTTTCTAAGTCCAGCACTTCACCGGGATCTGTTTCAAAATCAATAAAAGTAAATGTTTTGTCCTTATTGACTAAAATATTTCGTGCAAATGCTTCGCTTAAATAACTGTCTTTGTGATGTACAGCTTGAATGGCAAAGATTGCTTCACGATAAAATTCGAGTTTTTTAGCTGTATTTCCTTCCATTTGTGCCAATGCCTGATCAAGTTGCATGACATCTTCACCCTGATCAGCAGCATCTTCAATCAATAGACCTTGTGAACAATTGGCTAAAATTTGTGGTGTTGGAATACCTAATGAATTTAATTCTGTCAGACGATGAACTTCACAATAAATCGATTTACTACCACCATAATTTGGAATAGGGGTGAGTGCTTCAATATTGAGTATACGTGCAACCCATTTTAATGGGACATAAATCCAAGCTGAGTGGCGTTCAGAGGCTTTCTTAAGCCACACTTTGCCACCACCCAACTGATAAGACTGAATGTTTTGGTCTTGAATTTTAAGCGAATTGCGGAGAAATTTAGAAAAATTACTCATATTTTGCACGTATAAGATTACTAAATTAACTCAAGTATAAACAAAATATAAAAAATTGTAAAAATTAAGATTGCTTTAATAATTTAATATTTAAATTCTGACAAAAATGTAATGCTTTGAATGACGCATATAGCGATACATCACTTGATTTCGCGTTTTAGATTGGAATAAAAAGTAGATCAGCGCTTAAATAAGCGACAATGACGAGTGATTTATTTTTAAATGTCTAATACATGATTGCTTTTGTAAAAGTAAGCTTTGGAATGATTTTTAAATGTGGCGAAGCTCTATCAAGCATGAAACTTTTACCATGACATCGAAATTAACTGTATGAAGATCAAGTTTGCAATGTCACGTTTTACGTTTAAAGTTTTAATCACTTTGTGTAGGCGATGCTTCACGCTAGAAACACCACCTTTGTTTCATCGATATTTAAAACGATGTCAGTATTGAATGCTCATTTTGATGCATACAAGAAGCTTATTTTTAGAATCGCATTTTTAATAAAGATAATAGTATATGGCTGAATATTTTGGATCGTTAGGTTGTAAATTTTTTATAAAAAATACGATAAATAATTAAATTAAAAGTGAAAATAATCCAGCCTGTCCAAAGGTTATGGCTAAGAAAATGCGCACCACGCATCATTTGCCCCCAACCCGTAATCAAACCAAGCACCAGACCTAAGACTAAGAAAAAATAAGCAATTTTAGAATTTGACTGTCTAAATACAAAAAAGCCAGTGAGCAGTGAAAAACCTGTACTGGCATGGCCACCCGGAAAACAATGCCCATTGCTTGCAGAAAAATCCCAAACATAGCCTAAAGCAGTTGGTTCTGTCATGGACCAAGGACAGGCATGTACGGAGTGGGATTTGAAAATACCAATCAGTGCAGTGGATAAAACACTAATAAAAAATAAATAGCCCAATTGCCATTGATAGGTTTTTAATTTTGCAACTTTAAAAGACGTAATCCATGAAATTAGGACTGCAATATAAAAGGCAATAACAATATGTTTAAGTAGCTTGTGATTAATTTCAATAAGAAACCAATTGTTCTTGAGTGGGAAATGACCAGTGCTATCTATCCACGGCTGAATAAAATACATATCGATTGCGCCGCCAACAGGAAAGACAAAGAACAATATTAAAAATAATATTCCTAACAATAAACTGTTATTTATGAAAAATTTATTTGTATCGGAATAGGGCATGAGGCGAGTTACTCAATATAATCATTTTAATCTGCGCTTATTAGAAAAAAACAACCTTAAATTAGACTTAATTGTTGAATAATGAGCAGTCTTATTATTGAGCGGTGATACAGAAGAAAATATCTATGCGTATTCTAAGATACATATTTTAAATCATTTTCTTTAAGGTAGAGTGATTCTAGTTTAAAATTTTATCGTGAAAATTATTTTATTGTCATTTCCAGGCTATAAAAAAAGCGGCTTTTCAGCCGCAAAATGTATAAAATTAAAACCAGACTTTGTAAAGGCTTAAAACATTGCATCTTCAGAGTTTGCAGAAATCTTGTGAATCGATAAATCTGCACCACGAAACTCTTCTTCTTGTGTTAAACGAATCCCCATCGTGGCTTTAAGCATACCATATACGGCAAATCCACCTGCTAAAGCCAGTAAAATGGCAAGTAGCGTACCTATCAGCTGAGACATCAAAGATACTCCGCCGATTCCTCCCAACCACTGCTGACCAAATAGACCCACAGCAATACCACCAAATGCACCACAAACGCCATGTAATGGCCAAACCCCGAGTACATCATCAATCTTGAGTTTATTTTGTGTATAGGTAAACAGTTTAACAAACAGAAAACCTGCACAGATACCAATAAATAAAGCGCCAATGGGATGAACCACATCAGAACCTGCACAAATTGCCACTAAACCTGCTAAGGGACCATTATGTAAAAAACCAGGGTCTTCTTTTCCAAAGAAATTTGCAGAGAGTGTGCCACCTACCATTGCCATAAGTGAGTTCATGGCAACTAAACCTGAGATTGCATCTAAGCGTTGGGCACTCATGACATTAAAGCCAAACCAGCCCACAATTAAGATCCAAGAACCGAGCGCTAAAAAAGGAATAGACGAGGGTGGATGCGCACTTACGCGACCATCTTTTTTATAGCGGCCATTACGCGCACCGAGTAGTAATACTGCCGCAAGCGCAATCCAGCCGCCCATTGCATGGACTACAACAGAGCCAGCAAAATCATGGAAGCTTGCACCAAACGTATCCGCTAACCATTTTTGCAGGCCGAGATTGCCATTCCACGCGATCCCTTCAAAAAATGGATAAACCAGCGCTACAATAAATAGGGTTGCAATGGCTTGAGAACGCATTTTGGCACGTTCTGCAATGCCACCAGAAACAATGGCAGGAATTGCTGCAGCAAAGGTCAAAAGGAAAAAACAACGCATCAAATTGTAGCCATGCTCAGTTGAAAGCGTAGCACCTGTATGGAAAAAATGTTGGCCATAGGCAATGTAATAACCGACAAAGAAGTAGGCGATTGCTGAGATTGAAAAATCAGTAATGATTTTACTGAGTGCATTGACTTGATTTTTATGGCGAACTGTTCCCAGCTCTAAAAAAGCAAAGCCTGCATGCATAGCGAGTACAAGCACTGCGCCAAGCAAGAGAAAGAGTAGATCAACGTTTTGCATATACGATTCTTTTTGGTGCTATTTGTCACAAATTGGTTCAAGTATAACCAACGATTTGAATCCGTGAAGTGTTTGGCTGTATGAAAAAATAGATCAACAATTTCAAAATATTATTAAGACTCGATATAAAGCAAAAGTATGCACTAAATTGGAATTTGTGCACTAACTTGATGCAACAAGATATTCTGACTTATTTTTAAGATACTGATAATTATTGATTTTTATTTATTGTATTTCATCTTAAACCTAGGCTGTCAAATTTTAATCTAAAAATAAACCGATAAAATGATTGAGTTAAAATTAAAAAATAACTTAATGATCAATTTTTGGAAACACTCAGACTGCAAGCTTGATTTTTGTATTCGAAACGGTTTCTTTGAAATTTTTGACCGTTCCATTTATACACAGCAAAGCATTTACTTGAGTCATTGATGGCAATATCTGGCCAACCATGCTTTCCTAAAGTTGATAGAAACTCAGGCGTTCCATGACTGTTAAATATTCTCACCCATTGTTTATTGGTCTGTTGGGTCACAATATAAAATCCAATTCCTGTGTTTGCATAGCAGCCGACACCACCATCGACTACAACAGCATCAGGGCGACCATCTTTATTAAGGTCACCATAATAGGAGATATTGCCAAGACTACAGCGGCTTTCCCAGCCAAGATTGGTTTTTTGAAACTTTGCGCTTTTAAAAATTTGTGTTGCCGTTTCCTCAGGGACTTGCGGAGCCGCAGCATAATTAAGCGAGGCCAAAAATAGTGATAGAACACCACTGCTGAATATTATTATATTTTTCATCATTATATCGATTATTTTGTGATTGAATTAACATTATTTTAAAAATATGTATTTTTATCAAGCTTTTGTTGTCATGCTATTGTATTCATCTTCTGGTTTAACCAGCAGCTTAGGGATATTTAACTTATATCATTATAAATTTCAAATGCTTGGTGTATTGCTGTGTATTTTAATGAGTTGTAAATAAATGTTTAATATAAAATCAATTTGCGATTAAACGATCAATGAAGTGTATAAAAATGATGGCGTCTAAAACCTATTCCAATTTTTTAGTCTATTTGGTGGCGTTCTTTGGTTTCTGTCTTTTTGCTGAATCAGTGAGTGCGCAACCCAGCCAATATAAAATCTATAAATCTAAACTGTTACAGTGTGGAGAAGCAACTTTTCAAGTTATTTCACAATGCGATGATGCTAATGATGGTGCAGAGTCAGGTAGTGCGGGTCCTTTTCGAGCATCATGTTTATCCAGTCAATTAGCGGTAAACTGGAAAGGTCAGCAAAAGATACTGAATTTTCCAATGGCAACAGCACAGCAGAAGAAAATATTAGCAAGTAAAGGCTATGCTTTAACACCTGTGATGAAAGCAGGGGATTGGTCACCACAGAGTTTAGCTTGTGGGCAAGCGACTGGTATTGCGGGGCATTTTGTGGTGATTAATCAGGCAACCACCAACGATATTAATCACGAATATCACGGCAAAGGTTCATTGAGTGATGAACCCGTTTTACTGAATTTAAACGGGACTTTTACCAGTGAAACACTTAAAGCAAAAATCTATGCTTTATTAAAGCAAGACCAAGTGAAGATTTCTAAAGTGATTGGGGCAAATGCGATTTTTGCGGATGAAAAATAGATTTAACAGAGATAAATCCGTTTAATTTTGTCATCTGTTAAGAAGAAAGCAGATGCAGCACAGGTTTCCTCGAGGACATTGACTGAAACACCATCACCTTTAAACTTTAAATAATGTTTAGGGTCTATCTGTTCGTTAGCAAGAATATCGCCATTTTCACCAAAGCGATATTCTTCATCGACATAGATATTTGTTTTAGGTGCGACTTCGAACTTAGCAAAAATATCTAAATCATCACCTTCTTCATTATTTTGATAGTAATAAACTTTATCACTGTCCGAAATACGGAATTCAAACAGATTTTTCATGCCTTTTTTATTGGGATTTTTTAAAACTTGGAAGGCATCTCGTTTTCCATCTCCATCAAAATCGATGAGTAATGGCTTTTTGAGATATGTCGTATCGACTGAATAACCTTGAGGGAGTGGTGTTGGATTATTGACGAGGTGGTCTGGCTCTGGCTGAGCAGCAATTACAATAGATTCTGCTTTTGTTTGAGTTGGTTGGGAGGTTTCTTGTTTGGCTGGCTTACTTTCAGTTGAAGTGCTGGGTTTCTCATGACATCCCATGAGAAAAATAAGGGGGATGCATAATAAAAATTTGTTTTTCATAGAATTTGAATCATTCAATGATTTTGAATGTTGAAGATTCTATCTTAAAAATTGATTTTTTGATGCTCAATGTCCTAAATTGGAGATATAGTCATGTGTTTTATTACGTGCCAGTTTGCTGTCTTATACTGATTTATCACCAACCATAATGGGGAATATTTTGAACGCATCAAATTCTAATCAAGCTTTATCTGTCGTGATTACGGGGGGTACACGTGGAATTGGTTTTGCTTTGGCAGAAGCTTTTTTAAAGTTAGGTTGGTCTGTGATGATTTCGGCACGAAATGCAGCGCAGTTAAATCAAGTTGTTGCAGACTTTGCGCAACGCTATGCACCAAATCGAATTTATGGGGTGACCTGTGATGTGGCTCAATATGAAGATTTACACAATTTATGGAAAGAAACAGTTTTAAGGTTTGGTCAGGTCAATGTTTGGATTAACAATGCAGGTACCTGTAATGCAGCAAGAGCATTTACCGAGATTGCCAGCTCAGATATGGAAAGTGTAATCAAAACCAATGTACTTGGAACAATGTTGGGTTCGCAAGTGGCTTTAAAAGGAATGATGCAGCAAGGTTTTGGGCAAATTTTTAATATGGAAGGTTGGGGCAGTCGTGGCGAGTGGAGTGCAGGGATGACACCTTATGCAACCAGTAAACGAGCAGTTGCTTATCTGAATCATGCTTTAAATAAAGAAACCAAGAATAGTAATATTTTGATTGGGACACTCAGCCCCGGAATGGTGGCAACAGATTTATTGATTTCTTCTTGGCAACAAGGTGAAGTTAAAAATTGGCATAAAATGAAATGGTTGTTTATGTTTGTGATTGACCCACCTGAGCAAGTGTGTGGTTATTTAGCGCAACGTATCAGTAAGAATAAGAAGAGCAATGCGCGTATTGTCTGGATGACACCATGGCGTTTGTTGCTTCGATTTTTCCAACCTTATTATTGGAAAAGAAATCCTGTACAGGGGACGGCTTTGGATCAGCTTAAGGAATAGTGTTTTGGATTTAAATATGGAGTTTGATTAGAAAAATAACAATGAAAAAGCTGAATTCAGTATGACGCACTTATAAAATACAGAGTAGTGCATGCATCTGTTTTAGGAAAAAATAAAGGGCTTGAACTTGGATAAGTATATTTCTTATAATCTAATAAGATTTGGTAGAAAATCTTAATAAAAATTTTACCAACATCACATCATGCTCTTCAGTTCAACAGCCTTTCATATAACCAGTAACTAGAGCATTTATAAATAGAGCATTCAGTGCTGAAAATATTTGAATAATTAAGAGGCTCTTATGTTTATTAAATACGGTTTAACAATAATTAGTCTATGCGCTACAACAATACTTTGGGCAGGATCAGATTGGGATTATCAAAACCCTAAAGATTGGGCAAGTGCAAATCAACAATACCAAGCGTGTGCAGGAATAAATCAATCTCCAATTGATATTCGAGATACGGTGACTGCGAATTTACCACCATTGGAATTTAATTATCACACTACAGCAAAGTCTGTGCAAAATATTGGTCATACGATGCAGATTGAGTTTAATCAAGGAGCAAGTTTAGTTTTAGATGGACAGACATTTTTACTGGAACAATTTCATGTACATAGTCCAAGTGAAAACAATATTAATGGCCAAAGCTATCCCATGGAATTACATTTAGTGCATGCTTCCGATAAAGGTGAATTGGCAGTTGTCGCATTAATGTTTCAACATGGATTGGAGAATGAAAAACTAAAACATATCTGGAATTCTTTGCCAAAAAAAGTGGGTGAAAGTAATCAGCTATATTCAAAAAATAAAGCAGACAGCTATTTACCCAATAACTTAGAGTATTACCGTTTTAATGGGTCTTTAACAACACCGCCGTGTTCAGAAGGAGTACGATGGGTGGTGTTTAAGGAAATTCAGCAGGCATCTAGTGAGCAAATTGAGTCGTTTATGGAGTTAATGGGACATCCAAATAATCGCCCGATACAACCGATTGGTGCGCGGTTGATTTTGGAGTAATTCAGGGTAAAAGTAGATCAGAGGATCTACTTTTTTTTAATTCTTTTTGTGGCATTTACTCAGGAAAAGTCTTTTATTTTCTATGCATTAACGTTATTCGTTATTGGAATGATGATGTGTTAAATCAGACTGAGGCGGTGTTGGATGGTTTACGGAATATCTGTATTGAATTGAAAGACACCTCTCCCTAACCCTCTCCTGAAATTGCATTAGAGTCTCTACAAAAAGATGTGTAGATACCAATGCCCTATGGGAGAGGGCTGGGGTGAGGCTGATTAATATTTTTAAAAAACAAATATTTATTTTTAATAATTTAAATTATAATTTTGCGATAATTTAAATTTTTTAATAAAAAGTGAGTACTATGATTTTAAATTTGTTGATAATTTTGGCTTTGTTGATTTTTATCACTCTTGTTGTCATCGTAATAAAAAATAATAAAAGTTCAAAAGATACGTCTTATCCTCATCAAAAAGAAATGAATGATTCGCAATCAACATATTGGACTGAAAGTTTCAAAGTCCAATCAGATGAAAAGCGTAAAGACATGATTGATGCTGAAAAAATTGGCTTTTTAAAACTGAGTTTAAAAGACGATGGTTTGATTGATTTAAAGCATCAACTTAATCTTTCAAATATACAAATGGATGTATTGATTCAAGAAGCTCCTAAGTCGCTTAATCGATTGATTATAGATTTTGGGTGTGTCTATGATCATGATGGTGACGAAGATGTCCGCTATGTACCTGTAGAGCTTTCTACAGAGAGTGTTACGTTAAATTTTGATCAGGCTTTTTTTTGTTGTTTTTACTTGGCGGATCGAGAGATTTATTCATACAATATTTCTGATCGCTGGAGTGATGAAAATGCAACTTTGGAACAAGCCTATAAGCAATTTACTCAAAAGTTAGCAATCTTACTTAAACAGGGATGGAAAAATTATTATTTACCACATGATGCTAGATATGCAGTTTCATGCGAAGAACGTTTATTAAAAGAGCAACAGCATACAATTTTACCTAATCAATCCATTTTATCTTTTGAACAATTTTGTAATTGTTTAGAGGGTGATCTTCATGCAATTGATCTTAATCTATATTTAGATGGGATCTATATGAGTGTTTTTTATGATAATGCATTTTCGGTTTCGTTCGAAATAAATAAGGCAAATAATTTATTATCTTATAAAAGTTATTGTCCAGAAGGTCTTGATGATGTGAATGAAATTGAAGATTACAAAGTAAAGGCGAAACTACTTCGCCACAAAGCAGAGCAAGAAGCGAGACAAAATGGTTTTGAAATTGATGAAAGTTATACTGACCCGATATAAATCAAGAAATTATTCAATTACGTTTTTTAGAATCATGAATGATGATCACAATCATTTGTGATCATCATTGAGATAAACTCTTCAAAACTATTACAAACTTTATTATGCGTATTACAGATTTCATAAATGCCGAATTCATTACCATATTCATCTAGTTTTACTGCATATGCAGTCATCCAGAGTAAGAATTCTGAAATGACAAAACAATTTGCATGAGGAAAGTCTTCAGTCCCATTTAAATCTTTTACAGGTCTAAATTCAGCTAAAGAAAAGAAAGAATAGCCCTCATCACCAAAATTGGCTTCACCTGTACCATTGAAGAAAATAAAATATTCTTTAAAAATTTGTGGAAGTTTAACTCCGTATTTTTGTTCAAATTCTAAAGTTTCTAACAATGTAGTCGGTTGATTGATACGTACATTTTGATTGATGAAATGTTGTTTTAATTTTTGAATAACCATAATTATTTTACTCAAAAAAGAAGGAAGCTTAATTAAGCTTCCTTCTTTAGAGGCAAAATTGCAAGCTTCGCTTAAAGCGCCGCAATTTGTTCCATATTGGCTTTAATCTTGGCTAACTGATCTACAAACTCAGCAAGTTTAACTTTTTCACCTTCAACAACAGCAGCAGGTGCTTTAGCCACAAAGCCCTCATTTGCAAGTTTAGAGGCAATTTGGTCATGCTGTTTTTGAACCTTGTCTAAGTCTTTTTGCAAACGAGCAAGTTCTGCTTTTGGATCAATCAAGCCTTTCATTGGTACAAATACAGACACATGACCAACAACAGAAGATGAAGACAACGGTGGTTGCTCAGCATCAGTTAAGAAGGTAATGCTTTCAACTTTAGCCAAAGCTTTAAACAATGGTTCAATACGTGCAATTTGTGCTTTTTCAGCATCAGTCGCGTTTTGAAGCAATACAGGCAATAAACGTGCATTACCTAAGCCCATTTCGCCACGAATATTACGTACAGCACCAATCAAGCCTTGTAGCCCAAGCATATCTGCTTCTGCCTGTTCATTGATGCGTTCAGGGTTCGGAACAGGGTATGGCGCAAGCATGATGGTTTCACCACTAATACCAATCATTGGTGCAAGGGTTTGCCAAATTTCTTCAGTTAAGAATGGCATGATTGGATGTGCAAGACGTAAAGACGCTTCCATTACAGAAAGAAGTACACGACGAACTTCTGCTTTACGCTCAGTTGATACGTTTTCATCATTCAGTACTGGTTTGGTCAGTTCAACATACCAGTCACAGTATTCATTCCAGATGAACTCATAAATCGCTTGAGCAGCCAAATCTAAACGGTAGGTTGCAAACGCTTGTTGAACGGCAGCTTCCGCTTTTTGTAAACGACTGACAATCCATTGTTCAGGAAGTTCCCAAAGATCTTGACGGATTTCCTGACCAATTGGCTGTTGTTCACAGTTCATCATCACGAAACGGGTTGCGTTCCAGATTTTGTTGGCAAAGTTACGATAGCCTTCAACACGTTTCATATCGAACTTAATGTCACGACCAGTATTGGCAAGTGCGCAGAAAGTAAAACGAACCGCATCTGTACCGTAAGCTTGAATACCTTCAGGGAATTCTTTACGTGTAGATTTCTCAATTTTTGGTGCATCTTTAGGGTTCATTAAACCCGTCGTACGTTTTTGTACTAAGGTTTCAAGATCTACACCATCAATTAAATCTAGTGGGTCAAGTACGTTGCCTTTAGATTTAGACATTTTTTGACCTTCACCGTCACGAACCAAACCATGTACATACACGGTTTTAAATGGAACTTGAGGTGTACCATCTTCATTTTTCATGAAGTGCATAGTCATCATGATCATTCGGGCAACCCAGAAGAAAATGATGTCAAAACCTGTAACCAATACATCCGTTGGGTGGAATGTATTTAAGAAATAGTTTTCTTTATCTTTTGCTTCGTCACCGGTCCAACCCAGTGTAGAGAATGTCCAAAGACCTGAAGAGAACCATGTATCTAGTACATCTTCATCTTGGTTTAATTCAATATCAGCAGCGATATTGTTTTTCGCACGAACTTCTTCTTCAGAACGACCAACATAAATGTTGCCTTCTGCATCGTACCAAGCTGGGATACGGTGACCCCACCACAATTGACGAGAAATACACCAGTCTTGAATGTTGTTCATCCAAGCCATATACATATTGCTGTATTGTTCAGGCACGAACTTAATATCGCCGTCTTTTACTGCTTTGATTGCAGGCTCTGCAAGAGGCGCTATTTTAACATACCATTGGTCGGTCAATAATGGTTCAATGATCACACCTGAACGGTCACCGCGTGGTGGTTTCAGCGTGTAGGGCTGAATTTGGTCTAACCAACCTTCAGCTTCAGCTTGTGCAACCAATTTTTTACGTGCAGCAAAACGTTCTAAACCGATATAGTCAGCTGGTGCTGGGATAGTTTTAGAAATCGCTTCGCCAGCTTTTGCGATAAACTCAAAATCAGCTAAAACTTCGGCATTTTTGTTGAAAATGTTGATGATTGCGAGTTCACAACGTTTGCCCACTTCATAGTCATTGAAGTCATGTGCAGGGGTAATTTTTACACAGCCTGTACCGAATTCTTTATCAACATATTCATCTTTAACAATCGCAACCGCACGACCTGTAATCGGCAGGATAATATTTTTACCGACAAGGTGTGCATAACGTTCGTCATCTGGAGCAACTGCAACAGCAGTATCCCCCAGTAATGTTTCTGGACGGGTGGTTGCAACCACTAAATAATCGTGGCCGTCTTGAGTACGTAGTGACTTATCCTCAAAGAAGTATTTGAAGTGCCACAATGAACCTTGTTCTTCTTTATCTGATTCAACTTCTAAGTCAGAAAGTGCAGTTTGTAGTTTAGGGTCCCAGTTTACCAAGCGTTTGCCACGGTAAATCAAACCTTGTTCATGCAGTTTTACAAAGACTTCTTTAACAGCATTTGAAAGGCCATCATCCATGGTGAAACGTTCACGTGACCAATCTACGGACGAGCCAAGACGACGAATTTGACGGGTAATTGTACCGCCAGATTGTTCTTTCCATTCCCAAATTTTATCGATGAATTTTTCACGACCTAAGTCATGACGACTAATGTCTTGAGCTGCCAATTGACGCTCAACTACCATTTGCGTTGCAATACCCGCATGGTCAGTACCTGGTTGCCATAAAGTATTTTTACCAGACATACGATTGTAACGTGTCAAGGCATCCATAATGGCATTGTTAAAACCATGACCCATGTGCAAGCTACCCGTGACGTTCGGTGGCGGAATCATGATACAGAATGAATCGCCTTTACGAGACGGTTGGAAATAACCTTTCTCTTCCCAAGTCTTGTACCATTTTTTCTCGATCTCGGTAGGATCGTAGGTTGTAGCAATATTTTGCGCTGAATCAGTCATAGTAAAAACAGATCAAAAGTAAGTAAAAAATTGCATTCATTGTAGCAAATATTCATTAGGAATGTTGATTCCTGTTATGGCATATTTACCTTGAATTAAATGCAGCAAGCAAATCACGAAAATACAAGATGCATTTGTTGCTCTTATTGATCTTAAATATGACAAATGTTGGATATTGTGAGGTTTTAACTGAGTCATATTTACAAATGCGTGTTTTAGATATTTGATTTATTAAGAGTATTTGTTGTTTATATTCAACAAATAGCAGCAGTTAAAGACAATGCAAGATATTTCAAGTTTTGCTAAGATCAATACTGAATAGGACAAAACAACAAAAGGACAGATAACAATGCAGTATAAAATCGATTTATTGATTAAACAGCAGACGTACCAAGAGTTAAAAAGCATTACTCAAAGTTTGAATCATGGAGAAAAAAAAGATCTGGCAAAACAATTAGGCAATGTCTTTACTGAAATGTCATGCCAAGTTTTAGATCAGGTATTTGGAACCTTACTTGATGAACAACGTAAAAATGACGCACTAGATGTGACAGGCAAGAAAAAGCTTAAAGAAGCTGAACAGATTTTTGATCAGATTGAAGGGGCATTAAAAAAATATATGCCGTGGTCGATTTCTTTTTTTAGTAATGATCGTCTAAAACCTGTGGCAAACCATATTCTTAAAAAATTTGAAGATTCAGATGCAACTGAAGTGGTGATGTATTACCAATTAGACCGTAGCCTAGGGGAAGAAGCGACCAGCAATATTCAAAAAGTCATTCAAGGAGATACCAGCGCTTTGCCAGTGACACTGAAAAACTTGGTTAAAATTATTGACCTCGGTGTCTCAGAGTTTATCCGTGATCCTAAGACTTTATTAAAATTTAACTTTGTGGTCGATAAAACTTTAAATGGTGTGATCAATATGATCACCAGTACAGGCTATAAGCGCTTAGAAAAAGTTGGCGATGAATACAATCCCCGCAATGTAGAAAAGGCGCAACATTATGCAGTGCACTTTAAAAAGTTTTTAGTTGAGGCTTAATCTCTAAAAACGGAGGTTTGATTGATTTGGTGCGTCACGTGGTCTAATATTTATTCACCATATTCAAGAGCATAATAAAATGGAAAGCTTAGAAGGAAAGGTGGTTTGGATTACAGGCGCATCTTCAGGGATTGGTAAAGCCTTGGCTGCTGAATGTGCTTTGCAAGGTGCACAAGTGGTTTTAAGCGCAAGACGTTTAGAAGAACTTGAAAAAGTTCGTATAAGTCTTCTTAACCCAGATCATCATATTTCCGTGGCAATGGATATTACTGATGAAGCGCAAGTACGCCATGCCTATGAACAAGTCTTAGATGAAAAAGGGCGTATTGATTGGTTGATCAACAATGCGGGCTTAAGCCAAAGAGCGTTGATTGCAGATACCAGTATGCAAACTGAACGTGCAATTATGGAAATTGATTACTTTTCTCAAGTGTTTTTGACCAAATTGGTTTTACCAACCTTTTTAGCTCAAAAATCTGGGCGAATTGCATATATCTCTAGCGTTGCAGGTTTGTTGGGGACGCAATATCGTGCATCTTACTCTGCAGCAAAAGCAGCGATTCATATGTGGGCAAACAGTTTACGCGCAGAAGTGGCACAAGATGGTGTTAATGTTTCTGTTATTTTCCCTGGTTTTGTGAAAACCAACGTATCTTTCAATGCTTTAAATGGTGTTGGGAAAGCACAAGCGCATCAGGATGAAGCCATTGAAAATGGTTTAGAAGCTGATGATTTTGCGCAGAAAACGGTTTCTGCTTTATTAAAAGGCCAAGAATATATTGTCGTGGGTGGGCGCAAAGAAAAACTGGGTGTGTTGGTTTCTCGTCTATCGCCATCGACACTTTATAAAATGATTCGTAAGATGAAAGTAAAGTGATTAAAAATTAACAACTTTTGTATGTATTGATAAGGCGTTTATAAAATTTATAAGCGCTTTTTCTTAATATGTTCCGTCTCTATCTATAAGCACAAAAAACCATGTTAAATCTAATGAAAATAATTTTTAAAATCATCAGTCTACAATTCCTATTGATCAGTGCTGTTTATGCAAATATTTGTGATGATACTCAAGTTGTCGCGCAAATATTGAAGCAGGCTAAAATTGTAAAGCATGAACAGTCTTTAATCGACTGTAAACTCGATCCGGTCGATAATTCAAATATGATCATGGCCTATGCCCAATGGATTCCTGTAAAAGGACATCCAGAAGAAAGGGATTATGCTTTAGACTTATTTAAGTTTAATCCAAAAAATTTAAAGGTGATTTATCACTATGCTGTTGCAGAACGCATGGTTTCGGATGCAATTAGCTTAAATTCAATCCAGCTCGATACAGCAAATTATAAAGTCACTGATTCAAATCGAGCTTTGGGTTTAAGATTAAATTACTCAGGTCACTCACAACCCTTTCCTTTTTCTATGCAAGTGTTAAATTTATATGACTTAAAAAATAAAAAGCAAATCTTAGATAGCCTGATAGTTGAACGTGATCGGGCAGAAACAGATATGCAGTGTAATGCAGATATTGAAGAACGCGCTTCAACCTTAGTCATGCAGTCAACCCAAACCAAGAAATATACGGATATTTTGGTCAATAGCAAAATTAAACGCTACCAGATGCAAGTGATAAACGAAGATTGCCAAGAAGTTAATCATCACTCATCGCAACAACGGTTTGTTTTAAAATTTGATGGGAAAAAATATCAATTTCCTAAAAGCTTTAAAGATGAATATCAGTACCGATAGGCAATATAAGCAGTTGGATAGTAATGTTGATTATTGAACATTCATCTTCTCGTTCGCGAGTAAAAATAGCAGTGAGCTAAAAGATGAATGCTTTTAAAATAATAGGATATTTGAAAGGGTAAAAATCGAATGCTTAATGTATTCTATTGAAGTAGTTTAATAACAATTCAGCATTTTTGCCCCTTAATTGCCATGACATACAGCGTACTCCACCGCCCATATGGCACACTTGTGCAGAGTGAATTGGAATGACAGTTCGTTTGGTTAGACGACGAATTTGCTGTAATGCCAGTGCATCTTGTTTAATACCAAATTGCGGAAAATAAATACGTTCAGGCGTAACCAGCATATTGGTATATAAACCACAAGCAGAACCAAATTTTTCATCATAAATTTCACTGCCATCATAAGGTGTGGTGATTTCATGAATTTTGATATTTGGAATACCGCGTTTTAAATCAGTTTTTAACTGTTTGGCGTAGTCGGGGTCTTCAGGATAGGTGTTAATCACTAAAGTATTCTGATCTATAAAGCTTACGACACCATCCGCATGTTCTAAACCACCTTGTTCATCCGCTTCAATAAATGCAATATGTTTCGCACCTGTCAAACGGATCAGCTGTGCTCTAGCTTGTGTTTCGGTTAAATGATTGTCAGCTAAGAACTTGGTGCTTAACACCACATTGCCATAACCATCTTCAACCCAATTACCACCATCATTGAGCAGTTGGGTCTGGGTAAATTTTAAACCAGCCTTTTGGCTATAGGCTTTAAAGTCTGATTGAACATCATCAGAGATGGTTTGGGCTTTTTTGGTTCCGCCTTGTCCTGCCGCAGTATAACGAAAAAGAACTGGCTGATTGGGATTGGCACTACTGAAATCACGCATCCAAATATCTTGCATAGGTGCGATGGTGACATGCTGTTTACCCAATGCTTTGACATAATCAGGGTAAAGTTGTTGATCGGTTAAGATCATCACATTGTCACCATTTTGAATAATTTTCTTTGCATAATCGACGTGGAAATCAAAAATATCATCGATTTTTTCTGCATAATACTTATCCTGACTTTGTGGCGAAGCCAATACAATCAATTCTGCATTTATCGTGAATGGAAGCATAGACAGTAATCCGATACTTATTTTAAGTGCTAAAGCTTTCATGATGTCTAACCTGTTCATGAAGTTAAAATTCTTTGATTTTTGTTGTGGTCAATACATTATATGATCTTTAAATCCCCAGAATACAAAATCAAACAGTCCAACAGCGATTGTGTATCCTGACGATAAAACCACATTGATTATTTTCACCAAAGGGGAGTGCGGTTAAGTTGCTGTTCCGTAGGCAAACACTTCAACCATCCCGCCTTGCATACCGAGTTCTGTGGTACTTAAGCGTAAGCCCATGATATGCGTTGCTCCAATATTTTCAGCTTCCTGTTTTAATCTGACAATCGCTTCTCGACGTGCACGTTCTACGACACTTTCATAGGTGGTTAAACGACCACCAAAGAAGTTCTGAATTTGCGCGATAATATATTTAAAATAATCATGCGAAATCACCACATTACTACTGATCAGTTGTCCATGATTTTCAGAGACTTGGAACTTATTGGTGTCAATTCGAATATGAGCAAGCCGTTGTTCATTGTCTGCCAATTGTTTTAAATGTTTTTGTTCGATAAAACGTCCAAAACCCCAGCCAATAAAAAACAGAACCAGTGTGAGCCCAATTTTAAAAATTAAACCATCCATCTGTTTCGCCTATTTTGAAAATGGGTCAGGAAGTTGTGTTGTGGTCGGTTCAACAATGACCGCCGTACCATAGACAAAAAGTTCTGATGCACCTTGCGCAATATTAGAGGTGGAAAAACGAATACCAACAATTGCATTGGCACCTAAACCATGTGCTTTTTCAATCATACGATTCATGGCTTCTTGGCGCGACTCTTCTAATAACTCGGTATAGCCTTTGAGTTCACCACCGACAATATTTTTTAGACCAGCCATAAAGTCACGTCCGACATGTTTGCTACGGACAGTACTTCCATAAACGACATCGAGTTGTTGCTTTATGACATGTGCTGGAACAGTTTCTAAATTACTGAGTTTCATTTTAAATATTCATTGATGATGTCTTGCTTCAAACATAGGAAATTATCCATCAAAAAGCAATAAAAAAAGCCCACCGAAGTGAGCTTTGATCATCAAACTGAGATTAACTGACTTTTTTATCTTTTGAATGATATTTCAATTCAGATGAAGAGGCCGGTTGTGCAATTTGATCCGCAGTGTTGGCTTTTAGACCACCACCAAGGGTTTTATAAACTTCTACCTGATTGTTTAAGTTCGCTTGCTCTAATAGCAATAAACCTTGTTCAGCAGAGTAAGAAGTACGTTGAGCATCTAAAACAGTTAAGTAACTATCAATACCAGCACGGAAGCGGGCATTTGAAAGTTTATAGGTTGTATTAGTTGCATCAACTAAACGCTTTTGAGCAGAAAGGCGATCACCAATATTTTGGCGAGTCGCTAATGCATCGTTGACTTCACGGAAAGCAGATTGGATTGATTTTTCATAGTCAGATAACGCAATTTGTTGATCTGTTTCTGAAATCTTAATGTTCGCTTTACGTGTGCCCCAATCCCATAACGGAATATCAAGACTAGGACCTAAAGACCAAACGAAAGCACCTGATTTAAATAAATCACTTAAATCAGTAGATGCATAACCTGCAGTACCCGTCAAACTGATGGTTGGGAATAAGCGCGCTTTCGCAGCACCGATATTCGCACCAGCAGCAGAAAGTTGGTATTCAGCCGCTTTGACGTCTGGACGGTTGTTCAGCAAGTCACTTGGTAAACCTGATGCGAACGCAGCATTTGAAGTAATACGCGTTACACGTTGTGTTGGCAATAAGTTGTCTGGAACTGATTGTCCAACAAGTAGATTGAGCAAGTTCTGAGCTTGTGCAATTTGAGTCTTATAATTGGCAACATCATTACGTGCAGTTTCAACAGAAATCTGAGCCTGACGAACAGGCACTTCACTGTCAATACCGACATCAAAACGTTTTTTGTTGAGGTTATAAGAGTCAAGCTGCGCTTTTAATGTTTGGTCAGCAAGCTTAAGTTGTGCGCTGGCAAATGAATAATTTAACCAAGCTTGTGCAACTTGGCTAATTAAGCTGATTTGCGTTGCATCACGAGCACTTGCAGTCGATAAATAAGTATCAAGCGCATTGTCTTTTAAACTTTTTACCCGACCCCAGAAGTCTAACTCATAAGCAGTTACACCAAGACCCACATTATAACGTGTTTGAGCACCTACACCTTGATCCTGACGTAACAGACCACCACTTGCACCAATCGTTGGTAACTGATTGTTTTCAGTGATTTGATAGGCTTGTTGAGCACGTTGAATGTTCAATGTTGCTGTACGTAAATCACGGTTATTGGCTAAAGCAAGATCAAGCACTTGAAGTAAGCGTTGATCTGCAAAAAACTCTTTATAACCTTGTTCAGCAATAGATGTACCACCGTTATTTTGAATATAACCAGTTGGTATGTTCGCCTGAGCTACGGGTTCTGGGCCACGCATGCTTTGACACGCTGTCAAAGCAAGCGCAAGTGCAGATACCGCAATGCTACGACCTGAAATAGACCATACTTTTTGCATCACGATTTATGCTCCTGAATATTTTGATTTTTAGGTTTGTACTTAAAGATACTACGAATCCATACGAAGAACACAGGAATAAAGAAGATACCTAAAAGTGTTGAGCTAATTACACCACCCAATACACCATAACCGACTGAGTGTTGGCTACCAGCACCAGCACCGCTTGATAAAGCAAGTGGCAATACACCGAAACCGAACGCTAAGGTTGTCATGATAATTGGACGTAAACGCATTTTTGCAGCATGCAATGTCGCTTCAAACAATTCTTCGCCTTGTTCTTGCAACTCTTTTGCAAACTCTACAATCAAAATCGCATTTTTTGCAGACAAACCGATGACTGCAACGATCGCGACTTGGAAGTAGATGTTAAATGATAAGTTAGGATCACCTTTGATGACCATGCCCAACCAAGTTAACGTAAATGCACCAATAACACCTAATGGTACGACCAGCAATACTGAAACTGGAATTGACCAACTTTCATATAAAGCTGAAAGGCAAAGGAACACGATAAGCAATGAAAGAATTAAAAGCGGAACAGTTTGACTGCCAGATTCACGTTCTTCTAAAGACAGACCCGTCCATTCATAGTCGAAACCTGTTAAGCCCATAGATGGTAACTTACCAATAATTTCTTCCATAGCAAGCATCGCATCTCCCGAACTTACGCCCGGTGCTGGTGTACCTTGAATGTTCGCAGAAGCTACACCGTTATAACGCTCGAGACGAGGTGAACCATAAGTCCATTGGCCTGTTGCAAATGCAGAGAATGGAACCATAGTGCCGCTATTGTTACGTACATACCACTTGTTTAAGTCTTCAGGCATCATACGAGCGTTTGATTCACCTTGAACATAAACTTTTTTCACACGACCACGGTCAACGAAGTCATTGATATAAGAACCACCCCAAGCCATGCTCATGGTCGAATTAATATCTGCAATACTAACCCCCATTGCACCAGCTTGCGCTTGGTCAACGTTGATTTGATATTGAGGTGTATCTTCTTGACCATTTGGACGAACACCAGCAAGACGTTTGTCTTGAGAAGCCATACCTAAAACAGCATTACGTGCAGCAACCAATTTCTCATGGCCTTGACCACTTGCATCTTTTAATTGGATGTCAAAACCTGATGAAACACCTAATTCTGGCATTGCTGGTAATTGCAATGGCATGATGTAAGATGCATCTTTGACAATCATATTCAGTGCCATACCACGTTGGATAATGGCGCCAATTTGTGATTCAGGTGTGGTACGTTCACTCCAGTCTTTCAACTTCATAAACGCTAAACCAGCATTTTGTCCAACCCCAGTAAACGAGAAACCAGAAACTGTAAATATAGTATCTACGTTTGCTTTTTCCTTGTTTAAGAAGTAATCGGTCATGGTTGTGATGACTTTATCTGTCCGTTCAAGGCTGGCACTTGGTGGTAACTGAACCAATGTCATAACCATCCCTTGGTCTTCTTCTGGTAGGAAAGAAGAGGGGAGCATTTTATACAGTCCGACTAAGGCAACAATTACCGCAACGTAGATCACACCAGAGAAGATCTTATGATGGGTCATACGATTGACACCACCTTGGTATTTCTCAGCTACTTTATCAAAGCTACGGTTAAACCAACGGAAGAAACGCGCAAAAATGTTATTACTTGGTTCTTGATTTGGATCATGTTGTTTTAACAATGTCGCACAAAGCGCAGGGGTAAAAGTTAAAGCAACGATTAATGATAAAACCATTGCTGTAACGAGCGTGATCGAGAACTGACGGTAAATAACCCCCGTAGTACCCCCGAAGAATGCCATAGGCACAAATACGGCAGTCAATACGCTGGTAATACCCACCAAAGCACCTGAAATTTGTTTCATCGACTTTTCAGTGGCTTCAACTGGACCCGTATGCTCTTCTTGCATCACCCGTTCGACGTTCTCAACCACAACGATGGCATCATCGACTAATAGACCAATTGCCAGTACCATGGCGAACATGGTTAAGGTATTGATTGAGAATCCGAAAATATTAATAACTGCAAAGGTCCCCAGTACAACCACAGGAACTGCCATTGTTGGGATAATCGTTGCGCGCCAGTTCTGTAAGAACAAGAACATCACAAAGAATACAAGAACGATTGCTTCAATTAACGTATGTACCACACTTTCAATTGAAAGTTTGATAAATGGTGTGGTGTCATAAGCAAGCTTATCTTTGAGACCATCTGGGTAGTTTTTACGTAGTTCAGTGAGGCGTTTTTCTACAGCAGCGGCTGTATCAAGTGCATTTGCACCTGTTGCCAATTTAATTGCTACACCGCCAGCAGGCTTACCATTAAATTTAGAATCGAATTGGTAGTTATCTGAGCCGAGTTCTACACGTGCAACATCACTTAAACGAACCTGAGCACCCGAAGCGGTATTTTTTAGGAAAATGTTTTTAAACTGTTCAGGTGTCGTCAACATGCTTTGTGCATTGACAGTCGCATTGAGGACTTGACCTTGTACCGCTGGAGCACCACCCAATTGACCTACAGCCACTTGTGAGTTTTGCGCACGAATGGCAGCAGCAATGTCACTTGGTGTAACTTGCAAACTGGTCATTTTAGCTGGGTCTAGCCAGATACGCATTGCATATTGACCACCAAAGACTTGAATTTCACCTACACCTGCAACACGACTGAGTGGTTCAGAAATATTTGAGTTTACATAGTCTTTAATGTCAGCCCCTGACAGGCTGCCATCTGGTGAATAAAATGCAAGTACTTGCATAAAACTCGCGCCAGATTTGGTCACTTTTATCCCTTGACGTTGTACATCTTCAGGTAATAGTGCAGTCGCTGATTGTAATTTGTTCTGTACTTGAACCTGTGCAATGTCTGGATCAATACCTTGTTCAAAATTCAGGTTGATTGATGCTTGACCATTACCCGCACTGTTCGATGAGATATAACGTAAACCATCTAGACCATTCATTTGTTGTTCAATGATCTGAGTTACCGTGTTCTCAACAGTTTGTGCAGAAGCGCCAGGATAAGTTGCAGAAATTGTCACCACAGGCGGAGCAATTGTTGGATACTGAGCAACAGGCATTTTTGTCAGCGTCAGAATACCCGCCAACATAATTACCAGTGCAATCACCCACGCAAAAATGGGGCGATGAATAAAAAATTGAGCCATATTCGTCTACCCCTTATGCATTTGAAGTAGCTTTTTGTTCACTAGATTTATTTTGTTGAACAGGTTGTGCTGCTGTACCTGGTTTAGCACCTGCTTGGGGTGCAGCCGCTTGAGGCTGATACGGTTTAGCAACCACAGCTTGTTCTGGTTTTACTTTGGCAATACCATCAACAATCACTTTATCGCCAGTATTTAGGCCTTGAGTGACAATCCAATCTTTACCTTGAACACCTACAGTTGTTACAGGACGGCTTTCTACTACACCTTTAGCATTTACAATCATCGCGATTGCTTGGCCAGTTGGGGTACGTGTAATTGCTGCTTGTGGAACTAAGTAAGCATTTGGAATTACGCCTTGTACGATCTGCGCATTGGCAAACATACCTGGCAATAATAAATGATTAGGATTTGAGAAGACTGCACGTAAAGTTACAGAACCTGTGCTTGGGTCTACACTTGCATCAGAGAATGCAAGGTTTCCTTCTACGCCGTAGAAGCTACCATCTTCAAGCTTTAAACGAACTTTGGTATTGTTGCTACGATCAATACTACCTTGACTTAACTGCTGACGTAGACGTAATAACTCAGCACTTGATTGGCTGATGTCTACATAAATTGGGTCAAGTTGCTGAATTGTAACCAAAGCATTGGCTTGGTTTGCAGTCACCAAAGCACCGGCAGTGACTGAAGAACGACCAGATTGACCTGAAATAGGTGAACGAACAGTCGAATAACCTAGGTCAATTTGTGCATTTTTAACAGAAGCATTTGACGCTGCAATATCTGCTTCAGCAAGTTTGATTTGTGCAAGTAAATCATCAAATTCTTGCTTAGAAACAGCATTGATGCCGACAAGTTGACGATAACGATTTGCTTTAACCTGCAAGGCATTTAAGTTTGCTTGCTGACGTACTAAAGCTGCTTTTGCACTGTCTAAGTTTGCACGATTGATGCTCGAGTCAATCTCATAAAGAGGTTGACCTTCACGAACAAAACTACCTTCCGTAAACAAACGTTTTAAAATCACACCATTTGTTTGTGGGCGAACATCAGAGATTTGATACGCTGAAGTACGACCCGAAAGTTCAACAGTTTGTTCTACGCTTTGTGGCTGAGCAACAATGACACCAACTTCAGTCGGCGGCATTTTTTGGGCAGCACCACCAGCTTGTTGTGCTGATTTAGGATCTTTGCTGCAGCCTACAAGTGCAATACTTGTTGCGAGAGCACAAGCAGTAAGGGCAGGAGCCCAAAGCTTTGCCGACATCATTATTCCACCTCGTTTAGATTCTTATCTAAAAATAATTTGTTCTGTCTTAACGTTTCTCGTGACAGTATGAGCCATAAAACTGCAGCCCATATGACACCTATACTCCATCCAGTGAGTACATCAGTTGGGAAATGTGCCCCTAGATAAATTCTAGAGCCCCCCATGCTTAGAAACCATAAAAAGCCCCCCAAGCTAATCCATTTAACTTGGCGATGCTTTTGAAATATAAACATAATCGAACAGCATACAATCGCTGCATAAATGCTGTGAGCACTAGGAAATGAAGCACCATAGGTTTGCACCATTTGGTAGATTTCATCGGGTCTAGGACGATTGACCAGATATTTGAGTATCCAACCAATTGCCGCAGCACCGAGCAGTCCAATACTGATCATCAGCACATTTGCATATTGTTTTAGGCGTATGAAATATAAATTACATAGCCCTGCAATCACGATCATTGACGGTAAGCCGCCCAGATAGGATAGGGTGAGTGCTAGACCATTTAAGACCTCTAAACGGTGTGAACTCATCCATACAACGCTTGAAAAATCAAACTGTTGTACCTGGTTAATGTTTAAACCAACACTCCCAATAAGTAAACCTATACAGCCAATAAGGAGCAATACGTAAGGCATAAGTTAACCTAGAGTATATAATTGCGTACGTTAAGTTTATTTAATCAACCGAAGTGTACTAGCCAGTACACTTTTTTTCAAGTGAGTAAATTTAGGTAATTTATACTAATTTCTTTTTGTGAAATATTTAACAATTTGCACAAAAAATAACAAAAATCCTAGTGATTTAGTTTGCTTTGTGAGTTTGCCTCATCTTCAAGTTGTAAGGGTTGTTTTGGCGGCCAGAAGAAATCTAGAGGGCGGGTCGAAAAATGGGTAAATATAAGTTTTGCCAAAGGTTTCCATTGCGAAAAACGAACTTGTCTTGCTCTGAGTGCCACAATAATGGTGAGCGTGAAGCTGACAAACAAGTTTGTCAAACCAATACACAATACGCCAAGGAAAGACACAATGATAAGGCCAATATCAGGTGAACCATTGATGGTCATTAAGCCTTGAATAAAGTTGGCAGCAGCAAACGCAATATGGCGGATATCTAAAGGTAAACCCAAGATAAAACCAATGGTTCCCATACTTCCAAGCATGATCCCAAAGATAAAATTACCCGCTAAAGCGCCTAAGTTTCGCTCGATATAGTCTGCAAACTTGTCCAGTCTGGCTTGTCCCATCATTTTTTTCAATTTTATGTGAGCTTTTAAACGGGGACCGACTTTTCGATAGACTGACATATTGTCAAAATATCCCGCAATTAATCCCGATAAAAATAAACAAACACCCGCAATTGCAGCATGTGGAATTGCCAATGAGGTAAATGGATTTAGACTGGCGAGTAAAGTTGTGGCTTTAGCATGCGTCAAAAGTGGTTCATGCATTGACAGCTGCCACAGATAAGTGATTAAGGCTGCAGTTGGAATCGCAATCGAAATGTTTCCCAGAATTGCAATAAACTGGGTTCGAATAATATTAATAATTAGTCCAGCAAGTTCAGCAATTTGCGCTGTTTTTGAACCTTTTTGGTGTTGAACTGTTGATGCAAGTGCAGCTGCTGTCATAGCTGGCTGTTTGGTTGCTACAGTAAAGTGCAAAACATGGATCAAGATAAAACCCAATGAATAATTCATACTGTAGAGAAAAGCATGCAAAAAAGGCGCAAGGACTAAACGTGCAGTCAGTATTTTCAGGGTTGCCATGGTTGCAATAATCGCACCTGCGCCTGCAGCTGCTTTATACATGCCAAAGAAACCTTTCTTATCGGTACTTACATAATGTTCGCCTGTCTTACTGGCATTTTCAGTGACTTGGAGTGCAATCAACTCACTATTGGTCTTGAGTAAATCGCGAACACTGGTTTCACTATAGTGTGCATTGACTAAGTCAGTGAGCAATTCACCACAGAGCTGATAACGAATTTGATCATCTTCTACAAGAAGATTGAGTAAGAGTTCGATTCGATCAATACATTGTTCTAGTAACGAGAGTAGATAAGTCAGACTTAAGCTCACCCCAATCCGTTTGATTGCTCGACGAATTTTTTGTACTACATCACGACATTGTTCAATCATGACCAATGCTTGGTCTGCATCGGGAGGAATACCCACAGCAAACTCATCTTCATCGCGATGCTGCTTTTTATACGATTCTATAAACTCAACAATTTCACGGTTTTGAACTAAAAAAGGCGATTCATATTCTTGAAGTTCGGGGTAGGCATTGATAAATTCAGGATATAAGCCAATACCACTGATTCGATAGGAAAGCACAGTAATGGCTTTGACAATATCGCGTTTAATTCCCAATTTATCGTTTTTATAACGATGACCTTGATTGAGTAATCGGAACAATTGTTCCCATTTCTTTTCACTGATATTTTCCAGCCAATATTTATCACTACGTTGGTGAAACACTTTGCCAACCAAATCTTTGAGATCTGATTCGTCTGTCAATAAAGGTAGAAAATGTGCGCCAATACGTTGCCCAAGCTGATTCCAAAAGCCGTCTAAAGATAAAATCCCACTATCTGCATACAATCCTGCTTGTTTATAGTGATTGACCAGCTTGAGTAAATAACCTTGAAATGCGGAAGATGCATTGGGTGTAGTGAGCAGTGCTTGAATTAAAGCATCAAATTTATTTTGACTTTCTTCTAAATTGTGGCTGTCACTGGGTCTGATACGATTGATTAACTCAATTAATATATCAGGATTGGGAACAACTTTTATGCCGTCGAGTTGTTCCTGCATAAGGAGGAAAAGATCATTAAATTGTATATGCATAAGCCTTGTTAAATTTTATTGAATTCGATGTAAGGCAAGTTGCGCTAAATTATACAATGCCTGGCGATACTCAGATTCAGGCAAATGATTCAAAGCTTGAATCGCAGCTTGAGTTTCTTCTGTGGCACGACGACTACAATAATCTAAAGCACCTGAGGTCTGAACAATTTCAATCACACGATCTAAATCGCTTGTTCCACCAGTTGCGATACTTTTACGGATAATCTCGTGTTGTTCACCCTGGGTATTTGCTAAGGCAGAGATTAAAGGTAAAGTGGGTTTACCTTCCATTAAATCATCACCAATATTTTTACCTAATGTTTCAGCATCAGAGGTATAGTCTAAAATATCATCAATAATTTGAAAGGCATTGCCAAAATGACCTGCAAATAAACGTAATGGTTCACGATACTCAGGTTTCCCTGCAATGATTGCAGCACCTTCAGTTGCAAGCTCAAATAAACGAGAAGTCTTACCGTGAATAATATCTAAATAAGTTTGTTCAGTCGTTTCGGGTTGATGCTGTGCTTGAAGTTGTAACACTTCGCCTTCGGCAATTTCACAAGTGCCCGTCGAAAAGTCTTTGAGCAAGATCATGTTGTCGAGATCAACCAGAAGATCAAAAGCTCGAGAAATCAGAAAATCACCCACCAACACAGCAGTTTGGTTGTTCCAAGTTGCGTTCGCAGTTGGACGACCACGACGTAAACCAGATTCATCTACAACATCATCATGTACCAAGGTTGCGGTATGCAGCATTTCAATGATTGCTGCCAGTTTACGATAAGGGTCCATCTGTAGATCTGTTGCACCACATGCTTTTGCTGCAAGTAAGCACATGATTGGACGCATGCGTTTACCGCCAGCTTCAACAACATGTTTACTGACGGCCATCACTAAAGCAACTTTTGAGGTAATCCCTTCATTAATAAACTTGTCCATTGCAGCAAAGTCGGTTGCAACTGGAGCGAGAATATCTTGCTTAAAGTCGATGGTCATCGGGTGGGAGCCTCATGCAAATGCGTTATAAGTTGCTAGTGTAACAATTAACATGTCTGAATGTTGCTTTTGAAAGCAGACATCGTGCCTGAATCTTAATGATTTGTTCTTTCTTTGTCCAAAGATGAATAAAGCATTGAACATTCAAACGATCATTCTTTTGAGCTACATAGTAGCGGATTTGTTTTAAAAATCTATTTCAATTTTAGCTGTATCTTAAAAAAAAATTCATATTATCAAAGGGGAAATCTTAAAAAAACCATTATGTGTAGATTATTTTCTATACAATGATAATATTTGCTGGAAATGACTTGTTGTTTAATTCATTATCACTTAAAATCTTTGCCCTTGAATAACCCCCAGTGGCGTTCGTCTTAAGATCGATATATTCCTTTATCGGCACGACGACACGGGTAAGTTGGAGTACATTATGTACGCAGTAATCCAAAGCGGTGGTAAACAGCACCGTGTTGTTGAGGGTGAAACCCTTAAAGTAGAATTGTTGAAAGCTGAAACTGGCGCGACTATTACATTTGATGATGTATTAATGGTTGTGAATGGCGAAAGCATTCAAATCGGTGCTCCAGTTGTAGCTGGCGCAAAAGTAACTGCAGAAGTGGTTGGTCACGGTCGTCATGACAAAATTCGTATTGTTAAAATGCGTCGTCGTAAGCACTACCGTAAACAACAAGGTCACCGTCAATGGTTTACCGAGTTGAAAATTACTACGATCGCAGGTTAATCACTAGGAGTATATAGACATGGCAACTAAAAAAGCCGGTGGTTCGACCAAAAACGGTCGTGATTCGAATCCTAAAATGTTAGGTGTTAAAATGTACGGTGGTCAAGCTGTGACTGCTGGTAACATTATCGTTCGTCAACGTGGTACAGAATTCCACGCGGGTACAAATGTTGGTATGGGTCGTGATCATACTTTATTTGCTACTGCTGACGGCGTAATCAAATTTGAAGTGAAAGGTCAATTTGGCCGTCGCTATGTATCTGTTGAAGCGTAAGCTTTAAGAGTGCAAAAAAGCCCGCTTTATTGCGGGTTTTTTTATCACTTTTTTTTATTATTAAAGAAAAACCCATCTTCATCATGATGAATAATTTTCAACATATTGCACCAATAACAATACAAAACTTCTTATTTTCTCAATTATTACTGACTCAATTTGGTTTAAGATAAGCAATCTAATAAATTACATTCTGTGCCAAAGATTATTTGAATATTTTAATTGAGGTGCAGACATAGAAAAGGTGAACATATGAATATGCTTCGTAAAACGATGGGTGCAGTGGCTATAAGTGCAGCGCTGTTTGCACCTGTAATGAGCACAACAGTTTTTGCAGCAACTGCTGCTTCGGAGCAACAAGCAACCGCAAATCTGGTTAAACAACTCAGTGGTGTAAAAAGCTTTACTGCAAATTTTGAGCAAACCACAAAAGCGACTCAAACAGGTAAAGTAGCACAGAAAAAGGGTTTGACCGCTCAGCATATGAATCAAACCTTTAAAGGTACAATGAAGGTTGAACGTCCTGGTAAATTCTATTGGGAAACCACGACACCCGCAAAACAGACTATTGTGACCGCAGGTCGTACAGTGTGGATTTATGATCCTGACTTACAGCAGGCTGTACGCCAAAGTTTAGATGAGCAGGTTGCCAATACACCAGCATTACTACTCAGTGGTAATACTGAGCAAATTCAAAAGGCTTATCGTATTACTCAGCCTAATGCAGGTAAAACTTACTATACCTTGTATCCAAAACAAAAAGATGGTGCTTTCCAAAGCTTGACGATTAGTTTTGGGGCGAAAAATGCACCGACTTTAATGATCTTGCAAGATTCTTTAGGTCAAACAACCACTGTGCGTTTTAACAATGTACAGGTTAATGCCGCTATTCCTGCATCTACCTTTAATTTTGTGCCGCCTAAAGGCACAGACATTATTGATCAATAAACGATTTTGATTGAATAGAAGAGCAACCGTAAGGTTGCTTTTTTTATGCCGATTAAACAGAACACAGCAATAGACTTAGCCATGTTGATCAGGCGAAGGATGAATGTCTTTCAAGGAATACGGTAGCTTTCAATACAAGATTATTCTATGCTCAAACAAGGGTTTGAATATAAAAACTGAGATGCTGTATGTATCGCAAAACACAATTGAAACTCAAACATTACCCAAAGATGACTGCGCAAAAGTCATTTTTGAATGTTTTGAGGCAAAAGTTAATCTGCATGATTGGGCGATTTTTAAGACGACATCGTCGTGAGAAGGAAGTGAATCTTTATCACAAAAAGCTTTACCAGCCAGTTGACGAAATTTTTACAACCACCTTAAAAATATCAGGAATTATCCCATCGCATTTAAATGGTGTATTGTTAAGAATTGGCTCAAATCCGATTGATGTCGCAAAGCCTTCATTATTTGAATGGTATCTTGGTCATGGAATGATTCACGCGCTTAAATTACAAGCGGGTAAAGCAATCTGCTTTAAAAGCAGTATGCTGGCCACAGATACGGTGCAGCAATATAAACAACAACCAGCAATAGGCGGCTTTCGCCGTGGTGCACATGATGTTGTAAATACCAACATTTTTAAACATGCGGGAAAGCTTTGGGCGGTGATTGAAGCTGGCGCGTTTCCGATCTGCCTAGATGATGAGTTAAATGCAGAACGTTATCAGTTGTTTAATAGTGATGCTGATTTACCGTTTACCGCACATCCTCGTAAAGATATTAAAACAGGGCATTTACATGCGATTAGTTATGATGCCTTAGATCGTAAAAATGCCTATTACCAAGTGATTGATCAACATGGTGATTTAATTCATGTGACGCAAATTTTATTACAACATGGTCCCATGATTCATGATTGTCTCATTACACAACATGAAGTTTTGGTTTTTGATTTTCCGCTTACTTTTTCAATGACTCGATTATTGCATGGCGCAAGTGTTCCCTATCAATGGAATAAACAACATCAAGCACGTATCGGAATATTGCCTAAATATGCAAATGCTGAACAGATTCAGTGGATTGAGCTTGAACCGTGTTTTGTTTTTCATGCAGCAAATGCTTTTCGTGATCATGAAAATGGAATTATTTTAGATGTTTTGGTACATCAGGACGATTTTGAACATTCCCAACACGCAGCTTATGAATTGCAACATGCACAGTTAGAACGTTGGCGCATTGATTTAAGCTTACAAACGCTACATAGAACTGTACTCGACTCCCGAATTCAAGAATTTCCGAAAATTGATGCGCGTTTTACTGGGGTTGCATATCGCTATTTATACACTTTGGGTTTTGCTGAAACTGCATTGTTCAATTGTTTATATATTCATGATTTAGAAATGCAAACATCTGTGAGTTATGATTTTGGTATACAGTGGGCAATTGGTGAAGTCACTTTTGTGGCTGAGCATGAACACAGTGCAGAAGGGCATGGATATTTGATGGCCTATTTGCATCATGTAGAGGGAGAAGCAGCCAAAGCTGTTATTTTAAAAGTAAATGGATTGGAAATTCAGCCACAAGCTGAAATTGATTTGGGCGTACATATACCACTGGGGTTTCATTGTAATTGGGTAGATTTGGCAGTGGTTAATAGTAATGCGTAATATTTAGCACTCCTTCAAATATTAAAATACAGAAATTAATGATTATTTAAATGCTGGTTTATACTCTTATTTAATTCAAGCCTATGTTTTTTTATATAATTTTTACTCTGTTGAGCTGTCTTGAATACATAAATTTCTAATTTAAATGAATATAGATTGAAGCAAACAAGCATTTCACTTGTTTACTTTTTATGATGATGAATTAACGGGTTTATGTCTTAAGCTGCAAATAAGGAACCAAGTAACTGTTTCAAAGTGACTTTTACTTTACGATCAGGAATATTTACACCCGAAGTTTTTAGGTCGGCTACCAGTTCACTTCTTAAGTCATTGTAATCGACTTCGGCTGCATGGCGTTGACCACCTTCGAAAGGATGATGTGGATGATCCATTTCATATTGAACGGCTTTTCTCATATCTTTTGGACGTTTGTAGTTGCCCATAATCTCCTGACAAGCAACAGCCGCTTGATAGTCAGATAAAGGCCAAATACAACCAAGTGGTTGGAATAATCCGATAAAGTATAGGTTTTCATGCTCTGCATGCATCATCTTACGATAAAGCGGAATTTTTGCTGCATGCTGGAAGTCAATAAAGTCTTTGTCAAAGAATGGGAATACAGTCCAGAATCCAGTACAACAACAGATAATGTCAAATTCAGCTTTAGTACCATCACTAAACTCTACTTCACGTCCATTTAGGTGTTTGATACTGGGCTTGGGTTTGATTTTGCCATGACGGACATAGTCAATAAAATCTGAATTTGCAGTCGGGTGTTGTGAAAGTATTGGTTTATTATTTACAGGTAACCCAAAGTCTGCATAGTTTCCAGTGAAAGCTTTGACCATTTTTGTTAGTATTTTTTGACGCATTCTTGGTGAAAATTTTGCAAGAGCCTTAACTAAAATATCTGCAGGATGTCCAAGCATAAACTTAGGTACAAACCATTGTGGGCTACGCATAGAGATATAAACATCTTTGGTGACTCGAGTAGATTCAACAGCAACATCACAACCTGAATTTCCAGCACCAACTACCAAAATTTTCTTTTCACGCCAATCATCTGTGACACGTTTAAAGTCGTGCGAGTGCATCCATTTCCCTGTAAATTCACCATCATAAGTCGGATATTTAGGGAACCAATGGTGTCCATTACAGACCATGAGGTAGTCATAGATTTTATTGTTCTTATTGCCTTCGGCATCAGTATAGTCTACCGACCATAAGCCTCGATCATTTTTTTTAATATGGTCAATAGTATGATGAAACTTGATTTGATCGTATACTTCAAAATGTTTGGAATAATCTTCAAAATACTTTTGTAATTGATCATGTCGAGGGTAGTCTGGATAGTCATCTGGCATTGGGAAATCTTCAAACTCAGACATGGTTTTTGAACTGATAATATGTGTGTTTTCATAAACCGATGAGTGTTCTGTTGCCGAGTTAAACACCCAGTTGCCACCAACTTTGTCATTCTTTTCATACAAGTCAAAAGCAATGTCATTTTGTTTACAGTTTTTTGCTGCGGAAATTCCTGATGGTCCTGCACCTATGATACATACTGTTTTCATAATACTATCCTTGGAAATTATTTTTATAAAATCCAACTACAGTTGGTTTTATTTAAATATAATAGATTTATTTTTAACCATCAAGTATGTGGGACGATAAAAATGTTACTGGATGAGATCAAACTCCCTGTACAAAAAAGAAGTCAACAACGGCTCGAAAAAGTAATTGAAACGGCGATTTCAATTTTAGAGCGTCAGGGATTTCATGTATGTACGATTCCAGAGGTATCGGTACAATCTGATGTCCCAAAAGCTCACATTTATCAATATTTTCCAACAGTAAATCATCTTTTTATTTTGATTATTAAGCAATATTTAGACAGTTTGCAGAAATTTATCAATATTCGGAACAATCGTTATCAGAATTGGAATACTAAGGAAATTACCCAAGATTTGATACTACAAGCCTCTTTGTTTTATAACAGCAATAAAGCGGCCAGTATTTTAATTCTTGGTGGTCCAGTTAATGTGGATGGCTTTAATATGCTTGAAATTGTCATTGAGAAAATTGCCTACGATATTATTGAATTACTTAAGAATAAAACCGAGCCTTTATTGTTTGCAAAACCTGAAGAAATGGTATATCTAACCGAAATGATTTTTTCTTTAATGAAGCATAGTTTTTATAAATATCAATATATTACAACTGATATTCAGAAAGAGGTGGTGGATCTTTGTCATATGTATTTAAAAAGTAAAGGTCATAAAATTGATTGATTTGATGATTTTTCTGATTATAGACTTTTCAGAAAAGTTGTATGTATCACTAAAATACGATTTTTATAAGGTTCGTGAAATAACTCAAAATGACCACAATTTTCTTCATGATATTGTCTATTTTGAATTTTTTGAGCAAGCTTTCGTGTTGATTTTATTGGAATAAGTGAATCATTCTCTGCACCAATCACCAATGTTGGAGATTTTATTTTATGAGCAACAGTTGTTGGGCGGTAAAATCCAATTGTAGCAACAATGCGTGCTGGTACTGCATTTTCCCAAGTTACATCATTTGGAATAATTGAATGATAGCCATCATGACAGTCTTCACCAGCTAATATTGCAAAGCGATTTTCAGAAACGACAGGCATGGTTTTGACTTTACCAAAGGGAATATAAATCAAGTCTTGTATTGCTTTCAATAAAGCTAAAAGTAAATACTTTTTTGGATAAAGCGTCAAACTTGCTAAACCATCTACATGTGGGAAATTAGCAATAATGCCTTTATAGGTTGCTGTACTACCAAGTGTAAGGACATGCGCACCACTAAATGAATAGCCCCATAAGATTAACTGATCATCTTTTAAATTGTAGTGGGTCTTAAAAAAATCGATAACAGCTTTCCAGTCCTGTAATTGACTATTCTTATCGACTAAGTTTTTAATTTTTCCTGTGCTTTGTCCAAAACCGCGATGGTCAAAAACACAAACTTGAAAGCCAAGTTTATGATAATGCTCAGCAAAATTAGCTAATCCACAAAGTTTTTCTCCACCAAGCCCATGTGCCATGACGATAGTTGCGGTATTGGGATGGTCATTCACATATAGGTCAGCTTGAATTTGATCGTGTTGTATTGGAATGTTGTGTGAAATAGCTTGCATGGCCTCATCCTTGATTGGTTTCATTATTGTAAGTTGATATTTTATAATAAGCTAAAATTTGTACATAAATCCAACTTTTATAGGTTTTATTTTTCATGGGGGTATAAACTTTCTTAAAAATTAAAATATTGCATGGTGAAATATTGAGTACAATTTTTAAGCTAAATATTAAGGAAAGTAATGCAACGGCTAAAACCCAATGTTTTAGATTGATTTCGTTTTTTGTTTGTTAAAGAAATTGGTATGATTAAATAAAAGAATAAGGAAAGTAAAAATTTGAATTAACAATTCATAATGTTTATTTTGACTGACAAGATTTATGATAGCTTTATCGTAATAATTGTTTGAAAGACATGATCATGCATGTGAATTTAAAATCAAGCTTATTAGCATCTGGACTATTTTTAACCGTCTTGATAATGTCTGGTTGTCAAGAGAAACCCGAGTCACAAATAGAACAAGCAAATGTATCATCGACTAAAACTGCACAAATACCACTGATTCAAGCCAAAGTTGAACGCGTCAATGTAGTAAAAAAACAGTTTTGTGATGAAGATGGTTGTACCCAATATGATTTGCAGACTGTTAAAAGTAATGTGCCTTGGCTAGATGAGTATTTTCTAAATCGCATTAAAAAAGATGTACCTGGGGCATTTGAGAAAGATCAAAATCATGCCCAAGCTGAAAGTGAAGCACAATCTTCACCTAAAGGTTTAAATCAAAATTCAATCTATGTTCGTTTTATTTCACAACAAAATAATTTAGCCACTTTTGTGATCCAGACTTATACCTATGCAGCAGGTGCAGCGCATGGGATGTATCACAATGAATATGTGACATTCGATCTAAGCACGCAAAAGCGCCTCGCCTTAACTGATATTCTTAAACCAAACGTGGAGGCAAAAGTTGCTGAACAGCTTTATGATGCCAATGCGAATTGGTTGATTCAAAAAGATATTACGCGTGATAAATTACAGTTAAGCGATAATTATTATTATGGTGTAAATGGTCTGGTTTTTGTTTATCCATTATATGAACTTACTTCTTATGCAGAAGGTATGCCTGAGTTAAAGCTGCCGTATCAAGTGGCAAAAGATTTGATTAAAGCTGAGTATTTACCAAGTCTACCTCAAGTCGAAGCGACTGTAGAAAAACCTGTTACACCTTAATTGTCTTCAAATCATACAATTCATGTATGTCTAATGCTCTGTCACTGTATTTTTTACAGTGAAGAGCTTACACTATAGTCAGTTTTTTTCTTACCCTTTAGATTGACTATGATCGACCCGAAATTAATCAGAAATAATATCGAGGCTGTAAACTTAGCCTTAGCCAAACGTGGTGTACAACTCAACGTTGAAGAATGGGCATCACTAGAAGCTCGCCGTAAAGAAATTCAGTCTAGAACTGAAAACTTACAGGCAGAGCGTAATTCGGGTGCGAAACAAGTTGGTCAAATCAAAAAATCTGGTGGTGATGCTTCAGAAATCATGGCACGTATGGGTGCGATTGGTGATGAAATTAAAGCTGCTGAAGTTGAATTGAATGAACTTCAAGCTGAATTAGAAGCAAAACTACTCTCTATCCCAAACATGCCACATGAGTCTGTACCAGAAGGGAAAGATGAAAGTGATAATGTTGAAGTATTAAAATGGGGCACACCGCGCCAATTTGATTTCGAAATCAAAGACCATACTGACCTTGGCGAAATGATGGGTGGTTTGGAGTTTGAAACTGCAACCAAGTTAACGGGCACGCGTTTCAGCGTATTGAAAGGCCCATTGGCGCGTTTACAACGTGCATTGACCCAATTCATGCTGGATACCCATACCTTGAAAAATGGTTATACCGAAGCATATGTCCCTTATCTTGTCAATGCAGACTCATTGCGTGGTACAGGTCAACTGCCTAAATTTGAAGAAGATTTGTTTAAATTACAAGGCGAAAAAGAATACTATTTGATTCCAACTGCAGAAGTTCCAGTGACGAACTTTGTCCGTAATGAAATCATCGATGCTGACCGTTTACCGTTGAAATATGCTGCGCATACGCCATGTTTCCGTAGTGAGGCAGGTTCTTATGGTCGCGACACTCGTGGTTTAATCCGTCAACACCAATTCGACAAAGTTGAAATGGTTCAAATCGTAAAGCCTGAAGATTCAATGGATGCTTTGGAAGCATTGACAGGTCATGCGGAAGGGATCTTACAAGCTTTGGGTTTACCATATCGTAAAATCGTTTTATGTGGTGGCGATATGGGCTTTGGTGCGTGTAAAACTTATGATTTAGAAGTTTGGGTACCAAGCCAAGATACATATCGTGAGATTTCTTCTTGTTCAAATATGGGCGATTTCCAAGCACGCCGTATGATGGCGCGTTATCGTGCAGACCAAAAGAAAACTGAGCTGGTACATACCTTGAATGGTTCTGGCTTGGCTGTAGGTCGTACTTTATTGGCTGTGATGGAAAACTACCAACGTGCCGATGGCTCTATTGAAGTGCCAGAAGTGTTACGCCCGTACATGGCTGGTGCAACATTTATCGATTAAATGTCGAAAACTCGATATTTAGTTCAGTTTTGTGCATAAATATTGCTTAGTACAATCAGATTTGAACTTTTGAGGAACACTGTGGAAATTTTCCCAATTTCATTAAAACTACAAGGGCAACCTTGTCTGATTGTGGGTGGTGGGCATATTGCTTATCGCAAAGCAGTATTACTTGCAAAAGCAGGTGCTGTAATTCATGTGGTTGCACCAGATATAGAGCAAAACCTTTTAGATATTGTCCATTCAACTCATGGGCAATATCATGCCGATAAATTTGATCCTCAAATGAGCTTAAGTAGCTATCGTTTGGTGATTGCTGCAACCAATGATAAAGCTGTCAATCAAGCTGTTTTTGAAGCTTGTGAAGATTTAAATGTGTTGGTCAACAGTGTTGATGATCCTCCACATTGTCGCTTTATGGTGCCGGCGATCATTGATCGTTCACCAATGGTGGTTTCAATTGCCACCAATGGTGCTTCTCCTGTTTTATCTCGCCAGATTCGTACCCAGCTTGAAGCGTCTATTCCACATGGAATGGGTAAACTTGCTGATTTTTCTGGGAAATGGCGTAAAGCAGTTAAAGAACAGATTACTAATCCTGATGAACGTCGAATATTTTGGGAAGATTTATATGCCAGCCCTTTAAAAGAGCAGGTGTTTAATGACAATCTCATAGAGGCGGATCGTCTAATTGAACAAGCTTTAACAAAATGGCAAAAACCAAAAGGTGAAGTTTATTTGGTGGGTGCAGGGCCAGGTGATCCAGAACTGTTAACCTTAAAAGCACTTAGATTGATGCAGCAAGCGGATGTGGTGATTTATGATCGCTTAGTGTCCCCCGCGATTTTAGAATTGTGTCGTCGTGATGCTGAAAAAATCTATGTGGGTAAAGCACGTTCAAATCATTCTGTGCCACAAGATGGGATTAATGCATTACTGGTCAAATATGCCACTGAAGGCAAACGTGTCTGCCGTCTAAAAGGTGGTGATCCATTTATTTTTGGTCGCGGTGGTGAAGAAATTCAAGAGCTTTTTGCAGCCAATATTACGTTCCAAGTTGTTCCGGGCATTACCGCCGCATCAGGGTGTTCAGCTTATGCTGGGATTCCGCTTACACATCGTGATTATGCACAAAGCGTTCGTTTTTTGACGGGACATTTAAAAGAAGGTTCACCTGAGTTACCTTGGAATGAGTTGGTTTATGAAAATCAGACATTGGTTTTATATATGGGCTTGGTGGGACTAGAAAAAATTTGTGAAAACCTAATATCACATGGTCAACGTCCAAATATGCCAGTGGCTTTGATCTCCAAAGGGACAACCCCGGATCAAAAGGTGGTGGTTGGAACTTTGGCAGATATTGCATCAAAAGTTGAAGAAAACCATATTCAAGCGCCTACTTTGACCATTATTGGTGAAGTGGTGAGTTTACGCGAACAGTTACAGTGGCAATAATATCTGCCTAAATTTTCCTTTAAAAAAAAACAGACATGGTCTTTTTTAAAGGACTTAGGTTGTATTCTGATAAGTAGAGATCTCCCGTGATTCATGTTGTTTTATACGAGCCTGAAATTCCTGCAAATACAGGGAATATCATTCGTTTATGTGCCAATACAGGTGCACAATTACATTTAGTCAAACCTTTAGGTTTTGAACTGGATGATAAGAAGTTGCGCCGTGCAGGATTGGATTATCATGAATGGGCACATATGAAAGTTTGGGAAAACTTTGCTGAATGTTTGGCACATTTAAAGGTGCAGGGGATTGATCTTGATGCGATTTATCCTTTAACCACCAAAGGTAATGAAACACCACATACCTCAAATTTAAATCGACCTGTAGCTTTATTGATGGGGCCAGAAACACGTGGTTTACCAGAAGATGTTCGTATGATGTTCCCTCAGGCGCATTGGATTCGTTTACCTATGGCACCGAATTCACGTAGTCTAAATTTATCGAATGCCACTGCAGTGATTCTATATGAAGCATGGCGTCAGCAAGGGTTTAAAGAATTAAAATAAAAATCACAACCCATTGTATAGATGGGTTTTTATTCATATTCATTTATGATTGCCTTTTTGGACGGATCAAGGAAATTTGACTTGAATAAACGATTTCATCCGATTGGGATTTGCCTTTAAAATCCCTAATCCGAATATTTATTTTAATTTTTTGTCCTTTCTTCGCTGTGTAGCGAATGTCTGAGATGATCTTATCTTCTAACACCGTTCCTAAATAGTGTTGACAGCCTGTATCAGCCCGATGAGAAACCTGTGCTTTTTTTACAAGGTCTTTAAAGGAAATAAGATGGACATGACTCCTGTGTGGGAGTCCATCGCTTCTAGCAACAGCTAAGGTCTCTATAGTCGTATTCTCTAAAAGCTTGACCACCAAATCACAAGAGTTTTCATAAGAAGCAAACGCACGATGGCTGCATAGTGTCAGGATAAAGAGGAATAGTATTTTCATTATTTTTCCCATTTAACATGTTTTATTTATAAGATGTTAAGTGTAATGCACTAGGTAAAATTTTTAGTTGAGTGCACATTGTACTTATAGCATTGGAATTGATGATTCATGCAAAGGTAATGACTCTTTACTGCTTAAATTGTATCAAAGTGTCTTTGTGCAAAAGATCACAGCATGTATTGGACTGATTTCATAGCAGAGCTGATTAATTATTTATCTGGTCCTAAATAGGTCACTTTTTCAGATTTCGGTATACCTTTATAATCTGTGATTAAGATATTCAGTTTAATTTTTTGTCCTTTTTTAAATTCAGAGCGATTCGGAAAATCGCTTAAATTTTCTTCTAAGACTTTGCCGATATAGTGTTGACAACCACTATCTGCTCGGGCAGCAGCTTGCGCTTTTTTTACAATACCTTTTATGTTGAGTGTTGTTTCCTCAATTTCACCTAAGCCATCTTTATTGATATATAGCGTACGTGTAGAGGTGTTTTCTAAAAGTTTAACCTCTAAATCACAAGAGTTTTCATAGGACGCAAACGCACTATGGCTGGATATTGTCAGCAGAAAGAGCAGTGTAATTTTCATTATTTTGTCCTCTTTGCTATGTTTTTATTCAAATGACGCTGAGTTGATATCATGCTTACAACATAGCGAGCTGAGTATAAGTCATATTTAGAGTGTTGAGGTTTAGGCTTCCTGCAACAGTGCTGGCTCATTTTTTGCTTGAATGGCATCAAATTGTTTTTGAGCACGAATGACATGTTGCACATTGCCTTCAGCCCAGAGCTTAAATGATAAAGCAGTTTGAGCAAACTCAAAGCCTAGAGAGGTTAATGCATATTCAACACGAATCACATTGTTTTCATGAATTGTACGGGTGATAAATCCATCTCTTTCCAGAATTTTTAATTTCTGAGAAAGCACTTTAGGTGAGATCCCTGTTAAGTTTTTTTTCAGTTCATTGAAGTGCTGAGAATCTTGATGAAGTCGATAAATAATCATCAAAACCCACTTATCTGCAAATTTTTCAAAAAAAGATCGTGCCGGGCAATTTGGATGAAAAATATTAAAATTGAATGTATTAGTCATCAATCTTTACCTCAATTTGGAAAGTTATAAACAAGAAATGACCAGTTACTATGTAGTAACTAATTGATACTAGATTTCAAAAGTATATCATAAATTAATCAGGTCAATACAACTTCTGCTGATTGATAGCGTTGATCGACCGTTTTATATTTATGAGCGTGGTTTTAATGAAAATAACAGATGCGGTCGTTTTTATTACGGGTGCAAATCGTGGTCTAGGTTTAGCGCTTGCCCAGCAAGCGATACAACGTGGCGCCAAGAAAGTTTATGCAGGAATGCGTAATCTTCAAGATTTTAATCAACAGGGTATTATTCCGATTGTTGTAGATGTTACAGATCCCGTATCTATTCAAAAAGCTGTTGCAGAATGTGGTGATGTCAATCTATTAATCAACAATGCAGGTATTGCACGCTTAAATGAAAGTCCTGTAGACGCAAATATTGCAGCAGTGACACGGACGGTTTTAGACACCAATCTTTATGGTGTGATCAATACGACTCAGCAATTCTCTCCAATTTTAGCAAGCCATGCGGAAAGTTATATCGTCAATATTTTATCGGATGTGTCTTGGGAACCCAGTACGATGCTAGCCAGTTATGCGATTTCTAAAGCGGCAGCATGGTCATTTACCAATTCAACTCGGCAATGGTTAGCTAAAGCCAATGTTCATGTGATGGGGGTACATGTCGGTTTTATCGACACAGATTTAACCCAGTCACTCGATATTGCCAAAATTTCACCACATACAGTGGCGCAACACGTATTTGATGGAATTCAACAAAATGCCTTTGAAGTGTTGGTTGGGGAATCTACCCAACAACTCAAACAAGGTCTAACTGCAACCCCTCCAAGTTATATCAAACATTAATATACCTATCATCTAGATCAGAGGACTTATCATGTCAAAAATCGCTGTTGTTTATCATTCAGGTTATGGCCATACCAAAGTCATTGCAGAAACTTTTGCCAATGAAATTCAGGCAACGCTCATCGAAGTGGATCAAGAGGGCAATATTCAAGATCAGGATTGGGACACTTTAGATGCCGCAGATGCAATCGTATTTGGTGCGCCAACTTATATGGGCGGTGTACCTTGGCAATTTAAAAAATTTGCGGATGCATCTTCTAAGCGTTGGTTTACTCGTGCATGGGCAGATAAAGTTTTCGGTGGTTTTACCAACAGCGCAAGTTTAAATGGCGATAAGCAGGTGACATTAATTTCTTTACATACCTTGGCTTCACAACATGGTGGTATTTGGGTCAGTCTTGGTTTGGCACCATCAAACACTAAAAGCGCTACACGTCAGGATGTGAACAGCTTAGGCGGTTCTGTCGGCTTATTGGTTCAATCACCTGCTGATGCCAGTACAGATGAGATTCCAAGCGGTGATTTAGAGACTGCAAAACAATATGCAAAACGAATCAAAGCGATTACAGAAAAATTTATTGCAGCATAATTGCAGTTGATATGACTAAAATAAGAAAGGCGCATAAAGCGCCTTTCTTATTTGATTACATATGCAATAATCTATTATTCATGTTCATTATGTTGTGGTGCAGGGTAGCGGAAACCACGAGTTTTATAGGCTAAATAGGCAACACCTAATACAGCCCATGCAAGCCCGAGTTTTAATGCCATTTCATCAATTTCTAACCACATCAAGAATACGCTGGCAAAACCAAGAGACGGAATCACCACATAATTGATGATTTCTTTCAGTGATTTTGTTCTGCCATCACGTAAGGCGTAACGTGAAATCACGGAGAAATTCACAAAACTAAAGGCAGTTAAAGCACCAAAGCTAATTAAGTTGACAATATGTTCAAGGTCAAGAAAACCCGCTGATAACGCAACAACACCGACAATCAAAATATTATAAGTCGGGGTGTGTAATTTTGGACTGATGTGACCAAAAATCTTTTTGTTAATGACGCCATCACGACCCATTACATACATCAAACGGGATACCCCAGCGTGTGCAGAAATACCAGAAGCCAGTACAGCAATGACCGCAAAATACAACACTAACTTTTTAAATGCGATGCCTGTAATTGCCGTTAGAATGGTTGCATTGCCAAGTGCTTCAAGCATCACAGGTTGAGATTCATCCAGCGGATTAAAGTAAAGATTGGCATTACTTGGGAAAAATAGCTGAATAAAATAGGTACTAAAAATAAAGATAATACCCGCGATCAACGCTGTAGAGAAAATTGCTTTTGGTAAGGTTTTTTCAGCATCTTTGGTTTCTTCTGCAAGGGATGATAACGCATCAAACCCTGTGAAAGAGAAACAAAGAATCGTTGCACCACCGATTAACGCACCAATTGCAGTCATTTCACTCCAGAATGGAGCAAGTGACCATAATTCAGCTTTATCTGGGTTTAAGGTGCCATCTGCGTAAATACCCTGAGTTAACAGTAAGTAAACTTCATAAACAAAATAGAAGATGATCGCAAGTTGCACCACAACAATGGTACTGTTAAATCGAGCAACAAAACGTGAACCAAACAAGTTGATCACAGTCATAATTGCCGTCAGTGCAATGACCCAGATCCAGTTATTCACATCTGGGAATAAGGCTCTTAAGTAAATATCAGCCAAAATAATGTTGACGAGTGGAGATAATAAATAATCTAACCAAGAAGACCAGCCAACCATAAAGCCGACATTTGGGTGAATCGATTTTTGCGCATAGGTATAAGCAGACCCTGACGAAGGGTAGCGCTTGATCATATGACCATAACTGATAGAGGTCAGAAGAATGGCAACAAGCGCAAAAATATAAGAAGTTGGAACATGTCCATGGCTTCCGTCTGACACTAAACCAAAGGTATCAAATAAGGTAAGTGGCTGAATATACGCTAGACCAATAATGATAATATGCCACAGCACAAGATTTTTTTTCAGTTTTGCTGTGGATTGAGTCCCAGAGATATCTGTCAACGGCGTTATCCTCTTAATCGTTGATCAAGGATCAGTCATATTTATAAGGATCGTTTGAGACGAACGATCCCCCCTAAGAATAAAACAAAAGTGCGCCAATCTACTCTAAAAGGTCACATTTGTCAGTAACTTTGTTGGCTTTTTTAGCAGAAAACGTGCCATCTTGATCAAAAAATAAGTGACTGCCCATTCTGCAAGATAAAAGCCCGATGTTTAGATAAACATCAGGCTATTTACTATCGGGGGCTGTCAACATTTCATCTGTAGACTACATCACTGCAAACATAGACTTAGTGCCAATAGCTCCCTCTATATTGTCGCAATTTTAGACAATTACCAAGCTTTTTCTAAGATTGACTTTAAATCTTTAAAGGTTGCTTCTTTCGGATTGAAAATGATTGAGCCGTCATTGAGCGCTTTTTCGGCAACTTCATCCAGCTGTGCTTGAGTAACTTTACCTGTTTCACTCAAGGTACGTGGAAGCTTAGTCAAATGATAGACACGATCACGCATGGTATTTAACGTCTCTATGGCCTTATCCGCACGCTGGTTTGCAGGGGTCTGTGCATAAATATCAGCACCAGCAAGTGGCAATAATAGATCGGCAATCTTGTCACCATTCACTTCCTTGTTGTATTCCAAAACATAAGGAAGAAAGAGATTCATACATAAGCCATGAGGCAAATGCGCTACTGCACCTAAAGCATGACCAAGAGAATGTACAATACCAACCATCGAGTTAGAAAATGCAATACCAGCCATTGTTGAGGCTTGAGCAAGTTCTAAGCGACCTGTTGCATCACTAGGATGGTCCAGTACATCAAATAAACTTGTACTGATCTTTTTGATGGCAGCAGTTGCATACGCATCGGAAATTGGATTTGCTGCGATACAGGTATAGGCTTCTACAGCATGTGTCATCGCATCCATCGCTGTCATTGCTGTCAGATGTGGTGGCAATGTTTGGGTCATACGCGGATCGAGAATCGCCGCATGTGGCATTAGGTAATTTGAGGCAAATGCCATTTTCACATTTTTTTGATTGTCTGATACGACCGCAGCCAAGGTCACTTCTGAGCCTGTACCAGACGTGGTAGGAATCACAAAAAATGGTTTAAGTGGGCGAGGGAGGTTGTGTGCACCTGAATACTTAAGTAAATCATCGCCACCCTCAGAGACTAAAATATTGGCTGTTTTAGAGGTATCAATAACTGAGCCACCACCCACAGCAATAATCGCATCACAGTTATTTTCACGATAGGCTTGTGCTGCAGCACGAACTGTTTCAAGGCTTGAATCAGGTGGAACATCATCGAAAATAATGCCAATTTCAATATCAGTAGATTCAAATGCAGCTTCAATAGGTGCTAAAAGGTGATTGGCACGCACACCTTTATCGGTGATGATCATTGGGCGTTTAGCGCCTAATGATGCAAGTTCGAAAGGAATATGTTCGAGTGCAGCATGACCAGCGATCACTTTTACAGGACAGAAAAATTCGTAATATGGTTTAGCCATGTGTTAAGCACTCCCTTTTAAATATGATTGGGCAACTTTAAGGTAGATATTTGCAGCGCCCGCTAATTTTTCTTTTAAGCTTAATTCTGATGGATATTCTTTTACCGCGAGTTCAGCAACCAGTTTAGGTAAAATTAATGCTTCCATTTTATTCAGACAACGCACTAAACGGATGGCGTGTGCCACATCTCCATCTGCGATCATACGGTCATTTGCAAAAGCTTGAGCTGTACTTTCCTGAAATGAAAAGACTAAAAAAGCATGATGAACATGTTTGAAAATAATCGATAGATCAGGCTTAGCGTCTAAAGATTTAACCAGTTCAAGCTGCTTGTTCTGATTGACTCTGGCAATAAATGAAGCGCCGTTTGGAAAAACTTTCATCGATAATGTAAAACCAACAGGGAGTACAGATACTTCATGTTTAATTTCATCATCAACTTGACTCGCCATGACCAAACCTCTGCCAATCACATCCATCATGAGTTTGACATAGGCTTGTTCTAAAGCGGGTTTGATAGATTTACTTGAAATCACTCGTTAGTCCCTTATATAAAATTGTACTTTTGTTTTAGAGTAATTACTCTAATTTGTTTTCAGATAAAAATAAAGCGATTTATTTGTGAATGACTTCATGGTCATTTGATTTTTTGTCGATGACTTCAATATCACTAAAGTAACCACTCTGTTGAAAATACTCAATCACATCTTTTGATAGTTGCTTGTAATCAGGATAATTTTTAATCAAATCACAGACACGGACCATTTCTAAACCTGCATAACCACATGGGTTAATGGTATGGAAGCCATCTAAGTTACAATCAACATTTAATGCTAAACCGTGATAACTACGACCTCTGCGAATTTTAAAGCCCAGTGAACCAATTTTACGTTCGTTGACATAAACACCTGGTGCATCAGCTTTGGCATAGGCATCGACATCATATTTCTTGAGCAGATTGATCATTAAGTTCTCTGCATAAGTGACCAATGTACGCACATTCCATTTCAAGCGATTTAAATCAAACATGAAATAAATCACCATTTGACCAGGACCATGCCAGGTAACTTGTCCACCACGATCTGATTGAACAACAGGGATATCACTGTGCATTAAAATATGTTCAGGTTTGCCGGCTTGCCCCTGAGTTAGTACGTCAGGATGTTGCAAGATCCAAAGTTGATCTGGAGAATTTTCATCACGTTGTTCAGTAAAAGATTTCATTTCCTGAAAACGCTCGGCATAAGGCGTTAAGTCTTGATATTGACGAATAATCAGATGTGGTTTTAGAACAGCATCGTTCACAGACAAGTGCCCTTAAAATATAGAAATCGCTTTAATTATAAAGAAATTTAGTTTGGAAAAGTGAAAGCAATTGCTGATCATTTGCAAATAAGCCAGCAGGGCATATTCCCCGATAAAATCAGGGTGCAAAAAAACACGCCATTGTGGCGTGTTTTTAATTCATTTCAGCATTACAAGGCAGTACGAATATGTTCGCAAGCAGCAAGGTCAGCATACAAGGCATGCACTTGCTCAAGCTCTTCAAAACGTAATTGAGCCGTAATCGAATGATATTTACCAGTACGTGATGGTTGTACAACAAGTGTCGCTTCATTAAATTCAGGGAAATGTTTTACCAAAATTTCAACTACAGCACCACGTAATTCTTCACCCGCATTACCAATCAATTTAATTGGGTAATCCATTGGAAAAACCCAAAGATCTTCTTGTAATTCGCGAGATGGAGTGCGGTCTAACATTTTTTCACCTCTAATTTATCAACAATGCCTGCATAAGTGCAGGCATTGTATTTCTCTTAAATACTTAATGGGGTTACTCGATTGATTTTCAAGTCCCGAAAGTATTCATAGATTGAACAAATTCAACTTAGTCATTTTCAAGGAACGAACGTAAATGTTCTGAACGAGAAGGATGACGAAGTTTACGTAAAGCTTTGGCTTCAATCTGACGAATACGTTCACGGGTTACATCAAACTGTTTACCTACTTCTTCCAAAGTGTGGTCAGTCGGCATGTCGATACCAAAACGCATTTTTAAGACTTTCGCTTCACGTTCAGTTAAGTTTTCAAGTACTTCACGTGTTGCTTCTTTTAAGCCTTCTGAAGTCGCAGCATCTACTGGAGAAGTGATGTTGCTATCTTCAATGAAATCACCAAGATGAGAATCTTCATCATCACCGATTGGCGTTTCCATAGAAATTGGCTCTTTAGCAATCTTAAGCACCTTACGCACTTTAACTTCGTCCATTTCTAGACGTTCACCTAATTCTTCAGGAGTCGGTTCACGACCCATTTCTTGAAGTAATTGGCGAGATACACGGTTGATCTTGTTAATCGTTTCGATCATATGTACAGGGATACGAATCGTACGTGCTTGGTCCGCGATTGAACGCGTAATCGCCTGACGAATCCACCATGTTGCATAGGTCGAGAACTTATAACCACGACGGTATTCAAACTTGTCTACCGCTTTCATCAAACCAATGTTACCTTCTTGAATTAAATCCAAGAATTGTAAACCACGGTTTGTGTATTTTTTCGCAATTGAAATTACCAAACGTAAGTTGGCTTCAACCATTTCTTTCTTGGCACGACGAGCTTTGGCTTCACCAATCGCCATACGTTTAGAAATGTCTTTAATTTCTTTTACGTTTAGATCTAGGTCTTTTTCAATATCAGCAATCTTTTGTTGGAATGCCAATACATCTGGACGAACTTTTTCTAAATAGCCTTTTAGTTCAGCAGGTGCTTTTGCAATTTGTTCATCTAACCAAGCAGGATTTGATTCTTGACCTGGGAATGATGTACGGAATTGTGTACGATCCATACGACCACGACGAACTGCATAACGCATCACTTCACGTTCAGAGGTACGAATTTGTTCGTGCGTGCCACGAATCATTTCTGAAATGATGTCAAATAAACGCGGTGTAAATTTAAACATCATAAACACAGTTGCCAGTGCTTCCATTGCCTCAGTACCTTGAGTACTGTTACGGCCATGTTGCGCAATTGCGACTTTTGCACTGTTCCAAACTGCTTCTAGCTCTTCAAAACGCGCTTTCGCAATTTCAGGATCTGGACCAGATTCACCTTCAGAATCGTCATCACTTTCAGACTCTTCTTCTTCGTCTTCATCATCCAACTTCACTTCTTTAGTCGGTTTTGCAGAAGTATCTTCTTCTTCAACGATAACTTCAGCTTCGTCTTCTAAAACTTCTGGAATCACTTCGTCAGATTCAGGATCTAAATAGCCTGATAAAATATCGGCAAGGCGACGTTCGCCAGTTTCATAATCTTTATATTCTTGTAAAACAACTTCTACAGCATTTGGCCAGTAAGCAATTGAATGTAAAACGTCACGAATACCTTCTTCAATACGTTTGGCAATACTAATTTCGCCTTCACGTGTTAAAAGTTCAACGGTACCCATTTCACGCATATACATACGTACTGGGTCAGTGGTACGACCTGGCTCATTTTCTACAGAGGCAAGTACTGCAGCAGCTTCTTCTTCTGCAACTTCATCGCCAGCTTCGCTATTCCCTTCGAACATTGCATCGTCAGTTTCAGGTGCACGTTCATGAACTGGAATACCAACGTCTTGAAGCATTTGGATAATGTCTTCAATCTGTTCGCTTTCGGTGATCGAGTCTGGGAGATGATCGTTAACCTCAGCGTAGGTTAAGTAACCTTGTTCTTTGCCTCGGCTAATAAGAGCCGCTACTTGGGAAGTAGGGGAATGCATTTCGCTCATCTTTACTCTCTTCTCGTTGAATCTGTGGCAATGAAAAACCGTGCGTAATCGCACAATCTGTTAAAATATATCTTTGAATAGCTCGCATATTCCATCGGAAGAAATCAGCATAAAACTGTCCGATAAAATATTCAGAATTTAAATTCAATCAAATAGGTGGGGGTGAAATTGTTATTTTCAAGATCATCCCGTGCGATTTCTATTCAGAAAATGTCATAAAATAGTAAGACGCAGGGTGGATTATATCATTACATAAAATAGGGCTCGAAAAAAGCCCAAATTCGCATTTAAATGTAAAAAAAACGGAAAAAACTTGACAAGTTTTCTGAAGACAGATAAATAGCGCCTAGACCCATTCACTTTTTTTCATTATGAGGTAGTTTTAGTGTCTTCTACAGATTTTGAACTAGATGATAACTACGGTGATGATGATGTTAGTTTCGATGAGTCATCAAGCAAAATTAGCGCCAAAGAATCTTTAGAAAAGCGACGTTTGATCGATGATTTACTTGCTCAACGTCGTTTAGAAAAAGATTTAAAAGATTTTGATTATGACATTGATGATGACGATGATTTTGATGACGAAGATTAAAAATTCATTGGGCATGGCGTGGGAAAATGCTATGCTTAAATCTGATACAAATTTACTGGAAACAAAATGAGTGCTTTAGATTTAGACCTACTGAGTGATTATCTAGATGGTGACCAAAATGAATTTGGTCTAGATTTCGCAGCGACTCATGGTTTCTTATGCGCAATTGCGGTTGGTCCTACTTTTGATAAATGGCTTGATGAGCTATTTGATAATAATCAAAAGAAAGTTCCAGCAGAAATCATTGTACAAATCAAAGCATGGCTTGAAGCGATTCGTCAAAACTTAGCCAATGAAGAAGGAATTACATTTCCTTTTGAAATTGAAGAAGCTGATGTTGAATCAAGCTTAGGCGACTGGAGTGTTGGCTTTGTCGATGCAATGTTCCTGAATGAAGAAGCTTGGTTTGCACCAGAATATGAAGATCAAGTTGTTGATCTCACACTACCAATGATGGTGTTCAGTGGTATTGATGATGAAGATCCTCAAATGGAATCTTTCCGCCGCAACGGCCAGTTAATGGACGAGATTGCTGAAGAAATTCCTGAAAATCTAAATGAAATTTATTTGATGTACCACACACCAAATTAATTTGCGCGTATAAAAAAAGCATGCTCACTGAAAAGTGGCATGCTTTTTTTTGTTGGTGATTTACGCCAATAGTTAAAACCGTGCAAATAATAGGCTACAACCTAAAATAAACAGTAAAAGGCCAATCACACGATTGATCACCACTTGGCGATCTAAAATTTTATTTCGTATGCGGGGATGTGCACAAAATAAGGCAATCAAGCCAAACCAAACAAAATGACTCAACGAAATAAACGCACCATAAGCAAAAAGCTGAATGGTCGAATTTCCTGTAGAAGTCATCAACTGAGCGAATAAACTGATTACAAATAAAGTTGTTTTGGGATTTAGGCTATTGGTTAAAAAACCATGTTTAAACGCTTGCCAACTACTGATACCAACACCAATTTCATCCAGTTTTATTTTTGCCTGCGTGAATGTTTTATAGCCAAGATAAATTAAATAAGCAGCGCCAATATATTGAATTGTTTGTAAAAGATAGGGCATATGATTTTTTAAAAAACCCAGGCCAAGTAGGCTATAACCCACATGTACCCAAACACCACAGGCAATACCTAAAGCAGTGCTTAATCCAATATTTCGACCATATAAATAACTGTTTCGTGTCACGATAGCAAAATCAGCGCCAGGACTTATTACTGCCAAGCAGGTGATTAAAATCACAGCAATCATTTCATTCACTCATGTATCCTTTTTTACACCGTTTTAATTATTTTTATATTTTTCATATATTTGTATTGGTTTAAAGCGATAATATTTTGATGAAATGCATGATTTTTTGGAATGTATGGTGCTTGCCGTTGAATTCACTCAAATTTCTCAATCGCTCGGAAGTTTTGGTCACATCGAATGTGTGGTGAATTTTTACGATCGCTGTGGTGTATTGATTACGATTGACTGTTTTTTATACAGTGATGCTATTTATATATGGTGATCGTGTTTCAATTGGTCGGCATTGGTGAAACGGGGAGTATAAGAAAATATAAACAATAGGCTTTTTTATAAATCCTATTAAAACCCATAAATCAACATATAGCCGCTCTCGTCTTAGTCTTTTCCAAAGGGAGAAGGAACTTTTAATAGCAATATGATTCATTCCGCATGATTATTTTGATTTATGAAAGCTCTAATGTCTTTGTGGTTATTCTTGGAATTCGTTGATTATTTGTCAGACAGCTAATCTTAAGGGCTAATGTTAAGAACACAGAGCTCGGCCAAGCAAACACAAATTTGTCTGCTCGACTCAATGCACACAAATAGTGTGTTTTAACTGAATACTGGGTGCACAATAATTTTTAGCGTGCTTTTGATTTTTTATAGAAAAAATAAGCAACTAAAATTAATACAATGACAATGATCACATAGCCCACACGACTAAAAATTTGTTGCATGAGTTCTATATTGTTTCCAAAATAATAACCGACACATGCAAGAAAAGTGGTCCAGATGATTGTCCCTACGCTGCTATAGAGCATAAATTTCCAAAAGGGCATATGACTCATGCCTGCAGGGATACTAATCAAAGAACGAACTGCGGGAACCATTCGCCCAAAGAAAACCACGCGATGTCCATATTTTTCAAACCAATCTAAAGCTTTTTTGACATCTTCAGATTTGATAAAAAGGTATTTACCGTAGCGGTCAACCCAATTAAAAATGCTTTGATTTGGGATTTTTCGACCCACCCAATACAACAACGCGGCAGCAAGCAGTGAACCGAAGCTTCCTGCGATAATTACACCCGATAATAATAATTGACCTTTAGATGCAGCAAACCCAGCTGATGGCATAATCACTTCTGAGGGAATCGGCGGGAAAACATTGTCTAAAAACATCAAAAGAGCAATACCGAAGTAACCAAGTTGCTCCATGATCGAAATAATCCAATCAGTCATTTTATATATAAAAATAGGGCGTTATGAACATGGTATGGTTTTCATTTATCAAAATATAGTGAGAATTTGTTGTGTTGTTAAAATATCTAAATAAAAACCGCAGTCAATAAGCTGCGGTTGAGTGAAGCATTTTAAAATTGATAAAGGTTAGGGTCTGTTGACAATTCGTCTATGTTTGCGACTACACGTGTTTTTTAGGCGATACTAGGCACGAAATATGAAATTTAGTCATTCTAAATGATGAGAAACATCGTTTCGCAAGGTAACGACGAAGCGACAAAAAACACGCTAGTCCCCCGCTGCGCCTTGCGCTGCAAACAAAGCAGTGCTTTGTTCTTGCTCAGGGTTGTGGTTAAAATTATCTCAGCCTTCGTTATGAAACTCGAAAATAGTCTCGCTATTCTCCATTCATGCTTTACGACGTATACGTCTCATGCTCAATTTTAACCTACAACGTAAGCCATTTATGAAATGCTAACAGCCCCTAAAGACGTTTGCGTTTTGCAGCAGTAATTTGTGATTGACGCATACGGAAACCTTCTTTTTGTTTCTCAGATGTTTTATCAATACAATATTTGCAAGAAACACCATGTTCATAACTTGGTAAATCAGCTTCTTCGGGAACAAGTGGCCAACCACATGCATGACATTTAATATTTTCGCCTTCTTCCATACCATGCGTCACCGCAGTACGACCATCAAATACGAAACATTCACCTTCCCACATACTTTCATCAGCAGGGGTTTCTTCAAGGTATTTTAAAATACCGCCTTTAAGGTGATACACCTCGTTAAAACCTTCTTGAAGCAGTAGCGATGTTGATTTTTCACAACGAATACCGCCTGTACAGAACATCGCAATTTTCTTATCTTTATGCTGTTCAAGTTCTTTTTTTACGTATTCTGGAAATTCACGAAAGGTTTCTGTTTTAGGATCAATCGCGCCTTTAAAAGTACCCGCTTTATATTCATAATCATTACGTGTATCAATCAAAATCACGTCATCACGCGCAATCAGTTCGTTCCATTGTTTTGGATCAAGATAATGTCCAACAAGATCACGAGGTTTCACCTCTACACCTAAAGTTACGATTTCGTTCTTTAGCTTAATCTTCATTTTACGGAATGGCTTTTCATCACTATGTGATTCTTTATATTCCATGCTATTAAAGCCTTGATTCAATAAGAATTGATGAATGACATCAATCGCTTGACGATCGCCAGCAACAGTTCCGTTAATTCCTTCACCTGCAATAATAAGAGTACCGCAAAGGTTGATGGTTTTTACCAAGTCTAAAAGACGTTGTTGAAGATCAGCAGGATCTTGAACTTCTTTGAATTGATAAAGTGCTGCAACAACCCAACCAGAGGTCGCTTGCTGTTCTACAGGTGCAAGCTGTTCTACAGTAGCGTTCATGGAGTACTCCAAATATTTAAGATAGAATAAAATTTAAGGCGCATATTTTAGCGTGATTTACATGAATATGCGAGAAAACCCTAGTCTTTGTAGTGTTTTTTTATTCCCTGAAAAAAATATGGGTTTTTATACTAAATATAGTGCTTTAAAATATTTTATATACCATATATAGTATTGCGAAATGATTATTTCGTGCCAAAAAAGTGTGTCACATCGTTGATGTAAGGAGTAAATTTTGAGTAACGAACGTCGGATACCCACCTTAACGCCATGCGCTGGTCGTTGTTCAACGGTATTTGGTGATTCTGTTTGTCGTGGTTGCCGTCGTTTTAATCATGAAGTGATCCAATGGAATACATATGATTCAGCGCAACGTTTAGCCGTTTGGAAGAGGCTGGATGCACAGCTCGATCAAATTTTAATTCCGATGCTACCTTTTGCCGATTTAAGACATATTGAAGGTTTTATTTTGGGTAAACGTATACGAGTGATGGATTCTGCTTCTAAAGGGCGCAAGTTGTATCATGCATTAAAAATTTGTGAAAAAAATAAACATCTCGCAGAAGAGAGTGGTTTGGGAATTCAAGCGAAACAGGTAAAACCGCTTTGGGATGAGTTTGAACGTCGTGTATTGGCATTGGCCAATGCAAGTTATGATTTTGCATGGTTACGTGCAGACGGTATTCGTCAAAGTATTTTACATTTGGAAGATGTTTAAACTTATTTCTTCAATGATTTATTATTCATCAGCTTGATATTTTGGCTATTTAATTTTAATCAGTGCCACTTATAAAAAATTAAAACAAAAACTGGCGCTGTTATTTCATCGCACTTTAACCAAGAATACCTAATCAATATTAAAAAGCCAGTCCAAAGATTTGAACTGGCTTTTTTACTCTGTCTAAATGTGATGACTTAAAATATTTTCTTAGACATTGTGTTTTAAACGATACTGAACCAATTCTTCAATAGTAATAAGCGTTAAATGATGCGTTTGTGCATATGCTAAAACTTGAATGCCTGAAGCCATTGTTCCATCAGGATTGGTCACTTCGCATAATACACCAGCGGGTTTTAAACCAGCTAAACGTGCCAAATCAATAGAACCTTCTGTATGTCCACGACGGGTTAATACACCACCATTACGACCACGCAATGGAAAGACATGACCGGGGCGATTCAGATCGCTTGCGACAGCACCTGTTTTAATTGCAGCATGAATAGTAGTGGTACGGTCTTTTGCAGAAACGCCTGTTGTTACACCTTGTGCTGCTTCAATGGTGATGGTAAAAGCCGTTTTAAATTGACTTGAATTGTCCTGAACCATCGGTGGGAGTTCAAGGTGATCTGCTAAATCATCGGTAATGGTTAAGCAGACTATACCAGAACCATCACGAATCATACGTGCCATGGTTTCAATATTGAGGGTTTCAGCTGCAACAATTAAATCTGCTTCATTTTCACGATCAAAATCGTCCATGACCAAAACAGGTTTGCCTTGGCGCATATCTTCGATTGCTTGTTCGATACGTTGGTCTGCAGGGGATAGTGCAGAAAAGAAAATTTCGGGTTGAATTAAACTAGACATTGAAACGCTCTCGTAAAGTTAAAATACGGTTGAACATTTCAGGACATTTGAAATAGTGGCGTTACAAAACCTTTTCCAATAGCGAATATTGAAATTTTTAAGCTGTGACGTCGTCTTCTTTCATCCGGACTATACCGTCGGCTTTGGCATTTCACCAAATCTGCGAATCACGATTAAGCGTGATAAGCTCGTGGGCTGTTGGCTCAGGATTGAAAATCCGTCCAATTTACCACCGGTGGGGAATTACACCCCGCCCTGAAGCGATGTGCATTTATTATAGACACTTTTTTACTAAATGGATGCTTTTTTTTAGAATGATCAGTACTATAGATAGAACAATAGTTGCTATAGAAAATAATTAAACTTATACATTTAAAAGAATATTTGTGGTCATAGTGATCAACAAATAGCAAAGCATAAAATAAGGAGACTCAGCTTGATCACGATTCAGCAAGATGTCTATTCATGGCGTAATGATGACTTTGTTAAACACTTACAGGTTTTGGGATTTGCTCTAATTGCAGTCAGTATTTTATATCTGACCGCTGCAAATTGGTTTATGTTGCCTCAGTTTTTTCAATTAGCAATTCCACAACTCTTCTTGTTACTCAGTGCTGTAACAAGTATTTTTTTAGTTCAGCATGATTATTTAGTACAGTGTTTGCATACAATAAGTGGCTTGATGATTGGTTTAAGTTTGGCTGTCATTGGTCAAATTTATCAAACAGGGGCAGATAGTTATTTACTATTTTTAATCTGGTCTATTTTATTACTGCCGTGGTTGTATCGTCCAAATATTGGTGTTTTTACATTGCTCTGTATTGTCAGCCAACTCACCTTATTTTTGTTTTTTAAACAAACATTTTGGGCTGATGAATATCCTGTCACATTTTTATTTAGCTTAAATCTCCTTTCACTATTTCAGTTTTATTTTTGTCTTCGTTGTTATCAAAAGCTGCGTTATCTCTTTGTCTTATGGTTTGGCATTCTTTCAATTTGGCATATGGGGCTATTTTTATATGGTGACAGTAATTTAGCATTAGCCACAGCCATGGTTTTTACATGGATAAACCTTAAGATCGCTTATTTAATTTCTTCATTTTTTCTACTTTCGATTGCACTACTTTATTTTTATCGAAAAAGAGATCAATTATGCAGTGTGCTTTCAGCAGTAGGTTTAGGGATTACATTTACGCTGGTGATTTTCAAATGGATGAATAGTCTGTTTCGTGAATCCGAAGTGCTCGGATTATTTTCAATTGCACTGGTGGTTTTCGCTTGGTTTGCATTGATTACTTTTTTATTGATTAAGTTTATCCCACAAAACAAATTTAATAATATTCCTATCGCAGTGGGGGCATGGATTGCAGGTGTTTTATTGGCATCATTGATGCTGACATTTTGGGGCAATTTTTCCTTGATCATGGGGGCAGTTTTTGTGGTATTGGCTGCCTTTATTTTAAGAAGCAAACAAGCTTTATTTTTAAGGCAGTTTGCTTATTGTATATGGGTCGCAGGGCAAAATGCTGTGATTTTCCACACGGTTGAATTAACTGACCAATTCTTTCCAATTTTCTTTATTCAATTTGCCATGCTGTGTCTTAGTTATTTTATTCGCAGCCATTGGTTCTTTATTTTTATCCAACTATTTGCCTTATATTTATCTGGTATTGCGTTGATTTGGGATTTAAACGTTCTGCTTGGATTTCATCGTTTTGTTGAAAATTTTGCATTTTTGATCTTGCTAAGTTATGGGTTTTATCTCGTAATGATTTGGGTGCATCGTATTCAACCCAGTCAATATCAACGCAGTTTAGCATTGGCTAATTTATTGATTATTCTTTCATCCTTGGGTTTCTATACACTATTTGGACAATATGAATTAGAGAAAATTAGATACCTTCCTATTCTCAACTTGGGGCTGCCTATTTTGTGGTTGGCTTTGTTTATGGTGTTGAGGATTCGCAATCAATTTAGCTTGATTGCTCAATTGATTTTATTGGCTTTTGCTGCAGTACTGATATTTTATGGCTATTTTGAAATTTTTATTTGTATCGCCATACTTTCATGGGCATTGTCACAGCACGATAAGATTGTCTATGGTTTCGCTTTAGTGACTTTGGCGTTAACCTTATGTTTTATTTACTACGCGTTGAATGTTAGCTTCCTCGTTAAAAGTCTAAGTATTTTTAGCTCAGGATTAATTTTGTTGATACTGACTTGGGTGCTACATAAATTCCAATCAAAAGAGGGAGTAAATACATGAAAAAATTCACTCCTCTTTGTCTTGCTTTAATCTGTATTGTTCTTTTTCTAGGCATCATTTTTAAGAATGAACAGCATCTGAAGAATAGTCAGAGTATATATGTCCACTTACAACCTGTTGATCCACGTTCGTTAATACAAGGTGATTATATGGTGCTGAGTTATCAACTTTACTTTGCACCGCAAAAGCTAAATCAGGGTGATCAGAACAATGTAGATCCAAGTGATAGTGATGAAAATCATATCTTTTCGGGGCATTATTTTGATCAAGTGATTGAAAATAAGCCTTCGGTTACGGCTTATGTTGAATTGGATCAACAGAAAAAGGTGGCACATACTTATTTTGAAAAACCTAAAGATGCGCAAACTGTAAAATTGATTTTGAAAAACCCTGATAATCGGCATAGATCACTTTATCCTGCATCCAATAGCTTTTTATTTGCAGAAGGTTTAGCTGAATGTTATCAGCAAGCAAAATATGCTGAGTTTAAGGTGGATCAGCAGGGCAATGCGATTCTTGCATCTTTACGAGGAGAGCATTTACAAGATCTGGACTGTGAGACTAAACAACGTTGGCGTGATGGATTTCGTTCTGTAGATAAATCGTCATAAGTAGAGTAAGCATAAAAAAACCCGCAACATTGCGGGTCTTGAATCATCTGTGTGCAATTATGCAACTTGAACAGGGATACAGTTTGCTGTGTGATTTACTGTATTGTCTGGATTTGCATATACAAGACGTGGTTTATGCGCATCAGCTTCAGCATTGGTAAAATCACCAAATGTGGCAATAATCATTAAATCACCAACATCAGCTTGAAGTGCAGCGCCACCATTGACTGAAATGATGCCTGAGCCTTCTTCGCCACGAATCGCATAGGTTGTAAAGCGCTTACCATTAGTCACGTTCCACATATGAATTTCTTCATATTCACGGATACCAGCTAAATCCAAAAGAATACCGTCGATTGCACAAGAACCTTCATAATGTAATTCTGCTTGTGTAACAACACAACGATGGATTTTTGCTTTTAATAAACGAGATAGCATGATTTGCGTCTCCAGAGTAGCCCTTACAATTGTTATCTTGTGTTGAATCAACAATTTTCAATGGGGGGATGCATTTGAAAGCGCATTTTGCTCTTAAAAATGAATCATGGCAAGAAAAATTGTTGAACAAAGAACATAAAATTTAGGTTTAAATTATGCTTTATAAGCATTGATTTGATTCATTGCTTGCTGAATCTCACCATTAACCAATAATTTTGTTTTGCCTAAAGCATGGTGTATTGCATCATCCATTAAAGTCTGTTCACTGCTTGGTGCTTTACCAAGTACATGTCCTGAAACTTTTTCTTTAGCGCCGGGATGACCAATGCCAATACGTAAGCGATGAAAATTAGAACCAATATGAGGAACAATGTCACGTAGACCATTGTGACCACCATGTCCACCGCCAGTTTTTAAACGAATGACGCCCGGATTCATATCCAGTTCATCATGAGCGATGAGAATTTCTTCTGGTTTAATTTGGTAGAATTTTGCAAAGGGAACAACACTTTGACCAGAAAGGTTCATAAACGTTGTGGGCAATAGTAGACGAACATCTTGTCCTTCAATATTACCGCGACCACTGATTCCTTTGTACTTTGAATCAGTTTTTAATGTAATACCATATTGTTCTGCAAGGCGTTCGACGAACCAAAAGCCTGCATTATGGCGGGTTTGGGCATATTCAGAACCTGGATTACCCAAACCAATAATCAGTGAAAGTTTACTCACTCATTTACACCATTTAACACTTATGCGCGTTTAAAGTCAGCGTGCATTGGTGTGTTTTTAGCTGGGTGACGTTGTAAAGCTTGGATTTTAACGCTTTCAACTTTACCTTCGATGTTAAGATCGATAACTTCTTCAAAGAAAGAGTTGTTTTCTAAAGCTTTAACAAGCTCGCGAAGTTCTAAAGTAACCGCTACAGGTTCAGCAGAACCACCATAGATGATTGCTGGAACTTTATTTTGAAGACGAAGGCGGCGGCTCGAACCTTTCCCTTGAACTGCTTCTTCACGTGCTACTGCATTTAATACGAAGTTTGCCATGATGACATTTCCTCATTGAGTGTAATTGACTGAACTTTCGACCAGCCCAGTGATATAAAGCCCTACCAAAGAGTAGGGCTTTGAAAATTTGGCGCTATTATAGATAAGAATCGAACATTGCGCTAATAGATTCTTCGTTGTTAATACGACGAATTGTTTCAGCAACCATACTTGCTACTGAAACTTGGCGAATCTTACCAAGTTTTAATGCTTCATCTGAAAGTGGAATTGTGTCAGTAACAACCAATTCATCAATTACAGATTTGCTTAAATTTTCGAGTGCTTTACCTGATAGTACAGGGTGCGTTGCATAAGCAACCACTTTACGAGCACCAAAAGTTTTAAGTGCGTCGGCAGCTTTACACAAAGTACCAGCTGTATCAACCATGTCATCAACAATCACACAGTCACGATCACGTACATCACCAATCAAATGCATCACTTGTGATTCATTAGCTTTTTGACGACGTTTATCAATGATTGCAAGGTCGATATCACCCATTTGTTTTGCAACAGCACGTGCACGAACTACACCACCAACGTCAGGTGAAACCACCATCAAGTTATGATGTTGTTGTTGACGTAAGTCAGCAAGCAAAGCAGGTGTACCGTAGATGTTATCTACAGGAATATCAAAGAAACCTTGGATTTGGTCAGCATGCAAATCGATCATTACAACACGGTCAATCCCCACAGTGGTGAGCATGTCTGCTACAACTTTTGCAGTAATTGGAACACGAGTTGAACGAGGACGACGGTCTTGGCGTGCATAACCGAAGTATGGAATTACAGCAGTAATACGACCAGCACTTGCACGACGCAAAGCATCTGCCATTACTAAGATTTCCATAAGGTTATCATTCGTAGGGGCACAAGTGGGCTGTACGATAAACACGTCTTTACCACGCACATTTTCAGTAATTTCGACAGTGATTTCACCATCAGAAAATTTACCTACAGCAGCAGCTCCCAGAGGGATGTGCAAATGGCTAACGACTTTTTGGGCGAATTGTGGATGCGCAGTTCCACTAAAAACGACAAGATTGGGCATGAAGCACCCTTGGCGGTTGGCAGATTTGAATTAGATGGCAGGGGCGGCTGGATTCGAACCAACGGATGCCGAGATCAAAACCCGGTGCCTTACCACTTGGCGACGCCCCTAATGCGGCAGAATTTTAGTGTTTTTGTATGTCTCTGTCAAGGTAAATCAACATTAAATACAAATTACTACGTTCTGTCTTTTTTGAGAAAATGGCAGGGGCGGCTGGATTCGAACCAACGGATGCCGAGATCAAAACCCGGTGCCTTACCACTTGGCGACGCCCCTAATTTGATGTTGTATTTAATGGCAGGGGCGGCTGGATTCGAACCAACGGATGCCGAGATCAAAACCCGGTGCCTTACCACTTGGCGACGCCCCTAAAATACAACGATCTACAGATGAAAAATGATGGCAGGGGCGGCTGGATTCGAACCAACGGATGCCGAGATCAAAACCCGGTGCCTTACCACTTGGCGACGCCCCTATCATTACACTGTAAAATGAGTGAGTGGTGATTCATTCAAACTGTTGACCAAATAGGCTTTGCAGGGTGAATGATTTAAAACATCATCAATCTTCATTTGTTCAGTGACTTCAACAAAAACACAAGCACCTGTACCTGTAAGCTTTGCTGTACCGAACTGATCTAAATACTGCATTGCTTCATCAACTTCAGGATATAAATTTCTTGCCAGTGGCTCAAAATCATTTCTAAAATTGGATGGCTTTAGCTGATAGGCGCAAAATTTAGTAGGCTTCGTATCTCTTGTCAATGTTTTTTGCGAAAAAAGTCGTTGAGTGCTGATAAAACAATCAGGTTTTAACACAATGTATTGTTTTTGATCTAAGTCTATGAATGTTAAGTGTTCACCTATACCTTCCGCCCAAGCATTACGACCATGAACAAAGATTGGAACATCTGCACCCAATTTAACCCCAAGCTCAGCCAGTTGTTCAGTATTTAAACCACACTGCCAAAGTTGATTGACCACAATCAATGTGGTGGCTGCATTGGAAGAACCACCACCTAGACCTGCACCCATTGGAATATTCTTTTCGATACGAATTTTTAAACCAGTCGGCTGTGTAGCATAAGGTTTTAAAATTTGAATCGCTTTATAGATCAGATTATGTTCCAAATCGACGTTACTCAAACCTTCAAGACTGAATTCAGGTTGAGAATGTTCTGTTTGGGTGAATTCTAACCAGTCATACAAATCAATCAGCTGAAAAATACTTTGCAACTCGTGATAGCCATTTTCACGTCGACCTGTGATATGCAAAAACAAATTCAATTTTGCTGGAGAGGGAACACGAATCATAGATTTCATTGTCTAAGGTAAAGATTTAGCGGTTTTGAATCACCATTGTAATACGATTTTCCTGACCAGATTCAAGTTGTTGTTTTAAAATCAGCTTATTGGGCAAGCTCGCTTGATTGTTATAACTAAAATCTACAGTCCAGCCATCTTCAATGATTTGAGCAATACGTTGAGTATTATCTCGGGTGATTTGTGCATTTTCAGTGGCAGGGTAAGCTTGAACCCAATCGACAATATGGGTAATAGGTGCAGTCCAGCCTGTGGCTTTTTCAAGCAGCTCTTCTGGTGTTTCAGCCGAAATCGAACCTGTTTTAGCGCTATTGAGGGTAACTTCTCCAGATTTTCCTTCAATAATAGTTTTGCCAATACCTAAGATCCCATTCAACTGGATATTAAAATCTTGTTGGTCTTGTGTCCATGTATAGAATGCACTGCCAGACTGTTTCGGTGTTTTTACCCCAATTTTCCCTTCAAGATTAAATTGATTTGACGGTTTTTGTGGGGGCGTTGTGGCATCAGTGGGTGCTGTAAGCGTAGGTGTGGTTTGTGCTGGTTTTACGACTTGTTGACAACCTGTGAGGGTAAAAGCGGTTACAGCAGTTAGGGTGCAAAAGATCTGTGGAATGTGACGCATACAAGTCATTAACTCTTTTTAATATGTTGCGGTAATATTAATGAATCTAATTGATTTAATTGAGGATCATTTGGATGGTTTTGTTTGAGTTGTTGTAACACTTCATTAAATTGAGCTAAGGCACCTTGCATATACAACGATTTTGCATATCGAATACCAATGTTTACACTATGACTCAAATTATAAGCTTTCGATAAAATGTTCGAGGCGGCATCAAAATCATTTTGCAAGAATGTAATATATCCCAGCGTATCTAAAATCGAAGCCTGATCTGGCGCAGAATCTAAGGCATGTTCAGCATACTTTCGCGCTTCATCTAGACGTCTATTTTGTAGTGCAAGCGTATAGGCATAAGCATTTAAATAAGCAGGATTATTTGGCTCTAAAGTTAAGAGTTGTTTCAATGCTTTATCAAGTAAATCACGATCCTCAAATGGATCAAGAAGCAGTATTTCTGAATAGAGAATTTCAGGATCATCAGGCAAGTTCTTCACTGCTTCCGTGAGTAATCTCAGCGCTGCTTTTTTATTGCCCATGCGTTTTAAAATCTCGGCTTGAGCCTGATATAAGAAACTTGCATGTTGTGGATAATTGACACGTTCTTGGGTTAAAAACCGCAAAGCATCATTCATCTTGTCTTGTCTTTCAAAAATCGAGACCAGATTACGGCGTGAAACCGTATATAAGTTCCCATCAACCAAACGATAATAGGCTTTTGCCGTTTCATCATTTTGCTTTCGTTCAGCATTTACTGCCAAATAAAAATAAGCTTCGTTTTGATAACGTGACGAGTAGCGTAACTCCACTAAATACTGTTCAGCTTGATCCAGCTTTTTTAAATCAATCGCAGTTAAACCTGCAATAAATAGAGCCTCTTCAGCATCTGGCCAAGCTTGGATAATCGATTCTAATTTGCTTAAGGCCAATTCAGATTGATGAATCTTGATCAGATATTTGACTTCTGCCAGACGGATATCATAGTTGTACTTGTTTTTACGACTGCTTCGATCATACCAATTTAAAGTCGCCTCTTGGTCACCCAAAGCCTCTAATAAATTGGCTTTCATCAGAATAAAGCCAGTCACTTTTGAACGTTTTTTTAACGCTTTATTGACGGTTTTTAAGGCTTGTTCGATTTCATCGTTTTGCGCTTCCAAACCCGCAATTAGAATTAAAACAGAAGGGTTGTTTTTTTCTTTACTTGCTCTCAGCGTATTGAGCAGATTTTGACGATCTACTTCTGATTCTGGTGCAATTCCCTCTAAAATCTTTTCTAAATCAGCGTTGGGGTCAATATTGAGAATACTGTCCAGAGTCTCCGCTGCAAGCTCATATTCATGTGATTTGAGCGCGATATGCGCCAAATAAAATTTTGCAGGAACGTCCTCAGGTTCTTGTACAACCCAATGGGTGGCAATGTCTAAAGCTGCTTTTAAATCGTTTTGTTCAATTGCAACATTCAAGGCACGTTGCTTAATGGTGGTTGAATTACTACGAATTGCGAGCACAGTATAATTGTGTAAAGCAGTTGCAGTATCATTATAAGCCAATGAAAATTCAGCAATAATACTTTGTTTTAATGCATTAGTATTATATTTAGCATGATAAAATTCTCCAGATGCTCTAATATGAGCACTAGAAGCCATGCTACCAACCAGTAAGAATGTGGTAGAATATTGCTTAATTGTCATGCCGCTTAAGCGGTTGTTTATTTGACGCAATTTTTCCGAATCCAAGTATGCTTTTTATGACACCGTTATTGCACAATAGCACAAATTTAGCGAAATGATGATCTGATATGTCTTTCTTTGCATTGGGTGTCAACCATCAAACTGCTTCTGTTGAGCTACGTGAGCAAATCGCTTTTAATCCAGAACGATTAAAAGATTTATTTGCCGTAGAAAGCCTTCGCCAAAATTTGAATGATATGGTGGTGGTGTCAACATGTAACCGCACTGAAGTCTATGCCATGGCTGAAAATGCCGATATGGTATTAAATTGGCTCGCCCAAACCAATGGTATTGATGTAAAGCAATTGTCAAATCATGTATATCGTTATGAAAATACCGATGCAGTTTCGCACTTAATGCGGGTTGCCAGTGGTTTAGATTCATTGATGCTGGGTGAACCGCAAATTCTTGGGCAGGTTAAAACAGCACTATCAATCGCAAAAGATGCTGAAATCGTTTCGCAAAATCTGAATCAAATATTTGAATATGCTTTTTATGCAGCCAAACGTGTACGTTCTGAAACGGCAGTCGGTAGTCATGCTGTCTCAATGGGATATGCTGTTGCTCAACTCGCATTGCAAGTGTTTAGTAAGCCTGAACAGCTTACAGTCATGGTGGTTGCCGCAGGTGAAATGAACAGCTTGGTGGCAAAACACTTGGCTGAAATGGGCGTTGCAAAAATCCTGATTTGTAATCGAAGCCGTGGACGGGCAGAGAAATTAGCACAAGAAATAGCGCACCGTGTTGAAGTGGAGATTATTCCATTTAATGAACTCACTACTCAGCTTTATCGTGCGGATGTAATTTCCAGTTGTACAGGCAGTTTGCATCAAGTCATTGCTTATGCAGATGTGAAATTCGCTTTAAAAAAACGTCGTTATCAACAAATGCTTATGGTCGATTTAGCTGTACCTCGTGATATAGATCCAAAAGTTGAAAGTTTGGATGGTGTGTATTTATACGGTGTGGATGACCTACAAAGTGTAATTGATGAAAATTTAGCACAACGACGTCAAGCTGCGGTTGAAGCAGAGGTTATGGTCAATCAATTGGTAACTCAGTTGGTGACACAGCAAAAAGTAAAAGATGCTGGTGGGACGATTCAACAGTTTCGTGAGCACGGTGAGGAACAACGCCAGATGGAGTTGTCGCATGCCTTAGAGCGTATTCAGGCAGGTGAGGATACGCAACATGTACTTGAGGATTTTGCACATCGTTTGACGCAAAAGTTATTGCACCCATCTTCAATTTTGCTACGCCAAGCAGCACAGGATGAAGATCCTTCACATTTTGAATGGATGAAAGAAAATATTCAGGATATTTTTGAACAAGAAAGAAAACCAAAAGCGAAGTGATTATTTTTTAAAACGAATGTGATTTAATGTTTTTGCTTCACCAGCTATTATTGGTGTATATATTAGTGCCATCAAATTAGAACCAAGCAATTAAGGATCTACATAGCCTCTCTACGCAGGGTGGAATTATGGGGGTAATTGATTCAGTTGATCGATGCTATAAGAATCCCAAAAAACCTAAACTATATTGCTTTTATCTAGATTATTCAGGGCGGATATTTGATGCACTTATGGTCGAAAGTATAAATGCACACTCAGATTCTAATTACCCCACCAATGCGTTTTTTAGTGATGAAAACTTTCAAAAACGTATATTTATAAACCTATATAAGCCTTATGACTCCTCAATGGAAGAGGCCAATAGCCATATGAATTTTTTGTATTTCAAAATACTTGATAAGCTCAATGAAGCGTTTATAGAAAATTAATGATGTACCAACTTTAAACTAATTTGTTTAGTCAGTTCATTGAGCTGTTTACGTAAATTACGTGATTCACTCAATGAGGTTGGTGCTTTAAGCTTTAATTTTAAATATTTCTCTTGCAAGGCCAAAGAGTAATCTGAAGCCAATTTATCTGCCATTTCAGGCGCTTCAGCCAAAGCCTGGATATTGGTACGTTGTATGATTTCAGAGAGTTCCAAATGATAAGCACCACATGCACCTAAAATATAATAGGTTGCAAGTTCCTGATCATCTGGTAGATCATCAAAGATACGGTCAAATACCGCTAAGATTTGCGCCAATAACTCATCTGGTTGAATCAATGCACGTAATACTTCAAAGTGAATATATAAAAACGGATGTTGCATCAAAATCGCCACAGCAAAGTCTTCATCTTTGGTGCGAATATTAAAAGACAATGAGGCATCTAAGCTGACTTGAGGTTGCCATTTTCGATTAAAACCTAACTTTTCTTTAAAAAATTGTCTTAATAAATAGCGGTAAGAACCTTGTTTAGGCAATAATTCAGTCAGTTGATTGAGTTCAGCCATCACCTGACTTTTACCTTCAGGTGTAGCAACATCATAATTTTGACTCAATAAAGCAAAGACGAAATCCGATAATAAAGGGGATTGTTGCCATATTCGTTGAAACGTTTCAAAACCTTCCTTACGAATCAACGAATCTGGGTCATGTTCTTTGGGTAGAACAAAGAATTTAAGTTCACGGCCATCATTCAATAACGGTAGAGCAATTTCTAAGGTTCGACGTGCTGCTTTTTGTCCAGCGGCATCACCATCAAATGCAATCGTGATTTGATTGTTCTGCTTAAATAAAATAGTTAAATGATCTGCATTACTGGCCGTACCTAATGTTGCTGTCGCACCAGAAATCCCGTTTTGTTGTAAGGCGATCACATCCATATAGCCTTCAACCATGAGCCAATTTTGCGCACGGTCTTTACGCCCTTCATACAAGCCGTAAAGCAGTTGGTTTTTATGGAACACTTCAGAATCAGGTGAGTTAATATATTTCGGTTTGATTTCGTCATTCAATGCACGACCACCGAAACCTACAACACGACCTTTGTTGTCTCGAATCGGGAAAATCACTCGATCACGCAACAAATCGAAGTCACGACCACTATCACTGGTACGAATCAGACCCAGCAGTTTTAAACCTTCAATATCTTGTGGGAAAGCTTTTTCTAAATGTTGCCAATCTTCTGGCGCATAGCCTAAGCGCCAATATTGGATTGTTTCGGCGCTTAAACCACGATGTTTAAAATAATTCTGCGCCACTTTACTGTTTGGTAATTGGCGTTCATAAAACTGCGCAATATTTTCTAACAGATCATAAAGGTTGCCATCTTGAGGGATCTGATCAAAACCTACTGAGTCAAACTGGGTTGGATCGAAATGCTCAGGATCTGGATATTGGCTAAAGGCTTCAAAAGGGTCAATTTCAAGGGGCTGAACAGAATCTATTTTTTGCTCAGCGGGTTTAGAATCGACTACTTTATCTTCTACAGCCTTCACTGCTGGTTTAGGCTTGGATACTTCACGCTTATACGACAGTTTTTTATTGTCATGATTGTCTTTGGGAAGTTCGACACCTGCATGGCTGGAGAGTTCTTTCATGACATCGACAAAATTTCGATTATCAATATCCATTAAGAAGCGAATGGCATTGCCATTTGCCTGACAGCCAAAGCAGTGATAATACTGTTTATCACGGTAGACATGAAAAGAGGGTGACTTTTCCTGATGAAAAGGGCAACAGCCTGAATAGGTGCGACCAGTTTTTTTCAATTTCACACGTTGACCAATCAGATCGACAATATCTGTGCGATCCAAAATTTGATCTATCGTGTGCTGAGGAATAGCCATAAATTTAATGTCATGTATCGTTTAAACCAATTTAAAGTTTAACGTAGTTTTGAGTCTAAAAATATCTATGAATAAAAAAGACGGGTAAAAACCCGTCTTGATTTGTCGCAATCAATATTTATTTACGTTGTCCATCATACAAACTTTCATCTGCACGTGCTGGCTCTTTAGACACTTCACGATTTGGACGATCAAGTAAGCCAAAACTCACTTTATTTAACAAGCTTGATTTTTGTTCTGCTTGATCAGACGTTTCAGAACTCGCTTCTTGTGATACTTCTGCTTTATCACCACGACCTAAAATACCTAATGTTGCACGGTTCCACCAACTTGCTTCTTTACGTGCTGCGCGGATATTCACTTCACCATTAGATTTAACAAGGTTTGGGTAGTTTTGCTTAAGCACGCTAATGTACTGTTGTGAGGTTTCTTTATCGCCCAACTTGTCATAACCATATGCCATTGTTGCTAAGGCTTCAGGAACTTGAGGCGTTTGAGGATAGTGTTCAATCACCCATTGTGAACGTTCAATCGCAGCCAAATAGGCTTTACGTTTAATATTGAAACGTGCAGTATTCATTTCACTTTCAGCCAGTTCTTGCCCGATGTATTTCATTCGTTGTGCAGCATCAACTGAATATTGGCTTGAAGGATAGCGACGAATTAAGTCGACAAAATTTTGATAGGCAATTTTTAAATAACCTACATCACGATGTGCTTGTTTTAATGAGGTATAGCGAAGCAAACTGTCATAATTTTGCTCCATATTGGCTACGCCACGGACATAGTAGGCATAATCTAAATTCGGATGTTGAGGATTTAAACGAATAAAACGATCTGCCAGTGCAATTGTGCCTTCATAATCTTTTTGCTTAAATTTTGTGTAAAGCAATTCAAGCTGAGCTTGTTGTGCATATTGCCCAGTCGGGAAATAAGTATCCATTGCTTCTAATGCTTTTGCAGCATCGCCATATTGTCCACGGTCTAATGATTTTATCGCATTATTGTAATAAGTCTGCTCATTTGATTTCGGGCCTGTATCAACAACATCCTTCTTCGGATTGCTGCTACAGCCGACAAATGCAGTTGCTAAGCCTACAGTTAAAGCAAGCATTGTGACTTTATAACGTGGTAGCGACATAAAAATTCCTCTGTTTATACGGGCAATAGGCTACAATTGCGCTATTAAACCACTTTTGTCCGAATGAGCAAATGACTTCAGCACACTCTTCTAATTCTAATTTCCCAGAAAATGATTTCAATTTACTTGAAGATTCTGAGGATGCAGATAATCATAATTCTGCGCCGACTGCAACACGTTTATCGTTGCAATTTCAACTGGATGAAAGCTATTTAGGGCAACGTATTGACCAAGTCGCAGCACTGGTTTGGAACGAGTTTTCTCGTGAAAAACTCAAGCAGTGGATGAAAGAAGGTCATTTGTTGGTAAATGGTAACATTGTCAAGCCTAAGTATAAATGCGAAGGCAATGAACTTCTATGTTTAGATGTTGAATTGGAAGCACAAACGTCGGCACAACCTGAAAATATCCCTTTAAACATTGTTTATGAAGATGACGATATTATGGTCATCAATAAACCTGTTGGTATGGTTGTTCATCCTGGTGCGGGTAATCCAAATGGTACTTTGGTGAACGCCTTGCTTTATCATTACCCAAAATCTGCCGAATTAACTCGTGCAGGTTTAGTACATCGTATCGATAAAGATACCAGCGGTTTATTGGTTGTTGCTAAAAATTTAGAAGCACAATTTTCTTTAAGTAAACAGTTGGCTAAAAAAACAGTTTACCGTGTATATGACTTGATTTGTTATGGTCATATTATTGCGGGTGGAACGATTGATGAACCGATTAAACGTCATCCTGTAGATCGTGTAAAAATGGCTATTTTACCGGGTGGTCGTGATGCTGTGACGCATTACAATGTTAAAGAACGTTTTCAGCATTTCACCCGAGTACAGGCACAACTTGAAACAGGGCGTACTCATCAAATCCGGATTCATTTCACCTATATTGGTTATCCATTGGTGGGTGATCCAGTTTATGTTAGCCGTGTTAAAGTACCAGCAGGTGCTTCTGAAAAATTGAGCAGTGCATTACGTAACTTTAAACGCCAAGCTTTACATGCCTCTAAATTGGGCCTAGTTCACCCACGTACACAAGAAGAAATGATGTTTGAAGCACCGTGGTCAGACGATTTCGTTGAGTTGGTTGAAGTGTTACGCTCTGAAAATAAAGCCTATTAATTGATTTGCATGATAAAACTGCTCAATGAGAGCAGTTTTATACATTGATTTAGTTAGCACAAGCATCTTTTGTACCTGTAGGAAAAGTATTGGTAAATTTTGATTTATCCGTGACCAATTCTAATGACATGGTTTTATTTAGGTATGGAGAGTTGGCTTCAAAACCACTGAATAGTGCTTGAGGTTGAAAAGTTAGTGACTTAATTTTTGAATTAATCGTAGCTACATAACCTAAATTTTGTTTATTTAAAATAAATCCAATTTGATTGGCATTTTGATTGATATACACCCCTACATTTTGTGTAGCTGAAGCATCGTAAGGTTGTAGATAAGCATAGGTAATATCATTTTGATTTGTGATAGGATTCTTTTGCATCACCCAAATCAATAACGGTTTCTTATAATTCTGTATTGCTGAATTATTTCAATACATAATGGCGATAACACCCATGGTTTGATTGTTTTGATCAAACATTAATAAATTCATCCCTTTGCCGATATTATTAGTTCCTGTTAATTCATTTGAAATTGTATCAATATTAAATTCCAATCCAACAATCCCCGTATTTGCAATCGGGAGTGTTCCTGTCGCAATATTATTGCTGGAGCTGAAATTGCTATGGGTTGCTGAATATGTGATTTGGTTGGGTGCATTCAGTATTTTATAAGCAACTTTTTGACCTGATACAGTAGGAAATTTTTGTGCTGCTGGATTAGCAGGTTCAGGCAAAAAACCTTCTAAATCATAACGACATAGTGCAAATCCTTGCGTGCTGATAACACTCAGACTCAATAAAATAGAAAGCTTTAATTTTTTCATGGTTTTTCTCACTTTATTCTTTTATCAAACTTTGCTTAAGTTCTGAAATTTCATTAAAAATAAAACTTTAAGCTAAATTATTTAGTTCCCACAAATATCTTTTGTTCCTGTTGGGTAGGTATTTTTAAATTTAGATTTATCTGTTACCAATTCAATTGATACCTCCTGATTTAAATCTGATGCTGCAATATTACCGTATACAACAGGGATCATAAAAAATAAGTTGTCTAGTTTTGATGGGAGTGTCCCGATATAACCATAATTTTGATGATTAAAGATTAGCCCCACTTGGTTTGTTGATTGATTAATATAAACACCCATTCTTTGATAACCATCAAGTGTATTTTGCACATCTAATGATGATGAAAAGTTTTCAGGGGTAATAGCGGATGAACCATGTTGAAAAAATGCTCCAAGAAAATTGGTAGTATTTGTCTCATCTGGATTATTCATATAAAGAATATAAATACTTGTTAGCTTATTGTCTTGCGATTTACCTGAAATCATAATTGGGAAAGATAGTAATTTGCCCTTTCCTTTTAAAGCTTTTGGAACTTTAAAGTTGAGTTCAAAAGCAACAATACCCGTAGACGGAATTATTTGGTCTCCAACAGCAGCAATGGCATTACCCGCCAATATATCTTTAAGTGCATTGGTTTGTTTAGAATTAAAAGCCATAAAAGCTGTATTTGAGTCTGTTAATTTAAAGCTAACTTTTGAACCACTTTGCTGGGGGAAGCGACCAATTGTTAGAGAATCTAAGGCTTGTGGATTGCCTGGTTGTTGATTGATTGCAATAACTTGTTCAGTAGTTGCATCAAATTTATACTCACAAACTGCTGAATGGGCATTAGTTATGCCTAAAAACGAAGTAACAATAGCCAATGTAATTTTTTTCATATCCACGCTCCGTGTGTTTTAATTTTTTTTAAATATAATATTAGAATAAATTAACAATTGTTGGTTTTTTGTATAAATTTTACTCAATCAAAAAAGGATTTTCAAAAGCTTTGTTAAATCAGCTTATGATAAGTTTAATAAAAATATTTCAATGAGCGTCACATGAAATTTGTTCAAGGATTACCTCAAGGTGTATATGCAGGCCAGACACATATACATCACCCAAAGGCTTTGCCATCTGTACAGCCTGAGCTTGAAGGTTTTAATTTGGCATTGCATGTAAATGACGATCCTCAACGGGTACAACAACACCGTATGATTTTATTGGATGAGTTTGCAGAATTGGGTGTTAGTAAAATTACATGGATGACGCAAACCCACAGCACAATATGTCATACCATCAATGAAGAAATGACATTTACTGCATTGGAGGGGGATGGCTTGGTCACACAGACTCAGGGGCATGCCTTGATGATGATGACTGCTGATTGCTTACCCGTTGTTTTAGGCAATGCCGCGGGTACTGAGGTTGCCAATCTACATGCAGGTTGGCGCGGTTTAGCAGGGGGAATAATTGAAAATACCATTGCCAATATGAAGTCTCCACCTACTTGGGCTTGGTTGGGTGCAGCAATCAGCCAGCCTTGTTTTGAAATTGGCGCAGAAGTGAAAGCTGCTTTTTGTTCTAAATATGCTGAACTAGACACTGCATTTATAGAGAGTGAGCAAGCAGGTAAGCACTATGCGGATTTGTATGCGATTGCGCGTTATATTCTTAAACAACATGGGGTGAATGTGGTTATAGGAGGAGATCAGTGTTCTTATCGTCAAGATCAGGATTTCTATTCTTATCGTCGCCATGCAAAAACAGGGCGTATGGCTACTTTTGTATTTATTCGAAATTAAATCTTTATTTTTAAATAGATTTATCGTTGTTTTAAGCGTTATGTCATAGGTTTTCTGAAGATTACAAGAATTGTTTAAAAATGAATTGATGTTAAACTTGACCAAATTTGTTTGTTTTCAATTGATATGTCTTTATCTGCTAAATCTATCGCGATCGTTTACCACAGTCCATTTGGTCATACTGCAAAAGTTGCGAATTATATTGCACAAGGTGCAGAGAAGATCGGTGTAACTGTTCATCAAATGGATATTGAGCATATTGATTGGGATATTTTAGATCAAGCGAATGCCATAATTTTTGGCTCACCGACCTATATGGGAAGTGTTACAGGTCCATTTAAAATGTTTATGGACTCTACATCTAAACGTTGGAAAAATCGTGATTGGCAGGGCAAACTAGCTGCTGCATTTACCAATTCAGGTGGTTTAAGTGGCGATAAGCTATCTGTACTGCAACAGATTAATATCTTTGCAATGCAGCATGGTATGTTATGGTCTGGACTCCCTTTAATGCCTACCGGTGTTAAACCCACTGATTTAAACCGTATGGCGGGTTATTTAGGGTTAATGACACAATCAGATAATGCACCAGTTGAAATTACACCGCCTTCTGGTGACTTGCAAACCGCAACATGGTTTGGAGAGTATATTGCGTTACTCATAAATAAAATTACGCCGTAATTGTTCGGTGTAATTACATAAAAAAACAAAAAACATCATAAATAAAAAGCCTTTAGAATCATTGTAAAAGTTGAATTATTGAGTGAAATATTTTGTTAATTGAAGGCTAAACTGGGTTTTGCCTTTTTTTTATTGTCGTTTTCATATAATTTTTACCAATAAGAAAAAATCTGAGAAGATGATATGGGTATTAAAGATAGAAAAACAATTAAAATCATAAGGATGTTTTTAACTTATGGTCTGTTGTTTTCTCCAGTTTATTGTTTTGCAAACTCTTTTCAATCTGAAGGATTAACTGAATTAAATGACGCTGAGCTTTCTAAAGTTAGTGGTCAAGCCCTGATGAGTTTGAGTTATATTGCACCTAATGATTCCGTCAATAAAATGCAAGGGCAAGGTATCGGTTTTTATAAACTTGGACTCGAAGCTGATCTTGAATTAAATGCCAATATTAAAAAATTGCAGCTCGGTTGTGGTGGGGTAAACGGTGCAGGCGGTTGCGATATAGATATTGATAATTTGAGTCTTTCAGGTATAGCAGATACCCGTGAAGGACGTGTAGGTTCAAGTGCAAAATTGACCAATCCATTTATAGAGTTTGCGATAAAAAATCCCAATTCTGCGTCAACACGAGAAGTAGTTGGTCTAAGATTAAGTGCTGAAAAAGCATTAGGTTTGTTAACAGCAGGTACTGAAAACTCAGATTTGCCAAATGGTATTAATAGCCTGAGTGGTGCTTTAAAAATTAAAGCAACAACAGGTAGTGCAAATACGACTGCACGGAATTTACAATATGCTGATACAAATATGTCTATTAAAGGGAACATTAAATTAGGTATTCTTCCGACAACAAGTTTTCAGACAAATGACTATAATCTAGGATTGCAATCGACTGGCGCTACATTGGCTGTTAATGGGAAAACTTTATACGGCAATCGTATGACGAGTGCTCTTTTGACTGGAACAGCTAAAATTGATGAACTATTTTTTAGAGGTTCAATCAAACCAATTCTTGCAGGTATAGATTTATCATTTTTAACATTGAATGCGAGTGGTAGCATATCGGGTTTAACTGCAAATTTAGATATTAATCAAAGCTTGGGATATATTCATAAGCTGCAATTGAATAATCCATTTTCTTTATCATTACAACAACAGTCTGTGTGGTGGCCAAATGCTGAAATTGCTGCTCAAAGAGGGTGGTGGTTAGCGATTGAAGATGAAATTGATATTGGTAAAGTCACACCATCAAATACGATTGATGTAACCAATGATGTTTTAAAACAAGTTGTACCAAGTTTAAATGAATATCTTGCTAAATCTGAGAATACTGTGAAATGTCCAGGTTTAATTGGCTTATCTTGTATTGCGAGTGAGGTGGCAATTGGGCAAATTAATTTATCAGGTTCAAATCCACTATATTTCCCGATTAATGATTTGAAATTGGCGACTCAAGATTTTGCGCCTAACTGTTATGGCAATCTAAAATTCTGTTAAATCTTTGAGACTAAAGAAAGCCTCCAGATGGAGGTTTTTATTGGGTATAGCTTGATATGCGTTATATCGCAGGAGTCAATAATCCACTTGTTGAAAACGTATTATGCATTGGTGATTTATGATCAGCTTTGGACGGATTATTGCAATACTATTAAGTATAAATATACAATTGTTAAAATTAGTTACATAAAGTAATATAAGTAAAAAATCCTTTAGAATCATTATGAGAGTGATATTAAATCATATAAAAATTATAAAATATAAATATTTACGATGAAGTGTTATTTTCTTTATTTAACACTTAGTATATTTTTTATCCATAATAAGATCTGAGAAGATGGTATGGATATCAAAAAAAACCGAGCAATTGATAAGAAAATCATTAAAATTGCAAAACTGGCTTTCATTTGTACAGGATTGTTTTCTTCAATCCATTGTTTTGCAAGCACTCTACATTCTGAGAGTTTAATGCAATTAAATGATGCTGAACTTTCGGATGTGAGTGGTCAGGCACTGATGAGCTTGAGTTATATTGCACCTAATGACTCAATCAATAACATGCAAGGACAGGATGTCGGTTTCTATAAACTTGGACTGGAAGCTGAGCTTGACCTAAATGCCAATATTAAAAAATTACAACTGGGTTGTGGTGGGGTAAACGGGGCAGGCGGTTGCGACATTGATATTGATAATCTGAGTCTTTCGGGTATAGCCGATATGCGTGAAGGGCGTGTGGGTTCAAGTGCAAAATTAACCAATCCCTTTGTAGAATTTGCGATAAAAAATCCCAATTCAGCGTCAACACGAGAAGTGGTTGGTCTACGTTTAAGTGCTGAAAAAGTTTTAGGCTTATTAACTACAGGAATAGAGAACTCTGATCTTCCCAATGGGATAAATAGTTTAAGTGGGGCAATTAAAATTAAGGCGACCACAGGAACGGGATTTACAGCTCCAAGAACGATGAGATTTAATGATACAGGAATGGCTATGAGTGGCCGAATTAGAATAGGTTTTGTTGCACCAACTTTTACTACAAATAACTATAATTTACAGTTGCAATCAACTAAAGCTAATTTATTGATCAATGGTACAACCTTAACAGGTACACGTTTAACTTCTGCAAAATTATCAGGTACTGCATTGATCGATAATTTAAACTTTGGTGGAAATATTACTGCAAGAGTAAATCTACCATTCGTTTCATTGATTCCTTTGAGTATTAATTCAAATGGCTATATATCAGGCTTAAGGGCTGACTTAGATATTGAACAAGATCTTGGATATATTCATAAATTCCCTTTAAACAATCCATTTTCTTTATCACTACAGTCGACTCAAGTTCACTGGCCTGGTGCTGAATACGCCTCGAATCGTGGATGGTGGTTAGCCATAGAAGATGAAATTGATATTGGTCAAGTTGTACCTAAAAATCAGATTGATGTAACCAATGATATTCTTAAACAAGTTGTACCCAGTATTAACAATTATTTGACAAATAACCCACCGACCTGTCAGTTAGCAATTGGATGTATAGCTCTTGGTCTGAATATTGGTAATGTCAATTTATCATCGGCAAAACCACTATATTTCCCAATTAAGGATTTACCATTAGCAACTCAAGGCTTTGCACCTAATTGCTATGGTAATCTAAAATTCTGTTAGACCTTTAAGACTAAAGGAAGCCTCCAGATGGAGGTTTTTTTATTGTTTGATCAGGATTGAGCTTTATCTCTTTACCAACTATGACGACTTACAATAACCCCTTTGATGACTTGAAAACCATACGATGTGCTGAAAAGTAGATTGTATTACTATTAAGTATAAATATACAATAATTAAAATTAGTTACATAAGTAAATATCAATAAAAAGTCTTTAGAATCATTGAGAAAGTAATCTTGGTTTGCATAATTATTATAGTATTGAGATATTTAATTCACTTTTCTATTTGCTTTATTTGTATTTTAGTATATTTTTTATTCATAATAAAATGAGATTAGCTGATATGGATATCAACTATAATAGAATGATTGATAAGAAAATCATTAAAGTCGTAAAGAATGTTGTAATTTATGCTGGATTGTTTTCTTCAATGCATTGTTTTGCAAATTCTCTATACTTGGAGAGTTTAACTCAATTGAATGACTCTGAGCTTTCCGATGTTCATGGTCAGGCACTGATGAGCTTGGGTTATATTGCGCCAAATGACTCAGTCAATAAGATGCAGGGGCAAGGCGTTGGTTTTTATAAACTCGGACTTGAGGCCGAACTTGAATTGAATGCCAACATTAAAAAGTTACAGCTCGGTTGTGGTGGGGTAAACGGGGCGGGTGGTTGCGACATTGATATTGATAATCTGAGTCTTTCAGGTTTGGCTGATACGCGTGAAGGGCGTGTGGGTTCAAGTGCAAAATTAACCAATCCATTTGTAGAATTTGCGATAAAGGATCCCAATTCTGCTTCAACAAGAGAGGTGGTTGGCCTACGTTTAAGTGCTGAAAAAGTTTTGGGAATGTTGACTGCAGGTACTGAAAATACAGGTTCGCCAAACGGAATTAATAGTCTCAGTGGTTATATGAAAATTAAAGATACTACTGGCACAGGCTATACTCAGGCACGTAATATGTCTTATTCAGACACAGGTAAAACTATTGATGCAAATATTAATGCTCAGATTTGTGTAATTCTTTGCTTAAATATTCCTCTTGGGGTGAGGTCAAATAACTATAGTTTAAATTTAGATTCAGCTAAGGCTGATATTTTTATTAAGGGACAAACTATATCTGGAAATAGAATGAATAAGGTACTTTTAAATGGTTATGCAAATATTAATAGAATTAATTTTTCGGGTAATCTAGAAGCATCGTTGAATATTACAGCTGGCTTATTTAAGCTTCAAAAAACGGTTGATGGTAATATTACGGGGTTAAAAGCGAATGTGTCTGTTGATCAAAATTTAGGTTATATCCATAAAATTAATTTAAATAACCCTTTTTCATTATCTCTGCAAAATCAAAATGTATGGTGGCCAGGAGCTGAAGTTGCTGCGCAAAGAGGCTGGTGGATGGCATTTGAAGATTCTATTGATATTGGAGATGTTACACCTAGTCAAAAAATTATTATTACCAATGATGTACTTAAACAAGTGGTAGATCCGATTAGTAATTACTTAACCTCAAATCCGATTCCATGTAGTGGATTGGGTGGGTGTTTAGGTGGTTATTTGGGTATTGGAAATGTCAACTTACCCAATACATCAGTAAACTTTCCATTAAAAGATCTACAACTTAAAAATCAAGACTTTGCTCCAAACTGCTATGGTTCGTTAAAATTCTGTTAAAAAGAAAAAACCTCCATTTCGGAGGTTTTCGTATATCAAACAGATTATTTATGCATGATTCGTGATTTATCACGTTGCCAGTCGCGATCTTTTTCAGTGGCACGTTTGTCATGTAACTGCTTACCTTTTACCAAAGCAATCTCAAGTTTAGCCAAATGACCTTTCCAGTAACACGCCAAAGGTACGCAGGTATAACCTTTTTGATTGACAGCACCCAGTAGCTTTTCAAGCTCACGGCGCGAGAGCAACAGTTTACGGGTACGTGTCGCTTCAGGGACTACGTGCGTAGATGCTGAAAGTAAAGGTTGAATTTGAGCACCGAAGAGAAATGCTTCGTTATTTTTAAAGGTGATATAGCTTTCAGTAATGGTCATCCGCCCAGCACGTAATGACTTGACTTCCCAACCTTGTAAAGAAAGCCCAGCTTCAAATTTTTCTTCAATAAAATAATCGTGGCGTGCACGTTTATTTTGTGCAATCGTCCCACTATTATTTTTTTTAACGACAATGTTTTTCGACATAATACAAATATTCCAAGAATAGCCTTATTTTGCCTCAAACTTGGCTTCAGGTGAAGTCATTTCACAATTAAAGCCAAAGCTAAATCAAAAGAGGTTATTCGCTAATATTTAAGTTTTTGTTAAACTATAGCCCTACATAACAAACTAGAGTACAAATGGATGTCTAAAACTCGTGTCATCTATCCAGGAACTTTTGATCCAATTACCAATGGCCATGTTGATTTAGTCGCACGTGCTTCACGAATGTTTGATGAAGTTGTGGTCGCAATTGCAATTGGGCATCATAAAAATCCAGTCTTTAGTTTGGAAGAGCGTGTAGAGTTAGCAAAGATATCACTCAAACATTTACCCAATGTTGAGTTTGTCGGTTTTGATGGGTTATTGGTCAATTTTGCACGTGAACAACATGCTACAGCAGTGTTACGTGGCTTAAGAGCTGTTTCAGATTTTGAATATGAATTTCAGCTTGCGAATATGAATCGTCAGCTTGATCATGATTTTGAAACAGTATTTTTAACACCATCAGAGCAATTTTCATTTATTTCTTCGACGATGGTTCGAGAAATAGCACGATTGAAAGGTGATGTGGCAAAGTTTGTTCCTCAATGCGTTGTCGAAGCCTTCCATCGTAAACATCAACAAGGTTGGTAGCGTGTCTTTAATTATCACTGATGAATGTATCAATTGTGATGTATGCGAGCCTGTATGTCCAAATGATGCCATTTTTATGGGGGAGGAGATTTATGAAATCCATCCAAACCTATGTACAGAATGCGTCGGGCATTTTGATCAGCCACAGTGTGCGCTTTTCTGTCCAGTCGACTGTATTCCGCTCGATCCGAATCATGTAGAGAGCCAAGACGACTTGATGGAAAAGTATAAAAAACTAATTGCTCAAAAAAGCGCAAGCAATTAGCCGAGAAATTTGTTAAGATACGCCCCGAAGTGAGCCAGACGATCGCTGCTGTGGAGATCTCCGTGATTGAAGCAGGGGAGGAAAGTCCGGGCTTCATAGGGCAAGGTGCCAGGTAACGCCTGGGCGGTGTGAACCGACGGAAAGTGCAGCAGAGAGTAGACCGCCTTCAATAACGTTTCTTTTCGGAGAAATGGAAGGTAAGGGTGAAAGGGTGTGGTAAGAGCGCACCGCATGGCTGGTAACAGTTCATGGCATGGTAAACCCCACCGGAAGCAAGACCAAATAGGGATCCTATAGGCATGGCCCATGCTGGATCCGGGTAGGTCGCTTGAGCGTATGAGTGATCATGCGCCTAGAGGAATGATCGTTCTAGACAGAACCCGGCTTATCGGCTCACTTCGATGAATTTTATTTTAATTAGTGCTTGACGTAACATTGTTTACAGCAGATAATGCGCGCACAGTTTTAGGCTATGTAGCTCAGTTGGTTAGAGCACCGCACTCATAATGCGGGGGTCACAGGTTCAAGTCCCGTCATAGCCACCATTTTTATAGACCACGTTTCCAAAAACGTGGTCTTTTTTTATCTACAAGATTTAAACTTTAACAACGAGACTAGGTCTTGTTTAAAAACCAAGGTTTAGCCTTGTACTCTCCCCAATATAACTTAAGCTACTTTTAGGCGTCTTTTTATAATCATAAAGCGTTGTTTTTGATAATTTAGCCAAGCCAAATTGATAAGAAAAGTTAAATTGCACCTGATTGATGTGGTATTGCGTTAACACCTCAGCGTGTTGTTGATCAATCTTTTTTAGCAATGTTTCGGCACGCTCAAGGTCATCCAGATAATCTGGCTGATTCACATTTAAAATAAAAACCTGATTTGTGGATTCGGCTTCTCCGATGTATGTATGGCGACTTTCAACTTGAGCATTTTTAATGTCATCGGAGATCAAATTAAAATCATTGGCTGACATTGCTTTGCTTTGGAAATAACCCCATAAATTGACGGAAAAAATCACAATCGATAACAGTGCAATGATGTAATAATGAATACGCCACACAGATTGGCGTGGAATATTGGATTGAGCATTTCTAAGGATTTGAGTTTTACTGAGCAGGTCGTGCAGAGATTGTTGGCTATTTCCATTAAAAATAGCCAAGTAGAAACAGGCAAAAACAATACTTTGAAAAAATGCCACAAGTAGGCTGAGTGAAAGATGCTGAGTTGAATATGTTTGTAAATAACCTGCAAAGCAAAATGGAATGATAAAGATACTTGATCTAACCAGAGAACGCATAAATGGAATTGAAGCACCATTTAAATCTTTTACCCTAATTTTGCAAAGGATTTTCCCAATGGTTTTACCATTACCGATATGGCTGTTAAAAGCAGCAAAATAAAATAGACAGAGAAGCGTACCTATATATTGGAAAATAAAAGGAGAATTTTCAAAATATGGGTAGAGTATTTTACCCATCACTAAACAGGCTACGCCGACGGTAATACAGTCGATGATAAATGCGAATATTCGCGGAAATATAGGGGCGGCTTTTTGAGTTTCAGGAGTAATTTTAGACATGGTATTGGTTTAATTAAGCTTATGAAAATATTAATAATTAATATAAATTCATTATATTATAAGTTTTTTAATGAAAAATAACCAGAAAAATATAGTTGAGCTACCACGCTTTTTAGCAAGACGTATTGAACTTTGCGTTATTTGTAAATTGGCGATTTATAGATGATTTACAAATTTTAGGCATAAAAAAACCAGCTTATCACTGGGTTCTTTATTGCACCATTTTAATAAGATTTAAAATGGTGCCCGAGGCCAGACTCGAACTGGCACGCTTTGTGGGCGGGGGATTTTAAATCCCCTGTGTCTACCGATTTCACCACTCGGGCATGTGCGCAATAATAAAGGACAGTTTTTCTCTTGGCAAGCGTATTTATATCGATTTGCTTTCTTTTCAATCAATTCATGTGCTTATGTTTGAAAATAAAGCATTTTAAGCCGTTGAATGGGTATTTTGTCATGATTTTTTCATCAATTTGAGATTAAAGCGAAATATTAAGCCTTTAAATTGATTGGATAAAAAAACTTAGAGGAAACCAACTTCAATGCCAAACTCAATTTCACGCCGTGAACTTATTCAAAAGTCATTAGCCAGTTTTGGGGCATTATCTATACCAGTGTCGTTGACTGCTTGTGGGAGTGATAACAACGATTCAACATCTCCTACAACAAAAGTTGAATTTTTACATGGTGTTGCCAGTGGCGACCCATTAAAAGATCGTGTGATTTTGTGGACGCGTATTACCCCGCAGGATACGTCTTTGCGTTTAGAAGTGGTTTGGGAAATTGCTACAGATGATAAATTTACGCAAGTGATCAATACTGGAAAAGTACAAACAGCATCAGCTCAGGATTTTACTATTAAGGTCGATGCAGACAAGCTTAAGTCTGGGCAAACTTATTATTATCGTTTTAAATTTGGTTCGGTGATTTCACCAGTAGGGCGTACCAAAACATTACCTGAAACCACCAGCTCGGTGCAGTTTGCGGTGTGTTCATGTTCAAACTATCCTGCTGGCTATTTCTATGTATATAAGGAAATGGCAAAACAAGAGGTCGATGCGATCATCCATTTAGGGGATTACATCTATGAATATGGTAAAGATGGATATGCCACAGAAGAGGCGGTAAAGCTGGGTCGTACCCTCGCTGCTGACAATGATAAAGAAATTATCAAGTTGGATGATTACCGTAAGCGTTATGCACTTTACCATACTGACGCCGATCTACAGGCCGCACATGCCCGTCATCCTTTTATCGTGATTTGGGACGACCATGAACTGGCAAATGACGCATGGAAAGACGGTGCAGAGAACCATCAAGCCAATGAGGGTAATTTCTTAGACCGTAAATTGGCAGCTTTACAAGCCTATTTTGAATGGATGCCGATTCGTCCTGTATCTGCAACAGATCACTTGAATATTTATCGCCAGTTTGACTTTGGTTCATTGGTACAATTGACCATGTTAGATACCCGTATTTTGGCACGTGATAAGCAACTCGATTATGCCAATTATATGACGGCTTCGGGCTTGGATATTGCTAAGTTTCAGGCAGATTTAACCAGTACTACGCGTACACTGATGGGTTATACCCAGCGTGAGTGGCTACAAAAGAAACTGGCACAATCTACAGCGACTTGGAATGTATTGGGTCAGCAAGTGTTGATGGCAAAAATGTTAATCCCTGCTGAATTGCTATTGTCTTTATCTGCAATTACCAGTGGAAATGTCACAGCCGAAACTTTGGCAAAAATGAATCAGCAGATCATCGAGTTAGTTACTTTAAAAGTTCGTTTGAAAAGTGGTGATCCAACATTAACCGCTACAGAAAAAGCCCGTGTAACCACAGTTGCACCCTATAATTTAGATGCTTGGGATGGCTACTATGCAGAACGTGAAATTTTATATGGCACACTTAAAACATTAAATAAGAAAGTTGTGGTGTTGGCGGGGGATACCCATAATGCATGGTCTGCTGACTTGCATACTCAAGCAGATGATTTTGTTGGGGTTGAATTGGCAACCAGTTCGGTCTCTTCACCTGGGATGGAAAAGTATTTAAGTATTCCTTTGGCACAGTTACAACAATTTGAAATGGCCTTCACCACACTCATTGATGAATTGAATTACACCAATTTAAATCAGCGAGGCTACTTAAAAGTCAGCTTTACAGCACAACAGGTACAAGCGGATTGGATTTTCTTAAATAGCATTAAGGAAAAAACCTATTCAGTGGATACGGCTCGTGCCCATCAAGTGGTTTTAAATAACAATTTGGTTGATGTAAAGACTGTTCAGAAAAGTGCATAAATTTTCAAGCCTAAAAAGCCGAGTTTAGATCACTCGGCTTTTTTAACGCTATAGATGGATTACATCATACTGTCCATATAGGCATCTAAATCTTCATATTTATAGGTTTTACACATTTCATTTTCATATTTTAATAGTTCTAAATGTAATTCTAAAAAGGTGACTAAGCGCTTTTGATAAAATTGATATTTCTCAGAATCTTTGCCTAAGAATCGCATTTTGAATTTGGCTTTCTTGGCTTGTTTATAAGCCCATAAACAGCTTTTTCGAATTTGTTGTAATTGGTAATATTCAGTGTCTTTGGTGCTATCTCTAAATAAATTTTCTTTATAAAATTTGACAAAACCAAAGCTCATTGCAAAGAAAAATAACAGGCCTTGTAGCAGGGTGCTTTCTATAAAATAAAGATTGAGTGCTTGTAGGACGATCAGTACCGCAAGCTTAAGCGGAATATTATTGAGTTGTTGGTATAAATGCGTTGAACTGTGTTTTATTTGTTTGATAATGATCGGAACAATAATCATAAAAAATAACATAATCGCTAAAGCGGCAATGCCATTGGCTTGAAAGCTGTCGAATTGAGGAAAATGATTAGCAATATACTGACCTAAACTAAAATAGATGCTGCAAAAAATCATAATCGACAAAATCCAAGGAATAAATTCCTTTGCTTCATCTAAAAGCCCTTTGGTTTTAATTTGACTATAAAATAGAAAGTTGCGCTTAAATGCTTGTGGGTATTGTTGTTGTAATTGATTTAAATAGAGGGAAACTTGCTTGTTTTGAATCATATAGGCTTCGCTTATCTAAATTTCACTTTGGATATTAACATAAAAAACAATATAAAATTTTAGGCATAAAAAAACCAGCTTATCGCTGGGTTCTTTATTGCACCATTTTAACAAGAATTAAAATGGTGCCCGAGGCCAGACTCGAACTGGCACGCTTTGTGGGCGGGGGATTTTAAATCCCCTGTGTCTACCGATTTCACCACTCGGGCTTTACAAGATTGGAGGCGGAGGTCGGAATCGAACCGGCGTACACGGAGTTGCAGTCCGCTGCATGACCACTCTGCCACCCCGCCATGTCTTGGTGATGCACATATTAGCAATCTTTGAAAAAAAAACAATACTATAATTCATGCATATGCACATAAATTCAGCATATGAAAGAAAATTGTCTAAATAATCATGTATTATTTGCAAAATTGATTCATATCTACTTTGGAGATGTGCCGTGGCATTGGTATTGGATGGTCGCGCATTAGCGAAACAAATTGAAGCAGACTTGTTGACTCGTGTTGAAGCTATAAAAGCAAAAACAGGTCGTACCCCAATTTTAGCGACTATTTTAGTGGGTGATGATGGTGCATCTGCGACATATGTACGCATGAAAGGAAATGCTTGCCGTCGTGTTGGTATGGATTCTTTAAAAGTAGAGTTAGGTAAGGAAACCACAACTGAACAATTATTGGCTGAAATTGAAAAATTAAATGCCAATCCTGATGTTCACGGTATTTTGCTCCAACATCCTGTGCCTGAACAAATTGATGAGCGTGCTTGCTTTGATGCCATTTCACTTGAAAAAGATGTAGATGGGGTAACTTGCTTAGGTTTTGGTCGTATGGCAATGGGTGAGGCTGCTTATGGTTCGGCAACACCTGCAGGTATCATGACGATTCTTCAAGAAAACAAGATTGAAATTGCTGGTAAACATGCAGTTGTGGTAGGGCGTTCGGCTATTTTAGGTAAGCCGATGGCAATGATGCTACTTCAAGCCAATGCAACAGTGACAATCTGTCATTCTCGTACACAAAATCTTGCTGAATTGGTAAAACAGGCTGATATAGTTGTCGGTGCAGTCGGTAAAGCTGAATTAATCCAAAAAGACTGGATTAAGCAAGGTGCTGTTGTAGTTGATGCTGGATTCCATCCTCGTGACGGTGGTGGTGTGGGTGATATCCAATTGGTCGGTATTGAAGATGTTGCTTCAGCTTATACACCAGTTCCAGGTGGTGTAGGCCCGATGACGATCACAACATTGATTCGTCAAACTGTGGAAGCAGCTGAAAAAGCGTTAGCTTAAGTCCTGTTTTTATTCTGGGCACAGTGAAAGCCATGCATTCACTGTGCTTAAATTCAGCCTACATTTACACAGCAATGTTTATTTTTCAGTAAAAGTAGGCAATATTGTCATTAGTTTAATGGTCATTGGCTTAACGCGTTTAAGATCTACTTTTAAGTATCTGTATCTGAGACTTAACAAGAAGTATCGTCTCGAACCTTAGCACATGGTGTTACTGTCTATCGAATATGAGGAAGAAGCTGTATTTCCTCAATATCAAAATAATAATTTTGGTCATATTTTGCATGAGCTGTACTTATCAATTTTCTAAAGCCCCGCAACATTTACTTGATGCTTTGCATGAAGTAATTCCTCAATGCGAATTATTGGCACAGCAGTTGCCTGAAAGCCCAATTTCATTATGGTTGATTCCACCAGTTTTTCCAACAGATCGTTTGGATGATGAGGTGATTCGCCGTATTTGGAATGATACACCGTATTGGATTTTTTGCTGGGCTTCAGGTTTAGCAATGGCGCAATGGTTGATTGCAGAGCCACAGCATGTAAAAGATAAAGTAGTGCTGGATTTTGGTGCTGGATCAGGTGTGGTTGCAATTGCTGCCAAAATGGCAGGTGCAAAACGTGTCATCTGTTGTGATATTGACCCAATAAGTTTGGATGCTTGTCGTGAAAATGCCTTGCTCAATGATGTTGAGCTTGAATATCTAGATGATTTATATAAAGCAGAACAGGTTGATGTCTTATTGGCTGCCGATGTTTTATATGATCAATCTAACCGGTTCTTCTTGGATGAGTTTTTAAAATTTGCACCAGAAGTATGGGTGGCAGATAGTCGAGTGAAAAACTTTAGTCATCCAAATTACCAAAAATTGGATGAACGAAGTGCAACCACTTGGCCTGATTTAGATGAAGCCAAAGAATTTAGAAATGTGAGTTTTTATAAGACGCTATGACAGCGTCTTATTTTATTCTGCGATACAAATACTTTAAATTAAGAACAGGTATAACGTACCACATGTAAAGTGCTTGGACGGGTATCTAAGGCTTGGCGTGTTGCATAATCTTCACTGTTATTTAGACTTGGCGTGTTGGAAAGCCCAAAAGATGTACGGCTATGCCCAAGTTGAACGCCAGCCTGATCTTTTGCAGTTTGCGGATTGATAATTTCATTGGTACTTAATACAGAAATTTTATAGTTTTTGTTTGCACCCAAAACTTTTTGACATGCGCGCTGTAATTTATCCGCATCCAAATCACGATCAGCACGACCTGAAAGGGTATACGCAAGTGTTGCACTATCTGCTGTTTGATTTTCAATTTGATAACCTGTTACGCCATTGTATTGACGCGGGGTTGTTTGACATGCAGATAAAGCTAAAACGATTAATCCTAAACCTGCATAAGTGATTTTTTTCATCTTTTAAAGTCCTAGCTTTTTGAATTATTTTTAGTATGCCATAGCTTTGCAATTTTCACGATAAGTGAATTGCTTAAATAAAACAGCTTTTTCATGTGAATAAAAAAGCTGTTTTAAATGAATTAGATTGCAAAGTTTACTTTGAATTAATCATCTGTAATCAGGCTATGTTTTTTGGTATCTTTCATAAACACATAGGTGATTAGAGATAAACCGATCATAAAGGTAATGTAATAAAAGAAATAGTTTTCATGCCCGGCATTTTTAAAGCTTAGTGCAACTAATTCAGCCGTACCACCAAATACAGTGTTGGCTAGTGCATAAGGTAAGGCAACACCTAAAGCACGAATATGCGGTGGAAATAATTCAGCTTTTACAACCGCATTAATAGCTGTATATCCAGTCACAATGACCATACCACTCATACATAAGAAGAAAGCCGTTTTAGGGTCCGTTGTCGAGCCTAAACAATTGAAAATAGGAACGGTAAATAACACACCGAGTACACCAAAAGTGATCATAATTGGTTTACGACCAATTTTGTCTGAAAGTGCACCGACTGCAGGTTGAATCAACATAAAAATAAAGATTGCAGCTGTGGTAATTTCAGTTGCGGTGGTTTTTTCAAAACCCGAAGTGTTGACTAAGTATTTTTGTAAATAAGTCGTAAATGTATTGAAGGCTAAGGTACCGCCTGCTGTTAGCATAATGACTGTAAATGCTTGTTTAGGATACTTGGTGAATAAGGCTAAAGCACCAGATGTTTCACCACCATTTTTAGCTTGTTGTTGCGCTTGTTTAGATGATTCTGTTTCAACCAGACCACGACGAATCCAGAACACAACAATTGCAAGTAATGCACCGATAAAGAAAGGAACACGCCATCCCCATGCATGTAAGGCATCTTCAGAAAAATTATGTTGCAGGATAATCAGCACGCAGAGTGCAAGTAATTGACCTGAAATCAGGGTGACATATTGGAAACTTGAGAAAAATCCGCGGTGATTTTTACCTGCCATTTCAGTTAAATAGGTGGCACTAGAGCCATACTCACCACCAACACTTAAACCTTGTAATAAGCGCGCAAATAAAAGCAGTGCAGGAGCAAACATTCCGACTGAATCATAAGATGGCGCACAAGCAATGATTAATGAGCCAACACACATCAATGAAACAGAAAGTGTTAAACCCGCTTTACGACCTTTACGGTCAGCATAAACGCCCATGATCCATGCGCCGATCGGACGCATTAAAAAGCCTAAAGCAAAAACTGCAGCAGCTTGGAGAAGTTTGACCGTTTCATTACCTTCTGGAAAGAACACAGGGGCAAAATAGAGAGTAAATGCGGCATAGACATACCAATCATACCATTCGACTAAATTACCAGCTGAACCACCAAGTATAGATTTGAAACGAGTTTTTCTATCAAGTTGCGAAATGGCAACTTGAGGAGATGAATTGGACAAGGCAATTCTCCAAAAGAATATGCAAAATATAGCCTGTTTAACTTTCATTTTGGATGAAAATCAAAGCAGAAAAATCAAAAAGAGAGAATTTCAGTCAGTATGACGAGGGAGATACAAATAATTACAATGCTCGTTATACGCTTGAATGAAAGCAGATCTTATTAGACTTTGGTCTTAGCTGTGTTGAGGGTTTATTGTTGATCTAGAATGAGAAATTCTAGAAATAAATGAATAATTTTTTTAAAACAGCTATTTAATTTGAAATATTTTATAAATTATAAGAATTTAGCTTAAAGTTAAAGCATATTTTCTTGCGTCTAAATGTATGAAATGTACACAATTTAATAAGCTGAATTGGATGAATTTAAAAATTTAATCTAGTCGTACAGTAAGCAGTCATGCTATTTATAACAGCTAAATGTTCATTTTTGAAAATAAAACAATAAGGTTTCACATCTATGGACTTGATGATTCGACAACAGCAAACATTAGCGTTGGTTAAGGCTCGGGGCTATGTCAGTATTGACGAGATTGCACAGCATTTTGCAGTTACCCCGCAAACTGTACGGCGGGATATCAATCAATTGGCAGATGCCGGACTGTTACGCCGTTATCATGGTGGTGCTGCGGTAGACTCAAGCGTCACCAATACAGCGTATAGTCAACGGATTAGCCATAATTTAGCGGAAAAACAGCGTATCGCAACAGCGGTCGCAAACGCAATTCCCGATCACGCATCTTTGTTTATCAATATTGGTACCACAACCGAAGCTATTGCCCATGCTTTATTGCAACATCGCGGTTTGAAAGTGATCACCAATAATTTAAATGTGGCGAAAATTTTGAGTATGAATGATGATTTTGAAGTACTGATTGCCAGCGGAAAAGTGCGCCCCGATGGTGGTGTGATAGGGCAAGCCACCTCTGAATTTTTTAAACAGTTTAAAGTTGATTATGCCCTGATTGGTATTAGTGGGATTGATGAAGATGGAACCATGCTCGATTTCGATTTTCAAGAAGTGTCTGTCTCGCAAGAAATTATTTTAGGTGCTCGGCAGGTATTTTTAGCAGCAGATGAGAGCAAGTTTGGTCGTCATGCAATGATGCGTTTAGGCCATCTTTCTGAAATAGATCGGCTTTTTACCAATAAAGAACCCACTGAGAATTATTTAAAACAAATTCATGCAGCAGAAGTGGCTTTAACTGTGGTTTAGGCTAAATTTAAAACCGATAGTGAAAACATGATAAACGTGAAATTGATCATTTTTTGATAGACATCGATTAAAAAACTATCTATTATTTTCTTAAATGAAAACAAACGAAAATATATTCTCACAAATGGTTGTGAATATATGCAAATGATCAAAGGTGGTGGCGTTTATGACACAAATCAATGAGCAACAAACTTATTATGATATTGCTGTAATTGGTGGTGGAATAAATGGTGTTGGTATTGCCAATGATGCTGCAGGGCGTGGTTTATCAGTGTTCTTGTGTGAAAAAGATGATTTAGCCAGCCATACCTCATCTGCAAGCAGTAAGTTGATCCATGGTGGTCTGCGTTATTTGGAACATAAAGAATTTCGCTTAGTGCGAGAAGCCTTAGCTGAGCGAGAAGTCTTACTGGCAAAAGCACCGCATATCATTCGTCCTATGCGTTTTATCATGCCACATCAACCTCATTTGCGTCCTGCTTGGTTGATTCGTACGGGGCTGTTTTTATATGACCATTTGGGCAAAAGAGAGAAGCTTGCAGGTTCACATTTGGTTGAATTTGATCCTCATACTAGCCCACTAAAAACAGAGATCACACGCGGATTTGAATACTCAGATTGTGCTGTAGATGATTCACGCTTAGTGATTTTAAATGCAATGCAAGCACGTGAAAAAAATGCCACTGTGGTTACGCAAACACGCTGTATTTCAGCACAGCGTGAAGATGGTTTATGGAATATCCAGTTTGAAAATGAGCAGGGCATTTATCACATACAAGCGAAGGCTTTGGTCAATGCTGCGGGGCCTTGGGTTGCACAATTCATTAAGCAAGAGCTTCAGTTAAAATCGCAATATGGAATTCGTCTAATTCAAGGCAGTCATATTATTGTGCCGAAAATATATGACGGCGATAAAGCCTTTATTATGCAAAATGATGATCAACGTATCGTGTTTGCAATTCCTTATCTCAATCAATACACCATGATTGGTACAACTGATCGTGAATATTTAGCAGATCCGAATAATGTTGAAATTAGTCAGCAAGAGATTGATTATCTGCTTGATGTATCCAATGATCATTTTAAAGTGCAACTGACTCAAGCCGATATTATTCAGACATTCTCAGGGGTACGTCCATTGTGTGATGATGAGTCTGATAATCCAGCCGCAATCACCCGTGACTATACTTTGGCTTTATCACAAGATCATGAAAATGATGCACCCTTACTTTCTGTGTTTGGTGGCAAGTTAACTACCTATCGACGCTTGGCTGAATCTGCCATGGAGCATTTGCAGAAGTTCTTCCCTAACGCTGGGAAAGCTTGGACTGAAAAATCATTACTGCCAGGTGCTGAGAATTTAGTTTCAATTGATGGATTGGTTTTAGAAATTCAAAATAAAATCAAAGGGCTTGATCATGAAACTGCAAGCCGTTGGGCACATGCCTATGGAACTTATACATGGAAATTTTTAAATCATTCGACATCTGTTCATGAACTTGGTCAAGATTTTGGCCATGGTTTATATGCCCAAGAGGTCGATTATTTGGTTGACCAAGAGTGGGCGATCACCAGTCAGGATATTTTAAAGCGCCGTAGCAAGTTATATTTAAAATTTACCGAAGCTGAAATTCAAGCATTGGATGAATATTTGCTTGAATTGCATGAACGCCGCTTACAGAAAGATGTTGCCTAAGCAAAAGTGGAAAATATATAGCTTTGCACAAGGTACGTTATGACCAATCAAAGGTATATAAAACGCGTCGGGTTTCAGGTTGGTAATACATTAAAATCCAATCTGCCCCATGTGAACAATATTCCCAGCCAGCAACAGCTGCAATAAAATAATAACGCTTGCCATCACGGTCATAAATATGAACTTCTTGATCATCGCGGTCTGCGGTGATGTAGCGTAAATCAAAATGTTCATCAATCGGATAAGTCCAGTTTCCACCGCCACATTCACCCCCTAATTGGTCAAGCAGGGTTGTTGCAGAATCATTTTGGTATTCAATGCGTGATGTTGAAATGACTTTTCCAGTTTCAGCAAAGCGCTGTTTAAGCTGCAAGTAATCTTCATACATTTCTTTATGATGGGTTTTTAGATCGGCCTCGCAATCAGGATTCTCTAAAGCAAAATATCTTTTGTTTGCTAACCATTCATATTGATTTTGTTGATTTAATTGCATAATAAACCAATTTTCATTGGCAAATGCATCAGAAAATTCTGTGGTATCACTTCCGATATAGCATTCATAAGGCTCAATCGGATTGAGCAAATGAATTTTTCCTTGCCATGCTGGATTGATTGCAGATAAATCAATTGAAATAAGTGGAAGTAAATGCTGAGCTAGAAATAGACTTGAAGGGGCGAAGACGACTTCGTGGTCAGGTAACAGAGTTAGATAAGGTTGAGTTGTGGTAATGTTTTTAATTGCTGTCATTGCGCTTATTTTTAGATATTGAATGGTTGCATTAAATCACAAAAAAGACCGAACACGTCGGTCTTTTTGCTCGGCTTAATCAGTCAGCCATAAAGCGCCTAACTTTTCATCCCACTCACTTGGGGTGATGACCATACGACCTGCATTGGGGGTTAAGGTAATCTCACTAAAGAAAACATCGTCTTGAGATAATAAGAAATCGATTCGGCTATAACCATATTTAAAACAAAGATCTTCTGACAGTTGAAGCATTTTATTTAATTTTTGCGGTCGTGCTAAACAGCTTGGCGTATTGCTTTTTAGATCAACGGTAAAGGGTTGCAGCACCCAAGATGTGTCATACATATTTGAATAATCCACGCCTTGGCTGTCTTGTACATCGACTTCAATATATCGAGGCTGACCTTCAAAACAATGAACACGGCATGTTGTAATGGTCAGCTTATTGTCTTGATCAACAAATAAATCAATATGTTGTTCGGCCAAAATTAGAGGAACAATATCTTTGTAATGCCATTCTCGTTTTCTAAAATACATATTTTGTTTAAGGTGGTGATTGAGTTTGTGCTGCGCTTTTTTGATATCAAATTGCGCTTTATCATTACAGACAATCGCACTGCCACTGTCATGATTGCATTTTAAAACAAACTTGTTAGGAAGTTGATTAAAGTCAATTTCCTCAAAGCACTTATATACACCAATCAGTGGAACAAAATGGGAACAACAAATTTTCTCTGCAAGCATTTCGCGTACAGCAAATTTATCTGCTAATTTCGTATGTAAAGGTGCTCTTTCATAGATCATTCTGGCGGTGACTTTTTCATTGAAACTTTTAGGCTGATCAAAGTTCGGGGTATAACCCAATTTAGCAATAAATCTTTTGGTGAGATAACTTCTATCTGAGACAAATTTGGCTCTAATAACTTTTGCCGAATAAATAATATTTTCTAACATGATTAAAAAAAATCAATAAAATAAAGTAATGTTTGAATTATAGAGAAAATATGAATTTTGTACATGGAAACAGTAATCATTTGTATTTTTATTACATAATTGTAATGAATACCAAAGCAATAAAGTGAACTGTATCACACTAAGCAAAAAAGACCGCTATGTAGCGGTCTTTTTGTATGTCTTAATTTTTAGCGATTAAGCAGATTTTTTAACAGCCTCTAAAAGCTCATTTTGACGAGTTTTAAGTGCAGCTGGTAAGCGCTCACCAAGTTTATCAAATAACTCAGTGTGGCTCTCAATCTCTTTGATCCATTGATCTTTGTTTTGAGAAGTCACAAGATTAAATTGATCTTTAGTGAAGTCAGAACCTGTCCAGTTCAATTGCTCATAAGTTGGAACAAAACCAATCGGTGTTTCCACTGCTTCAGCACGACCTTCACAACGGTCAATGATCCACTCAAGCACACGCATGTTTTGACCAAAACCAGGCCATACAAAGTTCCCTTCAGCATCGCGACGGAACCAGTTTACGTTATAAATGCCAGGAAGTTTATTGCCTGCAGCTTTTGCTTTAGCACCAACTTCTTCACCCATTTCTAACCAATGAGAGAAATAGTCAGCCATGTTATAGCCAGCAAATGGAAGCATTGCAAATGGGTCACGGCGTACAACACCTTGTTGACCTACTGCAGCTGCAGTTGTTTCAGAACCCATTGTTGCTGCTTTATAAACACCATCAACCCAGTCAAAAGCTTCTGAGATTAAAGGTACTGTATCTGCACGACGACCACCGAAGATGAACGCAGAAATTGGTACGCCAGCTGGATTTTCCCAGTCAGCATCAATAGAAGGGCATTGACCCGCTGCAACGGTGAAACGCGCATTTGGATGTGCTGCTTTTTCACCAGCAACATGCGGTTGGCCTTTCCAGTTGGTCAAGTTAGCAGGCGCTTCTTTGGTTAAACCTTCCCACCATACGTCGCCATCTTCTGTTACAGCAACGTTTGTATAGATGACATCTTTGTGAAGTGTCGCCATACAGTTTGGATTTGTTTTGATGTTTGTACCAGGTGCGACACCAAAGAAACCAGCTTCAGGGTTGATTGCATATAAGCGACCATCTTCACCTGGTTTGATCCAAGCAATATCGTCACCTACAGTTTCAATTTTCCAACCTTCATAACCTGCAGGTGGAATCAACATCGCAAAGTTGGTTTTACCACATGCAGATGGGAATGCTGCTGCAATATAGTGTTTCTCACCTTGTGGATTAGTCACACCAAGGATCAACATGTGTTCAGCTAACCAGCCTTGTTGACGACCCATAGATGATGCAATACGTAAAGCAAGGCATTTTTTACCCAATAATGCGTTACCGCCGTATCCTGAACCGTAAGACCAGATCTCACGAGTTTCTGGATAATGCACGATATATTTTTCTGGGTTACAAGGCCATGCAACATCTTTTTGACCTTCAGCCAGCGGAGCGCCAACAGTATGTACGCAAGGAACATAGTCGCCATCAGTGCCTAGTACGTCATAAACAGCTTTACCCATACGAGCCATTTTACGCATACTTACAGCAACATAAGGAGAATCTGTAATTTCGATACCGATGTGAGCAATGTGAGAACCTAATGGACCCATAGAGAATGGAACCACGTACATGGTACGTCCTTGCATTGCACCATCAAACAAACCGTTAAGGCGAGTACGCATCTCAGCAGGAGCTTCCCAGTTGTTTGTCGCACCAGCATCTTCTTGTTTTTCAGAGCAGATGTATGTACGACCTTCAACACGCGCTACGTCAGACGGATCAGAATTCGCTAAATAAGAACCAGGATGTTTTTCTTGGTTCAACGCTTGCATAGTGCCGTTAGCGATCATCAAGTCGATATAACGTTGATTCTCTTCTTCGCTTCCGTCACACCATTCAATTTTTGCAGGTTTAGTTAATTTAGCAATTTCTTCAACCCATGCAATGAGCTTGGGATGACGAACGAATTCTGGTGCGTTCACTTGGGTCATGGTGAGGCCTATCTAAAATATGTACAATTTTGTGTACAAATAATAATCTGAATGAAGGGATACTACATTCAAATTTAAGTATGAAAAAAAGTGGTGGTATTAAAACATATATTCATAAAAAAAATAAGACTAAAGGCTTAAAAGATACCAATGCTCGAATTTTCACTAAGTGTTTGATTTGTATTATCTAACATGGATTATTGTTTGATTTTTATTGGTATTTTTAAATAGAATGTAGGGTATTTTAATTGTAAATAATAATAGTTTACAATAAGTTGAAATTATAAGATTTACTAAATTAATTATTGATTTAATAAATGGGCATAATTCGAATTTTACATAAAGGTGCTTTTATTTGTTTAGAAAATCGACGAAATTAGTGCAAATACTTCAAAATAATCAAGCTTATGGACACAGAACTCAAGCCTCTTTCAATGATTTACAATGAAAAGTCAGGTTTTCATGCCAATCAGAAAGATGATATTTATGAAAAACTCATGACCATCTGGACTTCACATGGTTTTGAAATTCAAGTTTTTGATATTGGTTCAGAGCCTGATATAAAAACCCTGATGCAAAAAATCTTTCAACGTCATGCACAATACTCAGATTGTGGTGTCATTGTCGCTGCTGGTGGTGATGGTACGTTGAATGCAGTCGCCTCGCAAATGTTAAAGCAAAAAATTCCTATGGGAATACTACCTTTGGGTACTTTTAATTATGTGGCGCGTGTTCTACATATCCCTTTGAACATTTTAGAGGCAGCCAATGTGATTGCCACAGGGGAGCCGCGTGCCTCACATGTGGCCTGTATCAATGATCAAATTTATTTAAATAATGCCAGTTTAGGTTTATATCCTTTGTTTATTAAAAAACGCGAAGAATATAATCGTCGGTTTGGACGCTTTCCTTTAAATGCGTATACGTCTGGTTTGGATGTCCTGATTCGTGATCGTAAAGAACTCAAATTAGAGATCGAAGTAGATGGGCAAAAGTATCCTGTAAAAACACCACTGATTTTTTTTGGTAATAATCAACTGCAATTAAAAGAATTAAATTTAAAAATTTCGAAATGTGCAGAGGTGGGGGAGATTGCCGGTGTGGTGATCGCCAAAGGAGATAAAGCCACTTTATTTAAAACCTTGTTTCAAACCATTCGTGGAAAATTGGAAAACGCTTCCGATGTGTATAGTTTTGGTGCACAAAAAGTCATTGTCTATTCAAAAAAGCCTAAACTGACCGTTGCTGTCGATGGAGAAATTGTTTCAATGACGACCCCATTAACCTTACACGTAGAAAAAAATGCTTTAAAAATTATGGTGCCGCATGTTATTGCATCTGTCTGATCTACATTTTGGTACTGAGCGTCCAGCGTGTATACGGGCGATTCAAAAGTTTTGTGCTGTGCATAAACCAGAAGTGGTTGTGGTGAGCGGTGATTTAACTCAACGTGCTAAATTTAAAGAATTCTATGCATGTAAGCAGTTTTTAGAATCACTAAACATCCCTTATTTTGTGGTGCCTGGCAACCATGATATTCCTTTGTATCATGTCTGGAATCGTGCCTTTAGACCATTTGGCTTATATCAACTGTTCTTTGGCAGTTTAGAACGCAGCTTATTTACAGAGCATTTTTATTTAATTGGCATGAACAGTATTCGTCGCCGTTATCACACACGCGGACATATTTCTTTTGAGCAAATTCAAAATGTAAATCAGTTGTTGGCCAATGCACCAAAAAATAAATTAAAAATAATCGTTAGTCATCAACCTTTTTATACCTCAAATGAAGACCATCACTTAAAAGATTGTCCAGCTTTAGGGCAGTTTGCCATTAAAGAATGGGGACAACATCAACTGTATGCTTTATTGCACGGTCATTTACATTTAGTTGCGGTCTATGATCTGAATCAAGCCTTTGCGCTAAATTTAAAACAACCGGTTTATGAGGTTCATGCGGGTACAGCAGTTTCTCGACGTTTGCATAAAAATATACCCAATAGCTTTAATGTGATTCACCAAGATGGGCGCTTTGAACATTATTTTTTTGATGAACAATTACAGGAATTTATTGCCAAAACTGCGCTAAAAAATTCTGAATTAGACATGATTTGATACAAAAGAAGAAAAAACATACAAATTAAATAAATTTTTTTTCGTTTTCCCCTTGAAGCGTTTATTTCCATCCCCACAAATGTGACATACAAATATTTTGTCGATGACCTAGGAATAAGAAGTCATCTTCGCTGAGTAATCAATGACATTTTAAAATGTCTATGGAGTTAGAAATGAGCAAGATTCGTCCTTTACATGACAACGTTGTGATCCGCCGTGTTGAAAAAGAAACTAAAACAGCAGGTGGTTTGATTTTAAGTACTTCTGCAGCTGAACAGCCTGCTCAAGGTGAAATTCTTGCTGTAGGTAATGGCAAAATCACTGATAACGGTGTACGCGCTTTAGACGTTAAAGTCGGCGATAACGTACTGTTTGGTGCTTATGCGGGTACTAAAGTTAAAGTTGATGGTGAAGAACTTCTTGTGATGAAAGAATCTGACATTTTAGCGGTATTGGAAGGTTAATCTTCTGCTGTTGAGATGGGTTTTCATCCAAACATATTGGTCAAAATTTAAAATTTATAAAGATATCTGGAGTTTAGTATGTCAGCTAAAGACGTAAAATTTGGTGATTCAGCGCGTTCAAAAATGATCGCGGGTGTAAACGTACTTGCAGATGCAGTAAAAGTAACTTTAGGCCCTAAAGGTCGTAACGTTGTTATTGATCGTTCTTTCGGTGCACCGCACATCACTAAAGATGGTGTAACTGTTGCTAAAGAAATTTCTTTAAAAGACAAATTCGAAAACATGGGTGCGCAATTGGTTCGTGAAGTTTCTTCAAAAACCAATGATATCGCAGGTGACGGTACAACAACTGCAACTGTACTTGCTCAAGCGATTTTAAATGAAGGGATCAAATCAGTCACTGCGGGTATGAACCCAATGGATTTGAAACGTGGTATCGACCTTGCGGTTAGAGCTGTTGTTGAAAATATCAAAGCAACTGCTAAACCAGCTTCTGATACTAAAGCAATTGAACAAGTCGGTTCGATTTCTGCAAACTCTGATGAAACTGTAGGTAAGTTGATTGCGCAAGCAATGGAACGCGTTGGTAAAGAAGGCGTGATTACCGTTGAAGAAGGTTCAGGCTTTGAAGATGCGCTTGATGTTGTAGAAGGTATGCAGTTTGACCGTGGTTATATCAGCCCGTACTTCGCAAACAAACAAGATACTTTGACTGCTGAACTTGAAAATCCGTTCATTCTTCTTGTTGATAAGAAAATTGGTAATATCCGTGAATTGATTACAGTTTTAGAAGCTGTTGCAAAAACAGGTAAACCATTACTCATCATCGCTGAAGATGTTGAGGGTGAAGCGCTTGCAACACTGGTTGTAAACAACATGCGCGGTATCATCAAAGTATGTGCGGTTAAAGCACCTGGTTTTGGTGATCGTCGTAAAGCAATGCTTCAAGATATCGCAATCTTGACAGGTGCTACTGTGATTTCTGAAGAAGTGGGCATGACTTTAGAGCAAGCAACACTTCAAGATTTAGGTACTGCACATAAAATCACGATTTCTAAAGAAAATACTGTGATTGTTGATGGTGCTGGTGATGCAAATCAAATTGCTGAACGTGTAACTCAAATTCGTGCTCAAATCGAAGAATCAACATCTGAATACGATAAAGAAAAACTTCAAGAGCGCGTAGCTAAACTCGCTGGCGGTGTTGCTGTAATCAAAATTGGTGCTGCAACTGAAGTTGAAATGAAAGAGAAAAAAGACCGTGTAGACGATGCGCTTCATGCAACGCGTGCTGCGGTTGAAGAAGGTGTTGTTGCAGGTGGTGGTGTTGCGTTGGTACGTGCAGCTAAAGTACTTGACGGTCTTGTTGGTGCAAATGATGACCAAACTGTAGGTGTGAACATCCTTCGTCGTGCGATCGAAGCGCCACTTCGTCAAATCGTGTCTAACGCTGGCGATGAGCCATCAGTTGTGATCAATGCAGTGAAGAGCGGTGAAGGTAACTTTGGTTACAATGCTGCAACTTCACAATATGGCGATATGTTAGAAATGGGTATCCTTGACCCTGCTAAAGTAACGCGTTCTGCACTTGAGCATGCTGCATCTGTTGCTGGTTTGATGTTAACAACTGAATGTATGATTACTGATATCCCAGAAGACAAACCTGCTATGCCTGATATGGGCGGCATGGGTGGTATGGGCGGAATGATGTAAGTCATTCTGATCTCAGATCATAAAAAATCCTCGCTTTATGCGGGGATTTTTTATGTAAGTTGTTTCATCCTTGTCTTTTTGTGTGTTTTTTATTATGATTTTGTACTGTTCGGTAAATATAAATACAACACGAAAACTGAGGGGAACTAAAATGAAAAGATTAATCTTCATTATTGCAATCAGCCAGATGCTAACGGGATGTTTAAGTATCATGGGACAAAGACCCGAAACAAGAAATGATTTGATGCAGTCTTGGGTGGGGAGTACAGAAGAAGAACTAATCAGTAAATGGGGCCCACCGTATAGAAGCTATGCACTCCCAAATGATGCAAAAATTATTTCATATAACGATGGCTGGAATGCTTGTACAAGGAAATTTATGTTTGAACAAGGCAAGGTCACCAAATGGGGATATAGTAATTGTTCTATGCATCTCAATCGACCTGGCAAAATTGACAAGAATATCCCAATTCCAAAACCATCACTTTAATCCATTGTTTACAGAGATAATTTTAAGCTAAAAGTGCGCTGTTCGAGTTAAAAGTTCGTGGTGCTTAGACTGGATTAGTGCAGCAAAGCAAAATTAGGCTGTTATCAATTTTTATCAATTGACATTTTACCTGTGGGCGAATGTCAATATTCTCTCTAATTTTTTAAAAGAATACTTACCTAACAAGATTATTTGATCTAGAAAAAATAACTTATCTAAAAAGAATAACCTATCTAAAAAGAATAATGGCCCAGGTAAAGAAAATAATGGCTTGAGCTACGAACTGTGCAGCACTTCCCATATCTTTGGCATTTTTTGACAGTGGATGGCGTTCTAAAGAAACACGGTCAACCACAGCTTCTAATGCTGAATTAAACAATTCTACAATGATTGCCAATAAGCACACCGCAATCATCACTGCCTGTTCAACAGAAGAGACATCGACAAAAAACGTAATCGGAATTAAAACAATATTAATCCAAACAATTTGACGGAAAGCCGCTTCATTTTGATATGCAGCTTTAAATCCTGCTAAAGAATAGCCTGTTGCATTGAGAATGCGTTTGAAACCCGTCGTACCCTTAAATGGAGAATAATCACTCATAAATCAAAGCAGCTAAAGTTTTTAAGAAGTGTATTATTCTAAACTTAAATCGGAATTAATTTTAAACAAAAAACACCAAGTTTAGAAACAATTAAGCAAATGTTTGAATCATTTGCTTAATTGTTTGAAAAAATCAGCTGTTACTTGGTATTTGGATTGGCTTTCCAGTACGCATCTAAAGCTTTGCGACCTAAACCGGGATCATCGGTAAATACACCATCCACGCCAGCTTTAAAATACATCTCATATTCTTTGTTCGCTCCAGCTTCACAACGCTTGGCTGCATCTGCTTCAGCTGTACTACATTTTAAATTGCTGGCAAGGAAATTATTTTCAGGACGGAAAGTATACGGATGGACTTTTAAGTTCACTGCATGCGCATCTGTAACGAAAGAAGAGGGTGCAGTATAGCTATCATTAAAAATATAGGGTTTCCATGGACCAACACCATCAGCATATTTGGCGACGTCTTTTAAACCTTGTGCTGTGGCCATATCGCCATAAGTGGTTTTAATTCCTTGCGCGACATAATCTGCTGGGCTGATTTTCTTATCATCATAAAGCTGAATGATTTTGGCATGCTTTAAACTTTTATGCGCTGTCAATTGCTCCTTAAAATACTTTAAATTATTAACTTCGAAAGACTGTAGATAAATCGGCGCAATTTCACGGCTATATTGGTACTTTGCCAAAGTCTTCAGCAATGGATCTTCCATGGCTAAATTTAATTTTTGAAAATATGTTGGGTGCTTGGTTTCGATGTAGAGCCCAACCACTTTACCGGTTTTTTTATAATTCTTTTCCGCCAGTTCAATAATTTGCTCAAGGGTAGGGATATTCAACTGATCATTGTATTGGGTATTGTTTGGGCGTAACGCTGGAATACGCTCGCGGGCTTTAAGTTGATTTAACTCACTTAAAGTAAAGTCTTCTGTAAACCATCCCGTTAATGATGTCCCATCGATGATTTTTGTTTTCTTGCGATCTGCAAATTGGCTGAATGTGCTGACATTGGTTGTGCCACCAATTTCATTTTCATGACGTGCAACCAATACGCCATCTTTGGTCGATACCAAATCTGGCTCAATAAAATCAGCACCATCATCAATGGCTTTTTGATAACTTTCAAGGGTATGTTCAGGGCGTAAAGCACTCGCCCCTCGGTGACCAACAATAATGATTTTAGGTTCTTTGTATTCTGGTGTGACGTTTTCTGATTTTTTATCATCATCATTACAAGCGGTTAATAGCGCCATAATACTGATCATTAACCCAGTATTTTTAATCATATTTTTCTCAAATTCTTATATGGAAACTGTGCATAGCTTATGTCATTAAATTGACACTGTGATGACATCAAGATGAAAAATTAATGAAATGCTTTTGGTAGATTTATGCCTAGAAGAAAAAAATTCTTCATAGTTTCTTCATATTTAAACTTATCATTCGCTTTTCTGTTATTTTTCCTTGAGTTTTTAGTTTAAGTCACAGAATATCCATATAAAGTCGATTTAATTGCTCCAACAACTTTACCTCAATCCTTTGACGCAGAACCTACTCTGATGCTCTCAAAATTTTTTATTCAACGTCCTATTTTTGCCTGTGTACTTGCAATTATTGTCATGGCTTTAGGCGTATTTTCAGTCTTGAATTTACCGATAGAGCGATATCCAGATATTGCTCCGCCAAGGATTACTGTTTCTACAACCTATACAGGTGCAGATGCTGAAACTGTTGAAGAGAGTGTTACTCAGGTTTTAGAGCAGCAAATTAAAGGGATCGACAACCTGCTGTATTTTAGTTCGAGTAGTGACTCATCGGGTCGTGCCAGAATTAGTATCAGTTTTGAAAACGGAACGGATCCAGATACCGCACAAGTCCAAGTACAAAATAGTATTAATGGTGTACTCAACCGCTTACCAGATGATGTACAGCGTCAAGGTGTAACGGTGAATAAATCGCTTGGCGATACCTTTATGGTGGTGGGTTTGTATGATGAAACAGGTAAAAGTAACAATATCGAATTAGGTGACTATTTATCTGACCATATAGAACAAGAAATATCACGGATTGAAGGGATTGGTGAAGTTGATGTCTTCGGTTCTCAATACGCCATGCGAATTTGGCTGAATCCGAATTTACTGCGACAGTATCAATTGATGCCCAGTGATATTCGCACAGCAATAGAAGCACAGAATACACAGGTTGCTGCTGGTGGTGTGGGGGATTTACCGGTAACTGCTGACCAATATTTAAATGCAAAAGTCACCGCTGGTTCACGTTTAAGAACAGTCGACGAATTTAAAAATATTATTGTTAAATCCAATACCGATGGTAGCTATATCTATTTAAAAGATGTGGCGCGTATTGAGTTGGGTGCGGAAAATTATCAGTCGTTTAATACCATTAATGGTTATCCTTCATCGGGCATGGGGATTTCTTTATCTTCAGGTGCAAACGCTTTAGCAACCTCTGCATTAATTAAAGCCGAATTGGCAAAGATTTCTGAAAAACTGCCACAAGGCTATAAGATTGTTTATCCACGAGATAACACGCCGTTTGTGCAAGAATCGATTAAAGAGGTGGTCAAAACCTTATTAGAAGCCATCGTATTGGTGGTTCTGGTCATGTTTATTTTCCTACAAAGCTGGCGTGCCACGCTGGTTCCAACCATTACTGTACCGATTGTGATTTTAGGTACCTTTGCAGTACTCAATGTGCTTGGTATGAGTATTAATACATTGACTTTATTTGCCTTGGTGTTGGCAATTGGTCTGTTGGTTGATGACGCTATTGTGGTGGTGGAAAATGTTGAACGTTTGATGCATGAGCAGGGCTTAACTGCAAAACAGGCATCTATCGAGTCTATGCAGGAAATGACGGGAGCTTTGATCGGGATTACTGTGGTCTTGACCGCAGTATTTATTCCGATGGCGTTCTTTACCGGTTCGACAGGCGTGATTTATCGTCAATTTTCCATCACCTTAGTGGCGGCAATGGCTTTGTCATTGTTAGTTGCATTGATCCTAACCCCAGCACTCTGCGCCATTATTTTAAAACCCAATCCTAAACCTATGCGTTGGGCCACTTGGTTTAATCGCAAACTTGAAAATCTAAGACAAGGTTATATTCGCCTGATTCAAAAGACTTTAAATTTGAAATGGGTGATTTTGACGATTTTTGTGGCTTTGATTGCTGTATTTTCACTGATCTATCGGGCTTTACCCACCAGTTTTATTCCAAGTGAAGATCAGGGCATGTTGAGTGTACAGTTCCGTTTAGCTGATGGTGCACCGATGTCGAGTAGTCAGGTGGTTGGGGAAAATATCCGAAAATATTTCCTTGAGCATGAGAAACAGAATGTTGATATTGTCTTGATTCGTTATGGGCGTAATTTTTCAGGTACAGGACAAAATTTAGGAACAGGCTTTGTGGCTTTAAAGCATTGGGATGATCGCTCAGGTACACAAAATTCTGCGCAAGCGATTCGTGAACGTGCGACAAAGTATTTTAGTCAAGATCGCAATGCTCGGATTACAGTCAGTTTGCCTGCTTCTGTAAATGGTTTGGGGGATAGTGATAGTTTAGAATTTTGGATTCAGGATATTAACGGTCAAGGACGGAAATATTTAGACCAACAATTCACTACATTGCAGGCACAAGCCAAACAGTTCCAATCCTTTGAAAATTTGGATAAAAAATCCAATCCCGATAAATCTAAGTTAAAAGTTGATGTCAATCAAAAATTGGCATTGGCAAATGGACTGAGTCAAACCGCGATTAACAACACCTTATCAGCAGCATGGGGTGGTTCTTATATAAATGACTTTATTGATCGTGGACGAATTAAACGCGTGATGATGCAGGGCGATGCAGAGTTTCGTTCAAAGCCTGAAGATCTACAGGTATGGACAGTGCGTAATGCACAGAACCAGATGGTGCCATTTAGCAATTTCGCAACGACGCGCTGGGAAGGTGGGCCAGATGTGGTCAATCGTTTCCAAGGTTATACCGCCTTGCAAATGGAAGCCAATGCTGCAGCGCATACAAGTTCAGGTCAAGCCATGAAAGATATTCAGACCTTGATTAGTCAACAAGATGGAATAGATGTTGCGTGGAGTGGCTTGTCATTTGAAGAACAAAAATCAAGTAGCCAAGCATGGTTACTGTATTTGATTTCGATCGGCTTTATTTTTCTTTGTCTCGCAGCCTTATATGAAAGCTGGTCGATTCCAACTGCTGTGATAGCGGCAATTCCTTTGGGGATTGGGGGCAATATTATTTTCAGTAAATTGGCGGGTTTTCCAAACGATATTTATTTTCAAATTGCATTGCTGACCACGATTGGTTTGTCGTGTAAAAATGCAATTCTGATTGTTGAGTTTGCCGCTCTGTCTCAGGAAAAAGGTAAAACAGCGATTGCTGCTGCATTAGAAGGCGCAGGGTTGCGGTTACGGCCAATTCTGATGACATCCTTGGCCTTTGGTGCAGGGATTATTCCCTTGGTTGTTGCATTTGGTGCAGGTGCTGCCAGCCGTCAAGAAATAGGGGTAAGCGTATTGGGTGGGGTGATCTTCGGAACAGTTTTAGTTTTGCTGTTTATCCCATTTATGTATGTGCTGGTTCGTTCAATTTTTAAATCAAAAGCACCCTATGAGTAAGGGTGTTGATTGATGAGCTTCGCTTGTTCAATGCTCTTTGATGAGGATTGAGCAAGCTTAAAATCATATAGAATCTTTAAAATATGTTTCACAACAAAAAACATCTTTATTTTCGTGGGATTGCAGTCCAACATGTGGCAAAAGTTTGATGGAATTTGGATCATCCTATGCAATTTTCTTTGGCACTCGTTTCAGAAATAGAAAAAGCCATTCAAAACCATCAATTTGATCTCATTGAAAAACAATTTGAACAAATCAATGACGCCGATATCGCGAAAATTTTGGCAGATTTATCTTTAAATGAACAGCTGGCATTGGTGGAGTATTTACCCAATGCTGCCTATATTCTCGAGTTTTTATCACTCGAACAACAACTTAAAATTTCTGAACATTTACCAAAACAGCTACTGGTCAATATCATTTCTGAGATGCACTCGGATGATCGTACAGATTTATTTAAGTACTTGCCTTATGCATTACAGCAAGCTGTTTATGCCGATTTAAGCCCTGAAATACAACAGCAGATCCAACATTTAGCCAGATACCCAGAAGAGTCTGCTGGTGCAATCATGAGTTCAGATTATGTGACATTGTCACCTGATTTGAACATGACACAAGCCATCAAGCAGATCAGAGCAATTGCCACAGATCGTGAAACGGTCTATTTGATTTATGTGGTCAATGCACAAGGTAAGTTACTCGGGGTTGTGTCCTTACGTGAAATTATTCTTGCTGAGCCTGAGCAAACCATTGCTGAAGTCATGAGTACGGATTTGATTGTCGGGGACGTGAATGAAGACCAAGAAAGCATTGCAGAAAAGCTGCATTATTATGACTTTATTGCGCTGCCAATTGTTGATGAGCAACAACGTCTTCTAGGTATTGTTACTTATGATGATGCCATGGATGTCGTCACTGAAGAAGCCACAGAAGACTTTTTAAAATCCAGTGCAGTCTCATCGTCTCCTAAAATGAGCATTAAGACAGCGCCGATTCATTACCTGTATAAAAAACGGGTATTTTGGTTGGTGATTTTAGTTTTTGGTAGCTTATTGTCTGGATTCGGGATTGCCCATTTTGAGGATATTATTGCAAAGAATATTGTGCTGGTATTCTTTTTGCCGCTTTTGGTCGGGAGTGGCGGGAATGCTGGCTCACAATCGGCCACCTTAATGGTACGGGCATTGGCAACGGGTGATGTGCATTTAAAAGATTGGATGTATCTGATTGGGCGTGAAAGCTTGGTTGGTTTATGTTTGGGTGGAACAATGGCAATTGCAGTGTCCATTCTTGGTTACTTTAGAGGCGATGCAATGGTCGCTTTGGTGTTAGCTTTAAGTATGATGGGTATTGTATTGATGGGCTGCTTAATTGGGATGAGCCTGCCATTTATATTGAATCGTTTAAAGCTGGATCCAGCAAGTGCTTCGGCACCTTTGGTCACCTCGATTTGTGATGCAACAGGTGTCATCGTTTACTTATGTATTGCATCGATTATTTTATAAGACATGGCTGAATGGTTAGCTTTAGAAATGCTTGGCTGATCATGTTCAATCCGCAATGTCTTTTCTTAAATCTCGACAACTGGGAATATCGGTATAGCGATATACCTGATAACCTGCTTGTTCTAACATCTCGTCACGTTGTGCATCGATATGTTCTTTGCCAAGATGACTGGGATCATCGAGTTCAATAATAGCAATCACTTCAAGCTGTTTGTCGAGTAGCACAAAGTCAGTCACTTTACGATTGAATTTGGAACGCAATTTAAATTGATTGCAATCAATTAACGCGCTAAACGCGACTTGCGCAAGTACATGATGTTGAGGAAAGGCTTCATTTAAACGGAAAAACATTTTCTGTTCAAAAGGGGTGATCACACGTTTTGCATAATAATGTTTATTTCGAAATAAATACTGACCAAAGCAGGCTAGCAATAAAGCAATGGTTGCGATACTGCCAATCAATAAAAATAAAATTTGATGTAAATCGAGAGACATAGGGGATCGGTATCGTATAGACAAGAAAAAACCCACTCAATCATGAGTGGGTTTTTAAAATCTGGCTCTCCAACCTGGGCTCGAACCAGGGACCTGCGGATTAACAGTCCGTCGCTCTACCGACTGAGCTATTGGAGAATCTGGAACGCATTTTAGGGATGAAATGGGAATGGGTCAAGGAAAAATTGTTAAATTCATCATAAAAAAGCATTATTTGCTAAATATTTGATCATTCTGAATAAAAGTAAATCTGAATAAAAGCAAAGTTGTTTTAAGCGTTCTAAAATTTAGGTGTAAGCCGAAAAGCGCTTAAATCTTTTCTTTATAGAAAATAAAGATATAAAAAAGCCCACTTCATTATGAGTGGGCTTTTTAGAATCTGGCTCTTCCACCTGGGCTCGAACCAGGGACCTGCGGATTAACAGTCCGTCGCTCTACCGACTGAGCTATGGAAGAATAGATGGCTCTCCAACCTGGGCTCGAACCAGGGACCTGCGGATTAACAGTCCGTCGCTCTACCGACTGAGCTATTGGAGAATCTGATGCGCATTTTATGGATGAAAGCCAAAGTGGTCAAGTGAAATGATAAGAAAAAAGGCTTAAATGTTTTTTTATTGTCCGAATTTAAAGAGTTTGTATATATATTGATTATTTTTAAAGTTTTCCAGTTCTTTATTCGAGATTAAATGATCATAAGTGATTAAATTTTGTTGCAGCTGAAGAAGGGTTTGTATTCGTTGTGATGTTTTCATTCGGACTAAAGCGCTAAAAATAATCGCGATTTCTAAGATTTGAATATTTTTAAAAAGCAAGTTTGATGAAATCACTATATTTTTAACCCTATAGGCTTTTTTCCACAAAAAATGTTGTTGCATAATGTGATCAATAAAAATTAAGTCAAGTTCGTAACACATACCAAAAGAAAAGCCTCGATGTTCTTGCTGTATTTTACGCATGCTGAAAGCAGAAATTTGTGCATAATTAATGGTGATTTTTATTGCATACATTTGAATTTGGCAAAACTCGGAATGAAAACATATCTGTGGTCGTCCATGTTTGATCAGCAAAGACAATGAAATAAGTTCAAACAACACAATAAACAGCCAAAATAGGACCACAAAAATAAAAGTGAAGCTGATATCGTCCGTGTCGGTAATATAGAGATAACAGGGGATCTGAATAGCGCTAAGCATTGCATAACTATAAAAGATTTTTATTGGATCTGCTTTTACCGTGTAATTAGGATTGATCATATTTGAATTGAAAAAATTGAATCGCATAAAAAGGCCATTCTAATCAGAATGGCCTTTTTACAAAAATAAAATGCTGAGATCTTATTTTTCAACACCAGCTTCTTGGCCCGCATATTTCGCGTTTGCATAGTCCCAGTTTACAAGGCTTTCTAAGAAAGTCGAAATGTATTTAGGACGAGCATTACGGAAGTCGATGTAATAAGCATGTTCCCAAACATCAATTGTAAGTACCGCTACTTTGCCATGTGCAAGTGGAGTATCTGCATTTGAAGTTTTAAGAATAGAAAGCTCGCCATTCACTTTATCAGCAACTAACCAAGCCCAACCTGAACCGAATTGAGTTGTTGCAGCAGCTGCGAACTCTTCAGCAAATTTTTCGTAAGAACCGAAAGCTTCATCAATTTTAGCAGCTAAAGCGCCAGTAGCTTTACCGCCACCGTTTTTAGCCATACAGTTCCAGTAGAATGTGTGGTTCCAAACTTGTGCAGCGTTGTTGAATACACCTGCTTTAGAAGCATCGCCAGCAACAGCAACAATGATCTCTTCTAAAGTTTTACCTTCAAGATCAGTACCCTTGATTAAGTTGTTTAAGTTTACAACATAAGTATTGTGGTGCTTGTCATGATGGAATTCTAAAGTTTCTTTGCTGATGTGCGGCGCAAGATCTTCATAGCCGTATGGTAAAGCAGGTAAAGTAATGGTTGTCATGTTTTAAATTCCTTGCATTTAGCTGGGTTTTAACATTAAGTGGCTTTATTGTAATGGATTCTTTCAACAATTGTGCAAGATGTTAAATAACAATACACAATTTATTTCGATTTAATACGTATATAGAAAATCTAAAAAGTGCATCGCATTTTTATGGAAAAGTGTCTAATCGGCAGAGCAATATTTGCCAAAAAATACGCTACATTTTTTAGGATAACGCTTAAATCGGGTTGTTGAGTTCGAAATAACTAGCGTCAATATTGAACTGTTCCGCGATCGCTTGAGCAAGTTGTTGAACACCATAACGCTCTGTTGCATGGTGACCACATGCATAGTAATGCACATTTAACTCTTTGGCTTCATAAAAAGTACGCTCGCTGACTTCACCTGAAATATAGGCATCACAATTCATTGCTGCCGCTTTGCCAATAAAATCCTGTGCTCCACCTGTACAGAAGCCGACTTTTTGAATCAATGATTTTTCTGCATTGAGATGAATGGTATCAAAGCCTAATTTTTCAGTAAGAATATGTTTAAAATCCTCTGGTGAGATCGGGTTTTTTAAATAACCAATATTACCAATCGGGTTACGTTCGCTTGGGTCTAAAGCTTCAATATTTTCCAGCCCCAGGATTTTGGCAATCATTGCATTATTCCCCAATATTGGATGCGAATCTAAGGGGAGGTGGTATCCAACAAGTGAAATATCATTTTGGATTAATGCTTTGATTCGTTTGCCACGCATACCTGTGATTGGATAGGGTTCACCTTTCCAGAAATAGCCATGATGAACCAAGAGCAGGTCTGCTTGTTGTGCAATCGCTGCATCAATTGCATCCTGTGACGCCGTGACTGCACACAGAATTTTTTTTACTTCAGATCGTCCTTCGATTTGTAATCCATTGGGTGCGTAATCTTTAAATTCATGTGATTTTAAGGTTTGATCACACCACTGGATGATATCTTTGAGTAAAGCCATGAATAACCTTTATTTAAATGAAGTGTGTTAAGAACATCAAAACATATTTTAAATTGTAACTAAAGCTGAACAAAACTCTTTGTGTTTTTTATGTTTCTTGATTGATTTGCTTTACAATATACAAATTGCTTTTGCATCAACGAATTAAAAAATTCTTAGAGGAATAAAAACGTGCGGCGTTCATTTACTTGGCTCCCTTGGGTTTTACTGATACTGGTTATTATTTGTTTTGTGGTTTGGCAAAAACTTCAACAGCCCAAAGCACCGATTGCTGCTGATGGTGTGAAGATGCCTGCTGAGAAAGTTGAGCCTTTGGTCAATACATCTCGAACGGGTGGTGTGGTGTCCTATAGTGCTGCCGTTAAGGTTGCCGCACCAGCAGTGGTGAATATTTTTACCACTCAAAAAGTAAAACAAAATCATCCATTGCTCAATGATCCTGCGTTTAGAGAGTTCTTTGGAAATCAGATCCCTGAACAAAATCAAAACCAGAATGAAAACAGTTTAGGTTCTGGAGTGATTGTGCGTCCAGATGGTTATATTTTGACAAATAACCATGTGATTGCTCAAGCAGATCAAATCGTTGTTGCCTTGCAAGATGGTCGCCGTGCAGAAGCCACTGTAATCGGAACGGATCCTGATACAGATTTGGCTGTGATCAAAATTGAATTGAAAGAATTACCTGTCTTGCCATTTAAATTGAGTGGCAATGAAGTTGGTGATGTTGTGTTGGCCATAGGAAATCCATTTGGTGTCGGGCAAACGGTAACGCAGGGGATTATCTCTGCGACAGGTCGTTCTGATCTCGGTATTAATACTTACGAAGACTTTATTCAAACAGATGCAGCCATTAATCCGGGTAATTCGGGTGGTGCATTGATAGATGTGGCTGGGAATTTGATTGGTGTTAATACTGCAATCTTCTCACAGTCAGGTGGTTCGTTGGGGATTGGCTTTGCCATTCCTGCCAAAATCTGTCAGCAAATTTTAAATTCAATTTTAAAAGATGGTCGTGTGATTCGTGGATGGATGGGCATTAGTTTAGTTCCGCCAACGCAAGCGGATGTATTACAGCCCCGTCAACCAGGTGTTGTGGTTGCTGATGTATTGAAAAAAGGTCCTGCGGCGGAAGCGGGGATTAAAGTGGGCGATCGTATTGTTAAAGTGAATAATGAAGATATTACTTCAACCTCACATTTAATTAATTATGTTGCACTCCAAGCACCGAATACCGATATTCAAGTTGAAGTCATTCGTGGCGAACAAACCGTCAATCTCACGGTTAAAGTGGGTGAGCGTAAAGTTCAAAGTGCTGACTCACAATTTATCCCTTTACCACGACGTTAAGTATCGCGAAAATTTTAGCCCTGATGAATCAGGGCTTTTTTATTTGAGATTGCGTATTTGAATGACTTTATCAATGTTGGAGAATAGAGCGTTCGTAGTTGTTGATTCATATCGGCATGCAATAACGACTGCATGTATGATTAAATAAATTAAAAAAGCAAAAACAGCTTAGGGTATATATGTTGAATGTTCACTTACCAAAATTTCCACCAAGCTTTATCTGGCCAATTGGCACAAGGGTTAGGTAATACATTGTAAATTTTGATAATTTCATCGTCTGTGAGTTTTCCATCTTGATTTTCATCTAGATAGTTAAATAATTTAATGTTTTTATCTTTGCCTTGAAACTGTCTGTCATCTGGCCAAGGATAGGGTTCAAAGTCTTTAACCTTTAAAAATTCATTGAGCTCAAAGGTATCATTCTTATTTAAATCATAGGTTTTATGGAATTTCTCCCAGTCTAAAGAAGCCGGATCACAGGCAAAGCTAAAGCTTGAAAGTGCGCTACAACTGAGAATGAGACTATAGATTATTTTATTCATTTGTTTTATCCCATTTTTTTAATTAGCTTTGATTATAAAGACAAAGTGATTTTAAACGAATGGCTGCATCTCAACAAAACTATTTCCGTCTTGATTTAATCTATTCGATAGAAAGTACTATATTTTTAAAACAAAAAAACAGTGCCGAAGCACTGTTTTTTAATTGCAATAAAATGCTATTCAATTAACTTTCTTGTTGAATTCCAGCAACTAACCAGTCTTGCGTAGACCCTGCTGGTTTAACAAAGTGCCATACTTCTGAGAACGGTACAGGTTGACTATTTAAGTCTTCGCTGACAGTGCCAGTAAAACGAACACTCACCACGTATTGTCCATTTTCTGTCGCGCTATCCAATACCAATGCATTTAAGTTTGAAAACTCAGCCACATCTTGATCTTGGTTTGCCATGATATCGCTGTACATTGACTGATAAAGATCGGCTGTTAAATAGCGTTGAATTTCAGCAATATTGCTCACTGAGTTCATTGACTGAATATGGTTAAAGCGTTGACGAGCAACACGCAAGAAAGCAGCAGGTTCAGTTCCATCCGGAAGTTGATTGCCACTTTGCATAGACGCTGCGCCAAACGGTGCTTGGGTTGTAGTACCACCATTGACAGACTGACCAAAAATATTGGTCGCGTCGTTTGAACTACGTGCCGTATTGTTTTGCCCAAATGGCGCAGATGTTGGACCTGTGCTATTTGGTGCATACGGATTATTGCTGGCTAATTTTTTTTTTGCGCCGAATTTGCGGAACAAGAAGAATGCAGCACCTGCGATCAGGATTAACCAGATCCAGCTTGGAATTCCACCTTTTTTCTCTTCTTGTTGAGCAGCTGCTTGTTGTTTCGCTAATTCAGCATCATTGGTTTGTGCTTGGGCATTACCATTATGATCATCAGCCATTGCATTTGCCGCAATCGCACCTACTGCTGCACCTGCAACACCAGCAGCAACCATTTTACCTACACCAGAACCTGATTTTTGTTGTCCAGGTTGAGCAGGCGTTGGTTGTTGAGCAGGCGTAACTTGTCGAGGTTGAGAATAAGACTGACTTGAACTCGAAGAACGGCTCATGCCATGGCTTTTACCACCACCTGCACGTTTTGCTTCAGCCAAAGGTGCTACAGCCAAAGTTGCCATTAAAATACCTGCGACCAAGCCGCGCTGTCGAACTTCCATTGAATCTACCTATATTAAAAAAATATGTTGATGAATATGAGTGCAAGCACATTACTGTAATTGCTTTTCATAGTTCTCTTTATGCAGTCTTTTTAAGAGAATTTCAATGTTTTTAAGATTTATTTGCACATATATTCACATAAACATAACGAATATATTGCTGGGCTTTTAAAGTCCAATACGGATTTTCTAATCTATTGAAATAATTAAAACTATCAATTTAAAAAGGCTTTTATCATATCGGTGGAATTGTGCTGTGATATACAAATTTAATGCAGCAATTTATGACAAAAATTCTCATGATTTAATGGATAATTTATAGCGTGTAGTAGCCAGTCTTTTACCTTTAAATTATTTGAATAAATATCGATCGATCAATCCGTTATAAAAATGATTAAAGCAAAACTGTTGTTTTAACTTTAGTCAGAGATTTAATTTTTATTAGATCTGTGAGGGTTCATTTAATGAGGGAGAAGAGGAAATTTTTTATTTAAGCTCTCTATCAAAGCAAGCTTACTTCCTTGTAAGGCTTGGTGTTATTTTATCACGTGATAATTAGACCTCATCACTCAATTGCATGGCTTCTGTTAATGCCTCATGCAGTCGAGCCACTGCAATGATTTGTACACCTGCAATAGGCTTTTGTGGTGCATTGCCTCTAGGTACGATGATGTATTTAAAACCATGTTTTATGGCTTCTTTTAAGCGTTCTTGCCCATTGGGAACAGGGCGTATTTCACCTGATAATCCCACTTCACCAAACACAGCCAATTGTTGCGGTAAAGCTTTAGAGCGTAAACTTGAAGCACAGGCCAAAAGTACCGCAAGATCAGAACCTGTTTCGGTAATTTTTAAGCCACCCACGACATTGACATAAACGTCTTGTCCAGATGTCTGTACACCACCATGGCGATGCATAACCGCAAGCAACATATTTAAGCGGTTTTGTTCTAAACCCAGTGCGACCCGACGCGGTTGTCCATGCGCGTCATCAACCAGTGCTTGAACTTCAACCAATAATGGCCGTGTACCTTCACGACTGATCATCACCACTGAACCGGGAATCGCTTCATCATAACGACTTAAAAAGATGGCAGACGGATTGGCGACTTCTTTTAAGCCCTTATCTGTCATGCCAAATACACCAAGTTCATTGACCGCACCAAAACGGTTTTTAACAGCACGAATCATACGATAGCGGGAGTCAGATTGCCCTTCAAAATACAGTACACAATCGACCATATGTTCAAGTACACGTGGACCGGCCAAGGCACCTTCTTTGGTGACGTGACCAACAAGAAATAACGCTGTACCACTATTTTTTGCAAATCGAGTCAATAGTGCAGCTGACTCACGAATTTGCGAAACACCGCCGGGAGCAGATTGTAAGGTTTCGGTATATAAGGTTTGGATTGAGTCAAGGATGGCAACAGCAGGGCGCAATTGTGCGAGGGTATCACAAATTCGTTCTACACACGTCTCAGCCATGACTTGTAATTTATCGGTAGCTAAGTCAAGACGATTGGCACGTAAAGCCACTTGTGAAAGTGATTCTTCCCCTGTGACATAGAGCGCTGAATTCTTCGCAGCAGCCATATGGGTTGCGGTTTGCAACAGAATCGTTGATTTACCAATACCGGGGTCACCCCCGATCAGGACGACAGAACCTGTGACTAAACCACCACCAAGTACTCGGTCAAACTCGCCTATACCCGTAGCTAAACGTGTTTCATTGGACACGGTAATCTGGTTAAGCAAGGTGACATTGGCTGCTTGTCCAGCATACCCACCGCCCATAGGTTTGGCACGATGTGATACGACAGGTTCAATGCGCACTTCAGTCAGAGAATTCCATTCACCACAGTCTGAACATTGACCTGCCCATTTTGGATGGTCTGTACCACATTGTTCACAACGATAAACAGTTTTGACTTTGCCCATTTTGAGTGCGTTCACCTTTTGAATGATGTGCTGAATGTACCAATAGCGCCATTGAAATACAATTTTTTGCTTAACATCTCGCCAAAAACTATTTTGGCACGTAAACTGCAAATCGAAGGAACGGTAAAAATAAGAAAGGTAAGGGATAGTCGTATGACTATTAAATAAGCTAAAAGATGAAAAAACTTAGATATTTTAAGTATTCATTGAAAAAGGCTTTTTTATTTTTTTTGTTTTAAGCTACTTTTAAACAACGAAATCTGAGAGAAGAATATAACAATGTCAAATGAAAACCTCAGTTCTTCTGCGGAAACAGGTGAACTAGCAAGAAGTTTATCGAATCGTCATCTACAATTAATTGCAATTGGTGGTGCGATTGGTACAGGCTTATTTATGGGTTCAGGGAAGACGATCAGTCTTGCGGGACCATCCATATTATTTATTTACATGATCATTGGTTTGATGGTTTTTTTCGTCATGCGTGCGCTTGGTGAACTGTTACTTTCAAACTTGCAATACAAGTCATTTATTGATTTTTCTACAGATTTGATCGGACCATGGGCCGGCTATTTTGTCGGATGGACTTATTGGCTGTGCTGGATCACAATTGGTATCGCAGATCTATCTGCAATTATCTATTACTTACAGTTCTTCAATAATGGGGTGCCCTTTACCCCAACTGAAGGGGCAATGATCAGTGTTGCCGCAATCTTCTTTATTTTAGGGTTGAACTTAGTCACAGTAAAACTGTTTGGTGAATTGGAATTCTGGTTTGCACTGATCAAAATTATTGCCATTGTGGTGTTAATTTTGGTGGGTTTCTGGATGATTTTTACCGGCTTTACTTCGGCAGCAACAGGTCAAGTAGCGTCATTTACCCATCTTTGGGATCATGGAGGAATGTTCCCGAAAGGCTTTGAAGGCTTCTTGGCAGGCTTCCAAATCGCCATTTTTGCTTTTGTCGGTGTTGAACTTGTTGGTACCACCGCAGCAGAAACCAAAGATCCAGAGAAGAACCTACCTAAAGCAGTTAACTCAATTCCAATCCGTATTATTTTCTTCTATGTATTGGCGTTAGTGATTGTTATGTCAGTTACACCATGGAATATGATTGATCCTAAAGTTAGCCCATTCGTGAACTTATTTAGTCAAGCGGGAATTGCTGCGGCTGCAATCATTATGAACTTGGTGGTACTTTCTTCTGTAATGTCTTCAATGAACAGTGGTGTATTCTCAACAAGTCGTATGCTGTTTGGTCTTTCTCGTGAAGATCAAGGTCCTAAAGCATTTGGTCTGTTAAATAAACGTGCAGTTCCAGCGAATGCTTTATATTTCTCTGGTGTATGTCTATTGGGTGGTGCGGCATTACAATACTTTGTTCCAAATACAGTCGAAGCATTTACTTTAGCAACCACACTGTCCACGATCTTGTTTATCTTGGTATGGATCATTATTTTGTGGAGTTACTTGGTGTACTACAAAACACGCCCAGAACTTCATGCAAAATCAGTGTTTAAATTACCAGGTGGACCGATTACTTGTTATATCGTGATCATTTTCTTTGTCGGTACGATTGGTATTCTTGCATTAGAACCAGATACAATGAAATCATTGATGGTCAGTCCGATCTGGCTCATTATCCTTGCGATTGGTTATTTCTGTTTTTATAAGAAAAAATAGTCATTAACGATTTCAATGATATTGATAAGAAAACGTCAGTAATTTACTGGCGTTTTTTTTATTCTCATTTTAAGCTTTAAGGCTTCCGCTTTGGTCTATATTTTAGATTCAAGGTATAAGGTATACTGACGAAAATTTTGGAAATAGGTGAACAAATGCGTTTTGCAATTTGTGGCATCGGTTTAGTTTTAGCAAGTGCGGTGTTGGTGGGTTGTGGTCAATCAGGCAATTTGCAGTTGGCAAACAGTCAAGACTATGACAAACGTGCCAAATATTTGCTTTATTCAAAAGATGCCAATAAAGCTGCCCAAAGCAAGGCAAAAGTGCAAGATCAGACAGCCATTGCAGATCAATCTGTGCCAGCGTCTCAAGCCACTTCAAACTAAACCTAATTACACTTTCATTGAAAGGATAGATTCATGAGTTTCTCCCGCATTCATGGGGTATTGCATGCAGAGCAATGTTCTTTAGATCAACTCGCGCAGCAATATGGCACACCGCTTTATGTTTATTCAAAGGCAACTTTTGAAAAGCATTATTTGGATATGGATCAGGCATTTAGCTTTATCGATCATCAAATTTGTTTTGCGGTGAAGTCAAACTCAAATCTTGCGGTATTGAATGTATTGGCAAAATTAGGCTCAGGCTTTGATATTGTTACAGGTGGTGAGCTTGCGCGAGTCCTTGCCGCAGGTGGAGATGCTACAAAAATCGTATTCTCAGGTTTAGGCAAACAAGAAGCAGATATTCAAAAAGCCCTAGAAGTGGGGATTGCATGCTTTAATGTGGAATCCCATGCTGAACTTGATCGTATCCAGAAAGTTGCGGCAGGTTTAGGCAAAAAAGCTCCGATTTCGTTACGGGTAAACCCAGATGTAGATGCGAAAACCCATCCGTATATTTCGACAGGTTTAAAAGAAAATAAATTTGGTATTCCATCAGATTCAGTTTTTGAAACCTATCAATATGCGGCGTCTTTACCCAACCTTGATGTGATTGGGATCGATTGTCACATTGGTTCGCAATTAACTGAAACACAACCTTTCGTAGATGCGCTTGACCGCGTCATTATGATGATTGCAAAATTAAAAGAATTGGGCATCCAGCTGAAACACATCGATATTGGTGGCGGTTTAGGGGTGACCTATAAAGATGAAACACCGCCAAGTGTTGCAGAATATGCCAACGCAATGCGTCCAGCTTTAGAGAAATTAGGCTTAAAAGTCTATATGGAACCGGGGCGGAGTATTTCAGCAAATGCTGGGGTATTGGTGACGAAAGTTGATTTGTTAAAACCAACCAATTATCGTAATTTCGCAATTATTGATGCTGCAATGAATGACTTGATTCGTCCATCGCTTTACCAAGCGTGGATGGACATTCAAGCTGTGGTATCGCGTACAGATGTTGAAGCAAAAACTTGGGATATCGTGGGTGCCATTTGTGAAACAGGCGATTTTCTCGGTAAAGAACGTGAACTTGCCATTCAGGAAAATGACAATCTTGCTGTTTTAGGCGCAGGTGCGTATGGTTTTGTTATGAGTTCAAATTATAACAGCCGTGGTCGTGCTGCTGAAGTCATGGTCGATGCTGACCAGTCGTATGTGATTCGTAAGCGAGAAACCATTGAATCACTTTGGGAAAATGAAAGCTTATTGCCTTAAGGAGCCATTTTAAATGTTATTAGAATTTACCAAAATGCATGGTCTGGGCAATGACTTTATGGTGGTTGATTTAATCAGCCAGCGTGCATTTTTTGATGCGATGACCATTCGCCGTTTGGCTGATCGCCATTTCGGGATTGGTTTTGATCAACTGTTAATTGTTGAACCACCAGATTTTCCCAATGTTGATTTTAAATATCGTATTTTCAATGCAGATGGTTCTGAAGTAGAGCAATGCGGCAATGGGGTGCGTTGTTTTGCACGGTTTGTTTATGAACGTCAGTTGACCAATAAAAAGCGTTTTAAGGTTCAAACCAGTGCTGGTATTGTCGAACCTGAGTTGGGTGAAAATGGTTGGGTGCGTGTCAACATGGGCTATCCAAAATTTTTACCCAATGAGATTCCATTTCTTGCAGAAGAACCAGATGCATTGTATGACATTGCATTGCAAGATAATGAATTACTGACTATTGATGTGGTCAATATGGGCAATCCACATGCGGTGACAATCGTTCCCGATGTTTTAACTGCAGACGTTGCCAAAATTGGTCCTCAAGTAGAAGCACATGCGCGTTTTCCGCAACGAGTAAATGCAGGCTTTATGCAAATTGTTGATGAAAAGCATGCGCGCTTACGTGTGTTTGAACGTGGTGTCGGCGAAACGATGGCATGTGGTACAGGTGCTTGTGCAGCCGCAGTCTCTGGAATGCGTCGTGGTTTACTTGCCAATAATGTCGAAATTGAGTTGGCTGGTGGTAAATTACAAATCGAATGGAAAGAAGGCGATGTGGTTTGGATGACAGGGCCGACTGCAACCGTTTATGAAGGTCGTTTAGATTTACGTTATTTCCAAGGTTGATCTGCTTTTCTTTTTACAGCTTAGAGCAAAGCCCTGAATTAATTTTGGGGCTTTTTTTATCTTTAATTGCTTAGTTTTTGGATTAAAAAATATAAAATAAGTGTTTATACTGTTTAAAGATCTAAATAAATAATCACAAGGAAAAATAAATAATGGCAATAGATCGTATTGATTGGCATGGCGAATCCGCAGAGCAAGCAGGCTTTCCATATGAAAATGGTGGGACACATATTGGAATTTATTTAGCCTGGATTATCAATAACCAATTGGAAGGTGAGTTTCATCAAGAAGAAAGTGTTGATGAATTAGAACAAGTCCGCACACGTCAAATGACTGGACGGCAGTTTTTGATCAATATGTGTGATGAAAAATTTTGGGAAGAAGATTTAAATGAACAAGGCTTTGAATTTACCCAAGCCTATTATGAGAGCCATGAATATTTTAAAGATTATGATGAAATCTTAGTTGATGCTAAAGGTTTGACAGATACCTATGCTGTGGATGATACATGGGATAATTATGATTTGATGGCAGTCGTGATTAGTCAAAAATATGCACAATGGCAGCAGAACCGGTCATAAATCTATGCGCTTTAAGCCAATAGATACTTTCTCTAAGATAAGCTTTTGTAATCAGTCTCTAATTTACCCATAAAAAAACACAGTCCAAAATGGGTAGGACTGTGTTTTAACGTAGATCTGTCTGGAGACCAAATCAACGTTAAGTAACCACACTTACAGCGCGCATACTTGTATAATTTATATATGAGGATACTTGTGTATTTTTCAACCAGTTCAGTTGCCAATTTTAAATTGGCAATAGTCGTTATGTTCACTCATCATTAATTCATTGAGTGAATACCGAACATATTGCCTTCAGTATCAATGGCTAAAACAATATGCCCATGAGGCCCAATCGACATTTTTGTTTGATGAACTTGACCGCCAGCGGCTGCTACTCGGGCTTCTTCAATGGCACAATCCTCACTACTAAAATAAACAATTGTACTGTTTCCACCAGCAGAAATGCCTTCCATTTTAACCAATGAGCCTGTTGCGCCGTATTGGCTCATATCCGATGGAAATGTCCACATTTCCACTGATGAATCGTTTGGATCACTGAGTAAACTCAGCTCAACACCAATCACCGTTTGATAAAATAATTTTGCCCGTGCCATATCATTGACATAGATTTCGAACCAACACACTGGATTTGACATAAACGTGTCCTTTTATTTTGCTGTTATCGGTTTTATAACCATACATGGCTGTATTTATAAGCTTAAGGGCAGTTGAGCCTTTAAACACTATTTTTAGACTTTATTGTGATTAGCTTATGACAAACTTAACTCAAGCGTAGCTGTATTTTGTAAATAAGTTTATTTTTTAATCAAAATTATAAGGAAAAATTTAGAGAAACAATAGATTATAAACACAAAAAAAGAACGCCGAAGCGTTCTCTTTTTCGATCATTGGATCAATGACGTGCAGCTTTTTTGCCTTCATCAACCGCTTTAACGATTGGTGCTTTGACCAATGGCGTAGGTTGTTCAACCAAAGCAAGTGGAAGAATCTCATCGATGCTTTTCACTGCTTTAATTTCCAAACCATCTTTCACGTTCTGAGGAATTTCAGCTAAGTCACGAACGTTTTCGTGTGGGATAAACACCAGTTTAACGCCACCACGATGAGCTGCTAAAAGTTTCTCTTTTAAGCCACCAATACGCATTGCTCGGCCACCTAAGCTGGTTTCACCTGTCATTGCAATATCAGGACGAATTGCAATCCCTGTGAATGCCGAAACCAGAGCAGTGGTTAATGCCAAACCTGCAGATGGTCCATCTTTCGGTGTCGCACCTTCAGGTAAGTGAACGTGTACATCAGTTTCTTCAAAACGAGAAGCTTCAATACCCAATTCATCAGCACGTGTACGAACCACAGTCATTGCCGCAGTAATCGACTCTTTCATTACATCGCCGAGTGAACCCGTGGTAATAAATTTACCTTTACCTTTTACTGCTGCAACTTCGATAGTCAATAACTCACCACCGACAGAAGTCCATGCCAAGCCATTTACACGACCCACTTGAGCTTCTTCTTCCGCCATACCGTAATCAAATTTATGCACACCTAAATATTCAGGTAAGTTTTCAGCAGTGACATCAATATGTAAGTTTTTCGCTTTCTTACTGACTGATTCTTTTACCACTTTACGTGCAATCTTAGATACTTCACGTTCAAGGCTACGTACACCAGCTTCACGGGTATAACGACGTACAATGTCACGAATCGCTTCTTCATGAACAGTCAATTCTTTGCCACGTAAGCCATTGTTCTTGATTGCTTTTGGAACAAGGTAACGATCAGCAATATTGACTTTTTCGTCTTCGGTATAACCCGGCAAACGAATTACTTCCATACGGTCCAATAAAGCCTCAGGAATATTCATGCTGTTTGCAGTACAGATAAACATCACTTCAGACAAATCAAGATCAAGATCTAAGTAGTGATCGTTAAACTTGTTGTTCTGTGATGGATCAAGTACTTCAAGCAGGGCAGAAGCTGGATCACCACGATAATCCTGTGCCATTTTGTCCACTTCGTCGAGCAAGAACAGTGGGTTCTTAACGCCAACTTTGGTCAATGACTGCACAATTTTACCCGGCATCGCACCAATATAGGTACGACGATGACCACGAATTTCTGCTTCGTCACGGACACCACCGAGTGCCATACGAACGAATTCACGACCAGTTGCTTTGGCAATTGATTCCCCGAGTGAGGTTTTACCAACACCAGGAGGACCAACTAAACAAAGGATTGGACCTCGAAGTTTTTTCACGCGTGATTGAACTGCTAAGTATTCAACAATACGTTCTTTAACTTCATCCAAACCATAGTGGTCTGTATCTAAAATTTCCTGAGCTTTTGCTAAGTTAATGCTGACTTTGCTGGCTTTATTCCAAGGCGTATCTAAAATAGCCTCAATATAGTTGCGTACAACAGCTGCTTCACTTGACGCAGGTTGCATTGCTTTGAGTTTACGGAATTCATTTTCAGCTTTTTTACGCACATGTTCAGGTAAATCAGCTTCCGCTAAACGTTTTTCAATTTCAGCAACATCATCTTCCGCACCACCATTCATATCGGAAAGTTCACGCTGAATGACTTTCATCTTCTCATTGAGGAAGTATTCGCGTTGGTTCTTTTCCATTTGGCGTTTTACAGAGTCATGCAATGTTTGCTCAATCTGTTGTTCTTCAGATTGTTGCAATAAATAAGTCATCAGCTCTTGTAAGTGTGCTTCAAACTCATCGTGCTCTAGGAATTTTTGTTTTACATCGATATTTAAAGGTACACGGGTTGCAACAAAGAACAACAATTGTAATAAATCGTCGATTTTATTTGCTGCTGCAATCAATTCACGTGCATTACGTAATTTGGCTTCTGCATACTGTGAAAACAGTGCACGTAATTCTTCTACACGTGTTGCTTGAGTATCTTTATCTACAGATATGGTCATTGGGCTTAATGCATGTTCAGCCGATAAGTATTCATCATTGTCGATGATTTCAACCAGCTTAGAACGATGTAAGCCTTCAATCAGTACCTTGATACAGTTTTCATCATTTTCATGATTCACAACTTGTACAATCTTTGCGACGGTACCATATTGATATAAGTTGTCGTGATCAATTTCTTCTGTAAGCGAATCTTTTTGCGCAACTACAAATACTAAATTGTCACTGTTACGAGCCACATCAACTGCATTGATCGATTTTTCACGACCCACAAATAGCGCAATTTGCATATGTGGGTACACAACCACGTCACGCAACGCTAAAAGCGGTAATACACTTGGAACCTGTGGCTCTAAGTTTTCTTGATTCATAATAATCTCAGACATGGGCACTCCTAATGAGTGACAACGGTGTTGCCATGTTTTTTATAGTGATGTGTATTTCAAAAATTACAAGGGCTTTGCCAAATAAAAAGTTTAAAAAATCGCAACTATTTGATTAACAATTAAACCTATTTACATTTATTGGTCAAATTAACGGCGAAAATAATAGGTTTTTGCTGGGGTAATTAAGCTATCTAAGGGCTGATCCCATGGATTTCTTTTTAGCTCATGGGTGAGTAACTGAAAATTATGCGCTAAACCAAGCCGATGTGGGCGGTGTGTAGCTGATGCAAGCGTTCGATCATAGAAACCGCCTCCCATACCCATACGACTACCTTTTAAATCACAAGCCAATAAAGGCATGATCACCAGATCGAGTATTGAAATATGTTTAGCACGACTTGCCATAGGTTCTAACATCCCAAGACGATGTAAAGAAAAGCGTCGATTGCGAAACTGCCGATTTGATATTTTGACCCAAACCAGTTTTTTGTTCATATTGCAGATCATGGGCAAATACACGATTTTTCCAATCGCACAGCAATATTCGATAAGCAATTTGGTTTGAATTTCACCAAAAGCATCTAAATATAATCCGATTTTCTGCGCATTCAAAAAATGGCGATGGCGTAGCATCTGTTTAAAGCATTGCCGTTCAATCGTTGTGTGTTGATTACGGGTCAGCTTTTGTCGTTGTTGTCTTAAAGATCTACGCAGTTGTGAATTTTGATCCATGTTCTGAATGCTAAAACTAAACTGTTGCCAGTATACAATGAATTGATAAACAGCATTTATAAGGAAATGATCAAGATGTTATTTTGATTATCTTTTATTCATCAGAGTTTGCGATAAATGGGTGGTTTTAAGCTATTATTCTAATCGTTTGATAAAACAAGATTAAATATTGATGTTCTACATTTTAATTCCAGAGTATCTATTCTGACAAATGTAGGATTTTGCTCAGTCAATTGCAAATGAAAGCACTTCAATTAGGCTGAGAAGAAATTCACGTGAGTGATGATTATGGATAAGCACGAAAATAAACAGGAAAACACCATGCAAAGTCAGCTAAAACAACAATCTCATACCTTGTCACGACGGTTTGTTATCTCAATGCTCGCATTGGCAAGCAGTTTACCGCTGATGAGCTATGCCGCTCCAGCAGCGCCAAAATTGGACCTTGAGTTATCTGCACATTCAAAAAATAAAATTAAAACCTTAATGAATGATCCAAAAGTTTGGCAACAGATTCCCAAAACAGTCACGCTGTGTGTGTATTCTCCTGATGGCGCCAATAGTGAAGCTTTTGAACAAGCGACCAGTTATATCAGTGAATTGCCACGAATTACACAGATTGCTAAAGAATTTGGGGTGGATATGAAAATTACCCGTCCAACCAAATTGTCGATGCATATTGATTTAAATTATCCAAAATTAAAGAAAACCGCATCTACGGATATTAATTTAAGAGTTTATACCGATGAGCGTGTATTGACTGAGGATTTCCGCAGTAAACGCTGTGATGGTGCTGGAATCAGTAACATTCGTGCACGTCAATTTAATCCGTTTGTTGGCAGTATTGATGCCATTGGGGCAGTACAAAACTATAAGCAATTAACCACTGTGATCCAGTTACTTGCACGGCCTGAGTACGATGCAAAAATGGTCAATCGTGATTATGAAGTGGTGGGGATTATTCCTTTAGGTGCTGCGTATATTATGGTCAATGATCGCCGTATTGATACCTTATCAAAAGCAGCAGGGAAAAAAGTGGCGGTCATGAACTTTGACGGTACTCAAAAGAAGTTGGTGCAAAATGTTGGTGCACAACCTGTTTCAGTTGATCTATTAACTGTGGGTGGAAAGTTTAATAACAAAGAAGTGGATATTATGGCGGGGCCTGCTTTGTTATTTAAGCCTTTAGAATTGAAAAAGGGTATGACTGATAAAAATGGCAATGTGGTCGGTGGTATTATTCGCTTTCCTTTGATACAGGTGACAGGCACATTAATCATGCATCGGAATAAGTTCCCTGCAGGTATGGGACCAATCGCACGGGAAATGATTTCTAAACAACTCAGCCCAGCATTTCAGTTTGTCGATAAACTGGAGCGAGAAGTTCCAGATAAGTATTGGTTTGATATTCGTGAAGCAGATAAACCGGGCTATATCAAGATTATGCGTGAAGCACGTATTCAGATGACCAAAGAAGGCTTCTACGACCCAACAATGATGAAAATTTTGAAAAAGGTTCGATGTGGTCAAACCCCAAGTAGTTTTGAATGTGCTTTAAATGATGAATGATCGTGTTTTGCTCTTGTCTTGATGATGGATTAAGTTAAAAGCAAAATCACAAACAGCTGATGTTTTTGATTTGAATTAAAAGCTAAAGGAGCAAAATGAAAGTTTATTTTGCTCCTTTTTTATTGCAAAGTTTAGGCAATGCTTTACTACTCTGTTAGATTAAATCCAAGATAAATAAGATCAAAATTAAGATTTAAATGATGTTAAGAAAACCGTTCAAACTCTTGTTGCTGACAGTGTTGTTTTACGTTAACTCGATATATGCCGCAGAGTATCAGACAGGGGATATTATTTTTCATAGCTCTAAATCTGCACAAAGTCTTGTGATTCAAAAAGCCACCCATTCGCCATATAGCCACATGGGAATGATTGTGATGAAACAAGGTCAAGCTTTGGTTTTGGAGGCGATTCAGCCTGTGAAATATACGCCGCTTCAACAATGGATCAATCGCGGTGTAAATAAAGCCTATGTCGTAAAGCGTTATCAAACGCAGTTGACCGTAGAGCAACAACACAAGTTAGTCAAACAGGCCGAGACTTATTTAAATAAACCCTATGATGTTTATTTTGAATGGAATGATGACGCAATTTATTGCTCTGAAATTGTATGGAAAGCTTATCAATATGCTTTAGGAATAGAATTGGCGCCATTGGAAAAATTACAAAGTTTTGATCTCACAGATCGAAGTGTTAAAGCACTTATGCAACAACGCTATGGACAGCATATTCCATTGCGAGAAACTGTGATTGCGCCAAGTGCAATTTTTAATTCAAAGAAATTGAAAATGGTTGACTCGGTTGCTGGGTTGAATTGATTGAAAATATAGCAGACATAAAAAAACCTGAGTCATGATGCTCAGGTTTTTTATAAGAAGCGGTATATACATACATTCTTGAATGTGGCGACCCTACGGGGATTCGAACCCCGGTTACCGCCGTGAAAGGGCGATGTCCTAGGCCTCTAGACGATAGGGTCAATAAATTGAGGCAGACACTTGAAACTAAACCATTAAATTAATGGCGACCCTACGGGGATTCGAACCCCGGTTACCGCCGTGAAAGGGCGATGTCCTAGGCCTCTAGACGATAGGGTCGTTTCAGAGGTGGGCGTATATTAGGGCGAATACCGGCAGGTGTCAAACTTTTTTCCACAATAAAAACTGAAATTGCGTTTATATGGATAAAAACAAAGCAATATGAGCAAAGTGGTTAAAATTAAGACCATTATTACGGCTTGGGGTATAGAATGGGATCTAAAATATTTTGAATCACCGCAGGATGTTGTAAATAGCCCGCGATTTGATGAGGAGTATGAATAAACGTTGAAATCGCGGTATTTAAAATTGCCGGTTGAAAGTCAAAGGGTGCATTGATCAACGGAAAAGCGGTTAAAAAATCATCTGGAGAATAGAAATTATGCCAATCACCATTTAGACAATTTGGTCTTTTGATGGGAAGTGTTAGTTTAGACTGAATCACTTTAAAGGCGAGTGGTGAGCCTAAGGTAATAAAGCGTTGTATCTGGTAGTTTGCTTGTAGCTGTTGTAAAAGATTATAGGCAATCACGGTTCCTAACGAATGCGCAACAATAATATGCGGTTGATCGGGTTCTAAGCTAGCGAGTATCCGTTGGTGGACTTCATCCATAAACTGAGGATTGGCGAGGTATAAATAAGTTTCGATCAGAAATTTATGAATCAGACTTTCATGAAGTTTTGGAAAATTATTTAAAATTAAAGAGAACTCTTTAAGCGCCTTATCTTTTAACAATTGCGAAGCCAAATACAAGCGTTTAGACAGTTTTAAGTCATGCTCAGGCATGAAGTAGGGCAGTATTGGAATTGCGGGAGCGACATTTAAAGTTGTCGTGGCTGGCGTTGTTGTATGTTTATGAAAGTGAAAGTTTACCCATGATTTAGGCAGAAAGCTTTCTAAGTCAAAGCGATTGCTTAATTGGTGTTTACTGATTAAATCACCATAAAAAGCCAAGCGAATATCTAATTGTGCGGTTGAAATAGGCAGTTTAAGTTCATCGATTCCCTGTTGAAGAATATCAACCCAATGTTGCTTTAAACTCTCAGCATTATAATTCTGCTGGTTCATACCATGAATAAAAATAATCTTCATTGGGGTTTTTATAGATTGTTATGTTTAACTATTAAATTACGAGTTTAAACTAATTTTGACTATCTATGAATGTACAAAAAGTGTAGCCAATGGCTACACTTTTTGTTTAGGCATGATCAGTTAGATCTTGTTTAGGGTTGTGATTGATCTTTATATAAAAATGCGTAGCTGATATAGCAAATGGCAATAAAGATTAAACAACAAATAAAGCCAACCACCATCTCAGGGTCAAATACCATACTGATACAGGTAATTAAACAGAAGATAAAACCTAAGATCGGCACAATTGGAAACAATGGTGCAGCAAAGCCTAATTCAGCTTTGGTATGACCTTGTTTGTACCATTGACGTCTAAAATTAAACTGGCTCAGACAAATACTCATCCACACCACAACCATGGTAAACGCAGCCACACCCAACAAGTTTTTAAAAATAGTCTCAGGTGCAAATTGCTCTGAAAGCAGACCAGGTAATGCACCGAACATGGTGACAATCACCGCAATATATGGAATACCGCGTGCATTGACCCTAGAAAATAATGCTGGAAGCTGTTTCTTGGCTGAGAGCGACCACATCATACGTGATGCAGCAAATAGCCCTGAGTTGGCCGCAGACAACAACGCAGTGATGATCACAAAACGGATAATGTCTTCTGCATATGGAATACCAATATGATCAAATACCGTAACAAATGGGCTGCTACTGACCCCTTCAGCATGTAATCCTGCCATTTGGTGAGGTAGCAGTGCACTAATTACGATGATCGTACCGACAAAGAAAATCAATAAACGCCAAATAGCAGTATTGATGGCTTTAGGCACATTTTTCGCAGGATCTTCAGTTTCACCTGCTGCAACACCAATTAACTCTGTACCAGAGAAGGCAAAGTTTACGATTAACATGGTGGTGAAGATTGGGAATAGACCTTGTGGGAACCAGCCTTCATCAGTCAAATTACTAAATAACGGTGCTGAAGTATGTCCTTGATAATTTAAAATACCAAAAATTGCCAAGAGACCAAAAAGAATAAAAGCGATTACCGTGATGACTTTAACCAAAGAGAGCCAGAACTCAGATTCGGCAAACCATTTGGTTGAGCTCATATTTAAGCCAAACACGATTGCTGCAAAAATCAGGGTCCATAACCACATCGAGATATGCGGAAACCATTCTTGCATTAACAAAGCCGCAGCAGTAAATTCAGTGCCTAGTGTTGCTGACCATGTTAGCCAATACAGCCAAGTAACGGTGTATCCAGTACCTGGACCAATGTATCGTTGTGCATAAGTACCAAATGAACCAGACTCAGGCATATGAACCGCAAGTTCGCCTAAGCACAGCATTACCATATAGGCAATTACACCGCCGAGGATGTAAGAGATAATGGCACCAATCGGACCGGTTTGTGAAATTACTTCACCAGAACCTAAAAAAAGCCCTGTACCGATTGCACCACCAAGCGAAATCATCACCAAGTGACGAGTACTCATTGCTCGTTTGAGTGGTGAAGAATTAGATGATACCTGAGCATCATTTTGATTTGGTGATGACTGCATAAGCTTCAGATGGAAATAAAACAAGAAGCGCGCTATTTTAGCCCAATTCATAAATAGTGCAATGATTGAGTGTTGCTAATGCTCAATAAGCAATACTATAAATCACCGTGATTTTATGGTTTTTATAAATAAATATTTAAATCAATTATTTATATTTAACTCAGCACTGATTATTTTAAATTAAAAATTCAGATTATTGATGAAAAAACAATTTTTTAAATATGAAGGGATGGTAGTTTTTAACTGCTTTAAATATGATAGATATAAAAAAGCCTGAGTCGTATTGCTCAGGCTTTTTTACGAGAAAGTTTTATGTTGGAAACAATCTCAAATATGGCGACCCTACGGGGATTCGAACCCCGGTTACCGCCGTGAAAGGGCGATGTCCTAGGCCTCTAGACGATAGGGTCGTAATGAGGTGATGCGTATATTAAGGATAAAAGACATTTTTGTCAAAATGGATTTATCGAAAAAGCGTTTAACTGATGAATCTATAAGCGAATTATCATGTATTTGTTTTTAATTTAGCCATAAAGCTATTTTTTGTTTTTTAGAAGAATCCAAATCAAATAAAAACGGCTTGATTTATATATGAATGACTTAAAAATTATGCTGCGGATTAAAAGCCTAAAATAGAAAAGCCCGTATGAATACGGGCTGATCAGTAATTTACACTGCGACTTAATTTTTCTGATGATAAAGCCAGTAATAAGTTGCATAACATGCTGCCATAAACACTAAACAACCAATAAAGCCAGAAAGCATTTCCGGATCTGCTGCCATACTTAAACCGGTTGCGGTACAGGTAATAAAGCCAAGAATTGGTACAACAGGATACCACGGCGTTTTAAATTTTAAATCAGCCAGTGTTTTACCGCTGGCTAGCCATTTACGACGGAAATTAAACTGACTCCAGCAAATACTCATCCACACGATAACCATGGTAAATGCTGCCACACCGAGTAAGTTTTTAAAGATGACATCTGCGCCAAATTGCTCCGACAGTAAACCGGGTAAACCTCCAATCATGGTCACAAAAATCGCAACAACAGGGGTGCCTGATTTGGTCAGTTTGGAAAAAACTCGAGGTAATTGTTTTTGAATTGAAAGCGCCCACATCATACGAGATGCCGCATATAGGCCTGAATTTGCAGTGGACAAAAGTGCTGTAATGATCACAAAACGCATGATGTCTTCTGCGTAAGGAATTCCAATCAAGTTAAATACAGAAACAAAGGGACTATTACTGATCCCTTCACCATGCGCGGCTAGGCCAGCATCTTGATAGGGCAATAATGAACTGATGACAATAATAGTACCAACAAAGAAAATCATTAACCGCCAAACCGCAGCATGAATCGCTTTTGGGACATTTTTTTCAGGATTTTCAGTTTCACCAGCAGCAATCCCAATCATCTCAGTACCGTTAAAGGCAAAATTTACAATCAGCATGGTGGCAAAAATAGGAAATAAACCATTGGGTAGCCAGCCATGTGCGGTTAAATTACTGAATAAAGGTGCAGTTTCATGACCATGGAAGGGGATTAACCCAAATATTGCGGTTAGGCCGAGTAAGATAAATACCAATACCGTTGCAACTTTAACAAAAGACAACCAAAACTCTGACTCTGCAAAAAAGCGTGTTGAGGTTAGATTGGAAATCAAGACGGCAACAATAAAGACCAAGGTCCATAACCAGATGGAGGTTGTTGGAAACCATTCCTGCATCAGCATGGCTGCCGCGGTAAATTCAGTCCCCAAGGTGGCAGACCAGCCAAGCCAGTACATCCACGACACCATGTAACCTGTACCCGGTCCAATATTTTTAGCTGCAAAAGCACCAAAAGATCCAGTCACAGGTTGATTGACGGCAAGTTCGCCTAAGCACAGCATCACCATATAGGCAATTAAACCACCGATAATATAGGCAATCACTGCACCAATCGGCCCAGCTTGTGCAATCACTTCACCTGAACTTAAAAATAAGCCTGTACCGATCGCACCGCCTAATGACAACATGATCAGATGGCGTTTGGTCATGGATCTTTTTAAGACAATAGTTTGCCCATCAGCGACAGTGTGCTGATTCGATTGATCAGGTGATTGCATATTTGATGTCATTGAACTTTAAAGAGATATTTTAGATTAAAATGCCAAAATTGACAAAATAAAATAAACCGTCAGCTTCTAAAGTCTAAAGAAAAGGGATGAAATAAAATAATTGAATCAAGAAGATCAAAAAAGAGAGAAAGAAATTATAAGAAGAATTAGATGGCGACCCTACGGGGATTCGAACCCCGGTTACCGCCGTGAAAGGGCGATGTCCTAGGCCTCTAGACGATAGGGTCGTTTAGAAGATGGCGATATCTTATTGATCCGCCACCAAATTGTCAAGTAAGTGAGGTGCCAGTTTGTTCAAAATATAGCAAAACAGTTCAGCCGTCTTTTGAGTATCGTACAAGGCCGAGTGTGCTTCTTTACCATCGAACTCGATTCCAGCTTGAATACATGATTTAGCCAAAACAGTTTGACCAAACATGACCGCACTTAAAGTCACAGTATCAAATACAGAAAAACTATGAAAAGGGTTTTGATTTTTACTGCCAGTTCGCGCAATTGCAGCTCTTAGGAAGCCTAAATCAAAGTGGGCATTGTGTCCGACCAAGACCGCATGGGTACAATGTTGCTGACGACGTACTTCATTGACCGCCTTAAAAATACGCTTTAATGCTGTTTTCTCGTCTTCAGCCATTGCCATACGCATGGGATTAAATGGATCTACACCAATAAAGTCCAAAGAACGGCGATCTAAATTTGCACCTTCAAAAGGATTGATGTGTGCATGATGTGCTTCACCTGGAACAAATTTTCCTTCAGCATCATACACAATCGGGATGCATGCGATTTCAAGCAATGCATCGGTATCTGCATTAAAACCTGCTGTTTCAACGTCAACCACAACGGGTAAAAAACCACGAAAGCGTTGTCCAATCACAGGTAATGTTTCAGTTGTCACACCTTTCTCCATTGGATGGTTTTTCCAGCATAAAGTGGAATAATGTGTTCACCATCCAAATAATCTAAACTTTCAGGGATTACCTGATCTTCTTTCACAAGGGTAATCTTATTTGTGTTGCGAGGCAAACCATAGAAGTCTGCACCAAACATACTGGCAAAACCTTCTAGGCGTTCGATTTTGTTGACTTGATCAAAAGCCTGAGCATAAAGCTCAATTGCTGTAGGTGCACTATAGCAACCTGCACAACCACATGCATTCTCTTTGGCATTTTTAGAATGTGGTGCACTGTCAGTACCTAAGAAAAACTTAGGGCTACCGCTTGTGGCAACTTCAAGTAAAGTTTGTTGATGAGTTTGACGCTTTAAAATCGGTAAACAATAAAAGTGCGGTTTTATACCACCGACCAACATATCATTACGGTTAAACAGTAAATGTTGTGGTGTGATCGTCGCAGCAACATTACGATCTTGTTCAAGCACAAAATGCGCGGCCTCACTGGTGGTAATATGTTCTAACACCAATTTTAATTGCGGAAATTGTTTCAGTAACGGTGAAAGTACTTCGTCTAAAAAGCGTTTTTCACGATCAAAAATATCCACATGCTGATGAGTAACTTCACCATGTAATAGTAATGGCACTTGATGTTCTTCAAGCTGTTCAATCACTGCATAGACTTTACGAATGTCACTGACACCATTATCCGAGTTGGTTGTTGCACCAGCAGGATAGAGTTTAATTGCATTGACGAATTGAGACTCTTTGATTTTGCGAACTTCATCTGGAGAAGTATGGTCGGTAAAATACAGTACCATACGTGGGTCAAAATCAACCCCTTCAGGGACATGTGCCATAATACGGTCACGATAAGCATTCGCTTCATCTACAGTTTTCACAGGTGGAACGAGGTTCGGCATACAAATCGCACGGGCAAATTGTTTGGCTAGATCTGGAACTGTACGTTTTAAGGCAAGACCATCACGCAGGTGGGCATGCCAGTCATCTGGCTGAAGCAAAGTGATCGTATTCAAGGCAATTCTTACTGACAAAATAAATGAGATGATAATCTATAACACTTTAAAATGATAACAGCTATTTCTAATCAATAATTCAAATTAAATGATTAAAAACAAATCTAAAGCTTATATTTTGTTCGGATTGGTCATGTGTGTGTCATGATTGGGTGCTAATGCTGAGTAGAAAATCTACAATTGTATAACATGGCAATGATTTTCAATTGCTTAATTTGAATTTATTTTAAAATTACCGTTTTTAAATGATTAAATAGTCAAAATGTACTATTGCATATTTTTCTTAAAAAATGATAATAAAGTCATACAAAGATAAACTTCCAGCATACATAATTTTCATTTTATGAATAAACACACTATTGATTTTATACAATTGTGTTTAAAGCCTTGAGAATATAAATGATCGTTCAAGGTGTGTGTGACGTCGCTTTTATTGTTCGAGATCAGTATACTATGTATCTGTAATACAATAGTTTATTAGATAAGTACATCAATTATAATATTGAGTTAATAGAGAGCTTTATATGGGCAAGTTTCTGCCAAACCTGATTTGCATCATGTGTCTTGTGGGTTTAAATATTCAAAGTCAAATTTTTGCCAAACAAAATGTAAAAGCTGATAAAAGTCAAGAAGCGATAAAAGCGGACTTAAAACAAGATTGGTCAGTGAATAGTATCAATACCGCCAATTGGTCTGAAAATATTGGCAGAGGGCAATTCCCTGTTTATGCCCGTGCACAAGTGATGCTCAATAATTTACATGCTTCGCCAGGGCCAATCGACGGTAAAAGTGGCAAGAACTTTTTAAAAGCACTTGCTGCGTATCAACAGATTAAAAGTTTACCGATTAGTGGTGAACTGGATAAACAGACTTGGGACAGTTTGTTAAAAAATCAAAAATCCGCAGCGTTTGGAACTTATCAAATTACTGCAGCGGATATTAAAGGGCCTTATGCCAAATCAATTCCGCGAAATTATGCCCAACAAGCAAAAATGCCGGGTCTGTATTACACCCGTGTGACTGAAATGTTAGGTGAAAAGTTTCATATTGATGAAGACTTTCTTAAACAACTCAATCCAAAAGCTAACTTTAAAAAAGTAGGCGAAACCATCAATGTACCGATTGTACGCAATGATTTGCCTGAAGGTGTGGCCTTAATTATTGCGCATAAGCCTGCTCGACAACTTTATTTATACAATAGTGCAAATCAAATGATTGCATCTTTTCCTGCCACAATTGGGGGTTCTGGTACACCATCCCCGAAAGGGACGCATAAGGTGATTAAAGTTGCGCCAAATCCAGTTTATGGCTATAACCCGAAAAACTTTGTCCAAGGGAGCAACCGTCAAAAGCTGGCATTACCACCTGGGCCAAATGGTCCTGTTGGCAATATGTGGATTGCTTTAAGTAAACCGACATTTGGTATTCATGGTACGCCGAATCCTTCATTAATTTCAAAGACCGCTTCTCATGGTTGTATTCGTTTGACCAATTGGGATGCCAATGATTTAGGTCGTAAGGTTCAACCGGGGACTGTGGTTAAGTTCTTAGATTAATCCAGCTGTATATCTGAAAAGGCTGAGTACTTTAAAAGAGGGCTCAGCTTTTTTTATAACGCTGATAAGATTTTGCTACTGTAAATATTAAACTTATACACAACATACTGAATTTATTGGGTATGATCAATTTAACTTAACCATGTCAAAAAGATTGAAATCTTTATGGGTACAGAAAAAAAATTATCTACTCAAGAAGTCATTAAACTTGAACGAGATTTGGCTAAATTTGCCAATATGATGGATTCAGTGGTGCGTATTCCATTTACCAAACAAGGGGTTGGGGCAGATGCCGCACTCAGTACTATACCGATTGCTGGTGATGTCGCGGGTTTTGTATTGACCTGTTATGCGGTTTATAAAGCCAAACAGATAGGTGTGCCTCAAGCAAAACTCAATGGGGTATTAAAACTGGCTGTGATTGACGGCGTTGTGGGGTGTATACCGATCGCTGGTACTTTATTTGATATTTTTATTCGGCCCAGTCGTAGAGCTTTAGACGTTGTACATGATCATATTCAAGAAGAATATCAGATTTATAGCGATGATCATGTGGTTCACCCATTTTTACATGAGAAACTAGAACAAAAGCAACAGCAATCTGCATTTTGGCGTAATCCTGTCATTGCTTGGATTTGGATTCATATTCCCGATATTTTAGGCTTGATTGTTTTGATCCTGATTGGACTTGCGATGTGGTTTGGCGTAAATATGTTATGGGATTGGTATCAAAGCTATCGTGCTTAAATTTCAACATTGAATTGATTTGAAAATGTAGATATTAAAATACAGAGGTGATCATGCAAGATTATATTTCGGCCAACCTTCCTGCTATTGATTTTGATCATACTCGTAAATTTTATGCATTTTTAGGCTTTCAGTGTGATTATCAGTCCGCAGAATGGATGATCTTAAGTAAAGACAGTTTGCTGGTTGAGTTTTTTCATCACCCCAATTTAAATCCAAAAGAATCATGGTTTAGTGCCTGCTTAAGAACACATGTGTTGAAAGATCTGTTTCATTTTTGGCAAGGCTTGGATTGGACACAATTCCCAGAAGCGCGAATAACTGAAATTCAGTATCTCGAAGAAATTGATATGTTTTGTGTGATAGATCCGAATGGAAGTTTAATCCGTTGTATCCAATTAGATTAATTCCTCAAATTGGTATTGGTATTGAAAGAAAGATAGTAAATAAATAAGAAAGATAGCAATTGCACGTTAAATATCGAACAAGCAAAAATTAAAAATATGATGTGCACATAAACAAAGCCTCCATATTGGAGGCTTTGTTTTTCTAACGATCACTACGATTGAGCGAACGTGTATAGATTAAGGTAAATTGAGTTGGCGTAAAGCGGCAACACGTTGCTCGATGCTTGGGTGAGTTTGGAATAAAGCAGCCAAACTAAAACCTTGCTCTTTACCTTCTGCAATCGCAAAAGCTTTCATTTCTTTCGGCATTTGATCTGGCATTTCAGATTCAGCCTGTAGACGCAATAAAGCGGAAATCATGGCTTCTTTACCTGCAAGTTGAGCACCAGCTTCATCTGCACGGTATTCACGATAGCGAGAGAACCACATTACGATTGCCGAAGCCAATATACCGAAGACGATATCAAGCACGATGGTAATTGCAAAATAAGCCAATCCAGGCGCTTCACCATCTTGACGACCAAAGACATTACGGTCAATAAAATCACCAACCACACGGGCAAAGAACATTACAAAAGCGTTCACTACACCTTGAATAAGGGATAATGTGACCATGTCACCATTGGCAACGTGACCAATCTCATGCGCAAGTACGGCACGCAATTCATCTTTGTTCATGCGTTCGAGCAAACCTGTTGAAACCGATACCAGCGCATCGTTTTTGTTCCAACCTGTCGCAAACGCATTGGACTGATAAGATGGGAAAATACCAACATCTGGCATTTGAATACCAGCACGTTGTGAAAGTTGAGCAACCTCTTGTAATAACCAAACTTCGGCTTGGTTACGAGGAGCATTCGGGTCGATTAATTCAGTACCTGTGGTTTTTAGCGCCATCCATTTGGACATAAATAGGGAGATTAAAGAACCTACCATACCAAACACTAAACAGATGACCATCAGGTTGCCTAATTTAAGACCGCCAGCGCCGTAGTAACTACCAACACCTAATAATGATAGGATAATGCCAGCTACAACCAGTACCGCGAGGTTGGTTAGCAAAAACAAACCAATCCGCATCATGGAGAGAATCCTCTTATAAATAATAAATAATATGACGTATTAAATAAATCATGAAATTCAATATGAGGTTTAGATGATTAAAATTCAAGAATAATGGGAAAAATCTAGCGGGCAAAAAATAACAAATTCAAATGAAATGGATAGTGGATAAGCAATTTATTTAAAAAAATAGGCAAGTTAAAAAAAGATTCTCTGTATTAGAGAAAACATTATTTTTTTTAGCAATTTGTTGAAAATATGTAATTGCACAAATTAAGTGCATTATTTACTATTTTAGCAACATAATTTTGGGGATATTAAGCGCTTAAGTGATTAGTTGCCAATGGTGATTTGTGCTGTCGCACTGGCATGTGCTGTTGAATAAGAACCCGCAGGAGCATCTGTGTATGTTCCATCCGAAGCAATAATAATTGGTCGAGAACTGTATTTTAAGGGTTGAATATTTGAACTGTTGTTGATTTGCGGTGTTGGCTCTACTTGATTGGAGAAATCATTTTGATTTGATTGGGCAATGATTTGTCCAGTACTGGTTGAAGTGCCAAGATTATTTGCAGATAAATTTAAACCACCAGCATATAGGTTGTTTAAACGACTGGTGACACGTTTGACATAGTCTTGGGTTTCACGGAAGGGAGGAATACCGCCGTATTTATCGACATTCCCTTCACCCGCATTATAAGCCGCTAAAGCTAAACTGGTATTGCCATTAAAGCGTTTCATTAACCAACTGAGATATTTGGCACCACCAAAAATATTTTGCTGTGGATCATAAGAATTGGACACATTGAAGCGACGAGCCGTTGCAGGCATCAGTTGCATTAAGCCTTGTGCACCGACAGGAGAACGGGCATTGGTATTAAAGCCAGACTCAGTATGCATTACTGCTTTGATTAAGCCTTCAGACACACCATGCGTCTGCGCAGCTTGGCGGATAATACTGTCAAAAGAGTTTTTACTTTTACTATAACTTGGTAGTACTGCGGATTCTGAGCTGCCCCAGTTGCTATAACTATGAATATTACTGTCTTTATAATAAGTCACTTTGACTTTTTGCAGTGAACGATCCGAATTTTTGCGATTGGTTAGTAAGGTTGTCCCATTTTGGTCTTTGTAGAAATAAATTTGACCTGCAAATGTTTGCGATGTAAATGAAGCAAAGCTCATACACCCTAAAATAGACACTAGCGAACCCGTAATTAATTTTTTCATTTTGTAGTAATTAAAATATTTCCCCAATTTTTGGGAGTTTAACAAAGTTATTGAACAAGAAAAACTATGAATTGAGTTTTAACAATACAATCGCGAAAAAGCAAGTGCTATTTGTTGGCATATTAATCAAAAAAAATTTTATATTTTTTTTAAAATATATTTATTGACTATGCTAAACAATTGAAAAATATATATAAAATATAATGGTTAAAAAATGATCAATCTAAAGAGAATGCCCATCATTGCGTGAGAAAACTTTGTCAAGCCCCAAACAATCCACAATTTTATCCACAGGTTTTGTGGAAAACTGTGGAAAAGTCCAAAAGATAAGCACTTCGGCTAAAAAATGAACTGAGCCGTCTATTTTAAATGTGGAAATACGACAGGAAGATGACCAGATAAAAATTGATGCAAAATAAAAAAATCTTTAGATGCGGTTAACGTTCAAATCAGATAAAATTGCCCAGTATTTTTTTATGGGTTTATCTCGTCTATGTACTCGCCAGTTGAGTCCGAACAAGGATTTAATTTTAAACCAGAGCTTCCAACAAGTTCAGCTTATTATCGTCTTTTGAAAAAACTTCGTCGTCAAGTCGGCCATGCAATTCGTGACTTTAAAATGATTGAGGAAGGCGATAAGGTAATGGTCTGTGTTTCTGGTGGGAAAGACAGTTACACCTTGCTTGATATTTTGTTGCAATTTAAACGTATTGCACCGATCAACTTTGATGTTGTCGCAGTGAACTTGGATCAAAAGCAACCTGGTTTTCCTGAAGATGTGTTACCGAAATATTTGGAAGAAAACAATATTCCTTATTATATTTTGGAAAAAGACACCTATAGCATTACCAAGCGTTTGACACCTGAAGGGAAAACTTACTGTGCAGTGTGTTCACGTTTACGCCGTGGTTCACTCTACGGTTTTGCGCAAGAGATTGGTGCGACCAAAGTGGCATTGGGTCATCATCGCGATGATATCATTGCAACGTTCTTCTTGAATCTATTCCATGGTGGTAGTTTAAAAGCGATGCCACCAAAATTATTGTCTTCGGATAAAAAGAACATTTTGATTCGTCCTTTGGCTTATGTCGAAGAAAAAGACATCATCAAATATGCTGAAATCCGTAAATTCCCGATTATTCCATGTAACTTATGTGGTTCTCAGGAAAACTTACAACGTGCCATGTTAAACGACATGCTACGTGGTTGGGATAAACAATATCCAAAACGTTTGCATAGTATTTTTGGTGCATTACAGAATGTTTCACCATCACAATTGGCTGACCGTGATTTATTTGATTTTGAAAAATTGGATGAAGAACGCGAATTCGATATGAAATGTGATACGGAAGAAATGAAAAAGCGTTTAGATGTTGTAAACCTTAGTTTTGCAGCAGATTGATCTTTTTTGCCAATTAAATGAACGAATCGGGCATTCATATTGAGATGAGTGCCTGATTTAAAAAAATAAAACGATAAAACCGATAAAACATGAACAGTCCGTACAAAAAACTTTAGCCCAAATTGAAATTATCATGCTATAACATTGGGCAAGCAAAACTGCTTCAACCTGATGTTGTCTGGATAGATAACACAATAAATTGAATAAATAATTTGAGGAATGAACATGCCTGCATTTTTAACTGATGATTGGTTTGCAAATGTTGAAAAATTAACTGCTGAAGCAGGTGATTTAAACTTACCACCAGCACTTTCAGGTTTAGCAATTAATTTGGTTGTTGCAGATGCAGATGGCAACACAGAGCTTGCTTTAGACGGCGGAAAAATCGTCAAAGGTAGTTCTGCAAATGCGAAAACAACATTGAACATGGATGCTGAAACACTTCGTAAAGTATTCTTAGAATTTGATATGGCTGCTGCAATGCAAGCATTTATGACAGGCAAAATCAAAGTTCAAGGTGATATGTCTCAATTGATGGCTTTACAAACAGCGAAGCCAAGCCAAGAGCAAAAAGATTTATTTAAGAAAGTATTAGAGCAAACTGCTTAATCTTTTTACAATAAAAAAGCTTACCCGAGAGTAAGCTTTTTTATTGTCTGATTTTTACAAATCCAATCGATTTAAAATACAGATTAAATTTCAAGTAACCGAGGTGTGGTCTTAATGTGTTCTAAATAAGCCCGGATACGTGTGACATACTGTACAGCTTGTTTATAACGACCATTGCTTGCTTGATTACGTGTCAAATAATTATAAAGATTCATCCAGTCATTGGGATCTTTACCTTGTGCTTTAATGCGCTTTTGAATACCTTCAACTGCACCAGGCCCCATATTGTATGCAACCAAAGCATACCAATGACGATCTGGATTACGAATATAAGAATAACGACTCAACATCATATCAAAATATTTTGCGCCGCCTTGGATACTCTGAGCGGGATCACTACGATTACTGACACCCATTTCTTTAGCTGTAGTATTGGTCAACATCATCAAACCACGGACACCTGTGGGAGAAACAGAGTCTGGTTTTAAATATGATTCTTGATAACCAATTGCAGCAAGCAGGTGCCAATCTAGGCCATATTGCTGCGCAGAGCGCTTAAAGCTGGCTTTATAAATCGGTAGACGAGAACTTAGGTCACGTTGGATCACGTTCCAATCGTCTTTCTTAACGACATTACGATTATAAAATGAGGCAAGTTGCTGGGTTGAGCCATTTTGTTTGCTTTGGCAAATGAAACCACTTGCTGTTGCTGTTAATGGATCTTCAGCTTGTTTAAATACCCAATTTAATTCTGGGTTTAAACCATTACTTTTTAAACTGTTGAAATCACCACAGCTTGCTGAAAATGAGGTTAAGCGTTCTGCTTCGATGCTTTGCATATTTGCGGTGGTAATCGCAAAATTCGCCTTACCTTGAGCAACCATTTTCAATGCCGTTGCATTGTCAGAAACAGTTTTAAACTCAAGTTTAACATTTAAACTTTCAGCATAGTTATGGGCTAAGTCATAGCCGAAGCCATGCTTATAGTCTCCATCCTTAAACACGATGCTTGGATTGGAAACCGCAACTACAGTCAATTTACTCGAATTAACTACAGCATTGTATTGATTGTTCTTACTCGCATTAATACTAAAAGGAATTAATGCAGTGGATAAAACTAAAGTTTTGATTGGCAGCGCACGAAAAAATGAGTTAAGGCTAAGCCTCGACCCAGAGGTTGAACTACTGTGCATGTTGTCTCCGCTACAAGTAATTTATTGCCCTAAAAAGTAATAAGCACAAAAACGCTTAAAAACTTCTTATAGTTGGTAAATTCAATAAGGGTGGGCAGTCATGAACGTCATTCAAAAAATGACATGTGGGATAGAAAGATTTTGCAGAAAAACTACAAAATTAAAAAAATAAACTCATAAAACATGTGCGCATAATATAGGCGGTTTTTAGATCTGTCAAACTTTGTATGAAAAATGATCAATTTAAAATATTTAAGATAATGATTTTTAAAGAAATATTTTTTTAAAAATTGTAGGAATTTTAAAACTGAAATACGCTGCCAAAAACTGTAAGCAAATGTTCCAAATGTAAGTTAAGAATTACCGCTTTTAAAAGGTTTTCCGATTGAATTTTCTGCCTGAATTTAAATAGGAAAAAAACGATTTTATTGCTTTTTAAAACTTAAAATGCGCTATTTTTGAGCTGACATCTTTACGCTATTGGCTGTAGACTGTAGCAACATTTTTTAAAAAATAAGTATCAAGTGCATATGTATTTTAAATGGTTTTAAATCATGAAATCTAATTTAATTACCCGTTCAGGGCATGATCTGTTGGTCGCTGAGTTACAACATCTCTGGCGCGAAGAGCGACCTGAAATTACCAAGAAAGTGACATGGGCTGCCAGCCTAGGTGACCGTTCTGAAAATGCTGATTACCAGTATAATAAGCAGCTACTTCGAAAAATCGATCGTCGTGTACGTTATTTGGGGAAGCGTTTAGAAGAATTACGAATTATCGATTTTTCTCCAGAACAAGCAGGTAAAGTGTATTTTGGTGCTTGGGTTGAAATAGAAAATGACGAAGGAGAACAAAAAACCATACGTCTGGTCGGGGTAGATGAAATTTATGATCATCATCCGCAACATGTCTCAATTGATTCACCGATGGCAAGAGCTTTATTGTCTAAACAAGTCGATGACGAGGCAGAAGTGGATACACCGTCAGGGAAAAAACGTTGGTATATCAATTCAATTCGTTATGAATAGCTTGAATATTCATCAAATTAGCGAGATTTGACTTTATTTTGTACATTTGATTGAAGAAATACTGAAAAAGATTTGCCAAGTTGCAATTTTATTTATATGATAGCCGCCATTGGAAGCGTGGCAGAGCGGTTTAATGCACCGGTCTTGAAAACCGACGAGGGTGTGAGTCCTCCGTGAGTTCGAATCTCACCGCTTCCGCCAAATATTAAAAAAAGCCCTTGTATTAACAAGGGCTTTTTTCTTACCTAAGTTTTTGTCCCACATAGTAACCCACATAAAACTCTGGATTGAATAGAGCAGAATTAGAATGGATTGGATAGATTTAGACTCCAGTTTAATTCTCTGTTTTATAATTAACTTTTTGAATCTAATTCCTGAACTTTTATCACTGAAATTGCTTCTTCTATTTTTATTTTAATATCTTTATATAATTTGTCTCATTTGCACTTAATCAAATGGCTTAAGATCAGATGGTAAGGCTGCTTTAGTAATGCAAATTTTGAGATGAGTTAAATTAAAGCAATATTCGATACCTTAATTATTTAGCTCTAATTCTTTTTACACTTTTTCTTTTAAAAATAAACGCTTCACACAATAATCTAGACTTAGGTAGCGCCCACCGCCAAGCACAATTAATGCTAACAGCATGACTAAGTAGGTTACGGCAAACTCAATACCATTATTTAAGATGACAAATGATCCACTTGAGGTTAACCAATCATAATTTCCATACGTTTCTAAGATTTGACGCGCCTTTTCTAACTTTTCAGTTGAAGCGAGGACTTGAGCACTAGCAAATGGAGCATTGGAATCAGCAATTGCTTGCCATCCATTTGGTAAATGTACTGTAACGATGGCAACAAGCATGGTGATAATGAGTGGAATGCTAATTAAGCGGGTCAAGAAACCAAGGGCTAATAGAATTGCTCCTATAATTTCAACTGAAGTAGCAAGGGTTGCTAACAGCATCGGGAATGGTAAACCTAAGCCCCAATCTGTATTACCAAACCATTCCACTGTTTGTTGAAAATGCGCAAGTTTGTTTGTACCTGCCATCCAGAATATAGGGACTAAATAAAGTCTCAGTGTAAGTGCTGCGATACCATCACCATGTTTTATGAGACTACAAAATATTTGGTATTTTTTTGATAAAGCATAAATAAAATTGTTCACGATAATTTCACACCGACTGCGATTGAATAGTAATTAGTCGGGTGATAACTGTGTTTCTTACACAATTTTTAATTTGGACTGTAATAAATGGCAGTTTAAGTCGTCTAACTATATGTACCTGAGTACAACACGGTAAATTATCTTAAAGGAATAGAACAATGAACAAACTCAACTCAATCACATCAGTCGCAGCACTGCTAGCTTTATCTGTAGCTGGTGTAACTCAAGTATCAGCAGCGCCAACAACGCATGCGACAGAAACCCATGCGAAGAAAGCCAGTGATGCAAAATGTGGTGAAGCCAAGTGTGGATCGAACAAAATGACTAAATCACAAAAAGCGGCTGAAGCAAAATGTGGTGCTGATAAAAAAGCAGCAGATGGTAAATGTGGTGCAACGAAGAAAGCAACGGATGCGAAATGTGGTGCTGATAAAAAAGTTGCTGATGGCAAGTGTGGTAGTAAATAGTCAATCAGTTAAACAATGATGTCGCTGTGAATCACATAGACGGCATCATTTCCAAAGTTGGAGTATCACCATGGTTAATTTGGCTGGTGTAGGGCTTGGGCTAAGAAGAGATTTTATTGATGAATTTCTAAGTGCTAAAAAAGTGCCAGATTTTATTGAGATCGCGCCTGAAAATTGGATAGGTTTTGGTGGCCGGCATGCAAAGTTATTAGCTCAGTGTGTGGAAAAAGCTCCTTTAATCTGTCATGGGCTGTCTTTATCCATTGGAGGACCACATCCACTCAATTTAGAATTTATTCAAAAAATTAAAGGGTTTTTAGATGATTATCATATCCCGATTTATTCCGAGCATTTAAGTTATACCCATGATCGTGGTTACTTATACGACTTGATGCCAATTCCAATGACTGAGGCTGCAGTTAAATATGTAGCAGAACGTATTTTACGTGTCCAAGATATTTTAGGCAAAAGGCTGGTGATCGAAAATGTCTCAACCTATTTGATGCCAAATGCTGAAATGAGTGAGGCCGATTTTGTATCTGAAGTGCTTCAGCAGGCGGACTGCGAGTTATTACTCGATGTGAATAACGTCTATGTAAACAGTATAAACCACGGCAGTGATGGGTATGCCTTTATTCGAGCAATGCCAAAACAGCGGATTCGTTATATACATATTGCTGGGCATGAACAAGTTGAACCAGATCTATTGATTGATACACATGGTGCAGAAGTATGCGATTCTGTCTGGCAATTATTACAATATACTTATCAAGTGTGTGGCGTAAAACCAACATTACTTGAGCGTGATTTTAATATTCCAGCATGGCAAGAGTTACAAGATGAAATGACGAGAATTAAAACAATTCAGCAGCAGGAGAGTGGTGATGAAAACAGAGCAAATATCTTTCCAAGCTACACAGCAGCAGTTTTGTAATTGGATTCGCTTTCCTCAATCTGTGTTACCCAAAGCTCTTCCTGCGGAACGAATGCAGATTTATCGAGATTTACTTTTTAATAATGTTTGTTCTTTTATTGATTTGGTCTATCCCATTACTCGTGCAATATTGCCTAAGATACAGTGGGAAAAGCTATTAACTGAATTTTTTCAAAAAGCACAATGTGATTCACCATTTTATAATGATATTTCCTTACAATTTAGGGAGTATCTGACAGATTGCCAACATCCCAGTTTACAAGAATATCCTTGGTTAGCTGAGCTATTACAGTTTGAATGGCTTGAACTCTATTTAGATACAGTTGAAATTGAAAAAAAATCCCTTCGGCGGAGTGAATGGCAGTTAAATACTCAAGTCTGGGTGCTCGTTTATCAATATCCAGTTTATCAATGGTCGTCAAGCATGATCATTGCTGAAGCTGAGCCTATGCCTAGTGTTATATTGGTTTGGCGAAATGATCAAGATAATATCTGCGTAGAAAGCTTATCTGTTTTATTCGCTGTGGTGATTGAACAACTCAATCAACAAGAGTTAGTTGAACAAGATATTAGAAATTTAATAAAAGCGACGTTTCCTGATTTTTCTAGCATTCAAATACAAACTCAGATCGATGAGTTAAAAGTACTATTAATTCGATTGAAATTGTTAGATCTACCCCATAAAAATGATGAGGAAAATGGATGAGCGTAGAGCCTGCAAATGCGAATCAAGAAATATTACAACAACTACAAAATCCAGCCTTTGTAATAGAATTACGACAACAAATGTTGAAGTTTGCAATTCTACAACTGTCATCATTACAGCAGGCTGAAGATGCTGTTCAAGAAGCATTAATGAGCGCATTTCAACATATTGATTCTTTTACTGGCCGAGCAGCTTTTAAAACGTGGGTTTTTGCGATTTTAAAAAATAAGATTTTCGATTTAATTCGGCAAAAATCTCGTTTAATGACGATGAGTGAATTGTTTAATGACGAAGACAGTGAACAAAGTATAGATGCATTATTTGATGCTTCTGGACATTGGAATAAATATGAAGCACCTCAAGCATGGCCCAGTCCAGAAGAAATATTGGAACAACAAGATTTTTGGCTTATTTTTGATGCCTGTTTGAATCATTTACCAGCCAAATATGCACAAGTTTTCATGCTCAGAGAAATGATTGAACTCAGTTCAGATGAAATTTGTGAAAAGCTAGGACTGACTGTGACTAATTTAAATGTGCTCATGTATAGAAGTCGAACAAGATTGCGTGAATGTTTAGAAAATAAATGGTTATTGAAGGATGATTGCTCATGTTAACCTGTCGCCAAGCCACCCAGTTATTATCTGAAAGATTAGACCGAACACTTCAATTTCGAGAGCAGGGCAATTTACAAATTCATTTATTGCTTTGCCGTTCATGCCGCCGCTATGGAAAACAAGTTAAAACACTAAGTCAGCTCTCTAAAGCATTTAAAAAGTTTGATGACCGTAAGTAGCTAGTAAAGACCCTTTCAATATAAAGTTGCTTGCGCTCAAGTTGCTGTGAATAAGGTAAGCAAGCCATTACTTCGAGTTATTGAATAGTGTCATAATTTGAATTATTTTTTAATAACCAGCATCAGCCTAAAGATCTGTTTTATTTTTTGAATATAAAACCAATATAATCATTTTATAATATCAAGTTGATTGTTTTTGTTCCTTATATTCTGTTCACAGCCTGAATAGGGTATCGTATTAAAGTGAATATAAAAGGTCTAAAAATTGACATTGTTAGCTCCATTCAGTTGTCAGTACCATTAAAAAAATTATTTACTTCACATAAATTTCATTTCGAATTGATTAAACTCTTTTATACAAAATCTGATGATTAGAAAATTAGGATCAGTCTATGTTGAATCGTGTTATGCAGTGGATAGACAGTTGGTCCAAACCGATTCAGGCACAGTCCATTTCATCTGAGAATAAGCAGATTCAATGGGTGCGTATTATTCCTTTTATCATTTTGCATATTGCATGTCTGGCGGTTTTTTATGTGGGGATATCTTGGTTTGCCCTTGCTTTTATGCTGATGTTTTATCTGATTCGGATGTTTTCTATTACTGCATTTTTCCATCGTTATTTATCTCATAAGACTTTTAAAACTTCTCGAGTCGTTCAATTTATTTTTGTATTGATTGGAACAATGAGTGCCCAGCGTGGACCATTGTGGTGGGCAGCGCATCACCGTTATCATCATCGATTTACGGATACAGCACAAGATCCACACTCGTCTACACATGGTTTTTGGTACAGCCATATAGGGTGGTTTTTAAATGATTATAATTTTGCCACACGTAAAGAGGTGATTAAAGATTGGCTCAAATATCCTGAACTAGTTTGGTTGGATCGTTTTAGTTTGATCATTGTGCTTCTTACCGCAGTAGCGATTTATGCTTTCGGTGAATGGCTGGCGGTCGTATATCCATCACTTGCAACATCAGGTTTACAGCTGTTGGTTTGGGGGTTCGTTGTTTCAACAGTTTTATTAATTCACGCGACGTTATGTATTAACTCTCTGGCGCATTTATATGGAAGTCGAGATTTTGAAACAGAAGATCAAAGTCGAAACAACTTATTTTTATCTATTATTACTTTGGGGGAGGGATGGCATAACAACCACCATTATTATGCAGGAAGTGCAAGACAAGGTTTTTATTGGTGGCAAATTGATATCACCTACTATGTTCTAAAAATTATGTCTTGGGTCGGTTTGGTCTGGGGGTTGAAACCAATACCTGCACGAGTGTATGAGGTCAGTAAAATTGCTCAATCAGCAAGTAAAGTAAACATATTTATTAAAACAAAGACCAAGAAAAATTCAACTGGGGAATCTACATGAAAATTGCGATTATTGGTTCAGGTGTTTCTGGATTGTATGCCTCATGGAAACTTTCAAAGCATCATCAGGTAACTGTATTTGAAAAAAATAATTATTTTGGGGGACATACTGATACTCATGACTTGATGATTGATGAGCAAAAACTCGCTATCGATAGCGGATTTATCGTATTCAATAATTATAATTATCCATTGTTTAGCAATATGCTCACCGAGCTAGGAGTAAAAGCACAAAACAGTGATATGAGTTTTTCAGTCAATAATCAGGTCTCAGGATTACAATATAATCCGTCGAAAAAAATTTCTTTGCTGAGCAGGCCACAAAACTTTTTAAAATCTAATTTTAGAGCCATGCTCTCTGATCTTTTTAAATTTTATGCCGCAAATAAAGACGTCATTGTGGATGAGCATGATACGACATTGAGTATTGAAGCCTATTTAAATCAAAATGCTTATTCCGAGGCTTTTCGCCGAGAGCATTTATATCCAATGTGTGGGGCATTATGGTCATGTCCAATTGATCAAGTGGGACAAATTCCTTATAAATTCGTTGTGAGCTTTTTTCAACATCATCGCATGTTACAGCTTAAAGATCGTCCACAATGGCAAACCGTCAAAGGTGGTTCTGCACGTTATGTTCAAGCCATCCAGCAGCAGTCAGCAAATATTGAGTTTAAAAAACTGGCGGTGATCGGTGTGTCTCGCTTAGCTGATCAAGTGATTGTGCAAACAGAATGTGATGCACAGCAATTTGACTGGGTGGTTTTTGCTAGTCATGCCGATGATAGCCTAAAGTTATTAAATGATCCTACCGCACAAGAGCAAGAGGTGTTGTCTAATTTTGCTTATCAAGATAACAAAATGGTGCTACATCGTGATTTGACTATTATGCCAAAGTGTAAATCTCAATGGGCGAGTTGGCATGTGCATGTTACTGCAGATCAAGCTAATTTTGATAGAAGAAGTTCGAAGTCTACGGTTCATTACGCGTTTAGTTATTGGATGAACAAACTACAAAATTTATCCTGTCAAACACAAATATTTGCAACGTTGAATCCTAACTTTCAAATTGATCCAAAGCAAATTTTAGTCGAACGTGATTATCGCCATCCTGTATTTAATGCTCAAGCTATAGAAGCGCAACAACGTTGGTCAGATATTAATGGCCAAAATCGAACATCATTTTGCGGTGCTTATTGGGGCTGGGGTTTCCATGAGGATGGGGTACGCAGTGCTGCTCAAGTAGTAGAGCAATTAGAAAAACATATGGCTGATGTGATTTAGGAGTAGGCAATGTTGATGACTAAACTCGCTGTAGCCCCTGTAGTGATACGGCATCGACGCTATTTGCCTAAGTCACATAAATTTGAAGCTCAGTTGAATTATTTATGGTTTGATCCAGATCAAATCCTATCTATTACCCAGCAATCTTATTTATGGTCATCTAGCCGATGGAATCTGCTTAAACTTGATCCAAATGATTTTTTAATCGAAGAACATGGTTCAATTCGGCAAAAGATTCAAAAAATAATATTAAAACAAGCCAATAGTTTAGTGGCTTCAGATACACAGATCCGAGTTTTAGCGCTACCGCGGACTTTAGGTTTTCGTTTTAACTCAGTGGTTTTTTATTTTATTTTTGATGCCCATGAACAGCCACTGTTTATTCTGAGTGAAATAACCAACACGCCGTGGGATGAACGTAAAGTATATGTGCATGATTGTCGTAACAAAGTAGTACAACATTCGCAGTTTAGCAGCTATCGATTCAAGTTTAAAAAATCATTTCATGTCTCGCCTTTTATGCCAATGGACATGAATTACCTGTGGAATTTTAGTTTTTCTAGCCAGCAAAATGTCATTCATATGCAACTTTTTCAACAAGATGTACTGCAATTTGACGCGACTATGCAATTTTTATTAGTACCCATCACAGTTTCTTCACAGCAGCATCGATATGCTATTTACAGTGTCTTTGAACCTTTCAAAATGATGGCAGGAATTTATCTGAATGCTTTTCGCTTATGGAGGAAAAAAGTACCATTTTATCGACATCCTAAAAAAGACAAAGGAAAAACAATGCCATGAAAGCACTTATTTCCACTGAACAAGACTCACTGCCTTTGGTTTTACAAAGTTTATTAAAGCTCCGTCATGGTCAAATTATATTTCAAGGGGTGTGGAATGGTTTTGTCGGCGACAATATGGAGTTAATTGCGGTTGTTCAGGTTCATGATAAAAAACTGGTGGACTTGATTTTTAAGCATGGCGTTTTAGGTGCAGCCGAAGGCTATATTCGAGGTTATTGGAGTACTGATCATTTGGTTGAGATGATTCAAATTTTGGCACGTAATCGTGATCTTTTGGATACGCTAAATCAAAATATTATTGCTCAGGCAAGTCAATTTTTTTTAAAAGCTTGGTATAAAAAACGCAACAACTCAATTGATGGCAGCCGTAAAAATATTGCAGATCATTATGACCTGAGCAATGATTTCTTTAAATTATTTCTTGATCCATCAATGATGTATTCCAGTGCTGTGTTTAAAGATGCTGAAATGACTTTGGAGCAAGCTTCTGAGTATAAAAAAGATTTGATTTGTCAAAAATTACAACTAAAACCGATGGATCATTTGGTCGAAATTGGTAGTGGCTGGGGTGGTTTTGCCCTTTATGCTGCACAAAATTATGGTTGTAAAGTGACTACGATTACTATTTCACAAGCGCAATATGATGAAGCAGTAGCCCGGATTCAAGCAGCAGGTTTAGCACATCGGGTAGAAGTGCAATTAAAAGATTATCGCTTACTGGAAGGTAAATTCGACAAACTGGTTTCCATTGAAATGATTGAGGCAGTAGGTGAGCAATATTTATCAACCTATTTTAAACAATGTTGCAGTTTGTTGAAACCGCAAGGATTAGGACTGATTCAAGCGATTACCATTGAGGATGCACGTTATAAAAAAGCCTTAAAAACTGTGGATTATATTAAACGTTATATTTTCCCTGGCAGCTTTATTCCGTGCATCAGTGTATTAACTCAAACTGCATCTGAACAAAAATTGCGTTTAAAACATTTAGAAGATATTGGGCAAAGCTATGCACAAACATTACATCTTTGGCGGAAAAACTTTTTAGCTGCCCGTGAACAGGTTCTAGCACTTGGATTTGATGAAAAATTTATTCGGATGTGGGATTTTTATTTGTGCTATTGCGAGGGCGGTTTTAAAGAAGGAGTGATTAGTGATGTGCATATGTTGTTTGAAGCCAACGTTTATTAACTTTTAAACATCCATGGATATGCCAAGGGGTGAGCAAAATGTTACTCAAGTTGTTGTTACTAGATGTCGTGATTATGCTGATATGTTGGCTCATCGTGACCTATAACAGTCGTGCAGGTTTAGTCGATGTTGCATGGAGTTTCTGTATTACGCTGAATGTCATCATTGCAGCATTTTTGCTGAATACAGCACCTATCGCTGTACGTATATTTATTGGACTTGCAAGCAGCATTTGGTTCTTACGTTTGACTTCGCATTTAGTGCGCCGTTACTGGCATGAAACAGAAGAAGACCGTCGTTATGCCAATATGCGTCGTGCAATGGGGCAATTTAAACATCTGGGCTTTTTGAGCTTTTTTATGTTTCAAGCAGGACTGGCGCTTTTGTTTTCTTACCCTATGCTGTCCTTACTGAGTTCCCCAGCTACACAGTGGAATGAATGGACGAATTGGGCATTGGTCGTTGCGATAATCATTATGTTGCTGGCTTTCATTGGTGAAAGCACGGCTGATCAACAACTGTATCATTTTAAACAGAACCCAGATCATCACGGTCAAACCATGGATCAAGGTTTATGGAAGTATTCACGGCATCCAAATTATTTTTTTGAATGGTTACATTGGTTTGCCTACCCCATTTTAGGTTTGGCCGCAGGGCTTTATCTGTTATGGATTTATCCATTACTGATGTGGGCATTTTTATATTACATCACAGGTATTCCGTTTAGCGAACAACAAGCATTACGTCATCGTGGTCAAAATTACCGAGATTATCAACAACGAACGTCAATGTTTATTCCGTGGCAACCTAAAGAGTAGATCACAACATGGATTTTATTATTCAGCAGTCTTTAAAACTGGTCGAAAGTGGCTTGGTTCCAGATCAGGCGATACGTGCAGCGATACGGAGCTTAAGTAAAAAGCGCTTAATTCAAGAAGGTCGTTATGATCCTGAACAGGGCAGCAAGCGTTATATGGATGTCCTGCGTATGCTAAAGTGCAGTGAAATTGCGATTGAAACGGATAAGGCCAACCAACAGCATTATGAGCTTCCCACTGAGTTTTTTCAGGCAGTACTGGGTAAACGCTTAAAATATAGTGCGAGTTTATTTCGCGATGCTCAAACGAGTTTGGATGAAGCCGAAGAATTGGCTTTAGCAGGTTATTGTGAACGGGCACAATTAAAAGATGGTCAACATATTTTGGAAGTTGGCTGTGGTTGGGGATCTTTAAGTTTATGGATGGCAGAGCATTATCCAAATGCAAAGATTACTGTTGTATCGAACTCCACAACCCAACGAGCCTATATTCAACAACAAGCTAAACTACGACAGTTCAATCATTTGACGGTCATCACCTGCGATGTCAATGTGCTAGAACTTGAAAGCGGTTCATTTGATCGTGTGGTGTCGGTGGAAATGTTTGAGCATGTGCGTAATTATCAAAAGCTATTTGAAAAAATAAATACTTGGCTTAGACCTGATGGATTATTGTGGTGTCATATTTTTTGCCATCGTTTTTTGCATTATCCATTTGAAATTAAAAATGAATATGATTGGATGTCGAAATACTTTTTTAGTGGTGGCCTGATGCCATCTGCATCAACTTTCTTACATTTTCAAGATCACTTGCAGTTAGAACAGCATTGGCAGTGGTCAGGTACGCAGTATGAAAGAACGGCGAATGCTTGGCTTGAAAATATGGATCGACAGCAACAACGTTTAAAACCATTATTTGAAAAAACCTATGGCAAAGATGCAGCAGCTTGGTGGCAACGTTGGCGAATCTTCTTCATGGCTTGTGCTGAACTGTTTGGTTTTGAACAAGGGCAAGAATGGGTGATTGGTCACTTTTTGTTTCATAAGAAAGCCGTATAATCTAAATTGAATGTGTTGTTCAGTGGGTCATACAAGGGATATATTTATGCTGAGGCTTTTTAAGGGCAACCGTACTCATCCCTTGGGTGAAGTTTTTAATCGTTATTACTGGTTGCAAATCGGATTGATCGCTTTGTCGATTGTGATTGGTATTGCATGTAGTGCATGGGTGATTAAAGGCACGTTATTGAAAACTGCGCTTGAACAGGAAATGGAACATTATTGGATGCGTGTGGAACGTAATCCAAATGCAGATTTGCCTGACACCAAAAATTTATATGGATATCGCTGGAGTAATGTCACCCCCACTAGCTTTCAAAACATGCATTTAAAAGCAGGAGTTGGTCGCCATTTTGTCGATGGTAAAGAACGTATGACCGTCTATGGTGAGCGTAATGGACAGCATGTTCTTTTGGTTTTTGGTGAAAGTAATGTCAATAAACTAATATGGCTGTTTGGTTTAGCACCGTTAATGCTGAGTTTGTTTGTACTTTATAGTGTGTTGTGGTGGTGGAATCGGCGTGCGCGTCGTTATTTTTCTCCGATTACTCGACTTGCCAATGCTTTAGAACACATCGATTGGGAACATCAGAACAAAGAAGCATCACCTTTTAAAGACATCAGCACTGATGCAAATATGGAAGCAGAATATTTAAAACAAGCATTAGAAAAATATCATCAGGTTTTGAGTGAATTTATTAATCGTGAACGTGAGTTTAGCAGTGATGTTAGTCATGAACTACGGACACCATTAACAGTTCTAAAAGGCAATGTTCAGCTTTGCCAAGCCCGTTATGGCGATAACAAAGCTTTTATTCGTCTGGGTAATACCATTGAAGATATGCAGTTACTGGTTGATACCTTATTGGCAATTGCGCGTAATACCACCAATACGCTCACTCCAGAATACAGATCAATATTCAATATATTACATGAATTACAAGTTGATTTAGAAAGTGTGGGGCAGGTCAAGGGAATACAGATCAATCTTCAACAGGATCTGAATGAACAGACACGGCTATTGTATCCATCTATGACAAAAATGGTTTTTGGCAATATTTTACGTAATGCCTTAAATTATTCTCAAGGTTCAGAAATTGATATTATTGTGCAAAAAAATAAAGTCCTGATCGCCGATAATGGTATAGGCATCAATTTACCCAATGACGTTAAAGTACACGAGTTATCTTGCCCTCAATTAAAGTTACAAACCAAAGGGCATGGTATTGGACTACAATTAGTACAGAAATTGTCTAGGCAATTGGGTTGGCGTGTGGAGTTGTTTGATCGTCAATATTATTTAACTATTCACAATGATATTGCTTTAATGCCTTCCACGGGATTGGTCGTGGTGGTCTATCTTAACTAAGTGAGTCTAGTTCAAGCGAAATTTTTAAGCCAACGCCAGACACTGTATGAATCAATTTCTGATTAAAAGGCTTATCAACCATTTTACGTAAATTATAAATATGGCTGCGTAGAGCATCACTTTCAGGCTCTGTATCACCCCATAATTCTATTACAATTTCTTGTTTAGTAATGACTTTAGGTGAGTTTCTCATCAATAACTTCAAGAGCTTAAATTGAATCGGTGGAAGTTCAATATTTTGACCAGCACGGCTAATAGTTTGTCGTGCACTATCTAAAATTAGGTCGTGAATTTGTAATTGGCTATTAGAAACCTCACCCATTGATCTTTTAATCAAAGCCCGAACTCGCATAACCAATTCGTTAAAGTCGAATGGTTTGACCAAATAATCATCGGTACCTGAACTAAAACCTTTCATTTTGTCATCTAAGGTATCACGTGCTGTGAGCATGAGTACGGGGATGTCTAAGCCTTGTTCTTTCCTTAACCAATGACAGAGATCGTAACCTGAGCCATCTGGTAAATTAATATCCAATAACAGAATGTGATAAGGATTGTGTTTTAATAAATTTCGAGCTGTGTCTAAATTACGGGCATGATCTATTACAAAACCATGTGCTTCTAAAAACTCACAGAGGGTAGATGCTAATTCGTAATGGTCTTCGACCATAAGGATAAAATGCTTTGTCATTACAATAACTTTATGTCGTTAATTTAAGAGCTGTTGTTTCAATTTAGCATTAAAAGGCTGTGAACCTAACCAAATTTTAAAATATTGATTGGCATCATCATTTTGGAGATGACCTAGTGTTTTCTGATTCAGTAAAAGGGTTAATGTGTGGGATGAATGGACGTAGCTTAAAGTGTATAAATCGCCATTTTTAACTGGTTTATAAAGCTGTGTAATTTGGTTTAAAGCATATGTCTCTTTAAAATCAGGAATATTTTTCTTTAAAAAATGTTTGGCTGCACGTTTAAATGCCCATTCTGGAATATCTTGAGTATAAGAAAAATTCATTTGAATACTTTGCATATCCCAGGCTTTTTTACAAGACTCTGCAAAGTAGCTTACTTGACCGACTTGTTTTTTCCCGATTAAAAGGGCTGCTGTTGCACATTGTTGTATAGAGGCAGCATGAGTTGTTGACGTGCTGATGGATAAACCAGTCATACACACAATACTTAAGATGATTTTTTGAATGTTAATAACCATGAATAAGCACCTCCTACATAAGGCAATTGACGATATAGACCATTTGCAGGATCCCAAAAGTCTTGTTGAAAAATAATTTGGTTATCTTTATTTACCTTAATTTCACTAATGCCATATGACGCCATTTTTCTTTGCACACCAAAAATTTTGAACTCATAAGCCATATACCAATGTATATATGCAGAATCTTGCTGATAGGTAGTGTTCAATAATTTTACTTTGACATTGCTAACACGCTTATTCATACCTTTGAAATGTTCTAGTAAATTTTGTCTTGATGAGAACTGGGAAAGTGTGTCATTGATAAAAAGGTGCTCTGCATATAGAGAACTGGCTTTATTTATGAATTCTGGTGTACCTAAAGTATTGAAGGTAGATATGAAACGAGTGCCAATCTCTAATGCTTGGGTTTCTGTCAATGTCATACCCGTAATATTATTTCTGGCGGAACTATAATCTGAGGAATAACTTGGAATGCTTTTACATCCTGATAAACACATCAGTGCCAACATAGAGGCAAAGATTTTTTTTGGGTTTTTCACGATCATTATCCATTTTGAATCTTATTTAATACTGTAGATAAATCGGTGTGAACGAGATGTGAAGTTGGATAAAAAATTATCATTTTCGCTACATTAAAGCTGTCAGAGACATAGCTAAAAGTATGTCAGTACCACGAATCCAAGTGTTATAGGGATGCCGCTTCCGCCAAATATTGAAAAAGACCCTTAAATTTTTAAGGGTCTTTTTTTGCTTAGATTTTGTCTCACGGACTCTATATAAATTTTGGATTGAAATAGAACAGATCAGATTGAGTTAGATGATCATCATGTTGAATCTCTTTTTACAGGCGAGGGCAACAACCCAAAAATTTACATTCATTTATAATTATTCCATTTAAATTCAGCATTGATAAAATAAGTACGTTCCAGACCATTTAAACCACTATACGCAGCTCTATAGGTGGTATTGCCGAGGTTACGGATCCCCGCACTTAAATTGACATATTTATGATTAAAACCCGCATACAGGCTACCGATGGTATAAGAATTAAAGCCGCCTTTTTGTATGACTTGAGGTTCATTAAATACGGTCTGAATTTTGCCTTTCACCCATGGCTGTAACGGCAATTGGCTAAAGGTATATTTATAATGGCTGTTAATATCAATTGGATGTGCCGCAGCTTGTACAAAAACATCTTCAGAATCAATTTTATTAAAACTACCTGAAATACCAAAGTCATGCACTTCATCCATATAATTGGCACTGAATTCCATCCCCCAATTATTGACTTGGTCGGCATTATAATATCGGGTGGTGTCTTGGAAAAAGTCAGATTCACGATCATTAAAATCGCCTGTCGCTATATTGCATTTACCGATGCGGATACAACTTTCCAAACCAGCCCGATCAATAACTCTACGATTGGTTTTCGTCCAAATATATTGGTCAAAGTCGCTATAAAACACACTGGTATTTAAGGCCCAATGATCATTGAGGTATTTCCAAGCCACTTCGGCATGGTAGCCTTCTTCAGGTTGTAAAGCTAAACCTCCACCCAAAAAGCCACCAAACGTATAGCGTTCATACAAATCAGGTGCGCGGAAAGTACGGCTGATGTTGGCAGAAATATTTTGAGTATCGGTGAGGTGATATTGTGCTCCAAGTGCCCATGTTGGTTCGAATATGGTTTTTTCAGGGGTAATTCCTGAAATACCGATGAGTTGTGAGGCAAGTTCAGCATTTGCACCTGGCAGTAATTTTTGTCGGGTTGCCCAATAATTGGCGCGTACTCCTGCAAAACCTGTCCATGTGCCGAAGTCATATTCTAAATTGGTAAAACCTGCATAATAATCTTGTTCAGAAAACACCGCAGTGACGGCTTTATCTAAAATAGCTTCCAGACCAAAACTGGCTTGTAATTGATGCCAGTTTAAAAATAGATTGGCGTTAAAATTATCACTGTCTAAGGTTTCGGTATAACCGCCTTCTTGTTGGCGTTCTAATAAGGACTGTTTGTTATATTTAAATGAGAAGTTATTAAAAATACCCAGATTGTCTTTACGATAAGTGATGGATTTTGATTCACGCTCTTTGCGTGCCAACAGCATCACCATTGCATCTTGCATGGTATTTCCATGCGCTGATGCAATATCTTTACCGATCCATTGGTCATAATCGAGATCAATTTGGCTATCTGCAGCAAATTTTCCTGATAATTTGGCACTCAGTGATTCGGCGTCATAACCCAAATCTTTGACGGTTACTGTGCTATTCACTGCATTTAATGCATTGGTTTTACTAATCGCATATTTTTTATCAGCATCACCACGGACCCGATAGTCATTGGACGATTCTTTGGTATAAGTCACCTTTGCACCAAAATTATCCATGCCTGCGTTTAGACTGGTGGTGGAACTGGTTTTGTCATAACCCTCATCATAAGCGAATTTTTGACTGACCCCGATGCCTTGACTCATTTGTACAGGTTTGGTCTTGACGATAATCACGCCACCTGATGCACCCGGGTCGTAAATCACCGCAGGACTACCTTTTACCACTTCAATCATTTCAACGTTGTTAATATCCACCTGATTGATTTCACCAGAACCTGAATGGTCTAAACCTTGATTGGCGATTTTGATGCCATCGACAACACTGACCACGCGTTGCCCAGTCAGACCACGAATTTTTACATTTTTACCGAAAGCCCCAGTTTCGGTAATGGAAACACCCGGAATATCCCGAATCGCTTCTTTGACATCGGCTAAGCCTTCCTGTTGAATTTTTTCCTGACTGATGATCTGTTTGGAATAGGGTTTGTTAAACATTTCTTGTTGATTTTGTCGCTCTGCCTTGAGGACTTTTTCTGCTGTGACTTCGATGACAGGCAGTTTAGTGGGGTGTTCATCATTTATGTCGGTATCTTTCTTATTTTCTGCTGCATAGAGATGATAGAAAGGAGAGTATCCACCAGCAATACACATGGCCAATAATAGATAGCGTGGGAGAAAGGGAGGTGTGTTCATGACAGAAATCCAGTCAAAATAAACGCAGGGTTGCTGCCCCATCTTAAGAATGGAAACAGCAACCCGATTGAATGAGTATGTATGGCTTAGTCAGTAATCCAAGAACCATTAATTTCATTGACTTTTTTCAATGATTTTTCTTTTTCTGAGAAGCCACTGGTCAGTAAAGGAACACCAGCATGACTACCTGTCATATGCAAGCCAAATAGACCACCAATCCCAGCCAAAGTGACATTACCTGAAGCGTCAGCAGTGACATTGGTAATTCCACCCTCTAGATCCTTGATGTTACCCATGAGTTTGCCCGTGGTGGCATTGACAATACTACCGACTGTGTCAGTTGGATCTGTTGCCTGATTGGCACGTTTGTTCCATAACAATACATTGCCTTCATAAACACCATTGGCACGGAATGCAGTGCGTTCAAAGTACATACGGCCAATCGTTGGAGTGACGCTGGTTTTGCTGGCTGTTGGCGCATTGAGTGGTAATTTATAAACGTTATAAACACGGGTTGCTGCTGCAGTTGGATTGGTCTCATTGATATAGACATAATCACCGACTGCCACCGCAGGTACTCGCATTGAAGTAAAGTATGGAATATCCTGATCAATGACAGCATTATCCAACGCTGTTTTTGTGGTTGTGGTTGCAGTATTTAACCAGCCTTGTTGATAGTTAAGGTTCATCTTGTCTTTAGATAACTTGGCCGCTTCGACAAATAAATAACCATTTTTGACCGCAGTAAGGTTCAGGTTATATGACAAAGCCACATTGCTTGAATTATTGGCTAAATCCGTACCAGTGCCATTATCATAAATTTTGCTTGCGCTGGTGCCTGTCAATTTCAGAATTTCGGCATTTTTAAAGACATAGGCGTTGCCAAATATGGTATGGGTGATCGCTGCATTTTGTGTATCAAGGTTATAATTAATCAATAAATAACCAGTATTACCTTCTGCCAAATTATCGACTACATTTGGCATGTTAAAGAAATTACTAAAGATACCCGCACCACCATGTCCACCACCAAATTTAAGTTGATGATGTTCAGGATTATAATTTGCAGGGTATTCTGCACCTGTTACATTCGCTAAGGTTTTTGCAGTTTTATCATAAGCATAAAGTGTTTTTACCCCTTCTTTTGCCAGATAAATATGGCTATCATTTTGCGCTAAGAAGTAGTATTGACCTGTTCCTCCACCAATATCAGTACAGGTGACCAAATCAACGGTACAGCTTTGTAAACGCGCAGCTTCATTACTTGCGGTTGGGTAGCTTCCTTTGACATAGGCAGCACTGTAGTTGACCAATACTGAATCAGTATTACCAGTCGTGTTATTGACAACCGGCTTAATGGTTCGACCTTGTGTCACTTTGCCATCTGATAAGCGTACAGTGATATAGGCATTTTTAATATTGTCAGACAGTTCGCCTCTAAAAATATCAGGTAGTTTGGCAAACGTACGCAATTGCACATAGGAATTATCAATATCGATTTCATTGAGATACATGGTTTGTGTATCACCAATCGCGGTCATTCCTGCGGCTGTTAATGCAGCTGGTAATGATGTTTTACTAAAAATGATGGCTTGACTGTTTGGATTACTTGCATCAAATCGTTTTAGAATATTGTCGGTATAGAATGTATATTCAGTTGCTGTTGTTGCACCAGCTGGTGTGTAATTACGCGTTTCTTTAGATGCATTTGGGTCAAGGAAAATCGCATATTCTCGTTTTTTATAAACCGTCTTATCGCCATCTTTTGCAGCACTCATCACAAAGACACGATTACCTAAAATCACATTGCTGATACTGCTGTAATAGTCCTGTTTTTCGTTGTTAGGGTCATAACGGACAATTTGAGAGTTACCTGTTTCTGGGTTGGTGACTTTGTAGAATTGATAATCAAACACCGACTCAACTTGGGTATTAATCGTAATGCTCAGATCTGTGCTCAGTGAACCATCACTCACACTCACCACAAGTGTATCTGCGCCAACCACATTGCCTGCAATATAAGTAATCACACCTGTTTTACTGTCAATGCTGGCAGTGCCTAATTTTGGCGCAGTTTTGATGCTATAGGTGAGCGCGTTGTTCTCAGCATCTTTCGCCGTTACGCTAATTTTTTTACTATCTAGGGTTTGTATGGTCAATGGGCTGATTGCATCAATTGTGGGCGCAGTATTGCTCGGTTTGCTTTCTCCACCACCACTACCACCGCCACCACAACCAGCAAGAATGGTACAGATTGAACTCGCAATCAGGGTTTTATGACCTATTTTCATTTTAGATAACAACATTGCTTTATCCTTTGCTTGATAAAAAAACTGGACAATCATCGTGGCTAGAAAGGGCAATGCTTTGTTGGCTATATGATAATGATAATTATTTACATTAAAAATACTAATCTAATACAAAAACAGAGTCAATATAATATTTCTGTTTAGCATGTTGATATTTATTGTGAATTGATGAAATGTCTTTTAACTAGATTAGCGTGGTGCCCAATTTTTAAGCGTGGAAAATTTTTATTGCTGTCACACAAGTACTTTAAGATGAAGCGATATTTTGCAAGCCTTCACTCACAAAATATGTCCAATCTAGCTAATTTAAATTATTGTATAGTCACCAATTTTTTGACTACTTCTTCGCCTACTTCACGTGGTGATTGAGGATTTTGCCGTCAGCAAATAATAGTGTATGCATATTATGATATTCAGGGCTGTCCAATTTAAACCGCAAAGCTAAATAAGCTGCTACAGATTGGTTTGTGCAACAAAAGCGAGTTGGACAAGGGCGTGGTTAAGATGAAAATAATGATTGAATTTAGCCATTAAATTACTGATAATAATTATCATTCGCTTAAATAAACTGTTTCCATGTCTGCGTCGCTTTCCAATCATGATATTGCTCAGCTTTATCAAGAACATCATTCTTGGGTATATGCATGGCTATATAAAAAGTTAGGCAATAGCTCTGATGCAGCTGATTTGGCACAAGATACTTTCTTAAGAGTGATGGCACGACGACAGCAAATTGAATTATTGCAACCACGTGCTTATTTGACCACTGTAGCCAAAGGCTTGATGATTAATTGGATTCAACGGAAGCATATTGAGCGAGCATATTTAGACGTACTGGCGCTACAACCTGAACTCGAAGAAATCTCTCCAGAACAGCACTGTTTGATTATTGAAAGTTTGCTTGAAGTGACACAATTGCTAGAGCAATTGCCTGCGGTGGTACGCGATACTTTTCTCTATGCACAGCTCGAAGGGCTGAAATACAATGAGATTGCAGTCAAATTGGATATTTCGCTAAGTTCAGTCAAACGCTATATGAAAAAAGCGTATGTACATTGTCTGTCTGCGATGTTGGACGACTAAACCAATGTCAAAGCAGAATGAATCTGAACAACAACACAATCAAAAATTAGTTCAAAAACAAGATCAACAACAGACGCAACAAATTTTAAATGAAGCGGCTGATTGGTGTATGCGTTTAAGCCAAGGCGAGTTGAGTCCGCAAGAATTACAGCAATTACAGATCTGGCAGCAACAAAGTTCAGTGCATGCTAAAGTTTGGCAAAAAATGCAGCAACTGCATCATACTTTTGATCAACTGCCAACAGAAGTAGCACGGCCTATTTTAAAGCAAAGCACATCATCCTCATGGAGAAAACGCCGTCATTACATGTGGGTTTTGGCTTGTTTACCCTTACTGTATTTAGGCTATAGCTTAAATCAGCAGCAACAATGGACGGCGGACTATCGTACAAAAGTGGGTGAAATTGAAAAAATTAAACTCCCCGATGGCGGTGAACTGTATTTAGACAGCGCATCGGCAATTGATCTGGACTATAGCGCTAAGCAACGTAATGTCGTGCTAAGAAAAGGTCAGATCTGGATTAAAACTGCGAAAGATCAACAGCAACGCCCATTCTTTGTGCAAACCCAACATGGGCAAATGCAGGCTTTGGGTACTGAATTTTCAGTAGAGCTTGATCCAAAGCAGTCGTGGGTGTTCGTCGAACAAGGTGCGGTGAAATTACAACCACAACGTCATCCAACTCAGGCAGTGATTGTTGCGGCGGGTCAGCAAAGTCATTTGAATCACGAGCAGGCCGCCGAGGTTACAAGTGCTGATCTTACACGCAACAGTTGGACGCAGGGCTGGATGATCGTGAATGATCTGCCGTTGTCTGAATTCGTACAGCGTATAGGAAAATATCAAAAGGGTTATATTGCTTTAGATGATGATATTGCTCAGATTAAAATATCAGGGACTTATCCAATCAATGATTTGCCAACGCTATATAACATGTTGGCTGTCACCTATAAGTTAGACATCAATCGCTATGCACAGGGCTATTGGGTCAGTATTGGTGAAAAAAAATAATTTAAGGTTGACACTTTTTTAAAACTCAACTGGCAAGGCTAATAAGAGAACTCATTGGTATTCAATAGGGGGTTATGGTGTCTCTAGCATTGCAACACGCAAAAAAATTGAAAAAACCGAAGCCATATAAAATAAGCCGCGAGAAAAAAATGCGTTATTCAGTCATGCATTTATTGGTACTGAGCAGCATGTTGGGTGTCAGTGCATTTAGCCATGCTGAAGCAGCAGCAAGTCAAAAGCATTATCAAGTGGCTTCAGGGGATTTGGGACAGGCGCTTTCTAATTTTGCTCTACAGTCTAATATTGCATTGTCTTTTGATCCGAAATTGACGCAGGGGTATAAAACCAACGGTTTAAGTGGCAGTTTTGATATTGCTCAGGGTTTTCAACAGTTATTAAAAGACACAGATCTACAGCTTGTTCAACAAAGTCCACGGGTGTGGCGAATTGAACGACGTCAGATGTCGAAAACCACAACAGTTGCAAACACGGCAACGGATTCAGCCGTGGCAACAAATTCTCACACTGACAATCCAGCAGCGAAACTTGAGACCATTGTTGTGACTGCTAATCAGTTGGGGGAAATTACTGAAAATAGTGGTTCTTATACACCCGGTAAAATTGCCACCGCCACGCGTTTAGTGCTTACACCGAAAGAAACACCACAAACCATTAGTGTGATTACGCGACAGTTGATGGATGATTTTCAGTTAAATAATATTGATCAAGTCATGTCGCATACCCCCGGGATTACCGTATCAGCTTACGACAGTGAACGCACCAGTTATTACTCACGCGGTTTTGCCATTAATAATTTCCAATATGATGGCATTCCTTCTACGACTCGAAATGTCGGTTATGCCGCAGGTAATACGCTCAGTGACTCTGCTATTTATGACCGTGTCGAAGTACTCAAAGGGGCAACCGGCTTACTTACAGGGGTGGGCTCTTTAGGGGCAACCATCAACTTAGTACGTAAAAAACCAACCGCAGAGACTCAAGCATCGCTGAGTTTAAGCGCAGGTTCTTGGAATAATTACCGTGCTATGGCAGATGTCAGTGGTTCACTGAATGATGAGCAAAGTATTCGTGGACGTTTTGTGGCTGCGGGTCAAGACAAAGAATCTTTTATGGATCGTTATGAACGTAAAAGTGCTGTATTTTATGGCATTGTTGAAGCTGATTTAGGCGATAAAACTTTAGTTACACTGGGTGCAGATTACCAGAACAATGACCCTAAAGCATCGACATGGTCAGGCTCTTTTCCTTTATTTAATGGTGAAGGGGAACGTAATCCTGATCCAGATCGCTCTTTTAATAATGGTGCCAATTGGAGTGAATGGAAACAATATACCCGCACTATTTTTGCCAATGTACATCATAAATTTAATGACGATTGGGCAATGACTCTGCAATATGACCATAAAATTAATGGTTATGATGCAACGCTAGGCACCATCCAAGGCTATTATCCTAAATTAGATGGTTCCGCTAATCTTTGGCCTTCTCAATATATCGGTCGTACCGTCAGTGATTCATTGGAGTTGTATAGCACAGGTAAGTTTGCGCTGCTTGGTCGGCAACATGATTTGGTCTTAGGCGCAAGTGGGTCTTACTCTCGTTGGAAGGGGAAAGATTGGTACGGTGGCATGCAGGGTTATGATTCACATATTCCCGATTTTAGCCAATGGGATGGCAATATTGCACAGCCAAATTGGGGTGAGCCAAATGCCTATACCCATGACCGTACTTCGCAATATGGTGCCTACGCCAGTACACGTTTAAATCTGGCGGATGATTTAAAGGTGCTTTTAGGCACCCGTATGATCAACTATAAAATGAAAGGCTTACAAGGTGCTGTGGAGGAAAAGAATCGGTTCATTCCTTATGTGGGGGTGGTCTATGACATCACTGATCGAGTCAGTGCTTATGCCAGCCTCAGCGATATCTTTATGCCTTATGATATCTGGTATAAGTCTTCAGCCAATAAAATCCTAGATCCAGACGAAGGTAAAAACTACGAAGGCGGCTTTAAGTTTCAATCCGATGATGCCAAGTTAAATGCCAGTATCGCTTATTTTGAAATCCATGAATCCAATCGTGCCATCGAGGACATTGTTTATAATGGTGCGCCAAGTAATCCCGCTGTTGATTTTGCATGGATTGGTGCGAAAGCCAAAACTAAGGGGATAGAGATCGAAGCTTCAGGTGAGGTTTTCCCCAATGTCCAAGTGCAAAGTGGTTATACCTACAAGCAAATCAAGGACCATGATGGTGAAAAGATTTCTACATGGGAACCAGAACATCAATTTAATCTCTCTACCCAGTATAAATTTGATCAGCAACTTGATGGTTTAAGCGTGGGCGGGAATGTGCGTTGGCAGAACCATGGATGGCAAACGGTGTATAACAATGTCAAAAAACGTAGTGAAGTGATTGATCAGAAAGCCTTTGTATTGGTCGATCTAATGGCCAACTACCAGTTTAATGAACATTTAAGCACTGCGATTAATTTAAATAATATTTTTGATCAACACTACTTTACCAACATCGGCTTCTATAACTCTGGGGTCTATGGTGAGCCACGTAATTTTATGCTCAGCGTGAAATATAAGTATTAAGTCGTAAATGAAGGTGGGGAGAAAACTGCTCATCTGAAACCAATACTCAACTAGGCAACTACTCCTCCCTTTTTTGAAAAGGGAGGTTAAGTATAATGCTGCTTAGTTTAAAAAAAATGTTTGTGAGACTGGTTATGATCAGGTTGTACAGAATGGCTTATACAACACAATCATGCTGAATAAGCCCATTTAAGATCGTTAATCAATATCTGGATGCTGCTTGGCGAGATGATCACGCTTTTCTTGCAACTCTTCAATTTTTTGATCAATTTTTTCGATTTTTTGCTCAATATTTCCATGATATTGTTCGAGAAGTTCTTCAGCTTCTTCAGTATCAACAGCCATTGGTTTTGCACCTTTGAGCGGTAAGTTGGCTGTTTCTTTAAGATAAATTGCAGTAATCACCCCAAAGCAACCACAAATTATCAAATAATAGGCAGGCACCATAATATTTTGAGTGGTTTCAACCAATGTCGCTGTGATGGTCGGGGTTAAACCTGCAATCACCACAGAAATATTAAACGCGATTGCAAGTGCACTATAACGAATTTCAGTTGGAAACAATGCAGGGAGGGTTGAAGCCATTATCCCAATCAACATATTCAGTGAAAGTGCCAACATCAACAGACCTAAGAAAATTAAGTAAACATTATTGGTGGCAAGCAATATAAAGGCAGGGTATGACAAAACAATCAGGGCAATGCTCCCTGCAAAGACAAATGGGCGACGGCCAATTTTGTCACTAAGCATACCTACAAACGGCTGTACAAAGAGCATTCCGACCATTACTGCAATAATAATCAGAACGCCGTGATTTTCTGAATAGCCTAAGTTATGTGAGAAATAACTTGGTAAATAGGTGAGTAGCATGTAGTAGGTGACATTGGTACATAGTACGAGTCCAACACAGACCAGTAGACTGCGTTTATGTTCACGGAAAATTTGTTTAAAACCGACTTTTTGCGGTTTTTTCGATTGTGACTGTTCTTCAGCATGCGCCTGAAAGGTTGGTGTCTCATCTAAAGAGTGACGTAAATATAAGCCAATCAGTCCCAGCGGTAGTGCTAAATAAAAAGGAATACGCCAGCCCCAATCGACAAAGGCTGCCTCTCCCATGGAAAAGCTGATCATTGAAACGACGCCCGCTCCAACAACAAAACCTAAAATAGAACCAAAATCCAGCCAGCTTCCCATGAAACCACGCTTTCGATCTGGAGAATATTCCGCGACAAATATTGCTGCTCCAGCATATTCTCCTCCGACCGAAAAGCCTTGAGCAATTTTTACAATGAGCAGCAAAATAGGGGCCCAAATCCCTATACTTTCATAAGATGGAATCAAACCAATACCAAAGGTACTGACCGACATGATAATAATGGTGATGGCCAGAATTTTTTGACGACCGTATTTATCGCCTAAATGCCCGAAAAATAATCCACCCAAAGGTCGAAATATAAAGGGTATAGAAAAGGTGGCAAGGGCCGCAATCATTTGTATACTGGGTGATGAATTGGGGAAAAAGACTTTACCCAATACATAAGCGACATAGCCATACACACCAAAATCAAACCATTCGATGGCATTCCCTAAAGCTGCGGCTTTAATGGCTTTTTTAGTCTTATCATAATCAATAATTTCGACATCATCGATTTCAAGTGGTTTGATTTTTCTTTTATACATAAATGGCTTAATCCTAATGAATGACAGTGTTAAAAAACCTCTTTAAAACACAATCAAAAAAAATTCATCATGAGCAGAAATGATTAAAAAATATAACGCTAGGTTACATTTAAGATTTCAATGTCATAGAATTTTAATAAATATCAATTGATTATAATTTTAGTTTTTTTGTGAATTTTATGTGTTGGGTAATCATGAACAAAATGTATGAGATCTGATGCAATTATGTAATAAGTTTAACGTATATAAATCAATCAAAAGGCTTGAGAATAACAGTTGTGTCTCCTTTAGCTAACTTTGTTTTAACAAGGCTTAAAACTAAATTGAATAATAAAAAAATACTGAGATTAGAAACAGGGTATTAGGATGGTGACTAAAGTAATGGATAGGCATTGACCCTCACAATTCAGCAAAACACATCAAAAAATTATTTCACATAAAACTTCTACTTATACAGTCGAATTATAAAAAATCCGGATTTTTGACAACCTGCAACAGCTGAGGATTATCGATTGGAATTAAGAATATCACTCCATTGGTACTTTGAACAAAAACAATATGGTCTTTAATAATCGCCTTACAAAAAGGGTTACTGTTCTCCAAAAACAAAAACCACTGTAACTCATTTTTTAAAAACAGACCGACCACACCATCCCCACCAAAACTACCCTCACCATATCTTATCTAATAGTCTGCATAACTAATCTGTCCCATATAATCAAAATCAATAAGATCCGCTTTCTTCACTTCGTCATCAAAGAAATTTAATTTCCTTACGATATCCACAGTTGCGTTATCTTTGTTTCTATAATCGAGAACAAATATTTCTCCATTGTGCAGAAAAATTCCATTTATAAATGGACATTGAAAATTATTGAATATCTCTGTTCGTTTCATATATGCAGTCCTTGACTCGTTGCTGAACCCCGTTTGTGTAAGTCCTGATTATATTTTTTGTAAAAATAAATGACTGAATCTTAATAAAATTTACAATTTTAATGATTAGTTAGACAAAGTATCCCCTTGTTGAGAAGTACAATTTTAGCAAAGTAAGCTCTTTTTTTTGATTTTGTTTCCTGATTTTGTTTTATGGAAAGCCATTATGTTTTCAAATTATATCCATCCATTTGTTTTGTTTTTTTCATTACTCAATCCGTTTTTAATGAGTATCTATATGATCGGGATGATTCGTCATACTGAAACCCATGTATTCAATAAAGGTTTAGCCCAAGGTGCCTTGATTGCTTATGTGGTTTTTATGCTTTTTGCATGGGGTGGTGAAGCCATTTTTAGTACTTATTTAAATGTTCGTTTTGAGTCATTTCAGATTTTTGGCGGATTAATTTTCTTAGTGATTGGCTATCGCTTTGTATTTCAAGGCGCGGATACCATCGGAGAAATGAGAGGAACACCTGCACATTTGGCCAGTACTATGGCGATGCCATTTATGATTGGTCCTGGCACAATCAGTGCAGCTGTCGTAACAGGAGCGAGTATGTCTTTACTCGAATCCGCTGTGTTGATTGCTTTTACCTTATTTATTAGCTGTGGCATTTTAATGATCATGAAGTATGGGCATGACCATTTACGTTATAGCCATGCAAAATATATTGATCGCTATTTTGATATTGTTGGACGTTTATCTGCCTTGTTAATTGGCACAATTGCGATTGATATGATCGCGACTGGGGTTATTGGTTTGCTTGAAAAGTATTAATAATTATTTATTGGTTTTCATATTTTTTGAGGTAATTATCAAATAAATGCGATGACATGATTTACGCTGAGGTGAGGGATCTACATCAGGCCATGTCAAAGTTTATTCAGTAATATCATCGAGAAATCTTCGTCTTAGCCTTTCAATCTGAAAGGCTTTTCATTTCATAGCTTTGTCTAACAAAACGAATTTGAATTAGAAAATAATGGAGGAATGTAGAGATATATGTTGTTTTTATGTGAAATATAACGATAATGATTTTTATTTAGATTAAGAGTTTTATTTCGTGAATAAATGGATTTCTCAAAATCGAATCTTTGCTAAAAGTGCAATTTATCTTGCACTTTATAGTTGTTGGATTGGGACAGCTTATGCTGTGACAGAAGCAACAGCAGAACAAACACATGCTTTACCCATGATCGTTGTCACAGCAGAAAACAATACAGAAAATAACTACACTAAAAAGAATGCCAGTACATCAACTAAACTCGATTTGAGTATAAAAGAAACCCCACAATCGGTTTCAGTGATTACCCGCAAACAAATCGAAGATATGGGTGCCACAAATTTGGGTGATGCACTTTTAAATACAACAGGGATTTTGCTAACAGGGGATAATACGGAGAGGACCAACTTTTCAATCCGAGGCTTTAATGTTGGAGATGCTTGGAATTCAAATATATTGCAATATGATGGCGTTGCTGTAAATGCAAGTAATGTCACCTCCTCTAAACCAGATATGGCAACCATTGAAAGTATTGAAGTATTACGAGGGGCAGCAGGATTGATGCAAGGATCAGGAGAACCTTCTGGTGCAATTAATCTTATTCGTAAAAAGCCAACGGAAGCTTTTCAGGCGAGTGGTGCTGTCAGTTATGGTTCATGGAACACAGTACGTGGAGAAATGGATGTTTCTGGTCCATTGAATCACTCTGGAAGCGTGAGTGGTCGTTTAGTGGTGGCAGGTCAAGATGGTGATTCATTTATGAAATCTGTTACTCGCGATTCTAATGTTTTGTATGGAATCGTGAGTAGTGATTTAACTAAAAATACGCTATTGAATATTGGATATTCACGTCAAGGTGAACATGCAGTTCCCGTCAATACAATACCTAACTATTTCAATGGTAGCAAAATAGGCATCGATAACTCTAACTGCGGTTGTGATTACAGAGATTTTTGGGATAAAACCAATACACAAGCTTTCTTAGATATAAGCCATAAATTTAATAATGGATGGGAAGTAAAAGCCAGCTATATGAAGGCAAACTATGCCATGGATATGGCATTTACTTCATTGAGCGTGGCTCCAAAAACCACAAGTGCTGATGATGCTTTAGCAACTGTTTATAAGTACGGATATAACTATGAGCAAAAATTAGATATTTATGATTTTTTTGCAAAAGGGACATATCAATTATTCGGTCGTGAGCATGACTTGGTATTTGGTGCAAACCACAGTAAAAGTAATATTACAGGGGCATGGACAAGTTGAGATCAAGTGCTAGAAGATTATAGTTTGGTTGGCGGAGGGGAAACACCGACACGTGACTATTTATACGTCAATATTAAAAATTACAGTCCTTATCAGCTACCTTATATCGCACCACGTTATCAAAATAGCCGCGTTGATCAGGTACGTCAGACAGGATACTACCTTACCACTCGTTTAAATATTATTGATCCCCTCAAAGTTATTGCAGGTGTGCGCCAAAGCAATTATGAAAGTGTCAATGAATATAAGAAATCAAATATTTTAACACCATACTTTGGGCTTACTTACGCTATCACTGATGCATTGACTGCATATGCGAGTTATACCGATACTTTTGTTGTACAAAATGTCAAAGATCGTAATGAGACATTACTTGATCCAGTACAGGGTAATGTTTATGAAATTGGGTTAAAAGCAGGGCTTTGGGATGATCGTTTAATTGCATCAGTTGCAGGATTTAAAACCAACCAAATTAATCGCTCAATACGAGATGAAAGCACCAAAGGCCAATGCCCATTTAATGGTGGCGAGGCTTATTGTAATGTTGCATCGGGTGAGGTGATTAGTAAAGGGATTGAAACTGAGATTCGTGGTGAAATTATACCCAATCTTAATTTGAGTCTTGGCTACACGTACAATACTACGGAATATGCGAATGATCCTACAAATCAAGGTTTGGTTTTTAATGAGGATACGCCTGAACATATTGCGCGCTTATTTGCGACCTATAAATTTGCTAATAATTTAATCCTAGGCGGCGGTGCAAATTATCAAAGTACTTGGAAAGTGGGTCGTTATAGCGAACATCCTTATAGTCAGCCCGGATATACGATTGCTAACTTGGTGGCAAGCTATCCACTAAGTGATAAAGTGAATATTGCATTGAATATCAATAATATTTTTGACAAAGAATATTATTCACAAATTTATAGCGATGGAACTATTCGTTTTGGTAATCCTCGAAATGCAACGCTTACCTTACGTGCAAAGTTTTAAACCAATCGAAGGATGGCTGATATTTTCAGCCATCCTCTCAAATAATAATCTAATTTACTCTCTAATAAGCACTTAAGCCCTTCGACTATCTTACTTAATTAAATTTTTTATAAATTTATAGACGACTGGTCTATTATTGATTTATAGTGTGTACATGAAACGATCAGATAAAAGTGAAGCGACTCGCCAGCATATCTTAAATACCAGTTTTAAGCTGGTATTACATAAAGGTTTTGTTGGCGTTGGCTTGCAGGAAATTTTAACGACTTGTGGTGTACCCAAAGGTTCGTTCTATTATTACTTTGCTTCCAAAGAAGCATTTGGTTGTGCACTTTTACAGCAATATCTTGCTGATTATAAAGTGAAAATCGATCAATTGATTCTACAAGAAGAGCGGAGTGCTTATGCGCGCTTAGTTGCGCTTTGGCAAGCATGGATTGATGATCCATGCCATAACGATGGTGGCTGGGCTGAGAATTGTCTGATTGTAAAACTTGCCGCAGAGGTCTCTGATTTATCGGAAGATATGCGTCAGATTTTAAATTTTGGTGTGACAAAGCTGACAGAACGCATTGCAAATTTACTCAGTGACGGGCAACAGGATGGCTCAATTCCACAACATATTGAGCCTGAGAAAATGGCACAAACCATGTATCAACTCTGGTTAGGCGCAGCTTTATTGGCGAAACTGGCGCAGAACAAACAACCACTTTATTTGGCTTTAGAAACCACACAGCAATTACTAAAACCTATATAGGAACAACAAATGAAAAGTATTATTCATCAAGTTTTTGGCGAACCTGTCGACGTATTAGCATCTGCAGACATGCCAAAGCCAGAGCCTAAAGCAGGCGAAGTTCGTATTAAAATGATTTTATCTCCAATGCATAACCATGACATTTGGACGGTGAGAGGCAATTATGGCTACAAGCCGACACTTCCTGCGATTGGTGGGAGTGAAGCTGTTGGTGTGATTGATGCTGTCGGTGAAGGTGTCGATGCAGTGTCCGTCGGGCAGCGTGTTGCAGTTGCAGCAGTCCACGGCAGTTGGGCTGAATACTTTATTGCACCTGCACATGGTGTTGTGCCTTTAATTGATGCAATAGATGATGAAACCGCTGCTCAATTGATTGGTATGCCGATTAGTGCACTGATGCTGTTAGATTTTATTGATTTAAAACAAGATCAGTGGCTTATCCAAAACACAGCCAATGGCGCTGTGGGTAAAACTGTTGCGATGATTGCAAACGCCCGTGGTCAAAAAGTCATTCATTTGGTTCGCCGTAGTGATGCGATTGCAGAAATGAATGGTTTAGGTATTCAAAATGTAGTGGCGACTGATCAAGCGGATTGGAAAGATCAAGTAAAAGCGATACATGCAGATCAACCTTTAATCGCTGGGGTAGATTCGATTGGCGGTAAAGCCAGTGGTGAAATGTTAGCTTTACTCAGTGAAAATAGTGTCTTGGTTTCATTTGGTAGTATGACGGGTGAACTGATGCAAATTTCATCAGGTGATCTTATTTTTAAACAAGCGACAGTCAAAGGCTTCTGGGCAAGTGTGGTCAATAAGCAATTGTCTGCGGAACGCAAAAAAGAGTTAATTGTAGAATTGGTGACTTTAGCTGCACAGAAAAAATTAATATTACCTGTTGAAGGGGTATTTAGTTTTGATCAAATTCAACAAGCCGCTACCAAAGCAACCCAAGGTGCACGTCAAGGCAAAGTGTTATTAAAACCATAAATGTATTTGACATAGATCAGTTGCAAGACTGATCTATCAGCGTTTTTAAAAATAAGGAAAAAACGATGATTGGACAAATTTTAATTGCCTTAATTGCACTGCTACATGTGTATATTTTAGTTTTAGAGATGTTTCTATGGGATAAACCTTATGGTTTAAAAGCATTTGGCAATACACCTGAAAAAGCACAGCTCACCAAAGTCATGGCACAAAATCAAGGCTTATATAATGGCTTTTTAGCAGCCGGCTTATTTTGGTCTTTATGTGCACCTACAATTTATGCCTTATCGTTAGCGAATTTCTTTTTAGGCTGTGTATTGGTTGCTGGGATTTATGGCGGCCTAACTGCAAGTAAGAAAATTATTTATATACAAGCGATTCCAGCAGCGTTGGCGTTACTTGTCGTAAATTTGCATTACTAAAGTAAGGGGAAAATCTCGCCCTTACTTTAAATTTATTGATAAAATCAATTTCATAAGATTATCAGAGAGATCAATAAGTTTTCTCGCTTCATCTGAATCGTTCAGAAGATGATCTTAATTGATTGCTATCCCTGATGTTGGTGAATTTCAATTGATGGTAATCAATGTACTATCGTTAAGCTGTTAAAAAAACTCAAACACAAGAATTTAATTTAATTAATATTTTTAATTAAATCAATCACATAGAAAAACAAATTATTTGATGATAAAAATGCTTGCAATGCCATATCTTACATTCAAAGTTTAAAATCCCTTTGCGTAGGCGATGCCTCACTCTTGCTCATGTTGGGCGAGGGTATGTCCTGATGAGAACGTTTGGAAATCAAATTGATGGATAATTTACACTCAGCTTACAAGTGGCTGATTAACAATCTTCGTAAAATGATTTGATCTTTTATATTTCTGAGATTTCGTTTAAAAATATTTCAGACTCATCATTGAGTTTAAAACGAATATGAGCTTAACTGTCCATCAAGTTTCTTAATTTATCTAAATCAGATTTATTTTGCTTCTAAAAAGAATATAATTCAAATAAAAACCAAGAATCATCACCATAAAAATTTTGAAAATAAATTTCGATTTCATCTTTTTTAAAAGTAAAACCTTTGTCCAACTTGTTATTTTAACTTTGGATTTATGATCTGTTTTTATTATTTTAGTGGACTATTAAATTTTTTTAAGTTATTTTTAAATATAAAAACAGTAGGTTTTTGACATTTTTTAATTTCATATTTAATCTTTGTGTGGGTAAGGAAGCTTAACTTTAAGGTGTATTTAATCAGGTTTTTATTATGAATATAACTCTGATATTGATTATTTTTTATTTGTATGTAAATGTAATTTTTGAATTTAATTTTAGGGGTTGCTAATTTTTATTTGAGGTTTAAATTTTTTTAATGGATAAGATTAATTTATTGAATATTTATGTAATATTTTATGTTCTAATACTTGGCTGTTTTTATAAAAATGAATTTATTTTTGTTAATTTTTGATTTTTGTTTTAAAGGTTTTTACAATGATTAATTGTCACATAATAAGTATTTTTTAAAATTTATTTCTTATTAAGATTGGTTTTTATAATGCTTTGGTTTTTATTTTGGAAATATTTTATATGATTAATTTCTCAAAAAATATAAATTTATTCTATTGTTTTGTATTTTTATTATTGTTCATCTGGAATATAGATAAATAAAAGATTTTTTTATTTAATTTACAATTGGTCTTATTTTTTTTCATAGAATAACATATTTTTATTTTGATGAAATAGGATGGATATTGACTCAAAACACCGGCGATCAATAGATTGTTGCTAGTAAATAATTTCATAATAATTATACACTTGCTTTATGTTTTTTGTGTATTTAATTCAGTGAAATTAAATACTTAACTTTGAAATATTATGAGTTTGGTGATAAATAATACTCACGAATTTGAAATGGAAAATTTTTCATCAACCTATTGAGCGATAAACAACTCTACTCATAAATAGTGGGTGTGTATGATAAAGATCTATGAAATGATTTTTCATAAAGGAATGGATGAAAACTCTCATTTTTTTATGCGGTTAATAATCAGGCATCTCGTCAGCATTTTATTCGAATGCTGAGAAAAGAGATTGATGGTGAGCTGGGTGATTTTAAACAGAGTTGTATGAAAGATAATCGACATGACCTCACATGGCTTTATGAGGAAGTGAGCAGGGAAAGTCATTTTTACTTGGATATTATGGAAAATGATTTTATTTATAATGCCGTTGCTGCATTAGGTTTACATATTTCGCTGAGAGTGGAAGAACAAAATGTATTGGAAGCACAAGAAGGAGATGAATTTTTATAGAATTATATTTAAGTTAAATTATTGAAATTTAAATTGACGAATTTTATCTTTTTTGTCAATTAAAAGTTTTCGATCAGCATGTTATAATGCCATATCGTCGCCCATTCTCCCCCTAAAAATTGAATGGGTTTTTTTTGCTCAGCATGTTTGTAAATCTTGGGTTTGTAGTTAATTATATAGGTATATATCTATAATAATCTTAATTATTTTAGTGTTTTTTATGTGTTTAAATCTTTGGTGTAATTTAATTCATATTAATTTGAAAATTTATTTTAAAATATAAAAACTTATATTTAATCGATGGTGTTTTTTAGTGTATTTATTGAACACATATTTATCACATGCAATTATGTAGATGCTTTCACACTTCTTGTGTAAAAGTTAATAAATAATACATACCATGGGATTTAATATGAATATTTTTACAAAACTAACCCTTACTATTTTATTGGGTACAGGGTATATCGCGACTACACAAGCAGCAGTGACGGGTCAGGTTGATGTAAAACTGAATGTTTCAACGGGTTGTACTGTTGAAGGTTCTACAGTGAATGGCAATATCAACAAATTTGGTGAATTGAATTTTGGTAAAACTTCTGGCACTTGGACCAATACCCTTACTGCACAAGTTGCTTCATCTGGTACGGGCAGCCATCTCAATGTGAAATGTGATGGTACAACAGATGTTAACTTTACTGTTGCCATTGATGGTGGTCAACGCGCTGATCGTAGCCTTAAACATGCAACTGCTGCAGATGTAGTTAGCTATAACGTTTATCGTGATGCTGCTCGTACCAATCCATATGTCATTAATACAGCTCAGACTTTCACTGCTGCGTCAGGTGTATCTCAAGAAGTTCCAATCTTTGGTGCAATTGCTGCAAATAGTGGCACTGCAAAAGCACAGGGTGATTATACAGACACTTTATTGGTGACTGTTAATTTCTAATCAGTATACGTAACAGTGAACAGGCTTGTTGTTGAACAGGCCTGTTTTAAGGAGGAACGTATGCACCTGTTACTTAAACAATGCGTGGGATTGCTGGTTTGTGGTTTTATTTCGTCATTCACCAGTGCAGCACAGTTGGCAGCCAAATTAAACTTACAGATTGAATTAGAACCCTCATGTGAAATTAATAATCAGTCTGTCAATAATGGAACAAATGGTTTGAATTTTGGTCAACTGGATTTCGGAGAAACCACAGCCACATTTAATAAAGTGATTGAGACCAGCTTAAGTAATGCTTCTACTTCAGGTTTGACCATTCAATGCCCTGGAAATTCCCCAATAAAAGTTACTTTTGGTGCGGGTCAGAATGACAGCAAGGTTCCAGCGCCTTTTAGCGCAAATTATTTTCGTGCAATCAGTAATGGCACAGATTTTCTTGCCTACAACATCTTATATGGAACTGCTCGCGAAGCACTCAAACCCAATCAATCGATTACTTTGACCAATAATGGTCAGCCGCAAACGCTTAATCTCATGGGCCAAACTGTTAATAATGGTCGGTCAGTCTCGCTTGGGCAATATACCGACACTATTCCAATTACCATCGAATTTTAAAGAACGAAATCATGAAAAAAATAGGTTTAAGTGTTCTGCTGATGTTGGCTGTGCAGTGGGTATATGCTGAAACAGATGCAACTTTTACAGTCCAAGCAACCATTGCTAATGGGTGTGGGTTAAGCAATGTTGAACAACAACTGGATTTTGGTCGTCATCCTGTTGTGACGCAGGGAAAGTTGAGTGGATCAGTGATCAATACGACACAAAGTTGGAATATCCAATGTACTGCACGGCTACCCGTACAGGTGATGTTGAATGGTGGCGATCACTTTTCAAATAACTTTCGGCGGATGAAACATGAACAGCAGAATGAGTTTGTGTCTTATCAGCTTTATCAAGACAGTAATTCTCAGCGTGAATATACCAGTGGAGACACTTATCCACTCACGGCAACAACTGCTTTGGACACCGTACTGGGTTTTGCAGTTTACGGTGTTGCAGACTTGAATAATAACAATCAACCACGATCAGCAGGCCTTTATAAAGATACGGTCGCAATAACGATTACATGGTGATTCTATGAGCTTAAATAAAATGAAAATATGGTCGGGCAGGACTTTCTCTGCGGCCGCGATATTGATGGTTACTTCACCGGTATTCGCACAGGCCACTTTTTTAATCTGGCCAATCTATCCAAAAATTGAAGAAAATGAAAAAGCCACTGCAGTATGGCTACAAAATACCGGTAACTCTGATGCCATGGTACAGATTCGGGTATTTAAATGGGATCAGAATCATCAGCAAGATGCTTATGCGGAGCAAACTGAGGTTATTCCAAGTCCGCCAGTGGCAAAGATTAAAGCGGGTGAAAAGCATATGTTGCGTTTGACCCGCTCGGCTGCTGTACCTGATGCCAAAGAACTGGCCTATCGAATTATTGTTGATGAATTACCGATTAAGCTCAATCCAGAAAAGGATAAAGAAGTATCTACGGTCAGTTTTCAGATGCGTTATTCCATTCCTTTGTTTGCCTATGGCAAAGGGCTTGGCAGTGGTTTAACCGAAGTTTCACAAAAAGCCAATGCTAAAAACCCCTTGGCTAAACCGATATTAAGTTGGTGGATCAAGAATAATGAACAGGGCAAACCTGAACTTTATATTAAAAATACCGGTTCAAAATTTTCACGACTTTCGGGCATTAAATTAACCCCGACTTCAGAACAAATGGCTTTTGGGAAAACCACCTTTGGTTATGTGTTGGCAAACAGCACCATGAAGTTTGATTTGGACAACAAGTTTGTGAATAGCCTGAGTGGTCAAACCAGCTTGTATGGGGTTGACAGTTCAGGGGCGAAACAAGACTTGATCGAGATTAAAAAAGAAGGGGGAGGATAAATGGGTTATCTATCAGGGTTAAATTCACCTTCCTTTTTATGCAAAAGCCTGACGTTGATATTGTTTGTGAATATCCCATTGTGGAGCTGCAATGTCTATGCAAATGGTTTACCCCCGCCACCACGAGATGTTTCAGAAGTGAATAGCTTATTTAAGCTCTATCTGGACTTGGTGATCAATCAATATTCGACGCGACAAGTGATCCCCGTCATTGTCAAAGGAGATCATTACTTTATCCAACAATCGAAACTGGATGAGTTACAGATTAAGCTGCCTAGGGATGCACTTCAGCAACAATCAGAAAAAAACCTGACCGATCTGGATGTGTTTACACTCGGCTTTTCGGGCAAGGCTGCAGATTGGGTCAGTCTCAATCAGATCCCAGAATTAAAGTATGAGTACAATTCAGCGCAACAGTATTTTAGTCTGGATCTACCTGCTAGCTGGATGCCGGTGCAGATACGCGGCTTAGATTCTTGGTATCAACCTGAAACAGCGCAGTCGGGTATCGGTTTATTAAATAACTATGACTTTTATACCTACCGCCCAGAGAATGGTGGCTATAGCAGTACGCTGTTTACAGAGCAACGCTTTTTCTCACCTTATGGGTTACTAAGAAATTCAGGGGTTTATAGCAAAACTGATTTTGACTCATCCAATCAAAACAATGATGGCTACCGTCGTTATGACACCACTTGGCAATATGATGATCCTGTCAGTGTGCTTTCATTCTTAGCAGGTGATGTGATTACGGGAAGTAAAAACGCATGGGGAAGTTCAGTGCGTTTAGGTGGATTACAGCTCCAGCGTAATTTTGGTACCCGTCCAGATTTGATAACCTATCCTTTACCTCAGTTTAAAGGCGAAGCGGCCTTACCAAGTACCGTAGATTTATTGATCAATGGACAGAAAGCCAATTCAACTGATGTTCAATCTGGTCCTTTTATTCTCAATAATGTTCCGTTTGTCAACGGTAAAGGCGAGGCGGTGATTGTCACCACCGACAGCGTGGGTCGTCAGGTGGCAACCTCAGTGCCATTTTATATTTCGAATACTTTGCTTAAACCCGGATTATTGGATTATTCCGTGTCCATGGGGCAGATCCGCGAAGATTATGGGATAAAAAACTTTGAATATGGCAAATTTGCCAGTTCGGCGGATGTACGTTACGGGATTAACGATTGGCTCACGGCTGAAGGGCGGGTTGAACTATCAGATTCAATTCAGTTGGCTGGACTCGGTTCAGTGCTTAAGCTAAATCAGTTTGGGGTATTAAGTGGCTCAGCAACTCAAAGCTGGGCAGATCGTGAGTTTAATCGAATCAGTAGTCAAGACCTAAAGGGAAATCAATATACTTTAGGCTATAGCTATAACCAGCAGCGTTTTGGATTTAGTCTCAATCATACCCAACGTGATCAGGGTTATTATGATCTTTCACGCTTGCAATATAGCAATTTGATCTCAGCCAACAATCATAAAAGTTCGGTTGCCAACACGTATTTTGCCACAGATAAATCAGGGACTTTTGGGGTGGCTTATATCCAGACCAAGAACCGTGACATTGGAAATAAACTGATGAATCTGTCGTGGGCACCGATACTCCCGTCTTATATGCGTGGTGCGACAGTGTCGTTAAGTGCCAATCGGGATTTTGTAGAAAAAGAGTGGAGTGCTGCATTTCAGTTGTCGGTTCCATTTTCCAAGAGCAGATCCATAGCCAGTCTAGGCTATAGCCAACAATCCAGTGGCGATTATGGTTATGTCAACTTTAACCGTAGCACACCGTTGGCAGGTGGTGTTGGTGTTGATTTAAGTCGACGTTTTAATGAAAACAGCGATGACTACAATCAAGCACGTGTGAGCTACCGTAACCAATATTTTAATAGCGATGTTGGTATGTCGGGTAGCAATGATTACAACTATTGGTTTGGACTTTCCGGTTCGGTGGTGTTGATGTCAGGCAATATTTTCGTTGCCAATCGACTGGGCGAGTCATTTGCTTTGATTGATACTAATAAAGTTGCAGATGTACCCGTGCATTATGAAAACAGTCTAGTGGGGCGGAGTAACGCCAAGGGCTATGTTTTTGTACCGTCAGTGACGCCTTATTACGCGGCTAAATACAGCATCAACCCGATCGATTTACCTTCCAACTTTAATGCAACCCAAGTTGAAAATCGGATCGCAGCAAAACGAGGTTCAGGTGTGGTGATTGGCTTCCCAATCAAACAGTCTTATGCGGCAAATGTGTACTTGGTACAAAGCAATGGGCAAGCGGTTCCAGTGGGTGCGGTGGTACATCGAGCCGATCAAGAATCGAGTTATGTGGGAATGGATGGGATTGCTTATCTTGAAGATCTGAGTGCAGAAAATAGCATTCGGGTGCAACTATCAGATCAGCGCATATGTGAAGCAAACTTTTCGTTGGATTTAAAACAAGCGCAACAACAGATTGCAGTGGTTAAGTCGGTTGTTTGTCGTGAGGTGGCTCAACCATGATTACTTTAAAAAAATTAATGCCTGCAGGTCTATTATTCTCTGGGTTGATATTGCTTACTGCTCAGAGTCAAGCGGCTTGTGTTATCACCTCAAGTGGTAATGTTTCTATGGGTACGATTTCATCTATGACGCTGACGGAGCAAGGAACTAAATCCCATCAGTTTAGTGCGGGTTTAAGGTGTGAAGGGTTTAGTATGGCTTTTGCGAATATGACTTATTTGAAGTATCGGGTTGATCAAATACCAGACAATTATGAAAATAGCCTGACGGGTGAAACTTTGTTTGTCAATTATTTGGATACTAATAATCAAGCAATTGGTCTGGGTAAAGAAATTGATATGAGTACGTTTACTCTCCTTAAAATCTTTTCTGGCGTAGATGGCTCTTTACCATTTTATGCTGAAATTAACCCAGGACAGACTGTATCACCTGGGAGATATACAGCGAACAAACCTTTTAAAGTCAAATGGTATTACTCTGTACCTTCGTTTGCATTTATAGGAGTAGGCACCTTTTTTGAAAGTCCGGGTTTTAACCGTGGTGGTCTAATTACTGCTTTCAATTGGGGCGCCGGGAGTGATGCAAACTTGAACTTATATATTGACGTTTTACCTGATTGCCGTATTTCCACCAATGCTGTTAATTTTGGAACATCACCTTTTGCAGATGTTTTTACACCAGTTCAAACCTCTCTAGGCGTACGTTGCTCAGTATATACACCTTATTATGTTGGTTTAAATAATGGACTCTATCCACAAACTGGCAATCAACGTGCAATGAAGGCGAGTAATAGCAATAATTTTCTACGCTATGAGATTTATAAAAATGCAACGACGGAACGTTGGGGCAGTAATGGCAATGAACGCTGGTCAAGTCTCGAGGCGACAACGAATCCGGGGCAGCATAATACCAACCAGCAGGGTTTTTCCTTTACTGCAAAAGTTCTGGACACGAATTCACCAAGTCTGCCGGCTGGTAATTATTCAGACACCATAACGGTAAATGTTGAGTTTTGACGATATAAAGCCATGATAATAGTTTTTATCATGGCTTTATTAAGTGGTAATTTTACAGTTTATTTTTTTATTGATATTAAATAAAAACTCTCTTTAATTATATTTTTTTATAAAAATATGGTAGCTGTTCACTTTATTTAAACCCTTTTTTAAAATTATTTATTATACATATACAAGTGTATTTTATTTTTTATTATGCATTTTTTATGTGAAATATCTCAATATTAAAATAATTTGGTGAAGGTGTTTAAAGGTGTTGGCATTGGCACAATATTTGTTTTTTTTGTTTTTCGACTATTCTTTTATGGTCTTAATTTGTGTTTTAATTTTTTAATTAAAATATGGGTTTAAATAATTATTTATTATAATGGTGGGTGGTTATTTGGCTGTGTTTTAAATCAATTGTATGTTTTATACATATTTGTTTTTCTAAAAAATACTGAATATAACTGTTATTATTTGAAGAGGGCTTATTGTGCGGACTTATGCATACTTCAGAATTGATGAATTCTCAATGGATGAATTTAATTATGCTGACTATATTCTTGGGTATGGTTATGAAATACCGAAAAATAGGCTTGTATTTGAACAGGTGAAAATAGGTATACCTTTAGAATTTAGGCATAAGCTTATAAATTTGATTAATTACACACTGGAAAGCGGAGATCTTTTATTAATAGATGGAATAGATTCTTTGGGTAGTGATTTCAAAGAAATATATTCGAGTGTCAATTTTATTTTTAAAAAGGGAATACGTTTAGTCTGTTTGGAATTTTCAAAGAAAGAGATTAAAGGAGACATAAAAAAGATTTTTTTTCATTTTCTAAAAATCTGTTCTGACTTCGATGGAAAACTTCAATCGAATAGAAAGATTGGTAACAAGAATATAAACAAAGTCGGTCGGCCAGAAATTTTGAATAAAGCCCAGAAAGATGAGGTTTTAGAAAAGTTTAAAAATGGTCAAAGTGTCTATTCTTTAGCTAAGCAGTATTCAGTTACAAGAACAGTCATTCAAAGACTACTTTCAAAATCATCAGACCACGTTATTGGTGAGGATTAAATGACTATGAACGTTCAAATGAATAACAAGGCTAAAACAAGTAGATTGGTTGTTGCAAAACAAATGAGCAATCTGGATAAGATATTCGTTGTTCAACTCAAATATTGCCTAAATAATAAGTCGAGAATTGTTGATGATGCCAATGAAATTGAAATTAGCTCTGTAAACGGATTGATTGATTATGAAATTCACAAAATCGAACATGAGGAAAAGAAAATCATTTTTTTATATGGTTCTAGTCCATATGTTATAGATTTAAGCCGTTAATGGTTTAATTAATTTTATTTACGGTCATAAGTTAAAAGCTAAGTGTTTTTAGGTTTGAGGTTGTGATTGATTGTTTTAAAATTTATTCGGATTTTTGTAGATAGCTAAACAAAAACATTCAAAATACTTTCTAATAAATATTTTAGGGTTTAAGATTTTTATTTTGGCTGATTTAAGTTTTTATAATTCTTTATTGAATTTAAAAAATCACGTCAACTATGCAAGAATTTTAATCTTTTATATAAAGTGATTTTTTTATAAGTTTTTTATTTGAAAGCTTAGTTGTCTTAATGTTATATTTAAGCGTGTTGAGCTAAAATTTATTTTAAAATCAGGTCGGAATTACATTTAATTAATTTTTAAATTTAAAATACTAAAAATAATTAACTTTCAATTATTCTGAAATAATTTTACTTATCTGAATTTATGTTGAATAGGAGTAAAAATCATTTTAAAAAGATCAGTATAAGCTATTGATAATATATTTAAATAGCATCTGCTACTGCTTTAAATATTTGAAATGAAGTTTTGGGTAAAGAAATATTATTTGTTTAAAACGACATGAAATGTCGCTTTAAATAATAAAATAGATTAGAAATATTGAGATTTTCAATTAAATTGTTTCTATAAAAACTTTATGACCACTAATAATATGGAACAACTTAACCCATCAGACTTAAAAGCCATTCTTCATTCAAAAAGAGCAAATCTTTATTATTTAGAACATGCACGGGTGATGCAAAAAGATGGCCGTGTTTTATATCTAACTGAAGCAAAAAGTGAAAATCAGTATTGGAATATTCCCATTGCCAATACGACTGTGATTTTGTTGGGAACTGGAACGTCGATCACTCAGGCTGCAATGCGAATGCTCTGTAGCGCAGGTGTTTTGGTTGGTTTTTGTGGTGGTGGGGGTACACCATTATTTTCAGGCAGTGAAGTGGAGTGGTTAACGCCACAAAGTGAATATCGTCCAACTGAATATATGCAAGGCTGGATGAGCTTTTGGTTTGATGAAACGAAACGTTTAGATGTGGCAAAACAGTTTCAGGTTGCGCGGGTTGAATATATTCGTAAAGTTTGGGCAAAAGATCGGGACTTACAGGCAGAAGGATTTTATTTAGATGATCAGGATATTCAGCTGGCTTTGACTGGTTTTGAAAAGAAGATTCCCAATATGAGCAAAGTTGGCGATTTACTTCTTGCAGAAGCTCAGACCACCAAGCAGCTTTATAAAATCGCTGCAACACGTTGTAAACTCAAATTTGAACGAAATGCTGAATATGGTGATTTAGCCAATGACTTCCTTAATCATGGTAATTATTTGGCCTATGGTTTGGCTGCAACCACACTTTGGGTCTTAGGCATTAGTCATTCATTTGCAGTGATGCATGGTAAAACTCGACGCGGTGCTTTGGTTTTTGATATTGCTGATTTAATCAAAGATGCAGTGGTACTGCCATGGGCATTTATTTGTGCCAAAGAAGGTTTTAAGGAGCAAGACTTTAGAGCCTTGTTATTACAGAAATTTACCGAGCACAAGTGTCTGGATTGGATGTTTGATCAGGTGAAATTGCAAGCTTGTAAAAATCATGATGACGAGGATGAGGCATTATGATTGTAACCTTCATTTCCCAATGCGAAAAGAAAGCTCTTTCTCGAACGCGTCGTGTACTGGATGCATTTGCCGACCGAATTGGTGATAACACTTGGCAAACGGTGATTACCGAAGATGGTTTAATTGCAGTTAAAAAGCTGCTTAGAAAAACAGTGACTAAAAATACAGCGGTGTCTTGTCATTGGATTCGAGGGCGACGTCGAAGTGAGTTGTTGTGGATTGTTGGGAATAGAAATAAGTTTAATAGTGAAGGCATAGTGCCTGTAAACACGACCAAGAAAAGCCTTGCTCAAAATAAATGGGAAAATGACTGGCATTATTTGCCTTTAATTAAAGCACTAGTGGCTGTGTCTGCCTTATTACATGATTGGGGTAAGGCAACGGTTTTATTTCAAAAAAAATTATTGGAAAAAAATAATCAGTTTAAAGGTGATCCCTTACGGCATGAGTGGATTTCATGTCTATTGCTAAATGCTTTAGTGCATTCGTCTGGCAATATTGAGTCTGATGACGCATGGCTAAAATTATTGATACAACAAAGTTGGGATGAAGAACTTCTCAAGCAAACCATTAGTAAAAATTCAGATCAATCTAAAGTTTTAGATCAACTTCCACCTTTAGCACAGTTGGTTGCATGGTTGATTATATCGCATCATCGTTTACCTGCGTTAAAAGAAGAACAACGACGCAAAGATTATGCTGAACTGAACAAAGAAACGGTTACAAGTTTATTTAAAAGCATAAAAGCAGACTGGGGTTATCAAAATAAATTTGATGAAGATGATTACAGGCAACGATTAAAGCTTTGTTTTGAGTTTGATCAAGGGTTATTAAGTCAGTCTATTGAATGGACAAAGCAAATTAAAAAATGGTCAGCACGTTTATTACAAGCGTCTGATGTCACAGAACAAATTTTTGCAGATGGCAGTTGGCGAGTCATTTTACATCATGCCCGATTGTGTCTCATGTTAGGTGATCACTATTATTCATCGTGCAATGCCGATAAAAATTGGAAAACAAATTTATTGTTGAGAGCAAATACTGATCCAAAAACTAAACAGGCCAAACAATTTTTAGATGAGCATCTTGTTCGGGTGAGCGACAATGCTATGCGAGTTGCACAATCATTAAGTCGTTTGGCAGATGAGATGGAGCCAGCTTATGATATCCAAAAATTAAGAAAGAAGAGTCCTCAAGGTTTTGAATGGCAAGACCAAGCTGTAAAGGGAATTCAGCAATTTATTCAAAAAAATGAAAGTGCTGCAAATCAAGGCTGGTTTATTGTCAACATGGCGAGTACTGGTAAAGGTAAGACCATTGCCAACGCCAAAATTATGCAAGCCTTGTCTAAAGATGCTCAATCATTACGTTATATTCTGGCTTTAGGACTAAGGACATTAACCTTACAAACGAGCGATTCTTATCGCCAAGATATTGGTTTAAGCCATGATGAGCTTGCGGTTTTAATTGGTTCAAAAGCCGTTCAGGAATTGCATCATAAAAATACAAATGAACGTCATCAAGATGAATTTTATACTGTAGAAGAAATAGGTTCAGAATCATTAGAAGCTTTATTGGACAATGAATTGAATTATGAATCTATGCCACAAGCAGACTTTATGAATGCATTATTTCCACAACATCAGGAGGAACGAAATAAAGCCTTTTTATATAAGCCAGTTTTAGTATGTACGATAGACCATATTATGGCTGCTACAGAAACCAAACGTGGCGGAAAATATATTTTACCAAGTTTAAGGCTTTCATCTTCCGATCTGGTGATTGATGAAGTCGATGATTTTAATGGTCAGGACTTAATTGCAATAGCTCGGCTTATACATTTAGTTGGGATGTTAGGTCGAAAAGTAATGATTTCTTCAGCAACGATTCCACCTGCTTTAGCTGAAGGTTTTTTTAATGCATATCAGCAAGGTTGGGCTTTGTACTGTGCATTTAAGAAATTAAAGAATACCGATACAGTTTCGATGTGGGTTGATGAGTTTAAAACACAAATTCAAACGATAGATTTGGCTCAGCAAAAAGAGGCAATACAACAATATAAAAATGCACATGATCGCTTTGTAGACATTCGTGCAGCTGCATTAAGTAAACAAATAATTAAGCATAAAGCTTATCTTATTGATTGCTCAGATCTTGTTGCAGAAAAAGAAATCCAGCGTATAGATCAAAGTTTACAAGCTGAATATTTTAAACGGATTCAACAGAATGTTGAACATTTACACCATGACCATCACAGTATAGATGTTAAAACTGGAAAAAAAGTTTCTTTCGGTGTCATACGGGTTGCCAATATTTCCCCATGTGTTGCTTTAACTCGATCTTTGCTTAAGACCGAATGGTCACAAGATATTATGCCTCGTGTGATGGCATACCATAGCCGTCAAGTTTTATTGTTACGCAGTAAACAAGAACAACATTTAGATCATATTTTAAAACGTAAAGAAAAAGCAGGAGAACAAGCAGCTGCATTTTCAGATGAGGTGATTCGTCAACATTTAGATTCGACGACTGGTGAAAATGTCATTTTTATCTTGGTTGCCACACCTGTGGAAGAGGTGGGGCGAGATCATGACTTTGATTGGGCAATTGTTGAACCCTCTTCTTATCGCTCGATTATCCAATTGTCAGGACGAGTTTTACGACATCGCAAACGAGATGTAGACATTCAAAAACCAAACATTGCCTTATTGCAATATAACTTAAAAGGCTTGCACCGAGCTAAAGTTGCCTTTGAGAAACCTGGCTTTGAAGTTAATTCTGCTAAAGGAAACTTTATATTAGAAACAAAAAATTTATCAGAATTGATTGATACTGAACATTTACAGCAAATTAATGCCATTCCAAGAATCAAAGCAAATCAGCCACTACAATCCATAAAAAAATTGGCAGATTTAGAGCATGCTGTTATGGCAGATGCCTTAACTTCATATAACAAAGTCGGGGCAAAACCACTCAATGCTTGGTTAACTCAAAAATGGTTTTTAACAGCTTTGCCTCAGCAATTTAATCCGTTTAGGCAAAGTTCAGCCAATATTCAGCTTTTCGCAATCTGGAAAAATCACAAGCTTATATTTTGTGAAAAAGATGATTTTGGGGGGTATATTGATCGAAGTGGTTTATACAAGATTCGCGAGATTGACTATTCTAAATTGAGTGAATTAGAACAACAACGATTATGGTTGAATCGAGATTATCACGACATCTTACGTCGTTTAGCACTTGATAAATTTCCTGAAAATGAAGATATTGAGGAAAAGATAGAAAGATTATCAGAGCGTTATGGGGAGATTATGCTGCCCGAATATGACGAAGATAAGCAACTTATATATTCAGAACAGTTTGGACTTGTTGTTTTAGATCAATAATTAAAGAGGGAAGCATGACAGAACATATTCATCATTTTTTAAATGAACGAAAAGATCTTTGGTTGAAATACCGTTTAAAAAAAGCAGAAAGTGAAACTGTAATTGCAGAATTACAACGTCAAGCAGATGATAAATTTAGTTTGAAAGTGTGGTTACCTGACGCAGCAAAACGTGTTGCGCAGCTTTTTATGGTCAGTCATCCAAGTAAATTTAGTCATCCAAGCGCAAAAACGTCAAGTGTTATTGCTCAAGCGAAACAGCAGAATGATGGTTACTTACGTAGCGGAAATGTGAACTATTCATTCGATGTATTTGGTAATGCTGCTGCAATGGACGTATTTAAATTTTTATCTTTACCGCTGACAGAAAAACTTACGGTATTAGAAGGTTTTGAACAACAAGATGAAGATTTAAAAAAGCTGCTTATGGATGATAATTTAGATTTTGAGTCATTCAGCGCAGCATTTTTAAAAATAAAGGCAACAGATACATCAGTAAAAACCGATCACTTAGTGAAGCAGGTTTATTTTCCCATTGATCAGGACGAATACCATTTATTGTCGATCTTAACACCATCAGGATTGGTGACTAGATTAAAGCAAACAATAGATGAAATACGTTTTTCAGAGGCAACTAAACAAGCCAAAGAATTTCGTAAGAAAAATGAGCATCATACAGAGGGATACGCCGATATTTATGAGCTTACAGTAACTGCGTATGGCGGTACACAACCTCAAAATGTCAGTGTTTTAAATAGTCAAAATGCAGGGCGAGCTTATTTGTTATCTAGTTGCCCACCTGTTTTTGAAAAGCGTAAAGTCAAACTGCCTAATAAAGACTTTTTTAAACAGTGCCTTTATCGGAAAAATTTTACTAGTGAATTTAATGAGTTGAAAAAATATATTCATGCTGGTGATAAAGAGCTAAGTATAAATAATAGACACACCCGCAAAAAAATAAAAAGGCTATTGCAACAAATTATTCAAGAAATTTTATTCAATGCATTTTGTATTCGTAAAAATTTAAGAGGTTGGACCGAAAGGGAAAATTATCAGAATTTAATTTTAGAGCAAAAGATTTGGCTTGATGATTTGAATTTTGAGAAAAGAGAAATCGAGAGTGAGTGGCGTGATGAAATTGCTCGAAGGATAGCGAAATGGATATTAGATAGTTACGAAGATTTTTTAGGTTCAAAAATGTTTGGTAGTCCTGAACTTATAGAATTAAAAACTATTGTTGTCGAAGCGTTAAATGAAGATAAGGAGTATTTTTAATGCGTCATTTTTTATTGATTCCTCATTTAAAGCTTCACAATGCCAATGCAATGAGTAGTCCTTATACCATTGGATTTCCAGCGATGACGGCTTGGCTGGGCGCAGTCCATGCCTTGCAGCGTAAGTTAAAAAGTAAAAACTATGACATTTCTTTAAACAAAGTGGCGGTGAGTTGTCATGACTTTAATTTGCAAACCTATAAAGGGCGAGGAGATTTTGTTCATTCGATCGTAGCTACAGCGAATCCTTTAGATAAAGATGGTAGTAGACCCGCTTTTATTGAAGAAGCACGTTGTCATTTGGAGGTGTCTCTTTTAATTGAATGTCAAAGTATAGATCCAGATGAAAAAGAACAATTTTTAGAGGATGTTTATAAGCTTATTTGTAGTATGAAGTTTGCCAGTGGAGATGTTTTAGATGTTAAAAACTGCCAAATACTGCAATTTGATGAAGAAGAACATCAGGATCGGGAATTAAAGCCAATTTTAAATAAATTGATGCTTGGACATGTGCTGATTGAGTGTCGAGATTTAGTGATCGAAAGTATGAATGAAGGTAAAGATGCTTTGGATGCTGTTTTAGATTATTTAAAAGTCACACACAGTTCTGAGGTTGATGATGACGATAAAGTGACATGGGCATCAAAGCGTAAAATGAGACGGTGGTTAGTTCCAATTGCCGTAGGCTTTCAGGGGATTTCTAATTTGGGGTTGGCGAAAAATCAACGTGATGTCAGTACACCACATCGTTTTGCTGAAAGTGTTCTTACATTAGGCGAATTTGTAATGCCTTATCGTATAGAACATATTGATCAATTGTTATGGCAATATCATGTTGACTTAGAAAACAATTTATATCTTTGCGAAAACATCACAACAAACTAATTTGATATCAAAAAGAGGAAAAACTCATGGCTAAAAATGAAAAAGCGGTTGCAAGTGTGCTCGCATTTGAAAAGAAACTTGTCCCATCTGATGGTTATCTCTATGGTACGAGTTGGGAGAAACGGACTGAACAAACAGCATTAAAACTAATCGAAAAATCAGTGCGAGGGACAATTTCAAATCGCTTAAAACCCGCTGTAGCAAGTGATCCATTAAAATTAAATGCAGAAGTTGAAAAGGCAAATTTACAAAAAGTAGATGCATGTGCTTTAGGTGAAAATCAAGATACTCTAAAAGTTTCATTCACACTTAAAGTTTTAGGTGGTGTTGAAAATCCATCTGCTTGTAATAACGAAAGTTTTTTAAATTCATATCAAGCTGCTGCTAAAAATTATATTGAGCAATATGGCTTTAACGAGCTTGCTAAACGTTATGCATTAAATATAGCAAATGCGCGTTTTTTATGGCGTAACCGTGTAGGCGCTGAAAAAGTTGAAGTTGTTGTAACGATTAATGATCAACCTGCGATTACATTTAATGCATTAGCATATCCATTAAATAATTTTGATCAAGCGGATGAAAAAGTACAAGTTTTAGCAGATCAGATTGCACAGGCGTTAAAAGGTGAAACACCTTATTTATTGATTAAAGTTGATGCTTATGCACTGGTGGGTAAAGCTCAGCAAGTTTATCCAAGTGAAGAGTTAGTACTAGATAAAGGTAAGGGAGACAAAAGTAAAATTCTTTATCAGGTTAATGATGTTGCAGCAATGCATTCTCAAAAAATAGGGAATGCATTGCGTACTATTGATACGTGGTACCCTGAATTTGATGAGAAAAAAATGGCAATTGCAATTGAGCCATATGGAGCCGTAACCAATCTTGGAAAAGCTTACCGTACACCAAAAGACAAAAAAGACTTTTTTACCTTATTCGATAAATATGCTTTAGGTGAATCTTTAGAGAATACAGAGCAAGAACATTATGTTATGGCTGTTTTAGTTCGTGGTGGTGTATTTGGTCAAAGTGCTAAGGACTAATAATGAAATGTTATCAAGAAATCACACTGATTGATCAGGCTGAGATTTCGCCATATTTTCTTTGGTCAAAAATCTATACCCAGCTGCATATCGCTTTTGCTGAACAGACAGATGAGCAGCAAAAGATCCCTTTCGGTGTATCTTTTCCTCAATATGTTTACGAGAAGATAGAAGGCAAGAAATCTCGTATTGGTATTGGTAAAAAAATACGCGTATTTGCCCAATCAGAAGTAGCACTGGAAACATTGAATATAAGAAAATGGTTAGATCGGTTTCCTGATTATGTGCATATCACAGGTGTGCGGCCCGTTCCTGAAAAAGTAATGGGTTACGCAGTTTATAAACGTAAACAAGTTAAAACCAACGCTGAGCGTTTGGCACGCCATCGAGTGAAAAGAGGGGATATCAACTTTGACGAAGCATTGAGTCGTTATCTTCAAGTGGTGACGACAACTGATTTACCTTATGTTCAGATGCTAAGTTTAAGTACATCGGATGAACAAGATAAAAAGCGCTTTAAGCTATTTATAGAAAAGCAGATCACTGAAAAATCTGAAACTCAGGTTTTTAGTACGTATGGGTTAAGTTCTGTGTCTACAGTACCCGAATTTTAACCCAATATTTTTTCACTCTTTAACAGTTTAATAAAATCAATAAGTTATGATTGTGGGTTAAAACTTTGGTCTTTTATAGGTTTTTAGTCTTAACTCACTGTTATAACTTTATTTTTTGTTTTAAAATTATAGTTCACTGCCGCATAGGCAGCTTAGAAAATCGAGTTGATTGCTGCATTGCATAGCGTTGGGTTCACTGCCGCATAGGCAGCTTAGAAATGTCTGCCGTTTATAATTCTGTTGCATCTGAGGTTCACTGCCGCATAGGCAGCTTAGAAAAAAGGTAATAGATATAAAGCATTAGGCAATTCGTTCACTGCCGCATAGGCAGCTTAGAAAATTTCAGTAGGTTGCTCACTGATTACATAAGGGTTCACTGCCGCATAGGCAGCTTAGAAAAATTGCAATCTGTTCTCATGGCGGTCATGCAAGTTCACTGCCGCATAGGCAGCTTAGAAAATACTCAAGCCCTCAATAATCAAACTGAAAACGTTCACTGCCGCATAGGCAGCTTAGAAATAATTTCGATAATGGTGATGCGTTTGTATTGCGTTCACTGCCGCATAGGCAGCTTAGAAATCATCAACATTTTCGCCAAATGCTTTACTAGAGTTCACTGCCGCATAGGCAGCTTAGAAATATTTAGTTCAACACTGGATCACAAACGCGGGGTTCACTGCCGCATAGGCAGCTTAGAAAATATTGGCGTTTTGTATCTATACGAAAGCCTGGTTCACTGCCGCATAGGCAGCTTAGAAAGAATGACTGACTTGACCACCCAGACCAAATGTGTTCACTGCCGCATAGGCAGCTTAGAAAGCAGATTCAAGATAGAAATACATGCGCTTGGTGTTCACTGCCGCATAGGCAGCTTAGAAATCTGCATCGGTTAAAGCCCCCAAGCCTCTCATGTTCACTGCCGCATAGGCAGCTTAGAAATGTTTGCTCTTTAAGTTTGTATGATAAATTTAGTTCACTGCCGCATAGGCAGCTTAGAAAAATTTTTTCAACTCGACAACTGCACTGATCAAGTTCACTGCCGCATAGGCAGCTTAGAAATGTTTTGAATATTGAGACTGGACGTATGTATTGTTCACTGCCGCATAGGCAGCTTAGAAAATTTGGTGTATCAAAAGCAATACCATCCGATTGTTCACTGCCGCATAGGCAGCTTAGAAAATAGGCTCAAGACGACAATACTTCCAACCTAAGTTCACTGCCGCATAGGCAGCTTAGAAATTGGCTGGGTAGTGATTCGAGGTACTACAGAAGTTCACTGCCGAGTAGGCAGCTTAGAAAAATCGTGCGGTGGATGTTCAAAGTTTGGGAAAGTTCACTGCCGAGTAGGCAGCTTAGAAATTAGTAAATGGATTGAGCTTGTATTGATTAGCGTTCACTGCCGAGCAGGCAGCTTAGAAAGTTACCATTGTCTGTAAAAACCAGTTTATTACGTTCACTGCCGAGCAGGCAGCTTAGAAATTATCAAGTAATATTTTCAACAGATGCAAGTTGTTCACTGCCGAGTAGGCAGCTTAGAAATATACAGAACGAACGACCTTTACCGTTAGGACGTTCACTGCCGCATAGGCAGCTTAGAAAAAACAGGTATTTTCCATTCGATCTTTTGAATCGTTCACTGCCGAGTAGGTAGCTTAGAAATGTTGGATATTTATCATCGCATCGACTTGGGTTGTTTACTAGCAGAGGTTTAGCTAACTTAGCTTCTGTAAACTACAATGAACTTGATTGAGAAGATATTAATAAATGTCCAGTTATTTTAGATGTTCTAGAATATCAATCCGACGAGTAATTAATTTGATTTTGGGGGAGCAATAGCCCAAGCTATAGAGGGCTTTATGGATACAAGATTCACCATGACTATTAAAAATTGGACTCCACCAATCTCATTAGAAATTAAGCAATTACGCATTGCTAATGATTTAACACAAGCTAAGGCTGCTCATTTATGCAGGATCGGTTTAAAAACTTATCAAAAATGGGAATCTGGTGATGCAAGTCCAAGCCAGTCAGCATGGACTATTTATCAATTCGAATTACAGGCTAAGAAATTAGGTTTTTTTTCACTCGAGCATTTGGTTGAAGACGTTGAAAATAACCTGAATAAATAGGTTAAAGAGTTTGAGACGGTAATCGCACTGTCTGACGTAATTAAGTAAAAATAGGTATTAATATAATCTTTAAAAGCGCTGCAAATGAGTGTTTGAAAAAAATCGTACTGCTCGTTGATTATTTCCAAAATATTTAATCACTTTATTGTTAATAAGTATTGTGGACTTAACCAATCACTATCAATCATAGATGTAATGCTGTCATACAAAGATCATTGCCACAAGCAACCTAGAAAACACAAGTACATCAAATCATTTTTACAGCAATATTTACTGCCACATAGGCAGCTTAGAAAATAAAGATTGGCAGCAACAAAAAATCTTGTTTAGTTGATAGTGGAAAGGTTTGGGATTGCAGGTTGGTTAGAAATATTTTTTAAAATAACTTTGGGGTTGTTGAATTAATATAACTCTAGGGTTATATTTTACTCATCAAGACAGATGGAGCTGAAATGAAAAGTCTGGAATTGATTAAGATGATTGAAGCAGGCGGTTGGTATGAGGTTAGGGTTAAAGGTAGTCACCACCATTTTAAACACCCGGCCAAAGAAGGTCTGGTCACAGTACCTCACCCTAAAAAAGATTTACCAACTGGAACTGTTAAAAGCATTTTAAAGCAAGCAGGTCTTGAGTGACCCACTGCATCCAAACTTCATTTTCTCCAAAAGAGGTGAGTATGTTATATCCAATTGCAGTAGAAAAAGGTTCGAATGATGAAGCCTATGGCGTGATTGTTCCTGATATTCAGGGATGTTTCTCTGCTGGAGATACTTTTGAAGAAGCATTAAGCAATGCTAAGGAAGCAATTGCAGATCATTTGGAAATTCTTGCAGAAGATGGCAAAAATATTCCATTGGCATCAGAAGTAAGTAAGTTTCTTAATGATGAAGATTTTAAAGGCTTTATCTGGGCGGTTGTAGAAGTTGATGTGAATCGTTATTTAGGTAAGGCTGAAAAAATTAATGTCACCTTACCAAGTCGATTGATTTATCTCATAGATGATAAAGTGGGCAAAGATAAGCAGTATAAATCCCGTTCTGCATTTTTAGCAGCTGGTGCTGAAAAAATATTGCAAGCTTCATCTTAGCTAACCAAAGAAACCCACTCAATTGAGTGGGTTTCTGAATATTTAAAGAAAAGTGAGTGAGTATTAAAACTAATAAGCTACAAGGTGCAAAACATTTTTAGAAAGGCCTCCGTTCACTGCCGAGCAGGCAGCTTAGAAAATCCAAGCCAGAAAAGGAACTTTCCTTTCAGCGTTCACTGCCACATAGGCAGCTTAGAAAACCACGCCATTTGCCAAAGTTGAAAGTAAAGTGTTCACTGCCGAGTAGGCAGCTTAGAAAATATGATTGGCGATTTTGGCTTCCGTTTTACTGTTCACTGCCGAGCAGGCAGCTTTAAATAAGCCAACACAACACAAATATTAATATGTTAAATAATTCACATTTTTATGAGAAAAAATATTTATATGATTTTGAACAGTAAAAATTTGAATATCATATAGACTGTTTTGAAAAATTCATTCCTTAAACTCATATATAAATACCATGATCGGGCATCTTAACAGCGTTACTTTGCAAACGCTGGTTAGCGAAAATACAAAATTCAAGCGCAACATCAATGATTAAAACAGTGCCTAAAGCATGGATATGCCTTGTTTGATGGACTTTGTGGAGTCATAAAGGTAAGTTTTTGAATTGCTATTTTTAGCCTAAATTTCTAAATATACATGGCTAAATTGGAATAGGGTCGATGAGATCAATTTACATAAAAGCATGAGCTAAACGCATCAATTTAATTCTAAATTGATGCTGAAATAACGTGAGGTTCAATTTTTTATGTAAAATTTACAAAAAAAAATTCTTTAAATAAAACTGAAATATGAATTTAATAATTATTTAACATACTGAAATATATAATTAAAATATTTTGCTCAAAAAATACAAATTTATATACGCTTGTATCTATTTGCTGTAAAAAGTGTGACATTGTTTACATTTTTGTTTCAGTGTGCATAATAGCCAACGACCGAAACGAATCATTTTTTTGTCTGTATAGGATACTTGGTATGAAAAATATTTTTTTAGCAGCATCAGTTTCAATTTTAGCAATGTCTAGCGCTTTCGCAGCGGACGGCACAATCACAATCAATGGTCTAGTAACTGACAAAACTTGTGATATCGTGACTCCACAAGGTAAAGATTTCACTGTAACGCTTCCAACAGTTTCTAAGCAAACTCTTGCTAAAACTGGTGATATCGCGGGTCGTACGCCATTCACAATCAACTTGGCTAACTGCTCTGAAGGCAAAGTAGCAACTTATTTTGAACCAGGTTCAACAGTTGATTTTGGTACTGGTCGTTTAAATAACACAGATGCAACTGGCGCGAAAAACGTTCAAGTTCAATTGTTAGGTTCAAATAACCAATTCATTCCTGTACTTGCTGCTGGTGCTTCTGGCGCGCAAACTAACTCTCAATGGGTAGATGTTGCGGATAAAGGTGCAGCTGATCTTAATTACTATGCTGAATATTATGCAACTGATGCATCTGCTGCTGGTAAAGTAACAACATCTGTTCAATATACTATTATCTATCAATAATTTTTTATTGAATGGTACGGAGCTAGGTTGTCTGGCAACCTAGCTCTTTTACTTTATTTTAGATATAGAGATAATCGTTATGTTCTTGAATCATTCCTTTCTTAAAAAAGGTTTACTCGCATTTTTAATTCCGTTTGGTGCAGCGAATGCTGAAATCATCATTCATGGTACTCGTGTCATCTATCCATCTGATGCACGTGAAATTACTTTACAGGTAAGTAATAACGGAAATAATCCTGCATTGGTTCAAGCATGGATTGATGAAGGAGATGCGAAATCTACTCCAGATCAATCGAAAGCGCCTTTTATGATTACACCGCCTATATCGCGTGTGGAAGCTAAAAAAGGGCAGTCTTTACGTATTACTAGTTTGCCGAATGCAAATGAGTTAAGTAAAACTCAAGAAACACTATTTTGGTTAAATATTCTCGATATTCCACCAAAGCCTTCTGCGAAAGATCAGAATGTTGTACCAGATAACTTTTTACAACTTGCGATTCGATCGCGTATTAAGTTTTTTTATCGCCCAGCTGGACTTAAAGAAGATGTCGCTTTGGCACCTGAAAAATTACAGTGGAGCAATAACGGTACTCAGTTAACCGTAAAAAACCCAACACCATTTCATATTACCTTGACCTCTATTATGCAAGATCAATCAGGCAAACGCGTTGATTTGATTTCTCAAGGCTTAATGTTGAAACCATTTTCTGATGGAACGGTGAGTTTAAAAAATTCCAATGTCGCTAAGATGACCTTTACCACGATCAATGATTATGGTGGTCGTGTAGAGCGAAATATTAAGTTTTAATAGATTGAACAAGTCGTTAAATTTCTTCAATGCAAGAAATTTAAAGCACCTTCGCAATGATGATTTAATCATTTCATTTATCTGAGAGTAAGCGAGTAAAAAAACCTATTCATTTGTTGATAGGCAGACTTCTTTATGCAAAAAAATGAACAAAGCTACAAGTGGATCAAGCGACATATCAGTTATTATGTGGCTTGTGGGGTTATTACGCTCAGCATTCCTGCTTTAGTTAATGCATCTGAAACTGACTTAAAAGAGGCTGAAAAGTCTCCGACTGCTGCAGAAGCAGAATTTGATTCGGCTTTTTTAATTGGCGATGCCAAAAAGATAGATGTAAATCGCTTTAAATATGGCAATCCTGTGTTACCAGGTGACTATAATGTGGATATTTATGTCAATGGTAACTGGTTTGGTAAACACCGTATGGTGTTTAAAGCGACTGAAAATAATCAAAATGCGTTTACCTGCTTTAGCTCAAACCAATTATTAGAATACGGCGTTAAAGCAGACGTGTTAAAAAAAGGCGAAAGTTTTGCTTTGACTGGTTGTCAGAAAATTGAACAGTGGGTTGAAGATTCGTTTTATGAATTTGATACTTCACGTTTACGTGTCGATATTTCGATTCCACAAGTTGCGATGCAAAAAAATGCGCAAGGCTATGTCGACCCTAGTGTTTGGGATCGAGGGATCAATGCTGCATTTCTTTCTTATAATGCCAGTGCATATAAGACATTTAATAAAACCCAAGGTGGCGAAGAAACCACCAATGCATTTACTTCGATAACTGCTGGTGCAAATTTAGCAGGTTGGCAATTGCGCCATAATGGTCAATGGCAATGGCAAGACCGCACCACCACAGATAATCAATCTAAATCAAGTTATGACGCGATTAACACCTATGTGCAACGCGCATTCCCGCAATACCGTGGTGTATTGACTTTAGGTGAAAGCTTTACCGATGGTGAAATCTTTGATTCATTTGGTTATCGTGGTTTCGATTTTTCCAGTGATGACCGTATGTTACCTAACAGTATGATTGGTTATGCACCTCGTATTCGCGGTAATGCAAAAACCAATGCCAAGGTTGAAGTACGTCAGCAAGGTCAGTTGATTTATCAAACGACTGTTGCACCGGGTAGTTTTGAAATCAATGACCTCTATCCGACAGGATTTGGTGGTGAACTCGAAGTTTCTATTTTAGAAGCCAATGGTGAGATTCAACGCTATTCAATTCCTTATGCATCTGTTGTACAAATGCTCCGTCCAGGAATGAGCCGTTATTCTGTGTCAATGGGTCAATTCCGTGATAAAGATATCGATCTAGATCCTTTTATTGTACAAGGGAAATATCAACGCGGTATCAATAACTCGATCACGGCTTATGGTGGTGTACAGTTCTCAGAAGACTATTCAGCAGTGACATTGGGCAGTGCTTTTGCAACACCGATTGGTGCAATTGCACTCGATGTAACGCATTCACAAGCAGATTTTGAACGTCGTAAAAGTGAAAGTGGGCAAAGTTTCCGTATCAGTTATAGTAAATTAATTACACCGACAGATACCAATTTGACCTTGGCAGCATATCGTTATTCTACAGAAAACTTTTATAAGTTACGTGATGCGATATTGGTACAAGACCTTGACAATAAAGGTATTAGTTCAGCTCATGTGGGTAAACAACGCAGTGAGTTTCAGATCACGCTGAATCAGGGTTTACCACGTGATTTAGGCAATATTTATGCAACAGGTTCGTGGGTTGATTACTGGAATCGTCAGGAAACAACCCGTCAGTATCAAGTCGGTTATAGCAACAGCTATCGTGGTTTGACTTATGGTTTGTCAGCAATCAAACGTATTGTTGAAAACAATGCCACAAGTATCAGCAATAGTGATACTGAGTATATGCTGACCATGTCCTTACCGCTTTCATTTAAGAAAAGCTCAGCGAACCTTAACTCGATTATGACGCAAGATAATGCGACTGTTGGTGTGAGCGGTGTGGTTGGTGATCGTTTTAACTATGGTACATCTGTATCGACACGCTATGGTGATAATCCAAGTGCCAATTTAAATGCTCAGTATCGCACCAACTATGCCACTGTTGGCGGATCATTCAGTGCGGCTGACAGTTATCAACAAGCAATGTTGACTGCACGTGGTAATATTGTCGCGCATCCTGAAGGTGTCTTGTTTGGACCAGATCAGGGGCAGACCATGGTGTTAGTCTATGCACCTGAAGCAGCTGGTGCAAAAGTAAATAACGCGACAGGTTTAAGTATCAATAAATCTGGTTATGCGGTGATTCCATATGTAACACCATATCGTTTAAATGACATTACCCTTGACCCTCAAGGAATGTCGACAGATGTAGAGTTAGATGGTACAAGTCAGCGTATCGCACCCTATGCAGGTTCAATTTCACAAGTGAGTTTTGCAACGAAAATTGGTAAAGCAATTTATATTCGCAGTAAAAAACAAAATGGTGAAACTTTACCTTTTGCAGCAGAAGTATTTGATACAAAAGGTGAAAATATTGGAATGGTTGCACAGGGTAGTATGGTTTATTTAAGAACCAATACCACTGCAGACTCGGTTACAGTGAAATGGGGCGAAAATGCCAACGAACAATGCCGAATTCAATATGACGTTTCTGCGCAAGCAGCAGACAAAAAGCAAAATATGATTATGGCGGAAGGTGTATGTCAATGAACGTTAAAGTTTTAAATCGTATGCTCTTGCTCATTGCTGGGACCGTGAGTTCAGGCGCATATGCAGCTTGTGTACCCCAACGTGGATTTACACCACAAGATGTGAGCATGTCTGTTGGTCGTGTTGTGGTGAGACCGAGTGATGCCGTTGGAACGATTTTACGTAAAGCGACATTTCCAATTTCATCGAATGGATCTACATATTCTTGTGATTCTTCAGCAGGCACAATTGAAGCCGTCTTGCAACAGAGATATCCTATAAGCCCATCAGGTAATTCAATTTATAGTACCAATATTGAAGGAATTGGTATTCGTCTATACCGAGAAGCGGCAGATAATTCTAACTTTTCAGGTTATTACCCTTATACCAGAAGTTTATCTAGATATACCACTTATCGTTTATCGCCTGGATATTTCGTTGTAGAAATTGTTAAAACTGCACCATCCACAGGATCAGGTGCATTGGTCCCAGGACAATATAGTCGTTATAACGTGATTGGTTATCCGAATCAGCCTTTTTTAACCAGTACGGTATATGGTAATGCGATTACCATTGCTTCTTCATCATGTGAAATCCAAGGCAATATTAATAAAACGGTGACACTGCCAACGGTAAATAAGGTTGATTTTAAAGGTGTCGGCTCAACGCAAGGTGAGCAAGCCTTTGATCTCAACATTTTGTGTAATGGTGGAAAAAACCCAACGGGTTATGAAGAAAGCAATAAAATCAGCCTAAGCTTTGATTATGATGCTGTAACCAATACCACAAATGTTATTAGCAACAATGCTGCTGCGGGAAGTAATGCATCAGGTGTTGGCGTACAATTGCTTTCTCAATATAAAAACTCGAATAAAGTGATTGCTAAAAATGACAAGCTAGAATTAGGCACGTTAAAGTCAAATGATAATATTCAATACAATGTGCCAATGACTGCGCGTTACTATCAGACTGCAACTAAAGTGATGCCCGGAAAAGTCCGAGCTATGGCAACCGTCACAATTGAATATGATTAATTGACGTGAATCATATTTTTTAAAATTATTTTTTTATTTATTGATTGGAAAATCTTGTATTAATAATAAGGTTATGTAATTAATTAACTACACCATTTCTTTAGAGGGGAATGAGATGGAGTTAAATAAAAAACTATCCTTTTTATTAATAACATTTACAACGATATCGAGTTTAAGTTTAGCCACATACGCAGAGGAGGTTCATTTTCAAGGACAGATTGTAGAATTTACATGTGAAAAGGATTCTAATAATTCTAATTGCAAAGTGATTGATAATACAATTGATGTGCTGAGAAAAACCACAACATTAAATAGCTTTAATTTCAATAGTTTAATTGAGAAAAAAGCCAATAGTATGGCACATTTAAAAATTCAAGATTTAGAAAGCGACCAGCATAAAATATTGGTGGTGGATTATTATTAAGTCAGTTAATTTGTGAAATAAATAACATAAATTAAAAATTATGCTACGCGATAAGTTAAAATATAATCTGATTATTTTAGTTGGATTATATTTTAATTCGTATTAAAAATAGTCAAATTTTTAAACTATATTAAATGGCTGTACATTATTTTATCGGTTGAACGATTTTCTTTAATATATGCATAAAGGTTTTTAAGATAATATTGTAGTTTTTCCCTTTGTGGGTGATTAAGCATATCGGTGTACTGTAATGCATTCTCTCTTGTAAAATCGGTTGCATCAAACCATCTTCGACCCATTTCTTTGCATAATGATCAGGTAAAAAACCCATAAATTTTCCTGAGAGAATTAAAAACGCGATACCTTCTCGGTCACTGGCTGTCGCTGAACAGTTTAGTCGTTGATGCAACTTCATTGCATCGGGGGTGATGGCATAATTCGGAAGAACCGTATTGCATTGTTTTAAGTCTTCTAAACTTATTTCACCTAAATGCTGAAAGAGCGGGTGGTTTTGCCCACAATAAAGAGAAGATTCTTCGTTATATAAATGAAAATAATCTAGACCAGATAGTGGACTGACCAAAGGAATCGCCCCAGCATGTAATCGATTGTCCAAAACACGACACTCAATATCTGACAGTGTGCTCATACTAATATTAATAACCACCTCAGCATTTTCTTCTGCAAGCTGTGCCAATGTATTGGTGATATAGGCACTGGGCATCGTGACTAAGTTATTAATAATGCCAATATTAAATTCGCCTTTAAGCTGATTATGCATTTGATTGATTTTGGCACGAAAGTCCTCAATCGAAGCGGTCAGTACTTCTATATATTCTAAAACTTCCCGACCTTCATCGGTGATGGAAAAGCCTGCTCGACCGCGTTGGCAGAGGCGAATCCCTAGGCGATTTTCCAGATCACTCATATGCAAACTTATCGCAGAACGGCTAATTCCAAGGATACTTTCGGCAGCAGTGAAGCTGTGACAATCACAGACAGTTTTAAATATTTTAAGTAACTTTATATCAAAATCAGTCACTTGGTTTAATTTTTTAGGTTTCATTTAGTTTTGCTTTTTTATATCTAAACTCAAGATATTTTGAATTTATCAAAACTATAGCGCTTTGTACACTCAACAGATAACCACAAAACAAGAAGAGTGCTTATGTTTGATATCGATACCTCAAATGACCGTGATGACGCATTGGAAGCCAGTCAGTCAAATGTGCAGATGAACTTAAATTATCAAGCCCATTGGATGCCATTTTCTGCAAATCGTAATTTTCATAAAGATCCGCGCATGATCGTGGGTGCAAAAGGATCGTATTTAGTTGACAGTAATGGACGAGAGATTTATGACTCATTGTCAGGATTATGGACGTGTGGTGCAGGACATACACGACCTGAAATCCAACAGGCTGTGAGTAAGCAATTGGCAAAATTGGATTATTCACCTGCATTCCAATTTGGACATCCTTTATCTTTTCAATTGGCTGAAAAAATTATTCAGTTGATGCCTGAAAAACTACAACATATATTTTTTACCGACTCAGGTTCAGAATCTGCGGATACTGCGATCAAGATGGCACGTGCATATTGGCGTATTCAGGGCAAACCAAGCAAAACCAAATTGATTGGACGGGCACGTGGCTATCACGGTGTAAACGTAGCGGGAACCAGTCTAGGTGGCATTGGCGGAAATCGTAAAATGTTTGGTCAATTGATGGATGTTGATCATTTGCCTCATACCTTGCAAGCGCATTTAAGTTTTACCAAAGGCTGTGCGGAGACGGGTGGGGTTGAGCTGGCAGATGAAATGCTCAAACTGATTGAATTGCATGATGCTTCTAATATTGCAGCAGTGATTGTAGAACCAGTTTCAGGTTCCGCAGGCTGTATCGTGCCACCAGTCGGCTATTTACAACGTTTACGTGAAATTTGTGACCAACACGATATTTTACTGATTTTCGATGAGGTGATCACTGGCTTTGGGCGTATTGGTAAATGGACTGCGGCTGAACATTTTGGGGTTACACCAGATCTTTTGACCTTTGCTAAACAGATTACCAATGGCGCAATTCCATTAGGTGGTGTGGTGGCAAGTCATGAAATTTACAATGCGTTTATGCAGCAAGAGCTACCTGAACATGCGATTGAATTTACCCATGGCTATACCTATTCGGCCCATCCTGTTGCCTGTGCCGCTGCTCTCGCCACCTTAGATGTACTCGAAAAAGAAAATTTAATTTCGCAATCTGCTGACTTAGCGCCAATTTTAGAAAAGCTTGTCCATGAATTAAAAGGTTCCCCCCATATTGTCGACATCCGTAACTGCGGATTGATTGGTGCCTTGCAATTGGCACCGCGTGATGGTGATGCCACGATTCGAGGTTTTGAAATTGGAATGAAGCTGTGGAAAGCAGGTTTTTATGTGCGTTTTGGCGGGGATACCCTTCAGTTTGGTCCTATGTTTAACAGCACAGAAGCGCAATTAAGCAGCTTGATGAATGCCGTAGGTGAAGCACTTTATCAGGTGAAATAACTTGGGTGAGCCCCCTAAGCAAAGCTACACGGAACAGATAGACCATAGACAAGGAAAAGTAATGAACAATTTAGAAAATTTTAGTGATGGCGAGCCGTCTAATACCGAAACAGTTGAAGCAGTGCAACCGATCACACTGGTTGGGCATTTTATTCAAGGGGGACTTGTAAGCAAGACCTCAAGAACACAAGCTGTATACCACCCAGCCACTGGTGCGATCAGCAAAGAAGTTGCGCTTGCAGATAGCGACTTAGTCAATCACGTGGTTCACATTGCACAACAGGCTTTTCCAGCATGGCGTGATACCCCTGTGATTAAACGTGCACGAGTGATGTTTAAGTTTAAACAACTGCTAGAAGACAATGCTGAAAAACTCTGTGAGTTGATTGGACAGGAACATGGAAAAATTTGCCATGATGCGCAAGGTGAGTTACAACGCGGAATTGAAAATGTTGAATATGCATGTGGTGCACCTGAGTTTTTAAAAGGTGAATACTCAAAAAATGTTGGCCCAGATATTGATTCATGGAGTGAATTTCAACCTTTAGGCGTGGTTGCTGGGATTACACCATTTAATTTTCCAGCAATGGTGCCATTGTGGATGTTCCCAATGGCGATTGTTTGCGGAAACTGCTTTATTTTAAAACCTTCTGAAAAAACCCCATCCGCAGCATTATATTTGGCGGAATTACTTAAACAGGCAGGTTTACCCGATGGTGTGTTTAACGTCATCAATGGTGATAAACAAGCAGTGGATGCCTTATTACATCATCCAAATATTCAAGCGATCAGCTTTGTTGGTTCAACCCCGATTGCTGAATATATTTATCGTACAGCAACTTCAGCAGGCAAACGCTGTCAGGCACTAGGTGGGGCAAAAAATCACGCGATTATCATGCCCGATGCGGATATTGATAATGTGGTGAACTCATTATTAGGTGCAGCTTTTGGCTCCTCAGGTGAACGCTGTATGGCTTTATCTGTTGCCGTGGCAATTGGCGATGAAATTGCGGATCTGGTGATTGAAAAACTGACTCACGAAATGCAACAACTCAAGTTTGGTCATTATACAGATCAACAAAATGACTTTGGACCGCTCATTTCTCAAGCACATAAAGATAAAGTTCAAGCTTTTATCCAAAGTGCTGAACGCCAAGGTGCTAAAATCGTTGTCGATGGTCGTGACGCCAAACCTGTCGGTTATGAAACAGGTTTTTTTGTTGGCCCAACGCTGATTGATCAGGTTTCATCAGACATGACCAGTTATCAGCAAGAAATTTTTGGCCCTGTTTTACAAGTGATTCGTGTAGAAACCATGCATGAAGCAATGCAACTGATTAATGACCATGAGTATGGAAATGGTACCTGTATTTATACCCGTGATGGGGAGGCTGCGCGCTATTTTAGTCACCACATTCAAGTGGGAATGGTCGGTATAAATGTGCCATTGCCTGTACCTGTTGCATATCATAGTTTTGGTGGCTGGAAACGTTCGTTATTTGGTGACCTCTATGCCTATGGGCCAGATGGAGTGCGTTTCTATACACGTCGTAAAACCATTACCCAGCGCTGGCCAGCTACACACGTTCGTGAAGCCAAGCAGTTTTCAATGCCAACTTTAAATTAATTTTTGCTGTATAGAGGGAAGATTATCGATTTTCTCTCTTTTGAATAAGGATTTAATAATGTAAATCACGATTTTAAAAGTATTTTTAAGGAATAAAATATGAATGGTGTTAAAACAACAAAATTAGGTGAAGGACTTTCCAACCGACATATCACGATGATTAGTATCGGTGGCGTTATTGGTGCAGGTTTATTTGTCGGCTCTTCAGCTGCAATTGCCAAAGCAGGGCCTGCTGCTGTACTGGCTTATATTATTACCAGTATTATCGTTTTTTTTGTGATGCGTATGCTCGGTGAAATGGCCGTTGCTCAACCAGATACAGGTTCATTTTCCACTTATGCACGTAAAGCAATTGGCCCTTGGGCTGGCTTTACCGTGGGTTGGTTGTATTGGTGGTTTTGGGTTTTGGTAATCCCTATTGAAGCAATTGCTGGTGCGGAAATTTTACATGCATGGTTTCCTCAAGTTTCCAGTGCTATTTATGCTTTTGCTTTTATTATTTTACTCAGTTTAGCCAATTTCTTTAGTACTAAAAGTTTTGGTGAGTTTGAGTTTTGGTTTGCTTTAATTAAAGTGGTTGCGATACTGCTGTTTATTGTGATTGGTGCATCGGCTGTATTCGGTCTTTGGCCTTTGGCTCGTGATGTCAGCGGTGTGGGGCATTTATTTTCAAATGGCGGTTTTATGCCGCATGGCATGGGTGGTGTTCTCTCGGCGATTTTAATTTCAGCATTTTCATTTTTTGGTGTTGAAATTCTGTCGATTGCTGCGGCAGAGTCTAAAAATCCACAAGAGAAAATTAAACGTGCCACCAATCTGGTGCTGTATCGCATCATTTTATTCTTTGTCGTTTCGATTTTTCTAGCAGTGGCTTTAGTCGATTGGCGTTCGCCTGATTTACAAAAATTGGGGACCTTTCAGTATGTCTTGGTCAGCCTCAATGTGCCGCAAACCAAATTGATTATGGACATGGTGGTGTTTATTGCGGTGGCAAGTTGTATGAATGCGGCTGTATATACTTCTTCACGGATGCTGTTTGCATTGGGTGCACGTCAAGAAGCCCCGAAAGTTGTGACTAAAATTAATGATGCAGGTGTACCAACAATCGCAGTGTTTGCTTCAACCTTGGTTGGACTGATTTGTTGCGCCGTGAATTATATGTTTCCTGGGCAAGTTTTTGGATTTTTACTTTCAACAACCGGTTCAATTGCCTTAGTGGTTTATTTAGTCATTGCTGTGTCACAACTACGCTCAAGAGCTAAACTGGAAAAAATAGGCGCTCAAGTGACCTTTAAAATGTGGTTATTTCCTTGGCTGACATGGTTTGTCATTGTGGTGATTATGAGTGTATTGGGCTATATGTTTTTATCGCCTCAATATAGTTATGAAACGACTTTGTCCTTAGGGGTAACCTCCATTGTGGTGATTTGTGGTCTGATGGTGACACGCAAGAATAAAACCGCGAAGCGTATGGCCGTCCATTTGGATTAAATCATCATTAAACAGCGCAGAACAAGCAGCAAACTTTGTAGGTTAAGGATAAAACCAGCAGTACAAAGTTTGCTTGTTATAATTTCATTTATTAAAAGTAAAAAAATCAATAACTTAAACTATATCATCTACGTTACTTTATCGTGAGTTAAGCGATTTTAGCCAGTTAGGCATCAAACCTATCGAGTTCCGTGTCAAACTTTTCATTTATATCGCGTTTATTATTGATGTTTTGTTTTCTCCACATGGAAGGTGAGACGCCATTCCAGTCTTTAAAAGCACGATTAAACGAGGTTTGATCTTTATAGGCGAGTAAAAAAGCAATTTCTGTAATGGAGATTGTAGGATTTTGAAGATGTTTTTTGGCTAAATTTTGACGAATATTACTGAGGATGTCTTTAAATGATAGCCCTTTGCTTTTTAAATTTTTTTGCAACATGCGGGCAGAGGTATTTAACGATTTTGCGATAGTGTGAATTTGCACATCATTGCGTTCAAGTGCTTGTATCGTCCTTAGTGTGATCAGCTCTAAAAAAGAATCTTCTTGTGGCATTTTACTGAGCATTATATCGGCATGATTCAATAATATGTCTAAAAGAATAGGGTCATAATATTTTAATTGGACATCCAATAATGAGTTGGGTAAAACAATCTGAGTTTTTTTCGCATTAAATCTAATGGGGCATTTAAACAGTTGTTGGTATTTTTTTATATCATTGGGCCTAGGTATCGCAAGCTCTAAACGATGAAAAATATTTTCATCTGAATCAATGAGTTGTTGTAAATGGTGGTAGAGCGTAGATACCTGTATTTCTTCAACGATGGTGGTTTCTTCAATATATAAACCCACTTGCAAATAGGCGGGTTTGTCCCACGAGATTGAAAAGTAGTGTTCGTCAAGCTGGACTTTTTTGGGGATGTAGTTAAACCAAAGTTTTTCGTATTGAGACAGTATTTCAATATAGTCAAATAAAGTGTCACTTGATTGTGCCATATAAGCCACAATGCCGATGTGTTTTGGCTGAGCTAAAGCACCAATGTCTAATCCAACACCAATTTGGGGAAATTGTTTATTGATTTGTTTTATTCTCTTAAGCCATTCTCCAAATGGAATGTGATCATTGAGTGAATATTCAGCATCGCTTGAAACATCTAAGCCTTTTTTTTTACAGAAATCGTCTAATAAAAGTGCCATTCCTTTATTCACACTTTTTATTTTAAAAAAAGTTTTCATGAATTCTCCCAATACTCATTCGATGTTTCTGTGTATTTATTTTTTATTTAAAGTAATCAAAGATTTGTCTTTGTATTCGCGCTATTCATTTTTCTTTAAAGCGGTGCGGAGATTTGAATGATGAAAATAGATAAAAGTTGTCAGCTATTTTCTATGTTGTTCAAATAAGAATGATGAATTCTTAATGCTTCGCCTTAAAGAGTTTGAATATTCAATCGTGTTAACCGTCAATCATGAATCGCGTTATGCGTTTAATCATATTGAATAGAAAATTGAGCATTTGCATTTGCAATGCCTGCAAGGGCTTGCGCTTTGGTCACAATATAATTTGCATAAAAGAGTGCTGAAACATTGCCATTGATATCTGTACTAAAGGCTTCGCTTTTCTTACCTAAAGGCAGTCTTTTTTTATCTTGATCTCGGATTTCTATGGCAATATTTTCAGCTTTATTGGTTAAGGCATCGAGCGCTAAAAGTTCAGCATTTTCGTTATTTCGAGGCCCTTCAAAAGTGATGGTCACAGATCCATTCGGTGGGCAGTTACTCATCTCAAAATGGATTGGTGTAGGCTTCGATTGGCTGCCTACACTGGGTAAGTCTTTGCTGGCAACAGTGCCAAGCTGTATATATTTATCTTGTTCAGAACTTAACACGCCACATGTTGCTGTCGTCACGATCCCTGAAAGCTCAATATTCACTCGACCCAGCTCTACATTGCTATTTTGAGCATGAGAGAGTTGATGAATATTTAAACAACATATCGTTGTGGCAACTGCCATATATCTTGCTCTGTTTTTCATGGTGGTCTCCTAATCAAAATCCACTCTGAGATATCCTCTAGACTTAAACGGACCAATTACTGGTTTATTTCCAGTGATACTGACGGGCCAAGCTTTGATGGTCACGTTGGCTGGTTGTTGATTGAGATTAAACGGAATCACACTATTGATATTATTGGGCAATAACACATTGTCGTTTTGATCTGACATCTTAAAGCCAATATCTGGATTATCTGAGATCATCATATCTCCAGTGGCTTTTTCAGCCTCAAGCCGAAGTGTCAGCATTGCTTGGGCATCAATATTGGTACATTGAATTGCTAAGGTATGACTCTGTTTATTGACATTGTTGGGTTTATTGCCTGGACCTGCCTGACTAAAGGCATAGGCTGGAATTTCCCCAAACTTAATTTCTAAAAAGTCACCTGTGCCAATTTTGCAACTTTGTGGAACCGTAATAGAACCGCTGTAACTGATCTTATAAACAGGGATACTTAAAGGATCTGCTGAACCTGTTGTGACATACACAGTAAACATGGTTTTTTTCGGAATAGGCACAAAGTCAATAAAAGGTTTAATCACTTTGAGGCGGAAGGTAAAGTTTGAATCCCAAATACCAAAGGGTTGACCTCTACTTACATTGGGGTCTGTACCCATCTGTACATAGTTTGCAGGCGGATAAAAGTCTCCTGCGAAGCTATCGGTAATTTTCATGGCACCGACCAAATAATCGTTGATCGGCAAGTATTTATATCGATCAATGGTTTCTACCACAGAGTGGTCAGAAACATAACTACGCATGGTTCTATTTCGACTAATACTGGAGTTATGAACTGGGCAGGTTCCATAGACCTGTGAACTAAAGTTTCTTTTAAGCTCTACAATTTTACCTACAGCATTATTGGAGCTGTTGAAACTATTGGATAGATCATAAAAAACTTCATCCACCACACCGTTCCCTTTACTGTTCCAACAGACAACTGCAAAAGATGGGGCAGAAGTAAGCAACAACATACTAGAAATTAAAAGCTTAAATTTCATATGATCTCTCCTTATTGACATTCAAGATCAAATTGAATAACGGGTTTGCTGAGATCCATGTCTGAAATATCGTAGTTTGCCAAACATTTTCCTTCAGCAGATTCACCCCAATTCACTTGCAGTGTGCCTTTGAGCGGAAGTCCTGTTAAATAAACTCGTCCATCATCTGCAACGATACTGGTGGCTGAACTTTCCTTTTCGATTACACTGCTTGCATACGGGATAAACTTGCCGTTATGCGATAAGGTGATAAGTGCTCTAACACCTAAACTGGTATTAAACGTCGCTCTGGCAATCGCCCCTTTGATTGGAACGACATTTTCAACGTTATTGCTGATTTCGAGATTATTACTGAAAGTATTTGAATTGAGTGCAACACGATTGGCACGATATTCAGTGGCATAAGGAACGATGGCATATCCACGCCAATCGGTTTTAACGCCGGTATAGTTTTCGATATTTACACCTTTTGCACCGGGTGCTTTGACCAAAATTGAGGTGCTACCTAACGGTTGACCAAAGGTAATCCCATCACGGTGCGCTAAAATACCGCCAGATGCGTTATAGGTAAATTGATTTGAGTTCTTTTCGTAGCTATAACCTGCACCTAAAGTACCGTAACTGCCATTGTAATTTAGGCTGACTGAACCAATATCGCCTTGCTTACTGACTTGTCCCTGATTGATGCTATAACTTAAATTACGATCTTTCAGTAAGGTGCCACTTAAACCTGCCATATAGGACTCATTCCCATTTGAATTTTGTGTGGTCGAAAAAGTGCTGTATGCATTTTGGATTGGATGATTACGGAAATTCGCTTTCGGCCATAATTTATCTAATGGGAAAGACAGATTCATGGCATACATGGTGTCACTTTGATTAATCTCAGAATATTTATTACGGCTGACTGAGAATGAATAATTCAGTGCTTTCCATGAGTTTGCATAACCCGCTTGAACCCATTCATTTTTTTTGTTGGTGTCCCAATAGGTTTGCTGATTTCCGGAGACAAATAAAGAACCATAGTTGCCAAGTGAATGCGAGATATTGACTTCAAAGCGACCTTTTTTAGAATTATATAAATTGTAGTAATCCGTAATGATCGGGGTATTGGCTTGATTTCCGTCTTGAGTTTCGGAAACGTGATAGCCACTCATACGATTATAAGCAACATCATTTAAGGTATAGAAACCTTTGGTGGAATAACGATAGCCCAATAACTGGAAGGTGGTTCCAGAGCTTAATAATGATTTTGAATATAAAAAGCGCAGAGACTGCCCACTGCTCGTGGATCGATCCGCCAACTCGCTGTCCGCATGAGTAAGGTCAAAAGACAGAGCACCATAATCGCCGAGGTTAGCACCTAGACCCACCAATGCACTCTTATATTTTTCTGATAATTGTGTCCCCGCATAAACGGATATACCATTTTTTAAACCGTGAATTGCTGTTGCCTGTAGCAATGACGGATTATCTTGAGAATCCAATCCGCTACGGTACTCACCCACCACCACACTATATTTTGTACGTCCTTCACGTTGTAGCACTGGAAGGCTTGAATAGGGCACTTGAAAGCTTTGAATCGAACCGTCATTTTCTTCAATCGTAACCAAAAGGTCACCACTGATTGAGGTTGGATTTAAATCTTGGATAAGGAATGGTCCGGGTGCGACATTTACCTGATGGATTACAAAACCATTTTGTTTAATCACCACTTTTGCATTGGTTTTTGCAACCCCACGAACTGTAGGGGCATAGCCTTGCTGACTGTCTGGATACATTGCTTCAGAAGTCGACAAATGTGCGCCACGGAAACCAAAGCTATCAAAAATTTCGCTACTTGTTGAGCCGTCACCAATCACCAGTTGGCTTTTTAAAGGAATAATGGTTTTTTGTACATAGGTGTTTAAATTATTCCATTGATTTGTGGTTTTACCATTGTGTGAATTGGCGTTAAAACTGCCTGAATGTCGGAACTGCCATGAGCCAATATTGAGTCCATTATCCAGACGTAAAAATAAACTGTTGGTATCTGTTTTAGAGTTGTCATAACCCGAAATATTATAGTTGGTATAAAAGCCGTTGATCCCTTCATCCCATTGATCGGGTGGAATATAGCCGCGAATTTGGTTGCGTAAAGACGCTTGTGGCAAGCTGATCAATAATTTTTGTTTATCAAATTGAAAGTGGCTATTTGCACCGTCAATGATTGAAATAAAATCTACACATTGTGGGTTTGAGCTAGACAATTGCTCGTATTGGGCAATATTGACCCCAAATCCCTGCAATGTTTTGCTGTCTAAACACGGAAATAACCCCGTTGTATCTTGAATGCCTGATTTTTCAATAAAATTGATGTCGCGGGTAAACGCATATTGATCGTTGACATACACATCAACCCGGTACACGCCCGGCAATTGATGGGTCGATTTCTCAAATCTGCTCAAATCAGAAATTTGTGAATTGGATAAGTTATCTGTTAAAAATGCAGGGTTAAACACCTGTTCTGCATGACTGGTTCTTGGGACTACGATTGAAATCAGCATAGTCACTGCGATACCCACTGGATATCGCTTGATATTTCTCCTTACGCATACAACATTGTATGGCATTGAAAATAGACTATTCATAATTATTACTTCAGTTCTAAATCAACTTTAGCCGTTAAACCACCGTAATCATTGACCGTTTGATAACTCAGCTTATTGCCTGAAGTCGCTGAAATTTTTGTTTGAGCAAAAGGACTCGCCATCACATTTGGCACTTTTTGGTTATCAACAAAAACGTTCACAAAAGAAACGTGATAAGGAGATGGATTATTCACCATGATTCCTTCTGCTGATTTTGAAAACTTAAGTGTTTCTAATGCGGCTTCAGGTTTGGTTTTTAGATTTATTGGACGAACAAACAGTTTGATTCGAGATAAAACAGCAAGTTGTAAAATATTCTTGTCAGTCAAAGTCGATTTATCAATCGAAGGAATTGCCTTGACATTGACCCAAAATACCGACTCTCTATCTTGTGCTAAGTTGGTGGCAACATTGACAATTCTTAATGTATTTTCGCTATTTGCTTCTGCGACAAATAAGGGCGGAGTAATCAGAAAATCTTTTGATTTTTCATCTAAATTATTTTCAATCCATGAGTTAATTAAAAAGCGTTCTTTATTGTTGCTGTTGACAATAGCTAATGAAACTTGCTTGGCATCGGTTGGGTAAATAACACGAGTTGCCCCAAGTGATATACCGCCAATAATATTGTTATTGGCCAAGCTGGTAGATGCTAAGCAGGCTAAGGTTATACTAAGAACACCATTTTTAAATAAGTTCAGTTTCATATAAGTCCTTAGAATTCATTTATGGATAAAAAACAGAAATTAAAATATTCGATGCTTGAGCGGATGGCTTTTCTGAGGTTTGGTTGAGGAGAATACCAATCCTATTTTTAGCGAAACTGTCATAACGTTCAGGTCGATCAATTTGTCGAATAAATTTCTGATCCAGACGGGTCTGTTCAAAATCTTGAATGTTTAATTCTTGATGAATATCAAAATCATTTCTTGCTTTTGGATCTGTATAAAACATCTCATGGGTTGGCTTATTTTGTTGAGATAAACCAATGGCAAGATTGTCGTAAATGCTCACAGGACATAATGAAAAATTGATTTGAATTGGAGAATTGGGAGTTTTAATAGATACAGCAGCATTATTCTCAATCAAGATTGAGCAGCTTTGATTTATCAAAACTCCCTGAAAATGAGCTCTTCCACCAAATACATAACTCTCTGCGTAAATATGAGTACTTACTAATATTCCAACAATCAGGGTTATATACTTTTTCATGGTAAATAAGCTCATGTAATCAAGTAGTTAATAATTATCTTAGGCAGATAAATTATTCATATTTCACTACAAAAGTTGCATCAGCATTTGCTTGACCAGGTGTAGATGCACCAGTCGCTACATAACGAGCGCTGAATTGAAGTGTGTTATCACCAGTGATCAATGTTTTAGGTGTAGAGAAACTAGCACCAGTAACACCTAGGATTTTTGAAGTGTCATCAGCAATCTCAATCCCTACATTTGTTGCAGCAGTAGAGTTTGTACCACCAGCAGCAACTGAAAGTAAGTTTGCATTAGACGTTACAGACTGACCATAAAATGCAACAGCAGCAGTTGCTTGAACTGTTGGATCACAGTCAACAAGTTTGATTTGGAACGGTACTGGAGTTGTTTTATCGCCAGCAACAGCTAAACGTGCAGTACGGTATTGGCCTAAATCAACAGTTTGATTTGAAGATTCTGTACTTACAGCACATGCTGCATTTACGATTTCACCAGTAAAATGTACTGTACCGCCGTTAACTGTTACAGGATCAGCAGCAAAAGCTGAAACAGAAAGCGTTAACGCAGATAAAGTTGCAGTACTTAATAGAGCTAATTTCATAGTAAAACCCATTCATTTTTGAAGGTTGATTTTTAATATTTATTTAAAATCATTTTTTATGATTTCAATAAATTACATTTAGTCGCACTGTTTAATAAAATAGTAATGTACTTAAATAAATGCAGTGTTATAGTGACGCACATCACAATAGATAACTTTGTATTTTGTGCCTGATTATTTTGTATTTGACGACCTTATCTTTTTTTATGAAAAGTATATGAGTTAATATGATTAGCCGAAGGGCTTCTTTTTAGATGTGTTGTGTAGAGTGTTGTTACCTGATATTGATATAAGTTGGGAGGGGTTTTTGATCAAAAATGCTCATTGCATTTGTAGATCTAAGCTGAGTTCGAGATAAAATTCTTGATGAAATAGGATATTCGAAGTTGGGCGAGGGTACGTCCTGTACCTCCGCATTCCCACACACAAGGGCGCGACATCCATGTCGCCACACGTTAGGATCATCATCTAGGATTCAAAAGTACAAAAAATGAATTGATAACCAACTGTTTATAAAAGTTCATTCAAAACATAATTTTCATTTATGCTTGATGACTTGATGCAAATCACTTGTATGAATAATTAGGTGCTTTGACTATAGCTCGGAAGACAGACTTAACCCATAAGCGTCAGCTGTATCACAACAGCACTCAAAACTAGACGATTTATACATCGGTTTATTGTGTATAACGCTTTATTTTTTTATCTGAGATGGCATTCCAATTTGTGCAGCCAAAGGCGAAAAAATCACTTTAATTGGAGAATTAGCTTGGCTTTGCTGTACATCAGGCCCTATATAATTCTTTCCTTGAGATGTTGCAAAACTACGATGCCACACACTAAGTTCAGTGTCTGACAGCCACGCTATGTGCAAAGCATTATCCTTTGCGCCAAAGTCGATGGTTTTTACATCAAATTGCGCCAAAGCATGAATAAATGAACGACATTTTTCAGTTTCACCTTTTTTCAGAACTGAAATCTGAACTTGGGTTGCGCCACCAAACATTACATCATTGGCTCGGCACTGAAGAACTTCCACATGAAAACGACCATCAGGAGAAGGCAGATCTCTTGTCAGCTTATTCACAGTACTGGATTGGCATGCCGTTAATACCATGGGCAATATCAGTAAAGTGCTTATCCTAGTCAGTTTCATTTCATTCCTTGCTATGTAAATACATGACGATTTTTGTTTTATCGCTTTATTCAAATCGGTCAGTCTGCTTTTAGACAATCCGATGAGTGATCAAATTGCACTATTTTTCACAATTCAGGCTAGTCATTATATGTGTTGCATGTTTGCTGGCGATTTAATGAGTGATTACGTGTTTAAGTTTATCTATATTTTTCTGTTTTAAAAATATGTTTCTGTGTTGATTTTTCACATGATTTAATTATTGTGTTTAGCCGTTCTGCATTTAATCTTACTGGGAATGCTTAGAGAAAATTTAATGAATAAAAAAGGGCTTGCAGAAAAAAGTTGTAGAAGTTTTAATCTAAGTTTGAACGTTAGATAAAATATTAACATTCCATCAATCAGAAAATTGATCATATATTGTTTGTTATTTTGGATAGTAATCATTCAATTTGTTAATGATTATTGGCCATGAGGGCTTTTATTATGTTTAAAACATTCACGATCACAGAGCAACACTATTTTAAACAATTCATGGGGATTGCAAACACGCTTGTGTTGGCGTTTGTTGTTTTGATGTGGTCAGGCCATGTGGCCGCAGAGGGCAATTGTCCTCCTGGTTATTATCCAATTGGTGGGCAAGGCCTGCAAGGGTGTGCACCGATTCCAAGTGGCGGTAGTAATGGTGGTGGCGGTGGTGGCACATATAAATGGGAACCCTCACTTTGGGAAAAACGTTGGGGCGCGATTGCTGAAGATAAGACAGCACCTTCTCGACCTACAGGTTATGCCCAAGCGACACGAACCGAACGTGGGGCAAAAAAAGTAGCCTTGGAAAATTGCCAAAAAAAGGGAGGTAAAAATTGTGAAGTCATCTTTACCTATAACAATAAATGTGTTGCCTTGGCTGATCCGACTCAAGGTGGTCAAGAGTCTGTGATTAGAATTGATCGTACGCCCGCAGGCGCCAAAGCATTAGCTGCTTATGAATGTCAAAGTAAAAACAAGCAAGAGTGTAAAGTGGTTTACTCAGCATGTAGTACTTATTACGAGCCGGGCGCCAGTATATTTTATTGGTGGTAATACATAGCGGTTCTGCTTTAAGTAACATCGCCTATTGTGATAAACCCGAGATAAGTATTTGAAGTAAAATATATTTAAATAAAAGATCGGATCTTTTTAAAGGATAAAAATGATGAAAGCGGTTAATTTTTTACTGGGCAGTATTTTAGCTTTGCCCTTGTTTGCACATGCAGATGCCTTGAAACTGCAAAAAAGCACACAGGAATTTGATCAATATCGTGGTCAAATTACAGTGAATGGAGAATATTCATATTATTTTGATGATGAAGTGGCAGGTGATGTTATCTGTTTTCATCCGAGTGCACCTTCAGATCAGTTGATACCGCGTAAGCCGGATGATCGCCGTTCACGCTGGTTTTGTTTCAGTGACACTCAACAGGTAGCTCAGGCATTAAAACTCAACAAAAGACCTAAGGAAGGCTATATTGGCTATACAGGACATGCAACTGTAACGGTTGGAGAATATGCGGTTTATAAGGGCGAAAGTGATGGTACTGATCTGGCAAAATTGGTATCAGTCCAAAAAGCAGATACAGCTAAACTGGTTAAAAGCTCAGGTTATTAAAGCGCATTGTTATCGCGATGTTAAATTAAATACATATTTAAAGTTTAAAGGAAATAAATCATGAAAATTGTTAGTTTTTTACTGGCGGGCATGCTGATTACGCCAATTGTTGCACAGGCAAAAACACCACAACAATGGGCTGACTGTGCCGATAAGGTTGGGCGTACTATCGATGTACAAGAAGTTGGTAATATCGGCTATGAGTCAGAAATCAAAAGCAAGTGCGGTACACGTCCTGTTTCAACAACGGGTATGGCGAAACCAGATGGTAAACACCCGCATGACGTTATACAGGCAGCACCTTGGAAAGCTCGTTTTCAGCAATTAGTTGGTAAATCATATGCAAATATCACTTCAGCTTTAGTGGTATCCAGTGCAATGCAGCGTCAAGGTGATTGGCTGGTAGGCAGTGGTTATGATCCACGTGGGGCGGGTGCAAGTAAGGCTGTCATTGCGATCAATACCAAAACAGGTAAAGTCATGGCAGCTTATTCAGATACTGAAGATGGTGTTAAGTTCTTTGGCTTTGATGAAAATACCAAAGGTGTTCCAAGTAAATTTTCACAATGGGTTGCGGAAAGTGCAGCAGGCTGATTTGTTATAGTCAACCTGTAAAAAAACTCATATACAAGAAAATAATTTCTTTTAATTAATATTTTTAATTAAATCAATTGTATTGGGAAATAAATTGTTTGATTATCAAAAAGCTTGCAATGCCACTCCTTACCTTCAAAGTTTAAATATCTTTGCGTAGGCGATGCCTCACTTTTCGTAGGGATATGCCAAACATGAGCAAAAACAAAGCCGTGCTTTGTTTTTGCTCATGTTTGGCGAGGGGTACGTCCTGTACCCCCGCATTCCTACACACATAGGGCGACATCCATGTCGCCCCCACGGTAGGACTAACCATCTAGGATTCAAAAGTATAAAAAAAGAATTGAGAACCAATTAAAATATTCATTGTGATTTAAAATCAGCAATTACAGGAAAATTACAATCTAGTGTTGTATAAATAGCTGTGTTCAAAGCTTAGGTTTGTTGTAGCAAAGATATGCTGGTTAGAGAGTAATCGACTGTTCAAAATACTGTGTTATTTCGAATTAATATTTTGTATAAAACCCTGAGTCTGTCATCAACACAGTCATATAAAAAAATAGCATTACTTAGCGATAATTAACAGTAAACAAGCTTTTAAAATAAGTTTTATAAGTATAATACGCCACTTGATGAAATGGGATTGAATAAACTGTTGCAGTAAAAAATAGTGTTGCAAGAGGATCTTTTAATTAAGAAACCAATTGTTAGACAAAGTTCAATTGTATTTTTTGTATTTATTGTTATTCAAATGTTATAATTTGTCTAAAGAAGGCTTTTTAAGCCAATTAAATTAGCTTATGTTGATGAATAAAACATGCTTCAATTAAATATTTCTAGGCTCACCTTGAGCGAAGATGGTGATACATTTTTAGCACTTGAAAAAATTCCTGCGATGCAACGTAGACGGTTATCAAGTATTGCTAAAATTGCACTGAATAGTGCAATTCAAAGTTTGCAGGGGATTCAGGTCGACTATATTGTTTGGAGCTCACAATATGGCGATGAAGAAAAAACACTTAAAATTTTACAAGATGTCTTGTCAGACCAAACCCCATCTCCGACACTTTTTTCAACCTCTGTACATAACGCAGTTTCAGGTTTGTATTCTATATTTTGTCAAGATGATACGCTCGCGACCAGTTTGGCAGCGTCATGGTCTGAAGCTTTAGTCGAAGCTTATGCTTATTTAAAAAACCACCACAATGCCAAAAATGCCTTGGTGATTTATTATGACCAAGCCTTACCAGAAATATATGATGAGTATCAAAATTTTAAAGCTTTTTCATTGGCTGGAGTGGTCAGTTTAGAAAATGCCAATTTAAAAATTGCTGTAGAAAATCTGCAACTGCAACAGAGCAAATATTTAGAGGCTCAAGATTTTAATGCGTTTTGGCACAATCAAAACCTGATAGAAAAGGGTGCTTGGGTCAAATGCTAAATATCAATAAAGTAAAGAAAAAGTTAAATTACGCTTGGCGTGTTGGTGCTACAGGTTTTAGTTTTGCAAGTTTTGGCTTGGGCGGAATTGTGATTGGGGGTGTGGTTGCACCATTGGTGAAAGTCAGCACATTTGATACAAGAAAAAGACAAGATCGTGCGCAAAAAGCCATTAAATATAGCTTTAAAGGCTTTACTGAAATGATGGTTAAATTGGGCATCATGACCTATGAAGTCGAAGGCTTGGAAAAGCTGGCCCATAGCCGTCAAGAGTTAGTCATTGCAAATCATCCAACCTTGATTGATGTGGTGATTTTGATTGGCTTAATGGAGAAGGCCAACTGTATTGTAAAAAAAGCACTTTGGCGCAATCCATTTACATTGGGGCCAGTACGTAGTGCAGGTTATATTTTAAATGAGGGATCTGAGCAATTCATTTTGGACTGCGTTAAAAAACTCCAAGAAAAAGATGCAGCCTCATTATTGATATTTCCAGAAGGGACACGAACAGAAAAAGGCGCATCACTGAATGAATTCCAACGTGGTGCGTCAAATATTGCGATTCGAGCGAATGTTCCAATTCGTCCGATTTTGATAGAATGCACGCCCTCGACACTGACCAAAAATGAAAAGTGGTATCACATTCCAAATGAACCATTTCACATTCAGATTACAGTGTTAGATGCGGTACATGTACAGGATATATTGGATGATGCTGCTGTGAACTCAAAACAGGTGAAACAGCTCAATCATTTTTTGCACAACTTATTTAATCAAGCGTTAATTAAACAAGAGTTATCTACAAATGAGCAATCTTGCTGATGAGTTAAAAGAAATGATCATTGATGTGCTGGCATTGGAAGATATTTCAATTGAAGATATTGATACCAATGCACCACTCTTTGGTGATGGATTAGGGCTGGATTCTATTGATGCCCTAGAATTAGGTTTAGCTTTGAAAAAACGCTATAACATTCATTTAAATGCTGAATCACAGGAAACCAAGCAACATTTCGCCTCTGTGCAAAGTTTAGTGGACTTGGTTGAAGCGCAACGCGCTGCTTAAGAGGTCGTTATGTTATCTGAAGAAATCGTCTTAACAAATCTACGTGAGTGGATGGAAGAACTATTTGAAATTGAACCTGCTGATATTCAGCTTGAGTCAAACCTGTATTCTGATCTGGATGTTGATAGCATCGACGCTATTGATTTAGTTGTTAAAATTAAAGAATTAACCGGTAAGCAAGTTAAACCTGAAGATTTTAAAAATGTCAGAACAGTGCAAGATGTTGTGGTTGTGATTCAAAATATGTCTGCAGAATGAAGCATTTGATCCGCAGTGGAGTCACCGTCTTATTTCTACTTTACCCATTTATCGTGGGCTACAGCCTAGCGCATGGTCATTTTATTTGGGTGAGTGCTTTGTTGGTTCTGCTCGGTGGATCACGCTTATTTTTTAAAAAAAGTGATCTTATGTGGCCATTAACTTGGTTTGCCATTATTTGTGGTGGGCTGAGTTTGATTTTAAAAGATCATGCTTGGTTAAAGCTGTACCCAGTATTGATGAGTGTGGGCGCGTTGATAATTTTTGCGACCACCTTAATCAAACCACCCTCAATGATTGAGCGTTTTGCACGTTTGGTTGAACCTAATTTACCCGCGTCTGGGGTGATCTGGACCAAAAATGTTACGATTGTTTGGTGTGGCTTTTTTATTTTAAATGCCTGTATTGCGCTTTATACAGTGTTATTTAGCAGTACTCAAATGTGGGTACTTTATAATGGTTTTATTTCTTATCTTTTGATGGGTTTGTTATTTGCAGGTGAATTCGTACTGCGAAAAATTCATCAAGCTAAAAATCATACGAGTTAAAATAAACGCTTATGTTGTGTCATTTTCAAAGCCACATTCATGCTGAAAAATGTCTGTGTATCACCTCTGATTTTAGTGTCAAAACATTCTCCCAATTTTGGCAGGAGGTGTTGAGTGAAAAAACACACATTGAACAATCCGCTGAAAGTGCATGGGCCTTGTGGCAAAATGACAGTTATGATTTTTTAGTGTTATTTTTTGCAGTTTTACTGGCAGATAAACAGGTGATTCTCCCGCCAAATCGTGTGCGTGATTTGGAAAAAAGCTTAGCAGCTCAGAATATTTATTTTATTGAACGACAAAATAAACAGATTAATCCTGTGGTTGAAGACACTCAACACATTGATCTAAATGATGATTTTTTAAATCGTGCAGCAGTGTTTTTTTATACTTCGGGTTCTACAGGGCAACCTAAAAAGATTCCGCGTACCCTAAAACAGCTGCTTAATGAAGTACAGGGTTTAGATCAAAGTTTTGATCTAGCAGAAAATGCACTAGCGCTTGCTACAGTCAGTCATCAACATATTTATGGTCTATTGTTTAAATTACTTTGGCCACTTGCCAGTGGCAGAGCTTTTTATAATCCGCAATTGGCATTTCCTGAAGATGTGGTTGAAGCACAAAAAAAATTACAGCATTTAAGCCACGATCACTTTGGTTCAAATCATTATGTGGTTTCCAGCCCAGCACTTTTAAAACGTTGGACCTCTGATGTATTACTTGAACAGTATTCAGTGGTTTATTCTTCAGGTGGTAAACTGGATGCTGGAGTGCGTCCGCTGCTCAATGCCAGTATCACCGAAATTTTTGGTAGTTCCGAAACGGGCGGTATTGCTTATCGCACACAAGATGAGGCGCTTTGGACCCCGTTTGCAGATGTCGAAATTAGTGTTACAGATGCGGGTGAACTGGGTGTCTTGACTCAACATGCCTATATCAATGATTGGATCTATACCGCAGATAAAGTTGAAGTGTCTGTGCCTAATGATCGAAAAAGTCAGTTTCAGCTTCAAGGACGCTTAGACCGTATTGTTAAACTTGAAGAAAAGCGTTTAAGTCTCGATTCTATTGAAAGTGCTATTATTGAATTGCCAGAAGTCAGTGAATGTCATACATTGATCTTTGAAAAGGATCATCGACAAATTTTGGCATGTGTGGCGGTATTGTCTGAACAAGCTCAATTAGAACTTAAACACAGCCATAAGCGTGCATTTGTCGCAAAAATAAAACAACAACTTGCAGATAAATTGGAATATATTGCGATACCGAGGCAGTGGCGTTTTTTAAGCCAATTACCGAAAAACGCCCAATCAAAGCTCAATAAAAATTATATGAAATCATTATTTGAAAACTTAAATTTACCCGTGGTTTTAGCATCGCATATTGATGCGAATAGCGCAGAATTTAAATTAGAATTTATTCCTGAACTGGCTGCTTTTAGTGGGCATTTTCCTGATCACCCGATTTATCCTGGTGTTGGGCAAATTGCTTTTATTCAAAAGTTCGCTAAAGAGATCTGGGCTGATCTAGATTGGTGTACAGCATTAGAACAAATTAAGTTTCAGGAATTGATCCAACCGCATGCCGTGGTTTTGCTTAAACTTGAGCGTAAAGCAGATAAAATCAGTTTCCAGTTGCAGCAGGCTGAACAATCTTTAGCATCAGGACGTTTGGTTTTTGCAACTACGGTTAAAGCTTAGGAGACAGATGATGCAGCAATATCAATTGGGTTTTGTGATTCCTGTGTATAACCATCCACATTATATCAAAGCATTACTGGACTATATTCATCCTTATGGTTTGCCAGTGGTTTTGGTCAATGATGGTAGCGATATTGAATGTTCGACCTTGTTGCAAGAATTGGCGCAGCAGCATAAAAATGTATATCTGGTCGAGCACGCGACCAATCAGGGCAAAGGTCAGGCCGTGATGACAGGTTTATATCAGGCACAAGATCTTGGCTGGACACATGTTTTACAAATTGATGCAGATGGACAGCACGATTGGCAGGATATTGAAAAATTTATCACCATCTCAGCACAACATCCTCAAGCAATGATTTTGGGACAGCCGATTTTTGATGAAACGGTGCCGAAAAAGCGTTTGTATGGTCGTTATGTTACCCATGTCTGGGTTTGGATTAATAGCTTGTCACTTGAAATCAAAGACAGTATGTGCGGTTTTCGTATTTATCCGCTTGATCAAACTATTCACGTCCTCAATCGAGCAAAATTCCAACCACGCATGGGCTTTGATAGTGAAATTTTAGTGCGTTTAAAGTGGGAACAAGTTCAGTTTATCAATGTACCCACTGCCGTGATTTATCCAGAACAAGGTATTTCACATTTTAATGTGTGGAAAGATAATTTAGGACTCAGTAAAGCACATGCGCGGCTTTTTGCAGGCATGTTAATTCGCTTACCTAAATTATTGGCACAAAAAACCAAAGGTTCAGCACATGACTGAATCACATACAAAACGATGGAGTGAGCTTAAAGAAAAGGGTGGAATGTGGCCTTTGATGTTAATGCTGTGCTTCTACCGTTTTGGTGGGCGTTTTTTATGTAAGCTGGTGCTGTATTTCATCATCATGTGGTACTGGATTTTTTCTCGCACAGCGCGTCAGGCTTCATTGCTTTATTTACAAAAGTTGCATCATTTTGCTCAAGAAAAGTCACCATTTTCACATCAACCGAATATGAGTCATTCGTATATTCATTTGATGACATTTGGTGAGTGTATTTTGGATAAAATTGAAGGCTGGCTGGGAAAAGTAGCAGAAGAAAAGCTGATCTTGCATGGGCATGCGCATTTTCGGGAAAATTATAAAAAAGGTGCGATCATTGTGGTATCGCATTTTGGCAATATCGAATTGCTACGTGCGATCAAATCTGATCACCAACAAAAAATCAATGTATTGGTTTATCAAAAACATGCCAGTAAATTTAATGAATTTCTTAAAAAGCTCAATCAAAAAGCCGATGTGCATTTGATTTCGGTTGATGAACTTGGCGTTGATACTGCGATTCTTTTGCAGGAGAAACTGGATCAGGGTGAGTGGATTATCGTGGCAGCAGATCGCGTTCCAGTTCAATCGCAACGTGTCGAAAATCTTAAATTTTTAGCTGATGAGTCCGCTTGGCCGCAAGGACCTTGGATTTTAGCAAGTTTACTGAAAGTTCCGATATTGGCGGTTTTCTGTTATCGCAAGCAAGACAACTTTCATGTGCATATCCATTCAATCGCTCAAAAACTTAATTTTCCGCGGCAAACCCGCAACCAAGCCATAGCTGAAGTCATGCAACGCTATGCTCAACTGGTCGAACAGCATTGCGTAGATGCACCTTATCAATGGTTTAATTTTTATAATTTTTGGAACAAATAAAAATGCAGTCACTTGTCATCGGAGAAAAACCACTTTCAATTGAAGAGGTTGTTGCTGTCGCAAATCAACAGCTCAAAGTGGCGCTGCCTAAGTCTGAAAGTTGGCAGGCATTGATTCAACGAGGTGCTGATTTTCTCGATCAATTATTGCAAGAAGAAGGCGTCATCTATGGGGTAACCACAGGTTATGGCGATTCTTGTTTGGTTGAAGTGCCTGCACATCAGGTCAATGAATTGCCTTTGCATTTATCTCGTTTTCACGGTTGTGGTTTAGGGCAAAATCTGGACTTGATCACTGCTCGTGCTGTGATGGTGACTCGATTATGTTCTTTGGCGCGTGGCTATTCAGGGGTATCGCATGCTTTACTTGAGCGTTTGGTTTGGATGCTCAATGAAAATATTATTCCAGTGATTCCTTCAGAAGGTTCAGTCGGCGCCAGTGGTGATTTAACCCCATTGTCCTATATTGCAGGGGCATTGGTCGGTGAACGGGATGTTTACTATCAAGGCAATATCGTGGCAGTCGCAGATGTTTATGCTGAATATGCGATACAGCCTTTGGCACTCAGACCCAAAGAAGGGCTTGCCATTATGAATGGTACTGCGGTGATGACCGCAATGGCCTGTTTAAATTATAAAAAAGCTGAGCAGATTAGTTTGGCAAGTACTTTAATCACAGCATTAAATGTGTTGGCATTAGAGGGCAATCCAAGCCATTTTGATGAAGTGTTATTTGCCCAGAAACCACATGCAGGTCAGCAAGAGATTGCCAAGCAACTGCGTGAATGGTTAAACGATAAAGTACAAACAGAGCATCAAAGCCCACGTTTGCAAGATCGTTATTCGCTGCGTTGTGCACCACATATTATTGGAATCTTTGAAGATTCTAAAACTTGGCTTAGACAATTTATTGAAAATGAATTGAACTCAAGTAATGACAATCCGTTAATTGATCCGATCAATTTACGCGTGTTACATGGTGGGCATTTCTATGGTGGACATATCGCACAGGCTATGGATAGCTTAAAAATTATGATTGCCAATATTGCTGATTTGATGGATCGTCAGCTTGCACAGTTGGTCGATCATAAAATGAATCATGGTTTACCGCGCAATTTGACTGGTGCTAAAACTGATCGCTTACCGCTCAATCATGGTTTTAAAGCCGTACAGATTGGAGTGTCAGCTTGGACTGCCGAAGCGCTTAAACAGACACTTGCAGCTTCAATTTTTTCACGTTCAACCGAGTGCCATAATCAAGATAAAGTCAGTATGGGTACGATTGCCGCACGTGATGCCAGTCGGGTGATTTTATTGACCGAACAAGTGATTGCTGCATTGAGCTGTGCTGCGGTTCAAGCAATTGAACTGAGAGGATTGGCACAACAATTAAGTCCAGTGCTGGGTTTGTTTAGACACTGGGTACTGAAAGAATTTCATTTTGTTGAAGAAGATCGTCCATTACAAAAAGAGCTACAAGCGATAGTGGATCATCTTGAAAATCTCAGTCTGTTAAACTGCAATCTGTTGCAGCACAAGCAGGAGAACGCTGATGTATGCTGATGTCATTATTGATATTCCATTTCATGATGTCGATACCATGAATGTGGTTTGGCATGGGCATTATCTCAAATATTTTGAAATTGCCCGTTGCAAATTATTGGATCAATTTGACTATAACTATAATCAAATGAAAGATTCAGGTTATGCATGGCCAGTGATTGAAAGTTATGTCCGTTATGCGCAGGGTATTATTTTTGGGCAACATATTCGAGTACGTGCGACTTTAAAAGAATGGGAAAACCGTTTAAAAATCGAGTATCAGATTTTTGATGCAGAATCGGGTAAACGCCTCACCAAAGGTTTTACCAGTCAGGTGGCAGTCGAGATAGAAACTCGAGAAATGTGCTTTCAGTCACCACAAATATTTTTAGACCGCCTATATGCCTGGTCTGAATTTAAGACCAAATAGGGGGGCATAAAAAATGTTGAATTTTAAAAATAGAATCAAACTGATCATTACCAGTATGATGTTTATGGTTATGACGACACTTCCTTTGGCAAGTTATGCAGAAAGTTCTAAAGTTGGGCAAATTTTTCAACAGCTTTCCCAAACACCTGTTGTTCGTGCCCATTTTGAGCAGCAAAAAAAGCTCACCTCGTTAAATAAAACTTTTAGCTCAAATGGGCAGGTTTTATTTTCCAAAAGCCAAGGGGTAATTTGGCAGATTCAAAAACCTGTTCAAGCAGATTTGATTGTTACCCCCAAAAAGTTGCTACAAAAAACCCAGCGAACCATGAGTCAACTTGAGATTAATAATAGTCAATATGGTTCAGTGGCGACCATGTTTTTACAGTTAATGGCAGGTGATGAAACGGCCTTAGCCAAAAATTTTAATGTGGTTGCCGCCAATTACACAACATCGGCTTGGGATGTCACATTGACCCCAAAAAGTGCGTTGTTTAAAAAATTGTTTGTCAAAGTGAATGCGCAAGGTGGACGTTATGTCAATCGTATTGTGATTACTGAACAAGCCAATAATATGACGATTATTAATTTTAGTCAGCAGACGGCTCAACCTCAAACTTTATCGGCGTCTGAGAATGCACTTTTCCAATTGGCAAAATAAACTCACTGCAATTTGGTTGATATTTTTAGTCATCATTGCGATCGGACTGGGATTTACATGGATGCAAAAAGGCATTCACATCCAGACCAATATTTTTGCTTTACTGCCAAAAGTAAAGCAGGACAAACAGCTTGAGCAAACCGAACACTATGTCAGTGAGCAATTGAACAATAAAGTGTTCTTGGTGATTGATGCAAAATCATCTGAACAAATTGATCAAGCAACACAGATATTAAGGGCTGGTGTTCAACAGTCGAATTTGTTTGAGCCATTAAAAGCACAAGTTGATACCGAAGATTTTGCCAGAACTTTATATGCACATCATGCAGGCTTAATCAGTTCGCAAGATCAAGCAATCTTAAAACAACAGGATTATGCGGCACTGACTGAACAAAGTTTGATGCAAATCATGAGCCCGGGTATGCCAATCACTGAGGGCTTACTTCAACAAGATCCATTGTTATTATTTCCACGTTATGCCATGGGGCTTGCAAGCCTGCAACAGCATTCAAATATCGAAATACAAGATGGTTTTGCCACAATTGCGGATGAGCAAGGTTATTCCCGACTATTTAATTTAGAACTTTTAAAAAGTCCTTATGATATTGAGTATCAAGAACAAACTACCCAATGGATGACTAATGTTAATCAGCAATTGAGCAAGATCGGGGTGAAACCGCACTGGACTGGAACAATTGTTTTTTCGCATTTTGGTACCCAATCTGCAAAGAATGAAATTTCTACAATCGGCGTGGGTTCGAGTATCGGTGTCTTGCTTTTGGTCTGGTTTGGCTTCCGCTCCATTCGCCCGATGTTGACTGAGTTTATTGCGGTTGCCACTGGGTCAATGGTGGCTTTTGCTGTAACCCACTGGATATTTTCCGAAATACATCTGATGACTTTGGTTTTTGGTGCAAGTCTGATTGGGGTATGTGTCGATTTTTCCTTTTACTTTATGGCGATGCAATCGCAGCAACGACATCTCAATGGATTTGCCGTATTAAAGCCGATTTTACCCAGTTTGTTGATCGGGCTTTCAACCACATTGCTGGCTTATTTATTTTTAAGTTTCACCCCTTTTCCGGGCTTTAAGCAGATTGCCGTATTTTCAATGGTGGGCTTAACTGCCGCTGGAATCACCAGTCTATTATTACTACCGCGTTTACCTGCCTTAAATGCTGAACCCGCAATACGCAGATTAAGCTTTATTGGCACATGGCGTAATTATTTTTTAGCGCACGCAACAAAGCGTTATCTGTTGATTTTTGTGATCTTTGTGGTTTCAGGATCAAGTTTGCTGCTGATCAAAAGTAATGATGATGTGCGTAATTTACAAAGTATGGATCAACATTTAAAGCAGGAAGATCAATATATCCGTTCTCGTTTTGGGCAAGCGCAGGGCAGTGATTATTTTGCAATTTATGCAAATTCAGCAAAGGACCTTGCAAGGCAAGAACAACACTTGATCCATGCGCTTTTTCAGTTAAAACAACAGGGCAAAATTGACGGATTTCAAGCAATAGGGCAAACGATTCCTTCGCTGGAACAGCAACAGCAGAATGTTGAAGCGCTACAGAAAATTCCAAAATCAGTACTGGTGGAATATGCAAGCGCGATGCAACTTGATCCTAAAGATGTCCTGAGTTGGCAAGCAAGATTGTCTCAACAATCATTGTTAAATTTAGATCAGTTTGCTGCCCATCCTTTGGCATTCTTACAGGTTAATTCGCAGCAAAGATTGATTTTGATTCAAGGCATAAAAGATGTAACAGCTGTAGAGGCTTTGCAAGATCAGCAGAATAAGCTGGTTCGCCCTGTACATAATTTATCGCGCTTATTCCAAGACCATCGGATCCAAGCTGAATATCTTTTTGTTTATGCATTAATTGCCTTAGCGATCGGTTTAATGCTGATCTATGGGATTAAATCGGTGTTTGCTTTGATGGTGCCTGTGACTTTGGCGTTGATGAGCACTTTTGCATTACAGGCATGGATGGGCGTTGAGATTAATCTATTTAGTGTAATGGGGGTTTTTCTCATCTTGGGGATTGGTGTGGATTACGCCATTTTCTACCGTCAAGGGCACAATCATCCGCATGTGGTCGGGATGGCATTATTTCTCTGTATGATGTCGACGTTGTTGGGGTTCGGTTTATTGGCGTTAAGCCATACTTATGCAATACATTGTTTTGGGTTAACGGTTCTTTTTGGGGTAATTTTTTCGTTTATCTATGCCACGCTGTTTACTCCGGCAGACTCAAAATTAAATCAAAATCAATTAATCAGTCAAAGAACTGAACATTAAGGTGAATACATGAAGGGTTTAGATTTACAACAAACAGATGTCGTGATCATCGGGGCAGGACCATCGGGAAGTTCCGCAGCAGCACTGCTTCGACACAAAGGTTATCAAGTGGTGATCATTGAAAAGCAGCATTTTCCTCGCTTTTCGATCGGTGAATCACTTTTGCCACAATGTATGGTGTTTTTAGAAGAGGCCGGTTTATTAGACACAGTTCGTGAACATGTTGAAGAATATGCATTTCAATTTAAAAATGGAGCAGCATTCTTACGTGGTCATCAACGCAGCTACTACGATTTTACTCAAAAATTTAGTGAAGGTCCTGGAACGACATGGCAGATTAGACGTGCCAATTTCGACCATCTTTTAGCACAGCAAGCTGAACAATATGGGGCTGAAATTCGTTTTGGACATGAGGTTGTTGCAGTTGATGTAGAGCTTGATCATCCTCTATTAACGGTTAAAGATGAGCAGCAAAATATCTATCAAATTCAGGCTAAATTTTTACTGGATGCCAGTGGCTTTGGCCGTATTTTGCCGAAACTTCTTGATCTGGAAAGTCCTTCAAATTTTCCAGTACGCCGTGCGGTGTTTAGTCATATTGAAGATGGGATCTTGGATGATCCTGAATTTGACCGAAATAAAATCCTGATTACGGTACATGAAAAAGATCACCGTGGCTGGTATTGGTTAATTCCGTTTGCAGATGGTCGTTGTTCATTTGGGATTGTGGCTGAACAGGATTTCTTTGATCATTATGGTTATATCTCTGATGAGCCTGAAGCCTTATTGGCTTTATTTAAAGATATTCTTGCAGATGAACCGAGTTTGTCGCAGGTACTGCGCAATATGAAGTTTGATACGCCAATCCGTACTTTGGTGGGCTATTCAGCAAATGTTAAAACCTTGGCACAGCGCAATTTTGCTTTGCTGGGCAATGCGGGTGAATTTTTAGATCCTGTGTTTTCATCTGGGGTGACCATTGCACTCAAGTCTTCAAGTTTGGCGGTACCTTTAGTCGATCAAGTCTTACAAGGTGGGCAAGTAGACTGGATGCAAGAATATGAAAAACCTTTGCGTAAAGGAATCAAAGTATTTCGCGCTTATGTAGAAGCATGGTACGACGGTGAGTTTCAAGATGTGGTATTTTCAAAAAATCAAAATGAAAAAATCCGTCGTATGATTGCGTCATTATTGGCGGGCTATGCTTGGGATGAAACTAATCCAATCTATCGCAATGCACGACAACGCTTAAATACCTTGGCTGAGTATTGTCGTCATGATCTGGAACAGAGCAAAATACTTGAGAGCGAATAATGCAAATTTGGTTAAAAACAATGAGCATCAGTCTGTTGTTAGCGCTGGGTGCCTGTCAAAGTATGTATCCACAGCCACAAGGTCTGGTTCCTGTGGTTTGGTCTGCTGATCCAGCCTTGGCGCATTATCAGCGTCAAGATCAAGTTGAAGTTGTCTGGAAAAATCAAAGTTTTAGCTTTTTACTCTACCAAGAACAGCAGGCGAAAAACTTGCAAATGTTTGCTTTAAGCTTAACTGGACAGCAACTGTTTAGACTGGATTTCGATGGTCAAAAAGTACAGGTGCATGAAAGGATAAAACCGATGCGTTTGTTACCCTTTGATTTTGTGGTTCGAGATATTCTGTTTGCAACTTATCCTGATTTTGCAAAAAATCATTTAGAAAATGTTAAAGTGAAACAGGGCGTTGATCAGACTGAAATTGAGATTGATCAAAAAAATGTTTTAACGATAAAAACGCGTGCTGATCATATTGAGCTGGATAACCTGCAAGTTCCTTATCAAATGATCTTTAGCCCTGTGGAAAATACTTTAAAAGACAATTCATTAGAGCAAAATGAAGTGGAAGATCTGCAAAAAAATGACAAAAAAGATTGATTTAAACCATCCCGCTGTAGGCATTCATTGTTCAGCCAGTTTATCTGCTTTAGGTGATCATCCTGAACAGGTCAAGGCACAATTGACCTCATTGGAAAACAGTTTAACCCTGAATAAATCTTTGATTTTTGATCAGCCCGTATGGGTGGGTGCTTATGCACATCCGTTATGTAGCGATATTCCAGTTGCGCTACAAAACTATGACTCGCGTAATTTACGTTTTGCTTTAACTGCGCTTGCACAATGTGAATCTGAGTTACGTGACTATGTGGCTAAGTTTGATAAAAAACGACTTGCGATCATTGTTGGGACTTCAACTTCGGGTATTTCGGACAATGAACCCTTATTAAAAGCTTACTTTCAAGGCCAAACTGAAACCGTGATTCAACAGCAAAAGCAGGAAATGGGTAATCTCGCCAAAGCTTTGCAAATTTATTTGGGCTGGGACGGTCTTGCGTATACGATTTCTACGGCTTGTTCTTCAAGTGCTAAAGCTTTTGCCAGTGGGCAACGTTTGATTAATGCAGGGCTTGCCGATGCTGTATTGGTGGGTGGCGTAGATACCCTCGCTAAACTGACCTTGAACGGCTTTAACAGTCTGGAAAATTTGAGTACAGGTATCTGTAGCCCGTGTGGATATCAGCGGGATGGGATCAATATTGGTGAGGCCGCAAGCTTATTTTTACTCAGTAAAGAACCAGCGCCGATCATGTTGATTTCTGCTGGTGAATCCATGGATGCATGGCATATTTCTGCTCCGCATCCAGAGGGCAAAGGCGCAGCAACTGCAATGCAAAAAGCACTGGATCAGGCACAGTTAAAATCTTCAGATATTCATTATCTTAATTTGCATGGCACCGCAACCACGCACAATGATGATATGGAAATTAAAGCAGTCCGACAGGTCTTTCAGGACTATGCTGTTCCATTGAGTAGTACTAAGCATAAAACTGGACATTGCTTGGGTGCTGCGGGTGCATTGGAGGCCTATATTTGTACACAAGTGCTTAAAGATCAAAACTGGTTACCCCTTCATCAAAATGGTGTGATTGATCCTGAATTGGATGATCAGCATTACGTTGAACAGGATGATTTAAATCAAACTACTCAATCTGATCCTGTGCGTTTTGTGATGAGTAATTCATTTGCCTTTGGCGGTAGTAATGTCAGCCTTATTTTTGGAACTGAAATCAAATGAGTTTAGATGCTATTCAATTTATTCCGCATGAAAAACCGATGGTTTTTGTTGATCAACTGCTTGAGCTAGGGGAAAATTTTGCACTTGCCAACCTAACCATTACACCTGAATTGATGTTTAGTGATGAACAAGGTTTGCCGACTTGGAGTAGTATTGAACTCATGGCGCAAACCATTAGTGCCTTTGCTGGTGCAAAAGGACAAAAAATGGGGCAAACGCCACAAATTGGCTATTTGCTCGGAACACGCAAATTAAATTTACCTTTGGCTTATTTTGAATTTGGTAAAACATTGACCATTCGGGCTGAACAACAATATTTACATGAAGGCTTGGCACAATTCTCTTGTGAAATAAGCTATGAAGAACATAAAATTAGCGCAGTTTTAAGTGTTTATGAACCACCTGTGAAAGCTGAGCAATAAGTAGGAATTAAGTGTGTCGAGAAGAATATTAGTGACGGGATCTAGTCGAGGAATTGGTAAAGCAATTGCTTTAACTTTAGCAAAATCTGGCTTTGATGTGGTGGTGCATGCACGTTCTAGACGTGCAGATGCTGAGCAAGTGGTCGCTGAAATCCAAGCGTTGGGGCAAAACAGTTATGCGCTACTTTTTGATGTCACCCAACGTGAAAATACCCGACAGATACTGGAACAAGATATCGAGCTTCATGGTGCATTTTATGGTGTAGTGCTAAATGCAGGTTTAACCCATGATGGCGCATTTCCAGCTTTAACCGACAATGACTGGGATGAAGTAATTTCGACCTCATTGGATGGTTTTTATAATGTATTAAAACCTTTAGTGATGCCGATGATTCGCCTAAAACAAGGCGGGCGTATTGTGACGCTTTCTTCTGTTTCTGGCATTATGGGTAATCGTGGTCAAGTCAATTATAGTGCGGCAAAAGCGGGATTGATTGGTGCGACCAAAGCTTTGGCTTTAGAACTGGCAAAAAGAAAAATTACCGTGAATTGCGTTGCACCGGGGCTGATTGAAACGGAAATGGTCACAGAAGAAGTAAAAGAACATGCTTTAAAAATGATTCCCTTACAACGTATGGGACAGGTCGATGAAGTGGCGCATACCGTGAACTTTCTCTGCTCTGATCACGCAAGCTATATTACTCGGCAAGTCATTTCTGTGAATGGGGGATTGATTTAATGAAACGTGTTGTTGTGACGGGAATGTCGGGAATCACCTCACTGGGTGAAACGGCAGATGAAATTTTTGCCCAATTCCAAGCATCAAAAAATGGCATTCGTGCGATGCCTGATTGGGAAATTTATACCGATTTACGTTGTAAAATTGCAGGCCCAGTAGAACACTTTGAGATACCCAAACATTTTAATCGTAAAGTGACACGAGGTATGGGACGAGTTGCATTGATGTCGGTGATTTGTGCTGAAAAAGCATTGGCAGATGCAGGCTTGATCGATCATCCTATTTTGAAAAGTGGCGATGCTGGCGTTGCTTTTGGCTCTTCTGCGGGAAGTGTCGATGCGGTCAAAGAGTTTGGGAAAATGCTCATAGACAACGACATGAGCCGTTTAAATGCGACCACGTATATTCGAATGATGTCACATACCAGCGCTGTGAATATGACGGTTTATTTTGGTTTAAAAGGTTTAACCTTACCCACATCAAGTGCCTGCACTTCAGGTTCAATGGCCATCGGACAGGCGTTTGAAGCAATTAAACTAGGTAAACAAACGCTGATGCTTGCGGGTGGTGCTGAGGAGCTCAGTGCGACAGGTTCAGCTGTATTCGATGTGTTATTAGCCACCAGCGGGATGAACGACACCCCTGAAAAAACACCACGGCCATTTGATAAAAATCGTGATGGATTGGTGATTGGTGAAGGTGCTGGCTGTTTAGTGCTAGAAGAGTATGAACATGCACTGGCCCGTGGTGCAACGATCTATGCAGAAGTCATCGGTTATGCCAGCAATACCGATGGTGAGCATGTCACTCGTCCAAATTCAGAAATGATGGAAAGATGCATGCGCATGGCACTTAAAGATGCCGCAATTTCTGCGCAAGAGGTTGATTATATCAACGCGCATGGGACTTCGACAGATCAAGGCGATGTTGCCGAAACCCAAGCCACTGCACGTATATTTGGTAAAAAACCGATCAGCTCATTAAAAAGTTATTTTGGACATACTCTAGGTGCATGTGGTGCAATCGAAGCTTGGCTGAGTATAGAAATGCTGCAACGCCAACAGTTTATCCATACTTTAAATTTGGATGAAATTGACCCATTATGTGGTGATTTGGATTATATCGTGCAAGAGCCACGAGAGATGAATGCAAAAACCATCATGACCAATAATTTTGCATTTGGAGGGATCAACACCTCCATTATTTTAAAACATACTTAAAAGAGGAAAAAAACGATGTCATTTAAACACTTGGTTGTTGCTTCAACTTTATGCTTTGCTGGAATCGTCTCTGCACAGGCTGCGGACACTGTTCATAATCTCAATTTTAAAGCAGCTGTAGATCAAGCTGTGGCTGATGGATTTTTAGATGGATCGGTAAAATTTTATCTTGCTGGGACTAAATCTGGCGGTCAAGTTTTAGAAAAAGCGGTTGTCAGCAATAAAAAAACCAATGGTTTTGGAAAGTCTGCGGAAAAGGCTTGTGATCATGTATTACGTTCAGCATTGATCCAATTGCAAAGCGCAGCAAAAGACAAAGGTGCTAACGCAGTGACCAATATTGTGAGCTATTTCAAAGCAAATGAATCAAAAAACACCACCACATATCAATGTTATAAAGGTACAGCACTTGCGAGTGTGGCTTTAAAAGGCGATATCGTTAAATTCTAAGCTGTAAACATGTGCCAATGTCTAGTAATCTTTTAGAATAAGATATGGACATTGGCTCATACTTTTGAATCTATTAAAAAAATAATATTTAACGATTAAAAATTTCATTAGCCTATTCATTTAAATGTCCCGTGCATTGTGCCGAAATGTTTTTGATTTGTGCCGTATCCAGTTCTAAGTTATCCCATTTGCACATTTGTTGAATAATCCATTCAAAATCATCTGGTTTAGGTCGCTCCTGTGTCCCAAAAGAACGAATAATATTTTGTATTTTATGAAACGCATAGGTATGCACCAAATGTGAACAGTTGAAGCGGATAATCTCGCTGTCTTCTAACATGTGCCATATAGGTTGCAGTGATTGCAAGGTGCTTAAATCATGCTGTGCTTGCTGAATCGCCGTCTGCAATGCATTTAAGGTATTCGGATGTTTGTTTGCCCATTCATGGGTGGTCGCCAAAACTTTATCCGCGACTTCAGGAATAATCTGTTTACTCTCAGCAATCACATAACTATAACCTTCAATCTGCGCTTGGATATTCCAAGGTTCACCGACACAGAATCCATCAATCAGTTGTGATGAAATCGCATCCACCATATAGGAAGGGGGCAGTGTGGAGGGTTGATATTTTTTTGCCAAATCTGGGTCTGCCAAAGCCAACCATTCTCTTAAACAATAATGGTGGATGGACTGTTTAAACACATGAGCCAGTTGTATTTTATCGCCTTGTTTTAAGGCTTGAACCACTTTCACTGCTGACGCTTGCGCAGTATCTTGCGTGTGAATTTTTAACTCATAACACAATTTTTGACTCAAGCTGATAAATGCGCGATTGGTACTCAACACCAATGCGGTCTGTAAGGGAATGCCCAGTTGATCATTACCTGTTGCAGCAGCGGGAAGCATGGCAGAAAGACAATGTGCGGCATCTAAAATACCAAAAGCTAAACGGTCACGTAGACTGGCCCATGAAGGCTCTTTTACCAACGTAACATTCAGACCTTGCTCGGTAAAATAGCCTTGATGGTGTGCCCAAAGTATTGCAGTGCAATCCAATAAAGGAATATAGCCTAATTGAATGTCTGTGGTTTCAAGTGTATGCATTGTTTATTCCTTGAAATTAGCTTGGAGCAAGGCTTGGGCGTCGATTAACTTTCTTGCCATTTCCCCCATGGTGATACGGTGACTCATGGCATTTTTTCGTAACAAACTGAAGGCTTGTTCTTCTTTAATTTGATGCATTTGCATCAGCATCACTTTGGCTTTTTCAATATCTTTACGGTCTGCCAGTTTACATTTGGTTTCATTGAGATCTTTTAACAGTTTTTTATGTTTTTTAAATTGCTCAATCGAAATTTCTAAAATACTTTCCAGTTTTTCAGGATCAATCCCATCGACAATATAGGCGGTTACACCCGCTTCAATGGCACTTTTGATGGTGTCTTTTTGCGAGTTTTTAGTGAAAAGCACAGTGGGCAAATCAAACTGACTTACACAGCTTTCAATAATATCTCGTTGTGGATGGTCCATATCCAGCAAAATTACATCGGCATGTAATTGTTGAAGATCGGTACTGTTTAAATGGTCAATCATCAGACATGCGACCACCTCGAAACCATGTTCGATTAAAGAGGATTTGATAAAAGATGCCCGCTCTATATCATCATCGATCAGGGCAATTCTTAATTTTGGCATGTCGCTACTCAAGTATGTCCTGACATGAACTTTCAGCATATAAGCAATTTAGATGCCAATATCTCTGGTTAAAATTGCTGTTTAAAGCATAGCCGCAGGATGTTAAAGAAATGTGATGCACTTTATTGACGCAATTTGCTTCCTAAACATGCAGTTTTATGGCTTACATTTTAGATGCACTGATCAACAGTGTGACGTTTTATTGTGCAATCTAGGTACGATCATTTAATCATAAGTACTGAGTATTCAAGCAAAATAAAACCATAAACAGTCAAAAATATAAAATTGGCATGAACCATGCATATATTTAATCAAGTCAAAGAAGACTTTCAAAATTTGTAAGACGGCCAACGACGTCCGTTCTGATCGTTACTGATATGCCTCGTGCATAACAGCAACTTATATACGTTCAGTTCAGGAGATCGAAGCTATGTCTTCAAATTTAGATGCGAAAAAAGCAACAAAGATTCATCTTTTCAATTTTAGCAGCGCAGCAATGCGGGCCTTCCATATGAGTTGGCTCGCCTTTTTTGTCTGTTTCTTTGCATGGTTTGCTTGTGCGCCGTTAATGCCTGTGATTGCAGGTGAATTCCATCTGACTAAAGATCAAATTGCCAATATCAATATTGCCGCGGTGGCCATCACGATTTTAGTCCGTCTGATCGTGGGTCCCTTATGCGACAAATACGGTCCGCGTAAAACCTATACCGCATTACTGATTATCGGCAGTATCCCTGTATTTGGTGTGGCATCTGCCAATAGTTATGAATCCTTTCTATTTTTCCGTCTATTGATAGGTGCAATTGGTGCCAGCTTTGTCATCACGCAATATCACACCAGTATTATGTTTGCGCCAAATGTGGTGGGAACTGCAAATGCAACCACCGCTGGTTGGGGCAATGCGGGCGGTGGCGCAACTCAAGCCTTGATGCCATTGATGCTTGCCGCATTGGTGATGTTTGGGGTTGAACAAGCCATGGGCTGGAGAATTGCACTGATTGTACCTGGTGTGCTGATGTTAATCGTCGGTGCAATGTATTGGAAGTTTACGCAAGATTGCCCACAAGGTGATTTTAAAGAACTTCGTGCACAAGGTCTGCATGTGGGCAGTGATAAAAAAGGTGGTATGGCGATTTTACTGCATGCTGCAAAAAACTATCGTGTTTGGATTCTGTTCGGTGCTTATGCAGCTTGTTTTGGTATCGAAATTTTTATTCACAACATTGTCGCAATGTACTACGTAGATCATTTCAAATTTGGTTTAAAAGAAGCGGGTATGGCCGCAGGGATTTTTGGCTTACTGGCGCTGTTTGCCCGTGCACTTGGCGGTATTGTTTCAGACAAGGTGGCGACTAAAAAAGGTCTCGATGGCCGTACTAAAGTATTGTTTGCCATGATCCTGTTAGAAGGCGTATTTCTGATTGTCTTTTCTCAAATGAATACCGCAATTCTGGCGATTTTGGTCATGACCGTATTTGCTTTATTTACCCATATGGCTTGCGGTGCGACCTATGCACTGGTTCCATTTATTGATCGTGATGCTTTGGGTGGTGTGGCTGGCATTATCGGTGCAGGCGGTAATGTCGGTGCTGTTGCTGCTGGTTTCTTATTAAAAGGCATGTTGGATATTCAAACGACGCTGATGGTTTTAGGTGGTTTGGTGGTGATTGCTGCAAGTTGTGTATTGATGATCCGTTTCTCGGTTGAACATAAAGAGAAAGAGCAAAAGTTATTTGAAGCTGCAGTGCTTGAGCGAAATAGCATGGAACAAAATGCTGTAAGTCTTAAACAAAACAGTGCGACTTAATTGAATAACAACAGCAAGAATTAAGGAGAATCGATATGAAATTAGTGATGATTGGTCATGGAATGGTTGGGCACAAATTTATTGAATCTGTGCTGGAACATGCAGGTGATGAAGTTGAAATCACGATTTTGGCAGAAGAGCCCCGTTTAGCCTATGACCGTGTGCATTTGACCGAATATTTTACAGGCAAGTCTGCCAAAGATTTAACCCTCTGTCGTGCTGACTTTGCCGATGCTTATGGTATCGATCTGCGCTTAAACACCAAAGCCACGGATATAGATACCCGTAATAAATGCATCACCACCAATCATGGCGATGTGATTGGCTATGACAAATTGGTGCTTGCGACGGGTTCCTATGCTTTTGTTCCGCCAATTTCAGGTCACGACCGCAGCAACTGTTTTGTTTACCGTACTATTGATGACTTGGATGCGATTCGGGCAGCGAGTTTATCGGCAAAATCAGGTGTGGTGATTGGCGGTGGTTTACTGGGTTTGGAAGCGGCCAAAGCGCTTCGTGATTTAGACTTGGAAACCCATGTTGTTGAATTTGCCCCCCGTTTAATGGCAGTACAAATTGATGATTTGGGCGGTAAAGTTTTACGCGCCAAGATTGAAAATTTAGGTGTGAAAGTCCATACCCAAAAGGCCACTTCGGCTATAGAAGACGGTGTGAATAGCACCCATGTGATGAAGTTTGCAGATGGTTCAGAACTTGAAACAGATATTATTTTATTTTCCGCAGGGATTCGCCCACGTGATGAATTGGCGCGCCAAAGTGGTTTAGCTTTAGGTGAACGTGGCGGTATCGTGATCAATGATTACTGCCAAACCTCAGATGCAGACGTATATGCAATTGGTGAATGTGCCTTATGGAACAATAAAATTTATGGTTTAGTGGCGCCTGGCTATGACATGGCACGGATTGCGGCAAAACATGTGATGCAACAAAGTTGCCCTACATTTGCTGGCGCAGACATGAGCACCAAGCTAAAACTGATGGGTGTCGATGTGGCATCGGTAGGCGATGCGCATGCCATGACTGCAAATGCATTGAGCTATTTCTATGCTGATGAAGATGCAATGGTCTATAAAAAGATCGTGGTCAATGCAGAGAAAACCCAGTTACTAGGTGCGGTACTGGTTGGTTGCGCCAAAGAATATAACGACTTATTGCAAATGATGCTCAATGGACTGGCTATACCTGAAAATCCAGAAAGTTTAATCATGCCGGGCTATGCGCAATCTTCAGCAAAAGTGGGAGGTAGTGGTGTAGATTTATTGCCAGACAGTGCCACGATTTGTTCATGTAATAACGTGTCTAAAGCCGATATCTGTAGTGCAATTGCCGAGGGTTCGACCTCATTAGGTGCATTAAAAAAATGTACCAAAGCCGCAACCGCATGTGGTGGATGTGCACCCTTAGTGACCCAAGTTTTAAAATCTGAATTACAACGCCAAGGGGTAACGGTCAATAATCATCTTTGTGAACACTTTGCTTACTCACGCCAAGAGTTGTATCACTTGGTACGGGTCAATGAAATTAAAAGCTTTGATGATTTGATTCAACAACATGGGCATGGTTTAGGTTGTGATATTTGCAAACCAACAGCGGCCAATATCTTGGCATCTTGCTGGAATGACTTTGTTCTCACCGCAAATCATGCTGGGTTGCAAGACAGTAACGACTACTATCTAGGCAATATTCAAAAAGATGGTTCTTATTCTGTTGTACCACGTATGGCAGGCGGTGAAGTGACGCCAGATGGTTTGATTGCAGTCGGTCAGATTGCCAAAGAATATGGTTTATATACCAAGCTAACCGGTGGGCAACGGGTAGACTTATTTGGAGCACAAGTCCATCAATTGCCAGAAATTTGGGAAAAGCTGATCAATGCGGGGTTTGAGTCTGGTCATGCCTATGGCAAGTCATTACGTACCGTTAAATCTTGTGTTGGGAGCACATGGTGTCGTTATGGTGTCGATGACTCGGTCGGTTTAGCCATCTTCCTTGAAAATCGCTACAAAGGTTTACGTTCCCCACATAAATTAAAAATGGCAGTTTCGGGCTGTACCCGTGAGTGTGCCGAAGCACAAAGCAAAGATGTTGGGGTGATTGCCACTGAAAAAGGCTGGAACTTATATGTTTGTGGCAATGGGGGAATGAAACCTCGCCATGCAGAACTTTTAGCTTCTGACCTAGATACGCAAACTTTAATTCAATATATCGACCGCTTTTTTATGTTCTATATCCAAACAGCGGATCGTTTACAACGGACTTCAGTATGGCGTGACAATATGGAAGGTGGTTTGGATTATCTTAAAGATGTTGTTGTGCATGATTCCTTAGGGGTTGCTGCTGAACTTGAACGTCGAATGAGCCATGTGGTCGGCACTTATCAAGACGAATGGCGCACTGCGGTGGAAGATCCTGAAGTACGTAAACGTTTTGTGACCTTTATTAATGCCAAAGCTGAGCAACAGCAAGATCCACATATTCAGTTTGCCCAAGTCCGTGGGCAAATTCGCCCAAAAACTGAATCAGAACGTGATCAGAGCCGTATTCCTGTAGTTGAAGCATAAACATATGAACACTGGGTTTATTGGCCTTATTCCACAGCTTAAAAACAAGTCTCGTGGAAGATCTGATCAACGGTGTTAAAAGGATAAATACAATGACCATTTTAAAAGATATGAATGAACTCGACTGGCTGGATATTTGTGCATTACAAGACATTACGCCCAATACAGGTGTAGGCGCATTACTCGGACAACAACAAGTGGCTATTTTTCGGGTAGGCAGTGAAAAGCGTGTATATGCGCTGAGCAACCAAGACCCATTTAGCAAAGCCTTTGTGATGTCGCGTGGAATTATTGGTGATTTACAAGGTGAACGTGTAGTTGCATCACCGATTTATAAGCAACATTTTAGTTTAGCAACAGGCCGTTGTTTAGAAGACAAAGATCAAAAATTATTGGTTTTTCCAAGCAAAATTGAAAATGGTCGGGTTTGGGTCAGTCCAACCCCACAAAAAACTTATATCACCAATAATGGTACGGCTCAGGAAAAAATCAATTTAGTTCTGGTGGGGAACGGATTGGCAGGCATGCGTTGCTTGGAAGATTTGTTGGATATGGCACCTGATCGTTATGAAGTGACGGTGATTGGTGAGGAGCCTTGGGGTAACTATAACCGGATTATGCTGTCGCCTGTCTTATCAGGGGATAAAACCATTGATGACATTATGCTACATCCCCATTCATGGTATGCCGAGAAAAATATTCGCTTTATTGCGGGTGATGCTGCGGTACGTATTGACCGTCCGCGTAAGCAGGTCTATACCGCAAAAGGTGTGGTGGTGAGCTATGACCGTTTGATTTTAGCAACGGGTTCAAAACCATTTATTCCACCAGTCAAAGGCTCAGATTTAGATGGCGTGTTGAGCTTTCGTGATATTTATGATGTCAATAATATGCTCGACTACTGCAAATCTAAAAACAATGCCGTGGTGATTGGTGGTGGTCTATTGGGGCTAGAAGCCGCATATGGTTTAAAGCAACGTGGTATGAATGTGACGGTTTTGCATTTGATGGATCGCATTATGGATCGCCAACTTGATGCCAAAGCCAGTCAAATGTTGAAAACAGCAATTGAGCAAAAGGGCATTCCGATCATCACCGAAGCCAATACAGAAGAATTACTCGGTGAAAATGGTCATGTCACCCAGGTTCGGTTAAAAGATGGCACGCTTTTAGATGCAGATCTGGTGGTTTTTGCCGTGGGTATTCGCCCAAATATGGCTTTGGCACAAAGCGCGGGTTTACGCTGTAATCGCGGTGTGTTGGTCAATGACACCATGCAAACCTATGATCCAAGTATTTATGCAGTGGGTGAATGTATTGAGCATCGTAACCAAACGTTTGGTTTGGTAGAACCTTTATGGGGTCAAGCCTTTATCTGTGCATCACATTTGGCTGAACACGGCAGTTTGACCTTTAAAGCACCGACTGTTCCAACCCAGTTAAAAGTCAGTGGTTGTGATGTTTTTTCAGCAGGCCGCATTGATTTAGAAAACAGTCAACCGCTAGAAGATTTCGAAGACATTATTCTGAATGATGAAAAACGCCAAATCTACAAACGCATTATTATTCAAAAAGATAAAGTCGTGGGTGCAGTACTGTTTGGTGATACAGAGGATGGTACTTGGTACGCTGAATTGATTGCTGATCAAACCCCAATTTCTTCGATTCGCAATAAATTGTTATTTGGTCGGGATTTTGCATTAAAAAAAGCAGGCTGATTTATATCGCTTAACCCTCTTCATTTTAACAGCAGGGGGAGATTAAAAATGAAAGTCATATTTAAGTGAATGTATAGCATTGAGGAGCACAGCAGCAATGAATAGTATCCCTGTAATGGAACTGCCTAGCTCCACAGAACATAAGATCATAAGCACACAAACCACTTGTCCTTACTGTGGTGTAGGCTGTGGTGTCACAGCAACAGTGCAAGACACCACGCTAGGACAAAAAGTGTCTGTGGTTGGCGATGTCAATCATCCCTCGAATTACGGGAAACTGTGTATTAAAGGCAGTAATTTAGCCGATACGCTGGGGTTGGGCACACGTGTTTTACATCCGATGCTTGGGCGTCATCCCCATCAGCAAGTCACAGATTGGGATAGCGCAACAGATTTAATTGCCAATAAATTCCAACACTATATCGAGCAATATGGTCGTGACAGTGTCGCATTTTATGTTTCGGGTCAGTTGTTGACGGAAGACTATTATGTGGTAAATAAATTCGTTAAAGGCTATTTGGGCACAGCCAATATCGATACCAATTCAAGATTGTGTATGTCTTCGGCGGTTGCCGCACATAAGCGTGCTTTTGGTGAGGATCTAGTACCTGCAAGTTATGATGATTTTGAACATACTGATATGGTGATTTTGGTCGGTTCAAATACAGCATGGTGTCATCCCGTGATGTATCAACGCATCATGAAAGCCAAAGAATTAAGACAACAAAAGCAAAGTGATTTATTTGTGGTGGTGATAGATCCACGCTTTACTGCCACATGTGAAGCAGCTGATTTGCATTTGCCTATTTTGATTGGTCAAGATGTTTCCTTGTTTAATGGGTTATTACAATATTTACATCAACAGGGTTATGCGGATAGCGCATTTGTTGAGGCTCATACCCAAGGGCTAGATACGGCACTAAAAAGTTCGCAAGCTGAAACAGATATCCAAGATGTTGCAGTGAAAACAGGAATTTCGCTAGAAAAACTCCAGCTCTTTTTTGAAAAGTTTGCCCAAACTGAAAAAGTCATGACCCTATTTTCAATGGGGGTAAACCAGTCTTCACGTGGTGTGGACAAAGCCAATAGCATCATTAATTGTCATTTGTTGACGGGTAAAATTGGAAAGTTGGGCGCAGCACCGTTCTCTATAACAGGACAACCTAATGCAATGGGTGGGCGTGAAGTGGGTGGTCTTGCCAATATGCTGGCAGCACACATGGACTTAGACAATCAACAACATCAACAGCTTGTGCAAAGTTTTTGGAACAGTCCAAGCATTGCCAAACACGTTGGATTAAAAGCCGTTGATCTTTTTGAAGCAGTGGAAAGTGGCAAGATTAAAGCCATTTGGATTATGGCGACCAATCCGGTGGTCAGCCTCCCCAATGCCGATCAGGTCAAACGTGCTTTAAACAGTTGTGAGTTTGTTGTGGTCTCTGATATTTGTAAAGATACCGACACCACTCAGTTTGCCGATGTGCTCTTACCCGCATTGGGGTGGGGGGAAAAGGATGGTACGGTCACCAATTCAGAACGCCGTATTTCACGACAACGTGCTTTTTTAGACCCACCTGAGCAGGCCAACGCGGATTGGTGGGCTGTGGCACAAGTGGCTAAAAAGCTTGGATTTACTGGCTTTGATTTTGCAAATAGTCACGAGATTTTTAAAGAACATGCACAGTTATCTGCCTATCAAAACGCAGAGATTAATGCGCGATCAAATACACAAAGCTTTCGTTACTTCAATTTACAAGGTTTAACTGATCTTACATTGGATGAATATGATCAATTGGCGCCCATTCAATGGCCTGTGATCATGCGCAATCAGGCTGAGCATGCATACGCACAATTGTTTTCACAGGGGCAGTTTAGCCATGCAGATGGCAAAGCTAAATTTATTGCCACGATGGCGATAAATCCAGTCCATCAAAGCAATACTGAATATCCTTTAATTCTCAATACAGGACGGATTCGAGATCAGTGGCACACCATGACCCGCACAGGTTTATCTGCCAATTTAAGCACCCATAAAGCAGAACCCTTTTGTGAAATTCACCCCAATGATGCATTGAAATATGGCTTGAAAGAAGGCGAATTGGTCGAAATCAAATCGGCTTGGGGCAATTGTGTCTTACGTGCTGTACTCAGTGACAATATCCGCCGTGGACAAATTTTCGCCCCGATTCATTGGAATGATCAATTTGCTTCGGATGCCCGTATTGGCAAAGTGGTCAATCCTGTAGTGGATGCAATTTCAGGCGAGCCGGAATTCAAACATACCCCTGTGCTGATTCAGCCATTTTATACCCAGTGGCAAGGGGTATTTTATGTCCGTGAAGGGTATGAACATATTGTTAAAAATAGCATCGAAAATACGGTGTGGTGGACAAAAATTCAGACCGCCAAAGCAGTGCGCTATGAATTGGCGGATCGTCGTCGTTTTACCCAAACCACTCAACATCTCAAACAACTTTTACCCTTTGAAGATGAGAGTTTTGAGTGGCTGAACTTGGAAGATCAAACTGCACATATCAGCCATAGTGTGGTGTTAAAAGAAGGTCGCCTTATTGCAAGTTTATATATCGCACCCAAAGCCTTATTGCCTGATCGTGATTGGGTTGCCAGCTTATTTAAACGTGATCGTTTAAGTGCGATGCATCGTAAAGCCTTACTTGCTGGACAAGCCATGTCGATGGGCAATAGTGATGGGCCGTTGGTGTGTAGTTGCTTTAAAGTGGGTAAAAATCGAATTATTCAAACCATTAAAGAAAACAATATCAATCATGAAAAACAAGTGACTGCATGTTTAAAAGCAGGTGGTAATTGTGGTTCATGTCTACCTGAAATTCGCGGATTGATTAAAGCCTGTCAAGCGGAGCTTACACAATGAAAAGATTCATAAAACCGAGAAGACCGAGCCAATATCCACAAACTGATCTTGTCATTCTTGCGGGTGGTCAGGCAAGGCGTATGAATGGAATCAATAAACTGTTACAGAAGTTTGATGATCAAATTCAACTAATTAAGATCCATCAACAACTAAAAAATCGAGTCGCGCAAATTTGGGTCAATAGCCACCGTGATTATTCAATTTATCAAAAACTTATTCCCAGTTTGTATTGCTATCAGGATGATGAAAAAGGCTTTTATGGCCCGCTGATGGGAATAAAGAGTGCCTGGTCTTATGTGACATCTGACTATGTACTTTTTGTGCCCTGTGATGTGACCTTTATTCCACCTGGTGTTCTTGAAAGCTTACATATGGCTTTAGCGGGTCATCCCTTAGCACAAGTGGCTTATGTCAATATCAATGGCAAAGCCTTATATCCATTTTGCTTGTTAAAGCGCAGTGCTTTAAATCAAATCTGCACTCATCTTGAACAAGGACAACGTAGTTTAAAGGCATGTTTTTCTGATTTGCACGCTCAGGAAGCGTTATTTGAAAATTATGCACTGTTTTTTCACAGCATCAATTCTTTGGACGAATTACAGCAATATCAACAGCTCAAGTTTTTACATTGATTGGCTTGGTTTGGACTCGTTTTTTGCAAATCTCTATTTTTGAGAGAATTCGAGCAGGTTTTAGCTGAAGCGCATTGGTGAATGATCAAAGTTGGAACACTTTTTGCAATTTCAAGATCAATAAAATAGCGCAGATTTTAAATTTTAAACAATCTTGAATTTAAATCGTGCTTGGGATGTGTAAATGAACGCAATGACACAATACGAAGTGGGTACGGCTTTTGTCGATCAATATGGTCGTAGCAAGCGTAAACTCCGAATTTCAGTGACAGATCGCTGTAATTTTAAGTGTGTCTATTGTATGCCCGAACATCCTGAATGGATGAAAAAACACGATTTACTCAGTTTTGAAGAACTTTATGTGTTTTGTGAGTTTATGGTGCGACATGGTATTGAACAGATTCGGATCACTGGTGGTGAGCCGTTAATGCGTCAAGGTGTGGTGCACTTTATTGATGAGCTACAAAAATTAAGAAAGCTGGGGCTTAAACGTATTTCAATGACCAGCAATGCACACTATCTTAAACAATACGCAAGCCAGTTAAAACAAGCGGGTTTAGATGACTTGAATATCAGTCTGGATAGTCTAGATCCAGCACAATTTAAGGCACTGACTCAAAAAGAATTACATCCCGTGTTAGCGGGCATTGTCGCAGCACAACAAGCAGGCTTTAAGATCAAGATCAATGCTGTATTGATCAAAGGCATCAATGATGATCAGATTTTGCCCTTAGCACACTGGTCGATTCAACACCATTTTACCGTGCGATTTATTGAATTTATGCCTTTGGATGGTGCTGGTCTTTGGTCGCAAGCTAATATTGTCAGTGAGCAAGAAATTTTAGCTCAATTAAAGCAGGACTTTGTTGTCACTTTACAGCAAGGACAGTCTTCCGAGCCTGCACGGCAGTATTTTATTGATGGTTATCCGATTGGCATCATTTCGACCATTACCAATTCATTTTGTGGCACATGTGACCGTGTACGCTTAACTGCACAAGGTGATTTTTATAATTGTCTATTTGCGCCAAAGGGGATCAGCCTCAAAGCGCAAATTAAGGCATTGGATCAGGATTTCCCTGTTTTAGAGCCTCTCCAATTAGCACAAATCAGTTCACCAAATGCAGCTGTATATTCGCCAATAACATTAGATTCGCCACAGCATCGACAATTACAAGATACTTTATCAGATTATATTTGGCAGAAAAAACAAGGCTTTGATGAGATTTATCAACAGCCAAAATCAAAACATTCATCATCTCGAAAAATCAGTATGTACATGATTGGAGGTTAATATGTCAGATCAATTTACCATTCTAAATACACCAGACTCGGCAAATATTGCCAATCAATTCAAAAATATTCAGCAGCAGATGACTGTAAAAATTGAATGCTTTGGTGCAATTGAACGTTTACTGCCGAATGATTTAACCCTGCAATGTGAGTCTGAAATGAGGATTTCGGATGTTTTGGATTATGTGGTACGTGCTTATCCACATGCAGGAAACATGCTTGAGCGTTGTGCATGTGCAATGGGCGAAGACATTATTCCACGTCAGACCTTATTAACATCGGACAGCACCGTGGTTTTACTGTCACCTGTTGCGGGAGGTTGATATGCATACATTTGTACAGACGCTTAAACAATTCAACAGAATTCAGGATACTCCTTTAAGCCAAGACAGTTTTGATCCGATTCAAGACTTTCCTGAATGCGGAGGTATTGGCATCTTTATTGGAACAGTACGTAATCACCATGAAGGCAAAGCAGTCAAAGCGTTGAAATATACTGCCTATGCACCTGTTTCAGAAAAAATGATTCGTCAAATTGAACAAGAGGTTCAACAAAAATTTACGGTGGCTTATGTACGGGTTATTCATCGTATTGGTGCTTTAAACATCGGTGAAAAAGCCATTATTGCGATTGCTTATGCAGCGCATCGCCGTGAAGCATTTGCTGCCTGTGAAGAAGCCGTAGAACGAGTAAAACATGAGGTTCCCGTATGGAAAGAAGAGTTTTATCTGGATGGCACGAGCCAATATGTTGCGGGTTGTTGTATTCGAAAAGATGATATGGAGCAGGATCTGCCAATACAACAGGATTTATCTAGCCAACATATTTGTAAACATGAACATGGCGCTTCTGATGACCATTTATCTCAGCACCATTCATCTCAGCACAATCACCCTCAACCTCAGCATTCTTTAGTAGGTCATTTCACATCTGTACATTTAGGACACACGCATTCAGAACACAGCAGTCAACAACAGGATCATGAACGAGAACAGCACGTGTTATTTCGCAAACAGTGTGAACAGACAATTTATCAATGGCATATGTAAAACATATTTAGCAACTTGGTAAAGTGTCTTCTTCACAAAATATATTTTGCCATGTAAAAGATCTCGTCATACGATTACACAGGTGATGTATATGAATCAGGGGAGCATCCTTGAAACTCCCATGAATTTTTTATCTCAATATTGAAAGTACACTCAACAACAAAAGCACGTTTATTATTTTGAACGTGATTCATTATGCTTATTTTTTAATTTTTCTACATAATAAATAATTTTTAACCTTGGATTTGGTTAAAAAATCTTATATATTTTTTCATTGAACGCTTTCAATCATATCCAGTAAGTCAAACAACAATACATATATCTAAGAAAAACAGATCAATTCACTGAACAGTAATATTAAACATACCCTCGGGCAAGCACCACAATAGATCTATACAAAAAAGATGATGAGCAATCATTTGACCCTCAGAGAAAGCAATTGCTCCATTATTTTAAACCATACTGAAAAGAGGAAAAATAATGTTATTCAAACACTTAATTTTAGTTTCAACTTTATATTTTGGAGGAGTCATATCTGTACAGGCTGTTCAGCATATTGGCTCTAAAACAACTGTAGATCATACTGTTATTGATGGACTTTTGGCTAAGTCGACGACATTCGATATTGTTGGAATTAAATCAGCTGGTCAAATTTTAGGAGTAGAGCGTGTGAGTAATCAAAAAAACAATAGTTTTGAAAAACCTGCTGAAAATGAAATACAGCTAAACAGATATAAACGCGGTTGGGACAAACTCAAAGAAATTGATGGAGAAGCAGGCGAAAAAGTTATTAATAGCCTAAAAGATATTTCGCCTGATTTAGGAACATATATCATTGAATATGCTTTCGGCGATGTTTATTCAAGAGATGGACTTGACTTAAAATCCAAAGAAATTGCCGTTGTGTCTGCCTTGACAGCTATGGGGAATGCGCAACCACAGTTAAAAGTTCATATAAATGGCGCATTAAATACTGGAAGTTCGATTAATGAAGTCAAAGAAGTGATTTTACAAATGTCTGTTTATTCAGGTTTTCCAAGTAGTATCAATGCAATGAATGCTTTAAAAGAGGTTTTAGCAGAAAGAGAAAAACACGGAATTAAAGATCAAATCGGAAAAGCAGCAAGTAAAGCCAAGCAAACCAATCGATTAAAATTGGGTGAACAAGAATTATCTAATTTGGACAGTCGTCAAGTTGAACGATTAAAAGCGGCTTATAATACTTTTTCACCTGAATTGGTAAAATTCACGCTTGAATATGGTTATGCTGACATTTTTTCAAGAGATAATTTAAGCAAAAAGTACAGACAAATCGCCACGATTTCAGCATTAACTGCGTTGGGGACAGCACAACCACAATTGAAATTTCATATTAATGCGGGTCTAAACATTGGACTGACCGAAATTGAAATAAAAGAAATCATGCTTTTGATGACCGTCTATTCAGGTTTTCCATCAGCCATAAATGGAATGCATGTGCTCAAAGAAGTATTGGCAGAGCGTATGAAAAATCAAAACAATTAAAGCTATGCGTATTTACTGTATTTTCAAGTTTCATTGATGCCGATGAGTTGATCTATTTAAATGCACTGTCGTTATAGATCGATCAAGGGAGCATTCTTGAAACTCCCATAAATTAGTTATCTCAACAGATGCTAAATCACTTGGCGTAAATCTCGTGCTGTTTCTTGCAGTAACGGCAAGATATGCGTAATTAAATAATCTTTGGTGGTGCGTATAGTGGGGGAGACAATATTGAGTGCGGCAACAACAACCGCATTTGAGTCATAAATCGGAACTGCCACAGCATGCACCCCCAATTCGTGTTCTTCACAGGAATAACACCAATCTTGTTCTTTAATCTCATGCAGTAATTCTATAAAGGCAGCACTTTCTGTATGGGTGTATTTAGTGAAACGCTTTAATGGATATTGGGTCAGCCACTGTTTTTGTTCTTCAATCGTTAAATGCGCCAATAAAATTTTCCCCGCAGAGGTTGCATGCGCAGCTAGACGATTGCCTAAATGTAAGCCATAGGGATTAACTCGGTCTGTTTGTTGGTGTGCAGCACTCCGTGCAATAGTAATCGCTTCATAACCATCGAGAACCATTACGGAATAAATCAGCGAGGTTTGGTTGGTCAATAAATTTAATAAGGGTTGGCAAATTTTAGGTAAAGGGGAACCATCTAAATAAGCGCCAGAGAACTTGAGAATTTTCGGGGTTAAATAATAATAATGTCCGTCAAAGTCTAAATAGCCTAAGTATTCTAATGTTAGTAAATGGCGACGCGCTGCGGCACGGGTCATTCCTGTTTTCTCAGCTGCCGTGCTGATGTTAAAACGATGCCGTTCAGGTCCAAAACATTCCAAAATCGCCAAACCTTTTGCAATCCCTGCAATAAAATCCTCATGGCGAATGATCTTTTTATTTTCAGTATGATGGATAAATCGGGTGGTTTTTTTTTGGTCATTGTCCATAACGCAGATCCTTATTTTAAATCAGATTCCATAAAATTATTTTAAACCGAAAGTAGACTGTTTTAGTGGGATAAAGTTCGATCATCGAACATAAAAAATAATGATCGAACAAAACCTCCCTTCAAGCCTAGAAGTAAATACAAAATTTATCAAGAATGAAGATAAGAAATCCGAACAAAACACTCAACTTATGTTTCATCGGTTTCTAGGATGAAACAAATGAGTGATTCATAGTACAGGAAGTAGTCAGATGATTGATAAAAGCGCGACCTCATTGATCGAGGTTCTGTCCCACATCAAAGATGGTGCAACCATTATGATTGGTGGCTTTGGAACAGCAGGACAGCCCGCAGAGCTGATCGATGGGCTGATTGAACTTGGCGTTAAAGATCTGGTGATTGTCAATAACAATGCAGGCAATGGCGATTATGGTCTGGCTAAACTGCTTAAATCAGGTGCAGTCCGCAAAATCATTTGTTCTTTCCCGCGTCAGTCGGACTCTTGGGTATTTGACGAACTCTATCATGCGGGCAAGATCGAACTGGAACTGGTTCCTCAAGGTAATCTCGCGTGTCGTATTCAAGCCGCAGGAATGGGCTTAGGGGCAGTATTTACCCCAACAGGTTTTGGCACCTTATTGGCAGATGGCAAAGAAACCCGACATATCGATGGCAAAGACTACGTGCTTGAATATCCAATTAAAGCAGACTTTGCACTGATTAAAGCACATCAAGGCGACTGTTGGGGCAACTTGGTTTATAACAAATCAGCACGTAACTTTGGCCCAATTATGGCGATGGCTGCAGATGTCACCATTGCACAGGTTTCGGAGATTGTCGAATTAGGTCAACTTGATCCTGAGCATATTATTACCCCAGGGATTTTTGTTCAGCATGTGGTTGCAGTTGATGCAGCCAATGGTAATGGAGAATAACAATGAGCTACCAAAAACTAAGCCGTGACCAAATTGCTGAACGTGTTGCCCAAGATATTCCCGATGGTGCTTATGTCAATTTAGGTATTGGTTTACCGACCAAGATTTCAAAATATCTACCAACAGACAAAGATGTGTTTCTACATTCTGAAAATGGTTTATTGGCTTTTGGCCCTCCACCCGCCAAAGGTGAAGAAGATCCTGAGCTGATTAATGCAGGCAAGGAATATGTCACCATGCTAACGGGTGGTTCATTTTTCCATCATGGTGATTCTTTTGCCATGATGCGTGGTGGACATCTGGATATTGCTGTACTGGGTGCATTCCAAGTGGCGGCTAATGGTGATCTTGCCAATTGGCATACCGGTGCGCCAGATGCGATTCCTGCGGTGGGTGGTGCAATGGATTTGGCTGTAGGGGCCAAGAAAGTCTTTATCACCACAGATCATGTGACTAAGCAAGGTGAACCTAAGATTGTTGAAGAACTGACTTATCCAGTAACAGGTAAGCATTGTGTTGATCGTATCTATACTGACTTATGCGTGATTGATGTGACCACAGATGGCTTAAAAGTACTTGAAAAAGTTGCAGGTCTGAGCTTTGAAGAATTACAGGCTTTGACGGGTGCTCAATTGATTGATGCGACACAACAGAATTAATGGATGAAATCCCCCATTGCGGAATGATTAAATCTCTCCTAACGGAATGATTAAATCTCCCCTAACCCCTCTTTATGAAAGAGGGGAACTTCTTCTTTTACAAAGAGGTGAGCTGCGGTAGTAGCAGCGCAAGGGAGATTATTTAAGGATATAAACAACATGAAAAACGCTTACATCATAGATGCCATCCGTACTCCATTTGGTCGTTATGCTGGTGGTCTTGCGCCAGTACGTGCAGATGACCTCGGTGCTATTCCAATTCAAGCATTGATACAACGTAATCCAACGGTAGATTGGCAGCAAGTCGATGATGTGATTTATGGCTGTGCCAATCAGGCCGGTGAAGACAATCGTAATGTTGGGCGTATGTCAGCATTATTGGCAGGTGTGCCATACCAAGTGCCAGCAACCACTGTGAACCGTCTATGTGGATCGTCACTGGATGCGATTGCCATGGCAGCTCGCGCCATTAAAGCCAATGAAGCAGATTTAATCATTGCCGGTGGTGTAGAAAGCATGAGCCGTGCGCCTTATGTGATGGGCAAGTCGGACAGTGCTTTTGGACGTAGTCAAAAGATTGAAGATACGACTATGGGCTGGCGCTTTATCAATCCAAAACTCAAAGAATTGTATGGTGTGGACAGCATGCCACAAACCGCTGAAAACGTGGCAGAGCAATTCAATATTAACCGTGCGGATCAAGATCAGTTTGCGCTGAATAGCCAACAACGTACTGCGGCAGCACAAGCTCAAGGCTTTTTCCAAAATGAGATTGTGCCTGTCACTATTCCACAGCGTAAAGGTGATGCTGTGCTTGTGGATACCGATGAACATCCACGTGCATCAACCACTTTAGCAGCACTGACAAAACTTAAAGGCGTGGTCAAAGCTGATGGTACGGTTACGGCGGGTAATGCATCAGGGATTAATGATGGTGCAGCGGCATTATTAATTGCTTCAGATGAAGCCGTAGAAAAATACCAATTAAAACCACGTGGCAAAATTATTGCAGCAACCACGGTGGGGGTTGAACCAAGAATTATGGGCTTTGCACCTGCGCCTGCGATTAAGAAACTGCTTAAACAAGCTGATCTTAGTTTAGCGCAAATGGATGTGATTGAGCTGAATGAAGCTTTTGCAGCCCAAGCTTTGGCCGTAACCCGTGATTTAGGTTTGGCAGATGATGATGCACGTGTCAATCCCAATGGTGGGGCGATTGCTTTAGGTCATCCTTTGGGTGCATCAGGTGCCAGACTGGTGACCACTGCCTTAAATCAACTTGAACAGATCAAAGGTGAATATGCCCTATGTTCAATGTGTATTGGGGTAGGTCAGGGTATTGCATTAATTATTCAACGTGTTGAGTGAGGTATCTGATGAGCCAGTTATACGCCAGCTTATTTTATCAGCCTGATGTGACAGCAATCTTTAGCGATCATGCCTTATTGGCTTATATGATCCAAGCCGAAGTGGCTTTGGCAAAAGCACAGGCGCAAGTGGGTGTGATTCCACTATCTGCAGCCAACATCATTGAACAAGTTGGACAACAGGCCCTAGCAAAAATTGATTTTGAAGCATTGGCAACCGCGACGGCTCTTGCGGGAAATATTGCGATTCCTTTGGTTAAGCAATTTACTGCGATAGTAAAACAACAGGATGAAGACGCAGCGCGTTATGTACATTGGGGCGCAACCAGCCAAGATATTATTGATACAGCCACGATTCTGCAATGCCGTGATGCTTTGGGGCTGATCGAAAAACAAGTACAACAGGCTTATCAAGTTTCATTAGACCAAGCACAACAGTATCGTGCCCAAGTCATGATTGGTCGGACTTGGTTGCAACAAGCCTTACCAATTACTTTAGGGCATAAGTTTGCACGTTGGGCTGCGGCATTTAAACGTGATCTTGATCGTCTAAGCGAGATGAAAAGTCGCGTTCTTACTGCTCAACTCGGTGGGGCTGTGGGTTCATTGGCATCATTACAAGACCAAGGTTCCGCGGTGGTTAAAGCCTATGCTGCGGCATTGAATTTAACCTCTCCTGAGTGTACATGGCACGGTGAGCGTGACCGTATCGTTGAAATTGCCAGTGTACTTGCCCTGATCGTCGGTAATGTTGGCAAAATGGCAAAAGACTGGTCTTTGCTGATGCAAACTGAAATTGCTGAAGTTTTTGAACCCACTGCAAAAGGCCGTGGTGGCTCATCCACCATGCCACACAAACGTAATCCAGTTGCAGCCGCTTGCGTACTTGCAGCAGCCAACCGTGTGCCTGCATTAATGGCAAGTGTCTACCAAAACATGTTGCAAGAACATGAACGTGCTTTAGGTACTTGGCATGCAGAATGGTTGGTGATTCCTGAAATTTTCCAGTTATGCGCAGGTGCTTTAGAACGCACGACAGATGTACTTGAACATATGCAAGTCGATGCAGAAGCGATGCAGCGCAACCTTGAGTGTACTCAGGGCTTAATCATGGCAGAAGCTGCAATGATGGCATTGGCAGCTAAAATCGGACGCTTGAATGCGCATCATTTGGTTGAGCAAGCTTGTCAGCAGGCTATTGCGCAACAGCAGCATTTAAAAACAGTGTTGTCAGCAATGGCTGAGGTGAATGTTCATCTAAGTGCACAGGAATTAGCAGAGATTTTTAAACCAGCCGCTTACTTGGGCAATATTCAGGCACAAATTGATGCCGTACTACAAGCAGCACAAGGAGTGTCTAAATCATGAAAGTCAGTATGAAAATTAAAAATCGTCAAGGACAGCAATTTGCCGTTCAAATCCACGGCGTAAAAGATGCACCCGTGATTATATTTTCGAACTCACTCGGAACAGATCATGGGATGTGGCAAGCACAAGTAGATGCTTTAGCACAACACTATCAGATCATTACTTATGATACTCGTGGGCATGGTGCAAGTGATGTGATTGCCAACAGTACGCTGCAAAACTTTGCCGACGATGTGATTGATATCTTAGATACATGGCATATTGAAAAAGCACATTTTTGTGGAATTTCAATGGGTGGCATCACTGCACTCACACTGGCTATTCAATACCCTGAACGCTTTTATAGCATCACTGTGGCAAACTCAGCCGCCAAAATTGGTACAGCTGAAGCATGGAATAGTCGTGCTGATAGCGTAGAGCAAGATGGGCTGGCTGAAATTGTTAAAACCACACATACCCGTTGGTTTAGTGGGCATTTTGATTATGCACATGATGTGCTTGCTCAAAAAACCATACAAAGTTTAGCGGTGACACCTGCACAAGGCTATGCCAATGCCTGTCGAGCTTTGGCAGGTGCTGATGTTCGAGATCAGCTCAATCAAATTCAAATCCCAACTTTAATTATCGCAGGTCAATATGACCCTGTAACGACGGTTCAAGATGCAGAGTTTATGCATCAATCCATTCCAACCAGTCAACTTGAAATCTTGGCAGCGTCTCATTTGTCCAATATTGAACAACCACAAGTGTTTAGTCAGGCATTGTCTAAGTTTATTCAGAACATATAACCGTCTAGGGTTAGAAAGGAATTCGCCTACAAGGAGGCAACTATGGCACAGGAATTTGCTGCCCCAAAAAACAGTATGGATGCTCAGGCACTCATTAATGATGCACCGATCAGCAAGTATCAATGGATGATTGCAATCATTTGTTTTCTGATTGTATTTGTTGATGGAATCGATACGGCTGCAATGGGCTTTATTGCACCAGCTTTGGCACAGGATTGGGGGATTGATCGCTCTCAACTTGGGCCTGTGATGAGTGCAGCACTGGGTGGAATGATCATTGGTGCATTGGTTTCAGGACCTACTGCGGATCGTTTTGGACGCAAGATTGTATTAACTATCTCAATGTTGATCTTTGGTGGCTTTACCTTGGCATCAGCTTATGCGCCAAACTTAGACAGTTTGGTTGTACTGCGCTTTTTAACTGGTATTGGCCTAGGCGCAGCAATGCCAAATGCCACCACATTGTTTTCAGAATACTGCCCGAATCGTGTTCGTTCACTGCTCGTGACTTGTATGTTTTGTGGCTATAACTTGGGTATGGCAACAGGCGGTTTTGTCAGTAGTTGGCTGATTCCTACCTTTGGATGGCACAGCTTATTTTTGCTCGGCGGTATTTCACCGTTGATCCTGATGCTGTTGGTAATTGTACTGTTACCTGAGTCATATCGCTTCTTGATTGTTAAAGGTCGAGATGCTGCAAAAGTTCGCAAAATTCTAAGCCATATTGCACCTGAAAAAGTACAGCTTGCTGACAGCTTTTATATCCCAGAAGAACAGTCTGCTGTGGCACAAAAGAAAAATGTATTTGGCATGTTGTTTTCGCAAAAATTTGCCAAAGGCACAGTGTTGTTATGGTCAACCTACTTTATGGGTTTGGTGATGATTTATCTACTGACCAGTTGGTTACCAACTTTGATGCGTGAAACCGGCGCAACCATGGAACGCGCAGCATTTATTGGCGGTCTATTCCAGTTTGGTGGTGTGTTGAGTGCGTTATTTATTGGTTGGGCAATGGATCGTTTTAACCCGAACCGCATTATTTCAGCATTCTATTTTATCGCAGGCTTATTTGCTGTTGCCGTAGGTCAAAGCCTCAGCAACCCAACATTATTGGCCATTTTGGTGCTATGTGCTGGTGTCGCAATCAATGGTGCGCAATCTGCAATGCCAGCATTAAGTGCCCGTTTCTACCCAACTCAATGTCGTGCAACTGGCGTGGCATGGATGACAGGGATCGGTCGTTTTGGCGCAGTGTTTGGGGCTTGGATTGGTGCTGTTTTACTGGGCAATGATTGGTCTTTTACCGCAATTTTAAGCTTATTGATGATTCCTGCAACCGCTGCGGCTGTGGCAATTTTTGTTAAATCCTTAGTGGCGCATACCGATGCAAGCTAACTTTCTCAAGATCAGAAATAAGATCACAAAGAGGGACAATTTCAATGAATGATGAACAACGTTACCAACAAGGACTACAGGTCCGCACCGAAGTATTGGGTGAAAAACATGTCGGTCGTTCTTTAGAAAACTTGAATGACTTTAACCAAGATTTTCAAAACTTTATTAGTCGTTTTGCTTGGGGGGAGGTGTGGTCACGTGAAGGTTTACCACGGCATACCCGCAGTTTAGTCACCATTGCCATCTTATTGGCATTGGGACGAGAAGATGAACTCAGAATGCATCTACGTGCTTGCTTTAACAATGGTGTTACCAAGGACGAACTCAAAGAACTGATTTTACACAGCTCACTGTATGCAGGACTACCAGCCGCAAATGCAGCAATGCACATGGCTGAAGATGTTTTTAAAGAACTCGGAATAGAAGTGCAACCTGTCGCTGCACAACAACAGGATTAAGGAGATAGGCATGTTAAGTCATACATTGGGTGCATATCCGCAACGGAATACAGAAGATCACCCGTCAGCATATACACCAGGCTATAAAACCAGTGTATTACGCTCGCCCAAAAATGCATTGATCTCGATTAATGAAACATTAACTGAAGTCACTTCACCGCATTTTTCACCTGAAATTTTTGGTGCAAAAGATAATGATTTGATTTTGAACTATGCCAAAGAAGGGCTCCCAGTCGGTGAGCGAATTATTGTGCATGGTTATGTGCGTGACCAGTTTGGTCGCCCTGTAAAAAATGCCTTATTGGAAGTTTGGCAAGCCAACGCATCGGGTCGTTATCGCCATCCAAATGACAAATTTATTGGCGCAATGGATCCTAACTTTGGTGGTTGTGGTCGTACCTTAACTGATGAAAATGGTTTTTATATTTTTCGTACCATTAAACCGGGGCCATATCCTTGGCGTAACCGAATCAATGAATGGCGTCCAGCGCATATCCATTTTTCATTGATTGCCGATGGTTGGGCACAACGTTTGATTTCGCAATTCTATTTTGAGGGCGATACCCTAATAGATACTTGCCCGATTTTAAAAACCATTCCATCTGAAGATCAGCGTCGTGCCTTGATCGCATTAGAAGATAAAAACAATTTCATTGAATCAGATAGTCGTTGTTACCGCTTTGATATTCATCTGCGTGGTCGTCGTGCGACTTATTTTGAAAATGATTTGACTTAAGGAACTCAGACAATGAATGCATGGAATTTTCAGGAAATTAAGGAAACCCCATCACAAACAGGTGGTCCTTATGTGCATATCGGTTTATTGCCACAACAAGCCAATATTGAAGTATTTGAACATAGCTTCGATAACCAGTTGGTGAAACAACACACTCAAGGTCAACGTATCCGTATTGAAGGTCAAGTGTTTGATGGACTGGGTTTACCATTAAGAGATGTATTGCTGGAAATCTGGCAAGCCGATGCCAATGGGGTTTATCCAAGTCAGGCCGATACCCAAGGCAAAACAGCCGATGCTCATTTTCAGGGCTGGGGGCGTACAGGCGCAAATTTTGAAACAGGTTTTTGGAGTTTTGACACCATTAAACCGGGGGCTGTCGCAGGGCGTAAAGGTTCAACTCAGGCACCACATATTGCAGTCGCACTCTTTGCTCGTGGAATTAACATTGGTTTGCATACCCGTATTTATTTTGACGATGAAGTGGAAGCAAATGCCAATGACCCTGTACTCAACAGTATTGAGTGGGCAGTCCGCCGCCAAACCCTGATTGCTAAACGCAGTGAAGTCGACGGTGAAATCGTGTATCGCTTTGATATTCGCATTCAAGGTGAAGACGAAACCGTGTTTTTTGATATTTAACAATCCTCAAGATCTCTCTTTTTGAAAGGGAGGTCTTGTTTTGGAATCATCTCAGTCTTGAGATTCGCGATACTCCTCTTTTTTTAAAGGTAAGGAACGATTGAGGTTCCGCAAGAGAGGGATTTGGAGGAGTTAAGATCGACGAAAAGCACTTAAATGAAATCGCAATCAAGCGAAAACGCGATATACAAACGGATAATTTATTCAGGAAGATGAAAATGAAATTACAAAAACTTGCGGCATTGATGCTTGCACTTAGCCCAATATTTACCCTTCAAATGGTACAGGCTCAACCTGTTTCACCAAGCCCAGTTGAACTTGCAGAACTGGCAAAACTCCCAGTAAAAACCATCGTCCCGATTACAGCAAAAACCAAAGAACAAGCCTTAGCACAGGCAAAAGTCATTGCCAGCAATCCAGATGCTGATTTGGCAGAGTTCCGCATAGATCTGCTTAACTTTGCCAGTGACACCAAGCAAGTGATTGCTTTGGGACATGAGCTAAAACAGATTTTAGGGTCTAAACCCATGATTGCCACTATTCGTACCCATAACGAAGGCGGACAACTGACCATCAGCGATGCGGATTATGGCAAAACTTATCAAGCCTATTTACGCCAACCCTTTATGGACATGCTGGATGTGGAAATGTTCCGAGATCCGCAAGTGGTGAAAAACATCGTTAAATTGGCACATCAGCAAAAAGTATTAATTGTGATGTCCAATCACGACTTTAAAAAGACCCCTGATGAGGCAGAAATCGTTCAACGCTTGCTTAAACAAGATCAGCTTGGTGCCGATATTCTTAAAATTGCAGTGATGCCACAAAGCAAACAAGATGTATTTACTTTGATGAATGCGACCTTAAAAGTCAGTCAGCAATCTAAAAAACCATTGCTCACCATGTCGATGGGTAAACTCGGCACGCTTTCTCGAATTGCCACCGCCAATATGGGCGGCAGCTTTAGTTTTGGCATGATCGGTGAAGCTTCTGCACCCGGTCAAATTGATGTGACTCAACTGAAACAGTTATTAAAAACCGTTCAACCTACACCATAAATTAAAAGGATTTTTTAGACATGAAAATGATTTCATTACGTTTAACCACATTGGCACTGGGCTTAGCGATTTCTGGTTTGGCGATGGCTGAAAGCTATGTGGTAGACCGTTATCAGGATGACAGTGAAAAAGGTTCACTGCGTTGGGCGATTGAACAAGCCAACAGCAAGCCAAGTGAAGCCAGTGAGATTTTGATTCAAGCGGTTGGACAAGCACCCTATGCCATTAAGGTCAACAGTCCACTGCCAGAAATCAAAGCACCGGTAAAAATCATCGGTACACCGTGGGCAAAAACCGGTGAGTTTATCGCGATTGATGGCTCAAATTATATTAAAGGTACAGGCGTAGAAGCTTGTCCGGGTGCGGTTGAAGGGCAGTTCGGGACCAATGTTCGTACCACGACTTTACCGGGGATTGTGTTACGTGACATCAACGGGGTCAGTATTCAAGGACTAGAGATTCGTCGTTTTTGTATTGGGATCTTGATGAACCGCGCCAGCAATAACCTGATTCAAAATAACCGAATTATGCACAACTACGGTGGTGCAGGGGTAATGTTGACAGGCGATGATGGCAAAGGTAATCCGACTGCGACCACCACCAATAACAACAAAGTGCTGAATAACTATTTCCAAGACAATGGTGATGGACTTGAGTTAACCCGTGGTGCCGCATTTAACTTGGTTGCCAATAACCACTTTATCTCAACCGCTGCCAACCCAGAACCATCACAAGGCATTGAAATTTTATGGGGCAATGACAATGCAGTGATTGGCAACAAGTTTGAAAACTATTCAGATGGCTTACAGATCAACTGGGGCAAACGCAATTATATTGCCTATAACGAACTGACCAATAACTCTAACGGCTTTAACCTGACGGGTGATGGCAATATATTTGACAGCAATAAAGTCCATGGCAATCGTGTCGGGGTTGCGATTCGTTCAGAAAAAGATGCCAATGCACATATCACTTTAACTAAAAATCAAATCTGGAATAATGGCAAAGACATTAAACGCTGTGAAGCGGGTGGAAGCTGTGTGCCAAATCAACGATTAGGTGCAATTATCTTTGATATTCCGGGATTAGAACATGCGCACTTTGTTGGTTCACGTGGTCATGGCGTAAAAATTGATCCAGCAAACTTACAAAAGACTTGCCAGCAACCCAATGAACAAGGCTGTAATCCACAACCAAATCAAAATATTCAAGCACCTAAATTGACCTTAGCAAAAGGTCAAATTGCGGTAGAAGTAAAAGGACAACCAAATCAACGTTATCAAGTTGAATTTTTTGGCAACTCACAAGCAAGCGCAAATGAAGCCGAGTTTTATTTAGGCTCAAGCACTGTTGCAACCAATGCCCAAGGCACAGCAACAGTGACTTGGAAACCGACAATGAAAGTTGCATCAATCACAGCCAATATCACAGATCGTCTAGGCGCAACATCTGAACTTAGCTCAGCGGTAAAACTGAAATAACAAATAATAAGGAAGTAATATGAGTTTAAATGGATTATCGATCAAACTGAGCTGTTTAGCCGTTGCATTGTGTATGGCTCAGAGTAGTTTTGCTGAGCAAGCTTGGTCACAAGATCGTCAATGGTTATTGGGCGATTGGAATGGACAACGTCAACAACTGGAAAAAGACGGTTATAAATTTACGGCCTCTATTATGAGCCAAGCTGCAACCAATTTAGACGGTGGCTATCACGACAACAACAGCTTTGAAAATGCAGCGCAATTGGCGTTGGGTGCAAACTTTGATTTAAATAAAATCACGGGCTGGAAAGACACCACAGCCAATATCTTAATCACCAAACGTGATGGTAATGCTTTAACTTTAGAAAGCATTAAAGACCCACGTTCTGGTGCTTTAGGCAATTCACAAGAAATTTATGGACGAGGCAAAATCTGGCGCCTGACCCAAGCATGGGTCAAAAAGGGCTTTGCTGACAATACGGTTCAATTCAAGATTGGTCGTATGGGCATGTCGGATGACTTTAACGGTTCACAATGTGAATTCCAAAACCTATTACTTTGTGGCGGACAACTGGGCAAATCCATTGGTTCAATTTGGTACAACTTACCCGTAGGTTTATGGGGAACCAATGTGAAGTACCAATTTGCACCAGAGTGGACACTCGGTGTCGGTGTTTATGAAGTCAATCCTGACAACATTAAAACTGGCAAAAACGATGGTTTTAACTTGGATATGCGCAATGTTAAAGGTGCCACTATTCCAGTAGAGCTGGCATGGCGTCCAAAACTAGCAGCATTTGATGGTTTAGCAGGCGAGTATAAAGTCGGTGCGCTGTACTCGACAGCTGAAGCCAATGATATTGCGATCGCAGGAAAGGTACATGATAGCAAACATAGTTTTTGGCTTAATGCACAACAACAACTGAGCCAAAAAGGGCAGGACCCTAAACGTGGTTTGTTCGTGAGCTTTAATGCAGTTGTTAATGATAAAGCCACCACGGCAGTACAAAGTACCCAACAACTTGCACTCTGGTACAAAGGACCTTTTGACAGTCGCCCTAATGATTCAATCGGATTTGGGCTTGCAAATTATATGGTCAATGATCGTTATAAAGATCGTCAGATTGCCATCAATAACAGCCGTGGTTATGACCAGTACGATAGGTTTGCAACAGATTATGTGCCTGTGCAACGTGATGAGCTCAATGTTGAATTGAACTATACCTATCAATGGTCACCTGCAATCATGCTACGACCAAACCTACAATATATCCATCAGCCTGCGGGTGTAAAAGAAGTGGATGATGCATGGATTGCTGGTTTAAGCATGCGTGTGAATTTCTAATTTAGGAGTATGACCTATGACTGAATCTACAAGGACACATACCGTATTAAAAATATGGTGTTTTATCTTAGGTTTGGCTTTGCTTGTGACAGGAGCCTTTTTTACTGTAGGCGGAGTTAAGTTGGCGACACTGGGAGGATCATGGTATTTCGTGATTTCTGGTGTAATCACATTGGCATCAGCAATTTTTATCTTTAAGAAAAAAGCACTCGGTGTCTGGCTGTTTAGTTTGGTTTTTGTGGGCACCATCATCTGGTCATTGCTGGATGCAGGTTGGGAATTTTGGCCATTATTTTCAAGACTGATGTTTCCAGCAGGTTTATTCGCTGCATTGATGTTTACTTTGCCCGCGATTCGCCGTTACCAGTTTCAACCGAGTGCAAGCTTGCCAGCTTTTGGCTTGGGTGCACTCACGGTTTTAGGTATGTTGATTGGCCTTTATCAAATGTTCCAACCGCATCCAACGGTTGCCGCATCTGGTCAGGCATTGCCATTGGTTCCTGTTCAAGCAGACCAGCAACAAAGCAATTGGCAACATTATGGTCAGGATTCTGGCGGCAGTCGCTTTGCTGCACTTGATCAAATCACCCGTGAGAATGTCCATCAACTTAAAGAAGCATGGCGTTTTCGTACAGGTGATTTCACTACAGGTTCAGGCAACGGTGCAGAAGATCAAATGACCCCTTTACAGGTGGGCAACAAGATTTACTTATGTACGCCACATAACAATATTTTTGCTTTAGAGGCTGACTCAGGTAAACAGCTTTGGAAAGCCGAAGTAAACTCTAAATCGGATGCATGGGAACGTTGTCGTGGTGTGGCTTACTTCGATTCAACTGAACCTTTAACCCAACCGACGTTGGCAGGTGCAACACCTGTTCAAGCTGTTGCAAACAATACCGCTTGTTTACGCCGTGTGTATACCAACACACCAGATGGCCGTTTAATTGCGGTCAATGCTGACACGGGCGAGCGTTGTAAAGATTTTGGTGTAGATGGAACGGTTGACTTACTTAAAGGCTTGGGTGAGGGAACCACCGCACCACGTTTTGAAGTGACCTCTGCACCAACCATTGCGGGCACAGTGATTGTGGTGGGTAGCCGTATTGCCGATAACCTTGCCGCAGATATGCCGGGTGGGGTGATTCGTGCTTATGATGTGATCACAGGTCAATTACGCTGGGCATTTGATCCACGAAATCCTGATCCAAACCATGTGTTAAAAGAAGGCGAAACCTATAAACGCAGTTCAGCTAACTCATGGGCTGCGATGTCGTATGACCCAAAAATGAACACGGTATTTATGCCAATGGGGAGCTCATCTGTAGATGTGTGGGGAGGCAACCGCCAACCTTTGGATCATAAATATAATTCATCTGTCTTGGCATTAGATGCAAGCACAGGTAAAGAAAAATGGGTTTATCAAACTGTTCATAATGACCTATGGGATTTTGATTTACCGATGCAACCAAGCTTGGTCGATTTCCCAATGAAAGATGGTAAAAATCAACCTGCTGTGGTGATTGGAACCAAATCTGGACAATTCTTTGTGTTGGATCGCTTAACAGGTAAACCATTAACCCAAGTGATTGAACAACCTGTTAAAGCTGCCGATATTCCAGGCGAACAATATAGCCTAACCCAACCACGTTCAGTTGAAATGCCACAAATTGGCAATCAAACTTTAACTGAATCGGATATGTGGGGTGCAACGCCGTTTGACCAGCTGATGTGTCGTATCGGCTTTAGATCCATGCGTTATGAAGGACTATATACTGCACCGGGTACAGATAAATCGTTAAGCTTCCCCGGCTCTTTGGGTGGCATGAACTGGGGCAGTATTGCCTTTGATCCAAGCCACCAATATATGTTTGTCAACGATATGCGTTTAGGTCTATGGATTCAGTTGGTTGAACAAACCCCTGAAGATTTGGCAATTCAGGCAAATGGTGGTGAAAAGGTCAATACAGGTATGGGTGCTGTACCGATGAAAGGTACACCATATAAAGTCAATAAAGATCGCTTCTGGTCGAAGTTGAATATTCCATGTCAAAAACCACCTTATGGCACCATGACAGCCATTGATATGAAAACGCGTCAGATCGCTTGGCAAGTACCAATGGGAACAGTGGAAGACACTGGACCTATGGGCATAAAAATGGGATTAAAAGCACCGATTGGTATGCCAACCATTGGTGGTCCAATGGCAACACAAGGTGGCTTAGTGTTTTTTGCTGCAACGCAAGATTACTACTTACGTGCCTTGGATTCTTCTTCAGGTAAAGAGTTGTGGAAATCACGTTTACCTGTCGGTAGCCAAGGAACACCAATCAGCTATGTTTCACCTAAAACAGGTAAGCAATATGTAATGGTGACTGCGGGCGGTGCTCGACAATCTCCTGACCATGGTGACTATGTGATTGCCTATAGTCTGAAGTAAGCTTTAAAGTAAGCTAAAACTGTTTAAAAAATGGAACTGCAATCGTTAATCGATTGCAGTTTTTTTATGGGTTTAAAATTGAATTGGCTGGGTGCCAATTAAGTCGCTTTGCTTTTTACATCATTGAATTACACCGGGTCTAGCTACCGCATGGCGACATGGATGTTGACGTTGGGGCGATGGAATTAAGTGAAACACAATTAATTTGAGTAATGGAAAGCTCCCTCCTTTGATAAAGGTGAGAAGTATTACTTCGCAAGGGGGAGGATTTAAATCCTATTTAACTTTTTGCTGCGCAAGTGGAGAAACAGAGAGAGAATCATTTTGATGGTAGCTTTCTTGAAGCTCAATATCCTGCTTTTGCAAACCCTCAAGAATTGGACAATTCGGTCGATGATCACCCGCACAACAATTGATGAGGTTTTGCAAAGTATTGGTCATCTTCTGCAATTCAGTAATACGGATTTCCAATTTTTCGATATGCGAGAGCGCGAGTTGCTTTACATCCGCACTGTGTCGATTTTTATTGTTCCATAAATCCAGAAGATCTGCGATTTCTGCAACCGAGAAGCCGAGCGATCTTGAGCTTCGAATAAACTTGAGCCGTTCAGCATCTTGGTCGGAATAAGAGCGATATCCTGCATTACTTCGCCCCACGGCTGGAATCAGACCAATTTGCTCATAATAACGAATCATTTTGGCAGAGATTCCAACAGTTTGAGACAGTTTTCCAATATTCATGGTGATTCTCTCTACAAGCTTCTACTCGAAAGTAGAAGCGGGTTGAAAGCGACGTAAACGTAAGGCATTGGCCAAGACGAATACACTGGATAAAGCCATTGCACCTGCTGCAAAGATTGGCGAAAGTAGGATTCCATAAGCAGGATAGAGTAGTCCTGCCGCAACTGGAATCAGCATGGTATTGTATGCAAATGCCCAGAATAAATTCTGATGAATATTGCCGATAGTGGCTTTTGATAAAGCAATGGCATTGGCAACACCTTGCAAGTTACCTGACATCAATACAACATCCGCCGACTCAATTGCAACATCGGTACCTGTACCGATGGCAAGCCCAACATCGGCTTCAGCCAGAGCAGGGGCATCATTGATCCCATCACCGACAAATGCAATATTGCCATATTTTGCTTTAAGGCTTTGTACCGCTGTTACTTTTCCTTCAGGTAAAACTTCCGCAATCACTTCGTCAATGCCCAATTGTCGAGCAATCGCTTGGGCTGTACGGGCATTATCACCTGTGACCATGGCAACTTTAAGACCGAGTTGATGCAAGGCTTTAATTGCACTTGGCGTGGTTGATTTAATTGGATCTGCAACCGCGATAATTCCTGCCAGCTTGCCATTGATTGCCACATAAAGTGGTGATTTGCCTTCATCACCTAAACGTTGTGCCGCACTTGCAAAAGGTGAAATATCAATATTGAGCTGGAGCATATAGCGATCCGCACCTATATGAATTTCGCCATTTTCATCTATAGCTGCATAGACGCCCATACCTGTCACAGAATCAAATTGATTGACTTTGGGTAAGGTTAGGTTTTCTTTGGTTGCGGCATCCACAATGGCTTTGGCAATTGGATGTTCAGAACGAGATTCAACGGCTGCCACCATACTTAAGATATGATCACGTTGAAAAAATTCAGTGACCTCAAAATCTGTTAGTACAGGATGGCCTTCAGTTAATGTACCTGTTTTATCTACAGCAACCACTTTGGCATCTTTCAGTAGTTGTAATGCTTCACCTTTACGGAACAGTACACCGAGTTCGGCACCACGTCCTGTCCCGACCATAATTGAAGTTGGGGTTGCTAAACCCATTGCACAAGGGCAGGCAATAATCAGCACAGCAACAGCATTGACCAAAGCAAAAGTTAAAGCAGGGGAAGGGCCGAAAATCAACCAAATCAAGAAAGTCAGTACAGCAGCAGCCATCACAGCAGGTACAAACCATAAGGTAATTTTATCAACCACAGCTTGGATCGGCATTTTCGAGCCTTGTGCTTGCTCAACCAAACGAATGATTTGTGCAAGCATGGTTTCGCCACCTACAGCGACAGCTTTAAAGCTTAAGGTGCCATTTTGATTGATGGTACCACCGACAACATCACTGTCTACTTTTTTCTCGACAGGGATGGGTTCACCCGTAATCATCGATTCATCGACAAAGCTTTTGCCTTCAATAACTTTTCCATCTACAGGAACACGTTCACCCGGTTTAACAATGATAAAGTCACCAACTACAACTTGGTCAATCGGAATATCTATGATTTGATTCTCACGAGAAACATGTGCAACTTTGGCTTGTAAACTGACTAAGCGTTGAATGGCTTCAGAAGTACGCCCTTTGGCTTTTGCCTCAAGAAAACGACCGAGTAAAATTAAGGCAACGATAACCGCAGCGGCTTCATAATAAACATTGACTGTTCCAGCTGGTAAGATGCTGGGCATAAATGTTGCGACGATGGAAAATAGATATGCTGCCAAGGTACCTACAGCAACCAATGAATTCATATCTGGTGCTAAACGCAATAAAGCGGGTAAACCATGTATATAGAATCTACGCCCCGGAATCACCAACACCAGTGTGGTCAGAATAAACTGTAAATACCAGCTATTTTGTACCCCGATGGTCTGAGCAATCAGGTGATGCATGCCGGGAATAAGGTGTGAACCCATTTCTAAAATAAAAACTGGCAGCGCAAAAATCGTGGCAAGTATCAGATCACGTTTTAGTTCAGCACGTTCTTGATCTTTTTTTTCGAGATGTTCTACTTGATCTGGAATAGCGTTTTGAATTTGTTTGGCGTCATAACCCGCCTTATCAATCGCTGCAATTAAAGCTGCGACATTGGCTGTGCCTGTGATTGTTGCACGTTCAGTTGCAAGATTTACATTTGCTTCTTTGACACCGGGAACGGCTTTGAGCGCTTTTTCAACACGACTGACACATGAGGCACAAGTCATGCCATCAATCGATAATTCAGTGGCTGCATCAGCAACTTCATATCCAGCATGTTCAATCGCATTGATCAGTGCTTGGCGATCAATGCTGATATTCGATGTAATATCAGCACGTTCAGTGGCTAAATTCACGGATGCTTGAGTGACGCCATCGACTTTTTTAAGCGCTGTTTCTATTCGACTGACACAACTTGCACAGCTCATGCCCTTGATTTGTAAACTACTTTTCAAATCAGAAACACGATCTTGTGATCTATTTTCCATAAGTCATACCTATAAGTCTTATTCCATGATCTAAATCCTAAACTTTGACATAATGGTAAGGTCAAGTAAAACAATTCAAGTTTTTATAGGTTATTGTTATAAATGTAAATTTTGTTTAAGGGTGACCGTCAATAAGATTATTTAAAGACAATATGTAGCATATACAGGCTGTCTTTAAATGATGGCTCATTATTGTTTATATATTAGTCTTCTTTTATTAATCATTTTTAAAAGCAAAAATTAACATAAAAGCGCTCTCATCCTAGCCTTCTCCCGAAGGGAGAAGGGACGTTCAATACCCATATAATTCATTCAATATGATCATCTTTCATTTAAGCAAAAGCAAAGCTTGCTTTGCTTGTAGCGCAAGATAATAACATAAATTCAATAACCTATAATGTTTTGTCTCGTTTGGAAAAACATCTAAAGCTATACTCTCAACGTTTATTCATATCCGTATTTTTTAATCAATCCCAACCACTGTGGTGATGTAACTTGTGGTAAGTAGAATCAATAAACCCAAATACATTTCAAATAAAATGGCACAACTTAAATATTGCGCAAATAAAGGTTCTTCAATTCGTGGAGTAAGAAACCATTTATTGAAAGCAGCAAGTAATAAAATACTCCCCACAAATGCCAGTTTAAGAACAAAACCATGACCATATGAGGTATAGATTAAAGTATTCAGATCCTTAAATAAAAATAATGCAATGGTGATACCACAGAGGATTAATATTCCGACAACAAAGGCTGCAATTCGGCCAAATGCCTCCATGAGTTTTCTTAACGATCGACCACTGATTTTATGGCTCATTTTCCATAAAGGATAAAGTGAGCCCATCCATAACGACATGAAAAAAACATGAATGCTGAGTAGAATTTGAGCAAAAAATGCTAAGTTGGTGACATGCCCGATTTGGGAATAGCTATAAAGAATCGGAATCAGCAATACCGCAAATAGTATTTTTTCAAAAGTAGTAATATGGGTGGTTTTTTTGCCCAATTTGATCGTTAAAAGCAGAAAAATTAAGGCAAAACTGATAATTCTGACAATGTGTATTTGTCCAGTGTCTGTATTTAAAAGGATACTGAGATAGGTTTGATCAAAAATGCCAGAAAGCCCCGCATTGGCAAAGCTACCTACTAAAATAAAAAAGCCTAAAGTGCTTCCAACCAGACCTAATGTCGCACCTAAGTGCATATACTTGAGTAGTGTTACTTTTATGCTGGAATAACGCCAAAGTAAAAAATAACAAAAAGCACCGCCAATCATAAAAGCAGTACTGAGATATAAGGTAATTTTTGTTAGCCAAGTTGACCAGATCCAGAATTCGAACATTATTTTTTTCCTTTATTCGAGTCTGTTGACAATTCGTCTCAGTTTGCGACAATTCAGACCATTGATGAAATGCCAACACACCCTAACAACAGTTCAGTCGCTTGCTGAATGTTGTTTATCAATCTTCAATTTCTTTGGTTTTATTTAATTGTGAAGCTATATTCATTGTTCATGTTATGCCCATCTTTGCCCATTGTTGTCCAAACAACAAAATATTTGCCTTTTTTAAGTGCGGGAACAGGAACATTAAATATTTTTTTTAGATCATGATTCACTTTATAGTTAAGTGGAATATTGGTTCTTTGTGCATCCAGGACCTTAATATTCATTAACATGACTTCTCCACTAAAATTAAGCACTAAACTTTTCGGCGCAGTGGTAATGGATGCATTCATTGCAGGGGTACTGCTGGTTAAATCAACATGAGCCATAGCATTGGTCGCGCTAATGAGTATCACTGTACCCAATAAGGCATTACGTAGTTTGGTCATGTTATTTTGTGAGGATTTCATTGAATGTTCCTTTTACTGGTGTGTTTAGACCTTGATTATTAAAGAGCGTGATAGACATCAGAATGACTTTAAAATTACACTTTTGTTATTTAGAATAGCTAAACAATTTGTGGTATTAAAAGATTTTTAAGGCAAATTAAATACATACTAATCATAAAGGTTTATTTTTTTTTAATAATGAGTTTGTGCTTCAATTTTTACAGCTGTATTTTCAACAGCTGCTTAAAGGTGTGATTTTATTTAAGATACTTTTGCGCTGTATATCATGTTGGAAGATATTCATTTTTAAAAACAACTGTGAAGATCACTAAACCATCTCGTGATTCTGCTTGGATGGTTGCACCATGTAAGGCCAATATAGACTTGGTAATGGCAAGTCCTAAACCTGTACCATCTTCAACACGTTGACGAGAGGCATCTGTTCGATAGAAACGGTCAAACAGCCGAGATAATTGTTCAGGGGATAAGGTAGGACCTTCATTTTCAACTGAAAAACTGGTGTGATCTGCTGTTTGTTGACATTTAATCTGAATAACAGAATTCGACTTGCCATATTTAATTGCATTGGAGATTAAATTGCTCAACGCACGGCGTAGCATCGCAATATTTGCATTGACTTTTCCGGTACCGACCAGATGAAAGGTCATATATTTTTCGGCTGCTAAAGCATCATAAAACTCAAACAAAGTGTTGAATTCTTCGTATAAATGAATGGTTTGTACATTTTTAAGGTTAAGGCCATTTTCTGCTTTCGCCAAAAACAGCATATCTGAAACGATTCTTGCCAGATGTTCAAACTCTTCTAAGTTTGAAAACAAGACTTCTTTATAGGCATCGATATCTCGACTACGAGACAAACATACTTGGGTTTGTGTCATTAGGTTGTTGATAGGCGTGCGAATTTCATGTGCAAGATCCGATGAAAAGTCGGAAAGTTTTTCTAAAGCAAACTCTAAGCGGTCAAGCATTTCATTAAAGGCGATGGTCAGTGATTTTAATTCTGTTGGAGTATTCTCAACTTCTAAACGCTCAGATAAATTTTGTGCTGAGATCCCTTCTACAACTGCCGCTATTTTTTTGATCGGGCGTAATCCTCGCCAAACCGCAAACCATCCTAAAAACATTAAGCAAAGTGCACCAATTAAACAAATATAAACCAGTTGACGTTTGAATGCATTTAAAAAAAGCATGTGTTCTGAAGTATCAATCGCAACAACAATTTGGGTAGATTGTGCATCTTCATCATCTTCAAAAATATTTTGATAGACTAATCCACGATAATTTTTATCTTGGACCTCCCATCTAATCCATTGATCCAGATCTGGGTTGGCAATGACCTGTGGTGCGATCGCCATTTGTGCAGAATTAAATACAATTTGATTCAACGGTCGTTCAACTTGCACAATCAGATTATCATGTCCAATAAGAGAATCTTTTAATGCAACATTGAGTTCTTTAGAGTTGCTTGGATTCTGTTTTAATAGATTTTGTATAAGCTGAATTTTTCCCTCAAGGAGTACTCGATCTTCACTTTCAAAGTGTTGTGTGACTCCGAGGTGTATCACGAAGCCCATAATAATTAAAATCGTTACAGTGGAGAGGGAAAAAATAATGGCGATTCGGAAACTAATCGCATTGAACAGCTTACGCCTCATCTTCAACCTCTAAAACGTAACCCATTCCTCGAATATTCTGAATCAGTTTAGGTGTAAAGTTACTGTCAATTTTATTTCTTAAACGTTTAATCGCAACTTCGACCACATTGGTGTCACTATCAAAGTTCATATCCCAAACTTGTGAGGCAATCAGTGCTCGCGGCAAAATTTCACCACGTCTACGCATAAATAATTCCATCAATGCAAACTCTTTCGCGGTCAGGTCAATACGTTGTCCTTCACGCGTTACACGTCGTTTTCTGATATCAAGTTCAAGATTGGCAATACTAATTAAGTTACTGTCTTCTCTTTGCTGTCCTCGACGAAGTAAGCTTTTTATTCTTGCGAGAAGTTCAGCAAATGCGAAAGGTTTTACCAAGTAATCATCCGCACCCAACTCTAATCCTTTTACGCGGTCTTCAATTTGATCTCGCGCTGTTAAGAATAAAATCGGCATGGTTTTTCCATTTTTACGGACAGCTTCTATAATATGCCAGCCATCTACCCCAGGTAGCATCACATCTAATATGATGACATCGTAATCTTCAGAAAGTGCATACTGTTTACCTGTGAGCCCATCTGTAACCCAGTCAGTAATATAACCTGCTTCAGATAAACCTTGCTTAAGGTAGTCCCCAGTTTTTTGCTCATCTTCGACTAATAATATTCTCATGTTTGCTTCCTAGAATACTCTTTAAAAATATAATAGCGTGATAAAACTAAAGAAAGGTATAGATTACATAAATGTCATTTTCAAGTCATCTTAATGTTCAATAGTTCGATTTATTGTACCACTTAAGAATCTCAAGCTTGGAGAGGTACAAATGCGAGCGATTTTACCCCGCAGTTTAATCAACATGGTCTGTATGGGGAGTCTGATAATTGCGACTCAATCTTGGGCAGATGCCTCTAAAATGCCGAATAAAACGGATCCTCAAACTGCAGAAAAAATGCCAATGCAATGCTCTATAAAGCCTTGTAATGCGCAGCATGAAACCAAAAAGTCTAACAATGAACATGCAGAGCAACAGCATGTACATTCAACTGAAATGGCACAAACAACTCAATCGAGTGGGGTTGATATGGCACATGTGATGATGAAAATGGATCATTCAAACATGACGATGCCTGTTGCCTCTGCGACAGCAAGTAAGTAACACAATAAAAGATTCATGTTGAAATTCAAAGCTTAGGGGATAGATGGCAAAGTTGGTTCATCTATTTTGAAAGAAAGTAAAATTCGCAGGATGCGTTTAATTATAAATTTTATTTAAAAACGATATTTTTTAAGTATTTAAAAGTTTTGGGAGCGTAATATGTCTAAAATTCAAACCTTACAAGATCCGCTGTTAAATTCTCTCCGAAAAAAGCATATTCCAGTTTTTATTTTTCTGACCAATGGGATTAAATTACAGGGGCATATTGAATCTTTTGATTCATATGTCGTGTTACTAAGGAACAGTGTAGGGCAAATGCAAATTATCTATAAACATTCAATTTCTACTGTTTTGCCTACACGCCATCCTCGTTCAAATATTAAAGCCTCCCTTGCAAAATTTGATCATCAACACAGTTACAATACCTTTGAAAATGATCGTGAATATTCATTTAATAGCCAAAATGACTTTGGTTATGAAAATGGTTTTAATGATGAAAAACACTTTGAAGATATTCCTGAAGATGAAAATACTTGAAAATTAGATTATCAAAGGCTTGATCAAATATATCAACAATTGAGTGGCTTTATCTAAGTGGTCGTTTGTCTATATAGACTGTATGAGGATTTTAGTCTGAGTTTTTAAGTCTTTAACATTCTCTGTTAAATATTAGGCTTCTTTATATAAGGCTTTTTAAAATCCATAGAGCAAGATGAAATCGCCCTCATCTTATAGTCAAACCACTTAATTATTCATACGAGTGATTTATATCAAATCACTGATCATAAATGAAGCTCATGTTTTTGTATGAATTTTTAGAAACTATTGATTATTCCTTCGGTTTTTGTACTTTTGAATCCTAGATGGTTATCCTATCGTGGGGCGACAGGGATGTCGCCGTTAGGCGGGGGTACAGGACGTACCCCTCGCCAAACATGAGCAAAAACAAAGCACTGCTTTGTTTGCAGCGCAAGGTTTGGCATCCCCAGCAAAAAGTGAGGCATCGCCTACGCAAAGCTATTTAAACTTTGAACGTAATGTGTGGCATTGCAAGCTTTTTTATAATCAAATAATTTAATTTTCTATGTAATTAATTTAATTGAAAAATATTGATTAAGAGAAATTATATTCTTGTTTTTGAGTTTTTGAGTTTTTGAGTTTTTGAGTTTTTGAGTTTTTGAGTTTTTGAGTTTTTGAGTTTTTTGAGTTTTTTGAGTTTTTTGAGTTTTTGAGTTTTTGAGTTTTTGAGTTTTTGAGTTTTTTGAGTTTTTGAGTTTTTGAGTTTTTGAGTTTTTGAGTTTTTGAGTTTTTTGAGTTTTTTGAGTTTTTTTGATAGGTTGACTATATTTAAGAGATAAAAAAAGACCCACAAGATAAGTGGGTCAATAAGATAAAAAACATAGGCAGATTTAAATTTATCTGCCTTCAATTCACATAATTATAAAAATACAAACAGTAAAATAATACCCAATACCACACGGTACCAAGCAAACACTCTCAACGTATGTTTTTCAACAAATTTTACCAAAGCTTTGACCACCAAGAGCGCAGCAATAAATGCAGCCACAAAACCCACTGAAATATTAATCAGATTGTCTGAGGTTAAAACATCTGCATTTCGAATTAAATCATAGGTTGCTGCGCCTAACATGGTTGGCATTGCAAGGAAAAATGAAAATTCGGTTGCCGCTTTACGTGATAAACCAGACAACATCCCGCCAATAATGGTGGCGCCTGAACGTGATGTTCCCGGAATCATAGCAAGACATTGAGCAAACCCAACCAGAATTGCCTGTTTTAAGGTAATGTCTGTGGCTTCAATGGTTTTAGGTTCAAACTTTCTGGCTTCTACAGCAAAAATAATGAAGCCCCCGATGATTAAAGCAAAAGCCACAACCAAAGGACTAAACAGCACTTGTTTAATAAAATCTACTGCTAAGACACCAATCACCACCGCAGGAATAAATGCAACTAAGACATTAATCGCAAAACGTCTGGCTGCTACATCGCCTGAGAAAAAGCCGCGAATTAATTCGATGATTTTTTGTCGATACAGCCAACATACAGCCAAGATTGCCCCCAACTGAATCACCACCTCAAACACACGTCCCGAATCTGAGTGAAAATCAATGAGATGACCAAATAAGATCAGATGCCCTGTACTTGAAATGGGTAAAAATTCAGTTAAGCCTTCGATTAACCCCAAAAACAATGCTTTAAGCAGTTCAAAATTTTCCATAAATAAAATAAACAAGCGTTCTAAAATTTGAACCTTTGTAATGTATTTAACGCTGTTTATAAATCAAAAAAGACAAAATTTTACGAAATTTTTACGCGGCTGATCTGACTGTAAATAGAGAGTTTACGGGGTATTTTCGGATACTGAGTTGTGGAATATCCCAGCGTTTAGGATGAAAAAGATGAGTGCTAAATATATAGCGCATCAACAAGTACAGCATCCAAAATTATGCGTACTTCAAAAACATATAAATCATTGCAATATCGACATTTTTAATTTGAGCCAATCAAGTTGGGGGGGAATGTCATGTTAGAGTTTATCTTAGTCTTGGTGATTGTGGTGCTTTTGGCTTTTCCTTTAGGGAAGTATCTTGCCTGTATCATGCAAAACCGAAAGATGAAAATTGATCCAATTTTTAACTGGATTGAAAAACCGATTTATCGTGTTTTGGGTACACATCCTGATCAAGGGATGAATGCAAAAACCTACTCACTCAGCTTTGTCGCGAGTTGTATCGTCATTGGATTGGTCACTTGGCTGTTGTTTATGTGCCAAGCAAGTTTGCCACTCAATCCAAATAATGCGCCGAATATGTCATGGGATTTAGCCCTGCATACTATGATTTCATTTCTGACCAATACCAACCAACAGCATTATTCAGGTCAGGCGCAACTGTCATATTTATCACAGATGGTTGGTATTGTTGGATTGCAAATCATTACCCCAATGATGGGTTTGGCAATGGTGGTGGCAACCGTCCGTGCTTTGTTTTATCCGCAATCGAATCGGTTGTCAGAAAACGATCAAAACCTAAGCTTTCAAAATAAAGTTCAACAAATCAATGTCGGTAATTATTGGGCCGATGTAATCCGCCCAACCTTTCGGTTTTTAATCCCGTTATGCATGATTTGGTCATTACTCCTCAATAGCCAAGGTGTGCCATCAACCTTTCAAGGTGGCCCAGAAGTTCAAGTGATTGACCAAACCACTGAATTAAAAACTCAAAAAATTCCACTTGGTCCTGTTGCACCCATGGTTGCGATTAAGCAATTGGGCAGTAATGGGGGTGGTTGGTATGGACCTAACAGTAGTGTGCCATTGGAAAATCCAACGCCATTTTCAAATTTCTTAGAAATGATTGCGATTTTACTTATTCCTGTCGCCGTGATTTTTATGTTGGGTTTTTTAACCAAACGCACAAAATTTGCTGGCTTTGTTTTTGGCTCAATGTTGCTGATGTCGGTTGTTTCAGCCACCGCGGCAATCTGGTCTGAAAGCCTGTCATCTACCGCGATGCAAATTTACGCTATGGAAGGAAAAGAGGTGCGTTTTGGTGAGGCATCTTCTGCACTTTGGGCCGCTATAACCACACAGGTTAATAATGGTTCAGTCAATATGATGCATGATTCTGCATCGCCATTAACAGGTTTAGTGGCGCTGGCGAATATGTTGATTAATGCGATTTGGGGTGGGATCGGCTGTGGTTTACAACAATTTATGATCTATTTGTTTTTGGCTGTATTTATTGCAGGCTTGATGACGGGGCGTACACCTGAATTATTTGGCCGCAAAATTGAAGCAGGGGAAATTAAATTACTTGCTGTGGTGATTTTGATTCAGCCGATTACGATTCTCGGTTTAAGCTCAATCGCTTTGTTTTTCCCTGAACTTACAGGCAATAGCAATCCGCAATATCATGCGATTTCACAAGTGCTATATGAGTATGTTTCGGCCTTTGCCAACAATGGTTCTGGTTTTGAAGGTTTAGCGGACAATACCGTATGGTGGAATGTTACCTGTGTGATTGCTTTACTGCTTGGACGTTTCCCAACATTGATCATCCCTTTAATGATTGCTGCGCGTTTAGCTGCAAAGCGTCAAGCTCCTGAAAGCACAGGTAGTTTAAAAGTGGAAACACCAACCTTTGCTTTCACCCTGATTGCCATTGTGGTGATGTTGACCTTATTACAATTTATGCCAGTCCTTGTTTTAGGACCGATCGCTGATCAGTTGTTATTGGTACAAGGTTAGGGTGAATAACATGAATCATTCAAAACAATCTACGCAAAATAAATCATCAACTTTATTCCAAGGTGAAGCTTGGAAAAATGCCTTGATTAAGTTGTTACCGCAACATGCGATTAAAAATCCAGTGATGGCGATCGTATGGCTGGGTACCCTCATCACATTGGTCAGTACTTTAACGGGGCAAGCCGATACTGTATTTGGCTTAGCGGTGACATTGATTTTATTTATCACAGTGTTATTTGCCAATTATGCCGAAGCCATTGCAGAAGCCAAAGGTCGAGGTCAAGCCTCCTCCTTAAGACAAGCGCGTCAAAACTTAACCGCACGTCGACTCAGTGCTAAGGATGACTTAGAGGGTGTGCAAGTCGCTGCAACTTTATTAAAAATGAATGATCTGATTGAAGTCCGTGCAGGGGAACTTGTTCCTGCGGATGGTGAGATTATTCATGGTTTTGCGACCATTAATGAAGCTGCGGTAACCGGTGAGTCAGCGCCAGTTTTACGTGAAGCAGGTACCGATAAATCGGGTGTGATTGGGGGAACTAAGGTTTTAACGGATCGTATCGTGGTACAGGTGACTGCTGAAGCGGGTAATAGCTTTCTTGACCGAATGATTGCTTTGGTTGAGGGCTCCAATCGTCAAAAAACACCAAACGAAATCGCACTGGGGATTTTACTGACTGTGATGACTGTGACCTTTATCGCGGTGGTGGTGAGTTTACCTTTTATAGGGCATTTCTTAAAAATTGAAATTAACCCGATTCTGTTGGTGGCTTTGTTGGTGTGTTTAATTCCAACCACCATCGGTGGCTTGTTGCCTGCAATCGGTATTGCGGGGATGAATCGGGCATTAAAAGCCAATGTGATTGCAAAATCAGGTAAAGCTGTCGAAGTGGCAGGTGATGTGGATGTGTTGTTACTCGATAAAACAGGAACCATCACCTATGGTGACCGTCAGGCAACAGCATTTTTCCCACTGACAGGTGTGACTGAGTCGGAACTACGTCAAGCTGCGATACTCACATCACTTGCAGACCCAACGCCAGAAGGTAAATCGATTGTGGTTTTGGCAAAAGAGCAAGGTGAACATATTGTTGAACCTGTACAGGCCGAGTTTATTGCCTTTAATGCCGCAACGCGAATTTCAGGTATAAATTTAGTCAGTGGTCAGCAAATCCGTAAAGGGGCAGTAGATGCGATTATCAAATTTGCTTCACAGAATATTGAACATCATAGTGAGCTTAGAGCGCGGGTAGAACAGGTTGCTTCAAAAGGTGCAACGCCGTTAGTGGTGGCAAAAGATCAAAATATTCTTGGGGTGATTGAACTTTCAGATGTAATTAAACAAGGCATCAAGGAAAAATTTGCCCGCTTACGTGAAATGGGTATTAAAACACTCATGGTTACAGGGGATAACCCTTTAACGGCTGCTGCTATTGCAGCTGAAGCAGGTGTCGATGACTACATCGCTGAAGCGAAACCTGAAGATAAGTTAAATTGTATTCGTCATGAACAGAATAAAGGTCATTTGGTTGCCATGGTTGGCGATGGAACCAATGATGCACCTGCTTTGGCACAAGCGGATATTGGTTTGGCAATGAACTCAGGGACACAGGCTGCAAAAGAAGCGGGCAATATGGTGGACTTGGATTCAGATCCAACCAAATTATTGTCTGTCGTTGAGATTGGTAAACAGCAGTTAATTACCCGTGGTGCATTGACCACCTTTTCCTTGGCCAATGACGTTTCCAAATACTTTGCCATTTTACCTGCTTTATTTGTCGCAGCCATCCCTCAAATGCAAGCCTTAAATGTGATGCGCTTGGGAAGTTCAGAAAGTGCAATTCTCTCAGCACTAATTTTCAATGCCATCATTATTCCATTATTGATTCCAATTGCTTTACGTGGAGTGAAGTTTAAGCCTTCAACATCAACGCAATTGTTACGTCGAAATATGCTGATTTACGGTGTGGGTGGTGTGTTGTTACCGTTTATTGCGATCAAGCTGATTGATCTGATGATCAGCCCTTTATTGGCACTTTAGAAATTTTGAGGATGATTAAAATGAATACTGAAAATAATCGATTGGTTGAGTCATCATTCGCTGGACTAACACGGGCATCGCTGGGATTAACCATTGTCGCATTGGGTCTCTGTGGCTTTGTCTACAGTGCTACGGCAACAGGGTTGGGACAAGTGCTTTTTGATCAACAAGCCAATGGCAGTTTGATCGTAGAAAATGACCGAGTTATAGGTTCTCAACTGGTTGCACAGCCTTTTGTACAAGCGCAATATTTCCATCCACGACCTTCTGCTGCCAATTATGATCCAATGGCCATGGCGGGAAGTAATATGGCACGAACCAATCCTGATTTACATAAAGCAGTAGAGGAGCGTTTAAACAAAATTGCGATACAAGAGCAGGTTGAAAAAAGCGCGATTCCTGCAGATTTGGTCACGGCTTCAGGCAGTGGAATTGATCCTGAAATCAGTGTGCAATCTGCAATGATTCAAGTAAAACGTATCGCCAAAGCCAGACATTTGCCAGAACAGGATGTGCTAAGGTTGCTGCAAGAAAATAGTATACAACCGACATTTGGAATTTTAGGGCAAGCCAGAGTCAATGTACTTGAATTAAATTTGGCTTTGGATCAAATTGGAACTCAATAAATGGATTGAGATCAGCAAAGCAAAATGAATCTGTGCTGATCTAATTGATTCTCTATGATTGTTGAAAAGTGGGCATTGTTGGGATTTTATTTTCGTATAAATTTACAATATTCCCTCTTTGAGATTGTAGATGATTCAAGCTGAATCAAACGACGGTTTTCTGTGTTTCTTTGTTGGCCTGTGTTTTTTGCTGTATTGAATGGTCGCAAAGAAACACCACAGTGATGTAATTTTTAAACAAGCAGACAGCGATGAGCGATTATAGAAATAATAAAGCAGATGTTTTGCTACAACACACTCAGCGTTATCAGTCTGGGCGCCTCACTATATTTTTAGGAGCTGCACCTGGTGTGGGGAAGACGTTTGCAATGTTAGTGCGTGCGCACGAACTGGCTTTGCAAGGCATTAACATTGTGATTGGCTATGTTGAAACCCATGGTCGCATTGAAACTGAAAACCTCATCTCGGGTTTGGTGATTATTCCAAGAAAGGCGATTGAGTATCAAGGGCATTATCTTGAAGAAATGGATCTTGATGCTGTGCTTGCAAGCAAACCCAGCATTGTTTTAGTGGATGAATTTGCGCATAGCAATATGCCAAATAGTCGTCATGAAAAACGTTGGCAAGACATCAATGAATTACTGGATGCGGGTATTGATGTATTTACCACGATGAATATTCAGCATCTCGAAAGTTTAAATGATGTGGTCTATCAAATTACGGGTATTCGGGTGACTGAAACTGTACCTGATCGAGTCTTTGAGCGGATTCGTGATATTCGATTAATTGATTTACCAGTCAATGAATTACTTGAGCGTTTAAATCAGGGCAAAGTCTATGTGCCTGAGCAAGCTGAACAGGCATTGCAACGCTTTTTCAACAGTTCAAATCTGACCGCATTGCGTGAATTGGCAATGCAAACTGTTGCCAGTCATGTCGATACCGATGTTCGAGAAAATTTTGCTATACAAGGGCTAGTCCCCATTCCTTTAAAAAATCATATTTTAATTATGATTGAGGGCAATGGGCAGGCAGAGGCGTTGGTTCGCGCAGGTTGTCGTATTGCCGAAAATCGGCAGGCAAATTGGACGGTGGTGGTCTTTTCTAAAGATTCAAAAATAACCGAAAAACAAGACAATTTATCTGGTCGAGAAATTGAACGCGCTTTAAACCTCACCCGTCAATTGGGCGGGATGACGGAAATCCTTTATGGTCAACAACATGCAAAAACGTTGTTTGATTATGTGATGGATCGAGGGATTTCAACCTTGGTGTTGGCACAATCGCATCGTAAAGCCTTTGTATGGGGTGTAAACGTATGGGGTGTAAATTTTGTTGATCAATTACTTAAGTACCAGCCAAGTTTTGAATTGAGTATCGTCCCGATTCTTGCAGAACATCGCCAGCAATCATTTTTTCAGGATACGCATTCATTTCTAAATCTTAGAGAAATATTATTCGTTATATCAACCACAGTGGTCAGTATTGTGATTGCCAGCTTAGGTGAAAAGTATTTAGGAATCGAAGAGCTTTCGGTGATATTTATCACTGCTGTAGTTTTTGTGGCATCTAAGACACGCATGCTGGCTGCGGTATTTTCGGCACTGTTGTTCTTTTTGGCTTATAACTTTTTCTTTATTTCACCCAAATTCACTTTGCAAATTTCTGCACATCAGGGCGTGATAACCGTGGTTGCCTTTTTAGGCGCAGCGTTGATTTCAAGCCGTTTGGCATCAAGACTGAGAGAACAAGTGACTGCTTTAAAGGCTGCCAATAGCTATAACAGCATTATGCAGGATTTAGGTCAAAAGCTGTCTATCGCAATTGATTTAAAGCAAGTGCAGGAGATTGCAGAAAACAGTTTAAGTAAAAACTTAAATGCCGAAATCTGGTTTTATTTCCCAGAATCGTCAACGTCATCACTTGAGGTGATTAACAATAAAGAAAAAATTTCAGCGGATTGGACATTTAAGAACCATCAACCATCGGGACGGTTTACCCAAACCTTAACTGAAAATGATTGGTGGTTTTTACCATTATTGGCGTCTAAACAGTGTTTTGGTGTGGTCGGGGTTAAGTTTCTTAAAAATGTATCGGTTTTAAATACAGAACAGAAGCAATTGACTGAAACCATGGTTGAATATATTGCTCAAGCGATTTCTCGAACCCAACTCACTAAAGCATTGGAAATCGCCAATGTCAGTTCAGAAACAGAGAGATTGCGTTCGGCCTTGTTATCCTCCGTCTCTCATGATTTACGTTCACCTTTAGCCTCTATGATTGGTGCAGCTGATACTTTGAGTAATTATCGGCATTCGATGGATGAACGAGATCAAGATAGTTTGTTGGAGGCGATTCATTTGGAAGGCGAACGGCTGGATCGTTATATTCAGAATTTATTGGATATGACACGCTTAGGCCATGAAGGTTTAAGTCTTAAACGAGATTGGATTGGTGTCGATGAGTTGATTGGTTCAGCGGTACGCCGTTTAAAACGTTATATGCCGCAAAGTCTTGTTGAGGTTGATTTACCTGAGCAAACCTTGAGCCTATTTGTGCATGCAGCTTTGATCGAACAAGCGATTTTTAATGTATTGGAAAATGCAGCCAAGTTTTCTCCAGAAAATAAAGCGGTAACGATTAAAGTTTTACAACTCAATGAAAACGAAATTGAAATCTCAATTAGTGATCAAGGTTTAGGTATCCCAGAAGATGAACGAGAGCGTATTTTTGATATGTTCTATACTATGGAACGTGGCGATCGCGGGCAGTATGGTACGGGGTTGGGCTTAACCATTGTTAAAGCCATTATTGGTGCGCATATGGGTAAAATTTCGGCATCTTCAGCCAAGAATAATCAAGGCACCTGCATCCGTATGCAATTGCCGATTCAGCAGATTGGATAAGTGCACATATTGATTTTAGGAAATAGCATGCCAGAACATAATGTATCGACAAGTTCCATGACCAATGTATTGATTATTGATGACGAAACTCAAATTCGTAAGTTTCTCGATATTGCACTTAGGGCACAAGGGTATAAAACCCTACTGGCTGAAAATGGTCAAAAGGGCTTAGAGCTTTTGGCTTTGCAAGGTGCTGATTTAATTATTTTAGATTTAGGGCTACCTGATTTAGATGGTTTAGAAGTTTTGTCTGAATTGCGAGCGTGGTCACATGTCCCTGTGATTGTTTTGTCGGTTCGTTCTAATGAGGAGGAAAAAGTTAAATTACTGGATGCTGGCGCCAATGATTATGTGACGAAACCTTTTAGTGTTCAGGAGCTGATGGCGCGAATCCGTGTATTACTCAGACAATTTCAAAATATTGCTGTAGAGTCCGCTTTTTTTGATGATGGATTTTTAAAAATTGATTTTGCCCAAAGACAGGTATTTCTTAACCAACAACTGATTTCACTGACACGTAAGGAATATCAACTGCTGACTTTATTGGCGCAACATAAAGGGCAGTTGATTACTCAACCACAAATTCTCAGTGATTTATGGGGGCCTACTCATCAGGAAGATACCCACTATTTAAGAATTTTAGTGGCCAAATTGCGTGGAAAACTGAATGATAATGCGGTACAACCCAAATATATTGTGACTGAACCAGGCGTGGGCTTACGCTTTGTAGGCTAAGCATGGCTAAATCCTTTTTGAGATCATTGCTCTTTTAATGGTTTTACAGTGGATCATTAATATTAAAATAAAGCATTCTTTGCAAAAGGTAGAGTTGGGGCATTTAAATGCTGGAAATCAATAGGTTTTTTATCTTAAATCAATTGGTTATGTTATTTATTCTGGCTTGAACGAGCACCTGTATTTTAAATTTCACTAAGAATTTTGGCCTTATATGGATAAGACTTTATGATTTGAATTTAGAATTGTGAGGATTGAATAAATAAAGCGTAATCAAATATATTTTATCCGCTTTCATCTGCTGATCTGTGTTAACTTAGCTTTGATCGAATCCGTAAGCGAAACGGAAGTGTTTAGGTTGTTACAGGAATTGCGTATTCCCTCTAAATAGATTTAAAACCTAAGCAGTTAACGCCGAGCATGAGATCGCAGCATGCCGATCTATAAAAGCCCGCACTATTGTGGGCTTTTTTTACATCATGAAGAAAATGAATATTTTGAGTTGATACAGTCTGAATTTATATAAGCAACAACGAAAAAGACTTACCAAACATCGGTAAGTCTTTATAGATTAAGCTTTAAGGTCTGTTGAATTTTAGCCTACAAGCTAAGCCATTTATGAAATATCAAATGACCTTGGTATTATTTAGGCTTATTTGTATCAGGTTGCTTAACCTCTTTATTGTCCTGATTTGGATTAGGCGGTGTAGCACCAGGAGTTGCTTGTGGCGCATCTTTAGGCGGAGTTTGCTCAACGTTTTTAGTATCAGAATTTGCTTGAGCCGAATTTTGCGAAAAACTTTTAAATGACATTATAATCTTCTTAACTGTGAAGTGAGTCTGGATAATAGCCTTTTAATCCACTTACATTAAGGTAGTTGTGAGAGCCATATGTGGAGATATGTTGGCTAAACTGAGTTTATATCGACAAAATATATTTATAAAAATATCAAATGTTTGTATTGTGTTGTTTTAAATGGTGATATAAATAATCACTCAATATAGGCCTGTACATAAACATCACAAAGCCATTATATAAAGAAGAACTTTTAATTTAAAATAATCAAATGTTATTTAAGTTGCATAATCTGCTGAATGAGCGTATTATGAAAAATACTAAAGCAGATGTGCTTAATATATAAGCAAGACTTGAAGGTTGGCTTCAACTCTGACTTCTGCAATATCAAGCTGATGTAAATATCAAAAGTTTAAATTAAGGTTAGATGCCTTCTTATCGTTAGTTCCAAAAATATATCTGTTGGTCTTAATAGTTAAATACTTCTCTGTTTGCAAAAGCTCAAAACAATTGAGTGAAAAAATGAATATTTTAAATGGCTGGACAATAGCCTCTGCAGTAAATGGCGATGAAATTCGCGTAAAGATCGTTCCTTTAAAAAGACAACAAAGCAACCGTACTGGTATGAGTTGGGTCGAAGTAGGGAAAAAGATTGAATTAGAATCTGGTGACGATCGTCAATTTAATATTGATGGTTCATCTTTCTATCTTAATCAAAATCAACTTTATCGTATTGCGATATAAATCGTAATCAATGTTTTAGAAAAGCTCATCGTAAGATGGGCTTTTTATATGGCTGAACGAAAATAAAAGGTAATATAAAAGGTAATATAAAAGGTATAGAAAGTTAAAGAATGATTTCTGATCTGTGTTGATTGATCAATACTCGATAATTTTAAAATGATTAAATGGAATTAAAATCTCATAATAAAAACTTACCATGTGACTGTTTGGTTAAATACCGAAATAGATTAAATCAGCCATAACACTGAAATTTCGATGATTTATTTGAAACTTTGAAATCAAATGTAATAAAGTTTCACATAAACTTGCATAACTCACATATCGAAATACTTTATTGGAAATTTAATGTTATTCCTAATAGACGTTATTCAATTCAGTATGAGGTATATCATGTTAAAGACCGTAGCATTATTAGGGACTGGAATCGCAATTGCTTGCTACTATCAGTCACATAAAAATAATCCTCAGAAAACCAAGGGTAAAAATTTAGCCAAAACCAAAGATGATGAGCATAAAGAATCCTCAGCAGAAGCAGTACATTAAATTTAATGAAAAACCACCGATTCGGTGGTTTTTTAATATGGGTATGGCAATCGTAAAACTTAATCATGCTTAACTGATTGTCGATACAGTGATAAAAGCTCTTTAAAGGACTTTTTATAATATTAAACGATAGCGTATTTGATCTTAATTTTGATGTTGATAAAACCAATTTGTCGCATGTGCAACTGTTCTGTCTACAATATCGGGTTGCTCGTAATACTGGAAATGGTTGGTTCCATTTTCCCAGATAAGCATTTTATCTGATGTTGGAATTGAATCGAAATGACGACGAGCCGCTGCTGGATTCATACAGGTATCCGAATGAATGATAAGCGCGGGTTTCTTTAGTTTTGCAACGCCAGCTACAGTTGAATAAGAAAAATGATCAAGATCACTCATAATTGCGTAGCGATTCTCCCAGTTTTTTAGCGTCCATGCTCCATACCAACTCCATATAATTGGACCAGGTAAGCCTGCATTTGAGCCTTTGACGCGATCACCGAGGTCTGGCGATACGAGTGGCTGATAGATCACTTCACCTGTTGTCTCGTAAAGAACTTTGGCATCCTGTGCTTTCTTTAAACGAATTGCTAATAAGGCTTCTAATTCTTGGATTGTTGGTGCAGATTCAATATCAAATGGATTTTCTGTCACACCTGCCGCAAGCATAAATAAATCAGTTTCTCTATCTCGATAATATCCAGTAACAGAAACAACGGCTTTAACACGCGCTTCATAAGATGCGATATCCAGCATTTCAGGTCCACCTTGGCAAACCCCTAATAGAAATATTTTATCGGTATCGACATCGTTACGGGTAAAGATGTAATCAATTGCAGCAATGACATCTTCATTTTTCATTTTTGGATTTTCAAGGCGACGTGGCATGCCTTGGCTCTCACCAACAGTTCTTGGATCAAATGCGAGGGTAATAAAGCCTTCATCTGCTAAACGTGTCGCATACTGAGTGGGTGCCTGTTCTTTTTGAAAAGAATATGGCCCAAGAATAATAACAGCGGGGAGTTTCCCATCGGTATTTGGCTTATATAAATCGCCAACCACTGTATCACCATGTGAATCAAATGTTATTTTTTCTACAGCATAGTTACCATGTTTGGGCATTGTAATTTTCCTTATCGTCATTAATTTTGAGTACCCATTCAGCCTATATAAATATATTATTGAGAACAATCTCATAAAACTTTATAGAATAGTGAAAATGGCTCATCAATTGAAAAGCGGTGAACTCTTTGCTTTAACAATTTTTTTATCTGTGGCCTCTCATCGGAACTTCCGTGCAGCTTCGGTTGAGTTAAACGTCACACCTTCAGCAATTAGTCATGCCATAAAAGGTTTGGAAAGCCGCTTAAATGTTCGGCTTTTTAATCGAACCACACGCAGTGTTTCTTTGACTGATGCCGGAATCCAATTAGTTCATTCACTTCGACCATCCATGGAAAATATTTCAAATGCGCTAAATCATTTAGATGATTTTAGAGATCAGCCGAGTGGTGTACTTAGAATCAATGCCAGTGAAGGGGCGGTTAGGTTGGTTTTAAAACCTATTCTTAAAAAGTTCTTACAACGTTATCCATTGGTTCATTTAGATATTGTTTGTGATGGTAAATTAACCAATATTGTTGAGGAAAATTTTGATGCAGGCATACGCCTTGCAGACGATATACCTAAAGAAATGGTTGCAATCCGTTTGACTGAAACCGCACGCTTTGTTGCTGTCGCATCCCCAGACTATTTATTAAAAAATTCTACGCCACTTGTTCCGCATGATCTTTATGAACATGATTGCATTCGTTTCCGTTTTGATAGTGGCTTAATTTTTCGCTGGGAATTTGATATGAAAGGCATTATTGAAAAGATAGATGTCAAAGGACCTTTAACACTTACAGATCAAACATTAATGGTTGATGCTGCAATAGATGGTATTGGTATCGCATTTGTACCCGATCATTTGGTGAAAAATGCTGTGGAAAATCAGAAATTAAGTATTGTTTTGGAAAAATTTAGCCCAGTGTATCGTGGTCTTAGCCTTTATTATCCAGGCTATCGTCATGTATCCACTACACTTAAGGCACTGATCAATATGATTCGTGATTCATCAAGCTATTGATATTCATTATGTCCATTTCCAAAAGTTGCAAAAAGCTTGGCTAAAAAGTTCATTTTCGAATTCAACTTATTTGCCTATATCAAGCGATCTAAACAGAAATAACGAATCATTTCAAAACGAACTTTCCATTCCAGATGGAGATTCAATTGAATGTAAAACGTGGCTGAGCCGCTTACATTTTAGATATGGGTTTATTACATTTTAGGCATAAGGAAATAGTAAAAAATTAAAAAAATACTAGCTTTTATATAAATCCATACATTTTTTAAGGTTTTTAAAAATATATCGCAAAACAGTGACAATTTTATCTCAAAGTGCTTTGCTTAATTTCTAAAAATAGGACATAACTATTAAAGTAAAATTTTTAATTACAAGGGGAATAAAAAATGCTTTTAAAATTTGCCACTCGATTCGCAAGTATTTTATTTGGAATATTGACTTTAATTGCGATCGTGATCCATTTTGTTTTTTCGAATCAGTTATCCATTGACCTATGGATTGTGCTTTTCCCAGTTATTTTAGCAGTTCCAATTTTAACAGCAGTTTTGATGACTGGTGATGATGAGTTAGGTGTTCAATCTAGTGAGTGGAACAACTCATAATTTTTAAATCTAAGCTCATCGAAAGGTGGGCTTTTTTACTGTATGAAAGAATTGATTTTGAACCTGTTAAGTTATCTAACTTTATCTTTTAATGAATTTAGGAGGGATATAGACAGTGACACCAACAAGTTTTTGACGGTATACAGGTATAGTGAGCCCAGTTATGCTCTAGCTTAAACTTGTATTTGCAGTATTTTACTTCAACAACTGGATCGTTGATGAGGAGAACCACATTGCGATATTTATTGTTTATACTCAGTTTTTTACTATGTGTTGAATTGAAAGCGCAAAGCCCATTAGACGAACCTTTTTTGCAAGCCGGTGCAGTTGATGATCAGTTCAATATCATCAATCTCGAATTGTATAATGGTTTAGTCAAAGCGATTAATCACAGTTTTTCGAGAATTAAGCCCAATCAATCAGATGATTTAACAAACATTTCTAGAATTAGATTGACTAGCAATGAATTGTTGATTGTCTCTGATTTAAAGAGTATTGAGTCTACAAAAGATCTAAGAGAGAAATTTGATGAAAACAAGTATAAAAATCTGTCCAAAAATAACATCTGTAGTAAAAGTGATTTATTTGAGTCTGAAGTATTTAAAAAAACAACACAAGGCAATATTGTTTATCAATTAAATAATGCTAAAGGTGAGTTTTTGAAAAGTTTCACAATGAACTATAAAGAATGTTTATAGATATTAGGTGTTTAAATGAATACCTTGGGATAATTACTATATATTTAAATACTTATTGTACAGTCGAATTTTTTGTAGCTCAGACTAATTTATAATTTTTAAATTAACCCCAAAAAGTAGAATTCCTTAGCCATTTCTAAGGGATAGCAAAATGTGGAATTTCATCAAAAGCTTTAATTGTATAAATGTATGGCTAATCATATCTTTGATTGCTCTTGGATTGGTATTGTTTCTATATTTTTCTTAGGCTTAGATGATTTATAGCAATTCAGAGGCAGTAACATAAGTTTGAAGTATCGAGCTTGTATAGGGCATAGCGATATTTTAGCTCTAGTGGATGTGAAGTTGGATGATGCAGATTTATAGGTTTTAATAGAATAATGAAAAGAAATTATACTATTCAATAAAAATAAATATCTAATTTATATCGTGTGTAAACAATGATGTTTGTGATTTTAGTAGATCGTTTGGAAGCATGGCGCTAGATGAACTCTATGTATATAATCAATGTAATTAGAAAAATTCTAAGGACTATAAAAATGAAATTGAGAATTTTATTGCTTTTATCATTTAGCCCGCAAATTTATGCAAATCAAATAGATCATTGCAAAATTATTGCAGAAAGCGCTGGAATGATCATGCAGTTAAGACAGTTTGGTGTTGATTTAAATACAGCATTTAATTTAAAAGGCGAACTAAGTAATAATGCAAAAAATTTAGAAGTCATCATTGCTGATGCAGAATCAAAACCCGTGTACGCCACAAATTTAGGTAAACAAAAAGCAGAAGAAGAATTTGCAGCTGAATGGAAAAAATTGTGTTTGGAATCAGTTCAGTTTTTGAATGATGGTGCAGGTCCGACTTAATCAGTTTATCGCGTGGATCAAAGAGAATAAGATTGTTGTTTCGCTATAACCTATAGGTAGGGCTATATTTTTGGAAATGTAATCAAATATAGATTCCCGCGTATCTTTATAATTTTTATTTTATAAGAATTTAAAAATAAAACACTCCAGAGATGCCGCTGCATGGTCGTTACCCTGAACCCGATGAGTTCAAGGTGGACGCGACGTACACTTAATGGGTTTCCCACTCAAGGTGGGCATACACTCAAAATATACAGAACACATCCATAAGTTTAAGTATCGGCAGGGGAATAGACGTACTGGCGAACACCCTAGAGTTGTATTAAGTATACATAATTTGGAGATTGTGGCAAATCACCAATGCTCATAATTTATAAATACAGCATAAAAAAACCAATCAATTGCACGAAAAAAAAGCGGTTTATCCCGCTTTTTCAACATCTTCTAACATGGTCGCTAATAAACGTTCGCATTGTGCATATTCTTGTAACGATTTATTCATGCCTAAAACTTCTTGCATCAGTTCTAAAGCCACCATGATCACCAATTTATTGTGTTCAACATTGGGTGCTTTACGGCGGAATTCTTGAAACTTTTCATTTAAAAGTCGACCAGCACGTTCGAGTTCTGGTTGCTTATCTGTTGTGGTGCCTAAACGGAAACTTTGTTCGATTAAGCGTAATTCTACAGTCACATGTTCAGTCATACTCATACTTCCTCATTAGACTCTGATGGATGAGCAAGCTGTTGGATTTCTTGCGCATGATGATCTTGTTCAGACCCTAAAATCGAAAGGCGTTGAATAATGGCTTCCACTTTTGTTTTGGCATGTTCATTTTTTTGAATTAAACGTTCACGCTCATCTTGAAGACCTTTGATGTCTTGTAAGTGATGGCGCTGCTCATTTGCCATTTTTTCTTTAACCACACGCAATTCATTACGTTCAGCCAAAATTTCCTGAAAACGATTTTTTAAATCGGTACAGCTTTTTTCCAAACGCCCATAACGCTCAGCTAAAGATGTGGCATCTGTATTGAGCTGTTGAAACTGATTTTGTAACTGAGAGAGTTGCTCAGTGAGCGTATCAATTTCATCTTGTTTTTGGGTGATAATGCTATTTTTATGGCTAATTTGAGCATGAGATTGCTCTTCGCTGTTATCCTTTTCTTTTAACAGCGATGCATTTTCTTTCTCAACAGTTTCAATTCGTGTTTTTAAAACACCAATATGCGTCTGTAGACGCTGTAATTGTTCTAACATAACGGGTCGCACAGATTTGCAATCAAAGGTAATATATACAGAAGTATAGAGATTGGATAAACGAATGCAAGACGATATTTCAGGTTGGTCAGATTGGAATCAAAATTTTGAGGGGATTGAGGAAATTTCAAGCCCGAGTGAGTTACATGGCTTACTGACAGGTATAGTTTGTGTTACTGAAGTTCCGACTCGAGATGAATGGTTACAAATTTTATCTACGCTTGATGTGCCAAAATTAGACGATGAAGCGCTTGCACTATTGTCTGATGAAGCCGAGGACGTATCACATGCACTTTCAGATGATGATTTAGACTATCTTCCAATGCTTCCAGATGATGAGCATACATTGGCTGAGCGTGTGCAATCACTGGCAGATTGGTGTGCAGGGGTTGTGCTTGGCTTTGGTTTGGCTTCTGGGCATATTCGCGCAGATGAACAAGAACTCATTGAAAGTTTACAAGATGTCGCGTCTGTTGAGTTTGATGAATCAGATGATGATGATGAGGGCGAAGCAAGCTATCTTGAGTTGTATGAATTTGTACGCTTGATCCCTGTGTCATTATCAATGGGACGAAAAAAAGTTCCAGTATCTGAAAGCCCTTTATTGCAAAATTTTCATAGCAAAATGAAACAAGCAATTGATGCTTCTGAAAGTAACAATGTTGTAGAGATGTTTACTCCACATCGCCCAAGCTAAAACTAAGAAAAAAGCTAAGAAACTTAAACTTTGAGAACATCTATGTTTGATGAGCAGCCAGTTTTACAGCGCCCTTTACAGTGCTTTTTTATTCGCTTTAAGAACATCGAAGTTGAATAAAGTAGTGATGTAAAGGGTTAAATTTTTTTAATTTGGAATGATTTGCTTGTTCTGTTGTCGCGATTTAGCGTAGAGCAAGAGAAATAATAAAATTATTTTAAAATATGCAAATATTGAGTCATCTGTATTTGCATTCATCTAAGCGTAATTGTAAGTTAAAGCTTCTTCCAAATTAATCATCTGAAATACAAGCTGAATAGAGAATGAAATTAACTCAAGCAGATTTTCAGGAACGTCGTGACCGCCTCGCTGAACAAATGGGTCCCAATAGCATTGCAATTATCTCAACCAGTCCAGAAGTCATGCGTAACCGAGATGCTGATTATAAGTTTCGTACGGACAGTAGCTTTTTCTATTTAACCGGTTTCGCAGAGCCACAAGCAGTTGCAGTCATAGAGACAGATGAAACTGGTGAGGAATATATCTATAGCTTGTTCTGTCGTGAACGTAATCGCGAGATGGAAATTTGGAATGGTTACCGCGCTGGAATTGATGGTGCGGTTGATGATTATGAAGCAGATGAAGCTTATGCGATTGATCTGCTTGACGAAGAAATTATTGCTAAAATTTTAAATAAAGAAAAATTATTCTATCGTATTGGTCAACGATCAGATTTTGATGCCAAGGTCAGTACTTGGATCACTAAAGCCAATGAATCTGGACGTGGTTTTGGCGTTCCATCGCAGTTGATTCAACTTGATCAAATTTTAGATGAAATGCGTTTGCATAAGTCCGATCAAGAAATTGAATTGATGCAAATTGCCTCAAATATCAGCGCAGATGCGCATACGCGTGCCATGCAAAAAGTTCATCCTGACATGATGGAATATGCTTTAGAAGCTGAGTTGAATTATATCTTTGGTCAGAGTGGTTGTGTTCCTGCTTATAACAGTATTGTGGGTGGTGGAAAAAATGGCTGTATTTTACATTATGTTGAGAACAACCAACCCCTAAAAGATGGTGATTTGGTGTTGATTGATGCGGCTGCTGAGTATGAATGCTATGCCTCAGACATCACTCGTACTTTTCCTGTAAATGGTAAGTTTAGCCCTGAACAAAAAGCGCTATATCAAATTATTTTAGATGCACAAATTGCTGCGATTGATGCAATTCAAATCGGTCATTCTTATAAAGAACCGCATAATGTTGCAGTACGCATCATGGTAGAAGGTTTGGTCAAGCTTGGTATTATGCAAGGTGATGTTGATCAAATTATTGAATCTGAAGGCTATCGTCAGTTTTATATGCATGGTACAGGGCATTGGCTCGGTATGGATGTGCATGATGTTGGCGCATATAAAGATGAAAATGGTCAATGGCGTAGCTATGAGCAGGGTATGGTTGTTACTGTTGAACCAGGTTTATATATCGCACCTGATGATGAAACAGTGGATGCAAAATGGCGTGGTATCGGTATTCGGATTGAAGATGATGTGGTTGCAACTGAACAGGGGCCATTGGTCTTGACCAAAAATGTGGTGAAATCGATTGAAGATATTGAAGCATTGATGGCAAAGTCAGTATAAGTTTTTAATTTGAAAGGTGAGTATGTATGGATACTTACACCGTTTTAGCTAAGCCAGTAGAAACAAATCGTTTGATTTTACGCAAGTTTGTTCACGGTGATGAAATCTCACTTTTTCATGAGTATTGCGGAGACAGGGAGTCTTCGAAATACTTACAAAGGCGACCACATGCCAATATTGAGCAAACCAAGTGTATGTTTGAAAATTGGAGTGGTACAAAATGGGAAAATAATGATAAAGATTTTGCTTGGATTATTGGTGAGCGCAAAACCAATTTAGCCATGGGGCTTGTGATGTTTATTCACAAAGGAGATCATGGTGAAATTCATTTTGGGCTTGGAGGTAAATTTCAAGGGCAGGGCTTTATGAGGGAAGCAATCACTGCTGTCATTGTCTATTTAAAAAATAACAGTAGGCTTAAAAGAATTGAGACTTTTTGTGATGCAGAAAATTTGAAATCACGAAACGTTCTGATTGAAACAGGATTTACTGAAACAACCTTGTTAAAGCATTGGGCTATATTTCCAGCTTTGGGAGATAATCAGAGAGATTGTCTAGCTTTTATGATTGAAATCAATTAAAAAATAGATGCCAGTCAAGTAAGTTTACAAATAACAATACTCAAGTAATGAGTCAGTACTTTTATTGATGCTGCATATTTAAACAATACCTTTAAAGTGCCATATCGGTCGAGCTAAATAACACTCTTAATTCTTTGACTGAAATTCTCATTTTTCATACTTATGTTAAAAATAGCGTATTGATTCAGTACAAATACAGCCAACAATTTCCTATTTCAATATAAAAATGACTTTGCTTGATGTAATATGAAATCAATCAAGATTATAAGTATTCAGTACGCTGAATCACATATAGAAAGGATAAAAGCATGCAACAAGAAGTCATCATCGTCGGCGGTGGAATGGTTGGGCTGAGCTTGGCTCTAATGTTGGCAAAAGCCAATATTGCGGTAAAGCTTTTAGAGGCTGTGAAATATCCAAATTATGATGATGCCAATCTTGCACCTTACCATTCCAGTTTTGATGCACGGAATACCGCACTGTCACGTCGTACCGTACAAATTTATCAAAAACTTGGTCTTTGGGATGCCTTACAAGAACATGCGACTCCTATTCTCGAAGTGCATATCACTGAACAAGGCAGTTTTGGTAAGGCACGCTTAGTCGCAGATCAAGAAAAAGTCGAAAGTTTTGGGCAAGTGATCGAAAATGCATGGCTAGGCCGTGTACTACTGACTCAAGTTCGCCAGCAAGCTTTAATTGAATTGATTGACGGTGTACAAGTCACCTCACTAAAACAAGAGGGTGACTATGTATATGTTGAAGCCAATCGTGGTGAAGAATATACCCATTCACTTAAAGCCAAACTGTTGATTGCTGCAGACGGTCGTGATTCTTTCTGCCGCCAAGCTTTAGGTGTTGGTGTGGATGTACATGATTATGATCAGGTGGCAATTGTCACAACAGTACAAACTTCTAAACCACATCATCAAGTGGGCTTTGAACGCTTTAGCCATTTAGGTCCATTGGCATTGCTTCCACTGCCTGGGGAATGTCGTCGTTCAGTGGTTTGGCCAGTGAAAAAAGGCACAGAAGATGAATGGTTAGGTGATGAAAATGACCAACATTTCCTCGATGCTTTACAGCAAACTTATGGTGATCGTGCAGGAAAATTCCAAAAAACAGGCAAACGTTTTAGCTTCCCATTGGCACAAGTACTTGCTGAAAAACAAGCGGTGGGTCGGGTAATTTTGATGGGCAATGCTGCACATACCATTCATCCTGTTGCTGGGCAAGGTTTTAACTTGTGTATGCGTGATGCAGATGTGCTGATGCGTTATATCACAACGCAAATTGCGCAATCTGATGATATTGGTCAACCTGAGATGTTAAAGGCCTATGAACAATCTCGCTTAACTGATCAGCAGCGTGTGATTAAATTTTGTGATTCTGTAGTGCGTGGATTTAGTAATCAAAATCCAGTCTTGAAATTATTGCGTAATACTGGCTTGGTGGCTTTTGATGTGATTCCGGGGATTAAACCTTTGGTTGCCAATTATGCGATGGGATTAAAAGCATGACACAGCAAGATATGTTAGATGTGGTGATTGTTGGTGGTGGTCTGGTGGGTGGCTTAACCGCATTACTTCTAGCAAAAGGTGGTGTGCAAGCCACTGTTTTAGATGCAGCCCCTATTTTAGATGCTGAAAAGACTTTAGATGTTGCTAATCCGCGGGTTTTAGCGCTGAGCCAAGCCACGATTCACTTGTTAAAAACGGTGAATGTGTGGGAAAAAATCGCTCGCCAAATGCCTTATACAGGCATGCAAGTCTGGAATAAAAATGGCTATGGTGAAATTAACTTTGGGCAAGCCTCAGAAAACTTTCCCACAGCTGAGCAAAGCTTAGGTTCAATGGTTGAACCAAGTTTATTAAACCTTGCCATCCAACAGGAAATGTTGGAGCAACTGCAAGATTATCGTACTCAAGTTAAAGTTGTGCGAGTAGAGCAGGGTGTAGGCTGCTGGATCATTAAACTTGCAGATGGGACTGAGCTAAAGACCAAGTTAGTGATTGGTGCAGATGGTGCAAATTCATTTGTGCGTGATCAAGCATTTATCGATCTTGATGTTTTAGATTATCAACAGGCAGGTTTGACCTGTGCGATTCGTACCACACAACCACACCAATATGTGGCTCGTCAGATTTTCCATCCGACAGGCCCATTGGCATTTTTACCGATGGCGAGTTTAAAGCCAGAACAAGCTGAACACTGGATTTCAATCGTTTGGACCTTACCTGATGATTATGCAGAAGAATATGCGCGCTTAGATGATGCTGATTTTTGTGAATTACTGACACGTGAAAGTCATCATATGTTGGGTAAGATCGTTGAAGCGACACCACGGGCTCAATTTCCACTTAAGGCGCGTGCGGCACAACGTTATGTAAAAGATGGGCTGGCCTTGATTGGTGATGCAGCGCATGTAATTCATCCTTTAGCTGGGCAAGGCGTAAATATCGGGTGTTTAGATGCTGCTATTCTGTGTGATGTATTACTTAAAGATAAACAGCGTGGCGTATGGGCACATGAACAAACCTTAAAGCGTTATGAACACCAACGCAAAGGGCAAAATGATGCCATGATGCATAGCATGTCGATGATTGGTTTTGTAGAAACTGCGGAAATATTTCCATTGGTTTGGGCGCGTAACTTTGGCTTAAAACAAGTTGAAAATATGCCATTTTTAAAAGATCAATTTATAGCACAAGCCAATGGGCTGGCAACTTTAAAAAGCACGCAATATGCCATTTAATTGGATTTCTGATATTTTTTAACCAATCATTTAAACAACATTACGAATTTGATGAAAAAAAACACGATTTTGTGTATCTAGATACTAGTCGAATGGCGAAGAGCTTGATACATTTCTCTGTAAAACATCACCATTTTTCGGATGGTACATTGACGTCATTGATGGGGAGTTAAAGATGACAGATACAAATGATTATGATGATAATTCAGAAGATCATGCAGTAGACGATGATGAAGCTAAAGCGGCTGAAAAAGGCGCTGCGGCAAGTGATTCTACAGTTTCAGACACAGATTTAGCTGAAGCTGAAACACTCACCGTGACAGCGAAAAAAAGACAGCGTGAAGCGTTGGAAGATGAAGTCGCTGCATTTTTAGCGCGTGGTGGGAGAATTACCGAAGTTCCTCCAGATGAATCTGCTAAAGATTGATTTTAAAAGCACCGAAAGGTGCTTTTTTAAATTTGGTTGGGATGCTGTCTATTTTTTCTTAGATGTTTAAAGCTAAATCCTGAATGTATGATTATTTGTGCCTTTTCGCTTGAATTTTTAAGAAAATAATCATTTTGTAAATGACTGATGATAGCGAGTTGCTTTAAAAGCATGGCTGCGTAAATCATCAGTAATCTTGTACTTTTAATTATTTGTTTATCTGTGTCAGCGCTTATACGTGCCAGATTGATCAGTGTAGGATTAAAATTTATCGTATAGAGATTAAGGCTTGGTGGTGAAAGCGACTAGAACAACCAGTCACTTGCAGAAAAGCAGATTGAGAAATGCTTATACAGGCATTTCTCAACTCAAGAAATAAAATTATTGTTGATTAGTCAGTTCTAAAGCACGTTGATAAGCGATTTTCTTTTTGATACCAGTTAGATCCGCAGCCAGTTGTGATGCCGCTTTGACCGATAAATCTTGTAATAAGCGATTTAAAAGTTGATCTAATTTCTCTTGTTCCACATCTTGATCTTTGGCATCTGGCGCACCACCAATGACTAAAACAATTTCACCTTTTTGCTGATTACGATCATTTTCAATAAATGTCACCAACTCGCCCAAAGTCATTTTTTTAATCGTTTCAAATGTTTTGGTAATTTCACGTGCAAAACCAACAGGGCGATCTGCACCAAAAACATTAGCCATATCTTTGACACTGTCTAAAATACGATGAGGCGCTTCATAGATAATCATGGTTTGTGATTCATGTTTTAATTTTTCTAATTGAATCAATCGTTGCGATTGTTTAGATGATAAAAAGCCTTCAAAGCTAAAACGATCACTGGGTAAACCCACCGCACTTAGCGCAGCAATAGCAGCACATGCACCCGGCACAGGAATGACGCGAATACCATTCTCCTGAGCAGCACGGACCAATTTAAAACCCGGGTCACTAATCAATGGTGTACCAGCATCACTAACCAGCGCAATATTCTGACCACTTTTTAATTTTTCAATAAGTATATCAATTTTGTTACTTTCATTGTGATCATGACACGCTGTGAGCGGAGTTGAGATATTATAGTGCTTTAATAATTGAGCAGATTGACGTGTATCTTCTGCCGCAATAACAGAAACAGACTTTAAAACTTCAATAGAACGAAAAGTCATATCATCTAAGTGCCCAATTGGGGTCGCTACGACGAATAATTGAGCACTCATAAAGGTCTCCATGAAGAATAAGTTAGTGTTGAACAGTATTAAAAGAGTGGTTGTGTTGGGAATGGTTGGATTTACAATCCAAGTTCACGCAGAAATTCTGGTTATATTACCTGAAACAGGCCCTATGTCGCGAGCGGGTTTGAGTATTAAACAAGGAATATTAAGTGCCGCGCAGGCCTCAAAGAATGAAATACCCTTAAAATTTGTCGATTCAGATCAAAAGACCATCAAAGCGCTGTTAAAGCAGCATGTCAATAAAAAGACTAAAATGATTATTGGGCCTTTGGCTCGTCCTGATGTTGAGGCTTTAATTAATTTAAAGCCTAAAGTACCTGTATTGGCACTTAATGAAGTTTATCCAAGCTATAAAAGTGTTTGGCAGTATAGCCTTTCTAAAAATGACGATGCTTTGGCACTGCTTGACTATATCCAGCATGATAAAGTCAGCAAACTCTATGTGGTGCGTGAAAAAGGCACAGAAGCAGAATCTATTAACTTTTTAAATGCATTATTTGCCAATTATATGGGGGAAGTTGATCCTGTAGAGCATATGCCAAAGTCGATTTCGGATCGAGAGGGTATTTTATTGTTAGGTTCAAACCAATGGTTGACTAGTTTTCCTAAATTACAGAAGAAAAAAATTTATACCCAAGCCATTGCTGTTGATGAAAAAAAGGCCTTGCCTAAAGGGATGAAATTCTGTGATGTTCCAGCCTTATACATCGCCGAATGGGATGATGTGGTCAAAGCTTATAAAGATAAACCGACCTCGTTGCCGTATCAGCGTTTATATGCCTTTGGTGGAGATGCTTGGCATATTGCTGAGCAATTTGTTTTGGATCCGAATGTAAAAAGCTTAACCTTTAATGGGCGCACTGGAAAAATTAAAATTGATGGAAATCGTGTTGAACGTATTCCGCAATGTTTTGAACGCTCAAAAAATAATTTAGTGCCTTTGTGATGACAGGTTTCTCATGGCAAAAAATAATTTAGGACAATGGGCGGAGCAAGAAGCAGTGAAATTACTGCTTCAACATGGCTACGAGATTGTAAAATTGAATTATTTCTCGCGCTTTGGTGAAATAGATATTATTGCGCAGTCTAAACAAGAGTTAATCTTTGTTGAGGTGAAAGCAAGGACCCCGACAAAAATGGGGCGTGCTTTTGAAACGGTAAATCAATCAAAGCAACAAAAAATGATTAAAACGGCGTTTAAGTTTTTACAAGAATATCCACAATATGAACAATATTATTGCCGTTTCGATGTGATTGGTTTTGATTTACATCATAAAATTGCAAAAAACGTACAGCAAGACCTCAGTAAAATCTCTTATGATCAATCTTGGATTGAAAATGCATTTACTTTAGATGCAGACTTGATTAATCTGTGACTGAAATTCATGTACGGTTATTTCAAAAATAAATATATTTTCCAGCATGTTAACGACGTTTAAATGGGTTGTTTAGCAGGCTGAAATTAATAGGAGTCTTGCTGAGTGTTAAAACGTATTGTCATCACCATGATGTGTGTAGCAAGTTTGTCTGGTTGCGCGAGTTTTATCTCAGGTGGTACTGGTTCTTCACCAGTGGGAACAGATAGTGGTGTTCGATCTTTAGGACAAGTGTTTATTGATTCTTCTATTGAGCGAACTGCGAAAATCAACTTGTATAAGTTGGATGCTCGATTTAAGCAATCTCGTGTCAATATTAATAGTTTTCATAGCAATGTGTTACTGACAGGGCAAGTGCCAGATGCACATTTAAAACAGTTGGCAGAAGATAATCTACGAGCAATGAGCGATGTAAAAGCAGTCCATAATTACCTGACTGTAGGCAATCAAATCGGTTATAGCACCATCATGCAAGATGCATCAGTTACTGTGAATACTCGTGGTTTAGTGATGAAAGCGCCTGTAGTTTCAGACAATAAAGTCTTGATCCATACAGAAGACGGCGTGTTGTATGTTTTAGGTCGTTTAAACAATGCTGAAATTGCAGATTTAAATGATGTTTTACAAAAAGTTGGAAATGTGACTAAAATTGTGACCTTGATTGATAACATCGAACAAGCAAATAATTCAGTCCAAACTTCATCTTTCACAGCACCTGTGGTAAATAATGTACAACAACCTGATGTACAGACACCTGTTGCGATTGATCCTAATGCTACAGAGCCAAATAATAATGTTATTCAACAATAGGTTAAAAGTTTTAAAAGTTAGATTTGGAAAGCAGTTTGAACACCTAAAATCTCAATTTAAATCGCACTATCAAGATTTTCGTTTATACGATTTAGGCAGTATTACCATTAATGGCTTGACCCCTAAAAAGGGTTATTCCATTCAGCATAATATTGCCTATGGCTTAAAGGCGAGACAACGTTTAGATTTATATATTTCTAATAAAAAGCAACAAAATGCGCTGATTCTTTTTGTTCATGGTGGGGCATGGAGTCATGGCGATAAAAGTGCTTATAAATTTGTAGGCGAGGCGTTTAGCCGTTTTGGCTATAACGTGGCAGTGCTGAACTATCATTTGGCACCTGAGCATAAATTTCCAAGCTATATTGATGATCTTGCTGTTGCATTGAATTATTTGGAGCAACAACAAGCACGTTTCGGTATTTCAATGGATAAAATTGCCTTGATGGGGCATTCAGCAGGCGCATTTAATATTGCGTCTTTGCTTTATCATCCTAAGCACTACCAACTGGCCATCAAACAAAATATTAAAGCTTTGATTGGAATCGCTGGACCTTATCATTTTGATTATAAAGGCGATGCTTTAGCCGAAAATGCCTTTGATCAAAGTATCCCTTATCAACAAGTAATGCCGTATTATTTTGTTGAAAAAAATGAGGTAAAGCATTATTTGTTCTTGGCAGAAAATGATCAGATTGTTAAAGCCAAAAACTCTTTAGATTTTAAACAGCAATTACTTGAACAAGGCAATCATTGTGAAATTTACACGATTCCTAAAACTGGTCATATTTCAATTATGGGCAGTGTTTCAAGTCTGTTTAGTCGATTCTATAAAACCCGACCTGAAATTATTAAGGTTTTAAATGAAGCAATGAAAAATGCCTAGCAATCGCTAGGCATTTTTGATTTGAACATGTCTCAATCAAGATCAGTCTTTATGCATTGGTCTATTGTGAATCACATGTTCAATCATGGCATGGGCGATACTGCCACTAAAAGGCGTTTCGGGTAGCTGATCAAACTTAAAGAACTGAGCTTCACTAATTTCTTCTTCTTGCAAGACGATTTCACCAGATTCATATTCAGCCTTAAAGGCCAGCATAAGATTACTTGGAAAAGGCCAAGGTTGGCTGGATAAATATTGGACATTTTTGACATGTAGGCCAACTTCTTCCAACGTTTCTCTTTTAACCGCTTCTTCCAGTGTTTCACCGACCTCAACAAAACCCGCAATAAGGCCATACATCTTGCTTTTATTCTTGGCATTTTTTGCCAATAGAATTTCGTTATCGCCACGAGTAATCACGGTGATAATACATGGTTGTACACGTGGGTATTGATGATAACGACAGCTAGGGCAGACCATAGCATATTCAGTGGGATGAACTTCGGTTTCGTGTCCACAGTGGCTACAAAACTTATGGTTTCTTCGCCACTCTAGCAATTGTACAGCACGACTGGCTTGTTCAAATTCAGATTTGGTCCATTGTGAAATCAATTGACGAATCGGGATCAGTTGATATCCCGCTGGAATTTGATCTTCGATAAATAGATCTCGGGCAATAATCTGATCACCCGAGTTAAAGCTGATATCACTTGCTAACTTTTCAACTTTAGGCAGTTGTAAATTTTCATCCACTAAAAGTTGTTGATGGTGAAAGATATATGCAAGTGATAATTCTGACATTAGGCTACCGATTTTAAATTTTGACTACTTGTTAATGCTACATCAAACATGGCTTGTAAAACAGGTTGTTTATTTTGTAGATTTTCAATCATCATGTCTGCACTGGCTAAAACATCCAGCAGTTTATTGACTTGTGCAAGGTTAAACACGTGTTCTTTGTTAAGACCCGTTTGAATAAACTCCGCAGAGAGCAGCAATGCTTTTTGACCATCTTTTGCTGCAAGGAACAATAGCGCCCCACCAATTTCACTTAATTGTGATGGAAGTTGGTCTAGGCTTGTGCTTTGAGGATCTTGTAAATATTGCACCAATGTTTGCGAGCTTAAATCAACCAGCGCTTTGGTCTCAGTCAATAATGCTGCATGTGCTTCATCTAGACGATCTAATGAAATCTGCAAGTTATTCACTTTTAACTGTAGGCGACTCGATGTGTAATTACGCTCTAAGATACCAATCGAATTCATCGCTGATAAAATACTGTTCATCAACTGTTGCGCATAATTTTCATCTTTGAGCATGTTGTCTTGAGACAGTAGGTCAGCCTGTTGTTTCAGTCCGCTATAGGCTTCATTAAGATTCAAGACTTTAAATACATGTGCAAGATCGGTCAGTTTGCTTTTCAATTCTTGGGTTTTTTCATCACTCATATTTTTGTAGTTAAACTCAATATCATTACGGATTTGCGACATTTCGTCCGTAATCAGTTGGCTCACACTATGAATGGTTTCAAAATCAGGGCCATATAAATGGCGGCTAAATATTTGTAATTGTGTGTCAGTCAGAATATCTTCACCAACATTGATCTGTTCGCGGATGTGTTGTGATATTTCATCTTCTTGGCTGATACAAATACTTAGGATATTGGCCGTATCTAATAAAGATGGCTTGAATCCGCTTAGATCTTTAAAGAATAAAGACATATTGGTTTCAATGCTGATCAACGTTCTGAGGCGTGTGTCATTGAGAATGATGTTTTCAATGTGATTTAAAGCAACTGAAACCAAAGCCCAATATTGTTCACTTGCTTGGCCTTTGGCTGCATTTGCCAAATAAGCCCCAACCAGCTTGATACCTTGTAAATCTAAATCTGTTTCTTGCTGTTTGAGAAGTTTATGTAAGCATAATTTATACAGCTTATGTACATACACTGAATGCTCTAACTCAGGTGATTGTGGCAAGTTAAAATTCGGTGTTACACAGTCGAGCAGTGGAATAATTGCTTGGCCTTCTGGTGTTAAGTCTAGACCTAAAGAAAGCTCTAAGCGATTTAAGGTGTCATGCAAGAATTGTGGCGCTCTGACTTCACGAAGGCAAATAAACTCGATATAGCGTTTGAGCATGGTTGTGCCTTCACTCAAAGCAATCACTTCTTGAGTATTGATCTCATGTGGGTTTTGCATCACTTTACGCATCACCGCCGCTGAGAGTTGCGCAATTTTAGCAACATGCGGCATATCGATGAGCATCAGCACATTTACACATTGTTCAAATTGAAGCAAAGCATCATCAATACCGAAGGGTAAAGTTTGGTCTTCAACTAAACTACTGACAGCAGATTCTACCTGTAAAATTGAATTATCGACTTCTTTTTTAATAATAAGTAATGCTGTCGGATCAAAATGTATAGAGGTTTGGTAAGACATTGATCTGCACCTATCCTGGGTATCTGAATGTTTTATTTCATAGCCTCAAAATGAGGCTAATTTTCTAAGTTTTAATATAGCCGAAGAAGACCATCTTTACAGAAAAAATAGCCATCAATTTCAAATTTTATTTTGCAAAAATGCAGGCTTCCCCATGTTTTTCTTGAAATTGTTTGACCCAGTTCTCATGTGCTTCTAATTCTTCATCTGAAGGCAAAATGATTGGGGCATTGATTTCAATTTTTTTCCGAGTTGTATTTCTTTGCGCCTGATCAGTATGTGCAGAAAGAGCATCCATGTCAAAGGATACTTGGCCGCCTGTCATGGCGAGATAAACGTCAGATAAAATTTCAGCATCGAGTAAGGCACCATGGAAAGTACGATCTCGTTGCGGAATTTCATAACGGCGAACTAAGGCATCCAAAGAGTTCTTTTGTCCGGGATGTTTGCTTTTCGCCATCGCCAAGGTATCAGTCACTTCACATACTTCTGAGAGTGCCTGTAGACCACTGCGCTTGAACTCCATATCTAAGAAGTTCATATCGAAGCTTGCATTATGCGCAATAATTTCACTGCCTTTTAAGTAGTCAAATAAAACTTGCGCAATTTCGCTATATTTTGGCTTATCTTTTAAAAACTCATCGGTAATACCATGGATGGCTTCTGAGTCGCCAACTGGTTTTTCTGGATTAATATAGATATGAATCGAACTGCCAGTCAGTTTACGATTGACCATTTCAATTGCGCCAACTTCAACAATTCGGTCACTGTCCTGATAATAGAAACCGGTGGTCTCGGTATCCAGAATAAACTGTTTAGGACCATGTAACTGGACCGTCGCAGGTGTAATCACAATTTGTGGATGAATATCTCGCATTGCGGGTTGGCTCATTGCTGGCTCATCATTTTCATTGATATCTTGGTTAGATGGTTGTTCCATCTCAATTTCATGAGCTGGCATAACATCCTGCTGAGGGTTAATTTCCGATTCTATCATTTCTTCTGATTCAATCAGGTCAAATCCAAAGGGATCGTCAAGCAGCCAGTCTTTTTCATGTTTTTTTTTATCATCGGCCACTGCCAAGGATTCAGTCAGTTTGGTTGGCGCAGTGGTGTTTTTTTTTGCGTCAAGTATTTGCTGTGTACCTAAATTCGCCAATTGATCTGCCATTTCATTGCCTGCATGTCCAGCATGGCCTTTAATCCAGTTCCATTCAATTTCGCGACCTTGGCAGGTTTGATCGAGTTTTTTCCAAAGATCTGGGTTTTTTACATCTTTCCAGTTTTTCTTTTTCCACCCTTCAATCCATTCGGTAATACCACGTTTTACATAGTTGGAATCGGTCCAAAGCACTAATTTTGCTTCGGTTGGGCAAAATGCGATCCCTTCAATGGCCGCGGTAAGTTCCATGCGGTTATTGGTTGTATCAAGTTCACCACCACACAACTTATGTTCTTCTGTTTCAGTGATGATATAAGCGCCCCAGCCACCAGGACCTGGGTTGCCTTTACAAGCACCATCGACATAAAGTGTGATTGTTTGTGACATAGTAATAACCAATGAAAGTGAATTAAGAGTTGAACATCGTGGTTTAAGAATTTATTGTATACGCAAATCGGCGTTTTCTACGCATGAACTGAGATTTTTTTAATTTCTTGTAACATTTGTATGCAATTCGCATTCAAAATTTGCCTTGTAAGCGCGTTTAGCTCTACTAAAATGGCAATGATAAAATAATTTACTAAATGTTGTTCGGAACTCTTATGTTTAAACCTACCACAATGGTGTGGCAACCTACTGCGACTGTTTTCTTTAAATTATCCTTATTAACATCTGCATTCGCAGCATTAGGGTTGACTGCAGGGTGTTCTTCGACGTCGACAACATCAAAAGTTCAAACATCAAAGTCAGCGGGCATGTTGGATGCCAGCAGTCTGGATTCTCTAGAAGATCTACTTTCTGCAACTGATATACGTGCGGTAGAGGGCGATCGTCTATTGATTTTAAAACATGGTGACGTATGGAAGCGGATGTCAGTTGGTTTTAAAATGGATGAAAACCATTGGGATCCTCGTATCGATGCGCAACGGAGTTGGTTTGTTTCACGCCAACCTTATATTGACCGTCTAAGTGCCCGTGCATCACGTTATCTTTACCATACGGTGAAAGAAGCTGAACGCCGTGGTTTACCTACTGAATTAGCACTGTTGCCGATTATTGAAAGCTCTTATGACCCAGCAGCAACCAGTAGTGCCGCTGCAGCAGGGATGTGGCAATTTATCCCAAGTACAGGGAAAATCTATGGTCTAAGACAAACCAGTTTATACGACGGGCGTCGTGATGTGGTTGAATCAACACGTGCCGCTTATGAATTTTTAGGCAGTTTATATAATCAATTCGGTTCTTGGGAGTTGGCTTTGGCTGCCTATAACGCAGGTCCAGGGCGTATCCAGCAAGCAATTAACCGTAACCAAGCTGCGGGCTTACCAACAGACTATTGGTCATTGCGTTTACCGCAAGAAACCATGAACTATGTACCACGCTTTTTAGCCGTGGCGCAGATTATTAAAAGCCCATCTAAATATGGGGTGAGCTTACCGCCGATCGCCAATCGTCCGCACTTTAGAGAAGTTGCAGTTCCACCGGGCGTACAGCTCAATCAAATTGCTTCAATTACCAATTTAAGTCGTGCTGAATTATATGCTTTAAACCCTGGTCATCGTGGTGAAGTTGTTGATCCATCGAGTACCTTACGTATTTTGATTCCTGCGGATCTTAGTCCGACCATCGATGCAAAATTAAGAGTGTTAAAACCGGGTTCTGATAGCGGTTTATGGGCAAGCAATACTGCGCCAACCACAGCTACACGGACTTTAACGCCTACAGCGGTCACCTCGACAGTGACTCAATCGATTACTCCAAGTAAAGCGACACCACCTGCTTTAACAACAGCAAAAACCACCACGACAACCACAGGCACATTGAGCACGCTTAAAAATACACCACAAGGTTCGGATGCGTTAGCGCAATTTGCTGCCAATGCCGATATTCCAAGTGCGCCACGTATCCCAGTTGCTGTGACCAATGCAGCCAATGTAAAACCTGTTGCCGCAGAGCCGCCAATTTCTGCACGTGAAAAAGCACAAATTCTTGCCGCAGTAAAAGCTGAAGGTGAAAAGGAAACGGTTAAACAAGTTTTAGAACCTCAAGCCACCCAAGCTGAAAAAGAAGAAGTGGTTAAAGAGATTAAGGCGATTGCACCACAAGGGACAGAAGTGCTTGACCCATATGATGGTAAAATTAAGCTGACTGCAATTCAAACCAGTCAATCGGTTGCTGAGGTTCAAGGTAAAGAAAATACGGTTGGATTCTCATATCCTAAAGGTTTAGCAGATACCACACCTGCAAACTCGGAAGAAGCCAAACTGAATCAAGATAAGAACTTTAAGAAAACCGAAACTGAAGTTGTGGTTGAACCACCAAGAGGTAAACGCAGTACTTATACCGTTTTGGCAGGGGATACTTTAGCAACGATTGCTTTAAAGAATGGCGTAAATTGGCGCGATATTGCTAAATGGAACCAAGTTGATCCAAACGGAACTTTATTTGTTGGGGCGACTTTGTATTTATATGATGCCAAACCACAAATTGATACCCCTGTGGTTTCTCGCAAAACCACGGATTCAGCTCCAGCCAACTATGTGGTTAAACCAAATGACAGTTTAACCAGTGTGGCAAATCAGTTTGATTTATCTGTTTCACAATTGGCAAATTATAATAATCTGAATACCAACAGTAATTTATTTGTCGGTCAGAAATTAAAACTCAAAGATGCTTCAGATGATAAATTATCTGAAATCAATAAGGCAGTGGTTCGTGCAGATACCTCTAAGCCTGTTGCAAAAATCAAGACCAAGGCTTATGCAGTTAAACGTGGCGAATATCTTAAAGTGATTGCCGATCGTTATGCTTTATCTGTACATGAACTTGCTGATTTGACTCCAGGTCTAGATACCTCAAGTAGCTTATTTGTGGGACAAAAGATCAATGTGCCACTCAATGAAGTTAATGAGCCAGAAGCTAAACTTGACTCTAAAGTGATTGATCAAAGTAAGTTTAAGAATGTGAAAGCTGAAACAAACTATAAAACTGAGAACTATAAAGTTCAAAGTGGCGACAGTTTATCCAGTATTGCGGTTCAGTCTAAATTAAGCTTGGCAGAATTAGCCGAGTTAAACAAAATTTCGACATCTAAAAACTTACTTGTAGGGCAAATCATTAAGATCCCTGCTGGAACAACAACACCCGAAACCTATACTGTGCAATCTGGTGATAGCCTGATTGCGCTGGCAAATAAGTATAATTTGCAAGTCAATCAAATTGCTGATTTAAATGGTTTAAAGAGTACATCTGGTTTGTTTGTTGGGCAGAAATTGAAGTTGACTGGCACGCCTGAAACCAGCAGTAAAGAGAAAGCACAAGCGAGAAATGAGTCGAAATCAGAAGGCGCTAGCAAAGATATCCATGTGGTCAAATCAGGTGAAACACTGGCAAGCGTTGCAAAAAAATATAAACTGCAATTGTCTTATTTAAGTGAATTAAATGGTTTGTCGCGTAATCAGGCTTTGGATATTGGACAACGCTTAAAGCTTGATGGGGAATTACCCAGTAAATCCACGCTATCTAAAGAAAAAGAAGACCTAAAGGCGACTGCGAAAGCAACAGCTAAAGCTTCGAGTAAGAATACTGAAAGCTATGCGGTGAAGTCTGGTGAGTCGTTAAATGCGATTGCAAATCGTGTTGGCATGTCAGTTCAAGAACTGGCTGAATTGAATGATTTGAGCCCACGTGCGGGTTTACAACGTGGACAATCTATTCGTATTCCTAAAACAGTGACTGAATACAAAGTGAAAAGCGGTGATTCATTGATTCGTTTAGCCAGCAAGTTTGGGATTGATACCAGTGCACTTGCTGAGATGAATGAATTAAAACCAAACGCATCATTACGCATTGGCAGCATTATTAAAGTTCCGAATCTTTAAGCGCCATTTTATTGGAGCGACGTTTAAAGCTTAACATTTCAAAAACTTTTTTGAATAAAGGAAAATAGGGGAATGCGCCTAAGTTTTGCATGTGTCAGCCCGATCGGGCTGGCATTGGAATTATGTGTTGCAAGCTTAAATGTTGATGCTGCTCTACAGACAACAGCATATATTGCTGTACATAATGCTCCACAGTATGACAAAGCTCAGGCGATGCCTTATGCCAATAGCAATGCACCCAAAGGCGGCTATATCAGTACAGCGAGTATAGGCACCTTTGATAATCTCAACAGTATGAATGGCAAAGGCAGTTCAACTGAAGGGATTAATTATCTATTTGATAGCTTAATGGATAGCTCACTGGATGAGCCGGGTGTGTTATATCCGCTTCTCGCTGAAAAAGTCACTTATGATCCTGTTAAAACCAAATTTGTTATTTTCCATTTAAATCCTAAAGCCCGTTTTAGTGATGGTTCACCCGTCACGGCTGAGGATGTTAAATTTAGTTTTGATGCCATTCAAAGCAAAGCCAATCTGGGCTTTCAAATGTATTTGTCTGATTTAGCCAAGACTGAGGTATTGTCTAAATACCAAGTGAAAATGACATTTAAATCAGACCACAATGCAGATATGCCCTTTATTTTGGCAAAAATTGCGATTTATTCAAAAGCAGATTGGAAAAATAAAGACTATAGCAAAGTGACCTTGCAACCGATTTTAGGATCGGGGCCTTATCTGATTGAACGTATTGATTCTGGGCGCAGTATTAGTTATAAGCGCAATCCAAATTATTGGGCAAAGGACTTAGCCATCAATCGTGGTCGTTATAACTTTGATCACATGAAATATGTTTATTATCGAAGCCCTGAAATCGCTTTTGAAGGGTTTAAATCTGGACAATATCGCTTTTATCAAGAAAAAAATGCCCGTAACTGGGTCACTGAATATAATTTTCCTGCGGTAAAACAAGGTTTGGTGAAAAAATATATTTCTAAGATTGAAACACCAGCGCTCACGCAAAGTTTGGTTTTTAATACCCGAAAGGCGCCATTCAATGATCTCAATTTTCGCCAAGCATTAACCTATGCTTATGATTTTGAATGGATCAACAAAGCATTGTTATATGGTCAAAATATTCGCTTGCAAAGCCACTTTCAAAACAGTGAGCTTGCTGCGACTGGAAAGCCAAGCGCGAAAGAACTTGCAATTTTAACGCCTTATTTAAAGCAATTGCCTGCATTACAACGCCAAGGTGTATTGGCAGATTGGAAATACCCAGTTTCAGATGCCAGTGGATTTAACCGACAGAATTTATTGATTGCACGTTCGATGCTATTAAAGGTGGGTTATCGTTTTCACAATGGACTATTGGTGGATAGACAAGGTCGCCCCATTCAAATTGAATTTCTGATTCATCAAGATGGCGCGCTACGGACTTTGTTGCCATATATTCGTAATTTAAAAAAACTTGGGATTCAGGCAAATATTCGTCAAGTCGATTTACCACAATATACAGAGCGTATGCGCCGTTTAGATTTTCAGATGACCGCTATCGATATGCCGCAATCATTAACACCAGGTGCTGAACAGGCACAGATGTGGGGCAGTAAAGCTGCCGATGAAGTGGGCAATTACAATTATGCGGGTATCAAAAGCCCAGTGGTCGATCAGCTGATTCAACAGATTATTTACGCACCGAACCGTGAACAATTGGTGCTTCGTACCCGAGCACTGGATCGGGTATTACGTGCAGGCTATTATCAAATTCTGACTTATGGCAATGATAAAAACTGGTATGCTTATTGGAATATGTATCAGCAACCCAAAGTTAAACCAAAATTATCCCTCGGTTTAGAATATTGGTGGGTAGATGCAGATCAAGCGAAAAAAGTAGAGCAATATTTAAAAAATCGAGCATTTTAAAAGCATAATTTTAAATCTTCATGGTTAAAACATCAGTGGCTCAACGTGAGTGATGTTTAAATTGACATATCTACCCTCATGAGGTCATAAGGAACATCGTTTCAATGGGCACATATATACTCAAAAGGCTGTTACTGATCATCCCGACATTGTTCTTTGTTCTCTTGATCAATTTTGTTGTGGTTCAAATTGCACCTGGTGGGCCTGTTGAACAAGCCATTCAACAAGCGGAAAACTTCCAAGGAGTCAACATGACTGCTGGGGGGCTATCATCTTCGGTAAATAACCATGAGTATCGTGGTGCACAGGGCTTAAGCGAAGATATGGTCGATAAAATCAAACAGCAGTATGGCTTTGATCGACCTGCACATGAACGATTCTGGTTGATGTTAAAAAACTATTTAGCTTTAGATTTTGGTACAAGTTTTTTTAAAGATAAGCCGGTGACTGAGCTGTTATGGGAAAAAATGCTAGTTACCATTTCCTTGGGTGCGTGGAGCACTTTTTTAATTTATTTAATCTCAATTCCTTTAGGGATTAAAAAAGCCAAGCAGCATGGCTTATTTTTTGATAAATCAACCTCATTACTTTTGGCTGTGGGCTATGCCGTTCCCGCTTTTGTATTTGCAATATTGTTGATCGTATTTTTTGCTGGCGGTTCTTATTTACAATGGTTTCCATTACAAGGCTTTGTTTCAGACAACTTTCACAGTCTCAATTTATTTGAAAAAATAGCAGATTATTTTTGGCACATGGCTTTACCTTTGCTCGCCATGGTGTTGGGCGGATTTGCAAGTTTAACCTATCTGACTAAATATTCATTTATGGAAGAGCTCAATAAGCAGTATGTGCTTGCAGCACGAGCAAAAGGCTTAACTGAAAATGACGTGTTATATAAACACGTATTTCGCAATGCATTGTTGGTGATTGTTGCCGGTTTGCCTGAAGTATTGGTTGGGGTGTTCTTTGTTGGAAATCTGCTGATTGAAATTATTTTTAACTTGGATGGCTTAGGCTTGCTGGGTTTTGAAGCCGTACAACAACGTGATTATCCAGTGATTTTTGGCGCTTTGTTCTTTCTGACCTTATTTGGGCTGATTTTACGTTTGATCTGTGATGTGGTTTATCGTGTGATTGATCCGCGAATTGATTTTGAATCGAGAGGTGCAAAATAATGTCACTGATCATGCAAGCACGAATACAGAAATTTAAGAAAAATCGCTTGGGTTTTGTCTGTTTCATCGTATTTATCGTTTTATTTATCCTTTCAATTTCTGCCGAATTTATTGCCAATGATAAGCCCTTATTGGTCAAATACGATCAGCATTATTACATGCCAGTTTTAAAGGCTTATCCTGAAACACATTTTGGTGGGGTCTTTGAAACAGAAGCTGATTATCGTGATCCGGTGGTTCAGCAGTTGATTGATGAAAAAGGTTGGTCGATTTGGCCGCTGGTCCGTTACTCCTACCAAACCCCCAATTTGGATTTAGCCGTTCCTGTTCCTTCGCCACCCACTGCACAAAACTGGTTAGGTACAGATGATCAAGGGCATGATGTATTTACCCGTATTCTTTATGGTCTACGCATATCACTGTTGTTTGGTTTGGCATTGACACTATTTGCTGCATTTATTGGAATTATTGTTGGGGCGATACAGGGCTATTATGGCGGATGGGTAGATTTAATTGGGCAACGTCTGCTTGAAGTTTGGGGTGGTTTGCCGACTTTATTTATGGTGATCATCTTGGTCAGTATATTTACCCCGAGTGTTTATTGGCTATTTCTGATTATGTTGATTTTTGGCTGGACAGAGTTGGTCGGTATAGTGCGTGCTGAATTTCTTCGCGCCCGTCATTTAGATTATGTTCAAGCAGCACGTGCCTTAGGAGTGAGTGATTTGGTGATTATGTTCCGACATATCTTGCCCAATGTGATCAGTTCAAGTTTATCTCAACTTCCATTTATGCTGACTGCAAATATCACCGCACTTACTGCATTGGATTTTTTAGGTTATGGGCTACCACCAGATGCAGCCTCCCTCGGTGAATTGTTATTACAAGGTAAAAATAATTTAAATGCGCCGTGGCTGGCTTTGTCAGGATTTTTTACTTTGGCCTTGGTGCTATCTTTATTGATTTATATTGGGGAGGCGACACGCGATGCATTCGATCCAAGACGTCAAAAATGATCCATCTTTGTTGCTATCTGTCCAACATTTGCATATTGAAAATCAGCGTAAAGAGGTACTGGTCAATAACCTTAACTTTGACCTACATGTCGGGGAAACTGTTGCGATTGTCGGGGAGAGTGGTTCAGGCAAATCAATCAGTGGTTTGGCGCTGCTTGGCTTACTTCCTGAAAATTTAACTGTGACTGGACAAGCGTTATATGATGAGCAAAACCTATTGTCTCTTAATCAAAATACGCAGTTGGCGATCCGTGGTAAAAAAATTGCCATGATTTTTCAAGAACCAATGACTGCACTCAACCCGCTACACAAGGTTGAGCGGATTATTGGTGAGACTTTACTTTTAGACGGGATGTCCAAGGAAAAAGTCAGAAAACGTGTCTATGACTTATTGTGTGATGTCGGAATGGACGAACCTGAGGATAAGTTGAATCGTTATCCACATGAGTTATCAGGTGGTCAACGACAACGTGTTTTGATTGCATCGGTTTTGGCACAAAAGCCTGAAATTATTATCGCGGATGAGCCGACAACAGCTTTAGATGTCACATTACAATCTCAAGTTTTAAACTTATTACAACTGCTTATTCTAAACCATAAAATGGCCATGATTTTGGTTAGTCATGATTTGAATTTGGTGCGTAAATATGCCAATCAGGTGATTGTGATGAATCAGGGGCAGGTTGAAGAAAAAGGCACAGTTCGAAATATTTTTCAAAACCCTAAAGCCAGCTATACCCAATATTTATTGGATCATGATTTTGGTGAAGCCAATGCTTTACCGCATAAACGTAATTTAGTTTTATCTCTACATCGTGTTGGGGTGAAATTTCCAATAAGAAAGGGCATATTTAATCGAGTTAAAGATTATTTTGTTGCCGTTCAACCGCTCAATTTACGTTTAGATCGCGCTGAGTCCATCGGCATTGTCGGAGAAAGCGGTTCTGGTAAAACCTCTTTGGCGTTGGCAATCGCACGACTGATACAGTGCTCGGGCAATGTTTTTCTACTCAATCAAGACTTGAACAGATTGAGTCAGCGTAAATTACGTCCGCTTCGATCCAATTTTCAAATTGTATTCCAAGATCCGTTAAGCAGTTTAAATCCACGCATGACTGTCGACCAGATTATTCGAGAGGGCTTGGTGCTACAACATCTAAAAGAAGCTGAAATGCTGATTCGTATCAATGAAATTTTAGACAAAGTAGAGCTCCCTATAACGATTAAACAGCGTTATCCGCATGAATTGTCTGGCGGTCAACGGCAACGTGTGGCTTTAGCCCGTGCAGTGGTATTACGCCCTAAATTATTGATTCTTGATGAACCAACCTCGGCTCTTGATCGGACAACACAGCGTGCGATCGTAAAATTACTGCGTCAGTTGCAACAGGATTATCAAATGAGTTATTTGTTTATAAGTCATGATTTGCAGGTTGTAAAAGCGCTTTGTCAGAAAGTTTTGGTATTAAAAGATGCTAAAGTTATCGAGTTTCAAGACACCCAAGCCTTATTTGATAAACCTTTAAATGACTATACCAAGCGATTAATTGCAGCGAGTCAGTATTAACGCTGTATAGATGGTTTGGTTTAAAAAATATTCACATTAACAAAGTTGACAAAATGCATTGTCAGATTTACGCTTGAACTATTATAAATTTAAATTAGAGTAAAAGCTCTAATCACTAAAGAGATTTGACCATGAGCCATCTTGCACAAGCATTAGAAATAAAAAACACCTCATTTAAAAACCGAATCATTAAAGGTGCAATGAGTGAAGCATTGGCCAATCATGCAGGGCAACCGAACCAATTGCATTTAGGTTTATATGATGCTTGGGGGAAAGGCGGCTTGGGTTGTGCCATTACGGGTAATGTAATGGTGGATTTCCGTGCCAAGAATGAGCCGGGTGTTGTTGTAGTTGAAACGGAACGTGATCTTGCCAAATTGACTGAATGGGCAAATGTGGGTAAAAAGCACGGGATGGTACAACTGATTCAGTTATCACATCCAGGTCGTCAGTGTCCAAAAGGACTCAATAAAGAAACAGTAGCACCTTCAGCAGTGCCTTTTAGTCCAATGCTGGCAACGACATTTGGTACACCACGTGCACTCAATGAAGCAGAAATTTTGGACATCATTCAACGATTTGCTGAAGCTGCGCGGATCTGTGAAAAAGCAGGTTTTGAAGGCGTACAGTTACATGGTGCACATGGTTATTTAATCAGTCAATTTCTTTCACCATTGACCAATAAACGTCAAGATCAATGGGGTGGTTCGATTGAAAACCGCATGCGTTTCTTATTAGAGATTTATGCAGCAGTGCGTGCTAAAACCTCAGAAAACTTTATTATCTCAGTCAAACTGAACTCTGCAGATTTCCAACGTGGTGGAATCACAGAAGAAGAAGTGGTTCAAGTATTTAAAGCCATTGATACAGCAGGGATCGATTTGATCGAAATTTCTGGTGGTACCTATGAAGCACCGGCAATGGCAGGCGCAAAAGCGGATAAACGTAAGCAAAGTACGATTGCACGTGAAGCATATTTCTTGGATTTTGCAGAAAAAATTCGTAAAGAAGTTAAATGTCATCTTATGGTGACAGGTGGTTTCCGTACAGCGCAAGGAATGAATGCGGCGTTAGACAGTGGTGCGTGTGAGTTTATTGGGATTGCACGCCCTCTTGCGGTAGAACCTGAAGTCAGCAACAACTTGATTGCAGGTCAGGACGTTCGATATGCAGTAGAACAAATCAAAACGGGTATTCCTTTTGTTGATAAAATGGCGATCATGGAAATCCTGTGGTATGCCGCGCAGTTTAAAGCGATTGGAGAAGGGAAGAAGCCAAATCCTAAGCTTTCTCCACTCAAGGTTTTCTTTAATTATGCAAAAAATAATATCAAAGCGGTGATTCAAGGACGAGTGAACTCACGCAAATCAGCCTAATAAAGATTGAGAAAAGCATAGTCGCGACTTTGAAAATTGATTTTTTAAGCGTGCTACTAGTCTGCTTTAGACCAATACGATTTAAATGTGTCAGCAGACCATTGTCCTTTCACTAAAGCCGTTTGAAAGGCGGGTCTGCTTTCTATTTGCAAAAGATAGCGCTGAATTTCTGTGAACTTTTGATATCTTGGGTGAAGTTCAAAACAGGCTTTCAGTGGAAACCAAAGTAACAGATCTGCGATGGTGAAAGAGCCTCCAGCAATCCATGCTTTATTTTTTAATTGCAAATGAATCGATTGTAGTTGTTGCGCTAAAGTGTGATTAAGAAAGCCACGATCAAATCCATGTTTAAGTAGTCTTGTCAAAATGTGTATCGGAAAGGGTGTGCGTTGGACCAACTGATAAAAGATTTGTTTAAGGGCTAAATTTGGCATGAAGTTAGAATCTGCAAAGTTTTTCCAAAAATAAAAGTCTATGATCTCTTGCTGATTTAAACCTTGTATACCAAACTTTTGCGTACTAAAACTTAAATATTCAATGATTGCTGAGCTTTCTGTCAGTACCGTTGTTGTTTGATCAAGAAGATCTGTCATGACCAAGGTTGGAAATTTAGCCTCAGGATTGAACTGTTTTAATTCAGCATCTTCATGCTCTAAAATATGCTGGGTATAGATTTTAAGCTGATAAGGCAAATTTAATTCTTCTAATAGCCATAGAATTCGTTGTGATCGTGAGTGCGTGAGATGATAGAGGCTAAGTTGCATAATCAAAGTGATAATTTTTAATGATGCATCCAGAGATAACAGCTTATTCAACCGATGTAAATTTTAATTCTAGTTAAAAGGTTTAAAACAAAAAAATCCACGTTTCAACAAGGTTTAAATTAAAAATGTTGAACGGCTTATGATTACGAAACAAAGCAATCTAGGTATTGGACAATTGGTTAATGTGCACAAAAAGCCATATTAAAATATTCAAATAATTCAGGCGTGTTCAACCACAGCATACTTGACAGCCCGAACAGAATAACAATAACCAACCAGATACTGAGCTTGAACCACGAGAATGAGTTAGTCATTAACCACAGCCTCTTCATTAACAAAGAAATGCACAATAACACCGACTACACACAAGGCAATTGAGCATCCCCAAATGATGTTGTAGTTACCCGTTATATCATGATTTAAACCGCCTAGCCATCCACCAAAAAATGAACCGATTTGGTGAGTGAAAAACACTAGGCCGCTTAGCATGGTTAAGTATTTTACACCGAACATATTGGCCACAATGCCGTTGGTTAGAGGTACAGTCGAAAGCCATAAGATCCCCATAACGATACCAAAGGCGTAAACAGTCCAAATACTCAATGGCAGCATCAGAAATGCAACAATCGCAACGCCACGTAAACCATATAAACCCATAAGCAGATGCGGTTTGGAATACTTACCACCAAGCCAACCTGCGGTATAGGTTCCGATAATATTAAATAGACCAACCAATGCAAGAAAAATCGTTCCAGTGGAGGCATCAAAACCATGATCAATCAAATAACCTGGTAGGTGAATGCCTAAAAAAACCACTTGGAACCCACACACTGAAAAACCAAAGGCCAACCATAAAAAGGGTTTATGCTGAAAGGCAATTTTAAGAATCTGTTTAAAGCTTAAATTGGGTTTTATCGCTTGTTTAATTGCACTTGGTGGTACATACATAGGTGCTTTAAGCATCCATGCCAATGGAACAATCAACACGATCAGCATTGCTGTAATGACCAGCGCAGATGACCAGCCGAAATTTTTAATGAGAAGCAGGGTGGTTGGCAACATAATGAATTGCCCAAATGAACCAGCTGCACTGGCAATACCCATTGCCATACTGCGCTTGCTTGGATGCGCTGCTCGTCCTACGGCTGAAAGTAATACCGAGAATGAGGTTGCAGAGAGGGCTAAGCCGATAATTAAGCCGACACTGATATCTAGTAACAGTACATTTGAACTGATGGACATTAACAATAGACCAATGGTGTAGAGCACCCCGCCTATTGCAACAATCTTCTTACTCCCATATCTGTCTGCAAGCGCCCCAGTAAAAGGTTGTACTGCGCCCCAGAATAGATTTTGTATGGCAATGGCTAAACTAAAAACTTGATGACTCCAACCAAACTCATGGCTCATGGGCACAAGATAAAGCCCAAAACCGTGACGTACACCTAAAGAGAGTGCCAAGATAAAAGCACTTCCAATAAGCATATAAATGAGTGGTTTAGAGAAACGCGTGTCGTCCTGTTGTACTGACATAAGCTATCCATTGAATCATCATATGAGAATTGTAGATGATTCAATGGGACTTAGCGATAGAATAAAAATTTATCAATCGATAAATTTTAGTGATCAATCAACACATTTTAATGAAAATAAATTTAGCTTTTAGAAACGATAACCCACACCCACATAAGTAATCAGAGGATCAATATCAATTTTGGTTTTAGCGCCGATGAGCGATTTCCCTGTATTGTTGTCAACGACAGTGATTTTGACATCACCACTCATTGGTGCATAAGTGACAGAGCCTACTCCAAACCAACGATCATTAAAATCATAGGTTGCACCCAGTGTTGCCATAGGCGCTATAGCATCGTCGGCTTTTACTTTAACGCGAGGATCAGCTGATGATGTTTTGCCTTCTAATGCTGCACCTGCCTGACCATCAAGAACATTTTGAACCATATGGCCTGCAGCGATTAAATCTTTGTTGATACCAGAGTCAATTTTTACATTGGTAAAATGCGCATACATGACACCGACGCCGACATAAGGTCTAAGTTTATTTACACCAGATTTACCAAATTGATAATGTATTTCAGCAGCAGGTAACCATGCTGTTGCAGATGCTGCTTTTTTCGATTGCTCTAAATTGGTAATCGGGATTTGTGTATCTAAAGGAATACCGCCAATGCCATTAATTAAGCCATTGGCAATTCCACCAATGATCGGTGTATCCAGTTTACCTTCAGGTGTCGCAATACCAAGTACAGGGGCATTAATTTGGCCTTGTCCTTTAATATCAACTTTAGGGGGAATACCTGCTTTAAATTCCAATGAAATATTATCGGTAAAGAAGTAATTTGCCATGATCCCTAAGGTATCAACATTATCTGCTTTCAGTCCTGCATCTGCATTATTCCAGCTTTCTAAACTGGTAATATTGGCTTTACCACTCATGTTTGAGGTTAATGTTCCATTTTTAATTAAGCCTAAAGTTTCACCAAGTTTTGCCACACCCAATAACTTTTCTTTTTTGGCGGCACCTTCTTCGGTATTGGCAATTGCATTGGTCACAGTGTCAAGTTGCACATCACCAACCGCATAATCGCCTTTCTTAACACTGGTATTGATGTTTACACCATTGGGATTACCTTGCGGCATTGCATGTAGCCAACCTGCTGAAACAGAAAAGCGTTTAAATCCATCACCATCTTTCAGACTAAAATAGGGTGAATCTGCATGGGCCATCATCGGTAAAGTCATGCATGAGGTCATGATGCAAAGTAATGATTTTTTCATAGGTTTGGACTCCATGTCCGTAATTGATACTAATTTTTATGCGTTTTTATTATTAGAAGTTTTTGCTGTTAATTAATGTAGTCTTTACAAAGGCTTTTTTTAAGTGAATGTTCTTTTTTTAATGTTTTATTTATCATAAGTTTATAAATGTAATACAACTGTAATCGTGTTGTCATGATGTTACATGCTAAAAATAGGCCATGATCTCGGTTAAAAATAACCATAAAACATTGACTTGGCAGATAAGGAAAAAATCAAGCCATAACAAAAGGCCATATAAATATGACCTTTTGTTAAGCAGCATAAGTCATTTTAGTCAATGACTTTCGTTATTTTTGAAAACGAGATAGATCTTCTTCAGGGCGTGCGGTTAAAACTTCTACACCGTCTTTGGTCACCAGCAGGGTATGTTCGTATTGAGCTGAAAGACTATGGTCTTTGGTTACCACCGTCCATTTATCACCCATTAAACGTGTTTGCCAAACACCCGCATTGACCATTGGTTCAATGGTAAAGGTCATACCTTCTTCCAAAACCATGCCTGAATTAGGTTGACCATAGTGAAGGACTTGTGGCTCATCATGGAATACTGTACCAATACCATGACCACAATATTCACGCACCACACTAAAGCGTTCTGATTCAACATATTTTTGAATCGCTGCGCCAATATCACCAATGGTTGATCCCGGTTTCACCGTTTCCATACCACGGTACATTGCTTCTTGAGCAACTTTACATAAACGTTCAGCAATAATCGATGTTTCACCACCAACCACATACATCATATTGGTATCGCCGTGATAACCATCTTTGATCACAGTCACGTCAATATTGAGAATATCGCCTTTCTTTAAAATTTTACTTGCAGATGGAATACCGTGACATACCACATGATTTACAGAGGTACAAATCACATGTTGGAATGCAGGGCGACCAGGTGCAGCGCCATAACCTAAACATGCAGGTATAGCGTCTTGTTTGTTGACAATATAGTCATGACAAATCGTATCCAATTCAAGTGTACTGACACCTGGTTTGATATGCGGTTTGATCATATCCAAAACTTCTGCAGCCAATCGACCTGCAACACGCATCTTTTCAATTTCATCTGCGGTTTTGATTAATCGACGTGGTGCTTCGTAAGTACTGTTCATGATCTTTAAAAACTTTTGGAAATTTGTATGTGACTATGGTATAAATAGCCGCCCAATTTATCAAATGCTTTCTGTGACTTTCTTTGTGAATGGTTTATGGAAATATTGATAAGGGTAATTTAAAAATCCGCACATATGTCGTCACATTACTCTGGGTGCCTGAAAGGGTGGAGAATGCGGACATATGGAGGCCTAACCCAAACTTTTAAGGTAAAGAAAATGGCAGATTACAACGTAAGCATGCGCGACCTTCTTCAAGCTGGCGCGCACTTTGGTCACCAAACTCGCTTCTGGAACCCAAAAATGCGTCAATACATTTTTGGTGCGCGTAACCGTATTCACATCATCAACCTTGAACATACTGTTCCTGCGTTAAATGATGCTTTGAATTTTGTTAACAATCTAGCAAGCAAAAAGAACAAAGTATTGTTCGTTGGTACAAAACGTGCTGCTTCTAACATCATTCGTGAACAAGCTCAACGCGCTGGTCAGCCTTATGTTGATCACCGTTGGTTGGGTGGTATGTTGACTAACTGGAAAACTCTTCGTCAGTCAATCAACCGTTTGAAAGATCTTCAAACTCAATCACAAGATGGTACTTTTGCTAAACTTACTAAACGTGAAGCATTAGAACGCGCTCGTGAAATGGAAAAACTTGAACGCTCTTTAGGCGGTGTTAAGAACATGGGTGGTTTACCTGACGCATTGTTCATCATCGACGTTGATCACGAAGCAATCGCGATTAAAGAAGCTAAAAACCTTGGTATTCCAGTAATCGGTATCGTTGATACAAACTCTAACCCAGATAACGTAGATTTCGTTATTCCTGGTAATGACGATGCGATCCGTGCTGTTACACTTTATGCTTCTGCAATGGCTGATGCAATTCTTGCTGGTAAAGAATACGCTCAAACTCAAGCGAATGCTCAAGCTAAAGGCGAAGAAGCTGCGAAAGAAGCTCCTGAGGCTTAATGCGTTTTGACGCAAGCTTGTCATTTTTGTGATTTAAAATGATGACAAATTGAGCGTCGAGAAAGCAAAACGGCCCAGAGGAACCTTTGGGCCGTTTTTGTTGAACAGATTCATATTCTACCGTATTTAGGAGAACAACATGACTGCAGTTACTGCGAGCATGGTAAAAGAATTACGTGACCGTACTGGTCTTGCAATGATGGAATGCAAAAAAGCATTAACAGAAGCAGACGGTGACATCGAATTAGCGATTGATAATCTTCGTAAATCAGGTCAAGCAAAAGCAGCTAAAAAAGCTGGTAACATTGCTGCTGATGGCGCGATCACAATTGCTCAAGAAGGTAACAAAGCAATTCTTTTAGAAGTAAACTGTCAAACTGACTTCGTTGCTAAAGACGAAAACTTTGCTGGTTTCTCTGCGAAAGTTGCTGCTGCTGCACTTGCTGCTGGTGTAACTGATGCTGCTCAAATTGCTGAATTGAAACTTGAAGATGGTTCAACTGTTGAAGAAGCTCGTATTGCGCTTGTTCAAAAAATCGGTGAAAACATTCAAGTTCGTCGTGCTGCAATTGTTGAAGGTGAAAACCTTGCAGTTTACAAACACGGTTTAAAAATCGGTGTTGTTGTTTCTTACACAGGTTCTGCTGAAACTGGTAAAGGTATTGCAATGCACGTTGCTGCGTTCAACCCAGTTGCTGTAACTGCTGAAGATGTTTCTGCTGATCTTATCGCGAAAGAGAAAGAAATTGCAGAAGCTAAAGCGATTGAATCTGGTAAGCCAGCGAACATCGTTGAAAAAATGGTGACTGGTTCAGTTGAAAAATACTTGAACGAAGTTGTTCTTGAGCGTCAACAATACGTAATCGACAACGACAAAAAAGTTGCTGAAGTATTGAAAGCGACTGCAACAACTGTAGCTCAATTCGTTCGCTTCGAAGTGGGTGAAGGTATTGAGAAGAAAGCTGAAATGAGCTTTGCAGAAGAAGTTGCTGCTGCTCAAGCGGCTGCTAAATAATTTTTACTCACTGAGTATAATTATTGAAAACCCCTCTTTAGAGGGGTTTTTTTGTCTGTAATTTAATTGAAGTAGATTTAGAAGAATTAATTCATACATATCTAAAAGATTATTCTTTTATAATTCCACCATGAACATTGATTAGACTCAAACTTTATGGCAAATAAAACACAACTTGGTATTGGTGCTGTAATTGCAGTGATCGTCGCAGCTTATCTGGGTGTTGATCTCAATCAACAAAAAAATCAAACAACTGAACCCTCTAAAGTTGAATCGATCGATCAGCAAAACAATCATTTACAAGACAATACACAGCATGTGGATGAGCAGGGTAAAGATAACCAATTTAAAGATAAGCGGTCTGCCAATAGTCAAAATCAAAATGGTCTTGAGGTTATTCGAAAAGCCTATGATGCAAAACTCAGTAATGTTCAAGTACAATCCATCGGTCGAGTAAAAGCCGTGTTGCGTGATGATAATGAAGGTTCACGTCATCAAAAATTTATTCTTGCACTGGATAATGGCTTAACTGTATTGGTTGCACATAATATTGATTTAGCACCCCGTATCGATAATTTACGTAAAGGCGATACTGTCGAATTTTTTGGCGAATATGAATATAGCAATCAAGGTGGCGTAATGCACTGGACACACCATGATCCAAAGCGTCGTCATCAAGATGGTTGGCTAAAACATAATGGAAAAACCTATCAGTAATCTATTGGTTGTTTTCTTATGTGCACAAAAGATCTTTGTATTTTCCATGTCTAATCGTATAGATAGCAATTTTGTTCTATACGCTTTTTATAAACATGCTATTTTTAAATTATTATCAAAAGTCTGAATAGAAAAAATGCAGGAGTGGGCAAGCTACTTTCACCTAAAAGAATTGGGTGGATTAGAGTTATTAAAAGCACAGTATCACCATAAGCAATTTTCAAAGCATGTGCATGAAGGTTATTGTATTGGTGTGATTGAAGATGGTGCACAGAGTTTTTATCGGACTGGGCAGTTACATACAGCACCGAAGGGCGACATTATATTAGTCAATGCTGATGAAATTCATACAGGTTCATCTGCTGTCGAGTCAGGCTGGAAATATCGCGCAATTTATCCAACGCCAGAAATGTTATTAGATGCAGGGCAAGATTTTTTTAGTGTTAAAAATAGCGTACCGTGGTTCCCTCAAGCTGTTGTGCAAGATGTTGGATTGGCACAGCAACTCTGTTTACTTTTTGATTTATTAGAACAAAAAGAAAATACTTTACTAAAAGAGAGTATGTATTTATCCACTTTAGCCCGCTTAATCAGTCGTTATGGTCGTGCCAAATTAACACCTGCTGAATTACCAGAAGCACAACGGAAAGTTGAAATAGTCAAAGATTTATTAAGCAGTTTTCCTGAGCATGATTATTCGCTCACTGATTTGGCGACATATGTAGGATTAAGCCCTTGGCATTTTTTACGTGAATTTAAAAAATATACGGGATTACCACCGCATAGCTGGTTGGTTCAGGTCCGTTTACAGAAAGCGCGCCAATTATTAAAACAAGGTCAGAGTATTGCAATGACTGCCCAAAATAGTGGTTTTTCAGATCAAAGTCATTTTAATCGGCATTTTAAAAAAGCAGTCGGGGTTACACCTTCTCAATATTTAAGTACCTTAAATATTTAATAAATGTATCCGGGAATAGCCATTTAAACGTTTACAGCTCCTGACCAAATAGCAATTTCATTCAAGCGATCACTGAGCATTTATAAGATACTGCTTAAATTCTTAGATTTGGATTTTGCAAATGAGTGATCAATTTGAATCTTATACTGCCGAGATTGAGCCGAAGTCTAAACAAAATAAAAAGGCATTTTTCCAAGGTGTGGTCGATATTTTACCTTTATCTATTGCCGTACTGCCTTGGGGTATTCTGGCTGGATCAATGGCAATCAATGCTGGATTAAGCTTTGCACAAGCATTCTCAATGTCCGCTGTTGTATTTGCAGGTGCAGCACAGTTAGTAAGTTTAGGTTTAGTCATGTCACATGCATCGGCCTTGACGATTATGATTACGGTATTTTTCTTAACCAGTCAGCATTTAATATATGCGCTTAATTTTCGTCAAGATGTCAGTCGTTTTCCGTTTAAGCAACGTATATTAATTGGCTTCTTGCTGACAGATGAACTGTTTGCTGTCGGTATTGGCAAAGATAAACAACGCAGCTTTGCTTATTTGTTGGGTGCTGGGCTGTGTTTTTATTTGGCTTGGTGCCTATTTAGTGTGTTGGGCATTGTACTGGCTAAATCAATTCCAAATTTAGAAAGCTTACATTTAGATTTTTCAATTGTTGCGGTATTTATTTTGATTATTGTGCCTATGGTGAAAAATAGCGCAACTTTGGTAGGTGTTATGTGTACCTTGCTATCTGCCTGTATTTTTAAATATTTTCAATTTGAAGGGGGCATTGTGCTATCCGGGATTTTGGGGATGTTTAGTGCAATGTGTACGGCAAAGATCGTCGGAGTAAAAAACATAGGCGTAGCAAAATGACATGGACTTTATTGTTAACTTTGGCAGCCATTGTATTGATTAACCGTTACTTTTTCTTAGAACCTAAAATCGCCCTGAAATTACCTCGTGTGATTGGAAATATGTTGCAGTATTCGGCGCCATGTTTGCTGACTGCAATTTGTGCACCAATTGTATTTTTTAGTGGAGATCAATTGCGTGCATTGCCTTTGGATGCCTATTTTTTAACAGCAATGATCTGTGTTGTTTTAGCACTTATTTCTAAGAAAATTCTAGTCAATTTAGCTTTAAGTTTATTGTGCTTTTACGGGTTATTTTATCTGTTAAATTGAAAAAAATGGAGGGAAAAGCCAAATTGGATTTTCCCTCTGGTTTATTTGCGCTAAAAAGCCAGTTTCTGGCGAGTTTTCCATTTGGGTAGTACTTTACCAAGATAGGCATCCATACACCATACAGGGCCAATGAGGAGGAATTGAAGGTCTTTAAAGAAAGAAGGCTTTTTACCTTCGACTTTGTGACCATAAAATTGACCGATCCAAGCCAAGATAAACACTCCAATATAGAAACCAACACCGACAGGAAGTAAGTAAATGATCCATGCCATGACTGCAATTAATGCGGTCATTGCTACAGCAAGAACAATATCCAAACGGGCATAGAAAACGAGGGTTAGAACCAGAAGCAGAGCGGTAAGCAAAGCACTAAAATGTGCAAGAATCCCAATGATGGCAAATAAAATCGCGGGAACACAAGCCCAATGGATGGCTTTATTGGTTTTGTTTTGATGACTTGCGCTATATTCATCGAACCATTCGGTGATTGTTTTCATTTGGCGCTCCATGCATGTGGTTGGCTATATTTATTTTTGCTGAAAACAATATAAATCAGAATAATGTTTTGGTCAAAATAGCGGCTTTAAATAAAACCAAGTGCTGGTCATGGGTATTTCAATGTGTGGCCTGATAGAAATTTAAAATATCACGTGCCCAAGTTTGATGTTCTGGTTTAACTGTGACTTTGATTTCCTGAAAATTGGTGACATCGTTGCCATCACTTTCATCGGCATAATAGGCGATCCCATGTGTTTTGTTGGGATAGTTGGGAATTTGATAGCTAAAATACACTTTATTTTTATTGGCTTTGACGATGTTTAATAGATGGTTTTTATCTTCAATGGCACCAAATTCATTGTCTAAACTGAGCTTTTTGATATTGGGGAAATATAAACTTGCGCTATGCATGGCACAGCCAGCACACGCGGATGAATTATAAATGGTGATGGCTTCATCTTTTTTACGGCTTGCCAGCACAGCATACGCAACGCCAGAAGGTCCCATATCCGTGCTGATCACTTGCCATGATAGGGGGACAAGTACAGGACCAATACCCGGCAGTAAGATGATTTTAAAGTTTTTTGCTTGAGTCGCAGATAATGTATAACTGAACTGACATTTTACTTGCTGGGTATTGTTGATCTTACAGATGGCATCATCTTTGTAGAATCCTGTATCGTTAAAAGGATTGGGAATTGCTGCAATATAGGTATCCACTGTTACATTATTGCTGAGTGTAGTTGCAGGAAGTTTTTCAAGCTGGTGTTGTGGGTGAGGTGCTTGGTTGGTTTTTAGATCAGGAAAAGTGGCTTTGAAAATAGTGATATCTCCATAAGCAAAACCACTTAGGCCCAATAGTATGATTAAAAAATTCGAATTGAGCATGTCCTATCCCGACTATCCTTTACTGATCCTTATTGGGGACTTTGATAAATCAATTGACCTTCTTTGTAAGTTGCCAATATTTTGATGTCTTTAATCTTTTGAGTGGGCACTTTTAATGGGTCTTGATCTATCACTACAAGATCCGCCAATTTGCCTTTTTCTAAGGTACCTTTGTCTTTTTCTTCAAAGTATTGGTATGCAGCCCAATCTGTGACTGATTTTAATGCAATATAAGGACTGACTTTTTGATCCTCACCTAATACATCTCCAGAACGGGTGGTACGATTGACGGTTGCATCAATCACCATCATATTTTTAGGAGGGATGACTGGAGCATCATGGTGCTCAGTAAAAATCATATTTTTTCTTAATGCAGAACCTGTAGGGGAAATTCGGTTGGCACGTTCTGCGCCGAGCGTTTCATGTTTATGCCAATCGCCCCAGTAGTAAGTATGTAATGAGAAGAACGAAGGAATAAGCCCTAATTTCTTGGCTTGATCTAATTGATCCTCACGCATGGTTTGCGCATGAATAATCACATTGCGGCGATCTGCTTGGCCATATTGTGCATTGGCTGTCTCAATAGTTGCGAGATATTGGTCAATTGCAGCATCACCATTGGCATGCGCAAGAATTTGCCAATGGTTCTTATAAGCCAGATTAATTGCATCTTGAACCATTTTTGTATCTGGGTAGGCTGGATAACCACGATAGTCTTTAGGTTTTCCCTCTGGTGGGATGAAGTAAGGCTGCGTTAGCCATGCGGTTTTGCCTTGTGGGGAGCCATCTAAGCTGATTTTAACCCCACCAATTCTAAAATGATTTTGATAATTGAGACTACTGCCATTTTTCAGCATGTAATCTTTTTCGTTGATAATATCTGGATAAACCACGACATCAATATTCAATTGATTGATGGCCGCAAAACTTCGCCATAATTCAGCGGTACTATGATCTGCACGACCTTCTTGTACAGTGGTATAGCCATTTTTGATATAGGTATTCAGTGCTGTTTTTGCCATATTTTGCATGATTTCAGGTGGAACTTTGCTAAACGCAGTTGCCATTGCTGAAAAAACAGCAGCTTCTTCAAGTACACCATTGGGTTCTTGAGAATTTGCTTTACGACGAATAATCCCGCCAGTTGGATTGGGTGTATTTTTATTGATGTTTAAAAGTTCAAGAGCCTTATGATTGACAGAGGCTAAGTGTCCGGACTGATGTAAAACAATAATCGGGTGATTGGTGGAAACCAAGTCTAAATCATCTGCTGTAGGATGCCGTTTTTCTTTAATTTGGGCATCATCATAACCATTTCCAATAATCCAACCTGAGGTTGCTTTGATAAAGTCAGGATTGTTTTGTTGCCATAATGAAAGTTCACGAATCAATGATGCAATATCTGAAACGTTACCATCGGGCGTAGGGTAGAGATTTGCCACAGTTTGCTGTAGACCGACACTATTTAAATGGCTATGCGCATCAATAAAACCAGGCAGCAGGGTATGACGGTTTAAGTTAACCTCTTGGGTATTTTTTTGTTTTAATTTTTGCGCTTGTTTTAAATCACCTGCAAAGACAATTCTTCCATCCTTGACCAGTAGCGCTTCGACATAATGGGGTGACATGCCTTGCATGGTTAAAATTGAGCCACCGTAAAATAGCGTGTTTGTTTGCGTCAATGTTGCAAGATCAGCGGTTGTATTCGTGTTTGTTGGAGATACTGTGGTACATGCGCTAAGCGAACCAAGGCCAATTACGCAGATGATGGGTGCAATTGCACGGACAAGTTTTGATGGGCTACTGATTTGAAACATGAATAATCCCCAAATTTGTTTTATTAAATATTGTTTATTTTATTCAAACTAGCAAAGATTTTGATCTGCGTATAGGTTTGATATGTGTTTAAAAAATGATAAGTGTTTTGTATTTGAGCAATGATCTTGATTTATCCTAAACGATTTTTTATTTATATACAGCCTAAATAAATCTTTTTCTAAAATAAATCACAGATAACAGCGCCAGTGCTAAACCAATAAATGAGGGACCATAACCGATAGGAGCAGCAAGTAAGCCAACAATTACAGCTCCTGCTACAGCCCCGCCATAATTAAAAATATTCACCCGTGCGATAATTTCATCGCGTCGATTTTCATCTAAACGACCTGCTGCTGAAAATGTCAGCGGGACTAATGCGCCTACCGCAACACCAGCCAGTGCAAAACCGGCAATGACAATCGCCAATGAATGCCCTAAGCCAGCTATGGCACAGCCTGTTGCACCAATCAGCGTTGTGATCAAGGCAACCCATGCAGCGCTTTTAAATTTTAAAAGATAATCCAGACTTAAACGGGTGAGTAAAATACCCATTTGGTATGCGGCATAACCCAATGGGGCGACTGTGGCTGAGCTTGCTAAAATATCTTTAAGATAAATTGAACTCCACGTGCTGATTGCTGAATCGACAGTAAAGGCGATGAGAATGATCACACCAAAAATAAGCAATTGTTTATGCGGAATTGGTGATCGTTGTTGAGGATGTAGGGCAGCATTTTCTTTTTGTTGAAATAACCAACGTTTTGACACTTGCGATGTAATCAAACATATCGTGACAGCAATGCACAATGCCGCTGTTGCCCCAAGTGTAGTTGAAACTGTCGCAGACATGATTAACGCGCCAAGGAAAGCTGCAGCGGTATAACAGGCAAAGAAACCGCCCAAGGCGCTTTTCCCAAGTTTTTGTTCCATCATGACAGCTTGCATATTCAATGCAGCGTCTAAACATCCGAGTCCAAGCCCATAAAGTAAAAAACTAGCGACCATGATCATGACACTGGGACTAAATGCTGCAATTGCAATACCGATGGCTTCAAATAGCAAGCCAATGACAATTGCAAGCCTTGAACCTAGTTTCACAGCAAGTCGATCTGCCAAAATAGAACCCAGTGCTGCTGCAATACAGACACCAAGGATAATAATTGACAGTTGATCATCTGAAAGTCTGAATCGGCTTTTGATTGTGGGAAGCGCGGTCATGACGCTGGCATAACCCAAGCCTTGCGCGGCAAAACCAAGTGCGATTACTTTTTGGGTTTTGCTGAGGGATGTATGCGCGAAGTTTGGGGTATTGCTGTTCACGTCCATGCATGGCTCACTTTTTTTACTTTTAGAATTTAAACTTCGGTTTTCGTTTTCTGTTTAGTGATACATCCTGTATCGACTCACATTTTATTTTATCTGGAATGCATTGAAAGAAAAGGGGCATAACTGGAAAGTTAAGGGGGCAATTCGGACATCTATATTTTTATTTTTATAATAAAAAAGCCACTGGAAAGTGGCTTTTGTTAAATGCATGCAGTGATTTACGAGTTTGGACCATCTACGCGTTCAATATTAACGCGTGCTGTTCCTGAATTTGTAATACCTAAACGCTTAGCAGCGCCGTAAGAGAGGTCAAGTACACGGTTACCATGGAAAGGACCACGATCGTTGACTTTAACCACTACGCTTTTACCATTGTCTTTATTGGTTACACGAATAAAGCAGTTTAATGGCAAGCTACGGTGTGCAGCAGTCAAATCATTCATATCGAATGTATCACCGCTTGCGGTTTTACGGCCGTGGAACTGACGACCGTACCAAGATGCAACACCAGTTTGGCTAAATTTGCGAACTGTGTTTGAAGCAACTTCATTAAGTTTATCAATTACTGAAGGCTCATCTTCAGGAACTTGAATCTTTGCTGCAATAGTTTGACGACGGACTTGATCGCCAGAACGTTCAGTAATTGACAAACTGTTTAGGTTTGAAAAATGAGAGTTGAAATTTGTTGAATCTTTGCTAATCACACGAGAAGCTAGACTCGAACTATCCGAATCATTGTTTAAGTATGATGACTGAACCATTTCTGAGTTGACTTGCGTCATACTCAGACCCATGGTCAGGGCCATCATATATTTTAGTGAAGCATGCATCGTTTAACTCCTTGGAACCTCAATTTTAACTTTCTAAGTCGCTGAAAATTAACCATAGAGGTCTGTAAATTCACTTGTGCAACTGCATTTAACGGAAAGGATAATATTCAAGCTGGAATAAATGTGTCTAGCATTATTTAAGAAACAGTTACAAAAAGGACAAATTCTTACAGGTTTTGATTAAAAAATAACCAATATTGTAACAAGGTGTGAAAAAGTATTAAATGTGATCAAATTAACATAAAAAAATCTTGACTTATTTATTGTTTGGGAAATTGCAAGTCTTAACGACTTACAATTTCGGTGCCTAAAAGCCATAAAGCAGTGGCATACATACGGCTTCTATTATATGTCGTAATCACTTGAAAATTAGGATAAGTAATATAATAAATAGGGCCATTGCTGTCCTGTAATTGAATCACATTAACCAAATCTAAGTCATCAATTTTGACGATTGGATTTAATGGAGAAATCCCTAAATTTTTAAGTGATCCATAGGGAACAGGCTGAGTTAAATCTTTTGCAATAACCGCCTCAGGATTGTTGCCTGTATAACGCGCTAAAAACGCAATAGGGCGATCACGCTGCCAGCCATGTTGAGCCAGATAGTTGGCAATTGAACCAATCGCATCGACAGCAGAGTTACGTAAGTCAACATGACCATTTCCATCGTAATCCACGCCAAATTTAGACACATTACTTGGCATAAATTGCGGATAACCTACTGCACCTGCATAAGACCCAACAATCGAATTGGTTGGAACGCCATCTTTATATGACCATGCAATTAAAGCACCCAACTCATCTTGGAAATATTGCGCACGGCGGGGATAACCAAAACCGAGGGTTGCAAGTGCATCACGGGTGATAAAGGAGCCCTTATTTGAGCCATAACCTGTTTCGACCCCTAGAATGCCTAGGATGATCGCTTGAGGCACCCCAAACTGCTGTTCTGCGCGATTTAGTGTATCTGCATATTGTTGTTTAAAACGTACACCACGTTGGATGGTGCCTTCAGCTAAAAAATTAGTTTTGTACTGATACCAAGGCTTACTTTCACCTGGTCGTTCCATAATGCTGATGATATTGGGTAAATTGCGTGAGCCGTTCATTGCCCAATCAATTTGTTCGCTACTTAAACCATAGGTTTGCATGGTTTTGGCTTTAAAATTATTGTATTCAGGGTTGCTGGCAAAATCATTGGCTTGGCAGAAACTGGTCAGTGAAAATGCAGCTGCACAAAAAGTGATGTTTTTAACCTTCTGTAAAAGCCCAAAAGTAAACATAGGTTATATTTCCTAATTATTTATGATAAAAAATTAACGATGTGTATGAATCGACATCACAATGCCAAAAGTGGCCATTAAAGTAATAATTGCAGTACCGCCATAACTCATAAAAGGTAATGGCACACCGACTACAGGTAAAATACCACTGACCATGCCCGCATTTACAAATACATAAACAAAAAATGACAAAGCAAAAGTACCCGCAACCAAACGACCGAAATTATGGAAGCATTGTAAACTCATTTGAAAGGTTCTAAAGATAATACAAAAGTAAATGATGATCAGAAGCAGGATACCAATCAGACCGAATTCTTCAGAAAATGCGGCAATAATAAAGTCAGTATGACCCTCGGGTAAAAAATGTAAGTGCGATTGAGTGCCTTCCAAATAACCTTTACCCATAAAGCCACCCGAACCAATTGCTGTTTTAGACTGAATGATGTTCCAGCCTGTGCCTAAGGCATCGGCTTCTGGATTAAATAAAGTTAAAACCCGTTGTCGTTGATAGTCATGTAGTAGAAATTCCCAAGCGACTGGAATCACTACAGCAACAGCACTTACTGCACCTAAAATCATTTTCCAAGAAAGACCACTCAGAAATAGCACAAAAATCCCACTGGCCAAGATGAGCAGTGATGTACCTAAATCGGGTTGTTCTGCAATCAGGATAAAAGGAATGCCGATCATGATCAGTGATAAAAACACATTTTTAAAACTAGGTGGTAGAGGATTACGGGATAAAAACCATGCAATCATCAATGGCATACCAATTTTTAAAAACTCACTGGGTTGCACACTGCCAAAACCAGGAATCCCTATCCAGCGTTGAGCACCCATGCGAACCTCACCAAACACTTTAACTGCGACTAAGCAGACCAGTCCGAAGAGATAAAAGTAGGGGGCAAAAGCTTGATAAACTTTAGGGGGAATTTGGGCTAAACCACACATGACGAGAAAACCGATACCAAAGCTCATGGCTTGTTTGGAAACCAGCCCCATATCTTGTGCAGACGCACTATAAAGGACGGTTAAACCGAGCATCGCGTTTAAAATTAGAAATAAGCTCAACCAAGGGTCAATATGGAGTTTTTGCCAGCGTGAGGGGATCATGGCAGTACTTAGACCATCACGAGGAGATTGACGTAAAAATTTATATTGAGAGCTTGGTGCCATTGGTCTATTTTGTGCGGGAAATGTGTTTTGCGCATGCTATCACAATCCCCCCCGAAGGCAATGAATATCAATACTTTGCAACAAAATTATGAGCTGAATTTTGTGATTATTTTAAGGGTGAAATATTTAAATTAGAAAATAGTGGGTTAAATAGATTGAATTAAATGGTTTTGAATTTGAATAGGTCTTAGATAGATCTAGGAATAATGTTTTATCATGGTTTTAAGTTTATGAATTTAAAGGTTAATTACTACAGCTGAAAGTATAAGCCGATAAATATAAAAAATGCCCTTACAAAGAAGGGCATTTTTTATATTTAAAAATCCAATTGAATTTTAACGATCAATTAAAAAATAAAGTATCGTAATATTCTGCAACAGCTGTGATTTCATCTTTATTTAAATTTGGAATCAACTTATCAATTGCCATATGCACTGCTTTGCCTACAGCAGACGCGCCAATATCCGCAGCCTTACGTTTGATCATACCCAAATCCAGCGTTTTATTAAAATCACGCATAAAATGGTTAATCGTTGCATCTGAGAATTGTTTGAATTGTTCAGACAATACAGCGCGATTCACATCCCCATTTGCTTGAACTTCAGCAAAACTATTTTTGAGATTGGTGACTAAACTTGCGTCTAAATTCACACCGACACGGAATTGGCCTTGTGGGTCTTTAAATAGACTACGTTCCGAAAACTCTACAGACTGACGAACCACATCATTGTCTGCCTTACTTAATAATTGTTTAAGTAACACAGCAACAGTCGATTTGACATAGCCTGCTAATTTTTCAGCAGTATCTCGTTTGTCACTTGCAGGGAAGCGACGAACAAGTTCAATCAAAAGCGTATCAATAATTTCTTCATTAATGAGTAAGGCAGTTTGATCACGTAAAGGATAAAGTGGTTCGTTAGAGTTTTTTTTCTCAATACCGGTCTGAATGTTCTTTAATAGTTCTTCAGAAGGTACAAAACCAAAAAAAGGCATGTTTTCAACCTCAATGTTTATTGTCGCGCCAATCGAATTGGGCTTGGCATCCATGATTCATCAGATACACGACATGGGTTAATATCTAAACCGCCACGACGTGTATAAGTTGCATACACCATCAGCTTTTCAGGTTTTAAATTTTGCCAAATATCGGCAAAGATTTGTTCCACGCATTGTTCGTGAAAACCGTTATGCTGACGATACGAGATAATATAAGCTAAAATACTACGATAACAAGGTTTTTCGCCTTGGTATCGGATAAAAACAGTGCCCCAATCAGGTTGTCCAGTCACAGGGCAATTGCTTCTTAATAAGTGTGAATACAGTTGAATTTCAACGCTTTCACCGTGTTGTGTATTTTCTTGATCAAAGGCCAAAAGGCTTGCATCTGGATGATTGACCAGCTGGTCAGGTTCTTGATCATCAATACAAATACCCGTTGGTTTGCTAATCTCTAAATCATCAACTTGAAATAAAGTTAGCGTCACTGGGGCTTGTGCAGCAGCAGATAAGTCTTTTTCAACGGTATTGATAAAAGCTTGATGAGAGTCAAACTGGGTAAAGTTCATACTATTAAAGTAGAGCTTTAACGACTTCGACTCAATCAAATTTGGTGATGTTGCAAGGAGTGCAATACGCCCAATGGCAACTTGCGGGATCCCTTTGCTATTCAGCCAAGAAATTTCGAATACATGCCACCAATCTTGACCTTTATATATACCCGCTACATCCGCATATTGCTCACGCGCTTGTGCACGCGCGATCGGGAAAAGAATTTCGGGTTGATAGGTAGTTGGGTAATCGGTTTCTTTACCCAATAAAGATTTTTCAACAGACATTATTCACGCATTCCTGAACCACGAGAAAGTAAATAGTAAGCAATCGCATACAGTACGCCACAGAATAGAGTCACAATAAGTAAAGACAATGAAACATTGACATCACTATGACCTAAAATTCCGAAACGGAAAGCATTGACCATATATACAATCGGGTTAATTAAAGAAAGATTTTGCCAAAATGGGCTTAAAGCACTAATTGAGTAAAACACACCGCCTAAGTAGGTGAGTGGTGTTAATACAAAGGTTGGGATAATCGAAATATCATCAAACGATTTTGCATATACAGCATTGATAAAACCACCTAAAGAGAACAATAGTGAGGTAATAATAACGGTATATATCGTGACGAAAATATTATGGATATAAAGGTCAGTAAAAAACAAACTCATTGCAGTGACAATTGCCCCAACAAGAACACCACGGGCAACACCGCCAATCACATAACCACACAAGACCATATGTAATGGAACTGGGCTCATGATCAGTTCTTCGATGCTTTTTTGGAATTTAGCACTAAAGAAACTTGAAGACACATTGGCATAACTGTTTGTAATCACCGCCATCATGATAAGACCCGGCACGATGAATTGCATATAGCTAAATCCACCCATTTGCCCAATACGAGAACCGACCAAATTACCAAAAATCACAAAGTACAAGCTCATGGTGATCGCAGGCGGTAATAAGGTCTGTGGCCAAATTCGCATAAAGCGGCGGATTTCTTTTTGAACTAATGTATAGAGTGCAATACGTAGTTGAGTAAAATTCATTCTGCAACTCCTTCAAGATTTTTCTCAACCAGTTTCACAAATAACTCTTCAAGACGATTTGATTTATTGCGCATACTGCGAACACGAATGCCTTGCGCTTCTAAAAGTTGAAATAAATCATTTAAAGAATGCGCTTTATCCATCGTGACTTCTAAGGTCATGGGGTCAATCAGATTAAATTTCACACCAATGATATCAATCATGATCGGTTCAATCGGATTTTCTAAATCGAAAATAAAAGATTCTTCACTCAATTGGTTTAAGAACGCTTTCATCGAGGTATCTTCTTTGATAACACCACGGTCAATAATCGCAATCTGACGACAAAGCATTTCTGCTTCTTCTAAATAATGCGTGGTTAAAATGATCGAAGTGCCTTTTTCATTCATTTCTGTAAGGAAATCCCACATTGAACGGCGTAACTCGATATCTACACCTGCAGTGGGTTCATCTAAAATCAAAAGTTTAGGTTCATGCATCATGGCACGCGCAATCATTAAACGGCGCTTCATACCACCAGACAACATACGACCTTGAGTATTACGCTTATCCCATAAACCTAATTTTTCTAAATATTCTTCAGCACGTTGTTGTGCAATTTTAGGTGGAATGCCGTAATAACCCGCTTGAGTGACTAAGATGTCAAAGATCTTTTCAAATTGACCAAAGTTAAATTCTTGAGGAACAACACCTAGACATTGCTTTGCATGTGAAGGATGGGTATCTAAATCGTGACCAAAAATTTCCACAGTACCCGAGGTTTTCCGCGCCAAGGAACTGATAATACTGATTGTTGTCGATTTACCAGCGCCATTTGGTCCTAAAAGTGCATAAAACTCTCCTTCTGGAACAGTCAAATTGATTCCTTTAAGTGCTTGGAATCCATTTCTATAGGTTTTAGATAAATCTCTTAACGTCAGAGCATCAGTCATGAAATTCTCACTTGGTTTATGGAGTGTGTATTGTGAGCGATCTTTTTAAATAAACCAAGTAAGTTAGGAGGAATTCTGCATTGCAAATATGCAACATTGCTTAAAGCATGAGCATCAATCAAAAGAGTTGTTTTATAAATGCTTTACCTCGCGGTTTTTTTTGTTATGATGTGCCTTCTCAATTTAAGCGCCCATAGCTTAACTGGATAGAGTGCAGGTTTCCGAAGCCTGTGGAGTGGGTTCGAGTCCCGCTGGGCGTACCAAATTTATGAATAAAATCAATAGTTTAGTGGTTATTTTGACGTAAAAACGGCACATAATCACTGAAATCTCGTGATACGATAAGAAAATAATTCAGGACTTTCTTGCTCATATAAAATTTCTTGCATAGCCAAGCGACTAATTAAAGGCGCGAGAGTGACTGCTGCATGCATTGAAATGAGATAAAGTCCAGAGTCATCATTCATCGTACCAACAATGGGCATATCATCGAATGGGATAGGGCGCATTCCTACAGCCACGTGATCAACAGTTATAGATGATGTTAATGTCGGTGCTATCGCATTAAAATGTGCTTGAATCGTTTTTAAAGCATTCAGAGTGATCAGTTCTGGCGTATTGACTGCTGTGTCATCGATATAATCTTCTGCCGCTAAAAAATGTTCTGAATCAATCGAGCGAATCTCCATCTCTGGTGTCGAGATAATATGCTGTGCGAATTGATCTGATTTTTCATGCTTAAAGCGAATAATAATAGCTGGCAAAGATGCTAAAGGTAATTCGATATTGATGGTTTGCAGTAAATCCTTATTAACCACTCCTGCTGTTAAAACGACTTTATCCGCAAAATAATCCTTATCTTGACTACGTACACCGATCGTTTGACCTGATTCATTTTGTAATATTTTAGAAACTTTAGTTTCTGGACAATAAGTTACGCCTTTTTTAATGGCATCCTGAAGCAGCGTTTGAATCACCCAGATAGGATCTATCGCACCTTCTTCGCCAGCAAATGCAACCACATTCGGCGCTTTATCAAGCAAAGGTTCTTTTTTTGCAAGATTCTCTTTTGTTAAAGATTCGACATTAAAAGACAGCTCACTGTGGGATTGGATAAACTGTAATGTCTCTGCATTCGTTTCCTGCCAACTAATGGCACCTCGCCAATGAATTTTTAATGCGCCATTCATCTCTGCATCTAATCTTCGCCATTCATTCAAGGATTTTGATCGTAGTTTTTGGTAGGCATCAGGACGCCCATATGAAACATTAAGCCATGCAAAAGAATGTTGGGAAACACCGCTTCCTGCCTGCTTTTGATCTAATAATGTCACTTCTGCATCGGAATAAGTGGCGAAATACCATGCTAGAGTAATGCCAACAATACCAGCACCAACAATAACAATCTTTTTTTCTTTCATTTTGAGCTTCTGTCGCATTAATAAATCAAATTTCATATTATTTTGAATATGATAAAATGATTCTATCAAAGAATTTAAAATGGATAATTTTAATTATTGCTTTACAGGCTGCATTACAAGTATTTTTATAATTTATTGAACGATTAATTTTTAAATAGTTATTTTTCTATTTCGAAGAGCAATGGGCGTACTATATTGTTGTTCCTGACTGTACCAGTTTGTCTAAAAACCCTTTATATTATAAGTATCTAGGCATTCTCTTTGTCGCGGTTTGTTCTTCTTTATACTTTGATAATAAGGGTACATTTGGGGGTATGTTGTAAAATCTAATAAAAATGTACCCTCAAAATGGAAAATTAATAGTAGAAAAAACTCAAAATATTAAATTTGAAAATTTATATCTATATGATTTCTTCAAAAGCAGTATCTTGGTTAAATTCAAACCAATCAGTGAATCTACTTAACTTTTCCAGTAATTTATCTATGCATGAAAACACACGGCTAAATCGCCGTGCTTTTTTAATTAATCGGATCTGTAGTGCATTGCCTCATTACTGTGAAAGTATCCTCATATTCATGCATCCCCTTATTCCAGATATCCTTTTTTGGTGTTATTTTCATTCCAATAATCGAATTAAGAACTATAACATGCTCTATCGTTGGTTCTCGTTGATCAATTCTTTTTATAACGCCATCAGGGGCAATAAAGGTAACTTTAAATTCTCCAAAATCTGTTGTATTCGACGATTTGCTGTAGGAGGGGCTTTTTCGATAGGTTGGTTCATCTAAATACACAAAATCAATTTTCTTCAAGGCTTTTTTTATTGATTTGAACTTTTGTTGAACTTGGTATGCATTTGACTTTATCACCAATTTGCATTCATAGATTTTTTCTTTTTTTGTATTTGTAGCATTTATATGAAAAGGCTGATCTGCTGAGAATCGAGTAGGTACTCCATTTTCTTTGTATGGTCGTAGTTTAGCGTTTAAAACTGCATTTTTGATCAATTCATCTGTTTTAGCATTTCCAGTACTACTAATCACTTTTGCAGATGTCACATTACCCATTCCATCTGATTCAAAGCGAATCACAGTATCAAATACATTTGGAGTATCAAACTGATTAATAATTTTTGGTATTTTAGGATTTATTCGCCAGCTTACTCCATCATTTTTTGTTAGATCAAGAGATTCTTCTGCTGCATTTGTTAATAAACTACAAAACAAAAATGGGATATAAAATAAATGCTTCAAAATGTACACCTTATATAAAAGTTAGTATGCAATATCTTTGTAAGTTAAATTATTGTGCTCAAGTTTATAGCAATTTTTCACACAATTCATTACTACAGCTAGAAGCTGAATTCCATAGCAGATTGCTAATGCGACTGTAAGGCATAAGTGATTATTAAATTAACACTGAACTTTAAAAACTTTGTAAAATGCCTGAATCTGATTTTTGTTAGGCACACGCCTAAATCAAACATTGGTTAATTAAACGCTTAAGCTAATTCAGACAAAATTGAGGTAGATCTTTCAGCAGTTTTTCTAAATCAATAAACTGATATTTTTTAATGAATACACCACTAATTGAAGGCGGGTTTGAACGCTGAATTATTGATGTAGTTATCAATGAATTAATTAATTATCAATTAGAGTATTGATGAAGAAAGCATAAAATGGTTCAGTCTAAATAACCATATAAAGTTATGGATTGATCAATATAAGTCATTGATGGGTGACTATTCGTAATTTTAAAATTTTAAAAATATAAAAGTAATTTGAACATTAAAAATTGGATGATCTTTTGGAAATGCTTTAAATAGAGTTACTTTGTTGGTGAAGTTTTTTATAGCCAACCACTCGATAAGATTGATCCTAAAAAGCATAAATTAGTAGCAGAATACAAAGTACTTAAGTAAAACTCGTATCTATCAAATCATTTGTAATACTGTGATTAAGCTAAATATCTAAAGAATTTAAGTCTCTTATTCACCTTCATATTGAGTATTTTTCACCAATTAAAAGCAAGCTATAGCACTTGTTATATATTGCCACTGACAAATAAAATGAAACCCTAGTAAAATACTAGGTATTCTTCCTATTACTGAATTATCGGTTTTTGCCTGCATTCTTTCCCCAAAGATGCAGGTTTTTTTTGCCTTAATGCTTCAATTATTCATAGCATAGCCTTAGTGGGCTGTTTTTTTCATAAAATCCTTAAGCGGTTAAGGATTTTGAATTTTGCTCAAAGTTCATAAAATAGAGCTGAATGCGGTAGTATAGTGATTAACGACAAGAGTAATCATTACGATGAATGAAACCTTTACATATTTGTATACCCACGTGGGTATATTTGGGTCCTTACCTACACACAAAGTATTTACCAGCGATAAGAGCAATAGAACAAAATTAATTTTTGCTGATAACACATTTATTTACAGTTTAATTTCTTCTTGGGCCTTAAGTAACTCTGATTTTGATAGTGGAAAAGTAACATGGAAAGAAGAGCCACAAAGCTATCTAGAAAATGAAATAAAAAAATTAGCGATTTATAAAGCGAATCATCCCTTATTTATCACTGAATCATAAGTTGATGTAGTCATAGAGTGAAGTCACCGCTATTTTAAAGATTGATGAAAGGTAGAGCAAAATATTGAAGAATGCCTTGCAGAAATGTGAGGCATTTTTAATCGCTTAATTTTTCTTAACGCGCCAAAAAAATGTCATAAATGAGTGTTATATTGCTTAAAACAATTGAGGGGAGCCAACATGGGTATCGATCTAAAAGAACTCAATAAGCAAATTGATGATTTTAAAGAAAGTAAGGATCCACAAAGATTAATTATTGGTTATAAAACTTATTCTAAATTAATGAAAGAGAATAAGTTTTTAGATAAAATTAGCAAAGATGCAAATGACCCAATGATTAGATATTATAAAGAAATAAAGATAAAAATAGTCACAGAAAAGCATTTTTTTGAGATTGAATAGCTGAATAAGCAATATAAGTTGAAATGAGTGGTAAATAATGAAGTTTGTGGTGAGGCGCTTAAAGCGTCTTTTTTTATAGCAAAAATTATTATAGATACTTAACAGGTATTTATAGACAGGGAAGTATCGATAAGAAAAGGAAAGAGAGAAGTAATTATTGCAAAATGTTTTACTATTTAAGCAGCTTACTAAGCGATAGATTTTAATGTGATTTATTTATCCATATTAATGATTGAAAATTTCACGTTATTAGTGTATAAAAAATCAACAACAATAAAATAAGGGTGATTACATGATATCTAAATCTATAAACATCGCATTCTTCTTTTCTATGTTTATTGTTCTTACTTTGCTTATCCATTTATTTGGTAATATCCCTTTAGGGATATGGGTGTATAAGTAAATACAAATGGGCCTAAAAGCTCATCAAAAGGTGGGCTTTTATGAATTTTAATATGTTGAAATGTGTTGAAAATAATTTTTCTATTATGCTGCGGATCATATATTGATAGATGCTTAGAGATGCTTTGCTCTTTAACAACTTAGATCATGGCATAAAAATTAACGATGTCTGGTGTTAAATATGATGTTGTGGATCTGGCGAAAGAGATTCAGTCTAATCACTCCGAAATTCTCTGTTTTTATATTTTTCTATGCATACACAAAAACAATGCATAAAAGTACAAATATTGTGTGAATAGAATACTTAAATAGGGCTTTTTGAGATATATATTGAATAAAGGTTGTATTACTTGCCTTTAAGGCGTATAAAGTCACTTCGTTGATGCGGGATGGAGCAGTCTGGTAGCTCGTCGGGCTCATAACCCGAAGGTCGTTGGTTCAAATCCAGCTCCCGCTACCAACGAAAAAAGATTCAAAGTTTATAGCCTAGTTTGCTTCATGCTTACTAGGTTTTTTTATACTTAAAATTTATTGCATTGAATTTAAGCGCTTTAGAATAGCAAAGATATAAAAAGCGCACTCAATCAATCTGCTTATTTATGCTGGGTATTTGAAGATAAGTAGAATAGTGTTATTTAATGAGTTTTCACTTTTAGCTTAAGTATTCTATGGCTCAATCTAATCTATATAAATTACCTGCTAAATATTGGATGGGCCGAATAGCAATTGGATATGGCATTGGCTATTTTGAAGGAGCTGTTGGTGATAACTCTCCACATCGTCATCACGCACATCAGTTAAGCTTTGCAAAACAACAGGGAGAGCGGATTCAAGTTATTGCTGATGATTATTGTATATGGAGTAGTGGGGTCTATATCGCAGCAAATACTTTACATCATTTGCAACCAGGAACTTACTGTTCGATCTATATTGATCAAACACATTTTCTTGCTGATGTCATTCAGCATTATTTACAAGCTTACCTACAACCAGACTCGTCGATTATGATATTGCCTGAAAGTTTGGTGACGATTCTTAGAGTATGTTTTATAGAACAAAATCAAACATTTGAATCTTTTCAAAAGCTTTTAAGTTATTGCAGTGAATCTAATTTCAAAGCTCAGTCAGTTAGAGAAGAGCGTCTTGCAAAATTTCTTATTCTCAACCATCAACAGAATTTGACAGTGAAACAAATCGCCACACAATTCAATCTTTCAGAAAGTCGTTTTAGTCATTGGTTTAGTGACAATTTTGGTATTTCTTATCGTAGTTATCGGAAATGGTTACGCTTATTACAAAGCTTTCAAGCCATAGATCAGGATATTAGTTTAACCAGCATCGCTCATCACGCTCATTTTTCTGATCAGGCGCATTTTAGTCGAACCTGCAAACAAATGTTTGGCATTCAACCTTCACTATTAAAATTTATTCCATCCATTGAGCAAATGCCAATATTACTTTTGTCAGATTAAAAGCTATAAGTGATATAGCGGTTTCGTTCAATTTTTCTATCCAGCCAGTCAGCATACTCCTAAAACGTATTCTGTTGATTGGAGTTATCAATGAGCGCTTTTGTTAAAATATCTCTGCGATATTTATTTTATCCGCTTTGTATGCTGTTAACCGTATGGATGATGATGTTCATCGTCTCAGGGCAAGTTCTGTATTGGCCCAGTTCAATATTGTTTATCTTGCTAAGTGGCGTAGTGATTGCATGGGTTGAGCACTCTTTGCCTTATCAAGCAAAGTGGTTGGATACACATCAAGATTTTGTTACAGATATCATCCATGCAATTTTTAATTTATTTTTGATTGTTTCTGTCTCAAAAATTATTGAATGGTTTGATCTTTTTCGATTTATTCCACGATTATGGCCCGACCATATTTCGGTATTTTGGCAGATATTGATTGTTGCTGTGGTGATTGATTTTGGACTATGGTTCATGCACTACCTAAGCCACAAATACCAGTTTTTATGGAAATTACATGCGATTCACCATCAATCACGCCGTTTATATTGGTTAAATGCTGAAAAGCGGCATCCCCTGAGTGCAATCGTACTTGCTGGACCTAGTTTGATCATCCTCGCGCTTTTTGGGGCTCCAAGTTTGCTGATTGGTTGTTGGATGATATTTATGGCCGTGCATTTGTTTTTTCAGCATGCAAATATTGATTATCGTGTTGGTCCTTTCAAATATATTTTTGCTGTAGCTGAAGTACATCGCATCCATCATAAACATGGATTTGGTCGTAAGAATTTTGGAGAAGTGTTCATATTTTGGGACATCTTGTTTAGAAGTTTTCACTATGAAGATCAAAAAATTAAAGATGATCAAGTTGGTGTGCGTAGTCAAATACCCAACCAATATTTGGCTCAACTCCGCTGGCCATTTAAAAAGTAACCCTAAAGTAAGCATAAGAAAAATTGATGTATAGAACATTGGTATTTTTTTCTTGTGAAATAGAAAGCCAATTGGCTTTCTATCAATGATCGAGAAAAGTAATTTATTTGAGCAAGCTCTTGCAAAAGGGCTATTCTAAATAGATAAGTTACTCTTTATCCATAATAAAGTTAAATATGTATAAGAAGGCTTGATTATTTATTTTTTTCCTGTAAAGTAAAGCCAACTAGAAAAAAGTCATGTTTTGGTAAATCTTCTCTAAGTATCGCAGTTTTAGTCATAATCCTTCGTTTTATTCAGATTTTAAGTTCAATTCTTTATTATTTTCGACGTTATCACTAGTCATAAAATGGCTTAAAATTTTTAAATCTCAGTAGGATTGATTATGTCAAACTCAAATGTTGTTAAAGGTACAGTTAAATGGTTCAACGAAACTAAAGGTTTCGGTTTCATTCAACAAGAATCAGGTCCAGACGTTTTTGCTCATTTCAGCGAAATCGCTAACTCTGGCTTCAAAACTCTTGCTGAAGGTCAACAAGTTGAATTCAGTATCACTCAAGGTCCTAAAGGTCCTAACGCTGTAAACATTACTCCGCTATAATTCAGAGTAAGTTGTAAAAAAAGCACGATATCGTGCTTTTTTTAACGCTAAATTTTTATTTTAATTCATATTTATACATTTTAATTATTTCTATAACTTTTATCCTAGTGTCAAAGCTATATTTATACTGAAATACTGGACCTGTTTAAAAAATCCATCATTCGCCTATCAGCAAAAATTTAAGCACATCTAATCAATTGCTGTGTTAAAGCTTGTCTTTTCTAAGCGGGGGGACCGTGCGGCTGCTGTGCTATTTCTAGATCAATAAACAAAAAGAAACCCGCATCATGCAGGTTAGTAGGGCCTTTCTTTATTGTCTATAGACCACTCTCTCCAATGGTCACGGATACTATACATCTGTTCTTTAATAATAAAAACGCAGTAAAATAGTCGAGATAAATGTATAGCGTCTTTCTGGTTGAATATGATTGATAAACCATAATAATTTAGATAAGTGAATAGAATCTAGTAGACTTTTCTTTTATGTCATATTTTAAAACGATTTAATTAAAAAATATTTAAAATCAGTTGTATAGAATTTAACTTTTGTCCTTCTTTACGCGCAGCATTGGCTAGTGTTTTTCATTGTTTTTATAGAGGCTGTATTTGTGAGCATACGAAGTCTCGATCATTGAGTGAATAAATTCTGATATTTGTATTGTTGTAAAATTCAATAGCCGATGAATGGTATTGAAAGTGAGACTCTTGTTATGTAAATTAAGTTTAGCTAAACATATATCACAAGTTTATATACCCACTTACTCTATCGGTGGGTATTTTTTTATACAGGTAATGAAAGGGTTGACGACAATTTAATTTTAAAGTAAATTTAAATTGTTATTTTACTAATAATAAATAACAAAAATCCTTAGTCAGCGCAAAATTAAGGTAAAGCCTTACAGAAATGTAGGGCTTTTTTTATCAGCTCAGCGCAAGTTTAGAATAAATCCGTTTTTGAGGCTGATGATTGGTCTACATACTAGAGTGGACATTGGTCTTTAAAGCAGCTTTGCAAGTACCGAAGCAGGGGATTGTTTAATTGTATTCAAGTAACTGAGTATTATTGTTGAATTATCAATATTGATGCATTTGCAGTAATTGAAGCCAAAAGCTAGCGTACATCTGAACGGACTTAAGTAATGAATATTTTTATTGATATGACAAGTAAAAATGAATTTGTTAAATTAAGTGAACGATACAAAGGATGGTAATGCGATGAAAAAATTAATTTTAGCTGGGAAGCTGGTTGAGGCAACCTTAGAGGGTGACCATGTCACAAGATTACTCATCGGAAATTTAGTCAGTTTTCTGATAAAAAATGGAACAGTGAATTATGAAGACTATTTTCAATTTACCCAACAAACAAAAAAATACTTGATTGAAACGTCTGAGGATAGCAGTGAATCCAAAGTAAAAATGATTGAAAGTATTTTTGATCTTCATCTTGATGATTTAAAGGAGATAAAAGCAATAGATCTTAAAAAACCTGAGTAGCATCAAGAAGCAATCTTTTTGATAAGCACTTAAAATGTAAGTAAATAAAAATTTTTATAATAATTTACTGTTTTTGCAGTATATTGAATTGCGTTTGATGTACAAGCATAAATTTAATAATCATTGAATGTTTTGGTTAACAGTTTTAGCTGTTTTTATTTAATTTTTTAAGGTATTTTTTATGAATAAACTCGACATAAATGTAAAGGATCAATTTGGAAAGTGTTACGCAGTTGAGGCAACATTAGATGATGTTGTGATAAATCCAAATAAAACTCATGAACGTATCAAATATATTATTGTTGAAAATGAACTTTTGCGTCCTAACTTCGAAATGCTTTTTGAAAGCAGCAAGAATGGTAAAATTTATAAGATTTTGGAACCTATGATTTAAATCGAGCCACCTACGGGTGGTTTTTTAATTGCTTCAAGTTATATAGCGACTAAGGCAAATCTTCGCTGTTGATTTGAACATTGTTTTGCAGCACGCTTTGGCTAATTTTTGTTACATAGTTTAATTTAATTAATAAATAAAGGCTGATATAATTTTTATTGAATTGCTGTGCGACTCACACATCATTCATGCGCCTCCAAAAAATAAGCCCACTTTTTAGTGGGCTTTCTAATGCTATACAATGACTGGTTGAATTAAATTATTATTTGGGTAAGCGCTAAAGATGCCTTGATGAGAGTAAAAGTATAATAGTCGCTATCGAAATATTAGGTTTTTAATCTTAAGTAAAAGGTTAAGCTGTTGTGTTTTGAAGTTAAAAGAGCATACGATAATCAGTCAACAATGAATGGTTTTAGAGTGTTCTGGATGCTCATCAATAATTCTTTTAAACATATATAGAATAAAGGTTGTATTCCTTGTCTTTAAGGCGTATAAAGGTGCTTCGTTGATGCGGGATGGAGCAGTCTGGTAGCTCGTCGGGCTCATAACCCGAAGGTCGTTGGTTCAAATCCAGCTCCCGCTACCAACGAAAAAAGATTCAAAGTTTATAGCCTAGTTTGCTTCATGCTTACTAGGTTTTTTTTATGCTTTTAAATTAGTTAGCTTTAGAAATTTATAATCAAAGCGCGGATAAATGCCGTGAAAAAATGATAATTGAAGGCGCATTTCAACGTTGTTGTCTAAGTTAAAATAAAAATAATATGTAAAGTGTGCTTTACATGGTGCGCTATTTGATCTAAATTTATGTAAAGCTTACTTTACATGGTTGCCGTATGAAAAAATATAAATCTCTGATTGAGTTTAGTGCATCAATACTGCTTTATGTTGTTGTGCTTATTTGTTCATTAAATTATTTAAAGAATGACGATATCCGTTATTCAACACAAATTTTTGTGACATTATTGCCGATAATTCCCTGTATTTTGGTGGGCTGGAGTGTACTCAGACAATTAGCACGCTTAGATGAAATGCAACAACACATCCAATTACAAGCTTTTGCGCTCGCATTCGTAGGTACCGCACTGATTACATTTAGCTATGGATTTCTTGAAAATATTGGCTTTCCACATCTTTCTATGTTTTTTGTATGGCCTCTAATGGCAACGTTGTGGGGTGTTGGTATTGCAATTGGGAGCTGGCGTTATCGATGAAAAATATCTTATCTGAATTGAGAGCACAGCAAGGTTGGTCTCAGCAACAATTAGCAGAATATTTGGGAGTCTCTCGCCAGACAATCAATGCGATTGAAAAACAGCGCTATGATCCTAGCTTACCTTTGGCATTTAAAATTGCGAAATTATTTAACCAATCAATTGAAGCAATTTTTGAAGATGAAGAAAGTTTTGACAATGAAAGTGACGTTATAAAAGCAGAAAATTCTGCCGCTAAAAAATAGTGTATTTGAATATTTTTAAAATATTATTTTATCGATTTGAGCAAGTTTTACTAAGGAATGACCAATTTTTCTTATTGGGTTTAGTCAGTGAAATAGGCATAAACGGTCCAGCTGAGCATAAATTTTTAAGCAAGCCTCCACTTCAGGAGGCTTGCTTTTGAGCAGACTTTCATTTGAAGCACATGAGTTTGACATGTGTATCTATACTTACACTTTATAAAAAAAATCAGTAAGCTATGGCTTAAAATCAATGTATTCCTAAAAACTGAAATGGCTTTGATGCTTTAAAATAAGCATTTGATTTCCCAGAATAGGTGATTGCTTGGTCTTTACCTAAGGTCAATTTTTTGGTTTGTCCATCTTTGAAATTAATCTCTTTTAAATCCACCCAAAATACATTGGGTGATACCGCAGATTCAAAAAAGTAAAGGCTTCTCTTATGGTCAACCACAGTACGCCAACGTGTAGAAGAAATATTTGGTTCTTCCGCTGTATTTAATCCAAAGGGTACAGAGACATTTCTGATTACACCAAAAACACTGGCGATAGAATGCTCAGGTGAAGCATTTTTAGGTATTGCATTGATATAAAATGATGCTCTTGCAAAGCGATCTGAGGCACGATTGGTTCCCGGTAGCATGACGGTTCCGCCGATTTGTTGCCAATAACTGTTCAGCGCCAATTGCTGATCAAAGATTGGGGAATTGGTCATCACCTGATATTTGCGGTTATGATGAATCACTTGCTTGCCGTCAATATACTCAATAATTGCACTATCACCAGATGCATCAGAAATAGAGAGGTGCAGGGTAGTAAGTCGTGTATCACCTGGAACAGTATCTGTAACAACAATAAAAGGCTGTTTTTCTAAAGCACGTGCAGCTTCATCTACAGTTGCATAGTTATCTAAAACATATTGTGCCCACAGTGAAATGCTCAGTGGTGGTTTGTTGTTCTTTTTAGGATCTGGATAATCAGATTCGACTAACCAGAGTAAGTTAGCCACTAATCCTTTTTCATTTACCCCATCTGTTGTGGATACGCCATAACCTGTTGCCACAACGCTCCCATATTTGGATGCCCACTGAATAGAATTTGGACCAGCTAAGCCTGTACGTTTGACATTACTGGGTAAAATCCATAAATCTGTCCCTACGTCTTGTTTCCAGTCCATAGAGCGTGCAGTAATGACCTCATTATTGTCACCTAGATACACTACACGTGTACATGCAGTGCTGACTTCTGCTGCGACGAGAACGCCCGCAGCAAGTAATATTTTTTTCAAAGCATTATTCATCATCATTCCCTCTCAAAAAATTGGTAAATTAATGCCCAGAACAGGGCCTTGTTGTGAAATATTCCAATGAAAGTTATTGGATTTATAATTTTTTTCAAAAGCAAAGGCAGGTAAATTAATATTTAACTTTGTCGTAACATCAAAAGAATTGCTGAAGCATTTTGCAAAAGCAAGCTGATTCAAAATAATACCAATCGTTATATATAAATATTTATTAAAGTTCATAAAATTTCACATTTTTTGCTATGTGTCTAATTATTATGCTAGCACTGATTTTTATATTTTAGATAGAAATATTTTAAAAAAATGTTGCTGATAAAACGCCTGTTATTTAATATTTTCTACATTTATTTATTAATTTTATTAAATATTCGCAATATCTATGCTATTCTGTAAAGTTATTTTTAATAAAATATGTGTAGACCATATCAATATGAGTCTAATAATTATTGATATATAGAAATTTTAATATGTTGTAAATGTTAATTTTAATGAGTAAGTAGTAAGGTGGAATAATTTTTTAGATTTAAACTATTTTTTATATGAGGTTGATAAAATATTTATATATATTTTAAATTATAGAATTTAAATAAAATAAATAACTGATATAAACCAATGCTGTTGTTGTTATAAATATATCTTGATACGTGTTAATACTATCTATTCATTTAATAAAGGCGCATCTTGAATGAGTCATTAATATGAATGACAAAAAAAGAGATATCACTATGTCAAATTTTAACAAGCAAGCAAGTAGCACTCAGAATAACCAACCTGATGCTAATCAAGGCAATCAATCACAAGCACCGCAGCAGCAACAAGCAAATAAAGATCAGCATAAACAACCTGATAGCAATCAAAGCAATCCATCTCAAGCACAGCCAAAGAAAGTTGAAGAAACCCAAGAGCAAAAAAAATAGCGTCTAGGTTTTTATTGAGTTAAGGGTAAATTGAAAGAAGGAAACTTTTTCAATTTACTTAGGAGTTTAAATAATGATTAAAAATGTAACTGTGCATAAAATGTATGAAGAATTTCAGCAGTTTCCAGTCATACAATATGTAGGAGAATATGATGATTCATTTAATTTAATCAAACTATTTAATCCATTTAATCAGGAATTAAGTAGAGTGTTTGGAACATATCAATGGGTTTTAATTGGTACTGATGAGGTGTTTTTTGTAGAGGAAGATTCGGACTTTCAAGAAAGAACCATCTAAAGAAAATAAATTACACAAAATTTTAATCATTTTTGATAAAATAATATATTCAATTTCTTTTATAAATAAAAAATCATGTTGAGTGAGTAAATGGTTATTAAAATGCCTTCTTCCTTTGGAAGAAGGGTAGGATATGGGGCTTTTACATTGATTTATGATTTTAAAATGGCTTATAAAAGAAGCCTGTTTGTAAACTTTAAATTTATTAAATTGGTGTTTTAAAAATTATAATTTTATATTAAGAAATTTATTCAAGGTATTTTTTTGATCTATTGTTACTGTGCTGAGAATATCATGGTTTTTGATTTATTGGCTACTATCAAAACCTAAAAAGTATGTTTATCTTCAAATTATTTATTTGTAGCTATTTGAGTGATTTTTATACTTGGTTCTGCGAGTGTTCAAGTCGATAGAAAAATTAAAATGTACGACATGATAAGTCGCTCTAAGATTGAAAAAGCACTGAATAAGTATTGTAATGGGCTCTCGTTATTTTCAGAATAAAGACTATGGCTAAAAAGCAAATCATTACATTTGATGAGTTTACTCGTGAACAGTTAATTTTTTCATTGAAAAAATATGCCTTAAAGGAACTAGACTTGGATCTAGGCAACTTTCCAGCGCAGTTTTTATTTGATTTTATTGTAGACGAGTTTGGGCATCATTTTTACAATCAAGCGCTCAATGATACCCATGAATGGTTGGCAGAAAGATTTGCTCACTTAAATGAGGATTTATTTATCTTGTCTAAAGAAAAAGTAAACAAAGCAAAATAAACAGCATCTTAGAAATCGTATCCAGCATGATTTCAGTACTTGATGTTATAAGGTTAGCAGTAAGCTTACACTGATTTATGATCATTCATGCTGAGACGCTTTTAGAAAGCCCTACCTAAGTATTTTAGGATAGCGCTTACTTCGGTTCTTTCGATAGAGGATTTAATGAACCGATATCTGAAAAAAAGCTGATTGCTTATAGTGATCTCATCATCCAATTGAAATCCGAGTGAATAGAACTCTGTTCACTTTTCCGTGTTGGCGATAATAAAATTGTGATCGAGTCAAAGCCCATCTCGTTAAAGGTCTGGTTTATAATTTTATTAAAAATTTGTTTATCCATTCCTCAATATCGAGGCTAACATTAAAGCTAAGTCGGCATCTCCATGTTCATCCTGTAATCCTCCCTAGATTGCTGGATCGCAAGTATAGCGAGCAAGTGATGTTGCTTTTAGTTCTAGCCGATGTGCTCGGTGAAGGCTTCTATTGACTCTCTAATTTTACTTTAAGCGCATGATTCATTCGTTCAAAACCGGGTTTGGTTTTGGTCTGTAAGTTCTTAAGAAATGGTTTGACTAAAATGCCACTAAACGCTTCACTATGGATCAATTTGGTTTGATTATTGGATATTTGTTCTAATCTAAATTTATGTTCTCCATCAAATATTCCCTTCACCAATAATTTTCCGCGCCAGCTAAATTGTTTATTTTCTTGATTTTCAAGCACAAGCGCTTTAAAAGACATTTTACTTGTCGCATCATTTTGTATGGTGACATTGATCTTGCCACCTTGATGGGTTTCTCCTGAAACATTGATGATAAATGGATTCCAATTTTTATAATCTTCAAAATTTGTGAGGGTTTTCCAAACAATATCAATGGGTGCATTGATCAAAATTTCTGTGGTTATTTCAAATTTCATATTCGCTCTTTTGACTTGCTTGTATTTTATCCAATATACACTTATTTCAATTTTTGAATATCGCTAAAATTAACCTTACTTTGTTAAGAAGTTGGTTATATTAAATCATTGAATAAAATGATAATTATTGGTTTTTTTGCATTGTTCTAAGCTGCGTCTTGATATGATTCATTTTTTATACTTAAAAAGCAATCAGCATAAAGGATAAATTCAATATTTTAATCAATAAAAAATAGCTTCATTTAAAACTATAAATTGTTGAGCATCTTATATGATTCTGCTCATAAAAGAGTTTTAATTTATTGTGATATGTTTCACTTAATTTTTTGTTAGTTTGAATCGTGACTGGTTTTTGTGTAAACTAGACAGGTGATTTAGTGGTTTTATAGAGGTAATTATGATGATTTTTTATGATGGAGAGCATATTTTCCCAGAGCGTGCCAATGAATTTAAAAACTTTTTAAAGAAATACTTGATGGAACATCAAGCTGAATATTTATTAGAACAAAAAACATTTGTATACGATAGTGACTGTGACGAGTTTTTAGAGTCAGATATTCAGGAGTTTTATAAAATTTGGTTGATGGCTTAATACATAACATCCTACTAAGTGAGTTCTAAAAAACTAGCTTAGTCAGAAAAGTATAGAGCTTGTTCTTCTAGGTTGGTTTTTACAATGACATAGCGCACATCGTCTATATTTTAAGCATTTTATTTACTTATATGGAAATAATGTTGATCGCAGGGCATGTTAAATATATAAATGAAAAGAAATATAATAAATACCTTAATAAATATTATATATATTTAAAACAGTAAAGATTTAAAAAATTTCCTTGTTAATTGCTCAGTAAATTAAGGTTTTAGAATAAATATTTGTATTTTAATTATTTTATTGCATGTTTTTAATTTTGCATATTTTAATTTATCGAAAAATAATGCGTTTATTTACATTTATATTCATACTTTTTTATACAGAATTAAAATTTAATCAGTGCTTTTTATGCCAGATAAAAAATTTTAATTGTGGATTAATACTGATCTAATCCTTTGTTTAAATTAAAAAAAGTTACAAATTATTATCATAAAATAATATTATATTATAATTTCATGATACTTTTTAAACATGAGGGTGCTTTAAAAGCGACTCATATTATCTCCACTTAATAAAAGGCATATATAAATGGCTAAAATTGACTTAACACCTTTAACAGAAATTGACGGGTTCACGGCAACAGCACTTGTTGATAGCACAAGTGGGTTATCATTGGCTTCATATGGAACGGGAATTGATTTGGAACTTGCTGCTGCTGGAAATACGGAGGTTTTAAAAGCAAAAATGAAAACAGCAGAAGCTTTAAATTTACGCGATACGATTGATGATATTTTAATTACCCTAGGAAAACAGTATCACTTATTAAGACCTCTAGATAAGAACAGTAATTTATTTTTATATTTAGTCTTAGATCGCCAAAAATCTAATTTGGCAATGGCACGGCATGAACTCAGAATTTTTGAAAAAGAATTAGATTTCTCTTAAGTATCAATGTTTGGCTATTGCATCGCGTTGTTGTAATAGCCTTTCAGGTACTTTTTCGCTTTAAAATTAAAATATTCAATAACATTCACAATAATTTATAGCTGATTTATTGCTAAAATCAGAAAATAAGTAATTTAAATTCAATGGTATATATTAAGAAGTGTGTGTTTTTAAATAAAAACTATCATTGAAAAAAATTTAAATGTTATTACAATTTTATTTCTAATAAATTTAAGGGAATAAGCTATGGAAAACAAAACGGCAAGATTAACAATTTTAATTGATCCAAATAAAAAACAAGCTTTTGAGGACTTATGTAATCGTCAGGATTTAAAGCCATCTCAGGTTGTTCGTCAATTGATTCGTGAATATTTAGATAAGCATGATGTTGAATATTCAACTCAATTACCCATAAAAAAAAGCAAATAGAGTACAGCTTTCTCTGTTTATAAATATTTTATCGAGCCGTAAGGTTTGTTTGATCTTTCTAATTATTTTTAGCGCATAAAAATAATGCATTAAAACGAAAATGATCATTGCGTGCGCCATATTTTTTTGATGATTAAAATTTTTAAGCAATCATATAGAATAAAATGAGTCACGCCCAAAAGTGGCATAAGCTGTTGAAAAATTTTAGCTGACAGACCTGTATATTTATTTTGCTTTAAAAGATCAGCGCATGTTAACTCCCTTATTTGTTATCAAATTATTTTTAAAAATAAAAATAAAAATAAAAATAAAAATAAAAAATAGGAAAGTTTAAGCTAGGATTAGCTTCATCATGTTCTATAAATTTATCCACCTATGGTCAAGCAAATCATCCATTATAAAGGTTTAATCTTTTTTGCCATGCTTATTGCATTTGGTCTTGGTATTTTGCTCAGTAAAGCAGAGCTCCCTCTATCACAAAAAGGACTTATTGAGACGGAATGTTTCGGTATACATATTCCTGAAAATTTAAAGTACACGCAGTCTAGACAATATTGTAGGTGTTTTAAAAGCCATTTGAATTACAGCAGTAAAAGTAAAATCGAGAAAATGTGTTTAGATAAATAGAGGGAGAAGGGGGGCTATCAATACCAATATGATTCACTCAGCATGATCACTTTTTGATTTATGAAAAAGAGATTTAATGATGTCGATGATATATAAATTTTAATGATGATCTAATGCTATAGGTGATCTCGTGTGGCAGATTTATAGGTTATTTTTATAAAATAATTTTTACTGGTTCGTTTTTATTTAATGTTATTTAGATTTTTTAAGGTTGATCAATATTAAATTATAGTCAATCAAACTTATCTATTATCTACCAATTAAAAAAATATTCAATTTCAAAATTGCTGTGATATCGTTCAATAATGTTACTGCATCTTGCAGATCAAAGCGCATCTGACTATATTAAAACTACAGTAGGTCGCTAAGACGCTACGAAGTAGTTGGACAGATCAATGACGGCTTGTTGAATTTGTGACTCCAGTTCAAATAAAAAATAAGCACTAGCTTTCCAACATAAAAAGCTCGCAGAAATGCGGGCTTTTCTTTTTCTGATTTTTGAAACGTCATGAAATAATTGAATCAAGCTATATTTACACAAAGCATTCAAAGTAACTCTATATTTTATAAATAAAAAACATAGTAATGTAGCTAATTTTTAACATTGCCATAAAATCTAACAACTTTAAGCTAATTTTTAGTTTGGCGCATGCTATAAGAAAACAGTATATAAAAAAGAGGACAGAAAAATGACTGAAATGATTACAGTAAGGGTCAAGGATCAATATAGTAATGAGCTGAATGCGATGGCTTGGTTAAATAAACTGCAAGAGCATGAGGACACAGATAATTTATCATTGTTCCAAAAAATTGATCATATCGTTGTGGATGGTGAGAAGATCTTACCAAGTATTGAGTTGCTTTTTGAAAGCAAAGAAAGTGACAGTATTTATCGTGTGATTGAACAAGTCAGCTAATTTTTATCATCAATTAAAAAACGTGTTGGGTTAAAAAGCCCAACACGTTTTATTTTTAATCAGTTTAAAATGATATAAATATTAGGGTCTGTTGACAATTCGTCTACGTTTGCGACTACGTGTGTTTTTTAGGTGATACTAGGCGCGAAATACGAAATTTAGTCATTCTAAATGAGTAGTTCGTAACGACGTAGCGGCAAAAAACACGCTAGTCCCGAAGGGTTGTGGCTAAAATTATCTCAGCCTTCGTTATGAAACTCGAAAATAGTCTCGCTATTCTCTTCGTTTCATGCCTTGCCTGCTCAATTTTAGCCTACAACGCAAGCCATTTATGAAATGTCAACAGACCCTAAGCAGTTTTAAAATGATCGAGTGTAACGGCAACAAGATGATATAAGGCCAAACGGTTTTTGTTTGCATGCTCAATTGCATTTTTTTCAATTTTAAACTTATCTTGAAGTGTCCCTCGAGAATAGCTTTCAACCAAAATATGTTGAGATGAAATAGGATCGCTTTTGATACGTAAATCTTTTTGATATTTAATATTGGATACAGCATTTAAACATTGTTCAAACGTTGGATAAAAATTTGAAAGTTCTAAAGCTGTTTGGTTGGTCGATTTTGTAAGGTATTGAGTCATAATTGTCTAATTGTTTTAAATCATTGGCGTGCCCATAATTCTACAGAATGCGTGTAAAACAGACAATGTGATTTTGTAAAGAGATATGAATGTCTGGGAATACGCTTAAGTCGGCTTAAAAATTAATCGGTATTACTCCCATTTAAAATTGCAAAGTCGGGATAATACTGTCCTAATAAATCATCTCAATATACATAAAACTTTGATTTATTGGCGATAGCTTATTTGGCTTTAAGATTTTGATATTCGGAAATAAATCAAAAATACCCTTAAATAAAAAGACTTAGAATGACTTTAAAGCACTTCATTTGTCATTCTAAGTGGGTAAATTGAAATAAATATTTAGGATCGATTTAAGATGATTGTAAATGTTGGAGTGAATAATTAATTTGTTGCATGGTTTGATTTAATTCTTGAGGAGAAATTCGACTTTCTTGAAGTGCGGTAATCCACTGCATTTGGCAAAATTTGATATCTCGAATTGATTTTGCCTGCTGTATTTGCATGACCAATTGTTTGGTCATCAAGCCGCAATGCGTCTGTAGCAGGGTAGACATTTTGTGTTTGATGTCATCAAAATTTATATAATTCAGTTCAGGCGTCGTTTCGGCATGCGCTACCTGTGTAGATGTGACAGTGTTAACGCTTTGCTGGATGGGGTTTGGATCTGCTGATTTTGTATTTTGACTGAGCTGGGTATCGTTAATAATTGTTGGATTTTCAACAGCTTTAGGCGACGGTTTAAAGCCTATTTCAGTTGTCAGATTTGAAGGGGTGCGCTGATTTGATTGTTCAATCTTGGACGATTCTGATGTTATTTTTGACTTAACTTGAGGCGCACCATTCACTTGATTCTGAAAAATTAGACCAAGCTCTTCTAATTGTTGAATAAGTTCTGGTGTTGCAAGCCGTTGCTTTAGTGCACTATTCAAAATTTTAAAATCATCTGTGCCGATTAGAAGCAGTAATTGTCTTTGGCGAGCAGTGAGTTGAATTGAGCGGTGTTTTAAAGTCTGAATTCCCAAGTCAGTTTTAAAATAGTGATCCATGAGTCAAATTATTCCCCAATAAATTGACCCTAGAGTAAAGAATGAAAATTACACTAATATGACTTTATTGTTACAAATCATCAGCTTAAAGTGTGACGATGTTTGCATTCTCTAAAGCTTTGCGTAAATAAGGGTCAAGTTCATCTTGACGAAGCAACCATTGCACATAGTCTTTGGGTAATTCTGCAATCGCTGTCCCACGATGCTTACCAAAGTTAATACTGCGTGGGATACGTGCATCTTCTGAGGCTTCATATAATTCTTCAATGCTTTGGATTTTGAGTTGATAAACAATATGCATGAGAATATTTGCCGTTAAAATAATATCGGCATCTGCACGATGTGCACCTTTTAACATTTCACGTGCTTTCTCACTGCCTTTACTGATCATATAAATCAGTGCTGATATATTGTGTGCTTCAGCATCAGGCCAAACAAGACGAGCAAGCGCCAGCGTACAAATGGCTTTGATATGAGCAGTATCTACGCCACATCGTTGTATAGCCTGAATATCGTAATCAATATTATGCCCAATGATATACTGGGTATGCTGAGGAAGTTCAAAGCTGGAAAAATTAGGTTGTCCGACAAGATCAGACTCTAGGATATGGTGAACGGCCATTGAGCCAAAAGAAATTTTTTCATTGCCAATACTATAAAGTTGATCGAACATTTGTTCCCGATCTAAGCTTAATTTCCCTTCTTGAATTTGAATCGGTGCATAAGCAATTTCAATGGGTAATCCATTGAGTGTATGAGTTTCAGTATCTAGAATGATTGCTTGCATACCTTTGTTCCTCAACAAATAGATAAGAAAGAGCGCCTTCATAAACTAGCTTTTTTAGACGCTAAATACAAATGAAACCCATCTAAAATCCAGATAAGTGCTGGCTTTTGCTTAAATCACACGCAAAATCATTTTTTTAGTGTGATTTATCTTTAAAATACTTAAAACCATTACTTAAAAATTAATTGAAATTTGAATAATAAGATTGATCATTGATAAGAATCAATTCATTGTTAAAACTGTGAAAAATATATTAAAACCTGAATATTATGAAATTAATTTATGCTGATTGCTCTATAAAAACCACATTAAATTCAGTTGATTAATAAATAAAAAATTGGATTGATGAGATAATTTAATATGTTTTAAAGATTAAATCTCATTTGATAAATTTATATTTATGACTTAATTGTAATAAAGCCTAGCTTAAATATTGCCAGGTATTATGAAGTAATAACAACATAAACATTAAACTAAGATGAGTGATCTATTGGATCAGCGCTGGCAAACGATGGGTTGACCCTGCTGACGTGATAGAAAAAAAGATAAAAGGGAAGAATTATATGAAATTAAAATTACTTTCAGTGTTATTGACTGGATCTACGCTATTTCTAACTGCATGTGGTGGTGATGACGATAAAAGTGATCATTCATCGGCAGGTTCAGATGTAGATGTGAACAATATTCAAAATCCAGTGGTCAATACACCAGTACCCTATAATATTAAAAATGATGTTCTTCCACCCAATGCAGATGAAAGTGTGGTGATGACTTATAAAATGAAAGGCATCACAGGACAAGAAACTCAGGCAACCGCATTGGTCTTTACCCCTAAAACTGCACCGCCTGCTGGAGGTTGGCCAATTGTGGCTTGGGCACATGGAACGACTGGTGTTGCTGACAAGTGTGCACCGAGTAAAAATAAATTATTTGTACCTCTAGTCGATGTGCATACTCAAAAAATGGTCGATGACTTTGTTAAAGCAGGTTATGTGGTGGTTGCGCCAGATTATGAGGGTATGGGTGAACCGAGCGAGAAGGAGATCCATCCGTTTTTAAACTTAAAAAGTGAAGCTTATTCAATTACCGATGCGGTGGTGGCAACCAAAAGTTGGTTAGGCAATAAAGCGTCCAACAAATGGGCGGTTGCTGGGATCTCGCAAGGCGGCCATGCGGCATTAGGTGCAGCGCAGTATGCAGCCCGTGCCAATATGGACTATAAGGGTGCAGTTGCAATGGCACCAGCAAATAATCTGGAATTGATCGAAAACCTGTCAGAAATGGCTTTAGCAGATGCGGATGGGTTAATTCAGATCGGCGGTTATGCTGCACTGGATACTTTAACAGCTTATATGGCAGCGGGGATAAAGGCAGTCAATCCAAGCGAGGCTGTATATAGCATTATATTTAAAACACCCACTGATAAAATTGCTGAAAAAGCAGAAAGAGAATGTATTGCAGCAATGGGAACAGCTTTTATATTGCCAATGACTGCTTATAATATTAAGAACGGAAATCTTAAAGGTTATCCGCGTAAAAAAGAAGGCTATAAGAATGATCCAATCGTAAGACAGTTTCTGACTAAAGATTCACAACCGTTACAAACGCTCGTTAAAACCCCAATTATTATTTATCAGGGTGGTAAAGATACTGTTGTATTACCACAAGCAACGGATGCTTTGGTGGCTCAGGCACGTGCTATAACCACCAAAATTGATTATAGAACCAATTCGAGTTGGGATCATACGGGTTCATTTACCGCCAATGTTGATAATGGACAACTGCTAGAGGATATTAAAAGCTTGCTTGCCAATTAATTTTTGTGTGTTTCAGTTCGAATAATAGGCTGCTTTTATAAGGTTTTTTAAACGCATAGACCAACAATAAATCCCCCTCATCCTAATCTTCTCCCGTAAAGGGAGAAGGTACCTTTAATACCAATATGATTTATTTAACAAGATCATTTTTTGATTTTTAAATCCTCTACTTTGCAAAGTGAATACTGCTTATTTTTTTAAAGAAAGGCGTTTTCTATGGTTAATCTAAATTGAGTCTGGTAAAAGTGGCATTTTTCTGGTTTGGACTTTAAGGAAGGAGAGTGCTTTGTTACCGAAATATCAAATCAAATTAGGTTATGGTTCTGAATTTAATTGTATTTGGTCAAAATTTTTTATGTATTTTCCTTGATAAGTCTAAAGGTTAATGCTCTTAAATTGGTTGAAATTTAAACATGTTTTGTAACTATTGTTAAGATTTTTTTAAATTAAAACAATCAAAAGTATCTATTCTTACCGCCATAATTCACAATATTTAAATAAAATGTGAATTGTAAATAAATTATTTATAAATAAAAAAGTGAGTATAAGGCTATATGAATACGACAGTATTTTCGTGAATTTATACGCAATTACTTAATTTTTTTAAATATTTTAAAATACTCAAAGGTCAAATGTAACTTGCTAAATTTTATTTTATGGCTAAATTATAATAAAGCTGAGCTTAAATATTGTGCAGTTGTGACGTAATTTAAAAAGTCATCAAGCAAAAGATCAGTGATCTAAGGGGATCTAGTTAACAAATGATTTGTTAGCAATAAAGTAATAGAAAAAATGATAAACAAGGATGAATCATATGAAATTAAATTTACTCACCGTAATGTTGCTTGGATCTGGTCTATTTCTTACTGCCTGTGGTGGTAGTGATAACAAGGGGGATAATTCATCCACAAGTACAAATGTAAATGCAGATGTCAACAACATTCAAAATCCAGTGGTCAATACACCAGTGCCATATGAGTATACAGATGACTATCCATCGAATGCAGCAGAAAGTGTGGTGATGACCTATAAAATGCAAGGTATCAAAGGGCAGGAAACTCAAGCAACCGCATTGGTCTTTACCCCTAAAACAGAACCACCCGCTGAAGGTTGGCCAATTGTGGCTTGGGGACATGGTAGTGTGGGGGTGGGAGACGAATGTGCGCCAAGTAGAAATCCATTAATTATAGATGGGGGCTTTATTAAAGATCTACACACTCAGAAAATGATCGATAGTTTTGTTCAAGCAGGTTATGTGGTGGTTGCCCCCGATTATGAAGGTCTGGGTGAGCCGAGTGGGGAAGAGATCCATCCGTTTTTGCATTTAAAAAGCGCAGCCTATTCGATTACAGATGCTGTAGTCGCAACCAAAAACTGGTTAGGCAATAAAGTATCGAATAAGTGGGTGGTTGTTGGTGCCTCGCAAGGTGGTCATGCAGCATTAGGCGCGGCACAGTATGCAGCCCGTGCCAATATGGACTATAAAGGTGCAGTTGCATTGGCACCGGCAAATAATCTGGAAATGATTGAAAGCTTATCAGATCTGGCGGTGGCAAATAATAAGGATGTACAAGCTCAAATAAATAGCTATATGGTACTGGATACTTTAACAGCCTATATGGCAGCAGGGATGAAAAGTGCTTATCCGACTGAGCCTGTCTACAGTATTGTATTTAAATCACCGACGGATAAAATTGCTGAAAAAGCAGAAGGGAAAAATCAATGCCTTATATCGATGGCTTTTAATTTTAGGACACCAATGAGAACTTATGCTAGGAATAATGAAGGAAGTCTAGTTGGCTACCCTCGTAAAAATGAGGGGTATACCCAGCATCCGATTGTAAGGCAATTTCTGGATAAAGACTTACCACCACTACAGACGCTTATTAAAACCCCAATTATTATTTATCAAGGTGACAAAGACCTGATTGTATTACCTCGTGCAACTGATGCTTTGGTGGCACAGGCACGTGCTTTAACCACCAAAATTGATTATAGAAAAGGTCCTGATTGGGATCACCTTACTGTATTCAGTGCCAATGTTGAAAATGGACAGTTGTTAGAAGATGTTAAAACCCTGTTAGCTAAATAATTTTTACGTGGGTTTTGGTTCTAATAATAGACTTCTTTTATCAGTACTTTTTTAAACGATTGATCAACAATAAATCCCCTTATTTTGGTCTTCTCCCGTAAAGGGAGAAGGCACTTTCAATACCAATATGATTCATTTAACAGGATCATTTTTTGATTTTTAAATTCTCGCCTTTGCAAAGTGAATACTGCTTATCTTTTTAAAGCAAGGCGTTTTCTATGGTTAATCTGAATTGAGTCTGGTTAAAGTGGCACTTTTCTGGTTTAGGCTTTGAGGGAGTGGCTTTAATGCAGAAATATCAAATTGAGATAGGTTTAACTTTAATTGTATTTAGTCGCAGTTTCTATATGTTTATCTCAGATAAATCTAAAGATTAGTTGTCTTAAATTGGTTGAAATTTAAACATGTTTTGTGAATATTGTTAAGTTTTTTTTAAATTAAAACAATCAAAAGTATGTTTTCTTAACGTTATAATTTGCAAAATTTAGATAATGTGTGAAATAAAATACACTTGTATATAAATGTAAAAGTAAGTGTAGTGTTGTAAAAATATAGCATTATTCTAGTGAATGTGGTGCTAGTTACCTAATTTTTTTAAATATTTCAGAATGCTTGAAGATCAAATTTCACTTGCCATATTTTTATTTATGGCTAAATTATAGTAAAGCTGAGCTTAAATATTGTGCAGTTGTGACGTAATTTAAAAAGTCATCAAGCAAAAGATCAGCGATCTAAGGGGATCGTGCTAACACATGATTTGTTAGCAATAAAGTAATAGAAAAAATGATAAACAAGGATGAATGATATGAAATTAAATTTACTCACCATAATGTTGCTTGGATCTGGTCTATTTCTCACTGCCTGTGGTGGTAGTGATAACAAGGGGGGCAATTCATCTACAAGTACAAATGTCAATGCAGATGTCAACAACATTCAAAATCCAGTGGTAAGTACACCAGTAGCATATAAGTTTACACAAGACTACCCACCAAATGCAGCAGAAAGTGTGGTGATGACTTATAAAATGCAAGGTATCAAAGGGCAAGAAACTCAAGCAACTGCATTGGTCTTTACCCCTAAAACAGAACCACCCGCTGGAGGTTGGCCGATTGTGGCTTGGGCACATGGTACGGTGGGAGTAGGAGACGATTGTGCGCCAAGTAGAAACCGATTAATCGTGGAGGGTCTCCTCCCGGATGTACATACTCAGAAAATGATTGATAGTTTTGTTCAAGCAGGCTATGTGGTGGTTGCACCCGATTATGAAGGGCTGGGTGAGCCGAGTGGGAGAGAGCTACATCCCTTTTTAAATTTAAAAAGTGAAGCCTATTCGATTACCGATGCGGTGGTAGCAACCAAAAGCTGGTTAGGCAATAAGGCATCGAATAAATGGGCAGTTGTTGGTGCCTCGCAAGGTGGTCATGCAGCATTAGGTGCAGCGCAGTATGCAGCCCGTGCCAATATGGACTATAAAGGTGTTGTCGCTTTTGCTCCCGCAAATAATCTGGAAATGATTGAAAGCTTATCAGATATGGCTGTGGCACAGAGGGGGCTGTTTAATCAAATTTTAAGTTATTCTGTACTAGATACTTTAACTGCCTACATGGCGGCAGGGATGAAAAGTGTTTATCCGACTGAGCCTGTCTATAGTATCGTATTTAAATCACCGACGGACAAAGTTGCTGAGAAAGCGGAATCAGAATGTATTCTGGACATGGCTAATAGTATGTCGAACTCAATGTTTACATATTTGGGTCAAAACGAGAATTTAGAGAATTATCCACGAAAAAACAAAGGTTATACCCAGCATCCGATTGTCAGGCAATTTCTGGATAAAGACCTACCACCACTGCAAACTGTGGTTAAAACCCCAATTATTATTTATCAGGGTGATAAAGACCTGATTGTATTACCACGGGCAACAGATGCTTTGGTGGCGCAGGCACGTGCTTTAACCACCAAAATTGATTATAGAAAAGGTCCTGATTGGGATCACCTCACTGTATTCAAGGATAATGTTGAAAACGGGCAATTGCTAGTGGATATTAAGACCTTGCTTGCTAATTAATTTTTGTGTGGGTTTTGCTTCTAACAATAGACTTCTTTTATCAGTCCTTTTTAAAACGATTGATCAACAATAAATCCCCTCATCCTAACCTTCTCCCTGAAAGGGAGAAGGTACTTTCAATAGCGATATGATTCATTTAACAGGATCATTTTTTTATTTTTAAATTGATTGAAAATTAAATAATAAAAATAAATTCGGATTTAGCTCAGAACTATAGATAGGTAAATAGGCTAACCTGACTTGATATTTACTTGCGAGCGCATCTACTTTATATACCAGCCTAATTTTTTTAAAGCATACAAGATATTTGGATAAGAGATAGCATAGCTAAAATTCTGCTCAAATGTGGCTCAAGGTCTTTCGCTTGAATAAAGGGCGTCGTTTCTACAAAGCATTTTAAATGCTTGCACGTCTTTAATTTTATAAGGTCGATCTGCTTTTCAGAATACGGTCGCTTGGTATTTTTTTTGAGATTTTCAAGTTGAATTCAATCATTTCGGGTCGTTCTTACGATGTTAAAGATGGCACAAGTTTTAGACTTATTCTGGCCTTTTTTATAGTCTAGCAAGCTTTTTACTCTTAGTTATATATTATTAAAATTTTTGAATAAATTAGTTCTTTTGGACGATTTAAGTTTATTCAATTTTGTTATCAAATATTCATTCAAAATACTAAAAAATATTATATGCAAGGATGAAATAAATGAAATTAAACTTACTCTCAATCATGTTGATTGGATCAGGTCTATTGCTGAGTGCCTGTAATGGTAGTGATGATAAGAGCGATAATCCATCTACAAGTTCAAATGTAAATACAGATATAAACAAGATTCAAAACCCAGTGGTGAACACACCATTACCCTATAAGTTTACAGAAGATTATCCGCCAAATGCCGCAGAGAGTGTGGTGATGACCTATAAAATGCAAGGTATCAAAGGGCAAGAAACTCAAGCAACCGCATTGGTATTTACCCCAAAAACTGTACCACCCGCTGAAGGTTGGCCGATTGTAGCTTGGGCACATGGCGCTGTAGGTGTTGCCGACAATTGTGCACCCAGTAGAAATCGATTAATCGTGGGAGGGTTTCTTCCAGATGTACATACTCAGAAAATGATCGATAGTTTTGTTCAATCAGGCTATGTGGTGGTCGCACCCGATTATGAAGGTTTAGGTGAACCAAGTGGTCAAGAAATACATCCATTTTTGCATGTAAAAAGTGAAGCCTATTCGATTACCGATGCTGTAGTGGCAACCAAAAGCTGGTTAGGTAATAAAACATCGAACAAATGGGCTGTTGTTGGGGCCTCACAAGGTGGTCATGCAGCATTAGGTGCGGCACAGTATGCAGCACGTGCCAATATGGACTATAAGGGGGCAGTTGCAATGGCGCCTGCAAATAATCTGGAAATGATTGAAAGCTTGTCAGATATGGCTTTGGCAGATAGGGCTGTGTCTGGCCAAATTTCAGGCTATGCGGCACTTGATACATTATTGGCTTTTATGGCAGCAGGTATGAAAAGCATTTATCCAACTGAACCCGTATACAGTACGGTATTTAAGTCACCAACAGATAAAGTTGCTGAAAAAGCAGAATCAGAATGTCTGATAGACATGGTTAATAACTTTACCACGCCGATGGTTAATTACTTTTTACCGAAGGGGAATTTAACGGATTATCCACGTAAAAATCAGGGGTATACCCAGCATCCGATTGTAAGGCAGTTTTTAGATAAAGATTCGCAACCGCTACAAACTGTGGTTAAAACCCCGATTATTATTTATCAGGGCGGCAAAGACCTGATCGTATTACCACGGGCAACAGATGCTTTGGTAGCACAGGCGCGCGCTTTGACCACCAAAATTGATTATAGAAAAGGTCCTGATTGGGATCACGTCACTGTATTCAAGGATAATGTTGAAAATGGGCAATTGCTAGTAGATATTAAAACGCTGCTTGCCAATTAATTGTGAGTGTGTTTTGCTTCTAACAATAGACTTCTTTTATCAGTTCTTTTTAAAAGCATAGATCAACAATAAATCCTCTCATCCTAACCTTCTCCCTGAAAGGGAGAAGGCACTTTCAATACCGATATGATTTATTTAACAGGATCATTTTTTATTTTAAATTGATTGAAAATTAAATAATAAAAATAAATTTGGATTTAGCTCAGAACTATTGATAGGTAAATAGGCCAACCTGACTTAATATTTCCTAGCGATCGCTTTTACTTTATGTAACCAGCCTAATTTTTTAAAGCATACAAGATATTTGGATAAGAGGCGGAATAGCCAAAATTCTGCTCAAAAAGTGACACAAGATCTTTAGCTTGAATAAAGAGCGTCGTTTCTACAAAGTATTTTAAATGCTTGCACGTCTTTAAATTTATAAGCTCGATCTGCTTTTTCATAATACGGTCGCTTGGTATTTTCTTTGAGATTTTTAAGTTGAATTCAATCAATTCGGGTGTTTCTTGCGATGTTAAAGAAGGCACATGTTTTAGATTTATTCTGGCCTTTTTATAGGGTCTGTTGGCAGAGATTATTAGAATATTGTATAGGTACGAAAAGTTTCTGTGCATTTTTACTGTGTAGCAAAACTATTACTCTTAGCTATATATTATTATTAAAATTTTTGAATAAATTAGTTCTTTTGGACGATTTAAGTTCATTCAATTTTGTTATCAAATATTCATTCAAAATACTAAAAATTATTATATGCAAGGATGAATCAAATGAAATTAAATTTACTCTCAATCATGTTGGTTGGATCTGGTCTATTACTAAGTGCTTGTAATGGCAATGGAAACAGTAATAATTCATCCACAGGTTCAAATGATGGAAAACCCAATGTAGAAAAGCCTGGTGAAGTCATCTCACCTGATAAAGGTAAGCCAGGTGAAGTCATCCCACCTGATGAAGGTAAGCCTGGTGAAGTCATCCCACCTGATAAAGGTAAGCCTGGTGAAGTCATCCCACCTGATAAAGGTAAGCCTGGTGAAGTCATCCCGCCTGATGAAGGCAAGCCCGGTGAAGTAATTCCACCAGATAAAGGCAAGCCTGGTGATGAAAAACCTGTTGAAGAAAAGCCAAATGTAGATGTCAACAACATTGAAAATCCAGTGGTGGGTACACCTGTAGAATATATGACCACAACAGAAAATCCACAAAATGTAGCCGAGAGTGTGGTGATGACTTATAAAATGAAAGGCATCAAAGGAACAGAAACACAGGCAACCGCATTGGTGTTTACCCCTAAAACTGCACCGCCAGTTGGTGGCTGGCCAATCGTGGCTTGGGGACATGGTACAACGGGTGTTATCGACCAATGTGCACCAAGTAAAAGTAAAGCGATGTTAAGTTTGGATACAGGTGCTTTTAATATGATCAATAACTTTGCTCAAGAAGGCTATGTTGTGGTTGCACCCGATTATGAAGGTTTGGGTGAGCCGGGTGGTCAGGAAATGCATCCGTATTTGCATTTAAAGAGTGCAGCCTATTCAATTACCGATGCGGTGGTGGCAACTAAAAGCTGGTTAGGCAATAAAGTATCCAATAAATGGGTTGTTGCTGGAGCCTCGCAAGGGGGGCATGCCGCATTGGGTGCAGCAGAATATGCGGCGCGTGCCAATATGGACTATAAGGGTGCTATTGCTTTGGCGCCAGCAAATAATTTAGAAATGATTGAAAACCTAACAGAAACGGATTTGGCGAGTAAGACTAGAGTCGAGCAAATGGTCGGCTATCCAGTGCTAGATGCTATAACCATCCTTGATGGCAGCGGGGATGAAAAGTCTTTATCCAAACGAGCCTGTTTATACTAGCTTATTCAACACACCGTATGATACCCCCGCTGCACGAGCAGAAGAACGTTGTCTTCCTGGGTTAGTGTTGGCTTTTACTGACCGGACAAATAGGACTGAAAGGCCATTAGGAAGTCCTATCGTCAACTTTTCACGGCGTAAAAAAGCGGAGTATAAAAATAATCCGATAGTGAGGCAATTTCTAGATAAGGATTCACAACCACTGCAAACGCTAGTGAAAACGCCGATTATTATTTATCAAGGGGGAGCGGATAAAATCGTATACCCACAGGCAACCGATGCCTTGGTGGAAAAGGCACGTGCTTTAAACACCAAAATTGATTATCGAACTGATCCAGTTTGGAATCACATTAATGTACATGCGACTAATGTTCAAAATGGAAACTTGTTAAAAGATATAAAAGCCTTACTTGCTGATTAATTTTTGGAGTGTGTTTTAGTTCTAACAATAGGTTTGTTTCTTCGGTTCTTTTAAAACCATAGATCAATAAAAAATCCCCCTATTATGAAAAATAGGGAGATTTTTTATATTGCTTTGCAGTATGTTGAAATTTTAGAAAACAATATTTCAGCATCTTTGTTTTGATTGAGTCATTGATTATTTCTATCGAAATTAGCATTGGTTTTTAATTTAGCTATTATCTGGACTGTTTTTTAGTATATTATGATTGCAAAGTTTAAATATTAATCATCTTGAATTAATTGAAACTTAAATCATGAGATGGTTGTTGATAAGAATTTATTTAAAATAAAAAATCAAACATATATTTGTATCACCTCCCTAATTCACAATATTTGTAGAATATATGCGATATATAACACTTTGGGTCAATAATAAATAAATATGAGATTTTATAAATACAACAATATTTCAGTGAATTTAATAGCAATATATTGATTTTTAAAATAATTTAAAGTTTTTGAATATTAAATTTCACTTGCCAAATATAATTTCTCGCATAATTATAATGAAGCACAGTTTAAAAGTTGCACAATGTGAGGTAAGCAAAAAAAACATTCATTATGTCTGCGGCTGGCGCTTCATTAATTAGAGTTGGCAAATTAAATTTGTTGGCACTGAAGTCATAAAAATTATTATATGCAAGGATGAATCAAATGAAATTAAATTTACTCTCAATCATGTTGGTTGGATCTGGTCTATTACTAAGTGCCTGTGGTGGCAATGGAAACAGTAATAATTCATCCACTGGTTCAAATGATGAAAAACCTATTGTAGAAAAGCCAGGTGAAGTCATCCCACCTGGTGAAGAAAAGCCTGGTGAAGAAAAACCTGGTGAAGAAAAACCGGGTGAAGAAAAACCACCTGAAGAAAAGCCAAATGTAGATGTCAACAACATTGAAAATCCAGTGGTGGGTACACCAAGCGCATATCAGAGTGCAGCAGAAAATCCACCAAATGCAGCAGACAGTGTGGTGATGACTTATAAAATGAAAGGCATCAAAGGAACAGAAACTCAGGCAACCGCATTGGTCTTTACCCCTAAAACTGCACCGCCAGCTGGCGGCTGGCCAATCGTGGCTTGGGGACATGGTACAACAGGTGTTATTGACCAATGTGCACCGAGTCGAATGAAATTAATCACCACTACCATTCTAGGCGAAGATCGATCTACTCATGATATGATCGATAGCTTTGTTAAAGAAGGTTATGTGGTAGTTGCTCCCGATTATGAAGGTTTGGGTGAGCCAGGTGGTCAGGAAATGCATCCGTTTTTGCATTTAAAGAGTGCAGCCTATTCAATTACCGATGCGGTGGTGGCAACTAAAAGCTGGTTAGGCAATAAAGTATCCAATAAATGGGTTGTTGCTGGAGCCTCGCAAGGGGGGCATGCCGCATTGGGTGCAGCAGAATATGCGGCGCGTGCCAATATGGACTATAAGGGTGCTATTGCTTTGGCGCCAGCAAATAATTTAGAAATGATTGAAGACATAACAGAAAAGGATTTGGCGGGCAAGACTAGAAATCAGCAAATGCTCGGATATCCAGTGCTAGATGCCTTAACTTCCTTTATGGCTGCGGGGATGAAAAGTCTTTATCCAAACGAGCCTGTTTATACTAACTTATTCAACACACCGTATGATACCCCAGCTGCACGGGCAGAAGAACGTTGTCTTGCAGGGGTAGTGTTGGCTTTTACTGACCGGACAAATAGGACTGAAAGGCCATTAGGAGCTCCTATAGTCAACTTTATACGGCGTAAAAAAGCGGAATATAAAGATAATCCGATTGTAAGGCAATTTTTAGATAAGGATTCACAACCACTACAAACGCAAGTAAAAACCCCGATTATTATTTATCAAGGGGGGGCGGATACGATCGTATACCAACAGGCAACTGATGCTTTGGTGGCACAAGCCCGTGCTTTAAACACCAAAATTGATTACCGAACTGATCCGACTTGGAGGCACGTCACTATACATGCGACCCATGTTCAAAATGGAAACTTGTTAAAAGATATAAAAGCCTTACTTGCTGATTAATCTTTTGAGTATTGAGTACTTATTGTAACAATAAAAAATGCCCTTATTACTGGTTGATAAGGGCATTTTTGTGACCTATGTTTAAATCTCATAAAAAAGATTGTTAGAAAAATGATTATTTGATCTTGCTATTTATACTTCGCATGATTGTTCAATGTTTTCTGTAGAGGTGAACGGTTAGCGTTGCGATAAGACATAAGTTAGAAATAAAATGAGAGTCAAAATAAGCTGTAGCTTGGGAAAAGATTTTATTAATTATTATGTTGTTGATTTTAAATATGAAAAACTTTAATTTTTTGAAAAAATTAAATTCTGATATTGGCATCAAAGGCTAAAAAATTGCTGTTGCTTTGCTTTCTATTTTAAAAGAAGACGTACATTTTAATCTATTGAATAATGTTTAAAAAATAATAAGAAAAAAACTTGTATAACAGATTTTTTTGACGTATTTATGAAAGAATTATACGTGCTCAGCCGTATATATAACTTTAAAAAAATTGTGCTTTAAGGAATAAGTCACATGAAAAAAAATGCATTATCAATTTTAATTCTAAGTTCAGGTTTGGTTTTATCCGGGTGTAATAACGGTGGTAGTGGGGGAAATTCGTATGAATCACCTTCAAATACGGATCTAAACACTATCGCAAACCCTGTTGTTGGCACACCTACAGCATATACCAAGACAGATTTTTCTGCTGTGGCGGCAGATAGTGTAGTGATGACCTATAAAATGAAAGGGGTGAAGGGAACTGAAGTACAAGCAACCTCATTGGTATTTACCCCTAAAACTGCACCACCAGCTTCAGGTTGGCCTATCGTGGTTTGGGCACATGGTACAACTGGTGTCGCTGATATATGTGCACCAAGCCGTAACGCAATGAATGTTTATATTAAAGGAATGATTTCTAAATTCCTTGCAGAAGGCTATGTGGTTGTTGCACCCGATTATGAAGGTTTAGGCGAACCGAGTGGAACTGAACTCCATCCATTCTTAAATGTAAAAAGTGAAGGTTACTCGATTACAGATGCGGTGGTTGCAACACGTAACTGGTTAGGCAATAAAGTATCGAAAAAATGGGTCACTGTTGGGCATTCTCAAGGCGGTCAAGCAGCTTTAGGTGCTGCACAATATGCTGATCGTGCCAATTTAGATTATAAAGGTACAGTTGCAGTCGCGCCTGCTTCACAATTGAGTTTAATTTTAAATGCGGGGCAATTATCAGTTGCAGATGCACCACCAGCACAACAAATTCCAGTCTATGCATCATTGGATACATTTACAGCGTTGATTGCAGCGGGTTTACGTAATTCAAACCCAACTTTAGACTATAGCCAAGTATTCAAAGTGCCAACCGATGCAATCGCAAAAAATGCTGAATCCGTTTGTTATGATACACTTGGTCAACAGTTTGGCGTGGCAATGGGGCAATATGCGGCTGTGAATGGCTCATTGAAAAATTATCCAAGAACAACCGATACCTTTATGTCTTTGCCAGCCGTTAAAACTTTCCTAGAGAAAGACTCACAACCGTTGCAAGTGCTCGTCAAAACACCAGTGATTATTTATCAGGGGGGCGCAGATACTACTGTACCGAAAGTGGCAACAGATACTTTATACGGTACGGCGAAAGCACTGACGACGCAGGTGAATTACATTACCAATCCTACATGGGATCATAGTACGGCTTATGCCTTGAATATCGACAATATTGTGGCTGATGTAAAAGGAATGTTTGCAGCGCAATAACGATTTTAAATTGTAGATTTGAGCAAATGGCTTATGTTTTCAACATGAGCCATTTTTATTTAAAACGGAGCAAACTTCATTCTGTTTAATTACAAACTTCATGCTACAATACGCGCAATCTTAGCACGGCTTAAAAGCCCTAATTCATAGGACCTCGCTAATGTTCGCCAATATCTCTATTTCTGAATTTGATCCAGAAATTGCTCAAGCAATCACTCAAGAAGATGCCCGTCAAGAAGCTCATATTGAGTTAATCGCATCTGAAAACTATTGCTCACCAGCTGTTATGGAAGCACAAGGGTCAAAACTCACTAACAAATATGCGGAAGGTTACCCTGGCAAGCGCTATTATGGCGGTTGTGAATATGTTGATGTGATCGAACAATTGGCGATCGATCGTGCTAAAGCATTATTTGGTGCTGACTATGCAAATGTTCAGCCACATGCAGGTTCTCAAGCAAACTCAGCAGTTTATCTTGCTTTACTTAACCCAGGTGATACTGTTTTAGGCATGAGCTTGGCACATGGTGGTCATTTGACTCATGGTGCTAAAGTCAACTTCTCTGGTAAATCATATAATGCTGTTCAATATGGTTTAAACGTAGAAACTGGTGAAATTGATTACGAAGAAGTTGAGCGTTTAGCTGTAGAGCATAAACCACGTATGATCGTTGCGGGTTTCTCTGCATATAGCCAAATTGTAGATTGGCAACGTTTCCGTGAAATTGCGGATAAAGTTGGCGCTTACTTATTTGTAGATATGGCTCACGTTGCTGGTTTAGTTGCTGCTGGTGTATACCCAAGTCCAGTGCAAATTGCTGATGTAACAACCACAACTACGCATAAAACTTTGCGTGGTCCACGTTCTGGTTTAATCCTTGCAAAAGCAAACGAAGAAATTGAGAAAAAACTTCAGTCTGCTGTATTCCCGGGTAACCAAGGCGGTCCATTGGTTCATGCGATCGCAGCAAAAGCAATTTGCTTTAAAGAAGCAATGATGCCTGAATACAAAGAATATCAAAAACAAGTGGTTGTAAATGCTAAAGCGATGGCTGAAGTATTGATTTCACGTGGTTATGATGTTGTATCTGGTGGTACAGAAAACCATTTATTCTTGTTGTCTTTAATTAAGCAAGATGTGACAGGTAAAGATGCTGATGCTTGGTTAGGCGCTGCTCATATTACGGTCAACAAAAATGCGGTACCAAATGATCCACGTTCTCCGTTTGTCACTTCTGGTATCCGTATCGGTACGCCAGCAGTAACAACACGTGGTTTTGGTGAAGCTGAAGTTCGCGACTTGGCAGGTTGGATTGCGGATATCCTCGATGCAAAAGGTGATGAAGCTGTTATCAATGCGGTTAAAGCGAAAGTTGAAACAGTCTGTGCAAAATTCCCCGTTTATGCTAAATAAGCATTAACTTGAGAAGGCCTCCTCTCAAGGGGGCTTTTTTTATGGTTGTTCAATAAGTTTAAAAGCTTAAACATTGCAGAAAATATCTGTTATAAAAGAAGTAGATTATTGGAGTTTATTGATACTTCGTTTCACGTTTCCGACAGACAGGTTGCATGCTGAAATTTACGGCTTGTGGCTTAATTCATTTATGAAATGTCAACAGACCCATTATAAACATCGCTGCTATACCCAAATGATGTGAAAGATCGAAGGAATTAGGCACATGGCTAGTAAACCAAATATTATTATTTCAGAACAAGATTTACATCGCTTAGAAACGATGTTGGAACATCAGTCGAAGTTGACTGTGACAATGCAGCATTTAGAAGAGGAATTGGCACGAGCAGATGTGGTTGCACCTCAAGATATGCCGCCCAATGTGGTGACGATGAATGCAAAGGTTTTAATCACCATTGCACCTTCTACGGAAGCAACCGAAATTACCTTGGTCTATCCGCATGATTTTCGTGGAGAGGCAGGGCAGGTCAATGTGGTTGCACCTGTAGGTACCGCAATTCTTGGCTTGGCTGAAGGACAGGAAATCGAATGGCCGCAGCCTGATGGTCATTTGATGAAAGTTAAAATTGAAAAAATATTATATCAGCCTGAAAGAGAAGGCGATTATCTCTAATACTTATCAAAATTAACCGCATTTAGCTGATTAAAATAAAAGCCCAGTCATGACTGGGCTAAATTTTGTATAAAAACTTCAAGTTAAAACCCTGAAGTTCTTCCTTTGCTTGGATATTTAAATTGATGCTGGATATCTAATTTATAAATCTGCTTCGGATTTAAATCAATTTGCCATTGGTTGATATTGGGTTGCCCATTCCATTGTGTTGCAGTCGGTGGAATATTATAGGTCGATTGTGTGCTGAGTTTACCGTTCTGGCTTTGTGGTTCAGCTTCAAAAATCGTAACTTGAATTGGGTAGCTATGTAAGTTTTGCACTGAATATTGCTGTTTTCGGATGGTTTCAGATTGAGTACCTTTGACTGGATTTTTCTTGTCAGTTAAATCAGTCACTTTAACTTGAATTTGATCATCTGTACCAAAGCTCATTTGAAGTGCTTCATCTGCGCTATTGCTCCAAGCTCTTTGTCCAATATAGTCGCCGTCACGATAGAGTTTTACTGTTCCAGAAGGCCAATTTTGATCAAGCTTTGAAATTTCAGCGTTAATTGTCGCTTGAGTGCTTTGCTTAGGAATTGCCCAAACTGAAAGTTTTGCGGCATATTGTTCGGTACTTAAAGGTAAAAAGATTTGCTGTTGACTGCTAGGAATGGATGCTTTGGTCTCTGAACGGAATTCAGTGCTAAAATTTAAATCAGCTGCTTGAAATTGTGGAAATTGAGGCGGGGCTTTTTTGGCCTTAGCAGTCGACTTTTCATCATAACTCATTTCAGCTAAAGCCATAGGCGCTGGTGCAACGGGATAAATTGGTCGTACAGGTTCAGGTTCATAATAGTTGACCCACCATTGTTGTGGCTGCACTTGTTGAACGTAGTTTTGCGGTGTTGCTGTGGACAATGCCAATTTAACATTGTTCCAGTCTTCCCCAGTTTTTTGTGCAATCATTGCCATACGGGTGAGTTTAATTTGCTTGGTTTGGGTATTTAATTCGGCTTTATATATCGGTTGCCAACGCGCATAAGGCACCATATAGCTAATTTTAATTTCACCACGTTGCGGGGCATTGACATAAAACTTAAGTGTGCGCTGGTTAAACTCGCTGTCGCCAATGGCATTTAAGTCTTGTTCAAGTTCTTGTAAACGTTGTTGTAACTTTTCTTTTTCTGCCTTGGCTTGATCAATCGCAATAAAGGCCTCATACGCTTGTTTACGTACTTTTGGCGCAGAGCCTTTAATGACATTTTCTAAAAACTTATTTTGTAATTCAGCCGCTTGAATAATTGAGTTTTGTTCAGAAATTTTCTTTTTAATATCCTCTATATTATTGCGTAATTGAGACGACTCATTTCCAGCGGGTTTATCCAGTGCGCTATCTGTATGAGAAACCGCATTGACTTCAATATTACTACTTTGATATTGCAGTTGATCGATATTGAAGTTTGCCGCAAGGCCATTCAATGTGACAAGTTGTTCTCCTGCTTGTACTGGAATGGTTCGTTCAATTTTTGCCAGTGTAGGATACAGTGTGACTTGTTGAATCGGTGAATTGGATAAGTTAAGTGCAAAGCTATATGTTGAAGGAATGCATAAAATGCTGAGTTGTAGTGCTGTTTTTATATTCATTATGCGAGGCCCTAAAATACCTGAGATCAGTGTTAATATTTAAAATGTAGCAGAAAGTGATACAAATCAAAATAGTGATTAAAACAGAAAACCAGTTGGTGTGAAGTGGATGAAATAAAGTTATCTTAATTTTCACTTGAATCTCGCGTTTCATTGTTTTTATTTTTGATGGATTATTCATGCAAATTTAGTATTTAGCAGATCAATTTAAACAAAACAAAAAATTTCAGTTACACTAAGTCATCCAAAATTTGAAGGGCTGAACATTGAAACAATCATGCACAATACGGGATAAGACGTTTCCTCCTGAATTAAAAACATGGTTGTATGCACAAGGTTCACTGACTCAGCAGTTGACTGATATCGCGGGTGGTGTTTTTAAAGTTCAACCGATTCAAGAGCATTATCAAAGAATGAGTGTGCTGGATAGTCAATGGATGCTGATGCCACAGCAACATACCTCATGGGTACGTGAAAGTTACTTATTTGGTTGCGATGCACAGCCATGGGTAAAAGCAAAAAGTATTTTTCCCATTCTCAGTATCCATGGCAAAGCACGTTTGTTTAAGCATATTCGAACCAAGCCGATCGGAAAATTTTTATTTCAACGTACCAATCCGTTGTGTGAACGGCGTGTTTTAAAATTAGCAGAAGGTTGGACACGTCAAAGTTGTTATACTTGGCATGGTTGTAAATTTATTGTTCAAGAAACTTTTTTACCTGCCTTTGAGCAATTTTTGCAACAACAGCATATTTCAAAATAGAGTATTGAAGGACTGTCATGTCGATCGCGCAACACACCACTTGGCAACAACGCTTAGAAGCTTATTATTATCTGTGTCGTTTTGATAAACCAGTTGGGACAGAATTGGTTTTATGGCCGACCATGTGGGCATTATGGATTGCTGCAGAAGGTATCCCCGATATTGTGACACTGGTTGCAATGGTCTTAGGGACAATTTTTATGCGCGCAGCTGGTTGTGCGATCAATGATTTTGCTGATCGTAAAGTAGATGCACATGTGGAACGAACTAAAAATCGTCCACTGGCTACTGGGGTGATCTCAGCCAAAGAAGCAGTCTGGGTGTTTATTGGTTTGGTGGCCGCCAGCGCATGTACTTTATTTTTCTTACCGATCGCAACTTTTTACTGCGCGCTTGCAGGATTAGTCCTCGCCTTTATTTATCCCTTTATGAAGCGTTACACCCATTTACCACAAGTGGTCTTAGGGATGGCATTTTCTTGGGGAATCCCTATGTCGTTTACCGCAATGGGAAAACCTTTAGACTGGACCTGTTGGTTGCTTTATTTTGGCAATTTAGCATGGACGGTGGCATATGATACCCAATATGCAATTACAGATCGTGAATATGATTTAAAAATTGGCGTGAAATCAACTGCCATTCTTTTTGGAAAATACGATATTCAGATCATCTCTTTATTGCAATTGACCAGTGTCTTGTTGATTGGCACAGCATTGTATTTAGAAAATATATTGATTCCATTTGGCTTGATTGCCTTGTTATTGGTTGTTGCGGATTTTATTTATCAATGGACAAAAACCAAAGCGCGCGATCCACAACTATGCTTTTGGGCATTTAGACATAACCGTTGGGTTGGTTTAATCATTTTTGTTGGTATTTTTATTGCATTATTTTGATTTTAAATTATTAAAATAAACCACTTTTGAAATTTCATCTGTATTTATAATAATACGAAATATTGATGAAATTTCACGAGATAAAGAAAAATAATAATTTATAAATGTGAGATATTCCTCTGTTTTATTAAAAAATATTGTAGCAAGACGCATTTATTTATGCTTAATTAAGGGTGAACACGGAGCTGTTCAAACAATAAAAAAATTGAGGAATTTGTAATGAAAGCAATATTTAAACAAACCCTATTGGCAATAACTTGCGGTTCAGCATTATTCTTAACTGCATGTAATGATGATGATAACAAGGATAACTGGGGTTCAAATAAAGATTATGTGTCTGAAAGTACCTATAATTTAGGTCGCATGCCTGAGGCTGAATCAATCAAAGTCATGACCTATAATATGCCCTATGTACTTGGAGGAACTAAGAAAGCTACAGCTATGGTTTTTGTTCCAAAAACCAAGAGACCTACTGATGGTTGGAAGGTAGTGGTTTGGGAGCATGGTACTGTAGGTGTGGGTGATGGTTGCGCACCGAGTAGAAATGAAATTAGTGATCGATTTATACCGATGGCACAGAGCTTATTAAAAGAAGGCTATGTGATTCTCGCCCCTGATTATGAAGGCTTGGGCACGCCAGGTATGCATCCATATTTAAATCTAAAGAGCGAAGCAAACTCAGCAATTTATGCAGTGAAAGCATATAAAGAGCGTTATGGTAATAAAATCAATGGTCAATGGATGTCGGTCGGGCAATCTCAGGGCGGACAAGCGTCTTTAGGTACAGCAGAATTTTCCAATAATGATGCCAACTATAAAGGTGCTGTGGCAGGCGCACCAGCCTCAAGTTTGGGGGAGATCATTGCTGATGTTGCACCGAAAGCGATTCAAGGTATTCTTCAAGATGAGCAAACAGGGAAAAAACCAGTAGGTACTGCAGCTGGAGTTTATGCTACGTTATTGACCTATACATCTTTTGCTGTTGTTGGTGTGACTGCTTATGAGCCTAAGTTTAATTATCGAGATGTGTTTAAAGAGCGTTCAAAAAGTATTGTTGCATTAGCAGAAGGTTCAACGGGGGAGAACGGTTTATGCTTTGTTGATTTGCAGAAAAAATTTGTCGATGATATTAATGACTATACCGCTAAAAATGCAGGTAAAACCGTTTTAGATTATCCAGGCTTAATTGATAATTTCCAAGAGAATCCGACCTTGAAAAAATTCTTGGTAGATAATCAACCCGCAACGAAAAGAATTAATACACCTGTGATGATTATTCAGGGAACTGCTGATACGTCTGTGCCTTATACGGTTACAGATAAATTACAACAGGGCCTAAAAGCAATGGGAACAGATGTCACATTCTTAGCTGTGAAAGATGCAACGCATACTGGAGCGATTATGGAGAAGAATGCTGAACTGGTTGATTTTATTAAAAAACATATGCCGACTACGAAATAATTGTTTTTAGAAAATCATCAAATTATTTGGTTTTATCTATAGTTAAAATTGTCAGTGACCTTTTATAAAAAGCAGGGTTTCCATCGAAACTCTGCTTTTTTTTATATTTATATATGCTCATTTATACGCTTTTAAAGAAGATTTGATTGGCTTTTGATCAAGGCTATTTACGAAGCATGATCACTATCTCTCTCAACTGGCATTCGAGAGCACATTTTTTTTGAGCTATTTCTATGATCCATAATGATGTATTTCTGCGTAATCCGTGGGATGGTTTAATGACTGATGTTGGCGTTTCTATTGCATGAATTTGGTTTAATCTAATTTAAATTAAAGATAAGCATTTGTATCTATATATTATTTTACTCTTTGGTTAAAAGTATCCTAGCAAGATACCTTTTTTTATGTTTAATTAGTAGCTTGAACACGGAGTTGTTCAAACAATAAAAACTGAGGAATTTGAATGAAAACATTATTTAAACGAACATTATTGGCAATGACCTGCGGTTCAGTATTATTTTTAACTGCATGTAATGATGACGATAATAACTGGAATAACTGGGGTTCAAATAAGAATTATGTATCTGAAAATACATATAATTCAGATGTAATCAATGAGGCTACATCAGTCAAAGTGATGACTTATAATATGCCAAATGTACTTGGTGAAACCAAAAAAGCCACAGCAATGGTTTTCATTCCCAAAACAACACGACCTGCAGATGGTTGGAAAGTTGTGGTTTGGGAGCATGGTACAGTCGGTGTGGGTGATAGTTGTGCGCCAAGTCGAAATAAATTTAATCCGCGATTTAAAAATATGGCACAAAGCCTGTTAAATGAGGGTTATGTGATTATTGCCCCAGACTATGAAGGCTTGGGCACACCGGGTATGCATCCATATCTAAATTTAAAGAGTGAAGCAAATTCAGCGATTTATGCAGTGAAAGCATATAAAGAGCGCTATGGTAATCAGATCAATGGTCAGTGGATGTCTGTTGGCCAATCGCAGGGTGGGCATGGTTCTTTAGGAACTGCTGAATTTTCCAATACCGACTCCAACTACAAAGGTGCTGTCGCAGGCGCACCTGCCTCAAGTTTGGGTTATATTATTTCTGTCGTTGCGCCACAAGCAATTCGAGATATCCTTCAAAAAGAACAAGCTGGAACAGCCCCAGTAGGTACTGCTGTTGAAGTTTATGCTGAATTATTGGCATATGCTGCTTATACCACAGTTGGTGTGACTGCCTATGAACCTAAGTTTAATTATCGAGAAGTTTTCAAAGATCGTTCAAAAAATATTGCAGAATTTGCGGAAGGTTCAACGGGTGAAAATGGCTTATGTCTAGATGAATTGCATAATAAATTTGCCGATGATATCCGTGATTATATTGTTAAGAATGGAGGAAAAACTGTTTTAGACTATCCTGGATTAGTCGATAATTTCCAAGAAAATCCGACGGTAAAAAAATTCTTAGCTGAGAACCAACCTGCAACCAAGAAAATTAATAGTCCTGTGATGATTATTCAGGGAACTGCTGATATGGCTGTACCTTATCCTGTCACAGAAGCATTACAACAACGCTTAAAAGATATGGGTACTGATGTAACATTCTTACCTGTGAAAGATGCGAGTCATACTCAAGCGATTGTTGAAAAGAATCCTGAATTGGTTGCTTTTATTAAAAAGCATATGCCAACCACAAAATAATGGTTTTAAGAAAAGCATCCAATCATTTGCTGTTCTTAGCAGTTAAATAGAAAGAAAAAAGCAGAGTTTTTATTAAAACTCTGCTTTTTTTATCTTAATGTATGGCCGTTTGTACATTTTTGACTGAAGATCGAACAGGTTTTTTACCAAATGAAAGGTGATTAAAGAAAATATTGAGTAATACTGCTGCTATACAGGTCGCACTTATTCCTGAATGAAATAAGGTTTGGAATACTTTGGGAAAGGCATGAAAGAAATCAGGGCTGATTAAAGGAATTAAGCCGACACAGATCGACACAGCAACAATGATAAGATTGGATTGGGTTTGATAATCCACTTTAGATAATGTACGAATACCGCTTGCTGCAACGCTACCAAATAAAACAATACCTGCGCCACCTAAAACAGGCATTGGAATCGCAGCAATTAAGCGTCCGAAAATCGGTAATAAACCCAGTACAACTAAAATAGCACCACCTGTTGCTACCACAAAACGACTTTTAACCCCTGAAATGGCAACCAGTCCTACGTTTTGAACAAAAGCACATTGCATAAATGAACCAAATAATGGCGCAATCGCAGAAGATAGCATGTCTGCTCTTAAACCATCTGCCAAACGATGACTATCCATTTTTGTATCAACAATTTCACCAATCGCTAAAAGGCTGGCTGTTGTTTCAGTAAGGATTACGATGGTCACAATACACATGGTTAAGATCGCGGACATTTCAAAGCTGGGTAGACCAAAAGCAAATAGATGTGGGAAAGCAAATAAATCACCATTGCCCACTTTTGAAAAGTCGGCAACACCAAGCAGGATGGTAAAAATTGCACCAACAATAATTGAAATGAGTACGCCTAGGCGCGCCATTGTAGCTGAACCAAAGCGGCTCACCACAAGTAGTACACCGAGGGTAAAGGCTGCAATCCCTATATTTTCTAGGGAGCCCCATTCGGGTGCTTTAGGGTTACCGCCCATAATCCAGCGGATTGCAACAGGTAAAAGTGAAATTCCAATAATGGTAATAATTGAACCCGTCACAATCGGTGGAAAGAAACGTACTATTTTTGAGAAAAAGGGGGTAATCAATATCCCGAAAATAGAACTGACAATCACAGCACCGAAAATCGTTTGAATATTTCCCCCAGTTGTACCAATTGCAATCATGCTTGCGACAGCAGCAAATGAAGTGCCTTGTACAATTGGAAGTTTTGCACCAAACCACTTTAGTCCAAGCGTTTGTAGTAACGTTGCCAAACCACCCACAAGAATAGATGCCGTAATTAATAAGGCAATTTCAGCTGCATTTAGACCAATCGCCGTACCTACGACCAAAGGTGCCGCAATCAGACCACCATACATGGTGAGTACATGCTGTAAACCAAATGTCAGGTTCTTTCCTGCACTTAAAACTTCATCTTCAGGTTGAATTTTTTTAATTTCAGTATTCATCTTAAAACCTTTATGACTTTGCCATCCCTGCATTACAAAGAGCAATTTATATGCCAAATGGTCAATAACTGTGAGCAAAGTACTTTAAGTGAAAGCTAAAACTTATGTGTTTGAGATTGATATTTAAATTATTTCTTTGTGCAAAACCGTTACTTTACGATGGATAAGGCTTAGCGTGTTTAGATTGGCGCGATTCTAAAACGAAGCACTAGGCTTCTTTCATCTGTCCTTTTTTAAAGCATAGATTAAGATAAAGCACCCTCATCCTCATCTTCTTCAAAGGGGAGGAGACGCTTTTAATAGCAATATGATTCATGCAACATGATCATTTATTTTAGCTTTTATGCAGTTGTGCTTGATGGGTTTGAGAATAGATAAAAAATTGTGCTGTACCTACAGCGAGTACACATGAGGCAAGTATAAATTGCTGATGATAGGAGACACCCCAATGTTGCAAGCTACTAAAACAGATTCCACCAACCAATTGGGTTACGGCAAAAGCTAATGTTGCTATGCTCCATAGTTTTTTATAGGCCACATGATAAAGATGTAAAATGGTATATGAAGTAAGGAAAACCACAGCAGGATTAAGCAAACCTGTAAAAAAGGATGAGGTATAGGTAAGGATTGGATGGGTTGAAAAAATCGCAATGAAGATCGCTAAAACATATAGGCTATATAATATTTTTAATGCGGTAAAATTGCCAAATTTTCGTGCCAGTAAGTAAGCACTGATTGCACCTAAGGCACTGCCTGAACCATACAAAATCCAATTCAAGTTAATTAGATATAGATTAAGATGTAGGGTGTTTTTAAGATAATCAATCCAAAACAATGAGTGGGGAACATAGGCAAAAGCGCTTGAAGCATAGACAATCAGCAAACTAAAATACATACCATTGACTGCCCCCGTCTGATTGTTTGCTACGCTGATATGATCTAGATGATCTTTAAACAGATTGAGTAAATAAACAATGATCAAACAAATGACAGCAGAGAACGCAAATAAAATCATCCATGCAGATTGTGTGTTGATTCTGTCGAGATAAGGCAAAAACAGGGTTGCCAATAATACCCCAATGCCAATACCACTAAAGCCAATAAAGTTGATGGTTAAACGTTCTTCAGCTTTGCTGCAATGTGCAACGATACTGGGAGCTAGGATCATCAATAAGCCACCACTGATGCCTGAAATGACACGCCAAAAGACATACCAGCTTTCGGGAAGACCTGAAAAAGCACAACTGAGTAAACTCACCGTTCCAGAAAATGCCGCCAAAATGATATATCGAGGCATGGTAAAGTTTTGAGGCAGTTTCATTGCCCAAAATGCACCAATTAAATACCCCAACAAATTTGCACTGCTTAATATACTGGCAAAACTGGAGTCCCAATGATAAGCAAGACGGGTAGAGGGCAATAATGCAGTATAGGAAAATCGGAGAATGCCAATGCCTAAACACATACACAGGCATAGAAAGATACTCAGCTGAATTTTATTCGATCCGATCTTGGTCATTGTGCAGATTATCCATTTTCCGTTAATTTACCTTAAGGTGAATTTAAAAAAATGACAATAAATAATCAGTATTTAGTTTGGGAATAATCAGGGCTTATTCACACAACTTAACCAGTTGGTAAAATCGCAGCTTATTACAGGATATGTATGATTAATATCAAGGGCTCAGTCTGTTTAGATTATTGAACAATTATGAATTAAACATGATTTAAAACAGGTTGGCCCATCGACAAGCAAATTTCGTAAGGATTAAGCCTATAGATTAGAGATTGGCATCTACAGGATCTCCGATCGTATAGTAATGTCCACCTGCAACATGATGTAGGCTTTTCCATTCAGCGCCAACTTCATGGTAATACCAGTGGCCATTGCGAAATACGCGATCATCCGCATAAGCAGCGACGACTTTGCCTATAAATAAATCATGGCTTTGTTGATTATGCGGTTCAGGAATCAGTTCACAGATCAACCATGCAGCGCAGCCTTCAACCGCAGGGAGATGAAATCCCTCAAATTGGAAAAGTGGCGTATGGCAGTGTGAGAGTTTTTCAGGATCATTAAACTGACTGATTGAGCCTAATTGTTGTACCAGCTTAAGTTGTTTGAGTGTCGGTACTTGTAGGATGAAATGCCCTGACTTTTCAACTAATTCACGAGTTTTCGTACTTTTGTCTAGAACTACACTCACTTTGGCAGGCACAAGTTCTAAGGCACAAGCCCAAGCTGCTGCCATAACATTGTTTTGGTTTTCATACTGGGCTGAGACAAGCACGGTTGGACCGTGATTTAACAGGCGATAAGCTTTAGAAAGTTCAACAGTTTGGATATGTGAATTCATGAGATTGCCTATATTCTGAGTGTTAGTCTTTATTTGTATAAGCTTATACAAAAAATTCATGAGTGCGCTAAAGTGATGTTTTTATTATTAATAGTGCATGTTGAGAAAACAACACTTAAATATCAAAAAATGCTAAAGACTATTGGATATTTCACAATAAGCTTATAATAAAACGATCAAAACTATTGGAACTCGAATGAACTATACGCTCATTTTGAATATTGTCATATTCATTGCCTTGATCATATTGCTGATGCAAACCAGAAAGACAGATTGGAGTCTGGCTAAAAAAGTGTTTGCCGGTTTATGTTTAGGTGTGGTATTTGGGCTAGGATTACATTGGGTTTATGGTACAAATTCTGAAATTTTAACTGAGTCTATTCAATGGTTTAATATCGTTGGAAATGGTTATGTTAAGCTTTTGCAAATGGTGGTGATGCCATTAGTGCTGGTCTCGATCCTGAGTGCTGTGATTAAGTTACATAATGCATCTTCATTAGGCAAGATTAGTATTTTTAGCATTGGTACATTATTAATCACCACGTTTATTGCCGCTTTGGTTGGCGTGTTCGTGGTCAATCTATTTGGATTAAGTGCGGCGGGTCTTGTACAAGGGACACAGGAAACAGCACGTCTTGAAGCAATTCAATCTGAATATATTGGTAAAGTCACAGACTTAAATGTACCTGATTTTATTTTATCTTTTTTGCCAACAAACCCATTTGCTGAACTCACTGGGGCACATCCAACCTCAATCATTAGTGTAGTGATCTTTGCTACGATGCTCGGTTTGGCCGGGCTTAACCTGATCAGAGATGATGCCGAAAAAGGGCAACGTATCGTCACTGCAATTGATACTTTACAAGCGTGGGTGATGAAGTTAGTTCGATTGGTGATGACGCTTACACCTTATGGTGTATTTGCCTTGATTACGAAAGTCGTGGCAAGTTCTAAAGCCGCTGACATTGTTAATCTCGGTGGTTTCTTGGTTGCCTCTTATCTGGGTCTAGCTATCATGTTTGCAGTACATGCAATTGTATTGCTGCTGACAGGCGTTAATCCAATCCGATTCTTTAAAAAGGTTTTACCTGTATTAACCTTTGCTTTTACCAGTCGTTCGAGTGCGGCAAGTATTCCATTAAATATTGAAGCACAAACTCGCCGTTTGGGTGTACCTGAGTCTATTGCCAGCTTTTCTGCTTCATTTGGTACAACGATTGGGCAAAATGGTTGTGCGGGTTTATATCCAGCGATGCTTGCGGTGATGGTTGCCCCAACAGTGGGGATTAATCCACTTGATCCGATCTGGATTTTAACTTTAGCTTGCGTGGTGACTTTAAGTTCAATTGGCGTCGCAGGTGTCGGTGGTGGCGCAACCTTTGCTGCACTGATTGTTTTACCGATTATGGGTTTACCAGTGACTTTGGTCGCTTTACTGATTTCCATTGAGCCTTTGATTGATATGGGGCGTACCGCGTTAAATGTTGATGGTTCGATGACTGCAGGTGTTGTGACCAGTCAATTGATGGGACAGACAGATCAAAGCATTTTACTTTCAGATGAGAGAGAAGAGTTAAAACATAGTTAACCTATTTTTCTATATTATTTAAACGCCATAAAAAACACCTAAATTAAATTTAGGTGTTTTTTTTCAACTCAAGTTTATCAAACATACTCTGATTCATTAAACGCATATTCATTAAGCGCTGATTTATTAAAACAAGTCAGAGTATTCTCGACTATAAATAGCAGTTTATCACGATCATATTGCTGATAAATATGATGACCTGCTGGCGCTAAAAGGTTCTATTTTGCAGCTTGATTACACTCAGCCAATTCTTTGGAATTTTTTGTCCAAATTTTTCCAGCAGAATTTTTATAGAAGGTGATTTTCCCAATTCGGGAGACTAAACTTTGACATGAGTCTATTGAAAGTTGATTGCCCCAAGGACCAGACATTCGACATACAGTGCCATCGCATTTCCAAACCACATTAGGGCCATTCTCTATTGGTACGGTCACTGTCCCTTTATGTGTGGTTCCAGCAATCCAAATGGTATCGGCTGCAAAAGTCAGTGGAGAACATAGGATTAGGCTGCTTATAACGACGCTTTGGAGTTTTATGCTTATTTTCATCGTGCTTATTCCATAATTATTGATCTAGGAAAGGTTATAAACTTCAAATGAATCTATAAAACAGTTGTATTTTAAATGGTCTATACGATCAAGCTCAAGTTTTAACTGTAACCATTTTAAAACATAGACTGTATCTGTAATCATTTTTAGTATCACTTAGAATAGATTAAAATGAGGAGTTTTGACAATGAAAATGTACCAAGTTGATGCTTTTACACAACAATTGTTTAAGGGCAACCCTGCTGCTGTATTGGTCTTAGATGACTGGCTGGATGATGCTTTGATGCAAAATATTGCCTTAGAAAATAATTTGGCAGAAACTGCTTTTGTAAAACGCATTGATGATGAAAATTATCAAATTCGCTGGTTCACACCACAAGTTGAAGTCGATTTTTGTGGGCATGCAACTTTAGCTTCAGCTTTTGTTTTATTTAAAGACTATAGTCAAGCGAAGACGATTCATTTTCATGTTAAAGATTTGGGTATTTTTATCATCCAGCAAGCTGAGGATGGAAAGATCCAGATGAATTTCCCGATTCGCCAGCCACAAAAAGTAATCGATTATCCAGAATTATTGAATCATGTCATTGATCAGCCTTTTAAAGAAGTCTATCTCAATGCGCAAGCGTATATTTTAGTTTGTGAATCTGCACAAGACGTGATAAATGCAACACCAAACTTAGCCAATATCCGAAAAATTGCAGAACAATATCATGTGAGTACCGCATTAACTGCGGAGTCTGCAGGCTATGATGTGACCATTACCGCAGCTTCAAATGATTATGATTATGTGGCTCGCTATTTTGCCCCGCATAAAGGGATAGATGAAGATCCTGTAACAGGTTCTATGCATACAGGTTTAGCGCCTCTATGGGCTGAAAAGCTGGGTAAAACACAACTTATCGGGTATCAGGCATCAGCGCGCGGTGGAAAATTGTTTTGTGCTCTTCAGGATGGTCAATCTATCGAAATTTCAGGCTATGCACAGTTATTTATGCAAGCTGAGATTTTTATTTAGATTGATTTTAAGATAAAGATGTTCAAATCATTACAAAAGCCGTTGAAATAAACGGCTCTTTTTTCAAAACTTTACTATAAATTTTGTTCAGAATTTCTTAAGATGTTTAGCTTATAAATGTTTAAAATTTAAAAAATTCTGGATTCTCCTATGCTCATGCAGTTGAAAAAACTCACCTTGTCGCTTTGTATTCTTGGTTTTAGTGCGTCTAGTTTTGCTCAAGCCATCCTGGTTAAATCTGAACATAATATCGAAGAATATAAGCTAGAGAATGGCTTTAGAGTTTTACTTGCACCGAATGACAAAGAAAGTAAAGTCTTTATGAATACGGTTTATTTGACCGGTTCATTAAATGATCCGCAAGGCAAAGGTGGCCTCGCACATTTACTTGAACATTTAGCCTTTAAAGGCACACAAGATGTAAAAGGCGAAGAGTTTCAACGCCGTTTAGATCAATATACGTTAATGACCAATGCCAGTACCGATTATTATTCGACTAAATATACCAATATAGTACGTCCAGACCAAAATACCTTAAACGAAGTGATTTATTTAGAGTCACAACGTATGGACAAATTGGTGCTTCAAGAACAATTCGTTCCTTCAGAAATCAATATTGTGATGCGTGAACGCGAAGTGCGTATGGATCAGCCTTTTGCTGTGCTGATGGATCAAATGTGGAAAGCAGCCTATGGCAACAAGTCATTAGGTCGTTTACCGATTGGTGATCTTGCTGAACTACAGTCAATTAAAATGAATGAATTGAACAAATTCTATAAAGACTGGTATGCACCGAATAATGCGGTGATGGTGATTGCTGGTAAATTTGATAAAGCAGAAGTTTTAAAAGCCATTGATAAAAACTTTAGTGCGATAGCTGCACGTAAGATTCCTCAACAAGCAACAGTACCTTTACTTGATTCTTCAACCATAAAAAATCGTAATTTTGTGGTGAAAAAGGGCAGTGATCTTGCCAAATTCAATATTTATATGAATGGTAAGAATGAAAAAATTCAGCCGGTATTAGCACTTGCGCCATATTTATATACCTTACAACCGAGTGGTCATCTATATTCCAGCATGGTAGAAACTGGTGTCGCGACCAATGTCCAGTCTACAACATGGTTAGATGATGATTTTAACTTGGTGTTTATGGGGGCAATATATGCACCAAACCATGATGCTCAAAAAATTGACAGTGCGTTGATTGCAGGTGTAGAGAAAAATAAAAGTTTTGATGATGTTGAATTAAAACGGGTTAAAAATCTGATCCAGAATGCCAATGAAAGTTTATTGACCAGTGCTGCTGCTGTTGGTGGTATGTTGAGTGATTATGTGGTGTCATCGCATGGCAATTGGGCACAATATTTTAAAGATCAACAAGCCATTCAAAAGTTAAGCGTAGCTGAAACTAATGCAACTTTAAAAGCATTTTTAACTGAGCAGCACCGTTTTAATGGTGATATTCAACCGACACCTGAAGATCAGAAAAAGGCCTTGGAGCAAAAGCAAGCTGCTGAAAAACCAAAAACTTTAGATCAACAAGCTGCTGCAGTAGAACCGTTAAAAGATGTCAGTGTTTATCAAGCCGAAGTTGCTCAATATGTTGAAAAATCGAAACAATATTTAACTGCAACAGAGAAAAAGATTCAACGTGGCACTTTAAAAAATGGAATGAAGTATGCTTTATTCCCAACCTCGACACGTGATGATAAAACCTATGCAACCATTGAGGTTAATTTTGGTACAGCTGAATCTTTAATGAATAAGGCACAAATCCTCGATTTTACCGCTTATTTATTATTACGTGCTTCTGAGCAATATAGCTTACAGAACATTGCAGATAAAACCATTGAAGCAAGTGGTGGAGCAACGGCAACGGCATCGGATAACGGGATTACTATTCAAATTTCAGCGAAAAAAGAAAAATTTGAAGAGTTCTTTAAATATATCGTGTCGGTGATGAAGAGCCCTAAATTTGAACAATCACAATTTGATTTAATTAAATTACAAAGCTTATCTAGTTTGGATCGACCATATACTGAGCCTGAAACAGTATCCTCTTTAACCATTGCACGCTTACTTGAAACCTATCAGCCGGGTGATTTACGTTATCATTTTGAACCAGAGTTGGCTAAACAACAGATTCAAGCAGCAACCAACCAACAAGTTATTGATTTATATAAAACATACTTTGCAATGGACCATGCCTTTATTTCTATCACTGGGCAGTATGATGCAAAACCGATCAAGAAATTACTTGAGCAACAATTTGGCAATTGGTCAGCTAAACAACCTTATCAGCGTCTATCAACAGAATTTACCACGTATAAAGCGCAGAAAGTGCATGCCCTTTCAGAACAACGTGAGTTTGGTAGTTATCAAGCTTTGCAGACTTTGCCTGTAGGTGTAGACAATAAAGATGCCGCAGCATTGATTGTCTTTAGCTATATTTTGGGCGACTCGCAATTGTCTTCACGTTTAGGACAAGAGCTTCGTGAAAAAAATGCGTTGGTTTATGGTTTTGGTAGTCAATTAAACTTAGACTCTTTTAATGAAGCCGGTGCATTGTCGATCGAAGCCAATTACACAGCAGGAAAATCTGCTGAAGTATCGCAAGTGGTGCGTAAAGTGCTGAATGACTTATTAGCGACTGGAGTAACCAGTCAGGAGTTGGAAGCGGCTAAAGCCAATATCATGAAGCAACGTGTGACGTCTTTAGAAGATGAGCGTGTGATTCATCGTATGTTAAACAGCCAGCTTGAACGCAATAAGAAAATGGATAGTCGTGCTTTAAGAGATCAAGAGTTTGCTCAACTGACCAAAGCGGATGTGGATGCTGTGATTAAGAAGTATATTAAACCTGATCAATTGGTTGAAGTGATGGCTGACCAATATGGTCAAGCTCAGAAAAATCTAAATTGATGATTAAAATGACTCATTGACGCAAGGAAAGCCATACATGTGTATGGCTTTTTTATAACGATACAAGATCAATAAAAATGAGCCATGGCAATGTCAATGATTGAAAATTTACTGAGTATATCGGGACAATAATTAGAACAAGTTTATTCTTAGTTATGAAATAATAGAAGCCTATATCTATACTGATCAAGCACATGATCAATCGAGAGCTTTGGATATAGATTATGATTCAGGTATTCCACATGTACACGATTCGAAAAGAAGTGTTATTGGTAAGCTTATTAGAGGTTCTGGAAGATCGTATGAACCTGATAATGATAAATATGTTAGGTAAAAATTAGAGTTTTTTATGAGTTTAAAAAATTTATTAAAAATAATTCATGATGGTGTAATTGAAGGGGTATTCTTTGATAATAAACAAGATATCCTTATACTATTTGTGAGAATAGATTATGAGGTTAGATATGAATTAGTATTTAAAGGAGTTTTAGAATATAGGGTATTAGATTTTGGAAAACAAAACATTATTTCTAGAGTAATTAATTATCAAAAAGATAATTTTTGTCACGATGAAATATTTGAATTATTAAAATGGGTTTCTTCAAATTCTGATTCATCAACATATTGGTCGAATGATGAATTAAGAAAAATTGTCGAAAAAATTAAATCAAATGATTTAGCCCTACTTTATTTGGAACCTAGTGCTGGTGCAGAAATTGTAATTTTATTTTCAGATTGTATTGTAAAAATGCGAAATTAATATAATACAGTTTATGTTAGATATTTGAAATTTTTCCTTTATCAAGAATTGACAATAACTGGATTGAATATCAAATAAATCTGTGGGCTTTGGGATGTAAGAAATGACTGTTTGCAGGCTTACTTATAAATGGACAGAGAGCAGAAAATATTATGACTTTAATCCAGTTGGCTAAGCTTAATGGTCTGGATATGCCTATTTAATAGATGTACTTTCAAGATTATTGACTCATGAAATGAAAGATATCGAAGAATTACTGCTGTATAAGTGGAATCCTGCTTGAACTTAAGTGAGGTTCAAAAAGCTGTACTAATTTATATTCATTAAATTCAAAAAAACCGAGGTATTCAACCTCGGCTTTCAATTTAACGCTGCTTAAAAAATAAATTACTTTTCAACAAAAGCGCGTTCAATCACGTAGTCGCCTAAAACGCCCATTTTAGGGGATTCTTTCAGACCGTGTTGGTCAAGCAGCTCGACAACATCGTCAAGGAATGCTGGGCTACCACAAAGCATTGCGCGGTCAGTTTCAGGATTAAAACGTGGTAAGCCAATTTTTTCAAATAATGCACCAGATTCAATCGCAGTGGTTACACGACCTTTGGTATGGAAATCTTCACGGGTCACAGTTGGGTAGTAAACCAATTTGTCTTTAATCCCTAGCTCTTCAAAAAACTCATTGTTTGGAAGTTCGTTGAGAATCAGGTCTTGGTAAGCCAATTCAGAAATAAAGCGTGTACCATGTACCACGATAACTTTCTCAAAACGCTCATAGGTTTCTGGATCGCGAATCGTTGATAAGAATGGTGCTAGCCCTGTACCCGATGAAAGAAGGTATAAGTTTTTACCCGGATTCAAATCATCAAGCACTAAAGTCCCTGTAGGTTTTTTAGAAATTAGAATTTCATCACCAACTTTTACTTTTTGCAAAATAGAAGTTAAAGGACCATCAGGCACTTTAATTGAGAAAAACTCTAATTCTTCTTCGTAGTTAGCGCTTGCAATAGAATATGCTCGCATTAAAGGCTTACCATTGACTTCAAGACCAATCATCACAAATTGACCATTTTTAAAACGTAATGCGGTATCACGTGTGGTCTTAAAACTGAATAGAGTGTCATTCCAGTGGTGTACGTGAGTAATCTTTTCGACGTTGAAAGCAGCCATTAAAGGTCTCAATAAATTATCAAATTAGAACAGCCTGCTATTCTAATCTAAAATCATTCTCGATAAACTGAATATATTTAATTGAACTTATCAGAAAAAATGATTATGACTGAGTTAAGTCTCCCGATTATTGGGATTATGCGTTCTCCTTATGTTGAAAAATTTGGTATTCCTCGACAACCAAATCTGGTTCAGGTGGAGTCTTTTATCGAAATGCATGCACCCTACAATGTCTTGGAAGCATTTGATGGAATCGAGGAATTTAGTCATTTATGGTTGATCTGGCAGTTTCATGACAATAAAAATCAACAAGATAAAGATAAGTTCCGACCTCAAGTGAGGCCACCGCGTTTAGGTGGAAATAAAAAAATCGGTGTATTTGCAACACGCAGTATGTATCGTCCAGCACCGATTGGTTTATCTGTAGTACAACTTAAAGCCGTCAAAAAAGAGGGGAATGCTGTTCGTGTATATGTGACAGGCAGTGACCTTTTAGATGGTACGCCGATTGTCGATATTAAACCTTATATTCATTATTCAGATGCTGTGGATGTGGCGCAAAGTGGTTATGCCCAGTATGAGCCTGTTCGTAAACAGGTTATTTGGTCTGAGCATGCACAGCAATTAAGAAGTAAATTTCTTCAAACAGCTGACATGGACCCAAAATATATCGCTGAACTTGAGTCGGTACTGGCTCTAGATCCTCGACCAGCTTATCAGCATGATGATGCACGTATTTATGGGATGCGTTTTGGGCAATTTAATATTAAATTTAGCTGTGCAGAAGAGGCGATCCTGATACAGGGCATTGAGTCGTTTAGTTATTGAAAACGTGATTCCATATCCTGCTTAAAAACTTATGCGCTTTTGTCCGCTGTGATCGGAGCATCTCGGTTTAAAGAGCAGGATAGTAGCTACAATTACTCTAAAACGGCTGTCTTGGCAAACTGCAGCAAATCTTGTTGTGATTTCAGCAAAAGCCGTTGCTGTTCTGCGGCAATCCAGCCCAAAGCAAACCAGACTTGGGGTTCTGTTTTGACCAATTTTTTTAACACATCTTCAGCAACAATCAGGTCATTGTAGAGACCTAAACTTTCTTGAGCAGGTTTAATGGCTTTTAAATATTTTTTGACTTGGCTTTTATCTGATAATGATGCAACAAACTCAATACTATAACGCAAACGCTTTAAGTTTTTACGAGTACGGTGCCGAGCTTCGATGTCTAAATTTAAATAATTTTCTGCGTCAGTTTGAATTTTGCGATGTAATTGTCTAACTTTTTTAAATGCTTCTTTATGTACAGCTATTTGAGATTTTTCACTTGATTCTTGGGCAATAAATTGAATTAGGGATAGGACCAAATAATTAAAATTAAAAGATCTAAACAGTTTGGTTAATTTTTGCGAATCGACATCTTGTGGTTCTGGAAGTTTAAACTTAGGTGCACCAGCAGCCTCAAGCTGAGGTAATAACTCCTCTCGAATCATATCTAAATCACGAGCCGAACCGAGTTGCCTAAATAATTCAGTTAACTGGGTTTGCCAAGTGGGATCGATATGCAAAGACCAATTCGAAAAGGTTTTTAATGCACTTCTTAAGCGACGAATTGCCACACGTGCCTGATGAATATGTTTGGAATTAAAGTTTCCAGATGCAATTGCTGTACTGTTGGGGAGTAGATGCGATAAGCAATTATTTACGATCTTTTTTAATGCATTCTCAGGATGATCCTTTGAATCAAGAATAAGTGGCGTTTGCAACTGTACGGGATTGTCTGGAGTATTTTGTGCAAGCTGAAAACCTTGCTGTGCTTTGCTACGGGTGTCAAGCCATAAGTTATAGCGCTTCATCCGAGGTAAGATAAAAGAAATAAGATCTTGAACAGTACCTTGTTTCAGTTCAAATTCTAATTCACGTAATGCGAGACGCTGTTGATGGGCGATGATATGACCATGATCATAACTGACTTCAATTTCACTATTTTGAAATTTAAATAAGCTGAGCTTTCTTTCGATGTCTGTTTGAAACTGAACTTCTAATCCGTTTTTATGTTGCTCTAATAAGTGTTTAATATTTTTAGCAATATGCTTATTGCTGAGATAATTTTTTAGATCTAAGCCTGTTTCCGCGTTTCCGATATTTTCCTCAAATTCAGCACGTTTAAGCCTTTGTTCTGTTGGAAGTTTGAGGGTTTGTACCCATTGCTGCTTTTCTTGATCATCTTCAAGGCGTTGACGAAGCGAAATGGAATGCTCAGACAAAATAAATTGTGCCGTATCATAGTATTTGGCTTGTAAGTGTTGAATATTGGTATCTTTTCTTTGAAACGCTTTAATGAGCATTTCTTGCTTTTCTTCAGGTATTTGGAATTTCAATTCAATTTCAAACATGCTTATCGTTCCATTCTTATTTTCTCGATTTTAATCCGATAAATTGTTTTTTTTGAGTTTTTAATGAATGATTACAAATTCGCAACGTGAATACTCACGCGACTAGAAATATTCAATTTTATGCAGTATTTAAAGAGATGATTTTATTCAATAAAACCATCTCTTCTCGCTGTTGATTTATTTTAAAAACTTACGGCTAACCAAGAACTGTTCCGTCGCTTCAAGCAGTTTTTCCGCATAAGCTTCTTGTTTTGCGGTAAGCCAGCCTAAAGCAAACCAATCACTGGCTTCTAGGTCGGTTTGTTGTAGGTAAGAAGATGATGAAGCAAGCACTTGATATTGCTCACATGCTTGTTGAGCATCATTTAAAGATTTCGCATATTTCTGCAAGTTTTTAACATCATAGATATTGGTTAGGATCGGAAAGCTAAATTTTAATTCATTTAAATGCTGAGCCAGCGCTTCTAGACTTTCAAGGTCAGATAGATCGGCTTCATTTAAACTTTCTTGTAACTGTCGATACTGATTTTGCAATGTATTTTGCGCAAACCATTTTAAGTCATGGGTTGGCGCTTTCGCAGACTGTCCTAAACTGAACATGAGTAATTCTAAATAGTGCTGCACATTTTGAGTTGATTTGACCAAATTGATGAGTTTTTCATTGGCATACAAAATATCCCGATCTAAACTTTGCGCCGTTTTCGGATTTTGCAGTAAAGCACCTAATGTGCGTTGCATATGTTCAAAATGCTGTAAGTTTTTAAAGTGACTCTCAAACGCTGAAAGTTGATGTGACCATTTATCCGTTTTGGTATCTGTCCAATCTTTAAACAGAGAAAGACTTAAATGTAAATGGTGTAGGGCAGTCTGTGCTTGAATAATATGTTCAGGCTGGGCAACCTGTGCAGAAATCGCAGCAATATTGGGCAATAAATGCTGTAATTGACTGGCAATAAGCACCCGTAAGTTTTTATCTGCAGTGTCTTTTTTATTTAAAATGGTTTCTTTGCTGAGTTGTGCTGGACTGACTTTTTGATCCACAGTCAATAAGTGTCCAAACTCAGCTTTGCTACGTACATCGAGCCACAAATGATACTTTTTAACCCATTCAAAACTAAAGGCTAAAAGTGATTGAATTGAGCCACTTTTTAACTCAAATTCTACTTCATGAATTTCTTGTTTGGCGGTTTCAGTTCTAACTTCACCAATATCGAGACTGATTTCAATTTCAGCATCTTCAAACTGAATCACACGGATGGTACGTTGGATGTCAGTTTCAAATTGTAATTGAAGTTCGTCAAATTTATCCCCCAATGCATTTTTTAAAACAGCAAGTGCTTCGGGTTTATTCTGGTAAATATCAATATCTAAATGTGGGGCTTCAGCAAGCTCACCTAAATCAATATTGTCTTCAAAGCGTTGTAAATGGCTTTTGGTGGCGGCTTTTAATGTTTGTACCCAACGTGTTCCTTCTAAGCGTTGACGTAGTGCAGCGCCGTGTTGGGACATCTGACGTTCAGGTGTGTCGTAGTATTTTGCTTGTAATTGAATAATTTGGGATTTTTTAGGATCTAATGCTTTGAGGAGTGCATTGCGGCGGGCTTCCGGAATTTGAAACTTTAATTCAACTTCAAGCATGTGAGGGTCCTAAGTGTTAATCATGGTTATTAGAGAGTTAAACATTCTTGAATGTTTAATCTGGCATTGTAACTTAAAATGTGTCATCAGAAGACTTGTATAGCATGCCATTTGAGTATTTTTTACCGCTATATCGTTACTAATTAAATATTTAGAATGACAAAATTTCCTATTTCGTGACTTGTATGGTCTAGGCAATACTTGAAGTCGCAAATATAGATGAATTGTCAACAGACTTGATATTGAATTTGGCTGTTATTGCAGCATAAAATAAACTAAGCTGATTAAAAATAAAACAGGATGATTGATCATGAACGCGTATGTTGAGCCTAAATCGGAATTAGAGCAAAACCCGAAGTTTGAATTACCAATTAAAAACTATTCAGAATTTTATCGTTTTTATTTAACTGAACACCGTAGCATGATGAGTCGCCGTTTGCATGCAGCTGGAAGTAGTGTCGGTATTTATTTCTTTAGCAAAGCAATTCGTCAACGTAAAGCAAAATACGTGGTCTATGGACTGCTTTCAGGCTATGCGTGTGCTTGGGTGGGGCATTTTGTATTTGAGAAAAATAAGCCAGCAAGTTTTAAGCAACCACTTTATAGTTTTATTTCGGACTGGCGTATGCTTTCCGATATTGTACGTGGCAATTTAAGTTTAAAAGACCGTAGTCTAGATAAAATTGAGAGCTAATCTTGTCAGTATGGTAATAAATTAAACAAAAAAGCTTAGAGATTTCTAAGCTTTTTTGTTTTTGTCACGTCTTCGCTGAGAAAACTTGCTTATAATCCATTTATTTGATTGTTTGAGAATATTGAATGCGCGGTCTTTACCTGATTACCAACGACGATCCAATCCAATTATTATTAGAAAAACTCGAAGCTGCTTTAAGCACTAAGCAAGTCGCTATTCTTCAGTATCGCCGTAAAAAAGTCGCTCAATCTGACCAAGCCAATGAAGTGAAGCAGATCAAGCAACTGTGTGAAAAGTATCAGACACCATTTTTGATTAATGATGATTTAGATTTAGCTGAACAATTTAGTTTAGGTGTGCATCTTGGCCAGTCTGATGGTGAAATTTCAGATGCAGTGCAACGTTTACCACAAGGTGTCATCATTGGGCGAACGTGCTTAAACTCAATTGAGTTGGCTGAAAAAGCAATCGCTGAAGGAGCAAGCTATGTGGCTTTTGGCGCAATTTATGCAACATCGACCAAACCAGAAGCAGGTAATATTGGTCTAGCAGCATTACAGCAGGCATCTAAAAAGTTTGATTTACCTATTTGTGCCATTGGCGGTTTAACAGTTGAAAATTCTCAAGCTGTGATTGAGGCTGGTGCTGACCTTTGCGCAGTGATTAGTGATATATTAGCTCTATCAGTTGAAAATATTCCTGCCCGTGTCGCAGCTTGGGCACAGTTATTTGCAGAAACTGCAAAATCTTAATTTGTATCGTGATTTTTTATATCATTTTGAAATTTTAGTATACTACAGGATTGAGTCGATTTATGAGCCTATCTCCAAAACAAGAGCAATTGTTTAAACAAGCCAGTAAACATATTCCAGGTGGAGTGAATTCTCCAGTACGAGCGTTTAATGGGGTGGGTGGTACGCCAGTATTTATCGAAAAAGCCAAAGGTGCTTATTTATACGATGTCGACGGCAAGCGCTATGTGGACTATGTGGGTTCTTGGGGGCCGATGATTTTAGGTCATGCACATCCTGATATTATCCAAGCAGTACAAGAAGCAGCAGTTGATGGTTTAAGCTTTGGTGCACCGACGGTACATGAAACCACACTGGCTGATTTGATCTGTGAGATCATGCCATCAATTGAATTGGTCCGTATGACCAACTCAGGTACTGAAGCAACCATGACGGCTATTCGTTTGGCGCGTGGTTATACAGGTCGTGACATGATTGTGAAATTTGAAGGTTGCTATCACGGACATTCAGATTCTTTATTGGTTAAAGCGGGTTCAGGCATGTTGACCATGGGTGAGCCAACATCAAAGGGTGTACCTGCTGATTTTGCCAAGCATACGGTGACCTTGCCATATAATGATATTGAAGCTGTTAAAGCTTGTTTTGCGAAATATGGTCAAGAGATTGCAGGGGTGATTGTTGAACCTGTTGCTGGAAATATGAATCTGGTTAAACCAATCAAAGGTTTCTTAGAAACGATTCGTGAGCAATGTGATCAATACAAATCAGTATTTATTATTGATGAAGTGATGACCGGTTTCCGTGTAGCACTCGGTGGTGCGCAAGCATATTATAATGTAAAACCTGATTTAACGACTTTGGGTAAAATCATTGGTGCTGGATTACCAGTTGGTGCATTTGGTGGAAAACGTGAAATCATGGAATGTATCGCGCCTTTAGGTGGGGTTTACCAAGCAGGAACCTTGTCGGGTAATCCATTGGCTATGCGAGCAGGGATCAAAATGTTTGAAACCCTTCGCCAACCCAACTTCTACACCGATTTGTCTGCAAAATTAGATCAATTATTACAGGGTCTACAAGCGGCTGCGGATGAAGCTGGAATCCCATTCTTTACTCAACAAGCTGGTGGTTTGTTCGGCCTTTACTTTACTGATCAAACCGAAATTAGCAGTTTTGACCATATTTTAAAATGCGATAATGAAGCATTCCGTAAATTCTTCCACGGGATGTTAAATCGTGGCGTAAACCTTGCTCCATCTGCATTTGAGGCAGGCTTTATTTCAGCTGCACATAGTGATGAAGATATTCAGTTTACCATTGATATGGCTAAACAAGTCTTTGCTGAAATGCAAGCTTAAGGGGATTTAAGGCCGCTTCGATTGCTTGAATAAATGAGCAGAATGGACAGTCTTTTTGAATCAAGTTTGATTTAGAATAAAAGCCTGTAGTCTAAGGACTACAGGCTTTTTTGTGATTTTAGACATTATAATTCAGGAAGAAAATATGCAAACCAAACACTATTTAACCTTATCTGATGCAGAGTTTTTATTGAATAAAGCACATCAATATGCAATTGATCATGCTTTTAATGTCAGTATTGCTATCGTTGATGAAACGGGCAATTTATTGGCAATGAAGCGTATGGACGGCGCTTCTGCATTGACGTCGAAATTCTGTTTGGACAAAGCCAGATGCTCTGCATTAAGTCGTAGACCGTCGGGATCATATGAGACCCTTATCAAAAATGGTCAAATGGGATTTTTAACCATGCAGAGCGGTTCAGGGATGTTAGAAGGTGGTGAGCCTATTTTGTATCAAGGTCAGTTGGTTGGTGCAGTGGGTATTTCAGGAGTGAAATCATTTGAAGATGCTGAAATTGCACGACATACAATTCAAGCCTTTCTTTCGCAGTTCAATTAAACTTCTATACTTAAAAAATTATGTGTATCAGTAAATAAGTTTGAAGAGGTGTTTAAGTAACACCTCTTTTATCTTGTAAAATTACAAACGATAAAATTGTTTGGCATTATGGTGGAAGATATTTTTCAGTGCATTTTCATCATATTGCATCACAATATCACTAAACGCATCAATGATATTCACCAGACTGGTATTGACCCGATCCATTGGGAAATTAGAAGCAAACATCACCCGATAGGTGCCAAAACTTTCCAAAGCATGCAGAATCAATGGTGCAACAAGATCAATGATTTGTTGTTTAGAGGCCAGTTGTTTTTTCTTATAAAATTGATGACCAAGCACTGGCATAAATAGACCAGACATTTTGGTATATACATTTGGATAAGCGGATAATTCAGCAATAGCATCTTGCCATTGATAAAAAATATTTTCACGTGCTGTTTTAGACAGGCCTGTATTTTGTCCAATTTTACCAAACAAGCCTGCTGGTGTACCAAAGTGGTCTAAAACAATAGAGGTTTCTGGGAACTTTTTTGCCAGCTCAATTACATCGGGAATTTGATGAGAATACACCCAAGCATCAAAACTCAGGTTATGTTGTGCGAGTTGTTCAAAGCCTTTTAAGAACTTTTTCTCAGTATACAGGTGCGGGATATCTGTCCAATTATGCACGCCTTTATCTTCATGAAAAGCAGCCATACGGCGTATACCGCGCAAACGTTTAGATGCTTTTTGGTGTAACTTTAAAATCTTTTTGAAATTAGGATTGCACGGGTCGGCGGTAGCCACGATGCCACCAAGTTTTACAGTATTTTCATTAAAGGGTAAGGATTCAATAAATTCTGTTTCACCCACAACAGCTTTACCTTTCTGTTTGGCCCAACTGGCTTCAATATGCACCACTTGTTCGACTGTATATGATCCAAGATCATGTTTATAGTCTTGTGGTAAATAGGGGCGGGTAATGTGCTCAGTTAGTCCAACCGTTTCAATCAAATCTTTAGTTTTGACTAAACGCACTATTTTATCGAGTAGGAATGGACGCTTGCCCAAAAGCTTTACCGCAAATGCTGCTGCATGAGGGGTGTTGTAGGGATCCCACTGGTGAATATGTGGGTCAATGATTGGAAAATTCAAATCTTGCATATAACGTCCAAATTGTTATTTATTATCAAAATACAATACATGAATTTTATAAAAGGTGAATATTGTCACTTGGTAAAATTTAAGCGGTAAAGCCATTGGGGGAATCAGTTGATTTTATTGTTTTGGGATGACTGCTAAAAATTGTTATAAAAAAAATAGCCTCATTAAAGAGGCTATTTCATCAATGCTTAGATCAATCTAATATGAATTAATTCAATCAGTGTTGATGATCATGGCCATCATGATCATGTTTGTGGGTATGAAAATCTTCGTTTTTACGGAAACGGAGATAATTTTCAAACTGCTCACAATATTCATCATAATTGTCTTCAAGCATCATTTGGAATTGTTGCAATATATAAGACATGACTTGTTCTTTGGCGTCACGCATTTCATCACCATCTTTAAAGGTGTTTGCAGCAACCCAGGTATTAAAACGTGCAGTAGCGAAGAGCATTGCTGAGCTGACTTGTCCACGAAGTTCTTCTGGCTTAGGTTGCTGTCCTTTCGCTGGGCGGCAAAACTCATTGGCTTGTTTGATAAACTCATCCGCACGCTCAAAAAAAACAGCATTTAAAGCTTCTTCTTCGGTGACATCAGTAGCATCGATTTTTTGAGACATGACTTTTCCACATAGCGTATTTCATTGGTGGGCTATTATAGGCAATCCAAGGGTTAAACGAAACGCTTTACTTCTTCTGTATCTGAATTTGCAAAATAGCTGTCAAAATTTTCTTGATATTCATCAAGATGATCTTCAAGCATGAGTTTAAATTGTTCTACATAATAGTCTAAGATGACTTGGCGATCCGCTTTAAAATCTGGCGCTTGATTATAGGCACATGCCGCATGCCAAATACTATAACGGGCATTGGCATACATAAATGAAGCACTGATCTTTCCAGGATGTGCTGTCAAATGCGAAACTTGATGATTTTGATCTGCAAATTGATTGGCGAGAGCAATAAATTCATCAGCACGCTCATAAAAGTATTCGTCAGATTCAACTTCTTCAGTTTCTTCAAAAAAATCATTATTTTCGGACATTATCATTCCTTTTCATAGACTTGTTTCATTGATATAACTATAGCATACTCAAATAGCCTAAGCTTAATAAATACTCAAGGAGTAGATAATGCAAGATGCGATTGCCATACAAAGCTTGAAAAGTGATATTGCATTATTACGCCAAAATATTTGGCCGCCTGTAGATTTGAGCAATGTTGAAGGTTTGCCAATTTATTATGGAACCCAATCCGCAGTAGAGGCCTACTATAAACAGTGGCTTGGATTGCTTGAAAGGGCACAAACCTTGTACCAACCTTTTATGCAGGATGAGGCTTTAGATGTGGCTCAATTACCCAGCCATTTAAATTTACCTTTGTTCTTTTTTCATGTAGATCGGATTCGAATTAATAAAACCCGTGCCAAAGAATCAAAAACTTTTCGTGGGATTGCTTCACTGGTTGAGAAATGTGGGCAATTTGAACCCAGCCAAATTAAAAATATGTCACAGTGGTTAAACAGTGATGATAGCGCAGCCTTGGTTGCGCATCGTGAGTTTATTGATTTAAGAACCTATATTTTTCAGTTTGGACAAAGTGAATATACAAGAACACGATTTTATGTGAATGGTTTAGTGCTGAGCACTGAAAAAGATTTTGAATTGGTCGATGCTCGCGATAAACCGCGCAAGCCACGTAATGATAGCTATGCTGATCCTTTAGCGGATAACAATCTCTGGAAAGTATTTGGTAAATATCGTTAGGCGGTTGTGAAATAGATGGTTGTAGATTTTGTTAAATAGGCTGTGATTTTTAACTTTGTTGTTTTTCTAGCTACAAAATGAAACGAGTAAATTATTTTAAGCACTGACTAAAAAATAAGATTTAGTCAGTGCTTTTATATAAAAGAATATCTTTTATTTTACAGCATCAATTGCAACACTTGCTGTTTTGTTAAACAGCGTACATTCTGACTTTAAGCCATTTAGATAAGCTTCTGCTAACTGCGCATTTATACTGTTTTTACCAGACTCAGCAACAGCATCTTGATAATCTCGTTCATATTGCTTAATTTGGTTTGCAAGTATGTCATATTCACCCGCAGTATAATAACTTGCTGGGTAATAGTCAGAGCCGATTTTAGCTACGGCATCAACTGATGTATTCAGTTGCATATCTCTGGATAAATCTAAGTTGAACTTTCCTAGCGCCGTTGAAATATAACCATCTTTAAAATATTTTGATGGGTCGTAATTATTCAGACGATAGCCTGAATAAAAATCAGCAAAGTTTGTATTTGTTGAAGAGGAAATTGATCGTAAACACGTTGATCCAGACGGGAATGTTTTACCTTTTAGTTTTTGCACATAATATGAAGAATAAGCGCCAACTACTGAGCTAAGTGCTATATTTGAACCAGCATAATGCTCAAATCCATTGATGTATGGACTAATTGCTTTGCCTGTTAAGTTGACTGTTTCAAATTTTTCAGTTAATTCCAATTGGTTATAATTACGAGATGAATAGGGTGTAAATGTCCAAACTGTCGCTGTTTTCGATTTCAACGTTGCATATTGATAGCCCAAATCAGTTTTACTTTTAGGTGCATCATAGAGCCCATCTGTTGCTAGATAATCACTTAAAAGATCTGATGAAAGGAACTGTGTTGAACCATCTACGTTATATTCACCATTGATGTACATCTGCTTATTGTTAAAGCTAAACTTTACTTTAGTAAAGAGGTTAATGTCTTGGGTTGAAGCGCCAGTTTCATACCCAAACCATTCAGATTCGTTGTTTGTTGTATAATCCCCAGCATCTGAATCACCTCCACATGCGCTTAAAAATAATGAAGAAATGACGGCAAAAGACAGTAATTTAATTTTCATGAATTATTCCAAATTATAAAATATTAAAATTTATGAGTATAAAAATTCTCGCTGTCATCATATTTAAACATTTTATTTTTTCAATGTTTTTTTTGATGAAATTTTAAAATTCTGTTAATTTTTATAATTATATATTGATCGAAAACTTAAAATGATTTTGCTGCTTTTCAATTTCATCCTTGCAAAAAAGTGCTTTTAATATTGAAGAGCCCAAACAAAAACGATGATAAACATGGTCATATGCAAAATTTGAATTGGAGCAAAGATCAAGGCATAGCGGCTGCCACCACTTAAAAATGCATTGATCGATTTCGCAATGGCATGTGCTGCTAAACCCAAAACAAAGGCGAGAGATAAGATGTGATTACTCGGTTCTCCCTGAATGACAATTGTGGCCAAAGCGCCATGAATTTCAAATAATGAGGCCAAAAGCGTACCGGCAATTAAACCCGCATCACCCAATAAAAGATTTAGCCCATATACACCCGCCTGAATCAAGGTTAACGACGCTGCAATAATGGCTGCTTCTTTTAGACTAAACATACGACTATCTGTAAGCTGATTATTTTCAATCGGTTGTGTGTGACGCATAAACCATAAGGCAAAAATGGTCAGGATCGCGATAGCGATTAGACTGGGCAGTACAATGAGCTTGAACCATGTAATACTGACACCAATTACAATAATCATGAGTTGTATTAGAGTTGCCACGCAAGACATTAATGCTGCCCCAGCATTGGCTTTGGCATCTGCACGTCCATTTCTGACTTCTAAGCCTAAGCTGGCAATGGTAGCGGTACTGGAAACAAAACCTGAAGCAAGCGAAGACAACAGCATGGCATTTTTTGATGACAATAATCGTTTGGCAATATGTGCAAGTGCTTGTACCGCCAAGATTAAGGTGAGTAATTTTAAAATAACATAGGGGTTAAGCACAGCACCCCACAAAGCTTTGTTTGGTGTCAGTGGCAATGCAATTAATAACAATGCCAGTAAGAAAATTCCATCTTTAAATTCAGATTCTGTAATCCATTTCCCGGCAATGCCATGCATAGAATGTTTAGTCATCAACAAGATAGTGAGGATGACTGATAAACCTGCGGCAAAAGAAATATTCCAAACGCACATTCCACCGATAAAATAAGTGAGGATAAATGCAATTTCAGTGGTTACACCGGGATCATCAGTTTGATTCTTTAAAGAATAAATGACGATACCACCTGTAATGAATGCACCCGCAATGCCAAAATAGGGACCAAACAAAAAACAAACAGCACCTAGTAAAGCGCAAATGGCAAATGATCTTAAACCGGCAAAACTATTTTGATTTTCACGTTGCTGACTTCGTTCACGTTCAAGACCGATAAGTAGACCACAACCCAATGCAGCCGCAATGATGGTGAGGAAATCGGTATAAGAGCCAAATGGAAATGGATATAGCGATATAAAATTCATAGTGCTCTCCAAATAAGACCATGAATTAATAGAATGATTTCAATGTATCGCAAAGTTTTAGAAAAACAAAAGTTTATTTTTTAGCCTTACGCTAAATACATTATTGAATTTAGAAAATCCAAGAAATACAACAATTAATTTTGTTATAGTAGATTGAGTTTTGGGGATATAACAATGCAATTTAATTTTGAAATCGATACAGCTTGGTGTTTAGAACAATTATTAAAAGATGGTCGTATTACAGAACGTGAAAAACTATTGGTACAAACCACGCATCGACAACGCGATCAGTTGAAGTGGCATCCTTTGCAATGGATAGCCAGCTTTAAGCTCGTCGATGCTAAAAATCCAGTGAAAAGACTGACATTGACCACACTGACAGAATGGTTAGCTGAAAAAGCCGAACTCAATTCATTTACAATTGATCCGTTAAAGGCCGATGTGACTTCACTGACCAATGTCATGTCGCAAGAATTTGCAATAAGAAATAAAATTTTAGCAGTTGAGGTCAGTGCCGATAAAATTCTGATTGGTACAGCACAGCCTTTTATGACGGATTGGGTACATAATTTAGAGCGTAGTTTAAGCCCCAAAAAAATTGAAAAAGTAGTGTTAAATCCTGAGTTATTACAACGTTATTTAACTGAGTACTATCAAGTTAGTAAAGCGGTCAGCAATTCGCAAAAATCCAGTGCCTATGATAAAGAAAATAAGGGTGTAGAAGCACTTTTACAATTGGGTGATACCCAGAATCCAGATGCCAATGATCAGCATATTGTGAAACTGGTCGATTGGGTTTTACAGTTTGCTTTTGAGCAAGGCGCAAGTGATATTCACTTTGAACCGCGTAAGGAAAAAGGCAAAATTCGTTTTCGTATCGATGGGGTACTGCATACGATTTATAATATGCCAGCCAATACCCTAACCGCGGTTATTTCACGGATTAAAATTTTAGGTCGCATGAATGTTGCAGAAAAACGTAAACCGCAGGATGGGCGTTTAAAAACACGGACACCGAAAGGACAAGAAACCGAGCTACGTCTTTCAACTTTGCCGACTGCTTTTGGTGAAAAGTTGGTGATGCGTATTTTCGATCCAGAAGTTTTGGTGCGAAGTTTTCAACAATTGGGTTTTGATGAACATTTATTGGCACAATGGCATGCTTTAACTCAACATAGTCATGGCATTATTTTAGTGACTGGCCCCACTGGTTCAGGTAAAACCACCACGCTTTATTCTTCGTTAAAACAATTGGCAACCGAACAAGTGAACGTCTGTACCATTGAAGATCCGATTGAGATGTTGGAGCCAAGTTTTAACCAGATGCAGGTCAATCAAGGGATTGAGCTCGGTTTTGCCGATGGTATCCGTGCTTTGATGCGTCAAGATCCAGATATTATTATGGTTGGGGAAATTCGTGACCAAGATACTGCCAACATGGCGATTCAGGCAGCATTAACAGGTCATTTAGTACTTTCAACTCTGCATACCAATGATGCACCATCAAGTCTGACACGTTTGCATGATTTAGGCGTGCAGCCTTTTTTAACCGCTGCAACGATTTTGGGAGTATTGGCTCAGCGTTTAGTGCGTAAGCTTTGCCCTCATTGCAAACAAGAAACCTTTATCAATGAACAAGAGTGGAAGCATTTGACCTTTGGCTATCAGACCAAAATGCCTAGTTTTGTATATAAAGCAGTTGGATGTGAGGAATGCCGTCAAACAGGTTATAAAGGTCGTGTCGGGATTTACGAGTTTATGCCGATTAGCCTTGAAGCAAAGCAGAGAATTAGTGCGGGCGTGACTTTAGATGATTTAAAAATGCAGGCAAAAAAAGAGGGTATTGAACCATTAAGAATTGCTGGTGCACGGAAAGTATTGGAAGGCGTAACTACGCTGGAAGAAGTCCTTAGAGTTGTACCTTTAAATTAATTTTGACTTAAAATAGCAAATGAAGAAATCCTAAGATTCACCTCATGTTGGTTTGTTTTAATGCTTCTATCGAAACGATGAACCGATATGAGGATACAACAATGAACGTCATTGCGAAAACAATTTTAACCACAAGCTTGATTGGTTTAACAAGTTTTGCCACTGCAAACACAGCAATAAATCAATCAGCGCTTACACCAAGTTTAACCACAGTAAAACAGGCGTTAACATTAAAAGACGATACTAAAGTGCAGCTTCGTGGCAATGTGGTTAAAGCAATCGGTGATGAAAAATATCAATTCCGTGATAGCACAGGTAGCATTACTGTCGATATTGATGATGAATTATGGCAAGGTAAACCGATCGCGGCAAATGCTACAGTGACATTGTTTGGTGAGGTCGATATCGACTATAAACCGACGAAACGTGTAGAAATTGATGTAGATGCGGTGAATTTTTAATTATTTTATCCATTAAAACAAATCACAGCAGATTCTCGTTATATTCGCTAAGACTACATGTGTATGCATGTGGTCTTTACCTATGTTCAACAAGTATGAACAGCAACAAAGTGCAGATTTTATTTTGATCAAGGCTTTATCTGCCTAAAAGAGAGATGGTCTATGCGAATTTTGCTCGCTGAAGATGATAGTTCACAAGCTGAAAGTATTAAATCTTGGTTGGAAATGGATGGCTACAATATAGATTGGGTCGAACGTGGTGATCATGCAATTCTAGCCATAGAACAGCATCAATATGACTGCATCTTGCTAGATCGTGGTTTGCCCAAAGCCACTGGCGATGAAATTCTTAAACTGTTAAAACGTCAATTTCCAGAAATTCCTGTGATTTTTCTTACGGCGAGAGACAGTATTCAAGATCGTGTGCAAGGTTTGGATCTCGGCGCAAATGATTATTTGGTAAAGCCTTTTAGTTTAGAAGAATTATCTGCCCGAGTACGGGCACAACTCAGACAAACCCAAGTCACAAATTTACATGAAATAAAATATGAAAATTTAGTATTAGATACTCAAGCGAAAATGGTATTTCAGGATCAGCAAGTTGTTCATCTCACCGCAAAAGAATTTCAAATTTTATATAAATTGATGCAAAAGCCTGAACATATTGTGACACGTGAGCAATTGGAAGAATCTCTTTATGCTTGGGGGGATGAAATTGAAAGTAATGCGATTGAAGTTTATATCTATCAATTGCGTAAGAAGATTGGTGGATATTTGATCAAAACAATCCGTGGCTTGGGCTATCGTATGAATAAAGAGCAAGATTGATTATTTCACCGAGCACTTTGAATGATTTCAATAGGATGAATATGACCCAAGCAGTATCACTACAAACCAAGCTGATTAAGACCTCCATGCTCAGTTCAATTGTGGCAGGTATTTTTGCGCTGATACTTCTGGTCAGTCTTTCGATTTATCACAACATGAAGGTACAAGATGAAATCATGGATGAAGTTGCAGATATGCTTCTGATTTCAGATTTAAGTGCGACCTCTGGTTTTCAATTGGATGAGTTAAGTGATGAATTTGATATTCAGTACCGATTGATGAATGGTGAGGTGATGTTGACCCAATCCCCTGAATTTGATTTGCAACAAGAGCATGACAATCTTCTGGCGAAGGGTGAAGACAATGGATATGCATTTATTTGGGCAGAAAATAAGCTGTTACGTAGTTACCGAGCAATTGATCAGGATTCTCAGTTAAGCGTCTATGTCATACAGCCCTTAAGTGTCCGTTTTAAAGACTTATTGCAAAGTTTTATCAGCTATTTATTGGTTTTATTGAGTCTCTGGTTGCTGCAATGGCTGATTTTACATTTCTCAGTAAAAAAACAATTTAAATCTATTCAACTGCTTTCGACAGAAATTGCAGAGAAAAATGCCAATGATCTCAGCTTAATTCAGCAGCAGCCTGCCTTTAAAGAACTTGAGCCAATGGTCAATCAGCTCAATCAAATGCTTGCGCGACTGGATCAAGCTTTAATTGCTGAACAACGCTTTACCGCAGATGCATCACATGAATTGCGCTCGCCGCTTTCTGCGATACAAATGCGTTTGCAGTTATTACAACGCAAATATGCAGAGGTTCCTGAGATTTATCAGCAACTCAATAGTATTCAAAATGATGTGAATCGAGGAACGCTGGTTCTTGAAAATCTTTTGCTTTTGGCACGATTAGATCCAGCGGATGCCAGTGAATTACCGAAGACTTGGATAAGTCTAGAGCAAATGACTCAGCTTGTGTTAAGTAGCTTAGATCCATTTATAGATGAAAAGCAGGTTCAGATTCATATCCAAAGTGAAGATGTTCAGGTCTATGTAAATGAAGAATTACTGTTTATTTGTATTCGCAATCTTGTCGATAATGCGATTCGTTATACGCCAGTACAGGGCAATATTTATATTCAGATTGGACCTTTAAACAATAGCAATAGCTTTGAAATTCAAAATGATGGTGAGGGTATTCCTCAAGACATCTTAGATCGTTTAGGTGAACGTTTTTATCGAGCGTTGGGGACCAAAACACAAGGTTCAGGTTTAGGTTTGTCAATTTGTAAAAAGGTGATCGATTTACATCATGGACAGATTCAGTTTGCTGCTTCCAAATATGGCGGTTTGAGCGTTTGTGTTTATTTACGTTAAAGTTGTGCGATTGAATCGGGCATTTTTATTGAATGTTTAACATTTCATTGGATCGTTTTATAGAGATAGGGTGTTGTATAAAAATCAACAGACAAGCATTAAAAATCAACTGACAAAATTAAAAAGCAGTATGCGCTGATTCATACTGCTTGTTCCCACGTTTTTTGTTTTAACTTAATGTTTTTATAGTTATTTGGTCAAAATTAGACGATTGTTACGTGTTAAACGTAAGCGATATTCTTCTCCAGCATGCATGATGCGAATTTCGCGCCCTAATGCAAATAAGTTATTTGAATGTAACATCGGAAGAGATTGGTGAGCTTCAGTGTTACGTGTGAATAGGCTAAAAGGTGCGTTCATTATTGTTACTCCGTGTGGGGTGCTGTCTAAGTGATTTAAATGATAATCATTATCGAATAGGTCTGTCAACGATAATTTTTATCATTTATAAAATTTCTATAATTGCTTACAATTCATTAAAAATTCAGGTGTCGATTTTTATGTCTAAACCCAGTATTCATGTGGCTATCGCTTTATTACTTTATCGTGGGAAAGTGCTGGTCGGTTGGCGCAATGCAGATCAGCATCAGGGCAATAAATATGAATTTCCTGGTGGCAAAATTGAAGCAGGGGAAACGCCTGTTGAAGCATGTCGTCGAGAGATCTTTGAGGAAGTGGGAATTGGCATCCAGCAATGGCATGCTTTTGATGTAATTCATCATGTTTATGATGATGTTGAAGTGTTTCTCCATCTTTTTCATGCCACGGTTCCTGAACAATATTTGCATGATATTCAGAAACCTTGGACATGGTATGGACGTGATCAACTATTCGCGCTGAATTTCCCCAAAGCCAATCAAGCGATTATTCAACGCTTGTACTGGGCGCATCAAATTAAAATCTCCGACAATCTTTCAGCATTGAGCATAGAAAAAAGTCTAGATGACAACGCGCAATTTTTTTATTTTAGAACGACTGCAGATCAGGTTGCTGTAACACAAATTTCGCAGTTAGCTGCAAATGCCTTATCTCGCTTGATCGTCAATATAGAGCTATGGCAACAGTTGCCTGAGTATCTTCAAAAAAGTATAGCTGCTGTACATTATAAACAGCATCAATTGATGGATTTACACATCGAGCAGTTACCAATCGGTCTACGTTGTATAGCAGCATGTCATGATCTGGTATCTTTACAGCGAGCACAGACATTGGGTTTTGATGCTGTGATTTTAAGTCCAGTATTTGCAACCCAGACCCATCCTGAAGCCAATGCACTTGGATGGGAAAAATTTGCTGAATATGCCAAGACCTGTGATTTACCAGTCTTTGCATTGGGGGGATTAAGCCAAGCTGATTTAGCGATTGCACAACAGCATTATGCATACGGGATTGCTGGGATTCGAAATTTTTAATCGAGCAGAGATATTGGCTTAAACAGTTATAAACGTTGTAACTGTTTTTGCGCTTCTGCGATGGTCTGTTGATTTTTTAATTGTTGAGCAGCCTGCAAGATAACATTCCAAAAGGTTTTCTTCTGGGATGGACTTTGCGCATAACTTAAACCACGTCGCGCTAGAGATTCAGCATTTGCATATTGTTTCTTCTGATTGGCAATTTGAGCCAAATAAGAGAACACTTGTGCCGATTGTGGTGCTATACGTTGTGCGTGGATTGCATAACGTTCAGCTTCATCCCACTGGCCCTTTTGATACGCAGTTTGAGTTTGTTGGATGAGTTGTTTAAAGGCTGGGATATTTTCTCCATCCTCAAATTTTTGCGTTTGAGGCTTGGATTGTGGCGCAATCACAACAGGAACTTTTTCACGTTTAATTTCAGGGCGTTCATAAGGGGTAATTTTTACCCCATCTGGTGTCGCAACCCGATGGTCAGGCTGTTCAGATTTTGGCTTTTCAACAGATTTGCTTGGTTTAGAATTTTGTTGGGGTGTTGTTTGACACCCGGCCAAAGTTAATATTCCACTTAAACTTAGAATATAAGCGATTGTGCTTACATTTCGTTTCATCACAAATTCCTATTTAAAAGCCAATTTACCTGTATATCCAACACGTTTAGATTAGTTGTTATAACTACCACTTGAGATCACATGACCTCTTGAGTCCTGATCTAAACTGTCTTCACTTTCGCGAATATAGTTTTCTATACTATCACTTGAATGCGGCTGTGAAGTGTTTTGTTGCGTATCAGGTGTGGATTGAGGATCGACTTGATAATATGGCATGCCGCACTCTGTCGCACGATTAGGGACAGTGTGGCGTAATAATGGAATATATAGCGCGCCTTCACAGCCTTGTGCTGAAAGCTCCCCAGTACGAGAGTCAATCCATTGCCATGAAATATCATCTGTTTGACGTAAATTCACAGGTTTTTGACGTAACTGCTTCATGACATTGATCCAGACAGGTAATGCACCTGATGAACCTGTAAGCCCAGTGATTTTATTGTTGTCTAAGCCTAACCACACCACTGCTAAATTATTTCCTGAATATCCAGCAAACCAAGAATCACGGGTATCGTTGGTTGTACCTGATTTACCCGCAAGTTTGAGATCAGCAGGTAATGTGTTGTAAGCCGCTTTACCTGTACCCGCAGACATGACTTGTTGTAAGCCATAGTTCAATAAGAATGCAGCAGAAGGGTCTATGGTCTGTTGTACATTTAAACCAAAACGTTCCAATAAACGACCATTAGAATCTACAACAGTACGGATGGCTTTGGTTGGATATTTAAATCCACCTGTTGCAAAGTTACCATAAATACTCATCACTTCCATTGGCGACATATCAACCGCACCAAGGAAAATAGACGGGTAGTTTGGAATCTTTGAGGTCACGCCAAATTTAGACAAGTTATTGCTAAATGTAGAGATCCCAAATTCGTTCCCTAAACGCACAGCAGACAAGTTATATGAGTTTGCTAAGGCTTGAGACATCGGAACATAGCCATGACCTGTTCCACTATAGTTCTTTGGTGTCCAGGTTTGATTACCACTGACAGGTAAACTAATTGGCGCATCTTCAATTTGTGATGCCCAGTTATAACGACCTGATTCCAACGCGCTTAAATAAATCACAGGTTTAAGCAAAGAACCCACTTGACGTTTAGCATCTACGGTACGGTTAAAGCCAGTAAAGTCTTGGGTTGAACCAACAGCGGCAATCAATTCGCCATTTTCAGGACGAGTAACTAAAACAGCACCTTGTAGGTCTTTTAATCTTGCTGGGTTTGCATTGGCTAAACGGCTCACCGTTTCTCTAAAGCTCTTTTGCACTCTAGTTTGTGCAATTGGATCAAGTGTTGTAAAAATTCTTAAACCTTGATTGGTTAAATCTGATTCTTGGTATTCGGTTTTAAGTTGACGACGTACAATATCTAAGAAGTCTGGGAAGCTTGCTGTACCTAATGTTGGTTTACGCACCACATTGAGCGGACGTGCAATTTCTTTTTCATATTGCGCTTGGTCTAAGTATCCCATCACCAACATATTATTCAGCACAATATCGCGACGTTTTTTTGCGCCTTCAGGATTTTTCCAAGGGTTAAATAGGGTAGGGCCTTGAACTAAACCGACCAAAAATGCTTGTTGTGAAATATTTAATTCACTGAGCGGTAAGCCGAAATAGAATTGTGAAGCCAAGCCATAACCATTGACAGAGTAGTTACCACTTTGACCTAAATTCACTTCATTTAAATAGGCTTCTAAAATTTCGTCTTTACTGTAATGAAGCTCTAATAACAGCGACATCAGGGCTTCATTTACTTTACGTTTTAAGGTTTTTTCAGGGGTTAAGAAAAAGTTCTTAACCAACTGTTGCGTCAGTGTTGAACCACCTTGACGTTTACCACCAGTCACATTACTAAGTAAAGCACGCGCTGTACCACGGAATGAAATACCATGATGACGATAAAAGTTTCTATCCTCTGTTGCGATTAATGCTTCAATCAAAGGTTTAGGAACTTTATTTAATTTGATGAGGACACGGTCTTCATTGTGTTGTGGGTAGATACCACCAATCAACATCGGTTCTAAACGTGCGATTCCTGTATTGGTTGGTTTGGTGGCTTTTACATCTGTAACTGTATTGCCAGCAAAGGTTACTTGTAGGACTTGTTCTGGATCTACACTGTCACCAAAGTCAAAGCCACGTGTATGTACGTAAATTGTATTCGGTTGGGTAATATAGGTTCCCGATTTGGTATAGCTATCACTGTTTTTATAACCGAGTAATTTGAGCTCTTGTTCAAACTCTATTTGGGCAATTGGCGCAGTTGCATAAATTTCTAATGGGCGAGCGAATACTTTCGCAGGAATATCCCAGCGATTGCCTTCAAACTTATCTCGAATAACATTGTCGAGGCGAATTAAGTAGACGCTAAATGCGAGAAATACTGCAATAATTAATACACAAAAAATCAGTGCAATTAAGCCTATACCACGTTCGGTCTTCATATACAGATAATAATACCCAAATTTATTTTCGCTAATCATGCGAAGCTTTTCTTAATTTTGCAATAATAAATCTGTGAAATACACAAATTTAAAGGCTTTTTAAACATTCTCGTTATTTTTCGTATATGAATGATTTTATAAACATATACTGAGAGTGCTATTATATCTCAGAATTTCAGTGGAGCTACCGCATCTGTGCAAATTTCACCAAAGACCTTTCGTAATATCGGTTTAATTGGAAGACCAGATAAATCATCTGTGGTTGATACGCTTTGTCTTATACACGATCATTTATTAAGTTTGGGTCTGCATCCAGTTTTTGATACAGCTACAGCACAACTTGTACCTTATACCAATACACAAACTGTCAGTAAGAATCTGCTCGGTGAAGTGGTTGATTTGGTTATTGTCGTGGGTGGTGATGGTTCTTTATTACATGCTGCACGTGCATTGGTAAAATACAATATTCCTGTACTTGGGGTAAACCGCGGTCGTTTAGGGTTTTTAACAGATATTAAACCCACTGAAGTGCTGTTTAAGTTAGATCAAGTTTTAAAAGGTGAGTTCCAGCTTGATCGTCGCTTTTTATTGGAAATTGAAATTCGCAGTAAAAATGAAATAATTTATGATGCAATTGCTTTGAATGATGTGGTACTTCATTCTGGTAAATCTGTACATATGATTGATTTTGAGCTGAACATTGATGGGCAATATGTTTATCGCCAACACAGCGATGGTTTAATTGTATCGACTCCGACAGGTTCAACGGCATATGCCTTATCTGGTGGTGGACCGATTTTACATCCAAGTATGGATGCAATTGCTTTGGTTCCAATGCACCCACATACGTTGTCATCAAGACCGATTGTGGTGGGTGGGCAAAGCGAAATTAAGATATTGATCCGTGAAAACCGTGTGTTGCCGATGGTCAGTGCCGATGGACAGCATAGTGTTTCATTAAATGTCGGTGATAGTTTGCATATTCGTAAACATCCCTTCAAACTAATACTTTTACATCCACCAGGTTATGACTTCTATATGGCTTGTCGTACTAAACTTGGCTGGAATCAAGATTTTGATTCTTTTCAGCGGGATTGACCATGAATATTGAACAGATGCTTTCTATTTTAGATGCTGACATTGTCGAGCGTTTAAAAACTGCGGTAGAAATTGGTAAATGGCCAAATGGTGTGGCGTTGACTGCTGAGCAACGTCAAACCTGTATGCAAGCAGTGATTGCTTGGGAACATCAGAATATACCTGAAAAAGAACGTACAGGTTATATCGATAAAGGGCATAAAGAAGAGGGTGAGGAATGTGATTCGCATGTGCCTGAGCCAGAATTTAAACCGATTCGTTTTATCTAACTGAGCAAAAGATCCCTTGAATCACAGAGTAGTTTCACTTTGTGATTCAAACACTCAATTTAAAAAACAATAATATTTAAACTGTTTCAATCATGATGCTGTTAAAACGATAACTATGTTAAAACGAGAAGTGCGTAATAAGGTGATAAAGATATTCAGCATGATAAAAATATTAAAAACGATAAAGAGGCTAAAATGCTCAAGTTGCTCAAAACAATAACGCGACTAAAAACAATAACGCTAACTCGACTCAGTTTATTCTGTATCACTGCAATTTCGACCAGTGTATTCGCTGAGCGAACAAGTGATGCAAGAAGTATTCAATGTTTATTAGATGTTACCGTAACCGCAAGTCAAAATTTCCAAACGCCAGTCACACAATATACATCAATTAAAAATGATGGTTATCCCATGCTGTTAATTGGTATCAAGATCCGTAATGCTTATACAGCCGACGCATCAAAAAAGATAAAAACCCATCATCTGTATTGTTTAAGTCTGATTGGTAAGCAAAAAGATGCTTATTTATCTGGTCCTTATCAACCCAATAATATCGATGTCAAAGTGGGAGATCAGTTGCAACTTATCAATATTCATTCTTCAGGAAAAATTTATCCCTATTGGGCTGATTTTTATTTTATCCAAAAGCGTGATCAATAACGTTCACGCTTGTGTTTAAAGATGAAATTAGAAACGCGTGTTCCAAAGATACTTTGCTTTACTCATGGCTTCTGGATAGTTATTTACAATACCCATGGTATATAAAGCAATGCCCATTGTTTCAGTGATGGCAATTTCTCCATACTCATGTGCTTGTTGGCCTTCCCAAACCGCTTTAAAAACAGCGAGATCAAGCTGTTCTTCTGTTGGGCTACGGTTATCGGTTAATTTAGGCAATTCATGTTCATAAAGTTCACCATCTTGAATACCACAGATAAGAGTTTTGGCATCAGGATTACGCTCAAACTCGCCACCTTCACCTTTAATCACAGCACTATTTTTATAACCTAATTGAAAGGCAGCTTGTTGGTGTGAACTACGATAAGCAGGGTGGAAAATTGCCTGTAAGGTTGCTTTGGCATTGAATGGATTAATCAAACGAGCCAGTGTGTGAATCGGGGAGCGTAAACCCATCACATTTCTAAGATTGATCAAATCTGCCAAGATCGGAGAAATTACATTTAAAGGCAAATAGGCAAAATTTTGCGTGTCTAGTTGCTGTTTGACTTGTGCTTCATTTTGGCAAATTGGAAAGCCCAAGTATTCTAAGACTTGTTCAGTATAGACACGGTTCATGGTATGGCCTGATGCACCATGCATCACGATTTTATAACCATGCTTTGAAAGTGTTAATGCTGCCAATAAAAACCACGGGTAATGTTTGCGTTTACCCGCATAAGAGGACCAATCTAAATCCACAGCAAGTGGTTGAAAATTCAATTGGTCTTTGGTCGCTTGGACAAAACCTGTCAGTTCATCTACAGATTCTTCTTTGACCCGAAGCAACATTAAAAATGCGCCAAGTTGTACGTCTAAGACTTCATTTTTCAAAATCATTGAAAAAGCTTGATAAGCTTCATCATAAGTTAATGATCGTGCACCATTTTTCCCTTTACCGACAATTCGCACAAACTGCGCAAAAGGATGTTCAAAGTCTTTATAAAGATTGCGTTTTGTATTCATGTCAAATGGATCAAGGGAGAGGAGACAGTGGAATACACTATGCCATAAATGGATCTGAATCGTATAGATATAGACGATATTAGACTAAGGTCTAAGCATAAATTGCACAGATGTTAGGCGAAATTAACATTTGCATAGAGATTGATCATCAAAAATTAATTAAAATAGCCTTGAAGAGCGTTTTATTTTTTATCTCCTGTTCTGTATTTATTCTTTTGGCCAAGGTGCCAGCGAGAATAAATCTTAAACATCGTCATTCGTTGTCATTGTTTTGGAAAACTGTCGTTTTCTGAAGGGATTTTTATTTGCTAAAAACCGACTTCCCAGAAGTTTTTATCGGGATTTTGGGCTGTGTCAGCAAATGGTAGCATTAACATTGGATATTTCTTCAAACAGAAATATAGAAAGAAGTAATTATCATGGCTAAGAAACCGCTGTATAAGTCACTCTATTTTCAAGTGATTGTTGCCATTATTTTGGGTGTGATTGTAGGGCACTACTTTCCAAGTGGTACTCAATTGATCAATGGTGTAGAGAAAAGTGTTCCTGGTTTAGGCGAACAACTCAAACCTTTAGGTGATGCTTTTATTAAGCTCATTAAAATGATTATCGCCCCTGTGATTTTCTGTACCGTGGTCAGTGGGATTGCGGGCATGGAAAGCATGAAATCAGTGGGTAAGACCGGTGGTATTGCACTTTTATACTTTGAAGTCGTGTCTACCATTGCCCTGATTATTGGTTTGGTTGTTATCAATATCGCCAAACCGGGCGTTGGTATGAATGTTGATCCTGCGACTTTAGATACCACAGGTATCAGTAAGTATGTGGAATCAGGTGCATCACAGTCTACCGTTGATTTCTTTTTGCATATCATTCCAAATACCGTTGTGGGTGCATTTGCAGAAGGTGAAATTCTACAAGTTCTTTTATTTGCCTTATTGTTTGGTTTTGCATTACATAAACTGGGCGATGCTGGAAAACCAGTATTAAGATTGATTGATCAAATTTCGCATGTGTTCTTTAACATCGTGAATATGATCATGAAACTTGCGCCAATCGGTGCTTTTGGTGCGATGGCATTTACCATTGGTAAGTATGGGATTGGTAGCTTAGCGCAACTTGCACAGTTAATTCTTTGTTTCTATATCACGTGTTTGTTGTTTATCTTTATTATTTTAGGTTCGATCAGTCGTTTCTGCGGATTTAGTATTTTAAAAATGATTCGTATGATTCGTGAAGAATTGCTGATTGTATTGGGTACATCGTCTTCAGAATCTGTATTACCACGTATGCTGAAAAAGCTTGAAATTGCTGGCTGTGAAAAGTCTGTGGTTGGTTTGGTAATTCCAACAGGTTATTCATTTAACCTTGATGGTACCTCTATTTATTTGACTATGGCGGCGATCTTTATTGCACAAGCAACCAATACTCAACTGGATATTTGGCATGAAATTACCTTGCTTGCAGTCTTGTTGATTTCATCAAAAGGCGCAGCAGGTGTAACTGGTTCAGGCTTTATTGTCATGGCAGCAACTTTGGCTGCTGTAGGCAATATCCCAGTCGCTGGTTTGGCTTTGATTTTAGGTATTGACCGTTTTATGTCTGAAGCGCGTGCATTGACTAACTTGGTCGGTAACTCTTTGGCAACGATTGTAGTTGCCAAGTGGGTTGGAAAGCTGGATGTTGATAAGCTCAATGATGCTTTAAATAACCCAGCTGAAGTGGATCGTAAAATGCTTGAAGAATCAAATCAACCTCAATTGGATTTGCAGAAGTCTTAATTTTATTGTGTTGTAAATCAAGGAAGCTCAGGCTTCCTTTTTTATTGTTGTGATAAAATCGTGTTTCGATTAGAAATCAATTTCTATAATCAAAACTATCTTTAATTAGGTATTCAATGGATAAAAATATTCAAGATATTGCATATCAATTATGTGCGGAATTTATACAAGCAGTTTGTCAGAAAAATTTTAAACAACTTCATTTAAAATTTGGAATATCTCAAGCCGTTTGGGATGAAATTCAAGAAGACGTTTTACATTACTATTTTGATCAAAACATTCCTGAACTAACAATTTCAAATGAGAATTTTGAAGTTTTTCAATATTATCAAGGTGGTTATGGAATAGAGGCCAAATTAGAAACCACGTTAAATGATGAAACAGGAAAATGGGCAGATTTAACATTAAGTGCTGAGCTAATTGAAAAAGAAAATAGAACGTTTCAATTTGCATATCGTTTAATTGAAGTGATGTAAAAACATCACTTTTTAAATGCTCGGACGGCATTGCCTCGCTCGATCAACGCATGTTGTAAATGTTGAGCGTGTTTCTGATGGGCTTGCTGGCTCTCCATCTGTTGTTGTAGTTTGAGAGCAATTAATTCTTTTGCCACACGCTTATTGGCATGTTGGCTCCGTTCAGACATGACCTTTACACTTATTCCAGATGCAACATGCGTTGCATGGACAGCGGAGTCTGTTGTGTTGACATGTTGTCCACCAGCACCTGAAGCACGGCAGGCCTGAAAAGTGATGGTGTCATCTGCAGGGAGTTGTAACGGTGTATCAAATAGTGTGATGCCTACAAACCAGTTTTTACGTTTATGTTGTGGACGAATTGGACTTTGAAAAGTCCATTGAATTGTACCAAGCCAAGTATTGAGCCATGTTCGGGCATTCTCATCGACACTGAGCAGTACCGAGGAATAACCATATTGAGTTGCATGGCTTTCAATTGTTTGGAGATGGATCTTTTTTGTTTTGGCTTCTTTGTGCATTTCTTCAAGCGTATATTTTACAGCAAGTTCACATTCTGCGGGTCCAAGCGCAGCACTGAGTTGGACGATAGACAATATGAGTGTTCCTTAAAATTAATCTGGACGATCGAAAATCAAAAAATGCATGCGAATAAACAGAAATTGTGAGATTCATTAAAATAAGCGTGATTTAATTTTGAATTATTGATTTTCAGCGAACTGATTATAGAAAAATATGTGAATAAAAAACAATCGAAATCGAATAAAAATATGTATTATCAAGCCTCTCACAATAAATGTTTAAGAAAATTCATGCTTAGCTGAATAATACTATTCGAGAAATTTTTGAAAATATGGCAGAATATGGGGTTTTAAAGATTTTAGAGGATTGGCAGCATGCGCTTTGTTGATGAAGCAGTCATTACCGTAGAGGCTGGCGACGGTGGCAATGGCGTAGCCAGTTTTCGCCGTGAAAAATTTGTACCATTTGGTGGCCCAGATGGTGGTGATGGTGGTCGTGGCGGCAGCGTATATATTCAAGCTGACGACGATACCAGTACCTTAGTAGATTATCGTTATACCCGTAAATTTCGCGCTGAACGTGGTAAAAACGGTGCTGGCGCAAACTGTGCTGGTCGTGGTGGTGAATCAGTTATTCTGAAAGTTCCAGTAGGAACAACCATTGTAGATACAGAGTCTGGCGATATTATTGGTGATTTGGTTGAAGATGGCCAAAAGGTTTTAGTTGCACATGGTGGCGATGGTGGTTTGGGGAATACTCATTTTAAATCATCGACTAACCGTTCTCCGCGTAAATGTACACATGGTATCAAAGGTGAATACCGTGAAATTCGTTTAGAGTTAAAAGTTCTAGCGGATGTAGGTTTATTGGGGATGCCGAATGCAGGTAAATCTACCTTTATCCGTGCAGTATCAGCAGCTAAACCAAAAGTTGCAGATTATCCATTTACAACAATGGTACCGAACTTGGGTGTGGTCGATGCGGATCGTCATCGTTCATTCGTTATGGCGGATATTCCAGGATTGATCGAAGGTGCAGCAGAAGGTGCAGGTTTAGGGATTCGCTTCCTTAAGCATTTGGCACGTACACGTATTCTTTTGCATATTGTCGATGTACAACCGATTGATGGTTCAGATCCTGCCTACAATGCCAAAGCGATTGTGGAAGAATTGAAAAAATTCTCACCAACATTGGCTCAATTACCGATTGTTCTTGTTTTAAACAAACTTGATCAATTAACTGATGATACTCAAGAAGAATGGTGTAATCATATTCTTGAAGAATTACAATGGGATGGTCCTGTATTTAAAACTTCAGGCTTGCTTGAAGAAGGTACCAAACCTGTTGTGTATTACCTCATGGATCAAATCGAGCAACAACGTGAGTTGGAAGACGAAGATCCAGAGTATGCAGCGAAAATGAAAGCATTCCGTGATCAGCTTGAAGCTGAAACACGTGAGCAAACGATTGCTGCAAAAGAAGCTTATCGTGAAATGCGTCGTCAACAACGTCTTGCTGGTATTTTGGCAGAGGAAGAAGATGATGAGGATGACGATGGCGAGGATGATGGCGAAATGGAAGTGTACTACGTACGCTAATTTCTAAGGGTATCTATCATTTCTAAAGATACCCATTTAGAAAAGAAAGACCGAGGACAAGATGATAGAAGTGGTAGATGGGCAACGTCAGCTCAAGGCTTTAAAACGTATCGTTGTTAAAATCGGATCATCTTTACTCACAGCAAATGGGCAAGGTTTAGATTTGGATGCAATTTCGCATTGGGCGAAACAAATTGCAGATCTACACAATGCAGGACACGAGATTATTCTTGTGTCTTCAGGTGCTGTGGCTGAAGGAATGGTTCGTATGAAGCTAGAGAATCGACCCACCGATTTACCCAGTCTACAAGCTTGTGCTGCCATTGGTCAGATGGGGCTAATTCATACGTGGTCAAGCGTGTTGGAAAAGCATTCTATCCAAACGGCACAAGTCTTGTTAACTCATGATGATCTTGCGGATCGCCGCCGTTACCTTAACTCATGTGATGCACTGCAGAATTTAATTGATTGGAAAGTGATTCCTGTAATCAATGAAAATGACACAGTGTCTACTGATGAAATTCGCTTTGGTGATAATGATACGCTTGCAGCAATGGTTGCAGGGCAAGTTCATGCAGACTTACTGATCATTTTGACTGATCAGCAAGGGATGTTTGATTCAGACCCGCGTTCTAATCCAAATGCAAAATTATTCCATACTGTTCGCGCAATGGATGAAACCTTGTTTGATATGGCAGGCGGTGGTGGTAAGTTTGGTCGTGGTGGTATGTTGACCAAAGTTCGCGCTGCTCGTCTGGCTGCCAAGTCAGGTTGTCCAACGCTGATTGCCAGTGGTGAAAGTGACAATGTATTGGCTCGTTTAATGGCGGGTGAATTATTGGGTACTTTATTCATTACTGATGATGATCGTGTTACAGCACATCAACAGTGGTTAGCTGCACACCTTCAAACTGCAGGGCGTTTGGTTTTAGATGATGGTGCTGTCAAAGCCATTAAAGAAAACCATCGTAGTTTATTGCCTGTAGGGGTAAAAGCTGTTGAAGGGCATTTTGATCGTGGTGATGTTGTGGAATGTGTTGATCAGTATGGTCATCGAGTCGCGGTTGGACGGGTGAACTTTAGTTCGCGTTCTGCTGAAACTGTTAAAGGTTTAGCTTCGGATAAGGTGTATCAGGTGTTAGGTGAAGCACGTTCTTTAGAAATGATTCATCGTAATCACATGTCGATTTATTGATTAGTTTTAAGATTTCTAAGAAATATAACCCCGCTTTGGCGGGGTTTTTATTTGGGTATGATTAATGGTGCTTTTTCGTTGTATAGATCGGATTTAAAAAATTTATGGCCGACCCATGACTTTAAGTAAAAATGTTGATCATGGAAACGAGAGCCTCCTTGTACACCTTTACCAAAATTTTCATCGTTATTTAATTTACGTTTGATCGCACTAAAAAAACTTTTAATATTTTTATCGGGTGTTTTTGAGATGATTCTTAAACTTATTTTTTCTAACGTATCCTCTGTTTCTCGACCACCTTCACCTGCAATCGCATATATACAGTATTCATCTTTGTAGATTTTATCTTTACTGATGTTTTGAGCTTGATCGAGAAAATAGAAGCCAAGATTAGGATGATCATATTGGCTAAGTTGTTCTTGTAAATTATCAGGCGTGGCAATTTTCATTTGAATTTTATGATTTGAATCAAAATATTCTATTGCCATTTCAATTTGATATTTCTTTAACTCGTGTTGAATATAGGGATAGAATTCAGAGAGTGGCATGATGATATTGATATAGGACATTGAAAAATCTCAGTGCTGAATTACGCAAATTTTTTTTCATCTTCTAAATAGGGTAAAACCTGATCCTTACCAACCATATATTGATAGTCGGCCAAATGAAGCATATCTAAATCTTCTTCACTGTTCCCATAGGCGAATATTTTATTATATTGATCTAAATCATATCTTTCTAAGATACGAAGTCGTTTTTGTTCACAACTGCAATCTGGCGTGGAATAGTTGCCAGTAAATTTGCCATCTATGACTTCAGTACCAGTACAGATCAAATCGATATCTAAGATTTGGCAAATGATTTTGAGGTAAATATCTACAGATGCTGAAACCAAAACAACATCATCGCCATTTGTTTGATGTTTTAATAACTGCTGATAAAGATTTTGATCCAGTTGTCGAACTAAGCGTTGAGCGTATTCGTTTGCAATATCTTGAATTTCATTAGCATCGGCTTGTTTAAACATTGCATTAAATAATTTGATACGCATGGAGTTGGCAGGGTAGATATTTAAATAATAGGCCTGAATCCACGGTAAAATTTTGATGCCTTGCTTTACGATATGTCTTTTTGATAAAGCATAGAAAATAAACCCTGTGAAACTGTCTTTTTTACACAAGGTTCCGTCAAAATCAAATAATGCTAAATTTTTAAACGTTTTGCTCGGTGCATACATGTTTCATATCGTCCGTTTACGCGGCTTGCGTACCAGTTAGTATTATAATCACGACTCAATTTAGGCCCAGAAATGACAACTTCTGGCATTATGGCATACATTGGATCTTTACCTGTTTTATTCTTATAAAGTTTAGATACAGCGATATAAGTTTGAGTTTTTTCAAAATCTTGCTGTTTCTCGTCTTTTAAATCACTACGTAACTGTCTAGGCGTAACTAAAATATTATTTTTTGAAAATAAAGCAGTGAGAGCTTTTTCTGTATCAGTTATCGCTGGACGTGGGTCGCCATTTTTGTCATACGAGAGTAAATCACCATCGAGTGCCAGATCAGCTTCAGTGAGCTTATCAATCATTTTTTGAAAAGCGGCATTTCTGCTCGAATACATCCCAGAGTTATAGTCAGCAAAACGATAAATCGGTTTATCATAATCTGCTGGATACATCATTAAACGATGGATTCCATAGTATAAACCACCAAATTCAGTATATAGATCATCACGTAATTCATTGATGTTCATACTGGTGCGTTTATGCTCTTTGGCATAATTGATATGAACCTGCATTGAACCTAATGTTGTGATTGGGTTCATTTTTTCAGCAATATCTTGACCAACAAATTTTGCCGCACCCGTCAGCGCACTCACATGATAATGCTTTGCCATATAATCAAAGATTTCACGATAAAGTACGTCTAAATCTTTTTCAGTGCGGACACGACTCATTTGTTTTAAATAGTTATCATCAGGCGAGGGCTGATTTTTTAAAACATTCTCAAAATATGAAGCAACAGTGCCACCAATTGTGGTTCCAAGTTTATCTTCAAATTTCTCATTTAAACGTGTGGTGACTTCTTTTACCGCTTTATCCCCCAAACCTGGCACGACAGGATTGGCAACAAAGTTAGATTCCTGATCAACCACCGCAATGATGGTACAGATATTTTCTTTGTTGGTTGGGATTTTTAATTCATTGGAAATATCGTAGATGTCTTTTGCCCACGAGTCACGTTGATTGACACGATTTGGAATCAGTTTTCTGATTTGCTCTTGTTTTAATTGTTCATCATCTTCATTGGCAAACCATGAACCTTTACCACAAGCGACTAGGCTTAAAGAAAGAGCTAACACGCTGAAAGATTTAAGAAATGCGTGATGTCGAACTAATTTTTTCATGTCGAAGAAAACATACTCAGAAAATGATGAGCCACTATGGCAGATGCAGTATACTATGAAGGTCTAAAAATGTATGAATATATATGTATATTGGTCCTTATCAACTGTCAAATAATTTAATCGTTGCACCTATGGCAGGTGTGATAGATGTTTTGGTGATTTTATTAAATATTAAGTAGTTGGATTGATTTTTTGGTGTAAGGCGCAAATATGGTGCAGTAAATACAAGATTTTTCGATAGATCTTAAAAAATACTATCTAAGAGCAAAAAAATAGAGAGTGAAATTAATTATAAATTCACTCTCTAATTTAATCAAAATTCACTATTATTTAATACCTAAAATTTCTTCTTTTAGCTTTCTTTAAATAGTACTTGTTAAAAACAAGAATCCCAGGCAATAGTGAAAGAGCAAAACAGATTAGATTAAAAAAGAAATAATAATTATTTTTAGATATCAATTCCTTATAGCCATTAATTTCTGATCCAATAATCAGTGGAGCTCCAAAGAAAGGAATCATGAGTAGATAAACAAATATTCCCATTAAATCTCTTATTAAGCCTTTTTTGTGGCTTATATCCACAAGAATTTTTGAATATACATATACTATAAACATAAAGTATAAACAAAAAATTAAAAAGAACAAAAATGCGTTAAACCATATCATGGAGCACATCCTACTTGTATATCGTTTGGTTTCAAACCACCACCAATGAATTCAGATGAGCCAACAACTGTACCTTCGAATACAGCACCTGCAAACATACCAGGGGTGCGGTTGTATCCACGAGTACCTAATGGTTTACCTATCATATTTACTCTAGTACCAAATCTACTTAATACATGATTTACTGGGCCACCAGCTGCACCACCTACCATAGCGCCACCTGCAGCATAGAAATTATAATTTTCCATGGCCATAACATCTCGATTTTGTACAATATTACCTGTAGCTTGACCAGCCAAGCTTGCTACTCCTGAACCAATTGCTGCTCCTGCTGCTGCTCCTACAGCATGAGATGAGGTTGGCATTAAAGCACCTACTGCAGCACCTGTAGCAGCACCAACTAATACTCCTTGCCATCCGCCAGTGATTCCTCCACCAATTCCACCTGCAATTGCACCATATATAGCGCCAGGAATTCCCCATTGACCCTGATAATCTACAAAGCTAATAGGATTGTTGCCAACATATGCATAGGTATTTGTACCACCCGCTAGTCCTACAGGATCACTTTGTGTATAACGGCCAGTCGTTGCATCGTAATATCGATTCCAGTTGTACCATAGATTACTTTCTGCATCATAATATTGACCTGGAAATCCAATATTAAACTGGCCAATATTGCTTTGAATTACATATGAGTCATAACTAGTATGGCGAGATTCCCATACGACATCTTTGTTAGAATTGGTAAGCTTATGAGGTCTACCTAAGTGATCGTTATGGACATAGTTAAGCTGATTACCGCGAACCATACCTATAATATTTCCACCTAGCCAAATATATACAGTATTCAATGAACCATTTTGAGTTGTTGCTAGATCTGTTTCAGCTACTAAACGGCCATCAGGAGAATGAACATAATTCACACTACCTGCATTACTACTTTTACGACTACGAAGATTAAATGCATCATAATCATATGTAGTTATTGTTGAGTTATCATTTACAGTGTTTAGACGATTAAAACCGTCATAAGTGAAATTCAAATTTCCCCCATGACCTGTTTTTTGAGTAATATTTCCTAAATCATCATAAATAAAGGATTTTGGTTCAATATTGGTGGTATTTGATAATTTATTGCCTGAATTAGTTTGATAAAAAGTATATTGATTATTACTTGTGCTTTTAGTTCGATTACTATTTTTGTCAAAATGCCAGACTTCACTCAACTCGAAATTTTCAGAAAAAGCGCTAGATAAAACCAATTGTCCAATATCATCATGCTCATATATAGTTAGATCTTGAGGTTTGGTTCTATCGTAAATCTCTCTTATCAAATTATTCACATCATATGAGTATGATAAATTATTTAAACTAGTTAAACGATAATTTGTATCGTAGTTTGCTACTCTTGTTAGACCATTTCCATAAGTCCAATTTTTAATTCCACCATATGGTTCATATTCAATACCACGAACTACTGTATGTTCTACACCATCAATTTTGATTTTGACACTATTTACGCGACTCAAAGCATCATAACTATAGGTAACTTTATAAGATTCGTTCTGACGACTTTCACTTTCTAAGCGTCCGTAACTATCATATGTCCAATAGACTGGATAACTCACACCATTAATCGAAGTTGTTTGTACACTTATTTTTCCATCTTTAGTATATTCATAACCTTTTGCTGTTACACCATCGGATGTACCACAAAGTCGTCCTATTCCATTAGTACATTGATCATAAATCCATGTCTGAACGGATGTACCAGTAATTGCTTTTGTTCGTCGATTCAAAGCATCATAAGTATAAGTAGTTACAACACCATTTGATCTAGTCAGTTTAATGGATATTTCCATTTAAGTCATACTCGTAAAAACTGTTACCAGTATCAGGGCTACTAATACTTAATAGGTTACCAAACCCATCATAACTATATCTAGTTATGTTTCCATTTCCATCCCGAACAAATGCTACATTCCCTGATTGGTCATAGATAGAACCAATCGTTGAGCCATCTGGGCGATGTTCTTCACTCATATTATTATATTTATCATAAATGTATCTTGTAACTTTTTTTGAAGAATCAGTTTTTTTTATTATATTACCATTTGCATCATATTCGTAACGAACATTTTGGTTGTTATTTCCTTTACTAGCTGTTGTCCATCCTAATTGATTATGAGAAACGCTTTGACTAAAGCGAATGTTATTACCTTCTCTATACTCAACGGTCAGTAATTTACCTAAATTAGAATATGTATAAAATTGCCCACTAATTACTTGATCTCCTACGCCATGTGTAATATTTGATATATTTCCAAAATCGTCATAATTTATGGTTTCTCTCATGCCATCTTTTTCAATTTGGGTTATTCCAAAAGGACCATATTTATAATTTTCAATTCTAGTATTATTTTCAGATATTGTATTTCTTTTACTTATAATACGAGATCTAGCATCGTAAACAAATTCTATTATCATCCCATTTGGATCAATAATTTTTCCTACATTACCTAAGTTATCATAGTCACTATACTTTATGGTATGTCCTGCGGAATTTACCTGTTCTATCAGATTTCCTATATCATCATAAGTATATGATATTGATTTTGAGTTTTTAACAATGGAAATATTTTTGAGCATGCCATTATTATGTAAAGTATAGCCGTAACCAGTAACACTGCAATTTGAAGTCCCCAATTTACTACATGATGTTATGCTTTTAATTCTATTTTTTGCAGGTTCATTCTGTGAATAATAATTATAATTAATTTCTTGAATTGCATTATTGTTTTCTAGAATTTCAATTTTACTAAGTAAGCTAGGTGAATTTAACCAGTAATATTTTATAGTCTTATCAATATTTTTTTCTTCCAATAACCTACCATCCGAATCATGAGTATAGAAAGTTTCTATATTATTCCAGTCAACTTTTGATTTAATATAACCATTATTATCATAAGTGACAGTGGAACTGCTATCAGGACAATTATTTACCCCACTTCTTTCAATTCTTGATAATTTGCTTTTTGTGTTATCCGTATAAATATATTTAGATATTGCTCCCAAAGGATTAGTTACTATAGTGTAATTATTACCATAATTTAAACTGTAAGTTTGAGTTCCATTGCTACGTCCACTTTGTGTAGCTTTATCACCTGTATAAAGGTAGGTAGTATACCTTTTATCATTAATTGAAATACCAGTTAACTTTTTCTCACCTGCGCCATTTTCACCATAATGAAAGGACTTACTTCCTAAGTTATCTGGATAAATAATTTTAACTAAATCCTTTTTGTCATTATATATATAAGTATATATATTGTTCGCGGGATCAATAACTTGAGTTGTAAATGAGTCAATATTTTTAATTTTAATTTTTTTACCATTTGTGTGAATTATTTCTGTTCCATTATTTTTAAATTTTTCCCAACCAATACCATGCATATTTTTCCGGCTTCTTAATATTCCGATATCTAACGCAGATAATCCACCACTGTAAACCTCATATGTCTCAACACTTCCATCCAGATTGGTGAACGGTTGTGATAATTTACCCGGATCTCTATATTCAGCAAAAGACATCTGCCCATTCGGAAGTGCACGTGCCAGTCTTACCTTTCTATTATTCGAGCTAAGGCCAGTTGGATACATCATAGTTCCGAAGTTATTTTGCCAGCCTGACTTTAATGTCTTTATCTTTAGAATGATAAAAACTGGAATATGACAGCGGCATTTCCCAACCAGTCGTGAATATTGGTTCTTCATGCAATTTTTCTCCATTTGCTATCTCAATTGGATTGGGTGTAGTGCAATTAGTTGCAGAAGAAACGATAGATGGGGAAATATTGGGCATATTTGCAAATCCATAATTCCTGTAACTATTTTGTTGTAATAGTTGAGACATACTATTTATTTGAGAAATATCTAAAGTTGGGGGGCTTGATGTATTGCCATAGAATACTAGTGGGGGCATTGTGTAATTCGCATAAATATTTGAAACTATGAGATTACCTACCAGTAATGTAGATATAAATTTTACATGTTTTGAAAAGTTCAAGTTTTATTACCTTATATTTAATAATTGAGTAAGTTGTGATGTTGAAACACCTTTATGGTAATGATAATCATTTGCTTTTATGTAGTCTAGTTTTATAAGAATTTATGTGCAAATTCATATTAAATTATTGTTTATAAATTCAATTTAGAATAATTAAGTTTGTATCTAAAATTTATCATTCAAAAAATGGTCTTCCTATAATCGAATTCCTATCATTCTCGGAAATATCTTTATTGAGGGATCATCTAGCTCTATGACGATTAGAAGCAAATTTTAAAAAGTTCAATAAAATTTTATGAATTACTAAAAGTGATAATGTGATTAGGGGGCAGTTTGGTAAAAATGGGCAGCTTACCACTGAAGGAATTTGGTCGAAAAAACATAGGATTGTTCCGATGAGTGAATGTGATATGTCCTTTATAAATTTTTAATTATTATGTACGTGTATGATTTTGGATGGTGAAAGGTTTAACCAGCCAAACATACTCAGCATAAACAACTACCACTTTAATATAACTCATATCTTTTAAAGTAGTAGTTGACGCAACACCATCTACACCTTTCAATGGTTCGCCCTTACGAAGTGAAATAACATTTTCTGAAAAATCTTGACGAGTTAAGGAATAGATATTTTTCTCAGAAATCTCTAAACTAGCAATGTGAGTAGTAAGTGCACCAGTCTTAGTCCGTGCAAAACTATCCGCTTCTTCTAAATACTTATGAATAAACTCGACCAAAGTACGATGCTTTAGTTCTTCTTTTGGATTGAGCATCATTTCTAGGTTTAATTCGATTTCAGCTTCAGTTCTTTTAATCCACTCATCAGCTAATGATTTTTTGCTGAAAGTTTTTTAAAACTGCATAGGTGGATAGTTTTCACGTTGTAAGCATATTTAGGTACCATAACACAAAGTACCATCTTTATTGACTATCTAGTGGCTGTACCCATGCAAATTGCATCATAAATATTTTGCGGTGCAAATAAAGTGCAACAAATGAGCATTAGAAGTCAATAACAGGCGATTCAAAGAAGTTTAAAGAGGTCACAGAAATTGAGTCAAAACAACGTTATTACAGAATTGTTTGATAAATCAATAGATAAGAAACTTTGGGTCGCACCTATGGCTGGAGTCACAGACCGTCCGTTTAGGACACTGTGCAAATACTTTGGTGCTGGGCATGCGGTAAGTGAAATGATGACCTCTGATCAGACCTTACGTATGACCAAAAAGAGTTTATATCGGGCAAATTTTGATGGTGAATTAGCGCCGATTTCAGCGCAAATTGCAGGATCTGAACCAGATCAGTTGGCTGAGGCAGCACGTTATCAAGTTGCAAATGGTGCGCAAATTGTTGATATCAATATGGGATGCCCAGCAAAAAAAGTTTGTAATAAACTGGCAGGTTCGGCATTGCTGAAAGATGAAGATTTGGTTGCCCGAATTTTAGATGCAGTGGTAAAAGCGGTTGATGTGCCTGTGACGTTAAAAACGCGGTTAGGTTTTTTAAATGGCCATGAGAATATTATCCGTGTGGCGAAAAGAGCAGAAGAAGCCGGAATTGCAGCCTTAGCTTTACATGGTCGAACTCGTGAGGATATGTATTTAAATACGGCACGTTATAGTTTGATTAAAGAAGTCAAACAGATGCTCACTATTCCTGTAATTGCCAATGGTGATATCGACAGTCCAGAGAAAGCCAAATATGTATTGGACTATACTGGTGCTGATGCCGTCATGATTGGACGTGCAGCCCAAGGGCGTCCGTGGATTTTTCGTGAAATTGCTCATTATTTAAAAACAGGTGAATATTTAGCAGCACCAGATATTCAAGAAGTAAAACACGTATTACTGGGCCATTTGTCTGAACTTTATCAGTTCTATGGTGAATACTCGGGTTGCCGAATTGCACGTAAGCATATTGCTTGGTACACCAAAGGCTTACATTCTAGTAATGAATTCCGTCAAAATATGTACAAAGTGGAAAGCACGATAGAACAAGCAAAAGTTGTTGAGGCTTACTTTAATCACTTGCTTGAACAAGGCAATACGATGAGTGATGTACAGGTTGAGTCGCTAAATTTATTGGATGTGTAATCAATAAGGTGTAATTAGTATGGAAGCGAACTCCCATACTGAATCAACCAATCACCAAATGTTTTTTTAATGCATCGTTTAAAGGATAAATACGTTGTTTAGGCAAGAGCTTTTCAGCGTGTTTATACTGTCCTAGACGTCGAAATTGCGCCATCTTATTTACAAGAGGCGTGATATCTTGGATTGAGTGAATCGCCGTGTTGTTAAACGCTTGAATTAAAAAACGACTCATCCCAATTTGAATACTACGCTGTTCAAGCTTAGTTCCCTTTAAATTCCGTTCAGGATCCCACTGAATATGAACTTTGGCATTTTCAAAAGACTCAAACCAGTGTTCGCCATTTTTATGCGCAGAGAGTGTCGGGTCGGTATGGATACTTTGCTGGAGTAAATATTCCCAAAAATCACGTTGAATACGGATTGCCAAAATATGATTTTGGTTGGATTTTGTTGCCCAATGACTTCTTTCCATTAGCCATAAAAATGAAGGTTTTATCCATGTCATTCTGTGAAAGGAAAAGGGCGAAACAAACTTTTGTTGTTGTACCGCCAATTGTGCAATTTGTTGGTTATAGGCTTGATAAACTGTAATCGTGTCACGGTCATATAGCGCACGTATTTGATGATATGCAGACATGATAAATCTCACTTGTATTTTGAATAAGTTGTTAAAAAATTTAAAACTTAATCAAATAAGTGGAAAATGATTCACCGATTGGCAAAAAATTTGATTTAACATGAGCATCAAGCTAGCTTTATTGATTTTGTCGCTATTCTAGTCAAAATGGCATTTTTATCAAGCTGATCAGGGTCTGTTGACATTTCATAAATGGCTTGCGTTGTAGGTTAAAATTGAGCAGGCAAGACATGAAACGAAGAGAATAGCGAGACTATTTTCAAGTTTCATAACGAAGGCTGAGATAATTTTAGCCACAACCCTGAGCAAGAACAAAGCACTGCTTTGTTTGCAGCGCAAGGCGCAGCGGGGGACTAGTGTGTTTTTTGCCGCTACGTTGTTACGAACTACTTATTTAGAATGACTAAATTTCGTATTTCGCGCCTAGTACCGCCTAAAAAACACACGTAGTCGCAAACGTAGACGAATTGTCAACAGACCCTATATTTCATATACCCACAATGATGGTTTATTTAAGTCATGAATAAAGACTCTTTCAGAATACTGGCACAATACAATATCTGGGCAACCCAGCGTCTTTGTGAAAGTTTAAAATCTGTATCCGATGATGATTTTAACAAGGATGTTGGTCTTTACTTTAAAAGCATTGTTGGCACCTTGAATCATCTATTGTTGGGTGAGCATTATCTCTGGTATTCACGCTTTAAGCAGGGGGTATCACCTGCAATTGCATTAAATACAATGATCCAAACCGGAAAAACACTATTACTAGATGAATTACAAGAGAAGTCGAAGAATTGGATTGAGTTTCTAGAGCAGTTAGATGAAAAAACCTTAAATGCAGATTTAACCTATAAACGCGTTTCTGGACAAGAACTGACTTTGCCTTATGCTGCCACACTTATGCATGTATTTAATCATGGCACACATCATCGTGGGCAAATTACCGCTGCAATGACAGGATTGGGGTATGCATGCCCTGAATTAGATTTAGTGTATATGTTAGCTGAACAAAGCCAAGCATAATAAGTATAAATAGAAGCTGCTGCAGTTCAGCTTCTATTGACAGCTGAGTTGAGCATTAAGAATGGTTCATTTCCACAACCAATTGATTAACCAGATCCTGAGCCTCTAATTCACGAATCTGTCCAACATTACTTCCAGCCCAAAATGCACCAAAGCCAGTATCACCATGTTGCACCGCGAAAGCATTTAGCTGTTTTGCCAAATCATAAGCATAAGGGTAGGCGGCTACATGCGGTCGGTCGGGCTGATCAATCCTCGCTTGCCAATGATTGATGATACCGCGTGCTGGGCGACCTGAAATGCTTGAGGTAATTTGAGTGAGTGGGTGATCAAATAAGGCCTTGCGATATGCTACATTGGCGTTTGATGTTTTACATTGCACAAAAGCTGTTCCCAATTGCACGGCATCAGCACCAAGATTTAACATGGCTTTGGCTTGTTGCCCATTCATAATACCGCCTGCTGCAACGACAGGCAGTGAGCTATGTTTTTTGATAAGCGTGACTAGATCTGCGGTTTTAATTGCACCATCAATTTGAGCGTTAAAAATACCGCGATGCCCACCGGCTTCGATACCTTGAGCCACAATAATATCAATCCCAGCTTCTTCAATAGCCAGCGCTTCAGCCAGATTGGTTGCAGAAACTAGAGTGATGATACCGGCTTGTTTTAATTTTTGAATTTGATATTGATGCGGGATACCAAAATGAAAACTTACCGCTTTGGGTTGAGTGTCTAAACACAGGTTTAAAAAATCATCATTGTCTTTAAAGCTCGGGTAGATGCATTTTAATTCTGTGGGTGGATTTGCGCCAAATTTTTTAAATTCAGCAGCTAAATGTTGACTCCACAGCGTATTAGATTCAGTGTTTAATGCTGTTGATTCATGACAGAAAAAATTTAATTGAAAAGGATGTGGTGTTAACGCTTGGGTTTCTTGAATTTGTTGAAGTGCAGAATCTATGGTATTTGCACCGAGTCCTAAAGCGCCTAAAGCCCCTTGATTTGATACTTCCGCTGCCAATAGTGGGGTAGAAACGCCTGCCATTGGTGCAAGTAAGATGGGATGTTTTATCCCTAATTGTTCTAATAAAGACATACTTAAGCTCCTTGAGTTTTAAGTTACTTTGCCCAAGCCAATTGGAATAAGCAAATTATGTTCGGTATTTATTATAAAAATATAATTCAAATACACCTTTAAGGTGTAGCTTATTTTATACAGGCTTAGATCACATCGGAGTGACTTGGAACAGAGAACCAATCCAGCTTGAGAACGCCATTGCGATAATTCCCCATACCGCCACACGGAAACTACCCTTGAGTATTGATGTGCCCGCAAAATAGCTGGATAAGGCACCGAGTATGACCAGAGATAAGATACCGACTACTAAAACAATTTTTTCTAAATATGCTTCGGGGCTAAACAGAATCGACAATGTTGGAAATAAGGCACCTATTGAAAACGATAACGCTGAAGAACCAGCAGCTTGTAATGGTCTTGCCGCAGTTGCTTCATTGATCCCAATTTCATCCCGTGCATGCGCTTCTAAGGCATCTTTTTCTGTGAGTTGAACGGCAACTTGATGTGCCAATTCGGGATCTAAACCGCGTTGAATATAAATGTGAGTCAGTTCTTTAAGCTCTAAGTGCGGGTTTTTTTCTAATTCGCGAGCTTCGATTTTTAAATCCGCCGCTTCAATATCTGATTGAGATTTGACGGAAATATATTCACCGGCAGCCATTGAGGTTGCACCTGAAATCAATCCCGCAATACAGGTAATCAATAGCGTGTGACTAGACGCACCACTCGCTGCCATTCCCATCACTAAACTGGTCACAGAAATGATGCCATCATTTGCACCCAAGACCGCTGCTCTTAACCAGCCTGTACGTTGTATAAAATGCTGTTCTAGGTGATGAGAATGTGGCATAAACAAAACTCCAAGTAACTGAAAGCTGATTCATTGATAATCTAAATATATGACAAATATAAAAAAGCTCCTATATTTAGGAGCTTTTTTTCAGATTAAAACTATTGGCTTGCTTTTTCTTTAACGTCCGCAGCACCTTTTTCAACAGCACCAGCGGCAGTTGCAGTGGCATCTTTAGCAGCATCAACAGTTGCATCGGCAGCATGTGCAGTTGCATCAGCGGCATGATCTACAGCAGTCGCAGTTGCATTTGCTGCATTATCCGCGGCTTTCGCCGTCGCATCAGCTGCATTTTGAGCGGCATGTTCTGCATCATGTTTTGCTTGTTCTACGGCATTTTCAGCATGTTCACCTGTGGTCGCCCCTGTTTCTGGCGCTTTATCTTTATTACAACCAACAAGTGCAATCGTTGCAATCAGACCAAGAGAGAGTAGAAGTTTATTCATTGTCTTGTACCTTTTTTAAATTAATTTTTGGCATCCAGCAGTTGGATGAAATAAATATAAACACAAAAAATAACCAAATCAAAAAATAAAATGTAAAGTTTTTATAAGATCAATTTATCTTATATCGAATAATAGCGCACAAATCTGCTTTTAATAAAAGCTTAATATAATATCAATAAAGTGATTTTATAGTTTAACTGCTAATATCAATAAAATAATCAATGGTAAAATTTAAGCTTGTTTTAATGCTGTATCGTTAAAATTAAATCAGATAAGGTGTAAGATGCACTCAATTTATGATATTAGTTATTTGAAAGTGACCTTGTTGAAAAAAATCTGACAATTTGAAGCTTTGTGGCGCAATATCAGTGCTCAAAAAATTAAATTAAAAGTGAAAAAACATGTTTACAAGCCAATAAAAACAGATAGAATTGAGTGTAAAATGTGAAGTATATCAAATAATTCTGTTGCTGGAAAAAGTCTGAAAAACCTGTGTTTTCGGCTTTTGAAAATGCTGGATTTACAAATTAATTTATGGGGTTTTCTTGAATATGCTTGACCTAAACACATCTCGAAAAGTACCTGATGATTTTGTAGCATATGCTGAAAAACAAATCAGGCAGCTTTTGAACTCTGTCAGTGGTGTAGAGTTCATCATGTTGTGTACTTCTGATGGGTTTGAAATTGCTTTAGTCAACAAGAAAAATATTAGCAATTCTGGAAAGATTGCCGCAGTGAGTAGTTCGATTTTAGCCCTAGTAACCGCATTTGTTTCAGAAATCAATCTCGTTGGATGTCAAACAATTACCTTGGATGCTGAGAACGGAAAAGCACTTTTGACAGCCATTCCTCATCCAAAGCATCCACTGGTTTTAGTGGCGATGACCAACAAAGATATTTTATTGGGACAGATGCTCTATGAGCTTAAATCCACCTCAGAATTACTGATGAGAAATATATAGATAAGCCATTGTGAAAAATGTAACTTCAGTTGCATTTTTTTTGAAAAATGAGATTTGTACTGGGTTTTTTCTATCCGGTATTTGTTGGGTTTTTTCAAAAGTTTTAAATAGTCAAATTAGTCATTTATTTTTTAAATTTCTATTGAATAGTTAATATTTTTTATGCTATTAAAATGAGTGTGGGAAATAATTAATTAAAATTGATTATCAAATAAAATTAAATGGGTATTCAAAAAAAGAATACTAATTTATCCATGTTAGTTAGGAATGAATATTTTTAGCTAAATAGTAAAGTGTTTTAGTAAAGCAAAATAAAAATTGAATTACTAAAGCGAACAACAATGTTGAAAGAAACGGGGATGCTCATGGCTCGTATTACACTAGATCAATTAACTGATATCGATGGTTTCGTTTGTGCTGCATTAGTAGATAGCGAAAGTGGTTTATCTTTAGCGACTGCAGGTGCAGGTTTAGACTTAGAATTAGCAGCAGCAGGTAATACTGAAGTTGTTCGTGCTAAGCGTAAAGTAGCAAAAGCACTGAAATTAGATGATGTAATTGAAGATATTTTAATTACATTAGGTAAACAGTATCATTTGATTCGCCCACTTGATTCAAATGAAAACTTATTCCTTTATCTTGTTTTAGATCGTTCTAAATCAAACTTAGCAATGGCTCGCCACGAGTTAAAAGCATTTGAAAAAGGCTTAGACTTTTCTTAATTTAAAAATTGAAAAGCATAAAAAACTCGTCTACGGACGAGTTTTTTCTTTGGCTATCCTGTATAACATAGATATCGTATTTAGAGTGTTGAGTGTAGATGTTAAAAGCTGGAATTTATAAACATTATAAAGGTAATTTATACCAAGTCTTTCATGTCGCAACACACAGTGAAACCCGTGAAAAAGTTGTGGTTTACCAATGTTTATATGATGATTATTCAATCTGGGTTCGACCTTATGAAATGTTTTGTGAGCAAGTCACATTAGAAAATGGTCAAGTCCAAGCAAGATTTGAATTTTTACATGAGGTTTGAGTTGTACTTGCTAGATTTTACCGAATGATAAAGTCACGAAATAAACCGTAACGATGTAACTTGTCAAAAGCTATGTATTGTCATAGCAATGACGTAAATGATTGAAATAATAACAATGATAGTGAAAAGGAAGATCTAAACATGAGTTTAAGTAACCCATTTTTGCAACGATTGAATGAACTATATCAATCCTTTATTAAGTTTGATGCTACACAGTGTGATCGTATTAAACGCTATCGAAATATTGAACCTGAATCAGCATTGTTTTTAGCCATGCAAGTGCGAATTCAGCAATCTAAGAAAATTTTAGAGATTGGGACATCAACAGGTTACTCTACATTGTGGCTTGCGGATGCAGCCAAAGTCACAGGTGCCAAGGTGACAACGCTAGAGATCGATGAAAAAAGAACTCAGCAAGCGCAACTGCATGCTCAAGAGTTACAGGTTGATGACGTGATTGATTTTTGGGTAGGGGATGCGCAAAAATACTTAGAACAGTGTCAGGAACAATATGACTTTATTCTACTGGACGCTGAACGCAATGCTTATTTAAATTACTGGGTATATCTACAGAAGATGCTTGTAGAGCATGGTGGGGTATTGATTGTAGATAATGTGATATCACATGCTGCTGAAGTAAAGAGCTTTATCATGGAAGTTAAACGAGATGAAAGGTTTATGACCACAACCTTGTCGATTGGGTCTGGTCTGTTTGTGGTGACATTTAAAAACTAATCGAGTTTTTACATCAGGGAGAAATCTCCCTGACTTTGCTTTAAAAGCACAGTTCTAAAAAAACTATAAAATTGAAAGTCGCTTAAAATGTAAATCGTATTCTAGGTATTTATGCACGAATGCTGTTTTATCACTACATCGTAGTAAATTATTGTATATAAATTCTGGGACAGGATGGTAAAGTTCACCAGAACCATTGTTATAAAAAATTTTTAAATACCGTGAAGAAGCATTGTACTTCCAAGAAGTCACGGTAATCATTGATCCCATAAGCAACCCCTTAAACTTTTGATTGTTTTACAGAAAAATGTATTCTGTATCTTTTGAAATTAGTCTATTCACTTAAAGAAATGTATAGTGGTTTTGTAAATAAAGCTGTTTATATTCTGCTAAAGATATTCATATTTTGACATTACAGATTCTGGGTAAGATAAACACTTAAAAAATCATCAGTAAATGAGAAAATTGGTATTTTATTTTAGTCATTAATAAGTCATTAAGAGGTAGATCATGATTCTTGCAATAGACGTTGCCTATATAGATAACTCTGCACAAGTTGCTGGTGTAGTATTTGAGTCTTGGGTGAGTTCAGCTGTATTGAATCATTACCTTATCACCATCAACCCAATTGCTGACTATGAGTCAGGTCAATTTTATAAACGTGAATTGCCGTGTATTTTAACGTTATTGGATTTGGTGAAAGAACCCATCGATATGATTGTGATTGATGGCTATGTCTATTTAGGCACTGAACAAACAGCAGGCTTAGGGCAGCACTTATATGCTGCCTTAGTTGATAAAATCCCTGTGATTGGGGTGGCTAAAAATGAATTTAGGGGAACGCCAAAGGCGTTTGAAATTTTACGTGGACAAAGTGTTAAGCCATTATATGTCTCTGCCATCGGCATAGAATTAGTGCAAGCAAAACATAATGTACAGTCCATGTACGGGAAATATCGTATTCCTGAGTTACTTAAGCAAGTTGATCGTTTGAGTAGAACTACGCAAAAATAATTTTTTGCTATCCTATATTCAGTGGTTTAAATGTATTATCAATTGACTCATATTTTATTTTCTATAGAACAATATTTTATAAATTTAAGGAGAAACATCGATGGATCAGTCAGCGGCTCGTCAAAAAATTTCCATTAACTATATTGAATTTAAGGTGAAAGACGTCGTACAAAGCAAAAGGTTTTATCAAAACTTAGGCTGGACTTTCACCGACTTTGGCCCTGAATATTGTGAGTTTGATTCAGGGGAGATAAAAGGGGGCTTTGCTCAATCTGATGATGTGCAAAGTTCTGGTGGCGCATTAATTGTTTTGTATAGTGCCCAATTAGAACAAAGCTTAATGTGTGTGAAAGAGGCGGGTGCAACCATCGTACAAGAGCTTTTTAGTTTTCCAGGTGGACGTCGTTTTCATTTTAAAGATTTAGATGGATATGAAATTGCAATTTGGTCGCATTAAATAAAAACCTACAAACACAAAAAACTATACATAAAATCTAATGCAAAAAAACCACGCTAAAAAGCGTGGTTTTTTTATGTGTTTAATCTAATTTAAGAATTAGATTTTACCAACTAAGTCGATTGAAGGAGCAAGAGTTGCATCGCCTTCTTTCCATTTAGCTGGGCAAACTTCGCCAGGATGACCGTGAACATATTGAGCTGCTTTAACTTTACGAAGAAGTTCAGAAGCATCACGACCAATACCACCAGCATTAATTTCGATGATTTGGATTTTACCTTCAGGATCGATAACGAAAGTACCACGATCAGCAAGACCAGCAGATTCAATTAAAACTTCGAAGTTTTTAGCAAGAACCCAAGTTGGGTCGCCAACCATTACATATTCAATTTTTTTGATTTCTTCAGAAGAGTCGTGCCAAGCTTTGTGCGTGAAGTGTGTATCTGTAGAAACAGAGTAGATTTCAACGCCTAATTTTTTGAATTCAGCATAGTTGTCAGCAAGGTCACCAAGTTCTGTTGGGCAAACAAAAGTGAAGTCAGCTGGATAGAAGAAAACTACAGACCATTTACCTTTAAGATCGGCTTCTGTAACTTCGATGAATTGGCCGTTTTGGAAAGCTTGTGCTTTAAAAGGTTTAACTTCAGTATTAATTAAGCTCATCATTATCTCCATGATTGAGGTGTTTATCTAATATTTAACTAGAATAATGAATTTTAGATTATTGGGGAAATAGTATTTTTTTATCGCTAAGATCGGAAAATCAAATTAACGTACTCCAGATACATTTCACCAAAAACCGTTGTTTTGTCAGTATTTCATCAACTAAAGCAAATAAAGATGATGTTTGAATGACAAAGCATCCTTTTTTAATCTGTTACAAACATGATGCTTCTGGGGCTATATTTCAAGGGCGATTTCTAAAAAAGATATAAAATTTATTTCAATGTATAGAATTTGTTCATATAAGATAAATTGAATTTTAACTCCATCACATTTCAATGTTGTATAGCGTGCAAATGATATGGGTGGCTGCTGTTTTGTACTTAAGCATCACCTCAAGCTACCTGATTGATGTAGATCAACCGCAACAGATCTAGGTCTATATGAGTATTTGCAGCCACAGACAGTTGCTTGGTTGAGTGAACTTTAGCAGCTTTTAAATATTATTTTTATAATACATGTATAACGTAAACATGAATTCACTTTGATTGGACTATCTCTCGTGTGCTTTGCAGCGTAAAATATTCCGTTCAATTTTAAGTATTAGGATAATGCATCTGTGCCAAATCAGTTAAATGTCGATCAATGGGTTATGGTACGAGATCGCCATCGTTTAAATCGACTGAAAAAAGGAAAAGATGCTCATCCTGAAAAATTCCAAGAACTGTTTGAGAAATCAAACCGTCAAGTCAAAAAAAGATTAGCCAGTCTACCGACAATTAAACTCAATCAGGATCTACCGGTTACCCAGTATGCAGATAAACTGATTGAAGCGATTCAAAAGCATCAGATTATTATTGTTGCAGGGGAAACGGGTTCTGGTAAAACCACGCAATTACCACAGATAGCAATGCTTGCAGGTCGTGGTTTAACTGGGATGATTGGTCATACTCAGCCTCGACGTCTGGCAGCACGAAGTGTATCGCAACGTATTGCTGAAGAAGTTGGTGAGAAGCTGGGTGAAAGCATCAGTTTTAAAGTGCGTTTTAATGAACAAGGATCAAACGATTCAATCGTTCGCTTAATGACGGACGGTATTCTTCTTGCTGAACTTTCTAATGATCGTTATTTAAATAAATATGACACGATTATTATTGATGAAGCGCATGAGCGTTCATTAAACATTGACTTCATCATGGGTTACCTGAAGCAACTGGTAAAAAAGCGCCCTGATTTAAAAATCATTATTACTTCAGCGACATTAGATGTGAATCGCTTTAGCGAATATTTTAATGGCGCACCGATTTTTGAAGTGGAAGGACGTAGCTTTCCAGTAGAACTGCGTTATCGTCCAATTTCTGAGATGACGATCGGCGGCAGTGATGATGATGACTTTGATGATTTTGAAGAAAATTTACCACGCGCAGTGGTACAAGCTGTAGAAGAATGTTTTAAGGATGCTGAATCTAAGGGGCATCCTGAACATGCGGATATTCTTATTTTTTCAAGCACTGAACAAGAAATTCGAGAACTACAAGAGACCTTACAAAAATTTGGTCCTAAACACACGCAAATTTTACCGTTATATGCACGTTTAGCTTTGGCCGAACAGCAGAAAATCTTTAATCCCTCTGGTGGTGGGCGACGTATTATCATCGCGACCAACGTCGCTGAAACAGCATTGACTGTACCGAATATTCGTTATGTGATCGACAGTGGCTTTGCGCGTATTTCTCGCTATAACTATCGTTCACGGGTGCAGCGTTTACCAATTGAAGCGATTTCTCAAGCTGCTGCAAACCAGCGTAAAGGGCGATGTGGTCGTATTGCACCAGGTGTTTGCATTCGCTTATATAGTGAAGATGATTTTCAAAGTCGTCCAGATTTTACTGAACCCGAAATTAAACGAACCAATTTAGCATCGGTTATTTTACAGATGCAAAGTCTCGGTTTAGGTGCTGTAGAAGATTTTGATTTTATTGAGCCACCAGACCATCGTTTGGTCAATGATGGACGTAAGTTGCTGATTGAATTAGGTGCTATCCATGAAGTGCAAAATTCAAATAATCTTCCTCAAGCGGTTGCACAAAGTGAAAGTGCGGTTTCCCAACAGGGAGCTGTAGTGGGTGCTAAAGCAAAAAACCTTGCTCAACCTGTCACTAAAAAAGCCGAACTTCAAAACAACAGTTTAACCAAAATCGGTCTACAAATGGCAAAAATGCCAATAGACCCACGCCTTGCACGGATGATTCTCGGTGGTGCTCATTTTGGAGTACTGAATGAAGTTTTGATTATTGTTGCTGCGCTTGCAGTACAAGATCCACGCGAGCGTCCTGCTGATAAGCAAATGCAGGCGGATCAAAAACATGCATTATTTAAAGAAGCAGATTCAGATTTTCTATTTTATATTAAACTGTGGAATACACTGACTGAAAATCGTGAAACTTTAAGTGAAAGCAAAAGACGTAATTTTGCCAAACAGCATTTTCTTAGCTGGTTGCGCTTACGCGAGTGGAAGAAAACGCATGAACAATTACTGGATTTAGCACAGGGCTTAAAACTTTCATTCAATGAAAAGACAGCCAGTTATGAAAATTTACATCGTGCTTTATTGACAGGATTATTGTCTTTTATTGCCAATAAAACTGACGAACGTAATATTTTTATGGCAGTTCGTCAGCAAAAAGCCCGAATTTTTCCTGCATCGACCTTACATAAAACCAATACCCCATGGGTAATGGCATTTGAAATGGTCGAAACCTCACAGGTGTATTTACGCACACTGGCAAAAATTGAGCCTGAGTGGATTCTTTTAGCTGCGCCTAACTTATTAAAACATCATTATTTTGAGCCACATTGGGCGAAAAAACCGGGTGTGGTCAATGCTTATGATCAGATTTCATTATTTGGGCTGATCATTGAACCGAAACGCGCCACCAACTATGAAAAAGTGGACCAATTGGCTGCGCATGAAATTTTCTTAAGAGATGCACTAACCACAGGAAACTTGGGAACAACGCCACCATTCTTAAAACATAACCTATTAAAGCTTGAAGAAGTTGAGCGTGTGGAAGACAAACTGCGTCGTCGTGATTTGGTCGTCGATGAAGAAACCATTTATCAGTTTTATGCCGCAAAAGTACCTACAGAAATTGCCAGTCGGCGTAGTTTTGAAGATTGGCGAGCAACAGTAGAGCCGCAGAATCCTCGTTATCTGTTTGTTGATGATGATGATTTATGGATGAATGATCGTCCAACCACGCAACAATTTCCAGATTATTTACATAATGGACAATTACGTTTAGCTGCCAGCTATCGTTTTGATCCAAGTCATGATGAAGATGGCGCAACAGTAAAAATTCCGGTACAAGCCTTAGCGCAAGTTGATGAAAATATTTGGTCTTGGGGAATTCCGGGTTGGCGTTTGGATTTAATCGAAGCGTTATTAAAAGCCTTACCAAAAGATAAACGTCGTAATTTGGTGCCGATTCCAGATACAACCAATAAATTGATCAAAGCAATTGATGCGCAACATTTGCATCAGCATATTTTTGAGTTTTTGGCATTTCAATTACGTGGTGAACAAATTACCAGTAAAGATTTTTCTTTTGAACGTATTGAACAGTACTTAATTCCATTTATCAAAGTAATTGATGAAAAAGGCCGCGTGATTGAAAAAGGTCGTGATCTTGCCGAACTTAAAGCACGTTGTCGTACTGAAACACACAGTCCCGTCAAACAGTTAAAAGGTGAGTTTACTACTTTCCCTGAAAGCTTTGTATTTGAGGCCTCTCAGAAGGTGACAGGGGTTGTGGTTAAACAATATCAGGCATTGGTCCCGAGCAAAGACTTTGCTAAGTTAGAGTTGAAAGATGACTCTGGTATTGTGATTCAGACTTTTAATGATCAAAGTGAGGCGATTAAGCAGCACCGTGAAGGCGTAATTCGTTTGATTCATATGCAATTGGGGGATTTGATTCGTCAATTGAAAAAGCAAATTTCCAAGCCACTGGCATTGGCATATTCACCTTTGGGCGATAAAGCACAACTTGAGCAAATGTTGGTGTACGCAACATTACAAATGGCAATTCAAGATTTACCCATTAATGCTGAAGAATTTGCGATAGTCATGGCTGATGTGAAAAAGTCATTTTTAAGTCATGGTCAGGAAGCATTAAAGCTGATCAGTGAAATTTATATTCAATGGCAGGAAATACGTCAGCAATTGCTGATGTTGGATCAAGATGTATTTGCTAAAAATATGAATGATATTGAAGATCAACTGGATTTAATGAACTTATCCAATTTTGTTTATTCAAAATCTTCCGATATTTGGCAGGAATATCCACGTTATTTAAAAGCATTGTTATTGCGTTTAGATCGATTGCCGAATAATCTAAATCGTGATGATGCTGCAATTAAAGAAGTCGATCCTTGGATGGATAAACTGTTTAAGTTTAAGTCGGATGTTCGTGTTAAAGAAGTCTACTTCATGGTTGAGGAACTACGTATTTCATTATTTTCTCAACCAATGAAAACCAAGATGCCGATTTCGTCAACCAGAATACAAAAAGTATGGGAAAAGCTTGGAATCGGTTAGAATAGAAATAATTTGAAATATTTGTGAATTTAAAAAAGGAGTTTTACATGGGCATCCGTATTACAGGTACAGGTCTGTACCATCCTGAAGAAGTGATTACCAATGAAGAATTGGTGGATTGTTTAAATGCTTATGTGGAACAATTTAACAGTGAAAATGCTGAAAAAATTGAAGCGGGTGAAGTTGTTGCCCGTCGTGGTTCAAGCGCAGAATTTATTGAAAAAGCATCAGGCGTAAAGCGTCGTTATGTCATTGAAAAATCAGGTGTCCTAGACATTAATCGCTTACGTCCCCGTTTAGAAGAACGTTCAGATGAAGAGCTTTCAATCCAAGCAGAGTGGGGCGTAATTGCAGCAAAACAAGCGATGGAAAATGCAGGCGTAACTGCAGAAGACATTGATGTGGTGATTTTGGCTTGTTCAAACTTACAACGTGCTTATCCTGCTGTTGCAATTGAAATTCAAACGGCATTGGGTATTCAGGGCTATGCCTATGACATGAATGTGGCGTGTTCAGCTGCTACATTTGGTTTAAAACAAGCCTACGATGCTGTAAAAACGGGTGCACGTCGTGTGCTATTGGTTAATGTAGAAATTACCTCGGGTCATACTGACTATCGTTCACGTGACTGTCACTTTATTTTTGGTGATGTTGCAACAGCTTCAATTATTGAAGAAACGGACAGCAAAACAGGGTTTGAAATCGTAGATACCCATTTGTTTACCCAATTCTCCAATAACATCCGAAATAATTTTGGTTTCTTAAATGGTTCAGAATTAACTTCTCGTGATGATAAGCAATTCCGTCAAGATGGCCGCAAAGTATTTAAAGAAGTGTGTCCATTGGTTGCGAAAATTATTTCTACGCAATTGGAAAAGAACAGTATTCAACCTGAAAACGTAAAACGTTTTTGGTTGCATCAAGCCAATGCCAATATGAATGAATTAATTTTAAAACTCATTGTCGGCAAAGAAGTTGCAGAAGCGGATCCTGATTTGGTACCAATCATTTTAGATGAGTTTGCCAATACGTCTTCAGCAGGTGTGATCATTGCATTACATCGTAGTGCGGATCAGGTGAATGATGGCGAATATGGTGTGCTGTGTTCATTTGGTGCAGGTTATTCTGTGGGTTCAATCCTTGTGCAAAAGCATGTTGCTTAAATCATAATTTTATAAAATCTCCCTCCTTGTGCCGCGAAAAGCGCAGTTCAGCTACTTTGAAAAAAAGGGGGGAGATTGTCGAGGATTTAAGTTATTTTATTTGTGTAAAGCTCTTCCCTGAAAAAGGAGGAGTCATACGCTTAAGGCCAAGATCAAATAATGTTGAAAAGTATTTGTAGAGATACAGCATGACTGAAAAAACCTTGAAAATACGACACAACGCTAAATTGATTCGATTAATAAGCAGCTTACAGCGCTTTTACTTTCGTCCAACATTTTTAGGTACTGAAAATTTAGTGCCGAATAAACCAGCCATGTATGTCGGTAATCACACCATCTATGGTGTTTTAGATTCTCCGATTCTGATTGATTATTTATTTACAGAACATAAAATCGCAGTGGTCAGTTTAGCTGATCATATGCATTTTCATATTCCGATTTGGAAAGAAGTGGTTAAACGTGTCGGTGGGGTTGATGGTGTACAAGAATATGCCAAAGAAGCGATGCGACAAGGTTATTCGATTCTGGTTTTTCCAGGCGGCGGTCGAGAAGTCATTAAACGTAAAGGTGAAGCCTATCAACTGATCTGGAAGCAACGCTTTGGTTTCTTAAAGTTGGCTCAGGAATTTGGTTATGAAATTGCTCCTTTTGTGGCTTTAGGTGGTGATGAAGTTTTTGATTTAGCTTTTGATGTAAACGTGCTGCTTAAACAAAAGTGGTTTAATAAAATATTATCAAATCCCAAAATAGGTTCATTGCTTAGACAAGGTGAAGTTATTCCTTCGATTCCGAAGCATATTATTCCAAAGCGAATCCCTTTTTATTTTAAATTTATGCCACGGTTATCTATTGACCAGATAGAAAACATGGACGATATGATTGTATTTCGTGATCAATTGCAAGCGAGCATTTATACTGAAATTGAGTCGTTAAAGTCCTATCGAGCACATGACTTGGAACAAAAAACTTAGAACAAAACCCTAGAACAAAAAAACAACCTTTGAGATCGTATAATGTTTGAACTGCATACCAATTTTAAACAGATACTTAATCTATTCAATCTGCGAACTCAACCCATTCAAAGTATTGTGCCTTTTCTTGAAGATCCTTATTATCTCGAATTTTTAGGACAGTGTAGCGATACTGAAATTACCCCTGATATTGATTTATTTGGCTATGAAACTACGATAAAGGAAAACCAGTATTTCGCAGAGCATGTGGAAAATTTATCCCAACAACTATGGAAAATTGGTCGTACAGGTCAAGGTGATGAATGGTTTTTAGATCGGAATAGTTTTGATATTTTATTCTATGATCATGATTTAGGTATGGACTTGGATGAGAATTTAAAACGCGATCAGTTTCAGTCGATGCAAATCAACTTTTTTCAATTTTTACAATTTGCTTTACTTCTGCAAGCGCTGGAACAACACTTGGATAAAAATCCATTATCTACGATTGAGTTAGAGCAATTTCAAGATACCGTGAATCGCATCCATCCTGAACTTTTTTCACGTTATCCATTTGATTATTTATAAGTTATAAGCGTTACAATTGATTGATAAAATGAGTTTACTCACAATATAGAGGAATAAAAATGTATACAGCTTCATGCCTTTGTGGTGGTATTCAACTGAGAATTCATAGTGAAATCCCTCAAATATTTGTCTGTCATTGTCAGCAATGTCAAAAAGCCCAGGGTTCAGCATTTGTGGCGATTACTCCTATTCAGACTAAAGATTTAGAGATTGTTCAAGGACAGGCATTGTTTCAAGAATATTATGCCACTGAAAATAAAAAGCGAACGTTCTGTAAAAGATGTGCATCCCCATTATTTAGTGCGCGTTTAGACCTACCTGAGGTCGTGAGATTACGTGTAGGCATTGTAAATGAGCCTGTTCAAGGCAAGATAGTTTCACATGCGTTTACTGATAACAAAGCTGCTTGGTTTGAAATTTTGGATGATGCCCCACAATTTGCTCAAGTGCTTTGTTAAAGAGTGAAGTTATATGTGAACAACAAGAATGCTGGATATTTATTGTTTAAATAAGATTTTGTGCGCTATCTTACTTATTTTTAAGTATCTGAATTTTATATTTTTATAAATAATTCAGAAATCAGTTTAAGTCATTTGTATATATAAATACCTTCTGTATAATTTTAAAAAAATACACTTTAAATGAATAGAAGGTATAAATGACAAGAATAGTCGTCGCTGCAAAACAAGACAAAATATTACTACAGGATTCTCAAGCAAAAACGGTCAGTTTAGATCAACCCGCTATTATTCAAATTGGTGTCACACAACAAGATGTGAAAACACTAGAGCGACTAGGCGATAAGCTGATTATTAGTTTAAATAATGGTGAGCAAATTGTTTTAGAGGGCTTTTTTCAAGCCAATTCAACCACAACGCATTCTTTAACGTTCCCCAAAGCAGATGGAAGTTTCTCACTTGCTCACTTTGATGCCAATGGAAAATTTACAGACTATAGCGGTTTGCAAAAACTCGATACTTTACTCTATGAAGGCGCCAATACTGCGGCTGTTCAACAAGTCTCTGCCTACGAAGACTCAACCCCTGAGTTTTCATTTTCAAGTCTATTTTCTTCAAGTGCAGTGAAAGCAGGTGTCGGTCTTGTTTCTGCAATTGGTTTAGGTTTGGCATTGATTGATGATGGGGGAAGTAATCAATCAAAGGGTATTACCGACATTATTGCACCGAAAACACCGACTGCAACTTTGAATGCAGAGGGTACTGAAATTAAGGGTACCGCTGAAGCGGGTGCGACTATTTATGTGATTGATAAAAACCAGAAAGTGATTGCCACAGCAGTGGTCGATAAAGATGGAAATTATTCTTTGACATTGCCAGAGGCTTTGCTAAACAACAATACTTATTATATCAATGCAAAAGACAAAGCTGGAAATGCTTCAACCTATACCTCGGTTGTTGGCACGAAAGATACCATTGCACCCAATGAGCCTCAAGGGCAGTTAAATGAGCAAGGAAATATTGTTACTGGTAAAGCAGAAGCGAATGCCACAATTAATGTGTATGACTCAGCAGGTCAACTGATTGGTACTGCAAAAGCCAATGCGCAGGGACAATTTTCTGTTGCCATTTCTCCTGCTTTAACCGCAGGCCAGATCGGTACAGTCGAAGCAATTGATGCATCTGGAAATAAATCAGAAAAACATAATATTGAAGTGGGTAAAGATACTATCGCACCTGATCAACCCAAGTTTGAGGTGTCTAAAGAGGGGACCTCAATACACGGAACAGCAGAAGCAAATGCTAAAGTGATTATTCAAGACTCAACAGGTGCGGTGATTGCAACGGGTACTGTAGACGCCAATGGTAAATTCAATATCACTATTTCTCCTGCTTTAGATGCAAGCAAGACTGGCAAAATTATTATTGAAGATGCTGCAGGAAATAAGTCGAGTGCTGTAGAAATTAAAGCAGGACAAGATGTTTTAGCACCAGATAAACCCGTGGCCAATTTAAATGCTGAAGGCACTGTGATCACGGGTACCGCTGAAGCAAACTCCAAAATTTCAGTCTATGACAGTGCCAATAAATTATTAGGCACAGCAACAACGGATGCAAACGGAAATTATTCTGTCACACTTTCAACAGCGTTGACTGAAGCAAAAGTCGGCAGTGTATATGCAACAGATGCAGCTGGAAATCAGTCAGCGCTTAGCTCTGTAACAGGTACCAAAGATGTAACCGCGCCTGCTAGTCCGAAAATCACAGATGTGGTTGATGATGTGGGGGCAACGGTAGGTTCTGTTGCTGCAAATGGGACGACAGATGACAAGCGCCCTGTGATTTCGGGAACCGGAGAAGCTGGGGCAACTTTGATTATTTATGACAATAATCAGGCGATTGGAACGGTCACAGTCGGTGCAGATAGTAAATGGTCATATAGTTTTGCTTATGATTTAACTCTGGGGAGTCACAGTATTACCACTGTACAAACGGATAAAGCAGGGAATACCAGTTTAGTGAGTGATGCACGAACATTTACTGTAGTCGAAATCGCTGCAAAAATGGCAGTTTTTGATGAAGCGTCAGCTTTTCATGCTGATTTAGCTGATTCAAATATTAACTCAGCTAAAAGTGCTGATGCGATTGGATCAGGTATTTTACATTCTGAGCCAGAAAGTAGCGCTCAAGTATTCGATCAATCGACACCAATAGAAAATCAATTCTCGCAGCTCCATTCAAATGTTTCAGATTTAGATCATACCGCTATAGCTGGCAGTTCAGCTATTCTCAGTACAAGCATAGCGACTGTACTGCAAGATGCGCTTGAGAATACCAAAGTTGACGATATCAAGGTTGACAATATCAAGCTAGCCAATACCAATTCTTATGACAGCACGGCTATTTCAGTCGATGAATTATTGGCAAAGACTTCAGTCAATGATTTAACTACAAATCAGATTGATGATGTGCTTGCTCGAACAATTGATCAAAGTGCTACAACCGTTGTCGATGATGTTAAAAATACTGAATTGGTCGCTTTCAATAAAGCCGAAAATCTATCAGCGCAAGATATACCTGTATTGCAATCTGATCTGATCAAAGATTTGTTTGATCCACAATTACTAACCTTTTGATTGAAAATAACCAGATAAGCACCTACGGGTGCTTTTTTATTGAAACATGGTTTTATAGTGCTTGTTTAGCTTAAAACTGATGCATAGGGCTTTCTTTTCAATAAACGCTGAATAATTTCATTCAGTGTTTATTGTGTTATCTATAACGTGAATTAATACATGCAAAATACCCAATTTCAGGTATATCTCTCTATTCCCTCATTTGATCTAATGATTGATATTTGATCAAAAAGTAGATTTGGGGATTATCATGAATAAAATTTATAAAGTTATTTGGAATTCACAACTTAGGTGTTGGCAAGCCGTTTCAGAATTGGCGAAAAATCATAGCACTTCACAAAGTACTGTAGACCATAAAAACGCACTGAAGGGCGGTGTTCACAAAGCATCAGGGATAAATTTAATTCGATTGGCTTTTTTGGGGCTGGCTTTATTGCCGTTATCGATTTATGCCGCAATTTCTAATACTGAACTGCCTACAGGCGCCAATATCACTCAAGGTTCAGCCAACATTTCCCAAAATGGCAACGTTTTAAATATTCATCAAAATAGTCAAAACCTTTCGACCAACTGGAATACTTTTAATATTGGTAAAGATGCAACGGTTAATTTTAATCAGCAAAACCAGTCATCTATAGCCATTAATCGGGTTTTGGATAGCAATGCATCGCAGATTATGGGGCGTTTAAATGCCAATGGGCAGGTGTTTTTACTCAATCCAAATGGTGTGGTTTTTTCTAAGACAGCTCAAGTGAATGTTGGTGGTTTGGTTGCTTCAACTTTAAGTTTGAACGATGCGGATATTCAAAATGGAAAATATACTTTAAAAGCCAATGCCAATAGCACAGCAACGATAGAAAATAACGGTAGTATTCAAACTTTATCAGGTGGAACTGTTGCGCTGATTGCGCCCAATGTTAAAAATACTGGCTCTATTGTGACACCGAATGGCGTTACTCATCTCACTGCTGCCAGTCAAGTCACTCTTGCTTTACAGGATGGTTCACTCACCCAGTACCAAGTTGATCAAGGGGTATTAAAAGGCTTGGTGGACAATGGTGGTGCAATTCTTGCCGATAATGGGGCTGTATATTTAACTGCAAAAGCCAAAGACAGTTTAAGTAAAGCCGTGGTCAATCATAGTGGGATTATTGAAGCCAATCGCTTAAGCCAAAATGCCAAAGGTGAAATCATTCTGTTAGGTGATATGCAAAATGGTGAAACAAATGTCAGTGGCCTGCTTAAAGCTGAAGGGAAAAATGGTCAAGATGGTGGGTTTATTGAAACCTCCGCAGCTCAAGTAAAGATTGAGAATAGTACGGTGGTGTCCTCTCATTCTGAGGGCGGGAAAATCGGAAACTGGTTGATCGACCCTACCGATTTCAGTATTAATTCGGGTAATGCATCAGCAAGCAGTAGCGGCATAGGCGCAACCACTTTAGCAAGCAGTCTTGCAACCAGTAATGTCATATTGCTAACTAGCTCTACAGGTAACCAAAAGGGTGATATCAATGTTAATGCTGATGTAACTTGGGGGAGTGCGACCAGTCTGACTTTAAATGCACAAAATGACATCAACATTAATGCCAACATTACAGCGACCAATAACAGTGGCAAACTTAATTTGATATATGGACAAAACACGGCCAATACCAGCGCAAATTATTATATTAACAATGGCGCAAAAATAAACTTAAAGGTTGGGCAGAATTTTAGTACCCAAAAAGGCACGGCTGCTACCATTAACTATCAAGTCATTACGGCTTTGGGTGCACAGGGTTCGACAACAAGTCAAGATTTACAAGGGATCAACGGGAACCTGAGTGGTAATTATGTGTTGGGTGCAGACATAGATGCCAGTAGTACGGGGCTGTGGAATGGTTATACCGGATTCGACCCAATTGGCTTTTATAATGCAAATTTGAGTCCAACGGATCTCTCACAACAGGCTTTTCGTGGACGGTTTGATGGATTAGGTCATGCGATTAGTGGATTAAGTATTGACTCTATGTATCAGGGCATTGGACTGTTTGCGATTACGCATCAGGATGCACTTATACAAAATGTTGGACTGAATAATATAAGTTATTCAGGTTATGGAAAAACAGGCGGTATTGTGGGGATTAATCTAGGCACGATTAATAATGTTTATGTCAATGCAGGCTTAGTCACAGGTAATACCGAGCACTATGGCGGATTGGTGGGTTGGAACTATAATTCAGGAAATATCTTAAATTCTTATGCCAATGTAACTGTAAAAGGAAAATATTCGAATAATAATTATATTGGCGGTCTGGTTGGTTATAGTGATGGTGTTGTAAGTTCTTCTTTTGCAACAGGCGCGGTGACAGGAAATAATTATGTTGGCGGTTTAATTGGTGGTATATCAGGACAAATTAACAATTCTTATGCAACAGGTACTGTTATTGGAAGTCAGTATGTTGGAGGATTGGTGGGTTTCAATGGTGGCAGTGTTGACAAAAATTATTCTTCAGGAAGTGTAACTGGGGGGCAGTATGTTGGTGGTCTTGTTGGTGGTGGTAATGGTATAGCCACAAATAGTTTCTGGAACACCAGTACTTCTGGGAGAACAAGCAGTGCGGGTGGTGTAGGAAAAACCACAACAGAACTTCAGCAAATTTCAACTTTTGCAGGTTGGGATATTGATGATGCAGGTGGTACAGGAAAAGTTTGGCGTATTTATGAAGGACGATCTGCGCCGTTACTACGTCATTTCCTAAAACCCTTGGTCACAGAAATTGTCGCTAATTTTTCTGACAAAATTTATGATGGATCGATAGCTTCTGGAACGCTGGCTTCAGGACTGAATTATAAAACAACCAGTAAAAATGCAGGGATTTATAGTTTAAATGATGGCTCAATTCTGATTAGTGGTGTTCCAATCGCGGCAAATACAACACAGTTTGGCGATGATGTAATTTATAAAGAAAATGGTGGTTCAGGTTCATTAACAATCGCGAAAAGAGATTTAAATATTAATGGCTTGAGCGCTGCTGACAAGGTCTATGATACATCAAAAGTAGCAACCTTATCGGGTACTGCGGGAGTGACAGTGCTGTCAGGTGATTCAGTGACACTTTCGGGTATTGGATTTGGATCATTTACTGATAAAAATGTGGGCAATAATAAAAATGTGATTGTGTCGGGTTATACGCTGACTGGAACAGATGCTTTAAATTACACCTTGCTACAGCCGACAAATCTTAAAGCCAGTATAACGCCTGCAGTTTTAACCATTAATGGAATAAGTGTTGCAGATAAAACGTATGATGGTTTGGCTATTGCGACCTTAAATGGCACTGCTTCAATCAATCCGTTTGCTGGAGACTTTGTTGGATTGACTGGTAGTGGTATAGGAACATTTACAGATAAGAATGCAGGAATCCGGTCTGTGATCGTAACAGGCTATAACTTAACAGGTGCGGATGCTGGAAATTATATTTTTAGTCAGCCTATAGGTTTAAGTGCCACAATTCACAAAGCGCAAGCCATTGTAAAGGCCAATAGTTTAAATACCGTCTATAACGGTAAAGATCAAACTGCTGCTGGTTTTAGTGCTTCTGGTTTAGTCAATGGAGAGACAGAATCTGTATTATCTGGTGTCAGCGCAACGGTTACTGGCAAAGATGCTGGTAAATACACCAATAGCGCAACGGGTGTAGACAAAAACTATGAGCTAACTTTTGTTGATGGTGCATTGGATATTGCGAAAGCGAAAGCCACCGTAACCGCCAATAGCGTATCAACCACTTATAACGGTAAAGATCAAACGGCTGTTGGCTTTAGTGCAACAGGCTTGGTCAATGGTGAAACTACAACTGTATTGTCAGGTGTTTCGGCAACTGTCACAGGTAAAGATGCTGGTAGTTATGCCAATACAGCCACAGGTACAGATAAGAACTATGAGCTCAGTTTTGTTAATGGCTCTTTGAATATCGCCAAAGCTAAAGCGACAGTAACAGCCAATAGTGTATCAACCACCTATAACGGTAAAGATCAAACAGCTGCTGGCTTTAGTACAACAGGTTTGGTGAATGGTGAAGATACATCGGTACTCTCAGGTGTAAGCGCATCGGTGACTGCTAAAGATGCAGGCAAATACACCAACACTGTAACAGGTGTAGACAAGAACTATGATCTGACGCTTATTGATGGCTCATTAGATATTGCTAAGGCCAAAGCCACCGTAACCGCCAATAGCGTATCAACCACCTATAACGGTAAAGATCAAACGGCTGCTGGCTTTAGTGCTATAGGTTTAGTCAATGGTGAAACTGAATCTGTATTGTCAGGTGTTTCTGCAACTGTCACAGGCAAAGATGCAGGCAAATACAACAACACAGTAACAGGTGTAGACAAGAACTATGATCTGACGCTTATTGATGGCTCTTTGGATATTGCTAAGGCCAAAGCCACCGTAACCGCCAATAGCGTATCAACCACCTATAACGGTAAAGATCAAACAGCTGCTGGCTTTAGTGCAACAGGCTTGGTCAATGGTGAAACTACAACTGTATTGTCAGGTGTTTCGGCAACTGTCACAGGCAAAGATGCAGGCAAATACACCAACACAGTAACAGGTGTAGATAAGAACTATGATCTGACGCTTATTGATGGCTCATTAGATATTGCTAAAGCTAAAGCCACCGTCACCGCCAATAGCGTATCAACCACCTATAATGGTAAAGATCAAACGGCTACTGGCTTTAGTGCAACAGGTTTGGTGAATGGTGAAGATACATCGGTACTCTCAGGTGTAAGCGCATCGGTGACTGCTAAAGATGCAGGCAAATACAACAACACAGTAACAGGTGTAGACAAGAACTATGATCTGACGCTTATTGATGGCTCATTAGATATTGCTAAGGCCAAAGCCACCGTCACCGCCAATATCGTATCGACCACCTATAACGGTAAAGATCAAACAGCTGCTGGCTTTAGTGCAACAGGTTTGGTCAATGGTGAAACTGAATCGGTATTGTCAGGTGTTTCTGCAACTGTCACAGGTAAAGATGCAGGCAAATACACCAATACCGCCACAGGTATAGACAAGAACTATGATCTAAGTTTTGTTGATGGTTCCTTAGATATCACCAAAGCTAAAGCCACTGTCACCGCCAATAGTTTAAATACGGTTTATAACGGTAAAGATCAAACAGCTGTTGGTTTTAGTGCGACAGGTTTGGTCAATGGTGAAGATACATCGGTACTCACAGGCGTTTCAGCAACCGTAACAGGCAAAGATGCAGGTCAATATACCAATACCGCAACAGGTATAGATAAAAATTACGATTTAAGCTTTGTTGATGGTTCCTTAGATATTGCTAAAGCTAAAGCGACTGTCACCGCCAATAGTTTAAATACGGTTTATAACGGTAAAGATCAAACAGCTGCTGGCTTTACTGCAACAGGTTTGGTCAATGGTGAAACAGAATCAGTATTATCCGGCGTAAGCGCAACGGTAACTGCTAAAGATGCAGGCAAATACAACAACACAGTAACAGGTGTAGACAAGAACTATGATCTGACGCTTATTGATGGCTCTTTGGATATTGCGAAAGCTAAAGCCACTGTAACAGCCAATAGTGTATCAACCACCTATAACGGTAAAGATCAAACAGCTGCTGGTTTTAGTGCGACAGGCTTAGTCAATGGTGAAACTGAATCGGTATTGTCAGGTGTTTCAGCAACGGTGACTGCTAAAGATGCAGGTCAATATACCAATACCGCAACAGGTCTAGACAAGAACTATGAGTTAAGTTTTATTGATGGTTCTTTGGATATCGCCAAAGCTAAAGCCACTGTCACCGCCAATAGTGTATCAACTACTTATAACGGTAAAGACCAAACGGCTGCTGGTTTTACTGCGACAGGCTTAGTCAATGGTGAAACTGAATCAGTATTGTCAGGTGTTTCAGCAACGGTGACTGCTAAAGATGCTGGCAAGTACACCAATACCGCAACAGGTATAGATAAAAACTATGAGCTAAGCTTTGTTGATGGTTCCTTAGATATCGCTAAAGCCAAAGCCACTGTGACCGCCAATAGCGTATCAACCACCTATAACGGTAAAGATCAAACGGCTGCTGGTTTTAGTGCGACAGGTTTGGTCAATGGTGAAACTGAATCTGTACTCTCAGGTGTAAATGCAACGGTGACTGCTAAAGATGCAGGCAAATACACCAATAGCGCAACAGGTATAGACAAGAATTATGATTTAAGTTTTATTGATGGTTCATTAGATATCGCCAAAGCCAAAGCAATTGTGACCGCCAATAGTGTATCAACTACTTATAACGGTAAAGATCAAACGGCTGCTGGTTTTACTGCGACAGGCTTAGTCAATGGTGAAACTGAATCAGTACTCTCAGGTGTAAGTGCAACGGTGACTGCTAAAGATGCAGGCAAATACAACAACACAGTAACAGGTGTAGACAAGAACTATGATCTGACGCTTATTGATGGCTCTTTGGATATTGCTAAGGCCAAAGCCACCGTCACCGCCAATAGCGTATCAACCACCTATAACGGTAAAGATCAAACAGCTGCGGGCTTTACTGCAACAGGTTTGGTCAATGGTGAAACCGAATCCGTATTGTCAGGTGTAACTGCAACGGTGACTGCTAAAGATGCTGGCAAATATACCAATAGTGCAACAGGTATCGACAAGAACTATGAGCTTAGTTTTATTGATGGTTCTTTGGATATTGCGAAAGCTAAAGCCACTGTCACCGCCAATAGTTTAAATACAGTCTATAACGGTAAAGATCAAACAGCTGCTGGTTTTACTGCAACAGGTTTGGTCAATGGTGAAACTACAAGTGTATTGTCAGGTGTTTCGGCAACTGTTACAGGCAAAGATGCAGGCCAATACACCAATACCGCAACAGGTCTAGATAAAAACTATGAGTTAAGCTTTGTTGATGGCTCATTGGATATTGCTAAGGCTAAAGCGACAGTAACTGCCAATAGTGTATCAACTACTTATAGCGGTAAAGACCAAACAGCTGCTGGTTTTAGTGCAACAGGTTTAGTCAATGGTGAAACTGAATCCGTACTCTCAGGTGTCAGTGCAACGGTGACCGCTAAAGATGCAGGTCAATATACCAATAGTGCAACGGGTCTAGACAAGAACTACGAGCTAAGTTTTGTTGATGGCTCTTTAGATATCGCTAAAGCCAAAGCCACTGTGACCGCCAATAGTTTAAATACAGTCTATAACGGTAAAGATCAAACTGCTGCTGGTTTTAGTGCTTCTGGTTTAGTCAATGGTGAAACCGAATCTGTATTATCTGGTGTAAGCGCAACGGTGACTGCTAAAGATGCTGGCAAATACACCAATAGCGCAACGGGTGTAGACAAAAATTATGAGCTAACTTTTGTTGATGGATCGTTGGATATTGCTAAGGCTAAAGCCACTGTGACCGCCAATAGTTTAAATACAGTCTATAACGGTAAAGATCAAACTGCTGCTGGCTTTAGTGCGACAGGCTTAGTCAATGGTGAAACTGAATCTGTACTCTCAGGTGTCAGTGCAACGGTGACTGCTAAAGATGCAGGTCAGTACATCAACACTGCAACGGGTCTAGATAAAAACTATGAGCTAAGCTTTGTTGATGGTTCATTGGATATTGCTAAGGCTAAAGCCACTGTTACCGCCAATAGCGTATCAACTACATATAACGGTAAAAACCAAACGGCTGCTGGCTTTACTGCAACAGGTTTGGTCAATGGTGAAACTGAATCAGTACTCTCAGGTGTCAGTGCAACGGTGACTGCTAAAGATGCAGGTCAATACACCAACACTGCAACGGGTCTAGACAAGAACTACGAGTTAAGTTTTGTTGATGGCTCATTGGATATTGCTAAAGCCAAAGCCACTGTAACCGCCAATAGTTTAAATACGGTTTATAACGGTAAAGATCAAACAGCTGCTGGCTTTAGTGCGACAGGTTTGGTCAATGGTGAAACCGAATCTGTATTGTCAGGTGTCAGTGCAACGGTTACCGCTAAAGATGCTGGCAAATACACCAATACTGCAACAGGTATAGATAAAAACTATGAGTTAAGTTTTGTTGATGGCTCTTTAGATATCGCTAAAGCCAAAGCCACTGTGACCGCCAATGGTTTAAATACAGTCTATAACGGTAAAGATCAAACTGCTGCTGGTTTTAGTGCTTCTGGTTTAGTCAATGGAGAGACAGAATCTGTATTATCTGGTGTCAGTGCAACGGTTACCGGCAAAGATGCTGGCAAATACACCAATAGCGCAACGGGTGTAGACAAAAACTATGAGCTAACTTTTGTTGATGGTGCATTGGATATTGCGAAAGCTAAAATTAACCAAGTGACAGGCATTAGCGCCAATAATCGTATTTATGATGCAACCACCAACGCAACATTAAATACTGGATCAGCACAATTCACTGGTATGGTTGCAGGCGATGAATTGAAAGTTGCTTCAGCAACTGGACAATTCAGTGATAAAAATGTGGGTATAGCAAAACAAGTCTCGATTCAGGGTGTCAGTTTAAGTGGTGCAGATGCACACAACTACGAGTTGGTGAATAACACTGCACAAACTACGGCAGATATTCGCCAAGCCAATATTCAAAACATTGCTGGAATTACGGCCAACAATCGTACTTATAATGGATTAACTGCCGCTGAGCTTAATCTCAGCAACGCACAATTCAACGGCATCTACGCTGGGGATAATTTAAACGTTGCAACAGCAACAGGACAATTTGACAGTGCGACCACAGGGCAAGCAAAAAATGTATCGATTACAGGTTTAAGTCTAGGTGGCTTAGATGCTCAAAACTACAAACTTGTGGATACCACCGCTGTGACCACAGCTGATATTTATCTGTTAACCCCTGCAGCGTATTTACAAGCCATACAATTCAAACGACCTCGTTATTTGCCTGAAACCAATAACGTCTTAAATACAGTTGATTTAGATGTACGCCAAGGTGGAGTTAACACTGCAGGTATTCAAATTTTGGCAGGGGAGCACTAATTGATGAAACAACAACACAATACATTGGCAACATCTGTGGCTGCTTGTCTGATGCTTTTGAACAGCAGTAACCATGCAGCGCCAGCACCTAATGCGGGTCAACTGCTACAACAACAGCAACAAGGACAAAGCCTTGAACCACAGGCTGCTGTTCAGGTAGAAAGTTCAGCAAGTAATAACGTACCTAATTCACCTGATATCCAAATCTCTGTACGCAAAATTGAAATCACTGGAAATAGTCGTTTTAGCACAGCGCAATTGCATCACTTAGTGGCGGATGCCGAAGGTAAACAATTGAGTCTTCAGCAACTTTGGCAAGTAGCCCAAAAGATTACCACTTACTACCAGCAACAGGGCTATGCCTATAGTCGGGCTTATCTGCCTCAGCAGAATCTAAGCCAGGGTATAGTACGTATCAATGTACTCGAAGCGTATTATGATCAAACCCAGATTGATAATCAAAGTCGAACGCAAAACTGGCTAATTGAACAAACCGTTGCACCACTTAAACAAGGTGAGCGGATCAACAGTGACCAGATGCAACAACAACTCAAACTGCTCAATCGTTTAAATGGAGTCAATACCCGAAATGTTTTGACCCCTGGTGCAACAGTCGGAAGTAGCCAACTCAATGTTGAAGTACAAAATGCAGCCATGTTGAATGGTTATATTGGCGCAGATAACTTTGGTAATCGTTATACCAGTCAAGTGCGTGGAACCGCTGGAATTTCTGCCAACAACCTTGCAGGCTTAGGCGATGAACTGAGTTTAGATGTAATGACTGCAGGCAAACGCATGAACTACGGGCGCGTGGGTTATGCCTTTACCTTTACAGGAATGGGTACTCGGGCAGGCGCAAGTTATTCTTATCTAGATTATGAACTTGGAAAAGAGCTAAAAAACATTGGCGCAGAAGGGAGTGCTGCACAAAGTAGCGTATTCATTAGCCAACCTGCCTTACTGACCAATAATGCAGAAGTCCTTCTCAGCTTACAATACGACCATAAACAACTGAAAGATGATATTCAGCTCAATCAATATTACAAACATCGAAATATTGACGTGGTGACTGCCCGACTGGATGGCTCGCAGTTTGATCAATTCTTGGGTGGAGGCTTAACCCAATATGGTGCCTCAACCAGTTATGGTCGTGTGAAATTTAAAAACGATGATGCCGCTGCTTTAGATGCGCAAACAGCGAAGACAGCTGGAGACTACTATACAGCTACATTGAATCTGTCACGCTTACAAAACCTAAGCAATAAGGGCACGCAAGGCTATTTGGGAATTTATGGACAATACAGTCCTTATAATCTAGACAGTGCAGAGCAATATCTAGGTGGTGGTCCATTTAATGTTCGTGGTTATGAATCGAGTCAATTTGCAGGCTCTACAGGTTATTTGGCCACGGCAGAACTGAGACAAAGTTTATTTGCCGATGCAAAGCATCAGCTAACAGCGAAAGTATTTATCGATACAGCAGAAGTCACGTTAAATGCTAAGCGTTGGGCAGGTGTGACAGGTGATAATCAAGTTCAAATCAGTAGTGCAGGTTTAGGTTTGAACTGGACGAGTGCGTGGAATATTCAAGCCAATGCAGAAGTTGCCTTTCCAATTGGAAATACGCCAGAGCAGTTGCAAGACCGCGATAATCACCAGTACTGGTTGAGTTTAAGAAAGACTTTCTAATTTGAGTAAGGGAAAACCCCCTCCTTGGGAAAAGGAGGGTTGGGGAGGATTTGAACAATCTGTGTCGAAACTTCATAAGGGGGCGGATTTACAATCTGAGTAAAAACTTAGCAAAGGGGATTTAAAAACCTAGCTGATGAGAATAAAACTTACACAGCCACACTTTACATTTAAAGTTTAAATTCTTTTGCGTAGACGAAGTCAAACCTTGCGCTGCAAACAAAGCCGATTAATATTCGTTGGGTGACCGCTACACCATCTATGATTAAATGATGCAAAAGCAAAATGAGTAAATTGATATAAGTTGGAATGCCATTGATGAGTAATGGATATTTTTATCATGATTATTTGTATAGGCTTGTATATACAAATAACATCGACTCAAGATACAATGAGTTAGAATATTTTGTATGAGTTTTAGCCAATGTCAAGAGCGTCAAAGCACAATGATCTAGACTTATCTCTAGAAGAAGATAGTCCTGTTCCTTTGTATTTGCGCGTAAAGCAAATGATTTCACAAAAAATTTATGAAGGAACATGGACTGTAAATAAAAAAATTCCTTCAGAAAGTGAGTTGGTGAATTTACTGGGTTGTAGTCGTATGACGGTCAATCGGGCATTGCGCGAACTGACCAGTGAAGGTTTATTGGTGCGTATACAAGGTGTTGGCTCTTTTGTCGCTGAAGGGCAAGGTCGTACAGCATTATTTCATGTGAATAATATTGCAGAAGAAATTATTGCGAGAAATCATAAACATCATGCTGAAGTATTGGTACTTGAACAAATTCAAGCCAATGAAGAACAAAGCCGATTAATGCAAATTCGAGAAGGACAACGACTATTTCACTCGATCATTGTGCATTATGAAAATGATGTGCCAGTGCAGATCGAAGATCGTTTAGTTGATCCCGTACTGATTCCAGATTATTTGGCACAAGATTTTAAAACTATCACGCCTAATGCCTATTTAATGTCAAAAGCACCTGTTACTGAAGGTGAGCATGTGGTTACTGCGATTCTTGCTTCAGCACAAGAATGTAAATGGCTAAAAATCAATAAAACAGAGCCTTGTTTATTAATCCGTCGTAGAACATGGTCCAATAAACAACTGATCTCCAGTGCAAGACTGATTTATCCTGGCAGCCGCTATTATTTGGAAGGTAAATTTACCCAATGATTGAGCTTTTAAAAGCCAGCCATTACAAAAAAATGCGATGGAAAAATGGGGAAGGCTATACGCTTGAAATCGCCCGTAGTGTCGGTGAAAGCTTAGCTGAGTTTGATTGGCGGATTTCGATGGCCGATGTGAAAACATCGGGTGATTTTTCCAAGTTTAATGGGATGAATCGCTTTTTGACGGTATTGGAAGGTCAAGGTCTTTCACTGCGTATAGATGATGATTTTAAGCATTTAAAAACATTGCAGTCCGTCGAGTTTGGTGGAGACAGTGTGGTCAGTTGTGAATTGTTGGCAGGGCACATTCGCGATTTTAATTTGATTTATAATCCAAAAAAGTTTGATGCACAGTATCAGTGGATTTTCTCTCCAGAAGCCTTAGAAATACCCATATCGTCTGACGTGATGTTTATTTTTAATCAGAGTGTTGAGGTGTTAGTTATCGAAATTGGTCAACAAGTTTTTCATTTGGAACATCAGGACAGTCTTAAACTTGAAAATGAAAAATCATTGCAAGCTATCACATTAAATCAGCAATTTTTAAAGCAAACTTGTCTCATACAACTCACAAAAATCTAAATTTTATTGATTTTACTTAAACGCATACAAGCTGAAGTTGTCTGCGTTTTTTTGTTTTTATGAAAAATAAATCTATTTATTTTATATGTTTATAAATTTTTTTAAAAATAATTTAAAAAGCATCTTTTCAATATTAAAGATTTGTGTAGTATATAGATGTATATACAAGTTAGTACATTGCTATACAGTGAATGCAGTTTAATTTGCTGGTTTAAACTCAAAGGAAGGAGTCCTATTGTGACAACAACGACAACAAAATTTCGTGATGTAGAAATTCGCGCACCTCGTGGTACTAAGCTCAATGCAAAAAGTTGGTTGACTGAAGCTCCACTGCGTATGTTGATGAATAATCTTGATCCTGATGTCGCAGAGAATCCAAAAGAGCTTGTTGTTTACGGTGGTATTGGTCGTGCTGCACGTAATTGGGAATGTTATGACAAGATTGTTGAAACACTTAAAACTTTAGAAAATGACGAAACTCTATTGGTTCAATCAGGTAAACCCGTTGGTGTGTTCAAAACACATAAAGATGCACCACGTGTTCTTATTGCCAATTCAAACTTAGTTCCACATTGGGCAAATTGGCAACATTTCAACGAGCTAGATGCTAAAGGCTTGGCAATGTATGGTCAAATGACCGCAGGTTCTTGGATCTATATCGGCAGCCAAGGCATTGTACAAGGCACTTATGAAACTTTTGTTGAAGCTGGTCGCCAGCACTACAACGGTGACTTAACAGGTCGTTGGGTGTTGACTGCTGGTTTAGGTGGAATGGGAGGGGCTCAGCCTTTAGCCGCGACATTGGCAGGCGCTTGCTCGCTTAATATTGAATGCCAGCAAGCCAGTATTGATTTCCGTTTACGTACACGTTATGTCGATGAACAAGCTACAGATTTAGATGATGCTTTGGCGCGTATTGACCGTTATACCAAAGAAGGCAAGGTGATTTCGATTGCGTTACATGGCAATGCAGCTGAGATTTTACCTGAATTGGTTCGCCGTGGTGTTCATCCGGACATGGTGACGGATCAAACCAGTGCACATGATCCACTCAATGGCTATTTACCAATTGGTTGGACATGGGAAGAATATCGTCAACGTGCCAAAACTGAGCCAGAAGCAGTGGTAAAAGCTGCAAAACAATCTATGGCAAAGCATGTACAAGCGATGTTGGATTTCCAAAAAATGGGTGTTCCAACCTTTGACTATGGCAATAATATCCGTCAAATGGCGCAGGAAGAAGGCGTAGAAAACGCATTTGATTTCCCCGGTTTTGTACCTGCCTATATCCGTCCATTATTCTGTCGTGGTATTGGACCATTCCGTTGGGTTGCACTTTCAGGTGATCCAGAAGATATCTATAAAACAGATGCAAAAGTTAAAGAATTGATTCCAGACGATGAACATTTACATCGTTGGTTAGACATGGCAAGAGAACGGATTAGCTTCCAAGGCTTACCAGCACGTATTTGCTGGGTTGGTTTAGGCTTGCGTGCAAAATTAGGTCTGGCATTTAACGAAATGGTACGTAGTGGTGAGCTTTCAGCGCCAATCGTCATAGGTCGTGATCATTTAGACTCAGGTTCAGTTTCCAGTCCAAACCGTGAAACTGAAGCAATGCAAGATGGTTCTGATGCTGTATCTGATTGGCCATTGCTGAATGCTTTACTTAATACAGCAGGTGGTGCGACTTGGGTTTCATTACATCACGGTGGTGGTGTAGGAATGGGCTTCTCTCAACACTCAGGTGTCGTGATTGTTTGTGATGGTACAGATGAAGCAGCAGCACGTATTGCTCGTGTGTTGACCAATGACCCAGCAACAGGCGTAATGCGTCATGCAGATGCTGGTTATGATATCGCTGTTGAATGTGCCAAAGCGCAAGGTTTGAACTTGCCGATGATCACCAAATAAAAGACAAGGACATTACGATGCTTTTTGCAATTGTGTAAACAGCATCGTAAGAGAACAATATAGCGCAAAACAGGACGTCAAAATGGAACTCTTAATTCAACCAGGCAAGCTCACACTCGCAGATCTTCGCCAAGCGTATTTAAATCCAATCAAAGTTAAACTGGATGACAGTGCTTATGCTGGCATCAATGCAAGTGTTGCATGTGTCGAAAAAATTGTGAATGAAGGACGTACAGCGTACGGTATCAATACTGGCTTTGGCTTACTCGCTTCATCTAAAATTGCCCCTGAAGACTTAGAACAGTTACAACGCTCATTGGTACTTTCTCATGCCGCTGGTGTGGGCGTACCTTTAGATGATGCGATGGTTCGCTTAATTATGTTGTTAAAGGCCAATAGTTTGGCACGTGGTTTTTCTGGTATCCGTCCTAAAGTGATTGATGCAATCCTTGCCTTGATCAATGCAGAAGTTTATCCGCATATTCCATTAAAAGGTTCAGTCGGCGCTTCAGGTGACTTAGCACCCCTTGCACATATGTCTCTGGTTTTACTCGGTGAAAGTAAAGCACGTTATAAAGGGGAATGGTTACCAGCAGTTGAAGCACTTAAAATTGCAGGATTAGAACCCATTACTTTAGCGGCCAAAGAAGGTTTGGCACTTTTAAATGGTACACAGGTTTCAACAGCATACGCATTACGTGGTCTATTTGAAGCAGAAGATTTATTTGCTGCTGCGACCGTTTGTGGTGGATTAAGCGTTGAAGCTATGCTCGGTTCACGTGCACCATTTGATGCACGTGTTCATGAAGTTCGTGGTCAGCGTGGTCAAATTGATGTTGCCGCTGCATATCGTGACTTATTGACTGAATCAAGTGAAATCGCACATTCACATGAAGATTGTAGCAAGGTTCAAGACCCGTATTCACTGCGTTGCCAACCTCAAGTAATGGGGGCTTGTTTAACGCAAATTCGTCAAGCAGCAGAAGTATTAGCGATTGAGTCGAATGCAGTTTCAGATAACCCATTGGTGTTTGCAGCAGAAGGTGACGTAATCTCAGCAGGTAACTTCCATGCTGAACCCGTAGCAATGGCTGCTGATAATTTGGCCTTAGCGATTGCTGAGATTGGCTCACTGTCTGAACGTCGTGTTTCGATGATGATGGATCGCCATATGTCACAGCTTCCTCCATTTTTGGTTGCCAATGGTGGGGTGAATTCGGGCTTTATGATTGCTCAAGTAACAGCCGCTGCGTTAGCCAGTGACAATAAAGCACTTGCACATCCTGCCAGTGTTGATAGTTTACCGACCTCTGCAAATCAGGAAGACCATGTTTCCATGGCGCCTAATGCAGGAAAACGCTTGTGGTATATGGCTGATAACGTTCGCGGCATTCTCGCAGTTGAGTGGTTAGGTGCATGTCAGGGACTTGATTTCCGTGAAGGATTGAAAAGCTCTCCTAAACTTGAACGTGCCCGTAAAATTCTGCGTGATCAAGTGGCGTATTACAGTGAAGATCGTTTCTTCGCGCCAGATATCGAACAAGCAAGTGAATTGCTCGCAAGTGGTTGTCTGAACGAACTGCTGATTGCGAAGCTACTACCGAGCTTGTCTGAAGTGTGATCAATAAAACGGTCACATGGAGTGACCGAATCTAACTAAATTTCCTCAAGGATTGGAGATTATAATGTCACAACACTCCACATTACAGCGGGGGTTAAACACCCGTCATATCCGCTTTTTGGCATTGGGTTCAGCGATTGGCACGGGGCTTTTCTATGGATCAGCAACGGCAATTAAAATGGCAGGTCCGTCTGTTTTAATTGCTTATATGGTTGCAGGGATTGCAATTTATATTGTGATGCGAGCATTAGGGGAAATGGCTGTTCATAACCCCGTATCAGGTTCTTTTAGTGAATATGCCTCGAATTATCTTGGCCCTTTAGCTGGTTTTACTACAGGCTGGACCTACGTCTTTGAAATGATCATTGTCGCCTTGGCTGACGTGACTGCTTTTGGTATCTATATGGGGTTTTGGTACCCCGATGTGCCACGATGGATCTGGATTTTATCGCTGATTATGTTCTTAGGTGCAATTAACCTGATCCACGTTAAAGTCTTTGGTGAAGTCGAGTTCTGGCTATCCATCGTCAAGGTCAGCGCTATTGTTGCCATGATTTTGGGTGGTTTTGGTCTAATGATCTATGGCTTTAATGCAGATCACACCGGCTTTGTACCTGGTATTCAAAACTTATGGATTCATGAGGGTTTTATGCCCAATGGGATTATGGGTTTAGTTGCCTGTTTATCTGTTGTGGTATTTGCATTCGGTGGCATCGAAATCATTGGGATCACAGCGGGTGAGTCACAAGATCCGAAAACGTCGATTCCACGTGCAATTAATGCGGTTCCTGTACGTATCTTACTTTTTTATATTCTGACAATTTTTGTATTGATGTCGATTTTCCCATGGAATCAAATTGGTAGCCAAGGCAGTCCATTTGTACAAATTTTTGAAAACTTAGGCATCAAATCTGCAGCAACTGTTTTAAATATTGTGGTCATTACAGCTGCAATTTCCGCGATCAATAGTGATGTATTTGGTGCAGGGCGTATGCTGTATGGTATGTCTAAGCATAAACAAGCACCTCAAGTGTTCCAGAAACTTTCACGTAATGGTGTTCCTTGGATGACTGTTGTAGTGATGGCAGGTGTGTTACTTGTCGGCGTCGTGCTTAACTATCTGATCCCTGAAAATGTATTTATTATCATCGCCTCAATTGCAACATTTGCAACAGTTTGGGTGTGGTTGATGATTTTACTTTCTCAAGTGGGTATGCGTCGTAAATTGTCTAAATCAGAAATTAAAGCATTAGATTTTCCTGTGATTGGCTGGCCTTATGCACCTGCATTTGCCATTGTATTTATGCTGTTTATTTTAGCCATGATGGGATATTTCCCAGACTCAAGACCTGCACTTTATGTCGGTATAACATGGTTAGTTCTACTTTGGATTGCTTATACGATATGGGTGAAGCCCAAGCAAAACTCAGTAAAAGAAAAATCAGAGCCTCAACAAAACGTCGAAATGGAAAGCTGATACTGAAGCTGCCCAAGCGTGATTAACGCATGGGCAGCAAGAGGAAATGTCAATGAAAAAACTTTGGACAAATTGTCATATTGCAACTATGCAAGATGGGCAATATTCCAGTATTGAATCTGCTGCAATTGTCACTTTAGCGCAACATATTCACTGGATTGGCGCAGAAAAAGATGTTCCTGTAGATGACTATGCTGAGATCATTGACCTCAATGGCGCATGGGTGACTCCCGGTTTAATTGATTGTCATACGCATAGTGTATTTGGTGGAAATCGCAGTGTTGAGTTTGAAAAACGTTTGCAAGGTGTCAGTTATGCGGAAATCGCAGCGAGTGGCGGTGGTATTGCAAGCACTGTACGAGCAACACGTGAAGCAAGTGAGGAACAGCTCCTTGCTTCGGCACTCAAACGTATTCGTTGTATGCTTAAAGATGGTGTAACCACCATTGAAATCAAGTCGGGATATGGTCTGGACTATAGCAATGAACGTAAAATGCTCCGTGTGATTCGTCAAGTCGCTCAAACTTTACCGATGACCGTAAAAAGTACGTGTTTGGCAGCGCATGCTTTGCCACCTGAGTATCAAGATCAAAGTGATGCTTATATTGAGCATATCTGTACCGAGATGTTACCCAAACTGCATCAAGAAGGTTTAGTCGATGCAGTCGATGCTTTCTGTGAACATTTGGCATTTTCTCCTGCGCAAGTTGAACGTGTTTTTAAAGCAGCTCAAGCATTAAACTTACCGGTTAAATTACATGCAGAACAACTTTCATCTCTCGGTGGTTCAACACTTGCTGCACGTTACCATGCTTTATCCGCAGATCATTTGGAATACATGACCGAAGCTGATGCCAAAGCTATGGCTGCTTCTGGCACAGTTGCTGTGTTATTGCCGGGGGCATTCTATTTTCTAAGAGAAACCAAGTATCCACCTTTAGACAGTTTGCAGCAACATGGTGTGCGTATCGCATTATCCAGTGATTTAAATCCAGGAACATCACCAGCCTTGTCATTACGTTTAATGCTGAATATGGGCAGTACATTATTTCGTTTAACACCAGAACAAGCACTCGCAGGTGTCACAACCCATGCCGCTTATGCACTTGGCTTACAAGACACGCATGGCACATTAGAACAGGGTAAAGTGGCGGATTTTATTGCTTGGGATATTGAGCATCCTTCTGAGATTGTGTATTGGCTTGGCGGTGATTTATCAAAACGAATCATCCAACATGGAAATGAAATCTTGATCTCAGCTTGAGATTAATTTTTATAGAGTGATATTAATAATGAATCATTCATTTAAGTGGCAAGGACGACAAGATGGGGAAGGTGATGCTCATCTTCGTCTCCATCAAGTGATCAATACCAGTCATCAGGCATCTTTTGCTTTTATTGGCTTTAGCTCAGATGAAGGTGTTAAACGCAATCATGGACGCTTAGGTGCAGCTGATGCACCAGATATGATTCGTGCGCAATTGGCAAATTTACCTGTACATCAACCTGTGACCATTATCGATTTAGGCACAGTGCTTTGTGATCATGCTGAACTTGAAATAGCACAGGCAGAATTGGCGCATCAAGTCGAACGTAGTTTAAATTCCGATATGAAGCCGATTGTGTTAGGCGGTGGGCATGAAGTTGCCTTTGGCAGTTTTTCTGGCTTATTTCAATACATTCAAAATAATCATCTGAATAAGAAAATCGGCATTATTAACTTCGATGCACACTTTGATTTGCGTGAAGCTGAACAGGTCACTTCAGGCACACCTTTTTTAAATGCAGCTAAACTATCAGAACAGTTTCATCAAGAATTTAACTACATGTGTATCGGCGTTGCCAAGCATTCAAATACTAAAATTTTGTTTGACACAGCAGAGCGTTTAAACTGTAATTATATTTACGATTATGAATTAAAACTGCAAAATGTTGAAAATTTAATCTTAAGAATAAATAATTTTATTAAAAAAGTAGACTATTTGTATATTACGGTTGACCTTGATGTATTTAACGCTAGCATTGCGCCGGGTGTCAGCGCACCTGCGGTGAAAGGAATCGATTTATCTATTTTTGACCCATTATTAGAAGCCATTAAAAAAACTGGCAAGATCAAAGTTTTTGATGTGGCTGAATGTAATCCGCGGTTTGATTTGGACAACAGAACTGCCAAATTAGCCGCTTATATCATTTTTAACTACATATTTGATTGATGATTCAAGTGACTTCATCAAAAGGATAAGCAAAGTATGTCTAATTTATCTTATATCTCTCAAAATAACGGTCCATGGTCTACCTACCTCGAACAAATCGAGCGAGTTACACCATATTTAGAACATCTGAAAGATTATGTCGACACGTTAAAGCGACCAAAACGTGCTTTGATTGTCGATGTACCGATTGTAATGGATGATGGCACAATCCGTCATTTCGAAGGCTATCGCGTTCAACATAACTTATCGCGTGGTCCAGGTAAGGGCGGTATTCGTTACCATCCAGATGTAGATCTCAATGAAGTGATGGCACTTTCTGCATGGATGACCATTAAAACTGCGGTTTTAAATCTACCTTTTGGCGGTGCAAAAGGTGGTGTTCGTGTTGATCCTCGTCAGCTTTCTCCACGTGAGTTAGAGCGCTTAACACGTCGTTATACCAGTGAAATTAGTCATATCATAGGCCCACAAAAAGATATTCCAGCGCCGGATGTTGGTACCAATCCCAACGTTATGGGCTGGATTATGGATACATATTCTTCGGGTCAAGGCCATACCGTAACAGGTGTTGTTACAGGTAAGCCGATTCATTTAGGTGGTTCTTTAGGGCGTATTAAAGCAACAGGCCGTGGTGTATTTATTACTGGTCAACAAGTTGCTGCAAAAATTAAACTTCCTTTAGAGGGTGCACGAGTTGCTGTCCAAGGTTTTGGTAACGTTGGTAGTGAAGCTGCATATCTATTTGCTGATTCAAAATCTATTATTGTAACGATTCAAGACCATACAGGGACGATTTACAACCCTCAAGGTATTGATTTGGCAGCTTTAAAAACCTATCTAGAAAGCAATCAAGGTGTGGGTGGCTTTGCGGGTGCTCAAGCGATTAGTGATGAGGATTTCTGGGATGTTGAAATGGATATCTTGATTCCTGCCGCATTGGAAGGTCAAATCACGGTTGAACGCGCACAGAAATTAACAGCGAAATTGGTACTTGAAGGTGCAAACGGTCCAACTTATCCAGAAGCAGATGATATCTTAATCCAACGTGGTATCACGGTTGTACCTGATGTGATTTGTAATGCGGGTGGTGTAACGGTCAGTTATTTTGAATGGGTTCAAGATATGTCGAGCTACTTCTGGTCGGAAGAAGAAATCAACCAAAGACTCGATAAATTAATGGTTCAAGCGATTAATGACGTATGGCAGACCTCAAATGACAAAGTATGTAGTTTAAGAACGGCTGCCTTTATTTTAGGTTGTGAGCGTATCTTAAAAGCACGTATGGAACGCGGTATTTTCCCGGGCTAATTTATTTGTTGTAAGCGTGACCTTAGCGTATCTTCGCTAAGGTCATTTTTTTTTCTGTTTAAAACGCATTTTAACAGTCTATTTAAACAGCGAATTTACACAATCTATTGAATAATAATAATCTTATGTAGCGTCTTGTATTGCACAGTAATAACATCTCAAAAATCTGAGTTCATCTTAGCATCAACTTTGTACTGCCTTATTTTGCATATAGATTTGTGCTGTTAATTAGATAGTAGCAACACGCTGATCTCCACGCGATATCTAGCACTACAGGCCAAGCAGTGCTTTGTTCTCGTTCAGTATGCAATGTAATAAAAATTCATAGGCTTAATTTTAGCAAGGTCGAATTGTATGGATAAACCTAAATATAGCCTGAATAAAATGTCTTAAATTTTGTAAAGTATTTGCCTTTTTATGGTTTTAATTTCACATGAATTAAACTATAAAGTATAGCTAGTATGTGAATAAATTATAAACACTTCTGCAATAAACTTTTTTAGAAAGTGGTTAAGAATATGAATAAAATATACTCAAAATACATCTATATTTTGAGCATTGGTAGTTTATGCAGCTTTGCGACTTTGTTATCAGCTGCACCGACATTGCAATACTCAAAAACCTACCAAAGCTGTATAAATACAGCAAAAACCACAGGGAACAAGCAACTGTGTATCAGTGCAGAGCATTTAGGTCAGAATGAAAGATTAAATCAGGCCGTAAAAAAACTAGCACCTAAGCTCTCAGCATATCAACAAAGTAGATTAACTGATGCTCAAGCAGAGTGGCGATCTTTGCAAAATTTTAAAGATGATCAATGCGATCAAGCTGCATTTGATGATGAAAATGCAGTTAAACCTTCGGGTAAAAACTTGAGCGCATTGGATTGTGACCGACAGTCGCTTGAACGTGTGGTTGAACGCGCTTATGAGTTGGAACAAGGCAATGTGCGGGCTGAATATTATCTTGATCCATAATTTATGATTGCTCATGATGTCTAAAGCATCGAAGTGTTTTATAAAAAAAATTTATTGGTTTTAGTATAGATAAATCACCAACGTAAGCAAAAGGAAACTTTCTTATGATCAGTAAACAACAATTGACAACCAGTACAAGCAATAGCCGACAACACCAGAATAGAGGGGGTAAACATAGAGCCGCAGCTATTTGGACTGTATTTACATTCGGCTTGTTACTCACAGGCTGTGTTTCAACACCTAATCCTGTACAACAGGCTGCTGATAAATTGATTGGGCAACATGTCAATAAAGCAATCGGAATCTTTGGCTCACCAACTTATCGCGTCCCAGCAAGTAAATTAGGTGGCTCTGCAATGTGGGAAAATTCGATTGTTTCACAACGTGTCGTACAGCAATTTGTACAAACGGGAACTGAATATGCAGGTCAGCGTGTCGTTGGCCAAACCGGCGGACAAGGGGTTGTAGGCGCTATTTATGAAAATCAATATCGTCCAACAGGGTACTATCAAAATGCCGTACAAGAGCATGCTCAATACCTTTGTAATATCACAGCACTGACGGGTCCAGGTGATATTATTACGAGTATTATGGTGATTGGATGTAAACAGAGCAAAGATGGTTTGTGATCCTTAAAAGCCAAATATAGCTTTAATCTGACAGATATACGATAAAATGGATAACTGTCAGATACGGTTGGCGAGAGTATCATTTTTAGAAGGTAACGATGATCAAAATATTCTGTTCAAAGGCGCATACATCCATTGAGCAAAATAATTCTTATTCATGTGTCTTTTCTATTTGTTTTTCCCTAAATTTTTCTAGGGTGGAACAGTTAAAATAAACAAAGATAATAGTGTGATTTAAATCATTTTAAGCATTTCACTCAATAGAACATATGACTTTCGAAACACACTAAAATGATGTACAACTTCAAGCAATTCTTAGTTAGCCTCATGATATCTGTAGTGCCTATAGTAAAGGCATATAGCCATGGGGAAATAAAATAATACAGGTATTTTTCTGGTTTAATTTACAGCTTATTCAGTTTATTTTTATGAGGCAATATATTCGTCATTTGCACACTTTCGCATGGTTTATATACTGAGTTAAAGTCGCTAAAACACCATTGACCAAAGCCAGATGATTATCTTCAAGAAATTTTCTTAAAAATTATGTGAAGGGAAACCATTTAAAAATCATGAAAATAAATTAAACAATGGTAAAAATATTGTAGTAATACTAAGTAAAAAAGAATAAAATTCAATCAAATGCTGTTTTGCAAATGACCTCATGAAACTGAAAAAACTCATATTTTGTTTAAAGTTAAATCTGAGAAAACTTATTCTTTTTTTAGCAATATTCAGCATCGCCATTCTATTTATTGCTTCACTTTTCGTGAATTATTCTATTCAAAAAAAAGAACTATTAGATACTTCTCTTTCAGTAAATATGGAATATGCCACTAAGATTGCCCAAAAAACGGATTCTCAAATTCAGACTGTATTAAAGCAGTTAAATTATAGTGCCACTTTACTGGGGGATTCATTTAATGACGAGCAATTTAAACAGTCAGAAGTAGACCGACTTAAATTTCAATCGAATTACTTTGACAGTGTGATTATTTCAGATAAATACGGGCATGTACTGAATTATTCACCGTCAAAAATTGCCATTAATAAAAATGTGGTGAATACAACACTTGGGTTTAAACAATCCATTGAAACGCAAAACACGGTGATCACAAGCCCATATTACTCAATCAAAAACAATTTAATTGTTTTTATTTCACAGCCTATTTTTGATAAAAACAAAAAATATCTGGGCTTTATTGGTGGGGCAATTTATTTAAAAGAAAAAAATATCATTAATGAATTATTAACACTGAGCTTTAACTATAAAGACAGCTATATGTATGTATTGGATAGCAATAGAAAAATTATTTTTCATCCCGATGCGAGTCGAATTGGTACTCTTGCAACAGACAATACTGGTCTTAACTATATGACCAGTCATATGATTGGAAAAATAAGACTGATCAATAGTAAAGGGGTAGATAATTTAGCGGGTTTTGCCCGAGTAAGCCATACCAACTGGATCATTGTTTCGCAACAACCAACCCATAAGCTTTTAGAAAAAGTTCCATATCTGATTTATAAAATTATTGCTTATATGCTTGGTTTTTATATTTTAATCTTTTTGATTATTTGGAAGATATCCTATTATATCTCAGCACCATTAAACCGCTTAGCAACCATGGCGAGTCATCTCAATAATCCAGAGACCGCAACTCAAATTAAAAATGTAGATGCCTTATATTATGAGGTGAGAAATTTTAAACGCTCACTGTTACAGAGCTCTTCAAATTTTAAGAAAAAAATATCTACGCTCAATCATTATGTAAATACAGATCCGTTAACAGGATTTTATAACCGTAGAGGGATGGAGTTACATATTGAACGCTTAATGAAAAATGACGCACCATTTGCAATTATTGCTGTGGATATCGACTATTTTAAAAAAATTAATGATCAATATGGACATGAAAAAGGCGACTTAGTCCTGACCAAGACTGCACAAAATATTAAAGATTGTGTCAGAAGTATTGATGTTTGTTGTCGGATTGGTGGGGAAGAATTTGTGATTCTAAGTCCTATCGATAGCCAAAATTTAACCATTAATATTGCAGAACGGATTCGGCAGGCATTAGAAGTCACGCCAATCGGAGAAATACCTGCGATTACCGTGTCGATAGGAATAGCACATTGGCCTGAAATTTCTACCGACATCCATAAGGTGTTTAAAGCTGCTGATGAATATTTATATCTGGCAAAAAAAGATGGGCGTAATTGTATTCGTTATAAAAAATAGCATTTAAAAATGCAAACTTATCTTCAATATGATTGTATGTTTTTCTCTTTAAAAAACTGTCCATAATCTATGTTATGGACAGTTTTTAAGTAAATTTAAGTATTATTTCAATCTTAGGATAAAAAGTGAAAAACTGTGTTGAGGCTATATCTCCGTCCAAGGGTGACATTCATGTCTTCACAAAATAACCATAACCCGTAGGATTGAATGAGATAAAGAAAACAGTTTAATTTATATTCTGTTGATTGCTATAAATCAGGCTGATGGCTTAGCAACTCCGCCAATGATTAATTCAATAATCGAATCGCCATAGTTTTTTAAACCTTTCAGATCTTCAGGGTTGGCTAAAAAGCGTAAAGCCCCATTGGTAATCATCCCAATGATATTATGCCCCGTATTTTCACAATCTAAATTCTCACGAAAAAAGCCAGAATCTACCCCATGCTTTAAATAGTTGGCAGTAAAAATACCCGCCATTTGCATCAAGTTTTGAATAAATCTGGTCATTTCAGCATCTATTGAGGTTGCTTCAAGTAATAATAATTTTAGAGTTAGAGGATTCTCTTGTGCAAAAAGACGGAAGCGTTCAGAAATTCGCTGACATTGTTCACGGTACTCTTCAATATTATTCACTGCTTGAGGTGCATTTTCACCAGTAAGCAATGCCATGATTTTTTGCATGGTATCAGAAATAACATGCTGCAAGATATCGCGTTTATTTTCAAAATGGCGATAAAAAGTACCATGACCAATGCCTAAGCGTTTGGCTATATCTGAAATCGCTGTTTGATGGTATCCACGCTCAGAAAATTCTAAAAACGCAGCTTCTAAAATATCAGCTTGTAATTGGATACGTTGACGTTCTGCACGAGTTAAAGTTGGTTCATTCATAGGCAAAGAATACCAAATAAATATTCAAAATTGTTAAACAATGAAAATTGACAAGTCATTCCGTTTTTGACATTGTATTCCTATTGTTTATATTCTAAGCGATTTTCAACATGGAACAAATGAAAAAAAGTACCAAAGATAAAAACTTTTATAAAGTGATTATCGTGGGTGGTGGTTTTGCTGGTCTTGGTGCCGCAATCAAATTAAAACAAGCAGGGATTGAAGATTTTATATTGCTGGAAAAGGCTGCTGAAATGGGCGGGGTCTGGCGTGAAAATACCTATCCAGGTTGTGCCTGTGATGTACCATCGGCGCTCTATTCATACTCTTTTGAACAAAACCCTGCATGGTCACGGGTCTTTGCACAGCAAAAAGAAATTAAACAATATTTATTTGATGTGGTTGATAAGTACAAGGTCATGCCACATGTGCATTTGAATCGTGAAGCTTTACAAGCACAGTGGTCAGATGTGGAAAATTGCTGGATTATTCAAACCAAACAGGGCGATTTGCGTTCTCAATTTGCAATTCTTGCTTGTGGGCCTATGCATGAACCTGTATTGCCTGATGTTAAAGGTATTGAAAGCTTTAAAGGGGAAATTTTCCATTCTTCACAATGGCGACATGATCTGGACTTAACAGCTCAACGAGTTGCGGTGATCGGAACAGGTGCTTCGGCCATCCAGTTTGTACCGCAGATTCAACCACAAGTTAAACAACTAACGATCTTTCAACGCACTGCACAATGGATTTTGCCAAAGTCAGACATGCCATTACTTGCACCTGTTCGTGCCATGTTTAAGCTGTTACCGCTGACTCAACAGTTGATGCGAGGCTCAGTCTATGGAATTTTTGAAACGATAAATGGTGGAATTCAAAGTCCTGCGGCAATGAAGCAATTCCAAAAATTAGCCAAATGGCATTTAAATTACCATATTAAAAATCCGCGCCTACGAGAAAAATTAACCCCCAATTTTATTATTGGTTGTAAACGTATTTTGCAATCTAACAATTGGTATCCTGCTTTAGCACAAAACAATGTAGAAGTGATTGCCAGCGGTTTATCTGAAATTAAAGGGCATACTTTAATTGCAAGTAATGGTGAACATTGTGAAGCTGACGTAATTATTCTGGGTACGGGGTTTGAAATTGCAGAACCGCCAATCGCCAATCGTGTCTATAACCGTTTTGGACAGCGTATGTCAGATGTTTGGCAGGGGAGTCCTGAGGGCTATATGGGGACAATGGTAGAAAATTGTCCAAACGGCTTTCTGATGTTTGGTCCAAATGTCGCTGTGAGTTCTTCAGCATTTATCATTATTGAAGCTCAGCTTGATTACATTATCGATGCTTTGAAACAGGCAATTCGATTGGGCATCAAGACTATTGAACCAAATCCACAAATTACCAAAGCCTTTAATGAAAAAGTCCAAGCAGCTTTGCAAACCACAGTATGGAATAAGGGTGGATGTCAAAGCTATTTTATTGATCGCAATGGACGTAACAGTACAGTTTGGCCATGGTCAACTTATAAACTCCGAGAAAAGATGAAACATTTTAATTTAGCTGAGTATCTGATTGATCATCAACCTGAACCAAGCACAAGCTTAAAGCAAGCAGATGTTGTATGAAAAAGAGATTTTAACTTTCATCATATTCAAACCTAAATAAAGAGGATGGATATGAAATTTACCAAGATTTTAAATAAAGGATAACGCAATGTTTAAAAAACAAAAATTAAAAGACAAAGTGATTGCGATTACTGGTGCCGCACGTGGTATTGGTTTAGCTACCGCGGAAGCTTTAATTGCACAAGGTGCAAAAGTCAGTATTGGTGATCTCGATTTAGCACTTGCTGAAAAAGAAGCACAACGTATTGGTGCCAAAGCTTTTAAAGTGGATGTGCGTGATCGTGAATCATTTGCTCAATTTATTCAAAACACCATTCAACATTATGGCAGTCTTTATGCTTTAGTGAATAATGCGGGGATTATGCCGATGGGGGCTTTTCTGGATGAAGATCCCGCTTTAGCAGATGCACAGATTGATATTAACTTTCGTGGTGTCATCATTGGTATGCAATTGGCACTTCCTGAACTGCTTAAATATAAACAAGGCCATATTGTTAATATCGCATCACTTGCAGGGCGTTTTGCCTTACCAGGTTCTGCGGTTTATTCAGGGACTAAATTTGCTGTGATTGGTCTCACCGAAGCAGTTGCAGGTGAGTTTCGTGATTCTGCTATTCAGTTCACTGCAATTTTACCCAGTAAAGTGCTAACAGAGCTCACCGCTGGAACAGAAAATGCGGCAAAAACGATTCCAGCGGTGACACCACAGCAGGTTGCCGATGCAGTTGTGAGTGCTTTAATTAAGCCGCGGTTATTTATTGCGGTACCTGATTACTTGCAAACAGTACATAGTGCTTATGCTTTATTGCCGCAATGGGCGCAAACAGGTGCCCGTCGTATCTTGGGGGATGATGGTATTTTGACTAAGCTTGATCATTCTGCCCATTCAAGTTATGCCAAGCGAATTCATAAGTTGGCAGAATAATTGCTTATCAAAAAGAAACTTTTTAAATTAGTGCATTTGACTCAAAGTAAATACTCCACTTTGAGTCGTTTTTTTATGGGTGTGGCTAAGATGGATATCATTGGATATACGTTGATACGTATTACTATATAGCTGGTTCGGCTACATCTTATTGAAAACGTTTAAATTTATATTAGGTTGTTTGGTTTTATCTTTTGGAGCTCAGCATGATTTGTGTTGCTAAGCCAAAAAATACCGTACCCATAAACCATTTTTGTACTTTTAGCCAAAGTGCATGACGATTTAAAAATTGGGTAAATGAACTGGCAGTAAAAATCAACAGCATGTTGACGAGTAGACTAATCACAATTTGCACAAAACCTAAACTCAGCGTTTGCACTAAAACATCGCCTTGGTGTGGTTTGATAAATTGTGGCAGTAAAGCCAAGTACATCATCGCAATTTTAGGATTGAGTAGATTGGTCAAAAAGCCCATCAAAAATAGTTTTGAATTAGAATAAGACTGTTGACTGGCAATCTCAAAAGGCGAGTGAGGAGAGCGAATTGCTTTCCAGCCAAGATAAATTAAGTAGAGTGCACCAGCAATTTTTAAAACATCGTATGCAATTGGAATGGTCATTAATAAAGCGGTGATCCCAAAAGCAGCACATAGCATATAAAATATAAAACCGAGCGCTGTGCCGCCCAATGAAACCATTCCCGCAGTTTTGCCCTGACACAAGGACCTTGAGATCAGGTAAATCATATTTGGGCCAGGGGTGAGTGCCATACCTAAGGCAATCAAGGCAAAAGCGAATAAAGTAGAGTCCATATGTGCAATATCAATTATTTTGTAGGGTGATGTTCTGTTGAATACATTCAGCCAGTTTGACTTTATCTTGTGGATGTAAAGTAATGAAGTAAGCACCTACACGATATTGCTCATTATCAGCAGTTTCTGAGTACGCAATTTGTGCCGTTGCTGCAATATGGAAGAAATTTTCAGGATGACTCAGGGTGACATGAATAAAGCTACCTTGTTTCAGGTATTGTTGACTGGTAAAACTGAAGCCACTTTCAGAAAAATTGACTTTTTGTGGCGTTGGTAACATGGTTTGTACAATAGAATCGTAAAGAGAACCAGTAATAAGGTTTAACTTTTGGTTGAATAAGGATAAGATTCGAGCAATTTGTTGATCTTTTTCATTTAATTGTTCTAATTCGTAGTGAAGTGCATGATCAAATTGATCTAATTCTGCAAGTAGTAGAAAATAGCGCGGTAATACAAAATTAGCATCATATGGATCGTTCAGCGCAACTTCTTCAGAAATGATTTGATAGTTGATCCTTAACGCAGCATCGATTCGTGACATGACACGACGTTCATTTGCTTCATTTTGATGCTGTAACGCTTCCATAAAACACCTCGGACTAGAATGGTATGTTTAAACCAATCTCGCTGTATATAGGGTTGAGATACACTCGCGCACGGCGTAGTAATCACTTTATTTCTTTTATCGCTTTGGTTTCCATGATCGGTCTAACCTTAGGGGTTGCTGTACTGATTACAGTTTTATCTGTTATGAATGGTTTTGACCGAGAGTTAAAGAACCGTGTTTTAGGTATGATACCTCAAGCCACTGTTTCTTCAACACAAATTCTAACAGACTGGCCTGTGCTTGCAAAGAAAATTGAACAACATAAGCATGTGACTGGTGTTGCTCCATTTACACAACTACAAGGTATGCTTACCGCACAAGGACAAGTCGCTGGGATCATGGTGACCGGTATTGAACCTCAATATGAAAAGAAGGTTTCAATTATCCAAAATCATATGGTGGAAGGTAGCATAGATCAACTAAAAAAAGGTGAATATGGCATTGTTCTAGGCAAACAAATGACTGATGCGTTAGGCCTTGGTCTAAATGACAATGTTACCTTGGTTTTACCTGAAGCAACTCCTTCGCCAGCAGGCGTTGTACCCCGTTTTAAACGTTTTAAAATTGTCGGTATTTTTAGTATAGGTGCAGAAGTTGATTCGAGTTTAGGTTACATCGCACTCAATGATGCATCTACGCTATTACGTCTACCTGACGGTGCGCAAGGTGTGCGTATGAAACTGGATGATATTTTCCAAGCGCCACAGGTTGCCAATGAAATTGTTCGTGAGTTACCGAGCGGTTTCTATGCCTCAGATTGGACCTATACGCATGGTAATTTATTCAGCGCAATCCAAATGGAAAAGGCAATGGTCAGTCTATTGTTATTCCTCATCGTGCTGGTTGCTGCATTTAATATTGTGTCTTCATTGGTCATGGTTGTGACGGATAAAAAATCAGATATCGCGATTCTAAGAACATTAGGCGCGTCACCAGCAACAATTACCCGCATTTTTATGGTGCAAGGGACTGTGATTGGTGTGGTTGGAACGGTTGCTGGTGCAATTTTGGGGATTATCTCTGCATTAGGAATCAGTAACTTTATTGGCTGGTTGAATACTGCATTTGGATTACATTTATTCGATGCTTATTTTATCAACTACTTACCTTCTTATTTAAGATGGCAAGATGTAGTGGTGATTGTCAGCTTGTCCTTGGGGCTAAGTTTTATTGCAACCATTTATCCTGCATTGCGAGCAGCTAAAATTCAACCTGCGGAGGCGCTTCGTTATGAATAGTGCTACACAAAGTCCAGTGGTTTTAGAGGCACAAAATATCTATAAGTCGTTTACGGATGGTAAGTCGCATGTAGACGTGATTACAGGTTTATCTTTGCAAGTCGCGCAAGGTGAGTTTGTCTCTATCGTAGGTTCAAGTGGTTCAGGTAAAAGCACACTCTTACATATTTTGGGTGGACTCGATCGTCCGACCCAAGGCCTTGTCAATTTAAATGGCAGACGTTTTGATAACTTAGGTGAAGCTGAACGTGGTTTCTTACGTAATGAACATTTAGGTTTTGTTTATCAGTTTCATCATTTACTGCCTGAATTTACTGCCCTTGAAAATGTCGCGATGCCGTTGATGTTAAGAAAAGATGCCGAATATAAAAAGGTTAAAGAACGTGCTGAATATTTGCTTGAACGGGTTGGATTATCACATCGTTTAACGCATCAACCTGGTGAGCTATCGGGGGGTGAACGTCAACGTGTGGCTTTAGCACGTGCCTTGGTCACACAACCGAAGTTGATGTTAGCCGATGAGCCGACAGGAAACTTGGATCGGAAAACAGCAAAATCTATTTTTGAATTACTGCGTGATTTACGTGAGGAATTTAATATGGCTATGTTGATTGTGACGCATGATGAGCAACTGGCAAAATCAGCAGATAGAATCTTGCATATGCAAGATGGTATCTGGATCGATGGTTAATTCAGCATTTATTTTGATGATATCATGCTGAATTGATGTATAATTTTTAGACTTAAGCCCAATCTGATTGGGCTTAATCAATAAATAAACACTGAAAACAATAAATAGAAAACTATGTATATGTACATTGCTTTAATCGGATGGATATTGGGTATCTCGTTTATGGGATATTATTCACCCGCTTATTTAAATCTCTTGATTTGGATCAGCTTAGCATTAAGCCTAGTGTTATGTGTAGGTCGATGCTTAAACTATAGCTTGATCAATTCTGTTGTATTTAAGTTGGTTTCTCTCAGTGTTGTGGGGATATCAAGTGGTCTCCTTGGTTTTTATTATGCAGATTCCGCACTCGAAAAAAGATTAAGTTTACGTGATACACCACCTCATCAAATTGAAAAAATTATTTATATTTCTAACATAAATAGCATTAAGCAAACAGACTCATCCTCCAATACTCAATTGCCAAAAGCTCAACAGCGTATCCAACAAAAAGTATTGCTACTCGAACCCAACAAAGTCAGACAAATATTGATGTATCTGGATGGCTCACAGTCTGAAATGATCCAGCTGGGGCAATATTATCGGGTTACAGGGCATATCAAACCGATTCATGGTTATGCTGTAGCTGGGGTGTTTGATAAAGAAAAATGGTTTCTACAAGAAAATATTCTGGCTGTATTCAAGCCCCAGTCAGTTGAACATATCGATGAAAATCAAGTGAAGCAATTGGGCTATAGCCCCTTTGTTGAGCAACAAAATAGCGTGCGATATAGAATTCAACTTAGTATCGAGAACTTACGTTTAAAGTTTCGCGATTTAATTGCCGATTCTTCATTAAAAAATAAGGGTTTAGTCCTCGCATTATTGACAGGGGATGAAAGTCTCTTGGCAAATGAAACTCAAGACCTGTTTAAGAGCATGGGTATTTCCCATTTACTTGCAATCTCTGGGCCGCACGTATTAATTTTTGCAACATTGTTTTGCTTTCTATTTAATTCAATCATTAAAAAAGTTTATCCACAGATTTTTTTGAATATTCCACAACCTTATTTATTGGTTTATCCATTTTTAGCCTGTGTGGTGTTTTATAGTGCTTTTGTTGGTTTTGAAATTCCTGCATTAAGAACCATGCTAACAGTCTCAATTCTAAGCGTTATTATTTTATTCAAGCAAAAAATTCAACCACTTAAACATTTATTATTGACGGCCAGTATTTTATTGCTGCTTGATCCTTTTAGTATCTTATCTTCTGCTTTCTGGCTGTCCTTTGGTTCATGTTTTATTTTGATTCGCGTCTATCAAACGGTTCAACAACATGCTCTCCCAACTGTAGAGACATGGAAGACCAAGACCAAGCTATTTATACGGGTATTGATTGATTCACAATGGAAAATATTTATTGCATTACTGCCAGTGGTGCTGTGGATTTTTCAACAATTTTCATGGATTACACCCTTGAGCAATTTGCTTGCAATTCCAATGATTGGTGCACTGATTGTTCCCATTGAAGTTTTGGCCGCATGTATAAGTATGCTATTTGAACCTTTGGGATTATGGCTTTTCACGATTTCTGATCTTTTATTGTCTATGTTGCTGTACCTACTGGAAAGATTAGATCAGCTACTCAATTTTAAATTGAATTGGTGGGCGTTTACTTCTCTAGAAATTGTTTGCATTGCTTTGGCTGTGTTTATTTTATTTTTGCCCAAAGGTGTGCTGCCAAAATTTTGGGCAATACTCTGTTTAATCCCCTTAGTGATCTCGCATAAGAGTTCTGCAATATTTCAACTGGATATCATAGATGTTGGGCAAGGGCAGGCTATTTTTTTAAACCTACCCCAACATAAAATGCTGATTGATACAGGCGGTTCATTTGATGAAGCAAGATTTAGTATCGGCAAAAATGTCATCATTCCATATCTGATGCGACAAGGGATTGCCCAATTGGATCAGGTGCTTTTGACGCATTTAGATCAAGACCATAGTGGTGCATTTGCAGAAATAGAGAAAGTAATCAAAATGAACAAAGTCTATTCAAATGAAACAGATGCACGTTTTAACCTGCACGACTTTGACTATTGTCATCAAGGACAATATTGGCAATATGAAGATGTTCGAATTTCCGTCTTGGCGCCTACTAAAAATAGCCTAAGTAAAGCTGCCTATGATCGCAATGAACTGTCTTGTGTGATCTATATCCAAGTCCCTCAGTCAAAGTCATATCAAAACTTTTTATTGATGGGGGATGCTGGTTGGGAAACAGAATTTAATCTGTTAACACAATATCCCGATTTAAAGGTTGATGTCTTAGTACTGGGCCATCATGGCAGTAAAAATAGTTCTTCTTATGACTTTTTAAAGCAGTTACAACCTAAACTTGCGATTGTATCGGCTGGATATGCCAACCGTTATGGCCATCCACATCCGATTGTATTGAAACGGTTAGACGTGTTGAACATTCCAGTCAAAACCACGATTGAACAAGGCTCTATTCAATTTAAGCTAAATCCGCAAGGGCAGATGGCGGTGACGGGTTATCGCCAAACTTTAAAGTGGCTCACTTTCCGTAATCGCATCATTGCGGACTGAAGTGACCATTTCCATGGCTTCTTTATTGGGTACATTATAAATTTGTTTAAGTTTTGGATGAGCTTTAAAGCGTTTATAACTCCAGTGGTAGTGTTCTGGATATTGGCAGATTAATTTTTCCAGCGCAGTGTAAATGATATGTGTGCCTTGATTGGCATCCACCTGATAGATATTTTCATCAATCGGCTGAACCACCATATCAAAACCTTGATTGTCGTTTCGGATTGCATATAAGAAAAGTGCTTTGGATTTGGTTTTTTGGATTAGTTTGGCACTTAAATTACTCGAAGAGAGTGGAATCCCAAAATATTCAATCAGTTCTCCACCTTGGTGAGGTGAATGGTCAGGCAAAATCACAGTTGTACCACCTTGTTTTAACGCCTTAAATATTTGTCGTACCCCAGACTCATCTGTTGGAACCAATGTGGCATTTTCACGACTTCGTGCTGCACGTACAAAACGATCCGCACTTTCATCCTTAATCGGTTCATACATAATGGTCATTTGGGTATATTGGGCAAACCATGCATTCATAATTTCCCATGTACCGAAATGAGGCACGATCAATACCAGCCCTTTTTTTTCAGCAATGGCCTCATGAAAATAGTGTTCACCTTCAACATGATGAATACGATCGATATTTTTTTGATTGGAACTCCCCCAAACCGTAAAGAACTCCATATAAGATTGGAGTTCGTTACGAATCGCCTGTTCTGTAATTTTCTCGCGTTTAGGTTTATCAAGATCTGGAAAGCAAATTTCAATATTTAGACGAATGGTTTCAGATGTTTTTGTGATATGTAATAAATTGACCAGTCCTGCCAAAATACGTGCGATAAAACGCGCGATTGGGATCGGCAGTCGGCTGAAAAAATTGAGGAGTCGCGAAGTTGTAGTCTTATGTTTATCAGTCATCTGGATCTAAAATTAATGCAGAAGTTAAGTAATGGTGAGATTTAGCAAATTATTATAAGTTAAATCGTAATGATTAAATAGATTATACGGATTCCGTGTATATAATGAAGCATGAATAATTAATTTGGATGGTATAAATGTCAGATTGGCCGCCGAAACCTCAAAATGACAATACAAATTTGAATTCCTCTGCGGGTCAACAGCCTACAGGTCAGGAATGGAAGATCTTAGAGAAAGCTGTTCTTGCTTCAGTTGAAGAGCAACGTCGTACTCGTCGTTGGGGGATCTTCTTTAAAATACTCACTTTTCTTTATATTCTGTTTGTCTTAGTTGCACTGGGTAAGAGTTGTTCATTATCTGGTTCAGATGATGCAACAATAAGCTCAGAGAATCATTTAGGCGTCGTCAATATTGTTGGTACGATTGATTCAAGCAGTCAAGGCGTAAATAGTACTGATACGATTAAATCATTAAAGAAAGCCTTTGAAGCAAAGTCTGCCAAAGCTGTTGTATTGAATGTGAATTCACCTGGTGGATCACCGGTTCAGTCTGATGATATTTGGCAAGAGATTCAGTATCTTAAAAAACAGAATCCAGAGAAAAAAGTCTATGCTGTGATTGGTGATATGGGTGCTTCAGGTGCGTACTATATTGCATCAGCAGCAGATGAAATTTGGGTAAATCCATCGAGTTTGGTGGGGTCAATCGGTGTAATTATGCCGAATTATGGTGTAAATGGTTTAGCCCAAAAATTAGGTGTTGAAGACCGTACCATGACTTCGGGAAGTAATAAAGACATACTCAGTATGACCAAGCCGATTAATCCAGAACAACGTGCGCATATTCAAGCTTTATTGGACAATGTTCATGATCACTTTATCGATGCTGTGAAAAAAGGCCGTGGTGAAAAGCTGAAATCGAAAGATCCAGCGATCTTCTCTGGCTTATTTTGGACAGGTGACCAAGCCATTAAATTGGGTATCGCAGATAAAGCAGGAAATATCGAAACATTGAAACGCGAACTAAAAGTGAAAAAGACAGTCAATTATACAGTTGAGCGTAGCCCATTTGACTCCGTTCTAGGCCGTTTAGGTTCAGAAATGGGGAATGGCTTAGGTGAAGCTGTGAGCCAAAAACTTGGTATGAACCAAGATGTGAAAATGCAATAGTCTAGGTTTTATGGATCAGTAAACAGTAATATAGTGGTAGCATTGCTGTTTACTGATCCAACCTGTATGAAGTAAAAACAAAGTGTATGAAAAAAAGAAAAATGAAAAATTAAGCCAAGCACAATCTTAAAGCGCTATTTTCTTGTTAGCTTAAGCCTTTATAACTGCTTTAAACCTGTTTAATTCATTTGAGTGGCATTACTAAGTGCAAAACAAGAGCACGGAGTTCACTTAAAATGTTTAACTGAATCCTATTTATCAGCTACAGTATTTTCAATTCATCATATTTAGAGTGTAAAGCAAGACATGGTTAGCCTATCTCACATGAAACCTGTTATTCATTTTGCCCATGCCAATGGTGTGCCATCTCCAGTCTATACCAAACTGTTTGATTTACTGAAAGATCAATATGATGTGATTTATGTTTCTCTGTTAGGTACAGATCAACGTTATCCGATTGATAGCAATTGGTCGAATTTTGCAGATCAAGTGATTGATAGTATTGTGCAACAGTCTAATGGACGTAAAGTAATTGGTTTAGGCCATTCATTAGGCGCTGTGGCAACCTTTTTGGCTTCATTTAAGCGCCCAGATTTATTTGAACAAGCAATTTTATTGGATCCTCCTTTGATTATGGGGACAGCCTCCTTGGTTTTTAATCTTGCAAAGAAATTTTATCCTCAAAAAATCGATGCAATGACACCAGCGCATCTCAGCATACGCCGTCGAGATCATTGGGAATCACGTCAACAAGCCGCAGAGTTGTTACGTCCAAAGGGGTTTTATCAGCATTTTGATGCAGATTGCTTTCAGGCTTATATCGATTATGCGCTAACAGAAGACCATGTTCGTGGTGGCGTAACTTTAACTATTCCTAAAGATGTTGAAGTTGCAATTTTTAGAACAGGTCCTTCTTATTGGTGGTTACCGCATCCACAGCCACAAGTTCCTGTAGATTTGGTGATTGGTTCAGAGAGTCCTTTTTTAAAACGTAAATTTCCACAAATTGCCAAAAAGAAATTTAATATTCCTTTTACCCTGACGGCTGGAGGACATATGTTTCCGTTGGAACATCCAGTTGAAACAGTTGAATTAATTAAAAAGCTGATTCAACAGAATTTATCTAATACCCATAAATCAGTCGTTGAATGAGTGGCAGGTTGTACCTCTCGCTAAATAAAGGTTTTTTATTACGGCCTATCGCTAAAAAGTCAGCTGTTTTTCCCATAAATTGATTCAAATCTTTTTATGTCAAACGTAGCAGTTCAAGCAACTTTGCTGCTATAAACTTATTGTTATATAAGGTTACTGCACAAAAAAATTTCGTTTAGCCATAAAAAATGCATCCGAGGATGCATTTTTTTCGACAGTATTTTAAATCAAGCAATACTTAAAGCTGGCAAAATTGAATTGGTTGTTTAAGTGCTTGTCCCTTATATAAAACCTGACCATTTTCCAAGTGTTGAATGGTGCCATTACAGATCCACTCGACCGCTTGAGGATAAATGAAATGCTCAAGTACATGTACACGTGCTGCAAGGGATTGCACATTATCATGTAGATCGACTGTTAAAACACCCTGAGTCAACGCTTGTCCAGCATCTAACTCAGCAGTGACATAATGCACAGTACACCCGTGTAAAACATCACCGGTATTTAAAACACGTTGATGTGTATGCATGCCTTTGTAATAGGGCAATAGTGAAGGGTGGATGTTGACCATTTTCCCTTCCCATGCTTGGACAAATTTGGCACTGAGAATACGCATAAAACCAGCGAGAATGACTAAATCAACATCCCAATCCAGTAATTGTTGATGCATGACAGCATCAAAAGTTTCACGATCAGGATAGTGTTTATGCTCAATCACCGTGGTTGCAATGCCTGCTTTTGCAGCGCGTTCTAAGGCAAACGCTTCAGGTTTATTGGAAATGACCCCCACGATTTGCCCTGAAAGATTGGCATCAATCAAGGCTTGAAGGTTACTTCCACTGCCTGAGACAAGTACAGCAATTTTAATCATGTGAGAGACTTATGCAAAAATCACACGAATTTTTTCATCTGCGCCTTCAATAGAAGCCGCATTTTCTTGAATATGACCAATTGTCCATGCTTTTTCGCCTTGAGCAGTCAAAACTTCAATAGTTTTGTCAGCATCAGCAGCATCAACTGCGATGACCATACCCACACCACAGTTAAATGTACGGTACATTTCAAATTGTTCTACAGCACCTTCACGTTGTAAAAGTTTGAACAATTCAGGCCATTGCCAAGACGATTCATTAATCACCGCTTGAGCACCATTTGGAAGTACGCGAGGTAAATTACCAGGTAAACCGCCGCCTGTGATGTGTGCCATTGCATGGACATCAACTTGTTTGCACAGTTCAAGCACTGGTTTTACATAGATACGTGTTGGTTCCATTGCAACATCAGCAAGCGGACGACCATCTACAATTTGAGTTAAATCGACGTTTTTCACGTCTAAGATTTTACGAAGTAAAGAATAACCGTTTGAGTGTGCACCAGAAGAGGCTAAGCCGATTAGAACATCACCTGCTTTTACTTTGGTACCATCAATGATTTTGCTTGCTTCAACTACACCCACAGAGAAGCCTGCGAGGTCATAGTCTTCACCTTCATACATTCCAGGCATTTCAGCAGTTTCACCACCGACCAATGCGCAGCCTGCAAGCTCACAACCTTTACCAATACCCGTCACAACATTTGCAGCAACATCAACATTTAAATGTCCAGTTGCGTAATAATCGAGGAAGAATAGAGGTTCAGCACCACATACAAGAAGATCGTTTACACACATTGCAACCAAGTCTTGACCAATCGTGTCATGACGATTTAAGTTCAATGCTAAACGTAATTTTGTACCGACACCATCTGTACCAGATACAAGAACAGGTTCTTCATAACCTTTAGGGATTCTGCAAAGTGCGCCGAAGCCGCCTAAACCACCCATTACTTCAGGGCGTGTTGTACGTTTAGCGACAGATTTGATTCGATCGACAAGTGCGTCGCCCGCTTCAATATCGACACCAGCGTCTTTATAGCTTAAACCAGTGTTTGGGGTAGAAGTTGAGTTGCTCATAATTGAAGTCTCCGCATTCGCGCGGGGATTATACCCGAATATACGAAACTCTTATGTTATTTCTGCACTAAAATGCTATCTTTATGAAAATATTTTCCCCTCCATAACGAATAAATTTGAAAAAGGCGTGATTCGATGCACGATCGGACTTTAAAACGAATTTTTATCCTTGCTGGAATTGCTTTAGTTTTATGGATTTTATATTTATTAAAACCTGTAGTGATTCCTTTTGTTGCGGCTTTTCTGGTTGCCTATTTATTTAGTCCAGTGGTGGATAAGCTGTCAAAAGTTTTACCAAGGTGGCTCTCTATTTCGGTGGTCTTTATTGGAATAGGCGTGTTACTGACTTGGGCAATATGGTTTGTTGTGCCCTTGGTTTGGAAACAATTAATTTATGCCCGTGACAGTATTCCTGCGGGAATACATTGGGTGAATTCTACTTTCCTACCGTGGTTATCCAACAATTTCAATGTTGAACATATGGAATTGGATACAGACCAAATTTCTAAAGTAGTGATGGAGTATGTTCAGACCAACTATAGTGCGGACAGTATCCAAGCGATGGCTTTAAAAATTGCCCAATCTGGACTGAGTTTTATTTCGATTGGCGGAACAATTGTTTTAATTCCAATTATTGCATTCTATTTCTTGCTTGATTGGAAGCGGATGTTGGAACACTTGAAAAGTTTTATTCCTCGTCAATATGAAAGCAATGTACTTAAAATTGTTGGTGAATGTCATAGTGTTTTGGGAGCTTTTGTCAAAGGACAGTTCCTTGTGATGATTTTATTGGGAATCGTCTATGCCGTAGGCTTGCAGTTGGTGGGGTTAGAGGTCGGATTAATTATTGGTATGATTGCGGGGCTGTGCAGTATCATTCCATATCTTGGCTTTGGTGTCGGAATTATTGCAGCAGTGATTGCCTGTTTTTTCCAGTTCGGCTTAGATCCAAAACATTTATTAATGGTTCTGGCTGTATTTGGTGTAGGGCAGCTCATCGAAGGATATATTCTTCAACCGTTCTTATTGGGCGATAAAATTGGTTTATCTCCTGTAGCTGTGGTATTTGCAGTACTTGCGGGGGCTCAGTTGGGTGGCTTTGTCGGGATGTTGATCGCACTGCCAGTTGCAGCTGTTATCGTGGTTTTACTCAAGCATCTCAAAGATTTATATCAAGAAAGTCAGTTCTTTAAAGCAGAGGATACTTTAGTGACCATACAAAATAATGGCACTACTGAAACAATTTCAGTCGAAAGCGACAAAGTTGATCTTGATATTGAAGTTAAAAACACGCAAGATACTGATCAATCGATTAAAAATGATCAAAATCCACTTTAGGAATGATTTGAATATATGCGTCAATTACAGTTGGATATAGAACCACAACTGGATGCCAGAATTAGTGATTTTTCTGGGCCAGGTTGGGGACCTGTAATTGATGCTGTGCGTCAGCTTCATGCAGGGCTGATGAATCGTTTCTACATCTATGGTGGTGCTGGAACTGGAAAAAGTCATTTACTCACGGCGATTTGCGATTCTTATTTAGAGATTGGCAAATCTGCGATTAAAGTATCGCTGTTAGAATTACTTGATGCGCCCATCGAGGCAATTACCTCATTAGAAAGCTATGATTTGGTTGCCTTGGATGATATCGAGGCTATTAGTGGTGTACCACATTGGCAAAAAGCGGTATTTCATCTGATTAATAACAATAACGAAGATGGCGGACAGTTGGTGTTTTCATCACGATTTGCGCCGATAGAATTAAAGCTAGAATTACCAGACCTACAATCTCGCCTTACTCAGGCAGTCAGTGTAAAAGTACCGAGTGGACAGTCCTATGCAGATCGACATGCTTTATTGCATTCTGTGTTGGAACGTCGGGGTGTACATTTTGACCCACAAATAACGGAATATTTGCTATTACATGGGCCACATCAAACGAGTACACTACTTCAGTCTGTTGAACAGCTAGAAAAGTTATTAAAGGGTGAGAAGACTAAATTATCTCATGCAACTTTAAGACAGCTCTATGCATTGATTGATGAATATCGACAATAGTTGATTTTTACTATTGTTGAGTGCGCGTAACACAAGAAGTGAAGTCAATAGATCGGCCGATGAAAATTCTTGAGAATTTTTATTGTGTGTGACAAAGTACGCAAAAAGGACTGATAGCAAAGCGTAATGCTGGCTAATAAGAAATAATTAAAAGAAATCAAGGAGACTATAATGCTCAAACGGGGCATAGGCTTAGGATTATTATGTATTACTGGTCAGGCATTTAGTGCAAATATTACTGTGACTACCACAGACGATATTGTAAAAGCTGATAATCAGTGTTCATTAAGAGAAGCAGTTGAATACGTCAATCAGGGAATGCCTGAAGCTGGCTATAATGGTTGTGGTGGCGGCAAAGAGGTGACTGCAAAAATTATATTACAAGGCAATAAAGAGTATTCACTGAATAAGCAAATCCGAATATTAAAGGATGTCGCATTTGGTTCGACCTATGAAAGTAACGTAAATAATACACAAACGCTTGTAGGTAAAAACAATGCCATTATTAAAATGGTTGGAAAAGAACGTTTATTTCAGATCGAAAAAGATATAGATGAGAAAGCAGAGACACCACCTGCAATGCTGAAAGTTTCATTTGATGAAATTACCCTGAAAGGCTGTGGCCAAGATGTATGTGCTGAGCAAGGTGGTCTGATCTATAACAAAGAAGCATTGGGGATAAGTAATAGCCAACTTTTAGATGGTCATGCAAAAGAAGGTGGGGCAATCTATAACGCAGGTATTTATGCAGCGAATACCGCATTAAGTATCGTTGGGATTAACAAGACCTTAATCAAAGGCAATAAAGCAGAAAAAGGTGGTGTAATTTATACCGAATTACCTGCATTTGTTATCACACAATCATTGATTCGAGATAATGAGGTTACTGATGCTACAAGTTCAAATTTTGAAACAAAAAATCAATTTTCTGAAGATGCATTAAAAGCCTTTGGTTCTACTGCGCCCTATGGGATTGAAAATAGTACGATTTTTAACAATAAAGGCTATGTGGTTAAAGTCTACGATGCTATGCAGCTCAACAATATCACCATGATCCTCAATAGTATGGGCCTTATTGTAGACGCCCCTCAAAAGAAAGGTTTTGTCGCAAATAGTATTATTGCCAAAAATGGTACACAAGATTGTACGATTGTGTCTGGTGGTGAAGCAGAACAGATCAGCAATAACCTCTATTCTTCAGGATGCAATGGTTTTAAAGCGACAGCATTGGGTAATGCGCAACTGATTGCTGGAAGTACCACAGAAGGAAAATGTGACTTTAGTACTAATGGGATTTTATGCCCATTTGCTGAGTCACCGAGTGTAGCCTTAGGTTATTTTTTACCAAGAATTTTACCAAGTTATAACTCGGCTGAAGATTCTGTGATTATTAATCACGGTCCAGAACCTCAAGATAAAATAACAGCTTGTTCGACTCTTGATCAGCGAAGTAAACAGAGAAATTCCAATTCAGAATTATGTGATCGTGGTGCGATTGAACTGGTGATTGATCTTGGAAACATTTCGACCGTAGGGCAAGATATTTTATATGGTGAAACAGCTAAATTTTCAATTTCTGATCAATTACAAGATGGTGAACTTGTTAGTGCTGAAAAGTGTAAACAAATTTTTAATCGCGAATTGGATGACAATGGTAAGCCTTGGCAAATAGGTTGTTTAAAGATTATTCAAACCAATACGCCATCTAAAGGCACCATGACGATAAATCAGGCAGGTGATATTGTGTATACACCGAACGGTCAATGGCAAGGTTCTGATGAATTTAAAATTAATGTGGTGACATCGACCACAAGTTTTAATAAATCGGATAATCCTTATATTACGATTCCTGCACGAATTGTACAAAGAAAGCCAGATGATTTTAAAAACTATAAAGTAAAGACCTCTGGTGGAAGTCTAGGATTTCTTTCAATCATTGGACTGATTGGTTTAGCTGGCTATCGACGGATCAAGTATAAGTAAAGGATTGCACATGAAAAATTATAAAAAAGGATTTCTGACACTTGTTGTATTGTCGACCATGTCTTTGATGGCGGCAGAAGATAAAACGATTTATGTAACCACCTTTGATGATGAGGATGGGACAAATCCTGACAAGTGTTCATTAAGAGAAGCATTACACGCCGCCGCGACACATAAAGCTTATGGTGGCTGTAGTGCAGGACAGGTTTATTCAACAGTACCCAATGTAATTCAGTTGGAGGCAGGTGAATATAAGCTGACTAAAGAATTAAGACCCAACTCAGATGTTTCTATCATTGGTAAAGAGCCAGGTGATTATAGTCGCCCAGATGTATTGACCAATAATTTCCCTGCTGCAACCCCATTAAAAACTACAATTTCAGGTCAAGGAAACTCACGTATTTTCAATACCATTTATGAAAATAAGCCGAGTCTAACGCTGAATGATGTAATTTTAAAAAATGGCTCGAGTTTAAATGACAGCAATAATAATGTGGGTGGAGCAATTTATGCTGGCGGTGCACTCACCTTAAATAATGTAAATATTATAGATTCCAATGCGAAAGCAGGTGGGGCAATTTATTTAAATGATGTTTCAAGTTCTCTGACCATAAATTATGGTGTATTCCAAACCAATAAAGCGGAACTGGGCAGTGTACTTGGAATGACCTGTGCTGATAATTTAGAGTTTACCAAACGTAATATCGCAGTGAGTGGGGTAACATTTATTGGCAATGGTGCTGCAGATAGTTTAAGCATGCTTAATTTTTGTGGGCAACCTGCAGTGACTTTTTCTGCAAATACGATTACTGACAATATCGCAAGTGCAAGTCAAGGTCGTATCATTCAATTTAGCCAATTGACACCACAAGGAAAAGTTAATTTTAGTGATAATTCTTCTTTATCACTGATCAGTAATACCATTGTCAATAATAAAGCTTGGGCAACATTATTGTATGGTTACAATGGTATAAAAGCATTAAGTAATAATATTTTGGCTTACAATACTGGAAAATCTTGCCGTTATGCAAATGGTGATGTCAGTAAAGTTGAAGGTTCGCGTGTAGTGCTTGTATACAATGCTTTAAAATTGGCTGCTGGTGATGATCAATGTGAGGTTGCAGAGGAAGTAAGGAAAGAGGATAAAGATCATACATTTGATGTGAGTAATATTGCATTCACAACTATTTTAAATAAGATAGAACCACCAAGTGAATCTACAGGCTTTATGCCGATGTATTTCCCTATAAACTTAGGCACAGACAAAGACTTGGTTGATGTTGGTTATACGGGCTGTAGTGGCGTTGATCAGCGTGGTGTTACACGCGTGATTGCGGAGAACTCAAATGGTCCCAATGATGTGGCAAACTCATGTGATATTGGCTCGACAGAGGTTTTACGTCTCACTGCCAATAACCTGAGTGCAAGTAATACTTCGGTTGTTGTGGCACTTAATTCTTATCAAAACATATTGGATAATTATAATAAGTTGATTGCAGATCCAGCGACCAAACAAGAATATATTCCTTTTTATAAAATCCAATCAGAGTTGTATAGTAATTTAATCAAATACACCAAATCAGACCAGAAATATCGCACGATCTTTGTCGATCCTTTTGTAGCCAATTTGCCTGCGGAAATTATAACCAAAGACGCTAATGGTAATGATGTGCGAGTGGTAAAACATTTAAGTGCGGACAATTATAATGTGATTGTAGAACCACTTGGTGTCGGAGTATTAAATGATAAGAAACAATTTGTAGGTAAAAAAGAGCCAAAATTCGATTGTGTATGGAATAAAGACTTAAAGAGAATTATGTTATGGCGTATAGATGACAATGTTACACCATCAGGTGACAATGAATTCTGTAGCTATAAACTAGAGTTAAAGACAGATCAAAGCATTAGCTCTTCAGCCTATATCATTGGAAGCTTTACCAATATTGCACCTATTGCTAAAGATGCAACATTTAATATTGAACAAGGCTCAACCAAAGCGATTGATGTAGATCTACTGCAATATGCAAATGATGATGGTGACGGTAATGCTGCTGCGTTAACAGAGAAGCCAAATAAACCAAAATTTTATGTCAATACAGATGGGGTTGAATTGCCAATTCGAATTGGAACAAATATTGATCCTGTGGTCATTACCGCGGATCGTAGTGGGCCTTGTCCTGGTAGCGATAATAAATATACCTGCTATGGTGGCAAAATCCATATCCAACTTAGAAATACACTTGATCCATTTAGTTATAAATTTACCTATTATGTGTATGATGCGGATGGAAAAATTTCTACTCCTGAAAATAGTAGTGTTGAAGCGGCTACCGTTACTTTGAAAAACTCAGGTACTGCGCCAGGAAGCCCACGGGTCAGTGGCGGTGGTTCATTGGGTTGGTTGAGTCTTCTTGGGCTGTTAGGGCTGACAGGTTATCGTCGTTATCAAGCGAATAGACAGTCAAAGCAATAACAGGAAACTCAATATACCTAAAATAATCGTTTTAACGCATTGTGTTATAGCAAAAAGCCAGTTTTTATAAACTGGCTTTTTGCTATCTGTATGTTTTTTGCTATCTGTATGTTTTTTGCTATTTGTATGGGCTTTCTTCCTAATTTGTATTATAAGTTTTAAATAGAAAGGGTTTGTTGATTGATTTCCCTTAAATCATTGAAAAGTTATTCATTTTGAATTGATATGAAGCAATTTACTGTACTTACACCGCTTGAACAGATCCCATGTAGTTCTGATGAATTACTTTCGATTAAAAGAAATGATTTGGTTCCACTACTCGACAATCAAACACGACTGAATTTGTATGCTGATCAGTTGATTCAAGCACAATCGGTACTGTTAAAAGCCATTGATCCAAGTTTGACGCAAAAGCTGAGTCAAATTATTGCACATATTATTCAGCAATTATCTGCATCCAAGAAAAAGCTAAATCAACGTAAATTCAATGCGATACAAAAATGGTTAGGCTTGGATTTGGAGTTTAGTATTGGACAAGTCAAATATTTAAATGATTTGGAAAGTTTAATTGATGAAGCCAAACATTTGAGTCAAAGATTACAAATCGAAATTCAAAAGTCGGAAGCAAGATTCCAACAAGCCAATGGCTTAAGAGAGCAAATGGCGAAATATATTCGTGCAGCGCAGGAATTTTTACATGAATATCCTGCTTTTGTACAACATCGTCATCCCTTGGATAATTTTGCAGATCGGCTGTCTAAGAAAGTTAATACGCTACAAACGCTACAAGCCAGTAATGATATTGCGTTAGCACAAATGCAGTTAACACAACAGCTTTCATTGAGCTTACTTGATCGCTTTAATGAAGCTCAGCATGTTCTGATTCCTGCATGGCAATATCATGTCAAACAGAGTAGTGCGCAGAATTCTTTTACAACGACTGAAGAATTGGATAAAAGTCGTGATAAATTAATTCAATCATTAAAGAAATCATTAGAAAATAAATAGGATAGAAGTATGAGTGATTCGAATCATCAAGCATTAACTGAACAATCCAATACGCCGTTGGAATTACAAAAGTTTGAACAATTGAATTTGAAAGAAATAGGTTTAAACACCGAAGATTTTAATGAGGTTGTTAATGCGCATAAAGACCTAGCCAATATTAATCATGCATCCGTTGCTGAATATGGTAAAAATATTGCGACCAAAACATCCTCATATACAGATGAATTACTCAACTTGGTCAAAAATAAAGACTTAGATGTGACTGGGCAAAAATTAAATGAAGTTGTGCAAGTTGCTCAGCAATTGAATACATCCAGCATTTTGAATCAATCAAAAAACTCAGGATTTATTGGAAGCATACTCAGTAAATTTAAAGGTGCTAAGCAAAGTTTTGATCAACATTTTAATACCACCAAAGAGCAAATAGATTCATTGGTCAAGGAAATTGAAACATCACAAACAGGTTTAAAAGCGCGGGTAGATACATTAGATCGTATGTTTAATGGGGTTCAAGAGGAATATCGACAGTTGGGTATTTATATTGCCGCAGGTCGAATCAAGCAAGTTGAAGTACAGCAAGAAATTGCCACTTTATCTCAGCAAGAGCAAGATCCTAAAACCAATCAGCGTGTTTATGACCTTAACCATTTAGCCAACAATCTAGAAAAGCGAGTTAGTGATTTACAAGTCTTGCAACAATCTGCAATGCAAACCTTACCGATGATTCGTATTATTCAATCCAATAATATGATGTTGGTCGATAAATTTTATGCGATTAAAAATATTACGCTACCTGCATGGAAAAACCAGATCAGCTTGGCGATTTCTCTAAATGAGCAACGTAATAGTGTACAACTTGCCAACAGGATTGATGATGCAACCAATGAACTATTAAAACGCAATGCAGATTTACTTCATCAAAATTCTGTGGATACTGCCAAAGCCAATCAACGCTCAGTGATTGATATTGAAACGCTTGAACATGTTCAAAATACCCTGATTAAAACTGTAAATGATGTCATTCAAATTCAGAAAGAGGGCATGCAAAAACGTGAAGAGGCTTCGACTCGGATTAAAGCGCTTCAATCGAATTTGCAACAGTTGGTATTAGATACCAGTACACATCAATCCTAAGCCAAAGCTTAAATCTTGGCACAATCTCATCTAAAGGTGTAAAGGTTGACTGAAAAAACTCAATATCCTGTAGATATTCAACAGATCGAGCATGGATTAAAAATACTTCAGCATCGAAAACGGAATTTGATGGTTTCGGCTGTGGTTTTATCCTCTGTGGGTATCGCAAGTTTAGTTTCTGTTTTTTTTCAACAGGAATTGGTTTTTAACTTGTTTGGTGTGGCACAACAGGTTCATCAATTGCACTTGCCATATATTCTAGATCAGCAGTTAAGAGAATATATCCATCAACCAGACTACCTCATGAATGCATTGTCATGGTTTGGTTGGTTGATCTTAAAATTAATAGTGTCATTTATTGGCGCATTTATTATTGTGGGTGTATTAAAAAAAATTCGCTTTTTTAAAGTGCGCTTTCAATCTTTTATCCTTAAATTTGTTGCATGGCTTTTATCCTTGATTGTGCTCTGGTCTGGTTTGGCTTATGTGCAATATGATCTGAAAGATGATGAAGACAAAGAGTTAAAATCATTTATAAAATATGATCAAAACATTCAGCAAAGCGCTATTTATCAATATCTGCAAAGATCGGATGCGCCTGAAACAGTACAAAGCTATTTATTGGCACAAACCGCATTGATGCATAAACCAGTTGATAAGGTCGTGGCTACGGTTTACACAGAAAAATTGATTAAAGCGGAGCAATCTGATTCGCGCTTTTTAGAATACGGCTTTAAACCTGAGCAATTATGGACAATTCAACATCAGGTATTTAATCGAGCGCTTTCCCCGATTGCGCAAGGTGTTGAAGCGCAAGTGAGTCGTGCAAGCTTTTGGTCGAACATTGTTGAAAAGGTTTTATGGGGAATTTCAGCACTCAGTTTATTTTTTAGCTTGATGATTTATTGGGTAGCAAATCGAATTGCGAAACGTTTACATCGAATTGGTCATCGTATCGGTTAGTGCAACGCACAAAGCTTATACTTTGTAAAAATTCTGATAAAAAAGCACTTTTGTGATGAGCAAAAGTGCTTTTTTATTGCTGTAAAAATTAAATCTCGTTGTCCTAAGCGACATCTTTCGCTCGGTTGGTAATCAGGTCTTTCAGTTCTAAGGTATCAAAGGTTTTATCCCAAATTTCACCGTCTACAATATAGTAAGGCGTTGGGTGTTTACCGAAACCTTGTACATAATGAGTAATCTCAGTTTGTTTGTCTGCGATTTCCTTATGTTGAATAGAACGTAGAACTTTCGTGCCATCCAAGCCCATACCTTCGATGATTTGTTTCAGTACTTCAGGGTTGGCAATGTCTTTACCATGGGCGAATATGGCGTGGAATAAAGCCTGCGTTAACGCGAATTGGTCAAAGATATTGTCTAAAGCCAATATCGCTTGATGGGCTAAACGGCTATTGGGCATACGCTTCATATGCTCAATATCTACGGTTAAATCTTGACTATAAGCAGCAAATTTTGCCATATCAAGTTTGCGATTGGCTTCTTTGGTTCCATATCTTTCAGTCAGGTATTGATAAACATCTAAGCCTTGTTCTGGAATTTCTGGTAAAACTTGCACAGGTAATAATTCGATTTTTTTCGCCATGGGTTGATTCCAATGTTGTTTGAGTTTTTCAAACGCCACATAACTCATTGGATAGACGATATCGAATACGAACTCTATTTTCATTGTTTTACCTCTTCACTTATTTATACAGGAATTGTGAATAAGTACACCTTGTTGTACTTAATTGGAGAAACCACAACATAAATTTAGCTTAAAACTTTGTGGCTTGGCTGCGCATGATTTTTTGTAGAGAGATGGTCGAAGAAATATTATTTTTGTTGAAAATTAATCTAATTTTAAGTTTCGAGGAAGTCGGGGATGTCTATTGATTTTCTAGCCAATGCCCATATATATACCAGCATTAAAGAATTTAAATTTGAGAATAGGGGGATATGCTGATGAGAACGTGGCTGATTTTTGTTAAACTAAAAAACCGATTGATTTAATAAAAACAAACTGTTTTATCTATTTTTTAAATAGACGTAATATACATTCAACGAAAGAAATTTACTCCCTTGGAGATTGTTAGCATGTTAGATACAAATACTTCTGCTCAATTAAAAACATTGTTAGAGCGTCTTGAGAGCCCAATTGAAATTGTTGCTTCTTTAAATGGTTCTGAAAAGTCAGACAAAATTAAAGAGTTGGTGACTGAAATTGCTGCGCTGTCAGATCAAGTGACTGCACGTTTCGATGGTCAGAATGATCGTAAACCGAGCTTTGGTATTGCAAAAGTAGGTGAACAACCTCGCGTATTCTTTGCTGGTTTACCGATGGGTCATGAGTTTACCTCGTTAATTTTAGCTTTATTACAAGTATCAGGTTATGCGCCAAAAGTTTCTGATGAAATCTTGGCTCAAGTTAAAGGTTTAAACCTGACTGCAAATTTTGATGTATTCGTTTCTTTAAGCTGTCACAACTGCCCAGATGTTGTTCAAGCACTTAACTTGATTGCAATTAATAATCCAGGCACTACAGCAACCATGATCGACGGTGCATTCTTCCAAGATGAAGTTGAAGAACGCAAAATCTTGGCTGTACCTATGGTTTTCCAAAATGGCGAACATATTGGTCAAGGTCGTATGACTTTGGAAGAAATCGTTGCGAAATTAGACAGCGGTGCTGCGGCTAAAGATGCTGAAAAGCTGAATGCTAAAGACGCGTTTGATGTATTGGTGATTGGTGGTGGACCTGCTGGTGCAACATCTGCGGTATATGCTGCACGTAAAGGGATTCGCACAGGTATTGTTTCTGAGCGCTTTGGTGGTCAGGTCATGGACACCATGGATATTGAAAACTTTATCTCAGTACAAAAAACACAAGGTCCTAAGTTTGGTTCAGATATGGAAGCGCATGTACGTGAGTACGGTGTGGACATTATGAACTTACAAAAAGTGAAAAACATTGTTGGTGCGGATCAAACAACTAATGGTTTAGTTGAAGTTGAACTGGAAAATGGTGCAAAACTTGAATCAAAAACGGTCATCTTATCTACAGGTGCACGTTGGAGAGAGATGAATGTACCAGGTGAGAAAGAGTACAAAACACGTGGTGTTGCGTATTGCCCACACTGTGATGGTCCATTATTTAAAGGCAAAAAGGTTGCCGTGATTGGTGGGGGTAACTCAGGTGTAGAGGCCGCAATTGATCTTGCAGGTATTGTTGAACATGTCACATTGATCGAGTTTGATACTCAACTTCGTGCTGACCAAGTGCTTCAAGATAAATTGAATAGTTTGCCAAATACCACGGTGATTTTGAATGCACTCTCTACAGAAGTGATTGGTGATGGTTCGATTGTGACAGGGTTGAAGTATAAAGACCGTGCAACAGACGAACTGCATACCATTGAACTTGCGGGAATCTTTGTACAAATTGGTTTATTACCAAACACAGATTTCTTAAAAGCAACTGCTGTAGAGCTTTCAAACCGTAATGAAATTGTGGTAAATGATCGTAATGAAACCAATGTAAAAGGTGTATTTGCTGCGGGTGACTGTACAACAGTGCCTTATAAACAAATCATCATTGCCGCTGGTGAGGGTGCAAAAGCCTCTTTATCTGCATTCGATTACATCATTCGTTCAGGTCAATAATCTTTCAATGATTGCACGTTGAAAAGCAAGCCAAAGTGTCGCAATGATAACTTTGGCTTGTCTTAACATTTATTTCATGTTTTACCCTTGATAGGAATTGAGTTGCTAACAGCTCAATTCCTTTTTTTGTGTTGGAGATTGAATACTATTGAAGAGAGCTTGCGAAAATAAGCTTTGTTAATGTTGCAAATCTTGAACAAGTGCAATGGTTTTTTGTTCTGCAGCTTGGATCGATTGTGCTAACAACTCGCCACCAAATTCCTGATACTCAATTGCGATTTCATGAAATTTTTCGATACCTATAAAATTGAATGCTGTTTTTATTGCGGGTTCAGCATGATTGGGAAATGGCGCATCAGCTGAATCAAAGTCATGCCCACCACGGGCAGAAAGGATAATCATAGTTTTTTGATGATCCAAAAGCCCTGAGTACGGTTGCTCTTTGCTAAGATCAAATGAGTAGGTTTTATTCATTCTCACGATGTGATCAATATAGGCTTTTAGATGAGCAGGTGTGCCAAAGTTATACATCGGTACGCCAAGCACAATAATATCTGCCCAATGTAATTCTTCGATAAACTCATTGCTCAGTTGTAGGCGTTGTTGTGCCTTTTCTTCAGATTCTGCATAGCCAAATTCAGAAATGATCCACTCTTCATCAATATAAGGGGGTGGATTTCGACCTAAATCACGATGTTTAACTTGCACAGATGAATCAATTTCATTCCATTGATCAATAAATAATTCGGTTAAGCGTCGGCTTAAAGAACCATGTGGGTGCGTACCTGAAATACCTGTTCTTAAACTAGTATCTATTTTTAGTATATTTGCCATGATCATTACTCAATTTGTTGTTTGTTCAAATTGATTTTTATAGAATATGAAAAAAACAACAAACGATAAAAATACATGTTATAACTGAATCTAATTCATTTATATTTTACACGGTGATCTTCGGTGGTTTTGCATAATTCCTTGGAGCAATTGTTGGCCTTTCAGCATGTCGCTGAACAACTCAGCTTTAAGAAAGCAGCAGACCAATTGTTTTTAACACCTACCGCCTTAAGCCATCGTATCAAGAAGCTGGAACAGCAATTGAATATACAGTTATTCGAACGACGTACACGCTCGATTAGCCTAACGCCAGAAGGAGAGTATTTGCTTAAGCATGTGCAATCAGGTTTTGGACAGATTCAAACTGCTTTGTTTCAACTTGAGCAAAATAAACAAAGATTATTTACCATTACGACAACACCATCCTTTGCAAGTGAGTGGATTATTCCCTATTTGCCAGAGTTACAAAGTCGCTTTCCCAATATTATGTTTCGAGTACATGCGAGTTATGACCTCATCAATATGACGTCTGGTCTCTATGATTTGGCGATTCGGTATGGTTCAGGGGGCTATCAAGATGTTGATGCAGAATTATTTGCAGTTGATGAATATGTGGCTGTCGGGCATCCCTCTTTGGATATTGCAACTATGAACTGGACGACTGTGCCATTGATTCACTTTACCTGGGGAGACGAATACTGTCCAAATCGAGTCAATTGGCAGAAATGGTTTGAAAAACAAGGCTTACATATTCAAGCAGGGCAAGCGCAGGTATTTTATACGCAAGAAAGTCATGCAATTCAGGCTGTATTGTCTGGACAGGGTATTGCATTATTAAGCCGCATTTCGATTGCCAATGATTTACAACAAGGGCGGCTGAAAATTGTATCGCCATGTGTTGAAACGGCATGGAATTACTATTTTTTAACTTTGCCAGATGCTGATTTTATTGTAAATGAAGTCAAACAGTGGTGTAAGGAGAAGTTTTCGCAAAATTTTGCCCATGAATAAAGATCTATGAATTTTTTTCGTCGCTTAGCTTTTTGCTTATATTGCCTATCTTGAAATTAAAATCAAAGGTGATTTTTTAAATAAGAAAAAAGCCAAAGTGTTCCCCAAATACACCTTGGCTTTTCCCTAATGTTGTTGTTTTCCCCTTTTCATGAGCTGTGTTGCCATACAGCTCAGCTCCATTTTCTTTATTGTTATTATTATCTGAACCTATGCATTAACTAAGCAAAATACGTTCCAAGATTAGAATTGGTGTCGCATTTTGTCTTAACCAAACAAACTTAGATAATGAAAGCGATTTAATAATTGCGCTTTGCTTTCTATATGTTGTGGATTTTGAACAATACATTCAATTGGACAGACATCTACACAGGTTTGATGCTCATAAAATCCGACACATTCAGTACAACGCTGTGTATCAATTTCATAGAACTTTTCTCCCTCAAAAATTGCCTGATTGGGGCATTCTGGTACACACATATCACAATTGATGCACTGGTCTGTAATCATTAAAGCCATTTCGATATCCTAAACTGCTTGGTAAGCCAATGATGATGCTGAAATATCAGCAGTCGAATTTGGTAAGTTTCTAATTAATAAGGCATATTGCATATCAATATCAGCAGGAATTGGAATTTCTACAATATATCCTGAGCCTTTTGCATCTATGATCGGTTGTCTGTTTTTATCTAAAATTTCATGAAGAATAAATGTGATGTTGCCAGATGTGGTCATGAGTTCCATAGAGTCACCCACAACAAAACGATTCTTTACCTCAATCTTGATGTAATCATCGTTGCGTTCAAGCACTTCACCAACAAATTGCTGATGGTCAAACTGAGAAGATCCCGTTGCATAGTTTTGATATTCGGCATGGACATGACGACGTAAGAAACCTTCGGTATAACCTCGATTGGCTAAACCTTCGAGTTGTGACATTAACGCCCGATCAAACGGTTTTCCTTGTAGCGCATCATCAATCGCTTTGCGATAAATTTGTGCTGTTCTGGCGCAATAAAAGTAAGATTTGGTGCGTCCTTCGATTTTTAAGGAATGAATGCCCATCTTGGTTAAACGATCTACGTGTTGAACTGCACGTAAGTCTTTAGAGTTCATAAAGTAAGTGCCATGTTGGTCTTCTTCAGCAGCAAACATGTCTTCTCTATGACGTTGTAATAAAACCGGTTCGCCAAATTGATGTTGTTGTATGGCGTGTTGCTCGTCGGCATCTTTATTGTTGCAACAGTCTGATGCTGTCTCCAGTTGTTGGACTGGAATGACATCCCCAGATGCATCTTCTGTTGCTTCGTGAATATTGTATTCCCAGCGACATGCATTGGTGCAAGCGCCTTGATTAGCATCACGTTTATTCATATAGCCTGAAAGTAAGCAACGACCGGAATAAGCCATACAGAGTGCACCGTGTACGAAAACTTCGATTTCCATATCGGGTACATTCTGTTTAATTTCTTCAATTTCCTCGATAGATAACTCACGTGACAAAATGACACGGGTGAGTCCCATATTTCTCCAAAATTTTACGGTTGCCCAATTGACCGCATTTGCCTGTACAGACAGATGAATGGATATTTGTGGGAAGTTTTCTCGAACCAGCATGATCAAGCCCGGATCTGACATGATCAGTGCATCAGGTTGCATGGCGACCACAGGTTCAAGATCACGAATAAAATTTTTTAATTTAGCATTATGCGGTTGAATATTTACCACTACATAAAATTTTTTGCCTAAGGCATGCGCTTCAGTAATCCCTATCTTTAAATGATCATGATCAAACTCATTATTACGAACTCGCAAGCTATAGCGAGGTTGACCTGCATATACCGCATCGGCACCGTAAGCAAATGCATAACGCATATTCTTCAATGATCCAGCTGGTGATAGGAGTTCAGTAATGTGTGAGATGCTCATATAAATTTAAAAGGCATACTAAAAATATGGTTTTATTGTAAGGGTTTGAAAATAAGATTCAACCTAGTAAAACACTCAGGATTAATTGGATGAATTTTTATTAAAAAACTTAATATTCAATATCTTATGTTTAATTAATCGGGTTTTTTGAAAACCCTAAAAAATTATTTAAGCCTTTTTAATTGCTGATCGATAATAATTTCACCATCTTCTTTACTAAAAGCAGCACGTTGTGGCGCAGATAAGAGATCTAAAACCAATTCAGATGGCCGACATAAACGAACACCCAATTCAGTCACGACAAAGGGGCGGTTGATTAAAATCGGGTATTGCAACATGAAATTAAGCAGCTGATCGTCAGTCCATTCTGTTTGATCTAGTTTTAAGGTTTTATAAACATCAACATTTTTACGTATTGCATCTCGTACCGACAAAGCAGATTGCTGAATCAAATCGATGAGTTGTGCCTTGCTTGGCGGATACTGTAAATATTCGATCACTTCTGGTTCGATACCAGTATTTCGAATGAGTGCAAGGGTATTGCGTGAAGTCCCACAGGCAGGATTATGATAAATCTTAATTTGAGATGACATCGATCGACTCTCTGTTAAAAAGCAATATTGCATTTATATATGGATATGCGTATATTCGCAATAGTGAATATGCTAAACCATAAAATTGAGTAATTGCGATGGATCAACCCGATTTCTTTAAGTGCTTATCTGACCCAACTCGTTTGGATATTTTAAAAATTGTGTTGGCACAGGGGAACGTTTGTGTTTGTGAAATCACTGAAGCCTTAAATTTAAGCCAGCCAAAGATTTCTAGACACTTGGCTTTGTTGAGAAATTTGTCCATTTTACTTGATCAACGCAAAGGCCAATGGGTGTATTACCGTTTAAATCCTGAATTACCAGAATGGGCCAATGCAGTATTAAACATAATTGCAGCGCAAACTGCGAATTCAGTTATGGGTAGTTCAGACTTTAACCAAATCAACAGCTGTTGTGAGTAAGCTGTCATGAACTCAAATCAGCCAACTTCGCGGCTTTCTTTCTTAGATCGCAATTTAACTTTATGGATCTTTATTGCGATGGTAATGGGGATCTGCATCAGCGTATATTTCCCGCAGGCTTCTGTGGCTTTAAATCGTTTAAGCGCAGATTCAGTCAATATACCCATTGCGATAGGTTTAATTTTGATGATGTATCCGCCACTTGCCAAAGTGGATTATGCGACCTTAGCTGTAGTCTTCAAAGACAAACGAACGTTGACTTTGTCTTTGCTACAAAACTGGTTAATCGCGCCGTGCCTGATGTTTGCTTTAGCGATCGTGTTTTTACATGCTTATCCTGAATATATGACGGGTTTAATTCTTATTGGTTTAGCCCGTTGTATCGCGATGGTCTTGGTATGGAATAACTTAGCAGGTGGTGACAATCAATATGTCGCAGCTTTAGTCGCTTTTAATAGTATTTTCCAAATTGTCTTTTTTAGTACTTATGCTTGGTTGTTTTTAACAGTTCTACCACCGTATTTTGGTGTAGCAGGAAAAGTTATTGATGTCAGCTTTTGGACGATTACACATGCGGTTTTCATCTATTTAGGTATCCCATTTTTATTGGGCTTTCTAAGTCGGATCATTCTGGTTAAACGCAAAGGATTAGACTGGTATCAACAAACGTTTATCGCTAAAGTCAGTCCACTGAGTTTATTGGCATTGTTATTTACCATTGTGGCGATGTTTAGTTTAAAAGGGGTGGATGTAGTTAGCCTACCATTCGATGTATTGCGAATTGCCATCCCATTAACTCTGTATTTTGTGGTGATGTTTTTCCTGAGCTTTTTTATGAGCAAGTGGATGGGCAATGATTATCCTAAAACTACAGCGATTTCTTTTACCGCAGCGGGAAATAACTTTGAATTGGCACTTGCTGTTGCGATTGCAACATTTGGATTGGCTTCACCTGTCGCATTTACCACAATTATTGGTCCTTTGGTAGAAGTTCCAGTATTGATTGCGTTGGTTAGTGTTTCGCTATGGCTGCGCAAATCTGTTTTTAAATCAGCACATCGACTCAATCAGCAGAGGGAATAGCCGAGAGACTCATTTAACACAATATAAATTATTCCGATGCTTCAAGTTTTTTGACAATCTGACAATGATCAATGGTGGTGTTCGAGGAGCAGGATTGACGTAATTCATGCAGTTGCGATTTAAAATGTTGTAATTCATATATTCGAGTTTCTACATGTCGAATATGTTCTTCAATCAATTGGTCAATGATTTTACAGCCTTGTTCAGGATGTTGTAGATGCTCTAAAAGTTGAGTAATTTCATGTAAGGTCATATCTAATGCGCGGCAACGTTTAATAAAAATAAGCCGCTTTAATGTTTCATCATCATAATATTTATAATTATTATCTGCACGATAACTGGATCTGATCAGATTTTTTTTCTCATAAAACCGCACAGTATCCGTCGACAGCTGAGTTTTTTTAGCGAGATCACTAATTAAGTATTGCTGCATGCTTTATTTTCCTGAATCAACTTGACCTTGGACTAACTCCATAGTTTTAAATAGCAGTATAGCTGAATTTTTCATCATTGTTGAAGCATGTGCTGATTTTCTTTAAAGCACCAACTTGACTGAAAAAAATAAGCAGATAAGCCCATTTATATTGAATCAAGGAGAAGTGTCATGGCGTGTACATGTAGTCATGAACCTGCACCACAGAAACCGAATAGCAAGTTTAGAACGGCTTTGTGGATTGCACTGTTTATTAACCTTGCCATGTTCTTTGTTGAATTGATTGGTGGGGCGTATGCACATTCTTCTGCACTTTGGGCCGATTCTCTGGATTTCTTTGGTGATTCCATCAATTATGCCGTTTCTTTAGCGGTATTAGGCGCAACGCTGTATTGGCGAGCGACTGTTGCCTTGTTTAAAGGGGCAATCATGGCAATTTTTGGTTTTGTCGTGATCGGCAAAACGATCTATGCCTATACGAAAGGGATTCCGCCAGAAGCGATTACCATGGGAGCGATTGGTATACTGGCTTTAATCGCCAATGTGATTTCAGCCCTTGTGCTTTATGCTTTTAGAGATGGCGACTCCAATATGCAGTCTGTTTGGCTGTGTAGTCGTAATGATGCGATTGGAAATGTCGCCGTAATCTTTGCAGCTATTGGGGTTTTTGGTACAGGAAGCATGTTGCCAGATATTATTGTGGCTGTGATTATGGCGACTTTAGGCTTAACCGGCGGTTATCAGGTGATGAAGAGAGCACTACAAGAACGTAAACAAAATATGCCAACTCAACACGTCTTACAATGACGCTCAACGACTCCACAATAAAGTATTTTTGATCTCAGTAATGGGATCAAAAAACCATCATGAAGTAAGCGTTTAAATTTCAGTTATACGCATTGCCATTTTGCTCCAGAAATTATTCCAGAGTGCTAAATACTCAGACTGGACTTGGTCCAAATACTGTTGGTCGTTTTGATCATAGCATTGTATCAGTAGGGTCCAAATGTCATCTTGATGGTTGTCATCATTGGCAAGGGTCGCGTCATTTTGATCAGCCAGACCATGACAAGCATAATAACCTTCAATAAATTTACTGTTGTAAATCGACATGTTGTTACGGAGTGCTTCACTAAACTTTATGACTTGCAGCTCTGTACAAGCCAAAATAAGCAATAATTCTGTATAAGAATTGATGTGTTGGTGAATAAATTGGGCCAATGCGAAAGCTTCTATTTCAGTCTGTTGCTGATCCAATGGATCTAATTCCAACTGCTGCATCAATTTTAAAAAATAAACCAGATGTGATTTGGATGCAGCACTTTTTTCGAGTTGGTGTGTATTGAAACCCAGTTCATCAATTAAGTTTAGCGACAGTAAATAGCGTGCATATATTTTCGCTGCAATCCTATTTTCTGGATGAATATTATGGTTTTTTTCGAGGCTAACGGCTTGATAAATTACCATGCTAAGTGCATCTGTAAAATTTTTAACAATCGCCGTAAAATAATTAATATGAATAAATTTAAGTTGTTCAAGCGTCAGCTGGCTTTGATTCAACTGGACTAATATTGGGTGCTTAAATAAAACATGACAGTGTGTTTGTCGCTTTAAATTTGCGATAGCTTGAGTATTTTGCTGCCATAATTCAGGTTGCAAGGAATTTTGAATGAAATGCAGCAACTCGAAACGAGTATGTTCAGATTGCGTGAAAGATAATATGCTCATATGCTGCATTAAAATTTTAATTTTGCCGTTTTTATAATAGTAAAAAACAAATTGTTTTGCTAGTATTTATACAGGTTTAATATTTTATATTTCATATACTTGCCTTTGTAGTCTTGATGTTTTTTTATAAAAACTCAGTATTCATATGAATTTAAGATATAATTCTTAGCATACACTTGAAGTAATTCGTATTTATGTGCTGTTCTTATAAGCTAATGCTTTAATTTTAATCTTAAATTTTTGTACATCAGGTAAAAACAAATGTCAAAAAAAGAGGACATCATTAATACAGCGTTGAATCTCTTTAATACATATAGTTATAATTCTATCGGTATAGACCGAATTATTAGTGAGTCTGGCGTTGCAAAAATGACTTTTTATAAATATTTTCCATCTAAAGCCAAATTGATTGAAGAATGTTTGGTCACGAGAAATCTCAATTTGCAAGAATCATTAGATGCTGCAATCGCTAAATGTGATCCACAAGATTATTTATCTCATATTAAAGCCATTTTCACATGGTACAACGCATGGTTTCATAGTGAAGATTTTAATGGTTGTATGTTCCAAAAAGCCGTAGAAGAAATTTCAAAAGTTTATCCGTCATCACTTCAACCTGCAACTGACTATAAAGAGTGGTTAAAAGGGCATTTGAGTAATGCGTTGCGTCATTTAGGTGTTAAACAAGATATTCAACTTGCTTCTTTCTTGTCGAGTCTTCTTGACGGAATGACGATTCAAGCGCAAATAGATCCTCAGCAAGTGTGTTTGGATGATTATTGGAGACGGGTAGAGACCCTGATTCAGATGGAATTGGCTCTAGCCCAACCGAGTTCAGTTTAACCTTTAAGTTTGTTGAATAATCGCAGATTGCAAGCGTAATCATTATTTGCGCTTGTTGATCTGTTTAGGGGCTGTTGAGATTTCATAAATGGCTTGCGTTGTAGGTTAAAATTGAGCAGGCAAGGCATGAAACGAAGAGAATAGCGAGACTATTTTCGAGTTTCATAACGAAGGCTGAGATAATTTTAGCCACAACCCTTCGGGACTAGTGTGTTTTTTGCCGCTACGTCGTTACGAACTACTTATTTAGAATGACTAAATTTCGTATTTCGCGCCAAGTATCGCCTAAAAAACACACGTAGTCGCAAACATAGACGAATTGTCAACAGCCCCTAATTTACTCCTTAAAACTTGAAAATAAAAAAGCGCGATCACTTGAAGTGAATCGCGCTTTGCTGATAAGTTTTTTATATACCTGATGATTTATTGTCATAACAATAAATTATCAGGTAAAGAGATGCTTGAAGCATCTTCTTATATTTATTCTTATACCCTCTGAATGCACATGTCATTCGTTTTTTTCAGCAAATTATACAGACTTGTCTGTTTAGTTGGATTATAAAGATTTTGTTGTTTTTTACAACAGAATCTTTGTGAATTTGTTTGTTTTTTTATCAATCGGCTTAAATATTAAAAAAAATATCTAATTTTTGGTACTTTGCGTTTAATTTTATGGGTGCTGATATCGTTTAAAAGCCAGTTCTTGATCTTGTAGATTAGGCTAGCAGACTTCTATTGATCTTTAAATGGCAGTAAATTGCTATACGCGAAGCATGTGGTCAAGAATTTGAAAATTGAAATGAATAATTGTAAATAAATATTAGAGATAAAAAGTCAAAGACCATGAAAAGTGCTTATGCTGTTTGGAATATCAATATTTAAGCATTAGTGATTCATTCTTCGGGCTAAAATTCTAGGATCATTGCTATTGAGGATTTGTTCAATTTTGCCATTAGGGTGCTGAAGAATCGTTTGATCATGCGTATAGACTTTGCCATTACGAGCAATCGCATTTTGATCATTGGGCGGGGTAAATAACCATGTTTCATCTTGTGTAAAAGGATGAACCAGTAAATTGAATTCAGTATTTGCTGGATATTGAATACCGCCTAAGGTTAATTTTTCTGCCAGTGTGCCATTTTCAATCCCGATGAGTTGTTTATTTTGATCCAAATAGACATTTGCCCATTGTAGGGAAACAGCTTTGTATTGGGTGAGGGGATTGTGAATCCGCCAGTAATCTGTAGAAACAAAGTTGTCTGGATATTTTTGATATTTAGAACGCTCGATACCTGCCTGTGCCATAAGCGTAATATTGTCTAGCTGCGTATCTTGAGCAAGATTACAGTGCTCTAAACCAACGATGTTGCCAGCATCATCTAAATAGACTTGAATATAGCTCATCAGCTGACAATTCCAACCTTCGATCGTATCCTTACCTGTCCCCATTAAGGTGGTGGAACGATCATCAAAAAGTTCCAAATCAATACCACGAGGAATTTTCATGCTGTTAATTTGTAGCTTTCCAAATAATACGGGTTGGGGAAATTTGGCTTGTCTCAATGAGGACAATTGATTGGGTGCAAATAATTCAAGTTCAGTCCCTTGTGGCATTTGGATGCCTAAAATTTTCTCAGGCGAACTTAATGTTTTATGTAGGGAATGATGCTCTTTTTCAATCTCATTTTTTGTATATAGAACAAGAAAATAAAGTGCCAAGCTCAAAAAAACGCAGAGTACACTACAGACAAATAAAGACTGAATAAAAATATTGCCATGCCTAAGGGCATTTCTGAATTTTGAGCTAAATATTAATCCAATCGCAAAGAGACTAAAAATAATGGTCCCAAAGCCGGCGACAAAGAAAATCCAAAGATAGTTAAAAGAAAGTGGAATCATGCTACTGAGAATCGTATTTTTATATTTGCTAAGATTCAGGATATTGTATGCAATATCCTGAATTATTTTCAATCAATCAAAAATCTTATGAAGCGCTTGGAACGGTAAAGTCACTACATCAAAAGCGACAGCAAAAGGGAATAACACCAGTTTATCTGCAGTTTTACTGCCAGCCTTTGAGTAATCTTTGACCTCTTGAGTGGTATAGATACTGACTTGATAGGGTTTACTCAGTGCTTTTAGTGATGAAATATTAGAAGCAGAAGGGTAAACCAGACCAGATAAGGCAATGTTAAAACAGAAACGTTGTGCTTTTAGACGTTGATCACTTGAAGTGGTACATTCTTCTGCACCATTTTCAATAAAGAATGCACGATCTTGTTTAGTGACATCTTCCGAAAGTTTGACATATTTGAGTGGTAGGATTCCTGAAAAATGCCCATCATTTTTTTCTGAATTGAAGGTCAGCGCTTTATCAATTTGAATAAATTTTGGATCAAGTCCTGTGATCACTTTGACAAATCGAGTACCACCACTGGTGATGACATAACTATTTTTTTGTCCTGCAATAACAATGCTGTCAGAAGGTAGTGCAGAAATTGCTTGTGATGGTTTGCCAAATGCTAAAACCGTATCATTGACCAATACGGTTTGAACATTACGGGTACGGACACCGTTGTCTTTCTTTAAAAGGGTTGAAGTTGCACAGCCGGTCATGGCAAATGCGGAAATAATACAAATGGACAATGTAGATTTATAATTTAATTTATTCATATTTTGCTCATTTAATCTTAAGGTATTGTTTATACCATTAAAAAAATAGGGTGTTAAGTTTTTAGCCTACCAAAAAATAGACAATAATTTATTTTTTCAATGAATTAATCCAATTTCTCCACAATTGATTGGCAAAATGTATCTAAAGTTTTTGATTGTCTTGTAAATTGCCAATGAATTTAAAGCAATTGTACGATTTATTATTCTTTCTTTAGAATAATCGAATAAATCAGATAATTTTGATTGTAATTTCATTCCAAGATTCTTAGAATTGCCTGCTTGTTTGCGTGATCATTGGAACTGAACTTTGAGTAATTTTCTAACCGAACACCTGATCCATCGTGATGATGATTTTATGGTGATCCATAAGCCAGCAGGTATACTCACAGTTCCAGGAAAAACAGCAGATTTACAAGATTGTGTTATCAACAGATTATTAAAAATCGAGCCTAAGACTTTACTCATTCATCGTTTAGACCGCGATACCTCTGGAATTTTGGTATTCGGACTGAGTAAATGGGGACAAAAAAGTATTTCTAGACAGTTTCAAGAACGTCAAACCTCTAAAACCTATCAAGCTGTTGTTGCTGGCACTTTACATGGTGAAGGCACAGTTGATGTTCCTGTGATTTATGATCCAGAACATCCACCCTTACATATTGCTGATCCAGAACATAATAAGCCTGCATTAACACATTGGAAAGCAATCCAACATTTTCAAATTCAAGGACAGGCTGTAACCCGTGTTGAGTTAACTCCAATTACAGGACGGTCACATCAGTTACGCGTGCATATGCAATATTTAGGACATCCTATTATTGGTGATACTTTATATGCAACTGTAGAACAACAGCAGCTTATGCCACGACTTTGTCTACATGCACAACAACTGAGTTTTCATCATCCTAAAACAGAGGAGCTTGTACAATTTGATTGTCCAGTTCCGTTTTAGTTTAGATTTTTAAGTTGAAATTAAGTCGCTCAAAATTTAATGAGCTTTATGTCAAAAAGTATTGCGTAATGGGTATAAACTTTGTTCAAATATTCTCCTGATTTGAGCAACCGTGTTTTAGCCCTAACATGAGATAAAGGTGGAAAAATTGCAACAATTTGCTATAGGTCAACGTTGGTTATCGGACACAGAAACTGAGTTAGGTTTAGGTGTATTGATTGACGTCGATGAACGTTCAATCAGTATTCTTTTTCCAAAAAGTGACGAAACTCGTGTCTATGCACGTAATAATGCCCCATTATCTCGTATTGTTTTTAATATCAATGATGAAGTTCAAGACCAAGAAGGCATCAAGTGGATTGTCGAGTCTTTAGACGATCGCAGTGGTGTGATTCGTTACAATGTTATTCGTACATTGGATAGTGGTGAACAAGAGAAGAAAGCATTAAACGAAACGCGTATTGGCGCACAAATTCAATTGTCAAAGCCTTTAGAACGTTTATTGGCAAGCCAAATTGACTATAAAGAATGGTATGACTTACGTATTGAAGCGATGCAAATGCAAGCCAATATGCAAACGTCACCATTACGTGGTTTGGTTGGCGCGCGTGTAGGTTTGATTCCACACCAGCTGTATATTGCCCATGAAGTGGGTAAACGATTTGCACCTCGTGTACTACTTGCAGATGAAGTCGGTTTAGGTAAAACAATCGAAGCGGGACTCATCATCCATCAACAACTCAAAACGGGTCGTTCTGAGCGAATTCTGATTCTTGTACCAGATTCATTACAATATCAATGGATGATTGAAATGCGTCGTCGTTTCAATTTGAATTTCTCATTGTTTGATCTGACTCGTACAGCTTCAATCAAAGAGCATGATCCTGAACTCAATCCATTCCTGACTGAACAATGTATCATTGCTTCAGTAGATTTAATGATTGACCATGATGATTTACGTGAGCAAGCCATTGAAGCTGGTTTTGATCTGTTAGTGGTCGATGAAGCGCATCATTTGATGTGGAGTGAAGAAGAAGGCGGTAATGACCGTTATGATCTGGTTGAAGAGCTTGCTGAAAAAACTGAAGGTGTGCTGCTTTTAACGGCAACACCTGAACAGTTAGGTGTAGAAAGTCATTTTGCCCGTTTACGTTTACTTGATCCACAACGTTTTAGTTCGCTTGATCGTTTCCTTGATGAAGAAGAGCAATATCATCACACTGCTAAAATTGCTGAAGTGTTGATGTCAGATTTGCCACTTGAAGCGGAACATTTGGCAGCGGTTGAAAAATTATTAGGTCATCCGATTGAAGATCAGCCTGAACATCGTTTCCGTGCAATTCATGAACTTTTAGACCGTCATGGTACTGGTCGTATCTTGTTCCGTAATACCCGTGAAGCAATTCAAGGTTTCCCTGGACGTGATTGCCAACCTGCACCATTGCCAGCACCAGAAAACTGGTCTAAAGATGGAAAATTACGTGAGCAAATGTGGCCAGAAGAACTGCAACTTGATGGCGCATGGATGGAAACAGACCCACGTGTTATGTGGTTGATGGAACGATTACGTTCTGATTTAAAACATAAAAAAGTACTGCTGATCGCACGTAGTGGTCCAGTTGTTGAAGCACTTGAAAACGCTTTACGCATCCACGCGGGTATTCGCACCGCAATGTTCCATGAAGGCATGAGCTTATTGGAACGTGACCAAGCAGCGGCTTATTTTGCTGAAGATTCTTATGGTGCACAGATTTTACTGTGTTCTGAAATTGGTTCAGAAGGGCGTAATTTCCAGTTTGCTTCTGATCTTGTGTTGTTTGATTTGCCAGCAAATCCAGATGTACTTGAACAGCGTATTGGTCGTTTAGACCGTATTGGTCAAGAAAATCGTATTCAGATTCATGTGCCTTATCTTGTCGGTACAGCGCAAGAGCGCATGTTCCGTTGGTATAATGAAGCGTTGAATATTTTTAGTAATATTTCGCCTACAGCACAAACCTTACAAGAAAACTTTATTGTCGATTTAAAAGATTGCTTATTGGATGATAAAGGCCAAGCCTTTGAAGAGCTTCTTGAAGCGGTCAATGTACAGCGTCAAGCGCTTGAAGTTGAATTGCAAGATGGTCGTGACCGTTTATTGGAATACAATTCATGTCGTCCGATCGTGGCACAAGAAATTGTTACTGCGCTTGAAGACTATGATGACAATACTTTGTTGCCAATGTTTATGAAGCGGTTTATGGCATCGACTAACATTGACTTTGATGAGCAAAGCAATGGTACGGTGATTATTAAACCAACCGATCAAATGCAAGTGCAAGGTTTGGATATCGACGAAGAGGGCATGACTGCAACCTTCTATCGTGATCAGGCACAGATCCGTGAAGACGCGCAATATTTAACACTTGAACATCCGTTTACTGAAAGTGTGATGGAAATTATCCGCACTCAATCTTTTGGTAGTACCAATGTTGCGATTCTAAAAACCAATGCACTTAAACAAGGCACGATCTTGTTAGAAGTTTGGTTTAAAGTGGATGTGGTCGCACCTAAGGCATTAAATTTACCTTCAAGTTTGCCGACACAATTGATCCGAGTGTTATTGACTGAAACGGGTCAGGATATTACTGCCAAGCTTGATCCAGAAATTATTAAGCCGTATTTACACCATTTAGATAGCAACAGCTGTCGTCAAGTGGTAAAAGCACGTCGTGAAGTGATTGAAGAACGCTATGCACAAGCTTTAGATATTGCTAAAGGTGTTTTACCGCAGTTAAAAGAACAAGCTAAAGAAATTTATGGTAGCAAATGGCAATATGAAATTGATCGTTTAAGCTATTTAAAACAATTTAATCCAAGTATTCGTGCAGATGAAATTGAACGTTTACAGAAATTCCAGAAAGAAGGTTTAAGCCTATTGGAAGGTGTTTCTGTAACACCAGAGGCGATTCAGGTATTGGTCGTGGTTAAACCTTAATTTAGCGCAATTTTATCTAGATTCTAAAAGCTCCTTCGGGAGCTTTTTTGATGTATATATTATCCAGATTTAAATAATCAATTATTGGGTTGTTTTTATTTATTTGATTTTAAATGTAAAAGTTATACCAATTTATAAAAATTAATTACTAGCATTGTACCATTTATATGACCATGTCTTGTATGGGGGGGCTATGGACCATTCATCAATTTCACCACATCATAGAAACCCCATGTATCATTGAATGAGATCTACTTTACAACAAAAATCAATGAACGATTTACAGGGAGTTTGTTGTATACATTGCAACCGTTTTTATGCTATTTAAATAGTGTACTTTGATCTCGATTTTTTCTTTTAGAGATAAAGTTTACCCACCCATGTAATTTGATCATTCAGTATTGTGTATCCAAATAGACAAGTTCGAAAGCAACGGTCTATAGCCAAGATAAAAACTTAAAATAATGGAAGAAATGATATGGAAAACAAGGATTTTGTTGAGTTTCATGATACCCATGTGCACTATCTACTTCATTGGGAAAAGCAATTACCGCAAAAAGATGTGTTTGTACAACCATTGGCCAATGGCAATGCAGTGCATTACACATGGTCGGAAGTTGCACAACAAGTTCGCAGTATGGCGAGTTATTTACAGTCTTTAAACTTGCCTGAAAAGAGTGCGATTGCAATTTATGGTAAAAATAGTGCGCATTGGCTTATGGCAGATTTAGCGATCTGGATGTCAGGTCATATCTCAGTCCCACTCTACCCAACACTCAATGCGGAAGGTGCAGCTTATGTACTCAACCACAGTGAAGCCAAACTCTTATTTATTGGAAAATTGGACGGTAAAGCGGATAGCTGGAATGAGGTAAAAACAATCATTCCGCAAGATTTAGCTTGCGTGCGTTTGGCATTATCACCTGAATTCGATGCACCGCAATGGAATGATATTGTGCAATCTGTTGCCCCACTAGAAAACCCAATCTTGCCCAATAAAAATGATTTAGCGACCATCGTTTATACGTCTGGTAGTACGGGTGTACCTAAAGGAGTTATGCAAAGTTTTGCGACACTTTTATCGGCTGCTCGTGAGCTCAGATTAACTTATCAAGTGACAATATCTGATCGAGCCTTATCTTATCTACCACTTGCACATGTTGCAGAACGTATTTTTATTCAATCTTCATTGATGGTTTGCGGTTTTACCGTGTATTTTGCAAATTCAATTGAAACCTTTGTTGAAGATTTGAATCGTGCCAAACCTACATTATTCTTTTCGGTACCGCGCTTATGGACCAAGTTCTATTTGGGCGTTAATGAAAAAATACCGCTCCATATACAAAAGGTTTTATTTAAAATACCTGTGTTAGGTAAGTTGGTTAAAAAGAAATTACTCACTAAACTCGGGCTAAATCATGTCCGTTATGCATTTACTGCTGCGGCACCGCTACCTACAGATATTATTTTATGGTATCGAAATTTAGGTTTAGAGTTACTTGAAGTCTATGGCATGACTGAAAATTGTGGTTATTCGCATGTGACACGTGTGGGGCAGTTTGCCAGTGGTTATGTGGGGCATGCCCAACCTAAAGTGGAGTGTAAAATTGATGAAAATGGTGAAATTCTGGTAAAAAGCCCAGGAACCATGTTGGGCTATTATAAAAATCCTGAAAAAACTGCAGAAGATATGACCGAAGATGGATTTTTACGTACGGGGGATTTGGGCGAGATCGATGCAGAAGGGCGGTTAAAAATTACGGGTCGAATTAAAGATATTTTTAAAACAAGTAAAGGCAAATACATCATGCCAGTTCCGACTGAGCAAAAAATCGGAAATCAGGCCTTAATTGAATCTGTATGTATTGGTGGTTCAAGCCAACCACAACCAGTTGCCTTTATTATGTTGGCTGAAGATATTCGTAACAGTCTGAAGCAGAACCCGAAGCGAGATGAAATTGAAAACGCCTTAAAAGCATTAAGAGTGAAGATCAATGAAGAACTGGAGCCTCATGCAAAAATCAGCTTTTTTGTCGTAGTCAATGAACCATGGACCATGGAAAATGATTTACTTACTCCAACGATGAAAATTAAACGTAATAAAATTGAAAGTCGCTATGAGCCATTCTTAGACGCTTGGGCACAACAGAAACGAGAAGTGGTCTGGGAATAAAAGTTTTTAACTACATTGGTATTATTAGCAAAAAAGCCTGAATTGTAATGTTGATCAACTCAGGCTTTTTTTAATTTTCTTCTTTTACAAAGTAATACTTCATACCTTTAAAAGAAGGGTTTCTTGATGACTCAAATGAACTATGTTTTAAATCATTTCAGCTTTAAATCATTTCGGCTTGTTTAAGTTCTAACTTGAGATAGGCATAGAAAATGGGTGCAACAATTAAACCCGCTAAGCCAAAGAACGACTCAAAGACTAACATTGCCAATAACACCTCCCATGACGCTGCATGGATTTTTGTGCCAATAATTTTGGCATTAATAAAGTATTCCAGTTTATGGATAAAAATCAGATAAAGTAATGCGATACCAGCGGTAGATACTGAAATGGTTAAACCTGCCATAACAATAATGGTATTGGAGAGTAAGTTTCCGACAATTGGAATTAATCCAAAAATAAAAGTCAGGATCACTAAGGTATTGGCAAAAGGTAAATGTATATCAAAAACAGGGAGGATCAGGTGAGAGAAAATCAAAAATAAAAAGGTATTGATTAACGAAATTTTAAACTGAGCAAACACCACATTTTTAAAAGATGAAGAAAGGTTTTCAATACGTGTGATCATGGCACGCTTAAATTCTGGCTGATCCGGCTGTGGGCGCAGTTGGTTTAATGAGACAAGGATCCCCACAATCATACCAATCAACATCGTGGCTAAATTATGTAAAAAGCCTGTTCCGGTACTTTTTAAGGTGGATAAATTATCTTTGATTAAATCAAAGGTTTGATCTTTTAATTCAGTGAGTGAATAAGGAATAAATCCTGGAATATATTGTGCCACTTCAAGTTGTAGTTTTTGTAAGGTCTGATCGACTTGGTCACTGATGGCATTGATTCCCGCACCTTGCAAATCGTGTTGAACAAAGCTGATTAACCCAGTAATGCTGAGCACAATCAAAGAAATAATAAAAATGGCAAGAATAATGCTAATGGTCAAGCGCGCTCTTTGACCATCAATATATCTTTCTGTAATGCTACCTAAACTATTGATGATTTCAAAAACAACAAAACCTGCAAAAAATGACGCTAAGAGATGCAAGGGAATCAGTAAAGACAAAAAGATCAGCATGAGTAAGTAACTTGCAATAATACTTTGACGATCATTTAACAGTTTCATGTGAATAGAGCTCAATTATACAATTGATGTATAGGGGAATATAAAAATACCAAGTTAGATTTATATCACTCTAACTCGTGGCGAGATAGCTATTTTTAAATACAAAGCTTAATTCAATGTGAAAATATTTGGTCTGAATACTGGGTGAAAAGTCTTTAAAAAACGTTATAGAAAGATAAAAGATCACTATCGTGGATTGATCAGAAAAATTTTACTGTTGCGTACATTGAGCAGTACATAGAGCGCTATTAAAGCGAGTGATTCAAATGAATCACGTCATGCATATTATATAAGCCAGCGGGTTGAGACATACACCACATTGCGGCACGAATTGCACCAGTCGCAAAGTTCATCCGATTGCTTGCAATATGTTTGATTTCGACCTGTTCCCCATGACCATAAAATATTGTGTTATGTTCACCAACAATGTCACCACCACGTATAGCTTGTAAACCGATCTGTTGGGGTGTTCGCTCAGTAACCTGAGCATGGCGTTGATAGACCGCTAAATCGCTGAGCAATTGTGCTCTGACTTGAGCAATCGCTTCTGCGTACATCAATGCAGTACCTGATGGCGCATCTATTTTTTGTCGATGGTGTGCTTCGATGATTTCAGCTTCAAATCCTGTACCTAATAATTGGGCAGCAACTCGAACCAGATCAATACTAAGATTGACGCCAATGGAATAATTGCCTGAATGCACGATAGCAATATCTTGTGCGGCTTGAGCAATGTGTTGATTTAATTGCTCAGATAAACCAGTGATACCAATAATCATCGGCTTTTTAGCGTGCTGACAAATTTTTAAATGTTGCGATAATGCTTCTGCTGTAGTGAAATCAATCACCACATCACAATGCTGAATGACGTCTTCCAAACGATCTGAAATGAGCACATTTAATGGTGCTATATTGAGATACTGTCCTAGTTCCTGACCAATCGCTGCACTTGCAACTCTTGCTGTAGCAACAGTGATGTTTAGTCCCGCATTGAGACAGGCCTGAACCAGCATTTGTCCCATGCGGCCAGTCACACCCAGTATGCCTACACGAATATTTTGTTGATTGTGACTGATCATAGGGTCTTGATACTTGTATTTAATAGGCTATGAAAGAATAGCTATTATTTAATTTGCGCTTCGTCTAAATGACGCGAACCTTCGAGTAACATACGAATCATCACCATGGTTTGTTCAGCGACTTCTTTACGTTCAGCAATCGGTAAATCAATCACCTTGGCACCCATATTAAATACCAGCTGAGTAATTGCTTTGGCGACTAAATCAGGATGGGTTAATTTACTGTGATTGATGCGTTCTATTCGAATCAAATCTTCTTGGAGTTCTTGTTGGAAATAATTAAGTTGTTTGTCTACAGCAAGTTTATATTGCTTTGATCCTGTATAACCTTCACGCAGTAGTAAACTGAGGTTACCTTCATCGGCATCTAGTTGTTCAATAAATACTTCAACTGAACTGCGAATAATACTGCTTTGTCTGATTGCCTTGATTCGAGCTTCATGCAAAATTTGACGAAGCACCACACCTGAACGATCAATCAGTTCAATCGCCAACTCATCAATATCTTTAAAGTGACGATAAAAACTATTTGGCGCAATCCCAGCTTCACGAGCAACTTCTCTTAAACTTAAAGAGGAAATACTTTTTTGCGGTCCAATCAAATTTAAGGCGGCTTGGAATAATTCTTCTTTGGTAATTGTCGCTTTGCGTCCAACAGTACGTACAGAAACTTTTTCAAGCTCATGAATTTGATCTTGAAGGGTAGCTGGGTTCTGAGGTAATACGGACGTTGGATTCATAAAGTATCAAATAGTTAAAATATTTTTTTCATTATAGCCTTTGTCATTACATAAATGAAATGTCTAGATACAATACACGCGTATATACAAATATATATACATGTGTATAATAATTAAAAATCACTCAGATGGTGAGCCTAGTATGCACGCTATTGAAAAGCAAAAATCTCCCGTAAACGCTATATTTGATATGGTGTTAGGTACTCATACGACTAATTTTTGGCTACAGAAAATTAATCCATTGTGGTCAGTTCAACAAGCTTTGGGGAAAATTGTTGAAAAAGAACAATCCGCCGCAGATACGATCAGCTTAACCATCAAAATTAACCGTTTGTTTAAAATGGGGTTAGCCGGGCAGCATCATCCAATCACTGTCGAAATCAATGGTCGTCGTTATGAACGTACCTATAGTCTGACTCAATTAGATACGCAACATGTATTACTCACGGCAAAAAAAGTAGAAAAAGGCATTGTGAGTAACTGGTTGTTTGAACATGCCCAAGTGGGTGAGGTGATTGAATTTGGTCGACCTTATGGTGATATGTTATTGCCTCAAGTTGTCAGTCCATTGATTCTGGTCGCTGCGGGCAGTGGTATTACGCCGATGTATAGCTTGATTCAGGCATTGGCAGCGAACCAGCAGCTTGATCGTCAGCCAGTACATTTAATGTATTGGGTTAAAAAAAATGCAGACGTTGCCTTTAAACAACAGTTTGAACAATTAGCCCAACAGTATCCCGATTTTAAATTTGATGTGTTCTATACCCAAGAAGTACCTGCGGATGCACGTTTAAATAATGAATATTTACATATCATTAAAAATCTTGAGCAAAGCACAGTGTATGTATGTGGTCCTTCAGGTTTTGTGGCAACAGCTGAACAATTATTTGAACAGGCCAAAGTACTCAAAAGCGAAGCATTTAGCCTAAGCCCCGTGATTTCTGATGACACAGGTTATATCAATGTCACATTAACCAAATCTAATAAAGTGGTTGCAATCCCTAAAGGTCAAGCCATTTTAGTTGGTTTAGAACAACAAAATATCAAACCAGAACATGGTTGCAGAATGGGTATTTGCAATAAATGCGCGTGTAATAAAGCACAGGGTGCCACAAAAAACTTAGTCAATGGTCAAGAAAATTTTGAACCGAATAATTTACTGAGAATTTGTGTAAATACTGCCCAAACTGATTTAGTTATTGATCTTTAAGCGAGTTTTATCATGAATATGCCAGTTAAAATTCAATATTTTAAAAACACCAAAAACCGTGAACTGACCCAGACTGAGCTGGATGCTTTAGCGCGCGAGCTGGATGCAATTAAGCAAGAAGTCTTAGATGATATTGGTGAAAAAGATGCCAAATATATCAAAAAAGTATATGCCGCTATTCGTTATAGCAGTATTTTAGGCCGAGCATGCTTATTTGCGGGTTGGTTCCCACCAGCATGGTTACTTGGTACAGGTTTACTGAGCTTTGCCAAGATCATGGAAAATATGGAACTCGGTCATAATGTCATGCATGGGCAATATGATTGGATGAATGATCCACGTTTTAAAGGTACAACTTACGAATGGGACATTGTTGGAACCTCTGACAACTGGCGCCAAACCCATAATTATAAGCATCATACCTATACCAATATCAAAGGGATGGATGATGATATTGGCTATGGTTTATTGCGTTTATTCCCAGAACAACGTTGGAAACCGGGTTTTTTATTGCAGCCTTTATATGCAATTCCGTTCTGTCTATTGTTCCAATGGGGCGTTGCGATTCAAAACCTTGAAATTGGTAAATTGGTTTATAAACGTAAAACGTGGGCGCAATTTAAAGAAGAGTGGAAGCCGACTCAAAAGAAAATTGGTAAACAGTTTTTTAAAGATTATCTTTTCTTTCCTGTGATTGCTGGCCCGGCAGCTTTACCTGTATTTACAGGTAATTTAGTTGCTAATGGTATCCGTAATATTTGGACATTCAGTATCATTTTCTGTGGTCACTTTACCAAAGATGTCGAAGTGTTCCCTAAAACTGTTTTACAGGATGAAAGTCGTGGACATTGGTATATGCGCCAGATTCGCGGTTCTTCGAATTTAACTGGTTCAGAAGCATTTCATATTTTGACAGGTCATTTGAGCCATCAAATCGAGCATCATTTATTCCCTGAAGTACCTGCTCGTCGCTATCGTAAAATGGCGCCTAAAGTTGAAGCGGTATGTAAAAAGTATGGTTTAAACTACAACAATGCAAGTTTGTTTAAGCAATATGGTCAAGTCCTTGGACGTATTGTGAAATATGCATTTCCATTTAAAAAATAGTTGATTTGCTAAAGCTAAAGCCACTTTTAAGTGGCTTTTTTATTGTCAATGATTGGGTTTTTCAGTAAAGTTTATTTGACTGTTATTAAGATAAATGAGAAGAACATGATTCAAAAACAATTAGAAAATATACAAAATTGGTTAGTGCAACATGCTGCAAAGATCGCAAATCAATCACTCAATCCTGCGGCAAGTATTTCAGATATAGAACAATTTGAACAAAGGCTTTCTAAACATTTACCTGATGATTTTAAACAGTTGTACTGTTGGCATAATGGGATGAATGAAGAGGAAAATTTAGGCAGTTTATTTTATGGTATGGAATTTTTATCGCTGACCAATATTGAAAATAAACGTGCTGATCTTGCGGATCTCGTTGATGAGTTGTTTGTTCTTCAACATGCTGACCCACAAATCAATCCAACCAATGCCCACCATCGGGATTGGGTCCAGTTTGCGCATGATGGTGGGCGCACAGGTTTGTATGTGGATTTAGCACCCACCGCCGTTGGTCAAATTGGCCAAGTGATCTTTATTGATCATGAATATGATGTTGGGATTTTGGTCGCCAACTCGATTACCGATTTACTTCAACAATTTTCAGATGATTTAGACAATGACTTATATCAGCTGAATGAAGATGCTTTAGAAGATGAAAATGAATTTTTAGAAAGTGATGCAGCTATTGATCTGGTCAATTGGCATATGAGTGAACGCTGGGCGCGCCCTGATTTTACTTAGCTTTTTTGAGAAAAATCATTTTATAAAATTATGTTTGAACGCTTCACTCATAAAAAGTGTATCAATAGCGATTATTGCTAGACACTCAATTTTGAACGCATTACATTTCTAATCGAATCAATTTTACAAAATCAAGTAAGCTCTAATTTTTAAACGAGCAAAATGATGGATCATAAAATAACGGTTGATGAGGTTGTAGCACGTTCAGTAAAAATCAGAGAACGTTATCATGAGCTAGAGCGAATAAATCATCATGCTGAATGGACAGTGCAAGAGGATGCGTTGGCATTTTTATCTGATGCTGGATTGGTTGGCAGATTAGTCATGGCGCAGACAGGGAAGTGGCTACACAAAGGCGATGCTCAACAAGAGTTGCAGCATAAGTTAGGTGAATGTGTTTGGTGGTTAGCCATTATTGCCAATGAATTAGATATGGATTTAACTGAAGCCACACAATACTTTTTAGATAAAGCTGAAAAGATTTGAATCTTTGGAAAAACTTCCATAGGAAGTTTTTTTAGAATCTTAGTTTAGAAGCCCGCATTTTGGTGGGCTTCATTCAATTTTTATATTAAGTATGAATGACTAACCGATAAATAAGTCATAGCCCATTCGGCCAATTAAAAATACCAGTAAAATTAAAAAGAAAATACGAATAAAACCACTTCCATATTTAAATGCTAAAGCTGTACCCGCAAGTGAGCCTAAAACATTGCAAACTGCTAAAATGATGCCAGCCATCCATAAAATATGCCCAGAAGGGATAAAGAAAAACATGGCAGCAATATTGGTGGCGACATTGACCAATTTGGCAGATGCAGAAGCATTTAAAAAATCAAAAGCAAATACTTTCACAAACAGAAAGAGTAAAAAACTGCCTGTCCCAGGGCCAAAAATTCCATCATAAAATCCAATTAAGGCGCCAAAAAATAAACCTAACGCAATTTCTTTCTTACCCGTCTGTAACACAGTATGGACTTTACCTAAGTCTTTTTTGGCAAAGGTGTAGATCGCAATCAAGATCAGTAAAAAGAATACGATATAACGCATCAACTCTTTCGGAATCAACGAAACTGACATTGCACCTAAAAAAGAAAATATAAATGCTGCCAACATTGTGGGTAATATAAGTTTCCAATTGATCGTAACTTTCTTAAAGTAAGCAAATGCAGAAGATACAGTCCCTGCCATGGCAATGATTTTATTGGTTCCAAAAACTGTGGCGAGACTTTGATTGGGAAAGGCATGCATTAGTGCTGGGAGTAGCACTAATCCACCTCCACCCACCGCAGCATCAATTAAACCCGCACAAAAAGCGAAGAAGCCTAAACTCAGAAGTATTGTCTCGTATTCCATTACAGATTGTTCTAACTGCTATTTTAAGAGAATAATCATAGAATATATTCAAATAAAAGTAATTAAAAAGCGCTAATCTCAATCTATGAGATTAGCGCTTTAGTTTTAAATGCTTTGTAAATCTACAAGTTTTTCAAAAAATTAGAAATCAACAGAAGTTTGTAGATAGAAAGTACGTGGCTGTCCTACGTATTTACCACCTGTAGAGTCAGATGAACGAGTAAAGTATTCTTGATCAAATAGGTTTTTAATCCCACCAGCAACTTTTAAACCGTAAAAATCTTGTCCAAAATCATAACCAGTACGTACCGCAAAAGTTGAGTAACCCGGGATATCACCAGTACGACCATCTGCCGTTTCAACAGTTTGGTAAACATTGCCTGAACCCGGCGCATGTTGTTTAGATTGAGCAAACATATCTGCATTGATAGACCATTTGTCAAAGCTATAACCAAGCCCTAAATTTCCAACATGTCTTGAATAATAAGGTAAGTCCTTACCATCAAATTTACCTGCCTCAGACACTGCTTTGGTAAATGTATAGTTACTATAGACTTTTAAGCCTTGCAGAGAGTCGTAGAGATTACCAAAGTCATAACTTAGGCCAAGCTCTACACCTTTATGACTGGTTGCACCTAGATTGGTCCAAATGCCTGTACCAATATTGTCAGGGCGTTCAAGTAATAATTCTTTATCAAAGTCTAAATAGAACACTGTAAATTCAGCATTTAAACCATTGCCGAGGTATTTTGTGCCGATTTCATAGTTGTTGGATTTTTCAGGATGCAGACCATCTAAAGTGGTTATCGCTTTATTTCCTTCAACTTTAGCCAATTGGTTATATTGTTGAGGACCAAAAGAAACCGCCGCATTGGCAAAGACATTCCACTGATCATTGAAATTGTATTGCACTGCAAGGCTTGGTAAAAACTCATCAGAATTGATTTTTGGATGTACCGTATTGATGAATTTACCATTTTGGAAGGCGGTATAATCATTATGGGTTTTAATTGACTCAAAACGTACACCCGGAGTAATGGTTAGTGCACCTAGACCAAAACGGTTATCAATATACACGGCATGGGCTTTGGTTCCACCTTCACTGCTGGTGTTGGCAAGACGTTCACCTGGTGTGCCTGTTGCAGTGTTATATTGTGCTGTACGACCCGAAAACTCTGAACTGTCTTCTTGTAAGTAGCGATAACCGACAGTGACTTCATTATTCATATTGCCCAAAGTGTAGGCGCGTGAATAACGTGGTTCAATGCCAAAATATTTATAATCACGTGGAGAATTACTAATTCGACTATTTGCAGTACCTTCTACAGCTGATTCTAGATCACTGGTACGGAATGAATCGACATAATAACCAAGGATTTCAAAGTTATTGAGTTCATCTTTATGGCTGTATTTAACAGAAACATCTGAACGACGGCCAGCAAAATAGTTACGGTATTGGTTTGACTGGTATGGGTTTTTGGCATAATCCGCAGTCGTTAAGCCTTCTGGCATTTCGCCACGACCTTCATAATGATGCAAATTAAGTGCAATCGAATCTGCATCTGTAAACTGATATGACGACTTTAACATGACGTCATCAATATCTATGTCGTTATTGGCTTCGCGATAGCCATTTCCTTTGGTTCCTGAATAAAGTAGCGCAAGACCTAAACCATTATCCATAGTACCGCCGATAAAGAGGTTTGGACTGTACTTGAGTTGGTCGGTACCTGTGGCGAATTCTGTGGTTAAACCAACAGAGCCTGATAGTTTTTCAGGGATTGCTCGAGTATTAAAGTTGATGATTCCCCCCACGTTTTGAGGCCCAAAGCGGACTGAACCTGCGCCACGAACAACGTCTACAGATTCAATATTGCCCATAGAAACAGGTGCCATAGACAATTGTGGTTGACCATAAGGCGCGAAGGATAATGGAACACCATCCATCAAGACCGTGGAGCGCGGTGATAGGCGAGAGGTTAAGCCACGCACCCCCAGATTGAGTGAAACATCACTCCCCCCTGTGCCATTGCTGTCCTGAACCTGAACCCCTGGCACTTGTTTTAACGCATCACGGATAGAGGTCACCGCAGATTCGTCCATTTTTTTACGATCGATAATGGTACGTGCACCTGCATGCTTGTGAACTTTTTCAGCATTGGCTGCTTCAAGCCAGTTTCCTTCAGCTTGTACGGTGATTGTTTTAAGTGTTTGTGTTGAAGTTTCTTGATTGTCTTCGGCAAAAGCAGCATTGGATATAAAGCTAAGTGAAACAGCAATTGCAAGGCTGAGATGTGAGGGTTTAAACAGGGTGAAGTCAGGTGTTCTATGGCTTGAAATTTTCATAAAGAGATAGGCATTTGAAATTGTGCGTATCTTAATCTCTTCAAGCATATTTTTAAATCAGGATGATTATCATTTAAAACTATTGTTTAATTCAAATTAATAGATTTTTTAATCAAATATTCACTTTTTTATATTGCAATAGCAAAAAACCGTGCATAAGCACGGTCTTTATACTCATCAAAAAATTATTTAAACTGGATCGAACCATTGGCATTGACTGTGATTTTTGATTCACCAGCGGCCATGTTCTGACCACCGACTGCATCGGCAGCTTCGAACTTAGCCATAGATGCACGCGCTGCATATACTGGTTGCGGATAAGAGTTGCTGGTATTGATGTTGATATTGACCAAGTTATAAGACGATTTATTCCATGCTTGCGTTAAAATTTGCGCACGTTGTTGGAAGTTCTTTGAAGCCTCAACCATCAATTCATTTTCAACTTTTTTACGTTGTTCATCAGACACTGTGAAATTAATCGATTGTGTTTGGAAGCTGGTTTGCAACTCGTTGATTAACTGGCTTGCCGCTTTAAAATCTTTACTTTCGATTTGAATTTCTGCACGACCACGCCATTCTTTCAATTTTTGGTTGTCATTGTCATAAACAGGATAAGTGGTTTGTGAACCTGTTTCGACTTTAACTTGTGGATACTTTTTCGAAATGCTAATGGCTTGATTCATTAACTGGGTAATTTGAGAAGATAACTCAGCAGGTTGCTTGTTGTTTTTCTCAATAAAAAGTACAGCATGCATTTCATCATTAGACACTTGACGTGTCGCATCTGCTTGAACGTTGACAATATTATAGTTTAACGGGTCATTTTCTGCTGCCATCGTCATTGTGCTCAGTGTGGTTCCCAAGAGTAAAGTAGTTAAAGCTAAATAACGCATAATGAATCCTTAAAATTGTTTGACTAAATTTTATGACCGAAAGATATATTGTATAAATTGAATCTGTTTTTAATCATAAATCTGGTTTGCGGAAAACTATGGCAGATTTTGTGGTGCATTTGTAATAATTTGCATATGAATTGCAATTTTATTTTGAGTAAAATATTTTAAAAATTAAAAGCTTATCGAGATTGGTTGTGATAAAAAGTGATCAGAATGGTTAAGATTTATAAAGTGATTTTAATTATCGGCTTTTCTTTGCTTTGTCACATAGTATGATGATAATAACCAATTAGATTTAGCTAAATGTTTTTTTCGATAAATGGAGTGTGGATAAGTACATAAAAGATATTTATTTTCTTGTAAAAAACTGTATTATCGCGCTCCTAGTTATGAAGATTAAAAGCACTCTAACTAGATTTCTATAAAGCACCGAGTCAAAGGACCACAAGTCACCCGACTTATTTCTTTCAACCCATATCAGAGATGGTAATTCGATATGAGCGTTACTTCTGTAAATCCTGCTGCCACTTCCACAAACGAATACTACTTGACTCGCCAAAGTCAGATGGAATCGAATGTTCGTAGTTATCCACGTAAATTACCGTTAGCGATAGCGGAAGCACATGGTTGTTGGGTTACCGATGTTGAAGGTACAAAGTACCTCGATTGTTTAGCTGGGGCAGGAACATTGGCATTAGGCCATAACCATCCTGCGGTGATTAAAAGTATTCAAGACACTTTAGCGAGTGGTCTCCCTTTACATACTTTAGATTTAACAACGCCTTTAAAAGATGCTTTCACTGAAGCACTGCTTGCACAACTTCCGGGTGGGCAAGAAGAGTATTGCTTACAGTTCTGTGGCCCATCTGGTGCAGATGGTACAGAAGCAGCGATTAAATTGGCGAAAACCTATACAGGTCGCAATACAGTTATCAGTTTCTCTGGTGGTTACCATGGGATGACTCATGGCGCGTTAGCGATGACAGGTAACTTATCTGCTAAAAATGCGGTAAATGGCTTAATGCCAGGCGTACAATTTATGCCATACCCGCATGAATACCGTTGCCCGTTGGGTGTTGGCGGTGAAGCAGGTGTTGATGCCTTAACTTATTATTTCGAAAACTTCATTGAAGATGTCGAAAGCGGTGTAACTAAACCTGCAGCTGTGATTCTTGAAGCAATTCAAGGTGAAGGCGGTGTGGTTACAGCACCTGCGAAATGGTTGCAAAAAATCCGTGAAGTGACTGAGCGTCATAACATTGTGTTGATTTTGGACGAAGTTCAAGCGGGCTTTGCACGTTCAGGCAAAATGTTTGCTTTTGAACATGCTGGTATTGAACCTGATGTTGTGGTGATGTCAAAAGCTGTGGGTGGTAGCTTACCATTGGCTGTTTTGGGTATTAAACGTAAGTTTGATGCTTGGCAACCTGCAGGTCACACAGGTACTTTCCGTGGTAACCAACTTGCAATGGGTACTGGTCTTGCAACGATCAATACCATTAAAGAGCAAAACCTTGCACAAAATGCGCAACAACGTGGTGATTTCTTACAAGCTGAATTGAAAAAATTAGCGCAAGAATTCCCATGTATTGGTAATGTTCGTGGTCGCGGTTTAATGATCGGTATCGAAATTGTGGATGAGCGTAAGCAAGCGGATCATATGGGTTCTCTTCCTGCGGATTCACAGTTGGCTGCTGCAATTCAAACGGCATGTTTTAACAATAAATTATTGTTAGAAAAAGGCGGCCGTAGCGGTACAGTGATTCGTTTACTTTGCCCATTGATCATTACTCAAGAAGAATGTGAAGAAGCTATTGCGCGCTTTAAGAAAGCGGTTGCAGAGGCTCTTATTGCAGTTCGAGGCGCTTAATTCATGGTAGATTTTGCAGAACATCGTAAAGCGTTACTCTGCAATGATGCTCAATCTATTGCTGACTATGAGTCAGCAATGGGTGAGGCGACTAAAGCGGTCGCAGCATGGTTGCAAAATGACAAAATGTATACAGGTGGGAGCATTAAAGAACTTCGTGAAGCGATTTCTTTTGCACCGTCTAAACAAGGTCTAGGTTTACACCAATCGCTTGAGCGTATGGTTGAGCTTTTCCTGAACAAAAGTTTGAAAGTACATCATCCGCACTCTTTAGCACATTTGCATTGCCCAACCATGGTGACAAGTCAAATTGCTGAAGTCTTGATTAATGCGACCAACCAATCAATGGACTCATGGGATCAAAGCCCAGCAGGTTCTTTGATGGAAGTTCAATTGATCGACTGGCTGCGTCAAAAAGTAGGTTATGGTGCAGGTCAGGCAGGTGTGTTCACCTCTGGCGGTACTCAATCTAATTTAATGGGCGTATTGTTAGCGCGTGACTGGTGTATTGCCAAGAACTGGAAAGACGAAAATGGTCTGCCTTGGTCTGTGCAACGTGATGGCGTTCCAAGTGATGCCATGCGTAATGTCAAAGTGATCTGTTCTGAAAATGCACATTTTTCTGTGCAAAAGAACATGGCGATGATGGGCATGGGCTTCCAATCTGTGGTGACTGTTCCAGTCAATGAAAATGCACAGATGGATGTTGATGCGCTCGAAAAAACCATGGCGCATTTACAGGCTGAAGGTAAAATCGTTGCTTGTGTTGTTGCGACTGCTGGGACAACCGATGCAGGTGCGATTGATCCATTGAAGAAAGTGCGTGAAATCACCAATAAATATGGCGCGTGGATGCATATCGACGCAGCATGGGGTGGTGCACTGATCTTATCCAATGACTACCGTTCAATGCTTGATGGTATTGAATTGTCTGATTCGATTACATTGGATTTCCATAAGCATTATTTCCAAAGTATTTCATGTGGTGCGTTCTTGTTGAAAGATGAAGCGAACTATCGTTTCATGCATTATGAAGCTGAATATTTAAATTCTGCTTATGATGAAGAACATGGTGTACCGAACCTAGTGTCTAAATCTCTACAAACTACACGCCGTTTTGATGCGTTGAAATTGTGGATGACGATTGAAAACCTAGGTGAAGAGCTTTATGGTTCAATGATTGACCATGGCGTTAAGCTAACTCGTGAAGTGGCAGATTACATCAGTGCTACTGCTGGTTTGGAAATGCTGGTTGATCCACAATTTGCATCGGTATTATTCCGTGTAATACCTGATAATTATCCAGTTGAATTACTTGATACTTTGAATCAAAACGTTGCAGATGAATTATTTGCGCGCGGTGAAGCCAATATTGGTGTGACTAAAGTTGGACAGGTTCAATCTTTGAAAATGACCACTTTAAGTCCAGTTGCAACTTTAGAAAACGTGAAGAATCTTCTTGCCTTGGTATTAGAAGAAGCTGATCGTATTAAAGATGCGATTGCTGATGGTACCTATACGCCTGCAATTGACTAGATTGATATCCAGTTGATTGACGTTTGAAATAGATTAATTTTATTTCAAAAAACGCCCGATGAATTTCATCGGGCGTTTTTTATTTAAGGGTGTTTTGATCTAAAATATGATCAAATACTTGGTTATAAAAAAGAGATCTTATTGATCTCTTTTAAATTGAATATAGGGTATTAAAAATTACACATTGAGCTATTACGGGTGAGATCAGGTCCCCAAGTACGATATCCTTGAGTATCAATATGGATTTGCCCTGAAGCATACAATCCCAAGCCCATGTTTAAGCTTTGGCCATACTGCGACCAGAACTGGCATAATTTGAATTTGGTGTGTTCGATATAGGCATAATCTTGAGGTTGCGGATTTTCTGGCCCAATACGGAAATCAATGGCTGAATTGAATAAGTGGCGTGAAGATCCAGCACCACCCGCACATTGGTTTAAAGGTAAGTCTCGATATACCGAGGTTACAGTGAAGTCAGTCAGAACTTTAGAGGCAACCAAGTATTTAAATACTTTTAATGTCGGTAGTTGATTACTCCAAAGCTCACGGCTTGGAATCATATATTCAGACTTACCACACTTGTCCCAATCCCGTGCAGTTTTAAATAACTCAAAACTAGGAATAATATTTCCAGCATTATTTTGTTCAAGAAAACGTTCATAATCACGTGCACGTGACTGATTGTCTCCATAGATCAACCATTGGCGATAAGATGAAGGCATCGTTTTAGGAGGAATGGGTCGCTCAATCGTAATTTTTTCTTCGGGGATGTAAATACGCTGACCATGCGACGTGCTAATTGTTGGATTCTTTTGAGGGGAAGATGTACATCCAGCCAGAATCATTGTAGTAACACCGACAGCAAGTAAACCTTTCAAAATAAATTTCATTCTCAATATTAGCTAAAGCAAGTAACGGGCTATTTTAGTCTAGTTTGGTGCGTGTATTATGGATAAATTGCAAATAAATGTACAATTTACATATTAAAATGCAAAAAGATCAGCCTAAGCTGATCTTTTTTATACAATACTTATTTTTCTAAGTATTGTAATTTATCGGCTTTACCATTCCACTCTTCACGATCTTCAGGTTGATCACCGATTTGAGTAATGTTTGGCCATTTTTGAGCAAGTTCAGCATTTAGTTCAATAAATACTTCTTGACCTTCAGGGAGTTCATCTTCAGAGAAAATTGCATTTGCAGGACACTCAGGTTCACATAGCGCACAGTCAATACATTCGTCTGGACTAATGACTAGGAAATTTGGACCTTCATAAAAACAGTCTACTGGACATACTTCTACGCAGTCTTGATATTTACACTTAATACAATTTTCAGTGACAACAAAGGTCATGGCGTCAGCTACCTAAAAATATGGTTCTAATTAATAATGCTGTATTTTAGGGAAAACGCCGCAAACTAACAATTGCTTTTATTGATATTTAATATAGAAGAACCTGCTAAATCAATTTTTTTTATAGAAAATTCTCCTAACTTGTGATGAATTATGCATTTTTTAAAATATGCGCTGTTATTTTGATGTGGCCATAGGTGAAAAAATGCTAAACATATTCAAAAAAGAACATAAATATGAGACTAAATCACAGAAACGAAATGGGATTATCGCCTTCGTGTGCTGGTTTTTTAGTCAGTCATTATCTTTAGAATTATTTAGAGCTGTATTTTCAGTATCCGTTAGATCATGACAATGTATAGATAAGATGAATATCTTCAGGTTCTAATTCCCATAATTGTTGATCAGGTTTTTCTAAGACCTGCGCGCCTTGTTTAAGATAAAAGTCGACAGTACGCTGTGTTGGTGTTGCTGAAATATACAGTTGTTGTGCACCAAGTTGCTCAGCTGATTTTATCGCTGAGTGCATGAGCTGTGTACCAAGACCAAGACCTTGATGATTTGCATCGACATAAAAATATTGTAATAGCTTCGCCTCTGGATAATCAGTGATGACTTGATTAGATACCAGTTGCACACCAATTAATCGATTCAATTGATTAAATGCGCCCACACATCGTCCACCTTGAATAAGATGCTGCTTTAACAGCGGGGGATCATTTTCTAAATGATATTCATCCCAGCTTTGCACATCATAAAAACAATCGACCAAATGTAAATTTTGCTTTTGTTGTAGATACATTTGAGTGATTAATTCACGTCGATCAATATGTTGCCAAATGAGATCTATATCGGAAAGCTGCAGGGGCTTAAGTGAAATATTGATATTATTCTCCTAAAACTTGGCATTCAATCACTCATTATGGAGTGCAATTTTACACTTTAGACTGGCTTAAGTTATCGTCTAGATTGCTATTTAAAGATCAATAGACGCAAGTTATTTCCAGCCTAAGTAGAGAGTTTCAAACTTACTTAGACTGGATAGCTGTTACTGCTTATGCATTTAGTGCTGCTTTTAATGCATAGAGGTGATCTAGCGCTTGGCGAGGCGTTAAATCATCGACATCAATATTTGCTAAAGCATCGAGTACAGGTGATGATTTTTCAACTTCAACGACTTTTTCAATCTCAATGATGTGTTCAAGCTTTTCAGGTTCAACGGTTTCAACTTCTGCAAATAAGTCATTTTGCACAACGGATTGCAATTGTTGCTGTTGTTGTTTCTCTAAAATTTTTAAACGCTTTTGCGCTTCTTTAATCACTCCAGCAGGGATCCCAGCAAGTTTTGCAACTTGTAAACCATGACTTTGACTGGCAGGACCTTGTTGAACTTTATGCAATAGAATCAAATTACCATTTAACTCTTTGGCCGTCACATGGTAGTTATCAATTGCCACTTCTTTTGAAAGCTCAGTTAATTCAAAATAGTGTGTGGCAAAGAGGCATAGACATTTGATTCGTTTGGTTAGATCAAGCACACATGCCCAAGCTAGAGATAGTCCATCATAAGTACTTGTACCACGACCAACTTCATCCATAAGCACCAAAGACTGATTGGTTGCATGGTGCAAAATTTGAGATGTTTCGGTCATTTCCACCATAAAGGTAGATTTACCCGTAGATAAATCATCAGCAGAGCCAATTCGAGTAAATATACGGTCAATCGGTCCTAACTTCGCAGTTTTAGCAGGGACGAAGCTGCCACAATACGCCAGCAAACTAATCAGTGCAGTTTGACGCATAAAGGTTGATTTTCCGCCCATGTTTGGCCCTGTAATGATCGCCATACGATGATTGAAATCGAGTAGGGTATCATTGGGGGTAAATGGCGTTTTACTGAGTGATTCAACTACAGGGTGTCGACCAGCGGTAATTTTAATCCCGATTTCTGGGCTATATTCAGGTCGGTTCCAATTATTCAAACGGGCTTGATGGGCAAAGTTTGCCAATAAATCGATATGGGCAATCGATGCACTCATCATTTGTAAATTGGCAATATCTGCTCTTAATTCTTCCAGTAACATTTCAAAGAGTAGTTTTTCTCGCGCAAGTGCACGTGATTCACTGGAAAGTACTTTATCTTCAAAAGATTTTAATTCTGGGGTGATATAACGCTCGGCATTTTTCAGTGTTTGACGACGGATGTAATGATCAGGCGCTTGTTCAGCTTGAGCACGGGTGAGTTCGATAAAGTAACCACTAACACGGTTATAACCAATCTTCAGGGTATTGATGCCCGTGTTTTCTCGCTCTTTGATTTCTAAATCAATCAGGAATTGGCCTGCGTGATCACGGATTTTACGCAGTTCATCAAGCTCATCATCAAAACCTTCTGCAATTACATTGCCATCACGCAATAGCACAGGAGGATGTTCAACAATGGCGGACAGTAAACGTTGGTGTAATCCATTAAAATCGCCCAATTCTTCATTCAATTGCACAATCAATTTAGATTGTTGAGTCTCAAGAATCGGTTGGATTGCATGTCTTAAAAATGGGATTTGTGCACATGCTTGACGAAGCTGCACCAAATCACGAGGACGTGCACTGCCAAGTGCAACACGGCTTAAAACCCGTTCAATATCGCCAATTTCTTTTAAGACTAAGCGAACAGGACTTTCATGGTAGCCTTTGAGTAAAGTATCCGTTGCATCTAAACGTGCATCTAAGATTTGAGTATCACGAATGGGCTGCATCAAGGTACGTGCCAGTAATCGTCCGCCCATTGCGGTTTGGCAGTCATTGATTAAGCTAAATAGCGAAGTACCGTGCTCAAATAATGGATCAATAATTTCTAAATTACGGCGTGTAACAGGATCAAGTGCAATAAAATCTGAGCTTTGTTCTAATTTAATTGAACGAATATGTGGTAACGCAGTTTTTTGAGTTTCTTTGGCATAATGAATCAGCGCAGCAGCCGCCGCTTTAGCCAAGGGTAGATGGTCAATACCAAAACCAGAAAGTGTGGAAACTGCGAATTGGTCACATAAGGTTTTTTGTGCGTTATTTAAATTAAAATCGACATTAGGTCGTTTGGTAATTGGACATTCAATTTGTCGTTTAATATCTTCAATAATATTTGGGTCGACTATGTCTTCATCGACCAATATTTCGCTTGGCATTAAGCGAGCTAATTCAATCGCCAAGCTTTCAGATTTAAACTCTTGTTGTTGAACTTTAAAAATACCCGCACTTAAATCCAACAGTGCCATACCAATTTGGTTTTGTTGGAAGCAGATCGCAACTAGATTCGATGCTTGTGTTGCGGTTAACAGGGCATCATCAGTTAATGTTCCAGGGGTGATAATTCGCACTACACCGCGTTCAACAGGTCCCTTACCTGTGACTTCACCAATTTGCTCACAGATGACAACCGCTTCGCCTTTTTTAACCAAACGCGCCAAATAACCTTCTGCAGCATGGTATGGAACACCTGCCATTGGAATAGGTTCACCATTGGCTTTACCACGATGAGTGAGGGTAATACCCAAAAGTTTTGCGGCTTTTTTAGCATCGTCAAAAAACAGTTCGTAAAAATCGCCCATGCGATAGAACATTAAAGAGTGTGGATGCTGCATTTTTACTTTTAGATATTGCTGCATCATAGGGGTGTGGGAGGATAAGTCAGCCATTGTTTCCATGCTATTCATGTATGTTAAATCTCTAAATTTAAATAATAAATAAGTTTATTTTGAAAGTTTGGCAATCTAACCAATTCTAACAACTTCTGTGCAAATCTGACCTAAGCAAAGGAAAAAGCATAGCTTTAGTGTACTTTTGTTCGTGCCAAAATTGAGTCAACAATGTGTGAGGAAACAAATTGGTTTCTCTCGGCCGTCATCTTAACAAATTGAGGCTGATTCACAAAAAGGAATCCGAAGATGAGTGCGGAAATTAGCAACAAAAAGAAAATGGAGTGTTCTGTTCGTACTATTGATAAGATGAAGAAGGGGGATATCTTAAAAAGTGATATTGTTAAAATTGAGACTTGGACTGCTCAGTTTTATCTTTATATAAGGGCTAAATAACCATATATTGCTCTTTCAACTCGTCGCTGTAGATCTTCTACATCAAATTCACCAGTCATACCCGCTGTATTAATCATCCCTTTACTGATGGCGATAATGTCTCTTGCAGTCTTGAGTGCATCAGTAATTTGAAATTTAGATAGAAGATTAGACAATATTTCCTCTAATTTGTATTGAAAAGACTCTTCTTCATAATCTTTTCCGATAAATATTGAGGCAGATTCAAGTATTAACGCTAAATTAGGACGACTCAATTGATGAAATACTGCTCTTTCTATAATCATTTTCAATAGCGTTTTTAAATCTAACCGCTCATTTTGTTCAATAATTTTTAAGACACTATTATAAAGTTGATCTCTTTCTCGTCTTATGAGTTCAACAATTAATGCATTTTTTGAAGGAAAGTATTGATACAGACTACCAATACTCACTCCAGCAGTATCTGCCACAATATTAGTATTAAATCCAGAGAATCCATCTGATTCAAGAATGCGAGCTGCTGCCTCCAGAATTATATCAAATGTGATTACTGAACGCGCTTGTCGCGGCCTTTTACGTGGGTTTGGAAAGGTTTCTGTCATGGTAAAAAATGCGAGTATTAAATGTGAGTAATGACTCATATAATGATTTGGTCACTCACTCATTACAAGCAAAATCATATATCAATTGAAATCAATAGTTAATGGAGAAACTATGTCTAAAATATTTACTTTTTTTATTCATTTAAAGGCATTACCCACTTGGCTTGCACTGCCCAGAGAATATCGTAATAACTTAGGTGAAAAGACAATTCAAGAAATATTGAAAAAATATAAATCTGTTAAAGTACGTTGGTATGATGCAGAGGCATTTAATGCTCGTGCTAGCGATATTGCAGTTTTCGAGACATCATCTTTACAGGAATACTATTTTGTAATAGATGCACTTAGAGACTCAGAAATATTTTCGACTCCATATTTTGAGCTTGTAGAAATTATTCCTGCAGTAGAAGATGGCTATATAGAATATGGAGAGTCTTTGTAACTGCCTAAAAAGCCCTTAAGTGAGGGCTATGAAGTTTTTACTATATCAATTGTTTGATTAATCTCTATCACCTAGCGTGATTCTTAATCTATTTAATGCTTCCATCAAAGAAATGCTTGCCGTTAGGTCAACTAGCTCTTTCTCAGTTAAACTCTCTCTAACCGTTTCAATTTTTTCAGCCAAAAATTTAATTGCTTCCGCATATTCTAAAATAAGTCTTTGTTTGTTGGTAAAGGCATTCGAATGTTTATAGCCTGGAATTTTGTCAATGATATCTCTTGGGTGAATCCAAAATCTCTTAATTCCTTGGAATGAAAAGCGCAGCAATCAATTTATCATTCTACGTACTTTGCAAATGGTCAAAATCATTTTTATTGAATCGAAAATTATTGGAATTAAAAGAAAAGGTTAGTATGAAAAATTATGGTATTCCGAAAAATAATAATTTCCATTGTTTTTTGAAGGTAAGGGGGGCAAGGTTTAACTATGCAGATTCAAAACAACTATTGATAATTTTACGATTTTGGACTGGAATTTAAACCTCATCGAGTATGGCTTCGTTTTTTATTGTTAGATGATTAATATTATTTAAAAACAATTAATTACGATAAATTAAAGTATCTATATATTTACAAATTCAATAATTGATTGCTTGGTTTGAAATAATTATATGATTAATTGTTTTAATGTAAAGTGTTTATATTTATAGAATTTTTCTGAGTATTTGGCATTTTTGTTTTATATGATAAACAAAATGTTTAAGATGTAAAGAAAACAATAATCAATAATTTTAAAATTTAACATCCAATTATTTTAAGCAATTATTGTTTTGTCAAAATCAAGCACAAAGGTTAAACGAAAATATAATCGAACTTATCTAAGGAAAGGTGATCATGCATTTATTCTCATTTCTATCTTCTTAACGAGAGTTAAATATCAAGGTTGGAATGATGGACAAATTAAAAAAGTATTGAAAGAAGCGACAAGTAAAGATTATGAATATTTATATTTTACTTTAAAAATGAGTTTAGATAAGGAAAATATTTAAGGTATATTGGAAATTCAGTTCAAAGGAACTGAATTTCCCTTTTTAATTATTGAAATTTTAATGTTTTTATTTCATTTTCTAAGGCTTCAATTTTACGTTCTTTCTTTTTAATCTTATTTAAATTTCCAGATTTTTGCTCTAGTTGTATTTCTGATTTAAGTTTTTGTATTTTAATTTCTTTTTCTTTAATTTTAGTGTCTGTTTTTTGCTTTAATGTCACATTATTGCAATGTATCTGATTTTCTTTTAGTGCTTTTTTAAGACCATTTATTTCGTATCTATTATTATGTTGTATCGCAATTTTTAATTTACTTTCGATTTCTTGTTGTTTTGATTCGCATGATTGAAAATTTTGAGCATTTGAAGTGTTAATTGATACGAAGATTATTGAGGCTGTAGCAATACATTTATAAAAATTCATTCAGGTAATTTCCTTTTTAGCGTTTGATTGTTTTTATTTTAGTTTGAAAAATATTTTTTTTTCAAGTTATTTGATAAATAAACTTGATAAATATGATTGATTTCATTTTATTTCTTTAAGTCATTATTAAAATTCAATAATTTGTCTTGTATTGGGTATTTTATTATTTTTGTTAAACTTATCACTCTTTTTCTTGTGAGTTTTTAGTAAATTTATCCAATTGAATTCAATAAATAATTTTTTAAAATAATAAATTTCTATTTAAATTTTTAAGAAAATTTGTTTTAAATGTATAAGTAATTTGTGTGAAATGTAAAGAATTGTTTATCGCTTAAAGATTATTATCCCCATAGTTCCATTCTGCTTTATTTATCATTTAAAGGTGTATTCATGAACTTAGTAAATCGTTTTCTAGCAATAGCAACTATGAGCATAATGGTTACAGGACTTGCAAATGCTGCACCGACTGTAACATTTCAAGGGGAAGTCACAGATCAAACCTGTCAGGCTTCAATCAATGGTGGAACCAATGGCGTGGTTTTACTACCTACGGTATCAGCAAATACGTTAACTTCTTCTGGTGCCACAGCAGGTTTGACACCTTTTACGATTAATGTCACAGGATGTACTGCACCTAGCTCAGATCTTGATATTAAAACAAAATTTTTAGGTCACTCAGTAACTACGAGTGGCAATTTAGGCAATGTAGCAACAGTTAATCCTGCTACTAATGTTGCGATTCAGTTGACTAAAGAAGCTGCTGGAACAACTTCAGTTGTTTTAAATGGGCCAACAGCTGTTGAAGGTCTGAAATTACTCAATGGTGCAACAAGTGCCAGCCATGATTTTGGTGCGCGTTATATTTCTGAAGTTGGTGGTGCAACACAAGGTGCTGTGACCTCAGTTGTTGAATACACCTTAAGCTATCAATAAGGTTTTATCTGATCTGCTACTTAAGTAGCAGATCAATCAATTTTTTGGTTGGAGTGGTAAAAATGAGTAGGTGGATCGTCAATATTATAAAAAGTCATATTTTGATTGGTGGCTTAACCATAATGTCCGCTGCCTTCTCAGGTGTAGTTCTTACAGGAACACGTGTAATTTTTCCTGATGGCCAAAATGAAAAAACGATTTACTTACAAAATAAAGATCAATATCCAAACCTTGTACAAATTTGGCTAGATGAAGGGGATGAAGATTCTACTCTTGAAAAAAGCAAAGCTCCCTTTGTTGTTAGTCCACAGATTTTTCGGATAAATCCAAATACTGGACAAACTGTGCGCTTAATATTTACGGGTGAGGAAAACGTCTCAAAGGATGTTGAGTCACTGTTTTATTTAAATTTTTCTGAGTTTCCTGCACTAAAAAAACAAGACAGCGATAGTAGCCGTTTAATGATTGTATTTAAGAATCGTGTCAAGGTTTTTTACCGTCCTAAAAATTTGAAAGGTTCTACAGCAGATGCTTATAAAAAAGTTCAATTTGCCTTGGAAAATGATGGAACAAAAAAGCAATTAAACATTCAAAATTCATCTGAATATTATGTGAATATTAAAGAATTAAGTTTAGTTGCTGGAAATAGCGAAATCGTGGTGAAAAAAAATGACTTAATTGCTCCAAAAGCTAAAGTTAATTGGGTAATAAATAATAATACGCATAGTTTAAAAGATTCAAAAATTAAACTCACCCTTGTTAATGATTATGGTGCTTTAGTCGTCCACGAGATTCCTCTGAATAAATAATAAGCGAGTATAATATTATGTTTGCTGAATATTTTGGCCGTAGAAGCTTATTGTCTATATTTTTAGTAGGTTACTTGATTGGTGGTAATAATTCTGCCGATGCAAATGATCATGTTAATAACGATGGTGAATATATATTTGATCAAGCATTATTCCGTGGACAATCTGATCATCAAATTAAGCTATTAGAACGTCTAAGTGAAAAAGAAGATATATTGCCAGGCTTTTACAAAGTGGATGTTTTTGTTAACAAGCAAATTATTGAACGTATGGATTTAAAGTTTGTAGAAAACCAACAAAAAAATATTTCACCATGTTTTGATTTAGTTGCTATAGAAAAATTAGGAATTTCAGAGCAAATTTTGATAAATATTAAAAAACAGCAAGATCAATGTGTTCTCTTATCAAATTATATTCAATCCAGCTCAATAGATTTTAATTTTGAAAAGCTTCGACTTGATATTAGTATCCCTCAAAATGATATGCATAATATTCCACGAGGCTATGTTAATGCATCCCAATGGGATGCGGGTGAAAGTATTGGTTTTATCAATTATCTGGGTAATTATTATCATACTTCATATCAATTACAGGGCCATTCGCAGACTCAATCTGCTGCATATGTATCATTAAATGGTGGTGTAAACATTGGAAAATGGCAATATCGTCAACAGTCTAATATTAATTATAGTCCAGAAATAGGGACAAAATGGACCAATATTCGTAGTTATATTTCTCGCCCTATAGAACCTATTCAAGGTGTACTGACTTTAGGGCAGACCTATAGTTCTGGAAAGTTTTTCTCAGGGTTAAGTTTTAATGGATTGAGCCTTAGTTCCGATGAAAGGATGTTACCTGATTCATTACGAGGCTATGCACCAACGATTCAAGGTATAGCTAAAACCAATGCAAATGTTTCTATATTGCAAAATGGTAAGGAGATTTATCAGACAACAGTAGCGCCAGGCGCGTTTAAAATTTCTGATTTATATCCTACAAATTTTAATGGCGATTTAATCGTTAAAGTTAGAGAAGCTGATGGAACGATTTCTCAGTTTAGTGTTCCATTTTCAGCTGTACCTGAGTCTCTACGTTTAGGTGCTTCACGTTATAACTTAGATGTAGGGAAAACTCGTGATATTGGAGAGGACACTTTTTTCTCTAATCTTACTTATCAACGAGGAATAAGTAATAGCGTCACTTTAAATTCAGGATTACGTTTAGCAGATGGTTATCAAGCTGGCCTCTTAGGCGGAACATATGCATCACATATCGGTGCTTTTGGTGCTAACTTAACTTACTCTAGAGCAAGTTTACCTGATGAAAATATAATAACAGGTTGGATGACTAACCTGACCTATAGTAAGACTTTTCAGCCTACCAACACGACAGTATCTTTAGCAGGCTATCGTTATTCAACTGAAGGATATAGAGATCTAGGCGATGTTATTGGGCTGAGGAATTCTTATAAACATGGTTATCGTTGGGAGTCATCGACTTACCAACAACGCTCCCGTTTTGAAATTACGCTGAACCAAAGCCTTGGTGATTACGGGATATTATTTTTATCAGGATCAGCACAAAACTACCGTGATGGTCGTGATAATGATGTGCAGGCACAAATTGGATACGGCAAAGCATTTCAAAATGGTTTGACGCTCAATCTGGCTGTAATGCGACAACATTATGCTTATGGCAATATCATCAACAATAGATTTGATGAAATAGATTCAAAGCTACTTGATAATCGTCAAGATACCTCAGTGAATCTTTCCTTGAGCTTTCCTTTAGGGCGATACAAAAAAGCAAATTTACCGAATTTAGATTTAGCTTACTCACATTCTGAAAACGCTAAAGAGTTTTATCAAAGTACATTGTCTGGTTCTTTAACTCAGGATCAATCACTGAATTATGCAGTAGGTCTCAGCCATGATCGAAATATGCAAGTGACGACTTGGAATACAAATCTCAATAAACGTCTAGACAATAGTAATTTAGGTCTAAATGCTTCAATGAGTGATAACTACTGGCAAGTTTCAACTAATCTGCAAGGCGCATTAGCGATGCATTCTGGAGGGATCACATTTGGTCCATACCTTGGTGAAACTTTTGCTTTAGTTGAAGCCAAAGGTGCTGAAGGTGCAAGACTCTTCAATGGTCAAGGTACACGAATTAATCATCAAGGTTATGCGCTGATTCCTGCAATTACACCTTATCGCTATAACAATATTTCATTAGAACCAAAAGGCATTTCTGATCGTGTTGAGATTGAAACAAATGATCAACGTATTGTTCCCTATGCTGGTGCAGCGGTAAAAGTAAAGTTTAAAACCAGAATGGGTTATCCATTACTCATCCAAGCAAAATTGGATGCTGATGAATTTGTTCCTTTAGGTGCTGATGTAATTGATTCGCAAAATAATGTGATTGGAATGGTGGGGCAAAGTGGTCAAATGTATGTTCGTACTCCAGCAAAGCAAGGGGTTCTAACTGTCAAATGGGGCGAAGAATCAGATCAGAAATGTGATGTTCATTATCAGCTGAATGATGAACTTCTTAAACAAACGATTATTCGTCTGGAAGAAACGTGTAAATCTGGAGAGTTGAAATGATCCGCACACAATTCAAAATATTAATTTTATTGGGATTCTTTTTATCTATCTTTGCCCATGCTAACTGTACAAAAGTGGGAAACTTTCTAGCAACTGATGGTACTACTGCGGCCATTGTGTTTGGAAAAGTAAACTTAACAAGTTTATATTTACAACCTGTTGGGAGTTTAATGGGGAGTGCTGTTGTCCCTCCAACAAGTTATACCTATGGTGGAGCGAATGCCTCGACAGTATTTTGGGAGTGTGACCTTACAGATTTACCGAATATCCAATTCTTGGTAGCTACAAATGGCGATGATCGAGTAGGGGGCTATTGGGATTTGGGTGGACTCTATGATGGGCTTCCCAATGTATATGCAACTTACTATAAGTATGTTGGTCTTAAACAAACAATGGATGGGGTAGTTTTAACTCGCTATTGGAAATCCTTGCCGGTCAAAAATTATCAAACTGTCGGAAGTAAAATACGAATTAGACTACAAGATATCCCATCGCTTTATGCAGAACTCTATAGAGTGAGCCGTTTAGCACCTCAGTCTGGTTCAGGTAGCGCTTATTGTGGAACTGGTATAGACAATCAAATCACAGTGGGTTCATATACCTGTATACAGCCTAATGCATATATTCAATTAAAAGGACCGGGTTTAACCAGTGATAATGTTGGAGAAGATTCGAATACAAATTATAGATTTTGGGGGGTGAATAATGGGATAGGCTATGGAATGCGCACTGGAAACTCACTTTCGAATCAACCAACTTGTGTTGCTCGCAATGCGACTCCTATTGTTTTTTTCAATACGATTAATACTCTAGCGCTTGGTGCAAATCAATCTGTACAAGAGAACTTTAATGTATCTATTGAATGTTCCAATCAAGTTACTTCAGGTACAGCAAGCAATCAGACTGCTATTGGAATACAGACTTCAAATGGTGCATTTGCAGCAGCACAACAATTAGGTTTAGTAAATGCCCAAAATGGTGTGACTGCTTTACTCTCAGATAATTATACTGATCCACAGTCAGCAAAAGGTGTAGGAATTTTCTTAAAAAACACAAATACTGGGACAGATATGAATTTTGTTGGTCAGCCAGGTTTAGCAGGTGGGGGTACAGCTGCAGGTTGGTATCCTGTACTAAGTGGAGCACAAACAGGGGCATCAACAGAATCAGGCTATACGCATTATCTACATAATTTTACCGCAATCTTAAAAAAACTACCTGGAACTGAACCGATTAAAGCTGGAAAAGTTAATTCCACAGCATATGTATTAGTTAAGGTGCAGTAATGAAAATAACAAAATTTACACTATTATGTATTTGTTTGTTTTATTCATTTCTATGTCAAGCTGGAGTATTGGCTGCTAAAACACGGATAGTTTTTAAGGACGGTGAGCATGAGCAAAGTCTAATGTTAGCAAATACTAATGACTATCCTATTATTCTACAAACATGGGTTGATCAAGGAGAAGGGGATCCTGATATTAATAATATGCCGTTTTTAATATTACCACCTTTTGTAAAACTCGCATCAAATGACATTCACGGGCTTAGAATTTTGTATAATGGCAAGGCTCTACCAAACGATAGAGAAACTGTTTTTTGGTTAAATCTATATGAAATACCAATGATTAAGCGTCATAGCGATCAAGCTGCATATATGAATTTAGCAATGAATACTCAGCTTAAATTATTTTATCGTCCTAAACAGATCGCAAAAATGTTGCCTGAAATGATAGTAGAAAAAATACATTTCAAAATCGTTGAACAAGATAAAAAAAATTATATCGAGTGTGAAAATCCCACGCCTTATCATGCTTCATTGATCAACTTAAAAATTGAAAGTCTTTCTCAAAAAATATATATACAATCAGAAATGGACATGATGTGCTACCCGTATTCAACTAAACGTTATGAAATAGCTGGTGAACTTAATAAAAATGATAATTTATATACACTTAGCTATGATTTTCTTGATGATGATGGTAATGCAATTCACTTTCAGAGAAATCTGAACCCATTTAGCTAATGATATAGAACCTTGGTATAGTTCTATATGTTCTAATAAAATCTGATGCTTAGCGATTAATCTTTTTTAGATGTACAGGGAAAATTAAAGATGAAGCGTATTTATAGTTTAAAGTCTGTGACGAGCGGTTTAATTGATTTGTTAGAGCTTTTTATTTTAAAAAAAAATTTAAATGTCGCTAAAATTGCAAACAATTTGTATGAAGACAAACGAATTCCATTCACTGAATGGTTAGCAATGTTGAAAGCAATTGAAGAAAAATATAATAGACCATCTCTAGGATTAGAAATTGCTAGATATGTAAAACCTTCACATTTAGGTATTTTAGGATACATCGGCTTATCATGTGAAAGCTTATATGATGCACTGCCTTTTTTTATTAAATATCAAAGGCTTTGTTATGATTTTATGCAAATGGAAGTTTCTATTGAAGATGAAAGCCTTGTTGTGTCATGGGAGTTTGATGCAAACTTTAAAGCAGGTAAGTTAGCGGATGAGACAATGATTGCTATATTTTTTAATATTGTAAACATCATTGTAGCACCCAATGTTGTGAAGTTGAACAAAGTGGAGTTTGTATTCGATCGACCCAAAAATCCACGTACTTATGAAAAATATTTTGATTGTAATATTGAGTTTTCGAAAAATAGAACAAGAATGCTTTTTGCGAAAAGCAATTTAGAGTTGCCCATAAATAAGGCTGATCCTGTTTTAAAAAATATTTTAAATAGGCAAGCAGACATTTTGTTGATTGAGCTACCAGAAGTCAATTCATTTGATGAATTGGTGCAACAAAATATTATCAAAGCTATTCATCAAGGTAATATCAATATTGAATATGTTTCCAAAAAAGTAGGTCTTCCTACGAGAATTTTTCAATACAAATTACAAAAACAAGGTTATACATTTAAGCAACGTCTTAACCAAGTTAGAAAAGGACTGGCATTACAATACCTTGAGGACAGGTCATTGAACATTAATGAGATATCAGCTTTACTCGCTTATAACGAACAAAGTTCTTTCAACCGAGCATTTAAAACTTGGTTTGGTATGAGTCCAATACAATGGAGAAAAGATTTTAATAAAGATGCTATTTGAAATAGGTAAAGTTAAAGAATTATATTTGTTTTGTTAAAATCACTAAGTTTTATTAGAAATGGCTTAGGAATTACTTCTGTTAAATTTACATGTACTCGCTCAAATCTGATCTGACAGTTACCCTTTTTTAGTGTGTCTGTCAGGTTAAATTTGAGCTAGATTCTTTTCAGCCTAAATTCGCTTCCCTTCAAGTAATCTTTCTAGTGGTGTGTGACCACTGCACATTTTTCTCCTGATAAGTTCGTTCAGTATTATAGAATTTTTCCAAACGTCTAGAGCCGCTTGTAATTCCGCTAAAGTACTATATAGCTTCTTCCTAAATGTAATTTGATAAAACTCTTGCAAGATCGTCTTTATGGAAACGCTCGCATATTCCATTCGTTTGTGGGAGTGCTGGTTTTGTTTTTGTGTGATCAATATCATTGATGACTAAACATAGCTCATAATTATGTTGTTCAACCTTACCGCAATTTCCAATACCCTATCTGTCAGGATACGCAGCATTGGTAGATCCTGTGACTGATAAAATGGTAATACAGGACCATTTAAAAGATCTGCTGCTGTAATCGGTATTTTCGTTGTATAGAGCTGGCAATGAATGACTTTGCTGTAGGTGTCGATGAAAGTTTGCAGATAGATTCGACCAACACCTTTGAGATTGCCAACGTAAAAGATATCTTTTGCTCCAAGATATCCTGGATGGTGTGTTTCTATTATGTTTGCCTTTGCGTTGGTAAATACGACCACGTTTTGGATCAAAGCAGATTAAAAGATTTCATCAATTTATCAAGGCCTGACAGTAGAAGATGAATGGCTTGTATGATAGGTTTTAGGTATGGGCTTGTTGATTTGTGAATGATATTGCTGAATAAGGTCATACGGACTGGTTTTACAACAAAGTTTAATAAGAAAGGCTGATCAGGCTTTGAATGAGCAAGGTTTAGGGTACCTAGATTAGGTGTTATTACTGGTTTATCTATTTTTGCCACGCAACTTTAATGAAGCAAAACTGTTTTTAAGTGCTGAGAAATAAAATGATGAAGGTATCAAAACAAAGCTCTGTAAGCATAAGCTCTGAAACAAAAAGCCAGTTTGAATCTATTTTATCAGCACATTTACCTGAATCGAAATTAGTTGATCAGTTTCAAAGACACAAAAGAAAACTAAGAATTTCGTTGACTGATCGATGTAACTTTAAATGCAGTTATTGTATGCCTGATCATCCGAGCTGGTTAGCTAAACAGGATATTTTAAGTTTTGAAGAACTTTATAGATTTTGCGAAGTGATGATTAAGCTTGGCATCACTCAAATTCGCTTAACGGGTGGCGAGCCGTTGATGCGAAAAGGGCTCGTGAATTTTATTTATACGCTTAATCAGTTAAGACCATTAGGTTTACAGCGTGTCTCAATGACGACGAATGCTTATTATTTAGAAAAATATGCAGTTGAGCTAAAACAAGCTGGGCTTGATGATCTAAATATAAGTTTAGACAGTATTGATCCAGCCACTTTTTTTAAAATGACTCAAAAACCCTTAACACCCGTATTAAAAGGAATTGAGGCGGCAAAAGCTGCAAATATTCCAATTAAACTCAACTGTGTTTTGGTCTATGGAGAGAATCATCAGGAAATATTGTCATTAACTGAGTGGGCTTATCAAAATGACTTTGAACTACGATTTATTGAATACATGCCATTGGATCAACCTGAGCATTGGAAGCGTGAGAAAGTCGTAGTTGAGGATGACATTATCAATATACTTTCGCCACATTTTCGCATCGATAAATTAGAACGAAATAATGACCCAGCCACAATATATACACTCAATCAACGTTTTAAACTGGGTATTATTTCCACCATCAGCAAGCCTTTTTGTCAAAGTTGTGATCGTTTGCGTTTAACCGCAACGGGTGAGTTATTTACATGTTTGTTTGCCAATACAGGTATTTCTGTTCGACATTTATTGGCTAAAGCTCAGGGAAAACAATTGATAGCAACAATTTTGGATACGGTTTGGCAAAAAAAAGCAGGCTATATTGCTTACCAAGCTGCACCCATTCGTAAGATTAGTATGCATTCTATTGGAGGTTGATTTTATACATAGATATAGAATTGTATCTGCTTATTTTATTTGAAATGAATTGCTTATTGTGAAGCTGTATATTATTTAAATTGACAGGATTTTTTATGAAAAATGTAGGTATGAAGCCTGAGAGTTATCGTATTGCTACAGCAAGTTCGGAGTTATTCGCGCCACCGCATTGTTTACAATTATTAGCAGAGGGCAATACGGAAAAAGGCGATGCACTAAAAACAGCACGAATCGCAGGGATTCTTGCAGCCAAACGTACCGATGAGCTTATTCCGCTTTGTCATCCTTTACCTATTTATCGAGCTGATGTCGATTTTGAAATACTAGCAGATCGCGTCAAGATTACGGCAACCGTAGAAACGATTGCACCAACTGGTGTGGAAATGGAGGCTTTAACTGCCGCAAGTCTGGCTGCGCTCACGATTTATGACATGTTGAAACCGCATTGTGAACCAGATGAGCTGATGATTGGTCATTGCAAGCTTGAATTGAAAAAGGGCGGGAAGTCGCACTTTAAACGCCATCTTCGACAAGCAGTATCAGCTGCGGTCATTGTGTTATCAGATAGTGTCGCTTCTGGCAAAAAACCTGATACAGCGGGACGTTCTGTGGTTGAAACCTTAACTGAGGCTGGATTTGATCCAATTCACTATCAAATCATCGCTGATGAGCCTTTGCAACTAAAACAATTGATTTCAGAGTTGGTGCAATCTTATGGATGCATTATTACGGTGGGTGGGACAGGCATAGGTAAGCGCGATATTACTGTCGATACGATAGAACCATTATTGGAACGAGAACTGAATGGCCTGATGGAAGCGGCACGTGCTTTTGGGCAAAGACGGACACCTTATGCTGCAATGTCTCGTGGTGTAGCTGGTTTTATTGACCGATCATTAGTCATTACTTTACCAGGCAGTCGTGGTGGCGCATCTGAATCTATGGCAGCGATTTTACCTGCCTTAGTGCATATCTTTGATGTATGTCGAGACTTACCACACCCAGGAGGTTATGAATGAGTTGTTCTGGTCAAGGATTAATAGGTCTAGATCAAGCATTGGCAGCTTATTCTACGGTTGAATCGCGAGCGGTTCAGACTCTGCCACTGGTAGAAGCACATCAACATTATCTGGCACAAGATGTTCTGTCTGAGATTGCATTACCTCTATTTACTCAGAGTGCAGTAGATGGCTATGCCTTAAAAAGTGAAGATATTCTTGCTGGTATTACCGTGTTTGAATTGGTTGGAGAAATACGCGCAGGTATTGAAGAATATATCCAGATCGAGTCTGGACAGTGTGTTCGAATTTTTACAGGCGGTAAATTGCCAGATTCGGCTGATACAGTTGCCAGACAAGAAATAGTATCTAAACTAGATAGCCGAATCAGCTTAAATCAAGCGCTTAACAAAGGGACGGATATTCGTTATCAAGGCGAAGAATTATCTATTGGGACAATATTGGCAAAGCAGGGCCAATATCTAAAAAGTGGCTTAGTTGCATCACTAAGTATGGCAGGGGTAAAAGAGGTCAGTGTTTTTAACCATCCTCGTATTGCTGTATTGATTACAGGCGATGAAGTCAGCAAAAGTCTTGATAATAGCGCTCAGGTTTTTGATGCGAATTCGCCAATGGTTTTAACATGGTTGAAGGAAAGAGGTTTTTACTCGATCCATTTAGAACATGTGATAGATGACGAAATTGTCTTGAAAAAGGCTTTAGCAAATGCCTTAGATCATTACGATTTAGTTATCACGACTGGCGGGGTTTCAGTTGGAGATTATGATTTGATTCGTCCTGTTTCTCTTGCATTAGGGGCAAATGAAATTTTTTGGCAAGTTGCTCAGAAACCAGGCAAACCGATTTATTTTGCTGAATATAAAAAACCAAACCAGACTTCCTATTTATTAGGGTTGCCGGGTAATCCAGCAGCAGTATTTGTTTGTTTAGAAATCCATGTGTTCACTTTGCTTAAAGCAATGCAAGGTTTAAAAGAACCTAAACTAGAATGGGAGAAGGCGAGCTTAAGTGAGGCTGTAAAAGGTGATAGTCGGGAACAACTGTTGCGTATGAAATTGAATGTTGATGAGCAAGGGCAACTTAGTGTTTCAAAACTCAAAAAACAGCAATCGCATATGCTAAGTAATTTAAGTGAAGCGAATGTCATTGGTCGAATTCCAGTGTTTAACAATGCTGAAAATTGCCCCAAATTCATTGAGTTCATTCGTCTTTAGTATTTTGAGTCTGATACGCTTGGGTAACAATAAAAATGTCTCAATATCCAAATACTGACTTAGTCATTTTAGCTGGTGGTCAAGCTAGACGGATGCAAGGTAAAAACAAACTTTTGCAGCAGTTTGATCATGAAATGCAACTGCTTAAAATCTATCATCAATTTTGTGATGAGGTCGCGAAAATTTGGGTAAATAGTCATCAGGACTGTATTGTTTATCAGGAGATCATCGCTGAAATAGCCTGTTTTTCAGATGATCAGGCGGGATTTTTAGGGCCATTAATGGGAATGAAAAGTGCATGGACACATGTAACTACAGATTATATTCTGTTTATTCCCTGCGATATTACTTTTATCCCTACAGATGTCTTATCAAAAATGCATCAAACTTTATTGGAGGCGGAAAATTCTCAAGCTGTATTTATCTCTATAAACGAACAAAACCTTTACCCCTTTTGCTTGTTGAAAAGAGACAGCTTAGCTACGCTTGAAAAGCATTTGGCTAACGAGCAATTAAGTATTCGAAAGTGCTTTGATGATTTAAAGCCACAAGTCGTTAAATATGAAAACCCTATAAGTTTCCATAGCATTAATTCAGAACAGGAGCTAAGACTATACCGTGAAGAATTACACATATTCAGTCGTTCAAATTCAAGTTAGTTCGCCCTGAATATTCACTGTTGGACTTATGCTTAAGCAAAGGTGTTAAATGGCAGAGATTCAAATTAAGATTGAAACTTATGGTGCAATTGAAAGGCTGTTACCTAAAGATTTAATTTTTTCTTGTGTTGAAAGTAGTATGGTCTTAGAAATTTTGCAGCAAATTTCTGATCAATATCCTGATTGCGCTAGTCTTTTAGAGAAGTGCGCATGTGCGATTGGTGAAGAAATTATTCCCCGTCGACATCGATTAACAAGCCATTGTACATTGGTTTTATTATCCCCTGTAGCAGGAGGCTAACATGACAAATGGATCTCGGATTAAGGAAACGGATCTGAGTTTAGATGATTTTAAAACCATCGATGATTTTCCTGAATGTGGTGGTATTGGAATTTTTATTGGAACGGTTCGAAATCACCATGAAGGTCGCAGTGTTAAGGCATTAAAATATACTGCTTATACGCCCATTGCTGAAAAAATGATTCGTGTAATTGAGCAAGAAATACAAAACAAATATGCAGTATCATATATTCAGGTCATTCATAGAATTGGCGCTCTAGAAATCGGAGGCAAAGCAATCATCGCAGTGGCTTATGCGCCGCATCGAAGAGAAGCTTTTATGGCGTGTGAAGAGGCTGTAGAACGTGTAAAACATGAAGTTCCAGTCTGGAAGGAAGAGTTTTACTCAGATGGTTCCAGTGAATATGTCGCTGGCTGTTGTATCCGAAAAGATGACGATGTTTCGCATAAACATCTTCATTTGAATTCACATTCTCATTAAGTCGTTGTAAATTAAGCTGCTTAAGTTATAAGAATGATGAATGATTATTATGAAAAGTTACCATGTAAAGTAAATGAATTTTTTCTTGAGCTGATTTTTTAATCAGATAAGCCATTAAAGAGGGCACTCAAATGAACGATTTAGAAAAAAATAAAGCTGAAACAGAAGGCCAAGAACGCCATATTCAGGAGAATACTAATTTCGCGCGTATCGAACCCTATACGCACCCAGCTGGAGGTTGGGGCGCTTTGTTGAGTGTTGCTAGAAATTTAAAAAGGCAAGAAGTCTTTGCCAAAGGCTCAATTACATTAATGAATATTAACCAACCGACAGGTTTTGACTGTCCTGGTTGTGCATGGCCTGAAAAAAAAGATACGCACGCATTTAACTTTTGTGAAAATGGTGCAAAAGCTGTTGCATTCGAAGCAACCAGTAAACGAGTTACTCCCGAATTTTTTGCGCATCACACGGTGAGTTGGTTAGCTGAGCAAAATGATTTTTACCTCGAAGATTTGGGGCGACTCACAGATCCAATACGTTATGACGCGGCTACAGATAAGTATGTCCCAATTTCTTGGGATGATGCATTTAAGCTTATCGCTCAACATCTTCAAGCTTTGGATCATCCAGATCAGGCTGCATTTTATACATCTGGCCGGGCAAGCAATGAAGCGGCTTTCTTGTACCAGTTATTTGTCAGAAGTTATGGAACAAATAACTTCCCTGATTGTTCAAATATGTGTCATGAAACCACCAGTATTGGTTTGAAGGATTCAATTGGGCTCGGCAAGGGGACCGTTACTTTAGATGATTTTGATCAAGCGGATACGGTATTTAGTTTTGGGCATAATCCTGGTACCAACCACCCTCGAATGTTAGGAACTTTACGTGAAGTATCGCGTAGAGGTGGAAATATTATTGCGATTAATCCAATCAAAGAACGTGGGTTAGAGCGTTTTCAGGATCCTCAAGCAGCAATTGAGATGATGACGAATGGCAGTACGCCCATTAGTCGTTTTTATTTCCAGCCGAAAATTGGCGGAGATTATGCGCTTTTGTTGGGGATGATGAAGCATCTTCACGAATGGGATAAGCAGGCAATACTCGCAGGTAAAACGGGGGTATTTGATCGGCAGTATATTGCTGAGAATACTGTTGGCTTTGATGAAATGTTAAAAGAAGTTGACCGAACAGAATGGCGTGATATTTATCAGTATTCAGGCCTCTCTCCAGAAAACTTAGAATCAATTGCTAAAATGTTTTGCGAGTCTGAGCGTTCGATTTTTTGTTGGGGGATGGGCATAACACAACATAGACACGGTACTGCGAATGTTCATATGTTGGCTAATTTACTTTTGGCGAAAGGACAGATTGGTCGTCCGGGAGCAGGCCTATGTCCAGTTCGTGGGCACAGTAATGTGCAGGGTGATCGGACCATGGGAATCAATGAATTACCAAGTACAAAAATGCTGGATGACATTGATCGTGTTTTTAACATTAAATCGCCACGCAAACATGGCTATGGTGTGGTAGAAACGATTAAAGCGATGTATGAGGGCGATGTTAAAGTCTTTATTGCTTTAGGCGGGAATTTTGCAGTTGCGACTCCTGACACCCCATATACTCAAGAAGCGCTAAAACGTTGCTCACTGGTGGTAAATATCGCAACAAAACTCAATCGTAGCCATCTCGTGTGTGGTAAAGACGCCTTGGTTCTTCCATGTCTAGGTCGTACCGAACTGGATAAGCAACTGAAAGGGAATCAGGCGATCTCAGTTGAAGATTCAATGAGTAATGTTCATTTATCCGCTGGGCGCAATGAACCTGCATCAAAGAACTTGCTTTCTGAACCTGATATTGTTGCACGAATGGCTGAAGCGACGTTACCTGACTCTAAAATTAAATGGCGTTGGTATGTTGAGGACTATGATCGTATTCGTGATTCTATTGAAGAGGTTTTTGAGGAATTTAAAGATTTCAATGGACGAGCCTATCAACCGGGTGGTTTCCATCTGATTCATCCTGCCAATGTTAAAGTTTGGAATACCCCCGTGGGTAAAGCACAATTCCTGATTACGCCATTAAGCCAAGTCTATAACGATCAAGAAAATCAATTTTCTGCCCAGTATACAAAGAGTAAAGTCTACACTTTAATGACGATTCGTTCGCATGATCAGTATAATACGACCTTATATGGCCTAGATGACCGCTATAGAGGTGTGTTTGGCCAGCGCCGTGTATTATTTATAAATCAACAAGATATTGAAGAAGCTGGTTTTGTTGCTGATCAATGGGTTGATATTGAAAGTGTATTCTCTGATGGGGTAAAAAGAGTCGTGAAAAGTTTCCGAATCGTTCCCTATAACATTCCACCAGGAAGTCTGGCCGCCTATTATCCTGAAACCAACCCACTGGTTGCGCTTTCAAGTCATGATCAATATGCCAAGATTCCAGCTTCAAAAAGTGTTCCTGTTATTTTACATGCTGGCGATGCACCTGAGCACTTCAATTTATTTACTGAAGTCGATCCTGAGAATGCAGAAAAAAAGGTTGAGATTTAATTATTTACTGGTTTAGTGCAGGAAACATGAAATTGGATAGTAACCTATGGTTGCTATCCTGAATGGTAAGGAAAGCTCAAGTTGGAACCACAATTTTCAGGTTATGCGTCAGTTCAAATTACACGATTTGATCAAGATAAAACAGATGTTCAGTTTGATCAGGTTGTTCAAGAATATCCGATTGCATTGGTTTATAACGGTATATCTCATGCGGTGATGATGGCTACACCAACTGATATCGCAGAGTTTGCAAAAGGATTTAGCCTTTCTGAAGGAATAATTGCAAGTTTAAAAGAACTTTACTCGCTTGATATTATTCACAACAATTTTGGTATACAGGTTGAGATGAAAATTTCATCAAAAGCTTTTATGGCACTAAAAGAACATCGCAGAATGCTGATTGGTAGAACAGGATGTGGTTTATGTGGTATAGAAAGTCTTCAACAACTTCAATTTTCATTACCAAAAATTAGTTCTACAATTCAATCAGAATGGTTAAGAGAAATTCCTAACGCAATCAAACAATTAAAAAACCAGCAAAAGATTACTGCTGTGACTGGCGGAGCGCATGCTGCTGCTTGGGTTGTGGAGGGGAACATTCATGCTATTTTTGAAGATGTTGGACGACATAATGCGCTAGATAAATTACTGGGTCATATCTCAGCAGAGAACTTTGATTTGTCAAAAGGATTTGTGGTGATGACCAGTCGAGCAAGTTATGAACTGATTAGAAAATGTGTTGTATTAAATATCGCATTACTTGCAACAATTTCTGCGCCTACCAGTATGGCAATAGAGATGGCACAAGCTTCAGGTCTCACATTGGCAAGCTTTTGTCGGGGTGACGGTTTTGTCCTTTATAGTCAGTAATGCTTAGCGAACAATTTTTTGTTATTCAAAGGAAGATGTCGATGAAAAAAATTTTATTTAGTTTAAGTTTGCTTGCCATGGGCCATGCTTATGCAGAAGATACAATCACAGTCTACGCTGCAGCCAGTTTAACCAATGTTCTAGCAGAACTAGATCAAAAATATGAAAAGAAAAATAATATAAAAATTAAAACATCTTATGCAGGTTCATCGACACTGGCAAAACAGATTGAAGCAGGGGCACCAGCCAATTTGTTTATCTCTGCCGATGAGCAGTGGATGAATTATTTACAAGATAAAAAATTGATTGACCCTAAAAATAGAAAGAATCTACTTGGCAATCGTTTGGTATTGATTAGCCCGAAAAATCAAAACATACAATTCAAAATGACTCCGTCCTTTGACCCGACCACCGCATTTAAAGGCAAGCTTTGTACAGGCGATACCAAAAGTGTTCCTGTTGGAAAGTATGCGAAGCAAGCTTTAACATCATTGCAGTGGTGGGAAAAAATTCAGCCGCGTTTAGTTCAAGCAGAAGATGTTCGCGTTGCACTGAATTTTGTGGCACGTGGTGAATGTAATGTGGGGATTGTTTATTTAACTGATGCTGCAATTAGTCCAGACGTTAAGGTTATTGCTGAGTTTCCGTTAAACACGCATACACCAATTGTTTACCCAATGGGGATGGTAAAACCGACCCCTGAAACTGTTAAGTTTTATCAATATTTACAAAGTAATGAAGCTAAAACTATATTTAAAAAATATGGCTTTAGCGTTCTCAATTAGAAATCGGTTATGTTTGATGTACTGTCACCAGCAGAAATTGAAGTCTTAAAACTCTCTTGTAAAGTTGCTGGTTTTTGTCTGATTTTTAGCTTGATTCCAGCCATTATCGTTGGCTGGATTTTGGCACGTAAAGATTTTTTCGGAAAATCATTATTTGAAACATTGATTTTTTTACCTTTGGTGTTACCGCCAGTTGTGCCAGGTTTTTTACTTTTACAAGTTTTTGGTAATCGCGGCTTCTTAGGGAAATATTTAACGGAGTTCGGCCTAGATTTTGCATTTAATTGGAAAGGTGCAGTCTTGGCTTCGGCAGTGATGGGATTTCCATTATTGGTCCAATCGATTCGTCTGGCGATTGAGCTTGTTGATCAAAAGCTAGAAATGGCTGCAAAAACTTTAGGTGCATCTGCATTTTCAACTTTTATGCATGTGACCTTGCCTTTAGCGAGTAGCGGTATTTTAATTGGTGCAATTTTATGTTTCTGTCGTAGTTTAGGAGAGTTTGGCGCAACCATTACATTTGTGGGCAATGTTGAGGGTGAAACCAGAACTCTACCGCTTGCGATGTATAGTTTGATGCAACAGCCTGATATGAATCATGCATTGCAACGTCTGATTATGATTTCATTGACTGTGGCATTTTTGGCATTATGGTTTGCACAGTGGTTTCACCGCTATCAAAAGAAAAAACAGAGTTAACGTAATGCATTTCGATTTTAAAATAACCCTGAAATTTAATAAATTTAATTTAAATCAGCAATTTAAGTCTGATGAAAGTGTTGTGGGATTATTTGGACATTCTGGTTCAGGTAAAACCAGCATTTTAAATGCGATAGCTGGCTTACGTACGCCACAACAAGGCTGGATCAAAGTGAACCGAGATACTTGGTTTGATCATCAAACAAAAATCAATATCCCCACTCAAAAACGCCGTGTGGGTTTAGTCTTTCAAGATGCCCAATTATTCCCACATAAAAATGTTATGGGGAATTTAAAGTTTGGATATAACCGAATTGATATTGATCGACGTCAGTTTGAGTTGGACTATATCATTGAATTATTAAAGCTGAGCCATCTGCTTGATCGGATGCCAATACACCTCTCTGGAGGCGAAAAACAGCGGGTGGCATTGGGGCGTGCGATTTTATATTCGCCGAATATTCTGCTATTAGATGAACCTTTATCTGCATTGGATGCAGAGCATAAAGCTGAAATTATTCCATTCTTTCAACAAATAAAGAATGAGATTAAAATTCCTATGTTATATGTGACTCATGATATCGAGGAAGTCAAACTGTTAACAGATACCATTTGGCATTTATGATGATTATCGATTGGGTTTAATTTAATTCATCCTTTGAAATTTTGGTGATTTAAGTGGGGGATGTGAACGAATCAAACAAGAACTCTTATGACTCTTCTAAACATCTAAAATATGGTGTTATGTCATTTTAGCGCTTTGAGTACACTGTAATTGGCTGTTTTACAAGGCGTTATACGGAATCAATTTATCCTGTGTATTCAGTTGCTAAAAGTAATTCTGATCTACTAGAATAGCTATAAACTTAATTTCTATTTTCATTAAAATACCAGATAACAATGACAGCATTAAAACCCTTAATAGCAATAGATCTTGGAACGAGTAATTCCTTAGTCAGTGTGTTTGAGAATGGTCAAGCACGAATTATTGAAAACGTTTATGGCACTAAATTAACGCCCTCAGCAATTGCACTGGATGAACAGGGGCAAATGCTTATCGGTCAGGCTGCACTGGAACTGAGAAGTAGTGGAAGGGAGGTTCTTACCAGTTTCAAGCGATTGATGGGAACAGCAAAACGGCTGAAGCTGGGGCAGCAGGATTTTTCTGCGACTGAACTTTCTGCGCTTATTTTAGGATCTCTAAAACAAGATGCTGAGCAGGTTTTGCAATGTGAGATTGATGAAGCAGTGATCTCAGTACCTGCATATTTTAATGATATCCAGCGACAGGCAACTATTGCCGCAGCAGAATTGGCTGGTTTAAAAGTCAGTCGATTAATCAATGAACCAACAGCAGCAGCACTTGCTTATGGACTTGGACAGACTGATGACAGTTGTTTCCTGATTTTCGACTTAGGTGGTGGCACATTTGATGTATCCATTGTTGAATTATTTGATGGTGTCATCGAAGTACGTGCCAGTGCAGGAGACAATTATCTTGGTGGTGATGATTTTGTCCAGCTGTTGATAAAGCAGTTTTGGAAGCAACATGCGCATGTTTTTAATTTTACAGAAAGCACCATACCTCATGATATTGAGACCGCTTTAAAGGCAAGAGCGCAGCATACCCTACATGTCCTGAGTAAAGAGAGCCAAACCCAACTCACTTTTAAATGGGGTGGTAAGGAAGCGAGTCTGGATATTAGCCAGCATGATCTGACCAATTGGGCTGAATCATTATTAATGCGGTTACGTCGACCACTTGAACGGGCTTTAAGGGATGCGCGGATTTTACCACAACAGGTTGATCAGATTATCATGGTTGGTGGAGCAACTCGAATACCTGCTGTTCGTAAACTTGTCACCAAACTTTTTGGTCGATTTCCATCCACCAGCATACAGCCAGATGAAGCAATTGTGCGTGGCGCTGCGATACAAGCAGGGCTAAAGGCCAAGGATCAAACCCTCAAAGAAGTTGTGTTGACAGATGTCTGCCCATTTAGTTTGGGTATAGCAGTGGGATCAGATGATCAGTTTTCCCCAATTTTGGAACGTAATATTGTGATTCCTGCGAGTCGAGTCAATACTTATACTGCAATGAATAAAGGACAGCGCGAGATATTCGTAAAGATATATCAAGGTGAGCATCGGCTATGCAGTGAAAATATTTTCTTAGGGGAATTAACAGTTGCTTTACCAGCCAATGATGAGTGCTTATCCATTGAGGTGCGTTTTTCCTATAATCCCAATGGTGTTCTTGATGTAGATGTTCATATCCCAGCCACAGGTGAGAATTTACAGAAAGTGGTTGTTAATCATCAGAGTACTATGTCTAAAGAACAAGTCGAAAAGGCCCGTAAACAGTTGCAGGATTTAAAGATTCATCCGCGTGAAAATTTAGTGAATAAAAGCCTATTACTTCGTGCCGAACGCTTGTATAGCGAACATACTGGCGATCTGCGTTTACAGATCGGGGAGCGCACTCAGCATTTTCACCAAATACTGAACCAACAGGATGATAGGCAGATCAGGGAAGTACGTCAGTATTTCGAGAAATTTCTCAATGAAATTGAAGACCTGAAGCTCTTTGATGAGTATTGATGATCAATCTTGTAGGACATCAGCCAATTATACTGATGTCCTGTATTTCCTTATGAAATATTCTGTTCCCGTTTAGTTTTTATACTAAGAAACAGATAAGAACCTATGACCAAAGGGATAATATAGGTCATAAGGGTTAGGTACATTATTCCGAGATAGGATAAGTATTTTAAGCACGAAGAGAATTTTCTGGTGTTGAGGGTTGTTAGGAGTAAAGCAGCGAATCCGATACAACCTAAATACATATAGGGTTGGGATTGAGCAGATACGAGGAAATAGGTAAAACTAAACATCCAGATTAGACGTAGACACACAATACCAATGCTTCTGTAGAAAATAGCCTTATCCGTTAAATTATGCGGTTGCTTGCGGTAACCAAAGATAGCAAACAGTGGTCGAAAAGAGTCTGGTAAGAGTAAAAAACCAACAGGAATTAAGCTATATACCAGTAACCAAGGATAGTTCGGATGTCCAATGGTATAATATATAAATGCGAAGCCACCACACAGTGTGACCAGACCAGCCAGCATCATCCATCTGTCGAAATGAATATAGCTACTTTGCAGCAGTTGATTCATATCAGGCTTTGCGACCAGTTGCAGGCAACCAAATAAAAAGACAGAAAGAAGTATCCAACCATAGCTCAGAACCTGATGTAGGGTAGGATTGAACCAATGGATAAAGCTGCACAAAACCAATCCAGTTAGAAACCAGATTTGACTGAATCGGATTAGTCGTGTTTCTTGATCTGAATGTGTCGTCATGATTGCATGAAAAGCTGGCTGAATCAGAAAAATAAAAAGTAAACTGAAGACTGCTGTGCTCAGTAAAATGGCTGCTCCTGTGAGCTGCTTTCCCCAAAATGTCTGCAAAAATACAAAGGTACTCATCGCAAATATTAGATCAATAACAATAAATTTTTTGTTTACAGCTAAACTTTTTAGAAAACTGAAATTAATATTCTGCTCAGTATTTGATAAATGAAACTGGTTAAGGAGATCCATTATTTTGAGCTGAGGATGATCTTTGCGAAGCTGTCTTTGCAATTTAAGCATGCGGAAAGGCTGGAATTTCTGTGGACCTGACAGTAGCTGTAATAGCTGATTTCGCTCAGATGGTAAACTTTGCAGCAATAATTTGTTGCTCTGATAAGTGTCCAATTTAGACTGCAAAACATTGCTATAGTAAGCATAATCGTAATGATGAATATCATCTGAATAGATAGTATTCCACAGATCAAGGAAGCGTGAATATTCGGGATTTAGCACATCAGCTTCAATTTCAGCAAGAGGTCCGAGGAGCTGATCCTTGATTTGAATCTGCTGGGCCAGTGTCAGCTCAGATTGCTCAGTGAGTAATTGGGTAAATTTATCAAATACAGTATCACTAATATTCTGATCCCAGAGTGCATCGCTAACCTGATGAAGCTGAGCTAAAGGTGAAGCACTTTCATGATCAGGGATATCCGTATCTGCTGAGGTCTGGTGATATGAGTATTCCTGATCATGATGAATTACAGTATCTTCTAAAGCAGATGGATCTGTAATAGCGGTACAACTGGCAAGCTCAAAGAAGTCTTCCAACTGAAACTGCTGTAATAAATATTTTAATCGTTCCAGATATTCTGTCTTTACACTTTGATCACTTACAGCCTGTAAGGCGATCCCAAATTGTATAATTGCATCCGTTATATTAAATTTAATATTTTGTGAGGTAATCTGTTGTTCAAGATCTACAAATAATATTTCAATTTGAGTAGATGTAGTTGAAGATATGTCGGTATCCGTCGTTACATTGACATCATAAATAATTGACGGTGTTACATCTTCTTCGTATTCAGATTCATAGGCCATCATTTCTGCTTCAGCCTGTGCTTCCTGAAGGGCTTCTCTTAGTAAAATGAAAGCCTCAGCTTGCGTATCCTGATCAATGGTTTTCAGTTGTCTTGCATAAGCCCGCTTTATTTCCCGTTGATCTGAAGTGGGTTCTATTGCCAGTCGTTGCCAGGCTGTCATTTATTCTACTCATTTTTCTAGTTAAGTATGCATCTTGGACCCAGATAAAGTAGGGGTAAGATGATTTTAGTTCAAACATTTTAATCATATTGGCTGAATTTACAATTAGTGTGGGCCTTAGAATAATGAAAAATAGATGATTGCTAAAAAAATACTCAAGCTCATTAGACGAAGGCTTCTGGTCGCTTAAAAATTATACATCTCAGGGTATTCTTTAAAAATTTTTAAAAATTACTTTGGTTCATGGTTTTAATATGTATTTAACTCAGCTATGTATAGAACTTAAATACTTAAAATTATTACAATCACAATGCGGCTTACCTCAGCGTTAAAAGAGTGGAAAAAACTAAAATTAAAAAAAATGAAATTGTTTAAATTTTTGATAAATAATAAATATTTAAAATAATGCTTAATCTTTATTTAAAGAAGAGCGAGAGGAGAAGCTTAATAGGTCTAGGTTTTTAATTACTCAAATGAAGTCAAAGTGAAAAAAGCATAAATTAAGCTAATCTATACAGCTTGTCCTATTTACAAAATGTCATAATTTCGAAATAATAAAACGTGAAATACATCACAATTACTATTGACATGAAAAATTTAGAATTAAATAAAGTTTCTTTAGCTGTTTTTTTAACGATTTTAGCAACAACGACTCAGGCTGCGGAACCACCATCAAATCCAACTTTGACGTTAAATCCTACTCAACGTCAGCAACAACGTGATGAAGCATTACAAAAGCAATTACAGCCCGAAGCTGTAGTGCAAACGGGACTAGAAAAACAACTTCAAACCCAAGCACAACTGAAATATCTAAAATCAAACAGCGAAGACGTGTGTTTTAAAATTAAAAAATTTGTATTGATTGGGGATGATGCACGTCAATTTACTTTTGCGATGCGTCCCGTCACGCAAGGCCAACATAATCTCATTGGCCGATGTATTGGGGTACAAGGCTTAAACCAAGCCTTAGATCTAATTCAAAACAGTATTATTAGTCATGGTTATGTCACCACCCGCATGCTGTTACCTCAACAGAACATTGCTTCAGGTGAGATTAAACTGCAAGTGATTGCTGGGAAAGTAGATCAAATTCAATTTGTTCAAGGGACGTCTAAGCGTGCTCACAAATTTAACGCCTTGCCTGTTCAGTCTGGGGATATTTTAAATATTCGGGATATTGAACAAGGTTTAGAAAACTTTAAACGCGTGCCGACTGTTGAGGCTGACTTTAAAATCAAACCCTCAGAACAGCGTAACCAACCTGGCTATAGTGATTTAGAGTTGGCATGGCAACAATCAAAACCCTACCGGATTCATTTAGGTGTTGATGATGCAGGCTCAGATTCAACTGGGAAATACCAAGGCACAGCAACCTTATCTTTAGACCATCTGTTTACTGCAAATGACTTGTTTTATGGCAGTTATAACCATGATTTGGGTGGGGGAGATCAAGGTAAACGCGGAACGGACGGCTATTATTTAAGTTATAGCATTCCACTCAAATATTGGTTACTCAGCACCAGTTATAGCCAGTCTGATTATAACCAAACGGTTGCAGGTGCCAGTGAAAGTTATAGCTATAGCGGCAAAAGCAAACTGATTGGGGCCGATTTATCTCGGGTACTTTACCGTGATGCCAAACGAAAAACCACCGCCAGTGTGGGAGGATGGTATCGGGAATCACAAAACTTCATCAATGATGTAGAAATTGAAGTACAACGTCGAAAAACCGGTGGCTGGAAAGCCAGTTTGGATCATACAGAATATCTAGCCAATGCGACTTTAACAGGCAATTTAACCTATAAACGCGGTACAGGTGCATTTAATGCAATGCATGCACCTGAAGAGCAATTTGGCGAAGCCTATACCCATGTCGGTATTTTACAAGCCAATGCCAGTCTGCAAGTGCCATTTAAAGTCGGTAATCAATCGCTACAGTATCTTGCTGAATGGCGAACACAGTACAGTAAAAAACCACTGACCCCACAAGATCGATTCTCGATTGGGAATCGCTATACCGTAAGAGGGTTTGATGGTGAACAAACTTTATTGGCAGATAACGGCTTTTTAGTCCGTAATGAAATCAGTGGCTCGATGTTTAAGCTTCCGATGCAATGGTACACAGGAATTGACTATGGTGAAGTTGGGGGTAAAACCGCACATGAACCAAATCCATTGCTGGGAACAAGTTTAATGGGTGCTGCCTTTGGATTACGTGGGCAAGTCTTAAAATCGGTCAATTATGACGTTTTTGTTGGGACGCCGTTAAAAAAACCAGACCACTTTAAAACAGACAATGTGACGACAGGATTTAGCCTGAACTGGATGTATTAATCCATTACATCCAATGTCCATATGCAACATTCAATCTTGAAAAAATATTAAAACATTTAGGTAAAACATTATGAATAAGAATCGTTATCGCGTTATTTTTAGTCAAGCACGTGGCATGTTTATTGCGGTTGCTGAGATTGTAAAAAGCCGTACAAAAACAGCGGGGCAATCACATAGCATTGGTGAAATCGAAATAGAGGATGTCACGGGTGCATCTTCAATCACCTATAAAAAACTCAATCCTGTCAATTTTGCTGTGGTGAGCCTATTGGGTGCAGCAATTTACACCTTGCCGATGGCAACCATCGCTGAAAGTCAAATTGTGGCAGATCGATCAGCACCAAGCTCACAACAAGCCACCATTCTAAACAGCAGCAATGGTTTGACCCAAGTCAATATTCAAACCCCAAGTGCAGGTGGTGTATCACGTAATACCTATACCCAGTTTGATGTGGGTCAGGAAGGTGCGATTCTAAATAACGCACGAAATAATACCCAAACCCAATTGGGTGGCTGGGTACAAGGCAATCCATGGCTCGCCAAAGGTGAAGCCAAGGTGATCCTGAATGAAGTGAACAGCAGTAATCCGAGTCAATTAAAGGGTTATTTGGAGGTTGCGGGTAAACAAGCGCAAGTGGTAATTGCCAACCCATCTGGCTTGATCTGTGATGGTTGTGGGGTGATTAACGCAGATCGTTTTACCTTAACCACAGGTCAAGCAGTAATGCATCAAGGTTATCTTGATTCATTCCGAGTACGTGAAGGGCAAGTCACGATTGAAGGGAAAGGCTTAAATGGAAGCTTAACCCCTTATACCGATATTTATGCACGTGCTTTAAACGTCAATGCGGGTTTATATGCCAATGAACTAAAAACCGTGTTGGGTCAAAACGACATCAATGTTCAAGATCCAAACTCAACAAAGATTAGCGCAACGACAAGTACCACATCTTCACCTACACCGAGCTTTGCCCTTGATGTTGGAAAATTAGGTGGGATGTATGCTGGAAAAATCTATTTGGTCGGTACTGAAAAAGGTTTAGGGGTACGTAATGCAGGCTCACTTAATGCCACGACAGGTCAAATGCATTTGAATACCAATGGTGATTTGACCAATACAGGCAATATGATTGCCAATAAAGATCAAATTCTAATTCAGGCAAGCAATGTAAAAAACAGCGGTAATATCAGTAGTACACAACAACAAATACAGATTCAAGCCGATAATATTCAAAACACTGGGCTGATTGCGACTCGTGATGAAATTAAGCTCAATGCTCAAGGCAAGATTGATAATAATGAGGGCGTGATCAACGCAGGACGAATTGATTTTACTGCGCAAAACTTAACCAATAACAAAGGTAAAATCGAGCAAACAGGTCAGCAACAACTCAACATTGCTGCAAAAAACTTAGACAATACTCAGGGCTTAATTGGTCAGGCAACCGTCGATCCTAGTGGGACAGGGCAAACACCAGGTGGAACCACATCGCCAAGTGTGACTGATCCAGAGCAACAGTCTTCAGCGCAAGACTCAAGTACGGTTGAAGTTGCACCCACAGACCTGACACCAAAAACTTTTGAAGCAGGAAATATTCAGATTGCTCAAGATATTGCCAATGTAGAAGGTGCAATTGTCAACAATGCTGAAATCAATCTTAGAGTTGAAGGCAGTATTAAAAACAATGGTGGTGAAATTCAACTGCCTGAATTGCAATTTAATGGGCAATACTTTGACAACCAACAAGGTAAACTCACTGCGAATGTGGTGAATATCACTGCACAACAGGTGGATAATCAAAAAGGTGTAATTAATGCCAATCAAAGCTTTGATTTAACCGCACAACAATTAAATAACGATCAAGGCCGTATACAAAGCGCCAAGACACTCAACTTAAATTCAGCTGAGATTGATAATCGCCAAGGTCAAATTCTTGCTGCGGATGCATTAACTCTAAATTCTGCAAACACCAACAATACCCAAGGCGTAATTGGTTCAGTCAATGCGGATGCCAAGCTGTCTATTCAAACTTTAGACAATCGTAAAGGGGAGATTTCGGCACAGAATGTACACCTGACAGGTCAGAGTTTAAACAATCAACAGGGTACAATTCAATCCAAAACAGCAGATCTAAACATCAATATTGATCAAATTGATAATGGTACGATGCAGGATTCAGCAGGTAATCTGATTGCTGCGCAAAATCTTAAATTGAATGCTCAGCAGTTACAAAGTACTGGGCAAATCTATGCTGGCAATAGTGCTGATTTAACAGTGAATCAGTTACAACAGCATGGTCAATTGGCTGCACAGAATAAAATCAAGGTTCAAGCAAATACCATTGTCAGCGATAAAAATGCAGTATGGGTCGCAGGTCTTGATCAAGACGGGAAACTAAGCAATACAGATGCCACACTGAATATTGATGCGCAACAGGTTCAGCTGGCAGGGAAAATTTTGGCAGGTGCTGAGTTGCAAATTAAAGCAGCTCAAACAGCAGACTTAAGTCAAAGTGAAAGCCAAGCCAAAAATATCAACATTGCAACAACCCAACTGAATACCAGCAATGCAAAAATTATTGCAGATGAGCAACTGGATTTAACCGCAACACAAAGTATTGTCAATGAAAAAGGGCAATATAGTGCAAAACAGATCAATCTTAATACAGCACAGTTGAATAACAACCAAGGTTTAATTCAACACACAGGTAAAAATGATTTTATTCTGGATGTCGCAAATCAGATTGATAACAATGCAGGGCAGATTATCAGTAATGCTACAGGTACTGTAATCAAGACCAATACACTGAACTCGGTTGCAGGTGAGATTTTACATGCAGGTGATCAACAGTTAAAAATCACAGCACAAAACCTACAAGGACAACAAGGCAAAATCCAAAGTAACAGCCATCTACAACTCGATCTAGGCATTGCTAATTTAGACCAAGCGCTTACATCTGCACAAAATATTGATTTGAATGCGGTTGAACTGAGCCATCAACAAGGACAATTGCTTCAAAGTGATGCTAATGGGCAGTTGAAAGTGAATGTTGCACAAACATTGAATAATAGCTCAGGTGTGATTAGTGCTGCTGGTAGCGCTCAGCTGAATGTTACTCAACTGAATAACAGTGCAGGTAAGCTTCTTGTAGATAAACAACTGGGGATAAAAGCTGATGATATCAACAATACACAAGGTACTGTATATACAGACGATTCGCTTAATATCATTGCAAAACATGGCATTAATAATCAGCAAGGTATCTTAGCAGCCAAACAAGCGGTATATGTAAAGGCGCAATCATTAAATAATACAGAGGGTACAGTTCAATCCGAACAGTCAAATCTTGATCTCAGTATCAGTGGGGCGCTGGATAATCAACGTGGAAAACTGCTGTCTAATCAAGATATCAGTATTCAAAGTCTAAGTTTAAACAATGCATCTGGAACAATTTTTTCTAATCAAGGCTTAAACTTAGATATAGACGGGGGAATTGAAAATCAGTCTGGTACAATTGCTGCCAATAACAATATCTCAGTTAATGCTCAATCATTAGATAATACTTCAGGGCAAATACGCTCTGAAAAACAACATTTAAATATTATTACTCAGCAAAATTTAAACAATGATTCAGGCATTATTGTGGCAGCAAAAAATGTTGCGATCACTGCACAGGATCTATCTTCTCAAAATGGACAAATTCAGGCCGGTCAACATGCTGATTTAACTGTTCAATCATTGGATAATACTGCTGGTACACTCTATGCAGAAGGCCAATTAAAATTAAATGCTTTAGCGCATATTAACAATCAAGATGGTGTTATCGCGGCTAACCAAGGATTTAATTTAAATGCAGCTTCATTATCAAATAATGCTGGTAAATTAATTGCACAGCAATCTGCAATGCAGCTCGATATTGCCAATGAATTAAGCAATATCAAAGGCGAGATTTCAGCCGCGCAAGACTTAACAATAAATAGCGGTCATTGGAATAATGTTGAAGGTAAAGCTGTAGCGGGTCAAAAATTACACCTAAATACCGCTACATTAGACAATCATCTTGGTGTGATTTATGCACAAGACCAGTCTAAGATTGTAGCCACTGGTCAAGTGAATAATACTTCAGGGATTATTGCGTCTAAACAGATTGATTTAACCTCACAATCTTTGCTTAATGATTTGGGTAAAATCAGAGCAGAACAAGGTTCGTTAAATTTATCTGTAGACAATGAGCTGAGTAATCTGTCAGGTGAAATATTTGCACAACAAGAAGCGAATTTAAAAGCACAGCAAATCAATAATCAAAAGGGTAAAATACAGAGTATTTTAAAAACCAAGATTGAAACAAACACTTTAGATAATCAATCTGGAACAATCTATAGCCAAGATCAACTACAACTGTTGGCACAGTCAGCAATTCAAAATCAGCAAGGTACAATCGCTGCACAAAAAGATCTACAGATAAACAGTAGAGATTTAAATAATCAGCAAGGCATTATTCAATCAGAACAGGGACGCGCAGATCTAACGGTACAAGGTGTATTGAATAATCATCAGGGCGAATTATTTGCAAGTAAAGGATTAAATGTTGTTGCTCAAGGGATTGATAATCGCTTAGGGCAAATCTCATCACTAGAAAAATTGAATTTAGACAGTCAATTACAAACATTGAATAATGAATCAGGCAAAATTTTAGCAGATCAAATTTTGCTAAAAACTGGCTTACTTAACAATAATTCAGGTTTGATCCAATCTAATTCTGAATTAAGCATCGATACCAATCAGCAGGATTTGTTGAATCAAAATTCTGGTGCTCGTGGTGGAATACTTAGCCAAGGAAAACTCAATCTAACCCATGTCCAACAATTATTAAATGATAACGGTATTCTTGCATCAGCAGACGATGTAGAAATCAGCGCACAGCAATTATCCAATCAAAAAGGACAAATCAATAGTCAAGGCAATCTAATGATTGCTCAACAACAGTCAGGCGGGCTGCTGAATAACCAAGGTCAAATTCAAGCATTAAAAAATATTCAAATTCATACCGACCAATTGAAAAATAGTGGTCAAGGCAGTCATATTGTTGCTGGTGAGGATTTATCAATCCAAGCGCAAGTGATTGACAATCGACAAAATTTAGATGATACGATTTTGGGTGGTTTAGATGCTCAAAATATCCAATTAAATGCACGTGAGTTAAATAACCAATCTGGTGGAATTAGAGCAAGCAAAGATGCATCACTTTTGATTCAGCAGAACTTTGATAATCAACAAGGCAGTGTGACGAGTCTAGGGACATTATTGATTGGTGATTCTCAAAAAACCTTAAATATTAATAATACTCAAGGGGAACTCATCGCACAAAATCGGTTAGCAATCAGTGCGAACAATTTAATCAATCAAGGTAAAATCATTAGCCTTGGTGATGCTGAATTGAATTTAAAGCAAAGTTATACACATCAGCAAGGTGATGAACTGAGTGCCAACGGTTTACTCAAGATCAATAGTGAACATGATTTCATCAATCAATCTGCCCTAAGTGCAGGCCAAGGCCTCACCGTCAATGCTCAGAATATTTTAAATCAAACTGGGGCAAGTATTAGCAGTATTGAAACGCATTTAATCGCCAACAATGTGCTACATAATCAAGGTTTAATTAATGGTGAGTTAACCCACTTAAAAGCAAATTTAGTCTGGAATGATGGTGCTAAAATTTATGGTGATCATATTGCTATACAAGCACAGACTTTAAATAACAAATCGAACGGATCTTGCGTCGGAGCAGAGCAGTGCTCTGCTCGTTCCTCCTCAGGCGCAGTTATTGCTTCACGTGGAGATATTGATTTAGGGATTGATATTTTAAATAACCAAGCAGGAGGTTTGCTCAATAGTGACTCAAAAGACAATGCTTGGATATTGAGTATGGGGCAATTAAATGTTGGGGGTTCGCTGGATGGTAATTATCAAGCACAAGGTCAAGCCCAACTGATTAATAATCGTAGTGCAACCATTGAGTCTCAAGGCAATATGCGACTCACTGCAAAAGAAATTCAAAATTTAAATGATAATTTTTCAGTACACCAAGTATTGGAGTCATCCAAATTTGTACACAGTTATGAGGATAATCGACATCCTGGTATTGATGTTGCAGATTTGCTTGTTGAGCTGGAGAGAGACAGTGGTTTTTACTGGCTTGTGTTAAGTGATGGGCGACGTTTACGTACCTATAATATTTTTGAATATGATAAAGAAACCTATGTTCCCGAAGTATTAACCAGCACACCTGGGCAAATATTGAGTGGGGGCAATATGTTGCTTCAATCTGATCATATCGTAAATGATCAGAGCCAAATACTTGCAGCAGGAGTATTAAAGGTAGAAGGAACTGATATTGATAACAAAGCGTATTTAGCAAATAAACTCATTCAATTTAAAAATCCCAAAAAATGGTTTTATGATTCTGGTCGAAAGAGTTCAATGGCCTATGCGCCTGCTGATGAGACAGAGCCATATCAGTTAAGTGGCCTTTATGGGGGCAATAAAGTTATTGCTGTTCCAACGACAGAGATTAAAGACAAGACCAATGACACTATTCAAGTGCATTTAACAGGTTCCAAACAAGCACAAGCACTTGAATATGAAAAACAACAGGCTCAACAAAAGCAAGTTGCAGTAGATGCTGGACAACAGGTCAATGTTCAACAATCAGAAAATGCACAAAATCAGCAGATTGGTGAACTTGATCCGAATGGTTCACAACAGCAAGTCCAACCAACTGAAAATCAAAAAGTTGATTCAGCTCAACAGCTAAATGCTTTAGACAAGCAGATGTCTGGGGTAGACAAAGCATCTGACTATGAAGTGCGTAGTGTAGAACAAAAGACAATTACCTTACCAAGTAATGCGTTGTATAGCACAACCAAAGATAGCCAAGCGCAGTATTTGGTAGAAACTGATCCAGCATTTAGCCAATATAAAAAATGGCTATCATCCGATTACATGCTGAGTGCACTTGGTTTAGATCCAGCAAATCAACAAAAACGCCTAGGTGATGGTTTTTATGAGCAACGTTTAGTCCAAGATCAAATTGCACAGTTGACAGGGCATCGTTTTTTATCTGGTTATGGTAGTGATGAAGAGCAGTATAAAGCTTTAATGAACAACGGCTTAACCTTTGCTAAAAGTTATAATTTACGTCCTGGAATTGCTTTAACTGCTGCTCAGATTGCACAGCTCACCAGTGATATTGTGTGGTTAGAAGAAAAAACCATCACATTGGCAGATGGGACAAGCAGTAAAGTACTGGTTCCACAAGTTTATGTTCGGGCAAGACCTGGTGATTTAAAAGGTGATGGTACTTTGATCAGTGCTGATCAAGTGCAAATGAATATGAACGGTGATGTGCTTAATCAAGCGACGATCGCTGGACGTGAAGCACTGATCATCAATGCAAATAATGTCAACCAATTGGCTGGACGAATGGAAGCCAATCGTGTTGGGATTAAAACGCAAAATGATTTAAACAATATTGGCAGTCAGATTGTTGCAAAAGAAGCAGCATCTTTTGATATTGGCGGAAATTTAAATGTAAATAGTACATTGACCAGTAATAATAAACAAAAAGGCCGGAGTAATTATGGTTTTACCGCTATAGATCGCAAAGCAGGGATCTATGTGGGTAATAACCAGACTAGCTCAGTGGAAGGTAGTGATAATTTAAAAACGACTTTAAATATCAAAGTGGCAGGTAATACCACATTGAAAGGCGCAGAAATTTTAAATAGCAATGGTTCAACTATTCTACAAACGCAAGGGGATGTAAATTTAGCGACATTACAAACAGAGCGGATTAACAATAGTTATAAAAATAATAAAAATTATGACTTTAGTACAACGCAACAAGATGTAGGTAATCAAATCGTTGCAAAAGGCGACTTAACATTGACTGGGAAAAATATTGATATTACAGGTTCTCAGGTCAGTAGTGTGCTAGGTCGGACGACTTTAAGTGCTGATGAACAACTCAATATTCAAGAAGGGCGTGCTCGTAGTACAGTTGAACATGCAGATGAAGTGAAGAAAAAGAGCTTTTTAAGCAGTAAAACAACCCAAACTTACCGAAAAGATAAGTCAGATGAGGGCATAGCCAGTACTGTTGATGGTAAGCAAGTCATTTTAGATGCTAAAAATGTCAAGATACAAGGCAGTGAAATAATTTCAGATGAATTAACGCAAATTCAGGCCAAAGAAAATGTCAGTATTGTAGGTGCTGAAAATAGCTATTTAAATTATGACGATAAAAAAGTTAAGAAATCTGGATTGATGTCGAGTGGTGGTATTGGTTTTAGTATTGGTTCAAAAAAAGAGCGCACAGAACAGGAGCAAACTAAGCATACCAACACTGGTTCAACAGTCGGAAGCTTAAATGGCAATACCAATATCATTGCAGGAAAAACATATCAACAAACAGGAAGCACAGTTTCATCAAAACAAGGTGATGTGAATATATTGGCACAACAAGTCAATATTGAAGCTGCAAAAGAACAAAGCACTCGTGACTATAAACATGAAATGGAACAAAAAGGTTTAACGCTTGCTGTGAATGTTCCAGTTGTGACCGCAGTGCAATCTGTATTGGATTCAGCGAAACAAGTTGGTCAAAGCAAAAATGACCGTGTCAATGCTATGGCGGCAGCCAATGCTGGATTTGATGCTTATCAAGCAGGACAATCACTGAGTAAATTGGCAGATACAGCAAAAGATCTTAGTAGTTTAGCTGCTAATTCAAATGTAAGTATAAGTATCACTTATGGTGAGCAAAAAAATACGAATTTTAGTCGTTCTGAGAGTAATACTGCTAGTCAAAGCCAAGTTTATGCGGGTGGAAAAACTAATATTGTCGCCACCGGTGCAGGAGACAAATCCAATATTAATATCATTGGCTCAGATGTTGTTGGAATGAAAGGCACTCATTTGGCAGCAGATCACGACATCAATATCAAAGCAGCAGAGCAAAATATAACGGAAGAGTCTGGGAATAAGAGTGCAGGCTGGAATGCTGGTGTTGCTGTCAGCTATGGTTCAAATGGACTAGCACTTGGTGTAACAGCAGGAGGGAATATTGGTAAAGGTAATGGTACTGGTACTGAAACTAGTTATGCCAACAGCCATGTTGGCTCTAAAGACAGTTTAACGACAATCAGTAGTGGTAATGCAACGAATATTATTGGCGGTCAGGTACAAGGCAAAGGTGTACAGATTGAAGCCAATGAGTTAAATGCAGAAAGTTTACAGGATAAAGCGAAGTATAATAGCAAACAGCAGAATATTTCAGGTCAAGCCACTGTAGGTTATGGGGCATCAGTTTCAGGAAGTTATAGTAATTCTAATATTAAGGCAAACTATGCTTCAATTAACGAACAGTCAGGTATTTATGCAGGAGATGATGGTTACCAAATCAAAGTGAATAAAAACACAGATTTAAAAGGTGCCATCATTACCTCTACACAGGCTGCAGAAAACTTAAAGAAAAATAGCCTAGATACAGGTACGTTGACTCATTCAGATATCCGTAATGTCAGTGAGTATGATGCCAAAGGCATAAGTATTGGTGGTGGGATAAATGTTAAAGGTAGTCAACCGAATACAGAAAATAGCTCAAATATCTCAGGCTATAATCCCTCAAGTTCAGGTGTGAATAAATCGCTTGGATTTGGCCTAGACAGTGAAAAAGATAGTAGCGTCACCAAGAGTGGTGTCAATACTCAAAATATTACGATTCGAGATGAACAAGCACAGCAAGCTTTAACAAGTAAAGCCGCTGAACAGATTAAGTCTGAAATACTGACTAATGTTACGACTGATACAGCAGGTGACAACAGTGGTGCACTTAAAAATAACTTTGACAAAGAAAAGGTTCAAAGTGAAATTAGTTTGCAGATGGATGTGACAAAGAGATTTGGGGAGAATGCACCGAAAGCTGTTGCTGATTTTGCTGAAAGTAAGGCAGATAGTTTAAGAAAACAAGGACAAGAGAACGAGGCAAGGAAGTGGGATGAGGGTGGAATATATCGAGTAGCAGCGCATTCAGCACTTGGTGCATTAATGGACGGAGATATCGCAAGCACATTAGCAGCTGGTGCGACAGCAAAAGCGGCACCAACATTAAATACGATTCAAGATCATGTGCAATCAAGTCTTGAAGCAAGTGGATTGTCCAAAAATGTTGCAGAAGGGTTAAGTAGTTTTGTAACAACTGCCGCCGCTTTTGGAATTGGAAATACTATTGGCGGAAATGCTTCAACAGGAGCTATTTCTGCAAATATTGATATGAATAACCGACAACTCCATGTTGATGAAATTGCGATGCTTAAGAAAGAAGCTGCTAAATTAGCCACTCGAAATGGTCAAATGAGTCGAGATGGCTATGAATACTGGTTTACCCTTTTATATAGTGTTGCCTATGGTAAGGTCGATACAGAGGGGCGTGAGCAACTCCTGGTTATGGCAAAGCAATGGGATAAAGCTGGTAAAGATACTAATGATTTTAGCTTACAGCAACTGTCCAAAAATATAAAATTTGCATCAAATATAGTTGATTCGATGGCAGGTAAAGTTTTAACTGATAGTAGTAATAAGCCAATTATGGAAAATGGTGCAGCTGTAAAAACGTTCCAAGCGACAGAAGCACAAAAGAAAAATACGTCATTATTTGGATATGATTCAAATACAGCTGGGTTGAAAGCAAAAGATGATCCGAAAAGTTATGGAAGTTCAGGTACAGCAAATAAAACAGCACAAGGTACTGTAAGAAGGGAAAATGAAGATTTAGTTGATGGTTTGGAAAGAGGGTCAAAAGGTGTGGTACCTGTTTTTCCTGAAATCGAAGTAATTGGCTTAGGGGCAGGAAAGTTAAGTAAAGAATTAACAGAAAAGGCAATTAAGGCGGTTGAAAATCAAGTTGCTAAACAAGTAGTTAAAGATGCTGAAAAGGAGGCTGTGAAAAAACAGGTTATTGAAAATAATGTTCGTAGCGATGATGATTTATGGTCTCGAGAGGCATTGTTTAAAGATGAAGTAAATAGACTAACTCAAGCAGCAGAGAAAATTTCAACTGCAAAGATAACTCAATCAACAGCGCCACGAGATTTAAACGAACAAGTGGTTTGGAATCAAGTATTGAAAAATCCAGAGAGTGGCACAATGTTGAAAGATATGAATTTTAACCCAGTTACTGGAAAATCAGATTATAGGTTTCCTGCAAGTCACGGTTTTCAGAAAATGGAAGTAATACATAAATTACCAGATGGTCAGAGTATTACTATTCATTATCAATATAATCAGCATACAAATAAAGCGTACGATATGAAGATAACAACCCCTAAACCTAAACCATCTTGGAGTAAATAAAATGAGATTTGTTGAGAAAAACTCTGGATTGAAAGGTATGGTAGGCTCTATATATTTAGTCAATGGAAAATACCATTACTTGTCAATGATCGAAAATTATATTGGGTTGAGGATTTTTTTTGAAAATGAAATAGATATAACTAGTAATGATTCATGTGAGTTATTTGAGTTTAAAGCTGCCTTGTATAATGATATGCGCCAAATGCACCCTGTTCTGTATAATATATTAAAAGAGGATTGGGATTTGTATATAGATATAGTTGAAGGTGTTCCAGAGGCTTGGCAAATTTTTCTTGATGAATTAAAAAAATTTGATAAGTAAAGAGGTATTTAAATAGTTAATAAGTCAGTTATAGATAATCGATTGGTAGTAAAACGTTCAAAGTGATAGATTCCAAAAAATATATTCTAACTAGATAGTGTAGCAATAAGATTTTCAGCGCTAACTAGTTCAGGTCTTGGTATTGGCCCTGTCGCAAGGAGACTGTTCCCAGTATCCTAGACACGAGACAGCCTCATTTTGAAGCTGCCTCAAATGCTTATGGGCTTAACCAGGTATTTATTTATGAGAAATATATGTGTTCCAATTTCATCTGAAGCAATGAAAAGATTAGATTTAGATGAAAATTTAAGAGAAGATTTAGTTGAATTAAATCTTTGTCAAGAAGAGTATGAGAATTAAAAAAAAATTGGTTATTTTTCTAAACTGAATAACCAGTTAGGGATTATGATAGATGATTATGAGGATGAAAAAATTATATATGAATCATTAGTTTTAGCATTAGATATTACGAATGATTTTTCAATAAAATACTCTGATAATGAAAAATTATGGAGAAAGATTAAGAAACTAATTTCAATTGCATTAGAAAAAAGAACTGCAGTTTTTTTCTTTTTTTAAAACAACGGCTTTTTGAACAATGATCGTAAGATTAACCTTTCTTAATTTTAAGTGATAATGTGAGAGATATCTGCCTGATTTGTAGGGGAGACACGAATGTGGGAAATGATTAAAAATGATTCAATAGCTAAGAGTAAATTTTGATCTGCTCAACTGTATTAATTGCGTTCAGAAAAAAATAGATGATTATACTTGGCATCACAATCCTCAATCTTCACCCAACACTATGCAATTGGTTCCTGAAGAAATTCATAGCAACAATTTAGTCCCCCATACAGGGCAAACTCACTGAAAATAAGTAAGTAAAAGAAAAGGAGAAAATAATGCGTGTTTATCAGGATAATGGTCAAAATTCATTAAATGAGATTCAAAGAGTCCAAGATGAATTAGGTTATTTTTTCCCAAAAACTTATATTGATTTAATGCTACAGCATGATACTCTTAGGCCAGAAGAAGATTGTTTTGATTTTATCAATTTTTATGGTAAGCAAGATGACAGAGATATTGTCTTTATTAGCTTTAAAGATAATCATCTAAATGGTAATATTTTAAAAAAGCAAAGTAATATATCTGATCTAAATAATTATGGAGTAAAAAATCTTGTTATATTGGGTAGATGTGGAAATGGAGACTATATTTGCTTTGATTATAGAGATAATATTAAAAGTAATGAACCGAAGATAGTATTGGTTTATCACGATGATTTTGTAGATTTTGACGATGGAACAAGTTCTATGGTCGTGAATAGTGTAGCAAATAATTTTGATGATTTTTTAAAATTATTACATGAGTAGTAGATATTAATAAAAAGGGCTGTTATTTTTTAGCAGGCCCTTCACTTTACTTGGTGGAGAAAAAATAAATATAAAAATAAAGATGTAATCAGCTTAATAGCAATATGCATAGTCAAATAATATTAGATGCTAAATTAAATACTTGTACAGGACAAATTGCTCAAAGACATGGTTATACAAAAGTTGAAGAAATTGAAAGCAGTGGAGGAGTAACATATGTCATATTCGGAAAATAGTGAATCTTTTAATGAAATATTAAGTGGTAAAAGGCCAAGTGAAGTATTCAATGCATTTCTTTTAGAGAGTAATATTTTAGATAAATATGACTTAGCAGATATGTTTTTAGCTCATTTTACAATGTTAGACAGCAAAGTTTTACCATTAATATGGAATTGGAGAAGTATAAAATCAATAAGAGGAATAAGTGATGAACAGTTTGATGAGCTAATTATTGAAAATATGAAGAATTCTGGTTATGAACTCCCTTAAAATACTATTTTTTTAATGGATTGTTAAAATTCTGAATTTTCATATAGTCAATTAGACCAATTGCGTTTAGGAGAATCTCAAATTAATGGTTATACATGGGACCACAATGCTCAATCATCACCAAAAAATATGCAATTAGTTCCAGCTGAATTTCATTCGAATAAAGCTGTACCTCATACAGGGCAAAATTCTTTATCAAGTGGTAATAATTAAGATAGGAAAATAAGATGCGTGTTTATGATGATAACGGACAAGTATCCTTAGATATAATACATGAAGTTGAGAGTAGTTTAGGATGTAACTTTCCGATGAGTTATATTAATTTAATAAAAGATCATGATGCTTTAGCCCCAGTTTAAAATATTTTTGATTTTAAAAATATTTATAAAAAAGACGATGAGCGTGATTTAAATTTTTTAAGTTTTAAATCTGATCATTTGGATGGTGATATTTTAAGCAATCAGGATAATGTAAATGATCTTGAAAATTATGGTATAAAAGATCTAGTTGTTTTTGGAATATGTGCAAATGGAGACTATATTTGTTTTGATTATCGAGAAGACTCTCAAACTTCAAATCCTAAAATAGTATTAGTTTATCATGATGATTTTGTGGATTTTGAAGATGGAATAAGTTCTATGGTTGTTAATGATGTAGCCAATAATTTTGATGATTTTTTAAAATTGTTACATGAATAGTAGATATTAATAAAAAGGGTTGTTATTCGCTTGACAGCTCTTATATTTGAATCTGTAGAGAAATAAAATATAAAAATTAATTTAAAGATGATAAATAATAAATATTTAAATTTATAAAAAATTATTCTAACTCATTAAGACTAGACAAAGTTTTCGTAGAGTTTGTTATAGATGGTAAAAAGCTAGATCCTGTAATGTTTGAGAATAAAGCTAGTGGAGGTATAAAATGAACAAGCAGATTGAAATTTTAAATGATATTGTTAAGTACATACATGTTAATAGTATTGTGAATTGTGATTCATTCATTTTTGAATATAAGTTCAATCCTGATGAGGGATGGGTAAATTTTCACTTAGATTATTGCAAAGATAATCAGAGTTATTTAGTTAGTATACAGGACTTTGCTTTTTCAACTTTAGATGATTTAAGTAAGAAACTTCATGATGAAATGCAATCACATACAGGTGGTGATTGGAGAAAGTTTATATTAACTGTAGATGGAAAAGGTAAAGCTAAAACGCAGTTTATTTATGAAATACAGTCATGTCTGGATGAATTTAATGATTAAACTAAACAACCCTGAAAAAGTATATTTTTAGTGTTGCAATATATTAATAACTTTAATATCGGTTGTAAGTAGTGGAAACGGTACAATAAGTTAATTTTTTGTGGAATCTGTGATGAATTTAAGTCATTAATTAGTTTTTTATTTTAAATGAAATTTACGTAGGTCTTGGATGGACTAATGTATACTTAACATCTAGACAATAAAATAGTATTTGGATTGATAATGCTTAAATATATATTACTTGGCGTTTTTTTGATTTTAGTTGCTGGTTGCCAAACAGTTAAGAATTCAGGAAATATTTATTCAGAAAAATCAGATGCTCGAATTCGCTTATACGGACAGAATCAAAAGCCGATGATATTAGAGTATGCGAAAAAGGGAAAAAAAGAAAAAGTAAATGTTGGGGGGCAGGCTGGTGATGCATTTTCTTCTTTGATAGGAACTATTAAAAATCAGAGCATTGGGATAGCTCAAACAGAGATGAGTAAAAATTTGAAAGATTATAATGGAGTATTCTCAAAAATCTTTTACAAAGAGTTTATTCTTCCTGTTGGAAGTACTGTATCTGTCCGTAATACATTTATTGGTTTGTCTAATCTATCAGAAAGTCTAACACGTTCTACAGTGCATTATGAAGGATCATGTACTTCTTCAGGCCTAAATTTTACTCCTAAAGCTGGAAAAGACTATGAAGCTGTACCTAAATATAATAGTTCGTCATGTGGGTTAATTCTTTTAGAAGTTGATTCAAATGGAAATACCGCAGAAATCAGTTTTAATTAGATGATGAATCTTTAATTTATTTTATGAAAGTGTCATTTTACAATTAATTAACTGTTTGTTGAATAAATCATACTGAAACATTGCAAGACCCTGTTACAGGTGTGCAAGCCTATCAAAGTTATAGTGACATCAAAGGCGGTTCAGTTGCTAAAGCTGAGGCTGGTATAGGTTTTAGTACCAGTAAAAATCAACAAAGCAATAGTTATGCAACTTCACAACCAAACCAGATCAGTGCGGGTGGTAATGTCAATCTCACCAGTACAGCAGGTGATATTCATTTACAGAATACTCAAGTCAAAGCGAAAGAAACAATAAGCTTAGGTTCGGCTAAAAATATTCTTTTAGAATCAGGACAAAGCCAAGAAAAGGCACAGGGGAAAAATAGTAATGCTGGCTTAAGTGTTGGTGTCGGTGCATCGGTCGGGGCGCAGACAGGTGCGTATATCTATGCTGAGGCAGGCTATGGTAAAGGCAGTAATCAGCTTGATCGCAATACGCATAGTCAAACGACATTAGAAGCCAATAAAGTGAGTTTGACGAGTAAAGGTGATACAACTTTGGCTGGCGCTAAAGCCACAGCAAATCGTATTGATGCGGATGTGGGAGGCAAGCTCAGTATCATCAGTCAACAAGACCAAGTTGAACAAAAGATAGAACAAAGTGGTGCAGGAGCACGTCTCCAAGCTTCATTGGGTACAGCATGGCAAGCGTCTGGAAATCTATCCAACAGTAGTGCAAACGGTTCATCTAATAGTGTGAATCAGCAAGCAGGCCTATTCGCTGGTGATGGTGGTTACCATGTCAAAGCCGATCAAGTTGATCTCAAAGGTGGTGCAATTGTTTCTACCGCGAAGAAAGAAAATAATGATTTAACTGCAAATCGTTTGACGTTTAGCGATATCAATAATAAGAGCAGTTATGATGCGACTTCGGTGAGTTTATCTGGTGGAACACGCTTTGGAGAAGAAACCAAAACAGATAATCAGGGAAATAAATATACCAATAACGTCAATTGGCGAGATAGCACGACCTTTAGCCCAAGCTTACCACAGCATGAATCTGACAAAGACAGTAGTGTCACTCGTTCAACCTTAAGCGAAGGTAATATTACGATTGGAGGTCAAGCAACAACGACCACAGCGTTAGGAATCCATAGTGATGCGAGTACAGCACATCGAAGTGTAGACACATTACCAAATCTACAAGAGATTATCGACAAGCAAAAAACTGTAGCAGATGCGACTTCAACCATTGTGGCAGCCACAAGAACCTATAGTCAAAATCAGCAAAAACAAGCGGAACAAGAGAAGAAAAACACTGAACAAACAGCGATAGCAGAACTACAAGCCAAAGGTGGAGAAGATTGGAATAAGTATCAAAACTCAAACAATGAAGCTGAAAAACAAGAACTTCTGAAAAATAATTCGCCTAGTTATAAACAAGCTTCAGAAACAGCCCAAGACTGGGGTATGGGTGGAGATAAGACTCGAGCAGTCAATGCTGTAACTATGGCAGTTACAGGTGCATTGGGTGGCCAAACAGATTTACAAGTTGCAGCCAATGCTCTTGCACCTTATGCAGCAAATATTATTGGAAAAGAGTTAGGTCATGGAGAGGACAAAAACAAAGCAGCTCAGTTGGCTGCCCATGCGATATTGGGAGCAGCACTTGCCTATGTAAATGGCGGTAACCCAGCTGCAGGAGGCAGTGCAGCGGTTGCAAGTGAAGCAGCAGCGGATTATCTCACTAATCAATACAAAGACAAAAAAGAATATCAAGATGTCAATGGAGAGTTCCAACCGAACCTTTTACCAGAAGATGTGAAGACTCAAATTCGAGATCTGACAGCAGCGATAGGAGCAGTGGTCGGTGGCACAGTTGGAGATTCAGCGTTTAATGCGCAGCTTGCTGGCGTAGTTGGACAGAATGCGGTGGAGAATAATTTATATGCAATTTTGACTCCTGATGGTAAAAAATATGATGGTAAGAAAAATACTGAATATTTAGAGGCTTTAAGAAGTTGTAGTCATGCGCAATGTGTAAATATGGTTTTAACCAATAATGCAAAAGATGCAATGAAAACTGCACCTGAAATATTAATACTCAATGGGTCAAATTACAAAGAGGGAGAAATCATTGGTGCTGGGTTACAATACCTCGTTGTTAAAGAAAATGGAGTTTTAAAGGCAAAATTATTACCACTCAATTACCAAGTGATTAATTCAATTAAAGACCTTGACTCTTCACGGGCCTTAGCGCAAGGAGGAGCATTAACAGCCCCATTGGCAAATTTAGTAAAAGGACTTCATGATTCAACTACAGGTCAATCAATACTGACAAATGAACAGCTAAGTATGGTCGATAGGGCTTTTGCAGCAATGGATGCGGCAGGAAGTTTTGGTATGATTACAGGGGCATTTTTACCTAAAGGAGTAAAAACTACAGGTAGCTCAAAAACAATTGAAGAAAATAATATTTATCGTGATAGTGATTCTTGGAGTAATAAACCTAGTGGTAAGCAGGAATATGATCCAATATTTGAACGTCTCAGTAAACAAATTGATACGACAATTGCGCAATCACAACGAAAGCATACATTGGGTGACTCTCAACATGATCATGGTAGTTATTTCAATAATGTTCAGGATGCACAAAAAGTATTAGATGCTTTTCATAAAGGAAATACTTCAATTGTAGGATATAATAAACAAGGGCAACCTATTGTGAAATATAATGATGTAAATGGAGTGTATTCCACTATTAATAAAGTGGGGGACAAGTTTGAATCTTCTACTAATTATTTTCTTATAAAAGGAACGAAAAAAGTGAGTATAGTTCCTTATAGTCCTAAAGGTCCTAAATAGGTGAAATTATGAATATATATCAAATAACATTTTTTTTAAGTCGTAGTTGTTTAGGTGAGATTTCTGATAATTTTAGAAGAATTTACTTTTCAGTTGAGAAAAACATTTTGACATTATATTTCTTATTGAGGGAAAAAAATGAAGATGATCTGGAAAATATTCAGTATGAGATTCTATCAAATTTTGAAATGTTACTAGAGGATGAGCATGAAGATTACACAGTCAATTATGAAATTATTATTGGTGATGAGAAATATTTAAAAGATTCTGACTTTAATATTCTTGTTGAGTTTTATAGAAAAAAAGAAAATTACTAAAATTATAGTAACCTGAGTTCGACCTAAAAATAGGTACAAAAAAGCCTTGATATCTGTAACATATCGGTTTCCAAGATAAAATACTACAGAACAAGGCTTTTCATGGAACATATTTGGTCTCTTTCATAAGTCATTATTTAGAAAAACCCCGAAAGCCGAAACTTTCGGTTTTTTTCACTTATGCTGTTGAATTAAAAATGGGGGTATTACCATACGAATATGGAGCAAGTTGTTGAAGCTGTACGTACTGCCCCAAATTATACTGAACGAACATCAATATGCTATGGTTTATGATGGAGTTGTTTGAGCGGAAAAGTGCTTGGCCAAAAGGAACAAAATAATGAGTAACTTAAATGTAGATTGGAAACCTGAGTTTGGGTTTATATATACTTGGTTTGCAATGGATAAAAACGGAAAAATAGCGGTTTTAGTTAACAATTCATTTGGTGATTTACCAAAAAAACTACTAGAGATAGATAATATCGAAAATTATTTAGATTATTTATCAGAGTTTATATGGGAGGAGTCTGATAGATATCCTAATTATCCACCAAAAAAATTAGGGAGCTTTGTTGTAGATTATTTCTCTAAATGGAGGAATAAGGAAATATCTAAAGAATTATTGGAAAAGGATTTGTTAGCTGATTTAAAAGAAAATAGAAATTATAGTGAAGTTAATCTTTCAGCTAATAAAGGTTTTTTTGTATATCATGCGATTGAAGGGAATAAAGAAGGAGATGACTATCCAATTGGGTATAATGGTGAAACAATTATGGGTGATTATTTTAGATATTTAATGCCAACAATATATGGTTCTATAGAAGATTTTCCTGAAGAGCTAAGGAAGTATATTGTTGTATCTGAAAATTTAGATTTCACAATTGATAGAATTTTAATAAATAATCAGATAAATACTTATTTTAATCGCTTAGCAGCTTAAAACCCTATGATTAAAAAATAAATAACCAATAATTTTAAAAGGAAATGATGAAAAATATGTCAAACTTATTTCAGTTCTGAAAAAATAAGAGTGATTGTTGCATTACATTGTCGTAGGGATAAATAAAATGTTTAAAGGTAATCATGAGTACAATCTATATTGGAAGACATACATATAAAGATCATCTTTTTGATGTACTAGAATGTGAAATGAGTTCGACATATTGGGATGCCATTGGTGTGTTGCTAGAGGAGGTTTTCTTATTAAACTATTCTGAATTCTATGATGGAATAGCAAGAGATGAGTTTTCATTATTTGAATATTATACATTTACAGAATTATCTTCTAATGATTTTAATTTAGTAATTAAATTGATTCGTGCATATATGCCTATGTTAAAAGAGGCGGTATGGGGAGAAAAAGTTTGGATTACTGATGTCCAGTTAGTTAAATCTAGAGCTCAGCAAGTTTGGTTTGAGTTACTTGAGCCGTTAGTTACAAAAGATGATCGATATGATGATACACTATCTATACCAAGATAATAGGGCTCTTGCGAATGTAATCTTTTAGATAATTTTAAATAAGATTAAGCTTTATAAATCATGAAACTTATTCTATTTTATAGAAATGAATTTATATGATTGTAAATTGTGTAATGTCACAGCTTGTATTTAAAGTTTAAATAGATGTACACATACATATCATCACATGATAGTAAGACCTCTATGATTTATTAATATAAAAGCTAGTCAATTGATATTTGGAGCAAATATGGATTGGCACAGAATACGCATTTTTTTGACTAATGCAAGAAGTCTAAAGTAAGTTATTAACCATATAATCCAAAAAATAGTAGATTTTAATGATAGATTTTTACATTAAGCAAAATTTAGATCTAGATAATCTAAGGAGTATCTTAATAGATATTTTAAATTTAGAAATAGATGATCTTTGTCTTATTGATTATGAAGAATTTACTCCAGAAAATAAAGTTCAAGATTTTAATAAGTTCAATGTAATATGTACTTATCAATTTTGTAAAGGGGATGTTTCTTTATTAGTAAATATAATTGATGGAGATAAACTGGATAATGATATTATAATTAAGAATTTGGAAACTATAGCAAAAAAAGATAAATTAGATTTTTATATTCCAGATGAAGATGATATGGATATGGGATCTTTTGTTCTTTATTCATCAAATGGGAAAATAATAAAAAACTTAGAAATACAAGAGGAAGAAGATAGTTATGTTTTTTTCTTATAGTTAAAACACTAAGAGGTTTAGAAAAAGTATGAACGGCTATGAATAATTGGCTTGATAATAATTGGGATGATATTTTACAAAAATACCCAGAAGCAAAACCTTTATTATCATATTTTATGGATTATTTTAGTACATGTGCTGGAAAGGATAATTTTATTGATATGATTAAGTTAGCTATCCGAAAGGAAGGAGCTAGTATTCAAGAGGTGGCAGATTATTCATTCACGAATGATGTTACAGATGATGGGGAAAGAGTAGATATTGTAGAGTTCTATTTTAATGAAGAATTGGATGGTACAGTACCTGTTAAAATGTTTGTTGAAGTCTTTGAAATAATAGCATTAGCATATGCTGAATATAACCCAGAGGATAAAGAACAGATTATTCATCTTATACCATGCCTCGAACAAGCTTATGGTATTTAACTGGAATTTTATCTATTGTTTTCTTCCAAGCAAGCTTTGATGAATTTAAGCTATTTCTTGTTTTGATTCTAATGCCCAGTGATATGCAAAGTAACTTACATATACATTGGGAAGAAATTAAAGAGTCTATAAATTCTTTCTTTAAAGTCCATTTTATACAAGATTAATTGGCATTAAATGTAATAAAATCAATAATGCTTCTGCCTCAAGTGGCAGAAGCATTACTTTTATGCTGTTTTATTGGTTACAAAACTCAGCCCAGTCAGATATCAGAGCTATACATTTTTCAAGATAAGCCCTGCGTCAATGATAATATTCAGAAAAACTTAAATAAAGCTGATTTTGTACCTGTTGATTTTAGGGTACTGTATCCTGAAAATCAAAAACTCTTTTTGGATTATATTAAGACAAGACCTAAAGTTGAACAAAATAAGATTATTATCATAAGAGGAGAGTAGCATGGGCGGCATGATATTTTTTAATCAGGATGAGGCAAAAGTTGGATTAGAAGATCGATGGGCTAGTGCATATGTAAATAGTAATTATTGGGATGCATTTGGAGACCTATTAGATGAGGTATTTCTACCAGATTACCAAGTATTACAAGAAAGTATTAAACCAGAAGAAGGTGAATATTTGAAGTTCTATACTTTTGAAAGTCTTAGTCAAGAAGATTTTAATTTATCAGTTAAATTGATTAGAAAGCATTTAGAGGGACTAACTCCTGATAATTGGAAGCCACGAGATTATATAAATGATATGGCTAAATGGCAGAGCATGGCACGTCAGGTATGGGAGGAAATTGCTGAACCGTATATTATTTTAGATAGTCGATATGATATTAAACTAATTCAGGATAATTGACTCCAGTAATTGCCAGAATCTCGGCAGTCTCAAATTATGATTATGAAGTAATTGTTATGGGATCAGGACGTATTATTTTTAGTCAAGATAAAGCTAAAAATATTGAAGAGCGATGGGCTGTAGAGTATCTCAACAGTTCTTATTGGGATGCATTTGGTGATTTACTGGATGAAGTTTTTTTACCCAATTATCCACAGGTACATGAAAGTATAAAACCCGAAGAGGGGGAATATCTAAAATTTTATACTTTTGAAGATTTAAGCAAAGATGATTTTAACCTGTCCGTTAAATTGATTAGGCAGCATCTTCAACATATGAAACCAGAGGATTGGCGTCCACGAGATTATATAAATGATATGGCTGAATGGCAGAGCATGGCACGTCAGGTATGGGAGGAGGTTGCTGAACCCTTTGTGGTGTTAGATAGTCGCTATGACAAAATTAATTTAGGATATAAGTTCTATTACTAGAGTATCTTCTTGTAATAGTGTGATGCCAAAAGTACCTATTGAGAGAAAGTAAAATGCTCAAAAAATTTGTAAATAAAATGATTGAATTAGAGCGGTATAGTGATTTGTTAGATCTTTTAAGTGAAGAATCACCTTATACAACGAATTCGATTAACAATATACCTAAATCAAAAGTGGAAATAGAACAATATGCGTATGCAGTAAGTCACATTCGTTTTCTAAAAAATTTGGACATACAGATGAACTAGTACTTGATGAAGATGGACGAGCATATCGTTGGAATATCGACTATTTTAATAAATGGTTAGAAAACGGTGTTAAAGGATTAGAGGAAAATGAAGTTGAAAGTTATTTGAAAGATCATTTTTAGGTACTTTATATAAATGAAGCAATAATCAATAGTATGACTGCTGAAATGGCTTAATGTTTAAAATATTTGAAGATTTAAATAAAATGATAGTAGTCTTTAAAAAATCATGATTGAAACTGTACTTTCAGAACATCTCGGCTATGAAAAGCATTAGCCTAAGAAAGGCACTATATGTTTAAGCTAGGATGTATTATGTTAATTTAAAAAAGGTTTAAAATAGGAAAAGCAAAAATGAAAAAAACAGTAACGATTTTAAGTTTAGTACTTTTATTGTCTGCATGTTCTACACCCTATCCAGACACTAGATCTCCTGAAGTACAAAAAAATCAATTAATTAAGTCTCTTAATGAATTAATTGGAAATTATAAAGTTTTGGACAGTCGCAATGATGATTACGCTAAATTTTCATCACTTAAAGTTACGAGCGAAATTAATCAGATGAATATTATGATGTTAAGTCAAGAAAATAAAATTTTTCAACTGAATGGGAAGGATTGTATAGGTCGTTACAAAGAGCAGGAAAAGGATGCTTTTATAATTTGTAGCAAACCATCTAAAAATGTAAATTTATTTACTTTTGAACGAGTTCTGAACGAAAGAAAAATAACAGATGGAGCTGTAGTCGGTGGGTTTAAACCATTAACTGTCAAAGAAGGGGATTATTTATTAAGTTATTGGACTATAAATGGAAGACCCCATCATTATATTTTAAAACGTCAATAATTAGGTATGATTAATAAAAAATTACTAAGTTTTAATTATTTAAAATAATTCATCAGTTATATTTTCTAATGGATTACACCTATGAAATATTCTCTGTATCAAAGCAAGCAACAAACTACTTCAGGGAAAGTCAGTGTAGGAACCAATGGGGCCAAGGCATCAGCTATTTTTAGTAAGTCAAATGTAAATGCCAATTATGCTTTTATAAATGAGCAGCCAGAGTTTTTACTGGAAATGATGGTTATCAGATCAAAGTTAAGAATAATATTGATTTAAGCAGTATTTTACACCTATTGAGGAATTTAAACGTAAATTTACTGGAAAGGCAATTTTTACAAATGGAGTTAAAAAGTAATGTTAATTTTTAATGATATAAAGAATAGTTTTGTAAATCATACGGTTACTAATTTAAAAGCGATATTAGTAGTTAAAAATGATTCAAGCCCCTATTTAATAGAAGAAGATAAAAACTACAACAATGAATTTAAAATTTATTTAAATTTTAAAGATTTAAAGAGTGTTCTTTTAAATAATATTGGTTGTTTGGTAGGGGGCGTAGAGTTATATTATGATGGTGTTATTGTAAGTGGTGTTGTAAAAAGAAGTAATTTAGAATCATTTGTTTTGGATGAAATTAATAAATTTTTATTAATTCGTGAGAATGAAGAGTTTAATATTTTAGAATTAGAATAGGATTTTTTGATATTGCAACGAGCGCTTAAAGTCGGTGTCAGCCAATTTAACTAAAGCTGATAAAATCATTTTTTTAAATGATGAAACAAATGAAGAATGGCTTTGTTGCATAAAAAGCAAAAAAATGGGATGAAGTAGGGATTTATCGAATTGCAATGTATACAGCTATTGGCTCTTTGGGTACAGGCTCAATAGATGGTGCGTTAAGAACAAGTGGTATTGCAGCAGTAGCCCCTACACTGAGTACAATTCAAGAAAATATGGTCAAAACGTTGACTGGCAAAGGAATGAAAGCTGGCACAGCAAATAAACAGGGTTAATTAATGATTTCGTACTCAATTCCATGTAAAAATAATTTTTCATCTAATTTTTTGTTTAATTTTATTAAAAATCAACTAGAACAAAACAATATTTCAGATATTAAGTTAATTTTTGATGAAGATCAGAAACAATTATATATAGATACTTTAAAGGCGAGAGTTTGGGTCGATATTTATAATATTGAAACAACTTTAAGTGATCTAAAGGATACGATGTTAAGTAAGTCGTTAATTTTAAGTTGCTTTCCTGATAAAAATGAAGATGATGTTTTATATTGTTATATGTATGATGTTAGTTCAAAAAGTAGAGATCCCGAAACAATAAAAATCATGAATAAATTAGCTTATGTATTATCTAAAAGTGAAAATAGTTTCATATTTGATGATAATGGTATTTTGGCTGGAAAATGTATTTACCTTCCGGATGAGATTAGGATTTTTATTATATAGGTGCTATGGTATTTGGAGTACTAGCTGTGGCGAACAGTAATCAAGTCTTAACTGCAGGACTTTAAGCAGGAGGAGCTAAAGTTGCAGTGCTATATTTGTCTTAAAATGACTGTTAGTAAAAATGAAGTAATTATTGGTCCACCAATAGAAGTGTCAAGTAAAAAAAAAGAATTAATAGGAAATAAAAAATGAATGAAATAGTAATTGAAACTTGTGAATTCTGTGGTGGTAAATTAAAAAGTTTAATTTTAGGTAATTTAAGTGGCTTGTTTTGTGATAATTGCCAACAATGGGCTGTTGTTACCACATATATCGCTCAAATTAATTTAGATGAAAATTTATATAAGATATATTTATTAAATAAAGAAAAAGCAGATAGCTCAAATATTAAATTAATTGCCAATATTTCTAATATAAATTTTTTAGAAGCAAAAAAGTTGTTAGATAATTCAAAGCCAATTATTTATGAAGGTAAAGCTATTGAAATTGTAAAGATTATCAAAGAATTAAAAAAAGCACATTTAGAATTTAAATGTATCCCAGAATTTCCTTGGCTAGAAAATGATAGCTAAGGAAGCATCTAGTTTTTCGGAGGCAGCAGCAGTAGTACAATGATAAATAATTTTTATGAAAAGAGTATAATTGTGGTTGATGCGAAAACTGGAAAAATCCAGATACTATCTCGACATAACCAATTTATAATTTTGAGGCAATAATTATGGGCGCAAGTTTATTTATTGGAATGAATGATAAGGGTCAAAAAGCATCAAATTTTCAAAGAACAGGAGACTTTGTAAATAGTCATTATTGGGATGCATTTGGTGATTTATTAGATGAAGTTTTTTTACCCAATTATCCGCAGCTACATGAAAGTATAAAACCCGAAGAAGGGGAGTATCTAAAATTTTATACTTTTGAAGATTTAAGCAAAGATGATTTTAACCTGTCCGTTAAATTGATTAGGCAGCATTTTCAACATATGAAACCAGAGGATTGGCGGCCACGATATTATATAAATGATATGGCTAAATGGCAGAGCATGGCACGTCAGGTATGGGCGGAAGTTGCTGAGCCATTTGTAGTATTAGATAGTCGCTATAATATTAAATTAAGTGAATTTTAGGATATAAGTTCTATGAGAATATCTTCTCAAATATTGCTATAAGTTATGATTTATTAGAGCCGATAATATCCATAATTATTTGTTATCTTTGAAATTATCTGGTTTTTAGATTTCTAATAGCATGTTAAAGAAAATAATTTTTACGTTGTAGTCAGACTTTTAAACGCTGGAGAACTTTTGCAAGGGTACTTATTGGGGGAATACTTGCATACCCAAATAGTATATAAGTTCTCAATTTAATTTGTTATAAAGAATGATACAAAATTGATTTTCTACATTGTTTATGGATGAACAGAGCTTAATATTTTAAGTAAAGGAATTGGCACGTAATTTGCCCCTTAATAAGTATTGAGCGTTAGCTAGGTGAAAAGAATATGTTATCACTAAGCCAAGAGATGGATCTAAATCACTATTCCCGTCAGGCAGAATTTGCACACAGTTTAATGTCCTCAATATGTGGGGAGCATCATTTAGATACGTGCGGTCGAAATGTCTTAGATTTTCATTATGAAGGGATTCGATTACCCCACAAGCGTATGGCGATCGGTAAGATCAGCTATGGTGCAAATGTACTCATTAACACGTCTAATTTAAGGGCATATAGTATTAGCTTGCCGATTCAAGGTAAGCAGACTTTAGCAATCAATGGCACCAATTATATTTCCAGTGCGGATAAAGGCCTAATTTTATCTAATGCAGATTTACAAGATTTAGCGATTGATAAAGATTGTAAAAAATATCAAGTGGTTATTCCTGAAAAAAGTATGCAGAAGGTGTTAGGCGAATTACTACGTCGGTCTGTTGAAGAGCCCGTGGTTTTCAATCCTGAAATGAGTTTGAAGATTGATCAGGGTATCGGGATGTGGTGGCAAAATATTGATCATTTTTTGTTGCTGCGATCTCAATACAAAAGTATGCAGGGCTTACAACTTTGGTCAGAGGATTATGAAAATTTCCTGATAAAAGCTTTATTACTCTCGCAAGAAAATAATTATTCAAGCTTGTTAAGATCCTTATCTGATCAACAAGCGCCAGAATACTTACGTAAGGTATGCGACTATATTCAGAAGTATGCCCATGAGGAGATTCGTGCAGAAGATTTGCTAAGATTAGCTGGCGTATCAAAGTCTAAATTATATGCTGAATTTCAGCAGTACTATGGAACAAGTCCTTTGACTTTTTTACGTAGATATCGTTTACAACAAGTTTATAAGACCTTAAGTACCTCTATGGATAAAAATATTTCCATTTCAAAATTAGCTTTCGATTGGGGATTTAATCACTTGGGCCGTTTTTCGCATGAATATCGTGAAGAATTTGGAGAGAATCCAAGTGAAACCAAGAATCGAGTAAAAATATAATCTGTGAATATATTCGCGCTTTTAACCTGATTCTTTCCAAAATGGGAAAGCGTTAATAAACCACTTTAGACTCTTGCTTAATGTGCGAGTCGTTGATTATTTTAAAATGGAATTACACAGCATTATTTACAAGCGCGTGCTTTGATCATTCTTTTTAGACTTGTCATCTCAAGAGGCAGTTTTTCTCTATTTATTAGGTATATTGGGGCATGATCTAACAAATTAACAACAATCTATATTCGCCATCCTTTTCAACGGGCGCTCGATGAACGCAAGGTAAAACCTGTTGGGTTGGATGATCTACCGCTAAGCGCCAAAGCTGTCCTGAGCCTAAATTTACAGGTTCTGAGTCGGGTTTTGGCTGGTAATGCAGATCAAAAAAATACTCTTGTAGAAAGGTTTCAAATTCCGTTTCAGGACCGTCATGTAATGCTTTAAGCTGTTCCCTGATTTCTGGGATCAAAATTTTTTGTTCCACTTGATCATTGGAGATGATGTCACTGGCAGCGCCATGATAGGTACATAAAAAAGTATCTGTTTCAATGGGCGAACGATCAACATGATACGAATATACATCTGTAGAAATGAAATCCAGATCTTGATCCCGTTCATAATGTTTAAGTAAATTCAGTGAAGGTGATGCACCGAAATCAGTTAGAAGCTGTATATCCCTTAAGATGACATCTCTTGCCAAAATGCCTTTTTCTGAAAGTTGTAGTGCTAAAAGATCTTCAGTGGAAACTTCGGTAATATTTTCTTTTAACTCAAGTTTAGACACAATTTCTTTAAAATCACCCAGCAAATCTCTGTTCCAACAAATAGCATTTATCTCGCCTTGAAATGTCGTATTTACAAGTTCAGAGAAAGTCGTTACAACACGAACTTGATTGTTGTCAGAAAATGCAGGGTGCATATTAGAATTTAATAAATCAGAAACCATGTCTAATATATTCACTCAGCTTGGTAGAATCAGCTTTATAGAAGTTGGGACGAATCGCACAGAAGCGTGCATTACATGTAGCATTAGACATAGCTTACTGAACAACAGGGTATTGTTGCAATGTATTGCTAAGTGAGATGGACTTTAACAATGGCTTTTATTGAGAACTTTTGCAAAATTGCAGATTTACTTATTTAACTATGGCTTATTGATGTGGTGAGCAAAATCTTGTTTAAGATAATGTTGTTCAGAATAGTAGATGACAAGATATTTATAAAAAGTGGCAATCGGCTTCTATCATAAGTCTTTATTAAAACCATAATTCAAGATAAAAGCCCTCTCATCCTCGCCTTAGCCCAAAGGCAATTTCAATATCAAAATGATTCGCTCAATATGTTCATTTTTGATTTATGAAAGATCTAACAATTTCTAAAAATAAATTTTATGCATTGAATTTTCATCTTTCACAGTATTCCGCACTGATTGGATAATCCTCGCAGATTTTGGACAGACGTTAAATACCTTTCACAGACATGATAACGCTAACGGTTAGGTCTGGAGTGGATGAAATGTCAGGTCAATATATTGAAGTAAAAACACAAACAGGGAAGTCATTTGCTGGGTATTTGGCAATTGCAGAGGGCGGAAAAGGGCCTGGAATTGTACTGTGTCAGGAAATTTTTGGTGTGAATGCAGCGATGCGTATCAAGGCTGATTTTTTGGCTGAGGAGGGTTATACCGTATTGGTACCAGATTTATTCTGGCGGACTGCACCTCGCATTGAACTGGGTTATACCGAGCAAGATTTCCAAAAAGCCTTTGAGCTTTATCAACACTATGATGAAGATCAAGGTGTAGAAGATATTCAAGATAGCTTGAATTTTCTCAAAACTTTAGAGAGTTGCGATGCCAGTGCAGGATTGGGTGTCGTTGGGTATTGTCTGGGTGGAAAACTGGCGTATCTGGCAGGTTGCCGTATTCCTGAAGTGGCCTGTGCTGTGGGTTATTACGGGGTAGGAATAGAGAAGGCACTCGATGAACTTGAAAATGCCAAAGGGCGAGTAGTTTTACATATTGCTGAATTAGACAAGTTTACACCGCCAGAGGCACGCCAAAAGATTCTGGATGCTGCCGCCCAATATAGCAATGTTCAGGCTTATGTCTATGAGGGTGTAGATCATGCCTTTGCCCGACCAAACAGCGAACATTATCACAAACCTTCCGCACGCTTTGCCCATGAACGCAGTATTACCGCACTGCATCAAAGTATTGGACCAGTTTATGATTTGGTTGCACTTTGGGAAGCGCATATCCGTTATGAATTTGATACACGCGATGTGCCTGCCACTATGGCAACCATGGTGGCGCAACCCTATGTCAATCATATTCCAACATTGACAGGTGGTGTGGGATATAGCCAACTTGCCCGTTTTTATCAATATCACTTCGTTCATCAAAATCCAAAAGATATGAAGATCACGTCGATCTCACGCACTGTCGGTTCAACACAGGTGGTGGATGAATTCATTATGAGTTTTACCCATGACAGTGCAATTGACTGGTTACTGCCGGGTGTCGCGCCAACAGGAAAGTATGTTGAGATTCCAATGTTGGGTGTGATTCAGTTTCGTGGCCCAAAACTCTGCCATGAACATATCTACTGGGATCAGGCATCTGTTCTGGTTCAAATTGGATTACTCAATCCTAAAGGACTACCTGTTGCTGGTGTAGAAACTGCTCAAAAACTACTGGATGAAGATTTGCCATCCAATACCCTCATGCCGTCTTGGTCAAGCAGCGAAGGCAAATCGTTTTAACTATCTAGGAGTGGAATATGGATATTCAATTGAACCAGAAAATCGCTGTGGTCAGTGGCGGCGCAACCCTGATTGGTCAGGCCGTAGTTCAAGCACTGGTTGATGCAGGCGCAAGAGTCATTATTCTGGATATTGACCAACAAGGACAGCAAGTGGCGGATGCCATGCACGGGCAAGCGCAATTTATTCAAACTGATTTAAGTAGTGATGTGGCGATTGTAAACGCAGTGAAAACAATTCACGACAGCTTTGGCAAAGTTGATTATTTGGTCAATCTGGCCTGTACCTATCTGGATGATGGCTTTAAATCCTCACGTGAAGACTGGCTACAAGCATTGAATATTAATCTGCTTTCAGCAGTCGAACTGACCCGTGCGTTTTATGAGGATTTAAAAACCAAGCATGGTGCGATTGTTAATTTCACCTCGATCTCCGCCAAATTCGCACAAACAGGACGTTGGCTTTATCCCGTTTCAAAAGCAGCGATGCGACAACTCACTCAGTCCATGGCGATGGATTTTGCAACAGATGGGGTGCGGGTTAATTCAGTATCACCTGGTTGGACATGGTCACGGGTGATAGCCGACGTCAGTGGCAATAACCGAAGTAAAGCTGATGCCGTAGCAGCTGACTATCACTTGCTGGGACGTCTAGGTCATCCCGAAGAGGTGGCCAATGTGGTGCTGTTTTTACTCTCGCCAGCCGCAAGTTTTGTGACAGGCGCAGACTATGCCGTCGATGGTGGTTACTCCGTCATGGGGCCTGAAGGGAATCAACCAGCTATTCCACGTTTAGCCGATGAAGCGTGATAGCAAATCAAACATTTAAAACACTCAATGAATTAAAAAATATGGGAGAACCATGATGCGTCGTATCGCTATAGTAGGAGCGGGTCAATCTGGATTGCAGCTCGGTTTAGGATTATTAGACACAGGTTATGAGGTGACGATTGTCACCAATCGTACTGGCGATGAAATTCGTCAGGGCAAGGTCATGTCGAGTCAGTGTATGTTTCACACTGCCTTGCAAACAGAGCGTGATGTTGGACTTAATTTTTGGGAAGAGCAATGTCCAGCGGTTGAAGGGATTGGATTTACACTGGTCAACCCAGAAACAAAACAGCCTGCCTTTGCATGGAGTGCGCGATTGGAGCGTTATGCACAATCGGTAGATCAGCGCGTCAAGATGCCGTACTGGATGGAAATGTTTGAGCGTCGTGGTGGTCAGTTGATTATTCAAGATGTTGGAATAGATGAACTGGAACAGCTCACTGCTGAATATGAGCTAGTCTTACTAGCCGCAGGTAAGGGGGAAGTGGTTAAACAGTTCGAGCGTGATGAAGCGCGTAGTTGCTTTGATAAGCCACAACGCGCGCTTGCTTTGACCTATGTAACAGGTATGAAGCAAATGTCGCCGTATTCTCGTGTGACTTTTAACGTGATTCCAGAAGTGGGTGAATATTTCTGTTTTCCAGCACTTACAGTTACAGGTGCTTGTGAAATTATGGTGTTTGAAGGCATTCCCGGTGGGCCGATGGATTGCTGGCAAGATGCGAAATCACCAGAACAGCATTTGCAAATGAGTAAAGATATTTTAAACAAATATGTGCCTTGGGAAGCAGCACGTTGTGAAAATATTGAATTAACCGACGCTGGTGGCTATCTGTCTGGACGTTTTCCACCGGGAGTGCGTAAACCGATATTAACCCTGCCATCTGGTCGTAAAGTTTTTGGTATGGCCGATGCGTTAGTGGTGAACGACCCAATCACTGGGCAAGGTTCAAACAATGCTGCCAAGTGTAGCAAAATTTATTTCGATGCCATTTTAGCGCATGACAATCAAACATTTACAGATGAATGGATGCAACAGACATTTGAACGTTATTGGGCATATGCCGAAAAAGTCGTGGCTTGGACCAACAGTTTATTGTTACCACCACAACCGCACATGATTGAGCTTTTGGCTGCGGCTGAGCAGAACCATGCCATTGCTTCGAGTATTGCCAATAATTTTGATAATCCACGCAATTTTGCCCCATGGTGGTTTGATCCAGAGCAGGCACAGCATTTTATCGAATCGAAAAGCTGTCAAAAAGTGGCTTAACAGGAAAGCAAAGTCAAAGGTGAATGGTATGAATATCAACACATCGCAGGAACTGGATTTAAAACCGATTGATACGGAAAATCCAAGAGAAATCCGCAACCTGTTAGGGCAGTTTGCTACAGGGGTTACGGTGATTACAACCCGTGGACGAGATGGACGAAAAATTGGGATGACAGCCAACTCGTTTTCTTCACTATCACTCGATCCGCCGCTGATTTTATGGAGTTTGTCAAAGACTGCACCAAGTTTATTAGATTTTACTGAGGCCGAATATTTTGCGATTCATATGCTGGCACAAGAACATCACTCACTTTCAGGGCATTTTGCCCGTGGTTCAGAGGATAAGTTTGCCAACATTGCACATCGTGAGTGTGAGCGCGGTTTACCGTTACTAGAAGATGTATTGGCAACATTGGTATGTAAAAACGTAAATCAATATGAAGGGGGGGATCATCTGATTTTTATTGGTCAGATTGAACATTATCAACATCGTATTGGTGAGCCTTTGGTGTTTCATGCGGGCAAGTATCGTATTGCTGCAGCGCATCCAGAACTGAGTATTTAACAGCAACAATCACGATCAATTTTGATCGTGATTTTTTTCGGGGATCGAAAATGAAAAATAATGTGATCAAAAGAGGTTTTCTTGCTGGAACAGTGGTCTTAACAGCGGTTGCAGCACAAGCCTATGATTTGCCGACGGTGAATTTGGGCATGACCAGTTTTCTGGATGGTGGGCTGCCTGCTGGGCCGGGGTGGTATTCTCAAACGTATCTACAAAATTATGATTCGAACAAGTTAAAAGACAATCAAGCTCATCGGTTAGCTTTACCCAAGACCGATTTAAATTATCAAGTCATTGTTGAACAAGTCAGTTATCTGTCCGATGTGCGTGTAGGTGAACATGCATCGTTAGGATTGAATGTGCTGATTCCATTTGTCAGTAAAATGGATATGGATGATGGTTTAAATAATGCCGCGATTAAAGCCCAAGGGGGTTTTGGTGATCTGATGATTGGGCCATTTATCCAGTTTGACCCAGTCATGGGCAAAGATGGGCCCAAATTCGTACAACGTTTTGAATTTCAGGTTAATTTACCGACAGGAAAATATGATCAGAATAAAAATATTAATCCGGGCAATAATGCCGTCTCATTTGATCCATACTGGGCAGCAACTTATTGGTTTAATCCCAAGTGGACGGTTTCTACACGTCTGCACTATTTGTACAATTTTAAAAATGATGATCCAAATTATAGCTTCGGTCTTGCAGATGATATTCAAGCAGGGCAAGCGATCCATGCCAATTTTGCAACAGACTATGCGCTTACACCACAATTACGCTTAGGGATCAATGGTTACTGGCTCAAGCAAATGACCGACACGAAAGTAGAGGGTGAAAAATTAACAGGCACACGTGAACAAGTGTGGGCGATTGGACCGGGGGCGATGTATAGCTTTTCTAAACATGATCATATCGTGACAAATGCCTATTTTGAACAGGATGCAAAAAATCGTCCTGAAGGAACTCGTTTGCAATTACGTTATATTCATCACTTCTAATTTGAAACGCTATGGCAACATACTGACAGATATACTTGACCTATTTAGATACGTCTAAATAGGTTTTTTAATTTTTTATAATGAATAAAATCTCTTTAACTAAAAATCATCGGTTGCTTAAGAATACGGCTTAAACCTAAGATCTTGCTGTTCAAGGGTGCTACGGCGTGTACATGAGGGCAATTCACCATAACGACGTTTATATTCCTGAGAAAAACGCCCAAGATGACTAAAGCCCCATTTAAACGCGACATCTGTGACTGAGACATGCTCATTTTGTAGCAGTTCCATATGCGCTTGTTCAAAACGCAACTCTTTTAAATATGACATTGGCGTGGTGTTTAAAAAGCTTTTAAATCCTGCAAACAAGGTACGTACGCTTACGCCTGCCTGTTCAGCCAGTTGTTCAATGGTTAAATTTGCGTGTAGATTTTCACGCATATAGGCTTCAGTACGTTTGACAAAATAAGGTGAAATGGCTTTTTCTCGGTACTGATCGATTTGATGCAATAAGCTGTTGGCTTGGCCGTAAATCAGGGCATTAAATAGACTGGATTCAAACTGCTTAAATGCCATTGGGTGATGCAAAGGATGCTGTTCACAAGCAAGCGCATCCATCAATGTACGCATCAATTGGAAAAAATAAGCACCGCCTTGGGTAGAAAGATCAAGCTTGGGTTCAAAAATAGGAGGGTGCTGCTGTGCGTCTGGAAGATGCTGGCGGCAGTGCTGTAAAAGGTCATCTTTATCAATTTTGAGAATCAGCTGTGGTGAGTTGGCATGCCAGCGCATTTTTAGCGATTGTTCGGGTGAAATTAGAGAGGCAACTTGCGGATAAGAAATAAATTTTTGTTGATTCATTTCAATTTCTGCATATCCCTGTGTTGGGATTTGAATCAGATAAAATTTTTCTAAATGGTCAGGTTCAATATAGACATCGGCACTGTATTCCAGACGACTGATGGATAATCGTCCTGCTTTAAGATGGTGCATGGATGAGTGAAAATCGTTTTGTTGTTGTACGATTTTTAATAGATGTGGTTTGAAGATTTGCCCAACACTTTTGCAGGTTTCGCCCAAGTCTTGATGCTGAAAGACTAAGTTTTGCGATGAAAAAATGGGACATTGCTGTAAATGACGTCCATTGAATTCCATAGTAGGATCGACCTGACTCATAAATATTCCTTTTGGCTGGCTTGTTTATTACAGCTAATCTTTATGTCACATGATGACCTGATTAAAAATGCACTAAACAATACTTAAAACTTTAAGTGGCTGGCAGTGATATAAAGAGTTAAGCAAAAAATAGACCAAGTAAAATACCTCGATACAACATATTTTTAGTCTAGTTTGGCGTGATCAAATCAATAAAAACGTCATGGTATTTTAAAAAAAATAAAGGATAGCGTTGATCATGCTTTGTACTCTTTATATGATCCTATTCCTTAAGATCTATCTCTATGTATAGCAAATCTGACTAAAATGATCAATTTATTTTTAGTTGTCTTTAATGATATAACTTATTGAATAATATAATTATATTAAAAACTCTCATATTATTTTAAATATCAGGATATCACAAAACTGAAATATTCAGACGACGTAGAAAAAATATCCAAATTCCATCAATAAATCATCCTATGATTTCGCTATTTAATAAGTTTTGTTGCCCAAATAAGATTTGAATCATCTTGAGCTTAACCCTGCTGTGAGTTGGTGTCATATCTTAAGATATGACACGCATTTTGTTGTTAAAACTAAGTTCTAACTGTATTGCTCTGTAAGAATTTCTCACTGTAAATCGAACAATCTTCGATAGACTGCTCATCTAGCCAAGATTTGACGGCTTCGATCATCGGTGGCGGGCCACATAAGTACATATCGAAGCGTTGTTGTTGAAGTTGTTGTTTATCCAGATGTTGATGGATATAGCCTGATTTTCCTTGCCATAGTTCTGAGGCGCTTGAAATGATCGGATGATAACTAAAGTCTTTGATCTTTTCTGCATAGGCGATCAAACGCTTTTGTTCACATAGATCGGCTTCTGTATTGACACCATAATAGAGTTGCACTGAGGGTTGATTTGGTTGATCGGCAATATTATCGAGCATACCTAAAAAAGCCGATAAGCCTGTACCACCTGCAATAAAGATTAGAGGGCGTTCAGCTTCACGTAGGTAAAAACTACCTAAAGGTGCTTCCATCATCAGGCTTTGTCCAATCTGACAACGTTCCCTGAGATAATTACTCATTACACCATCCGGAAGCAGACGAATTAAAAACTGAAGTTGATTGTTGGCATTAGGACGATTGGCAAATGAATAAGAACGCCAATCGTCAGTCTCTGGAATTTGTAAACGTGCATATTGACCTGGTAAAAAATTCAGTTCCTTGTCAAAACTACTGGCATCGAGATGCAAGATCGCGGTGGTTTCTGAAACCAATTCAACAGCAGTAACCACTGTGGTGATTTTTAAAGCTTCACCCGCATTACAGATTTCGGAACTATGATCGAAATAAAAAGCGGCATTAGACTTAACCCGTGTTTGGCAAGCCAGCATTTTACGTTCAGCCAAATCACGTTCGCTTAATGCATCCTCATCGACATATTCTTGTTCATAAATACCCGTTTCACATTTTCCCTGACAGGTTCCACAAACACCTTCACGGCAGTCAAGCGGAAGGTGGATTCCTTGACGAACTGCTGCATCCAACAGTAATTCATCTTCCTGTACCGCGATAAAAAATGTTCTACCATCGGCAAAGTTGAGTGCAACAGAATGACTCATTGTATTTCTCCTTAGACGTGATAGAAATCGAGAACCGAATCTATCTTGTCATTAAGCAATACGCTGTGTTGACGACGAATACGGAAGCTATCTTCAGTTGGACGGAGTAAATAAGTGGCATGACCATAAAAGCATCCTTCAAGGCCCTGACGATTATAAAGCGTGCGCCAGCTTACCTTTGCCTCAACCAAACCATCTTCTTGAGTCTTTACTTGTACATTGTGAATATTATGTTGAGTGCGCGGTAAAGGCGTTGCAGAAGCTGCTTTTCCAGTGCGGATACGGAACACACGATCTTCAAGTCCTGAACGATCGGGGTAATAAATATAGGACAAACCTTGATTGGGATCTTCAACGTAGTGATGGTCATCAATCCATTGTGGGATATGATATTCGCTGTCTTCATCATAGAGTTCGAGATAAGCATCCCAATCATAGCGATCACACAGTTCCGCTTTTTTATAAAGAAATTGAGAAACTGCAAAATGAAGTTCTAGAGACATGGTTACACCTCATCAGTAACAGATTGATTTAAAAAAGTGACTTCTTGCATCTTAAGTGCTTTTTTATTGAGTCCATTGAGGAGCAGGCGTTGCCAGTGACCATGCTGGTTGACATATAGTCCTTCATGAGTAATTTCACGTCCTGTGATCACCGGTTCAATACCAAGGTCTTGTGAATTTTGTGATGGGCCATAATTCCATTGGTGATAACCGCGTGAGATATCACTCCAGCGTTCTAAACGGCCCTGAAAGCCTTTTTGTTGTTCGCGGAATTCCACCAGATCATCTGGTGTACCCAATCCTGATACATTGAAAAAGTCTTCAAACTGACGAATACGGTTACGACGTGCCTCCGCTGATTCACCTTTGACACCAATACATTGGCTGATGACTTCGGTTTTATTCCATGCCACAGGACGGACAATACGCAGTTGTGAACTGATCTGATCCATAAAGAACAGGCTTGGATAAAGGTTGAGGTTACGTAAACGGTGCATGGCCCATTTAGCGCGCTTTTCCCCAAACCTTTCCAGCAGATAAGGCATCACCACATCATAACCAGGACGTACCGCTGGATTTGGCATATCGCTAAATAACACACTATGCCCATTTTTAAAGCTAAACCAGCCATCGTCAGTTTCGGCATCACCCGCACCTAATTTACTGTAATCGAGTGTGTCGAGTTCACTGCCATTGGCTGCATTGACTTGCTGGCGATGTTGAACGGTGGAAACATAGTTATAATGCACGGTACTGACATGATAGCCATCCAGACCATTTTCATTTTGTAGTTTCCAGTTGCCTGCAAAAGTATAAGCAGATTTACCTTGTAATACTTCAAGCTCACCTGTTGGTGATTGATCAACCATCAAGTCAAGAAACACTTTAGTATCACCTAAAAAGTCTTCCAGTGAATCTGTAGCCTGAGTATCCAGACTGACAAAAACAAATCCACGATAGCTGGCAATACGGCCTTGTTTTAAACCACGGCTGGATTTATCAAAATCTTCACAATATTCATTTGGCGCTTTGACCTTAACCAAACGCCCATCCGACTTATAACACCAAGCATGAAACGGGCAGGTGAATACAGACTGATTGCCTTTGGCCACACGGGTCAAGGTTGCACCACGATGCTCACAGGCATTGACCATGGCATGTAGTTCGCCTTTACCATCACGGCTGATAATGATCGGTTGTCGGCCAATCTGTACTGTAATGAAATCATTGTTATTGGCAATTTCACTTTCATGGCAAGCGTAAATCCAGACCTTTTCAAAAATGAGTTCCATTTCGAGATCAAATAGTTCTGGTTCGGTAAACATATCGCGAGCAATTCGATAAACACCATCATTTGGTCGAAAATCGATACAGCTGTGTACAAAATTTTGCCATTCGGCGAGGTTACGTGCAGTCATGGGCTCTTCCTCTATCCAATCAGTCCTTTGTTTGATTGAACCGCGATTTAAAGAAAGGCTCTATCCAGATTTTCCATGTGTTTATCCACTTTATGCAGATTAAATGCTTGGATACATTTTTGTGGAGAAGATTGCGATAGGATTTTTCAATCTGTTTTATACATAACAAGATGCATACTTTTGAAATAAATAATATTTTTGAACTGAACTTCGCCGTAATTTTGTTTTTTAAGTAAAATTCTAATGATGGGGATGAAAACAGACAAAGTGTTTGCCAAAAACGGGGGACTAAGCTTTAAGTCGCAACTCAATCATTTATATTCTAAATTGATATCTTATTGAACTTAAAGCGTTGCATTGAAAAATGAAGTTATTAAGACTGACGGCTATTTAAGGTAAAAAGGTTTCTTGTAAATAACTCCACTGCATTTTTCCTTGAATTTCTTCAATCAGTGCACAAGAACGTCGAACTAGAATTCCTGATTCCTTAGTGTGTTTTTCAGTATAGGTGAGAACAATGCTTTGTTCGCTTTGCATCAAAATTTGTTCATCATAAATTTCAATCTGTAGATCTGGCATCTTGCCCTGATTATTGCTAAACAGACCTTTGACATCGGCTAAGGAAAAACGCTTTCCAGCTGCGCCGACCATCTCAAAATGATCGGAAAAATATTCAATAAGTAGGGGAAGATCTTGTTCTGTATGTTTCCCGTTAAAAATACGTTCAATCAGTACGTGCATGCTATGTATACTTTCAATTGCATCTTGTTTTGACAGCGGCATATCCATTTCCTATGAGAGGTGTATTTTCTATATTATGTAAAAATAAATGTAAAATTCAATATTATTTTAGAATTAAATTTTTAGCGTATGTTTCGAGAATGCTCCCAAAAGTAATTTACAATTTAAAAATGTATTATCTTATTGATATATAATATTTTAAATGAAATAAATTTGTTCGAGTTGAGCATTGTGAAGTAAAAGGTATAACTATATACTTAAAATAACATGGAAAATTACATGTAAAAATAACTATAGTGGGTTAAGCTTTTATCAAGAAGGTGGATAGGAAATGGATATTTCCTTAAATACGCGACATCTTCTTAAAGATACCAATCATAAAAATGCATGGACAAGGAAGAAAAATGGATACTCATTCACCAGAGTCAACAGGCTCTCATTCAAATACATATGCATGGTATGTTGTTTCGCTGTGCATGTTGGCTTATATATTTTCATTTATAGATCGGCAAATACTGGCACTGATGATTGAACCAATTAAGGCTGATCTAGGTTTGTCAGATACCCAATTTAGTCTATTACATGGTCTCGCTTTTTCCTTGTTTTACGCCTTCATGGGGTTGCCACTGGCCTATTTGGCAGACCGATTTTCTCGACCAAAAATTATTGCAGTCGGGGTGGTGTTTTGGAGCATTGCAACTGCATTCTGTGGCTTAAGTAAAAACTTTATTCAACTGTTTTTAAGCCGTATGGGGGTTGGAGTGGGCGAAGCTGCTTTATCTCCAGCAGCGTATTCAATGTTTAGTGATATGTTCAGTAAGGACAAATTAGGCCGTGCTGTTGCAGTATATTCAATTGGTTCATTTGTCGGTGGAGGGATTGCTTTTCTGGTTGGCGGTTATGTGATTGGCTTGCTTAAAAATATGGACACCATTCAGGTTCCTTTATTTGGTGCATTAAGAGCATGGCAGGCGGCATTTATTATCGTGGGCTTACCTGGTGTGTTTATTGGCTTACTGGTGTTACTTACAGTGAGAGAACCGCAACGTAAAGGTCAGCGTTTAAATGCACAAGGTCAAGTTGAAAAGACCAATATGAAAGATGCGTTTAAGTTTATCAAAAAACATAGTCGTACTTTTACTTGCCATTATTTAGGTTTTACTTTCTATGCAATGGCGCTGTATTGCTTGATTAGTTGGTCACCAGCATTTTACATGCGTAAGTTTGGCCTTACACCGACAGAAGCAGGCTATATGCTAGGCACGGTGTTATTGGTGGCAAATATTCTTGGCGTATTCTGTGCAGGCTGGCTCAATGACTGGTTTATTCAAAAAGGACGTAAGGACGCGCCAATGATTACCGGTGTGATCGGAATCGTAGGATTAATTTTACCAATTATGGTGTTTACCCAAGTCAATGAGCTGTGGCTTTCTGTGGTATTTCTGGTTCCTGCCATGTTTTTTGCTTCTTTCCCAATGCCAATTTCAACCACAGCAATGCAAATGCTGGCACCGAATCAGTTACGCGCACAAATCTCAGCCGTATTTTTGCTGATCAGTAATTTGGTTGCAGTTGGAATCGGTACCACGTTGGTGGCATTGATTACAGATAAAATCTTTGAAAATCCACTGATGGTGGGGATGTCTTTGTCTATCGTGGGTACGATTTCATGTGTGTTGGCATTTATCTTATTGAAAAAGGGCTGTAAGGCATTTAGCGCCAGTATGCAGCAGGAACATGCCTCTTAATTCAATGGTATTCTCAATCAGTCACAACGCCCATTCTTTGTAATGGGCTTTGTGACTTGTTTGGTCAATCCATAATCAGGGAGTGAAAGGATGGAACAGTTTTTCAAGTTGGATTATCTAAATGAGCTGCTGTTGTTTAAATCGGATGATTATCAAACCATTAAAGATCAGGTCAGCTATTATTTAAGCCCTCATCGTTTTGAAGTGGAAGTACGTGAACCGTTAAATACCCGTTTAAATGGTTTTCGCTTTGGAAATTGTGCCTTGTACGATCTTAAATATAGCGCACCTGTGATGATTACCATTGATGACGTTTCCGATTTTTATTTATTTCGATTGACACTGGAAGGTCAATGTAAAGTCGGTATAGAAGACCAACAGGTGCTACAGTCAGTCGGGATTATGTCAATTACGCATCCACATACTCAACAGCAAATCCAGACCAATCAGCATTGCCGAAATATTATTTTAAAACTTGCTCAACATGATGTAGAAACCCAATTGTTTAAAATGTTGGGGCATACCAGTCATGAACCAGTTATCTTTGATATGAGCCTGTCCTGTACCGAAGAAGGCATAGACTCGATTATTGAAACCCTCAATTATTTGTGCCATGCCTATTATCATATTCAAAATTGGAGCTTTATCTCTGCGAGTTTTACCCAGTATTTAATTGAACTGATTTTATTGAAGATTCCAAATAACTATAGTGACCAGCTTAATTTGCAAAGACAGCATATTTTGCCCGGCTATCTAAAAAAAGCACAAAAATATATTCACAATCATTTAGAACAACCGATTTCATTAGCGGATTTAAGCCAGTGTTGTGAGGTGTCGATCCGTACATTGCAAAAAGGCTTTAGTCAGTATTTACAACAAACCCCAGTCGAGTATATCCGTGATCAGCGACTTGAACGGGTACATCTGGCTTTACAGCATGCTCAAACCAATGAAACAGTGACGGATATTGTGCTGCGTCACGGCTTCCAAAGTTTAGGGCATTTTTCTACGCTGTATAAAAAACGCTATGGGTGTTTACCTTCAAAAACTTTAAAAATGAGTCCTGTTCAAATGAGTACAATGCTTTCGTAAACTGAACAGGTGTTGCGTGTTTGGATAAGCCAGCAGGTTATTGCGCTTCTATGATGAATTGAAATAAATCAGGAAGAGCAATGATGAAAATTACAGTTTTAGGTGGCGGTCATGGATGTTATGCAGCTGCGGCAGAAATGGCTGAAAAAGGGCATGAGGTGCTGTTATGGCGCCGTGATTCAGATGCTTTACAACAACTTGCTGCCACTGGGCAATTAAAGATTAAGGATTATCAGGGCGATCGCACTGTGACAGTGGGTTTTGAAAAGAGTCAGATTAATTTGTCTGATGATTTGCAAAGCGCCATTGCACATGCTGAGTTGATTATTATTCCATTACCTGCGACCACACATGATGATTTAGCCCGTCAAGCAGCGCCATTTTTTAAAGCAGGGCAAGTGGTGTACTTACCACCAGCGACATTTGGTAGTTTTATCTTTGCCAAGGCGATGCAACAAGCAGGTAACACTGCGCAAGTGGCATTTGCAGAAACTGGGACTTTGCCTTATTTGGTGCGTAAACATGGGGTGAATCAAATTGTGATTAGTGGGTATGCGACCCGGTTACCCACAGGCGTATTTCCAAGCGTATTGTCACAACAAGCATTTCAAGTACTTAAGCAGGCTTATCCTAGCGTTGAACCCGTTGAGGACAGCTTAAGTGGTGCATTGATGAATGCTGGACCAATTATTCATCCACCTTTAATTTTGATGAATGCGGGTCCACTTGAACATTTTGAAGCGTGGGATATTCATAATGAAGGTACTCAACCCTCAATTCGTCGTGTCACCAATCAACTCGATGCGGAACGAATGCAAGTACGTGAAGCATTGGGATATGCCGCACCACATTTTCCTTTGGCGGATCATTATAATCATGAAGGTGAGGGTGATGAATGGATGTATGGACGTGGGGCACATGGAAAATTAACTGACAGTGGTGACTGGCGTGAGGATATCGACTTAGATTCACATCGCTATATGTTAGAAGACACTCGTTTAGGATTATCTTTTTTAGTTTCTGTGGGACGTTGGGCAGGTGTCGCAACCCCTGTTGCTGAGGGCTTATTGAATATCGCGTCAGCGGTCACGGGTAAGGATTTATATCAACAAGGACGTACTTTTGAGTGTTTAGGTCTTGCGGATAAAAGCCCAGCAGAACTGCAAGCGATTTTGCAACAAGGAGTCTAAAATGCAGATGATCGAAAAAATTGCGGTGCTCGGTGCTGGACGTATGGGCAAAGCTATTGCGATTGCTTTTGCCTATGCAGGACTAAACGTTGATTTGATTGATGCAAAACAACGCAGTGAAGCTGAATTTGAACAATATCAAACTCAAATTCGTGCTGATTTACAGCAAGAGTTAAAGTTGCTTGAGAAAATTCAGTTTATTCAAGCGGACCAGCAAGATTTTATTTTGGATAAGATTGCGATTTTATCTAAACAGGCTGCTATAGGCATATTGCCAAACTGTGCGTTGATCCTTGAGGCTGCACCAGAAGTAAAACAAGCCAAACAAGAAATTTTTGCTTGGCTGGATCAATATCTTTCACAGCAGTGTATTGTGGCTTCGACCACATCGACATTTTTAGTGACGGATATTGCGCAAATGATTTCGCATCCTGAGCGAGTGGTCAATGCACACTGGCTAAATCCTGCTTATCTCATGCCTTTGGTGGAGTTAAGCCGTTCTGACCAGACCTCAAATGAGGTGCTGACTCAGCTTAAGCAATTTCTACTGGTGATTGGTAAGGTACCTGTGGTTTGTAATGCCAAGGCGGGCTATATCGTGCCAAGGATTCAGGCCTTGGCAATGAATGAAGCGGCACGTATGGTTGAAGATGGAGTCGCTTCGGCAGAAGATATTGATATTGCTATTCGTACCGGTTTTGGTTTGCGTTTTTCTGTTTTAGGCTTATTGGAGTTTATTGATTGGGGCGGTGGTGATATCTTGTATTATGCCTCGCAATATTTGCAAAAAGAGCTGGGTGAGCGTTTTCGTACACCTGAAATTATTGCGGAAAATATGCGTCAGCAGCGTAACGGCCTACGCGAAAAGCAGGGTTTTTATAATTATGCGGATGTGGATATTCATCAATATAAACAAGATGTTTTGCGGACCTTTTCAGATCGAATTGAAAAAAGTAAGTTAAAACCGCCATTTAATATTTTACAGTCCACAACGTGATGAACCGAACAATTCGCCCATTGCATTCAGCTAATGGGCGTTTATTTAGAGCTTTTAGCTTGATGGCATCAAATTGAATAGCTTTTTCAACTGTGCATTTAACTGATGCAATTCTTCATCTTCAAAGGCATTTAAAATCCCAGATAAAGTCACTTGGCTGATTTGATTAATCTGCTCCACCAGTTCTTTGCCTTTGTCAGTGAGCTTGACCATCGAGATACGTTCATCAGACTCTGAAGAAAAAACCTGCACAATATCATCCTCAACTAGGCGATAAATGGCTTTGGTTGCTGTGGTCAATTTAAGGGTAGAGAGGTTGGCAATTTCGGTAATACTGGCTTGTTGCAAAGCATTGGTACTTAAAATAATTTTACGACGTGTATTGTCGATACCTAATTTTTTTATTGATTTTTCAATAAGTTGTGTGTATTTACCATTCACTTGAGAAATCCAAAAGAAAGGATAGCTTTGTAAGCTGCTAGGTTCATTATTAGGTAGAAATTGTTCTAAATGAGTAAGCATAGCAAAGTGATAACTTTATAAAGATGAATATTCATCATTATACAAAAATTAAAGAAAAAATCTTTGCTCTTTCTGATAAAAACATCTTGACAATTACATTACTTTTTCCGATATTGGTATTAAGTACAAAAATACATGGAAAAGTGAATGAATATTGTTGTACAAGACGTACAAATAGGACACGGTGCTTTAAAAGTCATGGTGAAAGATTCCATTGATATTCAAGGTCTAAAGACCATGATCGGGAGCAAAGCCTTGATGGATAAGCCTTCTGCAACAAAAAATGCAGAAGTGGTAGAGCGTATTTTGGCAGCGGATTGCCAAATTACCGCAAAAACCAATCTACATGAGTTGGCTTTTGGTATTACCGGGATCAATCCTGTTTTTGGCACTGCAATCAATCCTCAATATCCTGATCTAATTCCAGGTGGTTCATCGAGTGGGTCTGCTGCTGCCGTAGCCGCAGGTCTGGCTGATTTTACTTTAGGTACCGATACTGGTGGTTCAATTCGTATGCCAGCGGCATGTTGTGGCGTGTATGGTTTTAAGCCGACATTCAATCGCGTCAGTCGTCAAGGGATACATCCAGCCATGAGTTCGCTGGATTGCGTGGGACCATTTGCCGCTTCGGTTGCAATGATTGAAACCGCGATGCAGATAATCGATCCAAGTTTCCATGCTTTGGAAAAATTAGCGCATACGCCGAAACTGGCTTGGCTTGAGGTAAATGCGAACCCAACGGTATTGAACTGTATTCAGCAATTTCTTGCTCAGGCGAATCTGTCAGCTACACCAGTGAAATCTGAATGGTTTGAACCTGCTTATGATGCAGGGATGCAAATCATTAATTATGAAAATTGGCAGGCGTATGGTGAGTTAACCAAAACTGGTTTGCTGGGTGACGATATCCATGCTCGCTTGCTCAAATCTGCGCAAACCACTGCGCAACAAGTAAAAGAGGCGGAAGCGGTCAAAGCACAATTTATCAATGAAATTGATGACTTATTGGAAAAATATGATGCCGTGTTACTGCCAACCCTTCCGCAAATCCCACCCAAATTAATCGATGCAGAACATATGGTTGCACTGTTGAACTTAACTTCATTGGTGCGTCCATTCAATTTATCTGGACATCCGGCAATTTCAATACCGCTCAAAACCAGCGAAGGGCAACCAGTGGGTTTACAAATCGTGGCGAAACGAAATTCGGATGAGCTACTGTGTGCAATTGCGAAATATATCGTGGATGCCGCGCAATAAATGACAAGGAGTTGGGTAATGAATAATTTATCGACAAAGGAATTTGTAATGGACACAACAATAACGGAATTAGAAGCACTCTGTCAGGAGATTCGAGAACGGGCTTGTACAGGCGAGTTCGATAACCAAGCGTATGTGAGTCAAGACATCATCGATAAGTTAAAGCAGATTGGAGTCTATCGTGCATTGGTACCGAAACGTTTTGGCGGCAATGAATGGTCACCTCAACAATTTTGTGAGTTGATTGAACGTTTGTCTAAAGCAGATGGGTCCGTGGGCTGGGTTGCGAGTTTTGGGATGAGCCCTGCCTATTTGGGTAGCCTGCCTGAAGCAACGCTTGAAGAATTATATAAAGAGAGCCCAGATATTGTATTTGCAGCAGGTATTTTTCCGCCGCAACCCGCAGATTTAAGAGCTGACGGCGTGGTGGTAAAAGGTCGATGGAAATTTTCAAGTGGTTGTATGGGGGCCGATATTATTGGGGTGGGGATTAGTCCACAGGTCAATAACACCACACAAGGTCTCCCCCGTTTAGCAATTATTCCTGCAAAACAAGCGCAAATCGAAATGACTTGGGATACGGTCGGTTTAAAGGGAACAGGCAGTCATGATCTGTTGGTGGATAATGTCTTTGTAAACAATGACTGGACCTTTATTCGTGGTGAACCGTCCAAACTTTCGGAACCTTTTTTTAAATATCCATCACTGTCGTTGGCAACACAGGTGTTAACTGTGGTCGGGATCGGTGTTGCAGCAGCAGCGTTGGAAGAATTCCAAAAGTTAGCGCCAGGGAAATCATCCATTACAGGTGGTGCTGAAATTGCCAGTCGCCCCGTCACCCAATATGAATTTGCCCAAGTCGAAGCTGAGTTTAAAGCAGCACGTGTTTGGTTCTACGACACTATGCAAATCGTTTGGAATGAAATTATTGCAGGTGGTACGCCAACGCCAGAACAGATCAGTGAGATGCGTTTGTCTTGTACCCATGTTGCTCGAGTTTGTGCACGTGTAACGCGCAAAATTCAAATGCTGGCGGGCATGACTGCAATTTATACCCATAACCCATTTAGCCGTTTTGTGAATGATACCAATGTGGTGACTCAGCATGCCTTTATGGGTGATGCCACTTTACAAAATGCCGCTTTGGTGAGCTTTGGTATGCAGCCAGCACCCGGTTATTTATAAGCCGAATTTAAATAATCACGAGATGTCCAAGGATGAATATGACATGAATAGCCAGATAGATTTGACCGTTATCTTACAACGCTTAGAACAGCTCGAAGCGCAAAACGCGATTCGTAATTGTATTCATCGTTATATGGAAATTTGTGATGGATTAAATGCCAAGACTGACCTCAATGAATTAATGGATTTATTTGATCAGGACAGTATTTGGGAAGGGATTGGTGAGAAATATGGGCAATCTTTTGGTCGCTATACTTCATGGCAAGCCATTTTTGACATGTTTAAAAGCTATACCCAAACCGAATCACATTTTGTGATGAATGCGCATTTTGTCAGCTCAGAACAAATTTATATTGCCGGCGATCAGGCCAATGCAAGCTGGTTGATGTTGCAAACCTCGACCTTTCTCAATGGAGATAGCCATTTAAATGCCGCAAAACTCAGCGTGAAATTTAAACAGCAAACCGATGGTCTATGGAAGATCAAGCATTTTCAGACTGAAAATATTTTTAGTCGCCCCGTGTCTCACTGGAACAGTACAGCGATATTGCCAGTACCGTCTCAGCAATAAGTTATGGATAAATTGAAAAGGATAATGGATATGAACAGTATTATTCCAATGCAGAATATTAACATTGATTACAGCGAGTTAGTTCAAAGTGATCGTGCGCATACCTCTTTATATAAAGATGCGCGTGTCTTTGATGATGAAATGGAAAAGATTTATTACAGCACTTGGGTTTGGGTGGCACATGCCAGCGAAATTCCAGATGGTGGTAGCTATAAAACCATTAATATTGGTAAGCAACCTGTGGTCGTTGTACGTGACCGTAAGAAAAAAGTCCATGTATTGCTCAATCGTTGCCGCCATCGTGCAGCAACGGTATGTGAACATAAAAAAGGCAAAACCAACAGTTTTGTTTGCCCATATCACGGATGGAGCTATGCACTGGATGGTTCATTGCGTGGTGTACCTTCGCCTGAAAGTTACGGTGAGTGTCTGGATAAATCAGAGTTTCCATTGATTAGCCTACGTGTTGAAGAATACAACGGTATGATTTTCGCCACCTTTAAAGATGATATTGAGCCTTTAGCGGATTTCTTGGGCGCTGCGAAAAAATGGATTGATTTGTTTATGAAACAAGGCGCAGGTTATCCAATTAAAGTATTGGGTGAACATCGTTTCCGTTTCCCAGGCAATTGGAAAATCCAGCTGGAAAATACCACCGATGCTTATCATTTCCCCTTGGTACATAAGTCATTCTTAAGTTCAGTCGATGAGAAGACTGAAGAATTGTTTAATTTTGAAAATCAACCTGGCTATGTTGAAGACTTAGGCAATGGTCACAGTGTCATGGTGATGATTCCTGAGCTGGTGGATTTAGATGAAGAGTTGATGGAACGCCCAATTCAGGAACGTTTTGAAGAGCTTGCTCAAGCGTTACGTGATGAAGGACATGAAGAACTTGAAGTACGCCGTATTGTACGTGCTGTGGGTGGTTCTGGTTTTAACTTAAACCTGTTCCCGAACATTGCCTGTTCAATGGCGTTCTTCCGTGTTATGCAACCGATTTCAGTCAATGAAACTGAAATTCACCATTCTGTGATTACGATGGATGGTGGTCCACAGATTGCCAATCAATATCGCTTACGTCTACATGAACATTTCCAAGGTCCATTTGGTTTCGGTACGCCTGATGACTCAGAAGCGTGGGAACGTGTGCAACATGGTGCCAATGCTGGTCATGATTTATGGATCATGTTGAACCGTGGTTTACCCGGCGAAGTAAAAACTGAAGATGGCTTAAAGAGCGATGTCAGTGCAGAAACTGGAATGCGCGCTGCTTATCAGCAGTGGAAAAAGATGATGACGGCTTAAGGAGAGTAGCATGAACATGAATTTGCAATTATTAAATGAAGTGACTGCTTTTGTTTGGGCTGAAGCTGACATGTTAGACCACAGTGAATACCGTGAATGGCTCAATCTCTGGAATGAAAAAGGCGTGTATATCATTCCGATTGATCCGACACTCAAGGATTATGAAAATAATTTGAACTATGCCTATGACAACAATCATATGCGTACATTACGGGTAGAACGTTTGGAAAATGGTGAAGCGATTTCGACTGCACCCAAAGCCAATACCGTCCGTAGCGTGTCACGTATCCGTGTCGTAAAAGATGAGGATGGTGAAATCATTTTACGCTGTGCACAAAACCTCCGTGAATTCCGTAAGGAAAGCTTAAAACATTACACCGCAGATGTGATTTTTCATTTGGTTCGTGATCCAGAACAAGGCTTTAAGATCAATCGTAAAATTATCAACTTAGTCAACTCGACCGATACTTTGGCGGGTATCAGTTACATCCTCTAGGAGCGCAAAAAATGAAACAGGTTGTTTTAGTCACGGGCGCAGCATCTGGTTTAGGGAATGTGATCGCCGAATATTTTGCAGCACAGGGGCATCAAGTGATTGTCTCTGCCAGCAGCTTAGAAAAGGCTGAAAATGCCAAAGCACGTAGTCCTAATGCCGAGAATATGTTTGCGTTAAAACTGGATATTTCAGTTGAGCAAGATTTTCATGTTGCAGTGCAGTGGATTCAACAAAAATTCAGCAAATTGGATGTGTTGATTAATAATGCGACGGTCACCAAGGCAACCCCTGTTTTAGAGATTACTGCAGCTGACTTTGACTGGATCACTCAAGTGAATCAGCGAGGAACCTTTCAAGCGTGTCAGATTATTGGCAAATATATGGCAGATCAAGGCTATGGCCGTATCGTCAATATGGCTTCATTGGCAGGGCAAAATGGAGGCACTGCAACAGGAGCACACTATGCTGCAACCAAAGGTGCAATTGTGACTTTGACCAAAATCTTTGCCAAAGAGTTTGCTGCTAAAGGCGTGACTGTAAACGCCATAGCACCTGGGCCAATGGAATCACCGATTGTACACAGTGTGGTATCTGACGAAAAAATGGCGCAATTTATTCAAAATATCCCAGTCAAAGCATTAGGTAGTATGGAATTTATTGCTGAAACCTGTGCCTTGTTGGCAAGCCCAAGCGCAGCTTTTGTCACTGGGGCGACGTGGGATATTAACGGTGGATTATTTATGCGTTAAGCCTTGGGCGAGATGCATAAAAGGGAGATAAATCATGGCTACACTCTATAACGTGGTTGTCAGAAACCGTCATGTAGAAGGTGGGAATGTTGCAGTCATGGAGTTTGAATCTGCAAATTCTGCCACATTACCAAAAATTGAAGCAGGTGCGCATATTGATGTGCACTTACCCAATGGTATGGTGCGTCAGTACTCACTTTGCCAAAACCCAAAAGATGTTGGCATATTCCGACTGGGGATTTTACGTGATCCAGAATCGCGTGGTGGTTCAGTCTCGGCTTTTGATGATTTAAAAGATGGTATGCAAATACAGGTCAGTGAACCGAAAAACCTGTTTCCATTAGTCAAAGCCAAACATGCTGTACTGGTGGGTGGGGGGATTGGAATTACCCCTTTGATCACTATGGCCTATCAATTGGTACAAGAAAATGCATCTTTTGAACTGCATTATTGCGGGGCAAGCCCAGAGCAATGTGCCTTTGTCGATGAAATTAGAAATAGTGTATTGGCGCCATTTACCACCTTCCATTTTAAATCGGAAGGGGCCAGCCATCGTGAGTTTTTTCAATCTGCCATTCAGGACATAGACAAAGCAAGCCATATCTATACCTGTGGTCCCAATGGATTTATGGATTGGGTGATTAATTTGGCATTGACGCAAAATTTTCCTGAGCAACAGATTCATAAGGAATATTTTCAGGTTGAGGTTGAAACCAACGGTGATGCATTTGAAGTTGTTGCTGAGCGTAGCGGCAAGATCATCATGGTCAATGCCGAAGAAACCATTCTGCAAGCACTGGCACGTGAAGGGATTGAGATTGAAATGTCTTGCGAACAGGGCGTCTGCGGAACCTGTATGTGCGATGTGATCGAAGGTGAGCCTGATCATCGTGATGTGTATTTTACTGATGAAGAAAAAGCCAGTAATGAACAAATACTGGTGTGCTGTTCCCGTGCAAAGTCAGCACGATTGGTACTGGATATTTAATTGCTTTTAACAGGACGAAGCAATTTCAGATACCGAGCTAAATAGGATAAAAGATTCAGGAGAGAATAATGAATTCATTAAAATCAATGGATGAAATCAAAATAGATCCAATGCAATTTAGACGGGCATTGGGTAATTTTGCTACAGGTGTGACCATTGTGACGGCACAAAATGAGCAAGGCGAGAAGGTTGGAGTCACTGCAAATAGTTTTAACTCAGTGTCTTTAGACCCACCACTCATTTTATGGAGTATCGATAAAAAATCATCGAGTTTTTCTGTATTTGAGCAAGCTACACACTTTGCGGTAAATATTTTATCGGGTTCTCAAATTGAGTTATCCAATAAGTTTTCCCGTCGCAATATCGATAAGTATGAAGGTACAAGTTATCAGGTTGGTGAAGGTCAATCACCAGTTCTAGACCATTGTTCAGCAGTGTTTGAATGTGAACGGCATGAAATTATTGAAGGTGGTGATCACTGGATTATTATTGGCAAAGTCATTAAGTTTCATGATCAAGGGCGTAGTCCGTTGGTGTATCACCAAGGTGCGTATTCAGGCGTGATTCCTCATCCATTATTACAGCTTAAAGATACTGTAGAAGCAGAAGACTTAGGCGAATTACATCAAGGGCATTTATATAGTAATGTCTGTTATTTAATGAGTCGGGCGTTTAAATTTTATCAGACTGATTATATTCCGAAGCAGTTAATCACTGGATTTCGAACCAGTGAAGCAAGATTATTATTGGTGTTAGGCAGTGGTACCGCATCCAATAAAGCAGATTTACCACGTGATATTGCCATGCCGATGCGTGAGATCGAACAAGCTGCGCTTATCTTAAAAAAAGATGGTTTATTGATTGAAACGGAAGGTTTTTTTAAGTTAACGGAAAAGGGCAAGAAAACCGCACATTATCTGTTTGATATTGCCGATAGCCATCAAAATGAAGTTTTTGAAAAATATCCTGAAAATGAAAAGGAAATTTTTATTAAAATTTTAAAGGATATTGCGGGGATTGTATAAGACTTAATTAGCTGATAGGTTGAAAGGGTCTATCAGCTTTAGACTATTCGCTATTTATATAATAAAAAAAAGAATTTATGAGCGAGAAGTATATTTAATATCGATTTTTGAAAAGTTTAAACCGTAAAACAAGGAAGTGAGCGGATGAACCAATATGTACGTGATGCACTAATAACTTGGACGCGTAATATCAAAAATGTTTGCGGTAATTTTGAAACAGATTTTGATGGTACCCGTGATTTGTTCATTGGCGAAGTCGAATGTTTTTTATTGGGCGATACTGAGATCGCTTTTATTAAAAATAATGCAAACAAAATTGTCCGAAAAGCGGATGAAATCGATCGAGTAAATAATCGTTTTTGTTTTTTGATTTTGCAGTATTCGGGCAAAATACAGTTGAACTATAAAAATGAAACCTTGAGCCTCAATGAGGGCGATATTGTATTACTCGACCCAGTTGAAACAATTTCTATGTTTCCACAAGGCTTAGTCAGTCAAATTTCTGTGCATTTGTCGCGGGAAAAATTGTTGAAAGAAAATATTAGTTCTGAATATTTTGGCAAACTCATTACGCAAAATATGAGTGGTTTTTTACTTAAAAATATTATGAAAAATATGTCTGCTGAAAACATTAAACTTTGGTATGCAACTGAAGATGGTAATGCTTTTGAAGATGCCTTGATTGCTTTAATCAAGCCGACAATTAATTATAAAAATATGCATGATTCAAACAATCTTATGGAAAAAGCAGAGCGCTATATTATTGAAAATTTAGCCAAACCTGATCTGACACCTAAGCTGATTGCTGAGCATATTGGTGTATCATTACGGCATCTTTATCGATTATTTCTTCAAGAAAATTTATCGATTAACAAGTATATACAGCTCAAACGCTTAGAAAAAATTAAAGCAGATTTGCTTGATAAAAAAAATAAGCAAAGCTCGATTACCCAAATTGCCTTGAAATGGGGATTTTGGGATGGCGCGCATTTTTCAAAAATCTTTAAAAAAAATTATGGTGTCTCTCCTAAAGAATTTAGAGAGCATGTGTTGACTTAAGTCTTTTGTTTTTTGATGTCACTTCTAGACAAGTTCGAGGTCATTCCTGAACAAGCTAGCCCCATGCAAGTGTGTTGAAATTAAATCGATGAGAACAGTTAGGAACGACTGAATAAACTTAAAAATATTCAGTTTATCTCACGAATTTCACACATAGGAATGTGCATTTAACTATCTGTCTTAGATAGTTTAGGGATAGATGAAAAGGATGAAACTGATGCGTAAACAACGATTATTCAATGACATACAAAAAATATTGGCGCTTAACTTATCTATAGCTGCGAGCTTTTGGGGACTGAACACACAAGCTTATGCGCATGGTGGGCAGGCAGAATTAGTCCCTTTATATCAAAACATGAGCGAGCAAGGCGCTAAAGTTGTAAAAGATGATTTTACCAATACGTATATGATCAGCAAAGGCTCTATAGTGGTGAGAGCTAAACCAAATTCAGATCAGGTTTTAGTCAATGGTAAACCGTTAAAGTTAAGTGTGCCATTAGTTATTAAAGAGGGTAAGCCTGTTATTGGCAAAGACTTTTTCAATGAAGTATTTCAGTCTGGCTTAGATCAAACATTTAAAATTGAAAACACATTTCACCCACTCAATAGTTTAAATACAGAAGAAATCAAAAAAACATTTGAAAGTATTAATCGCTCAAAATATGCCTATAAAAATATGCGTTTTGCCGAGTTAAAGCTGAAAGAACCTGAAAAAGCCAAAGTGTGGGATTATTTCATTAACCACAAAGACTATAAAGAAGACCGTATAGCATCTTTTATTTTATTAAAAGGTAATCAAGCGATTGAAGGTGAGGTGAACCTTCATACTCAGCAAGTTACAAAATGGAATGTATTAAAAGATACACATGGAATGATCCTGCTAGATAACTTCGAGACAGTCCAGCGTGTGATTGAGTCAAGCAAAGAATATCAGGAAGCTTTACGTAAACGAGGCGTAACAGATGTTAAAAAGGTCATTACCAATCCTTTAACGGTTGGATACTTTGGCGGTAAGGATGGTTTAGACAAACAATTGAACGTTTTAAAAGTCGTGTCATATCTAGATACAGGCGATGGCAATTATTGGGCACATCCTATTGAAAATTTAGTTGCTGTGGTTGATCTAGATAAAGAAAAAATTATTAAAATTGAAGAAGGGGCAATGATTCCCGTTCCGATGGCAGATCGACCTTATGCGACTAAAAATACGCAACCCCCGAAAATTAAACCACTGAACATTATTGAACCTGAAGGTAAAAACTTCACAATTACTGGCCAGACTGTACATTGGGGAAACTGGTGTTTCCATGTTGGACTAGATTCTCGTGTTGGCCTACAGCTTTCAACCGTGACTTATAAAGATAAGGGTGTAAAGCGTAAAGTCATGTATGAGGGCAACCTTGGTGGAATGGTTGTTCCATATGGTGACCCAGATATGGGATGGTACTTTAAATCTTATCTAGACTCAGGTGAGTATGGTATGGGAACACTCACTTCATCGATTCAACTGGGAACAGATGCGCCAGAAAATGCGGTTTTACTGGATGCCGTGATTGCTGACTACAAAGGGCAGCCCCAAGTTATTCCAAATGCGATCGCAATTTTTGAGCGATACGCTGGACCTGAGTATAAGCATCAAGAAATTTTTGGTGATCAGGATGCAAGTGAAGCCCGCCGTGAGCTTGTGGTGCGCTGGATTAGTACGGTTGGAAACTATGATTACATGTTTGATTGGGTATTTGCTCAAAATGGTGTCATTGGAATTAATGCTGGTGCAACAGGAATTGAAGCTGTTAAAGGGGTTAAAGCGCGAACTATGCATGACAGTACTGCCAAAGAAGACACTAAATACGGCACGTTAATTGACCATAATATTGTTGGTACAACGCATCAACATATCTATAACTTCCGTTTAGATCTGGATGTCGATGGGGAAAATAATAGCTTTATGCATATGGACCCAGTCGTGAAGGTAAATGACAGAGGTGGTGTTCGTACAAGTACGATGCAAATTGACAGTCAGGTGATTAGCAATGAGCAAAACGCTGCTGAAAAGTTTGATCCGTCGACTATTCGTTTGCTAACGAACTTTAATAAGGAAAATAAACTTGGTAATCCAGTTTCTTATCAGCTGATTCCGTTTGCTGGCGGTACACACCCTGTGGCGAAGGGGGCAAATTTTGCCAAAGATGAATGGTTATTTAAACGCCTGAATTTTATGGATAAGCAAATTTGGGTGACGCAGTACAATGCCGATGAACGCTACCCTGAAGGTAAATATTCAAATCGCTCAACGCATGATACTGGTTTAGGACAGTTTATTCGTAACAATGACAATATTGAGAATAAAGACCTTGTGGTCTGGATGACGACAGGAACAACCCATGTAGCACGTGCTGAAGAATGGCCAATTATGCCAACCGAATGGGTTTATACCTTAATCAAACCGTGGAATTTCTTTGACAATACACCAACCTTGAACTTGGGTGATGAAAAAGAAAATACCCAGCATGGGCATCACTAAAGATGCCAATCAGCAAGTACGGGTAACCAATAAGTTACCCAAAACTTAGCGTCTTGTAGACTGTTCACAAAAAGGAATTTTGTATGAAAACGCTACTTTCTCAAGTGATGAGAGGGACTCTCTTTGTCTCAATTTTTTCAACTGTCTATGCAAGCGAAATAGAAATCCAACCGATTTTTGAAGTCACCTTGGGTGCTTTTAGCAGTGGGAAAAGTTATAACGGTGAAAACATAGCTGAGCAAAGAATAAATTGGCAAGAAGGGCATCTTAAATATGGTGCAAAAGGACAATACACATTGAATAACAACCAACTCTATGCTGGTTTGAGTGGGATTAGCTCAGCCACATTTGGAGAGGGGGATGCAGGACAAAATAGTAATGGTAAAGAACATAAAACTGATGTGAATGAATGGGTCATTGGTTTTAAAGATGGTACTCATAAAGATCAATTGACCACATATGATTTAAGTATTGGTCGACAAAATATAATGATTGGGGACGGTTTTTTTATTGCTGGTGATGCATTAAACCTAGGGAAACTACCCGCAGATGGCACATTAGACCGTGGAGGAGCCTATTATCTGGCGGCACGACGCAGTTTTGATTTTACCAGTCTGCTGCAATATAAATTGCAAGATCATACAACCTTAAAACTGGCCTATTTAAAATCGAATAATAAAGCACAATTTTCATCAGAACTCTTTGTAACTGATCTGATGTATCAACTTAATGATAAAGGTATCGGATTTACTTACTTAAATGTATTAGATCTTGACGATGCCGAGCATATTTCAGGGCGGGAAGATCTTAAAAATTATGCTTTACGTTTGAATTATCAACTTTTACCAGAATTACAAATTAAATCTGAATTTGTTGTTCAAGACAAAAAAGAACACCAAGAAAATGCCGGTTATTTAGGACTGAACTATAACTTTTTATCCTCAAAATATACGCCTTTGCTAGGCTATCGCTTTAGTCGTTTTTCAGACCAATATGATCCCATGTTTTATGGAAATACCGTGGGATTTGGAACATGGTTTCAGGGGGAGGTTGCTGGAAACTATGCGGGTCCTTTCAATAAAAATGCCGATATTCATCAAATATCTTACATGATGAATTTAAAAGAAAATTTTATATTAGGTGCTTTGGCACATAAGTTTAAAACAGTAAATAAAGCTTTAACAAATGTTGATGGACATGAGTTGGATGTGTTTTCGGTCTGGTCTGTAAATAAAAACGTTACCGTTATTCCGCTCATTGGGCTGTATAAACCGAAGCAAGATATCCATAGTGGCGGTACTCAAAACTATGATGATAAGACCAATCTATATGCTCAATTGATTTTGCAATATATCTATTAATTAAGCCTTTTAAAGTTAAACGTGAGGAATAAAAATGAATGAAGTCAAAATATTAGATAGCGTACAGACTTTTTTGAATAGAGCGCATGGACATTTTATTGACGGAAAGTGGGTTGCTGCTCAACATTCAAATAAAGTTGATATTGTAAACCCCTCTACCGAACAAGTCATTGCGCAGATCAGTATCGCTAGTCAACAAGATGTTGTAGATGCAGTATCCAGTGCAGATCATGCTTTTCAAAATGCTTGGGCTGAAACGACACCGTATCAACGTGGTGTAAAACTAAATAAATTGGCAGATTTAATTGAGCAATATGCTGAGGAACTTGCGCAACTAGAGTCTTTGTCTACTGGAAAATTAATTCATATTTCCCGTCATCTTGAAGTGGCACAATCTATTATTTTTTTAAGATATTTTGCTGGTTGGGCCACCAAGATTCATGGTCAAACCATGCAACCTTCTATTCCTTCTACACAAGGTGAAAAATATACCGCATTTACCTTAAGGCAGCCTGTTGGGGTCGTCGCGGGTATTGTTCCGTGGAATTTTTCACTCATGATTGGCATTTGGAAAATTGGTTCAGCTTTAACAACAGGCTGTAGCATTGTGCTGAAACCCAGTGAATTTGCCAGTTTGTCATTGCTACGTTTAGCTGAGTTAGCAATTGAAGCGGGTATTCCAGCAGGTGTGATCAATGTTGTGACGGGTAAAGGCGAAACTGGGCAATATCTGATTGAGTCACCCTTGGTTAAAAAGGTTTCTTTCACAGGCTCAGTACCTACGGGGATTGCTATTGGTAAGCTTGCGATGAGCAGTGATTTAACCCGTGTTAGCTTGGAGTTGGGGGGTAAAAATGCGATTGCCATTTTGGCTGATGCAAATATAGATGAGATTTTACCTACCTTGATACAAGCAACTTTTGTGCATCAAGGCCAAGTATGTGCATCGCCAGAACGTTTTTTTGTGCATCAGACAAAATATGATGAGCTTGTTGCAAAGCTTTCTAAAGCATTATTTCAATTTAAAATTGGATCGGCGATGGATGAAAGCAGTATGTTTGGTCCGCTGTCTAACCGGCCTCACTTTGATAAAGTAAAGCATTATTTAGATTTGGCCAAAGCCAATAATCAAATTATTGCTGGTGGAGATACTTTGCAACAAACAGGTTATTTTGTCGAACCGACTTTAATTTCTTTAAAAGCGATTGATGATCCATTATTTTTAGAAGAGACCTTTGGTCCAATTGTAGGATTAATGCCATTTGAAACGGATGAAGAACTCATTCAGCTGATGAATCATTCTCGGTTTGGTTTAACCGCAAGTATTTGGACCAACGATTTGTCCAAAGCTTTGCGTTTAATACCGAAAATTGAAGCGGGTACTTTATGGGTCAATATGCATACTTTTTTAGATCCGTCGGTTCCATTTGGTGGTGTGAAAGCTTCAGGAACTGGTCGAGAGTTTTCAGATGCATTTATTGAAGATTTCACTGAATTAAAATCAGTGATGATTCGCTATTAAAAATATGCATAGATTTTTAAAAGCAAGTAGCACTGTCTGAAAGAGTGGTATCGCTAGTGATCTAGTGATTGCGAATATAGGCTTGATAAGTTCTGAAAATATATAAGCTGAACAAGCTTTAAAATCGAAACAGCCCAATATATCTATATATTGGGCTGTTTCGAGTAAAAGTTAATAAGTTAAAGTCATACTTTGTTGTGTTGCTTGATCAATTTGCTTTTGGCTTACCGCATCATCCTTACATTGATAATTTTCAAATAATGGCAGCTGATCGGCAAAGTGTGGATCAGTCTTTCCATTGCGATGAATAAATCCACTTTGACCAGGTGCAAGAATTGAACACATGCTGACTTGATTGGGATTGAGTACCACTCTAAAGGTTGCACTCCCTGTATTCCCATAGGTGCTCAGCTGTTGTTGATGCGCCTGATCAGCCCATGGAATACCCACTGAGTTTTTGTTGGAGAATCCCATTGTGGCAACAGGAATTTTCCAATCATTGGGTTGGTCTGAATGATATTGTTTTGAAAGCTGAATTAAGGTGTTTTCCAAGGCAGTTAACACCACATCATCTGCTGATTGTCCTTTTAAGAAATCAACGGTTTGAACAACGCTGGCTTGTTTGCCTTGCAGTGCATTCCAGATTAGTTTGGATGCATTGGCAGGTTGTGTACTCCGTGGGTCATTATTTACTGGGTAAAGGGTATCTGTGTAACGTGCATAAATATTTTCGGATAGATTCGGTTTAAGCACCAATTCAATCATTTGATTGAGCCATGTACGCATAATGACAGGTGCTGCGCCTTGATAGAATTTAGCTTCACTGTCAGGACGAAGTTTGAAGTCCCAACTCGCCAATATCGGTGCGATTTTCTTTGCTAAAGGTGATGCGTTCGGGCTTTGCGCAGCTTTGACCATATAGGGGATAAAATAACGCGCATTCAGATCCGACCAAGCGCCCATTTTATTGATATCCCAAATGTCTTGTTGGCTTAATTTTGTTTTACTTTCTAGGGGTTCAATCAGTTCATTGACACGGTCAACATGAGAGAAGTTGGAGGAATCGGAACGTAAATCCGCATAAGCTTTATTGTTCCAACTGCTAATATAGCCTTTTTCAGGGTTATAGGCTTTGGGATTATCTGAGAAATCATAGAAACCCTGCCATTCCATTGAGCCATCACCTTGAGCAGGCAGTTGAATATGCTGGTTTTCAGGGCGGATCGGTAAACGACCCAATGCAGCGACACCAATATTATTTTGGGTATCGGCATAAAACCACGTAATCGAAGCCGCGACACGTTTGGCTTGATCTAGGAATTCTTGCCAGTTGCTCGCTTTTGCTGCATTGGCCCAGCCCAATAAAGTTTCAATCTCTACACCTTCCCAGCTACGTTTTTGTGCATAGGCGGTATGATTTTTTTCATCCCATGTGCTGACAAAGCCTTGTTTACTTTGATACACATCTAAAACATGGTCTGGTTGATTACGAACTTTAATTTTGATCTGTTGATGTTCAAAGGGAATATAACTGCCTTGATAACGATACTGCTTTGAATTGCTCGGATTTAAGCTGAGTTGATAGACGTCATTGGTATCAAGCGAACCGACAGTTGAACCCCAGGCAATTTTTCCATTGGTTCCAAATAAAATAGCAGGTAGACCGACAGGGGTAATCCCAGTGAGATTGTAGCCAGCACCATGTAACCCAACCGCATAAGTAATTGCAGGCGTGTACCAGCCTTGTTGAGGGCCATTATATAAAACCGTTTGGCCTTCTACCGTTTTATCACCTGTGACCACCCAGGCATTACTGGCTGTAGGGACGCCATCAACCACACTTTTACCCAATGCTATACGTGCTTGAGCTAAATAGTTTTTGGCTGCTTGGTCTGAGATAGGCGCTATACCTTTTAACATGTGTTGCTGACGTGCTGAAACTTGTGGTTTTGCTTTAGATTGAATAATTGTAGGAGCACTCGGATCATCTAACCAACGTAATTGCTGATAAACTTTTAATCCTGTTTCTGGACCTTTTTCTTTTTGTAGTTGAGTCAGTAAATCTAAATTTGAGACTTCTGAACTGGCTGAAAAAAAGCGATTGAGAATTAAACCCACCCAGACCATTGCGATATCTTCTTGCTGCCATGTCGATGGTTTAAAGTCATAATCAATAAATTCTTTAGGCAACAGCTCTGGATTGGCCAAAACCTCTTGGACACGCTTATTAAAACCAGCAGCATAACCATCGAAAATGGCACGATCTTCAGGAGAAAGTCGGGCAATTTGTTGTTTAATCTGTTCAGGATTAAAGCGACTATGGGTTGCAATATCATATTGTAGATAATCGGGACCGAGCACTTCAGCAACAGTGCCTAAACCTGTACGTTTTGACATTTCCATTTGAAATAAACGATCAGTTGCGACTGCATAAGCATAGCCATAAAAAAGACCATAAGTGTCCTTGGCATAGACATGCGGTGTGCCAAAATTATCACGTTGAATCGTGACCTGTTTTTGCACTGGGTTTGATTCTAAACGAGAGGATGAACTACATCCTGCAAGCAATAAACAACTTAAAACACCTAATTTGATTAAGTGGGGTTTATCGCTCAGTTGATTATTTGAGGGGCTTTTTTTCAATTGAAATATCCTTTTCATTATTGTTGAGAAATAGAGTATTGAGAAAGAAATGTTTTTAGACGGTTTCTAAAAACAACAGATTTATCGATATGCAGGTCCTGATTAAATAAAATGATTGTTATTTTTATATGTAATTTTCTATTACTTTGTGGGTATATATTTATACTTTTAAATAAATACACTTAATTTTATCTCATCATTTTATTTTAAATATGCTTTATCAAGTCTTGGTGAAATGCCAAAAAATAAAGGGATATGTTCTATCCCTTTATGCTGTTTCAAAAATTAAGTGTCAAAGATTAAGCGTCTAAGCTCAGTCGTAAGAATTTCAGAGAGGAATTTTTCAAGTGCAGCATTGAATGCTTCAGGACATTCAATATTTGAAATATGCGATGCTTGAATTTCTACAAGTTGGGATTGTGGAATGTGCTGTTGCATAAATTGCCCATCTGCAACTGTAGTTACGGGGTCTTGCGTTCCTGCGATGACCAAAACTGGAATCGTGATATCTTTGAGTTGATTGCGGACATCCGCTTTAGCCAAAGCCTCACAACAATTGGCATAACCTATTGCGCTGCCAGCACTTAAGTCGTTACACAGATTATTGACAATTGCAGGATGACTTTGGATAAAGGGATCTGTAAACCAACGTGATGCAGCGGTTGCTGCGATGCTGGTTAAACCTTGTTCTCGGACTAGTTGAGCACGATCTAGCCATGCTTGTTCTTGTCCAATTTTTGCTGCGGTATTGCTGATAACAACAGCATTAAATCGTTGTGGATAATGGATGGCTAACCATTGACCTGTTAACCCCCCCATAGAAATGCCACAGAAACTGGCTTTTTCAATATTTAAATGATCCAGTAATCGAATCACATCTTCAGCCAATTGGGGCAAGGTATAAGGACCTTGTGGCGCAGATGAAGAACCATGTCCACGGGTGTCATAGCAAATGACAAAAAAGCGTTCTTTAAAATAATTGAACTGCTTTTGCCACATGCCATAGTTGGTCCCTAAGGAATTTGAAAAGACTAGTGCAGGGGAATTAGGGTTTCCAAAACTTTGATAATTAATCTGTGCATCCGCTGATTGAAAAGTTGGCATTGCTCGTTCCTTAATTTTGATCAACACGTTGAATAATGAGTGCGATACCTTGTCCCACCCCAATACACATTGAACATAAGGCATATTCACCCTTGATTTGTTCAAGTTGATTTAAGGCAGTCGTCACCAGTCTGGCACCTGATGCACCCAAAGGATGACCTAAAGCAATCGCCCCGCCATTAGGATTTACGCGTACATCATCATCTGCCAAACCTAAATCACGGGTTACCGCCAAAGCTTGGGCAGCAAAAGCTTCATTCAGCTCAATCACATCTATTTGCGCTAAGCTAAGATCGGCTTGTTTAAGCAGTTTCTTAATTGCAGGCGCTGGCGCAAAGCCCATAATTCGTGGTTCAACACCCACAGTGGTTGCTGCAATAATTTTGCCACGTGGTTTTAATTGGTATTTTTCTACGGCTTCATCTGAAGCAATTAATAAGGCTGCTGCACCATCATTAATCCCAGACGCATTTCCCGCCGTGACCGTACCATCAGCTTTGACCACACCTTTAAGTTTTGTCAGTGCAGCTAAAGTGGTTGATGCACGTGGATGTTCATCGGTATCCACAAGCACAGCATCGCCTTTACGCTGTGGAATAGTGACAGGCACAATCTCATTTTGGAAAAAGCCTTGAGCTTGTGCTGCCGCAGTACGTTGTTGGCTATTTAGCGCAAACTGATCTTGATCCGCACGGTTAATATTGAATTGTTCTGCCACGTTTTCAGCAGTTTGTGGCATGCTGTCCACACCATACAATTCTTTGAGTTTTGGGTTGATAAAGCGCCAGCCCATGGTGGTGTCTTCAATCTTTTGACTGCGTCCAAAAGCACTGTCAGACTTGCCCATCACATAGGGCGCACGGCTCATGCTTTCTACACCACCGGCAATGATTAAATCTGCTTCATTGGCTTTAATGGCGCGAGCTGCCATGGCAATCGCATCCAGTGATGATCCACATAGACGGTTCACAGTGGTTGCTGGCACTTGATATGGCACACCTGCTAATAATGCTGACATACGCCCGACATTACGGTTATCTTCCCCAGCCTGATTGGCACAGCCATAGATCACATCATCGACTTGCTGCCAATCTACCGTTGGATTACGTTGTATCAATGCTTGAATTGGAATTGCACCGAGGTCATCTGCGCGTACTGGCGCAAGACCACCGGCATAACGACCAAATGGGGTACGGATGGCATCTATGATGTAAGCGTTTTTCATGTTGTTTATATCCTTAAATAATCTCCCTTGCGCTGCTACAGCAGCAGCTCACCTCTTTGTAAAAGAAGAAGTTCCCCTCTTTCATAAAGAGGGGTTAGGGGAGATTTAATCATTCCGTTAGGAGAGATTTAATCATTCCGCAAGGGAGGGATTTATTATCCCAGTGTCGCATCAATCAATTGAGCACCCGTCAAAGCCTGTAATTCTTCAAAGCTCAGACCTGCAACTTTTTCAAGCACTTTTAAGCCATCAGTGGTCACATCAATCACGCATAGGTCGGTATAGATACGATCAACACAATGCTTACCTGTCACAGGATAGCTCAGTTCTTCAACAATTTTAGGTTCACCTTGCTTAGTCACATGATCTGTGGTGATAAAGACTTTCTTGGCCCCTACAGCCAAATCCATTGCACCACCCACCGCAGGAATCGCATCTGGCGCACCCGTATGCCAATTGGCAAGATCACCATTAGCCGCCACTTGGAATGCACCCAGTACAGCAATATCCAGATGTCCACCTCGCATCATGGCAAAAGAATCACCATGATGGAAAAACGAGCCACCCGTTAGCATAGTCACATATTCTTTGCCAGCATTAATCAACTCAGGATCTTCTTCACCTTTGGCGGGTGGAGGACCAAAAGCCAATAAACCATTTTCAGAATGCAGGAATACATCTTTATCTGTTGGCAGATATTTTGAAATCTTGGTCGGTAAACCAATACCTAAATTGACATAAGCCCCATCAGGAATATCTTGGGCAACACGTTCAGCAATTTGGTCACGGCTTAGTTTTTGGTAGCTCATTGTTATTCTCCATTACCATTGGCTGCATCAACTGCAACCACATGCTGAACAAAAATTCCTGGGGTAATAATGTGTTCAGGATCGAGTTGACCTAATTCAACCACCTCTGAAACCTGTGCAATAGTGACATCTGCAGCCATCGCCATGATTGGACCAAAGTTACGTGCTGATTTGTTATAAACCAAGTTGCCCCAACGGTCGCCTTGATGTGCTTTAATCAGTGCGAAGTCTGCTTTAATTGGATATTCAAGCACGTAGTCTTTGCCATCGATATGACGGGTTTCTTTGCCATCTGCCAATAAGGTGCCAAAACCTGTTGGGGTAAACACTGCACCTAAACCCATTCCAGCAGCTTGAATACGACACGCGAGATTACCTTGAGGAACCAGTTCCAGTTCGATCTTGCCCGCATGATAGAGTTCATCAAATACCCAAGAATCAGACTGACGTGGGAAAGAACAAATGATTTTACGGACTGCACCCGATTTAAGCAGTTTAGCCAGACCGTAATCGCCATTACCTGCATTATTATTGACAATCACCAGATCTTTAACGCCAAGTTCAATCAGCCCATCGATCAGCTCTGCGGGCTGTCCTGCTGTTCCAAAGCCACCAATCATAATGGTTGCACCATCTTTGATGTGGGACAGAACCTCAGACAACGAGAGCTTACTTTTATCAATCATAAGACGAACCTTTTATCCATGTTTTTAAATTTCTATACATGCCGCATTAGCAAAGATAGACATGTATAGAAATTTAAAAAACTGTGAGAAAGAACTTATCTCACAGTTATTTGGTCAATGAATTTACACCCGCTGCTTAATGGTCATCTTCTCGAATTGAAGACGGATGACGGTTTAAGGCAGTCACTTCGATATTCATATAAGGATATAAAGGCAATCCCTGTAAAATATTGTGGAGTTCTTCATTGCTCTCTACATCAAAAATACTGGTGTTTGAGTATTGACCTGTAATACGCCAGATATGACGCCATTTCCCTTGACGTTGTAAATCTTGTGAATAAGCCTTTTCAATTGCTTTAATTTCATTGGCTTTTTCGACGGGCATATCGAGGGGGATGTGTACATCCATTCGTACTTGGAAAAGCATGTCAGCTCCTTGAATTATTGACGACGTAGGTTGTCGATTTTGTCTTGATCTAGTTCAATGCCGAGGCCCGGACCAGTTGGAATTTTGAGCTCAAAATTGCCATATTGAAGCGGTGTTTTTAAAATTTCTTCAGTCAGTAGCAGTGGGCCAAATAATTCAGTTCCCGCTGCGAGATTGCTAAATGTAGAGAAGGCATGTGCTGAGGCAATTGTTCCAACAGGACCTTCAAGCATAGTGCCACCATAAAGATCAATACCTGCCAGATTGGCGATTTTGCCAACTTCGCATGCTTCAATCAGACCACCAGATTGCGCAACTTTTACCGCAAAAACTGAGGCTGCATTGGTTTTTGCCAAGTTATAAGCACTTTGTGGACCAGTTAATGATTCATCTGCCATGATCGCGATATCAAACTTACGGCTAAGACGTTGCATAGCATCAATATTATGAATTGCACAAGGCTGTTCAATCAGGTCAACGCCACCATCTTGAAGCATTTGAATCCCTTTAATTGCATTCAGTTCAGACCAAGCACGGTTAACGTCTACACGAATTGAGATGTTTGCGCCCAAGGCTTTTTTGATTGCCAATACATGCTCAACATCTTGTTCAACAGGACGTGAGCCGATTTTTAACTTAAAGACATTGTGACGTTTTAACGCAATCATTTTTTCTGCTTCGGCAATGTCTTTTTCGGTATTACCCGACGCCAAAACCCAAAGCACAGGAATACTGTCACGTAAGCGACCGCCTAGAATCTCACTCAGGGGTTGACCTAAACGTTGCGCTTGAATATCTAATAATGCAGTTTGAACAGCACATTTCGCAAAACGATTACCGTTGATATTACGATGGATCACTTGCATTGTTTGGGCAATATTGGCACCAGACAGTGTTTTTAACAATGGCGCAAAATAGGTTTCAATATTGGTCTTTACACTTTCAGGGCTTTCTTCGCCATAACCTAAACCGCCAATTGTGGTCGCTTCACCCCAGCCAATTAAACCATCTTCAGTCGTGATTTTAATCAGGACCAAGGTTTGGGTTTGCATTGTCGCAACGGCCATCTTGTGAGGACGTATCGTTGGAATTTCGATTAACAGCGTTTCTATGGACTTGTACATCGTGGTTATTTCTTAAGTATCAATCTATTTATATACCCTAATTTAATGTAATATCTTTAACTAGGCCGATTTTGGTATTTTTAGATACTTAAAAGGTATATAAAAGGGATTTATAGAGATGGAATTAAGATATCTTCGTTATTTCGTTACGGTGGTCGAAGAGCAGAGTATTACCAAAGCTGCAGAGAAACTATGTATTGCTCAACCGCCATTGAGCCGTCAGATTCAAAAGTTAGAAGAAGAACTCGGTATTCTTTTATTTGAGCGTGGCACACGTCCAGTAAGAACAACAGAAGCAGGGCAATTCTTTTACCAACATGCGGTACAAATTTTGACTCATACTGCGCAAGCCACCTCTATGGCGAAGCGTATTAGTTCAATGAATACAATTGTCCGTATTGGTTATGTCAGTTCATTGCTGTATGCGTTACTGCCTCAGGTAATTTATTTATTTCGTCAAAATAACCCTGATATTCAGGTTGAGCTGATTGAATACAGTACCAAGGATCAAATCGAAGCACTCAAACTCGGTAAAATAGATTTAGGCTTTGGTCGTTTAAGAATTAGTGATCCATCGATTAAGCGCATTTTATTGTACAAAGAGAAATTAAAATTAGCCGCGCATAAAAATCATCATTTAACCAGTTATATCGATAAAGGTATTTATTTATCGCAAATTATCAATGAACCTATTTTTTCTTATCCAGCCACACAGAAGCCCAATTTTTCAACCTTGATTCAATCCATTTTTACCGAATTAGGCTTGGTACCGAAAGATATGATTGAAGTTCGAGAAATCCATATGGCTTTGGGCTTGGTTTCATCTGGGGAGGGGATATGCATTATTCCTGAAAGCGCCAGTGAAATAGGTATGAAAAATCTGGTCTATATTCCGATTTTGGATATAGAGGCCTATAGTCCTATTTCATTAGCCGTGAGAAATATGGATCAAAGTCCTTATTTACCTAAAATTTTAGAATGTATTCGACAAGTCTTTGAAGAAGAAGGGATTCCACTTCAACTCGATGGGGATTAATCGAGTATAGGTCTGCGCTGAGATCAAGCTAAAATCCCCTCATCCTCGCCTTCTCCCAACGGGAGAAGGGACTTTAATACCAATCTAATTCACTCAATATGATCATTTTTTGATTTATGAATGAGACCTATTGAGTTAATGATTTGAAACCATGATTTTAACATATTGATTTTAAAATGACGTTATCAGTCTTTATCCTTGCATTCTTAATGAATTCGCAATGTATTGCAGTTCCTGTTCGTCATTGATTAAGCCTTGCTGGACGATGGCAATTTGCTCTTGAAGATTGCTCAGCAGTTCTTGGCATTGTGCGATAACTTCATCGCTATATAGATCAAGCTTTTGCCACAAACTATGTGAGATCTCGCTATATAAACGGTCATGGCCAATGGCTAAGATTTCGGTTGCATCATCAGCATAAATTACTTCATACGCCAGATGCTCAGCAAACTGTAACGGACTGAGAGGGGCATATTGCAGTTGATAATCCGATAAAGTATTTGCAATATGTTGTGATAGAAGCTGTTGAGCCTGTTGGGTCAGTGCACTATACAATTCATCCACTGCTTGCTGCTCGGCATGTTGCTCTAATAAGCTTGGCAGGGTTGCAATCATACTGCGCCATGTTTGCGTAATGATTTGCTGTTTATGTTGCAGCAAAGCGCTCATGGCATTGCTTAGCTGCTGCTGTAATTGATGCAGTTGTGGCACAACTTCAAGTTGTAAGGGGGCTAGAATTTGCTCTTGTAAATGATGTAACAAGGCTTCCGCAGGTTTACGCTGTTTATAAGCCAGAGCAGGTTGGATCAAATGTAAAAGTGCATCAAATAAACGATTAAAACCTGCCATTTGCATGGCCTGATCATTGAAATCCGCATTTTTCAACATCTGAGAGGAGGTTGAAATTGGCGATTGCAATAGCACAGGATCAACTTGCATTGCGATCAGTTGGTCAATAGCACGGGTTTGAACATCGGTTTCTTGCAGATAACGTTGGTCAGAGGTTTTATTGCATAGCATCTGGCAAATGTCGCCATCGACTTCATCTTCTTCAAAATAATCACTGCGTGTAAGCACTGGCAATAACGGTTTATGTCGGCGTAATTCCTGCCCCAAAGCCGCTAATTCTTTGACTTGACCGGGTGAGGAGGAACTACTGAGCCAAAGGACACCATCCGCACTATCCATAAAGCGTTGGGTTAATGCTGCATTTTCTGGCGTAACGGAATGCAGTCCTGGGGTATCCAGTAAAATGAGATTGTTCGCTAAACAAACCCCTTGTAAGCGTGTGGTGGTTTCTGTGGCACCTTCTTTAAAACGCTCTTGACTATGGATAATTTGACCTGAGTCGAGATAAAAATATTCAACGCTTTGCTGGCGTCTGTGAAAACACTCTGCCACTACGTTACAGAATGAACTTTTACCCGCATTGAATTTTCCGAAAATCAGCAAGATAATCTTATCGTCAAAATGATCTGCGATGGATTGTGCCGCATGTAGGGTCTCTAATTGTGTTTCCCAATGGCTGAGATAGCTTTCAAGCTGTGAATTGAGTACTGCTATGTCTTGGGCAATCTGACAATGTGATGTCAGTCCAATGGGATTGATACGTTGTTTATTAAGATTGATCGCCAGTTGCTGATGCCAAGTGTGCATCTTATTTAAATGCAGGATGATGTCCTGTTCATGCTGATCAAAAGCTTTGCTACTCGCAATCAGCGTCTGAATCGAATCATGGGAATCATGGACGGTCATTATACCAGCTCCAAAGTGGTTGATGCCTGTTGAGCTTGTATGATGAGCTGCTGTTGCTGCTGCAAATTAAGTAATTGCTGTTGCAACTGCATTCGATCAGAAGACAATTCAAAATAATGGGCAAATTCATCATGTAAACGCTGACGACCTGATTCTTCGACAAAAATAAGATTGAGATCCTTACGCAGTTTGACTGAAACACCCATCACCGCAACCATGACCGTATCTAGACTGCGGACATTACTTTTCTGCGAATCAGGCAAACTCACCACACCATAGCGCACCAGATGGCTATTGATTTCGATACAGGCACGAGAATAAGCCACTTGAATACGGTTACGATCACGTTTGCCTGCGGTTACTTTATACATATTGGCAAAAGAATCTGGTTCTAGCGAATTATCCTGTCCAGAGACCTGTAGGACCGGTTGTAAATCTTGACGCACTTTATCTAATATTTGATTGAGATCACGCTCAAAATTTTGGCGTTGCTGCTGTAAGCTTGTTGTAAGTTGCTGAATGTTGCTTTGAATGGTTTCTAGGTGTTGGGATAAGCGCGTTTTGAGATCAACAATGATCTGTTTTTTTTCAAATTGACGTATTGCGGGGACTTGCTCAAGCATCCGATGAAGTGTGTGTTGTAGTTCGGGGATACCACTGCGTTGTACCAGTACGGGTTTGGAATTTTCGATACCTTGACGGTGCCGTGTAGCTGATACAGGTAGTACAGTTGCAGTTGGTGCTTGATTTTGAATGCTGCCAATAATCTGCGCTAAAACGGCTTGATCTGGAATTTGGTCAATTTGAGTAAGCAGCAGTAAGCTTTGACGTTGGGTTTGCTTTGCATCTTGCTCGAATTGCTGGAATAAGTGTAATTCATAAGGATCAAACTCACCTTCACGTACCGAATGGACCATTAGGCGAATATCTGCTTTATTCCACATCGCATCTTGAGCAAGTTGATCATCGATTGTCGCCACATCAGCATCCAAACCCGGTGCATCTAACCAACGGATATGATGTTGCAGATGTTCGGAGAGTGCTACCGTTTCTCGTTTATCCGCAACTGAGAAAATATCCTGACCAATAAGCTCATTTAACAGTCGGCTTTTACCATGATTATATTTGCCAATCACTGTAACCGTCGGAAATTGACCTGCCTGTAGAATGGCACGCAGTCGAGCCAGAGCTTTCGCATCTTCAGGTACAACGGCTAAAATAGTATTGCTTGCTGCATCAAAACTATGAATATCCATCTAAATATCTTTTCCATAAAATAAATCAGGCTAAACCGTTACAGCTCGCCTGATTTCAAGATTCACAAAATGACTTTTAGCTGAATTAAGCTTGTAGGCGAGGGCGGTCAACCACATGGTTATCAACACCATCTACAAGACGGCTAAGTCTGAGGTCAAATACCATTTCGGCAAATGGACCTTCAACACCGTTGGCTTGGATCGCTGCTGCATCTGTATGTTCGATTGCGTCAACCACAAGGCCTTCACGTGTTGCATAAGCGAAGTCATCATAGGTGTACGGGTCGCCAGCAACGTTAATTTGCGTGGTTAGTTTGCGATGACCATCTGCAGATACAAAGAAATGAATATGTGCAGGACGATTACCATGACGGCCTAATTGATTTAACAATTGTTGAGTTGGGCCTTCTGGTGGACAGCCATAGCCTGCAGGCAGAATCGTTTGTACACGGTATTGACCTTGAGCATCTGTCATAATGGTACGGCGCATGTTAAAAGGCTGTTGTTCGCCAGTTGGGTCAAAGTGTGAATAAAAACCTTTGGTATTGGCATGCCAGATTTCAACTTGTGCATTTGGCAGTGGTTGACCATCTGCAGCATAAATTGTACCGTGCAAAATCAGGGTATGACCATTTGGATCACTGCCATCATCCATACGAGCAAAACCTTGGGCAACAGGTGCACCTGCGACATAAAGTGGGCCTTCAATGGTACGCGGGGTTGGGTTCTCAATACCCAAAGCGGCATCAATTGCATCCATACGCATATCAAGGAAGTGGTCAAAGCCTAAACCAGGAGAAAGTAAGCCTGCTTCATGACTGGTACCTAGCTGGTTTAAATATGCAATTGCAGCCCAATATTCGTCAGAAGAAATCTCTAAATCTTCAATGGTCTTAAATAAGTCAGAAACCACCCGATGAATGATTTGCTTAGTACGAGGATTTCCACCGTCTTGCTCAAGTCCGCTGAGTAGGTTAATGAAATTCTGTACTTCTTCCGTTTCGAAAATTCTAATATTATTGGCTGTCATGGCTATCTCCTTAATCTTGCCATAATGCTGGCTTGCGTCATATCTTTTAAGATATGTTGTGCGTTGAGCCAGCATCATTCCTAATCTTGCTTGGTTCATAAATCCTTCTATATACCTTAATTGAATGTAATCCCCTTATCTAGACTGAATTCGGTATCTTTAAATACTTAAAAGGTATATTTAACCCGCTCAAATGATAAAACTGTGATGCTGTCATGCTATAGCTTGAAAATAACAATGTTGTTAGATCATCAAAACAATAAAAACTATTTATTTTTCAATATCTTAAAATGTATTTTTATAGATAAAAAATTTTTTATCTAGATTTAAAATAGCAGTGGTATGACTGAAAAGGTATAAACATATACCACATTATACATGGAAAATTACATTAATAATTCTGATAATGGGTAGTGCTGATGTATTTTCTTAATTATATCATTTTGAATTTATTTATATTTTAAGGAAGTGCAAAAGTTTTTGTCTGGAGGATAAGACAAAGAACACCCTAGAACTTACACAACAAGAATTTCAAAGATTCAGGAAAGGATTTCCCATGTTAAAGCTAAATCTGCTTTATAGAACTCAACGAGTTGCACTTTATACGCTGTTTGGATGTCTGAGTATAGATGCCGCTTATGCCGAGTTTTTAGAAGAGAGTAACACCAGTATTTATTTACGTAATTTCTATAATGAACGTGACTACGAAGATACCAAACATGACCTCGGCAGTTGGTCGCAGGCGGCATCTGGGCGCTTTGAATCGGGTTATAGCGACACTGCGCTACAAGTCGGTTTGGATTTTGGTTTTCAATATGCCCTACGTTTAAATAATCGTTATGATGAACGTTTAGATACCGTTTTTAAATATGACAAAAGTGAAGCCCAACAAGCACGGGATTATTTAAAATTAGGTGCCACCTTAAAACTTAAATATCAAAATACAGAGCTTAAAGTGGGGGAGCTTTTTCCAAAAACACCGGTTTTATTTATTGATGATTCTCGACAATTGGTGACGACCTATGCTGGGGTAATGTTAGAAAGCCAAGACATTCAAAATTTAAAACTGTCCGCAGGTCGTTTTACCCATGTCAATGCCCGAGATGATGATGAATATAGAAAATTCACTTTGGGCAACTCTACAGATCCCAACAAAAGAAGTGATGGTTTAAATTTTATCGGATTAGACTATAAGCTTACCCCTAACTTCACTGGTTCATACTGGTTTGGTCAGTTGGAAGATATTTATCAACAACACTATTTCAATGCGGTTTATACAGAAAAAGTCAATGAGACCAAGCTAAAAGTAGATGCGCGCTATTTTAATTATAAAGAGGATGGCGATGCTTATTTTGGAAACATCGATGTCCAGTCTGTAGGATTACAAGCGAGTGCACAACATGGTCCAAATACCTTTTTAGCGGGTGTGCAAAAGCATATGGGTGAGGACAATATTCCACTTTTAAATGGTTATGTTCCGCAAGGATATTTACAGACTTGGTCTGCAATTGCATTTTATAAAGCGAAAGAGTTTACTTGGCATGCCTTATATAGTTATGACTTTAAAGATCATGGCGTACCGGGCCTGAAACTGACCTTGCGTTATTTAAATGGTAGTGACATTTATCGGGCTGGCTTTAAGGATAATAAAGAAACCGAGAAGAATTTGATTGTAAACTATACTGTTCCAGAAGGACAGTTAAAGGGGCTTGGAGTGGAATGGCGCTATATTGATGCCAATATTAAATATGGTGTTGGAAACCTTCCAGGTAGAGATTTTGTGGAAAATCGTTTTATCACAACCTATACCTTTAAATTCTAATTTTTGCTTAATCCAATAAATTAAATGGTGCCCCTATTAAAAACAAGGGGCATCATCTTTAGTAGTCAGGACATTTAAGCGTCCAAGTATAGTTAACCTGTAAAAACTGAGACACAAGAATATAATTTCTCTTAATTAACATTTTTAATTAAATCAATTGTATGGAGAAAATAAATTGTTTGATTCTAAAAAGCTTGCAATGCCACACCTTACATTCAAAGTTTAAATATCTTTGCGTAGGCGATGCCTCCCTTTTTAGAGATAAAAAGGGACAAAAATCTTTCGTTTAACAGGGCTCTTGCGCTGCAAACAAAGCAGTGCTCTATTTTTGCTCATATACCCCCGCTCAACGGCGACATCCTTGTCGCCCCACGGTAGGATAAGTATCTATGCTTCGAAAGCACAAAAAGTGAATTGATAACCAGCAGTTTCTAAACGTTTATACAAATACTTAAGCTTCATTTCTGATCAATGACTTGATGCAAATCAGTTGTATAAATAATTAGGTGGTTTGGCTATAAATAAGGATAAGCATAGTTAAATGCTTATCCTTTCTTCGCTAGTCAGATCATCAACAGGTATATGCCTAATAGGCAAAACTAAGCATTAATCTAAACAAACCCGCAATTAAAGCCAATGCTGCAAAACCGAAACACCACAATAAAATAAACCATGTCGTAGGGTTGAGTTGTTTGATGTATTTGTTCATCTAAAACTCCTTGATCAATGGTAGCCTTCATCACCAATACGGACTTTGTCTCGGAAAACCCAGTAAGACAAGAAGGTATAAGCGATAATAATTGGGATCAGAATTGCCGCACCGACCAAGGTAAATTTAAGACTTGATTCTGGTGCAGCGGCTTGCCAAATTGAAACTGAAGGTGGAATGATGTTTGGCCATAAACTAATTACAAATCCAGTAAATGCTAGAAAAACCAATGCCAGCGTATAGACAAAAGGTTTGACCTCGTATCGTTGCTTACAAGCATGTAAAATTAAACCAGAAAAGAGTACAACTAAAATAGGCACAGGGCTGAAATAGATAAGGTTTGGTAAGGCAAACCAGCGCTGGGCAATTTCAGGATGTGTGATCGGGGTATAGATACTGACGGCAGCAAAAATAATCATTAACGTAATTAACAGCTTTGGCATCAGCGTATACATGATGTCTTGTAAACGCGCTTCCGTTTTTAAAATCAACCAGCCACAACCTAAAGTGGCATACATGACAACAACACCTAAACCAGTGAAAAGTGAAAAAGGGGTAAACCAATCCCATACACCGCCACTATAAATACCCGCAGTGGTTTGAATACCTTGGATATATGCACCAAGGATAACCCCTTGGAAAAAGCTAGATAAGATCGATCCCCAAATAAAGGCTTGATCCCATAAGTATTTGGTTCGAGTTGCTTTAAAGCGGAACTCGAAGGCAACACCACGGAAAATCAATGCGACCACCATAAAAATGATAGGAAGGTATAAAGCAGAGAGTACCGTAGAATAGACCAGCGGAAAGGCTGCAAATAATCCCGCACCGCCAAGCACCATCCATGTTTCGTTACCATCCCAGACAGGGGCGACCGTATTCATCATGACATCACGTTCTTGTCGGTCTGGAATAAATGGAAAGAGAATGCCAATACCTAAATCAAAGCCATCCATCACTACATAAATCAGTACACCTAAACCGATAATGCCGACCCATATTAAAGCGAGATCAATCATGATGTTTCTCCTTATTTTGATCTAGCGGCGCTTGTTGTCCATCGATTGGATCATCCACAGCACTGAGGGGGCGTAATGGGGTTTTAAAATGCCCTAAACCGGTTATTTCAGGATCTAAATGAGTTAAAAACTCAGGTCCAGATTTCATGAGTCTGAACATATAATAAATCCCTGCACCAAATACAACGGTATACACCAGTACAAAAATGATCAGACTGAGTCCCACTTGGTCTGCTGTTACCGTATGCGATAACGCATCTTTGGTACGTAATACGCCATAAACCACCCAAGGCTGTCTTCCTACTTCTGTTGTAACCCAACCTGCGAGTAAAGCGATATAACCCGTTGGGCCCATCACAATAGCGAATTTATGAAACCATGTAGACTCGTATAGCCGATTCTTTTTGCGTAGCCATAAGGCTGTTAAAGACAGCAATACCATTAACATGCCAAGACCCACCATGACACGGAAGCTCCAGAACACGATGCCTACATTTGGACGATCTTCAGCTGCAAAGTCCTTTAATCCAGTAACTTCGCCATCTAAGGAGTGGGTTAGAATCAAACTGCCTAAATAGGGAATACCGAATTCAGTTGTATTTTTTTCTTGTTGCATGTTTGGTGTCGCAAACAGCAGAAGTGGCATCGCATGGTCACGGTTGGTCTCCCAGTGTCCTTCAATTGCTGCCAATTTCGCTGGTTGGTGTTTTAAGGTGTTTAAACCATGGTTGTCGCCAATAACCACTTGTAAACAAGAGGTTACCAGCACCATCCATAAACCCATAGAGAATGATTTTTTAATTAATTCATCACGACGACCTTTAAGCAGATGCCAGCCAGCTGTGCCCACAACCAATAATGAAGACACTAAAAATGCAGCTGTTGCCATATGTGCAAAGCGATAGGGGAACGATGGGTTAAATACAATTGCCCACCAGTCTGTCGGGACAATGATGCCATTTTCAATTGCAAAGCCTTGTGGTGTTTGCATCCAACTGTTAGAGGATAAAATCCAGAACATTGAAATACAGGTTCCAATGGCGACCATAAGTGTGGCAAAAAAATGGGCTTTTGCGGTGACTCGGCCCCAACCAAAAAGCATGATTCCTAAGAAGCCTGCTTCTAAGAAAAATGCGCTTAAAACCTCATAGGTGAGCAATGGCCCCGTCACACTGCCTGAGATACGGGAGAACTCACTCCAGTTAGTACCAAACTGGTAGGCCATGACAATGCCTGAAACAACACCCATAGCAAATGCAACAGCAAAAATTTTAATCCAGTATTTGAATAGATCTTTGTAAACAGGGTTTTGTGTCCGTAACCATTTCCATTCCAGCAGTGCAAGGAAACAGGCTAAACCAATAGAGGTTGCAGGGAAAATAATGTGAAAAGACACAGTGAAAGCAAACTGAATTCTTGCCAGTTCTAGTGCAGTTAATCCGAGACTCATTGCATGCCCCATCGTTGCTTGAGGCATTGGATCGCTATAGACCCATGACCGTCATGATTAAGTTTGGAAAAAACCATAGATCGTTCCATAAAAACTACCTACTTAGAAATAATTATTATGATCTTGCACCATTATTTAGTTGGGATGTAGGTACAGAAAATGAGGAGAAAAAATATAACAGATTTTTAAAATATGGCTGAACTGTTATATTTTTATCGGCTGATTTTGTAGCTATATTTTTTCTTTAATGCACTGCAGACTACGGATATATCACTTAATTTCAAGTTGAAAAAAGGTATGTACCGTTAAATTTAGCTTGAGTCATGATGAATATACGGATGTAAATGACAGTGTTTTATACAATATCTGAGTTAACCACGATTAAGCGCGCGAGCTACCAAATCAGCTTGATTATAGCGATTTGGGGTTTTGCATATATGTTGCAAAAACTGTTGAATTTACCCATTGCATCAGGTGTTTTAGGTTTTTTTATATTGCTGATTTTATTGCAAATGCAATGGCTCAATTTGGAAAAGGTGAGTCTAGGTGCAGATATTCTGTTGGGTGAGCTGTTGTTGTTTTTTATTCCGCCAGTGGTCGGTGTGATTCAGTATCAGCAATTGCTTTTGATCAGTGGTTGGAAAATATTTCTGGTGATTTTACTCAGTACCGCTTTGGTGATGGCAAGCTCTGTGTTGATGGTGAAAATATTCTTGCAACAGGATGATATGGAATGACGGAGTTGTGGGGGATTTTTTACTTGCTTTGGACGGTACTGTGTTACTTCTTGGCAAAGCGCTTATTTGTTTTTACCCAGAAAATATATTTTTCTCCGATTATTGTGGTGCCTAGTCTTAGTATTATTTTGATCTTTATATTTCAGCATCGCTTTCAAGACTATTACCAATACACCCAATATTTGGTTGCCATGTTAGGACCAATTACAGTGGCATTTGCGATTCCTGTATTTCGTTATAGAGCGATCGTCAAACAATATTTTTTCGTTTTAATCGTCAGTTCTAGTGTGTCTATGCTGGTGGGAATCTTAAGTAGTTGGCTATTGGCAAGTATGTTTAATTTCGACGAAATTTTGAAAAATAGTCTTTTGGCACGTTCGATTTCTATTCCATTTGCCTTGGAATTGACTGAAAAAATTGGCGGCTCAATCAGTTTAATCCCCTTGTTTACGGTCATAACAGGCTTAGTGGGGATGTTATTTGGTGATTTTTTACTGTTATGGATGCGCTATAAAAACAGTATTGCACAAGGCGCCGCTCTAGGAAATGCCGCTCATGCGATGGGGATTGCGCGAGCAAGACAACGTCATGAGTTAGAAGGAGTGATTGCTAGTCTATCAATGATTATTTCAGGAATCATCATGGTGTTATTTGCACCCTTTATGATTTCATTGATTAAACATATTGTTTGATTTCATTTTATTTAGATTGAAAAATAACATTTAAGAGTGAAGTCTAGACTGCATTTAAAGACAGTATGCGATGTGCAATATAATTGATTTACATGAATATTTATTTTAAAACTCCGTATAGGATTTTGTGATGATGCAGATTTTGTGCTACATATTTAATTGTATTTAGCCCTTGTCATATTCTAGAGAGGGTGATTTTATATTGGGATCATCAAAGGGATGATCGAAAGCAACTGCTGGATTTGGAATAGGCTTATGGATGGGTTATCTGAATTTTCTTGGCAAAATATTAAATATAACTTTTACAATACTGGAGAACTGCCAGAGATTGTGCAACGAGACTCACCTATTTTACAGCTTTGGGAAAGTGCAAAAAATTCGGGCTTAAGTCCTTTCTCCAAAATCACTGACTTACACGAGTTTCCTGTCGCTGACCTTTCACAGGGCGATATAAAATTAGCCGCATTGGCTGAAGGTGTATTAAATGATGTCTGGCGCTTATTTGGGCAACAGGATGTTATCGTTTTCTTAATTAATCATCAGCTTAAAATTATTGCTGAACGTCACAATCCTGATTTAGATGACCAATATCATTATTTATGCACGGGTCGTATCATTGAGCCCTCTGTGTTTGGTGCGATTGCACCGACATGTAGTGTGATGTCTAAACAGCCTATGATCATGACAGGGCATCAACATTATCTGGATGAATTTTCGAATTATTCTTGTGCATCGGTTCCGATATTCAATGGCTGTGGTGATGTACTCGGTGCTTTAGATATCACTTCACCACAAGGGCTTTTGGCGAGCAATTGGTTGCGTCACTTACTTTACCAAAGTTATATTTTGGAAAATAAGATTATTCAGGCAGCACTACAACTTGATCAACGGGTCCTTTATTTTCAACATTCCAAAGATTTGCTGGACAATGCCTATACGGGCATGATCGTACTGGATCAATCAGGAAAAATCCTCAAAGCCAACCAAATGGCGTTGAAATTGCTGAATTGTTCTATTGAGCAATTGTTGCAGCAACCAATGGATCATTTTTTGCTAACCGAGCATTTGAATCCATTAAATTCGAGTGATTGTTTTTTAATTCAAAGTTTTGACCATGCATTTTTTTATGCCCAGCTACGTAGTGTGAATGGGCAGTTGCAGAATAAAACAAGCAAAATCACGACCCAGCATTTGCTTGATCAAGCGCTGAAAGCATTAAAAGCCGATATTCCTGTATTGATTACCGGAGAAACCGGCACAGGTAAGGATTATTTTGCTCAGCAGTTACATCAGAAGCTGGATGTAGATTTACCTTTTATTTCGATTAATTGCGGTGCAATACCAGATCATTTGCTTGAAGCAGAATTATTTGGTTATGAAGGCGGCGCTTTCACAGGTGCTAAACGGCAAGGCGAAAAAGGTTTAATTGAACTGGCAGATCAGGGCATACTCTTTCTCGATGAGATTGGTGATTTGCCTTTACATTTACAAGTGAAAATTTTAAGAGTGTTACAAGATCAGCAGTTCTATCGGGTTGGAGGACGTAAACCGATCAAGTCAGCATTTAAACTGTTATGTGCAACACATCAGGATTTAAAAAGTAAAATACAACAGCAGTCATTCCGCCGTGATTTATATTATCGTATTTGCGGTTTTCAGGTACATTTACAACCCTTACGCTTACGTCAAGATAAACAGATCATTTTACATCACGTTCTGGATCAATTCGGCATAGCGCAATGGTCGAGCCATGTAGAACAACAATTTAATAGGCACACATGGGAAGGAAATATTCGTGAATTAATTCATGTGGTGAAGCTATCCGCAGCGTTTAAAGACAGTGAAATTTTAAATCATTTATATTTACCTGAAGCTGATTTAGCGAATCAGCAGCAAAGTAAGCAACTGATATTCAATGAAAATAAAAACTTAAATAGTTTGACCAAGCAAATGATTGTGCAGGTGTTACAAGAAGAGAATGGCAATATCGCAAGGACAGCGAAGCGCTTAAATATCTCAAGAACAACGATTTATAAATATATTGGCAATTAATACTGATTTTATTGCAACGTTTACTCCATCCAAAGCTTGATCTTGGGACTGTATATTAGGTCTTGTCGGAACAGCTTTGGCTTTTTTTTTCTGATTGTTCATCATGCTAGGGCAACTCAAAGTTGCCTGAATATACACTTATTACGTACACATTATTTTTAAACTTAACTAACCCTTATTCTCGTTTTTAATCCTTATTCATATTTAACCCCTCATCCTTGTTTTAGGCCCCCAGTGATTGTCCATTGATTGGACAGTGCATTCTCAATGCTGTCCATTTATTGGACATTGGAAAGGTAACCTTATTTTAAGTCTATGATTATTAATTATAAAAATATTGGCACGCTAACTGCAAATATTCTATGGCTCATATTTGATTAAAACAAATCTATCAATCGATTTATTAAGTGTAGATGGTCGATTTGTCATGGATGAATCGATTGATTTTTGATTAAAAATTTAAACAAGTGCAATGAGCAGTGAAAAGGATGCTTGAAACTAAAGGGAATAGATGATGCGTTTTAGCAATAAAAATAGCCTGCTTGTTATGTTGAGTGGCATGTTTGTACAGTATAGCCATGCAATTGACGTAAACGTAGGGGATTATACAGCGTTGCCAAAAGGCACCAATGCAGGTGTGTTCTATTATCAACATAGTCAAATGGAGGGTTATTACCAAAATGGTGAAAAAACCAGAGCTGAATCTAAATCGGATATCGCTATCGCGCGCTTAATTCATTACACCGACATCGCTGGTTTACGTGCAACGCCTCAAATCATTTTACCATTTGGAACAATACGGCATACGCAAATTGGTGATACTGATTTAAACAATGCTTCAGGTTTTGCAGATCCAGTGATTGCTTCTGCATTTTGGCTGATTAATCAGCCTGAACAAGGTTCATCGGGTCGTTATCTGGCATTTACCCCATTTATTTATCTGCCACTTGGGCAATATGATCGAAATGATGCGGTGAATTTAGGCGAAAACCGATTTAAGTATGATCTTCAACTGGCATGGGTACAGCCGCTATATGGCAAGCTTGCTTTTGAACTTTATCAAGATGTGATTTGGTATGGAGACAACGATGAAGCGGGAAAGGGCGATCAAACACTTTCACAAGCGACCAGCTATCAAACTCAATTTAACTTACGCTACGACTTGAATTCTAAACAGAAAATCGCCCTCGGTTATGCCGCAAATTATGGGGGTGAACAACAATTGGATGGAATCAAACTGGATCAGAACATGGAAAAGCAACAAGCGCGATTGGAGTTTCAGCAAATGTTGAATGCAAAAACTCAATTAAGTGCGCAGTTGCTTTCAGACACACGAACGGAAAGCGGATTTAGGAAGGATTACGGTCTGAATTTTCGTGTTTTTTACATTTTTTAATTTAAAGCAGGTGTAACACATTGATTGCGTCATTTTTACAAGGATGCAGTTGGAACAGTAAAGCAATTGTCTAAATAAATTTTGAAGAGGTCAGAATGTCTATATTCACAAAAGAGCTTTGGGATAAAAAATTATTTAACGGTTCATGGCAGTCAGCCCAAGACACCTACAGTGTGATTGAGGTTGCAACAGGTCAAGTGCTTGGTGAAATCGGTTATGCCAGTGCCGCTGATGTGGTGAATGCCGCACAACAAGCCAAAGCCGCTCAACAACAGTGGTGGGCTTTAAATTACCAAGAACGTCAGGCAGTGTTTGAGCGAGCTGCTGTTTTACTGACAGAAAATCAAGCGGAAGTGATTGAGTGGTTGGTTAAGGAAAGTGGTTCATTACAACTGAAAGCGGGCTTTGAAGTAAGCATTGCGATTCAAGTGCTTAAACATTGTATTGCTTCACCTGCAACTGAACAGGGCACATTATTACCTACACAAAATGGCAAATTAAGTATAGCCAAACGCTTGCCCTTAGGTGTTGTTGGGGTCATTTCGCCATTTAACTTTCCACTGTACTTAGCTTTACGTGCTGTGGCACCTGCTTTGGCCTTTGGTAATGCGGTGGTGTTAAAACCTGATGAGCGTACAGCAGTGTGCAGTGGCTATGTGATTGCACGGATTTTTGAACTTGCAGGATTGCCAAAGGGGCTGCTGCATGTATTGCCAGGTGGGGCAGAAGTTGGTGAAGCACTGACTTTGGATAAAAATATTGCCAGTATCCAATTTACGGGATCAACCCAAGTTGGACGGATTGTTGGGGCGAATGCGGCAAAGACCTTAAAGAAAGTCTCTCTAGAACTGGGTGGGAAAAACTCACTGATTATTTTGGATGATGCGGATATTGAGTTGGCAGCAGAAAATATTGCATGGGGTGCATTTTTACATTCTGGACAGATTTGTATGACCTCTGGCAAGATTTTGATTCATCAAAAAATTTATCAACAGGTCAAACAGCGTGTCATTGAAAAAGTGCAGAATTTTGTGGTGGGGAACCCTTGTGACAAGAATGTCACCATTGGGCCATTGATCAATGCCAAACAAGCGCAACGTGTAGAACAATTGGTTAGTGCTGCGGTTAAAGAAGGCGCAACATTGGAAATCGGTGGACATGCCGATGGGGTGTTTTTTCAACCGACTGTACTGACAGATGTGACTGCAAATAATTCGATTTTTAGTGAAGAGATTTTTGGCCCTGTTGCCGTGTTGATTCCGTTTAGCTCAGATGAACAGGCCATTGAATTAGCCAATGACGGCGATTATGGGCTTTCAGCAGGCATTATTACCTCCAATGTAGGACGAGGTATGCAACTCGGTGCACAGCTCAAAGTGGGCTTGCTACATATCAATGATCAGACCGTAAATGATGAAACGGTCAATCCATTTGGTGGTTTTGGTTCATCAGGTAATGGTACGCGTATTGGCGGCCCTGCCAATGCCGATGAATTTACCCAGTGGCAATGGATTACTGTACAGGCTCAAGCGCCACATTATCCTTTTTAAACAATTAAATAAATCATTACAGGACGTTATAACATGAGTGAATTAAAAGATATTATTGCCGCAGTGACCCCATGTAAAGGTGCTGACTTTGAGTTGCAAGCTTTAAAAATACGTCAGCCTCAAGGTGATGAAGTATTGGTAAAAGTGGTTGCTACAGGAATGTGCCACACCGATTTGATTGTACGTGATCAATATTATCCGGTTCCGCTGCCTGCTGTTCTTGGACATGAAGGGTCAGGAATTATCGAGGCGATTGGCCCTAATGTAACCGAGCTTCAAGTGGGCGATCATGTGGTCTTAAGTTACGGGTATTGTGGAAAATGTACCCAATGCAATACTGGAAATCCTGCCTATTGTTCAGAGTTTTTTGGACGAAATTTTAGTGGGACAGATTCAGAAGGACAACATGCACTTTGTACCCACGATCATGGTGTGGTTAATGATCATTTTTTTGCCCAATCCTCCTTTGCAACCTATGCTTTAAGTCGTGAAAATAACACGGTTAAAGTGACCAAAGACGTACCAATTGAACTATTAGGACCACTAGGTTGTGGTATTCAAACAGGTGCTGGTGCATGTATAAATGCTTTAAAAGTGACACCGGCCAGTAGTTTTGTGACTTGGGGTGCTGGTGCTGTTGGTCTGAGTGCTTTGCTTGCGGCAAAAGTGTGTGGTGCTTCGATCATTATTGCTGTTGATATTGTTGAATCTCGTTTGGAGTTGGCAAAACAATTGGGTGCAACCCATGTGATCAATAGTCAAACTCAAGATCCTGTGGCGGTGATTAAAGAGATTACCGATGGTGGAGCCAACTTTGCATTGGAATCTACGGGGCGACCTGAGATATTAAAACAAGGTGTTGATGCACTGGGGATTTTAGGCAAAATCGCCGTGGTAGGTGCACCTCAATTAGGCACAACTGCACAATTTGATGTAAACGATCTGTTATTGGGTGGGAAAACCATTTTAGGTGTTGTTGAGGGGAGTGGCTCACCCAAGAAATTTATCCCTGAGTTAGTCCGTCTATATCAGCAAGGGAAATTTCCCTTTGACCAACTTGTAAAATTCTATGCATTTGATGAAATCAATCAAGCAGCGATAGATAGCCACAAGGGTATTACACTCAAACCGATTATTAAAATTGCATAATCTTGCATGGCATGCTCATCAATGAGCATGCCATTTCTTTGATTTTAAGCATTTTGGGGTCTAAATTTTGGGTTTAGTTTTTTAAGGTGGCAGGATGAGTTTAGCGCTTTCTTCGCTTTTCCAGTAATTTTCCAAATAATAAACCCAGCTCAAACAATAACCACATTGGGATCGCAAGCATAATCATGGAAATTGCATCAGGTGGTGTTACAAACATAGCGATAAAAAAACAGCCCACTATAATAAACCGGCGTTTTGCAATTAAACTCTGAGTGCTAACCACACCAATCAAAATCAATAAAAGTGTGATCATTGGAATTTCAAAAGTTACCCCAAACACCAAAAATAACTTTAAACAAAAGCTGAGATAACTATTGATATCGGTCATGGGTGCGACGGTTTCGGGAGAGACACTGATGAAAAAGTGCAGAATAGAAGGCAGTACAATAAAGTAAGCGAAGGCAATCCCTGCGTAAAATAATAGGATGCTACCTAACAACAAGGGAAGTGCCAGTGATCTTTCTTTTTCATAAAGTGCGGGTTTAATAAAACTCCAGAGCTGATAAATAATAAAAGGCATTGCCAGCAGAATCGCCACAAAAAAGTTAAGCTTAAAGGGTGCCATAAATGTTGCAGTAACATCTGTTGCGATCATGGATGAATTGGCAGGAAGTTGTGCTCTTAACGGTTCTGAGAGTAGTTGATATGTTCGATTGGCAAAAGGCAATAAACAAAAAAATAGTGCGAATAGAACCCCTACTGTTTTAAACAAATGTTGACGAAGCGCCACCAAATGTTCAATCAGTGGCATTTGCTGTAGTTCTTCAGACGGTAGGTCTTTTGCAATCACAGCGGGTGATGAAGATTGAGGGAGCTGTGTATTCATGCGATCACCTTTAATTTTACCGGAGATGAGGCTTTAGGCTCTGTCTGATGATCATTAGATGGTGGTTGATGCTGTAAATAGCTTTGTAAATAATAGGGTGTAAATACTGAGTAATACGCTTGATTACTCAATAAATTACAATAAATCAAACTGTTAAACTTTGTTGTTTTTTCAGTAGCGCTGCTCTGTAGCTGTTGTTTAGCGTCGCTTACCTCTGTTTGCTGCCGAAGTTCAGCAAGTTGGGATTGCATTTTTTGTTCAAGCTCGGCCATACGCTGCATTTCTTGTTGGACTTGCGCACGCAGTTCGGATAATCCGAGTTCACGGTCAATATCTTGTTTGGCATTGTTCACAAAATGCATGAGTTTGGCATACCATTTCCCCGCGAAACGAGCGGCCTCTGGCAGTTTTTCTGGTCCAAGTACCAGAAGAGCAATAATGCCAAACACAAAAAGTTCAGACATTCCAACATTAAACATCTATATCATCCCTAAACTTAGCTGTTAATGGTTGAGTCGGATGGTTTCTTGGTCTCCTCATGTTCAAGCGTGTTGGTCTCTTTTAATGCGATGTTTTCTTCCTCACGCATTGATTTTTTAAAGTCTTTGACTGCGCCGCCAACATCTTTACCAATATTTTTAAGCTTAGATGTCCCGAATAATAAAATAACCACAATTGCAAAAATGATCACATGCCAAATTGATAAACCAGCCATAGTGTTCTCCCTTGTTATTCCTGTCCATGAGAATTGATTTTTACTGTATTGAGATCAACATCCATTGATTCAATTCATTGTTTTAAATAACCTAATCATTTAGGGTCTTACATTTAAAAGCAGTACATTTAAAATGAATAGGTTTTGAGCGAGTAGGTTATAAGTTAAGTTTTTAAAAGAGAAAATTTCAATAAATTCACAAGAATTTTTTCTCTTTCAGCATCATTTTCACTTTGTTTGCCCAGTCAATTAAATTCCGTTTAATCCTTGGGATATTCTTGTTAAATCGTTTTTTAATATCGAAATAGCATTGAAAATAATCATTGCTATATTTCAGTGGTTGTTTTAGTCATCTCTCCTGTAATGGGTAAATTAAGCAGATAAGGCTTGAGTTGCTTTGGGCTATTCGGCTTGATTAAACAACAAGCCGCTCAACTGGATTGCTGATCCACTATATCTGTACCATACCCCATAATCTGATTCTGTTCCAATGCTTGAATAAGATCATCTTCCATTATTTTCGAGTTAGGCCCAAGCTTAATAGATCGCATTGAGCGTGTTGATTTTAAATACAGGTATAGCCAGCATCTGCCGTAATGATTGAACCTGTGATTAGACTTGAGGCATCTGAAGCCAGAAATTGCACAATAGACGCAATTTCATGCGCTTGCCCCATACGGTTAGCCGGTGTCATATCCAGCCATTGATTGACTAAGTGATCTTGGTTTTCAAGGTTTTTTAATAACGGTGTTTTAATATAGGTGGGGGCAACAGCATTCACTCGAATATGACGTTGAGCCCATTCAACTGCAAGTGATTTCGTTAAATGATGCACGCCTGCTTTTGAGGCATTGTAGTGACATTGCGGTTGTGGCACGTTGACAATCTGTCCTGACATTGAACCAATATTGATAATCGATCCTCGTCCAGCATCCAGCATTTGACGGGCAAAGCCACGACAAGTCTTAAAGATGCCAGTCAAGTTGATGTTGATGACATTATCCCACTCCTCATCTGTCATGTGCTCAGCTGGGGTATTCGTCACAATGCCCGCATTACATACCAATATATCCAGCGCTGGTAATGCTTGAGCAAGCGCATTAATCGCTGCACTATCCGTGACATCTAATCTTTCCGCACGCGCAAGATAGCCCTTGGCCTTTAACGCTTGTGCAGTTGTTGTTGCACGATCCAGTAAGATGTCGGTACAAATAACTTCGGCGCCTGTCGCAGCAAGTGCTTCAGCAATTGCTGCGCCTATGCCTTGACCTGCACCTGTGACCAGTGCCAGTTTATTGCTTAAGTCCATTTTCTTGCGATAATCCATATCTTTTCTCTTTGTCTTTTCCATTTTATGTGATGAGTGAGCATCGTAACGGTTCACCACGTAAACTGCGTAATGCTTCTTCAGCGGCTAAGCGCTGTAAGGTATCTACCGATGTATCAGAAAAAAACGCTGCATGTGGAGACATGATTAAATGAGGTGCTGTACGTAAAGGCGAGTCTGCTGGTAATGGCTCTTGTGCAAAGACATCGAGTCCTGCGCCTGAGATTTGTCCACTGAGCAAGGCTGCGGCTAATGCTGTTTCATCAATCAATCCACCTCTTGAGCAATTGATAATGATTGAACCCTGAGGCATTTTTGCCATCGCCTCAGCATCAATCAAATGACGTGTTACTGAGGTCAGTGGAACATGTAGCGATAAAACATGGGCAGAAGAAATCACTTGCTCCTGTGACATTAAGTGAACGCCTAGTGCTTTTGCTTGCGCTTCGGTGACATATGGGTCAAAGCCAATTATATGACAACCAAAGGCAGCGAGGCGTGAGACATAAGCTTTCGCAATACGTCCTAGCCCGATTAAACCTACAGTGGTATTACGCAACGAACGAATACCTGTAACCATTTGGTCGATCTTCCATTCACCTGCGCGGATACCTTGGTCATATTGATTGAGTTTACGTGCCATCATCAAGGTCATGGCAGCTGCATGATCAGCGACTTCTTCAATACCATAATCAGGTACATTACATACCTGTATCCCAAGTTGTTTTGCGGCGACGAGATCAACATTATCGACACCAACGCCATAACGTACAATGGTTGCACCAGTTGCCATGGCCTGCATCACACGATGGGTCATGGGTGCAAAGTTGTTGAGTACTACATTTGCTCCTGCAACGGCTTGTACTGTTTCTGCTTCACTACGGCATTGAAATGCAGCAAAACTTGCCCCGGCAACTTGCGCGGCTGCTTGCTCATGTCGTGTATTGCCAAAGGCTTGATCAGTGACCACTAATTTCATTAGAGCACTCCTCGTTTTACTAAATTACGCATCAGTGCACGGGTTCCATAAGTCCATGGTTGTGCTTGATCAGCATAAACAACAGTATTACGTAATGTGCCTAAAAGCGGAGTTGAGATTTCGACCACGTCACCTGGTTTATGGGTAAAGCCAGAACCTTGACCTTCTCGATCTTGTGTTGGCGCAAACATTGTGCCTAAAAATAACATAAAGCCATCTGGGTACTGATGCGAGTCATTGTAGGTTTGTGCGACCAGATGCGCGGGTTTACGACTGATTTCCGCCATATTGGAGTGTCCCGACATGCTGAAACCATCTTCTACACCAGTTACAGACATGTGAAGCGTGGCATTCTCAATATCGCTAAGGGTGAAATCTGAGTCAAATAGACGGATAAATGGGCCAATTGAACATGATGCGTTATTGTCTTTTGCCTTGCCGAGTAATAGCGCTGAACGGCCTTCAACATCACGTAGATTGACATCATTGCCCAGCGTCGCACCACGGATATTGCCTTGGCTATCCACCGCCAGCACTATTTCTGGCTCAGGGTTGTTCCATGCTGAAATCCGATTAATCCCCACTTGTGCACCATAACCAACAGCAGACATGGGTTGTGACTTGGTGAAGACTTCGGCATCTGGCCCAATCCCGACTTCGAGATATTGTGACCATAAACCTTCAGCGATCAAGGTCGCTTTAACTTCGGCTGCTTGTTCAGAACCCGCTTGAATATTCGATAAACTGCCGCCGATTAGTGTACCTATACGTTGACGTAATGCTTCGGCACGAGCTGGATCACCCGAGGTTCGTTCATCGATGACACGTTCAACCATACTTTTGGCAAAAGTAACCCCACAAGCTTTTAAGGATTGAAAGTCACAGGGTGCAAGTAAGCAAGGACGATCTGCGTGGTAACCCATTTCTGTAGGATCAAGCACCAAATCTTCAACTCTTCCAAGTACTTCACCTGTGAGTTGGTCAAAACGACCAGCAGGATCATGGTCAAGAAAATCAGCCATTGAGATGACCGACTCGGTGACATCAATCATTATGTTGTCACGTAAGATGACAACCGATGGCCCTTTGTGAGGAAGCCAAACACGTCCAACCAATTTGGCGCTGTTGAGTGATGTGGGTAACATGGAGAATCCTTCCTTTGTTTATCATTTGTTATATCTAGCAATACTACTTTTTAATTTTAGCTTTGGTCAAGTAGTGTATTGAGTATATGCAGAGATTATTCACTTATATTAATAGATTATGTATTTATATAATTGTTTTTTAATTATAAATTATTTTATTTTTATTGTTGATTTTGATGTTTTCCCAAAGGGTTTTTAGATAATTTATAAATTATTCTTGCATAAAAATAGTATTACTATATATTTTAACAATGAATAACAAGATTACTCGCATAGGAAGGCGTGAAGTAAATGATGAAAAATAATGCTTTAGCTGAATCAATCGCTGTACTCGACAGTACTTTATATATCGACGGAAAATTTTCTAAAGGCAAAGGGTCTCGCTTGCCTGTGCTAAACCCTGCAACGGGTGAGGTGATTGGTCATATTGCTGCAGCAACAACGGATGAGATTGATGCGGCTGTTTCTGCTGCACGTCATGCATTTGCTTCATGGTCTAAGCTTGTGCCAAAAACGCGCGCGATCGCTTTGCATCGTTTAGGCGACCTTATTGCTGCAGATGCCTTAAATATGGCAATGATCATGACAGCGGAGCAAGGCAAACCTGTTAATGAAGCAAAAGGTGAAATTCTAAAACTTGCTGAAGCATGTCATTTTTATGCTGAAGAAGCCACGCGAGTGCATGGTGAAATTATTCCCAATGATCAACAAGGATTCCAAAGTTTAGTGGTACGTGAACCGATTGGTGTGGTTGCTGCAATTACACCGTGGAACTATCCCGCTGAGTTGGTGGGATGGAAATTATGTGCCAGCCTTGCTGCTGGATGTAGCATTGTTATTAAACCTGCTGAATTGACGCCATTTACTGCTTTGGCAATTGCACAAAAATGTCATGTAGCGGGTATTCCTGCAGGTGTAGTCAATGTATTGACAGGTAAAGGCTCACAAGTGGGGCAGGCACTGGTCGAGCATCCGCAAGTGGATAAAATTGCATTTACGGGCTCAAGTGCAGTGGGTTTGCATATCCAACAAAGCTGCCCACAAGTGAAACGTCTGTCTTTAGAGTTGGGTGGCAATTGCCCGATGATTATCACCGCGAGTGCCGATCTTGATGCAGCGGTTAAAGGTGCAGCACGTCGTAGCTTCCGTAATTGTGGGCAAATCTGTATTGCGATTAATCGCATCTATGTGCATCGCGCAGTCTATGAGGAGTTTGTTACTCAACTTGCAGCGGCGGCTGATGCATTGAGTGTCGATAATGGCTTGGAAAATCCAGCCGCTGATCTCGGCGCAATGGCATCTGCTGAACCTTTGGATAAAACGCGTATCCATCTCCAAGATGCTTTGGCTAAAGGCGCACGATTGGTGGCTGGTGGTAAAGCACCAGAGGGGACTCAATATGCCAAAGGACATTTTTTTCGTCCAACTGTGATCGCGGATTGTAAGCATAGTATGCAAGTCATGAGCGAAGAAACGTTTGGTCCTTTGGTTGGGGTTGCGCCTTTTGATGATTTGGATGAGGCAATCAGCTATGCCAATGATACGCCTTATGGTTTAGCAGCTTATTGTTATGCTCAAAATTTGACAGAAATTCACCGGGTTTCAGCGGGTCTTGATTATGGCAATGTTGCGATCAATAACGTTGACGCTGGAATAATGAATGCTGCTTATGGTGGTCGTAAGCAAAGTGGCGTTGGCTACGAACATGGTCGTGAAGGATTGCTTGAATATTTTAATTTCAAACATATTCGTTTACACCACGGCGTGGAGAATTGATTTATGCAAGTACTTCTAGGGATAGATATAGGAACTTCAGGATGTAAGGCTTTATTGATCGATATTGAAGGAAAAGTTGTTGCAGCCGATATCGCAACTTATCCATTGTCTAGACCTCGACCAGGTTGGACAGAGCAAGATCCTGAATTGTGGGTGGAGGGTGCACGTCAGGCTGTCGCAGGGGTATTGGCCAAAGCGCCTCTAGTGCAAATATTGTGTATTGGCTTGTCTGGGCAAATGCATGGCTTGGTTCCACTTGATGCTTCACAGCAAGTTTTACGTCCAGCTATTTTATGGAATGATCAACGTAATCAAGCTGAATGTGATGATATTGTCGTGGCTGCTGGTGGCTTAGACGGATTGCTTGCGGCAACCAATAACAGAATGTTGGTGGGCTATACCGGTGGCAAAATTCTTTGGATGCAACGCCATGAGCCTAAACTGTTTGCGCGTATGCGTAGCATGTTGAACCCGAAAGATTATTTGCGTTTACGTCTGACTGGGGTGATTGCCACTGAAGTTTCTGATGCTTCTGGCACAGGCTTGTTTGATGTGCGCGCACGACAATGGGCGATGGGCTTGATTGAAAAGATAGGAATTAACCCTGAAATACTCCCACCGGTATTTGAATCACAAGTAATTTCAGGACACGTCTCAGCAGCAGGTGCGGCACTCTTCGGTCTTCCAGAGGGATTGCCTGTTGCGGGTGGGGGTGGGGATTCGGTAATTCAGACTTTTGGTTCAGGTGTGATTGAGCCGGGTGAACTGCAAACCACACTTGGTACAGGAGGGATTCTCGCTGCTGCCTTAGATACAGCACAAGAAAACCCAAAAGGTCGTTTGCAGGTTTTCTGCAATGTCGCTGCTGATAAATGGCATTGCATGGGTGTCTCCCTCAATGCTGGCAGTGCAATGAATTGGTTCCGTGAGAATTTTTGTCATATTGCTGACGGGCAACATCTGTCATTTGAGCAAATTGTTGCTAAAGCAACAGCGAGTACCGCGGGTGCAAAGGGTTTACTGTTTTTACCTTATCTTTATGGTGAGCGTTGTCCACATGCCGACCCTAAAGCGCGTGGCGCGCTTATCGGTCTCACTGCACGACATGATTGTGGTGATGTTGCTCGGTCTGTGATGGAAGGGGTGGTGCATGCCTTGGCGGATATGTATTCCTTAATGCAGCCATTAGGGATTGAAAAGCATGTGATTAAAGCTTCTGGGGGTGGTGCAAAGTCTACCCTTTGGCGACAAATCCAGGCCGATTTATTTGGTTGTGAGGTGGTGACGACCGATGGTGCTGCTGAAGGTGCCGCCTTTGGTGCTGCATTGGTTGCTGGCTTGGCAATGGGGGTTTGGCCCGATGCACAGAGTGCGATCAAAAACTTTCGGGCAATTTCTAGAGAACAGCCAAATTTGGCAGTCGCTGAGGTGTATGCACAAGCGCATGAAATGTATCGCAGTCTCTATCCCGTATTGGGGCAAACGCTTACCGCATTAAGTTCTCCAATTTTTGACCAATAATTCTCAGGAGTTTTTTATGACTGCTTATTCTGCATTTATCTTTGATTTAGATGGCACGCTGATTGATAGTGCGCCTGATATTGCGGAGGCTTTAAATATTGGCTTTGCTCAAAATGGTTGGCCCAAGCTTGAGGCGCATTTTGTTGAAAAATTTCTTGGCAATGGTCCACGTCGGCTGATTATCGATATTTTAGATGAATTGGATGTTGCATATGACGAAGTAACATTACAGCAAACTCTACAATGTTACCAACAGGCGTATCTGGCCAATCCTGCGGGGCATACCCGAATTTTTCCACACGTACGTGAAGATCTTGAGGCGTTAAAATCGGCTGGGATAAAATTGGGCATTTGTACCAACAAAACCCATGCAATCACTGCTAAAGTGTTGCAGCAATTGGGCTTGTCTGAATTATTTGATGTGGCCTTGGGTGCGGATGCGGTACCTGCCTGTAAACCAGATCCAAAACATTTGTTGGCTGTGGCGGACGCGATGAATTTGGTTACTGGTGGTTGGGCTTATGTGGGCGATACACCCATTGATCAACAAGCCGCAGTGGGTGCTGATGTGCCTTTTTTTGTTGTACCTTGGGGCGGTGGCCCAGAAGTGGAAATTTCTGCCAAGCAACGTTTAAGTCGTTTGGCAGATTTATTACAAGTTTGATTTGATGTGCTGTCAAGTGGCGGCGAGGAGTGTAGTGGTATGACCGTCAGTTTGTTACAGCGGATTCTTCAAGAAAGTGAAAATATGCATCGTGCTGAACGACGTGTGGCTGATTTTGTGGTGACATCCCCATCTAAAGTGATCCAGATGAGTATGGCGAGTCTGTCTGAAGTCTGTTCTGTTAGTGATCCAACCATTATGCGCTTTTGCCGCCGTTTTGGTTTTGAGGGTTATCAGGATTTAAAACTTCAGTTGGCGCAGAGCTTAGTGCCATCTGCACCATTTGCTTATGAGCAAATTATTCCCAATGACAGTATTGAAAATATTGTACGGAAAACCTGCCGTAATTCACTGAATGCAATTCAGCGCTTGGCTGAAGATTTAGTGCCAGAGCAAATCACGGCGGGAGCAGGTTGCCTACAAGCAGCAAATTGGGTTGGCATTTATGCTACAGGAATGTCTGAAATTAATGCTGTGGATGCAGAACATAAATTTCAACGACTGGGTATCCGCTGTCAGGCCTTGCTTGGTACAAAGCACCAACGTATTCATGCCGATAGCGCCAGACCTGAAGAAGTTATTTTGATTTATTCGCAGTCTGGACATACACGTAAAGTGGTTGAGATTGCCAGCATTGCCCGTAAACGTGGTGCAAAAGTGGTTTCGATTACGGCACATGATAGTCCATTGGCACAGATTTCAGATGTGCTGATTGCCGTGCAGCCTTATGAGCATACCGAGCTTATGACGCCGTTGGCTTCACGTCTGAACCATCATCTGGTGACCAATATGTTAGTCACTGCCATTGCAATCGCAAGTGGTAGTCAATTTCCTGATCAATTGCCGGCGCTTGACTTATGGCACACGGACAAGATTTGATCAATTAAAAAGCAGCAGTGAAGCCGCGTAAGTAACAGGAGTACTGAATGAGTAATCAACAGGATGAAGCAAAAAAAGTAGCAGGACGCCGAGTAATTCAGGATTTTATCCATGATGGTATGAAATTGGGCTTAGGTTCTGGAACGACGTCGCATTTTTTTGTTCGAGAGTTGGGTGCACACATCCGAGAACATGGATTAACCCTGACGTGTACCACCACTTCTCGTTCAACCATTGAGGTGGCACAACAGGTGGGGATTGAAATCACGGATCCCAATGAGATCGGTGAAATTGATCTGACCATTGATGGTCCAGATGAAGTTGATCACCAGTTTAATATGATCAAAGGCGGTGGTGCTTGTTTGCTTTGGGAGAAGATCATCGCACATGCTTCTAAACAAATGATCTGTATTTGTGATGAAACCAAGATTGTCGATTGTTTGGGTGGCTTTCCGCTTCCAGTTGAGGTGGTGCAATTTGCATGGAAGCAAACCTTAGTAATGGTTGAACGTGTACTTGCACAACATGGTATTGACAATATACGGATTGAACGTCGAATGCGTGATGGGCAACCCGTTATAACAGACAGTGGTCATTTTATTCTAGACTGCCATTGTGGGCCAATAATCAAAGATCCATCACCATTAGAGATTGAGCTTAATCGAATTCCGGGTGTGGTCGAAAATGGTCTGTTTACCCGTGAAGCGGTGGGGATGGTGGTGGCGTGTTTTGATGGAACCTCTTACGTCAAAATGCGATAATATAGTAAAACTATATTTTATGGTTATAAAACTAAAATCGATTTACCAGAATAAAATGGTTGATATTTCTCTTAAATATCCGTGTTTATTATATATTTAAGCTTTTTTTGTTTAATTTTAAGTATCTATTTATTGTATCTAAAGATTATTTTTTAAATATTCTGTATGGGATGTTATTGACAGTTTAATTAAAAATGTAGTATTACTAGGTTTAATAAATAAGGAATAAAGGAGATATTCCAATGACAAAATCAAATCAGGGCGGAATAACCCGCCGTAATCTATTTAAAAGCGCAGTTGCAGCAGGTATAGGACTGAGTTTGGGGGGAGGGCTGATAGGATGTAGTCGTTCTACATCAACCGCAACTCGTCTTTCAATTCCATATTCCAATAAAAGTCTTGATTACTACTTTTTTGTGATTCAGGAAGAAGCTGTTAAACGTGCGGTGCAAGCCAACTCAGGCGAGTTTCAAGCCACCAATGCAAACTTTGACAGTACCCGTCAGCTTGAGCAGTGGCAGAGCTTACTCTTATCAAAACCATCGGCGATTATTTCAGATTCAATAGACAGTCAGGCGATTGTTTCTGCCATCCAGCGCTATAACCAGCAAAAAATTCCTGTCGGTATTATCGATACGCCTGCGGATGGTGGTGATGTCGCAATTACTGTGAGTTTTGATAATTTTCAAGGCGGTGTCATTGCTGCAGAGGAGATTGTAAGTCGTCTGGTCAAAAAGTACGGAAAGCCAAAAGGTAAAGTCTTGAATTGTTTTGGTGCTTTGGCTTCTGTGGCATGGCGTTTACGTAAAGAAGGCATGGATTCAGTTTTTGCGAAATACCCAGAAATTACCTATTTGTCTCGACCGACTGAAGGGCAACTGGAAAAAATGCTGGCGGTAACTTTATCTACTTTATCTGAGCATCCTGATCTAGATGCAGTACATGCACCTTCAGATTCTCCTGCTCGCGGTATTGCGACTGCATTGCAACAAAGAAATCGTTGGAAGAAGGTCGGTGAGGAAGGCCATGTTATTTTCGTGACGATTGATGGTGAGCCAATTGCTTTGAAATGGATTCAGGAAGGCTATATGGATGCATGTGTATCTCAAGACCCAATCGCGTATGGTGAGATTGCAGTTGAAATGCTAACTAAGCATTCATTGAAGAATGCAGAAGTGCCTTTGGGTGAATACCACAACACCAAGTACTTTTGGGAAAAAGGCATCATCGTAAAAGGTAAAACAGGACCAACACTGATTATTCCTGCTTTTGTCATCAATAAGGACAATGCCAGTGATGCAAGACATTGGGGGGCCGTGGCTGAGAAGGATTGGGGCATTCCCTATGCTTAATTCGTATTGAGTAAAGCAGACTTGTTCCAGTGATGACAAATAAGCAATGTTGAGAGAAAAAATGGGATTACATGAACGGAATATTGATAAGGCAATTAATGAGAAGATCCTAAGCATTGACAATGTGACCAAAAGTTATGGTGTGGTTCAAGCACTACGTGGTGTCACGGTTGAGATTTGTAAAGGTTCTATTCATGGCTTGCTGGGTGAAAACGGTGCAGGTAAATCCACATTGGTTGGCATCATTTCGGGACAAGTCACCCCCACATCTGGGCGAATTATTTTAAATGGACGTGTACTTGAGCATGTTGATGTCAAAGCAATGGAAGCCGCTGGGGTTTTCTTGGTGACACAAGAGCCAATGATCATTGACAACATGACCGCAGAAGAAAACCTGATGCTGGGTATCTGGCCGAATAAAAAAGGTTTTATCGATTGGAAAACTTTGCGTGGCAATGCAAGTCGTATGCTTGAAGGGACCAATATCGATGCCAAAGCGCTAGCAGGGCATTTAAATGCGGTGGCACGACGTAAGTTAAATATTCTACGGGCGATGTTCTCTGGGGGTCGGGTGATTATTTTGGATGAACCAACAGCGGCATTAACCGTTGCTGATCGCCGTCAGTTATTTGATTTTATGCATAAATTAAAAGCTACGGGGGTAACGTTTATCTTTATCTCACACTACAACGATGAAATTCTTGAAATTTGTGATGCGGTGACTGTATTACGTGATGGCAGTTTGGCAGGTGGTTCTGACAATGTGAGTAACATGAGTTCTGAACAACTGACTGAGTTGGTGATCGGGAGAGATCTTGCGCTTTTTCAACGGGAGCGATGTGATTACACCGGTCAAATCCCTGCTGTTTGTTTAAAAAATATATATGGCAAAGATTTGGCCTTGCAACAACTGAACATTGGTCTAGGCGAAGTGATTGGATTTACAGGTTTGCCTGGCGCAGGTGCCAAAGAAATTGCTCGGGCAATCTTTGGATTGCATCCTGCAAAAGGCTCAATCTCAATGCATGGCGAAGATGCGCAACCTTTAGCAACATCTCCACATGAAGCCTTTGATATGGGAATTGCTTATCTTTCTGATGATCGTCGTCATGATGGGGCGGTGGGACAGATGTCAATTGGATCGAATATTGCGCTTTCTTCTTTATCACAACGCTCAAAATTGGGATTTATCGATCAACAGGCAGAGGATTCGGTGATTCAGCATTATTTTAACGCAATGGGGGTGAAAGCCCCCAATGTTGAATATGCAGTGGATACATTGAGTGGTGGTAATCAACAAAAAGTTTGCTTGGGGCGAGTGTTGGCAGCAAAGCCGCGATTGCTGATGGTGGATGAACCGACACGTGGAATTGATATTGGGGTGAAACAAGATGTATTGCGCATCATTGATGAACTTAGTCGTGCTGGTGTTGCGGTCATCATTGTTTCAACCGATATGGACGAATTGGTTCGTGTGGTCGACCGGGTGTGTATTTTTGATCAAGGGACTGTAAAAGAAACATTGACGGGTCAGGAGATTACCGTCGACCGTCTACGCGCATCCGTTCAGGCGTGATGTCACGAGACAATAATAAGGATAGATGCAATGAGTAAGGAGAGATGCAATGGGTAATGAAATAGCAGCAGACAATAAGATCACCAACATTACAGCAAAGAAAAATACCCGCGAAATTTTAGGTTGGGTGCTCCACAACGTGGTCTGGATTTGGTTGATCGCTTTGGTCATCATTTTTGGTGCATTTAATGAATACTTTCTTACCGTGTTTAATTTGCAAAATATTATGGTGCAGGCAACCGTTTTAGGGCTTTTGGGTTTGGCTGTTGCATTGCCATTGTTGATTGCTGAAATCGATCTTTCAATTCCAGCAAATGCAGGTTTTTCCGCTGCTGTGGGTGCACTTGCTTATTCTGATTGGGGATTACCTTGGTTTGCCGCGATTTTACTGGGCTTATTGGTCGGTACTTTTATTGGGTTCTTTAACGGTTGGTGTATCACCCAATTAAAAATGGTTGCACTGATCCAAACTCTAGCAATGATGATCATCCTTCAAGGTGCACTTTTGGCCTTAACACAAGGCAAAACACTGAATAATTTTGCAGAAGCTTATACCTGGATTGGGCAAGCAACCTTCGGGACTTGGCCATTAATGCCAGTGGTATTTCTGATCATGTTGTTGATTATTGGCGTGATGTTGAAACATACCGTTTTGGGTCGTTCAATCTATGCTGTAGGTGGAAATCCTGCTGCTTCACTCTCTGCGGGAATCCGAGTGAAGCGTATCAAAATTATGACCTATACCATTTCTGGGTTTCTTGCTGCTCTTGCGGGATTCTTACTGGCTTCATGGCAAATGGCGATTACATCAAATCAAGGCTCAAGCTATCTACTTTATGCGATTGCAGCGCCCATTATTGGTGGTGTCAGTGTATTTGGTGGGCGTGGCAATGTGAAAGGCGTATTGGGTGGTGTATTGCTACTCACGATCATTCAGGTCGGACTTGCAATTATCAATGTGCCTTCTTTTTATGTCGGAATGATTGGAGGAATCATGATTTTTATTGCAGTACTGATTGATGCTTTCCGTGTCCGTTATTTTGGTTAATTTACTCAACTTGATCGAGGAAAAAGCACAATGTCTTTTCAACCACATGGTCAGCACTTAATCGCAGGGAAGTGGATTGCGACTGATCAGACTTTTACCAATAACCCGATTGATGGTTCAGTATCTCGTTTTTCTGTCGGTCATCGTGAACTTGTCAATCAAGCGTGCCAAGCCGCAGAAGATGCTTTTTGCACTTATGGTTACTCAACGCTTGAGCAGCGCGCGACTTTTCTCAATGTCATTGCTGATGAAATCGAAGCTCGAGCAGATGCGATTACCCAGATTGGAACCCAAGAAACAGGGTTGCCCAAGGCTCGACTGGAAGGAGAACGTGGGCGTACTGTGGGGCAGCTGCGACTTTTTGCTGCACATATCTTGAAAGGTGAGTTTTTGGATCGCCGGCATGATGTTGCACTTGCGGATCGAAAGCCACTGCCACGTCCAGATATTCGTTTAATGCAACGCCCAATCGGACCAGTTGCAGTGTTTGGTGCATCAAATTTTCCGCTGGCATTTTCAACAGCAGGCGGGGATACAGCATCGGCATTGGCCGCAGGGTGTCCAGTTGTGGTTAAAGGGCATGAGGCACATCCAGGTACAGCGGAGATTGTTGCTGAAGCGATTCATGCTGCGATTGAAAAATGTGGACTGCACGCTGGTGTATTTAGTTTAGTCCACGGTGGAGCATTAGATGTTGGTCAAAGCTTAGTACAACATCCGTTGATTAAAGCGGTTGGATTTACAGGTTCGTTGCGTGGCGGACGTGCTTTATATGATCTTTGTGTTGCACGTCCAGAACCGATCCCGTTCTTTGGCGAATTGGGTTCTGTTAATCCAATGTTTATTTTGCCAAATGCAATTGCCAATCGTGGTGCTGAAATTGCCAAAGGCTGGGCTGAATCATTGACATTAGGCGCAGGTCAATTCTGTACCAATCCTGGGGTCGCCGTGTTGATCGAAGGTTTAGCAGCAGATGCATATATTCAAACTGTTGTAAAAACACTTGAATCTGTTCCAGCACAGGTTATGTTAACCGATGCGATTGCCGAGGCTTATCGTGAAGGGCAAAAACGTTTGGCAAATACAGCAAATGTAAGTGAAGTCTTTAGTTCAAGCAGTGATTTGCGTAATGCGAGTCCTTATCTGTTTGTTACAACAGGCAAAGCATGGCTGGAGAATAAGACCTTAGAACAAGAAGTATTTGGACCGCTGGGTTTAGTGGTTATTGTTAAAAATATCGATGAATTGATGCACGTGGCGAAGTCCCTTGAGGGGCAGATTACCTGTACGCTTCATCTTGATCAAGCAGATCATCACGTTGCAAGTCAATTACTGCCTGTACTGGAACGTAAAGCAGGCCGTATTCTTGCAAATAGTTTCCCAACTGGGGTTGAGGTATGTGATGCCATGGTTCATGGCGGACCCTATCCAGCTTCAACAAACTTTGGTGCAAGCTCTGTAGGCACGCTAGCGATTCGTCGCTTTATGCGTCCTGTGTGTTATCAAAATATTGCGGAAGACTTGCTTCCTGTGGATTTACGTTAAGTAAAAATCAAGCCTAATGTGCTTGAAAATAAAGGCAATGAGATGAATTAAAGGAGATGATTTTATCTCATTATTAAACTCTAAATCGAATTGAAATAAATATAATTTTAATGAGTGTGCTCTTTACTCCATCCAACTGAATGAATCAGAGGGATAAGGCAAACTCATGCTTAAAAAAGGAATTTAACATGAAAACAAACGTATGGATTGTTGGAACAGCGGTTTTTTTATTGTCGCAAATTACATCTGCGATTGAATTTGGTGGCTATTTCCGTACGGGAATCGGTGCAACTGAAAATGGCAAAACACAAGAGTGTTTTCGCCTCACGGGGGCGCCGACCAAGTATCGTCTTGGCAATGAATGTGAACAATACGGTGAGTTTTTTGCCCAACAAAACCTGATCAAATTAAAAGATAATTCCGAACTGAACATCAAAGGAATGCTTCAGTTCTATAACCAATATGGGCAAACATTAAGTTTTAATGACGACAATGGTTTTACCCGAATGAACCAAATTTATTTGGACTGGAGAAATATTTCCTATCTGAATGGGGCAAATCTCTGGGCAGGTAGGCGATTTTATCAACGTAATGACATTCACATGACTGATTTCTTTTATTGGAATCAGAGTGCTACTGGCTTCGGTATTGATGATTATAAAATCAATGACTTGTCCTTAAGTTATGTGTTTTCCCGAAAAGACAATGTATTTCAGGAAAAATATATCAATCGACATGATGTGACAGTGAAAGGGATTCCAATCGGTTCTAAAAATACAATCAATACAGGCTTGTCATTGATTGATGCAGATGAGATGGGCTGGGCATTGACAGTACAAAATGTCACGGCTGAGGTATTGAATGGTAAAAATACCGTGGCGCTACAATATGGTCAAGGCGCTGGAATCGGGCTGAGTTATACCGGTAATCCTGAACTGGATCGTGATACTTCTTCATTGCGCTTTCTTGAAATATTGGATTGGACTTCAGACAGTAAGAAATTCAATGGACAAGCTCAATTTATTTACCAAAAAGACCAACTCAAGAATCAACAAGATCGTGATTGGATTTCAGTGGGCTCTCGGGTGGCATATGTGGTTCAAGATCATTTTAAAATTTCCACTGAAATTGGCTATGACCAAATTAAGGCCAATGACCAAACCCGTAATCTGACCAAATTGACACTTGCACCAACCTGGTCGATAAAGGGCACAGGCTATTATGATCGCCCAGAACTGCGCCTTTATTATACCTATGCATTTTGGAACGATAATGAGCAAAAAATGCGTGATTTGGTGATGCCGAATAACAATTTTCACAATGTGAATCGTGGTTCAAACTTTGGTGCTCAATTGGAATATTGGTGGTAAGGCTTTAATTGATTATTCAAAAATGAGTGGTCTTATAAGATCGCTCATTTTAAAAAATGTGACTCAATTGAAAATATGACTCAATTAAAAATGACATCAACCATTGCAATAGAGCCACAGTGGAATACGTCAGCAGCAGAAAGTCAAAACAAAAAAAGCAACAACGGAAAACAACACCCAAGGAAGCAATCACAATGAAAGCATTGGTACTGGAAGAAAAAGATAAACTGCAAATTCGTGATATTGAGATCAATGAATATCTAAGCGCAACTGATGTACGCATTAAAATTGCCAAAGTGGGTATCTGTGGCAGTGACGTGCATTATTATCAGCATGGTCGAATTGGTGATTTTATTGTCAATGCACCAATGATTCTGGGGCATGAAGCGAGTGGGATCATTGTTGAAGTAGGTTCAGCAGTTCAACATTTAAGAATAGGCGATCGTGTATGTATGGAGCCTGGGGTTTTTGAGCCAAATTCTCCAGAAGCGATGCAGGGTTTGTATCATCTTGATCCGAATATTCAGTTTTGGGCAACACCGCCTGTACATGGTGTATTGCGTGAGACTGTGGTCCATCCTGCAAACTTAACCTTTAAGGTACCAGATCATGTCAGCCTTGAAGAAGCAGTGCTGGTTGAACCTTTGGCCTCAGGTGTACATGTGGCTCGCAAAGTGGGTATTTCACCTGGTGATACTGCTGTGGTTACTGGTGCAGGGACGATTGGTGCTTTAACGGCATTGGCATTACTCGCATCAGGTTGTAGTCGAGTTATCATTACGGATGTAAAACAGCAAAAGTTGGATTTTTTAGTCCAGCATTATGGTGAGCGTTTAATTGGATGTAATGTCGCACAGGAAGATTTAAAGTGCTTTGTGCAACGGCACTTTGTCGGTGGTGTCGACCTATTTGTTGACTGTAGTGGTCATGCAAGCGCAATTGCAGCAGCGCCCGATTGTCTAAAACCTGCGGGCAAACTGGTTTTTGTTGGAATGCCACAACACGCTGTGCCTATGGATATTGTTGCCATGCAGGTCAAAGAGATTGAGACAATTTCAATTTTCCGTTATGCAAATGATTATGAGCGTTCTATTGCGCTGATTGCTTCTGGTCAAATTAATGTGAAGCCGTTAATTTTAAAAAAAATTCATTTTAATCAAAGTATTCAAGCATTTGAGTTGGCGGCATCGGCACCTGCAGATGTGATTAAAATTATTATTGATTTTGATCTGTAATTTCTGAATCAGTAAGCGCTTAAATAGGCGAGGAGAGATATTTAAAAATGAAGCATTTAAAAATATGTACTCCCACCCAACAGCGACATCCATGTCGCCCTATAGTAGGACATCCTATGATTCAAAAGTACAAAAAACGAATTAATAACCAATAGTTTCTAAAAGTTTATACAAAAATATATGCTTTATTTATGATCAATGACTAGATATAAATCACTTGTATGAATAATGCGTTGGTTTGACTATATTTATTATACTAATTAAATGAAAGTTAAATAATAACCTTGGATGATAAAATTTTAATTTTTTATTTATAGTCTGACTTTTTTGATTATCATAAATAATAATTAAGCATTTAATATAATCATTTTTTTATTATTCAAGTGATTTTTATTTGTATGTTTAATTCAATTGAATTTACTAAAACCCTAAAAGAAAATACTTTATACATATCGGTCTTTATATTTGTCGTAATTTGTCAATGAATTCGTGGTGAAATGTCAATACGCATATTTCTAAATTTTATACTTTAACACTGTGTTGTGAATATTTATCAATAAAATTCCACAACTTTTATAACTTTAAGAAATGATTTAAATCAATACCAATCGATAAGACAGCACGAAGGATTTGTGAATCTTGGTATGTGTTTTAGTTTGAGACGACGATATAGATCATGACAAGAAAATTTTTATAAATACGCAAGGAGCGGTTAAAAGTGTTTGGTTCTGAAGTGACCGAACGGATGGAATCTGTTGATCAATCAAGAGCGCAATTTAAAAACCAAGCAGAAATATATATGCAAAAGCGAGGTGAAATTTTGCAGCGTGATTTAAATATGCTTGATCAGGAAAAATCAATTGAAGCGCTTAGAAAAGAAATTTTTAGTGACAGATATGATAAGCGGAGAATTATCAGTTTGGAAAAAATTTATGATACGGAAAAATCGCTAGATATTCTCAATTAATGCATGTGTATTCAATGAATCAATCTAGTGAATGGGACCGTAGAGAATAAATAAAGTTAGGTCTTATTTAGTATTTGTAATCTAGCCATAGTTTAAGGAGTAAAGTATGACAGCCAAAATTACACGACGAGAACTTATTCAAAAAAGCCTATTCGGTTTTGGTGCACTGTCTTTATCTGCGGGTTTTACGGGATGTAATGACAGTTCAGATCGAGAATCAACAACACTACAAGTCAATTTTGAACATGGGGTTGCCAGTGGAGACCCTTTACAAGATCGCGTGATTTTATGGACACGCTTAACGCCCAATGATAGCAGCGCACGTTTGCAAGTGACTTGGGAAATTGCTTTAGATGATCAATTCAAGCAAATCATTAAAACAGACAAAGTCACCACAGCAAAAGCACAAGACTTCACGGTGAAAGTTGATGCCACAAACTTAAAACCAGATCAACGCTATTTCTATCGTTTTAGCTTTGGCAATAAATTTTCACCAGTTGGACAAACCAAAACACTACCAATCAATCCGACCAAGGTCAGTTTTGCGGTATGTTCTTGCGCGAATTATCCAGCAGGGTATTTCTATGTTTATCGTGAAATGGCCAAGCAAGATGTTGATGTGGTGATTCATTTGGGTGACTATATTTATGAATATGGTCAAGGTGGTTATGCAACAGAAGATGCAGTGAAGTTAGGACGTACTTTGGCTGCGGACAATAATCAAGAAATTATCAAGTTAGATGATTATCGCAAACGCTATGCGTTATATCGTAAAGACAAAGATTTACAAACATTGCATCACCGTCACCCATTTATTGTGATTTGGGATGATCATGAGTTGGCAAATGATACATGGCGAGATGGTGCTGAAAATCACCAAGCCAATGAAGGGTCTTTCCTCGATCGTAAACTTGCAGCATTACAAGCGTACTTTGAATGGATGCCGATTCGCCCTATTTCCGCAAATGATCATCTCAATATTTATCGCCAGTTTGACTTTGGTACACTGGTGCAATTGACCATGTTAGATACCCGTATCCTTGCCAGAGATAAGCAACTGGAATATACCGATTATATCACCGCTTCTGGTATGGATTTTCAACGTTTTCAGACTGACTTAACCAATCAGAATCGAACCTTAATGGGGTATACCCAACGTGAATGGTTACAGCAAAAGTTGGCTCAATCCAAGGCAACTTGGAATGTATTGGGTCAGCAAGTGTTGATGGGTAAGATATTAATCCCTGCTGAATTACTGGTACCGTTGAGTGCAGTTCTGAGTGGAAACGCAACTCAAGAGGTTTTAAATCAAATCAATACGATGATCATGGAGTTAGTGCAACTGAAAATGCGTGTGCTACAGGGCGATCCAACATTGACCGCAATTGAAAAGGCACGTTTAACCACTGTCGCACCTTATAATTTAGATGCTTGGGATGGTTATCATGTTGAACGTGAAATTCTGTATAACACTTTAAAAGCATTGAACAAGAAGGTCGTAGTGCTGGCAGGTGATACCCATAATGCATGGTCATCAGAGTTGTATAGTCAGGCGGGTGATTTTGTCGGTGTCGAGCTGGCGACAAGTTCAGTGTCATCGCCGGGAATTGAAAAATATCTCAATATTCCAGTGGAACAGTTACAGCAGTTTGAAATGGCGTTTACCACACTGATTGATGAGTTGGATTATACCAATCTAAATCAACGTGGTTATCTGAATGTCAGCTTTACTGCAACGCAGGTTCAAGCGGACTGGATCTATGTCGATACCATTAAAGAGCCGCAATATACTGTGGATACAAAACGTGGGCATCAAGTGGTGCTGAATAACCAATTGGTCAATACCCGTTCGATTAAGAAAACTGCTTAATAAAAGCCTATTTAATTTTATATCGCCTGACTACTGAAGAAGATTTAGATGCTATTGCTATCGCGTCTTTTCTTCAGTAGTGCATGGTTTAGCTGTCTATGTACACATAATGAAATAACACAAGAATATCAGGAGTAAAAAACCATGGCTGGATTATCGATTTGGCACGTACTTATTTTTGCAATTGTGGTGATCTTACTTTTTGGCACATCTAAATTAAAAAATTTAGGTAAAGATGTCGGCGGTGCGGTGAAGGATTTTAAAAAATCAATTCAAGATGATGAAACAACCACTGCTGCACTGAATGAACCAAGAGCACAGGAACATCAAAATAGTAATACTGATGTGAACTCTACGGTAAAGCACTAAAACTGGAGAATTAACACATGCTTGATGTCGGATTTTCTGAATTATTGGTTTTTGGGGTTATTGCGCTGTTGGTGTTAGGGCCAGATAAACTCCCTGAAGCTGCGCGTTTTGTTGCGAAATGGTACAGTAAATTGAAACGTCTCATCAGCAATGTTCAGAACGACATTGACCGTGAATTACGCTTATCCGAATTGCGTGAACAGATGCAGAATGAGATGCGGCGTATTCAAGAATTAGAACAAAAAATGCAGGCGCAGATGCATGAGCTACAGCAATTATCGGCTATGCCTGGAGATGCTATACAGCCAGAACAAGCGCCAGCGCTATTAAAGAAACAGCAATTAGAACAACCGCAATTAAAAGAACAGCAAATAGCCCAGCTGAGGGTGAAGCAGATTTATCAACCTGTCTCACGTGATATTCCTACTGTCTATTTGCCAAGTATTTGGCTAAAACAGGCTAAATCTAATGATGACAAACTCAGCATTGTTCCTGTTCATTCCAAATCAATATCGCAATTGAAGGTGGCCGTATGACGTCAATGATACCGCAGCTGCAAGAGCAAGCTTCTGAAGAAGCGACTCAGCTTGAAGCAATGCCGATCACCCGACATTTGATGCTGTTGCGTCAGCATTTGTTTAAAATTATCGGGGTATTGATTGTGCTTTTTTTCTGTTTGTTGCCATTTGCAAACAGAACTTATTCAATGTTATCTGAACCATTGCGTGCCCAATTACCTGCCAGTTCGACCATGATTGCTACAGATGTAACTGCAACATTTATGGCACCTTTTAAACTGAATTTCTTTATTGCGCTAATGCTGGCGATGCCTTTTATTATTTATCAGATTTGGGCATTTATTAAACCTGCGTTGTATGAAAAAGAAAAGAATCTGGCATTGCCATTGTTATTGAGCAGTATTTGCTTGTTTTATTCAGGAATTGCCTTTGCCTATTTTATTGCATTGCCTTCGATTCTGCATTTTTTTATCAGTGTTTCACCCGATACCGTTGCGCCAATGACGGACATTAACAGTTACTTAAGTTTCTGTTTAAAACTCTTTTTGGTGTTTGGGGTCACTTTTGAAATTCCAATTATTACACTGGTATTGATTTTAATCGGTCTGGTCAGCACGCAAACGCTGGTGGAAAAAAGACGCTTTATTATTGTGGGCTGTTTTTTTATTGCGATGTTTGTCACGCCACCAGATGCTATTTCGATGATCATGCTGGCAATTCCAATGTGGATGTTGTTTGAATTGGGATTGGTATTTGGCAAGATGATTGAAAAACGTAAACGTGTATAAGCACTGATTTTTAGCGAAAGTGGTTAAGTGTTGCTTTGTTCTATTCAACCTTTCTTTTTTAAAGCAGGCAAATTTATATTTAAGTGTATAAATTCGCTACATCTTTAGATTTTAACCCATCCTTGTCTCATTGATGGGGGCGTAATACTGTTCTAAACCCCACATGCGTTGCAGCCAAATCAAACTCTTGCGGATAACGACTACTATTTCGATAACGAGAGCAATAACTTGAAGCACATAAGAAAGAACCACCTTTAATCACATATTGGGTTGCTGCGATGCTTTGCTGACGCAGATCCGTATAATTTCCCATATGTTGATCATGCGCGCCTTGATATACAGAAGAGGTCCACTCCCAAACATTACCAATCATATCGAACAATTGGAACGCATTGGCAGGGTAGCAACCGACAGGTGCCACATCTGCAAAATGGTCTTCTACAGAATTATGCAATGGAAATTCACCTTGCCAATAATTGGCTTGTGGATGTTGATGGGCATCCTGAGGCGCTTGATGCAGTGGCGTATCGACTGTTGAACCTGCTTTGGCAGCATATTCCCATTCTGGTTCAGTAGGTAAATCTCGTCCTAACCAAACTGCATAATGTTCAGCATCATTTTTGGTCACATAGCGAACAGGTTCAGCAGGGCGTGGAGCTTGACCCGAAGCGCCATTAGGCGTTTTCCAAGTGTAATCAGATTTGAGTTGCCACCACTGATTAGGCTGATTGGCATCTGGTGAAAATACAGCCGCCTGTTTCTGTTGCTCTGCATCGGTTATATAGCCTGTGGCTTTTACAAAACTGCTAAATTGCGCCACAGTCACTTCGGTTTGATCGATCCAGAAACCCTCAACTTGACGTTGTTTTTGCCCAAAATTAAGTTCATCGGGATAGGCTTTATCGGAGCCGAGCTGAAATGAGCCTTTGGCAATCCAAACCATCCCCGCTGTTGGCTTTTTTTGCCATGCATCAGGTAAACCTGAATAGTGTTCGCATTGCTGCAATGAACCAAGCTGTGTAGAAGCTTTACTGCTTTGTTTGGGAGAATGATGCGAGTCGGGCGTAACCTTATTGCAGCCTGTTACAAGAAACAGGCTACACAGTGCAATTAAAAGGGGACTAAACTTCATTGAATGTTGTATTCCTTGACTCCATTTTGTTGGGTATATTTGTTATACACATCAAGTAGTTCCTGTAGTTTTTCTGGATTATTTTGTGCAAGGTTTTGGGTTTCACCACGGTCATTTTTTAAGTTATATAATTCCCAAGTTCCCGTTCCTAGCTCTGCTTTACCTTGTAAAGCAATTTTCCATTCGCCTTGACGCGCATATTTACTGCCATGCAATTCATCGGCAAAACTAAAGTTTACAGGGCGAATCGCCTGTGCTTTATTTTCAAGCACCGATTTCCATGAGGAACCACTTGGGGTATTAATCTGACGGCCTTTATATTGACCTTGTGGGACGACAATATTGGCATAATCTAAAACAGTTGGGAAAACATCGAGCACTGAAGCAAAACCATGATAGGTTGCTTGCGCTTTGTTTTGATGAGGAAGTTTAACAATGGCTGGTGCTGTGGTTGCACCTTCACCCGCAGTATCTTTCCATAAATGGAAAGGCGCAGCACTGACTTCAGCCCAACGCGGACCGACATAGTGATAAGAACTGGATGTACCGACATTACTCACCCGATTATCAAAACCTGATTCGGCTCCATAATTACCACGGATAAAGCCTTCAGCCCCATTATCTGAAACAAAGAAAATTAAAGTATTGTCGTATAAGTTATTGCGTTTTAAATACTCAATCACGCGTCCAATATTGGCATCAAGATTTTCGACCATACCCGCATAGATTTCCATTCTGCGCGCTTCTAAGACTTTTTGCTCTGCGGACAGTTCATTCCATTTGCCATATTTTTGTGGTGCATTTTGTGTCGCAATCGGTTCGGCTGCAGTAAAGTTGGCTGGAATTAGACCAAGTTGTTTTTGGCGGGCAATACGACCATTACGAATCACATCATAACCAGCATCGTACACGCCACGATAACGGTCACGATATTCTGTTGGGGCTTGTAATGGCCAATGAGGTGCGGTGTAAGCAGCATAGGCAAAGAATGGTTTTCCTGAATTTTTACCTGACTCTAAATAACTAATTAGCTTATCGGTGAAGTAATTGGTTGAGAAAAAATCATCGGGTAAGGCTGAAATTGGAACAACTTTACCATCCTCTGTATAGGTGGCATTACGTTTGTAGGCACTAGGCGCTTGTTTAAAGTGTAAATCTAGACCTTGTAATAACGTAAATGAGTGATCGAAGCCTTTTACATGTGCGTTGGTTTCAGGGGTTAAACCGAGGTGCCATTTTCCGCTGATATAGGTTCGGTAGCCATTATCTTTAAGCACTTCTGCAATTGAGAGTGAGCGCTCATTTAAGTAGCCTTCATAGCCCGGTTGGCCTTTTAAGTGAGCAGGTGTGAGCTCAGCCATAGCACCAATGCCAGCTAAATGATGGTCTGTACCCGAAATTAATTGCGAACGCGTTGGTGAGCAGGTCGGGGCAGTATGGTAGTCCGTTAAAATCCGACCTTCTTTGGTCAGTGCGTCAATATTTGGAGTGTGTATTTCTCCACCAAAAGCGCCTAAATCCGAATAGCCTAAGTCATCTGCCATGATGAATAAAATGTTTGGTTGTTTCTTGGTTTCCACCACAGTATTTGAATGGTCGGAATCATTATTATTACATGCTGAAATTGAAAGGCTGAATAATGCAATGGAAAGTGTTGTAAACAGATTTTTATGAGACATACGTGTCGACTTGGTTTTCTAAAAAATTAGGCTGAGTTTAGAGTGTTAATTTTTATGGTAAAAATAATTAAAATTTGATTGTTAATCTAAAAAAAAGAAAAGCCCTCAATATGCTTCCGAATAGATATTGAAATCATTTAAAAGTAAGTATGTTGAGCTGTTTAATAAAACCAAAATACTTCTAGGCTTAAAAAAATGAACACCATCAGCTTATAGCAAGGCCTTGGATGTGCTTTAGGCATATTAGGAATGTTTTATATTTGTAATAGTTTAATACATGATATTCAAATACACCTTTATAATATCATTGGTTTTAGCATTGCAACAATTTGAATCTATCCAGCTCTACAATTTAATTTGATTAAACTTTAAACGCCGATGTAAATAAACAAGTCACTTTGGTTGCGAATGAATATTTTTTAAACAAAAATATACAGAACTGTCTGTTTTTATGTTGATGGAGTATTGATTAGTTGAAGATTAATGTGATAAATTCTACAGAATTAGAGGGAGATCTTTTTTTAAAGATTCTTGATGCCTTGATCCTATTTCCTTTCCCCAAGGGAAATAGGAGTTTTTAAGGCTGAATAAAAAAGCAATGGATAAAGATATTTATAAAAGACAGAAAATATATTATCTCAATACGGACTCAGATAAATTTTATTAAATAATGCATTTGTATGAGTTGTATTTTAAGAGTAATAATACGAATCTATAGGTAAGTATTACGATGAAAATTTATGAAATGATATTTCATAAAGGAACTTATGAACAAACACGCTTATTTTATATTCAGAATAATAAAGCTTCACGTCAGCATTTTATTGAAAATATGCGTTTAGAACTCGAGCAAGAACTCAAGGACTTCAATCTCAGTTGTAAGTCTAAGTATAAGCATGATTTATTTGCCTTGTACAAAAAAGTCCAAAAGGAAAGCCACTTACATTTAGATGCGATGGAAGATGAATTTATACAAAATTCAAAAGCCATTTTTGATCAATGTATTTGTTTAATTGTTAAAAGTCATGAGGTCTTAAATGTTGTAAAACCGCTGCTTTAAAAAAGCATCAGTCAAAATAAATAATCATTAAAAATCAATATTATAAATTAGTAAGTTGGTCGTTTTATTGTCTTCAATCATAGTGCAGCCAATTGTCGTTGCGCTAATTCATAGCCTTGATCTGCGGCTTTTTTTAACCATGCTTTCGCTTTGTTGATATCTTGAGGTAGACCTGAATTTCCATCTAAGTATAGAGATCCCAATTTAAATTGTGCTGACACATCACCATTTTCAGCCGACTTAAGATACCAATAATTTGCAAGATCTTGATCTTTCTTTATATTTTTCCCATCTGAATATTCTTCAGCTAAATTGTATTGTGCCATGGCATTGTTCTGATTTGCAGATTTGGTCAGCCATTCAATACCTTTACGGGAATTTTTACCGACACCTGATCCCCATAAATAACTCATTGCTAAACTAAGTTGAGATTTTGCATCACCCGCTTCAGCGGCTTTTTTAAACCAAAAAACACCTTTTTCTTCATCAAAGGACACACCCTGATTGCCACTGCTATAAAGATAACCCACTTGGTATTGCGCTTTTACGTCCCCATTGTTGGCTTTTTCGAGTAGCGCTTCAAAACTTTCTGCAAATACAAGTGTAGTGGGGAACAATGTAAGAATAATCAGAGGATACAGCAGTTTTTTAATTTTAAATTTCATCATTTTTTCAATCATTTGTGTCTTTTAATCAATAAAATTAAAGTGCAAAATTAAGTTATAGTCAACTTAATTTGAGCCAAGACTTATTCTATTTTGTCTTTCAAGCTTAGCTCCCTAGGGAACTAAGCTTACCTAAATAATGAAAATGAAGAGCTTATATCACTCAACAAATTGGGGTAAAAGACGCTGTTAATGCCACACAAAATTATCTAAACACTCGCATGTTTAGTGGTGAGCAGCATTAAAGCATCGTCCTAAGTATCCAGCTTACATATTTGGATAGTTAGGCCCACCACCACCTTCCGGTGTTACCCATGTGATATTCTGAGATGGATCTTTGATGTCGCAGGTCTTACAGTGAACACAGTTTGCAGCATTAATCTGGAAGCGCTTAGAACCATCATCATTTTCCATAATCTCGTAAACACCAGCAGGGCAGTAGCGTTGAGCAGGCTCATCCCATTTCGGTAAGTTGACATTGACTGGAATAGAAGCATCTGTCAGCTTTAAGTGAGCTGGCTGATTCTCTTCATGTACGGTATTGGATACAAATACAGAAGATAAACGATCAAAGGTTAATTTTCCGTCTGGCTTTGGATAGGTCGGTTTAAATGTCGCAGCATCTACAGTTTTTAATGCACTAAAGTCAGGTGCAAGGTCATGTAGGGTAAATGGTACTTTAAAGATATTTTGATCGATAAAGTTAAATGCACCACCCATCCATAAACCGAATTTATGCATTGCTGGACCAAAGTTACGCGAACGATGTAACTCTTCTTTTAACCAACTGTTGTTGAATTTATCAGTATAGGCAGTCAATTCTTTGGCAAAGAAATCTTCGCCTTCAGCCACACGCGCAACCGCTAAATCACCACCTTTCTCATGACCTGCTTGGATTGCTTCAAATACAGCTTCACCACACAACATACCTGATTTCATCGCAGTATGAGAGCCTTTGATTTTAGCAAAGTTTAAGAAACCAGCATCATCACCAATTAAGCAACCGCCTGGGAAGGTTAATTTAGGTAGTGAGTTTAGGCCACCTTTAACAACTGCACGTGCGCCATAAGAAATACGCTTACCACCTTCAAGATATTGCTTGATCAGTGGATGTGTTTTCCAACGTTGCATTTCCATAAATGGATATACATGTGGGTTGGTATAACTTAAGTCTACGAATGTTCCCAAAGTTACTTGATTATTATCAGCATGATATAGCCACCATCCACCAGATGTCGCAGTTTCTAAAAATGGCCAGCCTGAACCATGCATCACTAAACCCGGTTTATGTTTTGCAGGGTCAATTTCCCAAAGTTCTTTGATTCCGATACCGTAATGTTGCGGATCAGCATCTTGGTCTAAGTTGTATTTAGCAATTAGACGTTTACCAAGGTGCCCACGGCAACCTTCTGCAAAAATTGTGTATTTTGCATGAAGCTCGTACCCAGGGGTAAAGTTATGCGTTGGCTCACCATCTTTACCAATACCCATATCACCAGTTTGGATGCCTTTTACACAACCATCTTCATGATAAAGGATTTCTGAGGCAGCAAAGCCAGGGAAGATAGAAACTTCTAACTCTTCTGCTTTTTGACCTAACCAACGCACTACATTACCCAATGAAATAACATAGTTACCATCGTTGTGCATGGTTTTAGGAACCATCCAATGCGGTGCTTCTTGTGACTTTTCAGCAGACATGAGGAAATAAGTTTTGTCCTCAGTCACAGGTACATTTAAAGGTGCACCTTGTTCTTTCCAGTCAGGGAAAAGTTCATTGATTGCACGAGGTTCAAGTACAGCACCAGAAAGGATATGCGCACCAACTTCAGAGCCTTTTTCAACCACACAGACGGAAAGGTCTGGAAGATTGTTTTCAAGCGCTAATTGACGAATTTTAATCGCAGCAGAAAGACCCGCAGGGCCTGCGCCTACGATGACTACGTCAAACTCCATTGACTCTCGTTGTAAATCTTTCATAAAAAAGAAATCCTATTTCGCTTGGCGGTATTTTAATTTATTGGGGTAAAAATATCAAATAAAAAAGCATCAAAAAAGGGGCTGCTTGATGAGCAAATTCAAAATGATACCCACAAAAAAGCCAGCTAGATTTAGCTGGCTTTAAAATGAGATAACTGATTTTACAAGGTCTACTTTTACGATTTTTGCGGATCGTAGAGTTTTTCCTTGATGAAGAGGGCAGGAATAACACCGCAAATTAAATAAGCAGCTCCCATCACCACAAAACCTAAACCAATAGAACCACCCGACGCCAAGTAGCCAATCGTTGCAGGCGCAAGTGCTGCACCAAGACGCCCCACGTTATAGGCACCACCAATCGCTGTACCACGAATCGCTGTTGGGAAACTTTCCGTCATATAGGTGGCATTTACACCATAAGGAATACCGTATAAAAATCCGAAAGCGATCAATAAATATAAAATGTTGCTGGGTGAGTTATAAAAAACAATCAGTGGTAGAAAAATAGCAGTCCCAATCGCACCAAAGGCATAAGTAAAGCGACGACCAAATTTATCAGCCATCATCCCCGCAAGGACTTTACCGAGGATCATGGCGGTATAGGTACCGACCATATATGCGGTCATTTCCTTAAACTTCATGCCTAATTCACTTTCTAGATATGAAGGCATCCAGTTATTTACCCCATAATAACCAAATTGCAAGAAGCCTGCTGTGAGCGCCCACAAGATAAACATATTACGATTTCGTTTATCTTTAAAAATCAGTTTAAATGCTGAAGTTTCCTCAGCGTTTTTATCACGTGTTGGTTGTTGTAAACGAGACTGTTGCCATGCGAGTGGTTCTGGTACCAAAAGATGCATTAAAACAGCAATCAACACCGGTACAATGGCAACATAAAACAGCATACGCCAGCCATGATCTGGAATAATCCATCCAGCGAGTAGCGTTGCAACAATATAGCCAACCGTCCAACCTGCTTGTAAGGTACCCAATACCGTTGTACGGTAACGTGTAGGTACATATTCCGCCATCAAGGTATTGCAGGCAATATAAAGCGAGCCTAGTCCGAGAGAAGCAAAAAAGCGTAATAGACCAAATTCAAGAAAACTTTGGGTAAAGCCTAGTCCACATGTAAGTAGTGAGAAGGTGAGAATAGAAATAACCACGATCCGTACTCGACCAAATTTGTCACATGCCCATCCCCCAAATATCCCACCAACAGCCATACCCGCCAAGGTAAAACTACCCAGCATACCTGCCTGCACGGAACTTAAACCAAAATCTGCCTTAATACTGTTGAGACTATAAGACAGCAGCATCAGATCGGCACCATCCACCAACAAGGCTAAAAATGCAAAAATAAATGCAATTTTCCAAGTATGAGGCTGTATTGAAGAGAGATGTGTATTGTAGTTTGTCGCCATAATCCATTACCTACATTTGATTTACAGCACTTCAAATCGTTTTAAAGTGCCTAAAAATTAATTAAGACGCAGCACGAATCATATTTCGCGCAATAATCATTTGTTGAATTTGGGTGGTGCCTTCATAGAGACGGAATAAACGTACATCTCGGTAAAAGCGTTCAATGGCATATTCACTGATATAGCCAGAGCCACCATGAATCTGTACGCAGCGATCGGCCACGCGACCACACATTTCAGTGGCAAACATTTTTGCGCATGATGCTTCTGTGCTGACGTTGCGCCCAGCATCACGTTGTCTTGCCGCATCTAAAACCATACATTGCGCTGCATAAATTTCTGCTTTGGAGTCAGCAAGCATGGCTTGAATCAGTTGAAATTCAGCAATCGCTTGTCCAAATTGCTTACGCTCAAGGGCGAACTTTAAGGTATCGTCTAACATGCGTATGGCAGCACCGACACTGATTGCGGCGATATGTAAACGACCTTTATCCAAGACTTTCATTGCGGTTTTAAATCCGACACCTTCGACACCACCAATCAGTGCTGAGGCAGGAACCCGACAGTTTTCAAAAATCACATCACAGGTATGCGCACCTTTTTGCCCCATTTTTTTATCTGTTTTACCCAGAGAGATTCCTGCGGTTTTGCGATCTACGATAAAAGCAGAAATTCCACCAGCACCTTTAATGTCTGGATTGGTTCGTGCCATCACCGTAAATACCCCTGCATGAGGTGCATTGGTAATAAAGCGTTTGGTGCCATTTAAAATATAAAACTCACCTTCTTTTACTGCGCTGGTTTTCAAAGAGGCAGTATCTGAGCCTGCATCTGGCTCAGTTAGGCAAAAAGAACTGATCACTTCACCACGTGCTAAACGGGGCAAGAAAAATGATTTTTGAGTTTCGGTACCATCAATAATCAGGCCACTCGAACCGATTCCATTATTGGTGCCGATCAGTGAACGAAAGGCAGGCGAAGTACGTCCAAGTTCAAAAGCAATAGACACCTCTTCTTCCATGGTCAAGCCAAGACCTTCATATTCTTCTGGAATCGTCAGTCCAAACAAACCCAAAGCTTTCATTTGCTCAATGATGGCTTGAGGGATTTGATCTGTTTCTGCGACTTCATTCTCATGAGGAATAAGGACACCATCTACAAACTGTCGAATCATATCTACCAGTTGTTGGAGTGTTTCCTGATCTCGAATCATAGTCTTGTCCTTTGTACAACATGTTGAAAACATCGAGCTGATGTTGCTAAAACCCTGCATATTGATGCGATAGTAATCAAAGGATTAGTAGAAAACAATATATTTTGAAAATTAATTTCGCAATGCGGTATATTGTGCTTGTTTTCAGTTGGCTAATTATTTGATTTAATTAATCTATATTTGTTGAATAAAAATCATCACTTTTGATGAAAAAATTAAGTTTTATTTTTAAAGTTTTCTGTGTATATTAAAAATATATATCGCTATGCGAAATTTATGTTAAATAAATTTTCCTGTAGGAAATTAATCAAAGGTTAGTGGAATAAACATGGGTGCTTTAAATGGAATTCGTGTACTTGACTTAAGTCGAGTACTGGCTGGACCGTGGTGTGGACAGATTCTTGCCGATTTAGGCGCAGAAGTGATTAAGGTTGAAAGACCGAAACTAGGTGATGATACGCGTTCTTGGGGACCACCTTGGATGAAAGATGACGTCGGACAAGAGACACGAGAAGCCGCTTATTATCAGTCGACCAATCGCAATAAACTTTCTGTTGCAATAGATATTGCAAATCCTGAAGGACAGGCACTCATCAAAGCACTTATTCAAGATACCGATGTGGTCATTGAAAACTACAAAGCTGGTTCTTTGAAAAAATATGGCTTGGATTATGCTTCTTTATCAGAAATTAATCCTAAACTGGTTTATTGCTCGATTACGGGTTTTGGTCAAAATGGACCGAGAGCAGCAGAACCTGGCTATGATTTTATCATTCAGGGAATGGGTGGACTGATGTCCATCACGGGTGAAAAAGATGATTTGCCCGGTGGTGGTCCGCAAAAAGTAGGTGTCGCATTTTCAGACTTATCAACGGGACTATATTCAACCATTGCCATACAAGCTGCTTTGCTCAATCGTCATGTAACAGGTTTAGGGCAACATATAGATATGGCTTTACTTGATGTGCAAATTGCCACAATGGCAAATCAAGGAATGAATTATCTTTCATCTGGAAAAGTGCCAGTACGTTATGGCAATGCACATGCCAATATTGTGCCTTATCAATTATTTAAAGCCGCAGATCGAGAGTTTATCATTGCTTGTGGTAATGACACCCAGTTTATCCAACTGTGTAGAAGTATTGGTTTGCCAGAGTTACCCAATGATGTTCGATTTACCCGTAATGCAGATCGTGTTAAGCATCGTGATGAAGTGATAGAAATTTTATCAAAGCATTTTTTAAGCAAGACTGCCGATGAATGGGTAAGTGCAATTTATGCTGCTAAAGTGCCCGTTGGTGTGATTAATAATCTAGAACAAGCTTTTAATGAACCTCAAGTGCTTGCGCGAGAGATGCTGGTAGAAATGCAACATCCTCAACGTGAAAAACTTACTGTGGTCGGTTCTCCGATTAAGCTTTCACGTACACCTGTAGAGTATAGAAATGCGCCTCCTTTATTAGGCGAACATACTCAAACAATCTTAGGCCGTATTATCTCTCCAGCAAAACTTGATGAGTTAAAAGCCAAAGGCGTGATAGGATAGTTTTTAAATAGATGATGTGAGCAGTCTAAAGCCATTTTTTTCAATAAAATAAGCAAATTTAGACTTTTCACATCAAGATGGATGCATCGTTTTATTTTCAAAGTGAATCAGATGATTGCTTTTTGCTATTTATAGAAAAAATAGATTATAATTTTCGCAGTGCGAAACAAATATGTGAATTGGTATAACCATGAATGATGCCGTAGATGCAGAACAAACAGAAAAATTATTAGCGCCTTTGAGGCATGAGTTATTGCATCCGATTGAAGATATGCAAGATGAAAATGATCGTCAATTTATTACAGCTTTAGGACGTGGTTTAGAACTCTTACGTTGCTTTACCCCAAAACATCAGCATTTGGGTAATCAAGAGTTATCACAAATGACCGGTTTGCCTAAACCGACCATTACCCGTTTAACGCACACATTGTCACGTTTGGGCTATATCAAGCAGGTCCCAAATTCAAGCAAATTTCAACTTTCAGTTGGGGTTTTGGCGTTTGGTTACTCCATGCTTTCTAATGTGTCTATCCGTAATATTGCACATCCCTATATGAAAAATTTAGCGGATTATGCGGGTGCTGCTGTGGCAATGGCAACGCGTGATCGTCTAAATATGATTTATTTGGATGTGGTACAAGGCAAGGGCAATATGACCATGCGTCGTCAAGTCGGTACTTATTTACCGATTCATTTAAGTTCAATGGGACGTGCATGTCTGGCTGCAATGCCTGAAGATGAAAGAGAGTTTTTACTTGATGCAATCCGTAGCAAACATAAAGACGATTGGATCAAGATCAACCGTGATTTAGATAAGGCATTTAAAGATTATCAAGATTTTGGTTATTGTTTTTCAATTGGTGAATGGCATAAAGATGTCAATTCAGTGGCAGTTCCCTTGATTCATGAACAACATGGTCTATTGGTATTTAACTGCGGCGGACCAAGCTTTATTATGAACCGCGAAAAACTTGAAGAGGATATTGCACCGCGTCTTCTGCATATGGTGAATAATATCCGCACTGAAATTAGTTAATTTTATTGCTTTAAAACTGAAAGGCCAGCAACAATCTGCATTGTTGGCCTTTTTAATAAGATGCATGTTAAATAGTTTGCTTACGGAAAATGGGTGTTTTTTTTCATCAAGGTACTCAGAGCTTGTTTAAATTCGTCACCTTGCAAACAAAGTGAGAATACAGTGGACTCATGATCGATCAGATTTAATAAATCATCGACAAGCATAGGATGCTAAGAAATGAGCCTCTAAATATAAAATAGTGAGTGGAAAGAATATGAAAACCAAAATTACAGAATTATTTGAAATTGAACATCCGATTATTCAAGGCGGTATGCATTATGTCGGTTTTGCCGAGCTGGCTGCTGCAGTTTCAAATGCGGGTGGGTTAGGCATTATTACCGGTTTAACCCAGAGAACACCTGAAAATCTAGCAAAAGAAATTGCCCGATGTCGAGAAATGACCGATAAGCCTTTTGGTGTCAATCTAACTTTCTTACCCACAGTCAATACACCTGATTATCCGGGTTTTGTCGAGGCAATTATTAAGGGTGGGGTAAAAGTTGTAGAAACAGCAGGTCGTAATCCTGAACAGGTCATGCCTTATTTAAAGGCTGCTGGAATTAAAGTAATTCATAAATGCACTTCGGTTCGGCATAGTCTAAAAGCTCAAAAAATTGGATGTGATGCTGTTTCTGTCGATGGTTTTGAGTGTGGTGGGCACCCCGGTGAAGATGATGTACCGAATATGATTTTATTGCCTTTAGCTGCCGATAGCTTAGAAATTCCTTTTGTTGCATCAGGTGGTATGGCTGATGGACGCTCACTTGCTGCCGCTTTAGCCATGGGGGCGGATGGCATTAATATGGGAACGCGTTTTATTGCAACTCAAGAAGCGCCAGTACATGCAAATGTAAAACAAGCGATCCTGAATGCTACGGAAAGAGATACCCGTTTAATTATGCGTGCTTTACGTAACACTGAGCGTGTTATGAATAATGCGGCTGTAGAAAAAATTGTAGCCAAAGAAAAAGCACTTGGAGACCAGATTAAATTTGAAGATATCATTGAAGAAGTTGCAGGTGTTTATCCTAAAGTGATGATTGATGGCGATGTCAATGCTGGGGCATGGTCATGCGGTTTGGTTGCCAGTCTGATCCATGACATTCCGACATGTGATGAACTGGTCAACCGTATTGTAAAAGATGCAGAAGACATTATTCGTGGACGTTTATTCGGGCTTTTATAAATATCTATTTGAGTTCAGCTTTATCTAGATGATGAAAGACTGCTTTTAAAGATCAGCACAACACTATGAGTTGTGCTGATTTTTAGCATCTGTAAGACAATAATATAAACACAGCAGGGCAAAAACTAAGCCCAAGATACATACACCTGTCCAGCCAAAATGTTTCCATGCATAGCTTCCACTCGTGGTCCCTAAAGCACCGCCAGCGAAATAACCTGTCATATAAATCGCATTGAAACGTGACCGTAATTGTTGGTTAAGCTTAAAGACAATACTTTGATTGGTGACATGAACAGCCGAGAGTGAGGCGTAAAGGATAAGTAAGGCAATGATATAAAAGATAAAATGATAAGGGAGCAACAAAAACAATAGCCAACTTAAAATCAGACCGATACCACAACATATCGAAATTTTATGAATATAGCCTTGATCAATAAATTTACCGGAAAAATTGGCAACGAATGTCCCTAAAACACCGACAAACCCAAATAAGCCAATCGTAAAATCACTGAAAAAATAAGGCGCAGGAGCTAAGAGTAAAGACATGGTGGTAAAGGTTAAGCTTACACAGGCAAAGGTTAATCCACCAATATAGGTTCTGATTCTTAGGCGACGATTTTGAATAAAGATTTGCGGTAGTGAGTGAATTGTTTTGAGATAATTTTCAGATTTGGTTGGAGGAAATAAGCCAATATTACGGTACAAAATAATCGCAATGAGCAATAATAAAAAACCGCTGAGCAGATAAATAACATTCCAAGCAAAAAGCGTCGACATCATCCCTGATAATGAGCGTGCCAATAAGACACCCATCATTAACCCACTCAGTAAAAAACCAACAACACGACCACTAAGTTGAATTGGAACCAGACTGGCAGCCAGTGGTAACAACAGTTGGGCTGAACTAGAAAATAATCCTGTAATGATGGTACCGAGCATTAACAGATAAATATTGTGGGAAAAACCACTAATAATTAGCCCAATTGAGGCAAGCAGCATAAATATAAATAACAACTTACGCTTTTCAAGAATATCGCCTAAAGGCATTAAAAATAGCAGACCTGCTGCATAGGTGATTTGCGCTAAAGTAGGCACCCATGCTGTGGTGGTATCTGCTAAATTTAAACTTAGACTAATGGAATGAATCAGTGGTTGGCTAAAATAATTCCCACCAGTACAGATGCCTGCTGCAACTGCCATTAAAATAATGGTTGGGGTATAGAGAGTGTTTTTCATCATGCCTATGGTTTGTCATTATGAAATCGGAACTTTTAATCCACACAACCATGTATCTGCTGATTTTAAGCATCTGATTTTAATCATCGTTGTTAAGGCGTTTCACTCAAAGCATCTTGAATGTTGTGCACCATATGGATTAAACGGGGTCCAATTTCACCTTCAAGTTTTTCAGGGTTTAAATGAAAACTTGGTGCACCGCAGTTAAACACATAAAGACCATGTTTGGAGCTGACTAAAGGTACAGCAACAGAGTTTACTTCTTTATGCCATTCACCTAAAGAAAGGCAATATCCGTAATCTTGATAATCTCGGAAAGCTCGTTCTAAAGAACGTTTAATTGCAGGCCAGTTTTCAGCATTTTTTTGTTTAAGCGCATCCAGTAAAAAGTTACGCTCACGTTCAGGTGTAGCCGCCAAGCAAGCTCGACCCATGGAACTGCTGTGAATGGGTAGGGTTGAGCCGATGGGACGGCGCATATTTAAAGCAGTTTCGATCTGAACCACGTCGATATAGACCATGTTTAAACGGTCACGGGTTGCCATCGCAACCGGTGCTTGTACATATTGGCTCATTTCTTCCATATAGCGATGTGCAATATTACGGATAGAAATATTGGACAAGGCTGCATAGCCTAAAGATAAAACACCGATATCCAAGGTATATTTGGTGGAATTAGGTAGTTGTTTTAAATAGCCTAATGACACTAAGGTATTGGTTATCCGCGCAATGGTTGGTTTTGGTAAACCCGTCATTTTTGCCAGTTCTTGGTTACCCAAGACTTGATTGTTGGCAGAAAAACAACGTAATAGCTCTAAACCACGTGCTAAAGAAGCGATAAATTGGGGGTTATTTTCCCGATGAATATGTGAAATAGGATCAAGACGTATCTCATCAAAATTTATAGGTTGTTCAGTTTCTGAATTCTGAGACATTCAATACTCAAATATAATAAAGCAACAGTTTGGCTATTATATTTCGCTCTGCAAAATAAATCCATTCATCACTGCGCTGTTGTGATGAATGGATACTCGGTTAGTGATTAAACAGTCAATGTTATGACACGTTTTCAATCACCATGGCTAAGCCTTGTCCTACGCCGATGCATAAGCTAACGACAGCATATTTCTTATTACGGCGAATCAGCTCACGCGAAACTGTCAGTGCAAGACGTGCACCAGAAGCCCCAAGTGGGTGGCCAATGGCAATTGCACCACCATTTGGGTTGACACGCGGATCATTAAAATCAACATCTAAACCTTTTAAGCAAGATAATACTTGTGAAGCAAAAGCTTCATTGATTTCAATGATATCCATATCATCTAAAGTTAGCCCTGCACGTGCAACGGCTTTTTTGATTGCTTCGATTGGGCCAGCACCCATAATACGAGGTTCAATACCTGCTGCTGCTGCTGACAAGATTTTTGCCATTGGCTTTAAGCCATATTTTTGACCCGCTGCTTCGGAACCGATGAGTAGTGCAGCAGCACCATCATTAATACCCGATGCATTTCCGGCAGTGACGACACCACCTTCAAATAATGGTTTTAATTTGGTTAAGGCTTCAACCGTTGAGCTTGGGCGAGGATGTTCATCTTCAGAAACCAGTTTTGGTGGTAACTTTTTGCCTTGAAAGACTTCAAGTGGGGTAATTTCACCAGTAAAAAAGCCGTCTTGTTTGGCTGTTTGATACTTTGCTTGTGATTGGGCAGCAAATAAATCTGCCTGTTCACGGGTAATGCCAAACTCAACTGCGACATTGTCACCAGTTTCAGGCATTGAGTGACCACCGTATTGTGCAATCAGTTTTTTGTTTGGAAAGCGTGAGCCAATTGTGGTGTCGTAAATTTTGGCCTCACGGCTATAGGCAGTTTCAGCTTTACCCATCACAAATGGAGCACGTGACATGCTTTCTACACCACCTGCAATATACAAGTCGCCTTCGCCACAGGTAATGGCACGTGCAGAGTCAATCACAGCACCCAAACCACTTGCACATAAACGGTTTACAGTTTGGCCGGGAACAGTCACAGGTAAGCCCGCGAGTAATAGGGCATTTCTGGCAACATTACGACTGTCTTCACCACCTTGGTTGGTATCGCCTAAAATAACATCTTCAATCGCTGCGCCCGGAACCCCAGTTTTTTCAAGGAGCTTTTGCAAAACTGCCGCAGCTAAATCATCTGGACGTATTGAAGCGAGCTCGCCTGCATGACGACCAATCGGGCTACGTAAACCATCATAAATATAGGCATTTAACATTGAGAAGTTCCTTTTCAAAATCCAGAATTAAAAGTAAGCGGTAAATTTAATGCGACACGACGTTGTAACCATGGGCTAGGGCGATAGCGTGGGTCATAGGTGAGTGTTGAGATACGATTGAGAATGAGTAAGATTTTTTGGCTACCGATATGATCACCCCATTCAATAGGGCCAAAGGGATAGCCTAAACCTAAACGGACTGCGGCATTGATATCATCGACACTGGCAATATTTTGTTGTGCAATATCACAACCTAAATTAATCACCATGGCTAAAACACGTTGTGCCACAAAGCCAATACTTTCAGCGATCATGCTGACCATAGCACCATCTAAATTAAACATAGAGTGGGCTGCTTGACGATACTCCGTGCTTGTCGCCAGTGACGGCATTAACGTTCTATGTTTGCTTATGCCGTATAGCATATCTATGGCAACAGCTTGTTGTGGATTGACTTTTAAACGTGTCGCTGCTTGGGTGGTATCTTCACCATAGCAAGCGAGTAAACATAAACTCTCATGTAGTGGTTCTAAACCTGTATCTAAGACAATATTTTGTTGGATTAAATAATCTTCCAGTTGTCGTTTATCTTCAGCAAAATCAGCTGCAATCCAAACTTTTGGATAGTTGGTTAAACGCTCAACAAACTGTGCAGGTTTTTCACCTGTTTTTGTGCCTGTTTCATAGTGGTAAAAGCCTTGATTGACTTTACGCCCAAGTTGTTTGGCTTCAAGCATTTGTTTGGTCAATGGATTGGGCTTGTAACGGGCTTCTTCATAGTATTGATGATAAATCGACTCCATTACAGGATGTGATACATCCAGTCCTGTTAAATCCATGAGTTCGAATGGTCCCATTCTAAAACCAACACCATCTCTTAAAATGCGGTCAATTTCACTAATGTCACAGACGTTTTCATTTAAGATTTTTAACGCTTCGGTGCCATAGGCGCGCCCCGCATGATTAATAATAAATCCTGGGGTATCTTTGGCAACAACAGGTCGATGACCAAATGCACGTGACAACTCATTTAATGCAGCTACAATACGTGGATCCGTTTTTAATCCTTGGATTATTTCCACAACTTTCATCAGGGGTACCGGATTAAAGAAGTGGAAACCGACTACACGTTGTGGTTTTTTACAGTTTGCTGCAATGGCTGTGATCGAAAGCGATGAAGTATTTGAGGCTAAAATAGTGGTGTCTGAAACGATCTTTTCAAGTTGTTGCATCAACGCTTGTTTGATATCTAAACGCTCAACAATCGCTTCCACAATCAATTCACAGGCTTTTAAATCTTCAAGTTGAGCGGCAACGATCAAATGTTTGTTGGCATTTTCCGCCTGTTCAGCGCTGATTTTATTTTTATCGACCAGCTTTTGAAATGTTGCTGCCAGCTTTTCTTTGGCCTGTAGCGCAGCACCTTCTTTGGTGTCATATAAATAAGTGGTATGACCTGATTGTGCGGCAATTTGAGCAATACCGCTGCCCATAATGCCAACACCAATTACAGCCATGCTTTGAATATCATAAGTCATGTCGATCATCCTGATAACTGATCCAGATTAAACGAAAAATTAGAGATGGAAAAAATAGAAACGAAAGAAACCAGTACAGTTTGGTGGGTTAACTCAGACATTGTTTGTCACCATCAATCGGTAAAATTTGTCCAGAAATAGAGCAACCGCTTTCCGAGGCTAAAAATATACACAAATCGGCAATATGCTTTGGATTGACAAAATATTTGAGCGATTGATTTTTAAGTGCATTTTGCGTAACGGCATCCAAAGAAGTTTGCGCGACATCTGCACGCGCTTGTAACACCCGTTGAACTCGTTCCCCATCCACTGCACCTGGAAGTATGGCATTGACTCGAATATTGTCTGCACCAAGTTCCATCGACAATGTTTTGGTAAAACCAATTAATCCCCATTTAGAGGTCGCGTAAGCCAAACGATATGGATAGCCCAAACGTCCAGCGATCGATGACATATTGATAATGACACCTGCTTCCGACCGTTTTAAAAAGGGGATGGCGAGTTGGGTGATCGCAAAGGTACTATTTAAATTAAGGTTTAATACCGCACTCCAATCGGCAAAACTCAGTTCTTCTGCTGCAATGGTTGGGCCAGAAATCCCTGTATTATTGACCAGAACATCAATATGCCCCAGTTTGCTGATGGCATCACTAAACATAGATTTGATTTCATCATGGTTAGATAAATCACATGCATAAATATGTAGTGCAGGATAGGCCTTTTGGAATTGCGCTAAGCTTTCTGCATTGATATCACAAACGAAAACTTCATCGTGATGCGCTAAGAATGCTTCTGCAATACATCGTCCAATTCCTGAACCGCCTGCACTAATCAATACTTTTCTAGCCATTTCTATTCCATTGTTGTTATCAATTAAACTTATTTGCCTTGATATGAAGGTTTACGCTTTTCAATAAATGCTTGAATGCCTTCATTTTTATCTTCGGTCGAAAACAACAATTGAAATGATTTACGCTCCAATGCCAAACCTGCATTTAATGGAACATCTTCGCTCATTAAAGCAACTTCTTTGATTTGTTGCAGGGCAATGGGTGGCATTTTTGCCAGATTTTGCGCCATTTGAATAGCGGTTGAGATGGTCTGGTCATCTTCAGTAACTTGGGAAACCAGTCCAATGCTATATGCTTCTTCTGCTTTGACCATTACACCTGTCATGATCATACGCATCGCGTGGAATTTACCCACTGCACGGAAGAGACGTTGGGTTCCACCTGCGCCAGGCATTAAACCGACTTTAATTTCAGGTTGACCAAAAGTTGCGCCTTTACCCGCAATAATAATGTCGCTATGCATGGCAAGTTCACAACCGCCACCCAGTGCATAACCATTTACAGCAGCAATCACGGGTTTAGGACATTGCGCAATTGCATTCCAATAACGTTCTGTATGACGTAGCAACATTTCTGTGGAGGTCGCGCTTGCCATTTCTTTTAAGTCTGCCCCTGCGGCAAAAACTTCCTCACCACCTGTGAGCACAATGGCATTGATCTGGTCATTAAAACTTAACTCAGTAAACACTTGAGCCAGTTGCTGACGTAGCTGTGTATTTAAGGCATTTTTAGCCTCTGGACGATTAATCTTCACGATCGCTACTTTCTGAACAGAATAGTCAACTTCAATGAAACTGTTCCCTGTTATTTCACTCATTTTTTGATTCCTTGTTTCGCAGATCAAAACTATGTTTCTTTAATAATGCGTGTTTTGAAATTTATTTCAAGTATTTTTTGTTCCTCTCGGCACTTTATCTTCAGCATATTTTTATAAGTGATTGATATTTAATATTGGTAGAGTATAAAATTTCGCTTAATGAAATTAATTTTCAAAAAAGCTTGAAATTTGTGTTTTTAATCTCGTACTATGAAACACATTCGCAGTAAACAAGATTTAAAACAGGGTATCCATTACCCAGCTGGAATAGCTGATGGATGCAATGAAGCTACAAAAGAAGGGAGATCATAGATGATCCGTGATGAAGGAATGTTGCAACAGTTGCTCACAACAATTCGTGACTTTGTAAAAAATGAATTGATTCCACGTGAACATGAGGTTGCCGAGCAGGACAAAATTCCTGAGGATATCGTGCAACAAATGCGTGAATTAGGTTTGTTTGGGTTAACCATTCCAGAAGAATATGGTGGATTGGGAATTACCATGGAAGAGGAGGTGAATGTTGCATTTGAACTTGGACAAACTTCACCAGCATTCCGTTCACTGATTGGTACCAACAATGGTATTGGTTCAAGTGCGATTTTGATTGATGGTACACAAGAACAAAAACAAAAATATCTTCCTCGTTATGCCAGCGGTGAAATTATTGGTTCATTTTGCTTAACCGAACCTGAGGCTGGTTCAGATGCCGCCTCTTTAAAAACCAGTGCGGTCAAAGATGGTGATTTTTACGTTTTAAATGGTACCAAACGCTTTATTACCAATGCACCACATGCTGCTACTTTTACCGTGATGGCGCGGACCAATCCTGATATTAAAGGCGCAAGTGGTATTTCTGCATTTTTAGTTGAAGCCAATACGCCTGGGATTAGTTTGGGAAAAATCGATCAAAAGATGGGACAAAAGGGTTCTCATACTTGTGATGTGATTTTTGAAAACTGCCGCGTTCCAGCATCAGCACTGATTGGTGGGATTGAAGGTATTGGTTTTAAAACAGCCATGAAGGTTTTAGATAAAGGTCGTTTACATATTGGTGCATATAGCGTCGGTGTGGCTGAACGGATGTTAAATGACGCACTTCACTATGCCATTGAGCGTAAACAATTTGGTCAGCCGATTGCTAATTTTCAATTGATCCAAGCCATGCTTGCAGACTCAAAAGCTGAAATTTACGCGGCAAAATGTATGGTGCTCGATGCTGCGCGTCGCCGTGATAATGGTGAAAACATCAGTACAGAAGCATCTTGTTCAAAAATGTTTGCCACTGAAATGTGTGGTCGGGTCGCAGATCGTTGCGTACAAATTCACGGTGGTGCTGGTTATATCAGTGAATATGCCATTGAACGTTTTTATCGTGATGTGCGTTTGTTCCGTTTATATGAAGGAACCACGCAAGTTCAACAATTGATTATCGCAAAAAACATGATTAGGGACGCTACAGCCTAATAACAATTAGATGCCATGAGGCAGGGGATGCCTCATATTCCTTCTGAGGATATGGACATGACAACGGAAACAGTTACACAAAATAATAGCGGTAATAATGGTGCTGGAGAGGTGATTCAGACACCCAAAAAGATTTGGATTACGGCCTTTATCTTTGCATTTTTTACTTTGCTTTGTGATGGCGCAGATTTAGGCTTTTTAGCGTTAAGTTTGAACAGTTTAAAGGCTGAGTTTCATCTGAGCGGTGTACAAGCAGGAACTTTGGGCAGTTTGACACTGTTAGGTTCCGCCGTGGGTGGTTTAGTTGGTGGATGGGCTTGTGATCGCTTTGGCCGAGTACGGGTGATTGTATTCTTTATTGCTTTTTCTTCTGTTCTGACCTGTGCATTGGGTTTTACCCATTCATATATGCAATTTGCGATTTTAAGAACAGTCGGTGCAATGGGCTTAGGCGCACTTTATATTGCCTGTAATATTTTAATGTCTGAAATGGTACCGACCAAACATCGTTCTACTGTGTTGGCAACACTGATGACGGGCTATACCTTGGGGTCTTTACTTGCGACTTTGTTGGCAGGTCATATTATTCCTGAACATGGCTGGCGTTTCCTATATTGGCTTGCAATTACCCCGATTATTTTATCAGTACTGATGCATTTTATCGTACCTGAGCCTGAGTCATGGAAAAAAGCACGCCAATTAAAAGTCATTGCAACGCCACAAAATGCACAGCCTGTTAAACGTCAGAATCCGTATTGGGAAATTTTGAAAGATAAGAAACATGGCACCATGTTTGTGCTGTGGATTTTGAGTACCGGTGCTTTGCAATTTGGTTATTACGGTGTGAGTAACTGGCTGCCGGCTTATTTGGAATCTGATCTAGGAATCAAGTTTAAAGAAATGGCGATGTATATGGTCGGCACTTTCTTAATCATGATGTTTGCCAAAATTATTGCTGGGATTATTGCGGATAAATTGGGTCGCCGCGCTGTATTTGCATTCGGCACAATTGGCACAGCTCTATTTATTCCCGTGATTGTTTACCTTAACACGCCTGCCAATATTTTATGGCTCATGCTGTTCTTTGGTTTTCTATACGGCATACCGTATGCAATCAATGCTACGTATATGACTGAAAGTTTTCCAACCTCAATTCGAGGCTCGGCGGTTGGCGGTGCGTATAACATCGGTAAAGTGCTTTCAATTTTCTCTCCATTAACCATCGGTTATTTATCACAACATGGTTCGATTGGTTTAGGACTGTTGGTGATGGCTGGGGCGTACTTTATATGCGGTGTAATTCCATTGTTATTTATTAAAGACCGACTATTTAACCCGCAAAAGGCAGAGTGACAATTTGACCTGTCACGTCAATTTAAGGATGAAAAGGGACAAGCGAAATGATAAATAAAATCACCAGTGACATTGAACCGATTTTAAAGGCAATTCCTGATGGTGCAACCATCATGACCAGTGGTTTTGGTGTGACAGGTCAGCCTGCGGAACTGATTGAAGCCTTGATCGATTTAGGTAAAAAAGAGCTGACCATTGTCAATAACAATGCTGCCTCTGGTGATCGTGGTTTGACCAAGCTGATCATTGCAGGTTGTGTCAGAAAAATGATCAGTTCATTTCCAAAGTCAGCGGGTTCGACCGTATTTCAAGACTTATATCGTGCAGGAAAGATTGAGTTAGAACTGGTTCCACAGGGCAACTTAGCCTGTCGTATTCAAGCGGCAGGTGCAGGTCTAGGTGCAATATTTACACCGACAGGCTATGGCACAAAAGTCGCAGAAGGCAAAGAAACCAGAACCATTAATGGTCGAAACTATGTACTTGAGTATCCGCTTGAAGCTGACTTTGCTTTGATTTATGCCGATCAAGCCGATCGTTGGGGGAATTTGACCTATCGTAAGGCAGCACGGAACTTTGGCCCGATTATGGCAAAAGCGGCAAAAACAACCATTGTTCAAGTGAATCATACGGTAGATCTAGGAAGCCTTGATCCTGAGTGCATTATCACACCTGGGATTTTTGTACAGCATGTTGTCAAAGTAGGAGATATCTAATGTCAGTTCAAAAACGTTCTCGTGAAGATATCGCTCAGTTGATTGCTCAGGATATTCCCGAAGGAGCTTATGTCAATTTAGGTATTGGTTTACCTACCAACGTTGCGAAGTATTTACCTCAAGACAAAGAAATCTTTCTACACTCAGAAAATGGGGTTTTGGCCTTTGGCCCGCCACCCAAAGCAGGTGAAGAAGATGAGGACTTAGTCAATGCTGGAAAGGAATTAGTCACTTTGCTGGATGGTGGTTGCTTTATGCATCATGGAGATTCCTTTGACATTATGCGTGGTGGGCATTTGGATATCTGTGTGATTGGTGCTTTTCAGGTCGCAGTGAATGGCGATTTAGCCAATTGGCATACTGGCAAAGCTGATGATGTTCCCGCTGTAGGTGGTGCAATGGATTTAGCGGTGGGTGCCAAGTCAATTTATGTCTATATGGAGCATGTCACCAAAAAGGGCGAAGCTAAAATTGTCGATGCATTGAGTTATCCCATTACAGGCGAGCAGTGTGTAGATCGTATTTATACCGATTTATGCATTATTGAATTAAAAGATCACAAAGCCTATGTCACTGAAATGGTTTCGGGACTAAGTTTTGATGAATTACAGGCAGTAACGGGCTGCCCGTTGATAGATGCACGAGACGCTTAGTTTATAAGCGTAGGAAAAAAAGCTTCTTTAAGGATTAAAAGATGAAAAAATTAATTTTAGCTACAGCTTGCGCTGTGGCTTCAGGGACTATTTTTGCAAATTCACCAGTGACAGCAGAACAACGGATTAATCTGTTAGAGACAGAGCTGCAAAAACTCAAAGCAGAACTCGAAGCTCAAAAGCTGTCACAAAATAATTTGCAGGTCAAACAAGCAAAAATTGAAGAAAATGTAGAAAAAAATAAAGCACTTGAAACCGCGAAACCAATTGCACCTTCGTGGGTGACTTGGACAGACAATGTTAAAGTCTATGGAATTGCCCGACTTGATGCTGCAGTTGATTTTAAGTCCTCACCAGATTCGGGAGGAAGAACCACCAATAGCATAAACCGTACTCCGTTTGAAAGTGACAAACGTTCCGATCATGCCCGCTCAGATGCCATGATCAATGCCAGTCGAATCGGGGTGTATTTCAACAGTCCAGATAAGGCTGTAACAGGAAATATTGAAGCCGATTTCTTTGACAGTGCCAACATGGGTACAGGCGATGGTAAATTCCGTATTCGTCATGCTTTCTTTACTTATAAAGATTGGACTTTCGGTCAAACATGGTCTTTGATGTCCAATATGGAAACACGTACAGAGTCCGTCGATTATACTCAGTTTATGGGAACCTCTTATACCCGTACACCTCAAGTGCGCTATGACTGGAAGATAAATGGCAAGAGTGATTTAAAAGTCGCATTGGAATACACTGGATCTCGGGTTTCAGCATTCCCGACATTGACAGGTCGATATACGGTAAAAGAAGGTGCCTTAACGGCTTTGGTTCAAGGTTTTGTCAATGAAAAATCAGTAGATGTTGCGAAAGATACGGTTAAAAAAGTCAGTTGGGGCGCGGGTGCTGGTTTAAAATACCAACTAAGCCCAGCGCAATCTGTACAGGCGAATTATCAATATATCGTGGGTGATCAAAAATTCATGCCATATACCACACAAACTGGCCTGACAAATGCAACCAGTTTAAATGCGGCAGGTGATTTTTCTTTAAATGCGCAAAAAACAGATTTAGAGATGAATAAACTCAATAGCTTAAATATTGGCTATTCATATAAATTTAATCCGCAATGGCGTGCAAATTTATCTGCATCAATTTTTGATTTTGATGATGATTCAGCCTATGCAAAACTCAATCCTGACGCAAATAAGCGCTTAACGGATTATGCAGCTAATCTGTTTTATTCACCGGCTGAGCAAATTGATATTGGTATGGAATATCATCAAGGTAAGCGTGAAGTGTTTGATGGAAGAACAGCAGATGTTTCCCGCATTAACTTTGTGTCGATGTACAAATTCTAAAATAAGGTGAGCTGCGCAATGGAAAAAATAGTTCAACCTGACACAACGCATATCTTGTCAAAAAGCTTTATTTTCATCATGGCAATGGCATGTGGAATTTGTGCAGGTTCGAACTATTATAACCAGCCTTTGATTTATTCTATTGCAGAAGCCTTACAGGTCAATGCAGAACAAGTCGCTTTAACAATTGTGATCGGCCAACTCTCTTATGCCGTTGGTCTGTTTATCTTGGTGCCGCTCGATGATTTTTTTGAAAAGCGTAGCTATATTTGTCTGTTAATGTGCTGCACAGGTTTTGCCCAGATCGGGCTTTCTTTAAGTCAAAGCTTGCCCGTATTGTATGGTTTTACCTTTTTAGCCACCTTCTTTTCGATTACGACACAAGTCTTGGTGCCATTTGCTGCTGGTTTGGCGAGCCCTCAAAAAAGCCCGCAAATTGTCGGAACACTGATGAGTGGCTTGTTTTTAGGCATTCTCTTGGCCAGATCAATCGCAGGCTTACTTTCGACCGTTTGGTCATGGCATGCGGTGTATTTACTCAGTGGTATGGTGATTTTAGCTTTTGCAGTAGTGATGTGGCTTAAATTACCCGTTGCTCGAAAATCTCATCAATTAACAGTGCTGCAAATTTATCGTTCATTGTTTACATTGGCCGTTGATCAGCCACATTTAATTCGCCGCGGTCTGGCAGGTGGGATCGGCTTCGGTATATTGGCGTTGATCTTTACCACCATGACTTTTATTCTTGCCAATGCGCCTTATCATTTTAATGATTTCCAAATTGGCTTATTTGGCATAGTTGGTTTGGCGGGTGTGTTTGCAACCCCTTGGGCGGGAAAACAAATTGCCAAAGGATTGGAAAATAAAGTTGCACTGATTTGTATGTGGTTATTGGTACTGGCATGGATTCCACTGTTTTTTGCCCAACAGTCTTTGCTGGCTTATGCAGGAGGTGTGATTTTGGCTTATTTTGGTTTATCGGCCTTTCATGTACTTAACCAAAATCTGGTCTATCGAATTTCAGCACAAGCACGTTCTCGAATTAATTCTATTTATATGACATTGTATTTTGGTGGTGCTGCGTTGGGTTCTTTGGTTGCGGTCTACACGTGGAAACATTGGGGATGGAGTGTCTGTGTGGCTGTGGGTTTAGCCATGGCAATTCTAAGTTTTATAATTGATCGAATAGATTTTTATGCCATGAAGAAAACAGTGATAAAAGACTAAGCCACAAAAGGGCTTAGTCTTTTTATTATTTTCGTATGATCATCAGTATTGCCGTCGCAAAAGCATAAATTTTGCCATTTTCATCCACAATTTTGCCTTCTGTGGTAATGATATTACGTCCAGCATTAATCAGTTCAGCTTGTGCGTAGTAGGCGGTATCGATCTGCATTGGGCGAATCATTTTCACATTGAGATCAATCGTGCCATAACCCACGCCATATTCCAGCAAGGTATGTGCTGCACTTCCCGTTGCAGTATCTAAAGCAGTCGCACAAAAACCGCCATGGATTGTTCCTTGTATATTTCGATGCGCTTGACTTGGCGTAACCTTATACGTCGCTTTGCCTTTAGAAACTTCGATTAACTGCATAGGAATGGTTTGCGCCATGGGCGACGCTGAAATTTCACCATTTTTTAAAGCAGTTAAGAATTCAAGACCTGTGTATTGAGGGTTATCCATAAATCATCCTTGGAGTGTTTAAGCGATCTAATTACCATACTATAAAATTTAATTTTACGAAATAATATTTTGCTATACAAAATTATTTTTTAATCAAATATTATACTTGAATTTTGATTTATTAAAATATTATTGTTCAAATACAGCTTGTTGTGTCGGTTTGTCATATTTTTGGCGGTATTTTTGAATAAGTTTAACTAATAAAAATGAAAATAAATTTTGCAATAAGAAATTTATTTGATATTTTTAAGCAATCGTAAAATAAAATTGTCATCTAAGGGAAATCATCTCTATCTGCATCATTGGCAGAAGAACTGAAAGGGAAACACTATGCCTTTATACAAAGCACCACTGCGTGATATGCAATTTGTATTGCATGAAATGCTGCAAACAGAAGAAAACTACCAAAAACTACCCAAATATCAGGAAACGGTCAGTCGTGAATTGATCAATCAATATTTAGATGCCGCAGCAGACTTTTGTGAAAATGAGCTTGCACCCATCAATCAAAATGGTGATCAGGAAGGTTGTCATTTAAATCAGGGTGTTGTTACAACCCCAGCGGGATTTAAACAGGCTTATCATAAATATACTGAATTGGGTTTTACCTCACTGACGGCGGATCCTGAGTATGGCGGTCAAGGTCTACCTACTTTATTGCGTATTGCAATCTCAGAAATGCTGTGTGGTTCTAACTGGGCTTGGGCAATGTATCCAGGTTTATCGCATGGCGCAATGCGCACCATTGAACATCATGGTACAGCAGTACAGAAACAACAATTTTTAAGCAAACTGATTAGTGGCGTGTGGACAGGGACAATGTGTCTAACTGAGTCACATGCCGGTTCAGATTTAGGTTTGATTCGCACTAAGGCCGAACCAAACCCAGATGGAAGTTATGCAATTACGGGCGAGAAAATCTTCATTTCTGCTGGGGAACATGACCTTTCAGAAAATATTATTCATATTGTTTTAGCCCGATTACCACAAGCACCAGCGGGGACCAAAGGGATTTCACTGTTTATCGTGCCTAAATTTAACCTCGATGATGCAGGTGATTGCCAAGATCGCAATAAGGTTATCTGTAGTGCGATTGAACACAAGATGGGGATTCATGGCAATGCAACCTGTGTTTTAAATTTTGATGGGGCCAAAGGCTATTTAATTGGCCCTGAAAACCGTGGGCTAAATTGTATGTTTACCTTTATGAACACAGCACGTATTGGAACAGCTGTACAAGGGTTGGCTGCTTCGGAGATTTCATTTCAAGGTGCGCTGAGTTATGCCAAAGAACGTTTGGCGATGCGTGCTTTATCAGGCGCAAAATATCCAGATAAAAATGCTGATCCGATTATTGTGCATCCAGCTGTGCGTTCGATGTTAATGACGCAAAAAGCCTTTTCTGAAGGTGGTCGCGCATTGGCATATTTTCTGGCTCAGCATGTTGATATTGTTGAAACATCCAATGATCCTGAACAACAGAAAATCTCAGATGAATTGTTGGCATTTTTAACCCCGATTGCCAAAGCTTTTTTAACTGAATCAGGCAATGAAGCGGCAAAACACGGCGTACAAATTTTTGGTGGGCATGGATTTATTGTTGAACATGGCATGGAGCAAATTGTTCGTGATGCCCGTATCTCAACCTTGTATGAGGGAACCACAGAGATTCAGTCTTTAGATTTGCTGGCACGTAAGGTGCTCAAGTCGGATGGCAAACTATTAAAAAATATGACTAATTTAATTGAGCAGTTTATTGCAGCTAATCAATCAAATACCGTATTGGCAGCTTATCTGGAAAAACTGGCGGAACTCAAGCAACAGTGGTTATCAATCACAGACAGTGTTGCCAAAAAAGCACAGCAAAACCCAGAAGAAATTGGCGCTGTTTCAGTTGATTATCTGTATTTCTCTAGCTATGTCGTGTTTGCTTATCTTTGGGCACGTATGGCACAAGTAGCAGATGAAAAGTTAAGTCAAGCAACGCAGGACGAAAAATTTTATCAGGCTAAATTAACCACAGCGAAATTTTTCTTTCAAAAATTATTACATCGTACCCAAAGTCATGCAGCTGCTATTGCATCGGGCGCTGAAGCGGTAATGGAACTAGAACAAGATGACTTTGCTTTTTAAGCAGGGTCAGGAAGTTTTGTATTTAAATGAGTAAAAATAAATGGATTTTCAACATATTTTGATTCGTCAGGAAAATCGGGTGGGCTATTTAACCTTAAACCGTCCCGAGGTGCTTAACAGTTTTAATGAGCAAATGCATCGTGAAATTGCTGCAATTTTAGACCTGTGGGCGGTTTCTACTGAGATTAAAGCCATTGTAATCTCTGGTTCAGGTAAGGGCTTCTGTGCGGGTCAGGATTTAAGAGCGAGAAATAAAGAGGTGATAAGCGCAGCTGATTATGATGCAGGTGCTGCCTTAGAAAAATTTTATAATCCGTTAGTCGTTAAAATTTCCAATATGGCTAAACCTGTTGTGGCTGCGGTCAATGGCGTAGCGGCTGGTGCAGGGGCGAACTTGGCTTTGGCTTGCGATATTGTTGTGGCCAAGCAATCTGCTACGTTTATACAATCTTTTTGCAAAGTCGGTTTAATCCCAGATGCAGGTGGGACGTGGAATTTACCACATCTGGTGGGGCTTGCCCGAGCCAAAGGTTTGACCATGTTCGGGGATAAGTTATCTGCCCAGAAAGCCTTGAATTGGGGGCTTATTTGGGAGGTCTATGAAGATGATGCTTTTGATCAGGGCGTGATTGAATTGGCAGAACGTTTGGCAGAGCAACCAAGCAGTTCGATTTCGCTAATTAAAAAGGCCTTAAATACTGCCTCGCAAAATACTTTGGCTGAACAGTTACAGTTGGAACGAGAGTTACAGCGTATTGCTGGACAATCAGACAATTATAAAGAGGGTGTTGCGGCTTTTATCGAAAAAAGGAAAGCTAATTTTAATTGATCAAATCTATGCCTAATCATGTTTAACCAGTAAAAAATTAACAAAAAAGCACTCTCTTTGGAGAGTGCTTTATAATAATTAATCACTATTTTTTATTGTTGTTTACATGATGGTTTTTAACCTTAGCAAGCTAAATAGAGCTTTTATTTTTTATATATGAAGTAAGTTGCGAGAAGAGAAGGAATACCAAAATTAAGTAAAAATATTAAGAATTCTTCTTTAACCGCATATCCTGCTTGTATGCCCATATACATATTCCAGCTCATTGCTACAAACCAAATCAAGATGAACAGAATAAAAAATAATGTTGGACTAAAGCGACCACGTAATATTCGACTTATAAAAAGAATTGCAAGGAGTAGCATTATACCAATGAGAATCGTATAGAAAGTTCGCATATTGGGTCACCATTTGAATTAGGAATTGTTTGTATTTTTCATTCGTTGTACTGAAATTGCTTTACCACATTTGTTTTAACTTTATTTTATTGTTGAGCATAATACTTCCCTTATTTGGGCGACTTAATGATTAAAGTAGCGGATAAGACAACGATAACTGCTTTTAGTAGAACAATAATGATATGAAACTTGGCATGTCTATTCGAATTTTCGAACAATCTAAAAGCTGATGGGCATTTTTGATGTAATTCAAAAATAAGCAACAAGGTTCAGTCAGAAATTGTTGCTTGGGGTGCTTTGAAATGTTGATTCAATTTTGGAGCGGGAAGGTCAATGATCCTGTTTCCCTTGGCTAAATTTTTGAAGACTAAATTCTCCAGATGAGAATTCTGGAGAATCAATGAAGCTCACTTTTGTAAAACCCGATTAAGGCAAATCTAATTCTTTACGCATCTTTAAAGATCGAAGTAATGCCTGATCACGAATTAATTGAAGATTCTTATCGCCTAGTTTTTTAACAAACTGCTGAGTTTCTTCATTCAGCATCTCAATTTTTTCTTCAGACAAGGTATAAGGGTGCATATCAGCCCACCATTCAGACATCGGTTCACCTAAATGATGCATAGCAGCTTTAAATCCATGTTGATTGGCCAACTGCATATTTAAATAAGGACCAAATATTGCCCAACGTAATCCGGGGCCATTGGTGATGGCGATATCAATATCTTCTGCGCTACATACACCTTCAGAAACCAGATAAAATGCTTCTCTCCAAATTGCAGACTGTAAACGATTGGCGACATGGCCTTTGACTTCTTTCTGAATTAAAATCGGTTTTTTTCCCAATAATCTATAAAATTCAAAAGCATCATGGATATAGTTCGCTTGGGTTTTTTCTCCACCAATAATCTCAACCAACGGTAATAAATGTGGTGGATTAAAAGGATGGCCCAGTACAATTCTTTCAGGATATAGACAATCATGTTGAATATCTGAGATTTTTAAGCCAGATGAACTTGAGGCGATAATGCTATCTTTGGGGCAGTTTTGAGTGAGCTGTGCATATAAGTCTTTTTTTAGATCAATTCGCTCAGGACCATTTTCTTGAATAAAATCAGCATCTTTTACCGCATCTGCTAGATTTTGATAAAAAGTGAGATTTTTTAAAGTGTCTGAAACATAATGATCAGAAGAGGTGGTTTGCTCTTCAGCCAATTCGAACAGATCAAGTAAATAGGTTTGAACTCTATTTTTTAAATTTAATTCTGCATCAGCTGCAGGATCAAAAGCACTCACCTGAAATCCTTTACTTAAATAGAATGCTGCCCAACTTGCACCAATAACACCAGTACCAATAATGGCAACTTTATTTATGGGTTTCATATATTCATTTTCCTTGAATAACCTGAGAACGTTGGATTGTCTCGCTATGGCACATGACAAAGTGAGCCTTTCACTTTGATAAAAACTAAAGATAGAAAAACTAAAAAACAGTAGGGGAGGATTTCCCCCTACAAATGAATATGTATTACATCTGGTTAGATGATTTACATAGAGATAAATTCATGCTCATTGCAATCATCAACTGTATTATTGAGCGGTATAACCACCATCCATAACCACTGCTTGACCCGTCACCCCCGCCGCTTTTTCACTCGCCAAGAAAACGGCATAATCTGCAATTTCTTCTACATTGAGTAAGCGCTTTTGTGGCACCATGGCTAAAATGACATCTTCAAGTGCACTTGTTTCGCTGACATTACGGGTTTTGGCTAAATCTTTAATTTGACCACGTACTAAAGGTGTATCAACATAACCTGGGCATAATGCATTGACCGTGATTCCATCACGAGCAGATTCTAACGCTGCAACTTTAGTTAAACCGATCACCCCATGTTTGGCACTGTTATAACCCGCTTTTCCAGCAAAGCCGATTAAACCATTGATCGAAGCCATATTGATAATACGGCCATAGTTTTGTGCCTTCATGATTGGAAATGCATGTTTAATTCCAATAAAAGAACCCACCAGCATGACATTCAGTAGTTTTTGATAAATGGCAGTTGGAAACTCTTCGATGGCAGCAACATGTTGAAAACCAGCATTATTGATCAAAATATCCAAACGACCAAAGGTACTATGTGCTAGACCAATAGCAGCAGCATAAGCATCTTCATCTGAAACATCACAAGGTGCAGATAAGGCTTCAAATCCATCAGTTTTTAAGGCTAAAACTGCTTCATTACATTTGTCCGCATTCATATCCGAAATCACCACTTTTGCACCTTCAAGGGCAAATTTTTTGGCAATTTCAAGACCAATACCACTTGCTGAACCTGTGATAAATGCAACTTTATCTTTGAGAAGTTGACTCATTATTGACTCCCTGTGTTCATTTTGAAGATAAACTTAGACGATACCAAACCATGTAAATGCAGCAATTGCGACAAATACTGCAACTGTTTTAATGATGGTAATGGCAAAAATGTCTTTATAAGATTGTTTATGTGTAAGTCCAGTGACAGCAAGTAGGGTAATTACTGCGCCGTTATGCGGTAAGGTGTCCATACCGCCAGATGCCATTGCAACAATACGATGCATGACTTCAGCAGGAATGCCCATTGCAGCAATAGCTGTATTATATTGGTCAGCCATGGCACTGAGGGCAATACTCATACCGCCAGATGCTGAACCTGTAATCCCTGCCAAAACGGTTGTGGTGACTGCACCATTGACCAATGGATTGGTAAATGTATGACCTAAAGCATGGCTGATCACGGCAAAACCCGGTAAGGCGGCAATAATTGCACCAAAACCATACTCAGATGCAGTGTTCATCACAGCGAGTAAAGAACCACCTATACTTGCGTTTACACCTTCTTTAAAGCTGGTTGAAACACGACGATAATCGAACATAATCGCAGTGACAATCCCAACGATTAAAGCCAAACCAACTGCCCAAATCGCTGAAGTTTTTGCGACATCGACAGTGTAATTTGCTAGTCCAAGCGCATTAAAATCAAAGCCATTTGGATACCATGTTTTAATGGCTGTAGATAAATATTTATTCATCACTGCAACTAAAATTAAGGGAACAAATGCCATGAATTGACGTAGACCAGAACCATTATCTTGTTGCTGAGATTGATTTTCGAATTGTTGAAGTTCGGCTTCTGTTAAAGTAATACCCGATGCAAAGCCATCTCCATTGCGAGCAGCAACACGACGACGCCATTCCAGATAAGTTAAACCAACACCTAAAACAAAGATTGCACCGATAATCCCTAAAAATGGCGCTGCATAAATATTGGTTCCAAAAAATGTAGTTGGAATAACGTTTTGAATCTGAGGCGTACCCGGTAAGGCATCCATGGTAAAGGAGAAAGCACCCAGTGCAATCGTGCCAGGAATCAAACGTTTAGGGATATTTGCTTGTCTAAATAATTGGTTTGCAAAGGGATAGACTGCAAAAACTACGACAAATAAACTGACGCCGCTATAGGTTAAAATTGCCCCTAGCAGAACAACGGTAAGCATTGCATTTTTAGAGCCAATTAATTTAACAATCGTTTTGGCAATGGATTCAGCAATACCTGACATTTCAACGACTTTACCAAAAATCGCACCCAGCAAAAACACCAAGAAATAATCTTTAATAAAGCCCACCATTTTTGGCATAAACACACCAGAATAAAATGGTAAAACGTTGGCAGGGTTAATCAGCAAGACGGCCAATAAGGCACAAATCGGTGCCATGAGAATTACAGAAAATCCTCTGTAGGCTGTGTACATCAACAAGCCAAGAGAAAGTAAAATTATACCCAGTTCCCACATATTTTTACTCCGTCCTTAAAGAATATATGTCAAAACCCACCTTGTTTTTATTTCAAATCACGACAAGGCTATCTCAATCATAAAAATGCATTAGTGAGTGAAACCAATAAAAATGGATATCTAGAGAAATTAATCTTGATCAATAAATTTAGCTTTTATAAATCGTCCAGACTTATAAATTGGAATATCCATTTCCAAATGATGGATAAAACTATAATCCAAATTATTCGAGGCATTGTTTGAAAATATTTATGAGTCAATATGGAAAACTAATGAATAGAAACAAGTTTCATGAGGTTTTTGCGCAATAGGTCATAGATAAGCAAAAGAAAAAGCCAAATTGGATGTGCAGACGAATGAGTATATGTTGAGCGTTTTAATTTTATTTACAACAGTGATTTTATTGACAAGTATATTGCTTGAAATACGTCGTATATCGATTTTGTCCTGATTTAAATGCATAGACATATTTTTTACAGATCACATAAATTAAAAACTTTTATTAAGACATCAATCTGAGCAAAAGCGAGATCAGCTAGCATGGATTGATATCTTATTCTATAAGCAAATCGATAGCTCAAATGACTCATTTTAGGATCAAAACTCGCTTGGTTTAGCGTATTATAGAGCTATAAATCAGTTAGGTTGCCGTATGACACTCAAACAGTTAAAAGCTTTTTTAGTTCTTGCTCGGACATTGAATTATGCCAATGCTGCCAATGAACTTTGCCTAAGTCAATCTGCTTTAAGCTTAAGTATCAAAAGTTTAGAGGATGAGTTGGGTGGCAAGCTGTTTAAGCGCAATACCCGCCGTGTGGATCTTACTGCTGAGGGAAATTCGTTGATTCCATTTGCTAAAAAACTTTTGGCAAATTGGGAAGACATGGAAAGAGATGTCAAACAGCGTTTTAAATTACATCGTGGCACATTGAATATTGCCTCGATGCCTTTCGCAACACATGCTGTTTTACCTGCCGTACTGCATGAATTTAATAAGAATCATCCCAATATCAATTTTTCAATCCATGATATTCCCAATGAAAAAATTATTGAAAAAGTCCAAGAGGGCATTTTTGAAATTGGGATTTGTTTTGAACCGCAACACAATGATCAATTAATATTTAAGCCATTTTTCAATGAAGATTTTTTAGCACTACTTCCCAAGGATCATGAGTTGGCGCAGCATAAAAGTGTGACATGGCGTGAGCTGTATGCTTATCCTTTTATCACTTTACAGAAACCTTCGATCATTCGACACGTGGTGGAAGAGAAATGTTCACAAAATAATATGATCTTAGATTTAAAACTTGAGTGTCATCAGATTAGTTCATTGTCGCATTTTGTGGCTTTTGGTATGGGGGTCAGTGCGATTCCACGTCATTTTCAAAATTATATCGATAAAGAAAATAATGTCTTGGTTGAAATTGAAGAGGGCAATGTCAATCTTTCGGTTGGGATCATTTATAAAAAAGATTTTGAACTTTCTAATATTTCTTCGCAATTTATTGAAACGATATTGGCACACCAGTTTTAAAAAGAATGTTAGCCCATCATAAAGTCCACTGTTTCAGGATCAAATCAGATTAATGAGTTTTACTCATTAGACATTTGAAAGAATCAATTTCTAAAATAATTTGCTCGATGTTAATAATAATAATTCTAAAGGACATAGAGTTAAAACGATGAACAAAGTTGTCGCGAATGCACATGAAGCTTTGGCTGATGTGGTTGCAAACAACCAGACTTTTGCAGTGGGTGGTTTTGGATTATGTGGTATTCCAGAAGCATTGATTGATGCCTTAAAAGAAATTGGCGTAACGGGTCTAACTTGTATTTCTAACAATGCAGGTGTGGATGATTTTGGTCTAGGCAAGCTTTTACAAACCAAACAAATTAAAAAAATGATTTCATCCTATGTCGGTGAAAACAAAGAATTTGAACGTCAATATTTAAATGGTGAACTTGAAGTTGAGCTGACACCTCAAGGCACCTTGGCTGAAAAGTTACGTGCAGGTGGTGCAGGCATTCCAGCGTTCTTTACCCAAACAGGTGTTGGGACATTGATTGCCGAAGGCAAAGAAGTTCGCGAATTTGATGGTAAAGATTACATACTCGAACAAGCATTGGTTGCAGATATTGCTTTGGTAAAAGCCTATAAGGCAGATAAAGCTGGTAACTTAATTTTTCGTAAGACTGCACGAAACTTTAACCCTGAGTGTGCAATGGCTGGCAAATTGACCATTGTCGAAGTTGAAGAAATTGTTGAAATTGGTGAGTTAGATCCAGATTCAATTCATTTACCGGGCATTTATGTAAGTCGTATTGTTTTAAATGCGCAGCCTGAAAAACGAATTGAACAATTGACATTGAAGACGGAGATTTAATCATGGCTTGGACGCGTAATGAAATGGCTGAACGTGCAGCGCAAGAGCTTGAAGATGGCTTTTATGTCAATCTAGGCATTGGCTTACCCACCTTGGTTGCAAACTATATTCCTGACAATATCAATGTCTGGCTTCAATCTGAAAATGGCTTATTGGGGATTGATGAATTTCCAACACAAGCTACTGTCGATGCAGATTTAATTAATGCGGGTAAACAAACCGTAACTGCACGTAAGGGTGCTGCATTTTTCTCTAGTGCTGAATCTTTTGCCATGATTCGTGGTGGTAAGGTCAATATTGCCATTTTAGGATCAATGGAGGTTTCTGAAAAGGGAGATTTAGCCAACTGGATGATCCCAGGGAAAAAAGTAAAAGGCATGGGCGGTGCAATGGATTTGGTTGCTGGGGTACAAAAAGTCGTGGTGTTGATGGAACACTGTGCTAAAGATGGTAGTCCTAAAATCGTCGCTGAATGTTCATTACCGCTTACGGGTAGACTGGTCGTAAACCGTATAATTACGGATCTAGGAGTGATGGATATTACTCCTCAAGGTGTAGAGTTGATTGAATTGGCCAAAGATGTAAGCCTAGAACAGATTCAGGCGGCAACTGGGGTAGAACTGATCACCTCAAATCTCGTTGTGGCTTGATTGCGATAAAGCAAGCTTAAAATTCTAATGTAAGCAGCCAAGTTTAAATGCTAAGTCGCTTTGGCGGCTTAGACATGTTATCAATGGATATGCTATTTTCAAAAATACCCGCTTCAAAAGTATACGCATTTAAAATACAAGGTGAACTCGAATGGAAAAGATTGTCATCGTCGCTGCTGGTCGTACTGCAATGGGAAGTTTTCAAGGCAGTTTTGCAAGTTTATCTGCACCGGATTTGGGTGCAGTCGTCATTGAAAAAGTTGTTGAACAAGCTAATGTGCCTGTTGCTGATATTGATGAAGTAATTATGGGCTGTGTATTACCTGCGGGTTTAAAACAAGGTCCAGCACGTCAAGCGATGCGAAAAGCGGGTTTACCAGATCATGTTGGCGCAACCACAATCAATAAAGTCTGTGGTTCTGGGATGAAAGCTGCAATGCAAGCCAGCGATGCCATTAAAGCAGGAAGTGCCAAAATTATTGTCGTCGGTGGTATGGAGTCTATGACCAATGCACCGTATTTATTACCTAAAGCACGTTCAGGTTATCGGATGGGGCATGGTCAAGTGATTGATCATATGTTCCTTGATGGTTTGGAAGATGCGGGTACGGGGCGTGCAATGGGAAGTTTTGCACAGGAAATGGCGGATAAAAAGGGCTATAGCCGGGAGCAAATGGATGAGTTTGCAATTCGCTCACTAACACGTGCAAAAAAAGCGATTGCAGAAGGTTATTTTAAAGACGAAATCACGCCTGTTAAAGTGGCGTTACGTCAGGGTGAGATCACTGTAGATGTGGACGAAAATCCTGAAAATGCCAAGATTGATAAAATCCCAAGCTTAAAACCTGCATTTGCCAAAGACGGTACGATTACTGCTGCAAACTCTAGTTCAATCAGTGATGGTGCATCTGCATTACTGATCACATCGGCGTCAGAAGCGCAAAAGCGTGGCTTGACTGTGTTGGCTGAAATCAAAGGTTATACAACCAATTCCCAGCATCCTGAAGAGTTTACCATTGCACCTGTGGGAGCGATTGAAAAATTACTGAAAAATCTCGGTTGGTCTGTAGATGATGTTGATCTTTGGGAAATTAACGAAGCTTTTGCTATGGTCACTATGGCTGCAATTGATGCATTTAAACTTGATCCTGAAAAAGTCAATATTAATGGTGGCGCTTGTGCACTCGGGCATCCACTGGGTTCATCAGGTTCACGAATCATTGTGACCTTGATCCATGCTTTAAAACGCTTAGGTAAAACCAAAGGGATCGCAACACTTTGTATTGGTGGTGGTGAAGCAACAGCACTTGCAGTTGAATTAAGCGCGTAATTTATTGTTTATCGTAATAAATAGCTAAATAGTTTGTGATTCAAAATTAAAAAAGCCGGTCGTTTCAATACTGCCGGCTTTTTGCTGTTCTTTGTCATGTGAGTTTAGGTCGTATTTTGATTTTATTGGAATCGTTTAAAAATAAAATCTCGCTTGCATTTTCAAGGATTGTTCTTTAATTCTTGAAGCATAGCATCTCGAAGAATTTTGTTCATACGGGTCTGATAGCCATTGCCTTGAGATTTTAGCCATTGCATAACATCTGAATCAATACGGACAGTAGTCACTTGCTTGGTGGGCTTGTAAAAGGGATTTTGCACAGCATTTTTCCAAAATTTTTCATCGAGTTGAGGAATATCTGAAAAATCTATCTTGTTGTCTGGATGTTCAGCCAAAGTTTCAAGTCTTGCTTTTTGTTCATCTGACAAGGTAGGTGGATTATTCAAATCCAGTTTGTAAGTAACGGTTTTACTCATACTGTTTCCTCTCTTTTTTCTCTGCCTGATGTGCCGAAATGATACGGATATGATCAATCCCATCATGATCCTGTACAGTATGGGCAACCAGTAAAACAGCCTGCCCATATACCAAACCTATCGCTTGCCAGCGATATTCACCATTTTCAAAGCGATCTTGATGGTATAAGCATCATAGAAAACCAGTACTGCGTCTTCAAAAGTTACACCATGCTTTTTTAAGTTTATTTCTGCTTTATGCTCATCCCGTGAAAATTCAATTTCCATCACTGCATCGCTTTTTGTTGGTATAAAAATGTTAATACAAAAATGTAAAATTCAGTCAATTTCTCGACCAGAAATATAAAAAACAATAATGCCTTATAGATTTCTATAAGGCATCATCCTCAAATCTTACCATTTATGACTATAAGTCACTTTCAATGTTGCACCTGATGCGAGTAGATGGCTGGTGTTATTATTGTTACGGAGAAGTTGGCTGTATAAAGGATAGTATTTACGGTTAAACATATTTTCTAAGCCAATCGAAACAGTATCCTTTTTATTGAGGGCAAAACTACTGATTAAATCTGCAGTGGTATATGACTTCACATCATAACGACCAAAACTGTTGACACCGTTTAAGCGATAATCTTCTGAAGCAAAATATGTCGCTTGTAAACGATTTGTCCAAGTGTCTGTTGGGCTATAAGAAATGTATCCTGTTACTTTTAGTGGTGGGATACGATAACCCGTCATATCTTGTTCTTTATTGCTGTTCTGTGGGGTTTCACGACCTTTCATCCATGTAACACTTCCTCCAGTTCCCCATACTTTTGCATCATCAAGATAATCAAGAGTCGCTTCTACACCAGTCACTTTTTCTTTGGTACGCGTCAGTATCAAGCCATTGTTAAAGGATTGAACACCACCCAGATCTGACGTTGACTGAAACACCGCTAAGCTTGAGCTAAAATTATTAAAATGACCATTCCAACCGAGCTCGTAATTATCCACCTTAACCGGTTCAAGGAATGATGATGCTAAGTTAAATCCTTCTGTTGCATTACGGATCACCACCCCTACATCGGGCAATTGAAAACCTTGATTAAAAGATGCGTAAATTGAGTGCTGATCTGTTGGCTTAAAGGTGACATTGGCATTATATAACCATGCATCGGCCGTCACTTTACCACCCTTAACGGTATAAGGATTTGGTTTGCCTAATTGTGATAATGGAACAAAGCTATCTATTTTTGCATAACTGTCTTCATAACGTGTACCAACTTCAGCAGACCATTGCTCATTAAAATTATGCTTTAATTGCGCAAAACCACCGATGCTTTGGGTGGTTAATTCCGGTAAATAGATTAGTTTTCCATTTTTAACAAATTCTAAACCACCAGATTGGTCATAAATTGTAGGATCAAACGTGTCTAGAGGCATTTCGCTTTTTTCACGGCTAAAATCGCCACCCCAAACAATTGACGTATCACCTAAAAATTCTAGTGGGGTGTTTACGGTTAGGCGACTACCAAGAACATTATTGTTTTGATAAACCTGATCGACTTTTCCACCACGTGTACTGACTTTACGGGCATCAAATGGCGAGAAGCGAGTAAAAAAGTCTCGGTAATAGATTTGCGCGTCAACTTTGCTGCCAAATAAATCTTTATTGTTATAGGTTAAATTGTAGATTTGATTTTCATTTTTATTCTGGTCTTTTAATTTAAGCCCTTTGATTGCTTTCGCAGGTACGCTACCTGCAGGAAGTTTTGCTACACTTGGGTCAGAGGCATAGTCAGAATCTTGTTCAGCGTTATAGTAATTTGCTGCAAATTGTAGATATTGGTTGTCGTCAATGTGATAGCCAAGTTTACCGCCTACGCTATATGCATCCGCATCAAATAAATCACCTTGACTTGGTTCTGGTGCAACACGATCGCCTCGGGCATCGTATGGACTACCAATACGTTGATAGCCAAAATCAAATGCATAGTCAAAGTTATTTAAGCTTCCAGAAAAATATTGATGAATATCTCCACTTAAAGCATCTGTACGAAAGTTGGTCAAAGCGCTTTGTAGCCCAATCACAGTTTTTGCAGTCGGTTCACCGCCCGCCGCTTTGGTGGTGATTGAAATCGTTCCGCCAGCAGCACCACTTCCATAAATCGCATTACTGCCTCGAATGACTTCTATCCCCGTAATACTTTGAGGATCGATTGATGAAAGACCTCTTGATGTATCACGTGTCAAATTCATGGGTACGCCGTCAACCAAGATCAAGGCATTACGTCCGCGTAAAGTTTGCCCATAATCGGTAATTGTACGACTTGAATCAGATAAGCCAGGCACAACTTTGGCTAAAACAGTGGCGATATTTCCAGAAGACGCATTTTTTAGAAATTCAATTTGTTTTTCATCTAATTTGGTCACTTGTTTTGCAGAAGAGGAGAATTCATCTGAGCGTGATGCGCTGACAGTAATGGTCGGAAGCACTGCAGCTTTGTTCTCTGTATCTGTAGCTTCTGTGGGTGAAATAGCAAAAGAGGATTGCGATAAAAAGATGAACCCACCAATTGATATAAGTGGAATGATTTTTTTTACATCAGACTTCTTATTAAAAATTTTGTTGCTTTTCATCTTGCTTCCTTTTATCTCACCCTGAGATTGCTTTAAATTGACGAAAGTATAATTGAGAATGATTGTAATTCACAGTAACAAATAAACAAACAATAAAACATTTATATTCAGCTTAAATTTAATTGAGTGGAATAGCTGATACACCACTCAAGGTTTAGAGATCTATACAATTTCTTTATATGAATCAATATGAAACTGATGTGCTCGACGGGTAATACTGCGATCATCACCGAGCACAAAAAGTTTTACAGACTGGTGCTTCCACAATGCAATATCTTCAGGCTGGCGCGGAATTGCGCAGAAATATTTACCCTGTTGTTGAGTTTTGCTATATATCTCTTGGATCTTTGCTTGAACTTGCGGATGGCGCGTTTCCCAAGGAACGCCCATAGACTGAGAAAGATCTGCCGCACCTTCAAGAATAATATCGATCCCATCAATAGCTAAAATTTCATCGATATTTGCTACACCAGCTAAACTTTCAATCATTGCGACGACAACTGTTTCTTTGTGTGCGTGTTGCACAAAATCAGTTAAGCTCTGCATGCCATAGCGATTTAACCGAGTTGAATTTAAGCCCCTTTGTCCTAGGGGCATGTAGTGGCAATAATTCACAGCTTCTTGGGCTTGTTGTGCATTTTCTATACGTGGTATTACAATTCCAGTCACGCCAGCATCGAGTAAAGGTAAGATCAAGTGATTGGCGGTTAAGGGGACTCGAACCAATACATCAAGCTGTATGGTTCTAGCGGCTAAAATCATGCTTTCAACTTGGGATGTGCTAAATAAAGTATGTTCCAAGTCAATAATAATAAAGTCATAGCCAGCCAGCCCCAATTGCTCCACATGAATTGGCGAGGCAATAGAACAGAATATGCCATACAGTGACTCACCATTTTCCATGCGTTTTTTAAAGGGAACTGAAGTTTTATTCATATTCAATTTCCTTAATTAAACTCAACGGATTTGGGGTGGTTTGTACTCTTAATCGGATTTCTGGTAGGAAGCGACGACTTGCAAGTTGTTCAATATCGATGGTGTCATCTGTAAAGTTAAACAATTCATATCTTTGTGCAAATTCTGGATGCTTTTCTTTATGTTGATTGATGATCGATCTTAACATTGTCCAAAATTTGATTTCATCAAAATCATAATGCGTGTTTAGAAATATGGCCAGCTCCGCTAGATTGACAAACCAAAGTGCATCTTGGGTAAAATCTCTTAACTCATTTGCTGCGTGTGTTTCTAAAAAAGAATTCGGGTTAATTTTGGCATGTTCTTTAGGCGCGTCTTGTAACTCGGGTAATAGCTCTGGATTTCTTAACAAATGACGACTAAAGCGAATACCATCATGGAAATCTTTTAGAGCAGCTTTAACAGGTAGACCATCTTTGTGAATTAACACCATATTTTGTGCATGAGATTCCAATGCTAAGCCGTGACACCATAAAATATGCATAATTGGCAGATAGGCATTTTTTAATAACTTCTCTAACCAAAACTCGATCCCGTATTGTTTGATCCAGTGGTCTATCAGCGGTTTTTGGTCAGTATCAAGTTGCATTAGACCTGTAACTGGTGTTGCTGATTCGCCTTCATTGAGATAATGATAAATACTTTCACGCCAAATACAGGCCAGTGCGCCATATTGAACAGCTAAGGCGATCGGCTGATTGATAGAAAGTCCAGCAATTTCTCTTAAAATAACGGGTTTACGTTGTTTTTCTAAAATATGGTCTTGCTCAACGATTTTATACAGCCAGTCACTCATTTTTGCAGCATTTTGCACAGTATGTGGTGCTAAAACACGAGAGGTCGACGTGTTAACTAAATTCATCGCTAATTTTAGTGATAACGCTGAAATATCCGTGATGTTTGATAATGTTCGGATTGATTGTTGCGGTAAATAAGTAGGTCCAGCGATTTTCAATGGAATGATCAGTTGATTGCTGATTGCATCTTGATAATATAATTCAATAATTTTATCCCATTGCCAAGGATGAATGGGGCTAAGAATATAATCATTGAAATCAACTTGATGTGCTGTCAATTCCTCACGGATTGCGTGAAGGTCTTTGTCTGAAAAATGCTGTTTATACAGTTGATTTAAGTTGATCGTTTCACTCAAAACCAATTTGCATAAGCTTTTATGAGTAGCAGCCCATTGAACAGAGAATCCTTGGGATAATTCAGGTGAGTATTTTTGATTTTCCTTAAGATCAAAGCCTATTCTAGATTTAAAACTTGGATGATAGAGATGTGCATTGTTTATACGGGCTTCTTGCTCAATATATGACAGTGTTCTTAATGGTTGGTTGGGTGATAGACCCAGTGTTTGTGCATGTTTAACATAGGTAAGATTGAGCTCATCATTAAAGCTTTGCCATTTGATTGGATCTGCATCAATGATATGTTTTAAATCAGCCAATAATGCTTTTAAATTTGGATTGCTTGATGACTTTTGAACGGCATCATAACGCACTAAACTCGATGGATTTAATTTAATTCGGTTAAAACTAAAATGTTGTTTAGCGTCGCAGCTATAAAAAAGATCATCTGAAATAAAGAATTTAATTTGCCCATTTGATTTTTCGTAGTTAAAGGCATTTTCAAAGATTAATGCTTCTAATAATTGCCCGATGACACGTCTTTCCGCTTGGACTTTATAATCAATTTGTTGCGTAGCTTGAAGTGGGGTTAGTGTTTGAGCGCCTCTGTATTTATAAATCGGATTTTCAATATCAATCCAAATCGGGTTACCACCACTGTGATATAAGGTGTTCATCATATTTGCCTTAATAGGTAAAGTGAGAGAGTTAAGCAAAAGGTTGCAGTAGTGCTGTGCTTTATCTGAGAAGTTTTCATCGATCAGGGTTTGTCTGGTGGTTTGCCAAAGTTCACTTTCTTCAATAATGCTTACTCTTGATATCGCACTAATTAGATGCGCAATATGATTGATGACTAAATAATATTGCAGAAAAATCCATGCATCCTTTTGAGAAAACCAAACAGTGCTATCTTCAGAGACTGAGGAATAATCATTGAGCATCTCAGAAACCACACTAATCCCTTCCATATCACGAATAATCAGTCGAGCAGGGAAGCCTTGTTTAAATTCCATCAAACTGTTTTGCATATGGGCTTCAACACTAATCCCTTTATTTGCAAACAATTCAATCAGTGGAACCAAGGAAACTTGAATATATTGTTTCCACCAATCAGCAAGAAAGGCTTTTGAGTGACTATTTGGAAGTCCTTGGGCTTGTGCGGCCTGATCAATAAACGCCATTAAGGGGATCTGATGATGCTCATTTTCTTCGACTAAACCACCTAGCATCCGAGTATTTTCAAGCGTTTCCGTAGCTAATCCTGCGCGATATATAATGCCAAAAGAGCTTTCTAACTCAGGGATTTTGACAGTTTTGGTTGTAAGCTCTGGAAGAATAAGCATATTTTTATAGTGTTGATTGATCTGATGCTTAAGAATGATTTTACTGGCATCAATCGCTCTTTCCATTTCATCCATAGGGTTGTTACGAATAAAACTGGTAATACGCACATCAATGGAGAGTTTTAGAAAAATATTAGATTGCGGTAACCAAACGGTTCGTACTGAAGATGTAGGCCAAACGGTTTGTCCTAAAGCACCTAAATATCGGACCTCATGATTTTCTAAATAGCGTTTTAAGGAAGGATGTAGGAGTAAAAAATTTGCTTGCCACGGATGTGTAGGCAAAAGTTCATAATTTTCGAAGTCATCTTTAAGGCGCTGTCGTGCATGCTTCAAAACGTCTTCTTCAATCAGTTGATCAACATTATTATCGCTGACAAGTTTTTGGATTAAGGATGAATGCACTGCGAAGTAGTGTAACTGAAACGTCGCACCTAGCTCTGGGCTATACTTTTTCATATCCTCTTTAGAAAAGCCTAGATTGGCTTTTGAGGTCACATGAAATGGATGTCCATATAACATGCCTTGTTCAGCAGATTGAAAACTAGAGGCCAGTTTAGGCTTTATTTGATCTACGCTGTTTTCTAAAAAGAATTTGGTATTTTCGATACTGTTTGCGATTTCTGCATAGAGATTTTGATTTTGCTTTTTATCTTTAAATCGCTGATTTAACTTTAACTCATCGGTTATCATTTTAACCAACACTTTAGGATCAGTCAGACTTTTGACAGTCTTATCTTCAGTATTGAATACACAAAAAGAGCGCTGGTAACGATGATAACCTGTGCTTGAGAAATGCTGTATCGCACCATAGATGACTGAGTTAGATGCAGTAAATGGGTATGAAAAATAGGGTGAATTATTTGCGTCATGTATTGCTAAAGGTGAATCCTGTTCTGAGAGAATATGCTGTTCGAGTTGAACTTGAAGTTCACGAAAAAAAGTATTCAAGTATTGTTCAAAAAGCTTGTAAGACCATGCATCGGTGGTAATGATCGGGTTCATTCTTGTACCTCTTCTAAAATTGTATTGGTTAAAAATTTGTTTAAAGTCACGATTAATCCAGCACCAATAAAAAATAATGCAGTGCAAATTAACGCGGCAGTGATATTGAAAAATGAGTATGTAAGGGTGACCGCAATCGGTCCAAACAGTTGACCGAGAACAAAGGCACTGTTTGAAATACCAATCACTTTTCCTTGATTTCTTGCATCAGTTTTTAAAGAAATCGTATGAAAAATAGAGGGAATAAGTGCAGCGAAACAGAAACCTTGTATTAGTCTTAAGAGCAGCACTAACCAAATATTAGTGGTCCATGTCAAAGCCAGAACCGTGATTCCACAGATCAGTGTTGCACTGACAAAATTATGAAATGAATCGCCTCTTGCATCGTTGCGTTTCCCCCAATAGGTTGCAGCAAAAAATGCAGCGCCCCATGAAAGTGCGTGGATTGTTCCTGTTAAACTCGCAATAGATAAGGGTGTAGTTATATTTCGACTGATTTCACTGATATATAAGATAAAACAGGACACTAAACCGAACCCGCCAGCTTGAACAAAGGTTCCCGCACTGAGCCAAGAAAAAATTGTTCGATCAAAGGATTGCAGTGTTGATGGTTTTTTATCGGGTTCAGTGACAGATGTCTGTACAGGTTGGCTTAATAAAATGGCAGCAACTAAGATTAAAACGATGACAATATATGCTGTGGCATTGAGTAAGGTTTCAACTTTCCAATGGTCCATAAATATGCCCCCGAGTACCGGACCACATAGACAGGCCAGTGCGACACTGCTTTGGAGCTGTCCAAAGGCAAGACCCCGTTGTCGCTCGCTAGACAAGTAAGAGGTATAGGCATAAAGAATCACGGATAGACCGCAAAATCCTAATAGAATACGGGCAAAAATAAACACAAATAGATGCTGTGCTCCCGCCATTAAAAGTATAGAAATGCAGAAACCAGCCAAGGAAAGTAACAGTGCTTTTTTATGCCCAAATGTATCTGATAGATGACCAATAAGGGGGGCTGTAAATAGACTCCCTAGAGCTGGTGCTGACAGCGCTATACCTGCCCAAATGGCGGGTGTTGCCATTTGCGCCGTTAATTTTTCCATATATAGCGGCATGATCGGTATTAAGACCATCAAGCCAAAAGTCGAAAAAAATTGACACAGTAAAATAATCAAATGATCTAGGCGAGAGGAACGCATGATTTAGATATCCATGGTCTCATAGCAAGATTGGAATAAAGCATGGTAGGGATTTGACGTCATACCAATTTTACTTGGCATCCCTGTTGAATCAGCTTGTTGGGCTAATAAAGGGGTGAGTAATTGTTTGAATGGCCAATGGCTACTTTCAAAAACATATTTTTGAATACAGTTTTTCGATTGTTCAGAAAGCGCGGCAGTTTCTATAAAGTTGACAATAATCGCTTGGATCATTTCCCAGAAATCAATTTCAGTATGATCGGTATATTTCAATGTTGCTAATGCGATAGGGTATAGGTTGATTTGTATCCCGAGGGTTATAAAATAATTAAATAAATCCTCATTTTTATTAAAGATAAGATTGTTTGGTGTACTTGTATCAATTTTATAGATTGGCGGAACAAAACCACTGTTCTGAATCGCAGGGGTGCATATTCTTAAGGTGTCATGGTCACGCAGAATAAAGCATTTAAATTGATTGTCTTGGTAACATACAAGAGTGTTTTGACCATGACACTCAGGCATAACACCAAAAGACCACAGTGTGAGAAAAGTGTGAATAAAATGGGTACTCAAATCTTTAAGTAAGTTCCATTTGTCACCTGTTATACCTAAAGCTTGCCATGGATCAATATAAGGACAACTTAAAGCAGACATGCTAATTGGTGCTATATTTTTTTCTTGGCAAAAATGAGGTAAATGCCTCACTTGACAGCCGATAACACCTAAATTTTGTACCAACGGTTCTTGTTTTCCCAAGACCCACCAATGGGTTTCATTGCTTAAAAAGAGCTGATGTTTTAATGATGGTGTTTTGTCGATGACATCATTGAGAAAATCATATGCCGCATGACCGTTGGCTAAATATCGAGCAGGCATAGAGCGAATAGCACCCAAAGTTTTGGCATTGGTCGAGAGCTTTAAGTGCTGATTTGAATTTAAGTGATTGATTAAAGTTCGTAGCGAGGATGTTGGGCAACCAATTGCAGTGGCGAGGCCGAGGTCAATCCCTAGATATTTGTTTTCTTGAAATCTTAAATAGTCATGCTGTGTTTTAAGTACAGGTATTGCAAGGTATTCATTTGAGAGAGCCTGCATTTTTTCAATAATAAGATTTTTTTCCTCAGCAGGGAGAGCCAGTTCATCATGTGGAATGGATTCCATATTATTTATGACATCTGCTTTTTTAAATGCCCACCAATACACTTCAATTTCTTTTTGAGTAATGAGTGGACTGAGTTCACCTTTCGCATGTGCAAATGGATGAAATGCACGGTCAGCGACAAGCGAAAGTTGTTCACTTATTATGAGTGGCGAAGAAAAAGAAAGTGAGGATTGTAAGATTTGAGGAATTTTTTCAGCAGTAACTAAATTATCATGCCAATACGTAATGGCCTTTTGGTGGTTGATTGATGGCCACCATGAGGATTGAGTTAAATAATTGAAAACATCAGCAATCGCGATCTCAGTGGTCTGTTGACTCAACGTGTTATGAAGTAAAACTTCTGCTTTTGTGATATAGAAAGGATTTACACTATTTACTTTTAAGCAGTTGAAATGTAGTTCCAACTCACTACTCAGATGTATTACAAGATAAGGCTTTTTATAGACAATATGGTTTCTGAACTCACCATAATTTTCCATATAGAGCGCATCTATAGTTTTCTGAAGTTGTGTTGTGTAAATCCGATCTAACATGTGCATTGTTCCTATAATTATAAAAGTGGCAAAACTGTGCCAATATTTTGTTTTTGTGCAGCATTGAAAAACCATTTCGCACAAACAATATCGTCGATCGCCATACCCATTGGATTGAGTAAAATGATTTCATCATCATTTTCACGGCCATTTTTATGCCCAATAATGATGTCACCTAGTTCAGCATGTAGTTTTTCACGGCTAAATAAACCTTCTTCAACCAGCACATTGATGACTTTCTTTTCTCTATTGGATTGATCCCAGTCATCCACAATCACTTTGTCAACTTTGAGGAAAACTTCTGGTTCAATATCCATGATTGAGATATTTGAAACGAAGCAACCTTTTTTAAGCCATTCAAACGGGATATAAGGTTTGTCAGATACTGTGCAAGTGATTAATACATCTGCTTGTTCGATCGCCGACTTGGCAGTTTCATGAATTTCGATTTGAAGATTTGGATATTCGCCAATAAATAAAGCTTTAAGTTTTTCTGCAGCTTCTGGGTTTAGATCAAATAAATGTATTTTTTTAACTTGTGGGTATTGTTCTAAGACCGTTTTGATTTGCATTTGGGCAATCGGACCACAACCAATCACACTGATATCTGAGAAGTCTTTTTTAGCGAGATATTGAATTGATACACCAGTAATTGCCGCTGTTCTCATCGCACTAATTAAACTGCCTTCCATGATTGCCACGGGGTAATTTGTTTCAGCGTCATTTAAAACAATTAAGGCACTGGCACGAGGAATATTAAATTTCTTAGGATTATGTTGGCGAGAACCAATCCATTTGATCCCTGCAATAGGATCATTTCCAGCCAAATAACACGGCATGGCAATAATTCGGTCTGCAATATGGTCCGCACCTTGCCAACGTAAATAGGGTTTTAAGGGTTGTACAAACTGTTTATTTGCGTGAAGTGTGAGGCCTTCAGTAATTGCTTCGATAAACGAATTACTGTGATTTGCACCAAGATGGAGTAAATCTGATTGACTAAGGTAACGAAGGCTAGCCAAATTACTCATAAATATTTCCTAAAAAGTGGAGTTAAACAACGGATTGCAAAGTAAAATTTTCTTGATTGAGATGATTTTTATTGAAATGTCTTCTCTTGATCATTTCGAACCATTCTTCGTCATAAACTAAATCTAAATAACGATCGCCTCTATCTGCTAAAAGGGTTAAAACGCATGATCCAGAAGGGATGGTCGGGATAAGTTTTTTTATTGCTGAAATAGATGAGCCGCTAGATCCACCCGCAAAAATGCCTTCATGTTCGAGGAGTTCTCGGCAACCTAAAGCTGACTCATAATCATCAACATAGATGACATCATCTATTTCATCTGGGGAGAGTAGGGCAGGAACGGTACTTGCACCGATACCCGGAATTTCACGTGGGCCTGAGTGACCACCAAAGAGAACAGAACCGACGATATCGACTGCAATAACTTTTAAATGCGGGAATTTTTCTTTTAAGCGGCGAGATACGCCCATGATTGTTCCAGAGGTACTTGCACCAACAACCAAGTAATCAATACTGCGATCGATTTGATTTATGATTTCTTCCGCTTCACCATAATAGTGGCTTTTCCAATTGTTCGGATTTGCATATTGGTTGATCCAAACAGCATTGGGCAATTGGCGGCAAAGTCGTTGTACTGTATCTATTCTTGTTTTTAAATAACCGCCGTTTTGATCTTTTTCAGAGACCATTTCGATATTGGCTTTATAGAGCTTTAACATTTGTAAATTGGCTGAAGCAATTTTGGGGTCAATCACGGCAGTGAATTTTAGACCGTAAATTTTGCATGCCATTGCAAGTGCAATTGCTAGATTTCCCGATGAACTTTCAACAATGTGGCTATCTTTATGAATGAGGCCAGATTTAAGTCCCTCTTGTAACATATACAATGCAGGTCGATCTTTGATACTTCCACCTGGATTGAGTAACTCCATTTTTGCGACAACGGTGATGGATTGATCGGTAAACATCCTTGAGAGTCTGATTAAAGGAGTTTTACCTATGCAATCGAGAATATTGTTATGGATCATCGTTAGAATTCTCTGGTTTTATCTGTTGCAAATGATAATCATTATTGGTTTTGTTATTATTAAAATTTACGTGAAATTTGTTGTGTTTTGTAATTTTATTGAAGAGTAAACTGTGAGAGTAAGTAATGATATTGTTTTATAAGTTTTTGATAAATATAGTTTATATTTAATTATTGGCTTAAATTATAGTGAAATTTGATGACCATTTGATTAAAATTGTTAATCAATCACTAGAAAAAATTTATAAAGCAGATGGCTATCACATTTATTTTTATTAAAGAGAATTATCGCTAGAAAAATCTTAGAAACCTCAAATGAATCAGAACTGAAATTATAAAAAGGCAAAATAAATTAATAATTTATAAATTTTTGTACTGTGTTTTTCCTAGGTTGTTGGAATTGGCCATTAGAATATTATGTTTTACATCATTAATGCTAATGATTATTATTACGATTAAAATTCAGACCTACAACTGAGGAAACAGGATGCGCCTTTCCCAATTCAGCTTATGTGTTTTATCTATTGCAATCAGTAGTCAGTTATATGCACAGGATGAAACCTCGAATAATCAAACATCAGTTAGCAATGCTCAACAACAAGAATCTGTCCAGAAATTACCACAGATTGTTATTACAGCAACACGGTCAGAAAAAAGCATTGCAGATATTGCCGGGACTGTACAGAACATCAGCGGAGCAGAGGTACAAAAACAGGCTGGGGCTGGGCGAAAAGTGGCAGATGTTCTTGCTCAATTGGTTCCTTCACTGGCGCCGTCTAGTGGTACTGGAAGTAATTATGGCCAGACCATGCGAGGCAGAACGGTACTGGTGATGATTGATGGTGTATCTCAGACGGGGTCGCGTGATCCAGCTCGCCAATTGAACAGTATCAGTCCAGGTATGATTGAAAGGATTGAGGTTATTTCAGGAGCAACCAGTATTTATGGTTCTGGCGCAACGGGTGGGATTATTAATATCATTACCAAACGTGCTGACAAATCGAAACCACTGAGTTTTGAGACGAAATTAGGGATAACTTCTGCTGATAATTTCCGAGGAGACGGTCTGGCTTATGAAGCGGGTCAGAGCGTTTCTTTCAGCAATGATAAAATGGATGGTTTTCTTGGCGCGAACTATACCAGCCGAGGATCATTGTTCGATGCGAATGGGAATCGGATTGCGACTGAACCCAATCAGACCAGCCGTAATGATACAGATACGCTAGACATAAATGGGCGCCTGAATTTTAATTTGACAGATACACAAAGCTTGAGTTTTGGTGCGCAGTATTATAAGGATAAGCAAGATACTCGTTATCTACCTGATTATGGACCGAACTATACCATTGCTAAGGGGCCGCAGTCTGAACGGGCGATTAAGGGGCTGGAACTAAGTAATCAACCATTTACGGATCGTTATGCCTTTAATACTCAATATCAAAATGAGGATGTATTGGGGCAAACTGTAAATTTGGAAGCCTATTATAGAAATGAAAAAGGGCGTTTTTTCCCAGTTTATGCAGGTGGCGCTTCGGTCAATCAATCGCAATATACGGTTGATGTGGCAGGAATCCGCTCTACAGTTCAGTCTGATTTCAAACTTGCAGAACGTGATCTTAATCTGACCTATGGTCTGGATTATGACCGAGAAAAAGATACTCAGCATTATGACGTATTGTCTGTCAGCAATAACGGTATGATTTACAAGGATACAGGCGTAAAGCGAGATGCTGGTCCTGACACTGTAATTCAGAATATTGGTGCTTTTTTACAGGCAGATTATCAACTGACTGATCGCTTTAATCTACAAGCGGGAACACGTTATCAATATATCAAGGCAGATACAGATGCCTATACACCTTCTAGACAAACACAGCCTGTAGCGAGTGATTCAACAAATGCTGACAAGTTTTTGTTTAATTTAGGCGCAGTTTATAAACTCACTGATAATCAACAGTTATTTGCCAATTTCTCTCAAGGTTTTAGCTATCCAGATGTATTGCGGATGTTGCGTGATGTCTCAATTCTGACCGTTTCAACTGCGAATATAGAACCACTGACCGTCAATAGTTATGAGCTGGGTTGGCGTCTGCAAGATGATCAAAAACTTGATTTAGGAGTTACTGGCTTTTATAACACATCAGATAAAGTCATTCAGTTCAATGCTGACCGTTCAGTCAATATTGCTGATACTGATCAGCGTGTTTACGGTGCTGAAATGACTGCGGCATATCCAATTCTGGATGATTTTAAAATTGGTGGTACGCTGGCTTATACCCGTGGACAATATAAGGATGCGGCTGGTAATTGGCGTGAGTTAAATGCCTATCAGGTATCTCCAACTAAGGGAACTATTTTTGGTGAATGGAATAGTGATGATGGTTATGGATTCCGTGTACAGATGCTTGCTGTAAAAGGGACTGACAAAGCATTTGAAGACGATAAGATTGCGGCGAACAGTGATAAGGTGGTGCCAAACCGAGCTGCAAAAATCAAGGGTTATGCGATTATGGACACCCTAGTGAATTTCCCTGCGTATAAGGGGCGGGTGGATTTTGGAATTTATAACGTGTGGAATAAAGACTATCGCACGGTGTATAGCCAGCAGTCAGAAATTACCTTTTCACCTGTGTCTAGTATGCGGGCACAAGGGCGGACCTTTGGTTTGAGTTATACTTTTAATTATTAATTGATGTTAGCTAAAAGCTGGTGCTGAGTGTTTAATTTTCACTTATCACCAGTTTTTTATTATTTATATAAAACAAATTCTTAACCAAACATGAGTATCAAGTGTTGTCAAGAATTTAAAACAATAGGATGGATAAGCTATTTAGCGGATTTTTTAGCCATGTTTGTAGAGGTCTATTCTATTTGAGTTGTCGTTGCACAATTTAAAATGAATAAAAATTCAATGAGTACATGTTGTATCGCCCTAATTTTTGGTTCAAAGCTGTTTAGTTTACCCATACTGTTTAAAACACATTATGCCAATCGACCGAATCGAAATAAAGATAATCAAACATCAGCTCAGTGTGATAATCGTGTTTTAAGCAGGGGCGTATTTTTAAATAAATATTTGATAAAACAATGAGAAATTTTTATCTTTTATATGAGTTATAATAAAAATAGATGCAGTTTTGCTTAAATGTTAAGCACAAGATAGACTAGTCTGTATAGACAAAGCCCTAAATTTTTTAGTACAATTGATCACAATTTAGAATTAAATAATAACGCATGTCTAACAATATTTACGCTGCTTTGGAGCAGCTTGGCTTATCAGCACAAAAACGTGCGATTCACGTACAATTTTCTAATTCGGCGTTGAGCCAACAAGTGTTCCTACAACGTATCGATGGAACACATCAAATCAATGAGGGTGTTCGGCTCCAACTCATCTGTCTTGCGACGTCAGCAAGCATTCCTTTAAAAAGCTTTATTGGAACTCAAGCTGCAATCGATATTGTCACAGATAAATCTGAGTTAACCCGTATTTCAGGGATTGTGACCCAAGCCGATATTGGCGCATCTGATGGTTCTCTTACCATCTATCGTCTGACTGTAGAAGACCCAACAGCACTTTGGAAACATCGTAGAAACTCTCGAGTATTTATGAATAAGTCGGTTGTGGATGTGATCCAAACTGTATTCCAAGAATGGGCACAACGCAGCCCACTGTTTGCCTCAAGTCTAAGTTTAGATAAGAGTGGACTGAGCAAAGACTATGATGTGCGCCCATTCATTATGCAGGCTTCTGAAAGTGATTTTGACTTCCTGACCCGTTTGATGAGAAGTGAAGGGATTAACTGGCTGATCGATGAAGCACAACTTAAAGTGTCGAGTTCAACAGAACAAATCCAAGCACAAAAGCTTCGTTTAATTGATGATAATTCGCAATTTAGTGCCTTAGAACGCCGCAATATTCGCTTCCATAGAAGCAGCGCCGTAGAAAAAACTGATTCAATTACCAATTTTATTGGTCAGCGTTCCATTCAACCGACTTCGATACATATCCAGCGTTGGCAAGCTGATGTATTGGATATTGATGAAGGCGCTGGCAGTGTCCAAAGTAAACACAGCCATAGTGAAAATTATGACAATGCCAGTTTAGCTTTAGAACAAGCATGGCACTTTAGCCCTGCATGGATTCAAGACTTGAATGGCGAAGATGGTGCAACGCCATCGGGCAACAGTCAGATTGAAAAGTTTAACCAAAACCTCAGTAACTATTACGATTCACAAGCCAAACAATTTACAGCAACGTCAACTGTGCGCGATGCACATGTTGGTTATTGGTTTGAACTAAATGAACATCCTGAAATAGATCAACACTCAGGTGCAGACAAAGAGTTTTTAATCACGGCTAAAAGCTTTTATAACCAAAATAATTTACCTAAAGATCTCACTGATCAAGTCACCGCTTTAGTCCAACAAAGCAATTGGCAAACAAGTCAAATCACCAGCAACACGAGTGATGAACGTCAAGCCAGTAATTTAACCATTCAACGTCGTAACATCAGCACGGTTCCAGCTTATAACCCATTACAACACCGACCGATTGCATCACCACAACGGGCCAAAGTGGTGGGGCCAAGTGGAGAAGAAATCCATGTTGATGAATGGGGGCGTATCAAAGTCCGTTTCCTGTTTAGCCGTAATGAAGACAATACCCATGATGGCGGTGCGGGTTCTAATGACAACGATACAGATTCAGCTTGGGTCGATGTCCTGACCCCATGGGCAGGTGAAGGCTATGGGGCGCGATTTTTACCGAGAATCGGTGAGATTGTTGTTATAGATTTCTTTGATGGCAACATCGACCGTCCATTTGTGGTTGGGCGCATCCATGAAGCGCAACGTCATCCAAGCAAGTTTGATGACAAAGGCAAACTGCCTGATACCAAGAAGCTGGCAGGAATCAAAAGTCGAGAGTATCAGGGCAGTGGCTACAATCAACTGAGGTTTGACGATACTACTGGCCAAATCAGCAGCCAGTTACAGAGTAGTCATGGGGCCAGCCAACTCAACTTGGGCAAACTGAGTCACCCAAAAGACAAAGCGGAAAGTGATGATCGTGGTGAAGGTTTTGAACTTCGTACTGACCAATGGGGAGCCGTTCGCGCAGGGCAAGGTTTACTGTTTTCGACCTATAAACAAGACCAAGCCAAAGGTGATCACCTTGATTCAGAGTTTGCCAAAAAGCAACTTGAAGGCAGTCAGACCAACAGTAAAGCTTTAAGTGATATTGCCAAGAATCAAAAGACGGATGAAATAGAATCGATTGAGCAACTCAAAGCTTTTGCAGAAGAAATTGAAAAAGATGTTGCTAAGTATAAAAAAGCCATCATGTTACTCAGTTCTGTTGATGGGATTGCTTTAAGTACTCCTGAAGATATCCATCTTTCAGCCACAGGCATCATTAACCATACTGCGGGCGATAGCATCAACTTGAGTACCCAAAAGAATCTTTTGGGGCAAGCTTTAGGCAAAGTAAGCCTATTTGCTGCACAAGGTGGCATTAAAGCCATTGCAGCACAGAGTAAAGTTGAAATTCAAGCACAGTCAGACGCTTTAGATGTATTTGCTAAACTGGGGATTACCATCTCATCTACAGAAGATCGGATAGAAATCAGTAGTCCAAAAGAAGTGTTGATTACTGGTGGTTCATCACAGATTGCCCTAAATGGCTCAGGGATTTTCCCCAAAACAGGTGGGAAATTTGAGGTGAATGCAGGGCAGCACACATTTAAGCCGGGTGCCAGTGTCAGTAAATCAGCACAACTGCCGCCATCGAATCCGCTCAAAGGCGCACTCGACTTATTAAAAAGCTATGGTGGGCAAGACTTCTTTAAACAAACCGGCTTTAAAGTGATTGATTCATTTGGCAAGCAAGTGTCTGGCAAGCTGGATGGCAATGGCTTTGCCCAAGTGACAGGTATTGCACCTGGCCCTGCCAAAGTTGAATTTGAAACTGATCCACGGAGTGCATGGGATAAAGCAAGTCATTTTAACCGTGATTATACTTGGTCAGAAGAAGTGGTCGGTGGTGCCACAAGCTTTGCACAAAATGCTTTAAATTCAGTGGGACAAAATATGATGTCCCAACTCAAAAACAATTTATTCTCTTTGAATGCTGACTCATTGAAAGATATGGGCAAAAACGCTTTAAAAGACTTAGGCACACAAAGCTTGGGACAATTTAAAGAACAATTTACTCAAAGTGCATTAGGTTCCGTCTCTTCAGCATTGAATTTAAATTTATCTCCGTCACAGATGATGAATGTGGGACAGATGATTGCCAATCCAAGTCAATCCCTACAAAACATTAAAGATCAAGGCATCGATTTCTTTAAAGACCAAGCCTCAGCATTGTTTGCTCAACAGACCAGCGGTTTGGTTTCTAATATAACTGCTGGAACAGGATTTGGGTCATCACTGGGGCAAGGTTTTGTTGCAGAGTCATTTGGCGCTGCTCAAAATGGGTTAGATGCCCCAGTGAAAGTGGTGGATGATTTTATTAAAAAAGATGAGTATTTCTCTCGCTTCTTAACCTATAGCATTACCACTCGAAAAGGCGATGCATCAGTACCCACGATCCCGCAAAATATTCCTCAACAAGTCAGTCAGCCTGCGCCAATTTTGACTCAACAGACTCCACAAGCGACAGCACCTGTCGAAGTGAGAAAACCGCAGTCGATTTATGATATGGATAAGGATGTGGTACGGATGGATCTGGAAGAGTCTCGTTATGTCACCAAACAAGTGACTGTGCGGAAAACGGCTGCTGAACAACCAGATGTATATAACGCGCGAAATAAATAATTGAACATTTTTTGAATTTTAATTGATTGAAATTAAATTAAAAATTAGAACGTATTAAGGTTAAGCTTATGGCATTTATAGACAGTAAAAATCAGACCGCAGGGTCAAATACACAGCAACAACCAACCGCTAAAGAGACCAAGCCAGCGGTAGAGTTGGCAGTATTTAATTTGGCCAGCCTGACGCATACAGAAGACCATAAGTTTATCGCGCATCAAATCCAAAACTATTTACAGGCTTGTGGAAATACCAGCCTAGAACAGATCAAAGCAAGCGCCAATGTAGCGACAGTCGCCAATATCTTTGCATTATCCGGCAGTGTTTTAGACCTTATTTTATTTGCCACTGAACCCAAACAAGCTGAGGCAGGCGTACAACAATCGGCATTGTTAAGCATGAACTTAATCGGTTTATTTTTACAACCGGATACAGAAGCACATGTGCGTATGGCTTTACGTCCAATGCTGGGTTTAATGGCAGAATGTTTATACCCAGCCAATGGCAAAATCAAAGAAGCTGATTTACGACGTATGCAGCTACACTTAAATGCGCAGATGGCCGGCGATTTAGAAAAATTCCTACAAGAAACACAAAGTAAATTATCAGGTTTATTGTCGAGTGCTACGACATTAGGGACTTCAATTTTCCAAGCCTTTAGCAGCAGTGCTGTAGCTGGATTACCCAGCGTTGCTGCAGCGGGAGCCACAGCTGAAAAACGTGATCCCAGCAAGCAGTTTAGCAACTGGGCACAGCCATTGATTGATTTGTTGGGTACACCTGCACAAGCTGATATGACCGCAAAGATGACCCCGAATATCGCAACACGATTAACAGAAGAAGTGCTTAAGGCGACACCACAACTTGCTACAGTGATTCAACAACAAAGCAATGCAGGAACTCAATATAGCCTTGCTTGGTTGATTCAAGAAACCCTAAAAGCCATCCAAACTCAAGGTAAAAAAGCCACAGCCAGTGTGCCGTTAAACCAAACAGGCGAACATGAGCAGCATATCAATGGTGATATTTTAGAGTTTGTCACCTTACAACCTGATGCTTTAAATGATCCGATTTGTGCTACCAAACTAGCTGATTCAATGCCGAGTGACTCAGCAACCAAACATAGTATCAGTTATGCGATTGGTGCTGAGCGGGTTAATCATTCAGATTTTTATTTACCTAAAGTTGGTTTTGCCTTTAGTCGTCAATATAACTCTCAAATGAATGAGTTTGACCACAGTATGATCGGCGCACGTTGGATGATGCCATTTTCCAATGTGATCATACAAAATCAAAATGGGTATTTATTTATCGACAGCAATGGACGCAAACATCAACTGCCTGCTTCGATCGTTTATGAAAAATATTACGTACCCTTTGAAGGCTTTAGTGTCGCGCCACATGACGATGGAGATTTATTGCTGAATTTTGGTTCAGACTGGAATTTCCATTTTCATAGTTTTAATGCTGGAAAACATTATCACCTCGTTCAACAATTTAATGATCGGACTGATGAAAAGGTGGTTCTGACCTATTTACTGTTTGAACAATTTGCCTATTTACAGGCGATTGATTTTCAATTGAAGCGTGCTAAACACTTAGTCAAATTTGCTTTTAATGAACAAGCCAAAGTCATTGCCGCATTTGTCGATGATCAAGTGGAAGCATTGGCACGTTATGAATATGATCAACAAGGCAATCTGATCAAAGCCATTGATCAAAATGGACATACACGCAGTTATGAATATAACCATGCCCATCAATTGACCCGTTATACAGACCGTACTGGGCGTGGGCAAAATATTCGATATGACTCTACCGCACCCAAAGCTAAGGCGATTGAGGAATGGGCAGATGATGGTAGTTTTAAAACCCGTTTAGAATGGCATCCACGTTTGCGTCAAGTGGCCGTCTATGATGCTTATGAAGTTCCAACCTATTATTATTTTGATTTAGACGGTTTTACCTATCGTACTCGTTTAGCCGATGGTCGTGAAAAGTGGATATCTCGAGATAGTCAAAAACGGATTACGCGTCAAATTGATTTTGCAGGCTTAGAAACAGAGCAAGTCTATAACGTTCAAGATCAATTGGTGAAAATTGTACAGCCAAATGGTGGCATTATCCTGTTTGCCTATGATGAAAATGGTAATCTGACTGAAACTAAGGACCCAGAAGGCAATATCTGGAAAAAACAATATGATGCTGATGGCAATGTCAGCAAAGACATTAATCCTTTAGGACATATCACCCAGTATAAATATAATAATGACAACCAATTGGTTGAAGTGATTGATGCCAAAGGTGGCTCAAAGAAAATTCAATATAATGATCTTGGACAGATGGTGTCGTATACCGATTGTTCAGGGAAAAGTAGTGCTTGGGAATATGATGAAGACGGTACACTGACGGCACAAGCCTCTGCGGATGCACAACAGGTTCAGTATCTCTACAGTACTCAAGGTAAAGACCGAGGACAGTTACAAGCAATCATTTATCCTGATGGATTAAAAGAACAATTTGAACATGATGAAGAAGGGCGTTTACTTAAGCATACTGATAGTAAAGGCTTAATCACCCAATATAAATACAATCAAGTCGGGCTATTAGCGCAACGGGTCGATGCCAATAGAAACCAAATCGGTTACCAGTGGGATAAACAAGGTCGAATTCAAAAACTAAGCAATCAAAACCATGCCGAATATTTATTTGACTATAATCGTTTTGGGCAATTGGTGCGTGAACAAGCCTTTGATGGTGAAGAAAAGCATTTTACATATCATGACAATGGATTTTTATTTCAAATCCGCCAACCAAATATTCTGACTCAATTCGGCTATCATACGGATGGTTCGATCGCGTCAAAAACCTATACCCATTTGCAAACTCGACATCGTCAAGTTGAAGAATTTGAATACAACTTAAATAATCAACTCAGTAAAGCGACCAATACAGAAAGCCAAATTGATTTTTATCGCAATCAACTCGGACAATTGGTACGTGAGCATCAACACTATAAAGTAGCAAATCTAACCCCACTCACAGCAGTATTACGTTATGAGTACGATGAATTGGGGAATTTGACTCAAACCATTCGACCAGATGGACAAGTACAAGCCAATCTAAGTTATGGATCAGGGCATATTTATGGTATTGCTTTTAACCAACAAGATATGGTGGCATTCCAACGCGATGATTTACATCGTGAAACCATACGATTGCTGGCCAATGGTTTAGTGCAAACTAAGAATTATAATGATGTGGGCTTACTCAGCTCACAAATCATTCGCCCAGAACAAGAAACAGCGGACAGGGTACAATTTCAAGCAGAACGTCATTATCACTATGATAACAACTATTTGCTGACTCAAGTCGATGATAGTCGTCTAGGAAAGTTAAATTACCAATATGATCTAATCGGGCGTTTAATTAAAGCGCAAAACCCATATAAGACTGGAAGCTTTAGTTTTGATCCTGCGGGGAACTTAATTGATCCGATTGCCACACAAGCTGCGCAAGTGAAAAATAACTTGATTAGCCAGTATCAAGGCAAACATTATAAATATGATGCACAGGGCAATGTGATTGAAACCACTCAAGCAGGTCAGACCTTAAAACTCACTTGGGATAACTTAAATCGTCTGATTCAAAGTGACAGCAATGGTCAAATCACAGACTATGGTTATGATGTTTTTGGTCGCCGATTATTTAAGAATAATCATCAAGACCACAGCCTAACCTTATTTGGTTGGGATGGTGATCTAATGATATGGGAGTCATATCAAGCAAACCAAACTCAATCAAAACAGCAAGACTACACCAAACACTATGTTTATGAACCGAATAGCTTTGTACCATTATTACAGACAGGTTATGCTGGCTTTATTCAGCTGATAGAAACACCTGACTATCGCCAATTCCAAAACGTACCCTATTCGATTTATAAAGATCCTGTATGGAAAACTGAAACCAGAAAGAACAAAGCTGAATTAGAGCGCGTTTCCTTTTATCACTGTGACCAAGTCGGTACACCACAAACTTTAAGTAATGAGTTAGGGGAGTGTGTTTGGGAAATCAAACAGGATACATGGGGCACTGCTTTAGAAATTAATACAACAAACCAAGACAATCCATTGGAACAAAGTAATATCCGTTTTCAGGGTCAATATTACGATAAAGAAACAGGGCTACACTATAATCGTTATCGTTATTACGAACCGTATAGTGCAAGGTATGTAAGTAAAGATCCGATAGGATTATTTGGGGGTTTACATAGCACTAAGTATGTTAGTGATCCAAATCAGTGGGTGGATCCGATGGGGTTGATGGCAAAGAGTGAAAAGGAAAAGATGGCAGCGAATAATGCTTCTGTTCTAAAGAATAAAGCAAATGAAACTCAGTTAGCTAAGAGTAAATGGGGCGTTACAAAAGTAAGTGATTACTGGATTGGTCAACAAGAAATTTATAATCCAAATGGGGTTAACTTGGATCAAAAAGTTCAAAAGAAAGAGTTCTCGGGCATGATGGGAGCTAATTCTGCTATCAATGATTATAAAAAAAGAAATGGTAATTTTGAAGGTTGTAGTAGATGTTTTACACTAGATTATATTACTGGAAGTGTAGGAAAAGGGCCATTTTCTTTTGGTGTAAGTTTAAATACACATAACAATGATATTTTTATTTCACCGATAAATGTATCTATGCAAGGTGGCAAAGATTTAACTATGGGGGTTGGTGAAAGGGCGGTAAGTGTTCTAAAAAATTCAGCAGAATTAGCTACAAATTCACTTTTACCATTTAATACAAGTATAAGTTTTGGTCATATTTTTAACATAGCAAATGCAGATGATAGAGCAGGTGGTACTAATCAATTTTTAGGAGGTGAAGCAGTAACATTAAGTGCGACCCTTCCTCGGGTGCCAGTGGCTGTGGCAGCTACAACCTCATCAGGAAACCTTGAAAACTTAGCTCCATTATACGGGAAGCCTAATTTAAAGAAATTCATTAGAGAACCTATAGGGGGAGAAATTATGATTACAAATGGAAAAGGAGTAGACTTAAATAGGAGTAATTCTATACCATTAGAAGAAGTTGTTGACAAAGTAACTAAAAAAATTGGTTGGAAAGATTAATATGTTTAAATGCCTAGTTTTTGTTTTTGTTTTAATATTCATTAGTAGTTGTGCAATTAAAAATGATAAACATGATCGTGTTAATTATGAAGAATTATCTAAAGAATTATTTTCATCATATGACTATCGATATGAAATGCACAATTCAAAAGAAACATCTGATGGAAGTAATGTATACATTTTAAAAGATAAAATGAGTAAAGAAGAATTTGAAAATGTAGTCGAAAAAAAAATAATTAATAAAGGTTGGAAAAAAATACCAGCATTATTTGATGATCAATATATGTACTGTTACGATAGAAAAAATGCAATAAGTATAGTTTATCCAACCCGAGTAAATTATCGTAATGAAGATGGTAATAGTATGAGTGTGGGAGATGGAAATTTGGATAAATGGGTTGTGTTCTATGGCTATAATGTATATGGAACTACTAATTGTAAAAAATATTTTAAAAAATAATTTATGATTACACTAATCGCAGAGCTTATAATTAGTATTTTTATATCTAATCTGAAAGCAGAGAGTCATCCCTATTTATTTTTTTAGCGGTCAATTATAATTATTTTAATGATGATTATCTAATGCCTTTTAATGACCTAATATTTTTTTAATAGCACAAGCAATAAGAGTAATAGTTTTAGTAATTTTTCTTTTAATTGATTATTTGTTTCCTGGCAAGAAAGATAAATTTTTTAAAAATAGTCATTCTAATTAATTAGTCTATAAGCTATGATACAGCTTGTAAGTTGAAGGTCTTAAATAAAACTAGAGGTGTAATGAAAAAACTGATTGCAATAATAATGTTGTGCACTTTGTTTATTTCAAGTTGCATAATTAAAAAAAGTAATGTGCCAACTGATATCGTTTATAAAGAGGATTTTAATAAGGTTATAAATACTTATTTTGTTCAATATGAGCCAAAATCATTTAACCTTATTGATAAAGATTTCGCGCAATATATGGCTATTGATATAAGTAAGAAAAAGATGGATTTTTATGAATTTCAACAAGTTCAAAAAAATTAAATAGAAATGGATGGAAATTGGTTGATCAAAATGATGGATTGTTTAAATATTGTTTAAATGAATATCAGATTTTATCAATTCTATTTCCAAGTAAAAATAATCATTATGATTCCAAAGGTAATATATTTAAATATGATGATAAAAATAATTGGGCTCTAGAATTATATTTTAATGCTTATGGTGTTGATTATTGTATGGGATATTATAATAAGCCATAAAATATTAGCAATATGTAGTGCTGCGTTTTTACATAAATTATTAAGGATGATGTGCTATCAAGAGGTTTATTTATTTAAGGACTTTGATCTTGTTTTTGCAAGCTTGTAATGGCATACATAAAGATAGTTCTGAAAACAATGAAATTGAAGTTGAGAAAGAAGTTTCTTACTTGTTTGAAGGTCATAATTATGATTTAAAGGTAGGTATGCAACGAGGTTTTGCGAACTACTATAATGTATTTATTCCTAAGTCTGATTTATCCTTGTCTGATTTTGAAATGATAAAAAGTAAAATAGAGAAAAATTGGAAGTTGGTTTATACATCTGAGGATCAGTATGTGTTTTGTTATGATCGGTATAATCAAATGACAATTATTTATCCAGAAAAAATGGACTATTATGATAAGTTTGGGCAAAAATTATATATGAAATCTAGCTTGTTGGATCAATGGAATATAGGTGTTATTTATAAGAAAGAAGGAACGTCATATTGTAAGGATGTAAAATTTTAAACCAATAGATTTCTTGCGGAACTATAATTTATTGCTTTTAATTTTATTAAGATATTGATTTTTATTTATTTTAAAATTTTAGTTAATCTAAGGGATAAAACATATTGTATAAAATTATTTTTTTAATAATTTTGAATCTATTTTTACAAGCATGTAATGATATAGATAGTTCTAAAAGCAATGAAATTAATGTTGAAAAAGAGATTTCTTATTTATTTGATGGCTATAATTATGATTTAAAGGTAGGTATGCAACGAGGTTTTGCAAACTACTATAATGTTTTTATTCCTAAGTCTGATTTATCCTTATCTGATTTTGAAATGATAAAAAGTAAAATAGAGAAAAATTGGAAGTTGGTTTATACATCTGAGGATCAGTATGTGTTTTGTTATGATCGGTATAATCAAATGACAATCATTTATCCAGAAAAAATGGAATATTATGATAAATTTGGTCAAAAATTATACATAAAATCTAGTTCTCTTGATAAGTGGGGGATAAGTATAAAGTATATAAAAGAAGGAACGTCATATTGTAAGGATGCTGAATTTTGAATGGTTTTTTATTGACAAAACTAAAATCAACTTTGGATAAAACTTATAGATTAAAAATGCATAAAATATTCTTTTCTATACTAGGATTATCCTTTTTCTTGGTGTCTTGTGTAAATAATAATCCAAATGAAAAAAGAGTTGATATTCAAAATTTTTTAAAAATTGTTTTTAAAGGGTATAAATATGAGTATGAGCCTGGGATAGTGAAGCCTAATGCTGAAATGTCTAATATTTTGATATCCAAAGATAATATGAGTAAAGTTGAATTTTTTGGTGTTGAAGAAAAGTTAATAAAAGAAGGATGGGTAAGAAAGGATGTTTATAATGGATTATATATATATTGTCATGGTATTTATAATAAATTAGGAATTTTATATCCAGAAAAGAATGAATATTTTGATAGAAGTGGAAGTAGAGTTGTCTTTGGTGATTTTAATGATTGGTTGATTTATTATGTATATAATGATGATGGTGTAAAAGGTTGTGAGTAATTTATATGGAGTTTTTATTTAAAATTATTTGGCGTGAATGAAAATTAAGATAGTAGTTTTCTTGTGTTTAAGAAAAATTGAATTCAAACATGAGGTGTAATATTTTGAAAATAGGTGAAAATATAAAAACACTGTTCTGTATTATTTCAACGGTTAACTTGATCGCATGTACAGCAGGTCTGAGGCCAGATAATTCAGATAAGTATGCTTTTGATGATAAAATGATCAAAATATTGGGTTCTGATGTTAAAATAAGAAATGCAATAAATAAATCGCAAACACAGATTTCTAATGTAGAAGTTTCTAAGGATTCAAAAAAACTTTATGAAATAATAAAGATATTAAAACAAGATGGATGGGTACTCAAAGGACAGGGTAAAGGGGTTGATACATATTGTTTAGGTAGGAATAATCGTATTAATATTGTAACTGCTAATTCAGGTCCTGTAATTGATTATCAAGGCTCAGTGTTGACTCCAGGAGATTTTTCTGTAAATGGCGTTGCGTTTATGTATCTAATTTCTGGTGTTGATTCCTGCAATTAATCTATTGATTTTAATTTTTTAAGTGTGGATCACTTTTTAAATCAGCTGTTTAAGGGGGAGCTGTAGTTAATAGTTTATATAATTGATAACTTTCAAATGAAATTAACGACTGATCTGGTATAACTCTTTGGAATTTTAGAGCAGGTCTAGCCCAACCCATAAATATAGATTGGTTAAATTTAACAACGCTAAAAGTAATTGAAACAGGGTCGAATACTTAGAAAGTAGATTGGGATGGAGAGTAAATATATTATTCAGACAAATTCGCGGTAAATTTTTAAAAAGGATAACAATAGGTTTAATTGGTTATATTTTAGGAAATAAAAATAAGTATATAAATTTTATTTATTTGAACGAAGAGATAAAATGAATCATCGTATTTTTTATATATTTTTAAGTGTTTTTCTATTTTTAGTTATCTATATTTTAGGCTACATAGGTTTTGTTTTGTCTGAAATTAAAGCAATTGGCGGTAGTGCCCAATGGGGAAGCGTTAAAGTACTATTACTTCAAAAGGCTCCAGATAGAATCTGGATCAGTATGTTCTATAAAGAAATACATATGATTAAAGAAAAAAAAGAAAGTGATAGAGTAGATTTCTATTATTCAATAATTATATTGGGAGGAGATGCTTTTATATATGATGCTGAGGCAGAAGCAATATTGTATGAGTATATTAATGAGAATGATAAGAAAATTTTATTGAAAAAATTAAAAAAATTCATAAAAACAGAAGGTTATAATAAGTTGAGTTATGAGAACAAAAAATTAATCAATAAAAGAATTACCAATTTCGAAAAATAACAAGGCAAGAAAATGAATAAATTTTTGATTTTATATTTGATAGGATGGTTGAGTGGTTGTGTAAACTCAAAAGTGAGCATTGCCGAAGAGAAAAATCCAAATATAATTTCAATTCCATGTGAAATTGCAAATGAGTATGGCACGATCAAATGTGGACTGATCCCAATAAGTCTAAGAAATGAAGTCAATCAAAAATTGATACCAAATTGTCAAATAGACTTTGAAAATTTTAATGATAATAGTAAAAAGTGCTTAGAACAGAATGATAAAAGGCCTGCTGATGCCTATATCTTAGGAAATTTAAAATATTATAGAGAGTTTTATGATAAAAATGAGGCAAAGGGATTAAAATATATCGAATATGCTGCAGAGCATCAGAATCCTCAAGCAAAATTCTGGTTAGCTAAAAAATATGAAGCAGAAGGTAATATTAATTCTGCAACTATATTAATAAAAGAAGCAGCTAATCTAGGAAATCCTCTGGCAATACATAGTTTAGGTGCAAGATATAGCAGAGGGATTGGTGTAGATAAAAATTTACATCAAACATTATTATTATTGAATCAATCGAAAGAATATATTCCTGCTTCTTTTTCAGAGATAGCTTTGATTGAACTCCAAAAAGGTAATGTTGAGGGGTTTGTTAAATATAATAATATTGCAATTGATAAAAAGTATTGGTTTTCTTATGCTGATTTAGCTGTTTTGTACTTGGGAGAAATGCCCAATCTTGAAGGTTATCGTGATTTGGATAAGGTTATTGATTTTTCGAATAAATTAATAGAAAATAATGTTGCTGTAGGGTATGCATTGAAGGCTAGAGTATTACAATATAAATCAGATGGAGTTGCTAATCCTGAGATTTGTGATTTATATAAATTATCCTTTGATAAAGGTTATTTATCTGCTGGTTTAAGCGTTGGTTCTGAATATTTGTTAGGTAATAATTGTTCTAAAAATTATAAATTAGCATTAACTATTTTTAATTCACTATATAGTCATTCAGATCAAGACGTAAAAGTTGTAGCAGCCTCAAATTTAGGTTATATGTATCTAAATGGGTTGGGAGTTAATCGTGATTTAAATAAGTCAAAAGAATATCTAGAATATGCTAAAAACTATGGATTTCAGCCTGCTATGGATATGTTGAATAAAATCCAATAAATATTTAAAAACAGCATGTAGCCTCTAAATTACTTTATAAAGTAACAAATTCTATGAGCCAATGAATGAACCTGTATATATAATAAAGATATAAACATTAGGACAACGATAATGCTAAAGAAAACGCTCTTTATATTGTTAAGCAGTACAATTTTTACAGTACATGCAACTCCTGATTTTTTAAGCTATAAAAATTGCAGTCCGCTAAATTTAAGTGATGCAAATTTTAGTCTTTCATCGAAAGATGCCTTTCCTGAATATTCATACATCACTAAAAATTATAACTTTTTGACGTTACCGATTTCAGATCAAGATCAACGTTACTGTTTAATTATCAATAATAAAAATAAAGTGATTGTGGATGCTATTCCAACAATGTTAAGCGGTATGTGTGCTGGAAAGTGGGATAAGCAAAAAGATCTACCTATTTGGGAGGCTGATGTCGGTGGGGGAAGAGGCGCAGTTGTTTATATGAATTATTCAACAAGCCAAAATTTAAAGAAATTGAAAAAGTCTGAAAGATTAGAAATAGATGAAATAATTAAAAGTATAAATTGCCAATTGCCTGTATATAGCAAAAATGATATTCAAGAGCTTAATGATTCTGCATTTTATTTATATAAATTAGGTTATTACAATGAATCTTTAAGCATTTTAAACCATGTTATAAAGCTAGATCCAAGTAGAGCAATAGCTTACTTAAATATTGCCGATATATATGTCGCACAAAAAAATGAAGCTCTCGCTAGGAAAAATTACGCTATATATTATGCAGAGATGAAAAAATTAGGTCTTTTAAGCAAAGTGCCAAATAGAATTAAAAAATACTTATAGTTAGGTTTTTTTAGAGAAGATTTTTCTCTAATTATTTTATATTCATTAGGAAAATTCGCAAAGACTCCAGCAGGTATTCTATTAAGCTATGATGACATTCATGTCTGGCAGATTTCTGTTTATAAAAGTACATCAAAGTTAGCTGCATGTAATCAAAATTCAAACGATTTTATTGATTTTAAGACGCTTTGATTTGAATCGTTGTCATAAGTTTGGTTTTTCAATAAAACCTAAAATCACAGTTTTTTTACCCCCTTATCGTGATTGAATCAATCCGCATTAAACACAGTCTGTAAATTCCGACTTTATAGTTTGCCCATTGTTTGTTGTACATAAATTCTTCATTTTTATATGAGGTTAAACAAGGATGTACAACAATGAAGAAGTTATTTCTATTTATAGGTTCAATGGGGCTTTTGGTCAGCATGCCTAGTTTTGCAGCAGATTTAAGTATAGGTAACCCTAAAACAGAATCAGGTGAACTTAAACTTTCAGGCGCAATCCGTACCCGATATATGTACAAAGATTATATCGTTGAGGCAAATGAAGGCTCTAAAAACAAGGATTGGCAGCTTGCAGATATTAAAACAGTATTGAGTTATGAAAATCCAAATTGGATTGCCTCATTAGATCTACGCTGTTACCAATACAGCCGCTTATGTGACGGATTATTTCTAAAAGATGCTTGGGCTGGGTATAAAATTTCAGACCAACAACGCTTTACCGTGGGCTTTCAGTCAGTTGATTTTGGATTTGGTCGACTGTGGGGCAACAGCTATTATGAAACCTTGCTAAATACGGTTGGCTTAGAAGATATTCAAAATCTAGGTGCCAAGTATCAGTTTAAAAATGATCAATACAATTTTATTTTAGGTTTTTACCCAACAGATGGTGGTAATTATACAGGGACATCCAAAGACGCAAGTCGCTATAGTGGTAACTTTGTTCAAGCCGATGATTTAAGCCAAGGCACAGATATCGATGAAAAAAATATGTGGGTGACTCGCTTATCTAAAAAATTTGAGTTGGACCCAGCGCAAAAGTTTTCAACTGAGATAGGTGGTTCATTCTGGTACTCAGATCTGGAAAATAATCGCACGCAGCAAGATGGTCATCGAAGTACGTGGAGTGTATTTAGCACAACCAATTATCAAGCATGGCAATGGCTCTTCCTTGCAGGTGAACAGAACATTAAAAATGCCGATAATCTTTTGCCAAATAGCTCAACCATCGGAGCATTTGATTATCCCTACCAAGTGGCCAATAAAGGCAAATTTATGGCCAATGAAATTAATTACACTTTGGCTCAACCCTTTTATCAGTTAGAAAATATTAAACCTTATCTGTCCTATAGCCGTTTCTTTAAAGATCAAAAGGGCTATCAAGATTCAGATCGTTTAATTGCTGGGGTGTATTTTAATTATAAAGCAGTAGGGATTCAGGGCGAATATATTTGGAGTCGTAATGATCCAATGACAGGCGGTAGTGCCAATGGTCTTGCACAAGGCGACAGTAATCAGTGGAATAAATTATTTTACTTATCACTTGGTTATTACTTCTAAAATTAACATTGAAGATCAACCAGTCTATTTAAAATAGGCTGGTTTTTTCGATTATGCCTACGCCAGCCATTCTTAGGAATAGTTGGCACTTAGGAATAAACGGCTGTTAGGGTTAGGCAGCTCTTAGGATCAATGCCCCGATTAAAATAATACATGACGAGACAATACGTATCACATTAACTTGCTCTTTAAGAATAAAGATCGAAATTAGCGTAGCAAATAAAATCGAGGTTTCACGCAGTGCGGCAACAATAGCAACTGGTGCAAGTGTCATCGCCCACAATGCGAGTCCATAAGAGAAAAATGAGCCAATCCCGCCAATTAAACCGAAATGCCAATTATGACGAAAATAATTACCCATCTGGTGATATTGCATTTTCAAGGCAAACATAAAAAAGATCAGACCTGAGAGCACAAAGCTCCATAAGATATAAGAAATGGGTGATCCTGAGAGACGAATCCCATGACCATCCACCAAGGTATAGCCAGCAATTAAAACTGCATTGAGCAAGGCTAAGCCAATCCCTTTTCGTCCGGTTTGAGAGGTCGCGAAGATCATAGATAAAATGCCGATGGAAATGGTAATGATCCCAAGCCAAGCATTAAGTTCTAATGTTTCATGCAGCAAGAATGTCCCTAAAACTGCCACAATAAGCGGTGCAGTACCACGCATCAGTGGATAACTTAGTCCCATGTCAGCGACACGATAGATTTTGGCAACCATGCCAAAATAGAGAATCTGTATTCCCGTTGAGGCCAAAATATAAGGCCAACTAGCGCGATGTGGTATCGGGAAAAAGGGCAGCAGTAGCGCTGCTAAAACTGCTGCTGATGCAGTCACCAATACAGTGGTTAAAAATTTATTTGAGCCTGCTTTGACAATAGCATTCCATGTAGCGTGAAATGCCGCTGCGATTAAAATAAGGCCAAATATTGCCGTGCTCATATGCTGCCTGCATGTTCATGATTGAATTAATGTGCATGATGTTGTTAAAAAAAGAAAGCAGGCAGCTGATCTCGATTATAAAAATACCTTTTCAGCGTGCTGTGTTACCGATTCTACCGGTTGAATCAGTTGTCCACGTGATAGGTTCTGAACATGCTGCAATCGATTCTGTAATTCATTTTGGATAAACAGGATACAGGTCTGTAATTTAGACGAGCTTTTTAAACGTGACGGATAGACTGCCCATACATCGGCATCTTGCCAGTATTCAGGCAAAATATGCTGTAACTGACCGCTAATCAACTCATCTGCAACATCCCAAATTGAACGTAAGATAATGCCATGACCTTCGACTGCTAATTGGTGAATAATTTCACCATTGTTGGAGATAAAACGTGGGGTGACATGTACCGACATATCTTCTGAAGCGTGGCGTAATTTCCATAATACCGAAGATTGGTCACGTTCACTGATGGTTAAACAATCATGACTACGCAAATCGTCTAAACTTTCAGGCATTCCATTTTTCAGTAAATAGCTTGGTGCAGCACAAAAAATTCGGAAATTAGAAACCATTTTTTTGGCAATCATATTGGGTGCAATTTCATTGCCAATCCGAATATCCAGATCAATACTGTGTTGAATTAAATCTTTCGTATTATCAATTGTATCAAACTGAATTTCTAATTTTGGATACATGGTCAGCAGTTTAGACAGGATTGGTGCAACATGTTTCCGCCCAAAACCAAAGCTGCTGACAATATCAAGATGCCCTGTGGGGGTACTTAATGGGTTATTGACCAACTCACTGATTTCATCAAATTCATCCAAAATATGAGCGACTCGCTCCAAAATCAGTTTGCCATCTTCAGTCAAACTGACATGACGTGTACTGCGATGAAACAATTTACAGTTTAAATTGTTTTCTAAAATGTTGATACGCTTACTAATAAATGCAGGCGAAACACCCAGTTCCTCAGCAGAATCAACAAAACTTTTACGTTTTGCGACTGTGCAAAAAACCTTTAAATCCGATAGGTTAGGTAGATTATTCACGATCCGTGTCCATTGGGGTGATAGTTTTATTATTGATCATTTTTGCTGAAAATAGCATGTTTACAGCTAAGGATATTAACCAAAGGTGTAAGGGAGCGTTATGGCAAAAAAGTATAAAGTTGCGACGATTGCAGGCGATGGAATCGGGTTAGAAGTTCTACCAGAAGGGATCAAGGTTGTAAAGGCAGCTGCAGACAAATATGGCATAGCGCTACAGTTCGATGCGTTTGAGTGGGCAAGTTGTGATTACTATCTTGAACACGGAAAAATGATGCCCGACAACTGGTTTGAAATTTTACAGCAATACGATGCGATTTTCTTTGGTGCAGTGGGTTGGCCTGAAAAAGTGCCAGATCATATTTCTCTTTGGGGGTCATTGCTACAGTTCCGTCGTCGTTTTGATCAATATGTGAATTTACGTCCAGTACGTTTAATGCCAGGGGTGAAATGCCCACTTGCAGGTAAAAAACCGGGGGATATTGATTTCTACGTGGTACGTGAAAATAGCGAAGGTGAATACTCTGCGATAGGTGGTAAGGCTTTTGAAGGTACTGAGCGTGAGTTTGTTTTACAAGAAGCTGTGTTTACCCGTCATGGTGTAGACCGCATTTTGAAATATGCTTTTGAGTTTGCCAATCAACGCGATGCTAAAAAAGTTACCGCTGCAACCAAATCAAATGGTATTGCAGTCAGTATGCCGTATTGGGATGAACGTGTTGATGAGATGGCAAAACAATATCCGCAAATCAAGGCAGACAAACAGCATGTCGATATTTTGGCCGCGCGTTTTGTGTTACAGCCTGAACGTTTTGATGTCGTGGTTGCTTCAAACTTATTTGGTGATATTTTGTCGGATTTGGGACCTGCATGTACAGGAACGATTGGTTTAGCTGCTTCTGCAAACTTAAATCCAGAACGTAATTTCCCATCGTTGTTTGAACCTGTACATGGTTCTGCACCCGATATTTATGGTCAAAAAATTGCCAATCCAATTGCTGCAATCTGGTCTGGCGCAATGATGTTGGATTTCTTGGCAGATGGCGACGAACAGGTGGTTCAAGCAGGTCAAGAGATTATGCAGGCGATTGAACATGTATTGCTACATGGCCCAAAAACACCAGATGTGGGTGGAACAGCCAAAACGGACGACGTTGGAGATGCGATAGCAGCATTTGTAACACATCAAAAAATGGACTTATTCGCGATGGAGTAATCGCCCTTAGGGAATAAACAATCAGGATCCAAGATGGATTGAATGGATATGGATAATCAAAATACAAAACTTTATACAGATAAGACACTTGCAATAACCAGTCTTGCCGTTGTGTTTATTTCGGTGGCTGGTTTGGCAATTTACTCGACTGAATCTATACAGCTTGCTGCTCAATGGATGAAGTGGACAACATCTGTTTTTACTACACCAGTGCTTTTATTTGCATTTTTATCAATTATTTTTACCTTTGCTTTGGCGTTCAGTAAATATGGAAAAATCAAATTAGGTGAAGGCAAACCGCAATACAGTACCATGTCATGGATTTTCATGTTCATTTTATCGGGTATTGGTTCTTCGACCTTATATTGGGGCTTCTTAGACTGGGCTTATTATTATCAAACACCGGGTTTAAATTTAACTCCTGAATCTGCAGAAGCATTGAAATATAGCGTTGCTTACTCATTCTTTCATTCGGGATTGAGTGCTTGGTCGATCTATGCGCTGGCTTCAATTTCACTGTGTTATAGCTACCACGTCAGAAAGAATAAAGGCTTGAGTTTGGCTTCAATGATTGAAGCGGTCACTGGCTTTAAGGCAACTGGACCTGTTGGACGCCTTGTCGATCTGATGTTCTTGTTGTGTATGTTCGGTGCTTTAACAATTTCTTTGGTGCTGACTGCGGTGACTTTTACCAATATTTTGTCGCAGCTGACAGGTATCCCCAATACCTTTATGACCAAAGTGGTGATTATTTTTGCAGTATCGATTTTATTCGCCCTGAGTTCTTATGTGGGGATGGATAAGGGCATGCAACGTCTCAGCCATATGGTGTGTTTAGGTGTGGTGTTGTTTGCGATTTATGTGCTGTGCTTTGGGCCGACCCAATTCATTATGAATAACTCGCTGATGAGCTTTGGCTTAATGGCAACCAATTTTGTCGATATGAGTTTATTTACCGACCCAATGGGCGATGGAAAGTTCACCCGTGAATGGACCGTATTTTATTGGTTATGGTGGATTTCTTATGCACCGGGTGTGGCGTTATTTGTAACGCGTGTTTCAAAGGGACGTACCATCAAAGAAGTGATTCTTGCCATGGTCATCGGCGGTAGCGTTGGTTTATGGTTCATCTTTGGGGTGTTTGAAAACTACAGTGTCTATAACTTTATTCACGGTATGGTCAATGTGCCACAAGTTTTAAGCCAACAAGGTGGTGAAGTTGCGATTAGCCAACTGCTTGGTTTATTGCCTGCAGGCAAGCTGATGATGTGGATTTTCCTTGGGATTATGGTGATTTTTCTTGCAGCACATATGGATGCTGTGGGCTATGCAGTGTCGGCAACTTGTACCCGTGGTTTACGTGAGGGGCAAGACCCATCACCAAATGCACGTTTGTTCTGGTGTGTGATGCTAACCCTTGTCCCGATTGCGATGATTTTCTCTAAAGCACCTTTGGACACCATGAAGACCGCGACCATTGTGACTGCTTTGCCATTCATTGTGATTATTTTGATACAGACCTATGGCTTGGTGAAATGGTTGATTGAGGATTATTCAAAGGTTCCATCCCATCTGATAGAGCAAATGAGTTTTAGTGAGTTGGAATCTTTAGATCAAACAGATGCAAATAAACATATGCACATTGATGTTGCAATTGAATCCACTGCGGATAAAACCAGTCAAAAGGAATTGTCATGACACAACAACCGAGCATGCACTATAGATTGAGTGAAGAAATGCAGAGTCTGGTGTATTGGAGCAGCATTTATTCACCTGCGGATGATGATATCGATTCTATTCGGGCTGCGTATGATGCGATGTGCTTACATTACACCTTACCACGTGATGGTACGGTCAATATTGAAGATAAAACTGTGCCGCAGCTCAATCATCCAGTCAATGTTCGGTTGTATTCACCATTGGGTGAAGCACCAGCGACAGGTTGGCCATGTATTTTATATCTTCATGGTGGTGGTTGGATGGTGGGAAATCTTGATTCACATGAGTTTATCACTCGCTATTTATGTCGTGATTTAAATGTTGCTGTGCTAAGTGTGGATTATCGCTTAACACCAGAACACCATTTTCCAGCTGCATATGAAGACTGTGAAATGGTATATCACTGGCTCTATCAACATGGTCTGCAATGGAAGATTAATCCAAATCAAATTGTTTTGATGGGGGACAGTGCGGGCGGTAATTTAGCGGCTGCACTTGCAGTGCAATTACAACATACAGGGGCTCAAGCCTGTGGTCTGGCAATGATTTACCCATGTTTGAGTAGTGGTTTTGATACGGCATCCTGTCAGCAGCAAGCAGATGCACCGTTACTGTCGCTAGCGGATATGCATGATTACTTGCAAGCCTATGCGCCAAATACAAGCGACTGGCAGGACTTACGTTTATCACCACTGTTGGCACAGGATTTTTCTGATATGCCCCGTAGTTTTATTGCTGTGGCTGAGTATGACCCACTCAGTGATGATGGGCGTATTTTTGCTGACAAGTTAAAACAGGCCAATATTGCAACCGAATTTTATCTCGGTAAAGGATTACTACATGGCAGTTTACGGTTAGTACGTGACTGTCCTGTGGTGCAAGATTTATATCAGCGCATGCTGAATTCGTTAAAGCCAATGTTCAATTGATTTGAACATCAGCCAATTTTAAACAAACGGTCGTTAGGACAAAAAAGAGTTTAATGGAGTAAAAACATGAATGCAGTTGAAAAATTACCAGAAGATTTCTGTTCAAACCCAGACGTTGCTTGGACATTTCCCAAAGTGTTCTATACATCGTCTCAAGTTTTCGAGCTTGAAAAAGAAGAAATTTTTGCAAAAAGCTGGATTTGCGTTGCACACGGCAGTGAAGTGGCACAAGCCAATGACTATATTACCCGTAAGGTCATTGGTGAAAATATTATTGTGATTCGCGGTAAAGACAGCGTATTACGGGCTTTTTATAATGTCTGTCCGCATCGTGGACATGAGTTGTTAAGTGGCAGTGGTAAAGCGAAGAATGTGATTACCTGTCCTTATCATGCATGGACATTTAAGCTAGACGGAAGTTTGGCGCTGGCACGTAACTGTGATCATGTTGAATCCTTTGATAAACAAAACTCAAGTATGGTGCCTGTAAAAGTTGAAGAGTATGCCGGTTTTATCTTTATCAATATGGATGAAAATGCCACTTGTGTTGAAGATCAATTGCCTGAGTTTGCACAAAAGCTCAATGAAACTTGTGCGGTCATCAAAGATTTAAAACTTGCAGCACGCTTTGTGACGGAAACACCAGCGAACTGGAAAGTGATTGTAGATAACTATATGGAATGTTATCACTGCGGACCTGCGCATCCGGGCTTTGCCGATTCTGTTCAGGTGGATAAATATTGGCATACCACACATCAAAACTGGACCTTGCAATACGGTTATGCACGTTCTTCAGAAAAATCCTTCAAGCTGGATCCATCGGTACAAGATCCAACCTTTAGTGGTTTTTGGACATGGCCTTGCACCATGTTTAATGTGCCACCAGGCGGTAATTTTATGACCGTGATCTATGAATTTCCTGTAGATGCTGAAACGACATTACAACATTATGATATTTACTTTACCAATGAAGAACTGACTCAAGACCAAAAAGATTTGATTGAATGGTATCGTAATGTCTTCCGCCCAGAAGATTTAAATCTGGTTGAAAGTGTGCAACGTGGCTTAAAGTCACGTGGTTATCGCGGTCAAGGGCGAATCATGACGGATAAGCAACGTTCGGGGATTAGTGAACACGGCATTGCTTATTTCCAAAACCTCGTTGCGCAATATCACAAATAATCATTTAAGGGAGCCTCTCAAATTATCACTGGGGCCAAGAGCTCAATCATGTGTTATTTAGAGAAGCGCTCAAGTTAAAGGTGCGGCAAATAAAGTCGTACCTTGCTTTCAAACCATAGGATCATGACATGTCAAGTTTGCAAGGTAGTCCGCTATTTCAACAACGCGGATGGGTAAATGGTCAGTGGATCAATGCACAATCCAATGCCACTGTACCCGTCACCAATCCAGCAACAGGTGAAGAGATTGGGCTTATTCCCAATATGGGGGCGGCAGAAGCAAGCCTAGCGGTTGATGCTGCATATCAAGCCTTAGCAACGTGGAAAGCCTTAACTGCACAAAAACGCGCAGATTTATTATTGGCTTGGTATCAGTTGGTATTGGCACATGCTGACGAACTGGCTCGTATCATGACCATTGAACAAGGCAAGCCTTTGGCTGAAGCTTTAGGTGAAGTGAAATATGCTGCTTCATTTATTCAATGGTTCGCAGAAGAGGGCAAGCGAGTTTATGGTGATGTGATTCCTACCACCAATAATCAACAGCGTTTTATCATTACCAAGGAACCTGTAGGTGTGGTTGCCGCGATCACCCCTTGGAATTTCCCAATCGCTATGATTACCCGTAAAGCTGCGCCAGCTTTAGCTGCGGGTTGTACCATTGTGATTAAACCTGCCAATGAAACGCCTTATTGCGCCTTGGCCATTGCCAAACTTGCAGAAATGGCAGGGATTCCTGCTGGGGTGATCAATGTTGTAACAGGTCAGTCACAAGAAATCGGTGCAGTATTTACCAGTCATGAAAAAGTCAAAAAACTGACTTTTACTGGCTCAACACCTGTTGGTCGTTTATTGATGCAGCAATGTTCAGACACGATTAAAAAACTTGCGCTCGAACTTGGTGGAAATGCGCCATTGATTATTTTTGATGATGCGGATTTAGATAAAGCAGTACAAGGTGCAATTTTTGCCAAATTCCGTAATGCAGGGCAAACCTGTGTTTGTGCCAACCGTATTTATGTACATGACAAGGTTTATCCGGCATTTACTGAGAAATTTGTGCAAGAAGTTGAAAAGTTTAAGATTGGTAATGGTCTTGAAGAAAATGTACAGATAGGGCCTTTAATTAATGAAAAAGCCGTCCTTAAGGCTCAACAGTTGATTGATGATGCACGAAAAAAAGGTGCACAAGTGGCTTGTGGTGGTAAACAGCATGCACTTGGACAGACCTTTTTTGAACCAACCGTGCTTACTGATGTGGATCAAAGCATGGAAATTGTCAAAGAAGAAATCTTTGGGCCAGTGGCACCACTGATTCGATTTAGTGATGAAGCAGATGTGGTTGCCCAAGCCAATGACACCATCTTTGGTTTGGCAGCCTATGTGTATAGCGAAAGCATTTCACGGATCTGGCGTGTCGCAGAAAAACTTGAATATGGCATGGTGGGGATGAACTCAACTGCAATTTCAAATGAAGTGGTCCCGTTTGGCGGTGTGAAGCAATCAGGGGTAGGCCGTGAAGGTTCTAAGTATGGCTTAGAAGAATTCATGACCATTAAATATATGTGTTTAGGGCTATAGGATAAAGGCGTGTTGGACATTCATTGATGATCATCCAACACGCTGCCCTCCGATGAGAAAGCGCTTGAATAAGTACTTAAAAAAGCAACATGTGGTAAAGAGGATTTAGACATGGCAAGTCATTATGAAATGTTTGCATCAGTGGTCACAGGGGTAGAGCAACTTACACCATTGATCAAACGGTTTACATTTAAACGTCAGGATGGACAAAATTTTCCTCAGTTTAATGGGGGCAGTCATATCATTGTTAAAATGAATGATCAGCTTTCCAATGCCTATTCACTGATGAGCTGTGCTCAGGATCTTAGCACTTACCAAGTATGCGTACGCAAAGATGTAGAAGGTAAAGGTGGCTCGATCTATATGCATGAGCAATGCAATGAAGGCTGTGAAATTCTGATTTCAGAACCTAAAAATTTATTTCCACTGGCTGAAAATGGCGCAAAACATATTTTAATTGCGGGTGGGATTGGGATTACGCCTTTTGTGCCGCAAATGGATGAGTTGGCTGCACGTGGGGCAGATTACGAATTGCATTATGCCTATCGTTCGCCAGAGCATGCTGCACTGTTGCAAGAGCTTAAACAAAAACATGCTGAACATATTTTTAGTTATATCGATTCAGATGGGAAATGCCTTGATCTCGATCAATTAATTTCCGCACAGCCAAAGGGCACACACGTTTATGTCTGTGGGCCAAAGCCAATGATTGATGCGGTGATTGATCGGTGTAATTTTCATCGTTATCGAGATGAATATATTCATTGGGAACAATTTGCTTCAACCGTACCTGAAGATGGTGAAGCGTTTACTGTGGTTTTAGCGAAATCCAATCAGCAAGTTGAAGTTCAAGGCAACCAGACTATTTTACAGGCGATTGAAGCACTGAATATTGATGTTGAGTGTTTGTGTCGTGAAGGGGTGTGTGGTACTTGTGAAACTGCAATTCTAGACGGTGAGGCAGAGCACTTTGATCAGTATTTGAGTGATGATGAAAAGGCATCACAACAATCGATGATGATTTGTGTATCTCGTGCCAAAGGCAAAAAATTGGTATTAGATTTATAAATAATCCTTGGCGTAAACCGAAGTGATTTATGTTGATATATTGCAGCTTTACTTTAATCCGAATTGACGGTTTCTAAATTAACGCCGAATGAGTCTCATTCGGCGTTAATGACTGGTTAAGAGTATGATTTAACAACTACATTTGAGCATCAGCACAAAAAACCAAATACTGTTGAATGCAAAGCATAGCCACTAAAAAGCCCAAACAAATTTTAATACACTGGTATGGCCTTCAGGACGATTTTCAACATGAGTTTCTTTTAAATACTTTGCTTCAATTGACCAGTTTTTATCTTGATATTGTATTGCAGGACCAATTGCCAAAACTTGTCCACGCATCGCAATATTTTCACCCTGTTGCTTATCGGACTTGGTTTGCTTAAAAGCATAGCCTTCAACAGCCACTTTAACCTGATCAGTAAGTTTATATCCAAGACTATAATCACCAGCAAAATATTCCCCAGATTTGTATTGGGTATCATCATTTTCAGTATTAAAGCTATAAGAAATTTTAGTTGAAATATCTAAACCATTTTTTGGGGCATAGCTGTAAGCAAAAATCGGTCGAACAGTATTGTAGTTTTTGCCAATATTGGCGACCAAAGGCTGTTGTGCTGTGGCCTTATCATATTGACCTGTGGCGAGTACTGTTTCTATCGCAGCAATCCAGTGGTGATCTCCTTGATGCCAACCTAACATTGACCCCAACATTAAATCACCTAAGCCACTGTTATGATCTGACATCCCCGCTGCAGATAATCTGAGATCTACCATAGGCTGTATGGCATAGAAACCCAGTTGACCACCGAGATAGTTTTGTTCTGTCATCCAAACCAAACGGGGGATAAAGGCATTTACATCTAAATGAAAATTCGCTGGGCCATTATCAAAACTTCCAGCATGGTAATTTTGATAATAGCTTAATAGATACACGCCAGCGGGTGGTAGTGCGCCCGCCATCATACCTTCTGCACCGAGGGCAAATGAGTCAGCCCCATTTTCTGTGGCACAGGCAATGCTACTGGTTAAACCGAGCATTAGTGGAATTGAAAGTTTGAACATCAATTGTTTCATAGAAATTCCTTTTCAATGATATTTTTATTGCAGGTAGCTGTAGCTAAACGGGTTAAGCATCACTACATTGTTGACTAAGCGGCTACCCGACGACGATCAACCTTTGTAGAGGGGAGTTGATCAGCGTCCTTGACCAATTGGAAATTAAACTCGATATGTTTAAAGGCTTTATCTAAATTGTATTGTTTAATTTTCGCGAGATCCGTTACATCTAGCGCAGTAGCGATCAGTCCATCACGAGTAGCAAAGGCAAAGTCATCCCAAAGGTATTTGTCACCTTCAATATTAAATTGGGTGGTCAGTTTGCGATAACCTGGCGCAGAGACAAAGTAGTGAACATGCGAAGGGCGGTTACCATGTCGCCCCAACAAATTGAGTAAAGCTTGTGTTGTACCTTCAGGTGGACAGCCATAACCGACAGGCATGGTGGTTTGAGCGATATATTGACCTTGTGTATCGGTGAAAATACTGCGGCGTAAATTAAATGCAGATTGAGATTTATCAAAGAATGAATAGTTGCCTAAACTGTTGGCATGCCAGATTTCTACTTTTGCATTGGGAATAATCTGTCCAGCAGTGTCTGTGACAATGCCTTCAATGATTAAGGCATCGACATACCCAGATTCAGAGCCATCATCCATACGAGCAAAGCCAACGGACTCAGGCGCACCTGCAACATAAAGCGGTCCTTCAATTGTTCGTGGTGTTCCACCTGTAATACCGGCTTTAGCATCTGCTTCATCTGCACGTAAATCTAAATAATGTTCTAGCCCGAGACCTGCTGCCAAAAGTCCCAGTTCATTGGCTTGACCTGCATCTGTCAAATATTCTAAGCCTTTCCAAAGCTCGGTTTGAGACATATCTAAGTCTTCAATGGCTTGGAATAAATCACCAAGTAAACGAACAACGATTTGCTGAACACGCAGATTGACTTCACCTGTTGCTGTCGCGACATTCATTTGCTGAACGAGGCTATCGATTTGTTGTCTATTCATCATCATCTTCCTTTGATTGATATGAGTATTTGGCATGAGTATCTTGAGAGCGATCTGGAATCGGTGCAGATCACTCACGCTGGTGTTGGTATATTGGATAATTTAAGGGTTCAACCACTCAACTTTAGATGTGTCTAAAAAGTGCCGAACGTGATTGCCCATTTGCACCATCTGCAGCACTTAAAAAGCGTTCGGTATGGATGTCTTTTTCAAATAAACGGCTTTGCATCAAGGTGGAGATGGCGGCATCAATCATCGGTGGCGGGCCACATAAATATGCTTTGTGCCCACTGCATTTATTTTCAAAATAATTGGCAACCGCTTCATGTACATAGCCTGTAAACCCTGTCCATTGGTCTTCTGGCTTAGGCGCATTTAAAGCAGGGATGTATCTGAAATTTGGATATTCTTTGACAAGCTGTTCGAATTTTTCACGGTTATATAATTCAGCAACATCCCGTGCACCTTGGAACAAATAAATGATACGGGTGTCACCTTGTTCTAAAAGATCCAGAATCATCGATTGAGGGCTTGAAAGACCTGAACCACCTGCAATGAAAATGACATTTTGCTGATCAGACTTACGCACAAAAAATTGTCCATAAGGTCCTGAAAGCGCCATTTCTTCACCAACACTCAGTTCATCATGCACATAGCGTGTTGCAGCACCCCCTTGCACTTTACGAATATGTAATTCGATCAGATTTGCTTCGCTCGGTGTATTGGCGATTGAAAATGCCCGGGTTCCTTCAATATTGGGGAGTTGGATATTGATGTATTGGCCTGCTTGAAATTGCATTGGTCGATCAAGTTGAAGTCGAACACCTTTAATCGTCGGCGATAAATCCGTTATTTCAATGACTTTGGCTTGGTAGTCTTGGACTAAATAGCCTAAGAAATCCTCGTCTTCATCCACATCAGCTTCGATGACCATGTCAGATTCGGGCTTGCAACAACAAGCCAACACTTTATTTTCTTCACGTTCAATGTCCATAAGCGCAAAAGGTGAGGCTTCACCAACATCATAAAAACCGTCTGTGACTTGAACTTTACATGTACCACAAGTGCCATGTCCGCAAGCAAAGGGCAACCAAACACCTTGACGCAATGCTGCATCTAAAATGGTTTGATCTTCTTCAACTTGAATGATGGTTCCTGCTGGTTCAATCGTGACTTGATAGCTCATCTGTGTTCTCCTTAAACATGTGTGCCTTGGTAACCCGTTAGATCAGGCGTTACAAAGCGCAGGAGAGATTTATGATCAAAACCCAAATCTTCTAGGGACTTAGAAAAATCAGCCTGTAAAAGATTGCGGTTTAAACGGAATTCAACTTTAGACCAATCAATATGTTTAAAATCGGGATGTTGCTCAAAACCCGCCTGAATTTGTCCATCGATCAAGGCTTGTAAGCTTTGTTTTGGTGAAACCACAAAAGCATGTGCCGAACAAAATAGGGTGTGATGATCCCAACCAATAAACAACAACATGTTTTCGCCGTAATTTTGTTGTAGATCTAGTGGTTCAAATTGATATTTTTCAACAATCGCTTGTACAGTCATGGTGTATTTCCTTAAACTTTTGAATAAATCCTTGAGCGGATGCTGTCGAATTAGACAACATCCATTGCTTATTTTTTAATTTTTGGATGAGGGTTTAAGCTGCGTTGCCTTTCCACTTTTTCCAGCGCTGTTGGTCAGGTGAACCTTCAATATCGAGATTGTCTGCACCGACATTAAAGTTGTAGTAATCCCTTAAAATACTTTCTAAATCTGGACCACCACAGTTACCCTGCAAAATTTGATGTACAGGCAACCACGCTTGGATGTATTTCTCAGGTTCGCGTTCAAAAATGTCATGACAACCATCAGAGCAAGTGTGGTAACGCTCATCTTTGTAAATTGAATCGCGATAGCTAAATAGCGTTGGGTCACCATCCATTTCAGTAAAGGTCATGGGAATTTGGCACACTTGGCACAATTGAGGTAAACCCGCGCTATAGAAGCGTTTACCTTCAGCTTCCATTTTTCGAGCAAGTTCCCAACGTGGGCGATAGTATTTATCAAACGTGTCAGGATATTTTTCTGAGAGCCAATCCATTTCCTCATCTGTTGGAATCCACGTATGGAAGCCTGCTGCATGACCGAAGTTATAGAAAATCCACCATGCTTGATGCGAAACATGTTCTTTCTCTTTGCTAATCACTTCACTATATTTCGGCATACGGATCCCGTAGCGACTTAAGTCTTTAAACAAAGCGCCACCTGCTTCTTCAAAATAAGTTTCCCAAGCTTCTTTCCATGACATGACTTTATTGGGCAACATGTAATCCATCATCATGCCGACGATGGACAGCAGGCGAGTTCCTCGCCAGAACCATTTATCAATCCATTCTTGTACGATTGGCACATTATCTTCGTGCTGTTCCAGTAAGAATTTTACGATTTCCAGTCCTAGCGTCATGTGGCGTGCTTCGTCTGATTGTGCACTAAAGCCAAATGTTACGGTCGCCATATCACCGTTGTAAGCTGCTCCCGACATGAAAGGAACGAACAATAAGTTAGTTAAGACATATTCAAAGGCAAAGCTGATTGCTAATAAAAACTCAAAAGGCCCCGCTGAACGTGCATCTTCAAAGAATGATTTAGGTACAGACAAGTACCAGACACGGTCATGCATATGTGCCCAGTCTTGGAAGCCATCAAAGAACTTGTTGTAATGGCTCATCGCATGAATCTGGGTTTGTACATGACGTAATTCATCAATGGATTGCATTTGCGAGGCGATACGTGCACCAATGCCACTGAACTGACGCCCAACATGGGCATAGCCTTGGTAAGCTTGATACTCAAGCGGGGTTACTGCGGTTAAAAACAATTTAATCGCATTGACATAACGTTCATTTGAAACATTCATTTGCCCATTGTTTTGTGCAAAAGCATCAAAAATGGCATATAGCTTCTTTTCTTTTTCTGCTTGGTATTTCCAATAGTTATCCATGGTTAAACGGAAAGGATCTTCCCATTTCGACCAGTCGGTAATTTTGATGCCTTCAAACTCTTCATACGGAAAGGCATCTTTACGATCTGCATAGGAAAAGTCCCAATCTAGATCACGGGTGAGTATCCGATAACGTTCTTTGGCATTGAGCTTTTTATTGTTTACTTTGGCTTGGCTATTCATTTTGATCATCCTTTAACTTACCTGCAGCTGCCTGCTATTTATGCTTTAAATCTAGGGGAAGTACGGCTTAGTTCCACTTCAAGGTAAAACTGTCATCATCTTCATCAACATTGCCACCCAAGGTAATCATGTTGAGTTGTAGTTCTTGGATATCCCAGTTTTGCCCAAGTTTTTCTGATACTGTTTCTGCACGTACCACCAGCTCGCCAGTGCTTTCGACCCGAATCATCGCGGGAAGATATTGAATTGTTGCTTCAGGATTGTCCTGTTCAATCGCTTCAATGATGTAGCGTGAGGTGTCATTGTCTTGCAATGCTAAATAAACTTTAGAGGTCATGATGGCAAATCCTTATGCTGCTAAATCGAGTAAAATGTTGCCGGCTTTTTTGCTACGTTCAGAGATCTTATTTAGACCTGAATCAATCCCAGAATCCGTCAGTGCAGTTTGTGCCCAAGCACTAAATGCTTGCTTAACTTGTGGTAGTAATTCCGTGATCCATGATTGAATCAGGGTTTTATTGTCTTCAGATTCTGAAATAGCAGTTTTTAAAACACTGTCTGACCACTTCGCTAAATCAGTTAAACAGTCCTTCATAAATTCAGTAAGAATGGCAATATCACGCCCGCCATTTTCAACCAGCCATTCATCCAGCTGTCCAAAAACCAGCTCTTGTAACATGCTGTCAATCAACAGATTTTGCAGAATGTAAAGTTTGAACCAGTCTTGTTCGGTTAGGCTTTGTTCACAAAGTTTACGTAAGGGTTGCCAAGTTTCATCATTTAGCCAAGCGTGTTTGGCCTGTTGTAATGATTCACCTGTATTGCCATCGAGGATTAAGCCAATACGTGAAATGTATTGCGCCATACCGAGACGATCCATTGCTGCAAAAATACATGCTTGGGTGATGACAGTGCCATAACCATAGGCACTGCCTGACATCATATGTAAGTTGGCCGTTTGTTCGACATAGCGAAAAGGTAATAAACACTGGATGATTTTTTGTTTCACTTCATCACTGAGATTATTGACCAACTGACGTTTTTCAAAAAAAGCATAATGACTTTCAGCGGTATCTTGCAGACGTGCACGATGTTGCACATAAGCACCGTAATAAAATTGGCGAGGGTCTTTAAATGCATACCAATCTTGCATTTGCAAAGCCGTATGGGTTTTATCATTTAAGGTTTTATCTGGCTTCCATAAGGGGCGATAGTGAAAATTTGTCGAAGCTTGAATATCAAAGCTGACTTCTTGATAGCGTGTTGCGGGCTTGGCTCCAAAACGGCGTTCGATATACGCATAAGTCTGACGAATCGGTTGCAAATTGGATGTTTTAATTTCTAAAGTCATTACTTTCTCCTTGTAGAATTAAGCCTGATCGTCTTGATCAGAATGTTGGCGAGCATGATTTAAAACAGTCGGTTCAATGCCATAACGCCATTTATCTTCCTGCGCATCGTTCCAAGCTTGTTGTTCTGCGGTCATTTCAATGACATGATTAATTTCACAAAAATGCTGGAAAGCCTGTTGGGGGAGAATCAGTTCAACAAATAGCGTAGGGTCTTGAATGGCAAAATCGAACTCGACAAATTTGGCATTCCGTTCACCAGTAATACGGATATATTTGACCAATGCGGTAGGTTGTTTAGCGTCAATCATGTGCTTATCCTTTTATCAACATCAAAACAATTTCGATGTAGAGCTTCATGCTCATGTGCTAGGTTTGCTCTAGATATTCCAAAAGTCGTGCCAACTTTAAAATTTAATTAAAATTCAATTGTTTACTATTTATTGGTCATTAAGGTATGAAGAACGACAGCATTATTTTCATCAAATAATGAACCTAAAGAGATGCTGATTTCATCAAAAGATGAAACAGTGATTTTGATGGGAAAGGTCGAGTTAATGTTTATAAAAACCAATAACGACTTGATATTGATTAAAATAAAAACAATATACCTTAAAGGTATGAAAATATAAGAAAAGGTAGTGAAGCTTTTGGGTCAGAATTAGGTAATATCAAGATTGCATTCACAACGACATATAGCCAAGGATGGATATATCATGCCCCCAGCCAAAGATGTGAAGGTATATAAAAAAATACTGGAACAGAACAAAGATATTCAAGATTTACTCGATAAAATCGTTTTTGATGCTCAACACGGACAAATCTGGTTTGATGAAAATCGAATGCTGTTGATGCATACCAGTATTCTGGGCTTTTTAAGAAAAGATCTCTATCAAATGCTAGGGCTTGAACGCACTAAACGCTTTTTTATTCGTTGTGGTTACCAAGCTGGCATGCGCGATGCAGAAGTGACCTCAAAACTACGACCAAATTTAAATGAAGCAGAAGCTTTTATGGCTGGACCGCAAATGCATGGCATCCGTGGCATGGTACAGGTTGACGTCAATGAGCTGCATTTAAGTCATGATTTAAAACAGTTTTATGCAGATTTTAACTGGCTTAATTCATTTGAGGCAGAGGTGCATTTAAGTGAATTTGGTGCTTCGGACCAACCCGCTTGTTGGATGTTATTGGGCTATGCCTGTGGCTATAGCAGCTTTGTCATGGGGCAGACCATTATCTATCAAGAGACACATTGCGTTGCTCAGGGTGATGAGCATTGTCGAATCATTGGAAAGCCGTTGAGTGAATGGGAAAATGCCGATGAGTTGATTCGCTTTATGTCACCCGATGCCGTCTCAGATGAAATCATTGCCTTACAGGCGGAACTCAATCAATTAAAGAAAAATATCTATACCGATGCTGAAAGTGATTACACCATGTTTAATGCGGTTGGCGAGTCGGTCGCCTACCGCAAAGTCTGTGATCTACTTAAAAAAGCAGCAGGGAGTAAAGTCGCAGTTTTATTACAGGGTGAAACAGGCGTTGGCAAAGAAGCATTTGCACGGGGTATTCATAATGGCAGTCAGCGCCAAGCGCAACCATTTGTGGCTGTGAATTGTGCCTGTATTCCTCCTGATCTGATTGAGTCAGAACTGTTTGGGGTGGAAAAAGGCGCATTTACTGGTGCGGTTCAATCTCGAATGGGAAAATTTGAACGTGCCCATGGCGGAACTATTTTTCTAGATGAAGTGGTTGAGCTTTCACCGCGTGCACAAGCTGCGTTATTACGTATGCTGCAAGAAGGTGAATTTGAACGGGTAGGAGATAGTCGCACCCGCCAAGTCGATGTCAGACTTGTTGCTGCGACCAATGAGGATTTAGAGCAGGCCGTTAAAGATGGAAAATTCCGTGCAGATTTATATTATCGCTTAAATATTTTTCCTGTGATTATTCCGCCTTTACGTGAGCGAAGAGAAGATATTCCCTTGCTGATTAATCACTTTTTGGTACGCTTTGAAAATATGTATAACAAGACCCTAAAAGGGCTCAGTGATAAAGCGAAAAACTTTATGATGAAATATGATTGGCCTGGCAATATTCGTGAGTTGGAAAACTTGTTGGAAAGAGCCACCTTACTGACCGATCATCAACAGGAAATTAAATTGGACAGTTTGTTTCCTCAACATAAGGATTTAGAAGCAGTGGGTGAAACTGCACAATCGCTGATCAATGTAGAGGATTTATTTAGTGAGAATTTCTCTTTAGATCAACTTGAACAAAATATTATTCGTAGCGCTATGGACAAAAGCCAACAGAATGTCTCAGAAGCTGCACGTATGCTTGGAATTAGTCGGGCAACATTGGATTACCGTTTAAAGAAAATTACGCTAGGTTAAAATCAAATTTGCCTCAATAACCATAGACCAATAGCCATAGAAATGTGCTTGGATAGCGCTTTGATCAGCTTCAGGCCGCTATGTTATCTGTCTATAGTTGTTGATAGTTGTCAATTTAAAACAGATGAGTTGAATGTTTGTTTAAATGAGTCGATTTTATACTTGGATGTTGAACTCCTATTTTAAATATTTAAATAAAGATCTTTCATAAATCAAAAAATAATTATGTGGAGTGAACCCTATTGATATTGAAAGTTCCTTCTCCCACTGGAAGAAGGCTAGAATGAAGGCGCTTTTATGTTGATTTATGTTTTAAAAAAGGACTTATGAAAGAAGTCTAATTATCAGGCTTAAATAAAATACTAAAACAACTTCCCCCTAAAGCTTGTGACTTGGAATATTCAATCCGACCTTCATGCGCGATCATAATTGCATTGACAACAGATAGACCTAAACCGCTGCCACCATTCTTCTTGCCTCTGGATTCTTCAAGTCGATAAAACGCATCAAATATAAAGGGGATATGCTGATCTGCAATACCGGGTCCTTGATCTTCAATGGTTAAAACCAAACCTTCTGATTTTTTTTGGGTGCTAATCCGTAAAATCCCTGCCTGTGCATAACGAATTTCATTTTCAAATAACGCAATTAAAATCTGTTCAAGCCGTTGTCGGTCAAAAAAGCAGGCTTGATCTGATAAATTGGTTTCGATGACTAATTTTGCTTGATCAAAACGGTCTTGAAGTAAGTTTACAGATTGTGTAATGACGTCAGATAGACAAACTGACTCTAGGTTAAGTCGAAGTTGTTGATTATCCGCCAGACTTAGGGTTCTTAGATCTTCGATTAAAAATGACAATTGCTCAACTTGATTGAGCAAATTTTTTAATAGGGCTTTATCAGGGGTGAATATATCGTCAAGCACGCCTTGTAAGCGACCTTGTAAGATAGTCACAGGTGTTCTTAATTCATGTGCAATTGCGGCATTCCAAATAGATGCATTGTTGACTGAGATTTCCAGTTTTTCTGCCATACGATTAAAGTCATTGATCATCTTTGTGATTTCAGCGACAGAAGAGGGATTGTCCAATTGTGCTCTTACGGAAAGATTGCCCAAACTAATTTCTCTTGCTGCAATGGCTAAAGAATTTAGCGGGGCGATAAAGCGTTGCGCTAATTTTAATCCTAAATAAACAGAGGTTAGTGAACCGAATAAAGTCACCAATAAAATCCAAGTGAGATCAACAAAATTAAATGACCAGTCTTCGGAATTTAATTGTTCAAGTGAGACCAATTTAAACTCGATGGCGACAAAATAAGTTAAATAGCCAAAAATCAAGGAAAAGCAAGTGGTTAATAAACTCACTTTGGCCATGGTGATAATCAGCTGGCGGCTAATTCCGATATTATTTTTCATCATTTTGCCTTAAACGATAGCCAACACCACGGACATTGATCAGTAAGTCGGTTTGATGATGATCTTCCAGTTTTTTACGTAATTTACTGATATGGCTGTCTACAGTACGCTCTAAGGCATCACCATCGGGCAAGCAATGGTTCATTAATTCTGATCGGGTAAAAACCTTGTAGGGTGCTTGCGACATCAACGCAAGGATCTTAAATTCCGTTAAGGTAAGGTTTAACAGTGCTTTCGAATGTTCTTTGATAATGTATACACAAAGTGTTTCTGTATTAATTTCAATTGATTTAAAGCTAATGATTTGGGCTTTCGCCTGAGATGACATCGCACTTCTTCTCAATACGGCCTCAACTCTGGCAATAATTTCATTTGGATTGAATGGTTTTACCACAAAGTCATCAGCACCGATTCTAAGTGCTGTGACTTTATCCACTTCTTGATCTAATGCGGTCAGCATAATCACAGGGGTTTGTTTGGATTGACGAATATGATTTAAAACTTCCCAACCATTTAAGATCGGCAATTTCACGTCAAGAATCACCAGATCAATCTGTTGTTGCGCATGTATTTCAATGGCTTGCTGTCCATTAAGCGCTCTGAGCACATTGAAGCCATTTTTTTTCAGATAATGCTCCACAATATCGCCGATATCATAATCATCTTCAACGACTAAAATTTGTTTACTGGCTGGATCAGACGCAAAAGAAATATTGCCCATTACTGGATACTTTAAAATGGATACAGCCCCATCATAATTTATTTTTAGTGGTTATATCCACACAATCTCCACACTTTAGTGACGCTAAGTACACAAATATTGCCAATAATCGTCATATCTAGAACTCTGGGTGCAGATGATGCCTAAGCCTTATTTTTTTATTATTTTATTGGTTGTTTTAAGTGGGAGTGCGTTAACTGGATGTAATCGCTCAGGAAATGCTGAAGCAGAACAAGCACAGCAGGCTGCACCAGCCAAAGTCAGTATTTATACCGTTCAACAGCAAGATATTCATTTGATTGAAAACTTACCTGCACGTGTACAAGCCTATCGAATTTCAGAAATTCGCCCACAAGTTGGCGGAATTATTGAAAAGGTGTTGTTTACCCAAGGCAGTGAAGTTAAGGCTGGACAACCCTTATTTAAGATCAATTCGGAAATTCTTCAAGCAGATGTCAATAGTAATCAGGCTTTATTGGCAAAAGCACAGGCAGAAGTGGTGCGTCTAAAAACCCAACAGGAGCGATATCGACAACTGCTTCCTTCCAATGCCATTAGTAAACAGGAATTTAATAATACGGAAGCCGCTTATCAACAGGCTTTGGCTGAAGTTGCTCAAACCAAGGCAGCATTGGCACGACAAAATTTAAACTTACGCTATGCGACTGTACGCGCCCCGATTTCAGGTCAAATTGGTAAGTTGCTGGTAACCGAAGGTGCATTGGTCAGCACTAGTGATACCAATCCAATGGCTTTGGTACATCAGTTAGATAAAGTCTATGTTGATGTTAAACAATCAATCTCTGAATATGAGCAATTGCAAGATCGTTTGAATGATGGTTCGTTATTACAACGTGGCGGTGCTGAGGTCAGCATATCCAATAGTCAGGGTAAATTATATCCAGTGACTGGAAAGATTTTATTCTCAGATACCAGCGTAGATCCTAATACCGGTGACGTGACCATCCGTGTTGAAGTAAATAACCCTCAACGGAAATTATTGCCAGGGATGTATGTCAGAGTTGGTTTAAACAGAGCATCACAACCCAATGCCTTGCTTGTCCCAGAACAAGCTGTGCAAAGAGATATTTCAGGTCAAGCACAACTGCTGATTGTAAAAGCAAATCAGACTGCTGAAACACGTCCAGTGAGTTTAGGACAGTTATATAAAGGTTTCTATGTGGTGAATAGTGGAATTAAAGCAGGGGAAAAAGTCATCGTTGAGGGGCATGATCGAATTCAACAGCCAGAACAGCCTTTAAAAATAACCCAGTGGAAGTCGCAATACATAACCGATGTTGGGGGCACGCAAGCACAAAATAAGGGCAGTGATCAAAGCACGGCAGGTCAGTCTTCTCCGAATACAGGAGAAAAATTATGATATCGCAGTTCTTTATTAAACGGCCAATTTTTGCTTGGGTAATTGCACTCTTTATTATTCTGTTTGGTGTCTTAAGTATTCCAAAGTTGCCGATTTCTCGTTTTCCTTCAGTTGCACCACCTTCGATTAGTATCTATGCAACCTATCCGGGAGCAACACCAGAAACCTTGAATGATAGTGTTGTCACCTTGATTGAGAGAGAGTTATCGGGAGTAAAGAATTTACTTTATTACAGCGCCACCTCAGATGCCAGTGGTCAAGCGAGTATCACCGCCACATTTAAACCGGGGACTGATCCAGAGTTGGCTCAGGTAGATGTGCAAAATAAACTAAAGTCTATCGAACCGAGATTGCCACAATCGGTTAGACAGCAAGGCCTGATTGTTGAAGCGGCATCTTCTGGATTTCTGATGATGGTCGGAATCAACTCACCAAATGATCAATTTAAAGAAATTGATTTAAGTGATTATTTGGTTCGAAATGTGGTTGAAGAATTAAAACGGGTTGAAGGGGTAGGACGTATCCAATCCTTTGGATCTGAAAAGGCCATGCGTATTTGGATAGATCCAAACAAACTGGTGTCTTATCAGTTGTCGATTAAAGATGTCACAAATGCCATTCAAGCACAAAATACGCCTATATCTCCGGGAAGTGTCGGGAGTTTGCCGGCGGTCCAAGGACAGATGATTACACTGCCATTAACGGCTGAAGGGCAGTTAAGTACAGTTGAAGAATTTCAAAATATTACTTTGCGTGCCAACCAGAGTGGCGCACAAGTCACACTGAAAGATGTTGCACGAGTGGAGCTTGGGGCGCAAACCTATAGTTTTTCTATTTTAGAAAATGGAAAGCCAGCAACCGCTTTGGCGATTCAAATGAGCCCAGGCGGGAATGCAGTCAAGACCTCTGAAGCGGTCAAAGCAAAAGTTGAGGAGCTCAGTAAAGTTTTACCAAAGGGAATGCAATATTCGATTCCTTATGATACTGCACCGTTTGTTAAGATTTCGATTGAAAAAGTAATCATGACATTGCTGGAAGCAATGGTGTTGGTTTTCCTTGTCATGTATTTATTTTTACATAACATTCGCTACACTTTGATCCCTTCAATTGTTGCACCGATTGCACTTCTAGGCACATTTGCAGTGATGTTGATCAGTGGTTTTTCGGTCAATGTTTTAACCATGTTTGGTATGGTTTTAGCCATCGGTATTATTGTCGATGATGCGATTGTGGTGATTGAAAATGTGGAACGCATCATGGCAACGGAAGGCTTATCACCAGTTGATGCGACTTCTAAAGCAATGCAAGAAATTACCAGTCCAATCATCGGGATAACCTTGGTACTGGTGGCGGTATTTTTACCAATGGCCTTTGCCAGTGGTTCGGTCGGGATTATTTATAGACAATTTACCGTGACCATGGCGGTATCTATTGCATTCTCAGCATTTTTAGCACTGACCTTAACCCCTGCACTTTGTGCAACCTTGTTAAAACCGATTGAAGCCGATCATCAGAAAAAAGGCTTCTTTGCGTGGTTTGATCGCTTTTTTGATCGCGTCAATAAAAAGTATGAAGCAATTTTAGTGAAATTGTTGAAACACATTTTTACTGTGATGATTGTATTTGTTGTCCTGACAGGTTTCTTATTATTTGCGTTTAAAGCGATCCCAACCGCTTTTTTACCTGAAGAAGACCAAGGCTCATTTATCACCTCATTTCAATTGCCTGCAGATGCCAGTCAAGAGCGGACATTGACCATTGTAAAATCATTTGAGGAACATTTAAAAAGCAGAGAAAGTATTAAAGAAAATGTCTCTGTACTTGGGTTTGGCTTTAGTGGTTCTGGTAATAACACAGCCATTGCCTTTACAAATTTAAAAGATTTCAAAGACAGAAATACCTCCGCTGCAGATGAGGTTAACGCTGTAAATGCGGCGATGGCAGAAAGTGCAGAAGGTACGATTATGTCTGTTTTACCTCCTGCAATTGAAGAAATGGGAACAACTTCGGGCTTTACTTTACGTTTACAAGATCGCGGTAATCTTGGAATGCAAGCTTTGAATGAGGCACAAGCACAGTTGATTGGTCTTGCAGCAACCAGTAAAAAACTGGCTTATGTTTATCCAGAGGGTTTACCGCCAGGTAGTAATGTCGATTTAAAAATTGATCGGAATAAGGCAGAAGCTTTAGGAGTGAATTTTGCTGATGTGACAGACACCATTTCATCTTCAATGGGCTCAATGTATGTCAATGATTTTCCAAATCAGGGACGAATGCAGCAAGTGATTGTTCAAGTCGATGCCGATTCACGGATGAAAGTTACTGATATTCTAAATTTGAATGTGGTTAATAAGACTGGAGCACTGGTTAAACTGTCTGAGATTGTAACACCTGTGTGGACACAGTCTCCGCAGCAATACAATCGCTATAATGGACGACCATCATTGAGTATTGCAGGGGCAGGCGCAGAAGGGGTTTCTTCAGGAGTAGTGATGAAGGAAATGGAGCGATTGATTGAGCAATTACCAAAAGGAATTGGTTATGAGTGGACAGGGCAATCCTTGGAGGAAAAACAGTCAGAAGCACAAACCAATTTTTTATTGGCATTGTCAATGTTGGTGGTTTTCCTCGTCCTTGCCGCACTCTATGAAAGCTGGTCGATTCCATTGTCGGTGATGTTGGTTGTACCTTTAGGTATGATTGGTGCAGTGGTTGCGGTATGGATCCGAGGGATTCCCAATGATATTTTCTTTAAAGTGGGTTTAATTACCATCATTGGATTATCTGCAAAAAATGCCATTTTGATTGTTGAATTTGCCAAAATGCTAAAAGAAGAAGGAATGACTCTGATTGAAGCCACTGTTGCGGCTGCCAAACTTCGTTTAAGACCGATCTTGATGACATCCTTGGCTTTTACCGCTGGTGTGATTCCATTGGTGATTGCTACAGGTGCAAGTTCTGAAACTCAACATGCGATTGGTACAGGGGTTTTTGGTGGTATGGTCAGTGCGACGATACTTGCAATCTTTTTTGTGCCAGTATTTTTTGTGTTTATCCTCAGTGCTGTTGAGAAATTACGTGGCAAAGCTTTACCTGTACGTAAACTGCCTTAAGCGCTCTGCGTTAAGCTTTTAATTTTAAGTCTTGTGTTTTGTAGAGGATAAGCATTTGTCCTCTACAATATTTCTAAGTCCTCCATCGCATTTATTATATGCATTTATTTGAATGCCTAATTTTTCTTCCTATTATTTTTATCTCGTATAGTTTTCTTTAGATATACAGTTCAGTTGTTTTAACTGCATTATTTATATAAGTTTATTTTTTACATTTAAATAAATACGTTCAGTGGCCCACTGTTTTATCGTCAATTCATACTCTCTAAACCATTCTTATTTACATTTAATTACATTTCTCATTAGGCATTTTTGCCTTCTCATTCGTCTATATAGATAAAGGCAGTGTTTTTTAATTCACAGCAACTGATCTGATAGACGAAGCAGGAAGGATTCATGAACAGTACAACGCAATACAATAGATTGAGCAGACAAGAAAAGCACAGGGTTTTATTCAGCACTCAGCAAATGCGCTACATTTATTTGCGCTGTATCTAAGCCTATGTCTGCTGTAATTCTCGCTTCAAATGATAAGCAAAAATACTCTACGCTTTGTGGGGTAGTGATCAGTCATATATTGTTATTATGGTCTTTGTCTTATTTAAAAACAGATGTTCGTATTGAATCACATTCACCTGAAAATGCGATTCAAATTCGTTTTATCAGCTTGAACAAAACCGATGTTGTACAACAAAGCAGTACAAAGCTGCAGACGGCATCAGAGCAAGCTGCAACGCAATTAAAAGCACAACCTCAATCTACAGTAGCAACAGCGGTACAACATCAACAACAGGTCAAAGTGATACACAGTACTGAGTCAAAAAAGTTGAAGATGGATCAAACAACACAACAGACAACGAAAACACAAGAAAAAAAACCAACCGATCAACAGACGGAAAGTAAATCTGAATCAAATCGTCAGTCAACACAAACATTCACGGAAACAAAATCATCTGCGAATACTGAACAGACTGCTTCAGGTCAGTCAAATGAGATAGCCAAACGTGCAGGTGGTGAAGCAGGCAAAGACAATAAAAAAGAACAAAACCCTGCCTCTACTTCTCAACCACAGCAACCGCTTCCCGTGAGTCGGGTCGATGTACTCAGCTTTGGCAAGCTTAATTACGATGATCGCGAATTGCAAAACCAGCAGCGCTTGTTGGTTCTCACAATCAAAATCAATCCTCAAGGGCAGCCGATAGATGTCAGAGTAAAGCAAAGCTCAGGCATGAGTAGTTTGGATGAAAGAGCTATACAAGCTGCACAAAAAGCAAAATTTAAACCACATATTGTCAATGGTGAAGCATTGGCAATCGTGGTGGATTTTCCCATTCAGCTTAAGCTTGGTCGTAATCGCTGATTGGATCATTAAACAATGAAAGGGTTTATTTAGGAGTTTTTATGAACGCATCAACAGAAAAAGTGATCAGTAGCAGTTTAATGCAACGCTTGAAACAAGAAACACTGGCAGAGCATGAACGTATGGAAATCTTGATGCAGCAATCAGGCGCGTTTGAGAGTAAAGAAAATTATGCGCAATTCACCCTGTCGCAATATTATTTTCAGAAAGATGTTGAACATCTTTATCAAGATTCACAGGTTGAACAATTGATTCCCGATTTAGATGTGCGTGGGCGTTCCGATGCAGCTTTACAGGATTTAGCTGATTTAGGTTTAACGCCTCAGCAGCAGGGTATTGTAACCGATGAAATTAGTTTTCCACAATCTTTGGGCTGGATTTATGTTTCAGAAGGTTCAACTTTAGGCGCAGCATTTTTACTCAAAGAGGCTCAGGCTAGATTTGGCTTTAATGCTGATTTTGCTGCACGTAACTTAGCGGCATATCCAGAGGGTCGTGGATTAGTGTGGAAGCGTTTCAAGCAAAGCCTAGATGATGCAAATTTTAGTTTAGAGGAACAGCAATCGATTATTGAGGGAGCTATGCAAGGCTTTCATCGTTTTGGTGAACTTTTAGCACAATTAAAAACACTGAAATAAATAATTGATGATGGATAAAGGAAATCAAGCAATGAAGCAAACGGGGTCAGAGACCAATCTAAATACCAGCATTTCTATGTCGGAGCCGAGACTTGCAAAGTCATGGTTGGTTCGCTGGATCTGTATTGCACTGGCAGGGTTATGTCTGGTCTTAGGGACGATCGGTTTGGTGGTCCCTGGTTTGCCTACGTTTGATTTTTATTTTCTTGCGACGTTATTTGCTGCAAAGGGTTCGCAGCGAATGCATCAGTGGATTGTCAATAATAAAGTCATTGCTCCAATTTTACAGCAATGGCAACTCAAACGAACTTTGCCCGTAAAAGTAAAACTATTTTCTTTGGCCAGTATGAGTGTGGCTGCTGGAATTTTAATTTGGACTGTGCCTCATCCATGGGCAGTAGGGACCATTGTTTTGATGATGGTTTGTGTGCAATTGTGGATGTGGTTAAAAGCATAAATGAGGATAATCTCAGGATGGAAATCTTTGAATATTATAAAAATACTGAAGAACTTAAACGCTTGCTGTTGCAAGCAAACTTAAAAGTAACCACAACACGATTAACTGTACTGAATATTTTAAGAAATGCACAACGAGAGCTGACAGCAGCCGAAATTTTGTATAGTCCAGATTTAAAAGTGAAAAAATTATCTTTTGCTGGTGTCTATCAAACCCTGAAACAGCTTGTTAAAGCAGGATTGTTGGTTAAATTTAAGCTGGGCAGTGAACAAGCATTATATTCATTCAAGGGAAGTCAAACCAATATGAGAATATATTGTAAAAAGTGTAGTCAGTTGCAACAAATTAATGATGAGGCTTTAGAGCAGCAAATTCGAGGACTTATTTTAGAACATGGTGCAAGTTCATATCATCTTGTTATAGAAAAACCCTCTTGTCCTTATTGTAGTCATTAAAATAACATGCCAAAGGGTAGATTATTTTATGATAAAAATATCCATAAATAATAAATCGGAATTTAAACTGAATGATAACCAAGATATTGAGGTTCAATGGGCATTAACTATTGATAATTTAACTTTATTTTTTAAGTATATTAAATGATCAAATAGAACATAAGGATGTACATAAACTAAAAAATAATCATATATACGGGGATTTTCTCTCAGGGTATCTTGACATTTAAATGATAATTATTATCATTTAATAGACCATCAAAGAGTTGATCCTATTGTGAACAAAAATCCTGCATTTGTAGATCAATTGTACCGTAATCACCAATCTTGGTTGCATCAATGGCTTAGAAAAAAAGTAGGCAATAGTGAGCAAGCCGCAGATTTGGTACAAGATACGTTTATTAAAATTCTGCAAACGCGTGATGAACTTTTTGGAGTAAAAGAACCTCGTGCATATCTGGTGACTATTGCCAGAAATTTAATGATTGATCAGGTGCGCCGTAAGCGCATAGAGCAAGCTTATCTGAATGAATTAAGTCAGATGGAATATATTCTGGATACAATTCCTTCACCAGAAGATCAGCTTCAAATTGTTCAAGCGATTGACCAGATTTGTCAGGCTTTGATACGCGTCTCTGAAAAAGCACAACAAGCTTTTGTGCTCCATTATTTTGAAGGTTTAACCCATAAAGAAATTGCAGAAATCATTGGTGTTTCAACCAAGATGATTCAAAAATATCTAGCAACGTGCCTCGTGCAATGCTACGCACTGAAACAAGAGAAGGATTTGTTTGAGTAAATGATTGAAGAAGAGAAGAGTAAGCAAAAATTAATCGAAGAAGCAGCGGAATGGATTGTGCTGCTGAGTACCGATGATGATTTACTCAAAAGGACAGCGCAAACAGATTTTGATGCTTGGAAAAGCAAGAGTCCACAACGCCAAAAAATTGCTCAAGATATCGAGCAATATATTACTTCGATTCAAAAACTGGTACAGAATCCACAACAACAGAAAATGACCCAATCTGTATTAAAAACTGGTTTACATAGTGCCCGTAAGCAAAAAAATATGCGCTATGGTGGAATTTTAACGGTGATATTGTGTTGCGTAGGGGATATTTATAGTTATTTTATTTATCATCCAGTGTCATATCTAACCGCCGATATTAAAAATCATGCAGGAGAATGGAAAACCCAAACCTTAGCAGACGGTTCACAACTTAAACTCAGTGGTCAGAGTGCGGTTAATCTAGACTTCTCAGCAAATCAGCGTGTTGTGGAGTTGGTTCAAGGGGAAATATTTGTAGATGTGGCCAAAGACAAAGCCCGTCCTTTTATTGTCAAAACCCAATATGGTCAAATTGAAGCATTGGGAACTGCATTTAGTGTTCAATATCAGCCAGACGCGACTGGGCTTAAAATGCTACATTCCAAAGTGAAAGTTCAGTCCTCGAAACAAGAGTTAGATCAAACCAAAACATCTTCTGTGATTGTGACAGCAGGGCAAGAAGTCATACTTGATCGAAATGGTATACAACCTATACATACTTTTAATTTATACAATGAACAGCAGAAATGGAATCAACGGCATTTGATTGTTGAAAATATGTCTTTGTCAAAAGTGCTAAATGAGTTGAATCGAAACAGCAAAGAAAAAATTATATTTAACGCTGCAAAGTTAGAAAAAATTAAGGTCAATGCTGTATTACCTTTAGATCATACCGAAAGTGCATTGCAATTATTAAGCAGTGTATTCCCTCAGCTAAATGTCTATCAAATCACCCCATATTTCACAGTTGTGACTTTGCAATAAACAGCATGATTTAAGCACTTGGTTTGAATCATGCTGTTTAGCTTTAAATTAAGCCTAAAATTCTAGGATAAAATTCATATCGTTTTTAATAATTGATTGATAAATATGACAAATAATAATTTTGTGAAAATAAAAGATAGATCATTTAAATTTATTTTGAATAAATGGTTCCACTTTTTCAATTCTTGTACGTCATAGTAAGTAGAAGCAAATATTAGGAATACATTTAATTTAATATATTGAATGATTCTTATTTACATTTACTGGAGCGTAAAATGAGTGAAGCTGTTTGCGGTCAAAAGCATCCAAAATATTCTTTCAAAGTGACATCATTGGCATTGGCGATTCATCTCGTTTGTGTGGGTGTAGCAATAACAGTCGTGACACAAAGCACTTATGCGCTCAGTACAGAAACGCAGTCATATCATATTCCAGCGGGTTCACTTGCCAGTGTTCTGAATACCTTTGCCGAGCAAGCGGGGACCTCGATTGCAATTGATGCAAATCAGCTCAAAGGTAAAAGTAGCTTAGGTTTAAGTGGACAATATAATTTAGAAAATGGCTTTCAACATATTTTAGCAGCAACCGAGTTTACTGTGGTGAAAGTCGGAAATGGCTATATATTGAAGCATGTGGATAAAGCTGAAATTAGACCCATTCCAGTACAATCTCAGCCGATGATAGCTGATCAAGAAAATGTCGTACAACTTAGCCCAATGACTGTTTTTGGCACAGTCAGTCGCGATACAAAAGGGCAGAATGATGTTTATGATCAAGATATTTCTAGCGTTTATGCCAGCAAAGAGCAAATAGAACGATATAAAGGTGCTCAGCCAGCAGACTTATTCAAGGGAATGGTCGGCGTATACAGTGGTGATGCCCGAAACAGTGGTGCTTTAGATCCAAGTATACGTGGTGTTCAAGGACCGGGCCGTGTTCCTGTCCTTATTGATGGGACAGAACAGGCACTCACTGTATGGCGTGGCTATAACGGTGCGAATAATCGGAGTTATATTGACCCTAATTTAATCGGTGGGCTACAAGTCATTAAGGGGCCTTCCATCACACGCAATGTAAATACAGGTGTGGGTGGTGCGGTCGTTATTCATACTCTAGCTGTAGATGATGTTTTAAAGGAAGGTAAAAATTTTGGTGGGGAGATAAAAGTAGAAACCAGCAGCAATGCAGTGAAACCTAGAGAACCACAATTACTCACAGGTCAAAGCATTTATGATAATCCAAATTATCCAGCTACAGGAACGGACTGGCAAGGCAATCCAGTGTTCGAGCCTTATTATGATCCATCCTTATTTAAAGTAGCACGGCAGAATAAAGAAAATAATATTTATTCAGGCGATGATGTTGCAACACGTATTGCTTTGGCAGGACGCAGTGATAATTTTGAAGTTTTGGCTGCTTATGCTTATCGTAATAAAGGCAATCACTTTGCAGGAAAAAATGGCAGTGATTTTTATGATAAACCTGCCACAGGACGATTTAATTACGTTCCATATCTTGCCAAAGTTTACCCGGGAGGTACAGAAGTTCCCAATACATCCCTTGAAACAGAATCTTATTTGTTAAAAGCGGCGTGGAAACCCACAGATGAACAGCGTTTAGAGTTCGGTTATCGGGACAGTTCAATCATCAATGGAGAAATTTTACCTTCACGAATTGCTTGGGGTGAAGTCGTCAAAAATAAAGCAGGGGTACCACAATGGCCTTTAAGTCATATCGACTCCAAAGCCTATAATATGGAATACAAATATCAACCTCAAAACAATAATTTAGTCGATTTCTACGGCAATATTTGGCGGACTGATACTAAGAGTCATACCTATAGTTCAGGTGGATTTCCCAATGATACCAATGCAAACTTGGGTGTTTTTGTGAACAGTGCTACCGCAAACTCAGACAATACTCGCCAAGGAATGACCTTAAGTAATAAGTTTAAATTGCTGTCTAATCTGGGTTTAACTGTTGGGGGGAGTTTTCAAAAAGAAAAACTTAGTTCGGATGATATTTATAAAGACCCGAATATTAACGGAACAAATTCGGGTTATAGGATGTTACCGAGAGCAGGTCGTCGAGAAGAAAAAGAATTTAATTTTAACTTTGACTATCAACCTGTCACATGGCTGAATTTAAACGCAGGTGCAAGATATCAAAACTATTGGGCCTTTGATGATTTTCTTAATGAACGAGTCAATGCGGGTGATCCCCAGTTTAGCCTGATTAAAAAAGCCACGGCATTAAGTATGACTTATTTTACTAAACGCCCAAATATGACACCAGAACTTGAACAGCAAACACGAGAAAGTATTGAGGCTCTTGCTTTAGCGGAAGGTTGGACTGAGGAGCGCAAGCAGGCTCGAATTTTAAGTCGAATTTATCAGAAATCTAATAAAATTGATTACAAAATGGATAACCGTGGAAAATTAACCATTGCCAATAATCCCTTTTTAAATGGGACCTTAGTACAAGGTCGGGATTATGGATATTATTCTGGTAGTGGCATTCCTAGCAGTTATGAAGATATTGATTTAACCAAAACAGGTGTGCAAAAAAGCAAAGATCATGGTTGGACACCGACAGCTTCAGCAACGGTTAATTTTAGCCCCAATAGTCGAATGTATTTACGTTATAGCGAAGCTTATAGAATGCCAAGTATGTTTGAAAGCACGATTGGGTTTTCTGGAACCTTAAGTGGTTATAAGTTACAGCCAGAGCATGCATCAAATTATGAATTGGCCTATGTTCATAATCTATCTGAGTTATTTAAAAATAGCAGTTATGCAGATATTAAGTTGGCTTATTACTATAACAAAACCAAGAATGCGATTGAACGTAGTCCAACTTTGGCATTTAGCAATGTCGATAGCCTTACCACAGAAGGATTAGAACTGCAAAGTCGCTTTGACAATGGGCGTTTCTTTACTGACTTAAGTGCCAATTATCGTTTTAAAAATAAAGTTTGTGATGAAAACTCAGCGATGCTTTTAGGGGCGAGCCACCAGTTTTTATTAAATCGTTGTGTTGATGATGGATTTGTAGGCGGATATTTAGTCAGTATGGCAACCCCAAAATATTCAGTTAATTTAACACTTGGTGGACGATTCTTTGATCAAAAACTTGAAGTCGGAACTCGTGCGAGTTATCACCATAAGTATGAAAATCCTGAAACTAAAAACTATAACGATATAGAGATGAGTTATTACGCCAATACCCCTTTGGCATGGAACTCAATGACCATTGTGGATGCTTATATCAATTATCGACTTAAACAAGACACCTTATTTGAACTGGTGGGGACTAATCTCACTGACGAATTCTATATTGATCCATTAACTCGTTCGGCAATTGCAGCACCAGGTCGAACATTTAAGCTAAGCATTACCCATAAGTTTTAAGGAACTTAGAGGTAATTAACCAAATTTATTGCACTTGGTGTGCAATAAATGTGTGGAAAATAAGACACGTACTCCTTGATTTTACACTTGAATTTAAAAATTAAAATCAGTGCAGCACATGTTTTATTTTTAATGATAATCATTAAGACTTTTATTTTTATTCTTAATGATAAAACTTTAAAACTCATATCGAGGAACTTAAAATGAAACTTCAATCTATCTCATTGGCTATTTTACTATCTGTTGGTTTAGTGGGTGTTGCACAAGCAGCTGTTGTAGGTGAATCAAGTGATATTGGTAATATTGTAGTTGGTTCTACAGGTTCACTTGGACCGACTCATCCAAACTCAGGTGTTGGTTTTGGTGTTAACACTCTTTATAACGGTGCAATTGTTGCATTCTCAGGTTTTAACGGCTATGCAGATGGCAATGGCGTTGTACGTCTAAGCCCGTACTTACCTGGGCTTCCAGCGTCTCATGCTGGGATTGGTTATGCCAACTATAAACAAGTGCCTACACAAGACGTTTGGTTTGGTGAGTGGAATGCCGAAGCCAAAGATGCCAGCGGTAAGCGTTTAGGTACGGTTGATCCAGCAACACACACTGTTTATTACAATGGTAAAGATGCGGATACCAGCGTACCGTCTACAGGTACTGCAAATTATAGTGTTCAAGGTGTCAATAATTATAATGGCTCTAATTTATTGTCAGGTACTTTTACCGCTAACTTTGCAACCAAACAGTTAACGGGTTCATTGAGCGATAGTTCACGTACCTTTAATTTGGGTACTGCAACAATTAATAACGATGCAACGATTAGTGGTTCAAATGCATCTTGGACGACTAATCCGTCAGCTGGTGCAGGGACAGTTTCAGGTCAATTCTATAATAGCCAAAGCAGCTTAGCTGGAATTGCAACATTTAACAATAATGTGCATGACGTTGCTTTTGGTGGAAAAAAATAATGATTTAAATGAGAAAGGCTTACTTCGGTAAGTCTTTCTTTTTTTATTCTATCTGGTGAGATTATAGATGAAAAAAATAGTATTGCTTGGTGCCGTATTGCAGTGTGGACAATGTGTTTATGCAGCGGATGATACCAGTATCAGGTTAAATCAGGAAATTAGCCAACAGCAATATCAAAATGATAAGAAACTACTCAAATCAGAAGACCCTAAGAACACACAAGCATTACCGAATCTGATCATACAAGGTCAAGAATATGTGGTTAAGGATGAACCCGCAGAAGTTGCATATGCACTTTACTTGGCAGTGATGCAAAAACAATGGCAAGTGGCTTTAAGCTATCTTGAAAAATATAAAAAATTTCCAAATTATGATCAGGCCTTGACTGAGTTCGCTGAGGGCGTTATGGCACGAACACAGGGGAACTTAAGTTTAGCTGAGAGTAAACTTAAACATAGCCAAGAGATTCAATCCAATAATTTAATGACCCAACTTGAGCTGGCTCGTGTCTATACCGAACAACAAAAAAATCAGCAAGGTCAACAGTTATTTCAGCAGATTCAATCTCAACTTGCTCTGTCTACAGATCCCGCTGCCCACGGTATTGGTCAAACCGTAGAGATGTATCTCAAAGGGCTTAAACAACGAGATGAATGGCATGGTTCATTGGCGTTTGGTTCACGTTATGCCAGTAATGTTAATAATGCTTCCGATAAATACGACATCATTACGTATTATGGCATTGACCCTGAGACTAAGAAGGTCGTTCCTATTGAACAAGTAAAGCGTGGCACACCTGACGCGATCAGTGCGCAAGGTTTGGACTATGAAGCGACCTTAACTAAACGATGGTCGCTTTCTGGACAACATGGTATTGCATTGCGTGGATTATTCTATGGTCAAGTTTATCCAGAGCAGACAGATTATAATGAATTAACTTTTAACTTTAATGCGGGTTATAGTTATTACAACGAACGTAATCAAGTCTTGATTGCACCCGTATTTGAACATAAATACTATGCCCACGACCCGCTGTATAGTGCCTATGGGTTAAGGGGCGAGTGGATGCGTTTTATCTCTAACGACAAAGCCGTCAAGTTAGAAGTCGAAATGAGAGACATAAAATATTCCCAATATAAAGACCAAAGTGGCTTGGAATATTCAGTCTATTCAACCTTTTGGAAAATTTTACCGAAAAACTGGACGCTATTTGGTGGACTGGATTTTGTCGACCATAATACCCAAGAACAATATTTTACGGCTTATCAACAACAAGGTGTACGTTTAGGCCTTTCCAAAAACTTTGAGTCAGGTTTTAACGCAAATTTGTTTAGTTCTTTCCGTTGGCGTCAATTTGATAAATTTACTCCAGTGTTGGAGGCTAGACGACATGATTTTGAACAAAATTATACTTTGATTCTAAGTGCACCACGCTGGGCTTTTTATGGTTTAACACCTAATCTCACTTATCAATATAATCAAAATAACAGCAATGTAGAGTGGCTATATTCTTATGATAAACACAATGTCAGTTTAAAGTTGGAGCATCGGTTTTAAAATATTGTAGAGGTTTTATTACTGAATTCTAATTTAGGCATTTATATAGCCAAATTGAATTTCAATAAATCTTAGTTTTAAATGGGTCTAAGATATAGAGGAAATCTGTTGATTTCCTCTATTCATTCATCATTTATTGAGCAAGAAAGCTGACAGCTTCCTCAATCAAGTCTGAAATTTCTTTTGGATGTGATGCCAAAGAAGCATGACTTGCATCTAGCGAAATCACTTTTTTTGCATTTAAGCGTGCAGACATGACTTTTTGATTTTCAGGGTGGATCATTCGGTCTTGAGTCGAGATTTGATACCAAGATGGTTTCGTTTTCCATGCTGGCGTGGAAATCGTATCGCCAAAAGTGCTTGCTACTGGCGCTTTTTGGGTGACACCCATTGCAAACCCTTCATCTTTGGTTAAATCCTGACAGAAACTTTCATGGAATTTATCTGCTTTAAGCCAGAGATAACCATCACTGTCTGGTTCTAAGTTTGGTGCAGCTTCAGGTAAATGTTGTTGAGTAATGCCACCAGGGCTTTCGTTTGAGTCAGGCGCAAAAGCAGCAATATAAACAAGACCTATGACATTCGCTTGATTGCCAACTTCAGTAATTACAGCGCCACCATATGAGTGACCAACCAGAAGCACATCTCCTTTAACTTGCGCAATCATTTTTCTTGTTCGTTCAACATCTTCAGCCAGTGAGCTAAGCGGGAGTTCTACTGCACGTAATGATTCATAACCTCGGTGAGACAGCTCAGTTACCACTTTACTCCAATGAGCAGCGCCTCCCCAAAATCCGTGTACGAATATAATTGTTGGTTTATTACTCATGTGTGTCTCCTAGCTAAATGCTATTGTATTTGTTGAGCTAAATGATTGAAGACTTTCTGTATAAAGATTGGATAGATACTGGATGTAATTTTTATACTCAAAAAAGCTTCTATAAGCGATTATTCATGTTTAAATTCACTTTAACAATAACAGAAACACCAATGTTTTTGCAGAAACACTTTTTAGGAATTGTGACAAAAAATGAGAGATGAATATGCTGAAAAAAGTGCTTTAACGGATATATTCTTTGATATTTATCAGTTTGCAAAAATATCAGGTGAGATCTATGACTTCGCGCGATTTACAGATCAACAACAGTTAAGCTTTAAACAGGATTGTGCATATATCCATATCGTTCAGCAGGCGACATGCAGACTTAAAGTTACATGCGCTAATCTAGATCTGGTTTTAAAAGCAGGGGATATTATTGTTCTACCTTCGGCTGGAGAACACACGATTGAATTGTTGGATGCTGAAAACCAAGCAGCCTCTGTGATTAGCTGTATTTTTAAACTTAGTGGGATTTATGGTACAGCTATAATCGAGGGGTTGCCTCGCTATATTCATGTCCCATCACACAATGATACGGATAAAATTGCAGAATGGGTGCCAATGACTGTTGCTGCGATAAAGCTTGAGCTTGAACATCCTAGCCTTGGTAGCCAAGTGATGCTTTCACGGATTATCGATCTTCTATTGGTGTGGTCAATACGGTCTTGGTTAGCAAAGGCAACCATTGAACATAAAAGCTGGATTGTTGCTTTACGTGACCCAGCGATTAGTAAAGCATTATCTTTGCTGCATGATCGTCCTGCTTATGCATGGGATGTAGAAAATTTGGCTCAATCCACCCATCAATCTCGTTCAAGTTTTGCTAAAAAATTTGTTGAACAAGTCGGTGTTTCTCCAATTCAATATTTAAAAAATTGGCGGATGAGACTGGCAAGTCAGTTTCTAAAAGAGACAGACAAAAATATCTTTCAAATTGCTGAATTAGTAGGATATAGCTCACAAGCAGCATTCACTCGTGCTTTCACACAAACATATGGATGTGCACCGAAAGTATTTAGAGCGTCATTGATACAAAGTGATCTATAAATACAAATGATCAAATTTAGTTTTTATGCTTTAAACGTGTTTTAACACTGAATCGTACTTAGCCAAACTGATCTGGAACAGCAATAAAACTTAAAGATTTAGGCTGGATTTTAGATTTTTATTAAAGACTTGCTTAGATTGATTAATGTCATAAATGTAATTCCCAAGACCGTGAATTGTATAGTTTCGGCCTCTAGAATGAAATGATATCTCAATGGGAAGAATGACATGAAAACTTTAATCAGATTAGCTGTTATTGGTCTTTGTAGTGTTTCAAGTTTAAGTTTTGCATCACATCAAAATACGCAAGAAATACGCATTGATCACTTTGGTACAGGTAGCGATGGAGATAATACGTCAGGTCTTTTATTGAAAGAGCCAATAAAGCTGGTGCCTTATTCAAAACTTGATCAAAATAAGGAGCCGAGAATTGAACATTATGGCACAGGCAATGATGGAGACAATACCACAGGGTTATTATTAGTCGATCATGAAAAGTACTATGCGGCAAACACATCTACTGTGCAAGTTGATACTGTACGTATAGATCATTACGGTACTGGAAATGATGGAGACAATACCACGGGCTTGCTCCTCAAAGATTGATTTACAAAAAATATAGAAGCTTGTTGATAAGTAAGATCAACAAAGATAAAAAATGGGTGTAATCAATACACCCATTTTTTATTTAAACCAACTAGTATTATTGTGCTGCTTTTTCAGCTGCGATTGAAGCAATTGCTGCATCAATACCGTCAATAGAATCTGCAGCTTTTTTAATACGAGCAAGTGCATCAACAAGTACTTCATCAGCAGTTGCATAAGAAATACGCATATAGCCGCCTAAACCAAAAGCATCACCAGGAACAACAGCAACACCAGTTTCTTCCAACAACCATTCTGAGAATTCTGTGCAAGATTTTAAACCTTTTGCACGAATCAAAGGACGAATGTTGGCATAAGCATAGAATGCGCCATCAGCAGGTAAGCAGCTAATCCCTTGAATTTCATTCAAACCATTCACAACTAAATCATGACGACGTTTGAATGCTTCAATCATCGGTTGAAGTACATCCTGAGGACCATTCAATGCAGCTTCAGCAGCAACTTGTGAAATCGAAGTTGGGTTTGAAGTTGATTGTGATTGGATTTTTTTCATTGCGCCAATCAATTTTGCAGGTCCTGCTGCATAGCCGATACGCCATCCAGTCATTGCATATGCTTTAGATACACCGTTAAGCACGATAACACGCTCATAAAGATCAGGCGCTACAGTCGCAATATTGTAGAACTCATCATCCCAACGGATCGGCTCATACATATCATCAGAAGCAACATAAACTTGAGGATATTTACGGAGCACTTCTGCTAAAGCTTCAAGCTCAGCTTTGCTGTAGATCATGCCTGTTGGATTTGAAGGGCTATTTAAAACCACCAAACGTGTTTTGTCTGTAATCGCAGCTTCTAGTTGAGCAGGTGTAATCTTGAAACGTTGTTCTTCACCACATTTCACGATGACAGGAACACCTTCAGCAATGATCACCATATCTGGATAGCTTACCCAATATGGTGCTGGAATAATGACTTCATCACCTTTGTTTAACAAAGCAAGTGCTAAGTTAAAGAAAGACTGTTTACCACCGCAAGACACTAAAATCTGATTTGCAGCATAGTCAAGATTGTTATCACGTTTTAGCTTCGCAATAATTGCTTTTTTAAGGCCTGGTGTACCATCAACAGCGGTATATTTGGTAAAACCGTTGTTAATCGCTGTAATAGCAGCATCTTTGATGTGTTGTGGGGTGTCAAAATCTGGTTCGCCAGCGCCCAATCCGATTACATTTTTACCCGCAGCTTTTAATTCAGCAGCTTTGTTGGTAACAGCAAGCGTTGGAGACGGTTTGATGGCATTTACACGATCAGAGAGACGTACGTCCACGGCATTATTCCTTCTTATAGGGATTAAAAAAATAAAAAGCACATTATCATAGCCTAATTTTTCATGTTTGGTCGTCTAATATCTATGCAAATTCAATAAATATTCATCAAAAGCAGAAATTAATGTATCAAGAGAATACAAATAAAAGCGAAAGTTTAAGAGCACTCGCATCAAAGCTGAAATTTACGTACAATATAGCCAGTTAAAATTGAGTGAATCACATGAGCACCCAAAATACTCCCAAAAAGAAGCCATTGGTGAATTTACCATTTCCAATGCCATCATCTTTAGAAAATGATGATGATGTTGCCCACAACAACGTCCGTCCTAAACCTGAGCAATATGCAGATCGTACTTGGATGCCACCTCGTGGTACACGCCGTTCGATGGGAAAACGCTAAGTGTTTGAGATATAAAAATAGGTGCTTGATGCACCTATTTTTATAATAAGAATTAAAAAGAATATTTTTATTAAGGCTATAACATTTATCCTTATGAATTATTAAGCACTACCATTTAACATTTCCGTGACATATTCATAATAATTTTTTTTCTTTTGATACATCAATAAATCTGCACGTTTCAACATATTGTCTATACTTTCATTTGCAGATGTTGTTGCATAACCAATGGCAATACTAATAGGCTGTGACGAATAATATTGATTGTCGATATTGAGTAATTCTTCAATGGTCATAATCATCGATTCGACGGTCTGTTCATTTGCCGCAGGCATAAGAATCACAAACTCATCTCCACCAATACGGGAAGCGGTATAACTTGTATTGGCAATGGTGCGAGTCAGAATATTGCCCATTCGTCGCAGTAATTCATCACCGACATCATGACCCAACTGATCATTGATGGCTTTTAAACCGTTCATATCAATAAAAATGGCTGAAGTCGGACGCAGTACACCACGCTCTAAACGATTAATTTCTTCGGTATAGAACGAACGATTGAATAATTTAGTCAGAACATCATGTTTCCCTAGATATTCCAAATACGTTTCTGCTTTTTTTCGTGCAGTAATATCAGTCAATGCAACTTGCACCAGACTCCAGTCATGCTCATAACCCGGGAAAACAGTGAATTGGAGCAATACATTTCGTACTGAACCATCCAGTGCATAATTTACAGCTTCGCGTTGATGATGAATTTTACCATTCCAGAGTTCAATCAATTGCTCACGGAAAGTCTGATACATCTCTTTTGCAAATACTTTATTTAAGTTTTTAAACAGCGTTTCTTTGTCTTTGGCTTTAAATAAATCAAGGGTAGCTTGATTGACATCCAATAAGATGATGTCTTCGATACACTGGTTTACAAAGTCGGTATGCACATCTAAGAAGGTGCGAAAATCTTCGATACCAATTTCACGGAGTTGATCTATACGGAGTCTTACACGACTAAAATCTTCAACCCACAATGAGGTAGGCGAGTAAATAAAGCGAGATTCTGCCAGTTGGCGATTTTTTTCTTCTAAACGGCGCGCATTTTGATAGTCAGTAATATCTTCAGTGGTGATTAATACTCGGTCTAAACTGACTTCTGAACCCGGCATGATGATACCGCGTAATTTGATATCTAATTTTTTGCCTGAGATCGTGTAATTGACGGTGGTATTTGAAAATTCAGCTTCTCCATTCCAAAGCGCAACCAGTTCTTTGATATGTGAATGAAGCATTTCTTTCTGAAAAATAATATTTAAATTCTGATACAGGTGTTGCTGATTTCTGGCTTCAAATAAATCTAAGGTTTTTTTATTGACATGAAGAATCTTAATTTTATGTGCGCAAGCCGTAATCTGATCTGGATTTTCTTCTAAAAAGCTTTGAAGATTTGTGATTCCTTGGCTTTTCCATTGATTAAATTGTTCTCTTACTTCGCTATAGTCCTCTATCCACATCGGGGTAGGTGATATATCAAAAATAGAAGAATCAGAAAATTCCATTATAAGATTCTCGTGTGTTGAGCGGTGATCTAGAATGTTTGAAATATATCCTAAAAAAGAGCGATATAAAATAATAAAATCCAAGTTATTTATTACTTATTGTATTTTATGATCGCTGGTTATCCTTTCATTGGATTTACATTGTGGTTGGTTAATTTCAATTAATTTTTTAATCTTGCAATGCTATTAATCGGCATTCAATAAATAATACGCTTGCTTATCTTGATACATAATTTGATCTGCTTTTTTTAATAAATCATCAATATTTTTATAATGGCTTGTTGTCGCATAACCAATCGCAACATGAATTGGATGTTGAGGATTGTTCAGTCGATCTATCTCTAATTCTTGTTGAATGATCTTCAATAATGTTTCTATATGTAGATGATTTGATTCAGGCATAAGAATCACAAATTCATCACCACCAATACGTGAAACAGAATAAGGTGTTTTGATGGTGGATTTTTTTAACAGATGTGCAAAACGTTGAATCAGTAAGTCGCCGACATGATGTCCCTGTAAATCATTCACTCTTTTTAAACCATTGATGTCTAAATACATACATGAAAGTGAATTAAATTTTTGAGATTGTAAGCGTTGAATTTCAGCAATAAAAAATGTTCGATTATATAACTGCGTTAATTGATCATGTTTACTGGCATGTTGCAGATGATCTTCTAATTTTTTTCGTTCCGTTAAATCGGTAAATGCAATTTGTACAGTATCCCAGTTATGTTTTGAATCTGGAAAAATAACAAACTGTTCGAGTACATGCAGCAAATCTCCATTGATTGACTGATATTCACATTCTCGTTTAAGTTGATGATGATCATTCCATAAATGTAATAATTGTTTATGAAAATTTTGTTGATAATTCTCTCTAAAAATATGATTTAAATGCTGATAAAAATGTTGTTCATTGTCGGCATTAAATAAGTCCAGTAAAGCTTGATTTACACCCACTGATCGGATGCTTTCAAAACAAAGAAATAGAAAATCTGGATTTTGCTGAATATATTGATCTAAGTCCGTGACATTATTCGCTACTAATTGATTAAATAATGATTTTATTTTGCTGTAGTCTTTGATCCAGAGGGCAGTGGGCGAATGCAAAAATAGGGATTCTGCAATCCGGCGTGCATTTTGACACTGAGAGATATCTTCCGTGGTTAATAAAACTCGATCCCAACTTTGATTGGCATCCGTTAAAATATTGGCTCTAAGTTGGATATCAATTTTTTTGCCTTTGCAGCTAAGGTTGACCACTTGAATCGAACAGTCCTGTTCTTTATTCCAAAGTGCTGAAAAAAATTGGATATGTAAGAGTTCAGTATTTTCGGTATGCATTTCTGGAAATTTTTCTAAAATCTCTGCTAAATCATGAGCTTCATATAAAATCAGGGTGCTTTTATTGATATGAATGGTACGAATCGCCGCCAAACAGGGTTTTAAACGGCTGGTGTCTTCCAATAGATGTTGCTTAATATCGGAAATACCTTGCGCAGTCCATTCATCAAATATTTTTTTTATACCACTAAAATCTTGTAGCCACATGGCAATTGGAGACAAATTAAATATCGTTAAATCCATTTGCTCCATATATTTTCCAATATCTCTTTTATTTATTTAGGGATTAATGACATTTTATCAATGCCTTGCGTTGTTTTCTAAGATTGAGTAGGCAAGGCATGAAACCGAGTTGTTCAATTAAAAATAATCAAAGCATTTTACTTTTTAGCCCGATGTTCTGCTTTTGGTGCAGCAATGGTACGCTGACCAGTCCATACTGCAATAAAGTCTGTTTCATTTAAATTATAAAGTTCTAAAAGCGCTAAAATAGCACCTCCAAAAATCATTGAACCTTCTGAATTAGACTGAAATTCAAATATTTTTCCATTTAAATTGTGCAGGATATCTTGTATTTCAAAAATACGATCTCGACCATTACTATCATTTGGATACATTGGCGTATTGAGAATAATCGTAGCAAGGCTTTTTTCAGCTTCAGTTAAATCTAAGCTTTGAATCTTTTGCTCTACATCTGAACTAAAAATGACGTCATCGGTTAAAAAACTATGCAGTAATTTTTGCGTGAGCTTAGGTAAGGTTTTTTCTACAAATGGGCGGAATGAAGCAGGGAAGATTACATTGCGTGAAATCCCTTTAAACATCGGTGCGATTTCTTCGACTTTATAGCCTGCAACGCCACAACCCACTGAAGTAATGAAATATTTCATCTTCGGGTGATTTTTTGTATAGATTTTAAAATCATCAATATAGTGTTGAATTTGTGAAAGGGGCATTTGTTGTAAATGTTCATTCATGGTCGGTATAGCAAAACTTTGTCCTGCCCAGCCACGTCCAACACCTTTGGTTGCACCAAAATGTAAATGTGCTGTTTTTGCCGCACCGCCTTGATGAGTACCCGCCATATTACTACCAAAAACAAACACAGTATCTTCTGGCAAAGTTTTGATTATGCTTTCATCATGATAGTGATATGTCATGTTTTTCAATCTTTTAATTGGCTTGTTTCCATGTTGCTATTGAAATAAAAAAGGGTCAAGGTATTTGTTGAATATTGTGTAAAAAGCCCCATCTAGAATAGGTGTCAATGTATGGGTTTAATTGGTTTCTGTTAAACTACTGTGGCTTCTTCCCGATTGGTTAAAGAGTGAATTATTGTGAGTGAACATCAACCTTTTGAACTTGTTACAAATTATCAACCTGCTGGGGATCAACCACAGGCAATAGCAAAATTAGTCGAAGGCATAAATAAAGGTTTTCACGATCAACTTCTACTCGGTGTAACGGGTTCAGGGAAAACCTATACCATGGCAAATGTGATTGCTCAAACGCAGCGTCCAACCATTGTCATGGCACATAACAAAACTCTTGCTGCACAATTATATGGTGAATTTAAAGCATTTTTCCCCAACAATGCAGTTGAATACTTCGTTAGTTATTATGACTATTATCAACCCGAAGCTTATGTACCATCTTCGGATACTTTTATTGAAAAAGATTCAGCAATCAATGATCACATTGACCAGATGCGTCTCTCTGCTACGCGTGCATTATTAGAACGCCGTGATGCCATTATTGTCGCTTCAGTATCTGCAATCTATGGTTTGGGTGATCCCAATGCTTATATGAGTATGTTATTGCATATTGTGCAAGGGGACAGAATTAGTCGTGATGACATTATTCGCAGACTTGTTGAAATGCAATATACCCGTAATGAGCTGGAATTTTTACGCGGTACTTATCGTATTCGTGGTGAAATTATCGATATTTTCCCTGCTGAATCGGATCAACATGCAGTTCGGGTTGAGTTGTTTGATGATGAAGTCGATTCAATTCGATGGTTTGATCCAATTACCGGGAAAATGGTCCGTAAAGCACCTCGTATAACAATCTACCCAAAAAGCCATTATGTAACACCAAAAGACAATTTACAGCGTGCAATTGGAACGATTCGCGATGAATTGGCTGATCGTTTAGTGTTCTTTAAAGAACATGAAAAACTCCTTGAAGCACAGCGGATCGAACAACGGACCCGTTATGATTTAGAAATGATGCAACAATTGGGTTATACCAACGGTATTGAAAACTACTCACGGCATTTATCTGGTCGCCCAGCGGGTGAAGCCCCTCCGACATTATTTGACTATATCCCTGATGATGCGTTACTGATTATTGATGAATCGCATGTAACTGTTCCACAAATTGGGGCAATGTATAAAGGTGACCGTTCACGTAAAGAAAACTTGGTCAATTATGGTTTCCGTTTACCTAGTGCATTGGATAACCGTCCAATGAAATTTGAGGAATGGGAGCGTATTGTTCCAACCACTATTTATGTCAGTGCAACACCTGCGAAATACGAACTGGAAAAATCTGAACAAGTCGCAGAGCAGGTGGTACGTCCAACTGGATTAGTCGATCCAGAAATTGAAATACGTCCTGTATTGACTCAAGTGGATGATGTGCTTTCAGAAATTAATATCCGTAAAGAACTCGATGAACGTGTTTTAGTCACCACCTTAACCAAGCGGATGGCCGAGGACTTAACTTCATATTTAAAAGAATATGGGGTGAAGGTGGCTTATTTACATTCAGATATTGATACCGTTGAGCGTGTCAAAATTATTCACGAACTGCGGACAGGGGTACATGATGTTCTGGTCGGGATTAACTTGTTGCGTGAAGGTCTGGATATGCCAGAAGTATCGTTGGTTGCCATTCTTGATGCAGATAAAGAAGGTTTTCTTCGTTCTGAACGGTCGTTAATCCAAACCATCGGTCGTGCTGCTCGTCATTTAAAAGGTAAGGCGATTCTATATGCTGACCGTATAACCGATTCGATGCAAAAAGCCATAGATGAAACTGATCGTCGTCGGGCCAAACAAATTCAATTTAATGAAGAGCATGGCATTATTCCGCGCAGTGCTGTACGTCAAGCAATTAAAGAAATTGATACTGGTGAAGTGATCAGTGATGATCAAATTGAAGCAGGTATAAGTGACCAGCATCAGGCGTTAACTGCAGATGAACGTCACATTTTATCTGATCCAAAACTCTTTACGAAGCACATTAGTAAGCTTGAAAAAGAAATGCTAAAAGCATCTAAAGAGTTGCAATTTGAACAAGCTGCGCGATTACGTGACGAAATTGTGCGTTTAAAAACCAGAATGTTAAAATAATTATCTCTTTGTGGGATGATTACACTTTGGTACTTGCTGTAGCTTTAGTTTGAACAAGGATACATAAAGCTACAGTCTAAGTTTAAATTTCTGATTATTTTATAATAAATAGTAAAAAGTAATGCTGAGGGTATAAGGTGCAATTATTCAAAATATTACCCAATTCTTATGACTTTAAAAAATTAATAATCGTATTCGGGGTGGTTTTTTCCAGCTTTTTTTATCCAAAAGTCTATGCGGAAAATTCGACTTTAGCTGCGATTCCAAAATTGGAATTGGGTCAATATTTAGGGCTATGGTATGAAATCGCCCGTAAACCAATGTATTTTCAAAAAGATTGTAAGTCAGATGTGACTGCACGATATACCGTGAATGAATATGGCAATGTTGCAGTTGATAATCGATGTGTAGATCAAAATGGACAAGAATTACGTTCATTGGGTGAAGCATTTATCAGTAATGAGCCGTTTAATTCAAAATTTAAAGTGAGTTTTATTCCAGAAGCGATTCGTTGGATGCCCGTGGGCCGTGGTGATTATTGGGTATTAAAAATTGATTCAAGTTATCAAATGGCATTGGTGGGAGAACCGAAGCGAAAATATTTGTGGTTACTGTCTAGGGATCCTCATCCAGATGAAGCAAAAGTAACTGAATTTCTTCGTTATGCGCAGACTGTCGGTTTTAACTTAAAAGATTTGATTCGAACCAAGCAGAATGCGCAAGAATAATCAAAAATTTAAGCCGATATATTTTGAATATTTCAATATTTGCAAATCTTGAGTTTGGAAAAATAATTGAATATTCAAATTAATTTTGGGTGAAGATGTTTATAATGCCTAAGAATTTATTTGAAAATCACCGTGAGGCGACAGATGTTTAAGGGCGTCGTATTGTCTGTATTGGCATCTGTAACATTTGGGGTTTTATACTTTTATACCAAATTGCTGGGCGATCTAGATAGTCAACAAACCTTTGGTTGGCGGATTATTGCCACTTTACCATTCCTAACCTTATTTATGTTATTGAGCGGTGATTTTGTTCATGTTAAAACCATTTATCATCGAATGGTCAAACAACCTGCTTTATTACTATTATTGATCATTACTTCTATCTTGACCTGTTTCCAACTCTGGCTTTTTCTTTGGGGGCCGATGAATGGGCGGGGTTTACAAGTATCGCTTGGATATTTTCTTTTACCTTTGGTTCTCGTCCTTGCAGGTAGCATTTTTTATAAAGAGAAATTATCAAAATTCCAAATGGTTGCCGTTGCTTTTGCGGTTCTTGGGGTAGGGCACGAATTATGGCGTTTGGGCAGTATTGCATGGGAAACTCTCAGTGTTGCATTGGGCTATTCGCTTTATTTTCTGGTTCGAAAAACCATTAAAACTGATAATTTAGGTGGTTTTTGGTGGGATATTTTAATTTGTATTCCCATCGCAATTTATTTCACGCAAACCGGATTAGACGCATATAGCCAATTTGTTGATGCACCCGTTTTAATCGTTGTGGTTGCAGGGCTTGGAATACTGAGTGCGATTGGTTTAGGGAGCTATATTTTAGCGAGTCGTCATTTGCCAATGGTCTTATTTGGATTGTTAAGTTATTTAGAACCTGTTTTGTTGGCCTTAGCATCCTTGGCGTTGGGTGAATCTATTTCAGCAGATGAATGGTTTACCTATATTCCAATTTGGTGTGCTGTGGGGGTTTTGGTATTGGAAGGGATTTGGCATCTCTATCAACAAAACAATAAGCGGAAAAATTTAGCCTTGAATATCGAGAAATTAGACGAAAGAATCGGTTAATCAAAAGAAAATAAATTGATAATTGTTGGGCTATAATTTTTAAAAGTGTTAAATTTATCTCATTAATCTATGTTTTAATTTGGTTTTTAAGTAGAAAAACGCTGAATATATTATGAACACAACAATAATTCCCTATCAAACACGGGCAACCTTATTGCAATTAGAGCCTAGTACCGATTTAAACTGGGAACAGGTTTTGTGTGATGTTTTTGATGAAGCCAACATCGAAGTACGCGAAGAAATTGAGCGTCAAATTTTAAGACCGAAAGAAATTCGATGGAACAAAGGTAATAACAGCTTTGAATTTAAAATTACAAATTCATTAGAAAATTTAAAATATAGCTTTGAAAATGAGCGAATGCGTTCCATTGCAACCAAATTGAGCAACTCAATCAATTGGTTAAAAAATATTACAGATAGTATTCAGATCGCAGACTATTTAGAAAATGCGTTGTATCAAATAGATTTGATTTCGGTGGATGATCATCTAAATTTACAACGAGAAAAATTACTGATTCGTCGTGTTTTTTTACAAGATGTGGCGAAATTGATCCGCACATTAAATATTGAAGCGCCAGAAGGTATTCGTAACTTAACTTCTGATCAAATTAAATGTTTTATTATTGAAGTGTTTATTAAGCAACAATTATTGGGCTATTGGTTTAAGCCATTATTGACCAAATCATCTGAATTAATGAAACGTCCTTTTTTTAAGTATTTTATTTTAAGAGAACAACGGATTCGTAAGTTTGATATTGTTAAAACCTCTGAATTTATCTATTTAATTGCACCGATTGAAAATTTTGAACAGAATCCTTATTCGATTCGACGCTTTTTGTTTGAAGAAAATATTGAATATAAAAATCAGGTCTATGTAACGGGTTTGGTACTTGATACAGATCAAATGAGTGAAAGTGAATATCGAGATAGCACTGACCTTTTGATTCAGAAAATGGTCACAATTCAGCATCAAGTTCATAGGGATGTGATTGAAATTGTGCAAGAATTTGAAGATTTCACAGAAAACAAACTCTTGCCATTTTTAATGGAACCACTCGGAATGGTGGGGAAAAATAGTGATACGGTTGCACAAAATCATATCAAAACCATTGAACAGTTGCTCACGGCCAATATATTGATGCCGTTAAGAAATGCGGTTAAAAGCGATTTATCACATATTGAAGAATTTGAATATTTGTTTATGAGTGTGCATCGAATATTTTCTGAAATTTTATCGCATTATCGTGACTTTAAAGAACAACCCGCATTATTTTTTAATTCTCATGTTCAACTGTTTGAATATCGTTTGCTGGCTTATCTAAAACTATTGGAAAAGCGTAAAGATGAAATTTTTATTCCCATGAGTCATCGAGAATGGCAAGTGATGCATGAGCGTTCACAACAACCGATTAGAAAACTTCAAGAAATTATCGCTGAGCAAGTGAAAGATTATAGGGCTTTAGACAGCTATGTTAAGCAATTAAAGAATGAACAACATGAAGTAGAAGGCTCACTGTTAAAAAAAATGATCAAAGGTGGGAAGGTTGAAAAGGATATTGTTCAAGCAAACCATGCCGCAATGTTGATAAAAAAACAAACCTATTTAGAGGTATTAACTGTTCCTAAAGGTTTAGCAAAGTATAGTGTATTTATTGAGTTTGAAAGCCTGACTTCAATGAGTGAATTGGAGCGCCATTATGCATTTCCTTCAGGGGACAATGGCATTATTCGCTTTCCTTATTTAATGAAGCTGCCTGAAAATTTAGCTGATTTTGATTTGGAGGAGTTTAATGCGTCGATTAATGACGACTAAAGCGTGTGTAAGGGGCTGAGTAGAAAGCTCAGACTGAGCGCGATAATGGGGTTTTTAACGATACAATATCAGCTTTATTTTTGTTTTTGTCTGGTTTAATTTTGTTCTAATCTACTTTATTTTTCCAGTTCCGCTGGTAAAGTCAATATCAATACTAAAATTCTACATAGATGCAAAAAACTAAAATGGCTGAAATATTGTTTAGAGATCAAGACATAATTTAAAATAAAATAGCCAGTATGACAAAATATTATAAAAATGTATCACGATTTGATTTCAACTAAATGAGAATTACATTACAATTATGGGGTTTAAAAATCCATGTCTAGATATACATAAATAGAGGACGTATCTGTGAGCAAAGACACTATCATCGCCCTACATGCAGAGCACCAAGGTCGCTGGAAAAACCGTGAAGAAATCGCGGAACGTATGATTGCATTAATCGGTCAATTATACCGTGAAAAAAACATTGTGACTTCTGTGTACGGTCGTTCTTTAGTGAACCGTTCAGTAATTCAAATCCTTAAAGCGCACCGTCGTACACGTATGATGGATGTTGAGCTTTCTGTTGTACATACATTCCCTATTTTAGAAGCTTTAGCGAAATTAGATAATATCGGTTCTGCTGAAGTTGATTTAGGTAAACTTGCAGTTGAATATAAAGAAAAGGGTGGCGATATTGATGCATTTGTTGCTCAAGCTGTTCAATCTTTAGATGGTCGTCCTGCGCAAGTTGAGCCTAAAGATGTTGTTCTTTATGGTTTTGGTCGTATTGGCCGCATTTTAGCGCGTTTAATCATTAGCCAATCAGGTCTTGGCCGTGGTTTAAGCCTTAAAGCGATCGTTGTGCGTAAATCATCTGATGGCGATTTAGAAAAACGTGCTTCATTGTTACGTCGTGACTCAATTCATGGTCCATTTGCAGGAACAATTTCTGTTGATGAGCAAAATGAAGCAATCATTGCAAATGGTAACTTTATCAAAGTGATCTATGCGTCTAGCCCTGCTGAAGTTGATTACACAGCTTATGGTATCGACAATGCACTAGTGATTGATAACACAGGTAAATGGCGTGATATCGATGGTTTATCTCAACATCTTAAATGCCCTGGCGTAAGTCGTGTTGTGCTTACAGCGCCTGGTAAAGGTGACATGAAGAATGTCGTGTTTGGTGTTAACCAAGCGGACATCATTGATTCAGACAAAATCATTTCTGCTGCAAGCTGTACCACTAACGCGATCACACCAGTTTTAAAAGTGTTAGAAGACAAATACAAAGTGATCAACGGTCATGTGGAAACTGTTCACTCATTTACTAATGACCAGAACTTGATTGATAACTATCACAAAGCAGATCGCCGTGGCCGTGCTGCAACACTGAATATGGTTATTACAGAAACAGGTGCTGCAAAAGCTGTTGCGAAAGCATTACCTCAGTTACAAGGTAAATTAACAGGTAATTCAGTACGTGTTCCAACACCGAACGTTTCACTTGCTATTCTTAACTTAACACTTGAGAAAGAAGTAGATCGTGAAGAAGTGAACGAATATATTCGTCAAATCTCGATCAACTCTAACCTTCAAGGTCAAATTGGCTATACCAACTCTACAGAAGTTGTATCGTCTGACTTTATTGGTTCGCGTACAGCGGGTGTATTTGATGCACAAGCAACAATTACTTCTGGTAACCGTTTAACAGCTTACGTTTGGTACGATAACGAAGTTGGTTATAGCTGCCAAGTATTGCGTATTGCTGAACAAGTATGTGGCGTAAGCTATCCGAAAGTACCGGCTGAAACAAATGCATAATTTGTCATAGTCGTCGAAAAGGAGCTTCAAATGAAGCTCCTTTTTTTATATTCAAAATTGATGATATATGGTTAAATTCAAATGAAAATTACTATTTGTCTCAGCAATTCGACTAAAAACATTTGATTAAGAAATTAGAGAAAATAAAATGAGAACAAAAATCTTATCCATCATGATGTTATTTACTTGTTTTGCTACACATGCCAAATCCTTAGAATTACGTCCTTTATTAAAAGACCGTTTTGAACAAAACTGTGCAATTCGGCAGCAATATGATTTTCATAATGAAGATACTGAACTGATTGCACCACTTGAACACTATACGATTGATGTAAAATATGTGGATAAACAGGTTTATGACTCAACCACTTATAAATTAAAAAATGTCACTTATGCTGGCATTCCTATTCGCAAAATAGAATTTAGTTTTGGTCGTCCAGCGCAACAATACAATGAATATTTATATTTTGATCTGAGTACTACAACAGCAAAGCAGCGATTTAAAACTCTAAAATTCAATCAAAATCATGAAAAAGGTGATGTGAGTGTTGAGTATAAAAATAATACAGCAATTGTGCAGTGCTATTGGTTAGCTGATTTTTCAAATAATCCGTAGATTAAATATCAATTGTTTATTAATTAAACAAAATTCTTCGACTTTTATACATAAAAACGCATATTAATTCACATAAGTATTTAAAATAAAAAATAATTAAGGATAAAAATTAAGGACAGGATTTTGCAGTTGAAGCAAGTTATGGCAGGAGTTGCCTTTATTCTTATTGCTACAGTGTGTGGTGTGTTGATTGCAATCTGGGTATTTAAACATTTTAATATTTATATTCCACTTGAAAATCAAGCTGTACGTATCGATTTAAAAGAGCCTTTACAAGCTAAAGTACAAATTCATGACGCATTAGATGTGGATGTCAAAGGAAAAGTGAAAGCTGAAATTCCTATTCATGAAAAGCTAAACTTACCGATTACACAAACCTTAACCCCACATGTGTATTTTGATAATGAAGTCCCAATTCAAACCACAATTCCTGTGAATGAAGTGATCAAAATCAATCAGGATATGCCGATTGATACCAAGGTTAAAGTCACTGTTTTAGGTAAAGATATTACTTTACCATTAAAAGGGAACATCCCGATTCATATGGATGTGCCGATTAATTTACAAGTGCCACTCAACCAAAATATTCATTTAAAGTTTGATGCCCCTGTAAAGGTCTTACTTAAAGAAAATTTACATGTGCCACTTGATGCGACATTAAAAACCAATATTCCAATTCAAGGCCACCTCAACGTTCCAATTAAATCAGCACTTCAAGCAACAGTAGATGTTCAAAATACATTACCGGTAAAAATTGAAAAAGGGCAGCTTAAAATTCCGCTCAATAGTTTAAGGCTATCACGTCGCGATCATCCGCCAGTAGAACCACAACAACCACAGTCCGAAGCTTTAAAATAGGGTGGTATGGAAATGTGGATCTTTAAATCTATACGAAATTTGTTGTTCACTTTTATCAGCGTCGTGTTGCTCATTGCACTGTGCGTTTGGTTATATTTGAATATTCATGCCTCAATGCAGGTTTCTGCACAAAGCGCACAAATTCAATTGTCGGAATCTTTACCGACAAAAATCCATGTGGGGAATTATTTACAAACACATGCACAAGGCGCTTTAGATACTGAGTTGACGATTGACCGTGAGTTGGATTTGCCTTTGAAAGGCAAATATTTGGCTAATTTAAGTTTTGTTGTGACAACGCCGATTGAGGTTGAGCTTGATTATGAGACTGATATTCAGATTGAAACGCTAATGCCATTAGAAACAACCACGGATTTGGTTTATCAAAATAAACTGTTGCCTCAATTTCCTTTAAAAGTGGATATTCCGATTAAACTTTCGGTGCCATTTAAGTTAAAACGACGATATCAAGTCCCGATCAAGATTATGTTTGATGGGCCGGTTTATTTAGAATTTGATGAAGTGATTCATTTATATGTTAAGCATAAACTTAAGCCAATACTGAATATTAATGATCCAATGACGATGAAAAAAATTGCGGTGTTCCGTGCAACCATGTACAACACAGAAAGACAGTCCCTCGCAGATCTGGAGATGAATATCGATTTTCCTATCAAAAATATTCATCCTTAATTACTCAGTAGAGCATGGGCTTAAATTTTGTATTTAAGCCCATGCTCATCTTTAAAATACCTAAAATAAGGCTTTAACCTGATCCTGAATATGCGTTGTTTTACGACCAATCAAATGTTCCAAGTCTTTACTTTCACTATACATTGCACCATTTACAGTCTGTACATCTGCGTCAACAATAACCGCTACCAGTGCTTGGGGTAACCCTGCCGTAAGCAGTGCCTGAGTATAATCTTCTGGGCTGATATCTTGATACTCTACAGTTTTACCTGATGCCAAAGCGATATAAGAGGCTAAATCTGCAAGGGTAAAATGATTTGAACCTGCAAGCTCATAGGTTTTATTTTCATGTCCTGAGGAAGCAAGGACTTTGGCTGCAGCTTCAGCATAATCTAAACGAGAAGCTGAACTGATTTTTCCATTTTGAGCGCTGCCGTAAAGTGTTCCTGTTTCCGCAGTATGCTTAACGTTGCCAAGATAATTTTCGTTATACCAATTGTTGCGTAAAAAAGTATATTTCAAACCGCTTTGCAGAATGAGAGCTTCTGTTTCACGATGTTCTTGTGCTAAACCGAGTGGGTTATCTGTTGCATTGAGTAAGCTGGTATAGGCAATGTATTCAACTTTGGCTGCGACAGCTGCCTCTATAACTGCTTTATGCTGAGGCGTTCGACGACCAATTTCATTGGCTGAAATTAAAAGTAATTTATCTATGTGGTTTAATGCAGGTATCAATGTTTCAGGTTGATCATAGTTAAATAGGCGAAGTTCAATCCCTTGTTGTTTAAGCGACTGTGCTTTATCTATATTTCGAACCAGCGCTACAATATTTTCAGCGGCAGTATGTTGAAGTAAGGCTTGGATCACCAGTTGTCCAAGTTGGCCCGTTGCACCTGTAATTGCGATTTTCATAATTTCACCTTTAAATATGATTTAAATTGGATGTTTTTTAAACTTGATGTTATGATCATAATCATTAAACTTACTATATGTAAGTACGTACCTAAAAGTAAGCTAATTACTGTGTAGAGAGAATTTATGAGCATCTATGCTTCAAGTGATTTAATTGGTCAAGTTTTATCCAGTCAGTGCCCATCTAGAGAAATATTGGAGCATTTAACTAGCAAATGGTCTGTATTGGTTTTACGTTGTTTAAATGATGGCGTACAACGTTTTAGCGAACTGCGTAATCGAATTGAGGGAATCAGCGAAAAAATGCTTGCACAGACATTAAAAGTGCTTGAACAAGATGGCTTTATATTGAGAACGGTTTACCCTGAAGTACCACCCAAAGTAGAGTATCAATTGACGATTTTAGGTGCACAAGCGGCTGAAAAATTAAACTATTTGATTGGTTGGATCGAGCGCAGTTTGCCCGATATCTTAGAGAATAAACAGAGATTGCAAAAGTAAAACTCAGTTGATTTTATACTCACCAAGAACTTGATCGCTAAGTGAGTATATTGGAAGGGAGGGAGGCCTTATTCTTGAGGATGATTCTCTTTTGCCGTAGCTTTTAAAGCGACTAATCCTGTTATGATTGCACCAATGGTGGCTAAGAACATATCCTTATGCGCATCCCATATATCACCTTGTTGCCCATTGTAGTTTTCAGCTTCTTCTGGGGATAGGCCAATGGCAATCCACCATTCAATCCATTCATAAAATAAACTGGTTGCCATAACAAATTGAATGACCAATAAAAATAAGGTTTTAGGCTTTAAGCTTGGTAACCACACTTGGAAAATTCGGTAGAAAAATGGGTAAAGAAATAAGCCATAGAATAAGTGTACAAAGCGGTCAAACATGTTACGTGTCCACCCCATTGCTTGATTGAGATCAAAGTGTAAGTATTTGATTGACCAATCATTATAAGGCACATAAGAATAAAGATAATGTGCAGCAATCACATGAATCACCAAGAAGAGGATGTACAATAAAAATGATGAAAATGTCAGCCCTATTTTCTTTAAACAGAAAAATAGAACAATCAGCATGAGCAAGGTGCCAATCTGATGCAGCATGTAGGATGGGTATTCTAAAGGATTGATACTGGCAAGAATGATTGCGATTGCAAGCATAGCAAGAACAAGCCAATGTTTTTTTGTTAAGGCATGATAAATCATTATGGTATTTTCTAAAAATTATTACTGCGCATTGTAATCAAAATGCAAAAAAATGCGAAGCATCGGCTTCGCATTTTTTAGGTCTTTTAGAAGATTAAAAGCTTAGATTTTAGCAATCAAATCTTTAATTTGTTTGGCTTGATCCGCAGCATTACCTGTGTAAGTTGCAGGGGTCATTTCAGCTAAGCGTGCACGATCAGCAGCAGGTACAGCTTCAAGTTCAGTGCCATTGACAAAATCAACCATCATGTCACGTGTCATCGCTTGACCACGAGTCAATGCTTTTAATTTTTCATATGGTTTTTCAACTGCATAACGACGCATTACAGTTTGGATTGGTTCAGCCAATACTTCTTGAGCATGATCAAGGTCTTCAAGAATACGTGCTGCATTAAGCTCAAGTTTACCAATACCTTTTGAACATGCTTCAAAAGCAATTAAACTTTGTGCCAAGCCAACACCCATGTTACGTAATACAGTCGAGTCTGTAAGGTCACGCTGCCAACGAGAAATTGGTAATTTTTCGCCTAAGTGCGCTAATACTGCATTGGCAATGCCCAAGTTACCTTCAGAGTTTTCAAAATCAATTGGATTGACTTTGTGAGGCATTGTAGAAGAACCGACTTCACCTTCTTTTAAACGTTGTTTAAAGAAGCCTAAAGAGATATAGCCCCAAACGTCACGGTTAAAGTCGATTAAAATTGTGTTAAAACGACGTAAAGCATCGAACAATTCCGCGATGTAATCGTGTGGTTCGATTTGAGTTGTATAAGGGTTGAAGGTTAAACCGAGTGATTCAACAAATGCTTGCGAGTGAGCAGGCCAATTGATTTCAGGATAAGCAGAGTAGTGCGCGTTGTAGTTACCTACCGCACCATTAATTTTGCCTAATAATTCAACTTGTTTAAACTGTTTGATTTGACGCGCTAAACGATATGCAACGTTGGCCATTTCTTTACCCAAAGTAGTTGGGCTCGCAGTTTGACCATGGGTGCGTGATAGCATTGGTTGTTCTGCATGTGTTTCAGCTAAAGCCACAATAGAATCAACAATTTGTTGCATAGCAACAACTAACACTTCACGACCATTTTTCAACATCAAAGCGTGAGAAAGGTTGTTGATGTCTTCTGAAGTACAAGCAAAGTGAATAAATTCGCCTGCATTTTTAAGCTCATCAATATGTGCAATTTTTTCTTTTAAGAAATATTCAACCGCTTTTACATCATGGTTAGTAGTACGTTCAATCTCTTTAATGCGGTTAGCATCATCTTCAGAAAATTGAGTAACAATCGCATCTAAAGCGGTATTGGTTGCAGCAGAAAAAGCTGGAACTTCTGTGATTTCAGGACGATTTGCAAGCGCTTGTAACCAACGCACTTCAACAGTCACACGAGCATGGATTAGACCAAACTCAGAGAGGTAAGGGCGTAATGCATCACATTTGCTTGCATAGCGTCCATCTAGTGGAGAAAGTGCGGTTAAAGCGTTCATAAAGATTCCTTAAATTTTGGAATTAGAGCGAATGGCGTAACTCGAACAGTATCAAATTAAACAACCTGATATTGTAATCGAGCAAGATCTTGAATATCTTGAAGAAGTTTGCGTTTGCTAAAGATCATATTCCATGAGCTTCCACCTAATTGACGCCATAGGTGAGCCATTTGTAAGCCTGTGAATAAGCTGGCACGGATACGATTGGTATGTGCAGAGTCTTTAAAGGCTTCTGCATTACCACGGACTAGAATTCGAGGGTTAATTTGACCAGCAGTGTCGACATAGGTTTGTGCTAAGTTGGCAATGATACTTGGATGTAAATAGTTATTATCAAAAAAAGACAGCTGTTTTAATATTTTTTGTTGAGATTGTTCAATAATTTCAACAAACTTTGGATTGCTATAAACTTTTTTTTCCAAGGCCAATAATGACATGGCATAAGTCATTGGCAGTTTTGCATTGGCAATTTTAGGAATTCTAGATTTCGGTGATGCTGAGAAAGGTTGTGTAATGCTACTTTCTAAAGTTTTTAAACCTAAGGAAATGTCTGCCAATTGATTGAAGAAGTCTAAAGTTTGACCTGATGAATTGGCAGTGGCACGGATATTGAGGCTGGCTTTGATGAGCTGTTCAAAATAGAAATTACCACTTTCACCAATACTTTGACGTCCTGACATCGCAGTCATATGCGTCAGCTGTGTTGCTTGAAACACAGCTGCTAACGCCAAAGCTCGGTTTTGGCGTTGATTCAAAGTTTGAGGCTGTTGAAAGGGCAACTCAACCATGCCTAAATTCCTTTAAATAATTTTTAATCATTACTCAATAAAATCTGGTTTTGGTGCATTGGTATGATGAATCACACCCCCACCTAAACAGACTTCATCGACATAGAAAACAACACTTTGTCCCGGTGTTACGGCACGCTGTGCTTCATCAAATTCGACACGAACACCATTTGGCGTGTTTGCATCTTTATAAATTGTACATGCTTGATCAGGCTGACGGTAACGAGTTTTTGCCGTGCATCGGAAACCTGTGTCTGGAATTGCTTGTTCACCCGCAACCCAGTCAATTGTTTCAGACCATAAAATGGTACTCTGCATCAGTGGATGTTCATGACCTTGTCCAACCACAAGACGATTACCTTCAATGTCTTTATGTAGAACAAACCAAGCACCTTCTTCTGCGCCTTTGAGTCCACCTAAACCAATACCACCACGCTGACCGAGCGTATAGTACATTAAGCCGTGATGATCACCAACCTCTTTTCCTGTATCTAAGACAATTTTCCCAGGTTGAGCAGGTAAATATTGTTTTAAGAAGTCATTAAAACGGCGTTCACCAATAAAGCAAATCCCAGTGGAATCTTTTTTCTTGGCAGTGGCTAAACCCAGTTCTTCCGCAATTTTACGTACTTGAGGTTTTTCAATCTCACCAACAGGGAACAAGGTCTTATTGATTTCACGACCATGAACCGCGTGAAGAAAATAAGTTTGATCTTTGTTATTGTCTACACCACGTAATAAAGGCGCATATTGATCACCTTTTGAATTGGTGGTTGTTTCGCCACGACGACAATAATGTCCAGTTGCAATAAAATCAGCGCCTAAATTGACAGCATGATCTAAGAATGCACGGAATTTAATTTCTTTATTACACAGAATATCTGGGTTTGGTGTACGACCAGCGGCATATTCTGCTAAGAAATGTTCAAAAACGCGATCCCAATATTCCATTGCAAAATTTGCAGTATGGAGTTTGATCCCAATTTTGTCACACACCGCTTGTGCGTCAGCAAGGTCATCCATTGCGGTACAATATTCCGTGCCATCATCTTCTTCCCAGTTTTTCATGAAAAGCCCTTCAACTTGATATCCTTGTTGAAGTAAAAGTGCAGCAGAAACAGATGAATCTACACCACCCGACATACCGACGATGACACGTTGTTGCATAGGATTAGGCATCCAAATTTGAAATTAAAGGAGAGTTTTGGTGCTCATAGATGAGCGAAAGTGGGTATTTTTGCCCAGAAAGTGCATCTTGTACAGCTTTAATGACCAAAGGACTTCTGGCGCGAGCAGATTCAAGCAGTTCTTCAAGTGTCATCCATTGTGGACCAATGATATCTGTATCCAGTTGTGCGTCTGGAAAGTATTCAGTCACATGTGCTAAAAAGCAAAATCTAAAATAAGTGCGGTCTGGAAACATGGGTGGGGTATAGGTATAGATCCCCAGTAATGAATTGATTTCTACTGCATATCCTGTCTCTTCCATGGTTTCACGTAATGCAGCTTGAATAATAGTTTCACCACATTCAACATGGCCAGCGGGTTGATTGAACACAGTATGGCTTACACCTTCGGTATATTCTTCGACAAAAAGAAATTTTCCATCTTTTTCTACAACTGTTGCAACAGTAACGTGAGGTGTCCAAGCGGTCATGACCAGCACCAAGGGAGATAAAGCGTTATTCTACAAAATTTAGCACGTGGTGGCTATGTTCATGCGGATTTTCTTTGATCATCCTAAGCGGAGATGTATCGACAATATGCTCAAAATACTTCTGGGCAAGTTTGCTTATCTTGCATTTGGAGCTGAAACCTCAGCGCTTTAACTGATTAATCTATTATTTTATATTAGCTTGTTGTAGGTCAGAATGTTTCACATAAAAATTACTATATAAACTGATGTATTTGGCTCTATCGATCCAGCTCAATATACGACTATAATATTCATGTGCAGATGTGTTAAGTGTAATATGCGATATGTTTGTATGATTATTGGGCTTAATACCCAACACAGAATTAAATACATTCGCTATTTACGGGTGTACACCACTCAAACATAAAAGACTTTATTTGTTTGAATCTACTGTATCGTCGAATGTTTTTTGGATAGAATTAAAAGACATTGGCTATAAAAGATAGTCAAATCAAAAAAGCTTGAATTGGGGCTTGATCAAGCAACGTTTTATACAGGTAAAGCCAGTTCTTGTTTTAAGATCGCTTAGCCATTCCAATTCTTGGGCATACAATAGGATTTAAAAAGTATGATAAAGAAATTATTATGTATACCTTTAGGTGTATTACTGATCACTGGGTGTGCTTCAAATCCTAATGACGCCACTTCAAATGTAGGTACACAGGGATTATTAATTTGCCAGCCAAGTGAACTTTGTCCAATCGTCACTGTGGTGTGGAATGAGACACATAAAGACTTTTTAAAGGTAAAACTTAGCTTAAATAGCGCCTATACCAAATATAATATTGAAAAAGTTGTATTTAGTGATGGTGCAAAAAGTCACTCATTTAATGTGATTGGTCCAACTGAAATTGATTTTGCATTTAAAGCAAATCGTTCTCGTAACAGTGTGCTTATTCCAGTCAACCTAATGGGGGACTTCAAAGGCTCGCAAAATATCTTTATGGAAATACATACAGATCAAGGTGTGATTACCCGCTATATTTTAAAAGACAATGTCAAAGCACCAGTATTTGAAGAATTAACCAAATACTACAAGGTCTCTGAATAGCGGTTTGATCCAAAATGTAATGCCTAATTCCACTGTAGTTCAGTGGAATTAGATTTACTTGAGCAACATGTATTTAAATAACAAGTACGCTTTTAAGCATGCCTAGGTATTTGCTTTAATCCTATGGTTAATCGTTCGCTTCTAAATAATGATTTGCTACTTTGACATAGTGTCTTGCTGAATAAGGCAAAAATTCCTTTTCTTTGTCAGTTAAAGGGCGAACCTTTTGCACTGGGCTTCCCACATAGAGATAACCACTTTCTAAGCGCTTACGCGGTGGAACCAGTGAGCCTGCACCAATCATGACATCATCTTCAATCACCACATCATCTAGAACAATTGTATTAATTCCCACTAAAACCCGGTTGCCAATGGTACAACCATGTAAGGTGACATGATGTCCAATGGTCACATCTTCTCCAATCACTAAAGGTGAGCCATTGGGTTTTGCATCATTTTTATGACTGACATGTAACATGCAATGGTCTTGTACATTAGAATAACGGCCAATTTTAATGTGATTGACATCCGCACGAATCACCGCAAAAGGCCAAACCGATACATTCTCCGCCAAAGTTACTTCACCGATTACAACCGAGAGATCATCGATATAACAGGTTGAATCAATTTTAGGGTGATGACCTAAATACGAGCGAATATTTTTTTTCATGTTGGCTTCCATGTCAAAAGCAAAATTTAACCAGTGTATTTTTACCGAGTATAAATTAAAAAGGCATCCAAATCTGTGATCAGGATGCCTGTGCTTTAGTCTAATAAATTCAATATTAGGTTTAAGCGAATAACTTAGAACAAGTTGCTAAAGAACATTTTGATATGGTCGATCAAGCGAGAGAAGAAGCCTGCTTCTTCTACAGCTTTTAACGCCACTAATGGTTTTTCAGCAATCACTTTACCATCTAAAGTTGCTGTTAATTTACCAACAACTTGACCTTGTTTTAATGGTGCATTTAAGTTGGGCTGAACAGTGACTTGTGTTTTGATGGCATTGGCTTGACCTTTAGGCATGGTCACATTGAAGTTTTCAGCTAAACCAATTTGTACATCATTTTCTTTACCAAAATAAACTTTTGCTTTAGCAAGCACTTGATTTGCAGGTTGAACACTGACTGTTTCAAAGTTTGAATAACCCCAAGCTAACAATGAGCGTGTTTGGCTGGCACGTTCATTCATCGATGGTGCACCAAAAATCACAGAAATCAAACGCATTGGGCCGCGTTTTGAAGATGTGGTTAAGCAATAACCTGCTTCATCGGTATGACCTGTTTTTAAGCCATCAACACTTGGGTCGGTATACAGTAAGGCATTACGGTTACCTTGTTTAATCCCGTTGAAGGTAAATTCTTTTTCAGAATAAATAGGATAATATTTTGAACTGTCATGAATGATATGTTTAGCAAGTACCGCCATATCTTTTGCAGTTGAGTAATGACCCTCAGCAGGCATACCCGTTGCATTGATAAAGTGTGTATTGACCATACCTACACGTTTGGCTTCTTGGTTCATTGCATAGGCAAATGAACCCTCATTACCTGAAATATGTTCAGCCATTGCTTTAGATGCATCATTACCCGACTGGATAATAATGCCTCGTAACATTTCTAAAACTGTTGCAGTACCATTTAACGGCACATACATACAAGATTCAGTACTGCTACCACGACACCATGCAGACTCATTCATGCGAACTTTTTCACTTTCGGTCAGTTCGCCTTTAAGAAGTTTTTGCTCAATGATGTAACTCGTCATCATTTTCGTCATCGAAGCAGGTGCTAATTTTTCATTTTCATTCTTCGATGCAAGAATTTGACCTGTCTCATAGTCCATTAAGACATACGATTTATTATTTAATTCTGGCGGAGTGGTTAAGACGGTTGCTGCATAAGAAAATGAAGGTAAAAGTAATAATGCAGCAATGGCGCTTTTTCGAGTCATTCTAGGTCGTTCCAATCGTTATATGAGCACAAACAGGCTAGCATTTTAGGGCAAAGCAAAGCCGACTTCTATAAGGAAAGTCGGCTTATTTCTTACTTATTGTAACTAATTCAATATTTGTTGGATAAATTGCAGAAATCGTTATGACTGATAGTTACTAATGTCATTACAAATTGCTGTGTTTTCAGTATCACCCGCTTTTTTAGCATCACTTTTTGCTTCTTTTAATGCTCTTTGGAAATCTTTTTGCTTGGCAAGTGATTTTAAGGTTGCTTTAGGATCTTTGTCATTTGGCATATAGTCTTTAAGCAAGTGATCAAAACCTTTATTAAATGCAGCATCTGTTTTGATTAGACTCGGGCAGATATCCGACAATACATAAATTGCAGCCAATTCTTCTTTAGATACTTGTTGCTGGGTGACTTCGATTTTGTCAGATGCGGCAAAAGCATGGGTCATAAATAAACCACTTGCTGAAACAAGGCTTAATGTAAGCATTTTTAACGTCATACGCATAAATAACCTAATCAATTTTTAATTTAAGAATCTGCATAGATTAAACGTAAAAACTGTGAAAAATATAGAGAAAGTGTATCGATGTTGTAGATTTATTTGAAATTTTCGCACACTGAACAATGCAAAAGATGTCAAAAAAGGATTTTTTAACATCGCATTGGGGGGGAGGTTTTTTATCTTATTTTAGTGTGGAAGTTCAAGTACATCTGCACATACTGCTTTGTGTTCAGCTTGATCAACTTCTTTGGCACTGATTTGTGCTTCTTTGAGTACAGTTTGGTATTCTGGATCTTGTTGAAGCTGAGTCAATGTTGTAGGTTTGGACAAATCCTTTAATAAGGTTTGGGTTAAACTTGCAATTTTAGTTTGAAATGCAGGGTTGTTTCCAATTAACGCTGGGCAAACTTCGGCAAGCACCTGTGTTGCGGCAATATCTTCTTTCGCAATTCGATCAGATTCTTGTGAAGTTAATGTTTCTGAAAATGCAGATTGTGCACAAAGTGTGATGAGTGCGATAGAAATAGTATGAGTAAGAGAACGTGTAATCATCTTTATAGTCACAAATTAGATTTAAAATTGAGTAAGTAACTATATATAATTGTTCAATAAATTTGAATTAAATTACTCAGTAGTCATTTAATAATTTTTAGTCAGAGAACCTTTTAGTGAATATTTTAATTGCCAATGATGATGGTGTTTTTGCACCAGGTATTCAAGCTTTAGCAAAAGCATTACGACCTCTAGGTCGAGTTGTTATTGTTGCGCCAGAAAGTGAGCGCAGTGGTTATTCAAGTGCATTAACCCTAGATCGTCCACTTCGACCGATTCAAGTTGCACCAGATATGTGGGCAGTCAATGGGACACCTGCTGATTGTGTTTATTTGTCCATGAATGGTTTATTTGATTTTGAGTTTGATTTAGTTGTCAGTGGAATCAATAGTGGGGCGAATTTAGGTGACGATGTCCTTTATTCTGGAACCGTAGGGGCGGCATTTGAAGGACGTTTGATGAAACAGCCTGCAATCGCAGTTTCATTGGCAGGCAGTAATGTACGTTCCTATGACAACCCTGAAGATTATGCGCAAGCCGCAAATTGGGTTTACAGCTTTATTGCCAAAGGCCTACCCGAGCTGCCTCCACGACATATCTTAAATATCAATATCCCCGATGTCGCAGAAATTTTAGGGGCTCAAATTACATATCAGGGGCGTCGTATACAATCAAAGCCGATGACCAGTCAGGTTGACCCGCGTGGTCGTCAAGTCTATTGGATTGGTTTAGCGGGTGAAGCGGTGACAGATCCGCAAAAAAACGCACAAAACCTGCAATCTGACTTTTTTGCCATTGCCAATGGTTGCGTCAGTATTACCCCAATTCAGATGGATGCAACCAATTACACAATTCTTGAAACACTACAATCACAACTCTCACATAGTCATTTTGATGTATGAGTGTTATAACTTTGTGAAAAAGCACTGTTAAACAGTGAAATGCGTGTGTATTTTGCTAATCTTAAGCAAATATTTTTAAATTTTAAGATTGTAGAGAGGGAAATCAATGCTTTTGGCTCGATCAACACTTCCAATTCAAATGCCTAAGCGATGGATGAAAATCATTTTGTCCACAATAGCAATCACCTCTACCATAGTGGTGACTGGGTGTGCATCGAAGCCTCAAATTAATAACCCTACACGTTATGCTGTTGCGCCTGACTATTACACAGTTCGTTCTGGTGATACCTTAAGTGCAATCTCTATGCGTTATGGTTTGAGTTATCTCAGTGTTGCTGAAATGAATGATATTGCTGCGCCTTATCGAATTTATGTAGGCCAGTCATTACGTTTGAAAAAAGGTGGGGGCAATGTCACTCGATCTACAACGAAACCGTTGACGAGCAATGAACCGCAAATTCAACGCCAAACGATTAAGTTACCAACACAGCAGCCGACATCGCCAACTGGCACAACGACGGCTCAGCCAGTAACGCCGCCGCCTGTACAAACGACGACGACAGTACAATCAACCCAATTGAGATGGGTAAAACCATCAAATGGATCTGTTATTGCAAATTATAATATTGCGAATAATATTAAAGGAATACGTTTTGGAGGGAATCAAGGTGATCCAATTTTTGCCGCAGCGGATGGACAGGTGGTTTATGCTGCAGATGGATTAAAAGAATATGGTAATCTTGTCTTAGTAAAACATATCGATGGTTACATTACTGCATATGCTCATAACAGCAAAATGTTGGTGAAAAGTGGTCAAACTGTGACAGCAGGACAGAAGATTGCAGAGATGGGATCTTCAGGTGCTAGCAGTACCATGTTGGAGTTTCAGGTACGTTTAGATGGAAAACCGATAAACCCAGCAAATATTTTACCAATAAATTAAATATTTTAATGCAAAGTGTAATTTTCTTCGTATAATACAATGAGTTGTTTTGAACAAAAAAGTGTGAAACAGCTCATAATTTCAGAGGGAAATTTATGTTAGATCAACTTCGGGCAATGGGTGTATTTGCTTGTGTTGTTGAAAAAAGCTCTTTTAGTGGTGCCGCGCGTGACCTTGGCATTACGACTAGTGCGGTTAGTCAGCAAATTAGATCTCTAGAACATGAAATGGAAGTGACACTTCTACATCGTTCTACGCGAAAGCTGAGTTTAACTGAGGCTGGTCAAGCTTTTTTCCACAGTTGTCAAGAAATGCTCGCTGCCGCAGAGCGTGGAAAAATCCGCATTAATGAGTTGCGCGATGATTTAGTTGGGGATTTGCGTATTGCGACAACCCCGGAAATAGGGGCAACACATGTTGTTCCTGCTTTATCGCATTGGATGTCTGCACATAGAGGTTTGATGGTTCATTTTGAAGCAGATAACCAATATATCGACTTGATTCAAGAGCGTATAGATATTGCTATTCGCATGTCTTCAAAAATTGAAGATGCGAATAACTTGAGCTGTATGCCACTTGCACGAGTCGATCAGATCTTAGTTGCATCGCCAAGTTATTTAAATCAAACAGCGCCTATTTCACGTCCTGAAGATTTACAGAATCATGATTTGATTCCGATAAATATCATGAAAAATTCTCAACATTTTTCATTTCAGCATGGTGCAACAGGTGAAGTTGTTAATTTAGAAATGAAGCATCGCCTTCAGACAAATAACGTATTTGTTGCAAAATCATTGTGCCAACATGGGCATGGTATTGCGCGAATCCTTTATTTAGATGTGCAAAAAGAATTAATGAACGGAACATTGGTTGAAGTGCTTCCAGAGTGGAAATTACCAACTTTCACTTTAAGTGCTGTGACCTTAAAGCGTGAACAGCAGCCGATGAAAATTCATCGTTGTTTGGATGCTTTGAAACAATATTTTAGCCAGTTGCCTGGTGGTAGAATTTTCCAAGAAGCTTCATAAAGTTCTAATTCTAATAAGTTCTAATAAAAAAGCCGCTTTAAAGCGGCTTTTCTATATCTGCAATTTGATAAGCATTCATGACAAAACCAAAAGAGATTAACGGGTTAATCTCTTAAAGCATTTATTCACAATTAGGCAAGGAACTCTTTAATTGCAGGTACTAAGCGTTTTAATAGATCATCTGCTTGCTCATGATTCATATTCAAAGCCGGCAGTAAACGCACCACATTACCTGAAGTAACGTTAATAATTAAATGATGCTTATCACGTGCAATGTTTACTAATTCGGCACAGTCTTTAGGTAATTCGATACCAATCATCATGCCGAAACCGCGCACAATCACATTTTGCTCCGCAAGTTGAGCACGGAACTGATCGACCAGATATGCTCCAATTTCAGCAGCATTTGCAACGATGTTTTCTTTTTGGATCAAGTCAATCACTGTGTAGACAACACGAGAGCCTAAATGCGTGCCACTATAAGTAGAGCCATGATTTCCCGCAGCAAGTACTCCAACACCACGACCTTGTGTCATCACAGCACCAATTGGAAAACCATTTCCGAGGCCTTTTGCTGTGGTTAAAACATCTGGAATAATATTGGTGTGTTGATAAGCAAAGTATTTACCGGTACGGCCATTACCTGTTTGAACTTCATCTAGCATCATTAACCAATTATGTTGGTTGCAAATACGACGAATATCTTCAAGGTAGCTAAAGCCTTGAGGTGCGGTATTGACACCACCTTCACCTTGGATAGGTTCAACCAAAATTGCCACAATGTCAGGATGCTGAATAGCGGCTTCTTCAATGGCTTCTACATCGCCAAAAGGCACACGAATAAAGCCTTCAACCAGTGGTGCAAAGCCTTCTTGAACCTTTTTATTGCCGGTAGCTGAAAGCGTTGCAAGGGTACGACCATGGAATGATTGATCCGCAACAATGATTTTGGGATTGGAAACACCCTGTAAATGACCAAATTTACGTGCAATTTTAATTGCACCTTCATTTGATTCTGCACCACTGTTTGAGAAAAAGATTTCTTCCATACCCGAAACTTCAGCCAGCTTTTGCGCTGCTGCAGTTTGCCAAGCGACTTCGTAAATATTGCTGGTATGGATTAATGTAGCCGCTTGTTCTGCTATAGCCTCAGCCAGAACAGGATGAGCATGTCCTAAGCCACACACAGCAATACCCGTCAATGCATCTAAATACTCAGTACCATTTTCAGTATAAAGATAAGAACCTCGTCCTCGGACAAAGCTGATCGGTTGACGACTGAATACAGGCATCAAGTGTGAAGGTTGATCAGTTTGTACCGGAGCGAGGGTGATGTTATTCATAACTAACTCTTATCTGTTAGGAGTGGAAAGGGTAAAGGATTATCTAACCAAAATATGCACAAGATTTAAAGCTTTAATATAAATAAAATTGGAAATAATCGTCTAGACATATTCTTTATTGTGGATTTAGGTATAATGCAGGCAGATGAGTTGAGGATTTAATCAATGACTGAACAAGCGCGTGATACAGAAGCGTTAATTCGCGATCAAATAGCTAAACATGCAGTACTTCTTTATATGAAAGGTACACCGCAATTTCCACAATGTGGTTTCTCTGCACGTGCAGTTGAAGCACTTAGCCAAATTGGTCGTCCATTTGCTTATGTAAATATCTTGGAAAATCCGGATATTCGTGCAACTTTGCCACAAATTGCAAATTGGCCTACATTCCCGCAATTGTGGATTAATGGCGAATTGATTGGCGGTAGCGACATTATGCTAGAAATGTTCCAAAATGGTGAATTAAAGCCATTGATTGAACAATATAGCCCAGCACCAGATGCTTAATAAGTTGATGATGTAGAAAAAGCACCGGAAGGTGCTTTTTTATTGGCTAAGATTATTTTGTTTTCGCTTGGCTATGCTGATCTGCAGCCTAGACGAGATTACGTCATGACTGATGCGCTGTTTCAATGTTTGTTTTTTGCATATTGGGTTTTGATATTTAGTAAACCACCCAAATACATAAGACAAAGCTTTGAATATTCAAAGCTTTGTCTATTTAAGGTCTAACCAAGAAGCAATTTAAGCTGACTTGCGCTTATTTTACTTTGCTGCAACTTCAGCTTGGTTTTCGTCAGTAATGATGCTTGTTGATTCAGCTTCTGCCTTTTTCGGTTTTTTCCCTTTGTTCTTTTTTTTCTTTTTCTTTGGCTTGTGCTCTATTTCAACACCATCTTCCAAGGCTTGCCAATATTCAAGCTGTGCCATCACTGCTGCATAGATTGAACCTTTGGTATAACGACCTTTTTTATCTAATGCCCCAACAGGTCGAGCCATTAAGATTTCTAAAGCTTGGTCAATGGTGTCTATTGCATGTATATGGAATTGACCCTCATTGACAGCCTCAATCACATCATGGCGAAGCATTAAATGCTGCATATTCTGACGAGGGATAATCACCCCTTGTTTGCCTGTTAATCCTTGGAGTTTGCAAGCATCAAAGAATCCTTCAATTTTTGCATTGACCCCACCAATAGGTTGAACTTGACCCAATTGGTTCATCGAACCTGTGATCGCCCACGATTGATCAATAGGTAATTGGCAGATTGCGGAAATCAATGCAGATAGTTCTGCAACCGTGGCACTGTCACCATCTACTTGACCATAACTTTGTTCAAAGGCGAGGGCAGCAGAGAAATGCAAAATCTGTTCACGACCAAAATGAGCTTTTAAGAAACTCGACATCAACAAGACACCTTTGGCATGTAATGAACCACCAAGTTCTACACTGCGCTCAATATCTAAAATGTCACCGCCACCTTGATATACCGAAGCGGTTAAGCGTGACGGTAAACCAAATTCAACATCGGCATAGTGGATCACGGATAAAGCATTGATTTGACCTAAACGATGGCCGCGTGTCTCAATCAGTTGTGTACCACGTGACAAGTCTTGCCAATAAAGCTCTCTTAAATAGCCTAAGCGATATTGACGATGTTTTAGGGCAGTGTTGATATGATGAGAGGTGACTAACTTTTCATCTGACTGTGCAGCGTGATGATGAGATTCACGGATCAAGTCACCTAGGGTCAAAGCATGTAAAGACAATGAACTCTGGTCTTCAGCTTGGCGACTTGAATCTGTTAGTAATGCCGCCAATGCTGAGCGATCAAAAGGCAGTAATTTGTCTTGTTGAACATAGTCTGCAATCAGTTGCATATAAGCTTGTTCATTATCATCATTACGTTGCAGGGTATCGGTAAAATCAGCACGAATTTTAAAAACACTGCCTAATTCTGGCTCTAGTTCTAAAATTTCATAATAAATTTCAGGTTCTGCCAATAAAACCACTTTTAAGTTGAGTGGCACAGATGCAGGCTCAATTGAAATACTGCCAGTTAAAGTCAGCATGTGCTCAAGAGAAGACAGCTTTAATTGCCCTGATTTTAATGCACGTTTTAGCCCTTGCCATGCATAAGGCTGTTCTAACAGCTGTTCTGCTTCTAAAATTAAAAAACCACCATTGGCTTGATGCAATGAGCCTGGGCGAATCAGAGTAAAGTCGGTGGTGATGGTGCCGTTTTGCGTCAGCTGTTCAACATGTCCCAGTAAATTATAGTGTGTTGGGAAGTCTTCAAAAATAACTGGGGCACCAGAGTTTGGCTTATTGCTGACCACGACATTGGCTTGGTAACGTGAAGGAACCCGATTAAATAAAGCAGGAGAGAATTCTTCACCTTCTTGATCTAAAATCGTTTCAACATTTTCAATGATATCTGCTGCAAAATGTTTTAAGTATTGATCGAGTCCGTGTACGGTTTTAAATTTACTTAAAATCAAATCTATACGAGGAATCACCACTTGTTTGGCGATATCACGATTCAGTTCAGAAACTTGATCACGTGCATCATCTTCCAAATCACCTAACTGAAGGCCAAGCCGTTCAAGCTTTTTATCCATATAACGCATATTGGAATTAATTTCTGCGCGTTGTTTACTGTCGAGCGCATTAATATCTTCCTGTGACATTTCCAATACTTTGTCATCTTTGACATGGATCGGCACAAAAATATGTTCATCGTTACGATTAATCAGTTTTAGGTCGAGGTCTTCGCCTTCTTTGGTCAGTTCAACTAAAGCGAGTTGTTGCTCATTTCCCGTGATTTGACGAATACGTTCAATACGATTGTGATAGGTTTCGGCACTAAAGCGACGTTCAAGTTGCTTGAGAATGGTTTGCCATGCTTGGTGGATTAAAGCTTGAAACTTACTGCCTTGACCCGCTTGAAAACGCAGTGCAATCGGTTGTCGCGCATTTTTAAAATTATAAACATAGACCCAATCATCAGGCGTTTGCATGGTTTTGGCATGCTGCTGTAACAAACGCTTGATCATGGTTCTTTTGCCAAGACCTGCCGTCCCCACAGCAAAAATGTTGTAGCCTGAATAAGGTAAAACAATCCCTGCTTCTACAGAGGCTCTGGCGCGATCTTGCCCTAAGAAATTATTTAAGGGCTTGATTCGCTTGGTTGAGGTAGGAATCTTGCTTAGATTCGGGATATGCGTCAGTTGTTCTGATTTTAGTGCGGTTTGTGTCAACGTGTTTTGAATTTCCGTTTGATCAAAAGCAGATGGAAAAATCGTTTCAGTTTTTTGTATTGGGGTTGCAGTCGTCGTAATTGAAACAGTGGTAGAGCTTAATTGATCGTGTCTTTGGGTCACAGGTGAAATCCAAAACTTATATGGGTTGAAAAGTTAAAGGTATACAGGATTGGGGGTAAAGATCAAGCGCCAAAAGCGGAAATATCTGTAAAAGCGCTCATCAGTTGCATAAAAGTGATTGAAACTCTAAGCATTAAGCGGTTGAATAGCACTATTTCATTTTTCAGAAAATAACAACGCAATGACAACGCAACTATCTCAGCAATCAGCTGAGCAGAATTCCACAGCAAAAAATGGGTGGAAATCTGCTTTTGCCGCTTTTATCGATCGGCGTGCTGCAATTATGCTCTTTCTTGGGTTTTCAGCAGGTATTCCAATTCTGCTCATTTTCTCAAGTTTATCTTTATGGTTAGGTGAGGCCGGAATTGAAAAAAGTGCAGTGACTTTTTTTAGTTGGGCCGCGCTGGGCTATTCTTTTAAATTTGTATGGGCACCGCTGATTGATGAATTACCCGTCCCGATACTCACCAAAAAACTGGGTCGGCGCCGTGCTTGGTTGTTGATTGCACAAATACTGATTATCTGTGCGATCTGTATTATGGCGTTTTCTGATCCCGCTTTGGGCCAAAGTTATATTTACCAAATGGCTGTGGGGGCGGTATTACTGGGTTTTTCCGCAGCGACGCAGGATATTGTGATTGATGCCTATCGAATCGAGCTAGCTGAAACCGAGATGCAAACGGTGTTGGCATCGACCTATAACGCAGGCTACCGTTTAGGGATGATTCTCGCTGGTGCGGGGGCTTTATTTCTTGCTGCTTCTTTGGGGACTGCAAAAGGGAACTATATTTATGAAGCGTGGAAATATACTTATTTAACCATGGCGCTGGTGATGCTAGTGGGCATTATCACCACTTTAGTGATCCGAGAACCCTTGGTTAATCGAGTTGATAAACACTATAAAAATATTGATTACTATCGTTTAGTTTTGGTCTTTATCTTGGCTGTGGCGAGTTTTGTTTGTTTATATATTTACTCCGATGACATGGTTCAATATCTGCAAGCGACTTGGAAAGTCGAAGACAACTTGCTGAAGTTTTTAATGGAAGCTGTACGCTTTTTAGGCTCAGGGCTCGGTGCAATTCTTGTTGCAACATCGTTGATTCGTTTTGGTGTAGTCAATAAAAAGATGGCCTATGAGACTTGGGTTAACCCGATTGCTGATTTTTTTAAGCGTTATGGGGTAAAGCTGGCATTGGTTCTGCTGTTATTGATCGGTTTCTATCGAATTTCAGACATTATTGCGGGTGTTATTTCGAATGTTTTCTATCAAGATTTAAACTTCACCAAAGAACAAATTGCAGAAGCCGTTAAAATTTACGGGGTTATTTTTAGCCTATTGGGTGGTTTTTTAGGTGGCTTACTTGCACAACGCATGAACATTATGAAATTGATGTTTGTCGGTGCAGTTTTGGCAAGTTCAACCAATTTGATCTTTATTGGATTGGTGAAATCTGGTGCACCAATGCAAGCTGTATCTGTACAGATTGGCGATAAGAAGTTTCAAGCTCAACCTGATGAAGTAGGCTATTGGAAAGTTTCTGTGCCTCGTCAGGATTTGGTAGGGGAAAATACCATTCATATCAAAGCAGCATTGGTTGATCAGGCTATTGCGAATGAATATACGGTGCCTTATTTAAAAGAAAATCCCAAGCCCCAAATTCAATTATTGCCTATTACCAGTGACAATCAATTGTCTGCAACAGAAGCGAAGCAAAGTATTGTGGTTAAGGGGCAGATTGCGGGAATACCTGTATCTGAACTTAATCCAGATCAGCCGATTACCCTTAAACTCGATGGCAAAACATATCCTGCAAAATTAGATAAAGATGGTTTGTTTAGTGGTGCGATTGACGGTAAAGCCTTATATGCTTCTGGCTCAAAAAACGTGATCGCCGTGGTCAATTATCAACACGCACAAGCAGCATTAAGTACTCAACAAAGCTATCAATTAACAACGATAAAAAGTGATATCGATGTGGATATTCAACCACTTCCAGTGATCAAAGCGGATTCCTCTGCAGCCGTTGAAATTAAGGGTAAAGTGATTGAAAAATATAGTTCTGGTTGGCTGTATTTTGCCATTGTTGTCGATAATTTAGCTTCTGGTTTAGCGGGTGCAGCATTTATTGCGTTCTTGTCTAGTTTGACCAGTGTGTCATTTACAGCAGTTCAATATGCGATCTTTAGTTCATTGATGACGCTTACACCTAAGATTTTAGGTGGTTATTCTGGAACAATTGTCACCCACATTGGTTATCCTAAATTCTTTTTAATGACCACCTTAATTGGTATTCCGATTCTATTACTTGTGTTATGGGTTGGAAAATTATTGCGAGAACATCAAGCACAAAAGGTGAGTCAATCCATCGAGTAAGCGACTGAATTACTCAAGATAGATTTATGATGATCACAAAAAGCCTACTTTATCTTATAGATAAAGTAGGCTTTTTTTATCGGAAGGTGGTTTGAATCATTGGATTGCTAACACATTCAAACAGCTTACTCGAAAGATAAAGCTGTAGTGTTTATCTAAAATAAGCGGTTATTGCTTAAAAACAATCCAGAAGATGGCATCATTGAGCAGCTGAAATATAGATAAATTGAAATATTGAACTGTATTGCCTATATTGGCAGATGATATCTGATCAAACAGGAAAATAAATCATGCGCATGTTGCATACCATGTTACGAGTAGGCAATTTAGAACAATCTTTAGCGTTCTATACTGAAGTTCTCGGTATGACATTACTTCGTAAACGTGATTATGAAGAAGGGCGGTTTACTTTAGCATTTGTGGGTTATGGTGATGAAGAACATCATACCGTGTTAGAACTTACTCATAACTGGGATACTGCAAGTTATGAATTAGGTAATGCTTATGGACATATTGCGATTGGTGTCGATGATGCCTATAAAGCCTGTGACGAGATCAAAGCACGTGGTGGTAATGTGGTACGTGAAGCGGGTCCTATGAAGGGTGGTGTCACAGTCATTGCTTTTGTTGAAGATCCAGATGGTTATAAAATTGAATTGATCCAACAAGATCAAGATGCACGAAATAATTGATGATTTAAAAGTGATGGGGCTATTGTTTATTTGGCAAAGACATATCAATAAAGATCTTTCATAAATCAAAAAATGATCATGTGGAGTGAATTATATTGGTATTGAAAGTTCCTTCTCCCTATGGAACAAGGTTAGGATGAGGGTGCTTTTATGTTGATTTTTGGTTTTAAAAAGGACTGATGAAAGAAGTCTATTAGACCTTAAATTAACTTGATATGTGTCGTAAATAAATAGTGAACATTTAGCCAAATGAGTAGCTTTATTTATTTCGCTCAGTAAGATTGAATTTTACCCGATAGTAAAATTTAACTACTGGGCTTTTTCATGTTTAAAATACAGGACGTTGCTTATGAAAATGTTGAAATTATTAGCATTGGATCGCTTTACGATACTTTTAATCGCGATGGTGGTTTTAGCTTCTATTTTACCGATTTCAGGTCAGGCAGCGCTTATCTTTGGAAAAATCACCACAATTGCGATTGCAATTTTATTTTTCCTACATGGCGCAAAATTATCACGTGAAGCCGTGATTGAGGGGATTTTGCATTGGAAATTGCATGGATTGGTTTTTGCTTTTACCTTTTTAGTTTTTCCTTTATTGGGACTCATGGCAAAACCTGTGCTTGAACCTTTGTTGGGTCAACAGTTGTATTGGGGTTTTCTGTTTATGTGCTTTTTGCCATCGACAGTACAATCGTCAATTGCATTTACCTCTGTTGCAAAAGGGAACGTGGCAGCAGCTGTATGCAGTGCCTCATTTTCAAACCTAATCGGTATGTTTATTACTCCGATTTTGGTGAGCATATTTATATTCGGTCAATCTAAGCATAATTACGATCCAACTTCTTCTATTATCGAAATCACCTTGTTGTTGTTGGTTCCATTTGTTCTAGGGCAAGTATTACGCCCTTATGTATTTCCATTGATGCAGAAAATGCCAAAGATCGTCAAAGTTTTTGATCAAGGCTCGATTTTGATGGTGGTTTATGGTGCATTTAGTGGGGCAGTGGTGGCAGGTTTATGGCATCAGGTCAGCTTATCTACATTGATTTATCTCACCTTGGCATGTTCGATTCTACTCACGGTGATTATGCTATTGGCGTTGTATGTTCCAAAATGGCTTGGATTTAGCAAAGCAGATCAGATTTCAATCTTCTTCTGTGGATCGAAGAAAACCCTTGCCAGTGGTGTGCCTATGGCGCAGATTTTATTTATTGGGCAGCCTTTAGGTATGATTGTGTTACCGATTATGATTTTCCATCAAATCCAGTTAATGGTTTGTGGGGTGATTGCAAACTACTGGTCAAAGCAAAAGCATTCTGACGAATAAATTAGTATTGATTGTTAATCGATTGGCTCGCAATTTATAAATATTTCGAGTATAATCTTGCCCACTTGTTGTGCTTAGCTCTGACGCTTATAGTCTCGGTGGGCCAAAAGAAATGGTCTGTTGTGGTGTTAACCTGCTGGTTTTTAATTTAAATCTGCTTTCCTCAAAGTTTTATTAGATTTTGAGAGTGGTTAATTGCGATGACAGCTAAACCTTTCTTAACTTAGGAGAATCGACCATGCGTGCCGATATTCACCCAAAATACGAAAAATTAGTTGCTACTTGTTCATGTGGTAACGTTATCGAAACTCGTTCAGCTTTAGGTAAAGAAACACTTTATCTAGACGTATGTTCAGCTTGCCACCCATTCTATACTGGTAAACAGAAGAATGTTGATACTGGCGGCCGTATCGATAAATTCAAACAACGTTTTGCTGGTATGTCACGTTCTGTTAAGCGTTAATACGACAAAACATAAAAAACGGGCTTTAGCCCGTTTTTTATGTTGCTAATTTTTATCTCGTGTTGATCTATTTCAGGATCAGACAAGTGATAGATTTAAAAAAAAGGTTGAGCATTTAAAACACTCAACCTTTTTTAGTATTAGACTTTATTGATCTTGAACATCAGTCAAGTGATCCAGTTTCTTTTGGAAATATTCACCTTGCAAGAATCTGACATCTACATTCCACGCATTTGCAAAAGAGTTCATATCATTTAGATTTTTCAGTAGCAATTCAATTGGCTTGATTGCATGATATTTTTCAAGGGTATGCTGGAATTGCGTCATAGTCGCATCACTATTAAGCTGCTTTGTAAACTTCTCATCCAGCGTTACTAAGCTCACATCCAATTGTTTTAAGATTGCTTCACTTGAAATGCTCGAACCAAAACGTCGAATTGAGATTTCGGCACCATGATCACGTAAAACGCCAATTTGCTTTTGAGTTTCTAAGATATTTTTTGCAATATCTTCCTCATCAAATTGTAAAATCAGTGGATGAGATTGGCGGCTTCCAACAATGGTCAATAGTTTAGAAATAAGCTCAGGGAACTGTTTGTCATGGAACAGCACATGACGATTTAAATTGACGATTAATTTTGCTTCTGGATATTGAGTGATAAAGTTATGTAATTGCTTACATGCTTCAACTAAAATCCAGCGATCTAATTTAATTGAAAGCTCAATATCATCATCTAAATCAATTAAATTACTTACTTTTTTCCACTGATTTTCAAAAATAAAACCGCTACTGACTTCATAGGTATTTAAATTGCTATCTTGTTTGTCATAAAGCTGTTGGTATTTTAGCTGAATCTCACCTTTTTCAAGCGATTGGGCAATTTGACCAAGAATCGCGGAGGTTTTAAAGATATGTGGCGCTGGCGTTTCTTGAATTTGAACTGGTTTCTCTACAACTGTATTTTCAACTTGAGGTTTTGGGGCAAATTCAATGGAGTTACTTTGTATTTGCTGCGGTTCTGCTTGATCTAATTTGGGTTCAAGCAATGACAATTCAATTTTAGTGTCTTGTAAAGTCGCCGTTAATTGTTGCTCGGATACAGAGTCTTTTTTTGCCAGACGATGATTATAAGCTTGTTCTAAAACGTCGTTAAAACTTGCTTCTGTAAAGCTGTTTTGCTGTATGTTTGAATAGCCAATCTTGATATTCAGTGGGTAGGTATGACCATCAATTTCCAATAATTGTGGTTTTTCTAAAGCATGCAGCCCATGAACACGAGATTCTAAAATGGTGTCAGACTCAGCTTGTAAAATCACTGCATACAACAACATATCAATTTGATATACAGTGGTATTGGTTTGTTCTTGAATAAAGTTTTTAAAGCCTTCTAAGTATTGAACGGCTGTTTTCCAAGGAGAAGTTAAAATATTCTCAGGACAAGCGGCAAAGCTAAACAGTACCAATGCATTCGATTTGGCAGGTTGGTTAATTAAAGCATACTGAATTTTTTGCAGACTAGTTGCGACAGTACTGATGCTTTTCTTATTCGATTCGGATGATTGTGCTTGCGGTTTTTGACTTGCCGAATTGATCTCAATGGTGATTTGAATACAGTCTTCTTCATCTGAAGGCAGAAATTCAATTTTTAATGGATTTTCAGATTTAGCATTGCTATTCAGTGTATCAATTTCAAAACGTGCTAAATCAAAATTACCTTGAGAAATCTTTTTAAAACGTTGTTTAAAATCATTGATATTCTTTGGTTTTAAAATATCTAATACAGGTAATCCAATAATTTCTGCTTCATCTTTTAGACCAAACAATTTTAAATATTCAGCATTGGCTTGAGTATGGATACCTTCCTGAATTAAGGCAATCGCTTTATGTTGTTCTTCCACCAAGGCTTGAGCTTGATTTTTTGCACTTTCAAGATCGTTTAAAAGGTGCTTTTTCGCTTGTAAGGTACGGCTATAAGACAATGCACGGATTAGGCTAATATAAAAACGATCGGTATATTCTAAATTAACAACATCATAGATGCCTTTTTGAATATAGGATTGATATTGGTTGGTTTGATAATCTTCAGGTTTTAAGAACAAAACAGGCAGATCAATATCAGCAGAGGCTTGAATTAAGGTAATGGCTTGCTCAATTTTGATGTCATAAGCACGACCAAAAATAATCAAGTCCCATGAGGTATTGAGTTGTTTTTCAAAACTTTTTAAATCATCTAATAAAAGCGCTTGTACTTGATGATTCTTACTTTGAAAAAGATCAATAATTTGATTATAACGAATCTGGTTATCATCAATAATGAGTAATCTAGTTTCAGAGAGTTTTAATTTTTTCGATAATAATAAATTTCTCACTTTAAAGCTTCCCATACATCTTGATTATTCAAATTGGCAGATTGGTGTTGAATGAACTGATCAATGCGGTCATTTTCTTCATCATTGATCAGTTCAAATTCGTACTGAATAAAGCTCTGGGTAATTAACAATGTTTTTGTTAAATACACCTTAATTTCTTCAGTGTCTAAACGTAGATAAATTGCTTGCTGTTCTTTGAAGAACGGTAAATTTGGCAAAATAATAGAAACGTTGGATTCATTTAAGTTTTGCACTTGAACCATAAGACAAGGGTGGTAGTTAATCGTCGAACGATCAGCTGGAACTTTTACCGCACATGGGTAGATGTCTTGAGCTAAAACCTCTAAACCCACTTCATAGGTTTTTTTAACAGATTGTTTGATCCAACGAATGATCGCACCTTTCCATTTGTCATTGAGGCTTTCATTGACCAAGATAAACTCACCCGTGCGTAAATTTCGTGGGGTTTCATCTGACCAGCGAATACGATAACCATTTACACTGATATCCAGTACTTGGGTTTGATAGATCTGTTTTGCTTCACGGTCTAAAGTTTTGATTTGTCCTAAGTTCGATGCTGTGCTTGAACCTGTTGAAATCGATGAATGAATATTGGACTCAGACTGAAATGCATAATTATTATTTAAATTAAGTGTTTCATAAAAATTCTTAGCTTTGGATAAATAGAAGTGTGCGGTTTGTAAGCTAAAACAAATTTGAAGTTGTGCAGAGTATTCATAACGCTCATGTTGACGTTCAGTTGTGGTACCCAAGACATTTTGCACATGAAATTTTAACGCAGCAGATAAATAGATCTGTTCATTTTTAGACAGATATTCGTCTTTATGAATCGTTGAATTAATATGTTCGAGCAGATTCTGTGTAGAAATATACAAAGAAGTACGGAAATTCGCATGTTGTTTGCGATTATAAATTGGTGGAACATCTTTAGAGCCATCAATCACATAACGCGATAAGCTGGTTTCTCTTGGTAAAATTTGGATCAGTTTGACCCAATCAAAAGTACATTGATAAAGCGCTTGTGTTTCTGAAGGGCGAATCTGATGCGTATTAAAAATATCCAAAAGCAGCACTTGTGCATAGGCTTGCTGGATATTTTGAATGGTAAAATGTGTACCTTGTAATTGGTTGATATTAATATTAAATTCTTGGTTTTTAACCGCAAGCTCATAAAGATGATGTGTGGTGAGCCATTGATGGGTCAATGGACCACTGTAGAGCATTTGCTGTTGAACCAACAATAAACCAAGTTGTTCTAAAGCATAAAAGGTTGCAAGTGTACGCGCTGTTTGTAAATTTCGTTTTTGTTTAAAATTAAAAAATGAGAATTTATTTGAAACCAGTGTCTGATGACTTCTTCGCACAATATTGATATAGACGTTGGCAAAATAGGTACGAATTCTAGAGGATAAATCAATAATATGTTCAATACGCGCATTTTGAGAAAGACCTTGATTTAAGATGTTTTTTTCAAGGCTTGATAAAATGCTTTCGGTAATTGGGTGTAAAACTTGAATTAAATCAAAGCGTAGCATTTCGCTACAATCGAGTTCGCTGATTTCACAAATCGCTTTTAAGACCGACTCTGAGGTATCGCCAAGTTGCATAATAGACAATGTGGCCACCCATGCATTGACAGATGCCACCGAATTTTCTGCAAAACTTAGACTTTCTCGTTGTAGAACCGTGATATTTTGAAAAATTTCTGAAATTTCTTTATTTATCATGAGCATTTCAACTCTTAAAAGGTTGTGACTCCAAACAGCGGTGTTTTATTATTTTCTCCCGCGACTTCTCGAACCAATTTAGGAACTAGATAACCCGGTAAACTGGCCAATACATCCTTATAAATCTGATCAATTTTTTCCGCCCCTAAATCGAAATGATGCGCACCTTTTACTTTATCTAAAACATGAAGATAATACGGTAAAATTTGTGCTTCAAAAAGTCGTTGACTTAAATTAACAAGAGTTTGTGCAGAATCATTCACACCTTTAAGTAAAACGGCTTGATTCAACACAAGAATATTTTGTTTTGCTAAATGAGATAACTTTGCACAAGTCAAATTATCTAATTCTGCAGGATGGTTCGAGTGTACCACTAGAATTACACGTAGCCTACTGTTTTTCAATAAAGAAACCAGCTCTTCATCGATTCTTTCTGGAATTACAATTGGAACGCGTGAATGAATTCTCAAGATCTTAATCTGACTGAGAGATTCTAGACGTTCTATCCAAGTGGCTAATTTTCGGTTAGATAAAGTTAATGGATCGCCACCACTTAAAATCACTTCATTGATTTCAGGATGAGCTTCTAAATAGCCTTTAATGTTCAACCAATCTTCATTTTTAGGTAAATTTTCTTGGTATGGAAAATGACGACGGAAGCAATAACGGCAATGCACGGCACATGCACCAGTGAGGGTCAGTAAAAAACGTGATTTATATTTATGTAAGACCCCAGCAATTTGATTGGCTTGTTCTTCATCAAGTGGATCTGTGACAAAGCCTTCGTGTTCTTCCATTTCCAGATGATGTGGTAAAACTTGCAGTAAAAGCGGATCTAGGGGATTGCCAACTTCCATCTTTCTGACAAATGCACGGGGCACACGTAGTTTAAATTGTCCAGACGCAAGGATTGCACCAGACAATAACTGTGCTTTAGAAAGTTCGAGTATTTCTAACAGTTCTAATGGATCAGTAATTAAATCACTGAGTTGAGATTGCCAATTTTGCTCTTGATATAAGTAATTTAACATGCCACGTGCGATAAATAGTTGAAGATAGGGAAAAGCGGATGGTATTGCTTGTTCAGATTGAATCTGTCAGGCTCAATTTGAAATGTTTCATTGGAAAAATGCTTTCAGTAGAGCTGATTTGTATTGAACAGCGGTGAATCACCAATGAATCGAAGATTTTACCCTCAATCTGACCGAACATGGGTAATTTTTCATTGCTTCACGATGTATTGCTCATTTAGAATACGAAAAATGTAAAATACATTCTTTGCTGTTTGGAATGATCACTGTCACAAATCGGGTGATTTGCTGATAGCATCGCAGTAGAGATTTAAATTAGTAAGTTCGGAGTGTGCCTTTCATGGCCTATTATTCTACAAATGATTTCAAAGCTGGCCTAAAGGTTATGCTTGATGGTAACCCATGTTCAATCATGGAAAACGAATATGTAAAACCAGGTAAAGGTCAAGCGTTTAACCGTGTAAAACTACGTAACCTAAGATCTGGCAAAGTATTAGAAAAAACTTTTAAATCAGGTGAATCTTTAGAAGCAGCTGATATTGTAGAAGTAGAAATGGATTATCTCTACAACGATGGCGAATTGTGGAACTTCATGGATCCAGTATCTTTCGAACAAATTGCTGCTGATAAAGTTGCAATGGGCGATGCTGCAAAATGGTTAAAAGACGATTCAAACGAAAAATGCACAATTATGTTATTTAATGGTATTCCATTAAACGTTAGTGCACCAAACTTCGTTGTATTGAAAATCGTTGAAACTGATCCAGGTGTACGTGGTGATACTTCAGGTGGTGGTGGTAAACCAGCTAAACTTGAAACAGGTGCAGTTGTACGTGTTCCATTATTTGTACAGCAAGAAGAAAGCGTTCGTGTAGACACCCGTACTGGTGATTACTTAGAGCGTGCTTAATCATTTTATTGAAAAATGATGACGCTGAGGGATGATGAAAATCATCCCTTTTTTATTGCGCATAAATTGAGTTGGTATATGGCTTTTTAAAAGTACAAGCCTTTATAAAAATAGAGAGTATCGGCTAAATTTTCGACTAAAGTCGTAGATCGACAGCCTATAATTAATAGTAGAGTCAGAGAGTCAGATGAATACATTGATGATAAAAATAACAAAGTCGCGATTTAAGTCACTGTGATGTCATGCTAATAGTACATATTCAGACCAGTTTTAATGCCAAAGTCTTAGATGAAAACAAAAAAATGAGGAGTAGAGTCACCAAGGAATGAGTCACGGAAATGCATTACGCTTTATAAAAACAATGGAACTGCTTTTTGTAATCAAGATGTGAGGTTTTAATGGAAAATATTCAAACAAAATCATCACCCTTATCAAAATTGATCTGGGTGATTGTCGCCATAATTGGTGCAGTATCTTTTGGAATACTTGCGGTCAGCAAGGGTGAGCATGTCAATGCGGTTTGGCTAGTGCTTGCAGCGATATGTGTCTATAGCATCGCCTATCGTTTTTATAGTTTATTTATTGCGACCAAAGTTTTTGAACTGAATCCTCGACGATTAACACCAGCACATCGTTTAGCAGATGGCTTGGATTATGTCCCGACCAATAAATATGTACTTTTTGGTCACCATTTTGCTGCTATTGCAGGAGCGGGGCCATTGGTTGGGCCTATTCTTGCTGCCCAAATGGGTTATTTACCAGGAACAATTTGGCTTTTGGTCGGGGTTGTTCTTGCTGGTGCAGTTCAGGATTTCTTGGTTTTATTTATCTCTACACGACGAGATGGGCGCTCACTTGGTGAAATGGCAAAGCAAGAGCTGGGTTCATTTGCTGGTGTGGTGGTGATGCTTGGTGCATTAGGTGTGATGATTATCATCCTTGCCGTATTGGCACTGGTGGTAGTGAAAGCACTGGCACATAGTCCATGGGGTGTGTTTAGTATTGCAGCGACGATACCAATTGCCTTATTTATGGGCATCTATATGCGTTATATCCGTCCGGGCAAGATTGCAGAAGTTTCTATCATTGGTTTTGTGTTGATGATGGCTGCAATTGTTTATGGTGGAAATGTTGCTGCTGATCCTTATTGGGGACCATTTTTCACCTTAACTGGAACACAACTTACTTGGGCACTCATCATTTATGGATTCGTGGCTTCGGTTCTACCTGTTTGGTTGTTATTAGCACCGCGTGATTATTTATCAACATTCTTAAAAATTGGAGTAATTGCAGGTTTAGCAGTGGGTATTATTGTTGCAATGCCAATGTTAAAAATGCCAGCTGTTACGCATTTTGTTGATGGTACTGGTCCTGTATTTGCTGGATCTATGTTCCCATTTTTATTTATTACCATTGCTTGTGGTGCGATTTCTGGTTTCCATGCCTTAGTCTCGTCTGGAACTACACCTAAACTGATTGATAACGAAGTCAATATTCGTGTCATTGGTTATGGTGGTATGTTGATGGAGTCATTTGTTGCAATCATGGCAATGATTTGTGCAACAGTGCTTGAACCTGGTGTTTATTTTGCGATTAATGCGCCAGCGGCAGTATTGGGTACTACGGTAGAAAGCGCAGCAGAAGCAGTACGTACACTTGGTTTTGTGGTTACACCTGAAACTTTGAGCTTGCTGGCAAAAGAAGTGGGTGAAAGTACGATTCTTTCGCGTACTGGTGGTGCGCCAACATTTGCAATTGGTATGGCTCACATCATCACGGATATTTTTAATAATCGTTCAATGATGGCGTTCTGGTATCATTTTGCGATCTTATTTGAAGCGCTGTTTATCTTAACTGCTGTCGATGCAGGAACACGTGCATGCCGTTTTATGGTACAGGATACGGTGGGTATCGTTGTTCCAGCACTTAAAAACTCACACAACTTTGTGGGGAATATGATCGGTACAGCGGTTGCTGTCGCTGGATGGGGCTTCTTTGTTTATCAAGGTGTAGTCGACCCACTTGGTGGTATTAACAGCTTATGGCCTTTGTTTGGTATCGGTAACCAAATGCTTGCGGCAATGGCTTTGATCTTAGGTACAGTGATTTTATTTAAAATGAAGAAAGAGAAATATGTATGGGTTACCATTATCCCAACAATTTTCTTATTCATTACCTGTATGACTGCGGGTTGGCAAAAAATCTTCCATACCAATCCTAAGATCGGTTTCTTGGCTCAGGCAGATAAATTTTCAACAGCAATTGCCAATGGTGAAATTTTAAAACCAGCCAAAACACTTGAAGAAATGCAAACCATTGTATTGTCCAATCAAATCAATGCTGCACTGTGTGCATTCTTTATGATTGTTGCGATTGTGATGCTGTTTGCTGCTATTGGCGCAATTCGTCGTGCATTGGCAAGTCCTACACCAACAGTAAATGAAGCTCCAGCGGTGTATGCAGATCCTGAAGAAGTGTCTGTTTCTAAATCACACTAAGTTGATATTGCAGATAGAGTGAGAGGTGAGTGATGAAGCTTAAATTTGCTCAAGGTGGTAAAACGGTGATTTATAAAATCATCAAGATGACCATCATGTCGCAAAAGGAGCTAATTTTTAATCCTAAAAATTGGTCTAGAATTGCAACATTATGGACACGCTTACAACAAAGTTTCCGTTTGATGGTGGGTGTTCCAGATTATCAAAATTATCTGGAACATATGAAAAAGCATCATCCCGATATGGATGCAATGGATGAAAAGACTTTTCATCGCTATTGTGTAGATGCCCGCTATCCAACGGCTGGTGGAACAATGAAGAAGTGTCCATGTTGATGGAAGGTATAAGTTGATTTAAAGCTTAAATAGAAACGGCACTTGGGTGCCGTTTTTTATTGAAGATGAGCGAAGTGATTTATCGGTTTAACGCAATAACAGCACACTTCATGATGAGACTTGTCGTATAACTGACAGTTGGCAAAGTCTAACTCCGCTAGAATCATGTAATACATATAAATGAAAAGGAGACTGCTATGAAAATCTGTATTTATGGTGCTGGTAGTATTGGATGTTATATTGGCGGTCGATTAGCAGCGGTAGGTGCTGATGTGAGCTTTATTACACGTCCTCGTGTATATGAAGAATTGAGGACGTCTGGTTTAAAACTGACAGATTACACTGGTAAAACGATAAAAATCGCGGCAAATGATTTACAGCTTAGTGTTGATCCTCAAATAGTCACAGATGCTGACATTATTTTTGTATGTGTAAAATCTGCTGCGACTGAGCAAGTGGCCAAGGAACTTTATGACAACTTGGGCGCACACAGACCCTATATTGTGAGTTTTCAAAATGGGTTGAGTAATGTTCCAATTTTAAAGCGGATTTTAAAACATCATTCGATTTTAGAAGGCATGGTGCCTTTTAATGTTGCAGTTCAAGCAGTTGGGCATTTTCATCAAGGGACATCTGGTGCGTTGCATGTGAAAGCATATACACAGCAACAGGATTTAGCCGAGCTTTTTAAACAAGCTGAATTAGAGATTGTTTTTGATCAGGATATGCTTGCAGTGCAATGGGCAAAAATTTTGCTGAATTTAAATAATTCAATCAATGCTTTATCAAAGTTACCGTTAAAACAACAATTGTCTAATCATCAATATCGACAATGCCTTGCTATGGCGCAACAAGAAACGTTATATCTCTTAGATTTAGCACAAATTAAGCCAGCCAAACTCACAGCAATTTCGGCACATCTATTGCCCAAAATAATCAGTTTGCCAAATTTCATTTTTAAAATATTAAGCCGTAAAATGTTGGCAATCGATCCCTTGGCGCGTTCATCTATGCAAGATGATTTAATGGCAGGGCGAACAACAGAAGTGGACTGGATCAATGGGGAAGTTGTTCAGCTCGCCCAACAGCTAGGTAAACAAGCACCCATCAATAAAACCTTAATCGAATTGATTAAACAGGCTGAAATTTCAGGAAGTGAATTTTCAATTGGTGCGCACGATTTAAAAACAAAGTTAGAACATGCTGCAAAATTAAAAGTTTAAAATTTTGGTTGATGAAGGAAGCTATAAATTTTGAAGTGTATTCAGCAAATGAAAATAAGGATTTATCGCAGTCAAGATTGAGTATTCCTTAAAACCGTGTATGTTAAGGAAGTTACAATAATTTTATTGGGGAAATAAAAGGTGATTTGGGGAACAACACAAGTAAAAGCATCAGAACAACATAGCACTGTATCAAATTTAGACCTCACTCAGTTTTACCCAAAAATTGATGACTTTTTAAGTCAAATCAACCAAATTATTTTAGATAAAAGTCATCAGACTAAACTGGCACTCTGTAGCCTATTGGCTGGTGGACATTTACTTTTTGAAGACTTACCCGGACTTGGAAAAACCACCTTAGCCAGCAGCTTGTCACGTTTAGCAGGTCTCGATTTTCAACGGATTCAGTTTACCAATGATATGCTGGCAAGTGATGTGATTGGGATCAATATGTTTAATCAAAAAGAGCATCAATTTGAGTTTAAACATGGTCCAATCTTTACCCAAATTCTGCTTGCAGATGAAATTAACCGCTGTAGCCCTAAGACCCAAAGTGCTTTGCTTGAAGCAATGGAGGAGGGCAATGTCACTATAGATGGTACACGTTACCCTTTACCACAACCATTTTGGGTGATTGCAACGCAGAACCCACTTTTTCAAAGTGGAACCTATAGTTTACCAGAGTCACAACTTGATCGTTTCTTGATGCGACTGTCTTTAGGCTACCCATCACGCGCAGCAGAAAAACTATTATTGCAGCAAAGCTCGCGCCATGATTTGATTGAAAAGTTACAAGCGATTTTCCAACATCAGGAAATTTTGCAATTACAATGTGTTGTAAATCAAATTACATTGAACGATGTTGTTTTTGAATATATGCTTGATCTAGCAGAAGAAACACGTAAAGGTCGTCATGGCTTATCTCCACGTGGGTTATTGGCATTAAAAAAATCAGCACAAGCCTATGCCTTGATTGAAAAAAGACAATTTGTAATTGCAGATGATGTACAGGCTGTGTTTGTTGCTGTGGTGTCGCATCGTATAGGATTAGGTGAGTCTGAGACACGAGCACTTATGCAAAAAGTTCCTGTAAAGGGCTAATTGGAAACGCTTATGTTAGGTCAACGATTTGTTAAATGGCTGCATCTTCGGTTTCGCTATACAGGAATCCGTACACTGAAACAAAACCAAGTGTTGGTGTTTATGTACCAACAAGGTTTTCTGTATCTGGTCCTTATTCTGATTACTTTTATCGCTGGGATTAATTATGCCAACAATTTAATTCTTGGTTTTTGTTTTTTAATCAGTGCAATTTTATGTATTAGTTTCTATCTCAGTTTTAAACAATTACATGCGATTACATTAGATGTGGTTGTTGATGAGGTGGGTAAGGTTAATGAAGCTTTTAAGGTGAGAATTAACCTACAACAAGATCGTGCTACGCCTAAGTTTTTAAACTTTAAAATTGATGAACAATTACAATCTTTTCTATTTGAAGAAAAACAACAAAGTTTCGATTTGAATTTTATTCCACAACTACGGGGTGAATTTTCAGTTCCCCCAATTCAAATTTACTCCACATATCCGCTCGGTTTGGTGCGGGCATGGACATATATTTATTTAACGGAAAGTTACTGGATTGCCCCTGAAGCGAAGCCTTTAACCCATCAATCACAGAATTATTCCAATACAGGTGAGCCTGATTTAGATGAATTTAAAGAGTTAAGGACTTTTAAATCAGGTGATTCATTGCAAAGCATTTCTTGGAAACAGGCCGCGCGTGGACAAGGATTATTTGTAAAGCAATTCGATGATTTGGTTGATACCCATGCGATGCAAATTGAATATAGCAAAATGCCAAGCGCAGACCATGAAGAGAAGCTAAGTTTTATGATGGAGTTGGTCGATCGATGTCATCAGACGGAAACACCGTACAGCATTATTTTACCGCATGCACAAACTGAAAATGGGATTGGAGAACAGCACTATATTCATATCAAAACCTTATTGGCGCAAGCGTGAGGATGAACAATGAATAAATCGATACAAATTTCAATTTTAGTTGTGCTGAGTTTGATCTGGCTGGCACAGCTGGCTTATATGCCTGTTGCATTGTCTATTTTATTCCTCATGAATATCGTGGCTTTGGCGCTGTATTATGACAAAACCAATAAACATCAAGTCTATAATCTGCCTCGATTATTTGCACAAACCCCAAAATTAGTTTTTGCACTTTTAGCTTTGCTCATCATTTATTTTGATTCCCGCACATTTTTAGGCGTAGAAGCAGGTACAGCGGTTCTCTCCACATTTTTATTTGCGAAAGCACTAGAAACCAAATCAAAGCGTGACTTTATTATTCTGTTTAACTTTGCTTTGTTCGTCAGTGCCAGTTTGTTTTTACACAGCCAAGCCTTTTGGATGGCACTGTTAGTTTTGTGCTGTTTAATCAGCTGTTTGGTTGGACTGTATCGTGTACAAATCGCCAATTTTGAAATAGAGCAACCTGTTTTCCAGTCACTTAAAAGTGATTCATTGCATATTCTTAAATTTATTGCTTTGGCACTGCCATTCTTTGTTTTACTGTTTATGTTTTTCCCGCGTTTGCCACCACTTTGGCAAATCCCCATTCCCAATAATAAAGCGGTAACGGGATTAAGTGATCGCATGTCACCGGGTGATATTGCTGAGCTTTCACAGTCAAGTGCATTGGCATTTCGAGTTATTGGCAATATGCAGCAATTGCCAAATCGTAATGAGCTGTATTGGCGAGCGATGGTGCTTGATCGTTATGATGGTACAACGTGGACAAGTGAGTTTGCCAATAAACAGGTAAAAGCTTATTCCAAGATCGCAGGGCAGATTGATGGATTTCATTATCAATATCTTGCCAGTGATCCAAGTCAGCAATGGATTACCAGTTTGGAAAAGTCCATTCCAATCGAACAACGTTTTGAGTTACACCAAGATTGGTCGATTACACCTAAACGACTGGTACAGCGTACCCAGCCAATTGAATTACAGTGGGTGGGGAGTCAGATTAGAGATATTCAGGATGCACATTTTGAACAGATGATGCTGAAAAATAATCTCAGTTATCCGAAAAAGAGTGATCTACAAGCCCAGAAGTTTGCCTTAAATCTGTATCAGCAGAGCCAGTCTAATCCTGAAGCTTATATTCAGAATGTATTGAACTGGTACAAGAAAGAAAAGTTTGTTTATACACTTGCACCTGGAAGGTTGGGGAATCACCGCGTTGATGAGTTCTTGTTTCAATCTCGGCAGGGGTTTTGTGAACATTATGCCTCAAGCTTTGTCTTGCTTATGCGTTATGTTGGAATTCCAGCGCGTGTAGTCACAGGCTACCAAGGTGGTGAGCTGTCTCCTGATGGTCAAAGTTGGGAAGTACGCCAGTTAGATGCACATGCTTGGGCTGAGGTTTATCAACACGGGCAATGGCAACGCATTGATCCAACGGCCATCATTGCACCGATGCGTATTGATCGTGGTATGCAAAATGTGATGAATGACGATCGTTCGATTTTTGGTGATGCGGGTTATTCAAATTTGCGTTTTCAGCATTCATCGCTGCTTAGAACGCTGCGTGTTTGGAGTGACTATGCTAGTTTTCAATGGCAGAGTAAGGTTGTCGGTTACGATGCAGAGAAGCAAAGTGGCTGGATGAAGAAGCTTGGCTTAACATCGGCTTATAGTTATGGTTTGGTTTTAATTTTTGGAATTCTTGGATTACTGTTGATCTATTGGGGTGTGACGCAATTTTGGCGCGCTCGTCAAATGTCAGCGCTTGAGCGAATCATTGCTCAATTTAATCATCAATTATCTGAGGTTGATCAAAAAGCAGAGTCAGAAACCTTTCAACAATGGATGCAGCGTTTAGCCTTGCAGACTGAACAAAACCATCTGTTTGAACAAGTGAATCAGATTTTTCAAAAAATTGTCTATTTAGGTAATGAAAATCAACAGGATATTCAAAATATCAAGAAATTGCTTAAAGAGTGTGCGAATGCATTAAAAGTAAAGAAATAAGGCTTGTCATCTTATTAAAAAATGAATAATATTCTCAGCACTTCAGGTGTATAGCTCAGTTGGTTAGAGCGCTACGTTGACATCGTAGAGGTCTCCAGTTCGAGTCTGGATATACCTACCAAAATATTAAATTTGTATGTCGATGTATTACGATATATGAGTTAAAAAGCTCTAAATATTATGTATTTAGAGCTTTTTTATTGCTTTGTATAACGTTATATGAATACGTATAGCGCTTCTGAATTTGTATCATCTAATGTATCATGTAAATAAATCTAACTCATGATACATATTTTTAATGAAAAGAGCAGCAATCAAGAAAAGACCATTATCAGATACAGTCCTAGCAAATCTCGAACCAGAAGAAAAAGATTATAGAGAACGTGATACAGGACCACTTTATTTCCTAGTACAAAAAACTAGCAAAAAATCTTGGCAATTGCGATATAAAAATGAAAAAGGGACGTGGTCTTGGAAAGGGTTAGGTGCATATCCAAGTGTGAGTGGAGCGACAGCAAGGCGTAAAGCGAATGAACTATCTATCAAAATAGCAAATGGTGAGATTCTAGAAACACGTAAACAAGTCAAGAATAAGCAACAAGAAATTGCTCAAAGGAAGTTTAATGTTTTAATGAATGAGTGGCTAGACACTAAAAAAACATCTTGGGGTGAGGAAACATTTGATAAAGCGAAAAAGTCGATTAATCGACATATCATTCCCAAATTTGGTGAACGAGATTTTACTGAAATTACACCTAAAGAGTGGTTTGACTTTTTTCAAGGCCTACAGCGTGGCTTGAATATCCATACTCAAGTTGAGAAGTTAACTTCTTATTGCCGTAATGCTTATGACTGGGCGAAGTTCCAAGCAAAAATAAATTTTAATCCAATCGAGGGCATGACTAAGCATTTGGATAAAAAAGTTGGCGGTAATATGAAGTTCGTTGAAATAGATGAATTTCCAAGATTAATCACAGATATTCGTACTCATCATCAACGTAAATTAGCGATTGGTTTAGAGTTAATGGCTTTATTATTTCCACGCCCTGTAGAGTTACGTTTTGCAACTTGGAATCAATTTGATTTTGATAAAGCAATTTGGGTTAAACCTGCTGAAATTATGAAAAAGGGAATCGTCCATGGTGTACCTTTGCCTAAACAGGCAATTACATTGTTAGAGGAATTAAAAGACTATAGAACTGAATCAGATTTGTTGTTTGCTGGGAGAAATAGCCTAAGTGAACCTATCTCTGATAATACATTTAATATGGCTTTGAATCGTATCGGGTACAAAGGTCGTCAAAATCCGCATGGTTTCAGGCATATTGCAAGTACAGCATTAAACAATAAATTTAGTGATAAAGAGCAAGTTGTTGAAGCATGTTTAGCCCATATGAAAAAAGGTGTAAAAGGAGCTTATGATAAAGGATCGCATTTTGAAGAACGTGTTGGGATGATGCAATGGTGGGCTGATTATATTGATGACCTAACTGAAAAATTCGTAAGTTAAGGAATTTTCAAAAGTGTCTGCATTATTTATCCAACAATTATTTGATGCTCCACTCGATATCATTGGAGATATACATGGCGAAATTGCAGCACTTCAAGATCTTTTACAAGTCCTAGGCTATGATGACAATGGAAATCATCCTGAAAATAGAAAACTAATATTCGTTGGTGATCTATGTGATCGGGGACTAGACAGTGTTGCTGTTATTCTTCTTGTTAAGCAATTGGTCGAAAGTGGCAATGCACAATGCGTATTAGGTAACCATGAATTAAATTTGCTAATCAATTCAAGACGTGAAGGGAATGGTTGGTTTTTTGGTTCACCACATGAAGATGATGACAAAACTTTTATTTTTAAGAAAGCATCTTTGGAAGATAAAAAAGTGATTTCTGAGTTTTTAAGTACTTTGCCACTTGCTCTGGAATCAAAGAAACTTAGAGTTGTACATGCATGTTGGGATAAGAAGTCTATTGAAAGCTTAAAGCAAATTCATTTGGGGTCAATTAAACACACTTATAGACACTTTGTAGAAAAAAATAAAAAAAATATGGAAATATCTGGTATTTGGATGAAAGCAGAACAAGAAGAATTTAAATATGATCTTCAACTGAATGACGTTTGTGCGAAAGTACCTATTTTGAAATATTTAGCTCAGAGAGATCTTTTTGAGCAAATGAATAATCCAATTAAAGTACTTACTTCAGGTGCGGAAACGTTAGCAGAACAAGTATTTTATGCTGGTGGAAAATGGAGAATGGTTGATCGACTTCCTTGGTGGGATTACTACGAAGATGATATTCCAGTAGTAATTGGCCACTATTGGCGAAACTTTAACACAACAGAAAAGAAGACAGGCTTCTTTAAGCATATAGATTCTCTGCAATGGTTCGGTCTAAAGCAGAATGTTTTTTGCGTAGATTATTCCGTAGGTAAAAGATATTTAGATCGGCAACATAATAGAATTTTTTCTAACAAGTTGGTTGCCTTACGGCTACCAGAAAATCTTCTTTTACTAGATGATGGCACCATATTAAAATTAAAAAAAATATTTGAATGAATTTTTGATTAAAAAAACAACTAAAAAGCACAATAGTTCTTTTTTAGAGTTCTATTGTGCTTATCAAGTTATCTTAAAAATAAAAAAACTTTTATGAGTGAATTAAGAATTATGCAAGTAAATTTACATGCGGTTCATGAATTTTGTTAGTAAATAGAATAATAGAAAATATTAATAACTTTCTCTCTTATTAAGTCAATTTATAGAAATTTGACAAATGATTTACATGCCATTATTATACGCCACCTCGGAGTGATAGAGTAATTAATTGTATTTTTAGTAAAGTTGTATCTATATAATTTTTAAAAAATAAAGTATATAAATTTCTTTAATTATCTATATTAATAGTACATTTGTTTCATAATGAAATAATAAAAAAGTATAAGTTAAATTTTAAATAAAATTTTTTAATAATTTCTATCACAAAATATAAACTAATTTAAATAGAGAGAATATTTTATGAATAAAAACAAATTTGAAATTGATCGTCTTACGATAAAAATTGATGTTAATCATAAACCAGAAAAAGTATCATCATGCTTGCAAATTTATAGTGACAAAGAACATAGTTTTGAAAGTTCTAATATTTCTTATCAAGCAAAGAAAATAATTTCTAAATTTGATAGTGTTATTACAGTTCAATCATGTTGTACAAAAGAAACATCTAATACAAGCTTAAAGCTCACTGGAAATTTATATAAATTTCTATATGGACATAATGTGACAGGTAGCCAAAATCTAATTGATCTAATCTTGCAAGTTGTTGATCAATTGAAAGAGATGAACTTAATTCAACCAACAGAAGAACAGTTAGAAAATATTCGATTTGGTCGTTTCAGAATTTTTAATATTGATATTAAAAGAGATCTAATTTTTAACAGTAAACAAAATGCTTTAGAGTACTTAAATCATCTCAAGAAATATGCAACGTACTCATATAAAGAAAAAACAATATTTGAGAATGGAATCTATTTTGGTCTATGTTCAAAGCGATGGCATATCTGTAATTATTATAAGGGCCGTGAACTCGAAGTAAATTCAAAAAAAACTAAGACTAGTGCTGAACTAAAAGCATTAGCAGATTTAATGATTCGTCAAGAGATAAGAATTCAATCAAAGCAATTAGCTACATGGGACTTGCGCTTTGGTTACCAATGGCTTGATTTAAATAATATTGAGAATTTCTTTAACAAGATACTTGAGAAAATATATATACCAGAAATCATTCTTAAAGATTCAAAAAATAATATTTGCGATAAGAGTGATCGAAAGTTCTATAATTGTGTTATCAACGGCGACCATAAAGAAGTTTACTCAAGAGCAACTATTAGTAGAAAAAGAAGAATTTTCTTAGATAAATATAATATTGATATCAATAATATATAAGTTTAGAGTTTGAAAATGAGAAAATTAAGATTAACAAAAAAAGAAGTTTGCTATATGCTTTCAATTAAAGCTGATAAGTTAAGAAAACTAATAATAGAAGATGAGACTTTCCCACGCCCGATTAAAGATGGCCAGAATAGACAATCACCAGTTTATTTCGATTTAAATGCAATTGAAGCTTGGTGGCAAAGTAGACTAGAAAACTCATTAAATAATTACGTATAAAATAAAGAAGTAAGATTTTCTAGAATCTTGCTTCTTTATATAATTTTTTAATTCTATCACTATAAATCAATAATTTTACTTATCTTTATATTTATCTGATAAAGCAATTATCATGTCTCTAATAATTTTTTTATGAGATGCTGAAAGCTTGACATAAGCTTCAAATATTTCTTTATCTTTGTATCCTAATTCCTGCTGCCATATAAGATCTCGTTGCTCAATTGCTTTTTGAATATCTTTTTCAAAAACCAATTCTTCTAACGGTACTTCTAGCCATCTTGCTAATGCAAGCAATTTGTCCCCTGAGGGAATCGCTTCCCCGATGAGCCATTTACGGACGCCGTGCAAAGTCATAGGTTTACCAGAGTAATTCATGTTGAACTCTCTTTCCAAGATAGACGCCTTTGCTTCGTAACCTTTTGATTGCATAGCTATAGTTAAGCGTTTTGCAAATAAGGTTTTTTCATCATCATTTTCCATCTCCTCAAAATAATCAGGTTAACTGATAGTTGCGTAACTATTGAATGTAGTTACGTAAAAATGTACACTTTAGTTACGTTTTCAAGATTTTACTGAAATTGATAATCGGGGGTCAAATGATTAAAAATAGTCCACTATTTATACAGAAGATAATAGTACTTACTTTATTTTCTTTACTATTTTCTTTACTTATATCAATATTTGATATGATTTATTTAGAAAAAACCTTAAAACAAGAATCACTTTTTATAATATTGATGGCTGATATTTTTGTTGGTCTCATATTTTTTTCTTTAATTTATTTTTTATCTAAAAGAAGTAACATAGCAAGAATTATTCTTATTGTTCTAATTTTCTTAGGAATATTAGCATATCTATTTATATTGTTATTTGAAAATTACTCTATATTTCAAGGTTTACTATATTTATTTTCTATAATTTTGGATGTTTATACTTTAATTCTATTGTTTGGTAGTGATTCTAATAGCTTTATTAAGTCTGGCTATATGAAAAATGAAGCTGATGGGAGCTTTAAGGCATGGTTTTCTACGTTATCAAGCATACTTCTTATTATGATTATTGGAGCAAAATTTTTAAATCAGTATGAATTTAAAAAGCAACGACATATAGAAAATAAAATGCAATCAGAAGATATGTCTATTGAAAATCAGATAGAGAGTCTTTCAGCAAAAATTGATGATGTTAAGGCTCATGGTTCAGAATGGGAAAATAGTCCAGATTTTCGAGATGAGGGGATAGGGGAAGAAAGTTATGATGATACTGTTAATACAATCAGTCAAATGGGTGAGGGGCAACCAATTGCTGTAAGGTTTAGTATTAATGATTTTAACACCTCATTATATGAAAAAGCGGCATACAACATTATTGTACAAGGCCTGACTAATGGAGAAATCACTGTATACGATGTGGTCTTAAATAGAGGAAATAAATGCGGTCTTGCTAAATATGCTAGAGAAATGCAAATTCCTGCAACATTAAAATTTGGAGAATATGTTGAATTATCAATAGGCACTTGTGATGCTCAAATGGTTCAAGAAATAGAAGTCAAAACAAATTTTGGCAGCTATATGTTTAAACCTCAAATTTAATTTTAACAAAGCTGTTTGATTTTTAAATATTCAAAATAAGGATGAGTAAGATGAAAAAAGTTTTTTTACTGGCATTGATTTCATTGGTCTGGGGTAGTTCTACTTTTGCTAATAAAGAAGCACTGCGCCCAGCAAATGGCGAACAGCCAACTTATTGTGAGCAAATAGTTTCTCTTCATGGTTTATTGAGTAGGGCTCAACTCCAATGTGGTTATAGTCAATATAATCAGGAACTCATTGATGACTCTAGCAAATGCTTTGAACATGAATTGGGGGGTAAGCGTGGAACTGAAGTATTAAAGTTCGGTATGAGAGAATTTGATAGGAATGAATCTAAGCAAGGTCGTAAGGCTATCTGTGCTGATTTGTTAAAATCTTTTCCAGAATATGTTCGCAAATAATTCCAAAATTAGGCTTAATATGCGTGAAATAAAACCCGATCTGACAGTTAAGGATAGTTGATAAAACTGTCAGCTTAGGTTTGAGCTAGTACATATTACATTGTAAGTGTACACGTCTCATTTGCTTTTAATACTTCTTAGCCCTTTAAAACTCTATAAACAGTAGCTACACCACATCCTACAACTTTAGCTATTTCTTCTTTGGTTAAACCTTTATTGTTTAACTCTTTAACTCTAGCATGTTTAGCAAGGTCAGCTTTTTTTCCAGTAGGTTTGTATCCGCTTCTTTCTAACCCTTGTTTAATTCGTTCTCTACGTTTGTCATTGTCTAATCGAGCCATAGTCGCCAATAAATCTATGAGCATATTGTTTACTAGATTTAGGATTGAGCTTGTAATAGTGTCTGTTGAACTGATAAGCATGTGTGTAGTCGGTAGATCAGCAACTACTAGCTTTAATCCTTTCTCTTTTATACGCCCCTTCAACACATCAAAGTCAGCTTGAGAGAGTCTAGATAAGCGATCTACGCTTTCAACTAACAACGTATCACCGTTCCCTGACTCATCTAATAGCCGATTTAAAATAGGTCTATCTAACTTTGTACCTGATTCATTCTCTATATATTCGTTTGCATCACCTTTAATAATAGTTTTAGCAAACTCTCTTAAATCATCTAATGCTCTTTCAGCATCTTGATCTTTGGTACTAGCACGGACGTAAATTCTAGTAGTCAATTTATTATTTAGCCTTATTTTATTAAGTACTATGATAATACTATCTTTTAATTTATATTTAAAGTCTAATGATAGATATATTGAGATTTAATTTTATTATTTTTTAGGTATAGTTATTTGATAAATTATATAGGTAAAATTTAGTAAATCTATAATTAAGCCTAATCATTTATTTCATAAGAAACTGTATTTAATGAGCAAAGAAATGAGCCTAGATATAAAGAAACAAAGTAATCCTTTCTCAACCGGAGGTGGGGGCGTAAATTTTGAGACTAGGGTTCAAGCATCATTTGCTATTGCACTATTTACGCAATCTTGTATCCCTTGCTTATCTCAAAATATGAGAGCTAAAGAATTAAAATTTCAAAATAAATATGATGGTTCTCATATAGATGATTTTGTTTTGAGTGCATCAAATAATTTTGGCAATTCGAGTAAGTTGTATGCTCAAATAAAACATGAAATATCAGTAAGTGAAGCTGAAGATTCAATGTTCACTGAAGTAATGATCAGCGCATGGTATGATTATAAAAACAAAAGTTTCAATCGAGAAAATGATTCTATCGCATTGATTACAGGGCCACTTTCTCAACATGACATTAACAATACGCTGCCTATATTAGAGTGGGCTAGATATTCCTCAAATTCCATAGATTTCATCAAGAAAATTACGACTAAAGGCTTTACTAGTAAAGCAAAGATAAATAGATTAAATATTTTTAGAGTCCAATTATCACGTGCAAATCAAGGAAAGCCTATTTCGGATGAAGAGTTATGGAGCTTTTTACGAATTTTTCATATTGTATCTTTTGACTTGGATACTAAATATTCCGTAGTTGCCCATTTATTGTGCTCTCTAATTCAATGTTATTGTGATGAACCACCATCACTTGTTTTATCTAAAGTTATTACATGTGTTCAGGAGTTTAATCAGAATGCAGGGATTTTAACTTATGAAAATATGCCGAGTGAAGTTAGTGAGTTATTTACGGTTAAAAGTAAAGTTAACTTTGAAGCAGACTTTTTAAAGTTTCAAGAACGTGGAAATCATATCTTTAGAGGTATTTCAAATACAATTCAAGGATTTCATGTTAATAGAGTGGAGTGTTTAGCTAAAATTTCAGAATCTTTTGAGGAAAGTAATTTTCTATTTGTAACAGGTGCTAGAGGTTCTGGAAAGTCGGGTATCGTAAAAGATTTTATTTCAAGCAAAGCTAAAGATGTCCCAGTTTTTTATCTACGAGCCGAAGATTTAGATTGTAGTCATCTTAATGATGTTTTCTCATCTATAGGTATGCAATCAAACTTAAGCCAAATAGGAGGGTACTTTTCTTTACTGTCTGAGAAAATTCTCGTTATAGAGTCTATTGAAAAAGTTTTAGAACTTGATCATCAAAATGCATTCATTGACTTACTTCAATTTATTCAACAGCAGGCAGGTTGGACTATCATTGCAACAGGACGTGATTATGCATTTCAACAACTTTCCTTTAACTTTCTGCAACCGAACGGAATCAAATTTAGTAGCGTAAATATCAAGGGTTTTTCTGAAGAACAATTGCAACAAGTTTGTGAACATATTCCTGAGCTTAAGGCACTAACTTCAAATGACGAATTAGGAAATATTCTTAGGATACCCTTTTTTATTGAAATAGCCGTCCGAGCGATTAGTAATGGAGCACAATTCCAAACAGGTGATACGGAAATTGAGTTTAAAAAGACTATCTGGTCTTCAGTTATAGCTAAAGAGCAAGATCGCAAATCTGGTATGCCTGTAAAACGCAGAAAAACATTTATTGAAATTGCTACACAGCGAGCAAAAAAAATGGTGTTTGGTATCTCAGCAGATCCATTTGATCCAGAAGTAATATCTAAATTAGAAGAAGATAACCTAATTTATCGAGATCAAACAAACTCAACTATTAGCTTACCACATGATGTTTTGGAAGATTGGGCATTAGAGGAGTTTATTGAAGATCAATATAAAAATAACTTGGATAATGTGACGCATTTTTTATCAGCTATCGGAAATGAGCCTGCCATAAGTAGAGCATTTAGACTATGGTTATATTGTCGATTAAAATTTGATACATCTGCTTGTGATATTGTTGAGAATATATTAAGTGCTGATGATATTGAGAGCTTTTGGAAAGATGAAACTATTGCAGCGATTTTACAGCATGATACCCCTGAGATATTTTTAGAATTAATGAGAAACGATCTTCTTAAAGATGATTGTGCATTATTAATTCGTTTTTGTTTTATTTTAAGAATCACTTGTCAAAGACCCAATTCTCGCTTTAGTAATTCACTGAAACTAGATAAAAAATCTGGGATAATCCAGACCTTGTTTTTAATACCATATGGTAAAAGTTGGGGGGCACTATTTAATTTTATCTATGAGTCTAGAAGTAATTTAAGTAAATCTACTTTGAATCATATTGTTGAGTTAATAGATGATTGGTGTGCGGTCATAAGTATTTATGATGATTTACCAGAAGAATCTAGAGTCGTTGGATTATTAGCTCTTTGGTTATTAGAGCCTTTAAAAGATGCCTATCGAAATGAAGACAGCCGAAAAAAAATTCTTGGTGTTTTACTTAAAGTATTACCAACAATCGAACCTGAATTCGACCAATTAATGGCACAAGATGTTTTTGTATCAAAAAATAATCCTCGAAGATTGAGCTATGTAGATCAGTTAACGAGTATGGCTTTGATTGGAGTCCATGTGCCGATGTTATGTAAATGTCTTCCAGATTTTATAATAAAACTAGCAATGCATGAATGGGTATTCGAGCAAAGAAAAGAAGACAGTCGATACCGAAATGAGAGTGTGAGGGGAGAAGAACGATATGGGTTAGATGAAAATCATGATTTTTTCGCACCAAGTGGGGCAAAAGGACCATTTGCATATTTATTAAAATATCACCCCAGAAAAGGTCTGGATTTTATTGTTAATCTATGTAATTTTTCAACTGAAAAATACAAGGAATTTAATCTAAAATCAGGTTCCAAAATATATTCAGAAACATTAGTTTTAAAAGATGGTACAACTGTTGACCAGTTTGTTACTACAGAGTTTTGGTCAGGATATAGGGGGCATTCAGGTATACCTTATGTATTGCAATGTGCTTTGATGGCTTTAGAAAATTGGCTAGTGGATTACATCAATAATATTGGTGGAGAACATAAAGTTGATTGGATTTATGATTATTTGTTAAAAAATAGCAACTCAGTACTGATTACTTCAGTGCTCGCATCCATTGCTGTAGGATTTCCAGATAAAGTAAGGAAGGCGGTATTTCCTATATTGAATAATGCAGAGTTGTATTCTCTTGACTTAGCTCGTGTTGTTAGTGAAATGGGTGGCGACCAGCCTCACTGGTTCAATGCTTATGATAATGATGTCATGACTAGTGTATATATTGAGGAAAGAAAAGAGTCTGCACTTAGACCTTGGAGAAAAGATACTATAGAGACGTTATTAACTAGGCTTCAGTTTTCTGATCTAAGGGAGGATGTTCTTCAAATAGTAGACAACTTGAAAAATAAGGCGTCTGTTAGCAATAAAAGACCCCTCAAATATCTTGTTAATAGAGTAGATACAAGAACATGGGTGGCTATTGATGATAAGGAAAATGATCGGATATTATTTCAGAATTCATCTGAATTACCTGAAGACTTAAAACAACACCAACAAGAATTCGATCAAAAGCATAAATTTGATAGTTCTATAATCGGGCTACATTTATGGGCAAGAGAACTGTTTGAAAAGAAACAATTTAAACAAGAGTATTTTGCTTCATATAAAGATGCTTTAGAAGCCGCCAAGCAATTATTGTTTGATTTACAAGCCAATAAAGTATCAGACTACTTACAATTGGCAGTTGAAGCCATTAAGACTGTAGCAGCAGTTTGTATCCGAGATAGTATTGATAGCTTAACAGTAATAGATATTGAATGGTGCTTTGAGATCATTGTAGATTCAGTCTTGGAAGCAGCAGATACTCCAGAGATAGGTTTTAGATATAACCAAATACACTTTGGTAATGGTGCATGTGCTTTTATTCTGCCAAAGCTTTTCGAATTAGAGCTAGAACCAGAGCAATTGAGCAATTTACACTTTGCTTTAGCCGCTACGTTAACGCATGCCAATCATAATATTTCTGCTTTAGGTGCTAAGGGTGTAAGAGATTATCTGTGGTCAATAGATGGTAACCTTGCAGCCAAATGTTTAAATGGAGTGATTGAGTACGCCAAATTTCGAGAGACACAAAAAGTGAGTACTAGATTTCACTATTTGAAAGATAAAAATCTTGAAGATGCTCAGAAGCAATGGTGGCTGAAGCTGAAAGACTTTCGCCAGCAATTAATTGAAGGAGCTTTTAATTATTCTGTTGATGATATTACTTTAGAAAGTCACGCAGCGTGGTTGCTACATCTACCTATGTTAATAATTCCTCTTAATCCAACAGATTGCCAGCAAATTGATTTAGTTAAAAAATTAGTAAAATTTATCTTTGACTCTGAATATAGTAATTACCATACGAATGATGCAGAAAAAATCCACCATGATATAAAAAGGCAAATGCAAGACTGCTTTGTTGAACAAATAATATACTCGAAAAAACATAGCTTTATGCCATTCAAAGAACTAATGATTTCTGGATGTTCAAGGGCACCGAGCTTTATTTATTCTGTAAAATTATCATTTGATGTGGCAGCAGAAAATGACAATGATTTTGATGCAATATGGTCTCTATGGAAGATACTGGAACCTGAATTACATAAAATTGCATTAAATGATGTTAATGAGCGGTATAGAGGATTACAAAGCGACTTAAATAAACTCTTACGTGGTGAGTTATATGCAGATACACCTTGGCAAGGTCATGAAAGTGATCGAAAATGTATGGAGCACGGTGCTGAACATCTATTAGCCTTTGCAAAGCAGTCTGCAAATAATAGTCATGTATTTGAAGCCTTATCCTCATTAATTTATAACTTTTATGATCTATTTTTTGATAGGGGTATTCAGATTTTAGCAGATAAAGTTACTAAAAATTCTGATTTAATAGCAAAACAACGGAATACGGCATTTTATTTGGAGATGTCTATTGGACGGTATTTACAGGTGGAAAACAGAGGAATGTTAAGCCAAAAGATGTACCGAATTTGTCTTGTTCTGTTAAATGGAATTATTGAAACGGGTTCTGCTAGAGCTTACTATTTACGTGAACACTTAATCCGCTCTAGAAAAATTGTGTCTTAAAACTTAAAAATAGTTGAAACTTTTTATAGTTTGAAGATACTTTCTTTCCTGTGACCTGACAAAAAATAATTAGGCAAGTTACTTATTTTGATTGTCAGGACATAGAAAATTGATGGAATAATGAAAAAATATTTAATCATATCTAGCCGTATATTAAGTACTTAATGAATCGGCTAGTATATTTTATTTTGTATCATTGTATGTATCATTTTGCGGAGTGTTTTATTAAATTGTTTACAATCAACACTTTGCTATTTTGTTTGGTATTGGATATACCTACCAAGATTTTTAAAGACTTATAAGCAATTCAAAAGCTTATAGGTCTTTTTTTTGCTTTTGTTGCATCTCTATTATTCGTGAATTCAGAAAAATTGCAGAAACTGGCGGTATATTCAACATGTTTGCGATAAGTTAGCAACAAAATAAAAATACAAAGACTTAGACAATGTGGCAATTTTTGGCGTCTTCAAGTCAAGTACAAACATCTTCGTGATGCTGGAACAGGAGATACCTTAGAAGAGTGTATTATTGTTAGGACTCATAGCATACACGTGCGACTTTAAATCAGGTTCTACTGTATTGAATTTAATACGGATTAAAATCTATTCACGTTATTGATATATTACTCAATAATCTTTCCAGCTTAGCTTAAATTTATCTTAAATATAGAAAGAAACATTTACATTTAATCATTAAATTACATTTTTAAAAAAATCATAATAAAAAAAAGAAATAAAAATGAGTTATAGTCTAAATGATTTTAAATTGCAGGAATCACACTATTGAGTATTCATGAAATAGTACTTCAAGATGATAAATTTCATTTACATAAACTTGTCAAAGTTAAAGATAGTATTTATGACCCAGTTAAAAAAGATCAATCTACTTTATGGTTTTGGATTTACTCAGACACATCTGAATTTTTTTACTTTGAATTATGGGATGAGCTTGATCATGCAAGAATAAATGAAAATATTAATTATAAAAATTGTAACTTTAAAGTAGTTAGTATTAATAATAACAATAAAATGAATTACTCATAAAACTTACTTATATTACAGATAAATAATTTTCATAATAATTTAAAACATGTACCTAAGGTAAAAACGATTTAACTTTATCTATCTAGGGGTAGTAAAAATATATCTCTATAGGTATAGGAAATTAAAAGTGAAAACTTAACAAGCGGCCATCAATAGATTAATCCATTCATTAACTCGATTTGGTTTCTATTGTCGCTGGAAAACTTGTTACGCTTTTTAAATTAGTAAAAGCATCTATATCTGGTGAATCAGAGCAACTGGGTGCGAGTCAATCGGTCAAACTTTAAAAGAGAGGGTCCATAACCCTCTCTTTTGATATTTAAAGAAAAGAGGAGATTCCTCGCTGATTTAAACCGACCTTTTTACGCACTCGAGTTTGCTTTTCTTTCAAAAGCTCATTTAATAAGCTATTTAAATGAGCATTATTGAGGGCTGCTGGCGTAAATGAGTCATAGCCAAGCTGATTAAAAAATAAATCAACTTTTGAGCACTTTTGTACGTATTTCATTGACCAGTTTTTAAAACTAATTTTGTCAATATTCATGATTTCAAATTCAATAATGCTATTGTGCCTAGCGTCATTTTTTATACTTTGAAATAACGCTTGAACTATAGACCTTTCACCTTCAAGACATTGAAAAAAATGATTATTAGCATAGTATAGAACACCAAAAATTTTATTTTTTCCATTGAAATCACGCGCAGTATTTAAGATAGCATTTAAATCTTCAATAAGGTCATTGGCTAATTCATTTCGAGTACTCGCATAGCACAATCGAATTAGCATACATCTTTCCTCAATTTGCGTAGATTCGTATAAAAAATCTTATTCATTGATATCAAAATTATATGCCTCAATAGCGTATTCACCCGCTAAAAGGTCGATAAAAGAAGGGATCGTCTCACTAGAAAGAAGAAATGGGTTGAAATCATCACGATGATTTTCTAGGAAAAAGTCACCAAGTCTTTTATTGACAGGGGCAAATTTCATATTCCAATGCTTAAACAAACCTATGTCGCATTTTTCGTAATATAAAATCTCACAGTTTTGATGACGTTGATCTTTTAAAATTTGATTATAGAACAGATCATCAACTTTACTTTTATGTCCTTCAAGACATTGAACAAAATATCCATGTCCATAGTAAAGAACGCCTGTGATTTCATTGCGAGAGTTGAAATCAACAGCTGTGTTAAGAATTTCTATCAAATCATTCTTAAGATCTGGATGAGTACTCGTAGCTTTACTTGCATATAAAACTCTTACAAATTCCATTAGAAGGCTTCCACGATAAATAATTACTTCGAACTAGTGCTAACGCTTTAATTTTATTAATAAGCTTTATGTATTCACATAGAAAGATTAGTAACGATGACTACAATACATTGATAATTAATCAAAAGCTAACAAATCGTACCAATGGGTCGAAACATGAAATGTAAAGTTTTTTAACACTGTTTGAGTGTTTTGTTACTTTACAAAGTAAATTTAGCCTATAGTTAAAATTAAATATTTGAAAATAATAGATTTAATAAATATATTTTTAATTTCGTGTGGTTAAAAAACATACAAATGTACGAAATTTCTCACAATCATGTAAGCCATGGATTATATCGCTAAATTTCATATTATTTATACTGCCTAGATACACCACAAGTGCTCATCATTATTATAAATCTGAATATTAATTTAAGGTGATTGTCGCTAACGCTTAAATTAAAATAATTCGTTATAAAAATGATGTGTTGAATAAAAGTGTTGTGTATTGGGGGAGTCTTCCCCCTTAGTCGGACAACTAAGGGGGGAGCATTTTTATAAATATGAAATGATAGAGGATGAAATGCAAATTTTAAAAAATATTGTTATTTTTATTGTCTCTGTTTTAAGTATTTCATTGCTTATTATTATTTTTGATCAATTGGGGATGAATAAAAAACTCAACTTGTTTTTATCAGCTTTACTATATGGTGTATTCATTACAATTTATTTGAAAAAGGTATTCCTAAGTCTATCTTTCTTCTTAGGATTCTATAGCCTTTTATTCATGATAAGTTACTCGGTTGAAGTCATCGTCATGCTTTTTATTTCTTGCTCTGTTTTATTGATTATAAAAATGATTATGCCGAAATTAAAGGATACACGTGTTGATCGATTTTTTATTCTTAATAAGTTATATAAAAAGTAATTTTTAATGTTTTTTTTATTTTTATCTTGAATTATAAGTTTATCTTAATTGGTGAGTTTAAGTGTTAATGTGGTTTTGAGTTGTAAATATTATAAACTAGAATATTTTAATCACATAAAATAACACTTGAATTAAAATATTAATTTATAGTGTTATTTTAAATCAAAATATATTTTAGGGAGTAATATAGTATGTTTCGTTGGGCGATTATCTTTGCTGTAATAGCACTTATAGCGAGTCTTTTAGGATTTGGTGGTGTAGCAGGTCTTTCAAAAGATTTTGCAGTTATTCTATTGGTTGTAGCTGTTATCCTTACTGTGATTGGTTTTATTTCTCGTGGAAAGGTATAGTCACTCTAAACCATCTAACGATAGAATTTAATCATTCTATCGTTAGATATAATGAATTTGAAAATACTTAAATCATTTAAATAAATTTGAACTGAGAACATTATGAAAAATATTAACTATGATTTTGTTTTAGAACAAATTTATAATTTTTTACTTTTAAGACCTGACTTTAATAGTAAAACAAATTTTGAGAAGATCGCTGAATATTTCAGAGCTTTAAATGAGGGCACAGATGATGAGTTCAATTTTGAGAAACCAAACAAAATCTCGGGTAAATTTGGCAGTAAAAAAAATATAGTAATAGTCAACGCACCTGAAATAAATAATAAAAATAAATTTTTGGAATGGGTTGATCGGCAAATAAATCTATAAGATTTTTTTGATTAAGGGTATTTATATGCATCATAGACATAAGCGAAAAAAAGCAGCATTGATTTCAGAATGGTCAACTGATCAAGACTGCTATTTGATTGAAAATAGTTCATTACCTATTGAAATATTAAAAGATTCTTTATCATTCTCTGAAGAAGAAATACTTGAGAGAAAGATGCAGTTAGGATTAGTTCGCCAGCAACGACAAATGATGAGAAGCAGTTGAATCAAATATTCTAAGCTTCTCAATTCATTTTTATAATTTTAGCCTTAATTTAATCGGTCTAAAGTGACTAAGAGTTATCTCATAGAGTAACTTAACTAATCAAAACTACATCCTGAATATAAGATGCTACACTTATGGTAGTTTTTAAAGATGCAAAAATTTAGGGCTGTGTGTTTAGCTACTCGAAGTGAATAATCATAACGTTTTTCTGTTTCTTGACCACCTTTAATAGGTGGAAGCTAAGGTAACTCAGCCATCTTAGTAAGTATATTTTAAAATAAGGCATAAACTTTATTCAAGTGAAAGCCAGTTACTAAAATCATTATACTTAGAATAAATGCCTATACATGAGAGCTATTAAAAAGTGACATTGTTTACATGATTTTGACAGAAAATAAACTTAACTAATAATTCAAAATGGAATTATATAGGTGATAATGGATTATCAATCTTAATCTATAAATTGTTAATTATTTCATGTGTAAATTATTTATAAAATTTTAAACATTATAAGTTTTAAGTTTAATGGTTTATAAAACGATTTGATTAAGATTTTTGAATTATCTTAAATAAGTGAGGAACGATTATGAAGATTGCTTTAATTGGTGCAACAGGTATGGCGGGTTCACGTATTTTAGAAGAGCTTGTTTCACGTGGTCATTACGTTAAAGCCATCGCACGTAATACACATAAAGTACCAGATACAGAGCGTGTCTTATCTGTAGATGTGGACTTAAATGATCATGAAGCGCTTGTAGAAGCTCTAAAAGGGCAAGATGTTGTGATAAGTGCTGTTCCTTTTCATGGCTTAGATGCGAATGCATTGATTAACACAATTCGGGATTCTAAAGTTAAGCGTTATTTGGTTGTTGGTGGTGCTGGCGGATTGACTATTCCCAACAAAAATGTACGCTTATTGGATACAGATGACTTTCCTGCTGCGTATAAACCTGAAGCAGAAGCTGCTGTAAATTTCCTTGAAAAACTTAAACAAGTCGATGATATTGAATGGACTTTTATATCACCTTCGGCAGAGTTTGGTCCAGGAAAACGTACAGGAGAATTTCGTTTAGGCAAAGATGAACTTATAATTGGTAAAGACGGCAGTAAAATTTCAGCTGAAGATTTTGCAATAGCATTATCTGATGAAATTGAAAATAACAACCATATTAATCAACGTTTTACTGTTGGATACTAAGAAGAAGTGTATAAGAGCCCTCATGTGAGGGTTTTTTTCTATAAAAATTAAATTGATGATTTTAGCGTTTTCTAGACTTATTTGTACTTATAAGTATTTTTATTTTAAATATTTTGGTCATTGCTGTAGGTCATTTTATTTATCTATATTGAATAAATATAACTATATAGTTTAAATGAATTAAGGATTGCAAATTTTAAAGATTGTGTTTAAAAGTTGAATGGACAATACATGTAATACTTTTATGATGATAAAACAGTTAATTATGGTTAATAAGCTGTCTGAAAAGTCATTGTGGATTACATTAGTGGTCATAATTGATATAAATAAGACCAAAATTAAAATATAGAACTTGCTATTGATATATGGATTTGTCATGAAAAGCTCTTTTTTGAATTGTTATACTATAACACTTTTATGGATAGACTTATATGCTGGAAATGTTATGAAACAAAAAGTATTCATTTAAAAAACTTTGAAAAATGTCTATCAGTTTCTTAATTTAATCAGTAACTTTTATTTAAGTGTATATTCGTTATAAGAATTTTAAGATATTGTTATAATGGTCTCTAAATGAGTCTTGTATGAAAATAGATGAACGCATGATGATAAATGATTTATTGTCATTGGTTTTAAAATCACTATTCTGAGTTTTCTAAATATTAATTCATTTAAATCAACAACATTTTTAATTTTTTTGTCATTTGAAGATAAATTATTTTTCGCGTTTTATTCATCAAACTTAGATTAGGTTGTACTTAGATTAGGTCATACATGGACTGGCTCGTACTTGGATTAGTGCTGAGTAAAATGATATGAACAGTTGCAACCATTGTAGATATGACTTTTAGTTTTATACTTTAGACATCTGCATAAGTCCTTTTTAAGACCATAGATCAACATAAAATCCCCCTCATCCTAGCTTTCTCCCAAAGCGAGAAGGAACTTTCAATACCAATCTGATTCACTCAACATGATCATTTTTTGATTTATGAAATATCTTTTTTAAGAACTACATGGGTATAAATATATTAGGAAATATAAGAATAGAAGGGGAAAATAACTAAAAATAGTTTTTTTATTGGCATTAAATCTCAAAATAGTAGAAATTTCAAAAGAATAGTAGTTGATTTTCAACCTAAGATTGAATTAGTATATCTATAAAATACGATATAGTGAATCGTAACTTAAGCATCAACGTCTGGATAACTGGTCTTTCTGATAAGTTAAAGAGTATTTGATTGAGAAGATACGAGATTCTTTATCTGGTTATGACTAGTGATTTAGGAAAGAGGGGATATGCACAAATTTTCAAAAATTGAGCTGGTAACAAATCATTTAACTAAAACGCTAGAGGATTATCTAAAATTAAAAATGAGCTGTGATGGCATATATACACATACTACAAAAAAAGAAGATGAAAATTATAAAATTGAAGTCGTTATTGATCCACCAAGTGATGTTTTAGAAACCTTTAAGAATATAGCACATGACATTAAAGATTATTTAGATACTATTGATTATAAAGGAAAATTTGAGTTTAAATTTATTGTGTAGCGATATATAAACTACATGCAATAAGTCATATTTTCATTGAACTAAACTTTGAGGGTTTTTTACTCACTTGTTATGATTTATATACCCACAAGTCCAGCTCTTTGTGGGTATTTTCACATCATTTTAAAATAAATGCCAATAACTACCAAGTTTCATATCCCACTCTTTGGGTTCAATGACCATTCTTCCAGCATTAGGTGTTAGGGTTATTTCACTGAAATAGATATTATTTTTTGATATCAAAAAATCTATTCGACTATAACCATATTTCAGGCAGAGCGTTTGTGATAACTCAATTAAGATGCCTAGCCGAGCTGGTTTTTTTAAATATGCAGGGCTATTGCTTTTTAAATCAACTGTAAATGGTTGGAGTGTCCACGAAGTATCGTAAATATTTGAATATTCATTTTTGAGACTATCTTGTACATCGACTTCGATAAATTTGGGTTGACCTTCAAAGCAATGGACTCTACATGTGGCAATGGTTAATTTAGTTTCTTGGTCAATCAATAATTCAACATATTGCTCAGCTAAAATTGATGGCTTAATATTTTTGTAATGCCATTCTCTTTTCCTGAAATACATATTTTGCTTTAAATGATGCGTTAATTTGTTTTCCGCATTTCTTTGATCAAATTGACACTTATCATTGCAGACGATTGCGCTGCCGCTATCATGATTGCATTTCAAAACAAATCTATCGGGCAGTCGACTAAAGTCAATTTCATTGAAAGATTGGTATACACCGATCAATGGGACCAGATGAGAAGAACAAATTTTATTGCTGATCACTTCTCTTACAGCCAATTTATCAGCCAATAAGGTATGTAATGGATCTCTTTCAAAAATCATTCTTGCTGTAACTTTTTCATTAAAACTTTTGGGCTGATCAAAATTGGGAATATAACCAAGTTTATTAATAAAACGTTTGGTTAAATATTGCTTATCTGAGACAAAATATGCTCTTATAACTTTTGCAAAATAGGTGAGATTGTCAATCATTTGTCAAAACCCAATTAATGATCGTATAAGTATAAATAACCAAAGCTTAAAAAATTTTTAAAAAGCGAATGACTTTATGTATGAGTATTATAGTAATAGGCTTATTACTCTAAATATTTCATATTTATTTTCACTTACGGGGTGATTGGAAAATTTATCGGGCTACGTTTTTGAATTATAAATTATTATATTTAATCAATATGTTGAATCCAGTTTTTATATGTGTGATATGACATATTTGAATCAAGCGCGTGGTTATTGTAATCCATGAAAATTTAAGCTTTAGATCGCTTAGACCGACAATCCTTAGGCGATTTGCTAAAGATTTAAGCAATCTGTTACATAAAATTTACGATACATATATGAAGCTTTACCAAAAGGTAAAATATTTTCTTGAATCTTAATATGAATTGTGTAAAATTTAACCAGTGAAGAAGGTTGTGCTTTTCACTTTGACTTGGTATTTAAGTCTTTAATAAACCCACCTATTTTTTAGGTGGGTTTATTAATTTTAGCCTAATCAATAAATGATAAGTATCTGGCTTCTATCTAAAAGCATAAAACGATTTGAAAAAATGAATATTAGTATCGATGGAAAGCTGAATAGTTAAGCTTTATTGAAAGAATATTGAGGATTTAATGTGATTTTAAGCACACTTTTAATAAATATGAATGAATTAATATTTGGAATAGCTACTGTAAACGGATGTTCTGCGTTCTAACTTGACATCATTGGAGTTCAAATAATGCGCTATTTGATCCAATGATGTGGTCTATTATAGTTTTGCTTAAAATTTATACGAAGGTATGGGTTGTTTATTTATAGATTTGATGTAAATTCAGAACAACATCTTTAAAATTAATTCTTATGAATATTTGTATAGGCGGTCCCTGGCATGGAAGTAAGTTGCTAGGAAATGATAATAAAAAGTCTTTTAAAGTAAAAGGTAAATTACCCAATTCAACAACAAACTATTTTAAAAGAAAGATTCAGTTTAAAAACGTATTTTATATTTTTTGGGTATCTGATGAACTGATGTTATTAGATGAGAATGAAATTATTAAAAATTTTTTACTTAAAAAATTAAATATTATTGTTTAAATAAACTTCATATAAATGAAAGATGCTAAGGCATCTTTTTTTATATTTTTTAATTTTGCCTTGCTGCATTTGGGTTACAGTGAAATGGTGATCATTTTGGATTATCCATGAATTTTCAATTTTGATTATTTGATAAATTATTTTAACAAATGGTAAAAAATATATTTTAAGTTGCTTAAATTGTTTGATATTTTACATAATTTATTGTATAAAAAAGAAACAACAATAAAATGAGGGTGAAATCATGATAGACAAATCAATAAACATCGTTTTTTTCTTTTCCGTATTTATTGCCTTAACTTTACTGGTACACCTGTTGGGAAATGTGCCAACTGGCGTATGGTTTCCAAAATAAAACTGCTCAATGGAAAAGCTCATCTTGAGATGGGCTTTTTACTTTATGGAGGGATTGATTTTGATCCAGTTATTAAAATGTATGTTTGGCTTTCATCGGGTGATTGATACGCATTATTGTAAAGACGGAGAGTTGGCGGTGTGTCATCATTGTCTAAAAGTTGTTAAAAAATAATCATGTAAATGAAATGACATGGAATACATGATATTTCAATTTTTATACTCAATTCAAAGTTAAGCTGTTCATAATATTTTTTTACTTTGCGAGTGTGAGTTTTTAAATGCCAATACCTAAAATGAATGAGACTAAAACAGATTCCAATCAAGCGCCATATTTTTCAATTGAGCAGCTTAAAAGATTTTTGAAAACACAAATTAGATTAAAAGCCGATGAAGGAGAGTTATTTGTAAGTGAATACATCACTACAGATTTCGCACAACATGACATCGTTAATCTGGGTGAAGAATTTAAGAAAGCAGGCTACAAGGTGAGGATCAAAAATGCTGGTAAAGAAAAAATATTTTCTGTTTTTTGGAATTAAAACACTGTAAGTTTTAATGTCTCCTGAAGGAAATAACCACAACTTTATTCCACCACCTAAACGAACTAAATTTTACTTTTTAATAGAGTTTAATTTTTCAATCAAGACAGTCCCAACGATGAAAATCATTTCCATAGTCTGTCTCGTTTTATTATGGGGGCGAACTATATGTTGAAAATAAGATACATATCAACAAGATCAATCTAAGACTCTGCATTTGCAGGATCAAATCAGTGAATAGATGTCAGCTATTGGCCGCGTAGAGGCAATATGGCATAGTTCTGCTATCGTGATGTAGTCAACTGAATAGCCCCTGAATTCATTGTGGAATTCTTATGCGAGGCTTATGGAAGAACAAAGTGAATAATTTAGAAAATCAAGATTTAGAACAGCAATCTCAGCCAGAGCAAAAAGATTCTAGCGTAATGAATGATATCGTGAATTCGATCAATCCTTTGGATGCCGTTGATCTGATCTTGGAAACAGGTCGGTTGATTGTGAATACAAGTAAAGATATTGTTTCTGACATTGCCAACAACATCGATATTGATATAAGTCTTTAAGATTAATTCGCAAATGTACCCATCGAAAGTTGGGACTTTAATTTATGTGACTGATCTTTACTGTAGATGACATTTAAATCAATGATGAAAAAAATTCTCTTGGCATTTCTTATATTGAATTCGAAATTTAGCTTTGCTGATCCAATAAAACCAACTTTTCTTGAAGAAAAATTAGATATTGAAAAGTTTAAAAAAGAGCTAGATGATAAACATACGTCTAAAATAAAAAAGTCGCTTTTTCTTGTAAAAAGAGAGCCGAAATTGGACCAGCCTAGATATAAAGCAGTTATGTTGAGAGTTGCTAAGGATAGGCAGGATAATTCTTTTAAATATATGAAAATGATCAATTATGTAGACTGTGATAAAAATAGAACTTATACATTTTTGTCATTTTATGATGAAAATGGCATTACACATGGTATTGGTTCATCTAATGACGATCTTGCAGGAGATAGTCCCTTAAGAAAACAAGTCTGTATCATTGAATGATGGTGAATAGTTGAAAAAGTATGCTTATTTTATGATTTAAAATTGACACATTTCACGTTATTTAGTAAAACTGTGATTGTTAATTCATTATAGTGAATAAGCATACAATAATCCTTAATCAGCGCAAAATTAAGGGGAAGCCTCACAGTGATGTGAGGCTTTTTTATTCGAATAACTTATTCCAAAGTAGTGTTCGAAATCGCTCGTGAGTCGTTGTTTGTGACTTTGTTTAAAACTAATAGAGATCATGCTCAGCTTTAAAGCGTTCCAGATTCCGAAGTGCGTCTTGATAACGTGAGCGTACTTGACTGCTATTGCTACGAAGATCAGATAATTTCTTTTTATAGTCGTCGCGATCTTTGGTAGATAGATCTTTGCTGTCTAATTTTCCAAGATAGTAATCTAGATTGTTTTGTGAAGTATTAAATTCTGAATTCGCATGATAAAAGTTACTGGCCACTTGATAATAATGACGTAAGGATTCACGTTTCTCTGCAGGGCAAACTCTAAAATTACCGCGACCTTCTAAAGCTTCATAAAAGATATTTTCAGGTTGACAGTAAGCCCCTAAACCTTTTAGGTAACCCATTTCATAAAGATTTTGACTAGGAATAATATTGGCTTTTTTACAAGAGGAATAGTATTTATCTATGTGGGATTTATTTCCAGCAGCGCCATCTTTTTCACCAACGTTAAACCAATTTGCAGTTTTACATTGTTCAACACTCATTGCAGCACAACCGGAAAGTAAAACCGTAAAAGTAGATAAAATTACTATAAGTTTCATGAAAAATTCTTCCAAACGATTTTTGAATTACTTTTAAAAAATGATTTTATCATGACAAGGTCAATAATTTCCTGATCATCAATACGGATTTACATGAAAAGTGCATCTAAAATTTGAGATAAAAAAGTGTTTTTATCATGATCCTGCAGCTATTGCCGATATCGTATTTTAACTTTGGCGTATCTTCAGATTGTGCATAATGTTTGTATTGCAGTTGATAGATATAAACCCAAGGATTCATCTTCAAAAGAACAGAACTGCTAAATTCTTAACTTCATTTAATTTAAAAATAACGGATGGGCAGTTAAATTTAATAGATTGATAATTTATTCAGATTTTTTCTAAAAATAGGATTTTCATCTAACGCTATAAAAATAAAGCGGATTAAAGCAAGACTACAAATCCAAAACATAGACAATCATTGAGCTCAGTGCAGTAACGATTATACAGAAATTTATAGTTACTTATTTAATTTCATAAAACTTATATACTATGATTTTATAGTTAAATTTACATTGATCTTTAAAGTGGCTTAATTCTAATGTTTGGGAAGATCGTTTTTACTGTATCGGTAGTCTTATCCATAGTTTTTTTTGTTCTCGGTTTAACTGAAGCTATTGTTGAGTTTATCGTTATTGGATGCCTTGGTTTTATCGCATCGGGCTTGGTTTTTAAACAAATGAAAATATCATTCAAGCAGAATGACGACTAATTTTGTGGTTTTAACCAAGAGTAGTTGTGGCTAATTTTTATTGTCAAAAAATGCTATGCAATCATGGTGTTGAATTTAAAAATTAATCGGATATTTTTAACCGTAATTATTTTTACAGATTTCTTACTTACTTTTGTCAGTGAAAAACAGAACAAACAAAAATTATAAAAGTCGCTAAAAAAGAAAGATCTAATTTTCTATAGGAATGTAAGCACTGAGCTAAAAAGTAAAAAAGGTTGATAGAGCCCTCATTGGAGGGTTTTTTTGTGTCAAGGTGCTGAAAAATATTAAAAAAAATCACATATTATTATAATAATATAATATTTTATTATCATTTTATGATATTTTTATGTTGTTATATAGCGTTATAAATCTATATAAATCATCTTATATTGAATAAAAGGGGTAAAAAATAATGGCTAAAATTGACTTAAATCCATTGGCTGAAATTGATGGCTTCACAGCAGCAGCACTTGTAGACTATACAAGCGGATTATCACTTGCCGCTCAAGGAACGGGGATCGATCTAGAGCTTGCTGCAGCTGGAAATACGGAAGTTTTAAGAGCAAAAATTAAAACAGCAAAAGCACTAGATTTGAAAGATACGATTGATGATGTTTTGATCACACTCGGGAAGCAGTACCATTTATTACGTCCACTTGAAAAGAATAGCGATTTATTTTTATATCTGGTATTGGATCGCCAAAAATCGAACTTAGCGATGGCAAGACATGAACTTCGAATTTTTGAAAAAGAGTTAGATTTTTCTTAAAAGCAGCAATTGGCTATTATATTGGATACGATGTAATAGCCATTTTAAATCATCAATACTAAGAAAATAGAATGCATATTTAGCATATAAATACAGCCCGAATATAGGCTATATAAAGATGTTAAATCTTGAGTGAAATAGTCGACTTAAGTCTATGAATGTAAAGTTATAAATATGAATACCATAAAATAAAAAAATATCATTGAAAATCTCATAAATGTTATTAGAATTCTATTTCTAAATAAATTAAGAGATTGGGGATATGGAAAATAAAACAGCAAGATTAACTATTTTGATAGACCCGAACAAAAAGGAAGCTTTTGAAGAATTGTGCAACCGTCAGGATCTAAAGCCTTCACAAGTGGTTCGCCAATTGATTCGTGAGTATTTAGAAAAGCATGGTGTTGATTACGCGACTAAACCGACTTTACCAAAAAAGTAATATTTAAATTATCAATTTTATCAAGAAATGGGACTGTGCTTTTTAGGGGGAAAAGCGGGTCTTATTTATATTGAATCAGAGAAAACTGAGTAAGATTGATCAAAAATGTTGTACTAATTATTGATGATTTTGATATTTATAAATTTTTAATATATTTGATTCTGTAAAGCTGACCAATTTGAGCTTGATGATATTGAGTAAAATAAGCAAAAGAGAGCTTACAGGCCGTTTTATGGCTTGTAAGCTCTTTTTTTTGAAAAGAAAGTCTAGAAACAATACGACAAAATAGATTTTTTTGAATTTATTTTTGACAAAACTTCAGCTTGGTTTTGACCTTTATAGCGTTGTTTTTCATATGATTATGATTAAGTATTTTTCTGTTAATTGACCATAAATTAAAATTAAATAAATGATAATTATTATTATTAGTAATTGCATTTGAGGTTTTGCTCAAATACAATGCGCAACAATTCTTTCACAATTCCTCCTTAATTTAAGTTGCGTATTAACATGAATAAACAATTAAGATTTCAAACGCTGTCAATTTCTATACTCACCGCAATGTCAATTTCAGCATATGCAAAAGATACTTCTGAAGAAGCGACAAAGTTAAAAACAATTGTAGTGACTGCGAGTAGTCAGGCAGTAGATGTTAAAGAAGCACCAGCAAGTATTAGTGTTATTACAAGCGAAGATATCGAAAAACAACCTGTGGGTAGTCTTGGAGAGTTATTGAGTAAAGTTCCTGGGGTAACAGGTGGAATTAGTCCTTCGAAGGAAGGTTCTAAGATTAAATTGCGTGGTTTACCAGACAATTACACACTGATTTTGGTTGATGGTAAACGCATCGGGTCTTCAAGAGATGTAAGTTATCGTCCAGATTTAGGTCGTCAGGATTTAAACTGGATTACACCCGATATGATTGAAAGAATTGAAGTCGTTCGTGGTCCAATGTCTTCCTTATATGGTTCAGATGCCATGGGAGGTGTAATTAATATTATTACTAAGAAGATTCCCAATGCTTGGGGCGGTAATGTCACTTTAAATTATACTCAGCCAACAACTTCATCTGATTTAGGCACTTCTTTACAAACAGGTGTCATGGCTGCTGGTCCATTAACTGATACCTTAGGTCTGCGCTTGACTGCAGGGATGACTGAACGAGAGGCAGATAAGAAATATTCAGCAGGTAACGGAACCACAGGTTCTCAAGATCAAAACTACAATGCGATGTTGCACTATCAGCCAACAGATAAACAGTCATTCAGTTTTGAAGCAGGGCACAGTATTCAAAAGAATGAAAAAGGTTCTCAAATTAACCCCAAAACAGGGGCAGAACAGGAGACCAGTTGGGGAGCTAAAAAATTAGAACATAATTCATATAGCGTATCGCATGATGGTGAGTGGGCAATTGGTAAATCTAAGTTAAGTGCATACTACAATGACTATGATTCAAGTGTGCTTGGTTCTAAGACTAAATCAAATGAATTGATTGTTGAAGGTAGCTTAACCATGCCATTTGAGCTAATGTTTAAGCAAGTCTTAACTGTTGGCGGTCAATGGAAAAAACAAGAATTAACCAATACTGACACAATTGGTACTCTACCTGGTGGCAGTTGGGATGGGAAAAGCTATACCGACCCTAAGGTGGATAATAAAAATTGGGCATTATTTCTTGAAGACAATATTTCACTGCTCGATAATTTGACATTAACAGTAGGGAATCGTTTAGATCATGATGATAAATATGGTGATCACCATAGTCCACGCGGTTATTTAGTTTATAGTCCAATGGATGATCTTGTGATTAAAGGGGGGATTGCAAAAGGTTTCCGTGCACCAACTGTGAAAGAATCATCTCCTGGTGGGGCAACTGAATCTGGTGGGAATGGTTGCAATGGGTTAAGAGGTAAAATTTGGTATGACAGTAAGCAAAAGCCAGATACCTATACGGGTGGTAGCTGCTTTATGACAGGTAATCCAAACCTTAAGCCTGAGGAAAGCACAAACTATGAAATTGGTGTAAATTATACTGGTTTTGGTACAGATTTAGGTTTGACATTCTTCCATACAGATTTTAAAAATAAAATCACTTATTCGCCGTTAGGTCACGAAGGTGGTATTTGGTTTACTCGAAATGAAAATATTCAAAATGCAGTAACGCGTGGTCTAGAAATGGTTGTAAATTTCCCAGTTTTAGACAATCTAAAATGGAATAATAATGCAACGTATTTCTTAAAAGCAAAAAATGAAGATACTGGTGCAACCTTACTGACCACTTCAAAATTAACGGTAAATTCAGCCCTAAATTGGCAACCGATAGATCCACTCAATGTAGAATTGTCTGCGCAATATTTAGGTAAGCAATATTTAACTGATAAAAGCGCTACTCCTACGATGCAAAAACCGCATACGATTGTAAATTTAGCAAGCAATTATCAAGTCAATGATAAGCTCACTGTACGTGGTGGCTTTACTAATTTACTTGATAAAAAATTGTCAAATGGTGCAGATGCATACTTCGTTGAGCGTCAAAAAGTATTTGTAGGCGCAACCTTTAAGTTCTAATCAATCATATTGAAGCGAAGACTGACTTCACTTCAATAATAAATCATGCGTTAGAAAAACCATCTTCGGATGGTTTTTTGTTATGTATTTTTATTAGGAAGTGATTTTATTTCGATGAATCAAGTGCTGTATATAAAATAGTAAAGCAATGATCTTCAGAATTTAGGAATTTTTTGTTCGTACTAAAATTTCCCCCAATATTTTTTTGATAATTTTATAGTTTAATAAAATCAGTAGGTTATATGTTTTTTAAAAAACTTTGGGTATTTTATGGTTTTTATATTTAACTTGCTGTTATCAGAATGTTTTTTGATTTAAAATTATAGTTCACTGCCATATAGGCAGCTTAGAAAGCAATGTATGCATGCGACAGGGATATTAGATTGTTCACTGCCATATAGGCAGCTTAGAAAATTAAAAATGAACCGCCATTCGAATCGATAAGGTTCACTGCCATATAGGCAGCTTAGAAAATGTTGTCATAGCCTCACCAAATTCCCAAATAGTTCACTGCCATATAGGCAGCTTAGAAATACACCATGAAACAACAGGGTATTCCCACAAAGTTCACTGCCATATAGGCAGCTTAGAAAGTGTAAAAGTAAAGCTCGCCCAATATCTCTAAGTTCACTGCCATATAGGCAGCTTAGAAAAATCAAAAGGCTCTCCTAAGCTTGAAGATACGGTTCACTGCCATATAGGCAGCTTAGAAAATCACGGGTGAGGCGGGTGACAACATTGGCCGGTTCACTGCCATATAGGCAGCTTAGAAAAAAATCAACATGTGGAAAATCATACATGTATTGTTCACTGCCATATAGGCAGCTTAGAAATCAACAAACTTTATTCCTATGGCGCTTAATATGTTCACTGCCATATAGGCAGCTTAGAAACAGATGTATTTAAGCCTGCGGTACTGCCATTGGTTCACTGCCATATAGGCAGCTTAGAAAAAAAACTTGTACTTCAGATGGTTGTTTTTGTCGTTCACTGCCATATAGGCAGCTTAGAAATTAGTAAATATACCTTCCCAGATTTTGGACATTGTTCACTGCCATATAGGCAGCTTAGAAATATCTAAAACAACAAAAGGCAAGGTCAATGAAGTTCACTGCCATATAGGCAGCTTAGAAATTTTGCAGAACGGCTTGCTGATCGTCGTAACCGTTCACTGCCATATAGGCAGCTTAGAATTTCGCCGATCATAGACATTAAATTCTGAATATGTTCACTGCCATATAGGTAGTTTAACAATCAACGGAAAAACAATAGATGAGGTATACCAGCAGAGGAGTTAATTTTAGTTATATTGATAACATTTGAATTTGTAGAGAAAATCACCTTTAAGCTAACTTTCTCTACATCTAACTCATTGGTTTATTTAAAGCTAAATCAATAAAGATCTTTCATAAATCAAAAAATGATTATATGGCGTAAATCATATTGCTATTGAAAGTCCCTTCTCCCACTGGGAGAAGGCTAGGATGAGAGGGATTTTATCTCGATCTATGTTTTAAAATGGGCTTATGAAAGAAGTCTAATGTTTAGCTAATTATAAATAGGTTTTAGAATTACCAATCGTATTTTAACCCCACTCTAAAATTAATCGGTGCACCGTAGTAGCTATTACCTGTTGTTAAATAATACTTTTTATCAAAAAGATTATTTATATTGAGATTAGCTGTTAATTTATTGTTTATTTTATAACGTGCCATTAAATCAACAACACTGTATTCACTCTGGGTAAATTTATGATCTGCTGACTGAATTTCACTTTGCCAACGAATACCTCCGCCAACGGTTAGTGCTTCATTAAGATAAGGAAGTTTATAGGTTGTATAAAGTTTGGCAGTATTACTTGGAATATTAGAGTTTAATAGCTTGCCATTACGGTCTCGGCTTAAATTTCGGGCAAAGCTTGAGGAGATTTGCCAAGCATCTGTGAGTTTTCCTGTGGCTTCTAATTCAATACCACGACTCTTGGTTCCAGATTCTGCTATATATGCTTGAGATCCATCAGGTGCTAAATGCGAGCCATCAGGCTGTTCAGGAATCGCGACCGCAAAATTATCTTCTTTATTTTCATAGATTGCGGCACTTAGATTAAGTTGATTGTCAAAAAAAGCACCCTTGATTCCAAGTTCTGTACTATTTCCTTCTAATGGATCTATATAATCTCCCGCTCTAGTTTTTAGATCTTGTGGAGAAAAAATATTTGTATAACTCGCATAAGCAGACCAATTGGGGGTGAGATCATAAACTAAGCCAATATAAGGAATGAGTTTATTTTCTTCTTTTCGGGTTGTGACTGTAATTTTATTTTCTTTATAGTCATTATCTTCTTTTTTTAACTTCCAATTTTCTAAGCGTGATCCCAACAACAGTGCTAAATCATCACTTAATTTAAACCGAGCTGCAGTATAAAATGATGAACTTGTATTATTTTCTTTGGTCCATCCTACGGCAGGGTTATTTGGACGTGCAGGCGTATTCCCATCCCATTTATATATATTATCAATATTTCCACTCCAACCATCAATCCACCAATTGGTAAAGTACGGCTGGCTATTTTCACTTCTGGTTAATGTTGAACCAAAGATCACATCATGGGTTTGGTTAAATAAATCAAATGAGCCGTTTAAGCTGACATTAAACAAGTCTTGAATTGGTTTATAAGCCCAGTGAGTAGAATAAATCGAAACCCCACTACCAGTTTCTTTGTCGGGTGTTCCACCACTTGCATAGCCAACTAATTCATCTGAGTCCGTAATGAGACGTGCTAATGAAGCCTTTAATTTCCAGTTATCATTAAATTGATGATTGACATCGGCAAAGAGTGAAGTGGTTGTTCGATCTGAGTAAGACCAACTGGGTGCTGCTGAATCTGAACGCGACCAGTTTGTTCGTGTCCCATCACTATAAAAAGCAGGCAAACCACCACGAGCTTGTCCAGTAATATAAATTTGTTGATAGCTTAAGCCTAGACTTGCTTGAGTCTTATCTGACAAATCAGTGTCAACAACCGCATAGGTCACTTTGCGTTCTTCATTGAAGCGGTCTATGTATGAGTCCGAGTTCTGATAAGCAACGACAGCACGTCCACGAAGCGTGCCCGATTGATTAAGAGGTGTTGAGATATCTCCATCGAAACGGTATGAATCCCATGAGCTAAGATCTGTACTGATTGATGCTTTAAAATCTTGTAATGGTTTTTTCCGAACCATATTAATACTAGCGCTGGCGGAACCTGCACCAGTCATTAAACCTGTCGCTCCTCGTACCACTTCAATTCTATCGAAAAGTGCAGTGTCTTGGCTTTGAAAAATAGAAGAGTAGGTACTTAGAAGTTTTACACCATCAAGTAAATAGCTATCTACACTTTTACCGCGTGAATAAATTGGTGAAGTATCGGAACCTACATTTCCAGACTGGTTAACGGTTAATCCAGCAACTTGGTTTGCAACATCAGTTAGTTGTGTAAGGTTTTGATCTTGCATTCTTTGCTGGGTCATGACACTAACTGATTGCGGTGTTTCTTTTAGGCTGAGTGCCAAGCCTGTTGATGCGGTAGTAGCTTTAGCGGTATATAAACCTGAGCCTTCGGTTGTAAGGCTATTGGTATTATTGGCAGATACAGTGATGGTAGGAAGCTGAGTAGAGTTTTGTTCTTGGCCATCAGATGGGTTCGGTGCTGCAAATACAGATCCATGTATTAAAAAAATAGATCCGCCCCAAATTGCAGTTCGAATTGCAATTGCTAATGCATGTTTGCTTTGATGTTCCTTCATTAGATTCTCGTATGAGTTATATTCATCTACTTAGTCGTTTTTATTTTAAAAAAAGCTCATTTTTTTATGATTTAAATGAGGGATATCGTTGGATGTAACAACAATAGCGAGCAGGCGCGAATAGGGAAGAGGGTTATAACTATTTGTATGATCAATAGATCGATGTCATGTAAGTTCGAGATGGATTTTTAAATATACCTAATCGGCTTTATCTACTTATTTTTATTGAATCGTTTGTTTTATAAGTAAAAAGATTATGAGTTAAATGTTGTAGTATAAATACTAGAACAGGCTAAAAAAGCTTGTTTCATATCTCGTTTTACTGTGGCTTCAGAAATATTAAGTTTTTCACCGATTGCGCGGTAAGTCATATCTTCCATTTGTGATAATAAAAAAACCTGTGCGACGCGTTCGGGTAGCTTTTCTAGCGTTTGTTGAACTTGATAGACACTTTCTCGAATACATATTTCATGTTCTACAGATGGATAGCCATCCTGTGGTGTATGTATTAGTGCATCTAGATATAAGTGTTCAACTTGTTGGTGGCGCCAATGATCAATAATCACGTGTTTCGCAATTCCCAATAACCATGCTTTGGGTTCTTTAATATTTTCAAAACAGTAGTTACTTTTTAATGCACGATAAAAAACTTCCTGACTAAGATCTTCAGAGTGGTGATGGTTGTGAAGTTTATGTTTGAACCACAAAAGTAAAGTATTTTGATGGTCTTGATAAATATGATTAAACCATTGCTGCTTTTGTACGTTCAAATTCATAAGCGTTGCCTGTTTGAAAAGCCAACAACATGGAGTTTTATTGGTTAAAGTAAGTGTTGAAAATAATGATAGTGATAATGATTATTAAATGCAATAATAAGAATTACAAAATGCAACATGATAATTAGCGAGCTAAAAGACTATTTCTTCTTGATTATTAATGAGATGGGTGGTTTGTAATTGTGAAATTTCACATTATTATCTAATTGATAAATGATGAATAACTTTGAAATTTCACTTTATTTATTTCGCAATTGTAAATTTTGATCGTTCTGCGACTGTATGAATAAGAGTTTTTATGAGTAAGCCATCTGTAAATGTAAACCCAAAAAAAAGTTTTATTGGCCGTAAGTTTCAATATTTAATTGGATTTATGCTGCTGATTATTTTCGGACTAGCAGGCTTCTATTGGAAAAAAACCTCATCCAAACCCGCAGAGGAATATAGCCAATGGAGTAAACCTGTACCCGTGCGAACTGTGCCAGTACAACGACAAGATTTACAGGTTGAAATCAAAGCAATTGGTACAGTCATTCCTACGCATACTGTGAATGTACAAAGTCAGGTTGCTGGGGTTTTACAGCAGATTTATTTTAAAGAAGGGCAAACCGTAAAAAAAGGACAGCTCCTTGCACAAATTGATCCAGCGCCATTTCAGGTCGCACTTGCACAGGCTGAAGGAACACAGCAGCAGAATTTAGCACAGTTGCACAATGCTGAAACAGAGTTGCAGCGCTATCAATTGCTGTTTAAACAAGATTCGATTGCGAAACAACAAGTAGAACAGCAATTGGCGCTGGTCAACCAGCTTAAAGGTCAGATACAAGCGAACAAGGCGCAAGTAGATGCTGCAAAACTACAGCTGTCTTATACTAAAATTTATGCACCTATTGAGGGGCGGGTTGGATTTAGACAGAAAGATGCTGGCAACCTTATTCAAGCCAATGAAAGTGCTGGTTTAGTCAGTATCACTCAAGTGCATCCAATTTTTGTGCAATTTGCAGTGGCAGAAAACCATTTAGTAAATCTGCGTCAATCCTTAAAAAATGGCGATAAGGTGTTGGCAAGTGCTTGGGATAAAACAGAACAAAAACAACTTGCGCTAGGGCATGTACAAGCAATAGATAATCAGATTGATATCAGTACTGGAACTTTAAAAATAAAAGCAATTTTTACAAATCAGGATGATGCTTTATTTCCAAATCAGTTTGTCAATGTGCGTTTAAAGACTCAAACCATTCAAAATGCAATCAGTATCCCAAGTGATGCCGTACAACATGGTGCAAAAGGCAGCTATGTTTATATTATCAATCCGCAAAACAAAGCCGAAATTCGCATGTTAAAACTGGGGATGACCTCAAATGGTCAAATTGAAGTTTTAGACGGATTAAAGGGTAGCGAAAAAGTAGTACTTGAGGGAATTGATCGTCTTTCGGAAGGCAAAGAAGTTCAAATTGTTGCAGAAAATCAACAGCCAATTTCTACGGCCAAGCCAACTGCTGGATAAATCATGAATATTTCACGATTCTTTATTTTACGTCCAGTCGCAACCACATTATTGATGTTAGCACTGCTGTTGAGTGGTTTCTTGGTTTGGCGACTGCTACCTGTCTCAGCCTTGCCACAGGTCGATTATCCAATTATTCAAGTCTATACTTTTCAACCTGGTGCCAATCCCGATACGGTACAACGCACAATCACCGCACCACTCGAACGAGAAATGGGCAAAATTGCTGGTTTAAAACAAATGTCTTCCAGTAGTTCAGTGGGCGCATCCGTCATTACCTTGCAGTTTGAACTGAGCGCAGAGCTTGGTGTCGTTGAACAAGAAGTACAGTCAGCACTCAGTACCGCCAGCAGTAAATTACCCAATAATCTACCAGCACCACCGACTTACCGTAAAGTAAATCCTGCTGATGTTCCTGTGATTACCCTTGCCATTAGCTCAGAAACTTTACCATTAACAACAGTCTACGACATGGTGGACACCCGAGTTGCACAAAAGCTTTCTCAGCTTTCAGGTGTCGGGATGGTTAGCCTTGCGGGTGGGCAACGTCCAGCAATACGCGTACAAATGAATGCTGCTGCACTTGCTGCCTATAAAATGAGTGCTGAAGATGTGCGCTCCGCAATTAATTCTGCCAATGCAAATCAACCCAAAGGTAGCTTTGATGGACCATATCGCACCACCATGTTGGATGCCAATGATCAGATTCGTTCGATTGCAGATTATGAGAATCTAATTTTACGCTGGAACAATGGCGCACCGATACGTCTTAGAGATGTAGCAAAAGTCATAGAAGGGAGCGAAGATCGCTATATGGCGGCTTGGGCAGGGAGTCAATCTGCAATCTTGGTTAATGTACAGCGCCAGCCGAATGCCAATGTGATTCAAGTTGCAGACCAGATTAAGCAGTTATTGCCTGAGCTACAAAAGAATCTGCCTGAAAATGTCAAAATTCGAGTGTTAACCGATCGAACCGAAAGTATTCGCAGCTCCATTGATGATGTGCAAAAAGAATTGGTTTTTGCCGTGTGCTTGGTGGTGATGGTAACTTTTTTATTTTTAAGAAATTTATCCGCAACGATTATTCCCAGTATTGCCGTACCACTGTCGATTATTGGTACTTTTGTCGTCATGTATTTTTTAGGCTTCTCTGTTAATAACCTGACTTTAATGGCACTCACCATTGCGACAGGCTTTGTCGTTGATGATGCAATTGTGATGCTGGAAAATATTGCACGACATCGAGAGGCAGGAGAAAGCTTATTACAAGCCGCGCTTAAAGGGTCTAAAGAAATCGGCTTTACTTTAATTTCCTTGACGATTTCCCTAATCGCAGTATTAATCCCATTACTGTTTATGGGGGATGTGGTTGGGCGATTGTTCCATGAATTTGCTGTCACTTTAGCAGCAGCAATTGCAATTTCATTGGTGGTGTCACTCACATTGACCCCGATGATGTGCGCATATTTATTAAAAAATGCCAAGCATTCCAGTTCAAACAGTCGCTGGAGTCTAGACCGAATTATTCAGCAATACGGTAAAGCTTTACAGTGGGTTTTTCGGCATCAAGTACTGACTCTTGCGGTGATGTTGAGTAGCGTCATTTTAGCGGGTCTGCTGTATTGGATGATTCCCAAAGGCTTTTTCGCTGTACAGGACAGTGGGGTCATACAGGTGGTGACAGAAGCGCCTGATGATATTTCATTCCAAGCCATGAGTGAGCGTCAACAAGCACTTGCGGGGCAGATCTTAAAAGATCCTGCTGTGGAAAGTTTGTCTTCATTTATTGGTATAGATGCCAATAATCCAAAACTGAGTAATGGACGTATTTTAATTAACTTAAAACCGCATGCTGAAAGAGATCCTGTAGATCAAATTATGGCACGACTTAGAGGACAGTTCGCTCAAGTTGAAGGGATTCAAGGCTGGATGCAACCAGTACAAGAGCTGAGTATTGAAGATAAAATTAGTCGTACTCAATATCAACTGAGTATAAGCGCTGCTAAAACGACAGATTTAGCCGAATGGACCCCTATATTTGTTGATGCTTTACGACAACAAGCTGAATTTGCACAAGTCACCAGTGAAGAGGGCGGACAAGGCTTACAAGCATTTATTGATGTCAATCGAGATGCTGCAGCACGTTTGGGTTTAAACATTGAAGATATCAGTTTAGCTTTACAAAATTTATTTGCGCAGCGCCAGATTGCAACTTTATACACGCAATCTAATCAATATCGTATTGTTTTAGAACTTGACCCAACATTCACTCAAGGTATAGATGCTTTAGGGCAAACCTATATTCACAATAAAAGTGGAGAGCCGATATTACTCAGTTCCGTTGCCAATATTGTGCAAAAACGCGTGCCTATTATTCTGCAACAGCAATCACAATTTCCAGCCAATGGGGTGTCTTTTAATCTTGCATCAGGGGTTGCGCTGGGGGATGCGATCAAAGCGATTGATCGCGTACAACAGCGTCTAAATTTACCACCAGAAGTGAAAGTAAAACTACAAGGTGCAGCCGCTGCTTATGAGAACTCGCAACAACATACGTTCTGGTTGGTGATTGCAGCAATAGTGACCATGTACATTGTGTTAGGCATTCTGTACGAAAGTTTTATTCACCCGATAACCATTCTTTCTACCTTGCCCTCTGCTGCAATTGGTGCTTTGTTGGCATTGTTTATGGTCAATCGGCCATTGGACATGATTGCCTTGATTGGAATCATTTTATTGATTGGTCTGGTCAAGAAAAATGGCATCATGATGGTGGATTTTGCTTTGGCTGCACAACGTCATGACGGATTGTCAGCACAGCAAGCGATTTATCAAGCCGCACTGATGCGTTTTCGCCCAATTTTAATGACCACACTTGCGGCACTGGTTGGGGCAATTCCGTTGATGCTTGCATCGGGTTCAGGGGCAGAATTACGTCAGCCTCTCGGGATCGTCATGGTCGGTGGTTTGATTTTAAGCCAAGTCCTTACTTTATTTACTACACCAGTGGTTTATTTATTTTTTGATCGTCTGCAATATTCATTGCAACATACCAATTCAGATTTATCTGTAGATGATTTACCCACAGATCATGATACGACAAGGAGAGAGTTTTGACCTTTCTCTCGACCTTTATTCACCGACCTGTTGCCAGTATTTTACTCGGAATCGCAATTGTATTATTGGGTATATTGGCCTATTTTCGCTTACCTGTAGCCGCTTTACCACAGGCAGATATTCCAACGATTGTGGTGCGAGCAAATTTACCGGGTGCAAGTCCTGAAAGTATGTCTGCCACCGTGGCGACGCCGTTAGAGCGTGCCATGATGGGCGTTTCAGGGGTAAAAGCGATTAATTCTTCAAGTAATCAAAGCGCAACCCAAGTGGTTTTGCATTTTGATTTAAACACTGACATCAATGAAGCCGCCAGAGAGGTCCAAGCCGCAATCAATGCTGCGATGTCACAGCTGCCTTCTGGAATGCCAAGCCCTCCTGAATATTTCAAGATCAATCCAAGCCAGAGTCCAATTTTTTATTTGGCATTGAGTTCAGAACATCTTTCTGCGGGCAAACTCTATGAAATTGCCAGCAATCAGCTGCAGCCAAATCTTGCGCAAATTAATGGGGTCGGGGAAGTCATCATTGATGGGGCATCTATGCCTGCGGTACGAATTCGACTCAATCCAAATGCCTTGATTTCACAAGGGGTATCTTTGGAGCAAGTTCGTGAAGCGATTGTAAAAAGTAATACAGTACAAGCCTTAGGGGTAATTGAAACTGAACAGTTGCGTTGGCAAGTTGAGCTTCCAAGTCATTTAAAAAAAGCGGGTGATTTTGCCAATTTGATCGTACATCAAAATGGTCAGACCGTTGTCCGTTTAAAAGATGTGGCTGAGGTACAGGATTCGGTCGAAAACCGTTATGTAAGTGGTTTTCACAATGGTAAACCTGCGGTCATTATCAAAATCAGCCGTCAGCCCAATGCAAATACCGTTGCCACAATTGAAAAGATCAAAGAAAAACTACCAGAGTTAAGCAGATTAATTCCAGCAGATTCACAACTGACCACAGTGATGGATGGATCGGAAATTATTCGGGCAGGCTTAAATGAGGCAAGGGATACTTTATTATTTTCCTTGCTTTTGGTGATTATTGTGGTCGCTCTGATGTTAGGTCGTCTGCAAAGTGCTCTTGTACCAAGTATTGCTTTGCTGGTGACTTTGATTGGCGCATGCAGTCTGGTTTATCTCGCTGGATTTTCATTGAATAACTTGTCGATTATGGCGGTGATTGTTGCGATTGGACTTGTGGTTGATGATGCAATTGTGGTTTTGGAAAACATAGAACGTCATATAGAACAAGGTGAACAGCCTATACAAGCTGCCTTAAATGGTATTCGAGAAGTTGGTCTAACTTTGCTGGCAATGAATTTGGCTTTGGTGGTGATCTTTATTTCTGTGCTATTTATGGGTGGTGTCATCGAACGATTATTTAGGGAGTTTTCTTTAACACTGATTTTTATCATTATTTTATCTGTATTTGTCTCCCTAGTCCTTACGCCAAGTCTATCTGCACGCTGTTTAAAGCCATTGGAGCGTTATCAACATCAAGCCTTATATCGCTATAGCCATCGCGTGATGCAGGGTTTGAGTCAGCTTTATTTGCATTCACTGAAATGGATGATTAAACACGGTTATTTGGTCATTTTACTATGGGGCGGTGCAATTGCTGCCTCTGTATATGTGTATCAAACATTACCCAAACGGGTATTACCTGAGCAAGATACTGGACGGGTTGAAGCTTTTATTCGGGGGGATGACGGATTCTCCTTTCAAATTATGCAACCTAAAATCGCCACCTTTAGCGAAAGTGTATTAAAAGATCCTGCAGTCAAAGATGTGATTGGTACGTCTGGTGGTGCTGGAGGAATCACCAATTCTTTTTTAATGGTGAGTTTAAAACCCAAAGCAGAGCGAGATGGCAAATCTTCACATGAAATTGTAGATAGAATTAAAAAAAATGCCCCTTGGCTGGCAGGTGCGATTTTTTCTGCACAAGTCAAACAGGAACTAGAATTGGATGATCCATTTTCAAGTGGAAGTGGGCAAGATTATTTGTTGTTACTGCAATCTGATGATGTTGCGTTGCTACGCCAGTGGGTGCCTAAAGTTGCTCAGGCAATGCAGAAGCTTCCAGAATTAGAAGAAGTTGAAACCATGGGCGATGAAGGTGCACAGCATGTAACTTTAGACATTGACCGTGAAGCAGCACGTCGTTTGGGTGTGGATATAGACAATATTTCAAGTGTACTCAATAACTCATTTTCGCAGCGCCAAATTTCGACTATTTATGATCAAACCCAACAGTTTTATGTGGTGATGGAAGTCGATAAACACTTTACTGAACACCCTGAAGCGCTGGCAAATGTACGCATTCCAAACCAACAAGGCATTGCTGTACCACTCAGTAATTTTGCCACATGGTCTTATGGCATCACCAATGATCGGGTTTATCGACGCAACCAATATGCCGCAATGGGGATTGGTTATGTGGTTAAACAAGGCTATAGCTATGAACAAGCGGATGCAGCTATTCGTAGTGTCTTGCCCGAAGTCATGTTACCCAATGAAATTTTTATCATGACAGATAAAGATGTCGAGGCAGAAAGTTTGCAGGCTGGTTTATCGACGCCGTTACTTGTCTGTGTGGTGATCTTACTTATTTATATCGTTCTCGGGGTTACCTATGAAAGTCTACTTCATCCATTGACAATTTTATCGACAGTACCCGCAGTGGCTTTGGGGGCTTTGTTGACCTTATGGTTATTTAATTTCCAATTCACCTTAATTGCACTCTTGGGCATGTTTTTATTGATCGGAATTGTTGTAAAAAATGCCATTCTTTTAATTGATTTTACTTTATTAGAAAGAAGAGCAGGCAAGACTGCATATCAGGCTATTTTATCTGCGGCAGCACTTCGTTTCCGTCCAATTCTGATGACCAATACTGCCGCGTTACTGGGTGCAATTCCACTGGCACTTAGCTGGGGAGAAGGGGCAGAGCTACGTCAGCCTTTGGGGGTGGTCATTGTAGGTGGTTTAGCCTTGGGTCAATTGTTGACATTGTATACAACGCCTGTCTTGTATTTGGTGTTGGAAAAATGTGCTGAATCTTGTTTGAAATTAAAAAATAAATACGCACTTCATTGAGGTAAATAGGAAAATATAATGCAGAGTTTAATCGTTAAAAATGTCATGTGCCTTAGTGTGTTCTTGATATTGACTGCATGCAATTCTACTGTTGTGTTGCATCCGCCTGAATATAAAGTGCCAGTCCTTCAAACGGATGATCATTATAAATATGCTGTTTTAAATTGGAAAAAAACCTCAAGCTTAGACGTCAATGCCAACACTTGGTGGGAAATCTTTCAAGATCCTATTCTCAGTCAATTGATGCAACAATTGAATCAAGAAAATTTGAGTCTGAAACAAGCAGAAGCACGATATCAACAAGCCAATGCCTTACTTGAGCAGCAACGTGCTAACCGTTTGCCAAGTTTAAAGTTAAATGGTTCTGCACAACGTAGTGGAACAAAGGTCAGTAAACCAAACAACCAATTTACGACGGGTGTTCAGGTCAGTTGGATTCCTGATTTATGGGGCAGAGTCGCTAAAGCGATTGAAGGGCAACAGGCAAATTTAGAGGCTTCACAGGCTGACTTAGCCGCAATTAAACTCAATCAACAATTATTGGGCACAGAAACCTATTGGAATATCCGAATACTGGATGCACAGTTGGATGTTTTACGACAAACCCAACACAGTTATCAGCGTTCCGTCAAAATTTTAAATAACCAATATGTTGCTGGAATGATCGCGCGTGCGGATGTGATACAGGCTGAAACACAGCTCAAGCAAGTGCAAATCCAGCAGATAGAAACCCAGCGGGAACGTGATTTACAAGAAAATATTTTAGCTGTGGTACAAGGTAAAACAGTTGCTCAATTTCAATTGGCCAAACAGAAACAGCACTTTCAAGTTCCACTATTACCCACTCAGCTACCAAGTCGGATGCTGATCCAGCGTCCTGATGTGATCCGTGCTGAACGTGAATTGGCGGCAACACATGCCCAATTGGGCTTGGCTCAAACAGCATGGTTACCTGATCTCAGTATTGGCTTAACCAGTGAATTAAATAGCCGCGTGTTGAGTCAACTGTTTCAAGCACCACAGTATTTATGGTCGACGGGCTTACAAACAACGGCATTGATATTTGACGGTGGAAAACGTAAGGCTGAGATTGCACAAGCACAAGCGAGTTATGCTGAAAAAGCAGCAGCGTATAGACAGGCTGTTTTAACGGGCTGGAAAGAGGTGGAAGACGCGCTTTTACAGTCATCCAGTTTTAAACAGCAACAATCTGAGCAGGCTCAACTATTTAAACTTGCTTTAGAAAATGAACAAGTTGTAACTCGTCGCTATAATGCCGGCTTAGTCAGTTATTTAGAGGTGGTTACAGCACAGAATTTAACCTTACAGGCGGAACAGGCAACTTTACAGCTCAAGCAGTTGCAGTTAAAAAATACAGCCCAACTGATTGCAGCCTTAGGTGGCAATATAAGTTGAAGGCACGATGTAAAAACTTAAGTGACTTGGTTTAAATCTTTGAATAGCGTATTTAAACATTACTGATTTAAAAGCTTACACACTTTAAAAGCTTACATGCATCTTAAAGTGTGCAAGCTAAGCCGTCTAAGCTTTTGTTATTGAAAACTTTATGTATTTAAAAGCTGTGTTTGATTGATTAAGTTTTATGTTGTTTTTTAATCATTATTTAAAATAAATAGCACCATTTTAGATGTATAGCAGGCTCTAAAATTTAGTATGCACTATGAAAGCGCAAGTTAATACTTGTGATTTGTCAGACAATTTTATTGTTAAAGTGTTATTTATGTCACGTTTATGTGTATAATCAGCGAAATTTATACCTTGATTTGATTTTGAAATGGTAAAGCTTGTAACTTTTTTCGTGTTGAGTAGTGTGATATTTCTAGGCTATTTTTCTTATGTCGATTCGCAACAAAAAAAACAACAAGAAATGCAAAATATTATCAAAGATGCGAATTTAACCATTCGGAAAATTGAGTCTAATCCTAATAATCACAATCATCTCAAAGTAAGTAATACTGTGATTTGATTTAGGCACTGTATATCCTTAAAGCATTAAACTTCTGAGTTCACATGAATTGGATGACTAAAAGCGTCAGATTGATAAAATTATTTAAACTGTATGTTATAATTTGTAATATGTAATCGATAACGACCGTTAAACCTTCTAGAAAACGAAAGCTGCTAATCTGCAGCTTTTTTAATTCAAGTTTTTTATCGGAAATGTCATTTTGGTATGTTTATTGAATGCTGAATTATGGCCTTAATTGACGGCATTTAGCATTTTTTTAAATGAACTCGATTTTATCAACGAATAGCTCAAACTTAACAGGGGCTCAACAATGACGAATCCAAATCCTTCAGCGGGTTTGCTTGAACGCTTATTTAAACTGAGCGAAAACAAAACAACGTTTAGAACCGAAATACTGGCAGGTTTAACGACATTTTTAACAATGTGCTACATCATCATTGTTAACCCATTGATTCTTTCAGAAACAGGTATGGATCATGGCGCCGTATTTGTGGCAACGTGTTTGGCCGCTGCGATTGGTTGTTTGGTCATGGGGGTTGTTGCAAACTATCCGATTGCACTTGCACCAGGTATGGGGCTGAATGCTTATTTTACCTATTCCGTTTGTTTAGGTATGGGCGTTGAATGGCAAACCGCTTTGGCTGCTGTATTTGTTTCCGGACTTGTCTTCATCGCAATTAGCATGTTTAAAATCCGTGAAGCCATTGTCAATGCGATTCCAATGTCATTGAAATTTGCAATCGGTGGTGGTATTGGATTATTCCTTGCACTGGTTGCATTGAAAAACTCAGGCATTATTGTTGCAAATCAAGCAACTTTGGTGGGTTTGGGCGATTTAAAACAACCTACAGTTTTACTGACATTACTGGGTTTTTTCCTGATCGTGATTATGCACCACTATAAAATTCGTGGCGCAATTATTATCAGTATTTTAGCGGTCACTGGTATTGCAACAGCTTTAGGTTTAAATGAATTTAAAGGGGTTGTTGGTTCAATCCCTTCTATTGCACCAACATTCATGCAAATGAATTTTGAAAACTTATTTACGGTAAGTTTAGTGGGCGTGATTTTCGTATTTTTCTTGGTTGATTTATTTGACTCAACTGGAACATTGGTCGGGGTTTCACATCGTGCTGGTTTATTGAAAGATGGTAAATTACCACGTTTGAAAAAGGCGCTATTTGCTGATTCAACTGCAATTGTTGCCGGTGCTGCTTTGGGGACATCATCAACAACGCCTTATATTGAGTCATCGGCGGGTGTTGCTGCAGGCGGTCGTACAGGCTTAACTGCAGTTGTTGTCGGTATTTTATTTTTAGCGTGTTTATTTTTAGCACCACTGGCACAATCTGTTCCTGGATTTGCGACTGCTCCAGCATTATTATTCGTTGGTGTGTTGATGATTCAAGGCATCATCAATATTGAATGGGATGATATTACTGAAGCAGTTCCAGCATTTTTAACCATTGTATTTATGCCATTTGCTTATTCTATTGCAGACGGTATTGCAATGGGCTTTATCAGCTATGCATTGGTTAAATTATTTACAGGTAAAGCGAAAACAGTTCCATATATGGTTTGGATCATTGCTGTGCTCTGGGTGATTAAATTCGTTGCATTTGGTGGTTAATCAATTTAAATAAGAAAAGGGTGTAAACTCAAGTTTGCACCCTTTTTTGTTTTAATCAGATTGAAATGAATCCAAGCGATTTGGATGATTGAAATTTAATTTAATAAGTTTGAGGAAAAACGTGAATAGATTAGAACTTATTCGTGCCTTACCCAAGGCAGAACTCCATGTACATATCGAAGGCACGTTTGAGCCTGAGCTGATGTTTGCGATAGCTCAGCGTAATCAAATTGATATCCCGTATAAATCTGTAGAAGAAGTCAAACAAGCATATAACTTTCATAATCTACAGTCTTTCCTTGATATTTATTATGCTGGTGCCAATGTACTGATCAATGAACAAGACTTTTATGATTTAGCTTGGGCATATTTTGAAAAATGTGCAGAGGATAAAGTTGTACATACTGAAATGTTCTTTGATCCACAAACACATACCGACCGTGGGGTTGCCTTTGAAACGGTGATCAATGGCCTACAGCGTGCATGCGATGATGCTCAAACAAAGTTGGGTATAAGCTCTCATTTGATCATGTGTTTCCTACGTCACTTAAGTGAAGAAGCAGCATTTGAAACGTTAAAGCAAGCCTTGCCATATAAAGATCAAATTATTGCTGTAGGTTTAGATTCAAGCGAAGTTGGGCATCCACCAGCTAAGTTTGAACGAGTTTTTGCTCAAGCACGTAAAGAAGGTTTCTTGGTGGTTGCGCATGCGGGAGAAGAAGGGCCTGCTGAATATGTCTGGGAAGCTTTAGATTTATTAAAAGTAAACCGTATTGACCACGGGGTGCGTTCAGAAGAAGACCCAGCACTGATGCAACGTTTAATTGCAGAAAAGATGCCTTTGACTGTTTGCCCACTGAGCAATTTAAAATTATGTGTGGTGGATGATATGGCACAACATAATATTCACCGTTTATTGCAAAAAGGTGTACATGTGACTGTCAATTCAGATGACCCATCTTATTTTGGTGGCTATATGAATGATAATTTTATTTCAATTGCTGAAGCGCTAGATCTTTCCAATACAGAGTTAAAGCAATTGGCAAAAAATTCATTTGAAGCATCATTTATTTCAAATGAAGAAAAGCAAAAATGGAACAATCAAATTGATCAATTGGCTTAAATCAAGCTATATTCTTTAAGCCTATAAAAGCAGTGTGTGAACACTGCTTTTTTTTCATGAGGAAAATAGAATGAAATTTTTAACAAGTTTAACCTTATTCATTATTTTACCTGTGACTGTTGCATGTGCTGATTCAAGTACAGAAACGATTACGCATAAGATGTTAAAACCTTTAATCGAACAGCAATGTGCCAGTGAATTAAAAGCGTCAAAGATTTGGCAAGTATCCTCATTTTTATGGACAGCTGCACAACAGCGACATGCACAGCAAAAAATCTGTGGCTGTGTCAGTGAGAACGCTTTGAATGATGTCCCTGCTAAACAGCTGGTTATGGCAACGTTTAATGAAGCTGCAAAAAATAAGTTGATTCAACAAGCGGTGATGAATAGTTTAAAAGGTTGTGCAAAGGAAGCATTAAAGTAAAGATCTAGAATTTAAGCAGCATAAATTTGAACCACAATAAAAATATAAAAAAGCACACCGTTTTGATGTGCTTTGCTAGATTTTTTAATTTATATTCGACTAACCTTGTCGTGTCATACTTTTCAATACATTGTCTTTATCAATGAAATGGTGTTTGAGCGCAGCCAGAACATGTCCGACAAGAAGTAAGCCTGCAGCCCATGAAATATAAATATGTAAAGGTTTTACAATCGCTGTTAAATCAGGGTTATCTTGTACAAGTCTTGGAATCTCAAATAAGTACAATACAGGCACGGGATGACCAGCACTCCAGCTGAATAAACATCCTGTGATTGGCAATGCCAATAACATGAAATATAAACCCAAATGACCTAAATGAGCCAAAGTTTTCATCAATGGTGACATGGTTTCAGGTAGTTCAGGTGCAGGGTGAGTGTAACGCCAAAAGATACGGATAATCACCAAAAAGATAATCACCGATGCAATATTCTTATGTAAGGTAATGACATCACCTTTAAACGGCCCATCGACATCATAGCTTAAAAAATTGCCACTATAAAAACCAATGACCCAAGCGGTAATAAAGATGATTGCCATAATCCAATGCAACCATTGTGCTGTCCTTGTATAGTATTGTGATTTTTGTTGCATGACACAGATTCCGATTTAATTTAGTGCTTATAATATGGATTTTATTAAAAGAAATCAGTTCTAAAAATTCAACGTATTGTTTTAAATTTGCAACGCTTAAAGCAATAATTGTGAAATATTTATCCATTTAGCGTCTAATGAGGTGATTATTCAAATTTTTAGTTTAATCCAAGTATAAGTTTAGGCAAAATAGCCCAGCTTTATCTCATAAAAAGGAAAAAATTGTGAAAAAACGCGTTGTCTTTCTTGCTTCAATCGCTTTAGCTCTATCGGCTTGCGCGACCAATGACCCAACAGGTGCTACAGCAGCGTCAACAACTCAGCAGTTAGGTGGTGTTGCGCTTAAAATTGCGATCAATGCGAAATGCACAACTGAACTGAATAATTTACCTGCTTGGAAGACTGCAACAAAAGTCATGACTGTAGATCAAAAAAACAATGTACAAAGTGAAATTTGTGGTTGTGTCAGTGAAAAAGCACCACAAAGTGTCAGCACTGTAGATTTGGCAACAGCTGCTTTAGACCCTCAAGCGCGTGCTACGATTGTTTCAAATGTGGTGACAAAAACAATTAATGCATGTGTTGCGGAAGCGATGAGATAATTGCATTAAAGCATCAAAGACATATGAATTTATTGATACAGATTTTTCTATATTGATAAATTCATGGTCTTAGGAGTGATGCTGTTTTCCTTATATGGCGTCATTCACGCGAAGCAAAATATTCTAAATTTTGATCAGCCGATTGAATTTATGTACAAAGAAAAGGGTTTTCAATCTGTCATCATTTCAAGATGATGATGTATAAACTCAGATAAAACCTGTTGAGCTTCTTTTATGATAGGAAAGAAAATGTTAGTTGCTGGTGTAGATGAAGCAGGACGAGGTCCATTGGTTGGCTCTGTGGTCGCAGCTGCAGTAATTTTAGATCCAAACAAGCCAATTCAAGGCTTAAATGATTCTAAAAAATTAACTGAAAAAAAACGTGAAAAGTTATTCATTGAAATTCAGGAAAAAGCGATTGCTTGGGCAATTGCTGAAGCAACACATCAAGAAATTGATGAACTGAATATTTTACAAGCTTCATTATTGGCGATGCGACGTGCTGTAGAGGCACTTAAAACGCTACCCGAACATGTGCTTGTAGATGGCAATAAAGTTCCTAAAGGCTTAAGCATGAGCTGTGATGCGGTGGTAGGCGGGGATGCTTTACATGCTGAGATCAGTGCGGCAAGTATTTTGGCCAAAGTAACGCGTGATCATGAAATGGTTGAGTTAGACAAGCAATATCCGCAATTTGGTTTTGCAAAACATAAAGGTTATCCAACCAAAGCACACTTTGAAGCCATTGCTGAACATGGTGTGATTGATCAACATCGTCGTAGCTATTCACCAGTCAGAAAAGCACTAGGTCTTGAATAAAACGGATGATGTTTTTTACTGATCAATAAAAATTTAAAGCGGCTTAAAAGCCGCTTTAGTTTCCAAAACCACTATAATCTTAACGATTATAGGTGTTTTGCGAATTATCATCTTCAAAAGAAGGCTGATAATCTTGATCAATATGTTGCAAATGCTCGTGCATAGCACGCTCATGTTGAATACGTTGATAAATTTCTTCGCGATGTACAGAAACTTCTTTTGGGGCATTTACACCAATACGAACTTGGTTGCCTTTAACACCAAGCACAGTAACACTGACTTGATCCCCAATCATCAAAGTTTCTCCGACACGGCGGGTCAGAATCAGCATGTTTATCTCCTTGCTTAAACGCTAAACCTGCGATGAATTTCTAAAAACTAGAAAACACAACTTTAAATAGCACCGATAATTTTAACAGAATAATGTGACAAGTTTTTCATTTTCACATTGCTCTATTGAAATTTCTCTAAAACCTCAAAACTAATATAACAGAGCCACTATAGAAAACACTATAGTGGCTCTGATTTTTTCTTGGTCAAAACAGCGAATAAGTAGCTATATTTGATCAAAAATTATGCACGCGCACTCGATTCGCCATGTTCACGGTCTAAACCGAAGGCTGTATGGAGTGAACGAACCGCAAGTTCTAGGTAATTTTCTTCAATAATCACAGAAATTTTGATTTCAGAAGTCGAGATCATCAGGATATTAATCCCTTCATCTGCAAGTGCAGTAAACATTTTACTTGCAACACCTGCATGAGAACGCATACCAACGCCAACAATCGACACTTTAACAATGTCATCACGCGTAGCAACTTCACGCGCACCAATCGCTGTAGCCGTTTCTTCTAGGATTGCTTTGGCTTTTTTAAGTTCACCACGATTCACGGTAAAAGTGAAGTCAGTTGTGCCATCTTCTTCAACGTTTTGGATGATCATATCCACTTCAACGTTTGCAGCACCAATAGGCGATAAGATTTTAGATGCAATACCTGGTTCATCAGGTACACCTAAAATTGTTAATTTAGCTTCGTCACGGTTAAATGCGATACCAGAAATAATTGGCTGTTCCATATTGTCTTCCGCTTCAGTAGTGATTAGTGTTCCGACATTGTTTTTGAAATCTTCGTCGAATGCGCCATCATTGTCATTATCAAAACTTGATAATACGCGTAAAGGCACTTGGTATTTTCCTGCAAATTCAACAGAACGAATTTGCAATACTTTAGAACCGAGAGATGCCATTTCAAGCATTTCTTCAAATGAAATACGATCAACTTTTTTTGCTTTAGGTGCAACACGAGGATCAGTGGTATAAACCCCATCCACATCTGTGTAAATCTGACATTCATCTGCTTTTAATGCCGCAGCAAGTGCAACACCAGAAGTATCAGAACCGCCACGGCCTAAAGTTGTTGTATTGCCATCAATGTCGAAACCTTGGAAGCCTGCAACAACAATGACACGACCTGCATCCAAATGATTTGTCATCACATCTGTATCAATAGATTCGATACGGGCTTTGGTAAACGCGCTGTCAGTTTTGATACCAACTTGGCGACCTGTGAGTGACTTAGCTTCAACACCAATTGAATTGAGCGCCATTGCTAACATTGAAATCGTTACCTGTTCACCCGTAGACACCATTTGGTCTAGTTCACGAGGATCAGGGGTTTCGGTAATGGCTTTCGCTAAAGCCAATAAGCGGTTTGTTTCACCACTCATTGCGGATACAACCACTACAACCTTGTGGCCGTGGTCATGCCAACGCTTTACACGACGAGCAACATTTAAAATGCGCTCGGGAGTACCCATAGAAGTACCGCCATATTTTTGAACGATTAATGCCATAGTTGTTCCATATAAGCCATGACCCTAATCGGCATTAGGGTCAGTTACACAAAAGGTGAAGTATTATTTTTGAGCAAGCCAAGCAGTTAAATCTGCCATCACTTGTTCAAACTTCTCGTTTAGTGGCGCGCCACCTTGTGCTAAGTCAGGTTTACCACCACCTTTACCACCAAGCTCAGTTGCTAAGTGTTTGATGATGTCACCCGCTTTTAGATTTGCAGTGAAATCTTTAGCTACAGATGCGATAAGACTAACTTTGTCACCTTCTACAGCCGCAAGCACAATCACTGCATTATCTAATTTTGATTTGACACTGTCATGAAGATGACGAACAGACTTCGCATCTTGTCCTTGAACTGTGGCAATAAGTGTTTGACGACCCGCAATTTCGGTCACTTGATTGATTAAATCAGAGGCTTGGAAATTCGCCAATTTTTGATTCAATTGCTCAATTTGTTTTTGCAATTGATGTGCTGTTTCTAGCGTTGATTGAACTTTTTCAACAGTTTGATCTTTCTGTGCTTTTAATAAATCGTTGATATGCAAAATATCTGCATCAAATTTTTGAACGATTTCAAGCGCTTTGGTACCTGTAACAGCTTCAATACGGCGAACACCTGCTGCAACACCACTTTCAGAGGTGATTTTAAACAGACCAATATCGCCAGTACGTTTTACATGGATACCACCACAAAGTTCGATAGAGAAATTTTTCTCATCTTGGATTGAACCCATAGAAAGTACACGAACTTCATCACCATATTTTTCACCGAACAACATCATTGCGCCTTTTTCTTTGGCAGCATCGATGTCTAAAAGTTCAGTAGAAACGGCGGTGTTTGCAATTACTTCACGGTTTACAATACGTTCAACCTGTTGAATTTGTTCGAATGTCACCGGTTGGTCATTGGCAAAGTCAAAACGTAAAATGTCAGAAGCAACCAAAGAACCTTTTTGTTGTACATGCTCGCCCAATACTTGACGTAAAGCAGCATGTAAAAGGTGAGTTGCAGAGTGGTTGCGTGCAGTTGCTTCACGAAGATCTGCTTTTACAATTGCTTCAACATTTTGAGTCGCTTTTAGGCTTCCCATTGTCACGATACCTTGGTGAACAAACGCGCCACCAGATTTTTTAGTATCTTGAACTTCAAAAATACCCGTATCGTTTTTGAACAGACCTGTATCACCAATTTGACCACCACTTTCTGCATAGAACGGTGTTTGGTTCAAAACGATTAGTGCTTCATCGCCTTCAACAACTTCATCAACTTGTACGCCATCTTTATAGATCGCAATAATTTGACCTTGACCTTGAGTTGCTTCATAGCCATCAAATTGAGTTTCGCTATCTACTTTCACAATACTGTTATAGTCAACAGCAAACTTGCCTGCATCGCGTGCACGTTGACGTTGTGCTGCCATTTCAACTTCAAAACCAGCTTCGTCAATTTCCAGCTCACGTTCACGTGCGATATCTGCGGTTAAATCAGCAGGGAAGCCATAAGTGTCGTAAAGTTTAAAGACGGTTTCGCCCGGAATGGTTTTACCTTTAAGGTTGGCTAACTCACCTTCAAGCAGCTTTAAACCTTGTTCAAGCGTTTTGGCAAATAATTCTTCTTCACGGATCAAAGCTGCTTCAATCACATTACGACGTTGTTCAAGCTCAGGATAAGCAGTGCCCATGGCATCGATTAATGGTTGCAACATTTTGTAGAAGAATGTGCCCGTTGCGCCCATTTTATTTCCATGACGTACTGCGCGACGGATAATACGACGTAATACATAACCACGACCTTCATTTGAAGGGTTAACGCCATCTGCAATCAGGAAGCAGCATGAGCGTGCATGGTCTGCGACCACTTTAAGTGAAGCAGGGTATTCAATAGGTTTATTGTTTGCTTGTGCAGTTGCAACCGCTTCAGATGTATCAACACCAATAATTTCAGCAGCAGACTTTAATAGGTCTTGGAATAGGTCAATTTCATAGTTTGAATTGACATGCTGTAAAACAGCAGAAATACGTTCTAAGCCCATGCCTGTATCTACAGAAGGTGCAGGAAGATTATGCAGTACGCCATCAGCAGTACGGTTAAACTGCATGAAAACGTTGTTCCAGATTTCAATAAAACGGTCGCCATCTTCTTCTGGTGTGCCTGGTAAGCCACCCCAAATATGATCGCCATGGTCAAAGAAAATTTCAGAACAAGGACCACATGGGCCAGTATCACCCATTGCCCAGAAGTTATCAGAAGCGTATTTTTCACCTTTATTGTCACCAATACGGATAATACGATCTGCAGCTAAGCCAATTTCTTTGTTCCAAATGTCAAACGCTTCATCATCTGTATGATAAACAGTGGCATATAATTTATCTTTAGGTAGTGCTAACCATTCTTCACCAGTAAGGAAATCCCAAGCAAAACGAATCGCGTCACGCTTAAAGTAATCACCAAAAGAGAAGTTACCTAACATTTCAAAGAATGTATGGTGACGTGCTGTATAACCGACATTATCTAAGTCGTTGTGCTTACCGCCTGCACGGACACATTTTTGCGACGTCGTTGCACGAACATAGTCACGTTTTTCTAATCCAAGGAAACAGTCTTTAAACTGGTTCATCCCTGCGTTGGTAAAAAGCAGAGTAGGGTCATTGGCAGGTACAAGTGAACTTGACGCGACACGTGTATGTCCTTGCGATTCAAAGTAGCGCAAAAATGCTTCACGTATTTCAGCAGTTGTCATAAAACGAGTACTCACAACCAAGTCACTCCTTAATTTTCGTATTGGCTAAAAGTGCGTTGCTGAGTCTGATTTTTGCGCTCAGTCACCACACGGGCTTATTTTTAAAAACGCCAAAGTATAACGGAAAATGTAGTGTCCACCAATGATTTTAAGGTGAATTATTGGTATTTCTATACATTTTCAACTTTCGTCTGGGGTAAATTTTGGTTGTATAAATTTAAAACATAGCCACATTGCCATTATCGGATTTAAGCTTGCTTAAAAAGGATCAATACTTAAAAAGTTATGATGCTGAAATTTATATACTTGACCATTAAATTTAAGCGTTTGTTGTTGCTTATATTGTTTTTTCACCGAAGTGCAGGTTTTATAGTTGGTTTTGGTCTGGTTTTTGGTTTCTTTTAAAATCATGTCCTGTAAGCCATGTGTCGTTTTATTTGATAAAATGAGGATACTTCTGACCTCTGAATTACTATTCTCTGGACAGTTTCCAATCCGTTCATCGCCGCTATCATTCATACTGATACCGCCAATTTCTTTAATGGGGTGTTTAGGATTAACTTTAAATAAAGTTAAATTACTGTGACTATAAGTGAAACCACCTTGATGCGACGATGAAGTTTCAATTCCCACGACATCAATATCAGTTAATGTTGAAAAACGGGTCGTATGGAGTTGTGCACCATCATAATGATCTGCATCTGAGTAAAAAGTTTCTGGTGCTTTATACTTTTGCAGAATTTTATGCTGAGAAGAGTCAATTAAATATAAATTCAGATCATGTTCCATTTCATCATAAGATTTATAAGCAATTGGTTGACTGATTGCAATAAGCTGAATTTTTTGTTGGTTGTCTAAATGGATACAGCTTTTATATGTTTTGGCTTCAGTATTGGCAAAACGCTGATTGACCAATTTAAATTGTTGAATCAATTGTTGTTGCTGTTGGTCTGAGCAACGTTGATAAGGTGCTGCAAAACTATTTCCAGCAATTAAAAGCAATGCAGTGTTCAATACAATTTGTAATGTTTTCATGATCTAACCTTTTTAATTGTAAAATTAATTTAAATAACAAAGTCTAATTAAATTCCAAAGTCTAAAAATTTAAGATGTTTAAAACGATATTTTTTCCCATCGAATTTCATAATATGGTTTTGTTTTTTGACGATATGGTGTGTTTTACAGTTTTTCTCATCAAGCGTTATACGTTCGGATTTTTCAGTTAATTGAATATCTGCTAAACCATGACTTTGCTGTTTTAAGGGATTAAGCAAAATTTGAGTCTCGGTTTGTACGTCAGTTTCACATCTAGACGGCGTATTACCACCTGAAAAATTAGTCATAAAATTATCTAAAACGAGCTGAACTTTAGCAGCATTGATTTGAAATAGTTTTAATTCACGAATTGTATAATACATTCCCCCAGAATGCCCATAAGTTAAGGCCAATCCAATAATATGAGTATGGGGAGTTTTAGAGTAAGGATTGATATCAAATTTTAAATTTTCAAACTGACTGGCATCGGAAGAGACGGTTTTCGGATAAGTATAATGATTTAAAATTTTTGAAGATACGGTATCGATCAAATATAAATTCAAATCATAATCCGCAAAGTTAGATTGCATAGCAACAGGATTGCTGATTGCAATAATCTGTTGGTGTTTACTGATCGTTAAGCAGGTTTGGAATACAGGATAACGCGCATCTAAATTTTGTTGTGTGTTTAAGTTGAATTTTTGAATGAGTTGTTGAGTCTGTGTTTCTGAGCAGTTTGAATAGGCATTTTGTGCATGTGTTGGTTGTGTATATAGAAAGGCTAGTAAAATCATGCAGTAAAGATAAAATAATTGATTTAGTTTAAAAATATTTTTAATGGATGGATACATTTATTTTTATCCTAGCTGAATCAAAAAATTATTTTTGAGAAATTTTTATGACTAAATAAAGCATATTCTAACAGTAGTCACGCTAAATCTTATAACATATAGCGCATAAAGTAGTTTGGCTGTAAAAGGACATCTGATGCAACGTGTGGCAATAAACGGATTCGGGCGAATTGGACGGAATGTATTACGCGCTTGGTTTGAAAATCCGAAAAACTTCCATTTTGAAATTGTTGCCATTAACGATATTGCAGATGTTGAAACACTGGTTCATTTATTTAAATACGATACTACCCATGGTCGTTTTGACGGTGCGGTGAATATCGTACAAGAACATGGACAGCTTTATATGTCGATTGACGCACGTCAAATTAAACAGAAAGTGCAAATTTTAAGACAAGCCAATCCTGAATTATTGCCGTGGAAAGATTTAAACATTGATGTTGTTTTAGAATGTACAGGGTTGTTTCGTTCAAGAGCCGCTGCAACACAGCATATAACAGCAGGTGCTAAACGCGTCATTATCGGTGCAGCACCTTTTGATACTGTTGATGCTGCCATTGTTTATGGGGTAAACCATCATGATGTGAAAGCTGGTGATCAAATTATATCGGGTGTGTCATGTACCACACAGGCTTTAGTCCCTTTGGTCAAAATTATTGATGATGCATTTGGAATTGACAGCGCCTTAATGACTGAAATCCATGCGGTCACAGCAGATCAATCTGTATTGGATCATGCACATCGAGATTTACGTCGCGCACGTGCCTCAGGACAAAATATTATTCCAACAACATCTTCTGCCTTGGGCGCATTAAAACAAGTCATGCCAAAAATGGAAAATCGTATTGATGGTTTTTCAATTCGTGTACCGACAATTAATGTTGCTGCCATTGATTTAACATTTGTGTCCAAGACACCTGTAACAACTCAATTAATTAACCAAATCTTAATTCAAGCAGCAAAATATGATTATGCTGAAATTATGTCCGTTACGGATGAGCTACTGGTTTCCAGTGATTTTAATCATTCACCATATTCGCTGATTGTTGATCTGACCCAAACCATGGTTGTGGGGCAGCAAGCCAAAGTACTTGCTTGGTATGACAATGAATGGGGCTATGCAAATCGCTTGTTAGATTTGTGTGAATCATTTTATTAATCTAATATTTATCAGGCTGTGATGAAAAATTTCATGCACTACTATAAATATTCATCACTTTAAAATAACTTTACTGACTTGAGTTTAATCAAGACGAAGATTGACGTGTTTTGTTGGGGGTGAATGATGTTTTATATCTATCTGGTTATAGTAATTCTTTATTTGGCCATGATGTTTGTGATTTGGCAAATGGGAAAGTTAAGGAAAGAAAACCTTGAATGGCTTAAGCATGTGCAGAATCATGAGCAACAGATCCATGCACAAGAGCAACATCTCAAACAGGCCTTACAAATTATGCAAGATTTGGCTAAAAAAATGCATGTACAGCAGCAAGTTTTAGACAATACCTCAACACGTTTGACTCAAGTTGAGTTTCAAAACGCTGAATTAATTAAAATATTACAGCAAAATTCAAAACCTTAATTGAGGTTTTGAATTGCATCAAGTCAGGAGTGACAGGCTATTGAGAACGTTTAAAGCATAAAGTATCTCAAGATACCTGTTGCAATGATACTGATCAGTACAGTGGGCAATAATGAAAAATAACAAGCTGCGAACAGTGTGATGATAATTGCAATCAAGTTGGCTGGTTGATCCGTAACAAAGTAGGGTGCAATCACTGATATCAAAACACAGCCGGGGATCACCTGTAAAATTCGCGTGGTTCTTTTGCTGAGGTGTTTATTTTTTAACAGTAAATAACCTAAGATTCGAGTTAAATAGGTTGTTAATCCTACACAAACAATGGCGATGAATGTCGTCATATGAATCATTCTTCATCTCCAATCAGTAAAAAAGCAGCAAAAATTCCTGAAATAGAACCAATCAATACATACCAGCCTTTGGGTAGATAGTAATAGGCCAGTGCGGCCGCAATCAGACTAATCAACCAAGGTAGTGCGGGTTTAAAGCCTTTCCACATTCCGCGTAAAAGCACCAGAAAAACTGCGGGGAATGCCATGTCAAAACCAAACTTTGAGACATCACCAAGGAAAGAACTAATGCCGACTCCCATCGTGGTAAAAACCACCCACATGACATATAACGCAAAACAAAGGCCGATATAAAAAAACACACTAAATCCTGCATAGGGATTGCGAGGGTTTTGTTTGTGTGCATCCGTAATGCTAAGGGCCCAACTCTCATCACACATAAAAAATAATAATGGAAGGGCTTTACGATTGGGCAAATGTCGAATATAGGGTGCTAAACTTGCACCCATTAAAATATGGCGGCTGTTGACCAGAAAAGTGATCAGAATTAAAAACAACAATTGAGGTGGCTGCGTCCAGACTTCAATAATGGCGAACTCAGAACCACCAGCAAAATTGAGTCCTGTTAATAAAGGTACTTCTAAGGCAGAAAATCCTTTTTGCGCTGCTTGTGTTCCTAAAACCAGTGCAAAAGGGATAATACCCAGTAGCATTGGAATAGAGGTTTTAAGCCCACGTACAAACTCTCTAAATTCAATTGAATAGGTCAGTTCAGTCGTAGTGTTCTTAAAACTTAACATGAGTCGCTCAATGGTCGCTAAAACAAGGTAATTTTTATTTTATGCCAAATGATTCGCTATATTTCGCTAAACTTGCTGCCTGTAAAATAATTTTTGCAATATTATTGCTGGAATATGTTATTTTTTGGTTTTATCTACTAGAAATAATTTTATGAAATTGGATCAGATAGATCGGCGTATTCTGTGTGCATTACAACGTAATGGAAAACTACAAAATAATGAATTGGCAGAACAAATAGGTTTATCCGCTTCACCTTGTTTAAGACGAGTAAAGCAACTGGAGGATGAGGGGATCATTGACCAATATGTTGCATTGGTCAATCCACACAAAGTAGATCTCAGTTTGACAGTCTTTGCACGAATTTGGTTAAAGAGTCAGGATGAACAAGCAGTCAATCAATTTATCGAAAGCATTATGAATATTTCTGAAATTGTTGAATGTCAACTTATGGCAGGTGATTGTGATTTTTTCTTACGTATTGTGGTTTCTGATTTAGAGGCATATCGTAAATTTCAAATTAATCATTTAAATAAAATTCCAGGGATCCAGAATGTCAAAACTGAAATCCCTTTACAGAAGATCAAACAGACCACAGCCTTACCGCTAGATTAGTTTTTTGATTCGCTTTCGAATAACTTTAAATATTTTATCGGCACTTGTTCAGTCAACCAAACCCCATTTTCAGCACAATAAAACTGGAAACCATCTTGGTGCATCTGTTTGGTGTCTAGGATGAAAATGATGACTTTGCCATGTCGTTGTCCCACTTTTTGTGCTGTGACTAAATCAGCAGATAAATGCACATGATGACGTTCACCTGAAATTAAGCCTTTTTCTAAAATACTGTCGACAAAGCGAGTTGCTGTGCCATGAAAAAGAGTATCGGGCGGCGTGATAGCAGCATACTCACGTTGAACCTGAGCACTAGAGTGACCTTGTACTGCGCGGATTTTGCTTTGGTCTGGTGAGAGCTGGAAGCGTTTTTTATCACTGTTTTCAACAACCTCGATCAACTCTACGAGTTTAAGCGGTCTTTTGTGTTTGATCATTTGCTGCAAAAGGATATGTACATCCGTCCAGCCTTCGGAATCGAGTTGAATTGCAATGGTTTCTGGTTGATGCCGAAGTACTAAACTTAGAAATTTACTATGTTCGCGTAATGTTTTTTCTGAAGATTTCATTTGTTGTTCTTACATGATATAGATTTAGGTATAAAAATTAAGGCTGAGCTTCAATTGCTCTTACGACACTATCTACTGAATATTGTCCCCATTCAGAGAGTTGCTCAATAAATAGATTGATTGCATGACTATCGAAATGCGCAACCAGCATATAGCAAGCGGAACCACAGACTTTATAGCAACTTTCAATTGACTCAAATTGAGCGATAAATGCCTCAAACTGTTCAAATTCATTATTCTGCATCATCACACGTATAAATTGTGTTGATTGATGCTGTAGCGTAATCGTATATTTCTGAATCGTTCCTTCATCTTGCATTCGCGCAATGCGACTTCCTACAGCTTGCCCTGTACGGTGTACTAATTTTCCGATCTCTTTATTGCTTAAGCGAGAATCAGTTTTTAGTATTTTTAAAATTTTGAGGTCAATTGGGTCATTTGGCAACATAGTGAATTGAACAAATTTTCAGTTTGAAAGTTTCTAATCGATTATTCTTTCATGAGTGACTGCAAATCGCCAGCTGTTTTGATTAATCTTATAAAAACATCAACACAAGGGTTAGGGAAACAGCATGAGTCAAACAGCATTATTAGTGATAGATGTCCAAAACGATTATTTTCCTCAAGGGAAGATGGAGTTGTTCTGTGCGGAACAGGCTTTAAAACACATCAATCGATTGGAAGATCTATTTATAAAGCGTGAGCAGCCGATTATTTATATACAGCATATTGCCAATCAACCCAATGCTACATTTTTTCAAGCAGGAACACAGGGTGTAGCACTACATTCGGGTTTACGGGTTAAGGCCGATTCAATTGTGATTGAAAAACATTATCCCAATAGCTTTTTTCAAACCACTCTAAAAGCAGAATTAGAGCGACTGAATGTTGATAAATTGGTGATTAGTGGCATGATGACGCATATGTGTGTTGATGCGACGTCACGTGCAGCGGCAGAATTTGCTTATCAACCGACGATCATTGCAGACGCTACAGCGACGCGTCAATTGAGCTATTCAGGCAGAACGGTTGAGGCAGAAGATGTACAAACAGCCTGTTTGTCAGCCTTTCAAATGTTTTCAGAAGTGGTCAGTATCGAGGACTATTTAAAATAGTTGAAAGAGTCAAAATAACAAGGAAGTACTGCGATTCGATTTTGTACTTCCCTTTAAATCTGGATAAAAATTTATGCTTGCTTTAAGAAACCTTCTTTGATTTTTTCAGGTAAGCCTGTATGCCACCATGTATAAATGGAAGATTTTATTTCGTCATCTTGTTCAGGATCATTGAAAGGTTCATCATCTTCACGAATCAATTCATCGCCTTCAAATTTAAACCAAAATTCCCACGGGTCATCATCCCCACAACCCCAAGCCAGTGTGTGAATTTCCGGGAGCAATGCTTTTAAGAAAAGTATGATTGCTTCGATAAACTCATCACCCGAAGAACCATGCACAAAATGGGCAACTGAATAGCCTGCAATGGTGTGTAATGTTTCAGGACCCAAATCAAACTCAATATTGTCAACTGTATTTAAAAGATCTTCTGCAAGTTCTTGCCCCAATTGTGAATTGAGCTCAACTGCAACAGCAATAAATTTGTCTTGTTCACCGCGATGCTCTTGAAATAAACGGCCTAGCTTTTGCATGATTTCCGTATTTGGATGCGTGTAATATAAGTTGCTATGTAGTTCCATACTTCCCCAATTTTTAGTTTTCAGTTGCTTTAAATAGATGCTGTTTTTCTAAACGAATAAATTATATTTTGAACAACGTAAATAGCAATCAACACTTGTGTGAAAAGTTAAATAAATACAAAGAATTGAAGTAGGGTAATGTGTAATAGATATTTTTTTGCCTAAATTATGCATAAGTGGTCAAATTATCTAGGCATCAAAAGTTATTTTATTAATGCATGGCGCAGATGATCGTGCTAAAATAAGAGAAATCGGGTGTGTTCCCGATTTTTTTATGCGGATTACTTCCGCGCTGACAGGATTTAGGTTTACAACATGCCCATTTCAGAGACATGGTTATTACCTGATGGTGTAGCTGATGTATTACCAGAGCAAGCGCAAGTAATTGAAAAATTGCGCCGTGAAGCTTTAGATTTCCTCGCATCACGAGGTTATCAGCTGGTGTATACGCCATTCATCGAATACATCGAATCTCTTTCTTCTCTCTCCGAATCGAATCAAGATTTAGACTTAGCCACTTTTAAAGTCATCGACCAACTTTCAGGTCGTTTACTTGGTGTGCGTGCCGATATGACACCACAAGTGGCTCGTATTGATGCCCATGTACATCAAGTACAAGGTGTGGCGCGTTACTGCTATGCAGGAACTGTACTTCATACTAAACCACAAGGTTTTAATACCACGCGTGCACCACTTCAGTTAGGTGCAGAGTTATTTGGTTCAGACAGTATTGACGCAGACGTTGAAATGATCGACGTGATGCTCAATCTGATTAATACTGCGGGTTTAGCTGATGGTATCCATCTTGATTTAGGGCATGTAGGACTGTTTAGAAGTCTGGTAAAACATGTGGGTTTAAACAAATCAACAGAAAGCCACTTATCTGATTTGTATCAGCGCAAAGCACTACCAGAACTTGCTGAATTCACTCAAGATTTAGAATTCGGTTCTGATTTTTATGCTTTAGGTCGTTATGCAAGTGATCTGGATGCATTGCAAGCGAATATTAGCGCAGAGATTTTTGCTGATGAAGCATTTAAAAATGCTTTTGAGGTACTTAAAACAACATATACAGAAATTCAAGCACGTTGGCCAAAACTCAATATTGGTATCGATGTTGTAGAGCTTCGTTCGTACCATTACCACACTGGGTTAATGTATGCCGTGTATGCACCGAACCGTGCTGCACCGTTGGCACAAGGTGGTCGTTATGATGGTATTGGTGAACACTTTGGACGCGCGCGTCCTGCAACAGGCTTTTCTTGTGACTTGTATTCCTTAAGTGCGGGTCAACGTCAACAGATTGAAAAAGTAGTTGCACCGAAAGGTACCGAATCCACTTTGCTGGATGCGATTGCCGTAGCACGTCAACAAGGTTTAAGTGTAATTCAGTTATTGGGTAATGACGATTTAAACTCAGTTCCAAATGCAACCCACCAGATGGTGAATGTTGCAGGTGAGTGGAAAATCGAAACAATTTAAGTATCAGATTGAATGTTCATGTCATTCGATTTGGTTTTCTATTTTAACAGCATGATGTAATGAGGCTATTATGGGCAAAAGTGTTGTGGTACTCGGTACCCAATGGGGCGACGAAGGTAAAGGTAAAATCGTTGACCTGCTCACAGATCAAGCAGCTGCGGTAGTACGTTATCAAGGCGGACATAACGCAGGGCATACGCTCGTCGTTGGTGGTAAGAAAACAGTTCTTCACCTCATTCCATCAGGTATTTTACGTGAAAACGTACTTTGCTTAATTGGCAATGGTGTTGTACTTTCACCTGAAGCATTGATCAAAGAGATGGATATTCTTGAGAAAGAAGGCGTACCCGTTCGTGAACGTCTGCGTATTTCTCCAAACTGTCCGTTGATTCTTCCTCACCATATTGCACTTGATCAAGCGCGTGAGAAGAAACGTGGTAATGCCAAAATCGGTACAACGGGTCGTGGTATTGGTCCTGCTTATGAAGATAAAGTAGCGCGTCGTGCGATCCGTGTTGCGGATTTAGTTCGTGGTGGCGAACATCTTAAAGCACAGCTTGAAGAGCTTCTTGAATATCATAACTTCCAATTGACTCAATTCTTCGGTGTTGAAGCCGTTAAAGTTGAAGATGTGTTGGCACTTTGTGATCAATGGCGCGAAGTGGTTAAGCCATTAGTTTTAGATGTGATTACAACATTGCATGACTATCGTAAAGATGGTGCAAACATCATGTTTGAAGGTGCGCAAGGCTCACTTCTTGATGTCGATCATGGTACATATCCGTATGTAACTTCATCGAACACTACTGCTGGTGGGGTAAGTTCTGGTTCAGGTCTTGGTCCATTGCATCTTGACTATGTTTTGGGAATCACCAAAGCCTATACAACTCGTGTAGGTGCGGGTCCATTCCCAACTGAGCTTGTTTATGATGCTGCCAATGATGTTGGCGATGCTGTTGGTAAACATTTGGGTACTGTGGGTTCGGAATTTGGTGCGTCGACTGGTCGTCAGCGTCGTTGTGGTTGGTTTGATGCTGAAATCTTACGTCGTTCTGTAGATGTAAACTCATTATCAGGTATTTGCTTAACTAAACTTGATGTTTTAGATGGTTTGGAAGAAGTAAAAATCTGTATCGGTTATGAAGCAGCAGATTCAGGTTGTGTAGGTTCTACAGATGCACTTGCATTTGAAACATTAAAACCAATTTATGAAACTATGCCTGGTTGGTCTGAGTCTACGTTTGGTGCGAAATCATTGGATCAATTGCCACAAAACGCAATTAACTATGTAAAACGTATTGAGCAGTTGATTGAATGTCCTATCGACATCATTTCAACAGGTCCAGATCGTGATGAAACAATTGTGATGCGTCATCCATTTGATGCTTAATTGATTCAAACTTTAAAAAGCTCCTGCGGGAGCTTTTTTTATTGTTGTTATTTTTAGGTGTTTTAAATAAAGTGTGATTATATTTTGATTTTTTTTGTAAAATACAACATAATTCAGCCGCTAAGAGCTGAGCTTCGTTTTGAAGCTTGCAATAAGATCTATGAAATTTGGTGAAAATAATGATTAACAAGAAACTATTACTTGGCTTAGGGTTGGCTATAGGCTTAACAGGGTGTACCACTGTTGCTGAATTAACGGGTAATGATTCTGCGACTTTAAACCTCAATGCAGCAGCAGATTATAAACTTCTTGTTGAAGATGCAAAGGCACAAAAAGCACTTGATACAACATCTGCAACATATAAGCGAGTCAATGCTGTTTTCTTAAAGATGAAACCTTTTGCTGATCAAGCAAATCAAACTGGTCAAAAATTTGACTGGCAATTGAGCGTGCTTAAATCCAATGAACTCAATGCATTTGTCATGCCTGGCGGTAAGGTTGTGTTCTTTACAGGTATCGTCAATCAATTGAAACTGACTGATGCTGAAATTGCTGCCATTATGGGACATGAAATGACCCATGCCTTAGAAGAGCATTCTAAACGTGGTGCTGGCGCAACTGCAATTACAGATTTTGCTGTGAAAATGGGCAAAACTTATGCGGGCGATAAATTGGGCTCAGTCGGCACTCAAGCTTTAGATATCGGAAGTAAATATGGTGTAGGTTTGCCATATTCACGTAGTTTAGAGTCATCTGCTGACCGTGGTGGATTAATGCTTATGGCGAAAGCTGGTTATAATCCTGAAGCAGCAATCAGCGTTTGGCAAAAAATGAACAAGATCGATGGCGGCAGTAATAATGGGGTACAGAAGTTCACTTCAACACACCCATCAAATAATGACCGTATTTCAGATTTAAACAAAAACATGGTTGAAGCAAAGCAAATCTATCAATCTGTGATTAAAAAGTAATTTGATTGTAGAACGCTAAGCCCGATGTAAATCGGGCTTTTTATTTACAGCTAAAAAAGACTAAAGTCGATATCAATTAGACTAGGTTTTCAAGTTTAGCTTGTTAAAATGTATTTTTAGATACACATTGAGTTTGTAGGATGCAAAAGAATATATCGAGCACGATATTTTATTCTCTGATTTTCGCTATGGGCGGTGCTCCAACGATCGCAATGCTGATTATTCAGGCTCAGACCAATGATCTGAATATCATCAATAATGCATTGCTTGGTCTGAGTGTGATGGTTGCATGTGTACTGGTTCCTATTATTTTGATCCAGAATGCGTTTTTGTTGATCAAAAGAAATGATCAACATTTAGAACAAAAGATTATTCCATTGAAAAACATATATTTGACCCTGAATGTAATTTGTCTCATATATTGGTTGGCGATTCAATTTTTGTGATATTTCACTTACATAATTAATATGAATTAATGGATTTTATTGATTTATCCTTATGTAACATTTGCATATAATCCACAATGCTTTTATTTGTTCTCCATGGAGTTGATTATAATGAACAATAAATTAATGCTTAGTCTTTGTGCGGCGACTGCCATTTCAATTTCAGGGTGCTCAACTATCGCGGATATGGCAGGTGCTGATTCTGCAACGCTTAATTTAAATGCAACACAAGGCTTTAATAAAACAGTGCAAGAAGCACGTTTGAACAAGACTCTAGATACAACTTCTGCAACTTATAAAAAAGTGAATGCAGCATTTATTCGATTAAAACCTTTTGCTGATCAAATGAACCAAACGGGTCAAAGATTTGACTGGCAATTGGCAGTACTTAAGTCAGATGAAATCAATGCTTATGTTGCACCCGGTGGTAAAGTGGTTTTTTACACAGGGATTGTAAATCGACTGAATCTATCTGAAGCTGAAGTTGCTGCGGTGATGGGCCACGAAATGACCCATGCTTTAGAAGAACACTCTAAACAAAAATTAGGTGCGCAAGCGTTGACCAATCTTGCAGTTGGTATTGGTAAATCTTATGCAGGCAGCCAAATTGGTGAATTAGGCAATGCGGCGCTCGATTTGGGAAGCCAAGTCGGGGTAGGCTTACCATACTCACGTAGTTTAGAAAGTCGTGCAGATGAGGGCGGCTTAATGATGATGGCGAAAGCTGGCTATAATCCTCAAGCGGCAATTACCTTGTGGGAAAAAATGGCGAAACAGGGTGGAGGAAAAGGTTCTGCATTACTGTCAACACATCCATCTGATGTCAATCGTATCAATGCAATGAAAAAGAATTTACCTGCTGCAATGGCAGTTTATACTGCGCGAGGCGGAAGATAAGTTTTTTGATAAAACCTATCGAATAGAAAAGGATGCTTATGCATCCTTTTTTATTGAAAACAATGTAGAACAACACGTGTTTTAAAACCAGTACTTAAGGTGCGGGGTTTGGCTGCTGTTGATGAATCGCATCTATTTCCGATAAGATTTCTTCAGACAATTGGGTATCAAAGGCCTGAATATTCTCTTTCAGTTGGTCGAGCGTAGTTGCACCAATAATGGTACTACTCACAAAAAATTGTTGTTTAATAAATGCCAAAGCCAATTGGGTAAGTGTTAAACCATGCTTTTCTGCAAGCAGTGCATATTGTTCAGTTGCCCAATCACTTTGTGGATTGCTATAGCGGCTAAAGCGAGAAAATAGCGTAATACGTCCTTTTTCAGGGCGTGCGCCGTGGCGATACTTGCCAGTTAAGTAACCAAAGGCCAACGGTGAGTAAGCAAGTAAGCCGACGCCCTCGTGTTGTGCGATCTCAGACATCCCAATTTCATAAGTGCGATTGAGCAAACTATAAGGGTTTTGTACACTCACAATTTTTTCTAAGCCCAATTGTTCAGCTAAATGTAAAAATTTTAAGGTACCCCAAGGCGTCTCATTGGATAAGCCGATATGGCGAATACGTCCTTTTTTAACTTCTTTGGAGAGTGCTTCTAAGGTTTCAGCAAGCGGGGTAATCTCTTGTGTACGTGCTGCGAGTTGATTGCTGTAGCCCAGCGTGCCAAAGAAGTTAACAGGGCGTTGTGGCCAATGCAGTTGATAAAGATCTATATAGTCTGTTTGTAAGCGCTTGAGCGAGCTATCAATAGCACTACTGATCTCTGCTTCTATAAACTTGGTATGCCCATCACGAATTTGACTGCCACCTTGTTGGGGGCCTGCAATTTTTGTGGCAATGATAAGTTTGTCACGCTGACCGTTTTGAGCAATCCAATTCCCAATGATGCTTTCAGTCGACCCCTGTGTTTCTGGTTTAGGGGGTACGGGATACATTTCAGCAGTATCCCAGAAATGAATATTTTGATCGAGTGCATAAGCAAGTTGTTCAAATGCTTCATTCTGATTATTTTGTTCACCAAAGGTCATGGTACCTAAACAAATTTCAGGGACCACAAGATCAGAATGCCCTAAATGATTTGACTTCATTTTATGTCCTTCAAAATTAATATTCAGTATCTTATGAGAATAATAACGTAATTTAAATTTGATAACTAAGTGAAAGAATGTTTCTAATTATCAAAATAAGATAAAGTTATCTGATTCTTTTATAAAATGCTCATTTTAGCTTGGTCTTGTTTTATAACATGGTCATGAGACCAGCTCACAGTAATTCTCTGTGTATTTATCGCAACATGAAAAAAGCAAACTCGGGAGTTTGCTTTTAAACTATATTTTAACTTTTTGACAATATTTGATATTTATCCCATTCAACATAATTCTTTAAGGAATTAAATTCTCAAATTTGTTCTCAAGCTTTATTCATCATCTGTGCTTAGTTCGTCTTCAGAAAAATTAGATTCTTCCAAAGATACATCAAATATAAGGATGGCTTTACCGTCGGTTTCGATCATGCCTTGTTCTTCAAGTGTTTTTAGAACACGACCAACCATTTCACGGGAACAACCCACGATACGACCAATTTCTTGGCGAGTAATGCGGATTTGACGGCCGTTTGGCAAGATCATCGCTTCAGGCTGTGCTGAAAGATCAATTAAACAACGTGCAATACGACCAGATACATCAATAAATGCAAGGTCAGTTACTTTGCGTGTTGTATTTTTTAAACGACGAACAAGTTGTGCAAATACGGCATAACTTAAGTCAGGATATTGTTTACTAATTTCGTGGAAATTATCATATGAAATTTCAGCAATTTCACATACGTCACGGGTTCTTACTTCCGCAGTACGTTGTGGATTTTGCTCAAATAATCCCATTTCCCCGAAAAAGTCCCCAGGGTTCAAATATGCAACAACAATTTCACGCTCATCATCTTCACGTAAAATAATTGAAACTGAACCTTTTAAAATTAAATACAGTGATTTTGACTCTGAACCTGCATCAATAATCGTTGAGCGTTTTGGAAAACGATTGATGTGGGCTCTTTTGAGCAAAGCTTTGACTGACTCAGGTAGTTGACCAGGAGACAAAGCATCTGTACTAAGTTGTGCAAAATTAGAAGACATGCTTAAAAATTCCGAATTGGATAATAACTAGATCTGTTGATCTAAATTGAACTCGTCACGTAGAAGCAGTAGAGATGAAATTCCTTATCAACTCATTTTATGCTAGTGTACAGGTACCCCGTAAATTTATAGCTTTTTTTAGGTAGTTGCAATGCAAACTAGCGTTCATTGGTTAGAGAATGTTGCTTTCGAAGCAAAATCAGAAAGTGGTCATCAAATTGTGATGGATGGTTCTGCTGAATATGGTGGTGAAAACCGTGGCCCACGTCCTATGGAACTCATATTAATGGGACTTGGTGGGTGTGCTTCATTCGATATTGTGACCATTTTAAAGAAATCTAGGCAAAATGTAACAAATGTTGTTTGTCAGCTCAAAGCGGATCGCGCAGACACGATTCCCGCTGTATTCACGAAGATACATTTACATTTTGTGGTAACAGGGCATGATGTAAAAGAGAAACAAGTAGCTAAAGCTGTTGAATTATCAGCCGAAAAGTATTGCTCAGCAAGTAAAATGCTGTCCGATGGCGGTGTTGAAATCACCCATGATTTTGAAATTATTTCCGCGGAATAACGGAATTAATTTTAAAAAAGCCAATCAAAAGATTGGCTTTTTTTTAACGTGTTTTAGCTGCTTAAGTTGGTGACTTATCCGATCAAAATTAAAAAAAATAAATTATTACAAAATGTGTATTTGTTCAAAAATAAGCATTTTTGAAACAAGCGTTCAAAGGTTTCTTAGCATTTTTCTTGCTAAATTAAGGTGATAAAAATAATTGTGGGTCAACTCTGGCATTATTTAAGCTCATTCCCCAGTGTAAATGTGGGCCTGTTACTCGTCCTGTTTTACCCACCAATCCCAATAAATCTCCTTGTTTCAAGATTTGCCCTTTTTCTACATTGATTTTACTGAGGTGACAAAACATACTGATCAGACCTTGTCCGTGATCAATCATGACAGTATTTCCATTAAAGAAATAATTGCCAGTCGCAACCACTGTTCCCGCAGCAGGCGCAACCACTTTTTGTCCAATGGGAGCAGGGATATCTAAACCAGAATGTGGAGCACGTTCTTCACCATTAAAAAAACGTTTACGACCAAATGAATTACTAAACTTTCCTGCTGTAGGTCTGATGAATTTTGGAAAGTCTTTCCATTGTGCAGGGCTAAATGAGCTGTAAACACTGTTTTGTTCTTTCGCTTCTTGGCTATAACGATCAAGTTGTTCCTGATTTGGATTGACGTAATCCTGATTTTTTACATTGAGGCGTTGTTCAGCATATTTAAATGGCTTCACTTCAATATTAATTGGGCCTGTAGAGCTTTGTAATTGCAGTGAACCCAATGGTGCTGAAAGCGGAATTCCAAAAACAATATGATTTACTGCATTTTCACCATCCACGATCAAGACAAGTTTATCTTGGTAAGTGACATTTAACACAGTTTTAGCAACAGGAATAACCGCTATGCCACCTGCACGACGTGAGTCTTGAGGTAAGGCAAAGGCTTGAGTTGCTATAATTAAGCTAGATAGTAGGAAAAGTTTTTTGATTGAAGGCATAAATAACATACAAGGTTTAATTTTTTGTAGTATCTCGCTTTTTTATTCAGATGCTCAAGCATGTGATTGTTAAATTATAAGTAGAGTATTTTTAAATCACTAATTTCATCAAAGCATCAAGTCTTAAAGATGGATCATACAATCACCACTTCGAAAAATCACATGCCTAATTAATTAAGCATGTGATTATGAACGATCAATAAAGTCATTAAGAACTAAAAATTAAACGCTAAAGTTTAAAATTAGGATTTATAAGGTTTAGCACGGCGCAGTTGATGCAATACTGAAACCAATAAATCAATTTCCTCAGTGGTATTATAAAACGCAAGAGAAGGGCGTACCGTACGTTCAACACCGAAACGGCGTAAGATCGGTTGAGCACAATGATGCCCAGTACGCACGGCGATACCATATTGGTTGAGTACTTTTCCGACCTCTTCCGTTTCATAGCCTGCCAGTGTAAAAGACATCACACTGGCTTTATTTAATGCAGTACCTATCAGACGTAGTCCAGAAACACTTTGTAGCGCATGTTGACCATATTCAAGCAAGTCATGTTCATAACGTGCAATGTTATGGATTCCAATACTTTCTACGTATTCTAAAGCAGCACCTAAGCCAACAGCATCTGCAATATTCCCCGTACCTGCTTCAAATTTATTTGGTGCAGGTTGATAGACCACATTTTCAAACGTCACATCCTGAATCATATTTCCGCCGCCTTCCCATACAGGCATGCTATCAAGTAATTCAGACTTGGCATAGACAGCGCCAATACCTGTTGGGCCAAAAACTTTATGCCCAGAAAACACAAAGAAATCGGCATCTAAGGCAGTAACATTGGTGGGCATGTGCGAAACAGACTGAGCACCATCAATCAAAACTCGCACACCCGCTGCATGCGCCAATGCAATAATTTCTTGAGTAGGCGTTACAGTACCCAAGGCATTAGAAACCTGTGTAATCGAAACCAGCTTAGTTCTTGGATTGAGCAGTTTTACAAACTCCTCGATCTGAATCTGACCTGTGTTATCTACAGGAATCACACGAAGTTTTGCACCAGTTTCTTTACTGAGTTGGTACCAAGGCACAATATTGGCATGATGCTCAAGATGGGACACAATAATTTCGTCTCCCGCTTGAATATTCTGCTTACCCCACGATTTTGCGATTAAGTTAATGCCTTCTGTTGTACCTCGAACAAAGACGATATTTTTTGCTGAAGCAGCCCCGATAAAGCGAGCAACAACATCACGTGCATGCTCATAAGCATCACTGGCACGTGCTGCAAGTTCATGTGCTGCACGGTGAATATTCGAATTTTCATGTTGATAGAAATATGAAATTCGATCAATGACCGCCTGAGGTTTATGGGTGGTGGCTGCATTATCCAACCAAACCAATTGCTTACCATTTACACGCTCTTGTAGGATGGGAAAATCCCGACGGATTTGCAAAATATCAATGGGTTGATAGTTCTGGGCATTCGCTGGTATTTGCACATCTGAATGCGGACGAGCAGCTTCAATGGTAGGTGATTGAAGAAAATAATAACCAGACGCTGCTGTTGCAGGTTTGTCATTACGATCTTGTAATACACTTTTTAATTGCTGGTCATCTGTCACATGATAATCATCAAAAGCATATGGATTTTTAAGCACATCTGTTTGAGCCACACTGGTATTGACTGTTTGGGCGCTGGCAACTTCAGGGTGATGCAGATCCAAAAAGTAATAATTCGATTGAGCTTGATGTGGCGCAGTGGTTGTTAGGTTTGATGGCGCAGTGTGTTGTGTGATTTGTGTAGGACTCAAAGACAAATCTAGCTTTTGTCCGACAGCAAATGGATCAGGAGTATTTGCACCTCCAACAATGGGCGAAGAAGACAGAATTCTACGCTCGGGATGGTCGGCGGTCGGTTCGATATAGTGATGAGATGAATCTGGGTTTAAATTTGCCTGTTGCACAATGGCAGGTATACGCCCAGACAATGCAGCAATCGGATCTTTAGGCTGTGGTTGATGGCTAACACCTTGCGATCGTTGATCGGGTATATCAAAGTTAAAACCTTGTGGGTTTTGCTTGGGTAAAGCCGAAAAAAATTCAGCAGCCAATTGTGCAATGACAGATTCACTGATGGGTGCATCAGCAATATGATCAGAAGAAATATCTGGAGTAGCTTGATTACTTGTAAGTTGTTGGATAGTCATGGTACTTGTCTACCTCCACATCTTCGAGCACAGCGAGTGCATCATCTGTCAACACAGCAAGAGAACAATATAAGGAGATTAAGTAAGAGGCGATTGCATTACGATTGATGCCCATAAAGCGTACAGATAGGCCAGGTGCCTGTTCACCAGCAAGACCTGGTTGGAATAAGCCAACAACACCTTGACGCTTTTCACCAACGCGTAACAAGATGATTTTGGTTTTGCCGTCTTCAACTGGAATTTTATTTGAAGGAATCAGTGGAATACCGCGCCAAGTGATGAACTGTGAACCAAATAGGCTTACGGTTGGTGGTGGAACACCACGACGGGTACATTCACGTCCAAAAGCCGCTATCGCATCGGGATGTGCTAAGAAGAAGCCCGGTTCTTTCCAAACTTTGCGCAGTAAATCATCAAAATCATCTGGTGTGGGTGCACCTGTCAAAGTGGAAATACGTTGTTCATCTGCAACACTTGCCAATAAGCCGTATTCAGGATTATTGATCAATTCACTTTCTTGACGTTCTTTAATGGTCTCGATGGTTAAGCGTAACTGTTCTTTGATTTGATCGTGAGGACTACTATATAAGTCAGAAACACGGGTATGAATATCCAGTACAGTGGAAACACCATTTAAAAAGTATTCACGTGGATTAACTTCATAGTCGACAAAAGTTTGTGGAAGTGTTGCTTCATCACGTTGGGTACACGCCACCTGAATGTCATCGGTATTGCTGACTTTGTTGACACGGTAAATACCCGCTTCAACAGGGGTCCATTGCAATAAATGTGTTAGCCAACGTGGTGTAATGGTGGAGAGTTGCGGTACTGTTTTTGTCGCATTGGCAAGTTGACGAGCTGCTTGATCATTCAACGCTTGGCGTGTGACTTCTTGGTTCTTAGCCATGTTTTAATCCTTGGTGGTATTGGAAATTAATTATTGATTACTGGTTTGATTTAAAAATGCTGTTGTTATCTTCTCCAATAAAGTAAAAATTTTGCTCTTGGGGTTTAATTGCGCTGTATATTTATTGGATTAATTTGAGGTTTATTGCGTGCGTTTTATTGCCATTTTCGAGGATTGATAAAAAATCATAAGGGGAATAAAGCAAAAGCCTTATTCCTGACGCCAAGGTAAATTGTGGAAACGCCATCCATTGAAAGAACCACGATGATCATTTTCATCAAGGTCGCCTTCAAAGCCTTGTTCGATATTGTAAATATTTTCAAAACCTGCATTAAAAGCTACATTTGCAGCAGCAGCGGAACGTTTACCACTACGGCAAAGCAGTAGAATGATTTTGTCTTTTCCAATTTTAGTTTCAAGTTCTTTGGCGAAGCGTGGATTGCGGTTTAGTGCAGTTCCTGTTGCCCAAGGGATATGCACGGTATCTTCTACATAGCCGACAAACTTACGTTCTTCGTTGGTGCGTACGTCGACAATCACCACATGTCCTGCTTTAAATAAAGCCCATGCTTCATGAGGTAAAATCGTTCCCGTAAATTCTAGATAATGATCTTCAACACGTTGTTTTGCTTGTTCAAAGATATTTTCAATTTGAGCCGTTGTTAATTCGGTAAAGTGTTGCTGATTTAAACTTGTCATTTCAATTGCCTTTTTCAGACTTAAATCACGTCTAAGTCATCATGTATCAGATGTATTGATAACAACTATAATGATTTTATATATTCAATAAATTAATAAAAATTGAATTGCTTATTCTTATTTTGAAATAAGATTTAAATGATTTTTAAAGATATCTTTATACGAAGAATGTTTATCTACAAGATTGCTAATAAAATAGTATCAAGGGTCTGCTAGCATTTCATATTATAGTTTGCGTTGTAGGTTAAAATGAGCATGAGGCGTATATGTCGTAACGCATGGGATAAGGAGAATAGCCAGCTTATTTCTGCGTTTTATAATGTAGGCTGAGATAATTTTAACGATAACCCAGAGTAAGAACAAAGCACTGCTTTGTTTGCAGTCTAAAGTGTAGTTGAGGGACTAGAGTGTTTTTTGCCGCTACTTCGTTACGAACTACTAGTTTAGATGACTAAATTTCGTATTTCGTGCCTCGGATCGCCTAAAAAACACTCGTCGTCGCAAACATAAACGAATTGCCAACAGACCCTGTTCATTCAAAGTGAATAATAAAATTTCATGTTAAGCGCATGGATTGTGAAAAGTCATTTCAGTAGGTAAATATATGACCCAATGGAATATCCCCAATATTGTGGATGAGCTACAACAAGCTCGAAATGAATGGCGTACTCAACGTAAAAGCTTAAAAGACTTTGGCGGTAGGGAATTACCTTCAAAAGATGAAATTAAGAAAATCATGAATGATCTGTGTGGCATCTTGTTCCCCATGCGACTGGGGCCACCTGACCTACGCCAACAAAGTGAAAATTTTTATATTGCACATGCACTTGAGAAAACTTTGCACTCATTATTGGAGCAAGTCAAACTCAATTTAACCTATGATTATAAATATAAAAAGCACAACGAAAATGCCGATGTGATTGAGGTATTGGCACAAAGTATCGTCAGTGAATTTGCGCAAAAATTACCAGATCTACGCCGTATTTTAGATACAGATGTGATTGCGGCCTATGATGGTGATCCAGCAGCGCGAAGTGTCGATGAGGTTTTATTGTGTTATCCGGGTATTTTGGCAATTATTTACCATCGTATTGCACATGAGTTTTATAAAAAAGACTTGTCACTGTTGGCACGTTTAATTGCTGAGATTGCACATTCAAAAACTGGCATTGATATACACCCAGGCGCACAAGTCGATCAAGGTTTCTTTATTGATCATGGTACAGGTGTGGTGATTGGTGAAACCTGTATTATTGGTAAAAATGTACGGATTTACCAAGCCGTTACGCTTGGTGCTAAACGTTTTGAAATTGATGATTCTGGGCGTTTACAAAAAGAATATGCACGTCACCCAATCGTAGAAGACAATGTGGTGATCTATGCAGGTGCAACTATTCTTGGGCGTATTACTATTGGTCAAGGCGCTGTAATCGGTGGAAATGTATGGATTACTCAAAGCGTTGCAGCAAATAGTGCGGTTTCTCAAAGTTCTGCAACCAAGTCAGAAGTGTAAGCGCATTAAAAGCTTAATGAGTAGCTTAGCTTAAAATTTTTATGCGGTTAAAATGCTTCATTCAGAAAGTGGAATGATGTAGTGAGTTTGATCAACCGAGATGATCAGTTTATTTCTAATTTGATATATCCAAGCAGTGTCAATGGGCAGCTTAAATTGTTTATTTTGCCCATGTTGTTTGATTTCAAATACGTCATAGCCAATCGGTGTAAACCAGAATATATAATGATTTCCTGAACCTTGAACATCATCAATACTTTGATATTTTAGATATTTGGCATTTACAGTGGGTAACTCTACTGGCTTTTTGCATTCAGGCAGTCTTATCTCATCTTCCAACTTTGGCAGAAATTTGGAAAAATCGCGGCTATAGAGATAACTTTGTGGTGTTTTTAAGAGCTGTGTTTCGGGATCAAGAATTAAATAACATTCTGCTTGGTGCTGTTGTAGATAAAGCTTTAACTGTTGAATGAGCTTTAAATTAAAAGGTTCGGCAGGTTGAGCAGGATAATCATCTGGTGAAAAATCACGTTTTGGTTGTTCAGGCTTGTCTCTAAAAATATCTTTGAAATTTTCGATTACAGATTGCTGCTGTTGTTTATGTTCTTTTTGAGCTTCTGCGGCTGCTTTGGCCGAAATATATTGAGGATCAAAATAACCCGTTGTGCCATATTCTAAGACTTTCTTTTGATATGTTTTTTCTTGCACCATTTGCTCTAAAATTGTCTGAGCAAATGCAGTATAGGAAAATGAAGTCATGGCCGTTAAATTTTGCGTCTGTGCATTGAACAAATAAGCTTGCATTGGATCATTCACACCAGATTGAAAGGTTTTTATAGTGATGAGAAAGTGATTGTGATTTAAGGCGAAAATTTGATCGATCAATTGATTTGTTTGCGCAGCAATGAAATGAGGCTGAATCTGTTGATCATGATTTAGATCGTAAGTACATATTTTAAAATTCTTTACAGGGTTCTGTTTTACATGACTTTCAGGGCAATTGTAGACAATAAAATTTTCATTGATGGCTTTTCTATTCATATCATCAGAGGTTTTAAACCATGTGAATTCTAAGCCTGATATATTCGGTGTTAATTGCTGGATATGTTGGTGCGGAAATTCTTCACTATTTGGCGATTTGTAGCCACAGGCATACAGTGCAGATACTGCAATTAATACAGATAATGATTTACCGAAAGTCAACATTGTTCTTATACTAAAATCTCTCAATACTCCTTACTCTAAAAGCATATCGTTGAAAATACAAACGCTTAAAAAACTAATCTTCTATATTTTTCCATCATCTTACTTGAAAAATAACGTTTCAGCACAGATATTAATACTGAAATCCATTCCAAGTGTTTTGGTAAGTTTTTGAAAAATATATAAATTAATTCATTATTGCTATTGAAATCGAAAAAAACGTTCCCATTTATTATTCAAGTACAAAATTTGTTGTGAGGAATAACAAGAATGCGATTTGAAAAATTTACGAACCGCCTGCAGCAAGCCTTATCTGATGCACAATCTCAGGCAATGGGTAATGATAATACCGCTATTGAAGGTATTCATATTCTTTCCGTTTTATTGGAAGAACCATCCAATCTTAGCTTGTTGCAACAGTCAGGCGCCAATCTACCTGAGTTAAAAACAAAACTGCAAAAAGCCTTAACAGATGCGCCAAAAATTGGAACACCAACTGGAGATATCAATTTAAATCCAGAAGCTGTACGTGCGCTTAATTTGGCAGATAGTTTTGCTCAAAAAGCAGGAGATGAATTTTTATCTACCGACTGGGTGATCTTGGCACTTGCTGAAACAGGTGCAACCAAAACATTGTTAACCAGTGTAGGTGTAACAACCGACAAACTACGCAAAGCAATTGAAAATATTCGAGGTGGCGAACAAGTTATGGCAAATAACCATGAAGATCAGCGAGATTCACTCAATAAATATACCGTAGATTTAACGGCACGTGCTGCGGAAGGCAAACTCGATCCTGTGATTGGTCGTGATGAAGAAATTCGTCGTACCATTCAAGTACTGTCACGTCGGACTAAAAATAATCCAGTATTGATTGGTGAACCAGGTGTAGGTAAAACAGCGATTGTGGAAGGTCTGGCACAGCGTATTATCAATGGTGAAGTGCCTGAAGGCTTAAAGGGTAAACGTGTTTTATCGTTAGACTTAGGCTCGTTGTTGGCTGGTGCAAAATACCGTGGTGAGTTTGAAGAACGTTTAAAAGCCGTACTCAAAGATTTAGCTAAATTTGATGGCGAAATCATCCTATTTATTGATGAGCTACATACGCTTGTTGGTGCGGGTAAAGGTGATGGCGCAATGGATGCAGGTAATATGTTAAAACCTGCATTGGCACGTGGTGAATTACGTTGTGTGGGTGCAACAACACTGGATGAGTATCGTCAATTTATTGAAAAAGATGCAGCTTTGGAACGTCGTTTCCAAAAAGTTCTGGTGGACGAACCAAGTGTTGAAGACACCATTGCAATTTTACGTGGTCTAAAAGACAAATATGCAACGCATCATGGTGTGCAAATTCTTGACTCTGCCATTATAGCTGCTGCGAAAATGTCACATCGCTATATTACAGACCGTCAATTGCCAGATAAGGCGATTGATTTGATTGATGAAGCAGCATCACGTATCAAAATGGAAATTGACTCAAAACCTGAGCCACTTGACCGTTTAGACCGCCGTTTAATCCAATTAAAAATGCAATTGGAAGCGGTGAAAAAAGATGCAGATTCAGTCAGTAAAGCTGAAGTTGAGCATTTGGAAAAACAAATTGCAGATGTTGAAAAAGAATATAGTGATTTGGAAGAAATTTGGATTGCAGAAAAGCGTCTAGTCGATGGTACAAATCAGGCGCAAATCGAACTTGATAAAGCACGTACTGCATTTGAAAAAGCACAACGTGAAGGTGATTTGGCAGAAGCAAGTCGTTTGCAATATGGCGTGATTCCAGAGTTGCAAAAACGCTTAAATGAAGAAGAGGTTGCGGAAGTCAATGAAGAACCGAAACTGATTCGTACCAAAGTGACTGAAAATGAAATTGCAGAAGTGGTCAGTGCTGCAACCGGTATTCCTGTGTCAAAAATGCTACAAGGTGAGCGTGAGAAATTGCTCCATATGGAAGATTTCTTACACAACCGTGTGGTGGGACAGGATGAAGCTGTGGTTGCTGTCTCAAATGCAGTTCGTCGTTCACGTGCGGGCTTATCTGATCCAAATCGTCCAAGTGGTTCGTTCTTATTCCTTGGACCAACAGGGGTGGGTAAAACTGAGTTAACCAAGGCTTTAGGTAACTTCTTATTTGACAGTGATGATGCGATTATCCGTATCGATATGTCAGAGTTTATGGAAAAGCATTCGGTGAGTCGCTTGGTGGGTGCGCCTCCGGGTTATGTAGGTTATGAAGAAGGTGGTGTTTTAACTGAAGCAGTACGCCGCAAACCGTACAGTGTGGTGTTATTTGATGAAGTTGAAAAAGCCCATCCAGATGTATTCAACATATTATTACAAGTGTTGGATGATGGTCGATTAACAGACTCACAAGGCCGTGTGATTGACTTTAAAAATACCGTGATTGTGATGACATCGAACTTAGGTTCAAGTGATGTACGTGAACTCGGTGAAGGTGCCAGTGATGAAGATGTTCGTTTAACGGTGATGAATGCCGTATCACAACATTTCCGTCCTGAGTTTATTAACCGTATCGATGAATTGGTGGTGTTCCACTCGTTGAAAAAATCACAAATTCGTGGCATTGCGGATATTCAATTGGATCGTTTACGTTCACGTTTATCTGAACGAGACATTGGATTGAAAGTCGATGATCAGGCCTTTGATATTCTGATTGATGCTGGTTTTGATCCTGTATATGGTGCGCGTCCACTTAAACGTGCAATTCAACAACAGGTTGAAAATCCGTTGGCTCAGCAAATCCTTGCTGGTCAATTTACAGCAGGTGATACCATCTTAATCAGTGCTGAAAATGGTCAACTTGATTTTGGTAAATTAAAATTAAGTTAATTTATCCAGTATAACCAAAGCTAACTACCGCAAGGTGGTTGGCTTTTTTATTGGATAAGCATTTATATTTTTGCGTGTTACAGATTTCGATGATTAGAGCTTTAGTATTCTGTAAAAGTGTAAGCAAGATCAGTGCAAGTAGAGGTAAGCAATATCGGTGCAAGGCACTTGAGTGAAGACGGCTGAGCAGGAAGATGGCACATTAAGACTTTCCGCATTATAGGGAAAACACTACACATCACAGAATTATTGCAAAGGTTAAAAGCCTGTTTAATCCCCTAATCAAACTTCCAGAGGTATAGGGATGCATAGATTTATAAACCATCCCAAACTAGCAATCGGCGCAGCCTTGGCTCTTCATCATATTATTTTAATCATCAGATATTTATGCGTGTTTATTTAGGTTTTACCTATTATCGGGTTTTTCATGAATTTATTGAAAAAACGGTCAAAAATTGATAGTTTTTTCAATGAGGAATAATAAGAAAGGAAAAGTTGATCATGATGATCAAAGATAAGGACAAATCTGATTATTTAAAAATACTCGGTTTTCTCTTGATGGCATTCAGTTCGGTAGAGGCATTGGCAGATAAATTAGATGATCAAGATCTTGCGGAGCAATCTGTAGGTGTGGTTAAACTGTCACCCATTATTATTAAAGCTGTAAAGGAAAATGCACAACAACCTGTCGAAGAGCAAAATAACTTGCATAAACAAGTTGCTCAGGAAAGGTCAGACGATGCTAAAAAAGATGAAATTTATTCTACCGTGTTAACTGATTTCGAGTGGCAGAAAAAAGACCCAGATCCAAATCAACCTGGGGATAAATATTTAAAGCCACTTGAAAAATATAGAATAATTGAGGTTGGCTATAATCCATATCAACGCCATGATGTTCGAATTACAACCCAAGATCGTGTCACACTTTATATAGGACATGAAATTGACCCCGTGGCTTATAAATAAGCCCGAGGTCTTACCTGATTAAACAGGGAAGTGTTTAATTTTCCATGCTCTATGGATTTTTTGATTACGTTTGAAATCTAAGCCAATGGTTTCATTGGTGATCTCTTGTACATCAAACATTGCATCGATTTCTTCATCCATCTCAAAACCACGGTAGTTATTTGAGAAATACAACGTTCCCTCTGTGGTTAGACGGTTCATTGCACGTTTAAGTAAAGAAATATGGTCACGTTGCACGTCAAAAGTACCGTAGAATTTCTTTGAGTTTGAGAAGGTTGGTGGGTCAATAAAAATCATGTCATATTGTTCATGACCTTCTTTTAACCATTCAAAACAATCACTTGAGAAGAATTGATGCTGTTCATCTGGGTGATCAACCGTTAAGCCATTCAAGACAAAGTTTTCTTTAGACCAATTTAGATAAGTATTGGATAAGTCAACACTTGTCGTACTTGCAGCACCACCTAAAGCAGCGTGTAGACTTGCTGTAGAGGTATAACTATACAGGTTCAGGAAATGTTTTCCTTTAGCTTCAGCTGCAATACGTAGACGCATTTGACGGTGATCTAGGAATAATCCAGTATCCAGATAATCAGTCAAGTTGATTAAAATTTTGGCTTTACCTTCTTGTACGATAAAACGTTTAGATGCAGTACTTTGTTTTGCGTACTGGGTTTTACCTTCTTGACGGGCACGGGTTTTGATAAAGATCGCATCACGACCTAGACCTGTTACGGCACGGATTGAAGCCAAAGCAAGGTTAAAACGTTTTTTGGCTTTTTCTGGGTCAATGGTTTTTGGTGGTGCATATTCTTGAACATGTAAACGATCACCATACAAATCTACAGCGACATTAAAGTCTGGTAAATCTGCATCATAGAGACGTAAACAATAAATATCTTCTTTTACAGCCCATTTCTTCAAAGCTTGCATATTTTTTTGCAAACGATTGGTAAAGTCTTCTGCACCTTCAATTTTTTCAAATTGTTGAGGTTGCCAATCTGCAAGGAAAGGTTTAACCACAGCTGCTGGTTTAATATCACCAAAACGGATATAAATTGGCAATTTACCATTCATTAAACGTAAGATTTGTGGATTGTTAAATGCCAATACATCAGCTTGTTCAACAGCCGCTGCGATAACGGCAGCATGTTGATTGGGGAAATTCTTTTGTAGAAGTGCTGACAGACCCAGATATAAAGCTCGGTTAGAAGCTTTTTCCCCTAAACGCTCACCATAGGGTGGGTTGGTGACAATAAATGAAGTTTTGCCTTCAGCTTGGAAATCAGGCCAATCTGCTAAAGTACGCTCTTCAATTTGAATTTGATCCAGTTGTTGCTCAAATCCAGCAGCAATAATATTTTGTTTGGTTGCTTTTACTGCTTCCCAATCTGCATCATAAGCATAGAATTTAGGTAAAGGTTGTTCTAAGGCAACTTTATGACGTTCAGCTGCTTCAGCTTTAATCGACATCCATAACTCATGATCATGTCCATTCCAGCCATTAAAGCCGAAACGGCGCACTAAACCAGGTGCACGATCAGTTAGGATCATCAATGATTCAATAATAAAGGTTCCTGAACCACACATTGGGTCAAGAATAATTTCTGGATTGCGTTGTTTAAGCTGTGCTTTTTGTAGGATAGCGGCGGCTAGGTTTTCTTTTATTGGGGCATCTGTCATAAAACGACGATAGCCACGCTTATGTAAAGAATCCCCAGATAAATCTAAACAATAGGTGTGTTCAGTTTTTCCAGCAAGCACATACAGGGTAATTTCAGGCTGTTTAATGTCGATACTTGGACGTTTACCGACAGCTTCCATGAAAGAATCAACCACACCATCTTTAACACGTAAAGTTGCAAACTGTGTATTGACTTTAATATCACGTTCTACGTGAAGACGAATTGCGAAAGTACTTTGTGGTGCAAAAATAAGTGACCAATCAAAATTGATCGCACCTTCATAAAGTTCTTCTGCAACGTCACGTGCGTCATGGGTAAATTCAAGTTCATGAACATGGATCGGTGTTAGTACACGAGAAGCTAAACGTGACCACATACAAACACGGTATGCATCTTCGAGTTTGCCTTTAAAGATCAAACGTCCAGGAAATTTTTCAATATCTTGAATCCCTAAACCTTGAATTTCTTCTTGCAGTAAGGTTTCTAGTCCATCTGCACAGGTAACCCAATATGTAGAAAGACGTGGTTTCGAATTCATGAATATTTCCAAAGACATTAAAAAAGCAATCGCGTATTTTAGCGTATTTTAATGACGAAAACTTATAGAATGGCCTTTTAAGTCCGAAATTTTATAAAAAGTACTAAATTCAGTTAAAAATTTGGGTTTTTTGCTTGAAATATATTCAAATATCAATATGTAGATAAGATCAAATAACGAATTTAAAAAATGCTCAGTCTTATTGTTTCAATGTTTATTTTTTCGCTGTCTATGTCGATTTCACCAGGACCTGTGAATTTAACTATCTTAACCAGCAGTATGAATTATGGTGTAAATGCAACTTTTGCATTTATTTCAGGAGCGACTATTGGTTTTACCTTGTTATTGGCATCAGTCTGTTTTGGTTTGTATCAAATGATTGTGATCTATCCTGTACTTCTTGATGTGATCACGATTTTAGGTACAGTTTTATTGTTGTGGATTGGGCTCAATATTCTACGTGCAAAAGGGACCGTTATCTCAAGTCAACCCCATGATGAAGCAAAAATACCAACCTTTATACAAGGTGCATTAATGCAATGGCTAAATCCTAAAGCATGGATTGCCGCAGTGGCAGGTACAGGGCTATTTTCAATCGGGCATATCCATGCTGTTTTATTAGTTTTTGTAGCGATTTATTTTGTTGTCTGTTATCTATCTTTAGTACTGTGGGGGATTGCTGGTGAAAAGTTAGCAAGCTTTTTAAATACAGGAAATCGGGCGCGTCTTTTTAATATCGTGATGGGATTGTTATTAATTTTGATTTCATTGGAAATGTGTTGGCGCTATTTTTATCATTAAAATTTGATTTAAAATTCTTTTATTCAACGTATGCCTTAAAAATGCGTATGCATTATTAATTCATTTAATGGTGTGATTTTGGTACACAATTTGCTTAATTATCCATCGTATTGGCTCAGAAATTTAATTGAATTTTTAATGAATTAATAAATACGGGGATTTCTATGCAAGATCTTAACAACAGCAGATTTGTTGCACATGCAGATGCGTTTTCCATTGGGGCATTAATCTTAACGCGATTAAGACGTGTGACAGGGCGTGTGATTGATGTGATGTATTTAGTGGATAATAAAAGCTATGCACAGTATGTGATTGATATGTCATTGGCGACTCAAGATCCAGAATTAAATCGTCATGCCTTGCGCTTACAGCATTTATTAGAACAGGAACAACCAGCTTCTTCTGTGAATACAGTAACGACAACACAAGTTGAGCAAAGCGAGGAAGCATATGTTTCTGGTGCAACAGAAGAAGAAATTTATCGGGCACAAGTTTCACATCACTATATTGGTGCATTGAGATAAGTCGAGTATTAAGCTCTAACTATTGGGTTAGAGCTTAATGAATACAGTGTGATTAAAATTAAAACTCATTTATAGTGTTTTTTAAGCTGAGTATGTGTGTGAGAAAATCGCTTGAGTTATACGAAATTCAATGCAGAAATTAGCAAATATTTAAAAAACAACCAAATGATTTACGTGGGTAGGGCTGATGAGTCGCAACAACAAACTGAGCTACGATTAAGTCATTATCATCAGGCAAAGGCTGCTGTGTTTAAACTGTGGATTGAACAGAAAAAATATAAAGAATTAATCTCCTGTGCGCATGGGCGTTGGTATCCTTATGAGGATTTTACTCTGCCATTGGCACAATATTTTGCTGCTCAACAGGATTTGGCACATTTAAAATTTCTTTGTGAACACGAGATCCGCTTTCGTTTAGAAGATACCTTAAAGTGCTTAAAACGTGTAAAAGAATATGATGCGACATTAACCAATATACAAATATCGGAATATCAACTGCATGATTTTGATCCACAAAAGTATCATCCAATAGCAGAATTACTTAAATGGCGTAATCAAGCCTTGCTGCGAATAGATGCTTATATTGAGCTGTTAAAAGATCAATCAGATATTGACTACCTCAATATGATTCAGCAACTTCGAGAAAAATTGATGAACTTAACACTCAAACTTGCAGACTTAAAGCAGATCAAATTTAAAATTTGATCGCTGACTTTTATGACTATTTGTCCAAAACTTCAACTGCCAAAGAAAAAGAAAATCTGTATAATACGTTAACTTAACCTCTAAGGAATCTCTCATGCACTTGGCGGCATTGCATACACCGAGTCAGATTCAACTCAATAATGACGGAAACTTAAAGCATTTCCTGACCATCGAAGGTCTTTCTAAAGCAACCCTCACCAAAATTCTAGATACAGCCCATTCCTTTATAAATGATCAAAATCAACTGATAACGACACCACTTTTAGAAGGTCGTACAGTGATGAACTTATTCTTTGAAAATTCGACACGTACCCGAACTACTTTTGAAGCAGCTGCAAAACGCTTATCTGCAAATGTATTGAATATTGATATTGCACGATCAAGTACTTCAAAAGGGGAAACATTGCGCGATACGCTATGGAACCTCGAAGCGATGGCAGCAGATATTTTTGTTGTGCGCCACTCTTCATCAGGCGCAGCGCATTTTATTGCTGAAACAGTTTGTCCGCATGTTGCAATCATCAATGCTGGAGATGGGCGTCATGCTCATCCAACTCAAGCAATGTTAGATATGTTAACCATTCGCCGCGAAACCAAAAAGAACTTTGAAGACATTAGTCTGGCAATTATTGGTGATATTAAGCATTCGCGTGTTGCACGTTCAGATATCGCAGCTTTACAGACTTTAGGCTGTAAAGATATTCGTGTGATTGCACCAAATACTTTGCTTCCATGCGGTTTTGATGAATATGGTGAAGGCGTTCGCTTGTTCAATAAAATGGATGAAGGCATTAAAGACTGTGATGTGATCATTACTTTACGTATTCAAAATGAACGTATTGATTCGCCAGCTTTGTCGTCACAAGCTGAATTTTACAAAATGTATGGTTTAAATAAAGACCGTCTTGCCATGGCTAAACCTGATTGTATTGTTATGCATCCGGGACCGATGAATCGTGGTGTAGAGATTGATTCTAGTATTGCTGATGGTGCACAGTCGGTAATTTTGCATCAAGTGACCAATGGTATTGCAGTGCGAATGGCTGTTTTGGCTTTGGCAATGCAAGGTCAGTTGCAAGAGAAAGGTTTGTTAGAAGCAATTGCGGTTTAAGGTTAAGGATAAAGTCATGAGTAGTGTAAAAATTGAAAATGTACGTGTCTTAGACCCAATTAAAAAAACTGACACTGTACAAACGGTTTATGTTGAACATGGAAAAATAGTCGAATCATCTGCCAATGTCGTAGATACAATAGACGGACAAGGAAAATGGTTGATACCGACCATGGTTGATTTGTGTGCACGATTACGTGAGCCAGGTCAGCAACAGCATGGTACCTTGAAGTCAGAAGGTAAAGCGGCACGTGAAAATGGTATTTTGCATGTATTTACCCCACCTGATTCAAAGCCGATCGTGCAGGACAATGGTGCTTTGATTCATGGACTTGTAGAAAAAGCCATGTTAGATGGTGGTATTCATTTACAAGTGATTGGTGCGCAAACCCAAGGTTTAAATGGTAAACAACCCGCAAATATGGCAGGTTTAAAAAAGGGTGGTTGTACTGCTGTTTCAAACGCCTATGCTACTTTTAAAGATGATGATGTGGTTCTGCGTACTCTGGAATATGCAGCTGGTTTAGACATGACCGTGGTGTTTTATCCAGAAGAGCACCAGATCGCAAAAGATGGTTGTGTACATGAGGGGTTTATTGCCTCACGTCAGGGACTACCTATGATTCCAGCACTGGCTGAAACAGTTGCTATTGCGAAATATCTATTGATGATTGAAGCAACAGGTGTCCAAGCGCACTTTGGTTTGCTTTCAAGTGGTGCATCTGTAGAGTTGATTAAAATTGCAAAAAGCAAAGGTTTGCCTGTGACGGCAGATGTTGCAATGCATCAATTGCATTTAACAGAACACTTGATTGATGGTTTTAATTCTTTGGCACATGTGCGCCCACCATTGCGTGCTGAAAAAGATAAAGAATTACTGCGCCAAGGTGTCAAAGACGGTGTGATTGATGCGATTTGTACCCATCATGAACCTTTAAGTGGTTCTGCGAAATTAGCGCCTTTTGCTGAAACTTTACCCGGTATTAGCGCATTTGATACCTATGTGTCTTTTGGGGTGCAATTGGTTCGTGAAGGTTTGTTTGAACCTTTAGAATGGGTTGAAAAAGTCACGCTTGCTCCTGCAAAAGTGGCCAATATGACGGATCGTTGGGTCAAAGAATCGGGTTGGGCTTTGGTTGATCCAGATTTAGAATGGGTTGTTAACAATGACAGTATTTTATCTCATGGAAAAAATACGCCATTAATCAATCAAAAAATGGTCGGTAAAGTGCTACAAACGTTTACTGCCTAAGCTGTAAAATTTACATAAGCGCAAAAATTGAAACAAAAAGCCAGCATAAGCTGGCTTTTCAAATAGATATTGAACACGCTGTGCTACAAAAAGCTATTATAACTATTAGAATTTAATCACTAGAATAAAAAATGATCAATAAAATGATTTTTAATGTGACAAATACAACAATGAAATCGGAGTGTCCAAAATTATGAATATTATTGAGCTTCTAAAAGAACGAGTGACCACAAAAGTTTTACAGGGTGATCTTCAGTTTCAAGATGAAAAAATCGGTGCTTTAAGTGCCTTTTATCCCATTCTCCTCTCTGTTTTAAAATCAAAACCAGAACTTATTAATACACTTCAACAAAATCTAAATCCTCGCTTAGGCGATATTTTCAGTCATCAACCAGAAACGGTCGCACATTTTTTAGGGCTGGTTGCGGGCAATGCACCAACCCAAGAAATTGAAACCACATTAAACCATTCCATCGCTCCGACTTTATCATTACTTGCGGATCAAGCAGGTTCAGATGATAAGCATGAAATTTTTGATTTTATCAAAGCGCAATGGAACAATATTCAAGATGCTTTGCCAGCTTGGGCAACAGGATTATTTGCCACATTGGGTTTAAGTGTGGGCGGTCTTGGTTTCGCAGCCACAACGCAAGCTGCTCCTGTTGCTGAGGCTGTTATTCCCCCTGTAGAACCTGTGGCACCGATACCTGTACAAAGTGTATCTCCCACACCAGTACCCCTTGATACGTCTACAATCACAGCAAATTCGATGCAAGATGAACCTAAAAAATCCAATTGGTTATTGCCAATTATCGCTTTGTTGGTGATTGCCGGATTAGCAGCATTGTTATTTAAACAATGCAGTAGCAAACCGCCTGTAGGGGGAGATCCAGTAAGCAGTGGTGCTTCACAAGCTGTTGCTGATGTGCAAGCCGCTGAACTGCAAATTTCTACAGATGCTGAAGGTAAATTAGCAAGTTGTCAGGCACAATCGAGCAGTCAATCTTTACTGGATAGTTTAAAAACCAGTATTGCTTCAGTATTTGGCCAAACCGATCATTGTCAACTTACAGCCAGTGCTGCTTATGCTGCTGATTTGCCAGATCAAAATGCTGTAGATCAGGTGTTGGCTAAAATTAAAGGCATTCCAAACATTTCATTGGCTTGGATTGGTGAACAACTTAGCATTCAAACACCAGATTTAGCGCAAGCACAAAAATTGGCAGATGAGTTAAAAGCTGTTGCGCCTAACCTACACATTTCTGCGCAGCAAACAGCCGATGCAAATACAGCGCCAACCAGTAGTGCTGCAAATGTAGATACAAGTAATTCACAAGCTGATCAAGCACTTTCAAGCATTCAGGCAGATAAAGCCAATGTAAATGATATTGCGGCTGCATTGAATTTACAGGTCATTAATTTTGCGACAGGTTCTTCAGGTATTCCAGAAGCCAATAAAGCGATTTTGGATAAAGCAGCGAATTTGTTAAAGCAACTACCAGATGCAAAACTCGTGGTCAAAGGTTATACCGATAATGTTGGAAATGCAGATTCAAACAAAAAATTATCTGAAAAACGCGCAAAATCAGTTGTTGCATATTTGGTTGAAAAGGGCGTCCATACCTCACAGTTAACAGCTGAAGGACATGGTCAAGATAATCCAATTGCAGATAATTCAACCAAAGAAGGGCAATTTAAAAACCGCCGTATTGAGTTTGAAGTACTTGGTGCAACAACACCATAATCCTTTTGAGTGGTATGTTCTGTGCTAAAACGGGCATAAATTGTATAAAAAGCTTCTGAATATCCAGAAGCTTTTTATTTTTTACTCGAAAATTCTTCAATTATTTGGTTAAATGAGCCACATAAAAATATGATCGGATAAACAATGAATAAATCATTAAACCCATTATTTATGATTGCTGCGATTTCTAGTACCTTGATGCTGTCAGGCTGTGATTACTTCAAAAAGAAAAAAGATGAAGGTAATGCTGAACTTGCAGAGTGGAGTTGTACCAATCAAGATAATATCAATCAAATTCAAAAATATTTGAAAGATGAGTATTTGCGTGAAGTCGCAGATAATATTAAAAATTCTGGTTATGAAGCTGACCAAGCATTACTTCAGAAAATTAACAACGCTTTAAAGTTTGAAGTGAAGAATGTTCGTACGATCACTGAAGACTCGTCTAAAACCAATCAGCTGGAATGTGAAAGTCAGTTAGTGGTTCAATTCCCGAAAGGCTTACAACAGCGTGCTGAAAACTCATATGCAGAATTTGGGCAAGAGTGTGAGGAGGGATGTGAGGGTGATGGGTATCGCAGCATACGTGAATATATCGAAGCTGGTGAATCTAAACTGGTATTGGCCAATGATCAGCTGAAAGGCAAGTTTAATTATAATGTTGTGAAAACCGACAAAGATGGTTTAACCCTTGATGTACTTAATCAAGATGCTGTTATTCAAGGGGTAACCTTTGTTACAGTGAAAGCGGTGCAATACGCAGCCTATATGAAAGAAAATAAAGACATGCGTGACCGCGAACAGGTCAATCAAATTGAAAATGCAGAGCAAACAGCGCTCGCGCAAAAAGCCATGGATATCCGTAAAAAAGAGCTAGATGAAGAAAAGCTCAAACAAGTTGATCGTTTAAACCAGACTTGGGACAATCTGAGTGATGAACAAAAAGAACAATTTAAGCAAGATCAAACAGAATGGTTTGAAAAACGTGATGTTGATTGTAAAGTCATTTCACAGAAAAGTTTTGGCGATATTCCAGACAGTGAAATTGAAACCTATCAGCAACAACGTCAATATTGGGATGATGCGATGTCTCAGCAAAATAAAGAGATGCAATATACCAAGTGCTTTAATAAACGTACCGCTGAGCGAATTATTTATTTAAACAATGCACTAAATTGATGTAATCATCATAATCTGAGAGGGATGAATTGATTCATCCCTTTTTTATTGGCATGCTGTCAGTATATTTAAAGTTTTAGATGTCGATATGCGTATTAGTATTGTTGGTTCAGGTCGTGTTGCTACACATTTTGCAAAAGTACTGTCAAAACAACATTATATTGTTCAGATTTATAGTCGGGATTTAAATAATGCACAACGCTTAGCCCAGCAGGTGAATGCTCAGGCTATTGATGCCGTTCAATGTATAGATCCTGAAATTGATTTATTGATTATTGCAGTGAGTGACCAAGCCATTGCACAAGTCATCCAAACGATTCATTCACAACTTTCAGATGTTTTGATTGTTCATACTTCTGGCAGTACCAATCTCAATATATTGACCGAACACCATGTAAAATCTGGGGTTTTTTATCCCTTACAAACTTTTAGCTTTGAACGTGAAGTGGATTGGCATAATACCCCGTTGTTTATTGAAACGGCTTTGCAAGATGATTTGTCTACTTTAACGACGCTAGCAAATAACCTAAGTAATCAGGTTTATTCATATAATTCATCGCAGCGGCTGAGCTTACATTTGGCAGGGGTGTTTGCCTGTAATTTTACAAATTATTGTTATGACATGGCTAAACAAGTGGTTGATGCACAGCAGGTCGATTTTAATTTACTGTATCCATTAATTTTGGAAACAGCAAAAAAAGCCACTCAAAATGATCCTGAAACAATGCAGACGGGTCCTGCAAGGCGTGGAGATGTGAATATTTTAAATATGCATCAGCGCATGTTACAGGATATGGGGCGGGAAGATCTTAAAGATGCCTATACACTTTTAAGCCAACAGATACAGAAAAAACACTCACTTGATTAAGTGAGTGTTTTATCAATCGTATCTTTTTAAGTCAATTGAGATCTAGTTTAAAGCAGCGTGATCTGCACCGATTGTGACAATAACACCAATACAAAACAGGCTACAGTAGATAAAAAACCAGATGATCATGCGTTTAAAGGCTTTGTCTGAAATCGAGCTATCAGCATATTGTGGTTTTTTAGGGCTTTTGTCATCATTCATCGCAAAATCTCTTTCTGCTTAATATAGGTTCATTATGGATAGAAACATGTTCACACTGTAGATACAAAAAATTAGAAAAAAACTATAACAGATAGGTAAGCAATGATGAATCTGTTATAAAAATTCAGCTTATGACCTTACTGATTTACCAATAATATAAATCAATTGGTTTAATGCATTTTGAATCTTTTCATTCATTTCAAATGAACAATTCATCCGAATAAAGTGATTTTGTTGATTACTAATATTAAATAAGCTGCTCGGCGCGACACTGACACCGTGTTCTAACATGTGCTGATAGATCTCATTACTATCGACTTGTTCAGGTAATTCAATCCATAAAAAGTACCCTGAAGGATAATAATTGACATGACATTGTTCAGGTAAATGAGTTTTTAAATAATTAAAATATTGTTTTTTATAGCGTTGCAAGGTGGATCGTAAAGTTTTTAAATGTTTTTCATAATGACGATGGGAAAGATATTCAACCAAAGCATTTTGGATAAATGAGTTGACTGAAAGGGTACTCATAAGTTGAGTGTGCTGAATATGTTCAGAGAATTTACCTGCATAGACCCAACCGATACGAAAACCTGCACCTAATATTTTGGAAAAAGAAGAACAATGTAGTACCCAATTTTGTTGATCAAAATACTTCATCGAGAGGGGTTTTTTCTGATCGTAGTAAAGTTCTTCATAGACATCATCTTCAATCAAATAAATCTGATATTGGTTGAGTAACTTCGCCAATTTTAATTTAATTTCATCACTCACAGTAAAGCCAATTGGATTTTGACCGTTTAACATCATCAAACACACTTTAATTGGATATTTTAAAATTGCGTGTTCGAATGCTTCTAAATCAATGCCATGTTCAGGATGTTCTGGAATCGTAATTACCTTTAATCCGAGTCGTTCAGCTGCTTGCCATGCACCATAAAAAATCGTCTGTTGTAATAAAATATAGTCCCCAGCTTGTGTAAGTGCTTGCAATGAAAGATTTAATGCATCTAATCCACCAGATGTAATCACAATATCAGATGGATCAGTGGGGATGCCTTGCATAGCATATTTCTGAGCAATAATTTTTCTCAGTTGATAATTTCCAGGTGGTAGACTGGGTGTCTGTTCATAGCTACGCCGTTGTCGAGCAAGCTGCCCAAGCGTTTGTATCAGTTTAGCGGAATAGAGTAACTGGCTATTGGGAAAGGCAGAACCTAAAGGGATAATGTGTTCAGACTGGGTTGATTTTAAATATTTAAAAACAACTGAGTTAATTTCAACTGTTTCATTAATCGCATGTAATGTAGTAGGGTGATCTGAGTTTTGTTCTACAACAAAATACCCTGACTTTTCTTTTGAATAAATCAGTCCTTGTGCTTCAAGCTCTTGATAAGCATTCATCACCGTAATCAGGCTTAAACCTGATTGCTCAACCTGTTGACGTAGTGAGGGTAACTTTTCATGTGCTTTCCACGTCCCATTTTCAATCAATAATTTTAGGCTATGGGCCAGCTGTTCAGATTTATACATAGGTCAATGCAAGTGGGTATTTAAAATAACTATAACAGAAGCAATCAGCACAGCTCTATCTGTTATATATTTTTTCTAAAATTTTGTGGCTATATTTCTTTTTGATTTCTTTTCAAAATAGTCGCACGCGATGCAGTATAGAATGAGGCAGGGATATGTTTGTTACGACTCAGTTGAATGTGCTCACACAAGTTTTATTTGAGCATGGTTGCTCTGAAAAAGTGATAGAACAGCTCAACCAAAGATTTGTAAACTTAGAAGCAACATTGTTGCGTGCCAAAGTCTTACGTGAATTTTCAAAAAAAAAGAGCACAGCAATTATCCAATCTGCAATTGCTTCAAATCATTTAAGTCTGGCTTATTTGTTTTCACCGTTTATTTTGGCGAATTTAAATCAAACCGTGCTTTACTCAACACTTTTGACTGTACAAGTTCAAGATATTTTAAAACCTTATTATCAGGTTGAAAAAACCATGAACTTGACCAAGGATGATGTCGTTCTAGAAAGTTTAAATCTATTTTTAGATCTACAAGATCAAACATGGGATGCACAGGAATTTGTTTATTTTCAGTTGTTCAAAGCACTGACTCAGGCAGAAGTTTATCGTATCTTTTTAATTACAGATCAACGGATCAATCCAGATTATTTGTTTGAAATAGAATGTTTTTTTAACGTTCGAATTTTCTTGGTAAATAGCGAAAATGATCAAGATGATATAAATCTGCAATTAGATCATCATGATCATAAATTAAACATGCAGAAGCTTTTGTTTAAATATAAAGATGATTTTTATGTGACTTTATGTCGTAAATTTTCAGAAATGAATGCTAAAATTTTAAATTTATCAGGTCTTTATGATCTAGCTCAAGCGCAAAACCTAGTCGAAGATATGTTTTATTCTGAACATATTTATGAAAAAATATCGGTTTATGCTGAATATATGCAGACACGATTACAGAACAATGTGTTTAGTCCAAAGTTCAAATCTGTGTCAAGTTTGCAAGTTTAGAGGCTCTTAATCAATGAAGAAGCTGTAACCAAAGTTACAGCTAAATCGAGATTTAATTAACTGATTTTCTTAAAAATAAAGTCATTAATCTTATGACCTGCCTCAATACCACGACGTTCAAACTTGGTTTGTGGACGCCATTCAGGACGAGGATAGCTATTGCCTTTGCCTGCTAAATTTTCTAAACGAGGACGATTGTCTAAAACATCGAGCATCCATTCAGCATACGGTTCCCAGTCTGTTGCAGCATGGAATGTACCACCAATTTCGAGTTTTTCTTCAACCAATGGCATACGATCATGAGAAACAAAACGGCGTTTAAAATGACGTTTTTTCTGCCAAGGATCAGGGAAATAAAGTTGAACTGTATTGATACTATTGTCAGGCATTTCACGCAGAACTTGGATTGCATCTGCATCTAAAACACGGAGGTTTTTAACTTCTGCCATACCTGCTTCATAAACACATTGCGCAATACCTGGCACATGCACTTCGATTCCAACGAAATTACGTTCAGGATTGGCTTTTGCCATCAGGACCAAAGAGCGGCCCATACCAAAACCAATTTCTACCGTAAGTGGGCGTTCTGGATGTTCAAAGTGTTGACGTAAATCACCAACAGGGTATTCCAAAATTAAATCACGATGTTGTTCAAGCGCAGTACGTTGTGAAGTATTGAGCGGTGACGATCTACGCATAAATGTCACAATTTCACGGTGTTCTTGCAAATTGTCTAATTCTACAATTTGTGCTTCAATTTGATCGTTTGACATGATTTAGGTAATACTAGAAATCTAAAAGGCGTATTGTAAGTGCTGAGCTTCGCAAGTCAAATTTTTTATAGAATTTCATTCAATTCTAATAAATTTACGATGAAAACTGGATAAAATAAAATCATTAACGCGCTCTGAGTCAAAGACTGTTCCTGTTACTCAATGCGTCGTTATGTTCATTTAGACTTTGTCTAATTAACTCGATTAATTCCCGCGATGCTTTAGGTAGTGCTTTATCTTTTAACCAAATCAGATAAATCGGAACGGAAAGTTGATTGTAGGTATTTTTAAAATCAATTTGGATTAAACGCCCAGCATCAATATGTGATTTGACCAATGAATATGGGAAATTTCCCCATCCTAAGCCGATCTCAACCATATCAATCGCCGTTTGTAGATCATTGGTTCGCCAATAAGATGCAGCAATTACCGATCTTAAATCTGCAATATCAAGCGCGCTACTCGCAACAACAATTTGCCGAACATTAACCAAATCCTCGATATAAATAGGATGGACTGCTTGATTCATCAAGGCATGATTTGCAGATATCGTTGCAACAACAACCTCCATGCTGACTAACTGTAAATGTTCTTGCATTTTAATATGTTGCCCTGAACCCGCTAAACAAATTGTGATTTGTTCTGAATACAGTAAATGCAAAATATCATCTTGTGGTGCAGTAATGATTTCGATATTGAGCAGTGGGTATTTTGCTGCAAGTTTATCAATAGCTTGTAAAAGCTTTTGATTGTTTACATCCGATACAACCCCTATTTTTAAGGTACTCTCCAAACCTAAGGACAGTTCATAAGCATGTTTACTCAATTGTTTTAATTGTTCTGAGATGATTCTTGCTTGTGGGGCTAGGGCAAGTGCTGACGCTGTTGGAATCACTTTGCGGGGTGTTCTTTCAAACAGTTGTAAACCTAATTCTGCCTCAATATTTGCGATGCCCATACTGACAGCTGATGGTACTTTATTTAAGGCACGAGCCGCAGCAGAAAATGAGCCTGTATCCAGTACTTTTACAAATAATTCTATATTTTCGCTGGTGAAATTCATAATTGGTATCAGTCAAACTGAAAGCTATTGTCTTTATCTATTATTATAACTGAAATTAAAATAGCTTTTTTGAAAATCTGTTTGGGTAAGTTTATGCAAGGTCTTAAACGTAGAGTAATTTATGTAAGTACCTATGAAATCATTGGATTGGGTATTTCTTCTTTAGGGCTGGCACTACTTTCGGGTACACAATTAACCCATACGGGGCCTTTAGCTTTCCTGATTACCACGATTGCTGTGAGCTGGAACTTTATTTATAACTTAATTTTTGAAGCATGGGAAAAACGCCAAACTTTACGACAACGTACGGTAAAACGCCGTGTAGCTCATGCGATCGGATTTCAATTAACCTTGGTGGTTTTTCTTATTCCATTGATTGCATGGTGGATGAATATTAGTTTTCTAGAGGCATTTTTATTAGATGCGGCTTTAATTGTTATCATTCCAATTTATACCTTTATTTTTAATTGGTCTTTTGATCGTTTATTTGGTGTTCCACATTCTGCTCAAGCTTAAAATGTAGTTGTTTCTGCTTAAGTTATTTGCCCATTCAATTGAATGGGCAATAATTCAGGTTTTTTCTAGCACAATAATTTCTATTTAATGCTTTAAATTTATACGACAGCTGATGTCGCAACAATAAAAAAATCACCATTGTTGACCGCTCATAATTTATATAATCACTAAAGTTCATTCGGAAAATTAGGTGTGAGTGATGACAGAGCGTATTAGAGAAAAACTGCAAATTTTAGCAGATGCTGCGAAGTATGATGTGTCATGTTCATCCAATGGCAGTAACCGTAAAAACAAAGACAGTGGGCTAGGCAATACGGGGGCTGGAATTTGCCATAGTTATACCGAAGATGGTCGATGTGTGTCGCTGCTTAAAATCTTATTTTCCAATGTGTGTATTTTTGATTGCTCATATTGTGTTTCTCGCCGTTCTAATGATGTCAAACGAGCTGCTTTTACGGTACAAGAAGTTGTTGATTTAACCATTAATTTTTATAGAAGAAATTATATCGAAGGGCTGTTTCTCAGTTCAGGAATTTTTAAGTCAGCTGACTATACGATGGAACGCATGCTACAAGTTGTTAAAAAGTTACGATTAGAAGAAAACTTTAATGGCTATATTCATTTGAAAACAATTCCAGGTGCTTCACAGGAGATTATCCATGAGGCAGGACTTTATGTAGATCGGATGAGTATCAATTTAGAAATGCCTACCGCAGAAGGTTTAAAAAAGTTTGCCCCTAAAAAAACCCATGACGAAGTGCAAAAAGATTTGGGCATTGTTCGCGATCGTTTGATTCAATTTAAAGATGAAAGAAAAATTATAAAAACTGTGCCGAAGTTTGTTCCAGCAGGACAAACAACTCAAATGGTGGTGGGTGCACATAACGAAACGGATCAGGATATTATCTTAATGGCTGATCGCCATTACAAAGAATTTAAACTCAAACGGGTATATTTTTCGGGCTATATTCCGATTAATGATGAAGAAAAAGCATTGCCTTCAGTGGGTTCAGCACCGCCATTACTGCGTGAAAATAGACTGTATCAATCTGATTGGTTAATGCGGTTTTATGGCTTTGAAGCAAATGAAATTGTTAATGCAAAGCATCCAAATTTAGATTTAGATATCGACCCAAAACTGAGTTGGGCACTACGTCATCCTGAACAATTTCCTATCGATATCAATCAAGCTGAATATCGAATGATCTTAAGAGTCCCAGGAATTGGGGTACGTTCAGCTAAGAAAATTGTTCAAGCACGTCGCTTTGGTAAAATTCATATTGATCAAATCAAAAAACTGGGAATTGCGTATAACAGGGCAATGCATTTTATTCGTTGTGCTGATACCCCTCCATTTTTAAAAGATCAATTACCCAGTCAAATTCGCCAGAAAATATTACAGACAGGGCATTCAAAATATACTCAACAACTTTCACCCCAGTTGGACTTGTTATTCTAAATGGCGAAATATATTTTTGATGGGACCATGACAGGGATTTTGTGCTGTGTATTTCGTGCATTTCAATTTAAAGAGTTTGATGTCATTGTCTCAAGTGAAAACAACACTCAAGCCGCTTTATTTGATGAAACGATTTTTGTTGAATCCAATGACGCTCAAGCCAACAGAGTTTGGCAAGGCCTAAAGTTAAAAGTTTCAGCAAGTGGTTTACGTAATTTTTATTATACTTTTTTATCTGAACAGGAAGACGCATTTCAACATCTATTTAATTTTAGTGTTTATGCCTTTTTCGCTCAAAAAGCGATTGATCGAGATTTTGGTCATCCAGATGTTTTGGCACTGTCAAAATGGGCCAAACAAGTGGGAAGAGAAAAGCACCGTATGGAAGCTTTTGTTCGCTTTAAAAAATGTAAAGATGAATTATTTTTAAGCTTAGTTAAGCCAGATTTCAATGTTTTGCCTTTGATCGAAAAGCATTTTAAAGCCAGATATCAAGACCAGCGCTGGCTTATTTATGATGAAAAACGAGATTTTGGTATCTATTATGATTTAAGACAGGTTCATCAAGTCAATATGAATGTCTTAGAGATTGATCAAAATATTCATCAAGGCTCTAGTCAGGATTTTAGTGTTGAATTAGATCATCAAGAGGTCTTATATGATCAGCTTTGGAAAGATTATTTTAACAGTGTAAATATTTCAGCGCGGAAAAACATTAAACTACATATTCAATATGTACCAAAGCGATATTGGCGTTATATGAATGAGAAAACGATTTAAATATTTTTAAATCAATAATATGGGTTCGGTTTTGATGTCTAGCTGATTTTCTCTATTACATTCATGAATGAGTTTGGAAATTTGTCAGTTTTTAGGTATTAAACTTGATTCTCTGATTATTCTATATTTCTAAGACTCGTGTTTTTTTAATTGAGTTTTTTCGAAATCAAAAACCTTATAAACGCTAGTTTATAAGGTTTTAATGCATCTATCCGAAATAATATAAACCAGATATTTCGGGATTGATCATTTATTTACTTTGAGCTTAATCATCTAACACTTTAGACAGTCGTTCATTATCTGCTTTCCCAATCTGCCAGTAAGAACAAGCATAACAATCTTCTTTGCCCCAATCACTTTGCTTTCTTAAGATATTACGACATGCGCGTACAGCTTGTAGTTCAGCGGTAATATGTGCAAAACGGCTTGCTGGTAGATTAATGAATTCAGGATGGCGTAACAATTCGTCAGCCAATAAACTTTGCTGAAGCGGGTGCGGATTGAACAGCCATGTTTGCTCTAAATCAGCTTGTGTATGTAGTTCGATTTGATCTTCTACAGTTGCTACTTCTGCAATGACATATACTTTGGCATCAGCTGTTAATTTTTCTAAGATCGCTTGAGTAACTGCAAGTCCAGTCCCATCAGTGATAATGAGATAATGATTCAGCCCTGTAGGGATTGAGTTTTTAGCGGCAGTAGACATGGTTACGCCAATTTGATCTCCAGGTTGGGCACGATCTGCCCAGTGACAAGCCACCGTATCTGTACCATGCATTGCAAACTCGATGGTTAGGGTTTTGTTGACTAAATCAATATCTCGATGGGTATAAGTCCGAATTTCTGGCATCATTTCAGGATTACTGACAATCCATTTACGCTGATTAAAATCAAAATCAGGAATTTCTATTGTGGTTTGATCATGCCTTGGAATAAAAATTTTATTGTTATCACCAATACTGGTGTGTTTGAATTTCTCTACATCTGCACAGTCAAAAATAATACGAACATAGTTTGGACCTAGATATATTTTCTCTTTCACTTGAATAAAAGTGCGATGTGCATTCAGCGCCATGATTTATTCCATATAAATAACAATAATTCTCATTATCGTATCGGCTTTTACATGAAAATGCCACTATTACCGCGAGAGTTGATGATAAAACTGCAAAGATGCTCTATATCCTGCATCAATTAATCATAAACAATTTAATCTATCTATTTGTATTATTCAGTATGAGGAGGAATAACATAAGTCACTGAATCATATTTAGGTTTATTTTTATATTCAGAAATAACTCCACCTAAAGATTCTGCGATATGACGACTGGCATAATTTTCAACAGCTACAGGATAAATAAAATTTTTAAAACTCAAGTTGCCTGAAGCCCAATGAACCATGCTTGTTACCGCATCTTTACCAAATCCTGACTTATGTCGATCTTCTCGAATCCAAATGCCTAATTCAGGTGTTTCCGTTTGTATTTGGTGCAGTCCTGCAAGGCCAAGAAACTCATGATTGGCAATGTTTCTGACGACGAAAATTAACTCATTCCCATCTTTAATATTCTCTAGCCATTTATGCCAGATCTCATCAAACTCTTGACGGCTTTGCGGAGGATCCCAAGACATATATCGAGTCAAGGTGGGAGTAATATGCTGAAATACCTCATCAGCATCTAAAGATGTAAATGGTTTTAAAACAACTTGTGAAAAATGGATCTCTATATTATTCCAGTTCAAAAAAACCTCGAAAATTCAAAATTACAGTTAATTTATCGTATATCAGACAAAAGGTACATGGTTAAAATCAGGATCGGTTTAAGCTAAAAACCAATCCTAAATTGAAGCCAACAATAGGGATGTCGATTCTAATTTTCTAATTCTATTCTGAATATCGAGTTTCATTTTAAATCCTGTATTCATAGCAATCAGAATTTATATTGATCTACTTTAATCAATAACCCGCGGAGTAAAAGGTTTAGTGCTGTTCTTCCAGACTTGAGTCTTTGATTATGGTCGTCACCATCAGCTATCCAAAATGCGGTTTCAGCTAAACTGCCATAAATTAAGCAGGCGAGTGCTTGCGGATCAGCTTGCTCAATGATTCCTTGCTGAATAAGTTGTGCTATCTGTCTTTGCATAGAATCAATACAGTGTTGTTGCGAATCTATAGATGCGCCACCCAATACCGCCCGTGCATCACGCAGTACGATGCGTTGATATTCTGATTCTATTGCCATGTCCAGATAAGTATGACAACGCTGATTAAATCCCGACCAAATATCTTTAGCTTGTTCGGAGATCATATCTAAACGTTGATCCATTTCATGATCGATTTGTGCAACGACTGCAGCAAGTAATCCTTTTTTATCACCAAAATGGTGATACAACGCACCACGAGTGAAACCTGCCTGTGCGGTGAGATCATCCATTGAGGTATCGGCATAACCACGTTCACTAAAGACTTTTCGAGCCATCGTAATTAGTGCAGCACGGGTTTCTTCCATCTCAATACGAGTACGACGAACCATCAACTTCTCCTTACATACGTTTCGTATGATTATTTACATACGCTGCGTATGAATGTATGCTTTATTCATACGCAGTGTATGTATTTTTGCTGAATCCTTATATGTTTGCAAGAGATTGTATTCAGGAGAGTCTGATGATTGGTCCATATAGAGAACTATTTTTTGTCGCGGGGACCCAAGGTTTTGCTTTGGCTGGTTTATTGGCTCGGATTGCCTTACCGATGACCGGCATTGGTATCATTGTTATGTTGTCTCAAATGAGGGGGAGTTATGCGCTGGCAGGTGGAGTATCTGCGGTATTCGTATTGACATACGCATTAGTGTCGCCCCAAGTATCAAAGTTAGTTGATCAATATGGACAAAGCCGCATACTGCCTATCGTAACAACGATCAGCAGTATCGGTTTACTGATATTAGTATTTGCTTCATGGTGGCAGGCAGCTGATTGGACGTTGTTTGTGGGGGCATTATTGGCGGGTTTTATGCCCAGTATATCTGCCATGGTAAGGGCGCGTTGGACGGCAATATATGCTGGACAAGCTCAATTACAAACCGCTTACTCACTAGAAACAGTACTTGATGAAGTCACCTTTATTATTGGCCCGCCATTGTCTGTTGGCTTATCGGTAGCAGTGTTACCACAAGCAAGTTTACTGGTTGCAACATTGTTGTTGATTATCGGTGTATTTTTACTGGTGTTACAACGAGGTACAGAACCCCAAATCGACATACAAGATTTAACTCATAAGCGTTCCAGCTCAATCATAATGCTTGTTCAGATACGCTTGCTGACATTGTTAATGGTTGGAATGGGGATCATTGTAGGCACGATTGATATCGTTAGTGTCGCCTTTGCTGAACATCTTGGTCAGCCTGCAGCTGCTAGTTTGGTGCTTTCTGCATATGCGTTAAGTTCATGTTTAGCTGGCTTATTATTTGGTGCAGTTAAATTGAAAATGTCTTTACAGCATCTTTTATTACTCGGAGGCGTGGCAATTGCAGCGAGTACATTACCCTTATTATGGGTGAATAGTATTACGATGTTGGCAAGTAGTGTTTTACTGGCAGGGGTATTTTTTGCACCGACGATGATCGTTGCAATGGCACTGGTTGAGCGCATTGTGCCAAAACATCGCCTGACGGAAGGTATGACATGGTTACTGGCTGGGTTAAATGTTGGCGTGGCACTAGGAGCAGCAATCTCTGGACAAATGGTTGATGGCTATGGGCTAAGATCGGGTTTTCTCGTTGCATTATGCGCAGGAGGTATGGTGTTGGTGATTGTATTATGGGGACATTACCGTATGGCTAATGACAGCATAGGTAATCACAGCGTAGCCATATCAAATGATCCGTCATGATGATCAGCACAATTTTTTTTGTGTGCTTCCTGGAATGGTCTTCGATTGAGGACTTTAGTTTAAGTAAATGCCATGATTCATAAAAAACCATTTCAGTGACTCAATGCTGAAATGGCTTATGGTGAAATATGAGTGCTTAAGATAGCATTAAAGGATTATATCTAAAGCATATTTTGTTGCTAATAGTGTGTTGGTTTTACTACAAGAGAAAATTCTAATTTTTACCATGACTCTGTGTTAATTACGTTTTAATTGCCCAATTCACTTTTTGCCCATTTCGGATCATCTAACATTTGATGTACACGTTTCTTATCAACATCATTTTCCCATACACCAATCACTAAAGTTGCGACACAATTACCAATCAAGTTGCTTACTGCTCTCAAAATTCCAATCAACCAATCCACTGAAAGGATCAATACCAAGCCTATCGCTGGGATAACAGGAAAACTGGATAAGGTCGCAGCGAGTACAACGATCGCTGATGCAGGAATGCCATGTGCTCCTTTTGAGGTAAATAAGGTGATTAAAAGAATCATGACAAGGTCTGAAATCGTTAGATGAACACCTGTCGCTTGTGCAATAAATACAACAGCAAGGGTAAGATAAATTGAAAAGCCATCTAAGTTAAAAGAGTAGCCTGATGGAATGACGAGGCTTACCGTGGAGTCTTTTATCCCTAATTTTTTTAGTTTATACATCACTTGCGGTAGTACAGAATCAGAAGATGATGTTCCACATACGATGGTGATTTCTTCTCTAAAATAGCGGATGAGCTTAAAAATATTGAAACCTAAGAGTTTTAATACCAGACCAAGTATCACGATCACAAAAAAAATCACAGTTGCATAATAAATTAAGACTAAATAGCCCAGATTAAGTAAAGTTTCTATTCCAAACTTTGCCACGGTAAAAGAAATTGCACCAAAAACGCCGATAGGGGCCAGTTTGATGATAATAGACATGATTTTAAAAATAACTTGAGAGATTTTGTCGATAAAAGAGGCGACAGGTTCACTGACATCTTTAGACAGCATAGATAATGCAACGCCAAATAAAATTGAAAAGACAACCACTTGCAGAATATCATTCCCTGTAAATGCCCCCACAGCGGTTTGAGGAATCATATTTAAAAAGAAATCAGATACGCCTGTAACTGCATGGATATTTTCATTGTACTTGGTCATTTGGGACGCATCTAAAGTTGAAATATCTACGTGCATACCATGCCCAGGTTTAAATATGTAGGCTGCGGCTAATCCTAAAATTAAAGCGATAGTGGTCATTATTTCAAAATAAATCAGCGTTTTTATTCCCACTTTCCCAGCTTTTTTTAAGTCTCCTGCACCATAGATTCCTAACACAATGACACAGAATATAAGCGGTGCAATCAGCATTTTGACAAGTTTGACAAAGCCATTACCAAACACTTGAAAATTGATCGCAATATGAGGCAAAAAGTAACCGAATAAACAACCAATCACCAATGCAATGATCACTTGTAAAAATAAAGAGCGTTTAATAAGCTTCATTGAGGAGATTCATAACTAAAAGGTCACTTGAAAAAGCAATAGTTATGCCATTTTTTGAATGAATAATTTTTGGTCTTTTTTCAGATTTTTTGTTGTTTCGATAATTGATCGTTTAAATATATAGACTGCTTAATAGCAGTATTGGATTATTTATAGATCAAAAAAGCATAAAAATGGATATATAACAAGCTTTAACAGAATGTCCTAAAACATTTAACAATAACAAGCTAAAACTTGTACATCTACGATCGTGTTTTTTGTTAGCTTGAAATATACCGTATTGTTGGAGTAAGAAAATGACTAAAAAAGTATTATTCATCACTTCAAATTCTGGCGTTGAGCATGATGAACTTAAAAAACCTTTAGACTTTTTGACGAGCAAAGGCATAGAAAGCATTCATGCTGCGATTGAATTAAACGATGTACGAACCGTTGTTCATGATGATGAAAAATCGGTGTCATATAGTCCGCATGCGATTTTGGAAAAAGTAGATCCAAGTGATTATGATTTACTGGTTATTCCAGGGGGAACAGTCAATGCTGATCAATTGAGAATTGATGAGAATGCTAAGAAAATCATTCAATCCTTTACAGATCATAAAAAACCGATTGCTGCTATATGTCATGGACCATGGGCTTTAATCAATGCAGAAAGAATTAAAGATAAAAATTTGACTTCATATAAAAGTATTCGTATAGATTTAGAGAATGCAGGTGCAAACTGGGTAGATGAAGAAGTTCATCGTTGTAATACGGGTGGATGGGTACTCATTACATCGCGCAGTCCAGATGATATTCCTGCCTTTAATGAGGCGATATTAAAAGAATTAGAATAAGTGGATAGAGCAGTCTAGGCAAAGTTTAAATTTTTGAGATAGCCCTTTAATCGAGGGTTATTTCATACAATCTTTGAATGTTTTGGGTTTCAATTCCCCATACAGAACCAGATATTCTACGTTGATGATTTTCAAAGCTTTGTCGATTCTCAAACACTTCATGCACGTCCCAAATTAAGGGATTTTGACTTTGTTTAACCTCAAAAGAAACACAACCTTGTTCTTGTCTGGTTAACTTGATATGTTCTGGAAGACACTTTATTACGATATTTAATTCTTCTTCAGAAACACAGATTAACTGACCACTTAGCTTAACCATCGCATTCTCCTTGATAAAATATAGCTGTTGTTTTATGTAGGCGTAGGAAGAGTTTTGCATATATTATAGGGTCTGTTGACAATTCGTCTATGTTTGCGACTACGTGTGTTTTTTAGGCAATACTAGGCGCGAAATACGAAATTTAGTCATTCTAAATGATGAGAAACATCGTTTCGCAAGGTAACACGTAGCGGCAAAAAACACGCTAGTCCCCCCGCTGCGCCTTGCGCTGCAAACAAAGCAGTGCTTTGTTCTTGCTCAGGGTTGTGGCTAAAATTATCTCAGCCTACGTTATGAAACTCGAAAATAGTCTCGCTATTCTCTTCATTTCATGCCTTGCCTGCTCAATTTTAACCTACAACGCAATCCATTTATGAAATCTCAACAGACCCTATTTATTGCGTAAAAATTTAATGTGCATTTTTTATTGGTTGCTTACATAATGCTTATAGAGAAGCGGCAATTAAAATATAAGGTTAATATTTAGAGCGTACATCGGTATATTCCTCTACATAAGAAAATAAAAATTTGTAGGAAAAGTCATAAAAAACGTAAAAGATCGCCACGATAAAATAATATTAAATCATAAAAAAACATGAGCTTTTGAAAGAGCATAAAGGCGATGCTGACTCACTCTAAAAAGCAGTTGACCGCTACGGACTTCAATCTATTTAGATGACCAAGTGGATGAAGTTGCCTAAGTAGAGCACCCATTTTATATTGCACTCATAAATAGCAAGCTTGCATTTTGATTAAAAAAATTTGATCTAAATTATTGCATGTGAGTCTCACATATATAAAAAGAATATAAAAAACAGATGGTTATTTTTTGGCATGAATCCTGCAAATGTAACTCAAACTTGTATACAAGATGGGATTCAAACAATGTACTTAGAAAAAATGAGTGGCTGGACGATTATTGATTGGCAACGGGCTTACCAAACTGGTGAAATTAATATCGAAAAATTGTGTGACTTAGTGAGTGACTTCGATCCGCAGGACAATGCATGGATTTCAATTGCGACTGCTGAGCAAATCAAACAACAGATTGAAGATCTTCAAGTCGATACTCATGACATAGAGAATATTTATAAGCAATTTCCGTTATATGGAATTCCATTCGCAGTTAAAGACAATATTGATGTAAAAGGATTTGTGTCGACAGCGGCATGTAAGATTATTTCTCATCCTGCTCAACAAGATGCCGCACTCGTGCAATTATTAAAAAATGCTGGTGCGGTTGTTGTTGGTAAAACAAATTTGGACCAATTTGCTACAGGATTGGTTGGCACTCGATCGCCTTATGGCGCGGTTAAAAATAGCTTTAATCCAAATTATGTAAGTGGTGGATCAAGTTCAGGTTCAGCGAGCGTAGTGGCTCGTGGTTTGGTGCCTTTTTCATTGGGAACTGATACTGCTGGGTCAGGTCGTGTTCCAGCTGGTTTTAACAATATTGTTGGATTAAAACCAACCAAAGGGCGTTTTTCAAATCATGGTCTATTGCCTGCCTGTAAGACTGTTGATTGTATTTCGATTTTTGCTTTAACAGTCGTAGATGCTGAATATGTAGCCAATCTATTAGAAAAATATGATGCGAGAGATAGTTACTCGCGGAAAAATCCAAAAACAGCACCAGCACGCTTTACCTCAAAACTCAACTTTGCGATACCCGACACTTTAAATTTTTTTGGTGATCGGCAATCAGAACAAGCGTTTAGCCAAGCACTAAAATTACTTGAGTCTTTTCAGGCTTCTATTACAGAGATTGATTTTACTGCATTTGAAAAACTCGCAGTACAGCTTTACCAAGGACCTTGGGTGGCTGAACGAACTGCTGCTTTAGAGGGTTTTATCGAACACAATCCTGAAGCATTTGATCAAACAGTGTTAGAAATTGTTCAACAGGGTTATCAATACACAGCAATTGATGCTTACAACGCAGAGTATCTAAAACAAGATTTGGCACGTGAAATTCAGGAGAAATTAGCTCAATTTGATGCTTTGATCGTACCAACATCACCCACAATTTACACAATCGACGAAATGAAAATTGAACCCATTAAGTTTAACTCTCATTTTGGTACATATACCAATTTCACCAATTTGGCTGATTTAAGTGCACTGGCTTTACCCGCAGGATTTAGAGTGGATGGCTTACCTTTTGGAATTACTTTAATTGCACCTGCTTGGCACGATGCTGCATTAGTTCATTTTGGAAAACTCTGGCAGCGATATCTTGATTTAAAGTTAGGGGCAACACAAGCAAAATTGAAATCTGCTCAACTGGATTTAGCCCGATCTGATCATCATATTCGTGTTGCTGTTGTGGGGGCACATTTAACAGGTATGCCACTGAATTTTCAATTGACCAGCAGAGATGCTGTACATATCGAAACAACCAAAACTGCCAGTAAATATTCTCTATATGCATTGAATGGGACAGTGCCGCCTAAACCCGGCCTTGCTCGTAATGAAGCTGAGGGGAACGCCATTATTGTAGAACTTTGGGATATTCCAACTGCTCGTTTTGGGGAGTTTGTTGCAGAAATCCCGACACCACTGGGTATGGGAAATGTGGAGCTTGAAGATGGTCGCTGGGTAAAAGGCTTTATCTGTGAACCTTATGGTTTGGAGGATGCAGAGAATATCAGTCATTTAGGAGGATGGCGTGCATATATCCAACAGCGAAATAATCCAGCACTAGTTGTATCGAATTAAGGGGGGAAAGCATCATGTTTCATACTGTATTAATTGCAAACCGTGGTGAAATTGCTGTTAGAGCCATTCGAACCTTAAAGAAATTGGGCATCAAAAGTATAGCTGTCTATTCAGACACTGATCGTTATGCTCAGCATGTATTAGATGCAGACCACGCAGTTGCTTTGCAGGGAATTAAGCCCGCAGATACTTATTTGAGTATTGAAAAGTTAATCCGAATCGCAAAAGATACTGGCGCTCAGGCGATTTTCCCGGGCTATGGTTTCCTTTCTGAAAGTGCTGAGTTCTCACAAGCATGTGAAGAAAACGATATTGCATTTATGGGGCCTACAGCCGAGCAAATTTTAGAATTCGGACTAAAACATCGTGCACGTGAACTGGCGGCTATTGCCAATGTGCCAATGACACCCGGAACAGGTTTATTAAATAGTTTAGATGAAGCACTTGAAGCTGCGGAAACAATTGGTTATCCGATCATGCTGAAAAGTACCGCTGGTGGTGGTGGTATTGGTTTAACGCGATGTGACTCAAAAGACGCTTTAATGGAAGCTTATGAAAGTGTAAAACGCTTAGGTGAGCAATTTTTTAAGGATGCTGGGGTCTTTTTAGAACGCTTTATAGATAAGGCACGTCATGTTGAAGTGCAGATATTTGGTGATGGTCAAGGTCAAGTTGTTGCCTTGGGAGAACGGGATTGTTCACTACAACGTCGTAACCAAAAAATTGTTGAAGAAACACCTGCAGCAAATTTACCTGACGCAACACGAAAAAAACTACATCAAGCTGCAATTGAGCTCGGAAAATCGGTTCAATATCGTAGCGCTGGAACCGTTGAGTTTATTTATGATGCAGCACGAGATGAGTTTTATTTCTTAGAGGTCAATACCCGACTTCAAGTTGAACACCCTGTAACAGAGATGGTAACAGGGTTGGATTTAATCGAATGTATGCTAAAAGTGGCAGCAGGGGATCGGTTGGACTGGGATGACTTAGCGCATATACAGCCCCAAGGTGCTGCTATAGAAGTTCGGGTCTATGCAGAAGACCCCGTTAAGAACTTTCAGCCGAGTCCAGGTGTTTTAACTGATGTTTATTTCCCCGAAGGGATTCGAGTTGATACATGGGTATCTACAGGCACTGAAATTTCTCAATATTTTGATCCAATGATTGCCAAGATCATCGTTCATGCTGAAAACCGTGCGGCTGCGATACAAAAGCTGAAACAAGCATTAGCTGAAGCACGCCTCAACGGTATTAGTACCAATCTTGATTATGCGCGTGAGATTATTTCAGATGTTCGCTTTGAAAGTATGCAAATCTGGACACGAATGCTAGATGACTTTAAATATACACCTCGGGTGATTGAAGTGGTTCAGCCGGGGACATTAAGTTCGATTCAAGATTACCCTGGGCGTGTTGGTTATTGGGATATTGGCGTCCCACCATCAGGCCCTATGGATGATTTTGCTTTCCAATTGGCAAATAAAATTGTAGGCAATGATGCTAAAGCTGCAGGTTTTGAATTCACCTTGATGGGGCCTACGTTAAAATTTCATGCTGATACCACCATTGCATTAACAGGTGCGCCGTGTTCTGCATATCTTGATGATCAAGCTATTCATTTTTGGCAACCGATTACAGTCAAGTCTGGGCAGATACTTGAATTAGGTCAGGTTGAATTGGGTTGCCGAACATATCTTTCAGTACGTGATGGTTTGGATGTCCCGGTATATTTAGGCAGTCGCTCGACTTTTGCATTAGGTAATTTTGGAGGTCATGCTGGTCGTACACTTCGTGCAGGTGATACGATTAAAATGGTGAATCCGACTCTACTTACGAATGAATTACCTATTGCCATTGCACAACCACAAGCATTGTCTAATCACTTAATTCCAAGCTATAGCACTGAATGGAAAATCGGCGTGCTATATGGTCCACATGGCGCACCAGATTTCTTTAAACAAGAATATATTGAAGAATTCTTTGCTTCAGAATGGACTGTTCATTTTAACTCAAACCGTTTAGGAATCCGTTTAAGTGGGCCAACGCCAAGTTGGGCACGAGAAAATGGTGGTGAAGCTGGATTACATCCATCCAATGTACACGACTGTGAATATGCTATTGGCGCAATCAACTTTACAGGTGATTTTCCTGTTATTTTAGCTAAAGATGGACCAAGTCTAGGTGGTTTTGTTTGTCCAGTAACCATTGCTAAAGCAGAATTATGGAAAATCGGACAACTTAAAGCAGATGATAAAATCTCTTTTTATCCATTAAGCGTAGAACAAGCGAATCAATTAGAACAACAGCAGCTAGATTTGATTGAAAACTTTTCAACTGCTGTTCCAGATGTAGCCCCTATTTCTAAAGCGGAAATGGGTACGACGATTTTGGCACAAAGAGAGGCTATGCAGCTTTCTCCAAAAACAGTTTATCGTCAAGCAGGTGATAGTTATATCTTACTTGAGTATGGCGACAATATTCTGGACCTCTCGCTTAGATTACGTGTCCACAAATTGATAGAACTGATACGTGCTCGTAATATTGCAGGTATTTTAGAATTATCACCTGGCGTTCGTTCCTTACAAATTAAATATGATGGCTTGATCATCCCACAAAAGAATCTAATTGCTGAACTGCTCTATTTAGAAGAACAAATGGGGGATCTAAGTCAGATTAAAATACCATCACGTATCGTTTATTTACCCATGGCATTTGAAGATAGTGCCACCCTGAGTGCAGTTGAACGATATCAGGAAAGTGTTTGCGCCAAAGCACCGTGGCTTCCAAATAATGTGGATTTTATTCAGCGAATTAATGGTTTGAAACACCGTGATGAAGTTAAACAAATCTTATTTAATGCAAATTATCTCGTGCTTGGATTAGGAGATGTTTATCTGACAGCACCTTGCGCAGTACCCATTGATCCGCGTCAACGTTTGTTAAGCTCTAAATATAATCCAGCACGTACATTTACCGCAGAAGGGACTGTGGGAATTGGTGGTATGTACATGTGTATTTATGGAATGGATTCACCTGGTGGATATCAATTAATTGGTCGCACATTACCAATCTGGAATAAATTTAAAAAGAATAAACAATTTGGTGATAAACAATGGTTTCTGCAATTTTTTGATCAAATCAAATTTTTTGAGGTCTCTGAAGCTGAATTAGATCAGTGGCGTTTAGATTTTGCCAATGGTCAAGCTCAAATTCAAATTGAAGAAACTGAATTTGATTATGCTCAATATTGTAAATTTTTAGAGGATGAAGCTGACAGCATTGAGGTGTTTAAAGAAAAACAGCAGCTTGCCTTTAAGACTGAAGTTGAACGATGGAAAGAAGATTTTATCCATCCAGAAGAAACCCAAGAGGATTACATTGAACAGCAAGATTTTAGTCACTTTGTCGCTTTAAATGCCTCAATGACAGGCAATATATGGAAAATATTGGTTGAACATGGTCAAGTGGTGAAGAAAGGTGAAACTGTAGCGATCATCGAGGCTATGAAAATGGAATTACCTGTATATGCATCTGAAGACGGTATTGTAAAAGCTGTGACTTGTCGCGCTGGTCAGACAGTACATAGTGGTGAGCCATTGGTCTATATGGAATAGGATATGACAGGAATAAAAAATCCTTTAAAAAGCTCAGACAATTTGTCTGAGCTGGTTTACCGAAGAATCAAGAATGATATTTTTGATTTTAAACTGATGCCGAGTGAGCGTTTTACTGAGTCAGAAATTGCTAAAACTTATCAAGTGAGTCGCACCCCTATACGTCAAGCTTTATATCGTTTACAGCAGGAGGGTTATGTCGAAGTTAGTTTTCGAAGTGGTTGGCAGGTAAGACCACTGAACTTTAGATATTATGAAGAACTGTATGATGTTCGCATCATTTTAGAAAAAGCCGCAATCGAAATACTTTGTACTCATATTGGGGAACCATCAATTGAGTTAGTAGTATTAAAAGATTTATGGTGTATCGAACCTGAGGAGTACCTAAAAGACATTAAGGCGCTTTCTCAACAAGACGAAGATTTTCACTGTTCTCTTGTTCGTGCAGCAGGTAATCAGGAAATGGCACGAATACATCGAGATCTGAGTGAAAAAATTAGGATTATTCGACGCTTAGATTTCTCCAAACAATATCGTATAGAGGCAACTTATGCTGAGCATCAGACTATTTTAGGTTTTATTTTTAGAAAAGAGCGGGATTCTGCCTTAAATGCGATTACCGAACATATTAAACAGAGCCGCGATGAGGTAAAGAAAATTACATTGCAAATGCTAGATTCTAGTCAATTTATTTAGACGAAGGGGTTGAACTTGAATAGTTATGAAAAACCGTTCTAGTAGAGTCGATTCTAGAACGGCTTGGTATAATAATGGGAAAATAAAATTATTAAACTTGTACTAAATCATCCTCCAAAATAATTATTTTTTCTGGAATTTCCTGATTATTAGAGAATACTTCAATGTTTTGGTTTTTAGGTGATCCCAATATTGGTTCAGGAGGAAGAATGACACTTGATGATTCAAAACTTCCAATACCTTTGTATATACCAGATTCGGGAAGTTCCAAAGAACTGCCATCTTCAAATTCTAAAACAGCTGTGCCTTTATATGGAAGACTGATTTTTCCTTCATTCAGAATGTTTTCACATGTAATTTTACTATGTGGTGGGATATCTAAATTCGTTGTGAAATTATAGGTAGTAGTTTCGCTGACAGACTCTCCAAAAGTATAAGCAAAACTAACTTCTGTTGAAATTTCCCATTTACCTTTAGCTAATAAAGGAACACCAGCCTCACCACTTGCTTTAACACCAACTTTAACACCTAATGAACAACTCCATGAAGATGTTTTAGTTACTGTTTTAGATTCAGTGTGTGAGCCTTTTTGAGTAATATCACTTTTATTAATAAAAGTGATTTTTGCTACTATTTGAGGTGCCACAGCCGTTTCAAGTTTGGATAAGTCATATGAAACATTTTTTAATTTATAGCTAAGAATATCTAAAGTATAGATAAAGCCTAAAGAATCTATATCTGATCCTGAGTTCCCAAGAATACCGACTAATTTACCACCATTTAGCGAATGAGATTCTGAATCACCAATCGGTGGGATATATAAAGTTTTATTTTTATTAGTTCTTAAGGATATTCCAGAACATCTCCCGTTACGATAATGATTTTTATAAACAATTAAAGATGTAATCGTTTCATCACTTTGAAAAGATATAGATTGATACTTATCAGTTTTACTTCCCTTTAGTGTCAATTCATCTTTAGCCGATAAAATTTCTATACCTCTAATACAGTTTTTATCGAAGAATATTGTTAATTTTTTCACGGCATCTTCTTTTAATTGTATTTTAAAAGGATTACCTCCGTTACCGCCTACTTTTTCGGTTTCACTATATTTATAATTAATAGTCATTTTATATTCCTTTTGGTTTAAGAAGTTATTTTATAAACGACCAAAAGAATTAAAAATATCCCTAGAATTGGGTATTAGATAATTAACATATGAAAAAAATAAGTTACTATGACAATCCTTTAATCTTTAATGATTGTGATGCCTAAGAAATAGCAAGTCGTATCAACTTGTACCTCATCAAACGTATAAATAAATGCTTGTCTAGTTAACTATGACAAGCAATTAATTTGATAACCAGTATTCAGTCTCAATAATGCCAAATGCAATACAAACAAAATGAATACTAAAAGTCTCGAATATCTCTAATATTTTTATTTTTCATCTGCTTTACTCTTCGATGGTCAAAAAATTTAGACAATAAAAAACCCCATAAATCAATAATCTACGAGGTTTAATATGGTGGGCCCGCCCAGACTTGAACTGGGGACCAACGGATTATGAGTCCGCTGCTCTAACCAACTGAGCTACAGGCCCTTCATCAAGTGAATTGATTAATTATCAACTACTTGGAACGTGTGCAATACTATCTAAGATTTTAGAGTTTATCAAGTTTTTTTTACAAGTAGACTGTAGAGAATAGCTTGATATAGTGTTTAGCATTGCGACAGCTAGAGATTCTATATAGGTCAACACCAAGAGTAAAGCTGACAAAGACATTTATTGATCAATTGGAGCTTAGATCTACGATTTATAGAGATAAGGAGTTGATTGGCTTTGTTGTACGTGTAAATAACAGCGATAAAACTTACTATCGCTGAAAGAAAGTTCTTAGTAGATCTGTGCGCACGACTTTGGATTATATGGAAATATCAGTCTAGGGAAAGCGCATGACTTAGCACAGGGGAAATTGCTACAAATGGCATAAGGAATAAATCCCAACCATAAAAAAGCAAAAAATATTAGAGCAGCAACAACAATTAAATATCGAGAAAAAGAAGTCTACGGCAGCTATAGCAAACCAAGCTTTTATGGATTACCTCAATTTAAAGTATCTTCAAGCAAGATCAATTATGGACTATACAATCAAAAATAAGTCATTTAAAAATAGCTGCACATTACTCTAACTTAGCCTTGCCAGCTCGCAAGCATATAGATCACAATCGCAATTAAAAATAGACCCACCAAGAGTAAAATATATTTAGGGATTCTACGCTTTTCTTGTGCTTTTTCTGATCTTTCTTGAGCAGGTGATGAGTTGTTATCATATTGCATATTAACCTCTAAGATTTATCAAGTGATTAATTTATATGGTGGACTAATCTCATCAATACTGTGTGAATAAATGTTGTTCAAAAGTGATCAATGTAGATTAAATGAAAGATTAAGTATTAAATGAAATGATGCTTTAAAATAATGGCTAGTTATTTTTAAAATAAAAACATAGTGTTAATTGGTATTCTATATTGAGTTGAAATAAATAAACAGGGCTTAAATTCACAAGTACTTACAACACTAAACAGCGAATAAAATAATCCATGCTATAAAAACAATGCTTTTATTTAACGTTATATGGAGAGGTGATTATGTCTATAGGTGATAAATCAGCATATACAGCAAAGCAGAAAAGACAAGCGCAACATATTTATGAAAGTGAGAAAAAAAAGGTCGCTCAGATGAAGATGCAGAACGTATTGCTTGGGCGACTGTAAATAAGCAGGATGGTGGTGGGAAAAGAAAAACACAGCATTCTTAACTGATTAAATCCACCTCGGTGGATTTTTTATTTGCTAAATAAACTATTAATTTCTAAAACTAAATGAGAGCATCCTAACGATGATTTTTAAAGTTTACTTATAGGGTTATTTGAAATATTACACAGTTAGTCATTATCCATATTACTACTTATAAATTCTAGAATAGAAAATATATCAACAAGCAAAAAGAGTGAATATTAATATGCAATTCAATATTGGGGGAAACGCCTTGATCTTATCAATGAAGGCGAAAGACAACGCCAATTAAGGTTAGATGAAGATACGAAAGTCTCAAAAAATAAGATTTAATCAAATATAAAACGCTCGATGAATTTCATCGAGCGTTTTATATGAAATAAGTGTCAATCTACTTCAGAACGAGACACCTATAAAATTGAATATAACTCAGTTGTAATAGGCCAAATCTATACTTCTAGCCAAGTGTCTTTAATCTCTTGAGAATCTTTAGTTAAGATAACTTTTTCGCCTTTTATCTCACCAACCCAAGATGTTGGGATGACATGGTGATGTCCATCGCCATGTTTGGTCAGCTTAATTTGGTCTGCTCCAACAAGGTGATCTACCTCACCAACTTTGGTTCCACAAGAGGCAATAACATCGGCATGATTCTTAATACTTTCAACATTGATAGAAGTCATTTGATACTTTCCTATTGAAATGTGATTTGAATATTTACCTTATATGAAATAGGTAGGTGAGTCTTGGTCTGAAATGAAAAGGCTACAAGACAGCCGAAATAATTACTTAATGAATTAAATTTTATACATGGTAATTTTTTGAAATTAATTATAAATGAAGCCATTACAGTATTTAAGTTGCTGTAATGGCTTCAGGTTTTAACAGATAGACTTAGAAACGATAACCTACACCAAGGTAAGTGATTAGTGGGTCGATCTCAATTTTAGTTTTAGCCTGAATAAGCTTTGCATTGTTGTTGGTGTTGAGGACTGTAATGGTTGCAGTATTGTCTAACTTCGCATACGAAATAGAGGCAGTCGCAAACCAGTTTTGTTTAAAGTCATAGGTAAAACCAGCAGTAACAATCGGTGCAATGGCATCAGTAGCATCTACCTTAACTTTCATGTTGCCGCTTGATTGTTTTCCTTCTAGAGAAGCACCTGCTTTACCATCATGAATGTTTTGAATCATATGTCCAGCACGTATCAAATCATTTTCAATTCCTGAATTAATTTCGATCTCGTTGAAGTAGGCATACATTAAACCAGCACCTACAAATGGTCTGAACTTATTGACACCAGATTTACCAAAATAGTACTGCGCTTGTATTGCAGGCGTCCAAGCTCTAGCAGATGCAGCAGTGTTATAACTATCCAAATCTGTAATCAAAAGATTGTTTTTTAAATACAAATCGCCTACTAAGCCTTGAAGTGGCTGAGATGTTGCTGAAAAGGGTGCATAGACAGTACCTTTCCCTTTTAGATCAACTTTTGGTGGAATCCCTGCAATCAATTGAACGGCAACATTGTCAGTGACATTATAAGTAAACATCATACCTAACGTGTCTACATCCTCAACTTCCAAACCAGCATCCGCTGACCAATTGGCAATCCCATTGATTTCAGCAATTCCTGTTAATTGGTCGATTAAGGTTGGGTCGTCTGCCATGATTACATCCAGCAGGTCATCAAATAAATATCGTCCTTCTTCATTACTTGGTGCATTGAGCAAGCTAATTAGGTTGGGATCCATCGCATCAATACGAGATTGATCGACATTATTTAAAATGGTTTGGCCTGTAATTACCCCCACAGCAGCTTTAGTACCATTACCCACAGAGGTATTAATCCTAAAAGGTTGTGCTTTCCCCATTGATGACATATGCAACCAACCCGAAGAAACCGAGAAGCGTTTAAAATCTTCAGCTTGGCTTATTCCCGCAATACACAAGAGTGAGGTAGTAACGATGGCTTTTTGAAAGATCTTTTTTATTTTCACTTTGATTCATCCTTTTAAATACAATCACTGTCTTCTTGACAATGAGATTATTAAAATTACATAAAACAACCAATAAGTAGAGTAAAAACTCTAATTTAAAAATGGTATTAAGACTTAAAAGTTAATAAATAATGATTGAAAAGTAATATAAAAAACATAAAATCATAGAGTTGTTTGAAAATAATGTATTTTTAATTATATTTTTCATATAAATAAAGTATTACAAAATAGTGACATAGTTTTACTTTTTGATAAATTTACTTTACTTTTGATTATATTGAAAAAATTATAAGATAAATTAGTAAATCTAAATTTAATTATTATTCATAGAATATTTTTGATGAATTATCGATATAAGTTGTATTATTTTTCCAACTATAGAATACAACTTATAAAGAAATGAATGATTATAAAACAGTGAATAAAGCATAAAATGATCAGTTAATGTCTATTGATATGCATTTATTTAAAATCCAATACATGTGATTATGATTTGAATCGCCAAAATAATAAGACAGATTATTCCAACAGCATAAGAAATACTGCGCCATGGTTGAATTGCACAGAGATAGGTGACTGTATGTGTGATTCTTGCAATCGTAAAAATACAAAAGACCCAGACAATGAAATCACTGCTTAGGTTTAATACGATACAAAGCCCTCCAAGCAGCCAAAACACGGGAATATTTTCTAGATCATTTGCCCAAGCTTGGCTGGCTCTGGTCACTTGTGGTAGTTCTTCGGGTCTGGCTTGAACACTGACAAAATTAGCATCTTCGGTATTTTTAAACGCTTTATTCTTTATACGATAAAATCCTTGATAACAAGAGATTGCAAGCATTTTAAAAAAAAGCAAAACCACACAAAATGCATAGATATGTAGTAGATTATTCATAGATCCCCATTTATTTTATATGCTTTAGGAAGTACTTAATTAAGTGTATCTATTTAAAGTGATTTTTTAACTTTGTCGAGCGAAATTTTTTAGAAGCAGTTTTAATGTTTGATGGCTCTGATTTAATTTTTAGAGGGGAGGTAAAATAAAAATGAATGATTAGAAACTTAACCACAATTGAAAATTAATTGGATAGTTCTAACAATGATCTAAGTTTTGAGTCAATGAGAGCTGCTGCTGAGTGTGTTGCGGTATACGATGATCTAGCGAAGTTTGTGGCTATTGAGCGGGAATAATATGCAGTGTTACTTTTTTCGTTTTTCTAAATAAATTTCAAATACGCTCCATGTACAAATCAAAACAAAGACTAAGGCACTTACACCAAATAGGGGCATCAACATATTGCAATCCTTTTGCAGATAAAATTTTGGAGCTTATGGCGCAATTAAGACTAAAGTCTAAATGATTTTAACAAGATAAAAAATATTGATTTGAGTTTTATTATTGAGATTATGATTTATATGAGTGTTTTTTATGAAAAATTTATATTTTGTTCTAGAGGAAGTTAGATGATATTGGTGCGATTAACGATTTCCTATTTTAAGCATACATTTCGGTATAGCAAAACAAGGGTTTAAAATGACAAAAATAAATATACAAATGTAAAAAATAAGCACAATAGAGATTGTCTTTTTAAGCTTTTACTCGGACAATTCGCAAATTATGATTTTATGATGTCAGGTATTTATGAAAAAGATGTTGGGAGAACTTACTTTTAAGCTCTCAGGTTGGTCATACGAAGTTGATCAAAGTGTATTAGAAAAAAAACAAGTCATCATCGGTTTTGAACATACATCCATGATGGATGCTGTGTTGTCATTGGCAATTTTTCAAATTCATGACATTAAAATCCATACTTTAATTAAAAAAGAATTATTTAAAGGGCCTTTAAAACCGATTTTAGAAAAAATTGGTGGTATTCCTGTAGATCGAAAGTCAAACAAAGACATCGTTTCTCAAATGGTTGATCTGTTTCAGAGTAATGAAGAGTTTAATTTAGTGATTGCACCAGAAGCAACTCGCGCAGAACGAGGGCAAGCACGTAAACCGATCCGTACTGGTTTTTGGCATATCGCAAAAGCAGCTGGTGTTCCTATTGTTTTAATGTATGCAAACTCAAAAACAAAACAGGGTGGGATCTTTGGAAAAATTTACCCAACAGATCTAGTTCAAGACTTAGCAGAAATTAAACGTCTATATAAACAACATACAGGGCTCGATATTGTGATTCCTGAAGCAAAAAATTCTTAATTTGCATTAAATCTAAAAAATAAGCACTTTCTCATAAAAAAGTGCTTATGGTAGAATTGCCGCAATTTGATATGGCATAAAGCCAATCTACAGGAGCATATTTCGCATGGCGGGTCATTCCAAGTGGGCCAATATTAAGCATCGCAAAGCAAAACAAGATGCAAGTCGTGGTAAAGTTTTTACCAAATATATTCGTGAATTAACCACAGCAGCAAGACTTGGCGGTCCTGATGTGGGAAGTAACCCTCGTCTACGTGCTGTTGTCGAAAAAGCACTTTCAGTGAATATGACACGTGACACGATCAACCGTGCTATCCAACGTGGTGCTGGTGGTGAAGACAACGATGATTTAAAAGAAGTCACTTATGAAGGTTATGGTGTGGGTGGTGTTGCGGTTATCGTAGAAACCATGACCGATAACCTTAATCGTACTGTGCCTGATGTACGTCATTGTTTTTCTAAAACCAATGGTAACTTAGGTACTGCGGGTTCAGTGGCATACTTGTTTACCAAACGTGGTGAGATTACTTTTGAAGATGTTTCTTTAGAAGACAAAATCATGGATGTGGCTTTGGAAGCTGGCGCTGAAGATATCGAAGTGAACGAAGATGAAATCTTAGTGATCACTACACCAGAAAGTTTTGGTGATGTACAAGATGCTTTGACTGCTGCTGGTTTAAAATCTGATAATGCAGAAGTGGTTATGAGCCCATCAACAAAAGCATTGATTGCTGATGTGGATCAAGCAAAACTCATTGTGAAAATGATTGATATGTTTGAAGATCTTGATGATGTTCAAAACGTATATACCAACGTTGAATTCACAGATGAAGTATTGGCTGAATTAGACAGTTAAGTCTGATTTGAGTTGATAAAACGCACCTTTGGGTGCGTTTTTATTATTACGTGTTTAAATTTAATTTATTAAATAAAAAACAATGGTTTATAAGTTGTTTTTCATTTGACTAAATTTAAATTACTTAAATAAAATCCTTCAACAAGATGAGATCAATATTGCTTCTGTTGATCAATCAATCAAAGATTTAATGGAAATTGGACGATTTGAATACTCTTTTAGCCTGAATGAAATTTCTGATGCACTGTCGATTTTAGTTAACACTGAAAATTTTGCCAAAACAATTATAAAGCTTGCGTATGGTGAATTTAAGATCGGATTTTGAGATGAAAACCCACTCACGGTGGGCAATGCTGGAGTTCTCTTTTTAGTTATAGACCACAGTCTTCAATAGTCAAAAATTTTTATACATTAGAATGTTTAGGTAAATTAAAAAGAGTTGAGAAGAATAAAAAAAAGTATACAATTACATCAAAATTACATTGCAATTATTAATAAAAGTAATTGTTTGAATTTTTAAACTAATAAGTATTCTTACAATGAAAAAAGGATTTTTATAATGAAAAAGGTATTTTTATCAAATGCTTTTTTGGGGTTAATCTGTTTTAGCAACCATTTAGTTTATGCAAGTTCTGAAACTTTTCAACCTATGTCAGAAAGTGAAATGTCAGCGACTACTGGTCAGGCTTTAATGAGTATGTCTTTTATTGCACCTAATGATTCAGATAACTTGGAAAGACAGCGTACTGGCGGTAGCCAGAATATCGGTTTTTATCGCTTAGGTTTGGAAGCAGAACTAGAGTTGAATGCTAATATTAAAAAATTACAGCTAGGTTGTGGGGGATTGAACGGGGCTGGTGGATGTGACATTGATATTGATAATTTAAGTTTAAGTGGTATTTCTGATACTAATTCTGGCAGAGCAAGTTCCAGTGCAAAATTAACTAACCCTTTCATTGAGTTTGCAATTAAAAATCCTGGTCAGTCATCAACAAGAGAAATGGTAGGATTGAGGCTGAGTGCCGAGAAAATACTAGGTCTGATGACTTTGGGAACAGAAAATTCATCTGTTGCGAATGGACTAAATAGTTTCTCTGGATACATGAAAGTACAGTCAGGTATTGGTACTACTGTTGCAGAACAAAGTAAAATTAAAGGATATGCCGATACTGCTGCACAGTTTATGAATCTAGCTACATATCCAATTAAAGGCAACTTAGTTGCAATTGGATTAGCAAATGCAAGTTTCATCACAACTGGAGGGGGATTCAGTATTCCAGAAATGAATAACCTTCCTTTTGAAACCTCCCAAATTGTTGTTGTAGGAAATCGTAAGACATCAGTTGGTTTATCTGCATCTGTTGATATTCCAACTATTAATTTAGGGACAGGAAATGATTATCCAGCAATAGGTAGAACAACCTTTGATGCAAATGGAACCACAACAGCAGTATACACAGCTGGTAATCCCGTAGACGCTAAGATAACAGGATGTCAAAACACGGTTTTTTTAATTCCTGCTTGTTTAGCAGCACCAACAGGGCGTCAATTTACTAATATCAAAATGAGTGGTTCAGTAAGTGGTGCGAAAGCGACTGTAAATTTTCAAGAAGCTCTTGGCTTTATTCATAGCTTACAGGTGAATTCGGCTGCATCTTTAAGCTTACAAAATCAGAGTTTATTGTGGCCAGGTTCTGAATCCTTAAATATTGCACAGCCAGGTTGGTGGTTAGCACTTGCAGATCCTATCAGTATAGGTCGAGTAGAACCAACCCAAAAATTAAGTATTGAGCCATTGCTTGGTCAATTTGCTACGAAAGCTGGAGATTATTTACAGCAATATCCTGCTAGAACGAATGATCTTGGTGGAATTATTAGTGGAAATGGACTTGATGCAAATATTGGAAATGTAAATTTATCAAATGTTGCTCCCCTACAAATGAATCTATCTAACCTTCAGCTCAATGGGCAAAATTTTGCCCCAAATTGTTATGGTAGTCTTAAATTTTGTTAATCTTAATTTACTGGAATTTGTACAGAATTTAAAAGAGAACATTACGGATACTGACAATCTGAGCATCAGTAATAAATCATATCTGGTTAAGAGTGATTCAGGCAGTGCAATAATGATAAATTTTTAATAAAACATGATTATTTTTTTAATTTAATAAATGAAAATATTGAGTGCAACAAAAATGCAACATATTGATTCAATTGAATGTTAATCGCGCCTTTGGGTGCGTTTTTTATTGAGAGAATTTATTGCTGATTTAAAACAGCAGAAATAAATTTATTTTTTTCAATCCGATAATCGATCATATCTAAATTTTCACAACGCTTTTTTAGATCATTGTACGTTTGCACCAGTTCAGGCGATTGCCGGAGTTTATCTCTAAACTTAATAAATGACTCAAATTCAGAACCTTTGACAACCAATTGAAAGGCGACATCATCACCATTGAGCGATTCCAACATACACAGTTGATCCGTTCTCAGTGTTGCTAATTTTTCTTGAAAGTTTAAGTGGCAAAGCTTTTGAATTGCATCATTAAATTCAGATTGATCCACTGCAATATAAATGTCTAAATCTCCTTTAGAGATTGCATTTGGAATCGAAGAGGCGCCAATGTGCTCAATCTCTGCATTGGTTAAAAGTGCTTTGATTTGAGTTTGATAATACGCAAACCGTGCATTGCATTGTGGTTGATATTCTTCGGCAAAATAAAATCTCATAAAAAGACCCATTCAAATACAATCTGATATCTTTGATTTTTAAATTCTACTTATTTAAAACATCATAAAACCAATGTTTAAGACCAATGAGAGTAGCTTTGCTTCGTAGACTTTTAAGTCCATTCTATTCATCGTGTAGAAACTAAACTAGCTCAATACATAATTTAAATTCGATTGAGTAGGCCAGTACAATTAAACACGCGTTTATATTCTTTAATCACAAAGCTTGAATGTAGTGCAACCACATGCTCAATTTTACCAATCCGTTTGAGTAAAATTTCACTGTAATTCTCCATATCTTTTGCGATAACTTCGACAAGGAAATCAGCGGTTTGCCCAGTCACTAAAAAGGCGTTAATCACTTCAGGGATGTTTTCGAGTTCTTCTAAAAATTTAGCAAAGGTATCGGTGTCATGTTTGCTTAGGGAAATTTGTAAAATGACATGTAATTTAAAGCCTAATTTTTCAAAATTAATATCACGCTTTAGATTGGTCATGATATCAGTTTCGATCAAGTGTTTGATACGACGATGGACAGAACTTACTGACAGGTTAATACGTTCTGACAATTCATTTAGATTGATGTCTTCATGGGTTAAAATTTCTAAAATTTGTTTGTCGTAACGATCCAGTTCCATATTTTTATCCAGCTTGAAAAAATTTTCTGTATTAATGTAGATTGATTTTTATAGTTTTTCAATATTTGAATCATTTTTGAGAATAAATATCATAAAACGCTAGGTTATGGAAAATGAAACAGTTTAAATTTGACTGTATTCTGTGTTGATTCATATTATGATGCGCTTGCAAATGAACCGTTGAAAACATTGCGCTAATTGCTAAGACATAATCAAAAGAGTTAAAGATTATTTTTAGTTATTGCTCCCCTATAAAATTTTTACTTTATACTGTTTAAAATTGAAATGTTTATCCACCCATGCTTGAACACGATCTAGAACTTACCGAATCTGAAATGCATCTCTATTCCCGTCAAATTCTACTGGATGGTTGGGATATTGAGGCACAGGAAAAATTAAAACTCGCCAATGTACTGATTGTTGGTTGCGGTGGAATAGGGTGTACCACTGCCGAATTGTTGGCGCGTGCAGGTGTTGGAAAAATTAGTTTGATTGATGCTGATACGGTTGAAATCAGTAATTTACAAAGACAAATTGCCTATGTTGCGCAAGATGTCGGGTTTTATAAATCGGAGATCTTGGCCAAGAGATTACAAACAATTAATCCTTTTATCCAAGTAGAAAGCTATACCAGTAAATTGGATGAAAATAATGCGCAAGCATTGATTGCTCAGCAAGATTTAGTCTTGGATGGTTGCGATAACTTTACCACCCGTTATCTAGTGAACCATATCTGTACCCAAATGCATATCCCGTTGATTAGTGCGTCCGCAATTGGTTTCCAAGGTCAGCTTTTTATGGTTGACGGTGACTCAGCTTGTTATGAATGTTTATTTCCCAAAGCGCAACAGCATAATGAAAGTCTACGTTGTGCTGACTCTGGTGTATTGGCCACCACACCCAATGTCATGGCAAGTTTACAGGCACATCATGCACTTCTATATTTAGGTTTAGCGAAAACCCCACTGAAACAAAAACTGATGCTATGGGATGGATTAACAATGAAACAACGAATTTTAGCCTTTGAAAAAGATAGAGATTGTACAAACTGTCAGGCAAGCCATACTGCAAATGCTGATTAATTTGCTACACTTATACAAATTCAATTTAATGTTGACATTATGAAAAATAATATCTTTTTAGATGGTCTGCGTTCAGTTGCCCGAGTTGGGGAAACTGCTGTCATCGCTGCCAAAGCTGGCATTAAATACGCCACTGAAAAACCAAGTAATGCCAAACTGATGCGTGAAACCTTTGAATCATTAGGCTCAACTTATATTAAATTGGGTCAATTTATTGCCAGCACACCATCTTTATTTCCTCGTGAATATGTTGAAGAGTTTCAAGGCTGTTTAGATCAAACGCCTTATTTACCATTTAGCTATGTTCAGGACGTGTTGGAACAAGAGTTTGCTGGACGTAATTTAAGTGAAATCTTTGCATCTATTGATGAAAAGCCTCTTGCTTCAGCGTCTATTGCTCAGGTTCATGCGGCCAAATTGGTGACCGGTGAAGATGTTGTAATTAAAGTGCAAAAACCAGGTGTAGAAACTATTCTTTATACTGATTTAAATGTATTGCACTGGGCAACAAAGGTGTTGGAAAAAGCGATTCCAAAAGTAAAATTCGCTTCATTGGCAGATATTGTTGATGAAATTAAAACTCGGATGGTACGTGAAGTTGATTTTATTGAAGAAGCACAAAATTTAGATGATTTTGTGAATTATCTTAATGTGTCGCAAAACACCGCAGCAACCGCACCAAAGGTCTATCATCAATTTTCAACACGTCGGGTACTTACCATGCAACGCTTGTATGGTGTGCCATTGACTGATTTTGATGTGGTGAGAAAGGTCGCGAAAGATCCATCTCAAGTGCTGATTACCGCCATGAATACTTGGTTTGGTAGTTTGATGTTATGCCAGTCTTTCCATGCCGATTTGCATGCAGGTAATCTAATGTTGCTTGAAGATGGCCGTATTGGTTTTATTGATTTTGGTATCGTTGGGCAGTTAAAACCTGAAGTTTGGCAAGCATGTATGGCATTTATGGATGCTTTGCAAAAGACTGATTACAAATTGATGGCTGAAAATATGTTGGGTATGGGCATGACCAGCACTCAAGTCGATACGCAGGTTTTGGCAGAAGATTTAGAACGTTTATTTAGTGGAGTACTGCTTGCAGATCCACAAAAAATTATGACGTCTAATCCATCGGATTTAAATGACATCATGATGGACATGGTGGGTGTGGGCGAGCGTCATGGTATTCGTTTCCCACGTGACTTCGCTTTATTATTTAAGCAAATGCTTTATTTTGATCGTTTTATGCGTGTTCTTGCGCCATATACCGATATTTATGCTGACCAACGTTTACAGATGGTGCAAAATATTGATCCTGTGTCGCTGTTAAAACATTGATATAGATGTTTTCCCTTTGTGAAAAGCTGGTTGAGTTTGATTGTAAAATCTTACTTGGCCCTTTTTAAAAGGGCATTTTTTTATTTACATTGAGAATTTATAAACGTCATGGATGCAATTATCATTGAAGGGTTGAAAGTTGAGACGGTGATTGGCTGCTTCAATTGGGAACGGCAAATTATCCAACCTTTAATGTTGGATCTCCACATTCAAACCAGTTTAGAACAAGCGTCTAACTCAGATGAATTGGTCGATACGTTGAACTATGCTGAAATTTGTGAAATTTCTGCCAAAGTGATTCAGGATGCTGCGCCAAAATTGATCGAACATGCAGCCAAATTGGTGTTGAATACGCTTTTCTCTACCTTTCCGCCTATTGAATCGATTATGATTACGATCCGTAAGCCTGCCATTATCCCGCAAGCCAATTCTGTAGGAATTCGTCTTGAACGACACCGAAATGATATTCGCCCTAGCTCTAGCGAGTAATCGCGATCCACAACAAAATTTTCAAAAAGCATTTGCTCAGATTGCCCTTTTGGGAATGGTGTCATTTTCTCCAATCTATTTAATTCCATGCCGTGATGGAATTGGTGCAGATTATTGGAATGCTGCATGTTTGGTTCAAAGCCAGCTGTCTGTAGATGAAATGCTATCTTTATTAAAAAAGATGGAAGCAGACTCAGGTCGTGTACGCCCATCACATCAAATTTCCTTGGATATTGATCTCATTGCATGGGGATCTCATTTAACTGCAATGCAATTTAATCCAAAGAAACTACCCTTGGCGTTGGATGTTAAAGTGCCGATGTCTGATCTTTGGGAAGATGCATTATTCACACATTCCACAGATCAATTTCCAGTTATCATTTTATAGTCTTTAAAATAACTCGGTTAAAAACAATGTATTTTAAGCCCTTGGCATTATTCAGTTGCGTACTTTTATTCAGTGCATGTCGCCATTTACCTGAACAATCCGTTACACCAGCACAAGCTGTAAGTGAAGTACAAATCTTACAACAGCGAGATAACAATCTTAAGCAAAAAGTGAATGCTTATACACAAGATCAAGCTTTATTGGATGTGGCATTTGATGATCTCAATCAAGATGGGCAAGATGAAGCCATCGTGCTTTTAAAAGGACAAGATTGGTGTGGGTCCGGTGGTTGTACAATGCTGATCTTTCAAGGCAAACCCAATCAACAGTTTGACTTTTTAAGTAAAACAACCTTGGTGGATACGCCAGTTTACGCCACAACATATCTGCATAATGGTTGGAAGCAATTGCTGGTTTATAGCCGAAAGCATGGACAAGTGATGTTGAAATTTGATGGAACTCGATATCCGCTTAATCCATCTTTATTGCCTGTTGCAACTGTAAAGTTGGCACCGAATACAGCTAAATTACTTTTGGGCGATGCTGAGTAATTTTTTATTTTAATCCACATTGCTACATCAAAATGTGAGTTAGGCAGACCCTAGTAAAATGCTAAAAAACAAGCCCAGCAAGTGGGCTTGTAAATCAGTTAAATCATACTGTTAGATAAATTAGATAAAATAACTGGTCTTGGTCATCAGTTTAGAAATAGCAGTCATGGTGATCTTTACTGGAATAGGCAGCTCTATACCACCAGCAGTTAATGCTGTATCACGATGATGCAGTTCATCTTCATTCATCTGCACCAATATTTTACGTGAGCGTTCGTCTTGAGCTGGAAGCTGACTGATATGGTGTTGTAAATGTAAGCTGACTTGGCGTTCAGTTTCAGCCACAAAACCTAAACTGTATTTATCGCCTGCAATGCCAGCAAGCGCACCCATACCAAAAGAAAGACCATACCATACAGGATTCAGCAAACTAGTATGACTGTCGAGTTCCTTTAAACGATCTTCACACCAAGCCAAATGATCTTGTTCTTCAATTGCTGCAAATTCCATTTCACGACGTACATTTGGAAGTTTGGCCGTTAATGCTTGCCCATGATAAAGCGCTTGAGCACAGACTTCACCACTATGGTTGACGCGCATTAAGCCTGCAACATGGCGTGCTTCACTGACAGCCAGTTTGGTTTCGACTGCATTGGACGGATTGCTTCTTTGTGCCGAAGTTGCACCAGGTACTAAACTTCTTAAAGCTTGGTCAAATGAATTGATCAATTTATCGATGCCAGTATATTGACGCATATTAGTCCTCCAAAGAAACCTGAGTTGTCGCTATTAATGGTTTTAAACGAATTAATAACCAAGTACTAAAAATAGCACTCAGCACAGCTGTGATACAGAATAAGATTTTAATATCTATTTTCAAAATACTTAAGATGAGAATAGAAAAAATTGCCGATGAAACCATGAATATTGCATTAAAAATATTGTTTGCCGCAACCACACGCGCACGGTGTGATTTTGGGGCATAGGCTTGCATCATGGCATAAAGGGGAACGATATAAAAACCTCCACTTATACCCAATAAGGTCACCGCAAGCATGACATGATAATAAATTGCCCCTGAGTTAAACATATCAGGAATTGCAATCAGATCACCCGTTCGTTCTGGAACAAAGGCCAAACTGCCTGCTAAATAGAGCGCAAATACCGTTAAGCCAACTGCACCAAGCGGTACCATTTTGATATTCACCTCAGCACCGCCAATTTTACGGCACAGTAACGAGCCTACACCAATGCCGACAGAAAAAAAGGTAAGCAATAAACTAACGACATTTTCATTGGCATGCAGGTTTTGCTGGGTTAACTGGGGGATTTGGGTGAGGTATGTTGCACCATAAAACCAATACCAAGAATTGCCTAAAAGTACGATAAAAATTAACGGTAAACTTTTAGCATAACGAATGGTTTGGAAACTGGTCCGGAAGAAATTCCAATCGATTTCTAAATCTTCATTTGAAGTAGACTGTTTAAGGACAAAACGACTGGATAAATAACCCACCACTGCAATAGAGACGATGGTTAAGCAAATCCAGATCATATTGCCTTGTGACAGCGAAATAACTGCACCGCCTAAAATCATCCCAATTAGAATTGCAATTGATGTACCTGACTGAAATAGGGCATTACCAGACATCAATTCATTGGGTTTTAAGATTTCAGGCAAAATCGCATATTTGATTGGCCCAAAAAAAGTGCTGTGCGTACCCATTAAAAATAAGGCGAAGAGTAAAATCCAAAGATTGCCCAATAAAAAACCCGCCGAGGCGATCAGCATGATGATGATTTCTAAAATTTTAATATTTCGGACTAAAAATGAGCGTTCGTATTTATCTGCAATTTGACCCGCGGTCGCAGAGAAGATGAAATAGGGTAGAATAAACAATAACGCAGCGAGATTGTTGAGTGTGCTGATATTGGCAGACTGATGATGAATCCAACCATAGGTAATGACGAGTAATAATGATTGTTTATAAACATTATCATTCAGGGCGCCAAAAAACTGGGTAAGGAACATCGGTAAAAAACGTCGGGTCCCTAAAATATGCTCATTTTTTTCCATTGTAGACGACTTCATTTAGTTATATATAAGAAATGTGTTGAAATGGTAACTATCTCTCAAAATCATGTATCATGTTTTTAACTTAAATCATGTGTAAAACCAATTGGTTTGGGTATTTGAAAGATTTTTAATAATTGATCTTTCTACAAATAAATTTAGGTCATTCGAGCTTGGTATGCCAGCAAAAATTAATTTTAAAAAATCTGTGCTTTCACATAGTGTACATTTACACTTTGACCGTTATCATATCAATAAACTGATATGTTCAAGTGTTTTTTTAAGTGTTTTTGCGATCCCTGTCAGTTATGCCGATCAAATACAAAGCAATCAGAACTTGCCATCAAGCTCTGAAACCATCGGTACAAGTTCTGAAAAAATCAGCAATACTCAAGAACAATTAGAATCAGCAGCCATTCAACAAGGTGTACCCAACGAAAAGATCGACCAGTTAGATCAGAAAATTCAACAAGCTCAACAAACTGATCAAGTCGATAGCGTTAAAATGCTTGAACAACAAGAAAAAAATATGGGGGTGCAAGATGATTTTAAGCCGATCCAATTTGAAGATCTTGAAGAGTTACCTGCTGTTGCTGTGGATCAGTCTTTAGCAAATGAAATTTATAAAGTTGCAGAAGATGCAAAAACGGATGCACAGAATTTTCGTAATGGGGTGACCAAAGCACCTCAAGTTGAAGTGACTAATGCGACCCAGCAAGAATTGAATGAAATTACGCAAGCGCCAGTCAATGTTGATCAGCTTATACAAACGATTCGTGCGGACAATAAAATTTCTGTAGAGGAAAATCAATCGGGTAAAACCTTGGTTGATAATACACAGAGTAATAGCGATGAAGAAAAGGCTAAACCTGGTTTCTTTAAAAGTTTAGTCAATAAAATCCGTGGGCCGCAAGACAACGGTGTACCAATTCCAAAAATCAGTGTTTCCGTGACGGGGGCGCCTACGGTTCTTGCAACTAACTTAAAAGCAAAATTAGGAACCTTTACCCAAGAAGCATATTCTGACTTTAATGGCTCGGTGCCACAGTTAAGAACACTGGCGGTACAGGCTGCTCAAGCAGTAGGTTATTACAATGCAGAATTTAAGTTTACTAAAATCGATGATACCCATTTAGGGGTTAAAGTCACCCCACATGATCCAGTCAAAGTGACTGAACAAAATATTGAGTTTACAGGGGCTGGCGCTAAACTGGCACAGTTCCAAGTTATTGGCGTACTTCCTGATTTAGAAGAAGGTGATATTCTCAATCATGGTGCTTATGAATCTACCAAAAGCCGAATAGTAGATGCAGCATCGAATAACGGGTTTTTTGATGGTTATTGGCGTTTACATGATGTCAAAGTTGAACAACCGCAAAACAAAGCTAAAATTGATTTAAAGTACGAAACGGGCGATCGTTATAAATTGCAAGATGTTGAATTTAGAATGAGTGATCCTTCTAAGCCACTTCCGATCGATTTAAAAATCTTAAAAACCTTAGCGCCGTGGGAAGATGGTGCGGATTACACCGCATGGCGTGTCAATGGTTTGGCCAATAACTTAACCAACTCACGTTATTTTAACTATACCTTGGTTGATGCGATTAAACCGGATGCAATCGTAAAACCACTTGAGCTTCCCGCAGATCTGCAAGCTTTAGTAGATCAGCAAAAAATCACTGAAACGACATTGTCTGCGCAAACCAATGCCGATAAAGCGCATTTGTCAGATAAAGAAGTAACCCAAAATGTGGTCAATGAAAATCAGTTTGCGGGAACGCAAGGTGAAGAAGTCAATCCGAACTTAAAGCAGCTTCAAGCACAACAGAAAGAAAAAGAATCCGATGATGATCTATTAAAAGATCAGGCACGTGAGAATAAAAAGATTCCTGTGATTGTGACTTTAAATGCGGATCGCTTAAACAGTTTAGAAACAGGTATTGGTTATGGGACTGATACAGGGGTACGTTTACGTAGCCAATATAGACGTGCGATCGTCAACCATTTAGGGCATTCTTTTGATGCCAATATGGAATTGTCACAAATTCGTCAAGCCATTGATGCTCGCTATAACATTCCTTATAAACATCCATTAAATGATTACTTCAGTTTGGTTGCAGGTTATGAGAGAGAAACCCGTGATGGTATTGGTAATGACATGGATTTGGTTATTGAGTCTGCGGTAGCTGGGGTAGACCGTATTATTAAAGGTTCCAGAAAAGAGTGGCAGCATATTCTTGGCGTGCGTTACCGTTTAGACCGTGTTACTCAAAATGGTCCTGTAGATATTGCCAATATTCCTGATGCTTTTTTAATTCCTGGTTCAAATCAAGAACAGCAATCATTGTTGTTGGGTTATGAAGCAACCAAAACAACCAGTGATAATCGGATCAATCCAACACGCGGATATAAGCAAAGTTATAAAATTCAGCTTGGCAGTAAATCTTTACTTTCAGATACGGATATGGCGATTACCAGTGCAGATTGGAAAGGTTTATATTCTTTTGGTCAAAATGATAATCATCAGGTGGTTGGTGGTTTGAATGTCGGCTATATTTTTGCCAAAGATTTTGAACAAGTTCCTTATAATTTAAGATATTTCGCTGGTGGGGATCAGAGTTTACGAGGCTTCGATTATAAGAGCCTATCCCCAACGGAATATGGCTATAAAGTCGGTGGTCAAGGTTTGGCTGTCGGTTCATTGGAATACAATTACCAATTTAAAGAGGGTTGGCGTGGCGCAATATTCAGTGACTTTGGTAATGCTTACGATAAATCATTTAGTAACGATACCCAATATAGCTTAGGCTTAGGAATCCGTTGGAAGTCACCAATTGGTCCGATTCGAATTGATGTTGCATCAGGTGTTTCAGATCCTGCTCGCCCAATTCGACTGCACTTCTTTATTGGTTCACAACTTTAATTAACTAAAAATATAAGAGAATTACTGGAAATATTATGGCTGATGAAGAACATCAAGATGTTCAAAATGAACAGCAAAATGATCAACTAAAGCAAGAGCAGACACCGAAGAAGCGCAATATATTGCGTAATATTCTGATGTCATTGCTTTTGGTCATTATTTTATTGATTGCTGCATTGGCTGTGATGTTTAGTACCGATAAAGGCAGTAAGTTTTTATTGGATCGGGTTGCTTCAAGCCAGAAAATTATTGATTACCAATATGAAAGCGGTAACTTGCTTCAAGGGATCATACTTAAAAATGTTTTGGTCACTCTCGCTGCGGTTGATGTCAAAATTGATCGTGCGGATGTTTCCTTGGGTTGGCGCGCAATATTAGATAAAGAAATTCATTTGAGCCATGCTGATGTTAACAATTTAAGAATTATCAGCAAAACACCACCAAGCGATGAACCCTTTAAGTTTAGCGAAATCGAGTTACCCTTTGTTTTACGTTTAGATGAAGCGAATGTAGATCATATGCAGTTGCAAACTGCCTCTACAAAAATTGATTTTAACGATATTCATTTAGAAAATGCATTGTGGTCGGGTACAGAGCTGAAGTTTGAAAACTCTAAAATGGACATGGGCTATTTATCTGTAAAAGACGCGACAGGTAATATGAACTTTAAGCAAGGCGATTATCCACTGAATGCCAAAGCAATTTTGCGGATCCCGAGTTTAAAAAGTTTGAATGTTGAAGATATTTACGTACATGCGCGTGGTTCACTCGACACGATTAAAGCGGGTGTTGCAACGAAAACGCCCGATCTTTTAACGGGCTGGGCGGTGATCCATCCGATGCGTCATGATGTTCCAATGAATGGTGCTTTGGTTTTTAAAGATTATCATTGGCCGTTGTTGCAGGAACAAGAATTACTGTCTAAAAATGGCTTGGCGAAATTTCAAGGTGATGTTAAAGGCTTAAACTTAGACATCAACACAGACATTAGTGGTAAAAATATCCCACAAGGTCAATATACTGCTTTAGCACATACCGATTTAACCAATCAGTTGAATATTAATAATTTAAATGGTCAATTGATGGGTGGTGCTTTAAATCTTGCAGGTTTGGTCAGTTGGCAAGATCATGTGCATTGGGATGTGCAAGGCCGTTTAGATCGAATCAATCCAAAAGATAAAATTATCCCACAAGTGATTCAAGACTTTTTACCTGTTTCCCTTGATGCCAAAATTGGTTCAGTGGGCGAATTAAAACAAGGTATGCATTTAACCGCCAATGTTGACTTTGATAAATATGAAGCTTGGAAGGTTAAATTAGATCAAGCTGAGCAAAAGGGTAAAAAGCCTGAACCGATGTTATTGGGGGTTAACTGGAAAAATATCGACCGAGCCGTGCCTTATGTGGGTTGGTTAAGCAGTGAACAAGGTCAGGTTGAAGTTGCACTGGTTGACGATCAGCAAAATATTCATGTGGCAACCGTTGTACGTCAACATGAAAAAGGCAGTTTACCTGAGGGCAAATACACAGCTCAGTTAGACCTAAAAGGCAATGATTTACACGTACCAGCATTTGAATATGTGGCAACGAAAGGCAGTTTATCTGGAAACGCAGTTGTTGAATTACCTACTGAAAAACGCCAGTTAAAATGGAATGCCTTACTCAATGCAAAAGATTTTAATCCACAAAGTATTGTCGCAACTGCACCAGTAGATTTAATCAATGGGCAAATAAAAGCCAATGGTTATGCGAAACCAAATCAACAATTGATTAATTTTGATGCGATTAATTTAACTGGGCGACTTGCAAATCAAGCCAACCCTGAAACAATCCAATTGACAGGTAAAAGTACAGCCGCAGTTATTTTCAATGATGCCAATGCTGGTGGAGCGTTTAAAGGCTTTGCTGTGAATTATGACGGGGCATTAAATGCGTCACAGCTAAAACAAGGCAGTGGCTTGTTAAAGATCAGAGTTGCAGGTACACCAGAGCTAATTAAAATATCTGAGCTACAGCATGATGGTGTTGCTGGAAAAATCTTAGCCAATGGCTTGGTGCATATCAGCAATGGCATCGGTTGGGATATCAACGCATCTTTGGTGCGTTTTAAACCACAATATTTTGTTTCTTCTGTCCGTGGTGAAGTTTCTGGGAATGTGAAGACTCAGGGGAATTGGTCAGATCGTCTGAAGAGAATTAATATTCAACAATTGAATATTGCAGGCATGATCAATAACAAACCCTTAAGAGGACGCGGTAACCTTGCAGTTGTTTTAAATTCTGATTTAAAAGGCTTGATGCCACAGCAATTTGAAGCCAACAACTTATTTTTGTCTTATGCCAATAACCAAGTTCAGGCGACAGGAAATGCACAGAATCTACGATTAAAAGTCAATGCACCTGCATTATATGAGCTTTATCCGGGATTACGTGGTACAGCATATGGTTATTTGAATCTACAAGCACAGCCACGTCTGAGTGCAACTGCAAACCTCACAGTCGATAATTTTAGTTTTAATGATAGTCTAAGCATTAAAAAATTAAGCTTAAAAGGTGAATTGCCAACCTCTGAAACTGTAGCGTCGAAAATGGTGGCGCAAATGGATACTTTGCGCAGTGGAAACCGTGAGATTCAGCATGCAGGGATTACACTTTCTGGCACACGTAAAGCACATTTATTACAGCTTCAGGCATGGAACTATTATTCTAAGTTCTATGTGCAGCTTGCAGGTGGATTTAATGCGCAAAATGATTGGTTGGGTCAGATTCAAAAAGGTGAGTTTGACTCAGTAAGAGCGCACTTATTACAACAACAAAATGCGCCGGTTATTTTTAACGCGTCAAAATCGGAGTTATATGTTGGGCAGCATTGTTGGTCAAGTCAGCAAAGCCAATTGTGTTTTGATCAACCGATCCGCGCAAGTCAGCAAAATGGTAATGTTTCTTTTGTTACTAAAAACCTAGATCTGAATGATTTTGCTGCGTTTATGCCAGAAGGTTTGGCACTGACGGGGAAATTAAATGGTTATGCAAAAGCATCATGGGCGAAAGGTGCACAGCCTAAATTAGATGCCAAGCTGGTTACTCGTAATGGGCAAATTGGTATTGCGGCAGAAGATCCGAATGATCCTTCAACTTCAATGAACTATGACGAAGCCAGTGTAATTGCAAAAAGCATAAAAGATGGTTTGCTATTGCGTGTTGATTTAAAAGCGCCGAATGTTGGAACAGGTTATGCCAGTGTCATTGTCAATCCATATGTCGAGTCTAAGCCGATGCGTGGTGAGGTGGCATTTAATGAAGTTCAGCTGAAAATCTTAAAACCATTTATTGCTGATGTACGTAAGCTTGATGGGACTTTATCACTTGCAGGAAAAATTAACGGTACGCTGACACAACCATTGTTTGATGGTGAAATGCGCTTGAAAAATGGTGAAATTAGTATGATTTCACTGCCTGTGAATTTGAATAATGTTCAGATTTACACTTCAATTCGTCAAGACGTTGCAACAATTAATGGTGCATTTAACAGTGGTCGTGGTGTCGGTAAAATTAATGGCAGTATCGATTGGAAAAATGATCCACATATACAATTACGTCTCAATGGCGATAAATTGCTGATTCGTCAAGCACCGTTGATCACTGCAGTTGTCGATACTGATATTGAATTGGATGCTTTACCTTTAAGTAAGAAACTGACCGTTAAAGGTAAAGTTGATGTACCTAGTGCATTAATTTCAATGCCTGAATCCAGTGCAACCGTAGTCAATGTGTCACCTGATGTCCGTATTGTAAAAGAAGGTCAAAATCAGCTTGCAGTGCTTAAAGCAGCACAGCCGTGGTCTATACGTGCAGATGTTTCAGTAAACTTGGGCGATAAAGTTATTTTCCAAGGCTTTAATAGTCGTATTCCATTGGTGGGCCGTCTTTACCTTTCTCAACGTGGTTTGGAAACTGCAATGCGTGCCAATGGTGCGATTGGTGTCAGTCAAAAAGTAACCGTTGAAGCTTATGGTCAGCGCTTAGACTTAAATCGTGCCATTGCTCGTTTTAATGGCCCATTGTCTAATCCTACATTGGATGTTGATACCAATAAGAGTATTTCTGGCAGTACGGTAGGTCTACGTATTACAGGCACAGCTTCTAGTCCAAACATTCAAGTTTATAATGATGCTGGTTTGTCAGATCAGGAAGCGATGAATGCTTTAATTACAGGACGTATTAATGAAGGTTCTAGTGGCTTAAGTAATGCTGAAGGATTTAAATCGGATGTAAACAATACGATTGCAGCAGCAGGGATCAGTTTGGGGCTAGGGGGAACGCGCGCATTTACCAATCAAATTGGACGTACATTTGGTTTAAGTGGTTTGTCTTTTGATGCACAAGGGACTGGGGATGATACGCAGGTCAGTTTGACGGGTTATATTACCCCTGACTTGTATATTCGCTATGGTGTGGGGGTATTTACACCAGTGAATAAACTGACTTTACGTTATCAAATGAATAAACGTTTATATCTGGAAGCCAGCCAGTCTTTAGAAAAAGCCATTGACGTGTTCTATCATTGGAGATTCTAGCCAAAACATTTTAAATGCAATCGGTATTGAAATGTAGTTGATCAATATTGAAAAACTCGGATTACGATCCGAGTTTTTTTATGCTTAAATCAAATGAGATGAATCATTGAGCTAAACAAAGCGCATCGTAAAATGCTTGGAATGTGATCAGCGCAAAGATCTTGTACATAGCTATTAAAAGCCAATAGGCGAGTATATTAAAGATCTTTATATTGTACTTGTCTTGCTGATTTATGCTGATTGTTTAAGACTGATCATGGGTTGAATATTTAATTTTTTAGAAGTAGAAAAGCCCAATGAAATATTGGGCTTTTAAAACTGATTTGAGGAAGGTGTTACACGCTAAAGCGCTTCAATAGCGTTATTCAGTTAATAACACATCTCCATATTGTTCACGCAAATCACGCTTTAACATTTTACCGGTACCTGTTAAAGGAATGGATTCAACAAAAATAACTTTATCCGGGATTTGCCATTTTGCAATCTTATCTGCATAGTAATCCAATAGTTCTTGCTCAGTAATGTGACTACCTTGCTGTTTAATCGCAATCACCACTGGGCGTTCATCCCATTTTGGGTGGTTTGCTGCAATCACAGCAGCCACCGCAATTTCAGGATGATTCATGGCAATGTTTTCAAGTTCAACAGAAGAAATCCACTCACCACCTGATTTAATTAAATCTTTGGCACGATCACTTAACAGCAGATAGCCGTCCTCATTAATCGTGGCGATATCACCGGTATCAAACCAACCATCAGCACTTAACGCTTTTTCAGATTTGCCATAATAAGATTCAATAATCCAATGGCCTTTGACTTGCAGGTTCCCCGTGCTATGTCCATCACGGGCAACTTCATGTGTACCATTTTCTTCATCGGTAATACGTAAATCTACGCCAAAAGGTGGGCGACCTTGAGACAAGCGAACTTTAAATTGTTCTTCTTCACTTAAATTTAGGTGTTTGGCTTTAAGTTGGTTGCCTGTGCCCAATGGGCTCATTTCAGTCATACCCCATGCATGAATAGTTTCGCAATGATAGATGTCTCTAAATGCTTTCATCATCGCAGGTGGGCAAGCTGAACCGCCAACGACATTGCGTTTAAGGCTTTCAAGAGCGCTACCAGATTGTTTTGCTGCGGCAAGCAAGCCTTGCCAAATGGTCGGTACACCGAGCGCAATACTGACTTTATATTCATCAATCATTTGTACTAAGCTGGCACCATCTAAACCCGGCCCCGGGAGTATCAATGTACAACCGACCATTGCTGCGGCATAAGGTGTACCCCAGGCATTGACATGGAACATGGGAACCACAGGTAACATAATATCTTTTGCAGATAAATTTAGTGAGTCGGGCAGTGCGATCGCATAAGTGTGTAAAATGGTTGAGCGATGACTATACAAAGCGCCTTTTGGATTGCCCGTTGTTCCTGAGGTATAGCAAAGCGAGCTTGCGGTATTTTCCTCAAAATTTGGCCACTCGTACTGTACAGAATGTTCTGCAATCAGCACATCATAGAATTTAACATCTGGGAGGGCATCGGCAATATCTTGGTCAAAAGCACCCAGATAAACGAAATGTTCGACATGAGGGGTAAGGGCTTTCACTGCTTTGATTAGCGGTAAAAAGGTTTTATCAAATAACACCACTTTGTCTTGAGCATCATTGATAATAAAGATCAATTGTTCAGGAAAAAGTCTAGGGTTGATGGTGTGACAGACCAAGCCACTTCCGGAAATTGCATACCAAGATTCAAGATGACGATGATTATTCCATGCAATCGTTGCAACTCGGTCGCCTAAGCCTAAACCCAATCCAGCGAGAGCATTGGCAAAGCGTTTCGAGTTTTCACTTACATGTGTCCAATCTGTTTTTGTAATCGTGCCATCGGTATTTTTTGAAATAATCGCAGTATCACCATGATAACGCGTAGCATGCTCAATGAGGCTACTGATTAATAATGGTTGCTGCATCATACGTCCTTGCATATAAAATTCCTTTATAATCTTGTTGATAGGCTTAAATTGTATTTTTCTCAGAAGCTTTCTAAGTGAAAAAAATTGTTAAATAGAAAAAGCTATCATTTCATCCTATATAAAAGTCAGATTAAATCAAGCTTAAAAACAATATATTTTTGCAACATTTTTATTATTTTAACCAATAAAAAACAATAGCTTAGTTGGATTATCACGATTTGAAAATTTGATCAAGAAATGTGGGATATCAGACTAAAGAACTAGGGAAAAGTATTACTCAGATATATGTATATGTGCTAAACATATTCTATGTCTTGTTAAGGCATTGATGTTTTAGGATGAAACTATATTGATGTGAGATATTAAAAGGAGTTTTAGAATGTTTCAAAAAATCAGAAAATTATTGTGTATCCACAGTTTTGAATATGAAATTGGACATAATATTGTGGTTAAAGAGTGCCGTAAGTGTGGTGCTCATCATTAATTTTCTAGAAGCGATCTCAAAATATCACTATATTATGATCATTGGATAAAATATGGTGATATTTAGAAAGCGTTATATCTCTAAATGAAAATAATAAAAATCTAGTTTTGCAAGCTGATTCATTCAATCTTATGCTGATAGATGTCATAGTTTGATTGCTTAAGGCTGTCTTGGTTTTTTCAGTATGGTTAAATTTACGTTAGAATAACCCTATTCTTGTTTTATTGTCTTTGAATCATAATGTCTAAAAATTTTTTAGCTGAAAATTATATTGTCGATGAACATCTTGCTGATACTTTAAATTGGTTATGCCAACATCAAGATTGTTATGATGCTTTTCAATTTGATGTGTTGACTCAAGAACTCAAAGTTCATCATGCCAATGGTACAGATATCATTCGTCAGGGGATGTATCTTACGGCAAAGTACGGAATTTTAATCACATCCTTATAGTGAATTGGTGCTCAATGATTGTCGCTAAAATCAGCATGTAACATATTCTTGCGTTTAAATTTAATTTATCGTGTTTTTTTACTTTGATTAGTGCGACAAAAAAGGCAAAACACAGCTAAAATATAGCTTGAATAGTGTGTATTGAATCCATAATGAATATGAATGTATCAGAACATCAGCGTAGCATTTTGGCTACGATGGGAATAGAGCTTTGGATACCCAAGGTTGATGTTCAAACACGTCATTATGAAAATGCGCTATACCGTGATATTGCTCAAGTTGAACAGGATATTGCTGTAGTGGCTGAGTTGAACACGCATTCAACTCAATCAGATGCAAAATTAGAAAATCAAAAAGTACAGCCGCCACAGATTGAAAAAGCTCATCAGCCTGAAGTTTCTTTATTAAAACGCAATCCAGAAACACAGCAAACTGAAGAAGTTTCGGCACCTGAGCAAATTCAGCAACAGACAAACTTTACTGTTGAGCCTGCATTACAAATTGCGCCATTTGAAATCCAAGCCTATTGCATTGAAAGCTGTGTCATTTTTGTCGATTGTACTCAAATCAGCGCTGACCAATTCACGCTATGGGGCAATATACAGCAGGCGCTTGTAGGGCAGTTTTATGATTTAAAATGGCCTTTTCCAATGTTGCAACTTCAAGATGGAAGAGGGGCTGCAATGTATATCCAAGGATTTGTTGATGCTTTAAGGCAAGAGCGTAAAGTCATCAGTCTTGGTCAATTGCCTTATTTAAACAATACTGAAATGTTTGAATTGGCAAGTTTACAAGAGATGATTGAGCAACCTTTATTAAAACGCCGTCTATGGCAATTTATGCAAAATAAACTGAATTAGTTTTCAAGATCTGTACTGAGAGGTTTTCTGGGATATGAATAAAAAAGTGGTTGTATTTAGTCAAATCGACTCAGAAGTTCAAGCAAAATTAGCAGAAAAATATCAGTTGGTTGTATTGAATCCTAAGCAAGGCGATATCAATGCACAAATTCGTCAAGCGGTTGTTGATGCAGATGCAATGATTGGTGCGGGTCGTTTGCTTAATGAAAGTAATATAGCCACTGCAGAAAAATTAAAAATTATCTCCTCTGTCAGTGTGGGCTATGATAATTACGATGTTGATTATTTAAATCAAAAGAAAATCTGGTTGTCGAATACACCACACGTATTAACCGAAACGACAGCGGATTTAGCCTTTACTTTGTTGATGAGTGCTGCACGTAAAGTACCGAGTTTAGATCACTGGACCAAACAAGGTGAGTGGCAACGTACAGTCAATGCGACACAATTTGGTCAAGAAATTTTTGGTAAAACTTTAGGAATAATCGGTTTAGGTCATATCGGTGCGGCAATTGCACGACGTGGATTTTATGGCTTTAATATGAATATTGTGTATCATAATCGCCGGGAAAAAATCGAAGTTGCACAACAGTTTAATGCACAATATAAAAGTCTTGAAGCACTGTTAAAACAAGCTGATTTTGTTGTGGTTGCGGTAGATTTAAATAGCCAATCTAAAGCCTTAATCGGTGCTCAAGAATTTGCTTTGATGCAAAAGCATGCTGTTTTTGTCAATATTGCACGTGGTTCGGTGGTGGATGAACAGGCATTAACAGAGGCTTTACAGAACCGCCAAATTTTTGCTGCGGGTCTAGATGTATACCAAAAAGAACCGTTGCAACAATCGCCATTGTTTGAGTTGGATAATGTCGTGACTTTACCGCATATCGGTTCAGCAACCGCCGAGACGCGCAAGAAAATGGCGGAACTGGCTTTGCAAAATTTAGTCGATGCTTTGGAACAACGCACACCAAGATATTTAGTCAATGAAAACTTCTAGTTGATGTTGAATGTTTGCTGACAATGCAAATTACATATGAAGTGTTTACAGCCCCCTAACACTTCATTGCGAATTTGTACTAAATTCAATGTTATATTTAGAATATTAAAATAATTGGGACGATCAATTGAACAAGACCTTCCTCAGCCTTTGTCTCTGCTTAAGCACTTCAATTAGCTCAGCTGATGATTTTCTGCAAACTCAGAATAGTACTCAATTTGAAGTACCTGAGATTGGCAGTGGGGTGGGGTTTATTGATCAACAAAAAGAAAAAACCATTGGTGAAAAAGTTTATCGCCAAGTGCAACAGCAAATGCCAGTTCTGCAAGATCCTTGGCTGGAAGATCAGTTTATGCTGGTTTTTTCAAAAATTCTCAGTCAGACCCAGCTTTCACAGCCAGTAGGCTTGGTGGTAATTAAAGATGCTCAGATCAATGCATTTGCAGTACCTGGGGGCATGTTTGCCCTAAATAGTGGGATGATTACAGCTTCAAGTAACATGGATGAAGTTGCCAGTGTAATGGGACATGAAATTGCCCATGTCACACAACGTCATTACAGCCGTTCACAGGAAGCATTTAAAGGTCAAGGTTTGTTGGCGCTTGCTGGAATCATTGTTGGCGCTGCATTGGCGTCCAAAGCGGATGGTGATATTGGTGGTGCGGTGATGATGGGTACACAAGCTGCATTGATGGATAAGCAGCTCAGTTATAGCCGAAATCAAGAACGTGAAGCTGACCGGATCGGCATGCAGTTTATGTATGGGGCTGGATATGACCCAGAAAGTATGGCTGATTTCTTTGAAACCATGCATCGTTCTACCAGTCGGTTAAGTTTTTTACCTGATTTTTGGTTAACCCATCCCTTAACAACTGAGCGTATGAGTGAAGCCAGATTAAGGGCAAATCAATTTCCAAAAGTTCCTTTTCGCGCCCAGCAATCTGATTTTGATATTATTAAATGGTATACCGCAGTGATTTCGGGACAAGCCACTGACCGTCAATTGTTGGCTTTAGCACAATCGAATAATTTAGCGGGTTTATTGGCTTTAAGTGAATTTTATTTGCTGCAAGGTGATTATGACAATGCGCAGACGCAGCTGAATTTAGCCAAGAAGGTCAACGCTAAGCATACTTTGGTCACTTTGATTCAAACTGATATTTATTTAGGGCGAAATAAATTAGATGATGCCTATCAAACCATCATCAGTAAGCAAATCATAACCCCAGAAAATCGTGCATTAAGTTATAAATTAGCCGAAGTTTATATTCGACAGCAGAAGCCCAAAGAAGCTGAGCAATTGGTTAATCGTTTTGTGAATAAAAATAATAAAGATATTATTGGCTGGCAACTGTTACAACAAGCGGCAAATTTAGATAAAAAGAATCCAATGCGTACAGTCAATGTGCTGAGAAATCGGGCGGAAGTTCAATATTGGTCTGGTGATGAAGAAAATGCGATTAAATCACTTTTACATGCCAAGCGTTTAGCTAAAGAAAATAATGCGATGAGTGCCCGTATCGATACACGCTTAAAAGTGATGCAAGATGAGCGGAAGTTAAAAATTTAAAAATAACATTTAAAGAACTTAAAACTTGAGTTAAAAACTAAAAATAATGGGTGATTTAAAATGTGCCATTAAAGAAAATTTACTTTCTATTCTTGCGTGAACAGGTTAAGCTAAAATCACTTAAAGTTATAATAAAGTAATTGATTCACATGAAGAAAATTTTAATCGCATTCAGCATTTTTTTCTATGCTCACTCAACATTTGCAGCAGTACCTGAAAGCTATGTTCGAGAGGTTGAGCGTATTTCGACGCAATACAGTGCCGATATGAAATTTTTTTTGCGTAGTCTAGATCCTAAATTGAGTCAGTTTAACCCGCAACAAGAGTCACAATTCTGTGGCATTGTTAAAAAATATGTCGATGATATGTATAAAACGACAGATGAAAATCGTCAATACCTCCCACCATCAGCGCAATCTATGACCAAACAAAATGTGATTGATAAAGTGATGTTGTCACCTGAAATGCAGTTACTAAAAAAATATAATATTCAGTGTGATTTGAAATAGGTTTATCTTTAACATCTTACATCTGAGCCACATCATTTATGGATTTTAGCCAATTTCAAATTGAGAATGAGCAGATTGTTCTCAACATCATTCAAGTATCTGATGCTGAAGATTTATATAGTGCAATAAAAAATACTTTAACCGAGCTTAGAAAGTTTCCTGCAAGTTTAGTATGGGCATTGGAAGAACCTAATTTGCCAGCTTCAATGGCATTCTGCCAATCTCGTTTGGTGGCGTTATTAAATAAAGAGAACTTTGTATTTATTATCCGTTTAAAAGAAACTGATGATTTTTTAGGGGTTGTCGATATCCATGCAATTGATTGGTTGCAAAATACTGCATCTATTGGGTTTTGGGGAAACTCAAAATTTAAACAAAAAGGTTATATGGCACAAGCGCTAACACTATTTGTAGGTAGTTTATTCTCGAAATGGAATTTTTTTGGTTTAAATGCCTATGTCGATGTAGAAAATATATTGGCACGAAAATTATGTGAAAAAGCAGGGTTTTTGCTTAAAGATATTCAATATCAATCTGTACAGAATCCAGTCGATGGTGGCTTTAGAGATATTTGCCATTATCAGATAGAAAATAAATGAAGTGATATTGTAGATTGACGATTTTGGGCTATTTAACAAGAAACTATTTCATTGCAAAATAATTTTTATTTAAGTTGTTAAATAGACCAAATCAAACAGAAATTCAGATTTAAGAACGTTGGGTTTAGCCAAGTTTTGCTTTAATTTTTGCAGAAACTTGTGCTGGATCGGCACGTCCGGCTATGATCGGACGTAGAGAATTCATCACCTTACCCATATCTTTCATGCTAGTTGCACCTTGCGCAGTAATAGTTTGCGCAATGAGAGAATCAAGCTCGTCCTCTGACATAGCTTCAGGTAGAAACTGAGATAACACCTCAATTTCGGCTTGTTCTTTACTAGCTAAATCTTCACGGCCTGCACCTTCAAAGGCTTTGACCGATTCTTTACGTTGTTTGATTTGCTTTTCAATGACCGCAAGAACCTGAGTATCGTCAAGCTCTATGCGCTCATCGACTTCGATTTGCTTGATTGCTGCCTGTAGACCACGAATTACCGTTAACTTACCCATTTCTTTAGCACGCATTGTTGCTTTTAAAACATCAGTTATTTGGTTTTTTAAAGTAGTCATTTATCTGTCCAGGTGAGTCAATCAATCACAAATTAATCTTAGTAAAGGCGAGTAGTACGTACTGATTCACGCGCCAATTTCTTTTGGTAGCGTTTAACAGCAGCAGCTTTTTTACGTTTACGTTCTTGAGTAGGTTTCTCGTAGAATTCACGTTTACGAACATCAGCTAAAACACCAGCTTTTTCGCATGAACGTTTGAAACGACGGATAGCTACGTCTACTGGTTCGCCTTCTTTCAATTTAACTTGTGGCATGAAGAATCCTCATTAAGTTATGGATAAGATCAGGGTCGAATTACCCTAGATCACAAGTGAAGGTCAGTATTTTACTCATTTACATCTCATACCACAAGTCTATAATAGCTTTAGCAATATTTTGAAATGGGTAAAAGGCAATTTAATGATCGTTCTGGGCTTAGAAACTTCATGTGATGAAACAGGATTAGCGCTCTATGACAATGAAGTCGGCTTAAGAGGACAGGTGTTATATAGTCAAATTAAATTGCATGCAGAGTATGGTGGTGTGGTCCCTGAATTGGCCTCTCGTGATCATGTTCGGAAGTTAATTCCTCTGATTAATCAGTTGCTTGAGCAAAGCGGTGTGAGAAAATCAGAGATCGATGCAGTGGCGTATACGCGCGGCCCTGGCTTAATGGGTGCACTGATGACAGGGGCATTATTTGGTCGTACCTTGGCTTTTGCGCTGAATAAACCCGCAATTGGCGTGCATCATATGGAAGGTCATATGCTTGCTCCATTATTATCCGAAAATCCACCTGAATTTCCGTTTGTCGCATTATTAGTGTCAGGTGGACACACTCAATTGATGGCAGCACATGCAATAGGTGAGTACGAAATTCTAGGTGAGTCGATTGACGATGCTGCTGGTGAAGCTTTTGATAAAGTCGCAAAAATGTTGAAATTACCTTATCCCGGTGGTCCAAATATTTCAAAATTGGCGGAACAAGGTGACAAAAACGCGTTTGAATTTCCACGTCCAATGTTGCATCAAGGGCTAGATTTTTCATTTAGTGGTCTAAAAACTGCTGTTTCAGTGCAGTTAAAAAAATTAGGTGAAGAACAACGTGATGCAGATATTGCAGCTTCATTCCAAGAAGCTTTAGTGGATACTTTGGTTAAAAAGTCGATTAAAGCCTTAAAACAATCGGGTTTAAGACGTTTGGTGATTGCGGGCGGTGTCAGTGCCAATAAACGTTTAAGAGAGCGCTTAGAAGCAGACTTAGCTAAAATTAAAGCAACAGTTTATTATGCAGAACCTGCTTTATGTACAGATAATGGTGCAATGATTGCGTTTGCAGGTTATCAGCGTTTAAAAGCTGGACAAAAAGATGGTTTATCGGTGACGACAACACCACGTTGGCCAATGACTGAATTGACTAAACCTGAATTAGTTTAAGTCCGATATTGAACGGATTGTTAAATTTAAAAAAGAGGCGAAAGCCTCTTTTTTTATGGATTTAAAATTTAACGCGAATAAGGCTTCCATGTTTTGCTTTTGTTATCATAGTGATATTGAACTTGATCATCGTAATTTGATTCAAAGTTTGTATGGCCATATTGATGATTGATACTAAAACAATTTTTAATATTGCTATAGGTTTCATGTGTGCCAGGGTGATCACCATCGAATTGTGAACCCATTAAGCATAATTTTGAGTCATTCAATGCAAATGTATAAGTGGGCTTCTTTTTGACATTGCCTTCATTATCTTCCCAACCCGTAAACTGATAATTGAGTGGATAGGCAATCCCTGTTTGGGTATCTAAAGCAATCATTTCTAAAGAATCTGAAGTTCCCGTATTGAGTAAAATATATTTTTTATCAAAATTGGGCTGCATTGTTTTAAGCGCATTTTTATATTTGGCAAGGTTGGCTTTAGAACAATAATCGCCATTAAAATAATCACTCTGACACTCAGAAACTTTTTTAAACGTCGTCCCAGCATATGCCAATTGTAGCGATGCAGAACAAACAATCAGTGATAGGGTAAAAAATCTTTTCATTTATATTGACTTTGAAAGTGTATCTACACAGTTTATCGCATTTCTTTTACTGTGGTTTATCTGATTTCATGATAAAAAATAATCAGAATATTAAAAAATGAGATTGGAACATGGACTTATTGTCTTCTGAACAGCATATCCACCCAAACAATATTGATACAGATCCTCAGCTTTATAAAAAATTTAGCCAAGGCGTGCGTTTACCTTATGAAGTTTTAAACATTCACAATATTCCTGATGGTGCAAAACCTGGCCATTTTATCGAGATTCGTTGTGGTGGGTTTGGTTCAGAAATTTCAGCACACCCTACAGAAAAGTATCAATTCTATGCACTTACAGATCGTGGGCCGAATACCACGTATAACGTTAATCAAGATCATGGCAAAATCTTTTTAGAGCCTGACTATACCCCTAAGATTGGATTATTTGAGTTAAAAAATGATGGAACTATTCAGAAAATAAAAGAAATTCTATTAAAAGATCCAACAGGCAGAAATATTACAGGTTTGCCTAATCAGCATTTTGGCGCAAGTAAAGAAATCGCCTATGACCAAGATGGCAAGAAATTAGCCATAGGCACAGATGAATTTGGATTGGATGCTGAAGGTTTGGTTGCACTCAAAGATGGTACTTTCTGGGTCAGTGATGAATATGGTCCTCATATTGTGCATTTTAATGCAGACGGGCTAGAAATCGACCGTATCAATGCCTATGTCTTAGATGAGCGCAGAACATCGGGGTATTTATTGCCCCAAGAATATGCCAATCGACGCCAAAATCGAGGGATGGAAGGTTTAACCATTACACCTGATCAAAAAAAGCTGGTGGGCATCATGCAATCCACCATGAGTAATCCCGATGCTTCAGTAAGCAAATCAGATCTTGTGCGTATTGTGATGATTGATTTAGAAAGCAAAGTCGTTTCTCAGTATTTGTATCAACAAGAAGGGGGTGCAAAGACCTATTCAAATACAGCAATTACAGCTTTGAGTTCCACTCAATTTCTAGTCGCAGAACGTGATGATGATTTCTATAAAGATAATTCTCAAGCATTTAAACGGATTTATAAAATCAATTTGCAACATGCCACTGATTTGGAAAAGCTAAAGCCAACTTCGACGATTCGGCAAGATGAACAATTCGGCCTGTTGATAGCGGAACAAACCTTAGAACAATATGTGTTAACAGCAGGCTGGAGTGGTCTGGCTCAACAGGGTATCTATCCGGTAGAAAAAACCTTAGTGGTGGATTTGGTTGCGCGTTTACAGTATCCGCACGATAAAATTGAAGGTCTATGGGTGATTGATGAACAGCATTTAGCAGTGCTCAATGATGATGATTATGCTTTTTCTGAAACAGATGGGGTACTGGAACAAAAGTATTTGGATCAAGATAAAACTATCATCGATGGCAATACACTTTATATCCTTGATCAATTGGATTTAACAGTGGATTAAATCATTATCCATTCAAGATAAAATTAAACCGCCAAATTTATTTGACGGTTTAATGCATAGTTTCACGCTTAACTTTGTGCTGGTTTTAAAGTTGATTCAAGTATTAAGCTTGATTCAAAGATTAAACTTAGTATTCCCAGAACATCCGTTGAATTTCTTTTGCATCTTTGGTTTTGGTGAGTGCCAAAGCGGCTAAAAGTTTTGCTTTTTGCGGATTTAAATCGTGAGCAACCACCCAACCATATTTATCATCAGGCTGCTCAGCATTACGTAACACAAAACCTTGTGGAACGCGTGAAGAACGAATGATTTGTACGCCTTGTTGCTGGAGTTGGTTTAATGTCGGAACAATATAATTCGCAACGGAACCATTACCTGTACCCGCATGAATAATGGCTTTAGCACCCGCTTTCGCATAGGCCACATAGGCATCTGGAAGCATATTGCCTGAACCATAAACGATTTGAACGATTGGTAACGCATCACCTTGAATGTTCTCAATATTAAACTCAGAGCTATTGTTAAAACGTTTTGCAACGTTTCTAAACCAATAAGGTTTACCTTCAACCAGTGTACCTAAAGCACCCCATTGGCTGACAAAAGCATCGGTATGAATATTGATGGTCTTTGACACATCGCGTGCTGCAAAAATATCATCATTCATTAACACAAAAACGCCTTTGCCTTTGGCACTGTCTGCGGCAGCAAGCGCAACAGCACTATACAGGTTCAAAGGGCCGTCAGCTGAAAGCGCTGAAGGTGGACGCATAGAACCAACAACGACAATTGGTTTATCTGTATGAACCGTAAGACTTAGAAAATAAGCAGTTTCTTCTAAAGTATCTGTACCATGGGTAATCACCACGCCATTCACATCAGGCTTTTTAACCAATTCATTTACTTTACGTGCAATGGTTAAAAGCTCTTTGTCAGTGATGCTTTCTGAAGCAACCTGTAAAGCCTGTACACCTGTAACATTGGCAAGATTTTGAATTTGCGGAACTGCATTCAACAAATCATCTACAGGAACTTTCGCAGCAGTATATGTTGCGCTATTTGTAGAACTTGCTCCAGCACCCGCGATCGTACCGCCAGTTGCGACGACAACGACATTATTTTTTGCATAACTCGTAAAGGGTAAAAGCATGCCAATTGCAAGTGTAAGTGCAGTAACCGTCTTTTTCATAAACTATCCTTTTCAATCATTGTTCTGGTCATAAGCATTTTTTGTACCAGTTTTTCAATCTATATAAATACTGAGCTGTTGCCCATACTTATTTAAAAATGTAATTTTTCAAATAATCACTCAAATTTATAGTTACATACTATTAAAACTGGATAAAGTGCTTGCCAGTGTGTTTTTTCAGCATTCAATGAAGATGTTGTGCAATATAACGGCAATGACTAAGTTTTTAGTTGTACAGATGCTTGAGCAATAAAAAAGGCATTCAATTTTGAATGCCTTTTTGAGCTTATCTCTACTTTATAAAGATTAACGCATTTTTGCCAAGAAACGACTTAAGCGATTCATTGCTTCACGTAATTCATTTTCTGCGGGGAGGAATACCACACGGAAATGATCAGGTGTAGGCCAGTTAAAACCTGTTCCTTGAACCAGTAAAACTTTTTCAGCTTTGAGGAAATCTAACATGAATTTTTCATCATCTTCAATTGGATAGATTTCAGGATCTAGTCTAGGGAAACAATACATTGCACCTTCTGGTTTTACGCACGACACACCAGGAATATCGTTAAGCATTTCCCAAGCAATATTGCGTTGTTCATATAAACGACCACCTGGGCGGATCAAATCATTAATCGATTGATAGCCGCCTAAAGCAGTTTGAATCGCATATTGGGCTTGATGGTTGGCACATAAACGCATTGAGGCAAGCATGTCTAAGCCTTCGATGTAATCCATTGCACGTGACTTATCACCCGTAATCGCCATCCAACCAGAACGGTAGCCGGCAATACGATAGGCTTTAGATAAACCATTAAAAGAAACGCATAAATGGTTTCCTGCTAATGCTGCAACAGAGACATGTTCGATACCGTCATACACAATTTTGTCGTAAATTTCATCTGCAAATAAAATCAGATCATGTTTTTTTGCCAATGCGACAATCTGTTCTAAAACATGGCGTGGATAGACTGAACCTGTTGGATTGTTTGGGTTAATCACCACAATACCACGAGTATTCGGGGTGATTTTACTTTCCATATCCGCCATATCAGGATACCAGTAGTTTTGGTCATCACATTTATAGTGAATCGCTGTACCACCTGATAGATTTACGGCTGCCGTCCATAATGGGTAATCCGGCATTGGAACCAGCATTTCATCGCCATCATCCAATAAACCTTGCATCGCCATAACGATCAGTTCAGATACACCATTCCCGATATACACATCTTTGACATGTAAATCTAAGATGCCTTTTTGCTGATAATACTGACAAATGGCTTTACGCGCAGGGAAGATCCCTTTTGAATCTGTATAACCGACAGCATTAGGCAAATTTAAAGCCACATCATTGATAATTTCTTGCGGGGCTTCAAAGCCGAACGGGGCGGGGTTACCGATATTTAATTTAATAATTTTATGACCGGCTTCTTCCATCTCATTGGCCGCTCGTAACACTGGTCCACGAATGTCGTAGCAAACATGCTCTAGCTTTGACGATTTCTTGATTTCACGTGGGGTTGTGTTACCTAAAACGGACATAATTTTATCCAATTATTTTGAGTTAAAAAAATAGATTACTGAAATATCACAATCTATGTTGAAATTTAGCTAGAAATTTTCCAAGCTCTAGCGTAAATATGGAAGTACTGAAGCATGACATTGAATGTCAAAGATTTAAAGGAGTTTAATGATGGGAAAACTCAATAAAACAGACCGAGAATGGCAAAGAGAGTTATCACCAGAGGAATTTAAAATCACTCGACAAAAGGGCACTGAAGCTGCCTTTACTGGAAAGTATTGGAATTCCAAGCAGCATGGAACCTATGTATGTCGATGTTGTGGGGAAGAATTATTCTCTTCAGAAACCAAATATGACAGTGGTTGTGGTTGGCCGAGCTTTTTTAAACCAATCAATAATACTGTTATAGAAGAACAAGATGATCATTCGCATGGTATGGAACGTGTAGAAATTATATGCCATCATTGCGACGCTCATTTGGGGCATGTATTTGAAGATGGACCACAACCAACGGGCTTACGCTACTGCGTAAATTCCGCTTCTTTAGAATTAAAATCACAAGAAAAAGACGACGAGGAAACGTATCCATGACCAACATTTATCAGTTTGAGGCTGAGCTGTTAGAGGGTGAAAATAAATCTTTTTCTGATTATGAAGGAAAAGTTTTATTGATTGTAAATACTGCAAGTAAATGTGGCTTTACCCCACAATTTGCAGGATTAGAAAAGGTTTACGAGAAATATAAAGACCAAGGTCTTGAAGTTCTAGGATTTCCTTGTAACCAGTTCGGTGGACAAGACCCCGGTACAAATGAGCAAATCGGCGCTTATTGCCAACGCAATTATGGTGTTTCTTTTCCAATGTTCGCTAAAGTGAATGTAAAAGGACCTGAAGCGCATGTGATATTCCGTTATTTAACCAATAACAGTAAGGGCATACTCGGCAGTGGCATTAAGTGGAATTTCACCAAATTCTTAATAAATAAGAAAGGTGAAGTGATTAACCGCTATGCACCAACCACGAAGCCTGAGGATATAGAACACGATATTGAAAAAGCTTTAGCAGAATAACCTGTTGTACAGACCAAAATAAGACTGAGGATATGATGCAATTAGACACTGCAGTTGAATTTTGGACTGATCCGCAAATGCCCTATGTCGAAACACGTAGGGCATGTCAAAGCCGTATTTGCTATAGATCACATAGCCATCCGACCTTTTCGATTGGTGCTGTGGATTGTGGAATAAGTCGCTTTAGTAGCTATTTTGCCAGCGAAGAGCAAATTCAAACAGGAAGCGTAGTAATCATTCCTGCTGAGGTGGAACACGCATGTAATCCACTGGAAAATCAAGCATGGAGTTATCAAATGATGCATCTAGATGCACATTGGGTTGCTCAACTTTTTTCAGAATTAGTCAAAGATATTGAGCAGCTTTATCCCCATCATATTCCGTTGCTAAAACCACAAATTTTAACAAACCCACATATATACCAAGCATTTACGCAGTTAAATCAGCTGTTATTTGATCCAACCATATCGATTTTATTCAAACAACAACAATTAATTGAAGTCCTGAGTGAAATATTATTGCCCAATTTTGAATTTACCTTATTAAAGCAATCTGATTATTTTCAAAAGCATTTGGGTGCAATTATTGATGATATGAAGCATAGTAAACAGATGCTTTCTTTAGAGGATCTCAGTCAAAGCCTCGGGATTAGTCGTTATGCCATTATTCGCTTGTTTAAAAATAATTTTGGCTTAACACCACATGCGTATCAATTAAATCAAAAAATAAATATAGCCAGAAAGCGTTTGAAGTCTGGAGAAGCAATTATTCAAGTTGCACATGATTTGGGATTTACAGACCAAAGTCATTTTCATCATGTGTTTAAATCGCATACTGGAATCACACCGAAGCAGTTTCAAGCGCAGTTTGTCATGCTCTAACTGCGCAATTATCTACAAGATAATAGGTTCTAAAAATATTTAAGCTTATCTAAATATTTTTTGGATCGAGTAATGCAACTGTTCTTTATTGTGATTGCCACCCATTTCATTGCTTTACTTTCACCCGGCCCTGATTTTTTTCTTATTTTAACCTCATTGTTTCGAAATGGGCCACATGCGGCGAGAGCTGTTTGTTTAGGGATCGTCTTGGGAAATGTTGCCGTGATTGGCCTTATTTTGAGCTCATTGTTTTTTCTTGGCAAATTTGATGATGAAATTTTAAAGTTGGTAAAATGGGGCTGTATTGCTTATTTAAGCTATTTGTCTTATCGATGTTTTATATTTGCACAACAAGCAAAGCTAACAGTGGATTACCATCTAGAACACCAAAATAAACCAACCTTTGCATGGATAAAATATGTCTTGCTGGGGATACAGTCGAGTTTATTAAATCCTAAAAATATTCTGTTTTATAGCAGTATTATTATGGCAATTTATCAACACTATAATGTTGTTCAATTGACTTTAACCTGTCTGTGGATGGTGAGTGTAGTTTTGATCTGGAACTTGTTTCTGGTGCGATTGATGACTCAAAATAAAGCTATGCATTGGTTTAAAACCAAAATCAAATATATTTATTATCTTTCATCCTTATGCTTTGGCTTATTTGCCGCAGCTTTGTTGCTGAATTAATCAAATAAGATTAGCCCAAATAAAAAAATGTCTATCTAATAAAGATCTTTGATAAATCAAAAAATGATCATGTGGAGTGAATCATATTGGTATTGAAAGTTCCTTCTCCCTTTGGGAGAAGGCTAGGATGAGGGTGCTTTTATGTTGATTTATGGTTTTAAAAAGGACTTATGAAAGAAGTCTAATAAAGATCTAGATAGGCTTTCTCTTTTACATTATGTTGTCATCTCATTCAATTTTAAAAATCAAGAATGAGATACGCTTGCTTCTTTCGATTTATTGGCTTTATTGCGCTTAAATAACATGTTGTGAATATCATCAATAAAGGTATACACAACAGGAATAACCAATAACGACAAGAAGGTACTGGTAATCAGTCCACCAATTACAGAGATTGCCATCGGTGCTCTAAAACTTGGATCTGTACCTATTCCTAAGGCAATTGGAAACATACCTGCACCCATCGCTAAAGTGGTCATAATAATGGGTCGTGCACGCTTATGACAGGCATCTAAGAGCGCATTCATACGTGAATACTGCCGTTCATTACGGGCGATAATTGCATAATCGACCAAAAGAATCGAGTTTTTACTGGCAATTCCCATCAACATGATTAAGCCAATCAAACTTGGCATCGAAAAACTACTTTTTGCTAAAAGCAGTAGCACAAACGCACCACCCAGTGCCAAAGGCAATGCTACTAAAATGGTGATTGGTTGTAAGAAGTCTTTAAACAAGAGCACCAAGACCACATAGATACACAATACGCCTGTGAGCATAGCTAAACCAAAGCTTGCAAAGAGCTGTTCCATCACATCGGCATCACCCAGATTGGTACGTTTTACCGTCGGAGGTAAGTTTTTGATGGTTGGAAGTTTATCTACAGCAGCCGCAACATCGCCTAAAGGCTGATCATTGAGCTCAATATTAAAGTTGATGTTACGTAAACGGTTAAAGCGGTCAATTTGTGAAGGACCACTTTCAATATTAACTTGTGCAATGGTGCCTAACATCACTGGACCTTTACTGCCTGTAATCATCAAGCGTTTAATCAGGTCTTGGTCTTGACGTGCAGACAGGGGCAGTTTGATGACGATCGGAATTTGCCGTTGCGAAAGGTTTAATTTTGCCAAATTTTGATCAAAATCTCCCGCCGTGGCAATACGCACAGTTTCAGCGATATTTTGTGTGGTAATGCCTAAATCCGCAGCTTTTGCAAAGTCAGGGCGAATCACCAATTCAGGGCGAATCAATGCTGCGCTTGAGGTAATACTACCAATATTTGGAATAGTCCGGATTTCTCGTTCTACTTGACGTGCTGTACTGATTAATACATCTGGGTCATCACCTGACAGCGCAATTTGATATTGGCTGTTATTGCCTGCAATACCGACTTGAATCCGTGCACCAGGCAGTGGAGCTAAACGTTGGCGCAAGTCATTTTCAATTTTTTGCAAACTTGCAGCACGGTCTGAACGTGCTGTGACTTGAATGGTTAAGGTTGCTTTTCTTGGTTCACTTGATGCACCACCCGCAAAAGGATCTGTACCTGCTGAACCACCACCAATCGTGGTATAGACACTTTTAATTTCAGGATGATCCTTAATTAAACTACGCGCGTATTCTGCTGCTTTTAAGGTATCTGGAAATTGTGAACCTGGTGGAAGCTCAACACGCACTTGGGTCTGCCCAGTGTCAGGTGGTGGAACAAAGCCTGTAGGGAGTAATGGGATGAGCATCAGTGAAGCGATAAAAAATATGATGGCACTGCTTAAGGTGATCCAACGATGATTTAAACACCACGTGACCATTCGCATATATGCGCGCATCACCCGACCATCTTTGGCACGATCATGTTGAAGTTCAAGATCACCATGATCTTTGATTGCTTGGCTTTGATCATCTAATACTTGATTGTCGTGATGACTTTCAACTTTACCAACCCAAGGTTTAAGAATATAGGCTGACATCATAGGTGTCAGTAAGCGTGCCACCAAGAGTGAGGCAAAAATAGCCAAAGCCGCTGTCCAGCCAAATTGCACAAAGAATTTACCTGCAATACCACTCATAAAGGCAGTGGGTAAGAACACTGCAATCAAGGTGAAAGTGGTGGCAATTACGGCTAAACCAATTTCATCGGCTGCCTCCATGGCCGCTTCATAAGGCGTTTTCCCCATTCGAAGATGCCGGATGATATTTTCAATTTCTACAATGGCATCATCGACCAGTATTCCAACAACCAACGACATGGCTAACAGTGTGACAATATTTAAAGTAAAGCCTAAGTAATACATGCCAATTAAGGCGGGTAGAATGGACAAAGGCAGGGCAGTTGCCGCAATGATCGTGGCACGCCAATCACGTAAAAACAGCCAAACCACCAAGATTGCAAGCAGTGCGCCTTCATACAGCAAGGACATTGAGCCTTTATAGTTATCAACCACAGGATTTACAAAGTTAAATGCTTCAGTGATTTTAATATCAGGATGCGCCGCTTTTAATGTTTCAAGTGCCTCTTTTACTCCGATTTCAACATCAACTTCACTTGCACCTTTACTGCGGGTAATTTCAAAGCCAATCACAGGGTGGCCATTTAACAGTGCAGCAGAACGTCGTTCAGCAATGCCATCACGAATGTTGGCAACTTGATCCAGCCGAATATGGCGACCATCACTCAAGGCAATATCCATTGCTGCAATTTCAGCAGCAGTTTTTACTGTGGCAATGGTACGAATAGACTGTTCACTGCCGCCTATTTTTGTTTGCCCACCAGAAGCATCTTGCTGAACAAGGCGTAATTGTCTGGTGATGTCTGTTGCTGTGGCATTTAACGCCAAGAGTTTTTCAGGATCTAATTCAACTTCAACTTGACGCGTGACACCGCCTACACGAGAAACCGCACCAACGCCTTTGACTTTTAACATTGCACGTGCAACGTCATAATCTACAAACCAAGACAGTGCTTCCTCATCCATACGAGGGGATTGGATGGTGTAGGTGAGAATCGGTGAACCTGAAAGATTGATTTTACTGACAATTGGATCACGAAGATCCGCAGGTAAATCTGAACGTACTTGTGAAACCGCGTTACGGACATCATCAACAGCTTCTTGCAGTGGTTTTTCCAGTTGAAACTCTGCGGTTACGGTGACTACACCATCTTGGATATTGGTATATTGATTTTTAAGTCCCTGTAAAGTTGCAATCGAGTTCTCAATTTTACGTGCAACTTCTGTTTCCAGTTGCGGTGGTGCTGCACCGGGTAAAGCCGCAGTAACCGTAACCATCGGTAATTCAATATCGGGAAATTGTTGGATTTTCATCCAATGAAAACACATCAAACCGGCTAAACCAAGCATGATAAAAAGCAAGATACCGGGAATCGGATTTTTAATCGACCAAGCGGAGAAATTCATGTTATTTCTCCTGCGTGCTAACGAGTTGTTTGGTCAATGGTGTATCTGGAATGGCATGACCACGTTTGATTAAATCACCATCTGACAAGAATCCTGTTCCAGAGGCAACCAGTTGAGTATTTGCTGCTAAATCAACAATTTCAACGCGATCATTTAAACGCCGACCAAGTGTGACTTTCTGTTGAGTCACTCGATTATCTTTATTGACAATAAACACATAAGAGAAACCATCACGTAAAAGTACTGCGGTTTGAGGCACTGTTAGTGCTGGCTTTTCGCCTAGATCAAACTCACCTTTGACAAACATACCCATACGAACAGCATCAGTGGTAGGTATATCCACATAAACCAAGCCATAACGTGTTTGCGGGTCAATGACTGGTGCAATCATGCGAACGCTACCTGAAACGGCTGAACGGCTAGGATCAGGTGAGGTGATATGCGCTGTCATGCCTTTTTTAAGTTTATATAAGTCTGTCGAGGTGACTTCGGCACGCCATTCCAAACGGTTATCACGGATCAAGCGGAACAGTTCTTGTCCCGTTTGTGCCAATGAGCCAACTGTTGCTGTACGTGCTGAAATAACCCCATGATCGGGTGCAATCACTTGGGTTTGTGTTAAACGAAGCTGATTACTGTCAATTTGGGCTTTGGCAGCATCTAAACGGGCTTGTGCTGTACTTTGAGAAGTCAGGTATTTTGTCGCTTCTTGTTGTGAAATTGCACCAGTATTTTTGAGTTGTTGAATACGTTGATTATTGATACTGGCATCAGCTAGTACAGCTTTCGCTTCTGCATAATTGGCCTTTGCTGTCGCCAATTCAGCACGAATACTTTCACTGTTAATTTCAGCCAAAACTTGCCCACGTTGTACGCTATCTCCAACGTTGACATTGACTTTGGTAATTCGTTGCCCTGAAAGTTCACTGCCAATCACCACTTCTTGCCATGCAGCAATATTGCCATTGGCTGTAAAGTTTTGCTTCCAGTTTTGCAGTTCGGGTTGTATCACCGTTACAGTCAGTGCTGGTTTTGCACTAGAAGCGGATGTTGCTGCATTTTCTGGAGAAGGCTGTTTTTTATTTGAAGATTTCCATCCAATAAAAGCCACGATTAGCACAATAAAAATAATTGCAATAATGATCCCGAGTTTTGAGTTTATGCGTTTTTTTTTCATTGGGTCATGCGATTTCATTTTAGTTTTTTAAATGAGTAGAGATAAGTTGAGTATCTCTAAAGGCTGTATGTTTGGTCAAGTTGCAATACAGCGCTTAATGTGATTTTTTGAAAGTTAAGCAGTTAAATTTTGCTATAGAGAGGCCGTTGAAGTTAGTGATATTTGTTGTTTTATGGCCTTGATTATTAGATGGCTTGAGCGGTTAAAATTATTTATATGTTTTTAATATAGAAACCATCAAGATCAGCATAATTTTGTATAAAAACTACAAGACCATTCACAATTTATAATATTTTTTAATAAATAAATACCATGAGATCTTGCTTTTTTATTTAAAAAATCACGCTTATAAAATGAGAAAGTAAGTTTAAGTAAGAGTGATTATCATTTAATATGGCGGCTTAATTTAGATGACTGTTTTAGAGCCTCCTATGCGAAAAATTAAACCCTTAATTGTGATGATGGCAGTGGCGACAAGTGCTGCAATTGCGCATGCTGAACAACAAGATGCTTCATCGACTCAATCGAGCAATGGCAATGCAAAACAACTGAGTACGATTACAGTAGTCGCAAGTGCAGATGCATCAGCAGAGGGTTTAATGCCAGCATTTGCTGGAGGACAGGTGGCTTCTGGTGGTAAAGTTGGGATATTTGGCAATCAGAAAAATATAGATACACCGTTTAATCTAACTAGCTATACCAATCAATATATTCAAGAGCGACAAGCTGAGAGTGTGGGAGATGTACTTCAGGCAGATTCAGCTGTGCGTACAGCAAAGGGCTTTGGGAATTTTCAGGAAGCATATTTTATTCGTGGTTTTGTGCTAGCTTCTGATGATACGGCTTATAACGGTTTATATGGAATACTTCCTCGTCAATATATTCCAACGGAGTTATTTGAACGTGTCGAAGTATTTAAAGGTGCCTCAGCATTTTTAAATGGAGCGATTCCCGGAGGAACTGGGATTGGTGGTTCTATTAATTTGTTGCCTAAAAGAGCGGGAAATGAGCCATTAAATCGTATCAATGTAGGTACAGATTTTAATGGTGGCTATATTTCATCAGATGTATCGAGACGTTTTGGTGAAGATGAAAAATTTGGTGTGCGTGTAAATACGGCATATCATGGTGGCAATACAGAAATTGACAAAGAAGATAATTCACTAGGTGTAGCTTCAATTGCGATGGATTATAAAGGTGAACAATTACGCCTCTCTGGTGATTTGGGATATACCAACAACCGTTTAAGTGAAAATCGCCCAAGTTTGCGTTTAACCAATAGCGTAACTGCATTACCAAGTGCATCACAGTATGCGAATTATCATGGTCAGTCATGGACATATTCAAATGAAGAAGATATTTTTGGTAGCTTCCGTGCAGAATATGATTTAAATGATGCAACAACTGCATATGCTGCTTATGGATTCCGTAAAACAGAAGAAGATGGTGTCTATTCAAGTCAGCAATTAAGTAATACTCAAACAGGAGCTGCCAAATTATCGGCATCGACCATTCCACGAAAAGATACCAATAACAGTGCAGAAATTGGGGTAAAAACGAAATTTGATACAGGTTCTTTAAAGCATAATGTAGTTTTTTCTGGGTCGATCTATCGAGCAGATAAACGATATAGTTATGGTTATGCAACAAGTTTAGACGATAATTTTTATAATCCTATTTATACAGATGGCTCAAATATTAATAAATGGCTAGGTGCCGCTGGTACATACCCCAAAGCTGGAGTGAATACTTTAAAAAGTGTAGCTTTAGGCGATAATATTTCTGCTCTAAATGATCGTTTGACTGTAATGCTTGGTGCGCGCTATCAAGAAATTGAACAAGATGTTTATTCATATGGTACCTATAAGTACGATATTAATAAAAACAAAGTTACCCCAGCATTAGGTGTAAGCTATAAATTAACCCCTGAAATGGCAATTTACGCTAATTATATAGAAGCTTTAGTACAAGGGGATGCGATACAGGATAGTGTCGGTAATAACTATATTGCTGATCCTTTTGTATCTAAGCAGAAAGAAGTTGGATTAAAGTTCGAAAATGATCACCTCGGTGGTGCATTGAGTTACTTCTATACAGACCGTCGAAAAGCTTCTGTGAATACTTCTGGAACTCCACAATTGAGTCAGGCAACCAATATCCATCAAGGTCTTGAATTTAATGCCTATGGTCAATTAACTGACTTCATTAAGATTTTGGGTGGTGCGACGTGGATTGATACCAAACAGAAGGATACTTATCAAGGTTTATACAATAATAATGAAGTTATTGGCGTTCCAAAGTTTCAAGCGAATCTAGAAGCAGATTGGAAATTGCCAGTTGAACAGGATATTAGTGTAAATGGTCGTGTTGTGTATACGGGTTCAACATATGCCGATAATGCCAATACGTTGAAAATTAACGATTGGACGAGATTAGATGTTGGTGCAAATTATAAAACCAAAATTAATAAAGTTCCGACAACATTCAATTTCTCAGTGACTAATGTTTTAGACAAGGATTATTGGGCTTCAGCATCTGTAAATGACTATACCTATTTGTCTTTAGGTGATCCCCGTACCTTTAAATTAAGTGCAACCTTTGATTTTTAAACACCATAAAAAATGCCCCAAATTTGGGGCATTTTTTATAACAGCATATTTTTATAAAATGGTTTTTAGACGTTGAATCACTTGCTCACATTGAGCAATATCTGCGACCAATGCCATACGAACATGACCTTCACCAGGATTGCCTTGTTCAGTATCACGAGACAAATAACGCCCCGGTAAAACTTTAATGTTGGCTTTTTCCATTAACATTTTGGCAAAGTTTTCATCATGATCGACTTTTAACCAATAATAGAAACCTGCATCGGGCTTTTGTAATGGTAAAAGATGACCGAGTTCATTTTGGAACAAATCAAATTTGGCACGATACAGTCTACGATTTTCTTCAACATGTGTTTCATCGTTCCAAGCAACAATTGAAGCCAATTGATGTTGGACTGGCATTGCAGCGCCGTGATAAGTACGGAATTTTAAATAAGGTTTAAGTAAGTTTGCATCCCCAGCAACAAAACCTGAGCGCATACCCGGTAGGTTTGAACGCTTAGACAGTGAATGGAACACGATACAATTTTTATAGTCGTCACGACCTAATTCAGCACAGACTTCCAATAAGCCGATCGGTGCTTCATCAAACCACAATTCTGAGTAACATTCATCAGAGGCAATCACAAAGTCATATTGGTCAGAAAGTGCAATTAGCTTTTTGAATTGTGCTTTTGAAAGTACCGCACCAGTAGGATTTCCCGGCGTACAAACAAACAAAAGTGCAGTTTTTTCCCAAACTTCAGCAGGTACAGCATCAAAATCACCGAGGTAATTGTTGTCTTCGGTACAGTTAACAAAGTATGGCTTGGCGCCAGCTAAAAGTGTTGCACCTTCATAAATCTGATAGAACGGATTAGGCATTACCACATAAGGTGCGTCATCACGATTAATCAAGGCTTGTACAAAAGAGAAAATCCCTTCACGTGTACCTGTTACCGGAAGGACATGATCTTCCGCACTGATCGCATTCAGTTTAAAACGACGGGTTAGCCACTGAGCAATACTTTCACGAAGTTCAGGTAAACCTTTGCTGTTTGGATAAGTTGAAAGGTGCTGAAAATTATCAATGATCGCTTGCTTCACAAACTCAGGAGCAGGATGCTTTGGTTCTCCAATTGAAAGTGGGATCAAAGGTAAATCTGCAGGTTTTACATCCTGAAAAAGCTGGCTTAACTTTTCAAATGGATAAGGATGTAATAAAGACAAACTAGAGTTCATGAAACAATTACCACGATAGAAAGTAAGATTAATGTTGCCCACAGATTTGATTGGATGCTTCATCTAATGCCGCTTTTAATTTTGCGGTAAAGACTTCAGCCTCAGCTTCAGTGAGGGGGGTGCCATCTTTTTTGGTGACAAAGAAAATATCTTCTGCTTTTTCACCCAGCGTGGCGATTCTAGCAGAATGTATGTCTAAACCTTGCATCATAAATAAACCACCAACGCGTGCAAGTAAGCCCGGTTGGTCGAGGGTAGAGATTTCTACCATATTTTGCTGCAAAGCTTCGTTAAGTGTTACATCCACGGTATTTTCAATATCGAAGTGGCGAAGTTGACGTGGAATACGACGTTGCATCAAACCCGGATATTTATCTGATTCGCTTAAGGCTTTAATTAACGCCTGTTTGACTGTTTCTTCACGTTCAGGATCGGTTAATAAGGTACCGAAACGATCCAAGACCACATAAGTATCTAAACTAAAGGCTTTGGTTGCAGTGATAATTCGTGCATCTTGGACATCCAGATTCATACGATCCAAAATTGCCACTGTGGTGGCAAACAGATTGGGTTGGTCTTGAGTATAAATAAAGATCTGTACAGCATCTTGTGCTGCTTTACGGTGCGCACGCATGAGCACCAATGGTGCAGGATTGTCACCGTGTTGCAAAATTGCACGGGTATGCCATGCAATTTCATCTGCGGATTCTTTAAGGAAGTATTCGTCCCCAAGCTCTTGCCAAACCTTTTCAACTTGATCAAGTGGAAACTCATCTACCAAGACTTCGCTTGCAGAGAATTTGGTATCTTCAATCAGCATTTGATAATCAACAGGACGACCCAAACCAGAACGAATCACATCACGCGCATGGGTATAGAGTTGACGCATCAAAGAAGAGCGCCATGTATTCCAAAGTTTTGGATTGGTGGCATTGATATCGGCAACCGTCAGCGTATAGAGATAATCTAAATGCTCCATATCACCAAGCTTTTCAGCAAACTCTTTCACCACATCTGGATCTGAAATATCTTTTTTCTGTGCGGTCATCGACATCAGTAAATGGTTTTGGATGAGCCAAGCAACCAGATTACATTCGCGTTCGGTAAATCCATGCGCAAGACAGAATTCAATTGCATCTTCGGCGCCAAGTTCACTGTGATCTCCACCACGGCCTTTGGCAATATCATGGAATAATGCAGCAAGGAATACGATGTCACGGCGGACTAAGCGTTGAAATACAGAACTGACAACAGGGTAGTCTTTAGCAAAGCCAGGTTCTTTAAAACGATTTAAGTTACGAATTAACAGTAAGGTATGTGCATCGACAGTATAAATATGGAACAAGTCATATTGCATCAACCCCATGATTTGCCCAAAAGCAGGAATATAATTTCCTAATACACCATAACGTTTCATTGCCACCATGGTTTCATATAAACGATATGGAGAGCGAATGATCGCCATGAATAATGCTTGATGGGTCGGATTATCACGAAATGCTTGATCAATGCGTTTTGCTGCTAAAGTCAAAAGACGCAATGTACGTGCACGAATACCCTCGATTTCAGGGCGATTCGCCAAGATATAAAAAATCTCTAAAATAGCGCTTGGATTTTCGGAAAAGGTTTTATGTTGTTGAACGGCAAGCTTACCATCGACCAATTTAAAATGTTCGTTAATATTTTCGATTTTACGTTCATAGTCGGGTAAACGTGGGGTAATCACCGATTCATTGAAATAAGCCAATAACATTTCATTTAAGGTCGAAACTTGTTGAGCGGTACGATAATAACGCTTCATGAACTGTTCAATTGGATAATTTGGATGATGATCATCTTCTCGTGTATAGCCAAATTTAGCTGCAATATCACGTTGATAATCAAACAATAGACGATTTTCATCACGTTTGGTTAAACGGTGTAAATGATGGCGAATTTCCCAAAGAAAGTTTTCAGCTTCTTCCAGAACGCCCAATTCAAATTCAGAAATAAAACCCAAATGAACCAAGTCGTAAATACGATTGACTCGGAAATGCCGTTTGGCAATCCAGCCAATTTGGTTAATGTCCCGAATACCGCCGGGTGCATTTTTAATATCGGGTTCTAAATTACTTTCAGTATTGTTATGTTGTGCATAGCGTTGCGCTTGTTCATCCATCTTGGCATCAAAGAACGTCTTATCTGTCCAAGTTTGGGAAACGACACGACGAGGCCATCTTGCCAGATGTTGATTGCCAATAATTAATCGCGCTTCAATCAGCGAGGTTGCCACAGTAAGATCATTGGTGGCTTGTTCAAAACAACTACGGATACTCCGTACACTGACACCCGGTTTAAAATTTCCCACATCCCAAAGTGTAGAAATAAATTGCGTCACCGTTTGTTCTTGTTCAGGAGAAAGGTCTTCTTCTGAAAGAATCATGATGTCGACATCGGAATAGGGCAACATTTCGCGTCGCCCATAGCCACCAACAGCAAATAAACCGAGATCTGTTTGATCTAGCCCTGAATGCTTCCAGAGAAACATAAGGGCTTCATCTACCACATTTGAGCGGGTACGCACAATTTCACGTATTGTTGTACCATGATCATAGGCCTCATTTAACTGTTGTTCGACATCGCTACGCCATTGATTAATCGCTTTAATGTCATGTATATCAGTTACATATTCCAACAGAGGAGAGGTGTTGATCATGGATGTCTTGTCCGCAAATATATTGGCTAGTTGTTTAAATGAACAGTGACTTTTGCAGCCGTTTCTTGTGCAAGTTCACGTGCTTGGTCTGTTGTTTCAGCACGTGCTGTTGCCACGCCCATACGACGACGTTTAAATCCTTCAGGTTTACCGAACAGGCGTAAGTCTGTCGCAGGATTTTGCAAAGCAAGATTTAAGCCAGAGTATAAAAGATTATTTGCATCCATACCTGCATAGATTACAGCACTTGCAGCAATACTATGTCGTTCAGTATTGACTGGTAAACCTAAAATTGCACGTGCATGTAATTCAAATTCACTTTGGAATTGTGATGCAAGTGTGACTAAGCCTGTATCGTGTGGACGCGGTGATACTTCACTAAACCATACTTTATCACCTTTTACAAACAGTTCTACCCCAAAAATTCCACAGCCACCAAGTGCTACAGTGACTTTATTGGCAATGCGTTTGGCTTCATTTAAAGCTGTTTCAGTCATTGCTTGAGGCTGCCAACTTTCTACATAGTCGCCTGAATCTTGACGATGCCCAATTGGATCACAATAAGCGGTTTCAATCTCACCTGTTTCTGGGTTTTTCGAACGTACAGTGAGTAAGGTAATTTCAAAATCAAAGTCAATTTGTGACTCAACGATGACCGTACCTTGATTTACCCGACCACCCGTTTGAGCATATTCCCAAGCCGCATCTACTTCTGCATATTCTTTGACACGAGATTGCCCCTTACCAGAAGAAGACATTACAGGTTTAACAAAGTTCGGATAACCAATGTCATCACATGCAGAACGGAAGCTTTCTAAAGTATTGGCAAAACGGTAAGCGGAAGTCGGTAAACCAAGTTCTTCTGCCGCTAAGCGACGAATCCCTTCACGGTTCATGGTTAAATTCACGGCTTTTGCCGAAGGGATCACGGTTGCAATATTTTGTTGTTCGATTTCGACTAATACTTGAGTAGCAATCGCTTCAATTTCTGGAACAATAAGATTGGGTTTTACTTTTTCAATTAAAGCTTTTAATTCTGTTGCATCTGCCATGTTTAAGGCATAAGAGAAATGAGCAACTTGCATGGCAGGTGCGTTTTCGTAGCGGTCTGCCGCGTGAACTTCGACACCAAGTCGTTGTAATGAAATCACCACTTCTTTACCAAGCTCTCCTGAACCTAACAGTAAAACTTTAAATGCAGATGATTGAAGTGGGGTACCAATAGTAACGCTCATGCTATTCTTCCATGCTTGTCTTATGGACTGTTAGCATAGCAGAACTCAGGCGTGTGTTAAGGGCTGATTGACATAAAATAATGATATTGTCTAACAGATTTTTTTATAAAGTTTTTAGCTTATCGGTTGTTTGCCACTACAAATGAAGTGGCTTTGAATTTGCGCAAGAAACTGATTAAGAATTTTTAATTAATTCTTTTTACGAACCAACAGAATCAACGCAATGAGGCAGATCAGTAATTCTACAAAAAATGACCAATGCAGAATAAAGTTTAACCACCACGGCTGATAACGTGAGCTGACTTCAAAAAATACATAGGGTTGATCAATAAACGGTGCAAAAAGCCAAACATCACCTACAAAAGTATCCAAGCCAATATGTAGTAGGGCAGCACCCGAAAAAAGACTGATCATCAGGGCAGGTTTAGCCGTGTATTTTGAATGGATGAAATAACATAAAGCAATTAGAAAGATTGGAATCCAAAATGAAAACCAATGTAAAAAATATTTATGGTGATGTACCGACCTATGATCGAATAAATAGAAATAGAATAGATCAATATCAGGAAAAACTGCACCAAGCATAATCAGCGTAAAAAAAGCTTTATTGGTGATTTTTGTCTGTTTAAATTTCTTGAGTAAAAGTTTAGCCAAGATATAGCCAGAAGGTAAGTGTGCGATAAACATATCGAGTTGCGTATTTTAAATATTATATTTGAAAGCAATCATACACAACTAATTAATTTACATAGTTTATTATTGTAAATTGATTAGATAAAAGCATTTTAAATCCTAAAGACTTTAAATTTAAACGCTGATTTGCTAATGCATTAAATATATTTCAAACAACAAAACTACAGATAGGTGTAGACCAAACCATAGGCCAATGCTGCTGTAAGTGTCGCTAAAACAATTCTTTTAAATTTAAAATATAATCCTGTGAGTACGATAAAGCCCACCAACATCGCAAAACTTTTATTTGGAGTTTCGATCAATGGTGGAAGAGTGGCGACAATTAACATTGAACTGATTGCTGCAATTCCAATACTGCCTAATGCAATTTTTAACCATGTTGCGCCACGAGTTTGTGTGTGTTGTTGGCTTTTTTGCAGCAGATAGAATGGACCAAAGCGTGAAGCAAAATTTGCAATACCGACCAATATCCCCACCAAGATAATCTGTAAATCCATTTTAAATACTCACTTCATCAGTTTGCTTTAAAACATAATGTTTAAATAATCCTGCTAAAATCCCAGATGCAATCCCAATAAAAATTGCTGCCGACATATTGATAAAATAACAGGCCAATGCGGAAACCACTAAAGATACGGCAACCACAAAAGTATGTTTTTTCTCAAAGGCTGCCAGTAAGAAGCTTAAGAACAATGCGGGTAACAAGAAGTCTAAAGCGGCTTGTAAAAATTGCGGCAAGTCGTTAACTTGATCTGCAAATAAACCACCTAAAAAGGAACCTAAGGCCCATGACATCCAGCTAAACAAGCTGAGTCCTAACATCCAAGACTCTGACCATTCCTGACGACGTTGGGAAAGTTTAATCATTCCAGCCGCAAAAACTTCATCGGTTAAACCCCATGCCCATACTGCGGTCTTTTTAAGGTTTAAACGGTCTTGAATCAGGTTTTGTAAGGCTGGCCCATAAAGTACATGGCGAATATCCAGTGCAATGACTGTAAGTGCTGTCATCCAAATAGATGTGCCACTGCCCAATAATGCAACCACAAGAAATTGGCTAGCACCAGCGTACATAGAGCAAGATAGAAATAAGGCTTCCCATGCACTAAAACCAAATTGGGTCGCGGATACACCAAAGGCAAAAGATACAGGCAGATAAGTAAAGATGATGGCTTGACTGTCTTTAGCGCCTTGCCAAAAGCCAGCAGTTTGGACTGAGGGATTGTGCTCTGACACAGGACACCTAAAACGAGAGTAAAACAAAAGGTAAAATCAAGATTGTGTATTCTACCCGAATTTACTAGCATAGTAGCGAAATGTTTATTTAGGCGTAACTTTATGTTCGCAAATCAGTCGAAATTATTATTGAGTATGACCTTGGTGTTAGGTGTTTTAGGTTTACAAGCATGTGGTAATTCATCTTCTGAATCTAAAGAAAAAGTTGAAATTAAAGCTGCGCCAAAACTAACCAATGATGCGACAACCTATGCCAACGAAGCATGGAAACTGATCAATCAGGTGGAACCCTTTGTCTACCGTAAGCAATTAAATTTGATTGAAGACAATGTACGTAAACCTTTACGAAAGCTCAGTACCGACTGGCGTATCAATGTCAAAATGACCGATTCGGTGACAGAAGGTAAATACGCGTTGTGTCGTAAAGCCATGACCAGTTTAGATACTTGGGCAAGATCGACATTGGAAAAAGATGGTGAAATGCAAAAAAATCAAGCGCAATATGAGCGTGATAAAGCCCAGTGTAAAGACGCAATTGAAAATCCAAGTTTAGGCAATACCAAAGCAAATAATAATATTTTTTAACAGACCCTAGTAAATGGCGCAAATATGCGCCATTTTTTATTGATACAGATCTAGGTTAAGTACGTTCATTGTTACTTAAGGTTTTAACGGATTGGTTGATGCAGTTTTCACTGCTTTGTCTTTGGCAGCAGTTGATTTTGCAGCAGCGTCATTTTTTACTGCTTTGGTTGTTGCTTCAGCTTTTGCTTTGCTTGCAGCAGTTTCAGTTTTTACCTTTGTCGCTGCTTCTTTAGGTTTCGCTTCAACAGCTTTGGTTGCAGCTACACTTTTGTCTTTTGCTTGAGTTGCATCAGCTTTGGCTTTTGTACTTGCAGCCGTCGCTTTTTGAGTCGCTTGAGCTGCAGGATTTGCCGCAACACATTTGCCGCCTTTATGGTTTGGGCCTGTACCACCAACCAATGTTGTACCTTTAGGGCATGCAAATGCAGAAGCGCTAAGTACAGTGAATAATCCCGCTGTGAGCAATGTTGTGATTTTTTTCATTTATTTCAACTTTTATTGAGATGGCATTAGCGCCTAGCTAAAATATAATTGTATTTTTCACAAAGTAGAATAAATAATTTGTATATTTTATTTATAAAATGATTATATATTCCAGCCGTTTAAGGTGAATTTAATAATTGTCTAAAAGTAGAAAAGTGATGTGTTAAATTAGAGTTGGCCGAGTGAGTGGGCAATAGAATGTAATTGATTGATATCTAATATTTCTATTTTTTTAAAGGCAATTTTTAAAACACCTTGTTGTTCGAGTAAATGTAATTCTTGATTAATGGTCTGGCGTGAGCATTTGAGCAGCAATGCCAATTGTTCTTGAGATAAATGAATGATGTTATTTTCAATACGGATATGATTGCCGTAGCCGTTTAAGATAAACATCAAACGCTGAGCCAATCGTTGTTGTATATGCTGGGTTTGAATTGAGATGAGCTCTAAAAAAGCAAAGCGAAGTTTTTGACTGGTCAATTGGGCGATATGGAACCAATATTGCGGATAGTCAGTTAAAATTTTCTGAATCGCTTGGCTGGGTAAATGTAAAATTAAACATTTTCCAACAGCAATGGCATCATGCGAACGTGGTTGCTGATCCACCAAAGAAATTTCTCCAAACCACATAATCGGTTCTGCAATAGCAGCAACGGATTCATTTCCTTCAATATCAATATAGCCTAAGCGTACCCGACCATCTAAGACCGCATAGATACCATTAAATAGATCGCCAGATCTGAAAATCGCTTGGTCACGGTCAAATTTTTGATAATGGGCTTGTTGTTGAATCAATTGTTGAAAAGGAATAGGCAGTTGTGAATACCATAAATTCTTTGATAATAATTCAAGGTCCGTTGAATTCAGCACAATATATCCTTTTATGTATCATTGTTAATCTTTGCTTTGATTTTCTAAATATATCTAACTGCATAGTTAGTAGGGTAGAAATTACATTAGATAAAATCAGTGGCGATAAGCGCAGAGTAGAACCATTTACAATCTTTCTTAAGAGCAACAATTTAGCGTGAATATGACAGAGTCACTGGCCATAATGTATCAATAAATTTATTGTGAAAGCTGTTGTTATCTACTTCTTTGCAAATTTAAATGAAAAATCAATTCAACTTGTCAGCTAGACGACAACTTTTATCTTAGCGTTTTTATATAGTGAAATGAAGAGATTAACAAGGACGCTGAAAATGAACAGATTAGAACAACTTCTTAGCCAGTACGCAGCTTATCATTTAGACCATAAAAATGTATTTACGCATTTTATTGGTATTCCGATGATCGTATTTTCAATTATGTGTTTAACGGCTAGAGCAGGGGTGATGCTTTCGGGTTTTGAAATCACTTTGGCATTGATTCTACTGGTTTTAAGTGTGATTTATTATTTAAGTCTGGATAAATCATTCGGCTTTTTAATGTTGCTTATTTATGCAGTGGCCTATCCATTTGCCTATAAAATTGCCCAATTAGGCATGGGAACTTGGCTAAGTATCAGCATTGGTACCTTTATTGTAGGATGGGTATTCCAATTTGTAGGGCATTTTTATGAAAAGAAAAAACCTGCATTTGTTGACGATTTAGTTGGTTTAGCGATTGGTCCATTATTTGTCTTGGCTGAATTTGTATTCTTGCTGGGTTTTCGTAAAGATCTACAAGAAAAAATGCTAGCAGAAGCCAGAAAGCAACGTACTGCAATGGATGAAAAATCATTACAGGCTTTACACGCGAAATAATCTGAAAGATAACCAATCAAAATCAAGATAAAACCCTTTAAGTCAGTAATTTAAACTGGCTTAAAGGTTATCGATTTCTATATTTTTGTTTATTTTAGAATAAGAATTCTTTGATAAATATCACTAAACCAAAGAAAAAAATGGCGCAACCAATATAAAATTTTATTTTTTTAATCAGTGTAGAGTTGAACATTGGCATCGTCATATGGTCTGTATAGTATTTCATTGGATTGCTTCTAAATAACGGCGATTTACTTCTTCCCAATTCACAACATTATAAAATGCCGCAATATATTCGGGACGACGGTTTTGGTATTTTAAATAATAAGCATGTTCCCAGACATCTAAAGCCAGAATCGGGATATTGCCATTCATCAGTGGTGAATCTTGATTGGCACTGCTTTCTACGATGACTTTCTTTTCAGGGGTTACACTTAACCATGCCCAGCCACTGCCAAATCGTGTCAGTGCTGCTTTAGTAAAGGCTTCTTTAAAGTTTTCAAAACCGCCAATATCTCTGTCAATTGCTTTAGCAATTTGTTTAATTGGCTCTCCACCGCCTTGAGGGCTCATCACTGTCCAAAATAAAGAGTGGTTGGCATGACCACCGCCATTATTAATCACGCTATTTTTAAGATCAGCAGGAACTTCATTCACTTTTGAAACCAGTTCTTCAATCGACAACTTTTCCCATGCTGTGCCTTCAACTGTGGCATTGATATTATTGATATAGGTTTGATGGTGTTTGGTATGGTGGATTTCCATTGTTTTTGTATCAATATTAGGTTCAAGTGCATCGTATGCATAAGGCAGTTGTGGTAGAGAGTAAGCCATGAAGCAATCCTGTGATGTTAAGTATAGTGATAATGCTAATAATTATCATTATTATATATGAACATCAAAAGTGCAACCTACTTAACTTTATTATTGTGTAGCTGATTTCAAAATAGAGATGATGAATTGAGGCAGGGTTTAGCGATAGACGTTTGGAACGTTGTATGCTGTAAATAAATATCGCGTATATTTACTGGAATATTATAATTTTAAATGTTGATAATTTTTTATAAAAACCTGAATACGTGTTTCATTAAAAAACAGGGCTGACCTTATAGAGGTGAGATGAATGATCAAGATGGTCCACAAATTAATCAATAGATCATTGAATCTGCATTTAAAAAACAAGTTTTAAATATTCGTCAGACATTTATAAACCAAACTAAAACCAGCGAAAGATTCTATGATGAAAAAAAACAGGTTGAAGAAGTCTTCAACCTGTCTCATTAAAGCATGAGATCCGTTTATACGTTAAAACGGAAGTGCAAGACATCACCATCTTGAACGATGTACGTTTTACCTTCTAAACGCCATTTTCCTGCTTCTTTAGCGCCGTTTTCACCGTTGTATTGGATGAAATCATCATATGCAATACATTCTGCACGAATAAAGCCTTTCTCAAAGTCAGTGTGAATTACACCCGCAGCTTGAGGTGCAGTTGCACCCACTTTTACAGTCCAAGCACGCACTTCTTGAACACCTGCTGTAAAGTAAGTTTGTAAGCCAAGTAAGCTATAACCTGCACGAATTACCACATTTAGACCTGGTTCTTCCATGCCTAATGCTTCAAGGAATTCAGCGCGATCTTCATCATCCAACAATGAAATTTCAGCTTCGATTTGGTTGCAAAGCGGAACAACGATTGCATTTTCCTCAGCAGCTAACTTTTTCACAGCTTCAAGGTGTGGGTTGTTTTCAAAACCATCTTCTGCAACGTTTGCAATATACATGGTTGGTTTTAATGTCATTAAACCAAAACCACGCACAAGTTTACGTTCATCATCATCTAAATCAGCTGCACGAGCTGGCTTGCCTTCATCAAGTAAAGGTAGAATTTTTTCTAAAACTGCTTTTGTTGCAAGGGCTTCTTTATCACCGCTTTTAGCTGATTTTGCCAAACGTGTAACTGCTTTCGTTACGGTTTCTAAGTCAGCAAGTGCAAGTTCAGTATTAATCGTTGCAATATCATCTAATGGATCAATTTTACCATTTACATGAATTACGTTTTCATCTTCAAAACAGCGTACAACATGTGCAATTGCATCAGTTTCACGGATGTTTGCAAGAAATTGGTTACCCAAACCTTCGCCTTTAGATGCACCCGCAACTAAACCTGCAATATCTACAAATTCCATCGTAGTTGGAATAACACGTTGTGGTTTAACAATGGCTGTTAATTTGTCTAAACGTGGATCAGGTACAGGTACGATGCCCGTATTTGGTTCAATAGTACAGAATGGGAAGTTTTCCGCAGCAATAGCAGCTTTAGTCAATGCATTGAAAAGTGTAGATTTACCAACGTTCGGCAAGCCGACAATACCGCAATTAAAACCCATGAAATAACTCACAAAGTGTTATATAAAAATTGCGGATGATTTTACATGAAAGCCATGACAAAGTCAGGTCTGCGACCTATAAGTTTTAAAATCAGATCATCTCAAATATATCAAGTGCTACATATTTGCCTGAGATCAGCACTTTTATTGAACAAAATGAGCATTCTAGGGGAGTGACAATAGTTTTAATATGATTTTTATAAGTGGATCAAATTAAGTAAAGTTACTATCCTTGGTCTAACAACGACATCCATGTCGCCCTACAGATGGATAAGCCTTGTATCATTCAACAAGGCAAAAGCTGAATCTATTTTATTTATATTGATGCGAATTAAGTTAATTGGAAAAACTTAAATCTTCCGCTTATCCAACTGGCTTGCCAAACTGTCACCAAATGCTTGAACGATCATGACCAAAGCCACCAAGACCACAATCACAGCAAACATCATTTGCATATCAAAGCGTTGATAACCATAGCGGTAAGCAATATCACCTAAACCACCAGCACCAATTGCACCCGCAATTGCAGAGGAGTTAATCATGGTGACAATTGTGACTGTAAAACCTGCCACAATACCGGGAAGGGCTTCAGGTAAAAGTACATGCCAAACGATTTGCTTACGGTTACAGCCCATCGCTTGTGCAGCTTCAATTAGACCTTGATCGACTTCACGTAAACTAACTTCTGCAATACGGGCAAAGAAAGGTGTGGCTGCTAACGTTAAGGGAACAACAGCTGCCCAGACTCCATAACTGGTTCCGACAATCCATCGGGTTAAAGGAATCAGCGCCACCATTAAAATCAAAAAGGGAACAGATCGGGTAATGTTGATCACCGTGCCCAATGCATGATTGATCTTTTTAGATGGATAAATCCCTTGTTCAGATGTATTGACCAAAATTACCGCCAAAGGTAAGCCTATCAAAAAGGCAACAATGGCAGATACGCCAACCATTAGTAAGGTATCTATGGTTCCTGTCAGCAATAAATCAATGAGTTGGTCTTGCATAGCCAAGTACCTCTATTTGCGCAATTTGATGTTTTAACCTTTCTTGTAAATTATGCAGGTCTAAATGGGTTTGTTCAGTACCGACAATCAGCGTTCCAATCAAATGGTTTTGGATATTGTCGATATGACTTTGATATAAATGTACCGATTTTTCAAAAACTTGAAAAAGTTCCACTAAATCAGGTGAGTTTTTCGGATCGGTTTCATAACGTAGTTTTAAAATGCTATGGGTTGAGTCTTGTTGCAACACTGTATGCACTGGAAAGGGTAAATCGAGTTGTTCAAGGTTTAACAATTCTTGTGTGATTTTCTGCTGAGGCTGTGAAAACACGGACCAGACTTGTCCTGACTCTACGATTTCACCATGTTCAATTACCACCACTTGATCGCAAATTTCACGAATCACTTGCATCTCATGGGTAATTAAAACAATGGTAATCCCCAATTCTCGATTGATTTTTTTCAGCAAGGATAACACCACTGAGGTACTTTCAGGATCAAGTGCAGACGTTGCTTCATCACACAATAAAATTTCAGGATGATGTACCAGCGCACGAGCAATACCAACACGTTGCTTTTGACCACCAGACAGTTGTGAAGGGTAGTTATGTGCTTTATTTCCCAAACCGACCAGTTCTAAAACATCGTTAACACGTGTTTCAATTTCAGCTTTATCGACATGGGCAATTTTTAAAGGCAATGCCACATTGTCCCAAACTGTTTTGGCAGACATTAAATTAAAATGCTGAAAAATCATCCCAATTCTTTGACGTGTTTGAATCAACTCAGCATGACTGAGTTCAGCCAAATTCTGTTGATGAATATGAATACTGCCTTCAGAAATACCTTCTAAACCATTTAAGGTTCGGATTAGGGAAGATTTACCTGCACCACTTTTACCGATGATGCCGAAAATCTTGCCTTGAGGGATATCTAAGTTGATATTTTTTAATGCATGGATCTGTTGATCTTGCCCATCATAGTATTTATTCAAATCACGAATTTTGATATGAGGGACTGAAAAATCAACATGCGAACCGAAACTTACCATTTCTATTCTCCTTATTTCCAGCCTGCAAACCACATATCTTTGCCGAAATCTTTATCTAAAATATCTCGAACTTGCTGTGAGTTTTGGAAAGCTTGAATAAATTTCTCTAACTTTTGATTTTTGTCTTGATAATCGGTACGTGTCACAAAAAGAATGGCGTACTTTTTATCAACGGGATCTAAAAACAGGGCACTATGCGGATCGGCTTTTTTTGCCATATTTAAGTAATGCGGAAAACCAAAAATCAGATCTGCATCATCATAAGCTAAAGCTGTTTGTGGACCTTCAACTTCTAAAAACTTCAACTGTTTTGGGTTTGAAACAATATCTTGAAGTGTGGAAAGTTCATTGTTGATGTCTTTGATTTGAATTAACCCCGCACGGTGTAGCAAGATCAAAGCACGCGCAGAGTTGACGGGGTCACTCGGGATGACAACACGAGCATTTTGAGGTAAGGCGGCTAAGGATTTATATTGTTTTGAATATAAACCGACATGGCTGCCGCTACCTATACCAAAAGCATGCAAATCGTAATTGGTTTGTTTAATGGCATTCTTTAAAAAAACACTTTGTTGGAAAAAGTTAGCGTCAATGTCACGGTTTTGTACCGCAACATTGGGTGCTTGCCAATCTGAAAATTCGACCAGTTTGACATGGATACCATCTTTCTCTACCTCTTTGGCAACCGTTTGTAGTAATTCGGCATAAGGTGGGCTAATGCCAATCGTGAGTACATTATCCTTTTGTTGATTTTGTACATAACGATAGGTAAAAAGTCCTAATAATACGATGAAAACAGCAAGACCAATCAGCAGGTTCTTGTTTTTGAGTTTGGAAACTTGGGACATGAGTTATTCCTTATTTCCAACCTGGGAACCATAAATTTTCACCAATATCATCATTCAAAGCCTGTTTGACCTTGTCCGAAGTTTGGTAAATTTTTACAAATTCTTTTAACTGTTTGGCTTTTTCTGGATGCTTTTGCTCATAGTCATCTTTTACAACAAACAAGATGGCATAACGTGTATTGGTATTATCATCGAGTAATAATGCTTTGTTTGGATCAATGGTTTTTGCAAGACGTAAATAAAGTGGGTAGCTAAATACTAAATCAGCATCATCTACAGCACGCGCAGTTTGAGGTCCTTCAACTTCAATAAATTTAAAGTTTTTAGGGTTTGAGCTAATGTCTTGTAAGTTTGATAAATGGTTATTCGGATCTTTCAAGGTGATGAGTTTTGCCTGTTGTAAAAGCAACAGTGCACGACCTTGGTTGACTGGGTCATTTGGAATCACCACACGTGCATTTTCAGGTACAGCCGCTAAAGAATCATATTTTTTAGAATACAAACCCACATGAGTTGCAACACCTGTGGCAATCGGTTTCAGTTTAAAATCAGTTTCTTTTAACGCATTGCTTAAAAATGGTTGGTGTTGGAAATAGTTTGCATCAATATCACCATGATTCAGTGTGATATTCGGTGTATTCCAATCTGAAAATTCCACCAGTTTAATATGAATCCCTTGTTTCTTGGCTTCCTCTGCTGCAACTTGTAAAGGCTTGGCAAAGGGTGGGCTAATACCAATGGTGATTTCTTCTGAACCGGCTTTTTTATGTTGGTTCCAATAAAAAAGTCCTGCAATCACGGCAATAATGATCACGCCAAGCAAAATAAATTTATTCTTGGAGCCTGATTTTTTGGATGGCTTACCATTTGCAGGTGAGTTTATTTGAGTCATGTGACACCCCTTAAAGTGAAATTATTCAATTCATCATGTTTGCTGATTAGGATATTTAGGCAGTTTGCTTTTGCCGATCTGCCGTTTCGATGCTGTTGTTATGATTTGAGTTTTGACATCGAAAATCAGCAGCAGGGTGTTGTTGGGTTAAATGATCACCCTGTTTAAAGATTTTGTTGCGTAAAGAACCATTTTTATATTTGGTTTTAAATCTGCCACGTTGTTGCAGTTCAGGAATCACAAAACGAATAAAGTCATGATGTGATTCAGGCGCAACAGTACGAGTCAGGTTAAAACCATCAATACCTGTTTCATCAATCAACTGAATTAATTTTTCAGCAATTGTTTCACCACTTCCAACAATCAGTGGATAACGACCACCGAGTTGATGCTGTGCTTTAAGATCATTAGGTGTGATCTGGTTTTCCTTAAATTTATTATTGACTGAAGCAATACTGTTGGTTTGTTGATATGGGATGGCTTCATCATCAGCATATTTGGATAGGTCGATACCGACTGAACTTGAGAAATGTGCTAAACCAGCTTCAGGACTTGCATAGCGAGCATATTCAGCTAATTTCTCTTGAGCTAACTCATCTGTTTCAGCTGTAACCACTGTGATTCCCACAAAGATTTTAATATCTTCTGGATTACGGCCTTGCTGTACAGCCAATTCTCGAATCTTATCCACTTGTTGTTTGATTTTTGCAGGTTGGTCCCCTCCAATAAATACACATTCCGCATGACGTGTGGAGAATGCTAAACCGCGTGGTGAAGCACCTGCTTGAAAGAGCACAGGGGTACGCTGTGGTGAAGGTGAGACTTGGAAAACACCTTGGCTTTGATAAAAGCGGCCTTGATGGTTAATTTGATGAACTTTTTTCGGGTCAGTAAAAATACGCTTTTGCTTATCTTTTTGTACTGCATCATTTTCCCAAGAACCTTCCCAAAACTTATAGCAAAGCTCTAAAAATTCTTCAGCTTGTTCATAACGTAAGTCATGATCTTTTAGACCTTTTTGCCCAATCAAGCGTTCAGCACTGTCCAAATAACCCGTCACAATATTCCAGCCAATCCGACCTTGTGTCAGATGATCTAAACTCGCGAAGCGCCGTGCGAATTGGTACGGTGTTTCATAACTTAAGTTTACGGTCACGCCAAAACCTAGATTTTGGGTTACTGCTGCCATTGCTGAAATCAAGGTGGATGGGTCATGACTCGGCAGTTGAATGGACTCTTTTAAGGTTAAATCTATACCATTCTGGTAGACATCATAAACACCGGTAATGTCTGCGATAAACAACCCATCAAATAAACCTTGCTCCAAGGTCTTAGCGAGATCAGTCCAGTAATTGAGCTCATTAAAACGATGAGATTCATCACGCGGGTGGGTCCATAAGCCGTGATTGATATGACCTACACTGTTCATATCAAAAGCATTGAGTAAGATTTGTTTTTTAGGTGCTGTATGTTGAGATGTATTTGTCATTACAATGTCCCTCTGCGTGGTGGAAGGATGTTGTTTAATACATAGTTTCCAATAAAATAATATTTCCAGCGTGATGCATCATGCAGTGTATGTACCCGTACATTGCGCCAATGTCGATCTAAACCATCGGCACGTTGACTACCACGACTTCCAGCCAACTCAATCAATTTTGAAGATGCTTTTAATGCTGTTTCTGTGCTGTGTGCACGGACTTTAGCTACATCTAGTGAGGCTTTGGCAATATTTTCAACTGTAGGTAGTGATTTTGCCGCATCAATAGATTGAGCAGCTTGTTTTAATAAAACCTCACTTGCTCTTACATCAGCGGCAACACGGCCTAATTCATAAATGGTCAGTGGATCTTGGTCTGCACGTTCTACATTGGCATCAATCCATGCGCGCGCTTTTTTAACCCGTTCTATCGTTTCTTCAAATGCTGCACGCGCAATGCCTGTTTCAATCGCAGCATGCATAATTTGTGCAAATGGCCCAACGAGGGTGGGTTCAGAAAATGCAGTGTCAAAACGAATGACATATTCAGATTCCACAAAAACTTGATTGAATTTAACGGTGCCACTGCCTGTGGTTTTTTGTCCAAAGCCTGACCAATCATTGATACGTTGTAAGCCTTGTGCATCGGCAGAAATAAAAGCCAAATATTCACGTTCTTCAGCATCACGGACTAATGTCGGAATGCGATGGGCAAATAGACTGCCCGTGCAATAGAACTTTTCCCCATTGACCACATAACCATGTTCAGTATGACTAATTTGGGTATGCTTTTGTGCAGCAGTCTTGGTCTTAAATTCAGCGAGGGCATTGCCAAAACGAGCGCCTTGAAGTACTTCGCTATAGAGTTTTTTCTTTTGCTGCTCGGTGCCTGTATTACGTAATACTTCCAGTGCATAAAAATGGTTTTGTGGGATTTGACCAATAGAGCCATCTACGCCACTGAATAATGCAATTATTTTAGCAACAGTGTGACTAGATACTTCTGCACCACCATATTGCCGCGGTACTGTGATCGCCCATAACCCTGATTGACTAAAAGCTTCAACCTCATCAAATGGTAAAATTCTTTCAGCATCACGGAGTACCGCATTTTGTTTAAATTGCTGACTCAACTGTTGCGCGATTTCTAAAGCTTCTTGATCATTTTGAATAATATGTGCTTGCGCAAAGGGATGATTGTGTACATCCAATGTTTTATTGATATCTTGATAAGTTGTCATATATATTTCCCTGATGAGTAACAAAGTCGTTTAACTTTAAATCCACGCATGGCGCTGATTTTGCGTACCATTTAAGTAATAGTTTCCAATGGCATGAAGTTTCCAACGCACAGGGTCATGTAAGGTATGCACACGAGCATTACGCCAGTGTTGATCGAGATTATGAGTTTCTAGGCTTGAACGACTACCACCCAATTCAAGTAATTTTTCAGAAATAAGTAGTGCTGCATCATTGGCATACACTTTTGCCTCAGCAACGATAATGGAGGCTTTACTGGCTTGTTCAGGACTGACGATGTCTTGTGAATCTAACTGATCTAAATATTCTGCGGCTTCATCAAGCAATAAAATCGATGCATCGAGTAAGATATTGAGCTTACCGACTTCTTGTAGGGTATATGCTTCAAAACTGGCTTTACCCACATTGGCATCAATGATTGGGCGCGCTTTATGGATTGCAGATAAAGTATCTGCAAAGGCTGCTTCTGCAATACCCACATCAATCGCAACCTGAATCAGTTGTGAGTACGCACCACGATATTTTGACGCATCGGCAAGTGGTTTTTCATCCATAATAAGATCTGGGTGAACCACAACATTCTTTAAACGCACTGTGCCACTTGCCGTTGTACGTTGTCCAAAGCCATCCCAATCATCAACAATTTCAACACCGTCAGCTTTTGCATCAATAATTGTTAAAACAATATGACCATTTGGGTGAATTGCACGTATCGCCAACCAATCGGCAAAATATGAACCCGTTGAATAAAACTTCTCACCATTTAAAAGGTATTGACCATTGATCTGTTCTAAACGTGTTTCAATGGTTCGGGTATCTTTGGTATTGCGTTCTGGGCCACCATTAGAAAGCCGTTTACCATTTAAAATTTCAGTATAAATAAACTGTTTTTGCTGTTCATTGGCGATATGCTCAATGGCATTTAACAGGCCAAATTGATTTTGAGGAATCTGACCAACACTTGCATCTGCCTTGGATAAAATACGGAAAACATGCGCAAGGGTTTTATTTGAAACTTGAGCACCACCATATTTTTTGGCAATGCGAATTCCGCCTAATCCTTTGAGGCTTAATTTTTGAATGACATCAACAGGTAAAATTCGTTGTTGATCACGTATATTTCGTTCTACCAAAGCAAAATCAGCAACTTGGTAAGCTGCATTTATCGCTTGTTGATCGTTTTGGATCACAAAGGCTGAGTTAGAAGAATTCAAACTAGACATATTGGCACCTTTCAATAGATACCAAAACGCTAAGCAATATTGCGGTAAAAATTAAACGAACTATTGTGCTTAACTTATCTAAAATTATTGTTAGGATAAAAATCGCAAAGTTTTTTAATATTGAATATATGTTAAATAATTGAAATTTATAACTTGTTTTGAATTCCTCTGGTCGAGCTCTTAGTCTGAAGCAGCTTTGTTATTCCTATCACGAATAAAGAATAAAGAAACTGATATAACCATAGAATAAGCATTGGGTCATATGACGAGCGATTGAAGTAAAAAGTACATTGTAATTCAAGCGATGAATGTCTAAAGTACACAAGATTACTCAGGATTAATCTTAACTTTTAGATTTATCTAAGCTTTTAATTAAAAAAATAATTTGGAGATTACATGCGTACGTTGTACCAATTCCCACTCTCGCATTACTGTGAAAAAGCCCGTTGGTTGCTTGATCATAAAGAATTGGATTTTGTTGCGCAGAATTTAATCCCAGGTGTCCATCGTGCATTTGCACAACTTAAAACAGGGCAAAACAAGTTGCCTATTTTAAAAGATGGAGAACGCTTTATTGCGGGGTCGACTCAAATCGCATTGTATTTAGATGACGTTTATCCTGAACATCGACTGCTTCGTACCGATCACACGCTTCGTGAAAAAACCTTAGAAATTGATTTGATTGCCAATGAGTTAGGTATTCATGTACGTCGTTGGGGATTGGCACATGCTTTAGCAGAAGGCGATGAACCGCTAGAAATTATGATTGGTGAAAAAGGTTATTTACGTCAATTTGAAAAAATTTCAAAGCCTATTCTAAAAACCATGGTTTCAAAAAGTTATCAATTGGATAAAGAGAAAGTCGAAGAATCTAAATACAATTTAGAGCTGACTATCGACAGTTTAAATAAGATTTTGATTGATAATGGTTGCCGTTATTTTGTTGGCGATCGCCTTGGTTTGGCAGATATCTCGGTATGTTCAATCCTTGCACCGTTATTAGAATTACCTGCGACACCGTGGGAAAAGGAATATGCAGAGAATATTTCTCAAGAATTTACCGAATTTAGCCAACATTTGTTAGAACTGCCTTTAGGGCAATACGTGAAAAGAATTTACGCCACTGAGCGCAATGCACGTGTAGATTGGCGAGGAATGTAAGATTTCAAAGCAAGAAACTCTCCAATTTACTGAAAAATTAAGTATCATAGTGTGGAATTGGAGATTTTTTAATGCAGAAGTTCGTAATTTTAGGTGCGATAAGCACTGTTTTATTGATGGCGGGTTGTACTGAGAAAAAGCCTGCAACTCCTGAAGAAATTTGGAAAGGTTACTGTACCAGTATTGGTAATGCTGCACGTTCTATTACTTTAGATCGTCAAAATGGGATTACCAAGAAAGAAGCAATTGAGTATGCAAATAAAGTCACTGATCCAACAACTAAGGGCTTTGTACTTGAGTATTTAGAGAAAGTCTATGCATTATCAGATGCAGAGCTAAAAGCGGATAAAGATGCAGTTCAAGCAAAGTTTAAGAACGAAGCATTTGAACAATGTCTAAATACACCGCATGATCCGACAAAAATGCCAGATTATAAACCGTTCTAAGGAGCGGTTTTTTTATGGCTTAAAGCACAACAAGCAGGATATATACCTGATCAGAAGACAATGAAAGAATACGATTTGTGTAAATTAGAAACGTGAAGTTTGAGTAATCAGTACATGCACACTTTTGAGTGTCCATTCCTTTAAATCGTTTAGGTGTATTTTTGAATAAAGATTACGATGACGTGGTTTTTTTATGTTGAGTTATCGAGAATATATAAGTAATCGACAAGCCTCGTCACAAAAAATGATTAGCATAAAAATTGAAAAGCATATATACACTATAGAAATAGAAAATAAAAAGTAGCATAGGAGTGAGACAATGGAAGTAGTTGCTTATTTACATAATGCAGATTTGCTCTTAGAAGATGACAATGGTGTCGCTGTGATTAGCGGAAGTCATTATGTACTGAGTTTAGGTGATCAAGTTTTTTTTCAAGAAGTCATTGATGAACGAGCAAAGTTATACCAAGTGAAAATTTCATTTGCGTGTACTGAACATTCAATGTTTCATGAAGATGAAGTACAAATGAAATTTGAAGGTTGTCGTACGGAATTCCAAAAGTATGTAGACAGTACGACAGTCCACTAAGGTGGAATGTACTTTGTTCTAAAAAAAAGGCAACATATGTTGCTTTTTTTATGGCTGAAACAGTCTAAAGGCAAGGTAAACATAACTTCAATTTTATTAAAGTGAAGTTCATGTTTTACAAAGATAAGGGTCTGCTGGCATTTCATAAATGGCTTGCGTTGTAGGCTAAAATTGAGCAGGCAAGGCATGAAAGGAAGAGAATAGCGAGACTATTTTTGAGTTTCATAACGCAGACTGAGATAATTTTAGCCACAACCCTTCGGGACTAGAGTGTTTTTTGCTGCTACATCGTTACGAACTATTCATTTAGAATGACTAAATTTCATATTTCATGCCTTGTATCATCTAAAAAACACTCGTAGTCGCAAACGTAGACGAATTGTCAACAGACCCTGTATTTTTAGAGCTTTTTCGAATTAATTTGAGAAATAATTTACATAAACGTCTGATGAAAGCGTACTGTGTAGATCTGTAGTTAAATGAAGCGAAAAGTGATGAGTATTTATTTATAAAATAATGGTCATCACGAATTAATACGTTCATTGCATTAACTTTTGGCTTGATTTTTAGTAAAATTTGACAGTCCATATTGCCTGTGAAGCTTTAATAAGCAGGAATTCACAGGTAAATTTTTAAAAAGAGGAATTACACCGTGCTAGAAGCTTACCGCCAACACGTTGCAGAACGTGCCGCACTCGGAGTCCCACCGAAGCCACTTGACGATGCTCAAACTGCTGACTTGGTTGAATTACTAAAAAATCCACCAGCGGGTGAAGAAGCATTTTTAGTAGATTTGCTTGAAAACCGTGTTCCAGCAGGTGTTGACCAAGCTGCATATGTAAAAGCTGCTTTCTTGACTGCTGTGGCTAAAGGTGAAGCGACTTCTCCATTGGTTTCTAAAGAGCGTGCGGTTTATTTACTAGGTACTATGCTTGGTGGTTATAACGTAGCACCTTTGGTTGAATTGCTTGATGATGCTGCACTTTCAAGCTTAGCTGCTGAAGCATTGAAAAAAACGCTTCTTGTATTTGATGCGTTCCATGACGTTGCTGAAAAAGCCAAAGCGGGTAATGCAAATGCACAAGCCGTTATGCAATCTTGGGCTGATGCTGAATGGTTTACTAGCCGTAAAGACGTTCCAGAAGAAATCAAACTTACTGTTTTCAAAGTAACTGGCGAAACAAATACTGATGATTTGTCTCCTGCACAAGATGCTTGGAGCCGTCCAGATATCCCATTGCATGCAAACGCAATGCTTAAAAACGTACGTGATGGTATCAACCCAGAAGTTCCTGGTGAAGTTGGTCCATTAAACCAAATCAAAGAACTCATCGCAAAAGGCAACCAAGTTGCTTATGTTGGTGACGTTGTTGGTACGGGTTCTTCTCGTAAATCAGCGACTAACTCAGTGCTTTGGTTCTTTGGTGATGACATTGCTCACATCCCGAACAAAAAAGACGGTGGTTACTGTTTAGGTTCAAAAATCGCTCCAATTTTCTTCAACACAATGGAAGATGCTGGTGCGTTACCTGTAGAGATTGATGTTGCTAACATGAACATGGGCGATGAAATCGTTCTTAAAATTGATCATGCTGCAGCAAAAGTCACTGCATTTAAAGCAGGCGAGCAAATCGCTGAATCTGAGTTGAAAACACCTGTTCTTCTTGATGAAGTTCGTGCGGGTGGTCGTATCAACTTAATCGTTGGTCGTGGTTTGACAACTAAAGCGCGTGAAGCTTTAGGTCTTCCAGCATCTACTTTATTCCGTGTTCCAGTTCAACCTGAAAACACTGGTAAAGGCTTTACTCAAGCTCAGAAAATGGTTGGTCGTGCTTGTGGTCTTCCAGAAGGTCAAGGCGTTCGTCCAGGTACTTACTGTGAACCGAAAATGACGACTGTTGGTTCGCAAGATACGACTGGTCCGATGACTCGTGATGAATTAAAAGACTTAGCTTGCTTAGGTTTCTCTGCTGATCTTGTGATGCAATCGTTCTGTCACACAGCTGCATATCCAAAACCAGTTGACGTTCAAATGCAACATACGCTTCCTGATTTCATCATGAACCGTGGTGGTGTTTCATTACGTCCAGGTGACGGTATTATTCACTCTTGGTTAAACCGTATGCTTCTTCCAGATACAGTTGGTACTGGTGGTGATTCACATACACGTTTCCCAATCGGTATTTCATTCCCAGCGGGTTCTGGTCTTGTCGCGTTTGCTGCTGCAACTGGTGTTATGCCGTTGGATATGCCTGAGTCTGTACTTGTTAAGTTCAAAGGAAAAATGCAGCCTGGTATCACGCTACGTGACCTTGTACATGCAATTCCTTACTACGCGATTCAAGCGGGTGACTTAACTGTAGAGAAAAAAGGTAAGAAAAACATTTTCTCTGGTCGTATCTTAGAAATCGACTTAACAGAAATGGAAACTGACCTAACTGTAGAGCAAGCATTCGAACTTTCTGATGCTTCTGCTGAACGTTCTGCTGCTGGTTGTTCAATCACACTTTCTGAAACGAAAGTTGCTGAATACTTGAACTCTAACATCACAATGTTGAAGTGGATGATTTCTCAAGGTTATGGCGATGCACGTACTATGGCTCGCCGTGTTGAGAACATGGAAAAATGGTTAGCGAATCCATCACTTCTTAAAGCTGATGCTGATGCTGAATACACTAAAGTGTATGAAATTGATCTTGCTGACATTAAAGAACCAGTTCTTTGCTGCCCGAACGATCCAGATGACGCTAAACTTCTTTCTGATGTTCAAGGCGTTAAGATTGACGAAGTGTTCGTTGGTTCTTGTATGACGAACATTGGTCACTTCCGTGCTGCTGGTAAATTACTTGATAAAGTACCAGGTGGTTCATTGTCTACTCGTTTATGGTTGGCTCCACCAACACGTATGGACGAGCATCAATTGATGGAAGAAGGTTTCTATAACATTTATGGTAAAGCTGGCGCGCGTACTGAAATGCCAGGTTGTTCATTATGTATGGGTAACCAAGCACGTGTAGCTCCGAACACAACTTGTGTATCGACTTCTACGCGTAACTTCCCGAACCGTTTAGGTCAAGGCGCAAATGTATACTTAGCTTCTGCTGAGCTTGCATCTGTTGCTGCTGTACTTGGTAAATTGCCTTCTCCAGAAGAGTATCAACAATATGCTGCTCAAATCGACAGCATGTCTGCTGACATCTATCAATACTTGAACTTCGACAAGATGGGCGAGTATACAGATGCTGCTAAAGACATCGATACTAAGAAAATTGCTGCTGCTCAATTAAGCTAATTTATTGAAAAATAGATTAAATTGAGTTAAAACTAAGGGCTGATTAATCAGCCCTTAGTTTTATGTATAAAAAAGCTTATATGTGCTATTTAATTAAATATAATGGTTAAAATGATATTCGAATGGTTTATACAATAGGGTAAAAGGAATTGCATCAATTTTATATAAACTGGTGAGAAATGGCTCAAGTACACGATTTTGTTGTTTTAAATAAAGAAACATATGCATATGAAGATCATATGCAACTGGTTAATCAAGTACCTTATGATGTATCTATACATGATGATCTAATTATGTTTTTTATGGTTTTTTACAACAGATACCAACTTATAATCCATCTAAAAAGGTTAGACATACTGGTTTAAATTACTATGGTATAACGATTATTGATTCTGAAGGGGCTTTAGTCACATATAACATAATCAGCAGTATTGTAAATGTTATAAAACTATCTCCGAAATTTCTAAAATTTAGTAAAGGATATACTTATAAATTTGCTGAAGAGCAAGAAAAATTAATATTTCAGAAATATAAAGTGGTCGACCAGTTTGACCAACTGAAAGGATGTATTAAACAAGTCATTGATTCAAATGGGCAATTGTATATTGTTCATTTAGGAATTTAGTACAGCTATTTTTTGATAAAAATAATAATTTGTTAACTATACATTTTTAAAATATCAGCCATCATATTTTTAAAATCTAAAATAACGACATAATGATTGATGCTCGATGGATCAAAATCAGTGTTCACAGAATCAAATAATGCATTTGTTAGTGAATTGATCTCTAGGTCATCGATAAGACAAGAGGAGTCTAAATTAAAATACTCAATATAATAATTAACTTTTATTTGTGCATATTCTGAGTGTTTGAAACCAGATAGAATAAACTCTTGATCATCATTGCTTATATTTTTTGAACACATGGTAAATAATAATGCCATACAGAAGTAGTCAAACTCATCTTTATCAACCACTAAAATATTTAAATCCATGAAATAGTTTTTAAGCATACTTTGAATCAAGGCAAATGAACTTGCTAAATCCGCAGATAAATTTTGAATAATATTAGAATAAGGCATCATTTTTTTAAGTTTTAGTGAATCAATGGGTATTGTATTGCAAAACTATTGTTTTGTAAAACAATACTTATGGTGCAGAATATATTGCATTGCAATACGTCTAAGATACTTTGTTAAGCTAATATCAAAGAATGAATATAGGTCATGCAATACGTTATTTGAGAAAACGGAAAGGCTGGACTCAGCAGCAATTAGCCGATTTTTCCAATACTTCAAAAAGTAATATTTCCAATCTTGAGAATGGCAATCAAGGGTACAGTCCTGCAATACTCCAGTACCTTGCTGAAGCTTTTAATTGCACTGTAGCGCAATTGTTTTTATTGGCAGAAAGCTTAGATGATGATGAAAACATTGCTGAAAACTGGGATCAGATGCCCATAGATGCACTATTTATACAACTGCCTAAAGATATTCAAGATAATTTAAAACAGCTTATACATAGCTTGATTAAAAATAAGTCTTAATTCTATATCTCATATTTATTAATATTCTACGATTGATCTTCATTTTCTATTTATTTCATTATGCATAATGATTTTAAACAATTTAATCTAACTTGATATAATTGAAATCATCTCGTATGTGTCTTTGAAATTTATCACTTTTATATTCTAACTGTGTTTTAAAATAATAATACTCATTTAACTTATAGATAAAATGATCAGACAATAAAAAGCCCCTTATTCAGGGGCTAGTCGTATAGATCACTCTATACTTATATAAGGCTCATCTCATACTGGTTGTATTAAAACACAAAATGAGATATTCAGCCATAAAAAAGATGAGCCGTAGCTCATCTTTTTTACACAAGAAAATTAATGTGCATTTGCTACAGCAGGTGCAGCAGCGGCTGTCGCATCATTTGCAGCTTTACGAGTAGGTGTGTAGTTTAAACCTAAAGTCGAGCTGGTATATGTACGCACTTGATCAAGCAGAGCAGGGTTGGTATTTAGATCCTGTTGATAAGACTTCACAATCTCATGCAATTTTGGATTCCATTTACCTTTCACTTGCTCAGGGAATGCTTTTTCCATCAAGCTCAGCATAATGTATGGAGAGGTTGATGCACCAGGAGAAGCACCAAGAAGGCCTGTGATTGAACCATCTTTAGAGGTGAAGATCTCAGTACCGAATTGAAGTGTTGCAGGTTTACCCGGTGCTTTTTTGATGATTTGAACACGTTGGCCAGCTTGGCTTAAAGTCCAGTCTTCAATTTTTGCATCTGGATAATACTTTTTCAATTCATTGAACTGATCTTGCTTAGACATCGCCACTTGGCTGACTAAATATTTCACCAAGTCCAGATTTTCCATTCCAATGGTTGCCATCGGAATCACATTGTTTTTGTTGGTCGCATCAATCAAATCAAACTGAGAACCATTTTTTAGGAACTTGTTTGAATAGGTTGCGAATGGACCAAACAATACATACTTTTTACCATCAACGTAACGAGTATCAATGTGTGGTACAGACATTGGAGGTGCACCTAATTCAGGCTTACCATAGACTTTTGCAGTATGTTGTGATGTAACAGCTGGATTGTCTGTCATCAAGAAAATACCACCGATCGGGAAGCCAGCATATTGCTTAGTTTCTTCCAGACCTGTCATTTGTAATAATCTAATCGCAGCACCACCCGCACCAATAAACACATGACGAGTTTTAACATGGCTGGTTGTGTTGGTTTTTAGATTTTTAAACGATACAGTCCAAGTTTTGTCTGCATTTTGACTAATACCTGTTACTTCAGATGAAGTTTCAAGTTTGAATTTAGGCTGTTTTTTCAAATGATCAATTAATTGAGTCGTAATTGAACCATAATTTACATCAGAACCTACGTCCATACGTGTTGCAGCAACTTTTTGGTTTGCATCACGGCCTTGCATAACTAAAGGCGCCCATTGCTTAATTTCAGCAGGATTTTCAGTATATTTTAATCCTTCGAACATTGGGCTTTGGCTCATCGCTTCATAACGTTTTTTCATGTAGTTCACGCTATCGCCCCAAACAAAGGCAATATGTGGTACAGGATTAATAAAGCTGTTTGGTTGACCCAACACGCCATTTTTGACCTGATAAGCCCAGAATTGTTTACTTACTTCAAATTGTGAAGCAGTATCAATGGCTTTTTTAATATCAACTTTACCGTCTTTTTCAGGGGTATAGTTCATTTCCATAAAGCCAGAGTGTCCCGTTCCTGCGTTGTTGAATCCCGCAGAACTTTCTTGACCTACCTGATCCAAACGTTCATACATATTGATGGTCCAGTCTGGTTCAACTTCATTGAGGTAAGTCCCCAAGGTTGCACTCATAATACCGCCACCAACAAGTACCACATCTACAACTGGTTCATCTGCTGTTGTGTTGACTTTTTTAGAAGCAATTGGTCTGAATAAAAAGATCAATCCAATAACAAAAATAACCCCGATGACAATCAGTAGGTATTTAAAAAATCTCTTCATATATTTCCTGTTTCATCAAGTTTTAATAATATTGTAATGTAGAAAAGTTACATAAATGTTAGTTTGTGTAATGATTTTTTTCGTAAATGATTTAAATATATGAAATAATTTGTTTTTAAATTTGTAAAGATGTGTACAAAAAACAACCAGATTAAAATTTGATTAGTATATTTGTGTAATAAATATTCAAAAAACTCTTAGACTAAAGTACTATTTTTTGTAGGTGTTAAGCTTTTTGTAACTTTAAAATGGCTAAAAAATATACTGAATAGAAGAGTTTTCCAGCCTCAATATGAAAACTCTTCTCAAGATTTTTTGCTTATTCAATCATCATGAGGTCTGATTTATTTTCAAGCTTTAAAGGACGTAAAGCAAAAATAGAGCGGGTATGACGAATACCTTTCATTGAATATAAATTTTTACGTAAAAAGCGCTCATAATGTTCAGCATTTTTCACCGCAACTTTGACCAAATAATCATAATCGCCTGTTACCAAGTGCGCTTCTACAACTTCAGGCATTTGACTGAGTGCATCACTAAATTGTTCTAAAATTTCGTCATCATGACGTTCTAAGGTGATCTCAATAAAAAATAGTTCATTAATCCCGATGGCTTTGGCATTAATGGTGGCAGTATAGCCTTCAATGACATTTAAAGATTCTAGACGTTTAACACGTGTCCAACATGGCGAAGAGGAGAGTCCAACCAGTTCAGAGAGCTGAGCAACCGTTAAACGACCATCTTTTCGAAGTGCCGATAAAATTTTGCGATCAATCCTATCTAAAGTGTACTGACTTTCATTCATGAGCTTTACCACAGAAAATATTTTCGAGAATAATCGAATATATGAAAAATCATTCCGAAAATACTGGAGATTTATATTAAATACGGGAAACATTCTATTCAGTAGAACGCTAGAATAAACTTATCAAATCAAAGACATTTGGGAGACTGGCTTTGATTTAGCGGATAGTATCTTTAGAGGAAAGGGTGCCTTTAACGATACTGTCCGCGACCTTATTCTACGCTTTAAAAAGATTATAAAAATAGCTTTAAAACGATAAAATTCAACCGCGCCTTCACAAATTGCATATGATTCAATAAGACATTGTAATCTTATTTAGGGTCTGTAGACATTTCAAAAATGGCTTGCGTTGTAGGTTAAAATTGAGCAGGCAAGGCATGAAACGAAGAGAATAGCGAGACTATTTTCGAGTTTCATAACGTAGACTGAGATAATTTTAGCCACAACCCTGAGCAAGAACAAAGCACTGCTTTGTTTGCAGCGCAAGGCGCAGCGGGGGACTAGCGTGTTTTTTGCCGCTACGTCGTTTCGAACTACTCATTTAGAATGACTAAATTTCGTATTTCGTGCCTAGTATCGCCTAAAAAAAACACGTTGTCGCAAACATAGACGAATTGTCAACAGACCCCATTGTATAACAAAAAATTATGCAATGAATAAGATATATTTATAATTTGAGTTCGATGCTTAAACAGTCAAAATAATCAACAAAATTGTAAACTCAAGCAGCTGAAGATGTGCAATTAAATCGAGAAGTATTAAGATGATTTATCTTTAAAATAAAGAATAATGCATGCGATTCACAGCTTGGTACACACTCCGAAAATTTGTATATGACAATTTGCATAATGAAGATTATGAAACGTGGTTTAGTCGTGCGATCAATTTCTCTTTGATTTTTCTAATCATTGGTAATGTTGTCGCGGTACTTTTAGAGTCAATCAATGATGTTTATAAAGCCTATCAGCTTTACTTCGATGCATTTGAGGATTTTTCAATCATTGTCTTTACCGTTGAATATATTTTACGTTTTTGGAGTGTTGCAGAAAAAGAACCGTTTGATTCTGAATGGAAAGTACGTTGGAAATATGTGACCAGTGGCGCTGCGATTATCGATTTACTGGCGATTTTACCTGCATATATCAACTTCTTTGTACATATTGATTTAAGGTTTTTACGGATTCTACGCTTACTGCGTTTATTAAAACTTACCCGATATTTTATTTCATTACAGATTCTACTGCGCGTTATAGAACGTGAAAAGGGTTCATTTCAAGCCGTGATTTTTATTTTGGTGATTATGATCGTGATGGCGGCAGCAGGCATTTATGTTGTCGAAGGTCGTGCGCAACCTGATGTCTTTAGCTCAATCCCTGCATCTATGTGGTGGGCGGTGGTGACGCTCACTACTGTGGGTTATGGTGATGTAACGCCAATTACCCCACTTGGACGTTTCCTTGGAGCTTTGATTACCATACTCGGTGTTGGATTGGCCGCTTTACCCGCTGGTATCTTGGCAAATGGTTTAGCCAATGAGTTGGAGTTAAGGAAACAACAACTGGAGTTGAAGTTTCGAGATCTGTTAGAAAGCTGTGAAATTGACATCATTCATGATGAAGACAAGATTGATGATATTCGTAGAGATGTTGGCTTATCTGCTGAACAGACGCGAGATATTGTTTTACAACTGATTCGTGAACGTAAAGAACAGGAATTGGAAAGAGAAAAAAACAAGTATTGTTTCTGTCCAAATTGCGGTTATAAGTTACCTGAGTGAGTATGATTCAAAAGGGATTTATACAATCAAAAATAAATGAGAAAGTGAAGTGTAACGATTAAAAATAACTTTTTCTAAAGTTACACTTCAGATACAATGTAAATGATCAGGCAATTACAACTGAACAAAAGAATGGATTGTCGACATAACGCATTGGATTGTAATGAAGTATGAAAATTAAAAGTTTATCAAAAATTGTTTTATGTGCTGTAATTTCTCTAAATACAGGTTGCGCTGCTGTCATGGCAACAAAGCAACCGACAAAAAAAGATTTATCAATATTTAATAAAGGTGTAGATCGTAGTTTAATTATTGCTGAAATTGGAGCACCTATTACATCTGAATTTAAAAATGGTAAACGTTATGAAATTTACACATTTATGCAAGGGTATTCAAAGGCCAATAAAATAAGCCGTGCGGTTTGGCATGGTGCGGCAGATGTTGTCACTTTTGGACTTTGGGAAATTATTGGCACACCAACAGAATCAGCTTTTAATGGGAAAAAAACTTCTTATGAAATGGTTTTTGATGCTGATGATCGTTTAGAAAGCTCTAAATTATTGACAATGTCAGAGTATAAAAATGATTCAAATTCTGCTGCTGAAATAGAAGTTAAAAAATAGATAAATACTTTATAAGAATGGAAACAAGGAAGCATAGCGCTTCCTTGTTTCTATTTTAATATACCTTTATCAAGGTTTAATTAGGTCATCATCTACATAGCACTATCCATTCTTAAATTGGCTGAGACGAATCAATGCTCGCTTTATTTGCGCTGAGTGCTTCACAATAACAACGATAAATTCAATCTATATAATGATGAAAATTCTTCTAAATATTTTGACCAACGAATAGCCGAATAAGAGTTTTAAATTTATTTTTTACATATTTTTTAATGAATTATTGAGTAAATTTAAGTATTAATAACGCCATAAAAGTTTTGAATGGTTAACAATGAACATTAATGTTGATATTTTTGGCACGATTGCAATTGCTGTAGCCGTTCTTTTTATTGGTTATTTTCTTGTAAATAAGATCAGTATATTGAAGCAATATAATATTCCTGAACCTGTAGTAGGTGGGTTAATTGCTGCTGCTGTAACTTTTGTGCTTTTTAAGCAATTTAATTTAACCGTAAATTTTAATGCCAATATTCAACAAAGTTTTATGTTGATGTTTTTTACTTCTGTTGGACTGAGTGCAAGTCTGCTTAAGTTAAAAGAAGGGGGCAAGTCGCTGCTTCTTTTTATGGTCTGCGTAGTGATTTATGTGCTACTGCAAAATGCTGTTGGGATAAGTTTGGCAACCGCACTCGATTTAAATCCTTTGATTGGCTTGATTGCAGGATCCGTCACTTTAACTGGTGGGCATGGTACAGCTGGAGCATGGGGCAGTATTTTTGAAGAAAATTATGGTATCAAAGGTGCGATTGTCTTAGGAATGGCGAGTGCGACATTTGGTTTGGTTATTGGTGGAATGATGGGTGGTCCAGTTGCAAAGTTTCTGATTCGTCGTTATCAATTGGCTGAAGAAATAGCACCATCTGCAGCGCGTATGCAAGCTCCTCCATCTGCTGAAACAGCGCCATTTGAATATCCAGAAAAAACCCGTTTGATTACCGCTGATGATGCGGTTAAAACCATAGGAATGTTTGCACTGTGTATCGTCTTTGCTAATTTCATGACCGGTGTTGCCAAAGGACAGTGGTTTGAGTTACCGACTTTTGTATGGGCATTGGGTTGTGGGGTGTTTTTACGGAATACACTGGAATATGTATTTAAAATTGAACTGTTTGACCGTTGTATCGATGTATTTGGTAATGCCTCGCTGGCATTATTTTTAGCCATAGCTTTGATGTCTTTGCAATTGTGGTTACTTGCTGATTTAGCTGGTCCATTGGTGATCATTCTGATCGTTCAGACGGTTTTTCTTGCTTTATATCTGTTTTTTGTCACTTTCCGAGTTATGGGTAAAAATTATGATGCAGCAGTATTGTGTGCAGGTCAGTGTGGGGTAAATTTAGGTGCAACACCAACTGCTATTGCCAATATTCAAGCTGTAACCAATACTTATGGGCCTTCGCATAAAGCATTTTTAATTATTCCTCTAACTGGCGCATTTTTTGTTGATATTGTGAATGCCGTTGTTATTCAAACCATTACAAAGTTCTTTTAAATGTTCTGTTAGAAAAAGTGATGTGATGACTTAAGCATTTGGGAAACAGCCTCAAAAAGTGGCTGTTTTTTTTGTATTTAGATGATACTCATTATTACTTTTTGAATTTAAAACGATTTAATAAAATTTATATAGATACATTAAATCGTGATTTAGACTAAGGTTTTCTGTTAGTGACTTAAACGTTATAAAAAGTAAGTCACTTTAAAATAGTATGTGGCTTTAAAATAGTAAGCAGTTTTAGGATAGAAGTTATAGCTATAAAAGGACACTAGAATGGGCTAACAAGTTCAAGGCTTTAATCTTAAAGCCATGCATAATTTTGAAAAGTCGAATGAGAATATTTCTGTACGCGCTTCTTTAACACAATCTACTATTTATTTTAGTACTGGTTCGGGCCAAGAAGATATATTTGAGATCTGTATGATAGCTTATGAATTTACAGATAGCGGTGAGTTCGAAAAATATAACCGCAAGTGGCTGAATTGGAGGCCTATTTTTTGAAAAATTTACCAGATGAATTGATTAACTTTATAAAAAATCCAATTGTATTTGAGCAGATGGAATTACCTTGGAACTATCCAGCTATTGATCATTTTGAGGATTTTCAAGTTGGTTATCGCGTTTGTGAGGGCATAGATGAAAATATAACAGGACGAAATGATGGAGCTTGGCATCCTGAAGGTTATGTTATTTGTTCAAACTATTTTAATGATCCATTTGTTATTCATCTGGATGAGGATAAAAAAGGCTATCCAGTCTATTATGCTCAACATGGCGCTGGGTGTTGGGATTTTAAACAAGTAGCCAGCAGCTTAAAGAATTTCCAATTAGATTTGATTCAAATCCAACGTATTGAACACGATAAGCAGGCATTAATTGATTACGTGGTGAGTAATAAGAACTTCAAACTAGATTTTTGGAAGGAATTGCATTTGAGTCTAGTCGAATCGTTATCTGATGAAAATATAAACGCAAATGATGAAATAGAATCTCAACCATGGATTTATGGCAAATTAATACTTGTGGAATCAGGTAAAAATAAAATTAAAGTGGTGAGTTTTCTAAAACAGCATTTCAAAATAACAGGTATGGAAGCGTTGCAAATCATCAATCAGTTACCATTGGAAATTGAAAGCGGGGCTGAGCAGTTCTGTCAATACAATAAAGACTATTTGGAGAGTATTGGAGCACATGTCAAATTTATATCGGATTAAAAATAGCCACCTATCTGTATGAATTTAAATGTAGATATATGAAGAGTATAACGAAGTAATTTTTTTCAAAAATTTAATGAACACAGTAATATACTTTAAATATGAATCATCATAATATGTATGCCACAAACTCTGTATTTGATATATTTTACGTGTTCAAGCTTTGAAATTAAGTCAGCGCTAGGCACTTGCATTTATTTCATTAGTGTAGAGTTTGACCTTATATACTTAAATTGGATCACACTCGTCTAGGATGATGTATGTCTAAAACGAAACAACCAACCTCAAAACAATTACTGTCAGTGATTCAGACGCAGACAGCAATTGCAAAATTGGGCTTGGATATCAATGCTGTCATGACTTTAGTGGCAGAGCAAGTTCAATTGATTACCCATGCAAAAGGTGCAATTGTAGAGCTCGCTGAAGAAGGTGATATGGTCTATCGTGCCGTTTCGAATGGTGCAAATCAATTTCTAGGCTTACGCTTGAAGATGGGTTCTAGCCTTTCAGGGCTTTGTATCGCGCAGAATACGACTTTATATTGTAAAGACAGTGAAACTGATGAGCGTGTAGATCGTGAAGCATGTAGACGGGTTGGATTGCGTTCTATGGCTGTTGTACCGCTAATTCATTGTGATGAACCGATTGGTGTATTAAAAATTTATTCAGAACGGGTAAATGCCTTTAAAGAAAGTGATATCAATTTACTTACACTCATGTCTGAGCTAATTGCTGCAGCAATGTATCATGCCAGTAAGTTTGGAGCTCAAGAACTCTATAAGCTTGCGACACAGGATCAGTTAACAGGACTTGCCAACCGTGCTTTGTTCCTCGATTGTTTAAGACAAGGTGTTGAACAAGCTAAACGTACACAAAAGTTACTTGGAATCTTGATCATTGATATGGATGGTTTGAAACCAATCAATGATCAATATGGACATCGTTTAGGTGATGAGGCATTAAAAGAAATAGGTAAACGTATCGTCAATATTACCCGATACGATGATTTGGTTGCACGTTTAGGTGGCGATGAGTTTGCAGTGATATTAAGTAGTCTTGGCGATCAAGAGCTGGCAAAAAAAGTCATGAATCGTATTGTTGAGGCGTGTGGATTACCGTTTGTATTTGAAAATGTCAAATTAACCATGGGTGCAAGTGTCGGTTTGGCATTATTTCCTGAAGATGGTATTGAACTCAATAAGTTGATTGAATTTGCAGACCTTAAAATGTATGAACATAAACGTTCTAGAAAAATGATTAATCTAAATACTTGATATTTAATATCTTTAATGGGAAATAAATTTTAGTGAAGTTTAGATATCATCAATATCATTTATGTTGAGTATATGCATTGAAAGTATTTGCAATCATTATGTACACGCATTTATCAATTTTATGAATTGAATGTAGCTCAAATTTAACCTGACAGTCTCAATCAAATATCGGTAACTGTCAGATCCGGTTTGAGCTATATATATTAGCGCTGATAATAACTCATTACTGATAATGATTCCTCACTACATTATTATAAGCCTCTGGATGATGTAACCAAGGAATATGCCCTGAGTTTGAAAGTGTAAATAGCTGTGCTGTAGGGTATCGATTGATCACGAAGTTTTTACTTGTTGTATAGATGTCCTGATCTCCATAGACAATGGTAATTTTAAAATCTGGTTTTTCTAATCCAGTTAACAGCGGATACTTGATGATTTCAGGTCTGGTTTTATTGATCGGTTCTGCTTTCAGTAAATCAAAATCATCAGTGAGATCTGGATGATCTGTTGCTATAAATCCTTCATTATAGTTTTTCAGGACTTGTTTAAAGAGACGTTTATAAGCTTCATCGCTTCCAAGTGAGCCTAAAAGGCTATTTAATCCCATTTTTGTCCATGCCCAAGCACTTGTTTTGGACTTGTTGAGTTGCAAGACTTCTTTTTCAGTTTGTTTCCATTGCGTATTGGTACCTGAACCTGGGCTACATAAAAAAAGACTGAGTAAGTTTTCGGGATGTTTTTCAGTATAGATTTGTGCATAAAGTCCACCCCAAGAGTGGCCCCATAAATGAAACTTATTGATTTTATAAAATTCTCGAACAGTTTCAATATCGCTTAAATAAGCCTGCATAGAATAGTCTTTATCAAGACAAGGAGATTTTTGGGTTCCTCTTTGATGAAATGTGATCACTTGAAAATGATCTTTTAAAAGATCGGCAACGGCAGAGAGATCACTTGGAAAACTAGGTCCTCCATGCAATAAAATTAGTGTCTCTTTGTCTGGATTTGGATAAACAATACTAAATAAAGTATTTCCATTATGATCGACAATGTTGCTTTGCATTTGCGTCTTATAATTTACTGATTGTAGCGTAGAAGACTGTTTTTCTATCGAATTTGCATTATTTTTCATGTCCAATATGGTTCCTCATTTTATTTGAGCAAATCAAAAAATGGTAAGGTGAACGAATCTAAAAATGTTTCTATATTGATTCTGATTTTTAAAAAGTATTTTTATACAAGCTTATATAGTAGCTTATTTATACCAGATGATAAACCCGATGAATGGGCTAAGAAAAAATCAAGCGTAGCGATGACTTGTAATTGTTTGATTAAAATATCTTGAGTTTCTATTTTAAATACGATGATTTGTTCACTTATTTTTATCATAACAAATTGTTATTTATCTGATGAATAAAGATCTTTTAAAAATCAAAAAAGATCATGAAAAGTGAGTTGTATGGGGATTGAACGTTCTTTTTTCCCTTTGGGAGAAGGCTAGGATGAGGGGGGTATGTTGAGCTTTGGTTTTAAAAAAGACTTATGCAAGAGACCAAATATAATAAGTAGATTTTAAAAAATTAATCTTATTAAAGTAGTGGAAGGATGATAAATGATATGTGAAAAATTCTAAATTCACCCTTTATCAATAGAATTACTGGCGAAAGTAAGTCTATTGATAAAATACAGCGAGCATATTCTTTTTAGATACACAATTGGTGATTTTAAAATACCTTAAGTTTTTCCAATCAGTAAAGATAGGATTCCTGCAGCAATCAAGGGACCCACAGGAACACCTCTGAGCAGTGCAACTCCAGCGACTGTTCCAATCAATAAGCCTGCAACAACATTGGGTTGGCTGCTCATTAAGGAAACGCCACGACCACCTAACCATGCAACCAATAAACCGATCGCAATGGCTGTTAATGATTTCCAGTGCATAAATGATTTTAAGATGACATCACCGGGGATTTTGCCACTGGCAATTGGAGTAAGTACGCCAATGGTTAAAATAATAATACCAACTTCTAAACCATGAGTTTGTAATAATGGGAAAAATTCACTTAATGGTGTGATTCTAAAGACGATCAAAACCCCAGCTGCAATAGTGACCGCAGTATTGTGACTAAAAATGCCGCAGGCCAATAAAACAAGGAGCACAATTAAATTTAGGTCTAGACTAGAAAGACTCATCAATATTCAGCATTAAAAATTAATATATCCATCCATTATACTGAAAAGCTGTATGTGAATTTGCCTTGTCTGGCAATGATTCACATTTAAATTCAGTCGAGTGTGGATTTAGTGAACAATAAATTTTTCAGTTTCAGCACCCAATAAATTCCATTCATACTCAAAGTCTTGCGCCAGTTTAGACAGATTTGTTGATTTAAGCTGTTGTATTAAAATGTTTTGTGCTTCTTGCATGGCTTGGTTTAAAGCTTTATTCACCACCAATTCAACCAGACAGTTGGGTGTTTCTTGTTCATTGCCAATGGCAAAAATAGTAGGTTCTCCAACAGCCTGATAAATATCAAATAAAGATATTTCCTCTAAAGCTTGTACTAAGGTCCAGCCACCACCGGGGCCTTTGTCTGCATGCACAAAGCCTGCTTTTTTTAAACCAGACATAGTACGACGTACTACGACAGGATTGGTGTCTAACATGATTGAAATTTGTTCAGAGGTGAACGGTTTTTTTTCACGGGCCATATGTAATAGCACATGCAACATTCGAGAAAGCTTACTGTCTTTACGCATAGTTTTTAAGTCAACGCTCTTTTGTTAATTGTAACATTAAAAGTTGCAATTATAAAAATAACTCAATATAGTAACTTTAAAAGTTACTTATTGGTATTGAAAATGAACTATGACGTCATAATTATTGGTGGGAGTTATGCAGGTTTATCAGCAGCATTACCATTGCTTCGTGCTAGAAAAAAAGTGTTAATGATTGATGCAGGCATGCGTCGTAATCGTTTTGCAGAACATTCTCATAATTTCTTAAGCCAAGATGGCAATACGCCAGCAGCAATTATTCGTGATGCAAAATTACAATTAGAGAAATATCAAACTTTGTCATGTATCAACGCATCAGTTACCGATGTGAGGGCTGTCGGGCAGCAATATGAGATTCAAATAGATCAAGCCGATGACACGTGTACAACCATTCAAGTCAAAAAAATAATTATTGCTACAGGTGTTAAAGATGATTTACCTAAAATCGATGGTTTAGCAGAACGGTGGGGGAAAAGCATTTTTCATTGTCCATACTGTGATGGCTATGAGTTAAATCTTGGAACACTTGGAATGTTATGTTCGGGTCTACATTCTATTCATATGGCACTGATGTTACCCGACTGGGGCAATACCACTTTATTTTTAAATGATGCAATTTCACAAGCTGAATTAGATCCCGTCATACTTGAGCAACTTAAACAAAGAAATGTGAAATTGGATACACGCAAAATTGTCAAAATACACAATCATTGTGATTTAGTTTTTGAAGATGGTGAGCAGGTTCAATTAGATGGATTATTCGTCTCTACTTTTATGCGCATCAACGCTCCTTGGGTTAAAAAACTGGGGATAGTGCTTGATGTAAATGAATATAGTGAAGCCATTCAAACCACAGCCATGAAAGAAACCAATCTTAAAGGGATATATGCTTGTGGCGATATCACCCGTTCAGGTGGGTCAGTTGCTTTCTCAGTTGCAGATGGGGCATTGGCGGGTGTTGCTGTACATAAGTCATTTATCTTTAATACTTGATAAAAGCATCTATTGATTAATCAATAAGGCTAAAAAAGCCTGAATGTTGTTTGGGTTTCAATTCACGATACTTTAAAATGTATCGTGAATTTTTAAGGTATTGATTTATGTTCTTGGAAAAAATGTTGCAATCACAAGGCTTTGGCTCACGTAAGCATTGCCAACAACTCATTAAAAATGGTGCAATTCAAATCCAAAACGAGGTTGTTACAGACCCTAAATTTAAACTTGACACTCAAAACCTAGTGTTTTCAGTCTATACCGAAACATTTCAATACCGTGAAAAAGTCTATATTGCCTTAAATAAACCGCAGGACTACGAATGTTCCCATCAATCAACACACCATTTTAGTGTTTTTGATTTATTCGATGATGTCCTTATGAACCGTGGTTTGCAAACTGTTGGTCGTTTAGATCAGGACACGACGGGTTTATTGCTATTGACGGATGATGGACAGTTTTTGCAAGCATTGACTCATCCTAAAAAGCATGTGGCTAAAGTTTATCAAATACAAACAGCAGATCCGATTACAGATGAGCAGATTCAACAACTTGAACAGGGTGTAGAATTACGCAATGAAAAGGGTACATTTGCAGCAACAGATATACAGCGCTTGGCTGAATATGCATTACAAATGACTGTACACCAAGGGGTTTATCATCAAGTCAAACGGATGTTGGCTGCTGTGGGGAATAAGGTTGAAAGCTTGCATCGTGCACAAGTTGGGCAATTAGCACTTAAAGAATTAGTTGAAGGTGAGTGGGTTTATTTGACAGAAGATCAGGTGAATGCTGCTAGAAATAGTCAAAATGAACAAATAGTGATTTGATCATGGCTTTAAAGCTCTATATTGCTGTTTTAGATGAAATGCCAGACTTTATGGTTCCAACCCTTGTTGCGCATGCGGTCTTGGCTGCGCACTTACAATTCGTTCAAGATGCTGATGCTGAAAGTTATAAAAATTGGTTAGAACATTCTTTTCGTAAAGTTGTGGTTAAGGTGAATCAAAAAGAATTTGATAAAATTGCTCAATTAAAGTGTTATTTAGGACATGAAAGTACAGTATTGGAGGGTAAAAAATCCTGTGCAGTGGTCTTTCCTATTTCACAGGACACGCTACCCAATGTACTTAAATTCGCAAAGATGTGGAAACCTACGTTGAATTGATCAAAAAACGCATTGTTAAAACTACTTGAGGAAACAATGAAATGTCTGGAATTCATTGTCTTTAACAAAGCCCATTTGCTCATAGAGCTGATGTGAATGGTAATTGTTTTTTTGGGTTTCTAAACTGATCCGTTGCGCATCTTCATGGCGTGCAAACAGAATTGCAGTATCAATCAGTTGTTTGGCAGAACCTTGTCGACGAAAAATAGGTGTTACATACACATCATCTAAAATATAGTACTTTGAACAAGAAACAGATGAAAAGCCTTGGTATAACAACACAAAGCCTGTAAAAACATCATCTTTTACATGGATGAAGATAACACTTTCTTTATTTTCAAAACGTTGTTTTAAAAAATTAAAGGACTGTTGGATATTGGAAGATGCACCGTAAAATTGGCGATATTCATCAAATATAGTAGCAAGTTGATTTAAATCTTCTTTGGTCGCTCGTCTAACGATCATTTATTACTCCTTGCAATGATTTTTATCTTTGCAAAAGAGCATAACCAAAAAATAGAAAAGTAAACTTAATTATTTGTTTAAAAATGCGACAGTGTTATTTTTTGTCACTTTCACCCAAGATGGCATTTAACTCTGCAAATAGATCTTCATCGTCATCATTTAAATCAACAGAAGAATTCAGTTGTCCGTTTTGTTGGTCTTGCTTAAGTTTTCTCAGCTTGAATAACTGATCCATATTGATATTTTGATTTTCTATGGCGAAAGGGATGGATTTTGTGATGACAACTTGTTTAAAAAACAGTCGAACTGCTTGTGCAGGCGTAATCCCCAATTGTTTAAAAACAGCAAATGCTAGTTTTTTTTCTTGTGAATCAAGACGTACTTGATAGACTTCGGTTTTTCTCATGAATAGTGACCAAACAAAATTTGAGTTTGAATGCTTATTTTAATCAAAGCTTTCGGAATTTCAATGCTTAATCGTCAAAAAGTCATATATTTGTCATTACGTCAAAATTACAGTGTCAATTCATAGTCAGAACAAAAGCAATATTTGGCTTGTGTAATCGGGTCAAGGAACTCAATTTGCTTGGCTAACAGCTGTAAGGGTTGTGAAAAATCAGCAGGATCTTTATGTAGAACTTGCGGGTAAAAAGGATCGTTTTTAATTGGAATATTTAACCAATTTAAATGTACCCGTAATTGATGTTGTTTACCTGTAGTCGGCTTTAGTAAGTATTTAGCCCAAATTTGATTATGCTCAATTAGATCAATTTCGGTATATGAGTTTGACCTTCCCTCAACAACTGTCATGGTGTAAAAGGGTTCGCTCTTTTCCATTCTCAAGTCCACAGCACATGGAAATTTTAAATCAGCATTAAATTGAGCAATCGCTTGATAGGTCTTATTGACTTGTCGCTCAGCAAACATTTGTTGATATAAACCCCGTGTTTGTGGACGTTTAGAAAACAATACAACGCCAGCAGTCTCCCGATCTAAGCGATGGATTGGGGTGAGGTCTGGGTTATTTGTGGTTTTTTTTAAACGAACTAATAAAGTTTCTTGTATATATTGCCCTGAGGGGCTAATAGTCAAAAAGTGAGGCTTGTCTACGACGATTAAGTCTTCATTTTCAAACAATATCTTTTCTTGGAATGGCACATGAATTTCATGGGTTAGAAATCGATAGTAGTAAAGATGGGTATTCTCTAGATAAGGCTGATCAACCTTTAATGCCTGACCTTGCATATCGATGATGAGTTGGTCTTGAAAACGTTGTTGCCATTCATTGGCTGAAATATGTGGAAACTGCTCACATAAATAATTGAATAAGTTTTTAGGTAAATCTGCTCGCTTGGGGAGATAAACTTTTGATGCAGTTACACCATCTCTCATTGGTGGTTGATATTCTGAAACAGGGGTGACAGGTTTCATAAGCGTATTTTTTATGCAGATAAGTTTAAAGTGAGTTGACTAAGCGTGTTGGAAAGTATCAAAACATGATTTCTAAACAATGCAACATAGGTTTTAAAGTCACGCAATGCTATCATATTGTCTGGTTTGAATCATGTCGTGAGCGTTATGCAATATTCATTTAAATTAAGTCTGAGCAATGAACAAGACACCCAAATGTTGGCACAAAAGTTAGCTCAACATATTGCAAAAGGCGTGATTTATTTAATCGGTGACTTGGGGGCAGGTAAAACCACACTTACACGCTATTGGTTGCAAAGTTTAGGTCATCAAGGTGCGGTTAAAAGTCCAACATATACCTTGGTGGAACCTTATAATATCAATGCGAAAGAGGTGTTTCATTTTGATTTATACCGTTTAAATGATCCTTATGAGCTCGAATTGATGGGTATTCGTGATTATTTGGAAGTCGAGAATGCTTTATTCTTATTTGAATGGCCCTCTAAAGGCGGTGATGAAATTCCACAGCCAGATCATGTCATTACTATTTTAAAAACAGAAGATGAAGCTGAACGAGAAGTGAAGATCGAAAGTATTTCTGCTGAATTGATTGAAGCGTTGAGTTGATCAATGTTTTCAGCATTTTAAGCCCATCATATATTTTAATTTATTTAAATTTTTAGGTTAATTGAATGCAACGCGAAGATATCAGTTTAAGACGTATCCAAAATCTAGATCCAGCACTGGCCAACCAAATTGCTGCAGGTGAGGTAATTGAACGACCATCATCAGTAGTGAAAGAGTTGCTTGAAAACTCGATTGATGCTGGTGCGACTGAGCTAATTATTCGTGTGGCAAATGGCGGCAGCACCCTGATTGAAATTATTGACAATGGTCGAGGTATTCACGCTGAGGATCTAGCACTTTCAGTCACCCGTCATGCCACCAGTAAAATTCAATCTGCTGAAGATTTACATGCAATTGTGAGTTTGGGCTTTCGTGGAGAGGCGCTTGCCTCTATCGCAGCAGTTTCGCGTTTAACTTTAACCAGTAGTCAGGATGACTCTGGTGTCGGTTACCAACTCGAAGTTAATGGTACAGCATTTGATCATCAAGATATTCAAGCTGTAGCAACCCAACAAGGTACGCATATCCGTATTCAGGATTTGTTTTTTAATGTGCCTGCACGGCGTAAATTTTTAAAGAAACCAAGTACTGAATTTGGTCATATTGAAGAAATTGTACGTCGAATGGCGCTTACGCATTTCGATATCCGCTTTGTTTTAGAACATAACGACAATATTCGCCTTAATTTGCCGATTGCAGATAGTGGTGAGCTAAGATTTCAACGGGTACAGCAATTATTAGGTCGTCAGTTCACTGAAAATGCCTATTGGATAGATGCAGACAGTATTAGCATGCGTTTATCAGGCTGGTTAGGGCATCCTTCAGATGCGCGTGCACAAGCTGATTTGCAATATGTCTATGTGAATGGACGTATTGTCAAAGATAAAACCATTTCTCATGCTTTGCGTATGGCATACGATGGTATTTTGCATGGGCATCAACATGCTGCATATTTGCTGTTTTTAGAAGTTGATCCTGAAAATATTGATGTCAATGTGCATCCAACTAAGCATGAAATTCGCTTCCTCAACCAGCGTGAAGTGCATGAGTTTGTACGGCATTTTGCTAAAGACACCTTATCTCAATTCCAAACTGCAACTGCGGATTTATCTTCTGCAATGAAGCAGGATGGAGCAACAGAAAATCAAGCATTGTCAGCGCAGCCACGCTATCAGGAACAATTTCATTTACATCGCAATGCGCCAGCTGAGCAACATGTAAGTGATCAAAATAGCCGAAGCAATTCAGATGGGTCTATTCAGCATAGTGGTTTAACAGATTTTAGTGATACACAAGCCCAAACAGTCAATTATTCCCACTATGAACCACAACAGCAGTATCGTGGCACTCAGCAACTCAATAACGCCTTGAAAAGCTATTTAGCCCCCTTACGTGAGTCTGGGGATGCTGATCAAGAATTAACAGATCAAGCGTCCTATGAGCGATCTGTACAAGAGATTCAAAATAAACAGGCCCATCAGGTTGATGAATATCCGTTGGGAATTGCAATAGCGCAATTACATGGGATTTATATTCTTGCACAGAATACGGAAGGTCTGATTATTGTCGATATGCATGCAGCGCATGAACGTATTTTGCTACAACAAATGAAATCTGCATGGGATAAACCAGAATTTTGGACCTCACAACAGTTGCTTATTCCTAAAGTCATTTCGATTACCCGTATGCAGGCAACCCGTGTTGATGATTTAAAACCACAGTTGGAACGCTTAGGCCTAGAAATCGATCAATATGGTGATGATCAAGTGATTGTACGTGGTGTACCTGCGATTTTACATAAAGCAGATTTTGAATCCTTGGTACCTGAATTACTCAATGATTTAGATCCAAATGATGAAGCGCAGGCGCTACAGCAAAAACGTGATCAAATTTTAGCAGGCATGGCATGCCATGGTGCAGTGCGTGCCCATCGGATGCTGAGTCTTTCCGAAATGAATGCTTTGTTGCGTCAAATGGAACACACAGAATTTGCCAGTCAGTGTAATCATGGTCGACCAACATGGCGTGCATTTCCATTGCCCCAATTAGATAAATTATTTGCTCGAGGAGAGTAGTTGTACATGTCAAATCAATTGCCCGTCATCAATTTAATGGGACCAACCGCAAGCGGTAAAACTGCTTTGGCATGTGAATTGTATGACCATGGGAATTATGAGCTTATTTCTGTAGATTCTGCCTTGGTCTATAAAGATATGGATATTGGCACTGCAAAGCCAACCAAAGCGGAGCAGGAGCGTTATCCGCATCATTTGATTGATATTATTACCCCACTTGAGGTTTATTCCGCTGCTGAATTTGTCGAGGATGCTTGTCAACTGATTGATGATATCCATGCGCGCGGTAAAACACCTATTTTAGTTGGCGGTACAATGCTATATTTTAAAGCGTTGCTTGAGGGGCTTTCTACAAATTTACCGAGTGCTGATTACGCGATTCGTGCTGCGATTGAGTTAAAAGGTGAAACGGAAGGCTGGCAATCGGTGTATGATGAATTAAAATCTGTTGATGTATTGGCAGGTGAAAAATTTAAAGTCAGTGATAAGCAAAGAATCATTCGTGCTTTAGAAGTGTATAAAATTACTGGTCGTCCGATTACTCAACTACAGGCGGAACAACCGAAGAATCAACCGTACCGATATGATTTTCATAATTATGCTTTATTGCCTGATCGCCTAGAGCTGCACAAACGAATTGAACTTCGTTTGGAAAAAATGTGGGAAATCGGATTTTTAAATGAGGTTGAAAATCTTATGAAAAAATACGATCTCGAAGAAAATTTACCTTCTTCACGCTCTGTTGGATACCGACAAGCGATAGATTTTTTAAAAAACAGTGATTTGAGTCAAGAAAGTGAGCGTCAAATGAAGGATAAAGCACTATTTGCGACACGACAATTAGCAAAACGTCAATACACATGGTTACGATCTTTGCAAGAAACACACTCTTTTCAAACTTTTTTTACGATAAACCAAGCACAAGAAGACTTGCGAAACTTATACGGATAAAGCAAAATTTAACAACTACCTTTTTTATAAATTTTAATTGAAAAATAAAGGTAGTTTTTGCGCTGATTTTAATTTTTTTTGGAGTATAAAATGTCTAAAGGTCAAACTTTACAAGATCCGTTCTTAAATTCTCTCCGTAAAGAACGTATTCCTGTTTCTATTTTTCTTGTAAACGGTATTAAATTACAAGGTCATATTGAATCTTTTGACCAGTATGTTGTTTTGTTGAAAAACACAGTAAGCCAAATGGTTTATAAGCATGCTATTTCAACTGTAGTACCTGCACGTAATCCACGTCCAGCTGGTGCTCCTGCTGGTGCTCAAGGCGCTGCTGGTGGCTTCGGCGGTCAAGCTGGTGGCTTCGGTGGTCAAGCTGGTGGCTTCGGTGGTCAAGGTGGCTTTGGTGGTCAACAAGGCGGCTTTGGTGGTCAACAAGGCGGTTTCGGTGGTCAAGGTGGTTTCGGTAGCCAAGGTGGCTTCGGCGGTCAAGGTGGCTTCGGTGGTCAAGGTGGCTTCGGTGGTCAAGGTGGCTTCGGCGGTCAAGGTACTGACTTTGGCGGCGAAACAAAATTTGAAGATTCACAAGAAGATGAAAACAATCGTTAATTTCTTGATTTAACAAGAACGATTGTAAAAGAGATGCCAAATTGGCGTCTCTTTTTTATTGGTTGTCCCATCCTCGATAAGGTTGACACTTTCTAAAATTAAATTTAGAGATAAAAAAACCAGTGCAAAAGCACTGGTTTTTAATTTAACGACTTAGCATAGACTTAACTTTCATTTTTCTTTGGATCTAGGCTTGGGTCTTTGATTTCAATGTAAGTATTTGCACGTAACTCTCTTAACCAGCCGTCATATTCTGATTCGAATTGACGTTCACCTAAAATTTGGCGAGCCATACGCTTTTGGTACTCTGAGGTCATATCTTGTTGACGTGTGCCTGTAACTTGGAGAATATGCCAGCCAAACTGAGTTTGAAATGGTTTGCTGATTTCGTTGACTGGTGAACTCTGCATGAGTTTGTCAAATTCAGGAACCATCATGCCAGGGCTTACCCAACCAAGACTTCCGCCATCACGAGCAGAACCAGGGTCATTTGAATAGGTTGAAGCAAGCGTAGCAAAATCATCGCCCGCTTTTAAGCGGTTATAAATACTGTCAATGGTTTGCTTTGCATTTTCAGGGCTAACAACTTCTGATGTTTTAATCAAAATATGACGCGTATTAAATTGCGGAACTAAAGCTTTTTGCTCATTCGATTTTTTTTCTAATAATTTTAAAACATGAACGCCGTCTTTTGCTGGAATTAAGTCAGTGGTTTGTCCTGGCTCAAGGGTAGTAACACGTGCAGCAAGATCTGTTGGAATATCTGAAAGCGGACGGAAGCCCATATCAGCACCATCAACTTTAACTTGAGCTGTGCTAAATTTCTTTTCTATGCTTTTAACGTCATTGCTATCTTTTAAGTCAGTACGGACTGCTTTTGCAATACTTTCTAACTCGCTTGCAGGCGCTTCTCCTGAAATACGCATATGTAGTACATGGACTTGACTACCAACAGCAGCTTGCCCTTCAGGTGATTTTAAGAAGTTTTCAACATCAAGGTCAGTGATCTTGATACGAGACATCACTTGTTGTTGACTCAATCGTTGAATGAGTAAATCTTCTGCAACACGGTTACGAAGTAATTCATAGGTACCAGGTGCAACAGCATCTAATTTTTTTTGAAAAGCTTCTAAAGAATTTGCACCAGATTGTTGGGCAACTTTCAATACGGCTTCATTTAAGCTTTTTTCATCTGCTTTTAAGCCATACTTCTTAACTTGTTCAAGCTGTGCGTCATGGGTGATGAGCTGACTCAGTACTTGCTGTTGCAGAATGTTTTGTGGTGGGATTTCTTTCTTTTGTGCCTGAAGTCGATGTGTCGCTTCAGCAACACCTTGGTCTAAATCACTTTTTAAAATTGCTGTAGAACCAACAATTGCAATGATTTGGTCCTGCGGAGCAGCATAAACTGATACCGAGGTGGAGATGAGTAAAGCTAAGGTTGATGCTTTAAATAATTTTTTAAATTTTTGCGTCTTCATTAATGTGTCCAAGATTGATTAGCTTTATCAAAACCTAAAATACGATTTTCAAGTAATGAACTTAACTTGTTGTTCAAACCACCAAGTCCTTTTAGTGTGATCTCAGCCATCACTGCGCGTTTTGGCTTTGTATCAGGAAGAGAAACGTCATCTAGATCATTAAAGTACGAGCGACCATAGACGGAAATTCCCCAACAACAAGATTCATAATTCACACCCAATAAATATTCGCGTGCGACATGGTTGTCAAGGTCATATTGAACATGTCCCATAATACGCCAGTTGTCTTTTACAGGCTGTATAAATGATGCAACTGCTTGATCATATGCACGTTGACGGTCAGGGAGGTTATTGCGATAAAAATAACCAACGTTATAAAGGTTTCCGCGTTGGCCTGTATAATACAATTGGAAGTCATGTTGAGCGCTATCACCATTTGACATCCACGCTGAATTGGTGCTCAGTGTGAAGTTTTGTGAAAGTTGGCTAGAAAGGCTCAGCACAGGACCGGTATGTTTTTCTCTGTCTAAATCATCTGTATTGTTGAGTAAAGTAACTTTTCGATCATCAAAATAATAACTTTGACCAATACTGGCTCTTAAGCGCTCTAAGCCGACTGTATCAAATAAGCTATAACTTAAACCAAGCGATAAAAAGTTATTGTCTTCTAAACGGTCATGTCCATAAAAGCGGTACGGGCTAAACAATTGATCATAGCTGATAGAAGCTGTTGTTGAATCAAAGTTTGGATAACCTGTTTGATTTTTATATGGTGCATACGCATAGAAAGCGCGAGGTGTAATGGTCTGGAGGAATTTTCCGTCCTTTTCAAAAGTTAGACCCGTATCCAAAGTAAATTGAGGAACAACAACGGATTTGTTTTTGCTATCTTGGCTTTGGTTATTTAAATTAAGTTGATCTACAGTGGTTTGATCATAGAAAGTATTTAAACTCCGAACAGAGACTTCGGGAATCACAAAAGACCATGGATTACGGAAATTATAACGTGTCGCAAATTGGTTATATAAACGTGTACCACTTGGCTGGTTGTTATAATCGGCATCATTGATGTCTTTTTGGAAATACGCAGTATCGTTGTTAAATTCGTATTCCAAACCTTGCGGATTTCCAGCGACATAGTTCAGTAAAAACTGAGGTAGGCGGGCGTATGGTTTATCTACATCTTTGATGGTTTTATCAAGGGTTTGGAAGTCCTCAACTTTAAGTTGAGCTTTTAAGCCTGGAATACCGTGATTGTAGTTGAGTTCCCATGCGCGACGTTGGTTCAGCTCTGTACGAGTGTTTGGGTTGTTATCTAGATCTGAGAAAAAATCTTTATCAGAAACGTAGTTATATTCTAAATTGGTTGACCATTGTTTAGTGATATCCCACTTGTGCAGGAAATGCAGGTCTTTACGATCTTCATCATTATAATCACGGTCAGAAGGTAAGTAACTTCCCCAAACGGTACCAGCACCAAAGTTCTCAGTTAAATAACGAAACTCACCTTGAGCCATAAGACCGCGGTCAGTAATCAGCCGTGGTGTAATGGTGGCATCATAGTTGGGCGCCAAATTTAAATAAACGGGAACTGCGAGTTCAAAACCACCATCATTGGTAAAGCCGAAACTTGGATTTAAAATCCCTGTAGTACGGCGGTCATCGATTGGGAAGTTAAAATATGGAACTGCGAGTACAGGCACATCCTTAACATAGAGTTTGGTCCCACGCGTTACACCTCGACCAGTATCTTGATCCAATTCAATTTTATTGGCCTGAATTTTCCAAGTGGGTTTTTCATCGGGTGGGCAGGTGGTGTAGGTAGCATTTTCAAGGACGATATTGGTTGGCGAAGTTCTTTCTATTTTTTCTGCATGACCATGTGCGTGGGTCAATTCTGCAATATAGAAACTATTATTTAGCTGCCCAGTTTCATCTTTCAGGTTGTAATCGATTTGATCACTTTGCGCGATGATACCACCTTGTGCCATTTGTACATTGCCTTTCGCTTTGGCGAAAGTTTGTGTTTTATCAATGGTCACTTCATCGGCACGAATCATACGTCCAGATTGGTCAATGACCACATCACCAGACAGGAAAGAGTCGCCATTGGGATTGTAATAACCATTATCTGCAGTAATCACAGATGATGCTTCTTCTGGGTTTGTTGATTTAGCTTGGGTGCTAAAAGGTGTAACCCAGACACCTTCACAATAACGGGTACTTGGATTTTTTAAATCACGTACCTGTGCTTCAGGTGAGTTTTTGTCCACATAATATTGTTCAAAGAAATTTTGCCCTGCAAAGCTTTCTTTGATGGCTGCATTCAGTTGCTTATTATTAACTTCAGAAACAGTGTCTGTCGATTCAGCATAGCTGGATACTGAACTTCCACAAAGAAGTGTCAAAATAGCAGTCGCTAAAGGATTAAATTTAAACTGATGCTTCATTTGTCTCGTTAACCAAATATGCTAATCGCAATTAATTATTGTCGCATCATAGAGAAAAAGTCGATAAGTAGCTACACTTAGCACTTCAAAAATTCAGCCTGAATTAGATTAAATTGCAAATGAATACACAACGTGAACAATTGATACAAACATGGTTAACATCTGTACTCAGTTCAGATCAATTTGAAATCAATTTTTTAGCAGGCGATGCGAGTTTCCGTCGTTATGCACGAATTACCTTGAATAATAAAACATTTATGCTTATGGATGCACCTCCTGAGAAGGAAGATTGTCGTCCTTTTGTTGCGATTGATGAATTCTTTGACACAAATAGGGTGCGTGTACCTCATATTGTTGCCAAGGATTTAGATCAAGGTTTGTTGTTACTTGAAGATTTTGGCGATGTATTGTTATCTACACAATTGAATGATCAAACGGTAGATGCACATTATGCGCAAAGTTTTAAGCAGTTGGTGCAGTTGCAGTCTATTGCTGCTGATTCATCGCACTTGCCAGCATATGCCTATGAAAAGCTGATCTCAGAAATGGAATTGTTAACGGATTGGTTGTTGCCCTCATTAGCGATCCAAGTAACAGATGAAGAGCTTGGGTTAATTAAACGAACTTTTGCTATTCTTGCCAATGCAGCTTTGGCACAACCTCAAGTAATCGTACATCGTGATTTCCATAGTCGTAATCTGATGATTCTTGAAGCTGAGAAAGACCAAGGCGTGATTGATTTTCAAGATGCAGTGATTGGTGCGGACACCTATGACTTGATTTCGATTACCCGTGATGCCTACGTACAGTGGGGTCCTGAGCGTGTGTATGGATGGTTTAAAGTGTTTTATGACTTATTACCAGAAACTGCCAAGCAAGATCGTGATTTTGATCAATTCAAACAAGATGCTGACTTTATGGCAATTCAGCGCCATATCAAAATTTTAGGTATTTTTGTGCGTTTGTTTGAGCGTGATGGTAAATCTGGTTATCTCAAAGACTTGCCTCGTGTCATGTGGTACTTATTGGAAGAATCAAAACCTTACCCAGAATTACAACCGTTTATGCATTTTATTCATGCACGGGTTTTACCAAAATTTGAAGAAAAATATGGCGTATATGAGGTGATTGCAGCATGAAAGCGATGATTTTAGCTGCGGGTCTAGGCAATAGAATGCGACCTTTGACCCTCTATAAGCCAAAGCCTTTATTAGAAGTCGGCGGCAAGGCGCTGATTGTATGGCATATAGAAAAATTAAAAAAAATCGGTGTGACTGAAATCGTGATTAATTCTGCATGGCTGGCAGATATTCTGATTGGTACCTTGGGTGATGGCTCACAATTTGGTGTGACTATACGCTGGACGCGTGAAGATGAGGGCTTGGAAACCGCAGGTGGGATTATCAATGCCTTAGCGCTTCTCGGTGATCAACCTTTTATTCTGGTCAATGGTGATGTATGGACCACTTTTGATTTTGCATCATTATTAGATATCAATCTTGCCGATGATCTTGCACATTTGGTTTTTGTCAATAATCCTGAACAGCATCCACAGGGCGATTTTACCTTGGCAAATGGTCGCGCTTATACCTTTGAGCAAAATCAGCAAGGTGAAAATTTAACTTATAGTGGTGTCGCTGTGATTAACCCAAAAATGTTTGATGGTCTGGAACAGGGTAAAAGACCACTTGCACCTTTGCTTAAACAAGGCATGCTAGACGGTAAAATCTCGGCTGAGAAAATGCAGGCAGCGTGGGTTGATGTGGGTACACCTGAGCGTTTAACAGCCTTGGATTGGCAAATAAGACAGGGCGAGTATAGTTAAGTGAGGATAAATACGCCTAAGTGCGTATTAACTCATCGTTAACTACTGTTCCACGGGCGAGAAATAGGTATACTTTCAGCTAACTTTTTAGAGATGTTATTTGATCATGCATCCATTTTTTCAAGAGTTAAAGCAAGGCAGTCTAAAGCTTGGCTTAAAACTTAGTGATGAAGCATTAGGATTATTGTTGCAATATCAAGATGCGCTCGTCCTGTGGAACAAAGCTTATAACTTAACGGCGATTCGCGATCCAAAAGAAATGTTGGTTAAACATTTATTGGATAGCTTAAGTATTTTAAATGATTTACCCGCTGGTCGTTTACTCGATATTGGTACAGGCGGGGGGATGCCAGGGATGATCATTGCACTGTGCCAACCTGAACGCCAATGTGTTTTGTTGGATTCAAATGGTAAGAAAATTCGTTTTCTGAAACAGTTTATTGCAGATTTAAAACTAAAAAATGTTGTCGCAGTTCAGACACGTGTAGAAAATGAAGATAGTATCCATGATCTAGGACAATTTGATGTGATCACCAGTCGTGCATTTGCTTCATTGACAGATTTTGTGACAGCTTCAAAACCTTATATGCATGAACGCAGTATCATTGCGTCAATGAAAGGTTTGATTCCCACTGAAGAAGTTGATGCTTTAAAAGACAAGTGGAGTTGTGACATTATTGAATTGCATGTACCTCGGTTGGACGAACAACGTCATTTACTTTTATTAAAACAGATTTAAAACAGACTAAGGGTTGGGGTTACCATGGCTCAAATTATTGCTATCGCAAACCAGAAAGGTGGCGTAGGTAAAACCACGACAGCCGTGAATTTGGCTGCCTCTTTGGCAGTGTTGAAAAAGCGTGTTTTATTGGTGGATATGGACTCTCAGGGTAATGCTACCATGGGGTCGGGTATTCAAAAAAATGATTTGTTGTATTCAGTCACCGATGTACTTCTGGGTGAAGTACCGATTGAAACTGCAATTAGTAAAGCTGAAGTCGGTTATAAAGTACTTGGCTCAAATCGTGATTTGGCAGGTGTTGAACTGGCAATCGCAGAGCAAGATGGACGTGAGTTTATTTTGCGTAACGCTTTACAGCAAATTGAAAAAGACTTTGATTATATTATTGTTGATTGTGCACCAAGTTTAAGTTTAATTACGGTCAATGCTTTAGCCGCAGTCGATGCAGTGATTATTCCAATGCAATGTGAGTATTATGCATTAGAAGGATTGGCAGATCTGACCCAGACCATTGATAAAATTCAACAGGCGTTAAACCCTGAATTGGAAATTATTGGGGTGCTTCGTACCATGTATGATGCACGTAATGCACTCACCCGTGATGTTTCTGCCGAATTAGAACAGTATTTTGGTAAGAAACTTTATGATACAGTGATTCCGCGTAATGTGCGCTTGGCCGAAGCGCCAGCACATGGATTACCGATTATTTATTTTGAGAAAAGCTCTAAAGGTGCAATTGCATATTTAAATTTAGCAGCTGAAATGTTGAAAAAGAGTAAAGTGAAAAAAGGAAATAAAGCATGACCGTGAAAAAAAGAGGGTTGGCAAAGGGTCGTGGCTTAGATGCATTATTAGGTTCAATCCAAAAAGAAAAATTACAACTTGAAGTTCAAGCATTGGATCATGGCCAATTAAAACAGATGGATGTAACCCAATTAAAACGCGGCGCGTATCAACCCCGTCGTTTTATTGGTGAGCAAGATTTACAAGAACTTGCAGCATCAATTAAAAAACATGGTGTAATGCAGCCGATTGTGATTCGTCCGATTGAAAATGACGAAACTCCCTATGAAATCATTGCAGGTGAACGTCGTTGGCGTGCTGCTCAATTGGCGGGTTTAACTGAAATCCCTGCAATTGTGCGTGATTTGACCGATCAAGTTGCGATTGCCTTGGCATTGATCGAAAACATTCAGCGTCAAGATTTAAACCCAGTTGATCAAGCACTGGCATTACAGCGCTTCCATGAAGAATTTGGGCTTAGTCATCAAGAAATTGCAGACACTGTAGGTAAAGCACGGACTACCGTAAGTAATTTATTGCGTTTATTAAGTCTAGAAGATGAAATTAAAGATTTAATGCAACAAGGTCTGTTAGACATGGGGCACGCCCGTGCGATATTGACTCTAAAAGCTAAAGATCAATTGCAAATTGCAAAAATCGTGATTGATAAGAGTTTGTCTGTTCGTCAAACCGAGCAGTTGGTGCGTGATTGGAATACGCCAAAGCAGGAAAAATCTAAAGATCCACTTGCGCCAGATGTGCAACAACTGACTCAGAAACTGTCAGAGCGCTTTAGTGCCAGTGTAAAATTAGACTATAACAAACAGGGTAAAGGCAAGCTGGTCATCAGTTATAACTCGCTTGATGAGTTAGATGGAATTTTAAATATCTGTTTACCAGAACAATAATGTTTAAGCGATTTAATTAATTTGGGGAACTAAAGATGTGGGAACTTGTTAAAGCCGGCGGTTGGTTAATGCTGCCATTGGTTTTATGTTCAATTTTTACTGTTGCGATTTCAATCGAGAGATTTATACGGCTGAAACGATCTTTAGTTTTACCTAAGTCGCTTATGATGCAAAAAGGCCGCAGTGTTGACGATGTTTTAGATGAAATGGAACAAGATCAAGCAGTTTGCCAAACGGCATTGGGCTATATTTTTAAAGATGGTATTGATGCTTACGCTCAAGGCGAGGCATTTGCACGTGCTCAGATGGAAGCGACTGCTTCGCGCGAAATTGGATATTTAGAAAAAAATATCAATTTCTTAGGTACATTGAGCGCTGTTGCACCGTTATTGGGACTATTGGGTACAGTGATTGGGATTATCGAGTCTTTTCTGGTGATTGATTTAGGTACAAATGCCAATCCAACCATGATGATTCCAGGTATTTCTAAGGCATTAATTACCACAGCTGCAGGTATGGTGATTGCTATTCCAGCACTATTTGCCTATCGTTATTTTCAGCGCCTAGTTCAGGAATATGTGGCTGAACTTGAGCAACAGTCGACTTTATTTCATGCCGCCTTATTTTTTCAGAAACACCTTGAAAATGAAAAAAAGAAAGCTGGTTAAATCCGTTTTAGGGGTGTTTCATGAAATTTAGACGCAGAACAGTTGAAGATATTCATATCAATCTTACGCCATTGATTGATTGCTTGTTATTTATATTGGTGATTTTATTACTGACCACCACCTTTAACCAGCAAAGTCGGATTAATCTTTCTTTACCGGATGCACAAGGTGTTCCGCCAAAAGAATACAAAAATAAAATTGAAGTCATGGTAGACTCGGCAGGGCATTATGCAGTAAATGGGCAGGCACTTTCGAGTAAAGAGTCGGCTGATTTAAGTACTGCAATTAAGCAAGCAGCAAATGACAATCGTGATCTGATGTTTGTGATTGCTGCAGATGCCAAAGCGACGCATCAAGATGTTATACGAGTGATGGATGTCGCAGGACAGCTCGGTTTCGTTAACATCAATATCAGTACCAAAGTTCCATCTCGAGGTTATTAATTAGTGAATCAAGATTTTAAGGTCTATGTCCGTCTTTTGGCGTATTTAAAGCCGTACTGGGGGGCAGCCTTACTCGTTATTATTGGATTTGGCGTAAATGCGGCAACTGAAGTTTCTGTAGCGAAATTACTTAAATATATTATTGATGCAATTCAAGATGGTAATCGTGGAGATCTTGATTGGTTTCCAGCGCTAATTATCTTGTTGATTTTTTTCCGTGGCTTAGGGTTGTTTATGGGTGGCTACTTTACTGCAGTCATCTCAAGAAGTTTGGTATTTAGTATTCGTCAAGAAGTTTATGCCAAACTGTTAAAACTGCCAGCACAGTATTATTTGGATAATTCATCAGGTCACATCACTGCAAAAATTATGTATAACGTGGAGCAGTTAACCGCAGCTTCCTCTGAATCGTTAAAAACATTAATTCGTGATGGTGCAATTGCTTTAGGTTTATTGGGTTATTTGCTGTATACCAATTGGCGTTTAACCTTGTGTATTTTTATCTTTATGCCGATTATTGGTTTATTGGTGCGTAAAGCTTCAAAACGCATGCGTAAGCTGTCTATTCAAGTGCAAAATACCATGGGAGATGTGAACCATATTGTGCAAGAAACAGTCAGTGCGAATGCTGTTGTCAAAAGCTTTGCTGGCGAGGAAAATGAACAAAAACGTTTCTATAAGTCTTCAGAAGAAAACTTAAAACGTGGTCTGAAAATGGTGGTTGTACAAAACTTAAATAGTCCACTTGTACAATTGGTCATGGCTTTTGCACTAGGTATCATTATTTGGTTGGCATTACGTCCACAAATTTTAGGCGATACTTCAGCTGGCGAGTTTGTTGCCTATATCACAGCAGCAGGGTTATTAGCAAAGCCTATTAAAAATTTAACAGATATCAATGAAAAATTACAACGTGGTATTGCGGCTGCATATTCTGTATTTGAAGTTCTAGACCTGCCTCAAGAAGAAAATACCGGAACTTTAACGCCAAAATTATTGGGTAATATCAAGTTTGATCATGTGTCTTTGATTTATAAAAATAATGTAAAAGGGATTGATGATTTCTCATTAGACATACAAGCAGGCCAAACCATTGCTTTGGTTGGGCGTTCAGGTGCTGGTAAGTCATCTTTGGTGAATATGTTAGTGCGTTTTCAAGAAATTAGCGCAGGGCAAATTTATCTAGATCAACTGCCTATTCAAGATATTGAACTCAGTTGTTTGCGTACCCAAGTTGCGATGGTCAACCAGCAAGTAGTGTTATTTGATCGAACAGTGCGTGAAAATATTGCATACGGCCAATTAGAAAAAGCATCTGAGGAAGCCATTATTGCCGCTGCTAAAGCAGCTTATGCACATGACTTTATTATGGAGTTACCAAAAGGTTATGACACGCCTTTGGGTGCGCAGGGCTTAAGTCTTTCAGGTGGTCAACGTCAACGTATCGCCATTGCACGTGCAATCCTTAAAAATGCACCAATTCTTATCCTTGATGAAGCCACCAGTGCTTTGGATAATGAGTCTGAACACTTTATTCAAAAAGCATTTGATGAAGCGATGCTTGATCAAAATCGAACCACGATAGTGATTGCTCACCGTCTATCTACGATCGAAAAAGCGGATAAGATTGTGGTTATGGATAAAGGGCGTATCATAGAGCAAGGTACTCATACTGAGTTATTGGCGAAGCATGGCGCTTACTATCAATTGTATGAACGTAACTTTGAGGAATAATCGAACATGTCTATTGCGCAAATCATTCAAGATGCTTGGAATAAACAGTCCAAGTGGTTGATTGCATTGCGGCCATTGTCATGGTTATATCAGTTCGGTTTTACAGTAAATAAGCAACTGTATCAAAAAGGTATAAAAAAAACCTATCAAGCACCTGTCCCAGTGATGATTATTGGAAATATTACTGTGGGCGGGAGTGGAAAGACACCGTTATTGATCCAGTTGGTGAAATATTTGCAACATCACCATGTTCGCGTTGGCGTGATTAGTCGTGGTTATGGGGGGCAAGGGCCTTTCCCTGCACTGGTTACTTTAGATTCTGTGCCTGATCAAGTGGGCGATGAACCCTGTTTAATTGTTCAGTCTACTGAGGTTCCCATGGTGGTGGGTGGTAATCGCCAAGCCAATATTGAGTTACTACTGCAACATTATGAACTTGATTTAATCATCAGTGATGATGGTTTACAGCATTGGGCTTTGGCGCGTCAAATCGAATGGATTGTACTGGATAATAACCGAGGTTTGGGCAATCAGAAGCTACTTCCTGAAGGTTATTTACGCGAGCCTGTGAGCCGTTTAAAATACGGTACCGTGATTGAGCATGCGCATCAGCCGCATTCAGCTCTCAATATGCATTTAGAAGTGACTGAACCTTATCTATTAAATCCAAGTTTTGACCAATCTGAACAGTTTGATCCTGCACTTGATTATTATGCAGTCGTTGGAATTGGTTTTCCGCAACGCTTTTATAACACCTTGGAAAGTATCGGTGTAACTCAATTTCAATGTCATGAATTTCCAGACCATTATGATTATGAAATTGATGATTTGCAGTTTGAAGATAACAATCCGATTATTACCACTGAAAAAGATGCGGTAAAGCTTTTACCGTTATTGAAAAATCATTCTACATTTAGTCGTGAGATTTGGGTGGTTCCAGTGGGAGCTGTCTTGTCTGATGAATGTTATCTATTACTCAACCAACAACTTACTCAACTTGGTATTGATCTAATACAAGGTTAATTTGATGAAACATATTGTTATTCCTGCGCGTTTTGCGAGTTCACGTCTTCCCGGTAAACCGCTTTTAGAAATTCATGGACGAGCCATGATTTTACGTGTGGTCGATCAAGCAAAAAAAGTACAGGGATTTGATGATCTTTGTGTGGCGACAGATGACCCACGTATTGCAGCGCTTTGTCGAGCAGAAGGTGTGGATGTTGTGATGACTGATCCGAATCATCCTTCGGGCACAGACCGTTTAAGTGAAGTTGCTCGGATCAAAGGTTGGGATGCCGAGGATATTATTGTCAATGTACAGGGGGATGAGCCTTTATTGCCTGCACAATTGGTGATTCAAGTAGCTGAGTTGCTGGCACAGAAAGCGGATTGTTCAATGTCGACCTTATGTGAGCCTATACATCAGCTTGACGAGTTTCAGCGTGACAGCATTGTGAAAGTGGTGATGTCTAAGTTCAACGAAGCGCTTTATTTCAGTCGTGCACAAATTCCTTACGATCGAGAGGGTGTTAAACAGGTTGAGCAAAAGCTACATCAGCATGCTTATCGCCATTTGGGCTTATATGCTTACCGTGTCAAGCTTTTACAAGAATATGTCACTTGGGATGTGGGTGTTTTAGAACAGTTGGAAAGTTTAGAGCAATTACGTGTTTTAGAAAATGGACATCGTATTGCGATTGATATCGCACAAGTAAATTTACCACCTGGTGTCGATACTCAAGCAGATTTGGATCGCTTAAACGCCTTAGATGTAGCGGTTTTTGAATAGTTTGACTTTGCATTATTTATATTTGCGTCACTTGTTTTACCTCACTTGTATTTAGGTTTTTGATTCATGGATGCTTCTAATTCTCAGGTTTATCCTTGGCAGCAACAAACATGGGAAACCTTAACAGGTCGCTTTCCAAAATTAGGGCATGGATTATTGTTCTATGGTAAAAAAGGTTGTGGTAAACATGCATTTACCCAACATTTTTTGTCATGGGTTTTGTGTTTAAATAAAACACCTCAAGGTGCTTGTGGCGAGTGTGCAAGTTGCCAGTGGCTCAAATCGGATACTCATCCTAACTATGTTAATATCACGACCGATGAAGAGAATAAGAAGCAAAACGCAAAAATTAAGATCGAGAAGATCCGTGATTTACTACCATTTGTGCAGCAGACAGTAGATGGTTGGCGCGTTATAGTCATTGAACCTGCAGAAGCTTTAAACATTGCTTCTGCAAATGCATTATTAAAAACACTAGAAGAGCCAGGTGATCGGGTACAGATTATCTTACTTGCAGAACATTATCTAAAGCTGCCAGCAACGATTCGTAGTCGATTACAGCACTTTGCTATGGATCGTATTAGCCCCACACTTTCAGAACAATATTTGCAACAGCATTTACCGATTGAAATGCATTCTAAAATCAACTTGTTGATGAACTTATCCAATAATATGCCATTACAAGCATTGGCACTTGCTGAGCTGGATTGGTTAAATCGACGTGGCGAATTTTTACAAGATTGGCAAAAACTGGTCAGTCAAAAAAGCATGCCTTTACAGTTTGCTTCAAAATGGAATAAAGAACTGAGTTTTTATGATTTTTTACAAATGTTTGAATACTTGTTGTCAGATATAATTTGTGTCAAGCTGAATCAAGTTGTAAAGAATTCAGATTTGCAATTGGATGAGCTTGCCGCGCAGTATCAATTGCAAAGCTTGTTCGCTATTTATGAAGATTTACAACAATCGAAGCTAAAAGTTGATCAAAATGTACAAACAAATCTAATTATTGATCAATTGTCTATTCAGTTAATGAATGTGACATAAAATTTGAATATTCAGGGGGAATAATCATGCAACCACGTATGGGCGGTTTGATTCAAGTCAACATCAATGATCGTGCAACTTTACAAGCCAGTTATATGCCTTATATTTTAGGCGGTGGCTTATTTGTACCATCAAAGAATCCTGTAAAAATGGGCGATGAAGTGTTTGTATTGGCAGGTTTGCCAGATCAATCACAGAAAGTTCCTTTAACAGGGAAAGTGATTTGGATTTCGCAAAAGCAAAATGGAATTAAGCCACAAGGTTTTGCAATTCAACTCACTGGCGAAAAAGGCATCTATTACAAAATGGAAGCAGAAAAACTACTCGCTGGGAGTATGTCTTTAGACCGTCCTAGCTTTACAATGTAAGCCAATTTTCAATATTTAGGAATTTCTGTGTTTGTTGATACGCATTGCCATTTAACCATGTTAAATCTTGAACCTTATGCAGGGGATCTCGATGCCGCATTACAACAAGCAAGAGATGCTGGTGTGTCCAAGTTTATGGGGATTTCTGTAGATTTGGATGACCATATCGCACTTGCAGAAATTGCCGCAAGACATTCAGATGTGGGTTATAGTGTTGGTGTACATCCATGCGAAGATCCTGCAGTGATGCAACGTGCAAGCGTTGAAAAACTGGTTGAACTGGCGCAAGCTGAAAAAGTTTGGGCATTGGGTGAAACAGGCTTGGATTATTTTCATAGCACAGAATTTATTGCTGAACAAAAAGCCTGTTTTGCACGACATATTCACGCATCGCAACAGCTTAAAAAGCCTGTAGTTGTGCATACCCGTTCAGCAAAACATGAAACCGTAGATATTATTCGGGCTGAAAAATCAACACATGGTATTTTGCATTGCTTTACAGAGGATTGGGAAACGGCAAAAGCCGTTTTAGATTGTGGTTATTATATTTCCTTCTCTGGAATTGTTTCATTTAAAAACGCGCAAGATTTAAGAGATGTTGCAAAGCAAGTGCCTTTAGATCGCTTGTTGATTGAAACGGATAGTCCTTATTTGGCACCGATGCCTTATCGAGGAAAACCGAATGAACCAAAATACGTTCCTTATGTAGCCAAAGCGCTAAGTGATGTATATGATAAAACGCTTGAAGAGATCGCTTTCATTACCACACAAAATTTTGAAAATCTGCTTCAACAAAAGTGATTGAAAAGCACTGATTTAAAAAGCAATCAATAGAAGTGCGTCAATTTATTAACGGATAGAATTAACAAGAGAGTTTATCGGGTGAAGATGGATCGACAGGCTCAGTTTAGAGCAAGAGAAGCATTAATTTTTCAGGTTGCTGAACAACTGCTTTTAGAAAACGGTGAAGCAGGGATGACATTGGATGCCCTTGCTGCAGAACTAGATCTAGCCAAGGGAACACTTTATAAGCATTTTCAGAGTAAAGATGAGTTGTATATACTGCTCATCATTCGTAATGAACGTATGTTACTTGAAATGGTACGTGATACTGAAAAAGCATTTCCTGAGCATTTGGCTTTTTTTATGTTGCACCATTTACATCATCCTGAACGTGCAGTGTTATTCCATCAGATCGAAGAGCGATTATCCACCACTGGACAAGGCATCCATCATTTATTTAGCGAACTCTATCAAGTGCGTAAACAACGGTTACGTATCATTATTCGCATGACAGAGAGCTATCTAGAATCGATTCAAAGTTTGATGTCGGTACGTGATTATTTGGCTTCGATTTGGTCAATTACGCATGGTGGAGCAGCGATACTGAATTCCAGCTTCTATCAGCGTTATTTAGGTTGTCGAGATACCTTACGTGTCGCATTGATTGATCAGGCATTGGCTGTGCCAAAACATCCACAAGCCTCAGAACAGGTGGCTTAGCTGCAATGAAAAATCTACGATCATCTCAAAAAATACGAGGTTTTACCTTAATTGAGGTGATGGTGGTGATCGTCATCATCAGTATTATTGCCTCATTGATCATTTTAAATATTGATGGCGTAGATCAGCGTAAAGCTATGCAAGCACGTGAGATGTTATTGCTCGATTTAAAGCAGATTAATCGTGAAGCCAATGATCAAGCGCGTATTTATGCACTTGATTTACACAATGCTACGGATGTTGCAGCTGCACAGTATGGTGTTATTGAGTATATTCCAGTCAAAGAAGACGCTGAGCAACGTATTCGAGTGGTTGACAATAAACCATGGAAAGAAGTGACGGACTTTCCTAAAAGAGCGTTGCCAGAATACGTTTCATTTTCTATTGAAACGGAAGATCATCAATTCCAAAATGCAAATAACTCAGAACTCTTGGGAAATAATGCACCTAAATTGATTTGGTTTGGAAATGGTGAAGTCAAACCTGTCACAATTCAAATGTATTATCAGCAAAAGCCAGTGGGTGGGGTAATTCGAGTTGATTATTTGGGTAAAGTAGATGAAGAAAAATAAAGGCTTTACTTTAATTGAGGTGGTTGTGGCTTTGGCGATTTTTGCAGTCGCAGCAATGGCTTTGACCAAAGTCGCGATGCAATATACGCAGTCGACCGCCAATGCGATTTTACGAACCAAGGCTCAGTTTGTTGCACAGAATGAAATCTCAATGATGATGATTAATCGTGAATGGCTGTCAGGAACGTCATCCAAACAAGTCACCACACAAGGTGAAACTTGGCAGGTAGATAAAAAAGCAGAATCTACACTGAGCCCAAATGTACAAAAAATAGATGTGCAAGTGAGCCTTTTTAATCCTGATACGGGTAAAGTAGAAGCAGGGATTACCAATATGGTGTTCTTTAATTATCCGATCAAAGAAAAATAATGATGAATCTAATCAAGCATAAAAAAAATCAAACTGTGTATGCACAGAAAAGCACAGGCTTTACCTTAATTGAACTTTTGGTGGCCATAGCAATCTTTGCTGTTTTGTCAGCATTGGGCTGGAAAATATTTGACTACCTGATTAAAGTTAAAGATCGTAATGTCATACATGAGGAAAATTTAGGCCAATTACAAGGTGCCTATCAACAGATTCAGCGTGATACCTTACAGATTGTTCCTATTTCTGCAAGAAGTGGTGAGGAAATTGAACCTGCTTTAGGTTTAGATAATCAAAAACTTTCTTTCAGTAAAACAGGTGTAACCGACCCGCTTAAACAGGGGTTGTCACCCTATGAACGAATTGAATATGTTTACAATGCGCAAGAGAAAAAACTTTATCGGTTAAAATATTCAAATTTAAATCGAAATAATTCAGAACAGCCCTTGTCGAGTGTGTTGTTGGCAGATGTGGATCAATATCGTATTGATGTTTTAAATCCAACAGAATTAGATCGTTGGCCAAACGATATGATTAAAAATGATGGGCAATTGCCGCGTGGGATTAAAATTAAAGTCACGATTCGTGATATAGAATATGAATGGATTTTTAGTTTGCTCAATTCTGACTATCTGATCAATAACGGCACAGCTAATTAAATCAGTATTGTGGTCGATGCGGATCAATAAATTTAGGTAAATCATTCATGCAATTAAAGCAGCAAAAGGGTATCGCATTAATTACGATTTTAGTGATGGTCGCTTTGGCAACCATCATTGCTGCGACGATTGCTAAACGTCAAAATTACACCAATGAAAGTACAGGGTTTTTAAAACGGCAAAGCCAAGCACTTTTTTATGCAAAGAGTGCGGAAGCATTTTATTCTGAGATATTGGTACAAGACAGCGAAAACAGCAAAGAGGCAGATTACTTACAGGAAACTTGGGCAAAACCGATGCCAGCATTTCCGGTTGAAGATGGATATGTCACAGGTGTGTTGGAAGATGAGTCCGGTAAATTCAATTTAAACAGTTTATTAACCAATGAAGGTAAGCCCAACGAAGCGGCACAGAAATATTTTTCTAAGCTTTTGGTTCGTGTCGGTTTACCAGCTGATGCTGTTCAAGCCGTGATTGATTGGCAAGATCCAGACAATGAAACCATAGGTTCATACGGCGCTGAAACAAGTTATTACCAAGGTTTGCCTAAACCATATTTGGCTGCAAATCGAAAATTTTCCAGTGTTGAAGAACTTAAACAAGTACGCGGTTTTGAAGAAAAAAAGTATGATTTAATTGCACCTTATATATCGGCACTGCCAGATATTGCAACAAAAATTAATGTCAATACCGCACCTGCAATGGTTTTAGCAGCCATGGATGAAAAACTAGACGTAAATAGCGTACAAACAGCTTTAAAAGCGCGACAAGAAAAACTTGAGCATTTTGCCAATGTGGGCGAGCTAATGAAAATCGCACCATTTGACAGCTTGGAAGCTGCAAGCAAAACCGAGGCAGACAAGATTTTTGGAGTAACATCCAGTTATTTTAAAGCTAAGATCGAAGTATCTTTAAGCAATCGCAAGCGTCAATTTACTACACGCTTTATGCGTAATGATAAATCACAAGTTTATGTTTATTCGCGTAGCCTTGCACCATTTTGAAAATTTTAGTGAATTTTTTTTTAACTATATGATTTTAAATAACTATAAAAGATAGTTAAAAGGTAGTTAAAAGGTTGGTTGATTGAGTAAACATGATTCGATAAGCTAAATAGGCCTAAAAAAGCAGATCATCCTTTTGGCTAATTGCAATCAACGTGAAAATTAATGCTCAGGGTTCGAGTTTTGCTTTATAATCGAGATTCTTTACCGATTTGTTTATAAAATTTGGCTCATGTTAATTCGTAAGTTATTTAAGTTTGAAAATGCACATATTGTGCGGAATTGCACGTCAGATCGTTGCAAACGGTCTATACACGGGCACAGCTATAAAGTTGAATTACTACTTAAAGCTTCAAAACTTGATCATGGTCAAATGGTATATGACTTTGGCTTGCTTAAAGGTGTAATCAAAGAAATTTTCGACAGTTTTGACCATGCGATCTGTTTTTGGCAAGAAGATAACCCTGAATATATTCAGGCGTGTAAAACTTTTAGTGCTCGTTGGGTGGCTTTGCCAGTTTCTCCATCGGCTGAACAGTTTTCACGGATATTCTTTTTTCTCGCGCAACAGATTTTAAAATCAACCATTACCCAAAATGGGGAAGGGGATGTTGAAGTCTATTCTGTGATTGTGCATGAAACCGATACAGGTTATGCGCAAAGTTTTCAAGAAGATATTGAAAATGCTCAGATGGGACTGTTGAGTCTGGATAAAATTATTTTTTCTGAGCAGGTCACATCTGAATGGTCTGACCCAGAAATGTATGAAAAATTGAAACAGGGTATTCCGTTTCAAAACCCTGAAGTGGATTTACAGGTTAAAATTTAAATGATGATTTTTGAGTGAAATCCATCTTTAGGACAAATAAATTTTTAGGAAAATGAAATTTAGGATGAAAGTTGATGCAATTATCTGAACTCGAACAAACAAAATTAAATCAAGTTCGGTTAGATCAAAGTTGGAAAGAAGGTTTAGCTGAGTTTCTTTTGAGTCAGCAAATGGATGATTTGCGTTCTTTTTTAGTTGCTGAAAAAAATGCAAATAAAACCATTTACCCACCGAGCTCACTTATTTTCAATGCATTAGACACAACGCCATTGAATCATGTAAAGGTGGTGATTTTAGGACAAGATCCTTATCACGGTCCTGATCAAGCGCATGGGTTGAGTTTTTCTGTACAAAAAGGCGTTGCATTGCCTCCGTCTTTACGTAATATCTTTCATGAATTAAATACAGATTTAGCTGTACCTGTATCCCGACATGGTGATCTCACCAAATGGGCTCAACAAGGTGTATTGCTTTTAAATAGTGTGTTGACAGTGGAAGCTGGGCAACCGACATCACATCAAAAACGCGGTTGGGAAAATTTTACAGATCATGTGATTGATGTGTTGAATGAGCATAGAGAGCACATTGTATTTATACTTTGGGGCGCATATGCTCAGAAAAAAGGACAACGTATAGACCAAACGAAGCATCTGGTATTAAAAGCTGCGCACCCATCTCCATTGGCAGCAAATCGTGGTGGCTTTTTTGGTTGTAAGGTTTTTTCAAAAACAAATAATTATCTGAAACAATATGGCATTGAGCCAATCGACTGGCAGCTGGACGCATGACAAACTCTCCCGAAATAAATAATTATCACCCAGATCTGATTATCGAAGAAGCGAAAAAGGGATGGCGAATTATTCGCTTAAATCGTCCTAAGTCGCTTCATGCACTTGATGAATCTATCGTTGCGGCATTATTGAAGCTGTTTGAGGATTTTCATCATGATGACTCAGTTAAGGCAATTTGGTTAGATTCAACCACGCCTAAAGCTTTTTGTGCAGGCGGTGACGTTCGTAAACTGCGTCAATTGGTGATCAACAATGAAGTTGAAACAGCCAATAAGTTTTTTGAAACGGAATATGCTTTAGATTTACTGTTGCATAATTATGCTAAACCTGTAGTGGTTTGGGGTGAAGGTTATGTTATGGGTGGTGGCTTAGGCTTATTCATGGCAGCGCCTTTCCGTTTAGTTACACCGTATTCGCGTCTTGCTATGCCTGAAGTGAATATCGGTCTATATCCAGATGTGGGTGCTACACGTTTCTTGGCAGATCGTGGTCCGATTGGTTTATTTACGGGTTTAACTGGATCGATCATGACTGCAGCGGGTGGTTATGGGATTGGTTGGGCAACCCATATTTGTGATGCACAACGTGATGTGGTTTTACAGAAACTGATTGATATCGATTGGGATCATTATCCTGCTGGTGATTTCCGTGCTTTAGATGACACCTTAAATAGTTTACATCGTCCAGTTTCACCTGGACCGTTGCAAAACTCTTTGGATGTGATTCATAGTGTTTGTCGTGGTGTAAACTTTGAACATGATTATGAAGCGATTATTGGTCTAAGTGATGCGCGTAGTGATTGGTTGCGTCAAGCCAGCGAGAATCTACAAAAAGGTTCACCAAGTACTGCTGCGATTACCTGGTTGTTATGGCAGTGGGGACGTCAAGTTCATCCGTGGTCTGAGGTTTTTGAATTAGAAAAACAAATTTCTGATTGGAAAATTCGTCATCCTGATTTTGTTGAAGGTGTACGCGCACGTTTGGTGGATAAAGATTTATCACCAGAGTGGGAACAGGTTGAGTCGCGAACATTGCGTGGAATCCTTGCGAAAAACCCACCTGTAACAACAATTGACAGTTGGAATACGCTGCTAAGTCAGTACGGTATTATTTAAGGTCGTATGACTGAAGAAACTCAACACTACATAGATAAACAATGGATGCAGCTGGCTTTAGAGCAAGCTGCATTTGCTGCATCTATCGGTGAAATTCCAGTAGGAGCTGTGATTGTAAGTCAGGGGCAAGTCATCGGTGAAGGTTATAATCAACCGATTGCTCAGCATGATCCAACAGCCCATGCGGAAATTCAGGCACTGCGCAATGCGTGTCAAAAGATTGAAAATTATCGCCTACCAGAAGACGCCACGTTATATGTCACACTTGAACCTTGCACCATGTGTGTCGGCGCATTAATCCATGCAAGAATCAAACGTGTGGTTTTTGGCGCGACTGAACCTAAAGCGGGTTCACTCATCAGTAGTCGTCAACTGCTAGAGATTGGCTATTACAATCATATATTTCAGTTTGAAGGTGGTTGTTTACAAACGCAGTGCTCAAGCCAACTGTCTGATTTTTTTAAAATGCGCCGTGAGCAAAAAAAACAATTAAAGTTACAACAAAAGACCTTAAATGACTCATTAAAATGATCTAAAATACACAAGATTTTGGTGACAATGAAAATTGTCAAAATAAGGGTTTAAAAATATAGTTAAAGTTTAAAAGGGTATAACAATGAATTCTATTCAAGTAAAACAAGAGTTTAATGCACCAATCGATCAGGTCTTTGACTTGCTATCAAAACATTCAACCTATAATGTGGCTTTTGCTCCCATTCAAGTTGTACGGGTAAAAGATGCTGCTGATCCTGAACGCCCAGATGGATTAGGTTCTATCCGTCGTATGGGATTTGGTCCGATCAAGCCGATTCAAGAGCAAATTACGCATCTGGATGTCAATAAACGTATTGAATATAAGTTAATTAACAATCCATTGATTAAACATCATATTGGAATTATTGAGTTTACAGCGCTTGCTACAAACAAAACCCGTGTTGACTATACGATCGAATTACAAGCACGTGCACCATTTGTGAGTAAATTAATACTTGCACAGCTTAAACTTGCGATTACACTTGGATTTAAGAAACTTGCTAAGTCTGTAGCTTAATTGGAAATTCAATGACAATTCAAATTATCACAATCGATGGGCCAAGTGGTTCTGGTAAAGGAACACTTGCAGCAAAACTTGCGCATCACTATCAATTCCATTTATTAGACTCTGGTGCGCTGTATCGTTTGCTTGGATTGTCATTGCATCAAAAAGAATTGTTGGACGCATTAGACACTGAATCTGTATTGCAACAAAGTGTGACGATTGCAACAAATTTAGATATCGTATTTAAGAGTGCTGACAACGGAATCATGATTTTGTTGGATGGTGAAGATGTCTCACAAACGATTCGTACTGAACGCGTTGGTGAATTTGCTTCAAAAGTCGCAGCAATTCCTGCGCTTAGAGCGGCATTGGTAGATCGACAACATGCTTTTGCCCAGTTGCCTGGCTTGGTTGCCGATGGGCGTGATATGGGTACTTCTATTTTTCCACAAGCACAAGCGAAGATTTATCTCACTGCCTCAGCTGAGTCCCGTGCAGAGCGTCGTGTAAAACAGTTGCAGGGAATGGGGCTGGATGTTAAAATAAGCGACATTTTAGCAAATATACAAGCTCGAGATAAAAGAGATATGGAACGCACAGTCGCTCCACTCAAGCCAGCAGAAGACGCTTATATCATTGATAGCTCAGAAATGAACATCGATGAAGTGTTTAAACTGATGACTGATTATGTCGAGTTACATTTAGCTAAATAAAGAATATTTAACCAAATATTAGCCAAAGCATAGCTTGATCAGTTTATACGGACTATGTGGATGGCTTAACTAAACCGGCCTTGTCTGATCCAAGACCGTTGACTTTACTAGGTATATCATGACCGAATCTTTTGCAGCCCTCTTTGAAGAAAGCGAATCAACTCTCAATATCGACAAAGGTGCCGTTATTAAAGGTATCGTTGTTAGCATCGACTCTGACTGGGTTACTGTTGACACTGGCCTTAAATCTGAAGGTGTTGTTGCACGTTCAGAATTCTTAAACGAACAACGCGAACTTGAAGTTCAAGTTGGCGATGAAGTTGATGTTGTTGTTGAAGCGCTTGACAACGGTATGGGTCAAACAGTTTTATCACGTGAAAAAGCGAAACGTGCTGAAACTTGGACTAAACTTGAAAAAATCTTTGAAGACGGCGAAATCGTTACTGGTGTTATTTCTGGTAAGGTTAAAGGCGGTTTCACTGTTGACATCGGTCCAGTTCGTGCATTCTTACCAGGTTCATTGGTAGATACTCGCCCTATTCGTGATACAACTCACCTTGAAGGCAAAGAGTTAGAATTCAAAGTAATCAAACTTGATGCTAAACGTAACAACGTTGTTGTATCTCGTCGTGCTGTAATGGAAGCTGAATCTTCAGCTGACCGTGAAGCGCTTCTTTCTCAATTGGAAGAAGGCCAAACAGTTACTGGTACGATCAAAAATCTTACTGATTACGGTGCATTCGTTGACCTTGGCGGTATTGATGGTCTTCTACATATCACAGATATGGCTTGGAAACGCATCAAACACCCTTCAGAAGTTGTTGAAGTGGGTCAAGAAGTTACTGTTAAAGTACTTAAGTTTGACAAAGAACGTAATCGTGTATCTTTAGGTCTTAAGCAATTAGGCGAAGATCCATGGTTAGCGATCATGAACCGTTATCCTAAAGGTTCTATCGTTAAAGCACGTGTTACAAACTTAACTGACTACGGTTGTTTTGCTGAAATCGCTGAAGGCGTTGAAGGCTTAGTACACGTTTCAGAAATGGATCACACAAACAAAAACATCCACCCATCTAAAGTTGTTCAGATTGGTGATGAAGTTGATGTTATGGTTCTTGAAGTTGATGAAGAGCGTCGTCGTATTTCATTGGGTATCAAGCAAACTCGTGCGAACCCATGGGAAGAGTTCTCTAAGTCACACGACAAAGGTGAAAAAGTTTCTGGTACGATCAAGTCTATCACTGACTTCGGTATCTTCATCGGTTTACCTGGCGGTATCGATGGTCTAGTTCACTTGTCTGATATTTCTTGGAACGAACAAGGCGAAGACGCTATTCGTCGTTACAAGAAAGGTGATACAGTTGAAGCAGTTATCTTGTCTGTAGATGCTGAAGGCAACCGTATCAGTCTTGGTATCAAGCAAATGAACAGCGATCCGTTCAATGACTTCTTAGCTGCTAACGAACGCGGTGCGTTGGTTAAAGGTACAGTAACTGCTGTTGACGCTAAAGGCGCAACAATTAAGTTAGCTGACGAAGTTGAAGCTTCTTTGAAAGCATCTGAAATCAACCGCGATCGCGTTGAAGATGCAACTAAATTCTTAGAAGTTGGTCAAGAAGTTGAAGCTAAAATCATCAATGTAGATCGTAAATCACGTTCTATCAACTTGTCGATTAAAGCGAAAGACGAAGCTGAAGAGAAAGAAGCTGTAGCAAACTTGAAAACTACAACTGCGCCTACTGGTCAAGACAATGGTCCTAAGACGATTGGTGATTTGATCAAAGCACAGATGAACCACTAAGTGATTGTTAAGAAGTATTATTTAATGTAATTAATTAATATTTTTTATTCAATTAGTGTAAAAGGTAGCGTAGTATATGATTACTGCGCTACCTTTTTGTATTTAAAAAGGATATTATCTGGTGTATATCAATTAGCATTAAAATTAATGAGGTCTTAAATGACAACTGAAGCACTTAATAAGTCTGACTTAATAGAAAGAATTGCTCTTAAAAATCCGCATTTAGCAGAGCCATTAGTCGAAGAAGCAGTTAAGATTATGATCGATCAAATGATTGCATCGTTATCTTCAGATGACCGTATTGAAATTCGTGGGTTTGGTAGTTTCGCTTTACATCACCGTGAGCCACGTGTGGGTCGTAACCCTAAAACAGGTAAATCAGTAGAAGTTGCAGCAAAAGCTGTACCTCACTTTAAACCTGGTAAAGCACTCCGTGATGCAGTAAACGAATCTGCTAATTAATAAAATTCGAATGAGGTGAGTATGCGCTATTTCTTAGTTGCATTACTACTGGTAGTCTTTGGTTATGCTTTAGCATTAGTCTTGCAGAATCCAGCTGAACTACCTGTAGATTTATTGTTTACTCAAGTACCAGCAATGCGTTTAGGCTTATTGCTATTATTAACTTTGGTACTCGGGATTGTTCTTGGATTGTTGCTTGGTGTACAGGTTTTCCGTGTATTCCAAAACGCATGGGAAGTTAAGCGTCTTCGTAAAGATATTGATCATCTCCGAAAAGAACAAATACAGACAGCACAATTGGCCGCTGCTGAAGCTGCCGCAAGTGCTCGTCATGAAAAGACGGTATTAGATATTCAACCAGAAAATAAGAATATCAATACGCTTTAATCATTATGATAAAAAAGCGCTTTACCATAACCGTAAAGCGCTTTTTTGTTGGTACTGATTTTTTGACTGTGTCGATTATTCGATATCAAAAAGTTTACTAAATATCATCAAACAAATAAAAGAATATAAGTTCGCTATTTTTTAATCATATACGATATTCAAATAAGCTTGAGATCTGACCAGACCAGGTGTCACCGTATTTGCTGTTCTTACATAATTGGCTTTAATCACATGTTGAATCAGCTGCGAAGTGCTTAAATTGCCAAAGGTCCATTTGTTAGTCGTCTTTGATTGGTTTGGATCTAGGCTAATTATCGCGTTATTTTTATCACGTAAACGAATACCTACGCCTGTCGCATATCCAGCACCGACTTGATTTTCTAATATATTTGTTGCATTGGATTGATTTAAGGCATCCGTGGTATAAGCCTTTATTTCACGACCTGCGCCATCGTTTAAATTTGCACAATTAATACTGAGGGTTGCTGTATTACTTGAACTTAATGCAGTCTCATTTCCGACTAAACCCAAGTTTCGTACACTAACATCAGGCAGTGCAATGGTGTAGCTACTTTGACTCAGTGAGCATGTGGATTCAGAGATATTGACTGTTGCATTTAAATATACTGGAATTTGTGTATTTGCAGGAATAAGAACATTATCACTAACACGTCTTAAACTGATGGTTGCTATTCGTAGATTCGAAACATTGATCGTTGTGGGGTATGAGGTCATTGTTGATGTTCTAGGTAAAACATATAATGTCACCCTCATTTTTACACCATGCGTATCACCACTATAACTATAAATTGCTAACTCAGTGGTATTTAGTGTTTTTAATGTACCACTCGCCGGTGCATCGCCCATTTCAACTTTAATCCCTAAAGCTGGGTAAGCATTTAAACGCGAAATATTGGCATCATAGGTCGTCACATTGGTGGCAAAAACATTCCCAAAAATGGTTCTATTTGTGCCAACAGTACATCCACTATAGACTCGGAAAATATCAAAATTGGCTGAAGCAACTTCGCGTGAATACACATTGGATTGTACCGACGTCCCTTCATACTTATTGATATTCATGGTGTTGGCATTCATCGTCGGCATGCTATAGCCACTGGTGAAATTGCTACCTACACTACAATCTGCAAATACTGCGAAACTTGCAGGGAGTGTAGATAACATAAATAACAATTTATATTTCAGCATAAAATTACTCCGTGCTTATTTGCAGTTTAAGCTAAAGCTTGCAAAAGGGATTTGATTTTTACTTTGTTCCAATATTTCTTTTGAAATATCGAATTGACAAGAATCAGCATTAGTCCAGTAGACGCTATAGCGTCCAGGATTTATATTTTGCATAAAAATTTGCTGACCTTGTCCTACTGTGGTGACTGTATTACCCAAAGCATCTTTCACTTGAGCACCCATTGGAATGAGTACCTGATCTGCGTGTTTTAGTTCAATTAAGGCTTTTGTGGTTTTTAACGCTTTAAAATCCACTAAAATACTTGCGTTTGATTTGGGTACAACTTGTAATTGGGTTGCATCAACATCGGTATTTAATGGAATTGTATTTGGGTTTAAGTTGATACTATTGTATTGGTAAGGATTTAGATAGGGAATAATCGCATTACCCCAGCGATCAATTTTAATATTATTTCCATTGGAGAGGCTGGTTCCCTCTAAACCTTTGGCATGAATAATTGCAAAAGTATCATTTAAATCATTGGCTAAAGTGATGCCGTGTTGATGTGCAACGATAGCACCTTGTGCTTGTAAAGAGTATTGACGTTGTTGGTCAAAGTCGGTTGTATAAGTCGATGCTAAATAAACTGGATTGGTTCGATAACTCAAAGAACTGCTGAAGAGATCTTTATCTTTACTATTTGAATAATTGAAGTTATAGCCGAACTGTTGATTTTCACCTAAATTTCCAAATATGCCGACTTGATTGGTATTGAGCGCATTATTATCTGGATAGACTTCACTACTTAGGCGTAAATTACTATTTTTCTTTTTAAACGACAGGGGAATATTCACATTTACAAAGTATTGGGTATCTTTATCTAATTTATATTGATCATTTTGAGTATGTTGCATACCCACATAGTAACTGATGCCTTTATAACTATTGCTATAGCTAATTTGATAGAATTTTTGTGTATTGACTTGATGCCAGAATTTATACTGTGAAAAACTGGCTGAAACAGCACCAAACTGATGCCCTAGGTTTTGGCTCAGTTGAATATAATTTGATGACTTGGGACGACCATTAAGCACCAATGCAGAGCTGTTGTTTTGGATATAACGATTCTGCATGGCTTCATCAAAGGAATAATATTGATCATTGCCATAAACAGTACTGTTTAAACTGAAATTTGTTTTTGCACCGTTTAGTGCCAGATTATAGCGCAGCGTAAGCAAAGAACTGTCTAAATTTTGGTTGGATTGGTTAATATTGGCTTTAACATAATTACTTTCTAAAGCGATACCACCGAGTTTGGTATTTAACGCGGTTCCTAGAATATAGGATTGATAATGATCACTGACCAGTGCTGAACTGCTCACTGAGATAAAATCATTTAATCCATAATCAAAAGATGCATTGATTAACTTCTCATCATAGGATTTGCTATTTTGACGAAAAGTACCTGCTGCAATTTGATAACGATACTGCTTTGCGCGGATAGATTGAATAAAATTATTATAAGGCAAATCAAAACTGCGGACTTCACCATTTGCTTCAATAATATCTACATTTAATGTACCACCCGTCCCAGGTGTTTGGAGATCTGTAATATTAAATGCGCCGGCAGGAACAGTGCGTTCCATAATAATTTGTTGATTTTGGCGAACTCGTATTAAAGCATTACTTTTTGCATAACCTGAAATTGTGGGTGCGTAACTTTGCAATGAAACCGGAAGCATTCTGTCATCGCTGGCAAGTTGTACCCCACGAATGGCAATACTCGAATTACTATTGATGGTTTTGGTATTGGTATAGAAATCGCCAAGAGTAAGCTGAGTTTTTAAACTAGGCAGTACTCGCATAAGCTTGTTTTCATAGCTGGTATATTGGCCTGAATGATTGCTGTCTCCCATACTAGTACTACCAGAATGACGGAATTGCCAATCATCAATATTGATACCAGAATTAATATTCAGAAAGCTAGAATCTTGTTTGTTGTCCTGACCATAATCTGAATTATAGTAATTGTAGTAATATTTGAGAAAAGCGCTATTTCCACCAGTTTCCCAAAGTGATGGATCTATATAACCAAATGGTCGTTCATTTAACATCGATTGAGGGCTTGAAACATCCACTCGTTGTTCCGCTATATTCAGCTTCCAGAACACGACATGATTCATTAAGCGTGTATCGATACAGTCACCAATGACTTTATCTAAATCGATAAGTTTATGATTGAAATCAAGCTGCTTAACAGTACTGCGTGGAATACAATAACGTTGCTTTTCAGGTGATTCAGGATCATCTGAAATATGCACAATAGAGCGGGTGATATAACGATCATTTAGGTAAATATCGAGGATGTAATCATTTGGCGCGACTTTATCGCTTGAAACAAACTTTTCAAGATCAATTGTTTTAGAATTTTGGCCGTATAAAAAACTATTATCGAATTGTGGTGCTTGCGCTATAACATTTTGATTGCATAGATATAGACTTAGCGCCAAAACACTATACCTAAGTGTGAAATGTTTCAAGCACAATTCTCCCAATAATTTAGATTAAAACTGTTTCTCTATTGTCGATAAACTGCCGTAGTCATTGATTAAATAAAGCTGTACGGACTTAGCGTCTGATAAATTTTCGACATCAATTTGTTGTTTTGAAAACGGTTCTATAAAGCTTAGATTTTTAATTTCGCTTGGCGTATCATTTTTTAAAACCAGATTCGATTTTCCAAAATTTAAGTAATAAGGTGTTGGATTATTGATTTGTAGTTGGCTGTTTACACGCTGTACTTCAACTTTTTGAAACGCTTGTTGCTGTTCCATTTTGATGCCAGTTGGTCGGTAAAACAGTTTTAAGCGATTACGTATCGCAAATTGTAAATAATTTGCTTCAGCTGTTGGCTTGGCAGGGATATCAAGCACGTTAAGCCAAAATAATGTTTCTCGATCAGTAGCAAGCTTTTGTTTTTGATTGAAAATGACACGTAAAGATTGTCCTTTCTCTGCTTCAATCGTCGTTATCGGAGGGGTAACAATAAATGGGGCTTGGGTTGTGGTTGGATCTGCAATAATGTCTTTACTGTCCACCCATGACTGTACCAATGCAATTTGATCACCTACATTGGTTAATTGCACAGATACAAATTCTTTATCACTTGGGTAAATTACACGGGTACCTGTAATCACAATACCAGCATGCGCGGATGTGATCAAAGTACTGAGCATTAACAAACTAGAAATAAAAAATGGTTTTTTCATCGAAAGACCCTTGGGGAGAGGCAAGTCTGGTTAAGATGTAGAAATTAACCAGACCTTTTTAAAAACTTACAGATCCAAATGTTTAATTATGGATAAACAACATAGTAAGTTGCAGTCGTGCTTACATCACCAGCAGTTGTTGCACCTGTTGCATAGTAACGCGCATAAAAATCAAGATTTGCAGAACCGTTTGCAGTTGCAACATTTGAAGTCACAATGTTTTGACCTGTACGATCTTTAGTTAGGTCAATCACTGCTTTTGCAGAGTTTAATAATTGAATATTTACGTTTGTTGCACCGCCAGTGGTTACGGTGTTGTTTAGACGACCTGCAGTATTAATATTTGCATTGGTGTTGTCATAATAGACACCCACATTACCTACAGGGCATGCTGTTAAATTAATCGTAAATTTAGTGTCGCCATTTGTTGTCGCCGCTGTCGCTAAAGTTGATTTACCTACAGTCGGTAAAACAACAGTGTAGTTACCAGCAGTACCACCAACTGTACAGGTTTGATCAACGATTTTACCTGTAACTGTTACTGTACCATCAGCAGCCGCAAAAACTGTTGAAGATGCTAAACCTAAGCCAATGATCGCTAAACCCAATTGAATATTTTTCATAGAATTTCTCTCAATACTGCGTTGATTTGCCCTTTACTGGTACTTTCCTAATAAAGGGGAAGTGTTTAGGAGCTAAACAATAAGGGCTACTATAAATTTTTCCTAAATAAAAACAATGAAAAAAAGAGACAAATATCACATTATTTTTATCTTATAAGCACAATATAATGTTATTTGTTTTAGATTTGTTTTTTATTATTTAAATACAAGAGTATATTTATAATTAACATGTTTATTTAATTAAAGGAAAATTTAGTTCTGTTTACCAAAAAGTGACAAAAAATGTCACTTTTTGTGAATAACGTCATATTATAGCAAATTATTTTGATCTGCTTGTATTAAGCGTGAGTATGTTTTTAAGATTTTCTAAAATAATTTATTATCATGGTTAATTAAATATTGGGTTTATTTTAATACGCTGCACTGTAATTGATCATTTTCATCAAAAAAATTTATAAGCTTGAATTTAAAGGATTTTCTTTAATATTTATTTAGCTTATTTGTAAATTATTTTTAAATTCTTAAATCAGCATAAAATCGCGTTCATCCTAGATTACTTTTAAAAACAGAAGGTGTTTTTAATGCACCTTTGCTTCACTTAATATGATTACTTTTTTGATTTATCAAAGAGATTGATTGTTTAGTTATGGTGTAATGTTTGTTTAGTTATAAAGAATATATTTAGAAATAGCGCAGATAGATTTATTAAAAATATAAATTCTAGAGCAAACATGGATGCAATGAATGAGAAAAATATAATTTTAATTTAATATTATTTTAAGTTTTTATAGGTTTTTAAATATATGAAAAAGAATTTATCTGTTGTAAGTATAAAGAACGATAAATAGAAGACTGTGTTTTGATTTTTTTATTTGTTGGAGTAAGTGAAGTGCTTCATAATGATCAATATAAAATGAATTTTAAGCGCTTTAAGATTGATTGATTAAGTATCCATAAAAAATATGCATAGAGATTAAAACATTATCTTTAATCAATAATTAAGCATGCATAGTCACTTGCATTATGCTGTTAAAAAAAGCGCTTTGATTGTTGTAAAACGCTTTTTGTAAGCTTTAACAATTCTATTGGGCTAACCAGAAAAATTCAGCAAAGCGGAATATTGTGGTGACCAGCATTGCTATTACGATCGTCGTGATAAGTGAGTGGTTTTTCCAAATCAGAAATAAGCCTACCAATACCCCCATGATTTTGCCTAAGTCTGCCCAATCCGCACCTTCAAAAAAAGTGCTGAGAATCGCAATAGAAAACAGTAAAGTTGTTGCGGCATCATTAAAAAGTTGCTCACGTTGTTGAGTGATGGTGTAGTATTGGCTGAGTGAAAGTCCTGCATATCGGATTAGATAAGTACCCATCGCCAGCAGCATGATCCCGATCAAAATGATAAATTGCTGATGCATGTTATTTTCTTCCTACAAGCAAGCCAAATAATGACATAAGTATCGGAATCCCTAAGGGTAGAAATGGAAAAGTAGTGAGGCTGATGACTGCACCAGTCATTGCCGATTTTCGAGCAGATTTTCTTTTTAATGCTTTAAAGGTCAGTGCAAACAGTACGACAGGAAAAATCGTATCGATACCCAGTAATTTTGCATAAGCTAAATGACTTCCCAATAGATAACCGCTTAAAACGCCTATGGGCCAAGCAAATAAAATTCCGACACCGCACAGCCAATAAGCACTCAGTTTTAGCTCATTTGAAGATTGGCTTAAACCAAATAAGACACTTTCATCATTCATAATATGTGTAGCAAAATATTTTAATTTATTTTTTTCTATAAAATGGGTAATCGCTAAACCAAAAGGCAGATGTCGTAAATTAATCAGCAATCCTACAATCGCAGCTGTAATCGGACTGCTTCCAGCAGCAATCATGCCAATGAAAGTAAACTCGGCAGCACCAGCCAAGACACAGATTGAAAGTAGTAAAGGTATCCAGATCGGCAGTTGATAATTGACCGCAAGTGTACCTAATGAAATCCCGATCAGTGCGGTTGCGATGCAGAGAATCACGATTGATTTTATCAGGGGCTTGGGTAAATTTTTTATTTCTTTATACTTCATTGAGATGAGCCTTGCTTAGGGTAATAAGATCGTTCGATAAAATGAACGATCATTTGTTATAATAGTTTGATTATTTTTGTTCGTCAAATAGAACGATCGTATTTTTTGGAAGGATAATGTCTATACCAATTGAAATCATTGCAAATAATCTGCAAAAAGAAAGAAAAAGTGCTGCATTATCTTTGGGAGAAGTTGCTCGACGTGCAGGCATTGCGAAATCCACACTTTCGCAACTTGAATCTGGGCAGGGCAATCCGAGTCTAGAAACTTTATGGGCACTTTGCGTGGCTTTAAATATTCCATTTGCCAAACTTATGGAAGCACAAACCCAAGCTACACAAGTGATTCGTTATGGCGAGGGCGCTTCAGTTGTTTCTGAAATATCAAATTATCAGGCTGTTTTGTTGGCGACATGCCCACCCAATGCACGACGAGACGTGTATATGCTGACAACCCAACCGGGTGAGCCGCGTTGCAGTAAACCGCATCCTATTGGCAGTGTGGAGCATATTATTATTATGCAGGGCTCTGCCAAAGTCGGTTTATTAGACAGTGCTGAGTTACTTCAAGCAGGGGACTATATTTCCTATCCAGCAGATCAAGCGCATATTTTTGAAGCACTGGAGCAAGACACACGTGCAATTTTGATCTCAGAGCAGAGATAAATCATGAGCAAGATCTAAGAATAGTTGATTGTTTTGTGCTGAAGTCGATTTTCTAGCTTTGTACATGGCGTGAATCACTTTATAATGAGCGCAAATTTATGTGATGGAACTGAGATTCGTGAGTATTATTGTTGCCTTAGATGCAAAAAGCCAATATGACGCCCTAGCAATTGCTGATCAGCTTGACCCATCACTATGTCGTTTAAAAGTCGGTAAAGAATTATTTACCCATGAAGGCCCTCTGGTTGTGAAAGCACTACATGATAAGGGCTTTGAAGTATTCCTCGATTTAAAATTTCATGATATTCCGAACACAACTGCGCAGGCAGTTTGTGCTGCGGCTGATTTGGGTGTATGGATGGTCAATGTCCATGCCTCAGGTGGGCGTAGAATGATGGAAACTTGCGTAGAACGCTTAAAAGCAGGTAACTATAAAACTCAATTGATTGCGGTTACTGTACTTACTTCAATGGAACGTGAAGATTTGCGTGATATTGGTTTAGACATAGAGCCATTTGAACAAGTGAAACGTCTGGCTAAATTGACACAACAGAGTGGTTTGGATGGCGTGGTATGCTCGGCTCAGGAAGCCAAAATGTTACGTCAGGATTTGGGTGCTGAATTTGCTTTGGTAACACCAGGGATTCGTCCAGCTGGTGCAAATGCAGATGATCAAAAGCGTATTGTAACGCCTAAGCAAGCCATGCTTGACGGTTCTACTCATTTAGTAATTGGTCGTCCAATTACTCAATCTGAACATCCAAGTAAAACCCTGCAAGATATTTTAGCGACTCTATAAAAACAAACCCTCTTTTTCAGTTGATCAAGAGGGTGATTTCTTTGATTTATATAATAAAAATTGCTGTGTATACACTGTAGTGTACCTGCGCTACTAGATCTTTCCTTCAAAAAATTAAAAAACTTTTTATTCCAGTGATTCTATTGATCAGTATTACTATTTTGTCAGATAAAGCACGATGGATGCCACATTCAGCGCTTAATTTTAAAGTGCAGCCAGAACACTTACCGCAATTGGCGCCAATACCGACAGAACAAAGCCACTGACCATTGCATGTGGAATATAATCATTGCCGCAAGCTTGTTTCACCATAGGTAAGGTGACATCCATTGCGGTTGCACCAGCAGAAGAAATTGCTGAACGTGGATAACGCCATCCAATCATATACATAAATAAAATGGCAAAAATCTCCCTAAATAAATCGTTCATTAACGCAATACTTCCTAGATGAGCATTCTTTAATTCAGTCACCACAATCCCTGTCATCGAATAGAAGCCGTAACCTTGCGATAGCATGATTAAATCTTTCATACTGATGTCTTGAATCAAGAAAAATGCCGCAACAGCACCCAATAGTGAGCCAATCACGCAGGCAATCGGTACCAGCATAATTTTCCAGTTTAACCAAGAACGATCCAGTGGCGAGTAAGCCAGATCCAAGCCGATCAGTAACATGTAAACTAAAAGTAAATTCCATGTGCTGACATGCAGTGGAACATGGAAAAGGTGGGCCAACTCTGCTAAGCCATAACCTACAGCCAGTGCAATAAATGCATAGCTGATGTTGAGTAATGAACCCATCAATAATTCAGCAGAAACTTTACCTTGTGATGGTTTGTAGCCAATCGCTGTAAATACTAGATAACAACAAAAAAATGCACCCATTGATGTGGTGAATGCAATTGTGATTGAACTGGTGAGAATCTGTGCAGGGCTGGCAATATTATGAATTGTTTGAGAAAACTCCATTGCAATCGCAATTAAAAGAATATAGGTAAAATAAGGCAGTATTTTAAAAGCTATTTTTTCAATGGATTGTGGAATTCTGCGGGCTAAAATAAACCCTAAACATAAACAAAATAAAAGTTGGAAAATAAGCCAAAGTGATTGCATGAAAAAATAGATAGGCAATGGATACCTATCTATTATAGTCGAAGCGCAGAAAAGCGGTTGAAAATTTATAGAAGAATATCAAGCAAGTTTATGCAGCTTTTGATTTTTGCTTGGCACTTTGCTCACGGCCTAATAAGCGAAAATCTGCTGGGTTTACTTTGCGGGTGTTAAGCCAAAATTTCCAGGTATAGGTTGGCCATAATGCAAAGTTTTTACCACCATCTTGTTGGTACCAACTGACACAGCCTGATTGCCATACCGTGCCTGCAAGCTGTTGCTGTACATTTTCATTAAATTGATCTTGTACTTCAGCTTTTACCGCTACCGCTTGCGTCTGTGTTTTTGCAACCATTTGAATCAATTGCAAAATATAATTTACCTGAGACTCAATCATGAAAATTACAGAGTTATGCCCCAGTACGGTATTTGGACCAAGCAATTGAAATAGATTAGGAAAGCCTTTGGTGCTGATCCCATAAAAACTTTCTGCACCGTCTTTCCATGCCGTTTTTAATTCAACACCGTGTTCGCCATAACAATCGAATGATTTTAAATAGATGCGTGGGTCTGTAATAAAACCAGTACCATAAATTAAACAATCAATTTGACGTTCTTTGCCATCTTTAGTGATGATGCTATTTTCTGTAATTTCCTGAATGCCATCGGTGATTAATTCGACATTTTTACGATTAAATGTTGGAAAGTATTTGTTGGAAATCAGAATACGCTTACAGCCCATAATATAGTCAGGGGTCAGTTTTCTGGCGACTTCTTTGTCTTTAACTTGGAATTTTATATAAGCTTCAGCAAGTTTTTGACCATATTTCATGATTTGTGGTTTTACAATGGGGACGACACGTGATTCATTTGACCAGTACAAGCGAGCGCGGTGTAATTTTCTAAACCATTCAAAGCGACTAAATAGTTTTTTATCAAGCGCATTATAGGCGCGTTCATCACGAGGAATCACCCAAGCAGGGGTTCTTTGAAATACATAAAGATTGTGAACTTTTGCAGCAATTTCAGGAATATATTGAATTGCACTACCACCAGTACCAATGGATGCTACATTTTTTTGATTTAAATTATAATCATGTTTCCAGTGAGAAGAATGAAAAACCTCACCTTTGAATTTTTCAATCCCTTTAATTTTAGGAATCTGTGGTACATGCAATGGCCCTGATGCAAAAATAACAAATTGAGCCTCAATTTTTTGTCCACTTTTTAGTGTTAAATGCCAATTGAAATTGTGCTCATCATAACGTGTAGACACCACTTCTTGATTAAATTGGATGTATTTCTTTAAATTGAATTGCTGAATTAAATCTTGAATATAGTCAAAAATTTCAGGCGCTTCGGCATAGCGTTTTGACCAATCCGTTTTAGGTGCAAAAGAAAGCGAGTACATATGTGATTGAACATCACAAGCCGCACCTGGGTACTGGTTCTCACGCCATGTACCACCAACATCATCTGCTTTTTCTAAAATGATAAAATCATGAATATTGGCTTGCAATAGGCGGATCGCCATGGCTAAACCACCAAATCCAGATCCAATAATTGCAACTTGCGTTGATTGAGTTTTTACTTCAGTCGTAGGGGCTGTACTCATTTTTGTTCGCTCTGACTTTTCCAGTTTTGCATAGAATATCGGAAATGCAGCGCTTGAAATATGATTGCACTGACACAAAAATTGATATATTCGGCAATTTGCAAAAAACCGACTTTGTAGTACAAAGTTTGGGTAGAAATCAAATGATGATCCAATGAAACGCTCGATTCTCGGTTTAATGTATTTAATTCATGGTATGCGTAATGCTGGAATCGATGTAGATTCACGACTTGCAAGTATAGGGATCAAAGCAGATGCACTTGATCCCAGCTCTATCATTCATCCCAGCTTAGAGTGGGATATACAAAAAGTGATTGGGCAGGGTGTACAGCCAGAAACAGGTTTGTTTATCGGCCAGCATTATTCTTTAGCGGGCTATGGCCCGTTGCTTATGCTCTTGGTGACATGTAGTAATGTTGGTGATGCGATTCAAAATGGTGTGCATTATCAGGGTTTAACCTATTTATACGGTGTCTTAGGGCTTGAGAAAGGCGATCATCAAGTCGCATTAACCTACAAGCCTGTAGATTTAGAAACAGAAATGGGTTTGTTGAGAGCGCAATGTGAAATCTCTGGAACTTATAAATTTCTGGATGATATTTATAAAATGATGGGACTTACAGCGCCCAACGTAAGAATCGAGTTACCCTTTCAGCAGCCTCAGGATTTAACTGTATTAAAGCAATATCATGATTATTATGGTTCAGATTTACATTTTAATTGTGAAAAAGCCGCTTTTTGGATCAATGAAGATGTGATGCAACTGCCGATTCCATCTGCAGATCCGATTACACATCGGGTTTACGAAGCCAAGTGTATTGCTGAAATCGAGCGATTAAATGCTGAAGAACAGAAAATTGCACCGTTGATTCAACGGGTAAATGATTATTTGGAATTGCAGCAAGGGATTATTCCCTCGATGGCCGAAGTGGCTCAGGCGTTGAATGTGCCTGAAAGAACCTTACGCCATCAGTTGCAGCAATTAAATACCAGCTATAAACAAATTCGGGAACAGCTGATTAAGCACAAAGCTTTGCGATTGATTGAATATAAGGAATATTCAATTGAGGTGATTGCGGAATTACTCGGCTACTCAGAACCCGCTGCATTTAATCATGCTTTTAAACGTTGGTTTGGGCAAAGCCCGCGTCAATATGGTAAATAAACAGGTAGTGCTGATATGAGATATAGAGTTAGAATTATCCCAAAGTTTTATTTATCAAAAATGAATATTCGATATACTTCCTTTAGCCTTTAAAAGTAACAAAATGATATGTTAGATCAGAATACAACTTCAACAGCATTTACTCCCGTATCACCCGCTGAGCGTTATGCAAAAGCATTGTCATCTGGACAGTTTTTACCAGATGATGCTCAGGCTCAAGCAGTACATGAGTTGGAGCGGGTATGGCAAGAATTGATCAATCGTTATAAAGCATCGAAAAAAGCTTTTCGTCGTTTCCGCCGTCAAACTGCACCGAGAGGTGTATATATGTGGGGCGGTGTAGGGCGTGGAAAGACATGGCTCATGGATCAATTTTACGATTCGATTCCTTTTCGCCGTAAAACCCGTATGCATTTCCATCACTTTATGCAATTTGTGCATAAAGAGTTAAACAAGCTTTCTGGACAGCGTAATCCTTTAGATATCGTTGCAGATCAAATTTATAAAGAAGCTGTGGTGATTTGTTTTGATGAGTTCTTTGTATCGAATGTAACTGATGCAATGATTCTCAGTGATTTATTCCAAAAATTATTTACCCGTGGCATTACCTTGATTGCCACATCAAATATTGCCCCAGATGGTTTATATAAAAATGGAATCCATCGTGATCGTTTTATTCCAACGATTGAAATGGTAAAAAAACATTGTGTGGTATTGAATGTTGATGCGGGTGTTGACTATCGTTTACGGGTATTAAAACAAGCGCAATTGTTTAAATCGCCACTGACAGATGACAATAAAGTCTGGATGGCAAAGCGTTTTAATGCATTAACCACATCGCAGACAGTGTCAGAAGAACCAATTACGATTAATAACCGTGTTGTTGAAACTTTAGGCCATACAGAAGATGTATTGTGGTGTGAGTTTAGAGAACTCTGTATGAAACCGCGTAGCCCATCGGACTTTATTGAAATTGCCAATATCTATAATACTGTTTTGGTGAGTAATGTTCCGCACTTAACTGATTTGCTGTCAGAAGGTACACGTCGTTTTATTTATCTGGTAGATGAGTTTTATGACCGTGGCGTAAAACTGTTACTGACATCTCAAGACTCGATTATTGAGATTTATGACGGAGAGAAGCTAGCTTTCGAAATTGAACGTACACGCTCTCGTTTACTCGAAATGCAATCAGATGAATATTTGCAGTCAGAGCATCGTTTGATTAAAGGCAATAGTGAGTTAGAAGTAGAATAATCATCCTTAGAAAGATGTAAAAAAGCGATCCTATCATTGATAAGATCGCTTTTTTTATGGGGGATATTGTCATCAGTTGCATTTTGCAAGGATTGTCTGAGCAATCTATTTAAGGAGTCTCAGCCTATATTAGATATATGCGATAAGATTAAAATGATCCCACAAAGCTATTTAAGTTGTATTCGTCTGATGACTAAAAACAATTAACCCACCTGAATTTCAGTATTTGGATGACGAACACGACTTTTATTCGGTGTAGCAATCAAATAAGCCAGTGTTAGTGGTCCTAAGCGTCCAGCAAACATTAGACAAATTAAAGCGATTTGGCTGCCAGCATGTAAATTTTCAGTAATTCCACGTGATAAGCCGACAGTACAAGCTGCAGAAACGGCTTCAAATAATAAGTCTAAAAACTTTTTATCAGGCTCAAGGATCAGTAGGGTAAAAAAGCCAATCAGGATCAGCAGTGAAGTAATTGAAATGACCGCCATTGCCTTAAAGGTCGCCTGATGAGAAACAGAATGCCCAAAAATGGTAATTTCATCTGAACGTTTTAAGAAGGTAATGACACTTAAAATCATAATAATAAATGTGCCGACTTTAATTCCACCAGCAGTACTTAAAGAACCACCACCAATAAACATCAATACCATGGTAATTAAGGTTGATGCATTGGTCATGCTGCTGACTTCCAAGCTGTTAAAACCTGATGAACGAGGTACAGTGGCATGGAACCACGCGTTTAAAGCTTGATCACCAACAGACATCGGAGCCAGTGTTAAAGGATTGGATGCTTCTATTGCCCAAATAACAATAAAGGCAAAAAGGTTTAAGCCCGCAATTGTAGACAGAATTAACTTACTATTGGTGGAGAGTTTCTTCCAGCGCTTGGCTCTTTTAATATCCATCAACACAACAAAACCAATCCCACCGATGATATACAGCATACTGATGGTAAATGTCACCATATACTGGTCAGAGAAGCTCATTAAGCTATTGGGGAATAAAGAAAACCCGCCATTGTTAAACGCTGAAATACTATAAAACAGTGCGTAGAAAAATGCATGTTCAAGGTCATAGTGATGTGACCATGCCATGGTTAGAATCCCTGTACCAATCGCTTCAAAGAACAATGAGTAAAGAAAAACCCCTTTTACTGTAAAGGTCGCTTTGGCCAAACTGGTTTGACCAATGGTTTCCTGTGCCATGACTTGCTGTCGAATACCAACTTTTGAGGAAAGACTCAAAGCAGCTAAGATCGCAAAGGTCATAAAGCCTAAGCCACCGCACTGGATCAGTATCATCACCACAACTTGACCGAAGGTGGTTAAGGAGTCGCCAATATTGACGACAGAAAGCCCAGTAATGGTTACAGCAGACGTGGCAGTAAACAGGGCCTCTAGCCATGTCAAATTGCCTTGATTAGCAAAGGGAAGTTTAAGTAACAATGTTCCGATGATAATAAAGCTTAAAAAACCTAAAGCAAGTAAGCTCGGTGGACTGAGATTAATACTATTATGTTTTTTGTTGATTAGTTCTTTTTTAGATAAACGCATAGTTATAACTATAAGAAACGAATCGAAAATTGTCTTAACATTTCTACAGGACCTTCAAGAATTAAAATATCCTTTTCCTGTAAAATCGTCCCCGGTGCAATATCATACAGTACATGTGAACCGCGTTGTAATAACAAGGTTGTAAGTTCGGGGGTGTTTTCCATGACCGTTTGAAATTGTGCGCCTTGTAAATTTGCACCTATTTCAATTTTGACGATATAGCGATCATTATTTAACGCCATATAACGTCTCACCATCGGATAACTGAGTGATTGCGCAACACGAATCCCCATGTCTTCTTCAGGGTGAATGATTTTTGTAATGCCTAAATGAGACAAAATCATATGATGTGATTTAGATTTGGCTTTTACAAAGATTTTTTCGATACCCAAATTTTTTAAATGCAATACGCATAGAATACTGGCTTCAATATCTTCACCAATGGCAACCACCACGGCATCACAATTTTTGATATTCAGTTCATCTAACACATGTTCATCGGTAGCATCTGCAATAACTGCATGACTGATTTTATCGGCAATGTTTTCTACATTTTTCTTTAATGTATCAATACCTATTACATCGTGATTTAAGTTGGTGAGTTCTAGTGCAACTGCTTCACCAAAACTGCCTAAACCGATGACAGCAAATTGCGCCATTCTACAAAGTCCTTATCCCGACACTGATTTTGTGTTGGTATGATCATATTCAATTTTTATATATTTTATCTTTAAAGTATTGCAACGCCAATCTACAAACTGAGAATAAAAAGCGATAAATGTAAATAAAACCAGATTTATGTCATAAAAACTTAAAATTGATCCGATATCATTGCTTTGAAATTTAAAAATGCAAAGCCAAGATTGAGCTTTCGATTCAAGAATAAAAATGGATGATAAAAAAATGGATGATAAGAAAATTTTTAAAATTCTCCAACATTGGTTCCCAGCGTTGGAGCAAAGAGATATTCCCAAAAAGAAACATCGTAAACGTTTTGTCGAGTTTCTCAATTGGATTGAAGCTGAAAAGTTTGGTGGGCGATTTCGTGGATATTTAATGAAAATTGATCGTATGCAATTTCATGAAAATGAGATTGAGCGTTGTGCGGTTTTTCATGAATATGCAGTCGATAGCTTGGGAATTCAAACTCAAATTCGTGAAAGAGCGAAGCCTTTATTTGACCATTATGAAGTACACAAAGATGTTATTGGACGCTATTACAATGTTCAAGATCAGGTTTATGATGTTGTATTCGAGGAAATATTAAAACAGGCCAGACAACATGATCATGAACTGTTGCTGATTTATGCTGAAGATTATTATTGGTTGATCGTACCGAATCATGAATATAAAATTGAAAAGTTCTGCAAGTGTTTTAATAAACAATTTCATAATGAAGATGTCAGTATAGAACATTACGCATTATTTGACTGTTCAAGATCGACTTAGTTTTTTGCAGTTAATTCAACATATTGATAATAAAATAGAGAGATATCCATGTCACAGAAAATATATTCATTACTTCAATATTTAATTCCCGAGCTAAATGCACAACAAATTCCTCAAGATACTGAATTTTATAGTTTTAGTGAATGGATGAATCAACAACATGATTTCCTGCATTATATTGAATTAAAAGAATATTATGACAATGGAATTGAAAACGATTTCTACTTTAACCAGCACAATATTGATGCTGAGCAATTGCAAAATGAAATCGAAGTCGCAATAGCTGAAGTATTTGATCAATACGATGAAGATGATGATGTTTCATTAGGTGATCAAATGGACGCAATGCAACAAACAGAAGAAATCATTTTTGATCAAATTAAACTGGTTGCAAATCAGTATCAGCTTTCTTTATTGGTTATATATCGTGAAAATCCGTATTGGATGCTTGTGCCCACACAAGATGAGCAACAATTAAATCAGATTGTGGATGCTTTTAATGACGCATTTAATGATGATGGTGATTTAAATATGGCAGTTTATTAAGTTTAATTTTTAGATTTTTACGATGCACTTTGTTTGGGGTGCATCGCTCCATCTTTTTTATAAAGGCTTTAAATTCTGTGTAGTTGTGTATTTCACTTTAAAACGTGGATCTTGAAAGAAAAAGTAAAACCCCATTGTGAGTAAAGTACTGAATAGAAGTACTGCAAAAATGGAGAGATCGAGTTGATTGAAATTGTGATTTAGTAGATATGATCTCGCCAATGAGATCAGTCCGCCTAAGATGAACACGTAGCTTAGGGTAGATATGTACGGTGCTTTAGGTGCAAGACGTAGCATAAGATATTGAGGGATTGAAATTAAAAACAACATACTAAGCAAAGCGAATAAAGTCATGATAGAAAAAACTTTAGACGGGGTATAGCCAACCACAAATACCAGTGTATTTATCAGTAGATAGGTTGCAAAAGGAATAAAAATAAACTTTGTCCATGTTTTCATTATTTTGACCTGTTTAAAGTTTTGCTCATTATACGTGAGTTACGTTTTATAAAAAATAGCCCATAAAAAATTTATAGGCTATTTCTATTTTGAAGCTCTTTCTATTTTAAGAAACGTTGATAACCTAAGTTATTGGTAATTTCTTGATATGGGTAATTGATATTTTCCAACGTCTCAATCAGTCCATCTGGGTTCTGTACCGCATCTTCTGCATCCAAGCCAACCAAAACACGTCCTTCTGCTGCACCGTGATTACGATAATGGAATAGGCTAATGTTATGGGTTGGACCAAGACGCTCTAAGAATGTTAATAAAGCACCTGGGCGTTCTGGAAACTCAACACGGAACAAACGTTCATTGGCAATATCGGCATGACCACCAATCAAATAACGGATATGCAATTTTGCAACTTCATCATCCGATAAATCATCGACATCATAATGTAATTTCATTGCTTCATAGATATCATGGCGTTCTTTTTCACCAGCCTTTAAGCTAATACCGACAAAGACTTGAGCGGCAGATGCATCACTGGCACGGTAGTTAAACTCAGTAATATTACGCCCTTGCAAAGCACGACAGAAATTCAGGAAAGAACCTTTTTCTTCTGGAATGGTCACTGCAAAAATGGCTTCTTTACGTTCACCAAGTTCGGTACGTTCAGCAATATAACGTAAACGGTCAAAGTTCATATTGGCACCGCAAACAATCGACACCATGTTTTTGCCTTCAAGACCGTGTGCCGTGACGTATTTTTTAATACCTGCGAGCGCCATAGCACCTGATGGTTCAACAATACTACGACATTCATCATAAGTGTCTTTAATTGCCGTACAAATTTCATCTGTATTGACCAGTACCACATCACGTTCAACAATTGGACCTGAGTTATCAGATTTTTGTAGTTGAATGACTTCAAATGGCTTTTCACCGATTTGAGCAACGGCTGTACCATCTGCAAATAAGCCTACAGAAGGGAGTACTACACGTTGATTGGCTTCAAATGCTGCTTTTAAACATGCAGATTCATCATATTCGACAGGAATAACTTTGACATGCGGGGCAACATCACCAAGATATGCTGCTACACCAGCAATTAAACCACCACCGCCCACAGCAACAAATACATATTCAACATCACGCCATTGACGCAATATTTCATTGGCAATTGTACCTTGGCCGGCCATAACCAGTTCATCGTCATAAGGCGGAATAAAGGTTAAACCTTCGTCATTTGCACGTTGAATGGCATATTTGTTAGCAACATCAAATGAGTCGCCGTGAAGCACAACATCACCACCCAAACGCTTTACTGCTTGAACTTTAATGTCAGGGGTGGTTTTCGGCATCACAATAATGGCGCGAATACCTAACTTTTGACCAGATAAAGCCACGCCTTGAGCATGGTTACCTGCTGAAGCAGTAATAACGCCACGTTCCAACTGAGATTTCGGTAATTGACTAATACGGTTATACGCACCGCGTAGTTTGAAGGAAAAGACAGGTTGTAAATCTTCTCGTTTAAAGCGAATGTTATTGTTTAGTTTTTCACTAATTCGTGGCGCTGCTTCGAGTGGGGTTTCGATTGCAACGTCATACACCGTTGCCTGTAATATTTGTCGAACCAAACGAGACAGCATGTTAATTTTCCATCTAACAGTTTAAAATGAGCGCTCATTGTAACAAACCGTTGTACCTTTGCGTTTTAAAATTATGCAAAATGTGCAGGAAATTGAAATTTTATTGAGAGATGTCATGAGCCTTTATGCAACCCAGGACGAGAAAAAACAAGCTGCAGCCCAAGCCGCTTTAAAACACTTACCAAGAGGGGGCATTTTGGGAGTCGGTACTGGTAGTACAGTGAACTTCTTAATTGAATTATTACCTCAGTTACAACTTGAAGCAGCCGTAGCCAGTTCAGAAGCAACAGCTCAACGTCTTAAGAAATTAGGCATTGAAGTGGTTGATATGAACCATGTTGGTGGTTTAGATGCGTATGTAGATGGTGCTGATGAAATTGATCGTCATTTACATATGATTAAAGGCGGTGGTGCTGCACTCACACGTGAAAAAATCGTGGCATCTATTGCGAAAAAGTTTGTATGTATTGTTGATGACTCGAAATGGGTCGATCAATTAGGCCGTGAATTTCCATTGCCTATCGAAGTGATTCCTATGGCACGTTCAGCAGTTGCGCGTAAAATCGTATCTTTAGGTGGTGACCCAGTTTATCGTGAAGGTGTAGTAACGGATAATGGTAATGTCATTCTAGATGTGTATAACTTAAATATTTTGAATGCATTAGAGGTCGAAAAAACCATTAACGATATTCCTGGTGTAGTGTGTAATGGCATTTTTGCGATCAATAAAGCTGATGTTGCTGTAGTCGCCACCAATGATGGTATTGAAGAGCGTACCGCAGGATAAGAAAAATTTCCCCTAACTTCTGCTTGAGTAAAGACGAGGTTTACTACCTACCTTTTTTAAGTAAGCGTTGGGGGAGATTCTAAAAATAAGCGTATTAAGATGGCAAATCTTCCTGAAATAAAAATCACACATCATGCTCGGGCAACACGTTTACGTTTACGTGTTGAACCCACGCAGATTCGCCTAACTGTGCCCAAATATTGTACCCAACGTCAGATTCAGCATTTTTTACACGAGTCTGAACAATGGATGATTGAGACATGGCATAAACAGCAGGAAAAAATACAGCAAGTTGATCAGATATTACCGACAAGCTTGCAACTGTTTAATTTAAAGCAGCCCTTAGAAATTATTTATAAAACTCAAAAAAATAGCTATATTTTAGATGAGCAAAAGCATCAGTTATTTATCAGCGAGCGTCAGCCTGAAAGCTATTTAAAAGCTTTTGTGATTGCTTATGCAAAGCATTATTTACCAATCTATTTAAAGCAAGTCAGTGGTGAAACCCGTTTGAAATTTGGACAGTGTGCTGTTCGACACCCGAAAACGCGTTGGGGAAGTTGTACAGCCCGTCATGATATTATGCTCAATAGTGCATTGGTTTTATGTGATCAACAAATTACCCGTTATGTCTGTGTACATGAATTGGCACATACCAAACATTTTGATCATAGCGCTGCTTTTTGGTCTGAAGTTGAAAAGCATGATCAACACTATCAGCAGCATCGTAAAGTTTTAAAAAGTAGTGTAATGCCTTGGTGGTGGGCGTAATAAAATAAGTAAATTTCTAGATTGCATTAAAATAAAAAATGAGGAAAAGCGTATGACTGTAAAAAGAATCATAAGTAATATTAAAGCTTTAGATTTAGCCAGTGCCCAAGCTTTTTATGGTGATTTTTTAGCGATGGACTTGGTGATGGATCATGGCTGGATCAAAACATTTGCCAGTCAGGAAATCATGCATCCACAAATCAGTATTGCTTCGGAAGGGGGAAATAATACAGATGTACCCGATTTTTCAATCGAAGTTGACAATGTGGATGAACTTTATGAAAAAGCCAAAAAATTAGATTTAGACATTCTCTATCCGTTAACCAATGAAGACTGGGGTGTTAGGCGATTCTATGTCAAAGATCCATTTGGAAAGGTTGTAAATGTTTTACAACATATTGAATATTAAAAATTAATGAATTAAGTAGGATTTTTAAATGCAGTGGAATAAATTGGTTCCAGAATTGATCGTCACCGATTTGAAGAGAAGTTATCAATTTTGGGTGGAAATACTGGGTTTTTCTGTAATGTATCAACGGACTGAAGAAAAATTTATCTATGTGGAACTTGATGGAGTTCAGTTTATGTTGGAGCAACAACAACAAGGGCAATGGTTAACAGGAGTATTGGCCTACCCATTGGGAAGAGGGATTAACTTTCAGTTCGAAGTAGACCAACTCGACAGTATTTTAAATCGTTTGGATGTCGCACAATGGCCGCTGTTTGCAGCGTTAGAAGAACGTTGGTACCGTGCAGAAACTATAGAGCATGGACAAAAGCAATTTTTAGTTCAAGATCCAGATGGTTATTTATTACGAATTGTTGAGGTGATTGGGGAAAGAGCAATAACACTAGATTAGATAAGGCTGGCTTAAATAAGCTAAGGTTATAGGGACTTTAATGGAGGTACAGCGATGCACATCAGATCTTTTCAAAATCATGACCGAGCACCATTGAGTGAACTTTTTTTAAATACCAGAAAATTAAGTTGGCCGTGGTTGGATTCTTCGAAATGGGGGCTGAGTGATTTTGAAAAATACACTGAAAATGAAATGATTTTAGTGGCTGAAAAAGACCAAGAATATTTGGGATTTACATCTATTTACCTGCAAGAGAACTTTTTACATCATCTATTTATTGCCCCAAATGCTCAAAATCAAGGTGTAGGAGCAGCATTGCTACACGCAGCAGAACAATTGTTTACGGGTACAGGCTATCTCAAATGTTTATCAGAAAATAAACAAGCTTTGTCTTTTTATTTAGGTCATGGCTGGAAAGCAATCAGCACTGGAGTAAGTGAAGAAGGTGGATATATATTGATGTCAAAAGCAAAACTTATTCAGTAAAACCATCGATCCATTCCCGAATTGTTTCGACGACTTCATCAGGCTGTTTAATCCATGCACTATGTTGATTGCCTTTGCTTTTATGGGTTAAATCCAGCGTGTTTATTTGTGGTTTTTTAAAATAACCACTTAGGCCAAGCATTGAAGACATTGGTGCAAAATCATCGCCATTTAAATAGACAAATAAGGCAGCGTTATTCACCACGTTTTCTTGCCCAATAATATGTGCATAATTTCCTGTAAAGATAACTTTAGACCAATCACGCATTAAGGATTTTGTCTCTTTATTCCCAAAAGCAATTTTATAGCCTGCAAAATAACCATCTTTTAAAATCATGGCATTGATTACCGTGACTGCTTTTAAAATATTGATTTTACCTTTTAAGTCCCAATTTTTTAAACCGATATTGCCTGTGGCAACACCAATGACTTTATTTGCATGATTTTGTGCATAAAGTGTTGCTAAATGTCCACCTAAACTATGTCCAAATAAGATTGGAACTTGTTGGTTCAGTTCTAAGGCCAGCTTTTCCAGTTGAGGAATAAAGTCATTGAGTAAATCAGCATAACCATAATCAATCTTTGCTGAAACAGGCGGAGTATTACGCCCACAATGGGGATAATCAGCCACAATAACATTCAAGCCACTTTGGCTTAAAGCGGTAATAAGCACCTCGTATTTACTGATTGCTATGCCTAGCGCAGCCAGCAAGATAACACTATGGCTGTTTTCAGGGTTTGAATAAATATCGACTAGAATTGGATATTGCCCAAAATTAATATTCTTTTGGGTAAAAGAGGTATTTTTCATGATTTAGTCCTTAAAAATATTCATTTGAATCATGTTTGAAAGTCCGAGTTTGTGCATTAAAGCAGTCCGTGATTGAGGGTTTCTTTTTGCTTCAATTGAGATAAGTTTACGCATTTCTGAATTAAAATGTACCCGTGGATATTGGTTTAAAATTTGGTTTTTAAAACTGTTTGAAAATAAGTAGAGATCAGTCCCAATTACATCACAGGAAGTGGCTTTTTGTAGTAATAGCACTTCTTTAGAAAGACTGTGATCACTTTCATCTAAACTGCCATTCATATGTAAACAAATCGCATTTGAAATATTAACCATTTTGTCTTCGGGATAATGGTGTTTGCTACAGAGTGTTTCAGCTCTTAAGGCACTTTCAAAGTTAAAACATTGACATGCATATTGATCTAAATGATTAACCAGTCCTAAATCATGCATCAAACATGAAATAACAAGACTTTCTTGATCAAATTGCCATTGTTTGGTGTGGGCGATAGCAACAGCCCAAAAATAGCTCCGCCAAGAATGATTGATGATCGCTTGAGAGGCTGTTTGTTCTAATTCGTTCATCGCTTCTTTGACAATTGCTGTGTCAGGAATCTGAAAACTATTCAATGTAAATGAAGTTGAATCATGATTCGCTTTTAGAAAAGTTTTGCCATAGTTCAGTGTGGCAGGGATGAGAACTTGTTTGATAAGCTGAGTTTTTTCTTTAAAGCTAAGTTTTCCATTACTTGTATTCATCCACGCTCGTGATCCAATCATGACCAATGCGTCCTTTTGTTGATTTTAGAGTAATTACTCTAAATTATTATGCATAAATCATTTAGCAAGACAAGACCGTTTCTTTGAATTTGTTTGAATAGTCTTTTATGCCAAAAACGAGAATTAAAATGAAAAGGTTTGTTTATCATTTTTTTTTAGAGGTTTAATTTGATGATTTTATAGGCGATATCATTAAATTACATGTTTATTTGTGTATTTATCATCATAAATTTTAAGTAAGGGTATAATGCCTTAAAAGTATTTCTTAATAAAAACAGTTAAATTACAAAATAGTCTGATTATTTTAAGCATAAGTTGGGAGTGAATTAAAAAATACACTAAACTTGGCGACTTGCCAATATTTCCTATTTCTTATCATAAAGATATCAGACGTGAATTTTGCAGATACTCATTACTTTATTTTGATTGTACCGATCTGCCTGATATTAATGGGCAGTTTACTTTTGATCTGCCATTATTTTTTTAAAGCACCTAGTTATTTATTTTGGTTGGGTCTTGGATATATCGTGCCGTCTTTTGCTTTAGCTGCACAAAGTTTTATGTCTAACCAACAGTTAACACTCTCTGCACCTATTGTTGGTGGTTTATACCTATTTGGTGCATGGGCTAGTGCATATACTATGGCATTGAGAAAGAAAGCCAGTGCGCACACTTTAGTGGCTTTCATTTTGATCCTCATCACAATATGTCTGCTGGTCTACTATTCTTTTGTTGATGAACAGCTATGGATGCGAATGCTAATTTTAAACCTGAGCATTGCCACAGTTGAATCCTTAGTTTTAGTATCTATTTTTAAAGATGATAAGCAAAGTGATTGGTTAAATAAGCTGGTCGATTATTCTTACCTTTTTATTGTTTTATATACTTTTGTCCGCGTCATTATTATTTTCTTATTTTTGAAAAATATTGAAGCCAGTATGCTGGTAAATTCAGCATGGTGGTTAATGATGCTTGCTGCCAGCATTATCCTGAGCATGTGGTTTGCGATCGTACTTTTGGGAACATTAGTACGAGATATTATTTTGAAATTAAATGATGAACGTTCTAGAGATCCATTAACACATTTACTCAATCGCCGTGGATTTTATGATGCTGCTAAAATCAATTTAATCGATTTGCCAGAAAAACAATATTTTTTGTTGATGTGTGATGTCGATCATTTTAAGAAAATTAATGATACCCATGGGCATCTGGTCGGTGATCAGATTTTGCAAAGCGTAGGTCGTCTTGTTAGTCAGCATGTCGGTGAAAAGGACTTAGTGGGGCGTTTTGGTGGTGAAGAGTTTATTGTTTTATTACAAGTTAAAGATCTAAGTTATGCCTATAAAATTGCTGAGCGTATGCGGACTGCTATTGAAACTGAGCAATTTTTAACTCAACAGATCTTATTGACAGCCAGCTTTGGCTTAACACAAGTACGACATCGTAATTTAGCGAGTGGTATAGAAGCTGCTGACAAACTTTTGTATGTTGCCAAACGTAGAGGGCGCAACTGTATTGCGCAAGATTCATTAATCGAACTTATGTGAATTTAACTTTATCATAATGCTAAAATATCATAAAAACCCAGTAAAATAGTTTAGAAAGCATCAACTTCCTGTCATACTACAGCACTACAAAATGGATACTTTTAAATCGAGGTAAAAAACGTGATTTCAGTGGGTATTGTCGGTGGAACAGGTTATACAGGCGTTGAATTGTTGCGTCTTTTACTACGACATCCGAATGTTCAAGTGAATGTACTGACATCACGTACCGAAGATGGTCGCCGTGTAGATGATATGTTTCCAAGCTTACGTGGGCACACCGAGCTTAAGTATTCAGATTTAAACATTGATGAATTAAAAAAATGTGATGTTGTGTTTTTTGCGACCCCACATGGTGTGGCAATGCAGCATGCACAACAACTTTTGGCAGCAAATAGCAAAGTTATCGATTTAGCTGCTGATTTTCGCTTGCAGAATTTAGCACAGTTTGAAAAATGGTATGGGATGCAGCATGCCTGCCCAGAGATACTGAAAGACTCTGTTTATGGTTTATCTGAACTTAATCGTGAACAAATTAAAAATGCCAATGTTGTCGGTAACCCGGGTTGTTACCCAACAACTGTTCAGTTGGGATTAGCGCCACTTTTTAAGCAAGCTGAAACATTGGTTAAACCAGAAAGTATTATCATTGATGCGAAATCGGGTGTATCAGGTGCAGGGCGTAAAGCTAGTCTAGGCATGATTTATTCTGAAAATGCAGATAATTTTAAAGCCTATGGCGTTGCTGGACATCGTCATCATCCTGAAATTGTAGAAGCATTAGAAAATATTTCGGGTCAAAAAAATGTATTTGATCAGATTCTTTTTGTACCGCATTTGGTTCCGATGATTCGTGGTATGTTCAGTACAATCTATGTTGATTTGACAGAGCAAGGTGCAGCAGCAGATTTACAAAGTCTTTATGAAAAATTTTATGCAAATGAAATATTTGTAGACGTAATGCCTGCAAATAGTTCACCAGAAACACGTTCTGTCCGTGGTGCAAACCAACTCAGAATTGCACTGTATAAACCGCATCCGAACAAGTTAATTGTTTTGTCTGTTCAAGACAATTTAGTCAAAGGTGCGGCAGGACAGGCTGTACAAAATATGAACTTAATGTTTGGTTTTGCTGAAGATGCTGGTTTACAAGGTATCGGATTATTACCATAAAAAACGCTTTATGGCTTCACACACATATAACTTTGCGGTTAAATGTGTGTTTTGATTCTATCAATAATACTTAGAGATGATGATGCAGAACACAGAAACAAATACCGCGTCACAACCAGCTCAAGCACCGAAAAAGCCTTTTTTAAAAGGGAATATGCCTTTGGTGATCGGTGGGGTTGTATTATGTGCTGGCAGTGTACTTTTAGGTTATACGGTTGGACATCGCCAAGGGCTAACGGTAGTCGGTTTTGATGCAGATGCAGAACAGTTGGTAGAAGTTGTGAAGCAACAAAAAACAACGCTGGCTAATTTAAATAAAAGCCTAAATGCTGCTGTACAGGAACGAGACGTGGCTGTTTCGAATTCTAACGATCTGTTAGAGTCATTGAACAAAGCCAATGCTGAAAAATCACAAGTTGATGTGATGAGTGCGATTTATCGTGAAGTGTTAAAACAACGTGGCGGTTTGAGTTTAACCATTCAAAATTTGGCGGTTAAGCCATTACCAGAAAACGCTTATGAATATCAGCTTGATCTTATTCAAGTTAGTCCAAGACGTGCGACGGGTTCTGTTGAAATTCGTTTGATTAGCGGTACTGAGGTGTTAACAGTGCCAATGGCAGATGCGAATTATAATTTTACTGATTATGAGCGCTTAACTGGACGTTGGACCATGCCTAAGGGCTTTAATCCACAATTTATCGAAATCCGCCTAAATGGTGCCACGCCAGTGGTTAAACGCTTTAGTTGGTCACGTGGGCAAGCTGTAGACAGTGCAGCAGCGTTTGCTGCAGAGGTTCCTCAAGCTGCGGCTAATTCTCAATAAATCATAAGTATTTTGAAAAATATGCGAACTAATAAACGTCAAATGAGTTTAAATGAAGTGAAATCATCATTCCGTGATTCAGGATTTATAGATTGGCACTTGAGTATTCGTATAAGTAATTCAGAAGATCCAAACCATCCAGACCATGATCAAGCAGATGTTGCAGTACAAACTGCACCACCTGAAGTGAAGCGACCACCGATGTATTCTGTCGTTTTATTGAACGATGATTACACTCCGATGGACTTTGTTATTGAAATTTTACAACAATACTTTGCTTTGAATCTTGACCAAGCCACTCAAGTAATGTTAACAGTACATTATGAAGGAAAAGGTGAAGCTGGTGTTTATCCAAGAGACATTGCGGAGACTAAAGCCAACCAAGTTAATAACTACGCTCGATCTCAAGGTCATCCATTGCTTTGTCAGATTGAGCCAAAAGAATAAGGGGGTTTCATGCTCAGTCGTCAATTAGAAGTTTCACTCCGTTTGGCTGTTAGCATGGCTCGTCAAAAGAGACATGAGTTTCTTACGGTTGAACATTTATTATTGGCTTTACTTGATAACGATTCAGCGGTAAATGCCTTAAAAGCATGCGGTGCTGAAATTATCAGTTTGCGCAAAGAGTTAGAGGAGTATGTAGAACAACATACCCCTAAACTAGGAGAAAACAACGACCAAGCCCCTCATCCAACTGAAAGTTTTGACCGTATCTTACAACGTGCAATTTTCCACGTTCAGTCAAGTGGCGGTGATCGCACAGTAGAGGGTGCAGATGTACTGGTTGCGATGTACTCTGAGCGAGATTCTTTTGCCGTTTATTTACTAAAACGACATCAAATCAATCGTTTGACTTTAACCCAATATTTGTCACACGGTGCGCGTAAAGAAGAAATTCAAGTTGAAGAAGAATCTGATGATTTAGAAGGTGAATCAAATGCTTCAGCAAATGCTGGACCACTTGAACTTTATACTTTGAATTTGAATATTGAAGCGCAAAAAGGCAAAACTGATCCTTTAATCGGGCGTGAAAAAGAAATTGAACGAACTGCTCAAATTCTTTGCCGTCGACGTAAAAATAACCCATTGCTTGTGGGTGATCCTGGTGTGGGTAAAACATCGATTGCTGAAGGTCTGGCATGGTTGATTGTGAATGGTAAAGCACCTAAACCACTTGCGACTGCTGAAGTGTTTAGTTTAGACATTGGTGCATTGGTTGCAGGTACAAAATACCGTGGTGACTTTGAAAAACGCTTGAAACAGCTTCTCAATGCTTTGAAAAAGAAACCAGAAGCAATTTTATTTATTGATGAAATTCATATGATCATTGGTGCTGGCTCAAGTATGGGCAGTACCATGGATGCATCGAATTTAATCAAACCTGCATTGGCGAATGGTAGTTTACGTTGTATTGGTTCAACCACTTTCCAAGAATATCGCCAAGTATTTGAAAAAGATCATGCACTATCACGTCGTTTCCAAAAAATTGATGTGAATGAGCCTTCTATTTCAGAGACAATTGATATTTTGCGTGGTTTGAAAAGCAAGTTTGAAGATTTCCATCATGTTAAATATGAAGATACTGCGCTAGTTTCAGCGGTTGAGTTGTCTGCTAAGTTTATTAATGATCGTTTCTTGCCAGATAAGGCGATTGATGTGATTGATGAAGCTGGTGCACAACGTCGTTTAAAAGCTGAACAAGATGATACCTTGATTACAGTTGAAAATATCGAAGATATTATTTCGAAGATTGCACGTATCCCGCCAAAAACAGTATCTAAAGATGATAAATCGGTACTTGAATATCTAGAGCGTGATCTTAAACGTGTGGTATTTGGTCAAGATGAAGCGATTACAGCTTTGGCTTCTGCGATTAAACTGTCACGTGCAGGGTTGAAAGCGCCAGATAAACCAGTGGGTAGTTTTGTTTTTGCAGGGCCTACAGGTGTTGGTAAAACAGAAGTGACCAAGCAACTGGCAAAATTGCTGGGTGTAGAGCTTGTTCGTTTCGATATGTCTGAATATATGGAACGTCATGCGGTTTCTCGTTTGATTGGTGCGCCTCCAGGTTATGTTGGTTATGATCAAGGTGGTTTACTGACTGACGCGATTCATAAGAATCCGCACTGTGTCTTGTTATTAGATGAAATTGAAAAAGCACATCCAGATGTCTTTAACTTGTTATTACAAGTCATGGATCATGGTGCTTTAACCGATAACAATGGGCGTAAGTCTGATTTCCGTAATGTGATTATTGTATTGACTACCAATATCGGTGCTGAAAGTATTTCTCGTAACAGTATCGGTTTTACTGAGCAAGACAATAGTAATGACAATCAGGAAGCGATGAAACGTGCATTTGCACCAGAATTCCGCAATCGTTTAGATGGTGTAATTCAGTTTAAAGCATTGCCTACCACAGTGATTGAGTCTGTCGTTGATAAATTCTTAACCGAACTGCAAGCGCAGTTAGATGATAAAAAAGTGGTACTGGAAGTTGATCAATCTGCTCGCGATTGGATGGCTGAGAATGGCTATGATCGTTTAATGGGTGCTCGCCCAATGCAACGTTTGATTCAAGAACATTTGAAGAAACCACTTGCTGAGATGATTCTATTTGGTGAGCTTGCAGATCATGGTGGTAATGTTGCTGTTTCTGTGAAGAAAGAAAATGGTAAGGCGGTAGGGCTTACATTAGAAGTCTTTGAAGATCAGACTGCTGAACCAGCATAGTTGTAAATGAGCTTTATAATAACCCGCATTGATTGCGGGTTATTTTTTCTGAATGATAAGCTTATAAAATATCAATTTTCTTTAGCCAAGCTAAGAATAATGTCGGCCATTGCGTTGTTTCAGTATTGGCTTTGCCTAAGCCCCAACCATGTCCACCATTTTTGAAAAGATGTAATTTATAAGTGATCTTGTGTTGCTGCAAAGCGGTTTGCATATTGAGACTATTCTGAACAGATGAAATCGGATCATCAATGGCATGGGCTAAAAAGGTTGGAGGCGTATTCTGTTTGACTTGTAAATCAACAGAAAACAAGATTTGTTTGGCTAAATCATGTTTTGAGCCAAATAAGCTTTTATAAGCATGGGTATGATCTAGCGGCGCTTGCATACTAATGATTGGATAAAGTAATGCCACAAAATTAGGCCGAGCGGAAATTTGATCAATCGGATCATTTAAACTCGAAAATTGTTGTTGCCATTGTGTCGCAATGATTCCAGCTAAATGCCCACCTGCGGAGAAACCCAGTACACCAATTTTGTCTGGATCAATGTTGAATTGATGTGCATGATAACGAATGATACGCAGGGCTCTTTGGCCATCTTGAAAGGGCGCAAGCAGATTATTGCCATCCTGATTAGGTAAGCGGTAGATTAATTCAAATACGGTAAATCCCTGTTCTTGTAAAAACTGTGCAGTTGGCGTGCTTTCTTTGGCCAATTCCTCTCTGGCATAACCCCCACCACTAATGACTAAAATAGCGATATGATTGCTCTGTTTGGGGGGATATACGCGCAGTTGAGGAGCGATGATATGCTCAATAGCACCATGCTTAATTAGCGTATATTGTTCACTGGATGGTGCCAGTGTCGCGCTATTGGGCCACAGGGGAAGACTCAGTGTTGCAGCATCTACATTTTGGCTAAGCCAGAGGAAAATGAAGAAATTAAACACGAAATGATTTATTTTCATCCATAAAAAACCAAAAAATGTAGATGCTGATATTTTATCCTATTTTAAACAAGGCAAATTCATCAACATATTTTAAAAATGTATGCTTTTGTGGATGAGGCAAACAACAACTACAATTTATAGATAAAAGCTTAGTTGTTTTAGTATGCTCAAAATTTTATTGCTTAGCTCGCGTGAAAATCACATATACTCTAACTTCATGATTATTCTTTGAGTATCAATGGACATTGCATTTACTAAAATTTTAACTACGATTTTATTATTTCTTTTCACAGCTGTTGCAGAAATTTTAGGTTGTTATTTTCCTTATTTGATTCTGAATCAAAATAAAAGCCATTGGTTATGGATACCTACCGTTTTAAGTTTGGCGGTATTTGTCTGGCTATTAACCTTGCACCCGGCTGCTTCAGGGCGTATTTATGCCGCATATGGCGGTATCTATATCTTTAGTGCACTGATGTGGCTGAAATTTGTCGATCAAGTCAGCTTAACTCGCTGGGATTTGTTTGGTGGATGTATTGTAATCATTGGGGCTTTGGTGATTATTCTGCAACCGCAAGGTTTGATTCGTTAAGTCTCCAACAGCATTATTCTAACGTATCTTGCATTGTTTCAAGTTGATTGATCTTACATACTTTGGGAATTGCTTTACGATATGCAGCATAATCCTGTTTATATTGTTTAAACCATTTCTGATATTCAGGATTTAGCCTTAAATTGGCAAGATTGGGTTCATTTTCAAATGAGGATGGTTCTGTATTGTTCTCATCAGAAAATTCTAATTGCTTTAAGTAGGACATTGCTCGATCCGTTTGACCAAGCAGCGCATAGAATTCAGCGAGGAATTCCTTTTCTCGTTGAGTTTGCTTACGATTCATATTCACTACAGCTTCAATTTTAGCCTGATTATCACGTAACCATTTTTCAGCAAGGTTCGGATCTTCACGATTGAGATATTTAAAATACTGTTGCGCTAAAATAATAAAATTTCCAGCATCGAAAGCTTGATTGGGATCAGATAAATAGTGAAATAAAGGCTTTTTAAGTATATTGATGAGGCGTTTTTGCTCATTCTGATCATGATGATATTTCTGTAACAGCATCAGTTTGTCACTGAGTACCGCATAATAATTTTTCTCATACTCCTCATTGTCTGGTTGCAACTTCATTAAGGTCTCAAATAATTGTTCAGCCTTTAGCAAATAGTTTAGACGTGGCGTTGGGTCTATGTTTTTTCGATAGTACACCGACATTTGTGCATAGAATAACCCTAAATTATTGATTGCGATTGTATCTTTAGGATCACGTTTTTTTAACGCAAAATACGCCTGCTCAGTAAGTTCTTGAAAAGGCTGAGAGAGCGTGGTGCAGTGTTGTTCAAGCAAATATTCAGCATATCCTGAAGTCAGAATCGCATAGTTGTGTAAATAGACAGAATCGTTATATTCAATGTCTTTGGCTTTTAACAGTTTTTGCACATTGGGTTGGGCTTTCTGGATTTGAGCCTTAATCTGTGGTTCAAGTTTGGCAAGATTTTTGGTTGCTAATACTTGATCAGTTAAATCTTCTATGGCTTGAATCTCATCATCGTTGATATCTGCATAGCTAATTGAAGCGTTGAGTGATAATAAAAAAATTAGAATTTTAATTTTCATTGTTGATTCTGCATTTATCTATTCTTTGAAATAATTGTATACAAGCTAAGGAAAAACATCAAAAGTTGTTCTATTGGAATTAAAAAAGCATCCAGTAAACTGAATGCTTTTTCTTTCTTAGCGGTCATCCATGACTATTGAATAGGTGGATGCTGTAATTGGTTTAACTCTTTTTTACTGAAACCTCTAGAGATAAGTACCTTTTTAATCCCAGTAATTACATCCTGATCTGTTGCTTTCATCAACGCTGATAAAAGTTGATCATTGGATTTACAAGAGCAATCATTTTCAACACATGCAATTTGATTTTTATGTTCATTTTGCAATGTATCTTCAGCCGTAAACAGCTTTTGCCAAAAACTCATAGAGCCTTCATACACAACCTAACATAGTTCGAAATATAGCCGTTTTTTAATAAAATACAAGATCTGAGCGAAATAGATGGTCGAGTTATAGGCGGATTTTTTCGATGATTTGATATGTTTTAAACGGTTTGTTAAAAGGCCATGTTTTAAATGATTTATAACTTAATGATATATCAATAAATAATTTAAAGAAGTAGCTGCCATGCTAATTTACATGGCAGTCTAATCTTGTAATAAATTGTTTAAATTTTTTCGAGAAGAACCCCAGATTCTACATGATGGGTGTAGGGGAATTGATCAAACATCGCAAATTTCACAATTTTATGGGTCTTGAGCAAGGTTTTTAAATTGTCGTGCAATGTATCTGGATTGCATGAAATATAAAGAATACGTTGAAAACCTTGCAATAGCATTAATGTATCGTCATCAATCCCAGCACGTGGCGGATCAACAAAAACTGTATCAAACTCATAGCCCTGAATGTCTATTTCTGCTTCTTGTAAACGACGGAATTCACGTTCTCCGTTATAGGCTTGGGTAAATTCTTCTGCTGAAAGGCGTGCAACTTGAATATTGTCGATCTGATTCTGTTGAATATTCCACTGTGCCGCATAGACCGAAGATTTCGCTAATTCAGTTGCCAAAACACGGTTAAAACTCAAAGATAAGGGAAGGGTAAAGTTACCATTACCACAGTATAATTCGAGTAAGTCTTTATTTTTGCCTGCAACGGACTGACACGCCCACTGCAACATTTTTTGGCAAACTTGTGCATTGGGTTGAGTAAAGCTACTTTCGATTTGTTTATATTGAAATTTACGCTCAAAAACTTGTAATTCTTCCACAACAAATTCATCGGTTAAGACAACTTTTTGTCCGCGACTGCGACCAATGATTTTAACATTCAGCTTTTCAGCCAATTGTTTTGCTAAAACTTCCCATTCTTCACTCAGTGGCGCACGGTAAATCAATGAAACCAGCATTTCGCCCTTGAGCGTTGCTAGAAAATGCACTTCAAAAAGCCGTTTTGATAAGACTGAATTGGCTTTTAGCTCAGCCAATAAAACTGGCATAAGCTGATTTATACTTTGATCTGCGATCGGAAATTCATCGATACGAGCAACAGTTTTTTGTTGATTTTCATCTCGTTCAAACATGGCATAGAACATATCATCTTCAGTATGCCAAATTCGGAATTCTGCACGCATACGGAAGTTTTGTTCAGGTGAAGCAAATACTTCTAACGAAGGTGGATTAAATTCTGCGAATTGAGTTTGGATTCGTTCAATTTTGGCATCAAGCTGTTGTTGATAAGATGAAGTCATATAAATCAGAAAAACATTGGAATTAAGCAGTAGCGATGGTATCAAAAATAGCACCAGATGGACACCAGATTGCAGTCCATCTTTGTCAATTTATTTAGATCGGCTTGTCTATTGAAATAATCCTAGGATTCTTTAATCAAAGTGATGATGAAGATGAGTTGTTCAACACTTACTTAAGTGCTTAACCAAATAGTCAATAAAGACTCTTACCGCAGGGAGTAAGCCTCGGCGAGAAGGGTAAACAGCGTGAAAGATCCCGTGCGGTGCTTTCCATTCAGGTAAGACACGAACCAATTCGCCTGTGGCGACAAAATCATTAGCAATCGTATCTGGAAGTAAGGCAATACCACAATTTTGACTGGCTAATTTTGCCAGCATCATTAAATCCGACCCCATGAGTATCGGGTTAACTTTAATTTTTTTCTGTTGATTTTCACTATCATGTAACACCATTTGTTGATCTAAGTGCTCATCAACCATACTTAAAATTCGGTGTTCAGATAAATCTTCTGGTTTTTTGAGCATACCAAATTCATTTAAATAGGCTTGGCTTGCAAGAAGGTGCTGTTCAATATGTCCAAACTTTCTCAGCACTAAGCTCGGGTCATCGTCCAGATTTGCGCGGACACGCAAGGCAACATCAAAACCTTCATTGATGATATCTACTCGACGATTACTGACTAAAAGTTGTACTCTGATTTCAGGATAAGTTTTTAAAAAGTCAGGAAGGATTTTGGACAATTCACTTTGCGCAACGGTCACAGGTACACTGACTTTAATCACACCGCGTGGTTGTTCACTGAGATGATCGACCAGATCATGCGCTGATTGTGCTGCATTCATCATCACTTGGGCATGACGGTAAATATTCATGCCAATGTCTGTAACTGCGAAATGACGTGAACTTCGTTGAATTAAACGAACCCCTAATTTTTCTTCTAAATTATATACACGGCGACTGAGCTTGGATTTAGGAATATCCGTTGCACGTTCAGCCGCACTAAATCCCCCATGCTCTACAACTAAACCAAAGCAGTAAAAGTCATCCAAATCAGTGAGCATAAATACATTCCATAATTGCAACAATGACGCACTATTAAACTTAATTGTTGCATCAAGTCAACTTGTTAATTGTGAAAATTTTCTAAGATTAGGCATTGCTTGTCATGAGAATATTTTGAACTTGCTTATATTCTTCTAATCTTAAAAGGTCTTTAGTGGTCGGATGTGGAATACGGGTGATATCCATGTTATCAGCAACATCTGCCAGTTTTACCACACGTGCAATTGGATTTTTTACTGCACGGTAGGCGGCTTCGATTCTAGATTCACCTTCTTTTTTGGTCAAGGCAACAACGGCATCGACAATTTCTTGACTAAAGCCAAGTGAGATTAAATCGACCACAGTGGTATCAGTATCTTCCAAGATGTCATGTAATACAGCAACAATCTGTTGATTGGGTGTTTTAACTTTGAACATCAACCTCAGTGGGTGAAAAATATAAGGCTGTTGTGCTTTATCTTTTTGGCCTGCGTGTTTACGAGCTGCTAAAGCAATCGCTTTTTCAATCGTTGACATAATATCCTTAGCTTTGTTTCGTGTATTTATAAAATATGAAAAGCAATTTTAGATTTATCTAAAACGAGTGTTTAATTTCCCTAACTCGTTTAAAATACAATTTTATTCTGTTCCAAAGCGTATGCCATTTCAACTGATCACTTTAGAAAATTCTCAAGAAAATGTTACATGCCCACATTGCCAACATGCGGTCATTGATTGGAATGAAGAACAATATCTACAACCGTGTATTCATACCTTGTTTATTGCGATGGATTTGGGCTTTGAATATATTTCAGATGAATTTGAAGCGACCATGCCCCGTAGCGTCGATGAAATCCATGCTCATGATGATCAGGGGTTGAATATTTTCAATGAATTATCTGAGAGTAATTATCCTGATTACCTGATTTATAAAACAAGCTTAGGTGTTGTAGGAGATCAAGATTTTTATCGTTATATTGGGTTTAGCGCTTAAATTTTAAGATCTGTAGTCATTCATTTGTTTCTTTTAGCCTACTCTTATTAAAGATACTGTATAGATATTAAAAAATAGCGGAGTAGGCTTGTATTTTCTGTTGTAGGCGCTGTTCTTTTCATCTCCTACAGTTTGAGTTTTTTCATCACAATATAGAAGCTAAACGGCATTCTATAAATCTTGAACAAACTATTGTTTAACTCGAAATCGCATTATTTTAAAAAAGTACTTTGTGATTGTTCAACTTCTGTCAATAACCATTCAACAAATTTAGCAATGAGGGGTGTTTGCTGTTGTTCTGCATAGACAAAATAATAGGCACGTGAACCTTTTAGCTTAATTTCTGAGGCAATAATTAAATCACCTGAGCGCAGTTCTTTTTCTAGTAGTTTTTGTGGAATAAGCGCAACCCCCATATGATGTATGGCTGCCACCGCAAGCATCGAAAATAATTCATGCCGTTGTCCTTCTAATGCAAAAGGATGCTCATAACCAGAAACTTCAAACCACTCTTTCCAAATATAGGGGCGTGTGGTTTGTTGGAGTAAGGGCAGCGCGGCAATCTCTTCCGCCGTTAAGCTTCGACGTAAATCTCCGGAAGGCCCTCTTAGCTCTGGAAAATGCTTAAAAATTAACTCAGCAGAACACACAGGAACAACATCTTCATTCATTAAATAGTGGACTTTTGCACCCGGCCAATTTTCAATTTGTGCAGGTGTACCTGTATATATAGCGGCATCGAAAATATGCTCACTGAATAAAAAGGGTTTGGTACTGGTCTCTAAATGAATGGTAATTTCAGGATATATTTCATTGAACTTATACAGTCGGGGTAAGAGCCAACGTGTTGCAAATGTCGGTACAACCCCCAATTTTAGCGTACCGCCTAAACCTTTATGGCTCATTAAATCGAGTGTGCTTTGCTCAATGCCCAATAAATGAGCTTTGATGTTTTTATAATAATGTTCACCCGCTTGTGTTAATTCAACGCCATGCCGTGTTCTGTTAAATAGATTGAGTCCTAAAAAATCTTCGAGTTGTTGTACTTGGCGAGAGATGGCACTTTGAGTAAGATGCAGCTCTTGAGCTGCAAAGGTATAGCTTAGATGCTTGGCAGCCGCTTCAAAACATATCAATGATTGTAATGAGGGAATCATTCTACGCATATTCATTCCTTGAATATCAAAGTTTAATTAAGACTAAATTTAATCTATTCATATCAAGCAAAAAGAACTTAAAGCAAAGCAGATGTTTGCAATGAAACTTTCATCAAACCCCATGGTTTTACCTCAAATGAAAATTTATAAGAGGATGTAAAGATGATAAAAATCTGTTAAAAAGCCTCGTTTAATACCCGCATAATTGAACCGTAGTCATTGAGCGAGCCATATTATAAAAACACAAGATATGCGTAAATGGAATATCTGAGTGAGAATTAATCGTTTGAAAGTATGGATTTTCACACCTAACATCACTACTAAGACAACAAGATATGTTCAGCAAAGGATGCTATGAATCAAATGGTTAATTCTACAAAAACGGCACGTGTTCAATTTAACTGGCAAGACCCATTTTTATTGGAACAGCAACTTACTTCTGAAGAACGCATGATTCGTGATGCTGCTTATGCCTATTCACAAGACAAACTGATGCCAAGAGTTTTGGAACAATTCCGCCATGAAAAAACAGATGCTTCTATTTTTCGTGAAATGGGTGAGTTAGGTTTGCTGGGGCCGACAATCCCTGAAGAATACGGTGGTGCAGGTCTAAACTATGTCAGTTACGGTCTTATTGCCCGTGAAATTGAACGCGTAGATTCGGGTTATCGTTCAATGGCAAGTGTACAAAGCTCATTGGTGATGGTGCCTATCAATGAATTTGGTTCTGAAGAGCAAAAACAAAAGTACTTACCTAAATTAGCTACTGGCGAGTTTATTGGATGTTTTGGTCTAACAGAACCTGATCATGGTTCAGATCCAGGCAGTATGATCACCCGTGCCAAAAAGGTCGAAGGTGGTTATCGTCTGACTGGCGCAAAAATGTGGATTACCAATAGTCCAATCGCTGATGTATTTGTGGTCTGGGCGAAAGAAGTTTCTGCTGAAGGCAATGTCGGTGAAATTCGTGGCTTTATCCTAGAAAAAGGTTGGGAAGGACTTTCTGCACCTGCGATTCATGGCAAAGTTGGTTTGCGCGCATCGATTACCGGTGAAATTGTGATGGACAATGTTTTTGTTCCTGAAGAAAATGCATTTCCCGAAATTCGTGGTTTGCGTGGACCATTTACTTGTTTAAATAGTGCACGTTACGGTATTGCATGGGGCGCGATGGGGGCGGCAGAGTTTTGCTGGCACACGGCACACCAATATACGATGGATCGTAAACAATTTGGACGACCACTGGCTGCGAATCAATTGGTGCAAAAGAAACTTGCAGATATGCAAACTGAAATTGCTTTAGGGCTGCAAATCGCATTACGTTTTGGTCGTATGAAAGATGAAGGTATCGCTTCTGTTGAAGGCACTTCACTGATTAAACGCAACAATTGTGGTAAAGCTTTAGATATTGCGCGTGTTGCTCGAGACATGATGGGTGGTAATGGCATCAGTGATGAGTTTGGTGTCGCTCGTCATCTGGTCAATCTGGAAGTGGTTAACACCTATGAAGGTACCCATGATGTACATGCCTTAATTCTCGGGCGTGCACAAACTGGTATTGCTGCCTTTAGTAACTAAAAATTAACTGTTTTAAAACAGGGATGCTTAAATCTAGCATCCCTTGTAGGATTTTTTGCCTTAAATTTTATAAAAACTAAGGTAAAAATAAATCAATGATAAAAGGATTCATCGTGAAAAATATCTGATTATTCTTTTAACTCTCATACTTAACTCTAGATTGATGCAATAAAAATAACAAAGAAATAAGTAGAGAGAAAGATAAAAAGTGACCGATGACTCATTTGGGAAAATGAGGTAGAGGAAAAATGAACAATGATGTTCGATCAGTTACAACTTCAACAAAATTATCCATGCCATCCAATATTGGAACCTTTGAAAAAATAGGCCCAAATACTTGGAAATGGGCACTTTTATTCGCCTATTTCGCTATGGTCGTTGATGGCGTGGATATCATGTTGTTGTCCTATAGCTTAACCAGTTTAAAAGGTGAGTTTGCATTATCTACTTTTCAGGCAGGCGCTCTAGGCAGCGCATCTCTGGCTGGTATGGGGATTGGTGGAATTTTAGGGGGATGGGCATGTGATAAGTTTGGCCGCGTACGTACCATTGCTAATTCTGTATCGTTTTTCTCAGTTGCAACATGTTTGTTAGGCTTTACCCAAAGTTTTGAACAATTTATGGCATTACGATTTATTGGTGCACTAGGGATTGGGGCGCTTTACATGGCATGCAATACCCTTATGGCTGAATATGTTCCTACAACGTATAGAACTACGGTATTGGGTACATTACAAACCGGGCAAACCGTTGGATATATTGTTGCTACATTATTAGCAGGTGCGATTATTCCTGATCATGGTTGGAGAGTCTTGTTTTTTATCACGGTTATTCCAGCATTTATCAATATTTTCTTGCAACGCTTTGTACCTGAACCAAAGTCTTGGCAGCTCAACAAAATCAATCAGCTTCAAGGCAAAAAACCAGTTGAAGCTACAGTTCCCATGAAAGCAAAAAGTGGCAGTATTTATAAACAAATTTTTGCCAACTTTAAGCACCGTAAAATGTTTTTATTGTGGATGACTACGGCCTTCTTCTTACAATTTGGTTACTACGGAATCAACAATTGGATGCCAAGTTATCTAGAAACAGAAGTGCATATGAACTTTAAAAACATGACCAGCTATATGGTGGGTTCATATACAGCAATGATTCTAGGCAAGATCTTAGCGGGATATTTGGCAGATAAATTTAATCGTCGTGCAGTATTTGTGTTCGGTACCATAGCCAGCGCTGTCTTCTTACCTGTGATTATTATTTTTAATACGCCAGATAATATTTTGTACTTATTGATCACTTTTGGTTTCTTATATGGCATTCCTTATGGCGTAAATGCGACCTATATGGCGGAATCATTTTCTACCGATGTCCGAGGTACAGCAATTGGTGGTGCATATAACATTGGGCGAGTGGGTGCAGCTATTGCCCCAGCAACCATTGGTTTCCTTGCTTCGGGCGGAACATTTATGACGGCATTTATCGTGATGGGTGCAGCTTACTTTGTTGCAGGGGTACTGCCTGGCTTATTTATCAAAGATCGTCAATATGACCCCCAACAACAATAGTCAACGCTTGTTTAAACAGATTCAGTAAATCGTAAAATTAAGGAGTATTCGCTTACTCCTGACATAGAGGTAAACATATGGGTGCATTACAAGGAATTCGAGTTTTAGATCTGAGTCGAGTACTGGCAGGTCCGTGGTGTGGGCAAGTTCTTGCAGATCTAGGCGCCGAAGTGATTAAGATTGAACGCCCTAAAGTTGGTGATGATACCCGTATGTGGGGCCCGCCTTGGATGCTTGATCAACAGGGTAAAGCGACACGAGAATCTGGATACTATCAATCTGCGAATCGCAATAAATCCTCAGTGGCAATTGATATGGCAACGAAGGATGGGCAGCGATTACTACAACACATGGTGAAAACCGCAGATATTGTGATTGAAAACTTTAAAGCAGGTTCATTGAAAAAATATGGATTGGATTATGAAACGCTCAAGCATATTAATCCAAAATTGATTTATTGCTCTATCACTGGTTTTGGTCAAGATGGGCCGCGTGCAGAAGAACCGGGTTATGACTTTATCATTCAAGGTATGTCTGGCTTGATGAGTATTACTGGCGAGAAAGAAGGAGAGTTAGGGGCAAGTTCACAAAAAGTTGGTGTGGCGGTGGTTGATATTCAGACTGGACTATATGCAACAATTGCGATTCAGGCAGCACTGATTTCTCGTCAGCAAACAGGTGTTGGGCAGTATATTGATATGTCGTTGTTAGATGTACAGGTTGCTGGACTCGCCAACCAAGGTATGAACTATTTAAGTTCAGGTATCGCACCTCAACGAATGGGCAATCATCATCCCAATATTGTGCCTTATCAGACTTTTAAAGCGCAAGATAAGGAGTTTATTCTGGCCTGTGGCAATGATAAACAATTTAAAGATTTATGTATTGCGATTGGAAAACCTGAATTGTTAGATCAACCAAACTATCTCCGTAATCAAGATCGGGTGAAATATCGTCAAGAATTGGTTGCTTTGTTGTCTGAATATTTTTTATCAAATACCGCGAAGCATTGGGTCGATGCAATTCATGCAGTGAAAGTACCTGTTGGCGTGATTAATTCTGTTGCAGATGCTTTAGATGAACCCCAAATTCAATATCGTAAAATGGTGGTCAATATTCCACATACAGATAATCCTGATTTTAATGTGATTGGTTCACCGATTAAAATGACAGGAACGCCTGTTGAATATCGTAATGCACCACCACGCTTAGGGGAGCATACCAAAGCGATTTTAGAAGAATTTTGTTCAGATGATGAATTGTTAAAGTTAAAGCAACAAGGGGTTATTGAGGGTATTGGTTTATAGTCATCTGATTTTAAAGAATATTGAAATCAACGCATAGGATCAATCAAAGTGATAGCTTGATTAGGGTGCTGCAATGCCGCATTAATCATTCAAACCCTCCTTTTTAAGGAGGATTGTTATGAATTATTGATAATAACAATATGAAAGAATTACGCTGTAGTGGGAATAATCCGTTGTTGCATCAACACCTGTTGGGCAATATAAGGTTTTTCATCATCTTTAGGTTGAACTGCATGCCATTGATCATTGGCATCGAGTTCCCAAGCACGAATATTGTCCTTTAAATAACTGAGTAGCCCATATTCAATAATCTGTTTTTTAAGCTTTTTATCTTCAATTGGAAAGCAAGTTTCGACCCGAGAAAATAAGTTTCGACCCATCCAGTCAGCACTTGCGCAGTATAAGTCCTCATTGGCATCATTATAAAAATAATAAACACGAGTATGTTCTAGGAAGCGCCCGACAATAGAACGAACTTTAATATTTTCCGAAAGTCCTTCAATTTGTGGTCTTAAACAACAAATCGAACGAATAATCAGCTCTATTTTAACCCCAGCTTGAGATGCTTTATACAAAGCTGTAATCAGCTTAGGTTCAGTCAATGCATTGACTTTAATGATGATACGGGCTTTTTTACCCGCTTTTGCATGTGCTGTTTCTTGCTCAATCAAATGTAACAGCTGAGAGTGTAAGGTGAAGGGGGCATGAAAGAGTTTTTTTAACTTTAACAATTTACCCATACCTGTCAGCTCTTGGAAGATCTTATGTACGTCTTCACAAATTTCATCATTTGTAGTCAGTAAACCATAGTCGGTATACATCCGTGCATTTCCAGCATGGTAGTTGCCTGTGCCAAGGTGTACATAACGTTTAAGTTTGTCGATTTCACGTCGCACAATTAAAATCATTTTGGCATGGGTTTTATAACCGACAATACCATACACCACAACTGCGCCAGCTTCTTGTAGAAGATTTGCGACGATAATATTGGATTCTTCATCAAAACGCGCACGTAATTCGATAATCGCTGTAACTTCTTTCCCATTGCGAGCAGCTTCTGCCAGCACTTGTACAATTTCTGAGTCTGGACCACTACGATATAAAGTTTGTTTAATTGCTAAAACATTGGGGTCTTTTGCCGCTTCTTTGAGTAGATTGATAACGGGCTGGAAAGAATCAAATGGATGATGTAATAGCAAATCTTGCTTGCTTAATATTTCAAATATTTTATTTGAATTTCTTAAGGCTTTGGGAATAACGGCTTGATAAGGCTTAAACCTTAATTCTGGAATATCAAAATCAGTAATTAGACGTGTTAAATTGACAGGGCCATTCACTTGATAAAGATGTTGTGGATCTAAATCAAATTGTTCTAATAAATAATTATTAATTGAATTTGGGCAATTATCTGCGATTTCTAAACGAACTGCACGACCAAAACGACGTGAAGACAATTCATCTTTCAATGCCACTGCCAAATCATCGACATCTTCTGCCAAAGTTAAGTCAGCATTACGGGTGACACGGAATTGATAGCATCCGGTTGCCGTCATGCCGGGGAACAAATCACTGATATGCTGTTGGATAATGGCTGACAATAAAATGTAATGTTCTGCGCCGTTTGTGAGCTCGTTTGGTAAGCGTACAACACGCGGTAAGGAACGAGGTGCGGGTACAATGGCCAGTTCAATCTGACGACCAAAAGCATCTTTTCCTTCTAAGGTGACAATAAAGTTTAAGCTTTTATTAACCAAACGCGGAAAAGGGTGAGCAGGATCTAAGCTAATTGGTGTTACAACAGGTTGTACTTGTTTAAAAAAGTAATTTTTAATCCATTCCGCGTGTTTTTCTAAAATATCATTATATTGGATGAATTTGACGCCATAGTTTTCTAACTCAGGCAATAACACATGGTTTAAGGTGTCGTATTGCTCTTGAATCGCAAGATGTGCGTTATGTGAAATTTGCTCAAGAATGACTTCGTTTGGAATACCATCTGGCGCTGTGGTAATGGTTTTGAAGTCCAGTTGTTTCATTAATCCAGCGACACGAATTTCAAAAAACTCATCTAAATTACGTGAAAAAATAATGAGAAAATTCAATCGTTCAAGCAGAGGATGAGTTTCATCTTTTGCTTGGGCTAACACACGTTTATGAAATTCCAGTAAGGAAATTTCACGATTAATATAGCTGCTAGAGCTATGTTGAAATTCAGGCGTGGTTAAACTTTTTGAAGCGGGCATGATCTGCGTCATTTGAAACTGTCTTAACGACCTTGAAGGGCATAGTAAGTATTCTACATGACAAAATTGTTACAGATAGTTAAAATTTTGAAAATTGTCTTAATCTTAAACGATTAAAAAATATTAATTTTTTAATCGTTAGATCAACTTGAAAAAAACCGAATCTGCTTAGACAAAATGTGAACTGATACAATGCACCAAGACAATATGATTACAAATTAAAATTTGCATTGCTCATTTTTGAGTTTTAGCTCATATGCTTTCTGTTCAGACATCAGTTTTATTTTTACATAATAAGGATTTTGACGTTGGAATTCATTTTCAAAAAGTAAATGACAATTTTCAAGCATTCCTTCCATCAAAAGTTGCTGAGTTTTTTCTTTACCCATGCTATTTGAAAACTGATTAAAATCTTTAGATGTAATTAAACCTTGCAAATCAACATGATCATCATACATATGAATTTTCTCAATCACTGTGTTTTGGTCGACTTGTACAGGCAGCACGCGAGAGTCTTCTTCACTTAACGCAGTTAAAACATCATCTAAATTTTGTTGATCTATAATTTTATAATCCTGTCCAATCAAATTCTTTTGAATCAAATAATCATCTAATTCAGTTGCATAACTACTTTGAGAAATGAGCATGTACACTGACATTGCGAATAAAGGAATTATTTTAAATTTCATTTGAATTATACACATATTAAAAATATGGATTTTATTATACTGAAACAAAAAATAAGCACCATAGTTGGTGCTTATTTATCTTAAAACAAAACAAATTAGTCTTTGTTTAAATTTTCATTGATTAAAAATTCAACCAAGGCTTTTTGTGCGTGTAGGCGATTTTCTGCTTCATCCCAAACCACAGCGTTTTTGTGATCCAGCATATTTTCAGAAACTTCTTCACCGCGATGTGCAGGTAGGCAATGCATAAATAGACAATCTGGATGTGCTAAATCCATTAATTTTTCATTCACTTGATACGCAGCAAACGCTTTTTCACGAATTTTTTGTTCTTCTTCTTGGCCCATACTTGCCCAAACATCCGTCACGATCAGATCTGCATTGACCGCTGCGTCTTCTGCTGATTCAAAAAGTTCTACGCAATGTGCAAATTCTGAAAGAAATTCAGGTTTTGGTTCATAACCTTTCGGTGACGCGATTTTTAACTTAAAGCCCCACATATGCGCAGCTTCAATATATGAATTACACATATTGTTGCCATCGCCAATCCAAGCCACAGTTTTGCCATTGATCGAACCACGATGTTCAACAAATGTTTGTACATCCGCAAGTAGCTGGCAAGGGTGGTGGTCATCAGTTAATGCATTGATAACCGGGACTGTTGAATATTCAGCAAAACGTTCAACAATATCATGACCAAATGTACGAATCATCACGATATCAAGCATGCTCGATATCACACGTGCAGAATCTTCAATTGGCTCACCACGACCCAATTGAGTGTCGCGTGATGAAAGAAAAATTGCACTGCCTCCAAATTGGCTCATACCAGCTTCGAAAGATACACGAGTACGGGTACTCGACTTTTCAAAAATCATCCCCATGACTTTTCCAACAAAGGGTTGAAATACTTCGTTGTTGTGCTGTTTTCGCTTTAACTCTTGAGCACGTTCAATGATACGGTTAAGTTCAGCAGTGGATAAATCACGTAAAGTAAGAAAATGTCGTAGAGCCATGGTTACTCCACAATAATTGTTTAGTCAAAACCAATAGGGAAATTGACCAACAATTCATTGTTGGTGGTTGATGAAAATAAAAAGGAGAATCAGCTAATATACTATATGAATATGAAAACGCAAAAAAATTAGACCTTTTGATGGCCCTCTAAGAAGCGATCTACACAATAACTTACGCAATTGAATATTTCTTGATCAGATTCTTTGATTTCAATCCCCATTAAAATTCGCCATTCTAAATTTCTAAGAATTCCAAAATAAAATTGTGCTGAAAATAAAGGATTTGCACAGGTTAATATTTGATTTTCTACACAACGTTCTAAGGCACATGCAATAGAGTGTTGTACTTGCTTAGGTCCTTTTTCATGAATATAGACGGCCAATTGTGGGTCTTTTTGTGAACGTTCTAAGACCAAGCGTATAAAAGCAATATTTTCAGGAATGATCATATGCTTATAAAAGTTAATCAAGGTATTGATCAAATATGCTCTGAGCTCATTCAACGCGGGGTTAAATGGAATGCAGATATCTTTAAAGAATAAATCACGACGATAGTCACAGATCGCTGTAAATAGACCTTCTTTACTACCAAAATATTTGTAAATCGAGGCTTTTGACCCGCCTGCATGATTCACGATGTCATCTAAAGATACCGCATCATAACCATGCTCTAAAAAAAGATCGTTTGCACTAATCAGTAATGCCAAGCGACGTTCATGCCCACGTTTAGTTTGTGGAAAATCACATCCTGTAGCTTCAACTTGTGCTAAATCTTCGTTCATAAATTACTGAGGAAAAATGGGTTGCCACTATTATATCAAAGATGTCAATAAATTTCTTAGCAAACGTGCTATTGGAAAAAATGATTAAAAAAAGTGCATAAAAATGAAAAAATGAATCAAAATTCATTTTTCTTTGACTAAAGTTTTAGAGTAATATACCTAAATGGTCATATGCGAAATATAAATTATGGCTATACTCAAAACTCAATAAACAAGTGACCACTGTGGAAGGGAATATGACACAACAGACGTCTGCAGGCTTAAGATTTAGACAAGCTCTAGAAGTGGAAAAACCATTACAAATCATTGGTACAGTCAACGCTTATGCAGCGATGATGGCGAAACAGGTGGGTTATAAAGCCATCTATCTTTCAGGTGCTGGTGTGGCAAACTATTCTTATGGTTTACCTGATTTAGGGATGACCAGCTTAGACAACGTATTGGAAGATGTTCGTCGTATTACAGAACGTGTAGATACACCATTACTTGTTGATATCGATACAGGTTGGGGTGGTGCATTTAATATTGCACGGACAATTAAACAAATGATTAGTGCTGGTGCGGCAGCTGTCCATATAGAGGACCAAGTTGCACAAAAGCGTTGTGGTCATCGTCCAAATAAAGAAATTGTTTCTCAACAAGAAATGGTTGATCGTATTAAAGCAGCAGTTGATGCAAAAACAGATTCAAACTTTGTTGTGATGGCGCGTACAGATGCATTGCAAAAAGAAGGTTTGCAAGCCGTGATTGATCGTGCTTGTGCATGTGTCGAGGCGGGTGCTGATGCGATCTTTGCTGAAGCAATGACCGACATTACCATGTATAAAACAGTCTGTGATGCAGTAGGTGTTCCTGTTCTTGCAAATATTACAGAGTTTGGTGATACACCTTATTACACCACCCAAGAGTTAGCTGAACAGGGCATCAGCATGGTGCTATATCCATTGTCTGCAACACGTGCAATGCAAAAAGCAGCCCTCGAAGTTTTTCGTTCAATTCGTGAAAATGGTACACAAGTTAATGTACTGGATAGCATGCAACAACGAAAAGAACTTTACGAATTCCTTGATTATCACACTTTCGAAAACACTCTAGATAAACTGTTCACCCAGGAGAAATAATAAAATGGCTGAAGGAAAAGTACTTACAGGCGCAGGATTGCGTGGTCAAGTTGCAGGCAAAACAGCACTTTCTACAGTGGGTAAGAGTGGCGCAGGCTTAACTTATCGTGGTTATGATGTGCAAGACCTTGCAGAAAATTGCCAATTTGAAGAAGTTGCATACCTTATTTTCTTTGGTGAATTGCCTACAGCAGAACAGTTGGCGACATATAAAGCCAAATTAAAATCACTTCGCCAGTTACCGCAAGCTTTAAAAGAAGTGTTGGAACGAATTCCTGCTGATTCACATCCAATGGATGTGATGCGTACAGGGGTTTCAATGTTAGGAAATTTGGAAACTGAAAAATCATTTGATCAACAGCAAGATGTGGCAGATCGTATTCTTGCAACTTTGCCAGCGATCATTTGTTATTGGTACCGTTTTAGTCATGATGGTGTACGTATTGAAGAAAATACCGATGACGATTCAATTGGTGCACAATTCTTGCATTTACTGCGTGGTGAAAAGCCAAATGAATTACATGAACAAGTGATGAATGTTTCATTAATTCTTTATGCTGAGCATGAGTTTAACGCGTCAACATTTACTGCACGTGTATGTGCTTCAACATTGTCTGATATGCACTCGTGTATTACTGGTGCAATTGGTTCACTGCGTGGACCTTTGCATGGCGGCGCAAATGAAGCTGCGATGGAAATGATTGAAAACTGGACGTCACCAGAACAAGCTGAACGTGAAATGCTGGGTAAACTTGAACGTAAAGAAAAGATCATGGGCTTTGGTCATGCGATCTATAAAGACAATGACCCGCGTAATGGCATCATTAAAATTTGGGCTGAGCGTTTAGCAAAAGATGTTGGTGATACAGTGCTTTACCCAGTATCAGTACGTTGTGAAGAAGTGATGTGGCGTGAGAAGAAGTTGTTCTGTAATGCGGATTTCTTCCATGCATCTGCATATCATTTCATGGATATTGCAACAAAATTATTCACACCAATCTTTGTGATGTCTCGTGTTACTGGTTGGGCAGCGCATGTAATGGAACAACGTGCTGACAATCGTATTATTCGTCCAAGCGCGGATTATACTGGTCCAGAACTCCGCAAAGTTGTACCAATCACTGAGCGCTCTGCGGCGTAATGAATTGATCAAGATTGATAAAAGCAGTAAAAATAAAGCCTCTTAAGAGGCTTTATTTATTTAGGAAGCTGACCTGTAGGAAATAAAACAACAGCTTCTTCACGGCTATATCCTTCATCAAAAGGTAAGCTGAGTGATTCAAAAGTAATCAGCACCCCTTTGTTTTTTGGCAGTTCAAAAGCCTGTTTAAGTTTAATTTCTGGACTGTAACTGGTTAAATTCTGTTGAAGACTTTGATATTGCGGACTGGATATTGTAAATATCGAGCCATAAATTGTTTTAAATGAGTCAGAGCTTTGAGTATCAGATGGTCTTTGTTCGAGTAGATTAACGTTAAAGTCTTGAAGCACGATCTTTTTAAGCGGTTTAAGCTGAGTCTTTATGCTTGAAAGTTTTTGCTGAAAGGTTTGTTGATCTGTAATACCTGTAAAATTTTCATCGTATTTGAGCAGATCATAGCGTTTTTCACTCAGTGAATAGCGATAAACTCTTGGAATGTCATAGCTTGCTGAATTTTCAAGAATTAAAACCGCTTTTTTATCTGAATCATAGCCGAGGACTTCAAGTGAAATATTGCTATAACTTTTTGCAAAAGCGAGAGCGCTAAAACTGAATAAGAGCGTTGATGTGATTATTTTTAACACGATTTATCCTCATTATTGTATTGGTAAGAGCAAAACAGCATCTTCAACATCATAGCCTGTTTCTTCTGGAATGCCGAAATATTTAACCACAATCAGCAGCTTATTCTGATTTGGCACGACATAGTTCTGAGTGATTTTTATTGTTTTAGCATACTGTATAGCTTGTTGGTTTTTGCTTTTTAAAGAAGCTGTTGTAACTTTGTATATGGTTTTATATTGAGGAATCTTTTGGGATTGATCATGCCAAGCAGGGACGTAATGAGTTTGACTTTGCACCACTTGAATTTTTGCTGTATTGGCATTTCCTATAAGTAACGGTGTTAAACGCTTTTTAATTTTATTTAGGTCTTTTTCAAACTGGATAGCATCTTGATCATAGTCAATTTGATGCGTTTTGGGATTAATATATAACGATTGTACTTCAATCAACTTGTCAGGTGTTTTACTGTTGAGCTGATAATAGTATAACTGTGGCAAGCGCCCACGCTCATCTTCATAGTGTCGTAACAGATAAAGTTTTTGTTGTTTTGCTTCATAACCCAATACTTCTATTGTTTGTCCACCACCGACAGTTGCATAACAATGTAATGACGTTGTAAGGATAGTGGTGGTGGTTATGTGCTTTAGAAATTTCATCCGCAAATATTCTTGATGTGTTTTAAGCTATCTTGCTTAAATATTGTTTAGATTAAAATGGCGTTTGAGTAAAAATAAACTCCAATATAAATTTAAATAAAAAACAGAAGAATAAAAATTCACAAGATTAGGTTTCTTTATAAATGCTAGATATAAAAAAGGAGATCATATTGATCTCCTTAATGAAATTTCGCTTGCGAATAATTAAAAATGTTCAGCAGTTGCTAAGTTCCACATTCTAAAATAGAAGTTTTCTTCATCTTTATTTTCACAACTGAGCAATTCGCCGTCTTTCATCCAAAAGTGCAATTGAGCATAGTTTTTGATTTCACGGTCATTAATTCGTTGTGCCAAATGATGTGCTTTAATCTCAGCAGGATGTTGTAAACCAGCTGCGGCAATCATTTCCGCAAGCGCTTTTAAGGTGTTTTTTTGGAAACTAAACACACGGTCTGCTTTAGATGGCACATCAAGTGCTTTTTGACGTTCTTTGTTCTGCGTTGCAACGCCAACAGGACATTGGTTGGTATGACAACTTTGTGCTTGGATACAACCCACCGCAAACATAAAGCCACGTGCAGAATTGACCCAGTCGGCACCCATAGCCATAGTACTGGCGATATCAAATGCACTGATAATTTTACCACTTGCGCCAATCTTGATTTGAGAACGTAAACCTGCGCCAATTAAGGTATTGTTTACAAAAAGCAGGCCTTCACGTAAAGGTGTACCCATATGATCAATCAGTTCAATAGGGGCAGCACCTGTACCGCCCTCTGAACCATCAACTACAATAAAATCTGGAGTGATTTTGGTCAGCAGCATGGCTTTTACAATGCTCATAAATTGCCAAGGTTGCCCGATACACAATTTAAAACCAACCGGTTTACCGTTGGATAGCTCACGTAATTGCTGAATAAAATGCATCATTTCAATAGGGTTGCTAAAAGCAGAATGTGTTGCTGGAGAAATACAATCCACGTCCATAGAAACCCCGCGTATTTCGGCAATTTCTTTGGTGATTTTATCTTTAGGAAGAATACCGCCGTGCCCTGGTTTTGCCCCTTGGGATAGTTTGATTTCGATCATTTTGATCTGAGGCAAAGCCGCTTGTTGCTTAAATTTTTCAGGATCAAACTTACCATCTAAAGTACGGCAACCAAAATAGCCACTGGCAATTTCCCAAACAATATCACCACCCGGTTCAAGGTGATAAGGACTTAAGCTCCCTTCACCTGTGTCATGATAAAAGTTGCCTTTTTTTGCACCAGTATTTAAAGCAAGAATGGCATTTGCACTCAAACTACCAAAACTCATTGCTGAGATATTCATGATCGAAGCGCTATAAGGTTGTGAGCACTGATCATTACCAATACTAATTCTAAATGTATTAAAATCAGCAGGTGTTTTGGGTGTCATCGAATGGGTTAAAAAACGATAGTCATCTTGATAGACATCAATAATTGAACCAAAAGGCTTATCTGCATTTTCATTTTTAGCACGTTGGTAAACTAAGCTTCTTTGTGCACGTGAAAAAGGTAATGCATCATCATCAGATTCAATGAAATATTGACGAATTTCAGGACGGATATCTTCAAAGAAAAATCGGAAATGTCCCATTAAAGGATAATTTCTTAAAATAGAATGTTGTGTTTGGATGATATCGGCAAAGCCAATTGCGGCCAGTATGGATGAAATAATCCAAGCTAAATTCAGTACAGTATCTGAAAAAAAGTAATAAATATAATGACCTTCGTTAAAGAAAATAATCCAAGTCAAATATAAAGATACAAATATACAAAGGAACCAAACAGAATAACGGGAGAAAAAAGTATTGAGAAGTTGATGTCGAATTGCTTGAGCAGGACTTGCCATGAAGTAAATATCTCATTCTTTATATAGCGCTAAATTGCCCAAATTGATGAAAAAGCTCAAGTAATGATTTGTTAGACTTGAGAATGGTTCTAGATTAATAATTGAATGATTTATTTTCTAAACAATTTGAGTTAATTTAACTGAAATATTTATTCAATATGCGATGAAAACAAAAAGGAATCGAAAATGTTTGAAGAGTTTCTGACAAAATTGTTAAACCCAAGTATCAGTTTTTTAGCCATTTATGTTTCTGTAATCGTTGTTATTGCTTATATCGGGCTATTCTTCCAGTTTTTTAAAATTAAAAATCTAAAACAGGAAAATGAGACATTAAAGCATCAGTTAAGTTTTCAAGCTCACTCAAATATCAGTTTGAGCAAGGATGAAGGAATTATTTCTTAAAATTATGCTGAAAATAAATTGATAGAAATAAAGCCTGAATTTTCAGGCTTTATTTGATAAGTTTTAATTATTTAGCTTTGAAATTTTGACAGTAATTATATGATCAACCTTACTTCTGATGTAGAACAGGAATTATTAACAGCAATTGACAACTATAAAGCCATTGCTGAAGTGCTTATTGATAAATTAATTACAGAAACAGACCAACCTGAAAAGGAAAAAATTAACGCAGGACACTATTACGAAATACAAGATGCTGATTTTTTAAATGGACAAAAAACGCTATCGGAAGATTGGTCTTTTTTTGTGCATGGAGAACACTGTATGTTTGAGAATTTAATAACAGGACAAATTCTTGAAGTTTCGCTTGGAAACAAAGAAAGTATTGGCAATCTTGACCCATATTTCTTTTATAATTTTCTCAAGACAACAGTTGAATTCAATCACTTAACAAAATACTTCGTTAATCCCTTTAGTAGTACTTTAGACTTTTTTGAAAAACTTGAACGACAAAAAATATTGACAATAGATTTCGGAGTTTATCGAAAACTATGAGAAAAAATAATCTGATAAAAGGACAATAAAGTCACAGCAAAGTCTTTATCTCTAGTGGGATGAAGTGTTTAATTTTACTTTGGTTAAGTCCTCAAGCTCACTCAAATATCAGCTTGAGCAAGGATGAAGGAATTATTTCTTAAAATTATGCTGAAAGTAAATTGATAGAAATAAAGCCTGAATTTTCAGGCTTTATTTAAGCGTTACATTGTTAGAGTTAGATTGCGAATTTTATTCGTCAGTTGGAACAAGCATCAAGATAGATTCATTTAATAATCCAGCAATGTCCTCTAATATTTCATCATCAGACAATTCATGATTGAGTTTGACACTTTGTCCATCTGCAATCTGCTTTAAATGGGGTACAAATTGTTCAGAAATACAGATCGATTCACCATTTGCCCAGAATAATAATTCATGATCCTGTTCAAGATAAATTAATCGAGAGGCTGGCTCAATTTGTAGTAAATAGCCTTGTTCAAGAACTTCTTCTAAATCTCCAGTGCCAATCGCTTCAACATCTGGAATATTTTCAGGGTACTTTGCTTCAGCCATTAGACTCATAATGGCATCTTCTAACACTTTAGAATTATTTAATTTTGCCAACAATTCAGTTTTTAAATAATCGAGTTCAGCTTGTGTCACTTGCCCAATCGGGTTTTGTTTATTCCGTAAGATGTCGATAAGCGGATTACGTAGTTGTTGGTCTTCGACAAATTTATCACTGACACGATCCATCATGTCGGCAATATTTGGCATACGGAAACCAAAAGAGTAGGTTAGGCAATCATCTTCTGCGACACCGTAATGCGACAATCCTGGTGGGACATAAAGTAAATCGCCTGGCGCTAAAACTTCATCAAAATTGATCTCCATTTCTGGAAGTAGCTTTAACGGCTGCCCTTCAACAAATTCAGATTCAGCATCACACATTTGTCCAAGTTGCCAACGGCGGTGTCCATAACCTTGTACAAGAAATACATCATAAAAGTCAAAATGCTGACCTACAGAACCACCTTTAGCAGCATAAGAGACCATAATGTCATCACGACGCCACTGTGGAATAAAAGGAAATTTCTTCCAAAGCTCTGCTAAATCAAATGAATAGTGATCAACAGCTTGAATCAATAAGGTCCAAAGCTTTGGCATTTTTTGAAAATCACCTTTGATGAGTGGTGATGATTTTACTGACCATTGATTTGGGTCTTTGTCTTTTTGCTTAATCAGGCGTGCTGTGATGTTTTCATCCAGAGCAAGCTCCATGACGTCATCTGGAACAAGGATATTGGCAATTTCAGGTAAAGCATTACGAACCAATAAAGGTTTTTTTTGCCAGTATTCTGAGAGGAATTGTTCAGCAGTAATTCCGCCAAGAACATCTAAAGGTAGGGACATGAAAATAGCCTAAGCAAATTTGAATCTATAATGTGGCTATTGTCTTATGTTAAGTAAAAGGGTGCAAGTTGATTTCTAAACCATAATTTTTAAATGTTGATAGCGAGTTTTGTTACATATACATTCAAAAGTTGAGTTGTTTCCAAATCATCCAAATTGAAATTACAATTTGCTACAAGCTGAATCAATCGGTTTCGCTTAAGAAATTTAATTAACTTTATTACTACTTAAATAACAAATAAGATATATACAGATCTGTATAGATAAACAAATAAACTTTTAAGTCTACTGAGTAAGATTTAGAAAACTTATACAATAACTGATGTCGAATAATATTTACTCTGTTTTAATTGACCACTATATATGCTAAATTGTGTTATCTATTAACACAAAAGAAGAGTCTTATGCCTAGAACAACAAGTGTAACTATTGGCTCACAACTTGATGAGTTTGTCACCACACTCATTGAATCGGGGCGTTATGGCTCAACGAGTGAAGTTATACGTTCAGCATTACGGTTATTAGAGCAGCAAGAGAATCAAGCGATGGCTCTAAGAAGGGCTATTGAAGCGGGTGATGAAAGTGGAGAAAGTGATCTCAACTTAAAAGATATAGCTGCCAAAGTTAAACTGAAACACAATGTATAAACTATCTAATTTGGCGGTAGAAGACTTTACAGCAATTTATGAATATACATTGCTTAACTTTGGTGTCATGCAAGCTGATAAGTACACTGAACATTTAGAGAGTACATTTAACCTTTTAGCCACTTCACCACTAATAGGGTATGAATGCGCAGAAATAGGAGCGAGTGTACGTCGGCATGATCATCATCAACATGCTGTTTTTTATCGCATCCAAGATCAAAATATTTTTATTATTAGAATACTTCATCAGCAAATGCACCCAATGAAGCGCTTTTTTGATCTATAGAATAAGAGATTAGAGTGAGGTTACCTAGCTAATTATCCTAGAACTGCTGATATCAACTCTTGGTTATTTATAGAAATTTGCAAGGTACTCTTGCTTATTTCAGTTATTATTCCAATCTATTTATGTAAATTTTAGTAGAAACGATGAATAGCCGCTGATTTTGTAGATACCTTTTAGTTAAATTTGCTGATTTTTATGGAACAACCAACATTATTCCTAATTCCTAAAAAAGAAGGTTTAGTAATTCTGACTTTAAAAAATGTAGGACCTTTTGATGTTACTTTAAGCAATCCTAAAAAATGGGAAGCAATACCGAAAGTAGGTGATGAAGTAAATACCGATAAAACTTGGTATGAGATTGTTTTTGGTGGCTTGTATAAGGATGTTTCATGGACTACACGATTTGGTTTAGAAAATAAATATTTAATTAAAGATGAATTGCAGTCTGATCAAGCACGTTATGGCTCTTTTATTGTTAAATCTGATACTGAAAGAACTCTACGCTTTTTAGTTCCTTACAAAGATATTGAATTTCGTTCTAATACGGGATTGATTGATGGTAATCGAACCAAAGAGGGGTATGTTTTATTGGATTATCATGCAGGAGTTTTGGATAGTAGCTGGATAATGTATATTGATTTTGGTGGTGTATTCTCTCAGCGTGTATGGAAAGCAGAAAAAACCTCAACAGTAAAAGGCTGGGTAAATTTACAATAATGCTTGCACCTTTAAACTCATAGAAAATTAATGATCAGAAACTATGATTAAGGCAGTTGGATTCCCAACTTCCTTAAAATTCCACATAACTGAATCATTGGCATACCCATCAAAGTGGTTTGGTCTTGCCCAATCATTTGTTCAAATAAACCAATACCAAGACTTTCACACTTAAAGCTACCAGCACAATGCAGAGGTTGATCAATTTCGATATAACGCTCAATTTCAGTCAAAGTTAAGTCACGAAATTTCACATGATAATGCTCGACCAAGGTTTGTTCAAAATCAGAAGCCAAATGTTGCACACTTAAGGCAGTACTAAAAAAGACATTTTTGCCTGAATTGGCTTGTAGCTGTTGAATGGCTTTTTCTACAGATAGAGGTTTTCCAATAAAATCTTGTGGTGCATGTTCACGCCAAGCCACCTGATCTGACCCAATCACAATTGCATTTGGATGATCTTGTGCAATGATTCGGGCTTTTTCAAAAGCCAAGCGTTTAGCCAAATCATCGGCATGAGACTCACCCTGTGGTGATTCATCGATTTCAGGAGAGATACAATGATAGTCTAAGCGCAAACGATTCATTAAATCTTTACGGGTTTGGCTCGATGAAGCCAAAATAATTTCAGGGTGATTCATCTTTGAATAATTCATGCCTAGTTATACTGCATATTCCATCAAGAGATCTAAGGGAACATACGCCAAAACAGCTTGATGACAGGCTTGTAGTTTTACACGAGGTGCCATATCGTTTTGATAGGCCTCAACCCAACGCGTCACACATAAACACCAAAAATCACCAGGTTGTAGTCCCGGAAAGCCGTGTTCTGGCAGCGGTGTAATTAGGTCATTTCCCACTTTTTGTGAAAAATTTAAAAATTCTGAAGTCATTTCAGCGCATACAGTGTGCTGGCCGAGGTCGGTTGTTGCTGTATGGCAGAAACCATTACGAAAATAACCTGTGATTGGAGAAAAACAACAACTTGCTAAAGGTTCACCTAAGACATTTAAACCATTGATTTTAGGATCGGGATGAAAAGACATAAGCGTATAGAATTTAAAAGTTCGCCCTATAATAATCAAATCTCAACTTTTCTACAGCTTTTCTACAAAAGTATCTAACCTTTTTTTGTGTAATCATTTAGAATCTACGCGATTTTTAATATCTATAAGAGAGCTATACATGAATTTTCAGCGTATGACTGACCTCGATTTAGCAGGCAAGCGTGTACTTATTCGTGAAGACTTAAACGTACCTGTTAAAAATGGTGTGATTACAAGTGATGCACGTTTACGTGCTGCATTACCGACAATTAAATTGGCACTTGAGAAAGGTGCTGCGGTCATGGTGTATTCTCATCTTGGTCGTCCCGTTGAAGGTGAACCAAAAGCGGAACAATCATTAGCTCCTGTAGCTGCATATTTAACTGAGGCACTTGGTCAAGACGTTAAATTATTTACAGATTATTTAGATGGTGTTGAAGTTGCAGCAGGGCAAGTGGTATTACTTGAAAACTGTCGTTTCAATGTGGGTGAAAAGAAAAATAATGCTGAACTTTCAGCAAAATATGCAGCGCTTTGTGATGTATTTGTGATGGATGCCTTTGGTACAGCGCATCGTGCAGAAGCATCAACTGAAGGCGTAGCACGCTTAGCAAAAGTTGCAGCAGCGGGCCCTTTGCTTGCAGCTGAATTAGATGCTTTAGGTCGTGCGTTGCAAACACCTGAAAAACCAATGGTTGCAATTGTTGCTGGTTCTAAAGTTTCTACTAAACTTGATGTTTTAACTTCGCTTTCTGATATTTGTGATCAATTGATTGTTGGTGGTGGTATTGCCAATACATTCTTAGCTGCAGCTGGCTTCAATGTCGGTAAATCATTGTGTGAAAATGATTTGATTGACACAGCGAAAGCGATTGCGGCAAAAGTATCTGTTCCACTTCCAACCGATGTTGTTGTGGCAGATGCTTCTGCAATCGATTTTGCAGATTTCTTAGGTTCATTGGCAAATGCTAAAGCAATAGTAAAAAAAGTTGAAGATGTAGCAGACAATGACATGATCTTGGATGTCGGTCCTGAAACTGCGAAAGCTTTTGCTGAAATCTTAAAAACGTCTAAAACGATCCTTTGGAATGGTCCAGTTGGCGTGTTTGAAGTGGATCAATTTGGCGAAGGTACAAAAACACTTTCTTTAGCGATTGCAGAATCTGAAGGATTCTCTATTGCTGGTGGTGGTGATACTTTGGCAGCAATTGATAAATACCAAGTTGCAGACAAAATTGGTTATATTTCAACTGGTGGTGGTGCATTCCTTGAATTTGTCGAAGGCAAAACACTTCCAGCTGTAGCGGTATTGCTTGAACGTGCTTAATTGAAAAATTATTTTAATTATGACGTTTATATGAAAGGCTGACCTCGTGTCAGCCTTTTTTATCTGAGAGATTCATTGTAAAGTAATAAAAATGAAATATAACTGCAATAAACTAGATCAAATCCAATCACCAACACTGGGAAATGTGATGAAATTTAAATTTACACTTGCAGCACTTCTTATTGCTCCTTTGGCATTTACTGCATGTTCTAAACAAGAAAAAGCACCAGCCTCAGAACAAACATCTTCTTCTGAAGCTGCTTCAGCAGAATCAGCAAACACATCTGCAGAACAACAAGCTGTGATTGATGCGCTTGATCAGCCTGTTTTGGATGAAAAAAATACAGATGTTCCAGCTGAAAAAGCAAATGCTCCAGCGGATGCGGCTACACCAGCGACTGAAGAAGAAGCAGCTAAAGCTCAATAATCTTTCTAAATGTTGTTATTTGTTAAAAGTCCTCGCAAACGCGGGGATTTTTTATGAAATAGTCAATATTGTTGCTGAATTGAAATAAAGCAACATGTAGAATATGGGGCATTACTTGGGAGGATATTATGGCTCTTATCTCATTGCGCCAACTCTTGGATCATGCCGGTGAACATAGTTACGGCGTTCCAGCGTTTAATGTGAACAATTTAGAACAAATGCGCGCAATTATGTTAGCCGCTGACGCAACAAATTCACCTGTAATTGTGCAAGCTTCTGCTGGTGCACGAAAATATGCAGGTGCTCCATTTTTGCGTCATTTAATTTTAGCTGCTATTGAAGAATGGCCACATATTCCAGTGGTAATGCATCAAGATCACGGTACAAGCCCAGATGTTTGTCAACGTTCGATCCAGCTTGGATTTTCATCTGTAATGATGGATGGTTCTTTAGGTGCCGACGGTAAAACACCAACGTCTTATGAATATAACGTTGATGTAACACGTCGTACTGTTGAAATGGCACATGCATGTGGTGTTTCTGTAGAAGGCGAAATTGGCTGTTTGGGTAGCCTTGAAACAGGTTTGGCTGGTGAAGAAGATGGTGTTGGTGCAGAAGGTGTACTTGATCATTCTCAACTTCTCACTTCTGTTGAAGAAGCACGTCAATTCGTTGCAGATACCAATGTAGATGCTTTAGCAATTGCAGTCGGTACTTCTCATGGTGCGTACAAGTTTACTCGTCCACCTACAGGCGATATCTTGGCAATTGACCGTATTAAAGAAATTCATGCGGCACTTCCAAATACTCACCTCGTGATGCATGGTTCAAGTTCAGTACCACAAGAATGGTTAGCGATTATTAACCAATATGGTGGCGACATTAAAGAAACTTACGGTGTTCCAGTTGAACAGTTGGTTGAAGCAATCAAGCATGGTGTACGTAAAATCAATATCGATACAGATTTACGTTTAGCATCTACAGGTGCAATGCGCCGTATGATGGCTGAAAAACCAAGTGAATTTGACCCACGTAAATTCTTCGGTGAAACTGTTGAAGCAATGAAACAAATCTGTGTAGACCGTTATACAGCATTTGGTACTGCGGGTAATGCGGATAAGATTCGCCCAATTTCTTTAGAAAAAATGGTTGATCGTTATAAATAATCTTTGATGGTTATTGATTACCTAAAAGCCCACTCATGCTAGTGGGCTTTTTGTTGAATAATAGGACTAGCTTCCGCATAAATTTTGCAATGATTGGTGAGATAAGAAATAAATTATGGAACTCATATTTTCAGCAGCACTTTGTAGTGTACTGGTTTCAATGCTTTTAAAGTGGACCAAACAAAAAGGTTTTGATGCATTGCAAATGATTGCTTGGAATTATGCAATCGCCAGTGTATTGAGCTATATCTGGTTTAAGCCTGATTTGGCCCATATTTCAATTTCAAATACACCGTGGTGGTTAATTCTTGGTTTAGGTATTGTATTACCCAGTATTTTTTTATGTCTGGCAAAATCATTACATAGTGCAGGAATTTTAAAAACTGAAATTGCACAGCGATTATCTGTGGTTTTATCATTATTGGCTGCATATTTTTTATTCCAAGAGCAATTTAATCAATTAAAAATGCTCGGTATTGGTTTGGGTATCGTGGCAGTTTTATGTATTGTACTTTCCCAATCGAGTCCATCAAATCCATCCCTCAATCAGAAAGGGATCCTTTATTTACTTAGTGTTTGGGTAGGTTATGCTTTGGTTGATGTTTTATTGAAATATACAACCAGCCTGGGCTTACAGTTCCCAGTTACATTAACCTTGATGTTTATTTGTTCATTTCTATTATCTGTGGGCTATTTGCTGATTCGAAAAACTCAATGGAAGCTACAGAACTTTGTTGCTGGTTTGGCGTTGGGGATTTTAAATTTTGCCAATATTGCTTTATATGTCAAAGCGCATATTTTATTAAAAGATTCTCCAGCCATTGTTTTTGCAGGGATGAATATTCTTGTGGTGTTATTTGGGGTCATTGCAGGGCTGTTAATTTTTAAAGAAAAGCTTAAAGTGATTACAGCTTTAGGACTGGTTTTAGGTTTGGCTGGGGTAGTATGTTTAGCCTTGGCAATATAATGACTTAACAGCAAGAAAGCTTAGTTGTTAATACAATTGATACTGATCACTTTGCAATGAAATCAAACGGTAACTTTATAGATTAAATTGGTGGATATGAGATGGATGCATTTGAACAATTATTTATTCATTTAGATTTACAACTAAATAATATTCGCTTAGTACCACTATCTTTTGAACATGAGCAAGGGCTCGCTGCAGCGTGTCGTGATGGTGAATTGTGGAATCTACGAATTACCTCTACACCACATTACACAGAAGTTAAAGATTATATTGAAAAAGCATTAATACAAAAAGCACAGGGCAGTCGTTATCCCTTTGTTGTCATAGAGCAAAGCTCTGGGAAAGTCTTGGGAACGACCAGTTATCACGATATTTTATTAAACGTAAAACGTTTTGAAATCGGCTATACATGGTATGCACAATCGGCACAGCGGACTCATGTCAATACAAGCTGTAAACTATTGCTATTAGGGTTTGCTTTTGAACAACTTCAAGCCAATACCGTGGCGTTGCGGACTGATCAATTCAATTTTAAAAGTCAAAAGGCCATTGAACGTTTAGGTGCTAAAAAAGATGGCATTATTCGGGGCGATCAAATGCGTAAAGATGGTACGATTCGAGATACAGTGTTGTATAGTATTGCCCAAGGTGAGTGGAACAATGTAAAAGCACATTTACAAGACATGCTGGCACACTATAAAAAATAACTATTTTGTTGAATTGTATATTCTATTCAAGGGCATGCAAATGCCTTTGAAATCATTTGAAAGATCGTCATGGTGATTTCATATTTTGATCATAAAACTTTCAAAAACATAGCGGACAATGGAGGAGCATTCTTTACATTGGTGTAATTGCTGTGAATCAAGATATCTTTTCAACGCTTTATACATCATTACAAACCCATCAAGTGCAGCTTTTACCGCTACAAATAGAACATGAAAACGCTTTAGTTGAGGTATGTAAAGATGGCCGATTGTGGGAATTGGAATATACATCGGTTCCACATTATTCTCAGATCAAGGCTTATATTGCCAAGGCACTTGAACAAAAATCTTTAGGAATACGCGTCCCCTTTGTTGTTTTAAATCAGCAGAATGGTCGTATTGTAGGAACCACCAGTTTCCGGGATTTTATTTGGGAGGTGCGCCGTGTTGAGATTGGCTATACATGGTATGCACAATCAGCACAACGCAGTCATATCAATACCAGTTGTAAGTTGTTATTGCTTGAGTATGCATTTGAAAAACTACAAGCCAACTCCGTTGTATTAAGGACGGATATTCGTAATGTTAAAAGTCAAAGCGCCATTGAGCGTCTAGGTGCGCATTATGATGGTGTGCTACGTCAAGATGCGCTACGAAAGGATGGAACTGTTCGCGATACTGTTATATACAGCATTATCAAAGATGAATGGCAGGGCGTTAAACAGCATTTAAGCCAGTTACTTGCTCAAAGCTATAAGGTTTGACCTATAAGTTTTGATTATGTATTTAACTACAATCTATATGTAAGCGATGTTGTTGGCAATGAATGCATTGAAACAGATAGCCTGTTAAATCACCGTCGATACTGAGGTGATCTTGGATAAGCTCTAATGGATAACCATTTTCTTCGATATCAGCTTTGACCTCATCCCAAATTGGTTTAAGCATTTCACTATCCGCATAAGCGATAAATTGACATGGTTCATTGCAATGCACCAGCCAAATTTCTTGTTGCCAACTATAATAACTTGGCGTTTTTAAGCAGATTTCATCTAAAAATTCAGGGTTGATTTTTTCGGATGGATCATTTGGGTTTGAAGAAACACCTTCAATGCCACAGTAGTCATTGTATTCTCCATCGTATTTTTGCGCTGCTGCACCATTAGCAATACACCACGGACAGATATAATCGGGTTCATCTACGCTATAGAAAGAGCATACATACTTTAAATCACGTTGTTGATTGCAAATCGAACAAATACCATCTTCTTTTTCAAACAGATCAAGTTTGTATGCATTGGGATGATATTTAAACTGAGGGTAATCCATATTTTTGATTCTTCTAGGCAGAGATTTTAACTATTGAATGCTAACAATAAAATTCTACACGAAAACTTTCAATCAGTTCAGGTGGAACACGTGTTGTTTGTCCATTGGTGCGCATAAATAATTCGCCTTTGTAATACAACGGACGGTCTGATTTATTACATTTAAAGACCAATAAGGTTTTTCCTTGAATCTGTATTTCTTCTAATGTGGTATAAATATTTGAAATTTTGTTACTTTCGTGTGCCAGTTTATCAATCAAACTCCGCTTCATTAAGTCGAGTGAATTATTAAAGTGTTCCGCAAGTTCATTTTCAATCCCGACAATGGTTAAATCGTCAGCAACACCTATAAAGACATAACCATTGCGGGTATTCATAAATGCAAAGCACGCTTTGACCCATTTATCTGATTTGCGGTTAGTTAATAGGTCCGTGGTACGTTCTTTAAATTCAATCCGTTGATTTTCACCCAGTTGAATTAAATTAAAATAGTACTCTGAACAGGAGTTTTGCCGATAATGATTGAGTGTGGTCTTAATTTTTTCTAATGATTTATATGCGGCCACGGTTTCTAAATTATGAATATCTTGCCATTGGTAAATTAATTTAATCTTTAATTCATTGGCTAAGTTGGGATCAGCAAGGTATTCAAAGCTCAAATTAAGATATTGTAAAATTTCTGTGTAAATAGCATGACTGGCAATTGGAATGGAAATTTTATTAAAGGTATTTCTAATTTTTTCTAAATTTTTGTGAAACTCAAAAGCTTCTTGGTAAAAGCTTAAATATTTAAACTCATTTAAAATATGTTCATAAGGGCGATGAAATGAGTTAGGAAACAGTTGCTTGGGCGGTATATGGATATATTTTTCAATCTGTTGGAAATAATATCTTAAGGTTGGGTACTTTAAGGCCTGATCAATATTGATTTCAAATTTTTCTGAAAGTGGCTTAGTGGTATAGGCTTGAAAAAACAGCAGTGTTTGGATTTCTTTGTATTTATTGGGGTAGTCATGCCAATGCGTTTCTAGAAACTCATTAAAATTCTTAAATTTATTGGTGAGATACATGTTCAAATCCATAGCAACACCTTTGATCCTCTATTGTTTGGTGTTCGGTATTTACAACAAATATGTCATCAGACTATTTATATACAGTTATTTATAAGTTAATTAAGTCAGGAAATAAAGCGTAAAACTTTAAATCGGATCGTGAAAGTTGTTAGAAAATATAACAAATATTTCAATTTGGTGAATAGGACCTTTGACTACTTCATTTCGCGATTAATTGATAATTTTGGGAATCGCCAAACTTGGATCATGGATAAATGATGCTAATCGTTCTTTTAATGAGGTGGCGCGTTCAGGAACAGCATCAATTGCAATCTCAGCGAGCCTCTTGACCAATTGTAAATCACCAGCAGCACCAGCCACATAGCATAGGGTACACATGTGTGCGGGATGAATCGGATGTATACAGGCCTGATGTGCTTTCTTGAGAAAATCTTCAGGCCAATGTGTCAATTCATTAAAGAAATTTTGGCTTTGACGATTCCACTCAGATACTAGAAATTGCACCATTTCGTTAGCATCTTGTTCATTTGAGGTATATGACCAATCGTTGTCATGATCATTGATTAAATAAGGTAGGATCGAACTACGCCATGCACAATCGAAATCACGCATTTTTTCAATATCTAAAGCTTTACCTGTACATCGCATAACATATTCACCTAATGGGATAAGGTGAATACCGAGATTAACTTGGAAACAATGTCTTTTAATGGAGTGTTGTATATCGATGATTCGAATAACTTCTCCCTCAACCTGCCTAAATACATCGCCTTTTTTTATAAAGCCTTGTGCTTTTAAAATGGGATAAAACTGACGTTGTAATAGTTTGGAAATGACTTTTTTATCCATTAGATATATCCATGGTAGAGGCTAGCATTGCCATAGAAATTTAGCAGTTTTCCCCTGAGGGCAATCGAATAGGTAGGCGGAACCTCCTCCACCAAAATTCATCTCAGTTCTATGATTAGGACCAGTCTCTAGTTGAGCAACAAAGCGCATAGGCTTTTGGCAGCAATTACATTCTGGTGTTTCATCATTTTGCAGCCACTCAGCTTGGCCAGAAAGCTGACCTAAAATTTCTCTCTTGGGCCCTTGCCAAAGTTCACGTGATTGTGAATAGTCTACCTGCGAATCTTGGAAAATCTTGGCGCCATATTCCGCTTCACGTAAGGTATTTTCAGATTCTAACGGTTGGAATTTTTCGAGAGCTTGAACCTCTGTAATGACAATCACTTTATTGCCACCAACGTCTGCATCCCAGTCATCACACATACCTGGATCTTGGCTACACATAAAGATCAGTTCTAAACCGAGATCAGTTTTTACTTTGCCAAGGTATTGCATTGCACCATTACAATTTGTGCAGTGAGGCCATTCAACCTGTAAGCCAATCGTTTTAACAGGAAGACCGCCAAAAGAGGTTTGATCAAGGTGTTGTGAGACTTGGTCTAAAATTAACAGTTGAGTCATGTTTATACCTTATTTTATTTCTATTTTAGCTCTGGGGGCGTTAGATCTTAACTGTGTACAACATATCCAAAGATTCCAACCAAGCTGCTCTTCTGGGTTAAGCCCAATGCAAGTCGAGGTAAGACACAACCTGTAATGATTGTTCCTTTCGGGTAATCATCAGAATTGATTTGTTCTAAAAGTGCTGAGTCACCAATCCGAACAAATGCACAGTCGATAAAATCGTGTTGTGCTGCAAACCAATCCATCATCTTGTGCCAAGGCTGAAAATATTCTGCTGGAGATTCTCCACCATCTTGTTCTACTTCTTTCCACCACTGTGTATTGGTTGTAAGCGGTTCAGTCGTAATGTACGCCAAAGGAAAAATAGTATTGGCAAATTATTGTTGAATCAGTTGAGGCGTAATTTTTTGGCTAGCTGAGTTGTGTGAATGCATGATATAAAAATCTTGAAAATAATCCCCCGAGTTTGAACCCATGCCAACTTCAACATTTGCCATGATATTGGTGATTTCAGCGCTTAGTTTTTGACAAAGTTTTAATTCATCGGAATCAATTTCATGCTGCAATGGGATATTGTGCTTTGAAATAGACCCATCATTATAAACGCTGGTAAAGCGCGAAATGATATTGTTAGGCCATTCATCTGTATCAGCACCCACATCATAATTCTGCATACATTCAGATAATATTTTTAATCTTTCTTCACTTAACGCTAGTTTTATATTCATGATTTTGCCAAATTTAATGATAAATCTTAATCATATAAACGGTAAATTCCAGTAAAGCGCTCACAGCCTTTTTGTGTTGTCGTCACAGACAAAATTGCTTTTTGGAAATTAAGCACATATTTACAGTCATGTTCATTGTCTAAAATTTGATTCTTTTTTTCAGGCGTGGTGTAAGCCAACAATGAGACAATTTGACTATCTTTACGGTTATTGGGATTTCGGTAGGCGATGCCTTCAACTTTAATCCGATCTTTAGTCAGTTGATGGATTTGTAAATGGGCGGGTTGCTTCGAAATTTTACCATGTTCATATTTGATGAAATGTTGGGTTAAGCTTTGATTCATTGAGGTGTAAAAATTTAAGTCTTCTAGGCGAATATCGAACTGTTGTTTAAAACAATCGTTGCTTTTACATTGACTTAAACGGTTGAGCCACAAACGATGTGTATCATTGATTAAGCGTATTGGTGCATCTGTGACCAGATATGCAGTGAGATAGCTCTCATTTAATTGAGCGCGTAGTTCACTATACTGCGAACCACATAACTTTTTTAAAAGTGATGAATCTTGATGCTTACAGTCAAGAGGCAGGGCGTAAACAGCTGATGTACTGATACAGCTCAAAATGAGACCAGACAAGAGTGTTTTAATTTGATTAAATTCTGTATTCAACAGCATGATCGCTTATACTTTCACAATGTTTGCATACGTACTATAGCGAAAGAGAAAGTACGAATACAAGATTTTTAAATTTTAAAAACTGCAAAAGGAGCTAAGAATGATCATACCGATTCGTATTGGGCAGGGAATGGATGTACATGCTTTTGAAGAAGGTGATTTTGTAACTTTGGCAGGCATTCAAATTCCACATACGCATGGTTTAAAAGCACATTCTGATGGTGATGTCGTGTTACACGCATTATGTGATGCTTTATTGGGTGCATTGGCTTTAGGGGATATTGGACAACATTTCCCAGACACAGATGCTGAATTTAAAGGTGCGGATAGCCGTAAGCTCTTAAAACATGTTTATCAATTAATTTTAGATCGTGGTTATAAATTAAATAATGCCGATATTACTGTGGCATGTGAACGGCCTAAATTAGCCAAACACAATTTGGAAATGCGTCAAAGTATTGCAGATGTGTTAGATGTTGATGTGACTCAAATTAGTGTTAAAGCAACAACCACAGAGAAATTGGGCTTTACTGGTCGTCAGGAAGGTATTTTATCCACTGCAACAGTGTTAATTTCACATTTAGCAAAGTAATTATTTTTATAGTTTAGAACTCTAGTCTTAATTTCACATTTAGCAAAATAATTATTTTTATAGTTTAGAACTCTTACTTATCTATCTGCTGAAAAATATTGATGCGATGGTAGATAAGTTTTGATATTTTCTGATTTTAAAGCGCTATAGTCAAATTTTAGCTACAAAAAAAGCCCTTTAAAGGGCTCTTTTCATATGCAAAAATTAGTTAGCTAACGCTTTAACTTGTGCATTCAAGCGGCTCTTGTGACGAGCAGCTTTGTTTTTATGGATGATACCTTTATCCGCCATACGGTCAATAACTGGAACTGCAGCTTTATAAGCTTCAGTTGCGGCAGCATATTCACCAGTAGCGATAGCAGCGATTGTGCGTTTGATATAAGTACGTACCATTGAACGCAAGCTTGCGTTGTGTTTACGTGCTTTAACGTTTTGACGAGCACGTTTTTTTGCTTGAGCAGAGTTTGCCACTCGTGCACTCCTTGAATTAGATGGGTCTGGGCGGGCTGAAACCACATCTGAAAACCACATCAGAGGATTATCACCAGCCCGTAAACAAGTGCCATATTGTGATTAAAGAGGCCAGTAAAGTCAAGTGTTGACATGCTTTGACAACATTTTTGTTGAAGAAAAATTTGAAATAAAACGTTAGATTAGTAATAAATCTAGGAGATTGTTTAAAAAATGACTAATTCGATAAAAAATGCGATTGTGATTGGAGCAACAGGTTTAGTGGGGCAGCGTCTCATTGAACAGCTCAACTTATTGGCTGATTGTGAAAAAATTACAGTTGTTGTGCGACGAGAGAATCCCGATTTTTTAAAATTTAAAAAAGTTGAACAATTTGTATTGGATGATTTCCTTCTACTCAATGATCAAGATGTCAGCGATTACACGCATGCATTCAGTTGTTTGGGAACGACCATTAAAAAGGCAGGTTCTAAAGAAGCTTTCTATAATATTGATTTTGAGATCAATGCGCATTTTGCAGATTTATTTGAAATGACTGAAACCCATTTACTTTTAATCAGTGCGATGGGGGCAAAAGCCAGCTCGCCAATTTTTTATAATCAAGTGAAAGGTGAACTTGAGGACTATATACAAAAGTTGAACTTATATCGTTTTTCTATTATTCGCCCATCGTTACTCCTTGGTGAACGAAATGAAAAGCGATTCTTGGAAGATGTAACGCAAAAGCTGTATGGTAAATTTTCGCATTTGGTACCCAATTCTTTTAAATATAAGCCAGTGACAGCACAACAAGTGGCTCATACTATGGTCGAGGCTGCTCAAACACAAACTCAAAAAATTGAAATTTATGATAATTTGCGTATACAAAATAGCAAATAATGGAGTGATAACGTGACTACAGTACCTTTTGTAACTTGTGATTTATTAGATGATCATCCAGACCAAGACATCCAAACCTTGATTCCATCTCTCGATGGCAAATTTTTTAGAAGTTATGGGGCGCGTAAAACCTTTGGTGGTCAAATCGTGACAGTCAAGTGTTTTGAAGATAACTCACGAGTGAAAGAGTTACTTGCTACAGATGGAACAGGCAAGGTTTTGGTTGTCGATGGTGGAGCATCCATGCGTTGTGCCTTGATGGGTGACATGATTGCAGAGTCAGCGGTTAAGCATCACTGGAATGGTGTGGTGATTTACGGTTGTGTACGTGATGTAGATGCACTCGTTGAACTTGATCTAGGTGTCCATGCATTGGCTTCAATTCCAAAAAAAAGCAATCGTAAAGGCATAGGTGAGGTCGATATTCCTCTGTATTTTGGTAGTGTCACTTTCAATTCTGGTGAATATATCTATGCAGATAACAATGGCATTGTGGTTTCAAAAGAAAAATTAGTGGATTTATAAAAAGCTTTATTTAAGCGAAAACAATCATCTAGGGGGTATAAAATGGTGCATCATCAAATTAAAGTTGTACAAGCTTTGGCTTCATCACTGACTGAGGGAGGCCGTGGTGTAACAGGAACTCCGTTTCCAAACCAGCCAGAAAAGGCTTTAAAGTTATATGAGTTTGAAGGTTCACCATTTTGCCGCCGCGTACGAGAAGTAATGACCTTGCTCAATTTGGATTATGAAGTCTATCCATGCCCTAAAGGTGGGACTAAATATCGTCAGGTTGTAAAAGAAAAAGGGGGGAAATTACGTTTTCCGTATTTCATTGATGAAAATACGGGAACAGCAATGTACGAATCGCAAAAGATTGTTGATTATTTATTTAAGCATTATGGTAAAACAGGCAAAACACCAAAGAAATATTCTCATTATCCTAAATACCCAACGGTCGCTATGGTGGGAACCATTATTAATGGTGCACGCGGGGTTTGGGTTAATAAAAAAATTGTTGATCGTGCAAGTCCAGCGCAATTATTGGAATTATGGGGGTTTGAAGCAAGTCCTTATACACGTGTTGTGCGTGCTGTGTTAACTGAATTAGAAATTCCATTTATTTTTCATAATGTGGCGAAAGAGTGTTGGCAAGATCTAGGCCCAGCAGTTTTACGTTTAAAACCGGGTAAATATGTTCCTTTGGTCGGTGGCAAACGTGAAAAAATTATTCCAGTTATGGCCCGCGCAAAGCAAGACATTCAAGTGCCTTATTTAGAAGATCCAAATACAGGTGAAAAACTCTTTGAGTCAGCAGCAATCGTATCTTATTTACAGAAACAATATGGTTAACTCTATGTGTTAAAAGCACCTAACATAGGTGCTTTTAATTGAAGGATAAATGTGGGTTTACAAGAAAATTATCTTGAATATCGAAATCATATAAATACTTTAAAGACTGACCAAGGCTATATAAAGTATATTTTGAAAATTCAGCAGGTCGTGCATCAACGGCAGTTGGTATCTTGTATGAGTGATTCAAAATGGCTCAAACTTCTGCATGCAATGACAGACTTGGATTTTCCACCTGCATTTATTGTCAAATTGGTGACTGAAAATAAAGATCTACAAGCTGAAGATCAATTTGTGAAGAAAATTCCGTGGTATTTAGGTGATTGGCATCCTTTCTATCACGATGCTATGCCTGTATTTATTGCAATTGAATATTTAATGGTAAAGCCTATGCTGAGCACACCGAGAGGAAGACTGATCAGTGATTTGATTTTAGATCAAACAGATCAATTTCGTACTTTGTTGCAGCGTTTGAATATTGTGTTTGATGAAAAAAACAGTTGTTTTAAAATTTATGCTTATTACTCAAAGTAATTTTAAAAATAATCACAATAGAGGTGTCTGAACAAATAAATCAAAACTGATTGCTTTAATCATTTTTCGCAACATTTCTATGCATATAAATATTGTGAATTAGTGGATTGTTAACGATAAAAACTTAAGCTTTAAAACAGCCTATGTTAGATTGTAACCAATAGAATATTTTGAGATAAATTATGACTTCAACTCGAATTCAACCTGTTATGAATCGTCCAGGGGAAAATGCCTTATTTATTGTTTTAGGATTAAGGCTTGGGGCTGAAGTAATAGATACAGTAATCGATTTTGCAGCAAATTTTTCAGCATTAACACGTAGTTTAACCAACCGTTATCCAGATGCACAATTTAGTGCAGTTATGGGATTTGGGGCAAATGCGTGGGAGCGTTTATTTCCTGATCAGGCTAAACCACAAGAATTAGAACAGTTTAAAGAAATTAAAGGGCCAAAATATACGGCTGTTTCAACAGAAGGCGATTTGTTTTTCCATATTCGTGCTGATCGCCAAGCGTTGTGTTTTGAAATGGCAGATATGATCAATACGCAATTAAAAGCCGTAAGTTATCCAGTGGATGAAGTGAATGGTTTTCGATATTTTGACGGTAGAGCGATTATTGGCTTTGTCGATGGGACAGAAAACCCAGAGCCTGAAATTGCAGCTGAATATGCGCTGGTGGGTGATGAAGATCCAGACTTTAAAGGTGGTAGTTATGCATTTATTCAAAAATATATGCATGATATGGACAAGTGGCGTGCGCTCAGTGATGAAGAACAAGAAAAAGTCATCGGACGTAAAAAGTTTAATGATGTTGAGCTGAGTGATGATGTAAAGCCTAAAACAGCACACAATGTAGTGAGTAAGGCACATGATGCGGATGGCAATGAAATTAAAATCATGCGTGCAAATATGCCGTTTTCAAATCCATCTAAAAATGAATATGGCACCTTCTTTATTGGTTATGCACGTAAATTTAGTGTGACTCGACAAATGTTAGAGCATATGTTTCAAGGTGATGAAGAGGGTAATTTAGATCGTTTATTAGATTTTAGTACAGCAGTGACAGGAGCCTTATTCTTTGTGCCTACTGTCGATTTCTTAGATGATTTAGGTGACGAATAACCCTGATGGTTTATGTTCAGGTAAATGGTCGTTTTAAAACGGCCTTTTACTGCGAACTTTTGTCATCTTTCTTTAGTCATCTTTGTTATGATGAATCTTTGATTTGATTGAGTTTTAATGATGTTTGATAAAATTACAGCATTATTTAAGGGTAATAAAAACGGTCCTGAACAAGTTTTTCTACAAGAAAATAATATTCAAATTGATGCTGAGCATGGTTTTATTGTAGATGGTATTGTTTTAAATCGTGAGTTATCTGAACGGCTGGAATACTTTTCTAACCGAAAACTCAATAATTTTGATGATTTAAAGGCTTTGTTCTATAAAACAATTTTGATCAATGAAAAGATTGATTTAGAAATCGCGACAAACAACTATGTGCAAAGGCTTGGCAATACAGAAGAAAATTTAAAACAATTTAAAGAAATTATTCGAAAACTCAATGATTATTATAAAGCGTTTAAACGAGAAAAATAAATCAACTTAAGGCATGGATAACATTTAGTGGAATCAGAATATTTCACCAAAGAATAATGTGTGATGTTGCTTAGTTTTTTCTCTGTTATACAAATGACTATTCTCAATTCATTTGCAAGAGCTTCCACAGGCCTACGATCCTGTGAGTTTGTCTTGAGGCTGATGTGAATTCTATCCTGATGAAGAAAATGCTGCTGTTGAGTCACTGCGAAGATAAATAGAATAAACAAAATCACTCAACTGAATAAAGTCATCATGTTAAACTATTGCTCATGTCTTTTAGACCCTATGCGATTATGTTTAAACAAGAAATCTCTGACCTCAATTTAAAACAACTGAAAGCAGGCGAAAAACGTTGGATTGGCACAATGCTCGGTTCATCTGCAGCCTTATTGTTTAAGGAGATCGCAGAGAAATCGGATCAGCTCTTTGTATTGGTTGCAAAAAATAATCAGCACTTGGGACAGTTGGAAAGTGAATTAGAATTTTATGGGGTAAAACCAACAATATTTCCAGACTGGGAGATATTGCCATATGATCGTTTATCTCCGCACCAAGATATTGTCTCTGAAAGACTGTCGATACTTTCCAATATGCCACAAAAAGGTATTTTATTGGTCTCTGCAACTACCTTGGCACAACGTGTTGCCCCTACATCATGGGTGTTGGGTGAGCATTTTGATATCCGCGTTGGTCAGAAATTCGCATTAGAACAACAAAAATTAAAACTGGTTCAGGCGGGTTATCATCTGGTTGATACCGTTTATGACCATGGTGAGTTTGCAGTACGTGGTAGCATCATGGATATTTATGCCTCTGGGCAAAATGCGCCTATCCGTATTGATTTATTTGATGATGAAATAGACAGTTTAAAATTCTTTGACCCTGAAACCCAAAGAACAACAACAAAGTTAGAGCGTTTTACCGTACTTCCTGCAAAAGAATTTCCGTTAAAAGAAGCACGTTCAACATTTCGTGATCGTTATGCAGAAAGTTTTCCAACTGCAAATCCCAAGAAAAACCCAATTTATCAAGATGTGTTAGAAGGCATTGCTTCTCCAGGATTAGATTTCTACTTCCCATTATTCTTTTCACAGCAAGCCATGCAAACACAAAGTTGTTTGGTATCGTACTTACCAAGCAATGCGATTGTCATTACAGATAAGCACATTGACGAAGGATTGTTGAGTTTTTGGACAGATGTGATGCGTCGTTACGAAGACCGACGCCATAATGCTGATCAACCGCTATTACCGCCTGAAGAAATTTTTATACAACCGAATCAACTGTTTGAGTATTTAAATCAATTTTCAAGAATTATTGCCTCAACAGAAGCCATTGAATTAAAAGCAGGCTGTATCAATTTGTCGGTTGAATTACCACCAAGATTGCCTGTAGACCCTAAACAAGACCAACCATTTAAAGCAGTGAAGCAGTATGTGGATGAGGCTAATCATCCTGTATTACTGGTGGCTGAAAGTGCTGGACGCCGTGAAACTTTAAAAGATGCTTTACGTGCAAGTTTAGGTGAAATTCCAGTTGTTGAAAGTTTTGCTGTATTTCAACAATCTAATTTCTCTGTGGCGATTACCAATGCGCCTTTGGATCGTGGATTGGTCATCAGCAATGATCTATCGGTTATTTCTGAAAACCAACTGTATGAACACCGTGTAGTACAGCGCCGTAGAAAACGTCAACAAGAGGTTTCAGAAGAGTTTCTGATCCGAAGTCTGACGGAACTCAATATTGGTGCGCCAGTGGTGCATATTGATCATGGTGTTGGGCGTTATGCAGGCTTAGTCACCTTAAATATTGATGAACAAGACTATGAGTTTCTGCAATTAAACTATGCAGATGATGCAAAAGTGTATGTTCCTGTAACCAATCTACACCTGATTAGCCGTTTTAGTGGTGGTGATCCTGATTTAGCGCCATTACATAAATTGGGTACAGATGCATGGAATAAAGCAAAACGTAAAGCGCTTGAACAGATTCATGATGTGGCAGCTGAATTGCTACATATCCAAGCGCGTCGTCAGTCTAAACCCGGGATTAGTTTTGAGTTGGATCAAAGTGCATATATGCAATTTTCCAGTGGCTTTGCTTATGAGGAAACACTGGATCAGGCCAATGCCATCGAAGCGACCTTATATGATATGCAACAAGCCAAACCAATGGATCGGTTGGTTTGTGGTGATGTCGGCTTTGGTAAGACGGAAGTGGCGATGCGCGCGGCATTTGTTGCTGTTCAAAATAATAGGCAAGTGGCTGTTTTAGTACCAACCACCTTATTGGCGCAACAACATTTTGAATCATTTAAAGATCGCTTTGCCGATTGGCCAATTCGTATAGAGGTACTTTCTCGTTTTGGAACCAATAAAAGTCATACCAAAACCATTGATGATTTAATCGATGGTAAAGTCGATATTGTCATCGGCACACATAAAATTCTTCAGGAAAACGTGCAGTTTAAAAACTTAGGTTTAATGATTGTCGATGAAGAACATCGTTTTGGAGTACGTGATAAAGAGCGTATCAAAGCCATGCGTGCAGATGTTGATATGTTAACCTTAACTGCAACACCAATTCCTCGTACATTGAATATGGCTTTTGGCGGAATGCGTGATCTTTCAATTATTGCTACACCGCCAGCACGTCGTTTAGCTGTCAAAACTTTTGTCAATGAACAAACCAATGAAACCATGAAAGAGGCAATTCTGCGAGAATTATTACGTGGTGGTCAGGTTTATATCTTGCACAATGAAGTAGATACCATAGAACGTGCTGCAGAAAATATTCGTCAACTTGTACCAGAGGCACGTGTCGCGGTTGCGCATGGTCAAATGCGTGAACGTGAACTTGAGCAAATCATGCAACAGTTCTATCACAAAGAATTTAACGTGCTGGTCTGTTCAACGATTATTGAAACGGGGATTGATGTTCCCAATGCCAATACGATTATTATTGAACGTGCAGACAAACTCGGCCTAGCACAATTACATCAATTACGTGGTCGTGTTGGACGTTCCCATCATCAAGCCTATGCATATTTGATGGTGCCATCGATTAAAGGCCTTAAAGGTGATGCAGAAAAACGTTTAGATGCCATTCAAAGAGCTTCAAATCTTGGCGCTGGTTTTATGCTGGCTACGGAAGACTTAGAGATCCGTGGGGCTGGTGAATTACTGGGTGAACAACAAAGCGGTTCAATGAATGCAATTGGTTATAGCCTATATATGGAAATGTTAGCCAAAGCGACCAAAGCAATTCAACAGGGCAAGACCCCTAATTTTGATACACCACTTTCACTTACCTCTGAAATTACCCTGCATATGCCTGCTTTGATTCCCGATGAATATTTGGGCGATGTACATCAGCGTCTTATGTTCTATAAACGTATTAGTAATACAGATACTCAGGATAAACTTGACAACATCCGTATGGAGTTGATTGATCGCTTTGGTGTCCCGCCATTGCCAGTAAAACAACTGTTTAGTGTCCATCAAATTCGGGTTAAGGCCGAAGCCTTAGAAATTACCAAAATTGATATTGGGGCCAATGGTGGGGTGATCGAATTTTCACCTGATACACCTGTGCAAGCGATCAGTATTATTCAGCTCATGCAGAAGCACCCTACTTGGTTCCGTATGGAAGGTGGACAACGTTTAAAAGTGATGGTGATGCTTGAAGAAAATGACAAGCGAATTCAGTTTATTCAGGATTTGTTAAACAATTTACTGACAGAATTAAAGCGTTAATTTATCAGGATTTTGAGCTTAAAAAATGCTCAATTTGAGATTAAAAGTGCTTATGAATTTTTTCAGGTAAATCACTTGAAAAAATTCTGTGATTCTTTAAAGTGTAATTGTGATCAGGTTCAAAACAAACTGTGTTTATTTGTACCAAAACACAAGATAACCAATATTCACACGAAAACCGATGTGTTAGTATTAGCCATCCTTTTAATTTTGCGTCATTTATAAAGATATGTTTAGTTTGCATCCACAACTTGCTCAAGATACTTTTTTTGTAGGCGATTTTCCGCTTTCAACATGTCGTTTAATGAATGATATGCAATTCCCGTGGCTGATTCTTATTCCACGTGTTCCTGGTATCACTGAGTTATATGAACTAAGTCAAGCTGACCAAGAGCAGTTTTTACGTGAATCAAGCTGGTTGTCTAGTCAGCTTTCTCGTGTTTTTCGTGCAGATAAAATGAATGTCGCTGCACTTGGAAATATGGTTCCGCAATTACATTTTCATCATGTAGTTCGTTATCAGAATGATGTAGCTTGGCCTAAACCTGTATTTGGCCTGCAAGCAGTTCCTTATAGCAATGAAGTATTAGCTCACATGCGTCAAACACTGATGTTGGCGCTACGTGGTCAAGGTGAGATGCCATTCGATTGGCGTATGGATTAAGTGTAAACAGCACAAGGGAAGTGTTTAATAAAATGACATTCGAGGTAAAATATTTTGCCATTTGAACGTATGTTAGATAAAGAGCCAAAGCAATTTGAGATATTCCAGCGATTTATGGGGTATTTGATTATTGCTTTGGTGGTCATGGTTTATTATTTCACCTCCCCAATTGCAAATTATCAATTTTATGTTCCTTTTTTTATAGGCTTTATTTTTATTGTTAGCCCTAAGCTATCGCGCTGGCTAGAATATTCATATGGCTCTAAAATTCGGAAAAACATCTATTTCTTAATTGATGTCATCGTAGTTTCTACCGCATTGGCTGCTGTACATTTAAGCCTCGTGGTTACTTTTGTGTTGTTATTTGCACTGATCTATACAGCGATTAATAACAAAATTTCTTTTATGATGGGTTCTTTGGCAATTTTAGTTGCCTTTGTTGTGTTTTATACCAATATTATTTTTATCTTTGGTTTTTATGATTATTTTCAGCAAACCAGTCCAGAGCTATCAGTCCTGTCTTTTATTAGTATTATCTTGTTTGTAAACATCGGAAATTATTATCAAAATCGCCGTATCAAAAGTGTAGAAACCAAGAAAAACACCTATTTCAATGAAATGAATCGCTATATTGAGTTATCAAATCAACTCAGTCGTTATGCGCCATTACAGCTTTGGCAAGCGATCATGCGTGGTGATACAGAAGCCAAGATTGAATATAAACGTAAAAAAATGACGGTTTTCTTTTCTGATATTCAAGGGTTTACAGAATTATCAGAAACTTTGATTCCAGATGATTTGGCCTTTGTATTAAATGACTATTTAAGTCATATGACTGAAATTGCCAAACAATATGGTGCAACCATTGATAAATTTATGGGTGATGCAATCCTGATTTTCTTTGGTGATCCTGACTCACAAGGTGTGGAGCAAGATGCGAAAAACTGTATTGATATGTCCATTGCAATGCGCCAGCAGATGAAATTTCTCCGTGAACGTTGGGTGAAAATGGGCTATGCACCTTTGCATATTCGTATGGGGGTAAGTACCGGTTATTGCCACGTTGGGAACTATGGTGCTGTGCATCGCATGGCGTATACCATTGTGGGGCGTGATGCCAATTTAGCCGCGCGTTTGCAATATGCTGCGGATATCGATGAAATTCTGGTTTCAGATGAAACCTATAAGCTGATTAAAAACGATTATCTTTGTGCACCAAAAACCCCGATTGAGCTGAAAGGGATTCAAGGTAAGGTACGCACTTGGCAAGTGATGGAAAAATACTCTGCAACCAAGAATGAAAATCAGCAATGGTTTGATTATGAGTATAAAGGATTTCACTTGGTGCTGAATTTAGAAGAAGTGCAAAACTTTGAATATCCGGAGTTGGTGGAAGTATTAGAAAAAATGGTAGAACGGATTAAGGTGCAGCAAAAACTTACCAACTCTCAAGGGGTTGCAAAGCTGAATATTGAAGATGAAGTCAACTCAAATTATTTGTAAAATCATTAAATTAAATGCTTACTTAAGGCATTAAAAATTGCTAAGACATTAAAAAACCACTCATAAAGAGTGGTTTTTTTGCCTATATGAAAAGCAACTTAGTGGTTTTCAGAAGCATGGTTAATCGTATACTTTGGAATTTCAACTTCCATATCTTCATCTGTGATTTTGACTTGGCAAGACAGACGCGAATCAGGTTCTAAGCCCCAAGCACGATCCAGTAAGTCGGCTTCAATATCATCCATCTCTTCGAGCTCATCAAAGCCTTTGCGTACAATCACATGGCAAGTGGTACATGCTTTAGACATGTCACAAGCATGTTCTATTTTAATACCATTATCAAGCAAGCTTTGACACAGATTGGCGTTTGGTTCAACTTCAAACTCAGCACCATTTGGACAAATTGTTGCATGAGGTAGTACTTTAATACGTGGCATAGTCGTTACCTTAAATTAGTTTGAGTTAGACCAATCATCAAGTTTGGTGCCTTTGAGTGCATGATCAATGTGCTGATTCATGCGTTCTGCTGCAAAGGCATCGCTATAAGTTTTTAACTGTTCAACAGCATGCTCAATCGATTTGATATCATTTGTTTCAAGCTGGGCTTTTAAAGTTTCAGCGGCTTGGGTGAGCGCAGTCAGTTGTTCTGTACTGAGCAGATTGGAGTCGACCTTTAACGCCTGTGTTAAGGCTTCAAGTTCACGCTGTGCTTCAACTTTAGTTTCATTGAGATGGCGAAGATTTTTATCTTCTTCAGCGAATTTATAACCTTCTAAAAGTAAACGTTCAGTATCGGTCTCAGATAGTCCATAAGAAGGTTTAATGTCGATTTGCGCATTGACACCTGATGTGGTTTCTTTGGCTGAAACAGTAAGCAGGCCATCTGCATCTACCTGAAAAGTGACTTCAATACGTGCCTGACCCGCGGTCATTGGTGGGATACCATGTAATACAAAACGGCCTAAGCTGCGGCAATGCTCAACTAAGTCGCGTTCGCCTTGCAAGACATGGATCAGCATGGCGGTTTGACCGTCTTGATAGGTGGTGAACTCTTGACGGCGTGCAACAGGAATGGCTGTATTACGTGAAATTAAACGTTCAACCAAACCGCCCATGGTTTCTAGACCAAGTGACAGCGGGGTAACATCTAACAGTAATGAACCATCTTTAGAATTACCAATGAGTTGATTTGCAGTGATCGCAGCACCAATCGCCACAACTTCATCAGGATTGATGGTACAAAGCGGTTCTTGCTTAAATACTTCACGCACCACTTTCTGTACAGCATAAGAGCGGGTTGAACCACCAACAAGGACTACATTTTGAATATCATCGAGTTCAAGTTTTGCATCACGCATGACACGTTTACACACATTGATCGTCTTATCTAATGCCACTTGAATGATTTCTTCAAATGTTGTGCGATCTAGCGTGAGATGATGTGTTAGAACTTTAATATCAACAGAGGTTGCATCACTGAGTGCTTCTTTGGCTTTACGCGCAGAAACGATAAAATGTGCATATTCTGCATCATCTAAAGTTTCAATATTGAGTTGTTTTTTTGCCCATTTCACAATAAGGCGATCTAGGTCATCACCACCCAGTGCGGTATGACCGCCTGTGGCTAAAACTTCAAACACACCTTGAGAAAAACGCAAAATAGATACATCAAATGTACCGCCACCTAAATCATAAATGACATAGTTGCGGTCTGTTGTTAGGTTGCTCTCTTGGTCCAAGCCATATGCAACAGCCGCAGCGGTAGGTTCGTTGAGCAGGCGTAATATATTTAAACCCGCGAGTTCAGCTGCATCGCGTGTGGCTTGGCGTTGCGCTTCATCAAAGTAAGCTGGAACCGTAATCACAGCGCCATTCACCGGATTGCTTAAGCTTTGTTCAGCGCGATCTTTCAGTTGTTTTAAAATTTCTGCGGAGATTTCTACGGGTGTTTTACGACCTTGCGCTGTTTCAAATGCTGGCATTTCATTATCAGCACCCGCAAGCGTGTAAGGGTGTTGAAATTTAACATCTGCTTTAGAACGACCCATAAAGCGCTTAACAGAAACAATGGTATTTTTAGGGTCAGCAGTAATAAACGGTTTTGCTGCATCGCCATATTCGGTTGAATTTTTAGAATAATGTACAATAGAAGGAAGTAACACGCGACCTTGCTCATCGTTCAGTACTTTGGCTTTGCCTGATAATACCGTAGCAACAAGAGAATGGGTTGTCCCTAAGTCGATACCAATCGCAATACGGTGTTCGTGTGGCGCACTTGATTGTCCTGGTTCAGCAATTTGCAAGAGTGCCATTTGTCACATCCTTAAAATAAAAACTAAAAACAAATTCGGGTAAAACATATAATGAAAGTTAAAATTTAGAAATCATCATCTAAACTAAAATCTTCATCATCTAAAAGCTGATCTTCGGCTTTATCAATATCATTCATGACTTTTTGAAAGAATCGTAACTTGCGCACCGTGTCACGTGCTTCAGCCCAATCTTCATCCTCAAAATCAATTTTGAATTCGCGAACTAAGCCATCAATCCATTGTTGTACTTCTTTTTTTAAAGAATGCAATTGTTCGGTATTGGTTGCTTCATCAAGCTGCTCACGAATTTCTAAAGCAGATTGTAAGAACTCAAAATCACTAATTGATTGATCTAAGTGATGATCTTGCTTTTTGAGTGACAGTAGATAAGCAGCACGACTGTCTACATTGGATAAAGCTTTATATGCCTGATTAATTTCACTTGATTTAATCAAAGCTTTGTCTTTATCTTCAGCTTTATCAGGATGATATTGCTGTTGTAGTTTTAGGAAATTAGCTTTTAATGTCGCTAAATCAATATCGAGTGCTTCCGGGAGATCGAACAACTCAAAATGACTCATGGGAGATACTCATCCACGATGTTTTACAGGAAAACGGTGTAATTAAATGTGATTAAAACAGTGCAAGACACTGTTTTAACATGAGAAAAAGCAGGGCAGATTATACAGTGAAAGATTCACCACAGCCACATTCACCTTTTTTATTTGGGTTATTGAACTCGAAGCCTTCATTGAGACCATTTTTAACATAGTCCATTTCCATACCATCGAGATAAACCAAACTTTTTGGATCTACAAAAACTTTTACACCAAACTGCTCGAACATTTTATCATGAGTGTCGATATCATCAACAAACTCAAGTACATAAGCTAAGCCAGAACAGCCTGAAGTTTTCACACCAAGACGAATACCTTCACCCTTACCGCGATTCTTTAAGTAATTGCTGATATGAGTTGCAGCATTTTCAGTTAGATTGATCATGAAAACTCCGTTAAAAAATCATCTGCTAAATTTGACGAACAGATATTAGGCTTTAGTTTTCTTGCTACGGTAATCTTCAACAGCAGCTTTAATTGCATCTTCTGCAAGTACAGAACAGTGTACTTTTACAGGAGGAAGTGCAAGTTCAGTTGCGATGTCGATATTCTTAATCGCCTGTGCTTCGTCAAGCGTTTTACCTTTTAACCATTCGGTTACGAGTGAACTAGACGCAATTGCAGAGCCACAGCCATAAGTCTTAAAGCGAGCTTCTTCAATTACACCACTGTCATTCACTTGGATTTGTAAACGCATTACATCGCCACATGCAGGTGCACCGACCATACCTGTACCAACATTTTCTGCATTTTTATCCAACACACCAACATTACGAGGATTTTCGTAATGATCTATTACTTTTTCGCTATAAGCCATGTTGCTTCTCCAAACCTCGGGGTCAGCGTTGATAATATGTATTTCTACAATCTAATTTGGTGGCATTTTACTGATTTTCAATAAAATGCCGCGTTTTGATTTCAAGGAACTTAGTGTTCAGCCCATTCAACTGAATTTAAGTCGATCCCTTCTTTGTACATATCCCAAAGCGGAGAAAGCTCACGCAATTTCTCAACAGCAGCTTTAGTAATCTTAATTACATGATCAATGTCTTCTTCAGTCGTATAGTGACCAAAGCTAAAACGAATTGAACTATGTGCTAACTCGTCAGAAAGACCGAGGGCACGAAGTACGTAAGAAGGTTCAAGTGTTGCAGATGTACATGCTGAACCAGAAGATACAGCAGCATCTTTTAACGCCATCATCAATGATTCACCTTCAACAAAGTTGAAGCTAACATTTAAGTAGTTTGCAACATTGTATACAGGGTGGCCATTTAAGAAGACTTGTTCTAAATCTTGTAAACCGTTCCAGAGTTTGTCACGGAGTACACGTAAACGTGTTTGTTCAGCTTGTAAAGATTTGCCAGCAAGTTCAAATGCTTCACCCATACCGACGATTTGATGAGTTGCAAGTGTACCTGAGCGCATACCACGTTCATGACCACCGCCATGAATTTGTGCTTTGATACGAACACGTGGGCTACGGCGTACAAATAAAGCACCAATGCCTTTAGGTCCATAAACCTTATGACCTGAGAAGCTCATCAAATCAACTTTCATGGTAGAAAGATCGATTTCCACTTTACCCGCAGCTTGTGCAGCATCTACATGGAAATAGGTTTTATTGGCACGTGTTAACTCACCAATTGCAGCAACATCTGTCACAGTACCAATTTCATTGTTCACCATCATCAATGAAACAAGTAACGTATCTGGACGAAGTTCAGCTTGAACCATTTCTGGGGTAATTAAACCAGTTTTAGGTTCAGGTTCAAGATAGGTAATCTCAAAACCTTCTTCTTCTAATTCACGACAAGTATCTAAAATTGCTTTATGTTCAATTTTACTTGTGATGATGTGTTTGCGTTTAGAACCGTAAAACTGAGCAACGCCTTTAAGGGCAAGGTTATCAGATTCAGTAGCACCAGAAGTCCAGACAATTTCGCGTGGATCAGCTTTTACTAAATTTGCGACTTGTTCACGTGCATATTCAACTTTTTCTTCAGCTTGCCATCCATAAGCATGTGAGCGAGAAGCAGCATTACCGAATGTACCATCAAAGGTTAAACACTCCATCATGCGTTCTGCTACTTGAGGATCAACAGGCGTAGTTGCTGCATAGTCAAGATAAATCGGACGTTTCATGTCAAATACCTGTAACCGATAAAAGGGCTGAATCAAGAGGTGCTGAATTTTGGCGAACTGCAACGGTTTGTACGTTGTCACGAGCTACTAAATCCGCAAGGGTGATTTTAGCTAAATAATCGGCAATATGGAGAGAGAGTTCTTGCCATAAATCGTGAGTTAAACACATTGCACCATTTTGGCAGTTGCCTTTGTGGTCACAACGAGTCGCATCAACGGTTTCATTTACAGCTTCAATAATTTCTAAGACAGTAATTTCTTCAGCATGGCGCGCTAAGTGATAACCGCCATTTGCTCCACGAACACTTGAAACTAAGCCATGACGTTTAAGTTTAGCGAACAATTGTTCAAGATAAGCGACAGATATCGTTTGGCGGGTTGCAATTTCTGCAAGCGTAATCGTTTGTTCAGGTGGCTGCAATGCTAAGTCAAGTAGTGCAGTCACTGCATAGCGACCGCGAGTAGTTAGGCGCATGATTCGATACACATGTTTTAGACTAGATGTATGAATTTTATGAATCCTGACTAAAATAGTCAAGTATTTTTAAGTTTAATTCTGACTAATTTAGTCAGAATTTATTATTTGAACAAAAATTACTGGAAAATTTCAATTTTTGTTCAAGTTTTATGAAAATATTTGCCAAAGATTATACACGACTAATGCCATAAATAGAAAGCCCAATACGCCTAAAGCCGTATATAAACGTTGTTGATTGAGCTGCAAGCGTTTAACACGATTTTGATATTGTTTCACTTCAACTTGGAGCGTGTTGATCTTAGAGCGTTGCTGATCAATCTTTTCAAGCAAAGGGGCAATGCGTTTTTTTGATGCTTTTGTCTGGCTGTCATCATCTGGATTTGTTAACCATTGCTTCCAGTCTGAAAGCAATTTAGGTGCAGTTAAGTGTACAACCAGATCACGGAACTGTTCCTTGAGCAGGTTATCGCCTTCCAGACGCATTTTTTTCATGCTACGACGATTAGCAAAGACAAAAATTTGGATGAAATCGATGAGTGTGCTACTCACAGAAAGGTCAATGGCTTTTTCTGGAGGCTGTAAATCAAAAAGAATACCACGATCTGTAAATTGAACATAAAAGTCAAAATAAGGAATATAACTATTCATTTTAATTGTAATCTGCTGTCCGACGAATTTTTTTGCCTGTAAGCGAACAACACGATCATGTTTTAATACGAAAGAATAAATGGTTTCCAATATAATCATGACAATGTTTAGCAACAAACGAGAATGACCTTGCTTTTGTTGCGATTCATTCATAAAAAATTCCTATAGCAAAACAGAGAGTCCGATCTCTAAATAAATTTGAAACAATCTCATCCATGACTGGAAACACAATATTTCAACAATGATATAAAAATTATCTTAATAACCATTGTCGAATTGCCAAGTGTTCCTTAACATTAAAACAATTACTTTGCTTTGTAGAACAGTTTAGCAAAAGGTTCAATAGTTTTATTTGATAATATAGCAATATTTTCTACATAATTTGGTCATATAGGTCATTACACGCTGGAGTTTGGGGTAAATGGAGCAAGATATGAAAAAGAGCAACAAAGAACAAACGGATCTTTATGAAGATCAAAATGAATTTGATGAATCTCAAATAAAGCCTAGAAATCATAAAAAGTCAGCATTAGATTTCAGAAAATATACAAAACAAATCTGGTTGGCAGGGTTGGGAGCGTTCTCCAGAGCCGAAGAAGAAGGCAATAAACTCTTTGATTCTTTAGTCAAGGTGGGTGAGGAGCTTGAATCTAAGACAGTTGAAGTCACAGATCAGACAGTCAATAAAGTCACTGAAAAAACCAAAGAGTCTGTTGCAGAAACCAAAGACAAGGTTGAAAAACTTTTAGATCAGCGTGTAAATCATTCATTAAACAGAATTGGTTTAGTGACTGCTAAAGATCTTCAGCATTTGGAAAACTTGATCCTGCAACTCCACAATAAAGTCGATGCATTGGCTGAAGAGAACCAAAACTTACGCGACCAATTGCTAAAAAAAATGAAATAATTACCATTAATCCAAAAAAATCGTAAATTTTAGTCGTAATTTTTGTGAAAAGCGTGTTTGGAGTCTTGCGTTTCCCCCCAAAGCATTGCTATAAAGTCGTCATGGCCTTTGATCTACAGCCTTGGAACTTAAACAAACGATATAAGAGGACGTAATCTTCATGAATAAATCAGAATTAATCGATGCGATTGCAGAAAAAGGGGGATTGTCAAAGTCCGATGCTGGTAAAGCATTAGATGCGACTATTGCTTCAATTGGTGAAGCGCTTAAAAAAGGCGACACAGTGACTTTAGTCGGCTTTGGCACATTCAGTGTTAAAGACCGTGCTGCTCGTACTGGTCGTAACCCTAAAACTGGTGAAGAGCTTCAGATTAAAGCAAGCAAAGTACCTAGCTTTAAAGCTGGTAAAGGCTTAAAAGACTCAGTAGCTTAATCTGAGCTTGTTAAAAGCGCGCCTTTGTGGCGCGTTTTTTATGAAATATATTAAATTATCAGTGATTGCTCGTTCATTCATTTCACAATTTCAGTTAGAATCCTTACGAAATATAATATTGGAATACTCATGGAATCGTTTCGCACTCTCATAAGGGGCTGGTTTGGTAAAGTTCTCCTTGTGTTATTTTTAGCGCCATTTGCTGTGGTTGGTATTGAAGGCTATTTCAGCGGTGGGCAAAAAGCAGACGTAGCTAAAACTGTTAATGGTCAAGATATTTCTAAAAAAGAGTTAGAAACGGTTACAAAAGGCTATACAGATCAATTATTGGCAAATCCTGCTATACATGGGGATGAGTCTTTATTGAACAAAGAATTTATTGCAAATAAAGCACTTGATTACCTGATTAGCCAAAGTCTTTTAAGACAACACGCTGATAAGTTAGGTGTGACTTTGAGCGATGCTCAAATTGAACAGAAAATTGCACAAATTCCTGCTTTTCAGGAAAATGGTAAATTTTCAAATACGCTATATGCAAATTATTTACGCTCACAGGGTTTAACTAGCCAAGCATTTATCCAAAATATTCGCCAAGATTTTGCCTTAAGCATTTTGAGCTCTACAATTTCGGATAATGCACTGATCAGTAAATTGGATATCCAGCAAATTGCCAACTTGCAATCTGAACAACGTGAATTATTCTTATCAAGCGTTAAACTTGATGACTATAAAGCCAATGTTAAAGTGACCAATCAGGAAATTGCGGATTATTACAACAAGCATCAAAATAAGTTTAAACAAGTTGCTTCAGTGGATGTGGACTATGTGGTGCTCAGCCCAGCGACATTGACACAGCCAAATGCGGCAGTGACTGATGCTGAATTACAACAAGCTTATACTCAGTTTGTAGAAAAATATAAGCAAAGTTTGAAGCGTGATGTTAAACATATTCTGATCACGACTGATTCTCGTACGCCTGAGCAAGCTGCTACACTTGCAAATGAAGTATATGCAAAAATTCAGGCAGGTACGTCATTTGCTCAAGCTGCTGCACAATATTCGGAAGACCCAGATTCTAAAGCGAAAGGTGGTGCACTTGCTGCCTATGCGCCAGGTGCCTTTGGTGATGATTTTGATAAAGCTGTGAACGCAACAAGCAATGGTCAAGTGTCTAAGCCTGTTAAAACTCAATTCGGTTATCATTTGATTGAAGTAAACACACCAGTAGATTCAGTGCCATCATTTGAGTCGAAAAAAGCTGAATTGACTGCTGAAGTTTTAAAGAATAAATCTGCTAACTACTTCTCTGACACTGTAAATAGTTTAAATGAGCAAGTGGTTAACAGTGATGCATTGGATGTCGTTTCACAAGCAGTGAAGACAGTTCAAGTTCAATCTGCAAATAATGTAAATTTAACAACAACCAATCCAGTTCTTGCTGATCCTGCTGTTAAATCTAAACTGTTTAATGAAGATGTGAAAAGCGGAAATACGATGGCTTCAAGTAATATCCAAACTGCCAATGGTGATGTTGTCTGGGTTAAAGTGCGTAAGTATCATCCAGCCGGTGTACAGCCTTTAGCACAAGCAACTGCACGTGTAAAAGCACAATTGATTGAACAAAAAGCGTTTGATGCTGCCCATGCAAAATTAAATGCCATGATTGAAGATTTCAAAAAGTTACCAGCTCAAGAGGTTACTGCGAAATATCAGTCTAATTTTGTCCATGCGGGAACATTTACACGTTCTAAAGGTCTTAAGCGTGAGATTGAGCGTGTTGCATTTAGCCAGCCAGTACCTAAAGCAGGCATGTGGTCTGTTAGCACTGCGAAGCTGCCAAATGAGTTAGTTGTTGTAGCTGTAGCGAATGTGAAAAAAGTAGATACTGCTCAGATGGATCCAGCTGAAGTTCAGCAACTTACCCAAATGTATCAGAAGTTCCGTGGTGAACAATTATTAGACGATTATTCGCGTTATTTAAAATCACAAGCAAAAATTAAATAATTCAGAATAAGATCGTTAGACTAAAAAAAGCGCCTCGGCGCTTTTTTTATGTGAAATGAAATATAGCGTGAGTACAGGAGCTATATCACTAAGATGTGATTAGCGGATGTCTCTAATCTTTTTTAGATCTGATTACGATATTGGCTTGGGCTAAGTTCAAATTGTTTCTTAAACGCCTGGCTAAATGCGGTTTCAGATGAATATCCCACTTGGTGTGCAATCTGCTGAATAGGCAGTTGTCCTTGTTTGATCAGCTGGCTAGCGAGACGTAAGCGATGTTGTTGCAAGTAGGCTAAAGGTGTTTCCCCAATAATTTGATTAAATAAGCTGGCAAATTTAGAACGTGACATACAACAGGTTTCAGCTAAGCTTTCTACGGTCCAGCTCTGTTCTGGGCGACTGTGGATGGCTGCAAGTGCATTTGAAAGTTCAGGGTGCACCAGGGCATTTAACCAATTATTGTGATCTTGCATTTGCTCAATATAGTCACGCACACACTCGATCATCAAAATACTGACGACGTGATCCATAATTTTATTCTTACCCGCCATGGTTCTACGCGTTTCAGCAGAAACAAAATATAGTCCAATTTTAAGCCATTCAGGTGCCTCATCACTTAAGGCATTTTGAATATGCAAATATGGTGGGAGGGCATTGATCAATGGACGAGCCATGATTGCATTCATATGACATCGTACAGAAAGGATGAGGGTCTTTTCTGAGCTTCCTTGACCAAATTCAATCGCATCTTGTCTTAGTCCGTCAAAGAGGGATTCTATATTGAGGCTTTCAACTAACTGCGTGTCTAAATGATTTTTTACAGTATGTGCTAATCCTGCTGGGATTAAAAACATATCACCGGTTTGTAGTGCAACAGTCATTTTGGGTGAAAATTCTAAATAAGCATTTCCATACAAAACGATATGCGCGATCACTGCTTCTTGTTTTGGACTCTGAAACGACCAATCACCTTGAGCTTGAAGGTAAATATATTCTGAATGGTTGAGATGAATATCATCAAAAATTTTACTTAAAGCATCCATAGATTCAGTTCAAATTTCCTGTTCTCAAATAATAAAAATGTTTCATGCTATTAAAACATGTGCGCAAAGGACAAACTCTATGTTGAAGATGCCAAAGACTTTTTCATAGGTTTTATGGACGCTTACAACTGTCTTTAAGTTGAATTTTACATAAATATATAACTAAGTAGAAAGATAGGGAAGATATAGCCATGAATGCACCAGTTCAACTGACAGAGCAGCAATTGCAACAATTAAAACCAAAGTCAGGTTTGGCACTTGATAAAAAGCGTTATCTTTGGATGATTAGCCCATCACTTCCAGTGATTGGGTTAGGAATTTTAGCGGGATATCATGTTGCACCTAAGCCACTGAAAAAAGTTTTTGCATTGGGTGGGCCACTGGTACTGCATGTGATTATTCCAGCCATAGATTCATTGATTGGTAAGGATAAAAACAATCCGACCAGTGAAGATGTAAAATTACTTGAGCAAGATCCGTATTATTCACGTTTGGTCAAATCTTTTATTCCGATTCAATATGTCGCCAATGTATATGCTTGTTATCTGGTGGGGCGTAAACAAACATCACTTTTAGATAAGATTTTGCTTGGTGTCTCAATGGGTGCAATTAATGGTATTGCCATTAACACAGCACATGAGTTAAGCCATAAGCATGACCGTATGGACCATATTTTATCGCATTTGGCATTGGTTCCATCAGGTTATAACCATTTCCGTATCGAACATCCTTATGGACACCATAAACGCGCTGCAACGCCTGAAGATCCAGCTTCATCGCAAATGGGTGAAACCCTCTATGAGTTTTTACCACGTACCGTCATTGGTTCATTTAAATCAGCGATTGAAATTGAAACCAACCGTCTTAAACGTAAGGGCCTTGGATTCTGGTCTAAAGATAATGAGTTATTGCAAGGCTGGACAATGACCGCAGCATTCCATTCATCTATGGTCGGGTTATTTGGTAAAGGTATTTTGCCTTATTTGGCAACCCAGTCAGCTTATAGTATTACGTTGTTTGAGATCATCAATTATATTGAGCATTATGGTTTGTTGCGCCAGAAAGATGAAAATGGCAAATATGAACGCACAATGCCTGAGCATAGTTGGAACAATAACAACATCGTAACGAATTTATTCTTATATCAGTTACAACGTCATTCAGATCATCATGCCTTTCCGACACGCCCATTCCAAGCGTTACGTCACTTTGATGAAGCACCTGAATTACCAAGCGGTTATGCAAGTATGCTGTTGCCAGCGATGATCCCATCGTGGTGGTTTAAAATTATGGATAAGCGTGTATTTGATCATTACAAAGGTGATTTAAATAAGGCCAGTATTTATCCAAAACGCCGAGCAAGTATTTTCAAAAAGTTTGGTGTCGTGGACAAGTTGTTGAATAAGTAAATTTAATTTTAAGATAAAAGCCCAGAAATGGGCTTTTATTGTTTTTGAGCATTAAAATATTTCAGCATTTTTAAATGTTGACTAACGCTACTTTTAGTTGTGAGTCATCCTTGTTAAAGCATAAGCACTTGTCGCTTAATTTTAATGAATGTAAAAAAAATCCCTGAAATACTATCTTTCTTTTTCTGTTTATTTCATAGTATTCAACAATGGTATTTTAAATTTACAAATGTAATTTGGAACTTCGTATGAAATGGGAAGAAATAGGCAATCAACCGTGTTCAATTGCGCGTACATTATCTGTATTGGGTGATCGATGGACCATGCTTATTTTACGTAATGCTTTTATGGGTTTACGTCGTTTTGATGATTTTCAAGAAAATTTAGGTGTGACAAGACATGTATTGTCTGAACGGCTAAAACGTTTGGTTGAGCATGAAATACTGGTTAAAGTGGCTTATGTCGATCGACAAGAGCGTTATGAATATCGCTTAACTGAAAAGGGCTTAGATCTATATCCTATTTTATTAACCATGGTGGCATGGGCGGATAAGTGGATGGATGAGGGGCTGGGTGCACCTATGGTGTATCAACATACCGTTTGTGGTCATGAGTTTACTCCGATATTGGTATGCTCAGAATGTCAGCAGGCGGTGAATGCAAGACAGGTGAAGCCAATCGTTAGCTCTGCGTTTTTCCAATACTTAGCGCAGAAAAAATTAGCTTGATTGCTATTCCCTAGCTGATTTTCAATATTTATCATGAATTAATTTTAGATTAAGTTGTTGGTAAATATCATAAAAATATAAAGACATGTGCACTCATGATCTTTAGTGTTGGTGAAAATGTTTAGATGAAGCGTAGCAAGTAATTTGAAATTTTAATTACTGATATTATTTTTGATTTTTGTTAAAAAGATATAAAATATATGATTGTTCAATTTAAAAAATATATAATTTAAATTAATAAGTAAAAGTATGAAAAACAGTAACTGTAATCCTAGTTTAGAAAATAAGGTTTATTGCTTGATAAAGAATAGAGCGATTTTTTAAACAGATAATTTTGATCAAGTCATTCACTTTTATATACTTATTTAACTGATGCAAAATTTTAATAATTTATAAAATATTTAATATGGAGTAATCGAATGGGAATTGGTTCAAGCCCAACAGTCGGAAGTACCTGTGATACGTGCCTACAGAAGTTTACGATTCATTTTCGAAGATGTGAAGATAACATATATGATGGAAGTTATGGTTTTGATTGGTACAGACCTGAATACTTTAAAAAATTAACCAACTATAGACCGAATGCAGCAACAAAATTTGGAAACAAAGTTGCTTTAGTCAATGGTTCGATACAATCATTAAAAGCGACATATACTCAAGACCAAATTACCAAAATTAGCCCATTTGGCACAGAATATATCCCTGCATGGTTAGCAATGTACCCAAGCTCACAGGAGGATAACAATAGTTCTAACCCTGTCAATCAAGGGGTTAGGCTTATTTTAGAGTTGAGACTATTAGATTCAGAAAATAATTTTTCATTAAAAAATGATGGAACAAAGATTAAGTTTGAAGTTTCAAATCCGAATATTATTATTGAACCAGCAGAGCTCAGTGTCGAAGATTTTATTTACGCCAAAAAAATGACGCGAGATTTAGGCGAAGATACTAAAAGAGAAGAAGAGATTTATTATCTAGCTTCAGAAATAGTGAATATTAAGTGCACAGGTGCTTTGCAAAAACATGAAGAAATCATTGTAACAGCAATAAAAGGAGAGACCCAAGAGAAAGTTGGGAAGCTAATGCTTTATCATAATGCTGTGATTCCTACTATATCGGTTATCTTTGTAGACGTTATAACTGATGGAAAAAAACCAAGCCGTTCACATGATTATGAAAATTTTTTAAAGCATAACTCATTTAACCAAGCTTTAATTAATGTAGAAATAAAAAATGCCCCAACATTTGATTTAAACAAATATCGTAGCAAAGACGATGATGTTAATATATCTTTGAATAAATTAAATATAAATGACACGGGTTATTTTTTAAGTGACTTAACTAAGTTTTATAAAAAATATCAAGATAAAAACTTAGCGACTAAAAATTATGTTTTCGTAACAACTGTAGAGATAAAGAATGCAGTTGGTGCTGGTGGTGACAGCGTTACCTTATTTAACTGTCCTCAAAATATATTTAATCAAGTCGTGGTACATGAATTAGGGCATCGTTTTGGATTAGATCATTTGTTTGAATCACAGAAAATTACAGCCAAAGGATCGAGCTTTCAATTTATACAGGGTACTACAGCTAATTTTTTAGATTATGATCATTCGGATGGCGTTAATTTAAAAAATAAAACTGCAGTCAATCCAAATCAAACACTAAAATATTTTTTTAAATACCAATGGGATTTTCTCAGGAAGAAAGTGAAATAATTTATGCTATCGCCAGTTTAGATATTTACTTGCTATATTGATGGGTTTGATCTGATATTGAACTTAATGAATCAATATTTAATATTTACTGACCGATCACAAACAATTTGCAGGTTTAGGGATACCCGCCAAACGGCTTAAATGGCGGGCAACCAGTCCAGTATTAAACTTATCTTGTAGAACAGCATTATCAATTGCTGGATTGATCGTTTTCATTAAAAATTTAATCAGTGGACGAGTCGCAGGAGAGTGGCCAAACTGGGTATAAAATTGACGTACTGCATGCAACACTTCAAAATGCCATGGGGTCAGTTGTAGATCTAAACTTTGTGCTAACTCTTGGGCAACCTGTTCATTCCAAATGGTGTAATCTACTAAATGACCATCTTGGTCTAACTCAAAGCTCATAAAACCACCTAAACAAAACAACTGAAACAATGTAACTTTTGATCAACAAAACATCAAAGATTGATTTTTAAAAAATCGAAGATAATTGACAACCTAGCCCACTATTTTAAACTGATACAACGGCTAAAGTCTAAAACCAACTGAGCAAATTGTGGGTAAGAAATTGATTTAAAATTTTCAGGAATGGATTCAGATAAAATCTCAGCATCATTTTCAAGAAGATAAAGATTCTGTTTGTTTGTTAAACGCTGATCTGCTGCAAACAGTACCGCATCACCCATTAAAACAATGTGATCATGAGAAACATACAGCTGATCTAACTGATTCAATATATGGTCTGTATGTATAAAAGAAGATTGAATTAAATAAAGCGTTTTATCTGACATTTGAACTTTCCATCCACAGCTTACCAATACAATACATGATCAAAAGACTGAATAAATTCAGCATTCAGTTCTACAAACTCCAACTCTTGTTGTGATTGAGTAACAAAAGTCGAGGATTTATTCATATTTTCTACTAAAACTGGTGTTAAATCATAGAATTCAAAGCTATCGACCAGATTTGAAGCAAGCTTAAATACGTGATTTAATTGGCTAAAAGCCATTTCTGATTTAAGTAGGCTTAATCCAGCGTCTTTAAGTAACACTTTGACTTTACAGCCAAAAGTTGCAAGCACCATGGTTGCTGACAAGCTTTCATGTATCTGCAATGTATTTAAATTTGCTTGAGTTATCACAACGAGCACAGTATTCACACAAATTACCTTTTAAATGCAACACGCTAATGGGATGATCAACTTAGAATTGAATGATACGATCTGTAGATTGAACAGCATCTGCAAGTTCGCCTAAACCCACAAGCTCAAAGCCTTTTGCAAGATTATCGGCTGGAATTTGGTGACGTTTGGCATTCTCTTGATCTGTTATCCCCCGCGCTAATGCAGCACTCACACAGACAGGAAGTCGAATTGAGAGTTTTTGCCATTCTACAGATAAATTACGTTGATCGTCAGGAACCCATTGCAAGTTGTTCGCAACTTGTACACCATCTTGATAAAAGAAAACACGAAATTCTTGATCTTCAGCTTGCAGTGCCTGCGCTAAACCCAATGCATGCCATGCATGGATTGAAGTCGGTGCTGCGGTGATTAGTAATAAAGTACTCATTTGATGGCGATTCACTTGGAGAATGGACAGTTTGCAACATTCAAACTTGATAATGATAGGTAGTATACAATGATTTTAGTGACTGGTGGTTTAGGCTTTATAGGCTCGCATGTGGTTTTAAGTTTGCTAGCTCAAGGGCAAGCGGTCGTCATTGTGGATAATCTAGCCAATGCCAATCTGCAATGCTTAGAGCGCTTAGAATTTATTACAGGAATGTATATTCCCTTTGTCAAAATTGATATTCGTAATACCCCCGCTTTAAATAAAGTATTTGAACAATATTCAATAGATACCGTTGTGCATTGTGCGGGTTTTAAGTCTATTGAAGAGTCAAACCTAAAACCACTTGAATATTATAATGACAATCTCAGTTGTATTATGAGTTTATTGCGCGCGATGCAGCGTACCGGTGTCAGAAATTTGGTACATCTTTCTAGCCTTATGGTTTATGCGCAATCAAGTTTAGAGCTGAATGAACAAACCGCATTTAATTATAGTTACCCTAATCCTTACATAAAATCTCAGCAAATGATTGAAGAAATCATTAAAGACACATTCAAAACTGATGAAGAATGGAAAATTGCCATTTTAAGAGTTTCAAATGTCGTCGGTGCATTTGAGCATGGCGTCTTGGGTGAGTTTGTTGCACCACTACCTAAAAATGTTGTCCCTTTGGCTTTACAAGTTGCAGCTCAACAACGTGATCTAATTGAAGTACAACGTAATTCAGAGACTGCGGATAAAACGACTGAGCGTAGCTTTGTCCATGTTCTTGACGTGTGTGAAGCAATTAAATCAACTATTCTTTGGCTACATGAGCAGGGCAATGTTTATCAAAGTTTTGATATTGCAGGTCCTGTCAGTTCGATACAAAACCTGATCAACTTGATCGAAGAGGTTACAGCGAGTCAAATCCATCAAATTGATGCGGTGTATAAATTAGATGAACTGGATCAGGTTGCATCTACCAGCCAAAAAGCTTTTGAGGTTTTAAAATGGAAAGCACAGCGCTCTCTTAAACAAATGATTGAAGATGAATGGCGTTTTTATCAAAATACCTTAAACAATCGATAAAAATCCAGAATAGATGATTATTGTAAATAATTATCATTTACATGTTTGGTTGATTTGTTTAGCATAATCGCTTCGCTGAAGCTGGTGTTTTTACGCAGATGTTGTCAAAACAAGCTTTAACTTGAAAATAAGATATGGATAAAGAAGAGGTTGAAAATGCAAACACGTATTGAACATGACACAATGGGCGATGTTGAAGTCCCAAGCGAAGCAATGTGGGGCGCACAAACTCAGCGAAGCGTAGAAAACTTTAAAATTGGTACAGAACATATGCCGCGCCCGATGATTCGAGCGATGGGGTTGGTCAAAAAGGCAGCGGCAATAACCAATGCCAGCTTAAACCAAATTCCGCATGATCTGTCACAGTACATTGTCGATGCTGCCGATGAAGTAATTTCAGGCAAATGGGATTCACAATTTCCTTTGGTGGTTTGGCAAACAGGTTCAGGTACGCAAAGTAATATGAACTGTAATGAAGTCATTGCCAATATTGCCAATCAAAAATTAGGTAATCCATTAGGTTCGCAAAAGCCAGTGCATCCGAATGATCATGTCAATCGTGCGCAATCTACCAATGATTCATTTCCAACAGCGATTCATGTGGCTGCTGCGGTACAAATCAATGAATTGCTTATTCCAGCAGTAAAACGCTTACGAGACACTTTGCATCGCAAATCTGAAGCGTTTGACGATATTGTTAAGATTGGTCGTACTCATTTACAGGATGCAACACCACTTACATTAGGTCAGGAATTCAGTGGCTATGTTTCACAGCTGGATCATGGACTAAAACGTTTACAACAGGCTTTGGTGTGGCTCTATGAGTTACCACTAGGTGGAACCGCTGTTGGTACAGGTTTAAATGCGCATCCTGAATATGCAGACAAAGCAGCGGAAGAATTAGCCAAACTGACGGGGTTGCCATTTATCAGTAATCCAAATAAGTTTGAAGCACTTGCTGGTCGTGATGCTGCTGTATTTGCTTCTGGTTCATTGAAAACCTTAGCTGCGAGTTTAAATAAAATTGCCAATGATATACGTTGGTTAGCAAGTGGACCACGTTGTGGTTTGGGCGAGTTGCGTATTCCTGAGAATGAACCTGGTTCAAGCATCATGCCTGGTAAAGTCAACCCAACCCAATGTGAAGCAATGACCATGGTGGTTGCGCAAGTAATGGGGAATGACACCACGATTAATTTTGCAGGTGCAGCGGGGAATTTTGAACTGAATGTTTATATGCCTGTGATTGCATATAATCTTGTTCAGTCGATTCAATTGCTTGGCGATGCATGTAACAGCTTCGACGAACACTGTGCTGTAGGAATTGAGCCAAATCGTGAAAAAATTGATTACTTCTTACATAATTCATTAATGTTAGTAACAGCACTGAATCCTGTGATTGGTTATGAAAATGCAGCTAAAGTTGCTAAAACGGCTTATAAAGAAGATAAGACTTTAAAAGAAGTTGCGATAGAACTTGGTTTTGTCACGGCTGAACAGTTTGATGAAGTGGTACAACCTGAAAAAATGGTACGTCCAAACGCGAAATAATGAGTTGTAAGCGACTATACTTTTGATGATTTATTGAGAAAGCATCAGTCGTTTAAAAAAGCACCTTATGGTGCTTTTTTATTTTGAATTTGGAGGAGTTATAGGACTCGCATTAACCATGTTTCTTCCGAGCTTTATGGTCATTTTTATTATGTGATGACCCTCTAATTGAGCGCCGTTTTCTCAAAATACTGAACAGCGGGTGAACGTGACATATAAGCTAAAGCCTGTTCTGTATCGCCTTCATGAATTGGGTTAAACTTTGGAGAGGTCCAACGTAGAGTGGCTTTCCATAGGTATTTAATGGTCGGTAGGTGATCTGTTTTGGTTGCAGTTTTTTCAAACTCTCGAATAAAAGCAAAGAATCCACGGCGCATTAATTTTTGGATTTGTTGATGTTCAGTATCTTGTTGGCCCAGACTACGAGCAAAATCAACGAGGAAGTAAATAAAAAGCGGAAAAATTCCCATCATAATGATTTGTCTGGAAACATAAAAACCTAGCTTTTGTTGTAATAAATGCTCAAACAAATCATAAGCGACACAACGATGTTCAACTTCTTCCGCAAGATGCCAGCGGAATAAATCAGCCATAGCTGGATCTGCTTTATCCCAAGATTTGCTATCAAGTGTCCATTGCCCAATTGTACCTGTAAAGTGCTCGATCGCTGCAATAACACCTACACGAAAGATTAACCAATATTCGTCAAATTTTTTCCCTTTTAAAAAAGGGATTCCTAATGGTTTGTCACCTAATAGAATGTTGAAAACAAGATGGGCACGATTTAATGGTTCTTGTATGTCATAGCCATTTTCTCTTAAAAAGTCTTGTACTTTTTCATGTGCACGTGCATGTGCAGCTTCTTGACGGACAAAGCCAATAACTTCTTGTTTTAATTTTTCATCGCTAATATGTGGAAGGGTTTTATTAAATACTCGACAAAACCAAAACTCGCCCGCAGGCAAAAGCATATTGATACCATTGGCGATATGTGAACAGAGTGGATCATCTGGCATCCAACATACAGAAGACTCAGAAAAATCGAAATATACTTTTCTTGCTTTAATTTGATGACTTTCCGTGATCATTGTGGTTATCCAACATGAAACTGTTAAGCGATTAAAAGTTTTTACCATTTAGAATAATTAGCGACCATATCCTTTGAGGACACTTTTTTTGTGATTTTTACTCTTTTGAATAGAAAATATTGCTTTAGAAATTTAATATTATTTTTTTAAGTTATTGATATTGTTATTTCTTAATTTAAAAATCCAGAAAATAAAGACGTGAAAATCAATGTGGATTAGATGATATAAAAATAATTTTAATGGGTTGAATCATCTATAGAAATATCAAATTTCTATATTGCAATACTGAGATTTAAACTCAGCGATTATTCAACAAAAAAAGAAGGATAATTCACGAATTATTGATTGGTTTAGATTGATGATTTTACTAAGTTTTATTTTATAAGCTCTACATTGTTTTTGGGTTGTAATATTTACTTTTATTTATATATCAGATATTTGTAATTTAATGAAACCTAGGGTTGCTGTTGGTTTTATCGATTTTATTAACAATTTTTAATTTTATTTTTCAATAAAAATTAATTTATAGTGTCAGCTCAACTTTATAATATTGACTCAGGTATAACATGAATAAAAGAAAAGTTATTACAGTCTTCATTACAAGTGGTATGGTCACTTTTGCCATAGCCGCAACCACACTATCACCAAACCAGAATAACCAGAGTGGAATCATCCCAACAGGCTATGATGATCTGATATTTAGTGTATCCAATGGCAATTGGGTAAAGAATATTTCCTTACCGAATGTAGCAAAAGAAGGTGCCCTAATTACAATTCAATCAACTGCGGGTTATGACAGTGATATTGATTTAAGTAATGTAAATATTGAAAAAAAAGGCGTTCTCACACTAAAGTCTGGAAACAGTTATCGTTTTAAATTTAGTAATGGAAAATGGGAGTTTTATGCGCCTGAAACTGCCAATTTTACGCCTGAAAAAAATGGCAATACCATTCCCGTATTTCAACAATCACAGGCCCAATATGTTGTAAGTGATGCTGCTTGGACTGAGACAATTCATTTACCGCAAACAGGTCAGAATGGCCAGATCCTTGTGGTTAAGTCTAATGCGCTTAAATCCTCCAAAATTAATTCACAAAATGCTTTATTTCCAAGTACATTGGTTGTCAATAAAAATGATGCATATATCTTTCAATATAATCAAGAACTGAGTAAATGGCTTCCACTGTCTGTTCCGACACGTATTATCAACGTGATCAATGGTAATACTGCGGCATTAAATACGGCTTTGCAAAATTTAACTGCAGCTAAAACAGAAATTCGTTTTGCTGATGGGGCGTGGGTGTCTTCATTAAAATTACCGCAAACAGCAAACGATCGAGATCGTATCATTGTTAGCTCAACTGCAAGCTGGCAATCAGTGATTGAAAATGAAAATACCAATACCACCGCAACCCTAAAACTCAATAAGGGCAATCGTTACGAGTTCATTTATATTGCAGATAAATCGTATTGGGTGTTGGCTTCGTCTCCTAAAACCGTATTCACTGCAAACACCGCTGCACAAGGTTTCACATTTAAAACCCCTGTCGTTGAAATAACCGCTGATAATGCGCAATGGGCACCTGTTGTAAATTTGCCAATGGCTCAGTCTGGTGACAAGGTTATTTTATCTAATTCTGCGGATACAGCGTTTACAGTTTCAGGTAGCAACATTAGTGCAAGCTTAAAAAAAGGCGATAAAATCCGTTTGGTATTTAACAATGGGGTTTGGAACACCGATAGCTATCAGATTGATCTATTGCTTGTGAATAGCCCGGTAGTCAATGATAAACTCGGTGCAACTGCTGCAAAAATTCAAGCCCGTGAAGCACTCAGATTAACCAATGAAGCGCTTGAAAACTCGCAAGCAAAAGCCTACTACAAAGAAGTCGGATACTTGGATTATCGAATTCCTGGAACGACACTCGGTGATGCGATTAATTTAGGACGTTCAGATGCCACTGTACAAGCGGAAAGAACCAGAACAGGGGCCGATGCGATATATACCATTACAGATCATTCGGGTTGCGGTCTCGCCTATGTAAATAGCACACCGAGCAAGTACAACATGATCGGATCACATAACTATGGTTGTGGTATTACTGCAATGCGACATGAGTTAGGGCATAACATGGGACTCGGACATAGTTTTGATCGAACTACAGGTTATAACTGGGGATTCGGTCATCCTTTAGGTAGTACCATTATGGGTGGAAATCAAATTGGCTTATATTCAAGCCCAAATATCTATAGTCCTGAATATGGTGTGCGTTTAGGTGAAACTGACAAATTTGATGGCTTAAGAAAAATTAATGAGAATGTTGAAGCCATTTCAAAATTTTTAGTGGCGGTTAATCCATAATGAATAAACGGATATATCTCATTATTTCCGTTGTTTTAACTGTTTTGGTGGTTTCTTTGTTGGCTTGGTTCATCTCAGGTCAACAGGAGACAGCTGATACAGCTAAAGCGATTGCGTCTAAACAAAATGAACAAATCGATCAAGTGAATTCACCGAAGCTAAATACAAATCTAACCGAAACACAAGTATTGCAACGTATAAAAGACAGCCATGCTCGCCGTAAACTTGTAACGCTGGATGAAGACAAATTACGTGCAGGAATTTTCAATCAACAGATGTTCAATTTGAGTACTGTTGATACCGTGTCTATGCATAATCCTGTTCCTTTGACAGATGCACAAAAAAAAGATGGGCGAATATTTCTGAGGAATGATCTATATACCTTAGAGGCGAAGAATACCGGCGATCAAATCGTATTTAATGTGCCAGGCTATGGTTTAAACAGACAGGCCGTTATAGAACGTATAGAGGTAGATCCAGATGAAGATATTGTCAGTTGGTCAGGCTCTCTAGAAGGAGGAGATCAAAATAATGAGAAGTTTCATATTACTCAAACGATTAAAGACAATTTTACCATGGGTACGATTACAGCAGATGGTAAAACCTATGCCATTTTGATGAAAAATGGCTATGGATGGGTCAATGACGTTGCCAATGAATCTGCCGCACTTGAGGCAGCGGAAAAGGAGACGGATCATGTACATTAATTTTTTAATCTAAAGACATGATTTATTCTCTAAACTTGAAGTAGCAACAAAATGAAAATAGTCATTACTGCGTCATAACAAAGATTTAGACACCTCGAAAGGTGTCTAAAATCATCATTGATTTAAAATTATTTACGCACTGAATCAAGTACTTCTTTGTTTGTCACAACTTCTTGTGCTTTTGAATAACTTTCAATCAGTAATTGATAAGCAGGGAAGATTTGAGTGTACACTTGAGCCCATTCAGCAGCATCTTCACGGTTCCAAGTTTGTTGAATTTCTGAAGCAACCGCCGCTGTATCCATCGGTACCGCACCTGCTTGAACCACACGTGCTAAGGTAATTTCTTGTGCCATTTTGCTATATGTACCTGATGCATCAACCACAACAAAAACTTTATAGCCATCAGCAATTGCACTAATCGCTGGAAAAGCCATACACACGCTGGTAATCGTACCCGCAATAATCAGGGTCTTTTTACCTGTTGCTTTAACCGCTTCAACGAATTCTTGATTATGCCAAGCATTAATTTCGCCTTTACGTGCGACATATTTTGCATGGGGCGCATTTGCGTGTATTTCAGGAATCAGTGGGCCATTGGGGCCTTGAGGAACTGAGGCCGTGGTAATGACAGGCATGTTTGATAATGATGCTATTTTAGCTAAGGCTGCTGCGCGTTGGCGTAGTTCTGTCATTGGCATATCAGCAACGGTTTGAAATAAACCACTTTGATGATCAATTAACAGCATAACGGAATCATTTACATCAATCACTGGGGCTTGGCCATTAAAATTAGCTGGAGTAGACATTTTATATATCCTTAGTTAAGCAATCATTTGCTGTTTTTAATACTAACAGTAGGACAAATATTGAATTATGCTATTTATATGACATATTGTCTTATATAAAGAACAGTTGCGATATTTAAGGGGGATATGATGAAAGACTTAAATGACCTGTATTATTTTACCAAAGTGATTGAATATGGCGGCTTTTCAGCTGCAAGTAATGCGTTGGGTGTGACCAAATCATTGTTAAGTCGAAGAGTTGCGGAATTGGAAAACCGTTTAGGAGTAAAACTTCTCAATCGAACCACCAAAAGAATTTCGATTACAGATGTCGGGAACATATATTTACAACACTGTAAAGCAATGCTTGTGGAAGCTGAATCAGCTGATGAGGCAATTGCACTGTTAAGCGCAGAGCCGACTGGAATTGTAAAAATTTCTTGTCCTACAAATTTATTGCATATTAATGTCAGTAAAATGTTGAATAAGTTTTTAGCGCGTTATCCGAAAGTTAAATTACATGTGGGAGCGACAAATAGAAAGGTAGACTTGTTTAATGAACGTTATGACGTTGCAATTCGGATCAGACCCTTACCTTTAAAAGATAGTGATTTGATTGTACGTAGCCTATCCATTTCAAAACAATTTATTGTCGCAAGCCCTGATTTGTTGAATCAACATTTCTTGATTAAAACACCAGAAGAATTAACAAGATTGCCTATTTTAATGATGGAGTCTTTGTCCTTTGAATATCATTGGAATCTTTATAATTCTAATAATGAACTATATGTGGTTAAGGATGAGCCGAGGCTAACGACTACAGATTTAAGTGCATTGCATTTAGCGACTTTAGATGGCTTGGGAATTGCAAAACTACCTGAATTAATTATTGCTGAAGACTTAAAAGCGGGCAGACTGGTTAAAGTGATTCCTGAGTGGGAACCGATGCCAGAGCTTATTCATTTGGCCTATACTTCTAGAAGAGGCCTATTACCATCGGTAAAAGCTTTAATCGAGTTTTTGGTCACTGAGTTTGATCAAGTTTAGTTCTTTACAAGAATCAGCTTTATTCACCCACCAATATCTTTGATCGACAACAGGTGAATACTGCAATTGGCATTGAATAAACTGTCATAATTGTTAGAATGCATTTCTTTCGCTGTTTTCATGTTATTTTTATTTTGTATTTAGGCTGCAAGATGACCAATAACGTTATAGTAAACAGTATTTTAATTAAGGATTTTTTAATGTTATCAATTTATTTAACAGATGTTCAGGAAAATGTGCAGTTTAAAGATTACCCTGGTGAGCACCCTGTTAAATTTATTTTAAATTTCAAAAAGATTTTTCCAAGTGTAATGGAAATTTTACTCCCAGTACTTCCTGATGATGAAGACTTGGATAAAATGACTTGGGAATCTACAACTGAAGATTTTGAGATTTTTAAGAAACTCCTTACAGGTTGGGGTGTGATTGAGTTACGTTTACAAGCGATTAGCCAATATAAGAATAAAAATTTCGCAGACCAACTGCTTAAACAAGCTCAAGCCAAACGTAAAGAATTTGCAAAAAAGCAGCAACAATTGTCTACGGTTGAACTGGACTACTTATTTATGCATGAAACACATGCATTGATTGACGCTGAATTGGTTGAGTTAGGTGAAAAATTCTATTTACCTACTTTGCGAGATATTTGGAAAAATACTGTACCTGCCAAAGTGTTGAATGCTAATTTCTAGTCAAACATAAGCAATAGATTGAAATAATCAAATTCAAGTATAAAAGGCAGTTTTAAACTGCCTTTTATTTTTTATTCATCTGTTTAAGTTTTTTAAATTGTAGGCCCAAGCGTATAAAACATAAAAAATAGAATAAATATTGAACTGATGATACTTAATATATTTAAAACTTTCATTTTTTAACCAATTGCGATATCTAAATTTTGAGTGGAAACATTTTTAATGCTTAGATTTTATTCGGCAGTTGTTTAAGCATGATGACAATGATTTAAATGAGATCATTCATTTAGCAAGTCTTTATGATTTAATTTTAAATGCTGGTACTTCTTATTCAATCTTCTTTATTACGCGTTTGTAGGATAAAACTTCTGATTGTTGATTGATGGATGGTATATGTCGTGATTTCTATATCTAGGAGTTGCTTAGGGTCTGTTGACAATTCGTCTATGTTTGCGACTACGTGTGTTTTTTAGGCGATACTAGGCTCGAAATACGAAATTTAGTCATTCTAAATGAGTAGTTCGTAACGACGTAGCGGCAAAAAACACACAAGTCCCGAAGGGTTGTGGCTAAAATTATCTCAGCCTACGTTATGAAACTCGAAAATAGTCTCGCTATTCTCTTCGTTTCCTGCCTTGTCTGCTCAATTTTAACCTACAACGCAAGCCATTTATGAAATGTCAACAGACCCTTATATTTCTGCTAATTCAGTTTTGCTTAGAAACATATGACAAAAGTAGATATTTCTAGCAAGTTTTTTTATGCTGTAATACTTTTGGTTTTAATCAATTCATACTTGTTATGATTTTTTAAAATATCTTGATAATCTTTTTTAAAGTATCGGATTTCCCCGGGGATATATCCAAGGATATTCAGCAATGTCGAATAATTTTTTAGATTTAATTCATAAACGCCGTACAATTTATGCGATTGGACGTCATGTTAATCAATCTCCTGAGCATCTTACTGATTTGATTCAGCAAGCGATCAAACAAAGCCCATCTTCTTTTAACTCGCAATCATCTCGTGCAGTGATCTTGTTTAATGCTGAACATGAGAAGTTCTGGAACTTTGTAAAAGTTCAACTCAAAGCCTATGCCAAAGATGAAGCAAGTGCCTTAAAAACAGAGACTAAAATAGACAGTTTTATCGCAGGCTTTGGTACCGTTCTTTTCTTTGAAGATTTAGATGTGATCCAAAACTTACAAGAAAAATTTCCAGCTTATGCAGAAAACTTTCCGATTTGGGCTGAACACTCTACAGCAATCGCACAATTTTCAACGTGGACAACCTTAAATAGCGAGGGTATTGGTGCATCCTTACAGCACTACAATCCAATTGTCGATAAACAAGTCCATGCGGAATGGGATATACCCAAAACTTGGAAACTTCGTGCACAGTTGGTGTTTGGTTCAATTGAAGCGGAGGCTGCTGAAAAAGCCTATATCGATGATGCTGTGCGTTTTAAAGTGTTTAAATAATAGTTTTATTTTCTCTAGCTTCTTGGCTTGCTCAGCCAAGAAGTTTTGCTATTGAAAATGCTAATCAATCCATTGATCTGATTATGCAAAGTGTCGGTTATCTAGACCCAAGTTCTTTTCGCAGATTGTTTAGAAAGAAAACCGGCTTAACACCCTTAGAATATCGTTGTAGATTCAGTCGTCGAGTATCAGCTTTTCAATTGAATTTAGCTCGAAAGTTGAGCTGGTGCTATTTACTCACTAAAAGCTGAGGCGACGATGGATGCTTTTTTAAGTTTTATTGATCATTGCTATATAATAAACAAATCATTAAAAAAGAAAACGATTTCCAAAAAAGTGCTAAAGAGGCTTTGATTTAAAATTTAAATGTACTATAGTAAAACTAGAAAAGTTGAGTGATATGCTTGGTTTTTATGCAGTTGATTCTTTATTTCAAATTAAAGATCTACAGTTAAAAGCAAACTTATACTTTTTTCTATCTCTCTCAATATGAGCAATCAATTGTGTTAAGAAGCAGTGGTCTGTTGCTGGCATTTGCGACAGTATTTTTACAGCTTGCGGTTTTTTTACAGCCGTTATTACCTGAGCAGTATCAAATTGCTCCGGTCTGTGAAGACATCACTCAAGCTTTATTGCGACCAACACATGCACATCTTCATCATGAGCAAGAATCTAGTTTTATTCATCACTATTTGCATTTAGATCAAGCCCAGCAAGCAAGCAGCTCAAGTCATGATCATCATGACATTAACCACCAGTGCCAGTATTGTGTGGTATATGGCAATTTAGTGATGCCACCAGAAATTGGCGTAAAAGAAATCCTAGTGCGTATTCAAGTACGTTTAATGGCTTATGTTGAAAACTTTCAGCATGTCTATTTTCAATTACAACGCCTGTTTCTGATTCCTCAAGGGCGAGCCCCACCTGTAGTCTTTGCATAACACATTCACCGATCCATAGGTTTAGCATTTTTAAATAAAGGCTTTAAAGCCATGCGATCGTATTTCGAATTTATTGTGTAGAGAATGATCATGATTTTTCAAAATTTCCTCGATTTGCAGGAAAGCAGCCTTTGCATGCTATTTTTAGTATTGTTTAAAAATACAGCAAAAAGAAAACAACAGATTGTACTGAATGTTCAGGCGTATGCTGAGCTTGTACAACAAAAAATGTTTATCAATGTATTCAAAACTCAATCTTTACCAACTTTACCAATGAATAAGGTGATGTCATGGATCTAGGATTAACTGCTTTAGAATTGGCGCGTATTCAGTTTGCTTTTACTGTTTCTTTCCATATTATTTTTCCTTCAATTTCTATCGGGCTTGCAAGCTTTTTAGCTGTACTTGAATGGCGCTGGCTAAAAACTCAAAATCCTGTTTACCAAGATTTATTTAAATTCTGGGTAAAAATTTTTGCTGTCGCTTTTGGGATGGGCGTGGTTTCTGGTGTGGTGATGAGTTATCAGTTTGGAACAAACTGGAGTGAATTTTCACGTGTTGCAGGCTCGGTAACTGGTCCATTACTGGCTTATGAAGTGCTGAGTGCATTTTTCTTAGAAGCTGGTTTCCTTGGCATTATGCTCTTTGGTTGGGGGCGAGTAGGTCCTCGGGCGCATTTCTTTGCAACGGCTATGGTGGCCATTGGTACCTGTATTTCAATGTTTTGGATTTTATCTTCAAACAGTTGGATGCAAACACCACAAGGCTTTAGCATCGAAAATGGGATTATCGTGCCGCAAGATTGGTTTGCAATTGTGTTTAACCCCTCATTTCCTTACCGTTTAGCCCATATGGCTGCAGCAGCATTCCTTGTTTCAGCCTTACTGGTGGCTGCAACTGCTGCTTGGCATTTATTAAAAGGACGCCGTGACGCATTAATCAAAAAATCGTTTTCTATGGCATTGTGGATGATTCTGGTCCTTGCACCATTACAGGTTCTGATTGGTGATAATCACGGTCTAAATACCTTAAAACATCAGCCTGCTAAACTTGCAGCGATTGAAGGGCATTGGGAAACCAACAAAGGTGAGGGCATGCCGCTATATCTGTTTGGTATTCCTGATATGCAGGCAGAAGAAACCAAATATGCTATCGGTATTCCAAATCTTGGCAGCTTAATCATGACCCATACGCTGGATGGTGAGGTAAAAGGCTTAAAAGAGTTTGCACCTGAAGATCGTCCTAATTCTACCGTGGTGTTCTGGAGTTTTAGAATCATGGTTGGAATGGGCATGCTGATGATTCTACTTGCCGTGATGGCATTGTTTCTACGCAAAGGCGGCAAGCTTTATGAAAACAAATGGTTACACCGTTTTGCTTTTGCTATGGGACCTTCAGGATTTATTGCATTGCTCGCAGGCTGGTTTACCACAGAGGTTGGTCGTCAGCCGTGGGTGGTATATGGTGTGATGCGAACCAAAGATGCTTTATCTCCAGTATCTGCGGAACAAGTTGGTCTCACTTTGATTATTTTCGTTGTGGTGTATTGCATCGTATTTGGCATAGGCATTTACTATATGTTGAAATTGATGCACAAAGGTCCACAATTTATCTACGCCACACCAGAAAGCGTAGCGCATAGTGAAGAAGCGGTTATTTTGGCCTCTAAACGTCCATTGACGAGTGTTGAAGATAGCGTTGATTCCAATGAACAGGAGCGTAAATAATGATTGATTTATCTCTGATTTGGATTGTCATTATCGCCATTGGTGTATTCATTTATGTGGTACTAGATGGTTTTGATTTAGGGATTGGGATTTTATTTCCCTTTGTTAAGGATCAACACGAACGTGATGTGATGATGAACACCGTTGCACCTGTTTGGGATGGTAATGAAACCTGGATGGTACTGGGCGGTGCAGCATTATATGCAGCGTTTCCAATGGTCTATGCCACTGTATTATCCGCGTTATATATGCCAGTTATCCTTATGGTGATTGCTTTAATTTTCCGTGGTGTGGCTTTTGAGTTTCGTTTTAAAGCCAATCGAACCAAGCATTTATGGGACAAAGCATTTATTGGTGGTTCAATTCTTGCTAGCTTTTTCCAAGGGATGATTCTTGGTGCATATATCCAAGGGATTAAAGTTGAAAATCATATGTATGCAGGTGGTGGTTTAGACTGGTTATCGCCGTTTACTGTGTTTACAGGTATTGGTGTCGTTGTGCTTTATGCAGCATTGGGTTGTGGATGGTTAATTTTTAAAACTGAACTTGATTTACAAGATCGTATGTATCAGTTGATGCCTAAATTAATCGTTGCTTTGTTTGTTATCTTTGGGGCAGTCAGTATTTATACCCCGATGGCGCATCCTGAAATTGCAGCACGCTGGTTTAGCCAACCACAATTGATGTATTTTAGTCCTGTACCAATATTGGTGGTGCTGTTTACTTTCCTTGTGCTTCGCGCATGTAAAAAGCGTTATGAACTAAGCCCATTCCTTTATACCTTGGCTTTGGTTTTCCTTGCTTATACTGGGTTTATCATCAGTTTGTGGCCTTATGTGATTCCGCCATCAGTGACTATCTGGGAAGCTGCTGCGCCACAGAGCAGTCAATTGTTTGCTTTAATTGGCGCATTGATTTTAATTCCAATTATTTTGATCTATACCGGGCTTTCATATTGGGTGTTCCGAGACAAAGTTCGAATTGGTGATGAAGGTTATCACTAAACTTAAACGTAGCATCTTTAGTCTTTTGGCTTGAGTAAAAAATAGCCTAAGCAAGATTAAACATGCAGCAGGGTAAAAATTTAAAGCTTTAAATGAGGTAAGCAAGTATGAAACTATCTCAAACACAATGGTTTGTCGTGTTATGGCTAGGTGGATTTCTAACATTGGCGATTATTGCTGGTTTTTTTAGAATGTTGATTCAATTGGCCTACTAAGGTTTTACTGAATAAAAAATGAGGAACTATGTTCCTCATTTTTAATTTAATTTTTTGTTTTAGCGAATGGACAATAAAAATAATCTGTATATAAGCGGCTTCTAACAAATTAATAAATTTTTTTCATCAATCAAAAAATGATCATCTTTGATTAAATCAGGCCAAGGGTGAAAATGGTTTGGTTTTTATTGAATGGGTTATATGACGTGACAAAGGTAAATTGTTTTTTTAAATAGATGTTACTCAGATTGGGCTTAATTCTATGTGGTTAGAATTTTTTCTAGTACTTTAAAAATAATTTGAAAATCATCCTCCTCTAACCAAGCTGAATTACTAATGGTAAAACTTTGTGCTGCGAAGCGCGTGGCATTTGGCGTATCGGCATGTATATGCGATAACGCTGGATAGTGGGAAATTGAACGTACAAAAAGTTTGGTTATGCCTAAACCTGAGCACCAAAGTTCATCTAATATTTTTTGACATAATCTTTCGTTTTCTACAAAACAAATCAAAAAGGGAAAAGTTGCCTGAGTATTTATCTGTTCATCAAATATATGTAAGTTTGGCAATAATCTTAATTGTAAGATACGCTTTTTAGCTCGCTGTCTTGCTTGTTGCCAATGTAGTGGAAGGCGTGTACTGGCATGTGCTGCAACTTGACTGCGCCATTTTCCAAGTTGATGAATAGGGATACTGTCTAGATCAAAGTTATCACCTACAGCTGTGATTTCATCATGGTTTTCTAGCGCCTTACGCAAAGGTTTGCCATAGAGCCATGTTAAAGTTTCAGGACGATAAAGCAAACTATACGCCATCAACTCCAAACAACGTTTCAGCTCCCATTGCTTGAGCATAGGTAATGTTAAGGAACTCTCATAAAGTTGCTGGTTGATTTCTAGATCCCGACTAAACAATACACCTCCTTCAGCACTGGTTAGTCCTTTGCCAAAAGCCAGACTAAAAAATGCAATATCTCCAATTAGCCCTACGCTTTGATAATGGGTTTTAGCACCCATAGATTGAGCAGCATCTTCAATGATAAAGGTCTGATAATGCCGGGCAATTTCTTGGACTAAGCTAAAATCATAAACCAGACCAGCAAAATGAGTCACCACAATTGCCAAGGTATTTGCATTGGTTAATTGTTGTAGTTGTTGAATCTCAAAATTTAAGCTATTGGTTTCTATGTCACATAGAACGGGCGTTAATCCTATTTTCTCAATCGCCAGTGCCACCAACGGACATGTCCATGCTGGAATAATGACTTGTTTACGTTGTGGCTGTCTTTTTTCTAGCGTTTGCAAGGCAAGAATTAGAGCAACTGTACCTGAGCAAGTTAAACTCGGTTGAGGAATGTTGAGTAAATTGCTTAGATATGTAGATAGATCTGTTTGACGAGCAGAAGGAAACAGATCTCTAAAATTAATCGTGAGGCCATTGGTCGGTGGGATTTCTTTTTTCATATTTAGATGTCGTAAGTCATATTCCCATGTTTTGGTTCAAATAGGGTGTGGTTTTACTTCAGTACTTCATTGGTTGAAAGATGTTGTTTTGACTCATCTTTTGCTAAGAAAAGTACACCAATTAAAATCAGTGTTGCGCCTAGTACTTTTGCAAAGGTGAGTGGTTCATTAAACAACCATATAGACAGAAGCGTGACGCTAATCAACTCCAAATGTGATGCAGCAAAGGCAGGTCCAACAGGTGCATGTTTGAGTAAAGTCATCCATGTAAAAAAGGCCCCGATATAGCCAATAATTGCCCCATAAATCCAATAATGACTCAAGATACGGATTAACCAAGCCATATCATAAGTCAGTGGCATTGCATGGATGGACGCAAATTTAAAACTGATTTGGGCCAAGGTGTCAAAAGACATTAATATGATAAAACCGATGATATAAAATAGCTTCATGTGCCTAATCCCACAACAGTGACACCTAAACTAATTAAGATGACACCGATCAGTCGATTACGTGTGAGCTTTTCATTAAAAAATAAACGTCCAGCGATAAGAATGACAACGATATTGATACTGCCTAACATCACACCATCAGACAATGGGACTAAGGAAAGGAAAATAAGCCAAGTGAAAAACTCAATGATATAACTGGTGATACCAATCCAAATCCAGGGGCGTATTGCCATTGCTTTCCAATGTGCAATGCCATCATGTTGAGTATTTTCTGACGCTGCTGCCTTAAAAGCCAGTTGACCGACAGTATCAATGACAATAGTTAGAAACCAGACAGCAGCAATAGCTAAATTCACGCAGGTTCACCATGTTTTAAATTCGCTTCAACAGTGCTTATTTCAGCTGACTTTTCTACAGGGTTGGAAATAACAGCCAATTGTTGATGTTGCTTGATGAAATTTAATGATGCTTCAATGACTTGTTTACGATCGTTATCAATCGTGATCATATGGTAGCTTTCGTAAAGCCAAATTAATTGTTTTTGGCCCGATACTTTGTCATAGATCAACTGACTATTTTTTTTATCCGCAATATCATCATGAAATGCATGTAAACAAAGCGTCGGAGCGGTAACTTTATATAAATTTTTACCAACATTTTTGGACAAGCGTTGCATCTGATAAAGTGAATGCCAAGGATTACCTGGCAATCCAGCTTTACTACTATCATCACTTTTCATGGCTTCTAGAATACGCATACGCAATTGTTGGTTTTTAATGCCGTAAGGCTCAGTTTCATCAAAGGCACTATTTTTAAAAATATTTAAATGCGAAACGATGGGTAAAACGATAGGGGCGAGTATTTTTGACCATCGTGGAATACTCCAACCATCAAATTTAAATGTTGGGCTATAACAAATCACTCCAGCAACTGGATGTTCTGAAGCATATTTAAGTGCCAATAACGAGCCCATAGATAATCCAATGACAAATATTTCATCAGTATGCTTTTTTAATTCTTCAGCAGCTTGGCAAATACTTGTATACCAGTCTTCCCATTTGGTTTGGACCAAGTCTTGCATTGTTCCGCAATGTCCTGCGAGCTGTACGGCTAAGACACTATAACCCATTTGCTGACAGGGCTTTGCCACACTACGCATTTCATTAGGTGTGCCTGTTAAACCATGGATCAGTAGTACACCAGTACGACTTCCATTCATGAAGAATGAGTTATCTTTAATCATGCAAGCACCATAATCGTTGGATCAAGTTCAAAATCACTCATCAGTAACTTTTCTAAAGGTTGATGAATTTCTGTAATATTTTTAAAAGGCGTATATAAAATTTGTTTTTCGCGGCAATGTTCAATCAGGGATTTTTTTGCAAAGACATAATTTGCACTTTCGGCAAGACAAAAATCTGAACGACCATCGCCAATTAAAATAATATTTGCCTGATGATTCATCTCAGCAATTTTGCATTTACAGGTGCCACTTGCACTTTTACAGGCTAAATTGGTATTTGGAAATTCTAATCGCCATTGGTATTCATTTACTTGAACCAAATGATTCGCGATAACTGGAAGATGCCCAAGATTATACTTAGATAAAATATATTGAATCACCAGATCTAAACCATCGCTAACAATGGTCAGCGGTATGTTATGTAAGGCGCTTAATTGCACTAGATTTAAAAAACCAGCATCAATTTCTATTTGATCTAAACATTGATAAAACGCTTGTTGATTCATATGCAATAAAGCGATTTGTTGTTGCATACATTGCTTTGAGCCAATCAATCCTTGTTCCCATTGCTGCTCAATGGCTTGCCATCCATCTAGGGCAAAAGTTTCCAATAAATGATCAGTTGTATCATTTAAACTAATAGTCCCATCAAAATCACATAATATATGCCAAAGGTTTTGTGAGGTCGTATTCTGTTGCGGGCTTATCAGGAACATAATAAGTTTTACCACTGTTATTTTAATAAACTTGTCACATAAATTAATTTTCGATTCTTAATTAAATCTTATGGGAAATTAGTGGCAAAAAGATGACGTTGCTGTATTGTAAAAAAGTGTAATTTATTAAAATTATTTAATTTATTAAAAATGAATAGCTTATTTTTTTATAATCTTAAATTAAATGAATTTATAATTCATATTTTTAAATGAATTAAGTTTCGGGTCACAAAACAAAACAATGTTAATGGAATTTTACTTTTTTTTAAGATTCGCATAAGAAAGCAAATTCATATTTAGCCCACATCGCAAATATGCTGATTTCAGATTTGAAGTCATTATAAAAATGCGTTGAATGGACCGAAATATGAATAATCATTTAAAACCCATAAAACTTGCGCCGATTATCGGAATACTACTTAGTTCATCCTATGTATATGCAAATGATGATCAGCCTGCAGCTTTAAGTATTGGTGCAAATTACACTGTCGATTTTCAGCCATATAAAGGAAAACGTACCTATCAGAGCTTATTACCTACAGCTTTCTATGATAACGGTTGCGTTTATTTAGAAGGCGATGAAGCCGGTGTTTATCTTTTAAATGATGATCACAATGAACTGCGGTTAAATGCTGCATACGATGGCAGCAGTTATGACCCGAGTGGGGAGCTGACTGGACTACAACGCCGTAAATGGTCAGTCATGGCGGGTGGTAGTTATATGCGAATAACACCATTTGGGGGTTTTAAGGCCCAGATTGGAACAGACGTACTTTCTCGAAGTAAGGGCACGATTGCCACAGTATCTTATCTGGCCGAAATCAGTCGTGGTAAATGGTCTTTTTATCCTGAAATCGGCGTGCAATGGAACAATGCTAAATATAACCAATATTACTATGGCGTAAGTTCATTAGAAGCCCAACGCACAGGTATCAGTTCTTATCAACCCAGCTCAAGCTTTCATCCTTTTTTAGGGATGGCAGCTGATTACCAGATTTCAAAAGATTGGAGTGCTTTTGGCACTTTAAACGTCGATTTTCTTTCAAAGGAACAAACAAATAGTCCAATGATTGACCGACGTACAGATATTTATCCATCCATCGGCATCAAATATAAATTTTGAATGTAACTCATTTCTCCACTCAGATTTTGTTTCAAAACAAAACTGAATCAATTAAAAGCTCGAAAAAGGTAACAACATGAATATCAAAGAAAACCATCTTTTTTCAGAAGGTCAGGCCATGACAAAACGTGAACCATTAGATGAAGCACAACTCTTGGCGGATGAAGCCAAATATTGTTCATATGGCGATACCGTGCATTATGTCAATCCGCCTAATATTTTTACAGATTGTCGAGGTAGCTATGTTTATAATGACCAAGGCACGCCATTTCTTGATCTTCAAATGTGGTATTCAGCAGTTAATTTTGGTTATAAAAACCCACGCCTAGACCAAGCATTAATTAATCAAATTCATACCTTACCTCAAATTGCCAGCCAATATTTACACCCAACTAAAATTGAATTGAGCAAAGTCATTGCCGAAGATATGTTGAAAAAGACCGGCGAAAAGGGACGTATTCACTATAATGTTGGTGGATCACAAGCGATCGAAGATTCATTGAAATTGGTGCGAAATTTCTGTCATGGTAAAAGCCGTATGTTTGCTTTTGAAGGCGGCTATCATGGTCGAACTTTAGGGGCTTCTTCAATTACCTCAAGCTATCGCTATCGCCGTCGTTATGGTCATTTTGGTGAACGTGCTCAATTTATCCCTTTCCCATATCCTTTTAGACGTCCTAAAGGGATGACAGCTGAAGAGTATGCAGTAAAACTTGTGGCTGAGTTTAAACGCTTATTTGAAAATGAATATCATGGTGTTTGGGATCCTAAAGTTCGCGAAAGTGAATTTGCCGCTTTCTATATTGAAACGATTCAAGGAACAGGTGGTTATGTCATTCCACCTATGAATTTTTATCCAGAGTTAAAAAAAGTTTTAGATGAGCATGGGATTTTATTGGTTGTTGATGAAATCCAAATGGGCTTTTATCGTACTGGTAAATTGTGGTCATTTGAACATTTCGGTATTACCCCAGATGTATTGGTATTTGGTAAAGCTCTGACCAATGGTTTAAATCCACTTGCAGGCGTTTGGGCAAAAGAAGAAATCATTAATCCTGAAGTTTTCCCTGTTGGATCAACGCACTCGACTTTTGCATCAAATCCATTGGGTACGGCGGTGGGGCTTGAAGTCATGAAAATGCTGGCCGAGAAAGATTATGAAAAACAAATTATGGAAAGTGGTGCATATTTCCTTGAAGGCTTAAAAGATCTACAAAAATGCCATCCTGAAATTGGTGATGTTGATGGGTTAGGCTTAGCTTTACGTGCAGAAATATGTCAAGTGGATGGCTTTACTCCAAATAAAGCATTATTGGACAAAATGGTAGATATTGGTCTTTCAGGTACTTTGGAGTATCAAGGTGAAAAATGTGGTCTAGTCTTAGATGTGGGCGGCTATTACAAAAATGTGATTACATTTGCGCCCAACTTGGAAATCTCACGTGCTGAAATTGATCAAGCAATGGTTTTATTAGAGCAGTTATTATTACGTGCTAAAAAAGAGCTGTGATTCAGTAGGTTGAATTTATGACAATGCAAACCGATCTCAATCAATTGGAACCACATTCACTGGTGGATGCTTTTATTCAGCATCCACCTAAAATGTTTGATGTAAATGATTCAAGCGATTTTTTAACTTTTTTTACAACAGATTTTAATCTACTCACGACTTTAGATCTTCCTGTAAAAAAACGCATTGAATCTACATTAGGTTATTCATATTGGGGTCGGTTTTTGCATTTAAAAACATGTTTTATTGGAACCACCGTAACCGAATATACCCCGCTTATCAGTAGTTTACCGGTCAGTGATTTGCTGCAACAACTCAAGCAACGTATAGGCCAGCAAAGTTTAACGATTATTAAAGATTTACCGATAAATTCGCCTTTATTAACTGCGCGAGAGAATCTCTATAGTCAGCAATTCATTGAAGTTGCAGAGCGTGCCGGTTTTCTGGCGATAGAAGGGCAAGCTTTGGCTTATGTGCCAATTGATTTTGAAAATCGAGAAGATTATTTAGCAAAATTTTCAAAAAGCCGCCGTAAAAATTTGAAACGCAAGTTGAAAAGCTTAGACGATTTACGGGTTGAGATACTCGATACAGGTGCGCAACAATTTGCACAGCACGCATTTCGAGCGCAGTTATATCAGTTATTTTTAAATGTTTACAATCAAAGTGAGGTTCACTTTGACTTACTCACTGCTGAGTTTTTTGATGAAATTTTGCAAGATGCTGAGAATGGTGGCAAAGTCTTTTTGTATTGGAAAGCGCAAATTTTATTGGGATATAACATTTGTTTTGAGTACAAAGGGAATCTTGTTGATAAATATATTGGTTTAAATTATCCCTTAGCCATTGAATATAATCTTTATTTTATCAGTTGGTTCATCAATCTGGATTATGCCAAACAACATCATTTAAAATTCTACATTGCTGGCTGGACAGACCCTGAAGTAAAGGCTCAGTTGGGTGCTAAGTTTACTTTTACACGGCATTTAGTATGGATTAAACAACCTATATTAAGATTTGCACTCAGACGACTACGCCATTTGTTTGAAGCAGATGCACATTGGCATGAAAGTATGCAGGAGTCAAAATCATGAATAGCATTAGGCAACATGTTGTTCTCAATTTTGATGGTTCAGTCGAGATTTCGAATGCTGCTCAAAACATCGATCTTGCCAGTTGGCAAGAACAAATCCGTTTTGGATGTCATTGGAAAAAATTTCAGCAACTTGAAGATTATCTAGCTGAGCAATTACCTCCATCAGATCAATTGGGTTGTGTATTTATGGGAAGTGGTGATTATCATCATATAACCCAGCTGCTTTTAAAACGGATAACAAACAATGAACCTGTTCATTTAATTGTTTGTGACAATCACCCTGACAATATGCGTTATCCGTTTGGAATACACTGTGGTTCATGGGTGTATTGGGCCAGTCGATTGCCGCAGGTCGCCCGGATCGATGTGATCGGCATCAGCTCAAGTGATATTAGCTTAAAACATGCATGGGAAAACCATTGGTCTCCTTTATATAAGGGTAAATTGCATTATTGGAGTATTCAACAAAAGGCGAATTGGACCCAATGGATTGGCGCACAACATGCATGGCATGGTTATGATGAGCCAGACCAATTAATGTCAGATTTTTTTAATGAAATACAAAAAATTGATCTACCTATATATTTATCTATAGATAAGGATGTGTTGTCTAAAGATGTGGTGATGACCAATTGGGATCAAGGGCATTTTTTAGAAAAACATTTGCAGGATCTAATTCAAACTTGTTCAGCGCGTCTAATCGGAGCCGATATTACTGGGGATGTCTCAGCTTTTCATTATCAAAGTCGATTGAAAAGGTTTTTAAGTGAATCCGATGGGCAACAAGAGCCGACCCAAATCGAAATTGCTCAATGGCAAATACATCAGCAAGCATTAAATCAAAGATTGCTTAACAGTATTCATCACGCCTGGAAAATAGATGAATAAAACAGATCGTATTCGGTCTCATGTTATAACAACAAAATAGCCTAAGCAAAACTATATAAATACAATTGGATTTTCTCTTTTATAATGACATAAAAAGTACTTTATCTAATTTAAGCTGGATTTTATGTCATGTTTGAATCATTTTCTTGCCAAGATTGATAACTAAATACCGATTCATTCTGATCAAAGTTTTCATTATCCATAGTATAAATGGCTGGCATTGTTAAGCTTTAGTTTTTGAGGATATCTAGATAGAAATAGGGTTCTAATTGACGAATTTCTGTGGGTTTAAGACCCGCATCTAACAGGTATTTTTTTCTATTTTCGAGAACATCACGGACATCCTTAATACATTCTCTGGCTTGATCTAGGTTTAGTCCAAAGGCATTGCTACGACTGATAAGGTTGTCATAGCTTCCAAAACGTCCATCATTGCCTAAAACCAGAGCATGTTCATTTGGAAATGAGCTTGGCATACCATGTGGTAAAACATCAAAAAGCGGGCTTAAAGCATAATGTTGCTTTTTCATGTCATACATTAAAAAACCATGATTTTTTAAATGATCGTCAGTATTGCTAATCATGACATTCAGCACCATCCGCTTATAGAGTTCTTTTTGATTACTGATAGCATCAAAACAAATCTGACTACAGACTTTGGCAATACTCATATAGGACATTTTAGGATCTCCTATACGAATTTTCTGAATATTGAGCAAACTATTGGCACTTATATAGTGTTTTTTACGTTCAGGGCAGTTTCGATCAAAGCGTTCAACTAAGAGAATAGGGCGACCAGCACATTCTGTTAGTTCGGCATTACATGTATTGAGCCCCATTTCTCGTGCCATATTCAGCGAAGCATATTCAACTTTACAGGTATCAAACAAATCATCACTTTTATTAAATTTGGCAATCCATTCTTTATTTTTATACATCACAAGGGTTTTGGGTCTGGCTCCGCCCATTGAAGCCCCGTTATATAACAGCTTATTTAATTCGAGTTGTTCAAGTTTCATCTCAAACGGATCTCGTTTTTTTTCGATGAGTTCAGTAATTTGTATGAAAGTTTCTAATTCTTCATATTGAATGATATTTGAATTGTTTTTTATATGCGATTTAGACAAGCTTCCAACAATACAGCCGACTGAATTTCCTTGTGAAGCGAGTAACCATTCCAATTGATTTAATGGTGTTCTACGGTGTAAGGCATTGGTTAAGCGTTTCCCCCAATTGTCTGGTGTTGCATCTGCAAGTACACCAAAACCATCTTTAGAAATAGTTTCATATGGTTTGTTATAAGACTGAAAGCTTAGATTAAGTGGATCTAAAGGGAAGGCATCTGCACGTTGTAAGTATGATTGACCATAAAGAAAGCGATAAATTGGCTTTTCATAAGAATAGTGTGCAGCAATTGTTGGCTGGGAGCCTGTATCTATGAAAACATAACATCCTTTAACTTCATCCATGTTTATTTACCTATCAGAAATCATCACTAATCACAGACTGTTTTTTTAATCTTGCACGTACTGAACTATTACGATTTTCGAGTGCTAAGCCAACTTCATCCAACTCAGGATTCGCGAGTGAGCCTAGGGTATGTTCAAGGCCAAAGATCACTAAAACTGAAATCACATTTTTTAGGCTGGTACTTGGATCACCTTTTTCCATACGTGAGATCGTTCGGTTATCTACATGAATGCGATTGGCCAAATCATGAATGGTCATATTACGTCGAAGTCGGGCTTTTTTGATATTCGTCCCAATTTGAGTCAACATGTCTTCCACACCATCAAGCATAAAATTATGCGCCGAAGTTCTCATCGCAACATCATCCAAAACATGACATAAAATGTATATTATCATGGTTAACATGGATTTTATGTCTTATTTTTATAATTTGAGTTCAATGTATGAAATGTCGAATGGAATAGATAAGTGGCTTAATTTCACCAACTTGATTGAAAAAAATCTCGTAAGAATAGAGATGATAGTACATAAGCGGTTAAACGCATGTTAAATCAATTGTTTATAAAATAGCCTAAGCAAAAATTTTAGAAATTTCTTCTCTTAAATAAATATGCCTAGAATTTTCATTTAGCGCACCGTGCCAATAAATTCCCATATTTAATACAGGTAGATCAATAGGATGCTCAAAAATATTGATACTTTGATCAACTTGTAAATGTGCCAGTATCTGCTTTGGAATGGTTAACATCGCATCAGGATATTGTGCTAAAACTTGCAGAGCAGTTGAATAATGCTGACAACGCATAAAAATCTGACGGCGGAATTGCGCTTGATTTAAATATATGTCCTCTAAAAGCAAACCAGTACGGCGTGAAGAAACACCGATATGAGGTGATGCAAAATACAGTTCAGAATTGATATTTGTATGCTGAGAACAAATCACAAAATGATCTTGAACCAAATTTTGATAATTAATTTTATCACCATAATTTTGTTCTAGATCAATGACAAAATCGACTTGTTGAGCAGCCAAATCAGCAATTACATTTTTGCGGTCAAGCTTGGTACTTAGAAACTGAATGGTTGAATTCAATTTTTGAAAATGATGAATCAATTTAGGAAAAATAATCGGTTCAATTTCATCATGTATTGCAATGCGTAAGGTTTGTACTGAACTGGGATCAAACTGTTGTTTTTGTTTGGAGATATTTTGAAAAGCAAATAAAGCATTTTGTACAGATGGATAAATCTGTTCAGCAAAAGGGGTAGGCAGCATTTTACTCCCAGCGCGAACAAATAAATCATCTTGCAAATGCTGCCTAAGTCTTTGTAAAGCATGACTTGCAGCAGACTGAGTAATACATAAAATCTTTGCCGCTTTTGAAATATTTCTTTGTTCATAAATGGTGATAAAAAGCGGGTATAAATTAATATCAATATGATTGAAAATCGACATATCAAGATTGGTTTTATTATGAATCATATTCATAGTGAGGTATTGAATTAAATCATTTGGTTCATAATAGGTTTTCAGCTAAGGTAAAGTAAAGAGTCACGATTCAAATATTTATCCATATATTTACAGGAAGATAAGCATGTTTGAACTTTCAGCACGTGCGCAAGAATTTGTAGAACGTACCAAAGCCTTTATTAAAAATGAAATTGAACCTGTAGAAACTGATTTTTGGAATGAAGTCCATCATCTGAATCAAGGCGGTGATTGGACAAAATGGCAATGGCCAGCACAACTTGAAGTCCTGAAAAATAAAGCAAAAGCTGCTGGACTTTGGAACATGTTTCTACCAGATCCAGTATTGGGTGCAGGTTTATCTGTACAGGAATATGCCCATATCGCAGAACTGTCAGGCCGCAGTTTATTAGCACCCACAGTATTTAATTGTAATGCTCCAGATAGTGGCAATATGGAAGTGCTATGGCGTTATGGTTCAGATCAACAAAAACAACAATGGCTTAAGCCGTTATTAGAAGGAAAAATCCGTTCAGTATTCTGTATGACTGAACCAGCAGTTGCTTCATCGGACGCAACCAACATGCAGGCAACTGCAGTGGTAGATGGTGATGAAATTGTATTGAATGGTCGTAAATGGTGGTCTTCAGGTTTGGGAGATCCAAATGCGAAAATTATTATCTTTATGGCGCATACGCCTGATGAAAGCAAAGATCGTCATCATCAGCATTCCATGGTTTTAGTGCCTGTGGAGACTCAAGGCGTAACCATTGAACGTATGTTACCTGTCTTTGGTGATTATGATGCGCCACATGGTCACGGCGAAATTAGTTTTAATCAAGTTCGTGTACCTGTGAGTAATTTTATTGGTGGTGCTGGACAAGGGTTTGAAATTGCACAAGGGCGTCTAGGTCCGGGTCGTATTCATCATTGTATGCGATGCATTGGTGCTGCTGAAAAAGCATTAGAATTAATGATTGATCGAGGAATGAGTCGAACTGCTTTTGGTAAAGAAGTGCTTAAATTAGGTGGAAATTTAGAACGTGTGGCAGATGCTCGTGTTGCGATTGATCAAGCACGACTGTTAACCCTGTATGCGGCGTATAAAATGGATACTCAAGGGACTATGGCTGCGCTTACCGAGATTTCAGCCATTAAAGTTGTTGCACCTTCAGTTCTTGAAAAAGTAGTTGATATGGCCATTCAAATTCATGGTGGCATGGGCGTATCACGAGATACACCTTTAACAGGATTCTTTGCTCAAGCCCGCAGTTTACGTTTAGCGGATGGCCCAGATGAAGTGCATAAAGGGATGATTGCAAAATTAGAATTAAAAAAACGAGGTTATGGCTCGCGTAAAAAATAACAATTTGCTGATAAAAAATAACTGCTTTATGTTAGAGGTGTTATATATAAAGTAGTGAGCAAGCGAAGTTTTTAGTTAAAAGTATCATTCTTTATAGATGTATGGTTTAAAACATAAGATTCAGGGAAATAATATGTCAGTCATTGATATTGGTGGAAATATACGTGAAGGCGAGGAGTTGGACATTCGTGCTGTCGGAAATTGGCTTATTGAAAATGGATCTGAAATTTCAGGCAATGTAGAAGTGACTCAATATTCTGGCGGAGCTTCAAACTGGACCTATCGTTTAAAATATGACAATGCTGATTTAATTTTACGTCGCCCACCCAAAGGGACAAAGGCGAAATCTGCACATGATATGGCGCGTGAATATCATGTACAAAAATGGCTTGCACCATACTACCCAGTTCTTCCTGAAATGGTCGCGCTGTGTCAGGATGAATCCGTAATCGGTTGTGACTTCTATGTGATGAAACGCATTGAAGGTATTATTCCGCGTGCCAAACTGCCCCCTGAACTGAATTTTACTCAACAGCAAGTGCATGAATTGTGTATTAATGTCTTAGACAAGCTGATTGAATTACATCAAGTTCCATATCAAGGCACCGAACTCGAAAAACTTGGAAAAGGTGATGGGTATTGCCGTCGTCAGGTTGAAGGTTGGGATGCACGTTATGAAAAGGCGCACACCATCAATGTGCCGAGTTTTAAATTTGTACGTAAATGGCTTAATGAAAATATTCCTGCTGACTCAAACACGTGTTTGATTCACAATGATTGGCGTTTTGATAATGTCATTCTTGATCCTAAAAACCCAACCCAAGTGATTGGTGTATTGGATTGGGAAATGGCAACCATTGGTGATCCTCTCATGGATTTAGGTTCTGCTTTGGCCTATTGGGTGGAGGATACAGACAACCAAATTTTTAAATCAACCCGTCGCCAGCCTACACATTTAAAAGGCATGCTTACCCGTAAAGAAGTGGTTGAATATTATTTAGAAAAAACCGGATTAAAACCCGATAATTGGGCATTCTACGAAGTATTTGGTATTTTCCGTTTAGCTGTAATCGCACAGCAAATTTATTATCGTTACTATCATAAACAAACAGATAATCCAGCTTTTAAAGATTTTTGGATTGTGATTCATGCCTTACATATTCGTGCATTAAAACTTATCGGTTTACAAAAAATTGAAGCCAATGAAGTTGCACAGAAATATCTTGAAAAATTTAAGGAAATTTTAGGAAAATGACCACAATCTACCTCGTTCGTCATGGACAAGCGTCATTTGGTGCAGAGAGTTATGACAGACTTTCACCCAATGGCGAGTTACAAGCCAAACTATTGGGTCAATATCTCGATAAAATTTTGAAAGAAGAGCCTTATGTGGTTGCAGGTTCAATGTTACGCCATCAGCAAACAGCAAGTTTTGCTTTGGCTGAAAGTTTTTCTGATGCTCAAATTGTGACGGACCATCATTGGAATGAATTTAACCATCAACAAGTTTTTGCTCAATATGATCCGCGTTTTAATCAACCGCATCTACTTAAACAGGATGTTGCCAAAGAAAAAAGCCCACGTGCCTACTTGGCAAAAATTTTTGAAGGGGCAATTGACCGTTGGACTGGTGGTGAATATCACCATGAGTATGACGAATCTTGGCCAGATTTTAAAAACCGTGTAGAAACGGCTTTACAGAATTTATGTGATGAGCTGGTGAAGACTAAACCTCGCTATGCAATCGTATTTACTTCTGGCGGTGTTATTTCAGTTGTTGCAGGAAAACTCTTGGAGTTAAGCGCCAATAAAACTTTTGCATTGAATTGGGCAATTGCCAATACCAGTTTAACCACATTACGACTGGTGGGAAATGAACCGCAATTATTGAGTTTGAATGAACATCATTTTATTAAGGCTGAAGATCCGCAACTATTGACGTGGATTTAAAGTCGCACTTTTAGAAATATAAAAACAGTTTAAGGAATTTGTCATGGCAAAAACCATTTTAATCACTGGCGCAAGTTCTGGAATTGGTGCGGGAATGGCACGAGAATTTGCGCAAAAAGGTTATAACTTAGCCGTCTGTGCGCGTCGTTTAGAGCGTTTAGAAAGCTTAAAACAAGAGTTGGAGTCTAAATATGGTATCAAAGTGATTGCCAAAACTTTAGATGTGACCAACTATGAGCAAGTATTTCAAGTCTTTCGAGCATTCAAGCAAGACTTTGGTAAGCTCGATCGTATTATCGTCAATGCAGGTGTTGGTGATGGTCGTCGAATTGGCAATGGTAAATTTGAGATTAACCGTGCAACTGTAGAAACCAATTTTATTTCTGCATTGGCACAGTGTGAAGCTGCTGTTGAAATATTCCGTGAGCAAAAGTTTGGTCATCTGGTTGTGATTTCGTCTATGAGTGCACTTCGTGGTATGCCTAAACACTTGACCGCATATGGCGCAAGTAAAGCTGGTGTAGCTGCTTTAGCGGAAGGAATACGTGCTGAGTTAATTGACACGAAAATTAAAGTTTCTACGATTTTCCCGGGTTATATTCGTACTGAAATTAATGAAGGGGCAAAAAAACTACCGTTTGAGGTTGATGTTGAAACAGGTTCTCATTTATTGGTTAAAGCAATTGAAAAACAACCTGTTAAAGCTTATGTACCACAATGGCCTTGGTTGCCGATAGGCCTAGCTATGAAAATATTGCCATTAAAAATTGTGAATAAACTTGGTTGAGCTTTATTTAGCTTTAAAAGACCCAGCAAGGGTCTTTTTTATTGCATTGCATAGATAAAGCTTTAAAATCTAACTGGATAAAAAATAATGAGAATTTTAATATGTTTATCGTATTGGGTTTTTTCCTGACCAGCTTTTTAGTTTTTCTTGCGCGTATCTTGTATCTCTTCTTTTTTGAAAAGCACTGTGAAATTCAACAATGCCTGATGCAAATGGATGATATTCAAAAGTTAATGTATCTTGGTATTATTTTAATCGGGACCTATAATGCCTATTTGATGAGCAAAAGCAGGAAGTATGCTGTTTTAGTTTTTGAGTTTATTGGTACATTTATATTTGCTTTCGCCTTAAATTTTGTTGATTTAGCCCAATAGCAACTTGGCCATACAATTAAGTAAAATCGACATTGAACTTTATGATTTTAATATTGTGACAAACTATATCTGACTCTGACTGATTTTGAGATAGCTTTGTTGGATTGGTACTCAAATATGCTTTTAAAAATTTCGACCATTGTTCTTGTTCCCGCGTTAATTCTTCAAGGTTATCGCGTAAAGAAAAATACACCTCGATTAGCTGAACCTCAAGGATTGCGAAAAGGTGTTATAGGACAAGGAAAAGCACTATCTATTTTAATTTTGGGTGACTCTGCTGCCGCAGGTGTGGGGGTTGAAGATCAACGTGAAGCCTTATTGGGGTGTTTACTCGATGAATTAGCCTCTAATTTTGAAGTCACTTATCAATTAGAAGCGAAAACAGGGGATAGTACCTTAGAAATTTTGCAAAGAACCAAGCAATTAGACAATCAGCAGTTTGATGTTGTGATTACATCGGTTGGAGTAAACGATGTCACAAAACTTATTTCACCACACAAATGGATTCAGCAACAAAGGGGGCTTTATACAGAAATTGAAGCTAAGTTTTTGCCAAAGATGATTTTAGTCACGGGTGTTCCCCCAATGAATCTGTTTCCAGCATTACCAAATCCATTGGGATGGCTGTTTGGACAGTATTCGAGTGCAATGAATCAGAAGTTAGCCCAATTCATCGAAAATAAAATCAATTATCAATTGATTCGTTTTGATTTAGCCCATTTTAAAACTTTAAATTTACAAATGGCACGTGATGGTTTTCACCCGAGTCAGGAAATTTATCAAATTTGGGCAAAACAAATTTCACAGTGTATTTTTAGCAAATTCATGTGATAAAATTAAGCAAATTCAAAAAGAACATAAAATATGAATTATTACGCGAAAACTCTCTATTAGGTTTTAACTACCTAATGAGAGAAATATGGATAAACTGAAACACCTTAAACAACAATATGTAAGCGTTGTTAAAAAAGGTTTAACTGGCGATTATGATGATGAAATTTTTCCACATCGCCAAGATACTTATTATCGCCACTACAGCGTTAAGCAAGAAAAAAGTAGTTTTTTCTTACACGAGATTGAGTATAGATCTTATTTTCTTAAACTAAGATGCAGACGTGGTCGACCATTGATGGATTCATGGGTTACAGAGCCAACACCTTTTTTTTGCTATGGTGGAAAAAACTGGAAACACCATTCAAAAAGAAAACATCAATACTACCGTGAAAAGAACTAAAAATAGGGAGCTTTTAAGCTCCCTATTTTTTATTAGATACCAAACACTTAAACTATTTATATAAAACAAACATTTAATCTAAATTTTTTTTAAAAATTGTAAGCGCTAAAACTTGATAAATGACCATCACTATCTTGTAACTTTACACTGAATATTTTCTTTTTCTTTGTAATAGTTTAAAGCAATATCTAAGTCTGAAAGTAATTTAGCTTCAGTATAGTTCTCTGGATTTAATTTAAGTAAATTTGGCATGTAATTCGATTTGTATTCTTTAGGATAATCTTGACATACGATTCTGGTCTTATCATCCAATGTCGTATTTGGATCATCAAGTTGATCAAGATATTTACTAATCATTTCATCTGATTGTTCAAATTGTGCAGTGAGGGTAGGTCGATCTGTTTGCGCAGTTGTATGCTGCTCAGGCTCTTTATTGCAAGCAGACAGGGCAATGATCAAGAATAATGCTGTAAAAAGTTTAATGTTCATAACGAATTGATTTTTAATGTTAAGAAAAAGTTTTCGGTTGTATAAAGTCAGTTAATATTTAGATAAATCTTAAAGAACCTTAACTATCAAATATATTACCGAGATATGCAATGATTTTTATTACCATATCTTGAAATTGTTACAAATTCAAGATATTTAATTATTTTATTTGAACTTTCCGATTAAAAACAGCACATCGCCAAGTTTTGTATTTTTTATATGGGGGCAAATTGACGCAACGACTTTTATTAGAACTAAGAATATTGATTAAAGCTTTGTTCTATATGAAATTTCTAGTAATTTTTTAAAGCCAGTAATCACAGCAGCAATAAAGAATTGACCCTTCATAAAGAGATTTGATGCAAAATAGTTTTGTCGGAATGTTGCTAAAATTTATTTAAAAATAATAGCTTAGTGGTCAAGTTGAAAAAATCAGCTAATGTGTTGTGTTAAATAAATTTTTTGTAAGGTTTATTTCTGATCTCAACCTGAGTATCTTATCCCCAAAATATTAAGAGGGTATTTCATGAAAAAAATATTCATTATTGCTTTAACAACCTTAGCATCAAGTTTCTCCTTTGCAGAGAACTTACAGTGTGAAAAAAGCTATGAGATTTTTAATAAGCAAGCTGACAAGGAAGTCGAAATACTAAAAAATGGTTCACTTGATGATGTTCTAAAATTTTATGATCAGATTGAATATGACCGTAAACTTAAACCTAAGCATCAAGGACAGACTTTTTCTTCAGGCGAATGGATCAGTGATGCTGAGTATAGAAAAGACATCAAATTACAGCAAGATTTAGCCAAAGATGGATCTTATAAAAATATAGATTCTACATTTTTAAAACCAAAATTAAACTATATTTCTAGTGTAGGTGAAGTTTGTGTTGTGCCTATGCAATCACAAGATGAAATATTTAAAAAACGTATGCAGACTGAAGCTGACATAATTTTTATACGCGATATTCAAACTAATGAATGGCGAAGATTTATCTATTTTGGAATTGAAGATAAAAAAGACTTTAATGAGTTTTTCCCTGATTTTCCTAAAAATGTAAAGCTTGCTCAAATGTTAATAGATAACAAAAATTTTGCAGAGAGCACTTCAGAATTTGGTTTGTTAATGCTTGAAGAGATGGGTGTTGAGATCACAGCAGAGATGAAGGAAATGATGAAAAATCAAACAGAGCCTTTTAGAGTTAAGTTAAGCGCGAATGGCTACTGAGTTTTATTGTGTTTGTCGCATTTAAACCACCTGCGGGTGGTTTAAATACATTGATTTTGAACATCTAGCCATAACTATATTACTGATCTATAAAGGACTTAGCATCAATTACAGTCATTTTAGGCGTTTCCTCCATTGGTATGTGACCAACTCCTGCATATTTTATAACAGTTATATTTTTTGCATCATTTTCCCATTTATTAATCTGCGTTGATGGCAACCATTTATCGTCAGTACCCCATTGAAGTAAAATTGGATTTTTAATATATTTTATTTGTTTTTTAGCTCATCTTTCAGATTTATTTCTGTTAATATTTTAGCTAATTCAAGCATAGCCTCTCTATTACCTTCGCGTAAAAAAGCTCATGATATCGTCGAGAAATTTCAGGGGTTATTCGTTGTTTATTGCTGTATACATCTTTTAATCCTAAATTAAATAATATTCTAGGCGCTGTTAGCTTGGCCAGTATTAATAATTTTGAATCTAAGATATGTTTTAATATCTTGCTAGGTTTGAAATGATATGCGCCTGGATTTAATAAGATTAATTTACCTATTTTGTTGGGAAATTTTCTAGTAAATAACCATGCAATTAATCCACCCATTGAATTACCTGCTAGATGAAAATCGTGTATATCTAAATGTTGAATAAATTCAGAAAGAAATTCAACATAATCATCAGGATGATATTTTTTTTGAGGATGTGGGCCTGTTAAGCCAAATCCAGGTAAATCGATACTTATAACTCGATAGTCTTTTTTTAGATACTCAGCCCAAGCTTCCCATGTATGCAAAGAAGACAATATGCCATGCAGTAGGACAATGACTTGTCCATGTCCCTGATCTGTGAAATGTACATTCATTCCTTGGATCATGGCATATCTAGAATGTACCGATTCATATCGACTACGCAGCTCAGATAATGGAATTTCTTTCAATCCTAATTCTTTATTAAGCACCTCACTGATGAATGAAAAATTCTGTTTGATTTTATTCAGTTTATGAATAAGTTTAATTTCCATATAAATCCCTTAGAACTTTTTTAGGCTTTCAATAGATATTTTCGTATTTCTTCTAGGAGAAAAATTGGTAGTATCACTCTATAAATTAGGAATTCACGCCAAAATAGGAATTTTTATGGCAATAGCAAGAATATCTACATATTACTTTCAATGGTTGCATCAATATTTAAGTGAACTAAAGATTGATCATGAAATGATGAGAAAGGTTTTAGATTTTGATTTTAATACTGATTTTTTACCTATGAAAGAATGGCGTAGATACTTGAAAACTGCAGAGGAAATAACAGGAGATCCAAATTTTAGTTTGAATTTTGCAAAAACGATAAGATTTAATAGCTTTGGAATAGCTGGATATTTACTTTATAGCAGTGAAAATTTAGCCGAATCTTTAAATTTAATGAAATTATTTCAAAAGATCTTTTTTGATGTCCACGAATTGGAGATAAGAGAAAGTGAGAAAGACTTTGTTATTGTCGGAAAAATCGAACTCTGTTTACCAGGTTATCAAGAAGAGTTATTTTCTTTAGCTGCTCCAGTTCAATTTATAAAAATACTTACGGGTCTTGAAGTTAAGCCGATCGCTTTAGGAATGAGAAACGCTGCTAAAGAAAACACTCAAGAACTGATAGATTTCTTCTCTTGTCCAATCAATTTTGAACAAAATGATATGTGGATTAAGTTTGATAAATCAGTTTTTGATATTAAAAATCTAATGCCTGATACGATTTTAAAATCTATACTAACAAAGCAGACATATGATTTATTAAAAGACTTAGAATATAAAGACGAACTCATAAAAAAAGTTCAGTTACAGATTATTCATCATATCGCTTTAGGCGAACCTAAATTGGCCTTAATTGCATCTAGCCTTGCTGTTTCACCGCGTACTTTAAATAGGCAGCTACTCAATAAAGGTATAACTTTTCGTGAATTATTACAGGATACAAGAAAAAAATTAGCTTTAGAGTACTTAAAGGATAAAAGTTTAAATTTAACAACTATTGCAACTTTAATCGGGTATTCAGAACAGAGCACGTTTATTCACGCATTTAAGCAATGGACAGGAAAAACACCAAATATTGTTAGAAAACAAATGTAATATCAATCATCTAGTGAAATTTAGTTGGCTTTTCTGATATATCATTGTGAGGATTAATGCCAGCATTGTACAAATCATAATAATCATTGATAGATTCATAAGTGGATTAAAATGAAAGGTATGGCTGATCGGCACCACAATTAAGCAAATTAAGAATTGAATAGCACCTTGAAGTGCGCTTGCAGTACCTGCACGTTGACCTTGTTGAGATAATGCCAATGCATTACTGTTTGCACTTACCAATCCAAGACCTGCGACAAGACCAAACAATCCGAGCATGGTTGAGGATAGATTGACCAAATCATATCGAGGCGAGATAAATAGCCAAATCGCACTCATCACTTGAATCAGAATACCGAGTAATAAGATTCTTATAAGGCTAAAACGACCAATCAGACGAAGATTGATTTGCGAGAAAATAATCAAGCCAGCGGCATTTATACTGAAATAATAACCAAAATTTTCAGGTTTTATCTGGAATTGATCAATGAAAATCGCTGGTGCAGCGGCAATATAAGAAAAGAATGCTGCATAAGACAAACTACCTATAAGTGTAGGGGTTAAAAAACTTTTGTCCCGACAAACATGGAAATAATTGATAAAAATATCGCCAACATGAAGAGATTTTCTTTTATGGTCATTCAGTGTTTCTTCAAAATAAAAATGCACAAGAACAATATTGATGACACCAAAACAGGCAAGGAAAATGAAAATACTTTGCCATCCCCAATTGACTAAAAGCCATCCACCTAATATCGGGGCAAGAATTGGTGCCAGCCCCATCATGAGCATCATGCTGGATAAAGCTCTTGCAGACTGTTTAGGTGTTAATCGATCACGAATCGCTGCACGAACCATAGCCATTCCAACGCAACCACCTAAAGCTTGCAATACTCTTGTCATTAACAATTGATCTATTTGTGTGGTAAAAATACACAAAACAGATGCGATCACAAATAAAGTTAATCCAAAATATAGCGGTGGTTTACGTCCAAATCGATCACTAATCGGGCCATAAACAAGTTGACCAATGACTAAACCTAAAAAATATGCGGGCAATGATGATGACACAACACTGGTTGTCACACCAAACTCTACTGCAATTTCAGGAAATGCAGGTAAATACATATCTATTGACATAGGACCGAGCAAGGTTAAAAAGCTTAAAATACTGATCCATGCTAGGGTATAAGGTTTTGTTTCAGAGGGGTTATCAGTTGATTTCTGTATATGGGGTGATCGAGGCATAATCTTACCTAAATGATGATCTTCCGCAGAATGGATGAAAAAAAACAGCGTCACTCAGATTTATGCATTGTGCTCATTGCTTAAAATAAGAAGCATTTCATCCATTTTGGGAATGTCTAGATAGAATGTATTGGCTAATTTAAATTCAGCTGACATGTATTTATTTCTGAGATTCGTTAACCGAAATGACAAGCAAAGGTTTGCACCACGATTTTATTGTTTTTCACAATCAGCGTATCCGTGGCCATTTTTGCATTAGGCGCTGACCAGCGAATATAGGCGACTTCACCATAGACTGTTTTTTCTTCTATACTAATTTCACGTGTACCTTCAGGGAAAAAATCCCGATATACACTTATAAATGTTTCTCGAATCTGATCGGTACCACGTATTACCGTATCGGTTCCATTGATAATGATGGCATCAGATGCATAGTCTTGCACTGTTAAGTCTACATCACCTAAGCGGAAAGCATTTAAATGCCTTTCTAAAACAGCTAAAGTTTCTGTTATTTCACGATTTTCAGTATTTTGTATATTCGTAGTATTCATAAATGGATCTCCAACATTGCTCTAGATAGGGGCCGTATCTAACGACTGATCAATACATTATTGTTGTATTGAAGTGTCCCTTGTAGCTACAGAACAGTTGAAACACTTATTCCGATTTGTTGAAAATCTGTCAATAAAACTAATTTTTAATTGAAAGTGTGGTGTTTTTTCCCATATTCAAAGCAGATAGTTGTTGATTCAATTTTAGCTGTTCAAATTTAAGCGCAATAAAATCGATAAAACATCTAGTTTTTGCTGGCATGTGTTTTTTGCTAGAAAAATAAAGATTGGTATTTCCTAAATCTGCATACCAGTCAGGTAGGATTCTAATTAAAGTTCCATCTTCTATATATTTTCTTGCATGAGCAGTGGAGATCGCAGCAACACCTAATCCTAAAGCGGCGCCTTGATGTAATGCACTTGGATCATCTGCGATAAGTTTTTCATTTAAATTAAGGTAAAACTCTTGTTCATTTGGACCTGTAAATTGATATTCATGTAACTTACCGGTTTGAGGAGATTTCATGACAATCCCATCCCAATCGGAAATTTGCGCTGGATGATTGGGCCGTGTTTTATGTTTTAAATAATCAGGTGAGGCAACAATAATCATGTGCAGCGGGGATAGTGGTCTGATAATGATGCCTTGACCTAATTTAATCCCACTTCCAATTGCCACATCAAAATTATCTGTTATTAAGTTGACCTGTCTATTAGATAAGTGCCACTCAAGTTTGATATCTGGATAGTTGTCGATAAATTCAGGCATCAATGGCAGGATATATTCCACCCCAAATCCAGCACTTAAACTGACTTTTAAAATGCCTTTGGGCTTGCTCGAATCAACATTAAATTCTGAAATAGTTGTCTGAATACTATTTAAACTGTCTCGAATACTGATAAAAAAGTGTTCACCATCTTCCGTCAATTTAAGATTTCTGGTACTTCGATGAAAAAGCCGAACACCTAAATTTTGCTCTAACTGCGCTACATTTCGAGACACTGCGGCAGGTGTTAGGCTTAAATGTCGTGCTGCGGCAGAAAAACTTCCATATTCTGCACTTTTTATAAATGATTCGAGATTAGACAGCGTTTCCATATTCTATTTTCAATTTTTACTTGAAAAAGATTATAGCAAAAGCACTCTACTTCACAATGAGTACTGATTTTATAGTCGGGAGACTTTAATGAAAGAGTAATGTGAAATGTTAAATAAATTATCGCTGGTTGGAAAAGTTGCGTTAGTTACCGGTGGATCGCGAAGTATTGGTGCTGAAATTGTCAAGACGTTAGCCGCCCATGGCGCTATAGTTGCTTTTACGTATCATTCTTCGCAAATCAAAGCTGAAGAATTGATTAAAGAAATCGAGTTTCATGGTGGGCAAGCCATAGCGATAAAGGCAGATTCAGGGTATCCTGAAATGCTAATCAAAGCGATAGAAGATGTTGCTAAAAAATTCCATAAAATCGATATATTAATCAACAATGCTGGAATAAGTCATTTAGGCAGTCTAGAGTCGGTATCAATCAGTGCTTTCGAGCGATTGGTGGCTGTCAATATTATGGGGGTATTTTTGGCCACTCGTGAAAGTTTAAAACACATGGGGAAAGGTGGAAGAATAATAAATATAGGCAGTACGATGGTCAATTATTCTGGTTTTAGTGGAGCATCAATTTATATTCTTACAAAAGGCGCAATCACAGGGTTTGCACGAGGGTTAGTCAGGGAGCTTGGCGTTAAAGGTATTACAATTAATACCATTCATCCTGGTCCAACCAATACTGATATGAACCCTATAGATGGACCAATAGCAAGCCTATTACTGCCTAATATCCCGGTAGGTCGATATGGCGAGGGCATTGATATTGCGAATTCTGTTTTATTTTTAGCGAGTGAACAGGCGAGCTATATTAGCGGTGCTGAATTAAGTGTCGATGGTGGTTTTATTGCTTAATTCCTTTGGATCAAAATAAAATTTATATGTTCAGTAGTTAGAAAATGAATTGAAATTTTTATCCCATATCTATGGAAAAGCCCTCTATTTATAGAGGGTTAAAACAATTCAAAAATCATACTGTTTCAATAGATTGCTGCTTAGCTTGTTTTCACATCAAAATTCGAACTCAAATACAAAATGTTTTTCGGCTCAACTAAAGAGACATTTTTCTTTTCATCTATTACAGCACAAAGGGCAGAACCACATAAAATACGGTACTGTTTAAGATTATTTTCATTGCCAGTAATTTTTATTAAAGGTAATTCTTTAATATTGGAAAGTACTTCTGAACCATTTTTTTACCTTTTTCTTGTGTGTCAAGAATAGATGTGAACAACATGAATGAACAACCTATGATTAAAGATACATAGATAGTAAAAGTTGTGTAATTTTTCTCTAATTTATCAGTCTGGCTTGAATTATGTGGTTTAACTTGATGTTTTAATCGAAATTTGATTTTACGTCTTAAGAAATCAACAATCTTTTGATCTAACTCGAGTGAGACATAGATGTATTTCAAAACATAAAGAGTTATGCCAATTAGGAAAATAGTTATTAAAGGGTTTAATGCTTTAAGAAATCCCCAATAGATTTTGTCTTGAACGCTAAAGTTTAAGACTATAGGATCAACATAGAAAGGGCGTAAAAAACCGCCTAAATAAGCTTGACCAGATACAAATAGAAAAATGGCTATCAGTGAAATAATGATTGCTGTATCCAACGAGAAATTAAACTTCATTTTCTTTCCTTATTATTGATTTTTAGAGCAATGCTTGACATATTTTGCAATAAAAATGGCTAGAAATGCATCATAAAACTAAAGAACCTCATAATTGCTATTTGATACGATTAAGACTTTCATAAAAATTTAATTGTAGTATATTTAATATGTTGTTTATAAGTAAATTATTATGGATAAATATGAGGTATGAAGTGAAAATAATATTTTTTTTGAGTCTGATTCTTTTGGGAACTGTTCATACTGTTTATGCGGAAACATTTATTCCGAGAAGTGTTAGTGGTGACAAAGGTAAATACTATTTGCTTGAATCTAAAAAAAATGGAAATACCATAATCGCAATTCACAAGCGAGTTGGTGTATATGATACCTACTATACTAAGACAGAAACTAATTGTTCTACGATGAAAATGCGTGAAATAGGCGGTAGTGATCTTTCTGTGAAGGATATAAAGAGCGATCCTACTAAATGGTTTGATTTAGTTTCAGGCTCAAGTAAAAGTGATCTGGCTAATTTTTTATGTAACCGTAAATAAGTAAATTTTGTATGATATATATATATAAACTATTGTCTTTAGATAAAAGTAATTTTATAAAGCACTTATCGGGTTTTATAGTAAACATATTCATCTTAATAATGCTTTTAGGGCTTATTTTACTAACTGGAGGTTTTTCGATATATGCAATTTATTATATTTTAATAGTATTTTTTAAAATATTAATTTCTGCTAATGTTTTTTATAAAATTTGGATTTTATTTTTTCTAATTATTTGGATAAGACTTAGAGGCAATGTAGATGTTGCACAAGAGATAGATTTTAAATTAAAAGAATATTTTAGAAGTAAAGATCAAGATGGTCTAAATAAATATAAAATGATTTTAATGATGTTGTGTATTTATATTTCTATTTGTTCTGTAGGTTTTTATTTTTATATTTTTATTGGTGGAAAGTGGAGTGAAGATAATATGCCTAATATAATAAATATTTTTATTTGGGCAACTTATCTTATTGGACCAATCGTTGCTATATGGGTATATAGTGACTGGAGAGAGCCACATAAGTTAAATAAAAAATTGGAGTTAATTAATGAGATAGAAGATCAAATACTTGGACTAGAACGAAGCTCAAGAGAGTTAAATGAATTAATAAATAATTATCTTGATAGACTAGATGAGCCTTATAGCAAATTGCAGCTTGAATACAATCAATTTACCAGAAAAATGGCCAATTTGGAAATTTTATCACGCCAATTGGAAATGAATGATGAACTAAAACAAATTTCAAAAAAACTATCAAGTTTTAATTTTTCATTCGTTAGTTTTTCATTATTTCCTTCAGCATTGTTAAGTATCCTTAAAAAAGAGAATATTCAATTTTGTGAAGAAAACTCAAAGGATAAGGATTTTAAAGATAGAATATCTATGCTATTAAGAAGTGACGATAGGGAAAAGTGGCTATCTCAATCATACGGAGATATTTTTGAAATTCAAAAAGAACTAATAACTTTAAAAAGAGAGTATATATTTTAGTTTTATATGATTTATTTATATTTTTAGAGAGAAAGCATGTTTATAACATGCTTTTTTATTATTCAGAGCGAATTATCCGTGTAATTAATTCTGTCAGTCTGGTAAACTGAATGCTCAATAAAAATAACGGTATTATTAAAGTAAAAGATAAAAAATGATAACCCACGCTTAGCAAGTAAAAATGTTAAGATAACAGCATAATTCTTAAATTATTTCTTATTTATAAATGACTGATATCGAAATAGAAACCCACCCACTCAAACCATTTCTTCCTGCAAATGCCAAGTTATTGATGCTTGGTAGCTTTCCACCGCCTCAAAGCAGATGGAAGATGGATTTTTACTATCCGAATTATCAAAATGATATGTGGCGGATTTTTGGGCTTATTTTCTTTGAAAATAAAGACCACTTTTTAGATTTACCCAATAAAAATTTTAAAGAACAACGCATTCGTGAGTTCTTAATCGAAAAAGGTATCGCAATTTTTGATACGGCGTATCAAGTTATTCGCTTAAAAGGAAATGCCTCAGATAAATTCCTACAGATTAAAACCCCCACAGACCTAGCACAGCTTTTAACGCAAATTCCTGAATGTAACAGCATCATGACCACTGGAGATAAGGCAACAGATACCTTGATGTTATCTATGCCTGAAGAAACTGAAAAGCCACAGATAGGGCAATCCTCACAAGCTATATTTGCTGGACGAGAGATAGGTTTATATCGGATGCCTTCTTCATCAAGAGCGTATCCATTAGCACTGGATAAGAAGGCAGAGGCATATAAGAACTTATTTAATGAAATAGGCTTACTTTAAGTAAGTTTAAAACTCATAATTTGGCATCATGGTTGGGTATTGAACCCATTTAAAACCAGTCACGTTAAAATCTCGAACATGGGTAAAACTAGACCAAATCAATTGGCTCCCTTTAGTCCATGAGAGTGGTTTGATACGCTGTTCAATCATTATTAATTCTTCAGCAGTGGCAATACGTAGTTCACCAATTTCGATATTTAAACGAACACCGGGAAAATCTGAAAATTTACCAAGAATCATCGATTTCAACCAGAAAAAACGTTTGCTATTCACTGCTTGTAAACATGCTTTGCTATTGTTAGGAATGTTTTCTTTAAATGATTCACTATAAGTATCAAAGAAAAATCCAGTTTGATCATTTTTAAGAATACTGTTCCTATAAGCGTTATATTGGGTTGCCCCAATTGATCGACAGTTGCAATCGAACAATGCATAGAGGCACGTTGAACAGTTGAAATGGTTTTTATTATTTGTTGCCAATTTTGAGAATCACTCATGTTTTTTCTCCTTAAAGCGTCAACATGTTGAATAAAATTAGCAAAATAAACCATATCTGTAATTGACAGTTTTTGTTTTAGCTTAGGCATTTATCCCATTGTACTTGATTAAATCGATATACAGATATAGTCAATAAATGCTTAAGCTTTTCCATTTCCTATGCAAATCGTTTTGCCAGAGCAACACAGATCACAACTGCAAAACAAACAACAATCATTGCAAAACTTACATGCTCACCCAATAGAACCGCTGAAAGCATTAAACCAATAAACGGTTGTACCAATTGAATTTGTCCAACTTTGGCAATTCCGCCCAACGCTAGACCTTTGTACCAAAAAATAAAACCGATCAACATACTAAACAGTGACACATAGATTAAACCAATTGTTTCTGGCCAATGAATATTTGCAAAGCTTGATGGTAGGTAATATAGACTTGAGATAAGCATCAAGGGTAATGCAACCACTAAAGCCCAACAAATCACTTGCCATCCACCCAGTTCTCTTGAAAGCTTTCCACCTTCAGCATAACCCAATCCACAGACAACAATTGATGCAAGCATATAGAGATCACCCACACTAAAACTTAAATTACGGTTTTCATAAAACATAAATCCAACCACAATGGCGCTGCCAATTAAGGCAAATAACCAAAATTGTGTAGCAGGTTTTTCACCCCCACGTAAAACTGCAAAAATTGCAGTCGATAAAGGCAAGAGACCAACAAAGACAATAGCATGTGCCGAGGATACTGTTTGTAAAGCTAAGGCCGTAAATAATGGAAAACCAATCACCACACCTAAAGCCACAATAACCAATGATTTAAATTGGGCAAAAGTAGGTTTTGATTGCTGTAAAATAAACAGGCAGATTAAAGCAATACTTCCTGCAATGGCTGCTCGAGCTGTGGTTAAAAATTCTGGACTAAACCCCATGACGGCAATACGGGTTGCAGGCAAAGAGCCAGCAAAAATCGCGACACCAATAAAACCATTCAGCCAGCCAATATTTGTTTTATCCATCATCAATTACTCAGTCAATTTATGATGATTTAATCGCTATTTACTGGAAATATATATGTACACTACAGTACAATTTTAAATAACTGTTATGCTATTTTTACCAGTACAATTCTATTCAATCTAACGCGTTTTCTCAGATTTCTTATTTTTAAAATACGTGGTTTTTAAATGGCGAAAACAAAAATTGAACAAACAGTGCTGATGATTAAAAATCAAATTTCGAATAAAAGTTTGATTGCAGGTTCACGCTTACCTTCAGTCCGTCAGTTTGCTACACAAACAAATTGTTCTGTTTCAACGATCGTTGAAGCCTATGCCAGATTAGTTGCGGAAGGTGTTTTAGAATCTCGTCTTGGTTCTGGTTACTATGTATTAGGTAAAGCCGAACCGATGCAAATGATTGATACTGAAATACAGTATCAACGTGAAATAGATCCCTTATGGATTTCAAGGCAGTCATTAGAGGCGAAGACCGATGTGCTAAAACCGGGTTGTGGCTGGTTACCCACCACTTGGATGCCTGAACAATCGATCCGTAAAGCATTAAAACAAGCTGCTAAGTCTGAAATCATCATGCTCACCGATTATGCAACACCGCATGGACATTTGGAGTTACGTAAATTTATTGCCAGAAAAAAAGAACTGTATGATTTAAAATTCAAACTGAATCAAATTCTTATTACTGACTCAGCAACCCAGTCCATTGATTTAATTTTCAGACACCTACTTAGCGCAGGTGATGTGATCTTGATTGATGATCCTTGCTATTTTAATTTCCGCGCTTTGATTAAGGCACATCATTTAAAAGCCGTTCCAATTCCATTTACAGAAACTGGACCAGATGTAGAGAAATTTGAACAAGCATTGAATTTAAAGCCTAAAATCTATTTAACCAATTCAGGGATCCATAATCCAACAGGGGCCACGATTTCGCTACAAACAGTTTATCAAATTTCTAAGCTGGTTGAGAAAACTGATTTATTGATTATTGAAGATGAAATTTTTGCTGATTTTGAATATACACCAGCACCACGTTATGCTTCATTAGCAGGTTTTAAGCATGTCATTCAGATTGGCAGTTTTACCAAAACTCTATCAGCTGCAATTCGTTGCGGTTATATCATTGCAGAGTCAGAACTGATTGATCAATTGATAGATTTAAGAATTGCGACCAACTTTAGCAATAGTCATTTAAATGCAGAAATTATTTATCAGGCTCTAATGGACAGCAGTTATCCTAAACATTTAGATTGGTTAAAGAAACATTTGCTTAAAGTCAGCAATGAAATGATGCAAAAGTTGGGGCAACTCGGTATAAAACCGTGGATTGTGCCAACAGCAGGGATTTTTTTATGGTGCAAATTGCCAGATGGTATACAGGCTGCTGAATTATCAAAGTTATGTCTTAAACAGGGCGTAATTCTAGCGCCGGGTAATTCTTTTAGCCAAGCTGAAAATGCAGGACAGTTCATGCGCTTTAATGTTGCACAATGTGTAGATAAAAAAGTCTTTGATATTTTGGCGATGTCAATTCAGCAGTTAAAAATAAATAACTTACAAAGTTAGCGAAAATCCGTTTCCTTATTGCTTTAAAATATGGGTAAATAGTAAGCAAATTTATATTGATTTCAGTGGAATAATTATAATGAGTGTTCAGGATGTACCAAGTCCAATTGATTTAAAAAATCCGCAAGATGCTTTGCAATGGGCAAATGAAGCCAATGAAAAACGCCCTTGGCGTTATGAGTTTTTTGACTATTATGTGAATTTAATTCAAAAAGCAGCCAAAGAGAAACACTATCAAACTGATCAAAACACGCAGTTCAATATTTTAGAAATAGGTTCAGGTCCTGGTTTTCTTGCCAAACATTTACTTACCCAGTGTGCTGATATTGAATATACAGCGCTAGATTTCTCTGATGCAATGCATGAGCTTTCTAAAAGTAAGCTACTTTCTTCTGAGTTAGACAGAGTGCAATATCTGATTGCTGATTTTAAAAATGAAGATTGGCGCGATCAGCTTGGACAATATGATGCCATCATTATTCATCAAGCTTTACATGAGTTACGCCATAAAAACTATGCAAATCAATTTCATCAACAAGTAAAGACATTATTAAAACGTGATGCTCTGTATTTGGTCTGTGACCATATTTTTGCATCAGATGCGATGAGCAATAATGACTTGTATATGTCGAAACATGAACATTTTCAAAGCTTAAAATATGCAGGCTTTACTGACATAGAACTGGTTAAAGAGATCAAAGGGCTCTGTCTGTTTGAGTGTTATTTGTAGCAGTAAATATTTAATACGTTTGGTATATGCGTTGTCATTACACTAAACTTACATCATCCATTCAAGTGGTAAATATGAGACGCTGTACATGACAAATCGTTGGAATCGTGTTGTTTCAGGGTCAACTTTATATTCAATCACTTTGCCATCGGCACGATGATCTAACCAGATCAGTTCACCTTGTGGATTAAGTTTTAACTCATAAGCAACCCTAAATAGAGTTTGATCCAATAGATTTGAAATTTGCTCTTGTAAAGGATCTGATTGAACAACCAGTCCAACTTCGGTATTGATATTGAATGATCTTGGATCTAGGTTAAATGAACCAATAAAGACTTTGTCATCAATATTGATAAATTTTGCATGCAAACTGGATTTATTTTTGCCTTTTTTCGGAATGATATTTCCTGTAAGGACCTCATACCAAGTACGGCGATTGCGTTCTATATAAGGTTTAAATTCATAAAGTTTTGCGCCTCCTTTAAGCAGGTCAACTCGATACTTTTGATAAAACGCATGGACAAGCGCAACATCATTTGCCATAAAGGAGTTGGTTAAAATTCTGACTTTGACATTTTGTTTAGGGAATTGGTTGATGAAATCCGTCCCATTTTTTGTAGGAACAAAATAAGCGGCAATCAAATCCATTTCTTGTTTGGGATCACCCAAATGTTGGTGAATTTGGTGTGAAATTAATTCATTACCGTGTGCTTGTCCTAAACTTTTCTTTGGAGAATCTGCCAGAAAATCGGCATAAGCCCAATTGATTTTATTTTGATTAAGCTCATTGGCGAGTTCTTTCTGCTCAAGATTTACCTTTTCATCTGTCGTATGTTCAGCTTGTTCAAGTCGTTCAAAGCTTTTTCGCAAAGTTAATAAATCTTGCTCAGAACCTTTATGAATAAATTGATCAATCGGATAGCTTAATTGAAAATTCCAAAAATCGGTAAAAACTTCATTTGCACGATTGACTGCTTTACCAAAAAATAAAATATCCATATCGGTAAATTGGAAAGATTCACTGGCATCAAAATATTCACTGCTGATATTTCGTCCGCCTGTTACAGCAATTGCACCATCAGCAATAATTAATTTATTGTGCATTCGATGGTTGATTCTGTTCATTCTAAAAATATAATCCATTACACGAAAGTGTCGGAATTTATAAGGATTGTATAATTTGATCGAAATGTTTGGATGTGTCAGCAATGCACTTAATTGCCGATCTATTTTTGTTCCGTTTTGATCATCGATTAATAAGCGTACTTTTACACCGCGGTCAGCAGCTTTAAGCAATTCGTGTAGCATTAAATTGCCAATAAAATCATCTGCCCAAATATAGTATTGTAAATCAAGTGTATATTTGGCTTTTCTAATCAGATGGATACGTGACGCGATACTTTGGAAAGCATCATTCATGGCTAAATATGCAGTGAGACCTTGAGTAAGCATCTGTTTTGCTTGAGGCTCATTGATCCAATGATCTGCATATACTTTAACTTGTTGTTCTTGTTCTGGTTGATTCATAGGTAAACTGCATCCAGTGATTGAAAAAGCCAAAATAACGAAGGCAAGTGAAGTCTTTGAATGATTCATTCTTTCAATGAGTACTTTAAATTTTACTAAATCATATCATCAAGTTAATGGTTGAATCTGTAAAGAGAAAAAGGTTACTGTAGTCCAACTGTTAAAACACAAACCTATTAGGATATTTAGCTATGAAATCACGTGCTGCTGTTGCATTTGGTCCAGGAAAACCTTTAGAAATTGTGGAAATTGATGTTGCACCTCCACAAAAAGGCGAAGTCCTTGTTAAAATTACCCATACAGGGGTTTGTCATACAGATGCATTTACTTTATCAGGTGATGATCCAGAAGGCGTATTTCCAGCAATTTTAGGCCATGAAGGTGCTGGTATTGTTGTTGAAGTTGGTGAAGGGGTAACTTCGGTAAAACCTGGGGATCATGTGATTCCTTTATATACGGCAGAATGTGGCGAATGCTTATTCTGTAAATCAGGCAAAACCAATCTGTGTACAGCCGTTCGTGCTACACAAGGTAAAGGGGTTATGCCTGATGGAACGACACGTTTTTCTTATAATGGCGAACCTATTTATCACTATATGGGTTGTTCAACTTTTAGTGAATATACTGTCGTTGCTGAAGTGTCATTGGCTAAAATTAACCCAGAAGCAAATCCTGAACATGTTTGTTTGCTAGGTTGCGGTGTAACGACAGGGATTGGTGCAGTCCATAACACAGCAAAAGTACAAGAAGGCGATTCAGTTGCTGTATTTGGTTTAGGTGGTATTGGTTTGGCGGTTGTACAAGGTGCGCGCCAAGCTAAAGCTGGCCGTATCATTGTTGTGGATACCAATCCTGAAAAATTTAAGTTGGCAGAAGAGTTTGGTGCGACTGATTTCGTTAATCCAAAAGACTATGATAAACCTGTTCAAGAAGTGATTGTTGAAATGACAGGTTGGGGGGTAGACCATTCATTTGAATGTATCGGCAATGTCAATGTAATGCGTTCAGCGCTTGAATGTGCTCATCGTGGGTGGGGACAATCAGTCATCATTGGTGTAGCCGGTGCAGGTCAAGAAATTTCTACCCGTCCGTTCCAGCTTGTGACTGGTCGTACATGGAAAGGAACCGCATTTGGTGGGGTAAAAGGCCGTACACAATTGCCAGGTATGGTTGAAGATGCGATGAAAGGTGATATCCAACTTGCACCTTTTGTTACCCATACAATGGGCTTAGATAAAATTAACGAAGCATTTGATTTAATGCATGAAGGTAAATCAATCCGTACAGTGATTAACTTTTAAGCTTAAATACTGAGCACGACCAAGAACCAGTGATACATGATGTATCACTGGTTTTTATTTGCATGATAAATGTATGAGTTTTATATATTAATTTTCTAAGCTTATCTTTTTTTGTTATGTTATGGCTTTAAAGCAAAAAATCAAAATAGGTCGTCTTATGAAAAATGTTACAATTTTAGCTCTTGGTATCATGGCTTTAACTGTATCAGCATGTTCTTCGCTTCAAACCAATGCAACGCAAGATCAAACAGCACAAAACACTCAAACCACATGTGTTGCTGAACGCGCAACTCAATTGATTGGTCAAAATGATATGTCTGAAGCGAAAATTAAGCAGCTTACACAGGCATCAATCGTACGTAAAGTTGCGCCAAATCAAGGGGTAACTATGGATTATCGTATTGAACGTGTGACGGTAACTGTAGATCCTGCGACCAAAAAAATTACCCAAGCGACTTGTGGTTAATGACACAAATTTAAGTCTTATATGATTGAATAAATACTAATTTATTCAATCATGATTTTAAAGTTTAATTTAACAGATTCACTTCATCTATTCGACACAGAACAATCATTATAAAAGACTAAAATAACAATGTTTTGCTACTGATTGACAGATAATACTTGCTTAAAGCAGTTTTTTTGTTATGTTTTAAGCTGTACTTTTGGATGTGTTGCGTTAGAGCACAAGACTTTAATTCATTAGCTATTATTAAAACCTTATGAAAAGACTATTTTTAATCCTATTTGTGATTTTGATATCAAACTCAATATTTGCTCAGAGTGAAAACTATAAAATTGCCATGGACAATTTTATAAACAACTATAATGCTGATCAGTATGAAAAAATTTATGATGAATTTTCTGTTGAAATGAAAAAGACATTGCCGCTTGAAAAGACAAAGCAATTTTTCTCAGGATTGAAATCTCAGGCAGGAAAAATTGAAAGCAAAGAATTTCTCAGCGATCAACAAGGAAGTTATGTCAGTTATAAAACCAAGTTTGAGAAAATGGTGTTAACGGTCAATATTTCGCTTGATCAGGAAAATCATATCAAGGGACTTATTATGAAGCCTAAAGAAGTCCAAAAAGAGATAAATAGTAGTAATACTGTGAATGCGCTTAATGCTTATCCAAAAGAAATCTCAGACATCATTTTTTCAAATAGCCAAAATTTTCCAAATAATACGCAACTTTCTATTGCAGTCGTTCAAAATCAAAAAGTGAAATATTATGGGGTTATCAAAACTGAAGGTATGATCAAACCGATCGAAAACCAGAATAAGGTTTTTGAAATTGGTTCTATTACGAAAGTTTTTACATCGACCGTTTTAGCTTCGCTTGTTGATGAAGGAAAAATTAAATTAACGGATGAAATCAATCCATTTTATCCATCTTTAAAATTTAAAAATAACACTCAACTGAATTTTAAAGACTTGGCTAATCATACCTCCGGTTTACCACGCTTACCTGAGAATCTAGATTTATCGAATCAAAGCAATCCCTACAAAGATTATGGTAAAAGTCAGATTGAACAATACCTTAAAGATGATTTGAAAATTGAAAATGAGCCTGAAAAAAAATATGTTTATTCTAATTTAGGGGCGGGGTTATTAGGCTATACGCTTGGCGTATCACAAGGAAAAAGCTTTCAAACATTATTACAAAAGAGAATTTTTGATAAATACACAATGAAAAACTCATTTGTAAACTCGCAAAATCTAGATACTAAGTTAGTAAAAGGGCAAAATCCTGATGGACAAATCGTATCAAATTGGGATTTTGACGTTTTGTTTGGTGCTGGCGGGCTATTATCAACCACAGAGGATTTAGCAAAATTTGTAATCGCACAATTCGATCCTAAAAATACCGAATTGACTTTAACGCGTACACCGACCTTTGAAATGAACAAAGATATGAAAATCGGTTTAGCTTGGCATTTGTTAAAATCACAAAATGGAAAAGATTTGGTTTGGCACAATGGCGGAACTGGTGGCTATTCATCTTCAATGGCAATAAATGTTGAGGATAAGACGGCTGTTATTGTGTTATCTAACCTCTCAGCTTTTCATCCAAAAACGAAAAACATTGATAAATTATGTTTTCAGCTCATAGATGAGAAGCAAAAATAATATTTGGATTTTACATATAGGGAAACTTAATACTGCAAATATTTTGAGTAGATTGGAGATTTACTTTTAGTTTGACCAGTGCAATCCGCCATATGGGCAATAAACCATTGGCGGAAAGTTTTTCAAAATGATCAGAATGAAGTAATACTTTTTAACTCAGTAAATATGCTTCATTTATTCCAGATTGCTCAACAAAACAATCATCATGAGAGACCAGAATGACAGCACCTTTAAATTGCTCAATGGCTTGCGCAAGTAATTCTCGTGACTCGATGTCTAAGTGATTTTCAGGTTCATCCAATAACAATAAATCAATATTTTGATGATGCTGACTTATTCCAAGTAATGCAACTTTAAGTTTTTCGCCACCACTGAGTTGCCCCAATTTTAAAAGTGCTTTTTCGCGGCGGATGCGCAGTTGACCTAATAAATTTCGCCATTCAACCTCCAGCATATCTGGATTAAATTTCGCTAAATTCTCGATCACAGAAAAATCATCATTGAGTAAACTAAAATTTTGATCCAAATATAAACTTTGTCCGGTAAAGAAAATTTCAGTACTTTGTGATTGATCAATCATTTTTAATAGGGTGGATTTACCCACGCCATTTGCACCTTTAAGCTGGATTTTTTCACCGGCTTTGAGTGACAACTTTATGTTCTGTGTGGTGGCATAAGGCAATTGTAAATCGTGAATTCTTAATATTTCACCTTGTTTAGATGATTGAAATTGAAAGTCAAATCGTTGTGGTTTAATTTTTTCTAATGTTGTTTGTTTCTCCTGTAAACTGCTCTGTGTTTCATCAGCTTGGCGAATTTGCTGTGCACGTAATTTCCCAAAACTTTGCCCAGCTTGCTCTTTTTTAAAATCCAGTAGAATCTTGGCTTGAGAGTTCGAGTCACGCAATTGAGCACCTTTACGTTGACGTTTTTGTGCTTTCATTAAACTATCATGCTGTTGTTGCTTTAACTGTTTAAATTCACGTTTTTCTTGTTGAATAGACTGAGTTAAGGCATGGATTTGTTGTTGGTGCTGTTGAACATAATCAGCATAATTTCCCGAAACATGTTGTAAACCTTGCGCGGTTAAAGCATAAATATACTGCACTTGATTCAGCAATTGAAGATCATGACTAATAATACAAACTCCCGCCTTATGTGTCTGAATCGATTCAATTAACCATTTTCTTGCCATGGCATCTAAATGATTACTTGGCTCATCTAAAAGTAGATAATGATCTTGTTTTAAAAATAAGCGACACAAAGCCAGCTTGGTTTTTTGACCTTCACTTAAGTAGTGTATGGGAAAATTTAAATCAAGCGGCAGTTGTGCATTGCTTAAAATTTGTTGCCATTTTTGAGGTAAATCCCAACAGTTTTCCACCAAATCATAATCTTCAAAACTGGCACTACTGTTTTCAATACGCTCAAAAGCATTGTGTAGATGAGAAATGTCTAAAGCTTCAGCTATGGTTTTGGCATTTAATCGTTGTAATTGTGCTAAATAATCATGTTGGATATGCCATGCAATTTGCCCTGAATAGGCTAAATCTGAATACTGTTGTAGGTGTAATAGTTTAAAAAGTAATGATTTTCCCAAACCATTACGGCCAATCACAGCAGAAGTTTGCCCTGAAAAAAGCACAAAATTTAGTTGCGTAAACATTGTTTGAGTGGGGAATGCCAAACTCAAATTTGAAATAATACATGCTTGTTGCATTCAATGATCCTCATATAGAGGATGCACAAAATAGTATGTAATAAAAGCTTTAAATAACAGTAGATTATTTAATTTATCGTAAAGACGGTATCAGAACCAAAAGATAAGTATAGCCTTGAGTAAAATCTATTTTGCACATCAAAAATTAAATAAATAATGATGAGAAAATGACTTACTTCATTGGCGTTACTCTTTTAAGAAGGGGATAAGAATGCTTATTGTATAAAAATAAATCTGTATGTCAATGTTCAGTTTTTAAAATGCTCATTAAAAAAGAATCATCTCAAAACTTAACTCCCTTATGAAAAGGGAGTTAAGTGGCAGTTGATTGAACCAATCAACGCTTATCAATTTATTTAAGCAGTTGCTTTAATGACTTCTGCAACAGATGTTGCTACATAATCAATATTTTTTAAATTTAAGCCCGCTGCACACATACGGCCACTACGTAGCAAATAAATGGCATATTGATCTTTCAATATATCCACTTGTTCAGCCGTTAAACCAGTATAGCTAAACATACCTTGTTGTTCTGTAAGGTAATCAAAATTACGACCAGGTAAAGCAGCGGTTAATTTTGCCTTTAATAGTTCGCGCATTTGGATGATACGCTCACGCATTTCTTTAAGTTCTGCATGCCATTTTTCAGTTAATGTTGCATCATTCAATACATTATCAACCACTAAGGCACCTGTCGTTGGAGGGCTTGAGTAGATACGGCGTACAGTTGCTTTAAGCTGACCTAAAACTTTTTGTGCAGTTGCTTGGTCATCACAAATAAAGCTTAAGCCACCAACACGCTCACCATATAGTGAGAAAATTTTAGAGAATGAATTGCTAACAATGAAATTTAATCCTGACTTATCTAAAGCACGAATTGCATAAGCATCTTCTTCTAAGCCTTGGCCAAAACCTTGGTAAGCAATATCGAGGAATGGAATTAAATCACGTGCTTTCAATACTTCAATTACACGATCCCATTCAGCAGGTGTTAAATCTGCGCCTGTTGGGTTATGGCAACAAGGGTGAAGAAGAACAATGCCTTTTGCAGGGATTTGCTGTAAATCCTCTAACATGCCTTCAATATTGACACCATTGGTTGCTGCATCAAAATAACGGTAGAAATGTGAATTGATTCCTGCACCATTAAAAATTGCAATATGGTTTTCCCATGTCGGTTGGCTCACCCAAACATCAGATTCAGGGAAGTATTTTTTTAGAAAATCTGCGCCTACTTTAAGTGCACCAGAACCACCTAGGGTTTGAATGGTCACTGCACGGCCATCTTTACGTGCTTGGCTATCTGCACCTAAAACCAGTTTCTGGGTTGCTTCGTTATAAGACTTTGAACCATCCATCGGTAAATAAAGCTTTACCTTGTCATTGCTTGGTTCAATATTTTTCAAAGCCGCTTTTACAGCGTCTAACTGAGGAACAATGGTGTCCTCATTATAATAAAGACCAATACTTAAATTTACTTTGTGTGTCCGTTCATCCTTACCAAAGGCTTCCATTAGAGAAAGAATTGGATCACCTGCATAAGGATCTACATGTTGAAACATGGTCTAAAGTCCTAAATCAATCGAAAAAATCAAGTCTGATAATATAGGTAATTCAAACCCCGACTCAACAGTAGATTGAGGTTTATTTTTTATTATTTATTCAACTTTAGATTAAGCTCATCGCACATTTGTCTATATTTATAGCCAAATGTGTATTCTCTACAAAATAGAGGATAAATAAGATAAAACTTAAACAATGTATCAAGTGCGGTATTGGAAGAGAGATAGTTAAGATATTGATTGTTTTTAAGTCGCAGTATTGTTAATGAATGATAAAACTATTGTTCTGCATTTCTCTTCTTGTCATCATAGCGCAAGCGCAATATTTAAATTCTGGATGGTTTTTAATGTTACTGAATTATCAATACGATCAAGCTCAAGATAGCCATGGAACTCAAAAAGCCACACTGGTATTGGTTCATGGATTATTTGGAAGTTTAAGTAATTTGGGCATTATTGCACGTGAATTTCAAAGCAAATTCAACTTATTGCAAATTGATGTTCGAAATCATGGCCATTCTGCACATTCAGATGAAATGAATTATCAATTGATGGCTCAGGATGTTTTGCAAACACTTGATCATTTAAATATTGAAAAATTTATTGCGATTGGACATTCTATGGGTGGAAAAATTGCAATGAAACTTGCAGATTTAGCGCAAGATCGTATGCAAAAAATGATTGTCTTGGATATGACACCTTTTGCATATCAAGAAAATCACCATGATCAAATTTTTAAAGCATTATTTGCGGTTGAAAATGCACAAATTGAATCTCGTAAAGAAGCAACAGAGATTATGCGTCAATACTTAAAAGAAGAAATGGTGATTCAATTTTTATTAAAATCATTCAGTAAGGGAAAATGGCTGTTTAATGTCCAAGCCTTATTTAATCATTATGCTGATATTTTAAGCTGGGAAAATCAGCAGGTGAATCCTATTCCAGCATTGTTTATTAAAGGTGGAAACTCACCTTATATTTCAAAAGCTGAACATTTTTCTGCAATCGAAACCCAGTTTAGTCATAGTCAAGTTAAAGTCATTGAACAAGTCGGGCATTGGTTACATGCTGAAAAACCGGCTGTAGTCAATCAAATGATTTCTGGGTTTATAGAATGAGGTTTTAGACTCTGAATAAATTAAAACAGCATATTTAAAGGTAATATGCTGTTTATAAATGATTGTTTTATAAGCACTACCAGTTCTTTAGTCCAGTAGGGTCAAGAAAGTGTCTTGGTTTTGAATTTTCCATTGAGTACTAGATATGAAATTAGACCTAAAACCAAACCCCAAAATGCACCCCCAACACCAAATAAACTGATATTGGCCGTCGTTGCGAGAAAGGTAATGAGTGAGGCTTCTCGGCAATCAATATCACTCATCGCATTTGCAAGACTTCCAGCAATTGTACCTAATAATGCAAGTCCTGCTAGAGTGCTTATAAAAGCGACTGGAAACGCTGCAAAGACAGCTGCTAACGTTACACCAAAAATTCCAACAAGAATATAAAACACACCTGCGGCAATCCCTGAAATCCAGCGTTTTGATGGATCTTCGTGGGATTCCTTTCCAGTGCAAATTGCAGCAGTGATCGCAGCAAGATTAAATGCATGTGAACCAAACGGAGCCATGAGGAACGAGCCTAAGCCTGTCACGATAAGAATCGGTTTAGCATTGGTGTGAAAACCATCATTTTTAAGAACCAGTAAACCTGGCATATATTGTCCTGTTAAGGTAATTAAAAATAAAGGTAGGGCAACACTCAGTATCGAGTTTATAGAAAAAGTTGGTGTGGTAAAAATAGGCGAGGCTAATTTTAGTTCAAATCCAGAGAAATCAATCCGTGATTGTAAAAGTAAGAAAATAAAGCCAAAAATCAAGACACTAATAATGGCAAATCTTGCAGAAAAACGCTTGGTAATTAGGTAAATAAAAAATAATGAAATTGCCAAAAAAGGATCAATTGTCATATTGGTAAAGGCAGCAATCCCAAATTGCAATAAAATACCTGCCAAGAGACCAGAGGCAATACCCGTTGGAATTAGACCAATCAATTTTTCAAAATAGCCCGTAATTCCCAAGATCACAAATGCCAGTGCAGAAAGTAAATATGCGCCAATTGCTTCGGAATATGGCACAGTTACAAGCGTCGTAATTAAAAATGCAGCGGCAGGCGTAGACCACGCAGTGATAATGGGTTCGCGGGTATACCAACTTAATAATATTCCTGTGATACCAACCCCAATAGAAATAGACCATACCCATGAGGCAGTGAGTTCATGGCTAAGACCAGCCATCTGTGCAGCTTGGAAGATTAAAATAAAGGTACCACCATAATTAACAATGACCGAAATTAAACCAGCCATAATGGGGGGAAGAAAATCATTAGAATGATGTTGAAAAGACATAAACTCTACCCCTAAGATTTAAAAAAGAAGTAGTAGAGTGTATTTTTAATGTGGTATTGCCATAAGATACACTTTTAATATTTTTTAAGGTACCAGTTTGGTGATATGATTTTATCGACTGCTTTTTTTAACTCTGGTAAAGGTGAAGGCGTTAAGAATGGTTTTTATTATGTTTTATCTACTATGATTTGATTTTAAGAAGTAATTTTTGCTGGAACAAAATTGTTATTTTTACTAAAAAATAATTTTAACAACTTGTTTATAAACAAGTGCTCTACAAAAGTAAGCCAATCATAACAAAGATAAATCACTTAAAATCATGATAACATATTGAAAATCCAAGTGAATGCAACTTGAATTTCATAGATCGTACAATATAAACAGTTATTACAATTAAAATACTATTGAAACAATAATTCAATAATAAATATGAGTTTATCCTCTAAGATTGAATATTAAATAAATTTTTCGATAGGATAAAAGTATGAGCCATAGTAAGCAACTCACCATATTTGATGTCTTAAAATTTAGTCATGAAAAGCAAAGAGAATTATCTGATAAGTTAATTGAAACTACTGGAAATTCAGAAGAAAGAAAGCATTATTTCTCATTGTTGAAAAATGAATTATTTGCACATGCTGTAGCTGAAGACAGGTATTTTTATATACCTCTTATGATGACAGATGCAGGTTTGAATATTACAAGGCATGCTCTGTCTGAGCATCACGAAATAGATGAGCTACTTGAGCAACTTACTGAAAAAGAACTCAATAATCCGAGTTGGTTACGTATAGCAAATCAGCTACGTAAGCTTGTACATCATCATTTAGATGAAGAAGAGCATAAATTTTTCCAACAATCTGGCAAAATTTTAAAAGATGATGAAAAACTAAGCTTAGCTAAAAAGTATCAACATGAATATGATAAATATATTGATAAAGACAAAACGAGTTTAGTTCATCAATGATTTAAACTTTTTAAAATTTAGTTAGATAAGGCAGATTTGAAAATGATCAAATCATATTAATTGTTTTGTCTCTTTTCTCAGCTGTTTCGGTTCACTCAATCTTTATAGGAAGCTGATCTTTAAAGATTGAGTGAAGCATGGCGCTCACTCTGAGGGCAGTTTCATATAACTCTAATTATGATGAACTAAGAAGATAGTAAAGGATTCTTTTTTTCAAAAAAAATTTGTTTAGGCATTAATTCGGAGAAATAACCCTCAAATACTATTTGAGTTCGTTCCCTAAATTCATATATCAATGGTAGTTCCAAATTCTCTATTTTAAAGGAGTCATTCATATCTAAATGAGAGCTTATGGAAAGCATAATTAAGCTAAAAATCCTAAATAGCTCCCAATCTAATATAGCAGATGAATTCCTTTCAACATTATAAATTCCCCATTCTAAAAGCCAATATTCCTCCATATCCCATATTTTTTCTTCGTGCAACTTTCCTATAAATGATAAGTTTTCATATAAGTCATTGTGAGGAAAATTGCGCTGTATAATTTTTTTTGCATTCATAATTTATGTTCTTTAAACACTATCTAAAATTAATTTAATAAAAATTTTACGAAATTCTTGAATTACTTTAATAATATCTCATAATTTACAGGAATGTGAAAGCAACTGATGAACATGTAATTGATGTATAAAGATTGAGTGAAGTAGATGTATATTCATCTGAGTGAGGGCTAATTCATCTAGGACCCATTATATTAAATTTGATAATATTTTATTTTAAAATCTGCTAAACACTGAAGATAAAAATGCCAATCAAATTGATTGGCATTCCTGAAATAGCAAATTACTTTAGGTAAAAGCTATAATGTTTGCCACTAATTTCTTGCTTTTTCTGAATTTTTATTCAAAATTACGTTTCCATCTTTAATTTCACTCACCCAACTAATGGAATCAGATGATGTTCATCATCACTTCGAGTCAATTTAATTGAATCTTGTCCCTCAAGATGATCAACCTTGCCGATCTGTGTACCACATGAAGCAATAACATCAGCGTGGTTTTTAATACTCTCAACATTGATAGAAGTCATGTGATTCTTTCCTATTGAAATGTGATTTGAATATCCACCATAGCCTAAAGATTTCAGAGAGTCTTGAAATGAAAAGGAAACACCACAAGACCCTCCAAACAATTACCTAAAGTTGTCACTTTGCTACATAGTAATGTCTTGAAATAAAAAAATCGCAGTATAGTTTTTTATAGTAAATTGTTTTTATTGATTATTTTTGTGAATTTTAACACTTCTATTAAAGTTTTGACAAAACTAAAAGTGCATTTTAATTGAATCATTAAAATGCACTTTTGCTTTGAAACAGAGAAAATAAAGCGGTTATTTATCATCAAGAATGATAATAAATGACAGACTAAGTGGAGACTTAAGCTTCTAGAATATATCTCATTGAATCGGTTCAACATGAGTTCAAATGTCATTACATGAACCTGTATATTTCACTTAAGGAGTTGAAAATGTGGAAGATACTGGTAGGTGTCCAATAAAATATTGATCAAACTACCAATAACATAATAAAAAAATAATATTTCTAATGAATATTCAATAACTTGTATTGAACTTATAGCTTTTTAACTTTAGTAATGCGATTTTTTAAATAGTTGGGACGGTGTAAAAAGATGAGTTGTAATTTGATCTGCTTGAACTTTTCTAAAAATAGTTTGGTAGGTATTAAATTTTGAAATCCGTTTATCTTCAGTATAAGAATAATCCATAATATTATCCGTAAAACCTTGATGAAGTCTCATTTTATCATTTTGAAATGTATGTAATAAGCCTAATGTATGACTTAATTCATGCGCAATCACATCCATGTAGGGTGGAGCATCAGCATATATAACGACTGATTTTCCCCATTCTATATCCTTAGTTTTATATAGAGGATCTATGTCTGGTTCTCGTTTAAAAAGTCGAGTATCAGCCTCAAAACTCGCAGATCCTTCAATGACTGAGCCAGGCTCAACCATTGTCATAACTTCTTTCTTCAGGACAGGATCATAAATCTTCTCATAAATAGGCTCATATCTCATTGCGATTGGTGCAAAAAAGACATATCTGTGAGACTCATAAGATGAATTTATGGGTAATAATTTAAAGTTCTTTGTTTCATATAATTTCAATAATTCTGCTTTAAATTTTTCACTATTATCCTCAACTAAATAAGTGACTTCTCCATCTGCGGTATCTTTTTTATGAAAATCATTCACTGGAACATATAGCTGGTCTGGATCTCCAATTTTAGTTTCATCTTCAATCTTGATTTTTTCTGACCACCATTTTTTTACAAATTTTTGGACTTCGGAATCAGTTTTAGCAAGGCGATCTAAATCAAATACTTCTTTTTTAACTACATCTGCAATCATTAAACATTGGTTAAATATTCTATTTTTTAATTCCCATTCATAATTTTTCGGTTTTTTTAAAATTTTTCCATTTACTTTAACATCAACCATAATTAATTTAATCACAAAAATTTCTTTATTCTTAGCGACTAAAAGCATACCCACATTTTGTATTTTTCCTGACTTTTTTGCTTGTACCAAAATATATTCATTTTGGCTCAATGCGTCTCCTGAACAAATAATATTAATAGCTTTTTTCTTTTTATAAGAAAAACGTTTTTGTGTTGCTAATTGTTCTGAAATTCGACCAGAGTTGATAAAATTTGCCAGCGGTTCTTCAACCATCTGAGACTGTTGGTTTTTTTCAAATGTTGAAATTTTTAGACAGGGATTTGAAGACTTAAAAATTAGAATACTGCCATCATCAGTTAAAGGGCTTTTATCATCATCTGGACTTTGATGAATCTCTAAATCAAGATCAGCGCCTTGACTATTGATTTGATCGCTGCCTAATGTTCCAGAACAATTTGTTGCAAAAATGGATAGCCAAGCGGGTAAATAAAGACCTTTATTAATAAATACACCTCTAGTACCATCGAATTGTTTGTTAAGCATTTGTCGCACACTGTGATCATAATCTTTAATTACGGTATCTTTTTTATTTTCATCAGTATCGATAATTGTTAGTGGATATATATACTCATCACGAATCCAGTCAAAACCAAATTCACCATTATAATCTGCTGCAACAGGCTCCCCAATTTTATAAGGACGTCTAAAGTGTACAAAGAAATTTCTTAAGCATGTCTGGCATACACTACCTTTCTCTGGGCTAGATTCAATGCTCATCATTTTTTATTATTACTCCAATTAATCAAGATCTTTCATCTATATTGATATCAAACAAAACAGTAATCTAAAAAATTTTAACTAATTAAAGTGTAAAAATTATTTGTCATTTTGTTTAAATTTAGGAAAATACTACTTAAGTATTTGATATTTATTCTTAATAACTTAAATTAAATAAATTATTTTCTTGGAATTTATTTTACTACTCAAATAATTATCTATCAATTGGTGTTTAGCCAATTTGTTAAAGAGTGAGAAGAATGTTAATTGAACATCTATGTTTAGATGATAGGCTCAATAATAACGATATATAAAACAGTAGAATAAATTCAAATTTGTTAAATCCTTATGTGCTAAGATATTGAAAATACGTAGAAATCTAAGCTTATGCGTGCTTTTCCTATCCAATACAGACTGAGTGGATTCTACTTTTGGTATTATTCAATAGTTGGAACTTTTTTGCCGTATTGGAGCTTATATCTTCAAGATCAAGGATTTAATTATAAAGAAATCGGATTACTGTCCTCTATAGCCATTTTAACTCGTATATTTGCACCTTTTATTTGGGGATTTATCGCAGATAAAACGGGCAAACGAATGTTGTGGGTACGTGTGGCAACCTGGATGGAAGCTACAATCTGGTTTTTGATTTTTATTATTCCCAACAATATGCAATCAATTGCATTTCTGATGTTGATTTTTAGCTTCTTTCAAAATGCCATACTTGCGCAATTTGAAGGTGTAACGCTGTTTTGGCTGGGTAATCAACATACAGCATTGTATGGAAAAATTAGAAAATGGGGTTCTATTGGATTTATTATTGGCGTATTTAGTATCGGTGCGATTTTAGAAGTTATTGCAATTCAATATTTACCAATGATGTTGTTATGTATTGCATTTACAGCTTTTATTTGGTCCTTTTCGATTAAGGAACCTAGCGCAGCACCGAGTGCACAAAAAATATTAGAGCCATTGCTTCCCATTCTAAAAAGACCAGTGGTTTTTTCATTTTTTATCATTGAATTTATTATGCTTTTTGCACAAGCACCATTTTATAGTTTTTATAGTAATTATTTAAAACTTGCTGGTTACAGTACAACTCAGATTGGCTTTTTATGGTCAGTTGGTGTGATTGCTGAAATTATCATGTTTAACTATGCAAATTTCTTCCTAAATCGTTTTTCATGGCGAAGCTTAGTCGCACTTTGTTTAATCATGACCAGTATTCGATTTATTTTGGCAGGTTTATTTTCAGAAAGTTTCATTATTCAATTTATTTCTCAAACTTTTCATGCATTTAGTTTTGGTTTATTTCATATTATTGCAATGCGGGTCATTTTGCAGAACTTTGCAGCCAAACAACAGGGCAGAGGGCAAGCACTATACAGTACCATGTGGGGACTTGGTGTTGCGTCAGGCAGTATTTTAGCTGGGCAATATTGGGAAAAATTATCAGGAGAATATATTTTTATCCTTGCTGGATTTTCAGCCTTGCTTGGTTTGCTATTGATTAATTTTTTACCTAAAACACTACAAACGATTCAAAGATAAATGAATCTCTTTGCAGAAAAGAGATTCAGAACATTCAAATCGATACTGTATGGGGTTAATTTAGTAAATAAACAATGAGGTGTACAATAAAAGGTCCAACCAATACCATAAAAATACCAGCTAAAACCATGGTTAAACTGGCAATAACACCTTCATCTTTATCACGCATATAAGCTTTACTTGTACCAAAACCATGTGCCGCATTACCCAAAGACGCACCTTGTGCAAAGCTTGATTTCAGTCTTAAACCGCCTAATACCAAATCACCAATTAACATACCAGTCACCCCAGTAATCATGGTGAATAAAATCACCAGTTCAACTGAACCGCCGATATGGGTTGTTAACTCCATTGCAAATGGTGTGGAGATTGAACGAGCCATTAGACTATAGGTTGTTGTTTGATCCAAATGAAATAATTTAGCAAGGTAGAATGCACTGATCATCCCAGCAAGCATACCAATGACCACACCCATTGAAATTGAAATGAGATGTTCTTTAATGATTTGGCGATATTCAAAAATTGGGATTGCAAAGGCAACAGTTGCAGGCCCTAACATCCATATAATCCACTGACTATCAAGCATATAAGCATCATAAGAAACATGCGCTGACAGTAAAATGGTGATTAAAACAATCGGAACCAAAATTGCTGGAGATAAAATTAAATATGGAAACTTACGATAAAGTTTTTTGACCAACACATACGCGACTAATGTGATCACTAGGCAAAATATTGAAATGGCAGACATTATTTATCTCCCTGTAATACATGTACGGTTTTATGAACATGACGTTGTTTCAACTTCCGTTCTAGTTTAAAACCTATATGCACACTATAAGCAGTAAATACCATCACACAAATTGTACCCAGTACAACCACAACAATCAGTTGCCAACCCTCAGTCATAAATAGGTTTTTATATTTCATTAACCCGATAAAACAAGGAATAAAAAATAGTACCAATTCACCTAGAATGAAATCTGAGCCTGATTTAATCCAATTTAACTTAAAAATACCTGTCATGAGCCCAATCAAAACCATAAATAAGCCAATCACAGCTGCCGAAATAGGTAAATTAAATTGTTTTTGAATGATTGAACCAATCCACCAAATCAAAATTAAAAGCCCAATTTGCAGTGTGACTTTATAAATTGATGAAATTTGGTGGCTTTGAGTACGCGTAGACATTTTATTGCAGATATTTTAAAAAGATGAGTTATTTTAGTTGCAAACATCACAGCATATTATGAATAATTAAACCATAATTATGCGTTTTTGGAATAATTTATGGACATTAAAAATCTTAAAATTTTTGTAGAAATCGTCAATTGCGAAAGTTTTACCTTAGCTGCCGATCGTTTGTTTATGACACAGCCTACAATCAGTAAATCAATTAAACATTTAGAAGAAGAACTTGGTACAGCTTTGTTTAAAAAAGGTGAAGCTGGAAGAAAAAGGGAAGTTGTACTTACCTATATTGGTGAATTAATTTATCAACATGCTTTAAATATATTAAATGAACAAAAGCAAATCTTTGAAAATATAGATCAAGTACAGCAGTTAAAAAAAGGTAAATTAACCATAGGCTTACCACCATTAGGTTCGGTATTACTCAGTCCTTTAATTGCTTTATTTCATCAGAATTATCCTGATATTCAATTGAAATTCTTAGAAGTTGGTGCCAATGGTATTGAGGAAGCAATTGCTGATAAAAGTATTGATGTTGGGATTTTACTCGGTAATTTAAGACCAAGTTTTGCGGCAATTCCTGTGATAGATTCACCAATGTGTTTATTGGCTAAGAAAAATTCACATTGGAATCAAAGAGATTCAGTAAATTTGCATGAACTTAAAGAAGAAACTTTTTTACTTTACGCTGATTCTTTTACATTAAATAAGATGATTATACAGGCTGCAAATTCTGTAGGTTTTGAACCAAAAGTGGTGTGTAAAAGTAGCCAGTGGGACTTTATCACCAAAATGGTGGAGTTTAATATGGGGATTGCCATATTACCCAAAATTTATTGTGATCAGTTGGATCAGGGGAAGTTTTGCTCAGCAATCCTTAATGAGCCTAAATTACATTGGACATTGAGTATGGCTTGGAATACGACTGTAGCAATGAGTCCTGCAACAAAAGCTTGGTTAACGATTGTAGAGATGCATCGAGATAAAATTCATTTCTAGATGGATTGATAGCTTTTAAGTCTTAATAAATTGAGATTAGCATGACTCAGGTGTGAATTTCATAAATATTAAAACTATTTATATCAAATGTTTAATTATACTAATTTCGCATAATGTATATTATGTTAAATAGAATATTATGTAAGTTGTCTACTCACATGTTGTTTGCAATGGCTACCTAATTATTAGAATTTGACTAATTTATATTTCGAAAAAAGTTAACTAGAAAAGAAGCTGTAATTTTCTATGTTAATTACGCTTAAATTCCAACCCTCTCATTTTTCAATTAGCTCAGGTTATAATGATGGTCTCCCAAAATATGGTTGATCTATTATGAACGCCTCCAATGACCCTCTACACGGCAAAAAACTTGCTGACATTTTGGATGAATTATTAGATTACTACGATGGCTTTGAAGGCTTAAGTCGTAAAATTGAAATTAGATGTTTTTGCATAGATCCAAGTGTTAAGTCATCATTGCGATTCTTACGTACTACCCCATGGGCACGTGAAAAAGTAGAAAGCTTATATTTGTATGTCTTACGCCAAAAAGCCAAACAGAAATCGTAGCTATCAAAACCCTGACTCAGCATAGACAAATTTAGTCTATTCTTAAGACCTTTTTAGTAGGAAACTATGTATTCATAGCTAGGTTCATGAACCAAATATTTTATAAATTGTTATTTTAGTGCTCTAAGTAATTAAATTTATTGTTTATTAAAAATAAATTAAATTATGAAATAAATTCTATGTGAACATAAGTTAAATAGAATATCAGAGACTGTGGCTACACAATGCTGTTGTTGCTACAGCTCAGCAACTTGAATCAGTAAAATTATATTCAAGTTGCTGAGTATCCCAAGTAACATAATATAAGTTATGCTGAAATCAGATCGCTACTCGATTTTGTATGGTTATGACTTCAATGTACTTTCGTATTTGCTTCAGTTAAATAAGCTTTCTTCGATGTCTTATTCCATAAACACAGTTCTTGCCCTGTTTTGTTTTTCATATGTGCTTGCGGATATTTTCCTTGAATCAAGAGTGCCGAATATCCAACACGATCATCAAACAGCATGACATTGCTTACTGTCTTGGCATTTTTAAGTTGACTTGCTTTTATACAAGCCGTTTTTATTTCCTGATCATGCTTGTTCCATGCCTGCTCGGAACTTCCGAAAGCTACGCTAGTTACAGCAGAACTTGCCACAAAACCTAAAATAGAAAGATATTTTAAAAATATACGATATCTCAATATCATGATGATTGTCCTGTAAATTCGAGTGTCTGGATCTATACTGAAACAATCTGATGAGATAATCTAGCAATTTACACATGCTGTAACAGCAGATATTCAGGATTACACATATCTCTGAAAAGTTGTCCGTGATTTAAATTTTAAAATATAGATCAAAGACTTAAAAATAGTTCTATTTTATAGAAGCATTACCTGACTCACGTGATTTCATACACTGATCAATAGTTTCTCGCATCTTATCGGTTGCGGAAATTATAATTATGACTATTAATTAAAGCGCTAACTTTGCTGTGTGGCCCTGTCTATGTGATGCTATAGCTTGTGATCTTGAAAAGCCCATCCCTTTTTAAATATATTTCTTGCGCTTTGTCTATTTTTATGTATGATTGAGTAATCACTCAATTAATATATTTGTCTATGGCCCGTCCTCGTAGTGAAGATAAACGTAATGCAATTTTAAATGCTGCTATTGAAACATTGGCAGAACTTGGAGAGCGTGCATCTACTTCAAAAATAGCCAAAGTCGCTGGTGTAGCAGAAGGTACTTTATTTACTTATTTCAGTAATAAAGAGGAATTACTCAACCAATTATACCTTTCGCTAAAGGCCGAACTGCGTCAGGTCATAATGCTGAATTATCCGAACAACTCAGATCTACAAAGCCAAATGTTTTATATCTGGCAAAGCTATTTGGACTGGAGTTTAGATGCCCCACTCAAACGTAAAGTAATGGCGCAGTTGTCGACTTCAGAACAAATTACAGAGCAGAGTAAACACATTGGTATGCAAACTTTTTGTGATTTTACTAGGACTATTCAAGAACATATTGATGACGGCAAATTAAGAGATTATCCACCCTTGTTTATCGGTTCGATTTTGGGTGCACTTGCCGAAGTCACACTCAACTTTATTGCTCAAGACCCTTCTCAAGCTGATCTTTATCGGAAGTCTGGTTTTGAAGCTTTTTGGCATGCAGTTTCAATGTAGATAAAGACTAAAGTAAGGATGTGCAGCATTCTTATTTTTTAAATTAATTAATGAGTGATTAAATACTCATTTAAATAAATCAAAATAAGCACTTATCTCAAGTTCTTATTTACAGATATAGGTTGTTCCACTCAAGGAAAATAAAATGACAATTTCAAATGCAACAGACTTGCCTTCTCCCTTCATGTCATCACAGCAGCACAATGGGAAATATAGCAATACACGGCCGAATCTGCACACACATTCTTTCGGAAAAACGCTAGGCTTAATGTGGAAATTTTTATTTAACAAACCCAAAAATACGGTGCCAAACCGAGAAATTCCTGTGTTAAGTTTATCAAAAGAACAACTCATGAGTGCCCCAGACCGTTCTCTATTTCGTCTTGGGCATTCGACCATTTTATTAAAATTGCGTAATGAATTTTGGTTAACCGATCCTGTTTTTTCTGAGCGTGCCTCGCCTTTTCAGTGGATTGGCCCAAAGCGTTTTCACCAACCACCGATTAGCATTGCAGACTTACCACCCATTAAAGGCGTGATTTTGTCGCATAACCACTATGACCATCTTGACTACCATGCAGTAATCCAGCTCAGAGACAAAGTTGAACACTTCTTAACACCACTTGGTGTTGGTGACACACTGATTAAATGGGGCGTGCCAGCTGAAAAGGTTCAACAACTTGACTGGTGGGAAACAACCCATGTGGCTGGTCTTGAACTGATTGCTACCCCTGCCCATCATTTTTCAGGCCGTGGTATGAGTGATAGCAACGCAACGCTTTGGGCATCGTGGGTGATTATTGATAATGATCTACGAGTGTTTTTTAGTGGCGATACTGGTTATTTCGATGGGTTTAAAGAGATTGGACATCGTTATGGTCCTTTCGATCTTACCATGCTAGAAACTGGGGCCTATGATCCAGAATGGCCAGATGTTCACATGCAACCTGAGCAAACTTTACAAGCGCATATCGATTTAAAAGGACGTCATTTGTTACCTGTCCATAATGGGACTTTTGACTTAGCGCTTCATGCTTGGGACGATCCATTTGAACGTATCGTGGCTTTGGCTCATCAAAACGACTTAGCGATTAGTACGCCTCAAATGGGTGAAGTATTGAACTTAAACCAGCCAAATGTCGAAAACTATTGGTGGCGTCCGTAATTTTTTTAATCCTTTTTTAATTATTCATCTCACTCAATTCTTAGGTTAAAGGTATTTAAATTCAGTGATATAACCCTATTGTTTTCATCTAGATTTTCTTTTAATTAAACTAGGACTAACTTTGTCCTAGTTTAATGATTGACTTAAAACACAGACTACATTAGTCTGTGTTTGTAATTGATCAATTATGAAATGAAATGGCTTATATCACTAGTAGCGTCGAGTATGCGATTCACTGTCTTCTTTTTCTTGTAAATAATGAAGATAAACCATTGAGTAGTAAGGATTTAGCTGAATTGCAAGGTGTCTCTCCTAGCTTTATGGCCAAGATATTTCCTAAACTTGAAAAGGCAAAACTTGTTTTGGCGCAAGAAGGTGTTCGTGGCGGGTATTTACTGGCCCGATCTGCTCACGAAATCAGTTTTCTTGATATTGTGAATGCAATTGAAGGTGAAAAACCGCTTTTTGAATGCCAAGAAGTACGTGGAAAATGTGCGGTCTTTAACAATGCCCCACCCGATTGGGCAACCAGTGGTGTGTGTGCAGTGCATGCAGTTATGCTACAGGCGGAAAAAGCCATGCGAGATGCTTTAGGTGCTCATACACTTGGTGATATTGCAGACCGTTTTGGCTGTTATGCACCCGACGTATTTTTTAGTGATGTAAATGGTTGGATCAATGAACGCATTGAAGGAAGAACAGCAAAAATGCGGAAAAGTAAAATATCACGGGATACGCCCGACTAATGAGCTTATAGGGCATTCATCCCTAAGGTAAAACATCTCTAAACGTTTTAAACGCCTTCTCAGATTTTTCGGACAGTCAGAGAAAGGATTCGCTCACCCAAAATTTTGGGATGAGCTGGAATTTGTATGTCCGAAAAACCTATCAAAAGGATAATCAAATGAGTAAGCGTATTATTATTGCAGGTTCTGGCTTTGCGGGCTTATGGGCTGCACTTGCCGCACAACGAGCAATTCATTTGGCTGCGCAAGAACAAAATATCGAAGTGCTGATGGTTTCCCCGAGTCCGAATGTTGATATTCGTCCTCGTCTTTATGAAGCTGTACTTGAAAACATGTACCCTGATATTTCAAAGTTATTAAGTGTAGTTGACGTTAAATATGTGGCTGGCTGGGTAAATGAAATTGATACTACTGCACAAAATCTTGTGATTACCACAACTCAGGGCGATAAACAGACTTTAAGCTATGACCGTTTTATTCTGGCAACTGGAAGTACTACTTTTATGCCACCTATACCGGGGCTTACTGAACATGGATTTAGCGTAAGTACATTAGCAGATGCTGAAAAACTAGACCAGCATCTTAAAAACTTAGCCAATAAACCTACAAATGCAGCACGTAATACCGTAGTCGTTGCTGGTGGTGGACTTACAGGGCTTGAAACAGTTGCCGAAATGCCTGAACGCCTGTGTAGCATTTTAGCTGAAACTGATATTCGTGTGGTTTTAGTCGATTCATCAGCAGAAATTGGTGCAGCATTGGGTGGCGAAGCTGCAGTGGTAATTCGAGAAGCTCTTAGCGAACTCGGCGTTGAAGGTAAAGCTGGGCTACGCGTTACTGCACTTGATGCTTCTGGAGTAACACTTTCTAACGGCGAAAGAATTGAAACAGAAACTGTCATTTGGACTGCGGGCATGCGAGCGAACTCGTTGACCTCTCAAATTGTAGGTGAAAAAGATAATTTAGGTCGTATTTTAGGTGATGCTTATTTACATGCACCAGAGGCCAAAAATATTTTTGTGACGGGTGATACTGTAAAAGTTCCAACCGACAATTTAGGTAATTTTAACGTGATGTCATGTCAGCATGCCATGAGCCTAGGCCGCGTAGCGGGTTACAATGCCGCGGCAGAATTGGTTGATTTGCCATTACATGTGTATAGCCAACCAAAGTATGTGACTTGTGTCGACTTAGGCCCATGGGGAGCACTTTACACTGAAGGATGGGATCGAAAAGTTCAATTTGTGCGTCACGAGGCAAAAAAAATTAAGCAAGAAATTAATACGGTATGGATTTATCCGCCAGTTGCAGACCGTGAAGCTGTTTTTGCAATAGCAAATCCTGATTTTGTAATTGTCCCTTAAAATTAGTTTTGCTAATACAGATCATTTTATTTAACTCTCCTAAAAGTAAAACCATAACTGGTTTTACTTTTAGGTTTTTTTGAGTCATTAAGTTATGACTTTTCTAACTCTTCTATTATCGCTAAAGCCGTTTTTTTAGCAGAAAACGTGTTTTGCCCTGTAATTAATGTGTGTTGTGATCATTGGCAATGAATCTAAAAAATATCATAAATCATATCTAATCAATATCTTAAGTTACTATTTTTGAAAAATTATCAGTTTAAATTATTAAATTTAATAAGTATATTTCTCCTTATAATTATGAACTAGATTTGATATAAACATAAGTTAAATAAGATATCCAAGACTGTGGCTACACAACACTATTGTTGCCACAGCTCAGCAACGTGAATTCTAAAAGTTAATTAACAATCATCACTCATTATTTTTATGCAGCATATTAGTTAGAAGCATGTTTAAACCTAACTCAAAAATTTGATCCTGATCTTCTGTCGTCCAATATGACTTAGCGTCTTCCAATAAAGGATATTTTTCTAATTTTAGGTTTTTACCTGCTAGTTGATATCCTTTAGCCTCATCAATTCCTACCCCTATTAAATAATAATTTAAAATTCTCAAAAAATAACTCGCATCTTTTACAGCTAGATTGGCATTCTTGAAAACGAGCAAAATCCCATTCATAAAGTTATATCCAATATCTGTATTCAATGGATGAACAGCTAAGATAGGAAAAAATTTTGGATATTCCTGAGATAATTTTCTCCATTGTTTTGCTATATACATTAATTGTTCTTCGGGATCATCTAGTTGATTTTTAAAATTAATTTTTGAAACCAAAAAATCTACGATTTGATCAAGAATTTGTTCTTTATTCTTCATGTGATAGTAAATACTCATAGCTTCACAATTGAGCTTGTGAGCGAGCTTACGCAGACTGAAGCCATCTATACCGTTCTCTTCTATCATCCATAAAGCGGTTTGAATAATTAGATCCTTCGACAAATTGGCTTTTGTTTTTTTGTGATTCTCAGTTTGATTTGACATAAAAGTATTTACCTTATAATCTACCTTACAGTGTAAGTTTAGCAAAAAAAGGAATAAAAATGAAGCACACATTACAATGCTGGGAACAAGAAGGAAATTACCTGCCTTTTAAGGATTATAAAATCTTCTATAAGTTTTCACCTAAACTGAATGCTCAAACGATTTTCTTAATTCATGGTTATCCTACAAGTTCATATGACTGGGCAAAAATCTGGGATACATTAGCTGAGAACTATCAAGTACTTGCTATCGATTTACTTGGATTAGGATTCTCTGATAAACCAAGTAAATATGTATATTCGGTTCAAGATCATGCCGATCAAGCTATTGCCTTGATTGAGTATTTAAAGCTAGAGGAAGTTCATTTAGTCGGTCATGATTTAGGGGTAGGAATCATTCAGGAATTGCTCGATCGACTGCAGAACAACCTTTTAGCATTTAAAGTTCAATCTTCTGTTTTTATGAATGGTAGTTTATTTCCTGAAGCATATCGCCCTCGCCTAATTCAAAAACTTATGGCGTCTTTTGTTGGACATATAATTACGTCGTTCTTATCTTTTCGTGTTTTCTCAAAAAATATGAAAAATATGTTTGACCAAAAGAATCAACCAAGTGATCTAGATTTAGAACAATGGTATCAACAATTAAATATAAATCATGGGAAAAAGAGTCTAGTTCAATTAAACCGTTCAATTTTCGAGAGGTTTAAGCACCGTGATAGACTTGTCAATGCTTTGGTTAACAGTCAGATTCCGCTATTACTGATCAATGGGAAAAGTGATCCTAATTCTGGCGAACATATGGCGCAAAGATATAAAGAAATTATTCCTAACCCCAAAGTAATTGAAATTGAAAATTGCGGACACTGGACTCCTTGGGAGCAGCCAACTATCGTAGGGAAAGAAATAAAGACTTTCTTATCTTCATTTTGAATATTTATTGAATGTTTCCGCTACTTAACTGAAATCAATAATATCAAATGGTTATCGACCTTTTATGTTGAGTATCTTCTTAATTGGAAGATGCTCAATTTACAGGGTAAATCCATGAAACATTCAGAATTTTATTAAGTTAATTCTTTGAAATTATTCATCATAGTTGCTTTAGCCCCATGAACTTAGTTGTTAAGGAAAAATGTGAATATATTTGCTCAAAAGTACTTAATTTATATCTTTAATGTGCAATTTTTTGCTCATAACTTAAAAACCTTGTAAAAATGAATGATTTAATGAAATATAGAACAGATATACTAAAAAATAAGATTAATCATTTATATAGATTAACATTTGAGTATATTTTAGGTGAGAAATCTCCCTGTTTTTTATGGAAAATAAATGAAAATTCTAGTTATTATTTTAATCATTGTGGCTCTTGGAATTCTTATTGTTAAAAGTAAAAAATCCAATCAACAAAATTTAAAGGAATTAGTGAAAAGAACTTTTCCAAAACATACAATTATTGAGAAATTTGGAACAGTTATGATTTGTGAAATCAATCATAGAAATGAACCAGATGAGCTTGTTTTTATAAGAATAAACCCAAATAGAAAAAAGAACATCAATAGAAATGGGCGTAGATTAAATGCTGAATACCCTGCTATTCCAACAACAAAAGAATTAAAAAATGACTTCAAGCATTACTTAAATTAATGCTTGATAGAATCAAGCCTTAGATATTCAGCTTTAACAAAACGATTGCAATGGGAATTAAGAAAACGTAAAACTCCAAGAATTAAGCTATCGCACACTGCGCAACAGCCAAAGCCTCATCTAAATCCGCTTTTAAATCGTCTACATGTTCAAGTCCTGCATGTAGGCGCACCAAATATCCACGACTAGGCAAATGACTTTGAGTGCGATAAGGTGTTCCAACTGGCAAAATCAGGCTTTCAAATCCACCCCATGACAAGCCAATGTGGAAAAGCTTTAAAGAATCAAAGAATGTCTCAACAAAACACGGATTGTTTTGTTTGAGGTAAAAGGAAAATAAGCCTGTAGAACCAGAGAAGCTCTGTTGCCATAATTTGTGATATGGATTCATTGCTAAAGCTGGATGATTTACCACATCGATTGCTGGATGTTCATTTAGATAATGAGCGAGTATCACGCCATTCTCCTCATGTTGTTTTAAGCGAACGGCTAAACTACGCAATCCACGTGATGCTAGATAAATATCATCTGGACTTGTCGTTTCACCAAAAAAATGTACTACTTTATTCAATTGTTCTATGGATGCCGCATTTGCAGTTGCAGTCCCCATGAGAATGTCAGAATGCCCACCAATATATTTTGTGACAGCCTGAATTGAAACATCTGCACCATGTTTTAAAGGTTGAAAAAACAATGGGGTTGCCCAAGAGTTATCCACTAAAACCTTTGCATTCATAGCATGGCTTATTTCTGAGATTGCAGCAATATCGCTAATTTCAAAAGTAATTGAACCTGGTGACTCTACAAAGACCACACTGGTTTTTTGATTAATTTTGTTGTTTAACTCATCTAAATCACATGAGTTAAAGTATTCAACATGGATTCCCAGTTTGGGCAACATACTGTCTGCAAAACTTCGTGTTGGCCCGTAAATATTATCAGCAATCAGAACATGATCACCTGCAGCAACAAATGCCATTAATGCATGCGTACAAGCTGATAGTCCGGATGGGAAAACCATGCATCCTGCCCCACCTTCTAATGCATTAATTGCACTTTCAAAAGACTTTGCTGTAGCAGCACCAAAACGGCCATAATGTTTATAAACACCGCCATTTTGCTTATGATCTTCCCATTCTTTAAAACTATCGACAACGATGGTTGAGCCTCGGTAAACAGGTGTATTCACCAAACCATCAAAACGCTGAGGGGTTCTTCCCAAATTTATGACTTGTGTACAAAAGTGATTCATAGCAGCACCAGCATGATTTCTAACAAATATTTCTATAACCAATGATAGATAAAATGCATAGAATTTTTATTTTAAATAAATCACTATTTTTCTAAAAAATTAGAATTTCAATCTACATTTGAGCACACAAAAGGAATTTTATTTCCATATTGAGATAATAAGGTAAATACTCATGATATGGCTGGTTGCTATCTTTATTGTTTTATCGAATAATTCTTTTAAGTGGCATTTGCTTAAAAAAGAGAGTTTGTATATCTGATTTTTATTGGCAATTTACTTTTTCTACTATTTATTGCTCGCTATTCGTCAGACCATCCATGGAGTTTGGACAATACTTAAAATCACAACTTTACCAAACATATTAAGGCGTAAATTCATTTATATAGAGATCTGTAGTGTTTTAAACTTTTTTAAAATCTGGACGTCGTTTTTCTAAAAATGCAGTAACACCCTCCTTAACGGTGGCATCAACACTAACTGCTGAAATAGCTTGTGCTTCAAGCTCTAAATGAGTTTCCAAACTATTTTGATGGCTAGAAAGTAGTAATTGGCGAATACTATTGAGTGCAGGCAAAGGTTGATTTGCTAACAGAGTTACATTTTCTTTTACTTGTTGATCAAAGTCTGCATCTGAAAAAATCATTGTTAATAATCCATATTCAAGTGCCGTATTTGCACTCATTTTTTTATTTGTCATTAAAATTTCCTGAGCTCGTCGCAAACCCACAATTTTGGGTAAATACCAAGTGAGCCCTGCATCAGGACTGAGTCCTATACCAGTATATGCTGGACAAAATTGAGCTGAATCTTTTGCTATAACGATGTCACCAATGAGCGATAAACTCATACCAGCGCCAGCAGCAGTACCATTTACAGCAACTAGAAGTGGTTTATTCATTCTAATCAAACGAGAAATCGCGAGATGAAGAATTCCGGCGAGTCCGCTTAAAAATTCTGAGATATTTTCACCAGCAGCTTGAAATTCATCTAAATCACCTCCTGTGCAAAAAAAGCGACCTTCTGCCGTTAGAACAACACAGTGTATGAATTTATTTTGATCACAATAAATAGCTGCTTTTAATAATTCTTTAGCAAGATTCAGCGTGATGGCATTACCGTTTTTGGGCCGATTTAATTTGATATACGCTATAGCGTTTTCTACTGTGACTAAAACGTCTTTGTACATAATTAAATCCTTATTTTTATATTAAATTTTCAACACTGTTATAAACAGCTTAGAACGTATATAAATACAATCATCATAAATGTCGTCAAAAGTGAAAATGTTTTTAAGAACTACTTGAGCAATTCTTTTTTTTTGATAATCAAAAAATCTATCTATCTAACGCTGATATACAGTGTGTCTACCTAGAGACCAATAAAATGATGCAAGAGATTATTACCCTAAAATTGTTGGATAAATAATGTATAAGTTATTCATAAATTGACAAAAATCTTGGTTCTATATTTGAGAAAACTAAATAATATTAACCAGAAAATGCTCTACCAAACAAATTCCGTGCAATCACCCAACGTTGAATTTCATTGGCGCCTTCATAGATTTCTCCAATTTTGGCATCTCTATAGATAGATTCCAGTGGGTAATATTCCCCTGTTTCTTTAAGCTGTTGGACAAAGCCATATGCACCACAAACTTGAATTGCATCTCGGGAGACCTCTACTGCTAATTGACTGCCTGCAATTTTAGACATTGCTGCTTCAATTTCTGCGTTACCTTCAATATCATAACGGTAAGCAGCTTTAATATATAAATTTCTGGCATTTTCAATATTGAGAGCATGATCAGAAAAAGTATATTGCCAATGTTGAAAACGAGCTAACGCTTGACCAAAAACCTTTCTGTTTTTGCTGTAATGAATAGCATAATCAAGCGCTGATTGAGCCATGCCTACGCCTATCGCACCAATACCCATTCTTCCAAGAGTCAAAGCAGCTAAAGCAACATTGAGTCCTTTTCCAACTTCACCAACAACATAGCTATCTAAAATAAAAACATCGTTGATGTGTACGTCTGCTGTAAGCTGTGCCTTATTGCACATTTTTATATCTGGATCACCAACATGAATATTTTTATTATCCATATCAATGAAAAACATGGTCAAACCGTGATCTGTAGCGCATAACATCAAAATATACTCTGCAACTACTGAGTTGGTAATCCAGCGCTTATGTGCATTAACAATCCAGCCTCCTTCTACTTTTTGCGCATAGCTCTGCATAGATCGAACACTTAAATCTGTACTTGTTAATGGCTCACTTGTTGCGAATGCTCCAACAAAGGTACCTTTTACCAATTTACTTAAATACTTTTCTCGCAAATATGAACTTGCTTTATCCAACGTATTGCCGACCAACAGCGCTTGACCATCAAATAATGCAGAAGTAGCGCCAGCTGAATAATAAGCTAGTTCTTCCATAACAGTTAAAGTTGCTAAAGTTGGATATTTTAAACCACGTCCACCTACATCTTGTGCAAAAGGAATTTGGTATAAACCATGCTCGGTCATGAGATCAAAAACTTCTCTTGGAAAACTGGATTTACTTTCTACAGTATTATTTAATAAATGTGCTTTTGGTTTAATATACTTCTCAGCAAAATTTCGCGCTTCATTCCGAATTTCTTTGATTTCTTCAGGTAAAAAAATATCACTAAACATTTTTTCAGAATTTCTGATTAGCATATCCATATGAATATTCCATACTATCATTAAGAAAAATTATATAAATAAAACAAAAAGTGCCATATGGGTACACCTCCACAATGATTACTTTTGACACTTCTTTTCATAGATTACATGCACCCGATAAAGGTAATAATTGAACAGTTTTCCTTTAATACCTATAAATGTTCTGTTGTTAAAAGCGATAGCCAATACCCATGTAACTAATCAATGGATCAACATCAATTTTAACTTTTCCTGAAATCAGGTTTTGATTGTTATTTTGGTTATTTACATCAATTTTCGCGTCAATATCCATTTTCGAATAAGATAATGAAGCTACAGCAAACCAATTCGAGTTAAAGTCATAATTAAATCCGACACTAAATATTGGCGCAAAAGTATTTCTGGTGCTGACTTTAAGAATAGGTTTGGCATCTGAACTTATGCCAGCAAGGCTATTTCCCGCATTACCTGTGAGAATATTCTGCACCCGATGACCAGCAAGAATGAGGTCATTTTCAATACCTGAATTGATTTTTACATTTTCTAAATAGGCATATAGTATGCCAACACCAACATACGGACGGAATTTATTAGTACCGCTTACACCAAACTGATAATGGGCTTCAATTGCGGGCATCCAAACTCTAGTATCGATTGCATATTTGGACTGGGTAAGATCCGTTATATAGAGTTGTTGTGAAATGGGGATACTATCTGTACCAATAAGTGCTGTTGATGTGGGTGGTAGATTTACCTGACCAATAACTGGAGCATATACCTGACCAATTCCTTTTGCCTTAACCTTAGGTGGTATACCCGCTTTAAGCTCTAACGAAATATTATCATTTAAATAATAATTAAACATGATACCCATGGTATTAATGTTTTCAACTTCTAGGCCTGTATTAGGGCTAGTCCAATTAGAAGGTTGATTTAGAGTAGCAGTACCACTTAAATCGGCTGAAAGGCTTGATATGCCTAGGCCTTGTATACTGGTAATTACCGTATGTGCTTGTTGCCCTTGAGTTGTTGACTGATCAATTGCGCCCAGAATATTCTGGGTTGAGACTTCACCTACGCTATAAGTACTGCCTGCTGGGATCGCGGTAGTATTATTTATATTGTTTGCATCACCTAAGGGTTTTGCATACAACCAGCCAATAGAAATCGAATAGCGTTTAAAATCTGTTTTATCACTTGGTTTAAAATAGGAACTGGCATAAACAGTTTGTACAGATACAGCACATATAGCTAAAGTATATATATAATTTTTTAATTTCATGGATCCATCCAATAGATTTTAGTACTTTGAATGAATATTTGACGACAAAATTGAATTAATTTGTATCGTCAAAAAGAACTAATTTATTAGAAATTTTTAATGATGATATAAAGCCAATATTTTTGTTGTTGCTCAAAAAAGAGAGATTATTCTTTAAATTAATGCATATTTCCTAGCAATAACTAATGCCCCGGTTCTATTTTTTACACCTAATTTTATATAAATATTATTAATATGCCATTTTACAGTTGAAAGTGAAATGAAAAGCTCATCTGCTATTTGTTGATATTTTAAACCTGACTCTAACATGCGCAGTAATTCTAATTCTCTTTTTGAGAAAGCTGCTCTATTAAATTTAATCTGATCACTTTCATCATCTAAGCAAAGGTGGTTGCTTAATTCATTGAGAAAATTTTTATAATTTTCATCTAAAGTAGATATTGAACTCTTAATTAATTGAAGTGAAGCTATAGAAAATTTTTCAAAATCAATAAATACTCTAAAATATCCATTTTCAGCAGCCAAAAATAAAGCATGTTTAATCCGTTCCAATGCTTCTTTGTTATTTTTTTCATATTTTAAGGCAATAAATGATTTTAAAATTAAAATTTTACTGAACAAAAATTGGTTTTTTTGCAATTGATTATCATAAAGAAACTCATCGAGAAGTTTAGACACTAAGTTGAAGTTATTTTCATTCAGTTGCATTAATATATTGATATACTTATGATAAATTTTAACTTCTGCGCACTGATCAGTACTATCCTCCACCCTAATATCTATGCTATTTAAACAACTAAAGTCTTTTTCAGTCTTATTTGAAAGCAAATACAATTCAACTTGCTGGTACTGGAGTAATATATGCAGTCGTTTCGGATAAATTGAGATAATACCTTGAAGGTTCTCCCTTAAATTTTGTGTGTCAGCCCAACTTTTTTGAAGTTTATAAGAAGTCGAGATTCCAGCAAATGCTGTTTCAACTAAACCATGATTTTTAATATTTTTATATCCAATTTCAACATATTCTTGAGCTTTTGAAATTTGATTGACTTCATAGTAAATCGCTGATAATAATTGTGAAATTGTAGGTAAAATAGAAGCATCTTCACCTATTTCTTCAATTGTTTTATAAAATTGCCTTTCTAAAACTTTTTGTGCACGATTATATAGACCACAATCAAGAAGAAATAAGCCGTAAAGTAGATTAACCCAAATTTCACCATATATACTGCCTGTATCTCTAATCACTTGTAGTGCATAGTTGATTGATTTTTGAGCTAATTCATACTCAACATTCAATCTGTAACTTAAGTAACTTGCACAAGATACAACTGCCTTATCAAAATTATCGGTATTTTTATTTTTTTTAAACCAAATTTTTGATTTTTCTAAACTTATTTGGCGCTTATCCTGAAATGTTAATAAGACAATTTCAATCGAATCTAATTTAGCAGAATAAAACTGAAAATCCATTTCATTTAGATACTGATCATTTTGTAAAGCTAGTCTGAGATCATTTACTCTTTGTTTTGACTCCTCCCATTGATATGAAAATGCGAGCGACCATGCCAGCCAGTAAATTATTTTATTCCAATTAAAATATTTCTCATCTTTTAACTCCTTGACCCAATTAATCACTGTAGGTAATTCACCTAAGTTCTTAACTAAAATTTCACTGGTTTTATCAATCACTAGGTTTTGAATATGATGGTCTTGACTTAATTTTGCATAATAAGCAGATTTTTTATAATATTGATTTCTAATTGACCATATTGATGCTCGGATAAGTATTTTCTTTGATTTATTAATAACTTGCTGGCTTAGTAGAAATTCACGTAAGAGTGGATGGACTTTAAATTCTCTATTATTTCGATCGATATTTTCGACAAATGCTCCACTATGATACAACTGTTTTAATCTAGATTTACTATCAGTATACTTTAATGCATAGTTGCAAAGTTCAGTATTAGCCGTTTCAAGAGTAGACAAACCAATCAGAAATTCTTGCATATCAGAATCCAAATTATCTAAAATCTGTTCTGTAAAGAACTGTGAAAATACATAATCCTCACCTGAAAGCTCAAATAGCTTTCTTGCATTTTGTTTATTATTTAATAAATTCTTGCAAATAGATATGGCATATGGCCATCCTTGTGTTTTATTAAAAACAAATTCGAGTTGACTATTTGAAATGTTAGTATCTAAATATTCGAAAACTTCGAAGCTATTAAAACTTAAACTTGATGAATTGAATATTTTAATTTTCTGATTGAGCTCTAAATAGGATATTCTAAATTTTGGAAATATACGTGATGCAATGATCACATGATAATTAACTTTTTTTATATCTAATAAAGTATCAATTTCATTATTAAAGCGAGCGCATTCTATTTTTTCGTAATCATCAATAAAAATATAACATTGACCTGAAGTATATCTTTGTAAAATTTTTTCAATCGTTGAATCTTCATCCACTTGATGACTAAAAATAAGACTTAAAGCAACCAACAAGGAACCGCTTTGCTTTGGGTCAAAATTTGTCTCATCTAGCCAAATACAGCAAATACCATTACTTAGTTTCTCGAAATATTCGAAACAATATGTCAAAACTGATGTTTTACCATAACCGCCTGGTGCAAATAAGAAATTAAGCTGGATATTCTCTATAGACTGCCGAACTTTATAAAAACAGGAATGAATATAAATATTTTCATTCTTATTGTGCCTTCCTTGGCTTGCTGAAAGCATTATCTTTCTTCCATAAATAATTTATCATTATTTAAAAATTCTCTATAGCTATTCTAATAATGATAATTTCTTCCGATATCTTTATTGTAGGGTATATTTTTTGAATGACAATGAATTTATGCTTATTTTTTAAGCACACATTTTTTTAAATCAGACTGCGTTTGAACTACGTTTAAATCAAGCGCAGTTTTTTGTACAATCAGTTGTTTTGCTGCAATAAAATCTTTTGCTGAATTTACGCAGACTGCCATTTTTAGCAGATTACCTTGAAAGTATAATCTTGAAAATCCACCATTTGCGAAACTCTGCCTAATAATGACTTGTTCATAGTGATCTATTACACCAGCTACTTGTAAACGTTTGTCATATTGTTCAGACCAAAACCATGGTAATGCACTATGCGGAATTGAGTTTCCACTGAGTGTAGCTGCTGCCGTCTTGGCTTGATCAACTGCATTTGCTAAGCATTCCAATCGAACTGATCGTTGTAAATGGTTGCTAGGAAAGAAAGTACAATCACCAGCTGCAACGATATCTATGTTGGACGTACATGCAAATTTATCTACGACAATTCCATTTTCAATTTCTAGTTCTGCAGTTAATGCTAATTCTACATTCGGTATCACACCGATGCCGATGATTACAGCATCTGCATCGAATTTAGAGCCATCATCGCATAACACACTTTCTACATGGTGCTGCCCTTGGATTTCCCTAATCCCAATATTCGTTTTTATTTCAACGCCATGTTCAGCATGGAGTTGCATAAAGTAATTCGACATAGCTTCGTCAAGATTTCTTGACAAAATTCTTGAATTTGCTTCAACAACTGTTACTTCAATGCCTTGTTCTACGAGTACTGCTGCAATTTCTAAACCGATAAATCCAGCACCAATAATGACGACTTTTTTAACATATTTAAGATGCTCTCGTAGTTTTTGAGCATCACGAATATCTCTCAGATAATGTACACCTTCTAACTTAGAGCCGCGAATATTGAGTTTTCGAGCTCTCCCACCTGTACATAGCGCTAATTTGTCATAATTTATTACTTCACCAGAATCCAATTCAATGCTTTTATTATGAATTTGAATAAAGTCTACTGATGTAGATAATCGAAATTGAATCTGATATTTTTCAAAATTTGATTCTGGATAAATCAAAGTTGTATCTGATTGTTTTTTTAGGAATGTCTTTGAAAGTGGTGGACGATGATAGGGTAATATATCTTCATTGCCAATCATCAATATTTCACCTTGCCACCCATACTGTCTTAATGATGTAGCAAGATGGATGCCTGCATGACTCATCCCAACAATGATACATTTCTGACTCATCTAAGTACCACCCTCAGATCATTGACTTAGTTTTAAATAATATTCATCACGTAATTAAACGCTTCAGCAATTTCCCATTGGGTTCTCGAGGTAAGTCCTGACGAAATTCATAACTGCGTGGACATTTGATGGTAGAAATATGGCTTCGGCAAAAGCGATCCAGTTCTTTTATTAATTCATCACTTGCATGATGATGATTATACAATTGCACCACCGCATGCACAGATTCACCAAAATATGAATGTGGTATGCCAATCACTGCAATATCCATAACTTCTCTGTGTTGAATCAAGACATTTTCAGTCTCTTGAGGGTAGATGTTAACTCCAGCAGAGATAATCATATTACTTTTACGATCAGTTAAATATAAGAATTTATCTTCATCTAGATAACCGATATCTCCCACACATGCCCAACCTTTAATGTTATAAGCATCTAGAGTTTTTGTAGGATCTTTATGATATGAAAATTTTGCAGAGTTAGAAAAATATACATTTCCAATTTTTCCTGCTGGTAGTTCTTCACCTTCATCATCAAGAATATGGATAACGCCATAAATTGCTCGGCCCACAGTACCAGGATGATCAATCCAGTCCTGAGTATTTGACATCGTCATGCCAATTTGCTCAGTACTACCGTAATACTCATAGATAATAGGTCCCCACCATTCAATCATTTTCTGCTTGGTTGGAATGGAGCATGGAGCGGCTGCGTGGATTGCAACTTTCAAACTTGAATAGTCATACTGATTAAGAATACTAGGTGGCAAATCCAAAATGCGATGAAACATGGTTGGTACCCACTGACTATGGGTAATTTTATATTTTTCGATAGTTTCTAATGCTTTTTCAGCTTCAAATTTTTCCATTATGACTACTGTACCCCCCAGCGTTAATATCGCTCTGCACCATTTAACTGGTGCCGCATGATAATATGGCGCTGGTGACAAATAGATCGTCTGATCTGTTACGGCAAAAGCTTTTTCAATTTGGTTTGCAATAATTTCTGTTGTACCTACAGGCAACCTAGTTAATTCAGGTTTAATACCCTTCGGTTGACCAGTCGTGCCCGCCGAATATAACATTTCATTCCCTTCAAGTAGTGTTCGGTTCACTTGTATAGATGTCATTTCTAGAAGAGGCTCGAGTATGATAATGCCAGAAACATTTGTATCATCTAAAACGAATATGATTGGTTTTTTTTCTAATTGTTGAATCGCATCTACCAATTCTTGAGTACAATATTGAGCGCTCAAAATAATGATTTTTGCATCACAGTCTTCGACGATATAAAGAACTTCGGGAAGTTTTAAACGAGTATTAATAAAGGTGTAATACAAACCTGCATAGTGAGCACCGCATTGCAAAGCTGGGCACTCAATTCGATTTTCTGTCAAAAAGGCAACATGATCACCGTATAGCAAGCCAAATGAATCATAAATATTCACAAATTTTAATGCATATTCATGTAAATCCTTATAACTTAAAGTTTGTTGAGTTTCAGCGATAATAATCGCTGCTCTATCGGGAGTTTCTGTCGCATATATTCCTGCATAGCGGATTGTATTCGCAACATTCATCTTTTTATCCTTTTATTAATATTTAAGTTATTGACTGATTAATAAAACAGGCTTGATACAATCCCCAAGCTGATTGGCTGTAATGGCTTCGTTGATTTGCTCGAATGGATAAGTTCTGATCAATTTATCAATGGGTAATTGTCCTTTTTCGTAATAGTGAATTAATTCAGGAATAGACTGATCTGGATCACTGTCGCCTTCAATAATTCCTTTAAAGCAAATCCCTGCTGGTACCATTTGCATAACAGTTCCAGGTAGTTTTTGTTCAATCTTTTGCGGTACACCTACAAATCCATAGACGGCTTTGGGAGCCAAAACATTAAAAACATGCTCCATAACGATATTTACGCCTGAAGTATCTAAAGCATAATTAACACCAGCTGGTAATATCTTATGGACTTCATTTTCAATGTCTTGTTGGTGAGGATTAATCACAGCTGTTGCACCTAGCTCAAGCGCTAAGCGACGTCTAGCTTCATAAGGTTCAATCAAAATAATATGTTTACATTTCTGAATTACAGCAGCCATTACTGCGGTCAAACCAACGGTACCCCCACCAATAATTAATACTGAAGAGTCAGGTTCACATGCTAAAGAGCGGGTAATTGCACCAAAACCAGTTTGTATACCGCATCCTAATGGTCCAATTAACTCTAATGGGATATTTTTAGGTACTGAAACGACATTACGTTGGTGAGCTATGGCATGACTTGCAAAAGATGATTGTCCAAAAAACTGCCAGCAATAGGATTATGTTTGGAATCATGTAAGATTGGGCCATCTTTTCGTGTTCCGGCAAAGTTTAAAGATGCAAAGGAATAGCAATATGCTGGCTGATTTTTTTTACAACTGTTACATTCACCACATGAGGAAAAACTCACTGCGACATGATCACCAACTTTAACTTTTGATACTTTTTTACCAATTTTCTCGACTATACCTGCCCCTTCATGGCCTAGTACTGCTGGTGAAATAATAGGAAAAACTCCTGCATGTGCAACAAGATCTGTATGGCAAATTCCAGCAGCAACAATTTTAACCAATACTTCTTCATCACTTGGCCCAGTGAGATCCAGTTGTTGAATACTAAATGGCTGACTTAAACCGTATGAAACAGCAGCAATAATTTTCATTATTCAATCCCTTTTTCTATGATTTTTTTCATATAACCTTAAATAGGAAATCTAAAATCCATCGTGTTGTTTTGGTATATGGCGGGTAGAATATGTGAGTCAAAAGCATGTTCGTTGTTAAAATTGCACGTTCATGTGAAAAAGCTTTAATCCCCCACTCAGCATGGTAATTGCCAATTCCAGAGTTATTTACGCCACCAAAAGGCAAATTATTTTGAAGAAAATGCACCATCGTATGATTAATGCAAGTTCCTCCAGCACTCGTGTTCTGGATCACATGCTCGATACGTACTTTATCTTTACTCCAGATGTACAGTGCTAATGGCTTTGGTGCAGCATTAATTCTATCTAAGACTTCTTGAATATTTTTAAATGAAATAATGGGTAATATTGGTCCAAAAATTTCTTCTTGCATGATTGCAGCATCAGCTGGAATATCTGTAAGTAATGTAGGGGAAATAAAACATTCTTTTTGTATAACAATCCCACCATAGAGCAGTTGTGCGCCTTTTTCTTTTGCATCCTCGAGTAAATGTGCAATACGTGCTGTGTGGCGCTCATTTACAATACGTGCCAGCTGAGCATTTTTTACATTTTCACCTTCACCATATATATTTGAAATATGTTGATTGAACTTGGAAATAAATTTATCTTTAATACTTTCAGCAATATATAAATGGTCTGGTGCTACACAGGTTTGACCGCAATTCAAAAATTTCCCCCAAGCAAGCGTTTTCACTGCCATATCCAAATCAGCAGTTTCATCAATAATGGTGGGCGACTTACCCCCGAGCTCTAAAGTTACACTGGTTAAATTTTTAGCTGCTGCAGTCATCACCACTTTTCCAATAGCAGGTGATCCAGTAAAGAAAATATGATCAAAAGGTAAATTTAATAAATTTGTAGCAACAGAACCATCTCCTTCAAAAATAGCAACTTCGCTTTCATCAAATGCTTCACGAATTATTTTCACCATGATTTTAGATAAATTTGGTGTTAATTCAGAAGTCTTAATCATGACCGTATTTCCAGAAGCAATTGCCGGAATAAGAGGTCCTAAAGTCAGCGTCAGTGGATAGTTCCAAGGAGATATAATTAGACAGCAACCTCTAGGCTCGTAACGTACTTGTGATGATGTACCTAACATCATCATTGTTGTTTTAATTTTTTTGGGTTTGAGCCATGCTTTTAAATACTTACAAGTATGCTCAAGCTCCATGATTACCGATAAAATTTCAGTAATCTCTAACTCCATGGCTGGTTTATTAAAATCAGCAGCACCAGCAACAATAATTTCGGCTTTATTATTTTCTATGCTTTTACGCAATTTTTTTAATTTTGCAATTCTTTGACCAACAGTTGAATGACGTAATCTTAAAGCAGCAGGTTGTTGTAATCTAAAGACACGGATTAATTCATCATTTGAAGCATTTTTATCAGACTCTGAAAAGTGCAAAGTTTCAGCATTCATTCTCGTATTCCTTTTAAATAAATTCGCCTCACATTAAAACTTCAATGAAAGTGCTAATTTTCCTTATTTTTTACTATGAATGATTAAAAAAAAATGCACATCGTCAAAAAGGACTAATCTAAAATGAAGAGCTTTAAATAGATTGTAAGTATCTGTTTTTTTAAATTTTAATTAAAATTGAAGCCATCTTAATTATTATAATTAGTCCATATGATCGATGTATTTAAAAAAAATGTTTATACAATTTTTATATTCGACCACTTTGGCAATTAAGGAATTAAGATGGGACAAGCCTATATTATTGCTGCAACGCGTACAGTTAATGGCTTAAGTCATGGAATAATTTCGTCATTTATACCAAGTGAATTATTATCTTTTGTTTTTAATTCATTAATTATAAAAACTAAATGTGATCCTAAATTTATTGAGCGTGTTTTAATAGGTTTCGTAAATCATCCAAATTCAAATATCAAAAAAATTATAAATGACGCCTTAGCACACTCGATACTCTCCCCACAGCAACTGGTAAATAGGCTTGAATATCAACATAATACTGCACAGCAAACGTTACACTATGCAGCACAGATTGTAATGTCTGAAACACACGATATTGTTATTGCATCAGGAGTCGAAAATCATCTCAGTTGTGATCAGCAGATGTGGATACCCAACCATGCAAATAAATCTACATTTTATTTAAAGGATACCGCTTTAGATCAAAATGCGCATATGCTTTCAGTAAAGCAACTAAGCTATGCTATGGAGTTATTAAAAAAATATCGCTTAAATCGAGATTTGCTTGATTATTATAGCTTTAATAGTCACTTTAAGGCACTCAATGCTTGGCAAGAAAATAAATTCGAAGCTGAAATTATTCCAATGCTACACAACTTTAAAAATTCCTATGCACCCCATATGCGTATTCAAGATGAATCTATAATTGAATATATGTCTTGGTCTTTTTTTACTAAATCTCCGACTATTTTACCTGATATCCCGATGACATCTAAACATATCAGTTCTAATGCATATGGTGCATCAGGATTAATTCTTGTTAATGATCGAGGTCTAAAATTATTGAAAACACCGCCAATTGCACGAATTTTGTATATGAATAGCTTGCAGTTCAACCACAATGACATTGATGCAAATATATTTTTTGCCACACAAAATGCATTAGAAAAAACAGGATTGACCATTCATCAAATTGATCTCTATGAAATGAATGAGGTTTTTACCCCCCTTCCACTCGCTTGGTTGAGTGTTCTTGGGGCTGACCCAGACAGATTAAATATTCATGGTGGGACACTAGCCCTTGGTGAATCATGTGGATCTATAAGTACACGTATGATGACGACGCTATGCCATGCATTAATAACGACTCAGGCGAGATATGGGATGCAAATTCAATATGACAAAAAAGATTGCATTCAAATTACGATTATTGAGAAAGTTTAATTCTAGGTATTGAACTAAATTTGCAACACCCAGAATCGGGATGGGAGAGTTTTTATTTAATTAACCCTTAGCCAAGTTTGACTTCGCCCCAATGCTGAAATTCCTAAATAGCCTCGAAGCTTTAGTTTTTTCCCATTTTCAACTAATTCTCCTTCCAAGCTATAAATACGACCAGAATCAGGATCTAAAATTTTTCCATCTTTAAATTTTCCACTTTCTACTAATTTTAAACTATTAATGACGGTTGTACCCTGTAGGCGTTTTCCCATTAACCTACCGTTACAACTTTTACAAGTTAATTTGTTCTCTACATCAAAGACATCTACAATACTGCCATTATAGACATTGTCTTTTACTTTTTTAATTTCTATCAGAAATTTGGGTTTGCCAGTTTTATCATCAATGGTCTTCCACTTTGTGCCTTGAATCGAATCATTTGCCCAAGAAGCAGAAGCTAGAAAAGCACTTGCTGCTAAAATTAAAATTTTATTCATAAACGTATCCTTTTATTTATGGCCTTATTTCCAAGCCAGAAGCTAAACTCATATGAGTTTCAGAAAATTTATTGTTTTTTAATAACTGGATTAAAAACAAACAAAAGGCAAGCTAACAAAAGGTGGCTCTGATTTATTCATCACAAAGAACTAATTTATAGTTTTACCTGCCTTAAGATTTAGCCATTAGCCAAATAGAAATAACGAATCAAAAAAACGTAATGACAAAAACCAACCTTTTTCTCAGGTTTATTTTCTCCATTTTTTTGTCATCTTGATGAAGATACCAAATTACATCAGGGTGAAAACCAAGGAAATGACAATGAGAACGATGAGTAAGTCTAAGCCATTCGATCACGCATTACGCGAGTTAACTAAAGCCCCTTTAATAGCTTTACCAACTTTATTCTTGTTTATTATCTGTCTAGCCATTCTGGCAATTGTTGATTACTGTGTAATCCTTGGGATGATTCCACTATGGGTAGGTATGATCATTAATGGATTTACAATCTATTTTTTATTTAGCCCTATACATGATGCATCTCATGGTGCATTTTCGCAAATAAAATGGATCAATGAAATTCCAGGTCATATTGGTATGATTTTCTTTGGTCCGATTGCGCCATTCAATCTAGCACGTTTCATCCATATGCAGCATCATCGCTGTACCAATGAAAAAGAAAATGACCCAGATTATTTTGGACATAAGATGGATATTTTTTTCCATTCCGTTGGAGCAATTTTGACTATTATTATTCAAAATATTTCTTTTTACGTGCTAGTCAGGCAATGCGTAAACGTTTACTACCCCACTTAGTCATTCATTTCTCTGCAATCATTGCTGTATTAGCAGCTCTAATTTATTTTGGATATGGTCTTGAAGCGCTTATGCTATGGATTTTACCAACAAGAATTAGTTCATTCCTATTTGTTTCTGCATTTGTATTCTTACCACATGAACCATTTCAAAGTACAGCGAAAGAAAATGAGTATCGGGCAACTAATGTGCGCCCAGGTGTTGAATGGTTACTTACACCACTACTTGCGTACCAAAATTATCACTTAATGCATCATCTTTATCCTACTGCACCCTTCTACCGTATGTTGAAACTGTGGGAATTAAAATATGACCATCATGTAGCAAATGACCCGTTGATCATAAAAACTTTTGGTCTTGCACCAATAAAAAATGATCAGTCAAAAACGACAAATGATGTGAGTACATAAGATGAAAAAATGGCAATGTCGATATTGTTCATTTATTTATGACGAAAAAGTTGGAATTCCTGAAGACGGGATAGCACCAGGAACATCTCTGGATCAATTTTCAGATGATTGGATGTGTCCAGATTGTGGTGCTACTAAAGAAGATTTTGAGGAAATATTCTAAAACTCATTTTGAGGCAATCAATCTGTAATGACTGATCTTTGCCTCACTGTAAGTGTTCTAAAGATTTATTTTTTCAAGGAGTGAGAAAATGGACAATCTTTTTTCAAATACAAGGTTAAATAACAATATTTTAATGACAAAGCTCATTCCACCAATATCAATAAAACCGCAGATTAAACGGACTCACTTATTTAATCACTTAAACAAAAATACCAAGGTTAAATTGATTTCTGTGATGGCGCCTGCTGGATTTGGTAAAACTGCATTTTTAAGCCAAATTTATATTCATCAAAAGAAATATCGTAAAGTCATTTGGATGACGCTTGATAATGCAGACAATGACTTCAATCATTTTATTCAACATTTATCATATATTTGGTTTAAAACGACTAATCAAGCTTTTAATAGTAATTTTCTTGAAAATATTACTCAGTATTCAGAACCTTTTTCAATTTTTTTGGATGAAGCAGAACATATTTATGATGAATCAACGCTCAACTTTTTACAGCAGATCATCGATTATTTACCCTTACATAGCCAAATTATCATCAGCTCCCGCCAGTTATTGCCTTTAAAAATTGCCTCATTACGTATTCATTGTCAAATACTAGAAATTACTCAAGAAGCACTCAGTTTTAGTGCTGATGAGATAAATAAGCTCGTCCTAAACAATTATGGATTTCAGCTTCATCCAAGTGAAATTAACTTATTACTCAAAAAAACAGAAGGTTGGATTATTGCTATTCACCAATTCGGTTTAACTTTAACTTCGAGACATTCTCTACGTACGCAGATTCAGAAGTTTTCAATTCATCATAGTGAATTGAATCATTTTTTAAGCGAAGAAATTTTAAATCAATTACCCAATAATCTTCAGGATTTTTTATTGAATTGTAGTGTCTACTCGCAATTTTCTGTGGCTGATTGTGATTGGTTGCTTAAAATAACTAATAGCGCTTATTTACTTAAACAATTAGAGCAAAAAAACCTTTTTCTTATCCCTATGGATCAACAACATGAAAAGTATCGTTTCCATGGTTTATTTTTAAGTTATTTACGTAATCAGTTTCAACGTTTATACCCTATAAAATTTAAGTCACTACATTTACGTGCTGCAGAACGTCTACTTTATTTAAACCAACCTATTGAAGCAATTGAGCACTATTTACTTGCAAAAGCGTTTGGCAAGTGCATCGAAATTTTGACTCTACATAGCCAAACATTGCTAGAAAAAGGTAGAATACGGTTTTTATTACGCTGTTTGGATCAAATACCAGCTCATATTTTTGAGAATTTGCAACACTTACAAACAGCATATTCATTAGCTTTAATTTTAAATCGTCGTTATGATGAAGCTAAATATGTGATCGGTAAAATGAAAAAGCAAAAATTGCTCTCTTATACTGAAACTAAAATATTAGATTGCTTATTGCTCACAATGACTGATCATATCGAGGAAAGTTTTGCTCTCTGTAAAATAATTTATAATGATCAAAATACATATGATAGCTTGTTGAATAATTTTATTATTTTAATTTATTCCCATTATTTAATCGCAAATAACAAAATTGATTATGCTCGAAAAATAATTCATAAAGTTATCAACAATTCTCGATATAATAGAAATGCTTTTGTACAAACTATTTATGAATACAATGAAGCATGTATAGAGTTACAATACGGGCATTTAAATCAGGCTTATATTCGATTGTATACAAATTATAATTGTAGCTGGCGAGATCATCAAAATAATGTATCTGGTGGTCAAGCAATGATTGGAGTTCCTTTAGCTGAAATTTTATATGAAAGAAACCAATTAGAAGAATCATTCAGTTTAGTCAAAAATTGCCTTCCGTACGCACGTCAAAATGGTCATATAGATTCATTAATATCTGCCTATACGCTATTCGCTAAAATTGAATATTCATTACATCATGACAAAACAGCAGCACTATGTTGTCTTAAAGAACTAGAATATATTGGAGCAGATTTTAACTTTATGCGTGTTAAGGCCAGTGCTCTCCTTGAACAAGCGCGAATACATTGGCTGAATAAAGATTATTATCTTGCACGGAACATTTTGAATGAAATCATTGCTTGGGATATTTGGCATACGCTAGATCATTTTTATATGCCAGCTCAGTATCTTGAAACCCCTCAAATGCTTATATGGCGAATTGATATAAGTCACAGTGACGGGAAAAAGCATGAGGGAAAAATTCAAGACTTCATTAAACATACAAAAAATTTACTTCATGAAAGGCGTGCAATTAAATTAAAAATGATACTTTCTACTCTGTATTTTAGCGAAAATAATCATAAACAAGCATTTGATTGTTTTAGAAGTATATTGTTAGATATTGGTAATGAAAAGTACCTTAGAAGCTTTTTAGATGAAGGTCCTATTATGCATAAATTAATTTATGCTTTTTATGAAAATTATAGTGAATCATTTCATCTAGATTCAAATACTCGTAAAATTTTGGAAATTTTAATTTCACTAGTCGATTATTCTACAATCAAAGAAATACCTCCAAATAGAAAAAATGTATTTTATGAAGCTTTAAGCAAACGAGAATTAGAAATTTTAAGTCATGCCGCTGAAGGACTACGTAATCAAGAAATTGCAGATAAAATTTTTTTAGCAGTAACAACGGTTAAGGCCCATCTTAGACGTATACACTCTAAACTGGATGCACACTCTCGTACAGAAGCTGTTGCCATAGCGAGGAAAAATGGCTGGTTATAGTGATCAATTGGTATTTTTCTCTTGTTAAACCATTAACGGCGTATGATTTTGCTGTTGAATATTTAAAAGTTTAATTTTCTTGCTGTTCCTTACATTTAAGTTACAGCTTGGATAGAAGCTTAGAATGCCCACCCATATATTTTCTAATCGCCTGAATCAAGAGATTTGTTTCTATTTCTATGAAAAAGCATCAATGATCACAGAAAATTTAAAGGTAATTCAGTCGTATATTTAATTTGCTCCATCGCAAAACTGGAGCTCACGTCAGTAAGGCCAGAAATTTGAATTATTTTTTTATAGACTTTGTCATACTCAAGCACATCGGGTACAGCGACTTTTAGCAAATAATCTGTCTCTCCAGCCATTCGATACACTTCTATAACTTCATCGATTGTATGGATATGATTGTGAAATTTTTCAATCCATTCTGCATTATGTTGTGCTGTTTTAATAAAAACCATAACAATCACATTGATATTTAGTTTTTTACGATCGAGTAAAGCAACTTTGGCGCGAATGATGCCTTCTTCTTCCATTTTATGAATCCGTCGCCAACATGCTGTATTACTTAATCCAATACGATCTGCGATATCGCCAATCGCCCAGGTACAATCTTTTTGTAATAGTTCCAAAATCCCACGATCGTATTTATCTAGCTGTAATTTCATGCAGTTCACTTTATATAAGAAATTAAAAAAATGAGTCACTGATTTATCTATGATTGGAATGATATTCTATTTTTTACAAGATAAATAGATTTTTAATTCTTAATGCTGATTACTTGAAAATCTCATTCAAATAAAGAGCAGTTCAGATAAGTTATGGCTCTATTCACTGTTTTTTAACGCATTGCAAATAAAAATACGGCGTTAAAGCGATTGGAAAAGTTCTTGTAGTGTTTGGATAAACCATGTTCTGGCTTCTATGTCATCTCGATGGTTATACCAATTGGCACTTACATTAAACGGTTTAACTGAAAATGGTAATTCAAAAATATTGACATCACCATTACGCGCATATACTTTTGCTGCCCTTGAAGGCAAAGTCACTAATAATTCAGAACTGGTCACAACATCTTGTAAAACACTAAAATGAGGAAGCTCAAGCATGATTTTTCTTTTTAAGCCCAATTCTTTCAGCCTTTGATCAATTTCAATATGACCTGTTGAAGATTTAATAGCAGCATGATTTTCTTGAAAATATTGTTCTAAACTCAGTGTGTCTCTTATACGTGGATGGTACTTATGCGCAATGCACATATAGCGTTCTTCAAATAAATTACGTGATTCAATTTTAGGCATAACGGTATAACTACTATTGAATACAGCAACATCTAAAAAACCTTCAGTCAGCCATTCTTCTACTTTATGCGATTGAATTTCTTCAATTTCCACCTTAATAAATGGTGCTTCTTTAGAAAGGTACTGAATTAAGGAAGGTAGTAAACATATTTCACCCAAATCAGATAAGCCTAAACGAAATATCCGAGTTGAGGTTTTTGGGTCAAAGTATTTAGACGCTGTAATTGCTATTTCAATATCGGTAATTGCTTGTCTAAAGCTTGGGTATAAACTTTGTGCCAACTTGGTCGGTTTGACCCCAAATTTGTCTCGTTCAAATAAAGGATCATTTAAAAATTTACGTAGGCGATTTAGATTATAGGTGACAGATGGTTGGCTTAAATTAAGACGCTCAGCCGCATGACTAATATTTTTAGTTTCAAAAACGATAATAAAAACTTTAATAAGACTTAGATCAATCAATTGTAATATCTCTATTGAATGAGGGAGGTAGACCTCCCTGCTCTACTTTTAGATTTGTAGCGCTTTCACCGCCAATTTTGTTTTTTTCAAGCGTAAGTGAATCATTGAAACGCTCATTACTGCAATAATACAGGGGATTGATAATGCGATAAAATTATAATTAATGGGCAGACTTAAGCTTAGCAACCAACCACATAAGATTGGCCCTAAAATTGCACCTAAGCGCCCCACACCTAAAGCCATTCCTAAGCCTGTTGCACGAATATTGGATGAATAAAATTGAGACATATACGCCAATAATAAGATTTGCCCACCAATTGATGCAGCACCTGCAACAGCAATACAAAAATAAAGAATGATCGTTGGTAAATTATAACTCAGTAAAATTAATGCGATCGCACCACTTAAAAACAGTGAGCATAATACCTTTGCCAGATTAAAACGATCCGCTAAGTAGCCACCACAAATTGCACCAAGCATTCCCCCAATATTTAAAGCCAATAGAAAAACCAGACTGGTCGATAAATCATAGCCGGCTTCTACCATTAATTTAGGTAACCAATTGCCTAAAGCATAGACCAATACAAGCGCCATAAATACACTGCCCCAGAATAAGAGTGTTACCATCCCACGATTTTCTGCAAATAAATCCTTGATCGGGGTTTTAGAGGTAGATTGATTGTCTTGATGAAGACCAATTTGAGTCTGAGACGTATAGGTAATATTTCCGTCAATTTGTTTAAGGATCTCAATGGCTTGATCAGTTTTATCACGGCGCACCAAATAATCAATCGATTCGGGTAACAGCTTCCAGATTATGGGAATGAGTAAAAGTGGTGTACCTCCTAGAATAAACATGATTTTCCAACCAAATTGTGGGACTAACCACATTCCTAATAAAGCTGAACACATCCCGCCGACTGCATAGCCACTAAACATTAAGGAAACCAAGGTTGAACGTAGTTTTTTAGGTGCATATTCAGTCATCAAGGCGATTACATTTGGCATGACTCCGCCTAAACCCAAACCAGCCAAAAACCGAAAGATTCCAAAACTTTGTGGATTATTGGCATAACCACAAAGTAAAGTAAAACCACTGAATAAACAGATACATAAAATAATTAATTTTTTGCGGCTGAATCCATAGCTTTCTAATTTATCACTCAGGCTACCGAAAATAATCGCACCAAACATCATCCCAAATAAGGCGACACTGCCCAAAAATCCAGCCGTAATACTGTCAATTTTCCATTCTGCCATCAACTTGGGTAAAGCAACACCGTAAATCACTAGATCATAACCATCAAAGATAATGATCAATGCGCTGAGTAAAATCACCCGCCAATGAATGGCTTTTAATTTAGCATGATCAATAATTTCATTTGCATTTATGAATTGCATAATAGACCTCCCTGGTCATATTGTCCTGTTTGTAATCTTTGTTGTTTAAGTCGTCATTTCAGTGTGCTGTAGTTGTTTTGCTAATGCTGCTTTAGCTGTCTGAATATCATCTTCAAGCGAATGCTGCCACAACCAGTCAAAACGCTGTGCCAAATGTTGGCCTATTGATTCAAAATCAGGATATTTCGATGAATATAGCTCATAGATTTCACCTGATTCACGCGAGGTATTTTGAACTTTTACGGCACGCGCTAATCGAACTTGCTCATAGATTTCTGATACAGCTTTGATAGATTCAGATGTCAGCTCAGGGTTTTCTAATAACTTAGCTAAAATCAAAGCATCCTCTAAACCTTGTCCGGCACCAGCACCTTGATGCGGTAACATGGCATGAGCAGCATCGCCAATCAAAATCACATTATTGCTTTTGTTTTTATAGCTTTCTAAAGGTTGAATTTCATGTAATGCCCAAATTGTTGGTGAGTCGATCAGATCCAATAATGCCTTACAACTCTCGCTCCAGTCTGCAAAATCAGCCAGCATGGCTTGTTTTGAAACAGGTGATGTCCATGGTGTATTCTCTGCTAATACAGTTTGAGTGCGATCTGACTTAAATGCCACAATATTAATTTCTTCACCCTGACGGATTGGGAAAGTTAAGATATGTTTATCTTTCCCTAAAAGCATTTGCGGTACATCGGCAATTTCGGCATCATTTCCCAGTTTTGCAATGGCTTGCTTAAAATCTTGAAATTTAATAATTCCACGATATGCCCACGTCCCTGAAAACTGAGGTTCAACACGCGCTAATTGATTAGAGTCAAGCACATGGTTTCGGACGACTGAACGGATCCCATCACAACCAATCACATAATCAAATGTAATATGTTGACCATCGATAAAGTGAATTGTCGCTTGTTCTTCATCTGCCTCAATTTCTTGTACACGTTTATTAAAATGTACATTTGTTAAAGGCACCAACGGAATTAAGCTATCAAGAAAATCTGCACGATGTACCGAAGATTGTCCAACTTGTGGCGCAATCGATGCGGATAGATACTCATCGGTATAACCATTACGCCATTGAAACCAAATATCGGTATAAGGTGCTTTTACCTGATCTGCAATAGATTCATACTCTTGGCTTAGACCTAATAATTGAATGGCTTTAACTGCATTGGCACCAAACGAAATCCCTGCACCGATCTCGGAAAACTGCGATGCGGATTCAAAGAGATGTACATCTAAATGTTTATTTTTGACCAATTGAGTGGTGAGTGCTAAGCCCGCAATACCGCCACCAATCACAGCAACTCTAATTTTTTTGTCCATTTTAGCATTCCTTACTAAATTACTTAGAATTCTATGATTGGTTATTTTTTAGAATAAATCCAATTTATATTTTTAGTTTTATACTATCTATTTTTTTGATATTAATTTAAATAAATCTCTTTCATAAATGAAAAAGTGATCATGTAGCGTGAATCATATTGGTATTGAAAGTTCCTTCTCCCCACGGGAAAAGGCTAGGATGAGGGAAATTTTATGTTGATTTATAGTTTTAAAAATGACTTATGAATGAAAGCTAATGTATTGATATAACTAAATTAGTATTTTATTTCTTGAAGAATATTTTAAATATCACGTTAGTTGTATAAATTTATTTGAAATTTAAATAAAATATTTAAGAACCTTGTCTATACAACACTTTTTTTTCTTATTGAGATCACTTTTTAGATTTTGATTTTTAAAATACAATTTCTAAATTTTTATCTTTTCTGAAATTGCGTAAATAACCATTTGTCTCAAAATCATTAAAGGGATCAAACATGTTGAGTTTCATCAAAATAACGGCCAAGCAAAATCAACATTTGTGAACCATCGATCACATTTGCTCGACGTAAAGCAATCACTAATTTTTCAGTTTCGTCTGGTTTAACATCATCATCAGCTAAACGAGTAATCGTTTGAGCCAATAGACTACTTCCAGTATTGATATAGCTTATATGGTTTTGACGTGCAAGTTTCGCTATATATCTTTTCAACCCTTTATGTGGAATTTCATTCACATTCAGCATCACAAAGTTCCTTAATAAAACTGCCCCTCTATTATAACAACATGGGTAACTTCTACGCTAATAAAAAATGAGATGCTATTGACGGTTCGTTAATTAAATTATCTAACCGTCAAATATTAACTTAGTCTACATCTCAATTTAAATTACCAATAGGCTCAGCAAGTTGCTTTAAAAACCCACAGTCCACGAGAGTTGTGCAGTACGTGGTGCGCCAAGAAATAAATAGTCATCGCCTAAGAAACTCGCCGCATCGCGCCAGTATTTTTTATTAAACACGTTATCAACATTAAATCGAAGCGTATTGTCATAACCGTAAGCACGGAAGTTATAAGCTGTACCTACATCAAACACGCTATAGCCTGATACTTTTACTGTACCCGTTTTATTGGCATACTTACTGCTGCTGTACTGCATGCCAGCCAATAAACGTAAGCCATCTACTTGTGGTACTCGATACGACAGATGATTAGCAAAACGGACACTCGGTACATTCTGAGTTTGATGACCTTGATAATCTGCCACTTGTATTTCTTTTAAACGTGAACGAATTAAAGCTAAAGAAGAAGTCATATCTAGATTTTGCCCGAAGCGTCCTTGTAAGCCCAATTCCAAACCAAGGTTATGTTGCTTACCATCCGTGACAAAGTATTTGTCTGCGTTGGTGTATTGATTGTCTTGGGTTAAATCGAACAATGCCGCGGTAAACAGTAATGTTTGCCACTGCTGCTTAATCCCCAATTCATACTGAGTTGAATTTATCGGTGCTAACGTTTTAAAAGCATTACCTTCAATACCTTGATCAGGAATACCAGTAGCAAACCAAGGGGCTTGTCCGCCATCACTTAAACCTTTGGCATAAGAAGCATAGAGATGAGTCTGTTCCCAAGGTTGATACATCAACGCAAACTGCGGTAAGAAACGATTGAAATTCGTCTCTCGGATGTTGTTTGCATCTTCATCATAGGCATTTTCATTTAAGTGCATCAATTTGCCACCCAACAAAACTGACCATTCAGCGTTAAAGTCAATCTGGTCAAGTAAGTTCAATGCGGTTTGTTGACTGTCTAATGATTTATAATGTTTACCTAAAGTTTTATCAGTAGGCGCATACGTTATAGGATCATTATAAATATTTCCTGTACCGACCAATTCATTGATTGCATTATATTGTGTATGCCGTTTCCCTGTATGTGACAGTTCTAAACTTAGCTTATGTTGCCAAGCCCCTGTACTAAACTTGCCGTTTAATCCTGCTTTAAATTGATTGGTTAAGAAGCTGTCGTCTGGATTACGGAAATCGTAAATATCATAGTTACCATTTTGATCAAAAGTATTACCTAAACCTGTCATTTGGCAAGTACTGCTATAACAACCCCACGGAAATGCTGAATAATCATCAATCACGACACGGCTTTGTGCAGCAGACAGATTTGTGGTCCAGTTGTCATTGACTTGGTAAATATATTTTAAGCTGGCATTTAGACTTTCATTGGTCACTGGTTTACTCCAGCTTTGATAGCCAAGTAAACGATCCCATTTGACGTCAGTCGGTACGGTTGTACCATCCAGTAACTGATAACCTGCGACTGAGCGCTGACGTTGACGCTGTGATTCAATGTCAAATTCTAATTTTGAGCGATCTGAAATCTTCCAGTCTAATGCCAAAGCGCCAAATAAACGCTGCCCATCTGCATGCTCAACATAAGGATGAATTTCTTCTTTGGCCAGATTCAGTCGATAACCAAACTGCTGCTCTTCTCCCAACCAGCCACCCAAGTCAGTTGCGACACGATTGCCACCATGACTATCTACTTCAACGGTAATAGCATGAATGTCTTCTGGACGTTTAGTGACATAATTGATGACACCACCCGGTGTTGACATCCCACTTTGGATTGCACTTATACCCTTTAGAATTTCAACTTGTGCTTTGTTCTCAAGCGCCACATTTTGCTCACCACGCAACAAATTGCCATTGAGCAAATAACTTGACCCTAAATTTAGGTTAAAGCCACGCATAATAAAGTTTGGATAATAACCAATGGGTGCATAGCCATCACCGATTGCTGCATCATTTTTAACAACATCCGTCAGGGTTTTTGCATGTTGGTCAGCGATACGTTCCGCGGTGACTGTACTGATAGATGCAGGAATCTCAGCAAGATTTTGCTGAGTAAATCCTGATAAATTTACCTTGGGTTGATAATAAGCAGTTGGTGTTGTTTCTTCTGTTTGAACGCTTACTTTAATCGTTTTAAGTTGTTGTGTATCTTTTTCAGTATCAGCATGTGCCAATGCTGAACTTAGCCCTAGACATGAAAATGAACCAACTGCCAGTAATGCTTTTTGTAAACGAGAAAATGGATACGTTTTCACAGTAATTGTCTAACCCCAAAGATAATCTTACAGCCTAAATTTATGCGCATGAGTATTCACAATTTTCTTCGATTGAACAAGCATTTCTATAAGATATTTGGGCTTTAAAGAACACTTTGATATGACCTTGAAATAAATAAGCATTTTTTAAGAGAAATTAAAACTTCGCTAAAGCATCAAGATGTTGCTGAAAATCACCTTCCACCCCTGCAGCATTTACATGATCGAAGTAATCATACCAACCACTTGCTTGAATACCTGTTAATAATTCATCCCGTGCCTGTTGATTTGGAAAGCGCCAAATCCCCATAAAGCGATGATGACTACTTTGATCAACGGCTGTATCAATCTCGGTGAGTGTTAAAAGCTCAACACCCAGATTAGACAAGCCTCCCATAGCCGCGCCAACATCAGCCAAATATTGTTGACGCTCTTGTACAGGTAAAGCTTGCCAGACAGCATTGGGTGTATAGAGTTCAATTAGATAGTGATTCATGATTATTCCTTGATTTAATTCAACGTTTTATATCGATAATTTAAAAAGATTTTCGTATAGATATTTTATCAGCGCTTATCAACAAGATTTTTCGCCACTTTTTCAAGTAAACCTGTTAATTGTTCATGCTCAGCTTGGGTTAACCCAGCAAACAGACTGGCAATCCAGCGACTATGCTGATCAAACACAGTTTTTGCGACTTGCTTTCCCTTTGCCGTCAGCCGAATACATAACGCGCGACGATCTTCTGGATCTGCATGACGTTCTACTAATTGTTCACGTTCTAAGCCATCCAGTAGTCCAGTGACTGTGGCACGGGTAACTCCCGCTTGTTCAGCTAAAGTTTTAGGCGCTACAGCATCATTAGCTGCATCAAGGAGAAATAAAAGCACAAATCTCCCTTCAGATAAGCCATAAGGTACAAGCTGTGCGGCACAGTCTCGATCGATACTTGAAGCGAGTGAAAGCGTTTGAAAACAGAGGCGCAAATTTTCAATATCTGCCATTTTACGGCGTTGCGCTTCATGCAAAAGCGCGGTGTATTTCTGTTCTAAATTCATTTAGTATTTAGCCATATAGTATGGTGACTAACTATATATTGAATATTTTACCTGTGTCAAGATAGATTCTTTACCAAAAAAACAGGGCTTAAATTGATCAATTTTAAAGGGACTAAAACAGATTTTTTCAGATTAATTTTTATGTTTAATTTATCTCGTGTTAAATCGCTAAAATAATCCTTAATATTATTTTGAATAACATAGAGCCTAGCTTATGATGTTTTATAATTTATTGAAATATATTGTTAAAGTTTAATTTGTTCATCAATTAAAACCCATTCAATATTGCCATTTCAAAGTGATGAGACGCCCATTTATTCGCCGTAAAGCAAGGCTTAAAACTCAACAAAATAAGTCGCAATCATACGATGTATATTCCAAGTCAATATTCATCACTTATACATTGTTACTGCTGATCTAGGTCTAAGCTTTTGAAGATGAAACCAGATATTGATCTAAATTTTTAAGGGAAAAATCGATGATTTGCACAAGCATTTGTTCTGAATAACCATCTCTGGCTTGAACGGATAATCCATGTAGTACTAGTCCGTAATACTGCCCTAATATTTCAGGGTCTGCATGTTCTAATAATTGCCCATCCGCTTTCGCCTGTTTAAAGCGCTTAACTAGACTTTGACCACGTTCAATACGCTGTTGCTTCATCCAGTCTAAAAGGCTTTGATTTTCCTGACTTAATACGCTTGCAGATGACACAACCATACAGCCATATGAATGGTTATTCTGGGTATAGAGTTTGATTGCATCTTGAAATAATTGACTGATCGCATCCTTAATATTTGCTTGTTGTAAAGCGTGGATCGCAAAGCCGCCTTCATTTTCTTCGTAGTGTATAACAGCTTCTCGAAACAACGCTTCTTTAGAGCCAAAGGCTTTATAAATACGCGCGGAAGCAATACCTAAAACCTCGACTAAATCTGACATCGAAGTCCCTTCATAGCCATGTTGCCAGAAAAAATCACGCGCTTGAATCAATGCTTTTTCCCTATCAAATTCTCTTGGTCTACCAGCCATAACGACGCTTCAATCCGATTTAGTGTTTTTTATTATCATTCGAAAAAATTAATTTCGCAAATAAATCAATAGGATTTGTTGGAGAGGCTGCCCTTTTTTAAATTCTTTTTTAAAAACTTGTTGTTTTTATTCAAAAGAAAGCCTATTGTTTGTCGATCGACAACTAATTGGGTTTAGCTATGCAAACCATCAAAGGTCCAAGTATTCATCTCGCACAATTCAGTGATGATATTTTCCCATTTAATAATTTAGAGAGCATTGCCGCATGGGTTTCCGATAAAGGCTTTAAGGCTGTGCAACTGCCTGCATGGGACAAGCGTTTATTTGATGTTAATTTAGCAGCCACAAGCCAAGATTATTGCGATGAAATACAAGGGGTTTTACAAAATAATGGTTTAGAAATTAGTGAATTGACAACGCATATTTTTGGTCAACTTATGGCTGTGCATCCAGCTTATGATGCTTTATGTGATGCTTTTGCACCTTCACATTTACATGGAAATTCAGTAGCTAGAACTCAATGGGCTGAACAACAAATGTTGGCTTCTATTCAGGCATCTGCCCGCTTAGGTTTGCAAGATATGGGAACTTTTTCAGGTTCACTGGCATGGCCTTATATCTTTCCTTTTCCTCAACGCCCCGCTGGACTTATTGAAACCGCTTTTGATGAACTTGCACGTCGTTGGATGCCGATCCTCAATGCTTGTGATGAACATAATGTCAACCTGTGTTACGAGATTCATCCTGGCGAAGACTTACATGATGGTATTTCCTTTGAAATGTTCCTAGAACGGACACACCACCACCCACGTTGTCAGATTCTTTTTGACCCGAGTCATTTTATTCTGCAACAACTGAATTATTTGGAATATATCGATATCTATAAAGATTTTATTCGGATGTTCCATGTCAAAGATGCTGAGTTTAATCCGACAGGACGCCAAGGGATGTATGGGGGTTATCAAAATTGGGGAGATCGTGCAGGTCGATTCCGTTCAACTGGAGATGGTCAGGTTGATTTCAAAGCAATTTTCTCAAAATTGGCACATAACGACTATCAGGGCTGGGCAACTTTGGAATGGGAATGTTGTTTAAAAAATAAAGAGGATGGCGCAAGTGAAGGTGCTGAGTTTATTCAACAACATATTATTCATGTTACTGATAAAACATTTGATGATTTTGCCGCAGCGCCTGTCAATCAATTGCAAATAAATCAACTTTTGGGTATCTAAGGCAGCGATTGGAATTCACTATGACAACCATTACAACACATGAAAATTTAGTCGATCAATTTCAGCATCATTACATTCATATAGACAGTAAAAAACTTCATTATGTCTCTACAGGCCGTGGTCCTGTTGTATTACTTATCCCCGGTTGGCCACAAACATGGTACGCATGGCGAAATGTAATGAGCGTCTTGGCGGCCAACGGTTATCAGGCAATTGCTGTGGATCCACCGGGAACGGGATATTCTGTGCCGCTGAATGGAAGTTATGATACGGGGCGAATTGCGACAATTTTATCCAGCTTAATGTCAAAACTTGGACACGATACTTATTCAGTGATTGGTCACGATATCGGGATGTGGGTTGCTTATGCACTTGCAGCTGATTTTCCCCAATCTGTTACTTCTTTGGCTGTGACTGAAGCTGTTATTCCCGGATTGGCAACGCCACCCTCTATTTTTGTTTCAGCTGATGAAAATATTTTTCTATGGCATTTCATGTTTAATCAAGTGATGGACTTACCTGAAGCTTTGGTCAGTGGACGTGAAGAAACTTATCTTAATTATATTTTTGATAAATGGTCGTGGCACAGAGATAAAGTCGCCGCTGCAACTTATATTGAGGCTTATAAAGTATCGGGACGTTTAACGGCAGGTTTTAATTACTATCGTTCAATCCCCGAAACCATTCGTCAAAATAAAATCCGCGCAACTAAAAATCTAGAAATGCCTGTATTGGCGATTGGCGCAGAACAAGCAACCAATGATGCACCTTATGAAACTATGAAAAAAGTTGCACCACATTTAACCAGTGCAATTGTCAAAGATTGTGGTCATTTTATTATGGAGGAACAACCCGAAGCGTTTTGTTCCCTGATTTTAGAATTTCTACAACAGGAGCAATAAGATGCCTTTAGATCATCAAATTGCAGACTGGCTTAACACTAGACCTGCTGCAACAACTGCAAACACACTTTGTGAATTAAGAGCGCAGGTAAATCAGGACATCATACAACAGCAAGGTATTGAGCAAGATCCCAGCTATCAATCCAGTTTTTGGGTCACAACTTCTGATCAAGCTCAAATCCAAGTTCGGGTATATACGCCCTATGCTTTGGTGCAGCTACAAAGCAACCCAGCTTTAGTATTTGCCCACGGCGGTGGATGGTGTTTGGGGAGTTTAGATGCATGGGATCGTTCATGTCGTTTACTGGCAGAGTCAACACAGCATGTTATCTTTTCAGTGGATTATCGCCTAGCGCCTGAATTTAAATTTCCAGTACCGCTGACAGATTTTTTTACAGCACTTCGTTATATTCAAGAACATGCTTTAAGTTTAGGGCTTGATCAAAATCGTATTGCTGTGGGTGGTGATAGTGCGGGAGCTAACCTTGCAGCGGCTGCATGCTTACTCGCTAAAGCGCATCCAGAAATCCAGATTAGTCAACAACTGCTGTTTTATCCAGCCTTAGATGCCACGATGCAGGGTAAATCCTATGAAACTTATGCGGATGGTTATGGCTTAACCACTGCAACAATGGCGTATTGTTGGGATCAATATTTAAATAGTGATTCCGACAAAACCAATGAACTGGTGAGTCCTCTACTGGCACATTCATTACAAGGCTTACCTGAGACAACAATTTTTGTCTGTGAATATGATCCACTGCGTCATGATGGTGAACAATATGCTGAAAGATTGAGAGATGCTGGTGTCTCGGTGAAATTTCATTTTCTAGCAGGAATGATTCATGGTGCAATTCATATGACTGCAATCACAGAGAAAGCCAACGCTATATACGATAAGATTGATTTATAGGTGATTTTGATCATCGTGAAAAAAGGAAATCGCATGATTTCCTTTTTTGCTATTTCAAAAGTATCTGAATGTTTATAAAAACAGAACTGATATACGCATTAAAAAGACTAACCTAATTCAGCCAATATTTTATCTAGTGTAGCATTCTGTTGCTGCCATTTTGGCTGTTTATCTTTGTCGACAATTAAAGCGCGAACACCTTCAAGAATATCACCATGTTCAAACCAGATATCCTGTAAATTTCGTTCCAGCTGCATACATTGTTGTAATGACAATCCCCGTCCCAAGTATTGCAGTCGTAAACTGGTCTTTTTCGCCACCCAAGAACGTTGTTGCAAAGTGCTTAAGACTTTGCTTGCCCATGCTTGATGCTGTTGGTCTTTTTCATTTTCAAGACTTTTTTCAATATCTTGCAAATTTTGAAAGCCAAAATGCTTACGAATGTTCTCAACCGATGCACTGAGTTCACTTTCTACAGGACGGGTAATAAATTTAGAAATTATCTGTTCAATATTGTCTTTGCTTAAATTGCTTGATTGGCTTAATGCATCAAGTAAGGCATTAAACTGTTGGCTAGGAACATGATAATCAATCAAATCTAAATATAAGGCATCACTGCTACTGATTTGGTCGCCAGTGGTTGCCAGATAGACCCCAATATCATCTAAACGCGACAAGAAATGCGTTGCGGCAACATCAGGAAAGAAACCAATCGCTGTTTCAGGCATGGCAAAACGTGATTTTTCACTGCTGACAATAATATGACAGGCTTGTGCCAGACCAAAACCGCCACCTAAGACATAACCATCTAACAATACCACAACTGGTTTTTTAGACGCGCGAATGCTATTCAACATGTCATATTCAGCGATAAAATAGCCTTTATGGCCGTCTGTACCATTTTGATAACAATCATAAAGATAACGAATATCACCGCCTGCACAAAATGCTTTTGGGCTATTGGATTTGATCAGTATCGCTTGAATGCCAGCATCATTTTGCCAAGTTTCAATTTGTGTACGGATACCATTGATCATATCCAAAGTTAGTGCATTCAGGCTGGACACCCGATCTAAGGTAATCACACCCAGAGCTGCGTTCTGTTCGATGATTAAATGATTTTCAGTATTCATCCCATCTTCATCCTATTATTGATTTTTAAAGTTGGCTTGGCGTTTATCAACAAAGGCTTGCATGCCTTCTTTTTGATCCAAAGTAGCAAAAATTGAATGAAAGGTTCGTCGTTCAAATCGCAAACCTTCCACCAAACTCACTTCAAAGGCACGATTAATTGATTCTTTAATCATCATTGTCGCCACCAATGATTTTTCAGCAATTTTTTCAGCAGCACTTAAAGTCTGGGTTAAAAGCTCTTCGGGGCTAAACACACGGGCAACTAAACCACTCAGTTCTGCCTCAATTGCCCCCATTTGTCGAGCGGTTAAACACATTTCCATCGCTTTGGCTTTACCTATGGCAAGGGTTAAACGCTGCGTACCCCCAATGCCTGGAATCACGCCTAAAGTGACTTCAGGTAAGCCAAATTTGGTATTATCTGCACAGTAAATAAAATCACACATCAGTGCCAACTCACAACCACCACCCAAGGCATAACCACTGACAGCTGCGATTAAGGGTTTACGGCGTTGCGCAATTCGATCGGCAAGATTAAAAAAATCATCAAAATAAATATTGGGAAAGTTCAATCCCGCCATTTCTTTAATATCAGCACCTGCTGCAAAGGCTTTTTCTGAACCAGTCAGCACCATACAACCAATATCCTGATCTTTTTCTAAATCATCTAAAGCTAAATTTACTTCTTGGATTAATTTTGAATTTAATGCGTTTAAAGCCTTTGGGCGATTGAGTGTAATTAAGCCTACGCCTTTGTGTTTTTCCAGTAAAATCGTTTCAAATTGCATATTCATTTCCTTATCTGTTTTATCTTATCATCTGATACACACCGATTAACTCTATTTATAAACTTCGCGCAATCACCAAACGCTGGATGTCACTGGTGCCTTCATAGATTTGGCAAATACGTGCATCACGATAAATTCGTTCAATTGGAAAATCTTTTAAATAACCATAACCACCAAAGATTTGTAGTGCAGCAGAACAGACACGCTCTGCCATTTCAGAGGAAAATAATTTTGCCATTGAGGCTTCATTGAGACAGGGCTTGCCTGCTTCTTTCAATCGTGCGGCATGATGGACCAATTGACGAGCTGCTTCGATTTCTGTTGCCATACTGGCCAAACGAAAAGCGATTGCCTGATGTTCAAAAATCGGTTTTCCAAAAGTAATCCGTTCTTTGGCATATTTGCTGGCTTCTTCTAAGGCAGCACGTGCCAAACCCACCGCTTGCGCAGCAATACCTATACGACCGCCTTCCAGATTAGACAGTGCTATTTTAAGCCCTTCACCTTCTTGACCTAACATTAAGCTTTTGTGTACACGCACATCAGTCAATGCAATTTGACAGGTATCTGAAGCATGCAATCCCAGTTTTTCTTCAGTCCGAATCACTTCATAGCCCGCAGTTTCCCGTGGCACAATAAAGGCACTGATACCTTTTTTACCAGCACTTGGATCGGTCACTGCAAATACAATAATTACACCAGCATTATTTCCTGAAGTAATAAATTGTTTTGCACCGTTAATAATCCAATCCTCACCATCTTTGACAGCTCGGGTTTTCAGTGCTGCTGCATCAGAACCAGTATGCGGTTCGGTCAATGCGAAAGCACCTATCATTTCACCTTGTGCCAAAGGCATTAAATATTTTTGTTTTTGTTCTTCATTACCAAATTTAGCAATCGGAACACAACCGACTGAATTATGCACACTCATAATGGTAGAGGTTGCGCCATCGGCCGCCGCAATTTCTTCAAGTGCAAGGACATAGGCTAAGTTTCCAGTATCTGAACCACCCCATTGCTCTGAAATCAGCATCCCCATAAATCCCAATTGCCCCATTTGTGACAAGGTCTCTTTGGGGAAAATGCTGTGTTTATCCCATTCCGCTGCATTTGGTTTAATTTGTTCTTGGGCGAAACTTTTCGCCATGTCCTGAATCAATAATTGTTCTTCAGTAAATTGCATTTCATATTCCTTAGCATCATTTAACATCCTACATTCGGCAAGTTTAGCTTGTGTAGGATGATCCTTACTGGCTTTATACACTTAATTGTTGTTTAGCAATTTCTTGATTCCGTAGTAAAAAGCGTTGAATCTTGCCACTTGGAGTCTTGGGTAGTTCAGTAACAAATTCAACTTGTCTTGGATAAGCATGGGCAGACAGACGTTTTTTGACAAATTGCCCAAGTTGTTCAGCCAATTCCTCAGATGGTGTTTTATTTTCTGCCAAAATCACAAAAGCTTTAACGATTTCTGTTCGCTCTGGATCAGGTACTCCAACAACAGCAGCTTCAATCACTGCCTCATGTTCAAGTAATGCACTTTCTACATCAAAAGGTCCAATACGATATCCAGAGGTGGTAATCACATCATCACTACGTCCAACAAAGCTCATACTTCCATCTGCATGTAATTCAGCAGTATCACCGGTCAAATAATAATTTTTGATAAATGGTGATTTACGACTTTCTTTATAGCCAGCAAACCACATCATCGGTGATTGACTGATATCTACCGCTAAAATTCCAGCGGTATCGGCAGGCAACTCATTGCCTTGATCATCTACCACAGCAACACGATAACCTGGGCTGGCAAAACCAGCAGCGCCTGCACGGACGTCGTGGCTTAAACCATGATGATTGCACACCACCATGCCCACCTCTGTCTGTCCATAATGATCAAAAATAGGCGCATCAAGCACTTGTTTAAACCAACGAAAAACTTCAGGATTTAAAGGTTCACCAGCACTACTCACAACCCGGAATTTACCTTTTAGTTGTGCCATTTGAGTGGGATCCGCGGCCATCATCATCCGATATGCTGTAGGTGCACCTGCCAAATTGGTAATTTTATAATCATCAATAATTTGACATAAACTGTCTATGCTAAAACCACCTTCATAAAACAAAGTGGCATGGCCTAACAATAATGGTCCTGTGATACCGTAATATAAGCCATACGCCCAACCTGGGTCAGCAATATTCCAAAATGCATCATCTGCGCGTAAGCCGATCGCATCTTTCATATAGTTGCCAAAAGCAATTAAGGCTTTGAGTGGAACTTCTAAAGGTTTTGCAGGCCCCGTGGTGCCCGAGGTAAACATGAGTAAAAATGGATCTTGAATGCTTTGCATGACCAGATCACATTGCTCAGCATGTTGATTGAGTTCTTTCCAAAAATCTAAATCGTCTTGTTGTACAGCATGACCCTGTTGATCAGAGACGGTCATAATTTGTGGACACTGTGCAACTTCATCCAGTTTGCTACGATTGCCGATATCGGTCACAACCAATTTGCTTTTTGCCAGCTGAACTCGATGTTCAATCGCCTTTGGGCCAAATGCAGTAAATAGCGGTTGATAAACTGCACCAATTCGCCAAGCAGCGAGAATCACCACCAATAATTCGGGAGTTCTTGGTAATAAACCCGAAATACGATCACCGGCTTGAATACCCTGTGACTTTAAAATATTGGCAAACTGACTCGACCATTTTTTCAGTTGAGCAAAGGTGTATTGTTCTTTACGGCCATCTTTACCTTGCCAATATAGGGCAACTTTTTCGCGATCTGCTTCTGCATGTCGGTCACAGCATTCATAACAGGCATTCAGTTGATCAACCGAGCCTGAGAGCATCTCTTGAACCGCACCATCTAAATTAAATGTTTTAGCAACATCATGATAATTCAACATATTATATACTCCGGCCTGGATTTATTGTTATTCATGACACGAGTGAATCTATTGGTTTTTCACCACCCATTGGTGGTGAAATTGACTATGCTTCGATTGATGATTAAGTTTCTTTAGGCAAATATTGCTGAATGATGCTGGAAAAATCGAGTTGAGCATTACCTTGCATACACAGTTGCTGATAAAGCTGCTGTACCAAACCACCTAAAAGCAAAGGTTGTTTGACTTGGCCTGCGGCTTCAACAGCCAAACCCAAATCTTTAAGCATCAGTTGAGAGGCAAAGCCATCACTATAACCACGTCCAGCAGGTGCATTTGCAGAAATACCCGGCCATGGGTTACACACTTCAGAGCTCCAGCAACGACCACTTGAACTATTGATTACGCCTGCCAACGCTTGTGCATCGATACCGAGTTTTGCCCCTAGCGCCATGCCTTCAGCCACTGCGGCCATTGAAATGCCTAAAATGAGATTATTGCAAATTTTAGCAATTTGTCCTGCACCCACTTCACCACAGTGCACGATGTTCTTACCCATTGGTGCAAGCACAGATTTAACTTGTTCAAAGGCTTTATCATCAGTTCCTACCATAAAGGTTAGCGTACCTGCTTGGGCCCCGATCGTGCCACCTGAAACAGGTGCATCACAAATTTGAATTCCTTGCTCTGCACCAATTGCAGCAATGTCTTTAATGGTTTGTGGATCAATGGTACTGCTGTCGATACATAAGCTGCCTTGTTTAAGCACAGCAAGTACCCCATTTTCACCCAAATAGACCTCTTTAACATGCTTTGCGGCTGGCAGCATGGTAATTACCACATTAGCATTTTCTGCTGCTGCCTGCGGACTATTACAGGCAATTCCGCCTGCTTCGGTGAAATGTGCGATTGCAATATCACTTAAATCAAAGCCATAAACCGTTAAGCCTGCTTTGAGTAAATTATGGGCCATTTTACCGCCCATATTGCCTAAACCAATAAATGCAATATCCATCCTTGAACTCCTGTATTAACGCAAGCTGATGGTGGTATTCACTTCACCTTTTTCTTGTGTGTCTTCGAACCAACGACTGGTTATGGTTTTGGTTTGAGTATAGAACTGTACTGCTTGTTTACCATAAGGCCCTAAGTCCCCTAATTTTGAACCTCTTGACCCGGTAAAGCTAAAGAATGGAACTGGCACAGGAATTGGAATATTGATACCAACTTGACCGATATCAATGGTGCTTTGGAAAGTACGTGCTGTGGCACCACTTTGAGTAAATAAACCCACACCATTGCCGAATGGATTGGCATTGACCAATTCAATGGCTTGTTCAAGCGTATCAACATGAATAATGGCTAAAACCGGGCCAAAAATTTCTTCAGTATAGATACGCATATCGGTAGTTACTTGATTGAATATGGTTGCACCAACAAAATTGCCATTTTCATAGCCTTGGACTTGTACGCCTCGACCATCGAGTAAGAGTTGCGCACCTTGTGCAATACCGCTATTAATCAAATCTATAACGCGAGCTTTGGCACGTGGTGAGATCACAGGACCAATATCTGTTTGCGGTTCATGCCCAGCATTGACTTTGAGTGTTTTGGCTTTTTCAACCAATTCATCCACCCAGTTTTTAGTTTCACCGACCATTACAGCAACAGACAATGCCATACAACGTTGTCCAGCCGCACCAAATGCAGCACCAACTAAAGCATTTAAGGTTTGTTCTTTGTTGGCATCTGGCATGACCACGACATGGTTTTTTGCACCCATCATCGATTGCACACGTTTACCATGCTGACCTGCTAAGTTATAGACATGCGTGCCTACCGCTGTCGAACCTACAAATGAAATGGCTTTAATGTCCGGATGCGTACATAGACGATCCACCACTTGTTTGCCACCATGTACCACATTGAGTACACCAGCAGGTACACCTGCTTGTAATGCCAATTCAACCAGCATCATGGTCGATAATGGATCTTGCTCAGACGGTTTAAGTACAAAGGTATTGCCGCAAACAATCGCCATTGGAAACATCCATAGTGGAATCATGGCAGGAAAATTAAACGGGGTAATTCCAGCACATACACCCAATGGTTGCTGCAAGGTATAAGTATCTACACCACGGGCTACACCTTCAGTATATTCACCCATTTGCAAGGTGCCAATCGAGCAAGCATGTTCAACCACCTCTAAGCCACGTTGAATATCACCTTCTGCATCAGCCAAGGTTTTACCTTGTTCTGCGGTCAAAACACGTGCGATATCTTTCATATTGTCACGAATCAAATCTTGCAGTTTTAGCATGATACGCATACGGGCTTGAATCGGTGTAAAACGCCAAGTTTTAAATGCTTCTTGTGCCGCAGCAATTGCAGCATCAACTTCGTCTAAAGTTGCCATTGGGACACGACCAAGTACCTCTTGGGTCGCTGGATTTAAAATGTCTTGCCACTCAGTAGTATTTGATTCGGTAAATTTTCCATTAATTAATAATTTAGCCGTCGTCGAATGAATATTTGACATTGTGTTCATAACCTCTCCATAGGCAATATTTTTTGTTGTTACATTCTTAGAAAATAGCCAAAAGCAGTATTTTCATCAGTGCTGTTTCAAATCAAACTAACAAAGAAAATATAGATGACCAATAGAAATTAACGCACAATTAATGTGCAAATATGCACAAGGATGTCATACACAATGAAAGTCGATTGGGATCACCTACAGTTTTTTTTAGTTTTAGCGCGTGCCAAGACGTTAACCAATGCAGCTCGTATTATTGGGGTCGAACACAGTACCGTGTCTAGACGGATACAGGCGCTAGAATTAGCTTTAGGAACGCCGTTGTTTAGACGCGAAGCCACAGGCTATGAACTAACTATGGAGGGCTTGGCGTTGGTGCCCCGTGTCGAGCAAATGGAACAAGCTTTTTTGCAAATTGAAAAACCCAACTTACCTTTACAAGGACATGTGCGAATTGGCACACCGGAGGGTTTTGGAACAGCATTTTTAGCCCAGCTATTGGCAGAACTGTCTAAACAATATCCTTTACTCACGATTGATCTTATCCCGGTTCCAAAAATGATTAAGCTGTCGCATCGTGAAGCTGATATTGTGATTTCCATTGATCGTCCTAAGTCAGGACCTTATATTATTACCCGTTTAACCGATTACTGTCTTAAAATTTATGGCAGTAAAGGCTATCTAGAAAGCACTCAAGCGATTAAAAAACTTGAAGATTTAAAAAACCACCAGTTTGTAAACTATATTGACGATTTAATTTACAGCCCTGAACTGTATTGTTTAGAACGTCTGCCCTTACAGCTCAATGCAAATTTTAGAAGTAGCAGTATTTTGGCCCAACAAGTTGCTGTGAGTGCAGGTGCTGGATTGGCAATTTTGCCAAAGTTTTTGGCAGAAAATAAACCAGAACTTAAACAGGTGTTACAAGACGAAGTTCGTTTTATTCATACCTTTTGGATGCTAACTTTAGTCGATTTACAGCATGAACCGCGTATAAAATTGGTTTGGGATTTTTTAAGAACACAAGCTGATAAATATCAAAATTTATTGATGGATTGAAAATTTTCGGTAGAATTTAAATTCTTGATTTTATAAAATATTGCCTAAATCGTCTTCAAATTTTTCCCTTAATATAAAGTCAGAAATATTGAGAACAATTAAGACCAGATAAAATTAGACTTCTATCGTTAACCTTAGAAGTCCTTAAAATTATTTACTTAAACTCATATAAAATTATAAACGCTTGGTTTCACTCTCACATTTTTCTGATGTTGAAGTTTGTTTAATAATATCGACGATGTTTGCAATGCAATATATTGTATTCAATTGGACATGTTTATTGTCATAGCTCTTTGCATGTACATAGCCATTGATAATAAAGGTTTCAATTGGACTACGCCCCTCTGCACGAACATCTTGCCCAGACTGATAACATACCGTTCCATCTCCTTTTGAAGTGGGTTTAAGATCTAAATAAAATGTGGCTTTATTGGTTTTAGAAATTTTAGATTTTTCATCAAGCAAAATTTCTCTTACACCATCTTCTTTATAGGCGTTGTCTTGTAAATTATGAGTTTTCGAGCCTTTAATGCTTAAATCTGCATCATTTTCTGGAGGATTATTGGGATCATCTTCTTTAATATCACTTCGATCTTTGATATCCGGGAACTGGATTAATTTTTTCTTGCCATATAAGCTCATTAATTCAATCAATTCATTTTCACTGCTAATATTTAACTCTTCTTTACAGCGCCACACCACCTGACCAAATGCTTTAAAACTATTGTCAGCAGCATAGTTGGCATACGTAGTGGGATGATAAGCATCTTTAATATGATCATGTAATTTTTTGACAATAACTAAAGTATCTCTATAAACATCAAAAATACTATCATATCCGTCTTTATCTACAGTTTTTGCAACCAATCCAGCAGGATCAATAAAATCAGGATTGATCATCGCCCACCAACAATCTTTTCTTTTATAAATATCATTATATGGGTCATTACTTTTTGGTAATGTGGCGGTAATTTCACCGCTAGGTGTTTTGGCTTTAATGACTAACCATGCTTTAGGATTTTTGGGAAAATCCACAGCATTGGAATAATTTGAGAAAGGTAATAGTTCTAATCCCCCAGGCGCATTTGCCAATGTTGCGGTGAGACGTTCAGAAGTATTTCCAAACATAAATTTAGTTGCCCACGCAGCAGCACTTTTAAAGAGTCCTGTTGACGCTTTCCAACCATCCCAGCCTACAGTGAGACGCTGATATACCGCTGGCGCACCACTGGCAGGCATCGCACCATGTACCACACCGGCAATCTTATCTTTGACTTTTTCATTTTGAATCAAGGCACGAGTCACTAATCCTCCCATAGAGTGACTGACAATAATAAATTTCTTAAATTTTGCGCTAGGAAATTCTTTTTTAACTTGTGCCATAACTTCATTATTGAGTCGGTCCGCAACTTGATCCGCTGACTTCATGTTGGTCTGTAACCAGTTATAGCCACAAGCAAACACTGGAAAAGCATAATCAGCCAATTGCTCATGCTTTTCTAAACCTAATAATTCAACTGTTTTTTCAGCAGACCAATTTTTAAGTATTTTTTCAGTTGCTTTATTGCCCGGATGGACAATTTTTTCCCATTCAGTTGTACCATTAAACTGGGCTTTTTTGTGCTCACTTAACTTTTTAAAGGGTTGATTAAGCTGACTTTCCATAAAAATCAATAAATCTGCATAACCAATGGTAATCACTGAGCCCCAACCGCGTGCCAAAGCCACGTCTTTGGTGATATGTGGAATTCGCTTTTTACTTATTTTTACATCGCCATCATAACCCACCTGAGTTGTTGCTGGATTCAAGGCAATTTGTCGTTCTCGTGCATCTCGTTTACTGTATTCAATAATCGTGGAAAGTGATATTCGAGGATACCAAACCTCTTTATCATCTGCGGTATCTTTAATATTTGAGCCCATAATGCCTGGAATAAAAATAACCGGCACAACATGTGTTACAGGTGCAGGGATTTCACACTCGGTATTGACACTATCCGGTGTGGTGTGTGAAACATAGGAAACACTTCCAGATTTATAAAGCCTTTCATAGGCCTCATGACGATGTATATGATTTGACATTGTTATTCTCAGAATTTACGTATGGTTTTTAAAATCGACTCATAAAGTTTTAAGGCGTCATATTGTTGTAAACTACTACTCTGTGTAAGCGGAGATGAACGTGCTGTATCTACCTCAAAACTAATCAATGGATCCTGATTATTATTGGCACTGCCCGTATGTTCCCATAGGGCGCTAATGCCATTTTTGCCTTTCATTTTTTCAACGGAAATCCATTCTTGCCCTGTTAAATAAGCCGTATCTTTTTCACCTTTACGGATATTGCCTTTATCAATTTGACGTTGGCTTTGCCCAACCTCTTTAAACTTTTTTTCTATCCGGGGAATCATTGCTAAGACATATTCATCATTTGTTTCTGCTTCAAAACGTAACACTACTGTTGGATAGTCCTTAAATCTAAAACCAAGTTTTTGGATACTATAACGGTATTGTTTGGTTTCATCTTTAATAAAACCTTGATAAATACATTGTCCTATTTCTTTGGGAATCTCGTATTCATTACGATAGTGTAAGTTTTTCACTAAATTATGAATTGCTTCATTACTTTTCTTGGTTCTTTCTGGGGAGTCACTATGTCCTCCTTCAATTAAAAATAACGTATTTTTATCGAGTACAAATCCAAAGACCGTAAAAGGATGCCCCTTATCTTTCGATTTTTTTCCTTTTATAATTTTAGAAATACGTCCATCAATTTTTTGTTCTTGAGGGTCATCGGTGATAAACCAACCATCATCAGAATATTCTTTTCTCACTTTTTGAATAGCAGTATCAAAATCTTGACGTGTTGCTTTAGTTTGAGCCTTAATGGTAAAAGAATCATATTTATCATAACGTTCTAATGGATTTGCTTCAGCGGGGATATCAACCACATAGCGCCCAATGCAATAAGTTTTGGTTTTTTCTAAATTGATCATGTTATTTCCAGTATTTTTTATTTCTGATTTTGCAAATGCACATCCTGTGTTGATGATACAAATAGTGAATAATAAACAAGAGCGTAATTTATTCATCGACATATCCTAATAATGTAATGACTACTTTGGTCATAGCCAGTGACGTTACTTTCTCTGTTTTACCTTCGGCATCCGTAATACCTTCGATGGTTTTTCCATCTTCTGTTTTTATTTTATATTTCATATTTGGCATGGCTTTGCCTGCTTTATTACGTAACACAAAGCATTCACCATAATCCATTTGAAGTTTTGGCATGGCTGCTAAATCAGTAGTTAAAGTACTGCCTGGCATGGTTTTAATTTGCCCTGCTTTTAAGGATAGGGTGCCTGGGCAAACAATATCTATATTGCCATCTTCAATTTTAATGAAGCCACCACCAGATGAGATCAATATTCCTTTACCACTTTCGACTTTGACAAAGTCATTAATCGCATAAATATGCATCAGTTCTTGTGAGGCGATTTTCATGCTGCTTGCTTGTGATTCAATTTCGACTGCACCTTGTCCAGCTTTGATTTTGATACCCGCTGCTTGAGCAAAGAGTGAAATTTTATCTAAAACATTTGCCAGAAAAGCTCGACCTGAAAAAATTTGAACATTACTTTCTGAACTTATATCAATGTTTTCTTTGGCTTGGGCAATTATGCCTTTATCTGCATCGAAAATAAGTGAATCCTTTGCATCGATTGCAATATAAGGAGTTGAATCTGATTCATTCCAGTTCGGAAGCGCTATTTTTATGGCTTCTTGTAACTCCAATGCTGGCGCAGAAGTTTGGTGTTGTTTCGCTGCTTCCTGAATGGCTTGATTAGTTGCTAAGAATTTTTCGATATTATTTTGAAGATTGTCGCGATCAAGTTGGTTTCCAGCAGCATTACTTGCTATTTCTGTTGTAATTAATATTCCTTTAGACGCACGTATTCCGCCCCAATCATCGGTCCTTAACTCAAACCCTTCACCACGACCATCACTTTCTGCGGTTTCTTTGGGATGACTTAGATTACCTAAATTTAGCTGTGTTGCACCGTGGCTAGATTGTAGCTGTGTACTTAGTTGCCCAGTGCTATCGTCAAATCTGAGTTGCCCAAAGCCTTCCCCCGAAATCTCTTTTGATCGAATACCACTCAGCTTTTTGGTTTCTGGCAATTTGCCTTTGATATCAAATTGGGTTGGACTTCGATGTCCTTCATGGATTCGTCCTGTAACAAAGGGTCTGTCAATATTACCATCAAAAAAATCAATCACTACCGTCTCACCAGCACGAGGTAGAAATCTTGCACCATAACCTTCACCCGCCCATGGCGTCAGTACATCGACCCATGCAGAATCGGTATCAGTATCGTTTGAACCAGCACCACCATCATGAGCATGATCTTCAATTCGAGTAAATAGGAAACGTACTTTTATCCGACCCCATTCATCCACATAGATTTCATCACCATCACTGACCACTTTGGCACGTTGTACGTGAGCCGTTGGTCGATGTTTTAAAGGGTCATATTCAGGAACGATATCAATGTTACGACGAACTAAGGTAAGCTCATTGGCTTGACGTTCTTGTTTACTGTCTTTATTGCTTTGCCAATGGCTGAGGGTGAGTAGTTTTTCAACTTGATCTTGAATATCTTTGGGAAAGTTGTTCTGATGGTAAAAGTGCTTATTCAGTATAAGCAGTTCCTTATCACTTCCACGATGATTTCTGTCCAACTCTGGATGATCAGTCAATTGAAACCAATAGCCAACCTGTGTATCACGGACACTACTATGCGCGGTAAAGTATTTGGCTTGCAAAGCTTGATATTGATTCAGTTGTTTATTCAGTTTATCGAGTTGGCTATTTCCTGATGCTGTGGCTTGGTCTTCACCTTTAAGGTCACGGATCCATGCAGGAGAGATATTCCAAGCTTGTTCTAGACTTAGACTCTCATTGTCGCGTTGTGCGCTGTGTTTGTGTGAACTTAGGACGGAACCACTGGCGTCTTCTTGAGTTAAACTGTCTGCTTGCCAACGCTGGACGTGGATTGCTGTAGATTGTAATTGTCTCTTTGCGATAAAACTGGTGATACTGTCATACTGTTCCGTTGCATTCGATCGATGATAACGAATGGTTCTACGCTCAAGGGCCTTAAATTGGGCATTGTCATCAATTAATCTTAGTTTCTGTGGTTCAATACTATTACTAGAAACCAAGTAATTCGACTCATCGATCAGCCAGTTAATTGATTCTTCACGTAAAATCCGAGTAAGGTATTCATAATCAGATTCGTTTGATTGCATGGAGAATGGACGAACATCATAGTCTTTGGTTAAGCCACTGCTATCCAGTATTAAACTTGCTGCAAACAAGGCACTTTTGGATTGCCATTCTTTTACGATAATTTCGCAAATTTCCACAACACGCTTATCCATGAACACGCGGCTATTACGTCTTTTATGCCATAAACTGGTTGGATCTTGCATGGTTAATCGATAAAGGCTCAATGCACCATCGGATTGTCCCTGACTTGCACCTGTGATAATCCCTGTCGTTCTAAACAACCTGCCTGAATCTGTAACTTGGTCCACACTCACCTGACAACCAATAAATTGTTTTAATTCTATAAATGGATTTAAGGATAAACAGATCAGTTCTGCGGATAAGCCCTCGTTGACAGCATGATAACCATCAATACGTTGTAACATGATTTGGGAATTGAGTTCCAAATTTGAAAATTGGACACTCATCGCACGTTTTTGAGTTCCGAAGCCAAACTTATCCAAGAAGATAGAAATATTATTCAACATTTTATTATTATAGCCTTACAATTGATAAGTAAAACTTAACATAAAATTTAGTATGGCTCAAATTTACTGGATTATTGTTGTGTTCCAAATTCAATATTCATCTAGAGATATAAATTTAAATTAGGCTTCTTTCATAAGTCCTTTTTAAAACTATAAATCAACATAAAATCCTCCTAATCCTAGCCTTCCCAAAGGGAGAAGAAACTTTCAATATCCATATGATTGCTCAACAGGATCATTTTTTGATTTATGAAAGAGATCTATTATTGATATTATTTTGAAAAATAAAAACCCAAGACGAATCTTGGGTTTTTCACTTAAGTTATCAATAAAACGTGTTTAACTTGCTAAGCCAACAGCTTTAGCACGTGCCTTATGTAATTTCTTATAACTGTCAATAAGTCTTAAATGACGATCAAGCCCTTCAAGCTGCATACTGGTTTCAGTCAAACCATAAAAACGCATACTGCCGTCTAGAGAACCAATAACTGCATCCATTCGTTCATCACCAAACATACGACGGAAATTCGCCTCATAGTCATCTAAATCCATGTCGTCATCTAGTTCAACTTCAAGCATTATATTCATACACTGGTAGAACAAGCCGCGTTCTACAGTATTGGTATTGTATTGCAGGAATTGTTCAACTAAATCTTTGGCTTCTTCAAACTGTTGTAAAGCAAGATAAATCAACAGTTTTAACTCAAGGATGGTCAGTTGCCCCCACACAGTATTATCATCAAATTCAATCCCAATTAAAGTCACGATATCGGTGTAATCATCCACTTCAACCTCTTCAAGACGTTCAACTAAAGCTTCTAGTTGCTCATCATCTAAACGATGAAGATTTAAGATATCTTCACGGAATAACAATGCTTTGTTGGTATTGTCCCAAATTAAATCTTCAACCAAATAAATTTCAGAATAATCAGGCACAATGATACGGCAAGCTGTCGCGCCTAAGTGCTCATAGACTGCCATATAGACTTCTTTGCCCATTTCCTCAAGAATGTTCAACATGGTCTTTACTTCTTCAGCATTGGCATTTTCACCCGCACTGCTAAAATCCCATTCAACAAAGTCATGGTCTGATTTTGCACTAAAGAAACGCCAAGACACCACACCACTTGAATCGATAAAATGTTCAACAAAATTATTCGGTTCAGTCACCGCATTACTGCTAAAGGTTGGTTTAGGTAAATCATTTAAACCTTCAAAACTACGACCTTGTAACAATTCAGTTAAGCTACGCTCTAAAGCAACTTCAAGCTTAGGGTGTGCACCAAACGATGCAAATACGCCACCTGTACGTGGGTTCATCAACGTGACACACATCACTGGAAATTCACCACCCAACGATGCATCTTTAACCAAGACTGGAAAGCCCTGTTCTTCTAGGCCTTTAATGCCCTCAACAATACGTGGGTATTTTGCTAAAACGTCTTCAGGTACATCTGGAAGTGCAATTTCTCCCTCTAAAATTTCACGTTTAACCGCACGTTCAAAAATTTCAGATAAACACTGTACTTGAGCTTCGGCTAAGGTATTTCCTGCACTCATACCATTGCTTAGATATAAGTTTTCAATCAAATTTGATGGAAAATATACAACTTCTTGATCTGATTGACGTACAAACGGTAATGAACAAATCCCACGCTCAGTATTACCTGAGTTGGTGTCATACAAATGTGTACCTAATAATTCATTGTCTGGGTTATATACCTCTAATGTATATTCATCCAATATTTCTTTAGGTAGCGCTCCATTTGGTCCTGGTTTAAACCATTTTTCATCTGGATAATGTACAAACTCAGCATTGGCAATGTCTTGACCCCAAAACTGGTCGTTGTAGAAGAAATTACAATTTAAACGCTCAATGAACTCGCCTAATGCCGAAGCCAAAGCACTTTCTTTGGTTGAACCTTTACCATTGGTAAAACACATTGGAGATTGCGCATCACGAATATGTAATGACCATACATTTGGAACAATATTTCGCCATGAGGCAATTTCTATTTTCATTCCCAAACCTGCCAGAATCTCTGACATATTGGCAATAGTTTGCTCTAAAGGCAGATCTTTACCTTCAATATAAGTTGAGCTTTCTTGTGCTAAGTTTGGCATGAGCAATGCTTGTGCATCGGCATCAATACTTTCAACTTCTTCAATAACAAATTCAGGACCTGTTTGGATGACTTTTTTAACGGTACAACGGTCGATCGAACGCAAAATACCTTGACGATCTTTATCTGAAATATCCGCAGGCAGTTCAACCTGAATTTTAAAAATTTGTTTATAACGGTTTTCAGGATCGACAATATTGTTTTGCGATAAACGAATATTATCTGTTGGGATATCACGAGCTGCACAATACACTTTCACAAAGTAAGCAGCACACAAAGCAGATGATGCAAGAAAATAATCGAAAGGACCCGGCGCAGAGCCATCACCTTTATAGCGAATGGGTTGATCAGCAATTACTGTAAAGTCATCGAACTTGGCTTCTTGTCGAAGATTGTCGAGGTAATTGACTTTGATTTCCATGTGGGCACCTAAATATTCTTATGTGTTGGCATGGACACATAAAATTTAAATATTGAAAAATAAGCCGAATCACGGAGAAGAAATTGACTTAAAAACGAACTAACCGCAACTGAGGTCAGTAATAATGGACGCTATTATAGAATTATTTTACACAATTGATAACTTTAGAATGGAAAGATTGAAAATACTTTAAACAAAAAGCCATTTCTAGAAATGGCTTTGTTGATTAAAAATTTTTACAGCCGCGCTTAAAGCACCGGAATGATCGAAGGAAGCATGTCATGAATGGTCTTACCATTACAAGTATCGCCAATCGCAGACATTTTCCATGCGCCATTGTGGCGATAAACTTTAGCGATAATCAAGGCAGTATAATTGCCTTTTGCTGAAAGGTTATATTTTGCGATTTCAGTATTGGTATTTGAGTCAACTAAACGACAAAAAGCATTTTCAACTTTTTCAAAAGTTTGACCGCGGAAACTACTAATTGTAAAAACCAGTGCTTTGACTTGCGGTGGGATTTTGGTTAGATCAACATGAATCACTTCATCATCGCCATCACCAGCACCTGTACGGTTATCCCCTGAATGCCAAATACTGCCATCCTTGCTTTTTAATTGTCCAAACCATACTGCATCAAGTGGTTGGTTGTTTTCATCAAAAATAATGACAGACGCATCAAGGTCAATTGAATCACCACCACCGCCACCAAAAAGACCACCTAAAAATCCACCACTTTTAGCCACATCCCAGCCTGCACCAAGATAAATTTTAGTCAATGATGAACCATCACCTTTTTCTAAAGAGATTTTTTGACCTTTTACTAAACTAATACTCATATGTTTCCCTCATAGATTTAATTGTTTCTATTTAAATTTAAAGCTGAAGATAACCATGTGAGGTAGCTCTTGCGATTTCGGGAACAAATAATGACTTTGCCATTGCCCCTAAACTTAAGCACCATACCTTCACCACTGGTAAAACTGTTTAAAAGATTTCCAACAATTCCGCGATTTTGTGAACTTGGCATCCCAATGTTGTAACTTAAAGACGAATCCCATGCCACAACATGACCATTATCAATGGTGGTTTCTCCATTCTGAGTGCTTACATCGACTTCCATCAAGGTACCACAGCCTGAAATACACAGTTGTCCTTGTCCTGATGATTCCATCACCACAAAACCACCTGTGTCACCAAAGAATCCACCGCCTAAATTTGCTTGAATTTTGGCTTTGACATTGACATGTTCTGTTGCTGCAACAAAAGCCCCATCAGATAAAGTGTATTGCTGAGGGCCAATGTTAAGAATCTGCATATCACCATCTATGTTTGGAGAAAGTAAACACTGTCCATGACCAAATGATGCTTTGATTTCTTGCTGAAACAGCGACTCCCCTGTGGTAAATCTACGCATAAATGATTGAAATAAGCCGCCACGTAAATTTCCTGCCAATTCTAAATTTTGCTCAATCATGACCATAGCATCAGATTCACAAAATATTTTTTCTCCCTGTACCAAATCGACCAATAGAAATGGTTCTGGACTGCCTACAAGTTCAAATTTAGCCATCGATTGTCCTCACTTTATCGAATAATGTTTTTATTTTTCGCTTCTTTTAACCACAGTGGAAATTCCTGAAGTAGCGCATCATACAGTTGTGCTTCAGGCATACTTTGAATATTGCTCATTTCAAAAAAATTGCAATTATCTACCACTCGCCCATCCATCGTATCGAGTTGTTCGAGCACACCGTAGTTACGCCCCCCGATACCCACGAACTGCCAAAAAATAGGAAAACTGGATGCATTTTTAAGAATATTTTTAATCTTTTTACTTTCACTGACCCCACCATCTGAAACAAATACCACATAAACGGGTAAGTGAGATGGATTTTCTTGGGTAAAATATTGAATCACGGCTTCAAGTACAGCAGGTTCATTATTATAACGTGCACCCGCTTTCCACTTTGGGTGTCCGCCTTGATCTGTATTGACAAAATTTTCTAGGTTATTCAGGGTTACATCGCTTAAACGCAAGGATTTTTCTGCAAATGCCCAGCACTCAAAACTACCATCATCATCAAAATTGACTGCCAATGGCATAATTCGGTCGAGTACTTTTTGCACATCACCTTTTATATACTGTTGGTGCATTGAACCTGAATAATCGAGGACTAAAGCTACGCGAGCTTTTACATCGAGTAAATTATTTTTTTCTAAACTGATCAAAGACTTTTTAGTAATATCTACCAAATGTGGGGCTGCATTTTGGATTTTATCCAATACCACTTTCTTTTTCAGATCAATCGTAGATGCGCTATTGCTTGTCGATGGGTTTGCTGTTGATGGAGTAGCTGCTGCACTTTCTTCAACCTCTCCCCCAAAGTGCTCAACTAAAGCCTTTAAGCCACCATTAAAACCTTGACCAATTGCAGCGATACGCCAAGCATCACTTTTAAAGTAAATCTCAGTCAGCATCACAGCTTTTTCTTGGCTAAAATTAGAACCATTTAAAACATAACTGGCAACAACCTGACCCTGTTGATTAGATAACTCGACCTGAATCGATTGTATATTTTGGATTTGAGACTGTTCATTGGCTAAGGTTGCACAAATAACAAAACGTGATGTTCGTGTTGCGTCTATCTTGTTTAAATCAAAGGTAAAACTATGTATGTTGCCTTGAAGCTGATATTGAACTTCGCCTTTCGGAGCCTGTGGCTGATTATAGAAAGTCATATAATCATCATGGAAAAGTTTATCGTTTGGCGCAATACCAAAACTAGAAATATCAATTTCAAAAGGTGCTTGAACTTGAACACGTACTTTAAACTGTGTCTCTGTCTGCAACAATTGGTGAAGTGCCAGTTTTTGGCCAGTGATGAATTGCATTGTTGTTCTCTATTTAGTACTTGAAAATAATTTTTACTGTGTTCATAAATGAACCGATTTAAACCGAATCACTTTCAAGTACTAAAAGATAAATCTTTTAGTACTGATTTTAAAAATTAAACTGCAACACCATAACTTGCAGCCAAAGCACCTAAGCCACCGTTAAAGCCTTGGCCGACTGCTTTGAATTTCCACTCGCCGCTATGACGGTATAACTCACCAAAAATCATCGCAACTTCTGTGCTACCGTCTTCAGATAAGTCAAAACGTGCAAGTTCTTCTGCATTGCTATCTTTATTGATTACACGGATATAAGCTTTATCCACCATACCGAAGTTTTGACCATTTTGTTGGCCTTCATGAATGGTTACAGCAAATACAATTTTTGCCACATCAGCAGGAACTTTAGATAAATCAACTGAAATGGTTTCGTCATCGCCATCACCGTCACCTGTACGGTTATCACCGTTATGGTTGACAGAACCACAAGGAGAAGTTTTTTGGTTAAAGAAGATGAAGTCGCCATCTAAACGAACTTTGCCATTTTCACCAGTCAGAAAAGCAACAGCATCCAAGTCAAATGCTTTACCATCTGTAACACGAGGATTCCAGCCTAAACCTAAGTCTACTTTATTCATGGTAGGCGCTGTTTTAGACAGGTTGATGTTACCGCCTTTTGATAAATTAATAGCCATTTTTAGTTTCCTTTTTCAGTTGTTGTTTCAAGAGATTGTTTTTTACTATAAGAAATTGATGAGATTACTGCCCAAACAATAAACGCGACACCAATCAAACCTGTTACGACCTCAGGTATATGTAAGCCTGTACCACTTGCAAGCATGATGAATGCAAGTGCACCAATCGCATAATGTGCACCATGTTCTAAGTAAACATAAGCATCGAGCGTACCTTTTTCTACAAGGTAAACGGTCATAGAACGCACGAAGATTGCACCAATTGCCAAGCCCAGCATAATAATTACCACATCACTGGTAATTGCAAAAGCACCGATTACACCATCGAAACTAAAAGACGCATCAAGAACTTCAAGATACAAGAAGCCACCGATACCGCCTTTGATAATTGTACCTGTGACTGGTGCACCATTATTTGAAGTTGTTTGTTCAGATGCTTCTTGCTCATCATCATGTGAACCGCCTTCAAGCAAGTGTCCGATCACCTGAACACCGACATAAACCACAATTCCCCAGATCCCTGCCATTGTTACAACAAGACGAGAAGTTTCAGGTACAAAATTAGCCATAACCAATAATGCACATAATGAAATAAACACTGAAATCGCTTGAATATTGCCTAGATCAGCGAGTTTTGACTCCAACCAATGGAACCAATGCTCATCTTTTTCATCATCAAATAAAAAGTTAAGGAAGACCAAAAGTAAGAACATACCACCGAATGCTGCAATTTCAGCATGGTGTGCCATAAGCTTTTCAGAGTAGGTTTTTGGATCGTTCAGCGCAAGTTTTGCGACCTCTATCATGCTCATGTCTGCAGTGACGCCAACAATGAGTAATGGAAAGATTAAACGCATACCAAATACAGCGATCACAATACCGACTGTTAAAAATAAGGTTCGCCAGAAATGATTCCAGTGCTTAAGTACTGAAGCATTTACCACTGCATTATCAAATGATAAAGAAACTTCCATTACTGCAAGAATTGCAGTAATTGCCAATGCCTTGAACATGGTCATTAGGCCAGCTTGGGGGCCATGTGTGAAACCCCAATACGCTGAAATTGCTAAACAAATGATGGTAAAAAGAATCGAAAAGCGAAAATGTTTCATCCATTGAACTCTTATATTAGATGCTTATACCGAACTGTTGGCACATTGCGCTTAAACCGCCAGCATAACCTTGTCCTACAGCTCTAAACTTCCACTCACCATTATGGCGATATAATTCACCAAAAATCATGGCAGTTTCTGTTGAATAATCTTCATTCAAATCGAAACGCACAATTTCAGTATTGCTTTGATCATTTACCACACGAATAGACGCATTTTGAACTTGACCAAAATTTTGACCGCGACTTTCGCCTTCATGAATGGTGACTGTAATTGCAATTTTTTGAACATCTGCAGGTACTTGTGCCAGATTAATGCGAACTGCTTCATCATCACCATCACCCGCACCTGTACGGTTATCACCTGTATGTTCAACAGAACCTTCAGGTGAACGGGTTTGGTTATAGAAAATGAAATCGTGTTCACCACGGACTTTACCGCTTTCGCTCAATAAAAATGCTGAAGCATCTAAGTCAAAATCTGTACCATCGGTTGCACGCGCATCCCAACCTAAGCCAACCAAAACTTGGTTTAAACTTGGGTCAGTTTTGCTTAAAGATAAGTTGCCACCTTTGTTTAATGAAATTGCCATTTATATTTCCTCTACTTTATTGCAGTGTGCATTGATTGTTTAAATATATGCACTCGATTAATTTTTAGAACCATGTGTCCATCGGAAACCGAAACCATAATGTTCATCTAAATATTTTTGATCTTTAAAATAACGAACTTCTCGGTTGGCTTGTATAGTGCCATTGTTATTCTTTAATTCTACAATAGAACATGTTGTCAATTGATTACCATCCGTCAAATGAACTTCAATTTCAGGTTGATCTGGGATCTTAATGGTGACCACGCCATCCGTTGCTGCCCATTGCGCAGCACCTTGATAAATATAAGCATAAATCACAATACGTTCAATTTGATCCCACTGATTACCATTAATGTGCAGATTTTCACCCTGTACAGATGAACCTGTACGATCATCGCCATCAAGCTGAATAAATGGTTTGACCTCAAAACGGCCAAAACGATTACCCAGCGGTTGTACTAAATCAATTTCACCATTTTTAAGTTGCACCATCGCGCCAAGGTCTAGATCTATTGCACTTGAACCCGATAGTTTCTGAAAAAATGATTGGGATTTGGGCTGGCTTTTATTCCAGTTTAAATTGACTGAAATTTTTCCAAAACCATTGCCTTTCTTGCTTAAATTGATGCTTGAATTGTTTTTATCCAATCGAATTTTAGAAAGATTAATATTTGTAGGTGTAGGTGTAGGTGTAGGTGTAGGTGTAGGTGTAGGTGTAGTATTTTTCACTTCATCGGCAATCACAACACCAAAGTTTTCTGCCAATGGCTTTAATCCACCATTAAATCCTTGACCAACAAAACGAAATTTCCATTGGCTGTTATGTAAATAAATCTCTGCAAGGATTAAGGCTTTTTCAGTTCTATTCCGAGTATCCAAATGTGCAGTCGCAATACGCTGTTGCGCTGCATAAAGCTCAATATCAATCGGAACAATATTTCCAATGGTGTTTGGTTCATTGATCGTGACACAAATAGCGATTTTTTGAATTTGTGCATCTAAAAGTGCAGTATTGATTTTTAATTTAGTGAGATTTGGGTTCTTAGATGATGATTCTAGCAAAACCACACTTTGATTGGAGGTTTGACGTTGTCCATAAAAAATCATGTCCTGATCACCACGCACTTTAAGCGTGCCTTGGGCCAGTAAATATGCTGTAACATCTAATTCTATGTCAGATGAAAAACCTGTTTTTATACAAATTTCAATATCCTGAGCAGGTATTTGAATATTTCCACCAGCAACCAGCTGCATAAATCCTCCACTTTATAGGTATATTATCGCTTTTTGATAAAATGAATTTAAAATCATGCGTTGTTCAAATGAAGTTTTTAAATTAACTTTCTTTATAAAAAACAAATAAAAATAGATATGCTATGTTTTACCATAAAAATTCCTAATCTCAAGTGTTTCAGTGTTTTTTTCTTGGTATTTGATTACTTTTACAAAATATTAAAATTAAATATTGTATCACTATGGGGAATTGTTATATTTTCCAGCGCATCAGATAGTCGCTTTAAAAACTTCGTTATTCTTTATAAAAATTTGAGATTAAATTACCCGTGCTACAGCAATATAAAATTTGGATCGCCGAGTGTTATTCCTGCCAAAATGATATGATTCAATTACTGAAAAGTTCGAGTATATCAAAACAGCTGACTATATTTTGTTCTCACAGCCGTAACCGCCCCGAGCTTGCATTGAGTGCTGATTTTTATCTTGAGCAGCCTGCTATTTCAAAGAGCGCTGAATGGTTATTGGAACAATGTATTGAACATAATATCCAACTACTCTTTTGTGGAAAACACAGTCAGCATATTGAGCCGTTTAGAACCCAATTTGAACAACATGCTATTCAGTTGATTACTGGTACACTCAGCTCAGAACAGCATGAGTTGATGAACAATAAATATCAGTTTACCTTACATTGTGAAGCGCAAAATTTATCTGTCATTCCAGCGTTATTAGCCAATTCCACAGAAACGCTGAAGACATCCATTGAAACATTACAGCTACAACATAGTGAGATCTGTGCTAAGCCTGTTTATGGGGTTTATGGTGCAGGCTTTGTCCGTTTACAGAATCATGTATCGTACTTTAAAAATTTTAGCTCACCGACCAAATGTAATACTCAGCAATTTATAGAGGCATATAGTCAACAGGAGGAACCTGTTGAATATCTGATTATGCCTTATTTGGCTGGGCAAGAATGTTCAGTTGATATTGCTTGTAGTCAAGGAAAGATCATTGCTCAAGTAACCAGAATCAAACATGTTTATTTCCAAGAGTGTTTTTTGCAACATCCTTGTCATCAAATTTGTATAGATTTAGTCGATTATTTTCAATGTGATGGACTAATTAACATCCAATTTAAACAAGATGAAAGCTTGCAATGGCATATTCTTGAGATCAATCCACGCCCTGCTGGTGGTTTTGCTTATACACAACATACGGGAGTCAATTTGATTGCCGAACTGATTGCTGAAAAATTAAATTTGAACTTAGTTCGAGCACCGCAACAATCGCCTGTTAAAGCTTTACCGATTGCCCATAGTATAAAATTGGATTTGTAATATAGATGAAGCATATAGATTTAAGTCGTGGGCGAATCACTGTTCAAGTTAACCAACAACATAGCCACTGGGCTTTAGATGATTTATTAGATTTTGCAGAAAGAATTAATCCTAAAAGAGCATTTTTATTTGTTTCCAAAGTATTGGGGAAACATATCCCTGTCGCACCCTCTGTCATGCAGCGCAGTTATAGCGATTTAGCCAGTTTAGTACCTACAGATTTGGCTGGGCCAATCTGTGTCATTGGTATGGCTGAAACAGCCGTCGGTTTGGGTGCTGGGGTTTATCGTGAATTAAAAAAACAACATGGCAAAAATGCGATTTTCTTAACCACAACACGACACCCTGTATCGACTTTACCGACATTGGGGCTTTTTCTAGAAGAACATAGCCATGCACAAGATCAGTTTATTCTAAGCAGCCATGATTCAGTTAAACATCAGCAAGTGATTGATTCAAAGACTTTGATTTTAGTTGATGATGAAATTTCGACTGGAAAAACCTTTAAAAACCTGATCAATAGTTTAACCAATTCCGGTTTGCAGCAAGTTGAACGCGTGATCTTGGTCACCTTGGTGAACTGGGCTGAACACAGTCTTGCAACGGATGAGCTTGATATCCCTGTGGAAGTGGTTTCATTATTGCAAGGAAATTGGCAGTGGCAAGCGAATCAACACAATATTCAGGTTAATATGCCCAATGTCAGCTCCACTGAGCAACAGGCACAGAAAATTATTGCACCAAATAATTGGGGGCGTGAGCCAGGTTATTTAGAATGTACGCCATGGGAACATATTCACATCAATCATCCAGGCGAAAAAATACTTGTACTCGGTTCAGGTGAGTTTAGTTGGATCCCTTTTCTTATTGCAGAACAGTTGGAACAACAAGGTGCTGAAACTTATTTTAGTTCAACAACCCGTTCACCGATCATGCAAGGACATGCAATAAAAAGTATTTGTCAGTTTCATGATAACTATGGGCTCAATATTCAAAACTTTGCTTATAACGTAAAACATCAAGAATTTGATCGGGTGCTTTTAGTGATTGAAACACACCAAGATAGCGTAGACCCAAGCTTGTTTGAACAAATTAAAAATTTGGAAGTGATCAGTTATGAACCCTAAACCTTTAGTCTTTGTCGACTTGGATGACACTTTATTTCAAACTTATCGAAAACAGCAACCGACTCCACAACATCAAATGGTGACTACAGATGTTTCAGGACAACCGCTTTCATATATGAGTCCAAAACAGCAGTCTTTTTTGAATTGGTTGCTTGAATCTGCTGAAGTTGTGCCTGTAACTGCTCGTTCAGTTGAAGGCTTTAAACGTGTACAAATCCCTTTTAAATATGGTGCGATTTGTTCACATGGGGGCACGATTCTGGATCAGAATTTAGCGCTAGATACAGACTGGTTTAATCTTCAAAAACAACATGAAAATCAACTCAATGGCATACTGACTGACTTGCCAGATGCTTTGCATGACTATGCCAAAGATTTGGGTGCAGTAAGAACTTGGACTTTAGTTGAAAATGAACTGAGTATTTATTCTGTTGCAAAGCAAAAACAAGCTGGTGCTTTATTTTTAGATCAGCTTGTTGAGAAATTACCTCAACCGCTACTGGAACAGTGCTATATCCATATCAATGGCAATAATTTGGCGATTATTCCACATCATGTCAGCAAACAAAGTGCGGTTGAGTTTTATATTCAAAAACATGATCCGCAACGGGAACGTATTATTTTAGGTTGGGGCGATAGTCTATCAGATGCTGGATTCCTCAGCTGTTGTGATTGGTTTGGAATGCCGAAAAGCAGTCAGTTGGATAAGTTTCTCAATACGCATTTAAGCCATGATTTTGACACTAAAGGATATTTAGGTCATGTCTAATTCATTGATCACACCACTCAATCCAATATTGAACGAACTTGGCTTTCACGGTTCATATCGTCCCGAAGATGTCACTTTTTTGATGCAGATTGATGATATTCAACCCACTGCAGTTGAAGAAAAAGAATATCTGATCCAGTCAGGAAAAATGCACTATTCACAAATGATCAGTGCTGAACATCCGCCAACGGATGAACAAATGCAACATTATCAGCATGCCTTTGAACAAGGTGCACAGCGCCTTGCCGAAGAAGTTCAAAAAATTGGTAACAGTTTGCTGCAACGTTTTCCCAAACAAGAGGTTGTTTTGGTGAGCTTGGTTCGCGCTGGTGTTCCTTTAGGTGTTTTACTCAAACATTACCTTGAAAAGCATCAGTCTTGCTATCACTATGGTATTAGTATTATTCGTGATCGCGGTGTCGACTTTGCCGCACTGCAAGCAATTATTGAACAACATGGTGCTCAGAATATCGTTTTTGTAGATGGCTGGACAGGTAAAGGCGCGATATGCAAAGAACTCACAAAAAATCTACAAGACATTCCTGAGCTCTTTGATGAAAATTGGCAGATCCCGCGTTTAGTTACCTTGTCTGATTTGGGTGGTTATTCTTGGTTAAGTGCCAGTACAGATGATTGGTTGATTCCATTTGGGATATTGGGTTCGGTGATCTCTGGACTGACTTCTCGAACGATTTTAAAAGAAACCATAGAACAGCAAGATGCTCGAAACAATTGCTATCAGACACAAAAATGGCACAGTTGTTTAATCTATGATCAGCTAAAACCTTATGATCTTTCTGTCAATTTTATTGAGAAAATACGACTATTGATTGAACAAAACCCAACTGATAAACAGGTGAATTGGAACAATCAAATTCGTTTAGCACAACAGCAACAATGTGCAGAAACGATTGACTGGATTGCAACACAATATGCAATTCAAAATATTAACCATATAAAACCCAGTATTGCTGAAGCAACACGTGCAGTTTTAAGACGCGTACCTGAACGAATCTTATTGAAAGATGAGTCTAATCCTCATGTACAATTATTATTGCACTTTGCACGTGAGCGAAATATTCCAGTCGATATTCTGGGAACAAAATTAGGTCCTTATCACGCAGCGACATTGATAAAAAAAGTAGAGAAGAAAAAATGAAGCCACTTTTACACGCCATTGAGCTTGGCGCGACTATGTATATTCCCGCAACACATGAACAATTGTGGGAAGTTACCCAAGGAATTAAATTTCCGCAGATTAAATCAATTGCGGTATGCCTTGAAGATGCTGTACTCGAATCAGATGTTCAAACGGCAATGGTGAATTTAAAACATTTATTGCAAAGACGACTAGATGAACCCAGTTTAAAAGCCCCTGCCATTTTTATCCGCCCTAGAAATATGGAAATGGCAAAGCACATTGTCGACTGGGATCTAAATCAAACATTTAATGGCATGATTTTGCCCAAGTTTAATGTATTTAATCTCAAAAATTGGATGAATGTATTACCTGCCAATTTGCAATATATGCCAACCCTTGAAACCAAAGAAATCTTTGATGTGGCACACAATATTGAACTTTACCAAGCTCTTAAATATGACTTTCATAAAACATTATGTTTAAGAATTGGTGGCAATGACCTCTTGTCCTGTTTAAATTTGCGTAGACCCAAAAACACCACGATTTATCAAACGCCCGTGGGCATTTTGATTTCACAATTGGCGGGATTATTTATTCCCAATGGTTTTCAGTTGAGTTCACCTGTCTGTGAACATTTTGAAAGTACACAGTTATTGATGCAAGAGCTGGAACAAGACATGAATAATGGAATTTATACCAAAACGGCAATTCACCCTGCTCAAATTGGGCATATTCATCATGCCTTACAAGTTCAACCTGAAGAGTTTCATGAGGCTCAGTTAATCTTAGCCCACGATGCTAAAAGTGTATTTAAATGTCATGGTTCAATGATCGAACCTGCCACTCATAAAAACTGGGCTGAAATGATTTTACTTAGATATAAAACTTTTGGTTTGGTCAAATCATCGTGTTCAACACACGATAAAATCTTGGTGGTATAAGCCTTATTTGGAGGTTGAAGCAGCGCATTATGCTTCAACCATTTGTACCACAGCTAAACGACCGCCATCTTGTTTAGAAAATAAAATTTGAACACCATCTTTTAGCTCAATTTTACCACCAATCGGGATCTGCGTTTTATTGGCAACATCGGTAAGATCAGGCATATCTTCATTGACCAACCACCACACATCATTATGTAAAACGAAATAGCCTTTTCGCTTGGTCTGTTCTGCGGTCAAGCGTTCATTCGGTGCAATCATATTATTGGTATGCCATGCGTAAATAGATTGGCCTGTCCATACCATTAAACGATGATTATCGGGTCTAAAATTACCTTGTTGCCGTGCTGAGTATAGATTGAGAATAGGTAATTTACCTTTAAACGGCGTATGGCAAAATGGGCACTCAGGTTTAGTGGAATTATCAAAGACATACCACTTTTGACCACAACGGGAATTATGACACGGCTGAATCAAATCCACGGTTTTGACCAAGGCTGTTTCCCAGTCGTTGGCTGAGGGGCGCTTGGCAGGATCATGTAAACCTTCGACAAAGCTTTTGATAAAGAGCTCAGACAAATACGGTCCAGTCACTGTAAATGGTATTTTTGCAGGATCCCCCCACGGTTGCTGACTGACTTTAAGTTGAGTCGGTTTCACCTGATTACTATGATCTGTTGGGTGTTCAATAAACAGCGCTTTTTCACCCATTCCCAGCGTTTCATCCTTTTGCGGATCATTCATATCATGAATTTTTCCACCTCGTAACGGATGTCGATAGAGCAAATACATATAAATCAATACCGCCAAAGCATGTTTATCTGTTGCAATACTGGGCAAATAACGATCGGGGTTATCCTTGGATAAATGACTGGTGCGTACCACTTCTGGCGCAATAAAATCAGGAGTACCGACAACGTCCGGTGGGTATTTTCCAGGTACCACCAAACCATCAACGTCGATAACACTGGCACTCCCAGAAACAGGATCGACCAAAATATTTTTATAAGATAAATCTGAATGGGCCAAACCCGCAGCATGCATACGGCGTACTGCGCGGGAAATTAGAATTCCTATTTTAAGGTAATTTAGCCAAGTGCCTTTTTCTTTGTCGTCGAGAAATCTGTTTTGGTTATTTGCACTTGCAAACCATTTCCCTTCTTTTTCTTTGCCTTTGATTTGCAGAAAATCATTATTTTTTGAACCATATTCAAAGAAAAATTGTTTCCTATAGGTTGGGGCGGTAATCCCAAGCAAATTATTATATTCCACTAAACCATCTGGCCAGCAAAAAATATTCTTCCAATAATCCCCACCAATCCCATTAAAAATACTTTGCCACTTATTGCCTACAATTTCTTTTAAACGATCTTTTTGCTGCTCAAAGGTGGCTTTAGAGTCATAAAACTTATTCTTTTCTTTACTAAAAAAGCACACCACATAGCTACGATCAGGTGAAAAATATACATCTTTCATTGCACCTGAACCGATAATTTCATCTACAAATTCTATTTCACGTCCATCAACGGTGGTACATTTAATAATTTTTGCTGACATACTTGCCACCTTACACTATATTCTTCAAATACTTAGATATTATTTATACAGATATTGTTGAATGCTTATTCCATAATACGGCCATGGTACGATCATCATGATGCCCAGCTGTAAAGAAATGCATCCATTCCAACAACGCAGTATCAGCTGCTTCATCCTGTAGCAGCGGATCCAGTTCACGGTATAAACTTTGCCATTTGTCAAAATTGGATAAGCCAGAATCTGTTTCAAATTTTGGATCTGAAATACCATCTGTCATCAACATAATCGCATGGGTATCTTTAAAGCAGCCTATTTTTAAACGGTTTGGAAATTCTGTAGCAATACTCAGATCTAGAAATTTGGTCTGTCCCGCATATTCTCCACCATCTGGAACATTCATCAGGCGCACGTTGTTCTCGCTATATACTGCGATTGCACCGTCTCCCACTGAGAATGCACTGATAAAGGTTTTGTCAGCTAATTTACATACGACCGCAACCAGCAATGTGGTTGAAAAATCTTTAGTATTTGCCCCAATCTGCTCTGCTTGTAATTTGATTTGGTTAATAATTGATTTATAAATTTCATAATATACATGATGAAACTGCTCATTTAACTTCTTAGCAACTGCAACAGTTTCAGCATCCTGACTAGCCACTTGCCACTTTTCTAAATCAGCAATCAGGCTTTCAACCGTGTGTGGGTTTAAATAGTTTTTAAACTCATTTTCAACAATCTCTACCGCAATTCGAGAACCTTCTCTGGAGTATTGCGCACTGCCTGCACCATCTGCCACAGTCAAGATCGACCAAGGGGTATTGTCGATTAAAGTAATGGAAAAATCGTCATCTCTAAATAAGCCTGCGTGTTCATGTGAACGGCCACGACGACTTGCAGCAATAATTTTATAGTCCACGGCATCAATCAAGGCTTGATCTAAATGCGGCTTGCTAAATTTCTGACCAGACTCAGGCTCAATGACTTTCCATAAACTGCGTGGGTCTGCAATGATATTCAACCGACACTGGGCGGAGCGTGTTTCTCCATCAGCAATAAACTGAAAAGAAAATTCGATTGAATCTGCTTGTTGTGGCTGACCATGAATACGTTGTGTTGCTTCATCGAAATAAAAACTTGTATCTGGAAATTTAAAGCTTTCAGATTTGAATGTTAATTGACTGACATCATGTTGAGAAATCACTGAAATTTGAGATTGATAGTGTTGTCCAACTCGGGCATTTTCAACCTGAAATTTAATGTCTTCATATTTACTTCGTCTAAACACAGATTCGATCTCTAATCTATTCTTCTCAGTTTCAGAAGATATTATTTCAGGGGTTGAGCTTATATTTTCAGGATCAATCGTCAGCTTGTTTTCTAAATTGAGTTCAGTTGCAGGGGCTGATGCTTCCTCGACTTGATCTGCAACAACTTGCTGTTCAACCTGTAGGATCGGTGTCAGTTGCAATGTTGTGTGAAGATCTAAAGTGATACTTTGCGCATCGGAAATTACTTCAACTGGGTCGGTGTTTTCAGATGATGTGTGGATTTGATTTGCATCGACTAAAGGCTCAACACAATTTTGTTGAATATTTTCATCAAGCTTGACTTGTTCATTCACGCTAATGTATTTATTGGTTCCAGTTTGCTGATTAAGACAAGCTTGCTCTTGAACATTATTTTGTACAGTGGCTTGGGTTGTACCCGAGCTTATATTTTCATGCTGAGACTGAATTACAGATGCATTATCCAATAAATCAGCTTCATCGATATTGTTCAAACGCGGTGAAGCTATCTTCACTTTTTCCAATTCATTAATGAGCTTTGAAAGTTGTTTGAGATTTTGTGGATCACTTAATAAAAATTGTGAAAATGTCTCACTAAAATCTGCGGGATTTTGTTCCAAAATCTGCTTTAATTTGCATACATCACTGTCCATTTTACCCTCTAGCCATTTTTTCTATTCTATTCGCTTGGTCACTCACCAATCACGATGCACTTAAGCGTTTAGCGATATAAGTTTTTAATATTGTTCAATATAGCAATGCTTCAATAATCTATTCATCAACCGATAAAGCCTAACCTTGCCCACGGGTTAAATCAAAATCTCTATCACCAGAAGAAAAACTGATTTGTCGACGACACCACGGGCAAACCACAGATTCCCGATATCCGTCATAACACATCAAATTACCGCATCCACATACCGCAAAAGCGGTCTCAGAAAAACAATGTGGACATTCAGGGAAACCATCGAGTTCGGCTGTATTGATCTGCTTATTGGATGCATTATGATCTGACCAAGTAAAATACTCCTCAGATATCGCACTACAGGTATCCAACTTAAAGTTATAGATATTGATATTTAAATCAGCTGGACCTTTATACTGTAAGTTGCGTATATATTTGATGATATAAGGTTTATTCATCTTTTGGCAGCGACCGACAAATATCGCACAATGATCATCAGCTTTATTTTTTTGCAGGGACAATGCATCTTTTGCCAAGCGCATATAACGCTCATCAATCGGCAACAGGTCATCTTTTTGTTGATGGCTACCAATACTGATACTTTGTGACACTACAGAGGCTGTGATCCACTTACACAAACCTTTGACATATTCTTGATTGATCTGATCAATTGAAATGGTATTTTCAGTGATCTTACTCAGCACAGAAAAATCAACATCTGCACCTAGACCAATGGCGACAACCGTCGCTTTATGCGCATATTTGGCATTCCAACGTTGAATTGCCTGATCATATTCATCGGTTGGGCGGCCATCGGTAAATATATAGACCATTGGCTTCCAATCGCCTTTGACTTCACTGGTGGTTTTCATCACATAACGATCAATTTCCTGACCCAAATGATCTAAAGCTTTACCCAAATGTGTCCCACCACCCAAGGGCAAATTAAAATGATTAAAGGCAAATAACTCAGTTAACGGGACCAATGTTCTAACAATCCCTGCATATGCAATTACTGAAACATATACAGTTTCAAGCGCATAAGGATCTTTTCTTAAACTGCTTAAAATAAATTCCACACCCTCTTGAACAGATTCAAGCGGCTGCCCGACCATTGATTCAGAACAATCAAGAACAAAAAATACCGGTAAACGGCGCATAACTTCACCTACATTATTTTTATCATATTATTCAAATACTTAAATTAAAGCAGATAAGCACTGATCTGTTTGATTTAGCATTTTTATCGTCACATCATATTCAGTTATAAAACCAGCTGAATTTCGGCGGGTGGTGGTGGTAAAGAAATTGAATCAGATACCCCTGCACTACTGCTACCAGCGACTACACTTGCAGAAACCCACTTAAAGAAGCTGGCAAAACTATTTGAGTCCATGGTGTCTAACACAACCACTTGATCCGTCAGTTGCAACAAGGATTCAGTTTTCGCTTTTGGCCCCGCAGCACAAGCGACAATCGTGGCAAAATTAAGCTGTTTAATTGTGGGAACGATTTGCTGATAAGCATAGACATCTGAGGGTGAACCATCTGTCATCAAAAACAATAACGGACGCCAATCGCCTTTAACATCATTGCTACTTTTCTGCACATTCTGTTGTACTTCTTGTACCAGTAATTCCAATGCTGCACCCATAAATGTTGCACCCACATTGGGCACATCGAGATCTGGAATTTGCACCTGATCCAAAGGGGTGAGCGGTAGATAAACTTTTGCTTCAATATCAAAGGTGATCACACTTAAATACACGCTTTCAAGCGCATAAGGATCTTGCCTTAATGCACTGAGCATTGACTGCAAGCCTACATTCACCGAGTGAATTGGCTCACCACGCATAGAGCCAGATGTATCTAATAAAATATATACAGGTAAACGGCGCATTATACTCTCATTTTTTAACTATATTTTTTTAACCATTCCACGAAATTATCCGCGGAAGAAGCATTGCCAACCGCGTTAAATTTCCAGCCACTATTTTCTCTGACCAGTTCAGCAAATAATAATGAACGTTGTTGATCATATTGACCGATACCCGATAAATCAAAACGCACCATTTCTTTGCCAGTACCATCGACAGCACGGATAAAGGCATTTTTCACCTGACCAAAATGCTGATTGTTTTTTGCACCATTGTAAATTTGCACAATAAAGACAATCTTGTGATATTCAGCTGCCAAGCTATTTAATTTGACAATAATTTGCTCATCATCGCCGTCACCAGCACCAGTGCGGTTATCTCCAGTCAGCCAGATTTGCCCTGAACGATGCTTTAAATTATTAAAAAAGATAACATCACTATTTTCGAGTGTGGCTTGACCCGCGGCATTCCAGCCGAGATCTTTTACTTTTCCGCTGGCATCACATAAGAATGCCACCACATCTAGATCGTGTTCTTCGCTCTTTGCGCCTGAAAATAATCTGCCTAAAAAGCCTTTCTTTTGTTCAGTGATATCCCAACCGAGTCCAATCGTCACTAACTCTAAATCATGTTTAGATTTTTCAAGACTGAGTCCCTGACCTTTCGCCAATGTAATTGCCATGCTAGTTTCCTTTATTTTTATAGAACCACATTCACTTCAGGTGGTGGTGGTGGAAGATCATTTAAGCCTGTGACTTCTTTTTGACCGGCATCTACTTTTTGGCTACCCGTAGAAATACTTGCAGAAACCCATTTAAAGAAGGCTTTAATGGTATTTGAATCTGCGGTTGCAAGTTCTACTACAACCTCTGTAATTTGTTTGAGAATACTGCTATCTGCATTATGTCCCGCTGCACAAGCAATGATCATCCCCGTCTTGGCTTGTTTTAGTTTTGCAAAACCTTTGGTCCAGTCATCCGTTGGTGCACCATCTGTCATAATAAAAACTAAGGGTTTCCAGTCACCACGGGTATCAGGTGTGGTTTTTTGCACTTCCTGATCAATTTTATCTGCCAGTAATCCCAGTGCTTCGCCCAACTGTGTAGTACCCGTTGCCTGTAATTGAGGGGGTTGAAACATTGCAATTTCAGTTAAAGGAATCAGCTGTTTGGCTTGAGTATCGAAGGTAATAATAGACAAATAGGCTGTTTCAAGTGCATAAGGATCTTGTCTGAGTGAAGAAACCAGTATTTCAACACCATTTTTAACGGCTTCAATCGGTTCACCATGCATCGAACCTGAGGTATCTAATAATAAATATACGGGTAATCTTCTCATTTGTTTATCTCTGTTTAATGTCTCGTTAATTTTTAATCTTTATGCATATGTTTATATAAAAAATCGAACTAAAAACAAAGCTTTTTTATCATTTTTAATACTTAATTTTTTACCCAAATATCGAATTTTGCTTAAATCCCCTATTTTTAACTAAGCTCATCATGGCATAGTATTTATTTTATGCTGGGTGATATTTTAAAAATAATCATAGAATTGTAAGCTATAATTATTTCATTACTTACCTTAATCTGAATCCTCAGATTTTAAAGCCCAATATGTCAAAAAATCTCGCAACGTTGATTGGTTTAAGTGCCATTTTACAATGGTCTTCCATCGTCGGTTTATTGAAAAAAATCAGTTTTAGTTTGGGCCCTGAGTTGGCTGTGCTGCTGATGTATACACTGAGCACTTGTATTTTATTAATATTTTTTAAAATCCCAGATTTAAAATTAATTTCAAAAAAATATCTGATTTTTTCTACCTTATTGTTTGTTATTTATGAATTATGTTTTTCTTATGCCATTGCACTGGCACAAACTGCACAACAAGCCATAGAGGTTAGTCTAGTCAATTACCTCTGGCCGGGCTTAACAGTTGCGATGCTGATCCTATTTAAAGAAATTAAATTTAATGTCTTTGTTATTGTCGGTTTAGCCATCAGCTTAAGTGGAATTATTTTGATTCAAACCGGACAAGGTGCTTTAACCTGGTCTAATATTTTATCCAATATTCTGGAAAATCCAATCAGTTATATTTTGGCATTTGTTGGGGCAACGCTGTGGTCGTTATATTGTGTGATTACCAAAAAATATAGTGATGGGCATAATCCAATTTCATTTTTCTTTGTGGCGATCAGTATTGTACTGTGGACTAAATACTTGTGGTCACATGGATTGAGTTTAAATGCAATTCCACAAGTTGAACTTACAACAATAGGATTATTAGGCATTGTTTCAGTGGTGATGGCCTTGGGCTATGCCGCTTGGAATATTGGTATTATCAAAGGCAATATTACGATTTTGGTGACTTTATCTTATTTTAGTCCAGTCATCTCAACTTTGATTTCAATGTTTATCTTACAAACCAATCTACCAACAGAGTTTTGGTATGGCGTGATCTTGGTGACTTCAGGCTCTTTAGTGTGTTGGATTTCGACAAATTGGCACCAATTAAAAGACAAACTATTCAGTGTGTAAAATTAAATGCTTGCCGATTAGCAAGCATTTTAAATAAATACAATCCAAGCAATGATTCAACAGCTTAAGCTGTATTTAATCCTTATTGAATGATCAACTCAGTAAATGGCCCCGCTACTTTTGATTCAGTTTAGGGGCCATGAATTGTTTAAATTGTTTGCTTAGATTTATCTGTAAGTTTAACTAGACAAATAACCTTCACGTTTAAGATCAGCAGTGGTACTCAGAATCGCTTTGCGTAATGTTGTGACGATAAAGTCTACATGATCCTTATTTAAAATTAACGGTGGCGACATAATATTCATATGACCCACTGGACGAATAATTAATCCATCTTTCTGGCAATAATCTGCAATTCGAGAACCTACATTGACTGAACTTGGGAAAAGTTCCTTGGTGTTCTTATTGGCTAAGTTTTCAATACACATCATAAACTTCTTACCACGAACCTCTCCGACAATCTCTAAGTCAATCAGTGTGTGCAATTGATCTTCAAAATATTGACCTACATCATTGACGTGTTGCAATAAGTTTTCACGCTCGATAATTTCAATATTTTTTAATGCTGCTGCACAAGAAACAGGATGACCCGAATAGGTAAATCCATGGGTAAATAACGCACCATCCGCCTGAGGTTTGCCAATCACTTTAGCAATATCATCAGATATAATCGTTGCACCTAAAGGTAAGTAACCTGAAGATAACCCTTTGGCACAAGTAATAATATCTGGAACGATATCAAACTCTGATTCTGAAGCAAAAAAGTGTCCTAAACGACCAAATGCCGTCACAACCTCATCGGACACATATAAAACCCCATATTTATGGCATACTTCGAGGGCTTTTTTATGGTAGCCCGGCGGAGGTACAATAACACCGCCAGCACCCATAATTGGTTCTGCAAAAAACGCAGCGACATTTTCTGGACCCAATTCCAAAATTTTATTTTCTAACTCTTGTACCTTTTCATTGCAAAAATCTTCTAAGCTTTGACCTTCCGCTCTACGGTATGGATTGGGGCATGAAATCTGGTGGACCAATTCACGATCAATATCAAAACCGATATGGTCAAACTCAACACCAGTTAATGACATACTAATATAGGTACTGCCATGGTAGCCATCTTTGCGCGAGATTAATTTTTTCTTGCTTGGTTGACCGAGTTGATTGAAATAAAAGTGAATAAGTCGTACCGCAGTATCATTGGCAACTGAGCCACCACAGCCAAACAGCACATGATTCAAATTTCCAGGCGCCAGTTCAGCCAGTTTTGCAGATAATTTTGCAGCGGGGATCGAAGTATGGTGACCAAATGCAGAATAATAAGGAATTTGCATAATCTGTTCTGAAATAGCATCGGCAATTTCTTGACGCCCATAACCCACATTGACGCACCATAAACCACCAATACCATCCAGATATTTATTGCCTTCAGCATCAAAAACATAACACCCTTCACCGTGTGCAAGAATCATGGCACCTTCATCTTTAAAGGTTGCAAAGTCAGTCCATGGATGAATATGGTGATCTTTATCTTTTTTCCAAACTTCTGTAATTTCTGTTGTTGATAACTGTTTCATAAGATAACTCCTTGTTAAAATTCTGCTTTTATTTGGTCAAACTTTCGATGGATTCTGGTTGAAAGAGCTGTCTTTTCATCACCAATTTGATCCAAAGAATACTGATGATTGTGGTAAAACCAATCACGATTCCGACCCAAGTAAATATTTTGACTCTCAAATCTGGGGTAGGCACAGCATAGAAAATCGTAAGTACCATCCCGATAATGCCAATGATTTGCAGGAATGGATAAAATGGTGCTTTATAAGGTCTTGCCATCTGTGGGTAGCGTTTACGCAACACAATCACGTTGATATGTGCAATCACATAAGCGATCAACCAAGAGATACATGCTGCAGTTAACAGCACCTTTATCACTTCGGTTTCATTCTGTGAGAACAGCATTGGTATCATGATGATGACCGCAACAAATACAACGCCCACCCAAGGCACATTATTCTTCTGATTGACTCGGGCAAAAATTGATAACACTTGTTTATTGCTTGCCATGCCCTGCAACATACGCGGTAAGGCAGCTAAAGTCGCATTTAAGGTACTTAAGGTGGCAAATAAAGCGCCAATCGCAATAAAGATTAAGCCTGTCGGACCAAATACCGCCGTTGCATATTCAATATGTGGGGTCAAAGAATTGACCAGATGCTCTTGGGGTAAGAAATAAAGTGCACCCACGCCATATAAAGAAATGGTGATAAAAATCATGGTTAAACCGATATACATCGATCTTGGAATATTTTTACTGGGATTTTTGGATTCTTCGATCATCGGGACAACAAACTCGACCCCGACAAATCCCCAGAAAGCCAATGCAACCAGTGCCACAGTATTTGTATCAAAAGTAATTGTATAATCAACCACTTGTGTATGCGGATAAACCCAGCCGCTGATCGCAAATATACCGAGCAAAAGTAATAAAACCACCATGACAAAAGCTACGGTATTTTGAACTTTGGAGAAGATATCAATTTTCAGCAGATTTAAACCCACTGAAATAAATAAAATCAAAAAGCCAATGCCAAAATAGGGAACATCCAGTTTAAATATTTTTTTGATCACATCATCGATTAAAATCAGCTCCGCTGAAACAGCAAACATCGCCACCAAAATATACCCGCAAAACACCGAAAGCATTGCGGGTAAATGCCCTGTTGCGACTAGACTATAATCACTGATACTGCCACTTTTAGGAATTAATAATGCCAACTCTGCAAAAGATGTCGCATAGCTCAGTGCTAAAAAGAATCCGATAATCAGCGGAATAAAGAAACTTATTCCGCTTAAGCCAAATCCTTGCAAAATAATCACCATCACACCTTGCGATAGCACTAAACCTACTGCAATGGCGATTAAATTAAACAAAGTTAACTTTTTTGCATTCACCTGTTTTGCTTGATCGATTAAACGACTTCCTTGCTTATTGTTTTTTCCTGTCATGTGCTCCTCCCTCCTAGAGTGGGCATTAAACCTTGAAATTTAAAACTTATTTCATGCTGTTTTTTCTTCTTTATTGATTTGCTTTCTTTGGTTTTTATCTTGATACTCTAAATACTGACGTTGAATATCAATGTGGCCTGCCACGCGTTTTGCATCATGCCAAACGCCCCAAATAAAGCTTGAACCACGCCCAGATAAATAAGGAAGACCAATAAAATAAATACCGGGTTCTGTTGAGACACCAAGCTTATGGTTAGGCCGACCATCCGCATCAAAAGCATTGACTTCTAACCAACTATGATCAAAGCCAAAGCCAGATGCCCAAATGATTGAGGTGATCCCTGCTTGGGCTAAATCAAGCTCTAAAATAGGCTGTTGAATACACTCAGCATCATCTAAAATAATCCGAGCTTCTGGTTCCTCAGGTAAATCTATACCTGTACGTTGAACATAAGCATCTGCAGCATCTAAAAACTCAAAATAAGCTTTATCACCGTCGGCCAATGACTGTTGCAAATCATTTTGAAAACGTACCTGCGCTCCTTCAAATTGCATCGTCATCCCCAATAAGGTGATGCCTTGTTGTGCTAAACGTCTAAAATCAATGGAATGCCCACCATGTGCACCACTTACAGCCAAACCTTTCAGCGGTCCTGTATCGGTTTTAACGCTATCCCATCCGCCCAACACCCCGAGCCACCAAACATTATCGCGTTGACGATAAACACGCGGTGGACGTTCATGTGCCCCAACAGACAAATAAACTTTTTTACCTGCGCGATTTAATTCATCTGCGATTTGAATACCTGAAGAACCTGAACCCACCACTAAAACAGCACCCTCGGGGATTTGTTGTGGATTTTTATATTGATCTGAATGGATTTGGTATAAATCTGTTTGCTGAGGTGCAATCGAAGGAATAATGGCTTTTTGGAAAGGCCCTGTTGCCACAACGACACGTTGTGCTGTTAAAGTGCCGTTAGAGGTTTCAACAACAAAACCCGCAGCTTGCGCATTTGCTTGAACCTTTTTGACTTCAACATTACTATAAATTGGTGCATTGAAGCGCTTGGCATATTTTTCAAAGTATTCAGCAACTTGGTCATGATGTACAAAACTATCTGGATCAAGATCAAATTCCATATTGGGAAAGCGATCGTGCCAGCAAGGTCCATTCGCTACCAAAGAATCCCAACGGCGTGTACGCCAAGCTTCTGCAATACGGTTTTTTTCTAATACCACATGTGGAATTTTAAGCTCTGTCAGGTGCTCACTCATCGCGACTCCAGCTTGGCCAGCACCAACCACAACGGTATCTATTTCTAATTTATCTAAACTCATCTTTTTTCCCTTGTCAGATCGAGGAACGTCCTTGCAACAACAACTCTTTTGCTGAATAGACATTTACCAACTACTGCCAATCACATGTGTTTGGCAGTATGTGTTTGCTGCAGATTTCTTGTTAAAAAATGAAATATCAAAGCTGCGCAAAACATGATTTAAGAAAAATATAGGGAGCCCAGCAGCAAAGCGAAAATAGAATATCCAAAACAAATGCATCAAAAAATCTGAAGCCACACACTAAGCACATGAAATAAATAGAAAATATATGCCAGACTATAATTCTTTTTAAATTATTTTTATTACTACGGAAAAAGTAAATTACTAGAAAGGAAAACACAAATTGTGAGTGCTCACGAAGTAAGCATACTAGAGAAACATCATAATTAACTGAGGATTGAGCAGTGAAACATACCCGTATTCGAACATTTAATACCAAGAAAACTTATCCAGAGCAGAATTTAGACAATGACCTATGCCAAGCTGTAGTTGCACGTGGGCGAACTGTTTTTCTTCGCGGTCAAATTGGACAAAATCTGGATACATCGGAAAGTGTTGCGATAGGCGATGTCAAGGGTCAGACCGAACAGGCGATGTACAACATTGACATGCTACTCAAAGAAGCTGGGGGAGAATTGGCAGATATTTGTAAAATTACCATATATATCGTTGATCCACGCTTCCGTGAAGATGTCTATGGTGTTGTCGGCAAATGGCTCAAAGGCGTTTACCCTGTCTCAACGGGTATTGTTGTTTCCGCTTTGGCACGTCCAGAGTGGCTTGTCGAAGTTGATGCAATTGCCGTTATTCCAGACTAAAAACCATCAAGATGTGAGGGAAATATGACGTTTTCAATTATTGCGAGATGTAGTGAAACAGGACAGTTCGGTGCAGCAATTAGTTCCTCCTCTCCAGCCGTTGCATCAAGATGTATACGTGCCAAAGCTGGAATTGGTGTTGCAGCAAGCCAAAATATAACTGATCCTCAATTGGCCAGCATTTTACTTGAAATGACCAAATATAATATATCGCCTAAAAATGCGATTACAGAATTAACCAAAAATACCGATTTTATTGAATACCGCCAATTAACTTTACTTGATGCGGTGAATGAGCCTTTTGCCTTTAGTGGAGAAAATACATTAGGGATCTATACGCAACATATAGGGAAACATGCCGTTTGTGCGGGTAATTTACTTGCAAATGAGAATGTTACTCATGTTATGCTCAAACACTTCGAACAAAGTAAAGGCGCTTTAGCTGAACGTTTACTTTATGCATTAGATGCTGGAAAACAGGCTGGTGGAGAAGCTGGAGAGGTACACTCTGCTGGTCTTTTAGTAGTTGACAAGTTGGAATGGCCAATTGTTGACTTACGCGTGGACTGGTCAGATCAACCCATTTCCGACCTCATTGCACTATGGCAGATATATGAACCGCAAATTGATGATTATGTTTTAAGAGCTTTAAACCCGATCAATGCTCGTAGCTATGGTGTTCCAGGAAATGAATAAACTTTTCGAGGGTATACAATGGAGGTGTATCCAAAGTGTTAAATCGAATTTCTTTAAGACAAATGGAATACTTTGTTGCAACAGCTGAATGTGGCAGCATCATTATTGCTTCGGAGAAGATACATGTATCCTCTCCGTCTATTTCTGCCGCAATCGCACATATTGAATCAGAATTACAAACCCAATTATTTATTCGCCAACATGCGAAAGGCTTGATTTTAAACACTGTCGGTAAAAGTGTGATGTTGGAATGTAAGAAGATCTTAAACCAAGCTTCAAGTTTATATTCGCTTGCTGCAGAATTTTCTGGTTCCATACGTGGACCATTAAAAGTGGGCTGCTTCCCAGCTTTTACCCCGATGATCTATGCCGATATTATCAATGGATTTTCCAATTTATATAAACAAGTTTCTTTAGACCTTTATGAAGATGATCAACAAGCACTTCTAAATGCGCTTATACGTAATGATATTGATCTTGCTTTAACTTACGATCTCAATATTGATGAAAATATTATTCATTTTGAAGCTTTAACAAAATTACCACCCCATGTACTGGTCAGTGAGGAGCATCCTTTAGCTATACTGCCTGTTGTGAGCTTAGAAGAACTTTCACAGTACCCGATGATTCTTTTAGACATGCCTTATAGTAATGAATATTTCTTATCATTATTTAGAGCTCAAAATCTTACCCCCAATGTTGTGCGTTCTTCAAAAAATATTGATGTCGTTCGTTCCATGGTTGCCAATAATATTGGCTACACAATTTTGAATGTTCGCCCGAAAAACACCTATAGCCTTGATGGTAAACGTCTGGTGCGTATTCGTATTGCGCATGAACATCGCCCGATGTATATCGGCATTGCAACACCGAAAAATGTACCCAAAAATATTGTGGTTGAAGCTTTTATCAGTCGTTGCAAAAGCTTTATCTCGGATCACTTTATTTCAGGTATGAGTTCGCCACATTTTTACGATCCATATATGAAAACCCAAACACAAAAGGATTCCTCAGATGTCTAATCTGTCGAGTATTCAACTACTTAAAAAACTTGTTGCATTTGATACGACGTCCTACAAAAGTAATTTAGAACTGATCATGTTCGTTAAGAATTTACTTGAACCTGCGGGAATCAGTATCACTTTAAATTTTAATCCAGAACAGACCAAAGCCAACTTATTGGCAAGTATTGGTCCTAAAGATCTAGCTGGTGTATTGCTCTCTGGGCATACCGATGTAGTTCCAGTTGAAGGACAAGCGTGGAGCAGCGAACCTTTTCAAGCGCTAATCAAAGACGATAAAATTTATGGTCGTGGTACTGCGGATATGAAAGGCTTTATCGCCTGCGCGATGCATGCCATGTTAAAAGCAGCACAGATGCCAGAATTGACTAAACCATTACACCTATGTCTTTCCTATGATGAAGAAATTGGCTGTATTGGTGTACGGGGAATTCTTGGCCTACTCTCTGAATTAATTATTCAACCAGAGCTTTGTGTGATAGGTGAACCTACCAGTATGAATATTGCCACAGGCCATAAAGGCAAAGCAGTATTTAAAGCAATTTGTCGTGGACAAGAAGGTCACTCCGCTTTAGCCCCGTTATATGTCAATGCGATTTATTGCGCTCAAAATGTTGTTGAGGCAATTACTACGACACAAAAACAGATCGCAGAAGGTCCAATTGTCGATATGGACTACGATGTGCCTTATACCACTGTACATGTCGGGAAAATACAAGGCGGTAAAGCTTTAAATATCGTTCCCAATGAATGTGTTTTAGACTACGAAATTCGTAATGTTGCAGAACAAAATACGGAGACTGTTCAAGAAAAAATTTTTGAATATGTCGAGCAAAGCCCTTATGCAAAATTTGTCAGTTTTCAGGAAATCAACCAATACCCTGGACTAAATACCTCAACAACCATTCAAGCGGTCAAATTTTTACAAACACTGCTAGATCCAGCAACAGAATTACAGAAGATTTCATTTGGTACAGAAGGTGGATTATTTCATCAACAGTTAAATTCTGCGGTATTGGTTTGTGGTCCTGGTTCTATTCAAGTCGCGCATAAACCCGATGAGTATATTGAAATCTCACAGATGCAGGAATGTGATGCATTTTTTGAACGTTTACTCAGCCATATTAAGCGTTAAGATGTTGCTATTGCTTTAAAAAGTTATTTTTACAACAAATAAGCAAAGCATTTAATTTGTTTTTTTTAAACCCAAGGCTTGTATAAAACAAATTCACAAAATTGGCGAAAAATAATACGGTTAAACCTACTATATAGCTAAAATTTTAAGGAAATTGCATGAAACTAAAACAGGATTGGCTAGATCAACGTGCACAGATAACACTGCCTACTCGTGCTTTTATCGCCGGACAATTTGTCAACACAACGCAGACCTATAAAGTATCAAATCCAGCCACAGCTGAATTTTTAGTCGATATGTCAGCATGTGATGCCAATGACGTTGAACAAGCAGTTCAACATGCGAGAAAGACCTTTAACAGCGGTGTCTGGTCTCGGTTAGCGCCGCGTGAACGTAAGCAAATACTTAAAAAGCTCGCTGAACTTATTCGTGAAAATGCTGAAGAGCTTGCCTTACTCGAAACCCTCAATGTGGGTAAACCGATTCAGGATTCACTGCATGTTGATATTCCTGGTGCAGCGTCCTGTTTTGAGTGGTATGCAGAAAGTATTGATAAAATTTATGATGAAATTGCCCCCACAAGTGTAGATCAACTGGCGATGGTTAGTCGTGAACCCATAGGCGTTGTTGCTGCTGTAGTACCGTGGAACTTTCCGCTTGATTTGGCAAGTTGGAAGCTTGCACCTGCCTTAGCAACAGGAAATTGTGTTATATTAAAACCCGCAGAGCAATCACCCTTTACTGCATTAAAACTCGCTGAACTCGCAAAACAAGCTGGGATTCCCGATGGTGTATTGCAAGTGGTTACTGGCTTAGGACATATTACAGGTCAAGCCCTTGGACGCCATCCAGATGTCGATTGTTTAGTCTTTACTGGATCGACCGAAACGGCAAAAAAGTTTTTGGCTTATTCTGCTGAATCAAATATGAAACCTGTTTGGCCTGAAACTGGTGGAAAAAGTGCCAACATTATTTTTGCTGACGCTGATTTAGATAAAGCGGTCGATAAAGCGATTTTTGGCGCATTTTATAATCAAGGTGAAGTGTGTTCGGCAAATTCACGGATTTTATTAGAAAAAAGCATTTCACAACAATTTGTAGAGAAATTTATAGCCAAAGCCAAAACAGTTAAGATTGGAGATCCTCTAGATCCCAATACCACGATGGGCTGTTTAATTGATCGTCAACATGCGGATAATGTCAGAGCTGCTATTGATCAAGCCAAGGCTCAAGGTGCGCAATCTCATATTATTCCGTTAAATTTAGATGCAGCTTTAGATCCAGCAACCTATGTAGCACCAACCATTCTAACGGGTGTCAATCCTGAGTTTAAAATCTTCCATGACGAAGTTTTTGGTCCTGTGGTTTCAATCACAACTTTTGAAACCCAAGAAGAAGCGATTGAACTTGCCAATCACTCCATTTATGGGTTAGCTGCCTCAATTTGGACCAAAGATATTCAGAAAGCAATTCTTCTGTCTAAACAGCTTTTAGTAGGAACAGTCTCTATCAATACAGTAGATGCTTTAGATGTCAGTACCCCATTTGGAGGATACAAACAATCAGGTTATGGCCGTGATTTATCTTTACATGCGATTGATAAATTTACACAGTTAAAAACCACATGGATTCAACTGTAATTGTACAAAATGGTTTAGATTGACTGAATTAAAATTGTAAATCCGAGAGAGCACTCAATCGGTCAAAAATGATTGTATGTGCTCCTGACGCTATAAGGAAAATTTACACAATATAGCGTTTGCTTAACCCCCATTCTGCCAATATTCGACGATAAGTTGTAGATGAACGATCTGCTTCAAAATGTGCTTCCGTTGTAATATCTAATGGAAGCTCTTCTGGTTTTTGACTCTCTACCATGTCCTGATCTTCTGCAAAAATTTGCGCATTAAAATCGTAAACTGCCTGCAAGTCGCCTGTGGTATCAAAATTACGGGTCAGTGGTACAAATAAGCGGGTTTTGTTATGTGATACAGGACAACAGGCATTTAAAATTTTCAACATACCCTCGCGTGGAAATTCAACCTTTAACACCGCTGAAAAGGGCGGGTAAACATCAAAAATTCGTTTCCATAAAAAACCCTCTGGTGCCAGATGCTGTAAGCCATGCGGGTAGTTGCTCACATTACTTACATATTCTGTGTGTAAACCATAGGCTGTACGCTCAGTGGTGTATTTGGGTACGACAGGATTATCAGCATCAGCAAAAGACTGCTGATGTACCCAAGCAAAATGTGCAACATCAATAAAGCCTTCCAATTGCCGCCCGCTTGAGCCGGCAATATCAACAAATGGCGGCAGTACGGGTTGATGCTCAGGATCATCCCAAGTGTCCAATATTGGAAAGTTTGCTTGGCTTTCATCACGGCTAAATAAACTTGTCCAAACCAAACCATATTTTAAAACCACAGGAAATTTGGTGAGACTAAAGCGCTCTGAAATTTGTGTCAGTTCTGGCTGTGCGGGAATTTTTGTACATTGACCTGCTGTGTTGTAATGCAATCCGTGGTAGGGACAAACGATCTCTTCACCTTGCACCCAACCTTTGCTGAGTGGTACACCACGGTGCGGACAAATATCACGCACCAACTGAATCGCACCACTTGCAGTTTGATAAAGTGCCATTTTCACATCGAGGAGTTGTACTTGTTGTGGGGCTGTTGTGACATCTTGCTCACGTGCGACAGGATACCAATGCTGAGCAAGTATTTCCCAGTCTTTAGGCTCAAAACCACTACATTGTGGTTGACTAAATAAGTTCAGAACTGGAATTGCATTCATACAAAACTCACAGAATATATATTTAACTTCATGATCTTATGCTGTGATTTCAGCATGTTGCTGAGCTAAAATCATGGCTGAGTTTTAAATTACGAATTTTGTCTAATTCTGTCTATTAGAATGTTTTGCTTATCTCGTTCTAAAAAATAGAACACCTATCTGAAAATTATTTTTAGAAAAAACTCATCATTGGCATAAAAATCGCTTAGTGATCTGTGATTTTAGCGAGTTTTAAATTTCCTTGATTTTCATTGCTTAGGAATAAGTCCGTGAAATATAAATAATGGACAGCCCATATGCCTGTGAATACAACTTTTTCACGATTTTCTGATTATTTTATTGCAGTTGCCAAGACAGGCAGCTTAAGAAAAGCAGCAGATCAACTCTATATTTCCGTATCAGCGGTACATCGTCAAATCGCACTCGCTGAGGAAGAGTTTGGCATTGATCTGTTTGAACGTTTACCCAGTGGATTAAAACTGACACTTGCTGGAGAGTTACTTTATGCGGATTTAATTAAGTGGCAAAAAGAATTTCAATTAACCCGTAATCGTTTTGATGAAATCCAAGGGCTTTCTCGGGGAACAATTGATTGCGGATTGATTTCCGCACTCAGTGATGGCTTTGTTTTAGATTCAATTCAATATATGTATGACAACTACCCTTGGATCAATTTTAATTTTCATATCCAAGACAGTGAAACTGTGTCAAATATGATTATGGACGCTGAAATTGATTTTGGAATTTTATTAAACCCGAAAGGCCATCATCAATTAGAGGTTTTATCTTTTGTCGAAATCCCAATCGGTTTTGTTTTACCTAAAGATCACCCTTTAACAAAAAATGAGAAAGTTTATTTGTCAGATAGTGTCAACGATAAACACTTGATTCCTGGCGCTCCATTAATTATTCATGATTATGTGCAGACCTTGTATAAGCACCATAAATTTAGCCCACAGCAGCACTTAGATTGTAATGACATTCGAATGATTATGTCATTAATTCAAAAGAATTTAGGTATTGGTTTATTGTCATTTATTGATGCATATCCATATTTAGAACGTGACGAGCTTGTTTTTAAGCCGATTCGAGAAAAGGGTTTATATCCATTAACACTGGCTTTATGTGTTGCGCCAAAACGACAACTTTCACGCGTATCGCAAATTATGATTAAGCATCTTATTGAACAAATCGAAGCATTTAAGCTCAAGCTGATCCCTTATCAATAGTCAGCTTTAGGTATGTTGTAATACAAATCCTTGATTTACAGAAATGAACAACAGACCCTTAAGCGACAAAGCAATCATGAATAGCTGAGTAATGACTAGCAATAACTCCCTAAACTTATATGAATCAAAAGCGTTAGATTTCCAATGCTGAATTTAGATTCAGTAATTTAAATTCAGCATTGACCTAGCAACATTTAATCTAAAGGATTACCAATAATATTACTGATAATGCCACGCATAATATGTGGGCCTTGTTCTTGACGTAAGTCTTGATACCACGCTTCGGTCACAGCTTCATCTTTCATATGGGTCACATCACAGCGTTTGCGGGCACGTAATACCAACTCATTGGCGCGCTCATTACGTTTATTTTGATAACGCTTTAAGGCATCCTCTAAACCTAATGTATTGATTTGCAAAGCCCTTGCTAAGTAAATTGCATCTTCCATAGCTTGGCAACCGCCTTGACCAATATCAGGTGTGGTACTGTGAGCCGCATCTCCCATAATCACCACTCGGCCTTTATAAAACTGGGTAAAAGGTTCAATATCATGAATTTCTACTCGATTGGTTTTTTGCTCATCAATCGCTTCAATTAAGTTTTGAACGGGTTGGCACCAGTCCTTAAAATATTGTTTAAAGAGTGTTTTATATTGGGCTTTACTGTTTTCTAAACCTACAGGTAATGGTACATCAAAGAAGAAGTAAAAACGTTGCTCTGCCACTGGCATAAGCGAAACACGTTTTCCCTCTCCAACAAAGGTTGTCCATTGATCTGCTTGGGCAAATTTATCTGAAATTTCGACTAAGCCATTCCAATTAACATAACCTGCATAACGACGTTCAATCTGTTCACCCAGTACATATTGGCGGGTCAGCGAATGTGTTCCATCAGCACCAATTAACAATGCTGTGGTGACTTCACTGCCATCTGCAAACTGAACTTTTATGTGTTGATCTACTTGTTCTAGTGCAACCATTTTTTTCCCAAGATGAATATCCTCACGGCCAAATTCATCCATCAACATGTTTTGTAAATCTGCACGGGAAACTGGATAAGGCCGTTGCCCAACCTCTTCAATCAAAGGCATTAAACTAAACTGAGTCATGTGCTCACCAGTTAAGCCATCGATATAGGCTAAATGATCCATTTGACCACCAAGTTTGGCAACTTGATCCGTTAAGCCTAAATAGTTTAAACACTTAACACCGTTTGACCATAAAGAAATAGCAGCACCTACAGCTAGAATTTGTTCAGTTTGTTCATAGATGGTGACCGTATGTCCGAATTTTTTTAGTGCAATACCTGCGGTTAATCCCCCCATACCTGCACCGATAATAGTAATCTCCATCTATTTCTCCTCTGTCTGTTTCTTTAACACTTATGACTAAAATGCTAAAAACGTGCCATTTATTTAAAAATCACAACATTCCTTAAGCAAAGTTGGCATAGGCTATGCATGATGAGGACGCTAAGATATTGTTTTTATGAGTGCTTATTGAGCTTTAAGTGCTGATATCAATCAATAAAATGATATAAATCGTAATATGAATGGTAAATAAATATGGCAACTTTACTTGCACCAAGTTTTGAGCTTCCTGCACATTTGCTACAATACAGCAATTTGGCAGATCCCCGAATTGGTACAAAAGTACTTGAATGTTCAGATGATTTTTTTGCAGAAGCACAACGAATGTTGCAATTTAATCCACCCATTTTTGTAGAAGATAAATTTGATGATCATGGCAAATGGATGGATGGATGGGAAACCCGCCGTAAACGCCATGCAGGCTATGACTGGGCAATTGTTAAATTAGGTGTTGCTGGAAAAATTACAGCATTTGATCTTGATACCACTTTTTTTACGGGGAATTACCCTGCTTCTGCTTCAATTGAAGCCTGTTATGCACCAAATGGGGACTTAAGCAATGCACTATGGCAGCCCATTCTAGACAATTCTGTGCTTGGCCCAAGCCAACATCATATTTTTGACATTAAAAATTCAGCAGTCTTTACCCATGTCCGCTTAAATATTTTTCCTGATGGTGGCATTGCACGTTTTCGCGTCTATGGTGAAGTGCAAATACAGATCCAAGATCGCCAACATACATTAGATTTACTGGCACTTGAAAATGGTGGACGCGTGATTGCCTATAGTGATGCCCATTTTGGCCATCCTCGTAATTTGATCAATCCGAATCGTGGGATCAATATGGGTGATGGTTGGGAAACCAAACGCCGCCGTGCACCTGGATTTGACTGGTGTATTTTGGCGCTCGGTCAAAGTGGTGTAATTGAAAAAATTGAAATTGATACCGCACATTTTAAAGGCAATTTCCCCGCTCAAGTATCGATTCAAGCGATATATATTGAAAATGCGACTGATCCACAATTGATTCCGCAAAGTATGTTTTGGCCATTTCTACTCAATGCTCAGGATATGCAAATGGATCATATTCATGATTATGTAGCTGACATTTTAAAACATGAAAAAATTTCACATATTCGTGTCAATATGATTCCAGACGGTGGCATTAGCCGTATCCGATTATGGGGTAAAATTGCAGAGTGATTTTATGAAATATATTCAAATTCAGCCATTAACTGCTGAAGCTTTTGCAGCATTCGGTGAGGTCATTGCCTGTGCTGGCAATGACTTTTTCCATATCAATGGCGCGCATACGGAACGCTATCATGCTTTATCCTTGGCCCAAGCGGCCAATGCTGAAGTCGGATTAAGTATTTTCCGTAATATTCAAAAAACCCAAGTGCCTTGCGAAATTCAAATGCTTGAACGCCATCCAATCGGTTCACAGGCATTTATTCCGATGCAAGGTCAATCCTTCTTGGTTGTTGTTGCAGCGGCTTTAGATCAAGATCAACCTGATCTTGATCATATTTATGCCTTTATAAGCAATGGCCAACAGGCTGTAAACTATCGTGCAGGCACTTGGCATCATCCGTTATTGACGCTTGAAGCACCGAGCGACTTTACTGTAATCGATCGGATTGGTGAGGGTCACAATTGTGATGTTTTTCAATTTAATGAAAATATTGTCCTAACCTTATAATTTTCATTTCATAACAGCAAATAAAAAATGCATGGATCAAAACATTCACACTAAAAGTGCTGAGGAGTGTTGCGATAAGACTTTACTTCACCCTATGTTGTTAAAAAACCAGCGCAACATCATTCAGTGTTGCGCTGGTTTGAAAAATTTATCTTAAGCTTATCTCAATCCTATTCATGCATTTAAAAACATGATCAGATAAAGATCATTTAAAAATGATATTTAATTAAAGCACTGACATTATTTTCATCTTTACCTGAGATGCCGTATTTATTATTCCAAACAGAATATTCAACGCCTAAATACAATTTCGTATCTGGTGAAATATGTTTACCCGCATTCCATTTCCATTGGGTGGTCCAGTTTAACTCACTGGCATGATCATCTTCAGCGGTTGACCAATCCAGAAAACCATCAACAAGAAAGTCTTCTGATGCAATTTTGAAAGGCACACCAAAAACAAAAGTCAGCTGATAATCATCATTTGTGTTCTTGTAATTGTCTGCTTTATAAAAGTTTAATTGTGCATATTGGAAATATGGAATCGCCAAATCTACCCCGATCCCATACAGATAATTATTAAACCCTTCACCGCCTTCCCATGTTGTAGCAATAAGAACGTCTTTGATTGGCCCTGCTTCCAACTTATACCCTGAAATCGCGCCTAAGCTCAATCGTGGTGAAACTTCAAAATAAGTCTCATTGCCTGAAACATCATTATTGGTACGATCCGCAAATGCAAAGAAGTCCCCATATTTTAATTTGGCTGCATATTCAAAAGTAATGGTCGATTGGTCATCTTCCCGAGCAATTAATTCATAATTTTTTCCATATAATCCAGTAATGCTAAAGTCTTGCCAAATAGGCGCAGCATGAGTGCTAAAAGCGGTGCAAACGAAAGTTGAAAGCGCAGCAAATTGTGTTAATTTCATTGTATAAATTCCCCATCAGAAATAGCGGTAAACACCTGCGTGAATAAGCAAAAACAAAGCCAATTTTTTACACTTGGTCAAAATTTCAAAAAAAAAGCCCAAATCAATGGGCTTTAAAATCATGAAAAAATCTAGTTCTATAAATCTAATTCTACAAAAGCTAGCTTCCACGATACGTGGAATAAGCAAAAGGGCTGATTAATAGAGGAATATGATAATGTTGTGCCCTATCAAGGACTGAAAAATTAATCACAACTTTTGGGAAAAACGTTGCTAAGGCCAAACGGTCAAAATATTCAGCAGTATAAAAAACCAAACTATAATCCCCCGTTTTGATTTCACTTAAATTTAGGTCTGCAACCCGACCATCCTCATTGGTCCTTGATTCTGCAACAATATTGTCTTGGCTATCCAATAATTTTATCAGAACATTTACGGCAGGCTTGCCAAGATGCGTGTCTAAGATATGGGTACTGATCATGTTATTTCCTTTCTAAACATTATTTTAATGTAATCAATCATTTAAGCTTTCATTTTCACTCAGTTCTTGATTGAGTCTTAACATTGCAATTTCACCAAGTTGTTGTTTAACAATACGCTGTTCAGTTTCAGGATCATTTAATAAACGATATTTCAGTGCTTGTAGAATTTCTGTCTGATCTAAGCCCATGGCACGAATTAAAAAAATATGACCAAATTTCTTTTCATAAGCAATATTGCCTTGCAATAAAGCAAGTTGTGTTTCAGTGCTCTGTTTTATTGCTGATTGCTCTTGATGAGAAAATGCTTGCTCTTTTTCACTCAGCACAGCCTGAGCCTTTTTTTCACCGATTCGTGGGTGTGTCGCTAATGCATTTGCAATTTCTAACCATGTCCAAGTTGAGGCTTGTGCTTTTGCAAAATCCATTAACGCTTGAGTGTTGACAAATGGACGTTGTGACAAAATTTCATCTGACCAACGTTGAATGTGCACACAATGCTTGAGCAAGGTTGTAAGCTCTTCTGATGATGCTTGATTAAATTCTTCTATGTTCACGAATAATACCTATGCTTGAGTTCGCTAAAATTTTCAAACACTTTTATATAAACTTTGCTGCGCGCTTTACTGCATTCAATTAAAAATAAAGTGCTTACCTTAAAAGCGACATGCTCATAGCGACAATTATGCGGCTGGATGGTGTTTAAACCAATGTTCAGCGATATCACCACGACGACAGATCCAGACTTTTTCATGTGCCTGGATATAATCTAAAAAACGCTGTAATGCTTTAAAACGACCGGGACGTCCCAGAATACGACAATGCATTCCAATCGATAGCATTTTCGGCTCAGTTTCACCTTCTGCATAAAGCACATCAAAGGCATCTTTTAAATATTGGTAAAATTGCTCGCCACTGTTAAAACCAGCAGGCGCACAGAATTTCATATCATTACTTTCTAATGTATATGGAATGATCAGGTGCGGGCGGCTTTGGCCTTGTAAATTAGTTAAGTTTGTCCAAAATGGCAAATCATCACCATAGTAATCGCAGTCATATTTAATCTGTGGAAATTCAGCCAATAATTTACGGGTATTTGGGCTGTCGCGCCCTGTATACCAACCTATTTGTGTAGTGCCAAATAAGGTTTCTAGAATACTGATTGCTTGATCAATATGCTGACGTTCCGTTTCAATATCTATATTTTGGTAATTTAGCCAACGCTGTCCGTGTGAAACCACATCGTAAGAGGCTTGTTGAATGGCTTCCACAATATATGGATTACGTGCCAGCGCCATGCCCACTCCAAATATGGTCATGGGTAAGTTACGCTTTTTAAACTCATGATGAATACGCCAGAATCCTGCACGAGCGCCATATTCATACATCGAATCCATCGACATATGTTTGTCGGGAAAACTTGCTGCTCCCACGATATCAGATAAAAACTGCTCAGAACCGGCATCACCATGTTCGATATGGTTTTCAGCACCTTCTTCATAGTTAAGGACAAACTGTACCGCTATTTTTGCTTGATTGGGCCATGCTACTTTGGGTACTTCACCGTGATAGCCAATGAGATCTCGTGAATAGGGAGTATTTTGGATTTGGTCTATTAAGTCTTGCCCACGTAAATAAGTTTTACTCACTCAAACCGCCTTTAAACTTTTCAATCACCATTTTTTAGTGTGAATGATCAAGCAGTTTTTATGCCAATCTCACTCATGCTTTAGTCAACGGGTTGGAAAGTTAACTGCATGTGATGACTTTTTCCATTGAAAATATAGTGGTGTTTTCCAATTTGAAAACTTTGATTAGGTTGAAGAGCACTTTCCTGCTGAGTACGTACAATCATCGCATTATTTTCATTCGATTCTTTTAACAAGAATTGATAAATTTTATCCGTCATCTCTGCATCTAATAATTTATGCTGGATTCTATTTTGTAGATATTGATCTAAACGTTTTGTATAAAGTTCTATAAGTTTTTTATCACCAGAACTAAAAATGCGATCAAAATTATTTAAAGAAGCCACCTCTTTATTTACTGAGCTTAATCCTGTGGTTTTAATTGCATTCACTTCAAATTGATCAGTACGTTCAAAAACCAGATTCAGACTTTCGAGATTGTCTGAAAAATTTGCATCTTGCTGTGAATATTGTTCATAGATATCACGAAAAAGTTTTCGATATTCATTGGATATCGACGCGTAATCATACAAATCAAAGTATTGCACCTTACTTACATCAGCTAAGTATTCAGCACATTTTTTCCCACATTGATCTTTTTGTTGTTGACTGATTGCATTGGTCACTAAGTACTGTGTATAAAATTGATGCGCATCATCTAGATATTGAATCTTATGCGTCCATTTATATTTCACCAAACTTGCATCACCTGCTGCAAGGTAAGTTTCATATCTCAGGATTTTTCTCTCTTTTGGTAGATCTTTCTCCCATAAGTTACGATATTGATTCAAAATTTTAACACCTGAGATGGTGAAATCAGATGCCGCTAAAGCACAATTTTTATCTTCTAAATAACCCAAAAAATCTGAAACAAAAATAACATCCATCGAATACACATCTATTTTTTCAGAATTTGAGCGATTTAAAAATTTATGCAACATGTTAAGAGGCATATAGCTTTCAAGCCCCTTACATTGTGTTTCAAGAGGTTGCGCAAATTGAGTTAAATCTGACTTTAAAGCCACAATATCTGCATATGTAGATACAGGTATAAACGTAAAAACCGTCAATAGAGCAATTTTTCTTATTATAAAATTCATGCTGTTAATCTCATTTTATTTAAAAATAAAAAACTCTGTATTGTCTAATTGATGATTTAACAATGCATAACGAAAATCACGCATTAATTGTGATGATAATTCTCGCTTTTGCTCTACCAGCATTTTCAATAACTGTAAAAACTGACCATGACTAAATACCAGTAAATGATCATGTTGATAGTGTACTTTTAACGAATCCAAGTGCACAATAAAGTCCGTAACGCGTTGATAAAAATTGGCAAAAGATTCAGCACCTTCACTTGTCACAAGGTTCACATCTGCTTGATTCCAATAATCATCGACCCAAGGTTTTCGTTCCTCTAAAGTGGTATTTTTACATCGCGTATCGGATAAGTAAGAAAACTCCTGAATATCCAAAACTTGAGGGGTAATCTGATCCCGTAATAAAATTGGTTCAGCTGTTAGACGTGTACGGAGGAATGGCGAGATAAAAATCTGCTTTGCTGGAGGTAGAACATCAACAAGTTTTTGCGCCTGTTCATGTCCAAATTCGGTTAAAGGAATACTTGCATGTGACTCAGTTTTACCGTTTACATTACCCAAACTTTGCGCATGGCGGATTAAATAAATACTCATATAAACCTTAACTATTTTAATTTTTAGACAACATTTTAAAAAATGATAATTCAAAATGAATCATCTGGAATTTAACAAACGTTTAAAGAACACCAGTTGAGCAAAACACTCATATATTAGCGCTTTAGAAACAAAGTTTTCTCTACTGCTCTTCGGTTTACTAAACCTTGTACTGTTTTGCCACCTGCTTTGATCCAAACATCAAATTGATGACTGGCAGCGTAATAATCAGAGGCGTTCAATAATTTTAATAAAGTTGAATTTTTAAAAGCACCAATACCAATGTTATAGCTCAATGAAACCAATGCATCAAACTGATTTTGATTTAACGGCACATTTACAGCAGCACTTACTGCTTGTTCAAAACGTCTAAGGTCATATTGCATATAGGTTTTTGCTTGTTCAATGGTACAAGTATCACCATACTGAACAGCTTTTCCATGCGGGTAAATGGTTGTTCCGTAACCGATGGTACACACACCGACACCATCATCATAGGCTTTAAGCTCTAATCCCTCAAAACCACAGATCAAATCCACACCTTGAGGACTGACCTGAGTAATTTGATCTTGTGCAAAGCCAATCTCCGTAGCATCTGTATCCACAGCAACGGCAACGTCTAAACCAGAATAAGCTTGATGATGTTTATTCGATTCGCGCTGCTGTTGATTCAATAGCTTTGAAAACAACGTAGAAAATAACTTGGAAAAAAATTTAGACCAAAATTGCGTCATCAATAAAACTCAAAAAAAGAAAAGGGTTGTATCGTTGTACCTATAGCACCCAATATTAAACATAGCTTTTTGAATTAATAAAGTTGTCTTTGGTTGCATTGGGTATAGATCTATTGATTTTAAATAGAAAAACTCCGCTCTTATCATAAGAAAGGAGTTTTATCTTCTTGTTGCTGTTGATATCCGTTGAATTAAAACAAGAAATAACGCTGTGCCATTGGTAATACTTCAGCAGCTTCGCAAGTTAAATGTACACCATCTGCACGAACTTCATAAGTTTCAGGATGCACATCCATCACTGGACAGTAGCTATTATGCTTCATGTCTTGTTTAGTGATGTTTCTGGTATTTTTACAAGGTGAAATTAACTTCTTTAATTGTAATTTTTCAGCAACACCAAGTTCAATGGCAGCCTGTGACAAGAAAGTAATACAGGTATTATGCACACCTCTTGGATATGCCCCAAACATTGGACGGTAATGTACCGGCTGTGGTGTTGGAATTGAGGCATTAATATCCCCCATTGGCGCTGCCGCAATCATTCCACCTTTAATGATCATCGACGGTTTTACCCCAAAAAACGCGGGTTTCCACAACACCAAATCAGCAAGTTTCCCTTCTTCTATAGAACCAATTTCATGGCTTAAACCATGAGTAATGGCGGGATTTATTGTATATTTTGCAATATAACGCTTCACCCGATTGTTATCATGATACTGATTATCGCCTTCTAATGGCCCACGTTGCACTTTCATTTTATGCGCCGTTTGCCAAGTACGTAAAATCACTTCACCTACACGTCCCATGGCTTGGGAGTCAGAAGACATCATTGAAATTGCGCCAAGATCTTGCAAAATATCTTCTGCGGCAATCGTTTCACGACGAATACGGCTCTCAGCAAATGCGACATCTTCAGCTATCGCTGGATCTAAATGGTGGCAAACCATGAGCATGTCTAAGTGCTCATCAATGGTATTGATGGTATATGGGCGGGTTGGATTGGTTGAAGATGGTAAAACATTTGCCTGACCAATGGCTTTTAAAATATCAGGTGCATGACCACCACCCGCACCCTCAGTATGATAAGTGTGAATAGTACGATTTTTAAATGCCCCCAATGTTTCTTCAAGAAAACCACTTTCATTTAAAGTATCGGTATGAATCGCCACTTGTACATCATATTCATCTGCCACAGTTAGACAATTATCAATTGCAGCAGGGGTAGAACCCCAATCTTCATGCAATTTGAGCCCCACCACACCTGCTTTAATCTGCTCCGCAATCGGTTCAGGTTGACTCAAATTACCTTTACCCAATAAGCCAATATTCATAGGTAAATCATCAATGGCTTGCAGCATGGCTGAAATATGCCATGGCCCGGGTGTCACCGTTGTTGCAGATGTTCCTGCAGCAGGTCCAGTACCACCACCAATCATGGTCGTTGTTCCTGACATTAACGCTGTTTCAACTTGTTGGGGGCAAATCCAGTGAATATGAGTATCAATACCACCTGCTGTAAGTATTTGTCCTTCACCGGCAATCACTTCGGTTGCCGCACCTAATGGAATGGTAATATCGGGTTGAATATCCGGATTGCCAGCTTTACCTATTTTCCAAATTCGCCCATTTTTCAATCCCACATCGGCTTTAATAATTCCCCACCAATCAACAATCAATGCATTGGTAATCACCGTATCGGCAACGTCCGCTGCAAGTAATTGAGATTGTCCCATCCCATCGCGGATAACTTTACCACCACCAAATTTAACTTCTTCACCATAGGTGGTGAGGTCTTGTTCAACTTCTATAAAAAGTTCGGTATCTGCTAAACGTACTCGATCCCCAACAGTAGGACCAAACATTTCAGCATAAGCTCGACGTGACATTTTCATTATTGATTATCCTTTTAGTCCAACTTACCCATCACACGCCCTGCGAAACCATAGACTTCACGTTTTCCGACCAGTGCAACGATTTCTACATCACGTCGCTGCCCAGGCTCAAATCGAACCGCGGTACCAGCCGCAATATTTAAACGAAAACCTTTGGCACGTTCACGATCAAATTGCAAAGCATCGTTGGCTTCATAAAAATGAAAATGTGAACCCACTTGAATCGGCCGATCACCTATATTTGACACTGAAATTTTTAGTACTTCACGACCGACATTCATTTCAATATCACAATCAGGTGTAATAATTTCACCAGGGATCATATGCTTATCCTAATTTTAAAGAAGTCTTCTATACAATCGGTTGATGGACTGTGACGAGCTTCGAGCCATCTGGAAAAGTAGCCTCTACCTGCACTTCGGCAATCATCTCAGGTACACCCTCCATCACATCATCACGACTGAGTAAGGTGGTGCCAAAATGCATCAACTCACTGACGGTCATTCCATCTCGTGCACCTTCAAGCAGTGCTGCGGAAATAAATGCAATAGATTCAGGATAATTGAGTTTTAATCCACGTGCTTTACGACGTTCTGCAACCAAACCCGCTGTAAAAATCAGCAGTTTGTCTTTTTCAGTGGGATTGAGTTCCATATGTATTTCCTAAAGTTCTCACATTTTTTTATGCAAAATATGTGCTCAGTTTTAAATTAAACACGCAGATTTTATTTCTAAAAGGTGATCTTTAAATGAATCAAGTTCGCCAAATGCGTGGAAATGCTTCATCCAAATCAAACCAATATCGCCTTAATCTGGCACGAATTGCAGCAAAGGCGTCATGACAATGTCGAACATCATCGCCTAAAAAACGTGCACTGATAACATCACCCAATAAGGTTAACCTTACAGGCATATCCATTCGCATCATCAACTCACGAATTAAATCGATATGTGCCTCTAAATAAATGTTTGCTCGAAATTTTTCAGGAGGAACTGCCCATAAACTGCCCATAACGGCATGATTATTCATTCCTAGACAAGAGCTTAGCCAACGATCATTGCCTTTAAAACTCAGTGTGTCTGCCACCAGTAATTGCTGATTTCGCCATAATTTAAAATGGCTGTGATAAGCACCAGATTGAAATTTTTCATCTCGAGCTTGTCGACCAATTACCAACATATCCCACCCAATAAAGCTTGCTGTCTGATCAAGCTGAATCAAGGTTTCTGAGTGAGCATTGGCACCATCAAATAACATGGTTTCTTGTGGAAGCCATTCAAACACAGCATTGTGTTTAACTGAGATATGGATATGTTGATAAGCTTGTTTGCCATTGGTTCGGTACCATTTACCAGCACCTGGGGTTGTAACTAAGGCATGGGCAGCAGTATCTACACTGATCTCAAATGTTAAATGATCACCACCAGCAATACCCGCAGGCGGATGGACAATAATGGCATGACAAATTCCAGTTTTTTCTGGCCATAGCATCTTCTGCACACGTACAGGTCCAAAATGTCTACGATGCGCCAATACCGTTCGCTCAGTCTGAGCCTGAAAACCCAATTCGAGTTTGGCATACCACAGGCGCTGATCAGGAAGATGTTCCACTAAACTTATCATGACCGCCTTTATAAATTGATATCAGCAATTAAGCGCTTACACATTAAGCCAAACCAATAACCGCAACTATTGCAGCCAAAGTACCAATAATTTTCTTGCCATATGGAACGTACTTTTTGATAAAAGCACCAATGCCCAATCCACCCGCATAGATCAATGCCATTGCTGTCACCATGCCTAAAATCAGTAAGCTGGCATGACCTGATTGGCCTAATTCAGCACCATGCGCAACGCCGTGAAAACTTGCCAATAAAACTGCTGCAATAGGTAAAACTTGATTTGTTTTTGTCCAAAGCGCAACAGCCAATAAAATCAATGACGCAATGATGCCGTACTCAGCAACTGCTGCTGGAATAAATCCTTGGCTACCGATCATAAAGCCAATCACCATCGCTACAGCTAAGCCAATCAAGCCGAAAAGCTTCCAGCGTTGATTTGCCGTCCACATCAATACACCAAATGCGATTGCCATCATCAAATGATCTAAACCTGTAAATGGGTGAATAAAACCTGCCCAAAAACCAGTATGGTGATCATGTCCAGGATGAGCCAAAGCCAATACAGGTAGATATGCAGCACATGCCATCAGACTGTGTCTCAAAAAACGCATTCGAATTCTCCTTTGATTATTTTTCAATTCAAATAGTTACCACTATTTTTAATATCGCGACTAAGCTTCAATCTCTACGCTAAGCTTTAAATAAACCTTGTTTTTCAATAAATTCAATGATTTGCTTTAAACCATCTTGAGTTTTCATATTTGAAAATAGAAAAGGTTTGTCACCACGCATGCGTTTTGCATCTTGATCCATCACATCGAGATTTGCACCGACCATTGGGGCTAAATCTGTTTTGTTAATAATCAATAAATCCGACTTGGTAATGCCGGGACCACCTTTACGTGGGATCTTTTCACCACCTGCAACATCAATCACATAAAGAGTTAAATCAGATAATTCAGGACTAAACGTAGCCGCTAGATTATCTCCACCACTTTCGATAATAATCAGCTCTAAACCATCAAATTTTTCACAAAGATCATCAATTGCAGCCAAGTTAATTGAAGCATCTTCACGAATTGCAGTATGTGGACAACCCCCTGTCTCAACACCAACAATACGTTCTGGTGACATCGCTTCATGACGAGTTAAAAAATTAGAATCTTCTTTGGTATAGATATCGTTGGTCACAACCGCCATATTATATTTGTTGCGTAAAGCAAGGCATAAATTCAGGGTTAATGCTGTTTTACCTGAACCAACAGGACCACCTATTCCAACACGTAAAGGGCTACGTTCTGTCATCTTTTTTTCCTTTTCTATGCTTCATTCTCTATTAAAAATAGCGAATGAAGCGTGTCATTTATGATCTGAATAATCGTGAATATAGAGTTTCATGCGACATACTTAACATCGCATAATTGGGCAAGGCACTACTTAACTCATCATCTTCTAAGGCTAAGGCACTCACTACCGCTTTAGGAATTAAGCCATGTAAATGCCACAAAATTCTTTGACCACTCATTTGCCCTAAAGGGACAGTTTTAACCGCACCTAGCACTTGGTTTTCTAAAACAGTAAAGCTATATGCTGTCAGGACATCCACCAGATTAAGTTTTAATGTCCCGCATAAATGTGCATAAACTGGTACAAAACCAAACTGCTTTTTAATCTCAGGCGGCTGTTTTAAAACATCACGAATCCAAGCATTCAAAGAAAATGCCAACTGCTGAGATTCAGCCCTCAATTCTTTCGACTCACGGCTCGCTTTATAAAAGTTAGCCCAATTTAAAAATTCAGCTTCGTCTAAATAATGTTGCATCAGACGTTTTAAAACGGGGAGTTCAAACCTAACCAGCAACATTTCCAGCACTTCTTCAAAATAAGCAATACTGCTTGCTTCATCATGAATCAAACCCTGATCAATCGCACTTTCTACCCCTTGTGAATAACAATACGCACCGATGGGTAAGGCTGTCGATGACAGGGTCAATAGACTTAATAGTTGCGATGCGTTAGTGATGGACATGATGTAAAGCCTTAATCGGGCTTAAACGATGATCATGCTGATGTTGGGCATATGCCCCACTTTCAGGTTCAAATGGATGTTCAACTTCATCTACAGTTAGTCCTAAACCTTGGATCATTTCTGCAAGGACATGATCAGGTTCAAAATAAAGTGCACTTGGGGTAAGCATTAACGGAACATGACGATTTCCCAGATGATATGCAGCTTTAAGTAAATCAAAACTATGCAGTGCCGAAACTTGCATTAATTTTTCAGCTTTGGCATCTACACGTAACACTTCACCTTGTTCAGTTGCAATATAAGAACCACTACGCAAAATGCCTGTACGTGGTAAATCCGCACCAATATCGTGCCCATTATTTAAAGTTGCACGAAAACGGCTCTTTTGCCGAGTATCAAAAGTCAATTCAATACTTTCAGCCTCAATGTTTGACTCTATATGGTCTAGACGTTGCGTATAAATTTTCATACTGATCCACTTATCTATGGCACTTGATTTAAAATGTTCCAAATTGATGCCAAAATTTTATTCATAAATATCGGTTTGCATTAAATTAAAGCATTTATCATGCCAGTTTTTAGAATCGTAAGAATTCAAACTGCATCTTATTTAGAACACCAACCTAAAACCTAAGATCAAATTTACATGAGCGAGATTTCAATAAAAAATCAGAACAATTAAACGTTACAAAATAAAACCATAATAAAATTATGTGTATTTCACAAAAGCTTGAAATAACACACTTTTGATCAACTAAAATTCTTATCGACAATTTGCGACTAACAGCGCAATGTGTTATCAATGAATAAATAATGACGGGGTCTGTTGACAATTCGTCTAGATTTGCGACTACGTGTGTTTTTTAGGTGATACTAGGCACGAAGTATGAAATTTAGTCATTCTAAATGAATATTTCGTAACGACGTAGCGGCAAAAAACACGCTAGTCCCGAAGGGTTGTGGCTAAAATTATCTCAGTCTGCGTTATGAAACTCGAAAATAGTCTCGCTATTCTCTTCGTTTCCTGCCTTGTCTGCTCAATTTTAGCCTACAACGCAAACCCTTTATGAAATGTCAACAGCCCCCTTAAAAGGAGAAACTTATAATGGCTTATCAACATATCCTTCTTGCTGTAGATGACTCTCCTATTTCTTATGCTGCACTTGAACATGCAGAGAAACTTGCACTTGCTTTTAACTGTAAAATTACTGTGATGAGTGTGATCGCAGTTGATCCTTTTAAAGGCGTCGATTTTTATAAAATAGCGCCTGCTGTAACTCAATATTTATTTGAAGCTGAAAAAAATGCTTTAGCACGTTTAAAAGATATTCAAGAAACTTTAGTTCACCATGGTGTAACAACAGTAGATACCAAAGTGGTACGTGAAGTGCCTCCAGCTACTGGAATTTTAGATGCTGCAGATGAACTCAATGTGGACCTTATTGTAATGGGTTCTCATGGACGTACTGGTCTGAAGAAATTCTTCTTAGGGAGTGTTGCACAAGAAGTGTTGTCGATTTCTCCACTGCCTGTGTTGATTATTAAATCTACCCAAGAAGAAACTTAATTTTTATTGGAAATGTTAATTAAAAAGGTGTGATTATGACTTATCAAAATATTCTTGTCCCAGTTGACGGTTCTGACATTTCTTTTTCTGCATTAAAACATGCTGCTGCGATTGCCAAAGCCTTTGGAAGCAAAGTCACTGCGATCAGTGTCGTTGCTGAAGACCCTTTTGCTGCTGCTGATTTTTACTATTCGCCAGATATGTTAAAAGATTACATTCTAGAAGCAATTAAAAATGCGGAAGAAGGTTTGGGTAAAGCCAAACAATTGGCTGAACAGCAAGGTGTTCAAATTGATACACAAGTCGTGAGAGACTCGGTTGCAGCTGAAACCATCATTAAAACTGCTGAATCATTACATACAGATTTAATTATTATGGGATCGCATGGTCGTAAAGGCTTCCAAAAGTTTTTCTTAGGCAGTTTTGCGCAAGATGTACTGGGTCAAACCAAACTTCCTGTATTGATTGTCAAACAGTGATTGATTAGGGTCTATTAACCGTTCATAAATGATTTGCGTTGTAGACGAATTGTCAAATGCCCTAAAACTAAATAAATAAAACCCAGTTTAGCTGGGTTTTATTTATGCAATGTCCAGATCAAAGATAACTTGGAAAAATTATTAAACCGCGATAACTTTGACTAAAATTGTTTGAGATTCTTCAAAATCATCAAAAATTTGCTTACGGCTAAGTTCTTTGGACTTTACTTTAAAATTATGATTTTGATAGTGGATGACCTCAGGTATTTGATCAAAATAATTTCCTTCGGCTTCAATACTTTCTTCAAATAAGGCTGTGCCAAGCTGATATTCTCTACTTTTTAAGACAACATACTTAACAGTCGTTTTCATCATTCGCACTCCATTTTCATATGCACTTTATTTTTATTTATATCACTTTTTGACGCGTTTGAAATATAAAAATTCATCATATTGCATAGTAATTCTACAATTGGCCCAAAAAAGGAAAACCCACCTGTTGAGAAGTGGGTTGACTGCATATTTACAGACTTTACGCTGATTATTCTTTTAACTTTCTGTGATTGTTATTTGATGCTTATTCTTGGTTTTTGTTGTTTTGTGCCGTCATTATGGCAAATAAATATGACAAGCTTATTTCAACTCAGCGCTCTTTTGATTTATTTTGTCTTTAATAAACCATATAAGCTAATATTATGATTTATATATAAAAATATCCGAAAAATAATTAAGTTCATGGCTCAATATGCTTATTTTTTGTTTGGTTTTCTTGCAAATTCTCTCAATTCACTTATAGTTAAATTATTGAATATAAATAATTAATTTAGAGCCATACCAATGCTTTTAAAACAATGTTGTGATCTGCTTGAAAGAAAGAATTTAACAGTCGCATTTATTGAAAGTGCAAGTTCTGGTTATTTATCCAGCCAATTTTCGATCTATAAAAACAGTGGTGCAGATATTTTATTAGGCGGTTTAGTTAGTTACGACCCCTCTATTAAAATTTCAATTTTACAAGTTGATCCATCCCTCATCGAAAAATATAGCGCTGAATCAGTTGAAGTCACGAAAGCAATGGCAGTTCAAGGGAAAAAACTCTTTAGCGCTGCAGATATCATTGTCAGTTGTACGGGCTTACTTAAACCTGGTGGTAGTGCTAGTATTGAAAAACCAGAAGGTACTTTCTTTATCTCAATCTATTATCAAAACACATTGTCGAATTTTAAATATTTTATTGAAGGTGAGCCGTTGACTCGTTTAAATCAATTAACTGAAAATGTTGCAAAGGAAATATTAAAAATCTTAAATTTTGTTTAAGATTTATGCTATGTCTTAACTGAAATACAAATTACTGAAATATTTAATTCACTTTTTAACTAAAAAGCGGTAAATTTTACATAGATTATCAACATATCAATAACACAAATGAACTTATTAGGAAGCGGTATGAAACTTCAATTTGCGGTAATTTCTTCTTTAGCATGTTTAACTTTGGCGGGTTGTGCTGGCTCTTATCCAGAAAGAGTTGTTACAAAAGGCCCTTTAATCTGTGAAGCAAATGAAGTTTGCCCTGAACTTTCTATGCGTTGGAAAGATGAAGTCCGTGATGGCTTTAAAATCACAGCAGAAATTAACAATCCAACAAAATATGATATTACCCAATTTGTCTTTTTAGTGGATGGTCGGCCATATACATATTCAACCATTAACACGACACAATACGCGGGTACAGTTTCATCAAACTCGATTAATGTTCCTGTCAGCTTTCTTAACTCATTCCGTAATGGTAAAGAAATTTCACTTAAATTGGTAACCAATCAGGGTGATGTTGAACGTTCAATCTTAAAGGCAGATGGTCAACAGTCTTCTGCGTATCTGACGTTCTTAAAGGGTTATACAGGTCAAATTGTTACTCAATAAGACTGAGCAAGTATAGATATAAAAAACCAGACAAAATGTCTGGTTTTTTTAACTCAAAATCTTTAACTTAAAATAATGAATCCAAGATCATTCAGCTAAATTTGTTGAGCAATAACTCTATTAAGTAAAAAACAAATCATTTGAAATTTACTCTAATAATTAAAGGTATTTCAAAACTAAAATACCCTCTCTTATCTCAAATATATTTGCTATTTAGGTTCAATTGGGGCAAATGGTGCAACCACATCCGCATTTTGTGCACGGTGACGCATAAAATGATCCATCAATACAATGGCAAGCATGGCTTCAGCAATAGGTGTCGCACGCACGCCCACACAAGGATCGTGACGACCTTTGGTGAGTACATCTGTATCTTCACGATCTAGATTAATGGTTTTCCCTGATGTCGTAATACTTGCGGTTGGTTTTAACGCAATCGCTACACGGATGGTTTGGCCTGAAGAAATACCACCAAGAATACCACCAGCATGATTGGCTAAAAACCCATCTGTGCTAAGTTCATCACGGGTTTCATGGCCAAATTGTTCTGCAACTGCAAAACCATCACCAATTTCAACACCTTTCACCGCATTGATTGACATCATGGCATGGGCAATATCAGCATCTAAACGATCAAATACGGGTTCACCCCAACCTACAGGTACTTTTTCTGCAAGGATCTCAAGCTTTGCACCACAACTGGTCCCCTGTTCACGCAATGATGTCACCAGCGCTTCAAAACGTGGAACAGCATTGACATCACCACAGAAGAACGGATTATTCGGAACTTCATTCCAATCTAAAGCTTGTGCTTTTTCAGTACCAATTTGCGTCACATGTCCACGAATCACGATCGCAAATTTCTCAAAAAGAAATTTCTTTGCAATCGCACCCGCTGCCACACGCATCGCCGTTTCACGTGCACTTGAACGACCACCACCACGATAATCACGGAAACCATACTTTTGCGTATAGGTGTAATCTGCATGGCCTGGACGGAAAGTTTGCGCAATATTGCCATAATCTTTAGATTTTTGATCTGTATTACGGATCAATAAACCAATTGAAGTTCCTGTCGTTTTACCTTCAAAAACTCCAGAAATGATCTCAACCTCATCTGGCTCTTTACGCTGAGTGGCAAACTTAGACGTTCCTGGTTTACGACGATCTAAATCAATTTGTAAATCTTCAGCAGATAATTCAAGACCCGGTGGCACACCATCAACAATTGCCATCAAGCCTACGCCGTGAGATTCACCACAAGTCGTTACACGGAAGAGTTGTCCAATACTGTTACCTGCCATGCTTACGACTCCTTAAGCTTGAATAGATTGAATAAATAAATCACGGAATGTACGACATTGTTCAGCAGTCAAAGCAAAAATACCTGTACCGCCTTTTTGGAACTGTAACCAGTAAAAATCAATCGTGTTAAAATTCTGTTTCATTGCCCATTCTGAGTTACCTACTTCAATCACGATTAAACCGTCTTCAGTTAAATAATCAGCAGCTTGGGCCAACATTTTTCGAACTAAATCCAAACCATCTTGACCCGCAGCTAAAGCAAGTTCAGGTTCATGATGGAATTCATCCGGGAGATCTGCCATATCTTCGGCATCCACATATGGTGGATTCGAAACAATCAAATCATATTGATTTTCAGCTGGAATTTTGGCAAACAAATCTGACTCAAGCAAAGCCACCTGATATTGCTTATTGTGGTGCTCCGCATTAATAGAAGCCACTTCTAATGCTTCTTTAGAAATATCAGTTGCATCTACTTCTGAATCAGGGAATGCATATGCCAGCGCGATCGCAATACAACCTGAACCCGTACACATATCTAAGATACGTTGCGGTGTTTTTGGATTTGGGTTTTCAGGTAAATTATTCACGCCTGCACGTGTTTGTCCATTTTCATCTAAACAATAAGGTGCAAAACGGTTTTCGATCAATTCAGCAATCGGTGAACGAGGAATTAACACACGCTCATCAACATAGAATGGCTTACCAAAGAAATAAGAGAGGTTAAGTAAATAAGAGGTAGGAATTCTTTCATTTACACGACGTTCGAGTAAATTTAAAAACTCAGCTTTTTCACTTGGCAATAATTTTGAATCTAAAATTTCAGCATCTGCCTTCCATTCCAAAGAAAGCGTTTGTAAAACCAAGGCAGAACTTTCTGCGAAATAATCTTCTGTACCTTGACCCAAATGTGCATCGTATTGACGTAAAGCTGTAACCCCAAAACGAATAAAATCACGAATTGTTGATAGGTTTTCAGCAGCTTCCTGTAAATGTTCAGGGCTAATAGTCGGTCGATCCACTTAAGGTTTCTCCAAGGTCATATTTTTAAACGCCTTATGATACCTTGTTTTGCATGACATTTATAATGCTTTACGACAATTTACTTAGCAATTATTTTATAGCGCAATAAAGCACTATAAACGATAGCTTTGTTTCTCTAACATATTGGCTCTATTGACTGTTTGTTTGAGGGCACAATTGTAATACTTCATTTTATAATCATCAGAAACTGATTTATTCGACTCATCACACTGCTGATCTCGAAGTTTAAACCATTGTTTCTGATATTTCTTTTGAGCTTTCTGTTGCTTGTCTGTATACAGGCCCAGTGTCTGTTTAAATAATGATTTCAAACGATCATCTTGCTTACTCAACTCAGTTTTCATACAGCTGGCAAGTGTTGCCGAGCTTGAACCTGCCGAATTCATACAGCTTAAATAATCTGAGCTATAACCGATCGCCTGCGTGTGCATTGGCAATAATACCACTAAACTGATACCCCAATACTTTAAATACATCCAATTCCCCTATCCCAAAATCATTATTTTAAGTCAAAAACTTTTAATCCAAAGAACTCAGGCACTGATTAGCAACAATCCTCTATGCAAAAGAGTGTAAAAGATTTGAAACTAAATACAATCATTGTAGATTAATTATTATTAAAACTTGATTTAAAACAATCAACTTTGTTTTGCCATATCACTCGTTTTTAGATTTATTTTCAAGCCTATTGTTGTATGTTTTTAAAACAAATCAATCTGCTTGGTTATAAAATATAAACTTATTTGTGGCAAAATTGCTGAGATTGAGCACTTAACTTGAAATTGGGTCATTTCACCTTTATATATACAACAAGTTTTTAAATATTTATGAATTTAGTCAATTTATGAGCTACAAACATAATAACCTCATGGCGATGCGTCAGTCATGGTGGGATGATGAATCCACTCCAAATGTCAAAATTGAAAAGCAGTTTTTTCAACAAACCCTCTCTGAACAAGGTGTTTACGAAGCGCCTTCTCTAGACGATGTAAAATATTTTTTCTTTAGCTTGCCCAGCATTATCATTGTTAAAGGCTATGCACTTGGTTTTACTAATCAAAGCGTTAAAGATCTGATCATCAATTACATTGCTTCAAATAAGCAAGGTTTAATACTCCGCAAAGAGCTTAAAATCCAATTGAGAATGTAAATTTTAATATTGCTTAGGCTATTTTGATGGAATTAATTTAATTCCCCCATTCAGCGAATTGAACTGTTTAAATACAGTCATTCCATGTAATATTCCTTACAATTAGTCATCTTTTTATCTTTTCGAATCTCTTATAAAGGATTTTATCTTCATGTCAGATCAGAACGAAAAGCTCAAACAGTTAAAAACCTCATCAATGGATCGTCGCTTATCAATTGCAAAAGCATCATTATTGGCAGGTACACGCTGGGCAGCTTCAAGTGCGAGTTCAATCTTTTCAAGTGAAGAAGAAAAAGAAAAAAAACGTAAACAAGCTATGAAAGAACAAGCCAATTACCTTGTTCAAGAAATTGGCAAGCTAAAAGGTTCAATTGTTAAAATCGGTCAAATGATGGCGCTTTATGGCGAGCATTTTTTACCTGAAGAAATTACTCAAGCATTAAACACCCTCAATAATCAAACAGTTGCCCTTGCATGGCCTGCGATTAAAGAGCAATTGGTCAGCCAATTGGGTTCAAAACTCAACGATCTCACCATTGATCATGAGCCGATTGGTACAGCTTCTTTGGCTCAGGTTCACCGCGCAACACGTAAGTCAGACGGATTAGAGTTAGTTCTTAAAATCCAATATCCAGGTGTAGCCGACGCCATCGACTCAGATATGAGCCTATTTCGAAATATGCTTAAATTGACACGTATGGTGCCACAAACCCGTGAGTTCGATCAGTGGTTTGATGAAGTGCGTGAAATGATGCATCGTGAAGTTGATTATAAAGTTGAAGCGGCAACAACCCGTCGTTTTGGCCAGCGACTTAAAGAAGATCCACGTTATGGCGTGCCACAAATTATTGATGACTATTGTACCAATCAAGTCCTGTGCATGACCTTTGAACGTGGTGTACCCATCAACAGCCCTGTCATGCTGTCTTTACCACAAGAACGACGTAATCTTTTAGGTGAAGCATCACTTGAAATCGCAGTTCGTGAATTGTTTGAGTGGGGCGAAATGCAAACCGACCCGAACTTTGGCAATTACCTTGTTCGCTTGGGCAATGGTGAAGAGATAAAAGATAAAATTATTTTGTTAGATTTTGGCGCTATACGTCAGTTCGATGACCAATTACTTCGCGTTGCTTGTAATTTAATCAAAGCGGGTTATAACCACGATGCTGAAGCAATGGTTAATGCGATGTCGGGCTATGAGTTCTTTGATGCAATGCCTTTAAGCATTAAACCCGATATGGCAAAAGTATTTTTATTGGCAACAGAAGCATTTAGTACACCTTTAAATAATCCAGATTTACCTGCTGGGGTGATGGATCAACATAACCGCTATGACTGGAAAAAAAGCCAGCTACATAGCCGTGTGATGCAACGTGCTTCAAAATCAATGGCTTCGCGTTACTTCAGTATTCCACCAAAAGAATTTATGTTTATCAGTCGTAAATTTATTGGTGCTTATACATTTATGACGGTGATTGAAGCAAAGACCAATGTACGTAAAATGATTGTACCTTTTGTTTAATCTTTTTAGTTTTCATACAGGTTAAACGAGATTGTAAACGTTTTAAAAATGTCACTTTTACCAATACCCAACAAATGTTGGGTTTTTTTATTTTTAAATAAACAATAAAAATCAAAATATTAATAACAAATATCTCATTCACTCTACCACTCATCTAAGGTCAATCACTTTGTCAGCTTTGACATAGTTTTTTATTTTTATGCATGTCAGGATTGTTGTATACCGACACTAAAATACAGGGACTTCGGCATGACCAATATGGTAAATAAAGCTCAAGGTTTGGGTTTAAATCTAATTACAAAAATTGCAGGTAGTGATTTACTTGATCAGTTTAAATTGCGCAAATTTATCGAAAGATCACTTTATCAAGGTTCTAAAGCTGGTTTTAAAACCTTAAGTGCAACACAAAAAGCATTTAAATCAGATTCAAATGTAACCAAACAACGTCTACCCAATCAGCAAAAGTCCCTATTTGATCTGAGTTTGACTGAAGAGCAGCAAATGACGGTGGATGCCATGGATCAATTTGCTTCCGAAGTACTTTATCAGTTGGCCCATCAAGCGGATCACGACGAAAAGTTTCCAGTTGAACTTTGGCAACACAGTACTGATTTAGGACTAAATTACTATGCTCTGCCTGAAGCTTTAGGTGGCGTCGCATCTGAAAAAAATATTGTGAGTAATATTTTAATTGCTGAACGCTTGGCTAAGGGTGATTTTTCACTTGCTGCAGGTCTGCTTTCTACTTTTAGTGTCATCAATGCAATCACGCAATGGGGTTCTGAAAAAGTTCAATCTGTTTATTTAGCAAATTTTGCCAATGATACTGATATTCAAGCGACTTTTGCAGTACAAGAAGCAACCCCTGCATTTAATCCCTTACGCTTAAAAACCAAAGCGACTGCCAACAATGGACAATTCAGCATTACTGGAGAAAAAACTTTAGTGCTGTTGGGTGCAACAGCAGATTTATTCCTTGTTAGTGCTGACTTTAAGGGTCAAGCGGACGTTTTCGTTGTAAAGCGAGATCCAAGTATTACAGTGAAAAAATCACCGGCAATGGGTTTAAAAGCAACTGAAACGGTAACTTTGAAGTTTGACAATACCCCTGCCCAACGTCTAGGTGACGACGATTTTAATTACCCTGCATTTTTAGATTTAGGCAATCTAATGTGGTGTGCAATGGCTGTTGGTAGCTGTGAAGCGGTTAAAGATTACAGTATCAAATATGCCAATGAACGTACTGCATTTGGTGAACCTATCTCACACCGTCAAAGTGTGGCATTTATGATCGCAGATATGGCGATTGAAATTGATGCAATGCGTATGCTGATTTTAAATGCTGCCAGTCTTGCAGAAGCAGGACAACCCTTCCATAGAGAAGCGTATTTAGCCCGTCTACTTTGTGCAGAAAAATCTATGAAAATTGGTACAGATGGTGTGCAAATTTTAGGTGGACATGGTTTTACTAAGGAACATCCGGCTGAGCGTTGGTACCGCGACTTACGTGCAACAGCCGTTCTACATTCAGGCTTACACGCTTAACTTAGAAGATAAAGGATAAAAATCATGAATTTACAAAATCCAAAAAAATTCCAGATGCTTTTAGATCAAGCACACGAGACTGCATTAAATGTTTTACGCCCAATTTCTCGTAAATACGACAAAGCAGAACATGCCTATCCTAAAGAACTTGATATGCTGGCTTCTTTACTGGATGGTATGAATGACGGTGGTGATGGACTCAATGCTGGCGCTGCAATCAATAAACGTGGCGATATCGACAGCAATAATAAAAATGGCACCAATATGTCGACTGCCTTGGGTGTGATCGAAATGTGTTATGGCGATACAGGCCTACTGCTGACCATGCCTCGTCAAGGGCTGGGCAATTCTGCGATTGCTGCCGTCGCCAATGATGAACAGCTTGAGCGTTTTAAGGGGACATGGGCTGCAATGGCCATTACTGAACCTGGTTGTGGTTCTGACTCTGCTGCGATTCGCACAACCGCAACCAAAGATGGTGATGATTACATTCTGAACGGTGAAAAAATATTTGTCACTTCTGGGGAACGTGCTGACTCAGTCGTGGTTTGGGCAACTTTAGATAAGAAATTGGGCCGTGCTGCAATTAAATCTTTTGTTGTACCTAAAGGTACACCCGGCATGAAAGTTGAACGCCTTGAACATAAACTTGGTATTAAGGCATCGGATACAGCCGCAATCAGTTTTATTGACTGCCGTGTTCCTGGAGCAAATTTACTCGGTAATGCAGAAATTGATGTAGCCAAAGGTTTTGCAGGGGTGATGGAAACCTTTGATAATACCCGCCCACTTGTTGCTGCTATGGCTGTGGGCTGTGCCAAAGCATCTTTAGAACGTATTAAAGACATCTTTAAAGATGAACTAGATCCCGACTATGCAACTCCATATTTGCAAACATCCAATTTGGCTGCACAAATCTATCGGATGGAAGCAGAATGGGAAGCTGCACGCTTACTCACCATAAAAGCCACATGGATGGCAGATAACAAAAAACCAAACTCTCGTGAGGCCTCTATCGCCAAAGCAAAAGCTGGACGTATTTGTAATGAAATCACTTTAAAATGCGTAGAGTTGGCTGCCAGTGTGGGTTATAACGAAGATGAATTATTAGAAAAATGGGCGCGTGATTCAAAAATTCTAGATATTTTTGAGGGAACACAACAGATTCAACAGCTGATTATTGCCCGTCGAGAATTGGGTAAATCTTCGAGTGAATTAAAATAGTATTGCAGCAAGACCTGTAAATTTACTTATTTACCACTATTCAAGTGGTAAAGTTTTGATCAGTTGAATTTTTAACTGATCACAAAAGGTAGAATTTTTGTTATAAAAATTCTACCTTTTTTATTTTCATTTACTTATGTACCAAATTAGAACGATACAAATACAAGACAATCCGTCGATCGCACAAGTTATTCGTGAAGTATCTAAAGAATTTGGCTTAGCACCTGAATCAGGCTTTGCTGTAGCCGACCCGATCTTGGATGATTTATATCAGGTATATGCTCAACCCAATGCCCAATATTGGATTATTGAGGATGCAAATGGTCGCGTTGTTGGTGGCGGAGGTCTTTCACCATTACAAGGTGATGCAACTGTTTTAGAGATTCAAAAGATGTATTTTTTGCCTGAACTCCGTGGTTTAGGATTTGCTAAGAAAATTTTAGAAAAGTGTTTTGAATTTGCACAACAACAAGGCTTTCAGTCTTGTTATTTAGAAACCACTCAAGATCTCTGGCAAGCCATTAAACTCTATGAGAAGTTAGGCTTTAAGCATTTATCACAACCTAAAGGTAATACTGGTCATAGTCATGTTTGTGAAGTTTGGATGCTTAAAACATTGCTTTAACGCACCATAAGCTTGTTCAATTCACTTTGGTCGTATTTTCATTACTTTCAGGACATAACACAATGTTATTATGGTCTAAATCACTCGATATTTTGAGTGATATTTCAATTCGACTTAAAAAAATGGATGATTGGCAAAACAGTCATTGAAATTGCTTAATGGTGATTTACAATGAAAAAGTTTAAATAATTTAATTTTTATGCGTAGAACATCATTATTTATGAGTATTGTGTGAAATTAAGGGAATGTATAAACAATGTTGTATTTGGAAGATTTAAATATTGGTGATCATTTTAAAAGTCGTGAATACGAAATGACTTTGGATGAGGTTTTAGAGTTTGCACATAAGTATGATCCGCAAGTTTTCCATACGGATGCTGAAAAAGCCAAAGATCACCCGATTTTTAAAGGACTTGCTGCAAGTGGATGGCATACCTCAGCGGTCACCATGCGCCTTTGGACTGAATGCTTCCCTGTTGCTTATGGCTTAATTGGTTCAGAATCAAGTTTAAGATGGCCAAAACCCACGCGTGTGGGCGATAAAATACATGTCGATGTCGAAATTGTATCTATCCAGCCCTCTAAAACCAAAAATGATCGCGCAATTGTGACCTATGTAACACAAGCAAAAAATCAAGATGACGATGTATTGCTAATTTCAACCACTAAAATTGTGGTATTTAAGCGCAATTTTGATGCACATTAATCCTAAATTTGTCTTACAATATTTAAGGGTTTTTCCATATCATGACAATATGATTAAACAAGTAAAAACAATGTTTAGAGCAATGGAAAGCACATGAAAACAGTCTCAGCTCGCCAAGATCAGGGAATTCCTGGTGTTTATGGACTATTATTATTAGATATTGTTTCTCGTTGGGGATATAGCGCAGAGACACTTTTCGCACCCTTTAATTTTACCAGCGAGCAGTTAGCAGATCCTGAGTGTCGGATTCCGACACCACTTGCCAATGAATTGATTAAACACGCATTAAAACTTACAGGTGAAAGCACCTTAGGCTTTCATCTTGGTACACAAATGCGTATCTCCATTCATGGCTTTATTGGTTATGCCATCATGACAGCACACGATATTACCGATGCGCTTGTCTTAGCCAACCGTTTTATCCAGTTGCGTATGCCCTTTCTACAATTGTATTTTTCTACTTTTGGTGAAAAAGCCACACTTCAATTGCAATGTGATATCGAAATCGAACCTTTACGCACGGAAATTGTGATGGGGCTAACCTTTGGTATTATGACCATGGCAAAAGCCTTAACTGGTATTGATTATTTGCATGGCGATATCGATTTTGATTTTCCCAAGCCTGATGGTTTTGACAAATACATCGAGAAACTGGCAAAGCAATACAATATGCGTTTTGAACAGCCACATCTCATTGCAAGTTTTGACAAATCCTACTTGGGCTTAAAAATGGTCAATGCTGACCCGATTGCCAGTCAAATTGCGATTAATCAATGTGAAGCAGAACTTTCAGCTTTGGGTGAAAGGCGCCGCTTGGCAATGCGTGTACGTGATATCTTGACTCATTCGGAACAGCATTATTTAAGTATTGAAAATGTCGCAGATCGTCTGCATATGTCAGACCGTACATTAAAGCGTCAGTTGGCTGCCGAAGGTACTTCTTTCTCTACATTGGTAGATGAAGTACGTTATCGCCATGCCACATCGTTACTTTCCCGTACTGACTATACACTGGAACAAATTGCAGATGAACTCGGTTATAGTGATGTTGCAAACTTTAGTCGTGCATTTAAACGCTGGAGTGGTCGTAGCCCAAGTAGTTGGCGCAAAGACCCATACTTATAATGTGATTTATCACGATTATTTGTTTCGATGAATAAGTTTATCAGTATCTCTGCTTTCTGTTTTGATTAAAAAACCTGTATAACTCGTGCCAAAAATAAATTGATTAATGGAGTCATTATGAATCATCCTTCAGATTTGAAATATGCAGCAACACATGAATGGGTAAAAATTGAAGGTGATCTTGTGATTACTGGTATTTCTGACCATGCTCAAGATGCTTTAGGCGACTTAGTCTACGTTGAAGCGCCTGAAGTGGGTAGCCATGTGGTTGCTGGCGCTCAAGCTGGTGTAGTTGAATCCGTTAAAACAGCATCTGATATTCATGCGCCTGTTTCTGGTGAAGTTGTAGAAGTGAATACTGCCCTTGAAGATGATCCAGATTTTGTGAATGACGACCCGTATGGCAAAGGCTGGATTTATAAGATTAAACCAGACAATATTGCAGATGTTGAAAAGTTACTCAGCAATAGCGAATATGAAGCTGGGCTTTAATTTTTAAAATCCTAATGCTTAAAAATAATGTTTAAACACAAAAAGATCAGATGATTCTGATCTTTTTTTTAAAATTTGATTAAAATTATTTTTTTAAATCAAGGCGAGTAAGAATAGGTCTACTTTCTCCTATAGTATGGCAACCATTAGTCCAACCTTGAATTACAGTTTGGCTATGAAAAGCAGATAAAAGTGCAGCATACACTTCTTTGAATAATGGATGAGTTTTTCTTAATACTACTTGATTTGCTATTTGACATCCCTCACCTGTCGCTACATTAGCTTTCAATTCAATAATTATATCTGTTCCGTTATCATGTACGACTAATCCACTTATTTTTGTGGGTGAGAATGGACTATTTGCAAATACAGAACTGCAAAATAGTAGATTAAAGCAAAATGCTATAAGTATATTTTTCATGTGTTGACCAGTTTTTATATTTTAAATGATTATAACAAGAATGAGCCAATTATCAATTTATACTATAAAATATAATCATATTTTTTTCTGAGTTAAAAAATGAATAAATATGATGAAAAAGTTATTCGGGCTTTTCAAACAGAATCTACCATTAGAGTATATCAAGCTTTTTCTAATGAATTAGCCTCATTAGCAATTAGAAATAAATCACTTAAGGATAATCCTCATTTCAAAATGACTAGAATGACATGGATAAAGCCTTCATTTCTTTGGATGATGTATCGCGCTGGCTGGGGACATAAAGATAATAAGCAACAAAAAATTTTAGCAATAGATATATCAAAAAATGGCTTCGACTGGGCATTAAGTCATAGTTGTTCAAGCCATAAGCCTATAGCAATTAAAGAAGATGAATGGAATATAGTTAAATCCAAAACTCCTGTAAGAATACAATGGGATCCTGAACGGAATTTATTATTAGAACCTTTAAAATACAGAGCTATTCAGATCGGGCTAAGTGGAATTGCAGTTGAACATTACATCAATAAATGGGTAACTGATATCATTGATATAACAGAAGAAGCAAAAGAAATCTCTAATTTAGTAGTAGAGCATAAATTTAAGGAAGCAAACTTATTACTTCCTAATGAAAGTATTTATATTCCAGATCAAACTATTGATGTGGCTAAACTTTAATTCCTAAGATCTTAAATTGTTCATCGGCAAATCCTCTTAGTGTTGGGTCTGGATCATTAAGAAATTGATTCAGATATTCCAAAGCTTTGGGACAAGAAATATTTCTTCCGAATCCAAAGAAAGCCCTTCTTGCAATTGATCTCTCCTCAAAACCTACTAAATATTGGGGTACAAATATTATAGCTTCATATAAAAAATCAATATATTCACAACTCTCTTGCCTAGAAAATGTATCAATAATGTTTTCATGCTCATGGTGCCATTCACTAAAGTATATTTTTTTAATAAAAGAAAATAATTCTGATTCCAGTTTTCTACCATCTCTAAATAAATAACCCATTCCTATCGCCAATGCAAACTCTTCTTTATTGTCATTAGCTAATTTGAATAATTCAGCCCCAAATATTTGATTATCCTCAATATCTAAACCAAGTATTTTTTTAAACCTATATTCACTTATTCTCCCAAAAGCATAATTTTCGATCGCAGTTTTTTGCTCTACACTTAAACTCATAACACAACTCCTAAAATTATCTTGGAACTTCTCTGAATCTTATAATATTTTGATAAAATGAATCTACAAACACTTAGTTAAATTAATTTTTACTTATAAATCGAGTATTAAATGTTAATAATTTTATAATTTATCCAAGGGGTAATAATTTGTAATATCAATTTCATCTAATTCGACTCTTATTTTATCAAAATCAAAATATACATTGAGATAATTGTCTTTAAAACCTGATATCTCAACCAACTTACTTGAACTGGAATAACAAAATTTTATCGTAGATTTAGAAGGTATATCCATGGCTCAATTACCAAGATAATATTACTCTTGGAATTGTTTGTGTAAGAAAAAACATTATATTCCATAATAATCACCCTAAGCCTATTCTTAAAAATTATATTAACTACGTGTTCCATATTCACTTTTCAAAAGTACTAAAACTTTGTTTAATTGTTGAGTAATTTGGCTTTCATCATTCATATATTCACCACCTCCTGGTCTATATGATGCTAAAAATAAAATTGTTTCAGTAATTAATTCATCTTTAATAATTAAATTTTCCAAAAGAACTTCAATCTCTTGAGTGTTTTTTAGTGAGATATCATCTTTGTTAACAAACTTTTCAATTTTATCAATTAATTGATTGTAATCCATATTACTTAACCCACGAATTAACAAATACAGGAATTCAATTTCTAGCCACTTTTATTTAGTTTTCTTAAATTTTTTTTATATTAACTCAATAAACGGTAAAAGCACTAAAAAAAATAAAACAAAAACAGAAGAATAATTAATTTTTTTTACTACCTCCCTGTCTTCAACGTAAGAAAAATAATCACACACAATCACCCATAATATTTTTAAAAAAATAGAAAAAAATATGCTAGTCCAAATTAAAATTCCAGTTACCCAATCATTCTCAACCCTTATAACATATTGACTATATACATAGATAGATACAGGGAATAATAATATTAAAAAAATAGTTATTGATATTAGCATATTCAATATACTGAAAATTCGATTCATTTATCTTAAACCTTGTTTGTAAAGATATTCTGTTAATTGTAGGCTCTGTTGATGACCCTCTTTGATTCTTAGATTCATAACAAAAGCAGTATGTATTATTTCATTTGTGGTAGTACTGTCCTCAATGAGGGATAAACCATTATTTTTGTATAGAATAGACCTTAATTATTCGTAATCAAAAAAAATTTCTACACATGGCAACAATTTATTAATTAATTTACAATATGCTTTTATATTCGCATATTCCATACTAATAAAGGCTATGTATTCATAAAGATACTGTAATAATCCTCTATAATCACTAATGAAATTTTCTTGAATTTTTTAAATTAATCATATACCACCCTATCAATAAGTGTAAATTAAATAATTAATCAATTTTAAAGAAACCTTATTCCACCTAAATATTTTAGAATAAAATATAAAGTTAATTTATCTCTATATTCCTAATTAAATAATTAAAATTTAAATCATGGATGTATTTTACTCCTTCTTATATATTCTCGATCTATTTTATCAATTTTTATTTCAGTAGGTATGTAATTATAAAACTCTTCAATTTTCCAGTTACATGTTTCCAATCTTTCTCTCAAATCCATTGGTAATTCACTAATTCTCAAAATAACCAACACCATTTTCTTCTCAGATAATATTCATATTTTTGACAGTGCACATGGTGGTTCACCAATAAAATAAACTTTTCCATCATTTAAAATTAATAATATACCTTTTACATTTTTATACTCCATGCTACTATATAAAAATTATTGTTATTTTTCATTAACCCACATCCACTTAATATAATAGATAAAAATATTAATATGAGATACATACCGAACACCATTTACTTTATCTTCTTCAAGATTACATTTATAATTGGTAAAAAATAAAAACATAATAATTAACAAATTTAACATACCTCTTTGAAATAAATATTTCATTTCTAAAAAATATTATTTTTATAATAAATGAAAATAAATAAACAAAACCAGTTAAAATTAAGAAAATCCAAATAATCACTCCTAAAAACCAATCTTTTTCTAGTTTTAAAATAAACTGACTTTTAATATAGCAATATAAAGGATATGTTATTAAGATAAAAGCTAGTGTAGATTTAAAAAAATCTACACTAGCAAATACTATCTTCTTCTTCATCTAAATTTTTCCTATTAAAGTACTCTATTAGATAACCTTAGAACTAAAAAATAAATCTGAAATTTTCAGTTAAGAAAAAGATCATATTATCTTAAGCCTTGTCTATAAAGATATCCTGCTAATTGCAGTCTCTTTTGATGAGCTTTCTTGATTATTAGGCTCATAATAAAATTAACTACTTAAATAAAACCATAATTCACAAACCAATTTTCTAATTTTTTTATTAGTTCATCCGATTTAAAATCTTGAAATTTATATTTTTTTAGTACCTGTGATAACTCTACTAAAAGCGTTTTACAAATTTGAGTGATTCTTTGTTCGAATGTCATATTATTAAATAGATCATAATCCAACATAATATCCATGTACAAGACTTTTTCTTTTTTTGATAATCGTAATCGTTTTTTAAAAACAATTTCAGGTTTACGACACATTAATATAATTACTATTCCATTTAAATCACTACCATAATTCTCAGATGTAATATATTTATTAAATCCATTTGAAGTAATTTGTTGCTTTGCTATTAAAATTCCTGATTCAGAGTCAGTATCAGATAGTAATTGAAATTTAAACATGATTATTTAACACCTTTATTACCAGGAGGGAGCTCACCATAAACTTCTCTATAATTTCGAATATATTGATTTTGAATAGCTTTTCCATCTGCAGGTAGCAATCCTTTCTTACTGATGATTTCCATATCTAATCCCCTACCAGTATTTGCTAGTTCTTTCGTGGAATATCTTGTCGCAGGATGTATAGTTTCGCCTATTTTCCATAATTGCCCAGCTTCTAACCAAACACCGCCCTGTGGTTCTTTAAATCCCCATTTCATTATTGGGTAAAAACCACTTTCAGCTGCCGATAACTGATAAACATAAGTAGGATTATAAAGATTACTAGTACCTGATGTTAACCATAATACAGGTGAAATTGATGCGCCATTTTGTGCTATATTATAATAAGTAAGTTCAGCGGTTGACATTGATGCTAGTCTAGCTGTAAATAGCATAGATCCAAAGCCATATCCAGCAAGAGCAGCATCGCCAATTCCACTTGGTGGGATATTATTAGCATTTGGTGTGTCTGACCTTAGATTATCTATAAGCCATATTCCTAGGACTATAAAAGGTAGCTGTACTGCTCGTCCATTTGGATCATTAAAAGTATAAGTATCATTCCATCCATATTGATAACGGTTGGTCTGTCCATGACCCTTCTCTAAGAAAGTCACAGGATCAGGCTGATAAAATCTTCCTAATACAGGGTTATAGTGACGTTGCTTTAAATAAACCAAATCATCAGCATCTTGAACCCCACCAACAAAAGCATTGGGATTCTTTAAATTGCTTGGTTTCTTATATTGCAGTTGTTGACCAAAAGGCGCGTATTGATAAGACTGACTGACCACGCCCTGTTCATTGATCACTTTTAAGGTTGAACCATCAAAGTTCTGGACATGATATTGAATCCGATCCTTAGCCAGCGTGAGCTGACTAAGAACTAGGAAGAGACTTAATACAATCAATTGAGCTGTTATCAACCAGATCTTATTTGGCTGCATATTGTTATTTTTCATTAGGTCTTTCATTTTTGTTTTCATGATTTATCCCCTTAGTCATCTTCCAAGATCATATCTAAGATTGCAGGCAACCATGCTGCCATATCTTCATCAGGATCAGGCTCACTTGGTTGAATCAGCGGGTCTAAAACACCTTTCGCACCCAATAATTTGTATTCATAACCATCTTTATGACCATCACCATCTGAGTCAGGATTATTTGGATCAGAACCGATAAAGCGTTCGATATAATCAGGTAAACCATCATCATCACTGTCCACATAACTCTCTAACAAGCTATTGATACCAAACTCGGCTCCTTCAAAATCATTCATCAAATCAAAGCCTTTACTGTTGGCATCTGGATAACGTTCTAAAGTTGCAACTAATTTCCCAGTAACATAAACATAGGCTTTGCTATAACCTGATTGATGGTTAATGTCATAAACCAGATTACCTGCTGAATCATAAATATAGTCAGTAATACCATCATCACGAACTGCACGAACACGCAAACCATCTGTATTGTAGATATAACTTTCATTACCATTTTTACTGATACGGTAATAAGCATCATAATCTAAGGCACGGATACCATCATTAGTGACATTCCCCATCGCATCATAGCTAAAGTTATATGCTGAACCACTAACATTCGCTAAGCGTGATGTGCCATTCACATAGTTATAAGTGTAGGAAGCAGGTGCAACCATTTGACTCTTAGAGGTAATATTGACTGAACTAATATCATCATTGTTATATAAATACTGATAACGTGCCTGATCAAGTTCAACCTGTTTCATCAAGCCTGTACCAAAACGGTCAATTGTGGCGTTATAGGTCGCACCACAATGATCACTCATTCTATTGATACGGTTTAATGCATCATAACCATATCCAATATTGAGTACACATTTGTTCAAACTGGTAGAACTTACACCTGTAGGCAAGCCATTGTTTGAGTACGAATACGTCCAAGCTACATCAGCATTTGCTTGTACAGATGTAAGTTGACTCAATATATTGTAGTTAAGCCCTTGAATCACATTAGGTATTGAATAGACTTCACCCAAAGCATTTTGATCTGACAAATTAACAGATTTGCCATTTGGATAAATAATTGAAACCACTTGGTTCAAGTTGTTATAACCAAATGTGGTGGTATAACCATAATTAGCATTATTGGAATTAATATTTTGTGTGAGTGTTACAACACGACCAAAACCATCACGACCATAGCCTTGCGAAGTATTGGCATTATTGGTTGAATTTAAACGCCCTGCTAAGCTATAACCATAATTGGTGGTTACACCACGCCAAGCGCGAGAACGAATCAAATCATTGATTGGATAATATTCAATTGTTTCGACTGAACCATCTTGATGGCTAATGGTTTTAATTCGCCCAGTCGCATCATAACCATAACCCTTTTGCCCATTGATACTATTGTCTTTTTCGGTCGCCAATGTGCCATTACTGTTATAGGTATAACTTTGTGTTGAAGCACCTGAAGCTGCAAAAGTTGGTTTTAACAGACCTAAATTATATTCAGTTGAGGTTGTGAATACAGAACCATCACCACCTTTACGACTGACCAGTGTTTTTAGATTTGCACTAAAATCGCCAGCAGCTAAATAATCAGTTTCAGTGACACCATAAGCATCTGTTGTTAATGCAATAGCACCGTTACGCCCACCACATGATTGATAGCAGTAGTTTACGGTTACGCCATTATCAATTACAGTTTTTGGTCGGTCAAAGACATCATAACTTGTAGAAATCCCCTCACTTGTACTTCCAGTAGATGGATTTGAACTAAAGATTACATTTCCAAAAGCATCATATTTACTTGAATTTACCACCGTCTTATTTGATGTATTTGCAGCAGAATAGATCAGTAAACCATCACCATTATATTTTTCAGTTTTGTTATAACTTGCGCCATTTTGCATTGTTCTTACAATGTTTAAACCATTGTAATCAATAGTTGTATAGCTTAAACCAATAACTGGTGTTTCAATTTTTAAACGACCTGCATCGTCATATTGGTTTTGTGAACGAACACCATCTGCATCTGTATGGAAAATAATATTACCAAAGTCATCGATCACATTGGTTTCTAGGCCACCATTGGCTAAACGGATATTGGCTGGTACACCTTTTTTATAGGCAGAGTATTGAGTAATTTGTTGACCATTGCCCACATCAACTTCCATTGGTAAGCCTGTGTGTTTATCTCCTGCAACATAGCTTGAAAAACAACTAGCAAATTTTGACCAAGCAAAATCAGCAAGGTTACCTAAACATGAACTAAATGAAACAGTTTCATATTTAAATTTGGTGATACGTCCTTCTTTGCTCTCCTTCGTGATTGCACCTTGAGCATCATATTCAAGAGATTGTGTAGTGTAGTATCCTGAAGCCTTTTCACGAGGTAAACCTATAATCCATGGTAAACTACCATCATTAACTGAAGCATTTGTAGGGTCTGCATTAAAATAAGCAATATACGTAACTGGTAACGAAATTGAGCGAGAGCCATTTAAACCTGTAAATTCAGTTACTTGTGGATTACCATATTGATCAAATTTACTATAAATTGTGCTATATGTACCATGATGATTAATCGTTTTGAAATATAACCTAACAAATAACACATCTTCATAATCAGTATAGTTATCGCTGGTTATTTTTGGCTTCTGTCCAATAGTGTTTAATGTTGTCCAATTATAGGATTCTGTACGTGCATCAATTGTTACTTTTTTAAGTAGTCCATGTTGAAAACTTTCAGCACTACCACCTTCAAAAGCATTCATGACATAGACATATACTTTAGATAAACCTGTAGCATTGTCCTTGGTTGTTACTGTTGTTGTTTGTTCTTTGTTATCTTTATTTCGACCGTAGTTATAGATAATTTGTAATGGATTAACATCTACGCCTGTATAGCTAGAACTGTTTACTTTAAATGATTTAGTTTCAACAAAGCCTGGACGAGACTCGTTAAATAGATAGTACGACCAACCAACAGATTTCGCATTTACAAGACCATTTGAGGAGCCTTTAAAATATTTAATCCCAGTCAAATCACTATAAAACCACATATAGCCTTGTGAAGTAACACCATTAACAGACTTAGGATGGTTTCCTACGATTCGATACGGTCCACCATAATCATATGTAATCGCATCTCCACTTACATCACCAACAGTTCTCAAATAGACACTTGCAGCTTGTTTATTTTGAACCTGACTAACAGTATTGGTACTACCTGGAATAGTGTCATTATTTAGATAGTTACTGTTACTCCCTTGATAATATACATAGGCTTTCCATACTAAATATTTATTATTTATGTATCGGTTAATTTTAGTTAAAACCACGTCACCTTCGAAATTAGAAAAATCATTTTTATTTTCTGTAACTATTGATCCATTTTTATATTTAGCATATGACAATACCACTTCATCATTGTCTGATATATCTTTCCCATCAAGTTGATGCTTAATACTTTCTAAAAATAATTTAGATGAATTATTATAGCCTTGATAGGTTTGATTGGTATTTTCCATCTTATGATAATTCATGAGATAGGATTCACCAAACTGATTTTCTACTTTTGAGGCATAAATGCTTACACGTCCAGCAATATATTGACTTGCAAATACAGTTGGAAAGCCTGTTTGGTTTTCTCTATTTTGACTAGGAAATAAATAATTAGACCCATTCGGAGCTCGTACTCTAAAATCATTTCCACCATTTTCACATGAAATAAACCAGTTATCTTGTGAGATATAACGAGCTGATTGAGGATAACCAGCTACATTACTTTTAATTGGATAGAATGTAATATTTTTTTGACCAGGAAGATACAGTGTAATTGGTCTTTGGCGAGTGTCCACCTGTGAATATAAAGAAAAATCCGTTCTAGATGTATAAGTTCTTGAGTAATCCCACTTTATTGAATCAACAACACCATAGCCATTCCATTTTTTCTCAAGTAGAGCCAATAATGTATTTGCATATGCATTTGTATTTACAGAAGTAATAAATCCAGCCATATTGACTGGCCTACCATTCCCATCTTTTAAAACCACAGGTGAATTAGAACCCTTAATATAGAAACTAATATCAATATTTTGCATTCCTAGTAAACTACTACTAAAATTTTCAACTAATTCTTTAGCAAATACATCATAGTTATTTGAGTTTTTATAAATCTCCTTTACACCATAATTAGTTCTAATAGATACTTTAATTATTTTATTATTTTCAAGAGCAGTTTTATACGTAAACAATGAAATATTTAAATTAGTAACTAACGCATTAATTACAGCTTCATTGTCTTTTTTATTTTCAGATAACAATAAGTTACTATAAGTTTGTAGCGCATCTGGAACAGTAGTATTCATCCCGGGTATTCCACCTAAGGGGTTGTAAGGAATTCTGGTGTCAATTTGGAATGCTAATCCAACATTTTCATTTGATCGCGGATCAACATTTCTTTGTGCTGCTGTAGATACTGCAATCGCATAAGCTAAATTTTTAAAATAATTCGCATTAGCTAATGATAAAAAATCTTCTCTAGTTTCATTTTTATATCCGCTATCAATAATATTCGTATCGTAGATAGGATTTCCAAAACTATTATTGCCAGTTTTGGCATCTCCATTGGCTATGCATACACCAGCTCCGCCATCGCCTTGAAGTTTTGTAGATGCCCCTGTCATCATCACCAATCTTGGTGACTCTAGCTCCCAGTTCCCCATAGAGCGAAAACCATTATTTACTTTTCCATAAGAACGAGACAGAGTAAAATTCAGACCTCTCTCACCTTTTAATGTGACTTCAGGTACATCATAAACAAGGTTACCACTCATTAAATCGACATAACCATTGGGTGTTTTTTCTTGTCCTGTATCGCCTACACTTTGATCTGATGGAAAAGATGTCATTGCAACAGACCAATCTATTGCTCCAGCATAAAGTATTGAACTAAATAGGCTTAAAACAAAACTCATTATTATTCTCATGAGCGATATCCTTTTTTATTTATCTATTTAATTACCTATTTGCGTTGCAAAATAACTGATTGAATATCTTCACCGTCAGGCCATCTTGTACATACATTCGCTCCTTCTACACCTACATTTCTATTTGATGCTTGTGCCAACATTAACATTGCTAATTGCCGCTTTCCCGTTGCACTATTTTCATTTTTTATCATCATATAACTTGTGTTTTTAGCACAATCCGGGATATTACTTGATCGACTACCGCTAAAATAAATATAAATGAGTCCATCCGAGTCACGTACTACAATTGATTCAACTTTTCCTGTGTAGTCACTGGCTAAAACATTTCCAGCAAACACTAGTTGAGACATCAACAAAACAAAGAACACTACTTTTTTCATTTTTAACCCTATTTACTTTTTTTAATAAGTTGTATATAAAAAATACATATTTTTAAGAAAAAATACAAGTTCAACACAAAATATTCACAATTCATCATGAGAGTGGAGAAAAATGTTAAGAAAAATCACAATTGTTCTTATTTTAATGACAGCAAATACTTCTTTATATGCTGCTGAGAATATTACATATCGGAAAATTACTACCATTGGTTGCCATCATGTAGACGGAACATGTTATGCAAGTTTGTCAGGGGAGCCTTTTGGTAACACTTTGTCTTGTCCATATAAAAATGTAAATCAATTCCGTTTTGACGCTAGCACTACAAATGGAAAAAGAACATATGCCTCGCTTTACGCAGCTTATTTAAGTAAGAAATTTGTAGATGTTTATTTAGATGGATGTTCCTCAGATGGTAGGCCATCTATCGTTTGGTTTCATATTTATTAATTTAGCAAGGTATACTTATGAAAATTATAATTATTTTTATTAGTTCATTTTTCTGTAATCAGTGTTTTGCTCAAGTAGATTGTGGACCATATAAAGTAATGCAAATTCAAACACAAGAAACTGATTTATTAGCATTGCTTAAATCTTCAAGTGGTCGAGAATCTTGGAAACAGATTGGCTCATGGTCAAAACCATCAACGAAGCCATACTTAGGTATCCTAATGCAAGCATATGCGATGAAAAAGAATATAACTTTGCGTTATATACAGGACAATTATAATTGTGAAGAAACTGATTATGTAACTGTACCATGGATGGTAAGAATGTGGTAATTCAAGAAATTTTTATACTTTGACATCATTTATCACAGCACCAAGGGTTTCTTCTTATAAACTAATTTTATTGAATTTAATTCAGAGGTGATACTAATGAAAAAAATTATTTTTTTAATACTTATTTTGATTAATCAATCCATCTTTGCTGCAAGCTGTACTGGAAGAGTGAGTGGTGTATCTATAAATCCGAAAACTGGTGGACTTTTAGCTAACACTGTAGGTGGTTTAAATAGTCCTGTATTATGTAGTACATCAACAACTTGGAATGAAATCCCCCCATCGAATTGTAGTAAATTGTTTGCTGTATTACTTACTGCTCAAATTACTAAAAAAACTGTAACATTGATTTTTTCTGGTCCCCAGAGATGCTCTGATTTCCAACCATGGGCTTTGGCTGAAGGGTTTTATCACTATATTTTAAATGATTAATTAGCTATGGATTGCTAAATTCAAAAATTAATTTTTAAAATTATGGGAACTGAAACATGAAAAAAATTCTATTACTTTCAGTGTTATTAACTCAGCAAATTTTTGCAGCTGAGACATATGTATATGGAAATATGACATCTATCACAAGTGTTTCGGAAGGATTACTCATTCGGCTTGAATCAGGAAACCTTCCAACTGTTTGTAATGGCACTCCTTATGGTTGGATGCTTATTCCTCAAACAAGTAAGGTTATTCTTGCTGTGACTTTGGCGCAGTGGTATCAAAAAAAGAGAGCTGTAGAAGTGTATGTTGAATCATATTCTGGCAATGGCTACTGTAAAGTGATTCAAGTACAACCAAAATAACAAACTTTAACCTTTATCCCATCATATCAAAATATGATGGGATTTTTTATAAAGGACTATTTCAAAATTATAAAGACACAATTTGATATTGTGTTTTACGCTGTCTGCAACAACTCCTGTTTCGAAAGTTGCTCCGCAACATCCAACAACAATTGCTCCGTCTTATTCCAACCCAAACAACCGTCTGTAACAGATTGACCATAAGTCATATCACAAGAAATTTTTTGATTACCATCCACCAAATGACTTTCTAACATTACACCACGTACATGGGTCACATGTCTTTCTTCAATGATTTGCTGCAAAACCAACGGTTGCTTTAAAGGATCTTTACTGCTGTTACCGTGACTACAATCAATCAGCAATGCGGGTAATTTCCCTTGATGCTGTTGGCGGATCTGCTGAATCGATTCTGCATCATAGTTTGTGCCCTTATTTGAACCACGTAAAATGATGTGTGCTAAAGGATTACCATGACTATGCACAATACAAGGCAATCCCTTTTGACCCATGGCTAGAAACTGATGAGGATGACTTGCAGATTGGATTGCATCTAAAGCAATTTGAATCGAGCCATCTGTCCCATTTTTAAAGCCAATACTAAAAGGCATATGACTTGAAATTTCACGATGAATTTGTGATTCACTGGTCCGTGCACCAATTGCACCCCAAGCCAATAAATCATCAAAATATGCAGTTGCCATAGGACTTAAAATTTCGCTGGCGATCGGCAAGCCTTTTTCAATAATTTGTAAATATAATTGACGTGATTTTTCTAAACCCAATTGCATATTGGCAGATCCATCTAAATTTGGATCGTATAAAAACCCTTTCCAGCCCACTGTTGTACGTGGCTTTTCAATATATGCACGCATCACTAGAAAGATCTGATCTGACACTTTTTCTTGTAATTGTATTAAGCGATCTGCGTATTCCAATGCGGATTTTTCATCATGAATAGAACATGGGCCAGTAATCACCAACAGACGATCATCTGTACCATCGAGAATATTTTCAATTGTTTGGCGTTGCTCAGCAATTTGTAAAGCAAGCTTATGTTTTAATGCAAATTTTTCTTTTAACTCATAAGGCAAACTGAGTTGAGTTTCTATGGTTTGATTTTGTTGTAAAGCAATATTTAGTGCATTCATGATGTATTCCTTTGGACTCTTACAAAGTCCGAACTTTTATTTGAGCGTATGGGATCTATTCAAATGGGCGATCAGGTTTTTCACTTGACCAAAGTAAGTCCAATAAAAGTTGCTAAAGTATACGTAGTTAAATTTCATCATGACATTCTCCAAAATCTTTACACTTAATTGATTCAAAATATTTTTAACATTCAGATATAAAAAAACCTGATCGGTGTTGCCGATCAGGTATTAACTTTGATGGGCAACCAATTCATTGCCCGAACGACTTCAGGCAATTATCTAAAGAATTGCCAGAAATAATAAGAAGTAGCGATTACAGGTTGCTTTTTCATCTTTATGTCGTTCATAAAAATCTATATTGAATTTACAATACCTGTAGTCTGTAGACTTTTCAAGCCCTTTTTTAAAGTTTTTCTATATTTTATGTATGGAATACAAATGATTGAGTTAAGGCACAATTTAACTCAATCAATAGTGTTGATCCAAAGCCCCTTACTGCAACATTTCTTGCACTTGTTCAGCACAAATTGCTTGGCTAAATAAGAAACCTTGGCCAAATTTACAGCCCACGGCTCTTAAATTTTCAAGCTGCTGAATCGTTTCAATCCCTTCTGCAATAATATCTAAAGAAAGGATTGGACCTAATTTTGCAATCCCTTCCACGATCGCTTTAATTGACTTTTCTTCATGCATACGATTTACAAAGTTGTAGTCAATTTTTAAACTATCTACAGGGTAATCACGAATATGCGTCATCGATGAATGCCCTGTTCCAAAGTCATCTAAGGCAATCCGCACGCCTTCTTGTTTAAGTTTTTTTAACGCGCGAATGACATATTCATATCCACGATCAGCCAAAACATGTTCAGTAATCTCGACTTCAACAAGATGATGTGGAATGGCATACTGGGTTAAGCGCTTTAATAAAATTTCAGCATAATTATCCCGCATAAACTCTACAGGTGAGGCATTGATTGAAATCGGTACAACGTTAAAGCCTTGCTTGATCCAATGAGAAATATCTGTAAATATTTTATCGTGCATGGTTTCGCTGATTTTGGTCGCTAACTCAAAATCATTAAATGCTTCAGCAACAGTCGCAGGTAAATAAACATTGCCCTCTACATCTCGCCATCTGAGTAAAGCTTCAAAACCAATAATTGAGCAATCATCCAGTTTCACTTTAGGTTGGTAAAATGGTTCAATTTGATTGTTACGGATAATTTGGCGCGCTGTATTTAATTGCTTGGCTTTACTTTGGGCAATTTCAAACATGTCTACACCAAACATACGAATTCCACCACGACCCCGTTCTTTAAGGTCATTTAAAGCAGCATCTGCACATTTCAACAATCCTGAACCATCTTTGGCATCATGCGGATAAATTGAACCGCCGATACTCATACCACCATTCAGCAATTTACCGCTATAAGTAATAGGCGCATCGAGTTGTTGTAATAATTTTTTGGAAACAGCCTCAATCTGTGCATGACTTTCCACATGGTCAATCACCACCGCAAACTCATCACCTCCGAGTCTTGAGATATAGGCATTTTCATCTAAACAATGCGCAAGGCGTTTAGATAAAACCTTAAGTAAATGATCACCAGCAGAATGACCTAATGTGTCATTAATATGTTTAAAATGATCTAAATCAATCAATAATAATCCAATTTTGCTTCGGTTTTCTCTGGCTTTAGAGATTGATGCCTTTAATCTTCTTTTAAATGCACGACGATTCATCAAACTCGTCATTTCATCAAATTCACAGATCACTCTGAGTTTTTCTTCGGCAATACGTTGTTTGGTTATATCTCGTGAAACACATAAAATACTGGTGGTTTGACCATTTTCATTGACAACTGGGGTTAAAATATTGTCCCAATACATGGTTAAATTACCAAAGACACTTTTACCTGCAAATCTGGCGTTTTTGCCTTTTGCCGCTTCTTTAATGGCTTTTTTACCCTGTTCACGCACTTCTGCTGGTAATAGTCCGAGCCATTCCATACCAAAAGTTTTTACTTTTTCTTGTCCTAGTAATGCAATACAACCAGATTTGTTCATATGTGACACATAACCATCTGGTGTAATAATTTTGATACAGTCGACACTGACATCAAGCATATCTGTATTGGCTTTTAGTGACTCACTGGTTTCACGTAATAACGTTGCACGTTCATGAATATTGGTGCAGGTTATAGTCCAATCAAAAAACTGTTGTTTATAAACCGTACTTTGAGCAATCAGTAAAAACCATTGATAGTCGCCATTCACATGACGGATACGACATTCTTTTTCAAAACGCTGACCCGTTTTCTGCGCTGTTATCCAAATATTATAGATATGTTCTGCATCATCAGGATGTAAGCATTTAATCCAATCGGAATCGCAAATATTGTGCGTATCTACACCAATAAATTCTTTTAATGGGGTATTACAATAGCCAATCCCCAATTTTGTCACCCAAATAAGGTGTGGTATCAGATCTAAAGCTTCTTTGACTTCATTCAAAATTTGTGCAGATCGAGGAGTTATAGACTTTGGAAATGAATCCACCTGATTCAAACTCGAATGCAAAGGTAAATAAATGCCTGCCATAAATTAATCCTATCTATCAACGCAAAATTAAGATAAACCATTGTTCAAACTTATATGTATTTTAAATAACCACAGCTTCTTGTATAACCCAAGTGTCGAGTCGTTATTTTTTTAAAAAAACCATGTGATATAAGTCACACTTTAGCCAATAAGTTTAAATTGTATACAATAACGTTTATAAAATCTATTCTTTTAAGTTTTTAGGTATGTTTCAAATTTATGACAAACCTATGTTTATTTAAATTATCTTTAAATATCAACCTGATAAATAAATTTTATATTTTGTAATATCAGAAAAAATCCCCCCCTGTTATGATTTATTCTAAAGAGACTCAATTCCATGATTGAGTTCTGCACTTATTTACAATAATCTTAACAATATTCATAAAAAAATCAATCATTGCGTAATTTTCAAGCATATTAAAGAAAATTATTTTAAAAAACTAAATAAATAATCATCGTGATTAAATCGCATAATTATTGAACAAAAATTCAAATCATTATCATTTAATAAATACATTTTAATTTAAGCAATTTACCTAAAATAATTTAAAGGTAATTTTAAATAACGAATACCATTTATTTCAGGTTCAGGAAATTGACCTGCATTCATATTGATTTGAATGGCTGGAAGGATCAATTTCGGCATAGCCAATGTAGCATCACGCTGTTCCCGCATCGCAATAAAGGCTTGTTTAGTCACCCCTGTATGGATATGGATGTTTTCTTCACGTTGGGTCTTGATGTCTGTTTGGCAATGATAATCTAGGCGTGATTCAGACAGGTAATCATGGCATAAATATAACCGAGTATGCTCTGCTAAGTTAAAAATTTTCATCACAGAGTCATAAAGTTGTGCCGCACTGCCCTTTGGAAAATCACAACGCGCTGTGCCATAATCAGGCATAAACAAAGTATCACCAACAAAGGCTGCATCACCAATCACATAGGTCAAACAAGCTGGGGTATGACCAGGCGTAGGGAGATTATATGCCTCTAACTCGCCAATCTTAAAAATCTCATGATCTTTAAATAAATAATCAAAGGAATGCTGTGCTTTTAAAGCCTCATAATCAATATTATAAATTTGACTAAAAATATCTTGAACAGTCACAATTTTTTCACTCATGGCGATTTGACCACCTAATTGTGCTTTTAAGTATTGCGAAGCTGTTAAATGATCTGCATGTACATGTGTTTCAAGAATCCACTGCACTGTAAGCTGATGTTTTTGAATATACTCAATAATATGGTCTGCATGTATTGTCGATGTTGTTGCAGATGCCGCATCATAATCCAATACACTATCAATAATGGCACAGTATTGAGTTGCAGGATCGACCACCACATAACTAAAGGTATTACTGGCTTCATCAAAAAAATCTTGTACAAATGGATTCATAAAAAATTATGCTCCTGTCACTTTGCGATGAATCAATACGCCAAACAGCATGGCAACAATAAAATATAGGGCTTGATAATGACCTAAACCAATCAATGTAAATGCGGGTGCTGGACAAATTCCAGCAATTCCCCAACCTATACCAAAAATGAAAGCGCCTGCAATTAACTTTGTATCGAGTTGGGTATTTTTTGGTAATTCGATCACTTCATTAAACACAGTCACAGGATGACGTATCGCTTTTTGAAAAGGAATAAATGCGACTACAATTGCACCGATCATCACAAAAGCCAGACTTGGATCCCACTGGCCAAATATATCTAGAAAACCGATGACTTTTGCTGGATTCGACATGCCTGAAAGCATTAAACCTACAGAAAATAGCCCGCCAAAGATAAATGCAAAGATATTTTTCATGATTAAGCTCCAATCACATGACGCATCACATACACTGTGATAAATCCAGCCAGCATAAAGGTACAAGTCGCAACAATTGAGCGTTTAGACAAACGACTTATTCCACAAATTCCATGACCACTGGTACAGCCTGATCCTAATCGTGTGCCAAAGCCAACCAATAGACCTGCGATGACAAGCAAAATTGGGCTTGTCGTTAGCATCACGATTTCAGGATTAAAAATCACTCCATAGATAAATGGTGTGCTGAATAAGCCCAATAAAAACCACAAAGCAGGTGTTTTAAAAATTCTGTGTGGATTGAGGACTTGTGCAATTAGACCACTTACCCCAGCAACACGACCATTTACAAATAAGTAGCCAACTACAGCCAGCCCAAGTAGGACTCCCCCCAAAAAGGCCAGTATAAAATCATGCATTGCTTTAAATCCATACAATATATGTTTTCATAATATATAATTATTTAAATTAATCAACCTCATCTTCAGATAAGGATATATAGAAATATGCAAATCAAAGTCATAACTGCAAATACAATCGCTATATGATTTGCTACAGGATTGCACAGCCTAATTTTTAATTTTGATTTAAATCTCTGAATAGCTTTATTCATATTTATAATGAACAATCAATAGCTTATAATTTATTTTAATTTTTAATATTTTGCCAATAAACTTCGTTTATCAACCCTTTTTAATACGATAAATCAATATAAAACCCCCTCATTCTTGCCTTATCCTAAACGAAGAAGAAACTTTTAATACCAATATGCTTCACTCAACATGATTTTTTGTTTATCAAACAGATCTAATCTTCAAATTAATTAAATTCACTCAATACTTTGTCTACAAACCATTTAGGGAAATGCTCTACAACAGGATTTAGTTTTAGTACTTCAGCCTTTTCGATCTCTGCAATAAAAGCTGCTTTTTCACCGTGACTTGAATTATCAAAAATATATGCACGATCTGAGGCTTCAATTGCCAACATCAATAAATCTAAACTACGGTAATAGCGCTCACAGATTTTCTGCACTGGTACAGCATGACCACCTGTAGCGACCCGATATTGCACACGTCCAATATTAATTTTTGGGTCAACGGTTGCCACATAGTACAGATACGTTTTAAAGCCTTGTTTCTGGGCTTCACGTAGAAACTCTACTTTGCTGATATGCGACATCACAGTTTCAAAAGTGAAACTCATTTTTAACCTTAAAAATTCCATCCGAATAAAATCGATAATGCGTGCGCAAAGATAGGAATCAATTTCATCTCGGTTAAATACAATGAGTCCATCCACAATTTGTGGTTTTGAGGATAATAGCGGCACGATTTGGTCATTCTTTTTACGTTTTTTTTGTTTTAAAAATTTCAGTAACGCTAAGCTAGATAAATCATGATGATAATCATCTAAGCACAAACTTTGAGTCGCAGATAATTGTTTTTCAAGCTCATCTGCATTTAAATATGCCCCAATCTGATGGGGCGCTAAATAGTCTTTAATTGTGCTTTTACCTGATCCGTTTGGACCAGCAAACATTCTTATTCTCGGCTGTCGCATATAAAGTTATGCCATCACCTCTTGTTTCTTTTTACGTTTTAACACACTGTGTTTAAGCTTGGGAACCACATAGGCAGAAGATAAATCTTCAACAACTTTGATTTCACCATTGCTTTGTTGAACCAGCTGTTGATCTTTTACATAAGTGATTGTAGCGTTTGACTGACTTGCATGATTAAATGCCGCACTAAACGCATCGATAGCAAGCACTGGAATCGTTGCTTCCTCACGTAATGTCGTCTTCATTGCTGTAAATGTCGTCATGTCAAATATCCTCAGCTTGATTTTTAGCTGTAGTTACATCTTAACATATCACTTATTTTTGTCTATTTATTCAACTGTAAACAGAGAAAATCTAGTTCTGTAGAAAGTTAAAACAGAATGTGAAGATATATTCACAAAATTGATTTAGAAATTCATCAAAAAACATAAGCTAAAAGCCATACGACATGCACTGACACAGTTATACTGTATTAAATAATGGATGGAACCTACCGATGTCTAGTGATCTTGAAATTGATGTAATGCGTGAATCAGCTGCATCAGTCGTGACTATTTTAAAATCTTTAGCCAATACAGATCGCTTACTCATTTTATGCCATCTTGCTCAAGAAGAGTTAAATGTTTCGCAAATAGAAGAAAAAACTCAGATTAATCAACCGACGCTCTCTCAACAATTGATGATGTTACGTAAAAGTGATGTTGTTTCAACACGTCGTGATGGGAAGCAAATTTATTATTCTATTAAAGATCAAAAACTGACAGTGGTATTAACTACCTTATATGATTTGTATTGCCCACAGGTTTAATACACATCTTAGCGTCTAGATAAATTTAAAATAAAAACAAACAATTCAGTATATAAGTTAGCTGTCGCTATTTTTCTTAGCATTTTTTCTGCATAATATATATGAAAATATGCTAATGAAGTTCCAATGGCTGCCCCAAAAGTTCAACTCAGTAAAATACTCCCTGCATGGCAATGGCTGCAAGACTATAATGTCCCTAAATTTAGGGCTGATCTACTTGCTGCTTTAATCGTCATTGCAATGCTTGTACCTCAAGGTATGGCTTATGCCATGGTTGCTGGGTTGCCTCCTGTGACTGGCTTATATGCCAGTATTTTACCCATGATCATCTATGCCATTGTTGGTGGCAGTCCAACGCTTTCTATTGGTCCTGTTGCACTGATTTCCATGATGACCTTTGCTACGCTTGAACCGCTCTATGAGGTGGGTTCACCTGTATATATTCAAGCAGCATGTTTATTGGCACTTCTCGTCGGCATACTTTCAAGTTTACTGGGAATTTTTAGATTCGGCTTTTTAATCCGTTTAATCAGCCATCCTGTGATTAAGAGTTTTATCATCGCATCCGCAGTATTGATTGCACTCAGCCAAGTTAAGTTTATGCTCGATGTTCCCTTAAAATCAGGCAATATTATCGAGTTTATTCAAAGCATATGGCAATACATTAGCTTTACCAGTATTGAGACTTTAATTTTTGGTGTCTGTGCGATTCTGTTTTTGATTTACATCCCCGTTTTTTTTAAATCTAAGTTATGCCAATCTTATGCACATTCTCTACAATTCTGGGTGAAAGCACTGCCCTTGGTTCTGGTGTTTATTTCGATTGCGTTAATACATTTCCTGCATATAGACCAATTTGGTATCAAAACCGTAGGTGAGATTCCTTCGGGATTTCCACCAATTGCCATGCCTTACTGGCGCTGGGATTTGGTGATCCAGCTTTTACCCGGTGCAGCCATGATTACCATGGTGAGTTTTGTCGAATCTATTTCTATTGCACAGACCACAGCATTTCAACAACGTAGTGAGCTCAATAGTAATCAAGAGCTGATTGCACTGGGTTTAGCCAACTTTAGTGCAGGTGTCACGTCAGCATTTCCTGTGACTGGCAGTTTATCACGTACAGTGGTCAATGCAGATGCAGGCGCAAAAACGCCTATGGCTGGTGTGTTATCTTCAATTTTTATCGTGATTGTGAGTTTATATTTTACCGGTTTATTTAAACAACTTCCTTTAGCGATTCTCGCTGTCACCATTATGGTATCCATTTGGAAATTGGTTGATTTTAAACCCTTCATCGAAACATGGCGTTATTCCAAAGCGGATGGTATTGCCATGTGGGTCACATTCTTTGGGGTGTTGTGTATCGATATTTCAACAGGTTTGATTATTGGTATTGTTTCTACATTCCTATTGTTGTTATGGCGTATTAGCCGCCCCCATATTGCCGTCATTGGCTTAGTTGAAGGTACTCAACATTTCCGTAATATTTCAAGACACGACGTTTTGACCAGTACCAATATTGTGTCTATTCGTATTGATGAAAATCTAAGTTTTTTAAATGCCAATACCTTAAAAGAGTTTATCATTTTAGAAGTCAGCAAACATCCAGCGCTACATCACGTGGTGATCAATTGCTCAAGTATTAGTAATATTGATGCAAGCGCTTTAGAAACTTTGGAAGAAATTAACAGTGATTTAAATAAATTAAAAATCCAAATGCATCTCACGGAAGTCAAAGGTCCAGTCATGGATCGTTTAAAACAGTCCAATTTAATTAAACAGCTCAGTGGAAATATTTATTTAACGCATTATCAAGCCATGCATCAGCTGGATGCTCAAACATTTAGTTAAAAAATCGTTTAATTTATCAACAAATTTTATTATCATTGCTAAAAAAGCTACATATTTTTTAATATCTTAATTTTTATGGCGAAATTGTATTATTTAAGTTTTCGCTTTTAGGTATAGAATACGCGGCTTGTTCATCGATTTTAGACCAGTTTAGGCATAAAGGTTCAACATGTTTGCTGTCCTAGCACGTTTAAGTTTAGTTACTCGTATTCTTATTGCCATTATTCTTGGTTTTATAGTTGCGTATCTATTCCCCAATTCAGCCCAATATTTTATTATTTTAGGCGAGCTTTTTATTAAAGCATTAAAATCCATTGCGCCAATTCTTGTATTTGTATTGGTTCTTGCTTCAATCGCCAACTTTAAAGTTGGTGAAGGTGCAAGTAATTTAAAACCAATTCTTGGCTTATATGCTATAGGTATGCTATTGGCTGCCATTAGTGCAATTACCATAAGCATGATGTTTCCAAGCACTTTAATTTTTACCCATGCAAGTGATGCAGCTTTACAGCCACCAGGTAGCGTAGCGGAAGTATTAAAAAATTTACTCCTTAGTTTTATTACCAATCCAATAACAGCGCTACATGAAGCGAATTTCATTGGAATTTTAGCATGGGCTGTAGGTTTAGGCGCAGCACTTCGTCATGGTTCAGAAACCACCAAACAAGTCATTACAGATGTTGCGGATGCAATTAGCGCGATCATTCGAGTCGTGATTGCTTTTGCACCAGTAGGTATTTTTGGTCTGGTTGTTGCAACTTTTGCACAAGCGGGTTTAGAAACCTTAAAGAATTATGCACACTTGATTGCAGTACTTGTAGGCACTATGCTTTTTGTTGCACTTGTTATCAATCCACTGATTGTTGCTGTCGTGATGCGAAAAAACCCGTATCCGTTGGTGCTAAAGTGTTTAAGAGAAAGTGGAATCACTGCATTCTTTACCCGTAGTTCTGCCGCCAATATTCCAGTAAACCTTGACTTGGCAAAACGTTTAGGGGTAAATGATACCACTGCAAACGTTGCAATCCCTTTAGGTGCAACAATTAACATGGCGGGTGCAGCTGTGACAATTACAGTACTGACCCTAGCGGCTGTACATACACTTGGTATTCAGGTTGATATTGTCACTATGGTGATATTATCTATCGTATCTGTTGCGTCAGCATGTGGTGCTTCTGGTGTTGCAAGTGGTTCGTTGTTGTTAATTCCTATCGCTTGTGGTTTATTTGGTATTCCTTCAGAAATCTCAATGCAAGTGATTGCAATTGGTATGGTGATTAGTGTGCTTCAAGACTCAACAGAAACAGCATTGAATTCCTCGACTGATGTCTTATTTACAGCAGCAGTTGATCTTTCTAAAAAGTAATATACAGCGTATATGAACAAAAAGAAGGAATTATGCCTCTACAGTATTTGCCCGTTTGGATTCAACTAGGTGCGTTTATGCTTGCAGTCAATGCAGGCATAATTAATGTACTTGGTTTAATTACCGTCCTTCATCAATCCATCTCTCATATGACGGGCAATGCCAGTTTATTTGCGCAAGCGCTTATTCATCAACAATATGATCATGTACTTTATCTTTTGCTGGTGATGCTCAGTTATGTGAGTGGTTCAAGTTATAGTGGCTTTATTTTAGGCAATAGCAATTTTAAACTCGGACGCAGATATGGTGTTCCACTGAGTCTTGTCAGTGTATTTATTTTACTTTGCTGGTTGTTTATTCCTTATTATCCCAAATATGCTTTACTCTGGGCAAGTACCGCAATGGGAATGCAAAATGCCATGGTCAGCCACTATAAAGGTACGATTATCCGCACCACTCATCTCTCAGGGGTTTTAACCGATCTTGGTTTGGCTTTAGGCTATCTTTTTCGAGGCCTCGGTATTGAAAAGCGCCGTGTCACATTACATTTATTGATTCTTTGCGGATTTATTCTGGGTGGGCTGATTGCCAGTATCGTGTATCCTTATTTACAATTAAATTCATTCCTTATCCCTGCTGGATTAAGTTTAATACTCAGCTTAACGTATTGGTTTATTTATTTTCGGCATGGTTCGAAACACATTTAATGGTTGGTTATTGTTATGGTCAAAAACGCATTGCAAGCACAGTTACTCAAAGCTGGCTTAGTGGATAATAAAAAAGCAAAGAAATTGTCAAAGCAGGCACAGCACGAGCAACGTACAGGTCAGAGTAATGAAGCTGAGCTTAAAGCTAAAATTGAACAAGACAAACAAGAGAAAATCAGTAAAGACCAAGCGCTGAATCAAGAGAAACAACGCATTTTAGATGAAAAAGCCTTAAAAGCTTCAATTATCCAAATGATTGGTCAACATAAAATCACAGATACAGATGGCGATGCGGTCTATCAGTTTATCGATGGTTCGGTTAAGAAAATCTATATCAATCAGCAAGTTTATAATGCCTTGGTTTCAGGCAGCTTGGTGATTGCACATGACAATAATGATGCCTACGCAATTTTACCCAAAGCTTTGGGTGAACGTATCAATGAAAAAATGACTGGATTTATTATTGTCAATAATTCTGAGAAGAATGAACAAGTGACAGATGAGGAAGATCCTTATGCTGCTTATGTTATTCCAGATGATTTGATGTGGTAATCCCCTGTTCTATTTTTCAGTTTATATTTTTAGAAATTTCATCAGCCTAATGCTTCAATCATTAGGCTTTTTTTTGATTAAAATAAAAAAATTCAGCATTAAATTTATTTTTCATCCATGCGCTTTTCCTCAAAATTTCTACATAATTGTGCGCTAATCTTACGCGAAATTACATAAACGGAACGATGCAACATGCACCGTACAAAACTTTACTGGGGTACATTGAGTACTTTAAGCCTTGCAATATTCGCCATCACCTCTGCAAGCCTTGCAAATGATGAAACGATATCTGCAAATAAAACCACTGAAGCGACTCAACTTAAAGAAAATGAATCACCAAAACAATTAAAAACCTTGGTTTTTGCAGCAGAGCAAGCACCTACTAAAGATCCTGATATCAGTGTGGTCGCTAAAACCATTGTAACACGCGAAGAAATGCTGCAATTCGGCGATCAATCGGTCAATGATGCTTTAAGACGTGCAGCAGGTTTTCAAATGCCAACACCTGGACAAGGACCACGTGGATCAAGCGGTTCAGGCAGCATGCGTTTTCGTGGTGGTGGCGCACCAGTATTTTTGATTAATGGTGAAGCCGTACAAGGTGGACCACGTGGTGGTATGTCTATTGTTGACTCAATTACGCCTGAAATGATTGAACGGATTGAAATCACCAAACAACCCAGTGTAGCTCAAGCCTCAGTTGCATCTTCCGCAGTAATCAATATCATTTTAAAAGAACCCTTAGACGATGCTCGAATCAGTGGCAATGTTAAATTAGGATATGGCATCACCCAATCGGATCAAAAAGAAGAACAGCGTAAAAATATCAGTGTACAAGCAGATGGGCGTGATGGTGCATGGATTTACAGTGTTTCAGCCAATCAAATGTGGAATGACAGCAAATCAAGCACAGAAATTGAAAATATAAATGGTACACGCCAACAAATACGCACTACCAATCGTACAAATACCATGTTTGCACCACGTGTTGAATATCAAATTGATGATCAACAAAAACTGGTTTCAGAAATTTTTTATCGTAAGAATGAAAGTGATGGCTCTAGTAGTAATCAAGTTCAAAATGATAAAAATGACAGTATTCGTTTAAATACCCGTTATGAGCGTAAAGATAAAGGTGACTCAGACAAAGTTCGCTTGTCTATTGAAAAGCAAAATGAAACTGAATCCACTCGTTCCAATCAATACAGTTCTTATATTGATGAAACTGTGAATGAATATGGCTTAGCTTATGATGGGGTACGCAAGTTTGACGAAAGCAAACAAGTAAAATTTGGACTTGATGCGCGTGCCAATGCGCTAGCAAGCAATATTGCTGATACATTAGATGAGCAACGTTATGCACTTTATTTGGAAGGCAGTTGGAAGTTTTCAAAACGTCAAACGCTTACCGTGGGTGCGCGTCAGGAATGGTTAGAACGTTCAGGCTTGGTTGAATACAGTGATCAAAACCTCAGCCCTGTGCTTGCACACCGTTTTGACTTTAGCGATCAATGGTCTTTGCAAACCAATATTAGCCGAGCCTTTAAAAGTCCAAATAGTAACAATCTCATGCCGACTGTTTCCATTTCAACAGATGCTGATGCAGGCACTATCAATAATCCAGACCGTGGTGGTAATCCCAATCTTCGACCTGAAAAAATTACCGCACTGGAAACGACCTTGGGTTATAACACTACTGCAGGTGGCGTAAATATTACGGCTTTTCATCGAGATATTGATGATTATATCGAAAAAGTGATTCGTCAAGAAGGCACACGCTTTGTTGAACGTCCGTATAACCAAGACCAAGCAACAACCTATGGCGTAGAAATTTCAGGTCGCTATGCTTTAAAACAAACCGAAAATGGTCATTCATTTATGTTGAATGGACAATTATCGACGGTACGCGCCAAAATCGAAGATACCGACCATAATACCCGTTTAGCCAGTGATGTTGCCCCTTATACAGCAAGTACAGGCGTTTCATACAATTACCAGCCTTGGCAATTGGCAAGCAGTATTAATCTAAGCTACACGCCTGAATTTACCCGCGCTTTAGACAATCTTCCCTATGATCGTACAACCAATCAACGTGTAAATGTGGATATTAGTGCGACAAAACGCTTCCCTAAAGGCTGGGCAACCACACTGAGTGCTCGTAATATTTTGAGTACAGATTACAAAGAGCGCTTAAATAATCAAAGTGATGGTGCTTTATATGAAGCTCGGGTCAATGATGCTATTCCAAGCTTCTTGTTCAGTGTAGAGAAAAAATTCTAATTTTGATTAGTACAGGTAGATAAATCAAAATTTTATCAATTATTTATTGATAAATAATGAGTAGATAAACATAAATAAGTGATCAATTTAAAAACCGAAGTTTTAAAAACTTCGGTTTTTTTAATCTGATTAAATATAAAAACCACAAATGATAAAACAGAGTAAACAGACGGTTTCTGCGATTTCTATACTGGCACCAATGGTGTCACCCGTAATCCCATCGATTCGTTGAATAAACTTATAGCGTAGATAAATTAAGGTGAGGATAAAAATTGTCGCCGTCACTAAACCAACCCAAACAAAATAACCCGCACCCAATAAACTGATACCAAAAATGATCATTGCCCAAGTTTTAGGAATATATTGAGCAATGGACCAGCCTAAGCCCTTTTCACGGACATATTCAGTGGTCAGAAATAAAAATAATGGTGTTAAACGCCCTAAAATAGGAAATAGAATCAAAGCAGTATAGTGTTGTTCCTGTAATAACACATACAGTGCAGACCATTTAATCAAACAGATAACAATTAAACTCAGCACACCAAACGGTCCACATGCTGGGTCTTTCATAATTCTTAAGGTATTTTCTTTATCACCAAAGCCACCGACCCAAGCATCCGCAGTATCCGCTAAACCATCTAAATGTAAGCCACCTGTGAGCAAAATCCAGATGACCAGAATAATGGTACTGAGTAAAACTACAGGCAAAACATGTAGAAAACTGGCAACGGCAAACAGAACCAAACCAATCAAAAGTCCAATCACTGGATAAAATAGCAGTGACTGACCATTTTGTTTTGGCGAAGGCATATTTTTTAAATAAACAGGGAAAATCGTTAAAAATTGCAATGCAATAAAAAATGGGGTCATTTATTGCTCTCCAATAACTCTAACTGCATGGTTTCGCTGTCCAACATAAAGCGATTTAATTGCCCAAGCTCAGCAGACATTTTTAAAATATCATCAAGAGATTGTTGTAGCGCCATACATTTTAAAAGCTTAATCACACCACCATGCGTCACAATCAAAGCTGTTTGACTTTGTGTAATCAGCATTTGCTCTTTGATCGCTTGTAATGCTTGCTTAATTCGATACTGAAAATCTAAATATCTTTCAGCATTTGGTGGAGTATAACGTGTCGGAGATTGCCAAAAATTTTCCAATAACTCAGGCGTTTTTGCATAAATCTGCTGTGTTGAAATACCTTCCCAATCACCAAAATGAATTTCTTGTAATCGATGATCTTGCATCAGTGGTATTTGAACTTGTTCAGAAAGTCTCTGTGCAAATGAGAAACAGCGCTTTAAAGGCGAGCTAAACATAAAATCCCATTGTGTTTGCACAGAGGATTGATCATAGGAAATGGTCTGATGCATTTGTTGCCAGCCCAATTCTGTCAATTCATCATCAGTCGAACCACGCAAAGTATGATTCAGCGTAGTTTCCCCGTGACGTAATAGATCAATCCTCAGTTTCATGCATATGCTCTTTTTGAATTATGAATAAATTTAAACTTTCTCGCCAATCACCGCAGCTTCTGCAAAGGTGGCCATGTTGTTATGTAAACTACATGCCAGCTTAATCACACCTAAAGCAGCACCCGCACCACTGCCTTCCCCTAAACGTAAATTAAGCTTTAATAATGGATCAGCATTCAATTCTTGTAATAGGCGTTGGTGCCCATATTCAGCAGACTGATGACCGAACAACATCCATTGTCGAACTTCAGGATTGAGTCGTACCGCGACTAATGCCGCCACAGAACTAATAAAACCATCAACAATTACAGGCATCCCGAGTTGAGCACAGCGAATATAAGCTCCTGTCATTGCAGCAATTTCTAAGCCACCTACAGCACACAAAGCTTTAAATGCATCATTTCCAACATAATTTTTATGTAATTCAAGTGAATGCTGAATGATATTTTTTTTATGAATCAACTGATCAGCGCGAATCCCCGTGCCTACACCTGTCAGTTGCTCAGCAGGTTCATTTAATAAGAAACATGCAATCGCTGAAGCTGAACAGGTATTTCCAATCCCCATTTCTCCAGCAATATAAATTGAAGCACCCTGTGCAATGGCTTTTTCTACACTCTCACGACCCAGCACCATGGCTTGCTGACATTGTTGCTCAGTCATTGCCACTTGTTGAGCAAAATTGGCAGTCCCTTGAGCAATACTATAACGCTCAACGCCTTGATATTGGTAAGCTTCACCTACCGTGCCACAGTCAATGACTTGTAAGGTCGCAGCATATTCTTTAGCAATTACACTGATACACGCGCCACCTGTTGCAAAGTTTTGCAGCATTTGGCGAGTTACCGCTTGTGGATATGCAGAAATATTTTCAGCCATTACCCCATGATCACCTGCGAAAATCGCAATCCAAGGTTTATCTACATTGGGTTTTGAGTTACTTTGCAAAGCAGCCAACTGCACGGCGACATTTTCCAAAACAGACAGTGAGCCTGTTGGCTTGGTCAATTGCAATTGACGTTCTTCAGCCTGCTGTTTTGTTTCTGCGTTTGGCACTTTACATGCTTCTAACCACCAATTCATTGTTGCTCTCCATCTCATATTTTAAAAGTTCATTGTTAATCGTTAAAATGCTCAAGTTTATATGATAAAAATCACAATATTTATCCTTTTAATAACATCGGGAAACCTGCGATGCAAAACACTACTTTATCAGCTATTTGGCCTAATAGTTGATGTAAACGTCCTGATTCATCAACAAATTTTCGGGTTATTTCACCCATTGGTATAACACCGAGTCCTGTTTCATTGCTAACTAAAACAATTTGAGACTTTAATGTAGGTAGAATTTTCAGCAATTTTTCACATTCGATACGCTGAAGATTTGAGTTCTCATGCATCAATAAATTACTCATCCATAAGGTTAAGCAATCCACCAAAATCACTTGTTCTTGTTGATCTATGTGTTTTAAACAATCGGCTAGATAAAGTGGTTCTTCAATCAGTCGCCATGCATCAGGTCGTTGTGTCTGATGGTGTGAAATACGTTGTCGCATTTCATCATCCCAAGCTTGGGCAGTAGCAATATAAACAACTTGTAGATTTGAGTCTTTTGCGATCTGTTCAGCTAATTTACTTTTGCCTGAACGCGCACCACCTAGGATTAATTGCAACATAAATTTGACTTCCAAGATCCATCTGTTTTTTTCGGATTGAGTATAAGCTGATGTAACGTAGCTAAAGGCCCCTGTAAGACTTGCGCTTGATATATACCAAAATTAAGCTGATCAATGCCAATTTCAAAACTTTTTTGATCAATCGTTTCGATAGCCTTAAATATTTGTTGCGCTTTAAATTCAGCTGAATACAAACCTAAGGTGATATGCGGGCAATAATCTAAAGCAGCAATTTCATGGCTTGGATAGGATAATAATTGTCGAATATTGCTTAGGCTATTTTCATGATCTTGAATTTCTATAAATAAAGCACTGCTAAAACTATTTATTTTTCCTGTTGTTAATTTAAAACTATTTAACTGGTTTTGGCTCAAAATTTTAAGCTGTTGTTGAAATTTGCTTTGGATAAAATCATCATCAAATTGCTTTTTATCTTCCGTTAGAAAACCACAAATATACAATGTGATATGAAATTGGCGTGTATTGGGGTGCAATAAATAGTTTGAGAATTTTTCTGTTAAATCGCTTAAATAAGCCAATAATTCAGGATGATGAATTTCGATATACCATAAGGCGTAGTGTTTTCTCCCTTTATGCCACTCGGGATAATCATGTGTCTCAGTTGGAGTTGTTAAACTTTGAGAACCTAAAAACACATCAAATTCACATTAATTTTAATGCTTCTATTAAAGCACGTAATTATCATGTTTAAATCTTGAATTGACTGAGTGTTGTTCAATTGAAAATGAATTTTATTCAGTCAGACTTTATGATTGATTGATAAAAATCCAACATAGATTCAAAGTAGTAATCTGCTCTTGCCAGCATGGTCTGATTTGGCGCTTTAATATCCTCAATCAAAATTGTTACTCCCCCAGCCAAATGTGCTGAAGTAATCCCATTTTCAGAATCTTCAATCATCAAGCTGTGTTGCGGATTTAGATTTAATAAGGTGCAGGCTTTGTTAAAAATTTCTGGATGTGGTTTACCTTGTATCACGTCATCGCCACAGACCAACAAGGTAAAATAATGATCAATTTTTGCAAGTTTTAAATATTTTTCAGCAATTTTTCGGGTACTCGATGTAGCGACAGCCAATCGGATATTTTGAGATTGCAAATAAGCTAATATTTCTAAAAGTCCAGCTTTCACTGGTACGCCTTGCGACAAAATCATCTCAAGTTCAATTTGTTCAGCACGTTGCCGAATGTGCTGGTAAGGGATATCTTGGCCATAAAACTTTTGTGCTAACTGTTCTGAGCTTAACGCATTAAGCCCTAAACATTGCATCAAATAATCTAAGCTAAATTCTACACCGATGATTTCCAAAGACGCTTGTTTTAACACATCAAACCTAAGCCGTTCAGTGTCCAGCATCGTACCGTCCATATCAAAAATAGCAGCTTGAATCGTATGTTGCTGGAATTTCACAGTGTTCCTTTTATAAACAAAAGGGAGAAACCCGTTCTCCCTCAAATTTTATAGCAATCTATTGAATACTATAACATTGTTTCAACTTTAAATAATCATAATAATAGCTGTTTACTTTATAGCGGGCATAATCACAATCTTTTTTAAAAGCAATCTCTTTTTCGTTATAGAGCATTTTTAACAAAGTCTGCCCTTGCGAATTCTGATAAATATCCCACTGTAAGTTTGCTGCCATCGGTGAGATATCTTCACCACGCCACGCACTATTTGAATAATTAAACGTCTACGTCAAGGGCACAGATTGCATCATCCCCTTTAACTCTAAGCTGGTGGCTAAAGGGATTATGATTTCAGCATGAGCAAATCTTAATACAGCAACATTCTTTTGTGTAATGCTCATAACATCATCAACTTGTTTAAATAAATCCTGTTTGAGTGATTTGGCAATATCTGTTGTTACAGCTTTGCCTGTATCAAAGCTTGGGCCCTTACTATAAAAATCATTGGCATCGTTATATTGCGCATAAAACTTAGCCGCTTCAATTGGCATATATTTTTTAAAATTTGTCGCCCCAAGCTCGTCTTGCATTCCGCCAGTGATTGAATACAACTCGTACACATAAGCAGCAGCATCTACTGCACTGGCAATGGTATTTTTCCCCTTTCCTTTTTCAGTAATCTGTTCACCTTTAGGGCTTGTTACAGTGAATGATCCTGAATTACTAAAGCTATAGCCAGTTTGACCAATTTTTTGAATAAACGCTGTTTTAAAAATTGGGTTTAATACTTCTGTTGCGATTTTCTGCGCATTAGGATCTGCACTTAACTCTTTTATTTTTTGTTTTAAGTTAACGTCATTCTCTTCAAAATCTTGATATTTTAAACTAGCCGCATAGACTGTTTTGTCTAAATCCGTTTTGACATTGGCCAAATCGTCTTGTGCATTTAAACTATGAAAATACAGATGAAAGCGATTTACCCCGCCATCGACAATACTTGGTATAGAGGTACTGTTGAGGCTTTGATAGCTTGCTGGTGTAATTGTAGTCTTTAAACTTGGCTGCTGTTTCAACAATTCATTGGTAAAAAATTTAGCACTGTCCACCGCACGATCCACACCCGAGCTAACGATCTGTACAGATTTACCTTGTTGACTGGCTTGATTAAACAATTGTGGTAAGCGTTGTAATAAGCGATCTGCAATACCCTGATGTTCTTTAATACCTACAGAAGTTTCGTTGCCATAGCCATACTGGCGTATACCTTCCACTCCATAACCCAATAGAATATTGGCTTTCATCATGGCTTCTAAATCAGCACCCAATTGTTCACCCAATGGCGTTAAGGCATTTTCCTGTTTTGCTTTTAACCACATGTTGTATAAAGCTAAATCATATTTAATACTCGATAGACCTCGTGAACCATGTCGAGCAACTAATTCTGTAAAAACTGCACGATAACCTACGGGCATTGCTTCATAGCTGCTTAATTTCTGCTGTGGTTGATAGGGTTGTTTAGTCTGTAAATAAAGTGATGTATCTGCCTTAGGTGGCGTAACAACAGTTGAATTTTCATCATGATCATTATTGCAGGCTGTTAAAAATAGTCCTGAAGCAAAACAAATGATTAGCGAATGTTTAATTTTAAATGGTTTCATCATTGAAATGTCATATTTGATTTAATGCAGGCAAACTAATCAAAGAACATGACACTGGTATGACCATCCTCTATTTATTCCATTTAAAAACAACAAAATAAAAAGACAGCAATAAGAAAATACTAAGCAGTAAATAATATGGGAAAATAATGTTAAGTTGGTACAGCCCTGTGCTCATTAATGGTGCAACAACTAAACTGAGCGCTTCCGCCATGGTGCATAAAGCAGCAATTTTAGTTTGCAAATTTATCGAAACTGATTGTGATGCACCTGTGGTAAATGCAGGCATTAGACATGCCACAGCGATACCATAAAACACATAAGCCAACTGAAAAATCACGATCTGCTGGGTATAAATTGACAAGATCAACCCAATCAGCATTGAGCTTAATCCAACCATTAAAAGCTGTGTTAACGACCAGTTTAGCCATTTAGAAATCGCAATTTGCATCAAAACCGATACAATCCCCACAATCAACAAACATTGAGAAAAATAGAGGGCGCTTTGCTGAATGTTAAATTGAAATTTATCTTGAATATAAAAACCTGCAGTTAAATTCAAAGTAATAATCGCGATATATAAACTAAATCCGAGGATCAACCAAATCATTGATTTTCTTAGATCATCATCACTCAGACGAACCAATTGCGAATGATTAGAATCTTGCTGAGAAATCTCTTTTTGTAAAAGTGGGTCTTGGATATGCTGATCTTCATCAAAATGATAGGTTAAAGCCGAATGGTTTGGAGCATGACTTTTTGAATGTGACTGTTGAGCATTTTCCCCGTTGTGTTGATATAAACATACAATCAGCATACTCATGACAGTCAAAAGTAATACGGCGAGCCACAAAGGAATCAATATTCCCCAAATAATGAGTAATGTGGTTAAAAATGGCCCTAAAATTAGCCCTGCACTGTTTAAGGCACCAAAGCTTGCCATCTTTTGACTGCGTGTCGTTTCATCTAAATATCGCGTCATCACATAACTTTGTAATGCGATTTGCGGCATTGCCATAAAAAAGCCAATACTGCTTCGTGTAAGCAATAATAAAGTGAAAAGTAGTCCAATTGGCAAGCTATACATTAGTCCATAACTTAATACCCCTGCAAATAGCCCCCAAGTTATGCTCATTCCAATAAAACCGATACTCAATAAATAATAATGATTTTGAAGATTTGGTTTTTTAGAAATCCACATTGCAGTCAAACTCATCAGCAATGCACTGGCAGACACCATCAGACCTGTCTGAAGCTCTGAGATTTTTAATAGACGAATAAGAGGTGCGAGTAAAGGTAAAATCATGGATAAGCTGATCCCGTTGAGTAAGGTTGCCATCATCCAAATATCATTATTTTTATTCATTTGAATCTTCTAAAATATCAGACTTGACTGATTAGGAAAATTTTTATTGGATTTATATAATTACCCACGATTCAGTATTTTTCATCGAGATATTGCTCAATAAAAAACCTCTTTCAAATTTTAAAGAGGCTTTATCTGGGTTAATACTTCAGCGTATAAGTTAAACCGTAGCTACGACCTTGTGCAGCCAAACTTGAAATGGCCCCATAGGTTGGCGCAACCGCTTGACTAAACACCGTTTTATAATCTGTATTCCATACATTATAAACGCCAAAACCTAATCTGCCTGGGCCTACTTTTGCACTGGTGATCACATCCATAATCGCAAACCCCTTAATCTCAGCGGGTTTTCGAATACTGCGGTCATTTAATGGATTGACATAGTCTTTAGCAGCCTGATCTGTACCCCCAATTGCTAAAGTCTGTACGCGTAAATTGATATCATCTGCAAATTGCCATTCTGAAAATAGCGTGCCTTTCAGTGGTGCAACCCGTACAGCATCAAGCTCTTGCCAATCACCGAGTATATTTTTAAATTGACCTCGTGTATAAGCAATGGTTCCTCCCATATTCCACATATCTGAAATTGCATATTTTACATTGGCTTCCAAACCATAAATGCGTTCATCGGTATCAATCACTTCAATATTAAAATTTGGGGCAGCATTAAACCTCACAGATTTATCAGAATCATTATAAAAAGCAGCCAGCCCTAGATTGAGTCCATTTTGCTCTTGTAGGCGCCAGCCGAGTTCATAATTATTCACTTTAATCGGATCAATATTATTACTGGTCACAACAAAACTTGCTGGAACATCTCGCAGCATCCGTTGTACGTCTGGAATACTAAAGCCTTGAGAAAAATTAGCAAAAATTTGTTGCGTATCATTTAAGTGATAAACCCCGCCCAAATTAAATAAAGTCGCATTATGTTTTACTTCACCACCTTTTAAACTTTTCGCCGTATAGCTAGGATCGAAGTCAGCGACAATACTTTCAGGGTACGGGGTAGAATCACTGACATCACTATTAATTCGTTCGTTACGCACGCCTGCCTGTATATTTATACGATCCGTAACTGCATAATTCGCTTGAACAAATGCACCCAGTTTTGCCACTTGAACATCTGGTCCCATCGCATAGTTTTTTGTCGCTTTATGATTTAAGCCATTACTCGCAATAAAAGTATTAGTATCATACCTTTGCCCTTCTTGACCATTTTTCTCATTTTCAAAATCTAAACCGTAACTTAACCCTAAAGCCCGATCTGCAACTTTAAAATCTTTCTGTAAGGCTAAACGTGATCCCCAAATATTAATATCGGTATTGGACTGCATCACAACAGGAATACTTCTATTAGGAGGAGGTAATTGCGGATGCGGTAAACTTACTGCGGTTGGAAACCATCTTGCCTGCTCTTTACGGTAGTAAGCTTCCAAGGTTAAGCTTTGCCCCAATACATCATTATGATTATATTGGGCGTGCGTTGACCAGCGTTTTGTTCTAGGTTGGTCTTCGAGTTGTAAGCCTTTTAATGCTTTTAAACTGGGTGTAGCTCCTCTAAATATGACAGATAAACCCTGACCATAATCAGGTCCATAATCACTGTCTTGTTCATCATTATAATATTGTGCGCCAACGGTTAAGTGCTGTTGATCTGAAATGTTCCAAGTGAGTTGTCCATTGACATCAAGGGTTTGGGTATCTTGACGATCTGTTTGCGCAACCTCAGGCCCAATACGATCGCCACGACTGTCTTGAATTTCACCCCGTTTAACATAGCCAACCCCCAAATTACCTTTGATGCGTTCTTGGTTAAACGAAACATTTTGTGAAGCTTCATAAGCCAAGGCATCGCCTTTAAAATTATTCCCTGAGGTTAGCCCCAATTTGGTTTCAAAACTTAAAGCTTCGTCACCGCCTTTTTTGGTAATGATATTGATAATACCGCCTGTTGCACCTGAGCCATAAATACTCGTTGCCCCAGACACAACTTCTATTCTGTCAATCATTGAAGGAAGAATGCTATTGAGCTGACGCGATCCATCCCGTGAACCTGTTTGTGGTATCCCATCAATCATATATTGCACCACACGGCCGCGCATGGTCATGCCATAGTTAGAGGTTGTACCAGTATTTGGCGTGAGTGAAGGAACCAATAGCCCTAAAATTTCTGCCGTGCTTTTACCCGCATTGGCTTGCTTTTCAATTTCGCTACGCTCAATACGATACACCGTCCCTGCAATGTCTGAAATACTTTTTGCAGAACGTGTTGCCGTGACCACGATGGGGGCTAGACTTTTTACGTCTGACCCAGTATTTTCAACTTTTTGAGTTGTAGGCTCTTGCGCATAGATCTGTGTCGCAATAGCCAAACTTAAACACGTCAGTTGTATTTGAATTGATTTTCTTTTCATGATTTATCCCTTACATCATCTCTGATCTTCGCGTTTTTTGTGATTTGGAAATAATGAGTTGTGAGAGAATCAAACTCACTACAGATGCAATAGCTAGAACAATATAAAAATTGCCATAACCTAATGATTTGGCCAGAAAACCTGAGCCAGCCCCGCCAATAAAATAGACCAGCAATTCAAAACACACCAAAATTGTAAAGTCGGTCCCAGCTTGCTCTTTTGAGCTACTCTGCATGAAATATGCATATAAAGAGGTCATTGCGATATAACGAATCGCAAGAAATGCAATCACGAAAACACCCAGCAAAAGATGCCACTGATTTAACCAGCCGAATAGAATAGCGACTCCCAAAAGTCCGTATAACAGCGTTCTCACCCATCCAGCCCAAACTAGTAATTGTGTTGCATTTCGCTTTTTGAGTAGCAATGCAGCAGAAACGGCTGCAAGCAATCCAACTCCTGCACCCACCACCGACATCAACACACCAATTTGTGAAAGTGACCATTTTTGATCAATCAGCATTGGATTGAGCATTGCCATTGCGGGGGCTTCTACAAAGCGATAACAAACAATTAAAAGTAATGCCCAACGAATTTCAGGGCGTTTAAATGCTCGAATTAAGCTCGGCGGGTTTTTAATTACGTGTTCTGAGTTTTTTTCTTGTATTTGAAAAACCGCAAACATCGTCAAAGCCGTCAAGGTCGCTAAACAAATCAGTGCTGTTTGCCACCCATAATATTGATACAGCCAAAGTGTTGCAGCACCACCGAGCATACTTCCAAGAGCAACACCAATGCTTTGCGCCATACTGCCAAAACGGTAATCTTGTGGTGAAAATGCTTCGACGGTATATCCATCAATGGCAATATCTTGGGTTGCTGCAAAACTCGATATCCATAAACCAATGATGACAAAGACCAGCAGCCCATAAGAAAACTGGGTCAATGCAAGTGCAATAATCCCTAAAACCAAAGCAATTTGAGTAAACAGCAGCCACGTTTTACGTTTGCCTAATTTTTTGACATAAAAGCGGTCAATAAGTGGTGCCCAAAAGAATTTGAATGCCCATGGAATATAAAGTAATGACAATAGTCCAATCCAGCGCAGGTCTACCCCTTGATGCCTTAAAATCGCAGGCAATGCCACATTGTAAAAATACAAAGGCAAGGCATGGGCTAAATATAAAACAACCACAACGCCTAGACTAAGTACGGAAACTTGTTGAGTAACAGATTGGTTTGATAAATTATTTATGCGTTGCATAGCCACCTCTGTACAGACCATTGCAATGCATCCGAGCGATCTAATGTCACATAATAAGGAACCTGCCATGCAACATGTAATGCTGGTGTATTGAGTCGTTCTAGATCGGCTTGATCTAACCCTATCCGCACTAAACCCACGCAGTATTTAAAAAAATTGGCTTTATTTTTTTTATACCACCTCGCTTGAATCTGACGGTATTCCTCTGGAAATGTAGTCCCTTTAGCACTTCTCATCACCAAAACAAAATTTTGCTGCTGGCGTAGAAATGTTTCAACTTCAGCCAACCAAAACTGAAATTCAACGATCGAGACATCTTTGGCGAAAATCATCTCTTTGATCTGAATATGTATAGATTGATAACTCATAGGACAAATTCAACTTACTGGATTTTGTATTTGTTGTTTTTGTGCTAAATATTGCTGAGATTGGATTAAATATTCACCAAATTTTTGGTAAAAAGTTTCTCTAAAACAATAATATAACATCGCATCTTTCTCTGGCATTGCAACAATACCCTGAGCCTCATAACACATTTCTTTGACAACTGCTGCGTAGGGTTTAACTGTTGAATCGGGTTCACCTACGATTTTCAACGAGTCTGTATATTCAAAAATGTAAAAATTTAATAAACGGGCAACTGTTCGAAGATAGCCTTTACCAAATGCCGATATTTCACCAAACAGCAAATGCCAGCCTAAATCTAGTTCATGCGCAGAATAATAACGACCTAATCGATCACGTTTTGCTTCATAGATTTCGGTATAACCCACATCTTGTCCTTCGACACCAACGATAAGTAAGCGGTGATGATCATCAGCCAATTGTTTTTCAAAATAGACCTTCAGATCTGTTTCTGATTTATTCAGTTGCCATTGTGGAATCACATGCGGTTCATGCATCCATTGATGTAATAAAGCCATATCATCAGGGTATTTCACTTGACGTAAATAAAACTGATTGCCGCTCTCATAATATTCATAAAAATCTGGTAATTGCTGTGATAAGGTTTTCATCACTTTCACCTTTATTGTATTTGTTAGATTATTGAGCTTTTGACTCGTGTTAAATCTAGGTATGACACAGATAAATACACACTCACTCTGCGCAGGCACGGTTTATCATGCTGGAGCAGATGAAAATTGTGCTGTCCAATTTTTTAAAGTCTCTGGGCTTACAGGGTTTGCAATCAAATCCAGAATGACCGGTACCGGGCGTTCTGCTTCATCGTTATAACTGGTGGTAAATAGACGAACACGATTTAAGCAAACCTTATTATATTGATGTCTAAACAGCGCAAACTTTTCAATTCTTGCTGCAAACTCTGGATGCTGTTGATGAAACTCAGCAATCACATTCGATACGGTTTGCCAGAATTCAATCTCATGATATTGTGGAAAATCCTGTAGAAATACATTACAGATATAGCGGTAATGCACCATAAATAAGCCAGTAAAAATAAAGTGACTGAGGTCTTGTGCTGAATGCCTCAATAAAATTTTAGCTTCATCTGGAAGATCGGCCACCTCAGGAAAATCCTCATCGACAAGATTCATATCGTCAATAAAGTCTTTGAGTACCATGGCTTTAGGTACCCCATTTTCATGAATTAACATGGTATTTTCACCATGTGGTGAAAATGCTAAACCGTATTTATAAAGGCAAATCAGGAGTGGCTGAATACTGACAGTAATGAATTGCTTGAGCCAATCTAATGGTACTAATTCTGAAGCTTGAATAAGTACAGTTAAAATGGAAAGCCCCTGAATATCACGGTGTAATAAGGCAGCTTGTGATAAAACCTGCTGATGATATTCAACAAATGGATCTACACTCTCACGCCATAAACAGCCAAATAACTCTTTGAATTGATAAGGCGCACCTGCAATGTGATCATAACAAGGTTGCTGAATGGTCAAAGTTGCAATCTCGCCTAAAAAAACTACACCCGTTTTTTGTAAATCTACATCTTGTTTTAAAATATTTTTCAACCACGCTGTAACCGCTGGTGCTGCTAAATTTCTTTGAGCAGGCAATCCGCGATAAACAGCGGTATTTAAAATACTCAATGGTAGTTTAATGTAATGACGTTGTGCATCTGATGTGTTACATAAAGTGCGAATTGATTGCATTGGCACATAATTATCCTGTCCAATTTTAAGTTCTACAATTTTTTGATCTACAATTTCATTGGCATAAGTTGGTACAATCCATTGGTGCCATTGCCAAGCATGTACAGGAACTAAATAATAATCCTCTGAATTTAAAACAAGGTTTTGCATTTTTTCGCGAAATTCTAGCAATTCCTGCTCGTCAAACTCATGGCAATATAACTGTCCTGCATACCATTCAGTGGTAGAACGAAATTCTGCCAAATCTCGATGCACAGCCAGCCATAGTACTTTGACTCTAGGTAAAATCTCAGGCGCTGAGTTCAAATAATCATCATAACCAAAACCCATTCGGCCCTTACTCATAATTAACCAAGGATGACCGCGCAACATCGCTTCGATTTGATAATGCGGTGCAGTCAGCACTGCCGAACTGGTTAAACGATTTTCATCCAGTACATGCGCTTCAGCTAACCATGTATTGTTCATCTCTTTAATTAAATAAGCTTTGGTAAAGGGTTTAACTTCAACCTGATTGGAAAAAGCGGCAATAAATTGATGCAAATTCCAAGCAGGCCTTTTCGTATCCAAAGTTAAATCACGTACTGAACCCTCTTGAATCCGCCAATGTCCCAATAAGTACTGTTGTGCATTAAACTGATAAATTCGGTCATCCAATCTCAATTGAAATACATCATCACCCAGACTTTCCGCCTGAATAATTTCTTCATATAAAAACTCAGCGATTGCCATTTCAATTAAGCGCTGGCCTGCACTTCGCCATTGTTGCTGATTAATTTGTAACTGTGCAAAACTCATATGCTGTTCTCAATATTCGAATATCGTTGATGGTTTTGTTGATGCTGAGAATGTTGTGTACTTGGGCTTTGAGATTGAAAATTGACATTTTTAACCAAATCTTCAACATGCTGAGCATGCACATGATGCTGTGTTGTGATATTTTTCGAGATCACTTGGACTTGCGGATTCTGCAAAGGATCAAAATGTTGGAAACATTGGGGGGCTGTTGCTAAGTCATATAGCACATATCCCACTAGCTGATTGGCAATTGTCGACGCACGATAAGCGCCTAAACCCAAATCAGGTGTGCCAACACCATGACTATGCATATCCATGTTCTGAACAAAAATTTTGCCAATACCAGCATATTCAGCAGCATAATTTGCTGAAATATTCCATTGTCCTTGTGGATTGGTTTTAATCAAGGGCTTCAGTTGCTTGAGAAATTGAAATTCAGGACGGCGATAGCCTGTAGCACAGATCACATAGTCACTGTCTAGACTGAACTGATTTAAAGTCACTCGATCTTGAAAAATCAGTCTAATTTTCCCCTGTTCCGTTAAAACAGCATCAATTAGGTTGGACTGACTGTGCAAATGCGTCGCTAAATCATTTCCAGCAAGATGTCGATGGTAAAGTTTCTTATATATTTCACGAATGGTTTGCGCACTGATTCCTTTATATAAAAGTGACTGTTTATTCAACTGTAAATCTTTATTGAGGTCATCAAAGCAATGAAAATGTTGACTATAATCTGGACTAAAATGTTCTAAAGCTAATGGCGTATATTCCATAGGGAAAAAACCATTGGCTCGTGTCAGCCAATTGAGATTGAATTTCGGTTTAGACACCTGATCGAATTGAAATTGACGATCGAATAAATCTACAAAGATTTCTGCCGCAGATTGCCCTGATCCCAGTACCACCACATTACCTTGTAAATTTTTTGGCTGATGCTCTAGATAATGTGCTGAATGTTTACATCGCTCTGGATAAGTTTGGATCAAAGTCTGCATACATGGTGGGATATAAGGTACATTTCCCGCCCCTAATACAATGTTTCGACAACGATAGCGCTGATAAATCCCCGCTTGAAAAACGAGAACTTCAAAGCCATAGGATTTGGGTACAATTTCTGTGACTACAGATAAATATTGAATATGTTCAATTTGATCTGCAACCCATTGGCAATAATGATTATATTCTTTACGAGGGATATGTGGTTGTTCCAAAAAATAGAACTTATAGAGTCGCTGTTGCGCTTTTAAATAATTGAGAAAACTAAATGGGCTGGTCGGATCTACCATAGAGACTAAATCAGCCATAAAAGGCACTTGCAACATTGTGTTTGGAAGCTGCATTCCTTCATGCCAATCAAACTGAGCTTGTTTTTCAAAAAACAGATATTTTAGCTTTGATTTTTGTTGTAACAAGCTGGCTAAACTCAAATTAAACGGTCCTAAACCCACAGCAATAAAATCAAGCATAAATTGCATCCTTTTGTTTTAGACATAAAGGATTTGGCAACTGAATATAAATTGATTGCTGTTCTACAGGCGCAATCAGTTCATCCAGCTCATATAAACGCGTGAGTAAATTCCCTTTATATGGCAAGGTTGGTTGATATAATAAGCCTTGTAATAAACTACTGTCAGGATACTGTTGATATAATTCCATCAATTTATCTTGCAATAGATCAATAAGTTGCTGTTCTGAAACACTCCCTGTTGCTCCAATTGCGTTGATCATGCCAAATAAAGTATTAGCAAAAAAATAATAGCTAAACCTTTCATCAACCAAAGTTTTTGGCCCAACAGCCTGCGCTTTTTCATCAAGTTCCGGGTATTCTTTTAATATTTCAGTGGCGTATTCTTTGATGTAATAAAAACCCTGATTGTCCCTTAACCATAAATTTTGAGGATACGCATTTTCCAATTCGACCAATACATTCTGCTGATGTGACTCAAATGCCATGCCATAGTGATAGTATAGATACATCATGGGAACTAAACTGATCGCTAAAAATCGCTCAAACCAATTTAAAGCAATTTTTTCTATACTTAGCTGCGGTTCTGCCTGTGCAATTTGTTCAAATAAATGATCAAAGCGATTTAATTTTTTTGCTGGATGATCTTGGCATAAGGAGGCAATACATGTCACTTGCTGCTGTCGATCAAAGGGTTGATCTCTAAAAATACAAATCGTTTCATTGACAATTGTTCCGTCGATGATTAACGCAGTCCATGCGGGGTCATGAATTGCTTTCAATGTAGGACAAGATTTTAAAATCGATTGACCTATTGGCCCCTGCCAAAGTTGACGCGTGATTTCTCCACGATGACATTCTTTGGCCAAATTGACTCGGATAGAGTTGGTAATCATCACGGATAGTGAAAGTTTCACCATCCACGGTGCTGAATAGCTGACCAATGTTCTCACGGATGTTGTTGCAGAAAAATGCCAAGCCTTTTCACCAAAATCAATCAGCTTTTTCTTGGCTTTTAATTCTTTATACCAGTCTTTAGTCTGTAAATAACGTGCTTGCCATGGATGCAATGTCAATAATTTATAGCTTGAATGTGTATGAATTAAATCTAATTCTGCTTCGCTCAAATACCATTGCATATGCTTTATGAGTTGGCTCGTGATTGGCTGATCTGATGTCGCACTTTCTGCCAGATATTCTGGTGCAACTAACCAATAATACAGTTGTGTTTGCCCCTTATGTTCTGGTGAGAACTTTAACCAATCTTCATGAACAAAACCTGTGCGACTCTTAGGCGCTGGATGCATACTGTGCCCGAGAATCAATGCTTGTTCTGTCTGAATGAAATCTTGCTTTGCTTGAATCAATTGGTCAAAATCATATTGACGCTGCTTTAAAAACTCAGCTAAAGCATCTCGACTTTGTATCCATTTTTCAACCAATGATGCTGAATCTAAGGATTCAACAGAATTTCGTAGCAGCTCTTCTAGAAGTAAGCACACCATCGCAATTGGACTAAACTTTTGCGTTTGTCCTTTATTAAAAATCTGCGGCAGTTTATCTATTCGATGTCGCCCTACAAGACTTCTATATGAAAGTGGTACATATAATTGGGATTGGATGGATTCCAATGGAATCATTAACAAGGTCAAGCCTTGGCTAAACGCAAGTTGTGTAGAGTTTTGCTGATATTTCTCCAGTAAAATTCTACTTCCTGTTTCTTGTGAGTATGCATTGATTAGGTGCTGCATCGCCAATCGGCTGGCAAGCTCTTTCATCTGACCATATCCTCTGTACAAGACTTTTTACTGCACTAAAAAGATCTAGAAATTTGATTTATGTTTTTCTTGGATCGTGTAGCTCTGCTTAACACAAAATAATGATAATCATTCTCATTTAATAATTCAATGCTATACCCTGCTTGTCTATACAGGTTTAACACTATGATTCTATGAATATTTATGATGAATTGGTCTTTTTCTTATGGTTTATATTTTAAAATTTTCAATTGTAATAAATGATAATATTCTCATTTAGAATTGAGAAATTTCATCGAAATTTTCATTTTAAGAGATTATTTAGCAAGTTTTATCGATCTATAACTTCACTAGCATATTTTAATATATTGCTTATCTATTGATTTATTGTGATATTTTTAATGAAAAAATAAAAAGAAGATTTAACAGCATACGGGAATTATCTCGCTTCTTTAAAATCATATCTCGTCTTTGCCAATTTTGCTGTTTTTAGTATTTCTTCACTGTAGCAACGTTTATACGGGATGTAGTTTTGATTGGTTAAGCTCGTAGAAACGATCACTTAAGAACCTCATTATTCTTAATCTTTTAAAGAGCTGTGCTTACTTGCTGTCGAAATTGATCGATTAGAACTTGATCAAAAGTTGAATGAATACCCTTTTTATACTGCAACAATTATCATGAAAAACAGTACTAAAATCTAGAAAAAATAATATAAGATATTGATTTTATAAGATAATAATCAAATAATTCTATCTTAGATGTATAAGGTGTATTATCTTAATTTTAGGATATAGAACAGAGCTATAAATTTTTATGTTAGAACAGAGTGATATTAATTTACCGATTATTATTATTGGCGCTGGGATAGCAGGAATTGCATGCGCTAGAAAATTACAAGAAAATGGTGAAAAAGTTACCATACTCGAAGCGAGATCTCGCATCGGTGGACGTATAGATTCATTGCAATCTGATGCCGATGTTTTTGATTTAGGTGCATCATGGATTCATGGTGTTGAAGATAATCCTATATGGGACATCGCCCAAGAAAATCATATAGAAACAACTGTATTTAACTATGATAAATCGCAATATTTTCATGAAAATGGGTTGTTATTTTCTGATCAAGAAGTGCAAGAGTTTGAATCTTATGTAGAGGAAATAGAAAAGCGACTTTCTCAAACACAAACGCTATCGGCCCTCAAGGCGACTGAAGAAATAATTTCTTCTTTACATTATTCAGGTAATACATTTTCAGAAGATTATCTTAAACAATTATTATTTAACTTTTTCAACCGAATAGCAAATGACCCATTTGCGACAAATCTTGAGCTACTTTCATCGAATTATAAAAATTTTGAAGGTTATTTTGAAGGCGACGAAGTTATATTTCCACATGGTTATGCTCAAGTTATAGATGCACTTTCACAAAAAATAGACATTCAATTCAATGTAGATGTAAAAAAAGTCATTTGTGAAAATGCTTATGTGAAAATTATTGATTCCAATGATAATTTTTACCTCGCTTCCCGCTTAGTGGTTACTGCCCCTCTCGGAATTTTAAAAAATAATCATATAGAATTTTATCCACCCTTACCAAATCACTATGCTCAATCTATTCAAGATATTGGGTTTGGGTCTTTCAATAAAGTGTTTTTTGAATTAGAACAACCACTTTCTTTTAGATCAAAAATACCGATAGACAAGATAAGTGATTTCTATTGGAATGAGATTGGCTGTTTTAATATTCTAGACTTATCTGGAATTTATAAAAAACCAATTTATTTAATGTTGTTCGGAGGAAAGCAATCAGAATTTATCGATAATTCTGCAGATCATGAAATATCAAACTTTATTTTTAGTAGCTTACAAAAACAATTCAACAATATTCCCCACACACCCAAAAAACTCATCATTACGCGTTGGGGTTCTGACCCTTATAGTTATGGTTCTTTTAGTTTTCCCTCACTAAAGCACACAGAAGACATTGTTAAAGTATTGCATCAACCAATTCGAGAAAAAATCTTCTTCGCCGGCGAACATTGTAGTTTGAAATATGCAGGTACTGTTCATGGCGCATATTTAAATGGCGATGCAACAGCTCAAAAAATATTAGGAATAGTTCAACCGATCTAAGACCATTATAAGAAGTAACTCTCATCGATTAATTTCTCTATCTCAACCATTAAAAAAACCTCCCGAGGGAGGTTTTCATATACCGTCTAGAATTAGGCGCATTGATAACGTTATTGGCTATTTTTTTGCTCAAAACACTTATAAATTAAAGCGCCAATTACAGCACCAATAATCGGTGCAACCCAGAAAAACCATAATTGACTCAGCGCAGCTGTTTCAGCAAATAGAGCCACTGCTGTACTTCGTGCAGGATTGACTGAAGTATTGGTAACAGGAATACTGATTAAATGGATCAATGTTAATGCCAAGCCAATAGCAATAGGTGCAAAACCAGCTGGCGCACGTTTATCTGTAGCACCAAGAATTACAATTAAGAAAATCGCAGTTAAGACGATTTCAATTAATAATGCAGAAAGCAAAGAATATTTTCCTGGCGATAAATCACCAAAACCATTTGTTGCAAATCCACCCGTACCTGTGAATCCTGCTTGACCTTGTACAATCAAATACAATATAAATGCCGCGAAGATACCACCAAGGACCTGCGCGATGATGTATGGCGCTAAGTCTTTTGCATTAAAACGACCGCCAACCCACAAACCGACACTTACTGCAGGATTAAAATGTCCACCTGAAATATGACCTAATGCATAAGCACCTGTCAGTACAGTTAGACCAAACGCGAGTGCAACACCGACAAAACCGATACCCAATTCTGGAAAAGCTGCAGCAAGTACTGCACTACCACACCCTCCAAAGACCAGCCAAAATGTTCCAATAAATTCTGCAAAATATTTATTCATGTTCATTACTTTTCTGTTCAATAAATCCATGCGAAATTTAGCAAAATAAATCACATTTTTAAACAAAAACATGAATTATTTTACAAAAAATACAAGTAATTGATGGAATGAATAAATTTATAATTTTTATAGCACAAACCCCTCGAGTGAAGGGTTTGCTAGACAAATTAAAATTCCAATTCAGAGGGGAAATAAGAAATGACTTAACTCATCTATTGGTAATTATTAACAGGTGGGTAAATTTATACAATCTTATTTTATAGAACACAGCATTCTAAAAATTTGAATATAAATAAAAAAGCCCACCTTAGGGTAAGTCATTGAGCCTATTTATGGCAAAGAACTACTTATTATTAAAAAGCTGATCTGTTATCTTTTTATCCACTTTGCTTCGATTTCCATTGTCAAAATATCGGTCTACATGGCATCGTTTTGTATTTGTATCGCAGAATACTCCATTTGAGAAAGTAAATGCAGAGCGATCAAAATTACCTTGTGAGAAAACTTTATTCGCCTTTTTAGTTCCTAAATATTGAGCTGTAAGAGACTTCGATACACCTTTCTTATCTACACAAATATATTGATCACAAATCACACCTTTTTTAGGTGAAATCAAACTCGTGCTTGTTTTAGCGATCGCTGAAGAACTAATGATTAAACATGTATAAGCAATAAGGTTGAGTAATCCTTTAGAAATTTTCACTTTTAAACCTGCAAAACAATACAAAAAAATAAAGTAAAATTATAAGATCAATTGGATTTAAGATATACAACAATTATGTTTAAACCTATATAAGAAAACACATTAGGCTTCTTTTATAAGATATTTTTAAAACGATAAATCAACATAAAAGCCCCACATCCTCGCCTTCTTTCAAAGTGAGAAGGCGATTTCAATAGCAATATGAATCACTCATTATAAACATTCATTCAGTTTAGAAATAATCTAGAGATATTATGATTAACAGCAGGATTATCGATAAAATCAAATAAGTATTGATATTATTAAAGCTCTTAAGATAATTTAACATTCGTCATTTCCCATAAGAATTTAATAAAATACTATATGGCTGACGGATAGATAAAAGACTAGGAAAAGAAAAGCAGACAAAAAAATACCATCGATAATAAAATTGGTTAAAAACGCTGCACGATGAAATTTAAATAAACTTGTAAAGCTAATAAATTAACAATTTTATATTCATAAAAACTTAAATCACAAGTTAAGCTAATAAACAGTTTTACCTATTTTAAATAAGTTCATTTTAAAAACCAAAGTTTAGATTCATTGGTGATATAAAACTTTAAATCAGTGGCTCCACTAACTCTCTTCACTTATTTATTTAAAATTTAGCGACGTAAAAAGACAATTAAGTATTTTTAGATAATGCTTGGAATCAATTCAATTCATCAAGTTTTAAAAAATAATTCCTTTTGTCAGGTCTATCATTTTTTAAATGCTTTAAAAATATTTTAGCAGTTTCCTCCGATGCATCCTCTCTTAGGCAACGTTCAACAAAGGATATATCTACAAATTCATCTGCTAACCCAGCACGGCCAAGATCTAAAAAATAAATTTCATTGAATTTATCTATAAAAATATTACTATCCGTGATATCGCCATGAGAAAAAACCAATCTTTCTTCAACACGAGTCTCGGTTAACTCATTCCATAAACTTAGGTAAGTTTTATGATCTCCCCATAATTCAGCCTCAAAATCATCTTGATCTATATCGTCAAGGAGTTGGTTATCAATAAAAAATTTTGACTCTTTTAACCGATGATCAATGTTTGAAATAAATGGACAATCAATAATAGCAACTGAATTTAACAGATTGAGTGCCTCCTTATAGATAGCAAGCAATTCTTGGTCTGTTAAAAAAAGCGCTGAAATTGGTTTTGCATTGATCGCTTTAGTGATCATGAATTCAAACTGCTCATCCTGAAAAGTCATGATGAGTTCAGGCACCTTTAATTTCTCAGAGAGCCAACTCAACATTTTCGCTTCACGAGAGACACTGTATGTGGTCTCTGTATATAAAGTGCTAGATCGCTTAAGAAAAAAAGTTTCATTATTTCGATTAAAAGAATAAACATCCGATGGCGACTGACCAATTTTATTTGGCTCTAAAACGCTGTTTCCAATAAATTGTTGAATGATATTGGGCAATTCCATCAAGTTTTCCTTTTATTCAGCATTAAAAACCCCGCAAATGCGAGGCCTAGTAAATAGATGATCTTAATTTGGTTCACTGTAGCAAAAATATGGCTTATTCCCTATAGATGATCAATACTTCAAACTATTGTCATCGCCTCTCAATTGCATAAACTGTATTAGACTTAAAAAGTGGGGGCAGTATTTCTCTGTCTCAAATCTCAAGAATAAGCTAGAGCAGAATATTAGACAGCAGCAAGACCTCAAGATGCAGATAAATCGCGGAGTAGCTGCTCCAAATCCTGTTCGCCTACTTTTGTTTGAGCACCTGCCTGCAAGCCGCCACGAATGAGTTTTTCAGCAGCAGGACGCGCAAACAGACCAGCCCATTCCTTGTGCTCTCGAAGGAAGTCTTCGCTTAAATCCGCAGGTGGGATTGCTTTCTTTGCAGCGGCGATGACCCCGTCAGGTAAAGCTGCAATATTTGTGGCAATGCGATGAACAAAAGCGTCTAATTCATTTGCCGGAAGCGCACGATTTACCCAACCATATCGTTCAGCTAGCAAAGCGTCAATAAGGTCAACACCAAGAATTACCTCTAATGCACGCCCCCGTGTCATACGCTGTGAAAGATATTGAGTACCACCACCGCCAGGAATAATACCCATCAATGCCTCACATTGGGCGAGGCCAGCACGCCCAATAGCAGCAAATGCCATGTCCACTGCTGCCACAAATTCGGCACCGCCACCACGCGCCAAGCCTTCGAGCTTAACAATCGTTACTTGCGGCTGTGCCTGAATCATCTCTCCCACAGCCTGAAATGGATTCAATCCATTGGGCACATCTTTCGCGAACTGGTCAAAAGCGTGTGGCTCATCAATCAAGGTCATATCTACATGAGCGATGAAAAACTCAGGATCAGCGCTTTGGAACACGATTACACGTGTTTGTGGGTCATCACGTACCTGAGTGAGAAAAGCTCGAATATCACTCATCAAGGCAACATCCAATACATTAACTGGTGGATTGTTAATACTGACAGTCGCCACGCCTCGATCATACTCAATGTGAAGTGTGGAATAAGTTGGAATGGTCATCATATACCCTTGATTTTAGCTGTGTGCAATCATGGTATCCTATGTATACTTAGTGTCAATTACGCACCTTAAGCATCCTAAGTATCTTGGAGCATACCTATGAACCCTGATCACGATCCAATCTACCGTGCCGACTGCCCAAGCCGTGCCATTCTCGATCAAATCGCAGACAAATGGTCAATGCTGGTTTTGATGGTGTTACATGAACCACGTCGCTTCAACGCCATCAAACGGCGCCTTGATGGTATTACCCAACGTGTATTGACACAGACACTTCGCAAGTTAGAACGCAATGGTATGGTGACACGCACCGTTATAGATGGGAAAACGCTGGGCGTGGAATATGCCTTGACGCCACTTGGTCAATCACTCAAATTACCTTTTAACGCGCTCTACGACTGGACCGTCGAGAATATGGACACCATTCAGGTGTGCCAATTTCGCTATGACCAATCTGATGATGTTATTCGCACAGCGACCACCCAGCAATCAGGCATAACACTGAAATAACGTGTGTAGTCGCTAGCTTGAAATATAAGAGTTTGGCTTGTTCGTCCAAAATCTGATGAATATAGAAAAGATTATTTAGGTTTTAAAACTACCACCTGTTTTGCTTACTTAATTTTGTTCCTCATTCATCTATTCAATAAAAACCACCGCAAAGGTAGTTCATATCTTGAATGAATGACAGTAATCTTTGTCTGTAATTTTCAGTCCTATTGTCTCAGTGGAGTCAATATTTTTGTGCGTGACATAATGAGTCACATTATTTTTTTTAATTAAAATTCATCAATAAAAGGATAGATTATTCATCAACAATATCAACAAAATTTGCACCTAACACCTTGGCTAAGTCTTGAGGTTTCACTCCGATGTCTAAACCACGTTTACCACCACTGACATACATCATTGCTAATGCTGTTGCGCTAGCATCAATCACCGTTTTTAAACGCTTTTTTTGACCTACAGGACTAATTCCACCGACTAAATATCCAGTTAAACGCTCTGCATCTTTAGGATCAGCCATATGTAGTTTTTTACAAGCAAAAGTACTCGCCACTTTCTTTAAATTTAATTGATGGTTCACTGGAAGGATGGCAATAAAATAGTTTTTATCATCTGTCACCATCAATGTTTTAAACACTTCTTCAACATTTAAACCTAATTTTTCAGCAGCCTCTAAGCCAAAACTTTTTGCATTTACATCATGTTCATATTCATGAATTGAAAATTCAATTTTATTTGATTTTAAAACTTTACAAGCAGGTGTCATAGAATAAACAAGATCAAAATTAAGAAGACATTTGAATTATAGGACTATTTATATAAATTTTAAAATAACAATACAAATTTAAATGATGAAAATTAATACTTGTAAAATCATGGATAACTTGATTAAAATCCTGTCATATACCTTATATTACTAGAACAATGCCATCAATCTATCAATTAAAACCAGCATTTCAAAACTTACTGCGCCCTTTTGTTCAAAAGCTTTTTAATATCGGAATCACGGCAAATCAAGTCACCTTATTAGCGATGTTTATATCGCTCGGTTTAAGCTTTTTTCTATACCAGTATTATCTGAATCATGCTGTAAATGGGTGGTTATTGCTCTTTCCCTTGTGGATGCTGCTACGAATGGCTTTCAACGCCATCGATGGAATGCTTGCCCGTGAATTTAAACAACAATCCAACTTAGGTGCGTTTTACAATGAGTTGTGTGATGTTATTTCGGACACAGCACTCTATCTATGCTTGATTGCTTTTGGCTTTATTAATGCAAAATTACTGTTATTGATTGCTTTCCTTGCAATTCTAAGTGAATACACTGGTGTAATGGCGCCACTGATTGGGCAAGAACGTCGTTATGACGGTCCAATGGGAAAAAGTGACCGTGCATTTTGGTTTAGTTTAATCACAGTCGTGATTGTCGCCTTGCCATTATTCACTACAAATTTACAACTTCTCGGCTTAATCTGTAATGGCATACTCATTTTAATTGGTCTGCTGCTTAGTTTAACCATCTATAACCGAATTAAAAATAGCTTAAAAACAGCTTTATAAAACAGTTTCATATTCAGGGTAAATTCATATGTATAACAACAGTCATCACACCTTTAAGAGTCATGATGGAACAGAATTGTTTTATCAACATTGGGCAACCAACTCACCGAGCGAAACAAAAAAAGCCATTCTTCTGTTTCATCGTGGACATGAACATTCAGGACGTATGGCACATTTGGTCAAGGAACTCAATTTAAGTGATTTTGATTTCTTTGCATGGGATGCCCGCGGTCACGGCGATTCCCCTGGTGAACGCGGTGATGCACCTAGCTTCTCAGCATGTGTAAAAGATATTCAATATTTTGTCCAACATATTGAAGAAAACTATGGTATCGATGCCAAGAATATTGCTGTAGTTGCACAAAGTGTAGGTGCGGTATTGGCCGCAACATGGGTACATGATTATGCGCCTAAAATTCGCGCCTTGTGTCTCGCGTCCCCGGCTTTTGACATTAAGCTTTATGTGCCATTTGCCGAACCAAGTTTAAGAGTTATGGAAAAAATTCGCGGTAATTTTTTCATCCAAAGTTATGTTAAAGCCAAAATGCTGACCCATGATGAAGAACGTGCCCAAAGCTATGATACTGATCCTAAAATTGCTAAAGCAATTTCGGTGAGAATGTTGCTTGGACTCTATGATGCCTCAAAGCGTATCGTTGCAGATTCACAAAACATCTTTGTACCAACTCAAGTGTTATGTTCAGGTTCAGATTTTGTAGTTTTTCAAAAACCGCAACGTGAGTTTTACCAAAAGCTTCCGCATCCTAAAAAAGAATTACATATTTTAGATGGCTTCTTTCACGATACTTTAGGTGAAAAAGATCGCCATATTGCAACAGAAAAAATACGCCGATTTATCCAGCAATGTTTTGCGGTTGAATATCAAGCTCCAGACGTTTTAAATGCGGACAAAATTGGTCCAAGCTGTGCTATAGCAGAAGATCTTAGTTCACCATTACCCGCTAAATCAATGAAGAATGCATTTTGGGAAATCACCAAAAAGAATCTAAAAATTGGTAGCCATTTATCTAAAGGCTTAAAAATTGGTGAAGATACCGGCTATGACTCTGGAAGTACTTTAGATTTTGTCTATCGTAACCAATCTGAAAGTAGCAATCCTATAGGCAAAATCATTGACCGCCAATATTTAAATGCGATTGGTTGGCGTGGGATCCGTGTTCGTAAACAGAACATTGAACATTTGGTACAGAAATATGCGGATATTCTGATTAAAAAACGCAAACCATTGAGAATTATGGATATTGCATCTGGTCATGGACGTTATATTTTAGATGCTGTGGTTCAACTACCAAAACGACCAGATTCGATTTTATTACGTGATTATAGCGATATCAATGTACAAGCTGGTCAACAAATGATTGCATCACGTGGACTCAATGACATTGCTGAATTTGTTCAAGCAGATGCATTTGATACACAGTCTTTGGCCGCTGTTAAACCGAAACCATCACTTGCCGTGGTTTCGGGTTTATATGAGTTATTTGCAGACAATGATTTGCTACGTCAATCACTTGAAGGCTTAAGTAAAGCAATCCTTAAAGATGGTTATTTGATTTACACTGGTCAAATTTGGCACCCACAGCAAGAATTTATTGCGCGTGCGTTAACTTCACATCGTGAAGGTGATGCATGGGTAATGCGTTTACGCTCACAAGCGGAAATGGATGCACTTGTTGAAGCTGCTGGCTTTAAAAAGGTTGACCAATGTATTGATGAATTTGGAATATTTACCGTCTCAGTCGCACAGAAACTTTGACACCATGTAATCAAGTTAGGATCAATCAAATGCGTAAGGATGCGCACTTAACTTAAAATGGATTAAAGAATATGTACACACTTGAAGATATGCGTAGATTTCCACTTTGGCCTAAAAACCAATTCCGTCTGAATTATGATGTAGATTTTGATGGTGATAATTATGAATGGCGTGAGTGTGTAACACATATTTTAAATGTATTAGAAAAAATTTATCCTATTAAGGTCATTTCAGAACCGCCTTTCGAACCATATGAAGATTTTATTGAACTTACATATTTAATTGGCGATGAAAAAATAACAATAGGAAATGATTTTGCATTTTCTACAATTTGGATTCAAGCAGATAGCGTAGAATTTGCTTTGGAAATTAAAAATATCCTTTCTCAAGAGGTTCACCTACCTAAAGAAAGACTTTTAAAACCAAATCATTCAATAACTGAAATGAATACTCTATCTGATTCTGAATCACACATTACGGATACAGAGATTTTTTCTGATTATTCTAAAAATCTCCAACTTTATCAACTTAATAAAAATTTTATGAGCAATAATCTAATCAAAGAAACTGGGACATGGAAATGGGGCGTACTTTGCTTAGTTTTTCTTGCGCCTTTCTTTTTCCTCACTTATGGCTTTGCAAATCAATATGCATCAGGTCTGAGTGATGTTCCAAGTATTGTCTTTGCTTGGGAAAAGCATATTCCACTTTGGGCTTGGACGATTGTGCCATATTGGTCAATTGACCTGTTTTATGGCCTCTCCTTATTGCTTTGTTGGAACAAGTTTGAGCTTAAACAACAAGCGCTTAGGCTATTTTTAGCGCAAGTGATTTCGATTAGTTGCTTCTTACTGTTTCCTTTAAAGTTTAGTTTTGAGCGCCCACCTTTAGATGGTTTTTTCGGTCTATGGTTTGATGTCCTGATGGGCTTCGATAAGCCCTTTAACCAAGCGCCCTCATTACATATTGTTCTACTGATTATCCTTTGGGATTTCTATCGCCGCCATGTATCTGGGACATGGAAATATTTGGTCGATTTTTGGTGTGTGCTGATTGGAATTTCTGTACTCACGACATGGCAGCATCATTTTATTGACCTTCCAACAGGAATACTGGTTGGCGCTTTATGCTTATGGTTATTTCCAATTTCAGTAAAATCCCCATTTAGAAAAGATGGACTGCAACTTTTAACAGCAAAACATTTAAAGCTTGGTAGTTATTACCTTTGTGGTTCAGTGATTTTCTTTATCTTAGCCTACGAGTTTAGACCTTGGGGATTGTGGTTAATTTACCCTGCTGTGAGCCTATTTATCGTTGCACATAGCTATAGTTTTGTACGTCCACATTTTTTTCAAAAACAAGAAAATGGTAAAATGACGGTTGCTGCGCAAATACTGCTTGCGCCTTATTTAATCTTTGCGTGGCTTAATAGTCGTATTTGGACAAAAAAACATCCCGAAGATTCTTTTATCATTCAACATGAACTTAAAAAAATCTATATTGGAAGAATTCCAACACAACAAGATCACCACCAATACAATGCAATATTTGATTGTGTTGCTGAGTTACCCTTAAACCAAGCAACAGCATATCAGCAATATCTCAGTCTAGATCTAATTCCATTACAAGCCAATCAGCTTGAGTTAGCCGTAGCGCGATTAAATGATTTAATGTCTAAGCTTGAACAAAGCTCTACCCAAAATATTCTTATCTTTTGTGCCTTAGGTTATTCAAGAAGTAGCGCTGTACTCACCGCTTGGCTGATTCAACAAAACCAAGATGCCAATATTGATGAAATGGTAAACATTATTCGTAAAGCTCGCCCTTGGGTGGTATTAAAACAAGCTCAACTTGAAGAATTAGAAATTTACCATCTAAAACTGAAAGGTTTAGCGCCATGAAAATGAATTTTTATGTGGTTGCGCAACTGTTGTCTGCAACCACAGCTATATTACTTTCAGGTTATTTGGCTTTTGCCTTATCTATTTTTGCCATCCTGTTCAAAGGCTGGCAATCCTTTGAGTTTTGGACGTTCATTGTCATTACATTGTTATTATCTGGGCTTCATCACTACCTCTCATTTAGAGTTAAGTTTGATGCTCAACTCATTAAAATGATTGCACGAGAATCCCAAACTGAATCTATTGAAAACTTAACCCTGCAATTTGATCAAACCCTAATGAGTATGAAATTGATGCCCGCATCCAAAGCAGGTCGTGATTGGTCACAGCGTTTTGCAGGATGTTTTAAACTTTTAAAACTTCAAATTGCTTTATTATTGCTACAATATCTGGTTTTAATGATTTTGATTTCTAGAATTATTTAGAGCTATTTTAACCTCAACTGATACAGTTTTAGCTGATATATTCAATTGTTATTGTATGATGGTTTGAATCATCTTAAATCAAGAAAATTCTCAGCTTCTCAGCAGTGAAGATCTTGAAATGCTATAAAATTCTTCTATGATTCAAAAAATAGAAATGATAAATTTATAAAAGGAGACCAAGCTTTTTACTTTTTATTCAAAACTAAGTTTGGTTATATTTTTATTTTAATCACTTAAAAAGTAGAATTTTATACTTTAATCATCTTATTATACAGCTTGCCCCACAATAAAATGCTTCAATATCAATCGGCTTAGAGAATGAATCAACTACCTGAACAACGTTCCGAACAAGATAAAGAGTCATACAATAAACCGTCTTTAGAGCAAAAGACTCAACACTTAGATTCATCTAATGGAAATTTAGCATCACACTCTATTGCTCGCTTTATCGCATTTTTGACACGCCGTGGCGCACGGCTCTTAACTGGTGCTCGTAGCTTGTGGGTTGGTTGTCAGCCTGAGATGAAACAACGTATTTACTATGCCAATCACAATAGTCATATCGACTTTATCTTATTATGGTCTTCACTTCCCAAACTGATTCGTCGTAAAACTAAACCTGTGGCTGCTTCAGATTATTGGCTGAAAGATGGTTTTAGACAATTTTTAATTAAAGACACCTTTAATGGTGTCACGATTCAACGTAATCGTGAAGATAATGCAGACCCTTTACAACCTGTGAAAGACGCTCTTGCTCAGGGTTATTCGATTATTTTCTTTCCTGAAGGTACTCGAAATCTTGATGATGATCTTGAGCTATTACCTTTTAAAAGTGGCCTTTATAACTTACATAAACAATTTCCTGAGATTGAGATTGTCCCTGTTTGGATTTCAAATCTAAGACGTGTCATGCCAAAAGGTTCTTTTGTTCCTTTGCCTTTACTGTCTACTGTATGCTTTGGCTTTCCTTTAGAACAACATTTAGAAATGGATAAAGCCACATTTATAGATTATGCACAGAAGCAGCTATTACAATTAAAAGAGGTTGAGAATCAATGATTTTAGATAATCTGAATAAAACCTATCTTTTATTTGGTATTTTTGCGGGAATTTTAGTTTTTGCCTCTAGTGTGGGATTTATTCTCAAACAAAAAGCTGGGCAAAAGCCTTCATCAGTAATTGATAATTTAAATGCACGAATCAATGCTTGGTGGGTGATGTTGATCGTCATTGGCGCAGCAATCCTATTGGGTCAAGCTGCATTTATTGTCTTATTTGGGATTATTTCCCTGTTTGCTCTACGCGAATTTACCAGTCTATTGCCAACACGGCGTGGTGATTATTTCCCTTTACTGATCGCCTTTTATTTTGTTATTCCCTATCAATATTATTTGATCTATATCGACTGGTACGGCTTATATTCAATTTTTATTCCACTTTATGTATTTTTACTGATTCCGATTGCCAGTTTAAAACAAGAAGATACCAAACACTTCCTTGAACGTAGTTCTAAAATTCAATGGGGACTCATGGTTTGTGTTTTCTGTATTTCCCATGTTCCTGCATTACTCAATTTAAAACTAAATGGTTTTAAAGGTGAACCGATTTGGTTAGCAATCTGGCTAATTATGGTTGTTCAAGCATCCGATGTTTTGCAATATGTCTGTGGTAAGCTTTTTGGAAAGCATAAGGTTGCACCTGTCTTGTCACCATCAAAAACAGTTGAAGGCTTAGTGGGTGGTATTGTTTTAGCCACAGCTTTAGGTGTTGCTATGGCATGGCTCACTCCATTTAGCTACCTACAAGCTGCATTGATAGGACTGGTTGTGTGTATCTTTGGCTTTTTCGGTGGTTTGGTGATGTCAGCCATCAAACGTGACCGCGGTGTCAAAGATTGGGGACAGTTGATTCATGGTCATGGTGGAATGTTAGATCGGATTGATTCTATCTGCTTTTCTGCACCCATCTTCTTTCATATTTTAAGATATTGGTGGAGTTAGTGAATAAATATGATTGTGAGAGATATAGATGAATTACAAAATAATATTTACAATGCTCTGTGTAGGTTTTGGTCTGCAAGGGTGCAGTTTATTTAATCAGTCTGAATGTAATAATCAACAAGTGACTGATCGTGTAAAAAAACTCTACTCAAGTCAGGTAAATATCAGTTTTGGATCAAAATTAAATCAACTTACTCAACAATTTAATCCAAATGCAAACAAAACAACAAAAACCATACCTTCTATAGAAGGAATCACTTTAACTAAAATAAAGCGATTAAATCTGGAAAAATTACAGGCTGATAAAGACAATCAGGATTCACAAAATCTAATCGATTTGATTACTGATCGTTTTGAAGGTGCACAATATATTTGCCAAGGTGTAATTCAACAAGAGATTAGCACCAATGTACTTGCAGATATGACCAAAGAACTTTTAGATAAAGACTCAAATGTGATTGAAGAAAATAAATTAAATATTCCAGTAATTTATGCTCTGTACCAGCACAATGGAAATCAACAATTTGAAGTCCAATATACTGCTCAGAATCCATTGCATTTAATGTTGGCAATAATGTTACAGAAAAAACAAGCAAAAATGACGAAATAACGCCTAAATAGCAAGCAACCAACAGCTTAAGATACAAATCACGAATAAATCTACCAATTTTCATAGATTGACAGGTTTAAATCAGCTACTTAACATCAGGGCAATCTTGGATACATAGCATTGGTTTTATTTTGAATTTTCAGTATCAGTTAAAAATAATTTCTGCAGTAGGCTTAACACTTGCGATCACAGCATGTTCGTCTTTGGGTGGCGGCTCTGTGCAAAAACGTGCTGCTAAACTATCGACTGGAATCCAAAAAGCCTATTCTGTCTCTCCCGATGTTGCCAATCGTGTATCCCCAATGATTGTACAAAGCGCAGATCAATATGATGTAGATCCTTTACTGATCGCAGCGACCATCCGTCAAGAATCGAGCTACCGTAGTTATGTCACCTCTCCATCTGGTGCTGTTGGGCTTACCCAAATCATGCCGCGTTATTGGCAACAAGCTTGCCCTGGTGATTTGTTTGATGAATATACCAATGTTCGCTGTGGCACTATGATCTTGGCAAAATATAATCAAAGTGCAGGAAGCTGGAAAAAGGCCTTAGCCTACTATAATGTTGGACCCACAAATTACCAAACAAATCGTAAAATGAAACGCCAAGGTAAACGATACGCGAAACAAGTCAAACAACATGAAAAACAGTTAAAGTCTTCATTATAAATTTTAAGAATAGAAACTGAATATCAATAAAATAAACCCACTCTTGCAGATACTTGAGCGGGTTTATTTTTTAGTCTATGACAATAATACACAGCATAGATATAGACGATTTAATTTAAACTTAATCTGCTGAAATATCTTCAAACAAAACGGAAGACAAATAACGTTCACCCGCATCTGGAAGAATCACCACAATGGTTTTGCCTGCATTTTCAGGACGAGCAGCTAATTGTGCAGCAGCAGCTAACGCCGCACCACTAGAGATACCGACAAAAATACCTTCTTGAGTGGCACTTTGACGGGCAAAATCAATCGCTTCTTGGTTGTCGATAGCAATAACTTCATCAACTAAGTCTAAATCCAAGTTTTTAGGAATAAAGTTTGCACCAATCCCTTGGATCTTATGTGGCCCAGGCGTTAAAGTTTCACCGCGTTTGGTTTGTCCAATAATTGGTGAATCTGCGGGTTCTACAGCAACGGAGTAAATCGCTTGCTGCTTGACCTTTTCAAAATAACTTGAAATACCTGAAATAGTACCGCCAGTTCCGACACCAGCAACAAGAATATCGACTTTACCGCCTGTTGCAGCCCAAATTTCAGGACCAGTTGTTGTCTCATGTATTTTAGGATTGGCTGGGTTTTCAAATTGTTGCGGTAAATAATATGTTTCAGGTTGTTCTGTTGCTAAACGTACTGCCTCATCAACTGCGCCTTTCATACCTTTTGCGGGCTCAGTTAAAATTAAATTTGCACCCAACGCTTTTAATACTTTACGGCGCTCTATACTCATACTTGCTGGCATAGTTAAAGTGATCGCATAACCTTTTGCCGCTGCTACAAATGCCAATGCAATACCAGTATTTCCGCTGGTTGGTTCTACAATATGCATGCCTTTTTTCAAAAGCCCCTTCGCTTCTGCATCTGCAATAAGTGCAGCGCCAATTCGATCTTTAACAGAAAACGCAGGATTACGACTTTCAATTTTTGCTAAGACCGTTGCGCCACCTGTAATAAGACGATTGATACGAATAAGTGGTGTATTTCCAATTGCCTCAGCATTATTAGAATAAACAGCAATACCTAAGTTTTCAGTTGCTGGAAAATTTGGATCTGTAGACATGACCTTTCCTTGAATTTAAATGAATTTATATCAATCTATCATAATGCTTTTCTATGAAACTTTGATATTGAGTAACTGAATTTAATTATACCAATATCGAAATAGTTTATTGATAAAAATCATAAGTTTAGTTTTTAGGCAAAGTGTTTGACCGATTTGTCGTCAAATCAAACTATATATTTGTATATTATTTCAAGCATAATAACGATATGACTCATATTTAGAGAATATTATGGCAAGCAATGCTTATCAAAAATTTTATCGTCAATTTACAAAAAAAATCTTAGATAAAATCGTCAGCCCACAAGTTTTAGGCGATACAAAAACTCTTGAAAATACAGTTAATGATCCAAACACAGCTAATTTTCCGATTTGCTATGTCATTCAAGATGACTCAACTTCAAATAAAGTCTTGATCGACAATGAAACAGAAAAAAGAAAACTCAGCCCTGCTTTTGCGCCACTGAATCTAGGGGCAGATTATCAGGAAGATGATCGTTTTATCACTTTAGAACCTACCAAAAGCAATGCTTCTGCATACTACCCAGATAAAATTATTCGCTTAGTCGAATATTTATTGAAACATCCTGAGCAAGATGTGCTTTTAGTGCCAACAACGATTTTATGGGGACGTGCACCAGAGAATGAAGATAGCTGGTATAAAGCATTGATGACCGATGCTTGGGCTAAACCAACGGGCATTAAACAAGCACTCAACATTACCCTGTATGGCCGTAATAATTATATTGAATTCCATCAAGCAGTTTCTTTACGCCAGTTAATTGACTCAGCCATTGAACTCACCCCCAATTTTTCACCAGCGCATTATGTGGTGACTGAGCTCAATAAACAATTTAATGGCTATAAAGAAGCAATTCTTGGTCCTGATATTTCAGATCGTCGCAATGTGATTAACAAACTCATGGTGAGTGATGCGGTCAAAGAAGCCATTCTCAATGAAAGTATTCATAAAAAAATCAGCATTAATGAAGCCGAAGCACTCGCGCATAAATACCTCGATGAAATCGTCTCTGATTTTTCTTATTCAACCTTACGCTTTGCTGAAATTGCTTTAACTAAATTATGGACCCAGCTCTATGACGGTATCGAAGTACATAATTTCGATACAGTTCGTGAACTTGCCAAAGATTATGAAATTGTCTATACCCCTTGTCATCGCAGCCACATTGACTATTTGTTATTGTCTTATGTGATTTATAACCGTGGCTTGATGGTTCCCCATATTGCAGCAGGTATTAATTTAAATATGCCTGTGGTTGGGCAACTGATGCGTGGTGCAGGTGCATACTTTATTCGACGTAGCTTTAATGGTAATGCGCTTTATACCGCTGTCTTTAAAGAATATATCTACAGTATGCTCAATCGAAATACACCAATGGAATATTTTATTGAAGGTGGTCGTTCTCGTACTGGACTTTTATTGCCGCCTAAAAAAGGGATGCTCGCAATGACCATCCAAAGTTATTTGCGTGGGGATAGCAAACCGATTGCCTTTATTCCAACTTACTTTGGATATGAAAAACTGATCGAAGGCAGTTCATACATAAAAGAACTGGGTGGACAGAAAAAACAAGCTGAATCACTATTTGGACTACTTAAATCTATTCAAAAGATTGAAAAAGTCTTTGGTGTTGTCCACGTCAATTTAGGTGAACCAGTTTTCCTGGAAGAGATCTTAAAAAAGAACAATGCACCTCAACGTGTTGCTTTGCATGAAGAGATGCCTGAGTCTGTTAAAGCCACGGTCAATGATGTTGCATTTGATATTTTGGAAAATATCAATAAAGCCGTAGTGATTAATCCTATCAGTTTGATTTCTCTAGTCTTGTTAAATGCACCAACGCATGCTTTGGCAGAGCGTGAAGTATTGGTACGCTTAGAGCAATTCCGCAATCTACTCAAACAGCATCGTTATGATGATCGTATGCAAATCACCGAGCTTTCCAACACAGAAATCATTCAATATGCCATGAAGCTTAAACAAGTTGAATTGATTGAGCATGATAATGAACGTTGGGTGAAAGTCAGTGATATACAGGTGGGCTTGCTTAAGTATTTCAGTAATAACATTCTGCACACGTTTATCCTGCCAGCACTGATTGCCAAAGTATTGCGTGTTGAAACAGAGCAGCAGCAATTTGAGATTTCAAAATCTGATTTATATACCCAAGTCATCGAACAATACCCACTTATACAAAAAGCCTTCTTTTTAAAATGGGATGAGTCTGAGATTGAGAGTGAAATCACACAAATTGTCGATTATTTTGTTGCGGAGAAATTAATCACACTTGAAGCAGATCAAAGCATTAAGATTTCAAATGCAGATCCTAAAATTCGTTTACTTTCCGCCCTTGCTCATCTATATGATGTCAATGTGGTGAAAGAACCTGAAAAAGAAAGCAAAGAGAAATAATCCTTTATGTTTTGGTTTTGATCTGCAATAAAAAAGTTCCTTCAACCATTTGGATAAGGAACTTTTTTATAAGCGTATATAGCTCATAGAAATATGACTGATTGATTTACTTTAAAGCAAAAAATGATTTTTAGTTATTACTTAGAGGTTTTTCTTAATCCGTTTTAAATGCAATAAAACCATGATAATTCAATACTTGAGCAAAGTTTTCCACACGCTTAAAACCTGCTTGTATATACAAAGCACTCATTTCATCAACAGAAATTAAAGCAAAATCTTGTTCAATACGATCGGTCATAAGTTGCGCCTGTTTTTCTGTTAATCCGGTTGCTAAACTCAGATTTTTTAAAGCTTGTAATTGTTTGGTATTCGAAATTTCCATCAGCTCATAACTTAAACATAGACCAGTATTGCTTAGGTGATTTGCAATATCTTTTAAGAATTGTGCTTTTGCATCAACTGGAACAAAATGTGAAACCAAAATCGCCAAAGCCACATCAAAATTCTCATCGACTTGTTTAAGAACAGATGTATCACCTTGTATAAACTGAATTCGAGAACAAAGCCCTAAATCTGCTATATGTTGTTTGGCTTTATCAATCATATTTGCTGCAGGATCGATTGCTGTAAAATTCCAATGAGGAAATTGCTCAGCCAAATATTGCAGTTCATAACCTGTACCACATCCCACGACTAAAATCTTCGCTTGAGTCGATACATAGCTCTTTAATACAGCATGGACTTGTAAATGTATCAGTTCATAACCGGGAATTAATTTACGAATATGTGCATCATATCCTTCAACTACAACTGGATTATTAAAGTCCTTTGCCATTTCTTTAAGCCTTGCAATGATGATTAATATTATTATTCCTGAGGATGTTTGACTTTCACTGCCTGTAAACAAAAATCAGCGATTTGTTTTACAAAATACTCTTTATAGCTTTTATCAAAACGCTTGGTCTTGGCGATACTTAAAGGTTCAATCACAACAAAAGTCATTGCACCCACGATGCACAATGCCGTGGTGTTTAAATCCTCAAAAATAAACTCACCTGAATGACGTCCTTCGGTCAAAATTTTAATAATACTTTCTTTAATCAATTGCTTGCTTTGAAAACGTTCTAATTCAAATTGAGGATCGACAGGTTCAAACAATAAAGAATAAGACAGTCGAGGGCTGTTCATTGCCCTTTTTACAAAGGTTGTGACAGCTCGATCTAATTTTTCTACAGCGCTGAGTTGGGTATGTGCAATATCATTGAGAATATTGACTTCGATATGAATCGCCGCATTTAAAACTTCAATCAGTACCTGATTTTTATTTTCAAAATAACGATAGACCAGTCCACTTGATACGCCTGCCCGATCTGCAATCGCTTGAATTTGTGCATCTTTAAATCCTCCTTGTGCAACCAGTTCTCGTGCAGACAATAAAATCATCTCGCGGTTCTGTTGCATTTTCTCTTCCATGACAGAGGATCTTTTATAGTTCATAGCGATATGCAAATTCCATTCCAAATAAACTGGCAGCGAATAGTTTACCCTGTTGATACCACAAGGTAATTTAGATTAAATACTAATAAATTTTGCAGCAATAAGCTATCCACCTAGATCGCTTGATTCAATATTTAATAAATCATTGATCAACTTAATCATCTTGTTGAGGTTATTTTGTACCATTACTGATCTATCAATTCCTCATCGATCAACGCATTCATTTTAAATTACTTCTTTTTAGAAAATGATCTTTTTTAAATCAGCGATTGATCCTTCAATATTCTTCAATGATCTAAGGCAACTTCTTAAGACAATGCACATATGAATTGTCCGATAATCCCCCCTTAAATTGGTCATTACACCCCTTTATTAAATCCAGTAAAAATGATTCACTAAAATCATCAAGCTTTCAGATAAAACTTAAATAAACTAATAGCTTAACCTCTATTATTCACTATAGTTTTGTCTGAATTTTATATGCGAAATAAAAAAAACATTCAAGGAAAGAAAAGCATGAAAACTCAATCACTCATTCTCAGTATCCTCAGCATTTTACCCACTGCTTATACTCATGCAGCTGCGATGGATCAATCTGGACAATCGATACTGGCGTTTCTTGAAGACAAGAATTATTTCGAAGCCAGTATTGCCGCAGTTGACCCGAAAGTATCAGGCAAAGTCCGAAATCGACCTGATTTAGTTAATGCAGGCAGCAATGATTTGAGTACAGGTGATATGGCACAATCATATCAATACTATAATGCAGCATTAAAACTGCAAATCGCACCAAAAGTTTCCTTTGGGCTCATCTATGATCAACCTTATGGTGCTGCAATCGAATATCCTTTACGTAGCAATAATACCTTCTCTGATACTGAAATCAGTATGAAAGGTACCCTTGCGGATGTTGATACTCAAAATATTGCGATGCTATTTGGTTTTCAGCCAGATGCTCATTTTAACCTCTACGGCGGTGGCGTATACCAGACAGTCAAAGGTAAAGTGTCTTTACGTGGTAATTCGATGAATGTGTTTAATGGCTATGATGCCAACTTTAAACAAGATAGTGCTGTTGGATGGCTTGCTGGTGCTGCTTTTCAGATTCCTGAAATTGCTTTAAAAGCAGCAGTGACTTATCGTTCTAAAATCAAGCACAAAATAGATGCTCAAGAAACCATTTTTGGACAACCTTTAGCATTCACCACTGATAAAGATACAGAAATCAACACGCCACAATCGGTAAATTTAGATTTTCAAACTGGTGTATATAAAGATACGTTGGCATATTTAAATGCGCGTTGGGTAAATTGGAAAGATTTTAGAATCCGTCCAACACAGTTTGGTGCACTCACCGAACTGGCAACAGCTGAGTTAAGCCAAGGCCTATATGCTGGCGGATTTAATCTTGATGACTATCAAAAAGACCAATACAGCATCACTGTTGGTTTAGGACATCAGTTCACACAAAAATGGGCTGCGTCGGCTGATGTTTCATGGGATTCAGGTACTGGAAATCCTGCTTCTGTATTGAATCCTACCAAAGGCGGTTGGGGCTTAGGGTTGGGTGTTCAATACAATCCTGCTGACAATTACTTTATCGCAGGAGGCATCAAATATATTTGGATCGGGGATGCCACGGCACAAGATGGTACCTATTACATTCCGATACCCGGTGCTTCAGAAATTGCCCAACAAGGTGATTATCGTGACAACAATGCCATAGGCTATGGTTTAAAAATAGGTTACCGTTTCTAATGCTCAATGCGTGATCTTGTTAAAATTATTTTTTAGCGTAGACTTCATTCTAGTGTATATACTTGAGAATGAAGTCTTTTTCTTTTTATTCAAAGACAAATTCATTTTTCCGTCATTTGTATACGCTATAAATTTTAATGATCAATATGAATAAACCTCAGTAAAAAACCAACTTAAATTAAAGGATCAGAATATGAAATTATTACGTTTAATTCCAATTCTCGCTTTAGGCACTATCTTAACCGCATGTGGTGGTATGCCAAAGGAATGTGAAGAATCTTGGAAGCATATGGAAGACTTGGCAAAACAAAGTGGCATTCCTGAAGATTCACTAAAAGAACAGAAAAAAGCCTTTGAAGAAGAAATTAAAAAATTGTCAAAAGAAGATGCTATACAGGCTTGTAAAGCTCAATCTTCAATTTTAGGTATGGTTAAATAATAAATTTCCAAAACATTAAGCTATAAAAATGGGTATATTGCATCAATATACCCATTTTAATTGATGATCATTAATTTTTTAATGACCACATTGAGACGATTCTTGATAGACGAATATTGGTCCTAAGTCATAAACTTGATCATTCCTTTTTGCTTGTGGAATGTATGCACTTGAAATGCTTCCATCTAAATATAAAGCTTGATCATTCTTGAGCTGTGTTTTAAAAATATCAGCGAACTCATAAAAATTAATTTTGCCACGACTAATCACAAAATAGAGCTGATTATTTTTGATTCCAACTCCATTCCTAATTTTCAACGAGTCTGAGTCTTTTACAAAGATTGGATTAATTTGTCCATTGATGACCAGCATCGGACCCGATTGTGTCGCAAAGCGTGCTTTAAACTTAGACTTTTGATACTGGGTTGTGGTTTGAATGACAGCTTGATGATCATTCCAAGCCACCACACCATTGGGTTGCATAAAGAAGTTACCAAATTTATTCTTTTGTTGATTTAATTCAACCTGTTGTTTGTTTTGCTCAATATACAGCCCAACAGGTGTAAAATTGGCATGATACATTCCTGCATTCATAGCAAAACTGATATTACATTTCTTTAGGTTCTTTTGTAACGTAGTAAATTTCTTGTAGGGTTGTGCATATTGATCTTTAAGGTATAACTGTAATTTACTCAGATCATCAATTAGCACCACATCTGCAATCACCTTCTGATCTTTACTGATTTTAGTATATGTCGTCTCAGCATGTAGCTGAAATGAAAAAGTACTCAATCCTATACTGGTCAAAAAGGTATAGATCCAATATCTCAAACGCATAAACTTTAATTCCAAACCATCTTTTCAATTTTTTAATTCATAATGTATGCTATTTTGCATTTTAAATGTAATTTTTTACTTAATTATCACTTTAAGGGCTATTAAATTCATTACGCATCGCTATAATCATTCTATCCTTTCAATTAAATACATGTGTACAATTTATTTGAACTGAGTGGAATATGCAGACAAAACAAATAACCAAATACCCGATTGGAGCACATTTAATCGTCAAACATTTTGGCTATAGCCATCATGGCATTTATGCAGGACGAGGTCGTGTGATTCATTATTCTGGTTTTGCACATTTCTTTAAAAAGCGTCCGATAGAAATGACCTCTCTCGAAAAATTCTCACATGGTAAATCCATACGCGTACGTCTTTATGAGCAACCCAAATTTTCAGGTCGTCATGTCGTACGTCGTATGCGCTCACGTATGCATGAAAACAGCTATCATTTAATTATCAATAATTGTGAACACCTTTGTAGTTGGGCAATCACAGGGGTAGAAAGTAGTCCACAAGTGGTTAAAATGATGAATCGTTTAACCACAATTGGTTATATTAGTTCAATCATGACCTATATGAATGGATTATTCTTAACCGTGGCGACCACATGCTTTGCATTGGTGTTATATATAAAAATGAAACTCAGGGCTCAATCAAAACTTAAACTTCCTGCCTATCTTTCGATGAAAGACCAACACACCAAAAAGTAAAATTTTTAGGCTTTATTCATTTATATAATGAGCAATCTATAGCACCCACTTCAAGTAAAAAATGAGTGCCAAATCATGGGATATGATGCTTTCATCTTTTTAAAAAGGTGGAAATTTATCTTCGACCAAATTCAGCACCAAGCCATGTTCCAAATATGCTTTTAGACCATCCAATACCGTCGTAAATCCGCCAGTCGCATCAATTATAAATTTAGTCAGTTCAGAGCCTTGTAACGGTATGTCATAATTTCGAATGGTGACATAAGTTTGCTCAATACTGACCACTTCAAAAATAAAATCTACAGACGTTTTAGGATCTTCGCCCCATGCAATTTGAATCAATTTATTTTCAAGAATATTAAAAACCATGACTTTTGATTTTACTTGATACTTATCCCAAGCCCACTGCAAAATTTTTCCTTCTTTTAGAGGTCCAGTGGAACTGCTAAACCAAAACTTAGAGGTTATTGCTGGGTCTATAAAAGCATTAAAAACCTCAGCTACAGGTTTACGAATTAACATTTGTGTTTCAATGGTTGGATTCATTCTTATGGCTCTATTTAATTTATAGGAATAACAATTGGATCAATAGGAAGATACTGATAACACAACTGCGTATGAATCAGTATCAGGTTTTTGTTAATCAATTTAAAAGCTTATTTCTGAATAAATGAAGATTCAACTAAAGCTTGATAGCGTTCGGAGAATTGACCATTCCAATACGGATAATATGGATATGGTGGATATACCGCACTGATTTGGTTTAAACGCTGTAACTGTGTTTCTGTCAATATGACATCTTTTGCAATGAGATTATCTTGTAGCTGTTGCTGGTTACGAGCACCAATTAATACCGTAGAAACTGTAGGACGCGTAAGCAACCACTTTAATGCAATTTGTGCAACTGAATAACCTGTATCTAATGATAATTCTTTCAAAGTATCAATAACCTTATAAAGATATTGATCATTTACTGGTGGTGCAAACTGCGCTGTTGCATGTAAACGACTTTGAGTTGGGATGGGATGCTCTCGATCAAACTTTCCTGTCAAACGTCCCCAACCCAATGGGCTCCAAACCACAGCACCAATGTGCTGATCATGATTTAAAGGCATTAACTCCCACTCATAGTCACGTCCAATGAGTGAATAATAAACTTGATGAGCGACCATTTTTTCATAACCATAACGATCAGCAATTGACTGTGCCTTCATCAATTGCCAACCTGAGAAGTTTGATGCGCCGATATAACGCACTTTTCCACTACGAACTAGCTCATCTAAGGTTTTCATCAATTGTTCTACACAAGTAAAACTATCAAACTGATGTAACTGTAATACATCAATATAATCGGTATTGAAACGTTTTAAAGATTGTTCAACGGCACGTATTAAATAATCACGGCTAAAACCAACTTGATTCACTTGTGGATCTTTACGAATACCCACTTTGGTTGAAATAATTACATCTTGTCGATACGGTGCTAATGCAATTCCTAGCATTTTCTCTGACACACCCTCTGAATAGGCATCAGCGCTATCAAAAAAATTAATCCCTGCGTCTATACAGGATGCAACCATTTGATTAGCATCAATTTGTTTGGTCTGTCCCCATGCAGAAAATAAAGGTCCTTTTCCACCAAAAGTTCCTGCACCAAAACCAAGCTCGGATACTTTTAATCCCGAACTTCCTAGAAGATTATATTTCATGACCATTCACCTTGTTTCAATAATCGATATTGCAAAAATAGCAATTTCAATTTATTTAAAAAATCAGGATAATCAGAAAATACTTTTTCGATTTTATGGAAAATGAATACAGAAGATTTTCAATTCTTTCTTCGTGTTGCTGAACTTGGCTCGATCAGCCAAGCAGCAAAGCATGCCAATATCGCTGTTTCAGTGGCAAGTCAGCGCATTCAACGATTAGAAAATCACTTATCGCTTAGGCTATTTTATCGCACTACCCGTAAATTGCGTTTAACTGAAGAAGCCAAGACGTTGATTGAACAGGGTCAGCCATTGTTAGCAAGTTTCCAAGCTTTAACTGAAAATCTAAAACAACAAGATCAAAAACTTTCAGGAAATATCAATATCACCGCTTCTGCTAGTTTTGGTGTGCATGTATTGGTCAAAGTTATTGCTGATTTTTTAAAGCTGCATCCTGAATTGTCGATGAACTTAGATTTAAATGATCAAAATGTAGACTTGATTGCGCAAGGAATGGATATTGCCATTCGAATTGGAAAGCTACAAGATTCATCATTGATTGCCAAACCCTTATGTATAAATAAACGTTTACTTTGTGCCTCTCCAGTTTACCTTAAGCAGTACGGCACACCTCAGCATATTGAAGATTTAGCACGACATCGCTGTATCGTTCAACGCCATCAAAAAGGTGTGAGTCATACTTGGAATTTTATTCATCCAGAAAAATCTGAACAATTATTGAGTGTCCATGTGCAAGGACACTTTATTACCAATGCTGGAGAAGGTGTGCGTCAAGCTGCTCTATCAGGGTTAGGTATATCGAATCATTCTTATTGGCATGTTCAAGATGACTTGAATGCAGGCAGATTAGTGCAAATTCTACCTGAATTTATCGTCGAACCAACGGCGATATATACTGTAGTCCCTGATCGAAAACTCATGCCAAACAAAGTCAAAGTTTTGATTGAATATCTGCAAGACCATTTCAAAAACTTTAACAAATAATTGATTTAAAGATTTAAAATTTAATTTATACCAATCAATATAACGAACTAAACCTGAGTCTTATATAAAATTCTTGATATAAAATGATATCCGTAAACGTTCTTCACAATTGTTTGAAGCAATATTTCTTTTATAAAATATCCTTATTACAAATTATTGAATACTTCGCTGATAGCCGACGGGTTTTACCTTGAGCAAAACTGTCGCTGTGCATAATGGTTTGCCCTTACGGAGCTTTACTGCTCACGCTGCAACAAAGAATGGGGTTATTCCAAATGACAAATATAATCGACTACTTCTGTGGATTGCATACTAAAACGGCTATTTGCTGGAACAGTAAAAAATTCACCTGGATGATACACCTCAGTTTCTTCACTCTGCTCTCTTTTTATAAAACATTTTCCAGAAATAATTTCGATTTTTTCGCTGACATGTGTTTCAAATATCAAAGGTTTCTCAGTAGGTAAAATCCCCCCTAATGTCTTTTTTGAACCATCTTGGCATTCAATTACATAGCTAATCGAACGTCCTTTATAATGGATATTGGGTTTAATACGCACCGTAACTGCATCAAATTGAGAAGACATTGGCTGACCCTGATTATTATTTGTACGTTTAATATATCGCTTTTATATCCCTCAGCTCAATCAATTTTATTGAACATAAAAAACCTAGCCGAAGCTAGGTTTTAAATTGAGATTGACTGAATGCTCAACGCAATGATTATTTACCCGGCTTAAAGCTGTCTTTCAAATCCAGAATACGGTTAAACACAGGTTTTTCAGTCGTATGATCATATTGATCTGCAACAAAATAACCTTCTCGCTCAAACTGAAAACGATCTTCTGGTTTTGCTAGAGCCAAAGCAGGTTCAACCACTGCTTGTACGATTTTTAAAGATTCAGGATTTAAAAACTTCAAGAAATCATCATCGGCATCAGGCGCAGCTTCTGTAAATAAACGATCATAAATGCGCACTTCGGCAGGAACCCCTTGAGTTGCAGAGACCCAATGAATAACGCCTTTTACTTTACGACCTTCTGGATTTTTACCTAAAGTTTCAGGGTCAATTGAACATTTCAGCTCAATAACTTCTCCATTTTCATCTTTAATCACTTCGTCACATTTGATCACATAGGCATGACGTAAACGAACTTCCCCATCTGGAACCAAACGCTTAAAGCCTTTTGGTGGCACTTCTTCAAAATCTTTACGATCAATATAGATTTCTGTGCTTAAAGGAATAATACGATCACCCATATCTACATTTGGATGGCGTGCATGTTTAAGTTGCATATCCGCTGGTAGATTGGTTAATGTCACCTTCAATGGATTTAATACAGCCATACCACGCGCTGCTGTATTTTCAAGCGACTGACGAATACAGAACTCAAGCATAGCCACATCAACAATACCATCCGTTTTAGACACCCCAACACGCTTACAGAAATCACGTAAACCTTCAGGAGTAAATCCACGACGACGCATCCCCACAACAGTTGGCATACGCGGGTCATCCCAACCATGAACATAGTTACCTTCTACCAATTTACGTAATTTACGTTTAGAGGTAATCGTATAGTCTATATTTAAACGGCTAGATTCATACTGACGTGGAACTGATTGTGAATGCACTTTCTCAACCACCCAATCATAAAATGGACGATGGTCTTGAAACTCTAAAGTACATAATGAATGGGTAATTCCTTCAATCGCATCTGACAATGGATGAGCATAGTCATACATTGGGTACATTTTCCATTTATCACCCGTTTGGTGATGTTCTGAATGAAGTACACGATATAGAATTGGATCACGCATATGTACATTTGGTGAGGTCATATCAATTTTGGCACGTAATACTGCTTCACCTTCGGCCAATTCACCATTGTTCATTTTTTCAAAACGAGCAAGGTTTTCTTCAATAGATGCATCTCGATAAGGTGAGTTTTTACCTGGCTCGACAAAATTACCACGGTTAATTCTAATTTCTTCTGGGCTTTGTAGATCTACATAAGCATCGCCCTGTTTGATCAACTGAACTGCCCAAGTATGTAATTGGTCAAAATAGCTTGATGCATAGCGAGGTTCGCCATTCCACTCAAAACCTAACCATTTTACGTCATTGGCAATACCATCAACATATTCTTGTTCTTCAGCATCTGGGTTGGTGTCATCAAAACGTAAGTTACACAAACCATCGTATTCTTGAGCGATGCCAAAATTTAAGCAAATAGCCTTTACATGGCCAATATGTAGATAACCATTTGGCTCAGGTGGAAAACGTGTAACAACTTTTTGTGTACGGCCCGCTGCCAAATCTTCTGTAATGACTTGGCGTACAAAATCTAAGCCCGCTTGTTGTTCTTGCTGCGCATTATCGACAGGGCTTGGACTATTTGTCGGGGTTTTCGGCAGTTCTGAAACAACATCATTTGGCTTCATAGTTGATAAATCACTTCTAAAAGTTAAAATTGAATATAGAAAATGTGATTTTATCCTTTTTTAACAAAAGAATTTCACATTTTTACTTGCTATGTAGTTTACAGTTTGCTTATGCTTCTCTCAACCAAAAACCCATGACATTTTTAGTCATGATTAGGAGATTATAGAATGAGTTTTCCTCAAGTCGAATTAAACACCAACAAAGGACGCATTGTTCTTGAACTTAACTCTGAAAAAGCACCAAAAACTGTTGCTAACTTTTTAGAATATGTTCGTGATGGTTTTTATGATGGCGTAATCTTCCATCGTGTTATTGATGGTTTCATGATCCAAGGCGGTGGCATGGATGAAAACTTCAAAGAAAAAACCACACGTGATTCAATTGAAAATGAAGCGGACAATGGTTTAAGCAATGACGAAGGTACGATTGCAATGGCACGTACTCAAGCGCCTCACTCTGCTTCTGCACAATTCTTTATCAATGTAAAAAACAACTCTTTCCTTAACCATACAGGTAAAACTGCTCAAGGTTGGGGTTATGCAGTATTTGGTAAAGTAACTGAAGGTTTAGACATCGTTGAAGCAATCAAAGGCGTTCGTACAGGTAACCGTGGTTATCATGCTGATGTTCCTTTAGAAAACATTGTGATTGAATCTGCAAAAATTATCTCTGAATAATTTATAAATCCTCCCGAAGCTGACTTTTAAATAAAGGAATACTGTCCCCTTTACAAAGCAAGCTTGGGAGAATTATTAAATAGGAAAAATAAGTGACCTATCTGTTTATCGCTGATTTACATTTGTCACCAGAACACCCTCGACTGGTTCGAGGGTTTTTTGATTTATTAGAACACTATAAATATCAAAATACGCAACTGTTTATTCTCGGTGACTGGTTTAATGCTTGGATTGGGGATGATTATACTGCGCCTTGGTTAGATGAAATTATTGAGCATCTAAAACAATTTTCCTTGCAAGCTGGTAATCAAGTTTATTTTCAAGTGGGTAATCGTGATTTTGCCTTAGGGCAAACGTTTTTAAATCAGTTTAATGGAAAATTACTACCTGAATTTTATACATTTAGCATTGGTGAAAAAAAATTCCGTCTTGAACATGGCGATGCCTTATGTACCGATGATATTTCTTATCAACGATTTAAAAAAATTATTCGCAATCCGATTGTATTGGGACTTTTAAAAAGCACCCCACTTGGTTTTAGACAAAAACTTGCCAATGGTTTTCGTAAAAAAAGCCGTGAATCTCAACAAAATAAATCCTATGAAATTATGGATGTTAACCAACAAGCAGTAGAAAAAGCAGTTAATAATGTCGATCTGTTGGTTCATGGTCATACTCATCGCCCTGAAATTCATGATGTAAATGGTAAAGCTAGAATTGTTTTAGGGGATTGGCGTGAAAAAACATCTGAAGCAATGATTTTAGAAGTGGATGAAAATGCGGATTGGAAATTTATTAAATGGAAAATTTCAGACACAAATCACTTTACCCATGATTAAAAATCATAATTTTTCACTTTTATTTACGTTTTGAAGATTCAAATTTCGCGATTTTAGCATACAATATATCGAAAATTTACGATATATGAGATCGCCTTATGGATGTATTAAATGTAGCAAAAACACGTTACACCACAAAAGCTTATGATTCTTCTAAAAAGATTCCTCAAGCACAATTTGCACGTTTACTTGAAATCCTGCGTTTAACCCCCTCGTCAATTAATATCCAGCCTTGGCATTTTTTTATTGCTGAGAATGATGCAGCTAAACAACGTATTGCTAAAGCCTTAGTCGGAAAATATAGCTACAACGCACCAAAAGTTTTAGATTCATCACATACGATTTTATTCTGTACCAAAGCAGATATTACAGAACAGCACCTGAGTAATTTACTTCAGCAGGATGATCTCAGTGGCCGCTTTAAAGATGACAAGGCCAAACAAGGTCAAAAAGACAGTCGTACAGGCTATGTCTCTTATTATCGCAATGAAAAAGGTGATATTCAGCGCTGGGCGGAAAATCAAACCTTTATCGCACTGGGTCAAATGCTGTTAGCTGCAGGTATTGAAGGTATCGATGCAACGCCAATCGGTGGTTTTGACGAAGATATTCTGACTGAAGAATTAGGCTTAATTGAAAAGAATTTGGTCCCGTCTGTGATTATGACACTCGGTTATCGTAGTGATACTGACTTTAATGCAAAATTGCCCAAGTCTCGTTTGACCCAAGAAGAAGTCTTTACTCGTCTATAACGTTTAAAGTGCTTGCTTCCACTCAAGAAGTGCTGTGGGGCACATCACGTCCCTCAGCATTGAATCATAAGCATATTTTGTTAAGAGAAATCACTTTCACAAGCATCCATAAATTCATTGATTAACGCGCTTGGATTGGCTCTTTTGGTCCACGAAATGGGTTCTTCATAATATTCAAGCTCATGAATAATGACTGGAAGATTTTTCCCAAATGTATCTTGAAGAATATTTTCAGAAAATAGTTGCTGAACCATTTTGATTATTTGTGTAATAAACAATTGAGCAAACTGCTCGCCTTTTTCTAAAAGTTCATTAAATAGTGCATCATCTTCTTGTTCAGCATATTCCATCTGTTTTTGAGAATAATAAAATGGCGTTTGCTCAAACCATTGTGCCAAAAGCTGATCACTCTCCCCACCAATATCCCAAGATGGCTGTTGTAACCAATAGGCATAATTCCATTTCGCTTCAGCTTGACTCGAAGCTTCAGAAATTTGCGCTTGAAACTGTTCATTGGTATTAAAGTTAAGTTCAACTTTGGGAAAACAAGGTTCATCATCGTCACAATAGTAGTACAAGGCCAAGGCATACACATCGTGATAATTTTGTGCAATATATTGAATCGATTCAACTAACTTTGCATAACTCGTTTCATACCAGTGCTTTTGCGTTGTTGATTCTATATTCATAACACACCTAATTATTTTTACCAGCACTCTGGTGAATATGGACATTCACCAGAGTGCAAATACCTAAGTATTGCCTATACGATTAAATCGGATGCGAGCTTGCAATTTCCTGACTAATCATCACAGCTGTTGCAGCAGACAACGTCCAGCCCAAATGCCCATGCCCTGTATTGTAAAATACCCGTTCACGTTTTCCACGTTTTACCACTGGCATCATGTTCGGCATCATCGGACGCAAACCTGCCCACGGGATACAATGCTCGGTTGAAATATCGAAGTTCTTATTGACCCAATCTGTTAAAGGTTGGATACGATCTGAGCGGATATCTCGATTATAGCCATTAAATTCAGCTGTTCCAGCAATACGTAAACGATTAGCACCTAATCGTGACGTGACGATTTTCGCACTTTCATCGAGCAAGCTGACCCAAGGTGCGCCATTGATACTTTTCTCATCATCCAATTGTACGGTGATTGAATAGCCTTTTACAGGATAAACATTCACACGGTCGCCCAATTGATTGGCCAATTGGTAACTGCCAACACCACCACAAATCACCACGGCATCTGCACTGAGTTGTTCAACTGCTACTGAACCACCTTCCATGTTTTCAACACTCGAATGATATTGAATATTTACCCCATTGGCAGTGTGTTCTACATTAACGACTTCCATACCAAATAAATATTTTACCCCATATTTTTCAGTGGCTTTGGCAAGTCCAGTGGTAAATTTATGGATATCACCAGTTGCATCACCTGGGCAATAAAAACCACCATAGTATTCACCCGTCAAACTCGGTTCGATGGATTTAATTTCTTCATTGGTCACGGCATGGCGTTCTAGGCCACCTTTACATAACAGCGCATTGACGTTGGTTGCCACTTTATAATCATATTCAGAATGGTAGAAATGTAAGATGCCACGTTTTTCTAAATCAAAATCAATGCCTTCTTGTTCAGCAATATTAAATAGCCTTTGACGCGCTAAAAGTGCCATTTTCACTGTATTTTGAGTATTTGCTTCATAGTGTTTGATATTGCCAAGGAATTCGACCAGCCATGCATATTTGTGCAAATCAAAAGATGGATTGAGCAATAATGGTGCATCTTTCTTCGCCATCCATTTAATGCCTTTTAACACAGTGGATTTTTGATTCCACACTTCAGCATTACATGCAGACAGCTGCCCACCATTGGCAAAAGATGTTTCCATGGCGGGAAACAAATGTTTATCAATAACAGTAACTTGATAACCTAATTGAGCAAGTTCATAGGCAGAGGTAACACCTGTAATACCTGAACCAATAATGACGACATGACACATACGCACACTCCGTTGAAATGCAATATTTTTTATTACATTGTCAATGTATGCCCCATCTGTCATGTGTACCTGAGAGCTTCGATAAAAACCTAAACTATTTAGGCTTTACCATCCCCTTCGGTGAGTCATTTCTTTTTTGTTTTCAATAGAATGACTTCTCTCCAGAGGTTTTACAATGATTACAGTCCTTTTGCCTGAGAGTTTCCGGGGTCGTTGCTCCTTCGGCGAGTCCGCAAGAGACTTCTCTCCTGCAATCATCTTTCCTTGTATTAGCAATTAATATGCCATGAATTTGTTCGAATACAAGTAAAATATGTTCAATTATTCTCTAATTTTTAAATTAAACATTAAGATCTTTAAATTGCTTAAGAATTAAATAGCTTAGCGATTAACTTGTTCAGCGACTCTGGCTCTGTTGTAGCTTGATTGAAGTCAGCATCAAGCTTTGTCAATTCTTGAAAAGTTGTCGAACATCTTGCAAAGTTACAGCGAATGTTTTTCATTTCCCTATTTCTAATCGCGGTAAACAACGCTTTTATTATTATTTTCATATTTAATTATGCTTTAAAATAAGATTAATGGTTTTTATATGTTCCAAATCATCAGGATATAACTCAACATTACGCATACTATGATTTTGTCGATTTAATATCCCGATTTGTTCATCTTTATAAAATTCTTGATTCATCTTTAAACCATTCACAATACAATTTGCGATGTAATCTTGTTGCCCTTGAAATGACGGAATGTTATTTAATCTTTTTGATATTTGAATTTTAGCCTCTAAAGTCTGTTGAGGTTCAACACCCAGCATCGTTAAAAATAATAAGAAATGCTGATCATTCAATTGAAAACTCAAAAACTCTTCTAGCGTAAAAAACCATGCTTCAAAGTGCCCACCCAGATTGCCTATGTATAGATCATTTAGATAATAATTGATCTGTTCTTGAGCAAACTGGATATCTACCCGAATATCCGCACTAATAGAAAATTGGTAATTTCGAATGCTATTATTTTCACTGAGTAGAAATGATTGATACCACGTGGCTAATTCTTTGTTATATGGGTCTAAGCCAACCGCTTCCTGAATCGCCTCATCTAAATTCAGCTCTTTTTCTTCATCAAAACCACGAAGTAAAAGCAGAAACCAATGCCAAAAATGCACATTGGAAAATGAAATTTCCTGTTCTGCGACTTGGTGATTTTGATTCATATCGCCTTAACAATCGTCTTAGTGATTCACTGAGTCATATCGGAACACATTCAAATCATCATATTCAATTTGTGGGGTGGTTCCAGAAATAATATCGGATAATAATTTTGCTGAACCACATGACATGGTCCAACCTAAAGTTCCATGCCCTGTATTGGTATATAGGTTTTGATACCTTGTTTTACCAACAATCGGGGTTCCATCAGGCGTGGCTGGTCTTAAACCCGTCCAGAAATGTGCATCTGATATGTCACTTGCATTTGGAAATAATTGTTGTAAAACCATAAGCAAAGTGTCTTCACGGCTAGATTTTAAAGAGCGATCAAAACCATTAATTTCAGCCATCCCGCCTACACGAATTCGATCATCAAAACGGGTTAAGGCAATTTTATAAGACTCATCTAAGATTGTAGAAACCGGTGAAAGTGCCGGATCAACAATTTTGGTGGTGATCGAATAGCCTTTTAAAGGGTATACAGGTGCATCTATCTCTAATTGTTTGAGCATCTCATGACTATAACTGCCCAATGCCATGACATAAGCATCTCCCTTGATTTTGCTACCATCTTTCAAGTGAATCGCGGTAATCCGTTCAGCATCTTTTTCGATTGATTCGATTACCGTATTAAATAAAAAATTGACTCCTTGCTTGGCAGCAAGTTCTGCCAACTCCGTTGTAAATTTTTGGCAATCGCCTGTCTGATCATTGGGTAAACGCAAACCACCAACAAAATCAACTGTTGCATGGGCTAAAGCAGGTTCAGCCTTGATAACCCCAGCTTTATCCAATAACTCAAATGGTACACCTTCATGTTTTAAAACTTCGGTATCTTTGCCTGCCACATCCAATTGATGTTGTTTACGAAACAGTTGTAATGTGCCTAGTTGACGCTCATCAAAATGAATCTTGGTCTCTGCACGTAACTCATCCAGACAGTCACGACTATATTCAGAAATTCGTACCATTCGCTCTTTATTGATCTGGTAGCGATTGATATTACATTCAGCCAACATACGCACCATCCACTGATACTGATGCATATCGCCTGTTAGCTTAATCGCCAGTGGTGAATGTGGTTGAAACATCCATTTAAATGCTTTTAGTGGGATACCTGGCGCAGCCCAAGGTGATGCATAACCCGGAGAAATCTGCCCAGCATTGGCAAAACTGGTTTCTAAAGCCACATTGGGTTGCCGATCAATCACAGTGACTTCATGACCTGCTTGTTTTAGATAGTAGGCGGATGTTGTACCAATAACACCTGCCCCCATGATGATGATATGCATACTGAACCGAACCTTATACGAATTAATCGTCTTATAATAAAAATGATGTAGTTAGAGAAATAATTTATATGACTATTTTAATTTAGCACTTAGAACAGATTTAGCAATACCGATTTGATGTTGAAATGTCAGCTTTTATTCAACTTTAAATAGATGAATCATTCACAATATCACATGATTTTTAAACTATCAGTAAGCTATAGTCAAACCACCTAGTTATTCATAAAAGTGATTTCTATCAAGTCACTGATGATAAATAAAGCTTATGTTTTTTGAAACTAAAGCTCCCTCATCCTAGCCTTCTCCCACAGGGAGAAGAAACTTTCAATACCAATATAATTCACTCCACAGGATCATATTTTGATTTATGAAAGATCTTTATTAATGAGGAGAAATTGTATTTTTGTATCTGCGTTTTTGATAGGTTGACTATATAAGCGATTTAATTTTAAGAAAAATATTTTTATTTATGTTTGATAGCATCCTTCTCTTAAAAAAGAGAAGGAATAGCTTTAGATTGAGAAACTCTAAATTGCAAAGATTTTATTTATGCGTATGGATAGACATAACAATACCAAAACTCGCTAACAATGCAATTACGGCTGATCCACCATAACTCATCAGCGGTAATGGATCGCCAGTTACAGGTAAAATCCCACTGACCATACCCGAGTTTACAAATACATAGAAAAACAAAGACAAACCAATCGTACCTGCCAATAAGCGACCATAGTTATGGAAGCTGCTTAAGCTAATGATCATACATCTAAAAATCATTGCAGTATAAAGTGCAAATAAGAAGAACACCCCAATAAAGCCAAATTCTTCTGCATAGGTCGACATAATAAAATCAGTATGATGCTCAGGTAAATAACCCAGCTGAGACTGTGTTCCTTCTAAGAATCCACGCCCAGTCATTCCGCCTGAACCAATCGCAATTTTAGATTGGATAATGTTCCATCCTGCCCCAAGCGCATCTGACTCAGGGTCAAATAAGGTCATAATCCTTTTCTTTTGATAAGCTTGTAATACAAAAGTCCAAATTAAAGGAAAAGCCAGTGCCAATGCCGCTAAGGTCCCAATAATTAGAGTCCACGACATGCCACTTAAAAACAAAGCAAACACGCCACCAATCACGATACCAATTGCTAAATCAGGCTGTAACAACGCCAATACGAAAGGCACCATCATGATGATCAAAGCAATTACAATGTGTTTAAACTTAGGCGGCAACGGGTTACGTGCAAAATACCATGCCATCATCAATGGCATGGCAAACTTCATAAATTCGCTGGGTTGCATACTGCCAATCCCTGGAATAGTCAGCCAGCGCTTTGCGCCTAATCGAACATCACCGACCAATAAAACCAGAATCAACAACAAAATTGCAAACAAATAAAACCAAGGACTAATCGCTTGATATACTTTTGGTGGAATTTGTGCGCAAATAAAAAGTAAAACAAAACCAACACCGAAACTCACGGCTTGTCGAATGACCATAGACATATCTTCAGAAGATGCGCTATAGACCATCAATAAACCCAAAATCGCATTGATAATTAAAAAGCCCAATAACCAAGGATCAAGGTGTAGTTTGTCCCACCTTGAAACTTTTTGATTAATACTTAAACCATCTCTGACTGATTGACGTAAAAACTTATACTGTGGCGATGGTGTCATGAATACAAATCTTAAACCTAGTTTAATCTGGTCAAATTATAGAGATAAATAGCGGTTGAGAAAATCAATCAATGCATAATTATTTTTATTTTCGTTGTTTTATTGCTGCGATTGCAAAATTAACTTGGCTAACTCCAAATCGTCTGGATAGGTAATTTTAATATTATCAGAACGCCCCATGACCACTTTGACAGGTTCATTGATATATTCCAATGCACTCGCCTCGTCTGTAATGACAATATTATTCACTAAAGCTGTTTCGATTGCTGTTTTAAGCTTTGAAAAGGTAGAAATTTGTGGTGTTTGTGCTTGCCACAATTGATCACGACTGACTGTTTTATTGATATCTTGCTGATTTTTAACACACTTCAAAGTATCTCTTACAGGAATTGCAAGAATCGCACTGCTGTTCAGGTTTATTGCGGTATCGACTAAGTTTTCAAGACATTGCTGTGTCACACAAGGACGAGCAGCATCATGTACAAAAACCAAATCATCGGCTTGTGCAAATTGTTCTAAATAACGCAACGCATTTAAAACCGAATCAACACGCTCTGCACCACCCAAACAAAAATGACTCAAATGTTTATTTTTTAATGGCAATGTTTGCGCATAGTGGTCTTGCTCACCAACAGCCAGTACATAACCCGCAAGCGGTAAATCGTTTAGACGCGCTATGGTATGCGCTAACACTGTTTGATTTTGGATGACTTGGTATTGTTTAAGTTCGGTTTTTGAAAAACGACGCCCTGAGCCAGCCGCAGGAACAATTGCCCAAATTTTACGGTTGTTCTGGCGCAGGTTCGTTGTCATCTTCATTGGTTCTTAAATCTACACTTGGATCGGTATAAATAGGTTTGTAATGGGTACTGATGGTACTCATCTGTACAAAAGTTTCATGTGGCTTGACTAGACCAAGGTCTAAACGTGCATGTTCTTCTATGGCTTCAGCACCATTTTTTAAATCATACACTTCAGCAGCAAGAATTCGGTTGCGTTCTTTTAACTCAGCATTGACTTCAGCTTGCTGTTCAATTTGCTGTAGTAAAGCTTGATGAGGGAAATGACCACCCTCACCGAACCAAAAGCGATATTGTAATACCACAACGATTAAAATCGCGAGTACTGCAATCACTTTACTTGAAGTTGTTTTAAAGACTTCTAACATGGATTTGCGTCTTGAGTAACAGCATTAAATTAAGATGCTAATATACATCAAATATTTTGTATGAAGAACACTAAACTATGCGAAAACTGCAAAACTAGAACAAAATAAGTTTTCTATCTTTATAAAAAATAAGTGGGTGATCAATAATCTACTTTGTAATTAAACATCTAAAAATTATCTTTATGCTAAAAACTCACATATCGCGATATTATTTATTATAAATTTTCTTTTTCAATAAACTAAGTGAATTAAATTCTTACCTTAAATTTTATTATCAATCAATTACATGATATTAAATTTCTCTTAAAACAGACTATTCATGATTATTTTTTAGCGTATAAAAAAGCCATTCCCTATATCAAATAAAAGAATGGCTTTTTTTTAATTTAAATCAATAAAAGATATTAATTTAAACCTTTAAACTCAGCTTTACCGCGATAAGCAGCATGAGTCAATTCTTCAATACGAAGCAACTGGTTATATTTTGCAACACGGTCAGAACGGCAAAGTGAACCAGTCTTGATTTGACCCGCTGCTGTACCCACTGCAAGATCTGCAATTGTAGAATCTTCAGTTTCACCAGAACGGTGTGAAATCACAGTGCTATAACCATTGGCTTTAGCAAGATAGATTGCATCTAAAGTTTCAGACAAAGTACCGATTTGGTTGTATTTGATTAAGATAGAGTTACCTACTTTCTCATCAATACCACGTTGTAAAATCTTAGGGTTTGTAACGAACAAATCGTCACCAACCAATTGGATTTTATCACCAAGGATAGAAGTTAAATAGCTCCAACCTTCCCAGTCAGACTCATCTAAACCATCTTCAATTGAGATAATTGGATATTGTTTAACAAGGCCAGCAAGATAGTCAGCAAATTGGTTGCTTGTGAATGCTTTGTTGCCTTCACCTGCAAGAATATATTGACCATTTTTGTAGAATTCTGAAGATGCACAATCAAGCGCAAGCATAATATCAGAACCTGCTTTATAACCAGTTGTTTCAATTGCAGAAAGAATAACAGTAATTGCTTCTTCATTTGAACGTAAGTTAGGTGCAAAACCACCTTCATCACCAACTGCTGTATTTAAACCTTGCTTTTTCAATACAGATTTCAAAGCATGGAAAATTTCAGCACCAGCACGTAAAGATTCAGCAAAAGATGTGAAACCTACAGGCTCAATCATGAATTCTTGAATATCAACAGTGTTGTCTGCATGTGCGCCACCGTTCAAGATGTTCATCATTGGAACAGGCATAGACAAAGTTGTTTGACCACGAAGATCTGCAATGTATTGGAACAATTCAGTTTTCTTCTCAACAGCAGCCGCACGTGCAGCCGCCAAAGATACAGCCAATGTTGCATTTGCACCTAATTTTTCTTTGTTTTCAGTGCCATCAAGCGCAATCATTTTGTCATCAAGCGCTTTTTGTTCAAATACGTTTTGACCTTTTAATAAGTCTTTGATTTGACCATTTACGTTTTGAACTGCAGTGCGAACACCTTTACCTAAGTAACGTGATTGATCACCGTCACGAAGTTCTAAAGCTTCACGAGAACCAGTTGAAGCACCAGATGGTGCACATGCACGGCCAACAACGCCAGAGTCTAGGATTACGTCTGCTTCGATGGTTGGGTTACCACGAGAGTCCAAAATTTCACGTGCACGAATGTCAACGATTTGGCTCATGAATAATTCCTCAGTTGATTAAAAATAAGATGCTTTCTAAGCGCATCAATGTGTATCTAACTTTTTGAAACCTTTAACTAAGGTATCCAATTCTTTTAACTGTGCTAAAAATGGCTCAAGCTGTGACATACGTAATGCACAAGGACCATCACATTTTGCATTTTCAGGGTCTGGATGACTTTCTAAAAATAAACCTGCAAGCCCTGTTGCCATACCCGCACGTGCTAAGGTCGTGATTTGCGCACGACGACCACCTGCTGAATCAGCACGACCGCCTGGGGTTTGCAATGCATGCGTGACATCAAAAAATACTGGCACATTCATTTCTTTCATGATGTCGAAACCCAACATATCAACAACTAAGTTGTTATAGCCAAATGACGTACCACGTTCACACAAAATGAGCTTGTTATTACCCGCTTCTAAACATTTGTTTAGAATGTGGCTCATTTCACGAGGAGAAAGGAATTGTGCTTTTTTGATGTTGATAATGGCTTGAGTTTTCGCCATTGCTTCAACCAAATCAGTCTGACGACTGAGAAATGCAGGAAGCTGGATAATGTCAGCAACTTCAGCGACAGCTGCAGCTTGGTGAGGTTCATGAACATCGGTAATAATCGGAACATTAAAATGCTTTTTAATGTCGCCTAACCATTCGATGCCTTTTTCCAAACCGGGGCCACGGAACGAATGTAAGCTTGAACGATTGGCTTTATCAAAACTGGCTTTAAATACATACGGTATCTCTAAACGAGTACAGATATCGACATACGTTTCTGCAATTTCAAAAGCCAAGTCTTTCGACTCAAGTACGTTCATGCCGCCGAATAATACAAATGGCAAGTGATTTGCCATTTGTATATCGCCTAAACGTACAATTTCTTGTGGTTTTAATTGTGACATTTAAACTTCCTAGTTTAAGTTCTTACATACTTACTTGCTGTTTTGGTGCTGCTTTTTAGCGGCATCGATAAAACTAGCAAATAATGGATGTCCATCACGTGGTGAACTTGTAAATTCCGGGTGGAATTGTACAGCAATAAACCAAGGATGTTCAGGAATTTCTACAGTTTCAACAAGATGCTGCGCTGTCGAATAACCTGAAATTTTCATACCTGCCTGTTCAATTGCAGGAATAAAGCGATCATTCATTTCATAACGGTGACGATGACGTTCCGTAATTTCAGCTTTGCCGTAAACTTCACGTGTTTTAGTGCCTTCAACCAATTCTGATTTTTGTGCACCTAAACGCATTGTGCCACCAAGGTTTGACTCAGTACTACGATGCTGGATTTCACCACGTTCATCTAACCATTCAGTAATTAAACCAATCAATGGGAATTTTGTTGAACGATTAAACTCTGTAGAAGTCGCTTCTGGCATAGCAGCAACATGACGAGCAAATTCAATCACGGCCAATTGCATACCTAAACAAATACCCAAGAAAGGTACTTTGTTTTCACGAGCATATTGAATCGCCTGCATTTTGCCTTCAGTGCCACGTTCACCAAAACCGCCAGGAACCAAGATTGCATCAATACCTTTTAATACTTCAGCAGGATTTTGGCTTTCAAGCTCTTCAGCATTGATATAGTCAATTTGAACTTTGACACGATTTTGAATACCCGCGTGTAAAAGTGCTTCATTGACAGACTTATATGCATCTGGCAATTCAACATATTTACCCACCATCGCTACACGAACTGTGTACTCTGGATTCAATAATGCTTCAACCACATGATCCCAATCCGAAAGATCGGCTTCAGGCAAGCTGTCATAACCAAAACGTTCACAGATTAAATCATCAACATTTTGTTCATAGAATGTACGTGGGATTTGATAAATTGAACGTGCATCTTTACACACCACAACAGCACGCGCTTCAACGTTTGTAAAGAGTGCAATTTTACGGGTGGTATCTGCGTCAACATCATGTTCAGTACGACAAATCAGAATGTCTGGTTGAATACCAATCGACAATAATTCTTTAACAGAATGTTGAGTTGGTTTGGTTTTAAGTTCAGCAGCAGACTTGATATAAGGTAATAAAGTCAAATGCATCAACATGGTACGTTTATGACCAAGTTCAACCATCAACTGACGTACAGATTCCATGAATGGGAGAGATTCAATGTCACCTACTGTGCCACCGATTTCCACAATGGCAACGTCATAACCTTCGCCAGCGCGAAGAACACGTTCTTTAATATTATCCGTAATATGTGGAATAACTTGTACTGTACCGCCGAGGTAATCACCACGACGTTCTTTATTTAAAACGTCTTGATAAACACGACCTGATGTAAAGTTATTTAATTTGGTCATTTTGGCACGACGTAAGAAACGCTCGTAATAACCCAAATCTAAGTCAGTTTCAGCACCATCTTCTGTGACAAATACTTCACCGTGCTGGAATGGGCTCATAGTCCCAGGATCGACATTAATGTATGGATCCATTTTGACCATGGTTACTTTTAAACCACGGGCTTCTAAAAGTGCAGCAACTGAAGCAGCTGAAATACCTTTACCTAGTGATGATACAACACCACCAGTTACGAATATAAAATGGGTCATTAAGTTTCTCGTACAATGGAGCCTAAATTGGCCTACAATGTTGTGCGATTTTACTTTACCTTGTACCAAGAAAGCAAAGTCAATTCACATCAATTCATAGAACAATAAACAATTGGCTATTCTATCAGCATTTCCAATAAAAAATTAGCACTTGATAAGGTGATTTTTAAATATCATTTTGCTGTTATACTAAGTAACATCTCTTTAATACGTTTTGTTTTGAGTCATTATGAATAAGAAATTTTTAATTTGTGGTGCAATTGCGACAGCGCTTTTGGTATCTGCTTGTGTAAAAAAAGAAGAGCCTAAAGAAGCTGAGCCAGAGAAAGTTGAAACTGCTCAACCTGCGACTTCTGAACCTACACAGTTTGAAAGCTTACCAAGCGTTGAGCAGAATAATGCACAACAAGTCGAAATTCCGGCGCATGTAGAAGTTGAACGCACAGAAACAGTAAATACAAGCACTGAAATTCGCCGTGAAACAACGCATGAAGCCCATGCAACTATGCCAAGTGCACAAGCGGAAAGTAAACCTGCTGCAACTGAGGCGAAGCCTGCAAAAGCAGAGTCAGTAAAAACTGAAACTGCACAAACCAAAACACCAGCACCAAAAGCAAGCTCTGGTTCAGCACAATCTGAAGATGATGCTGTTGCCGCTGCCATCGCTGCTGCTACACCAGCTTTGAAAAACTAAGATTTTGCATTGCTAAAAAAAAGGGAAATGATAATTTCCCTTTTTTTATAACTCCGTATAAGTATTCAGTTGCATATGCCATATGAAACTTAATTTCTTATATAAGTCATGAATGAGTTTAATTGTACCTTTAGCTTTTAAAAACTAAGCCGCATGTTGTTTTGGCTGAACCAGATTATGAACAGCAAGAACATCTGCTAAAATTTCATCTGAAAGTAATCCCTCTGCTTTAATCAAAGCCAAAACACTCTCCCCAGATTCATTTGCCATCTTTGCAATTCGTGTAGTGGTTTCATAACCTAAATATGGGTTTAACACCGTAATGATACCAATTGAGTTATCCACTAAATGCTGACAATGCGCCGCATTGGCACGGATATTTTGGATGCATTTTTCATTCAGCATTTGCATCGCTTTGCCTAATAACTCAATAGATTCAAATAGTTTAAGTGCAATTAATGGTTCAAACGCATTTAATTGTAGTTGACCACCTTCTGCAGCCAAAGTAATTGCTAAATCATTTGCAATAATTTGATAGCACGCCAAATTCATCGCTTCAGGAATTACTGGATTTACTTTTCCTGGCATGATTGAACTACCGGGCTGGCGCGGTTCCAATTGTATCTCACCTATACCAGTGCGCGGTCCACTCGATAACAAACGTAAATCATTAGAGATTTTAGACAACTTGGTTGCAGTACGTTTGAGCAAACTCGATAAAAGTACAAAGTCGCCCATATCTGTAGTCGCTTCAATCAAATCAGGTGAGCTTGAAATGTTTTTACCCGTGATTTCTGATAAAGCTTGAATGGCATTTAAGCGATACTCAACCTCGGTATTAATCCCCGTACCGATTGCTGTCCCACCTAAATTAATCACACTGAGTGAATCTGGCATAATATGATTTAACGTTTGCAAATCATTTTGTAAGGTATGCGCAAAAGCACTAAATTCTTGCCCTAATGTCATCGGTACCGCATCTTGTAACTGAGTACGTCCCATTTTCAAGATATCAGAGAACTCTTCAGCTTTGCGACCTAGGCTTTCAATTAGTTTTTTAAACGGAACATTGAGATGATCCAATGCAAATAATAGACCTATTTTTATTGCACTTGGATATACATCATTGGTCGATTGAGACATATTTACATCGTTATTGGGATGTAGATATTGATATTCGCCTTTTGCATGACCAAGAAATTCTAATCCAATGTTTGCAATAACTTCATTTGCATTCATATTTGTAGAAGTTCCTGCCCCACCCTGAATCATATCAATAGGGAATTGATTATGGTATGAACCATTTATTAATTGCTGACATGAATGTTGAATCGCTTTATATTTATTTTCTTCAATTTTATTTAATTTAAAATTAGCCTCTACACAAGCTGACTTCACCATAGCAAGCGCTTGAATAAAAATAGGAAAATGACTTAATTTATGGGCGCTTAGGTTAAAGTTCTCAACCGCTCTTAATGTTTGTACACCGTAATAGCAATGAAATGGGACTTCTTTCATTCCCAATAAATCTTTCTCAGTTCTCGTTTTAATTTCAATGTTCATTTGCAATGTAACTCTACGAAGATAATCAATTCATCTTAGGTGAAACAATCTAAACTTGACCAATGTAAAAAAATATATCTGTATGCATTTTTTGCATATCACTTGTTATACTTTGCTTGAGTTAAATATTGATTGGTGATTGAACATGACGCTTGAAATTCGGTGGATAGAGGATCTTCTTGCATTAGACCAAGAAAAATCCATTTCTAAAGCTGCAGCGATACGTCATATCACTCAATCGGCTTTTACACGCAGAATACAAAATATTGAAGAGTCGTTAGGGTTTCAAATTTTAAAGCGTTATAGTAAAAACATTGATTTTACAGATGCTGGTCAAGTCTTGCTTTCTACAGCAAAAAATATTCAGAACCAAATGGATACAACAATAAAATATTTAGAAAAAAACATTAAAGATAATGAACTCTCAATTAAATTTGCAGTATCACACTCACTCATCACGCAGTTTTTTCCAAAATTTATTCAAAAACTATACTCAGACTATAATGATCTAAAGTTGGAAATTATTGCTGCAAATCTGCAACAAGGCATACATTTATTAAAAGAAGGTTCTTGTGATTTTCTCATTTGTTATTGTGATCAACTCACTTTACAACAATTGGATCTCACACTTTTTACCTATCATAAAATTGTAAATATGCAAATTGTACCTGTTACAGCCAGTAAAAATGGATTACCTAATTACCAACTCAATCAAACATTCCCTCTTTTAGCCTATAGTAAACAAGCCTATCTGAGAAAATGCGTAGATAAAATTATAGAAAGTAAACTCAATTACCGAACGTTATATGAAACGGATAATGCCAGTGACTTAAAAGCCTTGGCTTTACAAGGCTTAGGTGTAGCTTGGCTACCTCGCTTACTGATTGAAGAAGAAATAAATGAAAATAAATTAAAAATACTTGATGGTTATAGTTTCTTTCAAGATATTTATATCGTTCGTAGCAATATTATTTACTCGCAAAAGATAAATTTTGTTTGGAATTATTTAGCGCTTAAATAAGCCTTTATTTTAAATAAAGATCTTTCTTTCTTCAAAAAATGATCATGTAGAGTGAATCTATCGATATTGAAAGTGCTTTCTCCCACTGGACGAAGGCTAGGATGAGGGGAATTTTTATGTTGATCTGTGTTTTAAAATGGACTTATGAAAGAAGTCTAATATTTATCTTAACCTAGCAACTTAGGATCAATAAAACACCCAGTTGCGCAATTAAAACTGACAAATCAAATGATAATAGTTTGATCTGTCAATTTTTAACTTAAATAAATATTTATTGATACTGCGTATCATCATGAATACTGTCTTAAAAAATCAGCCATTAAACGAGAAGCCCACGATTTGGTATTGAGTCCTTCATAAAAACCACAATGACTGCCCTTTTTGGTTGTCACCACCACAACATTATCCATATTTTGAATGGTTTCTTTAAACGGCTCTAAATTCTTGATTGAACATACAGGATCATCTTCTGAGTTTAGAATCATTAATGGAATTTTAACATTTTCAAATACATAAATTGGATTGGTGGCTTTTGAATAGCTTTCATAATCTGAAAAACCAGCCATTTCAAAATATTCAGTCTGAAACTCTTGTAGGGTTTTCGTTTGTAGAACATTTTGTACAGAATGTAATGGTGTCCATGTTTGCTCATAGGGCTTAATAAATGCCTTAAACAATTTTTTGGTCATGACTTTGGTGTAGAAAGGATGGACATTTTGAAATCCAAGCTCAGTATCATAACCAGGGCACATGGCAAAAGCAGCTTTAAAAGGTGTATCTAGGCCTTGTTCACCAAGATAACGCACAAGTAGGCCTGTACCAGCGGAAGAACCTACTGCATAAAGATCAGATTGTGGAAATGTGTCTTGAATCGAAGCCAATTGCTCTTTTAAATCAGAAGTTGAACCAAAAATCGACATTAAAGGAACAGGCATAGGTAAGCCCGCATGCCCACGGCGCAAACATAATGCAATACGCCATCCCGTATATTCATGGAGATCTTTGACCAATTCACGCATACTGTCAGGTGTGCCTGTAATCGTATGCATAATCACGATAGTTGGGGTTTCTTGTGGTAAATCGTAGCCATACCAAGCAATTGCCGTAACACCGCCATCTTGCATGGTCAGCTGATCAATTCGATCATAGTCCAGCTTAACGGATTTTTTCTTAATTAAATCAAAATATAACAGGTGAGCATGGGTATTGCTGAGCCATGGTGTAGGACGATATTTATCCTGTAGTTGAGGCAGTTTCTTGATAATCTCAGACATTTTCCCTTGCTGATTAAAATAAAGCTTTGGTAATTCAGCACCTGTCACTTGATCCAATAAATCTTGGCTAATCTCAGTAAACTTATGTAATACAGACATTTTCCACCTCAACTCTTTTATCACTCATCATCATTTTAAAAATTAAGAAATTTTTCACGCTTAATTTTATTTATTGCAGTATATACGTAATTAGGCTTTAGGTATAAAGCTGGCCATACGTTGCCCCATTTGAGCTGCCAATGCTTCCAAACCACTTTTTGGTCGAATCATCACTTCAAAATCAACAATTTGACCCTGTTCATTAAAACGAATCATATCAATGCCTTTTAATTTTTTTTCACCAACATTGGCAGAAAATTCTAAAACTACACTTTGCTCATCTTCTGTAAAAAATTCTCGATGGTAAGTAAAGTTTTCAAAAATTTGAATCACGTTACTTAAAATGAAAAAGACCACTTGCTTACCTTCATAGGGGTTATAAGCCACAGGTGAACGAAAAACCACATCATCTGCCAGTAATTCATTTAAAAGACTCATGTCTCGACTTTCCAGCATGTTGTGCCATTTTTGGATTGCAGGTTTTGTATTTGTATAGCTCATTTTTATATCCCTTTGATTTGAAATACTTTGAATTCATGTCCATCATTTTTAAAGATCATTCATAAAATCCCTTCTCTCGCAGCATGCTTCGCACTACACATGGCTTAAAGAGAAGGAGTTCAAACAGCGTTAATCCTTTTAAATCACAGCTGCTAATTCAGCACCTTGGCGAATTGCACGCTTCGCATCTAACTCGCCCGCTTCTTTCGCACCACCAATCAAATGTACAGATTTTCCATCAGCTTGGAGTTGATCAAACATTGCTGTATAGGGTTCTTGACCTGCACAAATCACCACATTGTCGACATCTAAAATCATGGTTTTGTCGCCAACCGTAATATGTAAGCCCTGATCATCAATCTTGTCGTAACTTGCGCCAGGAATCATATTGACATGACGATGTTTTAAACCTGTACGATGAATCCAACCTGTTGTTTTGCCTAAACCAGCACCAACAGATTTGGCTTTACGTTGCAGTAAGTAGATTTCACGAGGAGATTGTTCGATCTCAGGTTGTTTCAAGCCACCCACATGTTCATAGGATGTATCAATTCCCCATTCATCATAGAATTTTTGTGGATTTAAGCTGCCACTCTCGCCTTCATGGGAAAGATATTCAGCAGTATCAAAACCAATACCGCCTGCACCAATAATTGCTACTTTCTTACCGACAGGTTTACGCTCACGTAAAACCTCGATATATGACAAAACTTTTGGATGATCGATACCTTCAATATTTAAATGCCGAGGTGTTACACCTGTAGCCACCACAACATCATCAAAGTCACCTGTCGCTAACTCTTCATAGCTTGCAGTATGGTTAAGTACCAGTTTGATATTCGGTTGTAATTCAATTTTACGTTTAAAATAACGTAAAGTTTCATAGAACTCTTCTTTGCCAGGAATGGTTTTTGCAATATTAAACTGACCACCAATCTGATTAGATGCTTCAAAGATTGTGACTTTGTGTCCGCGATCAGCTGCATATGTTGCAAAACTAAGTCCCGCTGGACCTGCCCCAATCACAGCAATATTTTTAGCAACTGGCGATTCTTTGAAAATAAGTTCAGTTTCATAGCATGCACGTGGATTGACCAAGCACGTTGCAATTTTCATTGAAAAAATATGATCTAAGCAAGCTTGGTTACAACCGATACAGGTATTGATTTCATCAGCACGGCCTTGTTCAGCTTTCAATACAAAATGCGAATCTGCAAGCATTGGGCGCGCCATCGAAATAATATCGGCATCGCCTTGAGCCAAGACATGCTCAGCCATTTCAGGTGTATTGATACGGTTTGAGGTCACTAAAGGAACTTTGACCGAACCTTTTAATTTTTTGGTCACCCAAGTAAATGCGGCACGCGGTACTTTGGTAGCAATGGTTGGAATACGTGCTTCGTGCCAACCAATTCCAGTATTGATAATGGTTGCACCAGCTTTTTCAATTTCTTTCGCAAGTTGAATCACTTCTTCAAGTGTAGAACCACCCTCAACCAAATCCAGCATAGATAAACGATAGATAATGATGAAGTTTTCGCCGACTTCCTGACGTGTTCTTCTGACAATTTCAATCGGGAAACGGATACGATTTTCATAACTTCCGCCCCATTCATCATCACGGTGATTGGTACGTGCAGCAATAAACTCATTGATCAGATAACCTTCTGATCCCATGATTTCCACACCATCATAACCTGCGATTTGTGACAATTTTGCACAATTGGCAAAGTCTGCAATGGTTTGATGAACTTCTGCTGAAGTTAAAGCATGCGGTTTAGTTGGATTGATTGGCGCTTGTATCGCAGATGGTGCAACATTTTCAGGCTGATATGAGTAACGACCTGTATGTAAAATTTGCAGTGCTATTTTACCGCCAGCATCATGCACAGCTTTGGTAATGACCTTATGTTTTTCTGCTTCTTCTAAATGATCCAGTTTTGAACCACCAAAGAATGTTACCCCATGATCATTGGGCGAGATACCACCCGTCACAATTAAACCAACACCACCTGCTGCACGTTCTGCATAAAATGCAGCCATACGTTCATATCCACCTTGGACTTCTTCTAGTCCAACATGCATTGAACCCATCAATACACGGTTTTTTAATGTGGTAAAGCCTAAATCTAAAGGCGCAAGTAAATGCGGATAATTAGACATGTGAACTCCCTTGGCGTGCTCTCGCTAGCTATCAATCTGTTAAATGACACTTCATATCTGTTTAATGCAACAAGTTGCATAGTGTGAGTATTTATAATCGAGATTTGATTTTTATGCAACATGTTGCATAATGACTTTATATTCATTTTGTTGATGTGATATTACACAATGTCATTAGCCCATGTTTTATTGACCAGTCTGATAGAGAAGCCAAGTACAGGTTTTGAATTGGCGCGACGCTTTGACCGATCTATGGGATTCTTCTGGAATGCAACGCATCAACAAATCTACCGTGAACTTAACGGCATGCAAAAGAAAGGCTGGATTTCCACCCTTGAAGATCAGTCTGATCATGGCCGTAAAAAAACTTATCAAGTTGAGCAACTTGGACGGGTCGAACTGGCAGACTGGATGGTCAAACAAGGCCAGCCTGCCCAGCTTCGTGAAGAAATTATGGTTCGCTTACGGGCAGAAGCACAATTTGGTGGAAATACTGTTTTACCTGAACTTGAGCGTCATTTAGAATTACATCGTGAAAATTTAAAACTATACCGCCAGATTTTTTCCAAAGATTTTGAACAAATCGAGCAACTGGATCGAACTTTATATATTCACAAAATGATTTTACAATTGGGTATAGACTTAGAAATGGGCTGGATCAATTGGCTCGACCAAGTCATTCCACAGCTTAAAGCGTTTGAGAATAAAGAGAATTCATAGGAAACTGCATGCCACACTATACAATGCCAGATGGTGAAAAATTATTTGTCCGTGAAATTGGTCAGGGTGAACCTGTACTGGTCCTGTCTGGTTTAGGTATGCATAGTTGGCAATGGCTTCCCTTTTTACTGCCTAATATCAAACATTATAAATTTTATATCCCAGATTGGCGTGGCTTTGGTGGCTCTAGAACCTGTAAGATCCCTCAAGAAATCGATGCGATTAGCAACCATTGGCGTGATCTTGAAAGCTTAATTGAGCAGTTAAATTTAGATCATTTTATCCTTATGGGTTATTCCATGGGAGCAACCACTGCCATGCATGGGATGCAATATGGCAATTTGGCTGAAAAACTCAAAGCTTATCTACACATTGATCAAACCCCTAAAATCCCAACGGATGAAACATGGGAATTTGGTTTATTTGGGAAAAAGTATTTTAAAATTAAAAGATTGCTAAAAGACTTCTCTGATTTTTTACATCAATATTCAAACTATCGTTTTGTTGATGAATTACCGATTGAGCCACGAACTGAACTGATTCAAATTTGGTTAAATTTTATTAAAATTCAAGGCAGTAATAAATTAAGCCCATTTATGTTTAATTTGGCGCTTAAACATCCACAATTACAAAAACATTTATTGCCTATTCGTCGAATGGATTATTTAACTTGGTATATCGATAATTATCTCAACCATGATGAAGATTATCGTCAGGCAATTTCACAATTGGAATGTCCGACTACATTCTTTATTGGGGAAAAGTCATCACTCTATCCTGCTGAAGGTCAAATGCAAATTTCTGACAGTTTAGCCAATGCGAAAAATATTATTTTTAAACGTTCAGGGCATACGCCGCTTATTACAGAACCCGTGAAATTTAGCCAAGCAATCCGTTTATTTTTAAAAGAATCCGCTTAATTTAAACGAATAACGAACAATATAAAAACCTCGTTTAAATCAAATTAAAAGAGGTTTTTCACCAAATTACTCATGTTATTTTTAAAAAATGCTTTTAAAGTCATTATTTAATAAAATTTTGTGTTAGTTAAAATGAATATTTAACATCAATCCATAAATTGATCATCATATAAATTAAACAGCTTTATACATTATTGAACCATACATGGTCATTCTATCGTGAGGCGACATGGATGTCGCCGTTGGGTGGGGGTACAGGACGTACCTCTCACCCAACAGAGGATTTTTGTCCCTTTTCATCCCTGAAAAGGGAGGCATCGCCTACGCAAATATATTTAAACTTTAAATGCAAGGTATGGCCGTACAAACTTTATCACCATATGAATTAACGTTTATAGAATGGTATAAGTTTGATATTTTTTTTAAAGACTTCACCTCATTTTAATATCCTCTAAAAGCCTACTTTCGTAAGAAGACTAATAGAAGTATTTATCAAAAATTATACATCGCAACCGCATTAAAACGATTGTCCTCACCTGTATCCTGTCCATTAGGCGCTGCAACAAAGGCTTTACGCTCACCATAAACATATTCCAGACCAAAACTTAACGGCTTTTTCGGGCTATAAAATACATTGGCCCAAGCTTGCCAAAGTGTTTTATTGGCTTTAGTCGGATCACTCAAATATCGAATATAATCCTGATTTTCATCCGCTTTCATATAGCCATATCCCAATGTTCCTCGCCATTGTGAGTTAAACTGTTGCGTCACCCCCACAGTGATTGAGTCAAATTGATTCAGCGCCATGATATTTTTATTGGCATCTATAGCAAAGCCTTGGTTCGTCCATGACACTAAACTGGAATCACCTTTAACATGATAATAATCTGCTTTAAGTGTGGTTTTTGCAGAAATATCGTATTTTGCTCCAAGTCCAACACCCCAAGCGAGTTCATTATCTGCCACAGTTCTCTTTTCACTAACCATGCCTCGCAAACTCAATGCACCCGCTCGATCAGCAAATGATTGATTTAGTCGAGTTGATAAAACCGGGATCCGCATATTCGATAAGGCATCTTTGGAATCTTCCAAAGCCGTTACCAGCTGTGTTTCTGCATTAAATTTATGGGTATAACGAATTTGTGCATCACGTTTAACAGCGCCCCCCACATAACCCAAAGCATCAATTGTTTCTGGCATATAATCGGGAACTGCAAAGTTAGACCATGTTTGACCAATCAACCATTGACCATAATTAAAATAGGCATGGCGAATTCTAAGTCCATCATTCGCGCCCAAGAAATCAACTTCAATTTTTCCCGAAATATCTTTGTCAGTAGTTTTAAAATCTAAACCTAAACGTGTCGCTGCAAGAGTCGATTTTAATTGATCACTACTTTCATTATGGCCTTTAAGCGGTACGCTATTGATCTGATTATACAGTCGATCGGCACTTCCACCTTCCGACTGATACAATAGATCCGCACGAATATTCCCATATAGTGTTACTTCTGCCCCTGCTTTTGTTCGTGCAAAGCTTTGATCCTTTGCCTGCGATACAACCTGTGCCGCTTTAACATTATTTTCCAATGCCACAATTTGCTTATTTTGCACCTGTTGCTGTTGTTCAATCATTTCACGTAATTGTTTAACTTCATTACGTAACTGTTCAACTTCTGTCATCGAATCTGCATGCGCCATGTTTAGGCTAAGTAATCCCATTGACACCAAAATGATGTTGTATTTAAAAATATGCATTGTAGAAATCATCCTATTCTCTACGGTTTAATTTTCGTACTTATTGAGCAGCCGTCATCCTCATGATTCGGGCTGAAATACCAAGTTAGTTTGTGTGAGTTTGGTTTACGAGCTTAGTTAATTGTATTTCCAACAATATTTTGTTGAGTTGTTGGTGCTTCTGCCGTTTGAGTTTTTTCTACTGAAGCATTTAAATTCACAAAGAATATCGCCAGTGCTGCAATAAATCCTGGAACAGCAATCACAAGGAAATTCATTTGGTGAGGTAACTCTAGGGTCAGCAATGCACCCGTTAATACTGGCCCAACAATGGCACCAATTCGTCCAATGCCTGATGCCCACCCCATGCCTGTAGAACGTACTGTTGCTGGATAAAATTGTGCAACAAAGGTATAGAGTAAAATTTGCGAACCAATGGTTGCTGCACCAGCAATTGCAATTAAGGTATAGAGAATGAATTGTGGGCTTTTAAAACCAAGGAAAATGAGCGCAATCGCACCAACCGTAAACATGATGGTCAATACGGGTTTAATATGAAATTTATCCGCCAAAGCACCACCACCAATTGCACCAACCATGCCACCAATATTTAATGCAAATAAGAAGATCATACTTGCACCCAGTGAATAGCCTGCTTGGATCATTAGTTTAGGCAACCAACTTCCGAGTGCATAAACCATCAATAAACACATAAAGAAAGCAATCCAGAACATTACTGTGCTTGATCGGCGACCTTGCTGAAACAATGCACGTAACGGTGCTTCATCACCAGCAGTGACTTCATTTAATTCAAATTGAGTCGATGCATGAATCTGTTGCTGTGGTGCAATTTTCTGTACCACTTCTCGTACTTGATCGGTCTTGCCTTGGTGAGTTAGAAACATCAATGATTCAGGTAAAAACTTCCAAATAAGGGGTAAAGCCAAGAATGGGATAATGGCGATATAAAACATGATTTTCCAACCATAATCGACCACCAACCAAGCACCCAGTAAGGCAGAGCTCATACCACCAATGGCATAGCCACTAAACATAACAGCGACCAGTGTGCTACGTATACGTTTAGGCGCATACTCAGTCATTAAAGCCACCACGTTCGGCATCACACCACCAATACCAAGTCCTGCTAAAAATCTGAGAATTCCAAATTCAACGGGTGTTGATGCAAATGCACCGAGAAAAGTAAATCCACTAAAAATAGCCACACAAATCATGATGGTTTTTTTACGGCCCAACTTATCAGACAGTGTTCCAAAACTCATTGCACCAAACATCATGCCAAAAAGTGCTGTACTGGCTAGCAAGCCTGCTTGTACAGCAGTTAATCCCCACTCTTGCATCAATAAAGGTAAAGCTACGCCATAAATAACCAGATCATATCCATCAAAAATAATAATTAATAAACACCACAATAGAACGCCCCAATGAAAAGGGGTGAATTTTGCTTCATCCACGATGCGATTAATATTTAGTTTGCTCGTTTGCACTTTTGCCTCCTGCGGTGAAACGCTACGAAATTTTTTCAAACAATGAGGCAGCTGTTATTTTTTGTCCAAAACCGATTGAATATATATCCATACCTTAAAAGTCGGTTTAATATTTTTTATTGAATAAACAAGGGATTAAAAATAATTAATAAAGAAATCGGGCTTTATATTTTCAATGATTTATTTTTTATTTTAATAATTATCTCGATATTTTTAGAGTATCAGAACAAATCAATCGACTTTTTCTGATTTTTCAATATGTTACTTTTCACATAAAATAACATCTATAAATAACTTTTTATTTAATGATTGAACTTAATGGATTTTTCATAAATCGAAAAAATGATCATATGAAGTGAATAAAATTAGTATTCAAAGTCCCTTCTCCCTTGGGGGGAGAAGGCTAGGATGAGGGGGATTTTATGTTGATTTATGATTTTAAAAAGAACTTAGGAAACAAGCCTAATATATCGTCGTAAAGCTCGCACGATCATATTGAAAGCCTTCTAAATCATAAACCTGATAAATACAATCAAATAAAGACCGAATATTTTCACTTTCATCCATACAACGTATTGCCATAAAAATTGGACTTTTTGCAGAGCTATCTAACAATGGGATATAGATTAAATTCGGCAATTGAATGGTTTTTGCACTCTCAGGCACAATACAAACGCCTTCACCAGCAGCAACTAATCCCAAAGCCAGTTGAATTTCTCGGACTTCTTTTAGATTTTTAGGATCTAGGCCATGCTCGGAAAACAGATGACGTACTTGAGTGGAAAAATTAGGCTTAGGGTGACTTGGGTAAAGGAATAAGTTCTCATCTTCAATATCGGCAAAATAAGTGCCTTTAGAATCTGTAGCGAGATGATGACTGATATGGACAGCCAACATTAACGGCTCCTCTCGTAACAAAACTCGCCTAATGGCAGGATCAGAAATTCTTAAACGTCCAAATCCAACATCAATACGCCCCTCTTTAAGCGCCTGAATTTGATCTTTGGTGCTCATTTCAATCAGCTCAATTTTTAAATGTGGCTGCTGTTGGCGGAACATATAAACGATTTTGGGTAATAAACCATACAATAAAGACCCCACAAACCCCATGGTTACGGTTTTTTCGATCAAGCCAATTCGCTTGGTCATAGACTTTACTTCTTCGGCATTAGACAAAAGTTTAACAGCGTGTTGATAAAAAAATTGTCCCGCTTCTGTGGTTTTTAACGGACGGCTTCCACGTTCAAAAAGCGCGATACCCAATTCACCTTCAAGGTTTTGAATCTGTCTGCTCAGTGGAGGCTGAGCAATATAAAGCTTTTCTGCTGCTTTGGTAAAACTTTGTTCTTCTACAACAGCAACAAAATAGCGCAAATGCCTGAGTTCCATCTCAAACTCCATACCTTTAAGATATAAAAAAATGCAAATTTGATCTTAGACAGCGATCATTCATTCTTTTAAGGTATATCAAAAGCAAGATGTAAAGCAAGACTGTAAAACTTTTGATATTCACAGCCAGCCAAAGAATCTCATTCTGTTAGCCCAATGAATCACTTTGATCAGTCCAATCTTTAAATCTCGCATATGAAAAACATGGAAAGTGGGCAGCAAAGTTTCAAACGATTTTTTTCGTATGCAATGCCAAACCACGCATACTGCAGGAGATCTAGTATGAACCGTCAAGAAATCGATACTTTGGTCAAACAAATGAATGTGGACACTGCAACAGGTGCAGTCGATACACGTGTACAACAAGTAGTGGTCCGTTTATTAGCTGACTTGTTTCAAGCCATTGAAGATTTAGACATTTCACAAAGTGAATTATGGAAAGGCCTAGAATATTTTACCGATGCAGGTCAAGCCAATGAACTTGGTCTTTTAGCAGCGGGTTTAGGTTTGGAACATTATTTGGATTTACGTGCTGATGAAGCAGATGCTAAAGCAGGTATCACAGGTGGCACACCACGTACCATTGAAGGTCCATTATATGTCGCTGGTGCGCCTGAGTCCGTCGGCTTTTCTCGCATGGACGATGGTTCAGAGAGCGATAAAATCGACACCCTATTTATTGAAGGTACAGTAACAGACACAGATGGCAATCTTATCCCAAATGCTAAAGTTGAAATTTGGCATGCCAACAGTTTAGGTAATTACTCTTTCTTTGATAAATCACAGTCAGATTTTAATCTACGCCGTAGCATATTGACTGATAGCAATGGTCAGTATGTTGCACAAACAACTATGCCCGTTGGCTATGGCTGTCCACCACAAGGGACGACTCAGTTTGTACTGAACAAATTAGGCCGCCATGGTAACCGCCCATCTCATGTGCATTATTTCGTATCTGCACCCGGCTATCGCAAATTAACCACACAATTCAACATCGAAGGTGATCAATACCTTTGGGATGATTTTGCTTTTGCAACACGTGATGGCTTAGTGGCAACAGCTATTGATATCAGTGATGAAGCTGAAATTGCTCGTCGTGGTCTCAACAAACCATTTAAACGCATTTCATTCAATGTAGCACTGGTAAAAGAACAATCTAAAGCACCATCTACAGAAGTAGATCGTCGTCGCGCAAGCGCTTAAACCCACACGCACGGAACCGAAATGTTTGCACTATTGCAGCACTTCGGGGACTTCCTCTCATTTGGAAAGTCGGAGAACCCATATGCCACGTATTCCTGTTATAAACACCAGCCATCTTGATCGAATTGACGAACTCTTAGTCGATAATTTTGAAACGGGTGAATTTAAACTTCATCGTTCTGTTTTCACAGATCAAGCCCTTTTTGACCTAGAAATGAAATACATCTTTGAAGGCAACTGGGTTTACTTGGCACATGAAAGCCAAATTCCAAATAACAACGATTATTACACCACCACTATGGGGCGTCAGCCCATTATGATTGCGCGTAATCGCAATGGTGAATTAAATGCCATGATCAACGCGTGTTCACATCGTGGTGCACAGCTTTGTCGGCATAAGCGTGGTAATAAAGCGACTTATACATGCCCATTCCATGGATGGACATTTAATAACTCTGGGAAACTACTCAAAGTTAAAGATCCAAGCGATGCTGGTTATTCAGACTGCTTCAATAAAGAAGGTTCACATGACCTGAAAAAAGTAGCACGTTTTGAAAGCTATAAAGGTTTCTTATTTGGCAGTTTAAATCCAGATGTACCAAGTTTAGAAGAGTTTTTAGGTGAAACAACCAAGATCATTGACATGATTGTTGATCAATCTGAGCAAGGCTTAGAAGTTTTACGTGGTGCTTCAACCTATACCTATGAAGGCAACTGGAAGCTGACTGCTGAAAATGGTGCAGATGGTTATCACGTTTCGGCTGTACATTGGAACTATGCTGCGACCACACAGCAACGTAAAGAAAAACAGCAAGAAAATGACAATGTCCGTGCAATGAGTGCAGGTGCTTGGGGCAAACAAGGCGGCGGTTCATACGGTTTTGAGCATGGACATATGCTGTTATGGACTCAATGGGCAAACCCTGAAGATCGTCCTAATTATCCAAAAGCTGATGAGTATACTGAAAAATTCGGTGCGCCAATGTCGAAATGGATGATCGAACGTTCACGTAACTTATGCCTTTACCCAAATGTCTATTTCATGGATCAATTTGGTTCGCAGATTCGTGTATTACGTCCAATTTCAGTTAATAAAACTGAAGTGACGATTTACTGTATTGCACCTGTAGGTGAAAGCCCTGAAGCACGTGCACGACGTATTCGCCAATACGAAGATTTCTTTAATGCTTCCGGCATGGCAACTCCTGATGACCTTGAAGAATTCCGCGCCTGTCAAGCCGGTTATGCTGGTATTGAGCTTGAATGGAATGACATGTGCCGTGGTTCAAAACACTGGATTCAAGGACCTGATGATGCGGCCAATGAAATTGGCTTAAAACCTAAACTGAGTGGTATTAAAACAGAAGATGAAGGCTTATATCTTGCCCAACATCAATACTGGTTAGAAATGATGAAACATGCCATTCAATCTGAAAAAAATCTTGCTCAACAAGAAACACCTCAGCAAGGAGCAACAGCATGAATGCAACTGCAAACATCGATCAAGTTTCTTTAGAAAATATTGCACAATTTCTCTATCGCGAAGCACGCTTTTTAGATGATGAACAATGGGATCAATGGCTCGCCTGCTACTCACCCTCGGCATGTTTTTGGATGCCTGCTTGGGATGATGACGATCGTTTAACCGAAGATCCTCAGTCTGAAATTTCCTTGATTTATTACCCTGACCGTCAAGGTTTGGAAGACCGTGTTTTTCGGATTAAAACTGAACGTTCTTCAGCAACCATGCCTGATACACGCACTTGCCACAATATTAGCAATATTGAAATTATCGAAAGAGATGGTGACAAAGTCACAGTCCGCTTTAACTGGAATACCCTGAGCTTTCGTTACAAAAACAGTTATAGCTATTTTGGTATGTCTCGTTATGTCATCGACTTTTCAGCTACACAACCACAAATTCTGAATAAATATGTGGTGTTAAAAAATGACTACATCAACCAAGTCATCGATATTTACCACCTCTAATTTTTTATCTCGAATTGTGTAAAAAATATGAGGTGTTTGCTTTAGCCAAATGGAAAGTTGGCTAAAGCACTCAAAAGTTTTAAAGATTTTTATAGGATTTTCAGCCATGTCAAACCACAATGTTGCTCTTCAATTTGAAGATGGCGTAACGCGTTTTATCTCAGTTACACAAGGTGAAACTTTATCTGATGCAGCATATCGCCAGAAAATCAATATTCCTTTAGATTGCCGTGATGGTGCTTGCGGTACATGTCGTGCTTTTTGTGAATCTGGTTCGTTTGACATGCCTGAAGAAAGTTATATTGAGGATGCTTTAACACCAGAAGAAGCTGAACAAGGCTATATCTTGGCCTGCCAATGTAGACCTACTTCTGATGCCGTATTTCAGATTCAAGCTTCATCTGAAGTATGCAAAACCGAAATTCATGCATTTCAAGGTACATTATCTCGTGTGGAAAAGCTCTCTGATTCCACCATCACTTTTGATATTCAATTAGATGAAGGCCAACCCGATATTCATTTTCTTGCAGGTCAGTATGCCAATGTGGCAATTCCACAAACCACTGAAACGCGTTCTTATTCATTCAGTTCAAAACCTGGAAATCGCTTAACAGGCTTTGTGGTACGTAATGTTCCAAATGGAAAGATGAGTGACTTTTTAAGTGCAAATGCCAAAGCGGGCGACAAAATGACCTTTACTGGTCCATTTGGAAGTTTTTACCTTCGTAATGTGGTTCGCCCTGTTGTTATGTTGGCAGGCGGTACAGGTATTGCACCATTTATGTCGATGTTACAAGTGCTTGAAGACAAAGGCTCACAACACCCTGTACGCTTAGTATTTGGAGTAACCAATGACTTTGACCTTGTGGCACTTGAAAAGCTCAATGAACTGCAAAATAAACTGCCATGGTTTGAATACCGTACAGTCGTTGCACATGCTGAATCAACACATGAACGCAAAGGCTATGTGACAGGTCATATTGACAATGACTGGTTAAATGGCGGTGACGTCGATGTTTATTTATGTGGTCCTGTTCCTATGGTTGAAGCTGTTCGAGGCTGGTTGGATACTGAAGGGATTAAACCTGCAAACTTCTTATTTGAGAAATTCTCTGCAAACTAAAATCGTACTGTACTGTTCAGGAGCTGAGAAGAATGTCAGATCGCCAAAGATTTAAAAATAAAGTTGTCATTGTTACCGGCGCAGCACAAGGTATTGGTCGCGGTGTCGCCCTACAAGTGGCAGCAGAAGGTGCGCATGTGGTTATGGCCGACCGTTCAGAATATGTCGAAGACGTGCTTGTTGAAATTAACAAAACTGGCGGTGATGCAATCACCGTCAATGCAGATCTGGAAACTTTAGCGGGTGCCCAAGCTGTCGTTGCTAAAGCTATTGAACGCTATAAGCGTATTGATATTTTGATTAACAATGTCGGTGGTGCAATTTGGATGAAACCGTTTCAAACGTTTTCTGAAGAAGAAATTATCAAAGAAGTGCATCGCTCACTATTTCCAACCTTATGGTGTTGTCGAGCAGTCCTGCCCGAAATGATCAAAAATCAAAAAGGTACCATTGTTAATGTATCCTCTATTGCAACATGTGGGATTCATCGAGTGCCCTATTCAGCCTCAAAAGGTGGTGTAAATGGTCTAACCACAGCACTTGCATTTGAACATGCCAAAGATGGTATCCGGGTTAATGCTGTTGCGACTGGTGGTACAGAAGCACCTCCACGTAAAGTCCCGCGCAATACTACAGCATTGACCGAAAATGAAAAACAATGGATGCAAGATGTGGTAGATCAAACCATTGATCGTACTTTTATGGGCCGTTATGGTTCGATTCAGGAACAGGTCAATGCAATATTATTTCTTGCGTCTGATGAATCCTCTTATATGACAGGTACTATTGTCCCTGTAGGTGGTGGTGATCAGGGTTAAAACTGGTCTCTTTTTTATGTAGCAGGATCATTGAAATTCAATGCATGGAGGCTTTGCCCAATGGCATCCCTGTTCAAAATGTTAAAACAAGATTGGTCTTTATCAGCGACAGTTGCAGGATTTTTAGCTGTACTGATTTCTTATGCAGGACCAATGATTATTTTTTTTCAGGCAGCTCAACAAGCCAATGTTTCCTCAACCATGATGGCATCATGGATCTGGGGGAGCTCTATTGGTGCAGCAATCACTGGAATCATTTTATCCATTAAGTTTAAAACGCCGATTATTACCGCATGGTCAGCACCGGGAACGGCGCTCTTGGTGGCTTTATTTCCGCATATTTCTCTCAATGAAGTCGTTGCAGCCTATATTACTTCTGCAATCATTATTTTTATCATTGGGATTACTGGTTCTTTTGACAAACTTTTAAAATGGATACCACAAGGGCTGGCAGCAGGAATGATGGCCGGAATTCTGTTCCAGTTTGGTTTAGGTCTGTTTAAAGCTACCGACACAATGCCCTATGTGGTTTTTGGTATGCTGATCTGTTTTTTACTGGCAAAACGCTTTTCACCTCGCTATGCCATAATTTGGGTATTATTTTCAGGGATTGCGCTCAGTTTTATCTTTGGAAAAATCAATCCAGTACCAATGGATTTTTCATTGGCAGTTCCTGTTCTGATCAGTCCAGAATGGACCTGGTCTTCTACATTGAATCTTGCAATTCCACTTACAATTGTCAGTTTAACGGGTCAGTTCTTGCCGGGTATGGCTATTCTCAAACTGAATCATTACGATACACCTGCTAAACCGATTTTAAGCATAGCCAGTATCACCTCTATTGCTGTAGCGTTTACCGGTGGAATCACGATTGTGTTAGCAGCGATTACTGCTGCACTTTGCACGGGTAAAGATTCACATGAATTGAAAGAAAAACGCTATATCGCAGGTATTGCAAATGGCATCTTCTATATTCTAGGAGGATTATTTGCAGGCAGCTTGGTGATGCTATTTAGCATACTTCCCAAAGAGTTGATTGCGGCACTTGCTGGATTGGCCTTACTCGGAGCAATTACCACCAATCTTGGTATTGCAATGAAAGATGAAACACAACGAGATGCTGCCATCATTACTTTTCTTGCCACTGTATCAGGTATGCATTTTTTAGGATTTAGTTCGGTTTTCTGGGGAATTTGTATTGGCATGATCGCACACTTGATTTTAACTCGACAACAATCAAAGGCTACCATTCCAACTCCAGTACATGACTCACCGCAAAGTCAATAAACCAGCATATTCACTTAATAATCAGCATAAAATCCCATGCAGTTCGATGGGGTTTTTATGTAATAAGACATTCTGGAATATAGCCAAGTTTCACTTTATGAAAGCACTATTTCTTGCGGTTAAATCTTAAAATATTTCACTGTAGTTTATTGGTGATTTCTAAATACCAAATCGTTTCACCCCAATCACTATTTTCAATTTTTGGAAAAATTTCTCCTTGTTCAAAATAACGAGATTGAGATTTGTTTGCTGGGCCTTCCCAAGCGTATAATTTTTTACCTTTTGGAACAGTGTATTCCAAATATTCACCATTACTATTCCAACTTGCCCATACAGCAAATCTATCTAAACCCAGTTTGATAATTGATTATTTTTTTCATTTTCACAATATGCAATTAACCAATAAATTCTCATATTACGCAAATTAAAACAAGAACATTCGTGCATTAATTTATAGATATAGCTGTATTAAGCTGTGTATTTTTTGTACCAATTTCGCATTTGTATAATCGTTTAATCTTAAAATCAAAATGCAAAATCCAAACAGTTTGAAATGCAAAAAATTTGATTTTTCACATTTTCAAGACATAAAAATCGCAGCAGCATAATAAGGATATTTTATGACTGAAACACATATATATCAGCCACATGAAAAACGTAATCGTGTCATGGCCATCGTTGGGGCTGCTTCTGGTAACTTGGTGGAATGGTTTGATTTTTATATTTATGCAGCATTCGCAACCTATTTCACCCACGCATTGACCGCTCCAGATATGGATGATTCCACAAAAGCAATTTATGTGTGGGGTGTCTTTGCTGCTAGTTTTTTCATGCGGCCCATAGGCAGTTGGCTCTTTGGCTGGATTGGCGATACCTATGGACGTAAAAAATCCATGATCATTTCTATTACCTTAATGGCAATCAGCTCATTTTTATTTGCAGCACTCCCGACTTACGATCAAGTCGGTATGGCAGCACCATTTCTATTATTGGCTGTACGACTGTTGCAAGGACTTTCAGTAGGTGGTGAGTATGGTACTGTTGCAACCTATATGAGTGAGGTTGCTTTAAAAGGTCAACGTGGTTTTTATTCCTCTTTTCAGTACGTGACACTGTCGGGTGGGCAACTTTTAGCAAGCCTTTTAGGTGTGATTATGTTGGCTCTGATGTCCAAAGAACAGTTAATGGACGGAGGCTGGCGTATTCCATTTATTATCGGTGGTATCGTTGCCATTCTTTCATTCTTTGCACGTCGACATTTAAAAGAAACCTTATCTGAAGATGATAGTGCAAAAGAAGGTTCAGGCAGTTTAAAAGAATTACTCAGCAAAAACTGGAATACTTTCCTACTGGTTGTTGGTTATACCTCTGCGGGCTCATTGTGTTTTTATATCATCACAGTATATTCAAAAACCTATATCACCAGTCTTGGTTTCGCCGACAAAACGGTCGGCTATATGATGACCATTGCCCTATTTGTATTTATGTGTGCGCAACCTTTGTTCGGGATGCTGGCAGATCGAATTGGTCGTCGTGCTTCAATGATGCTCTTTAGTAGCAGCTGTGCCATTTTTATCTATCCTGTCATGGTCATTGCAATGCCGTACTTTAGTGGTTCAGCTTTTATCGTGACATTATTACTGATCTTCTTAATGATGTTACTCAGTTTCTACACCTCGATTAGTGGTTTAGTTAAAGCAGAAATGTTCCCACCACATATTCGAGCCTTGGGTGTTGGTTTTGCTTATGCAGTCGGTAATGCAATCTTTGGTGGTTCTGCTCCGGCTGTTGCACTAAAGTTAAAAGATCTTGGTCATGAGAATAGCTTCTTTGTTTACGTGATTGTCATGCTGATTATTTGTCTTTTCTGTAGCATGCAACTCCCTAAACAGCCGAAATATTTACATCATGATCATTAAGCTCAGTATTTTAAGGTCTGTTTTTACAGACCTTTTCTTTTAATACATGCCATTTGTTGTAAAATAACCGCGTATATACAATAAAGTCTTATTAAATCTTGAGGAAAAGATGAAAAAAATATTGTTTGTTCTTACCTGTATTTCAATCAGTCATTTTGCCAATGCTAAAACACAAAACTATATACTGGCCAATGGTGGTGGTGTTGATGACAACGGCTTGCTGTTAAAAAATACCCAAGGCAAAACCATTTACGCATATTGCAATCAAAAGTGCGGGCCATGGTTTGACCATGATGAAGAAACAGGCGGTCAAATTTTAAAAAAGCAATATATTGAAAAAAAGGTCCAAGCAGATATTCAATTTGAAAAAAATGCAGATCGAGTTGCTGGTCCTAGTGCAGATGAATCTTTTTATTTCATTAAACAAATCAAATTTATCGAATAATTTAAAAATAAATCATGACATTAGAATCCACTCACCCTTCTAAATGTCATGCACTTTATGCCCTTATTTTGATACTCTAAATTTAGAGGGATCAAATCCTTAGACTTTATGTGTTAATAATAAATCAATAGAAATCGACTAAATTAAAACATCTTGGCGTCCAGGTATGTCTGAAGCAGTAATATTGGCAATTGTTTGGTTATACTTTTTGATACTGCGCTTGGTATTTCCCATGATTTCATATAAAACCTCTTTGACAAGGTCATGCTCTGGATCTTGTAAATAAGCCGCCTGACACCATTTAACTGCTTCAGCATAGTCATAATAATGTGGGCGATTTTTAAGATCAAAATGCAGTCTTGCTATCGCGCACATTGCAGCAATGTGGCGTTTATGCGCTTTTGTTTTTAAAACTGCAATCATTTGCTTTGCAATTTCAGGGTAATAGCTAAAATTAAACAAGCGCGTTACATAAATATCAATCAGATCATTCAGTAAATCAGAATTAATATAACGATGATCTTGTTGCGACTTTTCTAAGCCTAATCGACTCTGTTCAAAATACCCTAAGCTCTTTTTTAAATATTCTTTAGGTTGAGATTGGTTTTCATCCATACTTAAATTTAGATAGTGTATGCCCATATTATACATAGCAATATAATGACCTTGGTCTGCTGCTTTTTTTGCATAATACAGTTCTTGATTTACATCATATAAGGCATGCTCAGCCAAAGCGTGAATATAACCTGCATTAAAACAACAATATACAAAACCTAAATCTGCACCTTGATGTAATAAATCAATGATAAAAATATAGCCGAGATCATCATCAAAATTGTTTGCGACACGGTAAAAACAACAGTAGCGCCCTTCAGGATAAGCTTTTGGTGCTTCCAATAATTTTGCCTGTTCATACCAAGATTGAGCAACCAAGGGATTTTTTTCAACACTTGACCAACCATGTTGACATAGAAAACCATAAAGAACAGCAGCACTGGCAAGATGCTTCCGATTGGACAACGCAATTCGGCCTAGAAAGTCTGAATCTTGAGCATTATGTCGCCAAAAATAAACTGCTCGATCAAGATCATACTCATCGAATACTGGGTAATCTGCAGCATTTTGAAAACAAGATAAAATTCTTGGATCATTTTCATCTAACAGATAATAGAAATATGCCAATTTTAAATAGATGACTGCTCGATTACGTTCCGTTAAGGGGCGTTTTAAGATTGCTTGGGCTTTTTGAATATATTTTTTTATTTCAAGCATTTGATCTTTATCAAAACTTGTATCAAGCGTATCAAACCACACGATATAATTTAATTCACTTTTTTCGATTTCACTAAAATGTTGACACCAATCCGACTGAGCAAAATCAATAATGGCCTGATGATCGTGTCCCCATCTTGGCAAGAGATACCAACAATAATCTCTTACTGCAAGCAAGCCAAAACCTGATTCTTCTATAAATATTTTTAACCAAAAAGCGGCATCAGCTTGTGGTAAATCAATTTCTTCTTTCAAATTTAGATATTTTTGTAAAAGCTGAGGTACGTCTTGGGGCAAATCAATTTTTAAATCTTGATTTAAGCCACTTTTTTGCGCCATTGCTTGGGCTAAGGGCTTTATTTTATGGACTAAATTTGAAGGATATCGACGCTTAAGCATCCACTCAGCAAACCATTCAGGTTCATCCAAGTGAACTGTCGAATTTAATAAATGCAATGCAATTGTCCATGTCTCCGTACTGAATGCAAAAGCTTGCATTGCAGAAGCATACAACTGCTTTTGCGCCTCTCTTGCACAATCCCACATTTCATCAGTAACATTGCTAGACCATTCTTGCCCACGATATTCAGCTGCCCAAAAAGCCCAATAACGCACACGAACAATATAAGGGAAAAAGCTTTCTGGAAAAGCCAAATGCCATTCATTGATATGTTTTAATGCTGTTGTGCCGTGATTAAAGAATATGTCCTTAAACATTTGTTTGGGCTGATCAAACCATTCATTTTCCCAAAGCTGCTGCGATTTATGACTTCGACTTTGCCATAACACATTGAAAAATTTTTCCAATTCTGCATAGTTTTTATTTTCCAATAAACCTTGCGGGCAATGGATATCTTTACGAAATACTTCATGGGTATATTCAGATTTAATCATCATTCAGCTACTTTGTTTTTATTATGGGTTGAGAATAAATCAATATTCCATGAATAACGTGACCAATTATTGGGATATATGGATTGATATAACTGTAAGTCTTGCTTTGCAGAGCGATCATAATTTTCAAAATCTGAATGTTTAAACATCAAATACAGCTCACGCCCTGCGACATATTTCTCGCCCATATCCTGCCAGCTAGAACAACAATCTTGAATAATATTCGATGAGGCAATAATGTATTGCCATGCATCATATTCCTGTAATTCATAGAACTGCACCAATAACCGTATAGTAAATATTTTTTGAATATGGCTAAACACCAAAATATCTCTTAAATAACTTGCAGTACCAAATTCACTACTTGAATAAAGATTTTCTAATTGAGCAATTTGAAAATATTGATTTAAAAAATAACGAATCTGTTTCTCTTTAGAGCCGGCTTTTTTCTGTTTAATATTTAGCAATTGATTTAAATGATTTTTATATATTTCTGGATACTGTTCAAAATGCGCTAAGGTTAAGCTATCCACCTGATACCATTGAATATGATTACGAAAATAAATCAGATCACCAGTTGCAAGCATCCATTGCTTACGATTGTCCTGCTTTAAATTTAACAACATCCAAGGCAAAGCAATGATATAGACGATAATTTTAATCATCCAGCCAAGCAATGGAATCTTGCTTAAACCATATAAAGTCTGAATCAACCAGAAATAAGGCCTAAAGATCACGCTCCACAGCGATTTCTTTGACTTTACTTGACTTAACTCAACCTTTAAATCAAATTTTTTCTCAGTTTGCTTTTGATTTGTATAAGCAACGATCTCTTCTATATATTTTTCTGATGGGTGCTTGATATGTTCTGGACGATTTAGTCCCAGTAAGAGATGCTGAATCACATGGGTTTGATGATCATATTGCGCCAATAGATGCTGATTTTTCATCAACAGCGTTTCAATTTTACAAGGATCATCCAATTCATGAAAATAGAAATACAAGGCTTGATTGACATGATCTGTTGAACCCTCATTTATCTCAGGTTGATAGACGATCCCCATACTTAAACAATCTGGGTTATGATTATTATTTGGTTGAATATGATTTAAAAATAATAAGACATCATCTGCATATTTTTTAACTGGTGCTTGATTCTGCTTACCTTTAATCTGCTCAATACACCACGCCTCACCATCCCATTCTAAACTGATGGTAACATGTGGCTTATTGCTTGAATCCCTTAAGCTAAAATAACGAAATATTCCCTGCTCTTTTTGCGTTACATAGTATTCACCATAGCCATCTTTCAATTCAATCAGGTTGCTAAACTGCCCTAAACAGTGCTGCATATAACGTGATTCAAATGCCATTTCCTTACGCAACAACATTCCTGTTGCCGTAATTTCAATAAACTTACCTGTATGTACAGTTAAAACTTCATCAATTGCCTGTTCACTGCTGTCCCATTGCCCTTTTTCTAGGCGCTTTTTCATTGCTTCATGATCTTTATGCCAAGCGTCTAACACTTGCTCATAGGTCATTTTCATGAATTTGCCTTTTAAATTGCTTTTTAAACGCGAATTAAAAAACTCTAAAATGGGTTTTTCCAGCTCCAAAATCTGTTCATGTAAAGGATCAACATACAACATCTGATGTTCTGGCTGTTGTTCAAGCTTGTTCAAAAACCATATAGGAATGGGCTGCGGAAGTTGGCAAATTTTCCAAGCGGAGACCGAATTTACATGAAAAACTGGATTGAATTGTTTAATCACATATTCAAAGAATTTTTTTTCAAACCACTGAGTAATTTCTGGATCATCTTTACGGCGTTGACTACGCTCTACAATTGTTTTTTTCACTTCAGGGGCATTGACAATATCACGTGTTTCCATGCTGTTCCATTTTGACTTATTTCTAGTGCATTTGATTTTTATAAAAAATTTCGAAATGATCGAAGTATGACTTGCTGTTATTTTATAACAAATTAATTCCAAGAAAATACGTTTCACTCATATTTCACAATATTTATGTTAGGATTTTAAAAATTTTAATTTTTTATGCTATGAAAAAAATTGTAGTTTTCTCAGGTGCAGGAATGAGTGCAGAAAGTGGAATCAGCACTTTCCGAGATAGTAGTGGCTTATGGGAGAATTATGATATTCAAGAGGTAGCTACACCTGAAGCTTGGCGGCGTAACCCTGCCTTGGTGCAACGTTTTTATAATGAACGACGTCAACATATTCTCAAAGCCCACCCCAATCAAGCACACGATATCATTGCTCAACTCGAACAACATTTTGATGTCATTGTAATTACTCAAAATATTGATGATCTACATGAACGTGCAGGAAGCCAACAGGTTATTCATTTACATGGCAATATCCGACTTGCTAAAAGTTCTAAACCCAATGCGCAGTACACGACTGAGTTTTATTCTATAGATGGTTGGCAATTGGACCTAGAACAACATAAATGTCCTGAAGGGTATCCACTTCGACCTCATGTGGTTTGGTTTGGTGAAGCTGTTCCTGCTTATGATGAAGCCGTACAGACGATCCGCGATGCTGATATTTTTATTGTTATTGGCTCCACATTGACCGTCTACCCTGTGGCAGGTTTGATTCACGAGATTCCAGAACACTGTGATGCCTATTATATTGACCCGCAAGCCAGTTATGAGCGTGTTCCCCAGCAATACCAATGTTTAAAAATGAATGCGACTGAAGGGATGCAACAGCTTTTAGAAAAACTGACAACACATTAAAAAACCAGTGCAATTGCACTGGTTTTAAAAATTACAGCATAGCACTAAGCAAAATCATTCATTGTCATCTGTTGAATCAATCTGATCTTTTTTTACATCTTTAGGTGCTTTAGTCGATAATGAATCATTAAATAATTTGTTCATTACAGGCTTAACCACTCGATAGATAATCAAGCCAAGAAATACCAGTAAATAAAGTGGCCAAATGGTGACTAAAATAACCAATAAATCCAAAATAAATTGCCAGCCATATTGAATACCTTCCCAAGCACGCTTCCAAAAACTATCACCGTTTAAGCGTGCCACAGCAGCAACATCAACATCCAGACTTTCTCTCACCATCGCAGGTTGCTTAATGGTAAGACTAATCGTGCTAAAACGTACCCGATCTTGAACTTCAAGTTGAGTTAAACGGGAAATTTCATTCAGCTGTGATTGTTTGGTATCACTTGGTACAGTTTGAGTTTGTCCAATTTTTTCTTCTAAAAGCTTTAACTCAAAACGCTTTGCAGAATATTGTTGTTGATTTAAAAAATACATCAATGGCAATAACTGATTGACATATACCGCAGCTTTATCACTTGGTACTCTGACAATGATCTCTGCATGCGGATCAACTTTTTCAAAAACTCGGATTTTACCATCCGCAATTTTTTGTGTTTTTACATCGAGTACATCAAAACTGATATTTTTCTGTTCGATAAAGCCACCCGCTTGAAAAGTAAGCTTATCAATTTCTAAAGCAGTCTTCACCACATCTTTGGCTGTGAAATTAACCTGAGCTTCACGCACCATACGACGTGCTTTTTCTGCTTGACTGACATCGGTACTTAAAATAGTTTCAGGCTTTTGTTCAGTCACAGGTGTGGTATCAACAGAATTTTCAGCAGCTTGCTCAGCACTTTTTTCTGCTGCATCAGCCGCTTGTGCAGCATCCGGAGCAACGACTTGTGCATCTTGAGCAGACGCAGAACTTTCAGCAGCCTCTTCTGACTTTTTCGCACATCCAGAAAGAAGGACCAAACTTAAGGCGAGAATTAAATGTTTATTATTCATAGATTATTGACTTTTGTTGGTGATTTTAAATTTTGTTGAATTATAAAGAAACTTTACTTTTTTTACCATGCATAAAAATACAGCATCGAAATGCTGTATTTATCAAATTTTTTTATGCATGAATTAATAGGTCTGATGTAAACAATTAGCCCGCTTTACCAATTTCTTCATAGGGTTGTACTGCAATTTCTGAAATCATATTTTCAAAAGAGAAAATTTCATCTAGACGTTCTTGGCTCAATAAACCTTGTTCAAGTACAACCTCTTGAATGGTTTTATTTTCAGCAATACATTGCTTCCCAATTTCATCACACTTTGCATGACCTAAAATTGGATCAAGTAAGGTAATAATTCCCACACTACGCATCACTGCATCAAAACAGGTTTTTTCATTGGCAACCACACCTTGAATACACTTCTCATCCAAGGTTTGAATCGCATTGATCAGTAATTCAATTGATTCATTCATAGTAAGCGCAATCACAGGCTCCATCACATTTAACTGTAATTGCCCTGCTTCTGCTGCAAAAGTAATGGTTAAATCATTGCCAATCACTTTAAATGCAATTTGATTGACGACCTCGGGAATTACAGGATTGACTTTCGCTGGCATGATCGATGAACCAGCTTGTAATTCAGGTAAGCGAATTTCCCATAAACCTGTTCTTGGGCCAGAACTTAATAGACGTAAGTCATTACAGATTTTAGAGAGTTTTACAGCCAAACGTTTCAAGGTGCTTGAAAGAATAATAAATACGCCACAGTCACTGGTCGCTTCAACATAATCTTCTGCACCAATTATATTTAAACCAGTTAAGGCTTTTAAGTTTTCATTGACCTGCGCAACATAACCATGTGGCGTATTTACCCCAGTACCAATCGCAGTAGCGCCTAAGTTAATTTCTAATAAAAGTTCACGGGTCTTTTTAATTAGACGAACATCTTCTTTGAGTAATGTCGCAAAGGCATGAAACTCTTGTCCTAATGTCATTGGGACAGCATCTTGTAACTGGGTCCGTCCCATTTTTAGCACATACTGAAACTCAGCAGATTTTAATGTCAGTGAACTAATCAAATTATTGATTTTTTCAAATAACAAATCCAATGAATAGTAAGTTGCTAAACGTAATGCAGTGGGATAGACATCATTGGTCGATTGAGATTTATTAACATGGTCATTTGGATGGATGATGTCATAACGTCCTTTCGCATAACCTAAAGATTCTAATGCGATATTGGCAATGACTTCATTGGTGTTCATATTAATTGATGTCCCCGCACCACCTTGGTAGACATCTGATGGAAATGCATCTTTCCAATTTTGCGGATTTTCAATCAGTTCATCACTTGCTTTTTGAATCGCTACACTGATTTCTTCAGATATCTTATTAAATTGCAAATTGGTTTGTGCCGAGGCCTTTTTTACCTGAGCCAAAGCGCGGATAAAAAAGCTTTGCTCACCGACGCTATGTTTAGAAATATTAAAATTTTCTAAAGCTCGGATTGTATGAATGCCATAATAACTGTTTATAGGAACTTCTTTACTTCCCAATAAATCTTTTTCTATTCTTGTAACTTCAGGTTGAACCGTTTCCATGTGATCTGCTCATTATATATTTATGCACTATAGTTGTGCAGTTATAATAATATTCCTTCTCATCTGCTTTTGTACTAGCAAAATATGTCATTTCGATAAACAATTTTATGGAATTATCAATTAAACGTTAACAATGTAACTTTGCGTAAAGTATAATCCCGCAGTCACTAAACACTCCCAGTAGAATTTTTTTGGATATAAATTGCTGATTTTTTGCATTTGTATCTAAAGTTACAATCGGATACATAAATCTTGCACAATCACCTTATAAAAATCACAGCGATATTTTTTAGTTGTGTGAAAGAATTCGCTCGTGAAACTTATGCGATAAAAAATAAAACTTGGAGATTTACTCCACAAGGACTGAATTAAATATGGACTCACTCAACCCCACAGTTGTCACGTTTATCTTTTATATCATTGCAATGGTTTGTATAGGCTTATATGCCTATAGAAAAACCACCGATTTCTCAGATTATATTTTGGGAGGTCGAAGCTTAGGGAGTTTTGTCACTGCACTTTCAGCAGGTGCATCGGATATGAGTGGCTGGCTACTCATGGGTCTCCCCGGCGCAATTTACCTGACTGGATTATCTGAATCATGGATCGCAATCGGGCTCATTATTGGTGCTTGGCTCAACTGGTATTTAGTTGCAGGCCGTTTACGTGTGCATACTGAAATACAAAATAATGCATTAACATTACCAGATTATTTCACTAGCCGTTTTGGTGATAAAAAGAAAGTGATCCGTATCATTTCTGCACTGGTCATTTTAATCTTCTTTGGTATTTACTGTGCTTCAGGCATGGTGGCAGGCGCGCGTTTATTTGAAAGTATTTTTTCAATGAACTACACCACTGCACTTTGGGTCAGCGCAATTGCAACCATCAGTTATGTATGTATCGGTGGCTTCCTTGCGATCAGTTGGACAGATACATTTCAAGCGGGCTTAATGATTTTTGCATTGCTGTTGGCGCCAATTATGACTTTCTTGGCAGTCGGTGATTTGCAACATGTCAATCAATTGATTGAAGCCGCACGTCCACATGCAGCAAATATGTTCCAAGGGGTTAGTTTTATCGCCATTATTTCATCAATGGCATGGGGCTTAGGCTATTTTGGACAACCGCATATTCTAGTCCGTTTTATGGCAGCAGATTCAGTGAAAACCATTCCTAATGCTCGTCGTATTGGTATGGCGTGGATGATTCTATGTTTAGCGGGCGCTGTTGCTGTCGGTTATGTGGGTATTGCTTATTTCCAAGCCAATCCTGACATTCCATCAGCTGCAATTGTGGCAAAAAATCCAGAAACAGTGTTTATGGAGTTAACCAAAATCTTATTTAACCCATGGGTTGCTGGTGTTGTCCTAGCCGCTATTTTAGCCGCTGTCATGAGTACCTTAAGTTGTCAGCTTTTGGTATGCTCAAGTACCTTAACTGAAGATTTATATAAATCTTTTCTTCGTAAAAAAGCCTCACAAAATGAATTGGTTTGGGTGGGTCGTTTAATGGTTTTAGCCATTTCGGTACTTGCGATCATTTTGGCATTTAACCCAGAAAGCAAGGTACTTGGCCTAGTGGCTTATGCATGGGCTGGTTTTGGTGCAGCATTTGGTCCGCTTATTATATTGTCTGTGTTCTGGAAACGTATGACTTTAAATGGCGCATTGATCGGTATTATTGTCGGTGCTGTAACGGTAATTGTTTGGAAAAATACTATGGCACATACGGGTTTATATGAAATCGTGCCAGGCTTTGTGCTTTCTTTCATCAGCATCATTGTGGTCAGTTTAATGGACAAAGCGCCTGAAAAAGAAGTAATTGATCGTTTTGAAAATGCTGAGCAAATTTATAACCGTGAAATGAAAAATATGTAAATTCACATGTTTGAATAAACCATTAGCGTTGGGGGCATTCATGCCCCTTTTCTATTTCTTTACTTTCGCTTTAAAATTTAAATGTAATTGTGAGCTGTCTTTAATCACTTCCATCACTGGATAACTACGCGTTTCCTTTACCCCAGGCAATTGCCACAGTACCTGCCCTGAAATACGACGAAACTCCTCCATATCAGCACATCGAATTTTCACTAAAAAATCAAAACCGCCACTGATCATATGACATGCCATGATTTCTGGATATTGTACGATGGCATCTGAAAAAGCATCTAAAGCATTGGGTGTGGTTTTGTCTAAAAGAATCTCAACAAATACCACAAAATTAGCGCCTAACATTTTCGGATTTAGTTTTGCTTCATAGCCCAAAATAAATCCTTCACCTGTTAATTTCTGCACCCGAGCAAGTGCGGCTGTGGGCGATAAATTAACTTTTTCAGCCAGCTTAATATTGGAAATTTTTCCATCTTTTTGCAAAATGTCCAAAATCCGAATATCTATACGATCTAAGCTTAAATAAGCACTTTCCATAGAATAATTCTCTAAATATTATTCAAATTATAGTGAGTTATTCACCAAATATTCTGTAATCATAAATTATATAAACCCATCTGCTCAACAAAAATATTTGCTAGTCACAGGACGTTGACAATGAATATGGATTCACCTCAAGTTTTAAATGCAAACCTACCTCCAAGTTTGGATTACATTACCGAATTTAAAGACAAAACTGATTTTGAAGAAGAAATCAATAACGCGTGGCGTCGTGCTGAATCGGAATGTGTTGAAAACTTACTTGAGCACAGTCAAATTTCTGAAGAAATGAATCAGAAAATCTATGACATTGCATTTAACTTAGCGCATAGCTTACGTGACCGTAAAAGTTCGTCAGGCAAAGCAGGTATCGTACAAGGGCTACTACAAGAGTTTTCATTGTCTTCACAAGAAGGCATCGCATTGATGTGCTTGGCTGAAGCATTATTACGTATCCCTGATAGTGCGACTCGAGACTTATTGATTCGCGATAAAATTAATCAAGGTAACTGGAAAGATCATTTAGGCCAAAGTAATCTCATGTTTGTCAATGCTGCTGCATGGGGTCTGATGCTGACTGGCAAACTGATGGAAACACCTAAACAAACCAGCCTTTCTGGGATTCTCACTTCGCTTTTAGCACGTACCGGTAAAGGCATCATCCGTAAAGCAGTTGATGCAGCAATGCGTATGATGGGTGAGCAATTTGTTACTGGCGAAACCATTGAAGAAGCTTTGGATAATGCCAAAACCCTTGAAGATAAAGGTTTCCGTTATTCTTATGACATGCTTGGTGAGGCAGCACTGACTGAACACGATGCAGATCGCTATTTCGAAGACTATACACAAGCGATTCATGCCATAGGTAAAGCGTCTGAAGGTAAAGATGTTTATACCGGTCCAGGAATTTCAATTAAACTTTCGGCTTTACATCCACGTTATCAACGTTCTCAAACCGAGCGTGTGCATCATGAACTTTATCCTCGTATTTTAAATTTAGCACTTTTAGCAAAGACCTATGACATTGGTCTTAATATTGATGCTGAAGAAGCAGATCGTTTAGAGCTGTCTTTAGAATTACTTGAGCGTTTATGCTTTGAGCCACAACTGGCAAACTGGAAAGGTATTGGCTTTGTGATTCAGGCCTATCAAAAGCGTTGTTTCTATGTGGTGGATTATATTATTGATCTGGCCAAACGTAGTCAAAAACGTTTAATGATTCGTCTGGTCAAAGGTGCTTACTGGGACAGTGAAATCAAAAAAGCGCAAATCGATGGTATGTCGGACTATCCAGTCTTTACCCGTAAAGTACATACAGATTTGTCGTATATTGCTTGTGCAAAAAAACTATTGGCTGCGCCTGATCAAGTGTATCCACAATTTGCAACCCATAATGCGCAAACCCTTGCCACAATTTATGAATTGGCAGACCCACAAAAATATTATCTTGGTCAATACGAGTTCCAATGCTTACATGGCATGGGTGAACCACTTTATGAACAAGTAGTAGGCAAAGTTTCAGATCAGAAATTAGGGATTCCATGTCGTATTTATGCGCCTGTCGGTAATCACGAAACCTTATTGGCTTATTTGGTCCGACGTTTATTGGAAAATGGTGCAAATACTTCATTTGTTAACCGTATTGCTGATAAAAATATTAAAATTGAAGACTTGATTGAAAATCCTGTTCAAGAGATTTTACATACTGCAGAAAAAGAGCATGCAGTCGGGCTAAAACACCCTGCTATTCCGCTTCCTCATGATTTATATCAAGGCATACGCCAAAACTCTCAAGGTTTAGACTTAGCCGATGACAGTAAATTAAAAGATTTAAATCAAACTGTTCAGCACTATTTAAAACACCAGTGGAACAGTTATAGCCTTGTCGATCAGCTTGATTTACAAGACTTAGCTGAAATAAATTCGCAAGAAATCCGTAATCCAGCTGATCATGCAGATCTAGTTGGTTATGTGATCGAAGCAGAAACAGCACAAGTCGATTTGGCCTTAGATAACGCTCATCAAGCTTTTGAAAATTGGAAAAATGCATCTCAAGATTTTCGTGCAGAGTTATTGCTCAAAGCTGCTGCGATTATGGAATCGCGTATTCAGGAACTGATGGTTTTACTGTGCCGTGAAAGTGGTAAAACTTATAGCAATGGTATTGCTGAAGTACGTGAAGCCGTTGATTTCCTTAGATACTATGCAGCACAAATGCAAAGCATTGAAGAAAATGGTGCACTCAGCCCACTGGGTACAATTTTATGTATCAGCCCTTGGAACTTCCCGCTTGCAATTTTTACTGGACAAATTTCGGCAGCACTTGTTGCAGGAAATACCGTAATTGCTAAACCTGCTGAACAAACCCCATTAATTGCAGCACAAGCAATTCAAATCTTATGGGAAGCAGGAGTTCCAAAATCAGTTGTACAATTACTTCCTGGTCGTGGTGAAACAGTTGGGGCAAAACTTAGCCAAGACGAGCGTATTCAAGGCATTATGTTCACAGGTTCCACTGAAGTTGCTAAGATTTTACAAAAAACCGTGGCACAACGTCTGAGTCCAACAGGTCAACCGATTCCGCTGATTGCTGAAACAGGTGGTCAAAATGCGATGATCGTAGATTCTTCTGCACTGACAGAACAAGTTGTGATTGATGCAGTAAACTCAGCATTTGATAGTGCTGGTCAACGTTGTTCTGCCCTCCGAGTATTGTGCGTTCAAGAAGACAATGCAGCAACCTTGATTAAGATGCTTAAAGGTGCCATGCAACAGCTCAATATTGGACAACCTATTTTGCTTAAAACAGATATAGGTCCAGTGATTGATTCTGAAGCACAACAGAATATTGAAAAACATATCGAAATGATGCGTAGCAAAGGCTATGCAATACATCAACTTGCTTATGAAACGCCAACATCTGATCTAAATGCAGGCACATTTATTGTTCCGACGGTGATTGAACTTCCAAATCTGAATGATTTAAAACGTGAAGTTTTTGGACCTGTATTGCATGTCATTACCTATAAATATGGTGAATTAAAGCAATTGTTAGAACATATCAATGCAAAAGGATATGGCCTAACCATGGGTTTACATACGCGTATCGATGAAACCATTCAAACCACCATTGAACATGCAGAAGTGGGCAACTTATATATTAATCGTAATATTGTAGGTGCTGTTGTCGGCGTGCAACCTTTTGGTGGTGAAGGTTTATCAGGAACAGGCCCTAAAGCTGGCGGTCCGATTTATTTATATAAATTGATGCAGCATACAGCGCTACCCAATCGCCCTTTTGGTACTGTAAAAAATATCTCTGAACAGCTCAATTTAAAGCCATCTGAAATTCAAACAGAATTTCAGACTTGGGCAAAACAGCATTATTCGCAATGGGCTATGCATCAGTATCAATCACCGATTGCTTTATATGAACTTCCGGGTCCTACAGGTGAATTGAATCAATACCATGTTGTATCACGTCATCGGATATTGGCAATCGCAGCGCAAGAACAGGCTTTACTGAATCAATTTAATGCAATTTTGTCTCTCAATGCGCAAGTGTGTATTTTAAGTGACGATGCGATTGCTTTAAAAATGATTCAAAGTATGCCAAAAGCGTTGCAACAGAAATTTTCGATGATCAATGATGTGGCTGTTGGAGAATTTGATGCCGTTTTACATCAAGGTGCTGGTCTAAAAGAATTACAGACTGTGATTGCGCAACGTGAAGGTGCAATTGTTGGTATTACTCATTTAGCGGATGCCAATACAATTATTCCACTTGCACCATTACTTATTGAACGTGCGATCAGTATCAATACTGCTGCTGCGGGCGGAAATGCAAGTTTGATGACTTTAGGCAGTGAATAAATCATAAGCCAATGATTTAATCCAGTTTAAAGAAAGTTTTCCATTCCAAGCCAATATCATTTGGCTTGGTTTTTTTATTTAGGATCTTTATATTAGTTTACAGCTATTGAGTTCGCTTAAAAATCTAAACAAATGAATCACTATTCAGGATAAGTCCTCAACAACAATTGCTGTTTAATTTCCTCATAATCATCCTGCATTTTTGGGGAGAGGCTTTCAACAAACCATGCCCCATCGGCTGCATAACGTAATATTTTTAATGTGACAGAATAATCCGTTTCAGCATGTTGAGATAACCGCCGTGTCAGCCATTGATCCCACTTCTCACTATAAGATTTATCTGTCATCAACGTCATGCTTAAAGCACTCCATACCGTGTTAACCCCAAATGAAGAACTTAAGGTGACATCAATATATGCACGAGTAAAACAGCCATAAGTAACTGGATCTTTTTCAATTGCCAGACTAACTTGCTGGTCTAATTGCTGGATTAATTCTTCCAACATGGCCTCAATCAAAACCTGTTTATTGGCAAAATGATGAAATACACCACCTTTCGTTACACCTGAACACGTTGCAATACTTTGAATAGATACGCCATTTACACCATGCTCAGCAACTAAACTCATCGTGTTAGCTAAAATTAATTTTTTAACACCTTCAGGATCTTTTTTACGTTGATAAGCATTTTCTACAATTTTATCCATACTCAAATCTTACCTGCTGAGTGCTTTTATCAATGTCCTGCTGATGTTGAAAATAAGTTAATCACCAATACACCTGAAATAATTAATCCAATGCCTGCAATTGCAGCAAAGTCTAAGCTTTGTTTGAAAATGAAGTACCCCACCAAAGCAGTGAGGATAATACCGACACCTGCCCAAATTGCATAAGCAATACCTAATGGAATTGTTTTAATTACTTGAGAAAGTAAATAAAACGAAATCACATAAAAAAATACCACCAGTAAACTCGGGACTAACTTGGTGAAGCCTTGCGATTTCACGAGGAATGTTGAACCAGTGACTTCAGCAATGATAGCGACCGCCAATAAACTATAGGCAAAAAGGATAGAATTCATAAATCCAACAAAAGATACCAGTTGGTTGGTATGTTATATAAATTCAATTTACAATACAATCTTTGACTATACAAAATCTCACGCATTAAATTTGAACACTAAAAAAGCAACAGCAGTTGAATAAAAATTATTCTTATAATAAAAAAAGGCGAGTTATCAATATGATACTCACCTTTTTTCTTCAATTTTCCACCCAATCAGGTAGGATGAATAAAGTAGAAAAATGAAATTATAAACAACAAGGCAATTATCGCCAAAATTAAATACGTGTTTACAGTGTTGAAACTCTTTATGAAGTTTAAAATTTCCATTATTTTTCGTCACAAAATAAACCAGCATTTATTTTAATATATCTTGTCACAATTTGTAAGATCATTAAGCCTGATTAAATTAAAAAATACTTAAAAAATGAGTCTAAACGACTACTTTTACAGCATGAATAACTATTTAAAAGATATACCCCTAAATGAAAATTATTATCATCTGATTGTTTTTATTCAATTATTCCTTATATTTTGATACCTATATCACAATAATCAGGTCAGCACCCTATTGATTAAAAAACCCCCAAACTCATTAGATTATCTTAATAAATTATGTTTTTAATGTTTTAAACACATGGTAAAAAAATTCAAAAAAATGAAACATTTAGATACACCATCAAAAAAAAATGGATAAAAAATGAAGAAGCCGGAAAAAAATGTTACAAGTTGTGTTTAACAATGGACGCACATATCAATATTCTATATGTGCTAAATTTTGATTTTAAAAGGCAAAAAAGATCACTAAAGGATCAAAAAGTGTTTTAAAGATATATTACTTTTTCTCTAGAAATATAATAAAAAATTTACACTCATTCCTTGAGTTGTAAATCTTAAAATATCAACAATATTATTATTCTATTTATAAAAATGCTTACTTCACCTCAAAATAATGTTTTTCTGTGACCAATTTAATTTTTATATCTTTATAGTAACGAACCATTGTATTGTTTGGATCTTTTTTGAGTGCATCTGCAAATTTATCTTCATTCATTAACTTAGCATAGGTTTTATAGCCAATTTCTAAAGTTGATGCTTTCTTACTTGATTCTTGAAATTCATCTATACGCTTGTTGATTTGCTTTACACTGATTTCCATCTTACATTTCTCGCTACAATTTTATTTTTTATAACACGCTTTTATGACAATTCAGTTTAAATCATGATTTTTTGAGTTTATTTTGAATCAGCATTTTTCTTCAAAAACAAAATAGTTTGATCAAACGTTTGCTGACTCGCCTTTTTGCCCAAGAAAAATTGATATTCATGGACCAACCATTCTTTTGATTCGGGGTAGAAAACAGCTTGAACAGGGATTTGCTTTTCTTGCAAGGCTTTTACAAAAGGAATGGACTGCGTATCTGTGAGAAAATCTTTATTCCCCCCACTGATAAAAACAGGCGGATAGTTCTTGGTAAGATGTTGTATCGGTGATAAACGTTTTAAATATTCAGGATTATCTTTTTGATTACCTGTATAAGCTTGAACAAGGTTATTTACCCCCCATTCAATGAGTTTGATTTCATCTGGTGCTGTATTGATAAAGGCATTCATATCATAAATTCCGCAATGCAGAATTAAACCCTTAAGTTGTGAAGCTTGAATCGAGGCTGTAAATCCAGATTGCATTGCGAAATTTGGGTTAGTGAGCAGTGCTGCATAATGACTGGCTAAATTGGCGCCAGCCGAATCCCCTGCTAAAAATAATTGATCAGCATCTATATGGTATTGTTTTGCATTTTGCTGGATAAATCGCAGTGCGTTATTGATTTGATACAACTGCGTTGGATAAGTTGCTTGCGGTGCAAATTGGTATTGCACCGAAACAACATTATAACCTTGTGCTGCAAGCAGTTTAAAATATCCTCTAGCATTATCTTTAGCACCTGAAATCCAACCACCACCATGAATCCAAATCACTGTGGGGCGTTTTTCAAACTGTTGAATATCTTTTGGCTGATAGAGATCTAAACTGAGTTTTGGTTGTTCTTGGTAAATAATATTATTGCTAACAATGACATTGTCTGGTGCATGTTTATCCATCAGATAGCGTTGAAAATGTGTTGAAGTATCAAATGCCTTGGCAATGACTTTGCTATTTTTTTGCACATTTTGACAAGCAGATAATGAGAATAGTGAAAGTGTACAAATAAGAATTTTCAGTTTATGCATTTTGCCCTCAAAATGTTCAATCATTGTGATTTTCACATTATCGACACATTCTAATATGAGCCTAATATAGCCTAAAAATGAAGTCCTTTTCTTTTAATTTTAATGCAAAAATAACTAAAAAACTTTAATTTATATTTACGCAATTTGTTGATGTAGACTTTGCAAAAATAGATCCGCTTCAGCTTTGGTTTGGCACTTTTTATGATATAGGCCATTGGCTTTTTGATTATGCGGTGTATATTCTATATTTATATAAAAATCTTTTGTAATCATATTTTTAGAAACATGTATCGCAATAATATGCAGTGAATTTAGATAAAAACCATCTTCTATTTTAACCAGCATTTTAAGCCTCAAACTTTATAACACAGAAAGAATAAGATAAAAAATCCAATCTTTTGATGAACTTATTGTTTAAATATTTTAAACTTAATCATACTTCAATTTAGCCAATATTTAAAATTTTTGGTTGTTTATTATGTAACAAAAGGAATATCCACTAGGAATTTTCTTGAACAATACAATAAAAAAATCTAACACATCATCAAAATTCAGCTTTAGATTGTCCGACATTTTTTCAATTGATCAAAATACTTTGATGTTAGATTGAATAAATCGTGATACTTATCACATTTCATAATAAAAGTTATTTTATCGAAATCTCTTTTATGGAGGTTGTTAATATGAATTATTTGATTATTCTAAATTCCTCACAAGTACATCATTTAGATGAAGTCCATAAGCTCATCTGTGACTATGATGCTTCAATTCGGGTGAACCCTTCCACTTGGCTGATCAACACAAGCTATGAAGCCAACATCATTCGCCAACATTTAGCGAGTATTATTAGCATTCATGACTCTCTGTTAGTCTTTAAGATTGATGGTGAACATTCTTTTACCAACGATTTGGATTTAAATGACTGGATGGAGGATATAAACAGTAAAAGTATGATTCGTGTTTAAAGCTCATTCCGCTAAATTGCTATAACTAAGGCTTAAATAAACATGATTTTTCATGTTTTAAGCGCTTTAGCATTGATGTCACATATCGAAAGCCACGATAACAAACGACTAAATATCGTTTGAAAACATAAATGAATAAATTGCAGGAAAACAATCAACACGAATAAAGACGAAAAGATTATAGCTTTATATCATTTCAAAGATAATGATGAATCCTTGAAAGCTGAATACACGACCTCACTTTCAAGGATATTTAATTAAGCAGCTTTAGTTTTACTTGGCGTCTTCAACAAACTCTTTAAAGTCAGCTTTACGTATTTTTGCATGGATCCCCTTGGTCTTATCGACCACTTGCGATACTTCAAAATCAGTAGCAGCGCTCAGATAAGCATAAGCGATCGCTTCATCAATACCATATTCTTGATTTAAAAAACGAATCGCGTCACGTGTAGATTTTTTCATTGCTTCGTCTAAATCTTCATCTAATCCTGGTGTAATCCAAAATTCAGCATTCTCTGCTAAGGGCTGTACAATTTCTTTACCCGGGATCTTATCTTTGCCTGTTTTTAATAAAGTGAATTTGAGTGTTGCTCTTGCTGAAGCCTCTAATGCAGTTAATGCAACTTCACCATCACCTTGAGCAAAATGACTATCACCGGTATAGAACAATGCACCGGGCACTTGTACTGGGTAATATGCAGTTGATCCTGCACCTAACTCATTAATATCAATATTACCGCCATACATCGCTGGTGGTACTGAATGAACTGGCTGTGATGTATTCGGTGCGACCCCCATAATGCCCATAAACGGACTTAGTGGGAAACGAATCGATTTACCTGATTGTGTTTTTAGTACCCCCTCATATTCACCCTTGGCATTTTTTTCTATTGGGGTAAAGACTGAAACATTCCCGTATCGCTCAGGATGTTCAGCCGAAGCATTTTCTTGTTGAGGTCTTTTAGGAAATTCGCCCACTAAAGCACCTTTACCATGACGATTTGAAATGACGCCATAGGGCACACGAGGCTCTACTTTAATGACTTCTACTTTTAAAATATCACCAGCTTGTGCACCTTGAATCTCAATTGGGCCAGTCACAATATGAGGTCCATCTTTATGAAAATCATGTTTTAGAGAAGATTTTGTAATATTTTTTGCTTCATCTAAAATGTATTCATCTTTCACCCCTTTTGATTTAAAGAATTTTTCCGCATCCCGCCCTTGATCTTCAAGTAAACCTTCATGTGAAACTGTATCAAAAGTCACCACACTCCCCGACGGAACAGAAATCACAGGCTTGGCATCTTTATTCGGTAAGTAACCCCAAGTAATCGTGTTTAAAGTCGAAGGTACATAATAATTGCCTTTGTATTCACCGTCTTTTAATTGAACTGGCTTATTGGATAATTGCTTAAGGACATTAAAACTTTCAGCATGAACGACTGAAGTACTGATAGCACTGAAAATAAACAGTGAAAGAACCGTGTGCTTAAACATAAAAATACCTTTAATAATTGAAAAATAAAAATATTGCAAAGGTGTTTTCAGCAAATTTCATGCCACGGTAAAATTACTTTAATCTGTTCATTTCAATAGCTATTGCGCCAATTGTTTACAATTAGTCGGTCTATTCAAGTGCATAAATAATGAAATGCCCATAAATATCTTATTTTTGAGTGGGTTTTAAAGTGTTTAATTTTAATCTGTACAGTTTTCTCTCAACCTATTCGGCTTCTTTCATAAGTCCTTTTTAGAATGATATGCCAACATAAATACCCCCTCATCCTCGCCTTCGCTCAAAGGAAATAAAAACTTTTAACATCAATATAATTCACTCAATATGATCATTTTTTGATTGATGAACTACGAATAAAAAACCCCACCAAATGGTGGGGCTATTTACGTCACAATTCTATTTAACTTCTTTCACTGTAAAAGATTTATCTTTAGCAAGTTCAATGGTTCCTTCATCGCCTTTAGAATGAATTGAAACACCATTGTCACCTTCTAAACGCATACCGCTTCCAGCAGGTACTTCTTTCAATGAATAGTTATTTCCATCGCTATCCGTTAATGTCGCTGTAACAAAATTATCACTGGTCTTAAGTGTAAATTGTTTCTTATCAGCGGTTTCATATTTTACCGTTTTTTCAGCTGACTCATTTGTATCAACAGCAACGGCACTACTACTTACCTCATTATCAGGAGATGTCGCTTTATCTTTGTCTTTTGCACTACACCCAGCAACAAAAACAACAGCTAAAAAAGATGAAATTAATAATAATTTTTTCATGTTTAATCTCGAATAAATATGGAAGTTAAGTTCTAACATAGCGCTTTAGAGCAATCCAACCACTTATTGCGAATAACTACTTGTTGCCTACACAAATCATAACAATCACTTAGAACCTTATACATTTTAAGCTTGAATTTTGTTTTAATTTAAATATTTAGTTTTATTTTTTGATCAATGAATAAGATGTATTAAGCCTATATGAGTACAGTCATTGCTGATTAAGACGAAACGGTTTTATATCATTAAAGAAAATTACTCGGCTATCTTAGCTTATGCCTACAGTATGATTTTTTATAGAGAAAGCCTAAAAATTACTTGAATTAGATATAAAAAATCTAAATAAAACTTTGCTTTAAAATTAATAACTCCCTCACTTTTCTATAGATTAAAACCTCCATTAAGAGGCTAATTTATTCATTATTTTGTTAAAATGTTAATTCAGCAATAATTTCGGAGCACTTCGTTTCATATAAAGGTAAACCCCAAATTGTAATACAACAAAATATCCCAAATTTCTCAAAATAACTTCAGTAATGCTTGAACTACCAAAAACCAAATCGGTTACAAAAAGAAATGCCACTAAAATTAAATGTAAATAAAAGGGTTGTTTGATTTTACTGCCTATTGCAGTAACAGCATTGAGATAACCAACGATCATCAATCAAAGAATCATGATCATTACCACAAGAAAAGTTAGCGCTTGCTCATATAAATTACTGCTGTATAGAAAGATAACTTTTACTATTCCAGTTAACGCACATAGCCCAATAAATGAGGCTAACAAATTTTTTATAAAGTATTTTAGATTCATAATTGCTCTATAGCTTTCTTAAGTATAAAAATTATACAGCATTATTTTGAAAAAAATCTAGGAATCTCATGCTATATCAATCGGCTTTTACACTCATATCAATCAGCCCACTGTATCAGTGGGCGTTAGATTAACTGTCCTTATCGACTGAATGTGGCGTTGTTGTTTGATCTTGCTTTTGTGTATCTGAATCTCTTTTTTGACACGCTGTTAAGCCGATCAGCATAGCTAAACTTAAAATTGAAAATATTTTCATAGTTCGCTCAGTTTTGCTTAAAAATACACCATATCAAAATATGGACTTCTTGATGTGTATTTTGTGAAACTTACGTAACATTTCCCACAGCCTTAGCAACATTTTAAATCTGTTTAGATGACAAATTATATACACTCACCAACAATGCTTACATTTAAAAAATCTACTCAGATTATTAAAATATTTTTTAATTTTCAGAATCATAGACACATGCTTGGTTTTCTCTTTAAAAATCCATTTAATTCGCCAAAATTTAGTCACTTCGTCTTAACATTAGCCAGAATTTCGATCGGTTTATTTTTCTTAACAACGGGTTATAACAAATTATTTGTAGAGAAAAATCAACAAATCATGTTGGAAACGATTGTTTCGGCAGGTATACCTTTTCCAGAAGTGACAGCTATCATTGTTTCTTTATTTGAATTTGTATTCGGACTATTGCTAACCCTAGGGTTATTTACTCAGTTAACCAGCCTTATATTGATCTTTATTTGCTTTGTAGCACTTGTAACCGTTGGTATTTATACAATCCCGCCGGGTCTTAATTTGATCACTTGGATAAGCTGGTTTTTCTATATCCATGATTTGCTTTATATTTTCATTTTACTTTTTATTTTTACAAACAAGCCAGATTCTTTCACGCTAGATAAACTTTTTTTCAAAAAATACTTTTAGAAAATAGCCACTTTTTGGGGAAGTGGGTTATTAAAATAATATATCAGTTGATTATGATGTATGAGAATTTATCTTTAAATGAAATTTTAAAGTTTACTTATCTAAACAAGCATCTTCAATCAACTTACTGCCCTGTGGAAATTTAGTTACAGTTCTATAAGTTTCAATAAGATCTGCATTGTAATCATAATATCCTGTATACAAGAAAATTTTTCTAGCTTCGCAGTCGTGATAACCAATCATTTTGATATAATTTTGAAGCTCATATTCCCTACCAAATATTATTCTAGTAACAATCACTTTATATTTAGGTTGATCTAAATCTGTTTCTCGTTCTGCGATTAATTTATCATTTTCAGGATACCGAGTATGATCACGATCAAAATATTCTTTGAATTTATCTATATTTAATTTTTTATCAAAAATTGGCATTATTGGATCTGCATAACAAAGCTGTGATATCCATAAAAGAAATAAAAAAAGGATTTTTTTCATAATTTATAATTTTTTGAATGCTCTATAAAAGAAGTTTAGCTTATATAAAATTAAAGCCCATCCATTGATGAGCCTTTCAGTTATTTGGTTTGTTTCGGGTCAATTTTATAACAATCGGTTCGCATCTTCGGTGAGAGTGTATTGCTGTTAAGCATACTCATCCCATTCTGACTCTGATATCTAAAGCGATCATAATCACTCATTGTTGATGTAATGTTACTGACATCTGCTCCATATCCCATACAATGCGAATGATTACTTTCTAAATCATAACTGGTACAAGATACCAAGAAAAAAAAGCTAATAAATATTAATGATTTCACTTGTGTTTTTACTTTAAAGGCTAAAAAATAATTTGGTTTAAGTAGATGTTGATAACGCCCGTCTACATCATAAAAATATGCCATATCCGATGTATAAGATCAATATATCTTCACCGTCTTGAGTCACCATGTTATATACTATTTTAGATAAATTTACCGTAATTACCTTTGTATGTCTGACTTACAGCTTTCCTTAAGCGAATACCTTGCAACTGTTCAAGAAGTTATACGTGTAACTTTTGATGAAGCAATATGGGTAAAAGCTGAGATTAGAAATCTAAGCATCAAGGGCGGCCACTACTACTTAGAACTTGCAGAAAAGGAAGAAGATTCAGATAAAGTCATTGCCAGTTGTAAGGCAACAATCTGGAAATTCTCTGCTGCCAAAATGGTATTAAAGTTTGAACGAGAAAGTGGTGTTGAACTCTCTCGTGATCTCAATGTACTGATTAAAGTGAAAGCTGTATTTAGTCCCCAATACGGTTTTTCAGTCAATATTGAAGCAATAGATTCAAGTTATACCCTAGGTGATATCGCACGGCGTTATCAACAAATTTTAGAAAGACTGACTAGCGAAGGTCTACTCAATAAAAATAAATTACTGCCTGCCCCATTTGATATTCAAAATGTGCTCGTCATTGCTCCTGAAAATGCTGCTGGCTTGGGTGACTTTAAGAAAGATGCTGATGCTCTCGATCAAGCTGGGGTTTGTCATTTTGTCTATCATTCAGCAACGTTTCAGGGGAACACTGCAGCGACAAGTATTTCTGAAGCTTTAGCAAATGCATTACGACAATGGGCTAAAGACCTCAATACACCACCAGATCTTATTGTGATTATTCGTGGTGGAGGTGCAGTCAATGATCTGGCCTATCTCAATGACTACAATCTCGCTGCACTACTTTGCAAACGCTCTGTTCCGATCTGGGTAGGTATAGGCCATGAAAAAGATAGAACCATTTTAGATGAAGTGGCAAACCGTTCTTTTGATACACCAAGTAAAGTGATTGGAGGTATTCGAAATCTAATCGTAGAGCGCACCCAAGACGTGCTAGATTCTCTACATAAGATTAAACTGTTATCTCAGCATCAAATTACTGCTTATCAAAGCCAGAATGATCAGTACATCAAAGTCATTAAAACGCTTTCTCAAGGGCAGATGAATGAGGCAAATAAAAGCTTAGATTTGATGAAAGGTACTGTTCAGTATTTGGCACAGCAACTGATTAAATTGGCATCCAATCAAGTTGAATCACTCATGCGTGAAACGCTTTTGCAAAATCCACGTCATGTGATGGCCAAAGGTTATGCTATTGTCCGTAGTGATGGTAAAGCCATTCGTTCTATTCAACAAATTTCAACTGATCACATCCAAGTAGAGTTATTGGATGGTACGATTAACGCAAATGTGACACAGGTATTAAGCAATGGCTAAACAAGATTTAACATTTAAAGAAGGTTATGACGTTCTAAAGAAAAATGCTGAACTATTAGAATCTCAAGAAGAACCTGATATTGATAATTTGATGAAGATTGTGGAAGAGTCCATGTCTGCATATAAAGCCTGTAAGTCACGTGTAGATGCGGTGCAACAGGCTCTAAATGAAACTTTTAAAGAATAGATAGATAATCAATCTAAATGTTCAATAACTTTATAACTTCTAAACATGCTATTTCTCCTATAAAAATAAGAGAAATAGCATTACAAATATAATTAAATAAAAAATTATTATTAATTAAACACTTAACATACTATTTAAGGTTTCACTAACATTTTTTGATTTCACTTGAGATTTTAATCCTTCAAGTGCGGCTTTTACTTCACTTCGTTGTGGTTCAGCTAATGTATACCAGCGTGTAAGGACTTGAAGTAAACGAGAGCCAACAATTGGATTCTTTTCATCCAAATATTTCGCCAAATCAACAAAATGCTGAACACCAAAACTCCATGCATTGACAGGATTGGCATTTAAACCACCACTTACCGAACGAATACGGTTAGGTGTACCTAAATCATAATCAGCATGTGAAGTTAAATACTGAATCGTTTCAGCCGTTGCTTTCGGATGCGCTGCTTGAATCATAAACCATTGATCTAATGACAATGCTTCATCTTTAAAGCGCTTATAGAAGTCCGCTAAGGCTGCTTTTGCTTGTGGTGCATCATTCCATACCAATACTTTAAGTGCCCCAAGTCGCTCTGACATATTCACAGAATTTTCATACTGTGCATAAGCCAAATCAAATACTGCGGTATCCCCCTGACGCGCCATAAAACTCAACATGATATTTTTTAGAGCACGAACACCCATTGCTTGTGAAAATTCATTTTGTGAATCTGGATCAAGTGATAAATATGTTTCTTTAACAAAGTCACCCAAGACTTTAGCCAATTGATTCAACAAAGCTTCACGTGCTTCATTTACAATCAAAGGATTATAATCTTGATCAATGCGACTACCCAAATAACCTTCACTTGGTACATCAAATAAGCGTGACGCCAATAGCGGATCTTTTTCAATTACATTTGGTAAGGTCTGTTTAATTGCATCTACATAAATTTGAGCATCATGACCATTAAGCAAAATACGCTCAAGCAAAGTCTGTGTGGCTTGCCACTGGTTAAAACCATTGGTTTCATATTGCAATAAGAATGCAAGTTCTTCATCTGAATAGTTAAATTCAAGATTTACCGGTGCTGAGAAATTACGTAATAAAGATGCTACAGGCTTTTCGGTCACACCTGTAAATTCAATGCTTGCTTCTGTTTGATCAAACAAATACACCCCATCTTTTACCCCATTTTCAAATAAAGCCTCAGAATGCAGGGTGTACTGCTCACCTGTTTCTGCATTAAACAATGCTAAAGCCACAGGAATAGGTACAGCTTTTAAGTTTGGATATTTAGGATGGGATTTTAAACTTTGTTTAAAGCTTAGACGATAAGTTTGAGTACTCGCATCATATTCACCTTTAGCTTCAAGCTTTGGCGTTCCTGGTTGGTTATACCAGATTAAAAATGCAGATAAATCGACACCTGAACCCGCAGTTAAGGCAGCAACCCAATCTTCAACAGTGACCGCTTGACCATCATGACGTTGAAAATATTCATCGGTACCCTTACGGAATTTTTCCTTACCCAATAAAGTTGACATCATGCGGTTAATTTCCGCACCTTTCTCATACACTGTCGCAGTATAGAAGTTATTGATTTCCACAAAATGATCTGGGCGTGGCGGATGCGATAATGGGCCTGCATCTTCTGGGAATTGATGCGCTTTAAGCACTGCAACATCGTCGATACGTTGTACTGCTGCTGATTGTAAATCTTCTGAAAAAGACTGATCACGGAAAACCGTTAAACCTTCTTTTAAACACAATTGGAACCAATCACGGCAAGTAATACGGTTACCTGTCCAGTTATGGAAATATTCATGTGCAATCACAGACTGTACACGCATGATTGCGGCATCAGTAGTATATTCTTCATCAGCAAGCACACATGACGTATTAAAAATATTTAAACCTTTATTTTCCATTGCGCCCATATTGAACTGACTGGTTGCCACAATCATATAATTGTCTAGATCGTATGCACGTCCATAATGTTCTTCATCCCAACGCATAGAATGCTTTAACGCTTCCATCGCAATATGACATTTTGGGATATCTTTTTCTTCTGCATAGATTTCTAATGCCACATCACGACCTTCTGAAGTGGTATAACGGTCTTTTAAAACTGCTAAATCACCAATCACACAGGCAAATAAATAAGCTGGTTTTTTGGTTGGATCTTCCCAAATGGTATAATGGCGCTCATCACCAGTTTTACCCGCTTCAATCAAGTTACCATTTGCCAAAAGCACAGGATATTTATTATCGGCTTCTACACGAGTGGTAAACACAGATAAGACATCTGGACGGTCAGGATAGAACGTAATTTTACGGAAACCTTCTGGCTCATTTTGAGTGACAAATAAATCACTCCCCGCAAGATATAATCCTTCGAGTTGCGTATTGGTTTCAGGATGAATGACCACAGATGTTTCAACGATGGCTTCATCTGGCGCATTGGCAATTATCAGTTGCTCAGAATCAAGCTTATACTCACTTTCAGTAAGCTGCTTACCATTAATAGAAATTGATTTAAGCTCAAGATCGCGTCCAAGCAATACCATATCTCCTGCTGCTTGGCGTTTCATGACTAATTTGCTGTTTACATTGGTATGGTCATCATAAACTTGAATATCGAGATTGATTGAATCTACAACATATGAAGGTTTTTGATAATCTTTTAAATATATAGTTTGATCTGCTTCAACTACTGGGTTTGCCGCGATATTCATATGATGTCCTAATCCTATTGTTGAGCTTCGACTTGTTATCGTGAGCTTGATCATCAATCAAATTTCACAAAGTGTCTGTTCTGTACTGTTGACTAATTTCTATATGGGTCTAGTTGAAATTAATTTCAATTGTTGGAATGCAAAAAACGTGCGAGATGGCCTATATTTATACAACACTTTATCCTGTAAATTAGAAATGATGCTTATGAAAATTAATGCAATAAAAACCAAACAAGATTTTTAACATTTTTAGATAATCTCAAACAAGATCATCTTGAAAATATTCAACAATGGGAAAATAAAGATCTGCAAAGCTTTTTAGCAGCAATGCACAATTGGGTGGAAGATATGGAGGGTTTTTATGCAAATACCCAACAGCCACAACCAGAGTGCATCCCATGGAAAATTTTTGCAGATATTTTAATGGCTGGAAAAATCTATGAATAATGACAAGGAAAACTTTGAGGAAAGAGTATGAAATTGCTTAGGCTATTTATAACTGTAATGAGTCTTCTCTCTTTGCCTGTTTATGCAAAGCAAACTATCCCATATTTTTGCTTTAAAGAAAGTCAAAACAATAATCTTCTGCTTATTTCTGAGGAAGAATTTCCAAAAGTCAAAACAGTTCAATATTATCCTTATATGAAAAAAATCTCGTTAAAATTTACCCACTATGATGCTGTTGATACAGCACAAGGTAGACCAAGTGAATTTCACGATTTCTATAAAGAAATACTCAACCAGAAAGAAACAGGAACTTATGAAATCGTTTATCAAGGTGCTGTGCTTTACAATGTCAATTACACCAGCAAAAAAACCAAGAAAATGACCCAATTCGACAGACTCTATCCTGATGATGGACAAATTTTTCAAAAACTTAAGCAAAATGGGGTTAAATGCTTTTAACGGTATTTTTACAAAGAAAAACTTAGAATAATGCCTTCTTTATCTGAAATTATGGATAATGGCTGTAAATGAAACAAAGATATGGAATTATGAAGTTGCGAACCTTGCTCAGTGTATGTGGTTTTACTTTGTTGAGTCTAAGTACCATCAGCCATGCAAATCCTGAGTTTCTCCCACCAGATCAAGCTTTTCAATTCTCTGCTGAATCAATTTCAGAAAATAAAGCACAATTGAAATGGACAGTTGCACCTCACTATTACCTTTATCATGATCAGTTTAAAGTAACAGTCAACAATAAAGCTGTACCTTTAAACCTCCCAAAAGGTCATATCAAAGATGATCCAACCTTTGGGAAAACAGAAGTTCATTATGAAAATGTCACCACACAGATTCAGGTCAAACCAAATTCACAATATTTAGTGATGTATCAGGGTTGTTCTGCGGATGGTTTATGTTATCCATTACAAAGAAAAACTATTGCAACTGATGCAGATGGCTTATTACCACAAAGCAATACATCGTCTAAGCATCTATTCAATAATAATTCAAATAGCACATTACTCAATCAGCCTGATACTGTCCCAGCTCAAGATAAAAAGCTCAAAGAAAACGCTGAAACTCAAGTCAATTCAACTGCTGAAAAACCAGTTACAAACAAAGTATTGGATGATCAAAGCACTCAGCTTGGACAAAAAACTGCCAATAAAGCAGACAACACTGCAAATCTAATCGACCCCACCGCTTCTGTTGCAAGTAGCAATGCAATTACAGATACGGAAAATTCTGCTGTTTTAAACAGCAATACGGACACTAAAAACACTACATCGTCATTACAATGGAATGATGATCAATCATTCTTTAAACTATTGTCTAAAGACTCTCTGTTTCTAAATTTATTGGTGTTCTTCGGTTTAGGTATTTTACTGGCGTTTTTACCCTGCTCGCTGCCACTTATTCCAATTCTCTCTGGCATCATCATTCAACGCGCAAAAGGTTATAAAGCTGTTGTGATTGCCTTGTGCTTTGTAGTGAGTATGGCTGTGGTTTACGCCATTATGGGGATTGTGGTTGCTGAAATTGGTTATAACTTTCAACGTTGGTTCCAAAGCCCTTGGATCGTTTCATTATTTGCAGTTTTATTTGTTGTATTAGCTTTAAATTTATTTGGTTTATATCAGTTAAACTTACCGCAATTCATCACCAATAAATTAAGTCATCTGCAAAATAATCAAAAAGCTGGGACAGTGCTCGGTGCTGTGGTTATGGGGGCATTATCAGCACTGATTGTTGGCCCTTGTATGAGTGCCCCACTTGCTGGTGCATTATTATTTGTATCGCAAACTCAAAGTGCTGTATTAGGTGGTTTGTACTTATTTATTCTCGGTCTAGGTATCGGTTTACCTTTATTTATCGCCAGTGTATTTGGTTCTAAATTATTACCAAAACCAGGTAAATGGATGGATCGGATTAAAGTCAGTTTTGGCTTTATTATGCTGATGGTTGCATTGTACTTTATTCGCCCTATGCTGCCTTCGACTGTGTATGCTGCTATTTTTGCCTTGCTGTGTATCGCATTGGCAATCTATCTCTTTATTGCTCTACGTGACAGTGAAAAAACGGTTAATAAAGTTATTCTTGCAATCATCGCGATTGCCAGTTTAGTGGCTGGTTTTTGGAATATTCAACAAAGTTATTCTGCTTATCAAATTCAACATAGCCAAACAGAACATTTAGTTTGGAACAAAGTGACCACCGCTGAACAATTAGAACAGGCTTTGGTCAATGCAAAACAGCAAGGCAAACCCATCATTATTGATGTCTATGCAGACTGGTGTGTGGCGTGTCAACCGATTGAAAAAGAGGTATTCCCACGTACCGATGTACAAGAGGCATTGAAAAACTTCACGCTTATCCAATTAGACTTAACCGAATACAACGCCTCACAAGACATCATTTTAAAACAACGTGAAATTTTAGGTCCGCCAACCATGCTGTTTTTAAATAGCAATGCAGAAGAAATCCGTGAATTGCGCTTTACAGGTACCTTCTCAGCGCCACAACTTATTCAACAAACTGAAAAAATACACATAGGACGTTAAGCACACTCTCCATGATCACTGCACAAGCAATTCATTTAGGACCGATTATGTTGCCATGGGGATTAACCATCCTCATGCTTGCGATACTGATGAGTGTGGTAATTGGAAAGTTTAGCTTTCAATATTTTGCTGTTTCAAATTTACAATGGGCTGCATTTAAAGACTCGATTTGGTCTGCATTCTTGGTCGGCTTGTTATCTGCACGACTTGGCTTTGTCTTACTCAATTTAGATGTTTATTTAGAGCATCCGATTGAAATATTGAAGATTCAAGATAAAGGTTTTCATCTTTATGTGGGAATTGCTTGTGCTGGGCTATGGATGGTTTGGAAAAATCGATCTCTAAAGAAAAGCTTTATTGCACTATGCTTTGCAGCTTTTGCTCTGTTTTTCATTTCAGGTCAATATTTCTATCAACAGGTACAACTGCAATACCAACAATTTCCTCAAGTCAATTTAGTGAATCTTCAACAAGAGCATGTTGAGTTGACTCAATTCCTCGGCAAACCCACCGTAATTAATCTTTGGGCCAGTTGGTGTCCACCATGCAGACGTGAAATGCCTGTGTTAAATGATGCTCAACAACGCTATCCCAATGTGCAATTTGTCTTTATTAATCAAAATGAAGATGCCAAAACGGTGCAAACGTATTTGCAACAACACAAACTTAATTTGCATTGGGTTCTACTGGACTTTGACGGTGTAACGGCACAAAAAATGGGAATGTTTGGCTTACCCAGCACCTTATTTTTTAATGCACAAGGCAAATTAATCGATACACATATGGGGGAACTTACCCATGCTGCACTTCACCAAAAAGTTCAAAGAATAGTTTCGGAATAATCTATTTCATTGGCATTGATTAAAGAATTATTGCTTTTAACCTAAGGAGTCATCTTGATGATTGATTTAAAAACACTCGGTATTTATTCGCTTGGTTTGGTGTTAAGTGGCTCTTTGTTTGCTGCTGATGCAAATTTCCTTAAAAATAAATTGGAAAAAGAAGGTTATAACTTTGTTAAGCAAATAGATGCACCCGAGGGTTTAGAAGGTTGGACGGGCTATAAAGATGAATATCCATCGACAATCTTTATTTCAAAAGATCAAAAGCACTATATCGTTGGTGACCTATTTAATGCTTCAGGAAAAAATTTAACCGAAGAAGCAATTAACACCCATGTTAAAGGTGCCGTATTAGATGAAATTTGGAAAAGCCTAGAAAAATCAACTTGGATTCAAGACGGCGATCGCAATGCACCAAAAGTCGTTTATGTGTTTAATGACCCAAACTGCCCCTACTGCCATACCTTCTGGCAACAAGCACGTCCCTTTGTAGATTCAGGAAAAGTTCAATTACGTCATATTATGGTTGGGGTCATTCGCCCAAGCAGCAAAGGACAAGCCGCAACGATTTTAAACAATGCCAATCCTGCAGAAATTTTCAAACAATACAATTTAAGCAACGGTAAGAATAAACTGGTGGAAATGAAAAGCATTCCTAAGGCGTTATCTGAAAAGTTAGATGAAAATACCAAACTGATGGATAAATACGGTTTTTATGCTACTCCTGCAATGGTATGGAAAGATGCAAAAGGTGAAATTCAAAGCCAGCAAGGCGCACCGAAAGACATTAAAAAGTTATTTGATTAAACAATGATAAAAATGAGTGATTAAAACCCACTCATTTTTGATTAGGGTGTTTTGCATATTTAAAATGAATTGAGTGACATACAGTTTTACTTTAATCCCTAAACTATATCAAACCACTTATTTAATCATACAAGCTATAGCTATCGCATGGCGACATGGCGACATGGCGACATGGCGACATGGCGACATGGCGACATGGATGTTGCCCCTTAATATTTAATGATTTAAAGTTTATCGTGGTTTTATTTTTGAGAGATCGTTTAACAATTCCATAAGCTGCTGGATTTTCTCTGCACCATATTGTGTTTGAATATCTGTATAGCTTTCTTCCATTTTCACCGCTTGCGTCTCAAAGTATCTTTTACCTTCATCGCTCAGCTGAATCAAACTCACCCGTTGATCATGTAGATCTTTTCGTTTCTTAATCAGATTTTGATCAAGCATACGATTTAAAATCCCCGTTAGACTGGGTCTTAAAATGCATGCCAAATCAGCCAAGTGGTTATTTTCAAGTTCATCATATTGATAAAGTACAGAAATCACACGCCATTGCTGCTCAGTCAAACCCATTTCATTTAAAATCGGTCTAAAATGCATCATTGTAGCTTCTCGCGCTTGTAACAAAGCTAAAGTCAGAGATGGCGATAGACGAATCGGTTTCATAAAAATCCTTTAAATAAAAATTTATAGAGAGATTAATTAAAGAATTTATTCAATACATATACAGCAACAACCTCACGCTTTAACTGATGAATGAATACATGTAAATCCATATTCTCTTAACTACAAAATAATAATAAAAAATTTATACTGCTCATGATAAAAATCTTACAGTAACAACATCTGCCCAAAATAAAAATATTGTGGCAATGCTTCTTGCATAAAATAAAAAATCATCAATAAAATGAATAACTCACTTTATTTATATGATTGTAGTATATAGCAAAATTTTCGGATTTTGTTCAAGTGCTTCAACCTGTTTGGTCTTATGTGTGATCTTGAATTGCCCTTTTCTTCTTTTTCAAATTCTGCGCAAAAGCGAACTTTTGTTGATTTGTCTGTTTCTTTTTGATTGGTTATTTTTCTTTTTAATCGGATTACTATCTTTTTTACGGTATTAAGGTAAATAAAATCCATAAAAAAATGCATTAAAAAACTCGCAATTAAGCGAGTTTAGGGTGCGTCAATCATACGATTGACGCTTAAAGCCATACAAAATACAGACCAGGGAAAATCAAATCTTGTACTGCTTTAATGCGTCTATTATTGATCATTTTTTTAAAAACAACTTATCATTTTCAGCCAATTAAATATCATTTTCTGACTAAAATAAGGCTTAAATGACATTTTGTTTATTTCTTAATCGAACAAAATCGCTCAAGCGTCATTCCTGACTGCTCAATACTTTGCTTTTGTCGATCTAAAAAATTATTGGCGATCACCAACATCATATTGGCCGTATCAAGTTCTAAATTTTCTTTCGAAATCCTAGCAATCGCTTGATAAGCATCTAAACGTGAACAAAATGCTTGATGCTGTTCAATCGCAGTGATCGTGCTATGCGCTTCATCCAAGATATGTTTAGTTGCATTGACTTGATCAGTATAGGTTTGAATACGTTGGTCATACTGTTCTTGGGTGAGTTTTTGCGTGGATGATTCAGCAAAACTTTGCGTACTCAATCCACTACTCAGAACAATACTGCAGAGGGTCAAAATAAATCTATAGATCATGCTTGAGCAAACCTTTTATTTATAAAATATCTGCTTTCCATACATCTTCGTATTCATCAGCATCTATCATAAATCTAAAGCCTTGTTCCAAAGCCAGATAAGGGATCGCATCAGGAAAAACCTCTTCAAGCTCTTTTACACTGATCACATCAAAAAAATCTTCACCCTCTTGCAACTCACCCCCATAAATAAACCATGACACGTTTTCAGCATCTGGCTGTTTACGTAAACCCACGATCGGTTCTTTACTTAAGGTTTGCTTAGCGATAGCCACGAGATCCGTTTCATTGACTTTGATATATCGAGAGTCAAATTCTTCACACACTAATTTCTGTTCTTCTACAAAATCTTGCAACATGTACATTTCCGAACGATTGGATTTTGTCAAATTGTAAGCTGACAGTTTAACAATCACAATCAATTCACCAAAAGAATCTTGCATCACGCGTTTATTTTGTTAAACTTGATTATGTTACATTTTCAAGGTGAATCGTGATGCCGCCAAATTTGACTCCGCCATCGAAGTTAAGTGATCGCTCTGTAAGAGAAAATTTTAAGACAATCAATTCTCTTATTTCTATTATTGAGCCTATCTCAAAGCAAGATTTACGTACAATTGAATTTCGTAGCAACATCTGTATTCCCTATCCTTTGGAAACCGTTGCAGCAGGTTTTCCATCACCCGCTCAAGACTATACTGAAAAGAAAATTGATTTAAATGAACACTTAATTCATAACCCTATTGCAACCTTTATGTTAAAAGTTAACTCCTTATCAATGAAAAATGCAGGTATTGAAATTGGAGATGAAATTTTAATTGACCGTAGCCTAGAAGCTGAACACGGCGATGTTGTTTTGGCATTAATCAACAATGAATTTACAGTCAAACGCTTTATGCAAGTTAAAGTATCTACAGGAATTTATGATATTTGGCTCAAAGCAGAAAATCCTGATTTTCCAGATATTCACCCACATAGTGAAGAACAAATTATGATTTGGGGTGTCGTTACTTGTATTCTTAAAAAATTAAAATGATCATTGAACGTCATAGCCTTTGTTTGTGCTACTCATCTTCAAGCTTCATTTGTGATACCCACATGGCAACCAAGACTCACTAAAAATAGGTTAAAAAAATAATTGTTATGATTGAATCATTAAGACGTCTGGCACTCTCTCATCAAGGCCTAATTTCACCTGCTTCCTTTGGTACAGGATTATCTGGAACGCGTCATGCGATTGAACATCTTGGCTATGTTCAGATTGATACAATTTCAGTGGTAGAACGTGCCCACCACCATATCTTATGGAGCCGTGTTCCAGATTATCAGCAAAGCCACTTAAATCAACTGGTCAAACAGCAGCATATTTTTGAATATTGGTTTCATGCAGCATCTTATTTACCAATGCAAGATTATCGCTATGCACTTCCTCATATGACATTGATTAGAAATGGTGAGCATCGTTATTTTAATCGCGGTGATCAAGCTTTTATGAATGAGATTCTAGCTCGAGCGAAAGCTGAAGGCAGTATTCGATTACGCAATATTGAACAAGGCAATAAGCAAAATTCGGGGGGCTGGTGGAACTCAAGTTTAGCGCGTCGTTCTATTGAGCAATTGTTTATGCAAGGCGATTTGATGATTTCTGAACGTAATGGTATGGAAAAAGTCTATCAACTGACCGAATATTGTATTCCAAGCCATCTTGATCTGAGTGTTCCTACACTAGAGGAATATGCCCGCTATTTGTTCAATACTACGCTACGTGCACATGGCGTGTTTGCATGGAAGCAATTGTTGCATTTAAAAGTTGGGCAAAAGATTCGTGAGGCAATGCGTGACATTGTCAATGAACAATTAGATGCGGGTGTGATCACCACTTTAGCTCAATTAGGCAGTAGTGACAAAGAGAGTCAAAATCTTTATATCCAAACCGATGCCTTAGAACAGATCCCCAATATTGAATTAAAAGTCAAAATTCTCTCTCCTTTTGATAATCTGGTGATACATCGTGAACGTTTAAATACCCTGTTTAAATTTGATTATCGGTTGGAATGTTATGTGACTCCACCTAAACGTGTATTTGGTTATTTTTGTTTACCTATTTTATATGGGGATCAAATTGTGGGGCGCATAGATTGCAAAGCACATCGGGCAAAAAATCAATTTGAAGTCATCAGCCTACATCTTGAACCACAGCATCTCAATCATACTATTACAGACCCAGCACATTTCTTTAGCGCACTAAACACTGAAATACACAATTTTGCCCAATTTAATCAATGTATAAATATAAATGAAGGTCTCCACAAAATCCTTGATCAAAGCAAGAAACGATTCAAGTGACCGGCAACGTAAGCTAAAAATCAAAATAGCTAAAATGACAAAACGCCTAAGTTGAGGCGTTTTGTCATTTAGAAGCTACGATTAAGATGAGTTCAAAGCCCTATTTTTGCTGAGGCTTGTGTTGGCTTTGCTGATTTTGTTGAGCCTGTTGGTTAGATTGTTGCTTTTGCTGGTTTTGTTGATTTGATTGTTGATCTTGCTGACTGTGTTGCTTCTGCTGCTGATTAGATTGATTGGGTTGACCTTGTTGGTCATTTTGCTGGTTTTGTTGCTGATTTTGTTGCTGATTTTGTTGAGAACTATGTTGTTGATTAGCCATTTTCATATCCATCCTTTTCAATATTGGGATATGCCGTACAAATCGACGACAACTGTTAATTTAGCCCTCTCAGTTTTCTATACAAGGATTGAGATGTTTCATTTTTCGACATTGTAAGCTGCAATTTAAGATATACCTTTTAAAAGAACCACTTCTCTATTTGCCCTTTTTACCTAAATTACTTAAACCACTACGAAGCTCAACAGTGCTTAGTCAGTTTTGCATTTCACCACACCGATTATTTAATCATCCAGCCCAAAGGATGAACAAATCCACACTAGATTTGATTTGAATTTATTTTAAACATCTTTTAATATTTCACTTGAATTTGTAACTTTTTCAAGACAGCCCATGAGCGAACAAATTTTTGCTTTGATCGACATTAACAATTGTTATGTCAGTTGCGAACGCGTATTTAACCCCAGTTTAAATAATAAGCCAGTTGTCGTGTTAAGCAATAATGATGGTTGTGTCGTTTCACGAAGCAATGAAGCCAAGGCGTTAAACATAGATATGGCAATCCCTTGGCATGAAGTTGAGCAACAAGCTAAAAAAGCTGGCGTGCTCGCCTTTTCAAGTAACTATGCTTTATATGGTGATTTCTCAGATCGTTTTTTTAAAATTTTAAAGATTTTTTTTAAAGATGAGGATTTGGAAGCCTACTCTATTGATGAATGTTTTATCAATCTCAGCTCTTACCAAGACTTATTCGATCTAGAGGATTATTGTAGAAAACTCATCAAAACCATTCAAAAATGGCTTGGTCTGCCCTGTTGCATTGGTATTGGCTATAGTAAAACCCAAGCCAAGCTTGCCAACAATTTTGCCAAGAAACGTAGAGGCTTTGATAGCGTCTGTGACCTGACTGGTTTAGATTTATGCAGTTTTGAAGGCCTAATGCTTGAAACCAGTGTTGCAGAAGTCTGGTGTGTTGGACGTAAAACCAGCAAACGCTTACAAGCTTATAATATTTATAATTGCTATGACTTAACTTTTGCCAATGAACATTACCTTGCACGCGAGTTTTCAGTGGTCATTGGACGCACCATTCGTGAGCTAAAAGGTCAATCCTGCATTGCTTTGGACGATGCAGACATTCCCTCCAAACGCATCCTTTCCTCACGCAGTTTTGCATCTGCTCTAAACAATGTTGAGATTATCAAACAAGCCATTATTTTCCATGTCAATCGTGCACATCAACGACTGAGCAAGCAACGACAGCTGTGTGCTGTTGTGCATGTTTCCTTATATGAAAAAGTTGCACAGGCGCCCTATAAAAAGGCACAAAGCAGTGTCATTGGCTTAATGTATGCAACAGACGATTTGATGATTTTAACCAAGTCAGCATTACAGCAAATTGATGTTTTATTTAAAGAAAATTTAAAGTATGTAAAAGTTGCTGTGATGTTCTCAGCACTGCATAGCAAAAGCCAGCACATCAATGACTTATGGCATCCTGTAGACTTTATTCAGCAACGTGATCAGCTTATGGATACGCTCTCAAGCATGAAACAACGCTTTGGTTCAGACTGTATACAAGTGGGTTATCATTCCAATCAAGAAACATGGAAAATGCGCCAGCAAAATCGGTCTCCAAGCTATACAACACGTTGTAGTGAGATCTTATCTATTGACGATAGCCATATGGCTGTTACACAAATCAAATGAATAGTTTTGGTCACTCAGTTTAAAATAAAGTCTCTGTAAAACATCTGCTAAAAATGTCATATTTTAACATTGCCATTTACAGACAAAATTAACATTATATAGCCCATACAAGGCACTGCGTTTCCGCGACGATTCAAAGAAAATATAAAGTATTTGTGGAAAAATATGCCATAATATGCAAACTTTGCAGACATCTTGCAATTTTTTTTGCGACTTTTGAATTGGAGCACTCTCAATGAGTTCGACCATTTTGGTCATTCACGGACCAAACTTAAACTTGCTAGGAAAGCGCGAACCTGAGGTCTATGGTCACCTCACATTGGATGACATTAACCAACAATTGAGTCTCCAAGCACATCAAGCCAATATAAGTTTAGATACTTTTCAAAGCAACTGGGAAGGTGCTGTGGTCGATCGTATTCACCAAGCACAACAAGACGGCATAAAATTTATCATTATTAATCCTGCCGCGCTGACCCATACCTCAGTCGCTATACGTGATGCCCTACTTGGCGTTGCGATTCCATTTATTGAAGTACATCTTTCTAATGTTCATGCACGTGAAGCATTTAGACATCATTCTTATTTATCAGATAAAGCCGTTGGCGTCATTTGTGGTTTAGGTGCCAAAGGCTATTCTTTTGCACTTGATTTCGCCATCGAAAAACTTAAATCTTCAACCCAATCATAATTTAGGAATACGAACCCATGGATATTCGCAAAATTAAAAAGCTCATCGATTTGATGATCGAATCTGATCTTCAAGCAATTGAAGTGAAAGAAGGCGATCAATCGATTGCTTTAACTCGCCGTAATCCTGTGGTTGCTGCTGGTGTAGCACCTATTGCCCTCCCAACCGCTGAAGCGCCTGTAGTTAAAGCTGCCTCTCGTGGTGCAGTAGAAACGTCTCCAATGGTTGGTGTGTTCTATTCAGCACCAAGTCCTGGTGAAGCACCCTTTGTAAATGTAGGTCAAACTGTTTCTGCAGGTGAAACCCTCGGGATCATCGAAGCAATGAAAATTATGAACCCGATTGAAGCAACTCAAAGTGGTGTAGTTGAAGAAATTTTAGTAAAAAATGGTGATGTAATCCAGTTCGGTCAACCTTTATTCCGCTACCGCGCGTAATACCTCGGGGGTTGATATGTTGCAAAAAGTTTTAATTGCAAACCGAGGTGAGATTGCATTACGCATCACTCGAGCTTGCAAAACTTTAGGAATCAAAACTGTCGGCATTTATTCAGATGCTGATAAAGATTTGATGCATTTACGTTTTTGTGATGAAGCAGTATGTATAGGTCCAGGTGCGAGTAGCGAAAGCTATTTAAACATTCCTGCCATTATTACCGCAGCAGAAATTACAGGCGCAGATGCCATCCATCCCGGTTATGGTTTCTTATCTGAAAATGCTGAATTTGCAGAAATTGTAGAAAACTCAGGCTTTATTTTCATTGGACCGCGTCCTGAACATATTCGTCTAATGGGAAATAAAGTTTCTGCAATTACGGCGATGCGTAAAGCAGGTGTACCAACTGTTCCTGGTTCAGCACATGCAGTGACACCCAACAATGCGTTGGCTGAAGCCAAAGAAATTGGTTTCCCGCTGATTGTAAAAGCTGCTTCAGGCGGTGGTGGTCGCGGAATGCGTATTGTTGAACGTGTCGATACATTACTTGAATCGGTTCAAGCTGCACAACGTGATGCTGAAATGTGGTTCGGTGATGATACGGTTTATATGGAACGTTTCCTGCAAAAACCACGTCATGTTGAAGTACAAGTTTTAGCAGATGGTAATGGTCAAGCGATTCATTTATATGACCGTGACTGCTCTTTACAACGTCGCCATCAAAAAGTACTTGAAGAAGCACCTGCACCGGGTTTACCAGAAGAAGCGCGTGCGCATATTCTTGAAGCTTGTGTCAATGCATGTAAGTTGATGCAATACCGTGGTGCTGGTACTTTTGAGTTCTTATTTGAAGATGGTGAATTCTTCTTTATCGAGATGAATACCCGTGTTCAAGTTGAGCATCCAGTCACTGAACAAGTGACTGGTGTAGATATTATTGAACAGCAATTACGTATCGCTGCGGGTCTAGGTTTAAATCTTCAACAAGAAGATATTAAAATCGAAGGTCATGCGATTGAGTGCCGTATCAATGCAGAAGATCCGTCGACCTTCTTACCATCACCAGGTAAAATTGAATCATTCTATGCGCCAGGCGGTGCAGGTATCCGTTTAGATTCTCATATCTATCAAGGATATAGCATTCCTCCGTATTATGACTCAATGATCGCAAAGTTGATTTCTTATGGTAAAGATCGTGAAACTGCGATTGCCCGTATGAAACAAGCCTTAGATGAGATGATCTTAACTGGAATTAAAACCAATATTCCTTTACATAAAGATCTGATCCTTGAAGACAAAAACTTCTGTTCACAAGCAATGGATATTCACTACCTTGAAAAACACTTGTTAAAACAAGTTCAAGGACATGAAAAAGATGCTTAATCTGCATCCTCTAATCCAGTAAAAAAACCAATAAAAAACCTCTGTAAAATCAGAGGTTTTTTATTTTAAAGCAAATTCTTGATTATTTAGACAAGCATCGATGCTTTAAATCAACTTAAGGCAAGACTCTGCGTAAAGTAGCAAAGCACTGATCGCCTTTGTCAGAAATACAAAAATTCAAGGTGTTCTTATTAATCCACTTTACAAAATATTGGGTAACTTCACCAGACTGATCTTCTTTACGCCCCGAACAATCTGTTTCATTATTTTCATAGCGAATTTGCATGATTAATGCGGGTGGCTTTTCCAGTGTATTATCGGGTGAAGGCTGATAATCAAACAGACCGATTGACCACTCTTTGGCACTATTCACCACCACTTCATTAGAGCCACGGAAATTATAATATTCTGTACATTTCTTATTTTCTGGAATTTCCATGCCCCATAAGCCTAAAATTTCAGGGCGAGTATTTATACGAATTGTACTTGTGGTATTGGTTGCAGCCACAGTCGCAGGATTGGTTGCTTGAGGTTGAACTGTTTCAGCGCTAACGTAAGGTGAAAGGCTAAGCAATAAAGAAATTATAAGTGCTGTTTTTTTCATACCAAGTCTGTATGTAATATTTCATCAGACATAAATTAGCATAGATTTAGAATAAAACATGTAAAATTAACCATATATGAACAATCTTTATTGTTTATTCTAAGCAAAAATATTTTTGTGACAGGCTCGAATTAAGGTAACTAAAACTATTGATTTATCGATATAAATAGATATGATTACTTATTAATACCTGAGCAGAGCCAGATAAAATATTGGCTTAGAGATTAATCCCTCTTTAGAATAGGTTCGCAAATTGCCTCGAGCTATCGCATATTTAAGTCAAGCACTTAAAGACAACATCTCTGCATTTTTTATTATTGCAATGATTATTTTTGTCTGCGCATTGGCTGGAATATTTGGTAGACCCTTATCCTTTCTTGCCATTTTTTGGCCCGCAAATGCTGTTTTACTTGGACTTTTTTTAAGGTTTCATCGCTTAAAAAATATAGGTGGGTGGATTGGCGCATTTACTGCCTTTATGCTTGCAGATCTGATTACGGGAAACTCTTTTTTAATCACCTTCTTTCTGACTTTAGCCAATCTATCTCATGCCTTGGTCACATTAGGACTGATTCGATTTTTTAAACTGGATTATAAACAATATAATAAAGGCTTAACATTTTTATACTTATTTGCAATCAGTGCCTTTGGCGGTTGTTTAGCTTCACCAATCGTCGCAAGTTTAACGGTCCCTTATTTACCAAACACCTTTATGGTTATGGATAGAATCTGGATTGATTTTGGTATGTGGTGGACGGGAGAAATCCTCAATGTCATTGCCTTTTTACCGATTATATTGGCAATCCCAGATAAAAAAACCATTCAAAGCCATATCCAACAATTTAAACAACAGCCTTTTCAATACGAAAAATTTCTTCCACTATTGGGCGTGATTTTATCCGTCATTCTGACTCATTTTTTTCTGGGTCCAGGTGCAATCATGTTCCCCATTGCAGCATTGGTCTGGGCTGCACTAAGCTATAACCTATTCTTTGTCTCTATCATTAACTGTATAGTATGTATGCTGCTCTATAATGCATTGACTGCATATTATATTGCTCAGTCTCCAGATGCCTATTTGGGCACCACACTGTCTGTACGCATCGGTTTAATGATGTTGGCTTTAGGGCCTTTAACCCTTGCTATTATCAGTTTAAATCGCCAAAAGCTTTATCACCAAATCTTATATTTAGCCAATCATGATGGTCTCACCACCACACTCAATCGTCGTTATTTCTATGAAGAAAGTGAACGTACCATTGCTGAGGATGTTGAAAAGCAACAAGCACACAGTGTCACGATTTTGGTTTTAGATTTAGATCATTTTAAAAAAATTAATGATCAATATGGCCATGTGATTGGCGATTATGTTTTGCAAGAGTTTACCCATCAAGTCAAAGCACAAATTCGCACGAATGATCTATTTGGTCGCTTAGGTGGCGAAGAGTTTGCTATATTATTAAAAGATCTATCTTTAGAACAAAGTGTTGCCATTGCACAAAGAATTTGTAATAGCGTTTTCAATACCCCGATTCATTTAGATGATCAGCGGAGCTTAAATATCAGCGTCAGTATTGGCTTAAGTTATCAGACTTTACCCTATTGTATACCTTTTCAGCAGCTGATCAAACGGGCTGATGATGCTTTGTATTTAGCCAAGGAAAAAGGTAGAAATCAACTTTGTTTAGAAACCACGATCGAACAAAACCAAAAGATATTTGCCCAATAACTCAAAACAGCAAGGGAAAGCTATGAAATTTTCAGAATATATTCAATATGATGGTATCGGTTTAGCACAGCTTGTTCAAAACAAAGAAGTACAAGCACATGAATTATTAGAAATCGCAATTCAACGTGCTGAACAGGTAAATCCTAAAATTAATGCGATCGTTATTCCGATTTATGAACAGGCATTAAAAAATACCCAAAACTATGCGAATGGCCCCTTTTCAGGTGTACCATTTTTGCTCAAAGACCTACATCAAGAATATGCGGGGGTCGCAACCTCATCTGGTTCCAAAGCGTTTAAAAATGCCAAATATATTGCCAAAGAGAATTCAGAAATCGTCAATCGCTGGGTAAAATCGGGCGTGGTTACTTTTGGTTTAACCAATTCGCCAGAGTTTGGCATTAAAGGTATCACTGAACCTGAAGCTTGGGGCAGTTGCAAAAATCCGTGGAATTTAAAACACAATAGTGGCGGCTCTTCTGGAGGTTCTGCTTCTGGTGTTGCAGCGGGTATCGTACCAATTGCAGGTGCAAGTGATGGAGGCGGTTCTATTCGAATTCCAGCCTCATATTGTGGCCTATTTGGTTTAAAGCCAAGTCGTGGACGTACACCTTGGGGACCTGAAATCAGTGAAGCAATGCATGGGGCTGCGATGCAACATGTATTGTGCAAATCAGTCCGTGACAGTGCCGCTATGTTAGATGCCACTCAAGGCTCAGATCGTACTGCACTTTTCAATATCCAAAGCCCGACTGAACGCTACTTGGACATTATTGAAAAAGCCCCAAAACGTTTGCGAATTGGTTTTTCCACTGTTTCCCCGATTGGAACCAAAGTTTCAAAAGATGCAGTACAAGCCATTCAAAAAACCGCCAAACTTTTAGAATCTTTAGGACATATTGTTGAAGAGGCAACCCCTCAAATTGACGGTATGGCGCTTGCCAAAGACTTTATTACCACATGGTTTAGTCAATGCGCTTATACAGTCAATCAAGTCAAACAGCGATTTGGTGCAACAGATCAGGATTTTGAATTAGATACTTTAGCAATTGCCGCATTTGGCGCCAAAGCTTCTGCTGTGGACTATATTAACAACCTCAATAACTGGGGTGTTTATGTTGCAAAAATGAACCATTTCTTTGAGCGTTATGACTTATTTCTGATTCCGTCTACAGCCTCAGTTGCACCTAAAAATGGTGAGGTAAAAACACCATCTTGGCAGGTTCCGATTTTAAAAGCCTTGCTCAAAGTCGATCAAGCCCACTTACTGGCAAAAGGTAAGCTGGTTGAGCAAATGATTAAAAATAATTTGCAATGGGTTCCATTTACCCAATTGGCCAATATCACGGGCTTACCTGCCATGTCAGTACCTTTATATTGGAATAAAGATAATCTGCCCTTAGGTTCACAATTTATTGCACCTTTTGGACGTGAGGATGTGTTATTACAACTGGCAGCACAATTAGAACAAGCACAACCTTGGGCAGCTAAATATAAAGGCATTGCGATATAAATTTTATCTGCATGAATATTCACATTAGACATCTAATACTGGTGTGAATATTTTTTGAGAATAGCGTGGCATTGCAAGCTTTTCAATCATACATATTCATTTCTATAGAAGAGTATAAGTTCCATAAGTTATAAAGTTTGCTTTCGTAAGGCTATTCTTAATTCGCTACTTTAATCATCTATATAGAAATGAGAAACATCACGCAATCAATATACATCACGTAAGTAACGTTTTTGTTCAATCAACTGCTCAAACTGATTTTCACCTAAAATATCGATCAATACCGTTTCCACCCCTTGTGCCATGCCTTTTAAACTACCACAAATGTAAATTGATGCACCTTGCTCAATCCATTGTTTAAGTTGTGCTGATTTCTCCAATACACAATCTTGTACATATTTCTGATTATCTGTATCACGTGAAAACGCATAATCAATTTGCGGCAGTACAGACTGTTGTTGCCATAGATTCAATTGATCTGCAAAGCCAAGGTCAACTTGGTACTGACGTTCGCCATAAATTAACCAGTTTTGCTGAAAAGACCATTCTGCGCGTTGCCGAATATGTGACATCAAGCCTGCTATCCCAGAACCATTTCCAATCAGAATAATAGGTTGATCATTTTGAACCAGATAAAATGCAGGATTTGAACGAACTCGACAAGAAATTTGCTCACCTAAAGCCAGCGCATGGGTAAGATAGCCCGAACCTAGCCCTAAACCTGTTTGATGAACTTCTCGTCTGACCACCAACTCAATCTGATTTTGCGATGCAATACTGGCAATCGAATATTCACGAATCGGTAAGTCCTCTGCCTGTGCCAGCCATTGCTCAAATGCCATTGAATGTTGCATGGCATCAAATGAGCGTAAATTCTTAAAACGCAATAATTCTATTGGATGATCAGCCTGAAACACATTTGAGTTTTGAAGATTAAAATGAGCTAAAAATGCCTTGATTTGTGAATCTGTGTTGGCACATTGAATTTCAAGAATATCACCAGATTTCCAGCATAATGCTTCAACTTGGGTAAACACAAGATGATACATTGGATGCCCTAAACTGCCTTGATTTAATAAATGGCGTTCAGATAAAACTACGGAATGAAATGGATGTTGTGTCAATTGAACAGGTTGAGCTGAATATTGCGGCAAAACTAGGTCAAGTTGAGTTTGCCATTCCGTCAGACCTGTAGGGTTAAGTTGATCAACACAAATCATGGGGAATAAAGCTTGTGCATGGTTTTCAGTTAACCATAAATCCAATTGTTTACCAAAATTACAGAAATTTGCATAATGCGAATCACCAAAAGCCAACACTGCATACTCAAAGTCATTTAAATCAAATGACTTTGTCATTACATTTCTAACAAAATGACGTGCTGAATCTGGTGCATCCCCCTCGCCATAAGTACTGACGATCCATAAAATCTTTAAGCCACGTTTAAATAAAGCAGCACTCACCTGTTCAATACTCAAGCACTGAACCACATAACCTGAAGCAGATAATTGCTGAGCTGTTTGCAAAGCAAAACTTTCTGTCTGCCCTGACTGACTTGCATATACAATCAAATATTCATCTGCATTTTGAGCTAAATTGCGTTTTGATTGAGGTTTCAATAAAAGCAACAGAAAAATGCCATGAAATATAAACAAGATTGCTAAAAATATAAGTACAGTCAGTACAGCATGTGTCATTGTTCTAACCTTTTATACCACTGTCCAAACCAGAAGCATCAATAGCGCTAAGCTGAATACCGTCAAGAAAAGATGGGTTTTTAAGCGAGTCTTAATACTTAAAAATAGGATATAGCCTGCCAATGATAAGATCGTAATAATGATTGCACTGATATCAATCAGCCAAGTCCATGCTTTACCCGCATTTTTTCCACGGTGCAAATCACTGATCAATGAAACGGTAGAGGCTGGTTTAAGTGTAATTTCAGCTTGACCATTGTCTAAAGTAACCCAAATATCTGTTGAACCTGCTGGGCTTGCCAAATGAATCATGACTTCATTGTCCATGACTTCACCACTCTTATAACGACCAATGACTGCATGATGTTGTCGTAGATAATCTACGATTTGAGTGCTTGGATTCTCTTGGTCTTTAATTTGAGTCAGGACATTTTCAGGTAAAGTAATCGTTTCAGTATTTTCATCTGTTGCAGGGGTAAACCATTCAGGGTGGTTTAAAATTAATCCCGTAACAGCAAAAAAGATTAAGACAATAAAAGCAAAAGCTGATAACCAACCATGCACATAACGTGCATGGCGGTAAAAATCTCGACGTTGATACACAATTAAATTCTCATCAAAACTTTTATCAAAACGCTTATCCGAACAGGCATAGTCAGCAAATTAATTCACTTTCTGGAAATTCAGTTTGACGACACCGATTTCCTTTTGTGCAGGTAAATTTTGAGAGGAAGCTTTTGCTTTTACGTCCAAGTTAAAGGTTTGATAAGAATGATCACCATGCTCACGTGACGCTTCAACATGTATTTGATACTGCCCTGCATCTACAGTTTTACCATTGTCATCTTTACCATCCCAAGCCAGCTTATAATTACCTGGTTGGCGTGACGGTTTAGCAACTGCATCCAAGTTCGTTATTTGACGACCATAACGGCGCCACCATACATAGTTTGAATTAATCCATTTTGGGTCTTTGCCCCAAGCTGCAAGTGTTCGCACTAGTTTTTTATCACTGTCGGTCACCCAGATCGAGATATAAGGTGCGCGATAATTTTCCACAACCAATTTGGGAATAACCAAATCGATCACCGCTTGATAACCTGCGGGCCATTTTGCTGAAGCATTTGCTGCAACATTATGAAAATCTGCTTGCTGTGGCAGTTGAACCAACGCATTCCAACCTGTGCTTTGATGCGTTTCACCCGTTGATAGTGTCAGTTGAGCTTCATAACCGAGCAAAGATTCGATCAGTTGCATGCCTTCTGCTGGCTTCATCACAGTTAAGGCTGTTGCTAAAGCATCTGCATCCGCAGCACATTTTCCAACAACTACACATTGCTCAACATGTTGGATTGGCAAACCGGTATGTGGATCTAAAAGATGAGATTGCCCCGCCAGACTACGATAACCCTGACCACTGAATGCGACCGCTTGGTCTTTTAAGTTTAAAACTTGGCTTGGTGCTAGATTGTCATAGTGATTAAAGGCATCTTGTACACCAACATTCCAACCCGCTTGATTGGGTGAGGTTCCCCAAACGCGCATGTCACCACCGATATCCAGTAAAATACCTTTTAAATTAGGGACCGCTTGACGTGCTGCAATTAAAGCTCGATCAATAATATAGCCTTTTGCATAGCCATCTGGTGCAAAAGTAACTGAGCTATCCATTTGCACACTTTTTGTTTTTTCATCCAAGCGAACACTGTTGTCTTGCAACTGCGAAAGCAATTGATCACGTGTACTTTGATCAATTTCAAGCACGCCATTGGCCTGTTGCCACATTGCAATCAAATTGCCTAAACGCGCATCAAATGCGCCACAGGTTTTACCACGCCAAGCTTCACATGCAGCGATGACTTGATACAAATCCGAAGATGCTGTGAGATGCTTTTGTTGGTTGAGTTGCGAAATTTCACTGTCATTTTGCCAAGTAGATAACACTCGATTCAAATCAGAAATTTCTTTTTCGATTGCAGCTGTTGCACGCGCAGCTTCTTGTTGCGAAGTTCCAGTAATCACCACATCTAAAGATGTACCCAAAACATGATCACGATGGAAATGATGGCTTTCCAATTCAACATGGTTATTGCTTATAGCAGAAACCTGCACTGTTTCTGCATAACTATGCAGTGGAGATATCAGTGCTAATGCCATGACCAGAGGCGAAAGACGAAATACGGCACGAGTTGAGGGTGAACGTCTGCTTGATGAGGACATACGGATAGTCTCTGAATTTTGTTAAAATAATATTGATAATGATACTTGTTATCAAGTACATTATGTAAAATATTTTAACTTAAGTTTACAGGACGCTTAAAATGAATCAATGGCTCAAAATTGCCTTGCTATCTGCATTACCCGTAGTTGGTTCCGCACATACCATCAGCCCTTTTATTCTCCCTGAAGTTTTTGATACCAGCGCATCCCAAAATGTAAGCTTCCAGAGTTCACTGACCCTTGAAAAATTTTTTGTTCCCAGCATTAACTTTAAAACCAGCTATCTCCTTACAGATCCTAAAGGTCAGCAAATAAAAATAAACCCTGCTGCCGAATTAAAACGCTTTAATGTTGCTGAGTTTGATCTTCCAAACGAAGGGACTTACCGTATCCGTACAGATAATGCTTTAGGGAATAGTAGTAAATACGCCCTTATAGATGGTCGTTGGTTACGTATCCGCCCTGTACGTCCGCAAAATGCAAATATGCAAGCGCCTAAACCAGAACAACAAAAAGCCGATGCTGAAAAAAAACCAGTAACACCACCACAACCGCCACGTTCAGTTTCAGCAGACCAAGTGCCTGCAAACGCGCAAATTTTAGAAGTTAAAAACAATATTATTGCTGAAAGCTTTGTTACTAAAGGCAAACCAAGTCCAATCCCAGCAGTCAGCAACAAAGGATTTGAAGTTAAGTTTTTAACCCATCCAAATGAATTGTTTGCTGGTGAATCATTAAAAGCGCAGATTTTATTCAATGGCAAAGCTGTACCAAACCTTGAGGTTGATGTGTTTAAAGGCGCCAGTAGTTATGAAACCAGTGCGCAACGTGAACAACCACATGTAAAAACCAATGCAAAAGGTGAAGTGGAAGTTAAATTTGAAAAACCTGGAATTTATTTGATTACGACTTCTTATCCAGAAGCTAATCCTGACAATAGCAAAAAGCCAGAAAGTGAAATTTTTACTTATGGTCTAACCGTTGAGGTTGCTGAATAAATTCTATGAGCATATTAATTTTTATTTAATAGATCTCTTGTGAAAGTAAACCTTACAACTTATAGAACTTATACTCTTCCATAGAAAAGGATATGCATGTTTGAAAAGCTCGCAATGCCACACCTTATGTTCAAAGTTTAAATAGCTTTGCGTAGGCGATGCCTCACTTTTCAGAGATGAAAAGTGACAAAAATCTTTCGTTGAGCGAGGGGTACGTCCTGTACCCCCGCCCAACGGCGACATCCATGTCGCCTCACGATAGAAAGACCAGCTACGTTTCATCAATATTTAAAAGTATGCAAGTATTGGATGCTCATTTTTGACTAACGCAAGAAGTCTAATACCAATATTAGTAATTCAACACGATCACTTTTTGATTCATCAAAAAGGCCTAATCAAAATTTATAATAATAATCAATTAGATAGATATACAAACCTAGACTACGCTAAAGTTAAAAGACTTTAGCATTTTTTTGCATAAGCAAATCAACAATCAAGACAACCACTTATACAAAAAAGTCATAAGATATGCCTGTTTTTTGATATCTGGCAATATAAGTCATGTTTGGTCCTGTTGAGTTTATTCTAGCTGGCGTTTTAGTCGGCTTCTGTGTAGGTATTACTGGTGTAGGCGGTGGTTCTCTTATGACCCCCATCCTGATTAGTTTATTTCGAATAGAACCACACATCGCAATTGGAACAGACCTACTCTATGCGGCTATTTCTAAGTTTTGTGGCTCAATGGTTCACGCTAAAAAACTCAATATTGTTTGGCCAATTGTTCTCTGGTTAGCCTTGGGCAGTGTCCCTGCTTCATTTATCACTCATTGGGTTTTAGACAATTACCTCAGCAGTTCAACGCACTACAAAGCCATTTTAACCATGGTGTTAGGCTTTATGCTGACCATAACAGGCTTGTCTATCGTGTTCCGTTCTAGAATTGAAAAATTCTTTGCTAAATTTCGTGCAGAAAAGCAAGATTTTCATGAGGCCAATAATTTCAACATTGAAGGCAAACGCACTTATGTTGTGATTATGGGGATTGTACTGGGTGTATTCGTGACCCTTTCTTCTGTAGGTGCTGGCGCATTTGGTATCATGGCGCTGATCCTCATGTTTCCCAATTTACCGATGATTCGTATCATTGGTTCAGATGTTGTACATGCTGTTTTGTTAACCTCTGTTGCTGGTTTTGCGCATATGACATCTGGCAATGTAGATTTTCATCTGCTTGGATGGTTGCTGGTGGGCTCAATTCCTGCAATTGTGGTGGGAACTTTAATCAGTTCTAAAATGCCAGAAAAAATGATTCGCAAGGTTTTGGGGATCACCCTATTTGCCTTGGGTATTAACTTTATCTTAAACCCAGTGAAATCCAAACCTGTAGAAAAACCACAGGCTGCAATGGTAGCACCATCCGTCCAACAACCACAGGTTTAAAATTAAGCTTTTATTGATAACTAATAATTATGAATTGACCGTAAAGTTTTAATGATTTATTTATGACAAAACTTCGGCCAATTCGTGTTATATTCTGACCACTAAAAATACTTTCTGTATGTTTCTAATACCCAGTGACGGCAATGAATACATTAAATTCAAATCCAATTACTCAATCAGATATTGATGACGTGAATGTCCAAAGCATTCAAACGCTGGTAACCCCAGCGGAACTTAAAGCTGAATTACCATTAAATGAAAATGCCTACCAAACTGTACTTCATGGTCGGGAAACTGTTCGTAATATTTTAGATGGTAAAGATAAACGTCTATTTGTTGTGATTGGCCCTTGTTCTATTCATGACCCTGTTGCAGCACATGATTATGCAAATCGTTTAAAAGTATTAAGTGAAAAAGTAAAAGATACTTTATATATCATCATGCGTGTTTATTTTGAAAAACCTCGTACAACCGTTGGTTGGAAAGGTTTGATCAATGATCCAGATATGAATGATTCTTTTAATATTGAAAAAGGTCTACGTTTAGGTCGCAAACTGTTGCTTGAGTTAAACGATAAAGGCTTACCTTGTGCAACTGAAGCGCTTGACCCAAACTCACCACAATATTACCAAGATCTTATTTCATGGTCTGCGATTGGTGCACGTACAACAGAAAGCCAAACGCATCGTGAAATGTCTTCTGGTCTTTCTTCACCTGTAGGCTTTAAAAATGGTACAGATGGTGGTTTAACCGTTGCAACCAATGCCATGCAGTCGGTTAAACATGGTCATAGTTTCTTAGGTTTAAATAACGAAGGCCAAGTTTCAGTGATTCGTACCAGTGGTAACCCTTATGCACACGTTGTATTACGTGGTGGTAATGGTAAGCCGAACTATGATGCGGGTTCTGTTGCTGAAGCGGAAAATGCCTTAGCAAAAGCCAAAGTCAGCAATAAAATCATGATTGATACCAGTCATGCCAACTCAAATAAAGATCCGTATTTACAACCACTTGTGTTGAAAAATATCACTGAACAGATCTTAGATGGCAATAAATCTATTGTCGGCATTATGGTTGAAAGCCATATCAAAGGTGGACGCCAAGATATTCCTGAAAATCTGGCTGATTTAGAATATGGTAAATCGGTGACTGATGGTTGTATTGATTGGGAAACCACTGAAAAAGCGCTTCTGGAAATGGATGCAGCTTTAAAAGAAATTTTACCAAATCGTTAATTAATATAAAAACGCCATCTACATAGATGGCGTTTTTGTTTATGATGTTATTAAACATTTTCTGTAAGAATGCTATGAACGAACTTGAACAAGAACTCTGTCAAATCGCAAACTTCCAGTTTGTCCACGAACATTTACTGACTTCAGGTCAGCCGAGTGCTGAACAACTGAAACAGATTAAAGAATATGGCGTAGATACAATCATCAATCTGGCATTTACAGATGCCAGCTTACACCTTGAACATGAAGATAAAATCTGTGCTGAGTTTGGGCTCAACTACATTCAAATTCCAATCCATTGGGATACACCAGCAGATGATCAATGCTTATTTGTGTTAGATTTGATCGCGCATTTGGTACAGGAAAAAATTGTTTGGGTACATTGTGCAAAAAATATGCGGGTGAGTTGTTTGATGTATTTATATCGCCAATATTATATGGATATCGATATGCCAACCGCACAAGAGTTGATGCATCAAATTTGGGAACCCAATGAGACTTGGACCGGTTTAATACATGCTGTTGCCTTACAACTGCAAGGGCGTAAATCCACTGAAGATTTACAACACTCCTTGATGAATGCGGATCAGTTTTCTTAAACCAGTATAACAACAGTTCAATCATTGATGTATTTAAGTAAAATCATCAACATGAACAAAAATAAGCGCCTTATGGCGCTTATTTTATGGTGATAAATTAATTTTTGATTTGCTTATTTGATCAATGGTTACTTGATTAGAAGCTGCTTGATCAAAGCTAAATTTTCAGCACGGCTTGCAGCCAAAATCAAACTGTTATTGGCAGTAAGATTTGTCCATTTTTGATTCCCACCAGTACCGCAATTATAACTAATCAAACGGGCTCGGTTATTGCTTAAATAGCCATATTCCAAATCAAAACATTTTGAACCTTGCTCAATACGTTGCAGTGTGGCATTCATCGCCCACACTTGGCTTGCTGCATCATGGTTACATGAGCTTAGATTAATCACACCACCCTGATTGGCTAAACACTGATCCATATATTTTTTGCTGTGGATTTTACCCATTGCATCATAGATCCACTGTTCAGTGTCATCACCCGTACAGCCGCTCTTACCACTGATATAGGCATTCAATTTGCCATTAGATAGTGTTTCAACTTTTAGACAATTTGTCCCGTTTTTAATGCTCGAAACATTATTTAAATTGAAATCATTGCTTAGTTCCAACTTTGCCATAAACTGATTAAATGCCTCAATTGCTTCAACATTGCCACTTTCAAGATCGGTTCGATATGCATTGATCCAACGATTTAAACGATAGAGTTTAATTTGTTGTTGAGTATAACGGACCATTTCTGTTTGCGCGTCTGCTGACAATTCAGTTTTAAATTGACGATAAGAGTCAAATAATAAGCGTGAATCCGCATCAAGGCTGACCACCTCTTTACCTTTATTATTCAGCAAAGCTTGTTCGAGTTGTGGCATTTCAAGTGTTCTTAAGGCCGAATACTCTGCTTCTTTGCCAATAGAAACAAAAGGTGCCATTGCTTGTGTCGTGACTGGAATATTGATATTCGACAATTTCACTGCCTGCTGGCCTGCTTTTTGGCAGTAAAGATCAACATTTTGAGGCGTATCACTTTGCGCAAGGTTGATATGGAACTTATTGGCATTGCTACCTGAATTTACCCGTTGTGGAGCAAGTGCAATATTTTCTACTTTGTTGGCATACTGCACATTTAACCAACAACTTGCAGCTGTGCCAGCCGTGTTGGCCTGAGGTAGATTAAAGACATTGCCCCAATTGCCTCGTGCTGCAGGATAAATAATCCCCACCTGATTAACTGGATCATAGCCACCTAAAATCGTATAAACAGGCACACTAAACAAACGTGGTTTTAAAAAGTTACCATCGGCACTGTTATACCAAACATTGCCTGAGTTTGGCGTTTTGGGTTGTGCATCTACCATTTCGCGTGTTGCGGTATTCCATTTTTTATAACCTGTCGTAGAGTTTGGATCCCACACGTATTTATCAAAAGCAGGTTGAATTTTTAACCACATACTATAACCGGTATAGTGGGTATATTTGGAAATCGAGCTGGCGCTGGATCCGCCACTCATGGCATCCCAACCATAGGCATAGAGATTTTGGAAGTTTGGTACACCATTACTGCCATCCCCTAAATTGGTATTGCCCCAATTTAAATTGCCACGCATTTTATTTCGAAATGCAATGTATCCCCAGCCACTATCAGCATGGTGTGCAGACCAGAAATAATTTGTGGGACTTCCACTAGTTTCCACTGAACCTGGATAATGCCCTAAACCATAGTGATGCCCGATTTCATGGCTAAATTCATTCCCCACCGAATCGATCAATGTCAAAATACCATTTCCACCACTTAAGCCGTGATTGGACTCACCATTGGCATATTTACCTCTGGCATGATGAATCACCACACTTTGAGTCACTTGTGGTTGCTCTTGGCTTTGCATCGATGAACTGGTGACACCCCAGTTCGCTAAGTTAATTCCAACACTAAATGTCGATTTAGCGGTGTTTTCACGCATATCTCCATCATAGACACCACCATTGGTTGCACTGACAGAATCGTAAATGACACCACTTGCAACCATGACCCGATTAAGCTTCATGTCATCATATTTGCTGACAATCATTTTTGCAGCAGGGATGGTTTGGAAATAATCGGTTCCTGCTTTTTCAGGTTCCAACAGCATATAGTGACCATTGGATTTAGGTGCATCAGTCAATAAACCTAAACGAATACTTTGCACCACCAACTCGCCTGGTGCGGCAAAATCAATATCTGTCGCAGCTAAAGAACCACTGCGATTGTTTACAGGATCGATAATACGGATGGATAATCCTGAACGTACCTCATCCCACTTTAACGCGACTGACCACGCCTGTTTAGAATACATCACCCGCGCTCGATCATCCTGATTAGATTGATCGGAAGCAGCAAGACGTGAAGGCTCTTTTAGGTTTACAGTACGTATCAGTTGATTGCCTTGATAGATTTCCGCTTGTAATTTGTCAACATCTCCCATCGCAAGCAAAGGCGTAACCAACAGCAATGCATCTTTCTGCGTGGTTAAGCGTGGCATTTTATCCTGTTCATTATTCTTCGGATTTACCACATGGCTTTGGGCAAACTGTAGCATTGCAGCAAAGTCACCATTTAAGTCATTGCGCAATAAGCGATTTCCACCCTGTGCATTAAAATCATAAAAGCCTAATACACTGCTTGGGATTTTATTTTTAACGGGTTCTGGGTATTTTTCTACAATAGGCGGTGTTGTACCAGTACCACCATTTGAACCACCCGAACCACTTTCAGGAGGCTGAGTCGCACCTCCATTTGAACCGCCTGAACCATTCTCAGGGGGTGGAGTTGTACCACCATTTGAACCGCCTGAACCAGTCTCAGGAGGCTGAGTCGTACCACCATTTGAACCACCCGAACCATTCTCTGGAGGCAAAGTCGTACCACCATTTGAACCGCCTGAACCGTTGTCTGGGGTTTCTGGTGTACCATCGCCAGGTAACTCATTTGTACCATCGCCAGGGTTTTGCGGTATATTCGATGGCTGATCATTTGTAGAATGGCTATCATTACCGCCCCCACATGCAATAAGCATTGCTGAAAGCGTACAAATTGTTAAATATTTAAACCGTAATTGCATCACATATCTTCCCCATATTTATAACGACTTATCTCTATCCTTGGCTTTTGAGATTAAATTAAAATAATTATATATTTCAAATATTTAAATATATCATATAGATTGGAATCGTGTGATTTTTTATTTGAAAAATATAAAAAGGACTTGTTGTCCTAAATTGTTACTTTTATGGATTTATTGAGTTTTAAGTTGTTATTTATCGGCACTGGGGTTTTAAATCCTCCCCCTTGCGAAGTAATACTTCTCACCTTTGTTTAAAGGAGGAGGCTTTCCATTACTCAATTAAATTGAGTTTTAGGCCCTTAATTAGTCGCCCATCATGATGCTATCGCATGGCGACATAAATGTCGCCGTTGCTCATAAGCATCAGGCAAGCCCCCGCTGATACTTCCAATATATTGTGTTGTTGCTTCATCAATTGTTGCTTTATCAATTAATGCTCCCCAGCCAAAGTTTGAATACCTGCAATATTAACGCCACCTTGCTGGACTTCGAGATCAACTGTATTGAAACCGTTATGTGTTTCAGGTAAATAACGTGGTGGTTTGAATTGTTTGGCTTGCAAATAAGCCAGAGGCGTAAGTGCATAAATATCTGCTGTGGTCATTGCCGTATTATCCACCAATTGATAGTTACGGGCATCTGCACCGGTTAAGCGGATATCCTGTACGGAAACGGGTTTTCCGACCCCCACATTTTTATCATTAAATCTCCCTGTCGCTGAAGCAACGGCCAATTCATCGCCTGTAAGTAGCCCCTCGAATTGTGCTAAATCAGTATTAAGACTGGCATTGGTGGTGCCATCATACACACGGTTATTGGCAGTAATTCCCTTGACTTGGTTAATTTTAGCCTTGTCGATATCTAAAGCCCCATCGACAAAAATCAGTTCATAGTTTTTATCTGTTCCATTGGCTTTATTGGCATACTGACCCGCATCTTTAGCACTGACAGAGGCTTTAACATCTGATAATACTGATTCAGTTTCACCATTGACTAAACCAGAAGCAGTAAAGCCTGATACTGTTTGATCTTTACCGTTATAGACCGTATTTAAACTATTGGCGGTCACGGTTGCTTTGGCTTTCGCAATATCCAATGAGCCATCGACAAAAATCAGTTCATAGTTTTTATCTATACCCTCGGCTTTATTAACATAGTTACCTGCATCTTTGCCTGTCGCTTTTGCCGACACATCGGTGAGTACAGATTCAGTTTCACCATTGACTAATCCAGAAGCGCTAAAGCCTGATACTGTTTGATCTTTACCGTTATAGACCGTGTTTAAACTATTGGCGGTGACTGTGGCTTTGGCTTTAGCGATATCCAACGCGCCATCGACAAAAGTCAGCTCATAGTTTTTATCTGTTCCATTGGCTTTATTCACATACTTGCCTGCGTCTTTGCCTGTCGCTTTTGCCGACACATCCGTCAGTACAGATTCAGTTTCACCATTGACCAAACCAGAGGCAGTAAAGCCTGATACAGTTTGCTCTTTACCGTTATAAGTCGTATTTAAACTATTGGCGGTGACTGTGGCTTTGGCTTTAGCGATATCCAACGCGCCATCGACAAAAGTCAGCTCATAGTTTTTATCTGTTCCATTGGCTTTATTCACATAGTTGCCTGCGTCTTTGCCTGTCGCTTTTGCCGAGACATCGGTGAGTACAGATTCCGTTTCACCATTGACTAAACCAGAAGCGCTAAAACCTGAAACCGTTTGATCTTTACCGTTATAGGTGGTGTTTAAACTATTGGCGGTGACTGTAGCTTTAGCTTTCGCAATATCCAACACGCCATCAATAAACGTTAGCTCGTAGTTTTTATCTGTTCCTTTTGCAGTATTGGTATATTTGCCAGCATCTTTGCCTGTCGCTTTTGCCGACACATCGGTGAGTACAGATTCCGTTTCACCATTGACTAAACCAGAAGCAGTAAAGCCTGATACAGTTTGATCTTTACCATTATAGACCGTGTTTAAACTATTGGCGGTGACTGTGGCTTTAGCTTTCGCAATTTCCAAAGCCCCATCAATAAACGTTAGCTCGTAGTTTTTATCTGTTCCTTTGGCTGTGTTGGTATATTTGCCTGCATCTTTGCCTGTCGCTTTTGCCGACACATCGGTGAGTACAGATTCAGTTTCACCATTGACTAAACCTTTCGCAGTAAAGCCTGACGCTGTTTGATCTTTACCGTTATAAACCGTATTTAAACTATTGGCGGTGACTGTGGCTTTTGCCTTAGCAATTTCTAAAGCCCCATCGACAAAAATCAGATCATAGTTTTTATCTGTGCCTGTTGCAGTATTGGTATATTTGCCTGCATCTTTAGCACTGACAGAGGCTTTAACATCAGTCAATACAGATTCTGTTTCACCATTCACCAAACCTTTCGCAGTAAAGCCTGACGCTGTTTGATCTTTACCGTTATAGGTGGTGTTTAAACTATTGGCGGTGACTGTAGCTTTAGCTTTATTAATCACCCCTTTAGCAGTATTGGTGACAATATTGTAGTTTCCACCATTATTGCCATCATTTATGATCACCTCAGCAATATTTAAAGTGCGCTCTCCAGCATTTTTACTGTCAAACTCTTGCTTGGCTGTGACGCGATCATCTGTTTGTAGACCTGAAATATCGACCATACCAGTGGATTGATTTGTTCCGTCATAGCTACGGGTATCGGTTACAGCATTGAGATTGAGTGTGGCTTTGTTAATGGTTAAAACCGCATCACTTGCTGTATTCTTTACACCAATCAGGTCATAGCCTTGCTGGTTAGAATAGTAACGATCTTGGTGACTGCCTGCATTGCGATAGCCGCCACTTTTACCACCGAATATTTTGTTTGGGTCTAGTCCAGTAACATCGACTAAACTTTGATTTTTGCCGTTATAGGTTGTGGTGGCATCCTGCGTATTTAAATCAAGCTGAGTAAGGAACGAACGTAATAATGGTGCTGTATCGCCCTGATAGATCCGCCAAACCGTGTTTTTTCCACCTAAATAACTATCAGCATCAATAAAGGCAAAATTCCGACCATCTTTCATTTGGGTGCTGGTTAAACCACAATAATTATTTGTATTACAGTTAACACCATTACCTCCATTCCAGCTATTTTTTTGCCCTGTGGTTTCAGTGTTCCAATATGAATTTTTAATCATGTCAAAAAAGATGCTAGTGCTATTTCTTCCGACTAAACCACCAACTACTGCTCCTGAAACACGTCCTGTTGCATAAGTATTTCTAATAATGCCGCTATTATCTCCGACTAAACCACCAACATATCTCTGTCCTGAAACAGCGCCTGTGGCATAAGCATTGTTAATCTGACCGTTATTAACATTCTCTCCAACTAAACCACCAACAGAAGTCTGTCCTGAAACAGCGCCTGTGGCATAAGCATTGTTAATATCACCTCTACTATCATTCGATCCAACTAAACCACCAACAGCCTTAGCTCCTGAAACAGAACTTGTGCTATAAGCATTGCGAATACTGCCTATGCTTTGATTGGCTCCAATTAAACCACCTACATTATTGGAGCCTGAAACAACGCCTGTACTATAAGCATTGCGAATACTGCTGTTATTCGTACTACGCCCAACTAAAGCGCCAACAAAATTATTCCCCCGAATATTCGCGTCCAAAAGTCCAATATTTCGAATTTGTGCCCGCTGTGCATAACCAATTAAACCGATATCGTCCTGTGTTGATCGGTTAATAGAAAGTTTGGAAACGGTATGCCCTAAACCATCCAGTTTGCCTTTAAATGGCTTGTTACCATCACCAATTGGATTAAAGCCTTGACCATCGTTCCAGTCTTTTGTTTCTGTAGCATCTATATGATTCACCACCGCATAATTGCCTGCCAAATTGCTTTGCATATTTTGCAGTTGCTGGATATTTTGAATCGCGGTATATAGTGCTGGACGGTTTGTTGCAGTGATCGCTCCAACAGGTAAATCATTTTTATTAAAGACTTGGTTGTCGTTTAAACCCAACAGATAAGGCGTGGTTTGATTATTGGCATTACCCCAAACCTCTTTAAAATCAAAGCCTTTCATATTGTTTTTTTGAAACATTTCTACGGTGGTTAAGCCTTTTCCACCAGCACTGCTGTTCTGTCCTGTGGTTTCTATATTCCAATAGGCATTGTTAATACTGCCGCTATTCTCTCCGACTAAACCACCAACCCAATCATTTCCTGAAACATGACCTGTTGCATAGGCATTGTTAATACTACCGCTATTAATTCCGACTAAACCACCTACAGAATTCCGCCCTGAAACAGAACCTGTAGCATAAGCATTGTTAATACTCCCACCAAGGCTATTTCCGACTAAACCACCAACCCAATCCTGTCCTGAAACAGAAGCTGTACTATAAGCATTGCGAATACTACCGGTATTCTGTCCAACTAAACCACCAACAGAGATATTTCCTGAAACAGAACCTGTTGCATAAGCATTATTAATACTGCCATCATTCAATCCGACTAAACCACCTACATAAATATCTCCTGAAACAGAGGCTGTGCTATAAGCATTATTAATACTGCCGTTGATATTATATCCAACTAAACCAACTACATACAGAGTGTTGCTTGAAACAGAACCTGTGCTATAAGCATTGTCAATACTACCAGCTTCATTACGACCAACTAAACCACCAACAAAATCCCTCCCCCTAATATTCGCTTCCAAAAGTCCAATATTTCGAATTTGTGCCTGCTGTGTATAACCAATTAAACCGATATAATCCTGTGTTGGTCGGTTAATAGAAAGTCTGGAAACCGTATGCCCTAAACCATCCAGTTTGCCTTTAAATGGATTGTTACCATCACCAATCGGATTAAAGCCTTGACCATCGTTCCAGTCTTTGGTTTCTGTAGCATCTATATGATTCACCACCGCATATTTGCCTGCCAAATTGCTTTGCATATTTTGCAGTTGCTGGATATTTTGTATCGCGGTATACAGTGCTGGACGGTTTGTTGTAGTGATCGGTCCAACAGGTAAATCATTTTTATTAAAGACTTGGTTGTTGTTTAAACCCAATAAATAAGGCGTGGTTTGATTATTGGCATTGCCCCAAACCGCCTTAAAATCAAAACCTTTCATATTGTTTTTTTGAAACATTTCTACGGTGGTTAAGCCACAATAATTATTTGTATTACAGTCAACACCGTTACCACCATTCCAGCTGTCTTTTTGCCCTGTGGTTTCAGTGTTCCAATAGGCATTTTCAACTGTACCACTCGCATGATAACCGATTAAACCGCCTGTTTGAGTTGTTCCCGTGACCTGACCTGTGGCATAGACCTGACGCAGATTTCCTTGATTGTTCCCGACTAAACCACCAACAGCCCTATTTCCTGAAACAGACCCTGTGGCATAAGCATTGTTAATACTGCCTCTATTCCATCCGACTAAACCACCTACACGTTCCTGTCCTGAAACAGAAGCTGTGCTATAAGCATTGTCAATACTGCCGCCATTAATCCCAGCTAAACCGCCAACGCGTCCACCTCCTGAAACAGAGGCTGTGCTATAAGCATTGTTTATACTGCCACCATTATTTCCGACTAAACCACCTACTTCAACGTAGCCTGAAACAGCGCCTGTGCTATAAGCATTCTGAATACGACTAACAAGATTACGTCCGACTAAAGCGCCAACAAAACCACTCCCACGAATATTCGCTTCTAAAAGCCCAATATTTCGAATTTGTGCCTGCCATGCATAACCAATTAAACCGATATCGTCCTGTTCTGGTCGGTTAATATAAAGTTTGGAAACCGTATGCCCTAAACCATCCAGTTTGCCGTTAAATGGATTTTCATTGTTATTGTTATAGTCACCAATCGGCTTAAAGCCTTGACCACCGTTCCAGTCTTTAGTTTCTGTAGCATCTATATGATTCACCACCGCATAATTGCCTGCCAAATTGCTTTGCATATTTTGCAGTTGCTGGATATTTTGAATCGCGGTATATAGTGCTGGACGGTTTGTTGCAGTGATCGCTCCAACAGGTAAATCATTTTTATTAAAAACTTGGTTGTCGTTTAAACCCAATAAATAAGGCGTGGTTTGATCATTGGCATTGCCCCAAACCGCCTTAAAATCAAAACCTTTCATATTGTTTTTTTGAAACATTTCTACGGTGGTTAAGCCACAATAGTTATTTGTATTACAGTCGCCACCAGCACTGCTATTTTGCCCTGTGGTTTCAGTGTTCCAATAGGCATTGTTAATACTGCCATTCTCATCATTCAGTCCGACTAAACCACCAACAGAGTCATTTCCTGAGACAGCGCCTGTAGCATAAGCATTATTTATACTACCTAAATTCCAACCAACTAAACCACCAACAGAGTCATTTCCTGAAACAGAAGCTGTGCTATAAGCGCTGTTAATAGTGCCTTGATTCATTCCGACTAAACCACCAACAAAATCATTTCCTGAAACATTGCCAATTGCATAAGCATTGCGAATACTACCGCTATTCCATCCGACTAAACCACCAACAGAGTTATTTCCTGAAACAGAAGCTGTGCTATAAGCATTGTTTATACTGCCGTTATCATTAAACCCGACTAAACCACCAACAGAGTTATTTCCTGAAACAGAACCTGTGCTATAAGCATTGTTTATACTGCCGTTATCATTAAACCCGACTAAAGCGCCAACAAAATTATTACCCCTAATATCAACCTCTAATAGCCCAATATTTTGAATTTGTGCACCCCGTGTAGAACCAATTAAACCAATATAGTTCTGTTCTGGTCGGTTAATATAAAGTTTGGAAACGGTATGCCCTAAACCATCCAGTTTGCCTCTAAATGGATTGTTAATGCTACCAATTGGATTAAAGCCTTGACCTGCGTTCCAGCGTAGGGTTTCTGTAGCATCTATATCGGCACCCAATACATAGTTGCCATTCAAATTACCATTGATCCCTTGTAAGTCAGTCCCTGTGGTCGAACCTTGCTCACCCAAAGCAGTAATCACTTTATATTCGACTGTCGCCTCTGTGCCTTTTTTAGTACTAAAGTTATCTCCTGCACGTAGGTTAATTTTAGCGCCCTTATTCAGTTTATAATTGGCATCGCGATTGGCGGTATCTTGACCATAAATCAAATTCAGTTTGCCCTTGTTATCGGTCGCAGTGATATTGGCATTAATATTGATGTCATTATGCGCATTTAGGGTCAGACTATTTGCACTGTCCCATTTCACCTCAGCATTGACATTGATATCACCTTTTTGACTGCCACCAGTACTGCTTTGTACTGTGACATTGTTGTTTGCAAGGTTATTTGCCAAGGTTGTCGCACCCATACCACTACTGTCTTGTGCGGCATTGCCTGCGTTGATATTGAAATCAATCGGGTCGATCAGCCAGTTTCCTGTTTTACCACCCTGTGAACGTGTCGACACCACTGTACTGTTTTCAATCTTGACTTTGGCTGCTGAGGTTTCAATAAATCCACCATCTTGACCATTTCGCCCTTCTGCTTTTAGCACACCACTGACATTGGTTTCACCATTTTGCATATCACCTAACAGGATGATTTCACCTTTGGCATTTTGGCTTAATCGATTGGCTTCAATGATCCCGCTATGATTGACCACGGCTTTGCTCAGACGGTCTTTGGCTTTTGCAGTTAAATACACTGCACCATTGTCGGCAATAATCGCACCGCCATTGTCCACCAAGCCTTTAAGTACCCCTTGATCAACTTGGTACTGGGTCAGTGATCCATCCTGTAGCGCCAGAGTGACTTGGCTGGCAGCAGTGAGATGGGTTGTACCATTTGGGCTACTGATACGCCCTGTGTTTTTAACATTGGGGGCAATCAGCGCCACCGTTCCACCCGATAAAGTTTGGATGGAACCGTGGTTTTCGACCCGTGCCGTGCTGTTGGGATTGCCTGTTAAGGTAAATTTGCCATTTTGAATATCGTTATCATTTAAATTTAAAGTGGATGCAACCAACCCACCAACATTGACCTGCGCTGTTTTAGAAAAAATCACCCCATTGGGATTGAGTAAAAACACCTGTCCATTGGCATTTAAACGTCCCATTATTTGTGATGCATTGCTGTCCAGAACCCGGTTAATTGCTATAGAGGACTGGTTTTGTTGGTTAAAATTCACCGTTGCATCTTGACCAATATTAAACGTATCCCAGTTGGTACTCAGTCGTTGAGTATTTTGATGAATATTTAATGTATTGCCATTTTGGGCGATATTGGCTGAACCTTGGGTGATATTGGCGCCTGTGGGCAGTTCTATATTGGAAATCGCGGCATAAATCGAGAGTGGCAATAGCGCCACGCCCCATAAAGCCCATCGCATTACAGCCATTGCCGATACTGTTTTAACACCCTGTGTCAGGCTATTTTTATCCACGACAGTGCTGTGTGAAGTACTGTGATTTTTCGCCAATTCTGAAACCGCTTGCCAACATTTAAGTTGTGAATTCCAAATGACTTTATAGATTTTGTTCATGCTTTTTCCAAGTTCGCTTTTTTATTCTGTAAGATTTAGTATAGCGAATTTGAAGACTATTTTATAATTAGTGTAAATTTACTCTTTAGAAAATATAAATAAACGATAAATAAAATTCATCAAGCTTTTATTGGTAAGACCTGTGCGTCAATTTTAAGTTAAAAAAAATCTATAAAAATTTATTTTATTCAAAAAAATACCTGTGTGTGAGACAGCACCTACCTTACATTCACAAGGTCATACCAATCGGCTCAGATTGTTAAATCCTTACCCTTGCGAGATTTTACTCAGATTGTAAATCCTCTCCCTTGTGAAGTTTCGACACAGGTTGTTCAAATCCTCCCCCTTGCGAAGTTTCGACACAGGTTGTTCAAATCCTCCCCCTTGCGAAGTTAACACTTCTCACCTTTTAAAAAGGAGGGAGTTTCCCATTACTTAATAGTCAAACCACCTAATTATTCATACAAGTGATTTGCTTCAAGTCGTTGATCATAAATTAAGCTTATATTTTTGTATGAACTTTTAGAAACTATAGATTACTAATTCGTCTTTTGTACTTTTGAATCCTAGATGGTTACCCTACCGCGTGGCGACATGGATGTCGCCCATGGTGTGTGGGTGTGCGGGGGTACAGATATCCCTCACCTAACATGAGCAAAAACAAAGCACTGCTTTGTTTGCAGCGCAAGGTTTGGCAACCCTTACGAAAAGTGAGCCATCGCCTACGCAAAGGGATTTAAACTTTAAGTGTAAGATGTAGCTGTGTAAGTTCTATAGCCATATAAACCCACTTTTATACACTGCTATTTAATCTTCTTCTGGTTATTTGATTCAATTATTGCTGAAACTCTCGTATCGACAATTCACCACGTTCGCCTCGCCAAATCCATTTCAAATGACTATCTGCAAAACGCTCACCTTCAAACCAAACAAACAGACCTTCCATCATCTCTGGCCAATCACTTTGACTGATATAGGTACGTTTTGAAATCACCGCAATAATCGCAGCAAGAATCGTATCGTGGCTCACAGCCAAACTAATGCCATTGTTTACGGTAGGATGTGTTTCATAGATTAATTCAAGCACATCCACCACACCCGTAATCGGATGCTTCATACCAGGTAAGGCATTATTTACAAAACTGTTGATAAAACCTAAAGCACCTTGTGCTCTAAAATAGGGAGCCGCCTGTTTAATATCCAGCACAAAACTTCCCGGCTCAACCAATAAGCCCTTTTCGACAATTTCGATATGATGGGTATTCGGATAAGGAGAAATTCCGTCAGCGCCTTGAATCATCAAAGCCGCGGTATCGACACAACGCTGAATGGGGCTTGAAATACAGTGTTGAATCACACGATCCGTATTTTCAATCAAATAACAGCCCCAAGCTTGGGCTAAATCACGACCTTGGGAAGTCAATTGCAGATCATAACCTGCCAGCCCCTGCCCATTCACAACCTCACGAATTGAATGGCGCGTGAATAAGGTTACAGGTGTTTTCGCATCGGGCAATAAATCTATTGCTTTTAGCATACTGTTCGGCAATAAATCTAAGGCCATATCAAGTTAAAACTCATTTTTATACAAGCTTACTATAACATATGCAGCCAAGCGCTCAATCTAGGGTCTGTTAACATTTCATAAATGGCTTGCGTTGTAGGTTAAAATTGAGCAGGCAAGGCATGAAACGAAGAGAATAGCGAGACTATTTTCGAGTTTCATAACGAAGGCTGAGATAATTTTAGCCACAACCCTTCGGGACTAGCGTGTTTTTTGCCGCTACGTCGTTACGAACTACTCATTTAGAATGACTAAATTTCGTATTTCACGCCTAGTATCGCCTAAAAAACACACGTAGTCGCAAACATAGACGAATTGTCAACAGACCCTAATATAAAAGTGTTAAATTATCTATAAAATGCATATCTATATCAGATTAAAAACTCACATTGCTTAATGCTTCTAAAGCAACTTCTTTATTTTCGACATTCCGAAATGCGATAAATCCATCATTTAACACGGTATCACGTTGATTATAGGTAAATGGTACCGCAGCTAAACTCAGTAATCCGCCACCAATACTTTCCAATAATCCTTGTCCTGCACTGGTATCCCACTCAGAGGTTGGGTGGAATCTTGGATAAATATCAATTTCGCCTTCAAGCATCATACAGAACTTATAGGCACTGCCCGCCTCGCGTCTAATGACAGGCGACTCTTGTTCAATATAATCAATATATTGCTGATACTTTGGATTTTTACTGCTATGGCTTAGTCCAATTTGAATTGCATCTTCCTCTACAGCTTTAAACTTGCAATAACGTTCCCAAGTACGATGAATAAAGCAATATTTATAAGGCAAATCTGTTAAATACCCCAAATACATCACTTGCTCTGTCGGTACAGCAATGATTGAAAATATGGTTTGGTGGTTGTGAATTAGACTTAAATTAATCGTAAATTCATCACGTTCATGAATAAATTCTTTGGTTCCATCCAAAGGATCCAGCATCCAGCAGATATTCCATGTATGTCGTTGAGAATAATCACTCTCTTCTGATAGCACTGGAATTTCAGGGGTGATTTTCGCTAACTGTTCAATTAGATAGGCATTTACTTTTAAGTCAGCTTGGGTAACAGGTGATTGATCATCCTTTTTATCAATATTAAACGCATTTCCAGCACAATAATTTTGGTATTCCTCGAGCAAGATCTGACTTGCAGATGCCAAAACTGGAACTAATTTTAAAATTTGTTCATCTTGTGGTGCTTGAGAGGTAATAAACATTGATCCGACCTGTAGGATGTCTGATTTTTGTCCACAAGCCTACCATTTTTTTATGTTGAGTGCATGAAAACAATAGCTTTTAACGAATAAATATCTTGAGTTTGGAGTGATAAAAAGCACCTAAAGGTGCTTTGTGAGCTTATTTACCACACTGTGAACAAATCCATCGATTTGCAACAGCAGAAGCAGGTTTTGCGATCATATGCCACAATAAAATAATAATCCAAATAATTAACCACAAACCACCCGTAAAAACGGTTAATACCAAATGCATTAGCCAACTCATCTCTTTGGTATTTTTTTGATGTAATGTTTGTCTCCCGCAAGATTTACACATCATCATTTGTTGGGCTATTTTTGTTGCCATTTCATAATTTCCAAATATACGTATGAATGATTTATTGAGGAAGTGTGTCTTCTAAATCAAGAATATTATCCGCCTGAGAACTTGGCAACTCTTGAACCTCTTTTAACTTACGTCCAACTGCTCTTGTTCTGACTTGTGCCTGATCAATACTATTTGAAGCTTCTTCAAGTTTCTTTTTAACCTTATCTAATGCCTCACCATATTTAAACCATTCCGTTTTAACAGCAGCCAATGTGTTCCATACTTCACTTGAACGCTTTTCTATTGCTAAGGTTCGGAATCCCATTTGTAAACTATTTAATATCGACCATAATGTGGTAGGCCCTGCAAATACCACTCGATAATCACGCTGAACAATATCAACAAGATTCGAACGTTTGGTCACTTCAGCAAATAGACCTTCAGTTGGTAAATATAAAATTGCAAAATCAGTTGTAGATGGTGGTGAAATATATTTTCTACTGATGTCATTGGCACTTTGCTTTATACGTAATTCCAATTCTTTTAAAGCTGATTCAACCCCAACTGCATCTGCATTATCTTGCGCTTCAATTAAACGGCTATATGATTCCATAGGGAATTTGGCATCAATAGGTAACCATACTATCTCTTGATCACTATTCTTACTTGGAATCTTGACAGCATATTCAACACGCTCAGCATTACCTTTCGTTGACACATTCGCTTCATACTGATCAATTGTGAGTACTTGTTCCAACATGGCACCTAATTGAACTTCTCCCCAAGTACCTCGAGTCTTAACATTTGTTAAAACTTTTTTAAGGTCGCCAACACCGCTGGCTAAAACTTGCATTTCGCCAAGTCCTTTATGAACTGATTCTAAGCGTTCACTAATCAACTTAAAGGATTCGGATAATCTTTTTTCAAGCGTACCTTGGAGTTTTTCATCGACAGTTTGACGCATTTTCTCTAGTTGCTCAGAATTGTCTTTTTGTAAGTTAATTAACTTTTCTTCAATCTTATTTCTAAGTAATTCTGCTTGTTGTGTTTGAGATCGATTTAGACTGTTAATTTGCTCTACAAAGGCATTTAAATGCTTTGTTTGCTCATCAGAAATCTGTTTTAGACTTTCTCGCATTGTTTGTGCATAAGTTAATAATTCTGCTTTAACTGTACCTCCAAGCTCCTCGCGATTAAATCTTGATTGCTGGCTAGATTCTTCCCTGCTTTTCCCCAATTCATTGCTTGTGAATCGCTCAATACGCTCAAAAGATTGACTCATCGGGGTTAAAATATCATCTGTATTGAATTTCCCTGATTTTTTTAATAAGAGCAATATTTGTAAAATTGCAACGATGATTATGGCAACGAGTATAATTATTTGTATATTTTCCATTGTGTTAGTAGTCCCAGTAATGCATAAAGTTTGTTGTAATTTTCATACCTATAGAATCTAAAGCTAAATATATGGTCGTTGGGCTAAATCGTATAGCAACCCATAATAATCTATTCATTTATATCCCCTTTTTATTAAAGATAGGATATCTTTTGCCTCATTATTGTGCAATATGAAATTCAATCGCCTTTTATTTTTCAAAAATTTATCTGTAATTTATTAAAATGAACTCGTTTTACAATTTCAGATGAACTTTGTTAAACTTTAAAAAACTTTGGAGTTCCTTGAATGCAAAAACCAATCCTTCTTTTTGACATGGACGGCACACTCCTTGATTTAGCTTTTGATGATCTGATCTGGAACACAAAACTCCCTGAACGGCATGCAGAAACCCATCAATGTAGTTTAGAGCACAGTCAAAACATTCTAAATGCATTTTATCAACAACATAATCATACCCTCTGCTGGTATTCTTCAAAATATTGGTCTGAAAAAGTTGGGGTTGATGTCCTACAGTTACAATATGATTTTAAAGATAAAATCACCCCAAGAACGGGCTGTTTTGAATTATTAAAACAATTAAAAGCACAAGGTTATCGTTGTTGGTTACTGACCAATGCAGATTGTGCTGGCTTAAAACTTAAACTTGAAAATGTTGATCTCAGCCCTTATTTTGAAGTAATGATCAGTAGTGAAGAAATTGGCTATTCCAAAGAGTTTATTGAGTTTTGGCAAATCCTGCAGCAAAAGCATCCATTTGACCCACAAAATGCATGTTTTGTGGATGACACCATTCCTGTATTAAAAGGTGCTGAAAAGTTTGGTATAGCGCACTTAATCACGATTACCCAACCTTCCAGTGGTCGTGCTGCGCGTCATCACTTAGAATTGCAATACCCTGCAATTAATCATTTAACTGAGCTTTTACCATTACTGAAAAACGTAGCGTTAGCAAATTTACAGTCAACAGATTTAGAACATAAGGATGTCGATGTCAAAACAGCCTGAGAAACAACAACTTGAAACAATGCGTGTAGACAAATGGCTTTGGGCTGCACGTTTTTTTAAAACACGCTCTATTGCCAAAGATGCAATCGAGGGTGGTAAAGTTCATCATAATAATGAACGTGTTAAAGTCTCTAAAGAGATTCGTGTTGGAATGGAGCTCACCATACAACAAGGTTTTGATCGTAAAACGGTAGTGATTAAAGCACTCTCCGTTGTTCGTGGCGGCGCACCGATTGCCCAACAACTTTATGAAGAAACTGAGGTGAGTGTGGCACGTAGAGAGTTGATTTCATCCCAAAGAAAATTGCATAATCTAGCGCGCCCTGATCATCGACCAAGTAAAAAAGATCGACGACAAATTAGCAAATTTAAACAAGAAAATGATCAACAATTTGACCAATCTTGGTCCTATGATGATGACTGAATTCGTTTAGGTTGGGTACGACATCTTATGTCGTACTAATGTTTTTTAATATAGAACCATTTTTTATTTTCTGTCACTATTACTGCCGTGGACGAAAGATCAAATTTAATGACATCCACTTAAGATATTAGTGATATTACATCGTTTGAGGTTTACGAGATGGATGATAACAAAAGCAAGGCACTGAATGCGGCACTGAGCCAAATTGAGAAACAATTTGGTAAAAACACAGTGATGCGTTTAGGTGATAACACTGTTCAAGCGGTTGAAGCGGTCTCTACAGGCTCTTTAACACTTGATATTGCATTGGGTATTGGGGGCTTACCAAAAGGTCGTATCGTTGAAATTTACGGTCCTGAATCTTCTGGTAAAACGACAATGACGCTACAAGCCATTGCACAATGCCAAAAAGCAGGTGGAACATGTGCCTTTATTGATGCGGAACATGCTTTAGATCCACAATATGCACGTAAACTTGGGGTAGATATAGACAACCTTTTAGTTTCACAGCCAGATAATGGTGAGCAAGCACTTGAAATCGCAGATATGTTGGTTCGTTCAGGTGCAGTCGATATGATCGTTGTCGATTCTGTAGCAGCGTTAACCCCTAAAGCCGAAATTGAAGGCGAAATGGGTGACTCTCACATGGGTCTACAAGCACGTTTGATGAGCCAAGCTTTACGTAAAATCACAGGTAATGCCAAGCGCTCAAACTGTATGGTTATCTTCATTAACCAGATTCGTATGAAAATTGGGGTGATGTTTGGTAGCCCTGAAACCACAACTGGTGGTAATGCGTTGAAGTTCTATGCTTCTGTACGTTTAGATATTCGTCGTATTGGACAAGTTAAAGAAGGCGATGAAATTGTAGGTTCTGAAACCAAAGTCAAAGTTGTGAAAAACAAAATGGCGCCTCCTTTCCGTGAAGCACTTTTCCAAATTATGTATGGTAAAGGTGTAAACCACTTAGGTGAATTGGTTGATCTTGCTGTTGGACAAGAACTTGTACAAAAAGCAGGTGCTTGGTACTCATATCAAGGTGACAAAATCGGTCAAGGTAAAAACAATGTCATTCGACATTTAGAGGAAAACCCTCAATTGGCTCAAGAACTTGATCGTATGATTCGTGAAAAGCTTTTGACTACTGCCAATGCCGCACCAGCAGAAGAGAAAGAAGAAGAGCCTGACTTTTTAGATGTGTAATCCACATATTTAAAGCTCCACAAAAAGCACCTCATGGTGCTTTTTGTTTTTATACCGCATCATAAACTCTAATAGATCTTATTTGATCAACCAAAATATGACCATTTCGAATCAATCATATTGATATTGAAAGTCCCTTCTCCCCTCGGGAGAAGGCTAGGATGAGGGGAATTTTATGTTGATCTATGATTTAAAAAAGGACGTATCAAAGATGAGTTTGAGAAAACAATTTCGTAACATTTGAATCGAAATTAATGAAGGGGTTTTATCAATTGCTCATGTATAGACTTGTCCATCAGTTGCACCATTACGAGACATATCGAATGACTTAAAAATCCCTCTCGCTACCCTCGCCCTAAATCAATTCGAATCATTGATCAAATAGAAACGGATAGTATTAGTAAGCCAGTTTAGGCGTTATTAAGCTTCGGCATGAAGCGCTTTAAATAACAAATCTAAACCCTGATATCTACTTATCTTCCCCTCTTATACTGGTTTAGATTCTTTGATATTTAGGCGGAGGAAAATTCATCCGTATAGGATTTGCACTGTTAAAAAAATGAATTAAAGCTAAACTAGTGTTTATCTCTGAAATAAATAGATTGTTATCAATAGCTATGAGCCAAGCAAAATTTCCCAAATTGTTAGATTACCAAAAACTCAAACAGCAATTTGGTGAACAAGAAACAACAGCGTATCAGCATTCTACATCTCAACCTGCAGAACCTGAGTCTGACATTGCAAATGATGAACACGCCTTTAATGCGGAACAGGATCTTGCACCCAAACCACAGGGCTTAACCGGTACACGTTTGCGCTCTTATGCTTTTGCAGTGTTGACTCGAAAAGAGTATTCCAAAGCTGATCTGATTGAAAAGCTGATGACCTATGCGCAAAGCCGTGAGGAAGTTTTAATTTTGGTTGATGAGTTGTCAGCGAATAACTACCAAAGTGACCAACGTGTGGCAGAAATGACTGTGCGTAGCCAAGTCCGTAGAGGTAAAGGCCCGAATCGAATCAAACTGGCTTTACGTGCCAAACAACTGGATAAAGCCTTAGTACAAGAGGATATTGCAGAAATTGATTGGTATGAACAAGCCTATCAATTGAAAGTTAAAAAATATGGTACAGAGGTCAGCAAAGATCCAAAAATTAAAGCCAAACAAATTCGCTTTTTACAATATCGTGGTTTTGAAATGGATGCGATTATGAAAGCAATTTCAAAAAAACCAAATGATGATTGATGATGGTCAGTCGATACAATTCAAGATCAACTTTTCATTAAACGGTAGTTTGAGAATCTTAGGCTGAAAATCTATTGATAGAATTCCCTTCTCACTTTTGATTTCTTATAAATTCTAAGCAGATCCAATATCTTTTAGCACTGTACAAACTATCCTTTCATTTATCCATAAAACTATACGCGTATTTTCAATATAAGCTCAAATAAGGTTGATAGATCTTTAGTCACGACTAAAAAATGATGATTGAATTAAATCAGATGGTCTAAAGAATGAGAATATAAAAATTTTCAGGAATTAAATAGTAGAGATGGTTTTAAAATGTAGGATATAAATCGAATGGATATCTTGAGTTATTAGTATTGGTAGATTTAGAAATCTGGTGGCAGCCCTACTAGCAAAATCTCGGCACATCGTATTTCTGATACCGTTGCTACCTTCCGGTCCTGGCGGGGTTTTCAGAGTACAATTGCGAAACCACCAGCAGGGCTACCATTGCAAGAACAGAGTATAGAGATTTTTTATTTTCTTTCAAGCCAAACATTGTGATTTTCTCAAGTTATTCATTCGTTTGCTTATTTCATCATCAATATGGTTAATTTTTAACAGTAATTCTAACTTTTCTTTTCAATAGTCCATTAAACTTATCAAGCATCAGTCAATATTTTACTGAATTTTATCTCAGTGCTACTTCATAGATTGCAGGTGTTAAAATACAAAAAAGCTTCATATTGCATTAGAATTAGCTGAAGATTGTAAAAGCATCTTGCAATTCCGCCCCTAGCCGTTTTTAATGATAACAATTATTGATTTTCAAATAGCCCATATCAGTCTATTTGAAAAATTTTGACTTTGATGGATTTTAAATTATGCTAAAAAAGCATGCCCTGTTTTCTATTGCTTTACTCAGTTCAGCATCTTTATATGCAATCCCTATAGAATCTCGTGGATTAAGTGATACTGCATCATCTCGAAATGATGTAGCGAATTCACCAGCACCCATTGCTGGAAATATGAATTGGGATTTAATACAAAAGAATCAACAATTAGAAAATCAAATTCGTGAATTACGTGGCAAGATTGAAGAACAAGATCATGCCATTGATCAACTAAACAAAGAACTCACCAACCGCTATACCGATTTAGATCAGCGCCTTGAACTGCTCAATCAGAAACTTGAACCTGAAAGCAATCAACCAGAACAAGCACCTGCTGAAAATGCACCTGTCGATAGTTCAACCGCAACCGATCAAACAAGCACTGCAAGCAAAGCTACAACGAATAGCTCGGCACCAACAACGGCTCAAAATCCAGCAACACCGGCCAACAGTAGCAACAATACCAGTGATCCTGTTGCACTGGAAAAAGCAGCTTATACCATTGCTTTAGATGCCTATAAAAAAGGCGGTGCAAAACAAGCCATCGCCCCTATGCAAAACTTTATTAAAAACTATCCAAACAGTATTTATACTGGAAATGCTTATTTTTGGTTAGCTGAGTTTCAATTGGCAATTGATCCACCCAACTATAATGAAGCCAAGAAAAACTATGAAATCGTAGCAGCTAAATTTCCAAACTCGTCTAAAGCACCGCGTGCTTTATACCAACTTTATAGTATTGCCAAAGATGTCAACAAGAACACACAAACTGCAAATGTCTATAAAAGCAAACTGTTAAGCACCTACCCTAAATCAGAAGAAGCAGGTTTTTTCAAAAAAGGTTAATCCGCTTATTCACAATTTAGACCAAAAAAAATGCCTCAATAGAGGCATTTTTTTATTGAAAACTTTAACAATTAACGCACGATACCGCGCTTAGATTCTAATACTGAATCAATCAATAACTGGACTTCTTCAACTTCTGGAAGGATCTCTTGACGAATTTTTTCAATGGCTTGTTCAGTGGTTAAATTCTCTTTATAGATCAATTTAAACGACTCTCTTAAGCCTTGAATCACATTCTTAGACCAACCTTTACGACGCATCCCTTCAACGTTCATACCATAGGCATGCGCAGGGTTGCCTGAAACCATAACATAAGCAGGAACATCTTTAAGAATCAGTGATGCACCACCAATCATACTATAAGAATCAATCTTACAGAATTGATGGATACCTGAGTTCCCGCCTACAATGACGAAATCGCCAATGTGAACATGGCCAGCGATGCCGACATTATTTGCAAAAATATTGTTATTTCCAATCAAACAATCATGTGCAATATGCGTATTCACCATCAATAGGTTATTGCTTCCTATTTTGGTTAGGCCTCGATCTTGAACAGTGCCACGATGTAAGCTGCAATGTTCACGGATTTTGTTGTTGTCGCCAATTTCTAACCAAGTTTCTTCACCTTGGTATTTTAAATCTTGACAAATTTCACCTACACTTGCGAATTGGAAAATATCGTTATTTTCACCAATACGTGTATAGCCTCCAATCACAACATGTGAGTGAAGTTTGGTACCAGCACCAATCGTCACTTGTGGACCAATAATACAATATGGCCCTATTTGGACATCTGGTGCTATCACTGCAGAAGAGTCAATAATAGCGGTTGGGTGGATTAAGTCGTTACTGCTCATGCCTGCTCTAATTTCTGATGAGAAATGATAATTTCAGCGGTTGCTGCTACCACGCCGTCAACACTGGCAGTACATAAATACTTGTAAATGCCACGTTTTTGCATGAGTAATTCAGATTTTAGCACGAGTTGGTCACCTGGTACGACTTGTTTTTTAAATCGTATTTTTTCAGCACCAGCGAATAAGAACAAAGAACCTGGTCTTGGCTTTTCATTATTCATGATAAAACCAAGCACACCAGAAACTTGTGCCATCGCCTCAACGATCAAAACACCCGGCATAATTGGATAGCCAGGGAAATGACCCTGCATAAATTCTTCATTAATTGAAACGTTTTTGTATCCTACAATCCCATTCTCTGTAACTTCAGTTACACGATCGACAAGCAAAAATGGATAACGATGTGGCAAATACTCGCGAATCGTTTGGGTTTGCATTGGTAATTCAGGAACCGTAAAAGGTAGAGATTTAGACTCAGTCATAATTATTTACGCGACTTTAAAGTTGATTCAATGGACTCAATTTGAGCCTGCATATGATCTATTTGTTTCACCAGTTTGGTCAATGGCACATCTGCTAATTGTCTTAAGCGCACAACCGTTCTTTTCCAATGATTTGTTTCAAACTGTCCAGTACCTGAAGAATAAGAACCTGCTTCAGAAATACTTTTTGTGACTATTGACATTCCAGTAATTGTGACATTATCTGTGATTTTTATATGCCCTACGATGCCAACAGCACCTGCAAGAACACAGTTTTTGCCAATAATCGTACTACCTGCGATACCACACTTGGCTGCAATGGCAGTATTTTCGCCAATTTGCACGTTATGGGCGATTTGCACAAGGTTATCAATAATGACACCGTCATGAATGATTGTATCGTCCAAAGCACCACGATCAATACTACAATTTGAACCTATACGTACATCATTTCCGATACGTACAGAACCCAATTGAGCAATACGATTCCACTTTCCTTGATAAGGTGCAAAACCGAAGCCCTCTCCACCAATTGCAGTATTGGAATGAATCCGAACACGATCTGCAATTTTTGTTTGGCCAGTAATGGTCACATGAGAATCGACAAAACCGTCTTTGCCAATTTCAACACCATCATCAATTTTGCTGTGCGATTGGATAACTGTATTTGCACCCACCACACAATCATCACCAATCACAACATAATGACCAATATAAGCATCATCTGCAATAATTGCTGAAGGAGAGATTTGCGCAGTACTTTCGATACCCCGTTTAGTTACTTTAACTTCAAATTGATGGGTTAAAATCGCAAAAGCAAGATAGGGATTGGCAACAACAATAAAATTCTGGCAATTTGTAAGCTGTTCTTTTAACTCTGCCGTGACGATCAAAGCGCCAGCTTTAGAGTTTTGAGCTTCATTCAAATATTTGTCGTTATTTACAAAAGAAATATGATTGGATTGCGCGTGTTCTAAACTTGCAAGCCCATCTAAAACAAAATTGGCTTGACCAATTAGCTCACCTTGTACAAGCTGAGCTAATTCATCGAGATGAAAACGATTTGATTTCATTGATTATTTAATTGCATTAACCTTTTGGATTATTTTAGCAGTTAAATCACTCTTTGCGTCATAAGCAAGTGCTGAATTTTTATTCAAAACAAAGTCTAATCCAGCTTCTTGGCGCAATTGTTCAGCAGCTTGCTTTACACGAGCCTCAAAAGTTGCATTGGTGTTTTGAATTGTGCTTTGTACTTTCGCCTGAACACCTTGCTGAATTGTCTGGAATTCATTCACTTTTGCTTGGTATTGCGCATTAATTTGCTGAACATTTGCACCTTGAGCCTGTGCTTTTTGTTTCAACGCTTCAATATCTTTGGTGATTTGTTCAAGCTTTGTGGTTTGCGGTTTAACTGATTGTTCTAAACTTGCATTCTGTTGCTTTAAGTAGGTGCTACTTTCTACAACTTTTTCTAGATCAACTACACCGAAACCTGCCGCTTGAACCAATCCAGCAAAACCCAAGCCTAAGCCCATAATGGCCATTTTCATTGTTTTCATCATTGTTCCTTATATTAAGTTAAATCTCGTAAAAGATCGCACTTAGAAAGTACGACCAATCTCGAATTGAATATTTTTAGTTTCATCGCCCGGTTTGTCATTCAATGGGAATGCATAGCTCAACGAAAGTGGGCCAATCATGGTAATCCAAGTAAAGCCTATACCAACACTATAACGCATGTTACCAAAGTCAAAATCATTATTGTCTTTACAGTACTGTTTTGCATTAATTGGTGTTTTTGAACCATCTAGATAAAGATCACCAGTCGCTGTGCTACAGTCTGTATCAAAGACTTGTGCGCCCTCAGCAAAGATCACCGGACGGATCTGACGCGCCCAATCACCCTTAAATGGAACAGGTAAAGCCAATTCTGTACCGAATTGTACTAAAGCATTACCACCCACTTCTTCAGGGTCATAGTCTTTGGTTTTTCTTTCGTTATAGGTCACACCAGGGTATTTTGGACCCAATGTACTGTTGTCATAACCACGGACTGAACCAAAACCACCCGCATAGAAGTTTTTATAGAATGGTAAATCATTACCATAACCTAACTTACCATAGCCACGTAATACGAAATCACGGCCTAATGGGAAATAAGTCTGTGCATCGTAAGTAACTTTTTGATATTCAACATCACTACCTGGCAATGCAATTTCAGCATTGACACGATGTGAGGTACCGTTAGTAGGGAAAATTGGACGGTTTAGTGTGTTATATGACCAACCCAAATTTAAATTATAAGTTAAGAACTTACCTTCAAACTCAGAATCAAATGGTGTTAAATCTTTAACCTTTCCTGCTGAATCAACACATGAAAGATCATCTGGTTTTGTAGAATCTAGTGCTTTCCACTCACCATCACAATATGTACTTGTACCAATAGTTTTACCACCATGGGCTTTTAAGTAATCACGTACATAGGTTGAAACATAAGCACCAGTAGTTACTTTAGTTTGGTCAACGTTTAAACCTGCACTAATGTTTTGGTTTTCATCAATTGGATAACCAAATGTAACACCACCACCGATACTGTCCGTTACATAGTTGTTAACGTTATAATCATTATTTAACTTGGTTTTACGGTAGTACATGTTATAACCACGACTTACACCATCAATGGTAAAGTATGGGTCAGTCACACTTAAGTTATAATAATCTTGGGTTTCTGAACGAGATAAATCGATAGAAACACGATTACCGGTACCCATAAAGTTGGTTTGGCTTAAACCTGCTTGGAATGTGATACCACCATTCTGAGAATAACCTACAGCCAATGTACTGGTACCAGAATGTTGTTCTTCAACATCAATATTCAAGTCCATTTGATCTGGCAAGTTCGGTACGCGAACAGGTTTAACATCAACTTTACTAAAGAAACCAGTACGTTCTAAACGAACTTTAGACAAGTCGATTTTTTCGTTACTTGCTAAAGCACCTTCCATTTGACGCATTTCACGACGTAATACTTCATCCGCAGTTTTGGTATTACCGGTAAAGTTAATACGACGTACAGTTACTTGTTGACCAGGATTAATATAGTAATTTAAGTCAACAATATGAGTTTCATTATTGATTTCAGGGACGACATTTACTTCTGCATAGTAGTAACCCGCATTACCATATTTACGAAGTAGTAACTGCTTTACAGCATTGACTTTTTCTTGAGAATACGTTGTGCCATCTTTATAGATTTGTAGCGCTTTTAAATCTTCAGTTTTATAAAGTGCATCACCTAAAAATTTAGTTTCGCCAAATTTAAATTGCTCGCCTTCATTCACTGAAACTTCAATAAAGATATGTTTTTTATCTTCACTAAGATTTAAATTTGAACTGTTAATATCAAAATTGATATAACCTTTATTAAGATATAGCGCACGCAATGACTCTAGACTTGCAGACATTTTTTCACGTGCATAACGGTCATTTCGAGAAATAACCGATAACCAGCCACTCTCTTTTACCGCAAACGCCTGTTTAATGTCGTCTTCTTTAAATACGGTATTACCAATAATATTGATATCAAAGACTTTTGCAGGCTTACCTTCATTAAAATTGATATTCAATTCAACGCGGTTATTGGGTTGAGCAACTTGTTCAACTTTAATATCTGCATCATAACGACCTTGTTGAGCATATTGTTGCTCTAACTCAGTTTCTAAGGTTTGTAAGGCAGATTTTTTAAGCACTTCGCCTTCGGCCAAGCCCATTTTCTTTAAACCATCCGTCAAAGCTTCTTTCGGAATTAGTTTATTGCCTTTAAAATTAATTTTTGAAATTACTGGACGTTCAATCACTTTAAACACCAAGACACCGTCTTGGTTAGATGCTTGGATATCATCAAAAAGATTTGAAGCGTACAAAGCACGAATTGAATCCGCAATTGCAGGATCATTGACACGGTCACCACTATTTATTGGTAAAAGTGCAAGAACATTTTGTTGCGTTAAACGAACCAAGCCATCCACACGGATATCACGTGCAATGAACTCATCTGCCGCTTGTACTTGCTGTACAGCTGCCATCGCACTAACGAGCGCTAATGGCATAAATAAATGTGAGTGCTGCATGCCTATTATTTTCCAGTAAGTTAATCCACAATTGCGTTATAAACGCATAAAATCATTAAATATTGCAAGAAGCATCATGCTACCAAGCAGTACCATACCAATTTTTAACCCAACCAATTGTATTTGTTCAGAAACAGGCTTACCACGAATTGCTTCAACAATGTAATAAACCAAATGACCGCCATCTAACATCGGGATAGGCAATAAATTTAAAATCCCCAAACTCACACTCATCAAAGCCATAAATGAAATGAATGTTTGCCACCCCATTTCAGCACTTTGACCGGCGACTTTTGCAATGGTAATTGGACCTGATAAATTATCTAAGCCAATTAAACCACGTACCATCTTCACCATCGAATTCAAAATCATTGCTGAAAGTTGCCCGGTCTTTTCAACAGCAACAACAAAAGCTTCAGCAGGATTATATTGAATTGTTTGTTTATATTCAGTAGGAATTGTCAGTTTATCAGTCTGTGCTTGCACACCCAACATACCTGTTACATTTCCCATATTGTCGCGTTTACCTTGCGGCATTACTTGCAAATGTACAATTTGCCCTTGGCGCAACACATCAACTTTAAGTAACTTTTCAGGTGATTTTTGTACCACATCTACCACATCAAACCAATCTTTCATTTTCACCTGATTGATTGAAATGATTTGATCACCTTCTTTCATCCCTTGACGAATCGCAGCGCCATCACTACTTAACTTATAAACAGTTGCAGGAATCTGTGGACGATATGGGGTAAAACCGAGCACATCAAATGGTGACTGACTTTGGTCTTTTAAGAAATTCTTGATTGGTAAAGCAAAACTCTGCGGCTGACCATTGCGCTCAACCTGAACATCGATATGACCTGTTTCACCAACACGATCAACGATGGCATAGTTGAGTTTTTCCCAAGTGCTGACATCTGTTCCATCTACAGCAACAATTTTATCGCCAATCTGCATTTGAGCTGTTGCAGCAGGTGTATTGGGTAGAACTGCACCAACACGAGTATTTAATTGCTCTTGTGCAGGCAGAAATAGAATCCAAAATAGGACGATTGCAAAAATCAAATTGATCAATGGACCTGCAGCAACAATCGCAATACGCTTCCATGGTGGCTGACGGTTAAATGCTAACGGCAAATCTTCCGCACTAACATTCCCCTCACGCTCATCCAACATTTTGACATAACCACCCAGTGGTAATGCAGAAAGTTGATATTGGATGCCTGATTTTTTCGATGTCCACTTCAACAAAGTTGGACCAAAACCAATCGAATAGACCAGTACTTTTACACCGAGTTTACGTGCAACCCAATAATGCCCAAATTCATGAATCGCAATCAGCGGACCAAGTAGGAATATGGCAGCAACAATGATAAATAGAACACTCATGATCAGCTTCCCAATTGTGTAATGCGTTGTGAAGCAACTTGGCGCGCAAGTTGATCTGTCTGCAAAATCGTATCAATCGAATCTGCCAAACCATTTTGAACGTGATTTAAGGTATGTTCAACCACTTGTGAAATTTCTAAAAATGCAATTTTTTGCTGTAAAAAAGCACTCACAGCAATTTCATTGGCAGCATTGAGAATAGACGGCGCCAATCCGCCCGCCTGCATAGCATGCCGAGCCAGTTTAAGCGATGGAAAACGCGTAATATCTGGTGCTTGAAAGTCAAGTTGTGAATGGACAAATAAATCCAGTGGCGGGACATGCGTTTGAATCCGCTCAGGCCATGCAAGTGCATGCGCAATCGGCGTACACATATCAGGATTACCCATTTGAGCCAAAGTTGAACCATCCACATATTGAACCATTGAATGAATGATACTTTGTGGATGAACAACAACTGTAACAAATTGTTCTTTAATTGAAAATAAATGACATGCTTCGATCAATTCTAAACCTTTATTCATCAGGGTTGCAGAATCTACCGAAATTTTTTGTCCCATCGACCAATTTGGATGTTTACAGGCTTGTGCAGGTGTTACGGTTTTTAATTGTTCTAAGCTAAAGTTTAAAAATGGGCCGCCTGAAGCAGTCAACAAAACTTGCTTGACCCCCAATTGAGGCTCACCATTGGGTTGAATCTGTAAATAATTTTGCGGAAGACATTGAAAAATAGCATTATGTTCAGAGTCGACAGGCAGTAACAAAGCATGATGATCTTTAGCTGCTTGAAGCATAATATCGCCAGACATCACCAAGGCTTCTTTGTTGGCAAGCAAAACGCGCTTACCTGCTTTCACTGCGGCTAAAGTCGGCAACAATCCTGCTGCACCAACAATTGCAGCCATCACCACATCTACATCAGGATGTTCCGATACAGTGATAAGCCCTGCTTCATCTGTGAGGATTTCGATATCAAAAATATGATGTATAGCAAGTAGCTGTTGTAACTCATCTACTTTATCCGATGGTACAACCACACATTTCGGTCGATATTGTTTGCATATTTCACTGAGTTCTTTGATTCGACTAAATCCAGTCACTGCAAAAACTGAATACTGGTCCGAATGCTGTTGTAAAATTTTTAAAGTACTGCGCCCAATAGAACCTGTAACACCTAATATACAAACAGATTGTGACATCTATAAATCTACACCAATAAGTTTTAAAACATACATGCCAGCCGCAAAAAACGGAGCCGCAGCAAGCAATGAATCTATACGATCAAGCACCCCACCATGTCCTGGAAGGATACGACCTGAGTCTTTAATTCCTGCACGACGTTTGATCATAGATTCAAACAAGTCGCCAAGCACAGAGCTAAACACAGTCACAATAGACAAAACTAGGAAAAGAATATGTTGTGGAAGCGTTAAATGTAGGTAAATCGATTGAACCACGATGATCACAATCGCAACAGTGACAATCCCACCAATTAAGCCTTCGATTGATTTGTTTGGACTCACATCTGGCGCAAGTTTACGCTTACCAAATTTACGCCCAACAAAATATGCACCACTGTCCGCGCCCCAAACCAACAGGAACAGGTACATCAACCACCAAGGAGAGCTTTTCCAAACTTCAAAAATAGCGGTAACTGCGGCACTGATTAAAACCAAGCCAACAATATTTAAAGTGATATTGTACCAGCCATCGTATTCAGGATAATGTTTTACCCAATACAAGCTACACAACCAAGTGAGAATAGAGGCACTCCAAAGAATAAGCGCCAAATCATTAAAATATAATGCTAACCCTGAAAAAAAAGCGGTCAATACACCGAATCCAGCAGCTTTAATTTTCTTCACATGGTCAGATTCATGTGGCATGAGTTTAAACCACTCATAACCTGCTGCCCCAGCTGCGATAATCATTAACACTAACATTGGATATTGAGATTTTGTTGCAAACATACAACTCAGTACAACTGCCACCAATACCAATGCGGTTATAATCCGCTCTAACATTATAAATTCTCTATATGTTCTTGTTGAATTTGTTCAGAGGTTTTTCCGAAACGTCTTTCACGCCCTGAAAAAATATTGAACGCATGATCCAACTCTTGCACTGTAAATTCTGGCCATAATGTCTCAGTAAAATATAACTCAGCGTATGCAGCCTGCCACAGTAAGAAATTAGACAGTCGGTAATCACCGCCTGTACGAATCAATAAATCCACGGGTGGCAAATCCCCCAAACTTATTTGTTGTGCAAATAACTCAGTATTGATTTGATTCACATCAATTTGTTGATCTTTAACCTGTTGCGCAAGTTTACGTGCAGTATCTGCGATATCCCACATACCACCATAACTAATCGCAATTGTTAAAGTCATGTTACTGAACTTAGCAGTCCTTTGTTCAGCATGCAACATTAATTCACGTAGCTCTGGAGAAAGCCGACTACGATCACCAATAAATCTCAACGAAATTTCGAATTTTTCCATCCGTGGAATCTGTTCATGAATTGTGTCTTCTAACAATTTCATTAACAAATCAACTTCATACTGTGGTCGATTCCAGTTTTCACTTGAGAAAGCAAACACAGTAAGCGCCTGAACGCCAACTTTACGGCAATGCTCTACAATCGGATCAAGGACATTTTTACCTTCACGGTGTCCATCACCTTTTTGCAGTTGTTTCTTTTTTGCAAAACGATTGTTGCCATCCATGATGATGGCAACATGTTTTGGAAGATGGTTGTCTTCAGATGTGGTCATTTAAATCTTAGACCTTCATCAATTCAGCTTCTTTCGCAGCAAGACGTTTGTCCACTTCAGCAACAAATTTATCGGTAATTTTTTGGATATCATCGCCTGCACGACGCTCATCATCTTCAGAAATTTCTTTATCTTTTAATAATGATTTGATATCGCCTAAAACATCACGACGAATGTTACGAATCGCGACTTTGGCATTTTCTGCTTCGTTACGTGCAACTTTCTGCATATCTTTACGTGTTTCTTCTGTCAAAGCTGCCATTGGCACACGAATCGCATCAGCAGTTACTGGGTTTAAGCCCAAATCTGATTCACGGATTGCTTTATCAATTGCAGAAACCATTGAACGTTCAAATGGTTGAACTAACAAAGTACGTGAATCTTCAACACCCACGTTAGCCACTTGGTTTAACGGCACGTCAGAACCATAGTAAGGAACCATAACTCCATTTAAGATGGATGGATGCGCACGACCTGTACGAACCTTTGCAAAACCATGTTCCAAAGACTCCAATGACTTATTCATACGGTCTTCTGCGTCTTTTTTAAGATCGTTAATCATATGATCTTCCTTACTTATTTATCTAAATGTGTATGGGGTCTAGTGACATTTCATAAACAGGCGAAGTGTCAATACACCCTAATCTAAAATTGCAGTAGTATAAAGAGCTTTACTACCCACGTACATTAGTTTGTAACGTGAGTGCCCTCTTTTTCGCCCATTACCACAGAAAGCAAAGCACCAGACTTGTTCATATCAAATACTTGAAGTGGCACATTGTGATCGCGGCATAAGCAAATTGCAGTTAAATCCATGACACCAAGTTTCTCATCTAAAACTTCATCAAAACTTAAATGGTCATATTTAACAGCATCATCATATTTGCTTGGGTCTTTATTGTAGACACCATCAACTTTAGTGGCTTTTAAAATAAGGTTTGCTTCAATTTCAATACCACGTAAGCAAGCTGCTGTATCCGTTGTAAAGAATGGATTACCTGTTCCAGCAACAAATACGCACACTTCACCTTGGGTTAAGTGGCGAATTGCATCACGGCTTGAATACGCTTCAACCACAGCACCAATTGGCAATGCTGACATTAAACGGGTTTTGATGTTACGGCGAACCAAAGCATCACGTAATGCCAAACCATTCATTACCGTAGCAAGCATACCCATTTGATCACCCGTTACACGGCCAACCAAACCATCTTTTTGTAATTGGCTACCACGGTATAAGTTACCACCACCCACCACGATACCCACTTGCACACCCAAACCAACCAAGTGAGCAATAGATAAAGACATTTGATCTAAGACTTGGGCATCAATCCCCATGTCTTTATTACCCGCAAGCGCTTCACCCGAAAGTTTCAGCAAAATTCGCTCATAGCGCGGCTTTTTAGAATCTAACATCACAAAACTCCAATACTTATATCTACAATTTTATTCGTATTTAATCAAATCGAAATCGGCAACACTTAAGCTGATTTAATTCGAATCAACTTAGCAAACAAATCGTATTCATCTGCATCTGTAATTTCGACTTCAAGTAAATCACCAGCTTTAATCACTGACTTATCAATATCTTCAACAAAAACATTACCATCAATTTCAGGTGCATCTGCATAAGAGCGTGCAACTGCGACTGGGAATTCTTCTTCAAGATCATCTACTAAAACCGTCATGGTTTGACCAATACGACTTTGCAGTTTTTCAGCAGAAATCGCTTGTTGAACTTCCATAAAACGTTCATAGCGTTGTTGCTTAATTTCCTCAGGAACATGATCAGGCAAATCGTTGGCTGTTGCGCCTTCTACAGGTGAGTAGGTAAAGCAACCTACACGATCAAGTTTCGCCTCTTGTAACCAGTCCAATAACATTTGAAAATCTTCTTCAGTTTCACCAGGGAAACCCACGACAAATGTTGAACGAATAACCAATTCAGGACATTTTTCACGCCATAATTTTAGACGTTCCAAGGTGTTTTCACTATGAGCTGGTCGCTTCATCAATTTTAAGATGCGCGGACTGGCGTGTTGAAAAGGAATGTCTAAATACGGAAGAATTTTACCCTGTGCCATTAAGTCAATCACCGCATCCACATGTGGATATGGATAAACATAATGTAATCGCACCCAAATCCCTAACTGACCGAGTGCTTCGCACATGTCATAGAATTTGGTTTTAACAGGCTGACCATTCCAGAAATCAAGCTTATATTTGGTATCTACACCATAAGCGGAGGTGTCTTGAGAAATCACCAAGACTTCTTTTACACCCGCTTTTTTTAACGCCTGTGCTTCATTTAATACAGAGCCAACAGGACGTGACACAAGATCACCACGCATGCTTGGAATAATGCAGAATGTGCAACGATGGTTACAGCCTTCTGATATTTTTAAATAAGCATAATGTTTAGGTGTTAAACGAATACCTTGTTCAGGTACAAGATCTACAAAAGGATTGTGTTTTGGTGGTTCTGGAACATACTGATGGACAGCTTCCATCACATCTTGATACGCCGCCGCACCTGTCACTTTTAAGACATTTGGATGCATCTGGCGAATTTTATCTTCATCTTTACCCAAACAGCCTGTGACGATCACACGACCATTGGCGCTCATGGCTTCACCAATTGCGTCTAAAGACTCTTGTACTGCAGATTCAATAAAACCACAGGTGTTCACAACAACTAAATCAGCACCTTCATAATCTGATGCAACATCATAACCTTCAGTCTTTAACTGCGTTAAAATGCGTTCAGAATCTACCAATGCCTTAGGACAACCTAAAGATACAAAACCGACTTTGGGGGACTTCATGAATCTGCGCTCCACTATAATCCGCGTATTGTATGACTTTTCAAGAGATAAAAACAGGTGGAAACTGCACTCTTTGTATAATGCACCAAAATACATCCAATCAAATAATTAAATTACTACAATGCACCATTTTGGAACAATATAATGATAGCGTAATATGAATGCTGGTTTTTACACTTGAATAAAGCGCAGTAAATGCGCAATTTTTATCATTCATGTAAGAAAACTGCGCAGTATATAAAAGTTGGCGTGCATCTTGCTTTATATCAGGACGATTTAACCGATTCAATCACCCATGTTCGGGAAAATAGAAAACGAGGTGCAGATGCCATTGCGCTATTTAAAGACAGGAAAGCTCTGCTAATGGATCAATACCCAACAATTGATTATAGATTGCTTGTGGATAATTTAACCACTGCAATTCTTTTGGTCGATTGTAATTTAAATATTTTTTATCTTAATTCATCATGCGAAGCATTGTTTGATATTAGCTTACTTCGTGCGGCAGGTCAGCCAGTGATTAATATTTTACATGCACCAAATGATAGCTTTAATACCTTGGAAGCATTAAACAACTCAATAAAAACAGGTCAAGCCTATACACGCCGTGAAGCGATTATCAATGTTAACTTTAAAGACATGCATGTTGATTATTCCGTATCGCAGTTAAATACAGGAAGACCCTATCACCCATTACTATTAATTGAATTAAATCCGATTGATCGGATGCTTAAAATTTCTAAAGAAGAAAACCTGATTCAACAACACCAAGTTGCACGACAACTGATTCGAGGTGTTGCACATGAAATCAAAAACCCACTCGGTGGAATTCGTGGCGCAACTCAACTGCTTGCTCGTAGTTTAAATGATCCACAGTACGCAGAGTTCACCGATATTATTATCAGTGAAGTCGATCGCTTAAGAAACCTTGCTGATACCATGCTGGGTTCACGTCAGCTCCCGAGCTACGAATTGGTCAACGTGCATGAACCGCTTGAACGTGTTCGCTCATTAATTGTAAATCAGACCAAGAAAAAAATTAAAATCACACGAGACTATGACCTTTCATTGCCTGATGTCAAAGCGGATCGCGATCAACTGATTCAAGTGATGCTCAACATCAGTGTCAATGCGGTACAGGCGATGACTGAGAATCGTGAGTTTTTTATTGATCATCAACCTGAACTGATGTTGCGTACACGCATCCAACGTTTAGTGACGATTAATGGCGTACTGAATAAATCAGCCATTCGTATTGATATTGAAGACAATGGCCCTGGTGTTCCTGAAGAAATTTTAGAATCCGTGTTTTATCCACTTGTGACTGGCCGTGCCAAAGGAACAGGTCTTGGCTTAAGCATCGCACAAAATATCATGCATCAACACAACGGAATGATTGAATGCCAATCCGTTCCTGGAAAAACAGTATTTAGCTTATATCTACCTTGGGAGTCTAACCATGTCGCATAATAAAATTTGGGTGATCGATGACGACCGTGCTATGCGTTGGGTCTTGGAAAAAACATTTAAAGAAGAAGGCTTCGATGTCACCAGTTTTGAAGAAGCACAATCTGCTTTAGATCAACTTCCAAGCAATGCTCCAGATGTCATTCTCACTGATATTCGTATGCCCGGCATTGATGGTTTAACCTTCCTAGGAAAAGTCAAAGGAAGTTATCCTGATCTGCCTGTGATTATTATGACAGCACATTCAGATTTAGAATCTGCAGTATCGAGCTATCAAACAGGTGCTTTTGAATATCTACCAAAACCGTTTGATATTGATGAAGCACTTGCGTTGGTGAATCGTGCGATTTTGCATATCAACAAGCTGCAACAACAAGAATCTGCCAAAGTTACCCCGATTCAATCTACGGAAATTATTGGTGAATCCCCTGCAATGCAGGAAGTTTTCCGCGCCATTGGACGTCTATCTCAATCGCATATTACTGTATTGATCAACGGTGAATCTGGAACAGGTAAAGAGTTAGTTGCACACGCTTTACATCGCCACTCACCAAGAAGCAGTAAACCATTTATTGCGTTAAACATGGCCGCTATTCCAAAAGATTTGATTGAAACTGAATTATTTGGCCATGAAAAAGGTGCATTTACTGGTGCCAATACTCAACGCCAAGGTCGTTTTGAACAAGCCAATGGCGGAACCTTATTCTTAGATGAAATTGGTGATATGCCCTTTGAAACCCAAACACGCCTACTTCGTGTTTTGGCAGATGGTGAGTTCTACCGTGTTGGTGGTCATATTCCAGTTCGTGTTGATGTTCGTATCGTGGCAGCAACACATCAAGATTTAGAAAAGTTGGTCAATGATGGGCGTTTCCGTGAAGACTTATATCATCGTCTGAATGTCATTCGTATTCATATTCCTAAACTTGCTCATCGTTCTGAAGATATTCCGATGTTGGCGCAACACTTCTTGGCACGCGCGGGTAAAGAACTCGGAGTTAGTCCGAAAATTTTACGCCCAGAAACGCAAGAGTATATTCAAAAACTGCCTTGGCCAGGCAATGTACGTCAACTCGAGAATACCTGCCGCTGGTTAACTGTAATGATCACAGGGCGTGAAGTTTATCCAGAAGACTTGCCGTCTGAATTAAAACAAATTCCAATCAACAAATCTGATGATCAGGGCCAAGCACAAGCTGGAATTGATCGTATTGCATTACATCATTGGGATGAGTTACTGGCGCAATGGGCAATTCAAAAGCTTAAAAATGGTGAAATGAAAATTTTAGACATTGCCACCCCAATGTTTGAACGTACTTTGATCATCGCAGCACTTCAACAAACCCGTGGTCGTAAACGTCATGCTGCTGAACTTTTAGGTTGGGGGCGTAATACTTTAACCCGCAAACTCAAAGAATTAGGTATGGATTCTGCTGAAGATGATGAAGAGGAAGACAAAACAGTCTTAGCTGAATAGTAAGCAACTCATAAATATAAAGTTTACTCCAACCATATTTCGTAAGAATATGGTTGTTTTTTATTGGCTCATAGTGAAAAATAGCCTCGTGAAATTTAAACTTTATCGTCTAGGGTAAAAATGAAGAAAACTGTTGTTGTAATTAGCTTACTCTCTATTTTTAGTGTTGCTTGCTCTAAAAATAAACCGCATGACAGTTCTGAACATCAAGCAGAAGCCCCAGCGGTTAAAAAAGCACATAAAGCAGCCAATTCAGATGATTGTTTTAAGTTAGAACCCAACAAACAGTTTACCCTGAACAACAATGAAGAAACACAAATACAGATTGTTCCTACAACCTTCAACAATCAGAATGCAATAGCAATCGTTAGACAAGGCGCAGGTGTTCGTACAGATTATATCTACGATTTAACTGGCCGCACCATGCTTGCAAACTTGGACTATGGTATTGCTGCGCTCGGATCAAATCCAAATGATGTGCTGGTAAAAACCACCTATCAAGCCCCGCTTCCAACATTCCCATCCAATCTTAAACCACAGCAAAAATTCCAAATGACGTATAACGCAGTCATTGAATCGCAAATGGATAACAATGATAAGTCTGAAAATAATAAGACGATTGACTTAGTATTTGTAGGATTTGAGGATCTAACTTTAATTGACAATGATGCCAATACCTTAAAGTTTGATAATGCATGTCATTTCATTTCTCAAATCGGAGATGAAACATTGGATGAATGGTATGCTGAAGGGTATGGGCAAATTAAATACATTAAAAAGAAACAGAATGGCGACGTAAAAAGTAGCGAAGCAATTGGCGATGACCCACAGCCTTAATTTAAATCAACCAGTCAACAGCTATTGACTGGCTTTTGTCATTTTTATATTCGATTTTACTTTAAAAAGCCTGATACCAAATTCATGACATTTTGAATATCACCATTGGCTTCAGTGTGATCTGTTGCATCACCTTGTGGTGTGAGTGAATCAATAATTTGCGGTAATACTGTAGAGATTGCACCATATACTTCATTGGTCGGAACATTGGCTTGTTGAGCAACTTGTTCAACTTGCTGACCACCAAATAAACTCTGGATTTGCTCTACATTTACAGCACCATTACCTTGTGACGGATCGACCCAACTTTGAACCTGCCCACCTAAACCTGCGCCTTGCAATTTAGCTAAAGCACCTTGTAGACCACCATTTTGTTGAATCCAACCCAAGACCAATGGCACAACTGCAATCAATAAAGAAGAGGCATTAAAACCACCCGCTTGCGGTGCTTGTTGTTGTTGTCCACCTGTCAAACCACCTAAAACTGAACCAAGTACACCACCTAATCCACCTTGTGATTGTTGTTGCTGCCCACCCAAGCCACCGAGCACTGAACCAAGTACCACGCCTAATCCACCACCAAGCCCGCCTTGTGATTGTTGTTGTCCGCCAAGTGCTTGTTTTGCCAGAATTTCCACAATATTGGTTAAATCTGTCATAAGTTTTCCTTTTTTAAGTTTTATGAGACAAGTACAGCATACTTGGCTTTATCCTATTCACCAAAATTGGAATTGTTAAATTTTGCAATAGCTTAAGGCTGGTTTTTATAACTAAAATAAAACCATTACCAACGAAATTTATTCCAGTTTTCTGGGTTGGCCCAAAACTTAGAATTAAACCAATCTGGTACATGTTTATAGGTCAAAATATTAAATTGCCAAAGTGCAAAATCATTTTGATGTAAGGTTTTATCAATCAGTTGGGTAAAACCAAGCGATCTGAGTAACTGCTCATCTTTTAGCTGACATGCCACGACAATTCGTTTTGCCAATAAATCACGCAACTTGACCAATAACTGCGATTTTTGTAAATCGGTGATCCCAGACATTTCATCTGTATCTAAAAGTACAAATCCTAAATCATATCGTTGCGTAAAAGGCAGACTTAAAAACTCAGATACGTTAAAATAGGACCATTGAATTGAATAATTTGTAGGGTATTGCGCCAAATTTTGCCCAATACACAATGCAGTTTGAATTGGCTGTTCTTGCGATAAATCGTCTAGCATTGAAGTGATGACATTTTGCTCAGCCATAACTGCACCTTTTTTGAAGCGAGTAATTAAACATGGAACTACAAGGCATTTGTCATAAAATGCATGCAGGTCTTAAAGACCTTAGTGTAACTGATCAACAAACACATAAGGCAAATGTTGAATATAAATTTATATTAGATCGCTCAGAAACCGAGCTACCATTTAGTTTAGGCCAGGAAATTGAGATTGAAGCGACAGGAAATATTTATTGTGTTTCTTGTGGCGCAAAAACACCAAAGTCTTATTCGCAAGGCCATTGCTTTAAATGCATGAAAACCAAGGCATCTTGCGACATGTGTATCATGAAGCCTGAAACTTGCCATTATCATTTAGGTACTTGCCGTGAAGATGATTTTGCTCATGAGGTTTGCTTTCAACCGCATATTGTCTATCTAGCAAATTCAAGTGCTTTAAAAGTGGGGATTACCCGTCTAGGTCAAATGCCAACACGCTGGTTAGACCAAGGGGCGACCCAAGCACTGCCTATTTTAAAAGTCGGTTCGCGCCGTCTTTCAGGTCAACTTGAAGTGATGTTTGGTACACAGGTTGCAGATAAAACGGATTGGCGAAAACTACTTAAGGGTGAAGCTGAACCGATTGATCTGATTGAAATTCGTAATGAATTGGTTCAAGAGTTTTCCCCAAAGATTCAAAGCATTCGCGATGAGTTTGCGCAAAATCTTGAGTTTAATGAAACGGTTGAATTGTTAGAAAATGAATTACCCCGTGAGTTCATCTACCCTGTCGATATTTATCCTGAAAAAGTTAAATCGCACAATTTAGATAAAACCCCAATCATTCGGGGCAAGCTACAAGGAATCAAAGGTCAATATCTGATTATGGATACAGGTGTCATCAATATTCGTAAATATACAGGTTATGAACTTAAAGTTCGGGCGGAATAGTTTTCACACTCAAACCCAGAAATTGATTTATACATACTCCTCTTTATCTTAGATTTAGAGGAGTTTTTATTGGTTAAAGGTTTTCTAAACTGATTACAAAGTATTCCAGCAACTGATTAAGCAAACGGATATTTGCTTAATCGGTTGTTAGCGTTAAAAATCAAGCTGTTAAAAGTGCTAAAATCGCCTGAACAGGATCTTCACTATTTCCAGCCAAAAGTTGCTTGTGCATGGTGATCAATTGCATCACTTGAATTTGTGCAGTTTCAATATTCATTAATTTTTCAATTTGATTGGCCAAATTTTCTGCTGTGGCATCTTGTTGAATAAGCTCTTGAATCACTTTTTTACCCGCAATAATATTCGGCAATGAATAATACGGAATTTTCACCAAAAATTTTGCAATCACATAGGTTAACCAATTCAACTTATAAAAAGTCACCATTGGACGATGCAACAATAATGCTTCAAGTGTCGCTGTCCCTGATGCCAAAGCTACAATATTGGCAGCATTCATAACCTGACGACCAATTTTTGATTCTTTATCGGTATTTTCCAGTAAATGAATTTTTGCGACCAAGTCACTTGGATAATGCTTTAATAATTCCTGAATTTGTTGTTTGCGTAAATCATTTATGGCAGGAATCAGGAACTGATAATCTGGATATTTTTGATGAAGAATTTTTGCTGCATCTAAAACCAACGGTCCAAGTCGTTCAATCTCACCACGCCGACTTCCCGGTAACAAGGCAATATGCTTTTGACTGATATCTAAACCAAGCTCTTGCTTTGCATCCAAAATTGGATTTTGTAATGGCAATTGACTTGCCAGTGGATGCCCAACAAAGGCTGCTGGTACGTCATATCGTTGATAAAAGCCTTTTTCAAAAGGAAATAAACAAAGCACTAAATCTATACTGGCTTTGATACCATGTACCCGTCCTTGTCGCCAAGCCCATACAGATGGACTGACATATTGCACCGTTTTAATCGGCAAGTTTTTCTGTTTTATACTTTTTGAAAGGCGTAAGTTAAAGTCTGGCGCATCAATACCGATAAAAACATCTACAGGATTGGCAGTCCATTTCTCGACGAGACCATCACGTACAGCAAATAATTTTTTTAAATCTTTAAGCACCTCAACAATCCCCATCACAGATAAAATATCCATTGAATAAAAACTGTTAAATCCTTCTGCAATCATTTGAGGACCGCCAATCCCCTCAAATTCAGCATCAATACCCTGTTCACGAAAACGACGAATAAGTTTTGCGCCTAAAGTATCCCCTGATACCTCACCTACGACAATTCCAATTTTAAGCTTTCGATTTTGCAAGATATTCTTCCTGATCAGCACTATAAGCGCATCATAGCATATTCATAGGATTTAATTGCGAATAGTCAAAACAAGATACTGGCATGACAAAAGCGTAAATTTATATAACTATTCATCTAATTTTCTATTGTTATTTTATTTTCTATTTATATTTTCAATTGCACGACGCTTGTAAGCACATCTTACAAACAATAAACTAAGCGATAATTATTATCATTTAAGATAAGCAATGTTGAATTCTCTTCCACACAGTTTTAAGTTCTCTATTCTTAGTTTAGCGGTGTTCAGTGCTCAGCAGAGTTTTGCTGCAGATATTGAAAATCTACCCACGATTTCAGTTCAAGCTACAGCTGATCAAACTGAATTAAGCTCTGAACAATCGAAATCTTATATCGTTAAAAAATCTGCAAGCGCTGCCAAGCTAGATATTCCTGTTAAAGAAACACCACAGACAGTGAATGTGGTAACACGTCAGCAATTAAATGATTTTGCGCTCAATAGTGCACGTGAAGCTTTAAGCAATACACCTGGGATTACTGTCAGCAGTCAAGAAACCGAACGTTCAACCTACACTGCTCGTGGTTTTGAAATCTCAAATATTTTAACTGATGGTGTCGGCTTCCCTTCTAGCAGCTACAATTATAATAATACCAACCCTGATACATATTTTTATGATCGTATTGACGTGATTAAAGGTGCAGATGCCTTAACCAATGCTTTTGGTGATCCAAGCGCAACAATCGATTATATCCGTAAGCGCCCAACCCAAGAATTTCAAGCCAATGCTGGACTAAGTTATGGCTCTTGGAATACCCAACGCTATGAAGCAGATGTTTCAGGTGCATTAAACAAAGAAGGTAGCATTCGCGGACGTTTGATGGGTTATGAGCAAACTGGAGATTCTTATCTAGATCGCTATTCATCCGAAAAAAATGGATTTTCTGGCATCATTGACGCTGATTTAAGTGATAGTACGTTATTGACTGTCGGTTATAGCCAACAACAGAACAAACCTAATGCAAATAATTGGGGTGCTTTACCACTTCTAGGTGCAGATGGGAAACAACTTTCCTATGACCGTAATTATAATCCTAATCCAGATTGGACATATTGGGACAACAAGTCACAAAATGCTTTTGCTGAGTTAAAGCAAAAAATTAATGATAAGTGGACAGCAAAGCTGAGCTATAACTACACCCAAACCGACCACAACAGTAACTTACTCTATTATTTCGGTTACCCTGAACAAAATGGAGCGGGTGTAGCCCTTACCGCTTGGGGCGGGAAAGAAAGTCTAAAAAGACATTTTGCTGACTTAAATGTGCAAGGCTCATATTCATTATTTGGCCGTGAGCATGAAGCAACACTGGGTTATAGTTATCTACAAAGTAAACAGTATGATCAACAAACTTCAGGCACAATTAATGACAGCAATATCAATAATAATCAAACCACGGACTGGGCAAGCTGGACACCCCAATCAGTAAATTGGTCAGCATTTAGTGATGCTGCAAACTATACTCAAAAGCTCAATTCTGTATATGCAGCAACACGCCTACACTTAAACGATGATTTAAAACTTTTACTCGGTTTAAATTATGTTCAAGCTAAAAGTGAAGGTGAAAGTTACGGTTCGTCAATGGCCTATGATGAAAACAAAGTATCTCCTTATGCTGGCATTACCTATAACTTTAACCCTGAATACACAGGTTATCTAAGCTACACCTCTATTTTCCGTCCACAATCTGGATTAGGTACTGATAATAAAGCACTCAAACCAGTTGAAGGTGAAAGCTATGAGGCAGGTATTAAAAGTTCATGGCTAGATGACAAACTCACTGGAACTTTGGCGGTGTTTCGCACAGAACAAAGTAATTACCCTTTACGTAACTCTGATGGAAACCCTCTCAATCGAAAAGTTGAAACCAGTGACTTACGCTCTCAAGGGGTAGAAGTCGGGCTGGCTGGACAATTAACAGATCATTTAAATCTAGCATTCGGCTATAGCCAATTTAGCTTAAAAGACTTAAAAAATGGTGGTGAGGCACGTACTTACGACCCGAACCAAACCATTAATCTTTTAACCACCTATACCATTCCAGCTATACCTAAACTGAAAATTGGCGCAGCCTTACAATGGCAAGATGCAACCAAGCTGTATGACTCTACTGTAAAGAGTACAATTACCCAAGATGCTTATGCTTTAGTGAATTTGATGACCAGCTATGAGTTGAATAATCATATTTCGCTTCAAGCTAATGCAAACAATGTAACAGACAAAAAATATTTATATAGTTTCCCAGATGGTCAAGCATTTTATGGCCCATCTGCAAACTATAATGTTGCAGTGAAATTTAAATACTAATCTGAATTCGCCTTAATCTTTTAGGATTAAGGCGTTTTCAATTGCAAGAAAGTGATCGTTATGCAGATTGTGCTCTACCCTTTATCAGTGCTCTATCGTTTTATACTGGCTTTTGGTATGGGCTATGTGTGCAGTTATTTAGTATCCTTAGTTTTAATTGATGTGTTTTATCCTTATTTTGCCAAGGCTGAATCTATTTATTTGGCGGCATTTAGCGCACTTATTTTTTACATTATTTTTGTGATTCTAAGCTTTTGTATTCATTCTTTAAAGAAACTGACTGTGATCAGCCTAGCGTTGGTCGCTACTTTTTTCCTATTTTCCAAGTTTATAGGTTAACTCATGCATAAATCTGTTCGTCAATCTATGGCATGGTTACACTCTTGGATCGGGCTTACTTTCGGCTGGCTGTTATTTGCAATTTTTTTGACGGGTTCTGCAACATATTATCGCCATGAAATTAGTATGTGGATGCAGCCACAATTCGCGAGTATGCAAATCAAACAGGAATCCGCGATACAGTCTGCTTTTGCCTATTTGCAAAAAAATGCCCCAGATGCAAAAAGTTGGTATATCGGTGTTGCAAACCAGAATACCCCTGCAAATAAAGTTTATTGGCAAAAAGCCGATGGTGGTTATGAAAGTAAAACTTTAGATGCCAATACAGGTAAAGAATTGAGTCTTTCTGCCACACAAGGCGGTGATTTCTTCTATGGGTTTCATTATCAGCTCTATGGAATGCCTTATTCGATTGGGCGTTTGATTGTCACCTTTGCAGCATTAATTATGTTTATAGCCTTGATTTCAGGCATTATTACCCATAAAAAGATATTTACCGATTTCTTTACCTTAAGAGCATTTAAAGGTCAGCGTTCATATTTAGATTTTCATAATGTAAGTTCGGTAATCGCATTGCCCTTTTTCTTAACCATTACATTTACCGGCTTAGCGATCTTTTTCTATCTGCTTTTCCCCGCAGGGATGAAAAAAACCTATCCAGATAATCCATATCAGTATTTTGATGAAATTCGTCATGTTTCAACTGCAAACAAGGCTCAACAAGCACAGCCGAAGAATATGTTATCTATTCAACATTTCCTGCAACAAACCCAACAGCAATGGGGGAAAACGAATATTGATAACATTACCGTAGATCAACCCAATACACAGCTTGCCAAGCTCACGATTACTGCCTTAGAAGATCATTCAATTACACGTAATCAAGCACAACTTAGCTTTAATGGCGCTACTGGTGCTTTAATTGGAAATACCCGTAATAACAGTGCAATTGCAACATTAAATGCCAGTATGTACGGACTGCATATGGCGAATTTTGCCCAACCTTTATTGCGTTTAGGCTTATTTTTTTCTGGCCTCTTAGGTTGTGCAATGATTGCTTCGGGTTTATTGCTCTGGAGTTTAAAACGACAATTACAAAAGAAAAATGAGCATTTTCACTTTGGGCATTATCTGGTCAATCGACTCAATACCACGATGATTATTGGTTTACCCATTGCGATGTTGGGTTATTTATATGCCAATCGTTTTGTGCAACTTCAAGCAGATACACCGAATTATGAAGTCTATACATTTTTTACTTTGTGGTTATTCAGTTTTATTATTGCGCTCTGCACAAAACAACAATATCTCTGGAAAACTCAGCTCAAGCTGCTAATTGCCATGACATTAGCCTTGCCTATTTTAAATATCTATTATCTGATTTCTAATCAATATATTCATTCATTACAGGACTATTGGTTCTTTTTACGTGTGGACTTAATGATTTGGTTGTTCGCCATTTTAGCGATTTTTTTACATCAAAGAATCACACCGATTCAAAACAAAGCTGTGGCGAAGATCAAGAAAAAGCTAGAACAAAAACAAGCACAGGAGTCTGTATCATGATATTGGCATTTGCATTTCTCCTGATCCTGATTGCCAGTTATAGCTTGTATTTGATCAGCTCAAAGCAGATCATCAAGACTCAGAAAAGTAAATTGTCTGTTTTAGCGCAACATGTGAAACTGGTAAAAGTTATCGCGTTTGCGTTGATCATCTCGGCTTTATTTTTATTCAGTGTAAATTATGGCAATAGCATCTCTTTTGTGGCCTTGTGCATACTGAGTAGTCCAATATTGTTTGGATTGATACTCTTTGTAAATGATTTAAAACCTAAAATAAAAAAGTAGACATCTAGCGTTTTAACACAGCTCTAGATAGGTTTGATCAATTTTTTAGGATGCTCAATGGCTAATCTATAATTCATTGGGCAATCTTGATTGAATCGATAAGTTTTTTTAACAAGCTTTAGGCACAGTATAAATCGTTTTTATTCGATATAAATAACTGGTGTAATTTCCACGAAAACTATACAATCTACATTACCCCACTATTCTCCCAATTTCTGCTGAATTTGCCTTAAAATAATTTAAGCTGTTCAGGTTGTAACTTCATTTCAATATTTTACAATTTAATCAATCTATAAAATTTCCACGAGGATTTTATGTTGCTGCAATGGTTTGAAAAGTTAGTAGATCCATATCCGTCGAAAGGTTTAAACGAACCATTACCCACCAAGTTCTTTCCATTTGTTTGGCAAGCTGCGACTGGTGTTAAGCGTTATTTATTGATTTTAATATTATTCACTGCTGCAACAGCAAGTTTTGAAGCTTTATTTTTTTCACAAATCGGACATTTAGTCGATTGGTTGACACAGTCTAAACCTCAAGACTTTTTAGTAAATCATCGTGAAAATTTGATCTTTTTAAGCTGTATTCTGTTGGCAAATATCTTTTTTGCCAGTATGCAATCCATTATCAGACATCAGATTTTATACAGTAGTTTTCCAATGCGTTTGCGTTGGAGATTTCATAATCTTATGCTACGCCAAGGCTTAGACTTCTTCCATAATGACTTTGCTGGACGTTTATCTGCCAAAGTCATGCAGACAGCATTAGCTGTACGTGAGTTTTGGGTGATTTTGGGCGACATGGTGACTTATGTTGTCATCTATTTCATCACCATCAGTATCGTGTTGGGATCAATTTCTCCTATTCTCTTGATTCCACTTTTATTATGGTTGGCGTTGTTTGTCAGTGCGGCATTATATTACATTCCAAGATTAGGACGAATTTCCAAAGAACAAGCCGATGCGCGTGCGGTGATGACTGGACGTGTAACCGATGCCTATACTAACATTCAGACAGTAAAACTTTTTGCACATGCAGGCCGTGAAAGCCAGTATGCAAAAGAGTCAATGAAAGAGTTTATGCGTACAGTGTTCAAACAAATGCGTTTAGGCACTGCATATGAACTTTGCATCAATTTGCTGACAGCCGTTTTATTCTTTGGGGTATTAGGTACTGCTGTTTGGTTATGGTTACAGGGTCAAGCAGCGATTGGTGTGATTGCAGCAACAACAGCCATGATTCTTAAACTCAATAGTATGGCTGAGTTTATGATGTGGCAAACCTCTGCCCTATTTGAAAATGTCGGCACAATTCAAGATGGTATGCAAACTTTAGGTCGTCAGATCAATATCCAAGACAAAGAAGATGCCAAACCACTTGTTGTGACTCAAGGTAATATTAAATTTAGCGATGTCACATTTGCTTATAACAGCAAAAAAGTCATTGATCACTTTAATTTAAACATTCAACCAGGTGAAAAAATTGGTATTGTGGGACGTTCAGGCGCTGGAAAATCCACATTAATTCAATTGCTTCTACATTTTTACACCATCAATAATGGAAAAATTACCATTGATGGTCAAAATATTGAAGAAGTCACTCAAGACAGTTTAAGAAAAAATATTGCGCTTGTGACCCAAGATACCTCTTTATTACATCGTACAGTTGCGGAAAATATCAAATATGGCCGCCCTGATGCGACTGATGAAGAAATGTATGAAGCAGTAAGAAAAGCCAAAGCAGATGAGTTTATTCCACAACTTTCAGATTTAAGAGGCCGTACTGGCTATGATGCTTATGTTGGTGAGCGTGGGGTAAAACTTTCGGGTGGTCAACGTCAACGTATTGCCATTGCACGTGTATTTCTAAAAGACGCACCTATCTTAATCTTGGATGAAGCAACCAGTGCTTTAGACTCCGAAGTTGAAGCTGCAATTCAATCAAGTTTAGATGAGTTAATGCAAAATAAAACTGTGATCGCGATTGCTCACCGTCTTTCAACCATTGCACAAATGGATCGTTTGATTGTGTTAGATCAAGGTCAAATTGCAGAACAAGGTACTCACGAAGAGCTGATCGCACAAAATGGTATTTATGCGCATTTATGGCATAGACAGACAGGTGGTTTTTTAGTTGAACCTGAACAAAAAGCCACAGAAGATGAAGATTCAACAGTCAGCACTTCGTAAATAAAGCGTTTAAATAGCCAAATTATAAAAAACCACGTTAAAAATAGCGTGGTTTTTTATTATATAGTCAACCAGTCAAAAACTCAGACTCAAGAATATAATTTCTCTCAATTAATATTTTAAATTAAATCAATTATATGTAAAAAATTATTTGATTATAAAAAGTTAGCAATGCCACAGTTTACTTTTAAAATTTTAATCTCTTTGCGTAGTCTATGCCTCATCTTATACTGCAAACAGCACTCTTGAGCTTTCCCGTTACTTATCCAAATAAAACAACAACTCTTCCCTATAACTCAATAACCGCAAACAAAAAAGCTGCCTTATATCAAGACAGCTTATTATTTAAATCTAGCCAATCAACGCTATTTTAAATGATTAATACCAATTCATTAACGAAACACCTAGACCGACATAAGTCGCACGGTGATTATAATCAATCAAGCTTTCGCCATAACCATCAAACAATTGAAAATGCCCACGTAACTTGCCTTTAATTGGAAATGCCCAATCAAATTGCATTGCACCATGCGAATCATCCCCACCTTTTAAAGAGTGACGTAGCATCAAAGAAAAATCATTGTCATTCCAGCGATAGAATGCAGTCAAATCACCACGACCGATATAATTTTTAATATCAGGATTATTGTCATCCTTAAAATCTTCTTCGATGCGATACCACGGACGTACCATCAAGGCAAAATTATCTTTTTCAAAACCAAGATTTAAAATAACCCGATTCCAACTACGTGATAGCGGATCAGAACGCCCGTTTGACTGATGATTCAAAGTCAAACCCAGTAAGCGACCATTTAAGCCCAATAAATTATAATTGGTTCTAAAAATCAAACTTGCTTCAGGTTCGTAATTTGTTTCACGAAATGGACGAGACTCTTCACTGTTATAAACTTGCCAGCGAGACGATTGGGTATAACCAACCCAAACATCACCATTGTTCCCAAAAATATTTTCGGCAGCTTTGGTTTTTAAAGAAATCTGGAATTTCGCTTCCATCGACTTTAAATTTTGGTCTTCATCCACGGTGTTTTGAGGATTTGGACTCTGTGGAAATTCATTTTTCTTACTGGTCCAAAATGCAGGAAGCAAATATACAGGTTGATTCGCGCGAATATTCCACGTGCCTAATTTACTGTCTTGAGAAAGCTCCCAACGTCGATCAAGTAATGAGGTATTGGGGTCAATTTTATCACCATGAATCGCAAATAAATTTTCTGCTTTCTGGGTGATTTTATCTTTGAGTGTTTCAGGTTCAACATTGGCTTTTTGAATATCTAAAGCAGCACGTTGCTCTGACACCAAGACTTGCGGAGCAACGGTAGGTGTTTTAAATATTTTATCGTAACAAGCCAAACGGTCAGCATTAGATTCGAGCGCAACACAGGCTTGCGTACTTGCAGGATTCACTTGTGCAGTATCATCTGCATGAGCAATGGTCACCAAACCAAAACTGAGCATCATTAAGATGCTCAGATTCAATGGTGTACGTTCAAAATTTTTGAACGACATAGAATTCTCCAGAAAGAATTTATAGGGTTAATTTACTTTCTTAATTTCAAAACCTAATTGTTCCAACACTTCTTTTTTGGCAACTGGAGCGACTACAGCTCTTACAGGCTTTTGCTCAAGTAAATAAGTTTGTGTGACACGCTTAAGGTCGTCAATAGTAACGTTTAATAAGCGCTCGCGTAATTGCTTTCTAAACGCAGGTGTGCGTCCATGAAGCAATGCATAGCATGCAGTAATGGCTTCACCTGCTGGTGAACCAGGTTTATCCATACTGGAAACCAGACCGAGAATAGCTTCTTCAAGCTGATAATCATGCTGCTCTTTGTTTAACAACCAATCTAAACTTGCTTCAAAGTCTTGGAAAGTTTCTGCAAGGCGTGGATCACGATAACTATAGAATCGGAACGAACAAGCATTGCCATCATAACTTGCGCCCCCACCATATGCACCACCCTTTTCACGAATAGCACTATGTAGGAAACCATTGCGTAAATAGCCTGCAAGCACCATCAACGGCGCTGCATCTGGATGGGCAACATCTACAGCTTGGTAAGCAGAAGCACAAAATTGAACATTGGCTTGAATTAACCAAGCTTGATCTGCATTGCTCTCATCCATAGCCACTTGCGTTAAATAGACAGGAGATTGATCAACTGCAAGTTTATCCCAAACCGTTTGCACTTCTTCAACTAAACGCTCTGAATGATGCTCTTCACACACCAATAAAAATTGTTTTGGTGCAAGTATTAAGCCTTTATGAATTGATTTTAACTCATCTATAAACGCATCATATGCCGCATCATCTTTTTCAATTTTTGCGATCAAATCACCTAGCCAATTCAGTGCGCCTAGGCCGGTATTGTCATAATCACGTTTTGCCAACGCACTCATATGACGTGAGGCAATTTGCATTGCATAACTATGTCCAGAACCCGATAAACGAGAAGCCCAACGTGTTTTACGTTGTTGTAAAAGTTCGATAATACGATCTTTTTCATCAAAACGTAGTTGCTCAAAAGCCAATTTAAGCAACTGAATTGCATCAAACTTATCCGTTAAAGATTTGGTTGTTAAAGTCAACCATGCACTAATTTGGCCTTTGTCATCGGTTTTAGAACGAAGCGAAGCACCCATTCCCAAACCGCCACTAACAGCCGTCTGTAACTGTTGAAGTTCAAGATAATCATATTCGCCCGCACCCACTTCTCCCATGAGAACAGACAGTAAGTTAAAATAAGGCGATTTTACAATTTGATCTGGAATTTGAATCAATACTTGTTGGTAGTAAATTCCATTTGTGCCTGCATGGTACAGATTTAATGGTGTATCTACCCCATTGCAAATCACTTCACGCAATTGACCTTGAACAATGGCCAATTCAGCTGGAATGTCTTCCAAACCGACTTTAGGCAATAAGCTCAAATCATCTGGAGTTTCTTGACGAATTTTTAAAGCTTCAGTTTGCGCGATAATTTCAGCTTTATCTGCTTCTGACAAAGCCTCACCAATTTTCGCCAAACGTGCTTTTTCATCTTCTGCTTCTTGAGCAGATTTATTTGCATCTGGAACTAAAGTCATTTGTACACGATGCGGATTATCCAATAAATGAACTTGAATCAAGTTGGATAACCACATCGGATCTTTGAGTTCTTCTTTTACTTCTGCAATGGCAGTATCCACATCCCAAGCATGGATTGGATCATTATGATGGATTGCATTGCCCAAACCATTGAGAATCAGTGTTAAACCATACGGCGTACCATCACCACTGATTTCACGTTGATGTAATTCAATTTGATGCAAAATTGCATCAACCATGTCTTTATCGATAGGCTTTGAAGCAACATCTTGAAGGATATTAAGCACGCCATTTTTAAATTCTTCAGTATGCTCAGGATTTGAACCTTGAACTCCACAATAGAACGTCATTTCATAGTTAGAATCATCTACGCCCATGATTGGACCTGTAGACTGTGCATAACCACATGTTTCTAAATAATGGCGCAACGGCGAAGCAGAGTTTTCTAAAAGAATCCCTTCAACCAAACGCATACCCAGGCGAAGTTTAACATCACTGGTTTTTGGCAATAACCAAGACAAAATATGATAAGTCTTGTCTGTTAAATCTTCTGCATCAACAGCATAGGTTTCTTGTACTTCAATCGGTGCTGTTAGTCTTTGCTCTTCTTTAGAGTAAATCGTTTCACCTTTGCTGAATTTAGACAACGCCAACTTTTCAAATTGTTCTTGTAGTTTATAAGCAGGCTCATCACCAAAGGTCATAAATACCGCATTACTTGGATGATAATGTGACTTATAGAACGCCACTAACTCATCATAAGTTAAGTCAGGAATATCCTTCGGATCACCACCAGAATTATAATGATAAGTCGTTTTCGGGAACAAATGATGCGCAAGCTGATGGTAAAGCTGATCTGAAGGTGAACTCATTGCCCCTTTCATTTCATTAAATACCACGCCTTTATAAACAGGCTCACCATTTTCCAGCTCAATACGAATACCTTCTTGAGCAAAATCCAATGGATTTAAATTGGCCGCAAAAGCCGCATCCAAATAGACTTCCAAAAGGTTTTGGAAATCCTTTTTATTTTGAGTTGCAAATGGATAAGCAGTCCAATCTGCTGCTGTAAACGCATTCATAAAAGTATTTAATGAACGACGAATCATCAAAAAGAATGGATCACGTACTGGAAATTTCTCTGAGCCACACAATGCTGTATGTTCAAGAATATGTGCCTCACCTTTGGAATCCATCGGTTGAGTACGGAAAGCAACAAGGAACACATTTTCGTCGTAATCAGTTGCTAAATGGTAGTGCATTGCACCAGTCACTTTATGTTTATATTCAGACACTAAAATGTCTAAAGCTTCTACATGGTGTTGACGTACCAGCTGAAACGCAGGATGAACAGTTTGAGATAAGGTTTCAGTGACATCTACAGTCATGCGATCTCCAATATTAAATGTTTATCTATACGTTCAAGTATAACCGAAACTTAAATAAATGCGATTCATTCCTAACACTAATTCTTAGTAAATCAATCAGGATTAATCGCGACTTGCTGTTGAAATATAAGCGTAAGCAATGAGATAAATAAAAAAAAGTGATGATCAAAAGATTCAATCATCACTGTAAAACTTCACTTTTTTAACTCAATATTTTTAAATTAGTAATGCTTATGTTTTTTCTGTATCCCAACGCTGAGCAATAAAAATACAGATGAAAATTGCAATCAATAATACAGCCGATGCAGTGAAACGACTCAGGGCTAATCCACCATGATCAATCGGTTTATCTAGAAAATCACCAACCACAGCGCCTAATGGTCGAGTAAGCACAAACGCGCTCCAGAACAAAATAACCCTTGATGTTTTTGTAAATAAATACAAGGCGATGACGATGAGAATCAACACCACATACAGCACAATCCCACCGCTATAACCCAGCCCTGCTGTATCTGATGACCAATCCCCCAATGCAGTACCTAAAGTTTGTGAAAAGGTAATGGTTAACCAATAAAACAGTTCTGCACGGGGCTGATTGATATGTGGTGAAATTGTTCCTTCGACCTTATACCAAGCATATAAAGTCAACAATACCAAACTGAGTAATAACGTACTTCCACCTAAATAACCAATACCCAGTGAACGATCAACAAAATCTGCTAATGTCGTTCCCACTGTCGTACTTGCAATAATGGTCAACCAATATAAATAGGGGTGAAAAGCCTTAGCACAAATTTGAAAATAAACAAAAGCAATAAAGATAAAAGCAAAGATAAAGGTACCAACCAAATACCCTAAATTAAGCGACATTGACACAGCATCGCCAGCCGTTTCACCAAAGGTGGTTGCAAAGATTTTGGTGATCCAAAACAGTAATGTGACTTGCGGAACTTTAGAAATCAGTACATCTAAATCATTTTGCTTCATTTGATTTATTCAGCAATTATGCGTTAAAAACTATAGTCTATGCTTCGACTTAAAATAGAATTAAAAACGTGATAAAAGTCACTTTACCCTGTTAAAAACTGAGTCATCATTTGTATTTAGTACTTATCAGAACTTCACAAAAGCTGATTAGATATGGCTGATCTGTGTTTAGGTTTTTATAGAAAAGAATTGCTTAGGCTATTTTATCAAGAAATACATTTTTGGAGATCAATACCAATTCATCTCCAAAAAATAAACACGAGCTCAAAGCCTATCGCTATAAACCAGCAGCCCCTTTATCGAATTATGGTGCTATTTAAAGTTAAGCGCTATAGAGCTAGATATTTGCAAATTCACTAAATTAAATATTTAAAGTAATTATAATTTGGATGATTTGAGACAAAAACATAATTTTGCTTTTGATAAAATGGCGCTGCATCTTTTTCACTACTTAAGCACAAGGCAGAAAAATTAGATTTTGCTCTTTTTTCAAGTTCAAGCAATAAACTTTTACCTAATCCAGTGTTGCGATATTCAGGCAATACATAGAAACGGCGTACCCGACCAATTTTATGCTGAGTTTCCTTGTTCTGCTTTGTATCACCATCTTCACTGATTTGAATATTTAAACCACCGCATGCAACCAGTTTATCTCCATCAAACGCAACCAATAAAAATTCACCGTGTCGATTAAATCTATTGCTGCCTTGCTGAAACTCATCAACCAAACGTTGAATAAAATGAAATCCTTCTTTTTCAGCAACTACAGCTAAATCTTGAATTTGCGCAGGCAATTGATCTACCTGTTGAATTAAAATATTCACTCAACCTCCAATATGTTTAGGCTCTTTAGACAGTTTTAACTTAATGCCTATGTTGTATGTCTCAACAAAACCTAGCCGAGCGATCTCAATCAATCACAGTGAAGTGATCTAATTTAATCACGTACACTGATGAACACAATGGCTTAAATTACGCAATAATTATCTCAAAAACAGGTTTCGTTCAGCATACAAGCAGGTTATAAAATTCCAACAAAGCATATTTGACAAATGTAATTGAAATTTTTTCAACAAACTACTGTAAAGCTGAGCATTCGTGTAAACTTTATGTTTTTAACATTGATGTGATGAAGAACATGGCTACAGTTGACCTTTTTGCAATTGGTAACGCGCTCATTGACCAAGAATTTAAAGTATCAGATCTCTTTTTAGCTGAACAAAATTTGCAAAAAGGCACCATGCAACTCGCAGATGGTGAATCTCAAACTCGGCTATATAATAATTTAAAAGCCAGCCAAAATTATAAAGGTCAAGCATCTGGCGGTTCAGCTGCCAATACCACAGTGGCATTCAGTGCATTAGGTTCTTCAGCATTTTATGCGTGTCGTGTTGGAAATGATGATCTAGGCACAATTTATCTCGATGGTTTAAATGATGCAGGCATCAAAACGTCGAAAAAATCGATCAGTGAAGGTGTTACGGGTACATGTATGGTTCTGGTCAGTGAAGACTCAGAACGTACGATGCAAACTTATCTTGGCATTACCGCAGAACTTTCAGATCTACAAATGGATTTTGAACCTTTAAAAACAGCGCAATGGTTATATATCGAAGGTTACTTGTCTACAAGTGATTCAGCACGCGCAGCCGTAAAACAAGCACGTCAAATCGCCCGAGATCACAAGGTTAAAATCGCATTAACCCTATCTGACCCAGCAATGGTGCAATATGCACGCCAAGGTCTAAATGAATTAATCGATGATGGTGTGGATCTGATTTTCTGTAATGAACAAGAAGCCATGATGTATACAGAAACTGACTCTGTAGAAGCTGCGTTGAATAAATTAAAAACACTCAGTACTGATGTGGTGATTACACTCAGTGAAAAAGGTGCATTAGTCGCAGATCAAAAACAGCATTTTTATGTTCAAGGTCGTAAAGTAAATGCAGTCGATGCAAATGGTGCTGGTGATGCATTCTCAGGTGCTTTCTTATATGCTTTAAATAATGGTGAAAATTTACAAACTGCGGCACAACTTGCTATTCTTATTTCAAGCGAAGTGGTGTCTAAGTTTGGACCACGCCTAGACGTTGCAGACTACGCAAATCTACTCGAAACGTTCAAAAAGGAATGTGCATAAATGTCTGAAAAAATTGCAATGACCGATGAAATTGAAGAGCGTAAGGCACGTGCGTTTGACACAATGACTGGCGATACCATTTTTATCACTCAACGTGATGGCGCATTTTATGCCTACCAAAATGTCTGCCCTCACCTACAAACTGAACTAGAATTTCTTGAAAATCAGTTTTTAGACCAAGACGGCGAATATATTCAATGCTCTACGCATGGTGCTTTGTTTGAAGTTGAAACAGGTGAATGTATTTCAGGACCATGTCTGGGTGATAAACTTGAAAAAGTAAATATTTCAGTCCATTCAGATGGTGGTATTTACATCGAGGACGAATAAGGTTGGAAACTGCCATGCTTGGATTCTTATTTGAACATGAATTAATGCCCTTTCACCTCAGTGTCTTGGCTTTAATTCTGCTGAGTATGGCAGAAACTTTTGGCTACTATATCGGCTTACGGCCAAGTACCTTTCTGAAAAAAATTTCACCAGATTGGCTCATTGAATCGCCCTTGCTACAAGTCAAATTTTCCAAAGTGCTTATTTTCGTTTTTTTATTATTGAATTTTAGTTTTGCAGGCTATTTTTTACAGCTCTCTATCTTTGCAAGCAAACAAGTATTTGCCGCTTGGTATTATGTTGTTTTACCCGCATTGGTGATTGCAATCTTCTTCACCGTGTTTATGATTCATTGTTTGGATCAGGTGATAAAACCTAAAGTTACGTTGAATCAAGTTGACTTGCTTGGACGATTGGCCACAGTCTCTAGTGGTAATGCACGACCAGGATTTTCAGCTCAAGCACGGGTCCGTGATGAAAATGGACAACTGCACTATATCCAAGTCGAACCAGAATTTGGTGAATTAGAATTTCAATCGCAAATTATCTTAATACGTTTTAGAAAATCACATTATATTGCCAAGAAAATTTCGATCTCAAATCATCTATTTAGTTCAGATCAGTATTAAAAGTCTGACTCGGTTGAGCACGTCCAATACCTTTATTACGTATCCAGCTGAATCTAATCATAACTTGCCCTCATTTTGGCCAACTTGCAATTTTAGCTTCAATCCGTGCACAAAATGATGCAATTTGAACTTGAGTAAGCGATTCAGCTTTATACAGTGACAACATTTGAAAATGGCATTTTGGTGCACAGGTACTCAATAATGCGATTTTCAATATGCGTTTTACTGGTTGCCAAAGTACCAAACGATCTACCCACCAAGCTGAACCCAATGAAGTAATCGCCAATGTGTATTTTAGGTTATCGAGTTTAGGTTGAATTGCACCCAAATCGTTTGCATGATCATAAGCAACTCAAGGAGCCCAAATACGATCAAACCAGCCTTTCAGTATTGCAGGAAAACCAAACCACCATATCGGAAAGACCAGTATTAAAGCTTCTGCGGAAAGTAAATCATCTATATTCTCTTTGACAGCAGTTTGATCAAATGTAGGACTGTAATAACTTTGACGTTCCTCATCTGTCAGTGCGGGTGAAAAACCAGAGGCGTACAGATCTTCAACCACAACTTCATGACCATTGGCAATTAAAGTCGCTATTGCGGTCTTCGCCAAGCTTTGACAAAGACTATCAGTTACAGGGTGAGCAATAACAACTAAACATTTCATGGTGATTTCCTTTCAGCTCAATCAGTTATAACTTATTAGATAAAATCAACAAAAAATTAAATCATTGAACTTTAGCAAAAATCCAAATATAGATGAAGTTGTACATAATCAAATAAATACCCAACTATCAAAATAGAAACATCTTTCAATTTTTAATTATGACTAAAATTTAAGCATAAATCACGATTATTGTTCCCCCATATTTGTTACTCAATTAGGTTTTTTCTAAAATAATAAACTCAACAAAAATATAAACCAACCTTTTTAATCGGAATAATTTTTCATCAAACTTAATTCAAACCAATTTAGTTGGTTTAATAAAATCTAAACAATACTATTTTACTAGGTTTTATTTTTATTAATTACAAGTGTTTTAATCAACTTTAAAATGAATATAAATTAGTATATTTTTTAACATCACAAATTTTTAAGTTATTGTTTAATATCATCTTAATAATATATTTTTATTTTAACTGTTTTATCTATTTATTTCTTGTTGCGTTTTGTTTAATAATATAAGCATATTTAAATAATAGGCTTAACGCATGAGCTTAAAACCTAACGATTTAAACCGTCGGCTTGTCAGAGAAATTGCAGTCATATTAATAATTAAGATTGCCCTTTTAATGACGATCAAACATATCTGGTTTGATGCACCGACTATTCCTAAAGATTTTGATAACCAAGTTGCTGAGCGTATTGCTGGCAGTCCTTCCCAAATCAAGGAGACACGTTGATGATTTCTGAAAGCGTGGTCGATCTTTCGCGGTTCCAATTTGCAATGACCGCGATGTATCACTTTATATTTGTACCACTTACTCTAGGTCTGGCTTTTATTCTTGCCATTATGGAAACCACTTATGTGATTTCTGGTAAAGAAATTTATAAAGACATGACCAAATTCTGGGGCAAACTTTTCGGTATTAACTTTGCTTTAGGTGTAACCACTGGTCTGACCATGGAATTCCAGTTCGGTACAAACTGGGCGTACTACTCTCACTATGTGGGTGATATTTTTGGTGCGCCACTTGCCATTGAAGGATTGATGGCATTCTTTCTAGAATCAACTTTTATTGGTTTATTCTTCTTTGGCTGGGATCGCCTTTCAAAAGTTCAACATTTAAGTGTGACATGGTTAGTTGCGCTGGGTTCGAATTTATCCGCATTATGGATTTTAGTTGCCAATGGTTGGATGCAAAATCCTGTCGGTTCAGAATTTAATTTTGAAACCATGCGTATGGAACTTGTCGATTTTGGTGCTTTGATTTTTAACCCAGTAGCTCAAGTGAAATTTGTTCACACAGTGTCTGCCGGTTATGTCACTGGTGCAATCTTTGTTCTCGCCATTTCAAGTTATTACTTATTGAAAAAACGTGATTTACCATTTGCGCGTCGCTCTTTCGCCATCGCTGCAATCTTTGGTTTAGCGTCTACACTTTCAGTTATCTTATTGGGTGATGAATCTGGTTATGAGCTTGGTGATGTTCAAAAAACCAAGTTGGCTGCAATTGAGTCTGAGTGGGAAACACATCCAGCACCTGCGCCATTTACTTTATTTGGTATTCCAAATCAGGAAGAACAACGTACTGACTATGCCATAAAAATCCCGTATGCAATGGGTATTATTGCCACACGTTCACTCGATAAAGAAGTCACAGGGCTTAAAGATTTGATGGTTCAACATGAGGCACGTATCCGTAATGGTATGGTGGCATATAGCGAACTCGAAAAACTTCGTGCTGGTGACCGTTCGCCTGAACTGATGGCATCGTTCAAAGAAAACCAAAAAGATTTAGGTTATGGCTTACTTCTTAAAAAATATACTGAAAATGTAACAGATGCTTCTGAAGCACATATTCAAGCAGCAACAAAAGATACCATTCCAAATGTAACCGCATTGTTCTTCTCTTTCCGTGCAATGGTCGCTTCTGGTTTCTTAATGCTACTCCTGTTTATCCTTGCAACATTTGCTGTGGCAAAACGTAATGCAGAAAATAAACCATGGTTACTTAAATTTGCATTGTTTGCACTACCATTACCTTGGATTGCAGCACAAACAGGTTGGTATGTAGCAGAAGGTGGTCGTCAACCGTGGACTATTGGTGAAGTTTTACCTACACACCTCTCAGCATCAAGTTTAAGTACTGGCGATGTATGGGGATCAATCATTGCATTAGCCGCGTTCTATACAGTGTTATTGATTATCGAAATGTATTTAATGATCAAATTCTCACGCTTAGGACCAAGCTCTTTACATACAGGTAAATATCACTTCGAGAAACTTGAAGCTCAGCAAGCTCAAACTGGGGAGAATCAATCATGATCGAATATGAACTTCTCAAAATTATCTGGTGGGTTTTAGTCGGTGTTCTACTGATTGGTTTTGCCCTCACAGATGGTTTCGATATGGGCTCAATGGCACTGATGCCATTTGTAGGTAAAACTGATGATGAACGCCGTGCAGCAATCAATACCATTGCTCCGCATTGGGAAGGCAACCAAGTTTGGTTCGTGACTGCGGGTGGCGCACTATTTGCTGCTTGGCCTATGGTTTATGCAACGGCTTTCTCCGGTATGTATTGGGCGCTCTTGCTGGTCTTATTTGCACTCTTCCTTAGACCTGTTGGCTTTGACTATCGCTCTAAACTGCAAAATACCCAATGGCGTAATTCTTGGGATTGGGGCTTATGTATCGGCGGTGCTGTACCTGCGCTAGTTTTCGGTGTTGCATTTGGTAATATGTTCTTAGGCGTCCCGTTTACTTTAGATGAGACTGTACGTTCAACTTATACAGGTAGCTTCTTTGCCCTGCTTAATCCATTTGCACTGGTTTGCGGAATTGTAAGTTTATCGATGCTGTGTGCACATGGTGGCGCATGGTTAATGCTGCGTACAGATGGTGTATTACGTCAACGTTCTGCTAAAGCAACACAATTGATGGGTATACTCTTCTTAGTTACCTTCTTGGGCGTGGGGGCTTGGTTATATTTTGGTGGCATCGAAGGATATACTTTGGTACAACCATTTAATACCAATGCTGTTGCCAATCCGCTTGCGAAAGAAGTATTAACAACGGGTAATCATGGTTGGATGAATAACTATTCAATTTACCCAATCACCATGCTTGCACCTATTTCTGCAATCCTTGGCGCAATCCTGATTATCTTTGGTGCTGGTAAAAACAAAGCTGGCGTCAGCTTTACAGGTTCTACCTTAGCGGTGACGGGTTCAATTTTAACTGCTGGTTTTGCACTGTTCCCATTCTTAATGCCATCAAGCATTAACCCAACTGTAAGTTTAACTATGTGGGATGCGGTTTCAAGTAAGAATACATTGACAGTAATGACTGTGGTTGCTTCTATATTTGTGCCAATTATTTTAATCTATACCACATGGTGTTATTACAAAATGTGGGGCGTTATCACCAACAAACATGTTCAAGATAACTCACACAGCCTGTACTAAGGCTGTGTCTAAGCAAATAGGAGAATATTTATGTGGTATTTCGCTTGGATTCTTGGGATCTTGATGGCGTGTTTTGCAGGTGTTTTAAGCGCACTCTATATTGAACATCATCAAGATTTGGATGAGGAATAAACCATGACAGAGATCGCAATGACAACAAAACAAAGAAAGCCGAATAAGTTTGCAATGGCCATTTCGTTTTTGATGGCATTGCCTCTTGCTGCGGTATTGTTGATTCACCCTGGCGCAATGCTTGATGCCAATGGTCACTATAACCATAGTGCGCTCATGATGGTGATGATTGGTATTTCAGGTGGCTTTATACATGGGGTAGGATTTCTGCCACAGTTTTGGTTATGGAAATGGTTATTTAGTCCCTATGTCGCATGGCCACTCATGCTGTGGGGCTATTACACTTGGTTCTTTAGCTAAGTCCTAAATTTGAAAAAATAAGACCCTGATTTACTCAGGGTTTTATTTTAATTGGATGAAGCTTTACTCGCGACACTCTTTCTCATTTCGATTAAATGCAAATCTACAATAGGTATGCCTACATTTGCATTTAAAGGATAATCCTCCACTATACCCGTTTGTACATAGCCACGGCGCTGATAATAAGCAATCAATTCATGACGTACACTTAAAACCCACATAACGAAATGCGTAAAATGGCAATGGTTGGATAGAACTTTGTTATGAACATACTGTTCAGCAAAATCTAAAACATATTTGCCAATACCTTGATTTTGTAATGTAGTTGCAATACAAAATGTGCCGATTTCCACATCATGTTGGGTAAAAGTCAAACCAATACATGCGACAATTTGCTCATCCAATTCCGCAACAAATAACTGAAAATTATCCTGAGCCAATGCTTGTTCTAATTGCTTGGCATTGATTCGATCACCCGTGACAATCTCTGACTCACTCGTCCAACTACGACCTTCTTGTTGTCGATAAGCAGAATTTATCAGATCGACTAAATTTGTAATATCGGATATTCGTGCTGTTCTAAAATTAAGCTGATATTTTATCAAGTTTTATTTCTATCATTTTAAATGCTGAGCAAAGTACTTTATAAAATGAAAATGATAGATAGAAAAGCCTTATTCTCACTCAATTCCGTCTTACCCATAGAATAATTTATACTCATCAAGATGATGAAGATTGTATCAATCAAACCGTTTATGCTTTTTGCATTATTTAATCATATCTGGTGTGTCTATCGCGTGGCGACATGGATGTCGCCGTTGGGCGGGGGTATAGGATGTACCCCTCGCCAAACGAAAGATTTTTGTCACTTTTTATCTCTAAAAAGTGAGGCATTGCCTACACGAAGATATTTAAATTTTCAAGGAAAGATGTGGCAGTGCAAACTCCACAGAACTATAAATCAACTTTTATAAAATTGTATTATTCAATGAATACTCCGTTAAATACAAAAAAAAGACCATCGAAATGGTCTTTCAGATTTACTTAAAATTATTGCTCAGCTAACCAAGTCATAAACTTCTGACGTTCCGCCTTGCTTGCATTTTGCCAAATTTGAATCAATTGGCGATCTGCTGAATTGGCATCAGTCACAGTTTGAGTCGTCTTAGCAACTGAGGTTGTTGCTGGTGATTGGCTTGTCGTTGTTGCATATACAGCCGCTGGTTGATTTACTGGCGCTTTCTTACTTGAAGTTAAATCAATCACTTTGCCGAATAAACCAGAACCTAACCAAGGCTTCGCTTCAGTATTTACACCAGTCTGTTGCACCACGAGACGGTTTTTATTGTCATAAATCGCAATCGTTGGTTGTTCTGCATATTTTTTTGCATCTTCAAAACGCTGAGGTGGATTCACTAAAGCAATTTTATAAGTTTGACCATCTTTTAAATCTGGCGCTGTCACTGTGACCACACCCGATTTTAAAATGTCATGTTCACCATTTAAATGTTCAAAATATTGTTGATAACGAACACTTACCGCAACTTGACCTGCATCGACTTTATATTCATTCTTTTTACGGATTAAACCTGAATTCACTTCTTGATCGTTCACCGCCAATACTACAATTTCTTCTGGCGCAGATAAGGTGACTGCTGCAAAAACTGATCCGCTTAGCATTAAAGCTAATGCAGCAACGCCGTATTTAAAAGCCATATTGCTCTACTCTTATGTCAAAAATATGTAAAATTTATTGCACTATGCAATGTCGTGATGACAGTTTTATGACAATGGCGATTTGTTCTGATTTTTATAATGAAACTATATTCATTTTACTTATCACATAATTTTATCATTTACTGGAAAAACCATTCATCTGCTTGTCCTGAACGCACATTTTAAATTTATTTTTTCTTATCTATAACTACAGCATTTGAATAGCACACATTCAAAACAAGCATAATTCTAAAAAACAAATTAACAGGATGTTCCCCATGAATAAGAAAACCATATCCAGATTTAAATCAATATTAACGAGATGTATCATCGGTATTACAACTGTTTTTGTCGTACCTTATGCCACACAAACAATGGCAGCAACCAGCTATGCCACTCAAGCGAGTCCTGCACAACTGTCAAAACTTGCCTACAATATGAATGCCAATATGGCACAACGCAACCTCAACACATCTGAAAAAAATCTGTATCAGCAACTTTACAACATTGCCAATAATCAAAGTTTTCTATACGACCCATCTATTACCTCCACTATCCAACAATATGAAAGTATACGTAGCAAAATTCGTCAACAATTTTCAACGGTCAAACAATTGGCGATAAATACTTATGGTAATCAATCACAATAAAAAATAGTGTTGGCGACCAATGCCTTTATTTTGATGTATTACGATGCACTCAGTCGTAATAACCCAAAATTTTTCTGGCCAAATCTGGGGATTTTTGTAGCCAATGATGTCCGTTCAACGTATGCATTAACCTTCTCATTGTCCAATGCTTTAGATCCGTTAAATGTCACCAATGGTCAAAGTGTCATTATTGCAGGGATGAATGTACCCACATTACAGTCCACTATTGCCCAAGCCAATAATGAGTTAATTAATGGACAAGCCAATGTGATGGCAGATATTGGCGGACTCAGTATCATGCATCAACACTATGATGCTTTGGTGTTAGCACAACAACTGACTGGCTATGGATCTACCCTGACACAAGCGTTTCAATTACAAAAAACCGCGGATGAAGAAGCACTTAGATCAGGTATTTATTCATCAAAATTTAAAAAACTGGCTACAAATGCAGCCATTAGCTTTGGCATTCATGAACAGGAGAAAATTTTACAACCGATGTGGGATAAGCCATTAATGCGTGATTTTGCTAAACTTAATGATTTTATGCTCTCGCTGAGTTTAGAGAACTTAGGCTTACGTGGTGATATTTTTGTGGGCATCAATAAATTTAAATTAATTTTCACCCCCTATCTGATTATACGCGCACCATTCACCGCAACCAATCTGGCCAATGTACAACATCGTATTGCGATTGCACGCAATGGTTTCAATGTGCTAAATGAGTGGAAACAAAATATATTCTTTGCGCCATGGATACCCATCTATCAAGCAGAGATTGGTAGAGGAAATGGCCTATACCAACCTGTAGGTGCACGATAAATCATTAAAGCCACGATGCACAACATTACACTTTTTTCAAAGCGACTACATTTTGAGCACAGTTCTTGCTTGTTTAATGTTGTGTATATCGCACAATAAAAACACTCAACAAAAAATGAGGTGCAACATGATTTTTAAAGACCATATAGTCCGTGTTGAAAACATTAAAACGATGCAAATGCTGGATAAAGCGAAGTTAGATCATCAGGTTATTGCGATGTTTATGACTTGTGAAGGCATTCCTTTAAAAACCAGTGAAGTGACTGCGCTTTTAAAACAATATGAAATGCTAGGACAGCACAAAGTTCCAGCTAAAAAAGCCAAGGCATTGCTTCAAGCTAAAATGGAGCATTTTGAGGATTCTGAATTACCGTGCCCTGCTGCTTATTAAGGGTAGGTGTTAGGATTATTGTTTAAATCACCTTTTATCGGTAAATAGAATCATTAAATACGTTCTATTTACCGTATTTAAATCATATAAACTGCTAAACCATACAAGCTTCATTTCCCCAAAGCCCCACATTGTTACTTTTGCAAAGGGATTATCAATATTTGCTTTTCAAAATGATAATGTAAACCAGACTGCGCTATTTTATCCTGCAAGACTTCTGAATGGTCAATATATTTTGACGCAACGAGGCGCCCCATATAACGGTTCTCAATCGGATCAATTTGAATATTTTAAGTGCTTTGAACAAGAAAATACCATAACGGTATTCTACGTACAGACCAGATGGAAAGATTAAAAAATGATCCCATTCCGAAACATCTAAACTTTCACTCAACTGGATTCGATCGTTGAGATTTAGTCTTCGAATATCATTGAATAATCATACAATGGGTTCAATCATCATCGAATTGTATATTTTATAAAACATTCATTTTAAGCAATCAGCTTTCATCTATATAGATGTGTATAATGAAAAGTCCTTAATAATTTATATATTTATCTATATGCTTCAAATTCTGCAAAAACAGCTGGATGAAAGTACATTTTGCCCGCTTTGTCAGGCAAGTATGTATTATGTTGAAGCTGAAGAATTTGAGAAAGAAGTCAGTTTTCACCAATGTAGCCATTGCAATCATCAAGTTTTTCAAAACAATCAACGCAACTGTCATTGTGAAACATGCCAAAGCAAACGGCGTAAACTGATTAAAGAAACTCGCTTGCAAGAAACCCGTAAGCTAAAGAAAAAAGATAATTTTGAATTAGGTTTAGACCAGCTCAGTTTTTTACATAAATTATTTTTACTGAGTATTTTAGACAATCAGGTACATGAAAATACCAACCATCAAGAATTTATTGATTGGGAAGTGATTAAATATCACCCAATTACCCCCAATTACTATTTCCAAAGTCAACTTCTCAATCAACTGATTAAAGACAATGTATTTGTTGCTAAAGATTTTAGTGATGATGCACACCAATACTATATCAATGTCCGTTTAGATGGTTATTCCGAACCGAGTATGTTTAGTATCGCAACACAACTACGCCATTGGTTCTATGAAAATCTAAGCCAAGGTATCCCATTTAAAACATCCGAAGAAGTCAAAAATGCGCTCTATGTTGTGCTGTATCAAGAAATTGTACAGTTTACCCAACATTATTGCCGCACGTGGGGTATCCAGATTTCGGGCAATAAAAACTTCCAAATCTTCTGTTATCACCTACTCGACACATTAGCCGTTGGGCAAATTTTCTATCTCATTCAAACTGCGCTTGAATATTTATATCAAAAAAAGGCGCTACAAGTTCGTAACGAAAACTTTATTAATACCAATATTCTCAAAAAAACAGTGCAACAATATCGAGAACGCGCAATTGCAGAAAAATGGGAAACATCAACCCTACCACGTCCACCGAATATTCCATTAAGTAGGATGAGTGAAATACTGTTTTATCGGTTTTTAGGCTACGATGAAGGTATCTTCTTTCAACCTGTGTGGAAATCTTGGAAAAAGATTGAACCACGCTTAAATTTCTATTCACAAAAGCGCTGTATGTATTGTGGCTCAAACGAATTAACGGTTGAGTATGATGCACAAAATTATGTGACATTATTTTGTCGCAGTTGCAAACACCAAGACCACTATTTTACTCAGTAAGGAGCATTTATGAATCATCCTGAAAATATTACACATTCTCAAACGGATCAACTTCATACCCACACTGATGTCATTTTACAAAAAGTTGTGGATGCTTGGACTGAGTTGCAAACTCAACAGCCCTTAGTCCAGTGCATCACCAACAGTGTTGCAGCAAATTATGCCGCCAACGTCTTATTGGCTGCTGGGGCTTCCCCTGCAATGATTGATAACCCATTTGAGGCTGAAAGCTTTGCTTCTCTTGCTGCGGCACTAAGTATCAATGTAGGAACACCGACCTCTGAACAAATGCAGGCCATGCAAATTTCAGCACAAACTGTAGCAAGTAAAAATACACCGTGGGTTCTCGACCCTGTTGGTTATGGTGCATTTCTCAAATGGCGCAGTGAAATGGTCGATCAATTAGTTTTGCTTAAACCGACTATTATTCGCGGTAATGCCTCAGAGATCAGTGCACTTGCAGGCAATCAGGTTGAATCCAAAGGTGTAGACAGTACTGTGTCAAGCAATGAAGTGTATTTACAGGCTTTAGCACTTTTAACTCATACCGAATGTGTGGCAATTTCTGGTGAATCTGACTTTATTCTCTCTAAAGAATTGAATAGCGTGATTCAGGTCAATGGCGGAAGCTTTTTACAACCTAAAGTCACAGCAACTGGATGCGCTTTAGGCGCTTTAATTGCTGCGTATAGTGCAGTCACAACAGCCACAATCGCAGCAGTCTCTGCACATATCCATTTTGCGATTGCAGGAAAATTGGCTTTTGAAAAAGCCCAAGCTGTTGGAAGCTTTAATGTCGCATTTTTAGATGAAATATATCAAATGAGTGCAGATAAAATTTGGCAATATGCAGATATAGAAGTCTTAAGTCTTTAGACTAAACAGATAAACTTGCTTTTTAGCATTAAAATTAAGCTTAAACCTCTGGAATCACTTATGTCATTACAAGAAGAAAAATTGTTTTGGGACGCAATAGACCAGTCGAACCATAACAAAGATGCTCACTGGTCTGACTATGATATTGACCAACATTTACAAGATCTTGTGCAATATTTATCTCAGTTGGATAAACAACAACTGATTATTTTTGAAAAAACACTCCAGCTCAAACTCTCACAACTCTATAGTGCTGAAATCGCAGAACTCTCGACAATTCTAGAATCTGATTTTACTGAAAAAGATGGTATTTTCAACTTCGATGCTTATCTATCAGATGATGGTTTTATTTATTTTAGATGTTGGTTAATCCTTAAAGGCAAGGAATTCTTTGATGACATACAAGAAGATGTTCAAAACTTTGTTAGCGGAAAATATAGTTTTGATATAGGCGACACTTGGGCTGAAGGTCTACTTTATGTTGCTGATGAGGCGTATAACGTCCATCATGAAAATGAAGAAGAGTCTGAGATTCGTGATGCGGTATATCTACAACATCCAGAACATCACTATGATTTTGCCGCAGGCGAGATTGAAAGAGATTTACTCAATGGTATTGAGTTACAAGCGCGATATCCAAAACTGGTTAAAGCAATATGCGAACTCAGAAGCGAATAAGTAAAAGATTGGGGCTTATTTTTTAAGCCCCAAGCTGATTATTTTTGCACAAAAACTTTTTTATAAATTTCTCGTGGCATTTCAGCAAACTCTACACAAAGCTGAATTTCTAAACCCTGTGCAGAATAATCTTCAAATGACTGTAAAAATTGCGATAAATTTTCAGTCATTAAGTCTTTTTGTGGTTCAGTACGACCACTTAAACCTTGTAAACGTACAAAAATAAATGCTTGATTACTCTGCTCGCCACTTTCATCCCCGAAGCCAATCAAATAATCCGAAACTGCTTGAATACGGGATTTAATATCATGTGCTTGCCCCACTAAACCTGTATCAAACAGTGCATGATTTAAGCCCAACATCAATTTCTTTTTATCTAAATTCTGAATATTGTCAGAATAATCAATAAACATTTGTGGCATGGTATTAACCGTTTGAAAGTACTGGATATTGGTCAGAATTATAGCATTAACATATAAAAAAACTGTAAAATTAACGCTAAATTAGCATTTTAGCGCTTAGATTTATGAGAACTGTAAAAGAAAAAGCAAGACGTAGAGGTGTTATTTTTTTTAGCTTACTTTTAGCTCTACAAATTTACTTCCAAATACTAAATTTTCTAAATGATAAGGAATTTGAGATAAATCAAATACTAATCTATATTTCGTTGATTTTAATCTGTAAATATTACTTTAAGTTTGAATCTTTTTTAAAAACAAGACATTGGGCTTAAGTTAGCATCTTAATTATTTCAAACATTTTATTTTTTTACACTACATTGATTATATTTTTCAGCTGTATCAATATTCCACAAGCTAAAACCGTTCTCTCTTGCTGACTTAGTTTTAGCATTTGTGGCATATTACTCCATAAATGAATCTTAGCTAATTCATATTACGAAGTACTTGCATAATTAAGATTATACCGATTTTAGAGACTCTACATAAATATAGAGTCTCCTTAATTTAAATTCTGGCATGTGTGCCATACTTATCGATCATAATTGAACTCGCTTCATTTAAACCACGTACTGTGACGTTGATTCCATTCTTACGAAATTTGCTTACAACAGAATCCAACATCGCAACAGATGTGACATCCCAAATATGGGAGTGAGTCAAATCAATAATGACATCTGAAATTTTCTCATTGAAGTCAAAACTTTGCATAAATTTTTCAGAAGAGCTAAAGAAAATCTGACCGCTTAAATCATATAAACGTGCTGATCCTTCAAAAGCAGACTTCACCAGAATATCATCTTCTAATTTAATGGCAAGAAATAGCGCTGAAAGCAAAACGCCACTGAGTACACCTAATGCGAGGTTATGAGTAGCCACAACCACTATGACGGTCACGATCATCACAACATTACTACTTTTAGGATTTGCTTTAAAGCGAGTTAGAGAACGCCATTCAAAGGTACTAATAGAGACCATAATCATTACAGCAACCAATGCAGCCATTGGAATCACTTTGAGCCAGTCACTAATAAACACAACAAGAATAAGAAGAAAAATACCCGCTGAGAATGTTGATAAGCGAGAAAAACCGCCTGATTTCACATTAATCATAGATTGACCGATCATTGCGCAACCCGCCATTCCTCCCATAAAACCAGATGCAATATTCGCGATCCCTTGCCCTTTACATTCCTGATATTTATCACTTGGTGTATCAGTCATTTCATCCACGATCGTCGCTGTCATCATAGATTCAAGTAAGCCAACTGCAGCTAATGCGAATGAATACGGCAAGATAATCTTCAATGTTTCAACATTCAAAGGGATGTCTGGAAGTAAAAATATTGGAAGCGTATCAGGTAAAGCCCCCATATCCCCAACTGTTCGCACATCAATTCCAAGACTCATTGCCAATATCGTAATTGCAATAATACACACAAGCGGTGAAGGCAGTATTTTTCCTAATTTTGGAATGAGCGGAAATAAATAAATGATTACCAAACCTAATGCAACCAAAGCATAAACATGCCAAGTCACATTCACAAATTCAGGCAACTGAGCCATAAAAATTAAGATAGCTAAAGCATTCACAAAGCCAATCACTACAGATTTAGAAACAAACCGCATTAACTTCGCTAACTTCAAATAGCCTGCAAATATTTGAATCACACCCGTTAAAATTGTTGCAGCAAGTAAATATTCAAGGCCATGCTCTTTTACTAAACTGACCATAAGCAATGCCATAGCGCCTGTTGCTGCTGAAATCATTGCTGGACGTCCCCCAACAAACGAAATCACGACGGCGATACAAAATGATGCATATAAACCCACTTTTGGATCTACACCAGCAATAATTGAAAAAGCGATAGCTTCAGGGATGAGTGCAAGCCCCACAACAAGTCCAGCAAGTACATCCCCACGGATGTTAGAGAACCATTGTTCTCGGATATTAGATAACATAAATAGCGCCTATTTTTTTGATTTTTTGATAGGCTAGTGATGTGATATACGACACACAAACGACTACACCACATCACTAGACAGTGATGAGTTATTTACAGATTAGAAGAGGTAAATAAACTTAAGGTGGCGTAAGTGTCATAAAAAAGCGCTGGTTTTGAAAGAAGTTAAAGTGCGAGTATAGCATCCAAATTTACTACACAGCTATACGATGCTGAAATTCACTTTAATTTTAGAATAAGAATAACCATGAGATGAAACATTTCTGGACTAGTGCGCTTTATGGTTCTTTATCTCATTCAAAGCACGACATCTATTGTATTCTATTGATAGACTTTAACAAAATCATCAATAAATATCTGTGTTAATTCATTCTTTTTAACTTAAAACGATTGAATCATAAGATCTGAGACGCAACAGTAGCATTGATCACCAATTCTAGATTTTCAAAATCATCAAATTGCTCAAACTCAAAATCGATCTTGATTTTCGCAATCACTTTTAGGTAACCGTCACGACTTTCAATAAATGCCAATTGGTATAAATCAACAGGATTATGGATACTTTTAATGGTAAAACACCCATTAAATGCATCACATTCATTTTCATCAAAAATCAACGTCAACCCAAGCAAATCTTTTAAAAAGTGGAGATGGTAGCTCCAACCCTTCAAAAGAAATATTTGAATCTATCAATTCATGCGCATAATAAAATGGGCACAACTGAAAGCAGAGATTATAACTATTAGAATATTTGCATTTAGACAAAATAGCTAAACGTGGACTTAATAACTTTTTCTCAAATTTAGCCATTAATTCATCACTAAAAACATCTATCACTCAACAAATAACAGTGCCAAACGTACCTGATCATAGCCCATTTTTGGACTGGTTAAATCAACGATTGGACGTAACTTAATTGCACCATCATCATTAAAATGACTTGGATCTTGGCGTTTCTTCAATTTTTTATAGATTACACGGATTTTTTCTACAACTTCTTCACCAGGATTTGCAATCGAGATATCCAAACCTTGCTCTCGATGTAAACGAGCCAAATGATTGATAATCGTCGCAGGAGTTAATCCACGTTCAACCGCAATATCCTGAATCTCATAGCCACTTTCAAACAATTCACGTGTTTCATCAAGTGTTGCCGAGGCATAATTGGTTTTACCACTATTACGCGCTAATTTCTTCTCATTACGTTCAATTTCAGTGGTATTTAACGTACCACCACAATGACGAATAAAGGCATTATGCTGTGTGGTTAAATCTGAATCCGCATAATGCACTTCGGCTTCATTGGATAACTCTTGAAAACGGCGATCTGCTTTAATTGCAAGACTATCCAGTTCCAATGCCTGATCATTAAAACCTAACAATCTTAAACCCTGAATCGATTTAAGCCGTGATAAAGCCACATAGCCCTGACCTTTTTCAAATGTATGGCTTAAATTGATTTCCGCAGCTTCCAAGGTCATCCCTTGCGATTTATGAATAGTAATCGCCCAAGCTAACCGTAATGGTACTTGTTGTAGACTGGCGATGGTTTTACCACCTTCATTGTCAACAGACCATGTTTCTGGCGCAACCAATAAGGTTGTACCATCAGTCATTTTGACTTTAGGCAACATCCCCAGTTCATCGTCTTCTTCAAATCCAATGACTTCACCTAAACTACCGTTGATATAGCCCATATCGAAGTTATTTTTAACGAACATGACTTTGGCATGCTTTTTAAGCGTCAACTCATCAGGTGCACGTACAGAAGATTTCAATGTCTCAATCAGCTTTTCATTACCATCTGTGACCGCTACAAATTGATGATCATCGCCTTCAATCGCATTGAGATGCTGAAAGTTGATGCTATCTACATCCATATTGTGGGTATATAAACGCGTGTAGGTATCACCAATGTCTTGATTACGCGTATCTTGTAGCGCTTGAATATGCTGTGGCTGAATATTCTGGGCACGAATCGCATTGAGTACGTCATTCAATGCCGAATCATCTTGACGATGCTGCTCTGTCAGGTAACAAACACGGAATTTTGCTTCAACCCAAGCGGTTGACATAAAACAAAATTTATCTCGATTTAGTTCGCTATTTTTTCCTACAGGTGGCAGCTGAAAAAAATCCCCAGCTGCAATCACTTGAATACCACCGAAAGCATCATCAGATTCTTTAAAATATTTTAAAACTTGATTGACTAAATTAAGCTGTTTGGCATGTAACATTGAAATTTCATCAATGATCAAGACTTGGGCATTTTCTAAATGCTCTTTTAAGTATTTACGCTCTTTCATACGCTTTAAGTCATCATCAGTCAGCGTATCTTTAATCCCAATGCCTGCCCAAGTATGAATCGTCATACCATTCATATGTGTTGCTGCAATCCCTGTAGATGCTGTAATTGCAACTGGGACTTTGCGTGCTTTTAAATAATTGATGTACTGATTAAGCGTATAGGTTTTTCCTGCACCAGCAGATCCAGTCAAAAAGACATTTTCACCCGCTTTCATAAGTTTGAGTGCAGTTTCTTGTTTCATAACAGCCTTGAATTACCTAAACAGGATGGGACGGCTATAGCCTAACGATTTTTGCATAAAAAGTTAAGCCAAATGCATCATGAAAAGTGAATTAAAGCCAAGTCGCTCATTCAAAAATGATCTGCGTCAAACTATAAGTTTCCCAATTCTTCATTGGGTTGAATACTGCTTTTCCATTTTAAATGCTGATTTACATCTTCAATAAAAGCTTGAGCTTTCAATATATAAAACTCATCAGGAATATGATTATTGGGTAAACGCAATTGATCAAAGACCAAACGTCCTAATTTATAATAACAACCTAAAGTCATTTCCTGAGTCGTATTATCAATTTTCGATACATGAAATGCCACATATTCACGATCGACAATCCTCGCACAATAGGACAATGCCAAACAGTGTTTAAACACCAACGACTCTTGAATAATTCGTTTTAGGCTATTCAGTTCCTCATAGCACCACTCTTCAAAATAAATCTTTTTCATTGGTGCAATGCGATCCCAATGCTCTACATCTATTTTTTCTTTAAGTGTCGATAAGGTATCAACAAAATAATGATGTTGATGCCAACGCTGTGCTTGCTGATATAGACCAGACCAAGTGACATTTCGCTCAATATCGTGATGATCATTAAATAAATGCATCACATAGTCCAAAACAAAACTGTCGTAAATACTATGATTAGATGCACGACCGATCTGCATATGTTTCAGTTTTTTACGGAAATCATCAACTGTTATATTGTGCTTTTGCAACTGAATAAAAAATTCAGCATGTTGTTGTCGTTGCGGATCAATAAATTTAATCAGTTGCTTGGGCAAGCCCTGAGCAATATGTTGTACAAACAACATAAATGCTTGAATGATACGATTTATCTTAAGGTATATTTTTTTATACATCTGCGGTTGATCCGCCAACATCAGCGCAGCGAAATCTAGCCATTCTTCGATATATAAATAAGAATTAGAAATCGTTTTCTTATTCGACTTATTTTCAATCTCTGTTTTTAAAAATCCATAACGATTGTTCTTTGGATTATTTTGCCATTCATTTGTAATTGCAAAGGAATGACATTCAATTAAAAATAGCCGTGCTGCAATATTTTTAAAATACTTTAAAACACTTACAGTGACTTCAGGATAAATCTTTGAAGTATCAATCAGACTTAATGCAGTGATGGTAATCCTGACATTAGGGTCCTGCATATGTCGACTAATCCAATCATTGACCTGTTGATCTTGTTTATATAGCCAATTTGCAGTGCGCTTAAGGCTACAAATTGGAAATTGTGGAACTTGATCCTGTTCCCAATATTCAGCATCTTTTTGTAAAAAGTGCTGCTTGCTCAATAAATCCTGATATTGCCAAAAGCCCCGTTTCATATATTTTGCATAAGCAAGCATTTGCGGTTGTTCTTGAGCATGTACAGCCAGTAATTGATAACTTGCAAAATACTGACTGAGTTCGTGTAAGCGTAATGTTTCTGGGTGGAAAATCTTTAATATACGCAAATAATGCGCTGGAATAAACTGATCTAAAGAAAAAATGGCCTGTTGAAATTTAGGTACCAATGACTGAATAGGTAAAAACTCTTGACCCAATACAGAATTAATCAGCACTAAATGCTTAATATTAATTTCAACACTTAAAGGGATCGCTTTACCATATTTGGCAAAATCAGAAACATAGGGATAATCAAAATATTCATAGTGCAGCAAAATTTGATCAATACGCTCTGCATCTGCTTCACTAATATTATATAAATACTGCTCTACCCGATTTTCACCATCCACCCACTCGAAAACCTGCTCAATCAGCGTTTGGCGGATGATTTGGGCTTTGGTCTTTAAATCAGTTGGATGTATCTCATGATATTTTGTTGTATAAAAATAAATATTTTCTGAGAAATATTGAACAAAACGATTGATATTGATTTTATTTTCTAAACAACGCGGTAACTTTTCAAAATTTAAATCAAAAATTAAACCCTTTTCTTCATCAAAGTAGATATTGAGTAACTGATTTGCCAGACTGAATTTATGCTGCTGTGGATCAAACTGGAAAAAGTTGTGCGCAGTAATCTCGGACAAATAGTCAAATTGATCAAGATAAATCTTATTTAAATTTGCTGAAACCTGAAGTAATTCTTGAGCAGCAAGCTGGTGTCTATGTGGCAGCTGCTCCTGAACTGTCTGCACCATATTTGCCTCAATCCATCTCTTACATATTTTGAATTTATTAGGGTCTGTTGACACTTCTTCTATGTTTGCGACAACGCAAGCCATTTATGAAATGTTAACAGTCACTATTGTAGGCGAACAATTTTACAAAACAAATTGAATTCCAATTATCTTTTGCAAAAGTTTGTTTAAACTGAGCTGTGATCGTGTAACGGGTTTTATCTTTATTGATTATGTTTTATCCAGTGTTTATGCATTATTTAAAATCTATTTTAATTATATGTTATTTATTCAATTAAATTTTTATAAAAAAAGATCCTCTTAGTTTTCAATAAAACTAAGAAGATCTCTATCGCAACACATTTGAAATTTTCACTAAAATTTAAAATAAATGCATTGCAGGCTTAATTAAGAATGTACAGGCTTTGCCCCCATACGCTCTTCAATCAAGTCATAACACCATTGGAAAATAAAGGTATACACCAAAATACAGGTGGTCATTCCGAAATCCAATAAAATTGCTTGCCACAAAGACATATCCATTGCGTAAGCAACCATTGGAATCGTGGCTAACATTAAACCACCCTCAAAACCAATAGCATGTAAAATACGAACACCAATGGTACGTTTAAGTTTTCTCTTACGTTCAAATTGTTCAAAGAAATGGTTAAACACCATATTCCAAACCACTGAAGTCACGGCCATCGCAACACCTAATACACCGGTAACTTCCATTGGCACTTCAAAAATAAAACTTAATGCAATCGCTATGATCACCAACAGGATGACTTCATAGCTTAATGCATGAATAACCCTTCTTTTGGAAATCATCATTTAAAACTACTCTTTCTTGATTCGATGGATGCATTATATTTTTATAATATTGATCAATCGAGTCAGGTTCTTTCAATTTTATTGAAAGGTTGCGTGAATTGGGGTAAATTTAATGACTGAAAAACTAAACATAATGGTGCCCAGCGCATGAATATTAACCAAGAACAACTCACCATCTTTAAAACGGTGATGGAAACAGGTTCATTTTCAGCAGCAGCCCGACAGCTTGGCAAAGTCCCCTCCGCTGTCAGTATGTCTATCGCCAACTTGGAAATAGACTTAAATCTAAAACTCTTTAATCGTGTGGGACGTGAACCAATCCCTACACCTCAAGCTCAACGCTTATATGAAAAAACTGAACAACTACTGGTAGAAATGAATCAGTGGAAACAACAAGCGATTGCACTTAGCGAAGGCTTGGAATCCTCATTAAATATCGTGGTGGTTTCAGAATTACTGCATACAGACTGGGCTGAATACATTGCACTGCTGGGAGAGCATTTTCCAACTTTAGAAATTAATATCTTCTCAGCACCACAAGAAGATGCGCTGAAAATGCTGATGAATCAGACGGCACAACTGGCATTGATGTTTGAACGTGAAATACTTGAAAGTCGTGAGCAATTTGTTGAATTTAAAAAAGAAGCCTTGGTTCCTGTTTCAGCTATTCACCATCCATTGTCTGCACATAAACAAGTTACTTTTGAACAAATCCTACAGTCCAGACAAATTGTCGTGGCAAGTCGTGATCGAACCATTAAACCCGAACTGCTCTATTCTAAAAACTATTGGCGTACAGACAATCACCACTCAGCATGTGCCTTAATTTTAAAAGAACTGGGTTGGGGTGTTCTTCCCTTAGAAATGTTTAATGAAAATCCTGAGCTTAAACATAAGTTAAAAATCTTAGATTTGCTCGATTTCACACCAAAATTTGAATATTTTGTCGACTTAGTCTGGAGTCGTGAGAGCAATTTAGGCTCAGCTGCTCGTTTTTTGATTAATCACATACGAAATCAAAGAATTCATACAAAATAATAGGCCTTTCAGTACATTTTGCTGTTTTGCTCAAATCGCATTGTGTTATAAATAAATCACAAATAATTTAACTAAGAAATAATCGGTAATGACACAATCTGCATTAGATCAATTAAAACGCTTAACCACTATCGTTGCTGATACAGGTGATTTAAACGCAATTCAACAATTTCGCCCTTTGGATGCAACGACGAACCCTTCACTCATTACAGCAGCAGCACAACAGCCTGAAAGTCGTGAGCTGATAGAAGATGCCTATGCTCAAGCAAAAAAAGAAGGTTATGAATTAGATGCGCTCGTTGAACGCACTATCGATATTCTCACCGTCAAACTCGGTGTCGAAATTTTAAATATTGTAGAAGGTCGTGTTTCAACAGAAGTGGATGCAGCCCTTTCCTATAATACCGAAGAAACCATTGCCAAGGCCAAAGAGCTACTTGCATTGTATAAAGAATATGGGATCGACCAAGACCGTATTCTGATCAAGATCGCTTCTACTTGGGAAGGTATTCAAGCAGCGAAAGTGCTAGAAGCAGAAGGCATTCATTGTAACTTAACCCTGCTTTTTGGTTTACACCAAGCCAAAGCGTGTGCAGATGCCAATGTGACTTTGATTTCTCCATTTGTCGGTCGTATTTTAGATTGGTTTAAAAAAGCTGAAAATGTAGAAAGCTATCCAATTGAGAAAGATCCAGGCGTATTGTCTGTTAAACAAATTTATCATTACTACAAGCAACATCAAATCAAAACTGAAGTGATGGGCGCAAGCTTCCGTAGCATTGACCAAGTTTTAGGTTTAGCAGGTTGCGACCTTTTAACCGTTGCACCGGGCCTACTTGAAAAATTGAACAATGATCAACGTCATGTGGTTTCTCAACTCAGCTTAGATGCTGAACAAACGTCTCAAGAACATCAAGAGATCTCTAAAGCTGAATTTAAACAACAATTGGAAGCTGATTTAATGGCATTCCAGTTATTGCAAAGCGGGATTGACGGTTTTATCAAAGCGCGTGAACAACTTGCATTATTATTGCGTCAATCTTTTGGCCTAGATGCTGATTTTATTGACTAATCTATGTATTTAGAATGATTTATATAAATCTAAATTGTAGATGCGCTTTTGGTTAAAATTGCACTAAAATCGCTCACACTCTAAAGCCGAGTTTGTTATCATAAACGCTCGGCTTTTTTATTTCGCTTTTCTTATACAGTGAGAATGTTGTGTTTGGTATTACCGATATTGTGACATATATACTAGGGACTATTTTTATCGTCATTTTACCCGGTCCTAACTCATTGTATGTGATGTCAATTGCCTCTCGATTTGGAATTAAAACGGGCTATATCGGTGCTTTAGGCGTCTTTACAGGAGATTTAATCCTGATTCTCTGCACTGTTTTAGGTGCTGCCTCTCTACTACATGCCTTTCCTTGGTTATTTATCATTCTCAAAGTTGTTGGTGCAAGCTATCTGTCTTATCTCGGTATTCGTTTACTGATCGCAAGTATCAAAACTTGGCAGAGCAAACCACAAACGCTGCAAACAAATACATCGAATACTGCAACTAACGAACAATTTCATCCATTTCGAACAGCACTCACCATCAGCTTACTCAACCCAAAAGCAATTTTATTTTATCTCTCGTTCTTTGTTCAGTTTGTCAATCCTGATTACCCTTACCCTGCTTTAAGTTTTGCGGCACTTTCAGTGATTCTGCAAATCATCAGTATGAGTTATTTGACGATCTTGATCTTCTCAGGCGTTAAACTCGCCACTTTTTTTAATACACGCTACAAAATTGCTGCAGGTTGTGTTGCTTGTGTAGGCTTACTGTTCTGTGCTTTTGGAATAAAGCTTGCTGTTTCAACGATGTAAGCTGCTTTAGCTAAATAAATCTCCCGATTAAAGCATTCTTTTTGGATCGTTCTTTTGGATAAACTGCGCTTTCTATTCAAGGCAATATCTAATCTTTATAAGTAAGTATAAATTACTTTCGACTAAACTGTTTTAATTTTTAAAAAGCCAAATTCTCCAAAAATGAGAATTTATTCAATTTTATTTTTCCTTTTGCTATTTAATTCCAATTAACCCTATAAGCTTTAAAATGATCCATGTATGATGGTTGCATTTTCAACCATTCAATCAAATTTAAAAGCAAGGGATCATGCAAAAGTTACTCCAAGACTTCTCTATACCTGCTGTATTTGCAGGTTTCATTACCTTCTTAATTGGTATCAGTGTTTCGGCTGTACTCGTCATACAAGCGGCTCAATTACTTGGCGCAAACCCTGAACAAATTACCTCTTGGTTTTGGGCACTCGGTTTAGGTATAGGTCTTTCAGGGTTAATTCTTTCTTGGAAATTCAAATATCCTGTTGCTACCTCATGGTCAACCGCTGCACTTGCACTCATCATTGCCACTGCCAGCGGCTACTCACTCTATGAAGCCATTGGTGCTTTCTTGGTGAGTGGTTTACTGACTGCCACGCTAGGCTTTTTAGGCATATTTGAAAAAATTATTTCGTATATTCCTCAGAGTTTGACCAGTGCCATGCTGGCAGGTGTATTACTCAAGTTTGGTATTGCTCTATTTGCCAGTATGCAAAACGACTGGGCATTTATTCTCAGCCTTTTGGCGGTTTATATCATCACTAAACGGCTATGGGCTCGTTATTGTATTGTGATTACCGTGATCGCAGGAATTATCATTTGTCCATTTTTTATGGAGTTTCATGTTCCAACCTTACAGTGGGGATTGGCAAAACCAGTATGGATGACACCTGAGTTCACATGGTCTGCAATTCTCGGATTGGCACTGCCTTTATTTGTAATCAATATGGCATCTCAGTATTTACCAGGGATTGCGATGATTAAAAGTTATGGCTATAAACCCCATGTTAACCAACTTATTGGTTGGACAGGTACAGCGCAGACTTTGCTTGCACCATTTGGCTGTTATACCGTGAATATTGCTGCAATCAGTGCTGCAGTCAGTCTGGATGACCAAGTTCACCCAGACCCTGCGAAGCGCTATATTGCTGGCATGAGCTGTGGTTTCTTTTATATTTTGATGGGGCTATTTGCGGCAACATTGACAAGTCTATTGATGTCTTTTCCACATCTTTTTATTGTGGCATTAGCGGGGATCGCCTTGTTTGGTACGATTAGCCATAATATTGCGATTGCATTTCATGAAGTCAAAGATCGTGAAGCCGCACTGCTCACCTTCTTATTCAGTGCATCAGGTGTTCAGTTTTTTGGGATTGGTTCCGCATTTTGGGGACTCCTATTTGGATTCGCTGTTTCGTTTATTTTAAACTTTAAACTTAAAAAATAGCATTCTGATCAATAAGATGAATGGAGGCTCATTCATCTTATTTTAAATTTTCAATCGTCGAATCAAAGCAAATCGAGAAGCGATAGACAAAAAAAAGCTTACCCTAGGATGGGTAAGCTAGAAAGCTTGAAACAACAATAGAAACTACAGCGAAAATCTGGAAGCTATCTTAGCGATTGGTTAATATTTAGACCAATACTTAAAAACACTTATTGAATATTTCTTAACCGAAAATACCCCTTAAAAGAACCACATTTCCAGTAAATAAAGTGAGAAAAATCTCATTTTTAAAGATAAAAAAACAATAAATCGCCGATCATAATTCATACATTAGACCAAAGTCTAAAGATTAAATTTCAGGGTAGTTGCCAGTGCCTTCAGGCCAAGGTGTAAGCAATTCAAATCCTGTATCTGTGACAGCAACCATATGTTCCCATTGTGCTGACAATGACTTATCCGCAGTAACCACAGTCCAGCCATCTTTCAGCTCTTTGACACTCGATTTCCCCGCATTAATCATTGGTTCAATGGTAAAAACCATACCCTTTTTAAGCACTAAGCCCTGTCCTGGTTGACCATAATGTAATACGTTAGGTTGCTCATGATAAATCTTACCAATCCCATGACCACAATATTCACGAACGATCGTATAACCTTCACGTTGCCCAACTTGTTGGATCGCATGGCCAATATCCCCGAGTGTTGCACCGGGTTTGACCATATGAATCCCAGCCACCATTGCCTCATAAGTCGTTTCAACCAGTCTTTTCGCTTCAGGTTTAACTGTACCTACATAGTACATACGGCTGGTATCACCAAAATAACCATCTTTGATAATCGCAACATCGATATTGATAATATCGCCATCATTTAAAACCTTGTGTTTTGATGGGATACCGTGACAGACCACTTCATTTGGAGAAATACAGGTGGTTTTGGTATAACCATAATATCCAATATTTGCAGGGATCACTTTCAGCGTATTGACAATAAAATCATTGCAAATATCGTCTAAATACTCAGTCGTCACCCCTGGCTCCACATATTCACCAATCATTGCTAAAACTTGAGCAGCTAAACGCCCCGACACTCTTAATTTTTCAAGGTCTTGTTCGGTTTTAATGGTGACTGTAGAAGCTTTCATTGGATCTGTCCGCAAAAGTGAAAAAATATTATATGCCTTTTCAATACGTTTAGGGCAATTTACCGCCTATCTTATTCAATAAAAATGCAAAATCAAACACATAAATTTTAGAATAAGTATAATCTTTCCATATGATGATTTTATCTATTCTATATTTTTTGAAAATTTTGATTTTTTCAATTTTTGAAAATTAACTGTGAATCATCCACATAAATATAATCAATATGACTAATTGGTTAAAATTTATAAAAAACGGGAATATTATCCATAAAATAAAATACAAAAAATAAGCTATTTCTACTAAAATCGCTGTTTTGCTTTTTCAACCACAGTTTATGACTAATCTCCGTACAAAGGATATTATTGCTTTAGGTTTTATGACCTTTGCCTTATTTATTGGGGCAGGTAATATTATTTTTCCACCCATTGTTGCTCAACAAGCCGGTGAACATGTATGGCTCGCAGCGCTAGGTTTTCTAGTCACAGCTGTAGGCTTACCTGTTATTACCATTATGGCACTTTCTAAAACTGAAGGTTCTATTGCGATTTTAAGCTCGCCTTTAGGTAAAGTTGCAAGTTTAATATTGACTGTAGTGTGTTATCTCTCGGTTGGGCCATTATTTGCTACACCTCGTACTGCAACTGTTTCTTATGAAATTGGGTTTTCCTCATACTTTGGAAATGGTGGTACAGCATTATTCATTTATAGCGTTATCTATTTTGCATTTGTGACTTTAGTTTCTCTTTATCCAAATAAATTATTGGATACAGTGGGTCATATTCTTGCGCCGCTAAAAATTATTGCACTGGCAATTTTAGGTATTGCAGCATTTCTGATCCCGACTGGTTCAATTTCTCCTGCGATCAACAATTACGCTACCAGCCCTGTTTCTGAAGGTTTTGTAAATGGTTATTTAACCATGGATACTTTAGGCGCTTTGGTTTTCGGTATTGTGATTATTCATGCAATCCACTCTCGTGGTGTCACAGATAAAAAGCTCGTAACCAAATATGCCATTATTGCAAGTTTGATTTCTGGTGTAGGTTTAACGCTGGTTTATCTCAGCTTATTTAAACTTGGTTTAGGCAGTCATGATGCTGCTCCAAATGCTGAAAATGGCGCAGTGATCCTGCATGCTTATGTTCAACATGCTTTTGGTGACTTAGGCTCTTTATTCCTGACAGCTTTGATTTTTATTGCATGTATGGTTACTGCGATTGGTTTAACCTGCGCATGTGCTGAATACTTCTCTGAACTGACAAAAATTCCATATAAAGTTTTAGTGGTTATTTTGGTGTTGTTTTCATTGGTGATTTCAAATCTAGGTTTAACCAAACTGATTGCTTTTTCAGTTCCCGTACTCAGTGCAATTTACCCACCCGCAATTGTGGTCATTCTATTGAGCTTCTTTTGGGGTAAATTCAATAACCCAACCACGGTTATCGCACCTGTTACTGGCGTTGCATTTTTATTTGGTCTTATTGAAGGAATTAAAGTCACAAGCTTTAAAGACAGCTTACCTTTGATGATTCAAAACTTACCGTTAAATGAACAGAATCTTGCATGGGTGATCCCATCATTGATCGTGTTAATCATCTGTGTCGTAATTGATAAAGTTAAAAAATAAAGCTTTTTAATTATCATCCTTAAAATTTGATTTTACCCAAATCTTATTTTAACAGTGATCAATAATTGTCATGTTTACCCCACAGGCCGTTATTGTTTGCGACACAATTTTTAAAGCGTTGTTTGATCCATCTTAGTGCTTCAAACATGTGATCAATGCACCTGAATAGATCAAATCAAGCTTTGCGCTATGTATAAAAAACATTTGGCTAAAAATACTAAAACTTAATTTTAATTCAACAAAGATAAATTCAGTCGCGTTGTTGCTTTTTTTGAATGAGTGAACCGTTCTCCATGCCAAAATTGAATTATTTTGAAAAAATAGTCATTTTTTTCGATTTTTGCATAAATATTGCATAATTTTTATCAACTTTAGTCGAAAATACTTTCAAGACCTATTCAGTTATTGTATTTTATTTTGATAACTAGCTCACACTACTTCAACAACAATTACATCATTTATCAAAAAAATCACTTATATTTTCTTTTTTTATAAAATAATCATCACTTGTAATAAATATGTCATAATTATTTTGAATAATAGAGCTATTTGCTCTTGAAATAATAATTAGATATGGTACAACTGAATAAACCAATCCAGACTAAAACAATGTGGTTTTTGTCGAGCAGACAGGAGGAATGGGGATGTTATCAATACATTTCAATAAGCAAGTCTTCATTAATTCTTTGAAGACAAATACAAAACTGGTCATCTATCTAAGTACAACACTTGCACTTTTAGTGACTCTGTTTATTCATGGACTCATTCAAGGCAATTTAAAACCTGAATTTTTTGCCTATGCATTAGTCGTTTCTGCTGCCTTCTATGTTTGGGATGTAGTCGACCATAAATCTCGTAAACTCGCGAAGATTACAGAATAAAAGATGGATGCCATGCATCCATCTTAAATAAGAAAATCATAAAAATTTAAGTATTAAAACAAAGTATTAAACATTCCTAGTAATAATCCTCCAGTCGCAACAATCTCCCCGAGTACCAATAACAGCATTGCTATACGTAACAATATTTTCGGTAAGTGCATTGTTCCTAATTGGTGCGGCTCTTTGAATTGATTTGTCGTATCTTTTAAAAAACCATGCAAAACATAACTGGCAATTGAAAAGCTAAAAAAGAATAAATTAATCAAGACAAATATTAAATTTGTGGTTTCTGTCCAGCTTGAACAATAGGCCATCACCGCTAAAATCAAAGTCGCTGGAGCATAAAGCAAGCTACTGCGATGTGCGATATCGACATAATAATGAGCTCGAGCCATTTCTGATCGACTAATTTGGTAATATTTCCAAACCCCTGTTAGCATACCCACCCATAGATAAATCCCACTAAATATTAAAGCTAACTTTACCGACAAACTTAAACACACTAAATCCATTTAAAACATCCTAATTCCAACAGCTTAAAATATTTATATTACCTTTGACTCATAAGTCATACTTTCATCAAGTTTCTTTTTAGAACTTATGTAAAGTAATCATTAAAGCATACCCATTGAATTGTCATGAATACATTTGAAAATTTAACCATAACTTGTGCAGATAGCTATAGCTTAACTGCACGTTTTTATCCGGCAAAACAATCAACCCATCAATTGCCTATTTTGGTTTGTCCTGCAACAGGTATTACCCAAGGTTTCTATCATCATTTTATAGAATGGCTTGCCCAACAAGGTTCAGATGTGCTGGTCTTCGATTTTCGTGGTATAGGTGAGTCCTTACATGGTCCTATTCGTCAGTCCACTGTAAGTATCCAAGACTGGGGACAACTGGATATTCCTGCTGCTATTGAAACATTGCTGAATAAAACAGGCAAAGAACAAGTCATACTCTTAGGTCATAGTGCTGGAGGACAATTACTAGGCATTGTTTCTAATTACAAGAAAGTGGCACAAGTGATTGCAATTTCAGGCTCTACAGGACATGTAAAAGGACTTAAAGGGCGAACCAAACGTATGGCGCCTGTCATGTTTAAAATGATCTTCCCTGTTTCAAGCTTAGTCAAAGGCTATGGCGCAACCAAGTTTTTAGGCATGGGAGAAAATTTACCCAAAAATGTTGCAAAACAATGGGCTGAATTTTGCAGTAAACCCGGTTATGTGATGAACGCTATAGGTAAAACGATTTTCAAGGACTATCACAACGAAATTCAATGCCCAATTACTGTGTATTGGTCATCGGATGATGAGATCGCCACTGAAGCCAATGTCAAAGACTTACTTCGCTTGTATCCAAAAGCCACCACAGAAATGATAGAGCTTAAACCGAAAGATACAGGTCATAAAGCCATTGGTCATATGTTAATGTTTAAGAAGTCACATCAAAATTTATGGCCAACAATGGCACAAAATATTTTAAATTAATTTTTAGTTTTAAATACTTAGATAAGTAATCCTATCTAAGTGCTCTTTTTATTCAAAAAAAATGCCTCATTAATGAGGCATTTTTTTTAGTTTTTTATATCTGTTTGCGATTTAATCGTAAAACAGTTACGAAAATTGCTCTGGACGGGTAATTTTTACCGTCTTGATCCGATTTTCATCCATTTCGATGACTTCAAACCAAATGCCCTCTTGTTCAATCTGAGTGCCTACTTTTGCTTCGCCTTGAGTTTTGTCTAAAATCAAACCTGCTACGCTAAAGTAACCTGAGTCTTCTTGAACTAGATCCAACATGCCAAGTTCCAGCTCAAGCTGATACAAGTCAAGCATACCTGATGCTTTCCACGTTGTATCATTCAGTTTAATCAACTCTAACTGTTCATCTGCATCTGGGAATTCACCCGCAATTGCTTCAAACACATCCAACGGAGAAATCAAACCTTGGATATTACCAAATTCGTTACTCACCAAGACCAAAGAACCCTTAGACGTTCTTAAAGTATGAATAGCATCAATCACTTTCATTTTTTCAAAAATAAAAATCGGACGACTACGTTTAAGCAAGGCTTGTAATTGTTCTGGTTCATCCAGTACATCAATTAACTCTTTAGCACGTACAACCGTAACCACTTTATCCAATTGTCCGCGACATACTGGGAATAAACTATGTGGTACAGCCAAGATTTGCTGACGAATACTTTCCGCATCATCTTCAAGATTGATCCACGAAATTTGATTTCTTGGCGTCATAATTGAGGCAACTGAACGTTCAGCAAGTGTCAATACACCACCAACCATATAGCGCTCTTCATCACCAAAGGCTTTTTGAGCAGCTAAAGCTTCAGGGCTTTGTAATAAATCTGCATCCAGCTTACTTCCCATCAATTTTAAGATTGAGTCTGCGGTACGATGACGCAACGGCGTTTTCGACTGATGCTTTTCAACATTACGGCTGGAAAATTGGTTAAAGGCTTCAATTAAAATTGCCACACCAATACCCGAGTAAATATAGCCTTTCGGAATATGGAAACCAAAACCTTCAGCGATTAAACTCACACCAATCAACAATAAGAAACTTAAACATAGAATCACGACTGTCGGATGCTTATTGACAAATGCTGTTAACGGTTTAGAAGCAATCAACATCACAACCACAGCAATCGTTACAGCGGCCATCATCACATAGATATTGTCGACCATACCAATCGCGGTAATCACCGAATCAAGAGAGAATACTGCGTCTAAAACGATGATTTGCGCCACAACTGCCCAGAAGCTTGCATAAACAACTGCACCTGAACTTTTAACCTCAGGTTTTCCTTCCATTTTTTCATGTAGTTCAGTGACAGCTTTATAGACGAGGAACAGTCCACCGAATAATAAAATTAAGTCTCGACCTGAGAAAGACAACCCGCCAAAAGCGATTAAAGGCTTGGTTAATGTGACCAGCCACGAAATAATAGACAGCAAGCCTAAACGCATAATTAAGGCTAAAGATAAACCAATAATACGTGCTTTGTCTCGTTGTTCAGGAGGAAGTTTATCTGCAAGAATGGCGATAAAGACCAGGTTATCAATACCCAGTACAATTTCTAAAACAATCAGGGTTAAAAGACCAACCCAAATTCCAGGGTCTAATAAAAATTCCATTATTAGAGCTCCTGCTTATTATTATCAATATATAAGAAGAAAAATAAATTTGACCTACACGACGACGGATCCATGAATGAAACCTTTTCAACTAAATTAGATTAATTATGCACAATATCTTGCAGTTGTAATTAATTTTCACAAAAATTTTACATTTATTTAAGATTTTTCTTATGATTAACCTTGCGATACGGGTGAATTGTAAGTAATCCCTGCCTCGCATGATCAATTCGATGCTTTACAGATGCCGGTTCATCTTATTCAAATTATTTTTCACTCAATCTAACAAAAATGTCATTAGCTTTTTTCAATATAAATTGTGTATAACTATAGTTATTAAATGCTATTTACCTTCTAACGGTATAAATCGCTTTAATTTAATTAATGATTTTCAATCGGATATATGGGCATTTAGGGAGGAAATACTTAGATTTATTCCCATTATGACGTAATCAAACCTAATTATTAACAGTAAAGCCAAGTTGATTTTTCTTATTTTTCAGTTAAAATAACATCAGATGTTAATTTTTTTAACTAATAAGCTTGCTTTTAACAACATCTTCTTGGTAATTTTCATACTTAAGCAAGCTGAAATATACGTAGGAGGAGCCACTATGACACAGGGACATTCAATGACTTTCAATAAAATCAACCTTTGCGGTTGTTTTGAAACTTTCGATTCCACACTAACAACTAGAGAATGAACTCTGTTCATTCTAAATTGCATGAAGAAGCGACTAAATTTACGCAAGGTATTACTACTTTTTATCTAATTTAAGACAGTTATACAATGCCTTTACTGAATACTTTAACTTAAGTTTGGTTCAAGCAAAATTTACATTTCGTCGATTTTACTTGTTTTTTTCATTAAGTGATCTATCACATATTGATTCAAGTATTCAAAGTAAAATATGATTACCGCTTAATATATGGCAATAATTACAAAAAACAGGGACCTCTAAATGACTAAAAAATATGCAAAATTTTTACCTGCAGCTGAAAATTTTAATATCGAAAATTTCCCATACTATTGGATCAGCCAAGTTCATTCTCAGTATGTTTTAAATTTAGATCACGTACTTAAAAAGTATGGGGTAGACAATTCTAGACGACGATTATTAGTTGCTTTAGAAGCCAAACCAGATGCAAGTGTTTCTGAGCTTTCGGAAATGATCGTTTCAAAAATGTCGACGACAACCAAAATTGTTTATCGCTTAAAAGAGGAAGGCTTTGTAGATACCTACTCTTGTGAACATGATGCACGTATTACACGGGTACATTTAACAGAAGCTGGTCAACAAATGACGCTAAAAATTAATGATTTAATGAGTGTTGTACTTGAACAGTCATTTGACGGTTTAACACCACTACAAATTGAAAAAACCATGGAAAATTTAAAAATCATCTTTAAGAATCTTGCACATTAATCCTTAAGATTCTTCATCAAAGATGTTCAACTGTGGCGAGTTTTTGTTATTTGATATTTTGGGGCAATAAAAACACTCAAACTCCGCCACAGGGAAACCCTCAATAAAACTCGAAATATTGGGCTGTTGTAAACCCAACCACTCATCAAGTCGATGATGTGGAATGACTACCACCGAACGCTTATCTGTTCGAGGTTCATGGAATTCACTCATCATCGGATGGGTGTGGGCGTCCATACTGATCATGGTAGCTGAACGAACAACTTCACCGGTTTTTAATCGGGTAATCTCATACAATGCCGCAATATAAAAAGCTTGATCATCTTTACGCCTTACCCCCCAACGCTGTGGTCGGCCATTGATGTATTTGGATTCATAGAACTCTGTCACGGGGATCACGCCAAACTGGCACTTGCTAAAAGCCTCGACAAAACTGCGCTTTTCCATCAGCGTTTCATTTCTTGCATTATAAGTATGTTTTGCTGCTTCTTTATCCTCAGCCCATTTTGGCACTAAACCAAAGTTGACTAAACGCCATTCAATCCCTTGATTAGATTTAAATAATAACGGCGTTTGAAAGCTTGGAAATATTTCATCTTCATACGAGAAAGGTATCGCGGGTAAGCCAAGCTGCTGAACTTGTATTAAGCTGATCGGTTTAAAATTAGCACACATAATAATAAGATTTTAAATGATTAATTTATAATTGTGGAATCTATCTATCGCCGCTATCCATTGATAAGAACCTTAGACATTGATAAAAAGTTGAGACAGTTCGCAATTTAAATTGAGGATAAACCGAAATTTATCCTCTTTGCTTTTATCCAAAAATCTTTTTTACCTTGGCACTTAAACCATGGAAAAACTTATGTTTTGCATTGGCTTTTTCGCTGGTCAAAAAGTTAATTTGAATAGATTGACGTTGCCCTTCATAAGGAATATAGCCATGCCAACCATTGTCAGTCACTTTAAATGCAACCAGTGAGCCTGGTCCTGCATTGATTTCAGTCACATAGTTATTGATGTCTTTATCGTCATTGAGGATACGTAAACGTCCATTTGGTGCATCCCAAGATGCATTTAAATAGATCAAAACCGTCAACAATTTGCTTTTTGAATCACTATGAATCCGCCCATCTTTTTGACGAGAGTAGCCACGTAAAGTAATCATCATCGGATGTTCCATCACATTGACATCAAATTTATCTGTTAAAATTTGACGAAATTCTGGTGTATCCAATGATTTTAGAAAGCGATCAAAATTAGGCTTAATTTCTACATCTTCGATGTTAAAGCTTCCGCCCTGTTCAATTTTAGGAAAGTCTTGGATTACTGCCTGGACTTCACTGTCAGCCAAAGCATTTTCAACCACAAAATACGGATAAGGCGTACTTGCAACTTCAGCATTTTTCAGCGCATCTAATTTCAGAATTGATGTCATTTATAATTCAGCTTAATGATTAATTCCCTTAAATTGTATCAGAGATTTTATCTTATTGGCTTAAAACTCAAAGTCGGGTCTACAAATTTTATATATGAAAGCAAAGCAACATTTAAAATAAACCATAAAAAGAATAAAGCCTCCGAAGAGGCTTTATTGATAAGCTAATAGGATAAATTAGACGATAAAATTAATCGCCTGTATAGCCTTTTAACTTTAAGCGATACGCATGCAATAATGGCTCAGTATAACCAGACGGCTGTTCACCACCTTTGAATACTAAATCATAAGCAGCTTTATATGCATAACCGTCAAAACCAGGCGCCATGTTGCTATATTCAGGATCGTTGGCATTTTGCTCATCAACAATCTTCGCCATACGCTGCATAACTTCTTCAACTTGCGCTTTAGTCACAATACCATGACGCAACCAGTTCGCAACGTGTTGAGAAGAAATACGTAACGTTGCACGGTCTTCCATTAAACCGACATTGTTAATGTCTGGCACTTTAGAACAACCCACACCTAAATCAACCCAACGAACAACATAACCCAAGATACCTTGAAGGTTATTTTCAAGCTCTTTGGTCTTCTCTTCTTCAGTCCAGTTTGTATCTGTCGCTAAAGGCGGTGTCAACAAGTCATCTAACGGAAGCGCTTCAGTTTTCAATAACTCTTGTTGGCGTGCTGAAACATTACATTGATGATAATGAATCGCGTGAATCACAGCACCTGATGGTGAAGGAACCCATGCACAGCTCGCACCCGCTTCAGGATGTTCAATTTTGGTTTTATACATGTCTAAAAGCATGTCAGGTTTAGGCCACATACCTTTACCAATCTGTGCTTTACCACGTAAACCTGCTTGTAGACCTACCATCACATTACGGTTTTCATAAGCTGGGAACCAAATTTGGCTTTTCACTTCGCCTTTACGAACGAAAGGACCTGCTTCCATAAAGGTATGAATTTCATCACCTGTACGGTCCATGAAACCAGTATTGATGAAAATAGTACGGTCTTTCGCTTGTGCAATACAGTTTTTCAAGTTTACAGATGTACGGCGTTCTTCATCCATAATCCCGATTTTCAAAGTTTTCGCTGGTAAGCCCAGTGCTTGTTCAGAACGTTCAAACAATTCAACAGCGAATGCAACTTCTTCTGGACCATGCATTTTTGGTTTAACGATATACATTGACCCTTTGCGCGAGTTTTTGTTTTCGTTTTGACCTTTGATGTCTGCGAAAGTCAATAATGGTGTAATTAAAGCATCCATAATACCTTCGTAGATTTCAGCACCATCTACAAGGATCGCAGGGTTCGTCATTAAATGACCAACGTTACGAAGAAGCATCAATGAACGACCATGAAGTGTTGTTTCACCACCGATCAAATTCTTATGTGTACGATCTTTATTCAATGTACGCGTCACGGTTTTACCGTTCTTCTCAATTGATTCTTCAAGCGTACCTTTCATTAGACCTAACCAGTTACGGTAGCCTTCTACTTTCTCTTCTGCATCTACAGCAGCAATCGAGTCTTCCAAATCTTGAATCGTGGTAACAGCAGCTTCTAAAACAAGATCTTCAACACCAGCCGCATCAGTTTTACCCACTGGGCTATTTGCATCAATTTCAATAACAACGTGTAAGCCGTTATTTAAAAGTACAATTTCAACGGGTGCAGATTCGTCGCCATTAAAACCGACAAATTGTGATTCTTTCGCCAAAGTCGAGGTTGAACCGTCTTTAAGGGTTACAACAAGTTTTTTGCCTTCAACAGCATATTTTGTTGCATCTGCATGTGAACCATTTGCCAATGGGAATGTTTCATTTAAGAAATTCTTAGCAAATGCGATAACTTTATCGCCACGAACTGGGTTATAGCCTTTACCTTTTTCCGCGCCACCTTCTTCAGAGATCACGTCAAAACCGTAAAGCGCATCGTATAAAGAACCCCAACGTGCATTTGCCGCATTTAAGCAATAACGTGCATTACGCACAGGTACCACCAATTGCGAACCAGCCAATAATGCGATTTCTTCATCAACATTTTCTGTACTGATTTGAAAATCTTCTACTTCTGGTAATAAGTAGCCAATTTCTTTAAGGAAAGCTTTATAAGCTTGGAGTTCAAATTTATTGTTGCGGTGCCATTCATCAATTTTAGCCTGAATCTCGTCACGCTTCGCTAAAAGCGCCTTATTCTTAGGGCTAAGATCGACAACAACTTGCTCAAAGTTTTTCCAGTATGTTTCACTATCTAAACCAGAACCTGGTAGTGCTTCATTTTCGATGAAATCGTAAAGTTCTTTAGCAATCGCTAACTTGCCTTTTTGAATACGTGCAGTCATTGTCTTTCCTGATATTGCTACTTTTTATAACAAGAGTTTCTAGTATACCGATTTAAACCATGCTGAATAGTATTATCACATTGCTAAATAGTGATCATTTTAATTAAAAAAAATAGCTATATTAACTTAAAAAATAACGATCAAAAATACAGCAACACCCTCAACTAAATCATCAACTTAAATCGCTTTTTAACAGTGTATAAATTTTTTAAAATGTCTAAATTAGACCAAAGTGCTGAATCAACCCTAATTTCCCCATTTTTTTATACACTTTTATTCCTTGAGCAAAGATTAAGCCATGAATAGCGCTAAATGTCGATAAAACCAATCCATAATTCTGTGTAAAGAATTGTTCGATTCACTTATATTTTTTTCTGTTTGTTCAAATCTCATCTTATTGTTTCAATTTAGATGATTAGAATCTTTAGCAACAAGATGGAATCGCATAATTTTTTAAACCACTTAAGCTTTTTTAGATTATTTAATCATACGGCTTCTACCTATTGTCTGGCGACAAGCAGGGATAACGCACTGCACATAAAAAACCTGTTTAAAATTTACATTCTAAACAGGTTTCTGGAATAGCAAGGTCTAAGCTAAATAAGCAATAGACCTCAGCTTAAAACAAAATGTTTCACTTAGTTAAAAGTTTTAAAACGTGTTGCATCATCAATAAATGTTTTTTCGCCCGCTGGTGCTTCGATTGAACCAAATACTAATTGTGCGCGAAGTTTCCAGTCAGCAGGTACATCAAATGTTGCCGCCACTTCTTCATCTACGATTGGATTATAATGTTGTAAAGATGCACCAATACCCGCTTCAGCCAATGCAGTCCAAGTTGCAAATTGTGCAATACCTGTTGAATGCTCAGACCATACTGGGAAATTGTCTGCATATAATGGGAATTGTTCTTGTAAAGCTTTGATCACACTTAAATCTTCATAAAACAACACTGAACCAGCACCAGCGATAAAGCTGTTAATTTTACCCGAAGTTCCTTCAAATGCTTCAGCTGGAACGATTTTACGTAAAGTTTCTAAAACGATTGTCCAGAATTTAACATGTGAATCACCAAATAAAATCACAGCACGAGAAGACTGTGAGTTAAATGAAGATGGGCTATGCTTGATTGCATCTTTGATGATTTCTTCAATTTTCGCTTGGTCTAAGCTTAAATCTCTACCAATTGCATAAATTGTACGGCGTTGTTTGATTTGATTTAAAAATGACATGGTGTTAATCCTTCTATGACCAAATGGGTCGTGTTATTTAACATGGTTTGAGTGTATTGCATCATTCTTAGTTTCGTCATGCTTATATACATAACAATGTGTTCTATATTTAGAACAATATGTGAAATCTGGCATTTTTAAATGCTACTGTGTTTATGTGGTCCCCTTTTTAAATTGCAATTAAAGTATTTATTAATCAAACAATTCAATTAAAATTTACCATTAAACTCAGCCTATTGCCTTGAGCGTTTCAACGATAAGAATATGGCAAATATCCTATATACTTTTCATTGCTTGTTTTGTGGTAAAAATATTGCAAATCTGGACAGATGATTCTAGACATCGCATTAAAGTATATCTCGATGACATTCTTATGATGCCTTCTTTCAATAACATACCACCAACATATCCGAGTATCATATTTCATCAATAATTTTATATCGAACTCAGACGAAAAAGTCCGACAGGATATCGGACTTTTTATTGTCTATAATTTTAAATTAGGCTTGGATGCGTATCTAGAATACGGATTAAAGTCGCAGCTGGACCAGTCGGATAACGTCTACCTTGCTCCCAGTTTTGAAGCGTGCGAGGACTAATATGCAAGCGTGCAGCAAATTCATTTTGGCTTAAACCTGTTTTCTCACGTACTGCTTTAATATCAGGTAATTCAAGCTCAGTGACTCGACTTGCTTGAATCTCTTGACGTTTAATCTCTCCTGCTTCTTTAATCGAAGAAACAAGGTCATCAAATAAATTGCTATCCATGAAGTTGCTCCTTCACTAATTGGCGCAGAATTGCTGTTTCTTTATCCGTTAAATTATCTTTTACAGACTTAGGGTACGCGACTAAAAAGAAAATATGATCATCCTCTGAAACCCAATAATAGATCACGCGTATTCCACCACTTTTTCCTTTATCACCTTGAGCACAGCGTACTTTACGGATACCACCGCCATTTTTAACAATATCACCCTTATCAGGTTGTACCAATAGATTTTGTTGAAGCTGACGATATTCATCATCAGTCACAAGCTCTTTGATTTGTTTAGTAAAAATACTAGTTTCAATGAATAACATACACGATATACGTCAATGGCGTATATACAATACTACCATAAAAAAGAATAATCAAAAGTTATAAATTGAGTGAATATAAAACTCAAATTTAGGGGTTGTTGGCATTTCATAAATGGCTGGCGTTGTAGGTTAAAATTGAGCATGAGACGTATACATCGTAAAGTATAGACTTCTTTCATAAGTCCTTTTTAAAGCCATAGATCAACACCCCCCTCATCCTAACCTTCTCCCAAAGGAAGAAGGGACTTTCAATACCAATCTGATTCACTCAACATGATCATTTTTTGATTTATGCAAGATCTTTTATGAAACTTAGAAAATAAAAAACTCCGCATAAAGCGGAGTCTCATTTAAGATAAATCGTTATCTAAATTACTTATCTGTTTCAAACAGTGCAGCGACAAATGATTTTGCAGAGAATGGACGTAAATCATCAATCTTCTCACCCACACCAATATATCGAATTGGTACATGAGTACGACTGGCAATATTAAACAACACACCACCCTTTGCTGTTCCATCTAATTTGGTAATGGTTAAACCTGTTAAGCCTACAGCTTCGTCAAACATTTCAACTTGGTTAATCGCGTTTTGACCAGTACCTGCATCCACCACCAACATCACTTCATGTGGCGCAGTTGCATCAATTTTTTGCATCACACGTTTTACTTTAGTCAACTCAGACATCAAGTTACTTTTATTATGCAAACGCCCTGCTGTATCAGCAATTAAAACGTCCACACCTTTGGCACGTGCACTTTCAAAGGCATCGAAAATGACTGAAGCGCTATCTGCACCATGACCTTGAGCCACGACAGCAATATTGTTACGTTCACCCCAGATTTGAAGTTGCTCAGTTGCCGCTGCACGGAAGGTATCTCCTGCTGCAAGCATGACTTTCTTGCCTTCACCTTGTAAACGTTTGGCTAATTTACCAATCGTGGTGGTTTTACCCACACCATTTACACCCACCACCAAAATCACAAATGGATTTTTATTGGGATCGATATGCAATGGTTTTACCCGAGGTGCAAGTAAAGCAACCAGCTCTTCTTGTAGCGCTTTATACAATGAATGCGAGTAAATCAAATCACCACGTTCTGTACGCTCAGTCAAATTCGCAATAATGGTTTTAGTCGCCTCTACCCCGATATCAGCAACCAAAAGTTGCTCTTCTACTTCTTCGAGCAACTCATCATCAATTTCTTTACCACCAATCAGGATATTGACCATACCATCGGCAAGGCTTTTACGCGATTTGGTCAAACCTTCTTTCATGCGACTAAAAAAGCCACCTTTAGATTTTTCATCTGCCGATTCAATCTGTGCGTCTTGGCTCTCAGTTTGAACAGGTTCCGTTTTAGGTGTTTCTACATTATTTTCAATAATAGGCACATTGACGGCTGGTAAACTAGGTAATGTGACATCGTCATCCCCGATATCCGCATCAATCAAGAATTTATTTTGCTGTTCTTGCATGCCGATTCCTTGAAAAGCATAGCGTTAAAAAAGAATGAGTTTAGCATAGATTGCATCATTTTTAGCGTTAAAGCAGCGATAAAACAAGCAAACCAAAATGCAACATTCCAGCCTTGCTTTAAATCATTAATTTTTTAAGAATAGTTCTAAATTTAAAATAAATTTTTGGGTTATCTGTGTATATTCTGAAATCTAAATTCTTAAATCTTCTTAGACAATCCAAAGTTATCCTTGCGCCACTTTTATTTTTATCTTTTAACACGGTAAATACGCAACTTCAGGCAGCGCCTCAAAGCCAACTTTCTAGGACCACCTTTGAAACCACACTGAAAAATGGTTTAAAAGTGATTATCCGTGAAGATCATCGTTCACCAATTGTTATGACCCAAATCTGGTACGGCGTGGGAAGTAGTGATGAGTCTGGTAATGTACTTGGTATTTCTCATGTGCTCGAACATATGATGTTTAAAGGAACCAAAAAAGTTCCTGATGATGAGTTTGCACGCTTGAGTCGAATTTATGGTGGCCGCACCAACGCCGCCACATATACAAATTACACCAACTATTATCAGCTTTACCCCAAGAAATATTTTCCATTGGCTTTGGAACTTGAAGCAGACCGTATGACAAATCTGGTCCTCAAACAACAAGACTTTGATCCTGAAATCAAAGTGGTGATGGAGGAAAGACGACAACGGACTGATGATAATCCACGAAATCTAGCCTACGAACGTTTTAAATGGATCGCCTATCCAACCAGTCACCATCGTCAACCGGTGATTGGCTTTATGAAAAACCTACAGAATATTCGTCTGGATGATCTTAAACATTGGTATCAAACTTGGTACACCCCCAATAATGCGACTTTGGTCATTGTGGGAGATGTCAATGCAGAACAGGCACTTAAACAGGTTGAAAAATATTTTGCGGCAATTCCCAAAAAGGAACTTCCTGACCGTAATGATGTTTTAGAGTTTGATCGAATGGGGTATCGGCACATGGAAGTGCAGTTGCCAGTACAAGTCCCCAACTTGTTTATGGCTTGGAATGTCAAATCCATTGCCACAGCAAAAAACCCACAAGATGCTTACGCACTAACCATTATCCAGTCCTTACTGGATGGCGGAATCTCCGCACGCTTACAAGACCGTCTGATTCGAGATAAAAAAGTGCTGACTGCAATCAGTGTCAGTTATGACCCCTATAATCGCGGCGACAGTTTATTTATGATCTCCGCGATCCCAAGTGATGATGTTTCTCTGGATGAGGCACAAAAAGCGATTGAAAAAGAGATGAATTTATTTAAAACAGAATTGGTCAATCAAGCTGAACTTGATCGTGTCAAAAACAACTTCGTTTCAAATTTAATCTATAGTCAGGATGATATTGGTGGACAAGCCAATATGATTGGGAATTTGGAAGTAAACGGCCTAAGTTTTCGTTTAATGGATGAGTTACCCAAACATTATGACAAAGTGACACCACAAGATTTACAACGAATTGCCAATATTTATTTTGTCAAAGCCAATCTGAGTAGTTTGTATTTAATGCCTGAAAGTACAAAAGAATAAAAAAGGATCTCTCATGAATTTTAATCCATTCTCGACCTATTCGATAAAAATACCTCTGTTTGTGTGCATCAGCTTACTCTACTCCCCCCTTAACCATGCGGAGGTTGAATTAGACAATCATGATGAAACGGATGCGGTTATAGATGATTCAGCACTTAAAGCAAATTCGACCTTACAGAGCTTAAAAAATTTAGATAAACATCAACAATACCAAGCGCCCTTTGTTCAAGACCTCTCCAACAACCAAAAAGTCAGAACACTGTTTGTTTCAGCCACTGACCTGCCTATTGTGGATATTCAACTCACCTTTAATGCAGGTTCGTCACAGGATGAAGCACTAGGAAAAGGTCTGTATGGTATGGCAAATATGGCTGCCAAGCTGATCACTGAAGGTACAAATCAATATACAGCAAAAGAAATCGCGTCTACATTTGAAGGATTAGGCGCTCAATTTAGTGTTACCGCATACCGTGATATGTTTGTGGTCCGACTTCGGGTCTTGTCAGATCCTGAAAAATTAAACCCTGCCATCAATACCATGTTGCATGTGCTGAATCATGCACAATTTAATCCATCGGGTTTAAATCTTGTGCTAAATAATACCAAGGTTGGGCAAAAGCAAATCCAAGAAAATCCAAGTCGAATTATGAATATTCGCTTTTATCGTGCGTTATATGGACAACATCCTTATGCCGAACCCACTGTAGGGACCAATGGGAGCCTTAAAAAAATTACCCCTGAACTACTTAGAGCCTATCGACAAAAACTGCTTGTCGCCCAAAACATGAATATTGCCATTACTGGTAATTTAACTGCAGCCGATGCAACCCAACTGGCCAATTTAATCAGTCAAAATCTAACCCAAGGTGAAGCTGCACAAGCACTTCCTGAACCACAAGATCAAAGTGATTTTAATATCCATTACATTCCATTTAACTCAACACAAGCAAATGTGATGATGGGACACTTGGCTATTCAGCGCAGCGATCCTGATCGTGTTGCATTAGAAGTTGCCAATCAAATGTTTGGCGGAAGCGGATTTAATTCCATTTTAATGAAAGAACTTCGAGTTAAACGGGGTTATACCTATGGAGCGTATAGTAATTTGACCTCCACATTGGCTCAGGGGTTTTTTAGTTTGAGTTATTCCACTGAACAAAATCAATTGATGGACAGTATCAAAGTTGCACATCAAGCCTTACGTGATTTTGTAAAAAATCCAATCCAAAGAAAACAGCTCGAAGAAACCAAAGAAGGCATGTTACGTTCATTTCCAATGACCTTTAGTTCCAATGCCAATATCAATGCCCAAATCGCATCGATTGGTTTTTATCAACTTCCTGCGGATTATTTGACTCAATATCAAAAGCAATTGAGCCAAGTCACCACCAAACAAGTTCAAAAAGCCATTCAAAAACATCTTCGTGCGGATCGTCTCACCTTGGTTGTTGTTGCACCAACACTGGATCAGAATGAATTAAAAGACATGTTAAGTGCTGATTTAGCCAACCCAGATCAATCCAGTACAAATCAAAACAAGCAAGTGGATACGCAAGCCATGCCAGATGTCCCGACATTGATCATTCAAAAAACAATTCGTCCGCAAGCGGAATCAACCAAATGAGTATTATCAGTTATTGCGGATCTTTACTATCCACCGCAGGATATCGTTTTACTTGTTGATTTTCAAAATGATAGGCGCGTAGTAGGCGTAAATACTCAACCACATAAATACGATCTTGGCGGCGCAATTGATTGGCAATTTTTTGCGTCTTAGGATTGGCGGCTTGTTGTGAATATTGCATCACATATTTGTATTGATCAGGATTAATTGGCCGTGTTAAAGCCAATGTTGCAAGAAAAATCATCAGTGCGATGATCACAACAACAAAAGAATTCAAGATTTTTTCCACAGGAAATGAATAGAATAATTTTTGAAAATAATCTTTGAATTTTTGCATGAACTACCTCTAATTACAGATAGTTTATCATCCTGACCATAAAAATATAGGGCTTTCTTCAAGACAGCTGAAGATCGGTTGTAAGATGATCTTTAAGATCAAAATTGCGAGAACGACAGTGCTTAAATAATCTCCCCATAGATATCATCGCCTGTCGATATGAAATTTAAAGCCCTGTTCTCTTATTCAAGAAAAGGGCTTGAGCCAAGTTAAACAGCGCGTGAATCATTTCTATATCGTGCCAATTAAAGGATCGTTGCACGTAAGAATGCGAAATATAAAATAATCGCGATTATTGCCAATGCAATACTGACAGCAAAGATACTTACTCCCCCCTCTGCATGTGCAGGATGCAAATCATCATCATCAGCAAGACGCCTTAATTCACCATCATAGATTCGATAAAAGCCTGCTTTTTGCACTGGATTTAAGTTTCGGGTATAATCGTACACGCGTTTACGCTGGGCTAAACAATAATCCCCAAGATGGATTTCTTGATGATAAATTGCCTCATCCAGTTGTTTACGGTGATACTGAGCTAATTCTACGATCTGAGACTCAGCAGCGGGTACATCAAAAATAAAGCCATCTATAGTGTTTGTCATTTTGCTCTCCCTTTGTCTTAATTCTCATATTGATTTTAATAAATATTATTTCTGATTAATGTTTAATCATGTAATCTTATCTTCGTCAAGCATAGATTTCAAATCGCTTGACAAACAAGGCTAATTGTAATATTAGTTTAATAAAGTTAAGTTAGATTAGTTAAGTATAAGCTCCGTTGGGGAGCTATGTTAAAAGATCATAATTACAATAAGGAGTTATATATGATTCATCAAATCTCTCACCAAGACTTAGAACACGTTTATGCAGATGCTGTAAATACAATCCAGTGTGAAATGAACTTTGTAGAAGCGGTAAAAGCATTAGAAGATGCAGCGAAAGCGGGTCATGGTAAAGCGGCAATGTTTCTTGCAGAACTTTACTACCAAGGTTTCCGCGTTGAACGTGATTCTCTAAAAGCCCAATATTGGCAAAAGATGGCAACCATGCAAGCATAATAAAACGTCACCTAGGTGGCGTTTTTTTAACCCCTATTCTTTTTATTTTTAATAAATCATTACGCTTTCAATACATTTTTTATTGTTTTAATAAATGCTTACGATTGAGCATAAAGCACCAACAGTTCTTATAAGAATTTCAACTACAATAGGCAATGTACTAAATAAGATTGTTAATTATGAAAAAGTATATTCATCTTCAACCCATTTCGAATGAATTGTTTATTAAAATTTCTATTTTAAAATCACTCATGTATTGTGGTGTACTTTGGGGACTTTACCACGATGGCTGGGCAATGAAGTCTGGTTCAAATGAAGTTTATTTTCCTTTTTGGCTAAACGCTGTTCAAGCCCATCAGTATGCAAAGATTCATTGGCCTCACTACACCCCTCGCAGAATAACACCTAAAGATTTTAGAGAATCGCTGTTACCTACATTAACACGGCTCAATATCATGCCTGCATTGTTTAATTCTTCATCTCGAAAATTTAAACTCTCAACTTCTCAAATGGAACATTTCTTTTTCCATAGTCATGTTCAATTTCAACCGGCTTAAAGGCGAAGATATATTTTTAGTGGTTTAAAATTGTTGTAAAAAATAAACTTTATATTTTTATGACTGCAAAGTATTTGCAAAGTTAAAAAATACAGTTAAGTTAAAGGTGTGCAGATTGGTAAGCACCCTAGAAAAGGAAGAATAATTATGACGACAGTAGCACAAGTAATCCAAGATAAGATTGGTCGTGAAATTTATACGATTTCACCCTCTGCCACAGTATTAGAAGCCATTACACTTATGGCAAACAAAGGTATTGGTGCTGTGGTTGTCACTCAAGATACAAAGGTCGTCGGAATCCTCTCAGAACGCGACTATACGCGTAAAATTGCGCTTATGCAGCGTACCTCTGACCATACAACGGTCGCTGAAATTATGACGTCTAGAGTGATTTCTGTGACACGTGGCCATACGGTTGAAGAATGTTTAAATTTAATGACTGACGGACACTTACGCCATTTACCTGTAATTGAAGGTGAAACGCTGGTTGGATTTGTTTCTATTGGCGATTTAGTCAAAGCCACCATGGAAGATCAACGAAAATTGATTGAACAGTTAAGACAATATATTTCAGGTTAAGTGACATTATAAAAATATAACCCTCCATGTGGAGGGTTTTTTATTGTGTATAGAAAATTGGCAGCTCAGCTTGCATGTAAAACCATTTTAAATTTCAAGATAATAGAAATAATCACCTGCTTTGAGTTGCATGTCTTCATTTATCACGGGGATAAACAATCGAGTTCATTAAACGAAAGCTAAGACTGAATTTCAAATTTAACGATAAAATAAAAAAAACCTAGCCAAAGCTAGGTTTTTAAATCAAATCAATTTTTTATCAGTTTAGATTTAACTTTTCAGCAACATAGTCGGCATCTTTATCACCACGCCCAGAAAGGTTTACAACAATTTTGATTTCTTTCGCTAATTTAGGCGCTTCACGAATTGCCCACGCCACAGCATGAGAACTTTCTAATGCAGGAACAATCCCTTCTACGCGTGAAAGGGTCATAAACGCATCTAAACACTCTTGATCAGTTGCTGTTGAATATTCCACACGGCCTAAATCTTTTAAGAAGCTATGTTGAGGGCCTACACCCGGATAATCCAAACCAGATGCAATCGAGTGCACAGGCAATGGTGCACCCTGTTCATCTTCTAGTACATAACAAGCCATACCATGAATCTGACTTGGCTTTCCTAAAGTCAATGTTGCTGAATGCTGTTGAGTATCCAGACCATGACCTGCAGGTTCCACACCAACCAGTTTAACCTCTGCATCATTTAAAAATGCCGTGAATGCGCCAATTGCATTTGAGCCACCGCCTACACAAGCAACCACATAATCTGGTTGTGCGCCAAAGCGATCTTGGGTTTGAACTTTAATTTCATTGCCGATAATAGATTGGAAATCACGTACCATTTTTGGGAAAGGATGCGGCCCAACCACAGAACCAATCGCATAAATAAAGTTTTTAGGGTCTTTTAAATACTCTTCAAATGCGCTATCTACAGCATCTTTCAGTGTTGCAGTACCTTGAGTGACTGAAACCAGTTTTGCACCCAAAATCTTCATTTTCACGACATTGGGATGCTCTTTTTCAATATCCACCTGCCCCATATGAATTTCACATGGAATACCAACCAAAGCACATGCGGTTGCAAGTGCAACGCCATGTTGACCAGCACCTGTTTCTGCAATCACTTTGGTTTTTCCCATATATTTGGCAAGCAAAGCTTCGCCCAAACAATGGTTAATTTTATGTGCGCCTGTATGATTTAAGTCTTCACGCTTTAAATAGATTTGTGCGCCACCCAATTGATCAGAAAGACGTCTTGCATGAAATAAAGGGCTAGGACGACCTACATAGTTGGCAAATAAATCAGCCAATTCATTTTGAAATTCAGGCGTTTTACGAATTTCTTCATATGCAACATTGATTTCATCCATTGCTTCTTTTAAATGAGGTGGAATAAATTGACCACCATATTCACCAAAAAAGCCTTGTTCATTTGGTAGCGCAATACCATTGATTTGATGATCCATTTCTTTCCCTATTTAATAAATCAGCCGTTGAATTTATGAATAACAACTTTGCTTTCGAATAATCTATCGTGACAAATATTTCGTCATATCCTCAATACCTTTAAGGGTCATTGGAAACATATGATCGTCAAATAATTGTTTAATTAATGCGATGGTTTGTGTGTAATGCCAGTAACCTTGCTCTTCTGGATTTAACCATGCTGTTTTTTCAAAATGATTGCGTAAGCGACGTAACCATACGTCTCCTGCTTCATCATTCATATATTCAACAGAGCCACCGACCGATTTCAGCTCATAAGGTGCCATACTTGCATCACCCACCACAATTACACGATAGTCTTTACCGTAGGTATTAAATAAATCCCATGTATTCATTCGGGTAGAAGAACGACGATGATTATCTTTCCATACATAGTCATATAGACAGTTATGGAAATAGAAATACTCTAAGGTTTTAAATTCAGTTTTTGCCGCACTAAATAATTTTTCACATTGTGCAATGTGCGAATCCATCGACCCACCTACATCAAACAACATCAAAACTTTAATACGGTTACGCCGTTCAGGCACCATTTGTACATCTAAAATGCCCTGTTTGGCAGTTTCATAGATGGTGCTGTTAATGTCTAATTCTTCTGCAGCGCCTTGACGAGCAAACTTACGTAATCGACGTAAAGCCATTTGCATTTGTCGAGTACCTAAAATTTGTTCATCATCCAAATTTTGATATTTACGCTGTTCCCAAACTTTTACTGCTGAATTTTTACGACTCGGGCCGCCAATTCTCACGCCTTCAGGATGGTCACCAAAAGCACCAAACGGTGAAGTTCCACCTGTACCAACCATACGGTTGCCACCTTGATGTTTTTTATGTTGTTCACGCAAGCGTTCTTCCAACATCTTCATCAGTTCTTCAAGCGAACCTGCTTTCAGCAATTCAGCACGTTGTTCAGGTGTGAGATGTTTTTCAAGTAACTCTAAATCAAACCAGTCTTTGGGAAGTTTTTGAACTTTGCTGAGCAGATCATCGATATCAAAAGTATGAATACCTTCAAAATAATCTTTCATGGCGCGGTCAAATTTGTCAAAGAAGCGTTCATCTTTGACCATGACTGTCTTTACTAATTGATAAAAATCATCTTGATCGGCAAAAACCAAACCTTCACTAATTGCTTGGTTGAGATCAATGAGTTCTCGTGTTGAAACTGGAACACCATATTTTCTGAGGGTATAAAATAATCGCACAAACATGTTGCGATCTCCTCATTAACGACGTGACATAAAAGCTAAGCGTTCAAGCAACTGTACATCTTGCTCATTTTTAATCAATGCACCATATAAAGGTGGAATCGCTTTTGATTTATCATGATTACGCAAAATGTCTTCAGGCATATCATCTGCCATTAACAAGCTTAACCAGTCAATCAATTCAGATGTTGAAGGTGGTTTTTTTAAGCCAGGCACTTGGCGTAATTTAAAGAAGACTTGTAATGCTTCTGAAACCAGTGTTCCAGAGATATTTGGAAAATGAACTGCGATAATTTCACGCATCGTTGCTTCATCAGGAAATTCAATATAATGGAAAAAACAACGACGTAAAAATGCGTCTGGCAGTTCCTTTTCATTATTTGAAGTAATGATTACGATTGGACGTTGAGTTGCAGTAATGGTTTCGCCTGTTTCATAGACAAAAAATGACATTTTGTCTAATTCATGTAGCAAGTCATTTGGGAATTCAATATCTGCTTTGTCTATTTCATCAATCAACAATACACAGCGTTCTTCGCTGGTAAATGCATCCCACAACTTACCTGGTTTGATATAGTTTTTAATATCGTAAACACGGTCATCGCCCAACTGGCTATCACGTAAACGAGAAACTGCATCATACTCATACAAACCTTGCTGTGCTTTGGTTGTAGATTTAATGTGCCAAGTAATTAATTTAAGACCTAGACTCTCAGCAACTTGTTCAGCCAATAAGGTTTTACCTGTACCAGGTTCACCTTTCACCAATAATGGCTTTTGCAATGCTCGAGCTGCTTTTACAGCCAGTTTTAAACTATCCGTTGCGATATACTGTTCAGTACCTGTGAATTGTTGAGAATCGACAGACATAACTTACCTTTATTTTTTATTTAAAGTGGTGAAATATTTTTTGCTACAGCGCTTGCTTGGGTATTTTTCGTGGTTTTGTATTTAGACCAAAAAAATCCAATGACTAAACCAATACCCATGACAAATGTAATTAAGGCAAGATTTGACCAAATCAATGGTGAGTCCTTGGTCAGAATACCAAATAACAGTCCAAATATTGCTGGCGCAATCGCTGAGTTTGGTCCTTCAGAAATGGTCGGGGTTGCAAGAACGGCAAATACAATGATCCATGTAATACCGCCAAGTGGCGATGGCAATCGTTTTGAAATCGAATACCAGCACCATAAAATCAACAGCGTCCCAAGAATATAGACGGTTATTGCGATATTATCTTCTGGGATAGCATCAAATAGATCTAAAAAATTTGCCCATATTCCTGATAACTGATCAAGCACCACGTAATCCCTCTGGTTCAACCGCATTTGGGTTAATTAAACCTTCTGGCGGCATTTGAATAAAGAAGCCTTTTGTATTGAGTGAATCGATTACATGTAACACATTTACACGTGCCAAAGGTCGAGCTTCGCTCAGTTCAAGATGCATTACATGCGTTGCACGACCAAAGGCAACACGTAGTGGCTCAGAAAGAGCCGCTAAGGGATCTGCACTTTCGTCTGTATTTGGATGATTTGGGCGAGCCACATAAAGATACATTTCATCTTTTTTGCTCGATTTATAAATATCACAATGCATTTTAAACAACAGCTTCAGTAAAACTTAGTTGACAGCATACATGAAAAAAACGACGGATACATTATCGAAAGTTAACGCATCAGTCGTTATTTATGTCCAATTGCTAAATCTTTGATCAATAATAACGCAGTAAGCTTTCTTGGCTATTGGTGATTATTCATCTAAACAACAACAGCAACAGCCGCTATTCATTGACCTTCATCTGCATACTTAAAAACTTAATATCTTCTTGTAACAGATGGATCAGCGGCTGGGTAAGTAATTCATAGCGCCACCCCAACAAATAACCGGGTAAATCCTGTTCATTGCCATGAAATACCACATGATGATACAAGGCATTTAACCATTTTTTACGCATAAGTACTTCTTTAGGTACTTGCATTTCAAATGAAACCTGAGAAATTAACTCATCCACTTCAAGGGTGATTCCCTGAGAAGAATGCTTAATTGGTCGTGCAATACGCAGTGGCCATTCATCGGTTTCAGGCAGAAACTTCAATAAATCTAAAATTGTTTTTCCATGTTCACGCACAATATTTGGACGTATTCCCTTCACAGAGGACAATTGAAAATTATTTTTAGGATTGACTTCAACCAAATCAATCATCGTGGCATTTTTTAGTATAAAGCTACGTGGTTGATTGAGTGCCTTGACCATTTCTTCACGCCAAACACTTAATTGTTGCAATTGCATCAATTGTTTTCTGGAATGACGATAATTACCAATATCACAATATAATTTTTCTTTTGGAGTTTCTGAAGCAATTTCAAAGGTTAAATTTTGACAATCTTCAAGCACATGTGAGTATAGGCTTTTCTCGACCAATTCAGCTTTTACTTTTTCAGCCAGACGCATAATGTATAAAACATCATTGGCTGCATAATTCATTTGTTCATCTGTTAATGGTCGAGCCAGCCAATCTGAACGTGTTTGATCTTTATCAATATCAATCTCTAACACCAATTTCAATGCATTTTGATAACTGACTTGTAGACCATGTCCTAAAAAAGACAACCCCACTTGGGTATCGAAGACATTCTTCAGATTTTTCTGATCTGCATAATGATAAATGAGATCAATATCTTCTCCACAAGCATGAAAAATATTTTGCTGTGCTTGAAAAAGTTGAAACCAAAAGCGATCTAAATTTAAGGTTGTGCCGTCGAGCAAAAATACTTGACCATTGACATTAATTTGGAATACACCGAGTTTTGGCCAAAGTGTGTCGACTTTAATAAATTCAGTGTCTAGACCATAAGTCGAAGTATGTTGCATCAAATTCAACACATGTTCGAGATCGGTCTGTTGATTAATAAATTGAAACATGTCAGTTTAAGTCAAAATGTTACATTCAAATGAAATATGATTTTACCTTAATATATAAAATTTAAATATAATATTTTTAAACTAATTCTCCGTAAACACCTTATTTTTCAATAAAGTTTCTTGTGAATATTTATTTTATATATAGGTTTTACAACTTAATAAAAGTATATTTTAAAGTAATAAATAACATGGCTAATCATTGCTTTAGCTTGAGTTTACCTAAAAAATTTAGCGTGAATGTAAATAATTTTTAAATGAGACAGAGTTTGTTGATCTTTTAGTCGTTATCGCATTTACGCAAAACTTTCAAGCTCAACAAACTCTAAATGTTAGCAAGTCTAAGATCGCTATTTCATTCTCATGCGATTATGAACAGCCTGACTCAATGTATGACTATCCACATATTCCAATTCACCACCTTGTGGAACACCTTGTGCGATTCGTGTCATTTGCAAAGACAAATGTTTTGTCGCTTCTACAAGATAATGCGCAGTCGCTTGCCCTTCTACTGTTGCATTGGTGGCTAAAATTACTTCAGTAATTTTACCATCGGTTAAACGCTGCACTAAATATGGAATACCTATTTCTTCAGGACCAATACCATCTAAAGGCGACAAATGTCCACCCAATACATGATATTTGCCTCTAAAGCTACCAGACTGTTCTATTGCCATTACATCTGCAGGAGACTCAACCACACAAAGCAGCTGATCATCCCGATCATTTGAGCAACAAATATCACAGACTTCATTTTCAGTTAAAGAATGACAAACACTACACTCATGAATATAGGAAGTTGCTTCATTTAGCGCATGCGCCAAACCTATAGCACCTTCTTTATTTTTCATGATCAGATGGAGTGCCATACGTTGAGCCGATTTCGGCCCAACACTGGGTAAGATTCGTAAAGCTTGTACGAGTTGATCAAAACGGTCGCTAAACACCTATGATTCCTTAGAACAATCCTGAAAGACCTGGTGGTAAACCCATACCTGAATTGGCTTCTTTCATCTTCGCTTCTGTAATGACTTCAGCTTGGCGAGCCGCGTCATTCATTGCTGCTGCAATCAAGTCTTCAATCATATCTGGATCGTCTTGCAACAAATCTGGACTGATTTCGATACGCTTAACAACATTACGGCAAGTCATTGTAACTTTTACCAAACCGCCACCAGCTTCAGCATTCACTTCAGTTTGGGCAAGTTGTTCTTTTGCCTTTTTAACGTTGCTTTCCATATCTTTCTGCATACGTTGCGCTTGCTGCATAAGCATATTAATGTTCATAAAATACTCCGAAAAAAAGTCCTAAATTAAATCTCTGTCTTTCAGTTTCATGGCTCGTATTTTCAAAAGCCTAGAAGAAAATGAAAGAAACTCTTTCGCAAATTTTGCTTATCTTAAATTAAATCTAATCCATGAGAAAGGTCACGGATAATATCATCGACATCTTCTAAGCCAACAGACAAACGGATTAAACCTTCACGAATACCCGCTGCTGCTTTTGCTTCAGGAGAAAGCTTACCATGAGTCGTTGTTGCTGGATGGGTAATTGTTGACTTAGCATCACCTAAATTACCTGTAATCGAGATAAATTGTGTATGGTCAATAACTTTCCAAGCACCTTCTCGCTCGCCTTTCACTTCAAAAGAAACGATTCCACCAAAACCGGTTTGTTGTTTGGCTGCTAACTCATGACCAACATGGTCTGCTAATCCAGCAAAATAAACCTTTTCCACTTTTGGATGAGCAACCAGCCACTCGGCAATTTTTTGCGCGCTTTCAGAATGTGCTTTCATACGCAGTCTTAAGGTTTCTAAACCTTTCAAAAACACCCATGCATTAAATGGGCTCATAGACGGGCCAGTGGTACGAACATAACCAAATACTTCTTCAAGTAATTTGTGACTACCGACCACAGCACCACCCAATGCACGACCTTGTCCATCTAGATATTTGGTGGCAGAGTAAATCACTAAATCTGCGCCAAATTGCAATGGACGCTGTAAAATTGGTGTGCAAAAACTATTATCAATCGCCAATAAAGCATCATTTGCATGTGCTAAATCTGATAATGCTTGAATATCTGCGACTTCAGCCAAGGGATTTGATGGTGACTCAACAAACAGTAATTGGGTTTCAGGACGAACCGCGTCTTGCCAAGCGGTTAAATCAGTTAAATCAACAAAAGTCACTGCGACATTAAATTTAGCGACATATTTTTCAAATAATGAAACTGTAGAACCAAAAACAGCACGTGAACAAATCACATGATCGCCTGCCTTTAAGAACGACATTGCAACTGCCATAATTGCAGCCATACCTGAACTTGTTGCCACAGCACGTTCACCACCTTCTAGTGCAGCTAAACGCGTTTCAAACATTGCTACAGTTGGATTGGTAAAACGTGAATAAATATTACCTGGTTCAGCACCAGAGAATTTTGCTGCTGCTTCCGCTGCATTTTCATACACAAATGACGAAGTGAGGAAAATTGGCTCACTATGTTCACCTTCAAAACTGCGTGTATGACCTGTACGAATCGCTAAAGTATCAAGTTGGTATTCAATGTCGTCGTGCTGGCTCATTTCAACTACTCAGTCCAAAAACTGCCTTTGTAAAATATTGCCAACATTTTGAGCGCCCTATGTATTTAAGGTCAAGGTAAAATCGTAAATTATCACATACACTTCGCTTAAATCTGCATAAAAATGAGACAAACACCGCTTATGACACAAGTATCAGCTAAGTTCCAACAGCGCAAATCCAAATTGAAGAATCTAACCACACGTATCTTCAATGGTAAGTCATTGGTTTTATCTCAAAGTACCCCTTATGAAATTATTGCGGAGCATCATCAAACCAAAGTGCGTTACTACGCAGCTGCTGAAAAAAAATTTAAGGAACCTTTGGTTTTTACAGCACCATTGTCGATCAATATGGCAATTTATGACCTCTACCCTTATCGTTCACTCGTTAAATATTTTACCGAACAAGGCTATGATGTGTATTTATTGGACTGGGGGAAACTCAGTTATCAGGATCGCAACTTAAACTTTTTATACTTTATTGATGAAGCTATACCACTCTGCATTAATAAAATCCGAGAGCATGCTCAAAGTGAGCAAATCTCATTACATGGCTGGAGCATGGCCGGTATTTTTGTATTACTTTACACAGCATTACGCCAACCTAATTATGTTAAAAACTTAATTATCCTAGCCAGCCCAATTGACAGCTATGCATCGGGTGGCATCGGTAAACTTTATCAAAAAATAAATAATCTGATTATAAAGAATCAAAAACTGAAAGATACTTTATATAAAGGTGGTTTACCGAAAAAACTGATCCATACCCCGGGCTTACTCAATGCCATTGGTTTTAAGATTTTAGATCCAAAGGGTTGGTATGAGGGTCATAAACAATTGTTGCTAAATTTAGACGACAAGGAGCTGTTGCATGAACACGCTACTCTTGGAAATTTTTTAAATCACATGGTGGATTACCCCGGTGGTGTCAATCAAGATATGTTATTTAATGTTTGGCTGCAAAATCCACTGAAAAATGGGGCAATTCAGCTCAGTAACCATAAAATTGAACTTCGCAATATCGACTGTTCATTGATGATTGGGGCTGGAAAAAATGATCAAATGGTCACCGCAGATGCAGTTAAGCCTTTAAGCGAATTGACAAAGAGTAGTGATGTCACGTTTACTCTTATTCCTGGGGGACATTTAGGGCTAATGTCTAGTCAAAAAAGTGCGGATGAATTTTGGCCTACACTGTCCAGATGGTTAGAACAAAGATCGACAAAAATTTAAGAGATAGATATGAAGACTACAGTTGCATTTATTGGTTTAGGCGCAATGGGCTATCGTATGGCAGCACATTTACCCAAACATTTTGATACCGTATATGTGTGGAATCGAAATTTTGCAAAGGCCAAGCAACATGCAACTGAGTTTGGTACTCAAGCTGTCGAACTCGATCAAGCGGTGCAAGCTGATATTATTTTTTCATGTTTACCGACTAGCCAAGATATCGATGATTTAATCCAAGATTTAAAGATCAAAAATGGCGCGATTTGGGTCGACTGTACCAGTGGTGTACCTGATGCTGCGCGTAAACAATCTGAGTATCTGCTCAAAAATAATATTCACTTCTTAGATGCCCCTGTAAGTGGTCAAACCATTGGCGCTGAAAATGCAACACTGACCTTTATGGTTGGCGGTGCGGCAGAAGCGTTTCAAATTGCCCTACCTGCAATGCAGGCGATGGGTAAATTAATTAAACGTGTCGGTGACTCAGGTGCAGGCTTTGCAGTAAAAGCTGTAAATAATATGATGATGGCGGTTCATTTATGTGCGGCCGCTGAAGGATTTACCACGCTGAAAGCACATGGGGTAGATTTAAATGAAGCGCTTGATTGTATCAATGCATCCAGTGGTAAAAGTGGTGTGACTGAAACTGCACTACCGCAACGTATCCTCAATCGCAGTTTTCCACTGACCTTTGCTTTACCCTTATTGGCAAAAGATACAGGTATTGCCATTGATTTAGTTCGTGATGCAAGATTATCAGCACCAATTCTTGGTTTAACACAAAGCTTAATTACCGCAGCCAATAGCCTTTCAGAGCCTGATAGCGATTTTTCTACCGCGGTAAAAATGTATGAATCATGGAGCAAAATTACATTAGATTAATTTTTCGTCATTGAATAATCACAACTAAACCTTATAATCACATTAAGTGACATGTAAATATGTCAATTTCGAGGTCGTATCATGAATAAATATGTAATTGCTACACTTTCTAGTTTATCTATTTTAGTCGCTAGTCACGCTTTTGCTGATAACACCCAAGAATGTAAAAAATTGCAAGATGATTACAATGTCATTTATGCATCAAAAGGGTTCTGTTTTAAAGATCCTGAAGCAAAAGCAAAATATAATAATGACAATTGTTATACAAGTAAGCCTAAATTTTCTGAAAAAGAGCAGCAAAAACTTGACTCTATCAAGGAACGTCAGAAAGAATTGAACTGTAAATAATCACATTCACACCTTCAAGGAAATAAACATGGCTTATGATGATCAGAATATATTTGCACGAATTTTACGTGGTGAACTTCCTGCAATTAAAGTTTATGAAGATGATCATGTGCTTGCATTTATGGATATCATGCCGCAAGCCGATGGGCATACCCTGATTATTCCGAAGACGCCAGCAGTGACATTGCTCGACTTAGATCCTGAAATTGCAGCTTATACAATCAAGATTGTGCAAAAAATAGCGCAAGCAATTGAAACAGCTTTGGATGCTCAAGGTATTGTATTGATGCAACTTTCTGGAGCTGCTGCTGGACAAACTGTACCTCATGTACACTTTCATTTGATTCCGAGCTCGGTGCATGAATTAGGTCGTCATGCTATTCAAATGGGTGATCAGGAAAAAATTAAAGGGTTTGCTGAAAAAATTAAAGCTGCACTGGCTTAATTAAAAACCTTTTTAGAATCAATGGGGCTAATCAAGCCTCATTTTTTATTTAAATTACACAAATGTTAAATTCACGTCATTAAATTGTCATTTTTTCTTCACTGATATGTAACAAAGTTTACAGATACTGCATGCAAGTTAGTAAGTAGTGCACAAACCCACACTTACTGAATAAAAAAAGTAACTGCAAACCCATTGAACATGTTTTGGAGAAATCTCAATGAAAAAAGTGCTACTCGCTGCAGCAATCGCCACCCTTAGCATAAGCGCAGCTCAAGCAGCGCCAACATTGTATGGTAAATTCAACGTAACTTTAGATCAAATTGATAAGAATGGCTTTAAAGACGAAAGCGTAACTAAAGTAAACTCTAACGCTTCTCGTATTGGTGTTAAAGGCGAAGAGAAATTAACAGATAAATTGTCTGCTGTTTACTTGGCAGAATGGCAAATCAGTGCTGATGGTGATGGCGATGCTTTCACTAACCGTAACCGTTTCGTGGGGATTAAATCAGACGGTATTGCAACGTTAAAAGTTGGTCAGTTTGATTCATATTTCAAAAATGCTGCTGGCAACAACCAAGATATCTTCAACGATCACAACGAACTCGATATGACTGCGATTTTAGTTGGTGAAGATCGTTTAAAAAACGTGATCGGTTTTGAAACTGATAAAAAATTATTGGCTGGTTTAGCTTTCAACATCATGTTTCAGCAAGGTGAAGAATCATCTGCTTTAAAAAATGATGCTAAAGGTCAAAAAGGTAGCCGTGATAGTTTCGGTGATGGTATCTCTACATCACTTACTTATGACAACAAAGACTACGGTTTTGCTGCTGCTGTTGCAGGTAACTTCGGTGTTGCATCTAAATATAATGCATATAACTCTGAATTAGGTAGTAACACAATCTACTCTGACGCAATCCGTGTTACAGGTTCTGTAGACTTGAAACCTGCGGGTCTTGATGGCTTAGTATTTGGTGCATTATGGCAAACTGCTAAACCGTCTGATGATACTGTTGCAACCACTTCTGGTACTACAGTAACATCGTTCAAAGGCTTGAAAGAAAATGCTTATGGCATCACTGCTGCATATGCAATTCCTTCTACACCGATTAAGCTAAAAGCTGAATATATTTCTGCAACGACAGAACTATATGGCCGTGATGATCGTAAACAAGACCTTTACGGGATTGGCGCGGATTACAACATCAACAAGCAAGCTCGCTTCTACGGTGTTGTTGGTCAACAAAAGCGTGATTGGTCAACTACATCTACACCAGAGAAAAAGAAAACTGTTATTGGTTTAGGTATGGAATATAACTTCTAATCCGAACCTTTAATAAAAAACGGCAAGTGATCTTGCCGTTTTTTTCGACTCAATAATTCAAAAGCTCATTTTATAAAATACATATTCATTAGCTGAGTAACCATCATATAAATTTAGCGCTCTTATAAATAACGCACGTATCGTTTCATCATCCATGACAGATCTATCATTTAGCAACATGAATTTCATCGTTGGATAGGCATACAGCTCCCCAAACCAAAACTGAAAATCATTAATTTAAATATCAGTATGTAGGATATAACAAGAGTTATATCTAAACACCAAAAATACAAACAAGCTCGACAGAATCTTAGGATTTCACGCTGTCAATTTTTAACAATTAAAGTTTGATATAGGTTCGAAACCCACGACTCGCATAATATGAGGCAGCACCATTATGATAGGTAAATGTACGCCCATAACGCTGATCACAAAAGATCGCCCCACCTTGCTGACGTAATATCGTTGGTGTTTCGACCCAGCTAGATGTTTTTAAGTCAAATTTGAATATTTGCTGTAGAGCATAATACTGTTGTTCCGTCATTAGTGCTAAGGCATGCTTATTTACCCAGTCGATCACCGTATCTTCAGGAGGATGATCCTTGCGACTGAGTAATGCCTCTCGGTCATAACACAGACTACGCCTTCCTTTTGGCGACTCAATTGCACAATCAAAAAAATACACACCTTCTGTATTCGGTAAAACAACCACATCTGGCTCGCCGCCAGTCATTTCCATTTGTTGTAAAGCCCATAACTTTTCAGGACAAAGCAAAAGTTGTTTTTGGACAAAATCCCAGCTCATTTGTGCATGTCGTTCTGTATGCTGCTGAAAACGCTGTGCTAAGGTTTTTAATAGGTTTTCAATTTGCAATGGACTCAGTTTTTCTTGCTGTTTTATCATTTATTTTACTGCCTAATTTTAAGCCTTTACTAACATAACATTATCCACCAAGTGCAACCAAATCCGCCTTTTGGGCATACTGAAGTGGATTGATTAAATAGTCTGGCACGGATAATTCAATGGAGTTCTCTGCATATGCAATTCTTTCTACACCGATCCAACTAAAAGCTGAATATATTTTTGCAACGACAGAAAAATCGTCGTGGCGATCGTAAGTTACGGGATATAGCTTCTAATCTTAATTTAAAAAATGGCAAGAAATCTTGCCGTTTTTTACTTAACAACAGAATATTTTAAAAATCTCGTATTTCATCAAACCAAGCATTCACTGTTTCTTGATCTATATCGAATGTTGAAGCTTCAACCAGTTGCAGTACAGCAAGACCAGTATCTTCTCTTTCAACAGTTTCAATATTGGGCAATGTATTAATTATCTCAACAAGTTCAATAATTGCACCTTTCACATCTTGTTTTGTCTTCGCCTTGGAGATTTCTTTTAAAGCAGATTTATATGCTTTGATCGCAATTTTTGCATTATTGCTTTCCCAGTTTTCAAATGGAATTCCATATTCAGTGGTAAACCATATTGAACTCCTCAGTTTAGACACCGACGAATAATCCAATTGTTTTTCTTTAACTAAATGCTTTAATTCAGCATTTAACCTTTTCCCTGTTTTTTCATCAATATTCCATCCAATGAAGGACCTTAAGTTTTCCCAAGTATTTAAAGCTGGAAAGCCTTCCAAATTTACGGCATAGCGTATTCCAATACGTTCAAGTTGCTGAAGTTGCTTTAAACTTGCTGTATTGATTATATTCCCAGTTAAGTTTAGATTTTTTAAATTAGGAAACTGTAATAAGCTTTCACAATCAAAAGCTTGACCTAAAGGTTTAACAGTTAAATCTAACGAAGTTATTGCCGCTAAATTTTTCATAACAGGAAGATGGTATGCCGATACCATTGGATCTTTGTTTGTCGTTGGTTCTATTCTCAAATGGGGATATGCTGCTGTGGTAATAATTTCAAATTGCTCAATATGACCAGCCAAATGAAGCGAATATAACCCCTTCTTATTCTCATCATCAGCATGATTTAAAACTAATGTGATTGGATATTGATCTGCTTTGATTGAAAAGTTATGAATTTGAGCATGACTTAAATCTAGACAAATCGCTTGCGTAGGTCGCCAAGAAAAATCTTCTATTACTCTTTTCTTCGACCATTCAATAAACCCCTGATCATTTCCCCAATAATAAAAAAATCTTGGCCAATCTCCATAAGGATGCAAATGCGCATTTTGTTGACCATTTGGCGTATAAAAAGTATTAAAAGCATCCCAATTGATTACAGCATTTTCTTCAACAAGAACATCAAACTTTTTCTTGTCCATGCCGATTCGACCAATTGAGAAGCTTCCTTGCCCAGCTGGAATTTTTATCTGATGGCTATTTGTACCTGTTAAAGAAACATAAATGGGAGTATTTCTATCCATGTTGATCCATTAATTGTAAATTGTACGATTCAGCTTTCAGCAAATATTAATTACTTATACTTGTGCAAATAAGCATATAAACTCAACACAGAATATATCAAGCTTAAAGCTTAGCCTTTGTTTCATTTTAGCAAAATATGAACATGTTAGATTTAGCTCTATATTTCAACTTTCCCAACTTAGATACTTAGATGATCTAAAAGACCTTGATGATCTATTTTGACCACAATCAGTGGATGGATTAGAAATCCCAATTTTTTCTAAGCAATCATCACCTAATTCTTTAATATGAAAATCCACATAGTCTTTGACTATTCCTTCAACTTCAAAATCCTGTTGAATGATGCGTTGTTTTTGTTAATCAAATTTTACGATATTTTCTAGTAAGTAATTTATTTGATCTAAAGTTTGCTTATTTAAAATATCTTGCCGATTTTCCAATAGAGTACTAACTCCAAAAATGTTGGCACTGTTTACACTTCGTTCCATTTTTATAAAAAAAGAGCGGAAAACCAAGCAATAGAAAAACCAAATAAGCGGGACGTTTTCCTTCGGTATATGGCTGTATATCACTACTACCACAATGAGGGCAACTTTCACCTGCTCCAAACTGTTGTTCTAATTCTTGGCTAAAATCTTGGGCAAGTAATGCTTTAGCCTCCTCTGCATAGCTTTCAGGAACTAACAGTCGCACACCACCCAAAGCATTGGAGTAAAGCCAATCCATATTAATAGTATGTTCATTTTCAATACGTGCTGGAATTTCTGCTGCTTCTAATTGCGTTTTGGCAATCTGAGCCTCGTAAGGAAATGAATATGTTTCAGCGACAACCCATTGCATAAAAACACCTAACAGAAATAAAAATGGATTTTAAGCTCAATTCGTTTCACTGTATATTGCATAAATTTATTCAGTTGATGCTTTCATTTTTCAAATTATGCGGAAGGAAAGGAAATTTCATAAAAATAAGGGAATACGTTGGAGGATAGATAGGTTTTAAAGCAGTGCATTTTATCTATTTCCGTTAAATGTCATTCTTCTTTCTATTCTGCCTAAGCAACCAGTAACTATAGTTAGTCTTAACTCTATCCTACTTTGCAATATTTTGATGAGGAAGTAAAACAACAAAATTTACATCTTATTCTTACTATTTATTATTTTTCTCCGCGCATAAAAAAACACCCCGCTCTCGTTAGAGACCGGGGTGTTTTAGATTTAAAAGCTGGCGATGACTTACTCTCACATGGGTAACCCCACACTACCATCAGCGCTAAGAGGTTTCACTTCTGAGTTCGGGAAGGGATCAGGTGGTTCACTCTTGCTATTGTCGCCAGCAAACTGTTATGGACTTGTTCGGGTCTTATTTAAATGCCTTACTTCGTACCAAATGAGTTTAACAGAACATTTGAGTTGAATAGTTTAACTAGCTTTACAACTAAATCAAGTATGTTTGATCTTTTATGAATCAAATGATGCTTCATATACAACTGCTTGGGTGTTGTATAGTCAAGCCTCACGAGCAATTAGTATTGGTCAGCTTCATGCGTCACCGCACTTCCACATCCAACCTATCAACGTCGTAGTCTTCAACGGCTCTTTAGAGGACATAAAGTCCTAGGGAAATCTTATCTTGAGGTAGGCTTCCCGCTTAGATGCTTTCAGCGGTTATCCCTTCCGAACATAGCTACCCGGCGATGCGACTGGCGTCACAACCGGTACACCAGAGGTTCGTCCACTCTGGTCCTCTCGTACTAGGAGCAGATCCTCTCAAATTTCCAACGCCCACGGTAGATAGGGACCGAACTGTCTCACGACGTTCTAAACCCAGCTCGCGTACCTCTTTAAATGGCGAACAGCCATACCCTTGGGACCTGCTTCAGCCCCAGGATGAGATGAGCCGACATCGAGGTGCCAAACACCGCCGTCGATATGAACTCTTGGGCGGTATCAGCCTGTTATCCCCAGAGTACCTTTTATCCGTTGAGCGATGGCCCTTCCATACAGAACCACCGGATCACTAAGACCTACTTTCGTACCTGCTCGACTTGTGGGTCTCGCAGTTAAGCGCGCTTTTGCCTTTATACTCTACGCGTGATTTCCGACCACGCTGAGCGCACCTTCGTACTCCTCCGTTACTCTTTAGGAGGAGACCGCCCCAGTCAAACTACCCACCAGACATGGTCCTCGTCCCGGATAACGGGACAGAGTTAGAACCTCAATATTACCAGGGTGGTATTTCAAGGATGGCTCCATAGCAACTGGCGTCACTACTTCAAAGCCTCCCACCTATCCTACACAAGTAAGATCAAAGTTCAATGTCAAGCTGCAGTAAAGGTTCACGGGGTCTTTCCGTCTAGCCGCGGGTACACCGCATCTTCACGGCGATTTCGATTTCACTGAGCCTCTGCTGGAGACAGCGCCCCCATCATTATGCCATTCGTGCAGGTCGGAACTTACCCGACAAGGAATTTCGCTACCTTAGGACCGTTATAGTTACGGCCGCCGTTTACTGGGGCTTCGATCAAGAGCTTCGCTTACGCTAACCCCATCAATTAACCTTCCAGCACCGGGCAGGCATCACACCCTATACGTCCACTTTCGTGTTTGCAGAGTGCTATGTTTTTAATAAACAGTTGCAGGGGCCTGGTTTCTGTGGCTGCCAATAGCTCAAGGAGCAAGTCCTATCACCGTCAGCAGCGTACCTTCTCCCGAAGTTACGGTACCATTTTGCCTAGTTCCTTCAGCAGAGTTCTCTCAAGCGCTTTGGTCTACTCGACCTGACCACCTGTGTCGGTTTAGGGTACGATTCCTGTGTAACTGAAGCTTAGAGACTTTTCCTGGAAGCATAGTATCAGCCACTTCGCTAGTAAACTAGCTTGCTATCAGCTCTCAGCATAGAGCACCCCGGATTTGCCTAAGATGCATGCCTACTGCCTTTCACCTGGACAACCAACGCCAGGCTGACTTAACTTTCTCCGTCCTCTCATCGCATTACACAGAAGTATTGGAATATTAACCAATTTCCCATCGACTACGCCTCTCGGCCTCGCCTTAGGGGTCGACTCACCCAGCCCCGATTAACGTTGGACTGGAACCCTTGGTCTTTCAGCGAACGGGTTTTTCACCCGTTTTGTCGTTACTCACGTCAGCATTCGCACTTCTGATACCTCCAGCATACTTCTCAATACACCTTCATCGGCTTACAGAACGCTCCCCTACCACGTATACATAGTATACATCCGCAGCTTCGGCATATAGTTTTAGCCCCGTTACATCTTCCGCGCAGGCCGACTCGACTAGTGAGCTATTACGCTTTCTTTAAAGGGTGGCTGCTTCTAAGCCAACCTCCTAGCTGTCTATGCCTTCCCACATCGTTTCCCACTTAACTATAATTTGGGGGCCTTAGCTGGCGGTCTGGATTGTTTTCCTCTTGACTACGGACGTTAGCACCCGCAGTCTGTCTCCCGGATAGTACTCATAGGTATTCGGAGTTTGCATCGGTTTGGTAAGTCGGGATGACCCCCTAGCCGAAACAGTGCTCTACCCCCTATGGTATTCGTCCGAGGCGCTACCTAAATAGCTTTCGGGGAGAACCAGCTATCACCGAGTTTGATTAGCCTTTCACCCCTATCCACAAGTCATCCCCTGGCTTTTCAACGACAGTGGGTTCGGTCCTCCAGTTAGTGTTACCCAACCTTCAACCTGCTCATGGATAGATCACCCGGTTTCGGGTCTATACCCAGCAACTAAACGCCCTATTAAGACTCGATTTCTCTACGGCTCCCCTATGCGGTTAACCTTGCTACTGAATATAAGTCGCTGACCCATTATACAAAAGGTACGCAGTCACCAAACAAGTTGGCTCCCACTGCTTGTATGCATGCGGTTTCAGGATCTATTTCACTCCCCTCACAGGGGTTCTTTTCGCCTTTCCCTCACGGTACTGGTTCACTATCGGTCAGTCAGGAGTATTTAGCCTTGGAGGATGGTCCCCCCATATTCAGACAAGGTTTCACGTGCCTCGCCCTACTCGTCATCATTATATGTGCCCTTTCGTGTACGGGACTATCACCCTCTACGGTAGCACTTCCCAGAGCTTTCCGCTAAAACACATATAACTTAATGGGCTGATCCCCGTTCGCTCGCCGCTACTGAGGGAATCTCAATTGATTTCTTTTCCTAAGGGTACTGAGATGTTTCACTTCCCCTCGTTCGCCTCGCATGACTATGTATTCATCATGCGATACCTACCTTATGGTAAGTGGGTTTCCCCATTCAGAAATCTCCGGATCACAGGATATTTGCCGCCTCCCCGAAGCTTATCGCAGGCTATTACGTCTTTCATCGCCTCTGACTGCCAAGGCATCCACCACATGCACTTAATTACTTGACTATACAACCCCAAACAGTCGTTAATCCCTACAAGGAGGATCAACAATGTGAACTTAATCACTTCTATTTGTTGCCTGTGAACTTAATCACCATACAGCTTCAATTTAATTCATATACCAAAACGCTTGATTCAGTTTTATCGCTAGTGCTCATTTCACTCAACATTAACAATTACTTGCTAACATCAACTAAAACGAGTTTAAACAATTATTTCAACTCAAATATATTCTGTTAATGATTCACTACCGCCTCGTCAGCGAGTAGTTAACTGTGATAAATCACAGAACTTAATAAGCTATCGGCTTACTAAGTTCTGTAATCACTTAGTCTTTATATAGTGGTGGAGACTAACGGAGTCGAACCGTTGACCTCCTGCGTGCAAAGCAGGCGCTCTACCAACTAAGCTAAGTCCCCAGCTTAAGATCTTAATATATCTGCTCTTCTGTGTTCAGTAGACTTGGTGGGTCTGACAAGACTTGAACTTGTGACCCCACGCTTATCAAGCGTGTGCTCTAACCAACTGAGCTACAGACCCTCAGATACATCAATGAAGAACAACTTGTTGTGGATTCTTACCAATCGTCAATCTTTCGTTAAGGAGGTGATCCAGCCGCAGGTTCCCCTACGGCTACCTTGTTACGACTTCACCCCAGTCATCGGCCACACCGTGGTAAGCGTCCTCCTTACGGTTAGACTACCTACTTCTGGTGCAACAAACTCCCATGGTGTGACGGGCGGTGTGTACAAGGCCCGGGAACGTATTCACCGCGGCATTCTGATCCGCGATTACTAGCGATTCCGACTTCATGGAGTCGAGTTGCAGACTCCAATCCGGACTACGATCGGCTTTTTGAGATTAGCATCCTATCGCTAGGTAGCAACCCTTTGTACCGACCATTGTAGCACGTGTGTAGCCCTGGTCGTAAGGGCCATGATGACTTGACGTCGTCCCCGCCTTCCTCCAGTTTGTCACTGGCAGTATCCTTAAAGTTCCCACCCGAAGTGCTGGCAAATAAGGAAAAGGGTTGCGCTCGTTGCGGGACTTAACCCAACATCTCACGACACGAGCTGACGACAGCCATGCAGCACCTGTATGTAAGTTCCCGAAGGCACCAATCCATCTCTGGAAAGTTCTTACTATGTCAAGACCAGGTAAGGTTCTTCGCGTTGCATCGAATTAAACCACATGCTCCACCGCTTGTGCGGGCCCCCGTCAATTCATTTGAGTTTTAGTCTTGCGACCGTACTCCCCAGGCGGTCTACTTATCGCGTTAGCTGCGCCACTAAAGCCTCAAAGGCCCCAACGGCTAGTAGACATCGTTTACGGCATGGACTACCAGGGTATCTAATCCTGTTTGCTCCCCATGCTTTCGTACCTCAGCGTCAGTATTAGGCCAGATGGCTGCCTTCGCCATCGGTATTCCTCCAGATCTCTACGCATTTCACCGCTACACCTGGAATTCTACCATCCTCTCCCATACTCTAGCTTCCCAGTATCGAATGCAATTCCCAAGTTAAGCTCGGGGATTTCACATCCGACTTAAAAAGCCGCCTACGCACGCTTTACGCCCAGTAAATCCGATTAACGCTCGCACCCTCTGTATTACCGCGGCTGCTGGCACAGAGTTAGCCGGTGCTTATTCTGCGAGTAACGTCCACTCATCCTAGGTATTAACTAGAAGAGCCTCCTCCTCGCTTAAAGTGCTTTACAACCATAAGGCCTTCTTCACACACGCGGCATGGCTGGATCAGGGTTCCCCCCATTGTCCAATATTCCCCACTGCTGCCTCCCGTAGGAGTCTGGGCCGTGTCTCAGTCCCAGTGTGGCGGATCATCCTCTCAGACCCGCTACAGATCGTCGCCTTGGTAGGCCTTTACCCCACCAACTAGCTAATCCGACTTAGGCTCATCTATTAACGCAAGGTCACAAGTGATCCCCTGCTTTCCCCCGTAGGGCGTATGCGGTATTAGCATCCCTTTCGAGATGTTGTCCCCCATTAATAGGCAGATTCCTAAGTATTACTCACCCGTCCGCCGCTAGGTCAGTTACCGAAGCAACCTTCCCCGCTCGACTTGCATGTGTTAAGCCTGCCGCCAGCGTTCAATCTGAGCCATGATCAAACTCTTCAGTTAAAAATCATTAGTGACTTAAGGTCACAATTCTGGCTCATCAATGTACTGACAAATTCTCTCAAATAAACTTCGAGTAATTTAAACCAATCAATCAATGATAATATTTCGATCAATCAATCAGTAAAAATCCACACAAGTTGTTCTTCATATTCTCTTAATGATTAATTTATCACTTCGTCAGTGATAAATAAGACGCAATAAACATTTAACAACTTAACCCTCTAAGCTAAGTTCGTTTGCTGTATCGCGTCGGGATGCTGCGTATTCTATACAGATTTTAAACCAGCGCAAGCCCTATTTTCAACAAAATGCATCGTGTGATTATTTTTTAATCTAAATATTCAAAAAACCGCATAATTCACCTATTTTTTAGGCATTTTTGAGAAATTCAGCTTAAAAGCAACCTATATCTATTCAAAATAATCACCAGAAGATTGTGCATGTAGAAACGCAGGAATTAATCCTGTTAATGCTGCACGTATATCAGCACGTTCATTAATCAATTGATGCGAGCCTTCTTCAAGAATCAATAAGGTCTGTAATCTAAATTGTCGACGTACAAAATCAATATTATATTTCCAGTCTACAGTTTGATCTTGTGCACCTTGTGCCAACCAAACCGGAATGCGGCACTTTGGATAGGCTTCCATTTCCAGCATCCACTTTGACATTGCCAAAATCCAATCCATTCCCATCATTCGAGGTTGCAAAGGGTCTTTAAGGCGTACAAATCTTAAAAACTCTGGATTGTGATTATTTCTTTTAAAGTGACGAGGAACTTCTCTTTTAATTCTGCGAATAATTCCTAAACCAATAGAATTATGCCACCACGCTGTTTTTGCAGGTCGGACCAATGGTGAAAGCAGCAATACCCGATCCACAATTGGATTTTCACGTTTTTGTGCATACTCAAGTAAATGATGCATCCAAATTGCACCACCTGTACTTTGCCCCACTCCCAACCACGGCTTAGGAAGCTGCTCTGCATTTTTTACATATTGATAGACCGCATGTAACACTTGTTGATAATGGTCAAAGTTTTGAATATTTGCAGGCGAACCATTACTCAGCCCATGCCCTGGTAAATCATAAGTAATCACACTAAACCCTTGTTCAAGGATTTCTTTCACAATCGGTTGGTAAATACCACTATGTTCTAAATAGCCATGCAACAAACATACAGTGCCTTTTATTTTATCTATATTGGGTTTAAATACTTGCACATGCAGTTTAAACAACGGCATATCAATAAAACCTTGCCATTGCACACAGTCCAGTTGATCAAAACCATAAAGACGTTGATAAGATTTTATTTCTTTATTTGGAATATATTCACGATTTAAGTTTAAGGCTTCTAATAGTTGTGGTGTTGTATCTCGACTTGGTATAGGTAAGTCAAGTTGCTTTAGAATTGTTGGATTTAAAAATGGAATATCTGCCATTAAGGCACCTCTCTACAGCCACTCGAACCAAACAACATATCTCGGATTGTTGCTAAAGTTTCATAATTGGCTCTACGACTATGATCATAATTTTGTTTGCTAGGCTGCCATGCTGTTAATTGAGTTGGCATGGGTGCATTGACAGGAATTGTTTCGATCCCATTTAATGCAAATAAACGACGTGTTCTTGGCATATGGTAACGATCGGTAATTAATAAGACTGTAGGTGCACCACCTTTCTTCTGTAAAAGCAATGAGCTGAAGCGTGTATTTTCACAGGTGTTCATGCTTCTATTTTCTAATAGTTTTGCTTGAACACCGCGCTCAGATAACCATTTTTGCATATAGGGTGCTTCTACACCACTCAGCACAATAGGAAGTTTAACTTTCTCTTCTAAGGCTAAGGTTGTTTCAAGTCTTAGTTTGGTATAGTCATTCACAATAATGTCTTTTTGATTTTTATCTAAAGTTAAACCACCGCCCAAGACTACAATTGCATAAGGTTGACTGATTGGCTTCGGTTGTTCACTGGTTTTGGTAGGCAAACTTTCAAGATCTTCTTGTACTTGTGAACTGGACAATTCATTTGCCAATGTATGTGAATTTTCTTGAAGTAATTTTTCATCAATTTTATGTTTTTTTAAGAATGTTAAATATTCATCCATTAAAGCCTTATTGTCTTCACTATTTAAATCCAATAAGTTTTTAACCACATCGTTCGATTGATTCTCAACAACCTCTGATGCAGCATGTTCAGACACCAATGGAATTACTGGTTTGTTTTGTTCTTCATCATCATTTTTTTGATCTTCAGCAATTTTTTCTTGCAAGGCTTTATATCGTAACTGAAGTAGCATTAAATCCTGAGCATTTTTACTCTTAATCGCTTCATCCATCAGCTTAAGATAGGCTTGTCGAGCAATCCATAAGTCAGAACCAGGTTCTAAGTTTTCAGCCTCCGAAAGCGCAGCATTTTGCTGGCTCTTTGCTGCCACCTGATTCACTTCAACTGGAACAATGCTATTCAGGATTTTAACCATCATTGTCGAATAAAATGGCGTGTACCAAAAAACGACCAAACAGCCGAATAATACAAATAATATGGCAATTATTCGTAGAAATCTGACCATCCAATGCGGTTTGACCATATATTTACTCAATTTAATGGTTTTCGATTAACCCTAGTTCATTATAAAGCACAGGTTCAGGCTCTAAGTGCACACCAAACTTCTCAAAAACATCTTTTTGTACTGCCTGATATGTTGCGCGTACATCTGTCAATGTTGCATCGGCATAATTCACCAATACCAAAGCTTGTTTATGAAACATTCCCACCTGATTAAGCTGTTTACCTTTCCAACCTGATTGATCAATCAACCAACCCGCTGCAATTTTAACGTGATTCCCTGCTTGAGGATAATGTGGAATATTAGGGAATTTTGCAATTAATTGTGAAAACTCTTGTTGCTTAATAATCGGATTTTTAAAGAAACTTCCCACGTTTGGATATTCTTTTGGGTCTGGGAGTTTACTTTGACGAATATGAATCACTTGCTTTTGTAAGTTTTCAGCACTCATATCATCCATCATTGCATCTTTTAAATCCCCATAATTTACTTTTAAATCAGCATGTTTAAGCAATTTAAAAATCACATGGGTAATCACATAACGATCTGGGTCACCTTTAAAAATACTGTGTCGATAAGAAAAATGGCAATCTTGTGCTTGAATTGAAAGTGTCTGTGCTGATTGACGATCGTAGACTTCTACAGATTGAATAAATTCACCGACTTCAACACCATACGCGCCAATATTTTGCACAGGCGATGCGCCGACTAAGCCCGGAATCAAAGCCAAGTTCTGTAAACCATAAAGCTGTTGCGTTGTCGTCCACAATACAAAGTCATGCCAAACTTGCCCTGCACCCACTTTGATTGTTTTACTTTCGGCATCTTCACTTAAAAACTCAATACATTGTATATCTATAGCAACTACAAGCGCATGAATATGCTCAGGCAGCATCATATTGCTGCCCCCTGAAAGCAGTAAAACGTTTAAATCGTGTGCTTTAGAAAACTGCAACGCTTGTTGAAGATCTACGATAGATTGTATTTTGACATAATGTGATGCAATCGAGTTCAAACTCAATGTATTAAAGGGTTTGAGCTGAACCTGTGATTCAATATTCATAACTTAAATTTATTTCCTAAAAATATTTCAATCACTTGCATTAAAACTGTTGTTGAAACACATGTACCCAAGCCAAACTGCTTGATTCACACTGATCAAGCACACGTTCAAATCCATCAGCTTCACCATAATAAGGATCTGGAAGCGCCTGTTGTGGATAAACGCGATCGTGCTCACTCATTAAAGCAATTTTAGCTTTGATTTGAGCAAGACCAAATTGGCTGCTGGCTTGGTTATACACATGCTGTATATCCGCAAAATTCTGATGATCCATGGCAAGAATCAAATCAAACTCTAAAAAGTCTTGTATTTTTAATTGTCTAGCACGTAATCCAGAAAGATCATAGCCTCTTTTTATTGCATGTTTTTGACTGCGACTATCGGGTGATTTATTTGGATGATAATTGCTCGTTCCAGCGGAATCCACAACTACATTTAATCGTTTTTCATCACAATAGTGTCGTAAAACCACCTCTGCTGTGGGTGAGCGACAAATATTTCCTAAGCACACACATAAAACTTTGTATGGCATTTTGGATGACATAACAACCTCAAATGATCATTTCTTTTATAAAGTCTTATGTTAAGTTATTTAGCAGGCGAATCCTATAGAACCTTAAAACAATAATGTTTAATTTGTGATGATAGATTAAGGATAATACATATGAGTCATTTTCAATTCCAAACTGTAGCCAATATTATTTCAGGTTTAGGATCAATCCAAGAACTCAGCACAGTATTAGGCAATCAATACCACAAAGCATTAATCGTGACAGATGCAGGCATGATTCAACACGCACTGCATTTGCCGCTATTAAAAATTTTAGTGCAATGCAATTTAGACTATGAAATTTATGCCGATGTACAGGCAGACCCAGCAGTGCAGATTGTTTTATCGGCAGTTCAATTCGCCAAAGACAATCAAGTAGATGTGGTCATTGGCTTTGGTGGTGGTAGCTCTATGGATGTTGCTAAGCTCATCGCGATATTGGCAAATCCAAAGCAATCACAAAGTATTCAGGAAATCTATGGGGTCAATAATGTCAAAGGCCCTCGCCTTCCTTTAATTCTTATTCCAACCACAGCGGGCACAGGCTCTGAAGTCACCCCCATTTCAATTGTCACTACAGGTGAAACCACCAAAACAGGTATCGTTTCCCCCATTTTATATGCCGATGTAGCAATTCTAGATGCAACATTTACCTCAGGCCTACCTGCACATATCACAGCAGCAACAGGCATAGATGCGATGGTGCATGCTATTGAAGCCTATACCTCTAAAATTAAAAAGAATTTTTATGCAGACATGCTTGCTAAACAAGCCCTCAAACTTTTAAATAAAAATTTAAAATTGGTCTTGGCGGATGGTACAAATTTAGCAGCTCGTCAAAATATGCTGGTTGGCTCTATGCTTGCAGGGCAGGCTTTTGCCAACGCTCCTGTAGGTGCTGTACACGCTTTAGCATACCCCTTAGGTGGTCATTTTCATTTATCACATGGGCATACTAACGCTTTGGTTTTATTGGAAGTGTTAAAATTCAATGCGCCTGATGCAAAAGCACTTTATGCAGAGTTAATGCAATGGCTTGATCCTTATAGTAAAGGCAGTACCGAAGGCTTATGTGACTTATTTATTGATCATATGCAGAGACACTTAGATCATAGTGGTTTGACTTTGAAATTACGCGATTTAAATGTACACGAGCAGCAACTGGATAGATTGGCATCCGATGCAATGCTGCAAACCCGTCTTTTACAAAATAATCCAAGGCCTCTACTCCACGCAGATGCATTAAAAATTTATCAGGCGATTTATTAAAATTTATCAACATTAATAGTGCACTGATTTATTGAATGCGCTTTTAAATAGACTTCTTTCATAAGTCCTTTTTAAAAGCATAAATCAACATAAAAGCGCCCTCATCCTAGCCTTCTTCCAATGGGAGAAGGCACTTTCAATACCAATATGACTCACTCGACATGATCATTTTTTGATTCATGAAAAATCTTGAATAAACATGAAGTACAATTGAGACATACTCGCTGAGTGTTTTATTTAAAAGTATCAAAATATCTATCATATGACCTATAATTTGTGTTTGAAATATGCGGCCTGCATCAGATCAAATCGACCTAAATTTTAAACAAAACTTATAATCTTGTAAAAATACAGCATTAAAATTAAACTTGATTATTCTCAAAATATGAAAAAAACCATCTTATTGCCTCGTTTTGTTATATTTTTTAATCAATCAAACTTAAAGTTTTTTTAAAAAATTTATTTAAAAATGATTAATTATCAAAATATTACTCTATTAAATGACTATTTTATGACTAGCTAGTATTTAGTTTTTATTTAATTTTTATTTAATTTTTAAAATAATTACTCTAAAATCGCGACAGATCTTAATCGGAAAATTAAGACAACTAGTATTGGAAAATGATTCTATGAAAAAACTTACATTAGCAATTCTGCCATTAGCAGCATTTGGATTAAGCAACGTTTCTCACGCAGCAACTTCAGATGGTAAAACTTTTGGTGTTTCTGCTGGTTGGTTACATGTTATGCCTCAAAGTAAAGGACAAGGCGTAAATGGTAAAACTGGTAATGGTTTAGGTCCTTTATCAAATATTCAAGCCAATAATCCTGATGCTGGTTTTGAAGTACAAAATGCGGATACAGCAGGCTTAATGCTTGATTATTTTGTCAATGACAATGTTTCACTTGAGTTAACTTTAGGTGCTCCTCCTGAAATGGAACTTGCTGGTAAGGGTAGCATTAAAGTTCACGGTGTTCCTGTAATTAATTTAGATAAATTTGATAAAGCTGCAACAACAGATGCTTATACACCAACCCTTTCTGCTCGTTATCACTTTGGTTCAATCAACAATAAGATCCGTCCTTATGTTGGTGCAGGCTTGATGTATGCACATTTCTCAAATGTTGAAACTGATTCAGCAATCAATGATGCATTAAAAGCCAATCCTTTACTTGGTCGATTTAATCCAGAATTAGGTAAAGTTAAAGTGGATGATGCGTTTGCACCTGTTGCAATCCTTGGTGCAGATTTCAATATCAACAAAAATTGGTATGCAACTGCTTCTGTTTCATATGCGCATTTAACAACAAAAGCAAAATTAAATGTTAATGGTACAACACCAGCTGGACAAACCACTTTAATTTCAGGCCAAAGCAGCATTGAGATTAAACCAATCGTGACTTATTTAGGTCTTGGTTATCGTTTCTAATCAATTTGGACTGAATCAGTTCTAAATTGCAAAAGCTCATTAGGTTAGACTTAATGAGCTTTTTTATGGCATACACTCGATTATAAATGTTTAACTAAAACACTTGTAAACAAGTGCAAAATTCATCTATAAAGTTACTTGTTTATAAAATCTTGAAAAGCATTGACTTGGTGATTGATCACGAAAAAGCGCTGTTAATTTTTTATCTATTTGAATGAATAATCCAAATGAAGCCAGAAATAAAATTACGTACCCAATATCCCTTTATCTTCCCTATCCAAACACGTTGGGCAGACAACGATATTTATGGTCATGTGAATAATGTGACTTATTATAGTTATTTTGATACTGCGGCTAATGCGCTCCTGATCCAAAAAACCGACTTTGATATACACCATTCACCCATCATTGGCTTGGTGGTAAATTCTTCATGTCATTTTCTCGAAGAACTCACCTATCCAGAAATTATTGAGGTTGGGGTCGCCATTGCAAAAATTGGTAATTCATCACTGAGCTATGACCTGGCTATTTTCAAACAGGGTAAAACTGAAGCTTCAGCGCAAGGTCAATTTGTGCATGTATTTGTTGAGCGTGAGACAAAGAAAAGCACCCCGATTCCACAAAAAATGCGAGATGCTTTGCAAGACTATATGCTTTAAGGCTAAAGCTAAAAATCGACGCTCAAAATAGCTTAAAACCGATAGCATAAAAATAAAACATCATTTTAAGCCAAGGTATTTTGATCCCAAAAAGCCTGACTCACTTCAGGCATTTGATTTAACATTTCAATAATCGGCTGAATTTCTTTTTCCTCAACGGAGTTCGCAATCAAAATCGCCTTAATTTCCACATCTTGCTCACCAAACGGTTCTACATCAAAATCTTTAGCAGGAAAATGATAACGCTTTAAAGCTTTATTAAGCTCATCCATGACATATTTACTGTGCTCTTTTTGACAAACCACATAAATTTCATGTTGCATTTCCGAATCAACATTTAACGGCTTACGATCAATAATATGCCCAATAGGACGTAATAAAGTATTGGCTGCCAAAATAAATATCGTCGCTAATATTGCTTCCACCAAACGGTCACAACCTGCCGCAGCACCGACAGCAGCAGAACACCACAAGGTTGCAGCAGTATTGAGCCCTTGAATATTCCCTTCTTGGCGCATGATTACCCCTGCGCCAAGAAATCCAATGCCAGAAACCACATAAGCAATCACCCGTACTGAACCATCAGCACCTGTTAAGTTATTGGCAATATCAACAAATATAGCAGCGCCAAGTGCGACTAATACATTGGTTCTTAAACCTGCTGTACGCTGTCTATACTGTCGCTCAAACCCGATCAATCCCCCTAAAATAAAAGCGCCAAGTAAACTAATCAAGGTATCTAGCATATTCGCTAATTCTAGATGTTGCATGAATTGGAGTTGCATTGGAGTTCTCCATTACCACCCGTAACGACGGATGTAAATTTTTTTCATCAGTTGCACAACCAGCATGTAGCCAAGCAAGATGAAAGGTAAAAATAAGAAATAAGTTAATGGTAAAGCTTGTAATTTTAAGTACTCAGCAAAAGGCCCCATTGGTAAGAAAATACCAGCAGCCACAATGACCAAGGTCATGACCATCAAAGGCATTGCTGCACGACTTTGAATAAATGGTATTTTTTCTGTACGAATCATATGCACAATAATCGTTTGTGTTAATAATCCTACGACAAACCAACCTGACTGAAACAAGGTTTGCTGTTCTGGTGAATTTGCATGAAATACAAACCACATGAGAGCAAAGGTCAAAATGTCAAAGATCGAACTGAGTGGCCCAAAGAAAATCATAAAACGGCCAATTTCATTTGGTTTCCAGCTTTGCGGTTTTTCAATCAACTCATCATCAACATTGTCAAATGGAATGGCGATTTGTGATACATCATAAAGTAAATTCTGTACCAGCAAATGAATCGGTAGCATTGGTAAAAACGGAATAAAAGCACTAGCTACTAATACCGAAAAAACATTACCAAAATTTGAACTTGCCGTCATTTTGATATATTTCAGCATATTGGCAAATGTACGTCGTCCCTCTAGCACGCCTTCTTCAAGCACCATTAAACTTTTTTCAAGTAAAATTAAATCTGCTGACTCTTTGGCTATATCCACTGCTGTATCAACCGAAATTCCAATATCAGCACTGCGTATCGCAGCCGCATCATTGATTCCATCGCCTAGGAATCCAACCACATGTCCATTCTCTTTCAGCTGCATCACAATACGTTCTTTGTGAACAGGACTTAACTTGGCAAATACCTGTGTATATTCAACGGCAAATTTTAGTTCTTCATCAGTCATATTCTCAACATGCCCACCTAAAAGAACATGTTCACAGTCCAGACCAAGTTCTTTGCAGACCTTTTGCGTAACAAACTCATTATCACCGGTAAGCACTTTGACATTGACGCCATGCGCTGCCAATTGAGCTAAAGCAGGTGCGGCAGACTTTTTAGGTGGATCCAAGAAAGTCAGATATCCAGTTAAAATCAAATTACTTTCATCTGCGACAGAAAAGTCATCTGATCTACCACTAAAATCTCGATACGCGATGGCAATAACACGTAAACCCTCAAGATTAAATTGGCGTATTTTTTCTTGAATCGCCTCAAGATGGTCTGGTGTTAATAGCTCAATCTTGTCATTTATCTCTACATGCGAACAGACTTTCAACATTTCCTCTGCCGCACCTTTAGTGATGATGCGTGCGTTACCCTGTAAGGTTTTGACTACCACTGACATACGTCGACGCACAAAATCAAACGGCACTTCATCAAGCTTTTTAAATTTAAAATTTAGATCCTGCAAGTCTTGTGCAGCATGGTCCAAAATTGCAGCATCCAGTAAGTTTTTAAGCCCTCTTTGGTAATAGCTATTTAAGTAAGCCTGTACCAGTACACGTTGTGATGTCTTGCCATTTACATCGACATGTTGTGATAAACAAATTTTATCCTCGGTCAATGTGCCTGTTTTATCTGTACATAAAACATCCATTGCACCAAAATTTTGAATCGCATCTAAACGTTTAACGATAACTTTTTTACGAGATAAAAATACTGCACCTTTGGCCAATGTTGAGGTCACGATCATCGGTAACATTTCAGGTGTTAAACCCACAGCTACAGACAAAGCAAACAGCAAAGCTTCACTCCAATCGCCTTTAGTAAAGCCATTGATAAATAATACAACTGGCGCCATGATCAACATAAATCGAATCAATAACCAACTGACTTTATTTACCCCCATTTGAAATGAGGTCGTCGCACGATCTGCATGGGATACACGGTGTGCCAATGCTCCAAAATAGGTCTGTGTCCCAGTATTCACCACCACCGCTTTTGCAGAACCAGACACAATATTGGTTCCCATAAAAACAATATTTTCCAGTTCCAAAGCATTTTGCAGGGTGTGATCCTTTTGATCAGCAAACTTTTCTACAGGAATAGATTCACCTGTCATCGACGCTTGTGAAACAAACAGATCTTTTGCAAAGATAATTCGACAATCCGCAGGGATCATATCTCCAGCAGACAATAAAATGATGTCACCAGGGACCAAATCTTGGATCGCAAGCTCAACCTGTTGAGATCCTTGATCTAGGTCGTATTGCATGGTTTCAAGGTCTGGATCATCCCAATCTACTTGACGAATCACAGTAGCTGTATTACTCACCATTGCTTTTAATGCAGCGGCTGCCTTATTTGACTTAAATTCTTGCCAATAGCGCAGTACCGTAGAAAGTACAACCATGGTTGTAATAATGATTGTGCCTTCTATATCGTCGGTAAAGAAAGCCACCAAAGTCAAAATGGTAAGTAAAATATTAAATGGATTACGATAGGCATACCAAAGATGCTTCCACCACGGCAGTGGTTTTTCATGCGCAAGCTCATTTAATCCAAATTGCTCTTGTCGTTGTTCAACCTGCTTTGCTGACAAGCCTTGCTCTGTTGTATTTAAATGATTGAGTAATTGATCTGATGGAACATATGAAGCATTGATCAAACTTTGTGAAAGTTTTTTACTAATTTCACTGGCATAACTGGCTTGATGTAATTCTTTAAATGAACGATGACGTTCAAATAAGTGTTGAATATGATATTTTTTGATGAAATTAGAAAATAAACGTTGCCATAGATTATGAAGCATAATGTTCTCCTTTTTTGGCAATAAAAATTTCTTCCTATTGAACAGGAATTGAATTAGATGATTTTTTTATGAGTTTAAAATTGGTGAGAAACTCAGCTCCCAGCCCAAACCAGCGATCATGATGGTGGTCAAATCGATCTGCATAAGCCACTTGGACCCTGACAAAATCTTGAATCAACTCATAACCAAATGCGGTTTGAAAAAATACAGACTGATGATCTTGATTAAAGATTTCTGCACTGAGCGAAGTTTTAGCATTTATCCAATAATTACTTGAAATTGCAGCTAAAACATACTGAGTATTGCCCTGATGTTCATAGGAGATATTGCCATTTAAAAATAACCGATCATCCAATAATAAATAAGTTACGGGGAGATTCACTTTCCAACTAGAGTGGTCATCACCATACATATTTCGGCTTATTGTTAAGGATGCGGCAGCGCCCCAACTATTTGACTCCACTGCTTTCAAATTACGTTTGAATTGACCTGATATCACATCATGACGATTCTTATTTTGAACATGATCATCCAGTTGAAAACTTAATTCCAAATTTTTGGCAATGCCACATACTGGAGAAAAACTGGAATTAACCTCCTGATGTTTATAAAAGTTTATATTACTTTCAAAATGGCAAGTATATAGATCAGCAACACTTGCATCATCTGTAATTAATACAGGATCGGCATATGCTGATTTATGAATAATAAGTAATAAAAAGCAGCCCGTAATCAGTACTGTTTCTATCATACAAAGTTGATTGATTACCATCCGTAATCCTCATTGCTGAGGCGGTATGAATCTAAGTGCGCACAAAAACAAGCCAAAATTGAACTGATTAAAGTCAAAATTGAGCTGTTTCACATCAAAATGGGGATGTAGTTTAAAATCAGATTATAACTGTCTCATTGCAAGACAGCTCTCCTAAAGGCAGTGCTCTCTTGCTCAGATACGAATAATGGCTGTATATAAACTACAGCGCCTCGATGAACAATTTGCCACTTAGGGTCTCCGCTAATTAAAGTTGCCGCAATTATAACCATAAAAATATTTAAAACAAGTGATTTTCAGCATAACAACGTCTATAAATGCCAGATTGATCATCATAATTGGAATTAAAATTCTTATATAAATTGAGAACCTGATGAGATTTTAAAATAATTTACCTTGGCACAGGCAGAAAAGGATTGTGAATATTGCCTAAATTTCGGCAAAATACAGTGGAATAAAAACAAGCCCTATTCCAGTGAAATTGAGCTTATTTAAAACGATATTTAATCTAGATGTTTTTTTAAAATTAGGCTTTAAGCTGAATATTTTCCAACTTTCCATCCAATGCTTCAATTAAGCTTTTGACTAAAGGCTCTTTTTGAAGCATTTCACTGGCACGATCATAAGCTCGAAGCTTACGCTCGTTTTGCATCATATAAGGTGTGGTCGACTCAACTTCACCATATTGCACTGTAAATAACGTATTCGGCCACTGCTGTTTTAATTTCGCCTCAAGGTCATGTTGTGCTTGGTTCAGTAATTTTTCATATTTTTGTGAAGTTTGAAAAATAGATTGACCATTCACATCCCCTGTCATTAACCCATGCTGTGCAAGTTCTTGAACAGCTGGAGAAAGTGAGCTATTTCTAAACCAATACTCCCATTTTTCAACCGTCCACTCACCTTCTAAGACCTGTAATTTTAAGGCAAGTATTTGTTGTGGCGTTTGTTCCTCAGAACAAGATCCGTGTTCTATTTCAGGGATAATATTAGAAACTTGAGCTGGAGTATCTGTTTGAGAATGAATAGGCTCAACCAAATCAATTTCAACATTTTGATCCTGATTTTCAGGTGCTAAAAAGAATACATCTTGATTTGGGCTAGACGGAGACGTGGTATTTTTCGGTTGACTCAACTCAGCACCAAACAAGGTTAAACTTGGTTCTGCATTTTCTACGTCAATTTTCTCTTGAATAATTGGCGGCTGCGCTTCAACTCCTTGACTATTATGAGCCGTTGCTTCAACCACAGCGCTTTGTTGTACTTCCTCAGTAAAGTCATCTAAATAGTCATCACTGCTCGGTTCATGGTCAACACTTTGCTGTTGAGTTTGCTGATCTTCAACTTGGTCAAAAGCTGGATCTAAATCACTCACTACACGCTGCGAATTGGCCTCAACCTGCGCTTGCTGTGTCTCCGCTAATGGCGCGTAACTTTCTGGTTGTGAACTCACATCCAAAGCTACATTTTGTTGTTCACTGTTTTTTTCAACAGGCACTTGCTGAGTCTGCTGTTGATGAGCTGGCTCTTGTTGAATTTGCTCTTGCTGAATCTGTGCTTGTTGCACAAGCCCCGTTTGAACAAATGCTTGATGCGGTTGCTGTGAAATAACAACTTGATCGATATTCTGATTGTTTTGTGGTTGTTGAGCTTGAGAGACTACAATTTCATTGATTTGCATCGGTCTAAATGCCAGTAAACGCAATACTGTCATTTCAAAGCCTTGCTCTTGTGTTACTGCAAGTTGTAGCTCCGCTCTACCTTTACTGGCAATTTGATAATAAAGTTGTAAATCTTGTGCAGAGACAATTTTTGATAACTGCATAATTTTTTGATTAATTTCAGCACTGTATTTTAGACTTAAATCAGGCAAATATTGCAACATTGCCAACTCATGCAAAGTCGAAATAAACTGATCTAAAACCAATGAAACATCTAAAGCCTGTTGCCTAAATTGTAGTAATAATTGGCTGACACGTGCATTTTGGTTTTGATGAATTGCCAAGATCAAATCATAAATGATGGTTCTATCAATCAAACCCAGCATTTCTTTGACATCTTGATGATGAATTGCACCTTGACCATAGGCAATTGCTTGGTCAGTTAAAGACAATGCATCACGTAATGAACCTTGGGCAGATTCAGCAATTTGCCAAATCGCATCTTGCTCTGATGAAATTTCTTCTTTATTTAAAATATCTGTAAGGTGATGGGTAATTTCATCTACAGCCAATGGACGTAATGTAAATTGCAAGCAACGTGAAATCACCGTAATTGGTAATTTTTGTGGATCAGTTGTCGCAAATAAAAATTTTACATGTTCAGGCGGTTCTTCTAATGTTTTCAATAACGCATTAAAGGAATGCGTCGAAAGCATATGTACCTCATCGATCAAATATACCTTAAATCGCCCTTGGGTCGGTGCATAAGGTACATTGTCCAGTAACTCGCGTGTGTCTTCAACTTTTGTCCGTGATGCAGCATCGATTTCAATAAGGTCAATAAAGCGCCCTTCATTTACCGCCTTACAGGTTGCACAAACTTCACAAGGTGTAGAGGTTACCCCTGTTTCACAATTTAAACATTTCGCTAAAATTCGAGCAATCGTGGTTTTCCCCACCCCACGTGTTCCAGTAAATAAATAGGCATGGTGTAAACGTCCACGATCTAAAGCACTGGTCAGTGCACGTGAAACGTGATTCTGTCCGACCAATTCATTAAAGTTACGTGGGCGATATTTACGTGCAAGTACCTGATACATGGAAGCTCCTAGTTACAGGTCTAAGGATACTGTTTTTTTGCTGATTAGTGAATGAAGAACTGTAGAGTTATTTTTTATTAGAGATAATTCGATCAATTTCTTCGAGTTTTGCTATTCTGATCACCTTTTTTGAATCGTGTTTAAGTAAAATTAGCTTATCTTGGCTTGCATCCAAAATGTACCAACCCATACTATTTTTCTCATCTTTTAATTTAGCCATTGGCAATTGTTCAAGATTGTTCAGCTTTATTTGCGCTGAGAAACAAGTCGTTAAAGCAACAAATACGATCAGAATAAATAATTTGATTTCATTATCTTTTTTTATTTCTTTATTTGTAAATATCCCGAATGTAAGCCCAATTAGGACACAATTCCAAAACATTGAAGTGATACTGATAAGGCCAAATGTTGTTAATAAAAAAACAATTATTGAAGCAATAGCAATAACAAAAATGGTTTGCCAAAAGTGGAATGATTTATCCTGTTGAATGATTGCTTGATAAGTATTATCCGTTTGATCTGGGTCTGTTGATAGTTTAAAGCGTTTTTTCTGTCTAAAATTGAATGATTTTTTAATTAACCATTTGAATGTTTCCATTAAAAAAATAACTAAAACAATAACTCCAGACATCAAAAGCAAAACTTTTAATATTTCAAAAATATAGAAGGTAGGCGATAAAATAGACATTACCCACACTGCATCTAGGGAATAGTAGAAAAAAGCATTTGAAAAGACAGATATACTTAATGCTACGACAGACAATATTCCAAATAGCTCTGTAATTGATAATTCTTTTTTAATCATTTAATTAAAGTCAAAAATATTATTGATTGTTTTTAACACAACACCTGTACAACATAAAGTTTATCTATCTCTTAAATAGATTTAAAAATATACACTAGTAAATTTACTAAAAAACACTGCCGTGGCAGTGCTGAATAAATCACAATTTGGACTACTATAGTTTTTCAATAGCTTCACCAAACTCATTTTTTCACACTGTAAAATCTAAATGTAAAAAATAAGCGCATAATTTAAATTATGCGCAATATTCTAGACTGCTCGCTGTTTCTTTGCAGGTAAAGCACGCCAAACAAATACAGATAAAACCAAGAACATCAGACCCGAAATGCCCAAGACTTTACTATGTGAATGAATAAACGCTTCAAAAGCAGCTTGCTTTACTTGTTGCATCAATGCAGGCTCTAACTGTTTGGTCAGTAATAATGCCTCACCAATAGAGGAACTTGCTTGAGTTGCGATATTCAGCGGTAAATGATCAGGCAAGATAATCGAATGCGCATAAAATATAGACAACAATAGTCCAAAAATCGCAATCCCGAGACCAGCCCCTAACTCATAGGCCATACCTTCGATTGCACCAGCAGCCGTTGCTTTTTGTGGAGGTACAGCAGACATAATAGCTGCTGTGGAGGATAATAACGCGATTTCAACACTGATCCCCATCAGCACCATCCACACCCAAGCTTGAATATAATCTATGTCAAAATTGGTCATGGCTAAGCCGAAGAAACATAAGGCGCACATCAGCATCCCAACAGTTGCTACAGGTCTTAAACCATAGTGATTCATTAAAATACTGGTAAAGGGTCCCCCAATACTGATTGCTATCATAAAGGGTAAAATAAACAAACCTGCTTCTAATGGGCTATATCCATACACAAACTGTAATTCCTGTGAAAGGAGTAGCTCAAAACCAACTAATGCAATCATTGCCACCATTGCCATCACAATACTGGTTGAAATCACAGGATTCTTAAACAGACTAAAATCAATCATCGGTTGGGTTGTTTTCAATTGATGGCGGATAAATCCCACTAACAATCCCAATCCAAGCACAAAAATTAAAATCATCCCGAGGCTAAACGCATAGATAGAGGTCTTAATTGAATAAATCAGCATTAAGATAGCAGTGACCAAAATGAGCGCTTGTAATAGATTTAAAGGTTGTTTGGTTTGTACTGCTTGCTTCGGCACCAGCCATGTCGTTAAGACCAAGACTAAAATAATAATTGGCACATTAATCAGGAACACGGTTCCCCATGAAAAATGTTCCAAGATAAATCCACCTAAAAGTGGACCAAAAGCCGCTCCACCGCCACCGACAGTTCCCCAAATACCTAAAGCATAATTACGTTGTTTTTCATCTAAGAAGGTATTACGAACACCTGCCAAGGTTGCAGGTAAAATCATGGCAGCGCCTACACCAAGAAATGCTCTGGCAGCAATCAACATATAGGCTGAACTCGCAAAAGCAGCCATGAGAGAAGCCACACCAAAAATACCTGCACCAATTAGCATCAGCCGTTTAAAGCCAATACGATCCCCCAATGCCCCCATGGGTAAAATCAAGCCTGCCATGATCAGTGAATAGATATCTATCACCCAGAGCATTTCATTACTGGATAGTGATAAGGCAGCACTCAATGTTGGGATGGCAACATGCAAAACCGTTGCATCAATTGAAACCGGTAAATAAATTAAAACGATGATTACCAAAATCACCCAATTGCGGTACATAACACACCTAATTAAAGTTGGACACTTGTTCAAGTTGAGTCATTATAACCAGACTTGAACAAACGTCCAACTTTGTTTAATATTTGTTTTGTAAATTTTGTTGTATTAAAAGTGATGAACTATTTAAACCGAGAACAGCGTCGTACTATGATTTTGGATGCAGCAAAGCGTGTTGCATTACAAGATGGATTGAATGGATTAACTGTGCGCCGTATTGCCGCAGAAGCACAAGTTTCAACAGGACAAGTACATCATCACTTTGAATCAAGTTCGCATTTAAAGGCCGAAGTTTTTATTGAATTGATGGATCAACTCAATGAAGTAGAAGATCAAATTAAAACCGACAGTAGTTTTGAGCGTTTATCTCTCTTGCTAGGCTTTGAAAATATTGAACAAACTCAACCCTATTTACGACTTTGGAATGAAGCTGAGATTTTAATCGATCAAGATCCTGAAATTAAAAAAGCTTATAATATTACGATGGAACAATGGCATGTAGCCTTGGTTACTGCGATTGAACATGGCGTCAGCCAACAAGAATTTAAAATTGCTACAACCAGCAGCAGCCAAGACATTGCTTGGCGGCTGATTGCTTTTGTTTGTGGTTTAGAAGGAATCTATCAACTTGGCTTAAAAGGTCTAGACCAACACTCGTTTAAACACCATGTCGAAACCATCCTAAAAATGGAGTTATTTGCCTAAGAAAATATTGATAAATCTATATACTGCTGTTTAAAGTCCTTATTTTTAATTCTTTTGCAAAATAAGACTCAGCCATCTGATCTTCTATAAAATTTTAATCGCTTTGATCTTAATATTTAGAACCAGCCTTTACTTCCCTTAAGTAAACCATCGGCGCAGCGCAATGTTTCTTGGGTCAGTCCCCAAAGACGATAATCGCCTGTGATTGAACCAATGGCAAAATTATGGGTATAGGCAAAACTAAGCCCTCGTTGCGGGTCACACCACGCCCCAGAACCGTTATATCCAATGTGACCAAAGCCTTGCTTGGCACGTTTACCCATACTAATCACACGGTGGTAGCCTAAACGCCATTTCATCGGAATTGGCATCACACGATCTCGCTTAATCGATTGAATTTTACTTAACTCTGCAAATATTTCAGGACGAATGAAAACTTTTCCTTCCCAAACCCCTTTATTTGCCATCATGGCATAAACTTTTGCAAGACTATTGGCGCTAAATACCCCATTGGCCGCTGGAATAATCGCTTGAAGCCCTTGGTCACTAAAGAAACTAAAATCACGCATCCCTTTCGGTACCATAGCATCTAAAAAATCTTGCGGATTTTGTCCGGTTAATTCAACCAATTTATCGGAAAAAGACGTTTTATGATGCTTCTTGGCTTTGCTCTTACTGGATTTTGTTTCTGTTTTTTGTACAGGTGCTGCTTTTTGAATTAAACGCGCCACACGATTTAGCTCAGATTCAGGCACACCAAAATAGGCACCATCAAGGTGTAGGGGTTCAACCAAATACTTCCGCATTAACTGTGTTAAAGATTGTTGCGTTGCTTTCTCTAAAACACCACCCACCAACCAGCCAAACGTTAATGCCTGATATGCAATATCAGTTCCTACAGCAAAACGGGGTGTGGCCTGCTCCATCACCTTAAGCATATGCTGCCAATCCGCCATTTCAACGGCACCAGCAATAATATTGCGAATATCGTATAAGCCACTTTGATGACTTAAAATATGACGCAGTGTCATATTCTCTTTACCATTTTGAGCAAATTCAGGCCAAAAATTGACTATAGGCGTATCGTAGTCTAAGAAACCTTCACTCACCAAAATATGCGCGAGTGTGGCCAGTACACCTTTCCCTGTGGAATAACAAACCGACAAGGTTCGCTCATTCCATTGCTCAGTTTTTGATTTTTTACCCGTATATATATCGACAACTTTTTCATTTTGAAAATAAACAGTTAAAGCAGCACCACCATTTTCGCTACGACCATCCTGCAAACGACTAAATTGAACAGCGAGATCTTGAAAACGCTCATCCACATAGCCCTGATAATTTTTCGTATTCGCAAAAATAATGTCCGTTAAACTGCTCATTGCCCTATCCTATTTTTTTAATCATAACTTTTTTAATTAAAAAAGCCTGAATCATCTCGACTCAGGCTTTATATTTTATCTTATAAAGCGTTAACCACACCAGAAACATGAGGTTTTTGTGATTTTTGATTACGAATCAAAAAGTCAGTTGTTGTACCATCTTGTGCAGTTAAAAATTCTACTGTTGAAGGTAAATACATCGGCAATTTAAACAATACATCGGCTTCATAAGCTTCTGGTAAGTTGAGCCCAGCGAGAACACGCGCCTTGCTCCACATCCCATGAGCAATCGCTTGTTTAAAACCAAATGCTTTTGCAGTTAATGCATGGATATGAATCAAGTTAAAGTCACCTGATGTCATAGCATAACGACGACCAGTATTTTCAGAAACTTCCCAAACCGCCTGAACTTGATAATTTGGTTCTTTTTTATCTTTTGGTTTTTCTGTAACTGAACCATCGGTTTTTTGGCGTGCTAGATAGGTGGTTAATCCTTGCATGACCACGTCACCGCCAACTTTGGCTGTTGTGATGAAATCGAACTGAACCCCTTTATCATGGGACTTTAACTCACCAAATTGACAAGATAAAGTCAGCTGTTCATTGACCCCAATTTTACGTGTTTGCTTAATTTGATTGCGAATATGCACCAAGCCTAAGATTGCAAAAGGAAATGCTTCAGAGGTCATCATATGCATTTGTAAACTTTGCGATAAAACAGCTAAATAAATCGCGGGAATATACCCATTATTTTTAAAGCCACACACTTCGTTATATGCTTTTAAATGATTTGGATCAATTTTGAATGAATCAACCACATATTCAACTTGCGGTAGAACTTTTTCACCTTTTGGCTTTTTAAAAATTAAACCCTGAATCACTTTTGGATAAGCTAAATATGGCTTAGGAAGTTGACTAAAATGGCGAGTATTCATACTGGACCTTTGAAAAATTAATTCTTATTCAACATTTAAAAAATCCAACATTTCAGTTGGAAATTAACGGATGATACAGCTTAAACATCCTGATTTTGTTTAAGAGAAAACCAGCGAAAGCGTTATTTAAATACACAAATAATCTCTTCGCGGTAATCCCCTAAACGAAACAGGATTTCACTTATGCGTGATTATGCACCCAATAAGCTTTGACCACAAACACGCACAACATTACCATTTAATCCTGTAGATGCTGAAGATGCAAATAAAGCAATTGTTTCAGCAACATCAACAGGTAAGCCACCTTGACTCATTGAGTTCATACGACGACCCGCTTCACGGATTGCAAATGGAATTGCCGCGGTCATTTGAGTTTCAATGAAACCTGGCGCTACAGCATTAATAGTAATACCATTTTTTAACACAGGTGCAGTAAATTTCACCAAGCCAATGACACCTGCTTTTGATGCAGCATAGTTGGTTTGACCTAAGTTACCAGCAATACCTGAAATTGAAGATACGCAAACAATACGACCATTTGCATTTAAACCATCATTTGACAATAAATAATCATTAATACGTTCAGCAGCAGATAAGTTGATATTAATCACCAGATCCCACATCTCTGGCTTCATATTTGCCAAAGTTTTGTCACGTGTAATACCCGCATTATGTACGATGATATCTAAACCACCTTGTTGAGCTGCCGCAGCTTTGATTTTTTCACCGGCATCAGCAGCAGTGATATCAATTGCGAGTGTAGAACCACCGATTTCACTTGCAACACGGTCTAGGTCTGCTTGTTGTGGTGGAACATCTAAACAAATTACATGTGCACCATCACGTGCCAATACATGTGCAATCGCTTCACCAATACCACGGCTTGCACCTGTTACTAATGCAGTTTTGCCTGCAAGCGGTTTTGCCCAATCGATATCAATCACATCACCTTTAGATACGCGAATCACTTGACCCGATACGTATGCTGAACGTGGAGAAATTGCAAAACGTAAACTTGATTCCAAGTTTTGTGCAGCATCTGCATCAACCAGAATAAGATCAGCAGCAATTCCTTTCTTAAACTCTTTACCAACCGATTTAACAAACCCTTCTAATGCACGTTGTGCAATCGCCTGCTTAATCGTTGGTGCAGTTTCAGGTGTTAGACCAATAATAATTACACGGCCTGATGTCGCAATTTGACGGGCAACAGGATTAAAAAACTTGTGTAGTTCATGTAATTGTTCTGAATTTTGAATCCCTGATGCATCAAATATCACTGCTTTGAATTTTGATTCTTTATCGCCTTCATTAAAAGCGCCAACATTCAAACCAGATTTTGCCGCAGCTTGTTGTAACTCTGCGTTATTCCCTGCATAAGTGTTGGCATGAATATTACTAAGAACCTGCGCAACTTCACCAGTGAAATGACTCTTTGGAGCTGCACCAAATAATACAGCACCTTTAACGACAGGAGTGGCTGACTCAAAGCGGTCTAGCTGGATTGGTGATGGTAAACCTAAATTTTTTATGACAAATTTACCAATTGGAGATTTAGCAAATGCTTGGTATTGGTCAGACATGTTTCTTATCTCTCATCAAATTAATTTTGTATGGGGCTTAAGCTATCTTTTAACTTCAGTATAATCTCAGATATTTAGCTGTGTTGCGCTTTCTTAAATGGCTTGCGTTGGTCTTTGCGCAAGGCTTAGAGGAATCATCAACAACGCTATCATCTCTATGACCCATAAGCTTCAGTTAAATCATACTTGAGTTGCCAAAATGATGACTTGACCTGAAAGAATATGCAAATGTCATTATAGTCAATTCGAGTCATAGCCAATTATGTTAATGTAAGCACTAAGAATATTGCGAACATGCTTGGAAAAGCCTTATGAGCAAAACAACTCAAGAAAATTCAAACGCTGAAAGCACTGTACAAGAAACTGTGTCAAATACATCAAAACCTCGTACTCGTACGAGTAAAAGTAGCAACACAAATTCTACAAATGCCAATGCAGCCAACACGACTAAAAAACCGACTCGTGCACCAGCAACTGCTTCACGTAGCAAAGCAACGGCATCGACGGCAAAAAAAGTTACAACAGCTTCATCTTCTAAAACTCAAACTTCTGGTCAGCAGGATAAAATTATGAGTCAAAACACTGTACGTCGCGTAGCAATTATTGGCGGTAACCGTATTCCTTTTGCACGTTCAAATGGCCCTTATTTCCGAGCGTCAAACATTGACATGCTTACTGCGTCTTTAAACGGTTTAATTGAACGTTTTAACCTTCAAGGTCAACGTTTAGGTGAAGTTGTTGCTGGTGCAGTTCTAAAACATAGCCGTGATTTCAACATGACACGTGAATGTGTTTTAAATACTCAACTTGCCCCTGAAACCCCTGCTTATGATATTCAACAAGCATGTGGTACTGGCTTACAAGCAGCTTTCCTTGTTGCAAACAAAATTGCATTAGGTCAAATTGAAGTGGGTATTGCTGGTGGTGTAGATACCACTTCTGATGCACCAATCGCGTTTGGTGACGGCTTACGTAAAGCATTGCTTGAATTAAACATTGCAAAAACAGGTAAAGATCGTTTAAAAGCCTTAGCTAAAATCAATGTTAAAGACTTGATGGATGCGCCAAAAAATGGTGAACCTCGTACAGGTTTATCTATGGGTGATCACCAAGCGATTACTGCTTTAGAATGGGGTATTCCTCGCGAAGCTCAAGATGAACTTGCTGCATCTTCACATCAAAAAATGGCCAAAGCATATGAAGAAGGTTTCTTCGATGATTTGATCACGCCATTTATGGGTCTAGACAAAGACAATAACTTACGTCCTGATTCTTCAGTTGAAAAATTGGCTAAGCTTAAACCTGCATTTGGTAAAGGTGATACTGCAACAATGACTGCAGGTAACTCTACTCCTCTTACAGACGGCGCTTCAGTTGTACTTTTAGCCTCTGAAGAATGGGCGAAAGCAAATGGTCATGAAGTACTCGCGTACTTAACATTCACTGAAACTGCTGCTGTAGATTTTGTCAATAAGAAAGAAGGTTTATTGATGGCACCTGCTTATGCTGTTCCACGTATGTTGGCTCGTGCGGGTATTAAACTTCAAGACTTCGACTACTATGAAATTCATGAAGCTTTTGCATCACAAGTTCTTTCGACCTTAAAAGCATGGGAAGATCCTAAGTTCTGTAAAGAACGTTTAGGTCTAGATGCACCATTGGGCTCAATTGACCGTAGCAAACTCAATGTTAAAGGTTCTTCTTTAGCTGCTGGTCATCCATTTGCAGCAACAGGTGGTCGTATTTTGGCAACTGCTGCAAAATTGATTAACCAAAAAGGTTCAGGTCGTGTGTTAATTTCGATTTGTGCTGCTGGTGGTCAAGGTGTAACTGCAATCGTAGAGAAATAAGTTCTCTGATTTGTACGATACCTTCAAAAAAGCATCCTAAATGGATGCTTTTTTATTGCTCGTCAATCTACATATCGCTAACAAGATTTTACCTAGACCACAAAAAATGGTTAGCCGAAGCTAACCATTTAAAATCTTCACTATTCTTAGGGAAAATAGTGTTGATTTTAGAAGCGATACCCCACACCAACATAAGTAATCAATGGATCTATATCGACTTTTGTCGTGGAATTAATCAGTCGCTTACCAGTCTTGGCATCAACGACATCAATCTTTGCCTGATTGTTGAGCTTGGCATAAGAAACAGAAGCCACACCAAACCAGTTTTCATTAATATCATAAGTAGCGCCCAGACTTACAATGGGTGCTATGGCATCAGTCGTTTTAACTCTTACATAAGGATTTGCACTGGAAGGTTTACCATCTAACGCAGCCCCAGCTTTTCCATCTAAAACGTTTTGAATCATGTGTCCCGCTGCAACCAGATCACTTTTGATCTGTGAGTTCAACTTAATATCCGTGAAATGAGAGTACATCACCCCTACCCCAATATATGGACGCAATTTATTGACACCAGATTGACCAAATTGATATTGCGCTTCCAGCGCTGGTGTCCAAGCACGTACCGATGCTGCTTTAGACTTATTGCCTAAATTGGTGATTGGGATTGCTTGATTTAAACCAATACCATCTGGAAATAAGATATTAACCAACTCATTTGGCGAAGTGGCTAATCCTGTGAGCGGTGCCAAGATTTCCCCTTTACCTTTAATATCCACTTTTGGAGGAATCCCACCAATGAGTTGCAAAGAAACATTGTCGTTGATGTAATAATTTAGCATCAAGCCCAGCGTATCCACATCATCGACTTCGAGCCCTGTACCCTTGGCTTGCCAATTTTCCAAGCCATGAATATTTGCGGTTCCTGCGACCTCCGGCAAAATATTACCCTTACCATCAGTCAATAAGGTTTGCATAAAGGCATCATTGAGAAATTCAGTTAACACCTCTTTCTGATTAAATGGCACTCCGCCTAAGTCTTCTCCCATCGCATTAGGATCAACTGAGTTTAAAAAACTGGTTGTAGAGATACTTCCGACTGTTGCATTGGTACCATTTTTAACACTGGTATTAATATTAAAGGGATTGGCTTTTCCTTGAGGCATGACATGTAGCCAACCTGCAGATACTGAAAAGCGTTTATACTCCCCCGCAAAACTCGTGCTGGTAATCGCGAATAATGAAGTTGCTATAGCAATATTTTTTAACGTTAATATTTTTTTCATTTTTTATCCTTAAAATATGAGATTACCGAACCGTGGCAACCTGTTTAAAAAACATACATAAAAAACAATATTTATGTATAAAATTCTGATCAATAGCATTTACACTCATCCGAAAAAAATATTGGTACTTTTACTTTTAAATTTTTCATAATACTTATTAATGATATATATCATTATGTTATTTTTATCATTTAGCATAAATTAACAGTACAGGTATATTTAAAAAGTCTATTTAAGCCCATACTGACTCAGTATAGGAATATTAAATTTTTCACATAATTTTCACTTTTTAATTATTAATACACATTCTCACAAATTGATAATTCATTCTATTTTTATGGATTTTAAAATTTATGCTCAAAATTTAACTCAACGCGTCACTTTTTAAAAATAAAATGATCTGTCAAAACAAAAAATACCAAATAAAATATGTTTTTGTAGTTTTTAATCAAAACTCACGTTCAAGTATGCTTTTCACCTTAAAAATTATAAAGAAAAACTTCATCACTTTATTTTAAATAAAAATATCAAACACTTAATTTAAAGTTTTTATTATTAAAATTTGGTAGGTGTTTAGTAGGTATTCAATCCAGCCCTCAAAACTGATACTCAACCTCAAGGTGATCATCACCTTTCTGGAATGATGAAATAACAATGGTAGAAGGAATCGCACCATGGCTTTTAAAAATATAGCAGATCAAACAAACGGTTTTTACATCCCTTGCGTCTCACTTTTTGGTCCAGGTTGTGCCAAAGAAGTCGGTGCTAAAGCACAAAATTTAGGGGCAAAAAAAGCCCTCATCGTCACTGATGCTGGATTATTCAAATTTGGTGTTGCAGACATTATTGTTGACTATCTCAAAGAAGCTGGTGTAGACAGTCATGTTTTTCCTGGTGCAGAACCAAACCCGACAGATATTAATGTACACAATGGCGTAAACGAATATAACAATAATGGCTGTGACTTTATTGTGTCATTAGGTGGTGGATCTTCTCATGACTGTGCAAAAGGAATCGGCTTAGTTACCGCAGGTGGCGGTCATATTCGTGATTATGAAGGGATTGATCAAAGTAAAGTCCCAATGACACCGCTTGTCGCAATCAATACGACCGCGGGAACTGCTTCTGAAATGACTCGTTTCTGTATTATCACCAATACAGATACCCATGTAAAAATGGCGATTGTTGACTGGCGTTGTACACCGCTTGTTGCAATTGATGATCCTAAACTCATGATTGCAAAACCTGCTGCTTTAACTGCTGCAACGGGTATGGATGCTTTAACTCATGCTGTAGAAGCTTATGTTTCAACTGCTGCAAACCCAATTACCGATGCATGTGCAGAAAAAGCCATTTCAATGATTAGCGAATGGTTAAGCCCTGCTGTTGCCAATGGCGAAAATCTTGAAGCACGTGATGCAATGGCATATGCACAATATTTAGCAGGTATGGCATTTAACAATGCATCTTTAGGTTATGTACATGCAATGGCTCATCAATTAGGTGGCTTCTATAACCTTCCACACGGCGTATGTAATGCAATTCTATTACCGCATGTGTGTGAGTTTAACTTAATTGCTTGTCCTGACCGTTATGCAAAAATTGCCCAATTAATGGGTGTCAATACTGAGGGTTTAACCGTTACTGAGGCTGCCTTTGCTGCGATTGATGCAATTCGTGAGTTATCATCATCTATTGGTATCCCTTCTGGCTTAGCTGAACTGGGTGTCAAAGCGGAAGATCATGCAGTGATGACATCAAATGCGCAAAAAGATGCCTGTATGTTGACAAATCCACGTAAAGCAACTGATGCTCAAGTAATTAAAATTTTTGAATCAGCAATGTAAAAACGATCCCCTTTCGTTCTACTCAGTCTGACAACTGTTTTAGGCCTAATACAATGAAGTATGCTTGATACTCAGGAATATTACTTTGGTAGTATTCCTTTTTTATACGCTTATCAAAAAATGACAATCATTATTGTCAGATATATTGATAAAGTCACAATCTATGACTATGATGCTTAAAACATCAGCGGATTATTTCAGCAATGACAACAACAAGTAAAACCATCATCATCACGGGTGCAAACACTGGAATCGGGCTTGCAACTGCAGAAACATTTATTAAGGATGGTCACCATGTGATCATTGCTTGTCGTAATCCTGAAAAAGCAAAAACAGCACAACAACACTTAGAGTCATTCGGTACAGGTCAAGTAGACGTGATTCGCCTTGATTTAAATAGTCTTGAACAAATTAACCAAGCAGCCAATGAAATTATTGCCAAATATGAAAAAATTGATGTATTAGTCAACAATGCTGGCATGATGACACCTGATCTTGAGGCCACAGCTGATGGTTTTGAAAAACAGTTTGGGGTAAATTATCTGGGGCCTTTTCTTTGGACATTGAAACTTCTTCCATTGGTTCAAAAAGCCCAACAAGGTCGTGTAATTCATTTGGCTTCAATGATGCATCTTTTAGGTCGTATCCAACCTGAAAACTTTAACGCGGATCAAGTGAAAAAATACAATGGTGTATTGAGCTATGGCAATAGTAAATTAGCCAATCTGCTGTTTAGTAATATCCTTGCCAAACAACTACAAGGAAGTCATGTCACCAGCAATGCATTGCATCCAGGTGGCGTAGATTCTGAGATTTATCGTGAATTACCCAAATGGCAATATGCAATAATTAAACTTGGTCTTATTCCACCATCTAAGCCTGCCGAATTAATTAAAAAAATTGCTTTTGATCCATCATGGGAAAAGCGCAATGGTGATTATGTGAGTTTGCAAACCCCTGCGTTTAAATCAGGCAAAGCCAAAGATATACAGTTGGCACAAAAACTATATGATGAATCCTATGCGCTGGTAAAAGACTATCTGTAATTTTTCGGATTTCATTTTTCAATAAATTCAGGAATATGCTATGACCACTCAATCTACTGAATATCAACCTGATATCCTTGGTACAGGTTATGAAAAACTAACCTTAAACTTAACAGATGACTATGATGGTAAAGTCATTGCGACTTTGGTACGCAAACAAGCAGCTCAAGCGAGCAAGAAAGCGGTGCTCTATATCCATGGTTTTATCGATTATTTCTTTCAAACAGAAATGGCTGAACAATTTAATCAACATGATTATGATTTTTATGCACTTGATTTAAGAAAATATGGTCGTTCTTACCTACCACATCAAAAATATTATTATGTTCTAAATTTGAATGAATATGATGAAGAAATCACACAAGCATTAAAGATTATTGGTCAGGAAGACCACACTGAGGTGTTACTGGCAGGACATTCTACAGGTGGATTGATCGCAACATTATATGCAGCACATTATCCACAACATCCCCTTATTCAAGCCTTATGGTGCAATAGTCCTTTTTATGACTTTAATATGCCTGCTTGGAAGAAAAAATTAGCCCTCCCCAAACTCAGCGCATTGGGTAAACGCTTACCTAATTTAAAGTTTCCAAGTGAATTAAATAAATGGTATGTCACTAGTCTGCATAAAGATTTGCAAGGCGAATGGGATTTCAGCTTAGAGTGGAAAAAACCAACTTACCCCAAAGTATATTTAAGCTTTGTGCATGCAATTTTTGAAGCGCAAAAAGAAATTCATGCAGGTGTACAGATCAATGTACCAACCTTAGTGATGCATTCTCACAAAACAACCTATCCCAAGAAATTTAACCGAGATGCTCAAAGCACTGATGTTATTTTAGAGGTCAAAGACATCGTCAGGGATGCAGGTAAAATACAGGGCGACGTTAATGTCATGACCATTCAAAATGGACTGCATGACTTAGTCTTATCGGCACCAGAAGTCAGAAAAGAAGTTTATCATCAACTTTTTTCTTGGTTAGCCCAAAAACAGCTTTAAAAGCGCCAATTCATTCTTTTTTGCAAACGCAATGATCAGTTAAAAGTATCCTGCAAAATCAATGTTCATCTTTATATTTCATTAGAATTTGATGAGCAGGATGCCCGACTGGTGTAAGTTCAATCAGACGCTCAACGGCATCAATCGCCTCTGGAAAATGTGCAAGGTGTTTTAATAAAGCATCTGTTTCATTGGCTTTAAAAATCGCTTCACTCAGGCGTGATTCAAGGCAGTCTCGCCATGCAGATAAAAAAGGACTTTCAGTTTTAGCTAAAAATACACCTTTGCATAATTTTAAAGCGGATTCGGTATAACCCGCATCTAAAGCATTCTCTGCTTGCAAGAAATCTGCCTCAACATGTGCCAATAAACGATAAGGCCGTGAACCCAACATGCCACCCAAGATATCGCGCAACTGCGACATTTCAGCTTTTAATGTGCCGACACTCACTTTTCGTTCACCATATAGCGCTTGATGTAAATTTTCCAGATTCATCCCTTGTGGACACAACGCAAGAATAGTCAAAATTTCAATTTGTCGTGGTGTCAGTACCACGATCTTGCCATTGAACAACACTTGTGGCACAGCAAAAGCCCGGATAAATAAATGTTGTTGTTGAAACTCTAGCAATGCCGATTGAATAATTGAGGCACAGCGTTCAGCTGCCAGTAATCCCAAACTATTGTGATGATTCCATGTGGTTGAAAGATCAATTACCCCTAAAACTTGTTTGGAATATGGATCTATAATTGGAGAGGCATAACAAACCCAGTCATGCACCGAAGACATAAAATGTTCATTAGAAAACACACAACTGGATTGTTGGGTTTTTAATGACAGTGCCAAAGCATTGGTTCCCACCAAATCTTCTCGCCATTGTCCACCAGCAATAAAATGAACACGTTCTGCGGCATTGCGCATTTGCCCACTTGCGGCTGACCAGATAATAGTACTACCGATATCCCCTACTGCAGCAACCATTGCCGACTGTTCTGCGATATGAGTTAATTCATCACGACAATGTTCGATGGCTTTTTCTAACAGTGTTTTTCTTTCTTGTTTTACATTCATCAAGGGTGCAGCATCACGATCTTTGGGAATCGCAGCTGAATTGGAACGTTGCCATGAACTTGCAATACTCTGCCCGAGTTGATCAGCATGTTTTAAAGACAAACTACTACTTTGGCGTAATTGCTCAATTAAACTCCGTTTATTTGATAACTCTTGTTGGCTTAACATACGCTACTTCCTCTGTAATTCGTTAAAAAATATCCTATCCTTTCTCTGTTGTTTTTATCCAGCGGACCTGCTTATAAATTACTCTAGCACATTAACACAGTGAGCTTAACCTCAGTCAACACAACTCATACCAAAGCGTTAGAATAAAACCAATTTTTTCCAATATTTAGCAATTTTTCAATAAACAAGAAAATATTGCCAAAGATTAAAGCATAGCGCAAATGTGTCTTGGATTTCATCCAACCTTTTCCCTACCTTTGACTCTCTATGCTCAAACCCTCATGTAAACAATCATTGTTCATACATGCCATATTAAACACATCATGAATGATCATGAATATAAGTAAAGGGATACTCTTATGCGTTATGTAGATCCAAATCAGCCTGGTTCAAAAGTACAGTTCAAAGCCCAATATGAAAACTTTATTGATGGCAAATGGGTAGCACCTGTTAAAGGGCAATATTTTGATAATGTCTCTCCTGTAGATGGTAAAGCCTTTACCAAAATTCCACGTTCTTCTGCGGAAGATATCGAACTTGCATTAGATGCAGCACATAAAGCCAAAGCTTCATGGAACAAAGCATCTCCAACAACACGTTCAAATGTACTGCTGAAAATTGCAGATCGTTTAGAAGAAAATTTAGAATTACTGGCGGTTGCAGAAACATGGGAAAACGGTAAGCCAATTCGTGAAACATTGGCAGCCGATATTCCTTTAGCAATTGACCATTTCCGTTATTTTGCAGGTTGTTTGCGTGCACAAGAAGGTGGTATTTCTGAAATTGATGAAGATACCATTGCTTACCACTTCCATGAGCCTTTAGGTGTAGTTGGTCAGATCATTCCATGGAACTTCCCTATTCTTATGGCAGCATGGAAACTTGCACCAGCACTTGCAGCGGGTAACTGTATAGTACTTAAACCTGCTGAACAAACACCATCAAGTATTTTAGTTGTTGCTGAACTCATTCAAGATATTTTACCGCCAGGCGTTTTAAATATTGTCAATGGTTACGGCGTTGAAGTGGGTCGCCCACTAGCAACCAATCCACGTATTGCTAAAATTGCATTTACAGGTTCCACTGCTGTTGGTCAAATGATCATGCAATATGCAACTGAAAATATTATTCCTGTGACACTTGAGCTTGGTGGCAAATCACCAAACATTTTCTTTGAAGATGTCATGGATAAAGATGATGATTATTTAGACAAAGCGCTTGAAGGCTTTGCCATGTTCGCTTTAAACCAAGGTGAAGTATGTACTTGCCCATCACGTGCCTTGGTTCAAGAAAGTATTGCCGATAAATTCCTAGAAATGGCTGTTGAGCGGGTAAAACGCATCAAAACTGGACATCCTCTAGATACAGACACCATGATTGGTGCTCAGGCATCTCAAGAGCAACAAGACAAAATCTTGGGTTGTATCGCAACAGGTCGTGCTGAAGGTGCTCAATTGCTTACAGGTGGTGGCGATCGTCAGGAAGTCGGTCAAGGTTTCTATATTGAACCGACCATTTTCAAAGGTGACAATAGTATGAAGATTTTCCAAGAAGAAATTTTTGGACCAGTCCTCTCTGTCGCAACATTTAAAGATTATGACGATGCGATCCGAATTGCCAATGATACGATGTATGGCTTAGGCGCTGGTGTATGGTCGCGTTCTGCGCATACCTCTTATCGTGCGGGTCGTGCGATTGAAGCTGGTCGTGTATGGACCAACTGCTACCATATCTACCCTGCACATGCTGCATTCGGTGGTTATAAGAAATCAGGCATTGGCCGTGAAAACCACAAGATGATGCTTGATCATTATCAACAAACCAAGAATTTATTGGTTAGCTATTCAACCAAAGCAATGGGCTTCTTCTAAGTTCTATAGTTGATTTACACTTTAAAAAAGCGAACTTCGGTTCGCTTTTTTTGGTCATGATGAAGATGCTTTTTAATTCTTATCACTATCAATTCATTCATTATTTTATACAGATTGCGATGATTCTCTAAATTTAGTCGGTTGTTGGATTCATCCAAACATCTTCATAGCCATGCTCATCAATAATGACATGATAATCGTGCTCAAGCGCCAAATAAGGTAAAATTTCAGGTAAATATTGCTGTAAATGCGAGGCATGCAGCGGTTGATAAAAATCATCAGCTGAAGAATATTCTCCACAGTGAATAAACCAAGAAACATTGTCTTGTTTTTGAAGCGCAACTCGAACTGCATAAATCGGTTGTTGACCTAGACTCTGTAATGCAATTGCAACCCTATCCGACAGATTAAATTCGATATATTTTGACTGATATTTTTTGCAGATTTGCCGTTGTAATGTTTCTAAATCCATCAACACATTCCTTTATTGCCTGTTTAGTATTGTTTATTTAGTTGCATAAACCAATACGTTCAAATCAGATATATTGAGATCAGCAGCAAAATTATTTAAGCCTTTTCCATAACATTTTAATATTTTCGAAGCTATATCCCACCACGACTCTTAAATTCATCATCAATAACATTGTGAAAAACACAATCACAAACATCACTAAACTTCGTGGAAAAAATTTCTGATCTAAAACAGATTTATAAGTATTCAATGCTAAATATAAAATGATCAAAAGTGTGTAAAAGAACAGTTGAAAGTAGATTTTGTATCTTGGCTTTTTCTCAACAATTTCCATCAAATATACAGACAAAGCCAATGCAGAAAATGCGGTAAAAATGAAAAAGCCGAGTACCCATAAAATGCTAAAGCTTTTGATATGGCTGATTGCCCATAAGGATAGGTTAGCAACACAGCCACATAATATAAATGCTGTTTTAGGACGTTCTATGAGTTTATAAATCAAATCATTCATTCTCTGTGCTTATACTCTTCTTTTGTTCTTTTGCGAAAGGCTCACGATAAGATGCTAAACCATTTGTGCAATATCAATAAATGCCTGTGTAATTGGACTCATCTGTTTTTTATTCTTCACTGCCAGACTAATAGACCGCTTGATATTGGGTGATAAAGGTAATTTTTGAACATTGGGAAACAGCGTCATCAACTCTTTATTCAAGGCCATATCTGCGACAATTGACACACCAGCACCATTGTTCACCATATTAATAATGGTCAATATTTGAGAAAAATAACATTTAATTTTTGGACTCAGATTGGCTTTTCTAAACATCTCTGTCACATGGTTTTGACTGCCTGCTGAGGTCATTAAAAAAGGATGTTCTACCAATTCATCCAATCGAACTGCACTTTGTTGTGATCGTGCATAGGATTTGGGAATAAGTGCTACAAAAATATCCTCAATCACAGGAAAAGTATCAAAACGTTCTTCAGGTAAAACCACAAATCCAACATCAATAGTACGGTCATGAATCCATTGAGCAATATCTTTGTCCGTTCCTTCTTTAATAAACACTTCAATATTTGGATATTTTAAACTAAATTTTTCTAGAATTAAGGGAATCAATACATTAGAAGATGAAGCACCGAAAGATCCAATTCTTAAAGTGCCAGAATGAAATCCTTGTATATCGGAGATTTCTTGTTTTAGCACATTAGAAATATTCAAAATTTCTTTCACATGCACTAAAAGCCGTATACCCGATTCAGTTAGCTCAACTTCATTATGATTGCGATAAAACAATGTGACTGACCAATCTTGTTCTAAGCCTTTAATTGCATGAGAAATCGCAGATTGAGAAATTTGCAAACGCTGCGCTGTGACAGTAAAGCTTTTCTGTTCAGCCAACATGGCAAAAATAGTCAGTTGAGTAAATGTCATCGCCACTCTATCCATGAGTAAAAACTCATTTTACCATGAATAGGCATAAGTCATATTCTTGATTAAAGTTTACTTGGGTTTAGCTTACAGATGAAAAAATCAGTGGGTAGGACTTGGTCGAATTAGGTTCTGCATAGAGCGTTCAGCATGCTACAAATGATTACTATTCTTTTCCCATCCATTGCCCTGATTGGTTTAGGTTTTTATCTGTTCCAGTCACGTATACTGGATGAAAAATTCTGGAATGGCGCAGAAAAGCTCAATTACTATATTTTATTTCCAGCCTTATTGTTTAGTTCTCTTGCAAATGCAGATATGAATATGGGGCATCTCAACAGCATTCTTATGGTCATTTTTTTAATTATGGCCATGATCATTGCTGGCGTTTATCTGTTTGCAAAGTTAAACCGCACACCTATTGCCCAAATCGGTGTATATGTTCAAAGCTTGATTCGTTTTAATACCTATCTCGGACTCTCGATTGCCACGACACTCAATCATGCTGAAATCAAAAGTATCTTGGTCAATATCCTTGCTATAGCAATTCCCTTGGTTAATGTTGTTTCGATCCTTTCATTGACAGATAAAGATCAACTGAACATTAAAAATATATTCTGGTCTTTAATCAAAAATCCACTGATCAGCTCTTGTATATTTGGAATTACATTTAATGTTTTAAACATCCCTATTTGGTCTGGCTTTGCAAATCTATTAAATGCTTTTTCAAGTAGTAGTCTGATGTTGGGCTTATTATGTGTAGGAACAGCAATTCAGTTTTCGACGCTCAGAGTTTATCTGAAAAAGTCGTTGCTTATTAGCCTACTCAGATTATTGCTGATCCCACTTATTGCCTTTATCTGCTTGCAGTTTTTTGAGCTCAGTCATGCCGCGGTGATTGCTATCATGATTTTCTTTTCTATCCCAACCGCATCTTCCGCCTATATCTTAACCAAACTATTAAACGGCGATCATCAATTAATGGCAGCAAGCATCAGCATGCAAACACTTTTATCAGTATTCACTTTGGCACTGATCCTTGCGCTATTACAGCATTATTATGTTTGATCTGCTATATTTGCGATTAGAGTTTTTTCATCAAATATTTTGCTGATTCAATGTAGTTTGGCTTTGTATAGAATAGCTGTGCTGCATGGCAGCTGCAGCACAATACAACGCAATTCTCCCATGCTAGCATCTAAATCATAGAATCAGAATTTAAAAGCGTATTGATCAAGATTTAGCCAATTCCATCTCAACAAAGTGCAGATGATCAACACCCCAAAACATTTCATTGCCAATAAACCATGTCGGTGCACCAAAAACACCACGCCCAATGGCTTCTTCTGTGATATTTTTTAGTTGGGCTTTGACCTGTTCATCTGAAAGCCAAGTTTGCACCTGCTCCGTACTAAAACCCAATGATTGAAGCAATGTAATAAGTTCATTGATATCATTTAAATTACGTGGATGCCCAAACATTGCATCAAATAAAGCGTTTAACACTGTTAAGAATTTTTCAGTTTGATAAAGCTGAACTGCAGTAATCACTCGCATCAGATTTAAGGTATTAATAGGAAAATAGGGATTCATTTGTATTGGAATATTCCAGAGTTTTGACCAGCGCCCCATATCAATCATCGAATAGCTGGCTTTTGCTGGCACAACCATTGGACTACTATTCCCTGTGGCTTTAAAAATACCACCAAGCAAGACTGGCTTCCAAATCACTTGCGCTTGATTTTGTTTTGCAATTTTTTGAATCTGATAAAAGCCTAAATAACTATATGGACTACCCAAATCAAAATAAAATTCTACCTGTTTCATTCAGTGTTATTCCTTAACTGTACTGATCATATTTTTATCGTACTACTGTAAAAATGATTCTAGAAGAAACTTAAATCATCCAGACGTACTCTCGCTATACAAAGTGAAAGCCACCTGCTTATACAACATGACTTATAGCAACTAGCAACCATTAATTAACTTACTAATATAAAATGACTTACCATTTTTCCATCCAAGGACGTAAATCTAGCTCATGCGTCCATGCATCACGTGGTTGCTGAGCAAGATGCCAATAATTTTCAGCAATATGTTCAGGATTTAAAATACCATCTTGGTCTTTTTTCTCATAAAGATCAGGAAAACTATTTTTAATAAAATCTGTATCAATTGCACCATCAACTACCACATGAGCCACATGAATATTCTGTGGACCAAGTTCACGCGCCATACTCTGTGCCAAAGCTCTAAGTGCATGCTTTGCCCCTGCAAATGCTGAAAAATAAGCAGCACCACGTAGACCAGCAGTCGCGCCAGTAAAGATCAATGTCCCGCGTTGTCGGCTTACCATTCGTTTCGCCACTTCACGACCAGTTAAAAAAGCAGAAAAACACGCCATTTCCCATATTTTAAAATATTTACGCGCTGTTTCTTCAAGTATGCTACATGGAACATTGGCACCGATATTAAAAACCAGTACCTCTATTTCGCCAATGTTGCTTTCAATTTCTTCGATCAATTGTATAACTTGCTGTTCTTTTCGAGCATCAGATGCAAAACCATATGCTGTTCCACCTGCCTGTTCAATCTCATCAATCAGTGGTTGTAACTTGTCAGCATTACGACGGGTCATACAACTAATATATCCCCCTTTGGCAAAACGTTTCGCAATTGCGCCACCTGTTGCATCACCTGCTCCAATAATCAATGCAACCTTCTGATTTGATGTTGTTATTTCATCTTGCATATCATGCTTCCCTTTTTGCATAACGATCGTTATTATAACGATTACTATGTTATAGTTTTACTAGAGCGTCAAGGAAAAATTTGATCGAGGAAAATATGCGATACAAATCTGGCTATAAAGAAGAAAAAAGAAAAGAGCTATTAAAAATCAGTGGACAGCTTGCTAAAAAAGATGGTTTTGCTGCAACCGGTGTAGATGGCTTTATGAAAGCTGCTGGTGTGACCAGTGGTGCATTCTATTCACATTTTTCTTCCAAGCAGGATTTGTTTAAAGCATTGATTGAAAACGAACTCAAAAATAGCATTCAGATGTGGCAAAACAATCCCCATGAGCAGGCTGAGTTATGGATTGAATTTGAACTCAATCGTTACTTAACCCTCTCGCATGTTGAACATCCAGATTATGGTTGTGTATTGCCAACACTCGCTACAGAAGTTGCACGTTCTGATGAGGAGATTAAACAACGCTATCAACAAGAATTACAACGCGGTCATGACCTATTTACTCAACGCCTCGGAAGTGAAGAAAAAGCTTGGGGCGTCTTATGTCAACTGGTGGGTGCTATACTGATAGCAAGAAGTGTTTCTGATGATTCGGTTAAATTGACCATTTTGGAATCAAGCAAACACTGTATTTATTCTATGTTGCAAATCACAGCATAAATTTAGTTTTCAACCCAACACAATCTAGTATAAATTAGCAATATTCTCGTTAAATCATTATAAAACCATGACTTCCTCCACACACGCTTTGCCGAAGACAATCTATGCCATTCAACATTTAGCATTTGAAGATTTAGGTATTCTTGAAGACACTTTTTATGATTTAGGCTATCGCATACGTTATTTTGAAGCGGGTATGGATGATTTAAAGCAAGCATTTGAATTTGAAGGTCTAGTCATCATTCTAGGTGGCCCAATTGGTGTTTATGAAACTGAAGATTATCCTTTTTTAAATGATGAAATCGCTTATCTTAAACAACGTTTGGCCAAGAATTTACCAACGATCGGTATTTGCTTAGGTGCACAATTGATTGCACACGCTTTGGGCGCAAAAGTTTATGCAGGCCATCAAAAAGAAATTGGCTGGAGTCAATTGAAGCTAAATCTAGCTCAAAATAATCCGTTATTACCACTTGTTAATACCAAAGTTTTACATTGGCATGGTGATACCTTTGACTTGCCTGTACAGGCTGAATTACTTGCAAGCTCTGCAATTTATACAAATCAGGCATTTAGAGTTGGGCAAAATATCTTGGCACTACAATTCCATGTCGAAGTTGCGGCAGACGATATGGAAAAATGGCTGATTGGTCATACCTGTGAATTACGTAAAGCTGGCTTAAATATTCCTCATTTACGATCTGAAAATGAAAAATATGCCCCAAATCTTGAATTAAAATCACCATTGGTTTTAGAGCATTTTATCAAACACTTAAATGTATAAAGCTTTTTAAATATCAGCACGAAATAGACTTTTCTGTTTCGTGCTTTTTATATCTTATTTACTCTTCCCCCATAAATACAGCGTTGCTCGAAATATAATATCAATACTGCATTGCCTATATTTAACTGACTATAGCATTTACATTAAAAAGATTTTCTTTATTTACATGTAACATTACTTAATCACACTTAATATTTTATACTAAGCCGTACTCATCATTATTTTTGAGCTACAGGATTATACAGAGTAGATACATTAAAACTTGCTGATTTATTTATACTGCATACTTTAAAACCAAGACTTTGTTTGCAATGAATAAAATATATATTGGCGCATCTGTGCTCATGACAACACTTCTTTCTGCATGTTCTACCCCTGAAGTAAATACTCAAAATGCTAAACCGCTTGGTATGGCCAATCCTGCAAGTGTGTATTGTCAAAAAATAGGCGGTGAGTCTCAGATTAAAAAAGATGCATTAGGAAATGAAGCTGGATATTGTAAGCTTCCAAATGGAACAGTGGTTGATGAATGGAAGTTGTTTAGAAGTGCACAAGGCGATGAGCAAGCTGCTGCTAAATAATTTTGAATAATCGCTGCGGAATATAAACAATAGACAAGCCTTCTGGAATGACTGATTCTCTATTGGTATAAATTTTAGACTCATTACTGTATATTCACTACGGTAATGAGTTGCTCCACCCTTTTCATAGTTAAAATAAATTAGATCTAAACATGCACTAAATATAAACAGTATTGTATTTATTTTGGGAATATTGAATAGATGAAAACCTATCAATCTAAACAGGAACTGATTGTTGCAATCAATAATTCATTAAAGCAATATTTAACAGAATTTGAAGAAATATCCGAAGACTTAAAAGATCATAAAGTTGCAGCTGTAGATAAAACCCCTGCCCAAAATTTATCCTATCAATTGGGATGGGTAAATTTATTATTAGAATGGGAAAGCAAAGAACTTGCAGGTTTCCCCGTTTTAATGCCGAAAGAAGGCTATAAATGGAATAACTTAGCAAGTCTATATCAAAATTTTTATCAAACCCATGCCCAGCATTCATTAAAAGAAAATACTCAGTTATTGTCTAAACGGGTCAAAGAAGTCACACACTGGATTGAAAATCTAACAGATGAAGAACTATTTGAAATAAATCAACGTAAATGGGCAACCACACCTGCCAACTGGCCATTGTATAAATGGATTCATATCAACACTGTCGCCCCTTTTACCAATTTTAGAGTTCAAATCAGAAAATGGAAGAAACTCAACATAAATACTAAACCAACTAAAAAGCCTTAACAGGTTATCTTTTTCAGATCTAAGTATTGAGTAATGGTGTTATTTAATTCATCCAAATAATACTGTTTGGGTTTTTCTTGTCCCAAGGATTAGTCTAATTTCATTAAAGTAGGCAGGTATTCTGTTTTATAGACACGCTCATATTCACCACAGAATAATGCTCTATTTACCTCAGTACTGGTATTTTCATCATCCAGTTGCTCATGCATGACTTCAATGGATTTTTCTTTTTTCATCAATACCAAACTATTTTTATCCTATATCACCTTCTCAATTTATCGATAACAATTAAAATTTGAGTTTTACTAAAGTACGTATTAAAATCTTGATTAAGTAACAAAATCAAGATTTGATATAAACAGATCGAATATCATTCACTAAAAGTGCAGAGCGTTAAAATTCAATCACTTGTAGTTTTATTGATTATCAGCCATCAAGGTGTAAAGAATTTAATCCATGTCCCCTAGAAATAAGCCAAACAGAAAACAATTGTTATCCTCTGCTTGGTCAACAGATCAAGATTGCTTTCTGATTGAAAACAACCATTTAACTGTTGATCAATTGGTTGAAATACTGCCCTACCAACATGATGAAATTATCGCAAGAAAAAGTCAACTTGGACTGCTTAGAAGAGATTTTTACATGAAAAAACTACATGACTTGTAAGCAAAATTACAATATCCCCGCATCGGGCGCGACATAATGAATATATATATTAAATACTTAAATATAGGGCTATGTCATGAACAACAAGTTTAAAATATTAACGCTCGTCGGTGGAATATCATTACTGAGTGTTGCGGCATTTGCTTATGCAGGAAATGAGAAGATTCAAACCGTTAAAAATGTAGATTTAAAGAGGTATCTGGGTACTTGGCATGAAATTGCACGCAAGCCAATGTATTTTCAAAAGAAATGCGATTATAACGTTACTGCTGATTATTCCTTAAATGAAAATGGCTCAATCAACGTGGATAATCGTTGTTACGATAAAAATGGCAAGCTTCAACAATCAATTGGCGAAGCATCTGTACAAAACGCGCCTACAAATTCTAAATTAAAAGTGAGTTTTTTACCAAAAGCACTTCGTTGGTTACCTGTAGGGCGTGGTGATTATTGGATTTTAAAGCTGGATGAAAATTATCAAGTTGCATTGATTGGCACACCCAATAAGAAATATTTATGGTTACTCAGTCGATCTCAACAGCTTGATCCAGTCACGACTGAAGAATATTTAAATTATGCTAAAAGCTTAGGATATGATTTAAGTGATTTAATTGAAACCAAACAAAAATAAATGCATACAAGCCCTCTTTTTGAGGGCTTGTTGAATCTGGCTCATTTTATACGATTGCACTACAAGCCCTTCTGATCAATATTATCTAAGAAATGAGACACAACTGATGAGTAAGCCCACAACCATCAATGCTCCAGCACAGATAAAGGTAAGTTGCATCCCATCAATGATTGCTAAAGCCGTTGCCTGAGTGAGCTGATTTGTGCCGACACCAAATGAAAAAATAGCTCCCATCACTGAAGCCCCGATAATTAAGCCCATATTACGAGATAAGCTAAGAAGTCCTGATACCATCCCTTGTCGAGCTTTGGGAACATCTGCCAAGGTCATGGTATTGTTGGCTGCCTGAAACAGCTGATAACCCGAAGTCAAAATAATGATCGGCATAATATAGCCACTTATACCCATCAATTTCGGTAAGATAGCGAGCATTGAGCTACCGATAATCAGAAAAATTAACCCTGTAATGACGATATAGCGACTGCCCCAACGATCGACAAGTCGACCCGATGGAATCCCACTTAAGATAGCAACCACTGGCCCAATCCCCATAATCAAACCCACTTGTATTTGATCCAAGTTTAGACCAAGACTGAGATAAAAAGGTCCAATGACAACTGTGGTCATCATAACAGCAGCAACCAACAAATTAACCATAAGGTTTGGTGTTATGTTCTGGTCTGTTTGCAAAGAAGTTAGCGCAGGAATTTCTTTTTTAATGTAATCATTAGGCAGCAGTACCCTAGCCAGAATAATCGCGATACCCGCAAGTATAAACTGTAATCCAAAAATGCTTTGCCAACCGCTCACGACAATCAGAAACCCGCCCAACACTGGTCCAAGTGCTGTACCTAAAGCAGATATTGTTCCAAGCATTCCCATTGCGCTTCCCAACTGTGATTTATTGACGGTCTGACGTGTCAGTGCCATTGCAAGTGTCATTAAGAATGCCGCACCTATTCCTTGAAATGATCGTGCAGCAACCAATATCCATAAGCTGGGTGCAACACTACATAGCAGTGAAGCCAAACTGAATATAACCAGTCCAACGATCAGCATAGACTTACATCCATATCGATCACCTAAGCGTCCAGCAATCACAACCGTGATCGTCAACGAGATCAGATATCCAATTACAACAGCCTGTACTTGAATAAATGGCAGTAAAAAGACCTCAGCTAGTGTGGGTAATGCGATATTAGCAATGCTTGTTCCCAGCGATGCCAATAACATGGATAACGCCAAAGTGATCGTGATTCCAGTTTGGGTCTTGTTTGTCAATGTTAATGATTCTGTCTGCTCTGTCATGTTGTACTCTTGTCAGCAGTGGTGTTTAATCACATACTACTAATTCAAGTTGACTTGAGGTCAAGTATGAAATTTCTTGATATTGGTGAAGTTTCAGCAAAAAGCGGAATTAAACCTTCAGCACTACGCTATTACGAAGAAATCGGTCTGATTTTCTCAATTTCTCGCCATGGATTACGTAGACAATTCTCTTCGGAAGTTCTGTTACGACTCACTTTGATTTCAATGGGGAAATCAGCGGGCTTTTCACTTAAAGAGATCGCAGCAATGTTCGATAGTCATGGCGCACTTGATCTTTCCCCAAGTGTTATTCATCAAAAAGCCGATGAGATTGATCTTCAAATTCATAAATTGATCGCACTCCGTGACATACTTCGTCACGTAGGTGACTGCCCTGCACCATCGCATTTGCAATGCCCTAGTTTTAAGCGACTTGTTGAGAAGGCTGGTAAAAGTAAGCTAACTTGAATGCAATTAAATTCAAAGAATTAAAATTATTGGTATTCAAATAGTGCTGGGTACTAGAGAGATTCAATTGAAAAATTTTGATTAAAAGATAAAAAGAAAGAAAAGTGTTAGAAAAAAGCAAATGTAAATTTTATAAATTGTAGTTGTTGATAAAAATACAGGCTTCTCTATGAGAGGATCACATCTTATCTAATTTTTCTTTATTAAATTCAATCTCATGCCGTATTATTTAATCACTTATAAATATTGGCCTAATTAAATGATTAAAAAAATCAAAGTTAAAACTATACTTTATGGGTTTGGAATCACACTACTTGGCGGTTGTGCTGCCAACTCTGGTATTGTGCCCATGGGAAGCAATACTTATATGGTATCGCGTCAGGCTGCATCAGGATTCACAGGCATGGGAACATTAAAAGCCGAAGCAATGAAAGAAGCATACTCTGAATGTAAAAAAACGGGCAAAGCAGTTAAGGTATTAGAAACAATTGATGCTAAACCTCCGTATATTTTTGGTAATTTCCCTAAGACAGAAATTAGATTTAAATGTGTGGTGGACGAATAAAATATCACCTTTTTAAAAGTAATAGGCGATAAAAAAGGCCCATAAAGCAAGTTATATTCACCTTATAAGCCTTTGATCTATTACAATATTACTTCGCTACAGAAGCTTCTGTTGTAATATTTACAGTGATTTTATCACCTACATTCGGGACATATGCTCCAACACCAAATGCTGAACGATTAAATGATGTCGTTGCATTGAAACCAATTGACTGTGCTTTAGTCATTGGATGCTCACCTTGTTTGTTTAAAACAGCATCTAAAACAACAGGTTTAGTCACATCTTTCACAGTTAAGTTACCTGTGATTTTGTATTTGTTTTTACCTAAAGCTTGAACTTTCGTACTTTTAAAAGTGATGTTTGGATACTTTGCAGCATCAAAGAAATCTGCATTTTTTAAATGTTCATCTAATGCTGCGACATTGGTATTTAAACTAGACAATGGAATAGTTACATTGACAGATGAGTCTGCTGGTTTTGCATTATCAACAGAGATCGTACCTTGAATGTCACTGAAGTTTGCTGAAGGTGTTGAAAAACCGAAATGATTCCAAGTAAATACTGTTGCGGTATGTGTTGGATCAATTTTGTAATCTACAGGCTTTGCCATGCTGAAAGTTGCAACTGATGCTACGGCTAAACCCAATGTTAATGCTTTAAAGTTCATCTTTATATTCTCGCTATCGAATGGATATTAGTTTATACACTTCCCGTATAAATTCATTGTTATTGATAATACGATATGTTGCATATATGCAACGATTCTATAATGACCTTTTTTAAAACTTGATCAAGACCTTAAAAATAAATATAAAGCATTGTTTTATAATTATTTAATTTTTTAAAATCTAATTAAGCAAAGCATAGACCATAGGTTAAATTCAAAGCTAAAATTTATAAAGCAATAAATTACACTAGACCATTTTAGGGAAATTTTATATTTATGGTACTGGTCTTTTTTATCTGATGAATGTTTTATGGCAAATATTGCTCAAGCACAAAGTACACAAACACCTTATCGTGTGACACTCACCAATCCCCAAGGACATACATGGTATGCCGATGAACCTAGCGATAAAGGTGGTCAAGATACCGCACCGAACCCGATTCAAATTTTATTATCTGCATTAGGTGCTTGTACTGTGGTCACCCTAGAAATGTATGCAAATCATAAAGGGCTTAAAATTGAACATGTACAATTAGATTTAGTTTTAAATCCTAAGGGTGATCCTGAAGCAGGTCAAAATAATATTTCAAGGAAAATTGTTCTTAAAGGTGATTTCACCGAGGAGCAACATAAACGACTGCTAAAAGTTGCAGAAAGCTGCCCTGTTCATAAATTATTGACTTCAAATATCCAAATTCAGACAGAGTTGGGTATTGAATAAGAATTCCCTCATTTTTTAACAAGAAGATCAGGTATTCTTATTAATAAATACCCCGCTCAATGCCCTCTATCCATTTTCTGACCCTGTTAGCATTTCCTTGATCATAGATTGTATTATTATAATTTTTTTCAGCTGTTAATTTAAATGAAGATTAATTCTTAAAATTACAAACGATAAAAATCAAAGCCCCTTTCGGGGCTTTTAAACTTATAACTTTTCAACCAAGACACGATCGACCTGTTTTAAACCAGATTGTTTTTCATGGTTTTTACGGCGGATCTTAATCAACTTATCTTCTTGAAAATCCTGTAACAGCAACTCAACTGCAACCATAGATTCAAGCGGCAAATCCTGCCCAATCCACTTTTGCTCACCTGCGTCCATCAAGGTAATTTCATCACTAATTTGTTCATAAAGGCTCATATTTTCCTCACTTCTGGGATATGTATCACCATGTTTCATGAATACCCAATGAATGGCACAACTATATACCTATTGCTAAAAACTGCTACTAAAATTTAATTAATTTACAAACAAATCTCACAAAATAAAAACGCCCCTAGCGGAGCGTTTCCATATTTAAAACGATGCAAGAATTAAGCAGTTAATTCTTTTACAGCGCCAACAACAGCTTCAGTAGTAATACCAAAGAATTGGAATAAATCTTTGGCTGGTGCAGACTCACCATAAGTCGACATACCAATAACTTTGCCGTCTAAACCTACAAATTTCCACCAGTAATCTACATGTCCAGCTTCAACTGCAACACGTGCACGGATATTTGATGGTAATACCGCTTCACGATATGCAGCATCTTGCTTCACAAATTCTTCCGCACATGGCATAGACACTACACGTACACCATCAAGTTGTGCATATGCTTCCATTGCCAATGAAACTTCTGAACCAGTCGCGATGATGATCGCTTTTAATTCGCCTTTTTCTTCAGCCAATACATAACCACCTTTCACAACATTCTCAATCTGAGCTTGAGTACGTGTTTGGAATGGTAAGTTTTGACGAGAGAAAATTAACGCTGTAGGACCTTCGTTACGTGTTAAAGCAGATTTCCAAGAAATAGACGCTTCAACTGTGTCACATGGACGCCATGTATTTAAATTTGGCGTACCGCGTAAAGAAGCAATTTGCTCAACAGGTTGATGCGTTGGACCATCTTCACCTAGACCAATTGAGTCATGAGTATAAACATGGATCACACGTTGTTTCATCAATGCAGACATACGAACTGCATTACGAGCATATTCCATAAACATAAGGAAGGTTGCTACATAAGGAATAAAACCACCATGCAATGCTACACCATTGGCAATTGCAGTCATACCAAACTCACGCACACCATAATGTACGTAGTTACCCGCAGGATCAGACTCAACCCCTTTCGCACCTTTCCAAAGTGTAAGGTTTGAACCAGCCAAGTCAGCAGAACCACCTAAAATTTCAGGTAGTAAAGGTGCAAATGCTTGAATCGCATTTTGGCTTGCTTTACGTGTTGCAATGGTTTCACCTTTGGCATTCACTTCAGCAATATAAGCATCCGCTTGTGCCAAAAATTCTGCAGGCAAGTCACCATTCACACGGCGTTTTAACTCAGCCGCTTCTGTTGGGTATTTTGCAGCATAGCTTGCAAAAACGTCATTCCAAGCAGCTTCTGAAGCTGAACCCTTTGCTTTTGCATCCCAAGCGGTATAGACATCAGCAGGAATAACAAATGGCTCTTCTTTCCAACCCAATGCTTCACGAGTTAATGTAATTTCATCATTACCCAATGGCGCACCATGGCAATCTTCTTTACCTTGTTTGTTTGGAGAACCTAAACCAATGATCGTTTTACAGATAATCAAAGTTGGTTTCGAGCTTTCTGCACGCGCAGCAACTGTCGCAGCACGAATTGCATCTGCATCATGACCGTCTGCACGAAGTACTTGCCAACCATAAGCTTTAAAGCGCTCTTCTGTATCGTCAGAGAACCAACCTTCTACTTCACCATCAATAGAAATACCGTTGTCATCATAATAAACAACGAGTTTTCCAAGACCTAATGTTCCCGCAAGTGAACATGCTTCATGGGAAATACCTTCCATTAAGCAACCATCACCCAAGAAACAGTAAGTGAAGTGATCTACAACTTGAATATCTTCTTTATTAAATTGTGCCGCTAAAGTTTTCTCAGCAAGTGCAAAACCTACAGCATTGGCAACACCTTGACCAAGTGGACCTGTTGTCGTTTCAATCCCTGGTGCATAACCTAATTCTGGGTGACCAGGAGTTTTAGAATGTAACTGGCGGAATTGTTTAATATCTTCAATAGAAAGATCATAACCAGTTAAATGAAGCAAAGCATATTGCAACATTGAACCATGACCATTTGACAATACAAAACGGTCGCGGTTTGCCCATTGTGGGTTGCTTGGATTATGGTTTAAAAATTCACGCCATACGACATCAGCGATATCTGCCATCCCCATTGGAGCACCTGGATGTCCAGAATTAGCTTTTTGCACAGCATCCATAGCCAATACACGAATTGCGTTAGCTATACGACGTTCATTCAGCGGGGTTGTCATAAATCAGAGTCCAATAAATTAAAATATAGGAAGATGAATAGAAAATTCAAAAACTGGGATGTATTGTCTTAAAAAAAGCGATCAGGGTAAAGACTTAAGTCTATATTTATCCGCTTAGGTTGCAAATTAATTAAAAAATATACCGAATAGTCTTAAATCAACGTTAAAAACGGTCTTTTTTCTTATTCACATCGAACATCTCAACATCAGCAAAACAAATTTGATTATGTTTAAGCGATGCAGTTACATTCGGATATTCTTGCACCATCCGATTCAGTCTAAATTTTGAAAATTTCATGCTGATCATTATTCAATAGAACAAGATCTTGCTAAAGCGTTTCACGCGATAAAAAGTCATGTTAACTTGAATGCAAATCGCCCTGCTTTTGCAAATTTTCCAAGAAACAGCACTCAATCATAATCTTTTATCAATTTTTCTAATGAGCATATCAATTAAAAACACATGAAAATGAATTTAATTCATGCATTTTAGTCAGGTAATGCTAGTCCTCAGGCTGAAGTCGATGTAACATATTGCGTCTTTATAAATTACTGTGATAGGACTTTCATGCGCGAGTATGCTGTTTTTACTTCGGAATCTGTGAGCGAAGGCCATCCAGATAAAATGGCTGACCAAATCAGTGACGCTATCTTGGATGCAATCTTAAAAGAAGACCCATACGCTAGGGTTGCATGCGAAACATTAGTAAAAACTGGTGCAGTCGTTCTTGCAGGTGAAATTACAACGACTGCAAATGTCGATTTTGAAACTATTGTCCGCAATACCGTAAATGGAATTGGCTATCACCATACCGATTTAGGTTTTGATGGTTCAACTTGTGCTGTGATTAACATGGTGGGTAAACAATCACCTGAAATTGCACAAGGTGTAGATCGTCAGAAACCAGAAGACCAAGGTGCAGGTGACCAAGGTTTAATGTTTGGTTATGCAAGCCGTGAAACTGATGTGTTGATGCCAGCACCGATTTCATATGCGCATCGCTTAATGGAAAAACAAGCTGAATTACGTCGTAACGGCGCACTACCGTGGTTACGTCCAGATGCAAAAAGCCAAGTAACATTTGCCTATGAAAATGGTAAACCTGTTCGTTTAGATGCAGTTGTTCTTTCAACTCAGCACGATCCTGAAATTTCACAAGCCAATCTTAAAGAAGCTGTGATTGAAGAAATCGTGAAAAAAATTATCCCTGCTGAAATGTTCCATGCGGGTACTAAATTTCACATCAACCCAACTGGGTTATTTGTGATTGGTGGTCCAGTGGGTGACTGTGGTTTAACCGGTCGTAAAATCATTGTAGATACTTACGGTGGTATGGCGCGTCATGGTGGCGGTGCTTTCTCGGGTAAAGACCCATCAAAAGTTGACCGTTCTGCTGCTTATGCAGGCCGTTATGTTGCAAAAAATATTGTTGCGGCAGGTTTGGCGGATAAATGTGAAATTCAAGTGTCTTATGCAATTGGTGTTGCTGAGCCGACTTCGATTTCGATCAACACATTTAATACAGGCAAAGTATCTGATGAATTGATTATTCAATTGGTTCGTGAGCATTTTGACTTACGTCCATACGGTATCACTCGTATGCTTGACCTAATTCAACCAATGTATAAGCAAACTGCTGCTTATGGTCATTTTGGTCGTGAAGGTTCAGATACTGCATTTACTTGGGAAAAAACAGATAAAGTTGAAGCGCTTAAAGCTTCTGCAAATTTGTAATTCTAGCCTAAGATCTAAATCTAAAAAAGCTCGCAAATGCGAGCTTTTTTATTGAATTAATGTTATCGGGATGAATACCTCAAAATTTTTCCTCCTCTACTCCACTTAATATCTATATCTTAAATATCTTATCGATATTTATAGCTTTAAAACACATCTAATGGTTTGTTTATTTTAATCATTAGCATGATCTAATTTTATTGTTCTTTAAAGCCCAATCAAACCTTTACACAATTCAACCAATCATTTACAGCACTTATTGACCACCTGATTTAGAATCTGGCTGTAACACACTCAATAAAGAAACTTGCGCTGGCGTTTCTGTATTGTGATTTTGCAAATAAATATGTCCCACTTTAAACGTTACTGCTGCAACCAAACAAGCAGCCAGACAAAACGTCCATAATCTATATGGGCTTTTAATATGTTGAGAGCCACATTTTGGACAAACTTTTTGTGTTGAACTGACCGCTTCATCACAACAAGCACAATGATATTGTAGAATCATATTCAGATCTCCTTTTATGGCGCTATTATTGTTTTTAATTATTACACTACAATTATATCCATATATGTAATGCAAAAAATCTGTTTCTTTTTTTAGTGTACATGATTCGTATCTTTTGACAAGACAAATTTGTTTCAATATATTCTCATATAAATTCAATAACTTAACTTTATATACTAAAAATAATTGATTATAAATCAACACCTATCAAATTGTGGATCATTCATTCAATATTCTGTATTACATTGATTCAAGCTATAATCTGTAAAGTGAAAGATATTGTTTTGGAGATTATTTTGGTACAGCTGATTAAAAAAGGCGGATTAAGAGAACGTGCAAATCGCAGTCGTAAATACACGCAATCTGAAAATAATATTAAAACCTTAGATCCACATCGTTATACCACTCAAGATCAAAACCACAGTCGCAATGATCAACAGTCACAAGAACAGCCTTTAATTCCTCAACAACATCCTGACCACTAAAACATCTTCAAGACATCGACCCAAAGGAAAATGGCAAATAATAAGAAAAAGCTTCCTGAAACAATATCGATATAACTTCCTGATTTTTGATAAATCCGCTTAATTTTAGGAATTGACATGATCATCATCAACAGGCTGAAAACTAAAAATGTTTGAATGGGAATAATCACTGCCAATTGCGGCTTTAAATTTGCACCTGCTGTTGAACTCAATGCCAATGAAAAAACACTACTAAAATAAATCACAATCTTAGGGTTGGCTAAATTGGTATAAAGCCCCAATAGAAAATAGTTTTTAGGGGGCTGCTCGATCACGCCATCTAAATTGGTATTTTGTTTAAGTGTTGCAATGCCGCCTCTCAACATTGCATAGCCCATTTTGGCAAGGAACAAGCCTCCGATCAGCATCAAGACTTGTTGAATCCATGGCCATTGTTCCAATAAAACCGTAAAACCAAGCAAAGTTAAAGCAACCCATACCACCACACCGGCAGAGATGCCTAGAATGATTTTTAAAGTATTGGCACGTGTTGTCGATGCTGAGCTTTTAGCGACAAGTAATACATCTGGACCAGGACTCAACTGTGCAACAAAATGTAGTGCACAAATGGTCAATAACATCGACATAATAAAATCTTAGAAATTGTGACTCAGTGATTATATCGTTTGATCAAAAATATATTTAAGAAATTATGCTTGCTTTAGGGTTTGTTGACATTTCATAAATGGCTTGCGTTGTAGGCTAAAATTGAGCATGAGACGTATACGTCGTAAAGCATGAAAGAGAATAGCGAGACTATTTTCGAGTTTCATAACGCAGGCTGAGATAATTTTAGCCACAACCCTGAGCAAGAACAAAGCACTGCTTTGTTTGCAGCGCAAGGCGCAGTGGGGGGACTAGCGTGTTTTTTGCCGCTACTTTGTTACGAACTACTTATTTAGAATGACTAAATTTCGTATTTCGTGCCTAGTATCGCCTAAAAAACACTCGTAGTCGCAAACGTAGACGAATTGTCAACAGACCCTAGATTTCAGGCATAAAAAAGCCGAATCATTGATTCGGCGTTCTATTCAATATCGTAGACTATATTTTATTTTTTATTTACATCTTTCAATTCAATTTGTTTATGCTGCGGTTCAACTTCATGCGCTTCACCATCAATAATGGTTGAATCACGATATTGCCCACCAGATTGCTGGTTCTGCATATCCTGCATTTGACGCATCAAATCTGCAAATGGGTTTTGACCTTGAGCACCACCCATGTCCCCCATTCCACCCATCATATTGTTCATCATGGCTTGTTGCTTTTTCGCCATATATTTCATACCTGCATTTTTAATCGCATTCTGTACAGGTGGAAGAATAACCAGTAGCGCCAAGACATCGGTGATTAAACCTGGAATCATCAACAAAATACCAGCAAATGCTGTCGCCATTTTTTTGGCAATTGCAGGATCATTTCCCATCATTCCTGTCATTTGCATTTGTTGTAATTGCGGCATAATTGTTGCGGTACTTGAACGCAACAAGTTTAAACCAATTACAAAAGCAATGATAAACCAGAAAAATACGTACCAACCGCTAATGAATTGGGCTACACCAATCCATACAGCAATTTCAAGAATCGTACCAATTAAAATAATAGGAAAAAGTTTCATCGAAACAAGGCATCTCAAAGATAAATTAAAAGTGAGCTTGAAAATTCACATATAAAAATAATGAATTTCGTTGCTTCTATCATTTATATGGGCAGTTAAAAATTTTTAAAGGGTAATTTTGTGTTCTGACAACGATTTTATTTATTTGTGCGATTTATTGACTGAGGTTTTATAAATAATGAGCACCCTAGCGCTGTGCTTAAGGGAAATAATACTGTTGTGTACTTTGATTATACAACTAAGTTAAAATTTTACTTACAATTCATTTTTAGAATCATATAATTGAAGCAAGACTTACGATAAGCAGTATTATGCCTTTAATTATTGGAATTGACCCCGGTTCACGCTTAACAGGTTATGGCATCATTGAAAAAGATGGTCAAAAACTTACTTTTGTTGATGCTGGTACAATTCGCACTGAAACAACAGAAATGCCTGAGCGACTCAAACGAATTTTTGCTGGAGTTGAACGTATTGTTCAGTTTCATGGCCCTACAGAAGCTGCTGTAGAGCAAGTATTTATGGCACAAAACCCTGATTCCGCTTTAAAACTTGGACAAGCGCGTGGCGCGGCAATTGCAGCATTGGTCAATTTAGACTTACAAGTTGCAGAATATACGGCCCGTCAAATTAAACAATCTGTTGTGGGCTATGGTGCTGCAGACAAAGAACAAGTTCAGATGATGGTGATGAAGTTACTTAACTTATCAATCCAACCCCAACAAGATGCTGCCGATGCACTCGCTGCAGCAATTTGCCATGCCCATGCTTCTGGCAGTATGAGCAAATTAGCTGTACTGAATGCTTTAGGCGGTATGGCTCGTGGGCGGAGTCGTAATAGTAGTCGTCGACGTTAATTTATATACACCACCAAAACGCCTCGCTCTACCCATGTCAAAGTCTAGGCTATCGCAATCATCAACAAGCTATCGCAATCACCAAGATGATCTGAAAGGCTTTTTATTTATTGAGATGGTAGAGCCCATCTCAAGTGAGATAAGGCAAAGTATCTTTTCGAATCTCACGAATGCTGGGTTGCTTCGTATAGGTTGCAATTAACATTTTTCCAGAAGTTCTTAGATTTTTCTTCTGTTCCGAATCAACACGAATCAATACCAACTCTTCTGGGATACGCGGATTATTTCCTTCTCGACAAATTATGAAATTTTGATTCCGTTCAAGAATGGTATAATTTGGAAATTCCTTTTGTAACTTTGCTTTGAATGACAAAGACTTATCTTCTTTTTTTCCACTATCGAGTTGGGTATAAATGATCAATACCAAACACGCAGCAAATACAATTCCAACAACTAAATATTTATCAATCATGTAATTTCACTCGAATATACTTCTGCTGTTTTTCATTATACTGATAAACATGGGTTTCATTTATAGGCACAATTTTAGCGATATCACCAACATAGATTTGTTGCGTACCAGAATAGTGAATTTCAATATCGTACAAACCATCATGCTCAGTGCTTAAAAAGCGATAATCAGCTTGTGTATTGTAGATTTTATCACTTCCTGTCACTTCATTGTCATTCCCAATTTCTGCAACTTCCAATTTGACCATTACAGGGTTTTCATCAAATGGGATGATATAGAGCGTGCTCGTTGAATAGCCTTGTCGACTATACGCTTGTTCTTCGACATAGCCTTTTATTCGAGGACCAATTTTTCGAATATTTTTAACTATATTTTCAGTCGGATAAGGCAAATAATTAAAATCTGCATTCATCCAACTATTTTCATTCTGACTCTGGCTCACTAACTCAAATTGACCTAAAGCATTTTTCTTAAACAGGTAGACTTTAGTAAATGTTGCGCATACACCACAAAAGTTTAGTAATTGATTATTTTTATCTATTGAAACTTCTGTTGTACTTATAAGATAGCGCAACTCATTTTGAGCATTTTGATAAGCACTCGCAAGACTAAATACAATCACAGCATCATCACGATCGAAGACATGGGTATATTCGGCATTTTTAATCCCGACATACTGTATATTGCTCTGATCTAATTGAGGGATTTTGACATATTGGATCTGCTGTTGATAAAAAGATTTCATCACAGTTTTAAAGTCCAAATCTTTTAAAACAATCTTATTCTTATTCATCACAGCGTTTACTGGTTGTGCAACAAGCTCAGTATGAATACCGCACATCAAAATACAGCTGAATAAAATTTTGTTGATCATCATAGGTAATATTGATTTATATCAGTATGTGGTTGCTATTCTAAATGATCACTTTAACGAATCATCTTAAAATCAGTATAGTCTAAATCATGATTCAGGTTTTGTTGTTCAATACTGCTCACATCAGCACGTAAAGGCCCAACATAGCAATGACGAATCAAACTTAAAATCGCTTGTTCATCTCCGACCACAACAGCTTCAACCTCGCCTGTAGTTAGATTTTTCACATAGCCTTTTAAATCCAATTGTAAGGCTTCTTTTTCAAACCAACGACGATAGCCTACAGCTTGAACTTTACCACGAATTAACAATTTAACCACTTTCATCACATACTCACTCCTGACAATGAATGATTGACCACATAATACACAGCATCACGCATTTGCTGGGCCTGTAAACCACGCATACCGTTTTTTGCGAGCCTATCACCTGCCAAAGCATGTAAGGTGACAATTTCATGTAAGTGAATATTCTCATCAAATTGTGCTTTTAAACTGGCAATCATTCCTGCAAGAACATCTCCCATTCCACCAGTGCCCATGCCTGCATTCCCCGCAGTACAGATCCATAGATGCTTTTCTAAAATCAAACTTCCAGAACCTTTAAGTACCCATTGTCCTGAATATTTTTGCTGAAGTTTTTGAATCGCAGCAATACGATCATTTTCAATCTCTGCCACTGAGCAATTTAATAATTTAGCAGCCTCACCTGGATGAGGCGTCAGGTAAGTTCGTTGATTGAGTTGAGCAGCTTGTTCAGCTAAAAACCATAAAGCATCAGCATCTAAAACCACTTGTAGCTGTGGGGTTAAATAAATGGGTGAAAACCATTTTGAAAATTGTTGTTTCGCCCAAGCATCACGCCCTAAACCCATTCCAAAACTGACAGCATCCACATGGCTTAATAAATTTTGAATATCCACATCAGTTAAAGCATTGATATCTCTTAGCATGATGTTAGGAGAGCGTGCCAGAATTGCTGTGTGATGCTTGGCATGACATACAATCGTGACTTTTCCTGCACCCGCACTAAATGCAGATTCAGCAGCTAACATGACTGCACCGCCCATCTCTGCATGCCCACCGACCACCAAAACATGCCCATAACTGCCTTTATGGCCGAACGCTTGGCGTTGTGGCAATTGAATCTGGGTAGGTGACAACTGTGCGACTGCTTTTAATTCTGGGTCTATTGGAACAATTGAAATGAGCTCAATTTGACCCGCATATTCTCGACCCTGCCCTGTAAACAAGCCCGCTTTCAGGCCTAAAACAGTCAATGTTTGATCTGCTTTTACCGCAACAGGTAATGGCTGTCCAGTATTGGCATTTAAACCACTTGGAATATCGATGGCTACTTTTAAACCTGATTGGGCATTATAGTGTTGAATAATCGCTTGCAATGGATCGTCCAAATCACGGTTTAAACCAATACCAAACAGTGCATCAATATGACAATCAAAGCGCTTTTGGATATTAAAATGTGGATGAATTTTTATTTTATCTGTCTGCACTAATTCAATTGCCGCCTTTAACTGCTGAGAATGCCCTGCTTCAGTTGCAAATATTTCGACTTGATAACCGTATTGATGCAAATAATGAGCAACACAATAGCCATCACCTGCGTTATTTCCTGCACCGCACCACACTGCAACAGTGGTAATTGGGGGAGAAGCTTGTTGAAACAAAATATTTAAGCGTTGCGCAGTCGACCAAGCCACCTGTTGCATTAAACCAAAAACGCTATTTTGCTGAGCAAACCAACGCGCTTCCCATGCTTGTATTTCACGGCTGTGATAAACTTGCTGATGCATCATTCTGTCCTTTTCTTCTCACTATTTTATAGCGCATTGATTCATTATGTCGGCAACTTTAACTTCGCAATCCATTCCCTTGCAACAGCTTGATCTTCAAGAACTAAAATCTTGGATCAAACAACAGGCTTTGCAACTGGGCTTTGCTGATTGTGTCATTGCTCGTCCTGATGCTCAAGCTGAATTACCACGATTTAAAGAATATTTAAAACGCGGATACCATGGCGATATGAAGTTTTTAGAAGAAAATTTAGAAAAAAGAGCGGATCCAACACTACTGGTTCCAGGCACAAAAAGTATCATCTGTGTACGAATGAATTATTTGGTGGAAACACCAAAACCGCGTTATGTACCAGATGAGCCCAATTCAGCAATTATTGCCCGTTATGCACGTGGACGTGACTATCATAAAATCATGCGTGGTCGGCTAAAAACCTTGGCAACCCTTATTAAAGAAAAAGTTGGTCCGTTTGAATCCCGCCCCTTTGCCGACTCAGCGCCGGTGTTTGAAAAATCATTGGCAGAAAGTGCGGGTATGGGATGGACTGGTAAACATACTTTATTGATTCATAAAAAATCGGGTTCTTTTTTTGTTTTAGGTGAATTATTTACTTCACTTGATTTGCCCTTTGATGAACCAGCAACGCATCATTGTGGTTCATGCTCAGCCTGTATCGACATTTGCCCAACTCAAGCGATTGTTGAGCCGTATATGCTGGATGCGCGCAGATGTATCGCCTATTTAACCATCGAATATAAGGGAATCATTCCTGAAGAGTTAAGACGTGGTATTGGTAACCGTGTTTTTGGCTGTGATGACTGTCAACTGATTTGTCCTTGGAACAGTTTTGCCAAAAAAGCTTCGATTGAAGACTTTAACCCACGTCATGGCCTAGACGATATTAACTTATTGGATTTATGGCAATGGGATGAACAAACCTTCCTCAATTGTACTGAGGGTAGCCCCATCCGACGTACAGGCTTTCAAAGCTTTATGCGCAATATTGCAATTGGCTTAGGTAATGCACCGTATTCAGCCCAAATTATTGCAGCATTGACCCAAAATAGAGCCTTACATGATGAAGTTGTGCAAGTCCATATTGATTGGGCTATTACCGAGCAAAATGCTAAACAACACCAAATTTCAGCCCATTGATGCCCTTAAATTGTGCCGAGTGATAATTTTCAGATCGTTGCAAAGTTCGTAATTTTTGAATATTTTAATGACCAATACACTGAAGTTAATAAAAATTAAAGTTAAAATTTTGTGAGTAAATCACAAGGAATATGGTTAACTTTGCAACTATATTTATAATTTTAGTTTTCTATACTCTTGATCTTTTTAATCGTAAGATACCATCGTATTTGGACTTTTTTGCCCTATGGAATTGGCATGAATTATGTATTATATACAGGGATAGATAATGATTATCATGGATTTAATTAATGACAGTACGTAATGACTGGGCTCGTGAAGAAATTCAAGCTTTATATGAACAGCCTTTTTTAGACTTAGTTTTCAAAGCACAGCAAACTCATCGTGAACACTTTGATGCCAATACCATTCAAGTCAGTACTTTACTTTCAATTAAAACTGGTAAGTGCCCTGAAGATTGCAAATATTGTTCGCAATCTGCACGCTATGATTCAAAATTAGAAGCTGAAAAACGTATTGCAGTTGACAAAGTGATCAGTGAAGCAAAAGAAGCCATTGAATCAGGTTCTTCGCGTTTTTGTATGGGTGCAGCATGGCGAAACCCACATGAGCGTGATATGCCTTATGTTCTCGAAATGGTCCGCGAAGTTAAAGCATTAGGTTTAGAAACCTGTATGACACTGGGTATGCTCAACCAATCACAAGCTGAACGTTTACATGCAGCAGGTCTAGATTATTACAATCATAACTTAGATACATCTCGTGAATACTATTCACATATCATCAGCACCCGTACTTTTGATGATCGCTTAGACACCTTGGATCATGTCCGTAATGCGGGGATGAAAGTCTGTAGTGGTGGTATTGTTGGATTGGGTGAAAATCGTAATGATCGTATTGGTTTATTACATGAATTAGCAACCCTGCCTGTTCATCCTGAATCTGTACCTATCAATATGCTTGTTCCAATTGAAGGCACGCCACTTGCAGATGTTGAAAAACTTGATGTCACAGAATGGATTCGTACGATTGCAGTTGCGCGTATTATCATGCCACACAGCTATATCCGCCTCTCTGCAGGCCGTGAATCGCTCACTGACTCAGATCAAGCTTTAGCCTTTATGGCAGGTGCAAACTCGCTATTTAGTGGTGAAAAATTATTAACCACACCAAATGCTGGTGAAGGCAAAGACAAACAATTGTTTAATAAGCTAGGTCTAAAAGCAGAAAAAGCCAAGCCAACAGTGGCTGAGCTTTCTGTCGATGCGATGGCGAGTTAATTCAGTGTTTTTTCTAACACCACTTAAGATCAAGTGGTGTTAGCATTTCCCAGCTAATTCTTTTTATTATCATTACTAAGATTACTTTTTCTACAACTCATTTTACCCTTATTAAATAATCATCACACTGTTCTTTTTCTGCATTTGATCTACGATATCATCTGTGGCAAAGCCTAGTCGCCAATACAGCAATTGCAGTACATCTAATTCATCTTGGGTAATAATTCGATCATTCCACAAACAAATTTCAGCCACACCTAAAATGCTGAGGCGATCACGTAATAACAACCCTGCAATATCATTTAAGATTTCACCCAAATCAATAGGTTCATCTGAGATTTCTTCAAACAGCTCTAACTCATCCTTAGACAAAACCCGTTCTAAAATCTCATACCGTACATCAAGCTGATTGGCACTGTTAATTTGCTGTACATGCAGCAAGGCATCAATCAAGCGCACAATTTGCGGCTTCACCGTTTCCAAGGATGACGGTGTGTGCATCGGCAGCAAATGCAATTCAGCCTTTACACGCTCAATCAGCAATGCATCCAACAAACCAATCTCGCCATCTTCTTGAATAATTTTCGCTAACTTGGTGACGAATTGACGTGCACTGGTCGCAGGCATATTACCAAGGTTTTCACAGGCATCATGGAAAATTTGAATATGTACCCGACCATCTAAATTTAAAAGTGAGTCAATAATGGCACGACTTACCTCCGCATCAGACGGAATAAACTCGCGATACTGTCGAATCATTAAGATTGCGACCATCACCTCACGAGAACCCGTTGCAGTTTGCATAGCGCGCTGAATCAAGTCAGAACGTTCAATTTGACGGCGTACTTCTGGATTTAAAGGTTTAATCGCATCGTTTAAAGCAAAACTAATTGGAGATAAGCGTAATAAAGGTAAAGGCTGTGGAGATACCCACGGGTTATAAACATCCCCTGTTGATTCTTCCAAAGGACGCAACAAACTAAATAAAGGCTGACTACGTAATTTTTTTAAATTTTCCAGCTGTAGATCCTGTAACAGTGTTGGATTTAACTCATAAATACGGTCTTCAATACTTGGATGGATATTTAACCAACTTTGCGGACTTAAGGAATTGGCAAAACACATATGCGCAATAGCTTCAGAAAACTCACTATGAATTTGAGAACCTGCGTGATGCACATAGATACGTAATAAGGTTTGTACATTGGCATTATTGAGCAATAATTTTTTAGTTTTATAATCGTTATAAAAAGTACGACCACCCAAAGTAAAATATTTAATCAAACGATTAATTAAAATCCCCATACTGCCGAGCAGCCAAATCACCCCGCCAACTGCGACAAAGCTGGTTTCAAATTTATGCTGATTTCCCTTGGCGTTATAACGATTAAAGCCCTGCTTTGCGATTTTGCTTCCCAACTGGCTAAAGGTAATTAAACCACTATATAAAATTTTAAGTCGGGTATTTTCGCGTGCTTCACCGGATAGAATTTGATTGAACTCATGCCCCAATAAACCATAAAGCTCTAATTCATCCAGATTCTGTAATGCACCCCAGGTCAGAATAATCACCGTATCTCTTGGATGAAACCCAGCAGTTAAAGCATTGACTCCGACTTCATCTGGCAATACATACAATGTAGGTGCATCAATCTCAAAAGTCTCTGCAAATCTATCTGCAAGCTTTAATGCTACACTTTCTTCTGGAGTGCTTTCAATTTGACTTAAACGACGAGCTTTTAATTGCTTTGCAAGTGAGTGACCACCTGTACGGAACACATAAAATTCATATGCGATTGACCAACCAATGATGACGATGATCAAACCAACACAGTAAGGGCTGAGAATATTCCACCAGATCTCTTGATCTGGATCCACATAGTGAACCAGCAACCCTAAAACAGTATTTAGAATAAAAATGGTCAAAATGACCGCAAGTAAGCAAATACTTGCAGACCACAACATATTCTTGTTTTTTATCAAATAATGACTGACATCTTTCAATGTAAAATTCCTCATTACATTGCAAAATACTATAAATGAAAAAAGCGGGAACTTCCCGCTTTTTCTCAATGTAAATCAAAGTTGCTTACATTTCTTCTTTGATACCGCTTAAATCCACAGATGCTGCATCGATATTGACATCAATATAACCATCTTTTTCTTTTTTCGCAGTATCACTACGACTTTGCTCAAGATCAGTTAAATATTGCTCATCGATATCGCCTGTGACATAAACACCATCAAACACTGAACAATCAAAATCTTGAATAACAGGTACTTTACTGGTTCTTACTGCCGCTTTTAAATCATCCAAGTCTTGGAAGATTAAACGATCAGCACCAATAATCTCCTGAATTTCTTCAACACTACGATGTGAAGCAATCAACTCTGCTTTTGCTGGCATATCAATACCATACACATTTGGATATTTCACCATCGGTGCAGCAGAGGCAAAATAGACTTTTTTCGCACCCGCATCACGTGCCATTTGAATGATTTCATTACAAGTGGTACCACGTACAATCGAATCATCAACTAACAAAACGTTCTTGCCTTTAAACTCAAGCTCTACAGGGTTGAGTTTTTGACGAACAGATTTGGTACGTTGTTGCTGACCCGGCATAATAAAGGTACGACCGATATAACGGTTTTTCATGAAACCTTCACGGAATTTCACACCCAACATATTCGCCAATTCTAAAGCAGAAGTACGGCTCGTATCTGGAATTGGAATCACCACGTCGATGTCATGCATATCCCCCCATTCACGAAGAATTTTCTTCGCAAGGGTTTCACCCATTTTCAAGCGTGCTTTATATACCGAAATACCATCGATGGTTGCATCTGGACGCGCAAAATAGACATATTCAAAAATACATGGGCGGTAACGCGAATTTGCCGCACACTGTTGTGAAAAGAACTCACCTTTTGAATTGATAAAGATCGCTTCACCAGGCTCAATATCACGTTCTACTTTAAAACCTAACGCGGTAATCGCAACAGATTCAGAAGCGATAATATATTCTGTTTCACCATTTTCAGTTAAACGCGAACCATAGATCAGTGGACGAATACCATTCGGATCACGAAAACCTACGATACCATGCCCTGTGATCATTGCAACGACGCCATAAGCACCTTTACAACGCTCATGCACACGTTTAACTGTATGAAAAATATCTTCCGGCATTGGCGTTAATGATGCACATTTTTGCAATTCATGAGCAAAAACGTTTAGCAATACTTCTGAGTCTGAATCTGTATTCATATGACGTAAGTCAGTTTTGAATAAGTCATCGTGAATATCAGCCGCATTGGTTAAGTTACCATTATGCGCCAATGTAATCCCATAAGGTGAGTTTACATAGAAAGGCTGCGCTTCTGCACTACTTGAAGAACCAGCAGTTGGATAACGCACGTGACCAATACCATAGTTACCGAGTAATGCGCGCATGTGGCGAGTATGAAATACATCACGTACCATACCATTATCTTTTCTTAGAAAAAGACGTCCATTATGACAAGTCACAATCCCAGCCGCATCTTGCCCACGATGTTGTAACATCGTCAACGCATCAAATAACATTTGGTTTACAGGTGCTTTACCTGCTATACCAACGACTCCACACATAACTACCTCGCAGACCAGCTAGGACTAATAAAACGGATTCTTTGTCGAATGTGCTGATTTTTCATCGCTTTGAGTATCCGATGATCGATCAGCCTTAGTTACAGAAGTATCATCGGAACGATCTTCTGAATGTATATGATGTAATGCTTCATTTGCAGCATCTTTAGAGATTTCAGATGCCAAAGGTGCAAATGGTAACAGCGTCTGAATGAATTTGGATTGTTTCCACGTTGGAGAACTTTCAACCCACGGCCCTAAACCTTGCATAGTAATGAGGACGATGAACAAACCTTTCAAGGTCCCTAAAGCACTTCCAGCTAAACGATTTAACGGACCGAGTTTTAAAGTTTTTAAAATCTGATTGAGTAAGGCTGTGACAATCCATGTTAAAACAATAATGACCAAGACAATAAAAGCAAATGCAGCAATTTTCTGCACCACAGGATCCTGACTGAGTGCAGACATTGAAGGTGCGATGATATTGGCATATTTAGCACCGACAATCAGTGCAAAAATCCATCCTATCAAGTTCGCAAAGGCTTTCACGAATCCTTGTCGCAAACCGTTTAGCCCTCCAATGAGCAATAGAATCAGAATAATAATGTCTAAGGTATTCATATTTTAAATCATAGCGTCAACACAGTCTTTAATGAGTGTAGGACCTGTATAGATCATACCACTATAAATTTGGACTAAGCTTGCACCGGCTTGTTGTTTTGCAACAGCTTGTTCACCAGATAAAATTCCACCAACACCAATCAAAGGAATTTTACCTTGTAAAATTTTTGAAAAAGCCGCCAAACATGCCGTGCTCTTTTCAAATACGGGCGCACCTGATAAACCACCCGCTTCATCACCAAATGGCAAACCTTCAACCCCCTCACGGGATAATGTTGTATTGGTCACGATCAATCCATCAATTTTAAACTGCAACAATTGTGATGCAATAAATTCAATATCTGAAGCTTCTAGATCTGGTGCAACTTTCAACACTAAAGGAACATAGTGTTGCAATTCTTCTGCCAACTCTAACTGACGTTTTTTGAGTGTTTCCAAAAGTTCAGTGAGCGCATGGCCACTTTGTAAAGAACGTAAATTCTTGGTGTTTGGAGATGAGATATTAACAGTAATATAAGATGCGTAGTTATAAACTTTTTCAAGACAAACTAAATAATCAGAAACTGCATCTTCAACTGGTGTGGTGGCATTTTTACCAATATTGATACCAAGAATGCCTTTAAATTTTGCGGCTTTAACATTCTCAACCAATTGATCCACACCATCATTATTAAACCCCATACGGTTAATAATTGCTTTGGCTTGGGGAATACGGAAAAGGCGTGGCTTGGGATTGCCCTCTTGTGGCTTAGGCGTAATGGTTCCAATTTCAATAAAACCAAATCCTAAACCCGCTAAGGCATCGATATAAGCGCCATTTTTATCCAGTCCAGCTGCTAAACCAACTGGATTTGGAAACTCAATTCCCATGCAAGTGACTGGTTGGGCAGCAACAGTTTGACGAATCGCCCCCATTTTATGGGCAGATTTAAGCATGGATAATGTGAGTTCATGTGCACGCTCTGGTGCTAAAGAAAACAACAAAGGGCGAGCAAGTGAATACATCATAGCTACAAAAGTCTACTGCTTTTTAAGTTGCCATATTATAGGCACAGTATGTTGAAAAGGCTATGCTTGAACTGTGTTTATTTTCACTACTACTGTACCGTCGCTGTTAATTTAATCTGCCCACCTTCTTTGGCTAACTCCATCTTTTCCAAACTCACACCCATTTGGGCAATTTGGGTTAAAAAGTTAGCTAAAACGGCATAGTTTTGATGTTGTGCAATAATCTGAAATTGCTCACCCACTTGCTGCGAGGCAACCGAAAGCCCTTGTTGTTGTGCCACACGCTGAATTTTATCCGCAGTAGTTAAGGCCAAATCATCTGCGGGCTTCATGGCCACTACATTACTCTGCATCCACACCACAAGATCTTTCATCTGATTTAAACGTGCTTGTTGTTTTTCGGCAGCTTTATGGGTGTACCACAACGCCGCACCCACAATTGCCACAATGACAAAAATCGTAGTAAAAATAACCATGACACGTTCACGTGGAGATATTTTTTCTAAATTCTCTGCGATTTTCTCAGACCATATATCCAGTCGATTTTGCACATTTTCCATTGTTTTCATTATTGTATCTTCACCAAACCAACGACAGATGCGCCTTGCGTCTGAACATTGCCTAATTCTGCTTTAAAGCCCTGTTGATTCAGTTGCGTCACCAAGGTCTGCAAGCCTTCAGCATTTTTCGCCACCAGATCCATATTTAACACAGCTGTATCATAATTCACACGACTGGCAATAATCTGATGCTGCATTAAAATTGGCCCAACACGACTGAGTAATTGTAAAGCTTGGGTATTTGCACTCTGACTTAAAGCCAATTTATTTTTAAACTGACGTTCTACAGACTCTTCTGTAATCCGTTGCTCATTTGGAAACCATTTTTTGTACTGATCCACTGCAATCAAAGCAGTTTGATCCGCAACTTTCTTCAGCTTAATCCAACGCAAAGCATCGTAACTCAATTGCGCAATGATCAAAACAACCACCAAAACTGCACAGGCTTGCCAATAACGAGAAACGCCTTGATTGGCTTGCTTGGCTTTTGGCAATACATTATAAGGATGTAGTTTCGGTTTTTTGATTTCACTAAATTGATAATCAAAAGGCTCACGCTGATCCGCTGTAGCAATCGCAAATAAGCTGACCGCTTGCTCATCTGTCAATCCGCTATATAAATAGCTTTTCTCTCGATCAGCGAAATCCAAATATACATTCAGATCATCAATCGAATTACCAAGGAACTCGCCTTCTCGAACCAATAACTGTCCGTTGACATTGGCCAAAATCGTCTGTCCGACTTCTGGTACAGGCAGCATCAAAAAGTCAGGTAATAAAGAGACAATTTTTAACGGAATCAATGACAAGGAATGCTGCATTGTGGTGACAGCATATTGATGAATCCCCAATATTGAAACCTGATCGGGTTGTTGAAAGTGTGAAAACACTTTCATCTGATCAATCGGCAAAATCACATATTCTTCTAATAAATATTTGACACCATCTACACCCAATTGTTTATATTGAGTTTTACTGAATTTCTGTTGAAGAATTTGCACTTCACGACTTGGGAAGAAAACCACAGCTTCTTCACCTTGGTAAAGTTTAATATCTTGTATTAATTGTTCTAGGCTCGAAGATTTAGTCCAATCACTTCCTCGAGACCACTGCCAAACCCCATTGGCTTCAGGCATCCATAAGTACAACATTTATCGTTTTCTGCCGTTAAGTTCTTTTAACAATGCTTTTATACAGTTGGAATAAAGGCTTTATCTTGTGTAGATAGACCATTTGCAATCACAGTTTGCTCATAGATACGAGCTTCTGCCAAGGCAAAAGGATTAAAATGTTCATGTGTCAGTTGTTCTGCAATATGTGCCACAACATTCATATGACATACCACCACAATACGTTCAAATGGCAATTGTGACAACCATTCGATTGCTAATTTTGCATCATCATCTGGCTTTATTTTGTCACAGACCAATACAGATATATTCGGGAAGTACGTCTGTATGTGCGCCAATGTTTCTTGTGCTCTTAATAAAGTGCTGACAACAAATACATCCGGCTGCACGATTTCTTTTAAAAAATTAGCCGTTTGTTGTGCTTGTAAATGCCCACGTTGTGTTAAAGGCCGTTTACTGTCCACCCCATTGACGGGTGGAGCTGCTTCACCATGACGCACCAAAGTCAGTTGCATAAGATTTCCTTTTTAATACTGCACTGATTATAACGAGGCTTTGTTACAAATCCATCTCTAAAGTTTTGAATATTGTGCCAACAACACACGATTAAACTTCGTTATGCGGAAGCACAAACTCTACATCACTACGATGCCCATTCTTCATCAAAGAAACGGCAATATTCAGTGGTGGCGCACCTTCAAAAATAACTTCATACAATGCAGTGGTAATTGGCATATAGACATCCAACTCCTTTGCACGTGCATTGACTTGTACAATGGTGTTGATCCCTTCAGCGGTTTGTCCCAATTCAGAGGTTGCTTGTTCCAGTGTCTTTCCAGAACCCAAGGCAAAACCAACTTGATAATTTCGGCTCAACGGGCTGTTACAGGTTGCGAAAAGATCACCCACACCAGACAAACCTAAGAACGTTAAAGGATTTGCCCCCAACTTAACTGCAAAGCGACTCATTTCAGCCAAGGCACGGGTTAAAATCATACTCTTGGTATTTTCCCCAACTTTATAAGCAGCGGCCATTCCCATTGCAACAGCATAAATATTTTTAAGTGCGCCACCCAGCTCGACACCATGTACATCGTCACTGCCAAATACTCGAAACAAGGCACTGTGCAGTGCTTGTTGTACGGCATAACGTACTAATTCACTATCACTGGCAATTACGGTACCTGCAGGTTGTCCTGCAACAATTTCTTTGGCTAAATTAGGTCCTGAAAGAACACCATAAGGGACTTCAGGAAGCTCTTCCCGAATGATGTCACTCATAAAGCTAAAGGTTTTTGCTTCAATCCCTTTGGTTAATGAAACAACGGCTTGTGCGCTAATAAAAGGTTTAATTTGACGTAGAACATCACGAAAAGAATGGCTTGGAATTGCCACCAGAATAATATCGCGATCACGCACTGCATCTTCTAAATTTGACTCAGCACGTAAACCCGCCTCCAATTGAAAATCAGGTAAATAGCGTTTATTGACATGAGTCGCATTAATTTCAGCTGCGATACTTTCATCGCGAATCCAAATCATGGTGTCACAACCATTACGTACTGCTGTATTTGCCATTGCTGTACCGAAACTACCACCACCCAGTACAGTCACACGCAACGCTGTTTTCTGGCCCAATACAATAGGTTCAACTAAATCTTTAAATTGTAAATCCGACATTTATTGTTATCCTAAAATGCTTATCCTAATAACCCAATGATTTTTTCAATCTGAAAATATCAATAACTTTTTGACTCAAGCTTGCCAAAAATGAACATATTGTGTTGTTTCAACCTCTGCACGCGGGGCAATCGTTTTTGCCGCTGTACCAACATAAATAATGCCAGAAATTAAATCTCGTTCAGCTAAACCCAGTGCTGATTTTAATAATTTAGATTCGACCACAGCCCCACTCCGCCACATAGTTGCGAAACCTTGTGCCTGCATCGACAATAAAAAGTTTTCAATTGCAGCCCCTGAACTCAGCGTTTGTTCAAAAAAAGGCACTTTAGGGTGATCCTGAAATTTAGTCACGGCAAGCACCAAAATAGGCGCTCTAAAAGGATGAAGTTTTACCCGTTCAACTTGGGCTGGATCTAATTCACCTAAGTCAGCAATAGATTGTGCCAGTAATGCACCAAATGCTTCACGTTGCTCAACATCCACGACAATAAATTGTGTGGGTTTTAAACGATGATGATCAGGTGCTGTTAAAGCGGCTTTAAATGCAATATTCAGTTGTGCGTGTGAAGGTGCAGGTTCAACCAAATGACCAATCGATTGACGTTGATGAATATTGTCATGTACTGCTTTGAAGTTTAAATCTGACATTGACCTATCTATTATCTGGTTAATTTCACTTGTTTCAAGATTAGCATAATCTAAAATCATTAAGCTATCTCCGACAAAATTTACTTGGCATCTGTCAATATTGCATACAACTTATTGTTAGGTTATCAATGAGCATGATTGCTCGCAAAAAATGCCTTCAATACCCTTTGGCTTCGAAAATAAAGCCAAATCATCAATAAACTTAAAAAAAAACTGCAAAATTTATACATGTTTCTCAATATTTAGCCCACATTCTATGCTCAAATTATAACTAATTTAAAAGCAGTATCTTTTTAATTTTTAGTACAGGAATTTGAGAATCAATATGAATAAATTAACAACGATCACTTTACTTGCTAGTTCAGCGTTACTCTTCACTGCGTGTGCATCAAATCCAACACAAACTTTAGCGATTCAAAAAGCAGATAACCAGTATGAAGTCACTGGCTTAGGTAAAGACCAAATTACCGCAAAAAATAATGCCATTACTGCAGCAAACAAGGCTTGCGGTAAAAAAGGTGCACCGGTGTTAGTGGATGAAAAAACTGAATATCATGGCAGTTTAAAAGGTGTCGTCGATGAACAGACTGGAAAAATGATCACGGCAGCAGCAGGCGTATTAGGTTCAGTAATGGGCAAAAACTACGGTATTGAAAAAGATACTGACTATCAAACTACACTGACCTTTAGCTGTAAAGCAAGTTAATCCGTTTAGCCGTCTAAACTAAAATAGCCAATAAAAAACCCACTTTAAATAAGTGGGTTTTTTTAAACACAATTCGATAAAGAAACAAAAAACTTAGCAATAACCATCTAGTCGCGTTAAAGGCAATTTTTGCCCAATCGCTTTCTCAATAGTCGGTAAATTAAATGCATCATCTTCAGACAAGAAACTAATACTTACACCCTGTGTACCTGCACGACCTGTACGACCAATACGATGTACATAATCATCTGACTGTTCAGGTAAAGTGAAATTCACCACATGAGATACGCCATCAACATGAATACCACGGCCAGCAACATCCGTTGCGATCATAATATTATGTTGACCATTTTTAAATTGATCTAACATTTTCAAACGTTTATCTTGCGCTATTTCACCAGATAGCATCACCACCTTATAACCATCTGCTTTTAAATGATCATAAAGTTTACGTACTTGATCACGGCGATTGGCAAAGATCATCACTTTTTCAATGGGTTCATCTGCCAAAATTTCGCGCAATAAGCGATATTTATCTTTCTTTTCGACCACATATACACGTTGCTCAACATCAGCATTGGTTTTCTTTTCTGGTTCGATTTCGACTGTAACTGGCTCACATAACCATTGTTGGGCAAGATTGAGAACATCATAGCTAAATGTTGCCGAGAACATTAAGGTTTGACGTTGCTCTTTACGTGGCGAAAAACGCACAATCCGTTTAACTGAAGGGATAAAGCCCATGTCTAATAAACGGTCAGCTTCATCAATCACCAAAAATTCAATTTGATCTAACCAAACTTCTTTTTGTTCTGTGAAATCAATTAAACGACCAGGAGTTGCCACTAAAATATCAACAAAACCTTGATCCAGTTGTTTTCTTTGCTTATCAAAATCAACGCCGCCAACCAAAGTCACGACATTTAGATTGGTATATTTGACCAAATCTTTTGCATCATTTTCAATTTGAATTGCAAGTTCACGTGTTGGGGCAAGAATCAATGCACGTGGTTCACCACGGAAACGTTGTTCTTTAATTGGGTTTGTGAGCAAATCATTAATAATACTGACTAAAAATGCCGCTGTTTTACCTGTGCCGGTTTGAGCACGACCAATTGCATCATGACCTGCTAAAGTATATTTCAATACTTTTTGCTGAATTGGGGTCATTTCTTTAAACCCTAAAGCATCAATCGCTTGTTTAAGTTGCGGATGTAAATTAAGGGTTTCGAAACCTGATGACATAAATACGAGCTCTAACTGTAGACACTTTTAATTGCGCCCATTATAAACAAAAAACGCCCCAATTTATAAGAAATTGGAGCGCCACTTAAATTTTAAAAATTTAAGATTAGTCTAAAGGCTGAACTTCTTCAGCTTGAAAACCTTTTTGACCTTGCACAACACTGAATTCAACGCGTTGACCGTCACGAAGTGAACGATGACCGTCACCTTGAATAGCACGGAAATGAACGAATACGTCATCACCGCCTGCGCGTTGGATAAAGCCGAAGCCTTTAGTGTCGTTGAACCATTTAACTACGCCTTGTTCACGAGCTGTCATAAGTTAATCCTCAGTTATTAAGAAAAAGGGACCACCCGGTGTTGCAAACAGCAGAGCAAACAAAGTTTTAAAATATTTTCTAATTTCAAAGCTTGTAATCATTCTGTAAAACTATTAACAAAATCCCGGTTACATCCATCTTGTAATAGGGTTTCAAAACAAGAATTGTTTCTGATAAATCCTAAATACGCAACGAGCTTAACATGGGTTTATGACAATTAATAGAATTTTTTTTGATAATTATTTTCGATATCAAGCGTGTTTTTTAAACAGCTTCACGATTATTTTTTATTTGTTGAAGAATATTCCAATTTTTGTTGGGGTGTTTCAATAAACTTGGTAAAATATGTGTTCCATAACCCTGTTGTTACCTTGCCAAAAAATGAATGAACCTTTAGGTCAGACAGCGATTGAAATAAATTGTATGGGTAAACCCTGTCCAATGCCTCTATTAATGTTAAAGCGTGAATTAAAAAGAGCATTGCCTCATCAAATATTTCTTTTAATGTCCTCTGATCCACACAGTGAAATTGATATTACGCGTTATTGCGAGATCAACAAGATTTCCTGCCAATTGACTAAACGATCAGAGCATGAATTTCATTACTTAATTGAATCTTAATTATTTTCAATTCAAATTATTTTTTGCAAATTTGCATATATTTTTACATTTCGATACCCAAATTTCCTTACTTATGTACAATATTCGAATTAAGATGAATGCATTAGCTATACAACGAAATTCCTATAAGGAGAACCCATGAGTGACAGCAGCAATCAGTTGATGCCCCTGTCCTTATCTGCACCAGGTGTTAACTTAGGTGCTTATATCAGCACCGTAAATCAGATTCCAATCTTGACAGCTGAACAAGAAAAAGAGTTAGCTGATCGCTATTTTTACGATCAAGATTTAGATGCTGCGAAAATGTTAGTGATGTCTCACTTACGTTTTGTGGTGCATATTGCGCGCAGTTATGCGGGCTATGGTTTGCCACAAGGTGATTTAATTCAAGAAGGTAATCTCGGTTTAATGAAAGCAGTTAAACGCTTTGACCCAAATATGGGCGTACGTTTGGTGTCTTTTGCTGTGCACTGGATTAAGGCTGAAATTCATGAATATGTGATTCGCAATTGGCGTATTGTCAAAATTGCGACCACTAAAGCGCAACGTAAATTGTTTTTTAACTTACGTAGCCTAAAAAAATCAAGTAAAAAACTCACGCTTGAAGAAGCACAATCAATTGCCAATGACTTAAATGTAACAGCAGAACAAGTCTTGGAAATGGAAGGTCGTTTAACCGCTTATGATGCGGCTTTTGAAGCTCAAGGTGATGACGATGATGAAGGTTCAACTCATGTTGCACCAGCGCTTTATCTCGAAGATAACCGCTATGACCCTGCTCGTTTAGTCGAAGAAGAAGATTACGAAGAACAAAGTACTTCAGCTTTGCATAATGCTATGGAACAGTTGGATGATCGCTCACGCAACATCTTACAGCGCCGTTGGTTAGATGATGATAAATCGACCTTGCATGAACTGGCTGCAGAGTACAATGTCTCTGCTGAACGTATTCGTCAGTTAGAAAAAAATGCCATGGACAAAATCAAAGTTGCCATGTCATCCAACTAAATCTTCAAAACGGTCTGCATACCAGACCAATAATTTATATTTTCAATAAAAGGGCGACATGCCCTTTTATTTTGCCTGATATTTTTGTCAAATCTTTATTCTTAATAGATTTTGCCTTTAATCCCGCTTCGAAATTGTGTTAATGTTATGCGCAAATTTATGCAGATGACTGGCTTATGTGGATTGCAATTTCAGCACTGAATTTAGCGCTTGCAGTAATCTTAGGTGCATTTGGCGCACATGGTTTAAAAGCTCACGCAACTGAAGCTCAGTTGGCATGGTGGCAAACAGCAACTGATTATTTTTTCTACCACGCACTGGGCCTATTGGCACTGGCTATTCTCAGTAAAGTCATCCCACAACTTCCAATCAAAGCCAGCTTCTTACTCATCCAAATCGGTATTTTATTTTTCTGCGGTTCGCTTTATGTCATGGCACTGGGTTTACCACGAGGTTTAGGTGCAATTACACCCATTGGTGGAGCACTGATGATTGCAGGTTGGCTGGTCCTTGCATGGAATGCATTGAAATACGCTAAATAAAATTATTTTGATTTTAGACATCACAATTTGCGCAATCGAATGGAATGTATATGCAAATTTTCTTAAATGGTGAGCCTCAAGAAACCGCTTGCCAAAATCTTTTACAACTGGTTCAGGAACTTTCACTCGAAGGTAAACGCTTTGCCGTAGAAATGAATGAAATGATCATTTCCAAAAGTAAACTTGAACTTACCCCTATTGCTGAAAAAGACCGTATTGAAATCATTCACGCTGTCGGTGGCGGCTAATTTGGAGCTCTCCCATGCTAGATTTTCCTACTGAAAACTCCCCTCTTATTATCGGTTCTCGTACTTTTCAATCTCGTCTTCTCGTGGGTACGGGTAAATACAAAGACATGCAAGAAACTGATTTAGCAATTCAAGCCAGTGGCGCTGAAATTGTGACAGTGGCGATTCGCCGAGTAAACATTGGGCAAAATCCAGATCAGCCCAACTTACTGTCAATCCTTCCACCTGAAAAATACACCATCTTACCGAACACAGCGGGTTGTTTTGACGCCAATAGCGCAGTACGTACCTGTATGCTTGCACGTGAACTTTTAGATGGGCATAACCTGGTCAAATTGGAAGTATTAGGTGATGAGAAAACCCTTTATCCAAATGTAACAGCGACACTTGATGCTGCTCGCACATTGATTGAAGATGGTTTTGAAGTGATGGTGTATACATCGGATGACCCTATTGTGGCTCAAGAACTTGAAAGCATGGGTTGTGTTGCGATCATGCCTTTAGGTAGCTTAATTGGTTCTGGCCTAGGCATTTTAAATCCGCATACTATTTCAATTATTAAAGAAAATGCCAAAGTGCCAGTTTTGGTTGATGCTGGTGTAGGTACTGCAAGCGATGCCGCAATTGCAATGGAATTAGGTTGCGATGGCGTATTGATGAATACCGCGATTGCCGCTGCACATCATCCAATTTTAATGGCGTCAGCAATGAAAAAAGCGGTTGAAGCTGGACGTGAAGCCTATTTGGCGGGTCGTATGCCACGTAAACGAATGGCAAATGCGAGTTCACCAGAAACAGGTTATTTCTTTAAATAATCGTTTGAATTGCCTAAAAGGATTTTCCGAAGTCCTTTTAGGCTCAAAATATCTTGATAAATTCATTGAGAAAGATCATGAATAAAATAATAAATACCGCCCTGCTCCTGAGCGCTTATTCATCGCTAAGCTTTGCAAATCAGCCTTCTACCTCATTACAAAAATTTGTCCCAAACAATTGGGAAATTCTTGCTCAAGCAGAAGGTGATTTGAATCAAGATGGTAAAAAGGATATTGCCCTCATCATCCAACCTAAAAATGAAAATCAGCACAATCGAAAGCTTTTAGTGCTTTTTCAAAAAGGCCAACAATTACAACTTAAGCTAAGTCGACAAATTCCTAACTGGACCTATCGTTCAGAAGAACTCTGTATCGAAGATGCTCTAGATGACTCCTCATTGACGATAAAAAATCAACGCTTAGATGTGTTATTCAATACCATGTCATCCTGTAGCAATACGTATGGATTGATGTATACCTATGGGTTTAAACTAAAAAACAATCAATTCCACCTGATTGGATTTGATGCTTATGATTTAGATAAAATTAGTGGCAAACAAAAAGAAACCAGCCTTAACTTTCTAAGCAACAAAGCCAAAGTGACCACTACTCCAAATATCTTTGCAGAAGTTGAAACGCCAGCCAAAATTGTTTGGAAAACACTGAGAACCTCGACAAGCTATACCTTGGAGAATATTCCTTGGGATAACGAACAATTTATTTATAACTTTAGCGTTCAATTTATTGGAGAAAAATAATGAAAAACAAAACTGAATTACTTTTATTTTGTACATTAACAACATGCTCAGCTTTGGTTTGGGCAGACACCAACACCAAAGCTGACTATCAATCATTTATCCCTAAAAACTGGAAAGTGCTGAGTAAAGTACAAGATGATTTAAATGGAGATCAACAAGCAGATCTTGCTTTAATTATTGAAAATACAGATCCAAAAAATATTGTGACAAATGAGGGATTAGGTAATCCTCAGCTGAATTTAAACAATCGAAAGTTATTAATTTTATTTAAAGCCCCTCAAGGCTATCGTCTTGTTGCAAGTAATTCCACTCTACCCACCGAAGGTGATCAAGAATCACCTTGTCTTGCTGACCCTCTAGGTGAAGGCGATCCACTCACCATCAAAAATGGATTAGTTAAAATTAATTTACATTATTGGCTCAGTTGTGGTTCATGGTCTGTCTATAACAATGCTTTTACTTTCCGTTATCAAAACCAGTCTTTTAAGCTGATTGGTTACGATACAGATTACTTCCATCGTGCATCTGGTGAAACCAGTGCGAAAAGTATCAATTTTCTAACAGGTAAAATTAAAAACACTACAGGTGGTGGTGAGTTTGAAAATCAGGATCAAGCTAAGCAAGTTTCTTGGTCAAGATTAAAGAACAGTTATTCACTTAAACTTGAGCAGATCAATTTTAAAGACTACGGCGAGTTTGAATAAAACACGTTTCGTATCTACCAACGATTCATAAATATGCCATATTATTCTGAGAATAAAGGTGTCGAAGAGGACTCGATATTTGCCATAAAAAATTAGCTAAGACAAGGTAATCAAAAGTGATAGCTTGGAGAGATGCCTAAAAATAGGCGTAAATTTAACAACAAATTTACGATTCAGTGAATTGGAAGAAAACCATGAAAAATAACAATCTATTACTTCTATTTTTTACATTAACAGTCTGCTCAAGTTTAGTATGGGCAGAAACCGATACTGAAGCTGATGTTCAAGCTTTCATTCCTAAAGATTGGAAAATACTAAGCAAAGTTCAAGGTGACTTAAATGGTGATCAACAAGCGGATATGGTACTGATTATTGAAAATACGGATCCCATAAATATTGTTAAAAATAAATTCAATCATAAAAAGCCAGCAAATCTTCTACTTAACCAAAATGAGCGAAAATTATTAGTTCTATTTAAAGACGCTCAAACTTACCGCCTTATCACCAGTAATTCTTCACTCCCTAGAGAAAGCAACAATGAACGCCCTTGCCTTATCGATCCATTGATTGTAGACAATTCACCAATCATCCAGAATGGACAACTTAAGATCACATTAAATTACTCGTTTCGTTGTAATTCATGGGAGGTCTTTAATAATATTTATACTTTCCGCTATCAAAACCCATTATTCGATCTGATCGGCTATGATTTACATTATTTCGATATACCATCAGGTGACAGTCGAACTGAAAGTACTAATTTTTTAACAGGGAAAATCAAAAATGTCACCAGTACGCAAGAACTTGATCGCAAAAATACACCAAAGATATCCTGGTCAAAATTAAAGAAAGCACCTTTGCCCAAACTCGAGCAAATCAACTTTGAGCGTTATGTTCAATGATGGATGTCTTTTATAAATTATTTTTTAAAAACAATAATTCAACATAAAAGAATCCCTCACCTTAGCCTTCTCCCAAAGCGAGAAAGAAGCTTATAACAATAAATTAGCTTTAAAATCCATGTTCTAAAATACGGATTTTAACATCAGCAACATGCTCTTTTACTTCAAGTTGATACGCTTGCATATGCTCAGTTTGTAAGTGTGCATTGAGATGCTCAATACTTTCCCATTTTTCAAGCATCACGATCAAATCAGAATCCTTGCTTTGATAACTTACATCAACACCAGCGTCGACCAATAGCTGATAACCATGACAGCCTTGCTCTTGTAATACTGTCGGGGTAATTTTCTTAAATGCTTGGATAATTTTATCTTTGTGTAATCCATTTGGATATGCACGGATTTCAGCGACAATGGTCAACATTTTAGACTCCTTAAATTTTTTAAATGAGATACTCAAAATTCCAATTTGCTTAAGCAAAAAGCTGCTGTAAATGTTGGCGATATGCCTGTTCATATTGCGCAATTTGTGGTGCCTTAATCACATCATTGACAATAAATGTTTCTAAACTTTGCATTCCTAAGAATTGATTGGCTTTATGAAAAGGTAAATACACACCATCTACACCAACACCATGGAAAAATTGCTCAGGATCATCAAACGCTTGCAAGGGTGCATTCCAAGTTAACGACAACATATACTTTTTCCCCTGAATCAAACCACCTGAGCCATATTTCTTGGCAGCATCAGAACGGCTACGACCATCATTGGCATATAAACTGCCATGACCAGTGGTAAAAACATCATCAATATATTTTTTCATGGTCCATGGTGCACCCATCCACCAACCTGGCATTTGATAAATCACAACATCGGCCCAGAGATATTTCTCTACTTCTTCTTGAGCATCGTAATTTGCATCGGTACGTGTCACTTTTACACTGTGTCCCAAATCGCTAAGTACTGCTTCACCCAAGTCAGTCAGCGTGTCGTTTAATTCACCATTTGAATGTGCAAACTGTTTCGCACCATTTACGATTAAGATATTACTCATTGTTTACCTATGTTTTGCCAATACGCTTGATTTATGGCGCAACTATAGAGCTTATTTTTATCGCAAAAAATGCAAAAATAAGCAAAACATTATTGACTAAAAATCAACAATAAACATCCTTCCCTGTTTCTGCCCATTTCACATTAATCAATTCAATAAAAAAGCACCCGTAGGTGCTTTGTATATCGATTCAAGCATACTTAAGGAATTAAACCTTCATCACGCATTGCAATCTGTACAGATTGACGTTCAGCGACTTTATTGCGTAATGCCACAATATTGGTAAATGGGGTTAGATCATGATGAATTGAATTCGACCAATTTGTCAGTACAAACAAGTAGGCATCAGCAGGACCAAAGCGGTCATTGACCAAATAATCGTATTCAGACTCTGCAAGATAGTCATCTATATATTTCAACATTTTATCTATGGTTGCATAGCCACGTACTTTTTCATCTTCAGTGATCGCTGGGTCAAAGAAGACGGCATATTCATCATGCAACTCTGAGTTTAAATAACCCAACCATTCTAAAACTTTAGCACGTCCCAAACCTGATGGTGGGATCAAATCCTGTTTAGGATCGTGTTGTGCAATAAAAGGCAGTACTGCAACATTTTCAGTCAAAAGTAAACCTGGATTGATTTCTAATGCGGGTACATAGCCTTTTGGATTGATTTCGTAATAATCTGCACCCTTTTCTGTTTTATGCGTTTTTAAATCAACACGTTCTAGATCAAAATCAACATTAATTTCGTTGAGTAAAATATGGGCAGCTAAAGAACATGCACCTGGTGAATAATATAATTTCATATCTAATCCTTGTTATATGACTGTTTAAGTTGTAAATGGCTCAGATCACAATTTCAAGTCGTAAAACATAAAATTGCAAAAAGCATAAATTTATAAAATCAGCTATAACTTGAATATTCAACAAAATGAAGACTTTTTCAAGTCAAAGTTAACTGCTTTTTCACTAAGAGATGTTTTAACATACGCATCTTTAAAGAATGATGAAAGGTTTATAGTGATTAGTCTAAAAAAAGCGGAATGGTTTTCCAATATTCGTACAGATGTACTTGCTGGAATGGTCGTGGGCTTAGCACTTATTCCTGAATCAATCGCTTTTTCTGCAATTGCAGGCGTAGATCCACAAGTCGGCTTGTATGCATCATTTTGTATTGCAGTGAGCATTGCTTTCTTCGGTGGACGTACCGCAATGATTTCCGCAGCCACAGGCGCAATGGCGTTGCTGATGGTTACTCTCGTCAAAGATCATGGTTTACAGTATTTATTTGCCACCACAATTTTGACTGGAATTCTTCAGATTCTTGCTGGCTATTTTAAAGTTGCAAAACTGATGCGCTTTGTTTCACAGTCTGTCGTCTATGGTTTTGTTAATGCGTTGGCTATTCTCATCTTTGTGGCACAGATTCCTGAATTACAACGTATGGATTTGACGGCTTATCTATTTGTCGCCTTTGGCTTAGGGGTGGTTTATCTTTTCCCCTACATTCCCAAAATCGGTCAACTCATTCCCTCGCCTTTGGTGTGCATTATTATATTGAGTTTAGCTGCCTTATTTTTGGGTACAGATATGCGTACTGTTAGTGATTTAGGAAAATTTCCAGACACTTTACCGCTGTTTTTAATTCCAGACATTCCACTTAACTTGGATACCTTAAAAATTATTTTTCCTTATGCCATCACCTTGGCCACCGTGGGTTTACTCGAAACCATGATGACAACCACGATTGTTAATGAAGTGACCCAAACGGAAGGCGATCGTCATAAAGAATGCCGTGGGCAAGGCATCGCCAATATGGTCAGTGGGTTTATGGGGGGTATGGCAGGTTGTGCCATGATTGGGCAATCGATTATCAATGTGTCTTCTGGTGCACGAACTCGCTTATCGACCTTGGTTGCTGGTGTTTTTTTACTGTGTTTAGTGGTCTTTTTAAAAGAATGGCTGTCTTATATTCCAATGGCTGCACTGGTGGCAATTATGATTATGGTGGCTTTTACTACATTCAACTGGGACTCAGTCAAAAACTTTTCAAAACATCCCAAACAAAGCAATAGCGTGATGCTTGCGGTGGTGGTCATTGTACTGATGACGCATAATTTAGCTTTAGGTGTGTTGATTGGTGTACTTTTATCTGCACTTTTCTTAGTCAATAAATTAGAAAATGCAGTGCGTGTCCAGTCTCATCTATTGAACAGCACAACCCGCAAATATGAAATTTTTGGGCAAATTTTCTTTAGCAGTTCAGAAAAATTCTTTCAGTTTTTTGATTTTAATGAATCTGTTGATCATGTCATTATCGATTTAACCCATGCCCATATTTGGGATATTACCTCTGTCAGTATGCTCAATCAGGTACAAAACAAGTTTCTGCAAAATAACATTCAGGTTGAAATTATAGGGATGAATGAAGCAAGTTGTAGCTTGGTTGCTCAATTTAGTGCGGTAAAATAAACAGCTTTATTTTTCTCAAGGCAGTGATGATCAGCGTTTAATACAGGTAAAGAACAATAGCCAAAATGGTAATTGCAATGCATTGTATCACTGCCAAATTTCTAAGGAATTTAATCATCGTAAGCTACATCCATTATAAAAATAATCCATTATTCAGCGAATATAACCGATATTTTGCTGTTAAATTGTGATTTTTATCTACTAAAATTTGAATATTTACTTAACTTGTCTCAATAACCTTATCTCAAAAAGTTAACTTGGTCTCAATAAATTGACTTTAGGCATCATTTGATACTCAGTAAGTGCGTTAAAACGCGATTGTAATAAAATGAATATTCATTCCATATCGCTGAATCAAATACTAAAAATACCTATTATCAGGTATAGATAAAGCCATCAATATCTGAAAAACTAAGTCCAATAGACATGGGCGAGTTTTTTACATCATGAACAATGAGTTAAGTTTACCTGTTCCAGTCATCATCGTAGAAGATGAGCCGCTTATACAAAAAAGACTGACTGACATATTAATTAATCTAGGATACTCAATTGCAGATTTACGTTTTGCCCAAAGTTTAGCTCAAGCCAAAGAACAACTCAGTATACATTCAGCCTCTTTTGCATTGGTTGATTTAGGCTTGCCTGATGGAAATGGAATTGAGTTTATTGAGATTTTAAAAAACTATGATCCAACCATCATGATTTTAGTGATCTCTGCATGGAGCACTGAAGATGCGATCCTCAATGCATTAAGTGCAGGTGCAACAGGCTATGTGCTCAAAGAAAGAGATGACTTAGAAGTTTCTCTTTCGATCAAAAGTGTCTTACGTGGTGGAGCGCCGATTGATCCATTTATTGCCCAAAAAATTTTAAAACAACTACACTTTAATGAAAAAAATAATTCAAATAAAACTGCACCCTGTCAGAAAGTCACTGATCAGGACAGTGTATTATCCAAAAGAGAATTGGGAATTTTAGAACTGGTTTCTCAAGGCTTAAGCAATAAGGAAATTGCAGATCAACTCAATTTATCCCGTTATACCGTTGAATCTCATATTAAACATATTTATCGGAAACTTGCGGTATGCAACAGAGCCAAAGCCATCGATACAGCACGCAACTTAGGTTTACTCGACTAATTCTAAAATTAATCGGGTTGTTCGGTCTTATCCTAAGTTTGACACAGCATTTTGCTTTTGCTGGTGCTGACTTAACAGGTCAGTCCAATACAACAGATGCAGCCTGCCATTTTCAAATCCAAAGCATACAAGTTGCTCAAGCGCTTGCAAATCTGGAACAGGTTCCCCAACAGGGATGGGAAACAGTCAAGTTGCCAGATGACTGGGAAACGCGCTGGAAAAACTACACAGGCGCTGCTTGGTATAAAATCAAATGGCAATATCAGTGCAATCAGGAAAATCAACCTGTCGCCTTACTGATTGAACGAATCAATATTGCAGGAGCTGTCTATAGCAATAATGAACTGTTATGGAAAGACAAATCCCTAGTAGAGCCATTGTCTAGAAGTTGGAATATGCCAAGGTATTGGGTGCTTCCTGCTACTTCTATTCAAAACCAGCAAAATGAAATTCTAGTCCGTGTTGTAGGGGTTGCTTCACAACATTCAGGTCTAGGAAAAATTAAATTTGGTCAGGCCGAAGATATCGCCAATCAACAGGATCAGTTGGTTTTTGAACGGCGAACTTTATTTTTTATCAATATTATTATTACTTTTGTGGTGGGAACTACAGGTTTTACCATTTGGCTATTTCGACGCCAAGAAAAAGCCTTTGGGTGGTTTGGTTTAACTTCATTTTTATGGGCATTGTTTGCCTATAATATTATTTCGACCATCCCTCTTCCTTTTACTGACAGTATCTTAACAGCACGTCTCAATCTGGTATTTTTAGTTGGATATACCTATTGCCTCTGTTTATTTGCTTGGCGTTTTGCCAATCGCCATTATCCGTATTTAGAACGTTTACTTTTATTGACCTCTACAATCGCGATTGCTGCATTACTGTTGACACCGATCAATTATCTAGAACGTAGCTTATCCTCTGTCTTTTTCTATTCTGGCATGGTATTTATTTTTAATTGCTTGTTTTTTCAATGGATTGCTTTTAAACGTAGAAAGATGGACATTCTCCTGCTTGCGTTTATTTTCCTCATCTATTTACTTATTATTGTTCATGATTTTTATAGCATGATCCATCATCTAGATCAGACGCTCTATTGGACGCCATTGGCCGCACCAATTACCAGCTTAGCGATCTCATTTATTTTGGCTTATCGTATTTCACAGAATGTCGGACGTATTGAAAAATTTAATCAGACGCTCGAAGAAACTATTGAAAAAGTCACGTTTGACTTAGAACAATCTTTAGATAAAAAGTACCAACTCGAAATTGATAATATGCGGTTGCAAGAGCGTCTAAACCTGTCTCATGAATTACATGATGGACTTGGTGGTTCAATTGTTCGCTCGATGATAATACTAGATCACAGTGAGCATATTGAAAAACAGCAAGTGATCTCTATGTTTAAACTGTTAAGAAATGACTTACGCCAAGTGATTGACTCAGGAAGCAGTGCTGGGGCAAAAATACCAGAAAGCCCAGTGATGTGGGTTGCGCCATTGCGTCATCGTTTTATACAAATTTTCGAAGAAATGGAGATTGAATCGACTTGGATTTTTGCAGAAAAATGGAAACATAAACCCCTTGCATTGATTTGTTTAACCTTTTCTCGTGTCGCAGAAGAAGCCTTAACCAATATTGTAAAACATAGTCATGCAACTGATGTCGAAGTTTCGTTGGTTGAAGATGAACGACAACAACTCGTTTTAACCATTCAAGACAATGGCATTGGCTTTGAAGTAGATCAGGTTCAAGCTGGTTTGCATGTGGGTTTGCAGAGTATGCAAGTACGAGTAAAAAGAATTGGAGGTAGTTTTGAAATCCATTCTCAGCATGGTTTTACCGTAATCCGTGCCATGGTACCGCTGAAAGATAAAACTGAATGATTTGGATGAATAAAACACATTTCTACCAATTTCATTCACTTCATCTATGAAGAGATTCAGTCTTAAATTAGCTGATGCAAATTACGATATTATACAAACTGTTATGTTATACAGATTCACTTTTCTACAATCATAAAAAAAGAGAAACTAGATCACTAGTTTCTCTTTAAAAGGATATCAGCGTATTAGGATTTCTTTCTAGAACGTGCAAATACTGAGGTCGCTGTAAGCAACATCAGTCCAAACAAAGACCACAGTCCCGTACTACCTCCACTGCTCTTGTTACCGCCTGTAGTACCACTTGATTCATTTAAATCTAAATCAACAATAACCGGATCGTGATCAGAAGAACGGAAAGCATCTGGCGCATAGAAAGAAGCAATTTGTTCTTCAGTCTTATATTCTTCATTGTAGTCTAATGCTGTTGGTTCATCAGCATTGATATGCCATGCAAAAGTACGTTTAACCATTGGGTATAAGTTTGCATCTGCAATTGCGTGATCTAAATTACCCGAACCACCATTCCCGGTTGCATCACTGGCCACCCCAAAGACATAGCTATATGCAGATTTACCTTGCCCAACTTTTTCATCATTTAACAATATTTTGTAGTTGGCTTTTTCAAATGCCAAGATTGGATCTTCTTTGGCATAACTGTTCATATCCCCGACCAATAAATAATTTGGTTTTTCAGCTTTGGTCGGATTTGTTGCAATCCACTGAATCAATTTTTGTACTGCAGTAACACGAGTCGGATTCCAACAGCCTTGACCATCACCTTGGTTTGCTTCTGGTGAGGTTTTATCCTCAGGACAACTACCTTTAGACTTTAAGTGATTTGGTACAACAGTAAAGGTTTTCCCGCCTGTTACCGCTTGGAAGCTTTGCGCCATCGTGACCCGGTTTTTCTGTGTTAAATCATCATATACCACTGGATTACCGACAGGTTTTACACGTTTGCTATTATAAATAATCGCAACTGCAATCACGTCAGTGCCTAACTTATCCATATTCGGTGGGATAACATATTTCCAATCTGCACCCAAAGCTTTGGTTAAATAATTCACAGCACTTTTTTCGCCATAACCATTGTTGGCAATTTCCATTAAGCCATAAACATCTGCATCAATGGTTTTAATCGCACTGACTATTTTGGCATGTTGACGATTAAATTCTGTCTCGGTGTTTGCACCACGATCTGGTTTAACACCAATTAGCGGCGAATTGTCATAATTTAAGACGTTAAATGCGGCAACACGAACCTGTTTACTCTCTTTTGCCAAGACGGTTAAATTCCGCAGATTGCTGTCTTTTACAACCTCAGGCAAAGCTTTGTTTTGAATCGGTTGAATACGCCAAGCATTGAAACGGTATTCCAAAATCCCTTCAACATTTTTAAGCTGATAGCCTGTACGTAAAGTGTTTGCCGCATTAAATGTTTGTGGCAACCATGGTGTTCTGTTTTGATTGTTATAACCATCATCCAAGATAATCTTAGACAATAAATTTTGTTTTGCTAAAGCAACCGCTTCATTGGATTTCGCAGGATATAAATTGGTTGGGATATATAAGCGTCCCAAACTTAAAGACAATTGACCATATCGACCATAATCATAATTCTCGCTAACCGTTAGGGTTTGAGGAATTTTCACCAACATGCCTTGATAGCGCTTAGGTGCATTGCCTGTAGCATCGGTTAAACTTGAAAATGGCAGTTGAATCGGAGTAGAACTCACCGAACTTGCGGCTTGATTATTACAGGTTTGAATATTGCTGCTCAGTTGATCAATTTGCAATTGATTTTCATAATTGGTTAAACGCCCTTTCAGAATAACTTCTTCACCCACTTTACCGCCAGTGATTGTGCTTGCAGCAGGGAGATAGACAAAGATCGCATTGCTCAAATTTGCTTTAGCTTTACTGTCAGGGGTTTGAATATAGAAACCTGAAAAACCATTTTGATAGCGATAATCCGCTGTAATGACACCTCGAACCACATATTGCTGGTTTTGTGCCGCAGATTGTAAATCTGCAATTGCAGTATCAGCAGTACTACAACTGATTGCAGTGATTGGCGGTGTCGTTGTACCAGTACCTAAATAGCTACTGAATGCATTACGATCTGACCATTTGCTCCACTCACTGTCCAAATCAAAAGCACTATTTGGATCTACAGCGCTGACATCATTTTTATTTTTTATTCTGCTTAGGCTGTTTCCAGCACTGGTGATTGTGGTCCCCCAACCGCCACTTGCAGGTCTTTCCCCAATCCGCCCAAAACGATCTACAGCTGTGCCTTTATACACAAGGACTAAGGCATCATCGCCATTAAATGACAAAGCATTTGCAACTTGATTTAATTTATTACCAATTTCTGCCTGTAATTCAGTACTGCCCACAATAAATTTGGCTTTGGTCGCAAGTGTTCCTTGTAAATCAACAGTTGTAGGAGTTGTTTTACCATTGCTATATAGCTGAATTTGATAATCAGCAAGGTTGACGGTTGATGCATCTGGATTATAAATTTCTAATCCTTTTCTACTTCCTGTACCATCAATGTATTGGCTAAACATCAATTGTGCATAGCTTGGAAATGAACAGCCCAATAGTGCAAGGCTTAAACAAAGTGTATGTGGTTTTAAATTTTGCATAATTTTTAACGTTTGTTGAAATTTAAAGCAGATTAATTTTTATTAATGACAATATCGTGAATTTGAATCATTCTATTTGATCCATTTATTATTTAGACAAAAAATATCACAGGTAAAGTGGACTAAAATTGTTATAAAGACCTTAGAAATACGAGATCTTATGCTGAGCATAAAAAAGCACCCTTTCGGGTGCAAAGCATGGAACTTTAAAAGATATTAAGCCTGCAATTGCATTTGCTGTAATTTAGCCACTTCTTGTTGCTTCAATAAATTACGTTGAATTTTGCCACTAGATGTTTTAGGTAAGCTTTCAACAAACTCAATTTCACGTGGGTAAGAGTGCTTAGATAATCGAGAACGTACATATTCTTGTAATTTAGCATTCAATTGGTGACAACCCGTGAACTGAGGCTTGAGCACAACAAAAGCTTTTACGATCTCTGTTCTTTCTGGATCAGGTTTACCAATCACGGCAGATTCTAAAACTTCAACACATTCCAAAAGGGTACTTTCTACATCAAATGGCCCAACACGATAACCGGAAGTTGTAATGACATCGTCTGCACGACCAATAAAATCAACCCCACCTAATTCATTCAAACGAACCGTATCCCCAGTTAAGTAATAATGACCAACAAAGGATTTACGATTATTTCCACCATAACCTTTAAACCATGTGAGTGGCGATTGTGAGAAGTCAATTGCTAGCGTTCCAATCTCACCTCGTTCAACTTCTTGGTTGTCTTGATTTAACACTGCAAAACGATGACCAGGATTAGCAAAGCCTGCTGAGCCAACTTTTATTGCATGTGCTAAAGCATGATGGTTACCAATTACCATACCTAATTCTGTTTGCCCATATTGGTCATAAATATTGACATTTAAGTCATGATTAAACCAGTGAATTACTTCAGGTGTTAAAGGTTCACCCGCACTGCTAACTGCTCGTAAATGCGCTTTGATCGAAGTACTAAATTTTTCTTTAAAGCCAAAGAACATACGAAATGCTGTAGGTGAACCGGTAAGATTACTGACTTGGTATTTTTGAATAATTTCCAAAGCATGGTCGACACTAAATGCACGTTCATCCATGATAATACTGTGTCCCAATCCCAATGGGCCAGCTATACCATAATATAGACCATATGCCCAACCTGGATCAGCAAGGTTCCAAAATGAATCATCTTCACGTAAATCGACGGCGTGACGCATATATTCTTTAAAGGCCAAAATCGCTTTTAATGGTACTGGAACCGATTTTGCCAAACCTGTTGTTCCAGAGGTAAACATCATTAAAAAATCATCAGTAAAACTCAACATGACGGGTGCACATTCAGCTGATTGACCTGCTAGTTCTTGCCAAAAATCTGCATCCTTTGTTGTAGCAAAATCTTGTGGATGAACGGTCAGAATATGTGGAAGTTCAATCCCGTTTAATTTTGGACGTTGTTCAGTGTTAGTGATGATCAGTTGGGTATTGGCTGTTGATACGCGATGCTCAATCGCTTTTGATTCAAAGGCGGTAAATAAGGGCTGATAAATTGCTCCGATACGCCAAGTTGCCAATATGGTGATCAATAATTCTGGAGTACGTGGTAATAAGCCAGCAATACAATCACCAGTTTTTAAGCCTAGCGACTGTAAATAATTGGCTAATTTTCCTGATGCTTGTGCCAGTTGTTCAAAGGTCCATTGTGAAGACTCACCGTTTTTGCCTTCCCAGATCAAAGCCACTTTATTTAAACCGACAAAACGCTCGCAGCACTCGATATAGGCATTGATTGACTGTGGGTTGCCAACCAGTTGTTCATTGATGAGTTTTTCATAATCGAATTCTTGATAGGCTTGTTCCAATGTTTTCATGGCAATATCCTTGTATTTTCAGCACAAATCATCTCGATGTGCGGTTCCATATTTTGCTTTCTAGCTTTTCTAAAAATGTTGAATCATTCAACATGTGTTCCTATGCGTATAGATAACCATGATTAGAAATCACACACAATTTCCAAATACCTCAATTGTATTGCGGTTTTTGAACATCTGCTTTTGCTGTCATGGTGGAAGGCTTTAAAATAAAAAAGACCAGTGCGAAGCTGGTCTTGAGATAGAATTTTGATGCGCTAATCTACAATTGAACTTACTGAATCACTGCTCTCGCGATAACTAAACGTTGAATATCGGAAGCGCCTTCATAAATCTGACTGACGCGAACATCTCGATAGATTCGCTCTACTGGAAAATCAGCAACATAGCCATAACCACCATGAATTTGTATCGCATCTGAACAGACTTTTTCAGCAATTTCAGATGCAAACAACTTCGCCATTGATGCTTCTTTTAGACAAGGTAAACCTGCATCTTTTAAACTTGCGGCATGGTAAATCAACTGCCGTGCTGCTTCGATTTGAGTGGCCATATCGGCTAAGCGAAATGCCACAGCCTGATGTTGTACCAACTCCACTCCGAAAGCTTTGCGCTGATTGGCATATTCAACCGCAGCATCCAACGCCGCTCGTGCCATTCCCACACATTGAGCGGCAATACCAATGCGACCTGACTCTAAATTCGACAAGGCGATTTTATAGCCTTCACCCTCATTTCCCAATATGTTCTCAGCAGGAATCCGACAATTCTCAAAAACAATTGTTGCGGTATCTGAGCAATGTTGTCCCATTTTATCTTCAATCCGAGAAACGATATAACCTTCTGTATTGGTTGGAACGATAAAACAAGAAATGCCTTTCTTTGCTGCGGATTTATCCGTAACTGCAAATACAATCGCCACTTGCGCATGCTGTCCAGAAGTAATGAATTGTTTGGTTCCATTAATTACCCACGAATCGCCATCACGTTCTGCTTTACATAGTAAAGCACCTGCGTCTGAACCCGCCTGTGGTTCCGTTAAACAGAAACAGCCAAGCCATTGACCTGTTGCCAATGGTATTAAGTAGTCTTGTTTTTGTTGGTCTGTCCCATATTTTTGGATAATTCCACAAGGCAAAGAATTTTGTACGCTGACTATAGTTGAAATTGCACCATCTCCTGCGGCAATTTCTTCAATTGCCGCCACCAAGGAAATATAGTCCAAACCTGCGCCACCCCATTGATCAGATACGGTCATGCCTAATGCACCCAGTTCACCCAACTCTTTGAGTTCTTGATGAGGAAATTTTGCAGTTTTATCACGTTCAGCAGCTGTGGGTTTAAGTTTATTATGCGAATAATTTCGCATCATTTCCTGAACCATTTTTTGTTCATCATTGAGAATCATTTGAGCATCCCTCTCAGCACTTTTAAATTTTAAATCACTGCAATCATGATCAGCGACCAATCAAAATCTCGTTGTTTGTATAAATTTAGGCTAAAGTCTGCCTAACATGATGGTTTAGATCATGTCAGGCAGTATTCAATTTTTTAAAAGTTTGCTATTGCTTGCGTTAAAGCAAAGTTAGAAATAAGCAGATGGATTAGACCAGGTTACTTTGGCTGCATACGGATTGCGCCGTCTAATCGAATTGTTTCACCGTTTAAATAGCTATTTTCACAAATATGACCAACAAGCTGTGCAAACTCTTCAGGCTTCGCAAGGCGTTTAGGAAAAGGCACCATTTCACCCAAAGCATCTTGAACATTTTGTGGTAACGATTTCAGCATTGGGGTTTCCATAATCCCTGGTGCAATGGTCATCACACGGATCGCATGTTGCGCAAGTTCTCTCGCCAAAGGTAATGTCATTGCAACAACAGCACCTTTAGATGCAGCATAAGCGGATTGACCAATTTGACCATCAAACGCAGCCACTGAAGCAGTGTTAATAATCACACCACGATCTTCCTCACCTGCTTGTAATTCATAACGAGAAATGACATCTGCGGCAAAACGCAGCATGTTAAATGTTCCTGAAACATTAATATTCAATACTTTTTGAAATGCGTCTAAAGCATGGATGCCTTTTTTACCCAGAACTTTGGCGGATGGACCAATCCCTGCACAATTAATTAAGCCATTTAATTGTGCATAATCCTGTTCCACATTTTTAAAGAATTGTTCAACAGCAACTTCATCCGTCACATCAAGTTGAACAAATTTTGATTTTTCACCTAAGCGCTTCTGCATTTCTTCGCCAAGTTGGTGATTCATATCCACCATAATCACTTTCGCACCTTGACCAATCAAATGTGTGGCTGTCGCTGCACCTAATCCAGATGCACCACCAGTCACAACAAAAACTTTTCCTTCAATTTTCATTTTATTTTCCTAGTTCATTGTTTGAATAGAGCAGTTTAAATGATCAATTAAACCCACTTTCGACTTAAGATGCAGAGTAAACATAGTTAAGCTTGAGTACAATTTCCAAAAGTTGCATCCTATATGATGTATTTGGACAATTTAAAACATCTTTTTGGAAAACTTCAGTCACAAAACACGTATCACAAGATAATGGAATACACTGTGAACAATCAACAATTCAGTGAAAGCAAAGGCACAATTTCAATTGCACTGGTACACGAAGCGCTGAGCAGTGCCCAAGACAAGGGCTATGATATACAGCAGATTTTGCATGATGCAGAAATCCCCTTGGAAATATTTCAGGCAACCAAATCACGTATTGCTGTTTCAGCTTATGCAAAACTTTGGACTAAAATAGCAGACCATATGAATGATGAGTTCTTTGGCATGGACTCGCATCAGATGCGACGTGGTTGTTATAAATTATTGTCTAAGATGGTCATGCAAGCGGATACGCTACACACAGCGATTGAACAAATTTTGCAATATTTTAATTTTGTCTTGGATGACTTCACCAGCAAACTAATTATAGATGAAAATTATGCATACATTGTCATTACAGACAAATTACAAACTAAGCGCATGTTCTGCTATGCCACTTATATTATGTTGATTCATAGTTTGATCTGTTGGTTAGTAGATCAAAGAGTTTTACTCAATCAATTGCAATTAAAATGCACGTCCCCTGAAGATGACAGCGATTATCGCGTTCGATTCTGTGAAAATATTACTTACCAAGCAGATGAAAATTATCTGCAATTCGATGCAAACTATTTAAACATTCAAATCAAACGCGATCAAAAATCTTGGTATGGCTTTATTAAAAACACCCCTGAAAATCTACTATTAAGATTTAAGAATCCTTTGGCTTTAAGTTCAATGATTCGCAAGCAATTACTTTCTATTGCTCCTGCTGAATGGTTAGAACTCGGTGAACTATCAGCGCAGCTCAATATTTCAGAAGCCACCATACAACGCCGTTTAAAAAATGAAGGCAGTAGTTACCAACAACTCAAAAATGATATACGGCGAGATATGGCGATTGAACTGCTTGGTAAAACCACACATACCTTACAAGACATCAGTGAGCTGTTGAATTTTCAGGATGCCAGCGCATTTCATCGGGCATTTAAAAAATGGACTGGAGTAAGTCCAGGTACTTATAGAGAACTCAAATAACATTGAAAGCATTGTTAATGGAAAAGATGATATTTTAAAAAATTTATTTAAAATCAAAATCATAATAAAAAATATATCAATATAAAGACAAGCTCGATATTTACAGCTTATCTGAATAAGGTTGCAAATTAATCAATAATGGTATATTTATTACCCAATTTAAAGCAGGTTTTCTGCTTATTTCCTGTGGTACCCTCCTCCCCTTTAATCACTTTTAGGTCACTAACATGATTAAGATGATTGATGTACTAGAGCAAAATCTAGTTCAAAACTTTATCCATTCCCTTTCTGCTCAAACTGAACATTTAGATGAGCTTATCGAAGGTATTTTAAAAGCTTCAGATCATGACTTTGAACATGCCATGAATGATTTTTTCAAAACCAATGATGCAGCAGAAGTCGCACAAGCGCTTGATATTCACCAAGAGCGATTAGATGCAATTCAATCAGGCTTAGCAATGAAGAAAGAAAACATTGCTGATACTGCAAAAATTGTTGCGCTTTGTCTGGCACTTGAAACCAATGCATTAGACCAAGTTGAAATTGCAGACAGTCTGGAAGATTATCCAGTTTAATTTGCCCAATCCCAAAATGCCTCGGTATAGAGGCATTTTTTATGTCTAATGACTAAAATTTAATTAGAATATTTTTTTATAACTCATTTCAATAATCATCTATTCAACAAGCAAATATGCATACGTTAAAAACATAAATTTATTCATATAGTTAAACTAATATTTTTTACATTTCATATTTTAAGAAGTGAATATCTGTTTTTCTTTTTTGTACTTTCACCCTAAAAAATATACATATCTAGCTCTGTGTTTCTCTTTGAATTTTATGGGGTATGTATGAAAGTTTTTAGCAAAAAAATGACGCGCTTAGTTTCCACCTTAGCCTTAAGCTTAACCGCAATGTCTTCTTTTGCAGCCATCCCAACAACATTGAAATTAGACTATGCCTATTACGCCCCAACAAGTTTAGTGGTTAAAGAACAAAAGCTATTAGAAAAAGCCTTACCCAAAACAGAGGTCAAATGGGTGTTTAGCCAAGGTAGTAACCGTTCACTTGAATATTTAAACAGTGGCAGTATCGATTTCGCCTCTACCGCGGGTTTAGCAGCAGTATTAAGTCGTGCAAATGGCAGTCCGATTAAAACGGTTTATATCCAAAGCCAGCCAGAATGGACCGCATTAGTGGTCGCTAAAAACTCGGCAATCAAATCTTTAAAAGATCTCAAAGGGAAAAAAATTGCTGCAACCAAAGGTACAGATCCGTTCTTATTTACGCTTCAAGCGCTTGAAACAGTCGGCTTAAATAAACGCGATGTGCAATTGGTACATCTACAACATCCAGATGGAAAAACAGCTTTAGAACGTGGTCAGGTAGATGCTTGGGCTGGTCTTGATCCACTGATGGCATCTGCACAATTGCAATCAGGCGCAAAACTACTCTATCGCAATATCGCTTTTAATAGTTACAGTGTGTTAAGTGTAAAAGATCAATTTAGTACCCAAAGCCCAGAAGCAGTTGAGGTAGTAATTAAAGCTTATGAACAAGCACGTAAATGGGCAAAAGCCAATCCAGATAAACTTGCAGAATTATTAGCACGTGAAGCAAAATTGCCACTTGAAGTGGCGAAGTTGCAATTGAGTCGAACCAACCTAGATCAAAACATTCCAACCGCGAAACAGCTTAATGCGCTAAAGAAAGCAGGCACTATTTTGACTGAAGAGGAACTGGTTCGAAAAGGCACCAATGTAAATCAAGTTGTAGATCAACTATTTGACAGCAAATATGCACAAAAGGTCATTGGCAAGGTTGCTGAGAAGTAATGACAAAGTCTACACATGCTCAATCGACGCAAAGCGAATCAAATGTACGTATAGCGCAGGCGGGTTTAAACAAACCTGCCTTTAAGGCCAATGTTTTAAAATGGGTAAAAGGAATTACACTTCCATTGCTGCTCATTTTATTATGTGAGTATTTAGTTCGTTTTGGATGGATTGAGTCTTATCTGCTCCCTGCCCCAAGTAGCTTAGTTGACTCATTCTTGCAGCTTGCTGCAGGTGATTTATTGACCCATATCTATACCAGTACTTGGCGTGTATTTTTAGGATTTTTTATTGGTAGCCTATCGGGGCTCATTTTTGCAATTGCAGTGGGTTTAAACAAACACGTTGAAGAATTTTTAGAACCTACATTTTCAGCGATCAAATCTATTCCAAGTCTTGCTTGGATTCCGTTATTGCTTTTATGGTTAGGCATTGATGAAGCCTCAAAAATTACCTTAATTGCGATTGGTGCATTCTTTCCCACCTATACCAATAGCGTATCTGCCATACATGGTGTTGATTCAAAGTTGTTAGAAGTGGCAAAAGTATACCGTCTGACCTATCTACAAAGTATCTTCCAAATTGTTCTGCCTGCTGCATCGCCTGGAATTCTCGTTGGACTCAGAAACAGTCTAAGCCTAGCGTGGATGTTTATGATTGCAGCAGAACTGATTGCAGCGACACAAGGTATCGGTTATCTACTCAGTGATGGTCGAGAAACCTCAAGACCTGATATTGTGATTATTGCGATTATCTTGCTGGCTGTCCTTGGTAAACTCACTGACAATCTGATGAAATTGATTGAAAACTGGTTTTTACGTTGGAGAACATAAACCGTTTAAAATACGGCTTTTGATCAGCCGTATTTTTTAAATTGCTTATTTGCAACTTGCATTTCTGCTTTTCTCTATGAAACACTGTCGCAGTAATAGTTAGGTAGACAGTATGATCATTCGTGATAAAAGTAACAGCTTCGCACTTCTCTTTGCTTGGCACGGCACCATTCTTCCCAAAGTCTTACCCGCATTAACTTTTGTTGTGCTGATCTCGACAGTTCTGGTTTACCTATCATCACATCACTATTTTACAATTCCTGCTGTACCTGCAATTGGGTTTACCGTGTTCGGGATTATCCTTTCTATCTTCTTAAGTTTTAGAAATACTGCATGTTATGATCGTTGGTGGGAGGGTCGTAAACTCTGGGGTGCCTTGATTGCAACCTCACGCCATCTTTCTCGTGACACACATGTTTTACAAGAAAACCAGCGTAAAGTTTTAATGTATCGTGTAATGCTATTTACCCGTTTATTAAGAAATCGTTTACGCAATCAAAATCAGTCCATTGAATTTTATAAAAATAAAGTTGATTTAGATGAATTAAGCTTTAGCCAACTGGCAAACCACATTAATGCTGCACAATTTGTTTTAGAAGAAATCCAAAAATCTTTAGTGCAATCACTTAAATCAGGTGAAATTTCTGACATTATCTATCAAGGTTTAAATCATCATATTGTTGCTATGGGTAATATTCAGGCTGGCTGTGATCGCATTCTAACCACCCCATTGCCTTATTCTTATTCAGTCTTATTACATCGCACAGTATATTGCTTTTGTTTGATTTTGCCATTTAGTTTAGAAGCAAGTTTAGGGATTTGGACACCCGTCATCGTCAGTTTAATTGCTTATTTATTTTTGGGACTAGATGCTTTGAGTGCTCAGCTTGAAGAACCATTTGGCCTACAAGAAAATGATTTACCTTTAGATTCAATTACCCGTTTAATTGAAAGGGAAATGCACAGCTCTCTGGGTGAAAAACTCTTAGAGCCGATTCAATTGGTGAAAAGTAATTTGACTTAGCTGGTTTTTCTAAAGGCTATATTTCCCCCTTAGCTTTAAAATACAGCGAATTCTTTTAATACTTTTTATTCGCCAATAAAAAAGACTTTGTTGGATAAGCAACCACCGCCATCCAACAAAGTCTTTTTAGACATAGCAATGCAAAACTAATTTGGCCACTGACCTAGTGTGACACGATCATTACCGCCATAGTCTTTAACGGTTCTGACTTGTTTAAAACCAGCACCTTTAAAAATGTTTTGTACCGCTTCAGCTTGATCATAACCATGCTCAAGCACGATCCAACCTTGAGTCGCCAACCATTTTTTACCTTGCTGAACAATATGTTCAATATCCGCCAAACCATGCTGCTCAGCAACCAAAGCTCTTTCAGGCTCAGAAGCAAGATGCGGCATATGCTCATCATCAGCATCAATATAAGGTGGATTAGAAACTATCACATCAAAAAATTGACGATTCAAAGCTTTAAACCAACTTCCTAGAAAAAACTTGACCTGCCCCAAGTCATGCTTTTCAGCATTATGTAAAGCAACTTCTAAAGTCGGTTCATAAATATCTGTGGCAATAATAGACCAATTTGGACGCTCACTTGCCAGCGATAATGCGATCGCACCTGTACCCGTACCTAAATCAACCATACGAGTATCTTCAGGCAAATCAAGATTTAAAACCGTTTCAACCAATACCTCAGTATCTGGACGAGGGACTAAAGTATCTCTGGTAACGGTTAAATCCAAAGTCCAAAATGGTTGTGAGCCAGTTACATAAGCCAAGGGTTCACCCGCAGCAATCCGCGCTAGACCCTCAACATATTGCTGTTCTTGCTCAGCAGTTAATTCTTGCGTAGATTTAAGTGACAAATCAAAAGCATCAATTTTTAAAATATGCTCAAGTAACCAAGCATTTTCTTGACGCTCATAACTTTCAGCTTCTCCACGTAAGGCCAAAGCCTGTGCAATATTCATTAACCACCATTTTGTTGTGCAAGCATCGCCAACTGATCTGCTTGATATTCGCGATGTAAGCTGTCAAGTAGCTCAGTCAAATCACCTTCCATTACTGCATCTAACTTATATAAAGTTAAATTAATACGGTGATCTGTCATACGACCTTGTGGATAGTTATATGTGCGGATACGTTCCGAACGATCCCCTGAACCTACCAAATCACGGCGCATTTCAGATGTTGCTGCATCGGCTGCAGCACGTTTCGCATTCTCTAAACGTGAAGCCAGTAACGCCATCGCTTTTGCTTTGTTTTTATGCTGTGAACGTTCATCCTGACATTCCACAACAGTACCTGTTGGAAGATGGGTAATACGTACAGCAGAATCAGTTTTGTTAATGTGCTGACCACCCGCACCAGAAGCACGGTAAGTATCAATACGTAGATCCGCAGCATTAATCTCTACTGTAGTGTCTACATCAACTTCTGGAAGAATTGCCACAGTACATGCCGAAGTATGTACACGACCTTGTGACTCAGTGGCTGGAACACGTTGTACACGATGCGCCCCGCTTTCAAACTTCAAGCGACCGTAAACACCTTCACCATTCACTAGACAGATAATCTCTTTATATCCGCCATGCTCACCTTCATTTTCAGATAAGATCTCAATACGCCAGTTTTGAGTTTCAGCGTATTTACTATACATACGGAATAAGTCACCCGAGAAAATCGCCGCTTCATCACCACCGGTACCAGCGCGGATTTCCAAATATGCCGAGTTGGCATCATTTGGGTCTTTAGGAATCATGAGAATATTCAACTCAGCTTCAAGTTGTTCAATTAAAGCTTTGTTCTCTTTGATTTCCTCAACAGCCATATCCTTAAAATCTGGATCAGTTAACATTGCTTCTGCTGTTTCAATATCTTCTTCAGCTTGCTTGTACTTTTTCCAAACATCGGTAATTTCTGATAAATCATTATGCTCACGGGACAAATTACGAAAACGCTTATTGTCTGAAATGACTTCAACATCTGCCAATAATGCTTCTAACTCTTCATGTCGATCACAAAGTTGGTCTAATCGTAAACGTAACGATTCTTTCATTTTAAATACATTCTCAAGCTAAGCCTTACCAAAAAACATCGAGCTTTATAACAGCCCATTTAAAATTGGTAAGAAAATTCTAAAATTGTGCCTAGTTTACCGATTCTGCCATTTAAATGACACATTTATATAAGCGCCATCAAGATAAGCTATAGAATTTATAACAAGATGATCCGCATGATTTTTGATTAGATGCTTTTATTCTCCATTATTCATGCTATTTGTTAACTAATATGGGTGTTTTAAAATCACTTTTAATAGAAAACATACATTCAGATACCAAACGCTATCAATTTTCAGATCCCTCTCCACATTTTTTGGAAAAATTTTTGTTACATTTGCCACATCGAATAGAGATAGAACTGTCCAGATAAGGACATGGAGCAACACATGAAATTTAATACGATCATATTTAGTACTGTATTGGCAGTAACTTCAATATTTACAGTAAGTGCTCATGCTGATAACTCAACACGTATTGCAGCAACTTCTGCTCTAGGTAGTGTCGTTGGTACTGCTGTAGGTAAACAAATCGGTGGTAACACTGGCGCAATGATTGGTTCAGCAGTGGGCGGTGCAGGTGGTGCTGCAGCATCAACCAATAGAAAAGACCGTACTGCGGCTGCAATCGGTGGTGGTTTAGGTGGTGTTGGTGGTTATACCGTAGGTAAAAATATGGGTGGTACCACAGGTGGTTATATTGGTGCTGCTGCTGGTGCGGCGGGTGGTTCGGTTCTTGGTAAAAAAGTTTCTCAAGACCGCCATGCAGATCAACGTAAGTACAATAAAAAGTACTACAAAAAACACCGTCGTCATCACTAATTTATCCGTAAATGATATCAAGCACCTTCGGGTGCTTTTTTGTTTTGTTTCATCTTAGATAAACTGTCAATCGTGTAGAACTACAAGTAATGATTCATAGCTTAATATTGATTGTACAAAATAAGGTTTTACTTAAAATTAAGTTTAATATTCACATAATATGAATAAATTAATCAGCCAAATATACAATCCACACACAAAACACAGAAATTGCTTACATTCAAATCCATAATTATTGCTAAATGTTTCGTTATTCTAGCCTCAAGTTAAAGAATTCGAAGAAGCTTCGATCAGGAGTTTAAAATGAAATTACAAGCAATCCTTGGTGCAACAGTAATTACAGCAACAATGATGACGACTGCACATGCAGGCAACTCAACCAATACAGCATTAACGTCTGCACTTGGTGGTGTGGTGGGTGCTGCGATTGGCCAACAAATGGGTGGTTCAACAGGCGCGATGATTGGTTCTGCAATCGGTGGTGGTGTTGGCGCAGGCGCTTCATCTAATAAACGTGACCGTAATGGTGCGATCATCGGTGGTGCTTTAGGTAGTGCTGGTGGTTATACCGTAGGTCGTAATGTTACGGGTACTTCAACTGGTGGCTATATTGGCGCAGGTCTTGGTGCTGCTGGTGGTTCGGCATTAGGTCAAAAAGTCAGTAATGACCGTCGTTATGATGACCGCTATGACAACCGTTATGGACGTTATAATGATCGATATGATCGTGGCGGTTACCGTAATGTTGATTATCGCTACAATGACCGTGGCTATCGTAAAGACAATGGCAATCATTATGGTCACTACAAAAACAAGAATCATTGGAATAACTGGAAAAATTAATTTCAATCCAAAATTAATATCCAATTATTTAAATCAAGCACCCGAAGGTGCTTGATTTTTTTTTGGATAACAAAATCAACATCAAAACCACCAAATATCGACAATTTTCGATATACATTTGCACACTTATATCGTATTATTTCGATATATATTATTTTCGAGTTTAAAAATGTCGTCTTTAACAGATACCGCATTAAAGAATACGAAGTTCTCTATCCTAGAACTCGCACCTGTTCGAGAAGATCAAACAGTTGCGTTTTCACTTAAGCATGCATTGCAACTTGCTCAGCATGCAGAACAGTTGGGCTTTGATCGCCTTTGGTTAGCTGAACATCATAATATGGACGGTATCGCCAGCTCCGCAACTGCTGTATTGCTGGGTTACATCTTAGCCAATACAAAAAATATTAAAGTGGGCTCGGGAGGGATTATGTTACCCAACCATGCACCTTTAGTGGTTGCTGAACAGTTTGGTACCTTGGCAACACTCTATCCAAATCGTATTGAACTCGGCTTAGGTCGTGCGCCCGGAACAGATCCAACCACCATGCGTGCATTAAGACGTGGTCGTCAAGAAACAGAAGAGCAATTTCCACAAGATGTTTTAGAAATTTTAAGCTATTTCGCTGACGCAGTGCCTCAGCAAAGAATTAAAGCAACACCTGGGCAAGGTACGCATGTGCCTGTGTGGCTTTTAGGATCGAGCCTTTTTAGCGCACAACTGGCGGCTAAATTGGGGCTTCCTTATTCATTTGCCTCACATTTTGCACCGAGAATGTTAGGCCAAGCCATTCAGCTCTATCGTGACAATTTTGAACCATCCGCCTATTTAGATAAACCGTTTGTATCTATGGGGGTTCCTACTGTGGTCGCCCAAACCGATGAGGAAGCAGAGTATCTAGCCACAAGTGTGTATCAACGTATTCTTGCATTACTGACAGGACAAAGTTTAAAACTGAAACCGCCTGTAGCAACAATGGAAGGCCGATGGTCTGCATCAGAGAAAATGTCAGTACAAAACTTCTTAGGTATGGCGCAAATTGGCTCACCAGATACGGTCAAGAACGGTTTAAAGCAACTTTTAGAAAAATATCAGGTAGATGAATTTATTTTCACTTGCGATATTTATGATACACAGAGGCGCTTAGATAACTTTAGTTTGTTGATGGATTTAAAAAAATAATACAAATCAATCATGTTTTCCTCTTTACCAAAATGAAATGACAAATTTCATTTTGGTTTTTTTTTGATTTAACTGTTCTATAGCTTAAATATCCAATTGATTTAAAATACTATTTATTATTCTTCGAAATTAAACTCTATTTGAATTAGCTCTAATAAATTGAAAAGATTTGCCATCTCATTTCAAATCAGCATAATAGAACATATAAAAATCAGTAAAATAGTAATAAGGAACAACAATGAACCAATATATCAATAAACCCACCCCTGCTTTTATTGCAGTCAGTTGGGTGGCTTTACTTGCTGGTGCAGCAGCCTACTGTGTCGGTTTATTCAATGCAGAAATTCTATTGAATGAAAAAGGCTATTATTTAATCCTGATCCTTTATGGTTTATTTTCTGCTGTTTCACTGCAAAAAGTTGTTCGGGATAAACTTGAAGGTCAGCAAGTTACAGCAATTTATTATGGACTGTGCTGGGCTTCAGTGGTGATCTGTATTGTTCTGCTCGCATTGGGTTTATGGAACGCGACGATGGCATTCAGTGAGAAAGGCTTTTATATCATGGCTTTTTTACTTAGTCTCTTCGGTGCTGTTGCTGTACAAAAGAATATTCGAGACTTGGAATATCTCAGAACGCATTCACAGCCTGAACTACCTCAGCCCCACCCTGTTCAGCAAGTTGAAGTTAAAGAACTAGAAACACCAGAAGATAAATTTTAATTGTTAAACAATCCATTGCTCCAAATGATAAGACTTGTCCTTTTATGACAAGTCTTTCTTTTTATCTCAATCACTTAGCTAAATTTTCACATTCAAAATCAAACCATTACTGCGTTGATATTTTTCATCATTCCACAATGAATATCTTTGCCAATTGATTCACAGAAATATTAAATAAAATGCAATGAAATCCTTATTTTTGATAGATTTGCTATGGCTTCAATTGACTTAGAAAAAATGTTAGATAAAGTCAAAAACACACAATGGACTTTATCCGATATTGATTGGGATGCACCAGGTCGAGAGCTGGTTACAGCCGAACAATGGCCAAAACTTAAAGACTTTATGGCAGATCTGATGTGGATTGAGCATGTAGGTGCCCGTGCATTTTCGGCAATGTCAAAAAAAGCGCCAACAGCAACTTTACGGGAGATGTACGCCATCTTCCATGCCGAAGAGCAACGCCATGCCAATGCAGAAATGGCGCTCATGAAACGTTGGGGAATGTTAGATGGTGATATCCCTAAACCAAATAAAAATTTACGTTTAATTATTGAATGGCTAGATACCTATGCCGATGAAATGCCTTTTTATATTTTAGGCGCAGTGATTCCCATGCTTGAAGTGGCTTTGGATGGCGCTTTATGTACCTTTTTATTGGATACTGTAGATGATCCTGTTTGCCACCAAGCCTTTGAACTGATTAATGGTGATGAAGCACGGCATTTAGGTGTGGGTTTCAGTGTAATGGAAGCACAAGGGATCAATAAAAGCGTCATTGAGCTTGCCCAAATGGCTGCACGAGTAGTCGACCCACGTTTGATGCTGGGTATTTTGGCTTACTTACCCTTGATCAATAAAATGCGTGACAATGTCATTAAGCTCGGACTTCCTGAAGAAAAATTATATGCAGCAATGAATAAATTTTCGAAAATTGGCGGAAGAACAGTGGAAGGACGCCGTAACCCGTGGTTTCAAATCATTCAATTTCATGGCAAAAATGTAGTAGATCGCAATAAAAAATGGTTCCATATCCCGATTGATGCCATGGTTAGCGTGACTGACAAGATTCCTGAAAAGTCTTTACCTAAAGTCCCAAGTTGGATATATCAATTAACGTCAGAACCCACTGCGACCAATTAGTATAAAAAGGAAATAATATGCTCGATAGGAAAAAGAGTCAAAATGAAGGTTTTTTTCAAAATCAGCCTGAATTTTTTAAACATTATAAAGGTAAAATTATTGCATCTGCTGAGATTAAACTCACCGATTTTACTGGTTTAAACGTGGCAATTATTGGTGCAAACCAACTTACAGTCACCCATCTTGGCCACGTTTTAAACAGTGCTGAATTTGTAAAAGTGTTTCAAATTACACCCGCTTTTATTTTACCGCAAACTGAAAAAGGGGTTCAAAAGTTAATCTCGCACCCTTTGATTATCAAAAACCGTCGTTTGTTTAATCATCGTGTTAAATCGATGTTAGCGATTCGTTATCTAGAGTCGCAAGTTCAGGAACAATGGTTAAAACGTCAGTTGATGCCGAACTCTGCGTTAAAGAGTAAAGTGTTTTTAAAATCCGACACCTACTATACAGCGCTACAACGTAAAAACTGTAAATTGATCACTTGGCCAGTCGTTAAAATTACTGAAAATGCCGTACAAAGTATGGAAGGAATTGAGCATTTAGTGGATGTGATTATTACCACTTACGAATAATAGCTTGAGAAGATTCGAGTTTAAGAGGCTTCTAGGCCTCTTAAACTTGTTAAATTCACTATTCTTTGAATTATTTGACCACACCGCTGTAACGATAACCCTGTGGAGTCTTTTGATAACGTAAATAGTTATTGGTCAGTTTTCCTGAAGCATTCACCACTAATATATCGATATTTTTTAAGTCTTTTGAGATACGGATAAAATCTTCTGCAGAACGTTCCCATTCCTGACAATCATTTTCAACACCAATTGAATCAAGTTTTTGAGTTTTGGTTTCAAAAATGGGTTGCGCGACAAATTTGCCGTTATTCAACACAAAGGAGTGAATGCGATAGCCCCTTGAACAAGTACTATTAACAAATAGACTGGTGACTAAATAAACGTCCTGATTTTTAATTTTGACTTGCGCAATTTTATCGATAAATCCCACTTGAGCTAACTCTTGGGACGCCAAACCATTGCTTGGCTTCACTTGAATTAAACTATATGGTTCTCTCATCGTTCCCCCAGCAGAAACGTCCATCGTATAAAATTTGATTTTTCGATCAGGACTGTAATGGATATCCAGCATATTTTTTTCAGTGAGTTTTGCAAACGAATATGCAAAACTCGATGAATCATTTTTTATTTTATTTTCAATTTCACTGGAAATTTTTTCATTGTACTGATCACATTCACCACGCCCTGAACAGGTTTTTTGATAGTATTTTTCAACCAAACCATTTTCAAAGTTGCTCAATGATTCAGCATTGGTTTGTTGTGCAAATATACCTTGTACACTTACAAGCATGAAAAATGAACTTACTTTTAATATCTTATTCATATAACAAATCACACTATAAAAAATAATAAACATAAAAGAAAAAGAGCCAAATCTTGATTCAGCTCAATACTGTTCTTACACTACATCACACATCAAAAATTATAAGGATGGATTATCCAATACGACGTTTAAGCCCTGTCATTTGTAAAACACGTGTTGAAATTTCTTCAATCGACATCTCTGAAACATTTAAATATTTAATCCCTTCAGAAATATAGATCCCTTCAACAGCACGTAGCTCCATCTGACACTGCGAAAAGCTCGCATAACGACTATTGGCTTTACGTTCAGAACGAATGGCAACGAGACGTTCAGCATCAATCATCAAACCAAATAGTTTATTTTTATGTTCTTTCAGTACCGCAGGTAAACGATTATCGTCTAAATCTTCTTCGGTTAATGGGTAGTTTGCAACTCGAATACCAAACTGCAAAGATAAATAAATTGAAGTTGGGGTTTTACCAGAACGCGATACGCCGATCAGGATTAAATCTGCTTTGTCATAATGGCGGGTACGTGCTCCATCATCGTTATCCAAAGCAAAATGAACAGCATCAATACGTGCTTTATACGACTCAGAATCCGTCACAGCATGGGTTTGTCCGACTAAAGTTGTAGGCGGTGTACCTAAAACGTCTGACAACTTACTAATAAGCCCTTCAAAAACATCAAGATTTACTGCATTTGCAGTATTAATAATGTCACGAACATAAGGGTCAACCAAAGTATCGAATACCAAGGGTTGTTGACCATCTTTATCCGCCCTTTTATTGATTTCTTCGACCACATTCATTGCAGCTTCTTCAGAGGTAATATAGGGAATAATATGGATATCAAACTTTACATGAGGAAATTGCGCTAATAATGAATGCCCAAGGGTTTCAGCCGTAATCGCTGTACCATCAGAAATAAAAAATACGCTCCGCTTTATTTGGTTACTTTCTGACATTAAAAATCTCCTCAAACATTTGTCTTCGCGATGTATAATCTTTATAGTAAGCCCATCTTACATGACTATCACTTAGTTGAATCAAAATGCTAAGTTTTTTGTTATAATTTCATGCCAAGATAGTGATTAATACTGCATAAGTGGAGTAACAACTTTGGAAGCACGCGTAATCGGTCTGGAAAAACTAGGTAAACACGACGTTGAGATCGTGGGTGGTAAAAACTCTTCACTTGGGGAAATGATCAGTCATTTAGCAAATGCTGGCGTATCGGTTCCAGGTGGATTTGCAACGACTGCTGATGCATATCGCGAATTCCTAGAGCAAAGTGGCCTAAATGCTAAAATCAATGCAGAACTTGCAGCATTAAATGTTGATGATGTAATCGCACTTGCAGAAACTGGTGCAAAAATCCGTCAATGGATTGTAGAAACTCCACTTACTACAGGTCTAGAGACTGAAGTTCGCGAAGCATTTGCTGCCCTTTCTAACGGTAATCCTGACATCGCTGTTGCGGTACGTTCTTCTGCAACTGCTGAAGACTTACCAGATGCTTCATTTGCGGGTCAACAAGAAACTTTCTTAAACATTCGTGGGATCGACAACGTTCTTATCGCAATTAAAGAAGTTTTTGCTTCACTTTATAATGACCGTGCCATTGCTTACCGTGTACACCAAAATTTTGCACATGATATTGTTGCGCTTTCTGCTGGTATTCAGCGTATGGTTCGCTCTGAAACGGGTGCTGCAGGTGTAATGTTTACACTTGATACAGAATCTGGTTTCCGTGAAGCAGTATTTATTACTGCTTCTTACGGTTTAGGGGAAATGGTTGTACAAGGTGCAGTAAACCCTGACGAATTCTATGTTTCTAAGCCACTTCTAAGAAATGGCAAACATGCCGTTATTCGCCGTAATCTTGGTTCTAAACACCAAAAAATGATTTATGGTGAAGAAGGTGCTGCGGGTAAATCTGTTGTCGTTGTTGATGTTGAAAAAACAGATCGTCAGCAATTTGCTTTAAATGATTTAGAGCTTCAAGAACTTGCTAAACAAGCCTTGATCATTGAAGAACATTATCAAGCGCCGATGGATATCGAATGGGCAAAAGACGGTGATGATGGTCAAATCTATATCGTTCAAGCACGCCCTGAAACTGTAAAAAGCCGTGAGAATGTCGGCACAATGGAACGTTACCTCCTTAAACAAAAAGGTACAGTTCTTTGTGAAGGTCGTTCAATTGGCCAACGTATTGGTTCTGGTAAAGTTCGTATCGTTACTTCGATTAAAGAAATGGACAAAGTACAAGAAGGTGATGTTCTTGTATCAGACATGACTGACCCAGATTGGGAACCAGTGATGAAACGTGCGGCTGCAATTGTAACTAACCGTGGTGGTCGTACCTGTCATGCGGCAATTATTGCCCGTGAACTTGGTGTTCCTGCCATCGTAGGTTGTGGTAATGCAACAGAAGTGCTTGTTGACGGTCAAGAAGTCACTGTTTCTTGTGCTGAAGGTGATACAGGCTTTATTTATGAAGGTGCGTTAGATTTCGAAATTCAACGTAACTCGATCGAATCTATGCCAAAACTTCCGTTCAAAATTATGATGAACGTAGGTAACCCTGACCGTGCATTTGACTTTGCTCAAATTCCAAACGAAGGGATCGGTCTTGCACGTTTAGAATTCATCATCAACCGTATGATTGGTGTGCATCCAAAAGCTTTGTTAAACATCGACAGCCTACCACGCGAAACACGTGCGGCAGTTCTGGCACGTACTGCAGGTTATGCATCACCGATTGAATTCTATGTTGAAAAATTGGTTGAAGGTATTTCTACCCTTGCAGCTGCATTTGCTGACAAACCAGTGATTGTTCGTATGTCTGACTTTAAGTCAAATGAATATGCGAACTTGATTGGTGGTAAGCTTTACGAGCCTGAAGAAGAAAACCCAATGCTTGGTTTCCGTGGTGCGAGCCGTTATGTATCTGATAACTTCCGTGACTGCTTCGAACTCGAATGCCGTGCATTGAAAAAAGCACGTGATGAAATGGGTTTAACCAACATTCAAATCATGATTCCTTTTGTACGTACAGTATCTGAAGCGAAACGTGTTATTGAGTTATTGGCTCAGAACGGTCTTAGACGTGGTGAAAACGGTCTTAAAGTGATCATGATGTGTGAGTTACCAACAAACGCATTACTTGCTGAACAATTCCTTGAACACTTCGATGGTTTCTCTATCGGTTCAAATGACTTAACTCAGCTAACACTTGGTTTAGACCGTGACTCTGGTATCGTTTCTCACTTGTTTGACGAACGTGATCCAGCAGTAAAAGCATTACTTTCTATGGCAATTCATGCTTGCCGTAAAGCGGGTAAATATGTAGGTATCTGTGGTCAAGGTCCTTCTGATCACCCTGATCTTGCAAAATGGTTAATGGAACAAGGTATTGAATCTGTTTCATTAAACCCAGACTCAGTTTTAGATACTTGGTTCTTCCTTGCAGAAGAAAAGATTAAACAATCTTAATCAAAGCTGTTTAAAAAGACCCTCTAGCAGGGTCTTTTTTATGTATATTTTTTAAAACTTTGATTTTAATATTCTATGAAATATCAGATTTAAGATTGCTAGTTTTTAACATAGATACAAACATTTTATATAGTTTCTGTATTAAGTTTTCACATCTGTGTTTGAATGTTAAACCAAGTTTCACAGTCACCGGTCTGCTGCTAAATAGGTTAATTTTTCTTGATATTTTAAGATTTCGTGTAAATTTAATGTTAATACATTCAAAAATCTAGTATACATAGTGGTTTAAAAAAGTAGGTGAACAAAGTTGCGGTTATGTGCATTTTCATCTACCAATTTTGTACTTTTAGATTTATTTTGAGAATTGAGTTTTATGCAAATTTACTTGGCGAGAAATAACCAACAAGCTGGTCCGTATTCAATTGAACAACTGAATCAAATGCTTGCAAGCCAGCAAGTGCTTTTAACAGATTTAGCTTGGCATCAAGGATTAACGGAATGGAAAGCGCTTGGTGAACTTACACAAGGTAAACTTGTTTATGAGCCTATTGGTTATGTCACACCAATGTCATCAAACAACGAACAAATTGATCGTCAAGAAAATCCTGCTATCACCAATATAAAAATTGAAAAAAGTACAAAAAAAATCATTAAAGCGGCACCTGTAGGTAAACGAATTTCAGCTAAACTTATCGACTTCGCCCTTTTGTTTTTACCCCAATTCATCGCTATTGCTTATTTTATGCCTGAAGATGCAATCAAAGTTGCTTCAGATGGTTTCTCAGTAGATAACCAAGTTAAAATTGCGGAAATGATCAGTCAAAGTATGCCGGCCTACCTGAATATTGCTCTGATGATCTTTGTACTTATTCTCTTAATCACTCAATGCTTTATGATTACCAAATTTGGACAATCTATTGGTAAAAAAATATTCAAACTGCAAATTGTTGATGTCAATACCAATCAATTGCCAGGGTCGCTAAGAGGATTTTTCGTTCGTTCATTCTTATTTCTTATCCTGTCTCAAGTTATGAGTGTATTACCTCTGATTGCCATCATTTTCATTGTTGATTTGTTCATGTTTTTCTCTAAAGAGAATTATGCATTACATGATCGTATTTCTAAAACCAAAGTTATTGATCTTTCTGAATAATTCAAATGGCGGTTATACCGCCATTTTTTATCGCTCGCCAAGCACAAAATAATAATTTATGTTTTTGTTTTCTTTATAATTCCGACTAAAAATATCAGGTATTTTTACATCAATATATTCAACCTCTATGTATAGCTAAGTTTGACGATATGAGGCATAATGCCCTACAACGTAGCGGTGTCAGATCATTGAGAATGTTTTCTATTTAGAAATAATAGTCATTTTCAATCATGCGGCACTTTAATCGCTATCCCATATTTATATAGGGAATGGGACTCTTCACCGAGGTTGTAAAATGAGACAAACGACTTTAGCTGTATTGTCTTTATCTGCGATCGCCGCACTCTTAACTGGGTGTGGTGGTGATATAGTACTTCTAAACTCTAAAGGTCCAGTCGCTGAAGGTCAAAGTAGCCTGATGATGACTGCGATCTACTTAATGCTATTGGTCGTAATTCCTTCGATCTTGATGGCATTGTGGTTTGGTTGGAAATATCGCGCGTCAAATAAAGATGCAGACTATAAACCTACATGGGCACACTCTACTGCGATTGAAATTGTAGTATGGGGTATCCCGTGTATTATTATTGCTATTCTTGCGTATTTAACATGGTGGGGTTCACACAAATATGACCCTTACAGACCATTAACGAATACTCAAGGTCAGATGGAAGAACATTTAAAAATTCAAGCAGTCGCTGAACAATTTAAATGGGTATTTATCTATCCTGAACAACAAATAGCTACAATTAACGAAGTTCGTTTCCCAGTCAATAAACCAATTGAATTTCAAATCACTTCTAACTTTACAATGAACTCGTTCTTCATTCCTAAGTTAGCAGGTCAGGTTTATGCAATGGCAGGTATGCAAACTAAGTTACATATGCTTGCAGAACATCCAAGTCCAGTAGATGGCTACCGTGGATTCTCAGCAAACTATAGCGGCTATGGCTTTACGCAAATGCGTTTCAGAGCTCATGCTGTTTCAGATGCTGACTTCAACACTTGGGTAGACGCTATTAAAGCAGGTAAAGGTACTTCAATTAATCCTGAAGCGATCCAAAAAACCACGCTTGATGCGACTGAATTTGCTACGCTCAAAGATGGTGATCGTTCTAAACACCAAATTGAAGCAATGCTGAACAATGCGCATACTCCAGAAGAACTTAAAGCTGCACACGAAGCTGAACGTAAAGGTCCATTCCCTACTAAGCCTCATCCTGTGACTTATTATTCTTCAGTTACGCCTGACTTGTTCAAAAGCATTATCAACACTTACATGAGCAACTACCATGGTGCAGACCATGCAGGCGCTGAACATGCAGGTGCTGAACATGCAACTGCTTCTGTAGGGGAATAAGACATGTCTTTGTTATTAGGTAAACTCAATTGGGATGCAATCCCTAAAGAGCCGATTGTACTTGTAACAATGGTCATTATGGCTCTTGGTGCAATTGCAGTTTTCGGCGGTATCACCTATTTCAAAAAATGGGGTTACCTCTGGAATGTATGGTTTAAATCTGTAGACCATAAAAAAATTGGTATTATGTATATCCTTGTGTCTGTTGTGATGCTACTTCGTGGTTTCGCAGATGCAATCATGATGCGTCTTCAACTGTTCCTTGCAAAAGGTGGCGGTGAAGGTTACTTACATCCAGACCATTACGATCAGATCTTCACCGCACATGGTGTAATCATGATCTTCTTCGTAGCAATGGGTCTTGTTGTTGGTATGATGAACATCACTGTACCACTTCAAATTGGTGCGCGTGACGTTGCATTCCCATTATTAAACTCTGTGAGCTTCTGGTTATTTGCTGGTGCTGCTGGTTTGATGATGGTTTCATTAGTATTAGGTGAGTTTGCTGCAACAGGTTGGATGGCTTATCCACCTCTTTCTGGCATTCAATATTCTCCTGGTGTTGGTGTTGACTACTATATCTGGGCACTCCAGGTTTCTGGTCTAGGTACGCTTTTAACCGGTGTTAACTTCTTTGTTACCATCATCAAAATGCGTGCGCCTGGTATGAAACTTATGGACATGCCGATCTTTACTTGGACTGCACTTTGTACAGCAGTATTGATCATTGCATCGTTCCCAGTATTGACTGCAACAATTGCAATGTTAACGCTAGACCGTTACTTCGGTTTCCACTTCTTCACCAATGAGCTTGGCGGTAGCCCAATGCTTTATGTGAACTTGATTTGGACATGGGGTCACCCAGAAGTATATATCTTAGTATTACCTGCTTTTGGTCTTTACTCTGAAATCGTTTCAACGTTCTCTCGTAAAACCTTGTTCGGTTACAAGTCTATGGTGTATGCAACGATTGCGATTACAGTACTTGCTTTCGTGGTATGGTTACACCACTTCTTTACCATGGGTGCTGGTGCCAACGTTAACGCGTTCTTCGGTATCATGACCATGATTATTGCGATTCCTACTGGTGTGAAAATCTTCTCATGGTTATTCACTATGTATAAGGGTCGTATTACCTTTACATCACCAATGTACTGGACACTTGGCTTCCTTGTGACTTTCGGTATCGGTGGTTTAACGGGTGTATTGATGGCTGTTCCACCAGCTGACTTCTTGGTACACAACTCTTTATTCTTGATCGCTCACTTCCATAACGTAATTATTGGTGGTGTTGTATTCGGTATGTTCGCAGGTATCACTTTCTACTGGCCAAAAATGTTTGGTTGGAAGTTAAATGAAACTTGGGGTAAAGCATCGTTCTGGTTCTGGTTCTTTGGTTTCTATTTTGCATTCATGCCACTTTATATCCTTGGTTTCATGGGTATGACACGTCGTTTGAATACATATGACAACCCTGAATGGGACCCATACTTAGCAATTGCTTTGTTTGGTGCTGTGCTTGTAGCAATCGGTATTGCTTGTTTCTTAATGCAAGTTATTGTTGGTTTCTTACAACGTCACGACAACATGGACAACACAGGCGATCCATGGGATGGTCGTGTACTTGAATGGTCTACTTCATCCCCTGCTCCGTTCTATAACTTTGCTGAAATTCCAAAAATCAATGGTATTGATACTTTCTGGAATGACAAAGAGAATGGTGTAGCGTATGCACGTCCTGAGAAATATGAAGATATTCATATGCCAACTGACCGTGCTGCTGGTTTTGTTATTGCCTTGTTCATTACAGCAATGGGCTTCGCTTTAATCTGGCATATCTGGTGGTTAGTCGTTGCAACTTTCCTTGGTGCTGTTATCAGCTTCATCGTAAGTTCATTCACTAAAAAAGTGGACTACTACGTACCAGCTGCTGAAGTAGAACGTATCGAAAACGAGCGTTATGCTTTACTTGAAAAACACTTGAAGAAGGACTAAGGATATGGCTGAAGTACTTCATCACGACAACCACGGACACGATGAACATCATCATCACGATGATACAGACATCACCGTCTTTGGTTTCTGGACATACTTGATGAGTGACTTGATTTTATTCGGTACACTCTTCATCGCGTTCGCTGTATTAAGCAGTCATATTCCGCCTGGTACTCCAAGTCCAAAAGAGTTATTTGGTGAGTCTTTAGGTTTCGTACTTGTTGAAACCTTTGCTCTCTTGATTTCTTCTGTGACTTTCGGTTTTGCGGTACTTGCTTCTTACAAGAAAAATGTCAACCAAGTGCTTATGTGGTTAATTATCACTTGGCTCTTTGGTGCAACATTCATCGGTATGGAACTTTATGAATTTAATCATTTAGTTCACGCTGGTCATGGTCCTAGCCACAGTGCGTTTTTGTCTGCGTTCTTTACCCTTGTAGGTACGCATGGTATCCACGTAACATCTGGTTTGGTCTGGATGATCGTGTTAATGGTTCAAATCAAGAAAAATGGTTTGACTGTTCCAAATACACGTCGTCTTGCTTGCCTAAGTTTGTTCTGGCACTTCCTTGACATCGTTTGGATCTGTGTATTCAGCGTAGTTTATTTACTGGGAGCTTTATAATGAGTCATGATCATAATGCTGCTGGTGCTTCGCACGGAAACATCAAACAATACTCTATCGGCTTCATTCTTTCTGTCGTTTTGACCATCATCCCTTTCGGGATGGTGATGAAAGGAATGACTGGTGGTGCAGTTGTTGCAACGATTGCGATCACTGCGATTGCTCAGGTTCTTGTACAATTAGTTTTCTTCTTGCACATGAATTCATCTTCTGAACAACGCTGGAATGTGATTGCATTCATCTATACGATTCTGACGATTGCAGTTCTGTTAATTGGTTCTGTATGGATCATGAACTACTTACATTCAAACATGATGCTCTAGGGTGTCATGTTGAAAAAATATCTATTCCTGACTAAGCCAGGAATTCTCTTTGGTAACTTTGTTACCACTTTGGGCGGCTTTTTCTTAGCCGCTCAAGGTTCTGTAGATTTCCTTTTACTTCTCATCACATTACTAGGTACTACACTTGTGGTTGCCTCTGGCTGTGTGGTGAATAATGTCATTGACCAAGACATTGACCAAAAAATGCAACGTACAATGAATCGTGCGCTCGTCAAAAAAACCATCAGCCCAACAGTTGCTTTAATTTTTTCTGCTGTGCTCGGTTTAATTGGCTTTGCTTTGTTGTGGTTTTTTGTCAACGCCTACGCATTTGGCTTTGCTGTACTCGGCTTTGTTGTGTATGTGATTTTTTATAGTCTTTGGAGTAAACGTACTACTATTCACCAAACTGTGATTGGAAGTATTTCTGGCGCAAGCCCTCCTGTAATTGGATATACTGCTGTTTCCAACGGATTTGATGTTGCCGCTTTGCTGATTTTTTTAGCTTATGCACTCTGGCAAATGCCACATTCTTGGGGAATTGCAATCTATCGATTTGATGATTATAAAAATGCAAATATTCCAATTTTACCTGTAGCCCGTTCAATTTTTCGCACGAAAGTTGAAAGTTTAATTTACGTTATTCTATTTGCTGCAGTTTTAAATGGATTGTATTGTTTTGGCTATACCAACATTTTCTTCCTTATTACCTTTAATGCTTTATGTGCCTATTGGGTATATTTATCAATTATTGGATTTAAAGCTGAAAATGATCAGGTCTGGGCAAAAAAATATTTTTTGTATTCCGTCATTCTAATTACAGCGCTCAGTGTGAGCTTTAGTTTTAGTTATGTCTCCCCTGCACCTCATTTGCCACTGTTTTAAAAAAAGATAGAGTTCTCTCTATCTTTTTTTTATCTGCATAAATAAAATTAAAATATTAAAATTTTTATTATAACGATAGGCACTTTATGCTTTTTAAAAATAAAACACTGCAATATGTCCTTCTTATCGGTTTACCTTTGGTAGTTTATCCAACTTCTAGCTTTGCTGGCGCTGCAGAAGAAATCGCATCACCAACTTTTGACCTAAACAACAATCAATATCGTATATTAAATCTCCCCATACTCTATCCAGCCAATGACAATAGAACCAACATGATGCTACTGCTAAGTGACAAAGGTTTAGCAAGTATCAAAGCATTTGAAGTTGATAAAATGAGTTTATGGGATACGTCTAGTGGCTTAGTCCCTTTTTACCCTACCGAATTAACTCAAGCATCTGAAAATAAAATTCCAAACAAACGTGCTTTTTATGATGCAAACGATCACGTCTATGATGAGCGCTGTATAACGCTCAAATCTGGTGCTGAAGTTTTTCTTCAACAAGTTTCAAATCACAAGAAAATATCTCAAGACGAAAAAGGCAGCTTGTTAGAACAACGAAATCAGATTAAAGATTGTCAACAAACTATTCCATTGATTCAGGTCAATGCGCAATGGACACAGTCCGCTCAACAGTATGCATCTTATTTAAATGGGATCATTTTATTTTACAAAGCTAACTATTCCTCAGTAACTAAAATATTTACAGCCTTAAGCCAAGTTGATGACCCTTGGTTAAAAGAAACAGCTCAATACATGCTCATCCGCACATCATTAAATGAGTTGTATAGCCAGTCATTAGGAACTTATGGTGATTTAGATACTCAGAAAGTTGATCAAGCACTTCTTAAAACTTTTTTTAATCGCATTACTGATTATTTTAAGCTTTACCCTAAAGGTCAATACGTAGCCAGTGCTAGAGGCTTTTTACGCCGAGGCTACTGGATTGCCAATCAACAAGATGCGCTAGTCAAAGAGATGATTTGGCATATGGACCACCCCAAATCAGATTATTACAATCTCGATATGTCCACATTGCCGGCCGAAATAGATCGCAAGGTATTTGGTTTAGAAAACTTCAACGCAAAAACACTCAACGATCCTTTCTTTTTAGCCATCTATGATCTGATGTATATGCGTCAGAGTGACTCTACGCAGTACCGGCCAATTAGCTGGTCCGAGTTAAATGCACAAAAACCTGTATTTAAGGAGCAACCAGAGTTGTTCCGTTATTTACAAGCCGTTCATTTATATTTTATTCAGAAAAAACCGCAAGATGCGTTAAATTATTTACCAAAACAAAAAACCAATTCCATTCAAAATTATTTAGAACTCAGCCAATATACGCTTAAAGGGGTCATTCTTGAAAAAAGTAGTGATAAAAATCTGGTTGAACAATATTGGGACCATTTACTCGCAATTTCTGCTAATCCTTATCAAAAAGCTTTGGCAGAAGTCGCCCTAGCGATTCACTATAAAAACACCAATAACCAAAATGCCTTTTTAGGAAATCATTCAAAAATCAAACAAGCAAGCTTACAGAAAGCATTCATTACTCAAATTGCCGATGTCAAAGCTTTAGAAAGTATCATTACTGCCAAAGACAGTTCAGCTGATAAAAAGAATCTGGCTTTATATACATTATTAGATAAAAGCTTAATGAGTCAAAACTATGCGGTATTCAATAAAGCCTATACCACATGGTTACCTCAAGATGCCTCAGAATACAAAGCATACAACAGCAAAATTAAAGCTTATAAGTCAGAACCCCACTTCGAAGTTTTTGTTTGGAATGGTCATGAAATTACACCAACGCTCAAATGCCCTAAATTAAGCACCTTAACAGCTGGCTTAGAAAAAAATCCGAAAAATTTAACTTATCGTTTATGTATAGGCGAATATATGCGTAATCAAGGCACTGCTTTAGAAAATTTTTATGGTGACTATTACTATGGTCCAAGTTTTAGCCAGCCGAAAAATGCCTTTACAGGTGAAACTTTTAGTCGTGGTGAAGTTTATAAAGAAATTATTAAATCCAATTCTAAAAGTGAATTACAAGCTTATGCGCTTTATCGCGCTGTTATGTGTTATTCGCCGAGTAGTATAAATGTCTGTGGTGGAAAAGAGGCCACAAAATCCACACGCAAACAATGGTACGCACAAATTAAACGTGACTATCCAAATACCACATGGGCAAAATCTTTAAAATATTATTGGTAGTTGATTCATGCTTAAACAGATTTTCTCGGTTCTACTGACAATCCAATGTTGTTTAGGATTAATGGCGTGTCAACCGAGTCAATCCGCAACAGTCTCAGATCAGGTCAATGCGAATGACTATGATGCCTTTTGGATTTGGGGAAATATCAAGTCTGCGCCTTATTTAAGCAAAGCTAAGGAAATCTATATTTTACAAGGTGAAGTTAGGCTGGAGAAAAATTCCAACCAATCTATCTTGATCCAACAAGGCATTTCTGTGATTAAAATTCCACATCAGAAAGTATGGTTAGTTTTTCGAAATCATCATTTAAATTGGCAAGGCACTGAAATAGAAAAAATTTTACAACGCGTCCGACAGTGGGAAAGCGCAGGCAATCACATTCAAGGTATTCAAATCGACTTTGATGCACCAACTAAAAATTTAAAAGCATATGGCTTATTTCTACAACAGCTTAGAAAGCAGTTACCACAGCATTATCAACTCAGCATCACCAGTTTGATGGATTGGGCCAATCTGCGTGATCCAGATACACTTAGGCTATTTAGAGAAAATATTGATGAAATGGTGATTCAAACCTATCAAGGCACTACGACTATTCCAAATTATCAGACTTATTTAACCAAGGCTTCAACATTGAAACTGCCTTATAAAATTGGCTTGGTACAACATGGTAAATGGGATCAGCAACTTAAATTTGATACTGATCCAAACTTTAAGGGTTTTGTGGTGTTTTTATTACCACAAAATAAATCATGAATTAATCTAATCAATAAATTCACGTTTTTATTCAATTTAACTTCTAATTGAGTGACCCAATTAACTTCCAAAAAAAACAGAATCATGCTCAAACCGAGCAAATAACGCATCCATTTTTCCCGCATATTTCATATCAAGTTGATGCCATAATTTTTTCGGAAGTGGAATAAATTCTAATGTGTCGGAACCAGCAGAAGCTTTACAGAAACGGATTTCATACTCAGGTTGTAAAATTTCATTGAGTGCCCGTAGTGTGGTATCACGATCAGCACCTTCTCCTTGATAAGGAATCAACAATGATTTTTCACCATAATGAATTGTGATGCTAAAACCTTGTTGATTATCAGCATCTTCAAGTTCAGCAGACAATTGTCCAGTTTCTAAAATATTTTCACAATAGCCAATAATTGCATCATCCTCTTCTCTCCAATCCACCACCATGACAATGTCATAACGACCATCAAAAACATCAAAGTAGAAGTCTTGTGTAGGGTTTTCAATATAAGATTCAATGGTTACAAGTTTTTCAGTACTGTAGTTTGTCATTTTAGCGATCCATATTTTTATTCATTTTCAATCTAAATAGGTACAAGATGAAATTCAATCTCGGGTCTGTAAAATTTTAGTGGTTATTCCAATAAATATTTGAATATTAAATTGTGTTTGCGCACAAACTTTCCTATAATAGGCGCTCGCAATTTTTGCGGCACAATCTATTGGCTTTTAAACTGTTGTTTAAAGTTGATGCTGATTGTGACTCCTTGCTTCAATCTTTTTAAGGTTGGGGCTGTATAAACCGTAAGGAGCTGACAATGCGTCACTACGAAATCGTAATTCTGGTACACCCAGACCAAAGCGATCAAGTTGTGGGAATGGTAGAACGCTACATTTCTCACATCAAAGATGCTGAAGGTCAAATTCACCGTCTTGAAGATTGGGGCCGTCGCCAATTGGCTTACCCAATTAACAAAATCCATAAAGCGCATTACATTTTAATGAACATTGAATGTAACCAAACTACGCTTAATGAATTAGAAGAATTGTTCCGTTATAACGATGCAATCCTTCGTAACGTGATTATCCGTCGTGAAAACGCAATCACTGAAGAATCTTTACTCGCTAAGAGTGCTGAAGAAAAACGTGCGCGTAAAGCTCAACGTGAAGAAGCACAACAAGCTCAAGATTCTGTTGAAGCATAAGGAGAACATCAATGGCACGTTTTTACCGTCGTCGCAAGTTCTGCCGCTTTACAGCTGAGAACGTTACGTACATCGACTACAAAGATATCGACACTTTAAAACAGTACATCACTGAAAACGGCAAGATTGTTCCTAGCCGTATTACAGGTACTAAAGCTCGTTACCAACGTCAATTAGCGCTTGCTATTAAACAAGCTCGCTACTTAGCGTTGATTCCTTACACTGACAATCATAAGTGAGGTTGAGCCGTGGATATTATTTTATTACAACGCATTAAAAACCTTGGTAAATTAGGCGATAAAGTTTCAGTTAAAGCTGGTTACGGCCGTAACTACCTTATCCCTCAAGGTAAAGCAGTTGCAGCGACTGAAGCGAATACTGCTGCATTTGAAGCTCGTCGTGCAGAACTTGAGAAAGGTGAAGCTGAAGTTTTAGCTGCTGCTCAAGCACGTGCTGACCAATTGAACGAAGTAAACATCGTTATCACTGCGAAAGCTGGTGATGAAGGTAAATTATTCGGTTCAATCGGTACTCGTGATATCGCTGACGCGTTAACAAATGCTGGTCTTGTTGTTGACCGTGCTGAAGTTCGTTTACCGAACGGTGCACTTCGTCATACTGGCGAATTTAACATCGCAATCCAATTGCATCATGATGTTACTGCTGAAGTTCTCGTTACTATCGTATCTGAGTAATTTCTTGCAGAAAAAAAGAGCATACTTTTGTATGCTCTTTTTTTATCTTTAAATTTTACCTCGGATCAGCTGAAATTGTTTCTAGTTGATTCATTCCCCTACTTATTGGTATTACTGTTAGATACTTTTAGTATTTTGCATTAAGATAAGTGAGTACTTCAGTACACACGTACATTACGTAAATAATGTTTTTGCACGATTTAAAAATCAAGGTTTTATATGTCTCAGGCAACTGCCACAGCTCAACAGAATCCCTTTAGCACTGATGCAAAAAACAAAGACAATGCACAGTTAAAAGAGTTTCGTACGCCTCCTCATAACTTGGCAATTGAACAAGCTGTACTGGCTGCATTGATGACGGTTGCTGAGTCTTTTGAACAAGTCAGTGATACTTTGAATGAAACTGATTTTTATGCAACACGTCACAAATATATCTTCCGTGCAATCGAAAAACTGGCACAAGAAAACTCTCCGTATGATGCAGTTTTAGTCAACGATTGGCTGATTAAGCAAAACTTGCTTGATGCAATTGGCGGTGAAGAATATTTAATGCAATTGATGTCAGATTCACCTTCAAGTTTCTATAACCTAGAAACCTATGCAGGCAAAATCAAAGAATTTTCAACCTTAAGAAGCATGATTAAAGTGGGCAATGAAATCCTGCAAAATGCTTATGATACCAAAGGTCGTGAAGTCAGTGAAATTCTAGATCTTGCTGAAACCAATATTTTCTCTATTGCAGAACAACATAATAATAATGCCAAAGCACAAGGGCCAAAAGCCATTACCTCAGTTGTTGCAGACGTATTTGACAAGTTAAATGAACTTTCTCAAATGGAAGGCAATATCACCGGTTTAACCACAGGTTTTATGGAGTTAGACAATAAAACCTCTGGTATGCAAGCTGGTGATATGATCATTGTTGCTGCACGTCCGTCGATGGGTAAAACAACTTTTGCCATGAACCTTGTGGAAAGTGTGTTATTTAACTGTGATCTTCCAGCACTGGTTTTCTCTATGGAGATGCCAGCAGACTCTATCGCCATGCGTCTCATTTCAGCATACGGTAAAGTCCATCAAGGGCATTTACGTTCAGGTAAACTTGATGGCGATGAATGGTCTAAAGTCACAGGAACCATTTTACAGCTACAAGAAAAACATCTTTATATTGATGATTCATCTGCACTGCCACCAACGGAACTTCGGGCACGTGCACGACGTATTGCCAAACAACATGGCGGCAAGCTGGGTTGTATCATGATCGATTATCTACAATTGATGAAAGTACCAGGCATGGGTGATAACCGTGTTGGTGAGATTGGTGAAATTTCACGAAGCTTAAAAGCCCTTGCCAAGGAAATGATGTGCCCTGTTATTGCACTGTCACAGCTTAACCGTTCTCTGGAAAACCGTCCAAATAAACGTCCGGTAATGTCCGACTTACGTGAATCAGGTGCAATCGAGCAGGATGCCGATTTAATTATGTTTATTTACCGTGATGAGGTTTATAACAAAGAGTCGAAAGAAGCAGGCACAGCTGAAATTATCATTGGTAAACAACGTAATGGCCCGATCGGGACTGTGCGTTTAGCCTTTGAAGGTCAATACACGCGCTTTAGTAATCTATCGCCTGAGTATTATGCGCAATATCAAGATGAAGAATAATGTTAATCAATAGAGTTAGCATCATTTAACACTGCTGTTGAGATGAGATTTTAATCTTCAAATCTTGGAACTTAAAGTCTCTCTCAACGTTTCAATATTCTTAGTCCATTCATCATAATCATCTGAATCTTGCCAAAGCTCATCCAATTCAGAGTTTTCACTGGTCAATAATAATAATGCAGTCAATGCTTTGGGAATAAGCGCATAATTGACATTGTTTTTATTCTGTTCAAGCCATTTTTCTACAGGTTCAGGATAATATTCATTTTCTTCAATCCCTTCACCAAATGATTTAGCTAAAACATCAGCCGCAGCATGCGCAATACAGCCAATATCTGCGTCGATAAACTCTTCGGTTGCCATATCAATCATTTCATCAAAAGCTTGTTCAATGACAACATGCCCATCTTGCTCTTCAAACTCATAGGCCCAATCACTTGCAGTATCATTTCCAAATGGTTCATGTGACCATGTTCCCATACACCCTCCGAAATAAATCCTTAAATTTAAATATAAAATGTACGATTTTATTTAAAAAATAAAGTGCAATATCTTTACAAATTATGTGCAAAGCGCTTAGCAAAAATTTTATCGATACAAAATCAATAAACCATTAAAAACACAAATGTTTATGTTTATTTAAAGCTGATAGGACTACAATATTTAGCGTTTTAAAGCTGCACTTTTTTAAAGTTAGACTTTTATCTCTATTTATGCGATTTAGCATTATTCAATCTTTGCCATTCCTCAGGAGTAACTAGGGTGCGTCAAGCAACAGTTTATATTGACAGTGAAGCACTGCAATATAATTTAAACCGAGTCAAACAACTTGCACCAAGCGCTAAAATTGTCAGTATGGTTAAAGCCAATGCATATGGACATGGCGTCAAGGACTGTTTAGCCGCCTTAAATGCGACTGATGCCTTTGGTGTCGCCTGCCTTGCTGAAGCCTTAGAGATTCGAACATTAGGCTATCAACAACCGATTACTCTCATCGAAGGTATTTTCAGCGCTGATGAAATGATTAGTGTTCTTGAAAACAACCTTGAAATCGTTATACATCATCAGCCACAATTGGCTTGGTTACGTGCACATAAAAAACAATATATCGACAAAGGTTTAAAAGTCTGGGTAAAACTCAATAGCGGTATGAACCGATTGGGTTTTAAGGTGGCCGAAATTATTGAAGTGATTCAATCACTCAAAGCAGAAGGCTTTACCTGTGTGCTGGCCATGCATTTTGCCAATGCCGATGCGGATCATCACCCGTTAAATGAACAACAGAAAGATCAATTCTTACAGGTAAAAGCTGCTTGTGAACCGATCTTAGCCTCCTGCTGCAATTCTGCTGCTATTTTTAAATGGCCTGAACTGAATTTTGATTTTGTACGTCCAGGTATCATGCTTTACGGCGCGTCTCCCTTTGCAGATCGAAGCGTTGCTGAACTAGACATCAAACCTGTCATGAGCTTTACCGCTGAAATCATTGCACTCAATCATATTCAAGCAGGTGAATCTGTAGGCTATGGCTCTACATTTGTCTCCAAAAATGAAATGGATATCGCCATTGTTTCAATCGGCTATGGGGATGGTTATCCGCGTGCTTTTCCTCAACAAAACTATGTCAGCATCAATGGTCAAATGACAGCGATCATTGGTCGTGTCGCAATGGATATGATCGCAATTGATGTTACTGGCTTAGATGCACCGCTAGGTACAGTCGTTGAACTGTGGGGCAAAGATCGTTTGGTTGATGATGTGGCTGCTGCCAATGGTACGATCGGTTATGAGTTACTCTGTCGTATGAGTGCTCGCCCTATCCGTAAAAAACTTTAAACACTCGTTCTCGATTCAAGATGAAAATCCAAGCCATAGCTTGGATTTTTTAAGAGTTTTCAGATTTCAGACAAATTCTTCTGGCTGTTCAATCTCATAGAGTAGTTTAAGTAATGTCGGGATATCCTGCTCATCTAAACTTAATGGGCGAAAATGGTTATAGCCCTTACTCTCGAAGTATTGTTGAATTTTGCCATTTCGTCTCACGTATTTCATAGACCACTGTGAAAAATGCCCTTGCTCAACATAGCCTGCTCTAAACAGCTTGATCTGATGATGTCTTGGATCTTTATTCAATTTTTCCAGTACATGTAAGATAACCACTTCCTCACCTTCTAGACATTGAAAAAAATGCTCATCTGCAAAATACAGAACGCCTTGAACTTGATGAAGTATATTAAAATCTCTCGCTTCACCTAAAATATCTCTTAAATCATTGAGTATTTGATGATGGGGTGAAGTTGTTTTACTTGCATAGCATAATTGAAAAGTCATGTAATTCTTCTATTTTTAACTTTCATTATTTATAAACAATTATTTGCGATCATACAAGTCTTAACATTTTATTATTCAATTGTTTATCATTTTTTATTCGGATTGCTTTACAGCACATACATAATAACCATGCTCTTTAATTTTTTTAATTTAAAACAGTGATTTAATATATATTTATCATTAAAAACACAAAGTAAATCATGATCCACCTAGACAATTGTCTCGATATAAATTTTAGAATAAAAGAAACATAGATTTGAATTTATGCGACCTCTTTATAATTTTTAATATAAAAAAAGCGAGATTAAACTCGCTTTAAAGCACATAGAGTATTATTCAAAATAATCATTGGTCGGTTTAGGTAAATCTTGTAAACCTTTCTTTAAAGTTTCAGACCATTGTTTGCTGATGTGTTGAAAATAAGGATCACTGTCGTTAATTCGCTTGCCTTTTGGTACCTCTAGGCTGTCTTTAAGATAAATCATCGCATCTAATGGCATACCAACAGATACATTTGAACGTAAAGTCGAATCAAATGAAATTAAACTACAACGTAACGCTTCATCTAAAGGCATATCATAACTTAAGGCACGATCTAAAATTGGTTTACCATATTTACTTTCACCAATTTGGAAATAAGGCGTATCACTGGTTGCAGAAATAAAATTACCTTGCGGATAAATATTATAAAGCTGCATTTCCTCTCCACTGATCTGACCACCAACCAACAAACTACAATAATAATTACTTTGCTCTTGAGTATCTTCAGTGACATCTGCAATGACTTTGCGTAGGGTTTGCCCAACCAATCCTGCAACCTCGAACATCGTATTCACACTATACAAATTGGGTTCTTGCTTAAGTGCCAAATGATTTTCTAAATGCCCAATCACCGCTTGGGTCGTTGCAAGGTTGCCAGAAGTTTGAATACAAATAAAGCGTTCGCCTTTTACCCCAAACGTATAAAGTTTTCGATATACAGAAATGTGATCGACTCCAGCATTGGTTCGGGTATCACTAATAAATACTAAACCTTGTTTGAGTCTTAAAGCACAGCAATACGTCATGAAACTACCTATACAACTAAATTTGAGATTAATCACATTCTGCAATTATTCACACTATTTACCATTGCCACCACTAACATGCAAGCACTTGAACAATAGAGTACATGGTTTCAGTGCCACCTTGCTCTCTTACTCCACGAACGGGTGCAACATCCCAATAGTCGCGTCCAATCGCCACATAGACATGTGATTCTGGGCGGAATAATTGATTACTGACATCAATAACATGCCATTTACCGTCTAAAAATATCTCTGTCCAAGCATGACTCGCCAAATGCGATTGATTATTTACATATAAGTAACCAGAAACGTAGCGAGCTGGTACCCCCAATGCTTTCGCCATCGCAATCAGGACATGACTATGATCTTGACACACCCCTTGCCGTGCTGAAAAAGACTCCATTGCGGTATGCGTTACTGTGGTACTTGCACTGATATAAGGCATATGTTGCAACAAAGCTTCTGCTAATTTTTGGAAATTTGCCCAATGCTTATGCGTTATATACTGTTCGGCAAAAGCAATCATTTCTGTATTGCACAAGGTTGCAGGAGTTGGCTGTAAAAAAACCACAGGTGATACCTGATCTTCTATACCAAATTGATTGTCTACATTAATATCGACAATCCCCTGCGCCATAATGGACATTTGTTGATAAGGCTCAATTTGTGAACTGGTCAACCAGACATTATCAAAGGCATCTTTTTTAATGTGTTTTTCACCGGGAACACTGACATGCCAACCCGTCACTTGTTGATGCAAATTAGACTGTGGTGTCATCTTGATATACTGAATACTATTTTTTGCCCATTCAGAATATTGGTAATGCGTTTGGTGATTAATCATCAGTTTCATAAGCGATCCAATTCAAATAATGAGTCAATATGGTCACTAAAATGATAATAATTCATACGGTCTGGCTGGTTTTTTAGTTCTTCCCAAACTTCAGGCAAACTACACATACCATGTTGATCTAAACGATCAATCAAATGATTCAATTGTGTCAAAGTCACTGATTTATCTTGATTCAGACGCAATTGACGATCAAATTGTTCCATTTTTTGCCCTAAACTAAAAAATAGAAACAACAATTCATCATCTTCTGCCTCTAAAACATCATTACATTCTTCACAAACATCACAAATAAAACCAGCATTTTGCTCTGCCTGTTGTAATAACTGATTTAATTCGGCAAAGGACTGTGCTGAAATCACCCCACGTAAATCATGAATATTATTTTTGGCACATAAAAAATGCTGATGAAATGATGCAGGTTGCTCATTGTCTAAAATTAATTCATTTAAAGAACTTGCATCAAATGCTGGTAAACAAAAAGCATGTGCATAGTCTAAAGCCAATTCATTGGTTTTAAATGGAAATTGACTACATAAATATTGAATACGGGTTAAATAGCGCCCTAACCAAAATATATTCTGTGCATTGGTACTGAGTAAAATCATGTTTGCTCTCCTTTGGCTGGGATTATTTGAAGGTGGGGCTAAATTGAATATTCATCAATTACCCATGTATCCTTAATTCCACCACCTTGTGATGAGTTGACCACCAGTGAACCTTGTTGCATCGCAACACGAGTCAAGCCACCTGGAACAATTTCTATGCGTTCTGGTGAGCTGAGAATAAATGGTCGTAAATCAATATGACGTTCAGCAATTCCTTGGGAAGTTAGTGTTGGTGCAACAGATAAATTTAAGGTGGGTTGAGCGATATACGCAGAGGGTGAAGCCATTAACTTCATTTTAAATAGATCAATTTCTTGTTCAGTTGCTTTAGGACCGATAAGCATCCCATAACCACCTGAACCTTGAGCCTCTTTTACCACCAATTGATCCAGATTTGCCAAAACATAATCCAAAGCTTCAGCTTCACGGCATTGGTACGTCGGTACATTGGACAAGATTGGTTTTTCATTTAAATAATAAGCAATCATTTGATCCACATAGGGATAAATCGACTTATCATCTGCAACGCCTGTACCAGGGGCATTGGCAATCACCACATTTCCACTTAAATAAGCAGACATCAGCCCTGCAACACCTAAAGTGCTATCAGGTCTAAAGCTTAATGGGTCTAAAAAACCATCATCCAAACGCCTATAAATTACATCAACCTGTTGACGTCCACGGATAGTTTTCACATAAACCTTGTCGTTTTCAACAAAAAGATCACGTGATGTCACCAATGGCACACCCATTTCCCTTGCTAAAAATGAATGTTCATAATAAGCACTGTTATAACGTCCTGGTGTTAAAACCACAATTGTTGGGCTGTCTACCTTTGAATTTTCAGCCAAAACGTCCCTCAACAATTGCGGATACAACTCAATATTGGCAACGTGTTGATTGCATAATTCAGGCATGAGTTTTTGACTCATCTTACGACTTTCAAGCATATAGGACACACCTGAAGGCGTACGTAGATTATCTTCTAAGACAAAAAATTCACCTTTGCAGTCCCTAACAATATCAATTCCACTGATTTGACTGTAAATATTTCCATTTAAGCGATGATTCATCATCACCGGTTGATAAGCTTCATGAGAAAGCACTTGTACTGCTGGGATTAAACCTTCTTTTAAAATATTTTGTTGATTATAGATATCCGCTAAAAATAGGTTTAAGGCTTGAATACGTTGTGTACAGCCTGCTGCAACCTTGTTCCACTGTTGCTTGGCAATCACACGTGGGATTAAATCAAATGGTATGGTGCGATCAATTCCCGATTTTTCACCATAAACCGCAAAAGTAATTCCTTGATATAAAAAATGCGCTTTGGCTGTTTCATTGAGTTTTTCAAGTTGATAAATGCTGTGTTGAGATAACCAATCTTCGATTTTTTCAGCAGTTTCGGGCGAAAGAACCTGATCATCCGTCATTTCATTAAAAAAAACCGAATTCATCTGTTTAAGTAAATGATGTGAGGCTTGTTGTGCATCGATATTTAGATTAATGGCCTGTTGAATATTTCCTATCTGTTGTTGATTCGTCGTTTCAGTGTTTTCCTCTGCCTCAGCAATTGGCAAAGCGAAGCGATCTGCATAATTCTCATTGCTTGAATTTGTATCTATGGTTTCTTTTAGCATACAAACCTCTTTTTATCTTCTCTAATGGCTTCTTTAATAATGCAATATCAATGCCAAAATATTATTAAATCGCCATATCCTGTATTCTTCACCTGTACAATTAAATCTTTCTGGCTCAGTTTTATTAATTCATTGTTTGCTATTGCACTCAATGTGAGTTTTGATCGAACTTGTTTCAAAATTTTTTAGCTAATATTTTCAACACCTAAGCGACTAGTCACAGGATATAACTTGCAGAATCAGTTTTAATTTTCTATTGTGTAGCTGATTTATTTCCCTTAAACATTCACGATTCCATTGATACCAAACCATGTCTGCACAAGAAAAAGAAACTTCCAATAGCCTCTATCGCCAATGGCAAATCCTGTCCCGACTCTCTACGGGGAAGTGGATGGGCACACGTGAATTACAAGAAGTTTTAGAACGTGAAGGGATCGAAATCAGTCTACGTACGATTCAGCGTGATCTAAATCAGATTGCTCAACGCTTTCCGATCGAGAGTAACAAAACCGTACCACAAGGCTGGCGTTGGCGTTCAGATGCCCCGATTCAAAGTCTGCCGCATATGACCAGCTCGCAAGCAGTCACGTTTATGATGGTTGAAGAACATTTAAAACACCTGCTTCCACCGAGTTTAATTGATGAAATGAACCCTTGGTTCGATTTGGCACGGCGTAGCCTTTCTACGCAGAACAATGTTCGACAATGGATTAACCGTGTTCGAATTGTGCCTGCTAGCCAACCAGTAATCCCACCTCTGGTGGAAAGACATGCACAGCAAGCCATTTATGAAGGACTACTACAAGATAAACAAATTGAATGTGTCTATCGTGCACGTGGTTATCAGGGTGAAGAAAAAACCTATACTCTAAATCCTTTAGGTTTGGTTCAAAAAGGTGCAATTATTTATTTGATTTGTACGCGTCATGACAAGACAGAAGTTCAGACCTTTGCATTACATCGTTTTAAATCTGCAACTGTTTTAGATTTACGTGCTTTACACCCTGTCAAATTCGATATTGATGAATATATCGATTCTGGTGCGCTGGGCTTTAGAGTCGACTTTTCTCGACCGACCGAAAATGTTGAATTAAAATTAGTCATGCACGAAGATGATGCACAATACTTCACGGAAAGCCAACTGAGTAAAGAACAAAAAGTTGAACAACTGAATGAAGAGTTGTATCAAGTCAGTGCTGTGGTTCCATTTACCTCACAATTGGTATGGTGGTTAAGAAGTTTTGGTAAAAAGATTGTCCGAATTGAGCCTGTTGAAGTGTTTAATGCGGTACATGAAATTGAATAATCTAGCAACTTCCCCCAAGCCAAGATAATCAAAATAAAAAGAGCCTTTCGGCTCTTTGATTTATTGTTTTGATTGTTATTTTTAAATTTTATTTTTTTTGCGCTGATATAAAACCCATGTCACATTTTTATATGTCCACAAGACATGGGATTTATTGGAGTATGCTAAACATCACATGTTACAGCATGCGAGTTCAGCACTATTGTAGCGGATCGATTTCATTGTCATGATGTTCACCTCTCGTTTGAATGTAAATTAACTATAACCATGATTTTGCAAACTGAAAAATAATTAAAACTGCTTTGTTTTTCATCAATTCTGTTTAAGAGTTATTTTTATAAAGTTAGATTGGATCTGTGTATTTAAAATATGCCTTTAAAAATAAATCGTAAATTGAGCCTTAACACAGATAAGTGAGATGATTTTTTAAAAGATACCTCCTAATAAGATTAAATTGGACTGTAGAGCTCATAAAATCAAAGCACCACAATTGCCCTTTGATTTACATAAATATTTAACATTAAGCTGGCACATTGGAGAGTAGTTTGGCCAATAAGGGTTCAACTAAATCTTTAGCTCTGAGCTGCGCTAACCATGACTCTGGAATTGAATCAAAACCAAAATATAATCCAGCGATTCCTCCTGCGACACAAGCCGTTGTATTTGTATCTCGACCAAATGCAATGGCTGTTTTAATGACATCTTGATATGTTGTTTGTTGTAATGCATATCTAGCCGATTTTAAACAATCAACCACATAACCACTGCCTGTTCCCTTTTCCAATTCATCAGGTCGAATATAATATTCTAGTTGTTCTAGATCGTCTGGCTTATCTTTTAAATAAGCACGTAATTTTGTCACTGCATCAGACCAAGCAGCGTCAATATCCAAACCATTTAAAATAGACCTTGCCCATAAACAATATAAAGCACAGCAAACTTTAGAACGTAAATGCGCATGTGTGACATGTGATTGCGCATAAGCATCTTCAATCAACTGTATATCTGAACCTTGATGCCAAATTGCTAGAGGTAATACCCGCATCAATGAACCATTGCCATTTGCAAGTACATCATTATTTGCAACCTGTAATAATGGCACACCAGACAGATAGTTTCTTATGGCTTCAGCAGTTTGTACTCCAACATCAAATACTTGAAAATCCACAGCCATATAACCACATTGATACCAGTTACATATGCGTTTCATAAAATCTTCTGTATCCATTTTATTTTTATAAAGTAATGAATCCAAAAGGCATAAAGCTTGTGCGCCATCATCTGACCATGTCCCTACTGGAATATGAGGATAGGTCTTTGCAAAATTATTCGGTGGGCGCATTTCAATTTGGTCATAGGCTGGTAGCTGCTCAGCTAAGAGAAATTCATAAGATACCCCTACAGCATCACCTACTAACAAACCATAGATTGCACCTTTTAATTGATCTTGTTTTGTCATGTTTTACTCTAAAACCTATTTACTTTTTATATTGTCATAATGACAATATATTTTCAATAAAAATTCCCCTTTGTCATAGACAATAAAAAACCCGCATATAGCGGGTTTCTTACAATTCAAAATCTTAAGCTGATTTTCTCGCTTGGTTATTTTTACGAATTGTAATCATCACCAATTGAACAGCAGCAGGTGTTACACCCGGAATACGGCTGGCTTGTGCCAATGTTTCAGGTAATACATTTTTCAGTTTCATGGTGATTTCACGAGAAAGCCCTGAAACGATATCATAATCAAAATCAGCTGGAATTTTGGTATCTTCCAAACGCTTCATTTGCGCAACATCTTCTTGCTGACGGTTAATATAACCTTCGTATTTCACAGCAATTTCAATCTGTTCACCGACAAATTCAGATACTTCAGAACCAGTTAATTCAGCAATTTGTGCAAAGTTGATATTTGGGCGTTTAAGTAAATCGATTGCAGAACATTCTTTAGAAAGATCAGCGCCTGTCAATTCAACGAATTTTTTCCCCATTGGATTGTTCGGTGCAGCCCAAAGATGTTGTAAACGACCTGTTTCTTTTTCGACTGCTTCCATTTTTTCACAATAAGAAGCCCAACGCTCATCATCAACCAAGCCCATTTCACGGCCAATTGCTGTTAAACGTTGATCAGCATTATCTTCACGAAGCATCAAACGATATTCTGCACGAGAGGTAAACATACGGTACGGTTCTTTGGTACCTAAGGTAATCAAATCGTCGACCAAAACGCCCATATACGCTTCATCACGTTTAGGCGTCCATTGCTCTTGATCCCATGCACGACGTGCAGCATTTAAGCCCGCCAATAAACCTTGTGCACCAGCTTCTTCATAACCTGTTGTACCGTTAATTTGACCTGCAAAATACAAGTTATTAATCGATTTGGTTTCAAGTGAGAATTTCAAAGACTGTGGATTGAAATAATCATATTCAATTGCATAGCCTGGACGAAGAATGTGTGCATTCTCCATACCACGGATTGAGCGTACCAACTCAAACTGCACATCAAATGGTAAAGATGTTGAAATACCATTTGGATAAAGCTCGTGTGTATCCAAGCCTTCTGGCTCAAGGAATACCTGATGCGAATCTTTATCTGCAAATTTATGAATTTTATCCTCAATCGATGGGCAATAACGTGGACCTACACCTTCAATCACCCCGGTATACATCGGCGAACGGTCTAAACCACCACGAATAATCTCATGAGTACGCGCATTGGTATGCGTGATATAGCAATTTACTTGCTCAGGATGCATCGAAGCATCCCCCATAAATGACATGGTTGGTGATGGGAAATCACCCGGTTGCGGAATCATCACAGAAAAATCGACAGAACGCGCATCAATACGAGGTGGTGTACCAGTTTTTAAACGACCTACTGGTAGATTTAATTCACGTAAACGAGCTGCTAACGAAATTGATGGTGGATCGCCTGCTCGTCCACCTGAAGAATTATTTAGCCCAACGTGAATCACGCCACCTAAGAATGTACCTGTTGTTAACACCACAGTTTTCGCATCAAAGCGAATACCCATTTGGGTCACTACACCTTTAACCGTATCGCCTTCAACAATTAAGTCATCTGCAGATTGTTGAAAAATATCTAAATTGGCTTGATTTTCAAGTGTATGACGAATCGCGGCTTTATAACGGATACGGTCAGCTTGTGCACGAGTTGCACGTACAGCTGCGCCTTTACGCGAGTTCAAAATACGAAATTGAATACCGCCCTTGTCTGCAGCCAATGCCATTGCACCACCTAAGGCGTCAATTTCGCGAACAAGGTGAGATTTACCAATACCACCAATGGCTGGGTTACAGCTCATCTGCCCTAAAGTCTCAATGTTATGAGTCAAAAGCAGAGTCTGTCGACCCATACGCGCCGCAGCCAGTGCCGCTTCCGTACCTGCGTGACCGCCACCGATAACAATGACATCGTAAACTTTAGGATAATGCATAGTGATAAATGAGAGATAAAAGAATGACAGGAAATTATAGCAAAATTTTACTTCTAGTTTTAGGCAGTTTTACAAATATTATTTCCCTCAATCATGCGTATGAACGATTAAACATCTCTTATACATAGGCAACATAAATTGACACTTCGTTTCATGACTGCCCTACAAATAGAATTTAACTTATCAAAAACTCACGATACGATAGACAATACACGGACAAATTATTTTTTTCGAGACTTTATATATAAGGAATATCATGATGAAAAATACCATGTCTAAAGTAATTACAGCATCTTTACTCAGTTGTGTTGCATTTAGTTTTGCCCATGCTGCTGATGAAAACACCAGCAAAGCCGAAGTGAAAAAGCAAATTCAGGTATGTGCCAAGAAAAAACAAGGTGACTGGGTCACCTACGCCAACAAAGGTGTAACTTTTAACGGTACATGTGAACCAAATGAAAATGGTAAATTACAATTTAGCTTCCCAGCACCTGCAGGTGGCAACCCAACTGCCGCTGCTGCAGCGCCTGAATCAGCCATTGAAAACCGCCCAGCTGTAGAACAATCTGCTCCAGCGAGTGCCGATGCACCAGCAACAAATGATGCATCACAAGCAGAACAACCTGCAATGGAGCAACCGAGTCAAGCCGCTCCAAGCGAAGATCCGATCCAAGCGCAATAATCTGCTTTAGGCATAAATACGTGCTTTTATAAATACCTGCTTTTATAAATAGCATGGATGAGCAAAAAGGTGTTCCATTAAAAATGGAACACCTTTTTTATTTCAAGTCTGTGCGTAGACTTGATTAATATCAGTATCCATATAGTTTTACATCTACGATGAATCAATTGTTATTCGGCCTAATGCTATATATTTAAAACACATATTTCCAAGAAGATTTCTGAGTCATAGATTTCATTTTTCAATTCGATACCTTTCGATTACACTCAAATCGAGAACGGAATATTCACATATTGAATTGATGTAAAAACAACAAAAAGGATGAAACTATGGATTCAGGGATAATTACCATAATGCTTCCCCTCGCCCTCGCCATTATTATGATTGGACTAGGTTTAGAACTTACTCCAAAAGATTTTGCGCGAGTTTCTAAACACCCTAAAGCTGTATTGATTGCGTTATTCTGTCAATTGGTACTTTTGGTCGGTATCGCTTTTATCATTTGTAAGGGGCTTGCACTCCCGCCTTTGCTTGCCGTTGGTTTAATGTTGCTTGCAGCCTCACCTGGAGGAAGTACCGCTAATCTATTTAGTTATTTATTTAAAGGTGATATTGCACTTAATATTACCTTAACTGCAATTAACTCAGTCATTGCTGCCTTTACCTTGCCTTTGATCGTAAACTTTTCGATTCAATACTTTATGAATGATGGGCAACAAATCACCATGCAGTTCAGTAAAATACTGCAAGTCTTTGCAATTATTTTAATTCCTGTATGTATCGGCATGCTCATTCGACATTATGCGCCACACTTTACTGAAAAATTAAGTAAACCTTTAAGAATTTTCTCAGTGGTGTTTTTGATTCTCATTATTATTGGGGCAATCACCAAAGAACGTGCACATATCATGGAATACCTGACTCAAGTCGGCCTAGCCACGGTGATTTTCTGTATTTGCAGTCTGGTTATTGGCTACTTTGTTCCAAGATTACTCGGTATTAATAGTGCTCAAGCACGCGCATGCGCATTTGAGATCGGCATTCATAATAGTACTTTAGCCATGACGATTGCTTTGACTGTGATCGCAAATTCTACTGTCGCAATGCCTGCCGCGGTTTACTCAATCTTTATGTATATTTTCGCTGCTATTTTTGGTGCCTTAATTTCAAGACATGCAGCAACTGAAACTGAACCTGCGATATAAAGCCATCATGTGCCTCAACTAAAATGGATGCTTAAGCATCCATTTTTTATTTCCTACTGAATATAAGCGTAACTTCCCAGTTTCGGCTACAATACTGCCTTTAAGAAAACGATTTAGGTCTTTGCCGTGAAGTGGTTACAAATTCATATTACTGTAGAACAAGCTCAAGTTGATTTTACTGAAACCTTGTTAAGTTCTTTAGGCGCAGTCAGCGTGACATTAGATGATGCTGAAAACCAAGACTTGCTTGAACCACTCCCTGGCGAAACTCCGCTATGGAATAAAGTGATTGTTACAGGAATCTACGCGCAAGAAGAAGGCGAAGACATTGATGTAACAGCACTAGAAACATTCATTCGCACCCAACTCCCAACTGAACCGATGCGTAGTGAATTTCTTGAAGACCAAGTATGGGAACGTTCTTGGATGGATTACTATGAACCAATTCAAATTGGTGAAAAGTATTGGATCGTACCTGAATGGATAGAACCACCAGAAGCGGATGCAGTCAATATCAAACTTGATCCAGGCTTAGCATTTGGTACGGGTAACCATGCATCTACTTTCCTTTGTCTACAATGGTTAGGCAAAACCGATGTTAAAGATAAAGTCGTGATTGATTATGGTTGTGGCTCAGGCATCCTCGGTGTTGCTGCACTGCTTTTAGGTGCAAAGAAAGTCTATGCAACAGATATCGATCCACAAGCTGTCTTGGCGACCAAACAAAATGCTGAGCTGAATGGCGTTCTTGAAAATCTTTATGTTGGATTACCTGAAGAGTTCAATGCAGAATTTAAAAACCAACAGGCGGATATTTTGGTTGCAAATATTCTGGCAGGCCCACTTATGTCTCTTGCTAAAGAATTCTCAACTTTGATTAAATCTGAGGGAGAGTTCGCACTTGCTGGCGTAATTGAAGAGCAAGTTACTGATGTTTCTAGTATTTATTCTGAATTTTTTGATATAGTAGAAGTCGAGAAACGTGAAGAAACCTGGTGCAGAATTTCTGGGTCGCGTAAGGCTGTTTAATCTATGAAAATATAAATATTTATGACCGAAAAACAAACCCGATGCCCAAATTGTGCTTCAGTTTATAAAGTATCAGTTACGCAACTCACTGTTGCGCAGGGTATGGTTTGTTGTCCGAAATGTTCACATAATTTTAATGCATTAATCCATCTACAAAACAGTCAACCTGCTCAACCCAAGATCGATCCTGAGACTGTCGTGCAAAGTCAGGCACAAAACCTCATTACGACGAAACGACAAATCGAAACCAATGTTTTAGATATTTTTAATCGTAAAATTGAAAACTCCAATATTGATTTAAGAACATACTTAAACAATTTGAATTATTTCAACAATGAGCCAGTCAATAACATTCCAAGCTTAAACTTATCACAAGGTTTAAATAACCATGGGCAACATTTAGTAAAACCCAAAAGTACGTTTTATTATCTGGCGTGGAGCTTGATCAATCTTGCTTTACTCAGCATTTTATTATTTCAAATCCTTTGGTTTAATCCAAACTTAACTGATCGTTATCCTTTTTTGAATACTGTCTTTACCCAAACCTGTGCCGTCTTACAGTGCGATACTGTTGATCAACGCTATAAACAAATTGTGATTAGTCATCTTAAAGTTAAAGCACTTGATAGACAGGAGACTCAATTTTCAGGTCAACTCAATAACCAATATTCTAAAAGCTTAGAATTACCCCTAATAAGAGTCACCTTAAAAGCTCAAAATAAGGTCATTGCTACACATGTGATTACACCTGAGCAATATCTGATTGAAAGTTTAGTTGGAATTAAGCGTATTCCTAAAAATAGCCCATATCCTTTTAAATTTGTTGTTACAGAGCCAAGAAAAAGTTTTGATCAGTACCAATTAGACATTATTCACCCTTAAAATTAAAAAAAATTATAAAAAAATGAAAAAAAATGTAGTTTTCTTGCTCATTTTTTCTTAGACAATGGTATCATACGCGCCACGAAAGCTTTGTCCTGCAAACTCCTCGCATTTTTTCAAAAAAAATACTGTTTTGTTATGTGCTTTATATCCAATATCGCGCAAGTAGAACATTTTTTTGTTTAAAAGAGTGTTGTAACAAATATTAATCTATTGTTACGCTTATTTTTCACTCAACTCGACGATTTGTGGCAAGCTAATTGTTCTTGTTTTAGAGCCAACCGTTTTAGGATCTAAAACGGAGCTCAGATTTTTTTTAGACCACATTTATATATTACTTTACCCAAGTAATATTTTGATTTTCGGATTAACTCGCATGAATAGCAAATCTCCTATTTTTACTGCACAATCTGACGTCGCTCTTCGTATTCACGTAGATCGCGCAGTTCGTCACTATTTTGCACAATTGCAAGGTGAGCAACCATCACAAGTGTACGACATGGTGCTAGCAGAAATGGAGAAACCTCTTTTATCTGTTGTCTTAGAATACACACGCGGGAATCAGACTCGCGCTGCTGAGATTCTCGGACTGAACCGTGGCACTTTACGCAAAAAGTTAAAAGCTCACGGTTTAATGAGTGAATAAATGATAAAATGCTCACGGCTTGCGTGGGCATTTTTTTTACCTATATTTTGCCTACCTGTTCAATCTCTAGACTTAAAAACTGTTGACGAAGATCATGACTATTAAACGCGCTTTAATCTCTGTTTCTGATAAAACCGGGATCGTTGAATTTGCCCAGAACCTTGTTGCTCTTGGGGTGGAAATTTTATCTACTGGCGGTACATATAAGTTGCTTAAAGACAACAATGTGGCTGTAGTTGAAGTTTCAGAGCACACAGGCTTCCCAGAAATGATGGATGGTCGTGTAAAAACACTGCATCCTAAAATTCATGGAGGCATTTTGGCTCGTCGTGGTCTAGACGAAGCTGTCATGGCTGAACACAACATCGATGCAATCGATCTTGTTGTCGTAAACCTTTATCCTTTTGCTGCTACTGTTGCTAAACCAGACTGCTCGCTTGCAGATGCAATTGAAAATATTGACATTGGTGGCCCAACAATGGTTCGTGCAGCTGCGAAAAACCATGCTTCTGTGGGGATCATCGTAAATGCAACTGATTATGAAACTGTAATTGCAGAACTTAAAGCGGATGGTGCTTTATCTTATGTGACTCGTTTCGATTTAGCGGTTAAAGCATTTGAACATACTGCCCAGTATGACGGCATGATTGCTTCTTACCTCGGTGCACGAGTTGGTAAAGAAGAAGGTCAAGCTGACAAATTTGCTCGTACTTTCAATACCCAGTTAAATAAAGTACAAGATCTTCGTTATGGTGAAAATCCACATCAATCCGCTGCTTTCTATGTAGAATCGACTGCAACTGAAGCATCGGTTTCAACTGCTAAGCAGTTACAAGGTAAAGAACTTTCTTATAACAATATCGCGGATACAGATGCAGCACTTGAATGTGTCAAATCATTTGCAAAACCAGCGTGTGTCATTGTTAAACATGCAAATCCATGTGGTGTTGCAGTATCGTTAGATGGTCTTAAAGCTGCATACGATCTTGCTTATGCAACTGACCCAGAATCAGCATTTGGTGGCATCATTGCATTTAACCGTGAGTTAGATGTTGCTACAGCTCAAGCAATTGTTGACCGTCAATTTGTTGAAGTGATTATTGCACCAAGTATTGCCGATGGTGTACTTGAAGTGACTGGCGCAAAGAAAAACGTCCGTGTTCTGGTATGTGGCGAACTTCCTAAAATTGATGAACGTGCTTCACAATACGATTATAAACGTGTCAATGGCGGTTTATTGGTTCAAGACCAAGACCTCGGCATGATCACCAAAGATGATCTTAAAGTAGTGACTAAGCGTGCCCCTACTGAAGCAGAAATTGATGATTTAATCTTTGCTTGGAAAGTTGCCAAATACGTTAAATCCAATGCTATTGTTTATGCTAAAGGCCGTCAAACCATTGGTGTTGGTGCTGGTCAAATGAGCCGTGTAAACTCTGCACGTATTGCCGCGATCAAAGCTGAACATGCAGGTTTAGTGGTTGAAGGTGCTGTTATGGCATCTGATGCATTCTTCCCATTCCGTGATGGTATTGATAACGCTGCAAAAGCTGGTATCAAATGTATTATCCAACCGGGTGGTTCAATGCGTGATGAAGAAACAATTGCAGCAGCAGATGAAGCTGGTATTGCAATGGTCTTCACGGGTATGCGTCATTTCCGTCACTAATTCACAATAAATCATTATTTAAAAATCCCCCTAAGTCCCTCTTTTCATAAGAGGGACTTGTCACGAACTACAGGACTCTTTAAATTCGTGATACCCCTTCCTGTATAAAGGGAGGTTGGGAGGGATTAAAAAAGGATACATAAGATGAACATATTAGTTTTGGGTAGTGGTGGTCGTGAACATGCATTGGCATGGAAAATTGCGCAAGACGATCAAGTCACTAAGGTTTTTGTTGCACCAGGAAACGCAGGTACAGCAACTGAACATAAATGTGAAAATGTTGCTTTAGATATTCTCAACAACCCTGCCATTATCGACTTTGCCAAAAACAATGCCGTCGACCTCATCATTGTTGGTCCAGAAGCTCCGCTTGTAAATGGTGTGGTGGATGCAGGACGAGCAGCTGGTCTTAAAATTTGGGGACCAACCCAATTTGCAGCACAACTTGAAGGCTCTAAAGCTTTCGCCAAACACTTTTTAAAACGTCATAACATTCCTACAGCATTTTATGATGTATTCACAGAAGTGGATGCAGCCAAAGCATTTGTAGAAAAAAATGGCGCACCCATCGTAATTAAGGCAGATGGCCTTGCTGCGGGTAAAGGCGTCATTGTTGCGATGACCAATCAAGAAGCGTTTGATGCAATTGATGACATGCTTGCAGGCAATAAATTTGGTGATGCAGGTTCGCGTGTTGTTATTGAAGAATTCCTTGAGGGTGAGGAAGCATCGTTCATTTGTATGATTGATGGTGACAACATCCTTCCTATGGCAACGTCACAAGACCATAAACGTATCTTTGAAGCTGACCAAGGTCCAAATACGGGTGGTATGGGTGCGTATTCCCCTGCCCCAGTTGTGACTGCAGCTGTTTTTGACAGAGTCATGAAAGAAGTCATGCGTCCAACTGTAGATGGTATGAAGGCTGATGGTCATACTTACACAGGTTTCTTGTATGCTGGCTTGATGATTGATGAGCAAGGGCAACCTCGTGTCATTGAGTTTAACTGCCGTTTTGGTGATCCTGAAACTCAACCGATCATGATGCGCTTAAAATCTTCTTTGGTTGATTTAGTTGAAGCCGGTATTGCTGGTAACTTACCCGCTGAAGCTGCGTGGGATGAGCGTAAAACTGTTGGTATTGTGCTTGCGTCTAAAGGCTATCCTGAAACTTCGAGCAAAGATGACGTGATTTCGGGTTTAGATACCCAAATGACAGATGCGAAAATTTTCCATGCAGGTACAGCAAACAATGCCAATGGTGATGTAGTGACTGCTGGCGGTCGTGTACTTTGCGTAACAGCGTTAGGCAACACAATTGGTGAAGCGCAAGCGAAAGCCTTGGAACTTTGCCAAAAAGTGACTTTTGATGGTGTTCAATATCGTAAAGATATTGGTTACCGTGCAATTGCTCGTGAAAATGCTTAAATCTGATTGAGTTGTAAAACCCGCCTAGGCGGGTTTTTTTTGGGTAAATTTTAGTGAGTAACGCTCTTCCAGAATAATGCATATAAGATTAATTACCTTGATTGATTTTACGCTGAATCATTAGAATCACCTACTTCCTCAACACCACCAATGACCATTTGAAGCCAATCTAATAATTGAGGAAATTCCCGATACCCATCACTGGCTAGAAAATGTCCAGCATTGGGAATAATTTCATATGGAAACTCCAATTTTTCTGCCAACAAGATACTTAAATCAGTTGGAACATATTGATCATTACTCGATATAAACATTTTCCGATTCAATATTTTATTTTTAAAAGAAAAATCCTTATTCGTTTCAGTGATATATGAATCCAATTGAGGTAGTACTGCCAATTTATTCGAAAATCCAGATACACAGACAACACCACCTATCTGTTGAAAATCAGATTCAGACAGGAAATCAAGCAGCGTAATACATCCTAAACTGTGCGCAACAAAAAATGTATGCTGATCAATTTGAGCAATATTATTTTTTAAGGTTTGCTTCCACTGTAAAAGCTTTGGATTGCTGGAGTTCGGCAATGCGATCTTTACAACTCTAGTATTTTTATCTTGTAAATTTTCCTCAAGATAATTAAACCAATGATCATCCACATTTGCACCATAACCATGAATGATATAGACATTATTTTGAGCATATGCAGTATTTAGCAATAAAAAACTGCTTAAAAGAAAGATGATTAATTTCATTTATCGATCTCTTTGAGTTAGATAAGATCTCCATGCTAAAGTATGACAGTGGTGTCAATGTCAATCACTGTTTGAATAAAATCCCCCCCATTTCACCTAGCACCCCCTAATAATGTTTATCACTGTACTGCTATAGGTACAGATCTAATTTTATTTTACTTATTCAAAAAAAATATAATAAATCCTAAAAAATTTATATATTATGAATAAGTATAAAATTTAAACATTTATCGTTTAGCATTCAACAAAAGCATTTGTTTTCTTTATTAAATTAATAAAAACATTGATATTCAAACAACGACATCACTACCCAATGTCAACACGCAGCCACTATGTATAATTTTCATTTATTGATATGATAAACAAATCTTTAGAGTCTATTTTAAACAATTAAAATTCTTTTAAAACAGACTGCTAATCCTCAAATGTAAAGAATATAGATAGCGCAATCAGACAAGTACGTCACCGCATTATTTATTTTCAAAAATGTTAAAAATTCGATTTAAATGATCGAGAATGCAAAGGACAAAATTCTACTGCATTTGCTACTTAGGACTTATTCATGAAAAAGCTGTTTGGCGTTTTACTTAGCGCGTCTGTGCTCACTCTTTCTGCTTGTGGAAAACAAGAAGCTCCAAAAAATGATGCTGCCCAAGCAGATGCAGGTAAAGAACAAGTCGTTACCATGGCTTCTACAGGTTCAGATGCAGATATTTGGCGCTATATCGCAACATTACCAGAAACAAAACAAGCTGGAATTAAACTAGAAGTTAAAAACTTTACTGACTATGTTGCAATGAATACTGCTGTGGCAAACAAAGAAGTCGATATCAATGCATTCCAATCTTATGCATATCTTGTTGCTTTCAATCAATCCAACAAAGAAAAAATTGCACCAATCTCTACAACATATTTAGAGCCAATGGGTATTTACTCTAGTAAAATTAAAAAAGTTGAAGAGTTTGCCAATGGTGCAACCATTGCTATTCCAAATGATGGCGCAAATGAATCACGCGCATTGTTACTTTTACAATCTGCTGGTCTCATCAAATTGAAAGATGGCTTTGATTTAGTTAAAGGCACGCCTGCTGATATTACTGAAAATGCGAAGAAAATTGTCATCAAACCTATTCAAATGGCGACTGCGGTACGTGCTAAAGATGAAGTTGATGCAATTGTTTTAGGTAATACTTTGGCAATGGAAGGCGGTTTAAACGTGCTTAAAGATTCGGTTTATTATGAGCCAGTTGACCAAACAACCAAAATGAATGTCAACGTACTTGCTGTTGCAGATGCACGTAAAGACGATGCCCTTTTGAAAAAAGTGGGTGAGTTATATCATGTTCCTGCTGTAGGTAAATATGTTCAAGAACACTTCGGTGGAACTAAAGTTGATGTGAATAAACCTGTAAGCTATCTTACAGAATCAAAATAGTTTTATAATGGATCAGGTCTATTGACCATTCTTTTATGAAAGGTCTGTAGGCCCTCATAAAACAGGCAAAGTGAATTTGCCTGTTTTTTCTTTTTGCTATAGTTTTTGACGATATGATTGAATTTAAAAACATTTCAAAACACTATGAGTTGAAAGGTCAAACCATACGTGCACTGGATCAGATTAATCTTGAGATTCCAGCGGGCAGTATTTTTGGCATTATCGGCTATAGTGGTGCAGGTAAAAGTACCTTAATCCGTTTGATTAACTTGCTTGAGCGTCCTAACCAAGGGCAAGTCATCATTAATCAAAAAGACTTTACGGCACTTGATGCACGTGCATTACGTCAAGAACGTGCAAATATAGGCATGATTTTTCAGCATTTCAATTTACTACAAACCAAAACTGTAGCTGACAATATTGAAATGCCGTTAAAGTTGCTAGGTGTCAGTAAAGACCAACGTGAAAAACGTTTAAATGAGTTACTTGAGTTTATTGATCTAAAGCACAAAAAAGATGCTTTTCCAGATGAACTCTCGGGAGGTCAAAAGCAACGTGTCGGTATTGCACGCGCCTTGGCCAACCACCCCAAAATTTTACTTTGTGATGAAGCAACCTCTGCGCTTGATCCACAAACCACGAAATCTGTTCTTGCTTTGCTTAAAAAGATTAATCAAGAGCAAGGGATTACCATTGTCATGGTTACGCATGAAATGGATGTAATTGAATCTGTTTGTGATTTTGTTGCGGTCATGGAACAAGGCAAAGTGATTGAAACTGGTTCTACCTTAGAAATTTTTAGTCAACCGCAACATCCGACGACGAAAAACTTTATTCAAACCGTTTTACAGCAACAGCTCCCTGTTAATATCTTAAACAATCTTGAAAATCAAAATCATAAAAGTATTTATAGTCTGCAATTTTTGGGTACTTCAGCGCAAGAGACCGTGGTACAAGCAGCAATTAAGCAATTTGATGTCAGCTTAAATATTTTATTTGCCAATATGACTGAAATTAATGGTTCAGTGATCGGTCAAATGTTTATACAACTTTTGGGAGATGCTGAAAGCATTCGCCAAACTATAGATTTCTTTGAAAAAAATGGGGTCAAGGTGGAACAGTCAGGAGTTAGACTATGAGAGAACTCATTGTACAATGGCTCACTACACTCACAGCACCATTTTGGAAAAGCTCTTTAAGCATTGACCAATTTGTTACAGCGATGCAAGAAACCATTCAAATGGTCATTTTTGCAATGCTGTTTGGTACCATTTGGGGCTTTATTCAAGCAATTACCTTACTGGTTACTCGCCCTAATGGCATTTTACCCAATCGCGCTGTTTATCAGATTTTAAATCCTATCGTCAATGCACTACGTTCCCTACCCTTCATTATCCTATTGATTGCGGTTTTCCCACTCACCAAAGCGATCGTGGGTACAACTATTGGTACTTGGGCAGCGATTGTACCGTTGACCATTTATGTTGGTCCTTATATTGGTCGTCTTGTAGAAACATCATTGCTTGAAGTAAATGAAGGGATTATTGAGTCTGCACAAGCAATGGGTGCATCGCCTTGGCAGATTATTTTTAAATTTATTATCCCTGAATCTCGTAGCTCACTCATCCTGAGCCTTACCACAGCAACCATTAGCTTGATTGGTGCAACAGCGATGGCGGGTGCTGTAGGCGCTGGCGGTATTGGTGATTTAGCAATTTCTTATGGTTATCAACGTTTCGATCAAAGTGTAGTTTATCTCACTGTAATTGTCTTATTGATCCTTGTACAAATTGTACAGAGTCTTGGAAATTGGTTATCTAAGCTTCGATAATCCTTGCTTGCCATTTCCAGTTGTTTTTCGTTCTAAAATCATACCCTCCTTGTTGAGGGTATTTTTTATTTCTTGAGTTAGCTACAGATATAAATACTTATAAATTTTATAGATCCTTTTTAATTCTACTCATTTGATCATCTGCTCTTGATCAATCCTTCAGAAGTGATTAAGTTATAGAAAACTTAAGAAATATTTGAAATGAATAATTTTACCCAAACCATCGCCCCGTTGCTCCTTATGCTACCTATTTGCAGTTTTGCTGCGCAACATTCAGAAGATTACACCACCACAGTGAAAGTTAATGGTGTCGAGCTCAACCAAGCAGTAAGTGCAACACAAATTGAAAAATTGCTTGGAAAAACCTCTCAAAAACCTATAAAAACATTTTCAGAATGTACAGGCAACTATGAATACTCAATCTCCACTGCATCAGGAAAAAATCTAACATTTGACATTTTTAGTGAAGAAAATCCACAGATTAAATCTGACGCTTTTTATAAAAGCAAAAATACTTTTCAACAACTCAGTACGACCAAAGGGCGAATTTGGCTTTCTTGGACAAATGCACAAAAGATGACAGACACCGTTTTGATTAACAACAAACCCATCACCAATCTGTATAGCATCAATCAATTTAAAAAAGACTTCCCAAACAGTGCCAAAACTGGCACCCATATTTTAATGTTAACTGCGTCGGAAGCCAAAGAATTTTTAAAAAATCCTGCTGAATTTGAAACAGGCTATCGCAGTTATGTCGATTTTAGTTTTAAAAATGGCAAACTCAGTAAATTAGAAATCAACCAAGGGATGGCCTGTTAAGTTTTATTGAGAATAGCATATTGGTCTATATGCTATTCTCTAAAAGAATAACCTACCGCAAGACTTGTTTATTCAATCAAATACAATGCCGTACAACCGAATTACATATGTTTTCACATAAATAAGCCCGTAATCAGCTTTCCAACTTGTCTATGGCCTAATTTTGCTATTAAATTTGTATCAGCATATATATGGAATTCAACGATGCAATTTAAAATTCACGTCATAGATGTAAAAAATCAATTACAAAACTATATTTGGCTGATCGAAGACAGTCACAGCCACGATGTCGTTGCAATTGACCCCACAGAAGCATCGCTGGTTGAAGATTATTGCCTTGAGCATCAACTGAATTTAAAACAAATTTTGCTTACACACTGGCATAAAGACCATATTGGTGGTGTTCCAGAATTGATTGCAGATCATAATATTCCTGTTTATGGGCCACGTGCTGAACTGAGTCACATTCCTTTTATTACCTACCCACTACAACACGATGATCAATTTGAATTTCATGGATTAAACATCGACATTATTGCTGTGCCAGGTCACACCCTAGGGCATGTCGTTTACTTTATTGATGCATTAGACAGCGTTTTCTGTGGTGATACCCTTTTTGCTATGGGGTGTGGACGTATGTTTGAAGGAACTGCTGAACAGTTTTATCACTCTCTCAATCGCCTTGCTGCTTTACCACCAAGAACCAAAGTTTACTGTACCCATGAATATACGCTTTCTAATGCACAATTTGCTTTGCATATCGAGCCAGAGAACCGAGCAATACAACAACGTGCCGAAGAAATCAAACAGCTTCGTGAACAAGGGAAAATCACCTTGCCCAGCACCATTGAACTTGAACTTGATACCAATCCCTTTTTACGTGTTGAAAGTGCTGAAGAATTTGCACGTATTCGTGCATTGAAAGATCATTTTTAAGCAATCACGATTATTGTTTTTACAATGTTAAAACTGCGCCAGCCTAAGCCTCTGTTTTTAAAAGCCTCGCAGCGGGCGGTACTGTTATTACATGCCTATACCAGTACCGTTCAAGATATGAAGACCTTAGCAAAATTTCTGCATCAACATGGCTACACTTGCTATGCGCCTAGCTACGCTGGGCATGGTTTAACGGTTGATGAGTTTCTCAATTACACGACAGCGGATTGGTGGCAAGATACATATAATGCTTATCAACTCTTAGAAAATCAGGGTTATAAGCATATTGCTGTCATTGGGGTTTCTTTAGGTGCAATTTTATCGTTAAAACTCACTGAGCACTTTCCAATTGATGCATGTATTAGCATGTCTGCGCCACAGGATCGAAGTGTAAATGATCTTTTTAAGCGACTAAAGCACTATGCTGAATATCTCCATCAATTTCAGAATAGCAATGTAGAGCTAGACTTAAAAAACTTAGAAAATAAAGCAGCAATACAACTACATGCATTTCATCAGTTTGTTGCCGCAACCATAAGCAATGTTTCTTTAATTCGCGCACCTATTTTTTTATTGTATGGCGAGTTAGATGATGCACATTATCAATCCAGTGCACAAACCATTTATAATCATGTGAATTCTACAAAAAAACAGATTAAAAGTTATCCCAATACAGGGCATCTCATGACTTTAGGCAAAGATCAGACACAACTGTTTGGCGATATTTTAGATTTCTTAGATCAACATCATCCCATACAGCCATAATAACCTATACTTCTGTTAAATTTACTTACATTTAGCCAAAGTAAAAATGAGAAAAATTCTGCTTTTTTAAAACGATATCTTTGCATCAAAATATTACAAACACAGTTTTTGGAATTAATTAATCCATTGTTTTATTTTAATATTTTTTATTAAATTCACATTTCATCCATATTGGCAGCAAAAAAATACGCATTGATACAAAAGCCTTATTTCTCAAATTGCTCAAATATTGATATAAAAAATAAGTTTCATCAAATTACCCCTTTAAAAATTTAATGATCACCCCTATTAAATTTATAGGCAGGAATTAAGGAGATCTTCTGTGAAAAAGGTTGTAAAGGCAAAGAATTTAATCGCTTTTCGTATTTGGTTAGAAAAATTAGGCTATTCAGTAAAAAATTTAGCTGATGGAAAAGGATTTACTTTCAGCTTTAAAAAAGAATATGGTTTAGTCACTTGTGATTTATCTGGTAATAACTTAGCAATGCAGCTCGGTGAAGAATTTGAAGATCACTTAAAGGCTTAGTAAGTGTCTAAATGAAGTTTCTCTTTGAAAAGACCTAAACGAAATCGTTTAGGTCTTTTTATTGATCTGGATAAAATTCTAATTCTAAGAAACCTTTAATCAAGATACAGCATAGTTAGAATAAAAATTTAGGCATAAAAAAAGCATGATTTTCATCATGCTTTTTTAAATTTGGTGGGGACGGAGAGACTCGAACTCTCACACCTTGCGGCGCTGGAACCTAAATCCAGTGCGTCTACCAATTTCGCCACGTCCCCGAATAAAAACTAACGCTGTAGTCTTTTAAATAACTTGGCAGAGGATCAAGGATTCGAACCTTGACGAACGGTTTTGGAGACCGTCATGCTACCATTACACCAATCCTCTATAACCCTTCATTTTGTTTTAGTACCACAAAATGAATTGCTTGGTGGGGACGGAGAGACTCGAACTCTCACACCTTGCGGCGCTGGAACCTAAATCCAGTGCGTCTACCAATTTCGCCACGTCCCCAATGGCTGTGTATATTATAGAGATCGTTTTATTATGACAAGCCCTTTTTTCGAAAAAGACACTCGTTTGTTTAAATAAAAAACAAATGTTGCAAATACTGCTTTTTGTTTAAACAATTTGGCTTAATACTTGTTTTATTTGATAAATATTTGAGCAACGTTGCCCTGCTTTTTTCATTAACATCGCTGTTAAAACCATTTCAAAAATTTTAAATCGCTCTGGTAACACCACATTTAACTGCTGACAATGCAAAAATGCCCAATCTTGATAGCTTTTTGCCGATAAGCGCTGTTGTGTCAACCACTCCAACCAAACAATTCCTAACGCATAAATATCGGATTGAAATGATTTTGGTTGCGCATGAAACAATTCTGGTGCCATATACCGTGGTGTTGCTGTATGTGTTGCGATATTTGTTAAATTTGCGTCTTGAGCGGTGTTTACAGCCTGTTCAAAGTCAATCAAATAACTTTTCTCATCCTTAACACGAAAGTGCTCAACTTTGATATCACCATGCAGATAACCATAGTCATGCAAATGTTCAAGCACATCTAAGCTGAGTACTAATCGCTTACCAATTTCAGCCAAGCTAAGTCGATCAGGTAGATCCTGAAAAAGCTTTGGGGCATCTTCCACCCATAAAGCTTGATCAATGACCTCTTCATCAATTTTAAATTGCTGAAATGGATCAAATATTGAAAAGTTTAACAATACAGGTTGAGTTTCAGTTTCTAATGCATTCAACTCGCTATAACAGTTCAGCTCATTGAAAAAGTGTTGTTGATAACAGCGATTTGAATTTTTGAGCTGTAATTTCAACCAAAACAATTGCTGACCCTGCTGAATTTGATAAACACGACGACCAAATTTTTGACTTTGGATTGAATTATATGCAATTGGAAGAATTCTGCTTTGGCTCATACTTCGGTCAATTGTTCTGCGGGTATATCTTTCGTCATCGGATGATTCAAAACTTCTAGACAATGTTGGATTGTTTTACCAATCCGCGCATGTGTTTCTATACTTGAAATTTTTGGCCAAGTTGCACGCTCACCTTCTCGTTGCAACAGCTTAAATAGATATGGGCGTGGGTTCTGTAACATATAGCTATAATGGCGCAGACTATACTCCCCAATAATATTGACATCACCATAGTAGCGCTGGTCAATAATACCGTAACCGTGATCGAGTAAACGACGCATAGAAGGAACTCGTCCCATACGACCTCTGGCAAAGTCCATGATCCCCATTGCAGCCATGCGTCCTTGACTACGCACTATACGTTCAGGCCAACTCAGTAAATCTCTACGGTAACGTTCTTCATCATTCTGCATAAACGGTACAATATGTGGATTAACCTGACTGGCAATGGTGTAATTCAAATTATAAAGACGTGACATGCGCTCTTGGGGAAAATCATTGCGGACACTGCCGTCTACCCAACGCGTATTTGCCAAATAAGGAGTATGTACACCATCATAACGCTTACTGATCAAACGCACAGGTGGAAATAAAACCGGTACAGCACATGATGCCAATACTGCACTCCAGACCAATAAATCTGGTGAAGTATATTTATTCATGATTCGTACATCTTCTTGGGAGACATCATAAGGTGCGACGGTGACATTGATATCTAAGCCTGATTTTTCAAACGCCTCCTGAAAAGTTACATCACCTAAATTTTCGACCAAGAACTTTTTAAGATATCGGACATCAGCAAAACCACCATTGCCTTTGATTAATTCTTTTAAGCTTCTGAAGTGAAAAGCTTCACTATAAAACTGGTCACCACTGAGCAAGTTTGGAATCTCACCCGGTTCATTTACCCCCAGCATCGCTGTCATGATTGCCCCAGCACTTGAACCAGAAAGTACTTTTGGCATTAAGTCTTGTTCCATTAATGCTTTACAAACACCGCTATGGAATAAACCTAATGTTGCTCCACCCGAAAACATCAGTGCGGGCTGACCATAGGCCTTTTCACAGTTTTCAAAAAACTTCCTTTTGCTTTCATGACACAAAGCTTGGCAACTTTCTGAAGCGATGAATGCCAAACTATTGCTCACTTCATCAATATAATCTTCAATTATTTTTTTAGTTCCAACATAGGTATGTGCAAATAGCATCGGATGCCCGATGTTGGCAACATCGTGACTAAATCCTTCTCTTAGGATATACATCAAATCTTGGGTGCGATTTTGTAGACGGTAACGGCGCAATAAATTTAACCGATGGGAAATAATTTCAGCATCAAAATATGGAGAAGTATTATCCAGCTTCCACTCCTGTGCCCCCGTTTCTTCATCCAGTTTTAACGCTATAGATTTCCACTCTTCATAGTTTTCCGCATGTTTCAGTTTTCTTTTTAGTTTTTTAATACGATAAGCCTGATGCGGATTTAAATCTTGAGTGAGTTCTAATAACATTTCTAATATTCCTTTGATTTTTAATCCGACACTTTTAAATACCTGTCGATAAACTATGCTGAAAAATAACCAGATAATCAATTACCATAAGTCATTTAATTCTTGCTTTAGATTCCAATTATCGCCTATTGAGATTAGCTCAATAAAATTACTGTGCTAATATCAACCACACATTGTAATTTCTGAAAATAGCGAACGGATATGGCAACTTTCGACTTACCTGACAATATCATCCAAAAATTATCCACTGTTCTTGATCAGTTACATCAAGTTCTTCCTGAAAAGAAACAAGATACTGACTTTGCAGCAGTGGCTTTTAGGTGGCACGATAAACAACTCAAAGCGATTTATAACCCGAAAGCAATGCATTTGGATGATCTTAAAGGGATTGAACGTCAGAAAGCTAAAATTTTACAAAATACTGAACAATTTCTACACGGTTTACCTGCCAACGATATTTTACTGACTGGCTCACGCGGTACAGGAAAATCATCCATTGTCCGCTCTTTACTTACCCAGTATGCAGAACAAGGCTTACGTTTAATTGAAATTGAACGAGATGATTTATCTGACTTGCCAGAAATTCAAAAAATTATTAAAGATCGTCCAGAAAAGTTCATTGTTTATTGTGATGACTTGGCATTTAATGCTGAAGATGAAAATTACCGTAGTTTAAAAAGCGTGTTAGATGGCTCGCTACAATCTGGCTCAAGTAATTTTGTGATTTACGCAACCAGTAACCGTCGTCATTTATTGCCTGAATTTATGCATGAAAACACGCCTGTAACTAAAGTCGATGTGCCGCAATATAAAGAGTTGCATCCACAAGAAGCCATCGAAGAAAAGATTTCATTATCAGATCGTTTCGGTTTGTGGTTGTCGTTTTATCCAATGGATCAAAATCTTTATTTAGAAATTGTGGAGCATTATTTAGCAAAAGCAGACATGCCCTTTGCTGATGATGTTCGTGCTGAAGCATTAAGATGGTGTCAAGCTCGTGGTCAACGCTCAGGGCGTGCAGCATATCAATTCTCTAAACATTGGATTGGTTCAGAACGTTTAAAGGCATTATAAGCCCGACTTTTTAGATATATACAGCCCTAACTGAATAATAGTCAGGGCTTTTATTATTATCACCTTAGTCATCCTAAACCCATTTATCACCCGATAAAATTTCACTGCTTCTTTGTCCAATTCGATAACAATAGCTTGAATGGATTACCCTGTTTCATTCAATCCATATCATTCAAATAAAGCTTCAATTATTCGTTTCTATGTAAAAAAGACCATCAACACACAACTCAAGCTGACTGCTGGTTAATCATGCAACTAAAAGCCAAAATTAAAAAATTCAGTATATTTAAATATATTTCAAATACTTAAATACAAAGCAATAATTCATCCAGAACATTTTATTTCAGCACATCACAGTTTAAGCGTGATAAAATAGCCGACAGTTTCATATAGGATAGGTCTATGCAGTTTGTTCATCTTGGTATTCATACCGAATTCTCGATTACAGAATCGATCGTACGTATACCTGATCTGATTAAAGCTGCCGCATCTGATGAAATGCCCGCTTTAGCCATTACAGACCTATCCAACCTGCATGCAGCAGTTAAGTTTTACAACAAATCGCTGGGGAAAGGGATTAAACCTATTTTCGGCAGTGTAATTCGATTAAATGATGCAAACCACAAAGCAACCTTACTGGCAATGACCAATAAAGGCTGGCGTGGTCTGACTGAAATAGTCTCTCGCGGCTTTATTGAAGGACAACAGCTGTCGATTCCATGTGTACAAAAAGATTGGGTACTTGAACAGTCTCAAGACATCATTGTACTTTTGGGCCTACATAGTGATGTCGGAGAAATGCTCTGTGCAGCTTATCCTGAAAAAGCCGAACCGCTGTTAGAACAATGGATCGAAAAATTTGGCAATCGTGTTTATTTAGCACTGACACGTACAGGTCGCCCATTAGAAGAAAGCTTCAACGAAGAAGCGGTTAAACTCGCTGCAAAATATAATATTGGTGTTGTGGCGCATAATGATGTGCATTTTGTTAGACCAGAAGATTATGAAGCACATGAAGCACGCGTTTGTATCGCAGATGGTTATGTTCTAGGCGATAGTAAACGTCCTAAGCATTACAGCCCTGAGCAATATTTTAAAACCTCTGCTGAAATGATTAAGCTATTTGCAGATATTCCAAGTGCCATAGAAAACACCTTACAAATTGCAAAGCGTTGTACCGTTTCACTCCGTTTAGGATTCCATGATCTACCAGACTATCCAATTCCGGAAGGTCATACTATCCATTCTTACTTTGAGCATCTTTCTGAAATTGGTTTAGAAGAACGTTTAGACTTCCTTTACCCTGTTGAAACACGTGATGAAGATTGGGCTGAAATCCGTAAGCCTTATGATGAACGTCTGGCCTATGAGCTTGGCATTATCAATAAAATGGATTTCCCTGGTTACTTCCTCATCGTCATGGACTTTATTCAATGGTCTAAAAACAATGGGGTTCCTGTAGGTCCCGGTCGTGGTTCAGGTGCAGGCTCACTCGTCGCTTATAGTTTAAAAATTACTGACTTAGACCCGCTGCGTTATGACCTACTCTTTGAACGTTTCTTAAACCCAGAACGTGTATCCATGCCCGACTTTGATATCGATTTCTGTATCGCTGGGCGTGATAAGGTCATTGACTATGTAGCACGCCATTATGGTCGTGATGCGGTTTCTCAGATTGCAACCTTCGGTACCATGGCTGCTAAAGGTGCGATTCGAGATGTAGCACGGGTTTTAGGTAAATCTTATGGTTTGGCAGATCGTATTTCTAAAATGATTCCGACTAAACCTTTAGGACTCACCTTAGAAGAATCTATTGAGGCTGAACCACAACTTAAAGATATTGTGACCAATCCATCCAACCCAGATTATGACGATGCTGCTGAAATCTGGGAAATGGCACTCAAGCTTGAAGGCATTACCCGTAATACAGGTAAACACGCAGGTGGTGTAGTCATCGCACCAACCAAAATCACCGATTATTCGGCAATTTTGTGTGAAGCTGATGGTACAGGTCGGGTTGCCCAATTCGATAAAGATGATGTAGAAGCTGCGGGCTTAGTAAAATTCGACTTCTTGGGCTTACGTAACCTTACTGTAATTGAAGATGCGATTCAAAATATTAATAAGCGTATTCAATCTGATAAGCCGTTAAATATTTCAAACATTCCTTTGGACGATCCTAAATCCTATGCAGTATTTGCTGACGCAAATACCACCGCGGTATTCCAGTTTGAATCCGTGGGCATGAAAAAAATGCTTAAAGAAGCACGCCCAAGTAAATTTGAAGAAATTATTGCCTTCGTATCTTTATATCGACCGGGTCCAATGGACCTTATTCCTGACTTTATCCATCGTATGCATGGTGGTGAATTTGAATACTTACATCCGCTGTTAGAAAGTGTACTCGAACCCACTTATGGGATCATGGTATATCAGGAACAGGTGATGCAAGCCGCACAGTTCTGTGCTGGCTATACACTGGGTGGTGCAGATTTACTTCGTCGTGCGATGGGTAAAAAGAAAGTCGAGGAAATGGTCAAGCAACGTGCCACCTTTATTGAAGGTGCTGCGAAAAAAGATATTGATGAAGGTACAGCCAACCATATCTTTGACTATATGGAAAAATTCGCAGGCTATGGTTTTAACAAATCACATGCCGCTGCGTATGCTTTAGTTGCCTATCAGACGGCTTGGTTAAAAGCACATTACCCTTCTGAATTTATGGCTGCGGTCATGTCTTCGGAAATGCAAAATACAGATAACATTGTATTTTTAATTGATGACTGCCGAATCAACAACTTAGTGGTATTGCCGCCATCGGTAAATATGTCGTTCTACCAATTCTATGCCAGTGATGTAAACACCATTATTTATGGCTTAGGTGCAATTAAAGGTGTCGGCGAACAAGCCATGCAATCCGTGATTGATTCACGTGAGCAAGATGGTCCTTTTAAAGATTTATTCGATTTCTGCCACCGTGTAGATTTGAAGAAAATCAATAAAAGAACATTGGAAGCATTGATTCGCGCTGGTGCACTGGACTGTTTGGGAATTGAACGTTCAAGTTTAATGGCTCAACTTCCAGAAGCCGTCCAAGCCGCTGAACAAGCACGTTCAAATCGTGAAACGGGCATTATGGACTTATTTGGTGAAGTTGAAGAGGTTCAACGTAAGCCAGCTAAACCTGTAAAACCGTGGTCTGATGAAGTGCGTCTAAAAGGCGAAAAAGATACATTGGGTTTATATCTGACAGGTCATCCAATTGATGTCTATCGTGCAGAATTAAAATCCTTTATTCCAAATAAAATTAATGAATTAACCCCTACTCGCCGTGGTGTAACCACCGTTTTCGCTGGTTTAGTGGTCGATATTGCCAATTTCCCAAATCGAATGATGATTACCCTTGATGACGGCACAGCACGTATCGAAGTCTCTGCGAATCATGAACGCTTCCAACGCTTTAAAGACATTATTCAAAATGAAAAAGTGGTGGTGATTGAAGGTGAAATTTATGAACGTGAAGGTTTTGACCGCCCTATGGGTCGTTTGACCAAAGCATTCACCCTCAATGAAATTCGACAAAAGCGTGCCAATAGCATTGCCATCACACTGAATACTGAAGTGATGACGAAAACTTTAGCCTCGGATATTCAAAAGATCTTACTGCCTTTCTGTAATGTCGATATGTGTCAACACATTCCAATGCAGATCCAGTTAGATTATGACTATGCCACGGCTGAGTTACATTTAGGTCAACAATGGAAAGTTGCCCCATTGGATGAGTTACTTTCAAAATTACGTGATTACTTTGGTAAAGAATCTATTCATATTGAATACCAAGTCAAATCTAAAGCGGCAAAAGCCGTAGATCATCGTGGACTTGCCCAACCGACTCAAGTTGCACCACCACCAGAAAATATGAGTATGGATGATGCAATGGATGACTATATGGCAGATGCAGGCCAATTCTCCTAACCTCCCTATTTGAATTTAAAGCTTAATATTTTGGAATATTCATGGATATTTTCGACAATGCTGTGATTTCACAGCATTTAAGTCATGTACGTATTGTCATGGTCAATACGACACTTCCTGCCAATATCGGAAGTGCTCTACGTGCAATGAAAACAATGGGCTTAACTAAACTTGTGCTCGTTGCACCTAAAACCTACCCTCACCCAGATATAGATGCCTTGGCAGCGGGTGCGGCAGATCTGATTGAGCACATAGAAATTGTCGACAGCTTAGAAAGTGCCATTAAAGATTGTCATATCGTATTTGGAACCAGTGCGCGTAGTCGCACCATTCCGTGGCCTTTGCTTGATGCACGCCCTGCGGCGCAAAAATCTATGCAAGCGGTTATTCAACATCAGCAAGAAATCGCTATTGTCTTCGGTCGTGAAGATCGTGGTTTAACCAATGAAGAGCTTGCACTGGCAAACTTTCATGTCACAGTCCCAGTAAATAGTGATTATGGTGTGTTAAATGTTGCTCAAGCAATTCAAGTGCTGTGCTATGAAATGCGTATGGCAACATTAGAACTGGCTGATAAGAAACTGGATACTGAAGCAGTGATGCGGGTAACAGATTCAGCAGATATGCATTGGGATGAACCGTTGGTCACACATGAGCAAATGGAACAATTTTATCCGCATATTGAAAAAATGTTGGCTGATATCGAATTTTTAGACCCTAAAAACCCGCGTTTACTGCCTTTACGCTTGCGTCGATTATTTGGGCGTATACAATTAGATAAGATGGAATATCATTTATTAAGAGGCATTTTCAGCCGAGTTCAAGCCTTAAATAATGGTACATGGAAAAAGTCAAAAGATGAGGATCAAAACTAATGCTAAAACAGCTTAAAGAAGATATCCAAGCTGTATTTGCGCGAGATCCTGCTGCGCGTAATACATTTGAAGTTTTAACCACATATCCTGGGATACATGCATTAATCATGCATCGTGTTGCCCATGAATTATGGGAAAAAGATTGTAAAACTTCAGCACGCATTTTGTCTTCTTTTAGTCGTTTTACTACAGGTATTGAGATTCACCCTGGCGCTAAAATAGGTAAACGCTTTTTTATCGATCATGGTATGGGTGTGGTGATTGGTGAGACAGCAGAAATTGGTGATGATGTCACCTTGTATCATGGGGTGACTTTAGGTGGCACGACATGGAATAAAGGTAAACGTCATCCGACTTTAGCAGACGGTGTTGTAGTAGGCGCTGGTGCAAAAATCCTAGGCCCTTTTGTGGTCGGTAAAAATGCCAAAGTCGGCTCAAATGCTGTGGTGACTAAAGCTGTACCTGATGGCGTCACGGCGGTAGGTAATCCTGCTCGCTTTATTAGCAAAGATAAAGAAATCGTCACTACACCAGAACCAAGTTGTCCAGAAGAAATGACCAGTGGTATCGAAAACACAGAATTTCAAGCCTATGCAGCCGTACCAGAACAATCCGACCCTATGCTTGATGGTATGCGTGTTTTGTTAGATCGTTTGGAACAAAATGAAAAACGCATCAATAGTTTGTGTCAGCGTTTATCACTTTTAGACCCAACCTTTAATTTACAACACAATATTGAACAGCCTTTAAGTGAAGATGAAATCAAAATTATTGAAGAAGTTAGACGTGAATGTGAAGCACAAAACCACTCATCGAAAGCATAAGGTTTCTTAGGGCCTGTTGACAATTCGTCTATGTTTGCGACTACGTGTGTTTTTTAGGCGATACTAGACGCGAAATACGAAATTTAGTCATTCTAAATGAGTAGTTCGTAACGACGTAGCGGCAAAAAATACACTAGTCCCGAAGGGTTGTGGCTAAAATTATCTCAGCCTTCGTTATGAAACTCGAAAATAGTCTCGCTATTCTCTTCGTTTCATGCCTTGCCTGCTCAATTTTAACCTACAACGCAAGCCATTTATGAAATGGCAACAGACCCAACTACTTCACAAAATGAAGTGTCAATAGACTGTAATGTATAATTTTTAATAATACGAACCAAATCAAGTTGCATGTTCAGACGTCTTTTCATAGACTGATGCGCATGCACGTTTTTTAATATAAATTAATGGAAGAAACACATGACGATTAAGCCTTTGGCATATGCATTGCTCGCAACATCATTACTTACTGCGTGTTCAACAACACCGACCAAGCAACAGAATAAAATAGATGCAAACGAGCCGTTTATTTACACTGAGCCTGAATTGTCTCCTCCGTTCTATGCATTAAACCCTTTCGATTACTCGCAACCGCCAGTTTTTGAATTAGAGTTGAAAAAAGCAGCGGCTCAACCTGTAAATAAACTCGAAGTGACAGATCCTGCAAATCCAAGCCAAAAAATCATTTTAGATACCAATAAACTGATTGTACCTACAGTAAATAGCGCACAACGTGCTATGAAATATGCAGTACTTGCTGGAAACAATGAAATTGACATCACAGCCATTGATGATTTCTTGCAAATGGTTGAAGGCAAAGCACGTCATTACCCACCACAATTTAGTGACCGTAAAGAACGTAAAGGCTTTGAAACTAAGTTGAAAGAAGTCTCTACTCAGCTTGACCAATTGGCTGCGGCACCAAATGCTTCTTTTGATGTTTTGATTCGTGCATTTAAAGCCAGTGTTTTAGGCCGTAACCTTGACTTAGGTTCTTCTTATACCACCAAGTCATTAGAGTATGCTCAACGTATTCTCAAAATCAACAAAGATGATGCTGAAGCAAACTTGTGGTTTGGTTTCTCTTTATCTGAGGGTGGCGGTCAAAAAGAAGCGATTCCATATTTAGATAAAGCCATCAAACAAGGTGTTCAAGAAGCCTATTTATCTTCTGCAAACAACTTTATTGGTATGGAGCAAAAGAAAAACGCGATCCAAACCTTGAAAAACTATAAAGTGAAATACCCAGAAGAAGCTGAAGTTGCTGATCGTTTAATTCAAGAAATTGAAAAACAAGGTCGTTACAACGTTTGGCAGGTTTTGAAAAACCCAGCTCTGGCAAAATAAATTTATAAATTTTTGAAAAAAATAGGCTGAACATTCAGTCTATTTTTTTGTTTATAAATTGAATAAAACTAACGTATGATTCAGACAAAGATTGATCTAGTTAATGATTATGCAATACTCAAAAAACAATATTTTGCTTTGTGCTTTAGCAATGAGCCCATTGATTTTATCTGGATGCCAAGTTGTCAGTGTAAAAAATCAAAAGGTGAACGTAACCATTGCCAATGAACGTGACAGCATTTTGACACGTTCAAAAATGAGTGAAGCCAGCTTAAATGTCTTGTCGATGACTGGACGAGAAGCCAAATCTTGTACAGATGAACCCGAAAAATGTGTGGCAGATTTAGCTGAAATCCCACAGATTCAAGATGAACAACTGCTTTCGACCGCAAGTGAAATTTACTTAACCAAAGCAATCAATCTTGGCGACTCATCAGATTGTAAAGTCAGTCTTTTTTCAAAACATCAATCCACTGAAAAGCAGCAAGCCTCTCAGAAAAACTATGAGCAATGTTTAGATCAGCAAATGGTGATGCTAGATAACAGTATCCGTTATAGTTATGCCTATTTGTTTAAAACTGAACGCCAACCTCAAGACCGTATTTTTAACAACAGACAAGTTCAGATACGTGACTTTTATAATCAAGCTTTAGCCAAACTGATTTCGACATATGCCATAAGAAATAAAAACCAAAAAGTGGCAAAACAAATTAAAGTGGGCAAAAGCACTTACCGTATTAATTTTAATGGCTACCCTGCACTGGCTCAAATTGAACTTGAAGATCTCGTTTCAAGCTATAATTTAAACTTCTCAGGATTACGCTCGATCAACCGTAGAGACGGTTTCGGTGCAGAATTTGTCGCAATTTTACCCAACACGACAGCGCCTGAAGAAAACAAATATATTGTGAATCCGTTTGATTATAAATACAAAAATGGCATGAATCCCAATATTCATCAACCGCGTTATTTATCGGTCAGTATTGCAGCACAACCTGAAAATGCAAATGAATCATTACAGAACATCTTACATAACCCAAATTTTCAACTGAATGTGTATGACCCGTATAGCATTGAAAATTTAAAAATTGGCGGTAAGCAATACCCACTTGCTGCAAACTTTTCAGCTCCCTATGGCCTATGGCTGGCTCAAAACAACTTAGGCATCGCAGCTTATTTGAGCTTAATTGATCGCGATCAAAGCCTGACCATGCCTCATTTATATATGCTTGAACCGTATAACCCAAATAAGAAAGTGATTGTTTTGGTACACGGTTTAGCCAGTAGCCCTGAAGCGTGGATTCGTTTAACCAATGATATTATGGGCGACAATGTATTACGTGAGCACTATCAAGTCTGGCAGGTTTTTTATTCAACCAATATGCCGATCTTAGAAAGCCGTTTTCAGATCAATGCTATCATTAATCAAGGTTTTGCTTCAATTAATCAAAATTCGGCTTCTGCTAAAGATGCCGTGTTGATTGGGCATAGTATGGGCGGGATTATTGCGCGCTTATTAGTCAGTGATGCCAATCTGACACAACCCGCCTTAAAGATGTTGAACAATCGTAAATTTGATAAATTTAAAGATGATCCAATGTTCAAATCTCGTTTGACCATTCAATCTGTGCCTAATTTTGATCGTGCTATTTTTATTTCAGCACCACATCGCGGTACTGCATTTGCTGATCGCTGGTTCACTTTGGCTGCTCGTCGAATTATTAAGCTGCCAGGCGCCTTCTTGGGAGCTTTAGCTGACTCTATAGATGATCGTGATTTAAATGCAAAAAACTTTTTAAAAGATGTTGGGCATGGACTGATTCAAAATGGTCCAAGTGACTTAAGCCATAGCTCAAACTTCACCAAATTGACTGAAAACGTTATGCCAAAGAAAGACATGATCTATCATTCAATTATGGGGAATATCACCAATAGCACTGATCCTAACGTGATGACGGATGGAATCGTTCCATATACCAGCTCACATTTAGACGGCGCAGTATCTGAGAAAATTATCAAAGGTGGCCATTCAATCCAAGAGACACCTGAAGCCGTATTGGAACTTAGACGGATTTTAAGATTACATTTGACTGAGCTTGGGCTTTATAAACCTTAAACTCAGCGTCCAAGCACGTAAAAATGCCAGTCAATTTCAATTGGCTGGCATGGAATTATTGGTTTTATAAAAACCTAAGGTCTTATCAGAATCAGTGAATAACTTATTTATAAATCAGTGGTTCCTGCAAAAAGCGCTATTACATCTGCTTCGGTTAGTTTTTTTGTGTCATTGTTAAAAGCATAAAACTCAGGTTTATTGTCTATAAAAATTTCCATATCGAATTTTATATCTTGAGGCTGTTGATCCAATGCAAATGCATTGATATTGCAATAACTTTGGTCTTTAGTCCGCCAAAATAAATTTGTGCCACAGCAGTTACAAAAACCTCGCTCGCCCCAATCAGAAGAATTATAAATACTTAAGTGCTCATCTTGAGAAAACTGTAAACTGCCCTGTTCGACATCAATCGTCATAATTACACCGCTCGTTTGTCTTCTGCAAATTGAACAATGACACGCATGAACATCATGATTTTTTAATTCAACCGTAAAAGTTGTTGCCCCACAAACACATTGCCCTTTCATAATGATTTCCTTGTTTTATAAATTTTCCATAAAGATACTACAATGATGTAGTGAAATTATAGTGAAACAGATATTTTTTATCATACCCATGTTTTTTAATTGAAAAGCGAAATGATTCGCTCTAAATTAGTCAATACAACAATTTAAATATAATATTTGGAAAAGTATGCGTTATAAAATTATAGATGTTTATCAGCTCCAAAATATTCAACGGTATATTGCAAAGTGTCTAAAGACACAATCACCTCAATTCATTGTGATTGAAAGTGATCAAACCTTATGTAAAGAGCTCGATATTATTGATGTCGACTTACAAGCATCGATTGCCACGTGGGCAACGGGTGAAAGAATTGATTTAAAAATCATTCATCAATCCAACCATATTGAAAAATTCTACGATTTTGAACATTAAAAAGACCAACTCAATCGTTCAAATTCAATAAAAAGTTTGACAGTAAATCCCCCAACATCATATTTTACTTTAAGTTCTCTTTTAGAACCCTATATAAAGGATAAATATATGAAACACCCAAAAGAAATGACAGGGCTTGAATTTCTACAAGCAATGGTTGCTGGACAAATTCCTAGAGCATCGATTAGTGAAACCATCCCGATGGATTTACATGAAATTTCGCATGGTCATGCAAGTTTTAAAGTCAAAGCGGACCAACGTCATTTAAATCCTTTAGGCGGCGTACATGGCGGTTTTGCAGCAACAGTTTTAGACTCAGCAACAGGTTGTGCAGTACATACCACCCTAGAAGCAGGCGTAGGTTATGGCACCATCGATTTAAATGTAAAAATGTGCCGCCCTGTACCTCAAAATAAGCAATTATTTGCTATTGGACAGTTGATTAATTTAAGTAAAAGTCTTGCCATTTCTGAAGGGAAATTGGTCGATGAAGATGGCAAATTATATGCACATGCAACAGCGACCTGTATGATTATTCGTACATAATTGACTGCTTAGAGTGCTATTTATATTGAATAGCACTTATTCAGCATTAGCCTTCGGTTCATCAACATACATCTTACCCATCTTCAGCTGTTTTAGGCTCTCATCCCATTCCAAATTACGCTTACAATTGATTGCTTCTGCACGGCTAATTTCTGCCATGTTTTGCCCACAATATCCCCCACCAACTTCGACTTGAACGATAGCTTTGGCTTGATTATTGATAACCTGATAAGAAAATACCGCACTGTTAAAAATTTCTTGTATGGTTTTATGATCTTTAGATTGGTAGATCACCAGCTGATCTCCCCCATGCCCTCTAAATACACCATCTTCAACACACCGAATCGAGTCAGGTTCATAAATATATTCTGGCTGATCATCCCCAATTAAATCCACAACCGTAACAACATCTTTCATATCAACCGCTACAGCTTGCTTACAATGTTTCTGCGCATCTTTTACCTGCTGTATAAGCTCATCAGGATAATTGAACGCTTTAGATTTATGCTCTATTTTTGCTTCAGTAACAGTCGTAGGAATTTCGGCTTCAACTTCACTGCTTGCCTTTCCTGTATCAGCTTTTGCACGATCAACTTTGTCATTATTATCTGCTGCAATCGCTGCTTTTTTCGTAGACTCCGCTGGAGCTGCATTCTGAGAATTTTGTTGAGAACAAGCGCTTAAGAAAACAAGCCCTGATAAACTCAAAATATTGACGATGTTCAAAATATTTTCCTAAATATAAACTAAGGTTTATTAATAAAATAAATACTTAAAGTTATGAAATTTAACTATAAAAAATGAAATCAGCAATTTTATAAAAGACCGAATAATAACGATTTTTGCTCTGATATAAATTCACCTTTAAAATTTTAACAAATTTACTTTCGCATTTTGCTCAAAATGTTTTCTAAAATATTCAGTCTGATACAAAGGTTGCATGTGATAAAAATGCTGTAAAACTTCTGCTCTTTTGACTTTATAGATTTCTGCATCAACCCACGCGTATTCTTGTTGAATTTGCTGTTCATATTCTGCAAAACGTTCAGCAGAGCTAGCTAAAATTGCTAAATCGATATCAAGTAAATAATTTAAATCATGCTGTTTAGACGGTTGATGCTCTTGTGTTGCAATGATCCATTGAGAAACTTTGTCTAAGACCGATTGCGTTAAAATATCCGCACAATGCTCACGCATTAATTGAGCACTTTGTTGTTCATTATCTTTTGCTTGTGGATTATAAACGGCATCATGAAACCAAATTGCCAACTCAACAGCAACAGGATCACTCAATTGCGCTTTTACTTGGTGAAATAACTCAAGGCATTCGACAATATGTTGAACCGTATGATAATGACGTTGTGGCTCAGTATAAGCAGCAACAAGCAACTGCTGTAAAAAAATACAATGCTCTGTTTCGATTGCTATGTGATTCGCAAATTCACCCCAATACTGATTGAATGGTTTGAGGTAATCTTCTGTTTTAGCTATGATCATATTTATAGAACATCTAAGACTTTATATATTAATACAACATTTTTGGTTGTTATCCCATGATCAATAAATCAAAATTTTTAGCCCCTTCTCATTTAGACAAATTTGCTTGTTATAAACACGCTGCCTATTTTCAAGATCTCATTGATATTGAATGGCGAGGTCAAATACAGTCCTCCACACAAAATAAACGATTTAAAATCAAATATTATGGAGAGATTTTTGAAGAATATCAGCTCATTTGTGGGACAGACTTTGCACCAGAACTCATCTACGCGGTAGATGTAGAAGGCAATGAAGAAATTTTACTTTTTGATGGTACGCAACATGGCTATGATCCCATGTTCTGTGATGAGTTTACACATGAACAAATCACCGAAAGACCGTTAATCCATTTTTATAAAGATCAGGACAATCAGGATGAATTCGAGATCATTTTTAGTGTCTATGACAATATAGATTATGATGAAGAACTAAATGATTTTCTCAATCAAGACGGTGAAATTGAGCTTATTTCGGGGGAAATAATTTCTGCTGAGAGATTAAAATTAGATGGCTTTGATTTTGTTCAAATCAAAGCGGTAAATTCGCTTGGTCATGAATACATTATTTTTGAAAAAGAGCTGGCTTAAAGCAAGCCAACTCTCTTTCAATACATTAAACGCTTTAAATACTTAAGCAACTTGCTCATCACGCTTAAATACCAGTTCACCTTTCAATGAACTCTCGGCATCGAAATAATAACCATCAGTATTAAAGGATTTAAGATCATCCATTTTTTTCAATTGATTTTTAATGATGTATCGAGCCATTAAGCCACGCGCTTTTTTAGCATAGAAGCTAATCACTTTATATTTACCATTCTTCTGATCTAAGAATACTGGTTTAATAATATCAGCCTGAATTTTTGCTTCCTTGACCGATTTATAGTATTCATCAGAAGCAATATTGACCAATAACGTTGAGCCGCTTTGTTGCAAATCCTGATTGATCAAATCGGTAATTCGATCCCCCCAAAACTCATAAAGATTATGACCACGGGTATTGGCAAGTTTTATTCCCATTTCCAAACGATACGGCATCATTAAATCAAGAGGACGTAATAAGCCATATAGACCAGATAAGCTGCGTAAATGATCTTGCGCAAAATTGAGATCGTCTTGCGACAAACTATATGCATCCAGACCAGTATAAACATCGCCTTTAAATGCAAAAATTGCTTGTCGCGCGTTGGCAAAACTAAAGTCAGCATTCCAGTCACGAAAACGCTCCGCATTGAGATTGGCAATTTTTTCACTGACACTCATCAAACTGGCAATATCTGAAGCGGAGAGTTTACGACTTAGGTCTATAAGCTGTTGAGATTGATCCAGCAGTCTTGGTAGAGTGTGCGTATCGGTCGGGAGTGCTGACTGGTAATCGAGCGTCTTAGCAGGGGAAATTAAGGCGAGCATGGTCTTCCTGATCAAAAAATAACTAATCAAACTATAACAGTCGGGATATTTTAATTCCAATTCATGTTTTCTGTGAACAGAATCGGTAAACTATCGCACTTCCCTGCTTATGATCGTTTAAATTATGTCCGAACAACTGTTCATTCAAGGTTCGGTTGGCAAAATTGAAGTTTTTGTTGACTATCCTGTGGGCGAAGTAAAAGGTTTTGCTGTCGTTTGTCATCCTCACCCACTGCAAGGTGGTACACCTCAACATAAAGTTCCTGCTTTACTTGCACAAATCCTCTCTGAACAGGGTTGTGTGGTCTATCGCCCAAGTTTTCGCGGTTCTGGACAAAGCGATGGAATCCATGATGAAGGCTTTGCTGAAACTGAAGATATTCTAGAGGTCATTAGACACGTTAGACAATTACACAAAAGTCTACCTTTCTATGTTGGCGGTTTTAGTTTTGGTGCACATGTAATGGCAAAAGCCTATCATGCGCTCCCTGATGAAATTAAACCGCAACAAGTGATCTTATGTGGTTTACCAACATCCACTGTAGATGGTCTACGTCATTATGTTACCCCAGCAATTAAAGGCGATATCCTGTTTGTACACGGTGAAGCAGATCCGACGACTAAACTCTCTGATTTGCTTGAATGGGCGAAACCACAACGTCATTTGATCACCGTATTGCCAGGTGCAAACCATTTCTTTACAGGTTATTTAAAGCAGTTAAGAATCGCAATTTCGCGTTTTCTTCTTGTGCCATAAATCTGAATTTAAAAAATTTAGGATAAATAAGGTGAGTGATTCACTTTATTTATCCGTTCACATCATCCCAACTCAAACCAAATTTCGCCAAATACTTTTTCACGCGATCGCTGTCGTTGGTGGTTTGTCTTTGCTCGCGAGATACAGAAAATAAACGCCGTCCAGCATCGGCCATGGATTTCGATTTTTGGCAAACATCAATCACCCCCTGCAATTGAATACGATCAAATTCATCAATCTGCGCCACTTGTTCAGCACTTAAAATTTTCATCAGTGACGATTGGGTTAAAGCCTCTTTATTTTCAGCAATATTCCAAATTTGTTGTAGTCGGCCAATCTCAGCATTTACTTCATGTAAACCAATACGCTCACCATTGGCTAAAGTCGCCATACGTGTCACGCTTGCAGTTAAATCACGAAAATTCCCTTGCCAACTGGCGTCTAAAGATTGCGCAAATTTTAAATATTTTTCTAAGGCATCGGTATGAAAACGTAACTGCCGTTGATGCGCAACAGCAAAACGCTGTAACTCAAAGGTGATGTTCGGTTCAATATCTTCCACACGATCTTTTAAGCTCGGTAAAAAGAAGGTCCATGTATTTAAGCGAGCCCATAGATCTTCACGGAACCGCCCTGCACGGACTTCCTCACGTAAATCTCGATTGGTTCCAGCAATCAACTGAAAGTCAGCCTGAACCTCTTTATCACTTCCTACATGAAAGAATGACTTATCCTCCAAGGCCTTGAGCAACATGGCTTGCTCATCCAACCCTAGCTCGCCGATTTCATCGAGAAATAAAATGCCATTATCCGCACTTTTTAAATAACCAGTACGTGCTGCAATAGCACCTGTAAATGCACCTTTACTATGACCAAATAATGTCGACATCGCACTATCACCAACCAGCGTTGCGCAGTTCACATCAATAAAGCGCCCAGAAAGATGAAATTTTTCCTTTTTCAATTGATAAATTTGCTTAGCTAAATGCGACTTACCGACCCCTGTTGCACCCATAATCAAAATTGGCGCACTTGAGCGTGTTGCAACCAGTTCTACTTCTTGAATCATTTGATTAAAGTTTTGGTTCTTCGTGGCAATATTGGCTTTTAACTGCTGCCAATTTTCAGATTGTTCATGTTCAAACCGCTGGGTTAATGCTGCATATCGAGATAAATCTAAATCTATAATACGATATTCACCCTCAGGTTGTTGTTTACCTGTAGGTGCACTTTGAATGAGTTTGGCTGGTAAATAATGCGCATCAATTAATAAATACCAACATATTTGCGCAACATGCGTACCTGTGGTGATATGTAATAGATAATGATTGTTCTCAGTATCAAAAGAATATGATTTTACAAAGTCATATAATGCACCATACATATCCGAAAAATCCCAGGGATCACGGATATTCATCTTATGGCCAGTAATTTGGGTTTGCGGTGAAATTTCTAAAGCATCTTGTCGCAAATGATCAATTAAGCTGACATTTCGGCGATCATGTAATAAAACCAGCTCATCAACCACTAAATCTTCATGCATCAACAAACTCATGGTGGGACGCCAGCGTTGCCAGCGATCAAGTTTTTTCCCTTGATCTAAAGTTGAACCCACAAAACCAATCACGACTGTTTTTTTAAATTTTTGCATATTTCTATAAATCTATAAAATTTTATATATCTTGCTTAAAGCATAGTTTTATTTTGTCAAAAATCAAATACTGTTTATACCGTCATTTTTTAATATTTTAAAAATCTCAGTTTCTCTTTTGAATATAATGCGACTATACTATTGATGTACAAAACTTTTACTCACTTCTCCCATCACCGTCTGATTCGACACTTTTTTGATGGAATCCACCCTGCTTTGTTGTAAAAACAATCATAGAAAACATTTTAAATATTCAATAGGTTTTAATTCCTCATGTTACAGTTTACATTCTTAGGGACATCCTCTGGTGTGCCCACATTAACACGCAATGTGTCAAGTTTAGCGATTCATTATTGCAAAAGCAAAGACTGGATATTGGTTGATGCAGGCGAAGGTACACAGCATCGTATTCAACAAGCAAAACTCTCTTTACAACATTTAAAAGCCATTTGCATTACGCATGTACACGGCGATCATTGTTATGGCTTGATGGGTTTACTGGCAAGTGCTGGTATGAATGCACGCAAAGATCCGATCACGCTGATTGCACCCAAAGAAATTCAGCAATGGTTTGAAGTAACCTGTCAATTCACTGAACTTTTCCTGCCTTATCCAATACATTTTATCGATGTAAATACTTTGACGAATCCCTTTCAATTGGATGAGCATATTTCCATTGACGTTCATCACTTACACCACCGTGTGACAAGTTATGCTTATGGTTTTAAAGCGACACAAACTCAGCGCAAACTCAATGTTGACGTTTTAAATCAACTCAAAATTCCAAAAGGTAAACTATGGGGTGATCTACAACAAGGTCAAAATATTGAGTGGAATGGGCAGTCCGTCTTAAGTCAAGATGTTCTCATTCAAAACACTCAAAGTGTTTATGCCATTGTCGGTGGAGATAACGATCAGCCAGAATTACTATCGAACGCTTGTCAGGATGCAGCACTGCTGATTCATGAAACAACCTATACTCAATCGATATTAGACAAAGTAGGCGCAGGCCCAATGCACAGTTCTGCGAAAATGGTCGCTGAGTTTGCAGAATCGATTCAACTACCTAATTTAATTGCAACGCATCTCAGTGCCCGTTACCACGATGCACAAGGTGTGCAAAGCATTGGTAATGAAATTGCCCAGTACTATCATGGCAATTTTTACATTGCTGATGATTTTGATCAGTATGAACTAAATATGCACGGCGAATTAACACCGTTTCGCACTGGGAAACCCTGGGAAAAGTAATTTTCCCAACTTCAATTTAACGCTATGCAATATTATTGAATCATAGATGGTCGTTCTATCGTGTGGAGATATGGATATCGCCCATTGTGTAGGAATGCTGGGTACAGGATCTATCCCTCGCCCAACATGAGCAAAACAAAGCTCAGCTTTGTTTGCAGCGCAAGGTTTGGCCTCATCTTCAAAAGGTGTGGCAGTGTAAGCTTTTTATATTCAAATAGTTTATTCCGCCATGCAATTAATTTAATTAAAAATATGAATTAAAAAAAACATCTTTTTGTGCCTGAGTTTTTAATAGGTTGACTATATCCCAACTAACTTTGCTTTTAGCTGGAGTTAGTGTCCTTTTTTATTTGCACAACATTAGGCTCATTGATTTTTTACTTTAAAAATAGAAATAAAGATAAAAATCTATAAATAAAGATATTTTATTTTATACCTTTTAAATTTTAAAACAAATAACCACTGAACTTTTAAATTTTTTAAACTCATAAAATCAGTCACTTAAAAATAAAATTTCATTCCAAAACAAAACTTGGCACACTCTCTGCAATATCTATCTCAAGAAATTAAAAAATCACTTGAGGATGCTGTCATGGCGAACAAGACAATTTTTGCCTCTAAACAACAGGCAAAACCAAAAACCATTGAATATAACGAAGCTGGTGGTCGTGCATATAAATTAAAATCTCGTGCCGCATTAGCACAGCTTGCAGCAACAGGTACACTGAATCAGACCTTTTATCAAAATGCCCAAGTACAACTTGATAATATTCTAAACCTAGCGCTTGAAGTAGAGCCTGAATTTGTGGCTAAAACTGCAATTTATGCACGCCAAAAGGCACATATGAAAGATACACCTGTGGTGTTATTGGCTTTACTTTCTGAACTTGATGCAGAATTATTTAAGCAAGTTTTTCCATTGATTATTGATAATGGAAAACAGTTGAGAAATTTTGTTCAAATCATGCGCTCTGGAATGATTGGTCGTAAGTCATTGGGTTCATTACCGAAACGTATGGTCAATGAATGGATTCTTTCAGCATCAGATCAACAATTGATTGCGGCCAATATTGGAAACAGCCCTTCACTTGCTGATGTGTTAAAAATGACTCATCCAAAACCAAAGACAGTACAACACGATGCTTTTTTTGCCTATGTCCTAGGAAAAGAATACCAACTTGTCCAACTACCGACTCAAGTGCAAGCATTGGAAGAGTTTCGATTGGGAATAGCAACACAAGTACCTAAAGTACCGATGCAGCTTTTAACCAATTTAAATTTGAATGCAAAACAATGGGCTGAAATTGCAAAAAATGGTTCTTGGCAAATGCTACGTATGAACTTAAATACCTTCTTACGCCATGATGTTTTTAAAATCAAAGGAATGACAAAAATCATTGCCGATAAATTGATGGATGAGCAAGCCATAGCCAAAAGTCGAGTATTTCCATATCAATTGATGATGGCTTGGTCAGCACTTGCAGAGGATATGCCACATGAAATTGCCAATGCGCTAAAGTTTGCTATGCAGCGCGCCATCGCCAATGTACCGAAACTTGAAGGAAATGTGGTGATTGCGATTGATGTTTCTGGTTCGATGTCGAGTTCTGTGACGGGTTATCGTCAGGGTGCAACCTCTCAGTTACGTTGCGTAGATGCTGCTGCATTATTTGCTAGTGCATTTAAATATGTAAATCCAAATATTCGTTTGATGCCGTTTGATACTGAAGTTCGTCAATTATCCAATTTCAGCAAAGTACAGGAATATTTAAAACGAAAAAATTTTGGAAAACAGCAAAATTCAGAAATAGATATTTTTGCTTTGGCTAAAAAGTTTGCCAGCATGTGTGGTGGAGGAACTGATTGCTCTAAGCCTTTGGAACTGTTAGTGAAAGAAAATGCCAAAGTTGATATGGTAATTTACTTCTCTGATAATGAATCATGGGCAGATCAAGTTCCAAGATCACATCGAAAAACAGGGATGATGCATTATTGGAAACAGTTAAAACAGCATAACCCTGATGCAAAACTGGTGTGTGTTGATTTGCAACCCTATACCACCACACAAATGCCTGAACATAGCGATGTGATGAATATCGGTGGGTTTTCCGATACGGTATTTCAACTGATTGAAAGTTTTGCTAAAAATGAAATGCATGCAGATCATTGGGTAAACGAAATTGAAAAAATAGATATTACACAAACTCAGCTTTATGCAAGCTGAATGTATAAACAAATTTGATCGAGTCTCTTCAAGTGTTTACATTTAACAATGTCCACACTTGATAAGACTGGGTTAGATAAAAAGCACAAATGCCATAGGAACTACATTTCAAGATTATGCTGTTTCTATATTTAATTGTTGTGCTAAGTAAGAAATTGCCAAATGCAGATAGAACTACATTACTTTGAATAATTGATGTTTTATCGACACCTTTGTTGGCAAAATACATCGCATAAAATGCGTTAAGGACTACATCTTTAATGCGTAGGTCGGTGGTTCAAATCCACCCTTTTCACGCTTTTCCAAGTTTGAAAAGTAGCTCAGTTGGATAGAGCAACGAAACGTCTTTAACATTTTGTTTATGCAAAGCAGTAAAAGAATCAAATGCTTCAAGGACTACATCTTAAAATTGACGTCATCGGTGGTTCGAATCCACCCCATCATTTCGATGATGGTCGCCAAGTGGTAAGGCACGAACGTCTTTGAAAAACTTGTTGATTCACTTGTAGGGCAGTATATGAAAATATGCTGGGGTCATCAGTCCATCAAATACTCATAGGACTACATTAGAATTCACAGATCAGGGGTTAGATTCCTCTGCTGTATATACATACAGTCGCTTAAAGCAAAAGCAGTGAATTGTTTGTCTTATAATCAAATTTGTTGATGGGCTTTGACCTATGTTTAAACGATCAAATGCCTGTTGGATTACATCGCGATCTTACGCACAGTATTTTGGGTACTGCACATATCCAACACTACTTTTTTGATCTTGTATCACCAAGAATGAAAGTACATCAAATGCTTTGAGGACTACATTACGCGTTTGTCGGTGCTTCGATACCACCCTGTATGACAACATACAGTAGCTCAGTTGGTAGAGCCACGACTGTCTTCAGCCTTTTGTTGATGTACTCTTATTATAATAATTAGATTTACGCAATAAGCAGTCACGAATATAGATTGGATTTCATAGTAACGCCTTAGTGCAGGGTTTAAGCCCTCCTATCGTGTTCACCCACAAAATCTGATCTTAACGTTTGTGACTGCTTTTCTTTTTAAACTCATCATGTTTAAAAGCGATACTTGTGAATCAATAAAAAATTTGCTAGCTTGGATACTCAACTCAAAACCAAAGACAGGTGTCAGTCTGCAAAACGCAAATCATGTCTATACAAGTTATTGTTGATGATAACAATCTTGATCTTGCTTTAGAAAAACTAAGAGTCAAAAAGTACTATCTAGAAACTAACCACTGGTATAAGAAATGCCATAACTATCATGAAAAACCGCCAAGTAAAAGTCGTAAAAAAAGCGAATTGAAACTTTTACATGGGCATAGTCAAATCCTAGAAGATGATCCTCTCGCACTGAGGTTAAAAATCCATATCGAAGAACATTATCAACCAAGTGATGATAATACGGTATGGGATATGAACAAAGATTAAGACTCACAAATTTCATCAAACTAACTCTTGGGAGAAGAAATTCTCCCAAGCTAGATTTCATACTATAATCTGTAACATGATAAATATCCTGAATAATAACAATGCGTACTTGGTTTGCTTTCCTCTTATTTCCTTTACTAATTTTTGTATTCTTATTTTTCTTCTATGTCATTTTTTTGCTTTCACTCACTTTGGGGTGCGGTTTCCAGCAAGAAGATATCTCAACCTGCTCAAAAATTTATTATTTTTCAATTATATCAATATTTCCAATAGCAATTTGGCTCGGCTATTTTACAACTAAATTTGCACCACATTGTGGAAGATATTTCCTTAGTAGTATTTATAACCTAATATTTTCAATCACTTTATTTTCATATTTACAAGGCTCTAAAATAAGCCTCATCTTTTCAATTGGTTTTAGCCTACTTTTCTTGTTATGTTTAGGAATTGGTTGTTTTATATTTCATTTAAAATATAAAAATAGATAAATTACTATCTAAAATAATATTTAAATTTACATAATTTTTTTAAAATATACATTTAAAATAAAATTTAAATTAATTTATTAATTAAAAATCAATATCTTATAAAATAAAATTAATTGAAAAACAAAGTTGGTACACTCTCTGCAATATATAGAACATACATCATGAGGTGTATATAAATATCACCTGCCTGCAACCGCTTGGCAGGCAGGTTTTGAAAAGGATCAAAGCAATGACTATGTTAGTCGCAGAACACATCGAAAAACAAACTTCCTTAGCACAACATCAGGAACATACTTATAACGTTATTCAGGATGCTAAAGGTGTTCCTATAAAAATGTGGACCAAAGGTGTCCCTGTTGATGAGAAATCGAAAGACCAATTATTAAAGACAGCACAAATGCCATTTATCTATAAATGGATGGCAGTAATGCCAGATGTACATGTAGGAATCGGAGCAACGATTGGGAGTGTAATTCCAACCAAAGGCGCAATCATTCCTGCTGCGGTCGGTGTAGATATCGGGTGTGGAATGATGGCCGCACGTACTTCGCTAAGCGCATCAGATTTACCAGATAACTTACACGCACTGCGTACCGAACTTGAACGTTTAATTCCACATGGTATGACCAAAGGTCGTGGTCGTCGTGACCGAGGTTCATGGGATACACCTACTGCACGTGTTGATCAGGCTTGGGCTGAATTGGTGACTGATTTTGAATATATTTGCGCCAAGCATCCCCGTTTGAAAAATACCAACAACCATAAACAGTTGGGTACTTTGGGAACAGGAAACCATTTTGTTGAAGTCTGTTTAGATGAGCATCAACAAGTATGGATTATGTTGCACTCAGGTTCTCGTGGTGTAGGAAATGCAATTGGTAACCACTTTATTGAGCTTGCACGTAAAGATATGCAAAAGCACTTTATTAACCTACCTGATAAAGATTTAGCTTATTTAGTGGAAGGGACTGAACACTTTGATGATTATTGGTTTGCGGTGGGTTGGGCACAACGATTTGCTATGAAAAACCGTGAGTTAATGATGGAAGCTGCAGTTCAAGCTTTACGAATCATCATCAACAAACCATTTCACGCCAAAGTAGAAGCCGTAAACTGCCACCATAATTATGTGGATAAAGAAGAACACTTTGGTCAAGAAGTGCTGGTAACACGTAAAGGTGCTGTACGAGCCCGTTTGGGTGAGTATGGGATTATTCCGGGTTCAATGGGTGCGAAATCTTTTATTGTCAAAGGTAAAGGAAATCAGGAGTCTTTCTGTTCATGTTCGCATGGGGCTGGTCGTGTACATAGTCGTACTGCGGCGAAAAAGTTGTTTACTGTTGAAGATCAGATTGAACAAACCAAAGGTGTGGAATGCCGTAAAGATGCAGCCGTGATTGATGAGATTCCATCTGCATATAAGCCAATTGAAGATGTGATGAAAGCACAAAGCGATTTGGTGGAAGTGGTTTATACCTTAAGTCAGGTTGTTTGTGTAAAGGGATAATATAATGATGACCAACATCTCCAATCCGAGCATAACTGAAATTCGAGCATGGGCATTTTCGGATACATATTTGCCTACTACTGAATGGGATTTATACTTGGTCTGGAAAGATGAATTATTACTTTTTCTGGAACTCGCAGTAGACCACAGATGCAATAAGCAGAATTATTTTAAGTATCTGCTTTACTATATGGTTGCTTATCAATTTAAAAGATTAAGTGATCCCTTTGAAAAAACTTTGGTTTTACAGCGGTATTTAAGTGAGTCTAAACAGATAAAGCATGGAGATATTCGTATCTGGAGAAATGAGATTATAGCCTTACAACGTAATATTCACTCTTTTTCATATGATGTATGGATTGAAAAAGGACTTATATATCATAAAGCTTTTAGTCTTTCACAAATTCCTCCTAACTGAATGTTCAATTTGGGATGATGCATTGGATTATTCTTATTTAGAATTTTGTAATTATGATCTACCTAAAGACGATGATTATAATTTCATGACCACTTGGCATGAAAATCAAACTTTAGAAGATGTTATAGAATTTGCCGAATCAATTCCAGTTGATACATTACCCCAGCAAACTATATATGAAATCGTTGTGTTAAATATTGATTGACTATTAAAAGCGATAAGGAAAATAAAATGAAACTTGCAGAAGCACTTTTATTACGAAGCGATCAACAAAAGAAACTCGCTTCATTAAAACAACGTATCAATGCGAACGTATTGGTACAAGATGGTGATGAGCCATCCGAGGATCCAAATGAGTTATTAAAGCAAGTATTTGCATTAACTCAAGAATCCCAAAAACTTGTTTATGCCATTCATCAAACCAATGCTTTGGCAAAATTAACAGATGGTCGTTTATTATTGGCTTTACTTACTCAACGTGATGAGCTTGTAGAGCGTCATAAAATTTTAACGTCTGCCATCAGTAACACACAACGTGAGCCTGACCGCTATAGTACACGTGAAATCAAATGGCATAAGGTCATTCCAGTATCATCCTTGCAAAAGCAATCCGATGATATCAGTGCCAAATTACGCGACTTGAATGTATTGATACAAGCCACCAATTGGCAAGTTGATTTACTTCACGTTTAAAGCCATCATTTAAAAGCTTTGATAGGGCTTACCCTATCAGATCTCGAAATATATTGGGCGAGTACAAGATCTAAGGCTGTATAGATTGAAATAAAAGTCAGCATCATTTTTGGGTAATGACAGCGAAGCGGATTTAGAGCGGAAACGCACCAATCAAATCCATCACCTTTCATCACTTAAACCTTTGTGAATCAGAGTGACTATTTACACAGCATTACCACGTACTGACAATATATTTCACCTTATCTCAAGTGATTCGTCATTTGAGATCACCCGAACATACTGGGCGAGTGCAAGATCCCCTACCTCCACAACACAGGATTGAAAATAAGGTGTAGTGGCTTGATGAGCGAGCGGGTTAGCTTAAAACTTTAAGCACAAATCAACCCATCACTACGTACAAGGCAAACCTTTGTGAAAGCAAAGTTACAATGCACTAAGCATCACCATGCACTGACAGTATGTTCACCCCTTTTTGGAATTTTTAATGAATTACCCTTGTTCTTGTTGTCATCATTACACGAGAGATCAACCTTCGGGTAATTTTGACTTTGAGATTTATCCAGTTTGTTTTTGGGAAGATGATCCTGTACAAAATATTCATCCAAATTCAAAAAGTGGTGCAAATGCAATCTCATTAGCAGAGGCACAAGATAATTATCAATAGGGTCTGTTGACAATTCGTCTATGTTTGCGACTACGTGTGTTTTTTAGGCGATACTAGGCGCGAGATACGAAATTTAGTCATTCTAAATGAGTAGTTCGTAACGACGTAACGGCAAAAAACACGCTAGTCCCCCGCTGCGCCTTGCGCTGCAAACAAAGCAGTGCTTTGTTCTTGCTCAGGGTTGTGGCTAAAATTATCTCAGCCTGCGTTATGAAACTCGAAAATAGTCTCGCTATTCTCTTCGTTTCATGCCTTGCCTGCTCAATTTTAACCTACAACGCAAGCCATTTATGAAATGTCTACAGACCCTAATATACTGTAAGTGAATTACGATTTTTAAAACATGTTCGAAAACCGAATGATTTAGAAAGAAATGATGAAGAACAAAATGAACACATTAGTAAAAAATAAAACCATCCAAATTGATGGCTCACAAGGTGAAGGTGGAGGGCAAATTTTAAGAACTGCCCTTTCATTGTCTATGTTAACGGGTATTCCATTTGAGCTTGTGAATATTCGTGCAGGGCGTAAAAAGCCGGGCTTAATGCGACAGCATTTAGTCTGTGTACAAGCATCACAACGCATCAGTAATGCCATTGTGGAAGGTGCTGAACTACATTCACAAAAATTATATTTTCAACCCCAACAAGTTCAAGCGGGTAAATATGATTTTCATATTGGTTCAGCGGGCAGCACAGTATTGGTTTTACAAACACTACTGCCTGCGCTGATGATGCAAAATGAAATCAGTCACATCAGTATCCACGGCGGAACACATAATCCAATGGCACCGACTGCAGATTTCATAGAGTCTTGTTTTCTACCTGCTCTTCATAAACTTGGAATAAAAGTCGACTTTGAATGCGAACGTGCTGGTTTCTTTCCAATTGGTGCAGGTCAAATCAATATTACAACTTATCCGTGGATAGATAAGCTTGAATATTCAGTATTAGATAAAGGCAAATTACTGGAAATACATGGCTATGCCGCTGCTTTAAATATTCAACAGAATATTGCGGATCGTGAACTGGAAGTATTGCATAACAAATTGAGCTTAAGCCAACGTAATAGACTAAATTTTCAAGGGATTAGTCAAGGGAATACGGCTTTTGTGGTGTTAAATTACCAACACCACCAACAAGTATTTTCTGCGTTAGGTGAAATGAAGAAAAGTGCAGAAAAAGTAGCGCATGATTTAGCCAAAGAAGTTAAATCCTTTTTAGCTTGCGATGCTGTGGCTGACGAATATCTAGCAGACCAACTTTTATTGCCTTTAGCTTTAGGTAAAGGCGGTGCATTTACTGCTCAAGTTGTCAGTGAACACACTACGACACAAGCTGAAATGATTCAAAAATTCTTAGATTGTGAAATTCACTTTGAAGCAATCAATGATATTTTTAAGGTGAGTGTCATCACATAAGCTACAGCTATGCTAAATCCAGTTTACAAGCTCATCAATTGCTTATCTTTATGTGCCAATTCATTTTAAATTTCATACTTATTGGCACATTATGTAAATAAATGACCCAACTATTCATTATATAATCAACGCCTTAAATAAGTATGATTTTAAAGTAGAAAATACCCACTTAAGGAATAAGGGAAATGATGAGAGTTTTATTGGGGTCAGCATGTATCGCATTTTTAACATCGACAGCTTTTGCAGAAGATATCGTGGGAACTTGGCGTTATATCGATGACAAAACTGGTGAAGCAAAGGGACTGGTTAAAATTGAAAAACAAAGTAACGGTACCTATGCGGGTACAGCATTAAAAGCAACACCACGCCCAGGCTACACCCCAAAAGAATTTTGCACCAATTGCCCTGCACCTTATACCAACAAGCCAATTATTGGCTTACAGGTAATCTCTGGGCTAAAGACAGATGATCATGTGAGTTATACTGATGGGAAAATTATTGACCCAGTTTCAGGTAAAATCTATCGCTTAAAAGGTAAAGTCAGCCCAAATGGCAAGAAACTATTTCTTCGTGGATATTTCGGTATTTCAGCAGTAGGTCGTAGCCAAACATGGTTACGTGTCGAGTAATAGCATAATTTAATTCATAATAGAAATGACAGTTTTATCTCAATCAAACTGTCATTTCTAAACATCTATTTTGAATGATTTTTAAATCAGTTATTCACAGCAAGTTGATATAAAAAATCTAAATGTGTAGCTGCATCACCCTTATCTAAATTGAGATCACTGGCACGCCCACCCAATCTCAGTGCAGGAAGATAACAATACATTTGATTATCAGTTAATTTACCATATTGAGTTTGTGCCTTTGCTAAGGCTGATTTTTCTAAAAATTGCTCAATGATCTCATCATCACAAATCCAGTCATTAAAAAAATCTGTTAATGACCAAGCTGTTACCCCAATATCCGAGTTGTGCGGGTCGATAAAGGATACATCCTCATCGCCATCATCGCTCAATAAACGATAATAAAACACCAAACCAAATGCCGAAATAGCAATGGGTAATCGGGTCATATCAGGTTGATCTTTCATTAACCATGACCAAAGCACATCTTGATAAAGCTCAGGGTTAATGATCTGTAGCAAACCGTTGCCATAGAAGCCAAAACCATGATTTTGCCAAAGCTCTATAAGTGCTTCTGGTAAATACGCTTGATATTTTTTTACAGTTTCAGGACTTACTGTATTTCCTGCCTGATCTACTGAAAATTTATTGATAAATGCTTGTAATTGCATAAGTATCTTCTCTAGCCCTGCTTATACTTTCCATTCAAATCCACTAAACGCATCATCTTCTTTTAATGTATTTTCGACAGCATTTGCCAATTGCTTAATCATGCTCTGGGTTGCAATCTTCTTAAACCATGCTTGTTCTTCATCAGCATGGGCTGAAATTTCACAAGTTAATAATCCTTGATCATTTAAATGACAATTAACCCCCAAACCAATTGGATGATTTTCTACGCTGACAGCAAGGTCTTCATCGGAGTGTGTTGTTTCCGCTTTAAAGCCATATTGAGACAGTTGTTTTAACAACAAGGTCGTCACGTATTCCTGAGTGACATAACATACATTTTCACCATGGTTGTGACTGTTAATATGATTCTCACAGTTTGCTGTAAATTGTAATGTTCTCATTGCTTCATCCAAAAGGCTTTATAGTTGTATGGTTTTAGAATAAGCAATATAAACAAAACAGCCAAGCATTTGCTTGGCTGTTTTTAATTAATTATACAAATATTAGACAAGGACTGATTTATTCGGTGACTTGAATCTGAAGCCCCGCCTGATTAGTGAGTTCAGTAAATGTTGGGAAACTTGTTGCTACAGTTTCAGTACCGATAATCTTGATCTCGCCTGAGTTCCGTAAACCCGCCATAGAAAAACTCATTGCAATACGGTGGTCATGGTGCGATTCAATTTCACCGCCAGAGAAAATTGCAGACCAGTCGCCCGATTTACCTTTTCCTTCAATGATGATGCCATCATCAGTTGGCGTACAATCAATCCCCATGGTTTTTAAACCATCTGCCATCACTTGGATACGATCAGACTCTTTAACCCGTAATTCAGCAGCACCTGTCAACACCGTTTTCCCTTCAGCACATGCCGCAGCAATAAACAAAGATGGAAACTCATCAATTGCCAACGGTACTTGATCTTCAGGCATATGAATGCCTTTCAATGTACGGGTACCACGGATACGTATATCAGCAATCGGCTCACCGCCTGCAATTCTTTCATTTTCAACAGTTAAGTCTGCACCCATTTGCTTCAGGATTTCGATTACGCCTGTACGAGTTGGATTAATCCCAACAGCTTCAAGGGTAATATCTGAACCTTCAGTAATGGCAGCACCCACCATAAAGAATGCAGCAGAAGAAATATCAGAAGGCACTTGAATCTCTGTCCCAACTAACTTGCCACCACCGTGTAATGAAATACGATTACCTTCCGTTTTTACAGCATAACCAAAAGCACGTAACATACGCTCAGTATGGTCACGGGTTGGTTCAGGTTCAGTCACAGATGTTTCACCCTCTGCCCATAAACCTGCCAATAAAATTCCAGATTTGACTTGCGCAGATGCCATTGGCAAATCGTAATGAATACCTTTAAGTGCTTGAGCGCCAGTAATAGAAACAGGCGGAGTACCACGTTCACCCGTGGTTTGAATTTGCGCACCCATTTCACGTAAAGGTTTTGCAATACGCTCCATTGGACGCTTAGACAAAGACGCATCACCCGTCATCACAGAGTCAAACTGTTGTGCTGAAAGCATGCCTGAAAGCAAACGCATCGACGTACCAGAATTACCCATGTACAGTGCCGTTTTGGGCGCTTTTAAACCATGAATACCCACACCATGAATGGTCACTTCACCATTTTTAGGGCCTTCAATACTGACACCCATATCGCGAAATGCTTGAAGTGTTGCTAAAGCATCTTCACCTTCAAGGAAACCTGTAACGTGGGTTGTACCTTCAGCGATTGCACCAAACATGATGGAACGATGTGACACTGACTTGTCACCCGGCACGGTAAATTTACCTTTAAATGTCTTCTCACCTGGCAAAATGGTAAATTGTTGTGTCACCTTATTTTTCTCCATCAAAGGTTTATTGGCGAGCATATGATTGAAATGCTGTCGTGCCGCTTGTGCATGTCCTAGCAATCCCATCAGGGCTTGTGAATTCTCATCTTCAATCAGTTGACGTAATGTCGCAAGTTGCGTTTCAAAACCATCAACTGCTTTCAATATGGCTGTTTTATTGGCAAAAAATATATCATGCCACATCTGCGGATCACTGGCAGCAATACGTGAGAAGTCACGAAAACCTCCAGCGGCATAACGGAAAATATCTAAGTTATCTTCACGATTTGCAAGCTGTTCAACCAGATTAAATGCCATCAGATGCGGTAAATGACTGGTATGTGCCAACACTTCATCATGTTTGTCCACATCCATACAAATGACTTCGGCTTTTGCAGCCTGCCAAAGCTGAATCAGTTTTTCAACTGCCCAATCAGCACTGCTCGGCAACGGCGTTAGAATCACTTTATGATTCACAAACAAGTCAACTTTACCAGCATGGACACCTGTATGTTCTGCACCAGCAATTGGATGACCAGGTACAAAACCTACAGGAAGATTTTCACCATAGACAGCATGTGCTGCTGCCACCACATTCCCTTTGGTACTTCCGACATCGGTAATAATGGCGTTTTCAGAAACATAAGCTTGAATCGTTTCAAGCACTTTCTGTGTCGCGCGAACGGGCAAAGCCAGAACGATTAAATCTGCATCTTTTACAGCTTCGACAGGATCACTAAAACCCGCAGAAATAATTCCTAAAGCTTTTGCATCTTCCAGCGTTTTTTTTGAGCGCGTTGACGCAACAACATTTTCAGCAAGATGTTCTGCTGCAATTACACGGGCTAGACTTGAACCAATCAGTCCAAGTCCAATAAAAGCAACTTTTTTAAATAAAGGTTGTGACATAACGATTTTGAACTACCTATTTCACAACGACATCAAAGCACAGCAATCGGATATGAACCCAGTACACGTACTTCTTTAACCAGTGGGCGAATATCTTCAATCGCCGCTTTAACATTGTCCTGTTCCACATGACCTTCAAGATCAATAAAGAATACATAAGCCCATTTTTCAGGTAATGCCGGACGGGTTTCAATACTGGTCAAACTAATGTTGTGTTTTGCAAATGGTGCAAGAATTTCCAATAAAGCCCCTGCACGGTCATGTGCTGAAATCAGTAATGAGGTTTTATCATTGCCACTTTGCGGTACTTTTTCACGGCCGATTACCAAGAATCGTGTCGTATTTTCAGGGTTATCTTCAATATTGCCGTGGAGAACTTCTAAGTCGTAGATACTTGCAGCCACATCAGATGCAATTGCTGCTGAATGCCATTCATTGCGAATACGGCGTGCAGCCTCCGCATTTGAGCTTAAAGCCACACGTTCTACACCCGGATAATGTGCATCCAACCACTTACGACATTGCGCAAGTGTTTGTTGATGTGCATAAATTTGTTTAATACTGTCTTTACGAGTATTTGAAGAAATCAGGAATTGGTGATGAATACGCAATTCAACTTCACCAATCACATTTAAATGCGATGCTTTAAAACAGTCTAAAGTATGGTTAACCACACCTTCAGATGAGTTCTCAACTGGAACTAAACCATAATGTGCACTGCCCGCTTCAACCTCACGGAACACTTCATCGATCGTTGGTAGTGGACGAACCACAGCATCCTGACCAAAATGTTTTAATACAGCAGAATGGGTATAAGTGCCGACTGGACCTAAAAATGCAATACTTTGTGGTGCTTCCAGTGCCAAACATGCAGACATAATTTCACGGAATAAACGTGCCATGGTTTGATCTGACAATGGCCCTTCATTGCGCTCCATAACTTGACGTAAAACCTGTGCTTCACGTTCAGGACGATAAAATAACGGATTCTCTTCTGCTGCAAATTTTGCTTTAGCAACTGATTCCGCCAGTTTTGCACGGCGATTGATAAGTTGTTGGATTTGCTGATCTACAGAGTCAATATCTTCACGGATTTGAGCAAGATCTAGAGAAGTCGTTTTTTGATCATCGTTGATCATTGTTATGTCGCCCTTTAAAGTCGAGAATTACGAGAAGTCTATGTTTTAGACCACTGACAGTATAACAATAGTTCAGTTTAATTTGTTGGGCAATAGTGCATTTTTCAATGTTTCACTTTCAACTTATATATTGAATAAAATGTCATCACTTTATAACTTTTCTGACTACAAAATGAATTACAAAGCAGCTATAGAATTTTAAGCATTGCGCTCTATGATAAAAAGCATAAGCGCATTTCGAGTCATAGAATATGAATAAAAAAATCGCTGTTCTCATTACCCATGATTTCGAAGATGCGGAATATCATCATCCCGTTGAAGCTTTTCGAGCTGCAAGCCACTCTGTACGCAATATTGAAAAGTCTGCGGGGAATATTGTGTATAGCAAACAAAGAAAATCTTCGGTCAGTATAGATTTAGGCATTGATGAAATCTCTGTTCGGGATTTTGATGCGCTAATGATTCCGGGTGGATATTCCCCTTATCATCTTAAAGAAGATGAACGGTTTATTGATTTTTTACGTAATTTTGCCAATGCGCAAAAACCTATTTTTTTATGTTGTTACAGTAGCCATTTGCTTATCGATGCACAAATTGCCATTGGACGGCGCTTAACCTCAATTGAAGATATCCTCAAAGAACTTAAGGACGCTGGCGCTGTGGTTTTTGATCGCGAAGTGGTAAACGACAACAATTTATATATTTCTTCACGCTCGACTTTTGAGTTACCTATCTTTATCAATGAATGTTTAAATGTATTAAGCGCTTAGTTTATTAATTTTAACCTTATTTATGAAATTTTGTATCTCTTTTATAAGTCAAAATGATCATATTGCATGAGTGATATGGGTATTGAAAGCCCATTCCCCTTTTGGGAAAAGACTAGAGTGACGAAGCTTTTATGTTGATCTATGCTTTAAAAAGGATTTACGGCTGAAGCCTAATATAAAAATTTAAAAGCTTATCCAAAAAGCGAAATGATTAATTTATTCATCATTGTTTGTACCAATGGATTTAAACGTTTAAGCTAAAATCACGTTGTAAGGGCTTTACAGCAATATGAGTTGACTTATTCAATATAGCCTCACTAGTGGTCAAATATACCTACTCAAAGCTTGACCATTAAAACCTATAACAGAATCGAAAAAGAAATATGATCTCCTGAATATATCTTCTCTTTTTTGCGAATCTCTGCTTTAAGTGGCAGTAAATAGCCCTCTGATTGCTTGTCAGGAAATATAGATGTTTTCCAGATACTTTTACCCAGTGTGACAGTAATAGGTACAGCACCCCAGCTTCGTTTCTGATGAATGTATTTTTTTATTTCTTCAGATTGTAATTTGGAAATAAGAGCATAATGCCATCCACCAACACCCAAATACTGCTGGACTGTTGATTCAATTTGAAAAGAAACTCCATGATCCATCATTTTAATTTCACTCGAAAGTTTAAACAGCTTATCGTTGTTATATCTATTTCATTCGCCAATTCTATTTTTTAGATAAGGCATGAGCACATTACCACTGACTTATTATTGTACAAATCCAATCAAGCAAACAAGACCTACACCTACGTATTTGATTAAATGTTGTTTGCTCTATCTTTACTTTTTAATGTTTGTTTTTCAATATATTTATTTGATTTTTCTCAATATATTCCCATCAAAATAAAAAAACTGTTCATGTTCCATAAAAAACACGAACAGCTTATATTTATATTATCGTTACATATGCATTATCGCCCAATGATGCCACGTGCCACGATTTCTTTCATAATTTCATTTGTACCACCATAAATACGCTGAATACGTGCATCTACAAAGAAACGAGAAATTGGATATTCCGTCATATAGCCATAACCACCAAACAGTTGTAGCAAGCTGTCGATGATTTTCATCTGCATATCCGTACTAAAACTTTTTAAAGCCGCTGCTGTTTCAACATCCAATTTACTTTGTTTATACAAAGCTAGATTTTGGTTATAGAATGCTGCTGTTGCCAACTCATCAATTTTTGCTTGAGCCAAAACAAAACGAGTATTTTGGAAGCTGCCAATTTTCTGACCAAACGCTTGACGTTCCTGTACATACTGAGTAGTAATATCGATTGCACCACGAATTGCACCAAGTGCCGTTGCTGCAATTGCAGTACGTTCACGAGGTAACTCCTGCATCAAATAGGCAAAACCTTGACCTGCGCTACCTAACAATTGATTTGCTGGAACTTTAACATTATCAAAGAACAGTTCTGAGGTATCTTGAGAATGCAAACCAATTTTATCGAGGTTGGTGCCCTTTTTAAAACCATCTAGATGTGTATCAACCAATAAAAGTGACACACCTTTTGCACGTGCTTGAGGGTCAGTTTTTGCTGCCAATACCACTAAATCTGCATGTTGACCATTGGAAATAAATGTTTTAGAACCATTCAAAACATAATGGTCACCATTTAAAATTGCACTACTGCGCATCCCTTGTAGGTCTGAACCCGCACCCGGTTCTGTCATCCCAATTGCGCCCACCACTTCACCTGACACCATTTTCGGTAACCAGTATTGTTTTTGTTCTTCGTTGGCAATATGCAAAATATAAGGAGCTGCAATTTCTGAATGACATGAAATCGCGGTAGACAATGCACCATAGCCTGCACGCGCAGACTCTTCAACCAACATCAATGAATATTCAGTTGGAACGCCATAACCACCATACGCTTCAGGCACATCCACACAAAGATAACCATTTTCACCCAATAATGACCATACTGAACGTGGCATTAAACCTTCTTTTTCCCATTGCTCATAAAATGGAGCAACGTGTTCACTCATAAAACGTTTAAAGTTATCACGAAAAAGTTCTAAATCTGCATCATATGCCAACATGTCTTGTATTCCTTTCAATCTGAGTTTTTGATTTTATGATCCCTAGCATGCTAATCATTTTTTACGGACTTGTCATGACCACATGAGGTCATTTTTTCTGAGCATTTTTGCGAATAAAGAAAAGACTTTTCCATAAAAAAAGAGTAATCAGCTTTCGCCAATTACTCCTTAGGTTGTCAATGAATAATCAAAACTTAGAATTTATCGTCTTTAAACATCGGTAAAGAAGAATTTAGCTTGGTGATCTCACTCATCAATTTATTCACAACGGATGGGATTAAGGCATCTGCCATTTGTGCAGCTTGTAAACCTAACTTTTCGCCAAGTGTTGGCTTACGACGTGTTTGAATCACATATACGTCATGTTGTGGCAATAAGCTCAGCAAGTATTCATCTGAAGTTTGCAATTTATCCACTAAATTTAAATTGCGCGCATCTTCACCATACCAGTGTTCACCTGTTGCAACTTTTTCGACATTGAGTTGCGGACGATATTTTTCAACAAAATGCTTAAATAATTGATGCGTTTGTTGTAACTCTTCTTCAAATTTTGCTTTACCTTCTGGGGTGTTTTCACCAAACATCGTCACAGTACGTTTAAACTGACCTGCGGTATATAGCTCAAAATCAACATGATGTTCTTTTAACAGTCGATTAAAATTAGGGACTTGCGCAACAACACCAATCGAACCAACCACAGCAAATGGTGCAGAGACGATTTCACTTGCGATACACGCCATCATATAACCGCCACTCGCGGCCACTTTATCCACACAAATCGTCAGATTAAAGCCTGCATCGCGTAAACGAACCAATTGTGCAGCTGCAAGACCATAACCATGCACCATACCACCCGGGCTTTCTAAACGAACAATGACACGATCACGCCCTGCTTTTGCTGTCGCAAGAATTAATGTAATTTCTTCTCTTAAATTTTCTACAGCTGAAGCCTGTACATCTCCTTTAAAATCTAAGACATAGATTTTTTGATTATTTTTTTTACGTACACGTGCTTCTTTTACAAACTGTTGAGTCAGTTGAAACAGTTCCAATTTCGATGCAGTAGATTGAGCAATTCTTTTTCTTTGCTCATTAATTCGGGCATTTAAATGACTGATACGAATTTCTGCGGGTACTTTGGGTAAATGAAATAACATAGAATTTATAATCTCTAATATTTAAGGAAATGCTTTTCTAATAAGATGCGGACGGATCAGTTAAATTTCAATACACTTTTTGAAAAATTCGACAAAGCCCAGTCCACTTCGACTTGATGCATGATAAAAAGCTTTGTCTACACACTTTATAACAGACAACAATAACTAAATTTTAGTTATGAAATATATAGCTTTTTTTTATACTTAAAAACGCATGAAAATTCGAGTAAAGATACGCGTTTTGAATAGATTAAGATTTTATTAATAGTTTTTATATCTAAGTTAAGCATTGCTGATTTCAGCATATTCAGCGACTTTAACTCGAAAAAAACGTAAATGCCACTTGGTAGAACTTTTGCTGGCTTTTCTTATGACAAATTCACACAAAAAAACATAGACATGTTTATATCAAACAGATAATACAAATAAACATATATCACACATTTTGATTTTTTATATTAGGTTATTTACCAGCTCTTTTTATCTAAATAACATATTTGTTATTTTGATTAAACTATTTAAAATCAACACGTTAAAAACAATAATTACATTTTGTAAATTTATGAACATTTTTATGTCATTTCTTTAAAAAATGTTTAATTTTATCAACATCAAGGATAAGGATTGAGTATGGATATCTCCTCACACGATGAACACCTACCCCCTAAAAAACAAAAGTTTTATCAAATCCTCTATGTTCAAGTTATTTTTGCCATTGTACTTGGTATGCTTCTTGGACACTTTTGGCCAGATATTGGTGCAAGTTTAAAGCCGTTAGGTGATGCATTTATTAAACTGGTCAAAATGATTATTGCACCTGTTATTTTCTTGACGGTTGTCACTGGAATATCAGGCATGAAACATATGGGAACTGTAGGACGAGTAACGGGTAAAGCGATGCTTTATTTCCTAACATTCTCCACACTCGCATTAATCGTCGGGATGATCGTTGCCAATATTATTAAACCAGGACAAGGTTTAAATATTGACCCTACATCATTGAAATCAGAGAAAGTTGTTGAGTACGCTGAAAAAGCACATGATGCTTCGATTGTCGATTTCTTACTGAATATTCTTCCGACAACCATTGTCAGTCCATTAACAAGTGGCGACATCCTGCAAGTTCTATTTGTTGCTGTATTATTTGGTTTGTCCTTGGCTGCGGTAGGCGAAAAAGGTCAACCGATTGTAGACTTCTTAAACAATCTTACAGCACCCGTATTCCATTTAGTTGGAATGCTGATGAAATTTGCTCCGATTGGTGCTTTTGGTGCAATGGCATTTACAATTGGTAAGTATGGTATTGAAAGTATTGGAAATCTTTTACTTTTAATTATGACATTCTATATCACTGCCTTACTCTTTATTCTGGTTATTTTGGGTGCAGTGGCACGTTATAATGGATTTAGAATTACAGATCTAATTCGCTATATCAAAGATGAATTATGGTTAGTTTTAGGGACCAGTTCATCTGAAGCCGCACTTCCATCCTTGATGCGTAAAATGGAAAAAGCAGGCTGCGAAAAATCTGTGGTTGGCTTGGTTATTCCTACTGGTTATTCATTTAACCTAGACGGTACCAACATCTATATGACGATGGCGGCGCTCTTTATTGCACAAGCATGTAATATCGATTTGAGTATTCAAGACCAAATCTTATTGTTGCTTGTTGCAATGCTCAGCTCTAAAGGTGCTGCGGGTGTTACAGGTGCCGGATTTATTACCTTAGCAGCAACATTGTCTGTTGTTCCAGCAGTTCCTGTTGCAGGTATGGCTCTAATTCTAGGTATTGACCGCTTTATGTCTGAATGCCGTGCACTGACCAATTTAGTCGGTAATGCATGTGCGACGATTGTTGTGGCACGTTGGGACAATGCTTTAGATAAAGATAAACTGGCTGCTGCATTCTCTCATCCAAGTAAAGCACACTATGATGCTAAAGCTGTTGAACAACATCGTGAAGATCCAATCGATTAAAAATATCCTATAAGCAATATTTGTAATAAGAAGGAGCTTTTGAGCTCCTTTTTTATATAAAGCAACTATGAGTAGATCAGAAAATTACAAACAACAATCAACTGCTATTCGCATATAAAATAAAGCACTAACTGAAAAATATATTTAATGCACAAAGTTTAAAATGATGTGTTTCTTAAAAGCATTTGTCTAATTTACCCATTCTCAATAGATTGGTTTTATTCAGACAATACCATACTTAAACAAAAATACTTCATTCAAAAGACTTAACGAAAACCGTATTCCCCCCTATTTCAGTACTCATCAATGAATAGGTTTAGACGATCCATTCATTATTTTAGAGCTTAAATTTTTAATTGTTTTTGATCCACCATTCTCATCAATTTAATTCACTGCATCAGAGGTTTATATACTGTATCTATAAAAAAAGAGCCTTTCGGCCCTTTAATTTCACATCTAAACTTGACTTAATCAGTACTCGAATTAACCGAAACGGCCGGTAATATAAGCTTCAGTCAATTGGTGATCTGGTTGAGTAAAGACTTTCTCTGTAGAGTTAACTTCGATTAAGTCACCTAAATGGAAGTATGCTGTACGATCAGAAACACGCGCTGCTTGTTGCATGGAGTGGGTTACAATTGCGATTGTATATTGCGTAGAAAGCTCAGAGATTAATTCCTCAACTTTTGCTGTTGCAATTGGATCGAGTGCAGAACATGGTTCATCCATTAAAATCACTTCAGGGCTTACCGCAATCGTACGTGCAATACACAAACGTTGTTGCTGACCACCTGAAAGACCTGTACCAGGCTGACTTAAACGATCTTTTACTTCATCCCACAAACCTGCTTTACGCAAGCTGTTTTCAACAATCTCTTCTAAATCATACTTATCTTTGGCCAAACCATGCAGTTTAGGCCCATAAGCAACATTATCAAAAATTGATTTAGGGAACGGGTTTGGTTTTTGAAATACCATTCCAACTTGAGCACGAAGCAACACAACATCTAGATTTGGATCATAAATGTCTTGGTTGTCTAAGCGCACTTTACCTGTTACACGGCAAGTATCAATCGTATCATTCATACGGTTCAAGGTACGTAGAAATGTTGATTTACCACAACCTGATGGTCCAATAAATGCAATCACTTCATTTTCATAAACTTGAAGATCAATACCCTTAATCGCTTCTGCGTCACCATAGTAAACATGCACGTCTTCAGCACTAAGTTTCACAGTTGTATTTTTTTCTTTCTTCGGTGTCGAAGACTCAAACTGGGAGACAAAAGAAGTGCTTGCTTGCTTTTGCTTACTATCAGTCGATGTAAATTGAGATTGTTCAGAATTCACGGTTGTATCCTGTCTTAAGGAATTTTTAGTTTCTACAGTATTCATCTCTATTCTGCCCTCTTTTACCAGCGAACTTCAAATTTCTTACGTAACCAAATTGCAAAGCTGTTTAAACCAACCATAAGTGCCAATAACACAATGATGGCTGCAGCCGTACGCCCTTCGAAGAAGTTACGTAATTCATTACCTTGCCATAAGTAAACTTGAACAGGTAAAGCCGTAGATTGATCTAATGGAGATACTGGAATATTTGCAACGAAAGCGCTCATACCAATTAATAGTAATGGTGCGGTTTCACCCAATGCATGAGCAATACCAATAATCGCACCTGTCATAATCCCCGGTAGAGCCAAAGGCAATACATGGTGGAATACTGTTTGTAAACGAGAAGCACCAATACCTAACGCCGCTTGGCGAATTGATGGTGGTACTGCTTTCAATGAAGCACGTGTGGTAATAATTACTGTAGGCAAAGTCATTAAACTTAAGACCAAACCACCAACCAAAGGTGCGGATATAGGTAAATGCATCCAACCAATAAAGATAGCAGCACCCAATAAACCAAATACAATCGATGGAACTGCTGCAAGGTTATTGATATTGACTTCAATGATGTCAGTAATAAAGTTTTTCGGTGCAAACTCTTCTAGATAAATCGCACTTGCTACACCCAATGGAATAGAAATCGCGATCACAATTAACATCATGAACAATGAACCCATAAATGCACCAGCCAAACCTGCTGTTGCTGGTGAGCTGCGTGAATCTGGGTTGGTGAACATTTGCGTGTTAAAAGTACGGTTAATAATCCCTTTCGCAGCCAAGTCATCAGAAAGTTTACGTACTTCTGGACTAAGTTGTTGCTGCTCATCAGGCAATGAACGATCGATATGACCAGCCAACCACACATCAATATTGGCATCAGCAAGGAAATTAAGTTCTACCGTTTTACCAATCAATGCTGGGTCTTTAAACATCATATCACGGATACGATATGCTTCTGAACTGGTGTAAATACTTGAAAGATCATCACGACGACTTTCGAGTGCAGGGTCTTTTGCAATGATTGCATTTACAATCAATGCATCCCAATCGACCATACCCATTTTAGTTTGCCAGTCGACATAACGCTCTTGAAATACAGCAGGAGATTCGCCCACTTTTTGTGTCGGTTTTGGTCCAGCATCAATCATACTTGGATCAAAATACACAGGTACAGTCATACTTGCTTGCCAAAATGCTGGCAACCCTTTGTATAAGATACTTCCAAATAAAATTGCAACAAATGCCAAACCAATAATCACTGCTGAAAAACCAGCAAAACGGAAGGTCTTTTCTTTACGATGGCGTTTTGACAATGAGCTGGCGATTTTAGCTTTACGTTTTTCTCGCAACTCAGCGGCAGCTTGAGGATCAAATACATTTTGATCCACAGGAGATGTATTTGATGTACTCATTCGTATTGCTCACGATATTTACGCACAATATAAAGTGCGACAATGTTTAAACACAATGTAATGGTAAATAAAGTTAAACCCAGCGCAAACGCAACCAATGCCTGCGGACTTGCAAAGTCTGTGTCACCTGTTAATTGTTTTACAATCGTTACAGTAACTGTTGAAACAGCTTCAAGTGGATTGATATGTAACAATGGACTATTACCAGCAGCAAGTACCACAATCATGGTTTCACCGACTGCACGAGATACTGCAAGTAAGAATGCACCCGTAATACCTGGTAAGGCAGCTGGAAGAACCACTTGACGAATGGTTTCAGATTTGGTCGCACCTAAACCTAAAGAACCATCACGTAAGGCGCGTGGCACTTGAGTGATAATGTCATCTGACAAAGAAGATACGAATGGGATAATCATAATACCCATTGCAAAACCTGCTGTTAATGCACTGGTCGCATTAACTTCGACACCAATTGAATCACCAATAGATTTGAAGATTGGGCCAATCACCATCATGGCAAAAACACCATAAACAATGGTCGGAATACCCGCTAAAACTTCAATTGTCGGCTTTGCCCATGAACGGAATCGAGGTGAAGCATATTCAGCAAGATAAATTGCAATCATTAAACCCAGTGGAACAGCAACCAGTAGTGCAATACCACTGACCATGAGTGTTCCCCACAGTAATGGTAATAAACCATAACTTCCTTCAGCATTGCCTGAAGTACTAAAGCCAGGATTCCACTCTGTACCAAAGAAGAAGTCGATTGGACTTACAAACTGGAAAAAGTGCATCGCCTCACTGAACATCGACATCACAATACCCACAGTCGTGAGAATCGCAACACCTGAACACAGGATCAAAACAACGTTAATGGTTTTTTCAACTTCGTTACGTGCACGAAATTGTTGACTAATTCTTTTTCTTGCCCAAATCAATCCAAGGATCGCTGCACAAGTTACCACAGCAAACTTTGCAAACGAGCCAATTCTTTCAAATTTTGAGAGTTGTTCTGCAGCTGCAACCTCATAAGCTGCTGGCGTATCTGTCACACCAAAGCCAGAGGCAATTGCTTTAATACGATCTACCAGTACATCTACCCCAGCTGTATCTAGCGATGAAGCAATATTTGCTGGAACATTTTTTAAAATTAGATGTTGTAAAACACTTGGTTCTACCAAGTTCCAAACAATCAAAATTAAAAAAGCTGGGATTCCACACCACAACGCCACCAAAGAGCCATAATAGCCAGGACGTGAATGTAAAATTGCAGTGTTATTTCCCTTACCTGCTAGGCTTCGGCTTTTTCGTAGCCCGATTTGATATGCGATAGCGATTAAAGCCAATAACACGCCAATGAGTAGCAGATTCATGTATTCTCCACCGTTTTTTCAATTTTAATGATTTGAAAAAACTCTACTTAGCAAGGAAAGCCGATGGTAGTCACCCACCATCAGCTCCATTATTGCAGTTTTATTATTTACCAGCTTTAAAACCAGCCAATACTTTTGCACGTTCAGCGTCAGACAATGAAATCAAACCAGCTTTGTCTAGCTTAGAACCTTTACCAGATACTTTCTTGTTAAGGAAGTATTCAGTATATTCTTTTAAGCCTTTGATTGACTGTAAATGCTCACCTTTAACATAGAAGTATAAAGGACGAGATACAGGGTAAGTACCATTTAGTACAGTTTGCTCAGAAGGAACAACGTTGTTCACTGTCGCAACACGTAATTTATCTTTGTTTTGGTCATAGAAACCTAAGCCAAATACACCTACCGCACTTGGAGATGTTTTTAAACGTGCTAGAGTTTCAGTATAATCACCAGCAATTTCAATTACTTTACCGTCTTTACGGAAGTTAGAACATGCTTTTTTCTGTGCATCTTTGTCTAACTTTTTGAAGTAATCGTAAGTTTCGCAACCCGCTTCAACCATTTTCTCTTGGAACACTTCACGTGTACCGTGGTTAGAAGCTGGAACAACTAAAGTAATTGGCTCATTTGGAAGCGATTTATCAATTTGGTTCCAACGTGTATATGGGTTTGGTACCAATTTACCATTTGATGGTAATTCAGCTGCTAGGGCTGCAAATACATGTTGTGGACGTAATTTATAAGCTGCTTTGCTTGCATTTGAAGCAAAAACGATACCGTCATAACCGATTTTTATTTCTTGGATTTTATTTACGCCAGCTTTTTTACATGCTGCAATTTCAGTATCTTTAATTTTACGTGAAGCATTTGCGATATCAATTGTGTTATCGCCTACACCTGAACAGAACTGTTTAAGACCAGCAGAACTACCGCCTGAGCCAACTACAGGTGCTTTAAATTGAGGGAAAGTATTACCAAATTCTTCAGCAACAATACTCGCATAAGGAAGTACAGTAGAAGAACCAGCGATTTGGATGGTATCACGAGCGTTTGCTGCTACTGCTGCCCCTGAAACTGCTAATGCAAGTGCGATGTGATTAATGCGCATTCTTTTCTCTCTTAAATAAACTGCTATTTTGAAGTACACCACTTCTTGTTGTGTCGTACTTTTCGGATAACTGCATTTTGATTTTAAAATATGACAAATAAGTTACAGCTTTATGACGCTTTTATGATATTTGATAATTCACATTTGATTTTATTAAAAATCTTTTAAATTCAATATGTAAACAACTGTGTTCTATTTTTTAAATTTGAGGATATTACAATTCAAATTGTAATATTTCATGTGTATGTCACAAAAGCTGTATTAAGGTTTACCCATTTCAAGCGACACTCTATGTCGTGATAGCCTTATTTTCTCATCTAAAAACCCTTAAAATAAATAAAAAAGAGCAATTTAAATGATCAGATTAAATCGTAAAGAATGGCATGAAACTTTTCTAAAAATGGTAGCCTCAGCCAGCATGATCACGTTTATTATCTATATGAGTTGTTGGATTATTTACTTTTTATTGGCACAAATTAGCCAATACAATCTGATCCAAAATATTGTCATTAGTTTTAGCTTCATCAGTTTATTTATATTAACCATGCAAACCTTACGTTCAATGTATCAGGTCTACTATTTGCCTTTAATGAATAGTTGCAGGTTAAATTATCAAAAAATTATTTTCTTTTGCAGTAGTTTCTCCATTGCACTTATTGTAGTCAGCTCATTTTTATTAAATTTTGGAAAAATGTTAAAAGATTATTACAGCTAAGCAGATCTAAAAGACCACCACTGCGCATGCCTACTATGCAATCAAGTGTTCTATTTTTCTTAATCATTCCACACAATAATTGAAATTTCAAAGAACACAGCATTGTTTTATATTCAAATGAGCATTCCCTAAAAGATTTGAATATGAATAGCAAAACACTGAACAACTTTAACCCAGACCTCCCCGTTCATATGAGTTTCTCCGAACATGACTGGCAGCTCTTAGCCCAATATTGGTATCCAATTGCATTAGCAAGAGATATTACTGAGCAACCACTCGGAACCATGTTGCTGGATATGCCATTGGTCATTTATAAAATAGATACTGAAATCATTGTTGCCAAAGATGCCTGCCCACATCGCGGTGTTCCTTTAAGCATCGGAACAAATGATGGTCAAGGTATCGTTTGCCGTTATCATGGTTTACGCTTTGGTGAAAATGGAAAATGTAATCGTATACCTGCACACCCGAATCATAAAATTTCGGACCGTTTCCACCTAAAAACCTATGCTGCTGTTGAACGTTATGGATTAATCTGGTGTTCACTTTTAGCAAAAAAACAGGATATAGCCAATATTCCAAACATGCCGCATTGGGATGAGACCACGTACCAACAACTGGTTTGTCCTCAAGTCGATTTAAAATGCTTTGCTGGTCGACAATTGGAAGGCTTTATCGATGTTGCTCATTTTGCATGGGTACATCCAGAAACTTTTGGTGATCCAGAAAATACTGAAGTGCCTGATTACACCACACAAGAAACAGACTATGGTTTTAGTGCTGATTATATCAGTAGTGTGGGTCGTTACCCAATTGGTCTAGATCAATTAGGACAAGCGGATTTTCAATGGTTACGCCATTTTGAAATTCATTTACCTTTTACCGCAACATTAACCATTCATTTCCCCAATCAAGCGAAACAGGTCATTATGAATGCTGCCTCGCCCATGACAGCACGTAGTACTCGATTATTTGCCCCCATTTGTCGTAACTATGATCAAGATTTACCAATAGAAGATGCTTATGAATACAACCTTACAATCTTTGAAGAAGACCGTTTGATCGTTGAGACACAAAAACCAGAATATCTACCTTTAGATTTATCCATTGAGGCGCACTTCCCTGCTGATCGCAGTTCAAGTATGTATCGCCGTTTATTAAGGAAAATTGGATTTAGCCCATTATTCGCCGCATAAATCAGTTTCATCACCATGTTTTATAGAAGTTGATCAGGCTTCTTTAAAACAATAAAACCTGAATGTATCGCTCTATATATTTATATTTTTTCCAGTTGATTAAATTTAACTCAAAAGTTTCTATTAAAATTGCACTCTTCGATTAAAAGATTAAAATGCACATTACATAAATGAAGTGACTCCAATTAGGTGGTATAACATGCAACAAATGTGGTCAGACATCGATGCCTATATCGAATCACATTTAATTCCTGAAGATCCAATCCTCATACAAACATTAAAAAACACTGAGGATAAAGGATTTCCAGACCACCTTGCTGTTGCCGCAAATCAAGGCATGTTATTGCAAATGTTGATTCAAATGAACAAGTGCAAACGTGTTTTAGAATTAGGTACTTTTGCAGCGTATAGCACCATGTGGTTAGCCCGTGCGCTACCTGAAGATGGCTATATTTTAACGATTGAGGGTCGTGATACGCATGCTGCTTTAGGTCAAGAAAATATAGATCAGGCCAAGCTCAAACAAAACGTTGAATTAAAGTGTGGTCGTGCAGCTGATATTTTAAAAGCGTTGCCTGAAGCTACAGAACCTTTTGACTTTATTTTTGTCGATGCTGATAAACAAAGCTATCCTGAATATTTAGAATTAAGCTTAAACCTGTCGCATTCAGGTACAGTGATTGTTTTGGACAACGTTATTCGTGCTGGTGACATTCTTGACCCAGACAACATCAAACCAAGTATTGAAGGGATCCGTGACATGTATAAAGCCATGCAAAACCATCCTAAAATTCTGTCATGTACAGCTTTGCAAACTGTAGGTAGCAAAGGGCATGATGGTTTTGCCATTGCAATTGTAAAATAAAACATGCTGATTTAATTTTTAAAGCTGCTATTTAGATAGCAGTTTTTTTATAGCTAAAATTTTAACAAGTCCAGCTTAGCTTCAATCATTCTCCTTAGAGTTATCCCCTGAACTTGTTTGTAGAATTGTGGATAACTCAATAATGCTTTAATAAACCCATGAAAATAAAATACTTTTAATCGTCGATTAATTTTCAACCAGTTAAATTCATGGTTCATGAAAAAGTGCTTGCATTTCAAAATGCAATATTTTTATCAAATTTTTTAATCAAAAAAAATGCCACAAATCATATTATTTGTGGCATTTCATCTCTTCTGTTTGATCGGCCATTTGACTCAATGTCGATTGCTCAGGTCGCGTTGTCTTTTATCTTCAAATCAAACTTATTTTGCGACCAACAATGGAACTGCAGCGTTTCTAAAAATAGTGGTCGTTACACTACCCAAAAAGAATTGATGAATTTTACTATGACTAAATGCACCTAGAACAATCAATTGAATTTGATGCTGATCTTGATAATCCAAAATATTTTCAGCAACATCACCATAACGGTACTCTACCACCACATCTAAACCTGCATCTTTTAAACGTTGCGCAGGCTCATTGAGAATTTCAGGATGATCACCGACATAGAGTAAATGGCATTGTAAAAGTTTAAGCAAATCACTTTTTTCAACACGTTTTAGCATTTTTTGACATGTTTCTGAAAGCTCATAAGCAAAAATAAACCGTGTAGGTGGTTTAAATGTTTGTCCAACAGTTAATACGGTACTTTTGGTTCCACGAATAAAGTTTTCAACATTACTGCCCAATATTTTATTCTTCTCAGCTGAACGCTCACCCACTCGACCGATGACAGCGATATCATCTTCAGTCAATTCATTGAAGCTTTGTTCGAGAAAATCACCTTTGGCTTGAATTTGAATTGGTGTGATATTGTATTTTTCTTGAATCATTTCAGAAATATGCTTGAGTAAATTATTACTGTAATCCAGTGCTAACTCACTTTGCTTTTGTTCAAGTTCAGCCAGCTCTTTAAGTAACATCGCATTACTTTCAAAGCCAATTACCCCACTAATTTCCCCTAAATGATAACTTGCAGGGTAATAATCCAATACTTGCAATAAAACCAGTTCACGACCAGTTTTTTGAGCAATCCATGCGGCTGCTTCTGCCAATGCATTGATGCACGGAGAAGAGTCAATACAAGCCACTACTCTGTTCATTTTAACCTCGCTTTAGCTTTACAGCTTTGGGTCTATATTATTTTAAATTAGCATAAGTTTTTATAAGTTTGGACAACTTTATGTAATTAATTCCATAATTTAATTATGTATTTGTACAAACTGTGCGTTCATTCACGATAACGAATAAAACGCGCTGGGTTCCCAGCCACAATTTCTCGTTCAGCTACATTTTTAGTGACCATACTATTCATTCCAATCACCGCATGTGAAGCAATTTTTACACCATCTTTCACACCAACATGCGCGCCCAGCCAAACATCCTGACCAATTTCAATGCCTTTGGAAGTCACAGCTTGTTGATAAACAGGAGTACTCAAATCCATCCCATGATCAAAAGCATAAAGATGACAATAGGCAGCTATTCGGACTTGATCATGCAATTTAATACCGACTTTGCCCCCATCCAAAATACAATGATGATTGATCGCGACTTCATTACCAATCTCTAACGGTCCATGCAAGGTACAATCCGCTGCAATAAAAGTATTATCCCCAATGACAATTTTCCGACCAGGCTCAGCAAAAATATGAGCTAATGGTGAAATAAAACAATTTTGACCTATTTCAACAGTTTCCATTGCCATCAAATACGCTTGATACTGCTGCTGCCACTGCTCCGCCCAAACTCGATTTTTCGGTTTAAGTGAATAATACAGCCACGGCATATAATTTAAGCGATGCTTATGTTGTTCACGATATTTTAATAATGGGTCTTGTTCAATCATCAGCGTCTTCCAACAATTTAAGTTGCTCACGCCCACGCGTTACATCTTGAATTTTTAACTTAAGTGGATCAATTTGATGTATTTGTAATAATGCCTCAACTTCAACCCCATCAGCAGTATATTGTTCTGTATATTCAATACCTTGGGTATTTAATTCATACTGAAAAATTGACCATTCGCTGAATTGGCATTGAAAATAAATTTTCTTCTTTTCAATCAGTTCTATTTTTTCAGCCAAAAGCAAACATTGCCCTGCACAGCCACCATAGGCACGAACTAAACCACCTGTACCCAACTTGATGCCACCATACCAACGATTGACCAATACAATTGCATTGGTTAAATCATTGCCCTCAATGGTCGCAAGGATCGGGCGACCTGCTGTACCTGAAGGTTCACCATCGTCATTAAAACGAACATTATGACCTATTTTCCATGCCCAGCATTGATGTGTTGTTGTTAGATCTAAATGTTTTTCCAGAAACATTTTAACTTGCTGTTCATTTTCAACAGACGCTGCAATGGCTTGAAATCGACTCTTTTTAATATCTTCCTCAAAAATCGTTTCGGATACAAGTGTATAAACCATAATGAAAATAAAACATTCAAACTCAATATATTGCCATTATAACGTGCTTTTAAAATACATTGGACAATAAAAAACCCTAAGCGAACTTAGGGTTTTTTCGATTCACTCACTAAATTACAGGACAAGCTGATGATTTTGAAGCAAGAGTTTCAAGATATCATCTTCAGTTTTGCCGTTAAATGCAGCACCTGATTGCGCCAAATTATCCAATTGGAGTAAATCAGTTTTGCCAGTGTACGTAGTTCCTGCACCATCACGATCTAGGGTGAGTGTGACATTATTACCATCAACTCTTACACCAAGATAGTTTTTCAAATAGTTTGCCGATGCTGTTAAATCAGCTGTGATATTTGCACTGTTAAAACCAATCAGTAAATCAGAAATATCAATGATGTCTGCATTCGTATCAGTGTTCACATTTCCAGAATGGAAGTCTGTCCAATGATCAACACCATTTCCACCACTTGCACTTGCACTTTCCAATACATGATATACAAGTACATCTGAACCAGCATGACCTGTAAAGGTATCATTCAGTTCACCACTAATCAGTGTATTACGTAGAGCATCACCAGTCGTTATTGCATCAACAGTTACTGTAAGAGATGCTATATGATCTTGACCAAAAACAGAGAGTTTGTAATCGAATACTTCTTGACGACCAATTACGCCTGCACTCGGTGTATACACATAGCTTCCATCACTTTTAACAAACAGACTGCCATATTCACCTTGTACAGTTACGCCGTTATATCCCACTTCAACAAAGTGGCCACTCCCCGTATCAATACTGAATTTTGCATAAGATGGATTATAAGTATCATCTGTCAACATGTTGCCAATAATTGGAGCTGCGGTTACTGGGCCAATTTCATTATAGTGAGTAATATCTTGCGCTAAGCTCACTGTAGCAGTAAATCCAAGACCTGTATTACCTGATGCAGATGCTTCGATTGTATATTTACCTGGTGGTAAATTATCAATATCTACAGTTAATGAACTTCCAAGTGCATTGAGTAAAGGTGTACCTGTTTTTGTACCGACGATTACACCACTTGCATTCTTGATTGTTAAAACAAAGGTTGGCAATACAGAAATTGAAAGTGCTGGCACATTAACTTTAATTTGTACTTTTGCAGTATCAGTATTCGCAATATCAAATGTTGTCGCAGTATAAGTACCACTACCACCTAAACCAAATATACCAGCTGTAACATTAAATGTACCTTGATTAGCTGCACTTACTGTTTGCACCACATTCGTTACAGCACCGATAGCGACATGCTCTGCATTGTCTAGAATGATTGGGGCTGGAAGAGAAACATCATTTTGAGGATTTGTATTATCCCAAACCACGCCAGAGTTATCACCATCGATACGGATATTCAAATGCGCAGAGGCTTCACTACCATTAAAGTCCCTGATCGTATAGGTAAATGTATCTACCTTACCAATATCAGCAGGATTACCATTACTTACATATTTATAATGTCCGTTTGGAGAAATATAAAGTGTTCCGTAAGCACCAACCACAACCGTGTTTGCACCTGATAATGTGACTGCAGGATCCCCCACTTCATTGGCCACTTTAGTGACAAATGTTGTTGTATTTACTTCATCTGCACCATCCACACTTGTAATTACATTTCCTTCTATGGTACTTGAACCTAAATATTTATTGGTTTGGTCTTGCATGGTTAATTCAACACCACCAAATAACTGTGCAGATGCTGTCGAATCCAATAAATTCAAGATTTGTTGTAATAAACCAGAATCCGTTGGTTTCTCTTGCAGTGCGATGGTATAAACGCCTGGTGGCAAATTATCTAAATTAATCTGACCAGAATAATTAAAGATAATGCCCAACAATCCAGGTGGCGTTAGCTTTACAGCATCCTCCACGATGAAGTGTTCTTTTTGTATTACACCATTTTCATCCACATATTGACGTTCAAGTACAGCATTGAAAAACTTATCTGCCGTACCTAATAAAGCACCAATAAGACCGCCTATCGCAGCACTTACAACACTACCGCTTACATTGACATGAATACTTGACGTGCTGTTTTCTTCAACTTCAAAATTAAATGGTACTGTATTACCTAAAGAGATATTTAATCCGAGTAAATTTACACCCAATAATTGTGAAGCTCGACCATGTACACCAACATCATCACCCGCGGATTCATGATAATTTTTAACAGTTGCAAGGTCATCATGAGCAACAACCTGATCAACATGATCTGGTGGTGTTAATTCACCTGGGTCTGCTGGCGTTCCTGCAATATTAATAATGATTTGAGCTGTGTCAGATGTTGTTCCATTCGACAGCTTATAATCAAATATTTCAGTTTTTCCAAGAGCTGCTTCTCCGGCTGTCACCGTATAGGTAAAGGCTCCTGTTAGAGTATTAATTTCAAGGCTTCCATACTCTCCTTGAATCGTAACAGTACCTGGTGTAACAGACGCACCGTCTATTTCAATGATCGAACCACCACTGACTACATCTTGTCCATTGCCATTATCAGCAAAAACATTGCCTGTTAATGCATAGTTAGCAAAAACTTCTTCAGTTCCCGTTACGCTAATATTTGTTTTTTCATAAATCGTTAATAAGTTTGATAATAAAGGAGCAACCGCAGCATTAACAATATAATCAATGACTCCAATTGGTAATACATCTAGTAACTGGTTCACTACACTTGAAAGTGGTAAACCGATTGTATTAACAGGGATTAAGATTGTATTGACTAAAGCGAGAATTGGAGCACCCAATACTGGGCCAAGTACTGCATTAATTGCTACTCCGATAGCTGCTGCATTTGAAGCCCCCAGAATTTCTCCTTCGCCTCCAAGGTCACTAATAGCAACATCTTTGAGTAACGTCGTTAGAGCACTATCATCTGCTTTAACTGCAACTGTATAATTACCTTCAGGTAAATTAGTGAAATCAAGTTTAATTGAGTCGTTACTATTCACGACACCAATGATTCCAATACCACCAACTGTGACAATTCCACCTTGGCTACTACCACGTGCAACCTCCACTGGTCCATTGGCGGTTTGCTGATAAATAACAATCTGAACAGCCTCACCGACCGAAATCAGGTCTTGTTGCGAAACTGTGACCGAAATATTACCAGTCGTTGCCTTACCTGCACTTCCTGTCGTTTGTGGAATTGAGAAATCTAGACCAGTAGCATTATTCCCTAAGAGATCAACAACTGCGATATCTGAACCCGCAACTTCTGTACGGTTTTCACGAACTTCTTGACCTAGATTTAATGCAAACTCATCATTCACAGCATTAAGTGGCGGAAGAACAACTGAACCATTGTCTACCGCTGTTGCTGGAAGTGTTGCCGCATCATTGCCAGCTGCATCTTGGATCGCATTTGGATCATTAGCCGTGGTTGGATCGGTATAACCCACCGTCACCGCTTGACCTAAAGTCACTGGTGCACCCAAGGTTAACACCACGTTATTGCCCACCACCGCAACACCTGTTACAGGGACAAGCTGACCATCTGCAGTCACTGCAAAGTCGCCTGCAACTGGTGGATGTAATGGATCAAGCGCTTCATTATAGGTCAGGGTCAATGTAGTCCCTGATAGATCCACTGTGGCGCTGACAAAGGTCGGTGCTGTGGTATCGCCACCAGGAATAATCGAACCATTGTCTACCGCTGTCGGTGGAAGTGTTGCCGCATCATTGCCAGCTGCATCTTGGATCGCATTTGGATCATTAGCCGTGGTTGGATCGGTATAACCCACCGTCACCGCTTGACCTAAAGTCACTGGTGCACCCAAGGTTAACACCACGTTATTGCCCACCACCGCAACACCTGTTACAGGGACAAGCTGACCATCTGCAGTCACTGCGAAGTCGCCTGCAACTGGTGGATGTAATGGATCAAGCGCTTCATTATAGGTCAGGGTCAATGTAGTCCCTGATAGATCCACTGTCGCACTGACAAATGTAGGCGCTGTGGTATCACCACCAGGAATAATCGAACCATTGTCTACCGCTGTCGGTGGAAGTGTTGCTGCATCATTGCCTGCTGCATCTTGAATCGCATTTGGATCATTAGCCGTGGTTGGATCGGTATAACCCACCGTCACCGCTTGACCTAAAGTCACTGGTGCACCCAAGGTTAACACCACGTTATTGCCCACCACCGCAACACCTGTTACAGGGACAAGCTGACCATCTGCAGTCACTGCAAAGTCGCCTGCAACTGGTGGATGTAATGGATCAAGCGCTTCATTATAGGTCAGGGTCAATGTAGTCCCTGATAGATCCACTGTCGCGCTGACAAATGTAGGCGCTGTAGTATCGCCACCAGGAATAATCGAACCATTGTCTACCGCAGTCGGTGGAAGCGTTGCCGCATCATTGCCTGCTGCATCTTGAATCGCATTTGGATCATTAGCCGTGGTTGGATCGGTATAACCCACCGTCACCGCTTGACCTAAAGTCACTGGTGCACCCAAGGTTAACACCACGTTATTGCCCACCACCGCAACACCTGTTACAGGGACAAGCTGACCATCTGCAGTCACTGCAAAGTCGCCTGCAACTGGTGGATGTAATGGATCAAGCGCTTCATTATAGGTCAGGGTCAATGTAGTCCCTGATAGATCCACTGTCGCGCTGACAAATGTAGGCGCTGTAGTATCGCCACCTGGAATAATCGAACCATTGTCTACCGCAGTCGGTGGAAGCGTTGCCGCATCATTGCCAGCTGCATCTTGGATCGCATTTGGATCATTAGCCGTGGTTGGATCGGTATAACCCACCGTCACCGCTTGACCTAAAGTCACTGGTGCACCCAAGGTTAACACCACGTTATTGCCCACTACCGCAACACCCGTTACAGGGACAAGCTGACCATCCGCAGTCACTGCAAAGTCGCCTGCAACTGGTGGATGTAATGGATCAAGCGCTTCATTATAGGTCAGGGTCAATGTAGTCCCTGATAGATCCACTGTGGCGCTGACAAAGGTCGGTGCTGTGGTATCGCCACCAGGAATAATCGAACCATTGTCTACCGCTGTCGGTGGAAGTGTTGCCGCATCATTGCCAGCTGCATCTTGGATCGCATTTGGATCATTAGCCGTGGTTGGATCGGTATAACCCACCGTCACCGCTTGACCTAAAGTCACTGGTGCACCCAAGGTTAACACCACGTTATTGCCCACCACCGCAACACCTGTTACAGGGACAAGCTGACCATCTGCAGTCACTGCGAAGTCGCCTGCAACTGGTGGATGTAATGGATCAAGCGCTTCATTATAGGTCAGGGTCAATGTAGTCCCTGATAGATCCACTGTCGCGCTGACAAATGTAGGCGCTGTGGTATCACCACCTGGAATAATCGAACCATTGTCTACCGCTGTCGGTGGAAGCGTTGCCGCATCATTGCCAGCTGCATCTTGGATCGCATTTGGATCATTAGCCGTGGTTGGATCGGTATAACCCACCGTCACCGCTTGACCTAAAGTCACTGGTGCACCCAAGGTTAACACCACGTTATTGCCCACCACCACAACACCCGTTACAGGGACAAGCTGACCATCTGCAGTCACTGCGAAGTCGCCTGCAACTGGTGGATGTAATGGATCAAGCGCTTCATTATAGGTTAGGGTCAATGTAGTCCCTGATAGATCCACTGTCGCGCTGACAAATGTAGGCGCTGTGGTATCACCACCAGGAATAATCGAACCATTGTCTACCGCTGTTGCTGGCAAGCTTGCTGCATCATTGCCTGCTGCATCTTGAATCGCATTTGGATCATTAGCCGTGGTTGGATCGGTATAACCCACCGTCACCGCTTGACCTAAAGTCACTGGTGCACCCAAGGTTAACACCACGTTATTGCCCACCACCGCAACACCTGTTACAGGGACAAGCTGACCATCTGCAGTCACTGCAAAGTCGCCTGCAACTGGTGGATGTAATGGATCAAGCGCTTCATTATAGGTCAGGGTCAATGTAGTCCCTGATAGATCCACTGTCGCGCTGACAAATGTAGGCGCTGTAGTATCTCCACCAGGAATAATCGAACCATTGTCTACCGCTGTTGCTGGCAAGCTTGCTGCATCATTGCCTGCTGCATCTTGAATCGCATTTGGATCATTAGCCGTGGTTGGATCGGTATAACCCACCGTCACCGCTTGACCTAAAGTCACTGGTGCACCCAAGGTTAACACCACGTTATTGCCCACTACCGCAACACCTGTTACAGGGACAAGCTGACCATCTGCAGTCACTGCAAAGTCGCCTGCAACTGGTGGATGTAATGGATCAAGCGCTTCATTATAGGTCAGGGTCAATGTAGTCCCTGATAGATCCACTGTGGCACTGACAAATGTAGGCGCTGTAGTATCGCCACCAGGAATAATCGAACCATTGTCTACCGCAGTCGGTGGAAGCGTTGCTGCATCATTGCCAGCTGCATCTTGAATCGCATTTGGATCATTAGCCGTGGTTGGATCGGTATAACCCACCGTCACCGCTTGACCTAAAGTCACTGGTGCACCCAAGGTTAACACCACGTTATTGCCCACCACCACAACACCCGTTACAGGGACAAGCTGACCATCTGCAGTCACTGCGAAGTCGCCTGCAACTGGTGGATGTAATGGATCAAGCGCTTCATTATAGGTTAGGGTCAATGTAGTACCCGATAGATCCACTGTCGCGCTGACAAAGGTCGGTGCTGTAGTATCGCCACCAGGAATAATCGAACCATTGTCTACCGCAGTCGGTGGAAGCGTTGCTGCATCATTGCCAGCTGCATCTTGGATCGCATTTGGATCATTAGCCGTGGTTGGATCGGTATAACCCACCGTCACCGCTTGACCTAAAGTCACTGGTGCACCCAAGGTTAACACCACGTTATTGCCCACCACCGCAACACCGGTGACAGCCACAAGCTGACCATCTGCAGTCACTGCGAAGTCGCCTGCAACTGGTGGATGTAATGGATCAAGCGCTTCATTATAGGTTAGGGTCAATGTAGTCCCTGATAGATCCACTGTCGCGCTGACAAATGTAGGCGCTGTGGTATCACCACCAGGAATAATCGAACCATTGTCTACCGCTGTTGCTGGCAAGCTTGCTGCATCATTGCCTGCTGCATCTTGAATCGCATTTGGATCATTAGCCGTGGTTGGATCGGTATAACCCACCGTCACCGCTTGACCTAAAGTCACTGGTGCACCCAAGGTTAACACCACGTTATTGCCTACCACCGCAACACCTGTTACAGGGACAAGCTGACCATCTGCAGTCACTGCAAAGTCGCCTGCAACTGGCGGATGTAATGGATCAAGCGCTTCATTATAGGTCAGGGTCAATGTAGTACCCGATAGATCCACTGTCGCGCTGACAAAGGTCGGTGCTGTAGTATCGCCACCTGGAATAATCGAACCATTGTCTACCGCTGTTGCTGGCAAGCTTGCTGCATCATTGCCTGCTGCATCTTGAATCGCATTTGGATCATTAGCCGTGGTTGGATCGGTATAACCCACCGTCACCGCTTGACCTAAAGTCACTGGTGCACCCAAGGTTAACACCACGTTATTGCCCACCACCGCAACACCTGTTACAGGGACAAGCTGACCATCTGCAGTCACTGCAAAGTCGCCTGCAACTGGTGGATGTAATGGATCAAGCGCTTCATTATAGGTCAGGGTCAATGTAGTCCCTGATAGATCCACTGTGGCGCTGACAAAGGTCGGTGCTGTGGTATCGCCACCAGGAATAATCGAACCATTGTCTACCGCTGTCGGTGGAAGTGTTGCCGCATCATTGCCAGCTGCATCTTGGATCGCATTTGGATCATTAGCCGTGGTTGGATCGGTATAACCCACCGTCACCGCTTGACCTAAAGTCACTGGTGCACCCAAGGTTAACACCACGTTATTGCCCACTACCGCAACACCCGTTACAGGGACAAGCTGACCATCCGCAGTCACTGCAAAGTCGCCTGCAACTGGTGGATGTAATGGATCAAGCGCTTCATTATAGGTCAGGGTCAATGTAGTCCCTGATAGATCCACTGTCGCACTGACAAATGTAGGCGCTGTAGTATCGCCACCAGGAATAATCGAACCATTGTCTACCGCAGTCGGTGGAAGCGTTGCCGCATCATTGCCTGCTGCATCTTGAATCGCATTTGGATCATTAGCCGTGGTTGGATCGGTATAACCCACCGTCACCGCTTGACCTAAAGTCACTGGTGCACCCAAGGTTAACACCACGTTATTGCCCACCACCGCAACACCTGTTACAGGGACAAGCTGACCATCTGCAGTCACTGCAAAGTCGCCTGCAACTGGTGGATGTAATGGATCAAGCGCTTCATTATAGGTCAGGGTCAATGTAGTCCCTGATAGATCCACTGTGGCACTGACAAATGTAGGCGCTGTAGTATCGCCACCTGGAATAATCGAACCATTGTCTACCGCAGTCGGTGGAAGCGTTGCCGCATCATTGCCAGCTGCATCTTGGATCGCATTTGGATCATTAGCCGTGGTTGGATCGGTATAACCCACCGTCACCGCTTGACCTAAAGTCACTGGTGCACCCAAGGTTAACACCACGTTATTGCCCACTACCGCAACACCCGTTACAGGGACAAGCTGACCATCTGCAGTCACTGCAAAGTCGCCTGCAACTGGTGGATGTAATGGATCAAGCGCTTCATTATAGGTCAGGGTCAATGTAGTCCCTGATAGATCCACTGTGGCGCTGACAAAGGTCGGTGCTGTGGTATCGCCACCAGGAATAATCGAACCATTGTCTACCGCTGTCGGTGGAAGTGTTGCCGCATCATTGCCAGCTGCATCTTGGATCGCATTTGGATCATTAGCCGTGGTTGGATCGGTATAACCCACCGTCACCGCTTGACCTAAAGTCACTGGTGCACCCAAGGTTAACACCACGTTATTGCCCACCACCGCAACACCTGTTACAGGGACAAGCTGACCATCTGCAGTCACTGCGAAGTCGCCTGCAACTGGTGGATGTAATGGATCAAGCGCTTCATTATAGGTCAGGGTCAATGTAGTCCCTGATAGATCCACTGTCGCGCTGACAAATGTAGGCGCTGTAGTATCTCCACCTGGAATAATCGAACCATTGTCTACCGCTGTCGGTGGAAGCGTTGCCGCATCATTGCCAGCTGCATCTTGGATCGCATTTGGATCATTAGCCGTGGTTGGATCGGTATAACCCACCGTCACCGCTTGACCTAAAGTCACTGGTGCACCCAAGGTTAACACCACGTTATTGCCCACCACCACAACACCCGTTACAGGGACAAGCTGACCATCTGCAGTCACTGCGAAGTCGCCTGCAACTGGTGGATGTAATGGATCAAGCGCTTCATTATAGGTTAGGGTCAATGTAGTCCCTGATAGATCCACTGTCGCGCTGACAAAGGTCGGTGCTGTAGTATCACCACCAGGAATAATCGAACCATTGTCTACCGCTGTTGCTGGCAAGCTTGCTGCATCATTGCCTGCTGCATCTTGAATCGCATTTGGATCATTAGCCGTGGTTGGATCGGTATAACCCACCGTCACCGCTTGACCTAAAGTCACTGGTGCACCCAAGGTTAACACCACGTTATTGCCCACCACCGCAACACCTGTTACAGGGACAAGCTGACCATCTGCAGTCACTGCAAAGTCGCCTGCAACTGGTGGATGTAATGGATCAAGCGCTTCATTATAGGTCAGGGTCAATGTAGTCCCTGATAGATCCACTGTCGCGCTGACAAATGTAGGCGCTGTAGTATCTCCACCAGGAATAATCGAACCATTGTCTACCGCTGTTGCTGGCAAGCTTGCTGCATCATTGCCTGCTGCATCTTGAATCGCATTTGGATCATTAGCCGTGGTTGGATCGGTATAACCCACCGTCACCGCTTGACCTAAAGTCACTGGTGCACCCAAGGTTAACACCACGTTATTGCCCACCACCGCAACACCTGTTACAGGGACAAGCTGACCATCTGCAGTCACTGCAAAGTCGCCTGCAACTGGTGGATGTAATGGATCAAGCGCTTCATTATAGGTCAGGGTCAATGTAGTCCCTGATAGATCCACTGTCGCGCTGACAAATGTAGGCGCTGTAGTATCTCCACCTGGAATAATCGAACCATTGTCTACCGCAGTCGGTGGAAGCGTTGCCGCATCATTGCCAGCTGCATCTTGGATCGCATTTGGATCATTAGCCGTGGTTGGATCGGTATAACCCACCGTCACCGCTTGACCTAAAGTCACTGGTGCACCCAAGGTTAACACCACGTTATTGCCCACCACCACAACACCCGTTACAGGGACAAGCTGACCATCTGCAGTCACTGCGAAGTCGCCTGCAACTGGTGGATGTAATGGATCAAGCGCTTCATTATAGGTTAGGGTCAATGTAGTACCCGATAGATCCACTGTCGCGCTGACAAAGGTCGGTGCTGTAGTATCGCCACCAGGAATAATCGAACCATTGTCTACCGCAGTCGGTGGAAGCGTTGCTGCATCATTGCCAGCTGCATCTTGGATCGCATTTGGATCATTAGCCGTGGTTGGATCGGTATAACCCACCGTCACCGCTTGACCTAAAGTCACTGGTGCACCCAAGGTTAACACCACGTTATTGCCCACCACCGCAACACCGGTGACAGCCACAAGCTGACCATCTGCAGTCACTGCGAAGTCGCCTGCAACTGGTGGATGTAATGGATCAAGCGCTTCATTATAGGTTAGGGTCAATGTAGTCCCTGATAGATCCACTGTCGCGCTGACAAATGTAGGCGCTGTGGTATCACCACCAGGAATAATCGAACCATTGTCTACCGCTGTTGCTGGCAAGCTTGCTGCATCATTGCCTGCTGCATCTTGAATCGCATTTGGATCATTAGCCGTGGTTGGATCGGTATAACCCACCGTCACCGCTTGACCTAAAGTCACTGGTGCACCCAAGGTTAACACCACGTTATTGCCCACCACCGCAACACCTGTTACAGGGACAAGCTGACCATCTGCAGTCACTGCAAAGTCGCCTGCAACTGGTGGATGTAATGGATCAAGCGCTTCATTATAGGTCAGGGTCAATGTAGTACCCGATAGATCCACTGTCGCGCTGACAAAGGTCGGTGCTGTAGTATCGCCACCTGGAATAATCGAACCATTGTCTACCGCTGTTGCTGGCAAGCTTGCTGCATCATTGCCTGCTGCATCTTGAATCGCATTTGGATCATTAGCCGTGGTTGGATCGGTATAACCCACCGTCACCGCTTGACCTAAAGTCACTGGTGCACCCAAGGTTAACACCACGTTATTGCCCACCACCGCAACACCTGTTACAGGGACAAGCTGACCATCTGCAGTCACTGCAAAGTCGCCTGCAACTGGTGGATGTAATGGATCAAGCGCTTCATTATAGGTCAGGGTCAATGTAGTCCCTGATAGATCCACTGTGGCGCTGACAAAGGTCGGTGCTGTGGTATCGCCACCAGGAATAATCGAACCATTGTCTACCGCTGTCGGTGGAAGTGTTGCCGCATCATTGCCAGCTGCATCTTGGATCGCATTTGGATCATTAGCCGTGGTTGGATCGGTATAACCCACCGTCACCGCTTGACCTAAAGTCACTGGTGCACCCAAGGTTAACACCACGTTATTGCCCACTACCGCAACACCCGTTACAGGGACAAGCTGACCATCCGCAGTCACTGCAAAGTCGCCTGCAACTGGTGGATGTAATGGATCAAGCGCTTCATTATAGGTCAGGGTCAATGTAGTCCCTGATAGATCCACTGTCGCACTGACAAATGTAGGCGCTGTGGTATCACCACCAGGAATAATCGAACCATTGTCTACCGCTGTCGGTGGAAGTGTTGCTGCATCATTGCCTGCTGCATCTTGAATCGCATTTGGATCATTAGCCGTGGTTGGATCGGTATAACCCACCGTCACCGCTTGACCTAAAGTCACTGGTGCACCCAAGGTTAACACCACGTTATTGCCCACCACCGCAACACCGGTGACAGCCACAAGCTGACCATCTGCAGTCACTGCGAAGTCGCCTGCAACTGGTGGATGTAATGGATCAAGCGCTTCATTATAGGTTAGGGTCAATGTAGTCCCTGATAGATCCACTGTCGCGCTGACAAATGTCGGCGCTGTGGTATCACCACCAGGAATAATCGAACCATTGTCTACCGCTGTTGCTGGCAAGCTTGCTGCATCATTGCCTGCTGCATCTTGAATCGCATTTGGATCATTAGCCGTGGTTGGATCGGTATAACCCACCGTCACCGCTTGACCTGCTGTCACTGGTGTACCTAAAGTCAATACCACACTAGAGCCATTCACTGTAACGCCCGTTACAGGTACCACCTGACCATCTGCGGTTACCACGAAACTGTTTAATGACGGTAAGTTGTTACTGTCTAGTGCTTCACTATAAGTCAAGGTGAGCGATGTGCCTGCTGTATCTAGCGTTGCACTAACAAAGGCCGGTGCTGTGGTATCTCCACCAGGTACAGTTGAACCATTGTCCACCGCTGTAGCTGGAAGTGTTGCTGCATCATTACCCGCGGTATCTTGAATCGCATTAACATCGTTACCCGCTGTTGGATCGGTATAGCCCACTTGCACCGCTTGACCTGCTGTCACTGGTGTACCTAAAGTCAACACCACACTAGAGCCATTCACTGTAACACCTGTTACAGGTACCACCTGACCATCTGCGGTTACCACGAAACTGTTTAATGGCGGTAAGTTGTTACTGTCTAGTGCTTCACTATAGGTCAAGGTGAGCGATGTGCCTGCTGTATCTAGCGTTGCACTAACAAAGGCCGGTGCTGTGGTATCTCCACCAGGTACAGTTGAACCATTGTCCACCGCTGTAGCTGGAAGTGTTGCTGCATCATTACCCGCGGTATCTTGAATCGCATTTGGATCATTAGCCGTGGTTGGATCGGTATAGCCCACTGTAACCGCTTGACCTGCTGTGACTGGTGCGCCCAAGGTCAACACCACACTAGAGCCATTCACTGTAACACCTGTTACAGGTACCACCTGACCATCTGCGATTACCACGAAACTGTTTAATGGCGGTAAGTTGTTACTGTCTAGTGCTTCACTATAGGTCAAGGTAAGCGATGTACCTGCTGTATCTAACGTTGCACTGACAAAGGTCGGCGCTGTGGTATCTCCACCAGGCACAGTTGAACCATTGTCAACCGCTGTAGCTGGAAGTGTTGCTGCATCATTGCCTGTAGTATCTTGAATCGCATTTGGATCATTGCCCGTGGTTGGGTCGGTATAGCCCACCGTCACCGCTTGACCTGCTGTGACTGGTGCGCCCAAGGTCAACACCACACTAGAGCCATTCACTGTAACACCTGTTACAGGTACCACCTGACCATCTGCGGTTACCACGAAACTGTTTAATGGAGGTAAGTTTGCTGAGTCTAGCGCTTCACTATAGGTCAAGGTAAGCGATGTACCTGCTGTATCTAACGTTGCACTGACAAAGGTCGGCGCTGTGGTATCTCCACCAGGCACAGTTGAACCATTGTCAACCGCTGTAGCTGGAAGTGTTGCTGCATCATTGCCTGCAGTATCTTGAATCGCATTTGGATCATTGCCCGTGGTTGGGTCGGTATAGCCCACAGTCACCGCTTGACCTGCTGTGACTGGTGCGCCCAAGGTCAACACCACACTAGAGCCATTCACTGTAACACCTGTTACAGGGACAAGCTGACCATCTGCAGTCACTGCAAAGTCGCCTGCAACTGGTGGATGTAATGGATCAAGCGCTTCACTGTAGGTAAGGGTTAGTTGTGTTCCCGTGCTATCCAAATGCGAAGATTGGAATTGTGGATTTGTGACATCACCTGCTGTAACTTCTATCGCTTTTGGATTACCAGCACCATCTGTCACTGTGACCGTAACTTTTTCACCATCTGTAAGTGGGCGAGTTAACTGAATATTATCAACAGTATTATTACCTGTAATTGTACCCGTACCAATTACATTACCATTTCCGTCTGTGATTTTAACTTGACCTGTTTCATTTGACGTAACTTGAATATGGGTCGCATCTTGAATTGTAGTACTAATATTTGGCGGTGTTACATCACCTACTGTAATTACTTTTTCTGTTTGATTACCTGCTGCATCAATAACATCAACAATAATCTTACTGCCGTCAGTTAAAGGCGTATTTAAATCAACTATTAATTTTCCATCAGGACCAATTACACCCTCAGCAATTATTTGTCCTGCTTCATTTTTAATTATAACTTTACTACCAGGTTCATTTGAATTGACCTGAATAGTATCATTATCAATAATATTTATTTCGACTTCAGGTTTTGTAACATCACCAACATTTATTGTTTCAGTTGTTTTATTACCCGCATTATCCGTTGCTGTAATAGTAATTTTTTCATTATCAACCAAAGGTCTTGTTAAATTAATTTCAAGCGCACCTGCTTGATTTAGTTGTCCTGATCCAATTGTTTTACCACTCGCATCGACTATTGTAATTTTACTTGCTTCATCTGCAGTGATTTTAATTTTCTGATTATCTAAAATATCATAGCTTAGTTTTGGTCCTGTTTTATCACCACTTCCTGAATGGCTTGAACCACCACTTCCCCCTGATGCTGCTGCAATTCCGATCGCCCCAGCTGCAGCTGCAACCCATGCCCATGCAGGTACAGCACTATGATGGCCAACTAAATACTCTTGAAAATCGGTAATCCCTAAATAATCAATTTTAGTTACAGTGCCAGTTGCATCAAATTCAAGAAAGTTAAGTAAATAATGCTTTCCATCTGCAGTTTCTATTGTAAATTCTTTTGGTTTTTCACCAATAAAAAAATCATCAATAACAACTTTTTCTCCATTTTTTAAATAAACCTCCAAATTATTATTAACTTTTACAATCTTGGCTATTTCTGCGCTATCAAGATTTACTTTATACACTGAGTAGTGTTTATTAACTAAATCTTGAGTGAGAACCTTAGCTGTTCCTTTTTCATAAATAGTGATGTTTTTCATAATATTTTTTCCGTCTTATAATTTACTGTTATGCAAAAAAGATAAATAAGTGAGATAAATTTCACAAGTGTATATTTTTAATATTAAAATCACATATACATATAAAAAACAGTGCTTGTCTATAATGGCTAAATGATTGATCTTTTTTAAAACCATTACTTTGTGATGCAATTATCATTTAATTAAAATCTTACTTGTTTATTTTACTAATTTATTACGATTAAATTTAATTATCGCTTTATATTCATTACTACCATTATCAATGATCACTTTTATAAATTTATTTAAATTTTATTAATAGTCTTACCCTTTTAAAACGAAAAATTATATTATCCCCATACTATTCATAGCGCTTAAAAATAATAAATTCCCATTTAATTTTTATGGGTATTATAGAAACTTAAGAATTTAGCTTAGATTAAATTTTAAACAAAACATGTAACACATTTCTTCATCTGTGATAAGCATCACATTAAAACTATGTTGTTAAATTTTAATGAAATAATAATTAATAAATATTGAATCAAAACTGCTTTTTTTGGGGAATATACCTCACAAAAAGCAAAAAAAAGATGAAGGAGATTCTTCATCTTTTAAAAAATCTGAGTGGTTAGACGGTAAAATCATCACCCAAATACACTTGGCGCACGGTTTCATCCGCCAACACTTCTTCTGGCGTGCCTTCTGCAATCACAGCACCTTCACTCACAATATAAGCATGCTCACAAATCGCTAAGGTTTCACGAACATTATGGTCGGTAATCAAAACACCGATCCCACGATCTTTTAACTGGCGGATAATATCTTTAATATCACCTACAGAGATTGGATCGACACCTGCAAAGGGTTCATCCAAAAGCATGAATTTTGGATCTGCTGCAAGTGCACGCGCGATCTCAGCACGACGGCGCTCACCACCTGACACACTCATTCCAAGTGAATCTTTAATATGGGTGATTTTAAAATCTTCCAATAATTCTTTGAGGCGTTGTTGGCGCTGCTGTTTATTTAAATCTTTACGTGTTTCAAGGATAGCCATGATATTTTCAGCAATCGTCAACTTTCTGAAAATTGAAGCTTCCTGTGGAAGATAACCAATTCCTTTACGTGCACGCTGATGCATAGCTAAATCAGAAATATCCTCATTATCAAGATGAATTTCGCCCTTATCCATTCGCACCAAACCAACGACCATATAGAAGCTGGTGGTTTTACCCGCACCATTCGGCCCAAGCAAACCCACAATTTGTCCACTTTGCATACTGAATGAAACGTCTTTGACCACCCAACGTTTACTATAAACTTTTGCTAAATGTTTGATACAAAGCACTTGAGGCTGATTCGATGCTGTCATTAATCACGCGCTCCAGGGAAAGACTTGGTACTATTTGGCGGGATAATAATTTGTACACGTCCTTTCGCTGAACCTGTGCTATTTGAACTACCAGAAGCTTCAATATCGCCTTTGTTCATACTATATTTTAATGAACTGCTGCGAATACTTGCTCCATCTTGATATAAATAAGCATTACCAATTAAATTAATAATACCTGTTTCGGCATTATAAATAATTTTTTGTGCTTCCCCACGAGCAACACCCTTTGCCGTATCAACTTGTTGTTGAAACTTTGCTGGGCCGCCAGTGGCAGTAATGGTACTAATTTGCTTATTTTTATTCAATTGAGCCACAATTGAAGCAGCTTGAAGCTTCATTGTACCTTGCTCAATGATGACATTACCGCTATATGTCGTTACACCCGCAGCTTCATTATAGGTTGCTTTATCTGCAACCAATGAGATTGGCTGATTACGATCTGACGGTAATGCAAATGTTGCTGCAGACAAGCCCATTAAACCGGCAGTGCAGATCGCTTTTATTAGGAAAGATTGTTTCATTAAAAAAGGCTTAGTTAGGTACATACTTTCCTCGAATATGTGCAAATTCATATTGACCTTGGTTTAAATCAGCTTTTAAACCCTGACTAATAAATTCTGCATCAGGTGCATTAACAGTCACTTGGTGAGTCGTTTCAAACTGACGTATTTTAGGATACCCTGTTAACTCGTCTGTCTGAAACTCCATGGTCCCTCGTTCACCAATCTTGGTCGCTTTAACTTGTCCAGATAAAACGACTTTTTCATTGTCATTAAATCCTCGTGCTTGTTTTGCAAAAAAAGTTGAATCAACTTTATTTTGATGAAACATCGAAGCATTGAGGTTACTCAGTGTTGAAGTTTTTCTTTGTAAATCTTGTTCTAAACGATCCACTTGAGCACGAACATAAAGATTGCCCTTTTCATCTGTTTGGACCAACTGGATACCCTCAGCAGTATACGTCATGCTTTTGGCTGAATTCGCATCCAACTTTTTGCCTTTCCCACTGTAATAGTAATAGCCACCACTGATTGCCGCGATGACAACTGCAGTCACATATAAAACCTTAGTATCCATAAATTACATTCAACATTTGATCAATCTGAATTTACGCTATTAATGCGGTATAGCTGTATATTTTTCAAGTAATTCTTGGTAAGTGCCTTTTGCCATCAGCAACATATCACAGACTTCACGCACAGCTCCACGCCCACCCATTGCCTGAGTGACTAAATCTGCTCGACGACGCACTTCAACATGCCCGTTGGGTACAGTCACTTTCATCCCTGCGATTGCAAAGGCTGAAAGATCTGGCCAATCATCACCCATATATAAACAGTCTTCAGGATCTAAATTGAATTGAGCACAAGCTTCTTTAAGTGCAGCACCTTTGTCTTCACGACCTTGAAAAACCAAATCCACGCCAAGATCAGCCATACGTTTTTCAACAATATTACTTTTACGTCCTGTGATAATGATGACTTTAATTCCAGATTTTTGCACCAGCTTCATGCCTAATCCGTCTCGAATATCAAAGGATTTAATTTCATCCCCTGTATTGGTCAATGTCACAAAACCATCACTCAAAATTCCATCTACATCTAAAACCAATGCTTCAATATGACGCGCTTGTTCCAGTAAAACATAAGAAGCCATTGATTAATTTACTCCAGCTTGAATCAGGTCATGCATACTAATTACACCAATCACTTTATTGGCATCATCAACGACAATAAATTGACTAATTTTCTTTTCATTCATTTTTTCTAAAGCTTCAACTGCACGTGCTTCTTTAGAAATGGTTGAAGGATTTTGAACCATGACCTCGGAAACAGGCAAGTTCACATCAAAACCTTGCTGTCTATCAATTAAACGACGTAAATCACCATCGGTAAATATGCCCAATAAGGTGTCATTTTCATCAACAACAGTGGTTAAACCTAAACGCTTATTGGAAATTTCGTACAAAACTTTATTCATCGGTGTATCGGGAAATACTTTTGGTAAATCAGTGCCTGTACGCATTAAATGTTTTACATGTAACAACAAGCGTTTACCCAGTGCACCTGCAGGATGTGACATAGCAAAATCATCTGCGGTAAAACCACGTGCATCTAATAATGCCACAGCCAGTGCATCGCCCAATACCAATGTTGCAGTAGTACTTGAGGTGGGTGCCAAACCTAATGGACATGCTTCTTTAATATTTCCAAGTGTCAACGCAACATCTGCATTTTGTGGCATAGGTCCTTTGTCATCACCACTGATGGTGATTAAAGGCACTTCCAAATACTTAATCAGTGGCATCAACATCATAATCTCATCACTCTTTCCAGAGTTTGAAATTGCAATCAACACGTCACCTTTGACCAACATACCTAAATCGCCATGCCCTGCTTCACCAGGATGCATAAAGAATGATGGTGTGCCTGTTGATGCGAAAGTTGCTGCCATTTTCCGCCCAATATGCCCAGATTTCCCCATACCCGTAATCACTAAACGACCTTGGCACTGTAAAATAATTTCACATGCGCGCGTAAAGCGTTCATCAATTTGAGTCGCTAAAATCTCTATGGCATGTTCTTCAATGCGTAAAGTTTCAAGTGCAACTTTTTGAAAATCAACTTGATTTGATTTATTTTCAGGATTCAAAATGGGCTAACCTTAACTCTATAAAGAGTTTTGAATATCGAATGGAATATTTTTGCTATTTTAGCATAGCAATACAATAGGCTGCTTTCCTAAATGTATAAATTTCATTTTCTTAGAAAAATAACGTATAAAACTTTATGAAATATGGAGCTTAGGTTAAGATTAATCATCATTTTGTTGAAGCCTTTAGAAAACCTATGCAACCATTTGTTCTTTACAACTCTGAGCAACGAAAAAAAGTTGAATTTGTTCCCCGTAAAGAAGGACATATCGACATGTATGTGTGCGGTATGACAGTTTATGATTACTGTCATATAGGCCATGCTCGGGTGATGGTTGCTTTTGACTACATTATTCGTTTTTTACGTAGTCAAGGTTGGAATGTTAAATACGTTCGTAACATCACAGATATCGATGACAAAATTATTGCGCGTGCCAATGAAAATAGCGAAAGCATTACAGCTTTGACCGATCGTTTTATCAAGGCGATGAATGATGATGCCGAAAACCTAGGATGCTTAGCACCTGATGAGGCACCCCGCGCAACAGATTATATCGATCAAATGCAAAATATGATTGGTAACCTTGTTAATAAAGGCACGGCTTACCCTTCTGCAAATGGCGATGTCTATTTTGAAGTTGAAAAATTTAAGAACTATGGCCGACTTTCAGGACGTAAACTTGACGATATGCAAGCTGGCGCTTCTGAACGTGTTGATGTTGAAGTTGAGAAGAAGCATCCATTTGACTTTGTGCTATGGAAACATGCTAAAGAAAATGAGCCTTCATGGGCTTCACCTTGGGGCAATGGCCGTCCAGGTTGGCATATTGAATGTTCAGCAATGTCAACTTGCTGCTTAGGCAATCATTTCGATATTCATGGTGGCGGTTCAGATCTTTTATTCCCACATCATGAAAATGAAATCGCGCAATCAGAAGCAGCAACAGATGAACAATATGTAAACTACTGGATGCATGTTGGCTTTATCAATGTCGATGGCGAAAAAATGTCTAAATCTTTAGGCAACTTTTTTACCATTCGTGATGTGATGGAGAAATTCCATCCTGAAGTGATTCGTTATTTTATTGTGTCATCACACTATCGTAGCCCTGTAAACTTCTCGGACTTTGCACTAAAAGAAGCAAAAACTACGCTTTCTCGTTTTTATCATGCATTTAAAGCCTATCAACAAGTCTATGGCAATAAAACCACAGACCTGTTAGATGAAACGCTCGTCGAGCGCTTTAATTCAGCAATGCGTGATGACTTCAATACCTCTGAAGCAATTGCAGTTTTATTCGAAATTATTAAAGAATTGAATCGTGCGGTTAAAGAAGAGAATGCAGCGCAATCTACGCTTTATTATTCTACGTTACGCCACTTGACCAATATCCTTGGCTTGGTTCAATACAATGTAGATGACTTTTTAAAATCAGACATTGGTCAAGAAGCACTTGGCTTATCCGAAGCTGATATTGAAGATTTCATCCAACAACGTGTAGATGCCAAGAAAAATAAAGACTTTGCCCGTGCAGATGAAATCCGTCAGTCTTTGCTTGCTCAAGGTGTAGTACTGGAAGATACACGTCAAGGTACCATTTGGCGCCGCGCGGATTAATTTCTAAGAGCTTTATTAAAAAGAAAAACCTGATCAAATGATCAGGTTTTTTCGTAAAGTCGTTGCTGACTAAATATGTTTTTAAACGGTACATCTCTTACAGTTTCTTTATATTCATTGTATGACCATACTTAAGTTTAGTTTTATAAATTGTTCGTTGAAATTTTATCTCTCCTAATTTACTTATATAAAAGCTAAATTATTAAATACATTAAAAAAATAAATATTTTATTGAATATGATGGACTATAGTTTTATTGAATCAGCGAAATAGCTGATATACTCTGAGTCCAGTTCTTCATCAGCGGTTTTGGATCAATAGAATGAGTTCAGTGCGCCAACAGAATTTTCTTCTTCGCAAAGAGAAAATTTTAGCAATGGCAGAAACCTTATTGCTTGATAATAATCAGGATATTACGTTAAGTGAGCTTGCTGCTGAACTTGATATCGCAAAAGGAACGATCTATAAACATTTTAAAAGTAAAAACCAGCTGTATCTTGAACTGATTATTTTGAATGAAAAACGACTTTTAGATATTTCTAAAGCCTATCATCACGATATTAAAATCTATGTGTCCGAATATATGTTATATAACATGTTAAATTCGAATCGAACAATTTTACTACATGTGATTGAAGAGCGTTTAACCAATAATGAACGTAAACTCAAAGACTTATTCGAAGAACTTTATAGCATACGTGAACAACGTATTTTAGAAATTAAAGATCTTTTCGGAGCACATCTCAAAGCCTTAAACAGTAGTATGTCAATCCGCGATTACTTGTCTTATATCTGGACAGTGACTTATGGCGCATCATTATTGTTAAATTCTACGCACTATCAAAAGTCTATTGGCTCTCGTGAACGCTTAATCAAACTCTATGTCAATCAAGCATTGATGACACCTGATAAGCTAACCGATTCAGAGCATCAAGCGAATTAATCTTAAAAGGATAACTGTTCTTAAGCTATTTAGTTTAAAAAATCCTCTAAACTTCAGGCTGATCGCCATGGCTTAATAACTGACTGGGTAGAGGCATGGAGTTCACCTGACTAAAAATCTCATAACACATATGTCTTAACCACTGATGGCTGGTTTTATGGTGACATGACATATGCCAATACTGCTTAATCGAGTAAGTCGGAAACGAAATTGGTGCTGGAAAAATTTGTAAGTTTCCTCGTGACAACAAGACTTCGCTCAAATAATAAGGAACGGTTGCAATCGAGTCTGTATCTTGCACCACCAAGCCAACACCAAGATAACTCGGGATACGCATCAATACATTACGCTTTAAGTCCAAATTTAACAGCTCATTGGCGATGTGATAATGCCCCACACCCGCATCAATATCGATGTGTGATTCACTCAAATACTGCTCAACGGTCATGCTTTGTTGAGTTAATCGTGGATGATCTTTAGATGCAATCACTACATAAAATTGTTCGAATAATTTTTGTTGATAGAAACCATTTTCTAATTGCGGTAAAAAACCAATCGCCAAATCAATTTCGCCATTTGCCATCTGATAACTGGTTTCAGAAGTGATAGCGCGAACATTTAATTTGACATGTGGTGCATGTGCTTTGAGATATTGAGAAATTTTTGGCAATAAAACTAAGTGAGAAACATCCGTCATCGCAACTGTAAATTGTTGCTGAGATGCTGTTTCATCAAAATCCACACTAAAATTATTAATAATTTCAACTTTACTCAGTGCTTCACTGATCAAAGGATAAAGTTGTTTAGATAATTCTGTAGGCACCATTTCATTACCAATCCGTAAAAACAACGGATCGTTATAATGAACACGAATTTTGTTCAGAATATTGCTTACTGTAGGTTGGCTCATCGCTAAATGATCTGCGGCAACAGAAACACTTTTAAACTTGTAGATATAGTAAAAAATACTGAGCAACTTACAATCTAACTCATACACGAAATTACATCTCACTCATTTTTTAGATTCAATATTATATCTTCTGCTTTTTTATAAAAATTTCCAATGTTTTAATGTACCGATTTTAAACAATCAAACCAGGATTTTAAAATCGGTACGAATTATTGGCGCGATCCGCTCAGCAATTATTCTTTAACAAACAAATCTACCATCAACTCATCCTCTGAATCAGCATAGCGATATTCAGAAAAATCTGTAATACCCGACTCTCGTAGGATTTCTTCATCAATCAACAAACGTCCTGTTAAAGCACGTTTCTCACTGTTTAAAATACGATAAGCGGCGTCTGCCATAATGTTCGGTTTACGAGCTCTGCTAAATAATTGCTTACCGCCTAAAGAAAACTCAATTGCAGCTGTGGCAATAATCGTTCTTGGCCAAAGTGAATTTACACTTACGCCATAACTGGCAAACTCTTGATTCATCCCTAAAGTCAGCATACTCATACCATATTTAGTAATGGTATAAGGCGCATAGCTGGCAAACCATTTTTCATCCAAGTTTAACGGCGGTGAAAGATTTAAAATATGTGGATTGTCACTGTTTTTTAAGTACGCTAACGCAGCTTGACTACATACCATCACAGCACGTGTATTAATCTGATACATTAAATCGAAACGGTTTGGGTCAAGCGTCTCCACACCAGACAGTTTAATCGCACCAGCATTGTTAATTAAAATATCAATTCCACCGAAATGCGCTGCTGCTTGTTTCATGGCAAGCGCAACCGCATCTTGATCACGTACATCCAGTTGAAGTGCTAAAGCTTGACCACCTGCCGCCTCAACTTCTTGAGCAACAGTAAAAATCGAGCCTCCTAATTTAGGATGCTCTTGTGTAGATTTTGCAGCAATCACAATGTTCGCACCATCTTGTGCAGCTTTTAGTGCAATCTCTCGCCCTATTCCTCGGCTTGCACCGGTAATAAAAAGTGTTTTTCCTTTAAGCGACATGATTTCCTCGTTGTATTTGTTTTTTGCTGTACTAGGGTCTGTTGATATTTCATAAATGGCTTGCGTTGTAGGCTAAAATTGAGCAGATAAGGCATGAAACGAAAAGAATAGCGAGACTATTTTTGAGTTTCATAACGCAGACTGAGATAATTTTAGCCACAACCCTACGGGACTAGTGTGTTTTTTGCCGCTATGTCGTTACAAACTACTCATTTAGAATGACTAAATTTCGTATTTCGCGCCTCATGTCGTCTAAAAAACACTCGTTGTCGCAAACATAGAAGAAGTGTCAACAGACCCTAATCTACTTAACTTTGTTTTCTCCTCATAGTACCAAATCTGCCATTTTGTATACTCATGAGTACAATAATTATTGTTCTTTATGGTCTTTATAAAAATCAAAAGCTTGCATACGCAAGCCTTGAACTAAAGGTGATTAAAATTTAAATTTTAGGCAGCGCCAACTTTTGGACTTGTTCCAATTTGCCAAACAAATGGCAATGGTTCGCGATTGACTTCCCAATCACCAATCACTTTTTCCTTATATACGACTGGATTATGTGAAGATACGACCCGCGCATTGCGCCAGAAGCGATCAAGTTGTTTTGTGGTGGTACTTGCAGATGCGCCAAGCGCATTAAACAACTTACTGGTTAAATCCAAGACTAAATCAGAAATAACCACCTGCCCTTGTGCCGCTTCTAATTCAGCATCATTATTTGCTTGAATATTTTTTACTTCGGATTCACTAAAGTGACTGATATATGCACGCTGCAAAGCTTCTGCTGTTTGTGCGGTAATGCTTTCACTTGCATAGGCTTGTGCGGAAGCTTTACCAATCACCTGTAAAATCTGTGGATCATTACGCACTAAATCTGCATTGCCATGACTAAAAATACGATCACGCTTTTGTACTTCATGAATAAATGTTGCAACTGCTGACTGTGCAATCCCAGATAAGGTCGCCAAATGAATGACTTGGTAGAACGCAGTCTGATATTTAAAACGTTGCTCAAAAGGCAAAATATGGTCTGCTTCGATTGCAACATTGCTTAACGTTAAGGTGCCACTTCCCGTGGTTTTTTGACCGAAACCATCCCAATCATCCTGTACTTCAACCCCAGAAGCATGTCGAGAAATCGCAGCAATAACATGCTGATCCGTACGTTCATCATAGGCAAATAAATCAACCCAATCCGCAAAGATTGTGCCTGTTGAATAGTACTTTTTCCCATTGACCAGCAATTGATTATTATTTTGAGTTACTCGGGTAATCACATCACCAATTTTTACATGGCCGATTTCAGTCCATGCATTCCCCACCAAATCACCTTGGACAAAACGTTTAAACCATAATTCTTGATTCTTAAACTTATGTGCATTTAATCGATCTTCAACAAAAGCGAAATGCCCTCGCAATGCTTGTACAATATTTGAATCGGCCTTTGCAAGTTCAGTGAGCAATTGAAATAACTGAGGTAAAGACACCCCATCTCCACCAAACTTGACTGGCACACGTAATGCACCAAAACCTGCATGTTTTAACCAGTCTATTTGCTCATACGGCAATATACGCTGTTGCTCGCGTTCAACGACACCTTGTGCAATTTTTTCAAAAATTGCACGATACTTTGACGCAACCTTTTCATAATCTGCTGAGATTGATAAATCTTCAATAAAACGGTTTTGAATATCTAAGTTACCCATTTTTTCTCTCCATCTGTTGGTTATTGTTATTCTTAGCTCCACGCATGGCGTGGTAAGTGAATGTTATTGAGATAATAATTACCGACTAAATTAAATTTCCAACGTACAGGATCATGCAAAGTATGGGTACGGGCATTGCGCCAATGGCGATCTAAATTTAATTCAGACAATGTTGAACGAGTACCTGATAATTCAAATAATTTATTAGAAGCCAGAATGGCAATTTCAGTTGTTAATACCTTGGCTTCTGCAACCAGTAATGCCGCCTGATTGGCATTCTCTTCAGATGGATCAGCAATTGCTTGATCAATTGCATCACCAGCCAAGTCTAAAACAGCTTCGGCTGCACGTAATTTGATTTTTAACTCCCCTATACTTGCAATGGTATACGGATCATCGCTGGCTTTTTCTAAACCTGAGTCAATCCAAGGGCGTGAATGTAAGCGTACATATTGAATCGTTTCATCAATTGCACCACGAGCAATACCCGCATCTACTGCGGCTTGAATAAATTGAGAAATCGCACCTGCTGCTGTAGGTCTTTCAAAGGCTTTGTGAATCGGCACAATATATTTTTCATCAACTTGAACTTGTTTTAGTAACACAGTTCCACTCGCTGTGGTTCTTTGTCCAAATCCAGACCAATCATTGACAATTTCCAGACCTGCACTGGTTCGTGGCGTTAAGGCAACCACAGGCAGCCCATCTTCATTAACTGCTACGACAGGTACCCAATGTGCCAATAAAGCCCCTGTAGCAAAGAATTTTTGACCATTAATTTCATAACCTTGGGCAGTTTTATGTATTTTGGTTTCTAAGTCAGCAACGGTCTTACTACCTTTTTCTGAAAACGCATTGCCTAAACGTCGACCTTTTAAAATTTCAGCAAAGAAAAATTGTTGTTGTTCAGGACTAGCGTCTAAACGGAGATGCTCAATAAAAGCCCAATGGTTTTGTGCAATTTGTCCAAGTGAAGGATCTACACTAGAAATGCTCTTCACCACTTCGGCTAAAGTACGATATTTCACTTCAGCCCCACCAAATGCCTGAGGAATATTAATTCCCCATAAACCACTTTGTGAATAGAGCTGTATCTCTTCAAGCGGCAAACGACGTTCATAATCACGTTGTGATGCCTCTTTGGCAAATTCTTTGGCCAAATTTTTCGCTACTTGAATAGCTTCCGCATCCGATTGAATAACATGTGCATCATGATTCAATTCAAAAAATTGCAAAGGAACCGCTGTCTGAGAAGAAAAGTTTTTTTGGTTTAAATCCGTCATTGTTGTTACTCTTTTAAATAAGCATAGATTTAAACTAGCACTATTTTTTTATACTATTTATATGAATAAATGCATTTATTATTCAAAACAAAATCATAAATTTATCATTAAAATTCATAACTATTAAAATCATAAAAAAAGCCCACATAATGTGGACTAATTTCTAAAGGATGAGCACAATCAATATGCAATAAACAATTATTTTAGATGCTTATTTAAAATTAGACTTAGACTAACTTGCTTGCGCTATGCTATTCTTATTGTCTTTGCGATATTGTGCACCTCGATGATTCTCTGGCAAATAAGCACTTTGTTGAAATAGTTTTTCTCGTAAAGTCCCCTGACGATATTCTGTTTGATAAACACCACGGCGTTGTAGCTCAGGTACAATGAAATCTACAATATCAATAAAAGTTTGATGAGCAAGAATATAAGCAAAATTAAAACCATCAACATCGGTATCTTCCACCCATTGTTGTAACTCATCTGCAACCGTTTGTGCTGAACCAACCAACACAGGACCATTTCCCCCCACACTATTCCAATGGGCAATTTCTTCAATGGTCCAAATACGGTTAGGATCTGCATTGACATAAGCATCTAGCATCGATTGGATTGCATTGGTTTCAATATATTCAACTTTATCATACGGTTGATACTGTGAAAAATCCACACCAGACCAACCTGAAACCAAGGTTAAAGCACCATCATAGCTTCCATAAGACTGATATTCTTTAAATTTCGCCTGTGCCTTTTGATCCGTTTCATCGGTTACAATTGACAATAAGGTATAAATTTTAACCGCATAAGGATCTCGCCCTTCCTGCTTTAATTTTTCACGAATACTTTGAACAATTTTCTTGGCTGCTATTTTTGACGGTGGCGCAATAAAAATACATTCGGCATTTTGGCTTGCAAATTTTTGTCCCCGATCTGACGCACCTGCTTGGTATAGCACAGGCGTGCGTTGTGGCGAAGGTTCACAAATATGAATACCGGGGACTTTAAAGTATTTCCCCTCATGTAAAATAGGATGAACTTTTGTATGATCTGCAAAGATCCCAGCCTGCTTATCTCTTAAAACAGCATCATTTTCCCAAGACCCTTCCCACAGCTTATACAGCACTTCTAAATACTCATCGGCAATGTCATAGCGATCATCATGATTTAATTGCGTAGTTAGCCCCAAGTTCTTAGAACCACTTTCCAAATAGGAGGTGACAATATTCCATCCCACCCGACCTTTGGTAAGATGATCTAATGTAGTGATTCTTCGTGCAAAAGGATAAGGATGTTCAAAAGATATTGATGTAGTTACACCGAAACCTAAATGCCGTGTTACCGCAGCCATCGCTGGGACAATTTGCAAAGGATCATTGACCGGGACTTGTACTGCACCTGTTAATGCATGTTCTGCACTGTGGTGGTAAACATCATATATTCCAAGTACATCCGCAATAAAAATGCCATCAAACACGCCCTTTTCCAAGATTTTAGCAAGGTCAGTCCAATACTCAATATCTTTATATTCTGTCGAGCGATCTGAAGGATGACGCCATAAACCAGGAGATTGGTGGGCAATACAATTCATTTCAAAGGCGTTAAAGCGGATCTGCTTCGTCATTTCTCTTCAACTCATCTTGGTTATTATTTTTATCCTATGCCATTTATCTTTATTCTTTTATCTCAATATCTTCAATTATTATCATGATTGGTTTTATCTAAAATAATGAAGTGAATATAGTATTTTATACAAAGTGGTTTATTTAAAATCAATCATCTCAGTTTTCATCATTCTGTAAGTATCATGATTAACTTTGTATAAAGATTAAAAACACATCTTATTTAAAAAGCATGAATCCAAACTTAGTTTGAGGTTAATCACTCAGGATAAAATCTAAAGGAAAAAGCAAAATTCGATACTAATTTTCAATCTTTTTAGCCAGCAATTGACGTGCTTTAAAATCTTTATAGAAGTATAAAATTAGTCCAAAGATCAAAACCGCCGCACCAATAAACACACTCATTGTCGGTTTTTCATTATTGAGCATCGCGCCTAAAAACATGGCAATCATCGGGGTCATCACAGTCGTCAATGACAAGGTCGTGGCTTTAATATTTTGCACCAATTTAAAATAACAAAACATCGCCAGTAATGAAGCCATCAATACGGTATAAATCAATGCTAATAATGATTTGGTTTCTGGAATATGCGTAGGTGCATACTGCCAAATAAAAGGAATAATACACATTGCAGCCAGCGTAGAAACCAAGATTGAACCTGTTGCTTGCGCCATCGGAACAACATCTGCATTTACTTTTTTTACCCAAAAGATCGAAAAAGCATAGGTAAATACACTCATCAACATCAACAAGATTCCAACAGGATGCACATGTTGACTTGCCCCGCTACTGGTACAAATAATGGCGAGGCCAATAACAGCAACCAGCATCCCAAGCCATTGAATTCCCAGTAATCTTTGACCAAAAACAAAACGACCAATAAGCCCTGCCATAATTGGAGCTAATCCAAACATCAAAGCAATAATACCTGAACTTAAATAACTGGTCGCAGCATAGGTAAAAATTTGCGAACCAATCAGACTAAATGAGCCGGCTAAATAACTATGTAAAGCAATTTTATTGTACGGTAATTTAACTTTTAAAATCAGCAATAGAATTAAAGCAATCGGCAAGGCGATAAAAAACCGCAAAACCAAAGCCCACATCATATGTAAATCTGCCACACTCCATACAATTGCCAAAGGCGTACTTGCCCAAATGAAGACCAATAAAATATAAGTCGTCATCAGGTTGGATTTGGAGGGCATATAGATTCCTAAATGACTGCTGGATGTGAATTAAAATGTGCTGGGTTTAAAAATGAATTTCTACATTGATCTTTGCAAATTCAATTAAATCTTAATCACACAATGTGAAGATCTATTGAAAAACGAGGTCGAGTCATTCAAAAGGTGGAAAAAATCAGTCGCAGATGATTATTCAAAGCATGAGTTAAACTTATATCGAAGTCTTACGTTTCTGCTTGAGAATAGTTTGGTCTAAGCTACTCGAAAACTCACGTTTATCACGCTCAGAAATCGGTGGTGGCCCACCTGTTTGTACACCTGCACCGCGCAAAGTATCCATAAAATCACGCAAATGTAAGCGAGCTTTGACGTTGGCTGAAGTGTACACCTCTCCACGTGGATGAATTGCCACACCGCCCTTTTCAATGACCTGTGCCGCTAAAGGGATATCCTGAGTAATCACAATATCATGCTCCCCCATCCGATCAACAATTTCTTGGTCCGCTTGATCTGCACCTGACATTGCTTGAATTGAGTTGATCCGTACAGACGGTGTAATGCCCACAGGCTGGTTTGCAACAAAAGTAACTTCTAATTGATAACGGTCTGATGCACGTAAGATCACTTCACGAAGAATTTTAGGTAAAGCATCTGCATCGACCCAAAGTTTAAATGGCAGCACACAACATCTCTGATAAAGATTTTTCAATATTTTAGCAAAATGCCGCTTCGCTGTCCTATGCATATTCTTTTATTTATCGTGCAAATCTTTAACGACTTTCAGATTCAATCAAACTTTGCATTTCGCTTTTGGTGATTAAAAGTACAATTTTGGACGTGGTTTATGACAATTGAGTTTAATATTCTGGTTTTTCTTATGATTTTACATTTCAGGACTTGAAATCTAGCAATCACCCTCGATTTAATAGCATAAGAGAGGCATTTAAAATCGTGAAAATGAACAATCAAAACAGACCTGAAACAATTATCATAGAAGATCAGAATTTTGGTAGCCATGTCGAACATTGGAGTCTATTGACTGAAAATCCAACGTCCGAAGTGCCCAAATGGTTAGGTTTGGCTTTGGATGCACCAGTGATGCCCATGGGGCTTTGTTCAAAAGAATGCGATATGGATGTATCAACTTGGTTAATCCAAGGTCCAAGCGGTTCTTCTGTACAGCTCTGTCAAGTGATTGATGTTGAGAATAACAAACCTAAAGCTGTAAAAACGGCTTTCCCAAGTTTTGAAAGTCCCTATCAATTAAATGCTTCTATTGACCGTATTATTACCTGTAAAACCAATACTCAAGCAGTACTTAGCTTAAAGGTAGGAACAAATAGTGTAGTTTATGCATTTGACAGTTTGTACAGTGTAAACGGCCATCAATATATGCAAGACCAGCAGTATAAAGTTCAACTGAATGCATGGGCCTATGAACTTGAAAAAGTTTCTGACCATGAACAAATCATTGTTGATGATCCTGCTTCAATCAAACACCATCGTGCATTAAACGATATCCTGTCACAAAATAATGGTATTGCACCTGAGAACCTTCAAGAGCAAATTGATGCATGGGAAGCGAAGTCAGAAGATGATAAAGCGCCTGTTACTGTTGATTTTTCTAAAATGGTGGCATACCTCTATGGAGAAACGCTAGGGCAAGAGGATGAAGCTTGGTTTCAAGGTAAAGTGGTCGGTAAAACTCAAATGCAGTTTATGCAACAAGACTATACCCTTTATGATGTGACTTTAATTCTTGAAGAGAACCAACCTGCAATCTTAGTCCGTATCGCAACCAAGAATCCTGCTTTCAAAAATTTTGAAATTGGACAATATATTCGCGGTAATATCTGGATTCAAGCAAACATTTATTCTGCTGCTTGATTCAAAAAACACATGATCAGCATGATGGAAAACCCATCATGCTTTTTTATTACATGTTTTGTAACATTTCTATTATATCTAAATAGATGCTCTCACTTTTTATCTTTTTGAATTCAAATTTACCAGTTATCCACAGTTTAAATTCAAAATTAAATAATCAGGCCTTTTTAAAATTATTTAAGTTGAAGAATATCGCCTGTTTATTTAAATAATAAATACATTCCCCTATTTGAAAAATCTCAAGAAAACGAATTTAAAAATAAATTTAAAAACAGCAGCTTAAGCATAAAAATTAAACCAATAAATATCATGAACTTGTTAAAAAAAAGACTTCGTTTTTATACCTAAATCGGATTATTATCCATATAAAGACTAAAAAATAGTCAAGTTATCCACAATCTATCCACAAAACCATGATTATAAATTCATAATATTTTTATTGATCGGGAGATAATAAAAGCCGCAACATATTAATAATGTAATTTAGCACTTTATTTAACCAGTCAATTATGTTAAAAATACGACGAACCAATAGGATTTAAACAATAATTTAAAAATCTAGGCTCAGTAATGAAAATTATACCTGAACAATCGACTAGTCTAATCAATCAAGTTAGTGGTTTTCACTTACGCTTGGATAAAGGAGCCTGCTGCTTTTTTGTTCTAGGTATGTTTTTAGCTGCAATGATGATCCATATATTAGGCATATTCCCGACGACTTAATGTTTTACGACATTTATCTCACATAAAAAAATCCCTCACTCTGGAGGGATTTTTTTATGTCTAGGACTTTAGGGTCTGTTGACAATTCGTCTACGTTTGCGACTACGTGTGTTTTTTAGGCGATACTAGACGCGAAATACGAAATTTAGTCATTCTAAATGAGTAGTTCGTAACGACGTAGCGGCAAAAAACACACAAGTCCCGAAGGGTTGTGGCTAAAATTATCTCAGCCTTCGTTATGAAACTCAAAAATAGTCTCGCTATTCTCTTCGTTTCATGCCTTGCCTGCTCAATTTTAACCTACAACGCAAGCCATTTATGAAATGTCAACAGACCCTATAATTTCCCCTCCCCTGTTTATTCAATCAAGGGAGAAAATTAGGTGCTGATCGACCACAACAAATCATTTAAATGTTTTGAAGTAAGATTAGCCGTTACGTTGAGCAAAGTCATCCATAAAGTTGACAAGTGCTTGTACGCCTTCCAAAGGTACAGCGTTATAAATACTTGCTCGCATACCACCCACTGAACGATGACCCGCAAGATTGAGCAAATAATTTTCTTCAGCTTCTTTCAAGAATAATTTATCCAGTGCTTCATCTGCTAAAGTAAACGGTACATTCATGATTGAACGGTTTGGAAGTGCGATCGGGTTATTATAAAAATCACTAGAATCAATATAACCATATAGCAATTTAGATTTTTCAAGATTGGTTTTATACATTGCGTCTACACCGCCCTGCTCAAGTAACCATTCAAAAACCAAACCAGACAAATACCAAGCATAAGTTGCTGGCGTATTCACCATAGAATCATTCTTTGCTTGTGAACCATATTTTAACAAGCTTGGAATTTCAGGTTTTGCTTGATCCAATAAATCATCACGCACGATCACAAGGGTTAAACCTGCTGGACCAATATTCTTTTGTGCTCCAGCATAGATCAAACCAAACTTAGATACGTCTAATGGTGCTGATAAAATACTTGATGAAAAATCAGAAACTAAAGGTTTATCTGTTTCTGGAATATTGGCAAATTGAATACCGCCAATTGTTTCATTTTCAGCATAATGGACATAAGCCGCATCGTCTGACAAGTTCCATGTACTTTGCTCAGAAATTGCAAGCTTTCCATTGATGCTTGTTGCCGCTTCAACGATATTGATATCGCCATAACGTTGCGCTTCTTGAGTGGCTTTTTCTGACCAAATCCCAGTATGAATATAATCAGCTTTAGAATTTTTACCCAATAAATTGAGTGGAATTGCAGAAAACTGAAGTGATGCACCACCTTGTAAGAACAATACTTTATAGTTCTCTGGAATGTTCATCAATTTACGTAAGTCTGCTTCTGCTTTTTCAGCGACAGCCACATAGTCTTTGCTACGATGGCTCATTTCCATGATGGATAAGCCTTTACCATGCCAATCCAATAACTCAGCCTGAGCTTTTTCTAAAACGGCAGTAGGTAATGCAGCAGGACCAGCACAGAAATTGTACGCGCGCATGATTTTTCCCTTTTTAAAAGTGAAACGAATGAAATAGGCGCATTTAACCACAAATCGACCTTTCATGCAGTAGCTTTGTCAGTCAATATTTCAATATGTTTAGAGATTTAGAGTTGATAATTCAATTAACTATCGATATTGAGAGAAGCAAAATATTCTAGCTAGACTGCTCATTGATATTTTAAACACAACGCTAAAACAATGACTTGTTATCTACCTGCTTTTCTAGCTGACTGCACAAGACTAGAACATTCATTGCGCATAACCATATACCAATAGAAAACTCAATTTATCAGCTGAACTCAGTTATAATTTATCCAGCTTAAACTTTATTCATTGGTAGATGTTCAATGCCAGCATCAAATCATCAGGATTGGATTCGCACAGCATCGGAAACAGATCGATTTGAACGTATCGAAGCATTTTTTAATGATCATGCCTATGAACCGCATCGGCATGATACCTATGCCATTGGTCGCACACTTTCAGGCGTTCAAAGTTTTCATTATCAAGGTGTCATGCAACATAGCCAGCAAGGTATGACCATGGTGCTGCATCCTGATGAAAAACATGATGGTGAATCAGGTACTCAAGACGGTTTCCGCTATCGTATGGTGTATATAGAACCTGCAAAAATTCAATCTATTTTAATGGGTAAACCTCTCCCCTTTATCCAACACGGGATCAGCACAGATCCTCGATTATTTAAAGCCACCAATACTTTTCTACAAAGCATCGAAAATCATATGGAAGTCTTGGAAGAAGAAGATGCGCTGTATGATCTGGCCATGGCTTTAAATGAAATTTCTGTTCAACCATTATCACAACGACTGAGTTTTGATTATCGTGCAGCAGAACAAGCTCGAGAATTTATTCATGCTGTATCTGAACGAAATATCAGCTTGGATGATTTAGAAAAAAATATTGGACGCGACCGTTGGAGTTTGTCACGCGACTTTCGTTTATTATTTGGAACCAGCCCACATCGTTATTTAACCATGCGCAGGCTGGAAAAAGTTAAAATCAATTTAATCAAAGGGGCTTCTTTGGTTGCGGCGGCAACAGATGCTGGATTTTATGATCAAAGCCATATGACCCGACATTTTAAACAAGCGTTTGGGCTCAGCCCTGCGCATTGGAAAAAGATCAATCACTTGCCTTAGGCGTAAAATACATACAGATTCATTTCAAACTGGTGCTTCATCACAGCAAATTCATTCCTATAATAAAATCGCGTAGCATTCCAAGTCCTGTAACAATCAGCATGATTGCCATAATTTTATTTAAATAATTAAACCATTTAGGATCAGAAATTTTATCTCCTAAAAACCTGCCTGCCAAAGCATATACAAATGGCGCTCCAGCAGCACCCATTGAAATGATCAAAGATACAACGAAAATCATCACACCTGTAATTTTAGCAGCAGGATACATAATTGTCGTGACGGGTAAAATAACCAGAATCCCTTTAGGATTAAATAATTGAATTAAGAAACCATTTAAGAAGCTCAGTTGATGTTCGGCTTTGTCAGTACTTTCTAAATAGGCTGTCAACATTTTAATGGCCATATAAAAGGTATACACCGCCCCGACCAAAGAAATATAGTGTAGCCAGTGGTGAGGAATAACAGCCTCACCAACATAGCCCAAGGTCAGAAATAGAAATAACATTGCACAACCCACCCCAATGAAAAAACCGATGGATTGTTTAAGCTGCCCAAGCAGTCCTGAATTCAATCCAATGAAATTTACAGGACCGGGGCTATACATCACACTCAAGGTATAAAGAAAGATTTCCACAACAACACTCAACTTTGATCTAAACGAATTTCAGAAGATCAAAGTAAGTCTGTGCAAATGTTTTGTATTGTACGTTTGTGCAGAACTAAACTTTATTTTCTACATAGCGAGCAAAATTATCTAAAATTGCTTGCCAACCTGCTTGCTGTTGCTCAATCGGATAGATCGTTTCAGGATCAAAACTAATTCTCACCACAACAGCATCATCTTTCTGTGCAAAGTGAACTTCAGCATTTCGCTCGCCAAAAGAATAGGCAATTTTTTTCAGGGGAATAATTTCAGTATATGTACCCGCAAAATCAAAGCCCATACTGCCATCTTTGGCTTCCATACGATTTGAAAATTGACCACCCACACGTAAATCATTTTTAGAATTGACCGTGTGCCAATCCGCTGAAGCGGTATTCCATTGTTGTATATCCTCTGGATTATTATAAATATCCCAAACCAATTCGATTGGCGCTGTGACCACGGACTCAACGGTAATTCTTGCCATTTTTATTCTCCCTACATATATTTTGAGATTCAATTTATTGATTGAATCATCATGTTTTTGATTATAATTTAATCGTATCTATACTCATTATCGAAACTACAAAAACCACACATATTAAAGTATACATTTAGATTATTTATTCTAGTCATTCAAGGTTAGAATAGTCTCAAATTTAAACAAATGCTGATGATTTTTCAGATGAAATTTAAAACTTGCTATCCACTTAAAGCATTATCAAAATTGATACAAGTAAGCAGTTTTGCAGCCTTAAATATGGCCTTTGTATCCGTCACCTTTGCTGAAAATCTAAGCTATGTACAAGCAGAACAATATTTACTTGAAAATTCTTATACCACCCAAGCCAATCAAGCACTCAATCAAGCATCTAAACTTCAAGCAGAGGCCGTCAAAAATATTGGTCTACCTCGCATCGATTTAAATGTACGTGCCTATAAGTTTCATACTGAAACAGATATTCCACTAAATGAGGTCAAAAATAATCTTGAACAGACGCTTTCACAAGGGGTGAATGATCGGGTTGATCAATGGCAATCTGAACAGAACATTCCATCGAATATCACAGATCCTTTAAAACAAGGGCTAAACCAAGGAATTCATAGTGGTATTGGCTTAATTCCAGATACAGCCAATGTTGTCCTTGAAGATAAAGTTGTTCGCCCTACAGTTTCTGTGATGATGCCAATTTATACTGGCGGGATTACTTCGACAACAAAACAGATTGCCAATTTAAAAGTTGAACGTAGCCAACTCGATGCTAAACAACAGCAAGATGCACAACGTTTTGAAGTGATTCAGGCGTATTTTAATGTGCAATTACAACAACAGCTGTTCAATGCCAGTCAATTCAATTTGAGTGCAATGCAACAACACTATGATAATTCACTCAAACTTGAAAAACAGGGTTTTATTAGTAAAGGACAGCGCATGCAATTTGAAGTTGCACGCAATAATGCCCAGCGTTCAGAACAAAATGCTTCGGCAAATTTACAAGCCAGTCAGTTCCAACTTCAAAATTTATTACATAAATCCAGAATTGATCAACTGACGACACCTTTATTTGTCAATCGTCAGCAAAGCCAATCACTCAATCAACTCCTTGCTTCTTATCCTGAAACATCAAGCCTGGTTCGAAAAATGCAAATGGACACTCAGCTTGCCAATCAGAATGTCAAAATACAGAGCGCCGCAAAAAAACCAACACTTTTTGCTTTCGGGGAATATAGTTTAGATCAAAACCAAAACTGGATTGTGGGTGTTGCTGCTCGCTACAACCTATTTTCAGGGATTGATAAAAACAAAAATGTCCAGGCTGCTGAATTACAAAGATATGCAACAGAGCTTATGACAGCGCGCACCCAACAAGAGATTGAGAATATTATTTACAAATCCTATAGTGAACTCGCCACAGCACAGCAGTCCAATCAATTACTGCAACAAAATGAACAAGCCGTGTTAGAGAATTTAAGAATCCAACAATTATCATTTAAAGAAGATATGGGCACCGCCACTCAAGTCATCGATGCACAGAATCAACTCAGCCTACTCAAAACTGAAAAAGCACTCAATGCCTATAAATACGTGCTCTCTCTAGCAACTTTGCTACAAAGCCATGGTTCTATTGAACAATTCAAAGACTATGTCAATCAAACTAATACAGACTATATTCGTTAAGATGGAGCATAAAATGACAAAACAACATGACCATCACAATGGAAAAAATGATTCATCTTCAACTTCAAAAACTGATGCAAACTCAGATATTTCATCAAATGAAAATTTACTTCATCCAGAAATGAATACACAGAACAATACAGATCCGACTGATACATCTATATCGCAACAACCTATAGCAGATCAAATTGAAGCTGAAAAAAAGACACCAAACAGAGATTCAGCACAGGAACAAAGTGCTGCGACAAACATCAACGCTGATCAAAAACCTTCTAAAAAGAAAACAATTCTGGTCATTGGCGCAATAATTTTAATTCTATTATTGGGATTGATTGCGTTTGGTCTATGGAAAAGTTATCAACCTAAAACAGTCGATGTTCAAGGACGTGTTGAGGCTGAAACATTACATGTCAGCACTAAAGTTCCAAGTCGGATAGAAGGCATCTTTGTCAGCGATGGTCAAAAAATTGAAAAAGGACAATTGTTAGTTACCCTAAGTAGTCCAGAAATTGCTGCCAAAAAACAACAAGCGCTGGCAAGTTTACAATCCGCCTTAGCCTTACAATCGACGGCAGACAGAGGTTCTCAACAAGAAAATATTGATACCTTATATGCCAATTGGCAAAGTGTAAAAGCGCAAGAAAATCTTGCAAAAACGACCTATCAACGTGGTGCTAACCTCTTTGCACAAGGGGTAATTTCGCGTCAACGCCGTGATGAAATGCATGCCGCTGCGCAATCAGCCACGCAAATGAGTGAAGCCGCTTACCAGCAATATGCACGTACAAAACGTGGCAGTACCGCTGAACAAAAATCTGGGGCTGATGCACAAGTCGAAATTGCAAAAGCCGCTGTTGCGGAAGCCAATGCTTTAGAGGCAGAAACCAAACTATATTCTCCTGTAAACGGCACTGTATCTAAAACTTATGGTAAACCCTCAGAACTGGTGGCTATTGGTGTCCCTGTTGTGAGTATTATTCAAGATGAAGAAAATTGGGTCAGTTTAAATGTCCGTGAAGATCAATACACCCAAGTTTATCAAGCAAAAAGCTTAGATGGTTTTATACCCGCACTCAATAAAACAGTGTCATTTAACATCAAAAATATAGATGCTGAAGGTGAGTTTGCAACTATTAAAACCACACGTCAGACAGGTGGATATGATATTCGTAGTTTTAAAGTCAAGCTTACACCCGCTGAAGCCGTGCCTGAATTAAAAGTAGGCATGAGTGTGATCTTTAAATTAAAAGAGAGCCAATAAACATGTGGACGGGCATGTTAAGAGAGCTTCAATATTTGCTCAAGCATAAATGGGATTTATGCTTAGTCACACTTGCCCCGCTCTTTGTGATTATTTTATTCAGTAGTATGTTTTATGCAGGAAAAGCTGAACATTTACCGATTGCAATTATTGATCAAGATCAAAGTGAACTGAGTCGCAATATAGAAAAGTATCTGAGTCATAATCATACCCTTTCAATCTACACAGTATCAGACAATCCCAATGAAGTTGAGCATCTGCTCAATCAGACCAAGATTTGGGGATATGTGCATATTCCACCAGGTGCTGAACAACGCATGGTTCAAGCACAAGATGCACAGATCAGTATTGCTTTTAATCAGTCCTATTTTAGTATTGGTAATGGAATTTCTTCAGCAATGCTTCTCTCTACAGTTGAAGCCATTGCTGATTTTGCCAAAAATTCATATTTTGAAAATAAAATTCCTTATGTTGAACTTTCCACCGCAAATATAAAAATTTCTCCCCTGTTCAACCCCAATCTCAGTTATGAGTTCTATTTAGAACCTTTTATGATTCCAGCAATTTTGCACTTATTGCTGTGTTGTTGTGTGGCTTTTGCAGTGGGTCAAGAATTGAAATACGGCACCTTAAATCAATGGGTCCAAGACAAATCTGTATTGAATGCACTTTTGGCAAAAAATATGGTCTATGTGTTAATTTTCTGTTTTTGGACTTGGGTATGGCTGTTTTGGCTGGTGGCGATCCGAGGTTGGTTCATTGCTGGCAGTCTATGGATGATTTTACTTGGACAGTTCTTACTTTATTCAGCCTATGCACTGATCAGTAGTACCGTCGTTCTCGCAACTAAAAATTTATCTAAAACTTTTGGATTTATTGCAGTCTATGGTGGCTCCTCGCTGAGTTTTGCAGGCGTAACGCTTCCCTTAAATAATGCACCAATTTTTACCAAATTTTGGGCCAATATTATTCCCTATACACCTTATGCGAAATTACAAACTGAGCAATGGGTTGTTGGCAGTCCTAGTTTTATTTCGATGATTCCTCTAGCTATTCTTGCCGCATATTGTATTTTCTATTTTGCATTATCAAGTTTACTCCTCAATAAAAATTTAAAAGGAGTAAAACATGATTAAATTCTTTAAAGAGCTCGCTCGATACTATGTAGACACTTTTAAAAATATTGGGAAAAACTCGTCTATTTTGACCACCATGGTACTTTCAGTATTTTTTTATAGCATTTTTTATCCTACAGCCTATAAAGCGCAAACGGCTGAAAGTTTACCGATTATTATTGTAGATGAAGAACAAAGCTATCTGAGCAATACCATCATTACTGAAGTTGGCAAAAGTCCCAATGTAAAAATTACTGAAATTACTGGAAATTTTGAACAAGCAAAACGCATGGTTCAAGAGCAAAAAGCCGATGGTATTTTGTTATTACCAGAGAACCTATCCAATAGTGTGGTTCGAGGTGAGGCTGGTGGTATTGGTTTATATCTCAGTAGTGCTTATTTTCTTAAAACCAAACAGATTGGTTTAGGCTTAGCCACTGCAATTGAAAATGCTGTTGCAGAACAAGCCGAAAGGTTTGGCAAAATTTCACATTTCCAAGTCGCGCTTCCGATCCATCAAATCCCGTTGTTTAATACACTTTCAGGATATGGCAGTTATATCTTTCCTGCAATTGCACCGCTGATCATTCACCAGACTATTGTTCTAGGTCTGTGCATGTTGATTGCAGGGTATCGTGAACGACGATGGCGAGCCACAACCGCTGAGTTTTTTGGAATTTATCTAGCAGCGCTCACGATTGGTTGCCTCGGCTGCTATTATCTATTTGGTTTCACTTACTGGATCAATGATTACCCGAGAGGCGGCAATTTCTGGGGCATGCTGTTTTCCGTTCCGATTTTTATCAGTTGTGTGATTGCAATGGCAATGCTCTTAGCCAGCTATCTAGATATTTCAGAACGTGCTGGACATCTGATCGTTTTCACCTCAATTCCATTATTTTTACTCTCAGGTGCAGCTTGGCCCCTGCAAGCAATGCAGACTTGGATGCAGTATTTTGCTCACCTCTTCCCGTCCACTCAAGGGATTAATTTATTTATTCAGTTAAATCAAATGGGTGTGCCGATTCAGGTGGTTATTCCTAAGTTAATTTATCTCGTATGCTTAACAGGAATTTTAATGATATGGGCATATATACGCCTAACGCAAACATATAAAAAATAAGAATAGTTGTGTGAAATTTAATTTATATAATGAATTAAAATTAACAATAAAATCGAATATTTTAATCAAACTGAACTATTTTTAATCATTTGAACGCGTTTTTGATAAAAAAGTTAGTATTGCTGACGCAAATAGCGTCAGAATAGGCCATTTTCGAAATACTCTGAATACTCAGAATCTCCCACCCTAAGGCACCCACATGCTTTAGCGGGATTTCTTTTGTGTTTTTTTGATAGAGTTTTCCTTTTCGCCAAAATCTGAATTTTAAGGGCTCAGTATGAAGAAAATGAGAATTAGCCTCGCTTGGCAAATTGTTATTGCGCTCTTCTTAGGTATTCTTGTTGGTGCTTTTTTGCACAACGCACCTGAAATTCGCGGTGACATCATTGCAAACTTTTTACAACCATTGGGTAAGATTTTCATTAATCTGATCAAAATGATTGTAATTCCACTTGTGCTTTCCATGCTGATTTTAGGAATTGCCAATGCGGGTGACAGTAAAAGTGTCGGTAAACTTGGGTTAAAAACCATTGTTTATTTTGAGATTATTACGACAGTTGCAATTATTGTAGGCTTAGTTGCTGCCAATGTATTCCAACCTGGTGCAGGCATTGATATGTCTACACTGACAACCTCTGATATTTCGCAATATAAAGAAACGACACAGGAAGTCAGCCATGAAGCTCATGGCTTAGTGAATACAGTTCTTTCACTTATCCCACCGAATATTTTTGCTGCAATGGGTGATGGGCACATGTTGCCGATTATTTTCTTTGCAGTGATTTTCGGTATTGGTCTAGGTTCATTGTCTAAAGAAACCAAGCAACCGTTAATTGACGTGTTAAAAGCTGTTTCTGAAACAATGTTCAAAGTAACTCACATGATCATGATGTTTGCACCATTTGGTGTATTCGGTTTGATCGCTGCGACTGTAGCAAACTTTGGTTTTAGTTCATTATTACCATTAATTAAACTTGCTGTTTTAGTTTATGGGGCAATCCTGTTCTTTATCTTTATTGTGCTTGGTTTTGTGGCTAGATTCTGTGGTTTCAGTATCTGGACAATTATCAAAATCTTAAAAGATGAACTTATTCTTGCCTACTCCACTGCAAGCTCTGAAACCGTTTTACCACGTATGATGGAAAAAATGGAAGCTTATGGTGCGCCAAAATCAATTACCAGTTTTGTTGTTCCTATCGGTTATTCATTTAACTTAGATGGTTCAACACTCTATCAAAGTATTGCTGCTATCTTTATTGCACAACTTTACGGTATTGATTTAACCATCACTCAACAGCTTGTTTTGGTCTTGACCCTGATGATTACCTCTAAAGGTATCGCAGGCGTTCCTGGTGTGTCTTTCGTGGTTCTATTGGCAACTTTAGGCAGCGTGGGTATCCCACTAGAAGGCTTAGCATTTATTGCAGGTATTGACCGTATTTTAGATATGGCCCGTACTGTATTGAATGTGATTGGTAATGCACTTGCTGTACTCGTGATTAGTAAATGGGAAGGCAAATTCGATACTGAAAAACAAAAATCTTATAATTTTGATGCCACACATTAATTTTTAAGATCAGAGAAACCACCTTCGGGTGGTTTTTTATACGCTATAGTTATCAAAATTTAAGCGGTAAATTTACTTACAAAATAAATGCATATACTTGCTTAAACTGCAGATAAATAATTATTTTAATATTTTTATAAATTTCAAAAACTTAGATTATAACAGTTGATTCGGCTTTTCTTGCTTAAAACGTTTTAAGTTCCGATTCAGGTTATTTTAAGTCATATTTTTAATAGTAGCAGTCCAATATGTTCTAAGAACATGTGGAATACAATTTTGTTTAATTTTTAATCACTATAAACAATTGGAAGTGCTACACATGAAAATGATTTGTTATTGTGCTGATGATTTTGCATTGAATGATGAAATCAGTCATGCCGTATGTGTACTTCTTAAAAAAAATGCCTTGCAAGCAACATCATGTATGACGCAATCACCAATTTGGCATAAACACGCAAATAAATTACGTGCGCTTAAAGCGGAGATAAATCATCCAATTGAAATTGGTTTACATCTTAACTTTACCCATTATTTTGACCATAGCAACTTCCTTTATTATCCACTTAATGAACTCATGTTAAGAGCATGGTCAAGAACTTTAAATAAAGAAAAAATAAGAACAAGCATTATTCAGCAATGGGAACTTTTTGTTGAAGCACTTGGTACACAGCCAAATTTTGTAGATGGACACCAACATATCCACCAATTTCCTGTCATTCGTGAAGTTTTAATCGATGTATTAAAAGAAAAAAACTTTAACGGGTGGATTCGCAATCTAGATCACACCATTTCTATTCATAAATATCAGTTCAAAAGCAAAACATTAGAATATCTTGGTGCTAAAAAGACACTAAAACTTAGTCAAAAAAATCATTTCAAAACGAATACTTATTTTGCTGGAATTTATGATTTCAAGAATGAAAATTATGCTGCACTGAATTATGAATGGCTAAAATCCGCTCAAAATGGGTTATTGATCATGTGCCACCCTGCTGCCGCTCAACCAAAAGAATTTGATGGAATCCAAGATGCTCGTATTGATGAGTACCAATATTTCAACTCTGAACAATTTTTTAGGGATTGTAAAACTTTCAATATTGAACTCCAACCAATAGGCCAAATGCTATGAGTAGAAATGCTATGAATAGATTAGAACCATTTATTTCATGTGTTGTGCCTGCATATAATGAGGCAGAAAATTTAAAAACATTTATTCCAGCTCTTGCAGCAACCTTGGAACAGCAAAAAGTTTCCTTTGAAATCATCGTGATTGATGATGGTAGCAAAGACAATACCATAACCGTGCTTGAAAGTATGTTGGATCGCTATCCGCTTAAAATTTTAGAACTGTCACGAAATTTTGGTAAAGAAGCCGCCTTAAGTGCAGGGCTAGATCATACAACGGGAAATCTAACCTTAATGATCGATGCTGATTTCCAGCATCCTCTTGATGCTATTCCTACCATGATCAATCTTTGGAAAAATGGTTATGACATGGTTTATGGAATTCGTAATAGAAATACTGAATCTGGGCTAAAACGCTTATTTACATATGTTTATTATAGAATTCTCAATTTAAGTTCAGAAGTCGTTATTCCTGAAAATGCAGGCGATTTCCGCTTATTAGATGAAAAAGTCGTAGAAGCGATTAAAACACTTCCCGAGAAAAACCGTTATATGAAAGGTTTATATGCGTGGGTCGGCTTTAAATCAATTGGTATTCACTTCTCTGAGTTAGAAAGAAAAAATGGTCAATCAAGCTTTAACTTCAAGGCTTTATTTAACCTTGCCCTTTCAGGACTTACAGGATTTTCTAATCTTCCTTTAAGAGCGTGTATCGCATTTGGAGCTTTGTTGGCACTTTGTTCGGTTTCTTATGGTTTCTATATTATTTTTGAGACTATAGCCGAAGGTATAAAAGTCCCAGGTTGGGCAACATTAATTGTTGAAATCAGCTTATTGGGCGGTATTCAATTATTGTTTATTGGAATATTGGGGGAATATATCAGCCGAATTTATACGGAAACAAAAGATCGACCTCGTTATATTGTTTCCAATAAATACTCCAATACGAAGTACCTTCATTACACACCTTCAAATAAAAATAAAATCTTTTAAAAATATGGTTAATTCAAATATTTATGCGTTTTCAAAATTTTGTATCGTTGGTGGCGCTGCAGCATTAACACATTATTTGGTGTTAATGCTGCTTATCCACCTCACATCAATAACACTTGCGTTAGAGAATTTAATCGCGTTCAGCATTGCATTTTGGGTGAGCTACTTTGGACATCGCATAATTACCTTCAATGCACAAAAAACTCGACATATACATGTATTACCCAAATTTTTACTTGTTGCTTGTCTAGGTTTTATCTTTAACGAAGCATTCCTACTCACGACCCAGCATTTTTTCCATGCTGAAAATTTATCAACTCTTATCATTTTAACTATTGTGATTACAGCAATTTTTACATTTTTTTTAAGCAAGTTTTTTGCTTTTAAATTTTCAGGATAAGCGCCATGAAACCTACTTTTCGTTCATCTAAAACTTTGCTGATTTGCTTATCACTTTGGTTACTCATCTCAGTTTTTATTCGCCCAATGTCTGTACCAGATGAAGGACGTTATGGGGATATTAGCCGCTGGATGTATGAAAGTGGTGATTGGTTAATACCACGATTAAATGGTATTCCATTTATGCATAAACCACCTTTACTACACTGGTTAACAGCAAGTTTAATGGAAATATTTGGTTCACATGTTTGGGTTGCTCGTCTAGTTCCTGCATTTGCTGGCATTATCATGTTGGTCAGTTTATTTGTTTTTACTAAGAAACATGTGAATGAAAGAATTGCCCAAATTTCGACTGCAATTTTAGCAACTGGGTTATTATTTTATGGCTGCGCTGAATACATTAATCATGACATATTAGTTGCATCTTGGATTAGCTTAACAGTATTTTGCTTTGCAGATTTCATCCTCAGTGGTAAAAGAAATATTTTATTCTTGGGTTATTTTGCATGTGCATGTGCATTTTTAAGTAAAGGATTAATTGGTGTACTGATTCCAGGAATGGTTATTCTTCCTTGGATGATTTACATAGGACAATGGAAAAAAATCCCAGCAGTTTTAAACCCGTTTGGTCTCTTGTTATTTGCGCTAATTGCTTTGCCTTGGGTATTTATAGTTCAACAACATTATCCAAACTTTTTACACTATTTTTTTATTGAGCAACAATTTAGTCGATTTAACTCTGGCGAATTTAATAATAAACAAGGTTGGTATTTTTATGCAGCCTTACTGTTTGTGAATTTTTTACCAATCATACTCGCTAATGGCTTCAAATTTTCGAGCACCGCCATTCGCGCACAAACAACCCAACCTATTTTTAGTTTACTCATTTGGTGGGCGTTGTCCGTTTTGTTGTTCTTCTCGATCCCACCATCGAAACTTGCAGGTTATATTTTACCCTCAATTGCCCCATTTACAATGATTTTCGCACTTATGACAAATCGAATCATTGAAGAAAATAAATTGAGCAAGTTCCAAGTTTATGCACTTCCAACATTACTATTTGTATTGGCGAGTAGCTTAGTCGTTGCCCCATTTACCATGCATCGAGATATTGGCTTTTACTCCGCTGAGAAAAATCAAATTTTCGCAGTTGCAGGAATTGTGATGATTCTCTGCGGTATCTTAATCGTCTTGTTTAAAAAACATAAAATTGATTTTTTCACCTTTATTGTTACTTGCATGATGCTGCTATGTAGTATGGCAAGTAGTAGCGTGCAATTCTTTGATGTTAAATCTAACTCAAATCAGGTTAGTTTTGTTCAAGATATTCCAAAGAATCTACCTATCGTTTTTTATGATAATTATTTCTATGATGTTCCTTTCTTATTGAATCTCAAAAATCCTGTTTATGTTGTAAAAGATTGGTCAAAAGTAAATACTGATAGTTCCTCCCTTGAACTTAAAGATGGCTTACTTTTTGAAGCCAACAAAGCGCAGTATCTTTGGGAGTTTTCACAATTTAACCAAGCAATTAAATCTAAGCAAAAATTGGTCGTCTTTGCAAAAGCTGGAGATTTAAAATTAGATCCGTTGCAAAATCAATATCATGTTCAACACAGCCGTAATTTTGATATTTTTATTATAAATTAATTGTGATTTTCTCTAATTAATTAACAAAAATAAGGAAACTCTCTTGATGGATTGTTTCCTTTGAGCAATATTATTTTAATTTTTGAATCTGAAGCTATCTTAATAAACTCTTGGGTTAAATAACCATCTTTTGCAAGACATACATTCCAATCGTAAACTTGCACCCCATGAATCATTAAGCTTTCAACTTTCCATTCGGCCTGTTTTTCAAAATTCACTATCCCCAATTTATTTGTAAACTTTTCATCATATTGATCATCTAATTTTGCAGGATGTACTGCCGTTACTAACACGACTTTTACATCAGGAATTGCTACTCCCTGCTCATTTACAACAGTCACAGTCACTTGAGGCTTCTGTGTTTTATATATGGGATAACAGCTAGTTAAAGAAATCAGGATTGGTACTAGAAATATGCTTCTTTTCATAAACTCATCTATTTAAATTTTTTGATTTTTCTAAATTAATTCTCTCATATTAATACTTTTTTTATTTATTTTCATCATCTGGAATTTTTTGTATTCCCATAAAAAGCGAGCCACATAAGACGGTTTATATTTACTTTAAATTATTAAATAGCTACCTTTATATTTTTAGATTTCATAGAAGAAAGACCAATGAGAAACAGCTATTTAATTGCAGTCATACTATCAACTATATTTTTAAGTCAAGCACATGCTAAAAACGAGGATGTTGCACAATCTTCCGAATACATTCCTAGTGGTGGAGAGGCTGAGATTGTATCTTTTGATGCTGTTCAAGAGGCAGCTTTAGAACCTGAAAATGTTGATTTCAACATCTCAACAAGTACCGCTGCTTCAGATGCAGCGGCAACAGCCGCTGATGCTGCCGAAGCTGCTGAACGAGAAGCACAAGCAGCAGAAAAATCATCTAAATCAAAATAAATATAAAGTGCTATTTACAGTAAACATGTAAATAGCTTGCTCTTGAGTTTATCTCATGACCATATTGTTGTCAGAGACACAAAAACCACAATAAAGTGGCTTTTGTCATTAACATTTAAAATTATCAATCAGAAAACGTACTCGTTTCTTTAGCTATGCAATTAAATACGCACTGAGAATAATCAGCATTTGTACAGCTAAAATAACACTAAACCATTTCCAGCCTTTTTGGCGAAGGATGACCTTATCTGCTGTTGAATAATTGACTGTTCTTATCATTTTATCACCTCATTCTTGCTACATCATGGAACATCTTTGGGGCAAAACATCGGTCTTTTAATAGACAATGTATAACATGCAAAAAATAAACCAACGTTAAAACTGTAACTAAAATTATCTTATACTTATCTATATAATTAACTTGATATAAATCAACTCATTTTGATGTTTCATTATTTAATCATACATAGTGCCGCTATCAAGTGGCAGCATAAATCTCACCATTGAGTGGAGATAATGAAAATATTGATCAGTTTAAAAACAAAAAAGCCCCTTACGGGGCTTTTACAATTCATTGGTCTAGTCTAATTAACCAATAAACTTACGCGCATTACGGAACATACGTAACCATGCACCATCTTCAGTCCACTCTTCAGGCTTCCAAGAGTGCTGAATTGCACGGAAATTACGTTCAGGATGCGGCATCATAATCGTTGCACGACCATCTTTTGAAGTCACCCCAGAAATCGCTTCAGGAGAGCCATTAGGGTTCAATGGGTATTGTTGAGTTGCATTACCCAAGCTGTCTACATAACGTAAAATTACTTGGTTACCCGCATTTAACGCAGCAAAGTTTTCAGCAGAAGTTTCTGCACGACCTTCACCATGTGCAACAGCGATTGGTAAAATAGAGCCTTCCATACCTTCTAGAAGAATCGATGGAGATTTCTCAACTTTCACATTCACAACACGTGCTTCAAATACTTCTGAAGTATTACGGCGGAAACGTGGCCAGTTGTCTGCACCCGGAATGAGTGGCGCAAGCTGAGCCAACATTTGACAACCATTACAAATACCTACAGAGAAAGTATTATCACGGTTAAAGAATTTCTCAAATTGATCACGAAGTTTAGGATTAAACAGTACAGACTTAGCCCAACCACCACCAGCACCTAAAACATCGCCATAAGAGAAACCACCACAAGCAACCAGACCTTCAAAGTCGTCTAAATCTACACGACCTGAAAGTAAATCACTCATGTGAACATCAACAGTATTAAAACCCACTTTATCGAATGCCGCAGCCATTTCAACATGACCATTTACGCCTTGTTCACGTAAAATCATCATGTTTGGACGGCGTTCATTGATATAAGGTGCTTCAACAGGCTCATTTAAATCAAATGTTGGTAATGCAATTATACCTTTATGGTTTTTATCACCAATTAATGCAAATTCTGAATCAGCGGTTTCTACATTATCACGTAAACGTTGAATTTGATGAGACACTTCAGTCCAAGCTTGTTGCAATTCAGCACGATCAAGTAGCAAACCGTTCACTGACAATTTATCAGAATCATTGACAGTACCAACAACACGAATTGCTTCTCTTAAACTAGAAGTTGCAACTTCATCTGTCAAACTTGCCCAGTCTGCTTTAGAAATTTGCAATACTGCGCCGATTTCTTCAGCAAATAAGCTTTCATTAGATTGATCTTCTAGTGCTACACCTAAGCGTGAAGCAAACATCATTTCAGCAACAGTTGCCAATAAGCCACCATCACCGATGTCATGATATGCCTTGATCAAACCGCGATTATTCCAATCTTGAACCAATGCAAAGAATGCTTTGAACTCATCAAAGTTATCAACATCAGGTGTAACAGAACCAATTGCCTTATACACTTGTGCAAGGATCGAACCGCCTAAACGGAACTGACCTTTAGATAAATCAATACGTACCAGAACTGAATCTTCATTTTTCAATTCAGGTGTCAATGTTTTACGAACATCCAACACAGGTGCAAATGCAGTGATGACACCAGACATTGGTGAAGTCACAGATTTATCTTCGCCTTCGTCATTCCAAGTCGTACGCATTGACAATGAGTCTTTACCCACTGGAATTGCGATACCCAATGCAGGACACATTTCCATACCGATAGCTTTTACGCCTTCGAATAATGCTTGATCTTCACCTTTTTGACCTGCGGCCGCCATCCAGTTAGCAGACAGTTTAATATCGCTGATCTGTTCAATATTGGCACACATGATATTGGTGATGGACTCAGCCACGGCCAAACGTGCCGAAGCAGCAGGATTTAACAATGCAACAGGAGGACGCTCACCCATTGCCATTGCTTCACCAGTATAACCTTGTAAGCTTGTTGTGGTTACCGCAGCATCCGCAACAGGAACTTGCCAACGGCCCACCATCTGATCACGCGATACCATACCTGTGATTGAACGGTCACCAATGGTGATTAGGAATGATTTTGAAGCCACTGTAGGGTTTTTCAATACACGGAAGATCGCATCTTTTAAATCGACTTTAGATGCATCAAACTCGTCACCTTTACGTTGAATCGTTTCATATGAACGGCTCATACGTGGCGTGCCACCAAGCATGACTTGCATTGGCATATCCACTGCTTTGTTTTCAAACAATGGGTCGTTTACAGTCAATTGACGTGCTTCAGTCGCTTCACCCAATACCGCAAATGGGCAACGTTCACGTGCACAAATCGATTCAAATAACTCTAATGATTCTGGTTTGATGGCAAGTACATAACGTTCTTGCGCTTCATTTGACCAGATTTCCATTGGCGACATGCCTGGTTCAAGTGATGGGATTTTACGAAGATCAAGAGTTGCACCCAATTCGTGATCATTCACAAGTTCAGGCATTGCATTGGAAACACCACCCGCACCTACATCATGTACAGATACGATTGGGTTAAAGTCTTCCATTCTCCAACATGCATCAATCACTTCCTGACAACGACGCTCCATTTCTGGGTTTTCACGTTGTACAGAAGCAAAATCTAGGTTTTCACCCAATTTACCACTATCTACAGAAGAAGCTGCACCACCGCCCAAACCAATGAGCATCGCAGGACCACCCAGTACAATCAGTAAATCGCCTGGCTGAATTGCATCTTTTTCAACATGGTCAGGACGGATATTCCCGTAACCACCCGCAATCATAATCGGTTTATGGAAACCTTTTACTTCGCCATTAACATTTTGCTCAAAAGTACGGAAGTAACCATTTAACGCAGGGCGACCAAACTCGTTGTTAAATGCTGCACCACCTAAAGGACCATCAATCATGATCTGAAGTGGTGATGCCATACGAGATGGTTTACCGTAGTTTTCTTCCCAAGGCTGTTCAAAACCGGGAATATTAAGGTTAGAAACCGTAAAGCCCGTTAAACCCGCTTTTGGTTTACCACCACGGCCTGTTGCACCTTCATCACGAATTTCACCACCAGAACCTGTCGCAGCACCTGCAAATGGAGCAATTGCTGTTGGATGGTTGTGGGTTTCCACTTTCATGAGAATGTGGGCAGCTTGGCTCTTGTATTTATAAATATGGTGACCCGTAGCTTCATCTTTTTTCGGATAGAAACGCTGTGTGTCAAAACCAACAATTACAGAAGCATTATCTTTATATGCTGACAAAACATCTGTAGGTGATTCTTTATAGGTGTTTTTAATCATTTGGAACAATGATAATGGTTGTTTTTCACCATCAATTGTCCACTCTGAACCAAAGATTTTATGACGACAATGTTCTGAGTTTGCTTGAGCAAACATCATCAACTCGATGTCGTGTGGGTTACGCCCCATCTTATTAAATGCTGCGGTTAAATAGTCAATTTCTTCATCTGACAAAGCAAAGCCAAACTCAGAGTTTGCTTTAACCAGTGCATCTTTACCTTGTCCCAAAATATCAATTGAGTTTAAAGGCTTAGGCTCAGTTTCAGAGAATAAAGCTGTTGCGTCATCAATTTTATTGAAAACGCTTTCTGTCATACGGTCATGTAAAATTTGTTTTACTGCATCAGAGATTTCAGAAATCCCCTTTAAAGTAAACAAAACACCGCGTTCTAAGCGGTGTACAGGTGTATTACAGTTGGCAAAAATATCGGTTGCCTTAGATGACCACGGTGAAATTGTACCGACACGTGGCGTGACTAAAATCTGGATTTCGTCACTTGCAGCCTGACGAACTTCAAACGATACGCCATCGTTTAAAAGCTGTAAAGCAGATTGCTGTTGTTGCTCGTTGAGCGTTTGGTCGAAAAGGTAAACCCATTGGCTTTCTATTGATTGAACAGAACTGATCGACGCAAGGCGTGTTAATAGTTGTGTTTGCTTAAAAGAAGAGTGTGCAGGTGCACCGGCAACGATAAACATGCTGTTTTTGGCTCCACGGGCAGGTTTTGGCAACCTACCTCAATGTGACTTGAAGAGAGCGCATATTCTACTGTGAAAGCAAGATTTCAGCTAGTCATATCCCACTTAAAAAACGCTGAAATCTTGGTTTTAAATATCCGATTTACTTTGACTTTCGTCTTTAAACATGATTCGTAACAATTGAATTATTGAGCTGTATAATGAAACTCACCCGTTTTAGGATCTTCTTTCACTAGGATTCCACTTTTTTGATAAAAGACTTTTCCACAAGAAATCTCAGGATCGATTTCACCATCAATATCATAGGATAATCGGACATTGATATGTTCTAAATATGGGTTTTGAGATGCAGAGTCAATGAAAAATACATCTAAACTTTCCATGTTATAGCACACATAGATTTTTTCAGGATGCGAGTTTTTATTCAGATCAATTGTATAGGTATGATCCGCATTTTGAGTCATTCGATCGAGTTTCAGTGCCACCGCATTGACCAAATCACCACTTTTATTGATCGCATATGCATAGTTTTCCGTATCATTTTTATAAGCTTCGTTGCAGTTTTTAATTGGTTGCCCAATCTTCACCTTGCTAGGCGTAAGATCATCTATTGTAAATTTAGCTTTTCCATTCAACATACTGCTCGGTAAGATGCTCCAATACTGTTTATCTTGCGCATTTGGATCATCAGTCCAAATACAATTATTTGTCAGATGACCATCTGGCGTTTCTTGAAAAGCAAAGGTCGCTAAAGCTTGATCTACTGGTTCAGGCTTGGCAGGAATGCTTTCTTCGATTTCAGCTTTGCTCACTTCAATCTTTTTCTGAGTTTCAATTTCTTTATTTTGATTGGATCTATTTTTATCAGTGGGGCTACACCCTGCAAATAGAATAATCATAGTTAATAAGAAGAATTTTTTATTCATGCTTTACTCTATTTTTTAATGATACAAGGATAATGCTTATTCATATTAACTGTTTATAAGTCTAAACATATTAACTTTAATCATGGAAATTTTCCTCGTGTTTGGACTATCTAGATTATAAATTGGTTTACTGATCATTCTAAAATTTACTGCTCAATATTTAGTGGATAGAAAAGATCAAAAATTAACAGGCGATTGTATTATTGGATAATTTTTAGATGATGGTGAACAGCTTTTAATTCACCTTAATTCTGAAAAACCTGATTATGGCTCTGTTGTTGTCGTGAATCCAATTACAGCGAGAGATGATTGGTTTAGTGTTGAATCCAATTTTTATGACCTCATTATGAGTTATTTTAAATATAAGAATGAAAAATACTGGGAAAATATTTCTCAAATATAAACCGACCAAGACAACTTATGTCGCCCGCCCCTAGTACATTTTCAATAAATTTGGCATCATACGATTAACGAAAGAATGAATAATGATAAATGACTCAAATGCGTTGGTTAGAACTCCTTTCAACAGTTCGTTTAGGTAGTAAAAAGCAAAGTACAGAACAGGCACGAAGTCCATTTCATAAAGATTATGACCGCATTATATTTTCGCAAAGTTTTAGACAACTCAATCGTAAAACTCAAGTTCATCCACTGACCCAACATGATGGTATTCATACACGGCTCACGCACTCTTTAGAGGTGTCATGTATAGGTCGTTCTTTGGGAATGCTCGCTGCTGAAAAAATCAAAAATGAACTCCCCGTTTGGATCTCCCCAGCAGATGTAGGGGCAATTATTCAAGCTGCATGTTTGGCACATGATATTGGTAATCCACCCTTTGGGCATGCTGGTGAATATGCGATTCGTGAATGGTTTGATGATGCTGCACATACAAATTTTTTACAAGACCTGAGCCCTGAACAACAAGCAGATGTACGACAGTTCGAAGGTAATGCCCAAGGTTTAAGACTGCTTACTAAAATTGACTATCATCCTCATGATGGAGGTATGCGTCTTACTTACGCAACGTTAGGAGCTTACTTAAAGTATCCTTGGCTCTCTAAGACCATCGAATCTCAAGGGAATACTCCTGCAAGCAAACGGGCTAAATTTGGCTGTTATCAAGCTGAAAAAGAAATTCTTAAACAGATTGCAGATCGACTCGGTTTAATTCAATTGGGTGAGTATCATTGGTGTCGTCATCCGCTGACGTATTTACTAGAAGCTGCTGATGACATTTGTTATGCCTTAATTGATTTAGAAGACGGTATTATTCTCAATATGCTCAGCTATGAAGAAGTTGAACCTATTTTTCTTGATTTGTTAGGAGATTATGGCGTTCCCGCTGAACTTAGTATGCCGTATATGACTTGGCAACAAAAAATTGCAGCCTTACGCGGTCGTGTCATGAAACGGCTGGTAGATGAAGTAACCACCGCTTTCGCAAAACAACATTATCAAATTTTGTCAGGCCAGCTAAAAGGTTCGTTATTGCAATACTGTGCTGAAGATATTGAGATCGGGATTGATCGAGCAAAAAATCTTGCCCGTGAAAAAATCTTTGAACACCCGCAAAAATCAGGTTTGGAAATTATTGCCCATCAGAGTTTACAGCATATTTTAGATGCCTTTATTCCCCTTACCACACCGAATAAAACATTAAGTTTTAAAGATGGTCGTTTACTGTCTATATTAGAACGTTTTGGTGCACGCTTTAGTGATCATCACTATGACAATATTATGCAAGTCTTAGATATTGTGAGTAAATTTTCAGACCATCAAGCCTATAACTTAGCGCAAGAGCTCCAAGGTAATAAGGTTGGTTTTTTCTGATGACTGCGCGGCATATTGATGGTGGCATCTATAAATATCAATTTATTTATGCCGATCAATGGGTCCATTGCCCTGATTGTGATACAGCAGGAATTGTTCATTATCAATCATTAGATACAACTCTATATAGTTGTAATTGTCGCGCTCATTTTGTATTTACGTGTCGCAAATGCAATCGCCATTTAGACAGTCATTCCACGCAATATAATATTGAATTTAATGGCTATTATTATGTATATCTGTCTGAACGTTGCCACTTCTGTGGAGGGGCTCAACTAACAGTGAATGAAAAAATACGGAATATTAAAAACCCAAATTCACATTTTGAAGCAGTCTGTCCTTTATGTAAAAAAACCTCAAAACTGGTGCTAAAATCTCAAAACATTGTTTTCTCAAAAGCGAATAGGTTGGAACATACTCACTTTGGGCTTAAGCTTTATTTAGTCGCCCATACTCGTTTCGGGAATATTTATGTACATAATCTTGAGCATTTACAAGTATTAAAGTCTTTTATACATGCTGGTTTACGTGAAAGGACACAAAGTACTGGAAATTCCAGTTATTTTTCTCGACTACCTGCTTGGATAAAATCTGCCCGAAATCGCAAAGAAATTCTTAAAGCAATTTTGCGTTTAGAGCAAATGGCATCTACTATTCAACCATTAACAAATAAGTGAACAAACTCAATGATCGGATGTCTTATTGGTGAAGTCTTAGCTTTAGAAGCACCTACCGTACTTTTAAATGTAAATGGCGTGGGTTATGAAATCGACACGCCACTCTCAACATTTTGCCAATTACAAAAAGGTCAAAAAGTTACCTTATGGACGCATTTAGCCGTCCGTGAAGATGCTCAATTGCTATATGGCTTCTCTAACGCTCAAGAAAAAACCATCTTTCGCACCCTGCTAAAAGTGAATGGTGTTGGTCCTAAAATGGCTTTAGGGATTCTCTCTACACTGAGTGTGGAAATGTTGGTACATACTGTTGAGAATGGTGATGTCAAAACTTTAGTTAAAGTCCCTGGCGTTGGTGCGAAAACAGCTGAACGTTTAATGATTGAACTTCGTGATCGCTTTAAAGCCTTTGCTACAGGTACCACATCGAGTAATTCGACTTCAACTCAAATACAATTTACGGGTAACTCTGCTGTTGCAGAAGCTGAAGCGGCATTGCAATCTTTAGGTTATAAACCTTTGGAAGCACAAAAACTGATTAATGCTGTAAAAGCAGACTATACTGAAGCAAGCGACATTATCCGTGCTGCACTTAAATCCATGAATAAATAAGACAGATTAAGACACTCATGCAAGACCGATTAATCAGTGGGGCTGAAAAACCCGAAGATCATTTTGATCGTGCCATTCGTCCAACCTCTTTGGATGATTATATAGGCCAACCTGTTGTACGAGAGCAAATGGAAATCTTCATTGGTGCTGCTCGTGGTCGTGGTGAAGCACTTGATCATACCTTGATCTTTGGCCCACCCGGTTTAGGTAAAACCACATTGGCCAATATTATTGCCCGTGAAATGGGAGGGAACCTTAAATCTACCTCTGGCCCCGTATTGGAACGTGCAGGTGATTTGGCTGCAATGCTGACCAATCTGGAAGAAGGTGATGTGCTATTTATCGATGAAATTCATCGCCTCTCTCCAGTGATTGAAGAAATTCTTTATCCCGCGATGGAAGATTACCAACTCGACATCATGATTGGTGAAGGCCCTGGCGCACGTTCGATAAAATTAGACTTACCACCATTTACCTTGGTTGCTGCGACAACGCGTGCTGGTCTACTCACCTCACCTTTGCGTGATCGTTTTGGAATTGTGCAACGTTTAGAATTTTATTCAGTTGAAGATTTGACCCATATTGTGGCGCGTTCAGCATCATTAATGAATGTTCCCACAACAGCAGATGGTGCAAAAGAAATTGCTCGTCGTGCACGTGGTACACCTCGTATTGCTAACCGTTTGTTACGTCGTGTCCGTGACTATGCACAAGTTAAAGGCACGGGTGAAGTCACTCAACACATGGCACAACGTGCATTGGATATGTTAAATGTTGATAAAGATGGTTTAGATACGTTAGACCGTCGTTATTTATCGATGTTATTAGAACGTTTTGATGGCGGCCCTGCTGGCGTTGAAGCTTTAGCTGCAGCAATGGCTGAAGATTCAGGCACCTTAGAAGATGTGATTGAACCCTATTTGATTCAGCAAGGCTATGCTATGCGTACCGCTCGTGGGCGTATTGCAACCAATCAAGCCTATTTACAATTTGGGATGACACCACCTGAACCAAAATAATCAATTCAAGGAAATGTTTATTTTTCTTATGATTTTATATATAAAAGCCCTATACAAATAGGGCTTTTATAATGCTAATCGAAGTTGAGCTTTATTAAAATTTAAACGTTGTGCTCAATTGAACACGGCGCCCTTCTTGAGTATTTTTATACCGATTATAATAGTCTGCACCTACTTTTTGATAATCAACAAAGTTTTTATCAAAGACATTATATAAACCCACAGCAATATCCCACTGATTATTTACATTAAAATTTGATCCCATATGCATCAAACCGTATGCTTTATAATCACCTAATGCATCATAAACTTCTTGGTTAACTTGAGGTAGGCTATTATAATAATCTGGTGTAAAACGCGCACGTTCACTCCGGTATTCACCTCGCGCCCATAATTGAATTTTATCATCCGCTTGCCATTTTAATGATGCGTTGACCATATGTTTAGGTGTATCGTTTAATGGCGGATTACCATTCTTTTTGTCCTTAATTTCTGCCACTGTCCATGTATAGTTTAGGCCAAATTTCCAAGTCGGTACAAACTCCCAATTTAAGCCTGTTTCAACACCATAGATTTCTGCTTCTCGAGCATTGATCGGGCGAGTAAGATCCCAAGCGCGTTTGCCAGTATCTGCAGGTCGCATTTGCCATGGTGTACCAAGGTTTGCCATTTCTTTTTCACATACATCTTTATTAACATTGGCATCACAGGTCATTTCTACTGGTCCATTGACTATTTTATCTTTAATCTGACTAAAAAATGCTGTGATGTTGGCATCAAAATTAGAACCATTATTAAAATAAGTACCCAGCTCAAAGTTATTACTTGTTTCAGGTTTTAAATCTGGACTTCCAAAAAAAGGAACTGCTCCTTGTCTACCAATGTTATAAACACCATTGGTCAAGCGTTCTAAGCGAGGCGCTTTATAGCCCTCACTATAACCACCTTTTAACGTCCAATTGTCATTTGCATTCCAAACTAAATATGCTCTAGGTGTCCAAAAACTACCAAATGTATCATGATTGTCAAAACGTAAACCCATGGTTAAAGCTAAATCAGGAGTAAGTGCCCATGTATCTTCAGCAAAAAGACCCAATTGCTGAAACGACACCTCCTTATTTACCCTTAATCCATCTTTAATACTTGCATCCCACCATTGCCCACCAAGGGTAATATTGTGTCCTTTAAAATATTGAGTGGCCAATTTAGTATCAAAAATCGTATCCTCACTTTCTAAAAGACGTGGTGTAATTACATTTGAACCTGCTTGAGCACGTGCTGGAATAAGGCGACCAATGGTTTCGGTTTGAATATTACTAATACTTGATTCCAAGGTCCATATTTTATTGCGCCATGTGTGTACAAGTGTTAGCCGATCTCTATTAAATTCTTTTGTTTTATCATAACCACCATTTGCACCAAGCGTACCAAGTTGACTCTTACTGTTGTCATACCATTGTTCAGTTTTTTCATATTCTACCGAGAGGTCATGTTGCTTTGTTGGGGTAAATGTTAAACGAGCACCAATGGTTTCTAAGTCTGATTTGGTTGGGTTATTCCCCATGTTTAGCTCTACTGAATTATCATTTACATCGAGATAACCCACATTGGATTGACTCCGTTGTGCTTTTCGAGCACGAAGTTGTACTCCCAACAAATCCTTGATGATTGGACCAGTAATAAATCCATCAGCAGCACGTTGATTACCAAAATCAGAACTGTTTGGCAGTAAAGTCCCTTCTAATGTGATGGAGCCTGTCCATTCATTTGAAACTTTTTTTGTAATAATATTGACAACACCACCAATAGCATCAGAACCATACAATGTAGAAGCAGGTCCTCGAATAATCTCAATTCGTTCAATTGCTGAAACTGGAGGAATAAAACTATTATTTGATTCACCAAAAGCATTTGGTGTGATATCCCCAGTACTGTTTTGACGACGACCATCAATCAATACTAGGGAATACTCAGAATCCATCCCTCGGATACGTATATTTAAACCGCCAGTTTTTCCACCACCAGGGCTAATATCAACCCCCTCAACATCAACTAAAGCATCTGCAATTGAGTTTATACGTTTATCTTTTAGATCTTGTGCGGTGATCACAGTAATACTTGCTGGCGCATCTTTTAGTTTTTGCTCATAACCCGCTGCAGAAACAACAATTGTTGAAAGTTGTTGTGTAGCAGATTCTGTCTTGCTATTTGCAAAGGCTGAAGTTGTTGTAATTCCTAAAAGTGCGATTGAAATAGGACGAAGGTTAAACTTACTCATAAATAGAATTCCAGTAGATGGACGACATAAACAGTTGAAAACAAATAAAACATCTAAATATGAATGATAAGAATTATCATTTGCAATAAAAAGCATACAAAAAATAACAAGCTTAGTAAAGAGTTATTACACATTAATTTAACTAAAACTTAATAAAAAACTTTTGTTGGTTTTAATAGGCTTATTTAATTACATCGATCTCATTAAAAATTTGTTATTTAAAATAAATAAGTTATTGTTAATATTTGATTTTATTATTTTATAAAATTCTCTTCGATACATCCTTTTCACTCAGCTCTGGATATAAACTCCTATACTCAATTGGCTGCTCATAAGTAGTTTAAAGATAAAAAACACCAGAGCATCATATAACCATGCTGCTTATTTAAACAATTACAAAAAAATAATTTTGGAATGAACGGGTTTTGTCGAGCGTTGAAGTTATGAAATATAGAATAGATATTCAATTGCCATCATTTATTTCACGCTGCAAATGCAGATTGGCATACTCTTTTGATTAATGAGTTTTTCTTATTGTACGTTTAAAACTTTAAATTTATAAAAAAGCCAATTCAATGTTAATAATTTAATAAAAGGACAGTTGCTAATTTTGACTGAGCAACACAAAAAAGGAATCAAATTGAGTGAACTTGCATGGAATGTGAGTTTAGAAAATATTTAACAGTGCATATCCCTAAAGCTCATTCGAGAGTCTTTTATACAAATATTCAAACTCACTGATATTGATCGTTATCGCCCGAAAATCAATATTTTCAACATGGATGTACTGGTTTCATAATCGAATAAATAGGATATTTAAATATGGATAACACTCAGAATATATTACAAAAATTTGCAATAAAAGTCAGTGATTGGTCAGAAAAATGGTTTCCTGATTCCTATATTTTTGCCCTGTTAGGCGTCATCATTGTCGCCATCGCTGCGATTGGAATAGGAGCATCTGTTCAGGATGTCGCAATTTCATTTGGCAATGGTTTCTGGAGTTTGATTCCATTTACGATGCAAATGTGTATGTTGATTGTCGTTGGTTATGTGGTTTCAGTATCTAAACCGGTCGAAATGCTGATTCAAAAAATGGCTCAGATTCCCACATCTGGAAGAAATGCTATTGTTTTTGTAGCGACCGTCAGTCTGTTGATTTCACTGATTAACTGGGCCATGAGTACAGTTTTAACTGCCCTTTTGGTGATTGCACTATCCAAGCGTAAAGAGCTGAATATGGATTATCGTGCAGCTGCCGCAGCCGCTATTATTGGTATGGGAGCAACTTGGGCACTGGGTATTAGTTCTTCCGCTGCCCAGTTACAGGCAAACAAAGCCAGCTTACCAGAACCACTTTATAACTTAACCGGTATCATTCCTTTTACTGAAACGATCTTTTTACCACAGTCTATGATTATGACTGTCGTATTGATTATTGTGTCAATTGCCATTGCATTCTGGTCTGCACCTAAAGGGAATAGTATAAAAACCATTGATGAATTTGATATTCATTTTGAAGATGAAAAGACCGAAGTTCAAAGCAAAAAACGCCCAGGTGATTGGCTGGAAAATTCCCCTATTCTTAGCATTTTAATTGTGGTTTTAGGCCTGATCTGGATGTTTAATGAATTTACAAAAAGCAATCCGATTATTGCGATTTCCAGTTTAAATACTTACAACTTTATCTTCTTAATGCTGGGTATTGCTTTACATGGAACGCCTCGAAATTTTTTAAATGCAGTTTCTAAAGCTGTCCCTGCAGTTTCTGGCGTACTGATTCAATTTCCACTCTATGGAAGTATTGCTTTTATCATGACAAGTGCAATGAACGCACAGGATTTATCTCTATCTCATTATATTGCTGAATTTTTTGTATCGATTGCATCCAAGGAAACTTTCGCAATTGTCATGGGGTTATATTCGACTATTTTAGGCTTTTTCATTCCATCTGGGGGTGGTAAATGGATTATTGAAGCACCTTATGTCATGCAGGCGGCACACGATCTGAAAGTACATTTGGGATGGTCTGTTCAGATTTATAATGCAGCAGAAGCTTTACCCAACTTAATTAATCCATTCTTTATGTTACCCATGCTCGGAATTTTAAAGTTAAAGGCCAAAGATGTCATTGGATTTACAGTTACTCAGCTTGTCTTCCATCTACCCTTGGTTTTATTCTTATTGTGGATTCTTGGACGCACTTTAACCTATACGCCGCCTACTTTTTAGAATTTAAGATGCTTTGTTGTACAAAGTTATTTAAACGGCTTATTCAATATGTTACTTAAAATCAACTTTATTAATCAATATTTAGGAATAATTAGCATCTATTTTTGGTCTACTCTAGGTTTACTTTTATGAGATCCTTAAATCGGCTTAATTGTTGATCTATATAGAAATCTTTAATGTAAAAAAGGGTCTGATGTTTGTGCAGACCCTTTTTGAAAAACCAACTACGAAAGTTTCATAATCGCTTTATAGCCGATGCTCAGATTGTGAGTATCAGCAATGTTCTCTTTTAAACTTGGCAATAAATTCAATTTGAGAATCACTAAAAACATGATTATCTTCACCCCATCGCGTATTTAGCCTAACACCAAAACTATCCATAAAAGCCTTGTTTTGATCAGTTGTTAGGAAGTGATAAATTGCAGCAGGCAAATAGAATTTAAAACCCACCGAGCTTAAAAAGCTACAGTCTTGCCCAAAATAATACAAATATTCATAGCTCACATCTTTCCAAGTTCTGATCCGTTCATTTGGTCTACTTCGTGAGCGAGCTGCTTCAAGTCCAATTTGAAAGTAAAATTCTGGCCAATCGAAGTTAATTTCAAGAAGCAAACCTTCAGGGGACATTTGTACTTGAGACAGGAAATCATCATCAATTTGGTCAAAATAACAATAATAAGTATCGAAAAAATCACATTCTAACAATGAGCGATTTTCACCCAATTCAAAAGGTGGAAAAGTTTTCTCAAGTTGATCTTTAATATCTGCATTCATAATTAATTTTCACATAGACTCAAGGCATTTTGCGCATCAGTCAAAGCAATAGCATGGTTTGATTCAGGAGGTGACCAACAAGCATTTTCTTGAACTCTTGCATTGATTAAATTTCTAAAAAGAGTCGCATTGGCTGCTTTCACAGTTGTATCTGTTACATTCTTACAGCTTTTCCCTCTTGTAGCATTTTTAGCATCTCTTGTGGCGCAAGTGTATGGCATAAATAGAGATTTATCACAAACCCAGCAACTACCATTTCTAACAATACCGCTTGGACATTTAGAATTGTTATCCAACTCATCTGCAATTGGTTTAGCTTTCGCATCTTCTTGTTCAGCTTCAGACAAAATATTTGTTGCTGCTGCTAAAACAGTAAACTGTGCATCAAGATTATCACTTTCTGCATTTTCAATGACTTGTTGGGCAGCGATTATAAGTGGAAGTTTACGTTTTACCTCTTGTGTAGAAACAACATAAAGAACTGCATAAAGACTAGAAGGCGTAATTTGATAATAACAACGATAAGAATTATATTTAGGTTCGAATTCTATTTTTTTAACTTTTGTAGTTGGTATGTATTCTTGAACAGCTATCAAACAAGCTTCATTTAATGAACCTTTGAAAGTTTTACCTTCCATATAGCCTATTTTAAAAACACCCGAAACATTTTCTTTGTCTTTATAAACAATCTCATTATTTGCTGGATCTAACACCCAATCTACAGCACCCAATAACTGCTTTACGGCATAACTAAGTGCTATGCCTGCAATACCTCCACGTAAAACTTTAGCAACTTGCGATGCGTTTGGAGTAATTAAAACTGACGACATAACTGGGCCTTTTGTCGCATCATATAAGATGGATCCTCCAACAGCAGTTGGATTTAATAGATTCCATCCATTAATTGTTACAGCATTAACCAATGCTGAATTCAATAAAAATAATAAGGAAGCTAGGAAAATTACTATTTTTCTAAACATGTATATTTTTCTCTTTGTGAAGTTATAAGAAATATTAATAATTGTTTTCAAAACATTAACATAATCATGCTCAAAAACAACATGAAAATGATGAAATGAACTTAGGTAAATTTACTCAAAATTATTTTAGTTGGGATGAGTTATTTACTGTTATTTGATTTTAAGCACGATTTTTTCCAGCCAGTGACAAACTCATCTATGACCTTCTGCTGTCCTAGCATTGTTACATACACGGGCTTAGATAGCGCATCAGCAATCATGTCCTCTAATAACTGAGCTTGATGTTCCATTAACCCATCCTTTGTATCATCAAATACTTTCTTTAAATCAATCCCTCCTTGGCGCATTTGAATAATCATGTCGGCTGTCTCTTCAACAATTTTGCATTCATCAGCTTCATTTGCGAAAACAGAAGAGCTTAACAATAAAAGTAATAGAATTTTAAATTTCATTTTTTCTCTTAGAATTTGTATGATATTGTTAATTTATATTAATAAATGATGGCTAAAATGACAAATTTAATAGATTTTTCAATATATGCAATTGCATTATTTTTAGCTATATATGCGATCTTAGTAAATGAGACACATCAAACAACTGGTGTTGAAGCAGTCGTTGTTGTTTTTGGAATGTTAGAAATAACAAAAATGTTTACATCACATAAAAACTGGGGCTTCTAAGTGACAGCCCTCACTCAGAGCCCCATGCTTCAATCAATCTTTTTGCAGCAGTTGCTTTTGCTACTGCTCGGTATTTAGTAATACCTCTTCATTTACCTAATCCCCCATCTAATCGCCGTTAGCCCTTCTCTCCTCATTCGGATTGTAATCTTGTGCCATTTGAGAAAGCATGCCTTGTGCTAAAATTCGCGCCAAAGTCAGGGTTAAACTCTTGTGCAAATTTATAAGTGGGGCAAATCAATTTACTTTTCTACAATATAGCCTCTAAAGCTTATATACACGTACTGTTCAAGCAACAGTCTGCTGTTCATGTAGATTTCCGTTTCTCTCAAAACATCTCATAGATGCTTTTGGCGTAGTTGATAGGTTTCCTTATAAATATTGTAAAATTCAATCAAGCAATCAGATCAGCAAGATAAAGCTCTTGTTTTTTCAACTGAATGATTTGAAATTGAATCAGCGCAAGTAAATACTGGTAAGCAATTGATAGATATGCAATAAACAACACAGGAATGCATAGCAACATGAGTAATAAATTCGAATTCCAAATCCGTGTATATATCGAAGATACAGATGCAGGCGGTATCGTATACCATGCCAATCATATCCGCTTTATGGAACGTGCACGGACAGAATGGCTACGTGCATCCGGTATTGACCACTATTGGCATCAAAAAGATTACAATTTTGTCGTGCATAAAATTGCATTGAAATATTCTCGCCCTATACTCATGGACGATCTTATTACTGTTACAGCAAGTGTAGTTTCATGTAAAGCTTCGTCATTTGTGTTGCAACAGAATATATATCGTGGTGAAATCATGCTTGCTTCTGGCGAGGTGGAATTGGCATGTTTAAGTACAGATATGAAACCTCGTAGAATTCCTGACGAAATCCGTGATTTAATTCTTCGAGAATTAGCTCACGAATAAAAAATACTTTTGGCACATGTAACTATGGCAACACAACTAGAATCTTCTTTACACATCTCTGATTTAATTTTACAAGCGAGCCCTGTGGTTCAATTGGTGATGCTAATCTTAGTACTCGCATCCGTTTTTAGTTGGTATTTGATTGCCAAGTTGCATATGGGCTATAAGAAAGCACATCAAGGCGATGAGCATTTCCAAAAAATCTTCTGGTCTGGTGCTGAACTCAATACCTTATATAACAATGCTCAGCTTAATTCTAAGCGAAGCGGTTTAGAAGATATTTTCTATCAAGGTTTAAGTGAGTTTTTAAAACTTAAAAAACGTCATGCTGAAACTGCATCGATGATTGAAGGTACTGAACGTATCTTGCGTGTAGGACTCAGTCGTGACCAAGGCCGTTTAGAGCAAGGCTTAAGCTCTCTCGCCAGTATCGGTTCTGTCGCACCTTATATTGGTTTATTTGGTACTGTTTGGGGCATTATGAGTGCATTCATTGGCTTAGCTCAGGTTGAACAAGTTACCTTAGCCACTGTTGCACCAGGTATTGCTGAAGCATTGATTGCAACTGCGATTGGTTTATTTGCTGCAATACCAGCGGTACTAGCATTTAACCATTACACTGCAAAAGGCGAAGAAATTTATTCAGATCGTGCATTATTTGCAGAAGAAATGGTGGCGCTATTACAACGTCAGTCTGTGGGAACTACACAGGAAGATGAATAATGACAATCCAACGTTCTGGACGTTTTGAACGCGTCAAAAAACCTTTAAAAAGTGATATGAATGTCGTTCCCTATATCGACGTCATGTTGGTTTTATTGGTTATTTTTATGGTGACAGCACCCATGATTACCACGGGTGTTAAAGTTGATTTACCTCAAGCAAACAATAATCCGATTCAATCTGAAGACCGACCAGCCATCGTGACTTTAGAAGCAGATGGTACGATTAAACTTGAAGACAAAAACCATAAAAATGAGGTTTTAACTTTAGATGAGTTAAAAACAGTACTTACAGAAAACCAGCAACAGGCACAAGCAAATAACAAGCAATTGAGTGTCTTGATCAATGGTAGTGAATCACGCCCTTATGGTGAAGTCATGAAACTCATGTCTACACTACAAGATGCTGGTTTAAGCCAAGTGGGTTTACTGACAGAGTCTGTAAAGTAAGTTATGAAAAATATTCAAAAGCCACAATCTAAAGAAAAAGCGATTGCACTTGGATTTACCCTAGGTATTCATGTGGTGGCGATTACTGGCTTACTTTTTCTCGGTTTAAGTCAACCACCTGAGCCACCCAAGCAAATTAAAACCGTTTTAATTAAGCCTGAAGATTTACCACCGCCTGAACCCAAGCCTTTAGTAGAAACTGATGCCACTGAAACGGCAGATAGCAAGGTTGCAGAAAATACTCAGCAAACAGCGGAACCCGATCAAACTGCACCAGAAATTCCAACTGAAGCAAATAACACACCAGATACCAAGGCGATAGATGCACAAAAAGCTGCCGAACAGGCCAAGGCAGCCGCATTAGAACAGCAATTGGCTATGGCAGCGGCTAAAGCAGCACACGAAAAAGCCTTAAAACTTTCTCAAGCTAAAGCAGATGCTGCGGAAAAAGCCAAACAAGAGGCAGCTGAAAAAGTAAAGCAGGCTAAAAATGCTGCTGAGAAAGCTAAGGCAGAAGCTGAAGCAAGATCTAAAGCAGATGCAGCAGCTAAGGCCAAGCAAGAGGCGCTTCAAAAAGCCAAAGCAGATGCTGCTGAAAAAGCTAGACTTGCAAGACTCAATGCCGAAGCAAAAAGCAAAGCAGAAGCTGCTGAAAAAGTCAGAAAAGAAGCCGCAGATAAGGCCCAACAAGCCAAAGCCGATGCTGCTGCAAAAGCCGATGCTGCTGCAAAAGCCAAGGCAGAAGCTGCTGCAAAAGCTAAGGCAGAAGCTGCTGAAAAAGCCAGAGCGGATGCTAATGCAAAAGCTAAAGCAGATGCTAATGCAAAAGCCAAGGCAGATGCTGCTGCAAAGGCTAAAGCAGATGCTAATGCAAAAGCTAAAGCTAAAGCAGATGCTGCTGAAAAAGCCAAGGCAGATGCTAATGCAAAAGCCAAAGCGGATGCCGCTGCAAAAGCTAAAGCAGATGCCGCTGCAAAAGCCAAAGCAGATGCTGCTGCAAAAGCCAAAGCAGATGCTGCTGCAAAAGCCAAAGCGGATGCGGACGCAAAACGTAAAGCTGATCTAGCACGCGAATTAGATGAAGAAAAAGCCTCTGCTGCTGAAAAAGCCAAAGAAGCTGCTGCAAATAAAAAGGCAGAAGCGAGAAAAGTTGCATCTTCTGCGAAAAAGGACTTCGAAAGTAAAGTTCGGAATGCTTGGCGTATGCCAGCTGGCTCAACAGGTCAAAAGGCAACAGCTCGTGTTACACTAACGGATAGCGGTTCTGTGGCCTCGATCATTGTCAATGCATCAGACCCAGATGTAAAAGCAAGTGTGGAACAAGCAGTTCGCAATGCTGCACCTTTCCCAATGCCGTCTGATCCAGATGCCAGACGCGAAGCACGAAGTTTTAGTGCAAATTTTACAGTGAAATAATTTTAAAATTACACCCTGTCTTGGCAGGGTGTAATTTAATGCAAGAACAATCACTCGGAAAAATCAAATGCGAGTTAAACCTATATTTGTAACAATTTCATTATTTTTTCCAACTGCATTATTATTTGCAAAAAATATCGAGCAAGAAAAAATACTTGAAGTAAATACGCAACAACACTCACCTTCTGCGTCATACGAAAAAAAACCGTCTGTACCAACAACGGAAGCATTACTTCAACAAAGTCATATGGCTCAGCGTATAAATACCGCTAGAGTCAATCGGATTGTTAAAAAGTTGAGAAATTTAACAATCATCCAAGAAAATGCTGATGTTATTATTTACTTAGATGACAGCGGGAATGTAAAAGATATTTTAATCACAGAACAGGACAGCGAAACGTTTTCAAACGCAATCAAAACGGCGATTCAGCAAACAGCACCTTTTGAAATGTCTAAACAGTCATCGCTCAATCAATTATTAAAAGTGATTCGCATCAAATTCCGTGCTGAATAAGTCTCTATTCAACACGAGATAATATATTTTAATGGCAGCAACAATGACATTGTTGTCAAATCTATAAAAAGTAATTTTTAAAGCTGCGCCATTTAAAATACCCAAAGATCAAGCCGAAATTCATTGGTGTAATAAATTTGAATTTAATTTTTTAGTAAATCTGTTCAATGATAATCTTTTGTTCACAATTACATGCTTTATATAGATTAAAATCATGTCTTTGTGCTACAAAGCTAAGCATAGTTAAAAATTGATATTTGAGTACATGAAGTCCAATGAAAATCATGCCTAAACATCTATTAGGATTCGCAATTATTGTTGCCTTTAGTCCAGCATTGATCACCACATCATATGCACAATTGCAATTAGAAATTGCCAAAGCACCTGAATCTGCACCTAAAATTGCCATCATTCCATTTAGTAATGATCAATCTATCTACCCTATTGTTGAACAAGATTTAAATCGCTCTGGGCGCTTTACCAGTTCATCAAAAAATCTTCCTGCCACTGCAAACATAAACAATATAAATGCAGAAGCATGGAAAGCGGCTGGGGTTCCTTATGTGGTTTTAGGTGACTCTAAAACCAATGCAGATGGTTCATTGGCAGTACATTACCAACTCTATGATGTTGAAAAGCAGAAATTCCTATTAAATGAATTGCTCTCGATTCCAGCATCACGTGTGCGTTCTGCGGCACATATGATCAGTGACGCAATTTATCAAGCGCTTACAGGGATTCAAGGTGACTTCACAGGACGTATTGCTTATGTGTTACGTAACCCTGCAACACCAGAGACTCGTTATACCTTACAAATTGCAGATACTGATGGTGAGCAACCTAAAACGGTATTAAGTTCAAGAGACCCTATTCTCTCGCCTGCTTGGACGCCAGATGCGAAAAAAATTGCTTATGTTTCATTTGAAACCAAGCGCCCTGCTATTTATATCCAAGACTTAGCCACAGGTGCACGAGAAAAACTCGCTGCATTTCGCGGTTTAAATGGTGCACCAAGTTTCTCTCCTGATGGTAAATCAATGCTGTTTACTGCATCGATGCATGGAAATCCTGAAGTTTATCAAATGGATTTAGATTCACGCCAAGTGAAGCGCATGACCAACGATAGCGCAATTGACACAGAAGCACGTTATGCTCCAGATGGAAAATCATTTATTTTCACATCTGACCGTGGTGGATCAGCACAAATTTACCGTTATAGTTTTGATGATGGCTCGACCAAGCGTTTAACTTTCCGTGGTGCATTTAATGCACGTGGTACATTAAGTGCCGATGGTAAATATGTGGCATTGGTACACCGCCCTTCTGGTAGTAACTACAAAGTTGCCATTCAGGAAATTTCTACGGGTATCACCAATATTTTGACACCAACAAGTTTGGATGAATCACCAAGCTTTTCTCCAAATGGGCAAATGGTGGTTTATGCAACACGTGAGGGTAATCGTGGCTTATTGGCAATCATGTCTACAGATGGTCGCTTCCGCATGAACTTACCAAGCGAACAAGGTGAAGTACGTGAACCTGCTTGGGCCCCTAAATAATTTAATCAAGATGTAAATCACTTATTTAAAATTGAAATACCGGAGATCAACATGAAGTCAATTCAATATCTAGCTTTACCCTTATTAGCAGCAAGCTTGGTGATGACAGGTTGTGCAAGCCGTAAACCTGCTGCCACTGTAGAATCAGGAACCAATCCAAATAGTGCGACGACAGTAAATACCAGTGGTTTAAGTGAAGATGCTGCTTTAAATGCACAAAATTTAAATGGTGCTTCATCTAAAGGCGTGACTGAAGCCAATAAAGCATTTTTAGCAAAACGTGTGGTACATTTTGATTATGACAGTAGTGATCTTTCCAATGATGACTACCAAACACTACAAGCACATGCACAGTTCTTGATTGCCAATGCCAACTCTAAAGTGGCATTAACAGGTCATACAGATGAACGTGGTACGCGTGAGTACAACATGGCTTTAGGTGAGCGTCGTGCTAAAGCTGTTGAAAGCTACCTGATCACCAATGGTGTTAAAGTAAACCAATTAGAAGCAGTAAGCTATGGTAAAGAAATGCCGATCAATGCTGGTCATGATGAAGCGGCTTGGAAAGAAAACCGCCGTGTTGAAATCAACTACGAAGCCGTTCCTCCTCTTTTAAAATAAGGCCAAAGTTGCATTATTAAAATAGACCATAAAAAATGCCCAATTCAATTGGGCATTTTTATTATAAGTTCTTCTTGTTCAGCGCCTTTATTTTAATATAAAACATTGATTTTATACATTAAAATATAAAACCACTTGCCATATTTAAGATAATTTATATTAATAACGCCATTTCTTGAGTATTTGCTCATTAAATAACGCAATAAACCTGTCCTCTACCCATTCATCCACTTCATCTGGATGCGCTTCAGCAAAAAACTCAGACTGTACTAAAATCAGACAACCTTTAATATAGTCATCCACACATTCCAATATTTTACTTAAATAAGGCGTGTCGTCATGATCAAAGTAATAGATTTCTTTGCTGATGTCATGAAAGCAAATATTGCCATTACCAAGATAATCACTAAATGTAATCAGATGAGGTAAAACTGCTAAATCGGCTTGACTAAATTCAGGTGCATATTGCGGTGCATTAGCCCAAATATCTTTTAAGTAGCCAATATCATCAAATTGCTGCAATTGTTCACCAATATCAGCAATCCCAAAATGTTGATAGAAGATCTTTAAAGATTCAGGTAAGCGACAATTTAAACGCTGTTCAAGTTTTAAAATTTGCTCATCATCAATTGCAGGTGCAATCTCATCATCATTTAAATCAGCTAGAGATTCTAAAATTAGGCGAGTTTTAACATCCCACTCCGGTTCACCAATTTTATTAAACGGAATGATAATGTCTGTTTTGTGATCAATTTCTATCATGAAGCGTTATTGTTCGGGGTTAATATAAAATATATGAATAGAAAAAAGCGCTCATATAGTAATGAACGCTTTTTATTGATTAAGCCTTTGACTCATCTGGCTTGGGGCTTTGCATAGATTCAATCATGTCATGCTTATTGAATTCCTTGAATTCAGGCTTAGCTTCGTAATTCTTCCATGCTTCTTTCACTTTTTCAGCACTAATATCTTTTAAATCAATGCTTTCATTTGGAGTCGGAGTCGCTTCAAACTTTGTCGTTGTCATGTCAGTGCTCCTATACGCTATTGTACGTATATTCAACATAACACTTTCTAAAATACTTTCAAGGGTAATTTCACGACAAATAACACAGGATAATTTCTATTTTGTGCTGAACTCATCTAAAATAGCCTCCATTATTTGGTTTGTAAAAATTTATCGCTTTTGGAGCACCTCTGATATGTCATATCGCACCCTATCCCAATATTTAGAACAACAACAAGGGAACTTAACACCTGAACTTGCCAATGTAATTGAAACAATTGCCAATACCTGTAAAATCATCGATCAGGCTTTACAGAAAGGTGCTTTAGCTGGTGTCTTGGGGAGTGCACAACATGAAAATGTACAAGGTGAAGAGCAAAAAAAACTTGATGTGATTTCAAATGACTATTTGATTGATGCTTTAAAAGCCAATCCAAATGTAGGTGGACTCGCATCTGAAGAATTAGATGAATTTACCCCAGCTCAAGACAATGGTAAATATTTGGTTTTATTTGATCCATTAGATGGTTCAAGCAATATTGACATTAACATGTGTGTAGGAACAATTTTCTCTATCCTTCCTGCGCAAAATGCTGTAACGCAAGCTGAAGACTTCATGCAAGCAGGGATTCAACAAGTTTCAGCAGGTTATGTACTTTATGGCCCATCGACAATGATGGCTTTGACCGTTGGTGCAGGTGTTGTATTCTTCACTTACGACCCTGAAGAAAAGCAATTCTTGCTCACTTCTGAAAATATTCAAGTTGCTGCGGATACCAAAGAGTTTGCGATTAACTCATCAAACCAACGTCATTGGGAAGCGCCTGTAAAACGTTATATCGAAGAACTACAAGCAGGTAAAACATCTATACGTGAAAAAGATTTTAATATGCGTTGGGTGGCGTGTATGGTAGGTGATATTCATCGTATTTTATGTCGTAGCGGTATTTTCTTATATCCATACGATACCAAAGATCCTAAAAAAGCAGGTCGTCTACGTTTAATGTATGAAGCCAACCCAATGAGTATGTTAATGGAACAAGCTGGCGGCGCATCGACTACAGGTCGTACACGTATTTTAGAGATTCAACCGACTGAGTTACATCAACGTGTTCCTGTTATCATTGGTTCTAAGAATGAAGTTGAGCTTGTGACCAGCTACCACAACTAATTCTTCTCTTTTTTTACTCTCTATTTAGGGAGTAACGCCAGCTAGGGTCTGTTGCAATTTCTTTATAGAATGATCACAGACCCTACTTAATTTTTTGGACGTACTCTCCCATGCCTACAATTTTCCTTGAATCAAAAGACAATCCCAAAATTAAACACCTCAGAGGTTTAATTGAACAAAACACTTATCGTAAAAAACAAGGACAAACTGTACTTGAGGGAACGCACCTTACGCTTGCATGGTTAGAAAAAGGTCGAAAAATCAATTCAATTTTCACCACTGAACATGCCTTAGATCATGAAGATTTAGGCAGTATCCTTGACCAATATCAAGGTATCGTGTTTGTGGTCGGTGAATCTTTATACAAAGATTTAAGTACCCTTGGAACCAGCCTTGCATGTCTAGCCATTGTAGATTTACCAAGTTCAACTCAGGCACTGAATTTTACTGAAGACACTTTAATTCTTGAAAATGTCCAAGATCCAGGCAATGTAGGTACATTACTCAGATCAGCGGCCGCTGCGGGTATTGAACAAATTGTCTGTACCAAAGGTTCTGCATCGTTATGGTCACCACGAGTATTACGTGCCGGTATGGGTGCGCATTTTTCATTACACACATATGAAAACGTGATCCTTGAAGACCTGCTCAAGCAATTTAAAATTCCTGTGTATGTGACCAGTTCGCATCAGGCAGAAAGCCTTTACACTAAAAACCTGCGCAAACAGTGTGTTTGGATTTTAGGTAACGAAGGTCAAGGTGTTTCAGATTTCGCCCTTAAACGCGCAGAAGCGGTATCTATCCCGCAACCTGGTGGTCAAGAATCCCTCAATGTTGCAGTCGCTGGCTCGATTTGTTTCTTTGAAATGGTTAGACAACGACTATAAGGTTAATTTATTTTAAATATTGCCCGTTATTGGAAAAAATCATTTAAACTGAAAAAAATAATTGATTTACATGTCAACCCAAACCATTTTTTTAACGTTATAGAGATATGAATTTAAAATAATGGTGGGTACCCATGACGGGATTTTCCATCTCTATGGACTTAGCACCAAAGAAGTCACAGTCTGAAACAGCAAGTGCTCAAACGAGTACGAGTGAGCAGCGCCTGCGTTTTTTCATGCAGGACGTGACGGGTCGTGCCCTAGTGATGATGGAAAATGCGACCCAAGGTCACAATGGGATTGCGATGGATTTGGTACAGGAAGCATTTATTTCCTTACATAAATCTTATGCTGATAAATCCACTGAAGAATGGTATCCACTGTTCTATACAATTTTAAATAACAAATTACAAGATTGGCGACGCAAAGAAGCACGACGCGCTTCTCCATTTTCGTTATTTCGAAAAATTGATTTAGATTCTGATGATGAAGAAGCTATGGAAATTGTGGATGAATCCACACCTAATCCACTTCAATTTCTAGATCAAGATGTCACCGTTGAGGAAATTCAAGAAGCCATTAGCCGCCTCCCTGTACGCCAGCAACAAGCATTTATGTTACGTGCTTGGGAAGGATTTGATACTCAAACCACTGCATCTATTATGAACTGTACAGAAGGTAGTGTAAAAACTCATTATCACAGAGCTATTCAAGGACTAAGAACTTCGCTCTCACATTTAAATCCGTATGGAGGTTCATCACATGAATAATGATGATTTCACCAAACAAGTGACGGCAAAACTGGATGAAGCTGCACGTCATCACCGCAATAAAGCAGTGGTGATGAACAATGTGCTTGATCATATCCAAGATAAACAAACCTCACGTTTTGGTCACTGGAAAATGACTGGTTTTGCACTTGCAGCGGCAATTACTGGTTTTGTTGTGATTCCCAATGCTTTTGATATATCACCAGAATCACAACCCCCGCAACAAGTGGTGATTAGCCCTAAACTTTCACCTCAAATGATGGAAGATTTAGACATGTTATCGGTATTTGGTGAGGATAAAAATTCTCATGGCAGCTAGAAAATTAGCTTTGGCATTTTGTGCTATTGGTTTTCTACAAACAAGTTTTGCTGGATTTGAACGTTTTTGGATTTTTTCTAAAGATGCGAACAGTCAAGTCAATGAAACATGGGATGCCCTTTCTGAGGATGAGCAAAAGGCACTGATTAAGCGCTATCAAAATTTAAAAGAAATTCCGACTGATCAAAGTGCAGCACTGCAACAACGCATGGATTGGTTTACTCAGCTTCCTGAACAAGAAAAGCAAAAAATGCGTGAAGTCTGGCAGCAAATGAGCACCGCTGAACGCAACGAAATGCGTAAAAAAATGCAAAAAGCGTCAACATCTGATGAGCGTAATGAAATTCGTGAACAATATATGGTGAAATATCAACAGAATATCACGGGTTCACACTAAGCATATTTTTAAATTTCATTCATTGCCAGTTATTTAACTGGCTTTTTATCATTAAACTCAGCATCTTCAAACTCAACATCGTCAAAATCCAAACACACCATTACTGACAATTCTCCCCCTCTCATAATTTTAAAATTTAAATATTGAATTTCTAATTTTCATGCATAAAAAAACCTGCACAAGGCAGGTTTTTCATCACTTAAATTCGAAAACGAATTACAAGCTATAGTACATATCAAATTCAACTGGGTGAGTCGTTGTATTTAAACGACGTACATCTTCAGTTTTAAGCTCGATGTATGCATCCAACATTTCTTTTGTGAATACACCGCCTTTAAGAAGGAATTCATGATCCGCTTCAAGTGCTTCAAGCGCCATATCTAGGCTATGCGCAACTGTTGGGATTTTAGCTTCTTCTTCAGGAGGAAGATCATATAAGTTTTTATCAGCTGCTTCACCTGGGTGGATCTTGTTTTGAATACCATCAAGACCAGCCATCAATAATGCAGCAAAACCTAAGTATGGGTTCATCATTGGATCTGGGAAACGCGCTTCAATACGTTTGCCTTTAGGGCTAGAAACGTATGGAATACGAATCGAAGCTGAACGGTTACGTGCAGAATAAGCAAGCATAATTGGCGCTTCGAAGTGAGGAACCAAACGCTTATACGAGTTAGTAGAAGGGTTTGTGATCGCATTCAATGCACGCGCATGCTTGATAATACCACCGATGAAATAAAGCGCCATTTCTGAAAGACCAGCGTATTCATCACCAGCAAACAAGTTCTTGCCATCTTTAGAGATAGACATATGAACGTGCATACCTGAACCGTTATCACCAACCATAGGCTTAGGCATAAACGTCGCTGTTTTCGCATACTGATGCGCAACGTTCCATACAGCATATTTGAACTGTTGAACTTCGTCAGCTTTACGAACCATCGTATTGAAGCTTACACCAATTTCTAATTGGCAAGATGCAACTTCGTGATGGTGCACTTCTACACGACCAGGGCCCATGATGTCTTCGATACGTGCACACATTTCAGCACGCATATCTTGTGAAGAATCTACTGGAGGAACTGGGAAATAACCACCTTTAACACGAGGACGGTGACCAGAGTTACCTGCTTCGTAGTCTTTACCTGTAGACCAAGCAGCTTCTTCAGCGATTAATGTATGGCGAGCGCCAGACATATCGATGTCCCATTTAACTTCGTCAAAAACGAAGAACTCTGGTTCTGGACCAAAGAATGCAGTATCACCAATACCTGTTGATTTTAGGTATTCTTCCGCACGACGAGCAATCGAACGTGGATCACGGTCATAACCTTGACCAGTAGATGGTTCAATAACATCACAAGTAACGACGATGGTTGCTTCAGCAAAGAACGGGTCAAGGAAAGCAGTTTCAGGATCTGGACGTAAAATCATGTCAGATGCTTCAATGCCTTTCCAACCAGCAATTGAAGAACCATCAAACATTTTACCATCTTCAAAAGTATCTTCATCGATAGTGTCTGATGGGTAGCTTACGTGCTGCTCTTTACCCTTAGTATCAGTAAAGCGAAAATCGACCCATTTTGCGCCACTTTCTTGTATGAGTTGAAGGACCTTGTTCGCCATGCTCATTTTGCTCCAATGAATTTTTGTTGCACTTGTGAAGTGCGTGTTAGTAGTTGGTATTTATATAGCAAGTAGCATACCAACTTTTAAAATAATTGCTAAAATATTGAATTTCTTATCAGAAAATAAGCTTAGCAACGATTAAATTCCATCTATTATACTGAGTGCAAATAGAATTGCACCATATTCAAACACACTTCTCATTTTAAAATTATTACGCACAATTTTAACGCACTATTTTTGTGCAAACTGAATAAAATGTTTTATCTTGGTGCTTATATTACGCGAACAACACTTTTTATCGACTATTTTTTAAGATGATGGCAATTTTTTATTTCAAAAGCATTAAAATAAGGCGTATTCAGTATGTATACGCCTTTAACATTGTTCTATACAGCCTTTAATAAAGTAATGTGATTTTATAATCTACGATCTACTATATCGACAATTAGCCAAATTCGACTTCAGCTCTTGCAATAAGCGCTTCAACCATGACCAATACATCATCTTTTTTTCTGGCGTCTACTGCAAAAATTGGCATGGTCAATTGATTTAATTGCATCCAATCTTTATAAGGTTTTAATAGATGCTGCGGATTTTCATCTATATGGGTCACACCAACCACAATATTATTGAGATGTTCTTTAAAACTTTGAAAGTAAAATTTTAAATCTTCAAGTGCATCTTTTTGCGTATGGTCAATCAATACGACCGCTCCGATTGCACCTTTACATATCACTGACCAAACAAAATCAAAGCGATCCTGCCCTGGTGTTCCATATAATCCAACAATAACGCCTTCATCTAATTTGATTTCACCATAGTCAATCCCGACAGTGGTCAATGCCTTACTGTGCGCTTGCTCATCTGTATTTTGTGCTTCTGTAGATAAGACTGAAATTTCAGATAATGATTTGATTGCTTCTGTTTTACCAGCACCCATTTTACCGCCAAAAACAATTTTATACTTTTGTAAGATCACATCATCACCTATTTTTTAAACTTATCACTGCATCATATAAACTGGATATAGATTTACTTATCGTGTCAGTTTAAACAAACTTGATTTAAGGGTTAATTTTTACAAGCCTTATTTGATTTGCATGTTTTTGCACACTTAAAGCCCTAATTTTTTCCTTAACTTGCCAAAAAACCCACGTAAAATGCCTGAAGATTGTTTTTCCTCAGTAAGTAGTTTTGCATCTTCAACCGCTATTTTTTTCAGCGCATTGGTCAACACGCCAATTGAAACAAATTTAGCGACTTGTTCTTTGCTATAGCCTGTTTTCTGAGCCACTTGGGAAACACTTGCTCCCAATTCAAAACACGCTGCAATTTTAAAAACCATTTGCCGTTCATTTTGATGATTCGGTTGTGGCCAATCTAGCAGTTTATAACAATCGTTAGAACTGATTGGAATATTGACATCATCTGAATACCACAATAAATTCCACACCCAAGATCTAAGTTCTATACCTTGAAAAGTGCTGACAGACTGTGCCATTTGCATAGTTGCATAAGTAAAATTTAAAGAAACATCCGTCCCTTGTACTTTTCGTAGCGGATCTATCCAAACTTGTTGTGTGCGAATATTAACTAATGCGATGTTGCCTTTTGAGTCGAATACTTGAACATTGCCATTTCGCTCATTAAAAAGCTCAGGAACCACCTTGGTTAAATCGGCTTTTTTAGAAATCTGATTGACAATATTGACGGTTTTATCACTGACAGGTACATGTAAATAGCGATCTTTAAACCATTTTCGAATTTCATCTGAGGGTGAAAAAGGTAAATATAATTTATCTCCTTCTATTTGCCCTGATTTTTCATTCTTATTGACCAGACGCAAATAAGGAACTTTTTTGACACCGACCAAATTTTGAATTGTAGGTGAACTAAAAAACATATCATTCACAAGAAGAATGTCTAAATGAGGGTCAGCAATATTCGCCCAACTTACTTGAAGTGAGTCATCATACATAGATCGTATTTTCTGCTTAATTGCATCGAGCACATTTAAACTCAAACCGAATATAGCGATTTTTATTTCTTCTTTCATTTAGCCCCCATGGCCCCATATAGAGTGTGAACAGTTTATCATTTTTATTTAAAAATAAAATACAAAACACTATATTTGCTGTAAAAATTTTGTACAAATTTAATATACTATTAAGCGTATAAAATACAAGAATAGTTATTAAAAAAAACTCAAGCAAAATTTAACCCAGATAACACAAATTAAATATATTATTGAATATCAATAATTTAATTTAAAATAAAGCTAGACTAGTGATGTTTCAGCTTAGAAATAATACCAATCAATTTTAATAAAACTAAATGTTTTATTAAAAAATATTAATAACATTTGTATATTAATATCGATAACATGAATAAATTTGTTTTCATTTGATCAATTAATCTTATATTCCTATGCATCCCAATTGATTTTTTTAGCGTGTATTGGTTTGCACTAGCTATAAAGTTGCTAATAAAATTAGTTTTTTATTTATTCCCCCTTATGTTTTTATTATTTTATTTGACTTAATATTAGAAAACTATCAATTTTTTTTAAAATTAACTAATGAAAATTGTTGAAGATTTAGAATATAAAAAACCACTCGGGAGAGTGGGTTTCGTTTTACTAAATTCTGCAGAAAAGAAACAGTCTACCCTTCATTAGCAGAATCTAAAGAAAAATAAAATTCCTTTTTCTTTTTAATTGGATAAGGTTTGCCGTTAATATTTAATGGTTGAAAGCTTGCTTTTTCTCGAAATTCATTTAATACGTAATTATCTAATTTAGTTAATCCACTACTTTTAGTAATCTCTGCTTTAGTGAGTTTCCCATGTTCATCAGCTTCTGAGTAGATTGTTATTGATCTATTTTCCCCCTCCAAATCTGATTTTTTTACAGCGATCCTTGGTTCATAGTTGAATTTAGCTTCTCTTGAAACATTAAATTGAAAAGGTTGCTTTGCACGAGCAGGATAATTGGTTTTCTTTTCTCCTTCATTCCAAACTCGTAATTTAGACATTTGAACAGCCCTTAATACTTTATGATCTAATTCTTCCAATCCACTACTTTTAAACACTTCAGCGTGTTCAACCCTGCCACTCGCGTCAGTTTTAAATGAGATTACAACATTCCTGTCATAGCCTTCTAATAATTCATTTTTAAACGAAACTTTTGGTGCTCTCATCCACCTAGCTAAAGTTGTATCATTTGTAATTTTTTGCCCTTCTTGAGCTTGAACATTCGATCCAAGACAAAATGTAAATGCAATTAAAATTATATTTAAAATTTTCATATAAAGTTCACTTAAACTATTGTTTTATAAATAGATAGAATTTAACATTTTAGGTGGTGTAAAACCACTGGCTTAGAATGTTACATAATTGTCAATGCACTAATGCATTTCGATGCTTATGAACATAAAGTTTTTAGAATTAACCCAGCACCCGAATCAGGCTTTGGAGTATACGTTTTATTATTCATTTTACTATTTTGGAAAACTACTTCTTCATTTGCGCGAATAATTAATTCTTTATTTTTAAGAGTTTTATTTGAACAATCTACTTCAACGTTCATAGTCGAGTTTATCAAATCATTATTTTCATTTTTTATCACCCTAGTCCATGCCAATTTTTTTTGACTAGATATAGATTTAACTGAGTCTATATCTACTTGTACTGAACTCCCCTCTTTATTCTCAACCTCTATCCAGTTAGCTCCAAAACAAAAATTTGAAATCAATAAACCAGAAATTAAAATTATTCTTTTCATGGGATGCCCCTAAATTAATGAGATTAAGATACTAATAATAGGGACAAAAAGAAACCTCCTGAGGGAGGTTTGACTATACATTTAATTGTGATTTTTCAAACTGTGTATATTGTACTGAGCAATCATATCCAGCAACTATCTTAATCTAAAACAAATACTTCCAATGATTCTACATAAGGTAAAATGATATAGTCATGAACTAAAAAATGTTCTTTCAACTGTGTACTCATAGTTTGATTAAAACTATAAATTTTATCCAACTCTTTAAATAGTTCATCTAAACTACTTGCTGTAAACTTTGGTGTTTTAATAAAGAATAATAAACTTGCACCTAACCCAATGTACTCTAAGCCAAAATTTTTATCTAAAAATTGAATTAAGCTAAAAGACTCAAATGGATTGAGATCGCAACTAAAATAGCCATTTAGCTGTGCTGCAAACTTTTGAGTTTCAGTTGTATTCCTTAATACTTTTACCTCAACACATTCATCCAAAATTTTCTCAGGATGCATATTAATCTGCATTAAAGTAGAGAGATCTTGATGGCTATAAATGAATTTTCCATGCAAGTCACGAATACTTACATGACTCTCTGGCTTTAAGAGTTGTTCAATATGATACTGAACTTCAAAAGGTAAAGCATTCTCATAACTGGCATCCTCGTTTTCACCCTCTTCAATATATTCTGATACATCAAAGTAAAGCCCATCACCCATAGAAGCATGCATCGAAGTATAATTACATTGTCCAATATCTTCTAACAGCAATAAAACTTTTTTGGGAACAATTTTCTCTTTTAGTTCTACATACTGATTCAAGACTTCTTCCCAAGATTTAATATCACAAATTCTTGCAAAGCAAATCAACTCTTGAGCCTCATCTGTTAAATGAGCATTTTTTTTGTTTTCGATGTGAAGTCTTGTCATACTGATTTCTTAAACGTTGTTCTCATTGAAAGAATTATGTCATAAAAAACTTTCATCTTATTTAATTTAGCCTATTTTTCCCAATGTCCTCAACTTCAAATATACACGCTCTATTGTTCAGTCTAACGAAAAGAAGATATAGAAGGTTCGATGTATAGACCGAAATGCTTATCCCAGATAAATACCATAATATTTAGAGCATTAATAAATCGGTTACAAAAAAACATCTACAGTGAATTGCACTTCAAAAGCTCAGTACTACTTAGTCTAACTTTAAGTGTGTTTTTGTATGGTTAAATATTCTCAAGAATTTAAACTTAAAGTTGTTCAGCATTTTATCTAGTTTGGCTTATTTTAGGTAAAGCTGGTGTATGCTTAATTTCCATAAATAATACTCAATCAAAAAAACCTCCCAGTGGAGGTTTTCATTACATTTGATCGCAAACGCATAAAGAAGTGAGCAATTTAAACTACTCAGAGACCCATACTAAAACCGCATAAGTTTGGTCGCCACGCAATCCAGCTGGAAGTTGACTAGTTGTCCCGACATATAAAGCATGACCGCCACCTTCACCCTGTTCACTTTTTACTAAAATTTCTTTGCCGTCATAAACGTTTGTATACCACGTTTTGTCTGGGCCCACTTTATCATGTGTGATTGAAAAATGAGGTTGAGGATATCCTTCAGGAATAATTACTTGAAACTTAAGTTTAGCTCCATCAGCTTTAGGAGTGTTCCAGTGTGGAAAATTGCTTGAACATCGAAAAGTTTGATCTTTTTGTGGTTTATAGTATGCAATAACTGAAGAGTGTAAAATGTATCCTTTCATTTGTTTTCACCATAGTATGTTTTTTAAATGAAATACTACTTTAAAAATTAATAAAGATTATTTATATCCCCAAAATTTGGTATTTTTACCATTTGTTTAAAATATTCTAATATCGGTAATTCTAGAAAAAATTAATTTGCTTACACTATCAAAAGAAGAATTAACGATAATTGGAGCAAAGAAAGCCCTAAATTAGAGGGCCGAAAACCCCTACAATGTGAGGCGTGAAGTTAATTAGATTAGGGGTAAAAGGCTTGGGTAAATGTTGCTGAAATAGACCAAATAATTCCATCCACTTGGCTCAGTCTATAGCGTGTATCTGATTTAACTCTCACCTCACCATCTAATGGAGAATCCCAAAGAAACAAATCAATAACTCTATGTCGATGAAAAAAGGCTTTGATTTAAATAATCTCTTCTTTGGTTTAAGTTCTCTGATACGACCATTCTCTCCATTCTGTTGTTGATACCTACTGAGATATTCTGCTCGTAGCCATGGCCGAATTTCGAAGTTAAGATATTGACTTTTGGGTGTAAAACCACCGTCAGTTGGTTTAATAACTTTAGATTAACTCACTCAGGTTCAATATTTCTTTCACAATCTTCTCGCCACTCATTTGCATAATTCTCAATAGCTTGCTCTTTAGCAAAATCAGTAGCGTATATTTGATATTGTTTTGCATTAGAAATCATATCAATGAGTAGTAAAGATTGGTTTTCCGATAACTTCCCACTTGTAGCTTGTAAATAGTTTTCTATATCGAAACCTTGTTGGTATTCGGTCATTAACATAGATGCCATATTTTTCATAACCTGACAAGCGTCCTGTTCATATGCATATACAGTTGTGCTTGAAAGTAAGAATACGAATAAAATTTTTATTTTCATAATAAATTCACGTTTTATTTTAAAACAAGATACTAATAATTGATTCAAAAAGGAACCTTCGCTTTGAGATCGAATAAATAACAGAATCACCTCCCTCATCAAAAGGAGGATGTGCTTAGTTTCTGGTTAAATAGTGATGTAAATGAAGCTGTAGCCACAAAATGTAAAAAATCTGCTAAAGTAGCCGCTTAGATAGCGGCTTTTTTGTAAAAGCTGTTGTTTAAATAGACACTTAGCAAAGTGAGTAACATTGTGAGTAACTTCACATCCAGCCTACACATTAAGCGATATATTTCAAAAGGTTAAGTTTGATATGCTTCTAATGATCGATAATTACGATAGCTTTACGTATAACATTGTCCAATATTTTGGCGAGTTAAACCAAGACGTTAAAGTTGTTCGCAATGATGCCGTGACCTTAGAGGATATCGAACGATGGCAACCAAAGTACTTAGTGATTGGTCCTGGTCCTTGCTCACCCTCTGAAGCAGGAATTTCTATCCCTGCAATTCAGCATTTTGCAGGAAAAATTCCAACACTCGGTGTGTGCTTAGGCCACCAAGCGATTGGTCAGGCTTTTGGCGGCGAAATTGTACGTGCCAAAACGGTGATGCATGGTCGTTTATCTGACATGTATCATAGTGACCAAGGGATCTTCAGCAACTTACCTTCTCCATTTTCAGCAACACGTTATCATTCACTCGTGATTGATCAAGCCAATGTGCCTGAATGTCTGGAAGTTACTTGCTGGACCAATGAAGCAGATGGTTCTATCGAAGAAATTATGGGTGTCAAACATAAGACATTGCCAATTGAAGGCGTGCAGTTCCATCCAGAATCCATTCTGAGTCAACATGGTCATCAGATCTTTAAAAACTTTTTAGAAATTTATGCTTAATATGCGTAGTACAAGATAATGAATATTCAACAAGCTTTAAATAACATCACTAAAAATATCGAACTCACTCAACCTCAAATGGAGGAAGTGATGCGGACCATCATGCGTGGTGAAGCCACAGATGCCCAAATTGGTGCATTTATGATGGGACTTCGTTTAAAAGGTGAAAGTATTGACGAAATCACCGCTGCGGCACGTGTAATGCGTGAGTTTGCAATTAAAATTGATGTGGGTGATATCCCGCATTTAATTGATATTGTTGGCACGGGTGGTGATGGACAAAACCTATTTAACGTCTCTACTGCCTCTTCATTTGTTATTGCGGCAGCAGGTGTAACCATTGCAAAACATGGAAATCGTGGTGTTTCTTCTAAATCAGGCTCGTCTGATCTTTTAGAACAGGCCGGGATTAACCTTGATTTAAATATGCACCAGACAGAACGATGCATCCGTGAAATGGGGGTTGGCTTCTTATTTGCCCCAAACCATCATAAAGCGATGAAATATGCGGCTGGCCCACGTAAAGAATTGGGCTTCCGTAGTATTTTTAATCTCCTTGGCCCGCTTACGAATCCGGCTGGGGTACGTCGCTATGTGATAGGTGTATTTTCAACAGAATTGTGTCGTCCACTGGCCGAAGTTTTAAAACAACTGGGGGCTGAACACGTCATGGTGGTTCATTCTAAAGACGGCTTAGATGAAATCAGTTTGGCTTCCTCGACTTATGTTGCTGAATTAAAAAATGGTGAAATCACTGAGTGGGTAATTCAACCAGAAGATGTAGATATTGAATCTCAAACCTTAACTGGTCTTTCTGTTGATAGTGCTGCTGAGAGCCTAGCATTAATCAAAGACGCGCTCGGTAAGAAGAAATCAGCAAAAGGTGAAAAAGCAGCCAGTATGCTGGCATTAAATGCAGGTGCTGGTATCTATGTTTCAGGTTTGACCAAGAGTTATAAACAAGGTGTCGCTTTAGCACATGATATTATCTATGGTGGGCAAGCTTTAGAAAAAATGGGCATTTTGTCTGAATTTACCAAAACACTCAAAGAGTATGAAGCTTAAGGATTAGAGGACGTTATCATGGTGGATATTGCCAATACAATGTTGGGTAAAATTGTTGATCGTAAATACGAAGAATTTGCTCAACGTTTAAAACAACGTAGTTTAAACGATGTTGAAGCGCTTGCCCAAGCTGCAACACCTGTGCGTGGTTTTGCCAAATCTTTATACAGTAAACGCCCAGGTGTGATTGCTGAAATAAAGAAAGCCTCACCATCAAAAGGGATAATTCGTGAAAATTTTAACCCTGCTGAAATTGCTCAACAATACCAGCAAGCCGGTGCAGCCTGCTTATCTGTTTTAACAGATTTAGATTTCTTTCAAGGCGCTGATGAAAATATTCAGATCGCCCGTAGTCACTGTGAATTACCTGCCCTACGTAAAGATTTTTTGATTAATCCTTACGGCGTTATCGAAGCGCGTGCTTTACATGCCGACTGTATTTTATTGATTGTGGCTTGTTTGTCAGATCAACAACTTGAAGAAATGTCAAAGACCGCATTTGAGCAGAACCTTGATGTTTTGGTTGAAGTTCATGATGAAGCTGAACTGGAACGTGCATTGCAACTTTCAGAGCGTTGTTTACTGGGTGTGAATAACCGTAATTTAAAAACCTTTGATGTGGATTTAAATACCTCATTGCGTTTGAAGAAGTTACTTCCACCATCACGTTTACTGATCACTGAAAGTGGTATTGCAACACCAGATGATGTGCGCATGATGCAAGAACACGATATTCATTCGTTCCTTGTGGGTGAAAGCTTTATGAAGCAACCACGCCCTGATCATGCATTTAATGCGTTGTTTGGTCTGCCTGAAACAGTGTAATTAAAAGTCAAAGGGTGAGTTCGCTCACCCTGTTTTCATATTTCCCCCACTCCCCCTATAAATTTTTCAACTCCCAACATTCAAGTCACGATCAACGCAGATATAACTGTGTGAATTCAATTCAGTTCAAATTTGACAAGATTCAGACTATACTGAGCGCCTAATACCGTCCATTTACTGTTTTTTGCAATTATGAGTAAATCTGATTCCACATTCTCTAAATCACAGCTTGATTTATTAAAACAATTCAAAAAACAAATCACTCCTCCACATGCTTCAAAAGTTGCAGTGCAACCTGAAAGTAAGAATGCACAAGTAACAGCACCTGAAGAGTTAGATGATGCTGATTTGTTTAAAACCGCACTCGGCGGTGTAACCAAACTCGATAACGGCAATATTGCCAAAATCGAGCGTAGTGATTTGCGCAAAAAACCAGATGCAAAAACCCTTGCCAAACGCGCGGCAGCTGAAGGTGCATTTGAAATTAATGATGCAGAATTGTCAGATACTCAAGCGATTTTAAATCCTGTTGCAAGTCAGGCGGCTTTAAGCTATCGCATCGCAACACTACAACATAAAGTTTTTGAAGACTTAAAAGCTGGTAATCTACGCTGGTTTGAAGCTGTTGATTTACATGGTTGTACTGTTGAAGAAGCACGCTCTGCTGTATTGCAAATCATTCAAATGGCAAAAGATGAAAACCAAAATGTCATTAAAATTGTCCATGGCAAAGGTCCAGAAGCCATACTGAAAACTTATGTGAACGGCTGGCTTCGTCAACATCGTGATGTTTTAGCTTTTGTCAGTGCTCCTGAAAAACAAGGTGGCACAGGCGCAGTTTTGGTTTTACTGAAACGTGCTGAAAGAAATCCAAAATCAAATGGAAATCCATGATCATTTGTTTTAAATGATCAAAACTCTCTTAAGTGTCGGTTTATCTTGTAATTAGAAAATATTATTCATTTTTCTGATACAATGCCGTCCTTGTTCAAACCGTATAAGTGAACACGTTTTATGTCTATGCAGCAATCCTACGCGAATATTTTAACTGCCGTTGGCGAGGACTTAGACCGTCCTGGTCTGAAAGATACGCCTATGCGTGCGGCTAAAGCTTTTTCGTACTTGACGTCTGGCTATAGCAAAACGCTGGAAGAAGTGACCAATAATGCGGTCTTCCCTTCTGATAATGATGAAATGGTCTTGGTAAAGAATATCGAATTTTATTCGTTATGTGAGCATCATTTATTGCCTTTTCATGGTCGTGTACATATTGCCTATCTCCCTTCTGGCAATGTTTTAGGACTGTCTAAATTTGCCCGTATCACAGAAATGTTTGCTCGCCGTTTACAGATTCAAGAACAGTTGACAAAGCAAATTGCAGATGCAGTGGCTGAAGTTACTCAAGCACGTGGTGTTGCCGTGGTCATTGATTCAGCGCACATGTGTATGATGATGCGTGGTGTCAGCAAACAAGAATCGACCACACGTACCGTGTCATTTGTCGGTGATTTTAAAACAGATAAAGAAGCACGTCGTGAATTTTTATCTGCAGTGCCTGAAGCACATTAAGACTGATCATTCAGCAAGCAATATAAATATCAAAGCCTCATTTTATTGAGGCTTTATTTTACGATAGGGTTTTACAATGTCTTTAATTTGGTTGGCAGGTGATGGTTTAACGAGCAGTGAAACCACTATCGATTATCCTCGTGCAGAGCGATTGGTTAAAGGAAATCCAAAACGACTCACACAAAGTTTGTATGAACATCCCAATATGAATTGTGGTATTTGGCAATGCGAGGTCGGTGCATGGGATATTCAATTTGCAGACAATAAGCAGGAATTTTTTCAGGTGATTGAAGGTGCTGTACGTTTGCATGATAAAAACACATCATCATTTGTAGAAATTAAAGCTGGTGAAGCAGGAATTATCCCACCTTCATTTATCGGTACATTTGAAGTGCTTGAAGAAGTTAAAAAATATTTTGTTGTGGTTGAAGTTTGAGTCAGTAAGTTTGTAATTATTTTTTGATGATCAGCGCATTCAAATATAAGCTTTTTTATATTTTTTGCTTTCTTATAGCTTATATTTGTAAAACACTCACTTACTGTCCACTTAAAACTATATGATTTAAATTATCTCAGCCTTATACCATTATTTTAAATGAAAAATTTAGTGATCTTGATTTCAGCGTTAACTGCCACTAGCGCCTTTGCCGACAATCTAAATGCCAACGAATTAAAAGATGTGCAAAGTGTCATTAAATTATTTAAAAATAAAAATATCACCGCGATTTCAAACAACATTACCTACCCCTTACATCGTGAAGAACCCATCCCAAGTATTGCCAATGCAACCCAGATGAAACAACGCTTTAACCAAGTGTTTGATACTCAACTTATTCAAGAGATCGCCAACTCAAAACCATCACAATGGGAAAGTATGGGTTGGCGTGGTGTGATGCTCAATGGTGGCACACTATGGTTAGATGGTCATAAAATTAAAGCCATCAACTACAGTAGTGATGCTGAACAAAAATATAAAGCGCAATTGATTTCACAACAGAAAAATCAATTACATTCATCACTTAAAAATTTTAAAACACCTGAATTGCAGTTTAAAACAGACAAATTTCAAGTGCGTATAGATGCCATGCCCAATGGTAAATACCGTTATGCATCTTGGGGAACAAAACAGTCCCAAGCTGCAAAACCTGATCTTATTTTAAATCAGGGTCGTGTTGAAATGGATGGTTCAGGCGGCGATCACCACTACATTTTTAACAGTGGTACATATCAATATGTGGTTTATCGTAATGTTTTAGGTGCAAGTGAAACACCAGATGTCACCTTAGAAGTCACTCAAAAAGGCAAAAAGATCCTTTCTCAAGCAGGCAAATTATTTAAATAGTTTGTATCAATGATTGAGCTGAATCATTTTTCTCAAGTTTTTTCTAATTCATACAGATTTAAAGCTAGTCGAGCAAATCACCATGATGAACTGCTCGATAAGCTGTTCAAAATCATGTGCTGTGCGATATATCACAAACACACAGCCAATCCTTTAAATATGATATTTGATTATTTTTTTTCAGCCAATTGATAAATCAATTGTTCCATTTGTTGCATGTATTGACGGTTCTCATGGTTCCACGGATGGAAGTTTGGACGGAAATAATCGATATAATTTCCCAATTGCTTTCTCAATACGCCTATACCACCAAAGGTATAATGATAGGTCTTTTTCCAGCTGGATAAATCGCTTAACCTCCCTTCTCCTTTAACAATGGTCAAGAATACAGGGATCACTAAGCCCCAGAACACAATCGTTGCGACCACCAATCCAAAGCTACGAACAGCATAGGCATAAGGACCATGCCCCATTGCAGTATTCCATACATCAAAAGCCACCGCTTTATGTTCTGTTTCTTCAAAAGCATGCCAACGCCAGATATTGGCATAATGTTCTTCAGCCCCTTCAAATAACTCAGGTGTCCGTAATACAGAATCTGCCAATAAAGCGGTAAAATGTTCTAATGCAATTGTTCCACTGAGCCAAAAATATGCAGGTAAGTGTTGTTTAAGCAAACCAAAAATCTCTAAAACCAATGCTTCAAATTTTGGTGCAATCGGTGAGCGTGCAAATAAGGCTTGGTTATATTCTTCATGCTCACGTCCATGCATTGCTTCTTGACCAATAAAAGCCGTCACCGCTTTTTGTAATTCTGGGTCTTGGACTAAATCACGATGTGCCCTTACCGCATCAATAAAGAAGCGTTCGCCAATAGGCAAGACAATAGAAAACGTATTTAGCAATGCGGTAAAAATTGGACCTGCGGCGGTATGCCAATCTGCGATTCGCTCTGCGGGTAAATTAAATCTGACATCACGGCGAATAGGTAATGGCTCATGATACACACTCGATTTAATAAATTTTTTTAAAATGCCCATGGTTGATCCTGCCTCTGGCTGATTATCATTTTTTTAATTTAGCTGGTGCGCTTATTAGAATTTTACTTAACTGGGTATAATTCCATAGGTCATTTCGACTCATTTACATGTCATTGCATCTCTATTTCATGAGATTTTGATTGAATAAGTCTCTCGAAGTATGTCGATATATGCTTGCGATGCCATCAACAGCATGATCTAAATTGTGTAAAAAGTGGATCGTCTAAATGTCTTTTTCAGTTCAAAAATAGACTTTGCTGAAATGCCACATCAAGCATATTCAATAAAAACGCTGAGCTATGACTGGAATTAAATGTAGGATATTTAAGAGAAGTGCACTTAGTTTTTTAATTTATTTTTTAAACTTGAAGGTTTACACAACACTTAAGCTTGAACAAATACTCTAGTATTTACAAAGCAATGCCTTAAACATCAAGGCACTGCTTTGTTCAAGATATAAAAATTTGGCCGTTAGAATAATAATTTTTTGCGATGCTCATCGCTTTGTAATGGAACAACGTGGTCATCTTTTAAATCAACCCCTGAAAGTTGTAATTTAAATGAATTTCGCATCAACGCCATTAAACGTTGTGTGGCAATTTGAATACTCAGCCCTGCAGGTCGTACATTGGAAATACAGTTCCGGCTTGAATCCATACTGCCTTTTCGCGCTTTCCAAGTGTAATACACCCCCATACTGTCAGGTGAGCTTAGACCAGGCCGTTCGCCAATCAACATAATCAATAACGGTGCATTAAAACTTTGTGCCACTTCATCGCCTAATGCCACACGACTCCCTGTAGCAAGTACAATTGGCGCCAGTTTCCAGCCCTCAGCATCAATATGTTCACGTAAGGCATTGATATAGGCAATGGCATTCTCTTCTATTGCTCGTGCAGATAAGCCATCACCAACCACGATACATACATCATATTGCTGTGGGTGCTGTTGCACATAAGTCGTGAGTTGAGTTTGAGCCTGTTCCGATAACTCGCGGCCCAAATCAGGGCGCTTTAAATATACTTCTTTGTCGGTTGCTTTACTTTCCACAATGAGACTTTCAAATTTTAAATCTCTAAGCCGAGCTTGCATATTTTCAGTATCTAATTGGTGAAAAACAGCATCTTTGGCCTGTGCATGCGAGAGTTGAAACTTAAGCAATTCCTGAGTTGGAATGCTACATCCTACTCTTCCCATCGCAATTCGGGCATCAGTATATTGTTTTAACTTATGCCAAGGATCTTCATGAAAACCATTTGGAAAAGTTTCAAGTTTTGAGAGCTTCATGGTTTACTCTCCTTTTTATGATAATAATTTAGCAAAGTTTTTTGGCATACTGCTTGGCCAATGAATTTGCCGTTGTTCTTGGTGCAAAATTCCTTGCTGATCTAACCAAGCCGAAAACTCAGGGGCCGGTTTTAATCCCATTAACTGACGTAAATATAAAGCGTCATGGAATGATGTGGTTTGATAATTCAACATTACATCATCCGAACCTGGAATTCCCATGATAAAGTTAATTCCCGCAGCACCAAATAGCGTGAGTAGCACATCCATATCATTTTGATCTGCATCCGCATGGTTGGTATAACAAATATCACACCCCATAGGTACACCGAGTAATTTGCCACAGAAGTGATCTTCTAGCCCTGCACGAATAATCTGTTTCCCGTCATACAAATACTCTGGACCGATAAACCCAACCACAGTATTGACCAATAATGGATTGTATTTACGTGCCACTGCATAAGCTCGTGCTTCAATGGTTTGCTGGTCCACACCATGATGCGCATTACTGGATAAGGCACTGCCCTGTCCAGTCTCAAAATACATCACATTTTGACCAATTGTGCCTCGATTAAGTGCTAAAGTCGCCTCATATCCTTCCTGAAGTAAATCCAAGGTAACACCGAAGCCTTCATTGGCCAATTGCGTACCCGCAATGGATTGGAACATTAAATCAATTGGAATATTACGTTCTGCAAGTTGAATCCCTGAGCTGATATGGGTTAACACGCAAGATTGTGTTGGTATTTCATATTCTTGAATAATATGGTCGAGTAACTTCAATAACTCTGACAAATTATGTAAGTTGTCTGTGGCAGGATTAATTCCTATCACAGCATCACCATTGCCATACATCAAGCCATCCAATAGGCTGGCGGAAATCCCCAATACATCATCGGTTGGATGATTCGGTTGTAAGCGGGTTGATAAATGACCTTTTAAACCAATCGTATTGCGAAATTGCGTCACCACTTCACATTTACTCGCAACCAGAATTAAATCCTGATTACGCATAATTTTACTCACAGCAGCAACCATCTCTGGCGTTAAACCCTTGGCTAAATTGGCCAATTTTTCAGAAGTTGCATCTTCACTCAGCAACCAATTGCGAAAATCACCTACAGTAAAGTGCGCAATTGGCGCAAATAAATCAGCACGATGTTCATCAATAATTAAACGCGTAATATCATCTTTGTCATAGTCGATGACCGTTTCATTTAAAAAAGTTTTTAACGGGACTTCAGCCAAGGCCATCTGTGCTGCCACACGCTCCGTTGCATTACTGGCTGCAACACCAGCCAACTCATCACCAGAACGTAATGGGGTTGCCTTAGCCATTAAGGTCTTTAAATCTTGGAAAATATATTGTTGCTGAGCAACGCTATAACGATAACTCATAATTATAATTCCTGTTCTGCGGCCTTAATGCTGGCAAATTCTTCTTCTGGTGTGCCTGAAATCAGATGATGGCGACTATAAACAAGAAAATAAACAATGAAGACCACATAGATACCCAAAGCGATAAACCAGACTTTAGGATCAACCAGGAAACCCGCAACTACGGCGACAATTGATAAGATCAACGCAATACTGGAAGTAAAAATACCACCAGGTGTTCGATATGGACGATATACATCAGGTTGTGAAATACGTAATTTGATATGCGCCATCATCATTAAAACATAAGAAATCGTCGCACCAAATACCGCAATCAAAATCAGTAAATCACCCTGTTTGGTCAATGACAATAAAAAGCCAATAATCCCCGGAATAATCACGGCTAAATATGGCGATTTATTTTTATTGGTCAATGATAAAGACGTCGGTAAATAACCCGCACGAGAAAGTGCAAAAATTTGCCGCGAATAGGCATAGATAATTGAGAAGAAACTCGCGATTAAACCAGCCAAGCCAACAAAGTTTACAAAGTTCGCCAACATGCCGTGCCCATATACTTTAACCAACGCATCCACCAAAGGTGCACCTGAATCTTTAAGTACACTTGCACCTGCTGCACCCGCACTCAATATTAAAATCAAGATGGCAAAAGCAGCCAAGATCAACATTGCACCAATCAAACCACGTGGTAATGATTGAGCCGGGTCTTTGGCCTCTTCTGCAGCTAAAGGTACGCCTTCTACAGCAAGGAAAAACCAGATTGCATACGGAACTGCTGCCCAGATCCCTAAATAGCCTTGGGGTAAAAAGCTACTCGCACCGGCTTTAGATGAGTCAACCGCAATATCGAATAGATTGGCACTGTTAAAGTGAGGAATCATCGCAACAAGGAATACCACCACTGCAACCACCGCGATCGCAGTAATCACAAACATGATTTTAAGTGCTTCACCTGCACCTTTTAAATGAATCCCCATAAAAACCAAATAACAGATTAAATAAATTAACCATCCACCCACTCCAAATAAGGATTCACAATATGCACCAATAAAGGTCGCGATTGCTGCCGGTGCGATAGCGTATTCGATCAGAATCGCTGTTCCTGTTAAATAACCACCAAATGGTCCAAAAGCCATACGGGCAAAACTGTATCCACCACCTGCTGTAGGGAGCATGGTCGACATTTCTGACATTGAGAGGCATATACATAGATACATGATCGCAGCAAAAATCACTGCGACAAACATACCGCCCCAACCGCCTTGAGCGATACCAAAGTTCCATCCAGCAAAGTCACCTGAAATCACATAGGCAACCCCTAAACCGACCAAGAGTAACCAGCCAACAGCACCCTTTTTTAATTCTCGTTGAGCAAAATATTCTTTGGAATCTTCTGTTTTTACGATAGTTGATTGTTCATTTCGAGCGTCCATCATCGTTCCTTTTTAATTTGCCTTCTTTTGTATAAGCAAAAAAAGTGCCTTTCCTTGGATGACGTCAATGTTTTTTGTTCAATCCCATGAACATAACGTCTTGTCAGTTGTTAAAAACTACTTTTAAATGAATCTACCAAACAAAGGTAGGAGAAAAGTTGAATAGCACCAAACTAGAGAATCGGAAAAAGTTATTGAAAATTGAATAATTAAAAGAAAAATAATGAAATTTATATATTTTATTTACTTTGTTATTTGTTTATTTAATTTAAGATATTATTTAGTATATATGCATAAATGGATTATGCGATGGACTCAAAACCACATGCTAAAAAGCCAACAATCAAAAATGAAAATTTAACCCCTACTCAAGCAAACTCACGTTCCCAGCAAGCTTTACAATTAGCACTGATTCAATGTCAGCAGGATTTACTCAACACGGCGCTGCTCGCTGCTGTTGTTATACAAATCAGGGATCTGCAAAAAAATCTACTGTGGTGTTCAGCCAATACAGATCCATTCGCAGAATTCCAGCAAGATCAAAATTTAGAAACAAAGCCAGATCACTATATTTATAGTGCGCCTATTCTTGATTTAACATCAGGGGAAGCATGTGGTGAAGTGGTTTTATTTCACAGCTTAAATCAAGCAAATATTTTTGGACAATTGGCCGTTACACAATGCGCCGAGATCATTGCACAAAAATTATATACTCAGCCCTTTAATCGTTTAACTATCCATGCATTTTCAGTACCACAGAAAATAATGATCAATGAGCAGTCGATCCTTTTAACGCCACGGCAGTTTGAAATCATCTGTATTTTGATTCTAAATCCTTTGGGCTTAACCCTAGAACAGCTACATATTTATCTCTATGGCGATGAACAGATCAGTTTAAATACGCTTAAATCTGAGATTTCTTATTTAAAAAATAAGGTTGGCGAATTAATCTGTGCAAGAACCTATCAAATACAGGCAGAAATTCATGCGGATTTTAAAGAGTTGGAAGATGCTGTCGATGCGGGTTATCTTGATACAGTCAAGCAACTCTACCAAGGTCATTTCTTTATAAAAACCAAAAGTCCTTTTCTAAACAATTGGCAACAGATTCTACGTATGAGAATCAATAATCTCCTTGTATAAACATCCTTGGCTTGCGATCGATTAATACCTATCTCAACATGTCATTCTCAAAGCTCTATCTCGAAATAACATTCTCAAAATCCGATTTGCCAGATCTATCTTTAAAAATAATGTACAAAACCTAAACCAATTTTTTGCCAATCAAGTTGGTTTTGTTGTTGGTACTCCCAATTGACGTTTAATGAATTTTGATGATTGAGCGAATATTGCAGTGTGCTCTGGATACGTAAATTCCACTCACTTGAATCTTGCCAATAGGGTAATTCGACTTGAACAATACTGTTTAAACGATCTGACCATACATTTTGGCAGCCTAATGTTGGTCCCAGTCCAACGCGCCAGCCTTTATCCAATGATGTACCTGCTTGAAGCTGTGTTTGTAGTTCTGCATAACAAAGATGCTTACGATCATCATCTGCAAGGGTATAACCAGATTGGGCTTTTGCACTGACCACACCATGTTGTTGCTGGTCACTAAATTGTCCATTTTGAATGGCTTCTTGCTGCCAGCCCAAAGTAAAACCCCAGGTTATTGGCATTTTAAACGGGGTGATGGGGTTATAAGAGTTTACTGTTAATACATCGAGATGTTCCAGTTTAAGTCGATCATCTCGCCATTGCGCAGCACCATCCAGAAACAACAATTGCGTGCCTGTACGGAAGCCACCCTGCGGATCTTTTAGTTCGTGATAGGCCTGACGATGACCAATTTGTACAAATTTTTCACCCTGAACCTCACCTGCTTCCACGGACCACTTACGTGAATCATGTCCATTAACTGGATCAACTTTCGGACGCACAGGTGCTAAACGCTGTTTCTCTATAGGGATTTGACTACGTAAGCCTAGCAGTTGTCTAAAACGCGGTTGAGTAAAGCTTGCATCGACCTGACGAGCAACGAATTGTAAATATAAATCGTCATAGGCCATTTCTAATATTTTTGCACGATCTTGATCATCGTAATCAGTTAAAGCCGCTTGCATCTGTTGTGGTTCTAATACCGCAATTGCATGGGCTTTTTTTGCCAAAGCATGACCATGTTGTTTGGTCTGCGAATTTAATTGTGTTTCTAACGCTGGACGATATACCGCTTCTCGTACTAATCCCTGTTGCTCAACGGCTTTAATGGTTTCAATCGGGATCGCTGCATATGTAAATTGCTTGCGTAAATTCGAGCTTGGACGGACTAAATCAATCAACCCCAATAAACGATAGGCACAATTATCATTGACAAAATAATAAGGAAAACTGACTTTTTGCATTTCCCAAATATGTTTTACCAAAAAAGCGGTCTCTTCAGGATTTAAATTGAGTTCATATTCCCAAAGATCACGGCTTTCAAAATCACCATATTCTTTCACTTTGCGATAATAAGGCATTAAAGAATATTCGCCAGGATATTTCCCAACTAACCCTTTCCATGCATAAGACCAATTGTCATCGCTGTTTACTGTGGCTGCATAATTCACAGCATAAGAGACTAAGTTGAGCTGTTTTTGATCTTTAGGATCAAGACGAAGCAAGGTATGGCCAAACATTGAGCTTGGATTACCCATAAAATCAGTCGCATAAATCAAGGTCACTTGGTAGGGCTTGATTTGTGCATACCATTGATCAAACTCAGGACAGGACACAACAGGTAATTGTTGTTGTGAAATATTCAGTTGTTGTATCAACCATTGGCTACGTGCAGGAAATTTACAATGAATGGATTGATTGGCATCGGCGACTTGAAACAGTGCAGTGATATCTGCATTCATTTCATTTTGGATGTTCTGTCGACCATCTTGAGCAAAGAAATAACCTGAATAACTGACTTCGCTTTGGTTTGTGTTTTTGTGACTTGTGTTATTGTGATTTAAGTCTTTAGCAGAGGCATCTTCTGCATAAAGTAAACGTTTCCAGGTGATATGACTGGCTAATTGTTTTTGTTGTGCCAGTTTTAACGCATTTTCTAATGCATGCTGATTCTCTAAAGCGGATTCCGCATGTAAATGAACGGTAAACAATGAACTGAGTAAGCTTAAACTAAGTGCTAAATATTTCATTCAATCATCAATTTATATAGATATATTATAAAACTGCGCAATTAAGAAATGTCAGCTCAATACAAGAGTTCGCTCAATGTTCACTCATGTTCGATTCATTTCTCAATAATGTATATTTGATAAAATTTAAATAAAAAAACCCTGCAACAAGGCAGGGTTTTTGACGCAATTAAACGTAAGCTTTTAACACTTCGTCTTTTGCCATCACTTGTTGAAGTGACGCTAATACCTGTAGAGAATTTTGATTTTCTGCTGAATAAATACTTGCAAAGTTTGACTTCGCTACAGCATTGAAACGTGCTTTATCTGCATCTTTAACATTTAACAATGAAGCAAGTACGTTTAGGCTTTCACCTTGACCTACAGCCATATCACGTGCAAGTGCTTCTGAGTTTTCATTGGTAAAGGTCACAACTTGCGCAGTCACTTTACCATTGCCATTACAACCTAAAGTACCAAACGTAATACCTAATAATTGGTTAGTAAAAAGACCATTGGTGGTCGCCGCTAAAATTTTCGGTACTTTTCCAGATTGACCAGCCCAAACTTGTGAACCTACACCACAACCCACATCTGGATCAGCCATAGCAACACTTGAACCCGCAGCCAATACAGCAGCTAAAGCGATTTTTTTTAACATATAATTCTCCAGAATTTTCATATGCATTGTTTTAATTCAACATATGTAAATTGTTATTTTCCATTATGTGTAAGTTTGATTACACCTATTTAGATTTATCACATAAATTCAGATATGCAAATCTAAATGTGACAATTACGAAATTATTTATTGTACTTTTTTAGTGACCATTCACCCTTTTTATTACGATCTCCAAGAATCTTAAGCACCAAAACTAGACTTAAAAGTAACAGTAAATACCACGAGCCTAGCTTACCCCACCCCACCATATGCCATGCATCCACTTGACTTGGATACAACCAAATTTTATTAAAAGTGCTAATATTTTCAGCTACCCAAATTATAAATGCCAAAACAACTAATACTGGCAATATCGGAAGCTGAAATTCATGCTGTTGTAATTGAAAACGAATTTTTGTTTTCCAAAAAATCACTACACTCCAAATGAATAGTACATTTCGAAAATCTGGAATAAAGAATTTGCTCATAAAATTGATATATGACAATAGTGCCAGACTCAACATATTGGCAAAACTGGGCAAATTTAAAAATGAAACCTGATACAAACGCAGTGAACGTGCAAAAAAACTACCGACTGCCGAATACATAAATCCTGCAAATAAAGGCACGGTCAAAATTTTAAAAACGGCAGGTTGCGGATATTGCCAAGAAGCAATTTGCGGGTGTGTTAAAAATATTTCCATCCCCATGGCCATGATATGAAATAAAGCAATAACTTTCGCTTCTGCCCTGGATTCTAGTCTTAAATACAATAAGCAGGCTTGAATGATCAACGCATAAAACAATAAGCAGTCATAACGAAACAAACCATAAAATTCATGGCTACCCATCCTTGCCGTAAGGACAAATGCAATCAGCAATAAAATACCAAATAAGGCAGCCGATGCTGCCTTAAATAGAAATTCATATAATGATTTAAAATAGATCATAAATGCATTTACAACAATAAGTTAACCTAAATATTTGGCACTGTATTGGTGTACAGTGTCAATAAATGCTTTTGGTTTTTCAGGATCAACCCATTGGGTAATACCATGACCTAAGTTAGCGATATAACCTGTTTTCTCACCATTGGCATATGCATCATCCAACATGGCTTTGGTTGCTTTTTCAATAGAATCAGCTGAACCATACAATGTTGCAGGATCTAGATTTCCTTGTAGCGCTGCTCGTCCATTGACTGTTTGGCGAGCCACGTTTAATGGGGTTGTCCAATCTAAGCCAAATGCATCTGCACCTGTAGCAATCATTGGCTCTAACCATTGACCACCGCCTTTGGTAAATAAGATCACAGGTACTTTACGCCCTTCATGCTCTCGTTTTAATCCTGCAACAATTTTCTGCATATATTTGAGTGAAAATTCTAGATATTCACGATGCGCTAATGCGCCACCCCAGCTATCAAAAATTTGTACAGCTTGAGCACCAGCCTCAATTTGAGCATTTAAATAGTCAATTACAGCATCGGCTAAACGATCTAATAAAGCATGTAAAACTTCAGGTTGTGCATACATCATCTGTTTGGTAAAACGGAAATCTTTACTTGAACCACCTTCCACCATGTAGGTTGCCAAGGTCCACGGACTACCCGAAAAACCAATTAAAGGCACCTGACCACCCAAAGCTGAACGAATGGTTGAAACAGCATTCATGACGTAAGCCAGGTCAGATTTGGCATCGAATTTGGGTAAATTTGCCACATCCTGTTCAGTACGAACTGTTTTATGGAATTTAGGGCCTTCGCCTGTTTCAAAATAAAGCCCTAAACCTAAAGCATCAGGAACAGTCAAAATGTCTGAAAATAGAATTGCGGCATCAAGCTCATAACGGCGTAAAGGCTGTAAAGTCACTTCACAAGCAAATTCTGTATTTTTACAAAGAGAAAGAAAATCACCTGCTTTCGCACGTGTTTCACGATATTCTGGTAAATAACGCCCAGCCTGACGCATCATCCAAACCGGAGTCGTATCTACAGGCTCACGCAATAAGGCACGTAGAAAACGATCATTTTTTAAGGTCGTCATTTACTTTCCCAATCAAAAATTAAATTCGCCCCATCATAGCAAAAAGGCCTGCTACATAACCATTTCTAGAAAATTTTTCTCAATAAAGTTTAGGGTCTGTTGACATTTCATAAATGGCTTGCGTTGTAGGTTAAAATTGAGCAGGCAAGGCAGGAAACGAAGAGAATAACGAGACTATTTTCGAGTTTCATAACACAGGCTGAGATAATTTTAGCCACAACCCTGAGCAAGAACAAAGCACTGCTTTGTTTGCAGCGCAAGGCGCAGCGGGGGACTAGCGTGTTTTTTGCCGCTACGTCGTTACCTTGCGAAACGATGTTTCTCATCATTTAGAATGACTAAATTTCGTATTTCGCGCCTAGTGTCGCCTAAAAAACACACGTAGTCGCAAACGAAGACGAATTGTCAACAGACCCGATTTTATAACTTTGATTTAAATTCCCATTGGTATACGAAAATAAAACAAAACCTGCTGACAGGGAAAATGTCTATAGAAAAAAATGATTAACACAAAACAAATACTGCAACACCTTATAATTTCTGCAATACTTACACAGATTTTTAGTCATAAATTATGAATAATTCTTAAGGTTGATCTACATGTTCGTTCGCTCAATTCTTGCTTTGAGTTTAAGCTGTTTATTAACAGGTACAGCTTTTGCTGCATCTACAGCTGAGCAACCTCTAACGCCTAAAAAAGTTGCTGCTCCCGTTGAAGATCCTATTGATCCACTTGCTATTGACAGTTCTGCTTCTAGTGTAGAAACACAGATAAGCCAGCAAGAGCAACAAGACTTAGACAAAGCTGCAAACACGCTACAAAATTTAGAAAAAACTGAGGATAAAAACTCAGGTACTGCTATTGCCCCATCTTCACCACAGACCACGACTGCAAAAACGGTAAGCAATCCAAATGCACCTAAAGCATCTTGGTCTTTAGATGGAATCAACAATGCAGAATGGTATGAAAATATTGGCAAGGGTCAATTCCCTGTCTATGCTCGTGCCCATGTCATGTTAAATAATGCACATGCTTCACCTGGTGCAATTGATGGTTCAAGCGGTATGAATACGCTAAAAGCCATTGCTTCATTCCAACAGATGAATGGCATTAAACCGACGGGTGAGTTGACCAAAGAAACTTGGGATGCATTAGTGTCTCAACAAGGCAATAAACCTGCTTTTGTGGAATACACGATAACTGCTGAAGATCTAAAAGGTCCGTATGCAAAATCAATTCCACGTGATTATGCTTTACAAGCAAAAATGCCTGGTTTGTATTACACCCGTGTTACCGAAATGTTGGGTGAAAAATTCCATATGGATGAAGAGTTCTTAAAGAAACTTAATCCTAAAGCAACATTTAACAAAGTTGGTGAAAAGATCGTTGTCACCAATATCCGTAACGAATTGCCTGAAAATATCCATTTAATTGTGGCGCATAAAGGCGCGAAACAATTGTATTTATTTAATGCGCAAAACCAAATGGTCGGCTCATTCCCTGCCACGATTGGTAGTTCTGATACGCCATCACCAACAGGAACCTATAAAGTTACCGGTGTTGCACGCAACCCTTGGTATAGTTACTCGCCAAGTAACTTTGTACAAGGTAAAAACTTAAAACCATTATCATTACCACCTGGTCCAAATGCCCCTGTAGGGAATATCTGGATTGGCTTGAGTAAGAAATCATTTGGTATTCATGGTACGCCAAACCCATCTGCAATTTCGAAAACAGCTTCACATGGTTGTATTCGTTTGACCAACTGGGATGCCAATGATTTAGGTAAAAAAGTTAAATCGGGTGTAACGGTTAAATTCTTAGAATAATCTTATACTTGATGAAATGAAAACCAGTGTGCATACACTGGTTTTTTATTGCACAAGCTAAAAACCTTATCGTTCCAAAAACAAAACAACATGTTGCTATTTTGCTATTTCATCCCAATTACTTAAATATTAATATTTACTCATGTTAAAAAATAAAGAATTGGAGACTTGAGATGAATACTTTTTTACATCACAGCGAAAACCGTGGTCACGTAAAAATGGGTTGGTTAGACACCAAACATAGTTTCTCTTTTGGTAGCTGGTACGATCCTAAATATATGGGTGTCGGTTCTTTACGTGTAATCAATGACGATGCCATTGCAGCACATAAAGGTTTTGGTACTCACCCACATGACAATATGGAAATTTTGACCTGTGTGCTCAAAGGTACCATTTCACACAAAGACAGTATGGGAAATGAACGTCATATCCATGCGGGTGAATGGCAATTGATGAGTGCGGGTACAGGTGTACAACACAGTGAAATCAACCAAGGTGATGAAGCCGTTCATATGCTACAAATTTGGGTGATTCCAAATGTTCAAGATGCTGAACCGAATTATCAACAAATTGAACGTGATCCTAAAAAATCACCTAATGAATGGCAATTGATTGTGGGGCCAAATGACAATGCGCCGATGCATATTCGTCAAGATGCTGAAATTAAAGCGGCATATTTGGAAAAAGGTCACACACTTGAAGTGAAAGCAACCCAAAAATTTAACTATGTACATGTGATCGACGGTGAAATTGATATTGCGGGTCAAGTCGTTAAAGCAGGTGATGCTTATTTATTTGACGAAGATTCAACACTCACTGCACATGAAGATAGCCAGTTTATTTGGTTTGATTTAAACAGCTAATCCGTATGCAATAAAAAACCTCCGTATGTAATATATGGAGGTTTTTTTATGTCGAGCTTATTGAATAAGTTAGCAGCAGTGTTTAAGCGCAATAATCTTTTTTCTGATCTTTAATCAATGATAAAGCAGCATTCCAAGCGGCCTGAATAATCGGTTCAGCAGCATCACTTTCAAATTGCTTGACCGTATATTCACATATTTGCTTACTCGGATAATGCAGTTTTGAGCTGCTCATGGCTTTGATCTGAACTTGACAAGCCCGCTCTAAAAAATAAATTTCATGAAATGCTCTCGCAATACTATTACCAGTGGCTAACAAACCATGATTACGTAAAATCATGCAACGATAATTGCCTAAATCCTCAACCAAACGCTCTCGCTCTGCGGTGGAAAAAGCGATGCCCTCATATTCATGATAAGCAATATTATTATAAAATTTCAGTGCATGTTGCGACAAAGGCAATAAACCTTTTTCTTGTGCAGAAACCGCAATCCCATCTGCCGTATGAGTATGAATAACACAGTGAATATCATCTTTAGCATGGTGCAAGGCAGAATGAATAACGAAACCTGCGACATTGACCATTTTCCCTTGGTCATAATCGGCCACAATATTCCCTTCATGATCAATCTTCACCAAATCTGATGCTTTCATCTGATCAAATGTCACACCATAGCGGTTAATCAGAAAATGATCAGGCTCATGCGGGACACGTAAACTGATATGGGTATCAATTAAATCGGTCATTCTATAGTGTGCAATTAAACGATACAGTGCTGCCAACTGACAACGTGCTTCCCATTCAGTCTTATCAATATGCTTTGGACGTTTCATCCTAAAATCCTTTTTATTGCCAATGTATAAAACATCATTACTTTTAACGAGAGTTCAACAAATTAACAAGTTTTAATTCGTGAATGGCGACTAAAGCATCAATTTTGGGGTTGCAGAATATAAAAAATCCAAATCAATAATTGAATATTGATTTGGATTAAAATTATTAATTATCATATTTTTTATTATTTATACTTATTAAATTATTATAATAAAGCTTTATCTTTTATTTGTTTTTATTAATTTAAAAAATTAAATTATTATTTATTTTAATTCTTCATTATTGTTATAAAACGCCCTCATTCGTTGTTATAAAAATAGATTTAAATACTGAGCTGATAGAGCAATTTTTTACCCTTAAAAGTTAAATCCTTAATAAAAACAATATCTCTATTATCTAAGTAAGAAATAGCATCATCAATTTCAATGTAGTCTTCATCAATCAACCATGAAATATCCAGTTCGTTTAAGTCGACCATACCGACTAAGTAAATAGCCTGATTTTTATTTTGTCGATTTTGAATGTTTTTTAAAATTTCGCGTATCTTAATCCAGTCTTTCATATTTTAAATCTCATCGTGCTTACAGGTTCTATTATATTTATTGGAGAATTAAATGCTAGATAGAAAAATGCCCTATGCGACAAAATTTGTCGCATAGGGCATCACCATAAAAACCCGTAATATCTGTATAAATTTCATCCATGAATATGAATCAGAATTTCCCCCGACAATCGCTTTAAAATTGCAATATTAAAGCTTGAATTCATCCCCTATATGCTGTTCTCGTGCTTATAGTAAAACAAGGAAAACTCACCTCTGCTTGTAGCGCTTCTTGCAAACTCACTGCGAGCGTCCCAATTTTTATGCATGTGATTGACCTTTGAAAAATAACGATTCCATATTTCACTCGTGTACAAAATTTTGCTCAATGAGATGCCTCTATCTTAAGAAGACTGTGATATGGACTTTGCAGCATCACTTGATTCTAGCTTGATCTCATCGGGCTGGTTTTCTCCACGATTTAAAAATAGATTTAATAAAATTGCAGCCAAAGTTGCTGTACCAATTCCACCCAGATCAAATGATCCAATATGTACACTAAAATTACCTGCCCCCATGATCAAGCTGACCGCAGCAATAATTAAGCTACTGTTTTTAGTGAAATCAATTTTGTTATCAATCCAAATCTTTGCACCAGCCACTGTGATTAAACCAAACACTACAATCGAAGCACCACCTAAAAGAGCCACAGGAATAGTACTGATCACAGCTCCAAACTTAGGTGATAAGCCCAACAAAATGGCAAAGATCCCAGCAATCACAAAGACAGTGGTTGAATAAATTTTAGTGACAGCCATAACCCCAATATTTTCAGCATAGGTGGTCATGCCTGTCCCACCAACAGAAGCTGATAAGCTGGTACATACACCATCGGCAAAAAAAGCACGTCCCATATAAGGTGATAAATCACGGCCTGTCATTGCAGATACTGCTTTAAAGTGACCTAAATTTTCAGCGACCAGAATTATTGCCACAGGCGCAATTAACAGCATGGCATTGGCATTAAACGTAGGTGCAACAAAATGTGGTAGGCCTAACCATGCAGCATTGTTGATGACTGCAAAATCGATAGCTTTGCCAAAGCCCATTACATTGGCAAGGATGAAATATAAGACATATGCACAGACCAACCCCAACAACAATAATAAGCGACGCATCATACCTCGGGTAAATACAGCAATCGCACTGATACATAGAATGGTTAGAATTGCCATCCAAGTATCAAATGAATTTGCTGAAACATTTTTAATGGTGACAGGTGCCAAATTTAGTCCAATGATCATCACGATTGCACCCGTAACAATCGGTGGCATCAACTTTTCAATCCAACCCGTTCCCGTCTTCATGACAATTAAACCAATCGCGGCATATACCAAACCACAAGCGATGGTCCCTCCCAAAGCCAAGGCAATATTCGGATTTGACCCCACACCGGCATAGCCCGTTGCAGCTGCAACAGCACCGATAAATGCAAAACTCGATCCGAGATAACTCGGCATTCTTCCACCCGTCATCAAGAAGAATAAAATCGTGCCGATACCCGTGATAAATATGGTTAAATTGGGATCAAAGCCCATCAGCAAAGGCGCGAGAACCGTTGCACCAAACATTGCAAATGCATGTTGCAAGCCCAAAACGATACTTTTTCCGACAGGTAAATATTCATCAATTTGCACAGGGGTTTGATCTAAATTTCCTGTGTATGGTTTAAATGATGTAAACCATGGTTCTTTTGTCGCCATTTTCTAAGTCCCCATATTGAGAGATCAACATACATTTTGAGGTTCACAGTAACTGCGTTTGAAATATAGAAGCGCATTTAAACTTGGGTTGTGACGAATTGCTTTGACCTGACAAAACAATACATCATGGCTGCCGACCACTTGACTGGATACCACTTCACAATCAAATGAAATTAAGGCGTTATCTAACACGGGAGAACCTGTCACCAGTTCACTCCATTCAGCTTGCGCAAACCTCTGTTGCATCGGTGTTTTGCCACCAAAGAGATTCGATAATTCGGCTTGATTTGAACCCAATGTATTGACACACAAAACTTTATTTTCAGAAAAAATGTGATATACCGAAGCAGCCCGATTGAGACATACCAATAAGGTTGGAGGTGAATCCGTTACACTGCATACTGCGGATGCAGTAAAACCTGCCTGCCCTGCATCGCCTTTGGTGGTGATCACATTGACCGCTGCACCCAGATTAGACATACCTTGTCTAAAGATAGCTTGATCGATTTCTAAATGGACATTGGCTTCACACGGCGTGTTAAACTCAATTATTTCACCAGCAAGTGCACTTTCCTGTTTGATCATTTGCATCATGACGCTCCCACCCCAATGCGCAAATGTTCATCGAGGTTAAATTTCTTTTTGAAAAAAATGATTAAAACGCTTAGACAAATCTAGCCATGCTCTATCCCACATGTGCTACAGATGCAATTTCTACTAAGGCTTCAGGTTTAACCAGTCCGACCTGTACACAATATCGAGCGGGTTTATCATTGGGAAAATATTCAGCATAGACCACATTTACTGCGGCATAATCCGCCCAATCTTTGACGAATATTGAGTTAAAGGTAATATCATCCATTGTCCCACCTGCAGTTTCGATGACGCTTTTAATGGTTTCTAAAATATGCCGGGTTTGACCTGCGGCATCACCGACATAGACCACATTATTATTTTCATCAAAAGCCAACGTACCTGAGACATAAACAATATTGTCTGCTTTGGTTGCTGGCACATAAGGTGCAAGAGGCTTAGCCGTACCTGCTGGGATCACAACTTGTTTCGACATTTTGAATTCCTTTATTTTTCCTTAAAGCATCTTGACCATAGACTTCAATACTAGAGAAGGCACAAGACACATAGCCTGTTGAAAACCATTAAGCCGTTCGACTGAAAGTGACGTGATTTGGCTGTGCCTGATGAGTATTAAATGTCTTTATAAATGACGCCGTGTCAGACACCCATCCAAAAAAAGTTTGAATGTTATATAAGGCTGCCTCTTGCGCTGCTGGAGGACCCGCTTGATAACATGCATCTTTAAGCGCCACACCAAAGTATTCCAAGAAAAAACCATCTCTGAGGGTTGATTCCACACAAACATTGGTGGCAATCCCAACGAAAACTAAATTTCGGATCCCACGAGCACGTAAAATGCTGTCCAGCGCCGTATTAAAAAAACCGCTATAGCGTGGTTTCTCGATCACAATGTCTTGAGCTTGAGGCCTTAACTCATCAATTAATGCAAAATCCCACCCCCCTTTTGCCAATAACTTGCCTTGTAAGTCAGGGTTTTTACGCATGGTTTTTAAGGCATTGGATTTATGAAAGTTAGGAGAACCTAGGCCACCTGCTTCTACATATTGCTCATCCCATCCGTTTTGAAAATAGATCACTTGGATGCCCGCGGTATGTGCTGCATCAATGCTTTTTTTAATATTGGCGACCACAGGTTGAGTCGCGGAAACATCAAAACCAGCCAAATCTAAATAACCACCGATTGAGGTATACGCATTTTGCATATCAATCACGATAAGCGCCGTTTGTTCTGGTGCAAGCTGAATCGATTCTGGTTCTGCTTTTAAGACTCTGCCGGTTCCTGCATGTGCGGTAAAATCTGTACAGACCAGATGTTCTACAGCTTTAGTGTCATTTATCAAAGTCATGCGCTTTTCTCCAAAACGGGTTGAGCTGGTTTTTGATAGCTTGCAACAACCTCCTCACGACAAGTCATCAACGGCTGAATACGTTGTCCAAAATCCTCAACCCCTTGTATAAAATCATCAAAAGTTAAAAGAATCCCTTCTGTACCTTGAATTGTAGAAATTTCATCCAGCATCTTGGCTACATTTTCATAAGAACCGACAATTGTTCCCATGTTGATATTGACGGGTGAAACACTTGAAGCCATTTGACGAATATTGGTATCTGTACCCGATGTTTGATCTTTGCCGCCTTGGTTCATTAACCAATTAATCGCCTCTAGATCTGCGCCTTGGTTGTAGTTCTCCCATTTCGCCATGGCGTGTTGATCTGTCTCTGCGGCAATCACCATAAACAGCACATAGGTTTGTACATCTCTTCCAGTTTGGTCGGTATGTACTTTTAAACGGTCATTAATTTCAACGTAGGCGGTTGGTGTATTTAACCCTTTGCCAAAGACAAAATTATAATCTGCATATTTTGCTGAGAATGCTAAGCCCGCATCAGACTGGCCTGCACAAATAATTTTCATATCAGCTTGTGGCTTAGGCTTAACTTGGCAATCCTCCATTTGGAAAAACTCACCTTTAAAATCAGATGTTCCTGTTGCCCAAAGTTCACGTAAAATTTCGACATATTCAGATAAATAATCATAACGTTTAGAGAAATAATCATTCCCTGGCCATAGCCCCATCTGGGTATATTCTGGTGGTTGCCAACCCGTCACAACATTTAGCCCAAACCGTCCATTTGAAATTGAATCAATCGTAGACGCCATACGTGCCACGATAGCTGGTGGCATCACCAAAGTCGCAGCTGTCGCAAAAATTTTAATTTTGCTGGTGACGGCAGCTAAACCCGCCATTAATGTAAACGTTTCTAAGTTATAATCCCAAAATTCAGTTTTACCACCGAAACCACGTAATTTAATCATCGACAATGCAAAGTCAAAACCATAATGCTCTGCACGTTGTACAATTTGTTTATTTAACTCAAATGTTGGCTTATATTGCAGTGCATTTTCTGAAAGCAACCAGCCATTATTTCCAATCGGACAAAACACACCAATTTTCATAGCTAAACCTCACTGGACAAAAAACATTCTAAAAAAATCTGATCAAAAATTTAAAACTTCACTCAGCTTATAATTATTAATAATGCATACTGCATGCCACTAAATTTAGATAATTGTTTTTATTACCAAAATCTTAATTATTATTTTTTATTTTACCTTTTGGTAAAATTTACGATTTTCTTAAGCAAAAAAATTAAACTAAAATAGTGCATAAATGCGTCATTTTAGATCAGTGAAAATTCTAAAATCTGATTTAACAAAAAATAAAAAACCGCATAAAAATGCGGTTCGATGACATAACAATTGGCTTTTAATAAACCAATATTTAAATACAATAAATAATCCAATAAAAATCAAAATTTAAACCGCAATTATAACTATAACAAAATCAATATTTATAATATTTTATAAGCATCCTCAACAGGTAATCGAGGCAATCTTGCATATATTCTTTATGATCACCATAACCAATATTAATAATCCTATTAGCAGCTGTTATGCTTTTTCCTAACTTTCATTTTCTAAAGAAAGCACTGGCTTTCATCTTACTTTGACCTAAAATATCGTCAAAAAATATAAATCGTACAGGATAACGATTGGCAGAAATAGGCCCCATTTTTACTACATCATAAATCTACTGAATTTGTTCAGCGCTAGTTTCCTTATCTAACCAGCGATTGAGAGACTGGTTACTAAGACCTATTGATGTGAATCCATATTTAGGTTGTGGTTTATAAAACCTCTTCTACTAAATTTTGAATTAAAATCTGATTGAATGTCTTACTCTCCGTTACTGAGGATGCATGTGCTCCTGTTTCCAACAGTGTCAATACGCCATGTCCCAATGCTTTTTTAAGATCGATGCTCTTTTGATATGGCACTAAAAAATCATCTTTGTTGGCAATATAATACACATCTGTTTTCGCCAAAGCTGCGACATGTTCAGGTAAAATTTTAAAATTCATCAATGCATTCATACGTACCAATACATTGTTGATCGGTGGAAAATCATCAAATCCAGAATTTTCAATATCCTGAATTTTTTGAATATGTTTTGAGATATAGGCAGGCGGATATAGGAATAAAGCTTGTACCCGTATATAAGCTTCAACACCTACATTTTCTAATAAAGTCATACGTGCCTGAAAACACTTCTGTGTATGCGGATCAAGCGCATCCCAAGCATTAATAAAAGTAAGACTGGTTAATGATATATCTGTGTTCTGAACCAAGACCGCCAATTCTGCCCCGATGACTGCGCCCAAAGCATGTCCAATAAAATGGCATTGTTTAATTTGTTGTTGATGCAGAATATCGAGAATTTGTTTGGCCATATTTTTGATTGAGTATGATGTTGGCAATGCATCAGAACCCGCATGACAACCTTCTTGATCATAAACAAGTACTTGAAAATATTGGGTTAATGTTTCAATTTGTGGTTGCCAAAATGAAGCGTGCCCACCTAAACCTGAAGATAAGACGACAATTTCAGCATCTTGCTGAGTGATACAAGGGAAAATTTGATAGCTCATTGTTTTACCATTTGATCAATTTGTTGATTTAATAACAGCAAAAAATATGCCGAATACTTGTTATGTTTAAGTTGGTTTTTTTAGGTGTTTTGATGGTGAATGTGAATAGTTGGGTTTCTATCTTATGATTACAGCTTAAGCAGCTATAGATAGCTTTTAGACGGAAGCTAAACACAATTGTGAATGAATCTTTTATTTAAGACAATTGGATATCAAAAAATAGTCCTGCACATTAAAATTTAAATGTTTGCTTAAATCCATTAATTTGGTCATAAAAAAAGCAACAAAAATGCTGCTTGAAAACACATACAACTTCAGCGTTTTACTTAAATATTGTTTCAATCAATCAACGCATCCGTTTTAAGTTATAGGTTACAACACCCCAGATTTCAAACTCTTGCCCTTCTTCAATATAAATATTTTTAAATTCTGGATTCTCAGCTTTTAACCAAACTTTCGGTGGATCAAACTGTTTATCAATCATCAAGCGCTTCACGGTAAAATCATTATCAATACGCGCAATGACAATATCACCAGATTTCGCAGAAATACTACGATCTACAATCAAAGGGTCTTCGATATCGATACCAACATCCAACATTGAAAGTGAGTTTGCTTTGACAATAAAGGTCGAACTTTCATTTCGAATTAAATATTCATTCATATCCAAAGATTGTTCTATACTATCTTGAACAGAAAATGGTACACCAGCTGCAACCCTTTCTGTCGCGAGTGGAATCTGATAGACCTTATCATTCTTTGGCTGAATGGTTTGGATATTCATGCTAGTGGTTAAATCACTAAGCTGGCCGTTTTTGAAATTTTTCAGTAACCAGTTTTTGATAAAATCGACTTGTGACTCTGGGACACGGATGACTTTGGTCGGCTCACTAAACTGTGCCTTACGCCCAGCATTGGCTCTCGCACCTCCGTGTTCAAATTCTACTTTCTTAGACATTATTTATCCTATATGCTTCATAAAAGCCTGTAAAATCAATATAGCTTGAAAAAGTTACAAATTCAAGTTGACGGCAAGTTTTTTTTGAATAACAATAACTCTATCGATCAGTTTTGATACATCTATTTGAACAAGGACGACAAAGATAATCAATATACTTATCATAAATCAATAATTTAGAATACAGACATCTTGTTAATTTATTGATATTTTTGAATAAGTTCTCTGATCCCACTTAAGCACTTAATTGATTGATTTTCTATGTGGAGACATAAAAATGGCGACTCAACGTGATGCAATTCTTGGTTATGCAGACGAACAACATGCTTACTATATTCGTTTGATTGAAGACAATAATGTGTTAGGCAGCCAGTATGGTTTATTTTGTGAAAATACCAATAGCGATATCGCTGAAAGTATCATGACCACATTATTTTTAAAGAAATCATTTTGGCTAAATGGTTCTGAATTTAGTGATATTGTTAAAGGTTTAGAACCTCTTCCACTTTAAGCGGATACCAACCTGATAAAATTGGATATGCTTAGATATTCAACTGAAGTTTATGATTTGATATGTATTTCGTGATTAAAATGTCGTTGTATTCCCCTCGATACAACGACGATTTAATTTTCAATTGATCATAGTATCGATTGCGTTTAGATGTTTGTTATAAGCACTGAACTTTTGAATCAACTGCTTACCGACTAAGATCTCTTGTTTGATTATTCCTTTTTCCTTATTCCTGCTTTTTCGTTTCTTGATTGTCTTGCCCTTTTATTGAGCTTCTACTGAGCGCTTTACCAGTCACCTATACAGGTCATTCATCCGTATCACATTCGCGAGATGCTGAAATACTCAGATCAATTCAATAGCACTGTTTATTCATGGCACTTATTTTGCTTAATAAATATTACGTTTTTCAATAATCGTAATACTCAAGCTAAAATGAGGGCGGTAAATATGGGTTATGTCGCAAAGGAAATTGGTCAAAAGAACAAGCTATTACTCAGCTTGTGTTCTTTTCTGATCCCTATATTGCTCTGGTGTGCGGTCAGTTATTTACCTTTTATTTGGCACCCTCAAGTGCAAATTACAGATTCTGGTAGTGTTCCGTATTTACAGGTCGGAAGCCGTGTTGAAAAAAGTGTGTTCTATAGTGAGGCACAAAATGCGGTCGATCACCATTCTGCACCACCACAAGGTATTTTAGTTAATCCCATTTACTTACCCGCACCACATGAAGTGGCTAAAGCCTTGGTTACTGCATTTACCACACCACCAGAACAACCTGATACACCATGGTTTCATCAAAGCTTATGGCACAGTATTAAAATCGTTTTTTCTGCTTTTTTAATCTCTTCAATTTTTGGTATTCCATTGGGTATTCTCTGTGGTTTCTCACAAAAAATATCGCTGCTTACAGAACCGTTTGTTGAATTTTTCCGTTATTTACCTGCACCTGCATTTGGCGCGCTTGCTGTTGCCATTCTCGGAATCAATGATGCGCCTAAGATTGCGATTATTGTAATTGGAACACTATTTCAACAAATCCTAATTATTGCCAATACGACACGTATGGTCGATAAAGGCTTAATTGAAGCGGGCTATACCCTTGGAACCAATAAACTTAAAAGCCTATTCAATGTGGTGATTCCTGCGGCTTTTCCAGACATTTACCGTGATTTACGTGTCTTGCTGGGTTGGGCGTGGACCTATTTGATTGTGTCTGAATTGATTGGTACGACCTCTGGTATTACATGGTTTATTACCCAACAAGCACGCTATCAAAACTTTGACAATGTCTATGCCGCGATCTTGATTATCGGGGTGATTGGGCTGGTTTGTGACGTGTTATTAATGAAATTGGGCGAGCGTATGTTCGCATGGAAAGCAGGAGCAAAATAATGAATGACTCAACTTTTAATTCAGCTGAATATTTTCAAAAAATTTATGCACGCCCTGTCATCTTAGAGGCCAAACGACTGAGCCAAGTATTTAAACATGGTAAAACTGAACGAACCGTTTTAAATCAATTGGATCTTAAAATCCATAAGCGTGAATTTATTTGTGTGATCGGTCCATCAGGTTGCGGAAAATCAACCTTAAGCCGAGTGATTGCAGGTTTAGATCCATACCATAGTGGTGAGATCTTGGTGGATGGCAAAGCTATTACAGGCCCAAGCCCTGAACGTGGCATGGTATTTCAGGGCTATACCCTGTTTCCATGGAAAACCGTTAAAGAAAATGTCATGTTCGGCCCACGGATGAAAGGTGCCAGCCAAATGACTGCGGAAGCCCATGCACGGGAATGGATCAATATTATTGGCTTAGACAAGTACGAAAACCAATATCCACATCAACTTTCTGGTGGAATGAAACAGCGCGTTGCCATAGCACGAGCTTTGGTCAATGAACCAAAAATCTTATTGATGGATGAACCTTTTGGTGCGCTTGACCCGCATACCCGCCAGAAGATGCAAAAACACTTAATGGACTTATGGCAAAACATTGATATCACCATTATTTTTGTTACCCATGATATGGATGAAGCCATTTTATTGGCTGACCGCATTGTCGCATTAAAAGCCAATCCCGGTGAAATTAAAGAAATTATTGAAGTAGATTTACCACGCCCGCGTTCATTAGATCTAATGGCAACGCCCGCTTTTCAACATTTAAGAGCGCGAGTGGATCAGTTGGTCCATGCTCAGGAAGATGAGCTTGACCCATCACTACAAGACTTACCCAAAATACCGCGTATGACCCAAGTCAGTACGGATAAATAAGCAGATTCATTTTTATAGCCTTTGGGACGACCCAAATCGCTGAGTTCTTTGTTGGACGGCCAACCTTGGTGATATTCATGTCGAGTACATATGTTTTACCCCTTGTGGACATTTCTCTACTCTCCAGTCCTGAGCTTAAAGATCGACTCACAGTTGCACATGCTTTAGATCAGGCATGTAAAGATGTTGGTTTCTTATATTTAACGGGACAACAATTTAAACCTACGTTATTTCAAAATCTTTATCACACTGCACAGCAATACTTTGCCCAAGATACTGCACTTAAGATGCAGAATTATATTGGCTTATCCGAAAATCATAGTGGTTATGTGCCGATCGGTGAAGAACGTTTTGTGGAAACGAGTTATGATCTCAAAGAGGCCTATGATGTCAATTATGATCACCAGAGCCAAGCAGATCGTCGCCCCTTGATTGGCCCAACGCAGTGGCCAAATGACCCGATATTTAAGCAACAAGTCTCAGCCTATTATCAACATATTAAAACGATTGGACATGAAATTTTCCAAAGTTTTGCACTGGCACTCGGTCTAGATGAGCATTATTTTGATGCACATATTTCCAAAGCCCCCAGCCAACTTCGCCTAATTCATTATCCTTACCATCCTGAAATTCAGGATAAAGAAGGTATCGGTGCGCATACCGATTATGAATGTTTTACTTTGCTATTACCCACAGCGCCCGGATTACAAGTGCTTGATAAAACGGGGCAATGGATTGATATTCCCCTGCTTGAAAATACATTGGTGATGAATATTGGCGATATGATGGAAATTTTATCCAATGGTCGATATTTGGCGACCAAACATCGTGTTAAAAAAGTGTCTGAAGAACGCTATTCATTCCCCTTTTTCTTTTCTTGTGATTATGACTATGTGATTCAGCCTTTGATCAAAGATCAGCCTGCACAATATGCGCCTTTAAAAGGCGGTGAACATCTTTTTAATCAAACCGCACAAACCTTTCAGTATCTCAAAGAAAAAGTGGCACGAGGCGAAATTCAACTTGAAAATGCCCGCCCGCTTTATTCATTTGGTTTAAGCCAAAATGAGGAGTCGTGATGAACTTATTAGAACTCTGTACACAACTTAAGCCAACGGATGATTCAACCTGCTTATTGCCCCAATATTTATTGGGTGCTTTTCGCCGTAAGAGCATTACCTTTGCCAATGGTTTAACTGATGAAAATACTCTGGTCTATTGGTTTCAATCCAAGACATTTACCATTGATTTACGCTTAAAAGACCCTCGATCAACCCCCGTTTTAGAACGACAAGGTTGGGTTGGCGATACCCTTTGGGATGCTCAAAATCAATTGCTTTCATGGCATCTCAGCAGTAATTATCAAAATCATGTGCAATGGCCCGAACCTGCAAAATTGTATTCGATTGGCAATGCCATACTCGAGTTTTCACCGAGCCATGCTTATGTTGAGGATTGGCGTCAACAAGCGACTCGTGGCATATATCTTGGATTACGTTTATTTAAAATTGAAAATACTGAGTTAAATAGCAGTTATCCTGCGGATGGCGGCTTCATTGTTTGTGATCATTTTATTGCCTTTGCCAAGTCTCGACATCCCGATATACAACAGGCTTTTAAATCCGCTGAGACGTTAACAGATGCTATTTCAAAGCAACAGATCAGTCTAGAAGCTATCCAAGACTATGAGGTTTCGATCAGTTTTGATCAACAGATCATCGAACTTAGTACCGTCACCAACAAAGTTGGAAGCAAAATTGATCTTGAAAATTTCCAACAGCTTGATCGCAACACACTGGTACAACAGCGAATTATCGATGGTGAACAGTGCCGTTTATATTTCACACTCGATGTATTTCAAGCAGATTTTTGCTTTACAACACTGACGGGTACTTCAACTGCTAGCCAAAGTTGGTTTGGTCATGAAGAAAATCACCTTTTCCATCATGCAAAAATAGCCTTATAAGGAATATTTTCAAGCAATGTCTTTTTTATATTTAATCATTGCCATTGTGGCAGAAGTCATCGCGACTTCTGCCATGAAAGCCTCAGATGGATTTAGCCAGTTGTCTGCATCGATCATCACCGTGGTCGGATATGCGGTTGCCATTTATTTTTTATCACTGACCATGAAAACAATTCCTGTCGGTATTACTTATGCGCTTTGGTCAGGCGCAGGTATTATTTTAGTGTCTTTAGTCGGCTTCTTTTACTACAAACAACACTTAGATTTAGCTGCAATCATCGGTTTGGTCTTTATGATTATTGGAATTTTAATTATTCATCTTTTTTCAAAAAGCACAGAAATATAATCAATGGATAATCCTCTTTTCATGTGATTGAAGTGACGCCCTTATAATCAATTTAAACTTAACTTTCTGATTTTTAATCAGATATACTGTAATGAAAGTTTCACTGATTTGCTTGCTTTCTGGTGTGTTCGCCTCCATTCAAATCTGTTTAAAAATTTGCGACTAAGCTCTATATAATATTTTTGCAACTAAAATAAAATAGCCCAAGACATGCTTAGGCTATTTTTCAAACTATTCGACTCTTTTAAAAAACATTATTTCAGCTCTTGTAACAATGCTGGATAAATCAGACCATCGACATTTTGTTCGGTTTTATAAATCCCATTTTCCACGTTAAATTTATTGACGTGATACGACGAGCCATAGATCGAATCAAAGCCATTGCCTTTACTAAAGACTTTTTGATTGGCTTCTAAATCAAGTAAATGGGTACCATTCACCATCGTTTCGTATTGTTTTGGATCGACCCCAGAACGAATTGCCATAATTTTTACAGCATCTGCATGTGTCGCAGGATCATTGATGTATTTCACCGTCTTGTCCCACACTTGAAGGATCTTTTTCCATTCATCTTTATGTGCAGTTAAATGACTCATATTTACGGTCAGGGTGTCATAAATTAAACCCGGCTTATCCTTCGAGGTATAAATGATTTTTGATCCAGCTACCGCTTTCAATGCTTGACTTGCAACAGGTTGCCATACCGCAATCGCTGAAACATCGGGGCTGGAGAGGACTTGTGGTAATTGATTGGTGGCAGAATTGACCAATTTGATTTCATTGATTGGGATTTTTTGATCTGACATTGCTGTTGCAAGGAGCAAGTGATCGACCAAACCTTTTTCAACGCCAACAGATTTACCTTTTAAATCCTGAATACTATTGATCCCATCTTTGGCAATAATCACATCATTGCCCGCAGAATAGTCCGTCGCCATAATCATCATGCCTTGGGTACCACCTGACGCCGTCACCAAGTTATCGCCATTGGTGACAAATACTGCATCTAATTGATTGGCTGAAAAGGCTGAGAGTGATGCTGAATAATCAAACCATTTAAACTCAACATTGAGACCTGCTTCTTTTAGCCAGCCTTTTTCAATCGCAACCTGCCACGCCACAAAACCGGGCCAATCACTATAGCCAATGGTGATTGGTTTAACATTTGCTGAAGTTTGAGAGCCTTCTTTCGCTTCAGGAATTTTTGCCGTGTTATCACAACCAGCGAACAACATTGCAGATAATAGTGATACCGATAATAAAGATTTATGGATCATACAGAAACTCCCCCGGTTTTCTCGCCTTTAAATTGTGTATTGGTGTGATTTAGCGACTGTATATATACTCGCCAACTGCCATCTTTAAGTTGTAAATTATCGAGCCGCAACGACACTGGAAGCTCTGCAACGATTGCTCCAAAATTTGCCAATCGAATATCCCAAACCGCAACTTCAATTAAAGTTCCTGTTGCATCACATTGCAGGGCTGATCTTGGCATCACCTGACTCCCGATTTAATCATTTTGCAGAATTGGTGGCATCACAGCATCCATCAGCTCCAGATGCCCTTTGATCACACCCTTGAGTGCTGTAAATTGTTGGCTTATATGCCGAAGCTCAGAACTCGCCCCTTGCATCAGCATGACTTGTAAGATTTTTTGTTGATCAAGTTGAATATGCAGTGAACTGATCACTTGTGTTAAAAACTGTTGTTGTAAATCAATCAGTTGATTTCGAAGTGGCATTTGTCCTACATCATAAAGAATGGTCAAAGTGCCGACCATGACTTCATTTGCTTGCGCCTGTTCCGCAATCAGGTGTTTATTTATCATGTCAACAATCGCTTGAGAGCGACTTTCGTAGTGCTGATCAACAATTTTCTGATCGAGTGCATTTAGCGTTGCTTCAGGTACAGTAATGCTGATTCGAGCCAACTTTTGTTTAGCCACAAAATTATCCTTTTAGCTTGTTGACTGAAGTATTTTGTTTGATATACAGGCCTGCACGTACACTGAATAAATCAACAAAAAATGCTTTAAGCGGATGTGTTTTTTTAACTGTTGTTTTGACCTGATTCATAGCACAACTCCATCTCAGTATTACCAAATTAGGTTTTTGTATTACTGATATAACAATGCAGAAAATGTGCCAGTTTTTAACCAAGTTTTTGCTGGTTTTAGCGTGTATTTATGGATGATTTTTGGGCAAAAACAAATTAAATGCACAAGCATAGCGCGAAGCGTTATATAGGTTTAACAGTAAAGCCTTTGCAATTTTAATTTTAATCGGCTAAGTCTTTATAACTTATAACACTTCATCGAATTATGGCTGTAAAGCAAATAGAAAAAATTAAATCTATGTTTAAAATAGAAAAGGAGCATCATCACTGATGCTCCTTTGTTGATTTTTATTAGGCTACAGGTGCCAAGGTAAACAACACCTGTCCAGTCTTAACCGTCTGGCCTTTTTCAATGGTGATGGCTTCTACCTTCATCCGTTCAGGTGCAACAATCGGAATTTCAATTTTCATCGCTTCAATCACCGCAAGGGTTGCACCTTCTTCAACAATATCTCCAGAAGCACATTCGATTTTCCAAATTGAACCCGGCATATGGGATTCAACTGCACAACCACCTTCGGGAATACTGACCGCTTCACCATCCTCTACAGTATCTAAACTTTCAGATACATATTCTTGTAAACCTGCGGCATGCCAACGACGGCGCTCTGCTTCAAAGTTGGCTTGTTGGGTCTGTTTAAAAGCATGAATACTGTCTTGATTTACAGCAAGGAAATCATTGTATTCTTTCAGATTAAGCACACCGTCTTCAATACGCAGTTGCAAACGCCCTGCTTTAAAATCTTCGCGCATCTGTAGCAATTCTGCTTCTGAAACCTCATAAAATTTAACCTGATCAAAGAAGCGTAATAACCACGGTTTGCCAGCTTCAAAATTGGCATTTTTACGATAGCGACTCCACATTTGTGTGGTACGTCCCACAAATTGATAGCCCCCAGGACCTTCCATACCATAAACACACATATATGCCCCACCGATACCAACAGCATTTTCTGGTGTCCAAGTTCTTGCAGGGTTATATTTTGTTGTGACCAAACGCTGACGCGGATCAAGTGGTGTGGCAACCGGTGCGCCTAAATAGACATCACCCAATCCCATAACCAGATAATTGGCACTATAGACCACATCTTTTACCGCTTGCTTTGATGCTAGGCCATTGATACGACGAATAAACTCGATATTATCAGGGCACCACGGCGCATCAGGACGGACGATTTGTGTATAGCGCTCAGTCGCCAATTGGGTTTGTGAATCTTCCCATGCCAGTGGTAAATACACGGTCCGTGAAGGCACTTGCATATTGTGTATATCGGGCAATTCCGCTTCCGCGTGTTGAAGTTTTTCCAAGAGCTCAAGTTGATCGATTTGAATTGAATCAAAATGAATTTGTAATGAACGAATCCCCGGGGTGAGATCAATAATTCCGTGGATATTCTGCTCTTTTACCCATTGCATCAAAGCATGAATACGGAAACGTAGATTTAAGTCTAAAACCAGATCACCATATTCAACTAATAAATAACTATTCCCCGCAGGTCGATAAGTCACACTCGGTAAATTTGCTTGTGCTACGCGTGTGGCTAAAACAGCATTTTCTAATGTGTCATTTTCCGCGTGGAATACAGGATTAAAATTCACTGCATCTGTGTCAGAAGCAATAAGACTTTGATGATATGTTTGATCCAAGGCTTTTGCTTGCGCATAACTGATAGGAATAAATTTAACTTTATCGCCTGCTTTAAGTTGACCAATTTTCCAAAGTTCAGAATGAATCACCACTGCTGGACAAACAAAACCACCTAAGCTTGGACCATCAGGCCCTAAGATGATCGGCATGTCGCCTGTAAAATCAATCGCACCAATTGCATAAGCATTATCATGAATATTTGATGGATGTAAACCTGCTTCACCGCCATCTTCACGTGCCCACTCAGGTTTTGGGCCAATTAAACGAATACCGGTACGACTGGAATTATAGTGAATCTCAAACTGGTTACTAAAAAATCTATCAATATCGTTTTTGGTAAAGAAATCTGGTGCGCCATGCGGACCATACATCACTGCAATTTCCCAATGACGCGCAAATTTAGGGATTTGATCTGCGGCTAAACTTTTGCTTTGATCAGATGAATATTCAGTAATCGCAAGCATATCCCCTATTAATAAATTACGCCCTGCATGCCCACCAAACTGTCCCAGTGTAAAAGTTGCTTTTGATCCTAAATATTCGGGAACATGGAAACCACCTTTGATCCCAATATAGCTTCGGCATCCAGTGCTCATTGTTCCACACTTTAACACCTGACCTTTTTTAACATTTACGGTTTGCCACATTGGAACCAGTACGCCATCCAGTTTAGATGGCATGTCGCCACCAGTAATCACAATTTGACTATCACAATGAAACTTTAAACTTGGCCCTTGTAAGGTACATTCCAATCCAGAAGTATTATAAGGATTGCCTAAAAGTTGGTTGGCGACATTTAAACTTAAAGGATCAATTGCACCCGATGGTGGAACACCCACATCCCAGTACCCTAAACGACCAGTAATATCCTGAATTGCGGTTTGAATACCCGATTGTAAAACCTCAATTTTTTGGGTTTTCCATACAAAGCTGTTTAAGAAGCGTGTGGTTTGTGTCCCTGAATTAAAAACCTCACCCGCAATAATATTTTGTAGGTATTCCAGATTGGTTTCGATTCCTGCAATCTGTGTATCTGCCAGACTAGATTGCATAGCTTGAATCGCTGCATCTCGATCTGACGCCGTCACAATGATTTTGGCAAGCATAGGATCATAAAATGAAGATACATTTGAACCGGTTTCAACCCATGTTTCGACCCGTGCATTCTGATCAAATTGCACATAGGTCAGCAAGCCTGCGCTGGGTTGAAATTGTTTAATCGGATCTTCCGCATATAAACGAACTTGAATCGAATGTCCTTTTGACGCTAATTTTTCAGTGGGTGCTGACCAATCGCCACTGGCCAAAGTCACCATCCATTCAACCAGATCTACAGCATAGACTTGTTCTGTCACGCCATGCTCAACTTGTAGACGGGTATTTACCTCTAAGAAATAGAACTGCTCGGTTTCAGTATCCATCACAAACTCAACCGTACCTGCTGAACGATAATTCACAGATTGCATCAGTTGAATCGCGACAGTTTGAATATAGTCACGTTGCTCATCGGTTAAATGCGGTGCGGGTGTTTCTTCTATGACTTTTTGATTACGACGTTGTACAGAACAGTCGCGTTCTCCTAAAGCCAACACCTGCCCTTTTCCATCACCAAAAATTTGCACTTCAATATGTCGAGCATGCTGCACAAATTTTTCTAAGTACAAACCTGCATCTTTAAAGTTGGCTTGGGCCAAATACGAAACGGTTTGATAAGCGTCTTTGAGTTCAGCTTCATCCCAAACCAAACGCATACCGATACCACCACCACCCGCAGTACTTTTTAACATCACAGGATAGCCAATACGTGCTGCTTCGGTGACTGCTTCTGATTCACCAGAAAGCAAAGAACTCCCCGGCAGCAGTGGCACTTGGCTTTTAATCGCCAGTTCACGCGCCGTATGTTTTAGACCAAAATCCAGCATTTGGCTTGAAGTTGGCCCAATAAAGGCAATACCCTGATTTTCACATAGGTCACAAAACTCTGCGTTTTCAGACAAAAAACCATAACCCGGATGGATTGCTTCAGCGCCAGTTTGCTTGGCAATTTGTAGAATTTTTTCAATATTTAAATAACTTTGTTGTGCTGGTGCAGCACCAATACAAAATGCCTCGTCGGCTAAAGTCACATGTAAAGAATCCTGATCAGCTTCTGAATAAACAGCAACGGAAGCGATGCCAAGTTTTTTAAGTGTACGAATCACACGACAAGCGATTGCACCACGATTGGCAATAAGAACTTTTTTAAACATATTTATGCTCCCATACCATTGTGTATCAGCAATTGAATTTTCGTTGGGTTATAGCCATTACATGGGTTATTTAATTGTGGGCAATTTGAAATCAGTACGATCAAATCCATCTCGGCTTGAATTTCCACATATTTTCCAGCGGCAGAAATACCATCAGCAAAGGTTAAATGGCCGTCCGAGCTGACAGGCACATTCATAAAGAAATTAATATTGGGGCCGATGTGCCGAACGTTTAACTGATGTTTTTGTGCAATAGGATGCTTGGCTAATGCATACATAAAATTATTACGGCAACTGTGCATTGGATAAGTGTCATGCGCATAGCGAACCGTATTACTTTCACATGAACAGGCACCGCCTAAGGTGTCATGACGACCGCAGTTATCATCAACAATCACCGCAATTGGACGGCCTAAATTACTGTATAAGGTTGTCCCTTTTTCAAGGTAAACATGTTGATTAATAGCCAAAGTATCCGTTGCGCTATAACGTTCTGCTGGGTTTTCTGCTGAAATAAATAAGGTATCGACAGCTTGATTGCCTTCTAAATCAACAATACGGAAATATTGGCCTTTTTTTACTTCGCCCATCCATGCTTCACCCGCAGGACACACTTCATTTAACAAGGCTTGATCTAAAATAGTCTTTTCGATTGAAGTTAAAATGCTCATGATGATTGTCCTTAAATGCGTGTGTTGTGAGATGAACTCAGCGCGTAATAACGCTGGTTATTGTCAAATGCACGTTGATTTTGCGGACATGAGTCTCGACAAATATCGTTTTCTGTTAAGGGCAATGCGCTAAAAAGACCCATTTCTATATCAGCGGGAGCATATTGGGCTGAATGATCTAAACCATGCGGTGCAGCCGATAAGAATACAAAACAATCCATTTCAAAACGCAGTTCAATGATTTGCCCAGTATTGTCTGAGCCAATATAAGACAATGCACCAGCATTATCTGGGGTCACTTTTGAAAATAAATTCACTGTTGCGCTAAGGTCGATTTGCCCAAGTGAATATTTGCTCATTTCAATCAGCAAACCATCTAGACCATTTTGAATCATTTGATTTCGGGCATCTTGGAATGTCTTTATTCCAAAAGTAGCTTGGATTTGTTCTGGACGACTTGGACCACACAAAGCGTCATTCCAGCCATGATCATCATGAATAATTGAGGCCATAACCCGTCCCAAATCGGAATACAACACATGACCTTGAGTTAAAAAAGCAGTATGTTGCCCTTTTAAACTATCTGGCATATTAAAACGCTCAAGTCTGTCATGGGCATTCACGCAAAATAAAGAGACATTGGCATCGGCAGATAAAGCTTTAAATTGAAGTACGCTTCCTTTGGGAATGCGACTTGACCAGTGAAGTCCACCGGGTAATTTTTCAGACCAAATGACCTGTTGATCATGATAATTTGTCGTATGCATAGCCACTCCTGTTCGGATAGTTTATTGACTTCCTCCCGGGCTTTTATCCCTCCGTGTAGTTCTTTCGAACCGCGAACTCTCGGTCCAGACATACTCTTTTAGACAAGTATCGGAACCCTAGATCACTTTTTATAATTTTATTTAATGCAAAGGATGTGCCAATTGAGTATTACGTTTTTAGGCTTTAGTAATACTAATTTTGTGCGATAAAAGTGCATTTCAGGACATAGAAAGCAAAAATGAGTTATTAATGGGCTAAAAAATGGCGATGTGCTAAATAAGAACCCGTTCTAAATAAAACGATCTCAAATTGAAAGCCATCTCTAATAAACTCCTTTTCTAAAAGAAACCTGTCATAGAAACAACACGGCGCAAAAATATTTAGGCTCGTCGATTGGTTGGCTTATGGCATGGCAAACCTTGCGCTGCAAACAAAGCCAAGCTTTTTTTTGCTCATATTCTGCTTAAGAAGATAATTCAGGGATATAGCGAAAACACCCGATAAAAAACACGCGCTCATTCAGGCCAAAACCAGCCTGAGTCAGCGCGTGTTAAAGTGCTTCATGGTACTCAGCAAGTAGGTGCTACACGATGACTCATTAATAATACATTTTAGTAGTACGTTGCTCTTTTTTTCGAGAATTTATCCAATTGCTTGAGAAAGCCATCAAAATAATCTTTTTCTTTTTCTTCTACACGATAACCTGCATATAAGGTTCGACGTAAACCTTCAGGCGCGACACAATCTAAACGACGAGAAACCACCCAGCCCTTTTGCTCATATTCATTGACCACCCAATCAGGCAGTGCTGCGATACCATGACCACTTGCCACAAGTTGAATCAACATTTGGGTTAAGTCTGTGGTGCGAATATGTTTTGGCTGAATATTGGCAGGAATAAATAATCTCGACATAATATCCAGTCGATGCTTATCCACTGGATAGGTCACCAAGGTTTCTTCCGCCAACTCTTGCACCGTAATTTCTTTCATTCGTGCTAAAGGATGCGTGATTGAGAGCACCAATCGCGATTCATATTCAAAAATTGGAAAATACTCTACCCCTTTTAGCGCAATTGGATCTGCTGTAATTAATAAATCAAACTCACCAGTTTGTAATAACTCATGCGGATTGGCTTCAAATCCTGAGGCAAAATCTAAATCTACATCTGGGTATTGTTGACGATACTGGTTTAGCAATGGCATAAGCCAATCAAAACAACTGTGGCATTCGGAAGAGAATACAATTCGTCCCGTTTGCCCATGCACAATACGGGTAATATCAGACTGGGCAATTTGCACTTGTGGCAAAATATCATCAGCAAGTTTCAGTAATCGTTGACCAACATTAGAAAAACTCACTGGACGTGAGCGACGATTCACCACTTCGACACCAAACCATTGATCTAACTCTCGAAGCTGGTGTGATAAAGCAGAAGGTGTTAAACACAAATCTCCTGCTGCTGCAACCAATGAACCATGTTCACGTAAAGCAGTGAGTGTTTTTAGATGTCGAAGTTCTAACATTCCGTCATTACCAAATTAATATGTTAAAGGTGATCTGGCTATAGCATAACGGATTGATGGTGTTTATGTTTAATTATTTTCACTTAAATTTAAAATTTGTTATTTTTATTCATTTTTAAATAATATGTAAAAATATTGAAGACGCTCTTACTCATCCATACAATTAAATCACTCCATTTTTGAATGAACGAAATCTGGCGATTTAAAATATCATCCTTAAAAACTTTCAGCATAGACTGAAAACATTTCAGTGAATTCAAACACCACAAGACTTTAAAACTTTTACAATAGAAGATTATTCATTTTTTATATTGTTTAGCATGACTCTGGAACGCCAAAAGCTCACACTCCCCCAAGGCCACGACAAATTGTTGCTGCATTCATGTTGCGCGCCGTGCTCAGGTGAAGTCATGGAAACCTTAATTGAATCAGGCATCGACTTTTCAATTTTTTTCTATAATCCAAATATTCACCCAATCAAAGAATATTTAATTCGCAAAGAAGAAAATATTCGCTTTGCTGAGAAGCATAATATTCCATTTATTGACTGTGACTACGATACAGACAATTGGTTTGAACGTGCCAAAGGTATGGAAAATGAGCCTGAAAAAGGCATCCGTTGTACCATGTGTTTCGATATGCGTTTTGAGAGAACCGCACTATACGCACACGAACATGGATTTAGTTTAATCAGCAGTTCATTGGGCATATCGCGTTGGAAAGATATGCAACAAATTAACGGCTGTGGAATCCGGGCTGCTGCACATTATCCACAAATTGAATATTGGGATTATAACTGGCGCAAAAGCGGCGGTGCACATCGTATGATCGAAATCAGCAAACGTGAAGAATTTTACCAACAAGAATACTGTGGCTGTGTTTATTCACTTCGAGATACCAATCGCTGGCGTATGAAAAACGGTCGTGACCGGATCAAATTAGGTGAAAAGTTTTATACCAATGTGATGGACGAGGAAAATTAATTTATCCAAACACCTCCCCTTATCACTGCTTCACATACCAGTTTTTCCAAGAGCTGGTTCCACGTATTTCTATCGGTACAGTTGGAATCAGCTGCTTTTTTAATACCTGAATTTGATCGACCTCTTCAGCCAATCGAGCTTTGACAGAGTGTATACACTCTCGATCCCCAAACTCACAACGGTCTAAATGTGTGCCACCGCATGGCCCATTTGCCAGACCTTTGGGGCAAGTTTCAGGGCAAATATATAAGGTTTCAGCCAGCCTACACTGACCACAACTCTCACACCCGACAATAAAATGTTTACTCAAATATTCCGCTTGTAACAGCAATTTTACTGCAAGGGCTTTATTCCAAAAACCCGCACTAAAAATATAAGCACCCAGCCCTTTTACCAAACTGGAATTAAACATGGTACTGTGAATGGTATCTAAAAATTGATATTTCACTTTCTGATGCAAATTACTCAGCTTAGTCTTTTCTACTACAGCTGGACGTAATTCATTGCCAGTTTTAAGCTGCCATAATTGATCCCATAATTGTTGACATTGTTTAAGATCAAGATGTCGATACTGTTCAATATAACCCGTTAAAATCGCTTGCTCATCGGCTTTATTGCACGCAGAAAGATGCACACCTGCATAACCAATATGCTGACAAATCAATATTTGTAAAGCACAACGTAAATAAGTATTTTCAGTTTGATCAGAACCATGTTCTTGAGCCAACACTTCAAGCATATGTGGTGTAATCACAATACCTGCAACATTATGTTTCAGCATAAATTTCGCTCGTGCTAAAGTCAGCGGCATCACACAAGCAAGAATTTTTTGTGTATAGTTTTCTTCAATTAAAAACTCATGCGCTTGTTTGAGTGCAACGAGGTCAAAGCCCAACTGGGTAATAATATAATCAGCGCCTGCTTGTAGTTTTTTATGCAGTTTTAAATACTGCGCTTGTTTTTCTGCTTGACTATATTTAAACGGGTTCAAGGCAACGCCAATATGAAAACCACCTTGTTGTTTGGCAGCGATGACCGCATTCACCGATTCCAAATAGCGTGTTCGAGCATGACTACCTTGCCCATCATGATGTTGTTTTAACCTATCGCCAGTCAGTAACAATAAATTTTGCTGTCCGTGTTGTTTGGCTTGCGTTAAAAACAGATTGAAATCATGTATATCTCGACCTTTACCTGCATAGTGCAATACTTTGTCAATTTGTTGCGGATAAGATTGTGCAGCGATTATGGGCGCAATATCATCATCTGAACGTACTCGATCTGACAAAGTCATACATACAGGAAAGCCCGCCAGTTGTGTTGCTACGGGCAATAGCTCTTGCATCGAAGGCAAATATTCCACCAAACAACAAAATTGGTTTTGAGCAAAGTATTGGGAAAGCTGAGACATAAAAAAATTTAGATAAATACAGCAAAATAAATAGGCCTGAATTATAGAATGTTTTAAAACGAATTGCTGTAATCATAAAATGCTTTCAAAATAATCTTGATAAAAATGCTTAGCTCCGTCAAGTAAACATTTTTGTTTACTTGGTCATCATTTTTGTTTACCATGTGCTTATGTTCAATAAAATGAGCTAAGTGTGAAGAGAAGTGATTTCATCAAAGAGTTAAAAGGTTTGGGCGCAACATTTGTAGAAGGTAGTAAACACACCAAGGTTTATTTAAATGAGAAACAAAGCACTATACCTCGCCATACTGAGTTAAAAACAGGACTGGTAAAAGCAATAAGAAAGCAACTAGGAATTTGAGGGTTCGCCCTCAAACCTTTCTTAAGATGAAATTGTTATTCACATTATTTCGGAGATTTAATACATGTTTTATCCAGCTAAACTTAAACCAGATCTAGAAGATGGCGGTTATGTTGTAGAGTTTAGAGATATTCCCGAAGCTATTACCCAAGGTGATACTTTAGATGAAGCCAAAGAGATGGCTCAAGATGCACTTATAACCGCTATGGACTTTTATTTTGAAGATCAAAGGTCTATTCCTTTACCAAGTAAAAACCTTGAAGAAGGTGAAGTATTTATTGAAGTTCCAATAAGTATTACGTCTAAAGTTTTACTTTTAAACTTAATGCTTGAGAAAAAAGTAACTCAAGTAGAACTCGCTAAATTGCTCCATAAACCTAAACAAGAGATTACTCGTATTGTAGATCTACATCACTCAACAAAAATTGATACTGTTGTTGATGCATTAAAAGCCTTAGGCAAACAACCCCAGCTTATAATCTAAAAAAAGAAACCCGCCAACAAATGGCGGGTTTTTTGTACCACAATATGTATGGTTATTCACTTACTATAGTGAACGTGTCAAAAAACTCAGACACATTAATGTAATTCCCTTTAATCAATATCTTCAATTAAATCAATTGTATGGAGAAATAAATTAATTGATTATAAAAAGGCTTGCAATGCCACACTTTATGTTCAAAGTTTAAATCTCTTTGCGTAGGCGACGCCTCACTTTTCAGAGATGAAAAGTGACAAAAATCTTCTGTTTAACAGGGCTCTTGCGCTGCAAACAAAGCAGTGCTTTATTTTTGCTCATATACCCCCGCCCAACGGCGACATCCCTGTCGCCCCACGGTAGGAGCACCATCGATGATTCAAAAGTAAAAAAACGAATTGATAACCAATAGTTTCTAAACGTTCATACAAAATATAAGCTTCATTTATGATTAATGACTTGATGCAAATTAATTGTGTGAATAATGAGGTGGTTTCACTATATCTAATATATTAATAAATAAAAATATTTTAATTTTAACTTTTTTATACTGAAAAAATGGGTATTGTTTCCAATACCCATAAAACTTATGTCTTACTATTCAATTCAAATAGTGAAAACTATATCTAAACTAAGCTGCTGTTAATATTTAAATTTCACATTCAGACGAACCATCATAGGATCTCCCCAATTGACCAATTGTGCATTTGGTGTGGTCCCTGCCAGATACTCTCTATCAAATAAGTTTTTAATTGTTAAACCTGCGCCCCAATTCTTGGCTTCATAACCCGCATTTACATCAAATAAGGCATAACTTGGTAAGTAGACAAAATCTGTATTACGTTGCGCTGTTCGAGAACCTTGATAACGAATCCCTGCGCCAATATTCCAGCCTAATTTATCTGGGCTAAAATAGTACTGGGTGGATAATGAACTGGCATTTTTAGGTACATGATTGGTCCGTTTACCAATATCACTGGCAATCACACTTTCAGTGACTTTCGCTGTTGGGATATAGCTATAGGTTGCTGTTGCATTCCATTGATCAGTTAATGCCGCTGCGATTTCTGCTTCAAAACCTTTGGTGACTTGTTCACCTGTTTGGATTGAGAATTTCTGAGAGATATCTGTTTCAGTCACATTTTTACGGGTCAGATCATAATAGGCAATATAACCTTGTAGACGCTGATCCAGTGCTTGTAACTTGACCCCGACTTCGGCCTGTTTACCCTCTTCAGGATTCAGCAATTGACCATTTTCACCAGCATCTGTTACAGGCATAAATGAGGTTGAATAACTGATATATGGTGCAAACATATCATTGATACGGTACATCACCGATCCACTACCCGTAAATGCATTATCAGAGTTTTTGCTGTTGCTATTTTTTAATACATCGTCAATTTCAACCTGAGTCCAATCGTGTCGACCAGACAATCCAATAATCCAGTGATCATCTACTTTAATTGTATTGCGTAGATAGAGACCCGTAAATTGGCTATAGGTCAATTGCTGTGTTGGCGCGCCCAGTTTGGTACTGGTGATTCCATAGACTGGATGGTTAGCATTAAAAGAGTTGATAGTATCGTTTCTACGATAGTAATCACTACGCTCTCGCATCATATCGACACCCACCATCACATCATAGTTGATCTTTCCAAAATCAAAATTACGTTGCAGGTTGCTGTCCAAAGTATAGTTGGTATCTTGCTTATCTTGATTATTTACAGAACGTTTAATGTCTGGTAGAGGACTATTACCTGATGCCAATATCGGATTGCCTTGGGTATCAGTTTTGGTAACCGCAAAGTTTTGTTTAAACACCCAAGCATTATCAAAGTAGTGCGCATAATTTGCACCAAGACGATAAACATCGACATCATAACCATGATCAGGTTCACCAAAGAAGAGGCTTGAAGGGTATTTTTTATAATCGCCTTTGCTATAAGGAATGCCCTGTTGACGGATGTATTCACGGTGTTGATAGCTGGCAATGACGGATAAATCATCTTTATCGCCTAAATCAAAATTGTAAGATGGAGCAATATATTGATTTTTAAAATAAACATGGTCAGTCGGGTCATCTTGATCAGAGATCCGTCCTACTATACGAAAAGCGCCTTTTGCACGATTATCAGGGGCATAATTTAGGTCAAATGTACCTTCTTTTAAACCATAGCTTCCATAACTTAATGTGCCTTTGTAAGCGGTTTCTGCTTGTGGGCGTTTGGTGGTTAAATTGACTAAGCCGCCTGGCAGCGCCAAACCAAAACCAACTGAGGTGGGACCTTTGACCACTTCAATAGACTCTAAGCCTGAAATATCTTCCGCTCGTAAAACATTATCAGATGCTTGGATACGCAACCCATCAATATAAGTTTGTGAACTGGATATTTGTCCGCGAATAATAAAATCATCCCAGCCTCTTCGCCCATATTGACCAGAGGTCACGCCTGCCACACCTTCTAAAGCTTCTGCTACTGTTTTTGCTTGCTTTTGTTCAATTTGCTGATTGGTGATCGCACTAATCGACTGAGCTGTTTCAAATAAAGGCGCTTTAGATCGCAATACCGCGCTTGCTGTTTTTGCTGCATAGGCTTTTTTATCACTGTCTGCTTGTACGATAATCGTTGGCAGTTTATTGCTTACAGCATTTTGCGTTATATCTGATTCTGACTCAGCATGAGCGGTGGAGAGCATGATGGCAAAAACTGAAAATGCGAGGGAGGATTTATTAAACTGCATTAAACAATGACCTAAAAACTTGAAGCTTAATTATAATCATTTTCATTTAAATTTATCACTATTTTTTTACGCTTTCCTTTTAGTAACCTATGTATGAAAGGAATAACCCTTTAAATAAAACGTGCTTTATCTAATAATTCGACTGTATCAATCACATCACTGATAAGTTAGGCTTATTTTTTATAACGATTGGTCAAAAACAATAATGTATTTTATTTGGATGTTTTATTTTGCAGATGACTCATATATTGAGTCGGGCTTAAACCCAAAACGCGATGAAACATGGTGGTGAATGCAGCAGGATTTTTAAAGCCAAAATCATAAGCAATGTGCTGTATCGGCTGATTTTGAATTAATTTTTCCAGACTTAACAATACACAAGCATGTTGTCGCCATTTTGAAAAAGACATCCCAACTTCACTTTTAAACAACCGACTAAAATGCCGCTCGCTGATATAAAGTTGTGTCGAAATTTCTTCGGGTGATAAATGAATATTGGGCTGCTTTAAGAACTTTTGGCAAATTTCTAAAATGGCTTTATTTTCTGGCAAAGGTAAATGCAGTTCAATTTTTTCGGAAATAGCCAGCTCAGTTAAAATCAATTCTTGAATCAGCTCATCATGTCTTGAAAGCGGTTCATTTAACGCGGGTGCTTTTAAAAGTAATTGTCGAAGCAAAGGTGAAATTGACAGCACTTCGCAACATTCAATCTGCCTAGGGACATCTTCAGGAAGGATATACAAACTACAGGTTTTAACATTAAACAAAGTCAGTTGATGCGGAACTTGCGGTGGAATCCACACCGCCCTTTCAGGAGGAATGATCCAGTTTCCTTGTGGTGTTTCTACATGCATCACACCCTGAGCTGCATAGAGTAATTGTGCTCGTTTATGGCTGTGCATCTTTAACACATAATACTCAGCGTACTGCGTTTCTATCGCAATCATTTTATGGTTTAAATGCTCAACACTATGAATCGAGATTTGTTTCATACCCGTGTCTGATTTGAATAATTAAATGCGGAATATAACAAATTTTACCAATCGAGAAATCCTTAAACTGGTATTTATTTTCAAAGATCTCTGTGTATGGAACTCTATCTTATTTTATTGGCTGCAGGCTTTGTCAGTGGCATACTCACCATATTATTTGGTTTTGCCGGTGGCTTTGTTGTTGTTCCATTGGTTTATTCGACAATTCGTATGCAATATCCAATTCATTCTACCGCCTATGGTTTAGCTTTTAAAAGTGCAGTTGCCACCTCATTATTGTTGATGGTGATCAACTCTGGATTGGCAACTTATCAGCAATATAAACAGCGAAAAATACACAAACAATACCTCTTCCCAATTGCATATTGGATTGCTGCTGGCGCAATTTTAGGCACTCTACTCGCCCTAAATATTTCATCACACCTGTTAAAATGGGCTTTTGCGCTCTATTTGTGTATAACAATTTTTGATTGTCTGATTCGTCAATTTAAACAGCCCCACTCAAATCCTCAAGCCGTAAGATTACTCTCCAAAACAGAACAAGGTCTAGGCGGAATCTTTATCGGCGGAATTGCATCAGCGTTGGGTGTCGGAGGCAGTGTAATGACTGTCCCCCTATTCCGGCGCTGTGGTTTGGAGATGTCTTCAGCCGTTGCCCTTGCCAACCCTTTGAGTATGCCTGTTGCGATTGCAGGTTGTATCACCTTGATCATTGGGCAAATCATTCAGCCACAACATCTAGGCACGCATTTTATTGGCTATTTTTACTCCCCTGCTTTAATTGCGTTGATTATAGGCGGCTTTTTAGGTATGAAATTGGCAATACAATGGACCGGAAAATTATCTAATCAAATGCATGAACGAGGTTATATCCTATTACTCACGCTGGTTTTAATCAGTATTTTATTTCAATAAGGGAGACTGTGGCTTACAGACTTGAGGCTTATGTCTTGCGCCCAAGTGTTTTGGAGCTAGTGGGCGATTTAACAGACGCACAGCCAAGAAAAATGATTCAAATGAACAGAGCTTGCGTTGCCTAGAAATGAACAGTTAATCAACCTCTAATACATATAAATTAATCTGCGGTTTTGTTTGTATTGTTTAATCATACATGGTGGTTCTATCCTGTGGCGACATGGATGTCGCCGTTGAGCGGAGGTATATGAGCAAAAATAAAGCACTGCTTTGTTTGCAGCGCAAGGTTTGGCATCCCCTACGAAAAGTGAGGCATTGCCTACACAAATCTATTTAAACTTTAAATGTAAAGTGAGGCATTGCAAGCTTTATAATCATACAAATCCATTTTTATAGAACGCAGATACTTTTAAATTTGATCTATAGCTTAATCGAGAAACATTTAAAAAAACGCTAGCTAATTTTAAATATGACTATCCGTGAAGAAGTTTTGAGTTTTGGCACAATTGACATTAGTGTCGTGAGCATCAACCCCATTCGATGCCAACCTTTAAATTGATTAAACAAATAGGTCCGCACATGCTTAAGTTTGGGATGCCATGTTTCAATGTCTTTTTCATCATCCAAACCAAACTTAAATGTGGCTTTGGTTTTACTTACAGTATCGTGTAAAGCAGACTTAGTACTCATCCAAGCATTGAGCATGTCAAAATGAATTTCAGCACCTGAAAACCGTTCGGCTAAAGCGGTTAACACCTGTTGATTTTGTGCTTGATTGAAGTACATCAATACCCCTTCAATCACAAACATAAAATGACCATTGGGATGCGTTTCTTTTAATTGATCCATCCACGTGGTCGATAACATTGAACTTGCAATAAAGTGTTCATTTTTATGCGCGGGTATCAGTTGCTGACGTTGTTCAATCACTTCTGCAATATCCAATTGATAAAACTCAGCATGTTCAGCACTGTTACCGATACGTTGTATACGGCTATCTAAACCACAGCCTACAAATACAATAATCGGCTGATGATTAAGATAATGATGAAGTTGAATGAAGTCTTTAACCTTCTGATCAAAATGTGTTGAACGCAATGCAACACCAACAGACGTGGCCTTCTTGTTTTTATATTTTGAAAAATCATAATCAATTTTTTCCACCAACTCACAGGCTGTTTGATCATTGATTAAGGGATTTTTTTTCTGCGTTTCAACGGATTTGGCATATAAGGTAATCAATAGCGTGTCGGCAATGTCATCCTGTAAGTTAAGCGATATTTTTTTCATTACGCATTCCTCATGTCATTTAGATTTATTTTTTGCAAATAATGCTTTGGGTGATTTGCCATAATAACGAGTAAACGCAACTGTAAAATTATTGGGATATTGATAGCCCACCTGCCACGCCACTTGAGCCACGTGCAAACCTGACTCAAGGAGGCTGTGGGCTTGTTGCATCCTCAATTGCAATAAATATTCAGTCGGATTGACCCCATACAGCTTGATAAAACAGGCTTTGAATTTATATACATTCATACCGATCACACTGGCGATATACTGCATCGTCAATGCTTGATCTAATTGATTGATCATTAAAGCTTTGGCTTTTTCCAAATTTTGCACATCCTGCATACTCAAGTTTGCAGATGAGACTGCTGATTCATCAGGCGCAATGAACGGCAACTGTTCTGATAACAAACTCAGTGCATGAATATGTTGTTGTAAGCGATGTTGTGGTTGGTTGTCGCGCTGTACGAGTGAATGTGCCAATGCGCAAGCATGGACTTTACTGGTCCTTGAAACAGGCTGAAAAGCGATTGGGTTGATATGGTTTGGGAGAAATAATGCCTTGAGCTGTTGTGAGCTTAGATATTTACTCAAAAATTCCGAACTCATAATCAAGCGAAGTTGAGAAACCGTCTGTTGTTTTTGATAGTGACGTATTCCGTCAATAGATGGAAAAGTGTTAATACTGATATGGTCCGCTTTAAAACTGAGCTGCTCTGCATTCTTACTCTGATATTTTGAGCACCCTTGTAATCCAACCGTCAATACCATCACGGGGTTTGGGTGTGCTGCTTGGGTTTCTTCTTCTAATGCATATTGAGGACAATAGTGTAATTGGTTAAGTAGCAAGCCAGTTTCAATCTGCAAAGTGTCTGCATAGCAATGACCAAAATCTTCAGGCAAGCCAATACGGTGTTGCCGTGAAGAGATCTCTTGAACCGAACGCGCTACATCAACCCGCACACGATGATGTAATTGTGTCATCACTCAACACTCCATCTAGCTGAAAACTTCATTCCGCATACTATTTTCTATAATCCGCATATAATAAATAATAATCATTCTCATTTATTCTATCATCATATCGTATCTTTGGATCGAATGTCTAGACTGAATGTTCTCGGCATTCCCTATGTAATTTTAAAAGGTGCTTTTTAATGAATCTTTCTCTAAATCAAGCCGTACAAATACTGACTCAACCTCATCCTTTACATTTGATTTGGCAAATTTACCTGTCACAAATTCAGGCACAAGCCTTAGATTTTTCAATTGAAAAAAAGCTCTTTGCATCATTATTTCAATTTGAAGATGCCATAGCCCTAGCAAAGAAACATGCTTTGCATCCGCAAAATACCGAATATCTATTACAGCTCTTGGCAAGTTTACAGCTGTTAGATACCCAGTTTGACCCAACCAGACAGGCTATGCTTTATCGTATTAAGCCAGTACTTAAAGACTACTTTGATCCGACATCAGATCAATATTGTGCTGATGCGTTGTTATATCGCCAACAAGTGATTCAGTCTGTTGCTGGTCAACTTTCTGTGTCTTTTTCTCGTGATTTCCAAGCCCAATCTCGAACACCAGAAACAATCGGATCTGCATGGGCACAAGCGGCTCAAATACAAATTGCCCAAGAACAAAACGCTGTCACAGTTCACATTGCAGATGTGCTTTCTGATGTAGTCCGTGAATTTAAAACAGCAAGACATTTTCTTGATGTCGGTGCTGGCGCTGGACGGATCGCAATGCATTTGGCTGAAAAGTTTACTCAACTTGAATGCACCCTTTTAGAACTTCCGCATGTCATTGAGGCAATTCGTCCCACTTTAGCAAGTCATCCAGCACACCAACGCTTACATTGTTTAGCTGCGGACTTGCAAACGTTAGACTTTCAAACTTTAAAATCTCACCCTCAATACGACATTATTTGGTGCTCATCTGTACTACATTTTGTCGATGATTACGCGTTAATTTTAGAAAAACTGCTTGCAGCTCTATCATCAAATGGTGTATTGATTTGTTGTCATGCAGAAATTGCCCCATCTCAATATGATGCAGGCATTCAAAGCTATTATCTCAATATGCGTATGCAAGGCAATTACGTTCCACAAAAGGACGATATTTATCGCAGCTTAAAACAACTGGGTTGTCAGCACATTGAAACGATCGAGAATGTGCAGTTCCCGGTTGCGCCGGTTGATGTGCTGATTGCACGGAAATAGGTTATAAAAAAGCGAGAAGTAAAATTTAATCCTTAAATCAAATTTACTTCTCGCTATGTCAAATATTAAACACAGACCTATTAGAATTTCTGCGAAATACTCACCTTATAATCTCGACCTGTACCTGTCATATACTCCCCCAAATACATTTTGTAATCACGATTAAATAAATTATCAATCGAGAAATTCAGCGTTGGCCCTTTTGCACCAATTGGCTGCCAGTCGGCATAAACGCTATGTAGTGAATAGCCTTTGGTTTTAGGTAATGAAAATGAAGATGCCGCGATCGACTTATCATTATCTGAAAGGCTTCGGTCTTGCGCAGCCACAAATATCCCTCTCCACCCCATAGTTAAGTGATGTTCAGGCACATTCACCCCTAAAGTTGCAGTGGCTTTTTTCGGTGGGATATTGGTCATCCATGTTTTTTGATCAAACCATGGATTTACAGGAGAATTATCACGTTGCCCGCGAATATAGGAATAGGTTAAACCAGCAAACCAAGTCGGCTGATTATAGAAAGCTTCGGCTTCATAGGCTTTGATGGTGTAATCGGTCACATTACGATAAAAACCATGATCATAATTGCCTTTACAGTCTGCTACGCTACCTTTTCCAGTATTTGCATTGTTTTCTGCTTGTGCTTGACAAAATGTTGAGCGATTGCGGAATATCTCATCGCCCCCCCGATTATGATGATAGGTTAAACGCACTTGTAGATGATCTTCATCACTAAACACATCATCAAAATTCATCTCATTGCCGACACGAATCGCCAACATCTTTTCAGGAACTAAATAACGACTGGTCGAGGGAACAGTAGTTGCTGCGGATTGCACATAATATTGTTCATCAACGCGAGGCGCACGCCATGTTTTACTCACATTCGCAAACCATGTCATATAGTCGGCCTGTTTCCAAGACATTGCCAACCGTGGCGACCAGCCCGTATAGGTTTTACTGGAATAATCATGCCCTGCCGCTGGATCATTAAATCGTGATGCACGATTTGGCTTGCCGTTATTTTCAATATGATCATAACGGAGTGATGGGGTAATGACGAAATTGTTAATCTGATATTGATCTTCAATAAATGCACTCAGCATTTGCTGATCGCCAGCAGGCATATAGTTCGGTTCATAATAACCAAAATTATAATCTGGCTTTTTGGCATTGTTTTTGTCATAAATCAGCGAGTTTTGTTCCATTTTCTGGTATTGCGCGCCAACCTTTAATTTATGCGTGCCCAGTTTTGTTTCAATATCACTGATATTACTCATTTTTAATGCTGTATTGGTATAGGTTACCCAGCTTTCATTGCCTAACAGTGCCGCTGAACCCGTTACGCTTGGTAAGCGTAGATCATGTTGATAAGTCTTGGAATAGGATGCAACGGCTTTTAAATTTACATATGGGTTAGCATCAGGATTAAATTCATAACTTGCCGAGTAACTGGTATCTTCCTGATCACGGTCGACCAAACGGCGTTTCCAAGCTTCATCATAGCCATACTTAGCAATATCTGCCTCAGTCGGCACTGCATCTTGATCACGCATGGCTGCAAAAGGCTCCCAGCCTTCATGCCCACTGCGCATGGCATTTAAAGAAATTTTATGACCATCGGCAGGATAAAAGTTCAGTTTGGCTAAATAGGTTTCTTGCTCTTGCCCTGAATACAAAAACTCAGTTCCATCTGGTCGCTTTACATTGCCGCTGTCTCGGTTGGTATAGTAAAACAGCCCATCGACCAGCCCATTGTCGGCTTTACCATATACAGCGCCTGTATAGGTATTTTGACTGTTATTGGAAAAACGAGAATATTTTAAAAATGCGCCAATATTTTTACCATCATCCAGTAAATCTGTGGCATCTTTAGTTTCCAGTGTAACCTTACCACCAAAACCACCATTTCCGACTTCAACGTTATGTGGCCCTTTATCCACAGTGATTTTCTTTAAAATCTCAGGTTCAATAAAGACTGAACCCTGTCGATATTTATCAAAGGTTTTAACAGAATCGTCCAAGGTAATGGGTACATCGGCTACCCCGCCCATGCCGAGAATATTAATCGTTTGCCCTCCCGGACGTGGCGATCCTGCTGAACCGACACTGGGCATATGATCGAGTAATTGTGCAACATTATTGGCCTGATAACGATCAATCGCTTTTTGATTGAGTACACTCTGACCAAATTGTATGGTGTCTTTTTTTACCGCCTCGACCACAATCGGAGTCATTTGATAAATTTGGTTTTCAGCATTTGTGGTTGATGTTGCTGTTTTACCTGTTGCTGTTTTTCCCGTTGCAATATTTGCTGTATTGACTACAAGCGTTTGTGTAGCAACAGGCTTTTCAATAAGTAGATAACCTGCGGAAGTTTTTTGAATCTGGAATGGGGTATTCTGCACCAATAATGCAAAAGCCTGATCTAGGGTATATTTACCCTTCATCGTCTTTACCCGATAACGATTGGTTTTTGCTGGATCGAGTAACAACGATACATTGGCTTGCTGTGCCAAGCTATTTAAAGCTTGAGTCAATGAACCGCTTTGCACTTGATAAAAGCCAACAGGCGAAGCATTATTTGCATGCGTTTGAATACTGATTGCACTCATAGACAGTGCGATTGCAACAGCCATTGCAACTGGCTTTATTGCATTCTGATATAAAGATTGAGACATTCTCTACCCACCCAAGATTAAATGATAATCATTAACTTCACTCAGTTAAAATAATCTGTGTTTTCATGTGTTCTAAGTTATATGACGAAGCAGAAACGAAAAAACCGCAATGAAATGCAGTTTTTTTTAAATTTTAATTTTCTAAAGCAACAGCAAGTGCATGATTATCTACTTAGGCAACAGACAAAATTAATTATAGTGCATGGTATAGTTGACGACCGCATGCACATTTTGAGCATCGACAATGGCAGTCTTAGAAATATATGCTACATAATAACTTAAATATGCCACTGCATAAGCACCCTCAAAAACAGGACTTTTCGCCTGAGTTCCCCAAGGTGCTGAAAAATCTACAGGTATTCCATTTCTAGTCGTAATTTGAAAAAAAATAGGATTTGTAGTGGAAGCATCTAAGGCTTTGTTGACCAATAAAGTTTTATCCTCTGTATCCAAGTCAGTAGGTGGTGAACTTACACTCAAATGAATCCCTTTAAAGGCTCTAGATGTTGCTACATCACAAACACCCGTACCTGTAGCATTTAGTAACTCCATATAAATGAGTTTTTTACTTAACGGTACATTTGGATAAAATCCTGATTTAGGTACAGTGGGCAAGTTAAGCGTTAGATCTTTAGTACTGCTTGCATCACCGCCAGCACTATGTAATATACATGTTCCGTCAGTCACGACACCATTGACTGTAATGGTTCCATCTACAGCAAACGCGCGACTACATGTCAAACTTAAAGCCAAAGCACTCAATGTGGCTAAAGTCAGTTTCTGCATTCAATACATCTCATAAGATTTGAATAAGTTTTAATTTTCTCAACCCTCAATAAATCTAAACTTCATCAATAAAACCAACACACAAAATTTAATTATAGTGCAATGTATAATTTATCTTTGTCGTGAAATTTTGAGCATCAACAATCCCCGTTTTGGAAGCAACCGCGACTATGTAATATACATATGTTTCACCATCAGCACGGATACGTACTAAGCTTTTCTCCTGAGTTCCCCAAGCCGCAGAAAAATCTACAGGTTTACTGTTTTCAGTCTGCATTTGAAGAAAAATAGGATGTGCCTTAGAAGCACCACCTGCACCTGTGGCTTTATTCACGAGTAAAGTTTTATCTGTCTCATCCAAATCATCTGGTGAAATTGTACTCAGATGTATCCCCTGAAAGGCTTTACTTGTTGCCACATCACAGTGAGCTGTACCTGCTGCATTGGTTAACTGTAGCGTAAATCCATAACGCATTGGCACTGGAAGTGTAGGCGTAAACCACGATTTAGGTACAGTACCTAATGGAAAAACGATATCTTTTGAACCAATTGCATAACCACCATCACCTTGCAAGGTACAAGTTTGATCCGTGATAACACCATTAACGGTAATGGTGCCATCCACAGCGAAAACGTTTGTACATACTAACGTTAAAAGCAGAGTGCTGAATGTGGGTAAAATCAGTTTATTCATTGAATCAGCCTTATAAAGCTTTAATAAATACGATAATTTAACGATGCTGTTATTCACATTAAGAGACATGGTAATTTCAACGAAAATAGATAGATCTAAATATATAAACGCTGTTGTTGTTCACTTTAAAACTCTGCTTATTTCAAGCTGGAGTCTATTTTAATAGATGTTTTTATTTTAAATTTCCGCCAATTCAAAATAAAACTTCATGCTGACAAAAATATCTGCATATCACAATATTTTTAAGTTGACTTTTTATCATGCAAACTCATTACAAAAAATCATGTATAAATTTTATTGTTAAAATTCAACCATATAAGTAAAACAAATGATCAAAAATTTATTTTTATTTGAATTTTAAACACCATTTCCAACATATCAAAATATGACTAAACATCAATAAAATCATTTTCTCACTATAGATTTAATCCGACTAAAATAATATGTTTTATGATTTTGCAATCATATAAATGACCTCATCATCCAGCTTCCTTATTGAGATCTTTTATACGTATCCAAAGTGTTATCCATCAACATCATTGACTGAATATTCATTAAAGCACTTATGATTTTTATAAAATGATATTCAATCGATTTCGTTCATCAATCAAAAAATGATCGTATAGCGTAAATCATATTGCTATTCAAAGTGCCTTCTCTCTTTGTGAAAAAGCAAGGATGAGAGGATTTTTTATATTGATCTATGCTTTTAAAAAGACTTATACAACAAGCCAAGTGACAAAAAAACTGCAATAAATTGCAGTTTTTTTAAATTTTAACTTTCTAAAGTACCAGTAAATCTATACTTAGCAGCTAAAGTCCACATACCAAAGATTAATTATACATCAATGTATAATTGATCTTCGCATTTACATTTTGAGCATCGACTATCCCCGTTTTAGAGGCATACTGTACACGGTAATATACAAATGTATGATTACTAAGATGCTGCACTGTACTTTTTGCCTGATCTGCCCAAGACGCAGAAAAATCCACAGGTACTGAATCCACCGTATAAAATTGAATAAAAACAGGATTTGCAACAGAAGCGCCCGAGGTGTTGACCAATAAAGTTTTATCCTCTGCATCCAAGTGATCTGGTGAAATCGCACTGAGATGTATACCTCTAAATGCTCTTCTTGTTGCTATGTCGCAGAAGTCTGAACCCGTCGCATCTCTTAAATAGATATTAAAGCCCATAATAAATGGCTCTCGATTTGACGGTGTAAAGGTTGATTTAGGTAGCGTGGGTAAGCTAACCGTTAGATCTTTTAAACCACTTAGAATGCTATTTTCTTCTGCTCGTAAGGTACATGTTTGATCAGTGATAACGCCATTCACGGTAAGGGTTCCATCTACAGCAAATACGTTGGTAGACGCCAAAGTGAAAGCCAAAGTACTCAATGTTGCTAAAGTCAGTTTCTTCATTGGATTACACCCATAAAGTTTTAATTATTTTTAACTTGTTCAATCATCAGCTAAGCTATGTTTCTCTACAAAAACCAACAGACAAAAGTTAATTATAGTGGATGGTATAATTAACAGTTGCAGTGTAATTCTGAGCATCGACAATCCCTGTCGTCGAATAAACTAATGTCTGATAACTTACAAATACTTCATTACCATCTTTAATAGGGTTACTTCTTAACTGAGTTCCCCAAGGCGCAGAAAAATCGACAATTCTATTTGCCCCAACATGTATTTGAATAAAAACAGGATTTTTTTGCAGAAGCACCTTCGGCTTGATTCACTAATAAAGTTTTATTGGCTGTATCCAAGTGATCTGGCGAAATTGCACTGAGATGGATCCCTTTAAAGGCTTGAGTTGTTGCTGCATCACAAGGACCTGTATTGGTAGTATTTCTTAAGTTAAGAACCATTGGTACTGTTGCAAATTGATACATTGATTTGGGCATAGTAGGTAATTTAACCGTTATATCCTTCAAACCACTTACAAAACTACCACCACCCTGTAATGTACATGTTTGATCAGTGATAACACCATTTACGGTAATGGTTCCATCTAGCGCAAATACATTTGTGCACGCCAAAGTTAAAGCCAAAGTACTCAATGTTGCTAAAGTCAGTTTCTTCATTGGATTAACTCCATAAAGTTTTAATTATTTTTAACTTGCTCAATCATCAGTTAACCTATGTTTCTCTACAAAAACCAACACAAAAATTTAATTATAGTGGATGGTATAATTAACTTTTGCCGTGTAATTCTGAGCATCGACAATCCCTGTCTTCGAATAAACTGATACCAGATACAGTACGGATATATTACCACCGGCACTATTACGGATGGAACTTTTCGCCTGAGTTCCCCAAGGTGCAGAAAAATCTACGGGTTTACTTCCGTCCACTCCCGCACCTACAATATCAAAACCATCAGTTAAAAATAGTATAAAAACAGGATTTTTCGCAGAAGCACCACTGGCTTGATTCACTAATAAGGTCTTATCGGTTGCATCCAAGTGATCTGGTGATGCACTGAGATGGATCCCTTTAAAGGCTTTAGTTGTTGCTGCATCACAAGGAGCTGTACCCGAAGCATTTTTTAAAAAAAGACTCATACCCACGGCTATTGGTGGAACTGCAGGAGTAAACTTTGACTTAGGCCCTGTGGGCAAAGTAACTGTTATATCCTTCAAGCCAGTAGAAAAACCACCACCACCAATAGCTTGTAAAGTACAAGTCTGATCAGTGATAACCCCATTAACCGTAATAGTTCCATCTAGCGCAAATACGTTGGTAGACGCCAAAGTTAAAGCTAAAGTGCTCAATGTTGCTAAAGTTAGTTTCTTCATTGAATTACCCCTTTATAAAATTTTAATTATTTTTAACTTGCTCAATCATCATTAAATCTATGCCTCACCCATTAAGCCAACACACAAAAGTTAATTATAGTGCATGGTATAATTGACAGTTACCGTGTAATTTTGAGCATCTACAATTCCTGTCTTAGAAAACTTTCCTACACTATAATGTAGGTACGTTAAATTATTGACTGTATCTCTATAAACGTCACTTCTTAACTGAGTTCCCCAAGGCGCAGAAAAATCTACTATCCCATTAGAGCTAAACATTCGAAGGAAAACAGGATTTATACTAGAAGCACCACCTGCACCAGTGGCTTTGTTGACCAATAAAGTCTTATCACTGTCATCTAGGTCAGTTGCTGGTGAAGTTACACTGAGATGTATCCCTTTAAAAGCTTGAGTTGTTGCTGCATCACAAGGACCTGTAGCTGTAGCATTTTCTAAATGCAGATAAAAGTGTTCGTTCCATACTAATTGATTTGGAGTAAACCTTGATTTAGGCACAGGAATCAAACGAACGGTTATGTCTTTAAAACCACTTACTGCACTACCCACCGAAGGATAAACTTTTAATGTACACGTTCCATCCGTCACAGCGCCATTAACTGTAATGGTGCCATCTAGCGCAAATACACTTGTGCTTGCCAAAGTGAAAGCCAAAGTACTCAATGTCGCTAAAGTTAGTTTCTGCATTGAATTACCCCTTTATAAATTTTGTATCAAAAACATGCGATAAATATAATCTTATTCACATTATAGGAAAAAATTCCAATATAAATAAATGCAACTAAATATGGGTAAACTATGTTTATGATTATTTTAAGCCTATGCTGATTTAAAAAATTTAGCCACTCAATATCTATTTTTATTTTAAATTTAAGTTAATTTAAAATAAAACCTTATGCTGACAAAAATATATCTACACCACAATAGTTTCTAAGTTGACTTTTTATCATACGAACACATTACATAAAATCATGTATAAATTTTATTATTTAAATTCAATACTATAAATAAATTAAATGGTAAATTTCAAGTCATTATTTTAGTTTTAAACAGTATTTCCAACATATAAAAATGTGACTAAACATAAATAAATCGAATTTAATAAGATATTAAACCCAACCAAAATAACATTTATGTCATTTTGAAGTAATATAAATCACATTTTCACCAAGCTTGGTTATTTTAATCGGATATTGAGCTACCAGTAATCGTAGCGTTTGATCTAAATCCTGCTTCGCATTAATCACACCGCTGACTTTATAATCTTTTAAGCTCGAATAATTAAATATTAAATATTGATGATGATAACGCCCTAAGTTAGTCAGTAAATCAGCCAAAGGAAGTTGATCTGCCAATATCTGATGTTTGTCCCAAGCAAACTCGGTAGATGCAATATCCAACTCAGAAATCGGGCTTAAACCAAGTGAATCAGCGCTAATTTTTTCACCTTGCTTGACCACTTTTACTTGAGAATTTTTAGCCAATGAATGGGTTTCAACTTTTGAATGCAACATATTTAACACACTGCTGTTGGCGTACTGATAAACAATAAATCGTGTACCAAGCGCTTTAAAATCCGCTTGGGCTGTATGAACAATTAGAGGGCGTTGTGGGTCTTTGGCAACATCAATATAAATGTCCCCTTGGACTAAATTGATTTGTCTTTTTTCAGCGGTAAAATCGAGTTTAATGGCAGATTTTGCAGCTAAAGTCACTTTGGAACCATCCTCCAAGGTGATTGAATGCATTTGCCCAACCTCAGTTTTATAATCAGCCATGTAGTAAGACATCATTGTTGAATTCGCAGTGAAATAAACAACACCACCGATACTCACACAAAACAGCAAGACTTTGCTAAACAATTGTAAAATATGTTTTTTACTCTGCTGGCTGACTTTCATTGAGTTGCGAACGTTTTGGCTGGATATACCATGCGTTGTTGAAAACTGTTGCATCGTTTCAGAAAAATTAAGCATTTGATCAAGTTGATCATGATGTTCAGGATACTTGCTTCGCCATGCTTCAAACTCAATTTGGGCTTGTTGGCGCTCATGCAAATCATCGGTATTTAAACGAACAATCCATAAAGCCATTTCTTTCCGTAGCTGTTTAGCGTTCATCTAGCCCTAGCTCAAGCAAATTGTTTTTCGCCTCATAGCATAACTGTAAACATTCGGCTAAATAGAGCTGTGTCGTGCGTAATGATTTACCAATCTCAGTGGCAATTTCACTCTGACTATAGCCTTCAAAGTAATACATGATAAATGCTTTTCGAGTCAGCGCCGTCGTATTCTGTAAAGCGATAGTCAGAAAATCTAAAATAACTACAGCCTCTTCAATTTGATTTGAACTGATTAAAAGATCTTGATCATCTGCATGCTGTTTGAGTGTTTCTAAATAATTCTGCTCTAAAATATAGCGACGATGCTTATCAATCAGCACATGTTTTGCCACATTGACCAGATATGCACGCGGTTCCTGAATTGAAAAAAGCTGTTTGCTTTGCAGCAATTTAACAAACGTATCTTGAACCAGATCTGCGGCAGTAAAAGGATATCTGACACGCGAGTTGAGCCATTGTTTCAGCCAATCATGGTGATCCAAATACATCTCTTGCAGTATTTGTTGCCGCGACGGTGTGGGGAGAATTGGAATCATAGAATTAAATTAAAATTTATAAACAATAATAATTATCGTTTACATTTTGTGATTTGTAAATGCTATTCCTAAAGAACTTTTTTGTAGGCGCTGTTGCGGTTTTTATCCAGTTCATTCGTCATCTCTCATATAACCCATTTTTTCATAGACTTTTTTATAAGAGAATTACATGAATCAAGCACTGATCACTGAACCCAATGCCAATGCGCAACAAGAACTCAATTTAGCCATGCGCCTCAAATTACAGACCGCAGATGAGCATGAAAGAATGCACGCGCTAATGGCAAAGGCAGACGTATTTTCTAGTGTAGAAAAATACGCCTTATTCACCCTGTCTCAGTATTATTTTCAATTGGAAATCGAACATTTATTTCAACAGGATCAAGTGGCTTTACATATTACCGACCTTGATATTCGTGGTCGTTCTGCACAAGCACTGTTAGATCTACAGGATTTAGGTATTCACCCCCAAGGTCAAACTTTAGAAAGTTTAAATGTGACTTTCCCTGCTGCTTTAGGCTGGATTTACGTTTCAGAAGGGTCAACTTTAGGCGCGGCATTTTTATTTAAACAAGCGCAGCAACGTTTAGGCTTAAGTGCTGAAAATGGTGCGCGCAATTTGGCAGCTTATCCTGAAGGTCGAGCAAAGGTTTGGAAACGATTTGTTCAAGCTTTAGATCAAGCCGAACTCAGCCCTAGCCAGAAAGATGAAGTTATTCAAGGTGCACTGGATGCATTTAATTATTTTGGCAATGCCTTAATCAATTTAGAGCAGCTTAAGTAATTCTATTGCAGATAAGTTACTTCATCTGATGGTGAAGGCTTGCACAGCCACTTATTACAGTGAAAAGTTTTAATTCATTTGTGTAAGGAATAGACCTTTCATAAAGCAAAATATGATCATATGGCGTAAATCATTTTGCTATTGAAAGTCCCTTCTCCCACTGGGAGAAGGCTAGGATGAGGGGCTTTTATGTTGATTTATAATCTTAAAAAAGGGCTGATGAAAGAAGTCTAATGCCTCACTTTTGTAATGTCTTAATAAGGTTGTTGAGTATAGCGATTCATCATCTAACTATATGCTCATCGCATTCCATAAAATCAATTGATCTTCTATAAATCAAAAAATGATTATATGGCGTAAATCATATTGCTATTGAAAGTCCCTTCTCCCGCTGGGAGAAGGCTAGGATGAGGGGCTTTTATGTTGATTTATAGTCTTAAAAAGGACTGATGAAACAAGAGAACTGAGTCAATCTGTGCTCTTGTTTTATTTGGCTCTATTCGAGTCAGTGCGGTTGCACCATGCAAAGTGACAGTGAGAAAATTTAAATTGAGGCTTGTTTTTGGCTATACAGCATAAACAAAATAGACAGTAGAAAGAGTCCGCCCATCAACATGACTGTAGTATGGAAAGCCAGCAGTTCAGCAGATTGTAAGCTATTGCCCTGCTGTTGAGATAAAGTCGTCACAAAGGTCATCGCTGTACCTAATACTGCAATCCCAATTGTCATTCCCAATTGACGTAGTGTATTTAAAATGGCTGCGGCAAAGTTTGCATCTTGCACTTGTACACTGCCCATGATCAATGTACTTGAACCCGGCACGATCAATCCCATTCCTATGCCCATAAGCCCACTACAAAAGATAAATAGTGCAAAAGATGAATCGGTTTGAAAACTCATCATCGCCAACAAGGCTGTACCTGCAATTGCCAAGCCCAGCGTTAACAGACTTGCCACAGTAAAGCGTTGGTGTAGTTTAGAAAAAGCGATGGAAACAAATGCTTGCGTTAAAAATTGTGGTGCAATCAACCAGCCCGCCTGTGCTGCAGTTAACTCAATCTGATTTTGATAAAACAAGGCAAAGATAAATAAAGAACTATATCCTGCAAACCCCAAAATAAAAGAAATCGCGTTATAGGCTAAAAAGCGTTTATTTTTAAATAAATGATTGGGAATCAATGGATGGGTAGCATGTTTTTGTTGCCATACAAACGCCATACTTGCCATGATAAATAAGAAAATACTCAGCATAAACCAATGCGCTAAATGCACATGTTGTAATGCGATAATGCTATACGTTAATGTGACAATCGCTACAGCACTGTAGAGCAAACCTAAATAATCAAACGGTACAGGCACCGATTTCTGATCGGCCTCAATACCATAATAACCCAAGTAAATCGTTAGAATCCCAACTGGAAGATTGAGCCAGAAAATACTTTGCCAACCAAAATGATGTACCAGCAACCCACCCATCAATGGACCGACAATTAATGAAAACGCACTAAACGAACTCCAACGACCGATTTCACGTGCTTTGTCTTGCGGTTGATGAAAATGATGCACCATGATCGCCAATGCCAAAGGGATTAAAACTGCACCAGCCACCCCCTGAATCATTCGTCCAATAATCAATAAACTAAAATTGCTTGCCATTGCACAAATCAATGAACCCACAATAAAAATGATCACACCTAGCAACCATAATTTTTTACGCCCTATACGCTGGCTTAATGCCCCCACCGCTAACATTAAACTCGATAGACTTAAAGCATAGCTATCAATCACCCACTGTAGATCTGCCATGTCGCTATCAAATTCATTTTGAATGCTTCCAAGTGCAAGATTGACACTGCTTAAATCCACCAAACACAGAAAGGTACTGATATAGAGCGCTAAAATAAGATAAATCGGCTGGCGAGATGCATTCATACATCACCTAGATCTTTTAAATGAGAATCATTATATTATACATTGACCGACGGTCGGTCAATGTATAAAACCTACTCAAAACCCAAACCTTTCATTTTTTATAGACAGTCTTGAAAGCGCTTTTAAAGATCACTACTGATCACAACTTAAGCAGAATAGTTCGCTTTAAAATGCATCGTTTAGGGTTCTAATTAAAACTGATAATAAAAGAATATCAGACGAGAAGCGATTTATACGATTCAAGATAATGCTGAAAGTCAGCCTTCATGATGGAGCATTTTTAAATATTGCAGCGCAATTTGCTGAGAAAAATCTGTGCTATCGTGCAGTTGATTGGCAATTGCTTCATCTGCAACCCCATGCACACCAGAATAAATCAATAAAGCAGTCAATCTTGGCTGTTCTAAATGCCAAATACCCGCCTGCTGCCCCCCATTTAAGATTTGCAGCAATTGTTCCAATATCATATTTTTTTCATTATTTTTACGTTCATGGTGATGTGCACCAAAAACAATATCATGTATAGAATAACTTTCGAGGTAGGTTTGTATATTGGCAGAGACCCAAACCTTAAATTGACTGACCCAATCTTCAGCATCACATGTTGCAACTGCCCTATCTAAAGCCGCGATAAAAAAATCGATATAACGTTTTTTTAAGGCTTCAACAATATGCTGTTTCGATTCAAAATAATGATAAAAGGTCCCTTTAGCAACGCCCACACTGGCAATAATTTCACTAATCGTGGTAGCTTCCACACCTTTTTCTAAGAAAAGCGTTTGTGCAGCATTCATCAGCTCATCAATTCGGACTTCTGCTGGCTTGGTTTGCCTTTTTGTCACCTGAGTAGAAGCGACTTGAGATTGTGATGACATACTTCTCTATTTTCTACACACAAGAATTTAATTATAGAGGAGCCCTAGCTAATTCACAATTCAAGCCAATACGAGTCACTGATTACATCAATGTAGCTATAAGCATAGCGCAATATAAAATCCCCCTCATACTAAAATCGTCCACCCATACTAGCTTTATCTCAAAACGAGAAGGAATTTTTAATACCAATATGATTCACTGCACATCATCATTTTTGATTGATGAAACAAGAGCTTTTATTGAGATACTGATATAAAAAATGAGAGAACTTTGTCTATAAGTCCTCCCATTTTATTCAGCTCTATTGATTCAAGCCTAAACATTTAAGCTTCGTCATTTTCCCCTAACCATTTGGTCGAGTCACAATTGGGAAAATTGAATCTGGACGTTTAAACATTGCAAAGAATTTTCCAATTTTCAATGGATTACCTTTGACTTTACTGTCTTTAGAAAGCAGGACTTTTACCCCTTCTATTTGACCTGTAATCATTTTTAGATATAAGGGCTTGGTTACGGTTAATGTTGGGCAATCCGATGCCAAACCATTACTGTCATCATGACGTTTAAACTGCATGACTGAATTTTCTATCCATAATGAAAAATTCTCTTGGGTATCCGACAAAATCAGATTGATACACTGGTTTTCATTTTTTAAATTTTCCACATCTAAATTTGTCGCCATGGCTTCAAGAAATCTTTCAGTTGGTGTGTGAATCAATAAATCACTTGGATCAGATGTATTTTGTAGGGGTACATTATTTTGTAGCTCTTGAGCACCCACCAAAAAGAAATTACGCCAAGTCGAAGCCTCAGCAGCATAGCCCAATTGACGATACGTATTTGCCAATAAGTCTTTTGTTTGCTGGTTTTGAGGGTTATTCAACACAATATGTTTTAAAATCTCGGCCGCCCATCTATAGTCAGCTTGAGCATAAGCATCCTGCGCATTTTTCAATGCATTATTCTCCCCGCCTGCCAACTCAATATATTTTTTTGCAACAGCTTTAGGCGGTAATGGATCTAAATTGGAAGGATGAGCATCAAACCATCCCATATAGTATTGGTATACCGCTTTTACATTATGTTTAAGGGTTCCATAATAGCCATGCGCATATAGTTTTTGGTCAAGTGCCGCTGGAAGCTGAATTTTCTCGGCAATTTCAGCACCATTAAAACCAGAGTTCATATATCTCACCGTCTGATCATGCGTAAACTTATAAACATCTCGCTGGGTTTTAATAAAATCTTGAATATTGTCATTGCCCCAGACAGGCCAATGATGCTGTGCAATCAATACATCGGATGCTTTAGCATGCTGCATTGCTTGGTCTAAATAGCCCACCCATTTTAAGGCATCACGGACTTTAGCACCGCGGAGGGTATAAAGATTATGCATGGTATGCGAAAGAATTTCTGCGCCATTATAAAGTTTCAGTGATGGAATAGAGAATGTTAACTCTGCAGGCGCTTCTGATCCCGGCACGTTATAGAACACAAAATCCAAACCATCAATGCTCATTTTCTGTTCTGCTTGGGTGATCAGTTGTGTAGGCTCAAGGATGCCCATTTTCCCCACAGCAACAGCCTTACCTAAACCTGTATCCACCAATCCTTCCGCATTCTTTGGTAGAAAAGTTCCATACATATAAGTCGCACGACGTATCATGGCTGAACCTGCCATCACATTTTCACTGGTCGCTTCTTCCATAAAGCCTTGCGGCGCAATAATTGGAATTTTTCTAGCGTTAATTTCTTCTGTTGAAAGAACGCCTAGAGCCCCACCAAAATGATCGATATGGCTATGGGTAAAGATAATGGCTGAAATTTTTTGCTCACCTAAATGCTGTCTAGCAAATTTAAGTGCTGCTTCAGCCGTTTCTTTGGAGGTTAATGTATCCACAATAATCCAGCCAGTATCACCCTGAATAATGGTCATATTTGCCAAATCAAAACCACGAATTTGCCAAACTCGATCTGTCACTTTAAATAGACCAACATTATTGTTGAGCTTTGCTTGTCGCCATAGCGCAGGATTAACAGTATTTGGTGCTGGATCATTTAAAAAATTAAACGCATCAAAATCCCAGATCACATTGCCTTTTTCACTTTTAATTTGACCTGTTGGCTTGGCAATAAAGCCTTTTTGCGCATAATTAAACTCTGTCATATCGTCTAAATTATATTTGGTTTTATACGCATTATTTGATTCAATGACCGCTTTTTCGACTTGTCCATTTGCTGCAAAAACAGAAAATGGCAAAATAAACATCAATGAGACCGTTAAAAATTTAATTTTCATTGTCGTTCCTTCTTCAAAATATCCATAATTTTTGATTTTCTGATCTGTACTGTTCTTTTCATTCGGCATCTAATACGATGACTTAATCTCGCTATAAAAATCCTTTTTCCTCCATAAGTTCATTCATGATCGTTAATTAATTCATGATCGTCTTTAGCTCACATCATTTTTGACTTACATCGTTTTTAGTAGCAACATTTTTAATCAATGATCAGTTTAGACTAATCATAACGTTGATTTACCTTAAAACGGATTCCACCTTCAATATAGTCTTTTAAATATTTACCCAATAGCTTGTGATCTTTCACTTTGGTTGGCCAAAAATGCTCAAGACCAATATCACTGACCACATTGAGAATGGTATTGAAGGTAAACAGTACTTTTAATGCAATCGCATCAGGCTCAGCATCGGGCAAAGCCAGTTGTAATAAGTCGACCGCTTTATCTGAAATCGGTACTAGCGTTTTTACAACAATGATCCGCCCTTCATCTCCAGCACTAATGGTTTTAGAAAAGAACTTTAAATAATGTATGCCATTTTCCTGTAAAAGAATCTTCACCATCGGTTTCATCAAGGCATCGACCACATCAGACACTTGTACCTGTTCAGGTTGAATTGCATTTAATAGCGCTAGACTGTCTTTGACATAGGGTGTCATGACATGATCTAGTGCAGCTTCAACCAATCCCCATTTCGATTTGAAGTGGTAATATAAAGCTGATTTGTTGGCTACTTTTGCAGTTTCATTGATTTTCTGTACAGACAAAGTTTCGATATTGTTCTGAGAAAACAGAACAATCGCTGCCTCGATAAGCTTTTCTTTGGTTTGATTACTCATCACATTCCATAGAGAAAATAAAAAGAGAGGTCTCTTTTATATCAAAAATGATAAAAAATAAACCAATCCTGAATCAGATTGGCTTATTTTTAACGGATGAATTACGAACAACCTTTGGCTTCAAATTCCTCTTTAGATGTATAGTTAAGCTCTGGTAAATAATCACCCATCACTGTTTTTTCATCTCCCCAAACTTTCGTGTTCTGGATCGCTTGATTAAAGCTTGAATACGGTAATAAATTTCTCATAATCAAGAAACCGACATCATTATGCCCTTTCTCCACAGCATCTGGACCAGTATAACCATCACCACGCGGGCTTAAAGGCAAATAAGAAATTCCACATTCATCTGTAGCATTCTTTGGACGATCTTCGGGTAATGACACAACAAGGGTATAAAAACCATTTTTGTCTTTATGCTTCATTTGCTCGTCATAAATACAGAAGTTGGTTGCTGTCGAAATCAGCTCATTGGTACAAATCGACCAATAACGAATATCGCCTTTGGCTAAAGTGGTCTCGTTACCAGAGGTTGCCGCGATTTGTGGCAATTTGCCTTTTATCACGACCACCTTACCAAGTTTGCGGCTAATCACAGAGAAGGTATATTCGTTATCTGGCGTAGCCCACTGGTTTAGCTTACGTTCAGTTTTAAATCCTTCACACTGCTCTAAGTTATATTTATAAATACAACTAATATTCGCAGGTCCGTTATATGCGGTATACCATGTTGGCTTCAATTGTGCAGGGAAACCTACATAAGGTTGTTTATTGTATAAACTTAAAATGACGCTCAAAGGTGTTTGTACATTATCCAAAGCTTTTTCTTTGACTTTAAGGACTGTACAGACTTCTGGACCTGTTTTGATTTCACCATTGGCTAACTGTACTTTATAGCGTGGGAAATTGACGCCGCCTTTCTCATTAAAGCCTTTATTCGGCACATAAACACGATAGATTAACGCCACTTCATTGCTGTCTGTTTTAGGCGCATATAAGGTATTTTCTTTAGGCGATGCAGGTAGATCACCTAACACCAACTCAGCTTTAAATCCTCTTTCTTTATTTAAGCGGTTATTACCCACAATGAAGGGATTGGTCACACCTTGATTGGGTTTAATATTGACATCTACCAGAGAATTAACACGCTCTCCTTTGGCTGTATAGCTAACCAGAGAGGTGTGACGAGCGTAAGGATAATCACCATCGATGAAAACTTTTGCACCTTCTGGCACTGTAAATTCACTCGACCAGTAATTTACATTGGAGTCTGGAAGCGCATAATTCATTGGATTGGCACCACCTGTTCCATCCTTACTCGAAACAGCATTTTGCCACATACAATCCGTCAGTTCTGCTTTAGGCGGTTGAGTTACACGTTCTGAATCATCATTGTCGTTACAAGCACTTAAAGTGATTGAACCCATAACCGTCGTCAGCAGTATCCCTACTTTTAATTTATTCATCTTTTCCATAACTTATGTTTCCTATGTACCATGTCCTTCAATCCTAGAACCATGGCTGCTTCATTTTAATTTTAATTGATCACTTCAATGGACTGGCTTTTAATCCACTTAGATTAAATATAATAATCCACTTAGATTAATTTTCAAGCGGTTTTTTTCTGATCGATTCAAAAAGTGCTTTTTGACATGGATCAACAGCATTTCCTGTTGGTGTTTAAAGCGATTAAAAATGAGGAGAACCTAACAGCTACGATCTTTTAATTCTTCATCCATTGTTTAGACAGATGAAGGAAAACCCTTGATAAATTGATTAAAAATATCGGCTCTCTTGAATTCTTCATTTTAAAAGAAAAATAAAATAGGGAAAAATGGCGAGAAAGTTTCTTTAAATTAAAAAAGAATAAAAATATATTCGATCTTTTTCATGAATCACAAAATGATCATCTGGAGTAAATCATATGGGTATTGAAAGTCCCTTCTCCCGTTGGGAGAAGGCTAGGATGAGGGAATTTTATGTGAATTTATGCATATTCAGTTTAAAAATCATCCATCCAATATATTCACCATAGCGTACCCAATAACATGATTTTTACTGGATACTCTAAGTATAAACTGCCCTCAATTCAGGTTAATAAAATAAAATCGGATTAAAATATATTAAAATAAATAGGAAAAACCCCTAACAAGCGAAGCTCTTCAAACAGTTGTACAAACGCAGCAACCCAGAAAAACCAGATCACCTGTGTGAGGAACAACCTAAAATGTTTGGATGACACTTGGCAATATTGCGGTTCAGAATAGTTTTTAAAACTCGGCCAAAAGCGTGGTGTGGTTTGAGTATAATTCAAATACAATTGATCAAATTTTTTCCTCAAAAAACGCTCTTCTTGACGTATGACAAAGTAATAATAAACTAAAAACAACATGCTAAAAGCCACAGGAAAGAACAAGGTTTCGGTTAAAAACATAATCCCTAGCGCAGCTAAAAAACTAAAAAGATAGAGTGGATTTCGACAGATGGAATACGGACCATCCATAACTAACTTCGCGTTTTTATGGCCTAAAATATAGATACTGCACCATATCCGCCCCATCGCACCAATTCCCACTAAAAACCAACCGAGCAACCATAAAAGATGCTCAACCAGTGGGAAAGTGTCGTGCCATAGACCAAAACTACAGGCAATAATAAATGCCAATACAAAACCAATAACCCTTGAACCCATAGTCCTTATTCTGGAAGAAAATATAATGCTCATACTATTTTCTCCCACAATAAATTGAATGCTTATTTTCTTCTAAATAAAGTTCTAAGTGGTTGCGCATTAGAATTAAATAATGCGAAACACTTATTTTAAAAACAGAGTTTAAAGATAATAATTTCACAAAATAACATATATATTTTTTTTGACTAAACATTTAAATACTCCTCAGCATATACGAAAAATATAAAATAGTGGGAGCTGTTTTAGCTAGCCACCGTATAGCTGCTTGAATTTAGGAGGAGGAGATAAATTATTTAATTCAGGGGATTGATATAAATTCAACCATCTGTATCTCTGAAAAGTCAGAAGATTAAAAAATGGGTTGAATGTATTTTCAAATTTACGCTCAATTTTTAAATCAGCAAAGTTCGATATGAAATTACATTTATCATTTAAACAAATATTTTGACAAAACTGATTTATTTCATTGTTATATCTTATTTTTTCAATATTTCTTTCAACATCACTCATGGCTATAAGTAATTCTTTATCATTGATATTTTGTTTTATATGGGTTTGCGTTGAAATTTCATTAAGACATAAAGATTCAACAACATACCAGACATTCTGAAATGTAAATTGAAACACCAATAGCCAAACAAAAAACAGCTTCTTTCCCATTACAATTTTCTGTAAACAATATTCATAATATTTAAAAACTCAACCAAGTAAGTTACTGCTCTACAAAGATAAAATAGATTTCAATACATTAGTTTAAAATAATATTAAGGTGATTCAGTATCTGTATAAATTTTCACAATTCCACTCTTTTTAAAATTAATGATTAATTTTATATAATAGTTTTTTAAATTTACAATTACATTTACACAAAAAAGAAACAAGATATTGGTAAATGTTCGATAAAAGCATTTTTATTACAAAATTGTCATTAATTAAATGTTTGATTAGAACGCTTTTATAAATCAAAAAACAATCATATGGAGTGATTCATAGTCGTATTGAAAGTTCCTTCTCCCGCTGGGAGAAGACTAGGATGAGGGGAATTTTATGTTGATTTATGGTTTAAAAAAAGACTTCTGAAAGATGCCTATAGATCAAAACAAATTAGATTATCGATCTAAAATAAACACTAACCATTTTCTCGTTCATATTCTGCAATCGCTTCTTTGGCAATACGGAAGCTATCTACACCAGCAGGCACACCACAGTAAATTGTGACTTGCAATAGGACTTCTCGAATTTTGTCTTTTGGGACGCCATTACGTAACGCACCTTTCACATGTAGTTTCAGCTCATTTGGGCGGTTAAGTGCAGAAATCATAGCGAGATTAATCAGACTTCGTTCAGGTTTCGTCAGCCCTTCTCGCCCCCAAACCGCACCCCAACAATACTCAGTAGCTAACTCTAATAATGGCAAGTTAAAATCATCAGCATTGTTCATAGAATGATTGACATATTCTTCGCCAAGTACTTGTTTACGGATCGCCAGTCCTTTTTCAAATGTTTCATTACTCATTTGCTTAATCCTCACAATTAATTATTTGCTTAATCCAGCGAACAACACATATTTAATTTCCAAATAATCTTCTATTCCATATTTGGAGCCTTCGCGTCCCAATCCAGATTGCTTTATCCCACCAAACGGCGCCACTTCGTTGGATAATATTCCAGTATTCAGTGCCACCATGCCGTACGCTAAAGCATCAGATACACGCATTGCCCTACCTAAATCCTGAGTATAAAAATAAGATGCCAAACCGAACTCAGTATCATTGGCATAGGCGATAACCTCTTCCTCTGTTTCAAACTTAAATACAGGCGCTAATGGACCAAAGGTTTCTTCTTTGGCAACTTGCATTTCAGCCCTAACATCTTTGACAATGGTCGGTTCAAAGAACAGTGCCCCGCATGGATGAGGTTTTCCTCCCAACACAATCTGGGCACCTTTACTTACTGCATCGTCAATATGTTCTGTCACTTTGCGAATCGCTGCAGCATCAATGACCGGTCCAAAATCTACCCCAGCCTGCATACCATTACCGACCTTGAACTGTTTTACCGCCGCAACTAATTTTTCGATAAATACATCATAGACCGCTGATTGCACATAAATTCGATTGGCACAGACACAGGTCTGCCCTGCATTACGAAATTTACTTGCAATCGCACCTGTTACAGCCGCATCAAGATCTGCATCATTAAATACAATAAATGGAGCATTGCCACCCAGCTCCATCGACACTTTTTTTACTGTTGATGCACATTGCGCAATCAACTTTTTACCCACCTCAGTTGAACCGGTAAAACTAAACTTTTGCACACGTTCGTCTGTAGTCAGTACCTCACCGATTTCGCTAGAGCTTCCAGTGATAACATTGAATACCCCTGCTGGAATACCTGCGCGTTGTGCCAACTCAGCAATGGCAAAGGCAGATAATGGCGTTTGCGAGGCTGGACGGACAATTATGGTACAACCTGCCGCTAAGGCCGGTGCAACTTTACGGGTAATCATGGCATTGGGGAAATTCCATGGGGTAATTGCGGCACAGACCCCGATGGGTTGTTTGTTGACTAAAATTTTCTGATCCGTAGCATTTGACGGAATAATGTCGCCATAAATCCGTTTGGCTTCTTCTGCAAACCATTCAATATAAGCGGCACCATATGCAATTTCGCCCTTGGCTTCAGCAAAAGGTTTTCCTTGTTCCAAGGTTAAAATATAGGCCAGATCATCTTGATGCTGCATGATTAAATCAAACCATTGACGTAATATCTGACTGCGTTGTTTGGCAGTTTTTTTACGCCATAACGGTAAAGCCTGTTCAGCCGCTGTAATAGCATCCAAGGCTTCCTGCTGCCCCATTTTCGGTACGGTGCAAATAATTTCACCTGTAGCAGGATTGATCACATTAAGAGTTTGTTTCGTATCAGCATCTCGCCACTGACCATTGATCAATGCTTGTGATTTTAATAAACCCACATCGTTCAGTTGTGCCATTTTATTATTTTCCTATTTTTAAATTTTTTGCCAAACACCCAACTTTTTACATCGTCAACAATACTTTCCCGATTTAAATCACTTGCAACGAAAGCTTTTGCCCAAGCACTGAAAAATCATATTGCCCTATGTTTAAATCCATCGGACGAATGATGGAACCTGTTAAAATCACATCACCTGCGTTTAAACTTTTAGCCTGTTGCAAGAGGGTCCGAACCAACCAAAGATAGTTGCGGATTGGGTGATCTTCAGGTTGTGTGGTCACGATGATGTCTAGGTTGGTATGTTCAATAAGCGGGTGAATATCTAAATCAGCTATAGCGACCTCTATTTCATCACCCAGTATGTAAAACTGTGCCGCAGCATTGTCTGCCAAGAATTGAGCGAGATTAAATTGCCAGTTTTGCCAGCGCGTATCTGCGATTTCAATTGCTGGGCGTATTTGCCCAACTTTCGCCAACAACTCAGCATCAGTTAAATCCGTACTGCTAATGGCCTGTTTTAAAATAAACGCCAATTCAACTTCTAATTTCGGCTGGTACAGATTTGCCAGCGCTATACAACTTTCATTTTCCAATTGCATATCTGAGCAAAGATGACCATAAACAGGATGTTGCAAAGCATATTTGGCTTGAGCAGGCGCACCCGAAAGAGCCACTTTCCAACCTGAAACTGTAGTGTCAGTTTCCTGACAATAGTGTTGGATCATTTGAGCCTGACTAAGATAAGCCTGATCGGTTTCAAGAGATTCAAACTCATTGGCATCCAATACATGTCGCACAATACGCGCATCTAGTAAGCGATGTTGTAACTCGGTTAATTGATCAACTGACATGCCAATTTCTCCAGAGTTTCTTCAAGCTTTTCCAAAGCACAGGTGGCTGCAATAAAGCGGTCAGGACGTACAATCACTACTTCATCACGGGCAAAATCAAACCAGTCTTCTAGTTTACGTTCCACATCTTCTACACAGATCACCTGCTCAGAAGCATGTAAAGGTTGCTTACGATTTAAACCACTTTTAGCGCGATTAATCTGAATAAAACGCGTCTCACGACTTTGCCAAAATTGTCGCGTCTGCTCAGATAAATGTTTCAGTGGATCTTTTCGGAATGCAATCACGGCATACCATTGACCCAGAATCTCATCAAATTTCAGCTTAATGGCTTGAGCATCTTCGACATAGGGTTGAATAAATATTTTCCCAACCACATCGGTTTCTTTGATGTGCGGACGTGGATGATAGACCAAACCTTTATGAATAAAGGGTTTCGGTTTAAATTTAAATTCAACTAGATGGCTGCGTAAAGCATCGACATTGTTAAAAGCCTGAAATAACCAATCACGCACCCCTGCCATAAGTGGATTGGTCAAACCCAAAACCATGCCCATATTGTCTGCCAAGGCAACTAATTCTGTCGCATGAGTACGGCGCTCATCATCATAACTGGTGATGATTTTTTCCGAGGCGTAGTTTTTTAAGACCGCAGCCAATTTCCATGCGATGTTCCCTACATCTCGAATGCCTGAATTTAAGCCTTGCCCTGCCCAAGGTGGCGTAATATGTGCCGCATCTCCAATCAAGATAATTCGCCCTTGAATAAATCGGTTGGCAACCCGTGAATTATGGGTATAGGCACGAATTCGAATAATTTCCAGTTCATCTACAGCATCACCAATATGATTACGGATCAGTTGTCGAATGTTGTCTTCCTTACACATGCTTTCTTCGTCTTCACCATCAAACAGCATAAATTCCCAACGACGCTGCTGATAAGGCAAATATATACACACAAATGGACGGTTAGGATCGGCATGTAAGGCGGTATATGGTGCATCCAGAGAATCATGTGCAGCATCCACCACAATCCATTTATGTGGATGAGTTAAACCCTCAAGCTGAATCCCAGCTTTTTTACGCACACAGGAACGGCCACCATCTGCACCAATCACATATTTGGCTGAGATTTGGTAAATTTCACCATCGCTGTCTTTAACGTTGACCGTTGCCGATTCTTCGGTTTGGGAAACATCGAGCATTTCATGCCCAGAACGTAATTCGACCTGTGTATAGGGTTGCAACATTTCCCGCATGGATTTTTCTAAAAGCTGCTGCATAAAGATATTGCGCATCGGCCAACCATAATCAGCAACTGACGGTTTTACTTCAGCAAAACAAATTCCACGAGCATTGTAATAACGCAATGGCACATTTTGGATCATGTCTTTTACAACTTCATCAGCCACGCCTATAGTTTGCAAGACACGTAAGGCCTCATCATCCATGCCCACTGCACGAGGGTACGGTAAAATATCTGGACTCATTTCAAGCACAATGCTTTGAATTCCATACATTCCCATATAATGCGCCAGCGCAATTCCATTTGGCCCCCCACCAACAATAACAACCTGTGTGTGTTCCTGCTTCATCCCTATTGCTCCCTTGCTTTGACTTCCTACACCGCTAAGCAAACTGTTTTAAAAAATCCTGTACGGTCTGATTAAATTGCTCAGTTTGATCATCATGGACATAATGTGATGCCCCTGCAATTTCCACTGTTTTTACCAGTTTGTTGTTTTCCTTAATTTTTTCGAGTATCTCAGTGGTTAAGAAATCTGACAAGCCGCCCTTGATAAATAGCGTAGGACAAGTCAAACTTTTAACCGCAGGCCACAGGTCGATCGATGGAAAACTCAAACGTGCCTTGGCAATCCCTTCCTGATCATGGCGCCAATGAATCAGGCCATCTTTTTCCACTAAGGTATGTTGCAAACGTGACTGAATCCCCTGCTGATCGATCAATGGGCGTAGCTTTTGCCAAAATACTGTGGCCTCATCCCATGAAGCAAAAGATAATGGAGTAGTCTGCATTTCATGTCGAATCCGCGCTGCACCATCGCCTTGTATCGAGGAGCCTGGACCAATATCCTCAACAATCAATGCCTCAACCTGCTCAGGATGCAAACGGGTAAATTCAAGTGCATTCGTTCCACCTAATGAATGACCCAATAAGATGATTTGATCCACCTTTAATTCAGCAATCAAATCTTCAAGATCATGTACATAATATTCAGTTTGGTAGCTTGAATATTCCGCCCAATCACTTTGTCCACGTCCCCGCTGATCCAGTGCCACCACATAAAAATGCTCCGCAAGCAGTGGTGCAAGCAGGTGCCATGTTGCGGCGTAGGAACGCAATCCATGCAGCATGATTAAGACAGGCTGCTCAGGTTCGCCCCAAGTTAAATAATGCAGACCAAGTCCACTGCGGTTTTTAAAAAAATGGCTTCCTATTCGCATAATCTCATGTCCTTATATGTATGCGCGATGCCTAAGATTGAGCTGCGTTATCGCTGGCTTAATTCAGACCATCTTCACCTTTAATTTCAGAGGCTTTTAAGCCACCTAAGCGGGCATGTAAGCGTCCACGAGTCGCAAAAGCCCAAATCACGATAATTTCATCGTTATTGGGTGCATCATTAAAAGATAAAGAAAATGTGTCATAGTGCGAACGTACATAAAGCGCATCTTTATGTGCTAAAGGAACATCAATAATGGTTCCTGCAACACCGCGCTTACCTGTCGATGGCACCCACGATTTTCCACCACCAATGGCCTCACGTACTGGGTTGGCCGCAGGATTGGTTAAAAATGCATTGCCATGTTCATATTCGCTATTCATCCCGACCAAAATGGCTTTGCCATAACTTTCAATGGCGCGACCTTGTGCCAAAGCCTGTATACGGCGACCAAATTCACGACCCAGTTCGGGTGATTTTTCAATCAGTGCATTGAGGTCTTGCTGAAACTTGCCTGCAAATGGATTATGGATCGCAACAGCAACCGCATATTTATAAACCGGTTCACCATCTGCCAATATACCGCTTTCATTTGCCAGTGTTTCTTCTACAAAGCTGTACCATTTACGAATATGATATTGTTCAAAATTTGCTTTTTTCATATCAGAACCCTTTAAAAAATAGGTTTAATTTCAATCGGATTACTTGGAGCGCCTGCATCATGGAAGGCTTTAATCGCTTCGGCATCGTCATGAATGGTTTCTAAAAAGAACTCTAAACGATTGCCATCTGGGTCATTGAAATATAGGCCATTGCCTACGGTATGGTCTGTGGTTTTGACCACTTCCACGCCTTTTTGGATCAGCATGCCATGTAATTTCTGCAGGGTTTCAAATGTTCCCTCTATTTCCAAACCGTAGTGCTGCAAGCCGAGTCCACCTTGCTGTGCATCAGGCGCCGCCTTGATCAAGGCAATGTCATGATGCTTTACACCAAAACTCATCATGATCCATGCTGGACCACGCGCATGCTCAACCATCCCTAAGACATCGGCATACCATTGCGCTGATGCTTCAGGATCTCTGACAAAGAGTGAAAGATGCGTCCGTAATACTTTTATTTTCATCTTTAGCTCGCATTATTTTTCGATCACAGATTGATGTAGCGCCTTGATCTCAGTATTTGCAGGGGTCCATAACACATCTGCAATTTCACTAAATTCACGCCAATGTTTAATCCAGCTATTACCGCCATTTTCACTGGTAAATAGATGACCATACTTTGTGCCAGCAACCATCTGCGCTGGATTGTTAAAGTTTTGCTGAATCGCCCAGATACATGAGTTGGGTTGTTGCGGTAAAGGCAAGACTTCCCATGTAGCTGCTGCATCTTTAGAAACCAGGATCTTACTGGTGGTTCCCGGTGTCCCGTCCGAAATACTGATATACACAGAACTTTGACTGTGATGATGCGCTGACATTGCACGCACGTAATACAAACCAAAAGTTTCTTTGGCAATAATTCCTGTCCATGTCTGTCCGTCATCAAAACTGCGATACACCGCATTGACACAGACCACCACCACTACTTTTTGACCGTGATTTGGCAACACTGCAATCGCATGCACGTCAGAATTAAAATCCCAAAGCAAACGATCATCTAGTCGTTGCCAAGTATCACCACCATCTTGTGAATGAAAGAGCCCACCTTCTTCTAAACCAAACCAAATTTTATTGGCATCGGTTGGATCATAAGCAAAAGCCAGTAAGCGTGGACGACTGACCCCTGCACAAAATTCTGGAATTTCAACAGGCGCAGCATCCCAAGTCTGACCACCATCTAAACTACGCCAAAGCACAGCACGTGAAGGCGCTCCTGTTCCAGCAAAAATTCTTTGTCGGTTTTGCGGATCAACAGCAACTTTCCAAACGGTTTGACCTTTAAATGGCGTATCCATTTGCTGCCATGTCCCACCACAATCATGGCTGACACATAAGCCAATATCTGTGCCTATATAGATGGTGTTGGCTTGCTCAGGATCCTGTGATAAAGCGCGGGTAATCGCATCAAACTCTAGATCTTGCCCGACACCCAAACGATGCCATAACTTGCCATCATCCCCACTACGGATCACGGCTTGCCCAACGGTCGCCACTAATAATGTTCCATTTGACATAATGCCTGCTCCTTAGATAAAGATGCCACGGGTCAAACCACCATCAATCCCAATCGACTCACCTGTGATTGCACCCGCTTTCGGTGAAGCAAGGAAACCAATCAAGTAGCCCATTTCAATAGGCGCAAGTGTCCTGCGAATTGGGGTGCTGTCGATATAGCCCTGACGAACTTGCTCAGGTGTTTTGTTCTGTTTAACCCCTTCACGTTCATAAAGCTCTTGAATATGCGGTGTATCGACAACCCCAGGATGAATCAGATTTACCGTGATACCCGATGGACCAAGTTGGTCGGATAAGGTCTTGGTCAAATGGGCAATCGCGAGATTACGCATCCCTGACATGACCTTACTGCCGCGACCTGTTAAGCCACCAATATTGATGACCCGACCAAAACCAGCCTTTTTCATATAGGGTGTAACGGCTTTGATACAACGGAAATAGCCAATAACTTTGGTGTCTAAATCACCCAATAACTCATGATCTTCTGCATGTTCAATATCATTACGTACCACACCAGACGGGGCTGCTGCACCATTGACCAAAATATCAATTCGTCCAAAATGCTGCATGGCCTGATCAACCATAAACTGCACCGCTTTCATATCCGTGGTATCACAAAATAATGGCAACACCTCATTACCCGTTTCAGTTGCAATCTCTTTGGCAGCTTCATTTAGATAACTCATACGGCGCGCGCAGATCACGACTTTACAGCCTTCTTGCGATAAAAGACGGGCTACATCTTTACCAATTCCCATCCCGCCACCAGTAACGATTGCAACTCGATCTTTTAATTCTAAATCCATTTTTTAGTCCTTTTTTGAGTCAAAAATCCCCCATTCCCACGTTGAGTGGGAAAGTGACGCCCTTTTTCAAGGGAGTTTCACAGGGACCTTAATTAATACAAATTCACGCAAACATTTTTGGTTTCAGTATAAGCTTCGATCACATCATGGCTCATTTCACGTCCCCAACCTGATTGTTTATAACCACCAAATGGAGAAACAGGGTCCACCACGTTATAGCAATTTACCCATACGGATCCTGCTTCTAACTTGGCCGCAATCTGATGCGCCTGAGATAAATCCTGTGTCCAAATTCCAGCAGCTAAACCGTAAATTGAATTATTGGCACGCTCTATCAACTCATCCGTATCTGACCAACTCATCACCGTTAATACAGGGCCAAATATTTCCTCTTTGGCAATACAGGCTTTTTCTTCACGATCAAGGAAAATGGTTGGCTCAACAAAATAGCCTTGATCAAAACCAGCTGGACGTTGACCACCTGTCAGTAATTCAGCACCTTCCGCTAATGCCTGCTGAATATAACGATTGACTGTCGCATATTGGCGTTCAGATACCAGTGGCCCCATGGTTGAGCTTTCATCTAGACCATTGGCAATCTTCATGCCCTGCGCCTGTTTGCATAAACCATCCAACACTTCATCCAGCACTTTTTCATGCACATACAAACGGGAACCTGCGGTGCACACCTGTCCTTGGTTATAAAAAATGGCTTGCACTGCGCCAGGAATCGCTTTACTCAAATCTGCATCAGCTAAAATAATATTGGGTGACTTACCGCCTAACTCTAAAGTAACACGTTTCATATTCGAGGTTGCTTGTTGGGCAATGGCTTTACCCACCACTGTTGAACCGGTAAATGCTACTTTATTGACTTGCATATGGGCACTCAGCGGTTCACCAACATCACGCCCTGTACCTGTGACCAGATTGACCACCCCTGCTGGGAAACCCGCTTCTTCAAACAGTTGCATCAAGCGCACAGCGATTAATGGTGTTTGTTCAGCAGGTTTTAAAATGGCGGTACACCCCACCGCCATTGCAGGTGCGAGTTTCCAGATACACATGGTCAGTGGAAAATTCCATGGCACAATCAAAGCACAAACACCCACAGGGTCACGCAAGGTATAGTTTAAAAACGCACCTTGGGGCGCACCTGAAACTGGCACTTGTCGACCTTCAACCTTGGTCGCAAAACCCGCAAAATAACGTAAAATATGCGCTGCACCACCGCATTCATGACGTGAATACAATAACGGCTTACCATTATCCAGCGTTAAAATCTGGGCCAACTCTTCAGTGTGTTTTTCCACTAAATCTGCCAATTGATACAACAATCTGGCACGTGTTGCTGGGATCTCATAACGCCAGGTTTTAAACGCTTGATTGGCAGCATCGACTGCCAAATCAACATCCGCTGCAGCGCCTTTTGCCACTTGAGCAATCACCTCTTGCGTTGCTGGATTTTCAACATCAAAGGTCTGTTTACTGACTGAGTCCGTCCATTGGCCGCCAATAAATAATTGTTGTGGTTTCGCTAAAAAACGATGCACTTCTGGAAAAATCACATTTATAGCCATGGGATACACCTCATAATTCCATTACGATTAGATGGGGCTGCATTGCTTGATTGGTTTGAGTCAATGCAGTTTGTAGTTCTTGATTGGTTCGCGTCACAGTAGATGCTAAGCCATATGCCTTAGCCAAGGCTGTCCAATCTATTTTCGGTTGATTGAGTTCGGTTAAAGACAATGCCGTTTCACTGAATTCTTCGACACCAAAACGTCTTAATTCATTTTGCAAAATGGCATAACGATGATTGGCAGCAATGAGAATTGTGACTGGTAAATTTTCACGGGCAATGCTCCACAATGTTTGAATGGTATATTGCGCACTGCCATCAGATTGTAAGCAGAATACCCGTGTTCCGCGTTCAGCCAATGCAGCACCAAAACCAGCAGGAATGCCCTGTCCAATTGCGCCACCGGTATTGGTCATGACCCGATGTTTTAGCGCATCATTCGAAGCAGTAAAAAATGGATAACCACAAGTCCCGCCCTCAATCGAGACAATACAATCCTCGGTCAGACTTGCAGATAGAATTTTCGCAATAGATACTGGACTCAAGGTTGCTTGTGCGGGTGGTAAGTCGATTGGATTCGTCGCAACAGGTACAAAGGCAGGCGCATTCAGTTCATCCGCCAGTGCATTGAGTGCCGCAGGTACATCCTCACCCACATCAGCCAGATAAAGTAAACGATCTGGTTCTGCCAAACGCGATGGCAAACCCTCATAGCCAAAATAGCTAATTGGATCAATCACACCTGCACACACCACGTAATCATAGTGTTGCAATACATCAATCGCCTTTTCAGGAAAATAGGGCAAACGATCCAGATCTGGCAAACCACCACCTCGATGACTGATCCGTGGGAATGTTTCAGCAAACATATGTACATGTGCTAATTGCGCCAAACGTCCAGCTGCTTTTAAACCCTCATCATTTACACCAGTATCTCCCACAATAAATACCAGCGATTTACCTTGCTGATAATACCGAGCGACTTGTTCAACTTTACTGGCGACAAAGTGACGTTGTGGTGCGGCAACCTGAAAATGCTTCCCAACACCCTGAATCTGTTGGGCTTGAAAATCCATCGGTAAGATCAGCGTAGCGATTTGTCCTTTTGCCTGCCAGGCGGCTTTCATCGCATCCTGTAAATCATCACCAATACTGTTGGCATTGCGGGTCATGCGTACCCAACCTGACACGGTTTTTGCCATGCTTTCAATATCACTGGCAAGTGGTGGATCATAGTTCACATGCCATGAAGCATGATCTCCAATGATATTGACGATCGGTGTATTGGCACGGCGCGCATTGTGCAAATTTGCCATGCTATTGGCAAAGCCTGGTCCCAAATGGGTCAGAGTCAAAGCTGGTTTTTCGGCCACCCGACCATATCCATCAGCAGCGCCAGAACACACACCCTCAAATAGAGAAAGGATAGGTTTGATTTTAGTTTCCGCTTGCATCACCGCAACCATCGGAATTTCTGTTGTTCCTGGGTTAGCAAAACAATATTCAAAGCCAAGTTGCGCAGCCGTTTTTACAAAATATTCCGCACCGATCATCTTCTTCACCAGAAAAATTTAGTTATTCCCTTATTAAGAGATTTATAAAACATAAAATTTATTATTTCAATAGTTATTTTCATAATACGGGATTTTTTACAATTTTAATATTTCAATTGACCAGATCGCATAACTCGTGAAAGATATAAAAAGTAATTTGCCGTTTTAATCGAGAAAATATGAATAGCAGTCTGGCCAGAATACTGAATGTACTCAACCTCTTTGGTCCTGAACAATTAGAAATTGATGCTGAACTCATCGCACAAAAGTTCGATTTATCAAGAACTTCCTCTTATCGCTATATCAAAGAATTATGTGATGCTGGGCTGATTGTAAAGCGTGGGCCGGGCGGGTATGCCCTTGGCCCTCGTGTCATTGAGCTTGACTGGATGATGAGAAAATATGATCCAGTGCTAAGTACAGGCCGTCCATATCTAGAAAACTTAAGCCAAATTACTGGACTCACTGTTTTTGTCAGTGCTTTTTATGACAGTAAAATTATTAATACTTTTATTTTAAGCCCCAATAATGACATGCATTTTAGTTTTGGACGTGGACGACCTCTGCCACTGTTTAGGGGTGCACAGGCCAAAGTTTTGACTTCATATCGAAGTATAAAAAAAATTAAGCAACTCTATGAAACCCAAATTTCCAAAGATCCACTGAATATTTATTCACTTGAAGATGTATTAAAAATTTCCAAGAACATTCGTAAAAATGGCTATTGCGCAACCAATAATGAATTAAACGTTGGCAATATCGGGATCGCGGCCCCGATTTTTTCAGATTTTGATTCGAAAGAAGTGACTCATAGTGTCTGTGTTGTGGGCTCTGATCAACAATTTAATTTATTACGCCAAGAAACCATTATTGAGATTTTATTGGAGACTGCAAAAAATCTAACTCAATCGATTGTCTCATCTCCAAAACCGAAGCATCACTCAATCGAAGTGGATGAAATCCAAATTCAACGAGAAGAAGTTGAGCATCTAGAACAATACTAAAACCCCAAATAAGCATAAATTTTTAAATATACGGCGTTATCAGCGTAAGCACATAGCGACCATATATTCCAGTTTTAAATGAACCGTTCATGTCTGGGATCTAGCGAGACTGAATTAATAAATCAGCACCTTTTTCAGCGATGGCAATCGTGGGTGCATTGGTATTGCCACTGGGTATACAATCAATCACGCTTGGTCGATCAACATCACTCACCAGTCAAACCTGTACCACAGATATTATAATTGAATTCTTTTATTTGCATAGATTATGCCCTCATGCAGCTTGATGATTAATTCATTAAATCCATATTGAATACTGATGCAATACTTTGTGACATTAGTTTCTTAGCAGAAATGAAAACAGATCTCGCTAAATTGATACAACGCTACCTCCTAAAAAAACAATACGATTGTTTAAAAATTCTTGCTCACACTGACATATAAGCGGTCATCAAATATATCCATTTGACTGTCAATATTATTGCCGACCCAAGCCAGCTCAGTGGTTACCCCTTTGTAGTCACCACGTACCCCCACTTTATAATCAAAGTAGCTGTCTTTCTTGCTATCTGGGACTGAGCCTAGCTGAAATTCAGCCACACTGTCCTGCTTGGTATAACCTGCCGAACCAAACAGTTGTACATTTTCAACAACAGGAAAGCTGTATTCACTACTAAAATAATATTCGTTGCCTGAACCAAAAAGATAATTCGGTGAATAGTAAACCGCTGCATTGAAGTTATCTTGCGCAACAAATGTACCTGCACGTTTGTACATCACCCCATATTCACCAAAATCAGCCGATTTTCCATTTGGGCTAAAATTTCCGCCGGGATAATTCACATCTGCATAAAAGAAATCCAGACTGTTTTTATCATCGATACGCCATGTATAACCCAGTATTGCATCTGCTTCTATGCTGCCCTCATTCGGTGTTGTTGCACTTGCCCCCCATAGCATTAAATAAGCACCTGATTGATGCGCCAAAATCAAGCCCCCTTGTACTGACAGTTTTTGATCCGACTTGGAAAAACCACGACTGGGATAATCAGAGGATAAGGTTAATGTTCCATGTACAGAAAACTGATCCATAAAGGTTTCTGGCTTGGATGTCCCTGTCTCTGCTTGAACTGTCTCTGCTTGTACAGCCTGTACACTTGCTATTGCCAGCATGGCAGCTAAAACTGAATGTTTCATATTGTTCTCCTTGCGTCCTTGTTGTTTTGCCTCATCACACTTCATCCTGAATTCCTGTGAGACGGCACCTTTACGATAGGTACATTTAAAATAATTATTCCCTATTAAGGGATTTTATATATTTAAATCATAAAAAAGACAACAACTATTTTAAAATATTTTCATATTACGGTATTTTTTAATATTCAATCCAATTAAATACAACAGCATAGGGCTTTAACCTAGCAACCCCACAAAAGTCTTATTTTTTAATTTTTATCAAAATAAAAGATTTTTACTTATTTACTATTGTTTTTTTTAAATTTATCAATATTAATACCACATTATGGGTTTTTTATTAAAAATGGATTTTAAACATGAAGCGAAAGAAAACCGGATTTTTCACAGATGAATGGTGCTTTTGGCACACCACAAGATTGCATGCATCAGTATTACCTGTAGGCGGATGGGTACAGTCCCCAGCAGCTACAGCGCATGGTGAATCGCCAGAGTCAAACCGCCGTTTTAAGAATTTATTGGATGTCTCTGGTTTAACCAAACAGTTGGAAACTCTTTCAGCCCTCCCAGCCAACGAAGAAGACTTAGCTCACATAACATAAATCTCATTCATTGTAGTTAGCCAGTCAATTGACTGGCTTTGGTATTTTTATTGATCTCAATGGAATTTCTAAACATTTCTTATGCTTTTTTATTGTGCGTGCTTTATTTTAAAATTCAGTAAAGTACATCAACCACAGCTCACATATTTTTATTTACACTGTGCCAATGTTTGCGATGGGGTTTCACCAAACAATTTTTTATAGTCTGTGGCAAATTGCGATAAATGCCAAAAGCCCCATTCACTTGCCACTTCACTGACAGAAGCAGATGTAGCATTTTGAATAAAGCTGCGTCTTACCCCATTGAGTCGCAAGTGTTTTAAAAACTGTGCAGGGCTTTGTCCTGTAATCAATTCAAAACAATTTTGCAAGGTACGCCGTGAGGTATAGGTAAGCTGACACAACTCATCCATGGTTAAGGGATTATCCTGATAGGATTGCATCGCATCAAGTGCGCGTTGCACCACAATTTTTGCCTTACGCGCTGATAGACGAATCTCATTTTTTTGCTGTTGCAAGGCTTGAACATACCGAAAACCCAGATCTAAAATCTCGGACTTTACCTGTTGCATACAGACTAAATCTGCCCCATACGGATGTTTAGATACATGATTTAATAAAGCAGTCAGTTTAAAATAAATTTCTTGTGCCAAGGGCTGATGCGTCAACATACTTGCCCCTTGTGGAATCTCTCCTGCTTCTTCTAACAAAGACATGGGCAAACTCAAGGATACAAACGAAGATTGTTGTGGTGTTCGCATCATAATTTCACCGCCTTGGCATAATGAAATAATTTCTGCACCTTGTAATTCTTGCCCCATCCACAGTGCGGGGTCAGATAAATTGGAAAAAACACCTAAACACAATGAGTCGGCTTTGCCTTCTCCACTTTGGAAAGTTGAGGGACTAATTTTTTCTTCATAGATTTGAATATCATCCAGCCATAGTTCATTTAAATGACTTTCAAAATGACCTGACGAAAGTTGATCATAGGATAAAGACCAGTCCTTTAAAATCTGGGTATGTTGTAATGACTCTCTTATTTCAAAGCCATGCAACAAACCTGTCTTTACATCTGGTTCAACGACTAACATCCATGCCTCGCTTTTACCTAAAAATGCAAAAATTTTATTTTTAGATTTCAATTCATTAAATTTTAATCAAAAAATGAAATCTAACTTTTATTTTAAGTTGAATCGCTTAATTGGCAAGCCCTTAAATGTAACGTTTTCAATATTATATTTATAGGTTATTGAACAGATAAAACAGGATCAAAGTGTCACATACAGACATTTGATCCTGTTTTTAAACCGACAAATTTGCAGTGTTATACATCAACCTGTTCAAACGCATTCTGTAATGCATTGAACAATAGATCACAGCCTGCTTGATCAATCACTAAAGGCGGAGCAAGCACGATTTTTGGCCCAACAGGTCGAACCACTGCGCCCGCATTACGGCAGGCTTCTGTAATACGCCAAGCCAAATTATTATCAGGTGCAATAGACTCACGGGTATTCTTATCTGAAACCAGATCAATTGCCAGCATCAAGCCTTTGCCACGCACATTACCAACGGATGGGAATTTGTCTTCAAAACTTTTTAATTGATTGAGTAAAACATCTCCCATTTTGGCAGCATTGGCAGGCAAGTCTTCTTTTTCAACAATATCGAGTACTGCCAGAGCTGCCGCACAACCCAATGGATGTCCACCATAGGTATAGCCCTGCATCAAAATACCCCGATGATCTTTATTGTGTAAAAAGGCCTGTTCAATTCGATGATTGATCAAAGTTGCTGAAAGCGGGACATAGCCTGCGGTTAACGCCTTGGCAAATACCATAATGTCAGGTTTTACCCCCCAGCCTCTTGAACCAAACATATTGCCACTACGACCAAAGCCCGTAACCACTTCATCAGCAATCAGTAAAATTCCATATTTATCACAAATCTGCCGCACCAAAGGCCAGAAGTTTGCTGGAGGTACAATTACACCGCCTGCACCTTGCACAGGTTCCGCAATAAATGCCGCCACACTGTCTGGACCATAATATAAAATGTCTCGTTCCAGCTGTTCAGCCACCAACTGCCCTAATTGCTCAGGATCATCACAATTCCAAGGATTACGATACAACCACGGCGATTCAATCTGTGAGCAACCATCCAAAACATGACCATAATTCATCCGATAAATAGATAAACCACCGACAGATGTCCCCCCGAAATGCACACCATGATAAGCATTTTTCAATGAGATAAAGCGGGTACGCTGCGGTTGTCCCTGTAAAATCCAATATTGACGCGCTATTTTTAATGCGGTTTCAACACCATCGGAACCACCTGTACCATAAAGTACCCGGGCCATATCTTCCTGAGCTGTCATTTCAATCAGTTTATTGGATAAGGCTTCTGCTTTGGGGTGGCTCACACCATCGAATAACTGATAGTAGGCCAGTTCATCCATTTGTTGAGTAATGGCCTGTTTGACTTCAGTTCGGTTATGTCCAACATTGACACACCATAAACCAGCAAAGCCATCTAGCATTTTACGTCCCTGATCGTCCCAAATAAAAAGCCCATCGCCCTTGACGATTCGTAATGGCACCTTGTTTTCCCAATTATTGGGATGGGTCATTGGATGCCAAAATTGATAATCTTTTGTTTGAACCATTGGACTATTCATACAGAAACTCCTTGTCTATTCGGACATTAAGAATGGGTGACAATATTTGCGACATCTTCATATTTTTTGCGGATTGATATGTTTTAAGACACGGGCTGTGATCATGCCAAAGATCATACAAGCCAGTAGTAGCCACGGTAAAAACAGCACAACGGGAGAAGATGAACCACTCAGCATTTCCAGATTTGCAATTACTACATAGAGGATGACCAACATGCCCAATGCGGAAATAATGGGTGCGATCAATCGACTCCACAGTGAAACCTGAAGGTGTTTATGTTGACGAAAATATTTAATCACAGCGCATGAAACACCGAACTGTAATACCATAATCGCCATACTTCCCAGAACAGATGCCCATGCAAAAATATTGATCATTGGGTCGAGTTTAAACAGCCCAAAAGTCACCAAGGCCGCAATCATAAAAATGCCTTGTGCAATACTGGCCATATAAGGTGTTTTATAAACAGCATGCGTTTTGGCTAATTTGGACCACAGCAAACCATCACGACTAATGGTAAATAGGTAACGGGATAATGAATTATGGAAAGCTTGTGTTGCGGCAAATAAACTGGTGATCAATAAAATTGAAATGACTTCAACCGCCCAACCACCGAGCAACTGCTCAGCCACGTTGTAAACATAAACACCGGGATCTTTGGCTGCTTCTGCGGCAATCTGACTTGCACCTGTATATTGCACAAATACCCATGATGTGAACGCATAGAAAACCGTGATTAAAATCACCGCAGTAAAGGTTGCTTTCGCCACAATTTTTTTAGGTTCTTTGCATTCTTCGGCATAAATTGCGGTGGCTTCAAAACCAATAAAAGAACAAATTGCAAACACCATAGCAATACCAAAATTGCCATTTAAAACAGTGCTTGGTTGAAAAGCGCTAAATTCCCATGTTCTTGGTTGAGTCATAAAGACGGCATCCATCAACAAGACAATGGCGATCTCAAGCAACATCAATACACCGAGGACTTTTCCACCAATTTCAACTTTAGCGATACCCAGACCAATGACCGCCATTTGCATAAATGCTGCATAGGCCCACCACGGTAAACTGCTACCAAAATGTCTGGTGACAAAGAGTTCGGTAAAGAAACCAAACATTGCACTACAAGAGAGTTGCATCGCTGCATAGGCAAGTAAAGCGACATTAAACCCTGCTAAACCACAGGTAAGCCCTAAGCCTTGGACAATATAAGAATAGAATGCGCCTGCATTGACCACATGACGGCTCATGGCAACCAGACCAAAACTAAAAATAAGTAGTAACGCACCTGCAACAACAAAAGTACCCGCGACACCTGCTCCATTGCCTGCCATAAAGGCCACGGGTAGGGCCCCAACTACACCAGTTAAGGGTGAAGCTGCAGCCACCACAAAGAACACAACGTACCACAGCCCTAAACTTCCTTTTTGTAATTTATATTCTTTTGACATGCTGATCTCCTTCCTTGATCATGTCTTGAGTCTATAAAGGAAAAACTTAAGGGTGTTATCAAAATATGGCAATTTTAGCGACCAAATTATCATGAGGTTGCTTGGAATGGGATATCCCTATTTTTGAAATAACAGTAGATAAAGTAAATGGTTAAAAAGCTAAGGCAAGATTAAATGTGGAGATCTGGTCATTTCTAATCTAACTTAATTTCTATTTGAGCTAATAAATATAGAAAAATGATAGCTATAAAAATGCCCTTTTAAAAAGACTTTCCAAAATATTGAACAGAATAAATAAAAGTTAAATTCAAATAAAAACCATTCATTTTAAAGAGATCAATTAAAAATCTCTGCCACGTTTTTACTCTCTTATATTTGCTTTTTCCAATTATTTCTCACTAACAACACTGCCATTTACCCAGACTCAAGCTTGCTTTCGAGCTTATGGTAACGCCATTTCTCTAACTGATCTTGGCGCAATACTGTTGACAATTTCGCCAATAAAAATTAAATTGAATTCAATTCAGTTTTTTCTAAGAATAAAATCATGGCCGAAAAAAAGATGGCGACTTACCAACGCTTGATCAGCGCAGCAGAACAGGAATTGATTGCTAACAATGGACATATGGAGATCAGTGCCATCGCCAAAAGAGCGAATACATCAGCTGGACTCACCTATCATCACTTTGGCTCAAAAACAGGTCTGATTGCCGCTGTTGTGGATCAATTCTATGAACCATTGAGAGCACTCGCTTTGGGTGACAGCATTCCAACAAATATTGAATGGAGAGAACGCGAAAAAACCCGTACCAAAGCAATCATTGACTATTTCTATAATCACCCTCTGGCGCCTTTAATTGCTGGGCGACTTGCCCGTGAACCTGAAGTGCTTGATATCGAACGTGCTCATATGGAGGCATTATTAGAAGCGGGTGCACGTAACATTGCTCAAGGACAGAAGTTGGGAATAATTAGTCAAGATCTTAACCCCAATACAACAGTAGCAATGCTGATGGGAGGTCTGCGTATGGCGATTGATCAAGCCATCCTTGCCAAAGAAAGGCCCTCGAATGTGGAACTATTCGAACAACTCTGGAATCTGACAAGCAATACCCTACAACTCAGCCCACTTTCATCTGGAGAAACAAGTAAAAAAACCAAGGCAGGAAACAATATGAACTAACTGTTCCGTTCTGCCCAGCACGTTAAATCAAGGAGCTTGCAATGTCTAAATTAGATATTCATCAATATAATAAAAAGGATCACGCAAAGACCCATCGACAATTACAACCAGGGCCTGAGCGAAATACGCCAGAAATCCAACGAGATTTCCAAAGCTTAATGCGTGATGGTTATGTCATCATCAACAACCTGATCAGCAAAGAAACCTGCCAGCAAATTAAGCAAGAAGGCCTTGCCTTACTCGGTCAAACTGGACGTAACCCATTTGAAGGTCAACAAACCCAGCGTGTCTATAACGTTCTCTCAAAAACGCGAATCACTGATCAACTTGCCGTACATCCTCACATTCTTGGTCTTATGGATCGGCTATTCCAACCCAACTTCTTACTCTCTCAGAGTCAAATTATTAATATTCTTTCAGGTGAAGTCGCTCAAAGTCTGCATTATGATGATGCTTTTTATCGCCTCCCACGCCCTCGTCAGCCACTTGGTGCTGCAACTGTCTGGGCAATTGATTATTTTACTGAAGACAATGGTGCAACAGTGATTATTCCTGGCAGCCATCACTGGGGAGATGATCGATTTGCACAAAGATCAGAAGCGATACCCGCAGTGATGCCTGCAGGTTCAGTGATCTTTTTCCTCGGTACGACTTGGCATGGTGGTGGTCAAAATCATTCGAAATCCTCACGCTTTGCGATTACTCATCAGTACTGTGAAGCCTATGTCCGACAACAAGAAAACTATTTGCTTGAACTTTCCAAAGACACGGTACGGTCGATTTCGCCTGAACTTCAAGCCTTGGTTGGTTACTCAATATACCCACCATTTATGGGAATGGTTGAGGGTATGCACCCACTGCGTACATTAGAGCAATCTGAATAAGCTTGTTTTATAAGTCTTTTTTAGACGTATAGATACCCCTCATCCTAGCCTTCTCCCAAAGCGAGAAGGCTCTTTCAATAGCAAAATGATTCACTCAACATGATCATATTTTGATAGATGGAAGCGTTCTAATATTCCAGTGTTCAATATCTTATAAAATTGCCTCAACAACATCGTTTTCAAACTAGGTTATCTATAGCCAATCTATTACAATGGCTTCTTTTATTCAGCACAGTATATTTTGAATCGCTCATCTTCCCAATTAAAACGTGGACTTAAAAATCGTCATATCCAATTGATCGCTATGGGTGGCGCTGTGGGTACAGGATTATTCTTAGGTTCTGCACAAGTCATCCAATCTGCTGGTCCTTCGATTATTTTAGGCTATGCCATCGTCGGTTTGATTGCATTTTTAATCATGCGTCAAATGGGTGAAATGATTGTAGAAGAACCTGTTGCTGGTTCATTCAGTTATTTTTCACAAAAATATTGGGGGAAATTTCCTGGTTTTTTATCAGGCTGGAATTACTGGGTGATGTATATATTAGTCGCCATGACTGAACTTACAGCAGTGGCTAAATATGTGCATTATTGGTGGCCGCATATCCCCGCTTGGATCTCCGCTTTATTTTTCTTTGTCATCGTGACTGGTTTTAATCTGGGTAATGTTAAGTTTTATGGTGAATCAGAATTTTGGTTAGCCATTATCAAAGTTGTTGCTGTGATTTCAATGATTGTGTTTGGTTTATATCTTTTGCTCACAGCAGGTGCTGATTCAACTGCAACTGTGGCAAACCTCTGGCAACATGGTGGGTTTTTCCCACATGGTTTTTCAGGGTTGTTTTATATGCTGGCCTTTTTAATGTTTGCATTTGGCGGCATTGAATTGATTGGGATGACGGCTGCCGAAGCAGAAAACCCTGACAAAAGCATACCACAAGCTGTCAATCGCGTGATTTTCCGTATTTTGGTTTTTTATGTGGCTTCTCTTGCCATCATCATGTCATTAATTCCATGGAATCAACTTGATCTGGGCGGTTTAGATAAAAGTCCCTTTGTGATGATTTTCAGCCAACTGGGCTTAGGTTGGGCAGCACATTTACTCAATTTTATTATTTTGACTGCCGCACTTTCGGTATATAACAGTGGTATGTATGCCAATAGTCGTATGCTGTATGGGCTTGCAGTACAAGGCAATGCACCGAAGATGTTTGCAAAAGTCAGCAAACAAGGTGTACCAATCACTGCGGTGATCTTCTCTTCTATACTGATTTTTGGTTGCGTGTTACTGAATTATTTTGTGCCTGAAGAAGCTCTAAGTCATCTGATGTATTTGGCTGTTGCTGCTCTGGTTTTAAACTGGGCACTGATTAGTTTTACCCATTTAAAATTTAAACGTGCTAAAAAGCTGGAAGGGACAAGGGTAAAATTCCCCTCATTGTTTTCACCCGTAAGTAATTATATTGTTTTAATTTTTATCAGTGTGATTCTATATATCATGTGGGTGCAAAACTTTAAAGAATCGGTCATTTTGATTCCAATCTGGATTATTGTGATGTTTGGATTATTTAAAGTGTTGAGTTGGAACAAATCACGTTGATATTTAAAGGCTTATTTAGGATCTGTTGACATTTCATATCTATAACATTCAAATGATAATATCCATAAGCTCAAGTGGGTATGAATGAAGCAGGGTCTTTTGGAAAATTTTATGACACAAGATACAAAACGAAATAAAGGTTCATCGATCACACGAGTACTTGAGATTTTAGAAGCCATTGGTGAAGCAAAACATCCCCCTTCTCCACTTGATCTCTCTTTAGCCCTTGATATTCCAAAGCCCAGTATTCATCGACTCATCCAACTATTAGAAAAAGAAGGTTATGTCAAAGTAGATTTACATGGTGGCTTGTTGGTAGGTGGAAGAGTCAAACAACTACTATTTAATGTTTGGGAAAATGAAAAATTTAGAATTGAGCGGTTTTCTATTTTAGAAAAACTGTCAAATAAGATTGGTGAAACCTGTGGTATAGCGATCTTACAAGATAATCATATGCTGTATGTAGACCGTATACAGACGAACTGGCCATTACAAGTATATTTACCTGTAGGCTCAACAGTGCCTGTCTGGTGTACATCGAGTGGCAAACTTTTTTTAAGCCATTTATCCGCAGAAAAAAGGAAAAATATTCTAAAAAATATTCCAATCACCCAGTACACAAAAAATACCATTACAGATCTTAATTTGCTGGAATCTGAAATTCAGCGTATTGGCGTAACAAATTTAGGCACCGATAATGAAGAGTTTATCGCAGGGATGGTGGCCTGTTCAGTACCTATACTCCACCCCAATGGTGAAATTATTGCTTGCTTATATACCCATGCGCCAAGTATTCGAAAATCCTTAGATGACTTAATCAGCTATCAAGATGCATTAAGAGATGCAGCCAATGATTTAAACACTTATATTAAAAATTCAATCGATTAACTAATAAAAGCTAGCGACTTCGAATACCCAAGTCTCTAGCTTTAAAACTCAAGCATTAAAATGATCCAAAATAAGTACCCAGCGTAATCACCCCGATCAGTGCAAGCAGTGGAAAAATAACTGCGACCATAAACATGTCGTAATAGGACTGTTTATGCGTGAGACCGCAAAGCGCAATAATGGTAATCACAGCGCCGTTATGAGGAAGTGAATCTAAAGATCCAGAAGCCATAGAAGCAACTCTGTGCATTAATTCAGGTGAAATGCCAAATTGATGCGCCAGATTCATATAGGTTTCACCCATCGTATTTAATGCGATACTCAACCCTCCAGACGCAGAACCTGTGATCCCAGCCAGTACATTGACCAAAATTGCTTCGGAAACCAGCGGATTACTTGGCGCTAAACCAATTAAAAAATCTTTTAAAATGACAAAACCTGCCAAAGATGCAATAACTGACCCATATCCCACTTCTGAGGCGGTATTAAAAATAGGTAAAAATGAAGAAGAAACACCATTTTGAATACTGTCTCGAATATCGTTAATCCGTTTCCAATTGAGCGCAATAATGGCAATACATGCGATCACCAATGCTGTAATGATTGACCAGAGACCAATCACAGAATTTAGACTGGTGTGACCAAATTGAGCCGTTGCCAAATATGAAGTATCCATATTTGGAAAAATCACTTTAGATAATACTAAATTCGATAAAATCACCAAAACAATCGGGATCATTGCAATCAGTAAATTAGGATCTGAATGGGTTAAAATTTCTTTATGATTTTCAATATGATTACCATAGCCTTCGCCTTGTTTTATCGAATGTTCGACTCTTCTATTTAGCCACCACATCCCCGTGATTAACATAAAAATCGAAGCAATGATGCCAAGTACAGGTGCAGCATATAGATCTGTTTTAAAATATGGCATTGGAATTGCGTTTTGAATCGCAGGCGTACCAGGCAATGCGGTCATTGTAAAGGTTAATGCCCCCAACATAATTGCCGCAGGAATGAATCGTTTAGGAATACCTAGTTCTTTAAATAATGCCGAAGCAATTGGAAATACAGCAAAGCCCACCACAAAAAGCGAGACACCGCCATAGGTTAAGATTGCACAGGAAATCACGATGGATAACATCGCGCGCTGATGCCCTAAACGTTCAACAAAAAAAATTGCGATTGTGCGAGCTGATCCACTGTCATCCATGAGTTTGCCAAAGACAGCGCCTAACAGAAAAAGTGGAAAATATTTAATGATGTACCCACCTAGACCACTCATAAATACTTGCGAATAAAACCCTAATAATTCATGCGTCATCCCACTCCAAATGACCGCAAACAGTGCAAGTACAGGCGCCAAAATAATGACACTAAAACCTTTGTAAGCTAAATACATCAGCAATACCAAGGACACTACTATTCCAAATAGTCCTATCATTCTAAACTCCATTTATTTAATTATATTGATACATAATGTATCGATATATATGTATAGCTAATTTTTAATGATGAATCTAGACAAAATTCTTTTCCACTTTAAAAAACAGATCAAACCACTGTTATTTATAAATAAATAATTTTATTTAAATAAAAATCGTAAAAAACCTGTTTACATATAATTTTATATTGATACGATACATATCAATATACAAATATTATAAAGCCAATTTACAGCATGCAACTTGGTCTTTTTTTAAATACAAAATGCATGTAAATGGAATGAAACTAAAATGGAGTTCGCTCATGTCACATACGATTTTGTTGCCCAGATTTCTTGAAGTCGGAAAAAATGCCCGAGAGAAAATTCCTTATATTTTAAAAAGCTTAGGCTGTAATAAACCACTGATCATCACTGATCAAATGATGGTCAAGTTAGGCTATATCGCCGATATTCAAAAGATTCTTAAACATGAAAATATTGAAGCAGAGTTTTTTGATCAAACCATTCCAGAACCCACCTCAAGTTCTATTGAAGCTGGGGTTCAGTTTATTCAAGCACATCAATATGATTCAATTATTGCTGTGGGTGGCGGTAGTCCAATTGACAGTGCAAAAGCCATTGGCATATTAGGTCGCTATGGTGGAAAAATCCGAGATTATAAATTCCCTAGACAGGTCAATGAACAGGGATTACCAATTATTGCTGTTCCAACAACAGCAGGCACAGGTTCTGAAGCAACCAAATTCACGATCATTACTGATGATGAAAGTAATGAAAAAATGCTTTGTGTCGGTGCTGGTTTTATGCCCATTGCTGCGATTGTAGATTATGAACTGACGTTGAGTTTACCTGCCCGTACCACAGCAGATACGGGTATAGATGCTTTAACCCATGCGATTGAAGCCTATACCAGTAAAAAAGCCAATTTATATAGCGATACTCAAGCATTGGAAGCTATGCGCTTAATCGGCCCAAACCTTAAAAAAGTCTATTTTGATCCAAATGATAAAGCTGCCCGAGAAGCATTAATGCTGGGTGCAACATTGGCTGGTGTGGCTTTTAATAATGCATCTGTTGCCTTAGTTCATGGCATGAGTCGCCCTATTGGCGCGTTTTTCCATGTCCCACATGGCTTATCAAATGCCATGTTATTGCCCATGATTATTGAATATTCAATTCCGGCTGAACCTGAAAAATATGCAAACTGTGCCAAGGCCATGGGGGCAGCACAACAAAATGATTCTATTGAATCTGCCAATGCCAAGTTAATTGAAGCATTAAAAGACATTAATACATCCCTTCAAGTGCCAACTTTAGAAGCTTTTGGAGCAGATAAGCAATATTTTGACGAAGTTGTAAATACTATGGCAGAACAAGCACTTGCTTCAGGCTCACCAAGTAATAACCCTCGTCTTCCAACCAAACAAGAAATCGTAAAACTTTATCAGCAATTATGGTCTTAATTTTTAACCAAAATAAATCAGGAGATATCAATGAATACAATCGGACATTTTATTAATGGACAGCTTTCAACGGAAGCAAGTCGTAGCCAAAAAGTATTTAATCCAGCAACAGGTGAATCAAATTCTGCAGTGGCCATTGCCAGCCCAAAAACGGTACTTGATGCAATAGCAGCAGCAGAAAATGCCTTTCCCGCATGGCGTGATACCCCAGTGATCAAACGTGCACGAGTTATGTTTAAATTTAAAGAGTTACTTGAAAAAAATGCCGATAAAATCTGTGAGCTGATTGGTTTAGAACACGGTAAAATTTGCCATGATGCGGCTGGGGAATTACAGCGCGGGATTGAAAATGTTGAATATGCTTGCGGTGCACCCGAATTTTTAAAAGGTGAATTCTCCAAAAATGTCGGGCCGAATATTGACTCTTGGAGTGAATTTCAACCTTTAGGTGTCGTTGCAGGGATTACCCCATTTAACTTTCCTGTGATGGTGCCACTTTGGATGTTCCCAATGGCAATTGTCTGTGGTAACTGCTTTATTTTAAAACCTTCTGAGCGTGATCCATCTTCAACATTATATATTGCTCAATTACTAAAAGAAGCTGGACTTCCCGATGGTGTCTTTAATCTGGTGAATGGCGATAAAGTTGCAGTAGATACTCTTTTAAATGATCAGCGTATTCAAGCGGTTAGTTTTGTAGGCTCAACACCAATTGCTGAATATATTTATAAGACTGCAACGGCTGCGGGCAAACGTTGTCAAGCTTTAGGTGGGGCAAAAAATCATGCCATTATCATGTCTGATGCGGATGTTGATAATGTGGTGAATTCCCTACTTGGTGCTGCTTTTGGTTCCTCAGGTGAACGGTGTATGGCGCTTTCTGTTGCGGTTGCAGTCGGTGACGAAATTGCAGATACCGTCATTGCTAAACTTCAAAATGAAATCAGTAAATTAAAATTCGGGCATTATGCTGATAAAAATAATGATTTTGGACCTGTGATTACGGCTGAACATAAAGCTAAAGTGATTGGTTTTATCGACAGTGCTGAGCAACAAGGTGCAAAAATTGTTGTGGATGGCAGACAAGCAAGCGTTGGCGATTATCAAAATGGCTTTTTTGTGGGGCCAACCTTAATTGATCAAGTTACCCCCAATATGCACAGCTATCAACAGGAAATTTTTGGCCCTGTCTTACAAATTATGCGGGTAGAGACCATGCAACAAGCCATGGATCTGATTGATAATCATGAATATGGTAATGGAACATGCATCTATACCCGTGATGGAGAAGCAGCTCGTTATTTTTCTGATCATATAAAAGTGGGGATGGTCGGTATCAATGTTCCGTTGCCTGTACCTGTTGCTTATCACAGTTTTGGTGGTTGGAAACGTTCACTCTTTGGTGATTTATATGCATATGGCCCAGATGGTGTACGTTTTTATACACGCAGAAAAACCATTACCCAACGCTGGCCTTCTGCCAACATTCGTGAAAATAAACAGTTTGCAATGCCGACTTTAAATTAGGATGGTTAAAATTAAAACGATTAAAATTAAAGTGGCTCAAATTTATACAGTATATTGATCTATAAATTTAGACTGATTATTTGGGAAGTATCAACAGTATTTTTGATGCTTCCCAAATGTTTTAACCTCTAATTTTTAAAATATGCTTTTGACTTTAAAAAATCACATACAGATATTATTTTCATATAAACATTTTAAATTTAACAAATTTAAAATCCTTAAAATATAATCAACCAAATTTAAAAAAATAATCAACCAACCCTCCTTCAATATAACTTTACACCAAAATTAATTAAAATTATTTAAAACACACAATACTTCAATAGCAATATTTTAAATATCATAAATACAAAATAAAAGCCTCAACTTATAAAATAAATCTAGCTAAAATAAATAAATTATAAAAAATCTTCACCATACCTCAAAAAATCAATACTCTTGATCAAATAATGATTTATTTAGATCCAAATAATATAAATCAGAACCATATAAAAAAATAATCATTTTTCCCTCATTTTTAATTCCTTGAACCCTATAGCTAATCAAACCATTTATCGACTTAATTTCAATACTATAATGACTCATCAAATTTTTTGTATTTTTTTGATTTACTTGTCGCAACACATAAACCAATTGGACAATAATTGTTTTCTTAAAATCAGATCTTTTTTGCGCAATTGCAAATCTACTTATATGATTTTTTTGGAATTTTACGCCCCTCATTTACTTATCATCACTATTAATGACATCAGAGGATTTTAAAATTAAGCGTTGGATTACTGTTCGAGTAACTGAATAATGCTTAGCAATTGAATAAACTGTATGCCCTTTTTTAAATTTATCCAAGGCTTCTTTTTTTTGCTTATCACTTAAAATTTCTGGACGACCAACACGTTTTTTTGCTTTATTCATTATACTTTTTTTAGAAAAGCTAGATTTCTCTTCAAAATCAGAACATAACTTTAAAAAATGCATAAATAATTTCTTAAGATCTCCCACAATTTCATTTTTAGAAAACTCCAAACAAATTAATCGAATTTTTTTTTAAAAATCAAATTTACACTTGAAGATACTTCGTTAAAGTTACCACCTAATGAATCAATTCCATTGATTAACAATAAATCTCCACTTTCCATTGCATAATTCACTAAATTAATAAATTTATTTCTATATTTTAATGATATACCCGCTTCAACCTCTTCAAAAATCACTCGCTTACTTGGTATTTCATAACCAGCGTTTGAAATACAGGAGGCATAATTATTGCCTTTTATAGACAGATCATCAACTCTAAAATATGCATAGACTCGCACAACAAACAACCCTCTTATAATTAAAAAATTATTATAATCTGATATTAATAAAAAAACATGTGTTGAAAATTATATTCATGTTTTAAACACCGTTAATGATTTAAAAACATAAAATCAGAATGAAAACTTAAAAGCACAAAGAAACAGCACTATTAATTTAAGCACACGAAATATAAAAAATTATTTAACAAACAAATACAAGAAATTAGCGACAAAACAAATAATACAATGTAAGAAGTTTTTTAAAAAAATTAATCATTCACTTCAGCAATATTTAATATAAAAAATATTTTAAATAAATAAAAAAATATAGCTTAGGTATTTTCAATAGTGTAAATTAATAATTTAATTATATATTATTTTTATAATTAACATCATGATAAAATATCATGATGTTATCGTGGACATATTTTTAAAATTCAACCTGTACAGTTACAGTGTCACTATATTGACCAGCAGGCAGACTCAGTGAATTCGTTTCCAGAATTTTTGTTGTGAAAGCATAACCTTGCTGCGTATTGGCATCATAAATACCAGGATTTGTAGTCGCAACATCGCTCAACCACTGCTCGTTATTTCTTCCCCAACGTTCTGTGCTTGAGTTTTTATAAATCTCATAACTCATATAGTTATTGCCCGTTCCTGACTTCATTGCACGTTGATTGCCATTTTGTGGATAGAGACCATCATTCAGGCTCACTTTATAAGGTGTCTTGACTGAACAGCGTATTCCCATCGAGGTTTTCACTGGTGTAAAGGCATCTGCAAAAGCTGCTGTCCCAAAGTTAACATCATTGGTCGAAATTCGGCAATCTGGTAAAACTTCAATACTCAAATTTAATGAAGCATCACTACCAGTCCCCCACCTAAAACCTCCAATTATTGGTAGACCTCTAGAAAATCCTGGACTTTCAAAAAAGAGTCCGATTCCAATCACAGCAAGTGCAGGCACAGAGTAATACCATTTAACTTTAAATGGTGTTTCAGCTCGGTAGATCCCAGGTGATACCGCTTGTCCTGGATTAATTTTGGCATAAAATGGTAACGCACCATTAGGTCCTGTAAAGAAATTGATAATTGTAAAGCTACTCAAATCCCTTTCTTGCCCAGATTAATTGGATTACTATTGGTATCCAAATAATTTACAGTAAGGCGTTCACCAGTAACACTATTGATATAGTTTGCTGGCATTTGATCGACCCGATATTTCAAATAAGTCGTATTTGCTAAAGCCAAACTAAATCCACTACAGGATAAACCTGCACTGAATTGCGAAGATTGAACTCCATTTTCTGCCAGAGTAATGGAAGGAACCTTACCAATGGACACATTGCCACTTGAGTTAACACTACAATCTGCATAGCTCTGAGCAGTAATCAATATCAACCCAGAGAATAATAGACCTGCTGGTATTATTTTTTTTAAAGTAATCATGGTTGAGCCACCTCACGACAAACAACTGACTTAATCACAGCAATCTGTTGTTGCGCTTGTTTTAAATCCAACGAAAAGTTTGCTTCACATAGGCTTTGATCTGGCAGTTGCACCCGAATGCTATTTTCTGCACTCAAATCTTCAAGATAAGCAATCCCGTCCATTCCCACATAACTCGATTCTTGATCGGCACGATGTACCACTGCACCCACTGGAATCGCTTGCCCATTGCTTTGCACTAAATACACATTCGCCGCATAAGACTGTTTGATTGGGAAGCCAATCACCACACCTGAACCGCGTTTTGCCGCAATCCGATTTTCAACTTGGGTTGCATTAAAGTTGGAAGGTAAATCGATCGGGTTAATACTGTATTTAGCCGCGTAATAAGGCGTCACTGACGGTACAAAAACATAGCCCTTGGCGTTACTCCGCCCCACTAGACTGTTTTCATAATGTACGGGTACATCTGCAACTTTATTGGTATCAATCAAAGCAAACGACTCACCCAATCGGTTGGCAGCGAAGACATTGCCTGACATCAACACCACCGAACCGGAAAGTCCAAACCAATAGTTGTAATCATTGCTACCCGACATGCCGACATCGCTATTAAAATATTGGTTACGGTAGCTCACGCGCGCTTGATTAAAATCATCGCTGTTTTCATTAAAGCGTCGAGTTAAATCAACACCAACGCCACCATCCAATGGCACACTGCGGTTATAGTTGATATAACCATAATCACCACTGGATTGTTGGCTATAACCTAGATTGGCTGTGGATCGGCTCTTGGAGAATGGAACCGATAACTGAAATGCAGCACTCCACTCTTTTTCTACAAAATCCCGATTGGCACTTAACGACACTGTCGCACCACGCAGATAGGACGGTAATACCGGTGCCCAAGACAGGTTCATCAGTTTATTTTCAATGTCTCGGCTCTTGGTTCGGATATAGGCCACCCCAAAAGTACCCGACTTTTCTGTGGCAAAATAAGTATTGGCAACCAAACTTTTATGGCTGTTGGCTGAAATCAAATCTGTATATTGTAAGCGTGAAAGATCATAATAATCTTGATCGCGCTGAGTATGATTGAGACTAAATCCAAAGCGTTGTTGGTTATAGCTATAACCTAGCGTGTATTGATTTCCCTTAAGGTTTTTATTTCCGTTCAAGTTATTATTTAACTGATTAAGCTCTCCATCAGCCCAGCTCTGGGTTGCCGAACCACTTAATACCCCAAACCGATTCAGCTTAAGTACTGAACCTAGTCCAGCCAACTGAATTGAATCGGAGAGCTCAACCCGCCCTTCAGCCGTGAGCCAATCGTTAATCCCGTAACGTGCATCCGCTGAACTGGCAAATTTGCCATATTCAAAGTTCTTAATCCCATAGTCTTCTCGAATTTGTCCCATAGACACCGAATAATCCAATAACCCTGGTTTAAGCAAAGTATTCGAAATATAAAACGGCACTGAGGTTGCCACCTGACGACCAACACTATCCGTGGTGACAATCACAGCTTCGCCTTTACCATTGATAAACGGAACATTATTGAGAATAAAAGGACCAGATTGAACATCAGTTGAATTGGCTTTCTGTCCGTTAATCAATAAGTCCACGGTGCTCGGTAAGGCCGCTTGTCCTTTAAACTGAGGTAAAGGATAGGTAATCAAATCTGGACGGGTACCAAAATTACGTTGTAACTGTAATCCACCTAAACGCACGGAACTTCCCCAAGCGTTTTTACTTCCTGTAATTACATCACCCGCTAAAAATGAAAGTACCCTGACTGGGTCATCATATTGCCAAGTGGTGTCATAACGACGATAACCATCATTATCTTGATTTGAGTCGTCTCCAATCCCCTCAGATTTAAAATCAGTTTTGCTATAAACCCCTGAATTTCTCAATACGCCATAAGGGGAGAAAAAACGTTGCTCTGTAAACAGCGTGCTACTGTACCCGCCATTCTCTGGCCGATAAGTATAAAAGTCATAGTTATTTAATAAACCAATACCCGACTGCGCTGTTTCAGGTTGATACCAAGAGTCCAAGCCACGTATCTGCACTGGCATCCAACTGGCAGGAAGATCTAGACTAAAATACTGTTGAGCTGAATTGTACTCATACTTTAATTCTGGGATCTGATTAAGGCTGACCCAATCCAAGGCCTTGCCCGAAAAGCCTAAAGTAAATACATCCAGATCGGTCAGGTTTTTTTCTGACTGTTGCTGAAGTGCATCCGCAGGCAGCTTAATCTGTAACTCATCTAGTTTCGATTGCTGAATAAAGTAATGATCCCCTTTGACAATGACCGGTATCACCTGTCGTGTCGAATATTGATTGATCACCAAGTCCAGATAAAGCTTAAATAAGCTATTCACTTCTGAAACATCTCGTGGTGGTGGGGGTAAACCATTTGCATACACGTTACAGCTCAGCAATGGGATATTCGCAACCAATATCAATGTCAGGCTTTTGCATAAAAAAGAAGGGGGATTTAACCCTGATAAATAACCCATTTACCCCCCTCCTTCTTTTTTAATCTCAACCAATTCCTGTTTCACTCCTGAACTGTCAACCCCGTACAAGCTGGTTTGACCACTCAGGCTATTCACAAACTTGTTGTCCAAATCAAACTTCATGGTGCTGTTTGCCAACACATAGCCAAAGGCGGTTTTGCCAAAAGCCATTTGCTCTGAAGTCGGGGTTAATTTAATGCCCGAAAGTCGTGAAAATTTTGAACCGGTATTTTTAATATAAAGTTCAGGTTTGCCCTGTTCATTATTCTTGACCCACCAACTTAATATCGGTTTAGCCAAAGGATTTTTAGTATTGGCTTTTTGTGAAACTTCAGTTAAACCACTGCCAAGTCCTTTGCCATAGCTAAACAAGGGAATGGAATAACGCATTTGAAAGCTGACTGTCGATGTTTCTTTATCCGTTTCTGGATTCACCTTGATGGGTAATTCATCGACAATAATTCGATAGGCAAGTTCTTTTGCATCAGGTACAGCAGCCGAGCGGGTCAAACGCAACATATGCTTTTCACCTGCCTTAATCTTTGCTACGGGTGGACTCGGAATAACCTCAGTTTGCTCCGCATAAGCATCTTGCTGATTATTCTGATCCCATTTAAATACCCGAATCTGTACCATGGCATCAGAGTTACCAGTATTTTGTAGCCATACTGCAGTGGCTTTTTCATTTTCTTCAATTTTTGGATAGATTGGCCAGATTAAAAAAGTGGCTTGTGCGAATACCGGTGAAGTAACCATCAAAATCGCAACCGCAGAGAGAGTCCTGCCCGACCATATTTTCATTTTATTTAAGCTCATAGAATCACCATGTAATCGTTATTGCGACCGTATCTTTATAAAGGCCTGCTGATCGTGGTTGATTGTTATTATTCAAGTCTGCAACACCGTAAACTGCAAAACCCAGTACGGTGTCCAAAGCAGTTGTTGCCGTGAGTGGATAAGTGTCTCCACTGGTATATTCACGCTGAGAATTACTGTCTTGATAAAGCTGATAAGACACAAACTCATTCTGCTGTTCATGTTTCATCCGCCGAGAGTTATTTGAAAAGTGATCACCACCATTCAACATCACCTTTACCGGTAGCCGTGCAGTACATTGGATATTCCAGCTTTGCGCAGTATTGATGACGGATCCTTTTAACTGCCCCTGCGCCACAACAGGATGACGACCAAAATCAAGTAACTGTTCGACATTGCTGAGTTTGCACCCATTTTCAATGGTCGCCTGCACTTTAAAACTTGCCGAAGTTACAGGATCAACAGCAAACCCACTTTGAACAATCGAAATCAGCAGAACACTTAAACCTATTTTTTTCATGATTTTGTTCTTTAAAATTCAATGGTAATTGGAATAATGTCGGTATATTGTCCAAGCGAGACTGACCGACCATTATTAACAGTTTGCCCCATGAGATTAAGCGTTTGCGGCTGACCATTATTGGTCAAAGTAATGATTTGATTAGGCCTTAACGCTTCGCGAGCAGTTCCATATAAGATGTTGTAGGCAAGAAAATCTGTGCCATTACTGATTGCACGAAAATAATTTGCGCCAAAAGGTGCTGGTACCTTGCTGTCATGTTGCCCCGCACCAAAGGTAACTTTTATTGGGGCATTGCCAGGGCATTGAATGGTCAAACCTGATGTAGAACCCTGACTTAAACTGGTCTCTATCACCTGATTAAATGCAGCTGTGGTTTCTCCGAAATCCAACTGTCCAAAATTCAAGCCATTTGTTCCGTTATTCACGGTCTCATTGTTGATCTTGCAGGATGGCTCTAGTTCAAGTTGAATATTTAACTTAGCGCCCAACTGCCCAGCACTGGTGAGTGACGATACAATGCTACAAAGTAGCAATCCAACGCATTGTTTAAGTAACAGGTGCATACGTTCCTCCTTAAAACAGGCCTGTTCAACAACAAACCTGTTCACTGTTACGTATACTGATTAGAAATTAACAGTCACCAATAAAGTGTCTGTATAATCACCCTGTGCTTTTGCAGTGCCGTTGTTTGCAGCAATTGCACCAAAGATTGGAACTTCTTGCGCTACACCTGCCGCAGCAGTGAAAGTCTGAGCTGTATTAATGACATATGGGTTGGTACGTGCTGCATCACGGTAGACGTTATAATTCACGGTATCCGCAGCAGTCGTATTTTTAAGGCTACGATCAGCACGTACACCACCATCAATTGCAACAGTAAAGTCAACAGGATTTGCACCGTCACATTCTACAGCGAGATGACCACCTGTCGCTGAAGAAGCAACTTGCCCAGTCAAAACGTTTGACCACTGACCAGAAGTTTTACCAAAATCTAATGTACCAAATTGGTTCATATTTCCAGTAACAGTAGAACCCTCAACAGTACAACCTGTCGAAACATTCAGCTTGACATCAACTTGACCAGTAACAGCGGCTTGTGTAGTCGCGATATAACCCGTGCTCAACAATGCAGTTAGTGTTAGTTTTGTAAAAATATTCATATTAATTCCCATGATTTGTATTATTTGTTAACTTTTACACGAGAAGTGTGAAAGTATTTACATAATCACATGTGATGAATAAGTGTTCAATAAATCAACTAATTACCAGCACAAAACAAGCTCAACAACTTGTATTAATTTAAATTTTTATTGGAATTATAGAATTAAATTATTATTATATTTAAAACACCAAAAAAATACATTTCACTTGATAAGTTAAGAGAACATAAAGTAAAAAATTAATTTTTTTGTTTATAAAATTCAAGAATATATGATTTAAAGATAAACTACTGCGCTTATATGATGATTTACACTTGATGGACAACACGACTGAGCTTTGAAAATAATGCTTGAGACCTCAAAACGTTAACTTACTTATTGAAAAATATCCCATCATCAGGAAAACCAGAAACATTTTAACAATACTCCAGCATAACGTGTGAATGAATTATTCAAAGTTTGAACCGAAATTAAAAGAGAACATTATTTTTATAAATTAAACTGTGTTGAGATTTTAAATATAATGCTAATACGTTAAGCGTGTGTAAAAATACTTTTATCAGTTATTGTGAAAAAAATAGCTTTTAAAATTTTTGGTATTAAAAGCTATTTTTAAAGATAACTTCATCCTATACAGCAAAGATTAGCAATACTTATCACAAGTTTAAAAAAGGGATTTAAAATATTATTCTCGTCGTTAATCCTAAAACCAAAGCATTATCAACATAATTTGTAGCACCGGGATTGATCACATATTGAATATTTGGGCGAAGCATTGCCCATTTTGTCGGGTAGTATGAATAATTTAATTCAACATTATATTCTGCTGATTTATTTATTATATCGCTATGTTTACGATAACGATCACTGACATGAATACGATTTAAACCAAGCCCTAAAATATCGTTCTCACGATTTTCCAATAACCCGATATATTTTAGCCCCACTTGCTGCATATTATCAATTTTATTGGTCGTATCATCATGAAAACTTAAATTCATAAACCCATGTAAACCTTGTTTACCTGATCCTTGACGAGTGAGCTGCTGTTCTGCCACAAACCACATTCCATAAGTATGATCTTGAGCTTGACCTGTCACAATATCTTTTTGATTTTCAATATTATCTGCAGTGTTATACATCATGCCTATGCGGTAGCTTCCTGCTAAATTATTTACAGCATTTTTCGGTTGCCAAACCAGCTCAATTGGCGCTGTTATCCCATCTGCATTTGAGCTACTTAAATTCCAACCTTGATTTTCTTTAATATTGGTTGGATTAAATTCAAAAACGGCAAATTGAGCATAGAGCTCAGGATTAATTTGATATTTCAACATACCTACCCATTGGCTAACTGGTATGTTGTACCATGAACTGCCCTGCCATTTGCCCATTTGCGCTGTACAAAAAGAGGTATTTTGGAAATCACAAGACATTACATTAAAATAGGTTCCCATACCAAATCGACCTAAACGGACACTGATTGATTGATCTTTAAATTGTTTTTCTATAGACAACTCACTTAAACGACTTTCCTGATTCCCTCGACCATAACTTGCCTGCACATTTCCCAGCTGAGGAGCAAGTGGATCCGATAGTTGTTGAACTGAAACACTTTGACCTTGTCGTGCAGTCACAATCGTCCGTAGCGAAACACCATCCCAACCCAATAATTTTTCCAAATCTAAAGAATTTCCTAGCCATAATTGACTGGTATAGGTTGGATCTTGCTGGTCGTTATATCCACCTTGTGCCAAATAGGCAGTGTCTACAGTAATGTTGGCATCAAACTTAACACCTTGCTCTGCTAAACGCTCTCTACTGCCATTCCAATCTCCCAGTAAATAATCACCTTGTAAATCTAAAACTTGTGCAGCATGGCTTTGTGTAAGCGTAAAAATCAATCCCGCACTACTAAATAACATCTTCATTGTTTGTTTCATTCCATGATCCCTTTGACTTTTTAGACATGCAAAAAACTGACTCCTATCATTTTAATGATACAAGCTCCAATCTATGCCTTTGTTTTTAATTAAATTTAGCGATAAACAGCTACACGGTTAGATGTAGGTTTACGCCAGCTTTTCCCTGTAGTATTTCATCGTTTGATAGCGATCCATTTGACTCGTAATTTAACGACAATCTCTGATCAATTACGCCCATGGCAACTCGATCTGTACTGACTTAATCGGTCTTTTTACTCAATTCATTGGAAATAAATACAACTCTTTGTTATACAATATATTTTAGCTTAACAATTTAGCTGTATATGCTTTTACAAAATGTGATTTATTTTCTCGTTGAAGCACCGATGTAATATAGTTACTTGCTTTTAACATTTCAGAAATATCGATTCCTGTTTTAAAGCCCGATTGTTCCAATAAATACACCACATCTTCTGTAGATACATTTCCTGAAGCCCCTTTTGCATAAGGGCATCCCCCTAATCCAGCAATCGAAGAATCAAAAATTCTAAGCCCCCAATTTAACGACTCTGAAATATTGGCTAAGGCCATACCATAGGTGTCATGAAAATGTCCTGCTACCCTGCCAGCAGGTAAAACATCTAAACAATGTTGCAACAGTTTCCGGACACGTATTGGACTTGCAGTACCAATCGTTTCTCCTAATGAAATTTCATAACAACCAGAGTCAAAGAGTTGTTTTGCAATACTGGCGACTTTCTTTGGAGCGATGGCACCTTCATAAGGGCAATCCACGACACAAGAAACATAGCCACGTACTTTAATCTCATGATGCTTTGCCATTTCAAAAATGGGTTCAAAACGTTGAATACTTTGTTGAATTGAACAATTTATATTTTTTTGAACAAATGATTCAGATGCAGCAGTAAAAATAGCGATCTCTTTACATCCCACTTGAATCGCAGCTTCCAATCCTTGCATATTGGGAACCAATAAACTGAAATCCACCTGCTCAGGCTTTTCAAGTGCAGCATATAAATCTGCACTCCTATCCATTTGCGGAACCCAACGTGGTGAAACACAAGACCCCACTTCAATCGCTTTAAAGCCACTACGGACCAGTAAATTTAAAAATTCTAAGCGTTGGTTAAACTGAATTACAGATTTTTCATTCTGTAATCCATCACGTGCACCCACTTCTACAATTTTGATCAAGTCATTCATACTTAGCCCACCAAAGCAATCAATGTTGGAACCGAAAGAATCGCCATGTAATAGCCCATAAACTGGCAACCTGTATTAAAACCAAAATGCTTTGATAATAACCCACCGACTAAGCCCACTGTGATAATCACCAATACACCGAGAAGAGCCCCTTCCCATAAACTGATCACTAAAATAAGCCCCACAAATGTTGCAATAATTGCCTCATGACTAATGTATTTTGTCACGAATAATGCTGCGCGACGGGCATAATTCATCGCAAATGGATAAGAGACAATCGACGCGATAAAAACTGCGAGTAAGCCATAACCTAAAAACTCCCACTGGCTTAATAAGTGATGTAGATTGTGTCCTTGTGCCCCATTTTCACCTACGGTAAATACAGGAGGCGCATTAAATAATGGTGCAGCTGGTCCAGCAGCAACTGGACTTAATGGTAGGCCAAAAGCGATCAAAGGAATAAGCGCCTCAGCAATGTAGGTAGATTCTGTAACACCATTTTTTGCGCTGAGCGTGGTGGTTAAACGTTGATAGACTTGCTTAAAGCGAGAAGATACAACTTCACCAAGTGCCACCGTCATGGCTACTGGACTAAACACAAAGGTTGCGCTTGAGATCACCGATGTTGCCGCAGTCCATTTTAATTGTTGTTTGTCTAAGACTTTAAATGGATTTGGAAAATAACCCGACCAACTCTTAACTTCAGGGGCAATCGTAAGTTGATTAACCGATTCACGGCGCATTTTTTTCCGCCCTAAAGGTGAACTCACCATAAATAAATCAGCAATCAGTGGTCCAACAGCAATCCCTAAAAAGTAACTAATCGCTAATTTTGTTTCGAAAATTGCGGTAAAACTTTGTAGTGCTATGATAAGTACAACAAAAGGAATAAGCAGTAATGTTGATGCCAATTTACCGGGTGAAAAATAAGTAATTAAGATGGCTGCTATTGCAAAAATCCAAGGGGCAAAAGATTTAATTAGCTCTCCAAATGGTGCTAATAATGAAGCAAATAATACAGCACAAGGTACAGCGATAAATGCAGATACAATTGCACCAGAAATCATTTTACGCAATGCAATATGTGGTGCACCAAGCCTACGCATGGCTTCACATTCTGCCATGAGCGGTGCGGCTAAAGTATCGCCCGGGATCCCCAATAATGCGGTTGGAATAGCATGGGTCATATGTTTGGCGACCACTGCCGCCATCCAAAAAGTAAAGACACCAACGGGAGGTGCGCCAAGTAAAATAATGAGCAATGTTAATGGGGCAATGGTTGCTGTTTCATCGGTTCCTGAAATTAAGCCAATTGCTGCAAATAAAACTGCACCAAATAAACCGAAACCAAAAGCAATAAATACTTGATCAAATAATAGTTCCATTTTTATTTACCTTCGCTTTGCTTGCTTTGTCGTGCGTGCTCAACAAATGCTTCGTACAAATTGAGCTCCTTGAGTTCTTGAACAATTTTTTCAGGTAAATCATGAACTGAACCGATTGATTTTTCTTCCATTTCCCATTGTTTTATCAGTGTTTCAAACCATTCCATTGATTCATTGTTCGATTCTAAAATCTCACGTTTTGGTTTAAATAAAATAGAGCAAATAAAGCCAGAGAGAATACATCCTAATAATCCACACAACATGCTATAGGCATGGGCAAGATTTTTATCGTCAACCCATTGCCCCAATAGCCATTTCGAGAGATAGAAACAGCTAATACTTAAAACAGCGCCGATAAAAATAGACTTTAATAGCGCAGGAAAACTTACCGTATCTCCCCATACCTCGACCAACTCATCATTATCTTCATGGGATACTCCCAATTGACAGTGGTGAGTATCCTTCACTGATTTTTTGTTGTCTTGTTGCATAGCACTATCCATTGCTATTTACTCCAATTGTTTCTAAGGTCTAGAAACATAAATAATTAACTGCGTAACGCTGAAAGTAGCTCTAGTGCTCTATCATTCCTTACATCTTGTTCTGCAACCATTTTTTGCACAACAAAATCAACTTCGTGTACTTGAGCGCCAGCAACCACAGCAATGTTTCGTGCATGTAATGCCATATGACCTCTTTGAATACCTTCGGTTGCCAATGCTCGCATTGCTGCCATATTTTGTGCTAAACCCACAGCAGCAATGACTTCTCCAAGTTCACTTGCAGATTCAATATTCAGCATCTGTATTGCGAGTTGTGCCAAAGGATGGGTTTTGGTTGCTCCACCGACCAATCCCACAGCCATAGGTAATTCTATACGGCCAACCAAATGGCCTTGAGCATCTTTCTCCCAGGTACTTAATGAACCGTAGTGTCCATTTTTAACTGCATAAACATGTGCTCCAGCTTCAATTGCTCGCCAATCATTTCCAGTAGCGACAATCACAGGGTCAATACCATTCATAATCCCCTTGTTATGTGTTGCAGCACGATAGGGATCAATAACAGCAAATTCGTAAGCCTCTAACATTCGATCAATAACCTCATGACCCGACAATGTTGCTTGCTCAAGTTGATCTGGACGTACAATCAGCTCAGCCCTCACTAAACGTAAATCCGCGAGATTCGATAAAATGCGTAAACGAACTTGACCACCAGTGAGCTTTTCAACCAATGGTGTAACTGTCTCCGCCATTGTATTCACAGTATTTGCACCCATTGCATCACAGACATTCACAATGAGATGCATAACTGCCATAGGACCAACTTTGCTGGATTCAAACAAATGAACTTCAATATCTTTACAACCACCACCCAAACCAATTAGAAATTTGTCTTTGCTATTTGCAAGTTGAACAATGTCATCTTTATGCGCTAACAAAATTTCTTTTATCTTTTCGGCAGAGTCGATACCCAAAATTTGTACTTGTGCGCGCATGAGGGGTTCTGTGCTAGAGGTTGTAAAACCACCATTTTCACGAACGAGCTTGGCCATATAAGATGCTGCGGCGACGATAGACGGTTCTTCAACAACCATAGGTATTAAGTGATCTTTACCATTAATTTTAAAGTTTGTTGCAATACCGAAAGGTAATTCAAATTTACCAATAACATTTTCAATCATGCCATTGGCTAAATCACCATTTAATGCGCCATCTTTCTGCAATAATTGTTGTTGTTGTTCATTTAAACCTGCTATTTTTGCAATCTCATGGAGTCGTTCTGATACGGTTAATTTACGAAAATCAGGTAGTTTAGAATTCATATTTGCTGTCCTATGCTCGATATGTTCATAGCCGCAATTTAAATGCTCAAATGATTTCTCTCAAGGTACAGTTTTCACGGACAGTTTTTTAGGAAAATTTAAAAAGATGATGGACTCCAATTCAGCACCTCTTTTTGATCAAATCTATCAGATTTTAAAACATCAAATAAAATCACAGTTATATAAGAAAAATGAAAAAATCCCCTCAATACGAAAACTATGTATCCAATATAATGTTTCGAAAAATACCATAATATATGCCTTAGAACGCCTAGTAGATGAAAATCTCATCTATTCAAAACCTGCATCTGGTTTTTTTGTCATGGAACAAAAAGAATTGCCCATGTTTAAAAAATCGACAATAGAAATGCAAAATATAGATGAGCTATGGCTAATGCGTCGTCAACTAGAAACCTTTAATGGCGTGATAAATGTCGGTGATGGTTTTCCAGATTCTTCTTGGTTTGAAGGATTACCTTTAAATAAACTTCTGCAAAAATCACTTCAGGAAAACACCTCGAAACGATTACGTTATGGCTCTAAATATGGGCATGAAGCTTTAAGAGAAACGCTTTCTTTACGACTAAGCCAGCTTAATATTAAGGCCATTCCTGATAATATTTTGCTCACCAGCGGTGTAAACGATGCAATTGATCTGATTATTCGATATTTTGTAGAATCGGATACAATCGTTTTAGTAGATTCCCCGATTTATTATCCATTATTAAAAAAACTACAGCTGACAAAATGCAAAATCATTGAAATTCCCAGATTGATTGATGGACCAGATTGCCAAATCCTCTCAGAATATTTACAGACAATAAAGCCTAAACTTTTTTTTACCCAAAGTATTTCACACAATCCGACAGGCACCCACATCAGTGTAGATAAAATAAAAATAATCAACAATTTATGCAAAGAAAATAATTGTTTAATCATAGAGAATGATGTGTTTTCTGAATATACGGATATTAAACATCGGTTAAGCTCGCATAGTGATTTTTCAAATCATCTTTATATTGGAGGGTTTTCCAAGATTATTAGTCCTTCAATTCGGGTTGGTTTTATCGTTGGAGAATATCATTTGATCGATAAGCTCTCAGATTTTAAAGCAATTTTACATGTTAATAGTTCTGAATATGCTGAACAATTTATTTGCACTATTTTACAAAGTAAGTTTTATGACCAGCATCTTAATTTTTTTAAGGAAAGTTTAAGGTTCAATAGTTCAATTGCATTGGATAATATTAAAAAATTAGGAGGAACGGTTTTTCACGAAGCTCAAGATTCCTTATATTATTGGACTACTTTTGAAAATCTAGATTTCTCACATAACATTATGAAGAAGTCGATTGAAAACCAGCTTGTGTTCGCGCCTGGTTACATTTTTAGCTTAGATGGGAATAAATATAAGCACTGGACTCGTATAAATGTTGGTATTGCATCAAAGCCAAAGTTTTATGAAAAACTTGCTCTTTTTTTAAATAGTTAAATATTTTTATATCAAATAACGCTTAGTCTTTTTAAAGTATCATCTCGTACTTACTCATCAAAATAAAAAAATCCCATTCGTTCTGGGGTGAAGAATGGGATACGATATGACACTTTAACATGTCGACCGAAAATCGTGAATCTCTGTATACAGTTTGGATCATGACTAAGTCTGAAAAGTATTTCCACTCGGTTTAAGAACATCTCGTTCTTTAACTCTTAAACAAATGCATTGGTCAAATGTAGCAATTGCATCACGAATAAATTCAGATTCCATTTTATCTACATGGAAGTGGCTTTCTTTATGAACTTCTTCAAACAATGCTTTTAAATCATACTGATCATCACTTAGGCATGTCATCTTAAAATTACTCAATTCAGCATCAATATCTAAACGTATTAATTCGATAAAATGCTGACGTGAAGCATAGCTATTTTCACTATAAAAAAATGAGTGCTTTCATCTATGCCTTTATGAAACACCATTTCATAAACTTTCATTATTTATTTATATCCAACATTCATATTTCTATTCTTCAATATATCTGTAGGAACCCTTTAAGTTATTCAGATAATGTACATTTTTTATCATTACTCACCATGTTTTGCAAACTTTTACACTTATTTTAATTATAATTAAATACATAAATTGTTGAAAAATATTCATTAAAAACAATAATTTAAATTTATATTATTTTTAAAAACCAACTTTTAAATAGAATGCAAATATTGTTATTTAATGCATATTTCATGTAATTTATCATTAAATAAAAAATGCAATTTTTGATCAATTGAACTGATCATATTTATAGTGATAATAAAGCCTATGCCCTTCAATATCCTTAGCAGCTCCAATACATCCATATCGACAAGATTGAATAATCTTACGCCATCCACAACAGAAAAGTCAGCTTATTACCAAAGCTATATAGCCGTTTCATCTATTAATAAATTAAATATTTATTATTAAAAAGATGCGCTTTATGTTGGATGCCAAACGATCTAATAAACATGGCATCCAATTTCTCAATGTTAAAAACTAGCTTTTAATACCAACGAAGCAAAATCTCGGTCATCAAGTGTACTAAAATCATTCGAACCAAAAAAATTGGTATAGGCAAGTTCAGCTGTATATTTTTGCTGATAATTCACTGAAATAGTGGCTGCAATACTCATTTGACCTTCTTGAAAGTTTTGGCTAAATCCAGCTATATCATGGCGAAAGATTACACTTGGGGTGATGACGGTCGCAGGTAAAATATCTTGATAACTTAAAGCCCCTCGTAAACGATAGCCATATGACCATTGCGTAAAAAAACCATCCCGATTACAAAAGCGCTCATTCATACCATCAATCACATCATTTGCAAGATGTGCGGTGCCATAAGGCGTACATTTATATTCACCTGTTTCAGGATTATAAGCACCAGATGAAAGCTCACTCCGCCCAAATGCACCGACCCGTCCAAAACGATGATTACCAATATCTGCAATATGATTCACTGCAAACTCTGCCGCCCAATTCAATGCGTTTGCAGCCAATATATTGTTTAAACGATCACTTGCACCCAGTGAAAATTGGGTTACGGGGCTTCTTACATAACCTTGCAAATATTGTCCAAATTCAGCTGCAACTCCAGGCGCTGTCAGTGGCGTATCCTTATCTAAAACTTGTGCATAGACAATATCGGTTCCATTTAATTGCAAAGGTTGATTGGGTTTATGCGTTAATTCGCTAAAAACTGAGGTTGTCCCTACTTTTCCTGCAAGACTTAATCCATACATTTTAATATTTTCTGGATAAATTGAAAAAAATCGAGCTGTATTAAAATATGCAGGCCCTGATGCAGTTACCGCTGTACCGTCAAAATTAGCATTGCGACTGTGATAGTTGGCAAAATATGCGCCAAGTTCAGCATTATTCCAACGGGGTAATGTTTGCTTTAAAGAAAAACCATATTGTCCACTATTCTTGGCATATCGACTTTGTGAACGTGGAATATAAGTCTGTGCATCTAAAGCACTTTCAGACAACTTATCCCCTGGTGTAACGGTCAAAATAATGGGACCACAATTTTCTGGAACAAAGTCAGAAATTGCAAAAAACGTCCCACACCCATCCACCACAGAAGGTCTAAACTTAAACTGATAAAAACCGTCCAGTTTAAGATTTGGTGTTATTCCAGCCTCAAATGAAAACATTTCGACAGGAATGATTCGCTCTTTTGCCTCTCCTCCCGGCCGATTGATTGCAGCATAATCCAAGGCACTGACTGAATTTATACCATTTTGTAAAAACTGCGATTTCCCCCAATTTAAAGTATGTTTGCCTAATTTTAGATTGGCATTTTGACCATTTTCTAAAGCAAAATTTTTCCAGATATAGGCATCCCAAAGATCAATGCCCTTAAATTTGGCTAATCTAGGCCAAGTAGAATCATCAAAGGCTTTTAAATCTCCACGACCTGTTTCATAAGCATGGTCATACCAATATTTAGTGCTGAGTACTGCACCCTGTTGTTGTCCTTTTAAACGAAACTCAGTCAAACCTTTTATAATTTGGGAAATGTTATCGTTTTGGCTAAAGTTCACATGCCCGTCGTCGCCATTCACATCAACGCTTAAACCGTCCTTTCCGATATGATTTGCATCAGGTTTATACACCAACTGATTTGAAGCATCTTGAGTACTCCAATTTGCACCTAGGCTGAGCATGGTACTGGTTTCAAATTTCCAATCCTCATTGATCTCAACACTTGTTGCGGACACTTTTGAAATACTTAGGCACAGCACTAAACAGACACCCAGCTTTTGAGTGAAAATAATCGTGTGTTTCACGTTATTGCTACATATCACATTTTGCATCATTCGATCTCCATATCGATATGATTTAATTCGATTTAACTCCATAAATAGCCATATTGACTATTTTGAAATATGTTTGTTTTTTTAATTGTTTAATCTGTTACCTATACTGCTGAGCAATGTTGTCTTAAAACGGCGGGTAAATTGAACCAAGTCAGTTCTAAATAAATTCCACTATAAAAGTCTAAAAGCTAAGCGATACATATCGAATCATCCACTTGGTCTAATTGTTGAATAAATTGTTCAGCTTGTGCCCAATACCCATATCCAGCAGCAGGATTGAGATGCCCCACTTCACCTAAACTCACCAATCGGCTGCCCCATGTTTTTGCCATAGTCCTAACAGCCTCGTAACTGGCTAAATGGTCATTGGTACTTGCGACCACAATGCTTGGAAAAGGCAAAATCTTGTTAGGTAAAGGATTCCATCCTTGCTGTTTTAGCATTGCAGAACTTGGATAGTTTTCAGGCCATTGGGCCGATAAATCGGGTGGTGTCACCAACAAAGCCCCTTGAATATTGTGTTGATACAGAGCTGCCCAGTGAACGGTCATTAATACCCCTGCACTATGTGCAACTAAAATCACAGGACCATCAATCTCTTCAAGTTGTGCTTGGATCGCTTTAACTCTTTTTATGCAGTTGAGTTTGTCTGTTTCTAATGCAGGGACAGATCGTACCTTGACCAGCCTTTGCTCCAATAAGGTTTGCCAATGTTCAGCAACATGGTCACGTAAACCAGGAACAATTAAAACGGTTGCCTTTGTCTGTATTTTTTCCATTGATCTACCTTTAATTTTAAGTGAATGAATGAAGATGAATTCTATAAATTGCTTATTCACAATACGGTTTAGTTGATTTTGGTGATGTACATTTGATGACAACCTCTTTTCATTTGATGACAAATGACCGATGCAATACAGCATTCGAGCATGTGTAAAAAAATTATAAGATATTGATTTTATTGTTTTATTTTAAATTTCACTGATTTTTCATTAAAGTTTTGAATATTATTGATGAAATCAGTGAGATTGCTTTAACCAATGCCAACTTTAATAATGAGGCTGTGTTTCAGAAAGGATCCGCTGAAACCATAAAAAAAGTGAACTACAAGGGAATTAAAATGAATCAAATTTGTAGAATAGCTATGCCATTGGCATGTCTATTAACAACTCATTTATGTTATGCGGATTCTACAACTTATAAACGCTGGGCTGTCAGCGCGGGCTGGATGCATGTCATGCCTCAAGGCAAAGCCAACTCAACACATGTAACGACCAGTGTTATAGAAGGTGGCAGCTATGGCGTTGGATCATCATTATGGGGAAGTGATATTGCCAACTACGAAACCAATGCATCTGAAATTAAGGGAATGGGCGGACTTTTATTAAATACTTTTATCAAAAATGGTAAAGCAGACCCCAATTATAAAGTTCCAGCAAGTCTCATGACAGGAGCCAGATCGGATATCACAGGTATTTCTGATTATACCGCTCAAGGTGGGATGGAAGTCGCGGATACCGATACATTAGGCTTAACCTTAAGCTACTTTGTAAATGATCATGTATCTCTTGAATTAGTCGGTGGTATTCCACCAAAAATTGATATTGACGGCGTTGGAGAAATTAGAGCTTCGGCACTCTCCACTGCCAATACCCCCGGAAAAGGTACACCACCGACCTATTTAAATGGTTTAAAACTGCTAAAAGATACCTTAATTACCGATCTTGGTGCACATGGCAAAGTTGCAGAAGTGACTGCATGGACGCCTGCAGCAACAGTCAAATATCATTTTGACGCTTTAGGACAAACTAAGTTCCGACCATTCGTTGGGGCGGGTGTTGTATATGGTCACTTTAATAAGTTAAAGCTCAATGGCGGTGTAGAACAAGACCTTATTCAAGCAGGTTATATGATTGATAATATCCTCAATGATCGAGCGGGTGAAGCATTGCACGGTGGTCAAGGCAGTTCAACAGCGACACCAAAAGTTAAAGTTAAAACCAGTGATGCCTTTGCACCGGTACTCACAGCAGGTTTTACCTTTGATTTAACCGATCGTTGGTTTACCACTGGATCTTTAAGTTATATGCCAAACTTTAATAATGTCGCTACTGTGACTGTCACAGATACATCGACAGGTACCCAATTGATCAAGTCCACGACAAAAATTGATTTGGATCCTTTGGTCACATATCTTGGGGTAGGCTATCGTTTTTAATCAAATGGATTGATCGTAGCCCAATATCTACCAACCATTTAATTTTAAAAATATTGTGTACTGAATATCTACAATCCGATATGAGTCGCAATGCCCCATCTAAAAGAATTAATGTGTAAGCAATATCCCTAAGTTGTATTGCACATTAATACGTTTTAAAAGGCTGTTCTTTACTCCATAAAGTGCAGTCCTTTTAAAACACTCCTCTTTGTTAAACAAATTTGATACTCTATTTTTATGGTCTCAATGTGTAATGAATTGAGATACTTTTTAAGAAATTTTGATAAAATTATTGAGATTAGACATACGCAAAAACTTTTTATAAATGCGTATTGGTAAAGTCTTCAAACAATGATGTATTGACCAGGATGGTTAATAAAAAGACAAGGAGAGTGTAAATTGGTTCCTCTTGCACATACAGCGGTACTCAAGAATTATCTAGATGTTAGCCGACAATTAGACCTCAATCCATACCATTTATTATCTGATGCTGGAATTTATTCTGCTCAATTAAATGATTCAAAACAACGCATTTCTGTCGATAAAGTCATGGCATTATTAGAGCAATCTGCTCAAATCAGTGGTTGTGAAGTGTTTGGTCTACATATGGCCGAACAACGTCAAATTGCTGATTTTGGTGAACTAAGCTTATTATTAAGCTATCAGCAGACGTTACGTGATGCCTTAAAAACCATTGTAAGATACCGAAATATCATCAATAACGCGCTTGAAATATATATAGAAGAAGTTGGAAAAACGGTGATTATTCGGGTAGAAGTGATTTCTACTTCAGCAAAGTATAGTCGTCAAGCGATTGAATTGGCTTTGGGGATTACCCATCGTTTTTGTGCTGCATTATTAGCTCAAAAATGGCATCCATTAAGTATTCATTTTACCCACGATGCACCAAAAGACTTAACAGTGCATCAACGTGTCTTTGGAAGTTCACTTGAATTCGGTAGCGAGTTTAATGGTATTGTCTGCTCATCATCAGAACTTGATAAAATCAATCCTCAAGCAAATACAGCAATGGCAAACCATGCACAGCGCTATCTCGATATTGATATCTTACAAAAAGACAATGAGTCATCACTTATTTTTGATATCCGTAAAAGTATCTATCTGCTTTTACCGATGGGACGTGCCACAATTGATCAAGTCGCGCAGACCCATGAAGTCAATGTCAGAACGCTGCAACGGCGTCTAGAAGCTGCACATACAAATTTTAGTGAATTAATGAATGATGTCCGCAGAAATTTGGTATTTCGCTATTTAAAAAATATCAATTATTCACTGGCACAAGTTTCAGATATTCTCGGCTACTCTATGCCAAGCTCTTTTACCCGATGGTTTATTGGTCAATTTGGCATAACGCCGAATGCTTGGCGTACCCACAATAAGACTGAGATCATTGATGAGCATACGATATAAATTCAATCAAGGTACGACTAACTTGGTATTAACATCAAAACAATAATACGAAAAGCGACTTAAAACAAAAGTTTTGCGGAAATTAACTTTAACGTTGTATCCTGCAAAACTTTCGTTAAATCAAAGCCCGACTAAAATAACCAATGCATCAGGCTGAGTACTAACAATACCAGAAAAACGCTTTCTCCAATCATTAACAGTATCGGTTTAATACCCACCGTTGCTAGCTCTTTTAATTGTGTTTTCATCCCTAGCGCACTAATCGAAATAATCAGACACCAACGAGATAATTCATTCATTCCAGTTTGAACAACTGTAGGGACCCATCCAGTACTATTTATACAGGCAAGAATTAAAAATCCTACTGCAAACCAAGGCAATAATGGCGGTCTTTTGCCCGTAGAGGGTACGCCTTGCATACGGGTAATCATGGCTGCGCAGATGATGACAGGTAAAAGCATGGCAACTCGCATCAATTTCACCACTGTTGCAGTATCGCCTGTTTCCGTAGACATGCTATAGCCTGCCCCCACCACTTGGGCGACATCATGGATGGTTGCACCTAAAAAAATCCCCGCATGTTGTGGTGTTAATTCCAACCATCGTGCAATCATGGGATAAACAATCATTGCTAAAGTTGAAAGTGCAGATACTCCAATGACGGTGAATAAGGTTGCTTTTTCTTTTTGTGGATGACTGGGTAAAGCTGCAGACAAGGCCAATGCTGCGGAAGCTCCACAGATCGCTGTCGCGCCACCAGTCAGCATACCGAAAAATTTATTAAACCCGAGCACTTTTGCTGCGATGACTGAAGCAAAAATGGTAATGACGACCAATGAAATGACCAAAACAATGGGTTGCCAACCTAGCGCAGTCATTTGCTCAAGGGTAATTCGCATTCCGAGTAAGGCAATCCCAAAACGCAATACTTCTCGCGCAGTAAATTCGATACCCGCTTTACACTTGCCTTCTGTTGCAAGAAAGTTCACACCCATCCCGAGCAACAAAGCGAATAACATCACTGGCGCACCATAATGCTCAGATAAAAAACAGGCCGCAGCTGCAACCACAGTACTGACAATAAATCCGGGCATAAGCGCACTTAGCCGTGGCTGCCAAGCCATAAAATCTAACTTACTCATCTAGCGCTACTCCACAATCCAAACCAATAAAAACATTTTCGCCAATCACTTCTACTGGGTATGATTGAACTTGTAGCTGTGTTGAATTGAGTAAATAACCATTTGCCAAGTCAAAACGTAAACCATGTGCGCAACATTGAATTACCTTGCCTTCTAATTTCCCATTGAGTAATGAGGCACCCTGATGTGGGCAACTGTCATTAATCGCATAAAATTGTTCGGCAATATTAAATAAAATTAGGGATCGGTCACCGATCATCAAAAAGGAGCGATTGCCTAAAGTTGGGATTTTTTCTTGAGGAACTTGAAAACGCAAGCTCATACCATTTGTCCTTGTGCTTGAAGGGTATCCAGCATTGCTTGATAAAGTGCACTTGCATGTTGTGCCCCTGCCATTGCAAAACCACCATCAAAAACAAAATACGGTACCCCTTTACCCCCAGTATCTGCTGAGATAAAAGGAACAAATGGTTTTGCTAAAATATCTTCAACCACATCATCCGCAAAACCGCAATACATGGCTATTTTCTGCAATGTTGCTAACTCGCCTATATTTTCCGAATGATGAAAATAGGCTGTGAATAGCGCATCTAAAAATCGCTCACTTTGATCTGAATGATATACTTTTGAAATATTTGCAAAAATATGATGTGCCATAGCTGTGTTTGGCATACGCCGAATTCGATCAAAATCAATATCGACATTGACTGCTTTGGCGGCTTGATGAACTTGAGTTTGGCGCATTCGAACAGCAGTTGAACTGCCTAATCTTTGTAAATAAAAGGCATCAAAAGGAACACCCACCAGCGGAATATGGGGTAAAAGCTGTACACCACGCCACTGGATATTGACCACAACATCTGGATCACTTTGTTTTAATTTTTGAATCGCAGTCTGTAAATGACGTTTTCCAATCAAACACCAAGGACAGATAAAATCAAAAAAAACTTCAATATTCATTTTACGTGTCATTACTGATTACCCATATTGCATGACTGTGCTTGTACTGTTTGACCTTGTCGTGCTGCTTGTGCATTAAATTTTTTAATATCATGGGCATAATGGCGTTTTGCATAGAAGAATACGGCAGCAGCCACAATGCTCATCAGAGGCATCAATTGAAAAGCTTGGTGTAAACCAATCACGTCAGATAGCTTTCCAATCACTAAAGGTCCTAAAGCCAAGCCGAGAAAATTATTCGCCAAAGTTAATGTTGCAAATGCTGTGCTATGTACAGAATGATGTGTCAGGTTGGCAACCATTGCGCTGGATGGTCCATTGGTACCCAATGCAATAAACATCCCAATACAAATCATAAGCAGTTGAGCATTTCCAACAGATATCGCAAAAGCGATGGATAGCAACACACAACCGATCAAACAAAATGCAATCGCCAAACTGACTTTTCGGTCTGGTCGATCTCGTCCTAAACGATCACATAACATCCCACATAAAATCGTGCCAACGGCACTACTGAGTACAACCATTGCCGCGACCAGCCCCGCTTTATCAGTCCCCAATCCGTAATATCGATTGAGATAACTGGGAAGCCAAACGATGACCGTGCCACCCACAAACAATTGCAAGCCACTGCCAATATAAGTGGCGATCACAGACCGACTTGAATAAATCGATCGCAAAGGACTTCTCGACTTATCCTGTTTCTGTTGGGTCTTAATTTTGCCTTGAACGGTTCCTATCTTGTTTTCTTTAACCACAATAGGATATAAAAATGCCAGAATCAGCCCAAAGACTGCCATTCCACCAAATGCCCAACGCCAGCCAAAATGTTCAGCCATAACACCGCCTAAAGCCATGCCTAAGAATGAGCCAAACACACCACCTGCCATAAAAGCACTTGCTAAAGTTGCACGCATACCACGCGGAAAAACCGATACAACAACAGCAATCCCGACACTGCCATAAGCAGCTTCGCCAACACCCACCATAAATCGGGCAATAAACATATGTTGATAACTTTCAGCAACTGCACAGCCTAAGGTTGCCATACTCCATAACACAGCCATCAAAGTTAAGCTTTTTACTTTGCCAAAACGATCTGCCAAGATCGACAAAGGTAAGGTTAATAAACCCACCATCAAGGCCACAATCCCACTTAATAATCCAAGTTGGCTGTCTGTCAAAGCCCATTCACTTTTGATCAATGGAAATACTGCATTTAAGACTTGCCGTGACATATAGTCAGAAATCAACAAACCAAATGTCAGTGCAAAAACCAACCATGCATATTTACGTGGAATGCCAACCGAAGTATCTACACCGTCCGCAGGACTTGAATATTGATGCGCATCCATACGTTCTCCTTGTGTTTTTATAATTTCTCATTCAGTTTTTGATGACTACCCGACTTCACAGTAACGTAATCATCTTTTTCTCACCGTTTGAATCAAAAATCCTTTTGGCTCAAATCATTATTTACGCTGTGGAACACCCTTTTGACCTGCTTTACGATTGGGCGCCATACCATTTTCCAACAAAGTTTCTTCAATCGTGTCGTATTGCACGCCAATACGATAAATTTCACGTGCTTCTTTACCTGATGCAACTTCACGACCTAATTCATGGGCAATACGCACGGTCTGTTGAATTTGCTGTACTGAAGAAAAACGCTGACCTTGATGATCGATAATGGTGTCTTCATTTCCGACACGTGCATGTAAGCCCATCGCCATTGACATGGTGTTAAACGGCAAAACATTTTTAAGTAAAGACTCTGAAGTTAAAGTACAACCATCAGGTACGCGATGAATAAAGTTAAAGAAGTTAAAAGGATTTGGCCCATCAAAACCACCACCAATTCCAATCCAGGTTAGATTCAACGGACCTTTATACAGCCCTTTACGCACCATACGTTCCAGCGTTTCTAAACCATGCATCCCAGTTAATTGGAAATGCGGTTGAATGCCATTTTGAGTTAAACGCTTTAAATGCTCTGCAACCCAAGCTGGACCTGCGGGTACTGTCATTTCTGCATAAGCTGCCTGAATTGCAGGATGTGCCAAAGAAGTGCCTTCTAAATATTCAGGATAGAGCAACTCCATAATATTCATTTGAGTGGTATTGATCGCCACGGTTACTTGGTCTGGTTTTGGCATTAATTCAGCCAGCATATGACGCGTATCATCGCTTAACCAAATTGCAGCTTCACCTTCACTTTCTGGGGCAAAAGAAATTGATCCACCCACTTGAATAATCATATCAGGCACCGCTTCGCGCACACCGGCAATGAGTTCATTAAACTTAGACAGACGTTTCGAACCTTTCCCATCTAGTTCTCGAACATGCAAATGGAGGACTGAAGCACCTGCTTCATAGCACTCTACCGCTTTTTGAATTTGTTCTTGCATGGTCACGGGGATATCTTCAGGAAAATCCTCAGGCATCCATTCAGGCCCATAAGGTGCTACCGTAATTACCACTTTGTCCATGTTTTCAGGGTGCAATGAGTCATCAAAGAATCGCATAAACATCTCCATATGTATTTTAAAATTAGGGTTTGGATAAAATCGTTAACTGCTACGCTTAGTAAGTTGCATCACCAATAATGCCTGCCCGTTCCATTTTTCGATGACAAGGTGGATAGTCCATTACGGCATAATGTTGTGTACTGCGATTGTCCCAAATTGCGATACTATTCGGCTTCCAACTCCAACGAACTTGGTACTCAGGAATATAGGCTTGGGTAATTAAATAACGCAGTAAATCGGTTGCACCGGGATTGGCATCTTGTCCAAAACGGACATGTTCTTTGGTATGGTAATTACTAAAATGAGTGGTAAAGGCGTTGACATACAGAATCTTCTCACCTGTCTCAGGATGAGTACGTACCACAGGATGTTCTGCATCGGGGAACTGTTCTTTTAATGCCAAACGTTTTTCAATCGGCATCATTGCGCCAAAACTGGCTTCAATACTGTGATAGGCGCGTAAATTTGCAATTTTTGTTTTGATTTCTACGGGTAGATTTTCATAGGCCATCACCATATTGGTCCACATGGTATCTCCACCCACTGTCGGACATTCAATACAACGTAGTACACAACCCATTGGCGGAACTTTGCGCCAGCTTGCATCGCTATGCCAAGCATTTTCATAACGATCAATTGGGCTCTCTGGGCTTTTATAAATTTGTACCAGTCCAGGATGCTCTGGATGACTTCCAACAGCAGGATGACTTTCTAGTTGTCCAAAGCGCTCAGCAAATGCCACATGTTCAGCTCGGCTTAGGTTTTGATCTCTTAAAAATAAAACCCGATGCTTTAACAAATTCTGACGAATTTCAGTAAATAGCCCATCATCGTCAATGGCATCTGCCAGATTGACGCCCAATAATTCTGCACCGATATTGCAACTTAATTGTTCAACTTGCATAAGGTATCCCTTCAAATGACAAAAATTGATGATCCTGTGGTTTTACGTGCTTCTAGATCACGGTGAGCTTGAACTGCATCCTTGAGTTCATAGTGTTGATTGATTTCAATTTTGATGCGTCCATGTCGGACATGATCAAATAACTCATTGGCAAGTTCTTGTTTTTCTATAGGATCAGCAATGAAATCTGCCAGTGCTGGACGGGTCATATATAGAGAGCCTTTCATTGCCAACAAAACGGGATTAAATTCTGGAATGGCACCAGAAGCAGTCCCCACACAAACCAATAAGCCACGGCGTTTTAACGAATCAAGCGATGCCATAAACGTATCTTTACCAACACTATCAAAGACCACATTCACACCGACCCCATCGGTTAACTCTCGTACTCGTTCTGCAACATTTTCATAGCTATAATTAATGACGTGGTCACAGCCATGTGCACGGGCAATTTGCGCTTTTTCTTCTGAAGAGGTTGTACCAATCACAGTTAAACCGAGTAACTTTGCCCATTGAGAAACAATCAAGCCCACACCACCAGCGGCGGCATGTAATAAAATGCTGTCCCCTTTTTTAAAGTCATAAATACGACGCATTAAATAAGCCGAGGTTAAACCCCGCATGGTCATTGCTGCAGCTGTTTCACAAGAAATTTCTTCAGGTAGTTTGATTAATACATCAGCCGAGATTAAACGTGCAGTGCTATAAGCACCTAAAGTATTTAAAAAACCAGTATAAGTGACTCGATCACCCACTTGAATGTGAGCTACACCCTCACCCACAGCTTCGACTACACCAGACGCTTCTACGCCCATACCGTTTGGCAATGGAATTTTATATGTGCCGTCGCGAAAATAAGTGTCAGCATAATTTAATCCAACTGCCACATGACGCAGACGTACTTGCCCTGCCACTGGTTCACCAACATCGATGTCTTCATATTGCAAAACATCTGGTGTTCCTATTTCATAAAACCGTATTGCTTTATTCAATGCCATTTCCCTATCCATGCCGTATTTTTATCAATATTTAAAAATCATGATTAAAACTACAACACAGCAGATGCAGCTCACTTTACATAAGACGACACTGACTTAGCATTTTACGACACGCTTGTGGTTAAAATTGTAAGCTAGTTTAGTAAGGCACTGTTTTTGAGTTGTTTTATTGATTTGAATATTTTTTATGGTTTATCTTGAGTGGATTTTTTATCCCAAATTTTAATGTGTTCTATCTATTGAACGTCAAAATTTTAGTAATCCACTTTTACAGTCTGCAGGTCAGCATGATTTACAGATTTGGTGTGGACGAGGTGGCTTTAAGTATACCAATTTAATCAAAGCGAATTTTGAAGCAAACAAAGCATATCAAATTGGCTATGAAATGAATCCAAATAAACAAGAGGGTTGTGTATTTTGGATAACTGATTTAACAACAAAAAAAACCTATTACTGAATTAATCACAGGTATTGAAGCAGGTGAGTATGCTAATCCAAAAAAACTTAGACCATTAAAAAACTTTATTGAACCTCGTCCAATAGTCAGACAAGGCTATACTGTCCCAATCCGTGTAATTAATAAAATGGGTCATAATTAAAAATTTCTATTGGTTTCCCTTAAATAGGTACTAAGCATTCAACCTACAATTAGTCAGTTTTTCTGCCTAGTACCAAAAAGCACATCTGCTATGAGATCTAATTGTTACGACTAAACAAATTTCCATCAACCGCTTAACACCACGAGAAAAATCTACTTGCTACATGTTCCCTTTTCGGCTAGATTTAATTTTTTTATAGCTTTTTGACCTTCAGCATTATCTACCAATTTCAAACCTGCTCCAGCAACTACAAGACCTGGTCTTAGATATTGTTTAATAAAATAATTCTCCCCACTCTTTGCTTGAAGCTTAAGGTCATTAGGTGAAAATTCGGATTCTGTAGAAATTATATATTCCTGATCACCATTAACTTCTTCATGGAAGAAAACATTTGGCGCCGTTTCACCAATGCAGTTACCATTGATTTTGATATCTTTTTTAAGTGCACCACCAAACCCACCAGTACGGTAAATATATAATCCAGATTTTCCTTGTTCTGGCTGCTTAAATTGTTTAGCAGATGCCGTTAGTTCCTGATTTGCAACGGGTACTGATGCACAACCTGTAAAAAGAAGAGCTGTTGTAATTGCAGTAAATAACGTTTTGTTCATTTTCCGTTCCTTTAAAATTTAAATACAGTTCTGATGAGCATAAAATCAATCTAAAATTTTTCAAACTTAATAAATATCAATAAATTCAAAATCTGTTAACTGATTTAAACTAAAGGCAATAATCTTCCAGTCGTTAATTCATCAAATAAAGTTGGATATTCATCACCACGAACAGTACCTCCTGTAGAATATGAACCTAAACTTTTTCTATATCGAATTAAATACTCAAACAATGTTCCAAATTTTCTTACGGTTTTATTGTTTTGATCCCATTCATAAACAATATCGTTATGATCTTTTGTATACATAAAGAAAATGTTTGTATGTTCATTTTCGCCACATATCTCAAAATACTGCTTTTCAGCTAAATCTGATACACCACAATTTTCTAAAAACTTAACTGTTGGATCTGTTTCATTCATTAGCTCTTTTTGCCTATCAATACCCATTATTAAATGATAATCATATATATAAAAATCATCACCAAATAAAAGCCCGCCTGAACATTTCCCCATTGTCATAAGAAGCTCCTTAAATTGGCCATGTACAGAAATGTTATGCAGCTTTTCAATTTTATTTATTTCTTCTTCCATATACCCTTTAATTCGACCTAAGTGTTCAATAAAGTGGTTTTTTTCGGTTCTTATAGAGGCAAGTGTTGCAACTAAATCATTCATAATATACACCTTATGGATTTTGACGGGTAGAACCATGATTAACTAACATCGAAAAGTTAGGGTTTTTCTCAACAAAAATATTAAATGCATAAATTACTCTACTCAATAAATTAACGAAGATACACCACTAAGACTTAGCACCAAAACTTAGCTAACTTAGGAAATATTTAATTTATAAACATCTAATTTTTAAAGACTTATATAATAAAACCATTGAATCAAAGGTAGAACTAAAACAGCTTATTTTCTTATTTCTATGATTTTTCTCGGAAACTTTAATGATTTTCCTCAGCTATTTTGTTCATAAAATCCGTTAAAGGCATTGGACATCCCCATAGATAGCCTTGAAATTCAGTACAACCATTTTCTTGAAAGCGATTAAAGTGCTCAACGGTCTCAATCCCCTCTGCTAAAACACGCAGGTTTAAATCAAGGCCAATTTTAACAATCCCATAGACCAATTTATTACACCGCTCATCTTCTAAAGCCGCTTGCACAAAACTCTGATCAATTTTGATTTGGCTAATGGGCATTTTCTGCAAATAGCTTAATGATGAATAGCCAGTACCAAAATCATCTAAAGAAAGCTGAATGCCATTTTTATGTAGAAAACCCATTTTTTCTATAACACTTTCAATATTATTTAACGCAACCCTTTCAGTTATTTCTAATATGAGTTGGGATGGAAGCACTGCATTTCTCTGCACCAGAGAGGTCACGATTTGCTCAAAATTCTCTTGCATAAAATGATCAGCACTTATATTGACTGAAAGTGTAAGATCTTTTGTAGATTCATTTTCACGCCAGTCTTGTAATACCTTGCTTGCCTGAATCAGTATCCAATCTCCAATTTTAGGCATTAACTCCAAAGTTTCCGCTACAGGAATAAAATCTTTTGCAGGGATATAACCAAGTGTCGGGTGACGCCAACGTAACAAAATTTCAGCGCCTATAATTTTTTCAAAAGAATTTACTTGAGGTTGATAAAAAAGCTCAAACTGTTGTTTTGAAAGCGCTAAACGTAGATCCTGCACCAACTTGTTTTCAATTTGCAACTCCAATTGCATCACAAAAATTGAGATACAAATCATTAAAGTGGCAACGGATATTGCAATCCAACCACCATAAGCTCGAATGCTTTCAGCTAAAGGGATTGCTCCATCTAAAGTAAACGCACTCCCGCTAAAAAAGATAAAAGCGGCAATGGATAAGATAATTAAAATTAACTGTAATGCATTGGGATCTCTTCGATAATTCAAATATCCCAATATGGCTCCTGCTGGAAGAAATAAATGCGCAACTCTGGGGTGATCTATTGTAGCGACATCAAATATTAAGCAAAAAACCACAGGAAAAACAAAGAGGACAATTTGTGAAACCAATATGCCCGCTGAAATCCGATGTATATAAATCAAAAATAAGCTGAAGATCGACATTGCTGTAAAAAAAATATCAATACAAACAATGAACCACATCTCAGCAAAGCTAAAATATATTGTCCAAAATAGGCAAAATGCGATACAGATAATAATGTTTGCTTTAGCTGCAATCGTTATTTGTTGGTTTTTTACGGCGTTGAAATGTTTGTTTTGGTTTTTTAAATAGGATAAAACGACCATAAATACCCCCATTACAAATATTTATTGATCAAGTATCCGCATTGTTTTTATACACAATTTCAGAATCACATCAATAAACACTAAACTATTAAAAATACTTATAATTTATAAATATCTGACTTGTTAATATGCTTGATTAGCTTTAAAAAAACGAATGTCGTCTTCAATTTAGTCCCTTAAATAATTATCCATCTAGTAATCCATCCATTTATATTTTTTGACATTTATAGCGCAAAAGTGTTCAAAATCAATATTGTGAATAATATTAAAGATAGTCATGAAGGTAAAAAGTATTTTTTTAATGAAATTGTATCAGCTCCTGCCTCCTACTAAGCGAGTTGTACTCAACAGACCGATTTAGTTGAAAATCCATTTCAGATACAAATGAAATATAACATGTTTTTTCACATGATATAGCACCAACAGATGAGTAGATAAAGTAAATATATCCGCAAGCATTGTGTAGTTAAAACCCCGCAATACTCATTTTTATTCACTTAAATAAACAACCAAATTCACGTGAAAAAACATATTTTCTAAAATATTTCATAAATCCTACAAAACCCAATATAAAAACAATATAAGTTTTACATCTGAATAATTTTTTGGAAAAATATCTCACGACTCGCAAGTAAAACTTACCTATTTAAAAACAAATAGATCATCATTTTTTATTGATCAAATGATAAGTTACATAGAAGTACTCGACTCTTTTCCTGCTTAAAAACCTAAAAATCAAATTAAAATTAACGTATTAAAATACTTATAATTTAACTAAATTGTTCGAATAAATATTTAAGAATTTCTTTAATATTCAGAAAAATTTATCATTTGTAAAGCTGATATAGAGTTTCTTTCATAATCTGTTGTCATTTGGTCTTTATTAAATTTTACCGACACATTCTCATCTAACTTAGGCAAGTTTGGTGTACAGCGTGAAACAGGCTGTATCCGAATGCATATCAAACTTATAAATTTGCCGAGAATATTTATGCAACAGGAATTGGTTCCCAGAAGAAAGTTTTATACAAATGATTTGCTCTCAGGTTTAGTTGTTTTTTTAGTTGCTCTACCGCTCTGTTTAGGTATAGCCAGTGCCTCAGGTGCACCCTTGATTTCCGGTATTATTGCGGGTGTCATTGGTGGAATCGTTATCGGTTATTTGAGTGGTTCTCATATCAGTGTATCAGGTCCCGCTGCTGGACTTACCGCTATTGTTTTAACACAGCTAGATAAGCTTGAAGGCAACTATCAAGCTTTTTTATTTTGTTTGGTTTTAGCTGGTCTCATCCAATTATTTTTCGGGTTATTTCGGTTGGGAACCTATTCAAATTTTATCCCAACCAATGTGATTATGGGGCTTCTTGTTGCCATCGGGTTAATCTTGATTATCAATCAGCTTCCTCTGCTCTTTGGAATCAAAACTGAAATCCTTCAACAACGTTGGGGCGAAGGGATAGGCCTATTACAGCATTTTGATTATGGTGCGGCAATCATTGGTATCTCTAGTGTATTCATTATTTTATTGTGGGATAAAACACCTTTAAAAAAATTGGTTGTACCCTCTGCACTTATTGCGGTTATTTTTGCTGGACTCTTAAACTATTTTTTTATCAGTACCCATTCCAGCCTCGCAGTCAGCACTGAACATCTGGTCAATCTTCCCAATATCTTTTCAGGTGTTGAATCAATTATCAGTTTCCCTGACTTCACTCAATGGAATAATCCTATAATTTATACAGGTGCTATTACGCTTGCGATCGTCGCCTCGCTTGAAACACTATTAAATCTAGAAGCTGCGGACAAAATGGATCCGCAAAAGCGTGCCTCTCCGCCAAACAAAGAGTTAGTGGCCCAAGGTATCGGAAATACCATGTCTGGTTTAATTGGAGGTATGCCGATTACCTCAGTGATTGTTCGAAGTTCAGTCAATGCAGCAAGTGGTGCAAAGACTAAATTCTCTGCAATTTTTCACGGTGTTTTATTGATTATTGCGGTTTTATTCCTGACACCATTAATCAATGTTGTTCCATTATCTTCCCTTGCGGCTATTTTAATTTTAACTGGTGTGAAATTAGCCAGCCCTTCACTTTTTAAACGAATCTATGGTCAGGGATGGAAGCAATTTCTACCCTTCATTGTAACGGTTGTTGCAATTATCGCGACGGATCTACTTATTGGTATTTTGTTAGGGCTGTTGATTAGCTTTATCATTGTATTAAAAAATAATTTATTCCGTGGTGTTCGTATCATCCACGAAGCACATTTGCATGGAAATATTACCCGTATTGAACTGGCACCCAATATTAGTTTTTTAAATCGTTCAGCGTTGGTTTCTGCCTTAGAGAAAATAGTCAGTGGTGATACTGTAGTGATCGATGCGTCGAATACCTATTATATTGATCCGGATGTATATCAAGTAATTAAAGATTTTAGGGATGAAACAGCTGCAGAAAATGGTATCGATGTAAAACTAATTGGCTTTAAAATACATTATCCTGAAATTAAAGAAGAAGAACTGGATATTGATGTCAGTACTCAGGAAATTCAACGACAACTTACGCCTGCACAAGTGTTTCAGCTACTCAAAGAAGGCAATCAACGATTCGTTAACCATGAGCGGATTTATCATAATATTGCCCGTCAAATTCAAGTTACTGCACAATCTGGACAGCATCCATTTGCAGCCGTTCTAGGCTGTATGGATTCACGTGCACCAACAGAACGGATTTTTGATGTCGGTATTGGTGACTTATTTAGTCTACGCATTGCTGGAAATATTGCGGGCGAAAAAGTATTGGGTTCTCTAGAGTTCGCCTGTAAGAGTAAGGGTTCCAAATTAATTTTAGTATTGGGTCATACAGATTGTGGTGCAGTGACAGCAGCTTGTCAGATGTATGAACAAAAAAAGGATATCACTCAACTCAACGAAACCCCACATGTACAATATTTTCTTAAACCGATTATGCAGGCGGCAGAAAACGTACATAAAGAAATGACTGATTACCAACTCACCAGTAATTTCATTCAGGCGGTGACCATTGCAAATGTACAAAATAATATTGCCTATATCTTAAGAAATAGTCCAGTACTGAAAAAGATGGTCGAAGAAGGTGAAATTGGCATTGCAGGTGGTATTTATGATGTAAAAACAGGAAAGGTGGATTTTTTATAAAGTCTATACCTGCATGATTTCGTTATGATCTGTATAAGGATATCAGCATAAAACTGGTCTTAAAGACAAGTGTAATGATCGACATGGATGTCATCTTCCCCTTTTACAAAGATCTCTAATAAATCTTTATCAGCTTTCTATTCATAGATAAAAAAATCTAAATTTTTAGAAAAGATTAAACCTAAAGCCAATCATTGTGTTCTAAACAAAAGAAGCCTGAATATTCAGACTCCTTTATGATGTGCTTAGGGTCTATTGCTTATGATATACCCTTATAACCCTTCAAGTTTTAGACGATTGACCTGTTGACGATAAAGTGACACAGGATCTGGTCCAAACCATGCTTTTAACCCTAAAATCTGATTGATTTCATCTAGGTGTGTTTGATTATAGTCGTCTCGAATCACCTGGCCGAAATGTGCATTGCAACGGTTAACCAAACCATCATTGTCATTATTTTTATAAGATCTCGGTGCCATGGTGGAAATGGCAACATCAATGACATCAAGTATATTGGTTGCTTGAGCTTTACCTGTCCACGAATAATGATAAACCCCATTACTGGTAATCTTCTGACCATTGCCACAATCAGATGGAATTGCTGCAGTTGGGAAACGCGCATTGAATTCAGCAGAACCCTTTTCACTTAATGATTTCAATGAGCGATCCAGACTAATTGGCAAATCAGGATTACCTTGTAAGAGTAGTTCCACTGGCGCAACGATATACTGTCCTAGGATTGTAAATAAAAATTTCTCACTAGGATTATCCAACATATCATCTCCCACTTTGGACCCTTTAAACGTTCCAGCAACAGCAGTGAGTGAAGCGACTTTCTCAGGTGCAATGGCTTCAATATAACGAATGGTCGGTCCACCATGACTATGACCAATTAGATTAACTTTTGACTTTCCTGAGAGTGCCAAAACTTCATCTACTTGTTGTAGCAACTGCTCGCCACGAACTTCGGTGGATTCTAGTGGAGAAACCTGTGTTGCATAAACCGTCGCGCCATTACGTGCCAAATCGGGAAGAACCTGATAAAAATAATCCATACCAAAAGCTGTAGGACCGAGTCGAGTAAAACCAAACATCCCATGGTTAAATACAACTGGATATTTGGTTTTTGCATAATCAGAAGCCACATAGTTGCTGCTAACGCTCTGTAAACCAGAAGCAAAAACTGGCATAGCCAATGTGGCCAAAGCCACAATACTGGCGGTGAGTAAAGTCTGTTTCATATATTTCCCTGTTAGCTGAATTTCTTTTTATTTAGAAATCAGCATCATTCACGTTATAAATCCTCTATAACCATGCATTTTTTGTTTTTTTGCATAGTGCTCCTCATAAATAAAGCTGTCATCTAAAAGCCTTATTTACTCAATCCTATTTACCCTCCTTGGTTATGGATATATTCAAAGTTGTGTAGGCACATTTATTCTGGTTGATTGCGTAAATGAAATGACTGCATTTGTTTGACTAAATCACGCAGTGTCCTCATATCTTTTAGTTTTGACTGTTGCTGAATTTCTTCTTTTCGGCCTTTCTAAAAGCACATTAAATTATTTTTCCAGTTTTGAGCTTACTCAGTAGCTGAAAGATTTTCATGATCTATCACGTTTATTCACTTAACTGTGTAAATTTTGTAAGTCGCTTACTTATCTAATTAGATCGCTAGCCTCTTCACCCAAAAGAAAGAGGTTTTGCAGCTTTCTCATATTCAAGAAAGCCCATTGATAATATTTAAAATATTCCTCAATCATATTACGGGGCGTTGATGACTTTGTTGTTTTGGATATGAAAAGAATGAAAAGTAACTCATCAGTTCATTTTACTGAAAAAGCTGAGATACAACTTTAGAGATGCTGTGTGAAGCCAAGAAAATCGTCCCGTTGGTTAAATACCACCTAAACAAATACATGTGAATAGTCATCACTATTTGTAGGGCAGCTTACATTGCAAAACATTGAATGGAAGCTATTAGGCAACATAAGTTTTATAAGAATAATTTTGGAAAACCGTACTCGCTTCCTTATAAAATCGATTTAACTCATAGCTTGGTCTACCACAAACAACCAAGCAAACACTCAAGTTAATTAAACAATTTCTCATGGATTCATCATTTTCATGCAGCATGAGGAAATTAAAAAAATAATTGATATTTCAGCTTTAAAAAAATACCAGTCATAAAGACTGGTATTTATCATCTATTAAGGCTTTTCACCATTTGCTAAACGCTGTTCAATCGCATCCAATACCGCAGGTAAGTCAGCAATACTATCAATCACATAATGTGCACCTGAAGCATTCATTTTTGCGTATGCTTTTTCTTTTAAACTTAGTTGTTCAGACGCTGAAAGTGCAGACCACTCTTCGAAGCTTAGCCCCACTTCATTCCCACTGATGGCCAAGCCCACAGTCCAACAACCAGCGTTTAAACCTTCTTCGATGCCGATCACTGTATCATCCACTTTCACCACAGTTTTAATATCTAACACATCAAGTTCAATTAAGTTTTTCCACAATATTTCAGGATATGGACGACCATGTTTCACATCACTGGCTGTGATAGTACAGTCAGGCACATAACCTTGATCAGCTGCATCTTGCACCAATTGACCAATCATCATCGAAGCATAACCAGTATTACTGCCAATTTTTGCACCACGGGCACGAATATCAGCAAATGCCTCTAATGCCCCCGGAATCAATTTTGAGCAGCTTGGGATGCTTTTCAATTGGTATGGAATAAAGTCCTGATATAAACGGTCAATATCCGCCACAGTCACTTCAGCACCATGTACCTGTTTCCACGCACCTGCAACACGCGGCATTTTCAACACTGCCGCAATGTGATCACGTTTTTCCAAACCCATTGGCGCACGTGCTTCTTCAATTGAAATTTCAACTTTATTGTCTGCAAATAAAGCCATAAATGCCAAAATGGGTGCACGTGAACCAAAATCTACTGTTGTACCTGCCCAATCAAAAACCACGGCTTGTAATGCTGAATTTGAAGTGTTCATAAGTTTGTCCTTTTCATTTCTCAAAGTTAAAAATAGCTGTCATGCGTAAGTTGAGTGTTGCGTAATATTTAATTTCTAATGGAAGTTCGCTCTCCTTTTAAAAGGAGAGAGCTAGAGAGAGGATTTATAATCTCCCCATCCAAACCTCCGCCCTGAGCCATAAATGGCACAAGAAAAGGAGCTGTGAATTCCAATCAAATACGATAGTGCTCAATCGCTGTTAAAAGCCGTTCAATATCATCTAAATAAATCTCTCCGATATTGCCGATACGGAAGCAATTTAAGTCGGTGACTTTGCCGGGATAGATCACAAACCCTGCTTGTTTCAGATTTTCATACAAGGCTTGGAAACTAAAATCGGCTTCATTTGGATATAAAAATGTGGTGATAATTGGAGATTGTGGTGCGTCTTGCTCTAAAACCATTTCAAAACCAAGCACTTGCATACCTGCGGCTAAACGTTTTTGATTATTGAAATAACGCTGATAACGTGCGGTTACTCCGCCTTCTTGTTCTAATTCTAAAAGTGCTTGATAAAAAGCACGCACCACATGAGTGGGCGAAGTAAAACGCCATTTACCATTATGCTGTTCCATGGTGTTCCATTGGTCATATAGGTCCAAACTGACTGAACAAGCCAAGCCTTTGCACGCTTGTAATTGCTCACGTTTTGCCAAAATAAAACCAAACCCTGGTACACCTTGGATGCATTTATTGGCACTTGAAATCAAGAAATCAATTTCAAGCTCTGCAATGTCCATTGGCACGCCACCAAAAGAACTCATCGCATCGACAATCCACACTTTGTTTTTGGCTTTGACAATGCGTCCAATCGCTTGAATTGGATTTAATAAACCGGTGGTGGTTTCGCAATGCACACATGACACATGAGTGATGCTGTCATCTTCAAGTGCTTTTTCGATATCAGCCAGTTGGGGAATTTGCATTTCAGGGTAGCGTAATTCCACCACGTCAATGTTCAAACATCGAGCCATTTGCACCATGCGTGCGCCATATGCCCCGTTATTGATAATTAAAATTTTGCCATTCTGTGGAATCGCCGAACCTAACACTGCTTCTACAGAGAAACTCCCACTGCCTTGCATCAACACAGCACTATATTGTTCAGGTTTTGCAGTTGCCAACGCCACCAAACGACTGCGTATCTCCTGAACCAATGCGTTATATTCTTTGTCCCAAGTACACCAATCACGTTGCATCACACGACGCACACTTTTCGAGGTAGACAATGGTCCCGGTGTCAACAGTAAGTATTCATTTTCAACATCGTTTTCAATTGTGTTTGCAAATTCAATTTGTGCGTTCATTTCGCCTAACCTTTGTTCAATTTCATACAGTATAAATAAATCTGGTTTAAACCAGATTAAAAAATATAATTTTCTAACATTTCTTTCATAAATCCTGCGCCTGTGGTCATGCCTTTGCCTGCAATCGCACTGACAAGGAAAATATTGGTTTCAGCTTCCATCACACATGCCAATTCCGTAGGATGAGTCAGATAGTAACCATTCCAACGAGATTCAATTTCAGGTAGTTCTAAGCCAATATTTTCTTTGCAATATTGCAAAATGAATTGGTTAATTTCTTCACGTTGATTAAATTGTGGTATATCATCAATCGGATAATATTCATGGCTATCGCCCAAAATAATTTGTCCGAATTCATTTTGTTTAATCAGGATATGAATACCGTATTTTTCAACTAAACCAATTTGTGATTCATTGCGTAAATCTTGATGACTTGGGCAAATCTCAAAAGCGGGATAACGAGAGATCGACAATCCTGAATAAATCGAAGCTTTGAGATTGACTTTTAGCGGTTTGGTTAATGCCATTTGTAAAGTACAACGCAATAAACCTTTTTGTTGTAAGAGCTCGGGATACAACAATTGTGTCTCTTCACCATGACAAATCATGACTTTATTTGCGGTAAATGTTTGACCTGACGCCAAGCGAATATGCGCCATGCCTTGGTTAAATTGCGTCAGTACCACAGAGGCATTGCAATGAATTTGTACACCAAGTTTTTCGGCATATTGCAACAAACGCAGTCCCACCAAATGTGGCTCAACTGAATAATCTTCATGAAAAACCATACCACCACGTAGCGCAGTTTCTGGATTTAAATAAGCATATTGATCAAACAGTTGCTGCTTAGACAATAGACTTACAGGAATCTGATAATCAGCTGCAGCTTGAGCAAACTCGTTTAATACTTGCCATTCAAGTTCAGTATTCGCAAGATACAAGCCATTTCGCTGTTGAAATGAAATATCAGTTTGTGCCTGAATCCGTTGATAAAATTGACGGGTTGCCAAAGCATATTCACGCCATTTCGCATCAGGATGGCTTAGCGTCGAAGTCCCAACCATGCCAAAGTTACGGCGAGTCGCACCTATAGGTTGTGCATATTTTTCAAAGACTTGTACCTTTAAGCCTTGCTCTGCCGCTTGGATCGCAGCCGATAATCCTAAAATGCCTGCACCGACAATAATTAAGTCAAATTGTGCTGTATTCATTGTCTTTTCCACCTTATCTACTTTTTTTAGCACGCAAAATCCCCAGCGCCTAAAAGAAAGCGTTCAATTCAAATGGTTTAGTTAATTAAAAGATTGACTGAAAGATCAATTTGTTATGAATGTGTTTGCTCACGCCAACGTTGTGTTGACACCATCATTTTCCGAGTGAATAACCAATGCAGCAACTTGACTGCACATGAGGTGAGTAAAATCAAAATACTCATCGCCACAGCTGCCACGGTATCACCTGCATCATCCATATTCAGCACCGCCACCGATGCCAAATTGGTATCAGGTGAATAAAGGAAAATCGCAGCTGAAACAGTAGTCATGGCATTGACAAATAAATACACCAACACATCACACAGCGCAGGAAAGGTTAAAGGCAAATATACTTTGCGGAACATTGTCCAATGTGAAGATCCTAAACTTTGTGCAGCATGATCAAGTTGATTCGGGATCTGTTGAATCGCATGCGTTAAGGTCAAATGTGGCACAGTGTAATAATGAATAATGGTTGAAATCACCAACAGCGTCATCGTACCGTAAACGAAAGACACAGGATTTTGCGGTGCATTAAAGAACAAGATATAAGCAATACCCAACACCAAGCCAGGCACAGCCAAAGGTAATAACACCAAGACTTTTACATAGTTTTTAAGTAAAGGATGTGCTTTAAAACGGGTACTAAATAAGGCAATGATGAAAATTATCATCGTACCGAAAACTGTACTGAACAATGCCAATTTGATTGAGTTAAAATAACTTGCCCAACCACCACCATCAACATAGTCAAAACGATAATGATTTAAGGTCATTGACAAATCATAGGGCCAATAGCGAATGAATGATGCGAGAATCGCAGTCACAATAATCAGTAAAATGCCGCCTGAAATCACCCCACAAAATACAGTTAATGCTTTTTCAATTCGAGGATTGGCACGCAAACGATAAGGCTGAATTTGGAAATTTTGATAACGTTCCTGATGACGACTTTGGTATCGATCAAAAATGAATGCCAACACCGCAGGACAGAGCAATAAAATCGAAATGACGGCACCCATGTTCATATTTTGTTGACCAATGATCTGCTTATACACATCCAACGCCATCATATTGAATGAGCCGCCAATCACTTTGGGAATCCCGAAATCGGTAATGACATAAGTAAATGCCACCAGACAGGCACTGACTAAACCATAACGAATCGCAGGAAAAGTCACAGCCCAATGGGTTTGTAGTGTATTTTTTCCTAAAGCATGAGAAGCCTCAATCAAATGTTGGTCAATATGGCGAAATGCGCCCATCATCAACATGACCATGGCAGGAAATAGCCAAAAGCAATAACTGATCAAAATGCCTAGTGGACCATAAATTTCCACCTCTCCCAGCATGCCCTTAAACACACCTTGCTGACCAAACAAATACACCAAAGCCAATGAAGGCAAAAGTGAAGGCGCAAGAATCGGTAAAAATGCCACGGTTTTAAAGAAAGCTTTGCCTCGAATATTGCAATTGATCAATGCAAAAGCATAAACACTTGCCAAGCTCACCGTAATCAACATGGCTGTAATGGCGATCCACATCGAATTAAAAATCGATGAGATTAAGGCCGGATTGGAAAAATAAGCTGTAAAGTTATCCAACCCGACAAATTGATGCTGTTCATTTAAAAATGCGCTTTGCATCAATACGATTAAGGGTGCAATCAAACTCAAGGTGAATAGAATTGCTGCGACAAACAACACCGCACTTGAACGCAATGAATAACGAAAACGATGTGCTGTTTGACTACTTAATAAAGCATCTGCGGCAGACTGATTTAACATCTCGCATGCCCTCGTGAATCAAACACATGTAAGTCACGAATCGGCACTTGCAGATACATTCCATCTTGCACAACCGCCATATGTTGATGATCCACATCAACTTGCAACATATTGTCATCGACCTGATTTTGGTTTTGTACCATGCAGAATAAACGACGTTTTGCGCCTAAAAACTCAGTATTGACAATACGTACAGCTAAATTTAAATATTCAGTAGAAGATTCATTTCCAGCAACTAATTTGACATTTTCAGGTCGAAAAGCAATTTCATAATGTTCATCTTGGGCAAAGTTTAAATGTAGAAATTCAATAAAAGAATGCTCATTCATTTTTAAACGATGCGTATCGACCGCCACTGTCTGTATAAAATTCATCGAACCAATAAACTGTGCTACAAAACGGGTTTGCGGTTTGTAATAAATATTATGTGGTGTATCGAGTTGTTCAATCACACCTTTATTCATCACCGCCACACGGTCAGAAATACTTAACGCCTCTTCCTGATCATGCGTAACCATGATCGCAGGCAAATTTAATTGACATTGAATGGTACGAATTTTTTGGCGGAGGTTTAAACGTACCAACGCATCCAAAGCGGACAAAGGTTCATCCAACAATAAAACATCAGGATTGGGCGCAATCGCACGGGCTAAAGCCACACGCTGTTGCTGACCACCTGACAATTGATTGGGATATTTTTCTGCAATATTGGGCAATTCAATTAAGTTTAATAATTCATTGATACGAAATTGAATCTCTTGCGCTGACCAGTGTTTTTTATGCAAACCAAATGCAATATTTTCCGCCACTGTTAAGTTTGGAAAGAGTGCATAGTTTTGGAAAACAATGCCACATTTACGTTTTGCAGTATTAAAATGAGTAATTTCAATTTGTTGTTTAATCACTTTGCCATAATCAGGCTGTTCAAGCCCAGCAATGATGCGTAGCAATGTCGTTTTACCACAACCTGATGGACCTAAAAAGCTAACAAATTCACCTGCTTTCAGGTCAAGATTAATGTGTTCCAAGACACGGCTTGAACCAAAAGATTTTTGAATATCCATCACTTCAAGCACTGTTTTTGATTCTGCCATTTTAAACGTTCTTAAAGTTGAGAGCAGATGCCCTGCCGAATTTGGCATGGCTTGCCCTGTCCTACTATTTTGTAAATGCGATGGAATTTGCATACTGCACCTAGTTTTTAATCGTTAATTTTGAATAACTGATTCTGAATAGCTTGTTGTGTACATGGTTCAATTACTTTTCAAATTTTGCTGACCATTGTTTTAGAATTGATTCACGCTGTTCAGCTGCCCAATAAAAATCATTCTTCACCAATTGCTGCGCAAGATTTTTTGGGAAGTCTTGGTTTTTGCTATGAACATTTTGATGTGCCACCACTGAAAAGTTTTGTGCATAAGCTTCATTGGCAGCTTGGCTAACACTCCAATCAATAAACTTCTCTGCACTGCTGAGTTTTTTCGTACCTTTGACAATGGCTGAGGCTTCCATTTCCCAACCTAGCCCCTCTTTCGGATAGACAATTTCTAAAGGCGCACCACGTGATTTCAACTTAAAGCCCGGATAACCAAACGAAATTCCAATGACCGTTTCACCCTGAGCCGCCATCTTGCAAGGCTTCGAGCCTGAATGCACATATTGAGAAATGTTTTTATCGAGTGCCTGCATATATTGCCAAGCTTGCTTTTCACCAAAAATTTGCATCCATGCAGTCACATCCAAATAGCCTGTACCACTCGATGCCGGATTTGGCATCACGATTAACCCTTGATAAATTGGTTTAGTCAGGTCTTGCCATGTTTGCGGAATTGGTAGTTTTTTCTTTTCCAATTCAACAGTATTGACACAAACAGCCGACTCCCAAGCGGTCATGCCTGTCCATGTTGGAATGTCTTTTTGGCTATAAAAATCAGTTTTAAGTTGTTCGACATGCTTCGGGCGATACGGTTGCAATAAGTCTTTTTTTTCCATGACCAATAAACTGGTCAAAGCAAGTCCCATCACCACATCGGCTTGTGGATTCTTTTGTTCTGCTAATAATTTTGCGGTGATCACACCTGTCGAATCACGCACCCATTTTACTTTTAATTCAGGATGTGCTTTGCGTAATTCCCATTGATAACGCTTTAATTGATCAGCTTCAACCGCGGTATAGACCGTGATTTGCTCAGCATCATTCGAGGTTGAAGACGTGGTGCATGCCGTGCTGACACAAGCAAATAAAATACTTGTGCCCATGGCGAGGAGCTTTTTTTGCTGCTGTTTTAGATCCGGGCTCATTATGACATTCCTAACGAATGCTGCTTCTTGATAGCCTGTATTTCAACAAAAGTTTATGACAATTTAATTAATCTGGTTTAAACCAGATTAATTATTTTAATTCTTTATCATGACGCTTCAAAATGCAAATCGAGTACATCATGTAACCAATATTCTTGGTCAACATCGGTAATTACTCCATTTTGATCGCAGTTGGTACGGCAAATATATAACCCCATACTACCAACATTGACATGCAAAGCTTTGGCTTGTTGTTCTGATAATACTGTTGGATAGAGATTAATATGTGCTCGGGTCAATTGCCGTTGATAATGCTCTGCCATCAATATCGTAATAGAACCTTCTAATTGTTGTTCTAAGAATTGAGGAAATAAACTTGCATTGATACGTAAATGTTCAACTACCGCAGGACGACCATTGATACTACGACGTCGCCACATCGAATAAATATCATCACCCACCGAAATTTTTAAATGTGCTGCATCCCAAGAGGTCGCTTGCAGCAATTCCGCAGAAATCAATTCCGTACTTGGTACACCCCCTTGCTCAGTCACATATTGGTTAAAACTTTTAGTCGATTGCGGACGGTAAATAATTCGTGGTGCACGAACAAACCAACCACGGCGATCTAAACGATAGATGAGACCGTCCATTTCCAAAGCCAATAATGCTTCTCGAACTGCGACACGTGTGGTAGCAAATTGTTCCATCAACACACGCTCTGAAGCGAGTTTGGTATTGGCACTCCATTGCCCAGACTCAATCTCATGGGCAATAGCATCTCGAATGGCAATATATTTGGGAATACGTGGAGAAGTCGTTTCTTGAACAGGCATACACATTTATTTTGTGAAAATTTCTTCTAATATACTCAAATATCATGTCTAAGCGATGACATTTTTAAAATAAGCATAGTCCATACACAAGTTTTATGTTTTAAAAAAGCTCATCTTTTGATGAGCTTTTGGAGATCACAATGAAATGTGTTGAGTCTAATAGACTCATCTTTTTTCTCAAAGAATCACTTATTTGTTTTGTTTGGCATCTCCATATTTGAATGATCCATATCTTTCATTGAAGAAGGCATATTGGTCATTTTTGAATGATCCATTTGTGACATTTCTGAAGCGTTTCCATGCTGATGTTGCGTTGAGTTATTTGTTTGAGTTTTAGGATCAATGTTTGTTTTACAATTTTTTTCACATTTCTTTTGTTTTTTGTCTATTGGCTGTTCATCGACTGTTCTAGTCAATACTTTATCTTCATCCTCATGTGCCCATGTTTGAACTGTGGTCATTAAAGCACCCATACAGATTAAAGCTGTTACACTTCGACTAAGTACATTTTTCATGAGTTTCTCTCAGATTAAGTTTGTTGACTTTTACAATAAAATAATTTGCCAAACTTTAAAGTGACGTGAAAATGATATTTTAGTCAGCCATAATTATATGAGCATTTATAAAGCGATCTACAGCATATGATCACCGTATAAGGACTTTGGTGTTCTACTCATTTAATCAACTCAAAATGGGGGTTTTCCGAACAATTTGATTTTTTCTATAAAAAGAAAGCCAATGTTCATTTTAATGCCACATCAATTCGCTAAATTATTTCATTAAAAGACGGAACTAAAAAATTTAGGTGCTATCCTTTCTACCGAGAATGCACTGACATTTAAAAACACAAAAGAACTTATTATCATTTTAAAATATAGGAATTATATAGAATAATTCATAGCTTTCCTTATTATTAAGCAATGATTTTAAAGGAGTTTATAGAATGATATTGACAAATAATCAGATTTTTAATTTATCTATTTTCTTTATTTTTATCATTTATTTAACTATTGAGAATGTACATGCTGAAGGGAATTGTCCTTCAGGCTATTATCCTGTAGGTGGACAAGGTGTTCAAGGTTGCGCACCTATTCCAGGTGGAGGAAGTGGTGGATATACGAATCAAAATCCAACTTTGTATCCTATGATTGAAACATTATGGGGTGCGATTGCAGAGGATAAAAGTAAAGGCTTAAAAGGGCGTCCAATTGGTTTTACAAGAAATTTTAAATCTAAAGATGAGGCACAAGCAAAAGCATTAAAAGCGTGTCAACAGGATGGCGGACAAAAATGTGAAGTATCTAAAACCTATTCTAATCGCTGTGTTGCTATAGCTGATCCAATTAATGATGGTCAAAAATCAAAAATTTTACTGGATTTTTCAGAGGATGGGGCTAAAAAAGGTGCATTAGTGTTTTGTTTAAGTGAAAATTTACAGCCTTGTCGTATTGTATATTCTGGTTGTAGTCTCGGATACTAGCACTAACAAAAACATAATTTACTGGTTCATACCCCAAATGATGATTTTGCCTTTATTAATCTGCATAAAGGCAAAACAACTGTATACCAGAAACACTTCTTGGACTTTAAACCACGGCAATTTTTTTGTTGCAGAATCTATTTTCAGTAATTTGGCTTATCAACTCGAATTATAGCTATTGCGCTCTATATGTAATTAAAAAATAAAATGATAATTGATCTATTCCATTTCTTAATTTCAACGTATTCGTCATGTTAGTCCGATGTATCATTAAAATGGTTAAAAATATGAGCGATATCCAATTTCCATAAAGGAAATCAATAAGTAATACATTTTGAATTACGAGTTCCAAAAAGGAACTTTACTATGTATTATAAACTTTGAAAAATATTGGATAACCAAAATGAAAAAAATTGCTCACCAAATTCTGCGAAAGCCATTTTTTGGAAGATTCGAAGTACCTTGGATTTGGCCTCAAGCTATTTCTAAAGAAGACTGGGAGGCTGTCACTATTCCCTTAACTGGCCAGCAAACACTCGCAGGCTACTGGAAAAGTGCACCAGCAGCAAAAGCAACTTTAGTACTTGCTCATCCAATGGGAAAAGCGGCTAAAGCATTTTGGCTTCGTTACGGACATGCGGATCTATTTTTAAAAAATGGCTATAACGTACTTATTTATGATGCTAATGGTTTTGGAGAAAGTGAAGGATTCTCATTTGACTATCCCAATGATGTATATCATGCAGGGATATATGCTCAAAAGCGGACACCCGAATTAAATGTAGGTTTAATTGGTGCGTCATTTGGTGCGGCTTGGGGACTATGCTCATTAGCAAAAGATGGACACCCATATAAAATTGCAGTATTTGAAGGCGCATTTCCCACCTTACCAGAATTCTGGAAACATTATCCAGTCGCTCATGCAATACTCAAGGTATCAAATACAGTGCTACCAAAACTTAATCAGGAACTCAATCCGTTAGCAAAATCTACACAGGTAAAATATCAACCACCCATCTTATTAATGTATGGAGAAAAAGATATCTATACCCCACCCGAGTTTGGCCACCGGCTTAAAGTAGGGCTCGACCATGTAACACAAGTAGAAATTAAAATCTTCGCGGATGCAGAACATACTTATATTTATCGAGATTTCCCTGAACAATATTCAGAATGCGTAATACCCTTTTTAAAGCAGCATTTTGCTTAGAAACGGTTTTATTACAAACCTATCTCTAAAGGCTTATTCAGCACGATGATTCTTATATGAATAAGCCTGCAACTAAAATCGATGGAAAAATATTTTGTCCAGTTTGGAATGGCTCTGGATGCCGCTATTCGCTGAGATCGCGATCAATACAATAGCAGACAAATGTTGTGTAGCACCGTCAATGGACTTGAGTAGTCATCAGCTAAAATTTCGAATAGTGCCAAATTTGTGCCAAATAAAAAGGGAATCAAACTATTCGTTTGATTCCCTTTTTATTTGGCGGGAGCGGTGTCCGTATAACACCTGTATTGCACCGTCCAAACCAATCCAAAATAAATTTATTTTTCAGCAACTTAACAAAATAACATTCCAACCACGTCTTGCCTAATCCAATCATTTCCAATATTCTATGTGGGTTATTATGTGGGACAAGAACACCCCTATGCCTAAGAAAGCCAAAGAACTCTCTGCACTCAGTGTAGCAAAAATCAAAGAAAATGGTAGGCACGCTGTAGGCGGTGTCGATGGCTTACACCTGCGTATTGTGAATGACTCTCGTGCTTGGGTTCTACGTGTTGTTGTAGGTCAACGTTTTGATGAAAATGGTAAACAACAAGTCCATCGCCGTGATATTGGTTTAGGTTCATACCCTGAGGTATCCCTAGCTGAAGCGAGAACCAAAGCTCAAGAAATGAAAGCTCAAATCCGAAATGGAATCGATCCTATCCAACAAAAGCAAGATCAACTTCAGGCTTTACGTATTCAAAAACTTCGTGATCGTACTTTTCGTGAATGTGCTCAAATTGTGATTACGAATAAATCGCGTGAATTGAAAAATCAGAAACATATTGCACAATGGTCAACTACATTAGAAACTTATATCTACCCTATTTTAGGTGATCGTGTGATTGGCTCAATAACTAAAGTCGATATTGCCAAAGTTTTGGAACCCATTTGGACTGAGAAAAATGAAACCGCTAAACGGCTTCGTGGACGTATTGAAACTATTTTTGATTATGCCAAAGCCATGGAATATTTTGAAGGTGATAACCCTGCTGAATGGAAAGGTAATCTTGAACCTATTTTAGGTTATTTAAAACAGGTATCACGCCCTCACCCTTCTTTACCTTATGATCAGGTCGCTGAATTTATTCTGCACCTTCGTCAAAAAGATGGTATTTCACCAAAGGCTTTGGAATTTGCAATTTTAACAGCTTGTCGCTCTGGTGAAATCTTTGGATCCAAATGGCAAGAAATTGATTTTGGAAATAAAGTGTGGACTATTCCGAAAGAACGTATGAAAGCTGAAAAGGAGCATTGTGTTCCATTATCAGAACCAGCCATCGAATTATTAAAATCTATTCAGGCGGATACACTATCACAAAGCTACATTTTCCCTGCACCTCGTGGTGGTGGCATGCTTTCCGATATGTCCCTAACGGCTTTAATTAAGCGTATGCATGAACAAAAATTTAAAGAAAATGGCTTAGGCTATATTGATTCTAAACAAAATCGAGTCATTACAACACATGGCTTTCGCTCTTCTTTTCGTGATTGGTCAGCCGATAAAACTGACTATCCTCGTGAGGTCTGTGAGCACGTACTTGCTCATAAACTGCCTGATGAAGTTGAAGCTGCTTATTTAAGAGGCGCATATCTTGAGAAACGTAAAAGTTTGATGACAGACTGGGCTGAATTTTGCGAGAAATAATGGCATAAAGTGGCTTTGTTGCACAAACCTATCTCTAAAGGCTGATTCCACACTATAATGTTCAAATGAATAAGCCTCGCCCTAAAGTTTACCGTACTCTTAATTGGTCTTCATACAACCGAACTCTCATTAATCGTGGAAATATTGCCATTTGGTTTGATCCAAATACTCAGTGGTATGAACAACCGCATGGCAAACAAGGTCGAAATCAAACCTATTCAGATACAGCAATCCAATGTTGTTTAATGATTAAATCATTATTCCGTCTGTCTTTACGTATGGTCACTGGCTTTATTCAAAGTCTCATTCAACTTTTTGGCTTGGATTGGGCAGCACCAGATTACTCCACCCTTTGTAGAAGACAAAAGCATATAGATATTTCGATTTGCTATCAAAGAAGTAGTGGTGGACTCCATCTACTCATTGACTCTACTGGTTTGAAATTTTTAGGTGCAGGTGAGTGGAAACGTAAGAAACATCAGCCTGAATATCGTCGACAATGGCGTAAATTACATATTGGTATCGATGCTGAAACCCTGCAAATACGTGCAGTTCAGCTCACTACAAACAACGTCAGTGAATCCCAGATACTCGGTGATTTACTTAATCAGATTCCACCAGCTGAACCAATTGATTCCGTTTATACTGATGGAGCTTATGATACGAAACAATGTCGAGAAGTGATTTCCGATCGGCAAGCTCATGCAGTAATCCCACCCAGAAAAAATGCTAAACCTTGGAAAGATACAAAGATTAGCGCGTTAGAACGCAATGAACTGCTTCGAACAGTTAAACATTTGGGCAGGACTATATGGAGAAACTGGTCTGGCTTTCATCGCCAAAGTTTGGTTGAAACCAAGATTCATTGCGTCAAATTATTAGGGGATAATCTGACTGCAAGACATTTTCAAAGTCAGGTCAATTAGATTCATGCACGTATAGCAGTATTAAATAAATTCACGGATTTAGGAAAACCTCATACCCGAGTTGTATCTTAAATTTAGATAACTAGGGGAACTTTAATTTTAAATCTTTGTGCAACAAAGCCTTTTAATCATATTAGTCCACTACAATTTTCATATACGATTTTGCAACTATCTTTAGGAACACCTTCTTTTTGGCATTGCATAAATACGTTTGCTCTGCCATCTAACTTTCTACTCCACTCCTGAATGTCTCTACCTGTAACTCGACTATACAGCTTAGTTGTTCCTTCAGCTTGAGCAACAGTTGCACATTGTGACTATTGATAAGTAAACCAAACATTACATTCAGTTCCACCATTTTTTGACAGTCTTTAATCGCATTTTCTTGTAGTTTCCCACGGAGTACTTTGGCAAACGAAGTCCCTACTGTACCATTACTCCCTGAAGCAATTGCTCCTACAAAATTCGAATTACGATAAGTAGGCGCTTCTTGATAAGCAACACGTTCTTGAACTCCATCACTTTCAAATGCTCTAAGAGGTACTCTTATCTGCATACCCCACCAAATCACCAGCTTTGGCAATGTTCAAGCACTTTAAGTGTTCTTGTGCTAACTGTGGTCATCTTGTAGTGGCTCACTTCCTTTCGGAAGCTCAATTGCAAGTGTCATATTGCCTCCTTTTCACTTTCCTCTAGGCATTAAAAAACCCCTCGAAAGGGGTTCCTTAGAATCATTAAGAAAAAACTAAACAGGGATAAAGTTTTCATTTAAATCATCATTTAGCTATTCTTACAGGTTATATATTAATTTCAATCAATTTGGTAAATATTTTTTAGGTAGCATTAAAAAACCTCTCGGAAGGAGTCAGATCTTAAAGATGAAATGAGTAGCAAACTTAATTCTCACATGTGGCGGTTGAATGCGTATCGTCATATCTCATCAACTCAAATTAAGCCAGCATGCTTTAAACAGTGGTACTGACGTAATATTACTAGCCTACTGCTTTTTTATTCACTTCTCGTTAAAATCTAAATAGGTTTAGTTTTCCCTCACTTCCGACATTCCTTAACTGTGAAATAGTCACCAAAGCCTATCCAATAAAAGGTTCAGTTTTAAAATACGGGTGCGTGGCTCTATACAAAATTAATCTTCTTTTTTCAATTTCTAAAAATAATTTAGGCTCATCAGACCATGTTGATTTACCTGTGTCTAGACCTGAATGCATCAAAGCCCATTCTGAAACACCTCCATAAATAAACGTATTATCAGCGAAAACCCATTTTGCCTTATCACCTTTACTTTTAGTAAAAACCTTATATGTTGGTAAAGACCCAAATATACTAATTTGTGTGTAACGATATTTATAGATTTCAGGCATTGAATAGATTACTTAAAGAATAGATCAATATATTATGTTATATAGCTGAACAAATTGAGCAGCGTCACAAGCACCTTAATAAAATTTAAACGTAAAAATACCCCCCTAAGCGGTCTTTGAACTAAATGGTTTTCTTTGCTTGTTTGACCATAGTCAAATAAGGTTTAATTAATTCAAATGCCTCATCATCCGACAACTTAGTTGATACCCAAAAAATACAAACCTCATCACTTATTTTAACTATTTTTTTTATATATATAGTTGAAACTGAAGTAGGTCTGTCATTTATTTTAAAAATCTCTTGATGTTCTCTTGTCGCCAACAATCTACTACCATGCCAAGGGCCACCGATACAAATATTCATATGTTTTCCTATTTAACGATAGGATTCTAAACCTATTTTTATTGATTGGCCTAATACGTAAAACCCCCACTTATCACAGTGGGGCTTTATGTCTCTTGCTCTACTTGATAGTAAATTATTACTTTTACTTAAGTAATAATTAAGATTAACCATAAATAAGATTTACATCAATAAAATTCAGACATATGGTAATTAGGTTAAAAAATATCCGCGAGATTGAGTTGGTTGGTATATAAAGCTTACATTTAATTGAGCCTTTCTTTCTCTTAAAATCTTATTTAAATACAAACAAATGTTAATTATAAGTATCTTGTCTTTTCAACTGACTCTATATTTTTTAAAATTCCCAATTCTTTTTTCCGGCCATTAATTTCACCTTCCGAATAAGGCAGCATTTCCAATAGAGCTTCCATACTGAAATTTGCTTTTTCTATAAGTAAGCAATCCTGATCATTTGACCAACCAGTTTCGCTTTTAATTCGTTTTCGTCTATTAGGCACTTATAATCTACCTACAAAATTTCTTGTTGATGATTGAACTGAATGTTTAACCAAGATAAAAACTTATTCTTATCTTTGAAATTAGGTGCTTGTCGAATATTAATAAACTCATGTTCTCCAAAATCTCCATATATTTTGTATGGTGAAACAAATTTAAAATCTGAATCACTCCCCTTGTTCAAAGTTGCAAAGTAATCCAAGATTTGATCTAACTTTGATTTTTTGAAAAAATTAGATCTTTCGTTCACAAAATCATAAATTTGCGTTAATACGTGTAATTCAAAGCCGTTGGACATTTTTTTAATCGCTGAAATTAGAGCTCACGGTTATATACTACACATATTTGTTACTAATTCTTAATAATATTAATCAAAAAACCCAAAATACCCTAGTTTTTTGTAACTGTAATTAATAATCATTATAAAGAAAACAAAAATAATTTTTAAATATACCTAAATCTAGGTGCCTTTGAAAAATAAAAATTTTAATTTTGTCTCGCCAGCATCATAGCCCTACTATAAGAATCCTTAAAACTTTCACTTTTTGAAAACCAAAACCTATATGTCTTTCCACCAATTTTGATTAACTGCTGATAATAATCATTACTTGGTTTTTTTTCTGCAACCTGACCGTTTAGCTCTCCACCAATGCAAATATTCATTATTATCTCCTTTTATTTTTAGTAGAAGTTTAACCCTGATAAACGCTTTTGGTATAGCAGAAAAGCAAAAAGCCCACTAAAAAGTGAGCTTTTTCGATAAAGTTGCTAAGAACAGACGTAAACCAAGGCTTTTACAGCAACTCGACACACTCAATGTTTTGAATGCCTCGATCCACCAAATCACCTAATGCAACCAACAAATCATTTTCAAAATCAAAACCAATTTCGTTTAACCGAGATCGATAAAAACAGTACTGAGTAACTTTGTCATACTCGGGACAATACCGTTGCTGAATCCTTTTTTAGCAGCTTGAAGAAGGAAACAATTAAAAAGAGAATCTATAAAACTCGATAAATGTCCCATGCAGATGCGTTTTACAATCGAATCAGGCGTCAATTGCATCTCGATCGGATAAGTCCAGCAGCATTTGAAGCAGCTTCAAAATGAGGCTGTCTCATATCTAGGATATTGGGAACAGTCCATTTTTAAAAAACTCTTAACAGTTTTGGCAGTCAGTTCAGGTTGCATAAGAATAAACAAATGCCCTCCACCTTTGATAATATGTAATTGTGCATTTGGCAATATCCTAACTAGAATACGGGCATTAATTAAGCGTACAATTGGATCATCATCTCCAGCCATAACTAATACAGGACAGCGTATTCTCCATAACCACGGTAAGCTACTAAACTTTGAGCCTGCAATCAATTGTTGTACATATGCCAATACTGTTGGTGGTTTCGTGAGCCTAGAAATTTTTGCTGCGTTCTCAGGGTGACCACGTAGCTCTCCACCATAAATGTGAGCTGCATTCCTCTTCATAAAATTTGATGATAAATATCGCTGTGGAGTCGTCATATGAAATATTGCTGATAAACGCCCAGGAACCATTGTTACACCTGATGTAGTTGCTATCAAAATCATACGCGATATCAGATGAGAATAGCTATGTGCAATTTGTTGAGCTAAAGCCCCTCCCCAAGACACTCCAGCTACACTGAATTTTCCTTTGTAGCCGATCGCATCAAGCAAACCAATTGCGTAACTAGCATAACCTGCATAACTAGGCCAAAAACAATCCCCTTCAGAATCACCTGTACCTGGAATATCAAATATAATAACTCTTTGTCCCTGCATTGCAGTCATAAAGTCAAAAGCTAACTCAAGATTTGCTCCAATCCCGTTACAAAGTAATAATGCCTCACCATCAGATTGATTTTGAGCATAGCGAATCCTTAACCCATTTACATCCGCATAACCAATTTCTATATCGTGATTCATAGTTACTTCTAGTTTTACATTACTCATGAACATAACTTCCTGGGGCAGCATCTTGAATTGGATAATCTTCGCTTCCTAAACTGTTTGGTGAAACACGTACATCACCAGAACGTCGTTCAAGCCAATCATGCCAATGTGACCACCAACTTCCTGTATAATGCTTTGCAGACTTTAACCATACATCTGGATCATTTCCTATTTTACCATCACTCCAGAACTCTGCTTTAGGATTGCCAATAGGATTAAGAATACTTTGAATGTGACCACTGTTAGATAAGATAAAAGTATTTTTGCCCTTAAATAACTGAGTACTGCGATAACAAGCTTTCCATGGCGTAATATGATCAGTTGTCCCTGAAACTAAATATGTATCACAACGTACATTACCTAAATCAACAGGTACACCATGTAATCGTAAAGTCCCTGATTTTGTTAAGGCATTGGTCCGATATATATCTAGAAACTCTGCGTGTAGGCGTGCAGGTAGTCTAGTACTATCATTATTCCAATAAAGCACATCAAAAGCAGGAGGTTTTTTACCAAGCAGAACATTGTTTACCCAATAACTCCAGACCAAATCATTTGGACGCATCCATGCAAATGTATTAGCCATATCTCTTCCATCTAGCACACCATTGACTTGAGAATAACGTTTCGCCGCTTCAATAGCAGCTGGGCTTGCAAATAAACCCAATGGAGAATCACCAATGGCGTTCATATCTAGCACATTCACCAGTAAGGTCAATGAATCTACTCGTCGATCACCAGACACTGCTCGAGCCGAAACATAACTTGCAAGTGTTGTACCTCCAGCACATGCACCGACTAGATTAAGTTTAATTTGTTTAGTTAAAGCACAAACTGTTGATACTGCAATATCAATTGCAGCAGCATATTCAGCTAACCCCCAATCACGAAAATCACCGTTAGGATTACGCCAGCTCACAACAAATACTTGAAATCCTTTCTCTAATAATCCACGGACCAAACTTTTTTCAGGACTAAGATCAAAAATATAAAACTTATTGATTTGTGGCGGTACAATCAATATCGGTATAGTTTTGACATTTGGTGTTAAGGGTTTGTATTGAATTAACTCAATAAGTTCAGTCTTTAAAATAACTGCACCTTCCGTACAGGCCAAGTTTCCACCTACTTTAAAGCTGCTTTTATCAACTTGTGCTGGCATTCCTTTATTTTCACGTATATCTCGGATTAAACTACGAATCCCATTACGAGCACTTTGACCATTGGTTTCCTTAAATTTACGTATAGCTTCAGGTTGCCATGGGAAATTTGATGGCGCTATAGCATCACCAAATAATTGAGTTATAAAGCTCAATCTAGCACGATCATGAACATTTACATCCTGTTGAGCGACCCAAACTGACATTGCATTCGTCAATGCTAAATAGCTTTGTAGCCAATGATGATAAGCTTTTTTCTCTTGCCAAGCAGGATCTTTCCAACGCTTATCTTTAGGCGTTGGCTGTAAGGTAGATTCACCCCGAGAGATTTTGAGTAATTCCTTACCAAAGTCAATTGCTACTCCAGCAGTCATCCGAGGCTTTCGCATAACAAGCCCTAGAGCTCGCCAACCATCTCGCATTAAATCTTTAGGTCGAAAACCCACAATTGGATTGGGGCCTAAAATAACATCTGCACTACGAGCCGCAATTATTTCTTCAGAGTTTATATTCTTAGAATCAGACATCTTAAACTCCTTTTAACGATATATCATAGCGGTTATATCGCCAGAGACTACAGGTTCACTATCATGCTCAACTTCTAACAAACATGAAAAAACCAACATCATATGCTTATCACTTTTGGGTTCAGCCAAAGTCAATGTCGCTCTTGCTCGCACTCGGTTATTTACACATACAGCTTTACGAAAGCGTACATTATTTACACCGATATTCATTGCACGACTGACATCTAAAGGAATAGCACCTAGTTCCATCAACATATTTGCCAGTAATGATAATGTTAGGAAACCATGGGCTATAGTTGTTCTAAAGGGGCTTTCAGCACTAGCTCGTTCGACATCAACATGAATCCATTGATGATCCCCTGTGGCGTTAGCAAAGCCATTAATACGTTCTTGGTCAATCTCTAACCAGTTTGAAACACCTATCTCTTGACCGACAAAATCTTGAAGATTTTTATAATGATATTGATTACTCATAATACCTTCCTATTTATTCAATAAAATCCACATTTTTAATTAGTAAATTTTCTATGGGTAAACTTAATACTCTAAAAAATTCTAATATTTGATTTTATATCTAAAATCCCTTTGTTTGTTTTTTTCAAATTTAAATATAATACAACTAGTAATGTATAACAATTAAAATAAAAAAACACCCCACTTTGTAAAAAAATATACTCTTATTGTGACTACCAACAAATCATAAAATTCAACTTTAAAAATTACCCAAATATAACAATCAATTAAATATAAATTAAGTCAAAAATCTCATTATAAATTTCTTATCTATGATTGTATCGTTTCAAAATACAACAAAAAGTAATAACCTTTGTTGACTAAAAATCAATATAAATATTAAATTTTACACAGTATAATAAGAAAATATTTAATTTTGATTTTTTCTTACATCTCTACAATGAATTGGAAAAATATTCAACAGATACTTCTTTATCTTACTCACATTTCCAAGTGAAAATTTTCATACAAAATATTAATCTCTCCACATATAAAACCAGATATTATTTTCATGTAGAAGATTATGATCCACCTAAAACAATCCAAAGAAAACAATAGCCCCGTATTACATTTACTTTCATCAACACAAAAATTAAATTTTTTATTTAATTATATTCATAGAAATCAAGTAATTAGAAGCGATCTTAAAATATCCATCAACGATAAAAACCTAAAATCTTTATTACCACTTACAATCTAGCAGCAAATATCAACATATAGTAAAACTTTGAATCATCAATATAAATAATATTATCATTAATATATTTTCCGATAAAAAATATAAATTAAATTAATAATATTACACATAGAGAAAATTATAAATCAGGTTGTTAAGATATTTTAATTAAATATTTTTTCAAACAAAAAGTAGTTATACTTAATAATTTTTTTATTTTCCTCAACCTTCTACCATTTATAAAGCTTTATATATTTATATATTTATATATAGAAAATTAGTCTAGCATACGAATTTTAGAGTAATAGCCTCTATAGGTTTTAGACAACATATAAATTAATTAATAGGCAGTTCCAATATATTACAAGCCTTCTATCGGAAATTTGCAAACTAAATGAGAATTTTTTAGAACATAACAAAGCTTTTTGAAAGAAGGTAAAAATATCACTAAAGAGTTCGTTTTAAAATAAGTTAATAGTCTTCACCCTCAATTAGGAGTTAATATACTTCCTTTCCATCTTAAAAAATAAAAGCCTTATCAATAAAAATTAAAAAATAGGCTCTTATAAACTTTCTTTTCGTAATTTTAATGCTACCTGAAATTTTGCAATCCAAATAGGATCTTCTAAACTTCCGCCAGTGATCTCTTTAATACGATCAAGCCTATAATTCAAAGTATTTGGGTGAATACCTAAAATATATGCTGTTTGCTTACGCCGTAACATTTGTTCTAAGAAACATTCCAGTGTTCGTAACAAATCTTGCTCATGGGATAAACGGTCTAACACAGATTCCAAATACTGAAGAACATTATCTAATTGCCGAGCTCCCTCTTGTAACGCAATATCTGAAAAGTAAAAAATATCCGTTTCAATTTTATCTTCTCGTTTACCAAAATCCAATGCTTTTACCGCGTTGCATAAAGATTGAAACCAGCCCTTAGGACCACTTCCCATGAGCCCGATACCTAACTTTTTAACTTCAGATACTTCTTTCAATATCTGCTTTGCAAACTTTGCAATACGTAAATCTGTATTGAGAGAATTATCGCCTCTGATACACGGAATCCAAACTGCGAATTGAGAATGATACATTGTCCGAATTAAACTACTCTGTTCGACACTGATAACCTTTGAAATCTTATTTAATAAAATATCAAGATCACTTTCAAGTCTCATTGGACTTGAGTTAACTATCTGTATATCCATGACGATTGCTACGCGAGCTAAAGTCGGATCATGACCCAGTGATTCTAATAACTCCTCAAATTTAAAAATATCATTAACACCCGAAAAAATAAGATTACAAAGTTCATGACGTAATGCTTCTTTCCAACGTAATTTCTGATATTGCTCTTCTAAATATGCTTTTTCAACTGAACGTATTATCACGTCGAAATGATCTAATAAATAAGGAGATAATAAGAATAAAACTTGATCTTTGATTTCTTTCTCTTGTTGAGCTAACTCTAAATATACTTTCCATAACTCTTTTGCACCCGTACGTAAAGCACTTAAAAAAGCTTCTATTGGAATATTTTGATGTACCCTCCGATGTGCAATGATTTCCAATATTTCCAAATCTTCTTTACATATTCCCTCTCCTTTTATTGTTGCTTTTATCCATAGTTCTAACCAATATTTGAAAGAATCAAAAATATCATTCTTAATTACTGGAGATAAATTTTCATAAAGTTGACTTTCACTGATTACGGCTCTATATAATCGTTCGATTAGATCATGAGGATCATTAATAATAGCTTCAGTAATTTCTTTCAATCTACCTGTGACTACAGGAGTAGTTACAATCATATATACACCCTAGGGCCAAAAAACAAGATTTCCATAATCTATAATAACTTACCATTATATAGATTAATTTTCTTAAAAAATATGGCTTAATAATAACTATACACTTCAATACAACTAGTTAAAAGAATAAAGCACTAGATAATTATAAAATCTCACCAAAAAATTCAATACATAAATTTAACAAAAAATTAAACAAACTTACTGAAAAATATATTTAAGTTAAATTTTTTCCATTTATTTGTTTTAAAATTTATCCAAATTTCAATTTTATCTAGCTTTAGTAGATAAAACATATCATTAATTTACTTTTAACAAATAAGCAAAATTACATAAACATCCTCTCTGTTACACAAATAACTCATTACTTAAATATAAATGTATTTAACATATCCGCCTAAATTTCCTCTCCTACAAATTTTAAATCTAGTTTATAATATTATCTAACTCACTATTTAAAGGCTTGAATAATATAAAATATAATTTATTCAATATTAAAAAAACCAGAAGCACGCCTAAAAACTAAAATAATCCTATGAAGGTAATTTCAATAAGGCATGCTTTACAAATATATTTATTTCTTTATTTAAAATTTTTTAGTCGTTTTTTAATTCAAAGCGTAAAACTTTTCCAACAGTATTTTTAGGAAGTTCATTTACAATGTGAAAGTGTTTTGGAACTTTATAAGCGGTTAAATTCTCACGACAATACTGAGTTAATTCTTCTTTAGTAATATTCTTACTTAATACTATATAAGCGTGGATTGCCTCTCCTGTCTTGTCATCCACTTTCCCTACAACTGCAACTTCAATCACATTTTTATGGCATGACAAAACACCTTCAATTTCATTTGGGAAAACATTAAAGCCTGAGACAAGAATCATGTCTTTTTTTCTATCCATAATATATAGGTAACCCTCATTATCTAATTTACCAATATCTCCAGTACATAGCCACCCATCAATAAAAGCAAATGCATTTTCCTCAGGTTTATTTAAATAACCTTGCATTACTTGTGGCCCACGAATCAAAATTTCGCCGATTTCATTCGTTTTCATGCTTTCGCTATTCTCATTTACAATTCTGACTTCCATACCTTGAAGTGGTTTTCCAACAGAATTTAGAGGTCTATTTCCAGATAAAGGTTGAAGTGTGATTGTACCTGCTGCCTCTGTCATACCATAACCTTCAACCATTGGGCTGATCTTTTCAATCCATTTTTCATAAGTTGCAGATCTCATTGCAGTACCACCAGAGAGTGCGCATTTTATTTTTTTAGGACCATTAATAAACCACTCTTCATACAATAATCCAGCAAATAATGTTTCAACACCGATCATCCAACTAATATCAAATTGATCAAACGCATATTTTAAATTACTTAAAGGACGAGCAACAGGAATGAGCACATTATGAACTTTAGCTTTAATGAATGTAAGCATTGCAACACAGAAACCCAAAATATGATAAAGCGGTACAGCAGTGATCGTTTGATCTTGTTCTTCAAATATTATATTGTTACTTGTAAAATGGTTTATTAATGCATCAACTGCATGATTAATATTAGAGTGGGTCAGAATTGCAGCTTTACTTACACCCGTAGTTCCTCCTGTATATTGATATAGTGCTACTTCAAAAAAATTCTCAACATAATTATCGTTATTACTGCTAAGAATCTCTTTGAATGAATATACTTGATTTCCCTGTTCATTCTGTATACAACTTATTTGATCGGATATGTGAATAGGCTGCTCAAAGAAGTCATCCATATTAGTCAAAATTATATCCAACTTACTTAATTCTTGATGGTTTAATATTGCTTTATTGAAAGTATCGAGTAATGAGCTAGTTGTTACCAATACTTTTGCTTGACTGTCTTTTAGCTGATGCGTAAGTTCTCTAGCTGTATATAGAGGGTTAATATTAGTAATTACCAAACCAATTTTCCAGCATGCAAGTGCAAAAGCCGGATAATGTAAATGGTTGTACATTTTTAAAGCTACAACATCACCTTGTACTAGTCTCATTGTATTTTGTAAAAAACTTGCAATTCTGTTTGCTAAGTCATTTATTTCTTTAAAAGTTAAAGTAGCTGATTGCCCAGTTGCCGATACCACACTCATTGCCTTTTGATCTGCGTAAAGTACAGCATAATTTTCTACTAGACAACTTATAGGAAAATTTAAATTATTCAAGTTACTCACCTTTATAAATAATTGTGATTTAAGGATGAAAAATAGATAATATTTGTAATCATCTACCATATCAATATAAGATTAATTCGGTCTATTTATGATTAACTATAAAATTTAGTTAATCATAAAAAAATTAAAAGTAATAACCTAGCAAAATATAGAGCATTTGATTCCATTGTTTACTATCGCCTTGTGCTAAGCCATTAGCGCTACCACCCAACATCGGATCATTGCGACTAAAAATATATTCGCCTTGAAAACCAATAGATTTGTAACTGAAATAAAGCCCCGCAGTAAGGCGCTCTGAATCGATATAGTCAGCTTTATCTTTTATAAATCTGCTATAGGTCAGATATGGTCTAAAATTCTCAAGTTTATAAACGGGTTCTTGAAAACTGTAGTTAATCTCATTTGCTACATACTTACCTTTATTGGCAACTTGATATGAATAGTCAAAAGCACCAATTGTGGATTCATTTGGCATGAGTGTATCGGCATTATCTATATTTTGTTCACCTGCAATAACTGACCATTGCCACCCTTTATATTGAGTATTAGCAAAGATATTCCAGGCATTACGATCTCCATCAAGATGTGTTTTTTTATTTTCTAGTTTTGAGTACCAAGCTGAACCACCGAGTTCAGTAGATAAACTTTGATCTTTATTGAGGATTACTTTTTTCGATGCTCGAGTAACAAACATGTTTTTTTCCTTTATATTCGTCCCACTTGTTAGATCATCGGCAGTAACAAAATTTCCAGAATAACGGCTAGCATCTTTAGATGTTCCTTTATAATCCCCGCCATCTCTTGGGTAAAAACCAAATGTGAAATTATTTTGACCATCATTATATTGATATTTTAATCCTAGGTTATTGATGTCTTCCAGTCCAACCGTATTCAAAATAGTTTCGTAATAGCTAGATCCCCATAAGCGACCAAAACCAAAATCTACTGGTTGTAAACCAGCACTTATTTTTTGATGTTCAGAAATTTTATAGCCGAGCCAAGCATCTCGTAGAAATAAAGCTTCACACATACGATCGTATTGATAACATCGTGTTTGGATATATCCTTCCCAATTAGGATTATCATAATTTAAAGCTAGTTGAATTCCTGCGATATCCCAATAATCATTTCGATCACCTTCATAAATTTGCATGTCATAATTTTTATGCACATAGTTAGAAAGAACAATCCCTGATAGTTTGATTTGACCTTGGGTGCTCTTTGGATCTCCGATACTTAGATCAATTGCAAACGAGGAACTACTAAAAAAGAGTATCGCTAGCCCTAAGAAATTTGTTTTAATGTTCATATACACATCCGTGTTTGTTTCACCATTAGGGAATCAAGAGTCAATTGATTCTCTAATGATGTTTTATCAATATTATTGGACTATTTTAGTGAAGCTGCAATTGCGCGAAATGCGGCTAGTGTTTGTGCTTCAATATCATGATCTTCAGGTAAGTTTTGGCTTGACTGTTGGACAATCACGACATTGTTTTTAGGATCAACGTATATAAATTGACCATAAATCCCCCAAGCGCTATATGACTTTTCAGGATAATTAAAGAACCAAAACTGGTCCACATAACTCGAGCCCTCAGGTGTGATAGCTCCGCCTTTAACATACACGCTATTTTTATAGGCGATAGGATCACCACCTTTAGTAATATGTTCAACCACTTGAGAAGGTAAAATTTGCTGATGATTAAATTTACCTTTCTGTAACAACATTTGACCAAAACGAGCTAAATCTCGTGCAGTTGCATTTACTCCTGCACCACAGCTTGGAGTTCCTTGAGGATCTACTAAAACATAAGCATCCCGCTCCATTCCCATTTTTTGCCATACACGTTCTTCAAGTAGTTTTGAAGGAGATTGACCAGATGCTCTTTCAGCTAACCAACACACAACATCCGTAACAGGTGTTGCATATAAAAAGGTCGTTCCATGTTGTTGTTCTTTTTTTAGTTCAGTTAAAAAACTTCGAATACCTAACTTGTCGTTATAAGGGGAAGATCCAGGTCTTAATCCCATATTCTTAATATATCGGGCAATTTCAGAATCAGGTGATAAATAGTCTTCAGAGTACTTTACCCCAACGGTCATATTCATCACTTGATCCACTGTTGCGTCACCAAATGCTGAATCTTTGAGTTCAGGGATGTATTCAGATACTTTTGCATCTCGTTTAAGTTTTCCTTCAGCAATTAAACTTGCAGTGATAGAACCGAAAATTGATTTACTGACCGAGTTCATTTGATGGCGAGTGGTTGCATCTTGACCATTAAAATATCGTTCGGCAACAATTTGGCCATTTTTTAGTACCACAAGCCCATCTGTATTGCTTGCTAAGAGCATTTTTTCAAGATTACTGTTTACAACTTTTTTTGTTGAGGGTTGTATATAGCTAAACTCAACATTGCCCAATTTTTGTCTAGATTGCAATAAAGGTATGACAGGTTTGTCACCACGATAAATTGTTATGGATGGTAGAAATTCCTGCATATGTAAAAACGAATATCTCGTTTTACCTGGATCAAAAAGGGTATTTAAAGTAACGCCCTGCACCTGACGAGGTGAGGAAGCTAAAGAGATATCTGTTGCAAAACACGCGCTATTCGTTATGCAAAAACAAGAAAAGCTCAAAAGTAATATTTTCAATTTAGGTGGTAGCATAATATCAATCCTTAACATATGAGTTGTCATTCAATCTAAAGTAAAATTTAGGCAACAGACTTACTGAGAATAAAAATATTAGTAAATGTTTGTTTTGAATAATGACTTTTACGCATGGATTTTCATGATTTTTTTGAATAGATTTTTTTTATAGTTCCTTAAAGCACAATTGAACTTTTAATTCCGTACAAGATTTCCAGTTAGCACAATTTTAAAATAAATTTATCTAATTAATTTTTATAAATATAATATTAACAAAACAATATTTAACGAAAATCAAAATTAGGGAAAAATATTTTATGCGGCCTAAAGATTAAGCTTTCTTTACTTTATAATATGGATGAATTGGTTTTGGTGAAAGTCACAACATAACTATCATTTTTCACAAACATCATTTTTTATATAAAAATGCAAACAAATTTAACAATTTTAATATAATGCGTCTCATTCATTACTTACTATCAAATCAACCTTAATTTCCAGGAAAACTATCTTTATAGCTACATAAATTTTGTACCTTATAGTTTTAATTTAAAGAGTGTATTAGAGAAATTTTTAATATAGATTATAGGGGCAATACTGAAAATCTCTTAAATTGTAAAACATTGATATATTTAAAATTTGGAAATTTTTTGATTTGATCAATTTTCTTTTACTTATTGTTGTTAGAACTAACTCGATTGTATGCATAACATTTACAAATATTTAAATCCTTCTTTTCTGTCATATCTTTAGAATTGTAATTTATAGCATATTAAGCTAAGGCTAATAGCATAAAGAATATCAACACTCTAATGTGAAACAAAAATTTTAGTAAATTTATTTATATTTTTATGTAACAAAAACAATTTTTTAAGATCATTATCGTATTGATATATATATCTTTATTTTTTATTGGATATTGAAAAATACAACATATATCTTGATCTAATTATTAGTAACAAAAGCTATGTATGTGCAGAAAACCTTCATTTAATAAACAATAAATTACTATTATCACAGTTTATACAACTTTATAAAAAACAATCAACTAAATAAATAAAATTAAAATAATATCAAATATTAAAAAAATTCATTACTTTTTCTCAATCAAATTCATGAGTAATAATCAAGTTAATTCTATTAATAAAAATATACAATATATATAGCAAAAAGTTTTCACCGACTAGCAATAGAGTTTATTTTACAAAAATTAGTAAGGTTTCAAATGTCAAAAAAAAGAATTTCATTAAATTCGGTCAAGTTCTTCTTTTATGTAGCTACATATGAAAGTGTAACTACTGCTTCTGAAAAACTGGGTGTAACTCAGGGAGCTGTAAGTCGTCAAATTAAAAAATTAGAAAACTCGTTAAATACAATTCTATTTATCAGGAAAGGCAATGTCATTGAACTCACTAATGAAGGAACTTTTTTACTCAATTGTTGCCAAAATATCTTCCAAGATATAGATGAGTGCCTTATAAAATTAAATAAACGAGAATCCAACATAAAAGATCTCATTGTTTTATGCGAACCAACATTATGTTTAAAATGGCTTATACCTAGAATAAACAAATTCAACAGTTCGTTTAAAATAAAACTAATAACAGATGAAAAATCAATAGAATACAACAACATTGATTTATTTATCAAAAGAAATGATTTTAACAAGAAAGATCATATCCATTATTTCAAATTAGCAGACGAAATGGTCTTCTTTGTTAAAGTCCCAATTTATAATGGTAACACTGTATTAATATCGTCTTCTAGACCGAAAATTTGGAGTAATTTCATTAAAGAAAAACTAAGAAATAATACAATTAATGCTATTCATTATAAAGAGTTAGATCATTTTTATTTATGTATTCAAGCTTCATTATCTGGATTGGGCTCTACCTTCGTTTCTGGATATATGATAGAAAATGAATTAAATGAAAACACCTTAGAACCAATTATTGAGCCATTTCACGATGGCTCTTCATATTTCCTTTTATCTCATTCTCCTTTCGAAGAAGATTATAGAAAAATTGCTTTCAGAAATTGGTTAAGTGAAGAAATTAATAAATCTAAAACAAATTTAGAGAAGTATTCAAACATAAAAGACTGAATATTATCATTCCAAAAAATCATACTTTAAATAAAATATTTCTCATTTTATTAAAAATAAAACATGTGAAATAATTAGTATAAGGAGACAAATATGTTTAAACCAAAAATTTCATTTAAAAATAAAAAATGGACATGTAAACAGTGCGGGCTTTTAATAGAATATTCAAAGTGGAAAATAAAAATTGGAGCAAAAGTTTTTTTTACTGTTCCTTTTTTTGATAAAAATTTTAATTATTTAAACAAAACAATTAAGGGTACTGTAATTGATAGACAAAATAAATTTTTAATGATTTTAGATAGCAATATGGATACATACTTTATAGATCAAAGTCAAGTGTTCTTGCAAGAAGCACCGGCTTTATTTTTGTATAACATGTATGGAAAGTGTGCATGTAAGCAGATTATTTAAGTTATCTCTTAATAAAATTATATTAATGTAACTACGAAAGTAATGATATAAATTAATTTATAGAATACAATAGTGGTTACATCAAATATATGGATTACAAGAGTTCTTACAATGATAGAAAGATTATCACTTAATTCATTAAAGTTTTTTTACTATGTTGCTACAGAAGAGAGCGTAACTAATGCAGCTGAACGGCTGTATGTTACACAGAGTGCTGTAAGCCGACAAATTAAAAATTTAGAAGAGCTTTTGAACATCACTTTGTTTAAACGTGTTAGTAAGACTTTAATCTTAACAGATGAAGGGAAAATTCTACTAGATTGTTGCCAAAATATTTTTAACCAACTTGACCAATGCATACTTAGTATAAACCAGCAACAATATAGAAATAATAATTTGGTACTTTCATGTGAACCCACCATTTCAATGAAATGGTTAATACCTAGAATGATGAAGTTTAATGATTTAAATTTAGGCTTTGAGATAACACTTTTAACAGGAGGAGGACCTCTCATTTTTCAAAATCAAAATATCGATTTAGCAATTAGAAGAAATGATTTTGTTTGGGGTGATCATATTTTTAATACAAAAATTGTAGATGAATTCATGTTTATGGTAGGGAGTAATCAAAAAAATTCTTCCAATTTGCTATTAAGTACATCTCGCCCGAAATTCAAAAGCTATTTAGCAAACAAATTTCCTGAATTTTCAAATTTAACAACTATAGAACTTGATCATTTTTATCTTTGTATAGAAGCTTGCATATCTGGTTTAGGTCAAACTGCTGTATCTGGCTTTATGGTAGAACATGAGATGAATCATAGTTTTATTCAAGTTATAAAATATTTAAATGCTGATGATTCATCTTATTATTTACTTTCACCTACCCCTTTCGAAGAAGATAACCGTAAGATTATTTTTAAGGATTGGTTAACCAAGGAAATGCAATTAACAAAAAAAAATCTACTTGAAAAATTTGGCATTATTGAATAATTTTAAACTCTGATTTAAGAAATATATTATCAATTATATGCGAATAAAACATATGGAAATTGATATTTGCTTTCTCTGAAGAGAAGAAAATATCTTCTTTCAAAAAACATCAAAACAATAACTTAATATATCAAATTAACATTTAAATTATTTAATTAGTCTCAATAAATCTAAAAATAAGGGATTGGATCTCTTTACCATTTTTTATTAATCCTTATAGCCTTATATAAACATGCCTATAATCCAAGACTCTCTAAATAATATGCATTTTGAGTTTTATATTGTTGATTATCATTACAATTCAATGAATTATTAAAAAAATAGAATTGCTTAATTATTTTCCTGAGTCTGGCATCATCTGTAATAATACATTCTGAGGCTGCAAGAAAATTTTAGTTAGATAAAATTAACTTTTCAAGACATCTTTGTCATGATTAATGTTGCATTAGCTTGACCAGCCGTAGCACCGACTACAACTGCTACATAACGAGTACTATAATCAAGTGAATCCTCACCGTCAATTAAATTTAGAGTAGAGAAAATTGCTAAATCAAATGGATGGATTTTTTATAAGAGCTATCTGAAATTTCAATTCTACATTACTTTCAACAGTATAGTTTGAACCATTTGCAAAAACAGCAATAAAATTTGCATTGCTAATAGCTGATTTATCATTAAATTCAACCACCAAAGTAGTTAAAACAGCAGGTTCACACTCTACAGATTTGAAATGGAACTTGAGCTATTTTAGAACCACAATTAGAAATACTTGCTGTATCATATTGACTTAAGGTATCAGTTTGATCAGCAGAATCTGTAATCGCTGCACATGCTCATGTACAAGCTCACCAACAAAATGTACAGTATAATCATTCAGTGTTCCTCGGGCAGCAAAGGCAGAATTAACTGAAAGTAATATTGTAGAAATGCAGATGAGCTTAATAGAGTTTTCACAAAAATCTAATAAATTATTTCTACTTCAACGAAGATCCCCGATAAAAAACGGAACAATTGTCCGAAACTTCATTTGTTAAAGAAGCTACAACAAATAACAATGTAAACCTTATTCTTGTGACTTCTATCAATCAAATAAAATTAATATGATAGAAATCAACTTCTATAACTTTTTCAAAATTTTATTTTATGAGTAAATATATGAACTCACTTCTGTCTTAAAATTCGTTGTGAATCTTTGATGTTGTTAGTAGACATCTAGATATTGCGATTGCAGGCGAAGAATTAGGGCTTACAGCTTTTGCTGTTGAGAATCAGATTAATTTTTTAGAACATGAACTACAAACACATTTATTTTATAAAAATTTGAAAGAATTAATTTAACTAAAGATGGTGAATATTATGCAAAATGTATTCATAATGCTTTCAACACAATCAATATTACTTTAAGTGCTCCTCCTACACTTGCTTCTAAGTGGCTTATACCTAAGTTACGCAAATTTTCTAACAATCATAATAATATTAATCTTCAAATACACTCCACAAGATAAATTGTTAATTTTAAATAATATTTAGTTGATATAGCTATACGTTACGTTTCTCCACCTTTTGATACTGATTTTTCATTTTTGTTATTAATAATGGATAACTTTATTAGTGTGGTGAGTCCTAAATTAATAGCTAAATATGGAAAACCTGATGAAATGGAAAATTTAAAACACTATAATCTTTTTACATGATTTATTAAAAATATGGCCAGACTATTTAGATTTATTGAACTTAAAAAATTCAATAGACAAAAGGATATATATTTTAACCAAACATCATTAGCAATCGACGCTGCGTTAAGTGAACAAGGAATAGCAATACGCCATTCATATTTTTGTTAAAAAAGAAATCGAAGCAAATCAATTTAGCTTATGCATTTTCTACAAAACTTATTAGAGAATCAGGCTTTTATATAGTTTATCATAAAGCATTTTTAAACAATAAAAACATTCAAAAAGTTCGTGATTGGTTAATTTCTCTAGTATAATTTTCAACTAAAATTGGTTAAAAAATTATAGATTTTTTTTTGCATATTATATAAGGATATAGTAATGTTTGAAAGATTCTCACTCAACTCTTTTAAGTTTTTTTATTATGTTGCCTTAAATGGTAGTGTTACAACTGCATCAAAAAAACTTTTAGTCACACAAGCCGCTGTTAGCAAGCAACTTAAAAATCTAGAAGAATCATTAAATGTGACCTTATTTAATAGAATTGGAAATACTCTAGAATTGACAAGTGATGGTTTATTTCTCTTCAATCAGTGTAAAGAAATCTTTACACAGCTTGATAAATGCTTAGTGAAATTAAATAGTAAAGCTTTGTTTGATAACAGCTTAATCATTTCTTGTGAACCCACGATTTGTATGAAATGGTTAATACCAAGATTAAATCAGTTCAATAACCTTAGTTATGATTTCCAAATAAAATTGATTACAAGTTGCACTGAAGATCTTAATGCACAAATGTTTGACTTAGCTTTACGTCGTAATAATTTCTCATCAACTGAATCTTACTTTAGTAAGAAAATTATTGATGAAATAATGTTTTTCGTTTGTAATTCAGAGTTTAAAAATAATGATAGAATTTTAATATCAAAATCTAGAGCTAACTTTAGGAATAATCTTTTAAATATTCATTCGATAAGACAACAAATTATGAATTTAAAACAAAAAGAACTGGATCACTTTTATCTTTGTATCGAAGGTTGCTTATCAGGATTAGGTTCAACAATTGTTTCTGGTTTCATGATTGAAAAAGAATTACAAAACAATTTTTTAAGAACTTTATCAAAACCTTTTTTTGATGGTTCATCTTATTACCTTCTATCATCACAGCCATTTGAAGAGGATTATAGAAAAATTATTTTTGAAGAATGGTTTCGATCAGAAATGCAAAAAACTAAAAAAATACTACTAGGTCTGTAAATGTAAATTATATAAGTTATTTTAGATATATTTATGTTTAAGATTTTCTGGTTTACCCAAAATTAACTAACGACACCTTTGTTTCACAAACTTATCCTTGGGGTATCATTCAATAATACAATCTCTGAATGAAAAAGCTTACACCTAAAAATTACGATACAATGTATAGTTCTTTATAGTTTAAACATATTAAAAAGCATGAAGATTTCGATTTGCTTTAATTCTACCACTCAATGATATGACAGCTACAAGGTAAATAATGGAGAAATCAAACTTATTCCGATAATACTATTCAACACTTCCCCATGATCATATCTCTATTTTTGTGCTCTTTTTACGCATGATTATCTGCTTTGTTTAGAGCCTGATTTGACTTTTTTGGGTTAGATTGGTGAATACAAAAGCTTATTGATATAATTATTACCTATAGGAAAAAGTGATGAACTTCATCTACTCGTGAACTCTATTGGCCTGAAATTCTAGGTTAAGGAAAATCAAAGAAAAAAAACATTAGCCAAAATATCGTCAGCAATGAAATAAACCTCATATAAGTATATATGCTAAAATTCTGAAAATACGGGCTTTACAGTTGACTAAGAGCAATGTCAGCGATTCGCAAGCTTTTATGGCTTTACTTGATGAAATTCGACCAAATGAACAGATTGATTTTACCTATACAGATAGGGCTTATGACATCACATACTACAGAAAAGTAATTTCAGATCGACAATTGCATGTACTTATTCAACTATAAAACCATTAAACTATACAAAACTTTGGAAGGTTAAAAATCTAAAGTTAACGCATAGAAATGCATTATTAAGAATATAAAAAAGATAGCTAGAAAAAACTTGGAAAATTTATCTGGCTAGTATCACCGAAGATAAGTAGATTCAAAAATCAATTGTATCAAATTATTGTACAATAAACGAAGTGTAGAAGTTTACAAATCAATGTTAATGAGATTCGTATACAGTTAGAATCCATTTATAAATTCGCTAAGTTAGGTACCCTCCCCTAGTTTTTACTTTAATCAGAATTGCTTAGTGTAGTGCTTTTTTTAATTTTTATGCAACAAAGCTAGTTTAGACATCAATCACTTTTCTTTCGTGATTACATAGCTTAGTAGTAATAAATTAAATTATATAAGCTTTCATTGAATACTAAACATCATCTCAATGATTATATTTTTAAGTTTAATTAAAATATAAAGTTGTAAAAATGCTTATATTATCCATCTAAAGATTCCACTAAAATTTAACAAAACTTAACCATTTAAAAATATTAATAATGCTTTTCCATATTAATTAAAAATACATCACTTTAACAAATCGCCAGATCTTATCAAACAATTATGAAAAAAAGTAATAATAAGTCATGAGAAAATGTAATACAAAAAAAATGTGATAGATGTATCATTTGTTTTAGAGAAAAGCTCTCTATTTATATTTTTTACTATTGTTATATATTTAATTGAATGATAGTTTAAATAATTTGTAAGCATATTCACATATAGAATTATTGATTTAAGTGAGCCTTATTAATAAGTATAGGTGATCAAAATAATAATTCATTGCTTTTTTATTAAATTCATAAGAGGTTTATTGAATGAAAAGTTTAACTTTATCTACTATAAGTGCATTAGTTTTAGGTCTAGCCTGTACTAATACTTTTGCTGTAGATGGCACAATTACAGTAAATGGTGTCGTTACAGACAGTACCTGTACATTAACAGGAGCTGGTGCTGGTGGTTCAGGAAGTCAAAATATTATTGTGACTTTAGATACAGTCCCTACCTCTACGTTTACGGCTGCAAATCCAACTGCAAGTACAAAAAACTTTGATTTACAACTTAAAAATGGCGCTGGTACTGGTGGTTGTGATGCTGCAACAAACAAAGCTCTTAAAGGTCTTCTTTTAGAAACTGCTGCTGCAACAGACTATGATTCAACAGACAAAACAGCTTTAGTCAACAAAGCTGCTGGCGCATCATCAACGAACCCGGTGTTTATTCAAATTTTGACAGATGCAGACACACCAGTTGATTACTCACAAGCATGGGGCGCACAAGCAAAAAGTGCTATTTCTGGGCTTGCAGGAGACGGTACAGGCACAGCTACAATGACTTATAAAGCACGTTACTTTACCAAATCAGGTACTGTTGATGCACAGAATGTGACAGCAACTGTAAATTATACATTGCAATATAACTAATTTATTGTTGTTTTAATTATTCGGGGGAGAGTTATGCGTTTTCTAAAAGTTGCTTTATGTATGTTATTCACTATGCCACTTGCCCATGCAGGTGTATCGATAGATGGTACACGCATAATTCTCCCTTCGAATTCAAAAAGTGTAAATGTTCAACTCAGAAATATTTATGATAGTCCAGCACTTATACAAGCATGGATTGATACTGGTGACCCTAAAAAAACACCAAAAGCTGAGGATGTTCCTTTTGTACTCAATCCTCCGTTGGTTAGAATTGAGCCCAACAAAGGTCAGATCATTCGGATTATTCCTTTAGATACGTCTAAATTAGCTAAAGATCGTGAATCTATATATTGGTTTAATATTTTAGATATTCCACCAGATGATCCAAAATTAACAGATAAAAATCACTTATCTTTTACAGTACGCACAAGGGTTAAATTATTTTATCGACCGCATCAACTGGCAATGAAACCAACTGTTGCTCAACAAAGTATTCAATTTAAATTAGATCAAACATCCCAAAATGTGATGATCAGTAACCCGACCCCTTATCACATCACAGTTTTACAAGTCGAAAGTGGTAAAAATCAGGCTTTTAGCTCTGGTGAGGATGCAATCATGTTAGAGCCATTTACGAGCAATATCTTGTTGAAAAACTTTAAGCCAGATTTAACAACAAAAAAAGTCACCTATGAAATTATCAATGATTTAGGTGCAGTACAAAAATTCGAAGCCGTAATGCAATAATAAAACAGTATTAATGGATTGTTTAGCATGCTAAATTTTAAAAAAAGCGAACTCTGTTTGATGTTGCTATCTGCAATTGCTGTGCAGGTATCGGCTGAAGAGAATCAACCAGATTTAATTGCGCAAGATAATAGTCATTTGATTGCACAAAACAATAATCAACTGGTCGCACAGAATAATCAAATTGTAACTTTTAATGCGGCATCCTTATTCGGCAATGACCGTAATGTTTCTTTGACTAATTTTGAGGTTAAAAACTTTATTGCGCCAGGTAAATACTTGGTGCAACTATCTGTCAATCAACAAACAATGGATAATATCGAAGTAAAGTTTGATCATTTGGATGGTCAACGTTCTGCTGTACTTTGTGTCGATAACGTATTGTTGGAAAAATTTGATCTAACAGCAGAATTTCGTAAAAGTTTAAGCAATAAACCCTGCCGGACTATTAAAGAGCTGAATGAAGATGCCTACTATGATTTTGATTTATCTAAGTTAAAGCTCGATATATCTATTCCTCAAGCATTACGTGTTGCTCGTCCGGAGGGTTATATCGATCCTAAATTATTTAAGCAAGGTGTGAATTCTGCTTTTCTTGGATATGCTTTTAACTATAACAAAGATGAAGATCGGGAAAGTAAATACTTAGGCCTTAACGGTGGATTAAATGTTGCTGGCTGGTATTACCGCCATTCTGGGGCTTTTGAATCTGAAAATTCAGGCTTAGGACATTATTATTCTGACCAAAATGTTTTGTACAGAGATATCACCCGTTTGAATTCGCGTTTAAGTCTCGGGCAATTTAATACGACCACCTATCGATTAGATAATTTACCGATTGTCGGTGCTCAGTTGGCATCAGATCAAGAGATGTTACCGTGGTCTGCTCGGCAATATGCACCTGTAATTCAAAACTTTGCCAATACCAATGCTTTAGTACGTATTTACCAAAGTGGTCAAAAAATTTATGAACGTACTGTACCTGCTGGTGCTTTTATTATTCGTGATTTAAATGCGGCATCTTCTGGTGATTTAACTGTTGAGATAATCGAAACAGGTGGTGAAAAAAGAACATTTAATGTCGCAATGCAAAGCAACTATGACTTAGTGCGTCAAGGTCGTTATAATTATAGTATCGCGGGTGGTCGTTATAGAACCCGGCATGAAACCACTGACGATAAATTATTTCAAGGAAGTTTTAATTACGGTATCAACAATGCTTTAACGATTGGTGCAGGTACCAATGTGAGTGATGATTATACCAGTGGTTTAGTTTCATTATCTGTCAATACGCTATTGGGTGGTCTGACTGCTTTTGTTGAACATACGGAATCTGAACTCTATCGTAAGGACTATGATGGGCAAAAATATAGCTTGAACTACCGCTATGATTGGTTACCTAAAAATCTGAATTTTTATGCAGATTATGCGGCATATGATCGTGGCTATATGAGCATATCATCGCATTTATATCAACGTAATATTGGTGGCTTAACAGATCAAGAATATGATGATTTTTTATATAACTATAATTTAAAACAAAACATGGGTGTGAGCCTATCTAAATCATTCCCAAATACTCGATTAGGCAACTTGAATTTTACAGTAAGAAAAAATAATTATTGGGATGACAGCCAAGACTATTATCAATATAACTTCAGTTATGGTAATAGCTGGAACAGAATCAGTTATAACATTGGTCTTTCTAGAACAGATTATTCTGACCGTTCACGAGATCGTGGTGACACTGCCTATTTTTCTATGACCATTCCATTAGACTGGCGTAATAAAAACCTGTCAATGAATGCCAGCGTCCAACATGACCAAAACTCGCAAACCACTTCAAATCTAAATGTATCTGGTGTTTTGGGTGCGCACAATGAGTTGAATTTTGGCGCGGGTATTATAAATAACCAACATGATACGATGTTTAATGGTAATGTAAATTATCTATTGCCTACAATGAATTTAGGTGCAACGCTTTCTACCAATGAAAGCAATACCCAATATTCATTATCTGCTCAAGGTGCTGTTGTTGCACATCGTTATGGTCTGACGCCAGTTAATACCTTACCTGATACCTACACAATTGTTCACGTTGATAAAGGAAAGGGTGCTATTGTGTCAAATGCATGGGGGGTAAAAGTCGATCGTTTTGGAAATGCAATCTACCCATATAACACACCATATAGTAAAAATCTGATTAGTCTTGATCCTGCTGATTTACCCGTGAATGTGACATTAGAATCCAATCAAACAGAAGTGATTCCACGTAAGTATAGTTCTCAATTGGCTGAGTTTAAAGCCAATACATCGAGCAATATCTTGCTCCGTATTCGTCATACTCTTGATTCAAATATACCTATGGGTAGTCAGCTAAAAGATGATCAAGGGAATGTGTTGGGAGTGGTGGGCGCATCGAGTCAGGTAATTGTAGATCAACAAGATGCCTTGCTCAAATCTACGCAAATTGTGTGGGGAGGAAACAATAATGAACGCTGTTCAATTGCACCACTTTCTCAGAAACGCCTAACGCATAAAAATACAGAAAATTTCAATATTATCGATGTGGAGTGTAAATAAGTCATGAATAAATTTCTTTGGTTATCGACTCCATTATTTTTTATTTTTTCGCAATCAGTTTTTGCTGCTTGTAGTAGCCGGCCTAGCCAAGCGTTCTATAGCAATAGCAGTAGTAACATTTCTAGTTTTAGTTATACTCAAACATTTCCTAGTACAGTTCCACAACAAATGCTTGGGGGATGTAATCCAGCGATTAGAATTAATAGTTATTTTCATGCCGTGCCAGGCGGTACCGATTTAACCGGGAGTAGTCCATTTGGGGTTGCGTCAACAATTAGCATCTCGGGTTCATTGGCAGATGAAGCAACCGTAACACTAGCAAAAGCGTGGCTGGTCAGTAATTTAAAAATTAAGTTTAAAATGTACGATAACAGTAACAATGGATCAAAGGCCAAAGATATTACCGCACTGAATACCAACTACAATATTTTACCTACCACAGGAGATGGTGCCATATTTAATGATGGAAGTGAGCAATTTTTCAATGGTGGTGGTGGTGGAACAGGTGGTGTCGATACGCGTATAGGGTTGGATATGAGCCTAATTAATACGACCAAACCATCCGCAGCAATCATCAATGCTTTAAATGGGGCAACAATACGAATTCTGTTAGGTACATATTCGTATAAATATGCTGATTATAATGCACCTGGAAACGTTGCTTATACAACGCGCTCTATTCAAATAATTGAAAACTTAAAACTCAATTTTAGTTTTCCGACCTGTACTATAGCGAATCAAACCGTAACTTTAGCACCCGTGCCGACAGCTATTTTAAATAATAATCAGACCGCCAATGAGCAACCCTTTAATGTTAGTATTAATTGCACTGCCGCGATGCCAAATAAGGTTTTACTGGCAAGCATTACTGACAGTTATACACCAAGTAATAGCAATAATAACGGAATCTTAAAAAACCAACCGAGTTTGGCCAATGCGAGTAATGTAGATGTTCAACTCAGAGATGCTACTACAGATATTCCACTCGCAATCGGAGCTCAAAGTTCTTTTTATTCAGTGCCTGCCGAATCAACGGCAATAACATTTATTAAAGCTTTAAAAGCCCGATATTATCGTTCGACAGCAACAGCAACGCCTGGTTATGTAAAAACACAAGCCACAGTGTCATTGGACTATCAATAGTTAGAAAGAAATTAGTTGTTTAAGAAAATTAATATTATTGAGGCTGAGTGTAAATAAATCATGAATAAGCTTCTGTGGTTATCGACTCCATTTATTTTTATATTTTCGCAATCTGCATTTGCAGCTATAGCAAGTTGCAATTTTCCTACTCCTGTTTCTGTTGCTCGTGCAACAGGAACGATCAATAATTTTAGTTATACAGAAACGATCACAAATCAAAGTTTTGTAAGAGGTATGCAAGGCTGTAATAGTCCTGTTGCAGTACGTAGTGATTTTATTGCTGCTTCTGGAAATACCAATTTAACAGCTACAGGGGGAGGTTCTTTTCCTTTTGGTGTAGATACAAATGTCATTGTTTCTGGTTCTAATGCGAATGCAACTGATCTTAGTGCAGCGAAAGCATGGTTATCTTCTAACCTTAAACTATCATTTAATTTAAAAGATAATAATAATAATGTGGCTGCTGTGAATGTCACTACTTTGAATACGAATTACAATGTTCATCCCAATACGACCAATGGACAGTTTGTCACTATTAATGGTGAATCATATTTTAGAAGTAACGTTGGAATTCTAAATGCTGATATACGATTTCCAAATATAGGTATTCAGTTTATCAATAATACGAAACCATCTGCTACAATAATTAATGCATTGAATGGATCTACAGTTAAAATACGTTTAGGGCGAATAAATTTTAAGTTTGACGATTATAATGGTGTAAACCCTCCATCTGGAAGTCCAAAACAGAATTTTGATGACTATGATTTAGATCTAAAGTTAAGTTTTAACTTACCGACTTGCACAATAGCGAACCAAACAGTTAATCTCGCGCCTGTACCTACAGTATTTTTAAATACAAACCAAACTAGTAATGAACAACCATTTAATATTAACATCAACTGCACTGCGGCGATGCCCAATAAGGTATTAATTGCAACCATTAAAGACAGCTATACACCAAGTAATGTCAATAATAATGGGATTTTAAAAAATCAATCGAGTTTGGTTAATGCCAGTAATGTAGATGTTCAACTTAGAGATGCTACTACAGATATTCCACTCGTAATCGGAGCTCAAAATTCTTTTTATTCAGTGCCTGTCGGATCAACTGCGACTACTTTTACTAAAGCATTAAAAGCGGGGTATTATCGTTCAGCAGCAACAGCAACGCCTGGTTATGTAAAAACACAAGCGACAGTGAGATTAGACTATCAATAGCTAATTTTCTTAAATTTAAGAAGTTTAACTTTAGTTAAACTACTCATACATAAAATCTTTTACTTTTTTAATATCTATCGTTCTAAATGTCAAAAATTATTCAATCATTTATCAAGTAGACTACTTCTAGAATCATATAGTCTATTTGATAAAAATAATGCCTTTTACAATGCTTTATATGATATTCATTAAAATTATGAAAAAATTAGATATTTACACTTTAGTGATACTTTTGAACCTTAATCTTCCTGCTTTTCATGACTAATTTAAAACACCCACTTTTACTTTCCCAATTCTATAAATCAAGATTAATAGTAAGGCTAAGGTTAAATGCAGAAAGCTCTGCAACAAAAAAAATATTCAATTGTTTCTCAATTTAGTAAAGAATATGAACGTCAATTACTAGACGAGAAACTGAGTGCAAGAAACTTTGTAATTCAGGATAATGAAATTCATATGTGTAGCAGTAGTGCATAAGTTTACCAAATTAGTCAGACCTCATAGCCAAGTTATGTCTTAAATTTTAGATGCTTAGGGACGTATTAACTTTTAAATCTTTGTGCAACATAATCTACTCCACCCGATAAAGCTTTTGGCTTATTCTAGAAGAACATTAACACATTGATTTTAAGAAACAGGCCCTTGATCAGCAACTGTAAAAAACCATTTTTGATCAACTTTAACTGCTTTATATGTAGATGTTTGCGCACCTAAATTACCTAAATAATAGCCACCTTGAATTATGCATTGCTGCTTATCATCACAGTTTAATGTGTTGATAAAGAGTAATGTTGCTTTCGAATTGTCCTTTTTAAGTCTTACATCATTGGCAACAGTACATTCTGAAACTGGAATAATATTTGGATTGGACTGTGTTAATTTTTTTAAGATTTCTTGCTGAGGATTAGTTACGTTTTGACCATCTTTATATCCTACGCAATAAGCACCAACATAATTAGAACTATTTTTGGTTGATAAGAAATTATAAAAACTGACTTCAATGTCATTTTTATCGTTACTGTGATTTGTTGCTAAAGTTGTACAGCCAACCATCATCAATAAAGGTAAAAACCATAATTTCTTCATTATTCAGTCTTCCATATTAATTTTAAACTAATCTAGGGTATACTTTAATAAACATAAACCATAAGGCTTTTTAAATAAAGCATCGTCATTTTTAATTATAATACTCGTGTTATAAAAAAATTAATATGTTTTTTGTTAATTTCGTTAAAAAACCACTATTGACTCATACAATCCAAGCTATTGTTAACAAATATTTATATATAAATTTCATTAAAAAATACACACTAAATTCTTCATGTTATTTATCTTGCAGATAAAAATAAGTTCATTACTTTAAATCATTAAAATCAATTACATTTAATCAATAATGTAAGGTTAAAAACTACATTATCACTTCTCAAAATACTCCAATATTTTCAATTTTCGATCTAGACTCTTAATTACACCTCTTTCATAACTTACGTTTTACTCTGTTCTAAATTATAAATACCTGCAATCAAATTAAACATTAAGCCAAGTCGTTTTACTCTATTTCGATAATGCTCTGCAAGGATTTTTAAAGTCTTTAATATACAAAAAATGTTCAACCCCTATTCTTCTTTTATTAATTTCTCGATTATATATTTTTAGCAATGATCGCTTGTAACTTAAATTTATACGCTTTTTTCTTACCGCTATAGCTTTTCTTCTGTTTTTTATGTCTTTGAATTGGAATTTCAGTTGTATCTATGATCACAACATTACAGTCTATACCTTTCCCTTCGGGGATATCCTTAGGTAAATTAAACAATCCTGAATAGATTAAAGTATCTTCAACTTGATGAACAATTTTGGAAGCTATCGGTTCTGATACACCGTAACTTGTAACAACATGAAATAAGATTCAATATTCATTCCAATAACTTAAACAGAGTAAAACTTGATCCTCAAGACGCAGTTTGGATGGTCTGCCTTTAAAAGGAATTTGCATTTGTTCAACCATGAGAGAAAATGTTGAACAAGATATGTCTGTATAACGCTTAAACTGAGAATCAGAAATCTTTTTTGAGTCGAGATATTACATACACTGATTATGATTGAAAATCATAAATTTTGCAGAATAACTATTCATCAAATGATGAGTGTTTTTTGATTTATGAAAGAGGCTTAATATATCTTAACTTTTTACTCGTAATTTATGGTAAAAGTTGTACTTGAATTCGCTATCCCTGCAGTACTAGAACTTTTTGTAACGATGTAATTCGCATAAAATACTGCTAAAATATTACCATTTGCATCCCCTATCATTTTTTCACTCTTTTCACCTAATGGAAGCCGTTTCTTATTTTTATCACTGATTTCTATTGCAATATTGGTTGCCTTATCAGCAACTGTGTCTAATGCTAATAATTCATTATTTTCTAAATCCTTAGTTCCAGTAAAAGTCATCGTTACTGAACCCGCTGCTGGACAGCCATTTAAGTTAAACTTAATTACAACAGGCTCAGTTTTATCCCCTATTACTTTTAAGTTTTTAGTATTATGCGTACCTAATTCTATATATTGGTCTTTTTCACCTATAAGCACACCACAACTGACTTCTGTAACCTCTCCAGATAAATAAAGATTTGTATAAGCTACTTCAGCTGCTTGTGTAAATACAGTCAGTCCTAGCGTATAAGTACATAAAATAATCTGAAATATAAGTTTCATAGTCCTTCCCTTATTGATAATCAACACGTAAATAACCTTCCGCTTTAAATTGCCCTAGCGTAGGTGGAAGACCTGTTACGCTTACAGGCCAAAATTTAAGTGAAATAGGAGGTGGCGGGTTTGGAGCAGGTTTATAATTAAATTTAATTGTACTGTTCAGATCATTTGGAATAAGAATTTTATTATCGGCCGCATTTGCAACTTTAAATCCAATATTCGGATCGCTTGAAACCATCATATCGCCGATGGCATTTTGAGTTTCAAGTCTTAACGATAACAATGCTTCAGTATTTGTAACATTTTGACATTTAATCGCCAATTGTTCAGTCCGCTCATTTACACCTGCTGGTTTGCCACCAGCTCCAGCTTGAGTAAAAGCATTTTTTGAAATTTTACCAAAATCAATAGTAATATTATTTGGAACATTGATTTGACAAGTTTGTGGGACTATGACTGTTCCGCTTAATATTATGTTCTGCGCAGCGTCCTGATCCATTGCTGTTCCAGCTGCATCTCCTGTATAAATTTTAGCAATCGGAATTCTAAAATAATTATAACCAATAAATGGCTTTCGAATTATCAACCTAATAGAATAAGTTGTTGCACCACCATGTGGTCCTGAATCGCCACATTGCTCAGTTGTATTGCCAATATTTGCATGTTTAAAAGGTAATGGGCGATTTTGAACTCTGTTAGCAGTAAACTTCATAGCTGCCAAGAAATACTCATTTGCTTCAATATAATTCCATCCATCCTGTGTTAAGACAATATCAGAAGGATATTGAGCATCAGTATATACTGTAGCCCTGTCACCTTGTAATGATACTCCTGGTTTACAATGTGTATAGAAATATTGTCCATTAATATCGGCTGTAGCAGTAACAGGAAAGCTTTGCCCAGCAACATTTTGATTGGCACTAAGAGTTACAGTACCAAAACTAGCCTCTAACATAGTTTGTGCCTCTACACGCCACCAACCTGTTACATCTCTTTCAGCTTGAGCTTTAGTTATAAACATATTAGAGAAAAAGCAAAGCAATATACTCCCATATATTTGGGTTTGTTTTATATTATATTTACGCAATGAAAGCTTCATGTTTATACCACCCTTTATCACTCACTGTTACTACTACACAGTGGTATTTTAAAATACATAAAATTGAAAAATACAAATCAATTCATTGAATATCAGTCACATTTTAAATCAAACTGTAACAAAGGTCGTGTTAGGTCCATGTCTGTTACATCATATTTTGCAGAGCAATTTTCATTAGGTTTATCACCCCACTTGATGGTAAGCGTTCCTTTGGTTGGCATACCAGTTAAATAGGCACGCCCATCATCTGCAACAATCCCCTGAGTAGAACTTCCTGTTTCAATCACACTGCTCGCATAAGGAACAAACTTGTCATTATAGGTAAGTGTGACCAAAGCTCGCAGCCCAACACTTGGTTTAAAACTTGCTCTAGCTATAGCACCTTTGATCGGTACAACATTCTCGACGTTATTACTAATTTCTAAATTATTACTGAATGAATCACTGTCCAAAGCAACTCGGTTCATACGGTACTCTGTTGCATAAGGCAAAATCGCATAACCCCGCCAATCTGTTTTCACACCGAGGTAATTTTCTATATTGACATTTTTCGCACCAGGTGCTTTTACTAAAATTGCAGTACCATTGATAGGCTGACCGAAAGTAATACCATCGCTGTGTGCTAAAATTCCTCCTGATGCATTAACAGTAAACTGACTAGAATTACGATCATAACTATAGCCAGCACCAACTGTTCCATAGCCGCCTTTATAGTTAACATTGACTGAACCAATATTTTCCTGGTCACTGACATAGCCTTGATTGATGCTATAACTGAGATTACGTTCTTTAAGTAAAGTCCCACTTATACCTGCCAAATAAGACTCATTACCACTCGAATTTTGCGTGGTAGAGAGTGTTGCATATGTATTGTTAAATGGGCTTTCACTTAGGGGTGCTTTTGGAAGTACTTTATCTAATGGAAAAGATAGATTCACAGTAAACATTGTATCTCTTTGATCTATTTTCGTGATTTTATTTCGACTAGCAGACAGCCCAAAGTTCAAACCTTTCCAAGAACCCGCATACCCAGCCTGCATCCATTCGTTTCGATTATCTGTTCCCCAATACGTTTGTTGATTACCCGATAGGTAGACTGAGCCATACTTACCCAATGAATGAGATATACTGGCTTCGAATCGTCCCTTTTTAGGATTCTTCAAATCATAATAATTTGTAATAATAGGAACTAGAGCTTGATTCCCATTTATGGCTTCTGAATAGTTATAGCCACTCATACGGTTATAGGTAACATCATCCAGAGTATAGAAACCCTGGGTCGAATAGCGATAACCTAATAATTGAAAAGTAGTTCCTGAATTTATTAGAGATTTTGAATACAAAAAACGTAATGATTGACCATCGTGCTTTGAACCATCAATCAATTCACTTTCTGCATGTGTGATGTCAAATGATAGCGCCCCATAGGTCCCTAAATTACTTCCCATACCCAATAAAAAGCTGTGATAATTTTCAGAAAGCTGAGTACCAGAATAAACTGAAAACCCTTTCTTTAATCCATGTGCCAAAGTTGCTTGAAAAACGAATGGTTTATCCTTAGAACGTAATCCACTACGATACTCCCCGGCAGTAACACTATATTTAGTGCGACCTTCACGTTGAAAAATAGGTAAACTTGAGTATGGAACTACATAACTTTGGACAGAACCATCATTTTCTTCAATAAAAACATGCAGATCGCCACTGGTAGTCATTGATCCCAGGTCTTCAATCACAAAAGGACCAGGTGCGACATTGATCTGATAAACTGTAAATCCGCCTTGTTTTACAACGACCTTGGCATTGCTTTTCGCTATACCCCGGATAACTGGTGCATAACCTTGTTGGCTATCTGGGTACATAGCAGCTGAAGAAGACAGTTGTGCCCCTCGAAAACTAAAACCATCAAATATGTCACCACTACTGTTTCCATCCCCCAAAAGCAATTCACTTTTTAAAGGGATTATACTTTTTTGCACATAGGTACTTAAATTATTCCAATCGTGCACATCTCGTCCATGTGATGAATTATAATTTAAACTACTAGAGTGCCTAAATTGCCACGAGCCTAAATTAAAGCCGTTATCCAAGCCTAAAAATAAGCTTTTACTGTCATTATATGAATTTCTATAACCTGATAGCCTATAATTAACAAATAAACCATTGATTCCAGCATCCCAACGCTCTGGCGGAATATAACCCCGAATTTGATTTTTGAGTGCTGCTTGTGGCAAGCTAATAAATAATTTTTGTTTACTGAATTGAAAGTCGATACTCGCACCTTCAATAATTCCAGTAAAATCTATACAACGCTGATCCTTTGATGCTAATAATGCTGGATATAAAGTTTGATCAATCCCAGAACTTTCTAAGAATTTCATATCTAAGCACGGAAACAATTCTACAACGTTTTGTGCATTTGTTTTTTCAATAAAATTAATATCACGAGTCGCAATAAACTCATCATTGGCATAGATTTCAACCCGATAAACACCAGGAAGTTGATAATTTGGATTTTCAAATTTTGTTAAATCGGAAATTTGTGTATCTGTTATTGTATCTGTTAAAAATGCAGTATTAAAACTCTCTGCAGCATACCCATTTTCTGAAGTCGCCACAAAAAAACCCATCGCCACTGCTACACAGTACGACAATTTTTTTATTTTCATACTGGTACTTTGCGCACCAGATTGCCATATATATATAATAGCCATAATAATTAATTCAGTGATATTTCAACTTTAGGAGTCAAACCACCAAAATCATTTACCGTTTGATAGCTAATTTTGGTACCTGAGATATTTGCAATTTTAGTTTTACTCAAAGGTGCAGCCATCACATTCTCCACTCTCTTATTGTCCACATAGACTTCAACAAACGAGATATGAAAAGGTGACTGATTTTCTACCTCAATCCCATCTGATTTTTTTGTAAATACTAACTTGCCTAATGCGACCTCTGGGCTCATTGTCAACCCTTTAGGCCTTACAAAAAGTTTAATGCGTGATAAAACTGCAATTTGGAGTACATTTTTATCAGCTAATGCTTCTTTATCGATAGAAGGTATCGCTTTAACATTCACCCAATATACAGACTCACGATCCTGTGGTAATTGAGGACCTAAACTTATAATTCTAAGTGTGTTTTCTGAATCTGGCTCAACAACAAACAAAGGTGGAGTGATCAAAAAATCTTTACTTTTTTCTTCTGCCCGATTTTCCACCCAAGAATTAATCAAATAACGATCTTTTTTACCATGATTTAAAATTTGTAAAGATACCTGTTTTGCGTCCATAGGATAAATAACTCGGGTCGCACCTAATGAAACTCCACCCAAAGCAGTATTATCAGCATATGAATACACATTCGTGTATAACAACACAAAACCTAATAAACTTTTCTTCAATAAATTTAAATTCATATAAATTCCAAAGCTATTTACGGATAGAAAACTGAAATTAATATACCTGATAAACCTTGAGATTCACTCTTGTAATCCGAATTAAGATAAAGAGCAGCTTCACCTGGTGTATTAACTAAATCAAAATCTGTCAAACTTTCATTTTTTTGACTAACTACTTTGTCAACGTTTAAATAAAATCCTCCATCTACTGGCTGCCCTTTATCTAATAATGAAACATTAATATTTCGATAGACATCCTGCGGACATTCTGTAATAGAAGTAGGGAAGACTTTAAATTTACGATTAAAGTGAATTAATCTAATATTTTCAGCGTGCACCAACATTAAACAACCTTGGTTTACCAAAGCACCCTGAAAATGAGCCCGACCACCAAATACATAACTCTCAGCATAGGTTTCAAAAGCATTTAAAGCCCCAGCAACAACAATACAATTAATTAATATATTCTTTAGGCTCATTTCAGATACTCATCCAATTAAGGTAATTAGATTAAAGTTAGCTTATTCGTATTTAACAACAAATGTAGCATCAGCATCAGCACGACCCGCTGAAGCTGTACCTGTTGCTACATAACGTGCACTAAAATCTAATGTGTTGTCGCCAGCAAGTAATGCCTTAGGCGTAGAAAAACCAGTACCATCAAGTTTTAAAACTTGAGAAGCACTATCAGAAATCTGAATACCTACATTTTGTGCCGCAGTTGAGTTACCTCCAGCAGCTGAAACAGCTAACAACGTATCAGTAGTAGTTTGTCCAGAGAATGCAATTGAAGCAGCTTTAGTTGTACCAGCCTCACAATCTACCAATTTGATTTGAAATGGAATTGGTGTTGTTTTCTTATCAGCAACATCCAAAGTTGCAGTACGGTATTGCCCTAATTCTACTGTCTGATTTGCTGACTCAGTACTAACTGCACAAGTAGCATTTACCAGCTCACCAACAAAATGAACAGTACCACCATTTACTGTTTCTGCTGAAGCAGAAGTAGCTACAATCAATGTAGATAAAATTGCAAAGCTTAGTTGACCTAGTTTCATAATAAAGAACCCTTTATACATTATTTCTAATTGGTCAATAATTCCTATTTCAAAAAAGAAATTATTGACCTCACTTGTAGTTTTGTTTAAAAGACTCAAATAACAAACCAATTAAACATTTTATTGTTTTTTGTGATAACTATCACATCAACAAGTAGATAGTATGTTTATGGTCACTAAAAATAAAATGATTTTTTTTCAAATAAATGAATGATTTTTTGTAATGTTACATTTTATAAAAAATACTTCTTGCGAAAGTCGTTTTTTTAACTTCCAATTTATAAATCCAGCTATTAGATTCATTCTTAAACCAAATCTTTTACACCTATTTCTATATCACTAAAGCATAATGGGAAAGGTCTTTAATTTTGAATCAATATGTTCTATTCGTAGAGTTAAGCGAAATAGAACTTTCATCATTAAACAGCATTGAATCGCTGTATCTTGGTAGATTTGACACCGCTTATGTTTGCCTTTTGATTCGGCATACCATTGTGTGTTGGAATCAAACCAAATGGTGATATTTCCTCGATTGATTAAAGGTTGGTTGTAGGAGAACCAATTGATTGTACGATAGATTTTAGGTGCAGGCTTATTCATTTGAGTATTATATTTCTGAATAAGCCATTACAGAGTAGTTTGTGCAACAAAGCTTTTTAGAACTGAAATGCTGTCATGAATCGTTTCATATCATGTTTAAAGAGCAAGTAATCAAGTATTTTAAATACTATATTTACACAGAATTATTTATACCCTTCTACAAAATAATTCGGCAGTATGTTCCATGAAAACCTTATTCTGTAGTATTTTATTTTAGAAACCAACATATTAATAAAAAGACTTTTTCTACTTATTTTATGTAAAATTCAGGTTAATATAATTTTCCTTTCTCTATAAAACTTAACAAGAATATTAAAATCTTAATCGTTTAAATATTTTCATCACCAACAATAATTTATAGTGTAATTTTTACAATCACCCTCTAATAACATTTCAAAATTTGATAAACTCTCATACTCAATACTTTTCACATCTTAGGTTATCTACAGATATCTTCGTCCCAATTTATATAGTAACTTATGTCTACACTTTAAATTCCATTTTTTTATATTTTTCTTATAGCTTGCATGACTTTAAAAAACTTCTACAAGATATCTAATTGCCCCTAACTCACTTTTTTTTGTAATCTTAAAGTTATGCTTTAATTTTTCGATCACATTAGTGATATCATTCAAAATCAATTAAAATACATATCATTTTTAGCTTATGGTCAACTTTGATAATTTTAATTCTAGTAGCACTAAAATAAGAAAAATTAACTTTTCAACTATTTACGAGATATTAATTGGTTTTTCATGGATTAACACTTAACTATCATTCACATCTTAATTTTATTGATAATTCCTATAAAACCCAATTATCTATATTTTAATTTTATTGGCAGCAATACTTTAGGCGTTTTAATGTATATACTAAAAAAAATAGTATTAAAACTAGTCAGTTTCTTTACACTTTATTTTTTCTACAATTGCTTTATTGATCTTAATCTTCACTACACAAGGTATCCATATCACTCACTCCATAAGCTATACTTCTATTCTTATTAATGCATTCTTTTTTGCGATGGGTTATCTCGCTTAGAATGTTGGAATCATCAAAGGGAATATAACTCTTTTTTGTCATCCTACTTTAGTTTTTCATACGCTCTCTTGAGTATTTTCAGTAATCGTTCTACAACCCACTCGATCCAATAACTTTTTGTATGGAGCAATTACTGTAACATTTGGCTCATTAATTTTTTGGCTTTCTACATGTAATAACTAAATTTAATAGCCCAAATTAGTAATCTGAAATAAAAAAGCCAAAGATGCACTTTGGCTTTACCCTGCTATTAAATTAACCTTAAAACACCACTTACAATCATATCGACTGCTATAGTTCCAATGACTAAAGCAGAAAGACGACCTACAATATCAAAATAACGGTCTATATATTTGGCATGTTTATAGCGCAAGTGATCATGTGAAAATTTCATAAGAATTAATACACTACAACTAAAAATTAGTACTAAAGCTATTATTGCAGCTGCCTCTAAAATGGACATATGCACCCCCGTCACTACTGCAGCACTAATAGTGCCAGGTCCAATCATAAATGGCATTGCAACAGTTCCAGCCAAATATTCAGGAGCCGCTCTCATTTCTCCAATAGTATCCGCTCCTTGGAACACATATCGATAACCGATCACTAGAAAAATTAGTCCTCCAAAAATAAGAAATGATTCAAACCTTACATTTAAATATTTATTAAAAATTGCTTCTCCTCCCCAAGCAAAAAGCAGAAAAACTACATAAGCAATAAGACTGCCTTGAATTAAAGCTTTATTAAAAACTTTCGTTTCTGTATTTCGAATTAAACCGATCATATAGATACTCATGAGGAAAGGGTTGAGTAACGAAAAAAATAGAATAAAAGTACTGAGGTATGGTGAAGACATTTTTATTATCCTTAAACAATTTCAGGAAGCTTTTAAACTTCCTGAAAATATTGATAAATGGAAAAGGCTGTAGAAACTCTTAAAAGCTATAAATCAGCATGAGGTTTAAGAGTTTGTTCCATTTCCCATCATCACCTGCTGCAAGCGAACTACCATTTCCACCTACAAACGGATCGTTTTTACTCATCACATATTCGGTATATAAAGAAACATTTTTATAGTCCCATGCCACACCAACAATATTGCGCTGTGAATCATCAAACCCCTTTTCTTTCTTATTAAAACCACTAAAAACCACATACGGCGTAACATTGAGCGAATTTTTTACGTTATTAAAGACATAGCTCGTATCAACCGTGTAGAAATAGCCCTTATTGGCCATATCGTATTCGCCGTCAAAAGAACCGAAAGTTGAACTAGCTGGGTTCAATAGATCTTTATTACTAATCGATTGTCGCCCTCCAGTTAATACGACATTTAGATTTTTATAGTTAATGCGGTTAAATAGAGCCCATGTATTTCTTGTGCCATCAGCAGAAGTTTTTTTATTTTCAATATCTGAATACCAATAACTACCACCCACCGACACCTTGAGATCATCTGTACTTAAAAACTTAAGGTCCTGATCAACTCGTGCTATCCACATGTTTTTTTCATTTAAGTTAGTTTTTAATGGATCAGATGAAGTGACGAAATTAGCCGTATAACGAGCCGAATCTTTGCTTTCACCGTGATAGTTACCACCATCGGTTGCGAAATAAGCTAAATCTACTTTCGTAGCAGACGGTAATTCAAAGTGATAGTTTGCACCTAAATTGGAAACATCCTGTATACCCATGGTGTTATTAATACTCGCATAAAAACTACTATCCCAAAAACGGCTTGGTCCAAAAGGAATCGGCTGTACACCTAATGTAATATTATCTGTCGGGTTTAAGTGATAACCTATATAGCCATAAACCAAAGTAGAAAAATCACACAAGGTATCATACTGATAGCAGCGGTATTCGGTTTTTCCAAACCAGTTTGGAGATTCATACCCCAATCTTAAAATAGCGGCATCAAATTTTATTTTATGGTCTGATGCAAGCTCGCCATAATTCTTGTCCTGATAATTCGTGCGTAAAACTCCTGAAATAGTGAAAGCACCTGTTTCACTTTTGGGGTCGCCAAAGGTCAACCCTGCAAATGTAGGGTAGTTGAAACCAATAGATACTAAACCCAGTCCAAGCTTTAAAAAAACTGTTCTCATATACAAATCCTTGTTCAATCAATATTTTCAGAGAGCTAATCCTACTCTCTAGTTGTTTTTTCAGACGCAATTTCCTATTCAGAAAAAAATCCTGAAATTAATAATTTTTAAATTTTATTTAAATTGCCGTTGAACCTAATTACTCATGAAAGAAGCTCATCCACTTTTTGCTCTGTTTAAAAGTAGATGGATAATTTTATTCAATCCCGTGTAATTCTTTCCAATTGCCAGGATGTACTACATAACCGAACAGCGCATGGCCACCATAAATCAAGTCAGTTCCCTCGGGAATCCATAACATTTGTCCTGGGCGAACTTCATATCTTTGACCATTTGCTGTGAGTTCAAAACATCCTTCAATAACAAAAATAACTTCGTCATAAAGTAATTTCCAACTCACCTCAGCACCTTCCCAGCGTGCGAATCCTATTCCCATATTCGGTGAAACATCTGCACCTAACGCCCTAGAAACATATGCCATCCCATCAGGAGTTTCACCACGTAGGTTGAACATTAATTGTTTACTATCAACTAAACGAACTTCATTCATTATCTTTTACCTTACAATTCACTACGACTACGCCATTTTTCAAATCGAATACGAGTCTTCACTCCTAGGCCTAAAAATGGTTCAGGTGGATTTAAACTTGGCAAACCAGTCACATATTGAATATCAATGAGCGCTTGAGAGTCTGCCCCTACAACCAAATCTGCGAGTAGCGTTCCTGAAATTGTTCCCCAAGCAGCTCCTACACCATTGTCACAAGCACTTGCATAAACACCATCTTCTAATTCACCAAAGAAATTAGTGAAATTACGAGAAATCGCGTAAACACCGCCCCATGTATGCGTAAATGGCACATCAGCTAACTCTGGATAACGTGCTAAAAAGGCTTTACGATGATCTGCTTGTATCCAGTGACGATGATCATCACTCACATTGGCACCGTATTTCGGTACATGTTTATAAGTATTACGGATCAGGATGCGACGATCTGCCGTCATACGTAACGTAGTTCCAGCATGATCAGCTGGTGTTAGTCCCCAATCCAACTCACCCTGATAAATATTCATTTCTTGATCTGTCAGTGGACGTGTCCAACTCGCAAAGGTCATGACGGGTAATAAGCGATTTTTCAAATACCCAAATTCACGCGTGAAAATACTGGTAGCTAGAAGCACTTTAGGCGTGGTGATCAAGCCATGATCGCCCTCTAATACCCATTGATTATTATTTCTTTTCAAATTACGGATTGGCGATTGCTCCAATAATTCAACATTAGCCTGTAGATTATCCCCCATACCTCTTACTAAGGCTGCTGGTTGCATTAAGTAAGAGCCTGGGGTAAAAATTGCACGACTATAAAAATCTGTCCCTAATACTTTTTTCAGCTCTGCCTTTTCAACCCAACGATATGGTTCACCTAAATCTTTCATCAAATGTTCAAAATGAATTAGATGAGATTCACCTCTTTCACCTACCGCACCTTGATATTTACCAGCTGCAGACCACTGACAATCAATATTATGGCGCTCGACTAAACCTTGTAATTGTGCAATTGCAGACCGGTTTAGACTTAACAACTTTTGCTTATGCGAAGGATCTGGATGTGATAATGCAAATTTATGCGGTAAATCAATTACAAATCCTGAATTACGCCCTGAAGCACCTTCAGCCACACGCTGTGCGTCCACTAGAATAATACGGGCATTCGGCTTGAGTTCTGCCAATCTACGAGCTGCTGCTAATCCAGCAAAGCCTGCTCCAATAATGGCATAGTCTGCTTTTTGTGGACCTATTAACTTTTTAGCAAGGCCTGCTGGAGGTAATGCCGCATACCAGCCACAGCTACGATCATCATTTGGTAAAGCAATCATTTTGTTATTCCCTTAACTTAAACTGTGGTTGGACAGGATTCTAGTTTTTCAAGCCACTCAGTACGATGATGTTGTAAGTTACGTCCGAGTAATGCAAAGCCTGTTAACTTACCTTGTTCATTGTAGAAACCCGCAGCTAACTCGCCATCATGTTGTTCTACTCTCCACTCACCTGTCCCCATTGCAGGTAAGACTGATAACGGCAAAATTGGTGTTTTTACTAAAACTGGTGTTGATTTCAGATTCGCATCAGTTGAATGACCTAAAAGATTATTAACTAAAGCGGGTAATGCTTGAGTGATTGGATTGATATAAGGTGCCCACAGACCATTCACTTCCGCACAATCTCCCAAAGCAAAAATTGCAGGATCACTACTACAATGATCAAGTCCCGTACAGATACCGCGTGCTGTCTCTAGACCAGATGCTTGAGCAAGTGCAATATTTGGTCTTAAACCGACTGCACTTAATACCAAGTCAGTTTCAACGGATTGACCATCATGGAGAGTTAAGTGGTAACGTCCATCTGCAGATTGAATAGAACGGATACTATTTTGTAATTTCCACTCTACGCCTAACTCACTTAGAGCATTTTGTAGTGCATGACCTAAAGCTTCTGGAATAAGACGTTCCATTGCCCATTTACCGAGCCCAACAACTGTAACTTTGACACCATGTGCAGCTAAATCATTAGCGAACTCACAACCAATCAGACCATCCCCAAGAATTGTGACATGTTGTTTATCTGATAATTGCTGACGGAAACGGCGATAATCCGCTAGATCATTTACGCTTAATGTTGCCGTAGAATCACCATCAATAGGAATTACAACGGGAGTTGCGCCTGTAGCAAGTACGAGTCTACCGTAAGGATAATCACCAATTGTGGTTTGAAGCTTTTTATTAGCCCGATCAATATGAGTCACTTTCGTATGTGGATAAACACGAATATTTAAGCGTTGTTCCCAACTAAGAGCGGTCTCACGGACTAAACTATCCCCGTCTTTACCTAATGCTAAAGCATTAGATAAGGCTGGTTTGCTATATAAAGCACCATCATCAGCGGTAAATACAGTAATAGACAAATCGGGAGATTGTGCACGTAAAGTTGAAGCCACTTGATAACCAGCATGGCCGCTACCGATAATCACAACTGGCTCAATCACTGCAGCTGCTGCCACTTGAGGAATTTCGTCCTCTTCAACATCTGTGATATCGAGCATTTCAAAATCAGCTTTACCGACTTGACACTCTGGACACATCCAGTCATCAGGGATATCTTCCCATTTCGTTCCTGGTGCTATCCCATCATCAGGCCAGCCTTTAGCTTCGTCATAGATCCAGCCACAGACAATACATAACCACTTTCTCATCTTGTCTATTTCCTTATTTCTTACAAATTACAGGTGATGTTTCAAACGAATACCGATGTTACGAGTCTGAACATAACTGTAGATGGCTTCCTGCCCTTTCTCACGACCAAAACCTGATAGGCCCACACCACCAAACGGTGTTTCAATACCACCTGCAAACCATTCGTTAATAAAGACCTGACCTGCAATAAGACGATTTGCCACACGAAGTGTCTGATTTAGATTTTCACCAAATACACCAGCTACAAGGCCAAAGTCCGTACCATTTGCAATTGCAACAGCTTCATCTTCATCATCAAATGGCATAATGACCATGACTGGACCAAAAACTTCTTGTTGTGCAATCGGCATATCTGCCGTTGCTTCAATAATGGTGGGTAGAACAAAATAACCCTCTGAATCTGCAGCTTTACCTCCCGTTAGAACATTGGCACCGTCTTCACGTGCTTGATCTATCATGCTCAGAATTTGTTGTTGCTGATCTTTAGAAACGACAGGCGTAAGTTCAGCATTGCTTTCGCCAATACCCACAGTCAGACTTGCTGCAAGATTAACCACTGCTGCTTTAGCTTCTTCATAACGACTACGATGGATCAATAAGCGCGACATCGCTGAGCAAACTTGTCCAGCGTTATAGAAGATACCCACTTTAACGCTAGCTAATAGTTGCTCAAGATCCACATCGGCAAAGGCAATGGCAGCCGACTTACCCCCTAACTCCATCACAGAAGGCGTAGCACGTTCAGCCGCATCTTTCAAAATGCGTTGGCCTGTTGGTACTGAGCCTGTGAAAACAATCTGATTGGTATCTTGGTGTTTAACTAGATGAGTACCAACTTCGGAGCCCTTACCACACAACAAGTTCACTGCACCTTGTGGAAAACCAGCTTTCTCAATTGCTTTAATGAGTAAAACCATTCCTAAAGGAGAAACTTCAGGTGACTTGATTACCACAGCATTACCTGTGGCTAATGCTGGTGCAAGTGAACGAGCGCAGATGGAAACTGGAAAATTCCAAGGTACAATTTGAACGGATACCCCCATTGGAATATATGAGGTGAAATCCACATAATCTTTACCTAAAGGTACCGAGACGCCTTCGATTTTATCTGCCATACCCGCGTAATATTCGAAATAACGCGCGGCTTCATCGAATTCTTCACGTGCTGTATCAATGTTTTTGCCATTTTCAAGGCATAGAATGTGTGCGCCTTTTTCAGCAATTTCACGAATAGCTTCTGCTGCTTTTAACATCCAGGTTGTACGTTGCGCAGGACGTACATCATTTAATGCACCACTGTTTACACAACATCTAGCCGCAGCCATTGCCGCATCTGCATCTTCGATACTTGCGCGGGCTACTGTTGCAAAAACTTTATCTGTTGCTGGGTTGATAATTTCCAATTGGCGAGAAGAATCTCGCCATTGACCATCAACATAGTTGAGGTAATGTTGCATATTAAACCTCCAATGCTTTTTTAGCTTGCGTTGCTAACCATTTTTGGAAGAAGTGGGTTGGTAAATCCATCTCAGGAGAAAAAACGCCTCCACCAAAACCAGGCGAGTGACGCCCTTTTTGCATAGTTTCAACAGCAAATACATCTTCAGCAAATACAACTTTCCATGATTCTAAAGTTGCTTCACGACATGCATCGTATTTAGGATCTAATGACTCATCCCCAACATAATACAAACGCAATTTTTCAATAGTTTGCTCTGGAGCAATTGGGTCAATCATCATTGCAAATGCATGATCAGCTTGAATACCTAATAAGACATTCGGAAACACAGCGACATATTCTGCATGACGTAATTGGTCTTCTGGCCAGCTTGGGAATTTGGGTAAATGTGTTCCAGCTGTAGCCGACAAGTTATATTTATAACTCCCTTGACCCGCAAAGCGATCTTCGAACATGATGTTGTAATGATCTTCAAGCTTTGAATAAGTGTTTAATGCTGGATGCACCCAAGGTAAGTGATAAGCTTCGCAATAGTTTTCAACTGTCAGTTTCCAATTACTTTTTACATGTAGCTCGAAGGTTGAACCTATTTTGCTACCACGAAGAAGCTCTAAGCCGTTTCCACCTATGAAAGGCTTCCAACGCTCCACTAATGGTGCAATATGATCTTCAAAAGCTGGTGCATTACCAGAGATATTTACGAAAACCATATCCATCCAGATCGCAGAACGGAGAGCTTTTAAACCATGTTTTTCACATTTAAAGCGTTCATCCTTATGCTGGTTAATGCCACCAACATGTGGGGTCCCTTTTAAGTTACCGTTTAAGTCATAACTCCAAGAATGGTATTGGCAACGAATTACCCCTTCAATGGTGCCTTCCTGTTGCACCAAAATCATACCGCGATGGCTACAAACGTTATGGAAAACTTGGACTTCCCCTTCACGATTACGCATCATCACCAATGGCATACCCATGAAATTAATTGGTTTCACATAACTCTTTTTAGGTAAATCAGAGGCGAAACCTACACATACCCAAGTTTTACTTAAGATATTGTCACGTTCAAAATTAAAATATTCGTTACTGGTATATGCTAAATTAGGCATACCATTTGATTCAGTAATTGGATTTAAAACATTGTCTACTTGCTGAACTGTAATAAGTTGCTGGCTTACTTGGCTATTCATCTGGCAATCTCCATTTATTTTGAATAACGCAGTGCTCCCTGCGTTGCTATTCACTTTCCGTTAGCACCCAGTGCTGCTTAATTGAGATTGTGTAAAATGAGAACAAAAGTGACAAACGACTTTTTAGAGGGGTATTGATGAGTTTTTATCATGCATCCTAAAACTTACTCCCCCTTCGAAAATTTTTAAATGTATTAGGTACAAGGAATAACCTATGACTAAAACTCACCTATAGATGAGAATAAATCGGTTGAGCAATCTTTATGCTCATCACTACTCTTTTGCTATTCGCATACAACGGTTAACAGGTAGTTAACTGCTACGCATCCAAGGAGGATTTATGCGCAATACATCAGGAGCCCTTACAGGACTCAACCCAACAGTGATGATTGTCTCGAAGTTATTACTTTTTATTTTTATTGCGTTTTGTATTTTTAAAGAAAAACAGGCTGGTGAATACTTTCAAATTATCTCCGATGTTTTATTGCAAAATGCAAAATGGTATCTCCTATTTTTAGCTACTTTTTTATTAGGTTTTTTGATTTATTTATGCATGAGCCGGTATGGGCATATTAGGCTCGGAAAAGATGATGAAAAGCCCGAATATAGTAATATTGCATGGATTTGTATGCTTTTCTCTTGTGGTATGGGAATTGGACTGATGTTCTGGTCAGTTGCAGAACCAATCACTCACTATGCAAGCAATCCGTTTACACAAGGCCTTTCAGATGAATCAGCTCGAATGGCAATGCAACTCACCTTTTTCCATTGGGGGCTTCATCCATGGGGGCTATTTTGCTTATCTGCTGTTGCTTTAGGTTATTTTGCTTACCGCAAAGACCTTCCTTTGGCTTGTCGATCAGTATTACATCCTTTAATTGGTGACAAAATTTATGGTTCTATCGGCAACGTCGTTGATATTATCACGATCGTTTTAACCGCATTTGGTGTTTCTCAAGCTATTAGCATGGGAATTCTTGAACTTAATGTTGGTCTAAATCATACATTTGGTGTCAATATTGACGTTAAAATTCAGTTAGTTTTGGTTCTTGTACTCGGTGTTTTAGCAACCCTATCTTTATTATCTGCGATCAGTAAAGGCTTTAAAATTATTGCTGAAGGGAACATGGTCTTATCCTATGTTCTTGTCGTTGCAGTTATTGTGATTGGTTCAACTCGTTATATTTTTAATACTTTCTTTGAAGGACTTGGGGATTACTTACAAAATATTGTAGGTATGAGTTTATGGAGTGATGCTCAAAAAGATTCAGGTTGGCAAAGTTGGTGGACTGCGTACTACTGGCCGTGGTGGATGACTTGGGCACCTTTTGTAGGATTATTTATTGCTCGCATTTCACGCGGACGCACTATTCGTGAAGTCATTCTTGGCTCACTTGCTGCCCCTACTTTATTAACTTTTATTTGGATTGCAGCTTTTGGTGGTGCTGCTCTTAAAATTGAAAAGGCTAATCATCAGCCACCAGCTCATGAAGTTGTAATCAGTAATACTCAGATTGTACAAGCAAAGAAAGTCAAACTTCATGAAGTTACAATCGCTGAAGCGACCAAAGAAGACCCTGCTCGTGCTGTGTTTGTATTCTTTGATCATATCTCAACGAATCATACAGTTACGGTTTTCCTAAGTGCACTATTATGCCTATTGTTGTCTATCCACATTATTACTATCGCTAACTCAGGTGCTTTAGTTTTATGTTTTCTAGATACCAATGGTTCAACCAATCCATCTGTAGGAATTCGTTTGGTTTGGGCAGTGATTATTCCACTTATTAGTGGGGGCTTGCTTTTGGCTGGTGGTCTATCTGCCATTAAAACAGCCTGTGTAATTGCTGGTTTTCCAATATCAATACTACTTGCCATTATGTGTATTTCTTTAATGAAAAGTCTTCGTCAAGATCCACAAGCTTGGGTCATGATGCCTGAACATGTACGCCCTGATTCCTGTAAAACCCCCATTGAAAAATCAGTGGAAGAAACAAAAACTCCACTAGTTATAAAAAGCTAGTTTTACATATAAAAACAGGGCTCGAATTGAGCTCTGTTTTTTATAATTTTAATAGTGCTAATTTAATCCCTTTTGCCCTACTTGCCCTGGTAATTGCTCTAATAACCAACTGCGAAAATGTTTCACACTCGATGGAATAACTCCCCGATCTGAGGGTTCTAACATATTAAAATTTGCTTCGGTACTTAATACGGTTTCAACAGGACGAACAAGAGAACCATTCTTCAAATAATCATCAATTAAAGATCCCCATGCTAATGCCACTCCCTGACCATTAATTGCAGCTTGGAGCAACATTGGATAGTTATTAATATTGACTCTATTTTTAGGTTTTACTACAGGATAATTTACTGCTTGGAACCATTCTGTCCATGTAATCCAATCCTTTTGGGAGTCATCTAGATAAAGCAATGCCTTACCAAAGATTTCTTCTAGAGTGCTATTTTCCTTAAATTGAGCAAGATAATTTGGGCTACAAACAGGAAATACTTCTTCTGGGAATAACGTTGTGACTTTCATTCCAGCAGGTGGTTTTCGACAGTAAAATAAAGCTAAATCAAAATCCATTTTCTGTAAATCCAAAATATTCTCTGTCGTTAATATTCTTAGATCCACACCTTCGTTATTTTGCTGAAAAGTAGCCACTTTAGGTAATAACCAAAGAGCAGCCATTGCATTTGTAGTTGCAACGGTTATTTGATGTTCACCTTGCCATTTCTTAATTTCAGCCGTTGCTTGTGCAACATTTAATAAAGCACTATAAATCGTCTGATAATACTGTAGGCCTGTAGGTGTTAAAGAGATATTACGATTCGCACGAATAAATAACTCTTTTCCTAAATATTCTTCAAGTTGTCGGATTTGGCGACTAATTGCTCCTTGAGTGACGTTTAATTCATCTGCAGCTTTCGTAAAACTGAGGTGGCGTGCAGCTGCCTCGAATACAATTAAGCTGTTCATTGGTGGTAATGGCCTAATCTTCATGGACACTCCTAGTTTGTCCGTTACATCTTTAACGTAGTAAAAACCACATATGTCCTAGAATTATATGATTATTTTTAAAATGCTTCCTCAGTGCACGTATATCTAGCCTAATTTACGATTGAGCTATTTATTTTCAATAAAGTGTCATAAATATGAATTAATAAACAGTGAGAAAAAGTATTCAATCTATGATTTTTTCTCATGACAGTGTCCCATCCTAGATAAGGTTGACACTTTCTAAACTTAAATTTGGAGAGTGTAATGAAAACAATAGTTAAAAGAACACAAAGAGATTACAGCTTAGCTTTTAAATTATCAGTCATAGATCAAGTTGAAAAAGGTGAAATGACTTATAAACAAGCTCAAGACAGATACGGCATTCAAGGTTGTGCTACCGTTTTAGTTTGGTTGCGGAAACATGGTAGATTAGATTGGAGTCAAGGCACCCCATTTCGTCATGGAGAAAAACAAATGTCTGATCCTTTACCACTAACACCAGAACAAAGAATCAAAGAGCTTGAGCAGCAATTATATGAAACAAAAAGAAAGGCTGAGTTATTTGAAACTATCATAAACATACTCGAACGAGATTACGGAGTGAGCACCACAAAAAGCCACAAGGCAAGCAATCAAAGAAAAGCAGACGGTAGGTTTTAGTATCACTGAATGTTGTTATTATCTTGGTACAACTCGGCAAGCTTTTTATAAGCAATGCAAGCAAGCCAGTTTAAGGTATAAGCATGAACAGAATGTATTACAACAAGTTCAGCAAGAAAGAATGTTTCAACCTCGCATAGGCACAAGGAAACTCCACTATTTACTGAACACGATAATGGGTATCAAAATTGGTAGAGATCGGTTGTTTGATTTACTCAGAGATCATCGTTTATTAGTACAACCTAAACGCACCTATCATAAGACAACGAATAGCCATCATCGTTTTCACAAGCATCCTAACTTGATTAAGTTTGGAATTGAGCAAGTGATACCGCAGAAACCTGAACAGCTCTGAGTTGCAGATATAACCTATCTTTCACTAGAAACAGGAGAAGTCTATCTGAGTCTAATAACCGATGCTTGGTCTAGAAAGATGGTGGGTTATCATGTAGATGACTATTTAGGTGCAGAAGCTGTTAGCCAAGCATATATCAAAGCATTAGAGGAACGCAAAGCCCCACAATCCTCATTGATTTATCATTCAGATCGAGGTATCCAATATTGTTCAAAGAAATATCAGGAATTACATCAAAAACATAATATTCGATGTTCTATAACAGATGGGTATCTTACGAAACAGTGTTTCTCATATCAATAAAATAGCTATTCAGAGAATTCAATCATTGAACAAAATTACTATTTGCTATAATTCGAATATTGTTTGAATAAAAATTATTATACCCAAGTTAAATATGCACTTAAAAGCACAATAAATTAAATACATGTGACTTTATGCACATATTTAACAAGTCTAAAAAGGGCATACCTAAATTATCTAGATTAATAAATATGGTAAGTAAAATTTCAAAAATGGTTGTTTCCAAAATGAAGACAAGTCCGTTTTGATGTATGCTGAAATTACAGGAGACTTTCACTTGGGAGATTCTGTGCAGTTAACTTGTAAAAGTCCTCTACCATTTGATTCAGTGTTTTAAAATTTAAACCATTTTAAATTCTTTGCTGTGAATAGCCACTAATTTTGTAGACACCTTTTAGTTAGATAAAATGGCTAATAAACGAGGTGCTTATGAGCAATAGCAAAAAATACCCTGAAGAATTCAAAATTGAAGCAGTAAAACAAGTGACTGAGAAAGGTAATAGTGTGGCTGAAGTTGCCTCATGTTTAGGTACAACCACGCATACCCGCCCTTAAAATGCCGAAACGGCTTTTTTAAGCTTAGCATTCTCCTAAAGGAATTGAGCCCGTTGTGCGATAGATTTTGGATGTAGGCTTATTCATTTGAGTATTATATTGCTGAATAAGCCATTACAGAGTGGTTTGTGCTACAAAGCCGATAGTCATTAAAAATGTACTTGAACATCCTTATTGTTATATTATAATATAACCTCTAAATAATCTTATTAACTACGTTCCTTCAAGTCACAGGGCATTTTTTTACATGTTTAGGTCGTTTTTTCCCAATCCAAAGTGGTTTTTTTTATCCTTAATTGCTTGGTTAATTATTAATTTATTTTTATGGAATTCTGGCGGAAGCCATTGGGGTGAGCTTTTAGGTTTACCCAAAGGTTATGCAAATATAGAATTTCCCATAGGCGTTAGTAGCTTTTGGTCGCCCTCTTTTCTATGGTTCTATTTATGGTTCTTCATCTCAACGTCTATTTTTGCGGCTTTATGGCATTTAAAATCAGATAACCGTTGGCAAAGATGGTCCGTATGGGGGTCATCATTTATTCTATTTAATATCTGGTTTGGCGTTCAAGTAAGCGTCGTAATCAATGCTTGGTATCAACCATTCTATAACCTTATTCAAAACATATTAGAAAATGGTGGAGGTGATATTAAAGAACTCTATATGGGAACAATTACTTTCTTATTGATTGCTCTAGTTGCAGTTACTTTAGCTGTAATCAATTCTTTTTTTACCAGCCATTATGTATTTCGTTGGCGCACAACTATGAATGAATATTCTACCAAGCATTGGCAAGAACTACGTCATGTAGAAGGTACTTCCCAACGTGTTCAAGAAGAATCCATGCGTTTTGCAACAATTTTAGAAGACCTTGGTGTAAATTTTATTAAGGCGATCATGGTATTAATTGCTTTTCTGCCTATTTTATTTGAACTTTCTAAACAAGTAACAGAATTACCACTGGTTGGAAATATTGATCATTCTTTAGTCTGGGCAGAAATCGTATAGGCAATATTCGGTACAGTTTTACTTATGCTGGTCGGGATTAAATTACATGGTCTACAATCTAATAATCAAAAGGTTGAAGCGGCTTATCGCAAAGGATTGGTTTATGGAGAGGATCATGAGCAACAGGCAGATCCTAAAACGTTAAAAGTACTCTTTGAAAGTGTTCGACAAAACTGTTTCCGATTATACTTTCATTACACCTATTTTAGCCTAGTAAGCATCTGGTATATTCAATTAGATATTATGTTTAGTTTATTTGTTTTATTTCCATCAATTGCAGCTGGAAAAATGACATTAGGCCTCATTACACAAGTTACAAACGTTTTTGATCAAGTACGCCAATCCTTTCAATATTTAATTAATTCTTGGAAGACCATTATAGAGTTACTTTCCATTCACAAACGCTTAAAAGCTTTTGAGTCAATTATTAAAAATTAAAATATACTTCTTTTATAAGTTTATTTTTAAATATATATCAATACCAAAATCTTAGCCTTCCCCCAGTGGGAGAAGGAACTTCCAATACCAATATGATTCACTCTAATGATCATTTTTTGATTTATTAAAGATATTTATGAAGATTATTTAATCATATCAAATAACGAAATATTCAAATCTGCACAGTAACAACTATTTTCTTTGATAAATAAAATTTTCTTTTTCTTATATTGAATTAAAATAATTTCAAAACAATAGGTTCCATCAACACTCTTTAATTCCAATAAATTTTTTTTATCAAATACCCCAACTTCCAAAAAGTAAGAAAACTGGACAATAATTTTTTTATTAAAATTATCTACATTATAAGCAATTAAAAACCTATTACATTTATTCTTTAAATACATTCAAAAATTATCTCTAATAGTTGTATTTTCTGATTTCCTAAGTAATCTCTGAATAACAGTCCTAGCAACTGAATATTGCTTTGCAAGAGAATAAATACTTTGTCCATTTTTAAATTTTCTTAAAATTTCTTGTTGCTGATTTTTATTTAAAACTTCTGGTCTTCCTATTTTATTGACTTTTTTCCTTTCCTTAGTACATCCAGCAGAAAATCTACCCTCAAAATCTGCACAAATTTTTAAAAAATGGAAGAAAATTTTTTTTAAATCACCAGTTATTTTCTTCTTTGAAAATTCTAAACAAACTAAGTTAATATCCTTTTTAAAGATATAATTTACGCTTGAATATATTTCCTTAAAATTACTACCTAAAGAATCTATTCCATTTATTATTAAAACATCTTTGCTTTCTAAAGTATAATTAATTAAATTTATAAAATTGGTTCTATAAATCAAAGAGACATCTATATTTACTTGCTCAAAAACAAGTCTATTTCCCTGAACTTCATAACCAAAATTCGAAAGCAGCTGCAAAAAATCAATTTCATTAGTTGTTAAACCATCAACTCTAAAATATGCATAAGTTCGCATAAGAAACCTGTATTACTTGATATTAGTCACATATTTTATATGTTTACAAGAATAAATAAATATGAACAAAACATTAACCTATTAAAAAACACATTATTTTAATAATAAAAAAATATTTCCGACAAAATGCAAATAAAATACATTTGTATTTAATTTTTTAATTAAAATACAATTATATATAAACAATAAAATACAAATGTATTTAATATAAAAACTATCTACTTTAATTAATTCACTAATTAACCATTTTATCCAATAAAAAATATTTTTATTGGATACCAACAATTCATAACTTAAGATTTCCAAAATTGATATGTGTAACAAACTACTTGACTCAACAGTGCTATTTGATTCTTCTTTAAAGTGTTATACAAAAGTATTCTGTTCAATATTTTCTTTCATAATTGATCTAATGCACGTCAAAGTCCTTTTAAAGGCAAATCACTGATACAGTTTATTGCTGACCGATTTTCATGCTGTTGAATCCATCGGAAAGAAAAATCCTCCCCGATGGTGTAGGTATAGAATAAGAAACGACTTACACATTTAAGCTACAAGCTTGCATTGAGTCTATGATTCAAAAATACTGAATTTATGCATGATAAAAGTCAATGTAAATGACTTTGATCATTAAAATAGCATCTGCACTTAATACTGAAATATTTATTTAGTTTAGTAGTTAAATTTTATTTAATAAAACTTGAAGCAATAAAATCATAACTCTACGCAAAAAGTCCTATAGTCCTAAGAGCCGTTAGTGTTAAGCATATGATTAATTTATTAAAAAAAGTCATGACCACTTATGTGCCATGACAATATAATTAAAATTCTACTTGAACTGTTATAGTGTCACTGTAAACACCTGCTGGTAAATTGTCAGGATTATTTTCAAGGATTTTTGTTGTGAAGGTATAACCCTGTTGAGTTTTTGCATCATATACACCAGCATTTGTGGTCGCATTGGCACTTAACCACTGCTCACTGCCGTTACTCCCCCAACGTTCTGACGTCGTATTTTTATATATTTCATAACGTAGAAAATTATTTCCAGAGCTCGTCTTCATCGCACGTTGATTACCACTTTGTGGATATAATCCATTGTTCAATCCCACTTTATAAGGTGTTTTTACAGAACAACGTATTCCCATAGAAGTTTGAACAGGCTCAAAGGCAGTTGCAAAAGCAGCTGTCCCAAAATTCACATCATTGGTAGCAATACGGCAGTCTGGTAAAATTTCAAGACTTAAATCGAATGATGAATTACTACCAGTTCCCCAAGATCCTCCGCTACTATCAGGACCGAATCCCAAAGTGCCTCGACTAAAACCTGGACTTTCAAACTTACTAACAAATGCTCCAATCCCTGCATGAGCTACTGAGTACCACCATGTTAATTTGAAAGACTTATCAGCTTTGTATTTCCCAGGTGATACGGCTTGCCCTGGATCAATACTTGCAATAAATTGTAAAGCTCCACTAGGTCCACTAAATAAATTAACAAGTGAAAATCCACCTAAATCTCTTCCAGAACCTTTAGAAATCTCATTATTTGAACTATCTAAATATTTAACTGTAATTTGCTCACCCGTCATACTATTTGTATAACTTAGTGGGATTTCATTTATTCTATAATATAAATAACTTCTTGTGAATAAGGTAAAACTTACCTGACAATTTATTCCTGCATTGAACTTTGTGGATCGTAAACCTGTTTCTGTTAAAGTAATTGAAGGAATCTCCCCAATTATTTCCTGTCCGCTTGTGGTAAGCGTACAATCTGCATAGCTCTGACCTGTGATAAGCATCAACCCAGTGCATAATAAACCTACAGGTATTATTTTTATTAAAGTAATCATGGTTTAGCCACCTCACGACAAATAACCGACTTAATCACTGCAATTTGTTGCTGTGCTTGTTTTAAATCCAATGAAAAGTTTGCTTCACATATGCTCTGATCTGGCAGTTGAACTCTTATCGTGTTCTCTGCTCCTAAATCTTCAAGATAAGCAATCCCATCCATCCCCACATAACTCGATGCTTGATCTGCACGATGTACCATTGCCCCCACTGGAATCGCTTGCCCATCGCTTTGTACTAAAGACACATTTGCCGCATAAGACTTTTTGATAGGGAAGCCAATCACAACACCTGAACCGCGTTTTGCTGCAATCCGATTTTCAACTTGAGTCGCATTAAAGTTTGAAGGTAAGTCTATGGGGTTAATACTATATTTAGCTGCGTAATATGGGGTCACTGAGGGTACAAAAGCATAGCCCTTGGCGTTACTACGACCAACCAAGCTGTTTTCATAATGTACGGGTACATCTGCAACTTTGTTAGTATCAATCAAGGCAAAAGACTCACCCAATCGATTGGCAGCAAAGACATTGCCTGACATCAACACCATCGAACCTGATAGTCCAAACCAATAGTTGTAGTCCTTGGCACCTGACATGCCGACATCTGTATTAAAATATTGGTTTCGGTAGTTGACCCGTGCTTGATTAAAGTCATCACTGTTTTCATTAAAACGTCGAGTTAAATCAACACCAACACCACCATCCAATGGAGCACTACGGTTATAATTAACATAACCATAATCACCACTTGATTCTTGACTGTAGCCTAGACTGGCTGTAGATCTGCTCTTGGAAAATGGAACTGACAACTGAAATGCGGCACTCCACTCTTTTTCAATAAAATCCCGATTGGCACTTAACGATACCGTCGCCCCTCGCAGATAGGAAGGTAGTATTGGTGCCCAAGACAAGTTCATCAGTTTATTTTTAATGTCGCGGTTCTGGGTCTGGATATAAGCCACCCCAAAAGTACCTGACTTATCTGTGGCAAAATAAGTATTGGCAATCCAACTTTTATGACTGTTGGCTGAAATTAAATTGCTATATTGCAAACGCGAAAGATCATAATAATCCTGATCGCGCTGGGTATGATTGAGACTCAATCCAAAACGTTGTTGGTTATAGCTATAGCCTAAAGTATATTGATTTCCTTTGAGATTTTGGTTGTTTTCTCGATTAAATTCAGCATCAGCCCAGCTCTGAGTTGCCGAACCACTTAACACACCAAACTGATTTAGCTTGAGCACTGAACCCAGTCCAGCCAACTGAATTGAATCTGAAAGTTCAACCCGCCCTTCAGCGGTGAGCCAATCATTGATCCCATATCGTGCATCCGCTGAACCAGCAAACTTGCCATATTCAAAGTTCTTAATTCCATAGTCTTCGCGGATTTGCCCCATCGATACCGAATAATCCAATAGTCCAGGTTTAAGCAAAGTATTCGAAATATAAAACGGCACCGAGGTTGCCACCTGACGGCCAACGCTATCTGTGGTAACAATCACCGCCTCGCCTTTACCATTGATAAACGGAACGTTATTTAGAATAAAAGGACCAGATTGCACATCGGTTGAATTGGCTTTCTGTCCGTTAATCAATAAGTCCACGGTGCTCGGTAAAGCCGCTTGTCCTTTAAACTGGGGTAAAGGATAAGTAATCAAATCTGGACGGGTACCAAAATTACGTTGTAACTGCAATCCACCTAAACGCACTGAACTTCCCCATGCGTTTTTACTTCCCGTAATTACATCGCCGGCTAAAAATGAAACTACCCGGACTGGGTCATCATATTGCCAAGTGGTGTCATAGCGGCGGTAGCCATCATTATCTTGAGTTGAGTCGTTTCCAATCCCATCAGATTTAAAATCAGTTTTGCTATAAACCCCTGAATTTCTCAGTACCCCATAAGGGGAGAAAAAGCGTTGTTCTGTAAAGAGTGTACTACTATAGCCACCATTCTCTGGGCGGTAGGTATAAAAGTCATAGTTATTTAATAGACCAATACCCGACTGCGCTGTTTCAGGTTGATACCAAGAATCCAAGCCGCGTATCTGCACCGGCATCCAGCTGGCAGGAAGATCTAGACTAAAATACTGTTGCGCTGAATTGTACTCATACTTCAATTCGGGAATCTGATTGAGGCTGACCCAATCCAAAGCCTTGCCCGAAAAGCCTAAAGTAAATACATCCAGATCAGTCAGGTTTTTTTCTGACTGTTGCTGAAGTGCATCCGCAGGCAGCTTAATCTGCAACTCATCCAGTTTCGATTGCTGGATAAAGTAATGATCACCTTTGACAATGACCGGTATCACCTGTCGCGTCGAATATTGATTGATCACCAAGTCAAGATAAAGCTTAAATAAGCTATTCACTTCTGAAACATCTCGTGGTGGCGGGGGCAAACCATTTGCATAGACATTGCAACTCAGCAATGGAATATTCGCAACCAATATCAATGTCAGGCTTTTGCATAAAAAAGAAGGGGTGTGTAACCCTGATAAATAACCCATTTATCCCCCTCCTTCTTTTTTAATCTCAACCAATTCCTGTTTCACCCCTGAACTGTCAACCCCATACAAACTGCTTTGACCACTTAGGCTGTTGAGTAACTTATTGTCCAGATCAAACTTCATGGTGCTGTTTGCCAACACATAACCAAAGGCGGTTTTGCCAAAAGCCATTTGCTCTGAAGTCGGGGTTAATTTAATTCCCGAAAGTCGTGAAAATTTTGAACCAGTATTTTTAATATAAAGTTCAGGTTTGCCCTGTTCATTATTCTTGACCCACCAGCTTAATATCGGTTTAGCCAAAGGGTTTTTCGCATTGGTTTTTTGTGAAACTTCAGTTAAACCACTGCCAAGTCCTTTGCCATAGGCAAACAAGGGAATGGAATAACGCATCTGAAAACTGACTGTCGATGCATCTTTTTCATCTTCTGGATTGAGCTTGATCGGCAGTTCATCAACAATAATTCGATAGGCCAGTTCTTTTGCATCAGGTACAGCAGTCGAGCGAGTCAAACGCAACATATGCTTTTCACCCGCCTTGATCTTCGCTACGGGTGGACTCGGAATAACCTCGGTTTGTTCCGCATAAGCATCTTGCTGATGATTCTGATCCCATTTAAATACCCGAATCTGTACCATGGCATCAGAGTTACCGGTATTTTGTAGCCAGACCGCAGTGGCTTTCTCTTTTTCTTCAATTTTTGGATAAATTGGCCAGATTAAAAATGTGGCCTGTGCAAATACCGGTGAAGTGACCATCAATATCGCGGCCGTAGAGAACGTCCTGCCCGACCATATTTTCATTTTATTTAAGCTCATAGAATCACCATGTAATCGTAATTGCGACCGTATCTTTATAAAGGCCTGCTGATCGTGGTTGATTGTTATTATTCAAGTCTGCAACAGCATAAACTGCAAAACCCAGTACGGTGTTCAAAGTAGTGGTTGGTGTCAGTGAGTAACTACTCCCACTGGCATATTCACCTTGCAAACTACTGTCCTGATAAAGCTGATAAGGTACAAACTCATTCTGCTGGGCATGTTTCATCCGCCGAAAGTTATTTGAAAAGTGATCACCACCATTCAACATAATCTTTACAGGTAGCCGTGCAGTACATTGGACATTCCAGCTTTGCGCAGTATTAATGACTGCTCTAGTTAACCTCCCCTGCACCACAACAGGATGGCGACCAAAATCAAGTCGTTGCTCAACATTACTTAATCCACAGCCATTTTGGATGGATGCTTGTACTCTAAAAGTTGCTTTTGTTTCAGCAGATACACACTGTCCAGCCAGCATAAGCAGAACACTTAAACCTATTCTTTTCATGATTTTTTTCTTTAAAATTCAATGGTAATTGGAATAGTGTCGGTATATTGTCCAAGCGAGACTGACCGACCATTATTAACAGTTTGACCCATGAGATTAAGCGTCTGTGGCTGACCATTGTTGGTCAAAGTGATGGTTTGATTCGGTCTTAATGCTTCCCGAGCAGTGCCATATACGATGTTATAGGCAAGGAAATCGGTACCATTACTGATAGCACGGAAATAATTTTCGCCAAAAGGTGCTGGTACCTTACTGTCATGTTGCCCCGCACCAAAGGTAACTTTTATCGGAGAATTGCCAGGGCATTGAATGGTCAAACCCGATGCGGAAGCATTGCTTAAGCTCGTCTCAATCACACGATCAAATGCAGCGGTAGTTTCTCCGAAATTCAGTTGACCGAAATTCAAGCCAGTTGTTCCGTTATTCACGGTCTCATTGTTGAACTTGCAGGATGGCTCTAGTTCAAGTTGAATATTTAACTTAGCGCCCAACTGCCCAGCACTGGTGAGTGACGAAACAATGCTACAAAGTAGCAATCCAACGCATTGTTTAAGTAACAGGTGCATACGTTCCTCCTTAAAACAGGCTTGTTCAACAACAAACCTGTTCACTGTTACGTATACTGATTAGAAATTAACTGTTACTAACAAAGTGTCTGTATAATCACCTTGTGCTTTTGCAGTACCGCTATTTGCAGCAATTGCACCAAAGATTGGAACTTCTTGAGATTCACCACTCGCAGCTGTGAAAGCTTGAGGTGTATTGATTGCATAGAGATTGGTACGAGAGGCATCACGGTAGACGTTATAACTAACCACATCTGCAGCAGTGGTATGTTTCAGACTACGATCAGCACGCTGACCACCATCAATTGCAACAGTAAAGGCAACAGGATCTGTACTGTCACATTTTACGCTAAGATGATTACCTGTACCTTCTGAAGCAACTTGAGCAGTCAAAACGTTGTTCCAAGTACCAGAAGTTTTACCGAAATCCAATGTACCAAATTGGTTCATAGCTCCAGCAACTTCAGAACCTTCAACAGAACAACCCGTCGAAACATTGAGTTTTACATCAACTTGACCAGTAACAGCAGCTTGTGCAGTCGCGATATACCCTGTGCCTAACAATACAGTTAGCGTTAGTTTTGTAAAAATATTCATATTAAATCCCATGATTATGTATTATTTATTAACTTTTACACGAGAAGTGTGAAAGTGTTTACATAATTACACGCAATATATACTCAATCAACAAACACAAAGAGATTCAAATTAAATTAATGTTTTTTATTATAAAAATTGAATTCATTATGTATTAATACATATTAAGAAAAATACACATCCACCCTCTATTAGCTACTTTAGTAGTAAATAATATATAACTTCTAATATTTTAAAAATAAAAAAAACTGAAAATCGAAGGAAATTTTTAAATATCTAGCGAAAATATTGCCAGGAAATTTTTAAAAAACATTTCATTTACACTACATCTTAACATCTTAGTTTTTCATTTTATTTAAACGTTCTACTTACATAATTTATTTAATTAATTATATTTTTATACCATGCATATTATTTACTCACAATAAATATCCTCCGTTAACAATGTAACTATAACTTTTATTTTCACTTGATAAATATACTACCATAATAATAAACAGACTAAAGCCAACGCACTCTGACATTTTTGTTTAACCCACCATATCTTATTGTAATAGCACTAGTTTTTTTAATCACATAAAGGAATTTAATATAAATTCAAATCCATATGATCATAAATGAGTAAGGTATTAGATTTCTCTAGTATATAGGTTCATATAAAATCCATTTTTTACCTTCAAATTGAAAAACAAAAACATCTCTAGTATCCCATGAGCTATCAGTCCCGTAAGCTAAATACAAACTTGCCATAGTAGGTCTACCCGAAAAATGCTCAATAAACCGCCTATATTTATAGATTTCTGATTCATTACTTATTTTATTTGCAATAACTGTAGCACCGTCTTGTAAATATTTATAAAATTTACTTCTAATAAATCGATATCTAGTTTTCCCTATATCTTCGTACTTTCCTATATACTCATTTTTATCTAATACTCTTCCAGAAAAATTTAATTTAAAATCTTGAGATAAAATATCCGATCTAGCTACAATCCGATCTACGTCATCCCAATTTAAGTCAGGTTCAAATGCTTGTTTAGTAAGAAACTGCATATTTGTTTGAAATTTTTTTTAAAAATTTGTTCTTAGATATATTAAAATACATACACATTCACTTTTTTTTAGTACAATTTAAAAAAAAATCGTATTACAATACGATCTTTATTAACTACAATTTAATTAATCAGAATATCCACAACCACAATAATCTGTAGTGTTTTTCTCACGCTCTTCAGCAGCATCTTCTAACACCTTTTCCAATGCATCAACATCTTTTTGAGTAAGGGGTATAGGATTATTTTTTGTTGTGTTCTGCAATTGCTTCTCTTAATTGAATTAAGCCTTGAGCTAATAGATTTACTGTAGCTTCTGCTGCCTCTCCAAGCAGATCGCCCTACAATAATATCGGTCGCGAACTTTCCTAAATTACCACCCTTCACTTTCATCCTCAATGTTTTGTTAAATCCGCCCTGTCTTAATCATCTAAAGTTCTAACATCGACATATAGGGATTGAGTCCACATGCAGTGGCACAATCACTACTGCCAATACCTTGTTTACGCACTTCTAGCCATTCTGCTTGTGACAAGGTTTTGGTTTCAGCTAGGCGTTTGGCTTGCTTTTTTCGTTTTGAAGGTAATGAGTAAGCTTTTGATCCTATAACAGGACCTATGCTGGGTTGGGATAAATTCGCGGTATGTTGTCTCATCGTGTGTTCCTCTAACTTTTAGTTTGTAAAACATAAAAAATCCAATGCTTTTTTGGCATGGGATTAAAGTGAAATAATGAAATGAATCGTCAGTCGCATCGATAAGCTACTTTGATTTCATCAATGCTGACAAGGCGAATAAAGTCAGTATGGTAGATATGCCAATAGCCATCAAAGATCAGATATTGAGGGTGTGGTAGTTCGTCCACTGTCCTCACCTGCATATCCTGAATGGGGTAAATTAAAACCACTAGATCCCCAGTCTTAAATTTGTATTCAAAACTGTCATTTGTCATCATATCCTCTGAGTAATGGCTATCATGGTTTAAATAAAGCCTCGAAATCTGTTTTAAGCAATCATCCTTAAGGCTTGTTCTAGCCCACGTTGTTTTAAGCCTGCCCCTGCACCGAACCATGCAGAATCAAGTCGATGATCTTGACTCATTGCGCGACGCTCATGGTCACAATGTTCTGTTATGGCACAGAGTAAGCCATAGGCGGTATCCTTGGCTGAGGAGAGTTCTGCCCCTCGTCCATGCCCATTAAACATGGTCATCACTTTCGACATCGCACGCCCATTCGGTTCAGTTTTATTGGCATCTGCACTATTAGCAACTTGCCTGTAATATTGAATAAAACGTTCATCTTGTTCAGCAATGCTGAGGCTGGTGTTATTAAACACGGCATCAAAGTATGCAGCCGCTTCTTGTTGAGTCACTTTCCGTTGGCTGAGTTGTTTCATTTGATACATGTGTTCATCCCAAGCGCGGACTGAAATCCCCAATTGTTGTTTGATCTTGTCTGCATCGAACTTGGTACTATGCGGTACTTTGACCACACCTCGACTTGCGTCCTGTCCTTTCAATGCAATGGCTAAGGTGTTATTACACACCACACGAATGGATGTAAATTGTGCTGTGGTGGCAAGCGTACCATCACACGCCGTGGCTAAGAGAATATAGCCATTGCTAACATCTTTACCTTTGAGTGCAGTCGTTTGTCCTGTTTTAGCCAAAGCCCAGAATTTCTTCCCCCCTTTGAGTACCCCTGCGGTTTCCAGTTCAAAGCCTGATTGTTCAGTAAGATCACGATAGAATTCAAGAATCTGTTTAGGTTGGACTTCCTGATAACGTTGACTGACCACAGATAAAGGTGCATGGGTATCAGAGCGATAAAGCACACGTTGCTCATCATGCGGAAGAATCAGACTTTGTCCTTTGTGATTTTCTGCCATATAACTGACATTGGAGCTTTCAATGTGCCAGTCCATACCTGCTTGTTTTGCCCAGACTTCGATGGGTTGGTTTGGACTAAGTTGATTACCGAGTCCATGCCAAGGAGTCTGTCCCACATAAGCCATTTGTTCAAGTTGATGTGCCATAAGCTTATTTCCTTCTTATTGAATGAAGAATGAATTGAATCAATTCAATGTGAATTTTTCAGATTGAGATATTGAGTAGATTGTTTAGATTGATTCGGCGTGTTGAATGTCAAAGTGCTCCTGACATTGCTCGCACTGGTAATGTAGGGTGATCAGATTGTCTTGCTGTTGGATATAGAGTAGAAATACTCCTCCTACAGTCAGGCCGATAAAACCACCCACCATTGGATGAATTCCTAGCTGTTTAGAGATTTGCATACCGACGCTTGCGAGTGACATCGGTGAGCAGGATGAGAAAGTAAACTTAGTTTTGGGTTGGGATTGTTGACTTCGCCGTAGTAATTGCACATGTCGTGAATGGCAATAAGGGCATTGCTGCATGGTGTTTTTCCTTGATAAATATTAAGATATAGGCATAAAAAAACCACGAGCATTGGCTCGTGGTTTTTAGGGTTGATTCAGTTTAAATTTAAACGCGTACAGTCTATTGGTTGACTTTAGGTACAGCCAAACCGGATCTATTTTTACAGGGACGGATACTTTGAATGTATAGCCCATCCCCAGTATCTTTAAAAAATCCATATTGAGATTGGATTTCTAAACATTGGCCTTTTTTATAAGGTTTGATTTGTTTGGCAACTTTTTCAGTAAAAGCATAATAGTTAAAAATGAGTTCACCTTGAGCTGTCGTGAATATGACTGCTTCTTCTCCAAATCTGATATCTTTTTTTAAGATGATTTGCTCTGTCTTTGCCATTACTGCTGTTGTTAAAAATAAGCTGATTAATCCGCAGCTGATGATTTTGATATTTTTCAAGATGATATTCCTGTTTTAAATGGGTATAAAATTTATTTGAAATCAAAATTCTGAAAAGGCATTTTGTTTAAAAACAAGGTTTGTAACCTTCGCTTAAAACTTGATTGTTACTTTGGTTCCATCGCACCACATACCAAGTACATTGATAACGATCTGAGTCCCATGCTGTACGGTAAGTAATACTATTGCCCTGCTGACTCCAGCCTTCAACTCGTTTAGCCACCTGATCTGGGCTAGATCGCCCCCAAAAATCGACGAGACGTGACGCTAACATTTGATCAATACTCGGAACGGTTACCTTGAGATCAGCAGGTGCAGTTTTGATTGGCTTTAAGCCGTACTTTGAAGCCTTTGAACTTAAGGTTTTCCCTTCATGGTATTCAGAATCGACTTGCATGGTTAAATGTTCAGTTGCTGAGTTTTTCGAGGCTTTGGCTTCTTCAACCACGGCTAAAGCACCTGCAATTTCATCAGCGCTCACTGCGACATGGGGCGTTTGTGTTGTGGCATCTTCAGTTAAATCTTGATCGGCTGGTTCAGATGAGGCTTGAGCGAAATCAGCAGTTTGATTTTTGGGGGCTTGGGTTTGTTCTACGGCCAGCTGTGCTAACTGTAGATCTGCTTTACGTTGTAGATGCTGATTGAATAAATAACTCCCTAAGATAATCAGCGTAATGGCAATGATTAAAATTATAAGGCTCGAATTTTTGAGTTTCTGCATGAGGCTTTCCTTATTGATGTGGCCATAAGCCTTGTTCTTTGAATGCTTTAATTTGGGGATCAATGCTCACTTCCCCTGTTCTGCAATCTGTTGTTTCACCCGTTTTTTGGTTAAACGTCACTGACATATTCGGGTTGTCACATAAGTTTTTATATTTGCTTACCGTGGGTGCTGGTTGTGATACTTTGGCAGGTGCTCGGTAGCTAACGCGTCGAACAATTAAATTGTTACTTGTGCCGAATACTCTTAAGACGCCACCACCTTCCCACGTTGCGGTATAAGCAAGCTGTTGTTCACAACCATTTGTCATTGAGGCTTGAACTTCATGTACACCATAATGGCGTGTCGCAGAGCGGTAGGTACAAATCGTGTCATAACCTCGACCTTTTTGGGCATTCACCAAATGTGCCATGGTTTCAGCTGAGCCTAATCCATAAGAAGGTGCGGCATAACTCAAGGAATGAATCCCCAGAGCAAATACTGCTGTAAAAATCAATTTCTTCATCATTTTTATCCATTCATTTTTATCTGTTTGCTTGATACAACTAAGAAAATAGCCATTCCAAAAAGGTAAACGGCCAGACAAATGCTCTGCCCAAGAGATAGGCTTTGGTATAACCAACTGGAAAGCTCCAGATCAATTTGAACCAGTAGCCCAACATAATCAGCAAGTAGGTAATCCATACATTTCTCATATTTAGACGCTCCTAATCCAATTCAGACATACAGGCTAAACCTGCTTGCTGGACTTGCTGTTCCCAATCTTCTGGAAATTGCATGGGGTTCTTGATCTGTTTAAGTCGGTCTTCGCCGTAGTGTTTCTCTACCTCGTTATAGCTACATGAACAGAAACTACGATTGCCACCAAAGTTACGGCAGCCATCCTTAAATTCTGATTCAAATGCGCTACTACAGGCAGTCAGCAGAACACCAGTTGACAATGAAAAAATGTGTTTTAATTTCATTTTATCCTCTCGTAATGACTTATGTTTTTAATGCCCATGCTTAGAGCGTTATGGCTTCACTGAGGTAATGTGTATTTGAAATTTCTTTATTTGAGATCGGATTTAAATCAATCATATTGTTTTAATAAAACGCAGACATGACTTATTCTGGGCAATACCCAAATTCATGATTTATATTGATCGTGTTCAAATTTTTAGAAAAAAATCAATGTAAGAGAGCTATGTGCTGTAATCAAGCACAAGCAAAGTTCGAGAAGATAAAAGGAAATTTATAATTGAAATAGTACGCATGGCGGACTCCTTGTGTGTATTAAAGAGTTCTACCAAATTACTGTCAAATAATGGTGGCAGAACGAGAAAGGGTTGACAGACTGACACACAAGAATCAGCACGCACAAGGCGTCCCTCCCTCGCCCTACCGCAACGGAGGAGGAACGAACGAGTTCGCCACCAAAAAAATGAATTTTTTGATGTACTTGTGTGTAAACGGTCTGTCAAAACCGACTGGCAAATGTAGACCAGCAAGCCAAGGATAATCAGTGCATTAAAGGGTGTCAATACGTTTAGATACAGATAGACTATTCTACATGCCGCAATACACGTGAAGATCAACAGTAAACTGTTTTAAATTCGCCTAGTTTTAAAATCTTGAAACGAGTGAATGCTATTTATTAAAATAGGCTCAGTCCATTATAAAAATTTAGGAAGCAACCTGTGACAGAAAAATTCGATTTTATTTCGATAAAAAAGAAAGCCAATGTTCATTTTAATGGCGCATCGATTAGCCATGCTATTGAATTAAAAGACGGAACTAAAAAAACTCTAGGTGTAATTCTTCCATCCGAGGATCCCTTAACCTTTAAGTCTCATTTAGCTGAACGTATCGAAATCATCTCTGGAGAATGTAGTGTGCAAATTGGTCATGCGCCTGAGATAAAAATCTATAAATCTGGTGAATCATTTCAAATCCCAGCCCATAGTCAATTCAAGATTAAAACCAGTGAAGTCGTAGATTATATTTGTCATTTTGAATGACGAATAGATTTGATATGTCCAAAATCATAGTCTTCTATTCTGATCTATAATGTACTGCTAGCAAAACTTGATGGAAATAAATGTTGCGACTCAAATGTATTGGTGGTCCACTCTATGGGCAAGAATATTCCCACCCATATAACGAATTGACCTTTCTTGATCAGCATATAGGCAAAAAGATTGTATATCGCAAACACACTTTAGACTTTAAACCACCTCAAGATTTTTTTTGTGGCTGAATCTATTTCCATTAATTTTGCACATCAACTAGCTTTACAAGTATTGCACTCACAATATTTGAGTAAAAATTAAAGGATGGCGGATTGATTCCATCCTTTAATTTCAATGTCATTTCCCTGACGTTCCAATAAAGTGCTTAAAACCTATCGGCCATACTCGAACCCCCATTGAGTCTTTGCTGGTATTGACAATATCGCGCTTGAGTAAACTATCAAGATCATGCTGATCATCAAATTCGGTAAACAATTGATTGACCAATTCATGGCTATAATTACTCTCATTATTTAAGTCAATCACCATTCCCTGAAAACCTGTTGAGAAATTCCATAACGCAATCAATCGATCTACATAATAAGAAGTATCTGAATAAATTCTTGCATTGACCGTAATCGATAAAAGCATGATGTATTGATTGGTTTCTGGAATACGAACTATTCGTCGATACCAATACAAATAATTTACTGGAAAATATTCCTGTTGCTTAAGATGTTTATTGAAGTGTTGAATATGTTTATTCATCTCTAAGATAGAAATTGTTTCTGCAAGTTCAGGTTGATATGCACAAATCAGATTAATTTTATTCAAATCAAAACAGTACTGAGTGACTTTGTCATACTCATCTTGATATCGTTGTACTTGTTTAACATGTCTTTCATTTTGCTCTTTAAGGATTTCCAAAATATCCGCACTTTGGAAAACACGTTCTAATTTTGCTAGTGTTAAAGCTACAAGCTGACTCGCTTGATCTTTGTCACTCACACATAGTATTCCTGATTCAAATTGGCTAGCTCGATAACAATTCATCAAGGTCTCTAGCCAGAAACCATAACGATAGTCATTGGTTGCGAAGATTAAATGCCAATTTTGGATATCTTCTAAGAGTCGTTTGTTCCAGTCATTAACATCATATTCACCACGTTTGCTTCGTATACTCAAAAATAGTTCATGAACATCACGTTCCAGACGTGGGGCAATTAGGTGTTCGAGAGAGGGGAAATTCATTGGTTGCATGTATGTCTTCCTATTGTTAAATTCATAGGAAGACCAATGCAATTATTTTTAATTTTTTTGAAAAAAATATTCCATAGGTTTGATTCATTGTGACAAATCAATTCGCTCTCTGGTTAATTTTTAGTTGAATCCATTCATGAATTTCCTGAGCAATCCAGCCGACTCGATTAGTGGATAAAATGATTTGTTTGGGAAACGTCGCATCATGGTATTTAGATTTAGGATCAAGTATTGAGTAAATTGTTGCTCGACTTAGTCCTGTAATTTGAATCACTTGTTTGATATTTAAGATTTGGTTGATCTGAAAAGTTTGGGGATTTAACGCATTCATCTGATTGGTTCCTATTCGATATGAAGGCGTGCTTTCTGCACATAGCATGTGCAACCCAATAAAAAATAAATGCCGAAGCAAAAATTTAAAGATCTAAAGCATAGTGAGACCAGAGCGCTATAAGCGCCCTAGTCTGTAATAGTGTGGTGTAAGCTTAGAAAGGTAATTCGATCTCATTTGATACCATCCGCGATTGACGTAACATGTAAGGACTGAGTTTAAATTGCCCACATCCAAATGTTCGCATTTTAGGTACTTTCGCCCGCAAACGCTGATCATACTTTTCAGGTTGAGTGAGATACATTGCAAGGTAAAAGGAATTGGCAATTTTACTCACATCCTTTCGCTCAACTAGACCCAATCCATCTCTTCCTGTTGCTTGATAAGTCGCCCTATATTTAGCATCCTGTAGGTTATACGCCGTACCCAATCCATCTGTCATGCTCTCCCATAATGCACAAACCTCACTTGCAATCTTCCACTCACCCTCTCTTAAAGATCCATTGTAAATAAGCAGTAAATGCACATGATAGGCACCAGTTTCACTCCCCTGTTCCAATGCCCAGACAAATCCAACTAAGCCCCTAAAACAGGTATCTTTATCTGATATACGTTTACGAAAGGCTTTGAAATGTCGATCAACATCTAGAATGGAAATTTCATCCAAACTTTCACTAAAATACTTAAGCTCGACCCTCACCCAAAGGGTTTTACGATGCTTTTGAATTAAATTACCTAGATACTCCTCCAGCTTAAATTTGTTGCAACACTCCTGATCGTGGAACTTCTTCTGATCTCGTTGATAGGCGCCAGGTGATACATACATCGCCTGACAAATTTCGATATATTGATCCACATAAGGAATTTCCTGTACAGTTAAACCATATTTGAGATAAAGCCTATTCGCGATATCGAGGACACGCTTAAAACTGTCTATAGGGAACATCAGTTGAATATCTTGGGAAATAAGCTGCTTAAAGGCCGGGATCAAATCACAGCATTGCCGAGCATAAGCGCGTAGTTTGTGTTCATTTCGTCTATGAGTTAAACGCTCACCATCTAGCGTCTGGCTCACTTCCAGAATCAGTTGCTCTATTGCAATTAGAGTTTCGGTTTCATTCATCATTGGATTGTCTACCATGCTATTAAGTTTCATAGGTAGCGCATCCAAATATTTTTTAATTTTTATTATTCTAGTTAATCAATAACTCTATCTATCTTGTAGTGATGAGACTACAAGATAGAAATATTTAATTAATATTATGATTCTATTAAACTTCATAATGTAAATGGATAACGAGAGATAGTATGAATTAAATATCTAATCTAATGATATATATAGTTTAGATAACATCATTTTACCTAGGACCTAATCTAAAAAGTCCTCCCGTATTTCCGACAAGTCTTCAATTCAAAATATCGCCATAGCTTTGATTTCTGTGTATTAGCCCTAAGCGGAAGTTAAGCCTCTTTCTTTTCCTTTTTTTTAGTTCTTTTTTTGTAGCCATTTCTCCCGCGAATCAAAATTTGTTTCTGGAGGATAGCAGTATGCATCCAGTATAAATCACGATGAATCAAGGCAAATAAGTGACTGGAGACATAACGTTTAGGGTGAATTTTTTTAATAAATCGTGACTGAAAAGACTCGATGTACTCAACAATGCCGTCTTGAAAAAGAATTTGTTTCACCTTTATTTCATCAATATTCAATGCATTCATCTTTTTACCCAGACGAGACTCAGCCTGAAGCTTGAGCTTTTCAAACCAACTTTCTGGTCCTATCGTTTCTATATAACGTTCATCCAAATAAAATGTGAGGGTCGCAATATATTTAATCTTCTGCTCATCTACCTGCTGAAAACTCCAATATCCAATATACCCCATAAGCTCCTCATGAGTTTTGTTAAAATAATCAATAACATTTCTCAAAAGGGTATCGATTGGTTTTAAAGATTGAGAATTTTGAACGGTAATCGTAAATTCTACATCTCTGTAAATATTCTGTTTGATTTCCAGTTTTTTTACGTAGCTCTCAACCGCGAGAAATGATCTTTTTTTGACTCGCTCCTGCACCATTAACCAGTCTTGTAATGATTCTGTGTGAAGCCGTCGGCTAGTCAGCAGGCTATCTAATTTGGTAAAAGCAGCAGCGGGCATCAAATGCTCATCTACCAAGCCCTTTATTTGTTCCTTAAACATTTTAAGGGGTAAAGCCATTAGTTCACGAATCTTCTGATGTAATGCAGTTTTATACAAACTAAAACCATAAACATGAGAATCTTGTTTTGGGAGCATTAAAAAAGCAGCGATAAAGCATAGAACCCGTGGACCAATAAAATCAACATACTGAAGTAAAGTTTTAATATTCTTGTGTTCTTGTACATCATCCTGGATTAAACCGCCCCAATCGTTTTCCTTAATTTCTTTACCGACATTCATAACTGGATCTCTTTTCCAGACAGGGGCTAAAAGCACTGCGACTTCCATCCGGATCATTGCCGGTGTGAAGTTCAGAATAATCTGGCTGTATGACTGATCAATATAGGGGATGTGTTCATAACACAGCCCAATATCCAGGATATCCTTTTGCAAAGGCTTAAAAACATTTTTTAATTTTAAAGCTTGTAGAAGAGATTGATTTCCCTGATGATGTTCCATTTTTTTTGGTTTTCTTAGCCTAATGGCCTTTTTAGGGATTTCTCTAGGTTTGTCAGCACAGTCATACGGCTCCTTTTCTATCAAACCATAGTTCCTATAAAATATTTGTAAGAGATGTGGTACGTTAACAATATAAGCAAGTGTTGTTCTTATAAATTGATTATAACTCTGACTCCTTCTAGAAATGACTCCAGCTTGTAAAGTCGCAGTGCGATAAAGCTTCGTATTGAGCAACTCTGACAAATGATCTAAAGGATCAGTTTCTAAACTATGATTTCCCATACATATGGCTTGCCAAACAGTAGCAATATTTTTATATAACTCATCTATCGCAATACTTTTAAAATTTTCAAAAACCACTACACAAAAGTAAAAAAATTGCCCATTAATACCATATTCAAGTTTATAAAACAGACCAAGATAGTGTTCTTGCTTACCCATTTGATTACGAAGTTTTTTTAAAGCTTCATTTAAAAATTGAATTGGAGCTTCACCATAGTGTTCGGGAACAAATAAATTAACACAGAGTATTTTTACACTGTTTTTTGAACCTAACATTTGATCAAACTTAGATTGCAATTCTGTGATCCGTTTATCTCTTAACTTCCAAATGTCTGACTTAAAATTCTCTAGAATAGATAAACTTTTCTGCAAAATAATTTTATTTCTTTTTTTAATGATATCAGTAAAACTTTCTTTGCGAGTCCCTACTGAAATGTTTTCGGGCCATATACAATAAAGTTGATAAAGCGCCTTCGTATAATCGGCGTCAACTATGATCTTAGCAATACAATGAAGTTGACCAAATAGCACAACGTTTTTCGCATCAATCTGAGGCTCTGTCTGTCCCATATTCAAAGTGGATTTTTTTTCTAACTCAAAACGCCCTGGTCCTTGTTTATATATGTCTTTGAGTAAAACAATAATATCTTGCTCTTCTTTATGTTCTAACTTCCCGTTATACACAAATTTTAAAATGATTTTTTCAATCTGAGAAATGAGTTTTAGATAACCCATTACAGAATAATATTCATCATGCAGACACATCTCTTTCATGCTAAGGGGCTTAATCTGCATCTGATAAAAATTCAAAAGAATTTCTAACTCTTGGATACGCTGTGTATACTCAATATTTGATAGCTTCATCTAGTAAATTCTATCCCTAAAGCGATGTTCCATCGTGCTTCAATTTTACAAATAAAAAAATAGCACATTTTTTCATGAAGTATAAAACTAAAAATTATCTTACAAAGCACATTTTATATGTCTTTTAGCTTAAAGTTGAATCACTTTATCTGTATAGTCGCTCAACACAGAAACTCATTTTAAACAGAATTAAACATGGAAAAATTAACAGTACTTCAGCTAAGCAAACGAACAGGTCTCTCCAGAACACAGATTTACTACCTAGAAAGAAACAATAAAATAAATAAAATCAAAGGTAAAATAGATTTAAATGAAGCTATGCCAGCCATTATCGAATTACTCGATAAAAAATCAAACAAAGATAATGAAATAAATTTTAAACAGATTTTAAACTTGCTCATTTCGCAAAATATCTCACTACAAACGCAGTTAAACTTAGCTCATGAGCGCGAAAAAGCATACCTTATGGAGCTTAAGCTATCGACAGAGTTTAGCCCCAAAAACCACCCCACACCCACAAAAAGGCGAAGACGATACACAAGCATTGCTAGAGAATAATGGATTTGACACAGATGAAAACTCTCATAAACCAATTCAATCTAAGAGCGAAAATCAAACTTCTTTAGAGTCATGCCAAAGCATCAATAAAGAAACGAAATTGGTTAGTGAGACTAGTCCCTCCCCACTTCCCACAAAGTCTCTTCAAAATGAAATGATCTTATCCGAATCGAAAAGTTGGGATACTAGACCCAAAAATGAAAGTACTGAGCAAAATGCTGGTGCTCTGATTGACACACATATTCCAACCCAAAATGAAACAAAACTACGGCTAAATAAAATTACAAAGAAAACATCTACAGCCCAAGTAGTAAAACGAACAGCTAAGAATGTTTCTATAATACCCACTCCTTGCAAATCTGACAGGACGCCCATAAACAAATCAATTGAAGATCAAGATAAAATCGATAAAAAGGATCATCACGACTACGAGCAATAAGAATAAGATCAAAAATTAGGCATAAAGTATATTTATATACGAATCTATTCTGCAAGAGTTCAGATTAAACTCAATTTACCTATTTTCCAAAACTGTCTGAATAATTCTTATTTTGATTTTTCCAATCCAAAATTTTATGTGGGTTACAATGTGGGACAAAAACACAAGAAAGAAAAAAGCCCTTGTAATAACAAGGGCTTAATTCAATATTTGGCGGAAGCGGTGAGATTCGAACTCACGGAGGACTCACACCCTCGTCGGTTTTCAAGACCGGTGCATTAAACCGCTCTGCCACGCTTCCATGTGCGCAAGAATACTAAGCTTTTCCAATTCTGACAAGAAAAAAATAGACTTAAACCATTCAAATGCATATTGTTTCATCAAAATAGATGATTTTGATTAAAGTTTAGCTGCTATTTCAGCACCTTCACGAATCGCACGCTTTGCATCAAGCTCACCAGCCAATTTTGCACCACCGATAATATGGTAATTTGCTAAAGTTGACTCACCCTCTTGAGGCATTAAGTCCTTAACGGATTCCTGACCTGCACACACCACAATCGTGTCGACGCGTAACAATTGATCATGACCATTGCTTTCAATCCATAATCCTTCATTGGTGACAGACTTGTATTGCACGCCACGCATCATTCTTACCGCATGTTTTTTCAATTGTGCACGGTGTACCCAACCCGAGGTTTTACCTAAACCAATACCCAGAGGTGTGGTTTTACGTTGCATCAAATATATTTGACGAATTGGTTGCTCTACCTCAGCAGGAACAAAACCACCTTCAGTCATATAGTTGGGATTTGGGTCTACACCCCACTCGCGTTGCCAATCCGCCAAAGGTTGCGGTTGCGGCTGATGCTCAGGTTTTAACAAATATTCCGACACATCAAAACCAATACCACCTGCACCAACAACAGCGACTCTGTTACCAACAGGTGCGCCACGCAAGACTTCCGCATAAGACAATACTTGCGGTGCGTTACTGCCTTCAATATTTAGACCCCGTGGAATCACACCTGTTGCGATCACCACATCATCAAAACCTTCACGTTCTAGTTGCTCACGATTCACCTTGGTATTTAAACGTAAGTCCACACCAGTTTTTTCAATCTGAACCTTAAAATAACGTATGGTTTCATGGAATTCTTCTTTACCTGGTACAACTTTAGCAAGGTTAAACTGCCCACCGACCTCAGTAGAGGCTTCAAACAGAGTCACCTGATGTCCACGACTTGCCGCAATAGTAGCTGCTGACATTCCAGCAACACCACCGCCAACAACCGCAATTTTCTTCGGTTTTTTTGTTTTAAGATAAACCAGTTCAGTTTCATGCGCTGCTCTTGGGTTCACCAAACAACTTGCACGCTTATTTTGAAAACTATGATCTAAACAGGCTTGGTTACATGCAATACAAGTATTGATTTCATCAACACGATTGGTTGCGGTTTTACTTACCCAAAAAGCATCTGCCAATAATGGGCGCGCCATTTGCACCATATCAGCTTTACCTGCTGCCAAAATTTCCTCAGCAGTATCAGGCATATTAATTCGGTTGGAAGCAATGACAGGTACAGCGACATGCTTTTTCACTTCCGCGGTGTAATCTACAAATGCAGCACGCGGGACAGAGGTTACAATCGTGGGTACACGTGCTTCATGCCAACCAATCCCGGTATTGAGTAAAGTAATACCTGCTTTTTCTAATGCCTGTGCAACAGTGATCACTTCATCCATGGTATTACCGTCATGGACCAAATCGAGCATCGACAAACGGAAGCAAATAATAAATTTTTCACCAACTTTGGCACGAATTGCTTTTACAATTTCGACTGCCAAACGCATACGGTTTTCAATTGGCCCGCCCCAACGGTCTTCACGTTGGTTCACATGGCGACTTAAAAATTGATTCAGTAAATAGCCTTCTGAACCCATAATCTCTACGCCATCATAGCCGGCTTTTTTTGCCAGACTAGCTGTTTCAGCATAATCTTGAATGGTTTCAAGAATCAGTTTGTCACTCATCTGACGTGGTTTAAACATCGAAATCGGTGATTTGATTGGGCTTGAAGATACAACAAACGGTTGATAACCATAACGCCCTGCATGCAGAATTTGCATCAGAATTTTTGCACCATGCTTATGTACAGCATGTGTGACTAAACGGTGTGGTGCAATATCACCTAAAGTATTCATCGTACCACCGGCTGGCAACAACCAACCTTGGCGGTTTGGGGAAATCCCCCCTGTAATAATTAGCCCAACACCACCTTTGGCGCGTTCTCCAAAATATGCAGCAAGTTTTGGGTAGTTATAAAAACGATCTTCTAAACCTGTGTGCATTGAACCCATCACGACACGATTTTTAATGGTCGTAAATCCCAGATGGAGTGGTTTTAAGATATTTGCATAGCTATTTGTCATGATGAATCCTTTAAGTTTGGCTTTGCAACTTGTTGCATACTACTTTATCGAGTTTTAATTTTTTTTTGATGGCAATTTTTGATATTTTCATCGTAGATAGTGTCAATTCTATCTGTCTTACCCACAGCAAGAAGCAACACATCTTGATATGACTCAAATAAAAGAAAAGTGTTATACAGTTTTATAACAATCTTCTGTGTCAATTTTCGTTATTTTGCAATATAACTGCTGAATAAAAGTAAATAAGAAAAGGCATCAACCTTATGAGCCACCCGGTATTTTTAACCAGTTCTACCTTTAGCCATATGCCAAGAGGTAGTCAAAATCAATGGGCAGAGTTTTTTCAAAGCGCATCTTTTGAACTCGAAGCAAATGCATTCATTCCGATTTTATGGTTTATGCTGTTTAAGCAAGAAAATATTTTCTGGACAAGATATATAGATGATCTTGATATCAACGATGAACGCAACCAAGTTGATCTAGAAGAACGCCAAGAGGACTTTGGTGAGAGTCAGTATGCTTATTTAGTTATTGATCAACAGCAAGCACTCGTCAATTTAGCAGCGCGTAAACCCTTATTTATAGAAATTTTTGGGGTAGAAAATAGCTACCATTTTGATGACTTTAAATCTTTAATCGAACAACATTATCCTGAGTACATTTTATTACGCACCAGTGGCTTACCCTTAGATTTAAATGATGCCCATTTCTTAACCCAATTGCTACAACACATTGAAAATACAGCACAGGATCATTCACAACAAATTTCTTTTATTGAAATGCAACGTATTGAGCTTGCACGTTTTGATGATCATCCTTATTTCTTTTATGGTGTGAATCTACATGCCCCTATTCACGATTTAAATATTAAAGAAAATCAATCCACACCAGATCAAATTGACCCTGCTCCATCTCAACAAGCTTTAGCAACTTCTGGGTTGGCGATTTGGATTTGTACAGCGATCGTTACGATCTTAACCATTGCAATTTGGTTTACCACACAATCTGCACTCTACACGGTTGTTACCTTCTTTATCAGTGCTTTTGTACTTGGATTTATTTCCTCCAAATTAGGCGAACAGAAATAAAAAATAGCCATGCTTTTGCATGGCTATTTTCATTAAATAAATCAGTCCATTCATCTATTACTTTTTTAACAGACTGTTTATCTGATAAACCACCATAAACAAATCAAATGAATACGACGCAATATCATCACTTCCAATATTTTAATTTACTGGTCTGCCCAATGCCGACATTAAAGCTATTGGTTGGATCAAGCTTTTGATAATGATTTTTTAAAGTAGGTTTCGCAATATATAAATGCCCTACATTGTGTTCCGCAGGATATTCTGCACCACGGTTATCCAGCAAATGCCACATCTGATGTTCCATCGCCAAAGGATCTACCCCTTTTTTGACAATATAATCTTGATGAAACACATGGCAAAGGAAATGTCCGTAATACAATTTATGGGTAATTAAATCATCCATCTCTTGAGGTAAAGTCTCTACCCATTCACGGTCGTTACGGCGTAAAGCAATATCCAGCGCCACAATATCTTCAACTTCCGAACGATGTGTATCACGATAGCGAATTGCTGCACCTGCCACTGCGAAACGATGTAAAAAAGCCTTACGCCCTTCTTCATCCGTACAATGGAAAAAATCACCTGATGTTTTATGTTGAAAATATTCTTTTAAAAAGCGTTCTACTTGCTCAACATCCTGATTTTCGATACGAATCATCAAATGATGTTCATATAAATCACGAAACTCATTCATCCGTTTTGGTAAATGATTCGGCAGCAGCTTTGTCACCATCTGCAACATTTTATCAGACAAACTGCGTAAGCCGATTTTTTCGAGATACCCATCCACCTTATCTTTTAATGCAAATGCAGCAGGCACTTTTGCAGTACCAAATTTCTCGATAAACATAAAGGTATCTTTGCCATATTCAGCACCGATATCATAGGCAACACGATGAATGTATTCACCCGCAATCGGTAATCTTGGCAAATCTTTGAGTAAGAAACGACGGATTTCCGTCAAATCATCATGTGAGTTGGTCCCCACATAAAATACCTGACTTGGAATTTTTTCAAAGGTGTCTAAACGTACTGCAAAGACACAGACTTTACCTGCAGAACCTGAAGCTTCAAATAAACGTGATGGATCCGCATTGAATCGTGCAGGTGTATTTTCATCAACCTGTTTAACATCATGCGCATAACGATGATCAGAAGCACAACAACTGGCATTATTAATAACATCATTGAATTGATAGTTTTTATTTTCGAGTTTTGTCAAAATTTCTTCAGGTGTTTCACCCAGATTCACCCCCAAGTGATTGACTAACTCTAACTCACCTGACGCATTGACCTGTGCATAAAGTGCCAGTTCAGTATATGCAGGACCTCGGCGGACCAATGCTCCACCTGAGTTATTACATATTCCACCTAAAACCGATGCACCAATACAAGATGAACCAATCACTGAATGCGGCTCACGATTATAGTGTGCCAACTCTTTTTCAAGACGATCTAAGGTTGCACCTGGTAAGCAAATCACTTGCTGACCTTGGTTAATCACTTGGATACCCGCCAAACGACGTGTACTCATTAAAATAACGGGTCGGTCGTAATCATCACCAAAAGGTGTTGAACCACCTGTGAGCCCAGTATTTGCAGCTTGCATAATCACAATACAGTCTGCATTTACAGCAGCTTGTAGCACTTGCCATTGTTCAAACAAGGTTCCAGGAACCACAACAGCCAGCACTTGCCCTGAGCCATAACGACGACCCTGACGATACAAGCGGGTAGCATGATCATGAGTTAAAACGTGTTGCTGACCGACGATGTTGATCAATTGCTGAATGGTGTGTTGTGAATCAATATTAGATTGCATTTTCCCTATCCTATTGATGAACCCTTATTCAATCTCATTCAATAAGGCATTCATTCCGACAGCGTTTTTTTCAATATTATTTGTATTGAGGGATCAACGATCAGTTCAAACTACTTTTTTGATGAAAAGTAGCTTGAACCATGCTCATCCGCAAAACTCGTTAAATCACATCTTTTCATTTGATGCTTTGCAAATACATCATGTTATAAGGTCGTTCTGCCTCAAAGCACTACAGATGAAATTTGCATGGATGACATTTGCGTTTATCAAATTGAACACTGTCATTTAGCTTGATGACGTATCAAAAATACATCACGCATCCTATGCTTTGTCTAACTTGACTAAACAATCAGCATTAATGTCTGCAATTGTTTTGGCGCCTGTCAAAGTCATTGCGACACGCATTTCTTTATCAATTAACTCAAGCAGATTAGAAACGCCTGCACCACCTGCTGCTCCTAATGCATAGACAAAAGCACGTCCGAGCATGCAGGTATCTGCGCCCAATGCCAGCATACGAACCACGTCCAAACCATTACGAATACCAGAGTCAGCAAGGATTTTAATATCCCCTTTGACGGCATCTGCAATTGGCGGAAGTGCACGCGCAGACGATAAGACACCATCTAACTGACGACCACCATGGTTTGATACAACAATACCATCGGCACCGAAACGTACCGCATCTTTGGCATCTTCAGGATCAAGGATCCCCTTAATCACCATCGGGCCATCCCAAAATTCACGAATCCACTCAAGGTCTTTCCATGAAATAGACGGGTCAAAGTTATTGCCCAACCAACCGATATAATCTTCAAGTCCAGTCGGCTTTCCTAAGTATTTGGAAATATTGCCTAAATCATGTGGACGCCCCAGCAAACCGACGTTCCAAGCCCAATGCGGATGGAAGCACGACTGCATATAACGACGCATCGCTGCATTTGGACCACTCATACCAGAATGTGCATCACGATAGCGCGCACCGGGTACAGGCATATCAACAGTAAACACCAAAGTTGAGCAACCGGCAGCTTTGGCTCGCTCTAAAGCATTTTTCATAAAGCCACGATCACGCAGCACATATAACTGAAACCACATTGGGCGGTTAATTGCTGGTGCAACTTCCTCAATCGGGCAAACAGATACGGTCGACAAGGTAAAAGGAATGCCCTTTTTATCTGCCGCCACAGCAGCTTGAACCTCACCACGACGTGCATACATCCCTGTTAATCCAACAGGAGACAATGCAACTGGCATAGATAAAGTTTCATCAAACAATTTTGTTTCTAGGCTTAGCTGTGACATGTCATTTAAAACACGTTGCCTTAAAGCGATTTTTGATAAATCTTCTACATTTCGTTTTAGTGTATATTCCGCATACGCACCACCATCAATATAATGAAAAAGAAATGGGGGTAAACGACGTCGCGCGGCTTCACGATAGTCATTCGCAGAAGAAATAATCATGCTCATATCCTGTTTAATCGGCTCGCACGCTGACGACGGGCTTCTTCCTCATCAATCATACGCACTTGCTGTACTACAAATTCTATATGTCCACAGACCGCATCTCTTGCAGCATCTGGATCATGACGTTCAATTGCATCCATCACTTTAAAATGCTGATCATGCAATTGATCAAATCGATGTGTTTCTGAGTACACTTTGCGTCTACCCAAGAGCACGTTAAACTGCAACAGATCAAAAACGCCCCGCATCATCTGTATCAACACTAAATTGTGCGATGCTTCAGCAATCGCCAAATGAAATTTAGCATCGGCAAGTGAAGCTTGCTCATCATCACCAATCGACTGAAAATATGAAATCTGATCATAATATTCGCGAATCTGAGCCAGATCTTTAGGTGTTGCACGTTGTGCCGCATACCAAGCTGAACCACCCTCAAGGATTGTTCGCGCCTCCTGCACATCAAAACGATATGCTGGGTCTTCATCAATCAAATTACTTAAAGATTCAACAATCTGGTTTTGTGACCAATTCACCGGGAATTGTTGTAAATAGGTCCCCGCCCCGCCTTTGCTGACCAGCATTCCAGTACTGGTCAGTTGAGAAATCGCTTCTCTTAAAGAGGAACGGGATACGCCCAGTTGTTCACACAACTTTCGTTCAGCAGGTAAACGTTCTCCGACTTGCATGTTTTTTTCTTCAATTAACATACGAAGGCTTTGTACCACTTTGTCAGAGACTTTCATCTGCTTTCCTCATTCAGTGACGTTTTATGCTCATGGAATCATCCATGGGAACACATAAGCTTGTAGTGTAATAATAATACCGATCATTACAGTAAACGTTATACTGTGTTTAACCGTAAAACGGAACAGATCAGACTCTTTACCTACCAGCCCCACCGCCGCACATGCAATTGCAATCGACTGAGGAGAAATCATTTTCCCAGTGACACCACCACTGGTATTTGCAGCAACCAGTAATACTTCTGGGACACCAATTTGTTGCGCAGTCGTGGCTTGTAATGCCCCGAATAAAGCATTTGCAGAAGTATCCGAACCTGTAAGGAATACACCTAACCATCCTAAGAATGGAGAGAAGAATGTAAATGCTTGACCCGTATGTGCCAATGCCAAAGCCAAGGTTGCAGACATTCCTGAATAGTTAGCAATAAAAGCAAATGCCAACACCATACCAATCGAATAAATTGGAATTTTTAATTCATTAACGGTTTCAGCAAAAGTAACCACTGCTTCTTTTGGCTTCATTTTTAAGAAAATAATGGTAATGATTGCAGCAATAATAATTGCGGTACCCGTCGCTGAGAACCAATCAAATTTATAAATTGCATCATAGTCTTTTACTTCAGCAACAACAGGTGGCATCTTTTGAATCATTTGATGCAAATATGGCACTTTGATAGAAATCACTAAATCATGCAGCGCACCATCTTTGGTAAATAAATCCTTAAATGGTTTTACACTCCAGATCGTAACCATCACAGTTAAAATCGCAAATGGTGACCACGCTTTGGCAATTTGAGCAAGGCTATATTTCTGCTGTTTCTGTTCAGCAAGATTTTCGCTCATGCTGTCATCTTCATTTGCAAAACGGAAGATATGCTTTGGCTGCCAATATTTTAATAAAATCGTTAATGAAACCAAAGACGCAATTGAAGCGGTAATATCGGGTAATTCTGGACCCACAAAGTTTGAAGTCAAATATTGTGCAAGCGCAAAAGAACCACCACCGACAATCACAGCAGGCCAAGTTTCTTTTACACCACGCCAACCGTCCATAATTGCCATGATCCAGAACAGCACAATTGGAACCATAAATGGCAACTGACGTCCAACCATCTGACTGATTTCCATTGTTTCTACACCAGAAACCTGTCCAGCCACAATAATTGGAATCCCCATTGCACCAAATGCTACAGGTGCTGTATTCACAATCAAACATAGACCCGCCGCATAAAGTGGTTTAAAACCAAGCCCCACCAATAACGCTGCGGTAATCGCAACAGGCGCACCAAAGCCAGCAGCACCTTCCAAGAAAGTACCGAAAGCAAAACCAACAAAAAGCATTTGCAGACGTTGATCTTCAGTAATCGACAAAATCGAAGAACGAATAATATCGAACTGCCCTGTTTTTACTGAAACTTTATATAGGAATACTGCGCCAATAATGATCCAAGCAATTGGCCATAAACCATAAAAGAAACCATAGACCAATGATGCCAATGCCATCATCGTTGGCATTTGATAAGCAAATAATGAAACCAGTAAAGCCAATACAACTGTAATTGTCCCCGCAACACTTCCTTTCATGCGGAATACAGCAAGGGCTAAAAAGAAAAAGATAATTGGTATCAGCGCAATGGCACTGGATACCCAGATATTGCCCATCGGATCATAAATCTGTTGCCAATGTTGAAGCATTGTCATCTCCTTGAAATGCTTGCTAGAACGTGGAATGTCATTGAATCATCCATTTATTTCTCAATAATCGGTATGACCAATTTAGTTTTAAATTAAAAAATTTTGCACTAACTGCCACTTAATATTAATTTTTGCTGATTTAAAGATCAATAGTTGGCACTCAATTAATTATTTTGGTATGACCAATATTGCAAGTATTTCAGTTGATTCACAGATCAATCCTTCAGATTTCAGGGTTTCAAATCGAACAACTCATTTGTTTTATATTATATTTTTTTAAATTAAACTAATTTTCTACAACTTTAGTCGTATCCTATTCTTTCATACACTTTTTAGTAACACTGATTTAAGTTTATTATCGGGTTTAGAAATACTGCAAAACCAAAATTAGTCAGACCAATTTAAAAACCAGTTAAAATAAGCTTCAATGCATCGCTTTAAACAAACAAATATCAAGTAAAAATAGAAAAAAAAAAGCAAAACCAATAAATGTTCACTGATTTTGCTTTTTACTTTAATTAAAAATTATATAAATTTAATCAACTATAAATTAATTCAACAATGTCCACTCATTGATTTAACGATGCTCACAACTCAATAAGGTTTCAGGTTTTTTCTTGATTTTAAGATTTAAAGAACTTGAAATAATTCCTGAACAAATAAACGCAGCACCGATAATAATGTTGATTGTAATCGGCTCATGCCAAAGCACATAACCAAAAAATAAACTTAGAATAGGAATACACATGATTGAAATAGACGCAACAAAGGTATCCACCTGACTCACAATCCAATTCCACAAGGCAAAGGCAAAACCTGTCCCAATCACAGCAATATAGAACAGGATTGAATCATTCAGTGGATTCATCCAAACTTTAACATCTACAGGTTCAAAAATTAAAGCACCGATCAGAATCACCACCCCACCCATCAGCAATTGCCAACAGGTCAATTTGATTTTGTCATAAGTTGCAAAATTCTGTTTGATATAAACTGTGGTTAAAGCCCAGAAGAAGCCAGACAAGATTAAGAAAGCTTGACCAATTAACGATAAATTCAAATGAATATGATGTAATTGTGGCCAAAGAATTGCAACCAAGCCCAATGTGCCAAGAACCAACCCAATCATTTTTTGGCTATTTAAACGCTCATTTAAAATATAATGCGCCAATACACCAATAAAAATAGGCATAGTAAACACTAAAACCGCAGACAATCCTGAATCAACAAATTGCATGGCAAAGGTTTGTGTTGCATAAAAACCAATACATATCATCAAACTTGAGATCATCAGTTTTTGCCATTCACCTTTTGCGGGTAAAACAGATTTCCTTAACAGTACTTGAACCAACATAAGGGTAAGCGCAGCTAAGATTAAACGCGTAGAAATAAATAAGAATGGCGGAAATATTTGCAAACTATGTTTGACCAATCCCCACAAAGATCCCCAGACGAGACACAATAATACAATTGCACCAATCACTCGAAGATTCATTTGCTGTACTCAACAGATGGAAAGTACATAGAGTATAGAAAATAAATGACATCATGAATAATGCTATGTTTTAATGTACACATCATTTTTTTTGATGCTAAAGCAGATACTTTAGTGTCAGCACGTATTCAATGCATTATTGAGGAATTGAAATGAATATCGATATGGGTGATATCAAATCATTTGTGACTGTTGCTGAACTAAAAAGCATTACCGCAGCAGCAAATAAACTCAATTATTTACAATCGAATATGACTGCAAAAATAAAAAAGATTGAAAATCACTATAAACGTCAACTATTCATCCGAAAACCCAAAGGTGTTGAGCTGACCGAATCAGGAATGAATTTATATCAACAATATAAAAAAATGATCTTCACGTGGGAAGAAACAGAAAATAAAATCTATCAACAGGAAAAATATTTACGCTTTGGTACCAACACCAGTTTAGGCGGGATGCGTTTCTACCCATCTTTTAGTCAACTTTATGAAACCTACCCTGAGCTTTCAATCACCATGAAAACAGGTGCTACAGGCTATATTGAAGATGAAATTTTACGCGGAAACTTAGATATCGCTTATGTTCTAGGTCACCCAAAACAGAAAAATATTCAGTATATTCAAAAGGCAGATGATCAATTGGTGATTATTGGGAAAAATGTCATCAACCATGACAGCCTTGAAGACTGTCTCAATCATCAAAATATTTTACTTGCCTCTGAAGAATGCTGTTATGCAACCACTTTAGATCATATTTATACAGATTATCATTTAACCAAAGGTGAATTAACCCATATTTATGATCATGAAGCCTTAGTCAATTTCACTCAATTGGGTATGGGAATTTCAATGATTGCAAAGTCACTGATTAAAAAATTTAATATTCAATATTATCGAGAAACACCCGAACAATATCGAGATATTGGATTCTATCTGATTGCACGAAGTGAACATGTATTTACCCCGATTGAAAAGCAGTTTATTGGTTTAAATGATCAGCTATGATCCCGAACAAATCAGATATATTGAGTTAACCCTAAACATCCAATTTATCTTACTTTTAACATAGGTCAATCCGCAGCCTGCCATTTGGCCTTACGCACATTCAGCAAAATCAGCAGCCCTATACAAGTACCTATTGGAAATCCAATCAAAAATAAACATCCAATAATGGTAGACATCAATCTCCCTATTTCACTCCCCTTTTCAACTTCTTATTAAATTTCACACCTCGTTAATTTGACTTTTCTTATAAGTTTTTAAATGGGGTGCATAGGTCATTTAAGTAAATTCATTTCGCTCTATAAATTGTCTTTTTTTCAATGTTAACCTTCAAATCCAATAAAACATTGATTGAAAAAGTGCTACAATAGTGCGTTTATAAAATTCTCTTTGGCCACCCATGTATGTGGTGCCTCTTTCGAAATAGTTAGGACGAGCAATGACTGATAATGCAACGATCTTGCAGAATGTACCAGTAGGCAAAAAAGTGGGTATCGCTTTTTCTGGTGGTCTAGATACTTCAGCAGCTTTATTGTGGATGAAACAAAAAGGCGCAGAACCTTATGCTTATACAGCAAACTTAGGTCAACCTGATGAAGATGACTACGATGCAATTCCGCGTAAAGCTGAAAACTACGGTGCTGTAAAAGCCCGATTGGTTGACTGCCGCTTACAACTTGCATTGGAAGGTATTGCTGCAATTCAATGTGGTGCATTCCATATCAGCACTGGTGGTGTTCCTTATTTCAACACAACACCATTAGGTCGTGCAGTAACAGGTACAATGCTTGTTACAGCAATGAAAGAAGATGATGTTAATATTTGGGGTGATGGTTCAACCTATAAAGGGAACGATATTGAACGTTTCTATCGTTATGGTTTATTAACCAACCCTGCACTTAAAATTTACAAACCTTGGTTAGATCAGCAATTTATTGATGAATTAGGCGGTCGCGCTGAAATGTCACAATTCTTGATCGACAATGGTTTTGATTACAAAATGTCGAAAGAGAAGGCCTATTCAACAGATTCAAACATGTTGGGTGCAACTCACGAAGCAAAAGATCTTGAATACCTCAATGCGGGCATCAAAATCGTTGAGCCAATTATGGGTGTTGCGTTCTGGAAAGAAGACGTAAAAGTTGAAGCTGAAGAAGTTTCTGTAACTTTTGAAGAAGGTTTCCCTGTTGCATTAAATGGCAAACGTATTGAAGACCCTGTTGAATTCATTCTTGAAGCCAATCGCATTGGTGGTCGTCATGGTCTAGGTATGTCTGACCAAATCGAAAACCGTATTATTGAAGCAAAATCTCGTGGCATCTATGAAGCTCCGGGAATGGCACTTCTTCATATTGCTTATGAGCGTCTTGTAACTGGTATTCATAACGAAGACACTATTGAACAATATCGTATCAATGGTTTACGTCTAGGTCGTTTATTGTACCAAGGTCGTTGGTTCGATTCACAAGCATTGATGCTACGTGAAACAGCACAACGCTGGGTTGCTAAAGCAATCTCAGGTACTGTGACTTTAGAACTTCGTCGTGGTAATGACTACACGATTATGAACACTGAATCAGAGAACCTCACTTATGAAGCTGAGCGTTTAACCATGGAAAAAGGTGATTCAATGTTTAGTCCTGCTGACCGTATCGGCCAATTGACTATGCGTAATCTTGATATCACGGACACCCGCGCAAAACTTGGTATTTATACCAATACTGGTTTATTGGCTGTCGGTACAGGATCTGCGATCCCTCAGTTGAAAGACAAAAATAAATAATTTTTGATGAAAAACAAAACCGCCAAATTTGGCGGTTTTTTTAGCTTTAGCCTTAATGACTTTTCACTAAAGATTGCTTATCAAGACACTGCATTCTTAGTTTCAGGCTGCGATAAGTTTTGTTGCTCTAATTTTTGCTGTTGTTTTTGCAACTCAATCTTTTCGGCGTGTTCTTGGCGAATTTGATCATATTCTCGTTTGGTTTCAGCATCACTTTTAGCCGCAAGAAAAGCCATTCCAACTAAAAATACTGGAAATAACAATGCTAATGTCGCAAAGATATAAAATTTTTTCGAACTTGTCTGTGACATAAATTCAAGGCTTTCAATAAATTTAACTGGGCTTGTTAATATAACAGAATATTCCCATCCAATACATTACTCACCTACAGCCATAGGATTACAATCCCCTATTTATTTAAAGCGAAAAATTTAAGTAAAAAGCATATTACCTTGTGATTCAGAAGCCTAATCAATCACTTTCACCAGTACTCTTCATACATCAAGTTATTATTATATTGAGCTTATTCCTAAAGCTATTTCAATAAAAACCAGTTGCCCATAAAACAGCAGATTTAAAAAACAATTAACGATTCTTTGTTTGTTTATAAGCTTCTTGCGCTATAGCCAAACTTTTCTTTTTACCTTCAACTGTATCTGGAATCTCATTAGAAGTTCCATTTCCAGAATGGCGTTGCAAATGTTGTTGTTGAGAATACTGATGCATTTCAGACTGAGTTTTTTGTTGTTGTATCGAAGTTTGATTTGCAGTTCGTTGGGTTAATTTTTGTTGAAGTTGTTGCTGTGGATTTACAGTAGCAGTTCCAGCACAAGGCCTAGATTGGTAAGTTACCGAACCTTTAACTACACATTTGTGTACGTCTTTAGCAAATACATGATGAGAAATCCCTAAAGCTAAGATAACCAACAATACTTTTTTCACAACCAACACTCCATTTAAGTTTCAACAAAATATCAACAAATGATTTAAATTGCTATTTACACAGGAGTTTTCTTATTCACAGGAGTTTTCATCTACAATTAAGGTATAAATATGACTTTTTTTGCCAAGTTTTACAGCATTTTGTCATAGTTCAAATCCTTCAGTTTCAAGCTTTAATTTGAAGGTTTTTAAGTGATTGCTGAACAATAAAACCATGAACCATAGAAACAGGCAGCATATAAATTTTCCCAAAAAGATTATATGTCACTACACTGGTACATATCGTTAATTCATTTCTAAGTTCATCATATTCTTCGATTTGTAAAACCAGCAACACACTCAAATGTTTATCCGTTGACTGTAAAAAAAGCTCACGATCTGAGACTTTAACCACATCAAAAAAATCTGCTTTTCCACCCACTTGAAGTGGTTTAGTTGATCCACCAAAGCCTTGAATAGGTTGCACACCACCTAAATGCCGGCTTAAAAAATCTCTTAGCTTAAACGCAGCCCTCAACCAAACTGGCGGCTTACTGGTCATTAGATAGTAGGCTTGAGTACTGGTGAGATTTTTATCAATATATTGCTTGGCTTCGTGTAAAAAATTTAATTGATCAAGCGGGGCAACCAAAGTTTGTGGATCTCTTTCTACATTCAATCAATCAGCCCCTTAAAATATAATTAATATTTTTCAAATAACCGCTAAAAACAGTCTACAGTAATCAGTTATTGGTGCAATTACTCACAGCCTAAAGTTTAATAAATATACTTAGATTCTAGAATAAAATAGACAAATCATAAATAACAAAAAGGCCTGCACTTGGCAGACCTTTAATTATGTTGTGTTTAGATTAATTATCCATATTTTCAATGATTGCTTGACCAAATTCAGAACAACGAAGCAATGTTGCTCCTGGCATCAAGCGCTCAAAGTCGTAGGTAACAGTTTTCGCAGCAATCGCTCCCGATACACCCTGAATAATCAAATCAGCAGCTTCAATCCACCCCATATCTCGAAGCATCATTTCCGCAGAAAGAATAATAGAGCCTGGGTTGACTTTATCTTGGCCTGCATATTTTGGTGCTGTCCCGTGGGTTGCTTCATATACAGAAATTGCACCGCCAATATTTGCACCCGGCGCAATTCCAATACCACCTACTTCAGCAGCCAAGGCATCAGAAATATAGTCACCATTTAAGTTAAGTGTCGCAATCACAGAGTATTCAGAAGGACGCATTAAGATTTGCTGTAGGAAGGCATCTGCAATCACATCTTTAATAATGATCTCTTTACCCGTTCTTGGATTTTTAATTTTTACCCACGGGCCACCATCAATCAGCTCGCCACCGAAACGATCAATTGCCAGTTCATAGCCCCATTCTTTGAATGCACCTTCGGTATATTTCATAATGTTGCCTTTATGCACTAAAGTTACACTCGGCTTATCATTATCAATCGCAAACTGGATCGCTTTACGTACTAAACGCTGAGTACCTTCTTTTGATACAGGCTTAATACCAATCCCACAATTATCTTCAAAACGAATCTTGGTTACACCCATTTCTTCTTTTAAGAATTTAATGACTTTTTTCGCTTCAGGAGAATCTGCTTTCCATTCGATACCTGCATAGATATCTTCGGAATTTTCACGAAAAATCACCATGTCGGTCAATTCAGGGTGTTGAACAGGTGACGGTACTCCTTCAAACCAACGTACAGGACGTACACAAACATAAAGGTCGAGTTCTTGGCGTAAAGCGACATTCAATGAACGAATACCACCACCCACAGGTGTAGTTAATGGACCCTTAATCGAAACCACAAATTCCCGCAGTGCCTCAAAAGTTTCTTCAGGCATATAGGTCCCGTAGATTTTATCTGCCTTTTCACCACAGTAAACTTCCATCCATTCGATCGAACGTTTGCCAGCATATGCTTTTTGAATTGCGGCATCTACAACAGCTTTCATGGCTGGAGTAATATCAACACCAATACCATCCCCTTCAATAAAAGGAATGATTGGATGATTTGGAACATTCAGTGACAAGTCTGCATTTACAGTAATTTTGCTACCATCAGCAGGCACTACGATCTTCTGATAACCCATTGTTCAGGTTCTCCCTTTTATTATAGTTGGCAAATCCAAAATAATTGCCAAATAGACAATACTTCTAACCATTCTTAGCGCATATCAGTCTAGTCTAATTCGTACATTTTTTGAGATTTATACGAGGAATAACAACATTTCTCTACTGAATAAAGCACAATGTTTCATTATTTAATATCACTCAAACCATCATTTTTTATATAAATCGACAAGCTCAATCATTGCTAATGATTAAAATAAAAATATTAGCCTTGCTTTTCCATACACATAAATTTTCCAAGAGTCAGATCTTTAAAAGTGAGAGCTACTATACATTTTCACTATAAACATGATTTCTAATTTTTTGATTTTATATTCGCCATTTAATTTAAAAATCTATAACATTTTGACAATAGGTTGATGATCAAACCAGCCACCTTAAAACCACAATATATTCATATATTTCATTGTATTAAATTATGCACCACAATAGATCAAAAATAAAATCCAGTAATTTTATTTTTATTATTGGTGTTTTTTGCCATTGCTTTAAATTTTATAAAAATAATTTTTATAAAACCACAATCAAGTTAAGATTAATTACAAAAGTAATTCACTTTTACTATATGTTTTCACATGAATTTTAATGAAAAAATAAATCAAAATTCATTTTTTAATTCTTTCTACCTATCCTATCGCCTCCAATCAAATTAACCATCTTTGCAATTATTATTTAGTCTTAAAATCTTTAACATTATTCCTATTTTTTAAATCGTAATGAATTTTGAATCCATTGCGATTCAACCTATCTCATGGATGTAAATAATGGATAAAACTTACACTAAAGAAGAGAAGCGAGGTCGTATACGCGGTATCGTCGGCGCAGCTTCAGGAAACTTAGTAGAATGGTTTGATTTTTATATTTATGCTGTGTTTGCGGCATATTTCACTAAAGCATTAACTGCACCTGATATGGACTCCGGTACTCAAGCAATTTATGTATGGGGTGTCTTTGCAGCCAGCTTCTTTATGCGACCAATTGGTAGCTGGGTTTTCGGACGAATTGCCGATAAACATGGCCGTAAAAAATCAATGGTCATTTCCATCTGTCTTATGGCAGTAAGCTCTTTCTTATTTGCCGCACTCCCAACCTATGAACAAGTTGGAATGGCAGCACCTTTCCTACTTTTACTTGTTCGCCTGCTACAGGGTTTATCTGTAGGTGGTGAATATGGTGCTGTAGCAACCTATATGAGTGAGCTTGGCTTAAAGGGTCAACGAGGCTTTTTTGCTTCATTCCAATATGTCACCTTGTCGGGCGGTCAATTATTAGCAAGCTTACTCGGTGTTATTATGCTGGCATTCCTATCAGAGCAGCAATTGCTTGATGGTGGCTGGCGTATTCCTTTTGTCATTGGTGGTATTGCTGCAATTATCTCCCTACTTGCACGTAGCCGTTTGGAAGAAACATTATCTAGCGAAGACAGTGATAAAGAAGAATCTGGAAGCTTAAGTGAACTATTCAAGAATCACTGGAAAACCTTCTTATTGGTTGTAGGTTATACCTCTGCGGGTTCCCTCACCTTCTATGTGATTACAGTATATTCAAAGACCTACCTCACCAATATGGGTGTAGATAGTAAAACTGTCGGATTCATTATGACAGCTTCACTCTTTATCTTTATGCTTGCACAACCTGTGTTTGGTGCTATTTCTGACCGCATTGGCCGTCGTGCTGCAATGCTTGCGTTCAGTGGTACTATGGCAATTTTCATCTATCCAGTCATGGTGATCTGGATGCCACATTTCAGTTATTCGCCATTGATGGTTGCTCTGTTACTTATTTTCCTCATGATGTTGCTTAGCTTCTATACCTCTATCAGTGGATTGGTTAAGGCTGAAATGTTCCCACCACATGTTCGTGCATTGGGTGTTGGTTTCTCTTATGCTGTGGGTAATGCAATCTTTGGTGGCTCTGCGCCATCTGTTGCACTACAGTTCAAAGCAGCAGGTATTGAAAGCACCTTCTTCTTCTATGTGATTTTCATGTTAGTGATCTGTTTCTTATGTAGTTTTAAATTACCGAAAGAACCTGAATATCTAAAACATGACCACTAAATAACATGATCAACCAACCAATAGCTTGTGATCACTGATTAAAACTTGAGATCTACGCTATTCAAAAAAGCTGTACTACCCAAAGGGTGGTACAGCTTTTTTATTATAAGGCTTAACTTCAATAGACGTTGCCTTCAAGTTGCCTATCTCAATTTCACGCAATGGTAAATTCTAGCAAGATAAAACCACCAATCTCCCGCCTAAGAAAAATGTATTTACAACTCAGCCTAGGTAAATAAATAAAGTTGAAGAATACAAAGCGTAATCTGATATAGTAGCGCACATATCGTAGTCTTTATCTTTACCCAACTCTCTTCAAACGGGTAACTTTATCAAACTCAAAAATTTTATTGATATTTATTAGTGGTCTAAAGTGAAAATTGTCATTCTTAATAAACCTTATGACGTCCTCTCCCAGTTTCGTAAAGACGAAGCACATATGACGATGTCTGACTTCGTAGATGATTCGACTTTGCGTTTGGCGGGTCGTCTCGATATGGACTCTGAAGGTTTAGTTTTTTTAACTGATCATGGTGGTTTAAATCAATACATTACCAATCCTGCCAATAAGAAATTTAAAACTTATTTGGTGCAAGTTGATGGTGATGTGACTGAAGAAGCCCTAGAACAGTTGCGTAAAGGTGTTGAGCTAAAAGATGGTATGACTTTGCCTGCTCAAGCGAATAAAGTTGAACAACCTGAATGGTTATGGGATCGTGATCCACCAGTACGTTTCCGTGCCAATATTCCAACATCTTGGATTGAAATTTCTATTTGTGAAGGCCGTAACCGTCAAGTCCGTCGTATGACTTCGGCTGTTGGTTTTCCAACTTTACGTTTGATCCGTACCAAGATTGGTGCAATTGATTTGGTGCAAATGGGTTTACAACCTGGTGAAACTAAAGAAATTGAACCATTACTTTATCCAGACTTCCAAAATATTCCAGCAGATGAACCTTACCGCTCACGCTCTTATGTGAAGAAACCTGGCGGTACAGGTGGAAAACCAATCGTTCGCAAAAATAAAGATGGTTCAACAAAGAAATCTGGAACTAAACGTATCTGGCAAATGGAAGATGGTGAAAAACCACGTCGTAAGACCAATGGTACCACCCGCCCAAATACCAAAGCACCACGTGGTCGTGGACGTAATGGTCGCTAGGATTTAGTCCTTCTAAGCCATTAATCGATTGCCACATATTGCAAAAATGCCCAATGAATTTCATTGGGCATTTTTATTTTATAACTAAAAAATTCAAGACCAATTAAAACCAATCTCGCCCTCATCATTTAAATTGATTCATACAAAACCTTGCAAATACATAACTTAAACAAAGATTTATGCCATCAATAAAAAAAGCCGATGCGTATGCATCGGCTTTTCTCACCAACAAGATCGTTGGTTTATAGCATTTTAAAACTTAAACAGTAGCAAGCGTAGCGTTAAGCGTCGCACTTGGACGCATTACAGCTTCAACCTTAGCTGTATCAACTGCATAGTAACCACCGATATCCGCTGGCTTACCTTGAACAGCAGCAAGCTCAGCAAGGATTTTGTCTTCGTTCTCATCCAATGCTTTTGCAAGTGGTGCAAACTTGCCTTTTAATTCAGCATCGTCATTTTGTGCAGCAAGTGCTTCAGCCCAGAACTTCGCAAGGTAGAAATGGCTACCACGGTTGTCAAGCTCACCTGTACGGCGTGATGGAGACTTGTCGTTATCTAACAATTGACCAGTTGCTTGATCCAATGTTTTCGCCAATAACTTAGCACGTGCATTGTCTTCTTTGATACCTAGCTCTTCTAAAGAAACAGCCAAGGCCAAGAATTCACCAAGAGAGTCCCAACGCAAGTGGTTTTCTTCTACAAGCTGTTGTACATGTTTAGGCGCTGAACCACCCGCACCTGTTTCGTACATACCACCGCCCGCCATTAACGGAACGATAGACAACATTTTCGCAGAAGTACCCAATTCCATGATTGGGAACAAGTCAGTTAAGTAATCACGTAAAATGTTACCAGTCACTGAAATTGTATCTAAACCACGAGCAACACGTTCAAGCGTATAACGCATTGCACGTACTTGTGACATGATTTGGATATCAAGACCCGCTGTATCATGATCTTTCAAGTATTTTTGTACTTTCTTGATCAATTCATTTTCATGCGGACGGTATGGGTCAAGCCAGAAGATTGCAGGCATACCTGAGTTACGCGCACGCGTTACTGCAAGTTTTACCCAATCACGAATCGGTGCGTCTTTCACCTGACACATACGCCAGATATCGCCTTCCTCAACGTTTTGTGACATCAACACTTCACCAGTTTCAAGATCTGTGATGTTTGCAACACCCGCTTCAGTGATCTCAAAAGTTTTGTCATGTGAGCCGTATTCTTCAGCTTTTTGCGCCATCAAACCAACGTTTGGCACAGTACCCATAGTACGTGGGTCAAAGTTACCATTCCACTTACAGAAATTGATCATTTCTTGGTAAATACGTGCAAATGTTGACTCTGGCATAACAGCTTTACAATCATACTGCTTACCATCAGCACCCCACATTTTACCACCGCCACGAATCATCGCAGGCATAGATGCATCCACAATCACATCATTTGGTGAATGGAAGTTGGTAATACCTTTCGCTGAATCCACCATTGCAAGTGCAGGACGGTGTTCTTGGCAAGCGTGAAGATCTTCAATGATCTCTTCACGTAATGATGTTGGTAAAGTTGCAATCTTCTCGTAAAGACCAGCCATACCGTTATTGACGTTAATACCTAACTCATCAAATAACTTAGCGTGCTTTTCAAATGCTTCTTTATAGTAAATTTTTACACAGTGACCGAATACGATCGGGTGTGAAACTTTCATCATGGTTGCTTTTACATGCAACGAAAATAAAATGCCCGCTTCACGGCAATCATCAAGTTCTTTCTCATAGAAATCGCAAAGCGCTTTCTTGCTCATAAACATTGAATCGATGATTTCGCCATCAAGTAATGCAACTTTTGGCTTAAGCACAATGCTCTCACCATTTTTGGTGATCAGTTCCATTTTTACGTTACGCGCACGGTCAAGTGTCATTGACTTTTCACCGTGATAGAAATCCCCCTCATCCATATGCGAAACATGTGTTTGTGACCACTGTTTCCATTCGCTCATTGAATGTGGATGTTTCTTTGCATAGTTTTTCACTGCTGCAGGTGCACGACGGTCAGAGTTACCTTCACGTAACACTGGATTCACCGCTGAACCAAGGCACTTGCTATAACGTACCTTAATTGCTTTTTCTTCTTCAGTTGTTGGATTTTCAGGATAGTCTGGGATTGCATAACCCTTTGACTGAAGTTCCTTAATACATGCGCTCAACTGAGCAACAGATGCACTGATATTTGGGAGTTTGATAATGTTAGTGTCTGGATCTTGAGTAAGACGCCCTAAATGCGCAAGGTTGTCAGATACTTTCTGTTCATCGCTTAAGTATTCCGCGAATTCTGCAAGAACACGAGCGGCTACAGAAATATCAGTTTTGACAATCTCTACGCCAGCTGGCTTAGTAAAGGTCTCAATGATCGGCAGTAGCGAATAAGTCGCCAACAATGGCGCCTCGTCAGTCAGTGTGTAAATGATTGTTGACTTTCCACCAGCCATATATAGCCCCTTGCTTTAAATTGTGTTTTGAGAACCGAGCTTGTGACCCAGCCCTTACGAACCGACTTGCTTAAATTTAACCCCAAGAGTATCAGCCTTCCTGGTATTACAGTCAACGTAAGATCTGTGATAACGACATTTCGTAAAAAAATGGTACATCACAAATATTGCATTAATATCAATATTTGCACAAAAATTAAGCATTTTCTTGTAAAAATAGTCATTCCGACCAAGAGCAACAACAATCCATGCCGTCTTGTGCTGTATTGTTTTAAACATTAAAAATTTTATCTTGCTGATTCTTACAGACTGAGCAGCAAATTGAAAGCCATTGAAAACACATCGACGCGCTTCAGCGATATAAAACAAGCCAAACAGCACAAACAAAAATCAGCTAAATACTGTTTAAATTTTAAATCATTCAAGTCTGTCTAAAAAGTGAATACGCAAATGAATGGAAAGTTTATTTACCCCCCAATACTCTGGTCACGATATGACAATAAATATGCTTTGGTTAACTTATACTCACAAAACAACAATACTTTTACCTTGAATAGTAAGTGAAAAAATCGTTATTAATAAATTACATGTTTAATTTTTCATCACATCTTTGATGAAAGAATAAGCTTCAATGATGTATTTCCGATCCCAAAATTAATATTAAAACTGTAGAGGTAATATGTTAATGCTATTACTCATCGCAATACTTATTCAAATCATCTCACTCTGGGCCGTGTTCTTTTTTGCACTTCATCGAACAGTCGGAAGTATCACTACGATTATCATTGCAATTCTGAGTGCAGTGATCAGCCCATGGTCTCTCATCCTTGGTCTTCCGCTTATTCTTATCAGTTTAGTATTACTGATTGAACCACTGCGAATGCAAGTTTTGACTAAACCGGCCTATAAAACATTAGCCAATGCAATGCCAAGCATGAGTACCACTGAACGTGAAGCATTGGATGCGGGTACCAGTTGGTGGGAAAAAGAATTATTTATGGGGGCGCCAGATTGGGAAAAATTTAACAATTATCCCTACCCGACGCTTAGCAATGAAGAGCAATCTTTTTTAGATCATGAGGTTGAACAACTCTGTCAGTTGCTAGATGAATGGGAAATTCATCAAAATAAAGACCTGAACGCTGAGACATGGCAATTTATTAAAGACAATGGCTTTTTTGGACTCATCATCCCTAAAACTTATGGTGGTCGTGAATTTAGCTCTTTTGCACAAAGTCGCATTATGAGCAAAATTGCCTCTCGTTCATTAACCACTGCTGTAACCTGTATGGTGCCTAACTCATTAGGACCGGGTGAGCTCTTACTGAATTATGGTACAGACGAACAAAAGAATCGTTATTTGCCCGGCTTAGCCAAGGGTCAAGAAATTCCTTGTTTTGGACTCACCAGTCCTGAAGCGGGTTCTGATGCTGGGGCGATTCCTGACACTGGCGTGGTTTGTTATGGAGAGTTCGAAGGTCAACAAGTGCTTGGCTTAAAGATGAATTTCTCAAAACGCTGGATTACCCTAGCGCCCGTCGCAACAGTAGTCGGTCTCGCCTTCAAACTGTATGACCCAGATGGTTTATTGGGAGATAAAACTAAAACTGAGTATGGTATTACCTGTGCACTTATACCCGCCTCTCATGCAGGCGTAGAGGTTGGACCAAGACACCATCCAGGTGGTTCTCCTTTTATGAATGGTACAGTTGAAGGTAAGAACGTCTTTATTCCAATTGACTGGATTATTGGTGGCGCAAAAAATGCCGGGAATGGCTGGCGTATGCTGATGGAATGTCTGGCTGTTGGACGTGGTATTTCCCTTCCTGCACTTTCTACAGCCGCAGGTGAAATGACATATTTATCTGTAGGTGCATTCGCTAAAATTCGTCAACAATTTAAATTATCGGTAGGTAAATTTGAAGGGGTGCAAGAAGTTAGTAGTGATATCGTCAGCCATACTTATATGCTAGAAGCTTTCCGCTATTTAGTCACTTGTGGTTTAAATCAAGGTGGCAAACCTGCTGTTATGACCGCGATGGCAAAATACTATGCCACTGAAACGATGCGAAAAATCGTCAATCATGGTATGGACATCACAGGAGGTCGTGGTATTCAACAAGGTCCGCGTAACTTTCTTGCCAATATGTATCAAGCTATTCCGATCTCGATAACAGTTGAAGGGGCAAATATCTTAAGCCGTTCGTTAATGATCTTTGGTCAAGGTTCAATGCGTTGCCATCCTTATTTATTTGAGGAATTACAACTGTTACAGGCCGAAGATAAAGCCTCTGCCTTAAATACATTTAACACCATGTTATATCAACATTTAGGCTACACCTTAAACCGTGGCGCGCGTGCGTTTACTTATGGATGGTTTGGGGCAAGTAGTCAACGACCTGACTCATCAGATGCTTTTACTCAACCTTATTATAAAATCATCAATCGATTCAGTACTGACTTCGCCCTAACCGCAGATATGTGTCTTGGACTATTAGCCGGTGATATTAAACGTAAAGAAATGCTCTCAGGGCGATTAGCTGACATTCACTCCAAAATGTTTATTGCGACAGCCATTCTCAAATTTTATGAAAATGGTCAAAGATCCTCACAAGAACAGGTACATGCCAAACTTGCATTAGACGAAACGCTTTATGATGCCCAAGAAGCATTTTATGGCTTATTTGATAATTTTCCGATTCAAATTGCATCAAGTCTGGTTAAATTTGTTTGTTTCCCATTTGGTCGACCAATCAAGAAACCAAGCGATCGTCAAAAGAGTGAAGCAGCGGAACTGATCATGCAAGATAACCCGTTCCGAGATTATTTAAAAACGCAGGTTTATTATACTGTTGATCCGAATGATGCTTTTGGACGAATGGAAGCCACCTTTAATCTACTCACAACCGTTGAAGATGATTGGAACAGCTTTAAAAAAGCAGAATCTAAAGGTGAATATCAAGGGCTAACATTTGAAGAGCGCATACAGGATGCAGTTACTCGTGGCTTAATCAGCGATGATTTAGCCACAAAATTAACCCAATATAATGCACTTCGTTATGACAGTATGCTCACAGATATTTTTGATGAAAAATTAGAGCAGGTGTTGGTATTAGAAAATCCTCATCTTCACTCAACTTAAATCGATTTGGCAAATGCCATTTAACAGATAAGGCGATATAAAACGTTGACCATAAACAGCGATTCAGCATCGCTGTTTTTTATCATAGACATATTGCCAATGGGTTATTTGCCTATTTCGGTATAGTGTTAAAAATATAACAGCTGAGGAAAAAAACGATGTCTCAACAAGATTATGAAAATGGCTTAAAAGTCCGTACAGAAGTGATGGGAGAAAGCTTTGTAAAACGCGCTCAAGACAATACTGTTGCTTTTACAAGACCTTTGCAAGACTGGATCAATGAGCATGCATGGGGTTCAACTTGGCAACGTGAGGGTGTTTTACCACGTAAATACCGCTCTTTGATTACCATTGCATTTTTAGTTGCACAAAAAAGCCCAACCGAACTAAAAGGTCATATTCGTGGTGCATTGAATAATGGCGCAACAGTTGAAGAAATTCAGGAAGTGTTATTACACAGTTTACCTTACTGTGGCGCACCCACAACCCAAGAAGCATTTCGTGCAGCGCTTGAAGTCATCAATGAATACCAAAAAGAATCATAGACAAGCAATACCGGCTAATTCTTCAATATAGGTCATGCTCAAAACTATGGCCTATATTGCCGAGTTAATTCCAAAACACATTAAAGCTATAGAAAAACTCATCCACTTCAAAACGGATATGATATCCCAATTGAGTTAACTCAGAAGAAAGCCCACGAATATCCTCTAAAGCTAGATGTTTAGGTAAAACTGTAAAAACAGCAGTATTACCCTGCTTGGCATTCTCTTCAATCATTTGGGCTAAACGACCTTTATATAGCTCTATATTTAAGTTTGAATTGGCTGCCAATCGTTTTGCGTCTTCAGCATGAATAAACATTATTTAATTTCCATATTATTGTTTTCCAAGATGTCACTACAAGATATAAATAAATATCGAAATACGCTGTATGCTTTATGTTCGAAGGCATACACTCAAAAATATAGTCACGATAAAATCGTGTAACCATCTAAAATTATAAAAATTTTTTCAATTATTCTGGATAAACTTGTAGCCAAGCCTGTACATAAAAATTGAAATAAATCCAGTGCTTTATTTTAATCAAATTTAACTTTTGTATTTAAAAAGTAAATGATAATTGTTATTATTTACTTAATTTTTAACCTTTCCGTATTTGATTGCCTATGAATAGCCAGACTGAACTCGATGTACTAAACGCATCAGTTTCAACTCCGACTGTATCTACACGAGCTAAATCCGCACCCTCTCTCATACAATATCGTGTCATGATTTTCTATCGTTTTGCTCTGGCAATTCTTGGTGGTTATCTGCTTGCGTCCTTGTCCGCTATAGTGATTGCAAAAACATTTGCTGATTATCGTGCCGCGGCTGCGATGAGTGCAACGCTACTTGCTTTCTGTATTCACTGCGCTGCATTCATTTGGGTTTTTATGGTCAATAAGACATTAAAAGCCAGCTTAGGCATACTTCTTCCAAGTATCATTTTATTTGCCATTTATAAAATGATGGGGAATTAAGATGCGCGTAGATGCAAAAGTTGAAGGTCCACGCCAATCCATGTCATGGTTACATACATGGGCAAGCTTAATTCTTGGTTGGTTACTCTATGCAATTTTTTTGACAGGAACATTGAGTTTCTTTCAGTCTGAAATAACGGCTTGGATGAAACCAGAAATACATCAATCCGTTCCAAGTGATTCTCAAGTACAGCAAACCCAAGTTGCCTTAGATTATCTACAAAAGAACTATCCTGATGCTGGTAGTTGGACGATTCAATTACCCAATTCTAGACAGACCACAACTGAATTAAATATTCGTAAACAAGGTGAAGATCTACAAGCGCGTCGTGGTGGGGAAAGAATCACCATAGACAGTGCAACTGGACAAGTTATTGAAGCACGAGACACCCGTGGTGGTGGTTTTCTATATCGCTTTCACTTTGAACTGTATGGATTTGATCGTATTTGGGCACGTTGGATCGTCGGTTTAGCCACGATGCTGATGTTTGTGGCAATTATCAGCGGCATTATTACCCATAAAAAAATTTTTAAAGATTTCTTTACGTTCCGTTCAGGTAAAGGACAACGCTCTTGGTTAGATGCACATAATGCCACAGCTGTTTTTGCCCTCCCCTTTCATATCATGATCACCTTCAGTGGTTTGTTATTACTAATGTTTATGTTTATGCCTTGGGGAATCAACCAAGTCTATAAAGATCGACAAGAGTTTTTTCAAGAGATGCGCGGAGGTGCAGTTCAGCAAAATAATGCTCGCAATAGAAATGCTGAAAACCGCACTGGTTCTGCAAATACAAGTCAAACTCAAGGTCAAAATGAACAACGCTCGCGAGGTGAAAGAGGCAAAAAACATCAACAAGATGTTGGTCATCCTGCGCCACTCACCGACTTAACCCCGCTTATTACCACTGCTCAGACGCAGTGGAAAGAAAATCCGATTGCTTCTATTCAAATCATTGCGCCAAATACATCCAATGCGACCATTGAACTTCGCGCTTTATATGCGAAAAGTGTGGTTCAGCGTGGTGTTTACCCCATTTTAAAATTCGATGGCGTGACTGGCAAAGACATCAGCGAAACGGCTCAAGCAAACAATGCCTCTATCCCAATGGGGATTTACAATGTGGTGACTGTATTGCATGAAGCTCGTGGTCTTGATTTAACCTTCCGCTGGTTATTGTTCTTCTCTGGTGTAATGGGCACCTTAATGGTTGCAACGGGGCTGATCTTATGGTGCGTCAAACGTGCACCGCAACAACAAAAACAAGGCTATAAATCATTTGGTTATCGTTTTGTTGAAGTAATGAATATTGCCGCTGTGATTGGATTACCTATTGCATGTGCCGCCTACTTCTACGCCAATCGTTTCATTCCATTTGAAATAGAAACACGTTTAAATTGGGAAATTAGAGCCTTCTTTATTGTATGGTTAGCTACGTTAATTTATGCAGCGATTCGCCCACATCGCCAAGCTTGGTTAGAACTTCTATTGTTCTCTGGTGCAGCTTTTGCCCTATTGCCTATTGTCAATTTTATCACGGGTGGTCAAGCACTTTGGAACAGTATTGCCAATGGCCAATGGATGATTGCGTCTTTTGATTTAATGACATGGGTGCTCGCGATTTTGTTTTTCTACTCATTTTATAAAGTTAAAAAACATAAAGGGCTTCCTGTCAAAAAAGCCAGAAATGTACCTTCAAATAAGGAGATTTCAGCGTGATTTTCTTCTTACTGGTTTGGTCTTTGTCTAGCTTGGCTTTTATCGCGCTTGCCAGCGCAATGTCAAAGCATCAAAAACAGATCTATGGACATGAACTAAGCCCCAAACAAACCCAACTTGCTTCTATTTCTGGTTGGGCTTTACTGCTGATTTCACTGATCATTTGTGTCATGTCAGGGCAGCTGAGCAGCATGCTCAGCATTTGGGTTGGAGTACTGACCTTTTCAGCATTATTTGTTGGGGTGTTATTAAGCTATTACAGTTTAAAAATGAAATTGGCTGCCAGCTTTTGTGTGGGTATCAGCTTAATCACAAGTGTGATGCTACTCATTTAAACTGTTTCACAAAAATCAGTTATAATCATAAGCCAATCTGCGGATTGGCTTTTTTCTATCAAATTTATTGCCTTGTATTGGTATTTTTATGTCTAAACCACTTTCAATCCCTTCAGAATTACTCAATCGTGCTGCAATGGGCAATCCAGCTGCACAATTTGAACTTGCTGAAATATATATGCAAAGTGAAGATGAAGATAACAATCAACTTGCAGAAGAATGGGCACTCAAAGCAGCACAATTAGGCCATGTTGAAGCCATGTATTGGTTAGGTGAAGGCTATGCTTATTATGCAAAAGATATCCTTGAAGAAGATCCTAAAGAAGCCAAGGCTTATTTTGAACATGCCCATCGCTGGTTAGAGCAAGCGGCCAAACTTCAACATCCTGCTGCGATTTTAGAGTTATCCAATTTCTATCGCCGTGGTGATGTGGTTGAAAAAGATCTGCTGAAATCAGTAGAGCTGGTTGAGCAAGCAGCAAAACTGGGTGAAGTTCAAGCCATGCGTGATCTTGTTTGTATTTATGAACACGGGATGGGCGTTGAGGTTGATGAAGAAAAAGCTGATTTTTGGGCTGAAAAAGCCAAGTCAGCTGAAGGCACTTCGGTATAATTTATAAATTTAAGCCCATATAAAATGGGCTTAAATTTGATTCACTTATTTAATTACGTAAATGCACAAAAATTACATCTAAATCTTGTTTAGGTACAAAGTTTTTCTCAACCATTTCGAACTGTGTCGGGCTAATTTTATTGACTTTACCTTTCCAACAAAACGATACCAACTCTCCCGGATCACGTTCAATGGTCAATTTAAAGTTTTCAATCGGTTTTGCCCAATTTGCCCCAGTAGTCAAAATATAACTCAGTGCATTAAAAGGCGAATGTTCCGACTGTGCTTTTTTCAAGCCTTTCTTAAAATTACTGTCCATACAAAATTGTTGATTATATTCATCTGGATATAGTGCAACCGAACCACCCACTAAAGGTTTATATTGATGTTTTACCTGTGTAATTGAATTGGCTTTAAAAGTTTGCTTCCAGCTATAAACCACTTGTGATGACCAGTTGATGACTTCATCTGGATTTTTAGGCAAAATGCTTTTTACTTTAGGATTTGAGCAGCTTTTTAGTTTCTTTTCAAATACCCCATATTCATCACTTTTGCGATTCCAAGGATTTAACATTTCAGTTTGTGAAAAACCACATTGTTTAAATAACTCAGTGACATCAATCGCTTTAGACTTTTCATCTCTTTGTATAAATGTCTGCACATGCATTGTCGGTTGAACCGCTTTTCCATTAACCTGAATTTTAAAACTTTTTAATAAATCCTCAGTGTGGGCAAAATCGGATTCAAAAGTATTATCAACTCGTGGTAAAGGGAACAAAACAGTTTCAGCAATATCCTGATTACTGAGGTTTTTAAATTGATAATCGACCTTTATTAATTTTTTACTAATAAATAAGTCTTCACGTTGCATGGCAATATTTTTATTTTTAAGGTACTCAATTCCCCCTGTTCCCACATAACCTGTAGAATCATTGGCGAAAGCTGATGTCGCTGTCAGAATCGATGTGATCAATACGATTTTTTTCATTATATCAACATTATTTTTGCATAAAAATTAGAAACCAATATAATTTAATTCACTTTTATTACGCAAGTATTTGAGATTTTGATGACGACAAGAAATCTACTGATTATTTCACATAATAAAGGAATACAAGCTTAAGCTCATATTCCCCTTTTATCATTTAAATCCAATAATTTAGTTTAAATGCGATCTAGCACTGGTTGCTGATAGTTAAATTTTACCTGTTCTTCAACAGCTAAGGCTATGTTGAATACTTTCTGTTCTTGAAAAGCAGGGCCAATAATTTGCAATCCTACTGGTTGCCCCTCTACCAAACCACAAGGAATGCTTAGTGCAGGTAAACCAGTTAAATTACTCGGCCCAGTAAAACGAATAATATGATTCAATAGATCGACCTCTTCTCCATTAAGTTTCACAACAGAACTACCTATATTAGGTGGCAAAATCGGGAGCGTTGGAGCAATCAAAACATCAACTTCCTTAAATATTTCACTAAACTGTTGTTTAAGCTCTCTTCTTAACTGCTGAGCTTGTAAATATTCAACTGCTGTTGGTAATTCACCCAGTTCAAACAATAAACGAATATCATCACCAAAATCATCTGGACGTTGCTGTAGATCATCATGATGGATTGTAGAAGCTTCAGGCAGACTAGTGGCTAATACTGCATATTCAGCATTTCTCAATGCTGGGATGGTTACTTTTTTAATAATTGCACCGCGTTGTTCAAGCAGATCAAGTTGTCCACGAACTAATTTTTCAATCGGTGCATCAACTTGATGAAAGAAATAGTCTTCGTTTATACCAATGACTTTGCCTTTAACATCACTATCAAGTAATGCAACATAATCTGGAATTTCAACGCGTTTAGAAGTTGGATCTCGTTCATCAAAACCAGCGATTACCTTAAGCATCGCAGCAGCATCACTAACAGTTTTCGCCATTGGTCCGATATGGTCTAAAGTCCATGCCAAGGGGAAACAACCATATTTTGCCACTAAACCATGCGTTGGTTTTAGTCCAACTAAGCCACATGCTGATGAAGGAATACGGATAGAACCTGCTGTATCTGTTCCCAATGTAATGGTTGACATTCCTGAAGCGACTGATGCACCTGAACCACCACTTGATCCTCCTGGAATTTTATCAAGGTTCCAAGGATTATGGCATGGGCCAAAGTGTGGATTGTTATTGGAGACTCCCCATGCATACTCATGCATGTTTAACTTACCAATGATGATTGCTCCAGCAGCTTTAAGCTTGGAAATGACAGTTGCATCATCATTAGCCACAAAATTTGCATGAATTTTGGAAGCCATGGTCGTCACTTCACCACCAATGTAAATATTGTCTTTAATCCCCATCGGAATACCATGAAAGGTACCTTTATAGTTTCCTTGTGCAATCTCTGCATCTGCTTGAGCAGCTTCTGCTAAAGCTTTATCAGCACGAAAAGAAATATAGGCATTAATTTCTGTATTGTAATCTTGGGCATGTTGTAACACCAGTTGGGTTAATCCCACAGAACTGATACTACGGTCTTGAATAAGTTTGGCCAATTCAACAACTGGAAGACTCAATAAAGCTTTATTTAACATGATCACCCCCAGCTGTATTAATCACACAAATATCATCATCATTTTTAGTTTGAGTTTGGATTGCACTTTTGAGAGCTTTCATTCCCTTCCAACGGTGTTCTAGTTCTGCTTGAGTTTTTGGATTAACAGGTATAGCAAGGCGGTCCAATATTTTTACTGCACTCGTATCCATCATTTTCTCCTTCCCTTTGGAAAAATTATATTTTATATTGATTATCTAATTGTTTTATAGTTCAGACTATAATAATATATTATTCATTTTATAATATGATGCTACAAAATTTCATAGGCAATCAATTCAAATTTAAATGAACAAAAAAAATATAATATTAGACCTAAGTAGAATTGACAACTTAAATAAAACCTAAAACCTCATATTATTCTTCGTTAAAATTCTCCAACTCTATTAAATCAGATAAATTAAAACGCTTTTACCACCAATAAAATCACAGATACCGCCTGCATAAAAACATTATTTTTAGTGTTATTAGTATTGATTAAAAAGAGATGAAAATTATTTCCTGCATCAATAACAGCAAATAGTTTTTAAATAAAACATATATAAATTAACATTTCAATCAGCCAACTCAAAAATGATGCAAACACACATTGTGATTTTGTTTTTCAAGTTTAATATCAAAATTTTTAAATATTATTATAATTTGCAATATATCCATTATGTTAAAAATAAACATTTAAGCATTTTATTAAAATTTAATCAGGCACACTATTTTACCATACAACTAAAAACATCTTCACCAAACCAAACCAAACCAAACCAAACCAAACCAAACCAAACCATTAAAAATTTTACTGTAAAAATATTATAAACACAACAAACACCACACTAACCTAAATAAATTTAGTCAATTTCAAAAAAAACAACCAAAACATATGATTTAAAACATTTTATTTAAATAAAAAGCATTCAAGAAATTACATCCAGAATAGACACCATATAATACTATTGTAAATCATAAATAAATATTGTAACTTATAATAGTGATCAAGGATTTAATCGCTTAGTTCTTTAAGGAATAAAAAATGAAGGATTGCTATATTTTAAACCATCCAACTTACAACCTTGGCTCTTAATTCCAAATTAAAACCCAAATAAACCAAGTAAAATAAATGATATACAGTGATTTCACACCATAACAAAATCACTGTAGGCACAACTTTAAATTAATCAATTATCAATCACGACTACTTTAATATAAAAATTGGAGAAAATCATGCTTGGAATCTCTCTTTTATTCATAGGATCAGTATTGTTAGTTAATGGTATTGGACTTAATGGCCGAATGGACAGCAGGGAGTCTGCACCATTTAATTTATTGATAGGGTTACTCGTCTTTGTGATTAACTGTATTGCGCTATATAGATCAACGGTATCCATTGATTATTTAGGTGTAGCTGCAAGTCTACTATTCACATTCACCTATTTATATCTAGCAATTGTTCAATGGTTTCACTTAAAAGGAATTGGATTAGGTTGGTATTGTCTCTTTGTTTCGATTAATGCATTAGTTTTGGCTACACTTTCAGATGAATATCGTGTAATGATTATGTGGCTATTTTGGGCAAGTTTATGGTTTTTATTTTTCCTCGTTTTAGGTCTTGAGAAACAACTTAAATTTTTAGGTAATTATACAATTTTTATAGGCATTTTTACTTGTTGGATTCCGGGTCTTTTGATGCTAGTTGATTATTGGTAATATCAAACATTGTTCATTTTAAAAACCTCGTGAATTATGAAAACAAAGGATTAAAGCTCAATGTTTTAGACAATAGCACTAAAATAAAGTAAGTCTTTATTTATTATATGTTTTTCAACCGATTCAATCCAAATCAGGAAATTCTATTGTTTGATAATGCACATAATAAATGGATTCATCAAAAATAATATGTGTAGCAATCTGTTTGATAATCTGCTCTTGTAAAAGAATTTCTTTTTCTAAAACTTCATTCCAATAGATTGAGTTTTCTGAAAAATTCTCATAATAATCCAGTACTTCAATCATCGCATTAAACAAAGCCACTAAATGCTGGCTTTTGTTTTGATTTGATACCATTAAGAAAAAGGCATCCAAAGAAATCACCTCAATGGCCGCTAATTCCTCATAATCATCGGCATATTCATCTACGCAAGCATTTGATTGTCGAATTCGCTTTTGATAATCAATTAAATTTTCTTGATCAATATCCTGAAACAATTGTTTTTTATCAATTTTAATTTGATAATTTTGTTCGATAGCAGATTGAAAGTTCGGTAATTTTTCATAAAAAGCAAAAACAGCTTTCACCAAACTTTTCCGCTGTTCAAGCGAAGCCTGCTCAATGGCTTGTCGCAATGCAAAGCTATGCTGATCAATTATTTTTACAATATCCATCAATTTAATCTCCCCGATATTCACTTTTTTAAACCAAAAAACCCAGAGATAAAAAAAGCAAAGCACGCAGCATAATCACAAATACAGCAATCATCGTGGCACAGCTCTAGCACTTGGCAAACGCTTAAATGCATCATCTTGATTTTATTTCTGTTTATAGATCAGTAAATACTGATCATATTTTTGCATAGCTTAGCGATTCAAAAACAATTCTATCTTTTAGTTGAATATTAACCAACTACATTTGAACTCTATTAAAATCTAGGTACAATAGTCGCCAGTCGAGGGATGCTGCGACTTTTTCACAGGCACATAAATGTGAAATCGCTAGGCTCGACGATTCGGTCAGACTTTCGTGCTGATCAACAACGGCATCCGCGAACTGAATGATCAATATTTTTTTAATATAAAGGAGATCGTGATGAACGCGGTTAATGCTTCATTTACAGATTATAAAGTTGCAGATATTTCCCTCGCTGACTACGGTCGTAAAGAAATCAAACTTGCTGAAGCAGAAATGCCAGCGTTGATGGGCTTACGTAAACGTTATTCAGCAGCAAAACCTCTTGCTGGCGCAAAAATTCTGGGTTGTATTCATATGACCATTCAAACTGCTGTTTTAATTGAAACACTGGTTGAATTAGGCGCAGAAGTACGTTGGACTTCATGTAACATCTTCTCAACTCAAGACCATGCAGCAGCAGCAATTGCAGCATCTGGTGTTCCAGTATTCGCTTGGAAAGGTGAAACTGAAGAAGAATACATGTGGTGTCTTGAACAACAAATCAATGTTAATGGCACGCCTTGGGATGCCAACATGATTCTTGATGATGGTGGTGATTTAACTGCTGTTGTTCATGAAAAATATCCTGAACTTATTGCTAAAATTCATGGTATTACAGAAGAAACGACTACGGGTGTTCAACGTCTAAACGAAATGTTCCGTGATGGTACTTTAAAAGTTCCTGCAATTAACGTGAATGATTCAATCACAAAATCTAAAAACGACAATAAATATGGCTGCCGTCATTCATTAAATGACGCCATCAAACGCGGTACAGATATGTTGTTATCTGGTCGTCGTGCGCTAGTAATTGGTTATGGTGATGTTGGTAAAGGTTCTGCTCAATCTCTTCGCCAAGAAGGTATGATTGTACGTGTAACTGAAATTGACCCAATCTGTGCAATGCAAGCATGTATGGACGGTTATGAAGTTGTTTCTCCATATAAAAATGGTGTGCAAACAGGTAAAAAAGAAGACATTAACCTAGACCTTCTTCAAAATACTGATTTGATCGTAACAACAACTGGTAACTACCACGTATGTGATTCTGCAATGTTAGATACATTAAAAGCAGGTTCAGTGGTGTGTAATATCGGACACTTTGATACTGAAATCGATACAAACTATTTACGTGGTTATAAGTGGGTTGAAGTTAAGCCTCAAGTACACCAAGTGTATCGTACAGAAAATGAAAATGATTACCTGATTCTTCTTTCAGAAGGTCGCTTGGTTAACCTTGGTAATGCAACAGGTCACCCTTCACGCGTGATGGATGGTTCTTTTGCAAACCAAGTTTTAGGTCAAATGCACTTATTCGCAGAAAAATTTGCTGATCTTCCAGAAGATCAAAAAGCAGCACAGATCCGTGTTGAACTGATTCCTAAGAAATTAGATGAAGAAGTTGCTGCTGCAATGGTAGTTGGTTTTGGTGGTGTATTGACGCAATTGACTCAAGTTCAAGCTGATTACTTGGGCGTTGCAGTTGAAGGTCCATTTAAATCTGAGGCTTATAAGTACTAAGTTTTAATCCCCTCTCCTTCGCTTTCTCCCTTAAGGAGAAAGAATATTCATTTACAGATTAATGAATATAAAGGCGAAGTCCTCTCCTTTTAGGAAAGGACTTCGAAGAGGTTAGAACAAATTAAAAAGTATGAATAAAAAAGGATTTAACCATGACCAAACGTGTTCCAATTTCGTTTGAGTTTTTCCCGACCAAAACTGATGCAGGGGCGGAAAAACTTAAGCTTGTTCATCAAGAATTACAGCTTTTAAATCCAGAGTTTTTCTCGATTACTTATGGGGCTGGTGGTTCGACGCGTGAACGTACATTAGCCGCAATTGCTGACTTTAATGGTAAAGGCACACCTGTTGCCCCTCACCTTTCATGTATTGGTGATGACAAAGTACGTATTGCTGAATTACTCGACATCTATAAAGCTCAAGGGATTGATCGTATTGTCGCGCTTAGAGGTGATTTACCTTCTGGTCAAGTCGGCCTAGGTGAACTGCCTTATGCAACTGATTTGGTCCGTTTTATTCGTGAACACTCAGGTGATCATTTTAAAATTGAAGTTGCGGCATATCCTGAAATGCATCCACAAGCTGACAACTTTGATGCAGACATTAAGCACTTTGCAGAAAAAGTCAAAGCTGGTGCAAATGCAGCCATCACTCAATTTTTCTTTAATCCAGATGCCTATTTCTATTTTGTAGAGCGTATCCAAAAACAAGGAATTGATATTCCTGTTGCGCCAGGAATTATGCCAATTACCAATGCAAGCAATTTAATCCGCTTTGCAGATGGGACAGGTGCAGAAATTCCACGCTGGATTCGTAAGCAACTTGCGACCTATGGTGATGACACTGCAAGTATCAAAGCTTTTGGACATGAAGTTGTGATCAAACTGTGTGAACGCCTTATTGCAGGAGGTGCACCAAGTTTGCATTTCTATAGCATGAATCATACTGAGCCAAACCGCCAATTGGTACTTGATCTCGGTTTAGCTTAAATCAAAATTGCATCATCAACTTGTGAGTAATACTGCATGCCCCGTTTTTATATTGAAACTGATTTAGCTGTCGAAACTACGGTTGAACTCACTGAAACAGTATTTCATCATTGGGTCAAAGTATTGCGTGCACAAGTGGGTGAAAAAGCCACCTTGTTCAATGGACAAGGGGGTGAATATGAAGTGACTTTAACAGCAGTCGCTAAAAAATCTGCTTCTGTTTTAGTCAATTCATTTAATCCAGATAACCGTACCCCTGCTTTTACAGCGCTACTTGGACAAGTCATGAGTAAGGGCGATCGTATGGATTATGCGATTCAAAAAGCTGTGGAATTGGGCGTAGCTCAAATTCAACTGCTCACATCAGAACGTTGTGAAATGCGTTTAAAATATGATCGAGATCAAAAAAAATTAGATCATTGGCAAGGTATAGCGATTGCAGCTTGTGAACAGTGTGGTATGAATCTTGTTCCGCAGATTTTAGCGCCATTAAGTCTAAATGAATGGATCAAAACTGAATTACCGCAGAGTAAATTTGTCCTTGCGCCTGAAAAAGAGCAGACAGATGTACTGAAAGACATAAGCCCAGATATTGCCCTTTTAATTGGCCCTGAAGGTGGTTTAAATGAAGCTGAAATTGATCAGGCCAACCAATATGGATTTAAAAATTGGTGCATCGGTGATCGTATTTTAAGAACTGAAACAGCACCTGTAGTTGCATTATCAATTTTGAATTATCAAAGCTTTAAAAAGTGATGTATGTCATGTAAAATAATTGCAAATTGGATGATTTCACAGTATTTTAATTCCAAAGAAACTATTAATTAGCAAATTTTAAATAGTTGCTCCGTTAAACCTACACATTCTAAAAATAGCAGAGGTGCAAGCGCTAATGAATGATGTTCAGGAAGAGCTTCTTTCATATGATGTGAATTCGTCGAACATCAGAAAGATAACCAAAGATATCCGGATATTTTTTATTTGGGTATTTTTTACGTGTATCTGTGACGCTTTAATTTATCTTTACTTATTTAAAACCTCCTCTGAATTATTAAGCGGTTGGTTTATTCTGACTGTTTTATTTATATTATCGGGATTTTTGTCTTCTACCTATCTGTTACAACAAAATAAAGTTCAAGTATTTAAAAATATTGATCTTTTCTTTCAGTTTTCTTGTTTGATCTTAGGAAGCTTATTTGGGATTGGCGTTTATATCATTAATTTAGAATTTATGATGATGCCAAATGTGGTTGACCCATTTTTTTCATTTCTGTTATCTAGCTTTTTGCTGAGTTTTTCATATGTTTTAGCAATGAATTTTCTCAACCAAAGATTTAGTTATTTTATTGCTTTATTTGTGCCTTCTGCAATTCCGGTGCTCACGCTCCCTCTGCTTTTCCCTCAAAATACCAATGAAATCTATAGCACTATTTTCATTGTTTGGTTCTCTTTATTATTCTTTAGCACATATGCTTCACATAAAATTTATATTAATTCTGAAATATTAGACCTGAAAAATAAGTTTTTATTTAAGCAATCACAAGAACAACTTGCAAATTATAAAGGCTTAGAAATACAACTCAAAAATGAGATCTCAAAAACACAGGTCATGAAAAGTGAATTGCAGCTACATAATCATTTATTAGAACAAAAAGTAAAAGAACGAATTTTCGATTTTAAACAGATGAATGACCGTTTAGAAAATCATCAAGCCAATTTAGCTTTTGCCCATGAAACAGCGGGTATTCATTCTTGGGTCTGGAATATTGAAAAAAGAACTTTTGAGATTTCCGACTCAAAAAGCGGTGCAGAATTCAAACAACTCAATTTAAAACACAATAGCGTAGATGAATATGTTCATCCTGATGATATTGTCAATTATAAAACCATCCTGAAACAACATCTCAAAGGCCAAACTGAGCGCTTTGAGGCAATCTACCGTGTTAAGCGAGATGGTCAATGGTGCTGGATTCAAGACATTGGCAAAGTGGTTTCTAAGAATACCAATAACAAACCGCTTAGAATGGTGGGAATCCAACGCGATATTCAAAAAGAAAAGACCGACCAAGAAAAGTTAAAACTCGCTGCAAATGTATTAGCACAAGTGGCTGAAGGTGTTTTCATTTTAGATAATAATTTATGCTACTTAGAAGTAAACCCTTATTTTGAAAAGCTCTTAGATTACAAACAACACAATATCGTTGGAAATCATCTATTTGATATCACGATTAACAATAATTCTCGTACCCAACAAATGTATAATATGATTACCCAAAGTTTAATTCAAAAAGGAGAATTTGAGTCTGAATTACAGATTGATTTTACCTCTGGGAAAAAACTTGCACTCTGGGTACACATCAATGCAATTTATGATGAAAAAAATAAATTTTCCAACTATGTCGGGATTATTACCGATTTAACTGATCGTAAAAAACAAGAACAACGACTCTCGTATTTAGAACATTATGACATCCTAACCGATTTGCCAAATCGCTTTTATTTCAAACAACAACTGCATAATTATTTAATTCACTATTCTGATTCATTTAAAAATTTTGCGGTTTTACGCATCAACATTGACCGTTTTAAATTATTCAATGAATTTATGAGCCATAAAGAAGGTGATGAATTATTAAAACAAGTCGCTCACAGATTAAGATTATGTTGTCCAAATGCCTCTTTGATCGCTTATTTAAATAATGATGATTTTGCAGTGATCTATAATTTAAGTAGCAATAACATCAATATTCATCAACATACACAACATATTTTAGATGCCTTTAAACAACCTTTTGATGTTAAAGAACAAGAACAAACCATCACCATTTCTATTGGCGTTGCGCTATATCCAGAGCATGGCTTACAGCTCGACAGTCTCAATGGTCATGCAGAATCAGCATTACACGAAGCCAAGCGTTTAGGTGGAAATACCGTATATTTTTATTCAAACAAAAAAACGCCGTTGCTCAATCAAGGGATCAACTTAGAAAACGAATTAAGAAAAGCCATAAAGCACAAAGAACTGACCGTACATTATCAACCTAAAATCTGTGTTAAAACTCAACGTATTTATGGTTTTGAAGCATTAGTCCGTTGGCAACATCCAACTTTGGGTTATATCTTGCCAGACATTTTTATCCCGCTTGCCGAAGAAACCAGCCTCATTTCAGATATTGGTTTAATTGTATTGCATGAAACCTGTAAGCAAATACAGCAGTGGCAATCCCTTGGTTTTGATCATTTTAGGGTATCGATCAATATTGTGGCACAACAAATTTACCGCGGACAGTTGGTTAAAGATATCGATTATGCCCTTAAAAAATATAATATTTCAGGTGATATGCTTGAACTGGAACTTACTGAATCGTCTTTGTTTGATAAATCAGAAGAAGTTAATTTTCTCCTACAACAATTAAAAGATCGCCATATTTCTATTTCTTTGGATGATTTTGGAACAGGCTACTCATCTTTAGCTTATCTAACCAGTTACCCTTTTGATATCTTAAAAATAGATCGTGCTTTTATTTCAAAAATTGGACAAGAAAAAGACGAAGCGATCGTCAATGCGATTATTGCTATGGGCAATGCAATCGGCATTACCTTAGTGGCTGAAGGCGTTGAAACTAAAGAGCAAGCGTTATTTTTACAAAAACACGGTTGTTATATTTTACAAGGCTTTTACTTTTCCAAAGCATTGTCATCTGCGGACAGCACAAAATATTTGGAACAGCATAAACTTATAAAGATTTGTTAATTTTTTTAGACTTTATATCTATTACTTTGTTTGAAATAACTATTTTTTGACTGTCGGTATCGCTCAACAAATGTTATATTCGATGAAATTTAGTCAAACCACCAGCCTCGCTGGAACATGTAATAATCGAGATTCAGATGGATGATCAATCTTTAAAACAGCAAGCCCTTTACTATCACGAATTTCCAACACCAGGAAAAATTAGCGTTACGCCAAGTAAGCAACTCGTCAATCAACATGACCTTGCGCTTGCTTACTCACCAGGTGTGGCAGCGCCTTGTTTAGAAATTGAAAAAGACCCTTCAAAAGCAGCGCTTTATACTGCTCGTGGCAACTTGGTTGCAGTGGTCAGTAATGGTACAGCCGTTTTAGGTCTAGGTAATATTGGTCCATTAGCATCTAAGCCTGTAATGGAAGGCAAAGGCGTATTATTTAAAAAGTTTGCTGGTGTAGACGTTTTTGATATTGAAATTGCTGAAAATGATCCTGACAAAATTGTGGATATCGTAGCGGCTTTAGAACCTACTTTTGGTGGTATTAACCTCGAAGATATTAAAGCACCAGAGTGTTTTTATATTGAGCAAAAGCTTCGTGAACGCATGAAAATCCCTGTGTTCCATGATGACCAACACGGTACCTCAATTATCGTAGGTTCAGCCCTTCTCAATGCTTTGCAATTGAATGGCAAAAAAATTGACGAAATCAAAATTGTTGCTTCAGGTGCAGGTGCTGCGGCACTTTCTTGTTTAGACTTGCTGTGTGCAATTGGTGCTAAAAAAGAAAATATCGTGGTTGCTGATTCACGCGGTTTATTGACCACTAAACGTGAAGGCTTGGATGAGTCTAAAAAGCGTTATGTGCAAGATATTGAGGGAACTCAACTTGCAGATGTGATTGCAGATGCAGATATGTTCCTTGGTCTTTCTGCGGCAGGCATTTTAACCAAAGAAATGGTTAAAGTCATGGCGGCTGATCCAATCATCTTTGCATTGGCAAACCCAGATCCAGAGATTTTACCTGAACATGCGCATGAAGTACGTCCAGATGTAATCATGGCAACTGGTCGTTCAGATTATCCGAACCAAGTAAACAATGCGCTTTGCTTCCCTTATATCTTCCGTGGTGCGCTAGATGTTGGCGCTACGACGATTAATGAAGAAATGAAAATTGCTTGTGTACATGCAATTGCACGTATGGCACATGTTGAAGCGGATGCTGCATCTTACGGTGAAAAATCTGCATCATTTGGTCGTGATTACTTAATTCCACGTCCACTTGATCAACGCCTAATTCTTGAAATTGCTCCGGCTGTTGCACAAGCTGCAATGGATTCAGGTGTTGCAAGTCGTCCAATTGCGGATTTCTCGGCTTATCGTCAACGTCTATCTGAATTTGTTTATAATTCAGCATTGATGATGAAACCAATTTTTGCACAAGCGAAAACAGCGCCTAAACGTATTGCTTACGCGGAAGGTGAAGATCTTCGTGTATTACGTGCGATTCAAATCGCAGTTGATGAAGGTTTGGCACAACCTATTCTGGTTGGCCGTACTGCAGTCATTGAAGCGAATATCAAGAAATTAGGTTTACGTCTTGAACATGGTGTAAATATTACCATCGTAGATCAAGAAAAGAATCCTGATTACGATAAGTTTGCAGATGACTATTACAACTTGATGCAACGTAAAGGTGTAACGCCTGAGTATGCACAACGTGAAACACGTCGTCGTTCTACCTTGATCGCAGCAATGTTGGTTCGTCATGGTCTTGCAGATGGTATGCTATGCGGTACTTATGCAAGTTATGATATCCATTTAGACTTTGTGAGAAATGTGATTGGTTTAAAAGAAGGTCGTAATAACTTCTTTACGCTTAATGCATTGATGCTTGAAGATCGCAATATCTTTATGGCTGATACTTATGTAAATACCAACCCGACTGCTGAACAGCTGGCTGAAATGACTATTTTAGCGGCTGAAGAAGTTCGTCGTTTTGGTATGACGCCAAAAGTTGCATTACTTTCGCATTCTAGCTTTGGTTCAGATCAAAATGATCCAAGTGCACAAAAAATGCGTAAAGTATTTGAAATTTTGACTGAAATCGCACCTGAATTAGAAGTAGATGGTGAAATGCATGCAGATGCTGCACTTGATGAAAATATTCGTCATTTTGCATTCCCAAATTCACGCTTCAAAGGTTCAGCGAACTTGTTGATTATGCCAAATCTTGATGCGGCAAATATTTCATTCAACTTGTTAAAATCAACATCAGGCAATAATGTGACTATTGGTCCTATCTTGCTTGGTGCTGCTAAACCTGTGCATATTTTAACACCTACAGCGACAACACGTCGTTTAGTTAATATGACAGCTTTAACCGTTGCTGAGATTCAACAAGCTGAAGGCTAAGCTGGAAGTCAATTTAACATCAATACCGCAGAACTTTAGTCAATCACTCAAGTTCTGTACTTGAGAAAACCTCTATTCTGTTGCATGATGGCAGTAAGAATAGAGGTTTTTTCATGCAAGTTTATTTAGTAGGCGGTGCCGTTAGAGATCATTTACTCGGTCATCCCTATCACGAAAAGGATTATGTTGTTGTTGGCGCTACGCCAGAGCAACTTCTTGCCCAAGGTTATCAACCCGTTGGGAAAGATTTCCCTGTGTTTTTACATCCCCAAACAAAAGAAGAATATGCCCTAGCCCGTACTGAGCGTAAATCAGGACACGGTTATCATGGATTTGAGTTTTTTACCGATCCAGATGTCACCTTGGAAGAGGATTTAATTCGTCGTGACTTAACCATCAATGCCATCGCGATGGATGAAGCAGGTCAAGTGTACGATCCCTATCATGGACAAGATGATTTAGCACATAAAATCCTACGTCATGTTTCAGACGCTTTTGCAGAAGATCCTTTACGGGTACTGCGTGTGGCTCGTTTTGCTGCTCGTTATGCACAATATGGTTTTCGTATTGCCGATGAAACACTTGCATTGATGCGTCAACTGGCTGAATCTGGTGAGTTAGAAGCATTGACACCTGAACGTGTTTGGAAAGAAACCTCTCGTGCTTTAATGGAACGTCATGCCGATGTTTACTTTGAAGTGTTACGTGAGTGTGGTGCATTAAAAGTGCTCTTTCCTGAAATAGATGCCCTGTTTGGCGTTCCACAACGACCTGAATATCATCCTGAGATTGATTGCGGTATTCATACACTGATGTCTTTACAGCAAGCATGTAAAGCCAATTATTCTTTAGATGTTCGTTTTGCCGTATTGGTACATGACTTGGGCAAAGCTTTAACACCGAAAGATGAATTACCTCGTCATATCATGCATGAAGAACGTGGGATTCAGCCTGTCACAGATGTATGTGATCGTTTACGTGTGCCCACTCAAACGAAACAACTTGCTCTAGCAGTATGTAAAGAACATTTAAAATGTCATCAGGCTTTTACCTTAAAACCAGGCACCTTATGGCGTTTGTTACAGCGATTAGATGTGCTACGTCGTCCTGAGCGTGTTGAAGCTTTTGCACAAGCCTGTGAATGTGATGCTAAAGGCCGTTTAGGTTTAGAAAATCGCGAATACCCACAAGCGCATTACCTATTAGATGCAATGAAAACTGTACGCACGATTAAAGCATCGGATTTACCCTCAGACATTCAAGGTCCAGATATCGGTGAAATGTTGATTCAAAAACGTATTGAAGCGATTGCTGATTTAAAGCATGAGTTAGGTCATCATCATCATACGGTATAAAAAAATGCCTCTCAGTAATGAGAGGCGTTTTTTATAAATTCAAAATGCTTAGCTAAAAGGGTTTGGGGTATTCCACGGCTCATTTCTATAAATAATTTTTCCGTCTTCGACACAGAGTATCCATGTGAAAAAGAATTCTTCACCTAAACCTCGACTTTCAAAACTTGCTTGAGGTAATAGCGGTACAATTTTCACTAATAATTCAAATAGATAAAGTGAATGAACTGCAAAATCTGCTTTTCCCTCGCTAAAAGCATTCAGTAAATCAACATACACATCCTCATGAATAGCATCTTCTTTTAAAATTTCAAGAATTTTCTGCTTATGCTTAGAAATATCAATTTCTTCAAAGTCATTATTGTGTATATGTAATTCTGTATAAAAGCTCATAAACCTCTCCTTTAATCATTTTACTGATATTTAAATAATCACAAAATTCTCATTTATCCAAGCTTGTGCTAATTCTTCTGATTCAAATTCTCTGATAGTAGCTTGATCAGAATCTATATAGATGATCTCAAAATACTTAAAAATATTGTTTTCATAAATAGAGTTGATATGTGAAATTTTATCCCTATCCAATGCTGTATGTAATTCTGTATGGATTAGATCAGACATTGCAAAAGATTTTAAGTTTAAATTTTCACAACTATAACTATTCAACTCTTCTTCAAAATCAGGGAATATTTTATGAAAACTTTCCATCCAACTATGAACATTATACGTTTCAATGTTTTTAAAACTTGGTAAATCTGGACTACTCGTTTTTGCTTTTTTTATAGTCTCAAATGCAAATAATGAGCCTAAATTACAAAATCTAATAACTTGAATATTAAATATATAATTTGGATTTAAGTAATTTCCATCATCATCTTGTATAAAATATGGTTTCATTCAGTCACTCTTTAATTATCTGTTTTATTTAAATAATATTATTTTAATCAACGTATTATTGCATACCTAATTAAAAAACTAACTAGGTATGCTAAATTAACTACGACACATCCGCAGGAAATGTAATCACCTTTTCCAACTTCATTTGGTTCATCACCACCATTAACAAACGGTCAATTCCCAAAGCTATACCCGCACATTCCGACATATTCGGTAAAGCAGCGAGCAAATACTCATCGATTGGCATCACATGTAAGCCCAGCTTTTCACGCTCAGCATTATCTGCTTGAAAACGACTAAGCAAAACCTCAGCATCAATTAACTCATCATAGGCATTGGCAAGTTCTAACCCTTCAATATAGAGCTCAAAACGCGCAGCAACGAACTCACCATCCTCATCCAATTTGGTCTTTGCCAAAGAGGCCAATTCTGGGGGAAAATCGGTTAAAAATACCGGCGTATCAAAACCTAAACTTGGCTCAACCATATGAGAAAATAACAAATCAATATAGGCTAAACGATCATCACCCAAATCAAGATTGAGTCCTACACGGTGTGCCGCATCTTTTAATTGTTGCAAAGTTGCTTGCAGTGGATTCAAGTCCAAACGATCAATAAATGCATGCTTATAACTGAGTACGGTTGGTCGAACTTCACCAAAACGTTCAGCCAAAACCACATTCAATAAATCAGTGACTTCTAGCATCAAATCTTTCAAGCTGAATTGCGGACGATACCATTCCAACATGGTAAATTCACTATTGTGCTTACGCCCATGTTCATCATCTCGAAAAACTTTACAAATTTGATAAATCGCACCACTACCACTCGCCAATAAACGCTTCATGGCAAACTCTGGTGAAGTTTGTAAATAATGCGTTTGTTTTTTGCCATGTACATGACGCTGAGCCTGTACGGAAGCCAGATGGACATCAGTTACACCCGCTTGAGACAAGATCGGAGTTTCAACCTCTAAAACATCATGCTCAATAAAAAATTGGCGAATTTTCCTATAGAGTTTTGCTCGTGCTTTAAGCGCCTGAATATCACATGTTGGTTTAAAATCTATGCTCATGCTTTTGGCCCTCCATGAGCAGCCCATTCACGGCGCAAAGGATAAGTTTTACGAAGGTAATCAAAGGCTTTTTGATCCACCTTGCCGTCCTTTAAGCAATCTCTTAAATTTTCATCATCTCGCTGAATATTGTAAATTTCAGCTAAGTATTTTTTTAGCGTTTGTTTAATGTTATTGCCATAAAAATATTGTTCACATGCAGGTAATTGTGATTCAAATTTCTTATGTGCGGTATAGGCAAATGTTTTACAAAATGCGTCATAAATCATCTGAGTACCACGCGCTTTACCTTCCAGACTGTAACCCGCAATATGTGGCGTCACAATTGTAATTAAATCCAATAGACGTTGTGAAATCTCAGGCTCATGTTCAAATACATCCAACACCACTTTACGACGTGTTTTTAATATATCGGCCATTAATGCCGCTTCTTCAACAACAGCACCACGCGCAGAATTAATTAAGATGGTTTCTGGCTGCATCAGCGCCAATGCATCAGCATTGATTAAATGATGTGTTGCAAACGGCCCTGTTTGGGTTAAAGGCACATGTATGCTGATCGCATCGGCTTTCTTTAATAAAGCGTCAAATTCAACTTGCTGAACATTTTCTCGTTGTACCAAGGGATCATAGCCAATTACATTCCAGCCCAACAACTGAGCCATATATGCTAATCGTGTTCCCACATTGCCTAGCCCAATAATGCCTAAAGTAAACTTTTTCCCTAAATCTAGAAAATCCTGATTGAGATACAGTAAAGCCGTGATGACATATTCTGCAACGGCTTGTGCATTGCAACCAGCTGCATTTGACCATGCAATTTGATGCTTTTCTAATGCTGGAATATCTAAATGGTCTGTCCCTATGGTTGCACTACCGACAAATTTTAGTGCTGTATCTTGGATCAACTGTTCATTGACTTTTGTTATAGAGCGTACCAATAACGCATCTGCATCATTCACATCATGATGAGTCAAATTGCGTCCTGCTGCTTGATGAATGGTTCCGAATTCTGAAAAGAAATATTCAGTAAATGCTAGATTTTCATCTGCAACAATTTTCATAGCGTCATCCACAAGTTTAACTGCCGCTATGATAAACCTTTGAACCACTTAAGACTATGCAGTTCACACATCAAATCTTTAGGGTCTATTGATAATTCGTCTAAGTTTGCGACTACGTGTGTTTTTTAGGCGATACTAGGCACGAAATACGAAATTTAGTCATTCTAAATAAGTAGTTCGTAACGACGTAGCGGCAAAAAACACGCTAGTCCCGAAGGGTTGTGGTTAAAATTATCTCAGTCTGCGTTATGAAACTCGAAAATAGTCTCGCTATTCTCTTCGTTTCATGCCTTGCCTGCTCAATTTTAACCTACAACGCAAGCCATTTATGAAATGTCAACAGACCCTAAATATGGCATAAAAAAACCCGCAAGATGACTTACGGGTTTTTAATTCTGAATATTTGTTTAGAACAAGCGATTCATACCATTCAATGTTGCAACACGATAGGCTTCTGCCATTGTTGGATAGTTAAATGTCGTTTCAACAAAATACTTAATGGTATTGTTTCCACTTTGCATCACCGCCTGTCCAATATGGATAATTTCAGCCGCATTATTACCGAAACAATGCACACCTAATAACTCTAAGGTATCACGATGGAATAACAGTTTAAGTTCACCAACTGTATCCCCTGTAATTTGCGCACGCGCCAAATGACGGAATGATGCTTGTCCAACTTCATATGGAATTTTTTCAGCAGTTAACTGACTTTCAGTTTTACCAAAGAATGAAATTTCAGGGATGGTATAAATCCCCGTTGGAATATCTTTCACTGGTTTAACATTTTCTTCGCCGCTCATATTTGAACCAGCGCAACGACCTTGGTCATATGCTGCAGAAGCGAGGGATGGCCAACCCACCACATCACCTGCCGCATAGATATTTTCAACTTCAGTTTGATATTGGTCATTTACCGCAAGTTGCCCACGGCTGTTTGGTGTAATGCCAACATTTTCAAGACCTAAACCATCGGTATTCCCTGAACGGCCATTACACCACAGAATGGCATCAGCTTTAATTTTTTTACCGCTTTGCAAATACAAGACCACATGATCATCAAACGTTTCTAAATGATCAATTTGCTCATTGTGACGCATTAACACGCCTTGTTCACGTAAGTGATAAGACAACGCGTCTGCAATTTCATCATCAAGATAACTGAGCAGTTGATGCTGTGTATTGATCAAGTCAACTTTATGGTCTAAACCAATAAAGATAGATGCATATTCACAACCAATTACACCCGCGCCATAAATAATAATTTTATGAATTGGATAATCCAGATCTAAAATTTTATCTGAATCAAATACACGCGGATGATTAAAGTCTAAACCTTGTGGGTGATAAGGACGGCTACCTGTGGCAACCACAAGCTGTTTGAAAACTAAAGTTTCTTTAACACCATCTTCGCTAAAAATAATCACCGTATTTTTATCTTGGATATATGCGCGACCGTGAAATACATCAATATGGTTACGGTCATAAAAACGTGAATGGGTATCAACTTGCTGTTGAATCACTTTATGCGCATTACGCAAAACTTGCTTCATAGTGAATTGTTTCCAATCCCCTACTTTTTTAAACATTGGATCACGTTGGTAACGGATAATACTTGAAACTGTTTGACGTAAAGCCTTACTTGGGATGGTGCCGACATGGGTACAGTTACCACCAAGTTGCTCACGAATATCTACAATTGCAACACGCTTACCCGATTTAGCAAGCTTCATTGCCGCGCCTTCACCAGCAGGACCAGAGCCAAGTACGACCGCATCGTATTTCACAAATTTCCCACTAACGACTTCTTTCTTACGTGGCATTCAAAGCTCCTTATAGTAAATTCAGTCTATATCTTGTCTTATGCGATATTATGACCTAAACCAAAACAATTTTCTGTATTTCGCATGCATATATTCTGTGATAACGACATTTAGTATATGAATAGTGTTTTTGCCCTATCTTTTTGCATTTCCGCTATAATGAGCATAATCTCCCCCGTAGAAAACAGTGGAAAAGTTGAATATGTCAGAGAACCGTAAACCAGAACAGGGTGTCAAATTACGTGGCGCGGAAAAAGTTGCTCGTATACCTGTAAAAGTTATTCCCACGGTTGAAGCACCACGAAAGCCGGACTGGATTCGTGTCAAAATGGCTGCGCCTGATGAAGTTCAACGAATCAAAACCACTTTACGTGCACAAAAATTACATACTGTGTGTGAAGAAGCAGCTTGTCCTAACCTTCCAGAATGTTTCGGTGGTGGTACTGCAACCTTTATGATCATGGGTGATATTTGTACCCGTCGCTGTCCGTTCTGCGATGTTGCACATGGTCGTCCAAATGCACTTGATCCTGATGAACCTCGTCATATGGCAGAAACCATCGCCAATCTCGGTTTAAAGTATGCAGTGATTACCTCTGTAGACCGTGATGATCTTTTAGATGGTGGTGCGCAACATTTCGTTGATTGTATTCAAGAAGCACGTCAACTCAGTCCAAAAACATTATTAGAAATATTGGTTCCTGATTTCCGTGGTCGTATGGATATTGCACTGCGGATCATGACTGAATGTCCACCAGATGTATTTAACCATAACATCGAAACAGTACCTCGCCTCTATAAAGCGATGCGTCCGGGTTCAGACTATCAACATTCTTTAAACTTGTTAAAAATGTTTAAAGAATACTGCCCTGAGGTGCCAACAAAATGTGGTTTGATGGTGGGTATTGGTGAAACCGAAGAAGAAGTGATTGCCCTATTAGATGATCTACATGCACACGGTGTTGATTATGTGACAATTGGTCAATATCTACAGCCTTCTAAAGAACATGCACCAATTGACCGCTTTGTTACACCAGAAGAATTTGAGCGTTATACTGCACACGGTCACAAGCTTGGTTTCAGAAATATCTGGGCTGCTCCAATGGTTCGTTCAAGCTATTTTGCAGATCGTCAATATTATGGTGAACCTGTTCCAGTGGTACGCCGTAAAGTTGATCCTGCGAAAAAGATTGCGGTACAAGCCATCGAAGCTTAAGTCATTGTTCAAAAAATTTAAGCGTCAAAAAAGCACTCAATATTGAGTGCTTTTTTACAGATATTTTTGATCTTTAACGACACTTCCCAATAGTTTTACCTTCAACACTACTCATACTGCTTTGTAGTTTCGTCAGTGTGGAACATTGTAAGTTTCCTGAAATCATGGATTTATTTAAACTCAATGTTGACGATACCTGACCTGCAAGCACATCCCCCTCAACAGAAGAATTGACCAATTTCAATACTTTGGCTGTATTGGCTTGCACATTTCCACTCACTGAAGAATTATTTAAAATCAAACTCCCACCATTGAGTACATTCACATTTCCATCAACAGATGTACTATTTAACGTACATGTTGCACCTGCTGGTACAGTTAAGTTTGCCACAGCATTATTGCTGATTGTACTTGAACAATTTGCAGCAAATCCAAGTGGAGCTACGCCTAAACCACATGCAATTGTGATGAGCTTTAAGAAACGCTTTTTCATTGACATTACCCTTTTGTATTATGAATTTAGAATAAATTTATTGTTGGATGATTTTAAAATATACAGTTAGAAAGTTTAATGACAAATATGTTGATTTCTTTTAACTGGGAATCATGAATATAAAATGGATGACGCTTTAGCTTATTTACCTCGTTTTACTGTTGTTGCAGATTTCGGTTGAAATAAATCATTGCTGATTTATCGACTTAGCGGCTTTGACTGATTTCAAAATCAGAAAGTCGCTTAAATTAAAATAAATGTCTTTATTTTACTTTCTGCTTCAGTTCCTCAACGTAGTCTGCGTAATTCAACATTAAGCCCTTTCCAGTTAGATCCTCAGGGAGTAATTTAGTACAAAACCAATTGTCGGTCCACGTATGATTTTGTGGGAAATATAAGCTTACTAGTTCACCTTTAACTTCTTTTTTGATCTCAGCAATAACCTTCTTTGTTTTTGCTGTCCCCATTTGTTTACTAAGATATTTGAATATCAGTTGTTGCAATTCCTTCTGGTAACGTCCGTGCTGTTGATACCACTGATCATACAAGCGTTGTAGTTCTGGCTCTGTCGATGCATCAAATTTCTTACATGAAGCAAGTGTTTTTGGAAACAAGGCTGGTACATCCAAATAAGCCGTATATAGAAACTGTAGTTTGCCTGTACCGTCTGCACGTGCAACAGATGTCGCCAAGAGCAAAACGCAACACAAAACTATCCGTGGAATGTTGAAAAGAGATTTTTTCATATTATATTTTCCTTCTCACTGTCGAATGTATGATTCGCACATCGTGTTAGACCACGACCAAGCACATGCTGGACTAGATTTAAGCACCAACTATAAATAGTTGATTAATATTTTATTTATTAAAACTTAACAATAATCTTTGACTATACCATTTAAAAAACCTCACGGCTAAGGTTTGCTGCAGTTTTTTGACTGTCTCGAATCACATTATAAATAGTCGTATAAATCTCCAAGAACAGTAGCTAAGTTTAAATCTGTCAAAATTTTTATAGGGTATTTATCCAGTCAAATCGATTTCTAATTTATGTAAGCATTTAAATAAAATACGCATCATTTTTTAGACAGACTCGTTTGCAAGCCTAAGCATTTCATTTAGAAATCTCTTAACGATACTGTTTTATCTATTATTTTAATTATCTATCTTATTGTTAAATAGATATTATTTTATTTTTCATACATCGTTAAATTTTAACAATTAATATAATTTTACATTTTTTTAACGGCAACACTTCAACTTGACCTTAACATAGTGATTTTAGTCTTAGTAAAAATTGATGATGAAAAAATTAACTTTAGCTATTTCAGCAACCCTCTTTTCTGGGCTTTGTTTTGCCCAAAACCCATTAAGCGTACATGTATTAAATCTTGAAAATGGCTTACCTTCAAGCAATGTTAAAGTCATTCTTGAAGCGCAACAAAAAGATAAATGGGTAAAAATTAATGAAGGAAGCACAGACAGTAATGGGCGAATTTCATCCTTATACCCTGAAAACAAAGTATTAGATAAAGGTGTCTATAAGGTTACTTTTCAAACAGGTGAATGGTTTAAACAAAATAACCAACGTGCTTTTTTCCCAGAAGTTCCTGTGGTTTTTGTGATTGATGGAAGTCTTGAACATTATCATATTCCACTGTTGATTAGCCCTTATGGATATTCAACATATCGTGGTAATTGATTGATCATAGCATATTAAATTTTAGGCAAAAAACCGATGTGTTTTAACATCGGTTTTTTTGGGTACACAACTTAATTAAGCCTTTAACCATTTCTCAGCTTTGGTTTGATCTAATACAGTTAATTCAACCGTAGTCAACGCAACTTCGCCGCCTTGCAACTCAAATTGTAAAAACTCATCACGACGGAATGCATAAACCGTAAATTGACCTTGCTGTTTTGCATATTGGTTTAAAAGTTTTTCAGACGCTTTTAAACCATCAATCGCAATGATCACATCATTGGCAGACAGCCCCGCTTTAGCACCAACACCATCACGACGCGCTTGCTGAATAATGACACCCTCAGCTTTTTCAGCAACTTTTAAACCAAATGGAAGTGCTTTTTCATTTTGCAAGCTATAGCTCAAACCAAATTCAGGGAACAATTGATCCAGTGGTAATTCATCTGTGGTATTAATCAAATGATTAATCTGTTCGATCCAATTATCGCCAGTCAGTTCATTACACAGTTCGACAATGGTACGCTCATTGACTTGTATGCCCTTTTGGGTATTTTCATACAAACGGCGCATTAAGGCATCCAAACTAGAACCACGTAAACGTAGACCTAAATCTAAACTGAGTGCAACCAAACAGCCTTTATTGTAATAACTGGTTCCAGCATTATTTGAGTTTTCATCCTGACGATAAAATTTAATCCAAGCATCAAAACTAGACTCTGAAACAGATTGAATAAAACGTCCCGGATTCTGTAGATAACGATCAATTTGCCCTTTTAGCAACTTTAAATAAGATGCTTGAGAAATCACACCACTGCGATACAGAATCAAATCATCATAATAAGAGGTGAAACCTTCAAAAATCCATAACAGTGAGGTGTAGCCTTCCTGATCCAAATCATAATTTGCAAAATTTTCGGGGCGGATAAATTTAACCAACCACGAATGAAAATATTCATGACTACACAACCCAAGGAAGCGTTGATAATCCGCAGAAGGCTCTACAGGTTCATTTGCTTTAGGAAAATCATCACGTGGCGAAATCAGGCTAGTACTATTCGGATGCTCTAAACCACCATAACTATTGCCAGTTGCCATAGTCATAAAAGTATAGTTTTCAAAAGGTGCTGAACCAAACATTGAAATTTCTGTACTACAGATTTTTTCAAGGTCTTGCTTCATACGCGCTGCATTCATTGTATGCTGACCAGAAACCACAAATTCATGTGGAATCCCATTCGCTTCAAAACTAAAACGGGTTTGATCCGCCAATTCAAATGGTGCATCAATCAATTGTGCATAATTGTTGGCTTTTAAGGTATAGCGCCCTTTCACCAAGCTTCTTGACTCTAAACCTGTGGCAATTTGAAAATGCTTTAATTCTTCAGGTAAAAATACTTCAACTTCGATTGCTGATTCTTCTTGGTCTTGCAACCCTAGGCAAATACAAGCAGGATTGACATATAAACGGGTTTGATCGACATATGCACCACGTACCGAAAGGTCATAGGCGTAAACATCATATTCAACAGTAATCAGTTCATGGTCGGTGTTATATAAACGCCATTTATTTTTTTCAAACTTATTAATTTGCAGTTGACGACCCGCTTCATCATAGGCTTTCACAGATTCGATATGTTTAGAAAACTCACGGATCAAATAGCTACCAGGAATCCATGTAGGAAGTGACAAAACTTGAGTAGGGTTCGCCAAAAAGCGCAATGTGACATGAATGAGGTGCTGACGGTAATCGTCAAATTCAATCTGATAATGCAACATAAATATATATTCGAAAATAGACAGTGAGAAATTACCAATTAGATTAGCATTTTTTTACAAAGTCAGGCGATTTTAGTCGCAATTGTCTACGATTCTGACTAGCGAAGAGTGCAAAAAAGGCATAGCATTCGCAAAGTTTATGCACTCTTGCCATAGGATTGGCTTAAAGGTAAATCTGTTGAAAATTCTTGCTTCTTTTATCGCGATAACTGGCTTGGTTTGCTCCACGTTTGTTAACGCCGCTTTACTTAATATTAATCCGCAATCTGTTGAAGCTGAAGCTTGGACAATATTAGATACACAATCGGGTCAAACCATTGCTGAATATAATAGTCATGTACAGCGTGCGCCAGCATCCATGACCAAAATGATGGTCGCCTATATTGCGTTGAAAGAACTCAAAGCAGGTCATATCAAAAAAGAAGAGATTATTACTGCAACCCCTGTAGTTCAGATCGTGCAATGGGATGAATCTCAAATGTACCTGAAGCAAGGTGAGCAAATCTCAATTGACCAACTTCTTGCTGGATTGATTGTGATGTCTGCCAATGATGCAGCAGTAACGCTGGCAGAACGTATCTCAGGTAGCGTACCTGCATTTGTTGCTCGTATGAACCAAGAAGCACAAGCCTTGGGAATGAAGGATACTCATTTTGCCAACCCTCCAGGTATTACCATGCCTGATCATTTTTCGTCAGCTCATGATATGGCGATCTTAGGTCAAGCAGTAACATCACAAACCCCTGAATATATGCATTATTCAGTGATGCCAAGTTTTAGTTATAACCAACATTTTCATCATGCCACCAACCTTGTTTTAAAGTCTGATCCAAGTGTAGATGGTTTAAAAACAGGTTTTACCAAAGCGGCCGGCTATAACTTAGCACTGACAGCGCATCGTCCTTCTGCCATTACAGAGTCTCCTGATCGTCGTTTAATTGTGGTGGTGATGGGTGCAAAAAGTGCAGTTAAACGCGCGGAAATTGCACATAAATTGTTAAACTTGGGCTATGCCTACACCCGTGATGAAGTCGCAATTAAAGACAAACAATTGATTGCTGAGCTTCCTGTAGTTAAATCCACCTTAAAAATGTTTAAGGTTGAAGCAAAAAAACCTCAACTCATTACCACATCTTTATATAACGATGCGACACCAATTGATTTAGCGACTTTTGATGTTGTAAATAGCCGTATCATGAAAACTGAGGCAAATGGTCTCTTGGCAGCAGTTGAACCGCTTACAACAACTCAAACCCATTTGAATGTTGAACTGAATGAGACATCACTTACCGCACCTTTAGAAAAGATCATGCATTTGGCAAAAGTGAATGTTTACCAAAACAATCAACTGATTCAAAGTTTTGATATTGAAGATGAAGTGCATATCGAACAAGCCTCTTGGTTTGAACGTTTAATCGAATGGATCAAGTCAATTTTTGGGATTTAATTAAAACCAACCAATTTAGTTAGATTTATTATAATTATGTAACCTGTAATACAAAAAAAACCTAAACAATTAAATAGAATGGCATATTTATGCCATTCTATTTTCATAACAACAATTTAGGTTTTCTATGTCAAATCTACATCATATCGTGATTGTTGGTGGTGGTGCTGGTGGTTTAGAACTGGTGACACAACTCGGTGATACGCTTGGAAAGAGTAAAAAAGCCAAAATCACCCTTGTTGACCAAAAACTCACCCATATCTGGAAACCATTGCTGCATGAAATTGCAGCTGGCACCATGAACCCAAGTGATGAAGAAACCAATTATTATGCACATGCAGCCAAGCATCACTATGAATTTGTCTTGGGTCGTTTTGAACATTTAGATCGTGATAACAAAACCATCGAGCTTAGCAAAACCCAAACCAGTAAATATGAATCCAATCAAGAGCAAATCACCCTGCATTATGACACCTTAATTCTAGCTGTCGGCTCAGTCTCCAATGACTTTAATACGCCTGGGGTTAAAGAGTTTTGTCATTATCTCGACAGTCGCCAACAAGCAGAAGTCTTCCAACAGGACTTACTGCACTTGTATTTAGATGCTCAAAATAAAAATATTGATCGTGAATTACACATTGCCGTGATTGGTGCAGGCGCAACAGGTGTTGAACTTTCAGCTGAGTTGGTTCAAGCCAAACAGAACTTTTATAAATATGGTTTAAATAAAATTAACCCAAACAATGTCAAAATTACTTTGGTTGAAGGCGCTGATCGTATCTTACCTGCACTTTCTGAAAAAATGGCTGAGCATGCCACACAGCAATTACAACGAATGAAAATAGATGTATTAACGGGCAAACGTGTTGAAAAAGTAGATGCTGAAAAAGTCTATTTTAGTGATGGCACATCCGTAGAAGCACAATTAAAAGTTTGGGCAGCAGGGATAAAAACCCCTAAAGTAATTGCCAATTTAGCAGGCTTTGAAAAAGATCGCATGGGCCGTTTAAACGTATACGCAACCTTACAGACTCAGGCTGATCCAAACATTTTTGCCTTTGGTGATTGCGCCCACTGTATCTTAGATGCAAGAGAAGCACCACTTGGTCCACGTGCACAAGTCGCAAGTCAACAAGCTTCGTTTCTAGTAGATGCAATGAATGCACGCATCAAAGGACGACCACAGCCAATGTTCCAGTTCGCAGACAAAGGTTCACTGGTATCACTCAGTGAAAATAAAGCGGTCGGTGAGCTACTTGGTCAGGTCAATGTTCAAGGCTTCGTGGCAAAATCGATGTATGTGTCTTTATATCGTATTCATCAAGCGACGATATATGGCTATGCTCATGCAGGCTTGTTAACGGCTAAAGATTTTGTTACACGAAAAATCGCGCCAAAAATAAAATTGCATTGAAATTTAAATTTTTGCCCATATTTATGAAAAAATGGTCAAAATACAGATGAAAATGCAATTTTTTAGTAATTTTAGTCTACAAAAATTGCTTTTCACTTTATGATGTAGCCTTAAAATTATCGATTACCGAATGGATCAATAACATGACTGCTATTGCAAATAACAACGTGGTTTCTTTCCACTATACGCTGACTAACGCTGAGGGTGAAACTCTCGATAAATCACAAGGTGAACCACTTGCATATTTACATGGCGCAGGTAACATCATTCCTGGTTTAGAAAAAGCTTTAGAAGGTAAAACTGTAGGTGACAAATTTACAGTCACTATCCCAGCTGCTGAAGGTTATGGCGAATACAACCCTGACCTCGTTCAAGAAGTTCCTGCTCAAATGTTCCAAGGTGTTGAGAACATTGAAGCTGGTATGCAGTTCCAAGCTCAAACTGATGATGGTGTTCAAATCGTTACTGTTAAAGCAATCGAAGGCGACAACATCATCGTTGATGCTAACTTCCCATTAGCTGGCCAAGATCTTACTTTTGAAGTTGAAATCGCAGAAGTTCGTGATGCTTCTCCAGAAGAATTAGAGCACGGTCATGTACACGGTGCAGGTGGTCATCACCACTAAGATCTGATTGATCTGATCGAAAAGGCAAAGTTTTTACTTTGCCTTTTTTATGCGTATTGGTTTAAATTGATGAAAACCTAGTGTGAATGAATCCATTCCTATCAATCCTATGCAAAAACAACTCCTTTGGTTTCGTCAAGACTTACGTATTCAAGACCATACTGCCCTATGGCATGCAGCGCAAAGCGGTCCTGTAATTGCACTGGTGATTCTTTCACCTGAACAATGGCGGATGCATGACGATGCACCGATTAAGCTTGATTTCTATTTACGTCAAATTCAAGCCATTCAACAAGAACTTGCTTCTATTCAAATTCCGCTGATTATCCGCAGCATCCCCTTATGGGAAAACATTGCAGCAGAGATCGATCAACTCTGTCAAAAACTGGACATTGAAAATGTACACGCCAATATTGAGTGCGGTGTCAATGAATTAAATCGAGATTTCCAAGTTCAAACACAACTGAATCAGAGTAACCGTGATTTGGTTTTATATCATGATCGCACTCTGTTCCCTGTCGGTTCAATTCGCAATAAATCCAATCAACCCTATCAAGTCTTCGGTGCATTTAAAAAATACTGCTATGAACAACTGAGCATTTCGATCCCGCAATGCTTCCCTATTCCAGAGACTCAAGCCTTAAATGATGCAATAGATGTGGGCGAGTTGAATAATAATAGCCTGCCGACTTTGGCCGAGCTTGGTTTTACATTCGATCCGAATCGGATCAACAAGCAGTGGAAAATTGGCGAACAATATGCCTTGAATGTCTTGGATGAATTTATTGAAAACAAAGTCCGTCATTATCAACTCGAACGTGATTTCCCCCAAATTGAAGCCACCAGCCAGCTTTCAGCCTATTTAAATATAGGCATCCTTTCAATTCGACAGTGTTTCAATGCCCTATTTCGAGCACAATTTGGACATTTTTCTATTGATCATATTGGACAACAAACATGGCTCGATGAGCTACTTTGGCGTGAGTTCTATCAGCATATCCTGTTTGATTTCCCGCGTGTGTCAAAGCACTTGCCCTTTAAAATGCCAGCACAGCAGCTACAATGGCGTGATGCTGCAGATGATTTAAGCGCGTGGCAAACAGGTCAGACAGGGATTCCGATCGTCGATGCAGGTATGCGCCAGTTACTTCACACAGGTTGGATGCATAATCGGATCCGTATGGTTGTCGCCATGTTTCTCACCAAGAACCTATTGATTGATTGGCGTTTAGGTGAGCAATGGTTTATGCAACATCTTATTGATGGAGATTTGGCTGCCAATAACGGCGGATGGCAATGGTGTGCTTCTACAGGAACTGATTCCGTACCTTATTTCCGTATTTTTAACCCTATCAGCCAATCGCAGAAATTCGATGCACAAGGTGATTACATTCGACAATGGGTTCCAGAACTTGCACATTTAGAAGCAAAAACCATTCATGAACCTTATGCAAAAAATCCCAATATAGAGCTCAACTATCCAAAGCCAATTGTGGATTTAAAGCAAAGTCGTATTCGAGCAATTGAAGCTTTTAAGCAGATTTAAAGTCACACTTAAAAGCGTTCTCAATGGTTTGATTAAATCGCGTGTTGAAACAATTTAAGTGGGTTTTGAGGATGGTTTTTTGGGCGTTCAATCGATTCAAAATAGCAGTAATATTTAAAGATGCGATCCAAAGAAACATAAAGCACTTTTTGTTCTGAAACTGACCAGATTTGCGCATGGTTAGAACCTGATAAGGTACTTCCACTCAATTGGAACAGATAAAAATCTTGTGTCCGTTGAACTGGTTTTTGAGTAGCTTGCGTGTCTGAACTTGATGAAACCTGACTGGATGAATTTAATAATCGACACGGTGTATTAATGAGCCATTTTTCACTAAACCAAAGCTGCAACAGATCGCCCAAATACAGTTTTTTTTCAGTAAATGGCCAAACATCTAAATAGGCTTGTTCAACTTGGATAAAATATTGTTCAGGATCTTGCAGGATTGAAAGGTAATTTTCTTGGTAGACTGAGAAATTTTCAAAAATTTGAGAAATAGTAAGCGTATTCATTCGCTGTCTCCTATTTAGCCATTTAGTGCTGGCAAGTTGGTTTTAAATCCACACTGTTTAAGTCAAACTTAAACACTCTTTATGGTTTTAATCTAACAAGACCGTTTCACTATTGCAACTGTCAGAATCAATTTTTTTAAATTATCTATAGATTGCTCAAATAAAAAGCATACAGTGTACAAATGAAGAAAAGATGACAGGAAAGGCTTGACCCATAAAGATATATCCTTATAATCGCATTCAGATTCTCCAATAGCTCAGTCGGTAGAGCGACGGACTGTTAATCCGCAGGTCCCTGGTTCGAGCCCAGGTTGGAGAGCCAAATTCTAAAAGCCCACTTATCAAAGTGGGCTTTTTTTATTTCAAGACTAGACACTGGGTATGACAAATAGACAAGAATACCCATTCACTTTTATAAGTTAGTATCATTCCATGTTTGTTGCTGGAAAAATTCAGCTAACTCTTCAATAAAAACACGTACACGAGCAGGCATGACTTTTTGCGCCTGCCATACAGCATAAACGTCTCTAATCGGTAATTGCCAATCAGGAAGCACCCGTTTTAATCTGCCTGAATTCAAAGCATCTTCACATTGAGTCAGTGGAACATAACTTAATCCTAGTCCCTGCTCTGTTAGATTTACACATAAACTGATTTCATTCACTTTCAAACGATAGGACTGAATTTTAAAGGTATAACTGTGTTGATGTTGCCTAAGTTCAAGTTGCTCTAAGGGAGATGCCAATAGCCAATCTTGTTGATCTAAGTCTCGCGGTGACTGAATGAGATGCTGATCTAAATAATCTGGCGATGCAACAATACAGGTTTGAATGCTCCCCAAGCGTTTTTGAATATAGGCACTATTGGCCATTTTACCTACACGTAAGGCGAGATCGGCACCTCGCACCATTAAATCATCTAAAGCATTGTCCAGTTGTAATTCGAGTTCAATTTCTGGATATCTTTGTAGAAAAGTATTCCAAAACTGTTTTAACGGAAATACGGCTAGATTCATTGGTGCTAGAATTTTGATTTGACCTTTAACCTGTGTAGTTTCTTCTTTTATTTCATGGGTATTTTGCAGTAGCGCCCGAACTAAGGGCTGACAGCGATCGTAGTAACGCTGGCCTTCCTGAGTCAATTTCAAACCTCGGCTGTTTCTGTGTAATAGCTTACACCCCAAACTCTCTTCTAATTTTTGCAAGCGACGTGTCAGTGTAGCAGCAGGTACATTCTGTTGTTGCGCAGCCCGATTAAAACTTCCCGCCCCAACAATTGCGATAAATAAACTCAGATCATCCAACATTTCATTTTTGGAATTTAAAACCATCAATAATGACTATTCTATAAAAAATGAAATTTAAGCACAATCTCTCAAGTGTTTTTTCATAGGCTCAAAATATGTCATCTCAATTTTACATATTCGCTATTTTATTGGGTCTGTTCTTTAACAGTCCTCTCACACATGCACAAAATAAAAATTCATCTGAGGTCACCATGCAGCAGCAGCACGCATCAGCACCAAATACCTTATTACGCCCTATCAACCCAACATACGCCACAATTCCCAATGTTTCACAAGCAATCGTTGTAGAACAGGGGCAACCGATGTACTTATCTGGGCATGTCCCTATCACAGAAAATGGCGATATCTTACAAGCCGGTCTTGAACAACAACTGTTCTTGGTTTTTCAAAATATTGAAAAAACATTACATCAAGCGAATGTGAGTACTCAACAACTGGTCAAACTAACCATTTATGTCCGTAATTTACAACCTGATCAGCTTACAATAATTCGTAAAGTTCGCGATCAATTTATTCATTCTGAATTACCACCAGCAAGTAGCCTGATTGGTGTTGCACAATTATTTCATCCAGATGTTTTGGTTGAAGTCGAAGCTATTGCCGTGATCCCCTCAAATAAAAATTCAACTTTTTAGGGCGTCAATCATATGAAATATGCATTCATTCTCAGTAGTACACTACTGATCACATCATGTTCTGCAAATGATCCAGCAGCAATAATCACAACAACGCAGGTGAATAATATGACTCAATTTTTGTCTGAATTTTTACCTTCGCATTATCAAAAAGTGTATCAACAAGATGTGCTGAGCGACCAACAGCATGTGCAATTGGTCCGCTATCAGAAATTACCATTACTCAAACTGAATGGCGAAAATTTCAGTTATTTATCGGATCAAACAGGCGCTTTAAAAGGATTTTCATATTTAGATGAAAGCCTTCTCAACGGTCATTTACCCACAAAAGCGCAAGCGCAAAAAATCAGTGATGACTTTTTACAGCACTATGCACCAGACTTACTGCAACATCGAGAGATTCATTGGATCGATCAGCATGATGAAAACGTGCACATCAATGGAAAAACACAAAAGATTGCGGGCATAAAAGTCAAAATGCGCAACTTAAATGATGGTCGCTGGTTTTGGGTCATTATTGGTAAAAATCAACGGCCCATTATTTTTGAAAGAGATATTGTCTGGGTCAGTTTTCCTGGCCATCGCAAAACTGAAAAATGGTTACATGATTCATGGGCTAAAGATCACCTCATCATTAAAGGTCAATCAAAATGAAAAAATTAAGTCAAACACATCTTAAAATTTCACCAATGGGTTTAGGTTGTATGGGAATGAGTGAGTTTTATGGTCAAACTAATGATCAGGACTCATTACAGATTTTGGAACAAGCATTTCACGCAGGTATTAATTTTTTTGATACTGCGGATACTTATGGTCATGGACACAATGAACAGTTATTGGGGCAATTTATTGCACACTATCGAACTGAACGAGAGGCAATGGTAATCGCGACTAAATTTGGTATTGTCCGTGCTGAAAATCACTATAAACGTCGTATTGATAATACGCCAGATTATATCCGTAGCGCCTGTGAGGCTTCTTTAAAGCGCTTAGGTATTGAACAAATTGATTTATATTATTGTCATCGGAGACAACCTGAAATCCCAATTGAAGATGTTACAGCTACGCTTGCAGATTTGGTTCAAGAAGGCAAAATTAAAAGTTTTGGCTTTTCTGAAATCTCAGCACAATCCTTAGAAAAAGCCTGTGCTATTGCGCCTGTTACAGCAGTCCAAAGTGAATATTCCCTCTGGTCACGTGAACCTGAACAAAGCTTATTAAATACTTGTCAGCAACTGAATGTTGAATTTGTTGCTTATAGTCCATTAGGACGTGCATTTCTCACAGCAGATTTAAATCCAGAAACTATGCCTGAGAATGATTTCAGAAAAAACTTACCCAGATTACAGGGTGAAGCCTTTCAGTCAAACCAGCTATTACTGACAAAATTTAGTGATTTATGCCAGTCATGGCAACACAGCAATGCACAAATTGCCTTAGCTTGGTTACTGTGCAAACATGCTCATGTCACGCCAATTTTTGGAACACGACATTCAAAATATTTACAGGATAACCTTAAAGCCAATCAGGTTAACCTCACGACTGAACAAATTCTGCAACTTGATCAACTTTTTGCAGCTGATCAGATACAAGGTGAACGTTATCCAGATGCAGGCTGGACAGGTATCGAAACTGCTTAAAGCAACAGTTCCATCTGGTTTTTATTAAACAGCACAACGAAATAGACCAAAGCAATGCTTTGGTCTATTTTTTAAATTCAGTTTTTAATCAGACAAGCAGTTAAACCGGCACACCGCTATGGAAACGGAAAGTCTTATCAGGCGTTAAAATCAAATCCTTCTCTACTTCACGGATCAATTCGATGCGTTGCTGAATATCTTCTTCTGGATCTTTTAATTTAGCAGTTTTAGCAACATCTAAAGCCAAAGTTAAATAGTCCTCATAGTGGCGAGATTCAGATTTCAACAAGTAACGGTAATAACGTCCCAGCTCATCATCTACTAAAGGTGCTAAAGCATAAAATCGCTCACAAGAACGTGCTTCAACAAACGCACCAATCACCAAAACATCAATCAAAGCTTCTGGTTCATAAGTACGAATTTCCTTACGTAAACCACCTGCGTAACGACCTGCACTCAGACCTTTCCATTCTTGACCACGTTTGCTCATAAACTCTAACACTTGTTCATAATGCAACATTTCTTCACGCACAAGTTGCGCTAATTTGATCTGCAAATCGGTAAAAAAACTGTAGCGAAACATCAAGTTCATTGCTGTTCCAGCCGCTTTCTTTTCACAATTCGCATGATCCTGCATGAGCAATGGGAGATTGTTCAATGCCTCATCCAACCATGCCTTTGGCGTTTCACAGCCTAAAAAAGCAATCACAGGTTGCATAAGCTCATCATAATTCATATTCGACATGATCAATATTCAACAACGTAAATCAAAAATTAAATTAACCAGCTGCATGAAGTGCGGCCTTCATGTCCTTTACTGCTTGCTCCAAACCGACAAAAACACTTTCGGCAATAATCGAATGTCCAATATTGAGTTCATGAATCTGAGGAATTGCAGCAATTGCAGCCACATTGTCCAAATTCAAACCATGACCAGCATTGACGACCAAACCTTTAGATGCTGCGTACTCAGTACCTTTAATAATTCTTTCGAGTTCAATCTGTTGAGCTTCAGCAGTTTTAGCGTCTGCATAAGCACCCGTATGTAATTCAATAGTGGGTGCACCACAAGCAATTGCAGCATCAATTTGCGCAAAATCAGCATCAATAAACAAAGATACATCACAACCAATTGCAGTTAATGCCTGAGTCGCAGCTTTAACATCTTCAAAATGCCCAAGCACGTCTAAACCACCTTCTGTGGTGATTTCTTGACGTTTCTCTGGCACAAAACACACATGATGCGGTTGAATCTCTTTTGCAAATGCAACCATTTCATCAGTTACAGCGATTTCCAAGTTCATTCTTGTCGTCAATACAGGTCGCATACGGCGCACATCATCATCTTGAATATGACGACGATCTTCACGTAAGTGTAAAGTGATGCCTTCCGCCCCTGCTTGTTCGCAAATTAATGCAGCTTTCACAGGATCAGGATAAGTCGTTCCACGTGCTTGTCTGAGGGTTGCAACATGGTCAATGTTTACACCTAGCAATGCAGCCATAACATTCTCCTAATTAACCAATAAATTAAAATTAACGGCTCAACGTTTTAGATTGAGCATTTTGAACCCAAAGCTGACGACTTTTTAATGGTCGATCACCTAAAAGTGAAGTAATCATTTGTCGATAGAGTTTAGCCAATAATTGTAACTGCTCTGGGCTAAAATCCCTACCCTTTTCATAATTTGCCATGCTTAGAATTTGTTGGCCCAGCAACGTCCCAGACGAGGTATATGACACTGGTGTAAAGCCTTCGGCCAATTGAAATTGATAACGTTGGGTCAGCATAATCTCTTGTTGATTTGAATCATGCCCATAATCCAGCGGATAACCCAGCTCTTCTAACAGTGCGTGTTCAAACTGGCGTAAAATTTGTCGAAGAAATAAATCAGCTTGTGGATGTTCAGCCAATTTTTGTAAATGTTGTAAAGTTAAATGGTATTGCTGAAATGTTTCAGACATCATTTCTTCAAGCGGACATAAACGAAGCAGCAGTTCATTTAAATAAAAGCCTGAAAAGAAAGCATCCCCATAAAAGAAAATCGGTTGATTAAGTATTTCGAGTTTTGAAAAGTTTTTAAGCTCGGATTTTCCCGACGCTTGTAAAGTAATCGGTTGATATTGTGGTGGTGGGGTTTGTCTAAGAATACCGTCGACACGACCATGCTCTTGTGTAAATAAGTGCACAATATGACTACGTTCTCTGTATTTTCGATGATGGATTAAATAACCATGCAAGATTTCATTACGCATCTAGCTTGAACTTAATCATCCTTTTGTTTTTTCTTATCATCGTCATCATCCCCATCAGGAATAACAGCGCCTACAACCGCAGCAGTGCCTTTAACCACGCCTTTTGTGGTTTTATAAGCAACTTTGACGGGAACTGTCACAATTTTAGTGATACAGCCTTGTAACATGATTATGCAAGCAAGAATTGCTATAACTCGAATCATTTCAGTTCCCAAAAAGTCAATTAAATATCGCTGTAGCCTAAACTTTTTAAAGCACGTTCGTCATCAGACCAACCACCTTTAACTTTCACCCAAAGTGTTAGCATGATTTTTTGCTCAAACATTTTTTCCATGTCGACACGAGCATCCATACCAATTTTCTTCAGCTTAGCACCTTTTTCACCGATCACGATGGCTTTTTGCCCAGGGCGATCAACAAAAATTGTGGCATCAATATAAGTACATGCAGCTTTAGGACGACCAGTTTTTTCATTCACTGTCGCTTCTTCTGTTTTAAATGATTCAATTTGAACCGTTAAATCATAAGGCAGCTCTTCGCCTAACTGACGCATAATTTTCTCACGAATGATTTCACTGGCAAGAAAACGTTCTGAACGGTCAGTTAACTGTTCTAAAGAATATAATGGTGGCTGGAATGGCAGATACTTTTCAATCGCTTCACGCAAATGATCCAAGTTTGCACCACGTAATGCTGAAACAGGAACAATTTCAGCAAAATTCATCAACTTCGCACGTTCTTGGATCAACGGCAAAATCATACGCTTATTTTCTAAGGTATCGATTTTATTGATAATCAAAACGACTGGCATTTCTGCATTTTGCAGTTTTTCTAAAACCAAGTCATCATTTGGTGTCCATTTCTGGGCATCTAAAACAAATAGAACCAAATTGACATCACGTAAGGCAGAATGTGCAGCTTTGTTCATCATTTTATTGATCGCACGCACTTCTTTCTTGTGCATCCCCGGTGTATCAACAAATACAGCCTGAGACTTTTCACGACTATCAATACCAATGATTTTATGGCGCGTCGTTTGTGGCTTACGTGAAGTAATTGACAATTTTTGACCCAATAAATGGTTCATCAATGTCGATTTACCCACGTTTGGACGTCCTACAATTGCAACAAATCCACTTCGGTAATCCGAAGGGATTTCTGTACCTTGCGAGCTAAAAAATTGATTAATTAACTCATTACCGTTTTCAGACGGCTCGTGATCAGCATCATTGTGATCGGAATGTGTACTCATGCAGTTTACTGCTCCAATATCTTTAAAAAATCCGCCGCGACTGCTTGTTCTGCAAAACGGCGACTTGATCCCTCACCCATCATTTTAGGCAAGCCATCTACTGTACATTCTACTTTAAAATGCTGGTTAGGTGCATCACCCTGAATATCTACGACCTCATAAACTGGGAGATGCTTTTTACGAGCTTGTAGATATTCTTGTAAACGTGATTTCGGGTCTTTGAGTTGATCTGTCGGTTCGATATGATCTAAATACGGTTCATACCATTTTAAAACAATCGATTCCAACAAAGGCAAATCTCGCGTTTCGGTATAAATCGCGCCAATAATTGCTTCAACTGTATCTGCTAATATTGACTCACGATGATGACCGCCTGATTTCAATTCACCTGTACTTAAAATTAAACTTTGACTTAACTTTAAATCATTGGCAATTTTACCCAATGCTTCTTGGCGTACCAAAGTTGCGCGCATACGCGTCAAACGACCTTCATTTTCATGAGGATACGCATGATATAAGTAGTTTGCGATGATCATACCCAACAATGCATCACCTAAAAACTCTAGGCGCTCATAGTTGTATTTGTGACTCACCGAGCGATGAGTCAGCGCGAGTTGTAATAACTCGTATTGTTTAAACTGGTAACCGATTCTACTCTGTAAGCGAGGATCACTTACTTTCAACTGACCTTTGATCAAAACTCTTCTCGAAAGTGAGGACTAAATCTATATTCAGCATGAAATTTTTTCGTACTTCATATTTTTTAGTCACTTGTAAACCATCTTTAGTTGATACAGTCGCAATATCCTCAAATTTAGTATCTCGGATATTGTTCATTTCTAACCGTTTATCAACTTCTGTTGCAAATTTCATTGGTGTGATTTCAGCAGAGCTATTCTTTATCTGCTCTACAATTTGATTATTAATCACACGATCATCCCAGTATAAAGGCCATACAGCAACTATGATTTTCAACATAAAAGCTAAAGCAATTATCCCCAGTAAAATTCCAATATATGAAGCGCCTTGTTGATTTTTACGCATTTTTTTATCCAACAGCTCAGAATGAATAATCTTTAATCGCAATTGAAAATAATCATATAATTGAGTCAAATACACTGCTGCAGACCCACTGATCATTTTCAATTGTTATAAATTTTTTATCCACTGCAAACCCTGGTGTGATAAAAAACTTTACCGCGCTATTATCCTTGAAACTGCATCAAGTTGCTAGTTTAAATCATTTGTTCTATTTCATTTTTCTTATAAATCAAGACAACTTTATAGCTTTAACAGATAAAAATAAAGGTCAATAAAAATTGACCTTTATTTGATTTTCTAAACTGTAGCCGATTAGTTAATTGCACCATTGCGACTAAATGAAGGCATTTTTAAACCAGGTTCCTTATGCATCCACACATAGATTGCATGACCAGTTAAGTTCTCTTCAGGTACAAAGCCCCAAAAACGACTGTCTGCACTTTGGTCACGGTTATCACCCATGGCAAAATAATGGCCTTTTGGAACAGTCACTTCCCAACTTTGACCATTTGATTTTACAAAGCGGTCATTTGCAGTTGCTACATAAGGTAGGTCTTGTTTTTTCTGTGCATAATTAAATGCTGAAACCAAAGTATTTTGACCTTCCAGTAAACGAACTAAATGCTTATGTGTACCCATCGTTTCATAATAGTAGATTGACTTAGGTGTATCTAAAATATCTTTTTCACGACTAAACTCAGTAGGTACTTGCTCAACATTTTTACCATTGATTGTAAGTTGACCATTATTGAATTCAAGATGGTCACCCGGTAAACCAATAATACGTTTGATATAACTAATTTTTGGATTTTCTGGATAACGGAAAACAGCAACATCACCACGTTGTGGCTCACCAATATCAATTATCTTGGTATTGGTGATTGGTAAACGCACACCGTACTGGAACTTATTCACCAAAATATAATCACCTGTTTCTAAAGTCGGTACCATAGAATCAGAAGGAATATTAAACGGTTCAAATAAGAATGAACGCAACACCAAAACCACTGCTAGAACAGGCCAGAAATCATATGCCCATGAAATGATGACATTTTCATTCCCCTTACCTTTTGTTGCACGTTGTTTCAGTACAAACTTATCCAGTAACCATAGCCCAAAAAATATAAGCGTTGCAGGAACGAGAATTAAATTAAAATCAAAATCCATGAGCAATAAGACCTCTAGTTTTTATCTTTCTACTTTTAACACAGCAAGGAACGCTTCTTGTGGGATTTCAACACTACCCACTTGCTTCATGCGTTTCTTACCTTCTTTTTGTTTCGATAACAGTTTCTTCTTACGAGAAACGTCACCACCATAACATTTAGCCAATACGTTTTTACGCATCGCTTTAACTGTTGAACGTGCAATGATTTGTGCACCAATTGCAGCTTGAATCGCCACATCAAACATTTGACGCGGAATCAAGTCTTTCATTTTTTCAACTAAAGCAATACCACGGTGACGCGCATCATTACGATGACAAATCATTGCCAAGGCATCAACCTTATCACCATTAATTAACACATCGACCTTAACTAGAGATGAACTCTCAAAACGCACGAAATTGTAATCCAACGAAGCAAATCCACGTGAGCAAGATTTCAATTTATCAAAGAAATCCATAACCACTTCTGCCATTGGAATTTCAAAGGTAATCGATACTTGATTACCCAAGAATTTCATATCTTTTTGCACACCACGGCGCTCGATACACAGGGTCATGACATTACCCAAGTATTCTTGAGGCACTAAAATATGACATTCAGCAATCGGCTCGCGTAAATCTTCAACCGTTGAACCATCAGGCATTTTAGATGGGCTATCGATATAAATCGTTTCGCCATTTTTCATCAATGCTTCATAGATTACGGTTGGTGCAGAGCTAATTAAGTCTAAATCATACTCACGCTCTAGACGTTCTTGTACAATTTCCATGTGTAGCATTCCCAAGAAGCCACAACGGAAACCAAAACCTAAAGCATCTGAGCTTTCAGGTTCAAAGAACAACGCAGAATCGTTAATTTGTAACTTATGTAGCGCTTCACGGAATGGTTCAAAATCACTGGCATCAATTGGGAATAAACCCGCATAAACCTGTGGTTTTACCTTTTTAAAACCCGGTAAAGTTGCAACATCAGGTGTGGTTGCCAAGGTGATCGTATCACCAACTGGCGCACCAAAAATGTCTTTGATCCCTGCAATGATAAAGCCAACTTCACCCGCTTCTAAAATACCTGTATCGGTATGTTTTGGATTAAAAATACCAACAGAAGTGATGATGTGCGATTGACCTGTTGATTTCATCAACATTTTATCGCCTTTACGCACACGACCTTGTTTGATACGAACAAGTGATACCACACCTAAATAGTTATCAAACCAAGAGTCAATAATTAAAGCTTGTAAAGGTGCGTCACGGTCACCTTGCGGTGCTGGAATAATGTCAACCAATGTCTCTAAAACAGACTCTACACCTAGACCTGTTTTTGCCGAACATGTTGGTGCATGTGTTGCTTCAATACCGATAATTTCTTCGATTTCATGAATAACACGTTCAGGTTCTGCTTGTGGCAAATCGATTTTATTCAGGACAGGTAGTACTTCTAAACCCTGCTCAATTGCGGTATAGCAGTTTGCAACAGATTGCGCCTCAACCCCTTGTGCAGCATCGACAACCAACAATGCACCTTCACAGGCAGCAAGAGAACGCGATACTTCATAAGAGAAATCCACGTGCCCCGGTGTATCAATAAAGTTTAATTGATACTCTTGCCCATTTGGATGGGTATAGTACAAGGTTACAGAAGCCGCTTTAATGGTAATCCCACGTTCACGCTCAAGCTCCATAGAGTCTAGGACTTGAGCCTGCATTTCACGGTCTTGCAATCCACCACACATTTGAATGAAACGGTCTGCAAGTGTCGACTTGCCATGGTCGATATGAGCGATAATCGAAAAATTACGTATATTGTTGATATTAACGGATTTCTTAGCTACTGCCATACACTACTCTAAAAATATGTACACAATCATGTACTCAATATCAAAAGTACTTATGACGTGCAAAAAATGAAATATCTTAATTGCTGCACAGTATAAGCAGAACAGGGTCAAAAATATAGTGAGGCTTTAATAAAAACCGACCTTAGCCATCCAACTTCTGTATAGCATTTATTAAAGTTAATTTACTTTGGCTAAATTTCATCTCTTTTTTGCAATAAACATTCGTCATTACAAAAAATATCTGTTCTTGTTCTAACACTAGGGTTTATCACGTAGTGAAAACATTATTAGGTTTTCTATTATCATATCTAGTGCTGAAATTGATTAACACTTATCGTTATATAGCCCTCGTTTTCAAGGGCTGTTCCGAATTACTCGTTTTAGGCAACTACTCCGATATTTAATAACAGCGAACGCTCTATAGATGTTAAATCTCTTTGATTAAGCTTAAATCAAAAGGATCTATTTCAGGATCAATGGGTTGATAGGCTTGGATAAAAGTTGGTGACATCCGTTTCGGACGCCCTGAAGCAATTTCTATACATGCCCATTTGGTATTGCCCGTAAAGAGTAAGCTGTTATCTTTAGCATTAAAAAAAGCATACTGACGGAAAGAATAAAGTGCGTTGATCTCGTATAACCAAGTTCTCAAAATAACATCATCATCTAACATTGCGGCTTTGCGATACTGAACATGATGTTCTACAGCAACCATTGCATGTTTCATTTCTAAATACTGATCGAGTCCAACACCCAATGTTTCGATATGTGCAGATGCAACATCCTGCATCCATTGTACATAGACCACATTATTTACATGACCTAAGACATCTATATGCTCTGGTTTTACTTTGATTTTTAAATCAAATACTGAACTCATATCTTCTTTCCTTTTCCACTTTTTCAACCATCCGTATAAGTTTGACATAAAAAAGCCACTCTTAGAGTGGCTGATTCTGATCAGTTGTATTTATTGAATACGTAATCCAATCATAGCATGTTGCCCTTCACGAACAATCGCTACACGTGCTACCGTATTTTTCTGTAGCTCAGAAATAGCATTAACAAAATCAGTCGGTGTATTTACTTTCTTGTTATTTACTTGGGTGATCACATCACTAGGTAAAATCCGTGACTGTGCAGCCAAGCTATCTCTGGTCACATCATGAATAAATACATAAAGAGCATAACCTATAGAAGTTTATAATACTCATAGAGCATATATGTTCTGAAATATAAAACGCCTGATGACATTCATCAGGCGTTGATGCGAAATAAATTTCAAACTATTTCATGACTACACCGCTTGAGCATAAGTTAAATTGGCAGACTTTCCAACCACAGATCATTAACACTTTAGCTAAGAAGCTAAAATTGGATGATTAATGTAGACATATACCAAGCATCAAATTATTATAAAAATATAGTGATCAAAAATCATAGCTAATCATCATATTAAAGCGATTATCTACACCTGTTAAATCATTGAAAGTTTCTCGCTGTCCATAAACATATTCTAATCCAAAATCTATCGACTTAAATGGGCTATAAATCGCATTTGCCCAGCCCTGCCAAAGTTGCTTATTTTGTGTATTATCATCATATTTTAAATTTGCAAACGTGCTACTATCATTGGCTTTCATATAGCCATAACCAATCGTAGAACGTAATTTAGGATTAAACTTATGTGTTATTCCTAACGAGATTGTATCAAACTCATTTTCATGCATCTGATTATTTATATCCAAAGCATAGCCACTATTACTCCAAGCTAAAAACCGCCCATCTCCTTTTACATGATAATAATCAGCCTTCAATATTGTATGAGGAGAGATTAGATATTTCCCTCCCAAACCGATTCCCCAAGCTAACTTTTCATCATTTGCTGTTTTCTTTTCTGCAAGGAAACTACGACCTGAAATTAATGAGCCATTATCAAAATTATGGTTAATACGCCCAACGAACGCAGGTAATCTCATTTCATTGTCAGGATCAGTGGCAGCTGTATATTTAGGATCTTCGATACTAATAACAAAACTTGTTTGATCCGTAATCTTATCTGTATACCTAAGCACAGGTACTCGCAATAAGGATCCTCCAACATATGAAGCAGGCTCAATAGTTTCAGGTAAATATTCAGGTGCAATAAAATTTGACCATGTCTGACCGACTAACCATTTATCAAATGTCAAATAAGCATGCCGTATACGAAATTGATCTCTTGTTGCACCACCAAAAAAATCTGTTTCAACCTTGCCTTTTATTTCCCCTACTGGTGTTTCAGTCCTGAAGTTCGCTCCGATACGCGTAGCAGCAGCAGTCGCACGGAATCGATCACGTTGCTTATATTCCTCATGGGTGTTTTTTAATGGTACAGCATTGATATTATTATACATTGTCGATGCACCTGTAGTTTGATAGGTTGCATCAGCGCGTATAAACCCATAAATATTGACCTCTGTAGATCTCTTTTTTTCTATCATGGACATCGACGGTGCAGAGTGTAACTGCAGACTATTCTCATTTTTTAAGTTTTGAACCTCTTTCTGAAGTGCCATAAGTTCTTTTCTGAGTTCGTTATGTTCATTCTGACTGATATTGGCAAAACTGCTGTTACTCGTTACACCAGCAACGATCGCCATAAGTACCATTTTAAATATATTAGTCCCTTGATTTAACCTATCCATCTTTAACATTTCCTTTTGATTATTTAAATTATTGATTCCAAAAAGTCTAAAAAGTGCTAAAACTGAGCCAACATTCCATTTGGCTGAGCAATGTGTTTACAGGTGATAAATATCAATCACTTGGTTGATATAATCGTTTTTAAGCACAACATACTTACTTAAGATTCTGGGTTGTTCAGTTGAAAAGTCGATCACATAACATGACATGCCGAAATAGCTGTAGTTGGTTTTATAGCGGAAACTCAAAGTGTTCCAATTAAAACGTACAGTGACTTTGTCACCATCACGTTCCACAATCTCAATATTGGAAATATTATGGCTGGTACGGGTATCAGGAATGGTCGCAGATGAACGTTCTGTTTTTATCCGAAATACACGATCTTCTAAACCTTGGCGATTCGGATAGTAAATCAACGAAATTTCTGATCGTGGGTCTTCTGTCAGTTGATCATCATCGTCCCATGCAGGCATCCAGAAAGAAGCCTCAGGCGCATAGCACTGTAACCATTCATCCCACTGTTCCTCATCTAAATAGCGTGCCTCACGATATAAAAACTGGGTCACTTGCTCGAGACTAATACTGTCTAAATTGATTGGGGTATTCATACGGTTTCTCCCAAATCTTGTTGCCCTGTAAGTTCTTTTTCTCTGGCAATTGCTCGTTTTATTGAGCTCAACCAATATTGATGTTGTGCAAGGTATAAGCCTTCATCTTCAGTTTTGATGCCACTTAATATAGGTTTTAAACCAATTTCCTGGGCTGCATCATCTGGACCATAGATCCAGTGCTTAGAGCCACGACACATATCATTCCATTCCAGTTCAATACCTGCATAACCAGCTTGGCACGCACGGAATTCTTCTAAGTCATCAGGTGTTGCCATACCTGATGCATTAAAGAAATCTTCATACTGGCGAATACGGCGGGTACGTGCATCACGTGCTTCACCTTTTGGTGCAATGCAGTAAATCGTCACTTCAGTTTTATTCACACTTAACGGACGCAATACACGAATCTGTGAACCAAACTGATCCATTAAGTAAACATTTGGATAGAGGCAGAGGTTACGTGAACGCTCAACAATCCATTTAGCCATTGCTCCACCAAACTTGTCGATATACTCCTCATAACGTGCATAGTTCGGGCGATCTTCTGGATTGGCCCATTGTGTCCACAACAACATATGCCCATGTTCAAAGCCGTAGCAGCCACCGCCCTGCTTACCCCAACCACCGGCACTCATGGCGCGAATATTATCCTGTGCCTGCTTTTCCTTTCGCTGTTGTGTGGTTGCAGCATAATTCCAGTGAACGGCGGAAACATGATAACCATCGGCACCATTTTCAGCAGTCAGCTTCCAGTTACCTTCATAAGTATAGGTAGATGCGCCACGTAAGATTTCTAGACCATCTTCGGACTGATCCACAATCATATCGATGATTTTCGTTGCTTCACCTAAGAACTCTTTAAGTGTAGGAACATCAGGATTCAAACTACCAAACAAAAAACCTTTGTAATTTTCAAAACGCGCAACTTTTTTTAGGTCATGTGAACCGTCTTTGTTAAAGCCATCTGAGTAACCTGCATCAGAAGGATCTTTAACTTTCAACAATTTTCCTGAATTATTAAATGTCCAACCGTGGAAAGGACAAGTATAGGTGGCCTTATTGCCACGTTTATAACGACAAAGCTGTGCACCACGGTGCGAGCAGGCATTGATCATGGCATTGAGTTCACCAGCACGGTTACGTGCAATGATGATCGGTTGACGACCCATATAAGTGGTGTAGTAGTCGTTGTTATTCGGGATCTGGTTTTCATGTGCCAAAAACACCCAGTTATCTTCGAAAATGTATTTCATTTCAAGTTCAAACAACGCTTGATCAGTAAAAACTGAACGATGAAGTTTAAATTCACCCGTATCGACATTGTCTATAAACAACTCATCGATACGATCTAAATGGCTGGTATTTATTATAGGAATACGTGGCATGTCCTTTCTCCAACTTTCCAAATGAGGGAAGCCACCAAGCTGAAATAATGATGTAAATCATGTAGAGCAAATATCTCGGTTCCTATCGATATTGAGTGCCTACATGATGGTGATCAACTTAAGTTGAGAAGACAAAGTTGACTGTTTTTATCATTTCAACATTGAGTGCAATATAATCAGTGAATAAAATAAGAAGTGACTCAAAGAAATTAAAAAACTAGATGTATGACATTGATAAAATTGCTATTTCCATCATCAAAGCATTGCTTACTTTAAATTCCCTATTGTTAATTTCTCTTAACAAGTCAATTCCATGACTGATTTGCTAAATTTATTTTTTTATGTATTATTAGTCAAATTGTTATTTTTTCCAATAAATATTAGTGGTATCTATTATGGTGGATTTAAATTTAATTCGAGCTTTTGTCACAATCTACAATACACGTAGTGTGAGTACAGCTGCTGTACATTTAAATATTACTCAACCATCAGTAAGTCACAATTTATCTAGATTAAGATATTTGTTTAAAGATCAGCTATTTATCAGAACAAAAGAAGGTATGATTCCAACAACTTATGCAACGCAGTTGTATGAAGCATTGAATCATCATCTTGTTGAAATCGAAGGTGTTGTCAGTGAAGTAAAAAACTTTGATGCCAAGACGAGTGAACGGTGCTTTAGAATTGCTTTAACAGACATCGGTGGCTTATATTTCCTCCCTATCATTTTGTCACATCTAGAGATCCATGCACCCCACATAACATTGGAAATAACGACTGTCGATATGAATAAATTATCGGATTGGTTAATCACAGGTAAGGTTGATGCGGCAATATGCAATAAAAATTTAGAAGACAAAAGTTTAAATACTTTAACGTTATTTGAAGAAAAATATACTTGTTTAGTCAGTCGAGGGATCGTTCTAGAAGGCAATAATTTTACTTTAGATAATTTCTTAAAAGGCAATCATGCTGTTGTACCTGCATCAACAGGCCATAACCTAGTAGAAAATTATTTAAGTAAACAAGGATTAAGACGAAAAATTAAACTACAAGTTCCTCAGTTCAGTATTTTAGGGGAGCTCATTGCCAAACATAATTTAATTGTCACTGTACCTTCTCGAATAGGTGAATATTTTAAACACAATTCTGATATTCAAATTTTTGATGTGCCTTTTGAATTGCCTTGTTTCGATGTAACTCTACATTGGTATAAAAAGTCAGCAGATACCTCTGCACAAAAATGGTTTATAAATTTTTTAAAAGAGATTTTAACCGATCACAATGAAATGAACTAAAAATAATGACTTGGACATTGACCGCTTGCTTGTATGTTGGTGCGTTGCAATGCCAAATATAACCGCCACTGTTTTAGCAATTCTCTGCTTTTTTTAATAATTATTTATTCTTATATTTCAATTCATTAAAAATTTAATATTTCAGTATAGAAAATAAATATAGATAAAACATATATTGCATAATATGTTTTATTAATTTGATCTATAAAAATAATAAACTATATGATTTATAAAGATCATGAGAAATGATTGATTATAAAATCTTTTCAGGTAGTGGATGCCTGGAGAAAAAGCTATTGAGTTAAAAGGGATTGAAATTCACCACGTTGAATTATTGATAACTTTTGATTCTATCCAAAGGATAGGAAGCGATGCAAAATATTAATGCTGTAGACCTTATTGATAAGGTTCCTCTCAATAAACACCATAAAATTTTAGTCTTTTGGTGTGCTGTTATTATGTTATTTGATGGATATGACCTTGTAATTTATGGCTCTGTTCTCCCTCACTTAATGGTTGAATGGCAACTTTCGCCCCAAACAGCAGGACTTCTCGGTGCGGCATCTTTAATGGGGATGATGCTTGGTGCTGTTACTCTCGGTATGGCGGCTGATAAATTCGGTCGAAAAAATATCATTATTGCTTGTACGATTTTATCGAGTCTCGCCGTCACGATGAATGGCTTTGCACATGATACAACAACATTCTTTATTTGCAGATTACTCACGGGTGTCGGACTAGGTGGTGCAGTCCCCAATTTGGTGACAATTATTAAAGAGATGGCGCCTGGTTCACATCGTAATCGTTTGATTAACTTAGTACTCGCCTTTTATGGTGTTGGCGCCATACTTTCCGGCTTAGCAGGCTTGTTTTTGATTCCAGCTTTTGGATGGCAAGCAACTTTTTGGATTGCTGGCACATGTATTTTCTTGATTCCATTAATGTATAAGACTTTTCCAGAATCCATTAGCTATCTCATTCATAAAAACCGTCAAATAGATGTGATTAGCACACTGAAAAAATTAAATCCTAACCATAAGCATGAAAACAATATGCACTATGTCGTAGACATGACAGCAAATACGCAAAAAATACCTGTTCTTGGTCTATTTACAGAAGGTAAAACTGTCAGAACTCTGCTGATTTGGTCAGGATTTGCCATGGTTATGCTTATGGTATTTGGTCTAAATACTTGGCTACCTAAACTGATGAATGTTGGTGGATATTCTCTCGGTTCTAGTATCACATTTTTAGTCACACTCAACATTGGAGCGATTCTAGGCACTTTAATTTTTGGAATCCTCGCTGATAAATGGGGATCAAAACCCACATTAATTTTTGGTTATTTACTTGCATCAGCTTCGATCAGTTGCCTAGGATTTCACCCTCCTGCATTTGTCCTGAGCATATTGTTAGTGATCGCAGGTGGCGCAACAGTTGGTTCCATGTCTGTTATTCATACTTTAGCTGCAGACTTCTATCCTGCGAATATTCGTTCAACAGGTGTCAGTTTTGCCGCAGCAATGGGACGATTTGGTGCAATTTCTGGCCCATTATTCGGCGGATTTTTACTCGCAATGAATTTGCCATTTGAGCAAAACTTCATGGTATTTGCGCTGCCCGGAATTATAGGCGCAATTGTTATTGCTTTATTTACACATCAGAAAGTGTCTCAAGTTCAACTCGCGACGAAAGGATAAAATCATGAATGTACAAACAAAAATCATAGAACAAATTTGGAAAGAACATATTTTTCAAGGAACTTGGGTTAAAACCAATAACACTTCACGTGAAATTATAAATCCAGCAACTGGGGAGCTTATTTCATCTGTACAACTTTCTTCTGTAGATAATGTCAATACTTCAGTTCAAATAGCGACGCAAGCCCAACACATATGGAAAAATACAACATTTGAAACACGTGCCAAGGTCCTGAGAAAGGCCGCACAAATTTTTGAGCAAAATATTCAAACTTTTATTGATTGGAACATTCAAGAGTGTGGGTCAACAGCGCTTAAAGCTGGCTGGGAAGCCAATGCCTGTATCGAACAATTATACATGGCTTCTTCTATGCCAATGTCTGCATCAGGTGAGGTTTTTCCATCCGCTATCCCCAATAAAACCAATGTATGGTTACGGGTTCCTATCGGTATTGTCGGTGTAATCTCCCCTTGGAATTTTCCTTTATTATTATCTATCCGCTCTATAGCACCAGCTTTAGCAATGGGTAATAGTGTGATATTAAAGCCTTCAGAATTTAGTAATGTTACGGGAGGTTCTCTTTTAGCCTGGCTATTTGAAATGGCAGGTTTGCAATCAGGTGTTTTTCAGGTATTGAGTGGCGAAAGTGAAATTGGTGAGACGATAGTGAATCACCCTCAAGTCAATATGATCTCTTTCACAGGCTCAACTGTTGTCGGTAAAAAAATTGCCGTGGATTGTGCTAAACAATTAAAAAAATGTGCGCTTGAACTGGGCGGCAATAATGCGATGATTATTTGTGAAGATGCAGATTTAGAGATCGCTGTAAATAATGCTGTCTGGGGAACTTTTCTACATCAGGGGCAGATTTGTATGCAGACTGGACGTCATTTAGTGCATCGTAGCATTGCAGGTGTCTATATTAAAAAACTGAAAGAAAAAGCATTATCACTAAAAGTTGGCAACCCCTCCTCGCCTGATACACAATTAGGTCCGCTTATTAATCAGGCTCAGCATGTAAAAGTGAGCCGTATGGTTGAGGATGCGGTAAGTCAAGGTGCTATATTGGAATGTGGTGGTAAAGGTGAACAACTGTTTTTCCATCCGACTATTTTAACGAACATCGATAAAAATGATCTGATTTTTATCGATGAGATATTTGGTCCAGTAGCGCCGATCATTATTTTTGATGACATCAAAGAAGCGGTTGATATTGTCAATTCATCGAAATATGGTCTTGCTGTCGCAATTCATAGTAAACACACTGCTTGGGCCTATGAGTTAGCCAAAGAAATTAAAAGTGGCATGATTCATATCAATGATCAGACAGTAAATAATGAATATCACGTACCTTTTGGTGGAATGGGTGAGTCAGGTTATGGTGGCCGCTTTGGTGGTCCTGCTAACTTTGATGAGTTTAGTCAACGTCAATGGATCAGTATTTTAGACAAAGGGATTCAATATCCGCTTTAAATGATGAGTGATCTGATGGGCTCAGGTTGAAAGTAAAATATTTTTACTTTCAACCTTTTGCATAAAGGTTTCATCTTAATTAAAGAACCCAATCATTCTGAGTTTTACGTATAATCTTGATAATATTAAAATTCGTTTTTTTATACTTTGATAGCATATCAAAGGCGCTGGCACTGTAGAACTGTTTGCCATATCAAATAGATCATTTTAAACTATTTCTTTATCTGCTTATTACACTATATCCATCGCTTGTTATTGTAATAAAAGCAAAAACTTAATCATTTTGGTCCAATTTTTCAATTTGCTGTATTAAACTCAAACTGGCCTCAACTAAAGAAATCCTTCATTGATGGGTTTTGCAATATTGAACAGGTGTATCTATTTTTTTTGTTCCGTGACCTGCTCTTTTTATCTTATGAGTATTTTATATAAATAGACTAACTCAAAATATCAGAGCTGTATTGAAGATAGCTCATGCCCAACCGCTTTACAGATGGGCAACCTATTTGTGCTAATGTGCGGTCAACATCTTGCTTCATCAGTTGGATTACTTCATCAACACCAACTTCACCTTTAGATGCTAAACCATAGAGTGTTGGGCGACCTAAACACACCATATCAGCGCCTAAACACAACGCTTTGACAATATCTGAACCCCGCCTAAAACCACTATCAATTAAGATCGGTTGTTGAATACATCTAGAAACGTCTTGCAAGGTTTCCATAGGAGAGACACTACAATCAAGTTGACGTCCACCATGATTAGATAAAATCACCCCATCAGCTCCACACTGAATAGCAATTTGAGCATCTTCAGCGCTAACTATACCTTTTACCAATAATTGATGAGGCCAAATCTCACGAATACGTTTTAAGCTTTCTTGATTGAAACTGGCATCCATTTGACGCTTCATAATTGCGACTTGAATGTCTAGACTATCTGTCTTAGCGCTTACAAAATTTGCTAACTGTGGCTTGCTATTGGCTAAAAAACGTAACGACCATGCAGGATGTAACATACCATCGAGCACTAAGCTTGCAGAAAATTTTAATGGTAATCCAAACTGATTACGCAAGTCACGTTCTCTATAACCGTTTACACCAACATCCAAGGTCACAATCAAAGTTGTATAACCCGAGTCTAAAGCACGTTGCACCATTTGCTTGGCTAGTTCTTGATGTACAACATAAAGCTGAAACCATTTTTCACCATCACTAGATCTGGCGACTTCCTCGATCGACATATTGGAAGCTGTCGATAACATAAATGGTATATCGGCTTTAGCAGCACTTTTTGCAAGTAAAGCATCCCCTTTAGGCCAAAATGAACCATTTAATCCGGTAGGTGCTATCGCAAAGGGCGCACTCCAAAGACGATTGAACAACTGACAGGAAATGTCTCGTTCACTAATATCGACCAAACGCTGCGGCTTAAAGCGCCATTGATCAAATACCTGTCGATTGTGTTGTAAGCCTTTTTCATCATCTGCCCCACCTTCCAGATAATCATAAATCACTTTGGGTAAAGTCGATTTTGCAAGTTCTTGATAGTCTTCCACATTGATCATTTTATGAGGCATAAGAGCATTCCTGTTCAGCCTATTACAATTAAAAATTTCAAATTTTGGCTTAGTTTAATGCCAATATTTATATTTGCTTGTCTTGCCAATACCAGGATTAAAACTATTGGTTGGATCTAATTCTTTAAGATGAATCTGATAATCGAGAGAAGCTTTATACAAATGACCGACATTATGCTCAGCTGGGTATTTGGCTCCACGCTGTTCTAAGTATGCAAGTACGTCATGCTTAAATTGGATCGCATCAACATTTTCCTTAAGTAAGTAATCCTGATGCGAAACAAAACAGAAAAAATGACCACAACAGCTCTCCATTATGACTTGTTGTTTTAAATAGTCTGGTAAATCTATTGACCAACGGTCATCATTCCGTCGAAAAGCAACATCAAAAGAAACTAAGCGTTGATTTGGATCAATTCCCGTACTTTCGCAGTAATAAACCACACAACCACCTACAGCAAAACGGACAAGAAAAGCATTTTTTTCTTCAGCTTTGGTACATTGGAAAAATTGATCTTTAAAGCCATTAAAAAAATGATTCAATAGCTCTCGTAATTCATCACTTTGCTGTTGATCAACCTTAATCATTAAATGATGTTCATACTGTTGATTGTATGCTTGCAACCGCGGTTCAATCCATGAAGGAGTTATACGATTAAAAAGTTGAATCAAACGATCTGCAAAATTATTGGGGAAAAGAGGGAGTTTTCTAAAAAATTGATCTATGTTCGCTTTAAATTTAAATAAGGCTGGAATCTTTTCAGCGCCCCAAATATCAATCGCCTTATACATATGTTTTGCATAACGTTGTGTTAAATCAAATGCATGCCGATGGATATACTCAGCCTGACTCGGTAAAGTCGTCATTTCTGTTAATAGATACCGTCTTAAATCTATTAATTCGGTCTCATTATTACTACTAATAAAGTATGTGGTTGCCTCTTCTGCTGCTTCAAAAGTTGGAAGCCTGACTGCAAAAACGACTAGTTTCCCTGAACAGCCCGAGCTTTCATGTAAATACTCAGGATTTCCATTGTAGCGAGTCGCTGTTGGGGAAGTTATATCTCGTAGTGTCTTGGCATAATTTTCAGCCCAAATTTTTCCATGCGCTAAGTTAACTTTTTGTAGATCATAGTTTTTTTGTTCTAGATTTCTTAGAATTTCTTCAGGATCTTCCCCCAAATAAATGCCCAGATGGTTAATGAGTTTTAACTTTCCACTCTCATCAACCTGAGCAAATAAAGATTTTTCAGTATACGCTGGACCTCGACGAATTAAAGAACCTCCTGAATTATTACAAATTCCACCAATTACAGACGCTCCGATACAAGATGAACCAATGACTGAATGGGGCTCGCGCTGATGAGGTTTCAGCGCATGTTCCAATTCTGTAAGTGTTGTCCCTGGAAACGCAATAACTTGTTTGGCATCATCCAATAACTGCATACCTTTGAGTTTCATTGTACTTACAACAATAACTTCTCGGTCATAATCATTAGAATATGGTGTAGAACCACCAGTTACACCTGTATTAGATGCTTGCAAAATTATGATTAAATTATGTTTGACTCCAAATTCAATAACTTGCCATAGCTGTAATAAACTATAAGGAATCACCACAGCAAGTGCATCACCCTTGCCAACACGAAAACCTTTTAAATAAAAGCTTTTATCAACATCTTTAATAAGTATCTGCTGTGGATTCAATAATTGATGCAATTCTTTAATAATAAAATTAGTCTGCATAAAAGTTTTTCCGTGCTTAAGTATTGATAATGATTAATTGCTTAACTCAGCTGTCACAACTTCAATCAAAGTCGGTTGCTCTGAATCGACTGCTTTGTTAAAAGCGGAAATAAAATCACTGTCATTCGTTACACTACACGCATCTACACCATAGCCTTTGGCAATCTGTGTAAAATCAATATCTGGGACATCCATACCAGGAACATGTTCAGCATTTAAAACCCCTGCGAACCACCGCAGTGCACCATACGTTCCATTTTTTAAGATAATAAAGATCACTGGAATTTTATACTGAGCAGCAGTCCATAACGCTGTAATACTATAATTTGCTGAACCATCTCCAATCAGTGCTACTACTCTACGAGTTTTATGTGCCAACTGAACTCCGACCGCAGCAGGCATTGCAAAACCAAGGCCACCCGCAGCTGCGAAATAATAGCTTCCTTGTTCAGTAAGGCTTAAACGATCCCATAATGCGTTGGTTGTTGAAGTAGATTCATTTGTATAAATCGTGCCGTCTGGCGCGAGAATATTAAGCATATCAAACAGCCTTTCTGGCTTTATATAGCCATTTTCACTTGGCTGAGACAGTTCTATTGTTTGACGGTGAACTACCGTGTCAGTTTTTGCATGAACTTTCTGACTTAATCGTGTCAGGCTATCGCCTAAATCACTCACATAGCATAATCCCATTGCTGCGCGAGCTGCTTCTTGAATATCACAAGTAAATGCAATGAGTTCTGTATGTTCAGATAGATATTGACCAGGTTCATACTGGTGATAACGAAATACAGGTGCACCAAATACTAAAACCAAATCATATTCTTTAAATATTTGGGAAATACCCGCAATACTTGCAGGTAGAATCCCCTGAAAATAGGCATGCGTTGTTGGAAATGGGCATCTTGGTGAAGATGGCGCAACCCAAACAGGAACGTTTAATGCTTCTGCGAAACGGATTGCACAAAGATTGGCAAATTGTCGATCTACATCCGTACCTAGGACTAAAGCGACTTTTTGAGCTGAATTTATTTTATGACTTATAAATAATAAATCTTGCTCTGATAAACACTGTGAGCTGGTGACGTTCTTTTTAAGCAAATGTTCATTTTCTCCATCTACTTCAATATCCCAATCATTATAAGGTATGGAAACATATACTGGCCCGGCAGCCTCTGCACCAGCAATATGTATTGCTCGACTAATCGCGTGTGGTACTTCATTTGCAATTGCTGGTTCATGACTCCATTTAACTAAGGGTTTTGGTAATTGAGCAGCTTCAATATTTGTTAATAGCGCTTCAACACCCATCATCGTTCGCGTTTGTTGGCCCGCTGTAATTACTAAAGGTGTATGAGAATTCCATGCATTACTCAACGCCCCCATCGCATTTCCTGTACCTGCAGCAGAATGCAAATTAACAAACGCCGTTTGTCCCGTTGCTTGGGCATACCCATCGGCAATTCCAACGACCGCACCTTCATGTAAACCCAGAATATATTGAAAGTCAGCAGGAAAGTTTTTTAGAAAAGGCAGTTCATTCGAACCAGGATTACCAAAAATCATTTTAATATTATTTTTTCTCAATATTTCATAGGTATATTCATGAACAGTTTTCACGTATGCCCTTCCTTAACATTCAATTAATTTTTCTAATGATAATACGCAACAAAATATAGATAAAATAAATAATAAATATTATTGATTATAGATATAAACTATATAAAATTTTAAATAATTGATTTAAAATAATTTTTTGTATTTAAAATTGAATCAAAGCATATCTATACCATCAAATCTTAAGTTAAAACTATAGGCGAGGAATACAACTTATGCTTAAGATTTATTGAATACTGAAAAATGGAATATTTTGACTTTGACGCTTTTATATCGGATTGATTCAAAAGCTATTCTTAAAATATTTGCAAAATAAACTTGATCATATAAAAAAGCCACTCTTAGAGTGGCTGATTCTGATTAGTTGTATTTATTGAATACGTAATCCAATCATAGCATGTTGTCCTTCACGAACAATCGCTACACGTGCTACCGTATTTTTCTGTAGCTCAGAAATAGCATCAACAAAATCATTCGGTGTATTTACTTTCTTGTTATTTACTTGGGTGATCACATCACCAGGTAAAATCCGTGACTGTGCAGCTAAGCCGCCTCTGGTCACATCTTGAATAAACACACCACCTTTAACATTTAAACGATTCTTTTCTTGTTCAGTTAAAGCACGAATCGCAACACCAATGATAGGCCCTTTATTTGGCTTAGCCGAAGTGTTGGTATTGTCAACTTTTGCAGGGGTATCATCTGGTGCAACAGTTAAAGTTGCTGTAATTACTTTTGGTTTATCATCACGTAAAACTTCGAGCTTAACAGATTGATTAGGTTGAGTGCGATTCAAATAATTCAATAATTCAGAGGTGCGTGATATTGGCGAACCATTATATTTTAAGATTACATCGCCTGATCTAAAGCCCGCTTTTTCTGCAGGTGAATTCGGCGCAACTTGGGTAATCAACGAACCTTCTGGTTTATCTAATTTATATGCTTCTGCTAAGTTTCGATCGATATCTTGCAGCATTACACCAAGATAAGAACGGGTTACTTTACCATTCTTTTTCAACTGATCAGCAACATCCATTGCTACATCAATTGGAATAGAGAATGACAAGCCCATATAACCCCCCGTACCACTAAAGATACGAGAGTTTACGCCAACAACTTGACCTTGTTGGTTAAATAGCGGACCACCTGAGTTGCCCGGATTTAATGCCACATCGGTTTGGATAAATGGAACAGAGGTTTCACCCATCATATTACGTGACTTGGCACTGACAATCCCTGCTGATGCAGAATAATCAAAACCAAATGGCGAACCGATTGCTAGAACAGGCTGCCCGACTTTAAGTTGATCTACATTACCCACAGATAATGATGGGAAATTATTCCCCTCAACTTTTAGTAAAGCTACATCTGTACGTTCATCACTGCCCACCACTTTTGCATCAATTTCACGGCGATCATTCAACATAATCGTCACTTTAGATGCATCTTCAACCACATGGTGATTTGTCAGTAAATAACCATCTTTACTAATAAAGAATGCACTACCATACGCAGTCTTTTCTTGTGGCGCGCGTTGTTGTGGAATAATGATTTGATTACCAAAGAAACGCTTTAGAATTTCAGGTACTTGTTGCTGTAACAACTCTTCCTGAGATAACTTTTTAACAACATTAACACTCACAACAGCTGGACTAACTTGTTCAACCAAGTTAGAAAAATCCACAGGAGTTGAAGCTTGAACTTGTGATGTTGCCGCAGCGACAGTAAATACTGCTGCATACATTCCTTTTTGTATTAGACCATTACTCATTTCTCACGAACCTGCATCTGATGATTATTTGCTTAAAAATGTTTGTAACATATTATTTAATATCGTTACGTAAAAATATGTTTACATTTTTTTATAAAACAAGACTTTACTTAATTTTATATTAAAAGCCTTGGAATATCTTATTTATACTAAAATCTGACACATGTGACTATTGTAATTTGTTAAAAAAAAGAGTGTTATTAGCAAACATTTTTCAAATTAGCTGATGGACATGTCTAATTTAAGTACAACTCATCAATTTGACGTGGTTATTGTGGGGAGTGGCGGTGCAGGCTTAAGTTTAGCCTTATCTTTGCCTGAACATTTTAATATTGCTGTTTTAGCGAAATCAACCTTAACCGATGCAAGCACATATTTTGCACAAGGTGGTGTTGCTGCCGTACTTGACGAAACAGATTCTATTCAACAGCATATTGATGACACTATGATTGCAGGCGCACAGTTATGTGAGATTGATGCAGTCAAACATACCGTTGAAGGTGGTCGACCTTCTGTCGATTTCTTACTCAACCATGGTGTGCAGTTTACATTAGATGAAGATGAACAATTACATCTCACTCGTGAAGGTGGACATTCACAACGTCGCATTATTCATTCAGCCGATGCCACAGGTAAAGCCATTTCGACCACACTGGTTCAACGCGCTCAAGAAAAGAAAAATATTCATATTTTTGAAAATTACATTGCGATTGATTTAATCACCACACATAAATTAGGACATAAACAACAGTCCAATCGTGCGGTTGGTCTTTACGCACTTGATGAAAGCAATGAAAAAGTTCATACATTTTTAGCCCCATTCACTGCCCTTGCTTGTGGTGGTGCAATGAAAGCTTATTTATATACATCAAATCCTGATATTGCCACAGGCGATGGTATTGCCATGGCATATCGTGCAGGCTGTCGTGTCGCAAATATGGAATTTAATCAATTCCATCCAACCTGTTTATATCATCCTCAAGCACGCTCATTTCTGATTACGGAAGCAATGCGTGGTGAAGGTGCGTATTTACGTTTACCTGATGGTGAACGCTTTATGCTGCGCTTTGATGAACGTGCCGAACTTGCACCACGAGATATTGTTGCACGCGCTATTGATTATGAAATCAAACGCTTAGGCATCCGCCATGTCTGGTTAGACATCAGTCATAAACCAGCTGAATTTGTTAAAGAACATTTCCCAACCTTATACGCGCGCTTATTGGAACTTGGTATTGATATCACCAAGGATATGATCCCTGTTGTTCCAGCAGCACACTATACTTGCGGTGGCGTGGTGGTCGATGAACATAGCCAAACTGATTTAGCTGGTTTATATGCAATTGGTGAAACGTCGTATACAGGGTTACATGGGGCTAACCGTATGGCCAGCAATTCACTACTTGAATGCTTTGTATATGGTATGAGTGCTGCCAAGGACATAGAGGCAAAGTTTAATCATCACTTTGATATACCGACCGTGCCTGAATGGGATGCTTCACAATCGACCAATCCTGATGAAGATGTTGTGATCCTGCAGAATTGGGATGAACTCCGCCAAACCATGTGGAACTATGTCGGGATTGTAAGAACCACAAAACGTTTACAACGTGCATTGCATCGTATTGAAATGTTGAAGAAAGAAATTACTGAATATTATCAGGATTATCATGTCAGTAAGAACTTGATTGAACTACGTAATTTGGTCATGGTTTCAGAGATGATTGTTCGTTGTGCCATGCAACGTAAAGAATCACGTGGTCTACACTACACGCTTGATTATCCAGAGCTTTCACCTGAATTAAGAAAAACGGTATTAACGCCACCAAACTTTACAGTCGAAACACCATTGGTAAATGAAGCAGTTTAAACCCCTTAAAATCACAAAAAATAGTCAGATCATTCTGGCTATTTTTATATAATGGCGCTTAATGAGCAAAAACAAAGCACTTGAGCAAGAACAAAGCACTGCTTTGTTTGTAGCGCAAGAATGTGATAACACAAGGAGAGGCACCGCTACAGATATAGTAGCGCAAGGATGTGGTAGCACAAGGTGAGGTATCGTCTACGCAAATCAATTTAAATTTTTCAAGCTAAAATGCGGCAGTGCAAATCTTTTTAATAATTCATAATGTTATAAATTCATTTTGATTAAATGCTAAAACTAGTTCTATTTGAAAATAAAACCTTATGTTTGCTGCATATAATTTCGAGGAGAAAGCTGCATTATTTTCTTAAACATTACAATAAATGAGCTATCACTGTCATAGCCTAATTTCATCGCAACCTGATGTACTGAATCTCCTTCTGTTAACCATTGTAATGCCAATACAACATGTAACTTTCTTCGCCATTGATTAATACTCATCCCCGTCGTTTGATGAAAAGTTCGTGTAAGGCTTCGTTCACTCATACAACATAATTTTGCCCATTCAGCCAAACTTTGATTCTGCTCAGGATGCTTTAATAAATGGCGGGTCAATTTAACTAAACGAAGATCTTGTGGAATGGGTAAATAAAATGTTGGCTTTACAACTGATTGAATTTCATCTAACAAGCATTGCTGCAAACGGAAGTCTTTTTCTGAAAGTACCTTATCAGACAAGGTTTCAACTCTTTCCAATAAGGCATTCAGTAAATTTGTCACTTGCAACATGGTGCAATTCGGTTCTAAAAGATGATCAAGTTGGGGGGCAATAAATGCAACATAGCCAGAAGAGACACCATAACTACTGACTTTATGTGGCACATTTGACGGAATCCATAAAGCCTGTTGTGCTGGAACAACCCAAATACCAGACGGTGTTTCCACAGTAATTAAGCCATTAACCGTCATCATCAATTGGCTTTTTACATGCTGATGTGACGCAAGCTCCCAATCAGGAACTTGCTGTTGTATTTTTAATACAATAATTGCTTGGTCTATTTGATCTACAAAAAAAGGATCCACATTATCAAGCATGGTTTGCCTATATATTTATCACTTTAAAACAGCGTCGATGACTTTCTGCGCTTGTTGTTGATTGTCTACAATAAACATCGGGTAGCCTGTAAACTTAATAAAGTTATTGGCAAATTTTTGCGTTTCAAGTCGAATATTTTCATCAGGTTCAATATGAATCAATGCTTTCACATATTGGCTTAAAATTTCACGTTTTGCTTTAACCCATGCTGCAACTTGCTTGCGTTCTTCATGATCATTTTTTTGTTCAGGAAAGGCCCCTTCACTGATAAAAACAAAAGTTTCTTTGCGACTCAATAATGATTCATAAATTGCAATTGTTTCATCAACTGAAACTGCATCTTCAGCTTGATAACTAATACGAACGATTGGAAAGTTTTCTAAATTTTGAATAAACATGATAACCACCATAAATGAGAATAATTATCATTGTATTGATTTATACAGATCGTACATTACTAAATTCAGCCAATAAATACGGTATTCCAGCCAAATTTAACAGCGAGTTTAGTCTTTATTTTTTCCATAATAAGTACGATGCGCTATATGAAAAGTTTCAGCATGTAATTTTGCTAAATCATCTAAGTTCTGATAGCCCCCTGCAAGTACAAACATGATCGGAATATTGTCACGTTTGGCAAGGTTAAACACTATTTCCTCTCTTTTTTGAATCAACTCTGTCGTAAACCATGCCGAACCATAAGGATCTGCTTGATGGCAATCCATCCCCGCTTGATAAATAATAATATCGGCTTTCCACTCATTCGCTCGCTGAAAAGCTTCATGCAATGCCATAGTATATTGAGCAAAACTTCCATGCTTGGTATGAATGTGGCGGCTTTCCGCACGTTCATACGTGGGGTAGCCAAAAGCCAAACCGTAAATACTAAAATTATATAAATTATCTAATCTGCGGGTAAAATCAGCTGTCCCATCACCACCATGCTGATCGCAATCCAAAATAAAGATACGTTTATTTGCATAATGTTGTGCAATTAATGCCAAGCCATTAAAAGTGCAATAAGAGCCACCATATTCATAATTGGCGTGGTGAAACCCTTGCGCAATATTGGCGGCAATCCCATGTTGGAATGCCAGTTCAGTTGCCAACAATTGCCCAGCATTGATGGAGAGTACTGCATCTCTTAATTGTTCATTCCAAGGCTTAAAACCAGCAAAAGTTGCCAGTTTTGCTGGTTGTCCTGTTAAAAAAGCCTCGACATATTTAGGTGAATGTAAGGCTTTTAAAATTTCTGGATCAATTTGTTGTGGTTCATGAAATTTATAATCATTAAATTGCTGTAGTTGCTCTGCGACTGCAACAAGTTTTTCCATGCTATTTGTATGTGTTTGAGCAAAATAGCGTGGAGAAAAACAAACATTTAACATAAAGCTATCCGAGACTGAGTGCTCTCAATTGTGATTTTGCAACATCATTGAGTTGTTTTATAAGTGTTGTGTCAGGACTAAAAAGTCCATTATTCACTTGTTGTTCAAAATGTGTCGTAAATGCCCTTTGTCGATTCTCAGGTGAAATGGCTAAAGTGGTTAATCGCAAAAACCAAAAACCTTGAATCTCTTTATAAGGAATAATATAGCCTTTAAACTCTTGATTGGGGACTTTGTTGGCAATTTGTTCAATATCATAATCGACAGAAAATAAAGAACCAATCGGAATACGAATTCCATTCATCAATAAAGGTTGTAAATTTATACAGGAATGATTATCCCCCATGTTCATTTTTTCGATCAACAGCGGACGATTTTGATCATCTACAAAAATGTTGATTGAGCCTTGTCTTAACATGGAACGATGGGCAATCTTTAAGAAAAATGCTTCTGCCATTGGACATGAGCCCACTTTAGGCTTGCCGTCAAGCGTCGCAATTTCAACATAACCAGTTTCATCTGCTGTTTTGGGTAAAATCACATCTTCCAACATAGCGCAAATCACATGGCTTTCTTCTAATTGTGCTTGTTGCGATAAGCGTCTTAAGTTTGCTTGGATTGCAACTTCTTGTTCAACTAAGGCTTTAAACTCATCATCTTTGGCTTGAATAAGAAAATTTTGAATCGATTTATTTTGATCTAAGTTATGCCAATCATCGATATCTAATCCATAAGCATTTTTTTGCTCAAGGATCTTTTTTAATTTCTTAAAATCATAATCTTTAAATATTTTTAAATCAGTTGCTTCAACTTGATCACGCGGAAAATTAATGTACTCAGCCAATACGCGTGTAGCCTGCGTATAACCGCAACCACGGCGTTCAGTTTGATGTGAATAGTGTTCATTCAACATCTCCGTCAATTTATCTGATAAAGGAAAAACCTGTTCCTTAAACAAATCTACGACTTCATGACCTGATGACATATTCTTTATTCCATTTAATCTATATTAATTTTCAAAATAAACTATTTATTATGAATAAATTAGCATTATCCCTTGCAGAACTCAATATATCACTCAAGTTGTAATTGCATCTATATCAATCAATACAATTGATTGTTTATTATTCTTTTTGATATTCATGCTCACATACCCATACATGATTTAAGTATCCATTAAAGATCTTTCATAAATCAAAAAATGACCATGTTGAGTGAATCAGATTGGTATTGAAAGTCCCTTCTACCTTTGGGAGAAGGCTAGGATGAGGGGAATTTTATGATGATCTATGGCTTTAAAAAGAACTAACGTAAGAAGTCTATTGTTAATGACGCTATAACCAAAAATATAGATTGATGATCAAAACAATTTAACCATCACTAAAAATAGTGAGCATTAACACACCATCAGAAAACCCAGTAAGGACTATAAAAAATTTCGTCCAATACGCATTTTTAAAATCCCTGAATGATTTATTTTTGTGGTGGAACAGAATACGTTCCTGTCACATGTGCAACAGGATCATCCGAACCTAAAGAATAAATCCAGACCTCACCGACAATTAAAGCTTTACCCACTTTCATCAATTTACACACGCCACGAATATCAACACCACCCGTTGGCTTGCGTAAAAAATTAATATTCATATTGGTCGTAACTGTCAAACCGACTAAACCAATTTCACCCATAATCGCAACATAAAGTGCAAAATCTGCTAGGGCCATCATGGTTGGACCTGAAACAGTTCCACCTGGTCGTATATCTTGATCACTGACGTGCCAAACCAAAGAAGCCCCTTTTTCAGTTACTTCTTCAATTTCGCAACGTTGTAAACTAGGTGAAAAAAATTGCTGTAAGAATTGTACGATTTCAGCTTTCGAGCTTTTCATAATTAAAGTCTTTATATCCCTGACCTAAAACAATATAAAGACTTTTTCGGTTCAAAACACTAACGCTATCGTTCAAATCAATAGAATAAATTGCTCAATTTCACTTATTTAGAGGATTGATTGGCGCTTATTTTAAATAGCTTAACGCCTCAGCAAATACTTGCTCTGGTGCTTGAGTCGCATCTAAACGTTTCATCCGTTGAGAATCACGCAAATGAATTTCAGAAAACCCACTGCGTACCGATTCAAAAAACACCACTTTTTCTTGTTCAAAGCGGTCTAATGCACCGCGTGCACGGGCACGGTTCATTCCCAATTCAATTGGCGCATCCAACCAAAAAGTAATATCTGGCATTTTAGAAACAAAATTTTCATTGAGCAGTTGTAACTTATCTCGACTTAACCCGCGACCTGCACATTGATAAGCAAAACTTGAATCGACAAAACGGTCACACAGTACAATCTTGCCCTCAGCCAAGGCAGGTAAAATCACAGCTTCCAAATGTTGTGCTCGTGCTGCATACATCAGCAATAACTCCGTGTCATTACTCATCTGTTCTTCATGATTGACCGACAGCAATAATGAACGGATTTGTTCAGCTAAAGGCGTACCACCAGGCTCACGTGTTAAAACAACCTGTTGACCTTGTTGTTGAAAGTAATCAAATAACTTTTGAATGAGCGTGGTTTTTCCTACACCTTCAGTACCTTCAAAACTTATAAACATGCTCATTCCTTAATTCTTAGACCGCATAACTTGAATATATTCTTGCACTGCACGATTATGATCATTCAGATTGGCTGTAAATTTGTGCCCACCATTACCTGTGGCAACAAAGTAAATGTTTTCAGAGTTATCTGGATGCATCGTCGCTTCAATGGCTTTTTTGCTTGGTAAAGCAATCGGTGTTGGCGGTAAACCATTGATCGTATATGTATTATAAGCACTCGGAGTACGTAAATCCTGCTTTGAAATCTTACCCGTATATTTATCACCCATCCCATAAATCACGGTAGGATCGGTTTGTAAACGCATGCCCAGTTTTAAACGACGATAGAATACACCTGAAACCTGACGTAACTCGCTGTCTACACTGGTTTCTTTTTCAATAATCGAGGCCATGATTAAGGCTTCATATTTATTTTTATAAGGTAAGTCTGGCGCGCGTTTTTCCCAAGCTTCATCTAAAATTTTCATTTGACGTTGGTACAGGTCAGTCAAGATTTGCTTATCCGTTGCACCTTTATCAAAGAAATAAGTATCAGGCGCAAATAAACCTTCTGGGTGATCATAAGGAATATTTAAGGCTTTCAGCATTTCACCACTCGGAAGCTGAATCACCGATTTTTCAACCAATGGATCTTTTTTCAATGACTGAATTAATTGCTTCGCTGTCGTCCCTTCTATCACCAAAAGTCGACTCATCTGGGCATTTTCAATATTAGAAACCATTTCTAATACTTGGCGTACATTCATACCTTTAGTCACTTCATACACACCAGCTTTCATGGTGTCATGAATGAAAATTTTCCGATAAAGCTTAAGAATGATTGGAAAACTAACCTTATCGTCCTTGGCCAATTGATCAATAAAACCAGTATAGGTTTCACCATTTGAAATAGACAGCTTTTGTTTTTGACCCGTCACTGGATACGCTTTAAAAATACTCATTTTTAAAATGATTGCAGTCATGATCAAAAAAACAACCAGAACGATCGCAATGCCTTTATAGATGTTATTGCTCACTTGAGCTTGAGTTTTCTTTTTAGATTTTGGCTTAGGTTTGGTTTTAGGCATGAGAATTAAACTGACTTAAATTTAAAATATTAAATAACTCAACACAGGATTGAGTGTCTAGATGTTGATGATTCAACGTTTCGACCACTTTCATTGGACTGAGAGCATTGCAAAAGAACAGGCTTTGAAAATGTCGAATTTCATCCATATCGATAAAACGCTGTTCACAGGTGACACCATAATGTTGCATCCGAGACAAAATCTCGGCACGCATCACACCATGTACGCCATTATAACGAAGTTCAGGCGTAATCCATCTATTGTTTATCCGAATAAAACAATTACTGCTCACACCTTCAACAACTGAACCTTGTACATCTGTGACTAATGCTTCTAACCAGCCTTTTGCCTGAGCTTCTTTTTTTAGTAACACTTGTTCTAAACGGTTTAAGGTTTTTAAACCCACCAAATTCGGCATCAATAAGCCAATTGCTTGGTCCAATACACCACTGTGAATTAATTCAGGCTGGAAGCAGGCGGTTGTTTTTGGATAATAAACCACATAAAGATCGGCCTCATGTTCAGGCATTGCATAGCCACGATCACCATCACCCCGACTAATAATGACCTTCAATGTACCGTTTAATATTCCATTTTGTTGTCTTAAACATTGCAGGGTCTGATCCAACAACTCAAAATTCACATCTAAAAATAAACGTTCAGCCGCCAACTTCAATCGAGCACGATGTAAAAGCTCCAACTCCATAACATCTTGATGTAATCGAACTGTACTAAAACAACCATCTCCATAATGAAATGCTCGATCTAAAAGTGAAATAGAATCAACAAATTGAGCATTTTTAAAACAGATCATTAAGCAATTTCCTATGGCTTTGCACCAATACTATAAGCAATATAAGCATTTTCTTTTTCTCTTTTATTCATATAAAATTCGTTTTTTATTATTTTTTATGGATAAAGACTAGCGTTATCCTCACTCCATCTTACCGAACTTCAGAATTAAATGGGGCAAAAAAATGCAGTTCTCTAAACTTAAATTTGCTGTGGCAGCAGTACTGATCTCAACCACATCTTTCAGCGTTGCTGCAAAAGATTTTTTAAATGTATCTTATGATCCAACACGAGAATTGTACGATAATTTTAACAAACAATTTGCAACGTTTTGGAAATCTAAAACTGGTCAAGACATCCAGTTTAAACAATCACATGGTGGCTCTGGTAAACAAGCGCGTGCGGTTATTGATGGTTTGCAAGCAGATGTTGTGACTTTAGCATTGGCCGCAGATATCGATGCGATTGCACAAAATACAAATTTATTGCCAAAAGACTGGCAGAAGAAATTCCCACAAAACTCTACACCGTACACATCAACAATCGTTTTCCTCGTCCGTAAAGGTAACCCGAAAGGCATCAAAGACTGGGGCGATTTGGTAAAACCAGGTGTAGAAATTGTAACACCAAACCCTAAAACTTCAGGTGGAGCACGCTGGAACTATTTAGCAGCATGGGCTTGGGCAAAACATAAATATGGTTCAGACGCAAAAGCACAAGAGTTTGTACGTCAAATTTATAAACAAACTAAAGTACTTGATTCTGGTGCACGTGGTTCGACGACGACATTTGCAGAACGCGGTATTGGTGATGTGTTATTGGCTTGGGAAAATGAAGCGTATTTATCTACACGTGAACAACCAGGTAAATTTGAAATCATTACCCCATCACTGTCGATCTTGGCAGAACCACCTGTCGCAATTGTTGAAAAGAATGCTGAAAAAGACGGTAACTTAAACTTAGCAAAAGCATATTTAAACTATCTGTATTCACCTGCTGGTCAAGACATTGCAGCGAAAAACTTCTACCGTCCGCGTAATGCAGCAATCTTGCAAAAGTATTCGACAACATTCAAACCGTTAAAATTGGTCACAATTGATAAAGAGTTTGGCGGTTGGACTAAAGTTCAAAAGCAACATTTTGAAAATAATGGTGTTTTTGATCAAATCGTAAAAGCCAATGCAAGCAGCAAATAACTGTTTAAAATAAACTTAAGCGAAAGGAAACAGGAGCATAGACATGATTCATACAATTATTGTTCCAGGCGTTGGTGGTAGTGATTACGATCACTGGCAATCTAAATTACAACGTGAACTCATGTCTTGCTCGCGCGTACAACAACAGGATTGGAACTTACCTATTCTTAAAGACTGGATTGCCCAATTTGTTGCGACTGTCGTCAATGCTACGCAACCTGTTCAAATTGTTGCACATAGTTTCGGATGTTTAACCACGGTTGCTGCTTTGGCTCAGCATCCTGAAATTGTAGCTAAAGTAAGAAAAATTATTTTAGTTGCACCAGCTAATCCAGCACGTTTTGGTGAGGCTGGTTTTGCTCGAAACAGTATCGGTGACTATGAAGCTTATTTTCATGAGTTGAAAATTACGGTCCCTGCTGAAATGATTATTTCTGAAAATGATCCTTGGTTAAATTTTGAAGATGCACAGAAGCTTGCGAAAGCGTGGAAAATTAGGCCTCGAAATTTAGGTCAGGTTGGGCATATCAATGTTGCATCAGGCTTTGGACACTTTCCTGAAATTTATGATCATTTAATTTTTGATAAGCAAAACTTCTTTATCAGTAATACTGATGACAACAAGTTGTTATTTAAATTTGCAATTTAATCATTGCCTTTTAAGCTTGCAAAATCGTTTTAAATTTGCTTATTGATTTCAATAAGCTTTCTCTCTTTTGAGGAGTCATCATGTCGCAGCGATCCCGAGTGCTGCCAGGTTTTGGTCTTTCACTAGGCTTCACCCTAGCGTATCTATCATTAATCGTACTGATACCACTGTCTGCCGTATTCATAAAATCATTAGGCGTAGGTTGGGATGGTTTATGGGAAATCTTGAGCTCTGAACGTATTTTAAAATCATTACAGCTCAGTTTTACCACCGCCCTGATTGCAGCCTTGATCAATGTCATTTTCGGCTTTTTATTGGCTTGGTGCTTAGTCCGTTATTCATTTCCTGGTAAACGTATAGTAGATGCATTGGTGGACTTACCCTTTGCATTACCTACAGCGGTCGCAGGTATTGCGTTAACCTCTTTATATGCATCAACAGGTTGGATTGGTCACTTGCTCGAGCCTTTAGGGATTAAAATTGCCTATACCTCACTAGGTATTACGCTTGCTTTAATTTTTATTGGTATTCCTTTTGTGGTTCGTACAGTACAGCCAGTTTTAAGTGATCTTGAAACTGAGCTAGAAGAAGCCGCTTCTGCATTGGGTGCAAATCGTTTTCAGATCGTGACAAGAATCATTTTACCGATTTTGTTTCCGGCCTTACTGACTGGCTTTGCATTGGCATTTGCTCGCGGTGTGGGTGAATATGGTTCGGTCATCTTTATTGCAGGCAATATTCCTTACGAAACTGAAATTGCTCCGTTAATGATCATTACCCGTCTTGAAGAATATGATTATGCAGGTGCAACGACAATTGCAGTGGTGATGCTGGTGATTTCTTTCTTTATCTTGTTCCTGATTAACTTGGTACAAGCTTGGGCAAGTCGCCGTACTGGGAGAACCGCACGATGAGCTTAAATACCAACAGCAATGCTTTGGCTGAAAAACTGCAATCTCGTGATGCGACACGTGAACCTGCCTGGGTACGTAATACCCTACTAATTATTGGTCTGATTTTCTTTTTAGGCTGCTTAATTCTACCGTTGGTGCTTATTTTTGTTGAAGCATTTAAACAAGGGATTCAAGTCTACTTTGCTTCACTGGTTGATCCTTATACCCTATCTGCGGTCAAACTCACATTATTGACTGCAGCCATTGCAGTACCTTTGAATGTGATTTTTGGTGTTACAGCAGCATGGTGTGTTGCCAAGTTTAATTTCCGTGGAAAATCATTCTTAACCACCATTATTGATACACCATTTTCAGTCTCACCCGTCATTGCTGGTTTAATGCTGGTTTTGATCTTTGGCTCACAAGGTTGGATTGGATCATGGTTAATTGAACATGATATTAAAATCCTCTATGCGACACCGGCCATTATCCTCGCAACTGTATTTATTACTGTTCCTTTTGTTGCACGTGAATTAATTCCATTGATGGAAGCACAAGGAACAGAAGAAGAAGAAGCTGCAATTGTGCTCGGTGCTTCGGGTTGGCAAACCTTTTGGAAAATTACCATTCCAAATATTAAATGGGGTCTCATTTATGGCGTGATTTTGTGTAATGCACGTGCCATGGGTGAATTCGGTGCAGTATCTGTGGTTTCAGGCCATATTCGTGGTGAAACCAATACCTTGCCGTTGCATATTGAAATTTTATATAACGAACCAAATTCGATTAGTGCTGCTTTTGCCGTCTCAACATTGTTAGCATTTTTGGCCATCATTACCTTGATTTTAAAAACATGGGTTGAATATCGCCAAGAAAAACAAGATCGCGAAAGTAAAGAATCAACTGTTTCTTAAGGAATTGCACATGAGTATTCAAGTTAAAAATATTGAAAAAAACTTCGGTGCATTCCATGCACTTAAAAACATATCGCTAGATTTTCCAGAAGGTCAACTGGTTGCCCTGCTTGGTCCTTCTGGCTGTGGTAAAACCACATTACTGCGTATTATTGCTGGTTTGGAATCAACGGATAGAGGACAAGTTATCCTTGAAGGTACAGATGCAACCAATATTCATGTACGTGAACGTCAAGTTGGTTTTGTATTTCAGCATTACGCACTGTTCCGTCATATGACTGTTTATGACAATGTTGCATTTGGTTTACGTGTTCGTCCAAAGGCGACTCGACCAAATGAAACTGAAATCAAAAAACGTGTTACCCGTTTATTGGATTTGGTACAACTTGGTTTCTTAGCAGATCGTTATCCAGCGCAATTGTCTGGTGGTCAACGTCAACGTATTGCATTGGCACGTGCCTTGGCTGTTGAACCACGTGTATTGCTCTTAGATGAACCTTTTGGTGCATTGGATGCCAAAGTACGTAAAGAATTACGCCGTTGGTTACGGACTTTACATGATGAATTACATATCACGTCAATCTTTGTAACCCATGACCAAGAAGAAGCCTTAGAAGTTGCTGATCAAATCGTGGTGATGAACAAAGGTGATATTGAACAAATTGGTTCACCGCGTGAAGTTTATGAAAAACCAGCAACTCCGTTTGTATTTGACTTTTTAGGTCAAGCAAACCGTTTTGAAGGTGAAAACCATCAAGGCATCATTCAAATTGGTGAAGATCGCATCCAACTGCCTTCGGCTACACAAACTGCCAATGGTAAAGTGATTGCCTTTGCCCGCCCAAATGAATTGAAAATTCACACGCAACCGACTGAAAATACAATTCAAGCAACCTTCTTACGTGAGTTGTGGATTGCGGGTAAAGTCATGGCAGAGTTACAAGATCGTCAAGGACAACTGATTGAAATTGCTTTAAATCCTGATGAAGCAAAATTACATCAATATCGACCAAATCAAACAGTTTGGGTAAGTGCATCTACACTTCACCTATTTGAAAATCAAGTCGCGTAATCGACGACAGGATGAATATTACCCCTATTCATCCACATTTGAGGTATCGAACATCATGAACTTTCAACAATTACGAATTATCCGAGAAACAGTTCGTCAAAATTACAACTTAACCGAAGCCTCTGCTGCACTTTATACTTCACAATCTGGTGTCAGTAAGCATATTAAAGATTTAGAAGATGAATTGGGTGTACAGCTGTTTGTTCGTAAAGGCAAACGGTTATTAGGTTTGACAGAACCTGGTCAAGCATTGTTGAGTATTGTTGAACGCATGCTTATTGATGCTGACAATATTAAACGTCTTGCTGATGATTTTAATAAAGTTGATGAAGGTACGCTTACAATCGCAACAACACATACACAAGCACGTTATGTGTTACCACCGATTGTCAATTTATTTAAAAAAGCATTTCCCAAAGTTCATTTGATTTTGCAACAAGCCAGTCCTGTTGAAATCTCTGAAATGTTATTGCTTGGTTTGGCTGATATCGGTATTGCAACTGAATCACTAACCACTGAAGATAATTTGGGCAGTGTATCTTTCTATAACTGGAAACACAGTATTATCACGCCACAAGATCACCCACTGACTAAGCTTAATCCTAAAGAGATTACCTTAGAAAAATTGGCTGAATTTCCAATTATCACCTACCACGGTGGTTTTACAGGACGTTCTAAAATTGATAAAGCATTTGAAGATGCCAATTTAGATGTAGATATCGTCATGTCAGCACTAGATGCCGATGTGATCAAAACTTATGTTGAACTGGGAATGGGTGTCGGTATTGTCAATGATGTGGCTTATGACACAGAACGCGATAAACGTCTAAAACAAATCGATACTGATATTTTTGGTTTAAATACAACTTGGATTGCGGTTCGTAAAGGCCATTTACTTCGTGGCTATGGCTATGAGTTTATTTCACTCTGCTCACCAGAGGCTGATATCAAAGCATTGAAAAAAATCGCCTATCCTGATGATTAAGAAAGAAATGAAGTCATCAAGGAATAAATCGTCAATAAATAAACCATCAAATAGTCATGATGATCAAAGATAGAGAGCTACGGCTCTCTTTTTTATCATTTAAAAATTAAACACAAACTCTTAAGAATAATTAATCTATTTGATTTTATTTAATATTTTATTATAAGCATGGCTTTTTAGTATAAAATTTAGTCTTACCTTTATCACTGATCAATTTATTTCGGGGGGAATGAATGAATTCTATTGCTTGGGGCTTAACCCTTGGAAGTTTTGTTCCTCTTTTTAGCCATGCCGCAGGTATGGAGAAATCTGACCAGTCTATCCTTGCTTTTTTAGAACCGAATCATTATGTAGAATTGTCTTATGCAGAGCTCTATGCAGATGTTTCAGGGCAACTCCCTCAACATGAGCAATTCAAACAACTCGGCGTTGAAGATTTTTCAACAGGCAACCTTGTCAACAATTACCACTTTGTCAATGCTACTGCAAAACTGCAAATGGCCCCACAACTTTCATTTGGACTGATTTATGATCAGCCTTATGGTGTTGATCTTAGTTATGAATATCGCCCACAGAGCTTTGCTGGAAAGCAACTTTTAGAGTCGGGGCAATTTAATTTTAAAAGTCAAAATCTTTCGATGCTCTTGGGTTATCAACCTAGTGCGAATTGGAATATATATGCTGGTGGCATTTATCAACAGTTCGAGGGTGAACTCAAAGTCTTTGGAGCAAACTATTCAGCGATGAGTAGCTATCATGCACAGCTAAAACAAAGTTCAGGTCATGGTTGGCTCGCAGGTTTAAGCTATCAAATTCCAGAGTATGCAGTAAAAACTGCGATTACCTATCGTTCCAAGATCAATCATCAATCTGCAATCACTGAGGATGTTTCAGCGCAAGCTTTAAGTATTATTCCTTTTGCTAAAACACAAATCACCACGCCTCAATCCGTCAATCTGGATCTACAGACAGGTTTAACGCCATCGAATATTCTTTATGGCAATTTGAGGTGGGTCAATTGGAAAGATTTTGAAATTCAACCTAGACAATTTGGTGCAGTGGTTAAGATTGCTGCAGAACAATACCCTGAACTCATCAAACCTTTTAATCTGATTGATTATAACAAGGATCAATGGTCTGCAAAGCTTGGGCTTGCACATGTATTTTCACAACAATGGGTTGCCACTACAGATATTTCATGGGACTCAGGCAATGCTAATCCCGCTGGAACACTGAATCCTTCAGATGGTTTTTATGCTTTAGGCTTGGGTGCTTTATATAACATCAATCCTCAGAGCTTTATTTCTTATGGTGTTAAATATTTTAAATTCAATAAAGCAAAAGTTAGCAACTTAGATGCCAATACTTCAATTGTCCAAAACTCAAGTTTATCTGAAGTGGGCCATAATGATGCTTTTGCACATGGAATTCGAGTTGGCTATCGCTTTTAATTCATCTAAAAATTCAGCTATCAAAAATACCAAGTTCAAAATAAAAAACGAGCCGAAGCTCGTTTTTTATTACATGATAATCAATAAATTACCAGTGGTAGCTTACACCCACTTTACCAACTGGTAACCATTGATATTTGTCATCGTTACGAATTTTATTTTCTAAACGATCGGCTGCATCAGCACCCGAAGTTGGGTCAATGCTACCTACTTCTTGTAAACCAACAGCTTTTAAGTTCGCTGTAGGATTACCAGTGTAATAAGCACCTACTTCACCAAATACACCAATATTTTTAGTGATTTTTGGAGCCCAACCAAAACCTACATATGGAGCAATTTGGTTATCGTAATCTACTTTACCATTGATGCTACCATTGCCATTTGGTGCATAGTAATTTTTACCATCAATTTTCAGAGTGTCATTTGAGTTATGTAAAGATTTCTTTAAATCATATTTACTGTCAACATAACCAACACCTGCTGCAACATAAAGACCTTGGGCTAAAGCATTTTCACTTGCACCCCATGGGCGAATTTCAGCATTTAAATAAGTCAAATTATTGTCTAAATCCATGTCATATTTAGTGCCATCAATAGACAAATCATCTGACCAAGAAATATCACCACCGTTATAACCCAATGCTAAACCAACATAAGGGTTTGCAGTCCAAAGTAAAGCACCACCGTAACCAGTTGTACCTACTTCAAGACGAGCGCCAGTAGGGATTAATTTATTTGCTTCAAATGCATAACCTTGGTCAACAACAGACCCATCAGCCATTGCTAAACCAGAAGCAGATAATGCAGCTGTAACAGCCAATAATTTTAACACTTTCATTTATGTCTCCTCAAAAAATAGAGTTTGTTCTTTAATCATTAATGTGTTGGACTCGAAACGATCATATGTGATTCTCTCCGCACAATTAATAGAGAAATTGATTACTTTTTGTTATTTTTTGATACAATTGGATATTAATTGTTGTTTTTAAACGAAATAAATTAAATAAAAACTTAACAATTCATTTATTTGGTTGTTTTATTTTAAATTATAAGATTAGTTTTTTCGATTGAAACTAGATTTTATATCTAATCTGAGTCCAATTTGGTGTAGAATCTTTTAAAATTTTTTGGGAAGGAAGATCATGTCTCAGCTTTCAACGATCATTGAACAAGCGTTTGAAAACCGTGCCAACTTTACAGCAGTAGATTGTCCTGCTGACGTACGTCAAGCTGTTGAAGAAGCCATTGCTGGCTTAGATAACGGCACACTTCGTGTAGCTGAAAAAATTGACGGTGAATGGATTGTTCACCAATGGTTGAAAAAAGCTGTTTTATTGTCTTTTAAATTAAACGATAACAAGCCAATTGAATCATGTGATCTTCGTTTCTATGACAAAGTAGAGACTAAATTTACTGGTTGGACTGAAGAACAATTTAAAGCTGCTGGTGTACGTGTTGTACCACCTGCTGTTGCGCGTAAAGGTTCTTTCCAAGCGAAAAATGTCGTATTGATGCCTTCTTATGTAAACATTGGTGCTTATGTAGATGAAGGCACAATGGTTGATACATGGGCGACTGTAGGTTCATGCGCTCAAATCGGTAAAAATGTTCACCTTTCAGGTGGTGTAGGTATTGGTGGTGTTCTTGAACCACTTCAAGCAAACCCAACAATCATTGAAGATAACTGCTTTATTGGTGCACGTTCTGAAATCGTTGAAGGCGTGATTGTTGAAGAAGGCTCAGTTATTTCAATGGGCGTATTCATTGGTCAATCGACTAAGATTTTTGACCGTGAGACAGGTGAAATCCATTATGGTCGTGTACCAGCTGGATCTGTCGTTGTTTCAGGCAGCCTACCGTCTAAATGTGGTACATATAGTTTATATGCTGCAATTATTGTCAAGAAAGTTGATGCTAAAACGCGTGCTAAAACAAGCTTGAACGAATTGCTTCGCGAAGACTAATTTATTTTCCCTCGTGGAATTTTAGTTATCTAGCGTAGCAATCGCTTCTCATCTCTACGGTCAATCGTGATCGTAGAGATTTTTCATTATGTAATCTGTGGTAAATTTCATGAATTCTCTTCGTTCTTCGACTATTCCTGTTTCTGATCCGTCTGCGGGGCTGCGTATCACGGAGATTTTTTATTCATTGCAAGGTGAAGCCAACACTGCGGGTTTACCGACTGTTTTTATTCGTTTAACAGGTTGCCCATTACGCTGTACCTATTGCGATACCACCTATTCTTTTGAAGGTGGCGAACGCCAATCGCTTGACCAAATAATTCAAACAACATTAGATTATAAAACGCCTTATATCTGTGTCACCGGTGGCGAACCGCTTGCTCAGCCCAATGCCTTACCCTTAATGCAACGTTTGGCAGATTTAGGTTGTGAAGTTTCTTTAGAAACCAGCGGCGCTTTAGATGTCTCTAAAGTCGACCCACGTGTTTCAAAAGTTTTAGATTTAAAAACTCCAACTTCGGGTGAGGTTGCACGAAATTTACTCAGCAACCTCGATCATTTAACTCAACATGATCAAATCAAATTTGTGATTTGTAATCGTGAAGACTATGAGTGGTCTAAACAGCAAGTTGAACAATACGCTTTAGCGCAAAAAGTTAGCACAGTATGGTTTTCTCCTGCTTTTGCAGTGGAAAAAGGTGCGGCACGTTTGCCTCAGCTTGCACGCGATTTAGCACAATGGATTTTAGAAGACCATCTCCCTGTTCGCTTCCAGTTGCAATTACATAAATTGCTTTGGAACGATGAAACTGGTCGTTAAATTTATCGTCAATTATTAATATTTGGAGAGTTGGATATGCGCCCTCGTGCCGTAGTCTTATTATCTGGTGGCTTAGACTCAACGACGTGTTTGGCTTGGGCTCAAGCAAACTATGACTGTATTGCCCTAAGTTTTATGTATGGTCAACGCTCTACCACTGAACTCGATGCAGCCCGCGCTTTAACGCAACGCGCAGGTGTAGAACATCGTGTGATTAATATCGATTTAGGTAATTTAGGTGGTTCAGCGCTTACAGACCTTAACATTGATGTTCCTGATCATGAAACAGATGGTATTCCTGTAACTTATGTTCCAGCACGTAACACCATTTTCTTGTCTTATGCACTTGCAGCCGCAGAAGTTTTTGATGCTCAAGCGATCGTGATTGGTATCAATGCTGTTGATTATTCAGGATATCCTGACTGCCGCCCAGAGTTTATCGAGGCCTTTGCCAACATGGCTCGTCTTGCAACGAAAGTCGGTGTAGAAGGAAAACCTCTTAAATTTGAAACACCTCTGTTACATTTATCCAAAGCGAATATAATACGCTTAGGCATCGAACATGGCGTAGACTATAGTCAAACGGTTTCATGCTATCAAGCAGATGACCAAGGACGTGCTTGTGGCAAATGTGATAGCTGTCGACTTCGTAAAGAAGGTTTTAAGGATGCAGGTATTGCAGACCCAACACGTTATATACCGCAATAACAAGGTACTGTTTATGAAAAATTTAAAATCAAGTCTTATTCTTTCTGCTTTATTTTCAGCTTCGGCTTTAATGGGATCTACGGCTTTTGCTGCTGAATCAAATGCAGTTCAACAAGCCTATAAGAGTGCAAATGTTAAATCTGCACTTATTGGCGTGTGTAAAACGGAAACAGCTAAAGGTGGTAAATTAACTTCTGCTGAAGTAAGTAAATACTGTAGCTGTGCTGTTGAATCTGATGGTAAGTTAACCAACGATCAAAAATGGCAAATTCAAAGTGCCATTAACCAAAAGAAAAGCCCAGCAACACTTGCTTTCGTTCAAAAAAATAACCAAGACCTTCAAACATGTTTTGGTCCTCAGTTAACAGGTAAATTAAAAACCTTAACTGAAGAAGCAATGAAAGCAGCACAAGCGAAGAAATAATTTCTTCTTGTTGCAAAGAGCCTGCCCATGCAGGCTCTTTTTACAATTGGATGATACAAAACGATATGCAGGACCAATGGAATACTGTGATACAGCAACAAAAATTTGTTGCTTCGTATAGTGGCGGGAAAGATAGTAGCCTAGCTTTATATCACGCTTTGCAAAGTGGGCAAGCTGTAGCTCTCATTGTCATGCTAGAAGAACATGGACAAAGATCTCGTTCTCATGCCATGCCGCTTGATATCATTGATGCCCAAGCAGAGCTGATTGGTTTACCTATACTTAAAGCATCAGCCACGTGGAATGACTATGAACATCAATTTGTAAATCTCCTCAATCAAACCAAACAACTGGGTGCAGAAGCCCTTGTTACTGGTGATATTGATCTGATTGGACATGCGCAATGGAACCAATCTGTCTGTGAACAAAGCCAATTGCAGTTATGTATGCCATTATGGCAAAAACCACGGCTCGACATTGTGGGTGAATTTATTCAACTGGGTTTTGTCAGCATCATTGTGACGATTAACCTAAATCTCGGTATGCGGGTTGAAGATTTGGGTAGAGTTTTAACAACAGATTTTGTGGATGAATTAATCGAACGTGGGATTGATCCATGTGGTGAAGCGGGTGAATTTCATACCACGCTGATCGATGGTCCAATTTTTAAAAAGCCGCTTTTACTGAATAAAGGTGATATTCTCTATCATGAAAATTATGCCTTTTTAGCACTTGAACTTAAACACAACAGCATTTAAGGACAAACAATGACTGAACAAATACAACTTCCAAATCAGAAATTCCCAACGACGACGGGTGAAATCAACCTCACTGAGCTCTCTACAGATTGGTTAGTTTTATATTTTTATCCAAAAGATTCTACACCTGGCTGTACCACTCAAGCGGTTGGTTTCTCTTGTATAAAAGACCAATTTGACGCTTTAAATACCACCATCATTGGTGTATCTCGTGACTCTGTAAAAGCACATCAAAACTTTACAGAGAAGCAAGCATTGACCATTAATCTGATCAGTGACAAAGAAGAAGTATTATGTAAACACTTTGATGTGATTAAAGAAAAAAATATGTATGGTAAACAAGTGATGGGGATTGAGCGCTCAACATTTATTTATCATCAAGGCAAACTGGTTAAAGAGTATCGTAAAGTTAAAGCTGCTGGACATGCTGAACAAGTTTTAGAAGACTTAAAAGCACTACAAAAAGCTTAACTGCAAAAGTCCCTACTCGCTTTAAAGTTAACATGACTTAAAACGTGCCAGGGACTTTAAATCTTCTTATTGAGAACATACTCCAACCCGATATAGATTGTTCCCTTTTTTCACATTGAAAAAGATCATTACGCTGACTTGATCCAACAATACCAATCAAAGCAGTAAAGAGATTGCAATTCCCCACATAACCAATGCAATAATAAAATCTAATATTTGCCATGAACGTTGATTTTGAAAAACCGGGAGTAAAAAGCGTGCACCAAAACCTAAGCTAAAGAAGAATAACCACGATGCTGTTACTGCACCAATCGCAAAATAAAGCGCGGTAGATTCAAACTTTGTCGATATAGAACCAATTAAAACCACTGTATCCAAATAAACATGTGGATTAAGCCAAGTTAAAGCTAAACAAATCAGAAGCATTTTCATCAGCTTGGATTCATTTTTTTCACTCGGTTTTAAACCTGTCGATGTTCTAAAAGCTTGTAGAAAATGTTGCGCCCCATAGATCAATAAAAACGTTGCTCCAAAATATTTTGCCCAATCGACAAACTCTGGATGCGTTTGAATGACTTTAGAAAATCCCAGTACACCCAATAAAATTAAAATCGAGTCAGATGCGGCACAGACCACGCAAACCCAAAATACATGTTGCTTTTTTAAACCTTGTTTGAGTACAAAAGCATTTTGAGCGCCAATTGCAATAATCAAGCTAAACCCAACAGCCAACCCCTGCATATAACTTTGCAACATTTTAAAACTACACTTTTAAAGTTTTGAATGGACTGTGCTATTATCCAAACTTATCTCTTTAAATGAGTATTTCTAAATAAATATCATCTTAGCTAAGTTTTTCTTAGTTATTCTTGATGTGGTTTTTTTTAAATAACTTATATCTTTATATAAAAAACGCCCAATTTTTTGAGGATCAGCATGTTACAAAGTAAGCATAGTGAAGCATTTCTAGCAGTTGCCGAAACAGGTAGCTTTGAACAAGCTGCGATTCGTTTGAATATCACAGCATCAGCGGTAACGCTACGTTTACAAACTTTGGAAAAACAACTAGGGCAAGTGCTGATCATTCGAGAAAGACCATGTAAAGTTACTCAAGCAGGTCAGGAAGTGTTACTTTTCCTGCAACATCATCGCTTGATGGAACAAAATTTAATTCAGAATCTTCAAGGACAAAGTTCACAATCACAATTTTTTAAATTAAATATCGCCACTAATGCCGATTCATTAGTGACGTGGCTATTACCCACAATTCAACACACCTTACTCACAGAAAAAATTGTTATAGACTTAAAAATTGATGATCAAACCCAAACCCACCACCTTCTTGAAGCGGGATTGGTCAATGCCTGTATCTCGACCGAATCAAAACCTATGAAAGGCTGTGAGGCGATTCATTTAGGTACAATGAGCTATAGGATGGTTGCTACACCGAATTTTATTCACACTTACTTTCAGCATGGTATTCAACGTGAAACGTTACGGCATATCCCAGCTGTTATTTTTAATGATAAAGACCATGTACATGCCGAAGTTTTACAACACGTTTTTGGTTTGATGCCAAGCAGCTATCCATGCCACTTTATTCCTTCTGCAATATCTTTTGTAGATGCGATTTTGCTCGATTTGGGTTATGGCATGGTACCTAAAATGCAAATTCAAAAAGAATTAGCAACAGGACAATTGCTTGAAATCATGCCCAAAGCAAGAACCGATTTACATCTATATTGGCATCATTGGAAACAACAATCTAAGCAACTGGAAAAACTCACATTGGATTTAATTAGTAATACTCAATCTATTCTGGATTAAGCTTTATAGAGCTACGACCATCCTAAATTAAAGTATCTTATCTTAATACGTATAGCGAAAAACTTTTAGAATAACCCAGCCACGATTTTCGCTATAAAGTAGTGTTAAAACATCATGGAAATACTTTGCTTCAATCACATACTTCAAACTTAGAGCTGCCGTAGTTTTACTCAGTATTTATAAAACATACGGCATTGGATTTTTTCCTAGAGAAGACCTTCAGCTTGCATGGCTTTTTGTACAGATGGATGTTGTTGCATTTGCGCCATAAAAGCCTGTAAAGATTTCAAATGACTTAAGTCTAAATTGATCAATGTTGCCCAACGAGTCACAACAAATAAGTAAATCTCTGCAATGGTAAATCCTTGCCCCAACAGATTTTCTGAATCATGAATTTGCTCGTCGACCCATGTATATTGTTTTAATAATTTCTCTTTAAAAATATTTTTACTCGTATCATCAAACCCTTTTTGAAAAAATGGTGCATACGATTTATGTAATTCCGAACTAATGTAGTTCATCCACTCCAATACTTTATAGCGCTTTAAATCACCAAATGTAGGTAATAAATCACTACGTTTAGCAACCTCAGCCAAATACTGGCTAATGATCGCACCCTCACTCAAATGCAAGCCATCATCACTGATTAAAAATGGCACTTGACCTTTCGGGTTAATTTTCAAAAAATCCTGACCTTGTTCTGTCTGATGATTTTTAAAAGAAACTTTCACTAAATTAAAATCTTGGTTAATTTCTTGTAATACGATATGAGGCGCAAGTGAACATGCACCCGCTGTGTAAAAAAGTTGCATCTGCTTATTCCTTAAGTTGCTTTAACTTCATGCTATTCTTAACATCATGAACAATAAATACTCATAATATCAATTCAGTTATTACATGGTGTATATAATGAACACAACATTCAAACGAACAATGTTGAGTAGTGTTGAAATATTTTGTCTCGTTGCAGAACAACGAAGTTTTTCCAAGGCTGCCTATCAAGCTGGTTTAACACCCGCAGCGGTAAGCCGATCCATTGCTCGTTTAGAAGGTCGCTTAGGGATTCAACTGTTTAATCGAACAACACGCAATGTTCGTTTAACCCAAGCGGGTGAGGAATATTTTTTAGAGTGTCAGCAGGCCCTCAAACAAATTGCTGAAGTCGAATTAAGATTAAAAAATAAATCAGCTCAACCTTCTGGAATAATCAGGATGAGTTTACCAACACCTTTCGGTCACTTTAGAGTTCTACCTCTGTTACCTAAATTCCAGCAGCTTTACCCTGAAATTAACTTGGATATACAGCTCACCAATAAAAATGTAGATTTCATTACCGAAGGTTTTGATCTTGCTATTCGGGGGCGTAATGTGCCTGAATCCAATTTAATTGCTCGTTGTTTAGAAAAAGCCGACTTACTGATTGTCGCCTCTCCTGAATACTTAAAGAAACATGGCACACCTACTGAGATTGCCGATTTACAACATCATCAATGTATTCAATTTATCTTACCCAGCACAGGAAAAGAAGTGCCTTGGTCTATGCTCATTGAAAATGAAGTTATAGAGATTCAAACGCAAGGACACTTGAATTGCAGTGAAGATATTTTAGCCACCATTACCTTAGCTCAACATGGTGGTGGTCTATTGCAAACCTGCCGTTTTATTATTGAAAATGATTTAAAACAAGGAAAGCTGGTCGAAGTCCTACAACAATATTCAGGTACTCAACGGCAATTTTCCCTGCTTTATCCTAAGAATAAATATGAACAACGACACATCCGCTTATTCATTGATTTTTTAATTGAACATCTAAAATATTAGACTCAAAAAACAGGCTCGAAATAACGATGAGATTAAAAAAATAACGCACCCTGCCCCTTTCTATCTCGGCTGTTTTTTATTGTGCTTTCCACTGCCCAGACACTTGGATATTCACTTTTTCTCCAACGCCACCCACAGCTTTTTTCATTCCGAAATCACTACGCTTTATGACTGTAGTAGAGCTAAAATCCAGCAATTTTGGATTATTTAGATTGGGTTTAATTGTCGCATTAAAAGTTACAGGCTTAGTCACATTCCGCAAGGTTAAATTACCTGAAATTAGATACTTATTATTAGCAAGCGGTTTAAATGCCGTACTTTTAAAAGAAGCGGAAGGATATTTAGCAGCATAGAATAAGTCTTCACCCATAATCATATTTTTCAAGGAAGATTTATTAATACTTAGGCTATTTACATCCATCACAAATTCAGTAGATGCATTTTGCGGAGCGCTCGTATCAAAATTAAGGGCAGAATTAACGCGCTTAAATTGCCCTTTGACGATGTTCATACCCAATGAGTCGATATGAAATCCAACATCACTATTGGGTGTCAATGTCCAAGACGCGGCATAACTTGAAATCGAAATAACAAAGCTACCCAATAACGCCCCATTTATAATGACTGATTTAAACTGCATGCAATACTCCATTCATATTCTATATATTTCTATTCAGTGTATTGCAATGCACACAAAAAACATTAAAGATTTGATTTGTCTTGCGTTTGGTATTTGTACTTTAATTGTTGGTAAATTTCCGTTTTTTGAAATTTCTCTAAAAACTCCGCTGTGCCCAAAGGAAATTCGACCTGATAAATTTCACCACGATAATACGCTTCACGTAACGGGGTCGCAGAAATAGAGCCGACTAAACTATCCAGTTCAACCATTTGCCATTCTGGAAATAGTTTTAAGTAATAAGATGAATCATCTTTAAAATGACCAATTAAGCCAATCTTATCGGTCTCTAGAACAGTAGCATTAACCAAGGACTTAACCAGTTCCACCCATTTAGTATCATTATAAACATCAATAACATGTACAAATTTGATTCGTTTTTGATCCGCTTCAGAAAAATTAGACAAAATCATTTGTTCCCGTTCTGATGCCAGAAAAGGATTTTTAGTATTCCGTTCATTTTGCGCAGAACCCAAGGCCAAAATTACATATTGGCTTTGTTGTAATGCAATTTTAATGGTTTGCATATGCGCGAGATGAAAGGGCTGAAAACGTCCAATATAAACAAGATAATCAAATTTATAAGTCATAAAAGTAATTTTTTATGAACTCATCAGTTGCAACAGAATTTCAAATATGCGACATAATGAGGGCATAAAATCCAATTAAATTTTAAAGCAAGGATAGTACGATGACACTTAGTTGTATTCAACAGCCACATCAACATTTAAACGCAAATTTAGAGAATGGTGTACTGACTTTAGCAATTAATCGACCAGAAGCAAAAAATGCACTGTATGGTGAATTGTATCTATGGATTGCAAAAGCCTTAGATGAAGCTGATCAAGATCGTGATGTTCGTGTGGTGATCTTACGTGGTGCAGATGCTGACTTTAGTGCGGGTAATGATATGAAAGACTTTATGGCTTTCATTCAACAACCACTTGAAGGTAAAGAAGGTGATGGCCCTCCATTTGTATTATTAAAATCTGCTGCACGTTTATCTAAACCATTGATCTGTGCAGTCCGCGGTGTAGCGATTGGGATCGGAGTAACAGTACTTTTACATGCTGACCTCGTTTATGCAGACAATACAGCCCTGTTCCAAATTCCATTTGTCAGCTTAGGACTTTCTCCAGAGGGTGCTTCAAGCAAACTGTTGATTCAACAAGCGGGATATCATAAAGCGGCTGAATTGCTGTTAACTGCGCAAAAATTTAACAGTGAAAAAGCACTCAATGCTGGCTTAATCAATAGTATTGAAGATGATGTATATGGTCACGCTTTACATCAAGCACAAACCCTTGCAGCACTTCCATTGGCTTCAATCAAGCAAACCAAAGCGTTAATGAAACATAATCTTGAAGAGATTATTCAATGCGTGGATGATGAAGCTGTGATCTTTATGCAACGCGTTAAATCACCTGAAATGGCTGAAGCCGTTGCTGCATTTATGCAAAAGCGTAAGCCAAATTTCTCGCAATTTAATTAATTGAGTGAATCTGAGCAAAGCCACTGCATGAGTATTATTCAGTGGCTTTGGTCATTTTGAATCCAATAAAACAGTTCATTTAATTATGGGTAAAGATCATGTCACAAGATACAACGACCAAGAAGCGCTATTATGAACCCGCTCCACAAGATATCGATATTGAAAATTTCCGTAAAGTCATAGAAAGTCGTCGCTCGGTACGTAAATACACTGAAAAGCAAATTCCTGCCGATGTTTTAGATGCTTGTTTAGATTTGGCTTTATTGGCACCAAACTCATCAAATCTACAGCCTTGGACGTTCTATGTGGTTCAGTCTCAAGCGAAAAAGAAAAAATTAGTCAAAGCTTGTTTAAGCCAATTATCAGCAAAAACAGCAGCAGAACTGATTGTATGTGTGGCACGTATTGACCGTATTGATGAAATGGCAAAAAACAATTTAACCCATTTCCCCATGCCTGAAGCGCCAAGAGCAGTAAAACAATATTATAAATTTATCGCATATAACTATAAAACAGGTTATCTGAATGCTTTAGGTAACTTTAAAAAAGTGGCTTTTAAAGTTGCACGCACTTTAGATAAACAACTCCCTGTGACTGCGTTTAACCCAGCTGATGCAAAGCTTTGGGCCAGTAAAACGACAGCCTTGGCTTGTGAAAACTTGGTATTGGCTTTACGTGCTTATGGTTTTGACAGTTGCATGATGGAAGGTTTTGATGAACCTTTGGTTCGCAAGATCCTCAATCTAGGAGATAAAGAGTTTCCAGTCATGGTGATTAGTGCCGGTGAACGTGCTGAAGATGGCGTATTCTTCCCACAATACCGTTTTGATCGTGATTTGTTTATTCAAAAAGTTTAATTTTAGCTAATCAATACCCCCCTCTTTGTTCAGAAGAGGGTTGAGATTTTTAAACTATTATTCAATATCAATCATTTGAATAAACTCAAAAGCAGGTTCTTCATAAGGATGACTTGCTTTTAAAGCGATTGCCACTTGTTTGGCCTTGTGTTCAGGAACGATGGTTTCCACTCGCCATTCAGGCAATTGCTCTAAATGATCTAACTCACCAATAAAAGGCTTTGCACCGCTTAACGGTTTAAATTGCCCTGTTCCTAACACTTGCCAAGCGCAATGTTCATAATCACCAATACCACCCGCTCCTGCTTGAAAAATTGCAAGTTTGGTAGCTTCAAGGTGTGATTCTGGAACATAGTAGATCAATTTAAGCATATTATTTTATATTCAAAACCTCAATTATAGCTTTGTTCATATTTACTTTTACTTATTTTTTATTTGGTTTCGTTAGAAAAAAGCTATGTATCGTTAGCTCAATTGATAAGATTTAATCAGAACTGTAGATTTTATAAGCTTGATCAGAATACAAAAAAAGAGCGCCTAAGCGCTCTTCTTATTTCTCTAAAAATTACTCGTCAGATTCAGTATTATCAGATTCAGTTTCACCTTCATCCATAACAGTTTCATCATCAACTAATTTTTCAGAATCAATTAAATTCTCTGAATCTAAAGCAGTCTCGCCTTCGATCGCGTCTAACTGATCGATAATCTCATCATCAGCTTCGACAGCTTCAACTGCAACCACACCGACCAAGACTTCTTCATTACCTAAGCGGATCAAACGGACACCTTGGGCATTACGACCTGTTCTCGCTACTTCAGAAGCACGGGTACGAACCAGTGTTCCACCATCAGAAATCAACATCAATTCTTTAGATTCATCGATGGCAACAGCGCCCACTAACTCACCATTACGTTCAGATGTTTTAATGGCAATAACACCTTTACCACCACGTTTTTTAGTTGGGAAGTCATCTACTGGTGTACGTTTACCATAACCATTTGCAGAAGCACATAACACTTCGCCAGTTTCTGGTACAACAACTAACGAAACGATTCGACTCACCACATTGGTATTTGAATCTGCAGTATCTTCATCATCTGAATCTACATCAACTTCAACATCTTCTTCTGTTTGTGCCGCAGCCAATGCCACACGCATACCACGAACACCTTTCGCAGTACGACCCATCACACGAGCATCAGTTTCAGAGAAACGAATTGCTTTACCTTCATTTGAGAACAACATGATTTGCTGTTCACCATCAGTAATTGCAACACCGATTAAAGTATCTTCTTCTTTCAACTCAATCGCACGTAAACCATTTGAACGAACATTACCAAACTGCTCTAATTCAACACGTTTTACTGTACCTGATGCTGTTGCCATAAATACATAGAAGTTTTTACGTACACTTTCTACACGTTCAGCAAATTCAGCAATTAATTCATTATCAAGATCAGAAGCAGAAAGCTCAATACCAATTTCTTTGAGTTGCTTACGTAAAGCATCTGATAAGTCATCTGGATTTTCACCAAGCTCTGCAAACGCAGCTTTTAGTGCTTCATAATGTGAGTCGATAATTGTGTTTTCACGCAGTTGAGCAACGTTGGCACGGACAAAAGTTCTAAACTCAGTTAAACGCTCAGTAAATTTCTTCGGAGCATCGATTACAGGAAGAATCGCTGTAATGGTCTCTTCTGCATCCAGTGGTAATAAGTTCACCATTGGGCGGCCTTTTGCACCACGTGACGCTTGAGGTACTTCAAATACTCTTAAGCGATAAACTTTACCTACATTGGTAAAGCACAGAACAGTTGCATGGTTCGATGTCACGATTAAATGTTGAATATAATCATCTTCTTTCATCGAAGTTGCAGATTTACCACGTCCACCACGGCGCTGTGCAGCATAATCAGACAATGGTTGAGTTTTTGCATAACCTGTTTTTGAAACAGTTAAAACAACTTGCTCTTCTGGAATCAAATCTTCACGAGAGAAATCAATACGTGATTCAACAATGTCCGTTTTACGTGCATCGCCATATTGTTGAAGAACCAATGCAAGTTCTTCACGAATCACATTCATCAAAAGATTGAAATCATTTAAAATTGCTGTAAGTTCAGCAATTTGAGCTAAAATTTCAGAATATTCAGCTTGTAACTTATCTTGTTCAAGACCGGTTAAACGATGTAAACGTAATTCTAAAATTGCACCAACCTGAGCTGGAGATAAACGATAAAGCTGACCATCTAAACCAAATGGACGACTTGGATCTTCACCTTCAATCTCATCCGGGCGAACTGAAATTGCACCCGCTTTTTCTAGCAATGCAACAACATTTCCACCCGCCCATTCGCCAGCAAGTAAACGCTCACGTGCTTCAGCTGGATTCGCAGAAGTCTTAATGGTTTCGATGATTTCATCAATATTGGCTAAAGCAACAGTCAAACCTTCTAAGATATGACCACGCTCACGCGCTTTACGTAATTCAAACATGGTACGGCGTGTCACCACTTCTTGACGGTGACGAATAAATGCCGCAATGATGTCTTTTAAATTCATCAGCTTAGGTTGGCCATTGTCTAGGCAAACCATGTTGATACTGAATGAGTTTTCAAGTTGAGTATTTAAAAATAAGTTATTGACAATAACTTCAGCGTTTTCGCCACGCTTTAAGTCAATTGCAATACGCATCCCATCTTTATCAGATTCGTCTCGAAGTTCTGAAATACCTTCAAGTTTTTTCTCTTTGACCAATTCAGCAATACGTTCAATGGTTCTTGCTTTATTGACCTGATAAGGAATTTCAGTGAAAACAATCGTCGTACGACCAGTTTTTTGGTCTTCTTCAAAATGGTATTTACCACGAATATGCAAACGACCTTTACCTGTACGGTAAGCATCTACAATTCCTGATTTACCATAGATAATGCCGCCTGTAGGGAAATCTGGACCAGAAATATATTCCATCAATCCTTCAATTGAGATGTTCGGATTATTTGCATAAGCCAAACATGCATTAACTACTTCTGTCATGTTGTGTGGCGCCATGTTGGTCGCCATACCGACAGCAATACCTGTCACACCATTGATCAATAAGTTAGGAATACGTGTTGGCATAACCTGAGGAATACGCTCAGAGCCATCGTAGTTATCTTCCCACTCGACTGTATCTTTTTCTAAGTCAGCCAACATTTCATGGGTGAGCTTACGCATACGGACTTCGGTATAACGCATTGCTGCTGCGCTGTCACCATCGACAGAACCAAAGTTACCCTGACCATCAACCAATTGATAACGTAGACTAAAATCTTGAGCCATACGAACAATTGTTTCATAAACAGCTGAATCACCATGTGGGTGATATTTACCGATTACGTCACCAACAACACGTGCAGATTTTTTATAGGCTTTGTTATAGTCGTTGCCTAACTCGTGCATAGCGAACAGCACACGACGATGAACAGGTTTTAAACCATCTCTCACGTCTGGTAATGCACGAGATACAATAACACTCATGGCATAATCGAGATATGAGCTTTTTAGTTCATCCTCAATGGCAATCGGTCTAATTTCCGATACGCTCATGCATACTCCTTATTACAAACAGTGCAAGCAGCAACTGCTCATTTATATAATCTAGCTAGTCAAAATTTAGCTCAAAAAGCGTTGAGCCAAAATCTAAAATTCAGTCGCACACTATAGCATAAAACCAAGCGATTTTGTGCCTATCCGACCACACTATAATCATGATTTTTTGTAGTATTTTTAAACAATTTTAACGATTTATTGACAATAAAAAATCGCCTGATTGGGCGCTCAATTAAGCATCGCTAAATTTATAAATGATTGGGTATTTTTATCTCAAAACCTGACCTATTTTTATCTATCCAATCATACTCAATGGTGTGCTTCATTCACTATTTTTGCGATGTTTATCAGTAAAAATAAATCACATCAAACAGGTTTGTATCGGATCGATTAAAACAACTCAAACATGAAAATTGCCATATAAAATCCGATATGGCAAAAAATATGAGAAAGTGATACTAAGTCCACCCCACTGGTCAAAAAAATCTAAACACTTCCAAATATAGAGTGTTGTAAATTTCTATAATTTATATGGATCTGACTGAAGCAATTCACAGTGTTGCAGCAAATCATCACTGATTGCTACGCGATAACACTGCCAATCACGAATTTGATTATTTTCCAGCTGTGGAACCATATATATTCGACTTGCAGGCGCATCAGTGAATTTACCCACTAAAATCCCTTGTTGTGTGATTTCAATTTGATCAAAAATAAAATCACTAAACTGGGTCTGTTCAAACTTTTCAATATCTTTTAGGCTCGTCGCAAAACGATGCTTGACATCATAATACTGTGCCAAACGCGCTTGATAAGCTTGCATATCAAAATAACGTGCTTGGTATTCGTTAGACACCACCTCTTCGCTTGCGGGTAATGCTACATCTGTGGTTGCAGCCTCATCTTGATTAGATGACCCAATAACAGACATAACGATAGGAATAACCACACTTGAAATAACGCCAAGCACTGCGGGACCAAACATAAATACAGCTAAAAGTATCCAGACAATTTTAAAATTTTTCTTTTTAGGCTGATTTTGCGACTCTCTTTGTGTATTTGCGACTCTCTGCTGCCATGATTCAAGTAACGCACTCGCCTTATCACCTACAGATGTATGCTGATTGCTTTCTGTTTCATTATTCGGCGGAGTCTGACGAGGTTTTATATTATGTGTGGGATTTGACTGCTCTTGCTTATTTTCACGGCGTACAGAAAATTCAACATTGCTATTGCCTGTTAAATTGTTGGTCTGTTTAACATGTTTTAAACGAGTACCACAAATACCACATTTCATGGCTTCATTGATATTCTCAGCGTAACATTTAGGACACTTCATATTTATAGCTATTCTAGGTGAGATGATAAGGAATTGAGCAATAATGGAAAAGCGCAAGGATTTAAAACGACAGAATCAGCCAGTCTAACGCGCCAACAAGTATAGAATTAAAAGAATGGTCAAGAGACACTACAGGATTAAATACAATGTTATGCCTGTAACAGCTGATTTACACTGGAATTTTCTGTATGTCGCCAGTATACGATGGAAAATTTAATTGTGTTTATGCTTTGATCTTATCGGGTTTAAAATTGGACTTCAAGGTATTTATCCACTGATTCTCTCTTGTTCTTTTCGCCAAAGCATTGATCTCCCTACATCAACTACTTATTGATAAAATAATCACGCGAGATACAGCATCTTAAACATAAAAATTAAGATCAGAAAAAATGAAAATAGCATTTTGATCACTGTTTTTATTTTATGACAGCTTATATTTAAAACCACTTTTATAAATCAAAAAAAGATCGTGTAGCGCGAATCATATGAGTTTTGCAAGGTTTTTTATCCCTATGAGAAAAAATGACAATAAAGGAGCTATTAAATTGATTTAGACTATAAAAAGGACTGCTGAGAGAAGCTACTCAGAGTTTCTTTATTCGAATAGAGAATAACCCACCATCACGACTTTATTTATCCGTGCACACCATCCATCTACGCATTCAATAAATTTCTAAAATAAAAAAACGCACTTAGGAAACCCTAAGTGCGTTTTTTTGAAACTTAATTCGAGAATTAAAGTTTAGAAACTAATTCTGGAACAACAGTATTCAAATCACCAACTAACCAATAGTCAGCTACAGCATTGATTGGTGCTTCTTCATCTTTGTTGATTGCAACAATCACTTTAGAATCTTTCATACCTGCCAAATGCTGGATCGCACCAGAAATACCTACAGCGATGTAGAGATCAGGCGCAACGATTTTACCAGTTTGACCAACTTGCATATCGTTAGGAACGAAGCCAGCATCAACCGCAGCACGTGAAGCACCTTGAGCAGCACTAAGCTTGTCAGCAAGAGGATCAAGTACTTTATGATAGTTCTCACCAGAACCAACACCACGACCACCCGATACAACGATACGCGCAGCAGTTAATTCAGGACGTTCTGATTTCACAATTTCTTCAGAAATGAACTTAGAAATACCTGCATCACCTGTAGAAGCCGCTGATTCAACTGCAGCAGAACCGCCTTCAGCAGCAACAGGATCAAAAGCTGTACCACGTACAGTTGCAAGAACAATTGCTTCGTCAGATTGAACTGTAGCAATGGCATTACCTGCATAAATTGGACGTTTGAAAGTTTTAGGACCTTCAACAGCAATGATGTCAGTAATCATGCTTGAGTCTAAAAGTGCAGCAGCGCGTGGCAAGATGTTCTTACCTGTTGTTGTTGAAGCAGCAAGGATATGTGAATAACCTTTACCTAATTCAGCAACAAGTTTCGCTACATTTTCAGCCAATTGGTTTGCATAAGCTGCATCATCAGCAAGCAAAACTTTGCTTACACCAGCAACTTTCGCAGCAGCATCTGCAACTGCTTGAGCACCAGAACCTGCAACCAATACAGTGATATCACCACCGATTTTTTGAGCCGCAGCAACAACGTTTAAAGTTGCACCGTTAAGTGTCTTATTGTCGTGCTCAGCGATAACTAAAATACTCATGATTTTATCCTTCTGTATTAGATCACTTTCGCTTCATTTTTAAGTTTTTCAACAAGCTCGTCTACAGACTTCACTTGTACACCAGCTTTACGCTCTGCAGGCGGTTCAACTTTAACTGTTTTAAGTTTAGAAGTTGCTGTAACACCGAAATCTGCAGGAGTTTTCGTATCAAGTGGCTTTTTACGTGCTTTCATAATGTTTGGAAGCGCAGCATAACGTGGCTCATTCAAACGTAAGTCAGTAGTGATGATCGCTGGAGTATTTAACTCAACAGTTTGTAAACCACCATCAACTTCACGAGTTACTTGAACTTTATCGCCATTTACTGTTACTACAGAAGCAAATGTACCTTGACCAGCGCCAAGTAAAGCACCCAACATCTGACCAACTTGGTTAGAGTCGTCATCAATTGCTTGCTTACCTAAAAGCACAAGTTGTGGTTGTTCTTGTTCAACAACAGCTTTTAGGATTTTAGCAACTTCTAAAGCGCCAAGTTGACTGTCATCAGCCTCAACTAAAATACCGCGGTCTGCACCAAGCGCCATAGCAGAACGAATTTGTTCTTGCGCTTCTTTTGGTCCAATAGAAACAACAACGATTTCTGAAACTGTTCCTTTTTCTTTTAAGCGAACCGCTTCTTCAACTGCGATTTCATCGAATGGGTTAATTGACATTTTAACGTTAGTAAGGTCTACCCCACTATTGTCCGGTTTAACGCGAACTTTAACGTTGGCATCAACCACACGTTTTACAGCAACAAGAGCCTTCATGTAATCCTCGGCTGTTTTAGCAAAAGTAAATGTTAAGAAGAGTTATAATAACGCTTCATTTAAAATTATTTAGGTGTCCTATCTTGCAATGTGATTGGCATTTCGGTCAAGTCACAATTCGCAAAACTACTGTAAAAAGTCATAAAAAAGCTTGAACGTACAGTTCACATTTTTTCTAAATAATTTAACTTAGACACGTAAGGCTACTATTTCGACAATATTTATATATTGATAAATAACATTATTTGTATTGATTCTGTATAAATAATCAAAAGAATTAAGATAAATTATCAATCAATCAAAGGGATGACACTAGCCTTTCATCGATACTGCTACGCTCTGTCATTTTAGACAGATTCAGCAATTTTTCTAAGTATGTTTATTGATTAAATTTGTGAACTTTTTGGCATTAAACTTGTAACAAAATACTAAATATGCAAAAACGGGCTTCTTTTCAGAATCACCCGTTTGTTTCTGCTTGGATTAATTTGCCAATAACCATGCAGCTGCAATGGTCAACAAAGTCCCTGAACCACCATCAATCCATTTTTGCTTACGTTCATTGATGTGCTGCTCTTTGGTCAATTGAGCAATCAAAAGGCTCAAACCACAATACACCAAGAATATCAAAGCAATAAAAATTGCTGACAAGGCTAAGCCTTGAAACACGGTGTTACCTGATTTATCGATGAATTGTGGCAAAATCGCAAAATAGATCAACATGCCTTTTGGATTCAACAATGCCGTAACAAAGCCTTTGCGAATAGGATTTGAAACCGCTTTCTGCTCAATACGTAATGTCTTTTGGCTAAATACTGATTTAATCAAATGAAATGCTAAATACAATAAATAGGCGATCCCCAAATATCGAATCGTCTCAAACAATACTGGGAATGAAACAATAATTGCGGCAATGCCAAGCGCAACCAAAATCGAATGAACCAGATAGCCAGAACAAATACCGATTGTCGCCATCATGCCTGCTTTCGCATCTTTACCTATCACTTGTGACAGGATAAATAACATATCTGGTCCTGGTGTGAAAATTAACGGAAGTACCGTTAAGGCAAAAAGTACAAATACAGACATCTCTTTTCCCTTTCTGAAGTTTGACTACGAGAAGAAAACAGTATCTTTTAAAATGCTTAAAATAGGATTTCAAATATTCTATAATGATGATTATTTTTCAAATTAAATTCTAATTTATGAAAATTTCATCTAAGACTATTCTAATCAAGCTAGACCGTATTGATAAAAATATCATTCGTGCTTTACAAGCCAATGGTCGAATCCAAAATAATGATCTGGCTCGTGAGATTGGGCTCTCTCCTTCATCATGCCTAAGACGAGTTCGACTCTTAGAAGAAGCCAAAGTTATCCAAAACTATACAACAGTGGTGGATCCACAAAAAATTGGCTTTCAATTGATGCTATTCTCAAGAATCTGGTTGTTAGGGCAAGATGCTGAAACCATTGATACCTTTATTGAAGCAATGAAAGAACTGCCTCAGGTCATGGAGTGTTATATTATTCTGGGTGAATGTGATGCGATGTTAAAAGTGGTGGTCCCTGATTTAGAAAGCTATCGTAAATTTCAGTCGACACATTTGACCAAAAAGAATGGTATTACCAGTGTAAAAACGGATGTCCCAAGTCAAATTATTAAACAAAGCTTTCAGCTACCCCTTGAAGATCTGTAATTCAAAAATACGTATTTGGTGAATATGAAAACATTTAATCCCCCCGTTCAATTAGAAACGCCTAGACTTATTCTTAGACAATGGCAAGCTCCTGATTTTGAAGCTTTTGCAGATTTAAATGCTGATCCAGACGTTATGCGGTATTTTCCAACGACCTTGTCAAAAAACGAAAGTGACCTTTTGGCACATCGATTTCAAGACTCAATTACCAAATATGGTTGGGGATTTTGGGCGGTTGAGTTAAAAGAAAATCAGCAATTTATCGGTATTGTGGGTCTAGCCAATCAAGCGGAAAGATATGCTTTCTCTCCTTGTGTTGAAATTGGTTGGCGATTTGCACAACAATATTGGCATCAGGGCTATGCAACGGAAGCCGCTCAGCAATGTTTGGCATTTGCATTTGAAAAATTAGCTTTAGAACAGGTTGTTTCTTTCACATCAGTACTGAATCAAGCTTCGGAAAAAGTGATGCAACGACTTGGTATGGATTATGTTGAAAACTTTATGCATCCTGCTTTAGACAAAAACCATGCTTTGGCTGAACATGTACTTTACCGTATACAAAATCCAAAGCTGTAACGCTGGTCAATATGCGGGTTATCTTGGGCGATGCAAAATTTTATATCGTAAAACAAAGATCTACATATCGAGCCAAATATGACTGAGGCAATGCGTTAACAATTATCGCCCTTTTCTATCTAAGCAGTGCTTTGATCAGGATGTTTAATAAAAATGATTTATGAATTATGTACAGATCGTCTTTTACTTCGACAATGGCAAGCTTCTGATTACGATGCATTTGCAAAAATCACAGCAAACCCTGAAGTGATGCAATTTTTCCCCAAAATTTTAAATCGTGAGCAAAGTGACGAACTGGCAAATCAGATTAAATATTTAATCGAAATCAAAGGCTGGGGACTTTGGGCCGTTGAATTGATTGAAACTCAAGAGTTTATTGGGTGTGTGGGACTACATCAACAACCCTCAAAATTTGAATTTTCACCATGTATAGAAATTGGCTGGCGACTTGATCCAAAATTTTGGAATAAAGGCTATGCAACTGAGGCAGCTCAAGCATGTCTAAGATTTGCATTTGAAGAACTGAATTTTCAAGAGATTGTTGCATTTACAGCTAAACATAATCTTGCTTCGCAAAATGTCATGAAAAAAATTGGAATGAGCTTTTCTCATGACTTTCTACATCCTGATTTTGATGAGCACCATCCACTACATGAAGAGAAGCTCTATCGAATTCAAAAACAAGATTTTCAATTTGAGTATTGAACTATTTCGCCATGCTTGCTAAAAAATCGCGATGAATATGGCTTAAATCAATCAAATCTTGATTTTTGAGCTCCAGCACTTGCCAAATCTCAATAAAGTCTTCTTTTAAGTCAATATGATTAGACACTGTTTGAGCCGCTTGCCATTGTTGGTCTGATATCCATAAATAGGTCTGATTGGTTGCGGTATTTACAGCTTGAACTTTACCCTCAGCATTGATACCCAATACTTTTCCTTCTTGCGGTAAAGTTGCCTCAATTTTGGGGAGGCTGAATTCTACAAAATGTTTAATTTGACGTAAGCCATAGCCCTTAAAAATTTCTTTTTGAGCGTCAGTCAGTTGCTTATATTTTTGTTCAAGTTCAGGGATCATTGAAAGACCTAATTTTTTTGCAAAATTGAATCAATAGAAATGTATTGAATAAATACCAAACCTAGATATACATGAGAGCATTTTTAAAAACAATTATCTATTCGACTTTTTTCTGTGCTAAATGTGTTTAAGCACTGTGCATTTTATCAAAAAACCAACAGTGCTTCTCAACAGGTCTATTCGCTACAAAATACAAAGATCAACGCTTAATAAAGCCTTATATTCAAGGTCAATTTTTTATTTTCGATGCAGCAGCTCTCGGATGCGCTTGATCATAGACTTGTGCCAGATGATCAAAATCGATGTGGGTATAAATCTGTGTAGTGGTTAAATTGCTATGTCCTAGCATTTCTTGCACTGCACGCAGATCTCCACTATTGGATAACATATGACTGGCAAAGCAGTGACGTAATAAATGTGGGTGTAAATCAACATTTACCCCTGCACGTAGTGCTTGGTATTTGACTCGATTTTCAATCTGACGTGGGCTAATACTTGTGCCGCGTTGAGTAATAAATACCAAAGATTCAGGGCTAAATTCCCCCTGCCAGATTCGATAGATTTTTAACCATTCAATCAGACTGTCTCTCGCTTTAGAGCCGAAAGGTACGATTCGAGTTTTATTCCCCTTACCCGTAATACGCAATAAATGACGGGTAAAATCAATATCTCGTATGGTTAAACTTTGCACTTCTGCCAAGCGCAAGCCACTGGAATAGAGCAATTCCAGAATAGCCTTATCTCGTAACCACAACTGCTTCTCGATTGGCTTTTCAGGTTCGGGCTGATCCATGATTTGATTAACCGTTTCAATATCGATCATCCCTGGTAATGGTCGAGCTTGCCGCTTTATCTGAAAATCATCCGCGGCATTGATTTCTAAATAACCACCTTGTTTGGCCCACTTCATAAACTGACGAATTGAAGTTAAATGTCGTTGTAAACTACTGGTCGAAAGCTGATCTTTTTCAACCCGATAAGCTACATACTCTCTTAAATCTGCAGCTTCGACTTGTTTTAACTCAATCTGCTTGTCATAACAAAAATCAATAAAGTTGGATACATCTCGAAAATAAGCATCTAAGGTATGTACCGATTGATTCTGTATTTTCCGATCCTTAATCCACATCGAGAGCAATTGCATTGCACCGTATTGCATAAGCTCTCCTTTGATCAAAATAGCAAATGATATAACCAGATTGAAAAATATCAGTCTTGTAAAACTGTATACACCACACCATTGATGACTTCCGCCATCTTATTTAAATTGAGTTTTTCAACAGTATCCTCTTGGGTATGATAATGCTTATTTCTAAAAAAAGCCGTATCTGTGATCATAATAGCAGGGATATCGAAGCGCCAATAATTCAAATGATCTGAGAAATCCACGCCTTGTACAAATGATGGCGCTATCAATCTTTGACAATCAAGGCGTTTTAACGCTTTCATGGCATCACAATATTTTTCGCCCAAACCACGTGAAGTGAAATTACTCACTGCGCCAATAAAATTTCCATGTTTGGGATAAAACAAAGCTAATCCCGATGGATAATCCTGAACATTTTTATGGTCAAAATATCCAATCATTTCCAAAATATACACCGCTTGAATTTGATCTTTTTGTTTTAAAATGGATTGTGCATGAATATAACTCCCCATATGTTCAGTACGGAAATACGGAGGTTCTTCCAATGTATAAAAGACAAAATCAACATTCTGTTTAAGACTGGCCTTATTGGCTGCTAAAATTCGCGCAATCTCTATTAGCCCCACCACACCAGAAGCATTATCATCAGCACCTTTGAAATTCCCATAAACATCATAATGTGCACCAACAATCACTTTTTTGGCATGACCCATTTGTAAGTGACAGATTACATTTCGATAGGTTTTGCCTTTGACTTGATAAGGCTGGTATTCACAAGGAATCGCAAACTGTTCAAGTTGTTGTTTAATGAATGCCGCAACTCGATCGAGCTCTTGAATATTTTGATAATTTCGAAACGCTTGGGGGTGAATCATTTGTTGTAAATAACTGTTTAAACGATCAGGTTCAGCTTGCTGATCATAGCGTTGTTCTGCTGCGACACTCCCTGTTGAAAGCCCACAGCTGAGCAATATAATAAAAAGATAGTTTAAATTTAAAAAATTTGGATAAGCTATTTGCATGTATAAATCCAATTAAAAAGCGTGTTGGTATAGCTATAATTTAAAAAAACAGCAATTAGACATTCAGTTCTTGTTGTACGCCTGAGAATAACCAATATCGCGCTATAATGATGCAATTACCACGTTAGAAATTGTTAATATGAAAATCCGTATTCTGACCATTGGTCAAAAAATGCCTGCTTGGGTATTAACTGGTTTTGAGGATTACTTCAAAAGAATCCAACCTTTTGTACAGACGCAAATTATTGAACTCCCGATGGCAAAGCGTGGCAAAAATGATTCCGAAGCAGATATTTTAAAATATCGCCAAATTGAGGGCGATAGTATTCTCAGCCAACTGAAACACAATGAAGTATTGATTGCACTTGAAGTAGGCGGACGTGAATTTAGTACTGAAAAGCTGGCTGAAACCATGAAAGGTTGGATGCTTGAAGGTTATGATGTTGCACTGGCCATTGGCGGACCAGATGGGCATTCTGAAGCGGTGCGAAAAGCTGCTGCTTGGCACTGGTCACTGTCAAAACTGACTCTACCCCATCCATTGGTTCGGGTTATGCTGATTGAACAACTTTATCGTGCGATGAGTATTAACCATAATCATCCGTATCATCGTGCTGGCTAGTCATATAATTGGGCAAAAGTTGCATTGTTGAAACAGTCTGTTGAAATAAAAGGCTTATTGAGAGCATACATTTTAGCTAGAATGGGCAATTCACGCTGTATTTAATGATCATTTAGGCACAAAGATATGAACTTACAAACACTCCCAGGTTTATTCATTTCACATGGCTCTCCCATGCTTGCGCTAGATCCTGAACAAGTCGGTCCTGCACTACATCGTCTTGGTCTAAATTTGCCAAAACCACAAGCCATCGTGGTGATGTCTGCCCACTGGGAAAGTGAGGCTTTAGAAGTCAATACAGGTGTACGCCCTGAAACATGGCATGACTTTCGTGGTTTTCCTCAAGCGCTGTATGAGATTCGCTATCCCGCACCAGGAAATCCTGAATTGGCGGAAGAAATTCTACATCTCTTGGCTGAAGCTCACCTCCCTGCACATGCAAATAGTACTCGACCTCGTGATCATGGTGTATGGATGCCTTTATTACATATGTATCCTGAGGCAGATATTCCAGTCATTGAAATTTCTTTACCGATGAATATGCATGCTGATCAAATCTACCAAATTGGTCAAGCACTTGCCCTACTCCGTGAAAAACAAATTTTATTGATTGGTTCAGGCAGTATCACTCACAATTTAAGAGAATTGTCATGGAACGGCAAAGATGAGAATGTGCCTGAATGGGCATCTACATTTAGAAATTATGTGGTGAGCAAACTCAACCATAGTAATTATGATGCGGTATTGGAATGGGATAGCATTCCTTATCTACAGAAAAATCACCCAACACTTGAGCACTTTGCGCCTCTTTTTTTCGCCATGGGTACAGGCCATCGCTTTAGTATTGTGCACAGTAGTTTTTCAATGGGTGCGCTAGGTATGGATATTTATCGTTTTGACTAAAGAACCTGATTGATCAAAATTCAGCAGAAATGATAACAATTTGTTAATTATTGTTTAACTTTTAGTTATATGGATACATATTGAAACCGAATTAATAAATTGTATCCATATCTTTTAGTGTTTCATGGTTTATCCTATGCATAGTTTTTTAAAACGTGAATAGAATATGAAATTCAAATATTTAGCATTAGCTGTACTTCCTTTAGCCCTAGCGGCTTGCCAATCTGGCGATATTCAAAAATTGGGTGATACCGCTGTGAAAGTATTACAACAACAAGGTAATGCAGAGCAAACATTAAATGCTTATCAATGGTCTTATCAACCAGCAGATACCAAACAACCTATCGTACTTAATTTTGCAGACCAACGTCTAAGTGTTGCGACTGGCTGTAACCGACTAATGACCAGTGCAAAAGTTGAAAACGGTTTATTAGTTACAGGCAATATTGCATCAACCAATATGATGTGTTCTCCTGAATTAATGAAACAAGAAAGTTTTGCTGCTGCATTGTTCCAATCAAATAAAACAGCATTTGTACTCGATACAGCAAACACTGAAAGCCCAACGCTTACTTTGGTAAACGCGACAGGTGGTAAAGTTGTATTTACAGGTAAAATGACACCTGAAACTAAATACCAAAGCCAAGGTGAAACAATTTTCTTAGAAATCGGCCCAGAAACTAAAGAATGTTCTGCTGGTGTAAGAAAAATGCAGTGCTTACAAGTACGCGAAATCAAATATGCTGACAATGGTGTAAAAACCCAAGTAGATAAAGATTGGACATATTTCTATGACCAAATCGAAGGCTTTACTCATAGCCCTGCTGAGCGCCAAGTGGTTCGTGTAAAACGTTATGAGATTAAAAACCCTGCTGCTGATCAGTCTAAATACGCTTATGTACAAGACATGATTATCGAACGTGAAACTGTAAAATAATTGTATAGAAAAGCTGAAGTTGAACTTCAGCTTTTCTTTGTTTAACTATTTATAAACACCTAGATTTAAATCAGTTTTATGCTTTTTCAATCAGACTATCAAAACATTTCTATCTTAAACTTTGCATCTTTATTTTAATCGATGCAGAACATCTAATATTGAACAATAATTAAAAAAAGCAGTGAATATATACACTCAATAATAGAAACTTAACAATCCATAGTGATTGCAGCAAAGCTCATTTTTTAATACAGCAAGATCGATAAAGGTAAAATCATGAATCACAAATTAAGCATTGCACTACTCTTACCGTTGCTCGTCATGGCATGTAGCCAAGAATCCACAACTCAAAAAGTTCCAACGCCTGCATCTATAGAGACCCAAGTTTCAAATACAGCAACTCAACCACAAATTATTTTTTTAGAGGTCAGTCCTGAAACTCGACCTTGTACTGGTGTTGCACCACAAACCTGTCTTTTAGTCCGTGAATTAACATTGAGCGAAACTGGTCAAAAGAATTATACTGAGAAAGAAGCGAGTTATTTTTATGACTCTATTGACGGCTTTACCCATAATTCAAAGTCTACTCAAATTATTAAGGTCAAACGCACAGAAATTGCCAATCCTGCAGCTGATCAGTCTCAATACCAATATGAACTCGACTCAATTGTTGAAACCATTCCGAGCAAATAAGCTTGTCGCTGTTTTTTAAATCGCTCAAATAAAAAACCGATGCAAAAGCATCGGTTTTAAGTTCAAAATCAAACTGAGATTAGAACACGCCTTGCGCTAACATTGCATCGGCAACTTTAACAAAACCAGCAATATTTGCACCATTTACATAGTTCACTGTGCCATCAGCTTGAGTACCGTATTTCACACAGTTACGATGAATTTCTTTCATAATTGCATGTAAGCGCTCATCCACTTCTTCAAATGTCCACCCCAAACGAATCGAGTTTTGTGACATTTCAAGACCAGAAGTGGCAACACCACCTGCATTAGATGCTTTACCAGGTGCATAAAGAATTTTTGCTTCTACAAATTTTTCTACAGCTTCTAGTGTTGAAGGCATATTGGCACCTTCAGCAACACAGATTACACCATTGGCAAGCAGTACATCTGCATCTTCTTCATTTAATTCATTTTGCGTTGCGCATGGCAATGCAATATCACACTGAATTGACCAAGGGCGTTGACCTTCTAAATATTCAAACCCGTGTTTTGAAGCAAACTCAGAAATACGTCCACGTTTTACGTTTTTAAGTTCCATCACTTCAGCAAGAAGCTCATTAGTAAAGCCATTTTTTACATGTACTGTACCGTTTGAGTCAGATAATGAAACCACTTTCGCACCTAAGTACATGGCTTTTTCTGCAGCAAACTGCGCAACATTGCCCGAACCTGAAATCACCACAATTTTATCTTTAAAGCTTTCACCACGAGTTTTTAGCATTTCTTCAGCAAAATAAACTGTACCAAAACCTGTTGCTTCTGGGCGAGCCAAAGAACCACCGAATGATGAACCTTTACCCGTAAATACACATGAAGTGTCATTACTGAGCTTTTTCATCATGCCCGCCATGTAACCTACTTCACGACCACCCACACCAATATCCCCTGCTGGAATATCAGTATTAGAACCAAGGTGACGGTAAAGTTCGATGATTAATGCTTGGCAAAAACGCATGATCTCGCCGTCTGATTTGCCTTTCGGATCGAAATCAGAACCACCTTTACCACCGCCCATAGGCAGTGTGGTCAAGGCATTTTTAAACGTCTGCTCAAAACCTAAAAATTTTAAAATAGAGAGATTTACAGATGGGTGAAACCGCATGCCGCCTTTAAATGGACCAATAGCAGAATTATATTGAACACGAAAAGCACGGTTAACTTGAGTTTGACCCTTGTCATCTACCCATGAAACACGGAATTGAATCGCTCGTTCTGGCTCAACAAGACGTTCAAGCAAACCGTGCTCAGCATACTCTGGGTTTTTCTCAATAAATGGCCACAAACTGGTCATAACTTCTTCCACAGCTTGTAAAAACTCTGGTTGATTTGGATCACGTGCTTTAACGTAATTTAAAAAGTCATTCAGGCTATTATATTTCAACGCTCATTCCTCAGCAGAAAATGATACAAAAAAGGTCAACCCTTTTAATAAAATGATAAATTTTGGCGCAAAGTATTTAATCCCTTTTGTATATAATCCACAACCTTTTTTCAAATGTTTTTTCAAATAATATTTAAATTCAATATGATAATTTCTAATCACCCCCAAATAAAATGTCAATTTGTTGGCGTTTTTAACCAAAAAATATTCGATATTTTGATCTAAATTAGCGCATTTTTAGCTCCAAATTAGAGCAAAGATTTTCACTACAAAACATGCTAAAATTGCAAAATATTCTTCGCTTTTACCAAGTATTTGTTCATTTTTCTTTAAAGTTTTATTCACATGAATTCATCGCTTTCCTTCATTCAGCAAATAGATGCCATTTTGCCACAAACACAATGTGGACTCTGTGGTCACCGTGATGGGTGTCTACCTTATGCAAAATCTATTGTAGAAAAAGGCGAAGAAGCCAATAAATGTGTGCCAGGTGGGCAACCTGTTGCAGATGCGCTTGCGGATATACTCAATCGTAATAAACTCATTGCTGAACCAAGTGTCTGGCCAATTCAAAGCGATGGCCGTCCACAACGCATGAAAGCCATTATTCGTGAAGATGAATGTATTGGTTGTACCAAATGCATCAGTGCTTGCCCTGTAGATGCCATTATTGGTTCTGGAAAACTGATGCATACTGTACTTACAGATCTATGCACTGGCTGTGAACTATGCATTGCTCCCTGTCCAGTAGATTGCATTGATTTAGTTGAAGACATTCAGCCTATTCCAAATGACGAACAACGTCTCTTAGAACAAAATGACTTACGTGGTCGTTACTATGCACATATTCAACGTGAAGAAAAGCAACGCATCCATCGTAAAGGCCCTGTGGTTCGTGCAGAAATCGACACTGAACTCTTTGCACAAATAACACAGCAAAGTCAGGCTTTACCTACCATTGAAATCAACCAACCCACAATAAAAAATCCAATTGTTACAGATGCGAAAACCACCATTGAATTGGCTAAGCTGCGGACTCAAATTAAAAAACTAGAAAAACAATTAAGTGTTCGAGCAGATGAAAATAAGCAACATCAATTAAATGAATTGATTCAACAGTTATCTGTTTTGCAAGAGGATGCATCATGACTGTAAAGAATATGACCAAAAAGCAGATTCAGATTTTCTTTGAACGATTACGTGAGCAACGCCCAAATCCTAAAACAGAACTCAATTACTCAAACCCATTTGAGTTGCTTGTCGCCGTTACCTTATCGGCTCAAGCCACAGATGTAAGTGTCAACAAAGCCACTGATAAGTTATTCCCTGTCGCCAATACTCCTGAACAGATTTATGCATTGGGTGTAGACGGTTTAAAGCAATATATTAAAACCATTGGTTTATATAATGCCAAAGCTGAAAATGTGATTAAAGCTTGTAAGATTCTCATTGAGAAGCACAATAGCCAAGTTCCAGACAATCGTGCTGATTTAGAAGCTTTACCTGGCGTAGGTCGTAAAACTGCCAATGTTGTACTAAATACCGCCTTTGGTCAGCCTACAATGGCTGTAGATACGCATATCTTCCGTCTTGGCAATCGCACTGGACTGGCAGTAGGTAAAAACGTGCTTGAGGTCGAACATCGTTTAATTAAAGTGATTCCAAAAGAATTTATTATAGACTCGCATCATTGGTTAATTTTACATGGCCGCTACTGCTGTATTGCACGTAAACCCAAATGCAATGAATGTATTGTGTCAGATGTTTGTAATTGGCCTGATAAATATGAGTTTGGCGCTGCACGCGAAGTCAAAACAAAGTAGCGAATAAACAAGAGATTTTAGCAAAGCATAATCATCGTTTAATTAAGATCATGCTTTGTCATTTTTCTAAGGAAGTTATTTTCTGAAGAAGCAGCTAGCATCTTAAAATAGTTCTCAATCAAATCTGACTTAATACCTCTAAGGGCACCCAACCAGACTGATCATCAGATAATCTGCTACACCAAATCCAGCCATTTAGTTGTTCTTGTCCAAGCAATAGATCGCCATGATCAACATTGAGTTCTTTCGCTGTGTAATCTGCGATTGCATAGCCTTGATGCTTATTGATCCATTCAATGATTTGAGTAGGAACCCACCCCTCTAATCCATTGTCGACTGTGCAGAAATACCAATTGTCCCAATTCTCCGAGCCTTGATACTTTTCGCCTATGTTTAGCAAAGTCCCCTCTGAAAAATGAATAGGCTCTAAATATTCGCTACGATGTGCTGCTATGGCAATCAATTTCATTTGGACAGTCTTCTTATAATATGAATGCTGTGAATTTAGCATGTAGACGGATAATCAAAACACTTAGAATTAATTGTTTACACATCTCAATTATACAAATTCATCAGTTAAATTCATCAATTTGGAAGAATGAAGCGCGATGATAGATAAGGATTAATTTATCCTCTGCATGAATCTCCCTGTTTATTTTACTTTTTATTTTCCAAATCTTTCTTTAAGTTTTCAAGCCGTTTCCACTCTTCAGCTACCTGTGGATGCACTTGGTAATTGCCTGATTTTCTCATTTCACGGCGTTGCTGAAGCTCTTCTTTTTGTGCTTTGCGTAGCAATTTAAAGCTCATATACAATAAGTCCAAAAGAAGCAATATACTCAAAATGACCAAGGCAATTAATACAAACTTCACTCTCTACGCCACTCTTGCAAAAAAAAAGAGACCTAATATGAATCAGGTCTCTGTTATTGTCAAAGCTTAAAAAAATGCTTTGAATGCGGTCTTATTTATCTAAAATCGCAAATAAATCTTTTTGGACATCTTCTATTGGACGTAAACCGTTCAATTTATTATAAGTCGGTGCATTTTCCCCAGAAGCTGCACGTCCTTGATAGAAACCAACAAGCTGTTCAGTTTCATTATGATAAGAGCCTAAACGCTTACGAATCGTTGCTTCTTCGTCATCTGGACGTTGCACAAGATCTTCGCCAGTTTCATCATCTTTACCTTCCACTTTCGGTGGGTTATAAATCGTGTGATAAACACGACCAGATGCTGGATGCTGACGACGACCAGAAAGGCGTTTTACGATTTCTTCGTCTGGTACTTCAATTTCGATCACATGGTCAATGCTAATCCCTTCGTTCTCTAAAGCCTCAGCTTGAGGAATCGTACGTGGGAAACCATCGAAAATACAACCATTTACACAATCAGGTTGTGCAATACGTTCTTTCACTAAACCGATAATAAGCTCATCAGATACTAAACCACCTGATTCCATTACACTTTTAGCTTTAAGACCTAATTCAGTACCTTCACGAATTGCAGCACGGAGCATATCACCGGTTGAAATTTGTGGGACATTGTAGCGCTTACAGATCAACTGAGCTTGTGTACCTTTACCTGCTCCAGGTGGTCCGAGTAATATAATGCGCATAAAAAAACATCCTCATTTAAAACAATATGTATGATACCGTTTGCCATGACAAATTAAAACTTATCATCGTAATGGCATCAAATTTATAAGAAAGCCACAAATAAATGTATTAGACCAGCAAAAAATCCAGTCACACCACCGAGTACAATCAAAATCCATTCGTCTTCCTGAAATGCAGGACGTAACAGGTTTTGAAACTCTTTTGGGGTTAACTCTCTAATCCGCTCTTTAAACATCTGAAAAATTTTCTGTGCACGGCTCGCATTAAACGCAGGGTCGCAAACAGGCACCATCGTAATTTCAATTGACCGATCAATCAAGTCTGTCTTGAGTTTTGCATACTCTTTTAGTCCTAAAGACAATTGTAAAGAGGTCCGAACCAATGGAGTTTCCATAATTTCGTTAATATGACGCTTTACAATACGACGGGTTTTTTCTTTCTTAGGACCATACATCATTTCAGTCATGATTGATTTTAACGTAATCAAATCTTCAGTCACGACACTTGCAAAAACATCTGACACTTCTTCTTGGCGTTTCATAAACGCACCCTGAACATTATAAGTGCCAATTCTTGGAATAACAGGTTTAATCCATGGAAATTTTCGATCTTTTGTCCGTTCAAAAAATTGGGGATAGCGTACGTAATGTGGCTCTACTGGGTTGAAAACCATCCAGATTGCAATCCAGTTGGTTAAAAAGCCCCAAACGGCTGCAAAGAAAGGTACCGTCCAATGTTGTGGTACAAAGACATACACAAACATTTGGAAAATACCAAAGAAACTCCCGATTACAGCACTAATATGCCAAATAAAGTTAATTTCTTTTTGCCCAACTTTTAAAAACATACGGACCATCAAACGGCGATCGCCTTCCATTTGAGTCACGACCATATCCCGCATATTGACCAGTGACTCGACGTTCATGGTCAGTTCGGTCACGAGTTCTCTTAAGACACCCGGCAATTGTTTATGCGCTTGACCATAAATTCGACGTTTAATCGAATAAGGTAAATTTTCCCACAAAACAGCATTACGATCTAACATCACCTCATCAATCAAATGCTCAAGCTCAAAACCAACTTGTTCACCGATAATCCGAGCCATATCTTCAGGGTCCATTGCATCTAAAAATTCACGCAAAGAACCCAGTTTGGATAATGTATTGTCTGTGATGATGCCTGAAATTCGCCCAGCTTTGCGTGGCACAATCCCTTGCCAACCCACGGGTAAGGGACCAATATGAAACCCCCAAAACGTGATTGGATAAAATACCATTTTCAGTGCCATCCAAACGTGTGCCCACGTTACAAAGGCTGTCACTGGGATGATACTTAAAATGGCAAGATGATCAGGTCGAGCTGTAAAAGCGTGCCACAAACCATTAACGTATTCCAACATGCATGACTCTCGTATTTATTTCTATTTGCGGTCGAAGGATATGGATAAAATCATAAAAACTTTAGAACCCGACACTTAAGGTATAAGCAAATTGTATTTGTGGACGAGTTTCCAGGACCATATCTCCATTTTTATTATGAAGTTCACTACCTGCACCCATCCCCACACTAAATGTACTTATACGCTCTTTATTCAATAAAACATAAGATAAATCGGCACCACCACCATATTGGACTTCATCACTTCCGTCCACTTTTTTACTTTTAAGTGTTCCGCCATAGACCCCAAGATAGAATCCATTTTTATCTTTACCATTTAATACTACAGGAATTCTATAGCCGACTTGACCAGCAAACTCATGGTCGCCATTATAAAAAACACCTAATTTAGTATACGCAATTCCATAAGGATTTACCCATTCACCATTCGCATGGACCATCTGTTGCGTTACACCCGCACCGATATTCCATTTAGAAGCATCTTCAGGCTTAAACTTTGCCTCTGGTAAAATTCCCTTCATATCTGGCAAATAATCTTTAACATCAGCATGCGCGAAATTTCCGACAGCTACTAACATTAATAAGGGAAAGATTTTTTTCATTATTTTCTCCATTATCCCTAATCTTAACTTAGGTCGAATCTATTTATCCTTAAGGCTCGACTTTAACAGAATTATTTTGGCACTCATATACAAAACGCTATAAATTTAATGTCGCTAAGGTCAAATCCATATAGGCTCTGTTGACAATTCCTCTATGTTTACAACGATGCGTATTTTTCAGGTGAAATGTCAACGGACCTTTATAAGGCATAACAAATTTGTTGCAGAGACTGAGTTAAAATATATTTTGATGAGTTATTTGTGTTTTTTAATTTTTAAGACTCAATCTGGGGTAAAATGTTTGACCCCTAAATTCACCCATCTTTAAGTACTAAAGCCGACGACGTATGAAGCAGCAGTTTCCTCTAAAAAATGTCCAACAAGAAAAACGCATCTTTCGTAGTCGTGTCTTTTTTGCGATTGGTATTGTTTCATTTTTTATGTGCCTTCTGGTTGCACGTTATGCTTATCTGCAAATTTTCCATCACCAAGAATTTAGTGAAGCATCAGATAAAAACCGTATTCGACTCCAGCCTATCGCACCAGCACGTGGCTATATTTATGATCGTAATGGGATTTTACTGGCAGATAACTACCCTGTTTTTACTGCAACCCTCAGCAAAGCCGATGTCGAAGATATAGATGATACGGTTAAGCGTTTAATTCCAATTTTAAATCTGAATCAAGAAGATATTGACCGTTTTAACAGTCGGATTAAAGCCTCTAAAAAAACAGAACGAGTCACCTTAAAGCTAAACCTAACAGAACAAGATATTGCGCGCTTTAGTGAAGTCAAGTTTCAATTTCCGGGTGTTGATATCGAAACACAAATGACCCGCTATTATCCACATGGTGAGCTATTTGCCCATGTTATTGGCTATGTGGGTCGTATTAACGATAAAGAACTCAAAGCAATTGATAAAGATAGTTATGCTGGAACCAACCTGATCGGGAAAATTGGTGTAGAAAAATCCTATGAAGATTTACTGCATGGTGTTCCTGGTTATGAATCGATTGAAGCCGATGCACATGGTAATGTCTTACGTCATTTAGGCCGTAAAGAGTCAACTCGAGGCAATGATTTATATCTTTCACTCGATTATGGTCTGCAAACCATTGCAGCAGAACAGCTTAAAGATCGTCGTGGTGCAATCGTCGCAATTGACCCACGTACTGGTGAAATATTAGCACTGGTGTCAAGCCCAAGTTTTAACCCAAACTTATTTGTAACAGGTATTGGACATGCAGACTATACAGCCTTGCGTGACAACCTAGATCAACCGCTCTATAACCGTGCAGTCCAAGGAACCTATCCTCCTGGTTCTACGATTAAGCCGATGGAAGGCTTAGGCGGTATTCACTTTAAGACGGTGGATTGGGGAACTGCAATTTCCGATCCTGGCTATTTCCATTTACCCGGTGATTCACATAAATTCCGTGACTGGAAAAAGACTGGACATGGCTCAGTCAACTTACATAAATCCATTGTGGTTTCTTGTGATACTTACTTCTATATCTTGTCTTACCAGATGGGTATAGATCGCATGAATGAATGGATGCGCCAATTTGGTTTCGGTGAAAAAACCGGAGTAGATTTACCAAGCGAAAGTACAGGTCTATATCCAAGTCCTGAATGGAAAATGCGTACCCGAAAAAGCAAATGGCTTAAAGGTGAAACCATTTCTGTCAGTATTGGTCAAGGTGCGTTTACCGCGACTCCATTACAACTTGCGATGGCAACAGCAATTACCGCCAACCATGGTGCACATGTCACACCGCATGTATTACGTGAATCCAAAGGGGCAAAAAAGCATGAAGTACTCAATGCCCCGACAGGAAAAATCAACTTCAGTGGTACTGATGAAGACTGGATTAAAATGCGTGATGCAATGGTTGATGTTATTCAAACAGGTACAGGTCGTGGTATTCGTACACCAATGTACCAAATCGCAGGTAAAACAGGTACAGCACAGGTCAAGAGTATTGCCCAAGGCAAACGCTATAATGAAGCTGCACTTTCAGCACGCCAGTTAGACCACGGTTTATTTGTTGGCTTTGCGCCTGCTGAAAACCCTGAAATTGCCATTGCTGTGATTTGGGAAAATGGTAAGCATGGTGGTTCTGCCGCCAAGATTGCTCGTCCTGTGTTTGATTACTGGTTACTGACTCGCAAAAAGAATCCAATTGTACCGCTTAACCATCAAGTCAGTGGTGGCTTAATGACAGCAGGCATCAAACCGGGTGAACTGCCAAGTGGTGATGTTTCACTTGCAGCCGATCCAAATGCCTTACCTAAACCGAAGCCAAATACACAGACCAATACGGCTAGCCAAAACCGTATACCAGCTCAAGGTCATAATACGACCACAGCTCAAACCACTCCTCCACCTGTACCTGAGGCTGATATCAGTGAATAATAAAGTGAAAAACCAATTACGTATTATTGGTGGAGAATGGAAACGTCGAGTTCTTCCTTTTGCTGATATCGATGGTTTACGTCCTACCCCTGATCGAGTGCGTGAAACATTGTTTAACTGGCTGATGTGGGATATTCAAAATGCCAAAGTCTTAGATCTTTGTGCTGGTTCTGGTGCTTTAGGATTTGAGGCACTTTCACGTGGTGCACGTCATGTCATCATGATTGAACCCAATGCCACGCAAGCTAAATTTTTAAAAGACAATATTCAGTTGCTTAAAGCTGAAAACTGTCAGCTGAAAATTCAAACAGCACAACAAGCCTTATCTAATTTAAATGAACAGTTTGATTTAATGTTTTTAGATCCACCCTATAGTTTAAATTTATGGGATGAATTGGCTCAAAAAGCGGATCAATACTTATCTGATCAAGCATTGATTTATGTAGAAGCAGATCGTGGCTTAAATCAACTGAATTTACCCTCAACATGGCAATTACAGAAACAAACCAAAGCTGGTGTAGTACAAGCAGGTTTATTTAAAAAAATAATCTAGGGTATTGCTTTCGTGTGGCATCCCCTACAAAAAAGGATAGTATTGCCTACACAAATATATTTAAACTTTCAATGTAAAGTGCAACAGTGCCACCCTACAAAAATAAAAATTAATTAAAAAAAATGGGCATACATTGCCCATTTTTATATTGAAGATAAAGAATTAACGCTCTTTCCAATTCCAGTCACGATCATTGCGATCTCGGTCATAACGACCATCACGACGCTGATCCCAGCGATGATCCGAATCATGTCGCTGATCATAACGACCATGACCACCGCGATGACCATCATCAAATGGTGCAACAATACAGCCAGTTAATGAAATAGCAACTACACCCAACACAATAATTTTGTTTAACATGATGACTCACCTCTTCATCTCATTTTGTTTAAGTTAGTCTTTTAATGTGTAGTGCTAAACAAGCTTATGTTTCAAGTTGTAGTATTTCCACCATGATTTCTTCATGGTAATAAAAATGATCGATAAGATATTTATGATTAATAGGTCAGCGTTCTAATCCAAAACAGACGCAATAATTGACCACGATCATAAGGAAAACTAGAGATGTATTCATAACCCACTTTGTTTAAAGCATTGATCTTAAATTCAATACCATAACCAAAAGAAAGATAAAGCTCACTTGACGCAGGATTATCATTTGAAGGATTGAGCAATGATGTCTTTAATTGTTGTACATTATAAGCAGTATAATTAAACACCCGAATACGCTCATTTTCATAAAATTTATTGGTTAAAATTGAATAATCTGCCAATTCATGCTCATGCTGTACTGCTAGCTTTTTTTGCAATTGATCTTGTTCAAAAAAAATATCATTTCGCTCAGTGATCATTTCAGTATCACTTAGGCTATTTTCTTGATTTTCAATTTTAAATAATTGCTCATCTTGCAATTGATCTGGTTGTCCTAATAATTCATCTTGATATTCCACAACTTGATTTTGTGCCTCTCCTGGCATAGGTGCCAGATCATCATAAGCATAAACATTTGAATTTATAAAAAATATATACATGACCATTAAATTGAGCAGGTAAATAGGTCGCATGTTCGGTCTAATCAGTTCATCATTTTTAGCGGAGTTATACCAATCATAAAACAAGATGGTTGTCTCCTCTATTTGTTTATAAGTCACTTAAATGTTCAGCCTAATTGTAGCCTACATATAGATCAGAATGGCTGAAGCACATCCAATATAAAATGCGTATCATTTTAATTATAGATAATATGATCAATATGTTAAACCAATCCACTATCATTCTGAGCCATCATTTCATCGATAGGATTTAAAAAGTTTAATTATTTGAATATTCATATGTAATTCATGCACTAAGATGCTTAAATTCCTCTAGATATTTTTTATATTTTCCATCTTGAGTCGGTGCAATTGATAAACTTTGTAACTCATCTCTCAATCGAAGAGTCTGATCGATAAAAGTGCTAAAATTAAATTGATATCAAATGAGTTGATTTGAACATGGAAATACGAGATCAAATTATTCTAGTGACTGGTGGCGCACGTGGTTTAGGACTTGCAATTACCCATGCTTTGATTCGTGAAGGCGCAAGAGTTGTAGTGAATTATTTCAATAGTGAAGAATCCGCACAACAACTTGCTAGGGAACATGCCGAACAGGTTTTTATTTACAAAGCAGATGTAACTGATGCAGATCAAGTCAACACGATGTTTAAAAAGGCAAAACTGCATTATGGACATGCAATCACCTCAGTAATTAATAATGCGCTATTGGCATTTAAATTTGATGGTGATCTACGTCCAAAAGTTGAAACGTTGAGCTGGCACAGTATGCAACAGCAATTGGACAGTGCAGTAAAAGCCGCTTTAAACACCACCCAAGCTGCACTAGAAGATATGAAAAAAGATCATTTTGGTCGAATCATCAATATTGGAACCAATCTTGTGCAGAATCCTGTGGTTCCCTATCATGATTATACTGCGGCTAAAGCAGCACTTTTGGCCTTTACCCGCACCACTTCACACGATTTAGGTCAATATGGCATTAATGTAAATATGCTTTCAGGTGGTCTATTACGTAAGACTGATGCCAGCAGTGCAACACCTGATCAAGTGTTTGATTTGATCGCTGCCTCTACGCCCTTACAAGAAGTCACCACACCTGAGCAGTTTGCAGATGCCGTGCTGATGTTTTTATCACCGTGGTCACGCGCTGTAACAGGACAAAATTTGATTGTGGATGGTGGTTTAGTCAAAGGCTAATCACAGATCACCCATCTTATATAAATTTCCTTTATCTTGATCACAAGATTAAACGCTAACCATCAAGAAGCGACAACCAATACTCTACAACCAATAAAAATGGGAGCCGATTGGCTCCCATTTTTTAGCTTAAAAATTTAAACTTTAAATTAAACTAAGCCTTTATTTTTTAAGACATCAAACATAGTTGAACCAAGTTCAGCTGGGCTACGCGTATATGCCATACCCGCTTTTTCAAATGCAGCAAACTTCTCTTCAGCAGTACCTTTACCGCCAGAGATAATCGCTCCTGCGTGACCCATACGCTTACCTTTAGGCGCTGTTACACCCGCAATATAACCAACAACAGGTTTAGTCACATTAGATTGAATATACTCAGCAGCTTCTTCTTCCGCACTACCACCAATTTCACCAATCATGATGATTGCTTCTGTTTGTGGATCTTCTTGGAAAAGTTTTAAGCAGTCAATTTGGTTCATACCTGGAATCGGATCACCACCGATACCAATACACGTAGACTGACCTAAACCAAGCTTAGTCGTTTGAGCAACTGCTTCATAAGTCAATGTACCAGAACGAGAAATGATCCCGATTTTACCTGGTTGATGAATATGCCCTGGCATAATCCCAATTTTACATTCGCCTGGTGTGATAATACCTGGACAGTTTGGACCGATTAAACGTGCATTATTACCATAAGTTTCAAGGTAACGTTTCGCTTTTAACATGTCTAAGGTTGGAACACCTTCGGTGATCACCACGATTAACTCAATACCAGAATCGACTGCTTCAACAATTGAATCCAGTACAAATGGTGCAGGTACATAAATTGATGTTGCATTTGCACCCGTTTCTTTTACTGCTTCACGCATTGTATTGAAAACAGGTAGACCAATATGAGTTTGACCACCTTTACCCGGTGTTACGCCACCAACTACTTTTGTACCGTATGCAATTGATTGCTCAGAATGGAATGTACCATTCTTACCTGTAAAGCCTTGTACCAATACTTTTGTGTCTTTATTAACTAATACGCTCATGATTGATACTCCTTACGCTTTCACAGCAGCAACAACTTTTTCTGCGGCATCAGCTAAGCCATTCGCAGAAATTAATTTTAGACCTGATTCATCAAGTAATTTAGCACCTAATTCTGCATTGTTCCCTTCTAAACGAACAACCACAGGTACGGTTACATTTACTTCTTGAACCGCTGCAATAATCGCTTCAGCAATCATGTCACAACGTACGATACCACCAAAAATATTGATCAATACACCTTGTACAGATGAATCTGAAAGAATAATTTTAAATGCTTCAATGACGCGATCTTTAGTCGCACCGCCACCAACATCAAGGAAGTTTGCTGGCTGACCACCATACAGTTTGATGATGTCCATTGTTGCCATCGCAAGACCAGCACCATTCACCATACAACCGATATTGCCTTCTAAAGCAACATAGTTAAGGTCAAATTCAGATGCTTTTAACTCACGCTCATTTTCTTGAGATTTATCACGCATCGCAGCAATTTCAGGCAAACGATAAAGTGCATTTGAGTCGATACCGACTTTGGCGTCTACACATAAGATTTCGCCATTTTCACGAACTGAAAGTGGGTTAATTTCAAATAGTGCAAAATCATTTTCAACAAATGCTTTGTATGCACCTGTCATGATGGTTACAAATTGGCTGATTTGCTTATCTTTTAAACCCAATTGGAAACCAACATCACGCGCTTGGAATGGCAATAAACCAACCAGTGGATCTACTTCGACTTTAATAATTTTTTCAGGTGTTTCTTCAGCAACTTTTTCAATTTCTACGCCACCCTCTGTAGACGCCATGAATGTCACACGACGACTAGAACGGTCAACCACTGCACCTAAATACAATTCACGTTCTACAGGATAAACATCTTCACAAACAAGGATACTATTTACCGGCTGACCATTGGCATCCGTCTGATACGTGACTAAACGAGTACCTAACAGGCTTTTTGCATATTCAGCTGCTTCTTCTTTTGACTTAACAACTTTTACGCCACCCGCTTTACCACGACCACCTGCATGGACTTGGGCCTTCATCACAGCGAATTTGCCACTAATTTGCTCAAAGGCAGCAGATGCTTCTTCGGGCGTAGTGATTAAAATGCCTTCTTGAACTGGCATACCATATTTTTTTAACAGCGTTTTCGCTTGATACTCATGTAGATTCATGTTTTACCTTTTACTACTTTTCACATTGTTATGACACACCAATAATTAGACTTCCATCGCAATAACTATCGGCATTTATTAAAGTTTGTTCTTTTATTTTTAGATGATTATTCAATTAAAAACAACCATCAAAAGTAAAAAGAGCGGTCGAAACCGCTCTTTTTTGTGTTATTTACGTTTACGCTGAATCGCGTGAATCGCACGCCCATCGACAGCAAGCGCTGCTTCATGAACGACTTCAGAATAAGTTGGGTGACCGAAGGTCATCAATTGTAAATCTTCAACTGAAGATACAAATTCAAGTGCAATCATACCTTGGTGAACAATATCAGAAGCACCTGGACCAATGATATGCATACCCAATAAACGATCAGTTTTTGCATCTGCAACAAACTTCACAAATCCAGCAGATTCATTGGCAGCTAAAGCACGACCATTTACCGCAAATGGGAATTGACCGGTTTTAACGTCGTGACCTTTCTCTTTAGCTTGCTCTTCAGTCAAACCTACCCACGCAGCTTCAGGGTGTGTATAAATCACTGAAATAATAGTGTCATAATTCACTTGAGCAGCATGACCATGCATACGCTCAACTGCCATTACACCTTCTTCCATTGCTTTATGCGCAAGCATTGGACCACGTACCAAGTCACCAATTGCATATACACCGTCAACAGACGTTGCACACCAATCGTTCACTTCAACCAAACCACGTTCAGTTAATTTAATGCCTGAATCTTCAGCCAATAAACCTTCTGCATAGGCTTTACGGCCAACACAAACGATTAATTTATCAAAAGTTTGAGTTTTATCTTCGCCTGCTTGGTTATATTGAACAGTCACTTCACGACCATTCACTTCAGTACCTGAAACTTTAGCGCCAATACGAATATCTAAACCTTGTTTTGTTAAAAGTTTTTGATAATCTTTTGCCAACGCTTTATCCGCCATTGGTAAGAATGCATCTAATGCTTCAAACACAACAACTTCAGAGCCAAGACGACGCCATACTGAACCAAGTTCTAGTCCAATTACGCCTGCACCAATTACACCTAAACGTTTAGGCACTTCTTGGAATTCTAACGCACCTGTTGAATCAACGATAAGGTCTTCATCAACTTTTGCTACAGGAATATTTACAGGTACAGAACCTGTTGCAAGAATTACGAATTTAGGTTCTAAAACTTGAACATCACCACCTTCTAATGGTGTGAATTCAACTTTTTTACCAGCAAGTAATTTACCCGTACCTTGTAACCACTCGATACCATTGCCTTTCAGCAATTGAGCAACACCGCCAGTTAAGTTATCTACAACTTTGTCTTTACGAGCAAGAAGCTTTTGAAGATCAAGTTGGACATTTTCAACTGTAATACCGTGAACATCTAAGCCATGAAGAGTGTCTTCATAGTGATGTGAAGAATCTAAAAGTGCTTTAGAAGGAATACAACCTACGTTTAAGCAAGTACCACCTAAAGATGGCTTACCTTTGTGTACACGTTTTTCGATACACGCAACTTTGAAACCAAGTTGAGCAGCACGAATTGCCGCTTCATAACCACCTGGCCCACCGCCGATTACCACTAAATCAAACTGAGACATGCTTATCTCCAAAAACGAGTTTAAAGGATCACTCTAAACTCGTGTTGTTATTCTAAAGAATTAAAGGTCAAGGATTAGTTTAGCTGGCTCTTCAAGTAACTCTTTAACAGTTACCAAGAAACCTACTGCTTCTTTACCATCAATCATACGATGGTCATAAGAAAGCGCTAAGTACATCATTGGAAGAATTTCAACTTGACCATTTACAGCCATAGGACGCTCTTGGATTTTATGCATACCTAAAATAGCAGTTTGTGGTTGGTTCAAAATAGGTGTTGAAAGTAATGAACCGAAAGTACCACCGTTGGTAATTGTGAAAGTACCACCAGTCATATCTTCAATTGCTAATTTACCTTCACGTGCTTTTGCAGCATATGCACCAATACCTGATTCAACTTCAGCATAGTTCATACGGTCAGTATTACGTAATACTGGAACCACTAAACCACGATCAGAAGAAACCGCAACACCGATATCATAGTAACCATGATAAACAATATCATCACCGTCGATTGAAGCATTTACCGCAGGATAGCGTTTAAGTGCTTCAGTTACAGCTTTAACGAAGAATGACATAAAGCCTAAACGTGCACCATGACGTTTTTCGAAAGCATCTTTATATTGCTTACGCATTTCCATCACAGGTTTCATGTTGACTTCGTTAAACGTAGTCAACATTGCAGTTTGCTGTGTAGCAGCAAGAAGACGTTCAGCAACACGCTTACGTAAACGTGTCATTGGAACACGTTTCTCGATACGCTCACCAACAGCAACGCTTAATGGTGTTACAGCTGCAGCAGCTGGTTTAGTTTGATGATTTGCAACATCTTCTTTGGTGATACGACCACCACGACCAGTACCATCTACATCCGCAGCAGCAATACCTGTTTCAGTTAAAGCTTTACGCACTGCAGGTGCTTGATCTTGTACTTGAGCACGTTCAACAACAGGTGCATTACCCGCTTGAGTTTGTGCCGCAGCTTGTTCTACTTTCTCTTCAGATTGAACTGCTTGAGTTTGAGTAGCGCCAGAAACAGCACCTTCTTCAAATGTTGCAATAACTTCAGAAGAAAGAACTGTGTCACCTTCATTTTTGATGATTGCAGAGATAGTACCATCAGCAGGAGCAACAACTTCTAAAACAACTTTATCCGTTTCAATATCACAGATGACTTCATCACGTGATACCGCTTCACCTGGTTGTTTGTGCCAAGTTGCAATTGTTCCGTCAGCAACTGACTCTGGGAACACCGGTGCTTTAATTTCGGTTGCCATTATTTAGATTCTCCTGATTGTTCAGCTACGATCGCAAGTGCGTCATTCACGAGCTGAGCTTGTTGTTTTGCATGCAAATATGGTGAGCCACATGCAGGTGCAGCTGAAGCTTCACGTCCTGCATAGCTAATTTGAACTTGTAGAGCAGACTTCATTACACCTTCGTATAAACGAGGAGCAATGAATAACCATGCGCCTTGGTTCTTCGGTTCTTCTTGACACCAAACAAGTTCTTTTATGTTTGGATATGTCGCAAGCACTTCAGCAAGACGTTTTTCTGGGTATGGGTACAATTGTTCAACACGTACCACCGCAATGTTCAAGTTTTCTTCACGACGTTTTTCAAGTAAGTCGTAATAAACTTTACCACCACAAAGTACAACACGTGTTACATCTTGTTTGTTGATTTGATCCACTTCATCAATCACAGTCTGGAATGTACCAGTTGCAAGCTCTTCCAAAGTTGAAGTTGCAAGTTTATGACGAAGCAATGACTTCGGTGAAGTCACGATCATTGGCTTACGAATTGGGCGAATTGCCTGACGACGCATTGCATGGAAAATCTGTGCAGGTGTCGTTGGTGTAATCACTTGCATGTTTTCTTCAGCACATAACTGTAAGAAACGCTCAAGACGTGCAGATGAATGCTCAGGACCTTGACCTTCATAACCATGTGGAAGAAGCAATGTTAAACCACACACACGTTCCCATTTGGTTTCACCAGATGAGATGAATTGATCAATAACCACTTGCGCACAGTTTGCAAAGTCACCGAACTGAGCTTCCCAGATTACCAAGCTTTTTGGCAATGTTGTTGCATAACCATATTCAAATGCAAGCACAGCCATTTCTGACAATAATGAGTCATAAATTGCAGTACGTGGCTGGTTTTCTTTGATATGACACAGTGGAATATAAACCGAACCATCAACTTGGTTATGTAGCTTGGCATGACGGTGTGAGAATGTACCACGACCAACATCTTCACCAGTCAAACGCACCAAGAAACCATCATCAAGGATAGAAGCATAAGCTAAAGTTTCTGCTGCACCCCAGTTTAATGGCATTTCACCAGTTTGCATTTTCAAACGTTCATCGATCACTTTAGACACTTGGCGCTGCATCACGAAACCTTCTGGTAATTCGCGCATTTTTGTACCAATTTCTTTTAAGCGTTCGATTGGGAAAGTCGTATCCCAAACATCTGTATATTCATGGCCTAGATACGGTTTCCAGTCCACAAACATTTTATCATTTGGTTCAAGCACTAAAGCATTGGCAACATGATTACCTGCTTCAAGATCTTCACGATATTTTTCAACTAAAGCATCTGCATCAGAACGATCTAATACTTTTTCTTGTACCAATTGATCCGCATAAAGCGTACGTGTAGTCGCTTTTTTATTGATCACTTGATACATCATTGGTTGTGTTGCTGCTGGCTCATCTGCTTCGTTATGACCACGACGACGATAACAGAACATGTCAATCACAACATCTTTACGGAATGTATGACGGAAATCATGTGCCAATTGCGCAACAAACAATACAGATTCTGGGTCATCACCATTTACATGGAAAATTGGCGCCTGAATCATTTTTGCAATGTCAGTACAGTATTCGGTAGAACGTGCATCACGTGGATCAGATGTAGTAAAACCAACTTGGTTGTTGACTACGATATGAACCGTACCACCTACGGTATAACCACGCGTTTGTGACATTTGGAAGGTTTCTTGGTTGACACCTTGACCAGCAAATGCAGCATCACCATGTACGATTACAGGCAATACGTCATCACCACCAATGTCTTTACGACGTACTTGGCGTGCACGAACTGAACCTTCAACCACAGGACCAACAATTTCTAAATGCGATGGGTTAAATGCCAAAGCCAAGTGAACTTCACCACCAGGTGTCATCACATTTGATGAGAAACCTTGGTGATATTTAACGTCACCTGAACCTTTTTTAGCTAAAGTTTTACCTTCAAACTCACCAAACAAATCAGCTGGGTTTTTACCCATGATGTTTACAAGTAAGTTTAAACGACCACGGTGTGGCATCCCAATTACGACTTCTTTACAACCTACAGAACCTGCACGTTGAATAAGTTCGTTTACCATTGGAATGAAAGATTCACCACCCTCTACACCAAAACGCTTCGCACCAACATACTTATTACCGAGGAATTTTTCTAAGCCTTCAGCAGCAGTTAAACGTTCAAGTACGTGTTTCTTTTGATCTGCCGAGAAACCGAACTGACCGCGTGCACCTTCAAGACGTTGTTGAATCCAGCGTTTTTCTTTGGTGTCAACAATGTGCATATATTCAGCACCAATAGAAGCACAGTATGTTGCCTCCATTGCACTAACCATCTCACCTAAAGTTGCTTCAGTTTTACCAATCGCCAAATTTCCAGCATTGAAAACTGTATCTAGGTCAGACTTGGTTAAACCATGTGCAGCAAGATCTAAATCTGGCACATCTTCACGCTTAGCCAAACCCAGTGGATCAAGCTTCGCTTTTTGATGACCACGGTTACGGTATGCTGCAATCAGTTGCAAAACACCGATTTGACGACGTTCATGCTCAGTACTTACTTCACTTTGCACAACAGGCTGAACACGACTTGAATTACGACCTAATAATAAGAATTGCTCACGAATGTTTCCGTGTGGTTGGTCACCTTTAGGGAATTTATCGAAATATTGACGCCAATCCTCACCTACTGAGGTTGGAGAAGAAAGGTACTGTTCGTAAAGCTCTTCAATATACGCTGCACTATCAGCGGAAAGTTCAGTATCAAGACGCAATGCGTCAGCAACTTCTTGCATTTGTGGACCCATTTCCTATTGCAAAAACATTAGAGGGTGCTTTTTAAGCACTCCCATGATTGATAATGCCAAATCGGTAAATTGACATTCACCCATCAGATACTCATGACCAAGGGGCGTTATAAACATTAGCTTTTACTAATGCATACAATGAATCATAACGCCCTCAATGGCATCATCACTCACTTATATACTCAACCGAAGCTGAGCAATTTTTTGCAAATCGACTTAGAAAAAACAAAGGCTTTTTTGCTTTTTCTAAAGCGGTTCTAATCTTTGCTTATAAAATTATTTATAAACTGATCTGGATCACACTTATGTAGAAAAAATGTACCAAAAACATGGTGTGTTTTTCACATATAGTGGTTTGTTAAATCGTAACATGATCTGTCACTTCAATTGATTTTTTTGACACATACCACCTATAAATTAGCGAAATACATACAAGAAATAATCTATTATTATCCATCCATTTATATCGGGTCTGTTGATACTTTTTCAATGCTTAAAGCTTAGATCCCATTCACTCGAACAAAAAAACAACCATCTCATTAAAAATCCAATAAAAAAAGAGCGTACATCCCAAGATGTACGCCCTTTTTTCACATCGTATTAACCCGCTTGATCGAGCAACATGCTACGGATATGACCGATCGCTTTTGTTGGATTCAAGCCTTTCGGACATACAGACACACAGTTCATAATCCCTTTACAACGGAATAATGAGAATGGGTCATCAAGACGTGATAAACGATCTTGTGTCGCAGTATCACGAGAATCAATAATGAAACGGTATGCATTCAACAATGCTGAAGGACCCAAGAATTTATCCGGGTTCCACCAGAATGATGGGCATGATGTTGAACAACATGCACAAAGAATACATTCATACAAACCATTTAAGTGCTCACGCTCTTCTGGAGATTGTAAACGCTCTTTTGGTGGTGCAGGTTGATTATTGATTAAGAATGGATGAATTTTGTCATACTGATCGTAGAACTGATTCATATCCACAACTAAATCTTTCACTACAGGCAGACCAGGTAATGGACGAATGACGATTTTTTCAGGCAAATCGTTCAAGTTCCACAAACACGCAAGACCATTTTTACCATTGATATTCACACCATCTGAACCGCAAATACCTTCACGGCAAGAACGACGGAATGTTAATGATTCGTCTTGAACTTTTAATGCTAAAAGCGCGTCAAGCAACATACGATGCTTATCCGTCAACTCTAGTTTAAAAGTCTGCATATACGGTGCTTTATCCTTATCAGGATCATAGCGGTAGATTTCGAATGTACGTGTACCTCTACTCATCTTATTTCTCCCGATTAGAATGTACGTGGTTTAGGTTCAATTGGGTCTACAGACAATGGGCTGTAACGTACTGGCTTGTATTCAAGATGGTTATCAGCTGAATACCATAAAGTATGTTTCATCCACTCATCATCACGACGACCATATGAATAGTGCTCATCATCAGCAGGCAATTCATAATCTACAACAGTATGTGCACCACGACATTCTTTACGTGCAGCAGCAGAAATCAATGTTGCTTTCGCTACTTCGTATAAGTTTTCAACTTCCAAAGCTTCAATACGTGCAGTATTAAATACTTTAGATTTGTCTTTTAAATGAATGTTACGTACACGTGGTTCAATCGCAAGAATCTGCTTAACACCCTCATCAAGCAAGGCTTGAGTACGGAATACACCCGCGTGGTCTTGAACGATATCACGAATCGCATCCGCAACTTCTTGTGCATTTTCACCAGAAGTAGAATCATCTAAATGATTGATACGTTTCAACGTGTTCACAAGTACATCATTTGGAAGTGGTTGGTATTCATCACCGTGATGTTTAGTCACGTAATCGATGATGTGTTCACCAGCAGCTTTACCAAATACAACCAAGTCAAGTAATGAGTTTGTACCTAAACGGTTTGCACCATGTACAGACACGCAAGAACACTCACCAATTGCATAGAACCCTTTTACAGGCACTGTGTAATTCATTGTACCGTTGGTTGTGTATTCGTTTGCAGCTTTATCAAAACCTGCATAGAAATCTGCTGCATTTTTCGCTGTTTCAGGAATAACCACTTGACCATGAATATTGGTCGGAATACCACCCATTTGATAATGGATTGTTGGTACAACTGGAATTGGTTCTTTGGTGATATCCACGTTTGCGAATTTCTTACCAATCTCAAATACAGATGGTAAACGCTTCATGATGGTATCTGCACCCAAGTGAGTCATATCTAGTAGGATATAATCACCTTTAGGACCACAACCACGACCTTCTTTGATCTCTTGGTCCATAGAACGTGATACGAAGTCACGTGGAGCCAAATCTTTCAAAGTTGGAGCATAACGTTCCATGAACGGTTCGCCATCTTTGTTACGAAGGATTGCACCTTCACCACGACAACCTTCCGTTAACAATACGCCTGCGCCAGCAACACCCGTTGGGTGGAATTGCCAGAATTCCATATCTTGTAATGGAATACCCGCACGAGCAGCCATACCAAGACCATCACCAGTATTGATATAAGCATTGGTAGATGCACGGTAAACACGACCAGCACCACCTGTAGCAAACAATGTTGCTTTAGCTTGGAATACAGCAATCTTGCCTGTTTCTTGGTCAATTGCTGTTACACCGAGTACATCACCTGCTTCGTTACGGATTAAGTCTAATGCAATCCATTCAACGAAGAATTGAGTACCCATTTTCACGTTACTTTGATAAAGCGTATGAAGAAGTGCGTGACCTGTACGGTCGGCAGCAGCACAAGCACGTGGAACTGGTTTTTCACCATAGTTCGCAGAGTGACCACCAAATGGACGTTGGTAAATTGTACCGTCAGCATTACGGTCAAATGGCATACCTAAGTGTTCAAGCTCATAAACAACTTTAGGCGCCTCACGACACATAAATTCGATTGCATCTTGGTCACCTAACCAATCAGAACCTTTTACCGTGTCATAGAAATGATAGTGCCAGTTATCGTCTTGCATGTTACCAAGCGATGCACCAATACCACCTTGAGCCGCAACAGTGTGAGAACGTGTTGGGAATACTTTAGTTAGCACTGCAACTTTCAAACCTGCTTGAGCAAGTTGATATGAAGCACGCATACCTGAACCACCACCACCAACGATGACTGCATCGAAGAACTGGCTTGGAATATTTGAATAATCTTCTTTAGGGGTTAAAGCGCCCATGACATTTTCCTATCAATTCGCCCAAAAAATCTGGATTGCCCAGATCGCATATGCAATAACAGCAATAATCACTGCTGAAGTTAACACGATGCGTAAACCTGAAGCTGAAGGACCCATCTGACGAGTAGTCACATAGTCAGTGAATACTTGCCACATACCAATCCAAGCATGCGCAACAAGAGATAAGACTGCCAATAAAGATAAAATCTTCATCGGAAGTGTCATCATAAAGCCAAACCATTGCTCATAGTTAAATCCGCCATTGCACAGAATCCAACCTAATACCACAACAGTATAAACAGCTAGAACTACAGCACTTACGCGTTGGATATACCAATCACGAGAACCTGAACCCGTTAAACCTGTAGCACTTTTCATTAGAGAACGATCCATACAAATGAAGCGATAACTGATATCGCAGCCAAGATTAATGCAATAGTTGCTGCTACGCGACCGCTTTGCAACTCTTCAGCAAAGCCTAGGTCAGCAAGTAAGTGCTTAATACCCATAATGAAATGGAATAATAAACCAGCGACAAATACCCATACGATAAAACGTACAATGAAGCCACCAAAGATTGCTTGAACTTGAGCAAAGCCTTCAGGCGAAGACAAAGACTTGTCTAAAAGCCACAAAAGTACCGGTACGAGTAAAAATACGATGACACCTGATAGACGGTGTAGAATTGATGCAATAGCCACAGGGGATTTTAAGTTTACATCTAAAACTTGACCCATGGACAAATTGACAGGTCTGTTGCTTTTCACAGCGGGCATCCTGTAAGTAAAAACTCCATCCGGAGTTTGTTGGAATTAATTCGAAGGAAAGCTAGCATTGTCAGACAAATTTAATTGCCTGAACTTTAAACGACACTGAATTATAAAACGTGCACTGTCAAAATACAAACCATCGAAATTGGCTTTTTCTTTAAAAATCACTCAAATAAGAATCATTTACACCCATTTGAAAAATAAAGCAGATCCCCCACCTCTGTTTTTCAAGGCTATCTCGTTATTTTTTATGACATTTAAACATATTACTTTTACACATAATTACGACTTATATTATTTTTATAAATTTAGACTAAAGCACAACATTACGGACAAAATCGTCCTGTGGTTGATTTCTCCCTGCTGTTTTATTTTTCATCAGCTGGTTAAGCTTTAGTAGATACCCAACATGTTATTTTTAAATAGTCCTTTATTCCTATTTTAAATGGGTGCCACTTAATTCAGTGATTTGACTGAAAGCTTTATAATAAGAAATAAAGACTTAGTTTGTGAATAATTCATAATTTAGCTGCAAGGTTTTGTCGTATTTGATTATTCCTAAGGCAACTAAATGCCTATTTTTATACTGATTCGATTATTTTTTATCCTTTAAAAGCTTCAATAAAAACTATTTTTTAATCAATTAAGCATTAAAATGAAAATAAATATTTCATCAACTCATTTGGGTGTTTTTTACACAAAAATAATGGCAAAAGCTATGTAAGTCGTGAAATTCAGATGGTTTTAAAACAGCAACAATGCATTTCGCAACTTACAAAAGCCACAAAATATTGGTCAAAAATGCCATTTCCTGTCTAGCAATCACAATTATTTTTCTGCACCTTCTTTAGAATTTACCTTATTATACTGACCGACTCTGAAATTTAATGATCAATCTTACTGGTTAAAGTTAGACTAACTACTGATGAAAACATTGTTTTTTCATCCATAAGTATAATTGACAAAATTTCAGTACTCACTAAGCTAAATAGCAATTTTTGATCCGTCTGACTTGTACATTACAAGATGACTCAGCAAGTTAGATAAAATATCCACCAGGACAGGAGATCTATTGAATGTCTGCAGCAACTGGCAAGAAAGCCGTTCTAGAGCTTGATGGCAAAAAAATTGAATTACCAATTTACAGCGGCACATTGGGCCCAGATGTAATCGACGTTAAGGATGTGTTGGCTTCAGGTCACTTTACTTTTGATCCTGGTTTTATGGCGACAGCTTCTTGCGAGTCTAAAATCACTTTCATTGATGGTGATAAAGGCGTTCTTTTACACCGTGGTTATCCGATTGCTCAACTTGCAACTCAAGCTTCTTACTTAGAAACTTGCTATTTATTGTTAAGCGGTGAGCTTCCAACTGCTGAACAAAAAACAGACTTCGAAAACAAAGTCCGCAACCACACAATGGTTCACGATCAAGTTAGCCGTTTCTTCAATGGTTTCCGTCGTGATGCTCATCCTATGGCGGTTATGTGTGGTGTAGTGGGTGCGTTATCTGCGTTCTATCACAACGGTTTTGACGTTGAAAACGTAGACCACCGTGAAATCACTGCAGTTCGTTTAGTTGCTAAAATTCCTACTCTAGCTGCTTGGACTTACAAATATACAATCGGCCAACCGTTCGTATATCCACGTAACGATTTAAGCTATGCTGAAAACTTCTTGTACATGATGTTTGCTACTCCAGCAGATCGTGATTACAAAGTTAACCCTATTCTTGCTAAAGCAATGGATCGTATCTTTACGCTTCATGCTGACCATGAACAAAATGCATCAACGTCTACAGTACGTTTAGCTGGTTCTACAGGCGCTAACCCTTATGCATGTATTGCTGCGGGTATTGCTGCACTTTGGGGACCTGCGCATGGTGGTGCAAACGAAGCTGTTCTTAAGATGCTCGATGAAATCGGCTCTGTAGAAAATGTTGCACCGTTCATGGAAAAAGTAAAAACGAAAGAAGTTAAACTTATGGGCTTCGGTCACCGAGTTTATAAAAACTTCGATCCACGTGCAAAAGTAATGAAAGAGACTTGTGACGAAGTGTTAAGTGCACTTGGTATCAATGATCCACAACTTGCGCTTGCAATGGAACTTGAACGTATTGCATTAAGCGATCCGTACTTCATCGAACGTAAACTTTACCCGAACGTAGATTTCTATTCAGGTATCATCCTTAAAGCGATTGGTATCCCAACAGAAATGTTTACGGTAATCTTTGCGCTTGCACGTACAGTTGGTTGGATCAGCCACTGGTTAGAAATGCACAGCGGCCCGTACAAAATCGGTCGTCCTCGTCAGCTTTATACTGGCGAAACTCAACGCGATATCAAACGTTAATTCGTTACGCGTTCAGATCGAACAAGAGACCACCCTTTGGGGTGGTTTTTTATTACATATTCATACCAATTTTCATACCAATTGGTATAATCTATTTATTTTAAAATTCATTTAAAATCAAAACATAACAACACCAATATAAGCATAGAAAACTGAAATTTATATTTTTACTATAAAACTTACAAATCACTACTTTAAAAAACACCCAACAAATAACTTTATTTTATATATTGTTTAAAAATTTTTAATCATACATTTTCAAAGGACTTGAAGATGCCTCAACATTTATCCAAACAAGTACACGACCCAGATCAAGCTTTTTTTGGTCACCCCCAACCATTAAAAGGCTTATTTTTTACCGAGCTTTGGGAACGTTTTTCCTATTATGGTATTCGCCCTTTATTAATCCTCTATATGGCGGCTTTAGTTGCTGATGGCGGTCTCGGTTTAGATCGCCCAACAGCATCAGCAATTGTCGGCTTATTTGCAGGCAGTATGTATTTAATGACCGTATTGGGTGGATGGGTTGCTGACAATTATCTCGGTCAGGAGCGCGCTGTGTGGTACGGTTCACTGATCATCGCACTCGGACATTTATCAATTGCATTGGCAGCTTTATTTGGACATTTCTTTTTTTATTTTGGTTTAGTTTTGATTGTGATCGGTTCTGGTTTATTTAAAACCTGTATTTCCGTCATTGTTGGCACTTTATATCAGGCTCAAGATTCACGGCGTGATGCAGGATTTTCCATTTTTTATATGGGAATTAATCTAGGCTCGTTGATTGCCCCACTATTGACTGGTTTATTGGTTAAAGAACATGGTTGGCACTGGGGATTCGGAATCGGTGGCGTTGGAATGTTAATCGCCTTACTGATTTTTAAGTTAATAACTGTGCCTCAATTAAATCAATTTAATCATGTGCAAGGCAATGAAAATAACTGGGCTCGTCCTGTACATTACAATCCTAAAGCACCTCAAATGATCATAGGTTTTATTGCCGTTGTGGGCTTGATTATCGGTCTAGTTTCTCTTGGGATAGTTAACATCAATCCAATTCAGATCGCCACATATTTCACGATCACAATCTGTATTTGTATTGCCTTATATTTCAGCTATCTATTGCTCTTTGCTGGTTTGAATAATACTGAGAAAAAACAAATCATTATCTGTTTTATTTTACTCATCACCGCTGCACTTTTTTGGTCAGCATTTGAACAAAAACCAACATCATTCAATCTTTTCGCCCAAGACTTTACAGATCGCCAATTCTTTGGCTTTGAAATACCCGCAGTTTGGTTTCAATCGATTAACCCACTTTTCATTATTATTTTCGCACCGATCATCGCATGGCTTTGGGTTAAATTAGGCAAACAAAATCGTGACCCTAGCTATATCACCAAATTCATTATTGCTTTACTTCTCGCTGCGGGTGGTTTTCTCGTGATGAGCATTGCCAGTTACTTGATCACCCAAAATGGTGGAACTGTTTCTGCATTGTGGATCGCATCAAGCCTCCTACTTTTAACACTAGGTGAATTATGCTTAAGCCCTGTTGGTCTTTCAACGATGACTAAACTTGCTCCAACCATCATTCGTGGACAAGTGATGGGGCTTTGGTTTACAGCATCTGCTTTAGGAAACTTAATGGCAGGTTTAATCGGTGGTCATGTTTCTATCCATGAAGTTGACCAATTACCCTTGCTATTTGTGCGATGTGTCATCGCTTTACTTCTTGGCGCACTCGTTCTATGGTTAATGAGAAAACCGATTCGTAAATTACTCAATCAAACATCGACCCCCTCTCAAAAATCTATTGATATGCAATTGGAAAAAGTATGAACAGTTTGTCACCTGCCAACAAATTAGAAAACCTTCGTACAATTATGAAGAAATATCAGCAGGATGCTTTTATCGCCATGAGTGCAGATCCACATATGTCAGAATATCTACCTGAATATTGGAAAATACGTCAATGGCTAACAGGCTTTACAGGTTCAGTCGGCACAATTGTAGTTACTCAAGACTTCGCAGCTTTATGGGTAGATGGTCGATATTGGGTACAAGCTGAACAGCAACTGGAAAATACAGGTTACGTTTTACAAAAGCAGACACCTGATGAATCATCAACACATTTGGCTTGGCTTTCACAACATCTACCCAAAAACACAAAAATTTCAGTCAATGGACACACCATTTCCGCCTTACAGTTTGATGCGTTAAGTCAAGTTGCTCAATCCCAGCAATTTGAAATCCAAACAGACTTAGATTTAATTGATGAAATTTGGACTGAACGCCCAGCACTGCCCCTACAACCCATTTGGCAAATGGCAGATGATTTAAATGCGCAAACACGCTTAGAAAAAATAACTGCGATCCGTCACAAACTTATTCAGAAAAAAGCAACGGGGCATTTTATTTCTGCACTCGATGATATTGCTTGGATTTTGAATTGTAGGGGGCGTGATGTTGAATATAATCCCGTGTTCTTAGCACACTTATATATTGACCATTCTCGAACTGTGCTTTTTATTGATGATGCAAAGCTCTCAACTGAAATGCAGCAAAGATTTGCTTTGGATAACATTGAAATCTTAGCTTATAACGCAAGCATCGAGTTTTTGCTCGAACTTAAACAACAAAATATTTTAATTGATCCTGCTAAAGTCTCAATTTCATATGCACAGGCCATTGAGCAGCAAAGTCATTTAGTCCAAGACATTAATCCAAGCAGTTTATTTAAATCACGTAAACATCCTTCAGAAATTGCACATGTGCGCAGTGCGATGACCAAAGATGGTGTTGCCCTATGTCATTTCTTTCATTGGCTAGATAACGCATTGGCTGATAAAGAATCGATCAATGAACTCACCATCGACGAAAAAATTTCAGGCTTTCGCGCACAACAAGCAGGTTTTATTGGATTAAGCTTCTCGACAATTGCAGGCTTTAATGCCAACGGTGCATTACCCCACTATCGCGCTACAGAAGAAAGCTTTAGCGAGATTAGTGGTGATGGTTTGCTGCTGATTGATTCAGGCGCACAATATGATGAAGGAACCACAGATATTACTCGTGTTGTTCCCGTAGGCACAGCAAGCGCGGAACAAAAACGTGATTACACCTTAGTGTTAAAAAGCCATATTGCACTTGCACAAAGCGTTTTCCCTGAAGGCATTGCATCACCTCTTTTAGATTCGATCACACGTCAAACCCTGTGGAAATATGGTTTGGATTATCGTCATGGTACAGGTCACGGTGTCGGCTATGCATTGAATGTTCATGAAGGCCCACAAGTGATTTCATATTATGCCCCAGTCACACCCTCCACCAAGATGCGTGAAGGGATGATTACCTCTAATGAACCAGGCTTATACCATCAAGGCAAGTACGGCATTCGAATTGAGAATCTTGTCGTCAACAAAATTAAGCATTTTGAAGATACGACCTATGGTCAATTTTTAGAATTCGAAACACTAACACTGTGCCCGATTAACCTGACGTGTATCGTTTTAGACCTACTCAGTCATGATGAAAAAGCATGGTTGAATCAGTACCATCAAACAGTCAGAGAGCGATTAGCACCTCACTTAGAAGGTGATATTTTAAACTGGCTAAATGAAAACACCCAAGCTATTTAACTCTTCATATCAATCAAAAAAGCGCAGAGCCTTTTGACTGTGCGCTTTTTTGAAAATCTATATACCATTGATGCATATAATAAAGATAAAATTCTGCACTTTTTAGCATAGTGAGTTTATGGAAAACACATACAACAAAATATCGTTTATCTTCAATAATAAAATTAACCGTCGAATATATCGGACGGTGATATGAATGCTGTGACTACCCTGCCTTACATTTTAAGTTTAATTACTTTGCACAGATGATGCTTCATTTTTCAGAGATGGAAAAAGTGAATCCCATCTGATCGAATCACCGAGCACTGCAATCAACACGGGTACTTATAGTACGATTTTAATTTTTTCCGTTTTGGTTGTAACTTTTGCATTTTTACACGCATTGGATGATTGAATAGTTTTAATCACTTCATTGCTGGCGGATAAAATCTTTAAACTTGAAACAATTTCCCCACCCGTTTTACAATCTTCCTCACCCAACTTCTCACTAAAACGCCCCGGATCACTCGAAGATTCAGCAGTTACAATAATTTTAGCTTTCCATCCATCAAAATAGACTAAATCAGTTGTCTGGGAAACTTGCCCCTGACCCGAGCCTGCAGATTCTATTTCAATCAAATCGATTGGTTTTGCTCGATATTGCACCGTATGTACTGTGAAATCATTGGCTTGACCACCGAACTCAAGTATTCGAGATTGTTTTAGTTTTGGGCGCGTCAATATATAGCCTCCCCAAAAATTTCGTCCTGCATTTTCAAATGTTACACCAGAGAGATAAGCCAGCTCTCCTGACAACAAACGAACCTCTTTCATATAATCAATCATTATCGCTTTGGCGGGTGTAGCTTGAGAAGCGTTTAGGTTCGTTATACTGTTGATCACTGCTTGATCTGTAGGTGTTGCTGCAAAACTTAGGGCAGATGAACTTAAAACAAAAACCATAATACTCAATCGAACTGAAGGATAGTGAAGCATAAGATAAACTCTCAGATTTTGTGATTGATTGTGTGCTTAACGACCCCATTCCATTTTCGCCATATACGGGCGAATTTTTTTAATACGTTGGATATTGGTCTTTTCAATCTGAGTTAATTGATTTTCAACATTGGTACTGCATGGCATATACCAATTATCGTTAGCAAATTGAGAGGCAATCTCTTTATTGGCAAATGAATAACCATGACGCGCATAAATTTCATTACGCATCCAGTCCAGCTCTTCAGGAGGAATTTGTAGATCCTCATCTTTTAATAAACGTTGTGATGCAACTGGATAATCACCGACATCTTTTTGATAGCGACACTGTTGCGGCTTTAAATCAAAATATTTTGGTTTAACCTTAGCCGTTGTAGATTCCCAACTAGACTCCAACACATTCGGCTGATTCTGTTTTACAGTAAACGTAAACACACCACTACTTGCTTTAGCGCCACTTTCTGTTGCGGTAATTTTATAGCCTTGTGAAGTTGTCTGTACTTTTCCTGAGAAATTTTGTTTATTTTTACCAAGAACACTATAGCCTTTGACCTGATTACGATCGATAGATTGGATGAAAACAGCAATTTTCTGCTCATCATATTTTCCAGACCAAGATTTTTGCAACTGTTGAATATCCAGTGCATAGCTATTCTGGAAACCAATCATTCCTAATCCGACGAGTGCGATTAAACTTTTATTCATTGTTATACCTATTTGTTATGAAGATATTGAATGCATTTTCACATTGATTTTAGATTAAATTGTTTGCTTTGTGATCTACTTTAAGATAAATAAATCAGGATTCTCTGTGGTTTATTTTAAAATCTATGCCATACCCAAACATAAATATGCTGTTTCAACTTATCTTCCATTATAATTTCTCAATCACCATTCCATTATAAGCAGTGATGAACAAAACAAAAACCGCCTTGGCATATTCAAGTTTGAGTCTAATTTCACTCGTGATCTATGCTTATTTATGCTATCTCATGGTCGCAATATGTTTGCAATATTTCCCATGGCAAACTGATCAGCATTTCCTCTTGTTAAAGCAAGATGTAGTCAATACTCAACCTTGGCAGGCGGCTTTTAAAATCCATGTGATCAGCAGTAGTTTTGTATTCATCGCTGGATTTACACAGTTTTTCCGTGTCTTTCGCACGCATTATCCCCGAATTCATCGCTGGAGTGGTTGGCTGTATCTGATCACCATTTTGGGGCTGTCTTTACCCAGTGGCTTAATTTTAGCTTTTTCAGCGGCTGGAGGGTTATCTACTCAAATCAGCTTTGTCTTATTAAGTTCACTCTGGGCGATCACCACCCTATCCGCTTTGTACTTTTTATTGAAAAAGCGCTGGATTTTACATCGTGACTGGATGATCCGTAGTTTTGTACTGAGCCTTTCAGCGCTGAGCTTAAGGACATGGAAAATCGTGCTTTATCAGTTACAACCATATTTTGATTGGTTAACCCCAATTCACATCTATCAGCTAGAATCTTGGTTAGGTTGGGTGGTCAATTTAATCCTAGCTGAAATCATTATTTTTGGATTACATCGTCGCACAAGACAAAAAAATAAAAGCCCTAAATCAATTTAGGGCTCTCATAAAAAGTGTTCAGCAATTGAATACTAAGCTTATTTTTTACTCACACTATAATGGTTTAAATCTAGTTGTTTTAATTGATTACGTAATTGTTGCAATGACCATGGCCATGCTGCAAAGTTACGACCATTTTCATCCAGATAATAAGACTTACACCCACCCGCATTAAATACAGTGGTTTTTAAATGTTTTTGCAGACGTTTGTTATGCTGGGCAAGCACATCCGCTTTGATTTCAAAGCGAGTGAATTTTTGCTCACGCATTTTTAACAAGCCATCAACAATATAGCCGACTTGTGCTTCCGCGATACCAATAAATGAATCATATACCAGAATGTTTGGACCGAGGACCAAGAACGCATTCGGTACATATTCAATACTGGCGCCCAAATATGCTTCAGGTGAACTATTTTTCCAACGCTCAGCAAGTACCTGACCATTGCTATCATAAACCCGTTTACCAATCGGAGGATGTGAAACTTCAAAGCCTGTTCCCCAAATAATCACATCCACTTCATGACGTTCACCATTTGCTGCAACCACTGTATTTCCATCAATTTCAACCAAACCATGTGCAATCAGATTCACATTATCTTGTTGTAGTGCTGGATAATAATTGTTTGCAAACAATAAGCGCTTACATCCAATAGTAAAGTTCGGTGTCACTGCTTTACGCAAGGTTTCATCTTTAATTTGCAGTTTGAGTAATTGCTTACTTAGGAAATTCACAGGTTCCAATACTTTAGGATTACGCAATCCAAAGTTAATCCCATTTAAAATCTGTGCAATGCTATTACGCCAAGTTTGTTGAATGATTGGGAAACGAGAAATGATCCCCTTAGCCGTTTCGCTTAACTCCATATCCGCCTTAGGTAGTACCCATGGCGCTGTACGCTGAAATACGATTAACTGTTTCGCTAAAGGTTGTACTTGCGGGATAAACTGAATTGCAGAAGCCCCTGTACCAATCACTGCAACACGCTTACCCGTTAAATCATAATCATGATTCCAACGTGCTGAATGGAACATTTCACCTTTAAAACTTTCAATTCCCTTTAATTTCGGCAAAGCAGGTTCAGTAATCGGTCCTGTCGTAAAGATCACTGTCTTGGCTTGATATTGACCTTTTGATGTTTCTAAGTGCCAAATATGTTGTGCTTCATCCCATTTGGCACTGATCAACTCATTATTAAATTCAATTTTCTCACCAAGGTCATATTTTTCCACCACTTCTTCTAAATAGCTTAGAATTTCTGGCTGCTTGGCAAATAAATGACTCCACTTATGGCTTGGTGAGAAAGAAAATGAATAAAGTGCTGAGGGTACATCACAACCGCAGCCCGGATAATTATTGTCGCGCCATGTCCCCCCCACACGACTGGCTTTTTCAAGGACCACATAATCGTTATAGCCTGCTTGATTCATTTTATAGGCAGCAGCAATCCCTGAAATACCCGCACCAACCACAATGGTGTCATAGATATGCACAGCTTCTTTGTGCTGAGTCTTTGGCGCTTTTTCTTCAACCGATTGTTCAAGCTTTTTAGATTGAGCGCTTATTTGTGTTTCAACTTTTACCTCAGCCTTATTTTTAGCTTTAGCTGGAGTTTGGACTTCAGCTTTAGGGTGTTTTGCTTTCGCTGGCTTTGTAACAGTCTTTGCCTCAACTTGCTTCTCTACAGGCACTTTTTCTTTAAGCTGTTTTGCTTCAAGCGATTTGTCTTGTGCAGTATTCGATTGAGTCACCTGTTTAATGTCTTCGACTGTAGTTTGGGTTGAGTTTTGCTCTAGGCTTTTCTCTTTAGGCGGCGTAGCTAAAGTTGTTTCTGTTGTCATCTTGATTTACTCACAGCTTATTTGATGTATTTATTAAATAATGGATATCCGATACCCAGCGCTTTGGCATATAAGGTGGGTGATGCACGTTTTAATATCCAAAACAGTTTTGCATCTGGCTGAGGAATGGTGTACAGCTTGCCTGCATCCAAATTATTTAAGGTTTTAATCACCACCTGTTCACTGGTGGTAAATGCATGATTCATCAGTAAATCATCTGCTAAACCCGCATAATGACCAGGCAAACGACCATTTTTCATAATATTTGTAGGCACTAATGTTGGGCACAGCACATTCACTCGAATGTTGTCACCGCGAAGCTCTGCTGAAAGGGTTTCTGACAATGCCAGCACACTAGATTTGGTCACGTTATAAGCGGTCATTTCGGGAGCTGCTGTATAGCCCGCAGCTGAAGCAACATTGATAATTGCCCCATAACCTTGTTGCTTAAACTGAGGAACAAAATAATGACAACCATGAATAACCCCCCAGAGGTTGACATGCATACACCATTGCCAATCGTCCAGTGACACTTCATCAAACTTACCACCCAGTCCCACACCCGCATTATTAATGATCAGGCTTACAGGATGATTCATTAATTTTTCGGCTTGTTCTGAAAGTGCTTTTACTTGCTCTTTCACCCCCACATCACATTGCACAGCAAATGCTTTAGCTGAAGTTTGTGATTCAATCAAACTGACTGTTTCTTTGGCTGCATCCAGATTTATGTCAGCACAAACAATTGTTCCTCCGCGTTTTGCAAGTTCCATTGCAAAACTACGTCCAATGCCACTGCCTGCGCCAGTCACGACCGCATAAGCATTTTGGCTCGGCTTAACTTTTTTAGAAAAAATACCCATAAACTTTAAATCCATCTCTTTTTAGGTTTTTATGAACGCAATGCAGGATAAAATTCTTTCGTCAAATATGGCGTAAGAAGACCTGTCTTTGGATTCAGCAGTTTCTCTTTGTAATAGTCCAAAAATTCAGATGTATCATGATCATTTGGATGAAAATCGGGACGAAGATAATCAAAAATATGTTTAAAGCTGCTGCCGTAAACACCATCTTTTAAGCCAAAGATCAGGCGAAAATTATATGGAATCTCCTTCCAATAACGTAAGCTAATCAGGTTCTTAGGATTTCGATAGAAAGGCACTAAAAATGATGCAGCTGAAATCAGCACCAAAATCGTGATCAATGCGGGAAAGAATCCAGCAATACGTAATAAATAGTTATTGGATAATTCTTGAAACACATCGAAAGCAATATCCTTATGCTCCGATTCTTCAAGCATATGCCACATCCAGATTGCCCGTTGTTTTTCATCTTGCGAACAGAAGAACACTTCTTCATGATTCATCATGTATTCTGCAAGTACCGCAGTAAAATGTTCGATACCAGCCATCAACGACAATTTCATCGGTTGTGGAAGACGCTCAAACCCATATTCAAATGCCCAGCCAGCCCAAGTACGAAACAGCTTTACTGGCAAATCACGGATTAAATAAGCGTCGTTTAACTCTTCATGCATTTTTGAATGAATCGCCTCTTGACCAATCAATGAGGTGACACGTTGCTTTAATAATGGATCAGTAATGAAATCACGATGATAACGAGCAGTATCAATCACAAGATCTTCACCACGAGTTAAGAAAATCGACAATGACGCAAAATATGCACTTGCCAATTCTGCATCCATATAAAATCGGTGATCTACTTGCTCTGGATCAAAATCAAACTTCATATGACGAATTGGAATAATCGGCGTTTGATTTTCCAGACTGAATGGTGCCGCAGCAAAAACTTTAGCAACGGCTTTCTTAATTGGCTTAGCGAACATAGCTGGTACTCTTTATTCATTTAATATGGCAATCCATTTCATCGTGTTAACGCTGATGAGCTACAGATCGCCTTTTGAGTAAAAACTCTACTTTGATGGCTAAAAATTACGACATGCCTTGTCAATTACCATTGGCACATGCATTCATTCGGTTTGCAAATTATGACAACCTTATATAATTGTCAGACAATCACTTTAAGGAGTTGCCTCCACTGATAAAGAATGTCCCTTAAAAACAATTTTTATGAAGTGCTTGGTTAAAATCATAGCTTTTAAAAAAGCTTTTCCTTCAACAAAATTGACGGAAAAGCTCAGTATTGATCTACAACATTATTTTCATATTGAATAGAAAATTTGAACGCTAAGATTGAATAAAATTACATCCGTAAAGCAGGGGTAAACTGTTTAACAAAATAAGGGGTGAGTGTGCCTGTTTCAGGATCAAGTAATTCTTTTTTGAAATAGTCTAAAAGCTCAGTTGTATCATGATCATTAGGATGAAAGTCTGGGCGCAAATAATCAAAAATATGGCCTAAACTGCTACCAAAAACACCATTGTCTCGACTAAATAATAAATCCCAACTGCCCTTTGCCTCTTTCCAAAAACTTAGACTAAAGCTATTCATTGGACGTCGTAAAAATGGCAACATCAATGCGCCAGCACCTACGCCTAGACCCAAAGTAATCAACGCAATAAAGAATCCTGAAATTCGTAATGGATAATTTGCAGAAAGCACTTGATAAGTATCATAAGCAATATCTTTATGCTCAGACTCTTCCAGCATATGCCATAACCATAAAGCACGTGTTTTTTCATCAAGAGAATGATTAAAGATGTCTTGATGAGTCATGGCATATTGAGCAAAGACAGCGGTGAAATGCTCAATCCCAGCCATCATTGAAAGCTTTAAAGGTTGTGGGAATTTTAAAAAAGTATGATTAAAAACCTGTTCTGCTAAAAACCGATATAACTGCACAGGCAAATTATTTGGAATCATGGTTTCATTGTATTCTTCATGGACTTTTGAGTGAATTGCTTCTTGCCCAATCAAACTGGTTAGACGCTGTTTTAAAACAAGGTCTTGTATTTGATCACGATGATGTCGTGCAGTTTCGATCACCAACTCTTCACCATAGGTCAAAAAAATTGACAGTGCAGCAAAATAAGCAGTCGCCCACTCTTTTTGCATAAAAAATTTAACATCCAACTCATCTGGGCTAAATTTAAAATTGAAGTGACGAATCGGGATATTCGCAATCTGATCTTTTAAATTAGGCAATCGACTTGGAAAAGCTTTTGCAAACACTTTTTTGACAGGCTTAGCAAGTAACATATGAAGCACCTATTGTTTATTTAGGGATCAAGGATTTGACTGAAAACCAGTTCAAATTCACATTTCAAGTAAAAAATCCTATTTATGTTGGAAAAGTAAGTCATCTGGATTCAAATACCACTGACATTTCAGGTCAATCCATTGGCAATTTATGACTATTCAATAAAGTGTCTGACAAATAAGGGCTGAGCTTGCCTCTACTGATAAATAATGACCTTTGCGGATAAGTCATCAGCTTTGGCTTAAATCATGATTTAAATCTTGGGTATGCTAAACTCGAATGAGATATGCGCCACATAACTGAAATTAGGTAACAAGAAAAGGTTCATGTCAGCACATATAACAATAGACAGCTTTTTTATCGTGGTGTATCTGGGCCACAGTTAATCTTTGGGTCACACTGAATCAGTGCTAAACTTATGGATGTACTTTTTACACAGCACAAAATAAAACAATGTTCAATTTCATTTGGCGCTTTGTACAACTTCTTCAATTGGATCAATTCAAATATCGTAAATTGACAGATGGCGAAATTCGTATTAGCCAAAGTGTATTTGGAGATTTAATTGACTACAGCCAAGTCAAGGTGATGAATCATCCTTATTTACCATGGCAGCCTGTTGGAATTTTGATGGCGCCCAATGGTTATATTCACTTAAAAGATGCAGACTATTGTGAAGACTTTTCCTGTATGAGCTTGGGTTATCAAGCTGTTTTTATTCATGAAATGGCCCATGTTTATCAATATCAGCGTCATGAGAATGTATTACTTAAGGGGGCGATTTTACAGTCCGCACTTTACCTGAGTTTTGGTAAATATAACCCTTATCGCTACACCCTCATTCAAGGAAAAGCTTATTTCGATTACAATATTGAGCAACAAGGTGATATCGCCAAAGATATTTATTTAAATCGAATTGAAAATATTATTCTGGATAAAAATTCAGTCAATCCTTCAATTTAAGCGCTTTATTTTGATGCTAATTTATACAAATTAAGTGATACATTTCACAAAAAATATTTAAAGCTGATTTTTTCCAATATAAAATCCAAAAAATAATGAAAAATCACTAGTTTCTATAAAAAAAATACACTAAATTCATGAGGTCATTGATGGTGTACTGAATAAACTTAATGAATCACTAGCTTCTGACGTTTTTTTAGTTAAAATACTCAATGTCTGAAATTTTTGCCTTGCAAGAAAATAAAGATTTTTGATGATTTTTAATGATTTTATAGTTTCGCCCTTTGGCAATTTCTGTGATATCTATATACATATGTTGAATAACTACATTTTAAAAATCAACAATTTGTATATAAATTACCCTATTGGAATAGGATTTGGTTTAAATGAAAAGTTTTAAAATTGCTCTCGCGCAATTCTCTCCATTCATTGGTGATATTGAGTCGAACGTTCAAAAAATGATTGAACAAGCCAATGATGCAAAAAAACAGAATGCTGAAATTGTTGTTTTCCCTGAACTTTCTATAATCGGTTACCCTGCCGAAGATTTGCTTTTACGCCCAAGCCTAGCAAAGCGTACTGCACAAGCTTTCGAGAAACTGTCTACTGTTAAAGACATCGTGATGGTATTTGGTTTTGCCAATCTTACTGACGATGGTCAACGCTACAATGCTGCCGCAGTGATGAAAGATGGACAAGTTTTAGGGGTTTACAACAAACAAAATCTTCCTAATTACAGCGTTTTTGATGAAAAGCGTTATTTTAATGAAGGACATCAACATCTTGTATTTGAGTACTTAGGTCATAAGTTCGGGGTACTGATTTGCGAAGATGTATGGTCTTTAAATACAGTTCAACAGCTTGCTCAACTCAATGTGGAAAGTGTTTTGGTCTTGAATGCTTCACCTTATGAAGTCGGCAAACCGCAACATCGTATTGAAACATTAAAAGAGTTAGCAAAACAGCTCCACCTCAATGTGGTTTATATCAACCAAGTGGGCGGTCAAGATGATCTCATTTTTGATGGGACCAGTTTTGTCATTAACCATTCAGGTGAAGTTGCATTACAAGCACCAAGCTTTAAAGAAGATCTCTACTTTGCTAACTACCAAATAGAAAACAAAGCCTATCAAGTGGTTGAAGCTGCACCAGCATTAAACACTATGGCTGAGATCTATCAAGCGTTGGTTTTAGCAACACGCGACTATGTACAACGCTCTGGTTTCCCAGGTGTGATTTTAGGCCTATCAGGCGGTATCGACTCAGCTTTAACCTTGGCAATTGCAGTTGATGCGATTGGCGCAGATAAAGTTCAAGCCGTGATGATGCCTTATACCTACACATCACAAATTAGTGTGGAAGATGCCACTGAACAAGCAAAACGTATGGGTGTTACTTTTGGTATTGCCGAAATTCATCCTATCGTAAATAGCTTTATGCAGACCTTGTTCCCATTCTTTGGTAACTCACCTGCGGATACAACTGAAGAAAACCTTCAAGCGCGTGCACGTGGTACATTGCTTATGGGCTTATCCAACAAGTTTGGTAACCTTGTGCTTGCAACAGGCAATAAGTCTGAGCTTTCTGTCGGTTACTGCACACTGTATGGCGATATGGTAGGTGGTTTTGCTGTACTCAAAGATGTTTATAAAACCATTGTTTTTGAATTGGCTAAGTACCGTAACAGTATTTCTGAAACGCCGGTGATTCCTGAACGGGTTATTTCTCGTCCACCATCAGCAGAACTTCGTCCTGATCAAAAAGACCAAGACTCTTTACCTGCTTATGATGTACTTGATGCCATTCTATATGCATATATTGAGGAAGAACAAAGCCAAGAAGACATCATTGCCAAAGGTTTTGAACGTGCAATCGTGGAAAAAGTCATTCAGCTTGTCGACCGCAACGAATACAAACGTCGTCAAGGTTCAATTGGACCACGTATCAGCTCACGCGCATTTAGCCGTGAACGCCGTTATCCGATTGTAAATGGCTGGAAAGCAGGTGTATAAGCCTCGTGAATGTGAATAATTCACCTCCACCTTCGAGCTTTGCTCAGGAACTTGCTCAAGCACTCTTGCTTGAGCAAGTTCGCTTTATTAAAAAACAACTCTTAGATCAAAAAAATCCGCAATTTATTCAAAATTTTATTTCCCAAACCTATCAAAATGCAGACAAAATCCTTTTAAAAAATGTGATTCAACTTGAGCAACTGCAGTCTGTGGTGCAAAAATATGCTTTTGAATTGAATTTAGGCGCAGATATTCTTGAATTTATCGGTGTCGTCGCTCAAAAAATTCATCAATATGCCATTCATAGTCAAACCATTTTCAATGATCTACTCTCAGATGAGTCTTTTGAACTGTGGATGTTTAAAATCTTAGAATTAGAACAATTAAGAGACTATATTCAAGAAAACTTACAGCACAACCCGCAGATTCAACAGGTTAGCCTACAGCTTGCCAACCAGATTTTAGAAAGCAACACGCCTTGGCTCAACCAGCTGCGTCAATACACCGTTAAACACAACCGTATTGGCGCGAAAGTCATTAGCTTTATTCAAGATCAGCAACATAATATTGAGCTTAAATTAGAACAGCAACTCGCAACTGCTATCCGTAGCCAACTCAGCAATATCATTCTACTGCCTAATGAAGACCTAGCAGATATCGCTACACATGTTTGGAATGAAGTTAAGCAACGCTCATTAAAAGAGGCTTTCTCTCAAGTTCAATCGATTGATTTTGAGGAATTCTTTATTCTTGTTTATGAAACTTGGAAAGAATTACGTCAAACAGAATATATGCAACAGGTCATTTTAAATGTTGTTGAAGCATTTTATGAATACTTTGGCGAATATAGCTTACAAGAATTACTACACTCTGTTGGCTTAGATCAAAACGATTTATTTATCGAAGCAGATCGCTTTATTCCACATACACTAGGTGCTTTGGATCAACATGGCTTATTGGATGAGATCATTCAATCCTTGATTGCGCCATTCTACCTTGACACGCAAACACAAAGATTTATAGAAAATTATTTAGCAGAAAAAGCTTAATCAAACATTCAACTGGATTTTTTCAGTATTCTAAATATTCATACGTGATGATAATTTTTATCTGTATCTAGTGATCTTTTGATGATGCACAAAAAAAGAGACCATGCAGTGAGCATGGTCTATAAAAATGGTGGCTATGACGGGACTTGAACCTGTGACCCCCGCATTATGAGTGCGGTGCTCTAACCAACTGAGCTACATAGCCATAAACTGTGTGCGCATTATCTAAAGTTATCTACCCTACGTCAAGCATTGAAACACACCAATGCTCATACTTTAAACAATTGATATTTAAATGTTTAAATTTAATACATATTTATGTTTTTATCGAAAAAATCAGCTTAATAAGCAGCATAAATAAGTAAGGAGTTAAGCTCTCTCCCCTATTTATCTCTAAAAATCGATAGCAAAAAAAGAGAGTGGCTTACCACTCTCTATTTGCAACAAGCTCTTCCATTTCAATATCGAGATACCCTTGGTCTTGTACCACCATCATCATTGCTTCAGCAATATAATCAGCTGCAGTACCATCCAAAGAAGAATCAAGATCCTCAAACTGTGGCTTCATTTCATTAATTTCAGTCACAGTCAGTTTTGCCATAGAATAAATTTCTGCATCACTAAAGCTGGTTTTTGCCACTTTTTTAGCAAAATTTTCAATAAGTTGCTTAACCTCAGCAACTAGAATATCTGGATAATATTCATCATCGAACATTGGGAGAAGTAGATCGTTAAACATTGCAACCTAAAATAAAACAGCAATTCACGCGCTTATATAACACAAACCATACAATTCACCAAATTGATCGGGCAATTTAACTGATTAATTTTTCAGATGTAGATGATCAAAATTTTAAAAAAGATCAAACAATATCAGGGACTATTGATCATTCATCATTAAATTGCAGAGCGCATGGCTTGCCATACTTTAATTGCATCCGACATTGCTTTTACATCATGTGCACGCACCATACACGCGCCTTGTTGAATACTGAGCAAGTGTGCAGCAACACTACCTACAGCACGATGATTGGCATCTGCACCATCTAAAGCTTCACCAATGAAGCGCTTACGAGATAAGGCTGATAAAATTGGATAACCCATGTTGTTCAGTTGATAAAACTCATTGAGAAGCTTTAAATTTTGTTGCGCATTTTTAGCAAAACCAAAACCAGGATCTATCATAATATTTTTAGGCTGAATTCCTGCCTGTAGTGCATCATCTACGCGTTGCTGTAATTCAGCAATTACCTCTTGAGTAACATCTTCATACTGGTCAAGATGATTCATTGTGGTTGGCTCGCCTCGCATATGCATAATAATCACAGGGATATTAAGCTCTGCAGCAGTCTCTAAGGCATATGGACGAGTTAAGGCACGGACATCATTCCAAATATGTGCACCAGCTTTAACCGCCTCACGAATGACTTCAGGCTGTGAGGTATCTATTGAAATAATGACATCCAATTTGGCTAATTCAGCAACCACAGGAACAACACGACGTATTTCTTCGGCAATCTCGACTACAGATGCACCCGGACGTGTAGATTCACCGCCAACATCAATCACTGTCGCACCATCAGCCATCATTTGCTTGGCATAAGCAACAGCTTGATCTTTTTGATCATGCTTCCCACCATCGCTAAATGAATCTGGAGTGACATTCAAGATACCCATGACATGTGCTTGCGATAAATCCAGACTCAAACGCCCACATTGCAAAATTTGCTTGGGTAGTGGCATCAGTTGCATGTCAATTCTCCTTATTCAATTCAGGCTAGTTTAACAATTCAAATCAGTAGCACAGTGATTTTTTTTCATCTGTGAATTTTTTCGTATAAAAAAAGAGCCTCAATTGAGGCTCTTGTTTATTCACTGACTGATCAGGTCGCTGGTAATGGTGGTGGTGTTGATGGACCATCTGTAGGTGTTACATCAAGCACTGGATTTTCAGCCACATAAACCTTAGGTGGCTGAGGATCACGACCTTCCATGATGTCACGGATTTGATCACGATCAATCGTTTCCCACTCCATCAAGGCTTTTACCATTGCATGCGCAATATCTTTATTATTTTCAAGGATATCACGCGCAACACGATACTGTTCATCTAGGATACGACGTACTTCTTGATCAACTTGTTGCTGTGTTGCTTCAGAAATCGTACGGCTACCGACATTTCCGAAGAAACCATTTTGGTTTTCATCTTCATAGACCATCACGCCCATTTTGTCTGACATACCGTACTTGGTCACCATTGCGCGTGCCATTTTGGTTGCACGTTCAAAGTCGTTAGACGCACCCGTTGACATTTGATCAATGAAAACTTCTTCTGCAATACGACCACCGAATAAGATTGAAAGTTCATTCAACATCTTAGACTTGTAATGGCTGGTTTGATCATGTTCTGGCAACTGCCAAGTTACACCCAAAGCCCAACCACGTGGCATAATTGTTACTTTATGCACAGGGTCAGTCCCTGGAAGAATTTCTGCAACAATGGCATGACCTGCTTCATGATAAGCAGTCGCGCGACGTTCTTCTTCACGGATCACCATCGACTTACGCTCAGGGCCCATGTAGATCTTATCTTTTGCATCTTCAAAGTCATGCATATCGACGGTGTTCTTGTTACGACGAGCAGCAAACAATGCAGCTTCATTGACAAGATTCGCCAATTGCGCACCAGAGAAACCAGGTGTACCACGTGCCAATACTTTAAGATCAACACCTGTTACCGAAGGAAGTTTCTTCAAATGCACTGCCAAGATCTGTTCACGACCTTTAATATCTGGCAGACCCACCATCACTTGACGGTCGAAACGCCCCGGACGAAGTAATGCTTTATCTAGTACATCCGCACGGTTTGTTGCAGCAATGACGATAATCCCTTCATTCCCTTCGAAACCATCCATTTCAACAAGCATTTGGTTGAGTGTTTGTTCACGTTCATCATGACCACCACCTGTACCTGAACCACGATGACGACCAACTGCATCAATCTCATCAATAAAGATGATACATGGTGCATGGCGTTTCGCCTGTTCGAACATGTCACGCACACGAGATGCACCCACACCAACGAACATTTCAACGAAGTCAGAACCTGAAATACTAAAGAATGGAACTTTGGCTTCACCAGCAATCGCTTTCGCAAGTAAAGTTTTACCTGTACCTGGAGGACCAACCATCAATACGCCTTTAGGAATTGTTGCACCTAAGCGTTTGAATTTTGCAGGGTCTTTCAAGAAATCAACGATTTCCACAACTTCTTGTTTTGCTTCATCACAACCAGCAACATCGGTAAAGGTCACTTTGATTTGGTCTTCTGAAAGCATTTTTGCTTTAGATTTACCAAAACTCATTGGACCATTTTTACCGCCTGCACCACCACCCATGTTACGCATAAAGAACATGAACAATAAAATAATTAAAAGCACAGGAAAGCTTGCGATGAGAAGTTGCATCAATAAACCTTGACGTTGAGGTGCAGTACCTTCAACTACAACGTTATTTTTGATGAGTGTAGGCATCAATTCAGGATCTTGAACTGCTGGGCGAATACTTTCAAAGTTCGAACCGTTCTTTTTTTCGCCGCTTATTCTTTCACCATCAATTGTGACTTTACTAATTTGACCAGCATTCACCGCTGTGACGAATTCTGAATAATTCATCGCAGAAGGCTTACTGCGGTCACTGAGATTGCTGAAGATTAAGATCAGCACACCCAGTATGACCAGCCACAATACGGCATTTTTGAAGTAATCGCTCAAAGCTTTATTCCCATATATAACTATTTTGATCAGGCTCAATCTTGCTTGATCGTAACAAAAAGCGAGTAATGAATTTCGCAATAAAGGTTAAAAAGGTACAAAATGCACAATTTTTAACAACTTGGCAAGCATTTGTTGGCAATTCATTACGAAGAATGAACATACCTCAAAAACACCAGCTATTGCGAAACTTTTTTACGGCCCTGTCCAATTAAAAAAACTTCTTTTGAACGTGCACGTGAAGCAGCTGGTTTTGCTGTTTTTAACACATCAAAACTATCCACGACTTGCTTTCGGAACTCATCAAAACCAGTTCCTTGGAAAACTTTAACTAAAAACTGCCCTTTTGGTCCAAGAACCTTGTTGGCAAAATCTAATGCAAGTTCACACAAGTAAATCTGGCGAGGTTGATCTACAGCCCTATTACCTGATGTATTGGGGGCCATATCTGAAATTACAACGTCTACAGTGCGTCCATTTAAAATATTTAACAATTTTTCGAAAACTTCTTCTTCTCTAAAGTCACCTTGTAAGAAGGTAACATCAGGTAAAGCATCCATTTCTAAAATATCTGAAGCAATCACTAAACCTTTATCACCGACCAGTTTACCTGCGATTTGCGACCAACTTCCTGGTGCAGCACCCAAGTCCACCACGGTCATCCCTGGTTTAATCATTTTGTGTTTTTCTTGAATTTCAAGAAGTTTATATGCAGCACGAGCGCGGTAACCTTCTTTTTGTGCTTTTTTCACAAAAGGGTCATCTAAATGCTCTCTCATCCACGCACGACTACTTTTGGATAACTTCTGGTTGGTAATGCGTGTAGCCATAACTCTCTTGATCTAAACCGATAACTAACTTCTGATTGTACGTGAAAAAAATTCTCATTGCAGTATTCATATTGATTTAAATCGACAGATATTGATATGTTTTTTTGAATAAGCTTCATCGATTATTTCTACAGAATTTACAGCGTAGTGATATGGCTTTTGTTATACTAAGTCGTTTCTAAAATTAGGTTATCTTTTATGGCGGCTCTATCTATCCAAGAACGTAAACGTTTACGTCAAATCGGACATGCGTTAAACCCTGTTGTAATGCTTGGCGATAAAGGCTTGACTGAAAGTGTCGTTGAAGAATTAAACCGTGCTTTAAATGATCACGAGTTAATTAAAGTCAAGGTTACAGGTGAAGACCGCGAAGCACGTGCTGCAACGATTACTGAAATTGCCAATGTCACTGGTGCGGAAGTTGTTCAAACAATTGGTAAAATTGCATTGCTTTATAAAAAAGCTGCGAAACAAAATCCAAAATTGTCTAATTTAGTTCGCCACGCTCATCTTTCAAATTAAGATTTATTTTCATGGCAAGTTTCGAACTGAATGCATTTGATCGTCGTTTTCAAAGTATCTCCCTAGTTGGTGCGATTGAACAAATTAGCCCATATACACTCAATGTCGGTTATTGGTTAAGAGATCCCAATCAATTCATAATTTATCCTGAACTGGTTACAGCAAATCCACGTCAGGATTTCCTTTGGGAAAATACCTGTTTTGAGATTTTTATTGGTGTGCAAGGTGAAGATTATTATCGTGAAATTAATCTATCCCCTTCTCAAGCTTGGCAAGCTTACCAATTTGAAGAATATCGTTATCCTGAAAATATGCCACCAGTCGTTGCTTATGACATTGAATTAAATCAGTTAAAGCGCACGCATTATGGATTAAATGTCAGCATAGATCTTAGCGAGTTCATGCTTGCCAATAAATTAAAATGGTCAGACTTATTTTTGGGTTTAAGCGCTGTTTTAAATACCACGCAAGGTCAACATTTCTTTGCCATGCAACACAGTGGCCAACAAGCCGACTTTCACAATAAACGTGATTGGTTACATACATTTTAAAATACGCTTATGTAAACTGTGCTTGAAAATAAAAAAGTGAGGCAACTAGCCTCACTTTTTTATTGCCATTTTTCTTAGAAATGGCTTTCCTCAAAACATAAGCTTTACATATCTTATTGTTTTGTTGTTACTTTATTCCAAACTTCTAAAGTATGGTCTTTTGAACGCTTTAAAGTTTCAGTTAACTGTACTTTATGTTTGCTCGAAATTTGTGAAACATCTTCACGAATTTCTTTACCAACTTCAGTTAACTCTTTCACTAAAATGCTTAATTCAGATTTTAAGAAATCAGCCAATTCAACCAAATCTTTTTGTGAAGTTGAAAATTGTGATTTGATCACATCAAGACGTTGCACCAAATCTTGTTTAAAGTTTTGTACTTGATCTTGAACTTGCTCAGTTAATTGCTCTGATTCTGCTTCAAGTTTAGTTTTAGTTTCGGTAACCGCTTCAGCAACTTTCTGCTGCGCTTCTTTACCTAACTTCTCTAAATTTTCAGTAGTTTCAGTCACAACTTCTTTCAAAGCTGCAGTCTCTTTTGTTACTTTATTTGTAACAGTTTCTTTAGATATAGTCATATTGATTCCCCCTGGAATGTGAGTCAATAAGATACATTGAAAGGATAAATTTTAGATTTTGATTTGTCTGACAATATTTAAATACTTACAATTTCAAACAATTCACTTTAAAAGCAGAATTAATGCTAAATAGCAAGGTATTTATCTTAGATTATCCCTCGAAATAAAATAGACTTTCGAGAGGCTCATGCGTATAATGCGCTGTTAAGTTACAAGCGAGCAGACAAGAGGAGGGTAGGATTTAGTAAGCCTTCCTTTTTTTTCGTCTACTCGCTTTTTTACAGCCCTATTTTTGTGGTTTTAGTTCAGGAGCTATGGTTTGAGCACCCCCGCCATTTTAGCCCTTGCTGACGGTACTGTTTTTAAAGGTACATCGATCGGCGCTACGGGAAGTACGACTGGTGAAGTCGTTTTTAACACTGCCATGACTGGTTATCAAGAAATTTTGACCGACCCTAGTTATGCACAGCAACTTGTAACTTTAACTTATCCTCATATCGGTAATACTGGTTGTAATGAAGAAGACGCTGAATCAGGTCGAATTCATAAAGTTTGGGCGAATGGTTTAATCATTCGTGACCTACCGTTATTACACAGCAATTTCCGAGCTACTCAGTCTCTTGGCGAATATTTACAACAACATAATGTCGTTGCCATTGCAGATATCGATACTCGTAAATTGACACGTATTTTACGTGACAAAGGCGCACAAAACGGATGCATTCTTGCCGGCGATAATATTACTGAAGAAGAAGCTATTGCAAAAGCACGTGCCTTTGGTGGTCTAGATGGTTTAGACCTTGCGAAAGAATGTTGTGACCCAGAAGGTTTTGAATGGACCGAAGGCTCATGGACATTGGGCCAAGGCTTTTCTCAACCAGAAGCAAAATTTCATGTTGTTGCATACGATTATGGTGTCAAAACCAACATCTTACGTATGCTTGCTGACCGCGGATGTAAATTAACTGTTGTTCCTGCACAAACACCTGCTGAAAAAGTATTGGCGTTAAATCCAGATGGCGTATTTTTGTCAAATGGACCCGGCGATCCAGCAGCATGTGATTATGCAATTGCAGCAGTAAAAACCATTGTTGAAACTACAAACCTACCTGTTTTCGGTATTTGTTTGGGTCATCAAATTCTAGCTTTAGCTTCTGGCGCTAGAACTGTGAAAATGCCACATGGCCACCACGGTGCAAACCATCCTGTACAGAATCTTGAAAATGGTACAGTGATGATTACTTCTCAAAACCATGGCTTCGCAGTAGATGCAGAAACTTTACCTGCAAACCTTAAAGCTACGCATAAATCTTTGTTCGATCAAACCTTACAAGGTATTCATCGTACAGATAAACCTGCGTTTAGCTTCCAAGGTCACCCTGAAGCAAGCCCTGGTCCACATGACTGTGCCCCATTGTTCGATCATTTCATCGAACTTATTGAAGCATCTAAGAAGTAATTAAGGAAGCGATCATGGCTAAACGTACAGACATTAAAAGCATCTTAATTATTGGTGCGGGTCCGATTGTCATCGGGCAAGCATGTGAGTTCGATTACTCAGGTGCGCAAGCATGTAAAGCCCTTCGTGAAGAAGGCTACCGTGTTATTTTGGTGAACTCTAACCCAGCCACCATTATGACTGACCCGACTATGGCAGATGCAACGTATATCGAACCGATTACGTGGCAAACTGTTGCACAAATCATTGAGAAAGAACGCCCAGATGCGGTTCTTCCAACAATGGGTGGTCAAACGGCATTAAACTGTGCATTGGCACTTGATGCCAACGGTATTTTAGAAAAATACAATGTTGAATTGATTGGTGCGACCAAAGAAGCCATCGAAAAAGCGGAAGATCGCAAACTTTTCGATATCGCAATGCGCAAAATTGGTTTGGAATGCCCACGTGCTGATGTTGCAGAAAGCATGGAACATGCGCTTGAAATTCAAGCCCGTTTCGGCTTCCCTGTGATTATCCGCCCATCATTTACGATGGGTGGTTCAGGTGGTGGTATCGCCTATAACAAAGAAGAATTCATTGAAATCTGTGAACGCGGTTTTGATCTTTCTCCAACCAAACAATTATTGATTGATGAATCATTAATTGGCTGGAAAGAATATGAAATGGAAGTTGTTCGTGATAAAAACGACAACTGTATCATTGTATGTACCATTGAAAACTTCGATCCAATGGGTGTGCATACAGGTGACTCCATTACTGTTGCACCTGCGCAGACACTAACAGATAAAGAGTTCCAATTACTGCGTAATGCTTCTTTAGCAGTGCTACGTGAAATTGGTGTAGAGACAGGCGGATCAAACGTTCAGTTCGGTATCAACCCGAAAGATGGCCGTATGGTTGTGATCGAGATGAACCCTCGTGTATCTCGTTCTTCTGCGCTTGCGTCTAAAGCAACAGGTTTCCCTATTGCCAAAATTGCAGCAAAACTTGCAGTGGGTTATACCCTTGATGAATTGAAAAATGACATCACTGGCGGTACAACGCCTGCGTCATTTGAACCTGCAATCGACTATGTTGTAACCAAGATTCCTCGCTTTAACTTCGAGAAATTCCCACAAGCTGATGCAACACTCACAACACAGATGAAATCTGTGGGTGAAGTCATGGCAATTGGTCGTAACTTCCAAGAATCAGTACAAAAGGCACTTCGTGGTCTTGAAGTCGGTGCTTGTGGTTTCGATGAGAAAATTGCGGTGGGTACTGAAGGCGCGAAAGATAAAATCTTGGTAGAGCTTAAAGTGCCAGGTCCTGAGCGTATTTGGTATGTTGCTGATGCATTCCGTCATGGCTTCACATTAGATGAAGTATTTGCTGCAACCAATATCGATCGTTGGTTCTTGATTCAAATCCAAGACATCATTCAGTCTGAAGAGCAAATCAAAACTTTAGGTTTTGGTGATTTGAATGCTGACAATATCCGTGCATTTAAACGTAAAGGTTTATCTGATTTACGTATCGCAGACTTGATGGGTATTTCGCAAAAGCAATTCCGTAAGCACCGTTGGAACTTGGGTGTATACCCTGTTTACAAACGTGTAGATACCTGTGCAGCTGAGTTCGAGTCAGATACTGCTTACATGTACTCAACTTATGATGACGAATGTGAAGCGAATCCATCTAACCGTGACAAGATCATGGTGATCGGTGGTGGTCCTAACCGTATTGGTCAAGGGATCGAGTTCGATTATTGCTGTGTTCACGCTGCCCTTGCAATGCGTGAAGATGGTTATGAAACCATTATGGTTAACTGTAACCCTGAAACGGTTTCAACTGACTATGACACATCTGATCGTTTGTACTTTGAACCGATCACTTTAGAAGACGTTTTAGAAATCGTACGTACAGAAAAACCAAAAGGTATTATCGTACAGTACGGCGGTCAAACACCTTTGAAATTGGCTCGTGCTTTAGAAGAAGCAGGCGCACCAATTATCGGTACATCTCCAGATGCAATTGACCGTGCAGAAGATCGTGAACGTTTCCAACAGATGATTCAACGTTTGAATCTTCGTCAACCAAGCAACAGCATTGTTAAATCTGCTGAAGAAGGTATGGCTGAAGCATCTAAAGTGGGTTATCCGTTGGTTGTACGTCCATCTTATGTTCTTGGTGGTCGTGCGATGGAAATCGTATACAACGACGACGAACTTAAACGTTACTTGCGTGATGCTGTACAAGCGTCTAACGAAGCACCTGTACTGCTTGACCATTTCCTTGATGATGCAACAGAAGTCGATGTTGACTGTGTATCTGACGGCAAAGATGTGGTGATCGGCGGTATTATGCAGCATATCGAACAAGCGGGTATTCACTCTGGTGACTCAGCATGTTCAATTCCGCCTTACTCTCTTTCTACAGAGATTCAGGATGAAATGCGTCGTCAAACCGTTGCTATGGCGAAAGAGCTTGGTGTGATTGGCTTGATGAACGTACAGTTTGCTGTTAAAGGCAATGACGTTTATATTCTTGAAGTGAACCCACGTGCGTCTCGTACAGTACCGTTCGTTTCTAAATGTATCGGCGAATCATTAGCAAAAGTTGCAGCACGTTGTATGGCGGGTCAATCTTTAGAATCTCAAGGATTCACAAAAGAAATTATCCCAACGCATTTTGCTGTGAAAGAAGCAGTATTCCCGTTCAACAAATTCCCAGGTGTAGACCCGATCCTTGGACCAGAAATGAAATCTACTGGTGAAGTGATGGGTGTTGGTACAACTTTTGGTGAAGCTTTCTATAAAGCTGTGTTAGGCTCTAATGATCGCTTACCGGGTAAACCAACTGAAGGTGAAGTGAAGCACGTATTTATTTCAGTACGTCATTCAGATAAACCTCGTGCCGCGGGTATTGCGAAACAATTGGTGGATTTAGGCTTCAAAATTATCGCAACTGGCGGTACTTATGATGTCATTAAAGACGCTGGTATTGAATGTGAACGTGTGAATAAAGTAACAGAAGGTCGTCCAAATATTGTCGACCGCTTGAAAAATGGCGAGATTCACCTCATTATCAATACTACAGAAGGTAAACAAGCTCAGCAGGATTCATTCTCAATCCGTCGCTCTGCGCTTCAAGGTAAAGTGTATTACACAACAACCTTGAATGGTGCTGATGCTGTATGCCAAGCTTTAGCAATTAAATTGCCAATGGATGTATATCGCTTGCAAGATTTGCAAACACTAGGTTAATTCGTTTCCGATAAGTCCCGCCATCTTATCGGTGGCGGGCTTTTTTCATTTTATAAACCTGTATTTTTTAAAATACTGAACTGAGGGACAACAATGCAACGTTATCCTATGACTCCTGAAGGCAAGGTCGCCTTAGAGAAAGAATTGCAACAGCTAAAATCTGTTGATCGTCCACGTATTATTGCTGCAATTGCAGAAGCACGTGAACATGGGGATTTAAAAGAAAACGCAGAATACCATGCAGCGCGCGAGCAACAAGGTTTTTGTGAAGGTCGTATTCAAGACATCGAAGGTAAACTTGGTGCTTGCCAAGTCATTGATGTTAAAGGACTTGAACAAACTGGTCGTGTAGTTTTTGGTGTGACAGTAACCATTGAGAATTTGGATACTGAAGAAAAGAAAACCTATAAAATTGTAGGTGATGATGAAGCTGACTTTAAGATCAATAAGATCTCAGTGAACTCACCTATTGCGCGTGGTCTTCTTGGTAAGAATGAAGGCGACGAAGCCAAAATCACCACACCACAGGGTGAAGTGGAATATGAAGTGGTAAGTGTTGAATATATTTAACACATACTAGGGCTGATGATTCAGCCCTTTTTATTAGGCTAAAAATATAATATCAATAACAAAAAACGAATCACTTTTATATTCAGTCATCAATCATTGACTAAGACAAACAGACTCAAATATTTTTTGTCAAAAACTCAAGATATATAGTCAAACCACCTCATTATTCATACAAGTGAAGGGTGCCTATAGATAAAAAAATTTAAAAAACAGTCAGATCAGAATAATCCTACATTCACCCAGAAAATAACACTGCTCGCCTATCCATTGAATAAATATCAAACATCATCTATACATCGCTCAGATCTTGCGCCAAGCTAAATAAAATGCCTCGGCCATATAGATACCAAGAAAACTAGCAATTTTCACCAACTGCTCAAAGTAAATTGCCATTGTTAAATATTCTCTATGCATTACATTGAGGAAAAATTAAAATTCATTGAGGATGAGGATGAAAGCAGGACGAGCAAGTAAAACTTCTGAAGCGGCAGCAGCAATTAGGGCCAATCACCATTTAAATGCCAACGATCCCGTATTCTCTGATCCTTATGCATTTGAAATGACCAATTCACAATGGCGCTTACTTTTAAATAACGCCCTTCTACGTAAAGCGTTAAATTCCAATTTGATGAATCAAACTTTTGGTAAATTGACTGGACAAGTGGTTGGACGTTCTCGCTATACAGAAGATCTTTTAAAGCAAGCGATTGAACATGATCATATTCAACAGTATGTATTGGTTGGCGCTGGTCTAGACTCTTTTGTATTACGCTTGGCCCAGCAATACCCTCAACTCAAAATATTTGAAATTGATCATCCTGATACACAAAGAACCAAATTAGAAAAATTAAAAAAGCTCAGTAATACAGCTGAGCTCCCAAGCAATGTAGAATTTGTAGGGATTGATTTTGAAAAAGAAAAACTGTCTGATGCTTTGGCGCGTAGTGGATTTCAAAATACCCAAGCTGCATTTTTTTCATGGCTGGGCACAACCCATTATTTAACCCCACAAGCAACCCTAGCAACCTTACACAACATTGCAGCCTTTACTGGCAAAAATAGCCAAGTCGTGATGGATTATTCGATTGATTATAGAGCCTTACAAGGTATTGAGCGTTTGGGTAGCTTCGCAGTGTCACAGTTTACCCGTTTCTTAAAAGAGCCTTTAATTGGTGCGTTTTCTTCGCAAGCATTGCATCATGCAGTTGCAATGATGGGTTATCAGGTGGTTGAAGATTTATCAGGTAAAGACATTACCCATCGTTACTTTAACCATCGTGCTGATCATATTCGTCATACGCATGCCACGCATTTGATCCATTTAAAAATAGGTTAATACTTGAATACCAGCCAAGGCATCGCTGAAGAATTGATGTTTAAACCCAATGCACTGAATATTTTTTAATTGCTGATCAAGATCTAAGTTCAATCTAAGGTTACAATGCGCGCTCTAGCCTTTGCACTTAAGCTTTTGTACTCCCATGACTGACGCTATTCACTCCCCCGTAAAACATTGGTGCGAATTTGAGTTTATTTCTAAGACTGTGAAAAATCCCAATATTCATATTAAAGGAAATTATTCGTATTATTCGGCATATTGGGATCAGGGATTTGAACGTTGCGTGGTGCGTTATTTGCATGATAAGCCGTCAACTGTAGAGAAACCAATTGACCAATTATATATTGGTAACTTTGTTTGTTTTGGGGCGGAATGTGTGGTCATGATGGGTGGCAATCAATTACATCGCCCTGACTGGATCTCTACATTTCCTTTTGATACCCGTAGCTTTTTACCCGCTGGGGATACGGTGATTGGCGATGGCTGTTGGATTGGCAGTCGTGCCATGATTATGCAAGGGGTAACGCTAGGTGAAGGTGCCATCGTTGCTACAGGTGCAGTCGTCACTCAAGACGTGCCAGCGTATGCAATTGTCGGTGGTGTACCGGCAAAAATCATTAAATATCGGTTTTCTCAAGATCAGATTGAAAAATTACAGTCAGTTAAATTGTATGATTTAGATGAAAAGCAGATTTTAAAAATTCGTGAACAATTACAAGGCGATGATATCAATCAATTGATTGAGTTTTTAAAAGCAGCAGAATAATTTCCTCGGTATAGGTTAATAATTACACAGAAAGCAAAAAGGGCTAAATATCAATTTAGCCCTTTTGCAAAGATTAAAATCTTTTGCTACACATCAGAATTTAACACAACATTTTGCTGTGCATTTTTTAACTTTCGTTGTTTCAGATAATAAGCAAGCATCAAACAAAGAATCCATGCTGGAATCATCATTACCGCAATACGCATATTCTCGGTGAATGACATTACCACCAGAATACCCAACATAAAGATAATACAAAGATAATTACTGAATGGATAAGCAATACTTGGAAACTTGGTGGTTTGCCCTTGTGTTTGCATGGCTTTACGGAACTTTAAATGCGTCCATGAAATAACCACCCAGTTAATCACAATTGCAGCAACCACCAGCATCATCAATAAACCAAATGCTTTTTCTGGAAATGCATAATTGAGTAGTACACATAAAACTGTGACAAAAGCTGAAACATAAACCGCATTGGTTGGAATACCGCGCTTATTAATATGCTTAAGGAACTTCGGTGCATTACCCTGTTGTGCTAAACCAAGTAACATTCGACTACTACAATAACTGGTCCCGTTATACACCGAAACAGCTGCGGTAAGAATGACAAAATTCAGTAAGGTTGCAACACCATGACTATCCAGTGAAGCAAATACCATTACAAATGGGCTACCGCCTTCTGCCATTTGGTTCCATGGAAAAAGTGCAAATAAGATAAACAGTGTTGCAATATAGAAAATCAAAATACGATAAATAATTTGATTGACTGCTTTAGGCAGAGTTTTATCAGGATCACGCGCTTCTGCTGCAGTAATACCAAATAGCTCAATCCCACCAAAGGCAAAAATAATCACAGCCATTGCCATGACTAAACCTTCCACACCAAATGGGAAAAACCCGCCCAATGCCCAAAGGTTACTAATGCTTGCCTGTGGCCCTGCTGTACCTGTTGCAAGTAGATAGGAACCAAAGCCGATCATGGCTAGGATTGCCAAAATTTTGACGATAGAGAACCAAAACTCCATTTCACCAAAAAATTTTACATGCAATAAGTTGATACCGTTGATTAAAACAAAAAACACCAATGCTGAAATCCAAGTTGGGATTTCAGGCCACCAATATTGAATATAAAGACCAATTGCGCTCAGCTCTGCCATACATACCAAAACATTGAGTACCCAATAATTCCAGCCAGACATAAAACCTGCAAATGAGCCCCAGTATTTGTAGGCAAAGTGACTAAATGAACCACTGACCGGTTCTTGAACCACCATTTCACCTAACTGTCGCATCATTAAAAACGCAATAAATCCAGCAATCGCATAACCGAGTATGACTGAAGGACCTGCAAGCTTAATCGATTGCGAAATACCCAGAAACAATCCTGTACCAATAGCACCACCTAGCGCGATAAGCTGGATGTGCCGATTGCTTAAACCATGTTTCAGGTTTCCTTGCTCATGTTTTGACATATGATTATTCTCATCCTTGTCTCGTAATTTTTGTATTCAAAATTACGTATATCATAAGTTAATCAAAAATGCCTATATCTAATCGAAAAATAATTGATTTACTTTTCTCATAACCGCGCATATAAGCAGAAAATTCAACAAATAACAATTATTATGAATTATGTAATTAAATTATGTATTGCGTAATCAAATATTTTCAGTATGATAGAAATCATAAGACACTGACAACTTGCTTGAGTCATTTGAACAAGGTATCTAAATAACTTTATATTTATTTGTTTTTCAAATGCTTAAGAAAAAATATCAAAGATTTTGATCACCCCTAACAAAATTAAAGACAAGGAAAGCAAATCATGAGCTCACATTTAACTTGTTTTCTTGAAATTGACTCACAATCAGATTTCACAATACATAATTTGCCCTACGGTATTTTTAGTGAAACACCCCAAGGCACAAAACGAGTGGGTGTTGCAATTGGAGATTGGGTCATAGACCTTGCCCACTTAGAGGCACATGGACTATTAGCGATCAATGGACATCAAGATTGTTTTAATCAAGCGACACTGAATAAATTTATAGAAACGGGTAAACACAACTGGCAAAAGGTTCGTACGACATTACAAAGTCTACTCTCTGCAGAAAATCCAACACTTCGTGATGATGTGGTTTTACGCCAAAACGCATTGTTTAAGCAAAATACAGTCACTTTGCACTTACCTATTCAAGTCTCTGGCTATACAGATTTCTACTCGTCCAAAGAACATGCCACCAATGTCGGAACCATGTTTAGAGATCCTAAGAATGCATTGCTTCCAAACTGGAGCGAACTGCCTGTGGGATATAATGGTCGTGCCAGCTCTGTGATTGTCAGTGGCAAAGATATTGTTCGCCCTTCTGGCCAAATCAAATTACCAGATCAAGAACGCCCTGTTTTCTCTGCAACACGTAAACTCGATTTTGAATTAGAAACTGCCTTTATCGTTGGTAAAGCGACTGAATTGGGTGAGCCTATCGCGATTGCAGATGCTTGGGAGCATATTTTTGGTATGGTTTTGCTCAATGACTGGTCGGCACGTGATATTCAACAATGGGAATACGTACCATTAGGCCCGTTTAACGCCAAGACTTTTGCAAGTGCAATTTCACCTTGGGTAGTGACCATGCAAGCACTGGAACCGTTTAAAGTCAAAGGTCCAGAACAACAGCCTAAACCACTTTGCTATTTAGAGGAAAATATTGCCAACAGCTATGATATTCACCTCAGTATTGAAGTTCAAAGCCCTCAATCAGCACACGCTGATGTAATTTGCCAAACCAACTTTAAATATATGTATTGGTCAATGGCACAGCAACTCACCCACCACACGATTGCAGGTTGCAATGTCCAAGTCGGTGACTTGATGGGTTCAGGCACAATTTCAGGTCCTACAGAAGATACTTATGGTAGTTTGCTTGAACTGACATGGAATACCACCAAACCGCTAACCCTCTCGAATGGCGAAAAACGTGGTTTCTTACAAGATGGTGACCGTGTTGTGATGAAAGGCTACTGTGAAAAAGCAGGGATCAGAGTGGGCTTTGGTGAGGTTGCCAATAGCATTTTACCAGCACGCCAGTTTAGCTTTCATCAAACAGAAGACTTGAGCTATGAAACTGTATAGTTATTTTCGTAGCTCTGCAGCTTATCGGGTTCGGATTGCACTGAACCTCAAACAACTGAGTTATGAAATACAGCCCGTGCATTTGGTCAAGAATGAGCAACTGCTAGAGTGTTACCAAACCGTTAATCCAAGCCAATGTGTTCCAACTTTAGTGGATGAGGATCAAAGCTTTTTACAGTCACTCAGTATTTTGGAATATCTGGAAGAACGTTATCCAGCAATTTCATTATTGCCTGACAATATCGTCACGCGCAGTAAAGTACGTGCTTTTGCACAAGCGATCGCCTGCGATATTCATCCGTTAAATAATTTAAGAGTCTTAAAGTATTTACAACATGATCTCAGTCTCAGTGACGAGCAAAAAAAACACTGGTACCAACACTGGATCATAGCGGGCTTTAATAGCTTAGAAGCCCAACTACAAGATTCAAATGGGCAATTCTGTTTTGGTACACAACCAACATTTGCAGACTGTTGTTTGATTCCTCAAGTCTATAACGCCAAACGCTTTAAAATTGATTTAAGCGCTTTTGCAAAGATTGAGTCGATTAGTCAACACTGTTTAACCCTTCCTGCCTTCTTCAATGCAGCCCCAGAACAACAACCAGATTGGGAATAGAGATAAAGGAGTTTTATCATGAGCTTTGCGATTAAAAAAATTCACCATGTTGCTTATCGTTGTAAAGATGCCAAAGAAACCGTGGAATGGTATAAAAAAATGCTCAATATGGATTTTATTTTGGCCTTTGCTGAAGACCATGTGCCTTCTACTAAAGCCTTTGATCCGTATATGCATTTATTCTTAGATGCTGGACAAGGCAATGTATTGGCATTTTTTGAACTGCCCACTCAACCCGATATGGGGCGTGACGAAAATACCCCTCAATGGGTTCAACATATCGCATTTGAAGTTGAAGACCTCGATACGTTATTGATTGCAAAAGAACATCTTGAAACACAGGGTGTTAAAGTTCTTGGTGTCACCAACCATGGCATTTTCCACTCGATTTATTTCTTTGACCCCAATGGTCATCGTTTAGAACTGACCTATAACGATGTGCATGCAGATGCAAAAATTGCACGAATTACCGAAGAAATGAAATTAGAAATGCTGGAAGAGTGGAGCCGTACCAAACGTGCGCCTCAGCATACTCATTTTTTGCATGAAGACGAGTTGGGCGCATAATCATGCTCAGTTGAGTATGTCGGGGGGCCAAAGCCAACTGAGTACTTACTAAGTTTATTAATCGAATGATTCGTGATTTGGCATCCTAGATCTAGTTGAACACGATATTAAGCAGCTTTAATGGCACACAATGCTCGTTTTGCTGGAACTTATGTAACCTTCAACTAACAACAGCAATCAGTATTTAAAATATTGCTGTGGGACAATGCTAGAACTCATCGGTATTGAAGCGTTGTGACTCCAATACCGATTTTTATCGGCTCAACTTTAATGGTCTAGACCTTTTGATGATGTACTGTTGTTTAATAAATCATATGCAGCACTACAAAAACAATTGTATGCTGATAACATTCACTGAGGCTCTGTTGAGATTTCATTTAAAAAGATAAGTTCTATTTTGTACAATGCTCAGGCACTATGTGTTAAATATGTAAATCAAATATCGACAGCACATCAACACTGCTAGATCGTATGCAGATTAAGGGTTATTCAATGATTGAAGAAAAGTTGTCTGGTGGGGTTCAATCACTTGAGGTGGGCTTAGCCGTTCTCAATGCCCTTTTGGAACATAATAAGCCGATTATTTTAAAAGAGCTGTCGAGTAAACTTGATATGCATCCAGCCAAGGTACACCGTTATCTTGTCAGTCTAATTCGGATGAATTATGCAAAACAACTTGAAGATGGTCAGTATGCGCTTGGTGATCAAGCTTGGCGTTTAGGTTTAAACTGTATCCAACACACCGATGTTTTACAGCTTGTTCAGCATCTTATTTATGAACTACAAAGTAAAATTGGTTGCGGGATTCAAATCAGCAAATGGTCACCTAAAGGCCCATTAGTTGTACAGTCGATTGAATCAAATCATCCGATTTCAATTGTGACCAAAGTCGGTTCGATCATGCCTTTAGTCAATTCAGCTGCTGGGCGGGTTTTTGCCTCCTATTTACCCGAAGCACTAACCAAACCATTGATGCACGCCGAATGGGAAAAAGCAACACTGAACCATAGTCAGGTCAAACCCACCAACTGGGACGAATTTCTTGTTTTAAAAGAAAATACTTTACAGCAAGGTATGGCAATTGCCCAAGGTGACTTACTTGTTGGTATTAATGCTGTAGGTTTACCTATTTTCAATGCGCATCTTGCAATGGAATTTTGTATTGTTGCATTAGACAGTGAAATGTTTTTACCAGTCAACGCGGGTAGTGAAAAACTTGAACTATTTAAACGTGAAGTTGCTGCGATGAATCAATACATACAAACACGTTAATTTTTTAGTGAAAGATCGTAAAAAGCCAAGAATTTAATTCTTGGCTTTTTTCTATTGAGTACGATTTTGTTATTTGGCTTCTAATACACCACGGCGGATTTGGTCACGTTCAATTGATTCAAACAATGCCTTAAAGTTGCCCTCACCAAAACCATCGTCGTCTTTACGTTGGATAAATTCAAAGAATACAGGTCCAAGCATATTTTCAGAGAAAATCTGTAATAACAGTTTTTTCTGACCGTCTTTGGTATTGCCATCTAACAGAATACCGCGCTTTTGCAGCTCTTCTGTCGGTTCACCATGATCAGGTAAACGATCTTTTAACATTTCATAATAAGTTTCAGGAGGTGCCGTCATAAATTTCAGCCCTAAACCTTTTAACTTATCCCATGTTGAAATTAAGTCATCGGTAATAAAAGCAATATGTTGAATGCCTTCACCATTAAAGTCAGTCAAAAACTCGGCGATTTGCCCATTGCCTTTGTCTGAGTCTTCATTCAAAGGAATACGAATCATCCCATCAGGTGCAGTCAGCGCCTTAGAAGTTAAACCCGTATATTCACCTTTGATATCGAAATAGCGAATTTCTTGGAAGTTAAAGATTTTTTCATAGAAATTAGCCCAATAATCCATGCGCCCTTTATAGACATTATGGGTTAAATGATCAATTTCATTTAAACCAGCACCACGTGGATTTCGATTTTCGTCATCAAAGAATACAAAATCATTTTCATAAATATCACGATCGACCAAGAAAATTGGCATACCGCCTATCCCTTTAATCGCTGGGATATTTAATTCCATTGGTCCTGCTTGCGAATACATTGGCTCTGCGCCAAGTTCAATTGCATTTTTAAAAGCTTTGGCTGCATCACGTGTTCTAAACCCCATTGCACATGCTGATGGGCCATGTTCTTTAAAAAAGAATGATGCATAAGATTCAGGTTGATAATTCAAGATAATATTGATATTACCCTGACGCCATAAATAAACTTTTTTTGATTTATGCTTTGCGACTTTAGCAAAACCAATTGCTTCAAAGATTTGATCTAATCCATTTTCCGTCGAAACAAACTCAATAAATGCAAAGCCACATAGTTCTAATGGGTTATCTAAAATATCCATCTAGTTTCCCTTATTTGAATAAATTCATCCGTTTTTTAATGCCGAGAAAAGATCACAGGTATTTAGGTCAATCAACAAAATATCCTGATTTGAACTCTTCCTTTCCATAATTTAGTCCATGTAAAGCGCTAACCTTAAGCTGCATTTACACTGACGCTTAACTCTAAATTTATCCTACAAGAAAGCTTAAATTTATGCAATACATAATCAAATTATGTTATGTGTAATTTTTATTTCTTATTCTAATAACCTCGAGCATACTATTCTCGCGCAAATAGCATTACATTATTATGAGACTTTTCTACTAGCTTTGATGTTTCAGGTTAAAACGCTTCCCAACTTAAATCGTTATAATTCAATATCCATTGATAATACGTTTTCCCAATGTTCTTAAACTCAATAGATAAATTTGAACTACTTTCATCATGGCAATCTGTTGAGTTTTCATATTCCTCTTGAGAAAAACACGCTCGAATCCGCTCATAAGAATGAAAAGGTGTATCAGCCAGAGCCAGTTTATATACACCATTCGGCTCTAACATGACAAAGTCTGCAATCTCTTCCAATCGCCCACCGCCTGAATAACTCACGCTCCAGCGCTTTACCACAGCAATGGCGAACTTTTGACGATTTAAAGGATAAAATGCTGGATAAATACGAATACCATCACTACTTAACACTTCATCCATAGGACTTTTACTATGGTGTTGATAATGCTTGAAATTCCAAGAATTCAGCATGACATACTGATTATTTTCTTTTACGAATTCAATTAATTGAGGTGTTTTGTCTATTAAATATAAGTGATTATCTTTAATGGTTTTCTTTTTCCAGACTTCTGCATTGTTAGTACAGCTTATTTTTAATGCTTGGCAAATGTGCGTGACTTGAGCTGTTTCAGTATTCATTTTAACCCATGGAATTGCTTTGATTTGATCCGCAATTGCCTGCTGTGAGAAAAACAAGAGTCCAGCGTACATCATCCATTTTAATGTCTTGATCGATTGCATCTTATGGATAAACATCGTTATTTATCGTCCTTTAAAATTTGGCTTATCTTTCATTAAAAAAGCGCGAACACCTTCTAAAAAATCTGCTGACTGCCCTGCCTGTCTTTGCAAATCCTGCTCAACTTTAACTTGGCTGGTAAAATCATTTTGCATGCTGACCCGCATCGCTTGTTTAATCAAGGCAAAACTCAGACTGGCTTGGCTTGCCAAATGCTCAGCTAAGCGAACAACCTCAATCTGTAACTGATCATCTTCTACCACTTTATAAATCATTCCCAATCGTTCAGCTTCATCTGCACTGATTTTTTCGGCAGTCAGCATCAATGCTTTGGCCTTGGCAAAGCCGATCATACGCGGCAATAACCAAGTTGCACCACAGTCTGGAATTAAGCCAATTTTACTAAAGATTTGTGAAAAGCTTGCAGACCTTGCTGCAATCACGATATCACATAACAATACTAAGCTCGCTCCCGCACCAGCTGCAACGCCATTTACAGCACAGATGATCACTTTTGGTAGTGTATTGATGAGCGCTAATAAGGGATTAAAGTTTTTTTCCAAGACCAAACCCAAGTCTATAGCACCGCCATCAAATAAATCTGGGTTTATCGCCTGACCTGCGCAAAATGCTTTTCCAATCGCAGCAATCACAATAATGCGGATTTCGGTATCATCTTTCCATTGTGTTAAGACCTCTACAATTTCAAGGCACATTTGCGGTGTAAAGCTATTGAATTGTTCAGGCCGATTTAAGCTCAAATATCCAACTGCATTTTTTTCTTCGACTATAATTGTTTGATATTCCATTGTCTTTTCCTTTTAATCCATGGTTTAAATTGTAATGTCCTATTATTTTCAGTATGTATATTTAAAACATTTTAAAGGAAGAACTGGATTTACAATTTGCCAATTGTTTCATTCAGCCTCTTTATTTTCTCAATTGTGTATGGCTTTTGTTTAAACAATTTAAAGCTTTATTTTGATCATGCTTGATTGCATCTCGATCTTTATTTTATTGATTGATTTATCTTTTTATTCAGCTGCATTTGCAAGCAAAAAAACGATGTAACTTGATGCCAATGCTTTTAATTAAATTTATGATATTTATATGAATTATCCCTACACATTTACTCGGTTTTATTCATCTCATATTCACGTTATGATGACTTTATAGACTTAGAATTGTAATAAATATTCAACTCAGCTTTTCGGTAAAATAAGGAAAATAGACATGGCTTATCAAAATATCCTCGTTCCTGTTGATGGTTCAGAAACTTCATTATCTGTTGTGAAACATGCGGTTGAATTTGCCAAAGCATTTAACAGTAAAATCACGGTTGTACAGGTGATGACTTTAGACCCTTATATTGCATCAGAATATTTGGCGCATGGTCAAAGCAATATGCTGATTGAGCGTGCTCGTGAATTTATTCAATCCAATATCAATGTGGCAAAAGATCAATTTGCCGCAGAAGGTGTGCAAGTTGAAACACGTTTACTCGAAGGTGAAAATATTGCACATACCTTAAATCAAGCTGTGCAGGATTTAAAAATTGATTTGGTCATCCTCAGTTCACATGGTCGTACCGGACTGAAAAAAATTATTATGGGTAGCGTAGCGCAAAGCTTATTAACTGAATTACAAATCCCTGTTTTAGTAATTAAATAATTTTCACCGTTTGTTTTAAACATTCCTCACTATCTTTATAGTGAGGAACTAAGGTGACCATTGATATTTTTTTAGATTTATTTTGCCATCAATAACCACAACATCCTCAGCCAATAACTTTGCAGTCTGAATACACATTCCCTTTTCATCCAGCTTTTTTAAGCTGATTCGCCCTTGTGAATTAACCACGCGATACCAAGGGATATCATGATCTTCAGGTAACTGTCCTAATACACGCCCAACCAACCGTGCATGTTTGGGTAAGCCTGCATATTTGGCAACTTGACCATAACTGGCAACTTTACCTTGGGGAATTTGTATGATGACATTTAAAATCATCTGAGCGAGTTCATGATTTGACATTTTTTAGATCAATCAAGTAATAAAAAATAATATTCATAATCATCTTGGCAAACAGCGTTAAATTGACTTTGAAAATAGGCTTTAAACATTTTAGGCAAATGTAATTTGACTGTACATAATCTAATCTTAAATCGTACCTCAAATACAACAACAAGAGTATTCAAAGATGAAAGGAATCTTCAACAAACTGATTTTATCGACGGCATTGGCAATGGGTTCTGTGGTAACAATAGGCTTATCGACCACAAGCTCTGCTGCTCCAGCGATTGACATTCAAAGTGTGCTTCAACAAGAACGTGCATGGGCGGGCATGGAAACCAAACGTGTAAAAGTCGGTGATATTGATTGGGCTTATAGTGAAGGCGGACCAGCTGGCAAACCTACCATTATGCTCGTTCATGGCCTAGCTGGAAGTCGTGACAACTGGAATCGTGTGGCACGTTACTTAACGCCTTATTACCATGTGATTATTCCTGATCTTCCTGGTCAAGGTGACAGTAAAGTCCCTAACGATTTTGATTATTCATTGCCCAATCTCACTGAAAAGTTACGCCGTTTTGCTGAAGCCATTAAAGTAGACAATGGCTTAAATGTCGCTGGTCACTCGATGGGTGGCTCGATTTCCTTACTTTACGCAGCACAATACCCTGTTGATACCAAATCTTTATTTTTAATTGATAGTGCAGGTGTATTTAAATCTGCCAATACTCCTTATTTAAAAGATCCGACAACTTTACGTAATATGATTGTCAGCAAACCTGGTGATTTTGATCGTTTAATGAAAATTGCAACCAGTCTACCGCCTTTCATTCCTAAAGAATTAAAAGATGCTCAAGAGAAATTGATGATCAGCCAATCGGCAAACACCACCAAATTGGTTGAGCAACTGATTGTGATGTCTAAATTATTTACCCCAGATTCTTTTGCCATTGCAGCACGTTCGATTGACCAGCCGGTATTGATTGCATGGGGAGATAAAGACCAAATTATCAATGTTGAAGCTGCGGCTGAACTCAAAGGCTTATTGAAAAATGCACAAGAGCCAATCATTCTAAAGGGAGTCGGGCATTTACCGATTTTAGAACAAGAGCAACTTTTGGTGAAACCTTACCTCGATTTCTTAGGCAAAAACGCAAAATAACAGCTCCAATAAAAAAGCCAGTATTGTTACTGGCTTTTTTATTGCGACAAACGTTTAAGAATATTGAAGTTTTAGCTTCTTAATTTTATACCTTAACTATTCATTTGACTGAATGCACTGCATTTAGAAGTTACCAGGATTTTCCAATCGCTTCATTTCCTGCGCTTTTTCAGGATGATGTACAGAGGCCACACCATCTGCTGCTTTCTTGTCAACCAACGCTTCTGGGTTATAAATGGTGATGGTTTCATGCCCTTCGTTATCTTCACCCACAATATATTTGATGCCTTTACGGTTCATCTTATTGCACATGCGCTGATACCAACCTTTGAAACCTTGGGTTTCTTCATTTGGATTGTAATAAAAGGCATTCATGACTGCAGGTAAACCCAAACCACAGACGACCCCTGAAAGTAATACGCTGATAAAGGTATAACCAATTAGAATACTACTGTAGTCACGTAACTCAGGGACGTTTGCCACAGCAAGAATCAATGCAAGTGAAATCCCTCCACGAACCCCTCCCCAAGAAAGAATAGCCAGACTACCGTTATAGCTTTTTTTGCGAAACGATGGGAAAAATGCAAAAGCTAAATAATTTGCGGCAAAACGAGAGAGATGCAAGGCAAAGAAAGCAAAAATACCACCAAGAATCAGACTTGTGCTTAAATCTAAAATAAAGATTTCTAGACCAATCAAGGTAAAGAGAAAAGAGTTAATAATCCCTTCTACTGTATGCCAAAAATGATTGACCTCACGAATTTCACGATCCTGTAAAATTTCTTTCCATTTATTACCGACAATTAAACCACCGATCACACAGGCAATCGGAGCGGATGCATGGGCAAATAATGCAACCAGATAAGAACCACATGCCAATAATGCAGTGGTAAGAATCAAAGACTCCATCTCATGTTTACCACGTAATAAACGCAAGATTCCCAGACCAAAAGCCCAACCAATAATCACCGCAACCACAATTTCATATAAGAAAGTTTGTAGTGTTGCAGCTAAACTAAAATGCTCTCCTTCAAGGACATTTAATAAAGTCATGAAAACTGCGATACACATTGCGTCATTAAATAAGGACTCACCTTCCAACTTAACAATCAGATGATGCGGCGCACGTACTGAACTAAGCACACCTTTGATCCCAATCGGGTCTGTCGCACCTAAGGCAGAACCCAGTAACAACAAAACTAAAATTGGAACGGGATTGCCAATCAAGAATTGGAAACCAAACACCAATCCTGCAAAAAATACAGCACAGAGCAGTAAGGCAATTGTTGCCAAGATACTGATCGGCTTCCAATAAACTTTTAAATCTGAAACCTTAAATTTAAGTGCTGAAGAAGTCAAAATGAAGCAAATGACACCATTGACTAAAAAATCATAAAAATCGACATGCCGTACAGCTTCTTCAATATTATGAATATTAATCGAGATAAATTGATTGCCATTGAGTAAGCTGGCACCCCATTGCAAAATAAAGACAAAAATTGCTGAAACGATGGGAACACCAATGGCTTGAGGGAAACCTAATATTCGCTTATTAAAAATTGTAGTCGCGATAGAAAGCGCAAAAATGACTGTAAAGACCTGAAGAAAGAAATAGTTACCCATCCGAAACCTGTTTTAGATTTTTAATTTAAATGCACATCAAACACTCAATCATTTTTTTATAAAATATAAAATAAGAGACCATTTAACAATCTAGATAATTGTACAAAAAAAACTGAAATATGATGATTACTGGTTATATTTTTTAACATAAAAAGCGCTTAAAAAAAAATTGATTGAGAAAAAAAGAGAACATGATGTTCTCTTCTTTAACCCAACAATCCCTAGCTATCTATTTAAAGGTATCACACGCATTGATATCACCAGAGTTCATACCGATGTTAAACCATTGCATACGTTGCTGACTGGTGCCATGCGTAAAGCTGTCTGGTACCGCATAACCACGTGCTTTTTTCTGCAAGTAGTCATCACCAATTTTTTCAGCAGCATCCATCGCCTCTTCAATATCACCCTGTTCTAAGAACTGCGTGCGTTGTTGTGTACGATTGGCCCAAACCCCAGCCAAACAATCCGCTTGTAATTCTAAACGTACTGAAAGTTGATTGCCCTGAGTTTCACTGGCACGCTGTCGTGCTTGTTGAACCTGAGACGATATTCCCAATAAGTTTTGGACATGGTGCCCAACTTCATGCGCAATTACATAGGCTTGTGCAAAATCACCCGCTTCATCTTTAGCTGAAAGCTCGGATTGATTTTTTTCCCCTGAGATGCCCATCTGTTGGCGCATATCTTTAAAGAACTGGGTATCGATATACACTTTTTGATCTGCTGGGCAATAAAATGGCCCCATCGCAGATTGAGCCGTACCACAGCCTGATTGTATCGCACCACTAAACATTACCAGTTTAGGTGAAACGTACTGTACACCTTGTTGTTGGAAAATCGGTTTCCAAGTATCTTCGGTATCTGCCAAAACAGTTTTAACAAAAGATGCCGTTTCCTGCTGTTCAGGGGTTAAATTGGTGGGTGCAGAATTTTGACTTGCTCCAGCCGAAGTTACCTGTTTGGTCGCTTGATAGGCTTGCTGTGGGTCAACACCAAAGAATTTCCATGCAACAAAAGCGACGATTAAGCCCAGGATACTAATCCCACCTGCTTTTACGCCCCCACCGCCACGGCGATCTTCGACATTATCACTTTCTCTACGTCCTTTCCAACGCATAGATCGGTCCTTTTTATTTTAAATTGGCTATCGTTTAGGATGTGCTTTGCATTTAGGCTGTTGTGGATTGACCACGAACTTTTTGAATAAGTCCAACAACCAATACCACGGCTAAACCTGCAACGATACCAATCAGTAAATTGATTAACGTTGGTGTTAATGCACCAATAACACTACCAACAGTTGGAATATGTTGAATATGATCAACGGCTTCTTCTGACCAATGATGCAAAGTTGATACAGCATGGGTGATGATCCCCCCACCAACAAGGAACATTGCGATGGTTCCGACAATCGTTAAGGTTTTCATTAACTTTGGTGCAAATACCAGTAAACCACGGCCAATGCTTTGTTTAACATTTGATGCTTGTTGAGTTAAGTACAAACCTAAATCATCAATCTTTACAATCATAGCGACAAAGCCATAAACACCGACCGTCATTAAAATTGCGATGACAGATAGCACCATCACTTTGGTACCAAATGCTGCCGTCGCAACAGTGCCTAAAGAAATCACCACAATTTCAGCAGAAAGAATAAAGTCTGTGCGTATCGCACCTTTAATTTTATCTTTTTCAAATGTGGCTAAATCAGTTTCGATTTGTTGTAATTCTTCTTGTGCAGCCTCACCTGTTTTGGCTTTTTTATGCTGCAAACTATGTAGAACTTTTTCAACGCCTTCATAGCAAAGAAACAAACCACCAATCATTAACAATGGATTAATCAACCACGGTGCAACCACACTGATCAGCAAAGCCAAAGGCACTAAAATTAATTTATTGATAAAGGAGCCTTTCGCGACACCCCATACCACAGGAAGCTCACGCTCTGCTCTTACACCACTCACTTGTTGTGCGTTCAGTGCTAAATCATCACCTAAAACACCCGCAGTTTTTTTAGCCGCCATTTTACTCATGACTGCAACATCATCGAGCACCGCTGCGATATCATCTAATAATATTAATAGACTACTTGCCATTTTTTATCCAAAATTTTAGTTATCCTGTCATTTTAAAGTGAAAATTCATTTTTCTATATAAAATTTTGTAGATTTTCACATTTATTGATAAAAATTGGTTCTACACCATTTTTCGCTGACATTAAAATAAATTATCTCGTACAATAGTGCCCATTCATAAAACACGACTGTCTATACAAAGACTTTGGAAGCGATAATGACGAATCAAGATAATCGTCCTGTGATTTTGACAGGCGACCGTCCTACTGGACAACTACATTTGGGACATTTTGTAGGTTCTTTGCGCTCACGAGTAGGCTTACAAGATTCTCATCATCAACACCTCCTTCTCGCAGATGCTCAAGCTTTAACAGATAATGCGGATAACTTTGAAAAAGTTCGTCGTAATATTCTTGAAGTAGCAACAGACTATTTAGCAGTCGGCATTGACCCAACAAAAACCACAATCTGTGTTCAATCTTGCTTACCCGCGTTGAATGAACTCACCATGTTGTATTTAAACTTTGTGACGGTTTCACGTTTAGAACGTAACCCAACCATCAAAGCTGAAATTCAATTACGGGGTTTTGAGCGTGATATTCCAGCAGGTTTTCTTTGCTACCCTGTTGCACAAGCTGCCGATATTACTGCATTTAAAGCCACTGTCGTGCCAGTTGGTGAAGACCAAATTCCAATGATCGAACAGACCAATGAAATTGTTCGTCGTTTAAACCGTCAAATTGGACAAGAGGTTTTACCTGAGTGTAAAGCGCTTTTATCCAATATGAGCCGTTTACCTGGCTTTGATGGTAAAGCCAAAATGTCGAAATCATTGGGCAATACCATCGTGTTAGATGCAACAGATAAAGACATCAAAAAAGCAGTCAATGCAATGTATACCGATCCAAACCATCTGCGTATTGAAGATCCAGGTCAGGTTGAAGGAAATATTGTCTTTACTTATTTAGATGCTTTTGATCCAAATAAAGAAGAAGTTGAAGAACTTAAAGCACATTATCGTCGTGGTGGTTTAGGCGATGGTACTGTGAAAAAACGTCTTGAAGGTGTGTTAAAAGAGTTGATTACACCAATCCGTGAACGTCGTATGGAACTTGCCAAAGATCCAGATTACATCATGGATATCTTAAAAACTGGTACGGAAAAATGCCGTATCATCACTCAAGATACTTTAGATGAAATCAAAAATGGTTTAGGCGTATTTCATTTCTAAAATGTGCTGATTGTCTAAGCAAAAAAAGCCACTGAATTCAGTGGCTTTTTTTACAACATCTTTTATAACATCATAAATTAATTTTTATGACGCATATGTGGGAATAAGATCACATCACGGATACTTGCTGCATTGGCAAATAACATCACCAAACGATCGATACCAATACCTTCACCTGCTGTAGGAGGTAAACCGTATTCCAATGCTTCAATAAAGTCAGCATCGAAATGCATTGCTTCATCATCGCCCGCATCTTTTTCAGCAACTTGCGCTTGGAAGCGTTCAGCTTGGTCAATTGGATCATTTAATTCCGAGAAACCATTTGCCAACTCACGACCACCGATAAAGAATTCGAAACGGTCAGTGATATGTGGATTATCATCATTTCGGCGTGCTAACGGCGAAGTTTCCGCAGGATATTCAGTAATGAATGTCGGCTGACGTAATTGAGTTTCAACAGTTTCTTCAAATACGATGGTTTGTAGTCGACCTAAACCAAAACCTGGTTTAACTTGCTCTTTTAACTCTTCACGAATAAATGTTGCCAAGAATTCACGATCCGAAACATTTTCAGCAGTGAAATTTGGGTTATGCTCAAGAATCGCATCAAACATCGAGATTTTCTTAAATGGACCTTTGAAGCTATACACTTCTTCACCATAAGGAACATCTGTTGAACCCAAGATGTCGATTGCTAATTTTTCAAGCATACCCTCTGTCAAAGCCATGAGATCTTTGTAATCAGCATAAGCTTGATAGAATTCAATCATGGTGAATTCTGGGTTATGACGCGTTGAAACACCTTCGTTACGGAAGTTACGGTTAATTTCAAATACACGCTCAAAACCACCAACAACCAAACGTTTTAAGTAAAGCTCAGGTGCAATACGCAAGAATAATGGCATATCTAATGCATTATGGTGTGTTTCAAATGGACGCGCTGACGCACCACCTGGAATCACATGCATCATCGGAGTTTCAACTTCCATAAAACGTTCATTGATGAGATAGTTGCGAATACCTGACACAACTTTTGCACGAATTTCAAAAGTTTTACGTGTTTCTTCATTCACAATTAAGTCTAAATAACGTTTACGGTATTTTACTTCTGTGTCATTCAAACCATGGAACTTGTCTGGAAGTGGACGAAGCGATTTCGTCAATAATTCAAAATGTTCAATATGAACATATAAATCACCTTTGCCAGAACGACCGATATAACCTTGAACAGCAATAATATCGCCAAGATCTAGACTTTTCACCGTTTCTAGAACTTCAGGTGCAAGCTCTTTACGTGGCACATACAATTGAATACGGCCGGTCATGTCTTGAATCACGATGAATGAACCACGGTTCAACATCACACGACCCGCTACAGATACGTGAACTTGCTCGCCTGCTTCAATTTGTTCTTTAGATTGATCTGCAAATTGTTCTTGTAGATCTTGCGCATAATGCTCACGCTTAAATGTGTTTGGCCATGGGCTAACACCGGTTTCCTTGGCGTGATCTTGAATTTGCTTTAACTTGGCATGACGCTGTGCAATTAAATCGTTTTCGGAAATGTGTTGTTCAGAAGTCGATTGAGCGTTATGTTGCGTCATCTCTGCCTCGATTATATTAAAAAACGGAAGTTGCATAGCATAGCAGATTTACAACATAATGCGTATGAATATAACTCTACCAACCATGTAAAAATTAAAAATCATGAATAAATACTGGCAAGGATTCGCCCAAAGTATCATTCTTTTCAATGTTTTGTGGTTTTCAACTGTGGTTGATGCCGAGCAAATCGTTGTTATGAGCAATACTCAAAAAGATCTTCCTATAAAAATTGAAAGCACCAATCTCAATAATCAAGATTATATTTGGCAATTAGAAATCGTTCCAAATCGAATCAGTCTACAAAGCCAAGTCAAATTAATGAATCCACACCCCACTCAAAAAGCACTCAATTTAAGGGCTTTAGAACTGGCAAAAAAACTTACTCTGGATCAATTACCACAAGTCAGTAATGATTTTAAAAATAAAACCCTCAATGTTGATGAACAAAACATCGCAAAAATAAAATATTATTATGGGAAATACATTCTGTTTATTAAATTTCCAGCCCGCATCCAATACGCCATAAAACCCAACTTTTCACAAGTACAAAGTGCTTTAGAACCCTTTTGTGATCAAAGTAAGACACCATCTCAGAATAAAATTAAATTTGATCAACAAGGTAATATCTCGCTCTCAGCAAAATTTTTGGTAGATGCACAAGGGCAAATCCTAAATATCCGTTACAGCCCTTTAATTCACGAACAAATGAAGTCGATACTGCAACCTTTACTAGAAAAAATTCGCTTCCAACCACGTAATGAAAATGGTGTGGCAAAATCATTTTCTATTGAACAACCCCTGATTATTCAATGCCATTAAACAATAATGAAAGTGCTAAGTTTCTTAATGGTTTTGTTCAGCCAATGATTTGACTATGGCAAACCCTTGCTGGAAAGCACGATCCATCATGTCCTTATATTCCTCAGAGGTTTCTATTTCAGCAGATAATGTGGTTGTTGCACCCTGTTCATTTAAGAAATATTTTTCTAAAGAGCCACTCCAACTTTGAACATCTTCACTTGTTGAATCTAAAACACCATTTTTCAAAACACCCAAATGTTTAAATACCACTTTTTTAAACTGCTCCAACTCTACAATGGTGGCGACCATACCATTACCACTGGCATCCTGAAATAAAGTTTCTCCGCCAATTTTCCAGTCAGACTGCATTCGCGAAGTTTCCGAAAACGGTTGGGTCCATTTGGAATAAGTATGGGTATCCCACAGGATATTCCATACTGTTTGTGCATTCGCTTGAATGACAATGTCATAGCTTAAAGTCATCATTTCTTTCTCTTATTTTATTGATCCAATCTATAGCTTAGTACAATAAAAACCCAGAATGATTAATTTTTGTTAATAAAAATCCATCACCCTAAAAATTTAAACCTAAACATTCAATATGTTAAACAATAAATAACAAGCATATTGATCTGTTACACAACACTCTTAGACCAAAATCTAAGTTTTTAAAAAAGTGCAGCTAAGTAGAATATTTGAATATAAAAATAGTTAAATGGAAAATTTTAAATCCATTGATAACTTTTTCTAGCTTTGTTCAATTTCTACCTTTGCTCAATAAAGAAAGACCATATGAAAACGATAACAATGAAGAGTATTCATTCTAAAATCTTATTTTTACATGGACTAGATTCATCTAAAGAATCGACAAAATTCCATGCCATAAATGCTGAAAAAAAATATTGTATTAACGTGGATTATCGTAACCTTAACTACAAAACGGTTGAGTGTTTTTATCACGATATTATCGAAAAGATTAAACCCGATTTACTGGTAGGTCATAGTTTAGGTGGGTATTGGGCATTAAAAATGTCACAGCAACATCGAATTCCTGCAATCCTTGCCAATCCAAGCTTAAATCCAGATTTCCGTGAAGACTATGCAGCGATTGATGAACATGATTTAGACCATGACATTCCACAAATTGCTTATCTGGAACTGGGTGATGAGGTTTTAGATATGTATAAAGTGCTTGAGCAATTAGAGTCATATATGCAGATTGAAGCTGTTGAAGGTGGACACCATCGTTTAGTCCAACCTGAAAACCTAAATCATTTAATTGAATATATGGAACAAACCTTTATTGCTTGAAATAAAATCTTCAAAGTACAGTTCGCTGCTCTCTAACTAAAAAAGCCTTGTATTTACAAGGCTTTTTTCACGACAAGACAGACAAACAAATGATTTAAGTATTTAATCACAAGCAGGTAGCCCGAAAACTTAACCTGTTATTGCCTTTAAGCAACCGCTTTTTCAACTGGCTTGGAATGCTCATCGAGCACTGACCAAATCTTTAAACCAAGATCTTGATGTAAATCAGGCAGATCAAGAAAAATACTTGCACCCAATACCGTATGTTGGCATTTATGCATCAATTGATTGACAGCTTTTAAAGTACCACCTGTAGCCAATACATCATCTACAATAATCACTTTTTGTGCTGCGATATCCGCTGACATTTCCAAGCGATCTAAACCATATTCTAAGCTATAGCCCACACCAACCACTGGAGGTGGCAACTTACCTGCTTTACGAACCAACAATAAGCCTTTGCCCGTACGTTGTGCCAATAAGCTGGCTAAAACGAAACCTCGTGCTTCAACTGCAACAAAACTATCCACGGCATCCAATTGCTCTACAGGAATACTTGCAATCAAGGCATCGGTTAACGCCACAAGATTGTTCATAAACAATGGGGTTAAATCATAAAAACAAATACCTGGTTTTGGGAAGTTTTGGACAGTACGAATACTTGACCACAAAGCAGTAGACATGTTCATCATGGGAGGGAGATTTAAAAAAGATAAATAATACGTGAATTTTAACGTTTATTAGCCAAAATTGACAGCAGCCCGCTACCTATTCAACATTAAAGTCACGCTAAGTTGTTGAATTTATTAAGTCCATTTTCACACAAAATAATGGCTATAGAACAAGCTAATTCTAGCTTAATATTTTTGGCTAAAATATTCATCTAGACCTTTGTCTAAATTCAAATATTTTTAAACTTTTATATCAGTGCTCATCCCTTGTGATGACAGTGTTGTAATTAAAATTGTCTGACAAAGTTGGCATAATAAACATCGCTTTTGTCCTGAGCTGCCATTCAGCTTTAAGATTAGTTAGATAAACTCCGATATTTACTTTACTTTAGATACAGAACTGCGTAAGAATTTAGAGGAATATGTACACATTTTATTTGCATATTATTTGAGTCAAGCAGCAGAAGGAATTTTACTGACAGAAAAAACAATGCATCTGTCAGATATCGGAGAATCAGATGAAGAAATATCAATGCATCGTTTGTGGTTGGATTTATGACGAAGCAGAAGGTTGGCCACAAGATGGCATCGCAGCAGGTACCAAGTGGGAAGACATTCCTGATGACTGGACATGCCCAGACTGCGGTGTTTCTAAAGCAGACTTTGAAATGGTAGAAATCTAAGATATTGCGTAAAGACCATGTTTACATGGTCTTTTTTACATTTATTTTCAACAATACAAAATTATTCAATTCACCTCTAAATTTGAAACAGGTATGGAGAAAGATATGCAACCGATCATCATCATAGGTTCTGGCATGGCGGGTTATACCCTTGCAAGAGAATTTCGTAAGTTAAACACCGAACAGGAATTGGTGATGATTTGCGCAGATGATGCGGTGAATTATGCAAAACCTACCCTATCTAATGCATTGGTTGGGAAAAAAGCACCTGAACAAATTGGTTTAGGCGATGCTGAAAAGATGAGTACCCAACTGAACATGCGGATTGAAAAAGAGACATGGGTTAAAAGTATTGATGCAGAGAAACATGAATTAACCCTTGAAAAAGATGGACAATCTTCAACTCAAGGCTACTCAAAACTTATTCTTGCCGTGGGCGCAAATCCGATTCGATTAGCGATTGCTGGGGATGGGAGTGATGATATTCATGTGGTTAACTCACTAATTGACTATCGTACATTCCGTGAAACTTTAGACAATTGCAGCACGGGTGAATGTGGTAACAAGCGTGTGGTGATTTTAGGTGCAGGCTTAATTGGTTGTGAATTTGCCAATGACTTACAAAATACTGGGCATCAGGTTACGGTGATCGACTTAGCACCACAGCCGTTAGGGCGTTTACTGCCTAATCATGTTGCACAAGCGTTTAAAGACAATCTTGAACAATCAGGAATCAAATTTGCCTTGGGCACCACTGTAGAAAAAGTTTCTAAATCTGAGCGTGGTTATATCGTTTCATTGGCCAGTGGTCAGTCCTTGCTCGCGGATGTTGTGCTTTCTGCGATTGGCTTACAACCTAATATTGCCTTGGCTAAAGCTACAGAAATCAACACCAGTCGTGGTGTGATTACCAATACCTTGCTCGAAACCAGTCAAGCAGATATTTTTGCCATCGGTGACTGTGCCGAAGTGAATGGTACACTCTTGCCATTTGTCATGCCAATCATGCAACAAGCGCGTGCATTGGCCAAAACCTTGAGTGGACAAACCACCACTGTACACTACCCTGCAATGCCAGTCGCGGTGAAAACCCCAGCTGCACCTTTGACTGTACTTCCTGCTCCAATTGATGTAGATGTTACATGGGAGAATGAAGAGTTTGAAGATGGGATGTTATCTAAAGCAACAGATGCTGAAGGTATCTTACGTGGTTTTGTATTGTTAGGTGCAACTGCTGGAAAACAGCGTTTAACATTAACAAAACTGGTTCCAGACTTGATTCCTGCATCGGTTTAAGGTTTTAATAGCAAGGATATTTTTTAATCAAAGAATATCCTTGCTTAGGAAAATAACAATGAATAGCGCACTTCAATTTCAAGTTTCACCTTATGCCTCGTTCATGAATGAAACCAAAGTCGATTTAGGTAATGGTATTCAACTTCATGTTGAAACTGGAGGGAATCCACAACACCCGACCATTCTGTTGATTATGGGTTTGGGTGCGCAAATGTTATTTTGGCCTGATTTTTTTTGTAAATCACTGATTGATCAAGGCTTTCATGTGATTCGCTTTGATAATCGTGATATTGGCTTATCTTCAAAAATTCGCCACCAAGGTCCACGTTTAAACTCTTATAAGCTGATGGGTCGCTTTGCTTTGGGCTTACCAAATGACGGCGCGCCTTATAACTTATTTGATATGGCGGATGATGTTGCATTATTGATTGATCGTTTAGGCATTGAAAAACCACATATTTTGGGTGCTTCAATGGGTGGTATGATTTCTCAAATTTTAGCAGCAAAATATCCTGAGAAAATTGATAAAGTCGGTTTACTCTTTACCAGTAATAATCAACCTTTGCTACCACCACCATTTCCAAAACAACTCTTTAGTCTTATTGGTAAACCTGAATCGCGTGATGAAGAAGGAATTGTGAATCATTCCTTAAAGGTTTTTCATATGATTGGTTCACCTGGTTATATCAACCAAGTTGAAGCAATTCAAACTGCACGTAAATTATATCGTCGTAGTTATCATCCAGCGGGTGTACTTCAACAGTTTTTAGCAATATTATGTACAGGTTCCTTACTTAAATTGGATAAGCAGATCAAAAAGCCAACTTTAGTGTTACATGGCTCTAAAGATCGGTTACTACCTCCAAGTCATGGTAAGGCTGTTGCTAAAGCAATTTCAGGCGCTAAATTTGAATTAATTGAGGGAATGGGGCATGATATCCCACCGCATTTTGTTCCTCAACTTAGCGGGTTATTTGCACATCATTTTAAATCATAAGCATTAGGACACTATGGCTGCATTACCATCCCTAAGACAGTTGTCATATTTAGTGACATTGTCTGAGACGCTGCACTTCACTGAAGCAGCGCGCCGTTCGTTTGTAACTCAATCTACTTTATCTGGTGGAATCATGGAGTTAGAACGTTTATTGGGTGGCGTACTCGTAGAACGTGATCGCCAAAACGTACGTTTAACTCCTCTAGGTGAGCAAGTTGTTGCCCGAGCCCGTGTTCTACTCGCCGATGCTCAGGACTTGATGCGGTTAAGTCGAGAAATGAGTGAACCGTTAACTGGTGATTTGCATTTAGGGATTATTCCAACCATCGCCCCTTTCATTTTGTCGCAGCTTTTGGAAGAAGTGCATAAACAACTTCCAAAAATTCAGTTGCATCTGCATGAAGCACAAAGTGAAAAAATTGTTGAAAAACTTGAGCATGGCAATCTAGATGTGATCATGCTGGCTTTACCATTCGACACACGTGGTTTGAAAGTTGCTGAAATTGCGAAAGAAGATTTATTCTTAGTCTGCAATAAAGCAGATCAAAATGCGATGAATGCAAGAAGCTTAGATGATTTAGATCTTTCTCATCTTATGCTCCTTGAAGAAGGTCATTGCCTACGTGATCATACCTTAAGTGTTTGCCCAATCGGTGAGCGTAAAAATGATCACCGTTTAAAAGCAAGCTCATTGCCAACTTTAGTGGAAATGGTCAGTTCAAACTTAGGCTATACACTGCTTCCTGAGATTGCAATTCATGCACATATGCTGAAAAACAATGATCAGATTGTGGTTAAACCTATTGAGAATGCACCATCACGCACTTTGGCTTTAGTTACACGTAAAAGTACACCACTACAAAGTGAATTTGATGTGTTGGTACAAATTCTTCAAAAAATCACGCCAAATTTACGTTAATTTTCCAATACTAAAAAGGAGTCATGATTGACTCCTTTTTTATTGAATATCTAAAAAGCTTATAGATCACATCAGCATAAGCAAAATTAAAACGATCTTGTTTTTACTGGATCAAGCATGATAATATTTGACCAGTGCAAAAATAATCGCTTATTTTTGTATGTATTGTTACGATAAAAATCGCGAAAAATCGACCTATCCTCAGCTTGTTTTTTTAAAAGCATGCATCCATCTCGTCGACACATATCCAATTCTTCGCATTGGTCAGCGTTCCATAGGGCTTGAATCTTCCAAGCATCGTTAACAGGTTTCCACAGTTTTCTGTGCCTGAATTTTCGATAGGACGCGTATGAACCGACCTTTATATATTATTTTTTCAACGATTGTCTTAGATGCAATTGGCATTGGCATCGTATTCCCCCTGCTTCCCTCCCTACTGAAAGACCTGGGCCATCAGCATAACGTTGCCATGTTAATGGGGGTTTTCCTAAGCCTATATGCGCTTATGCAATTTATTTTCTCCCCGATCTTAGGTGCTTTGAGTGACCGTATCGGTCGAAGACCTGTTCTGCTGATTTCACTTGCCGGTTCTGCAATCAACTATTTGTTTCTTGCTTGCTCACCCTCTCTTATCTTGCTTTTCATTGGACGGATCATTGCTGGAATAAGTAGTGCCAATATGCCTGTTGCTTCAGCCTATATCGTTGATACCACGTCAGAAGAAAATCGAGCAAAATATTTTGGTTTAATGAGCGCCATGTTTGGTATTGGATTTATTCTCGGTCCTGTACTCGGTGGATTATTGGGCGGATATTGGTTACGACTGCCTTTTTTTGTTGCGGCAATTTTAACAAGCGTTAACTTGCTTATCGCATTCTGGCTACTCCCTGAATCCCGAAGTAACAATCCACTCCCAGTTCCCCTTCAAGTTTCAATTTCGCAAAGTTCGAGTTTAAAAATAAATCCCTTGAAAAGTTTTGGTTTTATCCTTGCTCAAAAAGGTATATTGCCGATTTTGCTGATATTTTTTCTGTTTAGCGCCTGCGGTGAAGCTTATGGTGTCTGCTGGGCACTTTGGGGACACGATACCTTTAAATGGAATACATTTTGGGTTGGTCTTTCTTTAGGCACTTTTGGTTTATGCCAAGTACTGGTTCAGTCATTTATACCGCAACATGCCGTCCGATATTTTGGTGAAAGAAATACCGTGCTGATCGGTCTGGCATGTATATGTATGGCATTAATCATCATGGCTTTTACCCAACACGCTTGGATCATTTTTGCAATCATGCCAATCTTAGCCTTAGGAAGTATCGGCACTCCTGCACTACAAGCTGTTGTTTCACAAAAAATCCCAGCTGCACAGCAAGGACAGTTTCAAGGTGTTATCGCCTCAACCATTAGTATGGCCTCGATTATTGCCCCATTGTTATTCTCTACACTTTACTTTCATTTCCAAACACAATGGACTGGCGCTATATGGTTGGTTGTCGCGATGATTTATTTAATTGCATTACCTGCAATTTTATCGAGTTTAAAACCACAACAGCTTAAATCATCCTAGTATTTAAGAACTTCAATGCTTTATTAGAAGCGTTGATTGCTGATTTAAAAAACTTAAATCTATAGCAACCAAGTCATTCAATTTCATTAAAATCCGATTGATTGATACAAAAAAGCCCGATTAATTTTAATCGGGCTTAAGACAATCAAATTATCTTGGCTTAACCATTTACAAAGTGCTCAAGCAAAGTTTGTTGTGCATTGTAAATTGCCTCGCCTTCTTTAGGTTGCACACGAGTCCAAGTACCATCGCCTTGCAACAGCCAAGCACGGATATTATCTTTTAAGTAGTTGACTAAACCTTGCTGGTAAATACGTTTTTTTAATGCTGGATCTTCAATCGGGAAGCACACTTCTACGCGATTAAATAAATTACGATCCATCCAGTCTGCACTTGAACAGTAAATACGTGGATTGCCATTATTTCCGAAATAATAAACACGGGTATGTTCTAAGAAACGCCCGACAATTGAACGTACTCGAATATTTTCAGACAGGTTTGGCAACCCAGGACGTAAACAGCAAATTGAACGAATAATCAGATCAATTTGCACGCCTGCTTGCGAAGCTTCATATAATTTATTGATCAATTGAACTTCAGTTAACGCGTTAACCTTAACAATAATTTGCGCAGGTTTACCCGCTTTGGCATTGGCAATTTCATCATCAATAAAAGCAATTAACTGAGCATGTAGCGTAAACGGCGCATGTAACAGTTTTTTCAACTTCGCCATTTTGCCCATACCGGTCAATTCTTGGAAAATACGATGTACATCTTCGCAAAGCTCTTTATCTGTAGTGAGCAGTCCATAATCGGTATAGATACGTGCATTCGTTGCATGGTAGTTACCCGTACCCAAATGCACATAGCGTACTAACTTATTATTCTCACGGCGTACCACCAAGATCATTTTGGCATGGGTTTTATAGCCCACGATGCCATAAACCACAACAGCGCCTGCTTCTTGTAATACATTGGCAACAGCGATATTCGATTCTTCATCAAAACGCGCACGCAACTCAATCACAGCGGTGACTTCTTTACCATTACGTGCCGCTTCTGCAAGTACCTGAACAATTTCAGAGTCAGCACCACTACGATATAAGGTTTGTTTGATGGCTAACACTTGGGGATCACGTGCAGCTTCACGCAACAAGTTAATAACTGGTGCAAATGATTCAAATGGATGATGTAAAAGAATGTCTTGTTTTTGCATTGCTGAAAAAATATTTTCAGACTTTTTCAATACTTTTGGAATCGCGGGTACATGCGAGTCATAGCGCATATGTGGACGTTTAAAATTTGACACAAGACGTGCCAGATTTACCGGCCCATCCACTTTATAAAGTTGTTCTTGTTCTAGATCAAATTCTTCAAGCAAATATTCATAAATATGTTTTGGACAGTTTTCTGTCACTTCTAAACGTACTGCTCGACCAAAACGACGTGAACTCAACTCACCTTTCAATGCTTTGGCTAAGTCTTCTACATCTTCATTCAACGCCAAATCTGCATTACGTGTAACACGGAACTGATAACAACCTGTAGCTGTCATCCCTGGGAACAAATCCGATACATGCTCATGAATAATCGCAGACAACATCACAAAATGTTCTTTGCCGCCTGTAAGCTCATCAGGTAAACGCACTACACGCGGAAGCGAACGTGGCGCTGGTACAACAGCTAAATCAATTTGTCGACCAAATGCGTCTTTCCCTTCTAGAGTCACAATAAAGTTTAAGCTTTTATTGACCAATCGTGGGAATGGATGTGCCGGATCAAGGCTAATGGGAGTAAGCACTGGTGCAACTTGTTCTTGGAAATATTTTTTAATCCACACAGATTGTGCAGGCGTTAACTCGCCACGACGTAAAAAGCAAATGTCTTCTTCACGTAACTTAGGAAAAATTTCCTCATTGAGGATACGGTACTGACGCTCAATCGCTTCATGTGCAGTTTTAGAGATTTGGTCTAAAACTTGTTTTGGCGTCAAGCCATCTGGTGAACGACTTTCATTCCCTAAAGTTAATTGCTCCATCATTCCTGCAACACGGATTTCAAAAAATTCATCCATATTACGAGAAAAGATCAATAAGAAATTCATACGTTCAAGCAAGGGATGTAAAGGATCAACGGCTTGCTCTAAAACACGTAAATGGAAATCTAAAATTGAAAGCTCACGATTTATATATCGTTCATTATAAGAATATTCTGTAGGCGTTGTTGTCGTCACTGCGGTATTCATGCAATAAACCTGCATCAAAAAAAATGTCTTAATTCTAGTATGCTTCAAATTTGTGACAATTTCATAAAAAAAGCATCGCTTCATAAAAAAAGCACATCAATTTGTGCTTTTTTAAATTCATTTATTTAGCGTCAATCTGGAATACGGGTATAACGCATATACTTCAAAACCAAACGCTTACGGTATTGAAGCTTAGAATCATCACGATTTTTTTGATAATACTTCGGATTAGTTAAAATCACTGCTAAAAATGCGGCCTGCTCACGACTTAAACTTGACGCGCTCTTAGAAAAGTAATGTTGTGATGCAGCTTCAACACCATAGATATGATCTCCAAATTCAACAGAGTTCATATAGACTTCTAAAATGCGCTGTTTCGTCCACATCCGCTCCATCATGGTGGTGGCAATCGCTTCCTGACCTTTGCGGATAAATGAGCGACGATTATAGAAGAATAAATTTTTAGCCAATTGTTGAGAGATTGTTGAACCACCGGCGACTACTTTGTCTTTTTTAAGATTACGTTGTAGTGCATTTTCAATACCATCCCAGTCAAAACCATGATGATCGAGAAATTTGGCATCTTCGGCCGCGACAATTGCATGTTTAAAGTTATCACTGATCTTGTCATAGTCGCGCCATTGATGTTGAATCGGCTCAAAATCAGACAAATATGTCCAACGCATAAACATGGTGGTTTCTACATCATGAGTACGCCAATAAATTAAACTTGAGAAAATCCATAGCTGAATCATGATCAAAATACTGACCACAATTAACAAAGCACGAACAATAAAAGCTTTCATGTCAGCCGCTTACTCCGAAAATTCTGACGTTTCATGTTAAGCTGAATCTATCTATAAAAAGCTAAGCAATAGCATGTCTAAATATCAAGATCTTTCAACTTATAGCCAACCCAATTCTATTGGTAAAATAACCTTATTGCTGATTGTCATCAATGTCGGTTTATTTGCCATCCAAGTCTTATCAGGTGTCAATATTACTGACCCGACGACGTTGGACGCGTTGCGTTGGGGTGCTGATTATGCACCTTTAACCTTCTTAGAGGAACCATATCGCTTATTCAGCAGTATGTTTTTTCACTTCGGTATCCTGCATCTAATGATGAACATGTGGGCACTGTATATTTTTGGTGATGTTGCTGAAAAAACTTTAGGAAAGTTTTATTTCCTTGGACTTTATATCCTTGCTGGACTCATGGGAAGTTTATTAAGTGGTTATTTGGATATTCGAAATAGCTACGAAATGCTGCAAAATTTTGATCAAAAACTCTTTCCGCATGTATCTGCAGGTGCATCGGGTGCTGTGATGGGACTTGGTGGTGCACTGACACTCCTGTCGCTGTTTCCACCTACTCCGAATCAAAGATTCATTTTAGATAAAAGATCACTTTTAACGGTACTTGCGATCAACTTAGCTTTTGGCTTTTTAGCTTCTGGAATTAACAATGCTGCCCATATCGGTGGAATGTTAATGGGTGCAGTCATGGCTTTGGCTTGGTATGCAACACAACGTGCCAAAATGGGTAAAGCTGCCAATATTATCATTGTGATTTTAGGGATTGCAGCAACCTATGCGGTTTATCTCTATTGCCAGCATCTCGTTGGACCACTTAGCCCACTTTGGCAACAAGCCATTGTACAAATGCGTGAGCAATTAAACTTTTAATCCCTAGAATAGCTTGTCCATGTCGAAATAATACATTGCAAAGTACAACCAATTCAAAAAGCATAAAAAACGGCGACCTATAGGTCGCCATTTTTTAATTTACTGTCTTCACTGGGCAGTCTTTTAAAGACTCAACTGAAATTAAACAGCCAGATAAAACCACTTAAACAAAGCGGTTTAATTCAACTCTCGTAGACTTTGCAATGGTGGAATTTCAGATAAATAGCTCAATCGGTAACGCCCAATCAATGCACACAACACTGCCATCGAAATTGGTAAAATCAACCAAATTTCCCAATGTAATTGCATCACCATTTCCATACGATAACTGGCAACGGCACTAATCACTTCTGCAAAGAAACAGGAAACGATTCCCGCCAATAATCCAATAAAACCGATTTCAAAACTCATCATATTTTTTAACTGACGCTTTGAACTACCAAAAGAACGTAACAATGCCACTTCTTTTTTACGTTCATCCATCAGCAAATTGATACAGGCAATCAGTACCAAAAAGCCAGATAAACTCACCAATACTGCCAAAACCGTAATGATTTTAACCAACACAGAAACCAAGTTTTTAATTTCATCAAAAATTAAAGAGACATCAATAAAGACCGTATTGGAAAATTGCTGAATCAGATTAACCATCTTAATTTTTTCACTCGGCGGCACATAAAAGCTCCCTAAATAGCTGCCTGCATTTTCATCCAACGTCTTTGGAGTAAAAATAAAGAAGAAGTTTGGACTAAAGCTTTGCCATTCCACTGTACGCAAATTCACAACTTGCGCATCCAAATTTCCCTCAGGCAAACTAAAGGTTAAACGATCACCAATTTTAATACCCAATTCTTCAGCCAGTTTGGCCTCTACAGACACCTGCCCAATTTGCGTCAATTGAGCCTCTCCAGCAACAATGATATTGTCTTGTGGATAATGATCTGCTTGAGTGAGATTTAACTCACGACGTAAAGAATTATTGGTTTTCACCAATTGGGCAGGAAAGGCTTGACCATTTTTTGCCAATAAGCGCCCTTTTACATTGGGATATAACGGTGTGCTTTTCCAGTGTTGCTGTGCCAATTGTTGTTTAAAAGCCTCCAGTTCAAATGGTGGTAGACCATAAATAAACTGGTTAGGCGTCCCCTCAGGCAATTGTTGCTGCCAACGCTCTAATAAATCAGTTCTCAATACAGCAAGTACTGTGATCAGACTTAAACCCAATGCCAAAGCGGTAATTTGCAATGCGGTTTGCGAAGGGGTTCGGATATAGGCTGAGAGCCTATTTTTCATTGATTTTAAAGTCTTTAAAATCATCCAAACCACTGCATATAACAAACCTGTTAACACAATGACTACACCCATTACCAACGCAGTAAGTATCAGATTTTCGGTCAAGACCAAACTAAAAATAATCAGGCTGACTAAACCTGTAGCCATCATCCACAACATTGAACGTGCCGACTTTTCTTGTTGGCGTATCACCCGAATAGGCGGTGTATTTAACAGTTGCCACAAGCTCGGTAAAATAAATCCAATCAATACAATTGCACTGGTAAAGATTGCTATAGGTAAAGGACCAACCAACATCTGCAACATTGAAAATTGCAACTCTAGGTTAGGAATCATCTGCAACATCAATTGCAATAATGAATAACCTAAAATCAGTCCTAAAATACTGCCAATGACAATGGCGATTAAAATAACAACGCTCAATAACCCGAGATAGGTTTGAAAAATCTGCCGTTTCGTTGCACCCATGCAACGCATCAGCGCAATATGATCTTGGTTCTGCTGTACATAACGCTGACTGGTTAAAGCGATGGCTAAACCACATAAAAGAATCGTCAGAATATTGGCCAATTGTAAGAAAGTATCGAGGTTTTCAATTGGTTTAAGTAAGCGTGAATTGCCCTCATCTGCATTACGTAGTCTTAAATTACTTTGTGCATCTAATTCATTATCCGCATTTTGTTGATCTTGTATGGATTGATCTGTTTGTGAGTGTGTTGTTGGCTGATTTTCAGTCAATGTGTTTTCAGTCAATGCATTGGCACTTGATGCACTTAAAGCTGAATCTGCATCCGAATTTTGTGCAATCTTTGGATTCACATTCTGCTTTTCTTGCGCTTTAAATGTCTTAAAAAATTGCTGATATGTTGCAATAGACTCCGCATCCCCTGCCATCAACAAACGATATTCAATTCGACTTCCAACTTGAATTGCACCCGTTTTTGCAACATCTGCTTGAGAGATAATCACGGTTGGCGAAAAGGCAGAAAAGCCTAATTCTTGATTTGAATCATGTTCAATGATACCAGTAACTTTAAACTGACCATTGGCAATTTGAACGCTATCGCCTAGGTTTAATTTTAATAATTCTTGTGCGCGTTTGCTTAGCCAAACCCCGCCACTTTGTAAGGCTTGTTTTGGCGCAATCCTTAATTCACCACGTAAGGGAAATGCTGTGTCAATGGCTTTCACATTGACCATAACAAACTGATCCTGTGTAGAGGCCATTGAACCAAAAATAGTGACATGGGACTGTTTTAATTTTAAATCATCAGCCTGTTTGATCCATGGTTGGTCAATTGGATCTGTATCACTAAGTTGTAAATCTGCAGCTTGCATTTTGGCAGCTTGTAAGGTCACTGCTTGTTTGACTTGATCATTGCTAAACTTTAATGCGGTGGTCGCACTAATGGCTAAACTCAATGCAATAATCAGTAGATATATACCTGAGCTGGCAAAACTTTGCCTAAATAAGGGTTTAAACAAGGTCAACATTACACCACCTCATTCGATTGAGGAGTTTGCACATGTTCAATCAATTGACCATCTTTTAATTCATAATGACGTTGGCACTGTGCGGCCAATTGCGAATCGTGAGTGACAAGCACTAAAGTTGTACCAAGTTCTTTATTTAAATCAAACAAGAGTTGTTCAATTTCAAATGCAGTATGTTCATCTAAATTGCCTGTAGGTTCGTCAGCAAAAATAATTTTGGGGTCAGAAATTAAAGCTCGTGCAATGGCAACCCGTTGTTGCTCACCACCAGACAATACTTTCGGGGTTTGCTGGCTTTGTCGTTCTAAACCGACTTTGGCCAATAAGCTTAAGGATTTTTGTTCTGCGTGTGCATAATTAAAATTCTTCTGTAAGCGTAATGGTAACATCACATTTTCTAAGGCAGAAAGATGTGGCAGTAACTGGAAAGATTGAAATACAAAACCAATATATTGAAGTCGAATCAACGCACGTTGTTCTTCGTTTAAATGCTCAATCGCTTCACCACAAACACTGAGTTGACCTGCACTGGCTTGATCGAGAGTAGCAAGGATGCCCAATAAAGTTGATTTTCCGGAACCAGAACGTCCAGTAATCGCGACCTGTTCACTTGTATAAATATTAAGATTTAGATTTTCAAAAATTGTAAGCGTTTGATGAGGTAATTCTATCTTTTGTGTAAGTTGCTGTGCAGAAATTATCACTTGTGGCATGATGGGAGAAGTTGAATCATCCTGAACCTTAGACATCATAAAGTACCTTATATGCAAATCAAAAAATTGTTAAATTTGAAAATGATGAAAAATCTAATTCATTGTTTATTTTTTAGCATAATCTGTCTGTTGCCCGTTAGTAGTTTTGCAAAAACGATCATGATTTTAGGTGATAGCTTAAGTGCGGGTTATGGTATTAGCCCTCAACAAGGCTGGGTTTTCTTGCTACAGCAACGTTTAAACCAACAATTTCCCAAACAACATAATGTGGTCAATGCCAGTGTAAGTGGTGAAACCACCAGTGGTGCCTTGGCGCGTTTTCCAAAACTATTACAAAGCCATAAACCTGATATTGTGGTGATTGAGTTGGGTGGCAATGATGGTCTACGCGGTCAACCGCCACAAATGATTCAAAAAAATCTTGCGCAATTAATTCAACAAAGCCAAAAAAGCCAAGCCACGGTCATTTTATTGGGAATGAAAATTCCACCAAATTATGGTGCAGCTTATAGCCAAGCTTTTGAGAAAAATTACCAAACCCTAAGCCAACAATACAAAGTAAAAATGCATCCGTTTTTTATGAATGGAATTGCAGGCAATAAAAGTTTGATGCAAAAAGACTTGATCCATCCCAATGCAACTGCACAGAAAATTCTACTCGATAATGTCTATCCGTTGATTCGAGGCGCGCTTTAAGTTTTTCTCAAAGCCGAAATGATTGCACCTGTTTACGACTCAAAATCGGATGTCGTGTTTTTTAAGACATCCGCAAAATTAAACAAACGCGCTAATAAGTGGTGAATATAGTCCAAACTCGATTCTTGTTCGGTAAATAGAATCCGATGCAACATGGGTGCAATCACAATTTCAATAATCAGTTGATTGTCGATGCTTGTTTCATTTCTTTGCTGGGCACGTTGCTGAATAATGTCTAACTGTTGAATCAAAAAGTCATAACACTTACCAGAGGTCGGCGAATCATTTTCCGCCACAATATCGCTTAAGATTGTACGCCCAACGGGTGAGGCATATTCCTCAAAATATTGCTCCATCCATGCATATAAGTCTTGTTTAAAACTCCCAAGATCCGCAGGCACATTGTCTGGATGTAAAATATTAAAGGCAACATCCGCAAGCAGTTGAGATAAATCTCCCCAACGTCGATAGATCGTAGAGGGGGTGACTCCTGCATATTCAGCAATCATCGGAATCGTCAAATCTGCCACAGCAACATTGTGCTGTAATGTTTGCACAGCATTATGAACTGCAGCTTGTATTCGTGCACTGCGCCCACCGGGACGCAAACCTGTAATCACTTTCGTCATCAGTAAATCACTACAAATCTATAAATGAAAATCTATCAATGGGTTAATGCTTGAAGAACAGCTTTAATCAAAAATCATCTTAGCTAAACCTTTGTGTTTAATCCAAAATACGGTATAAAAGCTAATTAATAGCTTTTATGTACATGTTGATTATGCGCAACCCTAATTTTAATCGTCAAGTGACTTCCTATAAATTAAGCCATAATGCTGCACTGTACACACATACTTTTACCCTAATGGCCTTTTTGGCAGCCTCAAGCGCACCAACACCGTTATATCGCTTGTATCAACAACACTTCCATTTTTCTCCTGTTTTATTAACGCTTATTTTTGCCACCTATGCATTTGCATTGCTATTAACCTTATTGGTGGCAGGATCATTGTCTGATTATATTGGACGTAAGCCGGTTATTTTTGTGGCTTTGATTTTAGAAATTCTGTCCATGGGCTTTTTCTTGTTTGCATCCAATATCGAAATGCTGTTTATCGCACGAGGTTTGCAAGGTATTGCCACGGCTTTAGCCGCATCTACGTTTGGAGCAGCTTTGCTTGATCTGAGTAAAACACAGGGTTCTTTAATTAATAGTATTTCTCCAATGCTTGGTATGGCTGCGGGTATGCTGATGACCTGTATTGTTTTAGAGTTTTCGACTGTTCCATTGACACTTATTTTTGAAATACTCATCTTTCTTTTTGTATCTACCACATTTATCGCCATTTTTAGCCCTGAAACCGCAACTAAACGTGTGGGTGCTTTGGCATCATTAAAACCGCAACTGACTGTTCCAGTACAAACCCGAAAAGCACTCTTAATTGTAAGTCCAATTAATATCTCGTTATGGATGGTTAGTGGGTTCTTCCTCTCGTTAATGCCTTCATTGCTGGCTCAAGCTTTCCATGTGCAATCGGCATGGCTGAATGGCATGATGTTTATTACTCTATCAGTTTCAGGGGCTGTTGGGATTTTAACTTTGCGCAATGCACACACATTTAAAATTTTAATCACTGCTGCGATTACAATTGTCTCGGGCTCAAGTGTTATTTTGCTTGGCATTCATCTGGTGCAACCAATCTTATTGTTTATTGGTGCTGTAGTAACAGGGGTTGGCTTTGGTACAGGTTTTATGGGTGCAATTCGTGCTGTTATGCCCTTAGCTTTACCTGAACAACGTGCAGGTTTAATGGCCGCATTTTTTGTTGAAAGCTATTTGGCCTTTAGTATACCTGCGATTATTGCTGGATACTTTGTCAATAAAGTAGGTTTAATTTTTACTGCAGATGTCTATATTTGTATGATTATCTTATTAGCCAGCTTGGCGTTTGTTTTTGCGTTTAAAAATAAACAGAACATTCATTAAAGCGTGTTAAAAATCAAAGCAAAACAAAAGGCGCATTGAGCGCCTTTGGGTTTAAATCTTAGATTAAGCTGGAATATCACGAATAGATGCTTTACGAATTGCTTCTTTCAGTGCGTCATAACCATGAATTGGCGGGAACTGTGGAAATTCACGAATCACATTTTCAGGCGCGTCAAATAAGAAACCATGATCAGCTTCACCCAACATGGTTGTATCGTTATACGAATCGCCTGCTGCGATTACACGGTAATTTAGACCATGTAAGGCTTTTACAGCTTCACGTTTTTGATCAGGTTGGCGCAATTTATACGCAGTGATCATACCATTTTCATCAGTTTCTAATTTATGACAGAAAATTGTTGGCCAACCTAACTGTTGCATCAACGGATGTGCAAACTCATAAAATGTATCTGAAAGAATAATCAACTGAAAATGGGTACGTAACCATTCTACAAACTCTTTTGCACCCGGAAATGGCCCCATGTCTGCAATCACAGCTTGAATGTCATTTAAGCCTAAACCATGCTGTTTAAGAATATTTAAGCGTTGAGTCATCAACACATCGTAGTCAGGAATATCACGAGTTGTTGCTTCTAATTCTTTGATTCCTGTTTTTTTAGCAAAATTGATCCAGATTTCTGGTACCAATACACCCTCAAGATCAAGACATACGATTTCCATGGGTTCTCCCAAATGTCAGTTAAAAATTTTGGGCTTATCATAGCACTAAAGTTTAAAAAGAATGCTGAAAGTTTTTACAGCAAACCCATTTCATTTGGTTATGCATAAGACTTGTCAATATTTACAAATCTGTTTTATTCATAAGCATTTTAATTAATCTGCTAAGTAGCATATTTCATTTACTTTAAAATATCTGGATCGTCAAAAGCAGCAATTCACATAAGTTGAATTGACCTAATTTTTGCCAAAATGCTTAAATTCAAATATCTTTTGAACATGTTTACGAAAATTGTAGCTTCAAGCTAACTGCCAGGAGCAGATATGACCGCCATTCCAACCATAGATCTTGTGGACGCACTTGCGACTGAGTATGCCGACAAATCACCTTCTGAAATTTTAGAACTTGCGCTTTCTCAGCAAGGTGAAATTGCAATTTCATTTTCTGGCGCAGAAGATGTTGTTCTTATCGATATGGCACACAATTTAGGTAAACCATTTCGTGTTTTTAGTTTAGATACAGGTCGTTTACACCCTGAAACCTACCAATTTCTTGAAACCGTACGCAAGCACTATGGGATTAAAATTGAGATTTGCTTTCCAGAAGCCGATGCCGTTCAACAGTTGGTCAATGAAAAAGGTTTATTTAGCTTCTATCAAGATGACCATAAAGAATGCTGTGGTATCCGAAAAGTTCAGCCACTACGTAAAAAATTAGCCACTTTAGATGGTTGGATTACTGGGCAACGCAAAGATCAAAGTCCAGGTACACGTACGGAAATTCCAGTCATTCAAGCGGATAGCGGTTTTTATGGTGAAGGCAAACAACTGATTAAATACAACCCATTGGCCAATTGGTCAAGTGCGGATGTATGGAACTATATTCGTATGATGGAGATTCCTTATAATCCATTACATGAAAAAGGCTTTATCTCAATTGGCTGCGAACCATGTACCCGTCCAGTATTGCCAAATCAACATGAACGCGAAGGTCGTTGGTGGTGGGAAGAAGCAACACATAAAGAATGTGGTCTACACGCAGGCAATTTAAAAAAGTAATATCAGGAAAACTCATTAAAACTCATGAATTTTTATTAACTTAACGTTCATCGAAATGCTTGGATTTTACGCTTAGAAAAGTTTTATACTAAGGTTTGTTGATATTTCATCTATAGCTTGTGTTATAGGCTAAAGTTGAGTAGGCAAAGGCATGAAAAAATAGTGAGACTATTTTCAGGTTTCATCACTCAAACTGAGAAATTTTAGCTATACGCTGAGTGCCAACAAAGCGCTGCATTGTTGGCAACACAAAATGTAACGATGTACCTGATGTTTTCCAACATCACATCGTTGTAAACATGGACGAATGATCAACAGACCCAAGTTACACGGTTCTATAATTCTAACAATTCACCAGCTCATAAAAGAGTTGTTGTAGAAATTGCAGTGAGGCAATCCAAGACTATGCGCCCATTACACCCTATTGATTTTATTTTTTTAAATTTAGAAAAACGTCAACAACCCATGCATGTTGGTGGGTTATTCTTATTTGAAATACCAGAACATGCGCCTTCTACCTTCATTCAAGATCTTGTTGCAGATATTCGTAATTCAAAATCTATTCCTGTTCCACCCTTTAACAACCGCTTAAGCGGCATGTTTTGGGATGAAGACGAAGAGTTTGATATCGACCATCATTTCCGTCATATCGCATTACCTCATCCGGGACGTATCCGTGAATTATTGGTTTATATTTCACAGGAACACAGTTCGTTGATTGACCGAGCAAAGCCACTTTGGACCTGTCATATTATTGAAGGGATTGAAGGCAATCGCTTTGCCATGTATTTTAAAATCCATCATGCCATGATTGATGGGGTGGCAGGTATGCGTCTGGTAGAAAAATCATTTTCAAAAGATGCTGACTCCAAAACTATTATTCCGCCTTGGTGTGTCGAAGGTAAACGGGCAAAACGTTTAAAAGAAACTAAACTGGATAAAGCTAAAAAAATATTCTCTGCTTTAAAAGGACAAGTTGAAGCAGCACCTAAGGTCACTCAAGAGCTGTTCCAAACAGTATTTAAAGAAATGGGGAAAAACCCCGATTATGTTTCAAGCTTTCAAGCACCGAGTAGTTTATTTAACCAACGGGTAAGCTCATCACGTCGTTTCGCTGCTCAGTCTTTTGAACTTGATCGTTTTAGAGATATTTCCAAAGCCCTTGGTGTTACGATTAATGATGTGGTACTTGCGGTGTGTGCAGGTGCATTACGTGATTATTTAATCACACAAGAAGCTTTACCGAAAAAACCGCTGATTGCGATGGTTCCTGCCTCATTACGTGATGATGACTCAGATATGAGTAATCGTATCACCATGATTTTGGCAAATTTAGGTACACATAAAGAAAGTCCATTAGAGCGTTTAGACATTATTAAGCGTAGTGTACAAAATGCAAAAAATCGTTTTAAACGTATGAGTTCTGATCAAATCTTAAATTATAGTGCTTTCGTTTTTGGTGCAGCAGGTGTCAACATTGCATCAGGACTTATGCCAAAACGTCAGGCGTTTAACGTAATCATTTCCAATGTACCTGGACCACGTGAACCTTTGTATTGGAATGGCGCTAAATTAGATGCTCTCTACCCTGTTTCTATTGTTTTGGATGGTCAGGCACTAAATATCACCATGACCAGTTATTTAGATAAATTAGAAGTCGGTTTAACGGGTTGCCGTAAATCTCTACCTAAATTGCAGAATCTTCTCACGCATTTGGAAAATGAAATCCAAAAGTTTGAGCAAATTATTGCAGAGAAAAATGCAGTAGAACTCGCCGATAAAAAGCCAAACGCTCAAGCCAAGGCAAAAACGGATACTCAAGATGTAGCGAAGGAATCTGTTGCAGCACGAAAGTTAGTATAAGATTTTATAATTGATTTGATTATAGTGTTGATCGAGAGATAAAAACATAAATTGATTCAAAAATTAAGGGGCTAATATATGCCCCTTAATCTTTAACATTACGACACTTGTTTAACAGTTGATGACAGACATTAACCACCATGTCTTTGGTGATTTTCACTTCTTGACCATTGTCATCTAACATAACACATGTGTTTTTAGGTTGGCTTTCCAACACATGCTTAATACTACGACTGATTAATTGTTCACTTACACTCATTTTATGACCTCACTTGCTAAGACTGTGAAAGGGAGAAAGTCTTTGGCTACCTTTGTAATCTAGTATTGTGAAATCAGTTGAAAAAGTAAAATTTCAGATGTAACAACTGTTTAACGACATCCTGTTACAATTTCAACTCAAAATGATATCGTATTGCTCTTGCGTGTATAAATTTTCGACTTGGAATTTAATCACGCGATTAATAAAATGCTCTAAATCCGCGACAGCTGGGGCTTCCGCAGTTAATAGGCGATCAATCACCGATGGATGACCGATAACAGTAAAGCCACTCTTAGACTCATAAGCACGGGTATATCTTAAGATTTCTCGAAAAATTTCGTAACATACTGTCTCTGCTGTTTTCACAAATCCGCGCCCTTGACAGGTCGGACATGATTCACACAACAAATGCTCTAATGATTCACGCGTACGTTTACGTGTCATTTCAACTAAGCCAAGTTCAGAGACTTGGGTAATCTTGGTTTTTGCATGGTCACGTTCCAGCATTTTATCAAACTGGTTCATGACCTCTTCACGATGTACAGCTTCCTGCATATCAATGAAGTCAATAATGATAATGCCACCCAAATTACGTAAGCGTAATTGGCGCGCAATCACCTGTGTCGCTTCCATATTGGTTTTAAACACAGTGTCTTCTAGCGTACGGCCACCGACATACGAACCTGTATTGACATCAATTGTGGTCATCGCTTCAGTCTGGTCGATCATCAGATAACCACCTGACTTCAAAGCTACACGGGTTTGTAATGCTTTTTGGATATCTTCTTCGACATTGTACAAATCAAAAAGTGGACGCTCACCAGGATAATGCTGCAAGCGGCTTTCCATACTCGGTACAAATTCACAAACGAACTCTTGCAACTTGGCATGTATTTCTCGTGAATCGACATAAATCGTTGCCGTATCATCATTGGCTAAATCACGAATAACACGTTGTGGTAAAGGAAGCTCTTCAAAAATCAACGAAGGAACTGCAATAATTTTTTGTTTTTTCTGAATAAATTCCCAAAGCTTGGCTAAATATGCCATATCTTGAGCAATTGAAGCCTCTTCAATTCCTTCAGCGGCTGTACGTACAATCACTGAACCCGGCAACTTATGCTCGCTTTGAATTCTTTCAATCATCGAGCGTAAACGGTCACGTTCTTCTTCAGACTCAATCCGTTGCGATACACCAATATGACTGCCATATGGCATCAAGACAAGATAACGAGATGGGATAGAAAGATCGGTACTGAGTCGCGCACCTTTGGTGCCCAACATGTCTTTCATCACTTGAACCGTCAGAATTTGACCAGGTTGTAATAACTCAAAGACATTTGGCGTAGGTTGATTACGCGGCCAAATCATATCATTGATGTGTAAGAATGCAGTACGAGATAACCCGATATCGACAAAGGCTGCTTGCATCCCTGGAAGTACACGGACAACTTTTCCTTTATAAATATTCCCGACTAACCCGCGTTTAACAGTTCGTTCAACAAACAGTTCGTTGACCGTACCATTTTGAATTAGCGCCACACGACATTCCATAGGTGTGACGTTAATCAATAACTCGTCAGACATAACTAAACTCAAAACATTATAAAAATTCTTTTCAGCAGTTAATTTAGTGCCTCAACTGCGCTGATCTATACGATCAAGTAACTGTATGGTTTCATGCAACGGTAGCCCAACCACATTGCTATAACTACCCTTTATACCTGTCACATACTTTGCCGCAATGCCTTGAATTGCATATGCGCCAGCTTTCCCCAAAGGTTCACCTGTAGCCCAATATTCTTCCATATCATTCAGACTGAATTGTTGGAACTCAACTTCCGTGCGAACCACGACACTCAATAATTGATGTGCATTTGCAACACAAACACCTGTCAACACTTCATGTTTTTGACCTGACAATAATGTCCATATTTCAAAAGCATGCTGCTTAGATGTTGGCTTCCCAATAATTTGATTGGCAAAAACCAAACTAGTATCTGCTGCAATGACAGTGCTTTGCGGGTGCAATTTCAATACCACTTTGGCTTTGCTTTCAGCCAAACGTTGTACATACTGCTCAATCTGTTCATGTTCCAAGACAGATTCATCAATATCTGGGCTGTGGATGCTAAAATCCAAGCCCACTTGTAAAAGCAGCTCTTTACGCCTTGGCGAGCCTGAGGCCAGAATTAAATGCGCCATCTTCTTAATAAATAATAAAGAACTGGCCAGCAAAAAATACTCGAAACCAATGTTTGCCAATGACGGGTAATCGAAAAATGCGTACCTGCCATCACTTGTGCCATAAAGGTAAATACCAAATGCGCGAGGATTGCAAACATACTAATAATCCAAAGATTACTAAATGTCAGTACACGTCTTTCTCGAATAAAATAGCGAGTTAAAAATGCAATCAGCACATAGCTCAATGCATTCATCCCCAAAGGTGCATCTAACAACAAGTCAGTAAATAGCCCCATGGTAAATGCAAACCAAATTCCACACCATGTAGGCTGACACAGCACCCAAAACAGCATGATTAAAAACATATACAGTGGCCGCCATCCTGCTAATGCATAGGACATTGGATAAACCACTAGAATTGAACCAATAATAATTGAGACAACAATGATCCATAATGGATCTTTACGTTGCTTTTCAGAAGGTAATTTCTTAGCGATCAACATTTGGCTGCTCCATCGCTAAAGAATCAGAGAAAAGTACCACAACATGATGACCACCTGCTAATTGTGCAGCGGGAACCACATCAATTTGCGCAAACTCACCCGTGTTATGACGCATGACTTTAGATACAGAACCGACCAAATAGCCTGCTGGAAAATGTTGCCCCAAACCTGAACTATAAACTTTATCACCCACTTTGATATTGGCACTTGTTGGAACATATTCCATTTTCAAATGTCCTAAATCACCAGTACCCGTCACGATGGCACGCATACCTGAGCTTTCTAAACGTACAGATAAAGAATGCTCTTTATCGGAAAGCAACATAACACGGCTACTATGTGGATAGACGTTGATGATTTGCCCCATGATACCTTTATCATCTAAAACGGTTTGCCCGACTTTTAAATGATTGGCTTCACCACGGTTAATGATAATGATATGGCGCAATGGGTCAGCATCGGTTCCAATCACTTCTGCAATTTCCATACGCCCATCGATAATCAATGGCGTATCGAGTAAACCACGTAGACGGGTATTTTCAGCAGAAAGTTCAGAAAGTTTTTGCAGACGTACTTGAGCCTGAAGCAATTCAGCTTGCATCGCGGTATTTTCACGACGTAACTGAGCCTCAGATTTAGTTTGTTGATTTAGCCATTCTTTCGACAATACAGGATAGCTTGCTAAGGCATAAATTGGATTATATGCCGCATACAAGACATCTCTTGCAGGTTGAATCACTTGTGGCATGCGCCAGTTAAAAAACAGCACTACCAAACAAGTGATGACCGCAATGATGAACGAGCGAAAAGATGGCGGTTGTCTTGAAAAGAGATTCGGTTGCACCGCCTCATCCTTAAACTTAATCGAGTATAGTTTAGCCTACAAAAAGCATATCATGGTTTGGATTGTCAAAGAATTCTAAGACTTTACCGCCACCACGCGTTACACAAGTTAAAGGATCTTCTGCTACAACAACAGGTAAACCTGTTTCTTGGGCAAGCAACTTATCTAGGTTACGCAGTAATGCACCACCACCTGTCAACACAATACCACGCTCTGCGATATCAGAAGATAACTCAGGTGGAGTTTGCTCAAGTGCTGATTTCACAGCAGAAACAATACTTTGTAATGGATCAGAAATCGCTTGGGTAATTTCATCTGAAGTTACCGTAATAGCACGCGGTACACCTTCAGCAAGGTTACGACCACGAACTTCAATTTCTAAAGTTGTGCCGTCAGCAACAGCCATACCCACTTCTTTTTTGATAGTTTCAGCTGTTGTTTCACCAATTACACAACCATGTGCTTTACGTACATAGTTAATAATTTGTTCATCAAAAACATCACCGCCAATACGTAAAGAATCTGCGTACACACAACCTTGTAAGGAAATGATGGCAATTTCAGTTGTACCACCACCCACATCTACGACCATAGAACCACACGCTTGCTCAACAGGCATACCCGCCCCAATCGCAGCAGCCATAGGCTCTTCAATCAAACGTACATCACGTGCACCTGCGTTAAACACAGCTTCACGAATCGCACGGCGTTCTACCAATGTTGATTTACATGGTACGCATACCACTACACGAGGTGCAGGTGGAAATAAACGTTTTTCATGCACTTTACCAATAAATTGATTTAACATGGTTTCAGTAACTTCGAAATCTGCAATAACACCATCTTTCATCGGACGGATTGCAGAAATATTGGCTGGGGTACGACCAAGCATTTGCTTAGCATCTAAACCCACAGCTGCAACAATTTTCTGCGAACCACTGTGACGAATCGCCACAACTGTCGGTTCGTTTAATATAATGCCCCTTCCTGGTGCATAAATAAGTGTATTTGCAGTACCTAAATCAATGGCGAGATCTGGCGAAAACAAGCCAATTAGTCGTTTTAGAATCACGGGTCGTTCTCAGTTTAAACTTTATATGGACGCAAGATGGCAACTTTAACTAAATGTGATGATTTGAACAAGTCAATCGCTTATTATAACGCACGATATTTTGAATTTTTTTAAAACTGATTAGGTGAGACATCATGTCAAGTTCAGATGTTCAGCATTCTGCAGAATTAAATGCACAAACTGTATCGCAAATCGCCAATCTTGCTCGATTGTCGCTGAATGATACGCAATCTGCTGAATATGCTCAAAGTTTAAATAAAATCTTAGGGATGATGGAGACCTTAAAAGCGATCAATACCGATGGTGTTGAGCCACTTAAGAGCCCATTTGATAATCCGCAACCACTTCGTCCAGATGTCGTGACTGAAGCGAACCATCGTGAAGAATATCAAGCCATTGCTCCTGCAACTCAGGATGGTTTGTACCTCGTTCCGAGAGTGATTGAATAATATTTGATCAAATGAACTTATTTTAAAAAATTAATCGTAAAGAATTGTACTCATGACTGATTTACACCGTTTATCGATTCGTGAAATGACAGAAGGCTTAAAATCTGCCCAATTTTCATCTCGTGAATTGACTCAGCATTATTTGGACCGTATTGCGAAAATTGATGATCGTGTCAAATCGTATGTAACGGTCACTCCCGAACAAGCATTGGCTCAAGCTGATGCTGCTGACAACTTACTAAAATCTGGAACTGCTGGCGTATTGACTGGTGTTCCACTGGCGCATAAAGATATTTTCTGTACCCAAGGGATTAAAACCACTGCGGGTTCAAAAATGCTAGACAATTTCATTTCACCTTATGATGCAACTGTGGTGGCGAAAGCCAAAGCAGCTGGCCTAGTGACTTTAGGTAAAGTGAACATGGATGAATTCGCAATGGGTTCAACCTCTGAGAGCTCATTCTACGGCGCGACTAAAAACCCATGGAACTTAGAACATGTTCCTGGTGGCTCTTCTGGTGGTTCTGCGGCTGTTGTTGCAGCTGATCTTGCCCCGCTTGCAACAGGTACCGACACAGGTGGTTCAATTCGCCAGCCTGCTTCTTTCTGTGGCTTAACCGGTCTTAAACCGACCTATGGGCGTGTCTCTCGTTTCGGGATGATTGCGTTTGCATCATCACTGGATCAAGGTGGACCAATGGCACGTTCTGCTGAAGACTGTGCTTTTTTGATGAACACCATTGCTGGACATGATCTCAAAGATTCAACCTCAATCAACAAAGAAGTAGATGACTATGTTGCAAACTTAAATGCAACAGCAGTGAAAGGTTTACGTATTGGTATCCCAAAACAATACTTCAATGTTCAAGGTCTCGATGCAGAAGTTAAGGCACGTGTTGAAGAATCTTTGAAAAAATTGCAAGACATGGGCGCGACATTGGTTGAGATTGACCTCAACATGACTGAAGCCTATGTACCAACTTATTATTTGATCGCGCCTGCGGAAGCGTCTTCTAACTTGTCACGTTATGACGGTGTTCGCTATGGCTACCGTTGTGAAAACCCAACGGATATTTTAGATCTCTATAAACGCTCTCGTTCAGAAGCGTTTGGTGCAGAAGTACAACGTCGTATCTTGATTGGTACTTATGCGCTTTCTGCTGGTTATTACGATGCTTACTACGTGAAAGCACAAAAAGTTCGTCGTTTAATCCAACAGGATTTCTTAAAAGCTTTTGAAAATGTCGATGTGATTGCAGCACCATCTGCACCAACAACAGCATACAAAATCGGTGCGAACTTGAGTCCAACCGAAATGTATTTAGGTGATATCTATACACTTGCGGTGAACTTGGCCGGCTTACCAGCTATTAACGCACCTGTTGGTTTTGATACGAATAATCTCCCAGTAGGTTTACAGTTAATTGGTAACTATTGGTCAGAATCACAATTACTTTCAATTGTGCATCAATATCAACAAAATACAGATTGGCATACTAAACGTGCGGCTATTGCTGAGGAGAATGCATAATGACTGAAGCTCAAAAGTTAGCACCATCCGTGTCAAAGCTGATTGACGGTTGGGAAGTCGTTATTGGTATTGAGATTCACACACAACTTGCAACTCAGTCTAAAATCTTTTCAGGTTCATCAACTGAATTTGGTCAAGATCCGAATACTCAAGCCAGCCTTGTTGACTTGGCAATGCCGGGTGTACTTCCTGTGTTAAACCAAGAAGTGGTTGATCTTGCAATTCGTTTTGGTTTGGGAATTGATGCCTATATCGACCAAGCCTCTGTATTTGCGCGTAAGAACTACTTTTACCCAGACTCGCCAAAAGGCTACCAGATCAGCCAGATGGACAATCCTATCGTTGGGCTAGGTCATATCGATATCCAGCTTGAAGATGGCACAGTGAAGCGTATAGGCGTGACTCGTGCACATTTGGAAGAAGATGCAGGTAAATCGATTCACGATCAATTCGAAGGCATGTCTGGCATCGACTTAAACCGTGCTGGCACCCCTTTACTTGAAATCGTGTCTGAACCTGATATGCGTTCAGTTGAAGAAGCTGTTGCTTATATCAAATCGATTCACACTTTGGTGCGTTGGTTAGGGATTTCTGACGGCAACATGGCAGAAGGTTCATTCCGTGCTGACTGTAACGTATCGTTACGTCGTCCGGGGCAACCATTTGGTACCCGTTGTGAGTTAAAAAACCTCAACTCATTCCGTTTTATCGAACAAGCCATCAATGTTGAAATTCAACGTCAAATGGACATCTTGGAAGATGGCGGTCGTATTGATCAAGAAACCCGTTTGTTCGATCCGAACAAAATGGAAACACGTTCAATGCGTTCTAAGGAAGAAGCCAACGATTACCGTTACTTCCCTGACCCTGACTTGCTTCCAGTGATCATTGCAAATGAGCAAATTGAAGCTGCACGTGCTGCACTTCCAGAGTTACCTAAAGCACGTCGTGCGCGTTTTATCGCTGACTTTGCTGTGACTGAATATGATGCACATGTACTGACTCTGTCTCGTGAATTGGCTGACTTCTATGAAGCAGTTGTTACTGCTTCTGGCGGCGCGGCTCAAGGTAAAGTTGCTGCAAACTGGGTGATGGGTGAGTTCTCAGGTGCTTTAAATAAAGCTGGCTTAGAGTTGGCTGACTCTCCTGTTTCTGCTGAACAATTAGGCGGTATGATTGCACGTATTGTTGACAATACCATTAGCGGTAAGATTGCTAAGCAAGTGTTTGGCTTTATGTGGGAAGAAGGCAAAACTGCAGATGACATCATTGCTGAAAAAGGCTTGAAACAGGAAACTGATACAGGTGCCATTGAAGCCATTATCAAAGAAGTGCTTGCTGCCAATGAGAAGATGGTTGAAGAGTATAAATCTGGTAAAGAGAAAGCATTCAATGGTCTTGTTGGCCAAGTGATGAAAGCCTCTCGTGGTAAAGCCAACCCAGCTCAAGTCAATGAATTGATGAAGAAATTGATTGGTTAAGCTGATTTAATTTTAAAAGAAAACCCGCTTTAGAGCGGGTTTTCTTTGTTTAAAGCATTGGTATGTTTAGCTTTTTAAAAATTTGGTTATATTCAAATCTATTATTTTCTTTCAAAATTTTTTATCTGGGAAAGCTCCCTCACCCCAGCCCTCTCCCAGAGGGAGAGGGAGTGTCATCTGATTTTAATCATGTTATTAATCTCATACTTTTTTACGAGTTAATAAGCATAACGAGGCAAAGAGTCATTTTATCTTCACTATTACTTTTTTATTTTCCAGAAACAGTTACACTTTCAAAAGAAATCTTTGCTGTTATTACTTTAAAAACATTAATCTACTGCTCAAAACTCAAGGTCAAAATGAAAATATCTATCCTAACTCTCTCAACACTTGCCCTTTTCACAACTACAACTTTTGCAGAAACGAAAGTTAATGTTCCTTCAAAAGAAGCCAACTTGATTTTTAAAGCAGCAGGTTTTGCAAAAACAAAGCATGGTTGGGAAGGAAAATGCGAAACGGGTGAAATTACTGTATATCGAGATTTAAATAACGATGGGCTAAATGATGCTGTTATTTCAGACTACAGCAGTATGTGTTATGGCAATACAGGCGTGGGATACCACCTTATTGCACAACAGCAAAATGGGAAATGGAAAACTATTTTTGAAAACGCGGGTATACCGACTTTTCTAAAAAGCACAGGCAAAGATGGTTGGCCTGATATTGAAAATGGAGGTCCAGGTTTATGTTTTGCGGTATATCGTTGGGATGGTAAAAGTTATGAGGTAAATCGCTATGAGTATCAGGGTAAAGCCTGCTCATTAAACTAAACCAACCTTGCTTTAAGCCAAAGCATTAAAAATATTGATTGATCAAGCTGATTGAGTTTAAAAAGGAAAATTCGTTTTAGAGCGGATTTTCTTTGTTTAAAGGATTTATATGTTGAGTTTTTAAAATTTGGCATACATTTAAATCTATTATTTTTCTCATTTTTTCATCTGGCAAAATACCCTCAGCCGATAAAAGCACTCGGTAAAACAACACTTATTTCAGCAAATTTATAATCCTGAATATTTCTCGTCACGATTTTGCTACAACCAAAACTCAACGCAGAAAAATATTGAATTGCATCTTCAAAATCAGAAAACTTAGACACCAGCGCTTGAGAAATCCCAACATGATCAACAGGGATAACCACCAAGAATTTTAAAAGTTGTTGAATGAAAAGACGCGCTTTCTCATCACCGCCCAACTTACGCAAAATATAATAAATATTGGCAACACTGTTCGAAGAAATGCACCCTGTAAAATGCCCTTTCTCACACAACGCTACAACAGTTTGACTTGCCTCAACAAAAGGCTGACGCGCTAAAGCCACATCCAAAATTACATCAGAATCAATAAATATCCGCTCGCTCATTTATGTTTTTCCATACGAGCCTCAGAAAGCAATGCCTTATAATCTTGCCCTTGATCTTGAACGGCAAACATCCCAGTCAAACGTCCAGTAATAGGCGCTTGAACATCACTCGAAATTTCAGTGTATGCTGAAATACGATCTAAATAAGCTTCAACCAAACTCGAAACACTCTGCTCATGTTCCTGAGCATAAAGTTTCGCCCGTTCAATCACTTTTTTATCTATAGATAAAGTCAATTTCGCTTGCATAAGATTTCACCTCATACGTATCATTTAATTAATTATACGTATCATTTAATTAATTATACGTATCATTTAATTAATTATACGTATTGGTTAATTTTTAACAATTAAATTTTAAACAAATCAGACAAGGATTGATTTCACAATACCTAACTTATTTCTAATATCAGAAAACAAAAATCATCTGCTATTTAAAAATTATCAAATTATAAACTATCAAAGCGCTCTACGCTCAGGTTCATACGGATGAATAAAGACCGTATATGTATCGGCAAGATGATACTATTCAAGAGCAATCTTATAGTTCATAAAATATATACCCTGAGTTTTTAAAATCTCTCCCAGATATCCAAATATATTATTTCTTTTCAATGTCATTTTTTTGCGAGAAGTTTCCCTCACCCCAACCCTCTCCCGGAGGGAGCTTCATATGATCTTAATCATGCTATTCATCCAATAATGGATGTTCTCCCTCCGTTTATGAGATGAGGAGCGCTGCCGATTATTTATTATTAAACCAATAATCCCATTTCTCACCATCAACGCCAAACTGTCCTTGCCACCATCGTGTTGGATAGTTCACATCATCATTTCTAATCGGTCGGTGCTCTCTTTCTGGATATGTCACATATTTTTCAGCATAGCCAAAATGCTTGTCATCATGCAAAATACCAATCACTCCAAAAATCTCTAAAAGCCCCAAACGCTCATCGTCATTGGACTTGAGTGCTTTAGAAATACTCTTTTTAAGTTGAGCTATTCTGTCATTGGGTTGAGCTGTCTCTATTATCGTTTTGAGTTCATTGAGAATGTTGTAATCTTCATCGCTTGGTTCAACGACAGGAAATTTAAGAAATTGTTCCAAATCAAATAAAACAGAAATCAAATTATCGGTACAGCTTCCATGTTTATATTTAAAGAAATTGAGTGTATTAAACTCAATGAGTCTTTCAAACTCATACGTATATAGCCCACAAACTGCACATATATTTGAGTTTGGTTCTGGACTGGAAACAAAGTCATGTTCAATCAAACTTTTACCAATACAGTAACTTGATAAAAAAGATCGATACTCCAATCGTCTTGTACTTAGACTGTAAATAAATGCATCCACCACAGATTGCTTTTCAATTTGATTAACTGCTGTTTTTATTCTGCGACAGATTTCATTGTGACTTATTTTTTCTTGTTCAAACATAACGGAATGGCTTTTTGCATATTCAAACTCATCTTCAGTAATGAATTGCATGTATGTATCCCAATAAAACCAGCGCTCTAAATTTTGATCCTGCGAGCTTTTAATGGTTTTAAGTAAAATTGTGACTGCTTTCTTGTCCATGTTTATTTATCTATTCACTTAAAGTTTTTAATTCAAAATCTTACATATATCATAATAACGATTTATCCCACTCTACGTTCAGATTCATACTGATGAATAAAGACCGTATATGTATCGGCAGGATGAACCACCTGAGCATGATGTAAAGCATGCGCAATATTGCCTCTGTGGTATGTTCCATGATTGATGATATGAAAGAGGATCTCTTCTATTGATAGGCTACCCATTTTTTTATCTATAAATTGAAAATGAATAATTTCTGCAAGTTGCTCCGATTGAATATTTTGTACAAATTCAATAAACCATAAATGTGATTCAGCAATTCGATGTTTAAGTTCATCTAAGGCGGGTAAAAATTCTGTATTGGTTTGGCTGTGCACCGTTTTTTTGTTTTCTAGCCGAGATCTAAATAACTCTTCGACAATGATCATATGATTGAATTGTTGCTTGGCAAAATTATAATCTTCTAAATATTGCACTTGATCAATTTGATCTATGGCTTTAAATAAACGCTGATCTGACCATTGTTTATATAAAAAGAGTTTTTCAAAATTCATTAAATTGACCTAAAGCTTTCTTTGAATCAAATCATCAAGATAGCATGCAATCACTGAAAAAACTCAATCTTTTAAATACCCTCAATCATCAATTTTTTACAGACCAAAACTCAATCTAATTTTAACAATGTCACTTTAAACAAGCTTTCTTGATGCATTCATTCCACTCCCCAAACCCTTTCAATAGTAAGAGGAGCTTCTTTGAGATTTCTATAATGATTTCAATTGCATCATGAATATTTCGTCTCCTTTAAACAGATAAGAAGTCTTGCTCCGTAAAGGTAAGGTAATTTATGGGCGGATCACACCCAACTTATTCCAAATATCAGGGGTTAAAAAAGTCATCACCAATTTATTTAAGTCGATATATCGCAATACACCCTGTAACTGTTTTTTCACTTCTGGGTTTTTAATAATATCTTCGCCTGTCGTACGACCTAACTCTTGGAAACTGTCACCTACTGCTTGCACACCTTCAGCTGCAATCACTGCTTTGGTCTGTGCGGCACACTGTTCTACAATCACCCGTTGCAAAACCTGAGCAAACTTTTGATCGAGTTGTGTTCTTTGTGCATCACTAACATTACTCAATGCTTTTAGATCAGGGTGTGTAGATAGTGCAGCAAAGGTCCACTGCAATACTGTAGTTTTATCTGTTGCTGTAGTTGCTTTTACCAAACAATCGCTAAGTTGATCAACGGTTGGCCCTGCGACAGCAAATTGTGCTGTTCCCATTAATGCCGTCGCCATAAATACAGAACGACCCATATGGGAAAATTTAGAATGCATTGAGGAGAAAATTTGGCGTGACATAAACAAAGTCCAATTCGAAATTAAATCCTTTGTATCACAAGCGCTACCTGTTCGCCTATTATGACTCTGTAAACAACCTATACTGAAAATAATCTTATTTGCTGAGCTAAACTGGATTCAATATTTAGGTGGTATTTAAAAATAGAAAGCATCTCAAATTTCAAAAATAAAATACTTTCTTAATCCATCATCTAGCTCAAACTGATTAAATATCTAAAAGACCAATATCTCAGATCTCAATCGATAATTTATATTCAAAAACCTACATTTGTTGGATTTTCTGACATAAAAAACAATCCTGTTGGTCATTAGTTCATCAATAGCACATACGTTTTAATAAGATATTCCATAACTGTTTATAGGGAAATATATATGAAAATGGTCCAAACTCTCACAATAACTACTTTATTCGCACTTTCAATGCCTGCTTTTGCAAAGCAAGTTGTATGTGTTTTTGATCCGGTTGGTAAAGCAGGTGATGCATATGCCCTAGCTAAAGATTATGCACTTGAAGCAAAAAATTGGGGCGCTGATATAGATTTAAGAGCCGTTACTGACGAAAGGCTCGCTGCAGAAGACTTAAAAGTGGGTAAATGTGATGGTGCCATTATCAGTGGTTTACGTGGTCGCCAATTTAATAAATATATTGGCTCCTTAGATGCGATCGGTGCATTAACGGATATGAAAACAGCCATTTCAGCCTATAAATTATTGTCTTTACCCCGAGCAGCGGAAAAGATGATCAATGGCCCTTATGAAATTGCAGGATTGGGTACAATTGGCCCTGCATATCTATTTGTAAATGACAAAAATATCAACACATTAGCCAAAGCTGCTGGTAAAAAAATTGGGGTGTTCCGTTATGACGAAGCACAACCAAAATTGGTTCAACAAGTGGGCGCACAAGCTGTTTCTGTTGATGTCACCAGTGCAGGCGCTAAATTTAACAATCATGAAATTGATATCCTTCCTGCACCTGTTGTTGCATTTAAACCCTTTGAGCTCTATAAGGGCTTAGGAGAAAAAGGCGGCATCGTAAAATTCCCACTAACTCAAATTTCGGCCAATTTTATTATTCGCAAAGACAAATTCCCTCAAGGCTTTGGACAAAAATCTCGAACTTGGGTCGCAAGCCAATTAGGTAGAACATTTAACATCGTAGCCAAATATGAAAAAGAAATTCCTGCAAAATATTGGATGAATATCCCTGCCAATGAACAACTGAACTATATCAAAATGATGCGTGAATCTCGTATTGCACTGACTAAATCAGGTATTTATGATCCGCAAATGATGAATTTCCTCAAAAAAGTTCGCTGTAAAGAGAATCCGAGTAGTTTTGAGTGTTCATTGAATGATGAATAACGCTTTTCATTTATTCGGGTGTTTCACTTTGTTGAGGTGAAACACCTTATTCCATTACTTAATCTGCTTTAGCATATGTTTGGCAACTGCATGATTTTGATTACCCGCCAAATTCTGCAAAATTCGTTTGGCTCGATCTTGCGGATTAGAAAAGCGCTGACTATAACTTGGCACATTGGTTAAACATCTTGCTACCAATACACCTGACTCAGCATAGACATTAATTCCACTTGTTCCATGCAAACGCCCATAATTATAAGCACGTTCAGCATTGTTACAGGCATTGATCTGATTTTGCCCACGCCCTAACTCTTTACGTGCAGAAATATATAATTGCATCTGTTGTGACTGCGGTGTCGTTATTGTTTTTTCAGGCTGAGGCTTTTCTTTTACTTCTTCTGTAACTGCGGCGACTGGCTTTTTTTCTTCCATGACTTTAACAGGGGTATTTTTTGCTACATTGTTGATAGCAGCATTTTTTAAATTATTCATTTTTATATCAGTGCTTTTTGCATCACTGCTTTTTGAATGACTATTTTTAGATTTCTTTTCTTGGGCAACTGCCGCCATATTGCTTTTGTTGTTATAGAATTTATTAAGCTCATCCAAAGATAAAACTTTGGTTTGCAAATTTACAACCCGAGTTCCAGTTTGGTCGAGTTTACGTTCAGATAAAGGTTCGATGGATACATACCATTGCTGACCAGTACTTTCAGTACATTGGTATGCACCGATCCCCTGTTTTACACTGTTATAAGTATTTAATAATTTTTTTGCCCAAATATCCTTAACCAAACTCATTGAGCTTTTTTGCACTTGAGAAAAATGACCACCCTTGGCACTACAGTAACGACTTAAGTAGCTTTTCGGTGTTAAAGACTGCACCTGTTGATCGCTTTGTTTTGATCCCCAATCATAAACATACTCTTTAGATGCACTATTGTTTTCATTAATATTGTGCTTATCAATGAGTTCTTGAGCAGAAGCATATTGTTTAAAAGTGTCTGATGTTGATGTATTCATGGTTGTACAACCCTGCAATACAAAAGCGACCCCACCCAACAATAAGAATGTTTTTAAATTCACCGGACATTTCTCAATTATATTTATGCATAAAAATATCTTAAAACGCCCAAAACAACAAACTTATTACATTGAATTTATTGACTATTTATCGAAATAAAGTGATAAGAGAATCACATAAAAAATGATTAGAGATAATCAATTAAGTTAAAACTTAAAAAGCTCTATCTAGACATCTATTCCACTGCCATTTTTTATACGACATGTGAAAAAAATATAAAAAAGCCTGCCAAGTCTTGATACAGCTTGGCAGGCTTTTAGGTCAGATTATTACCAAATGGTCACGCGTTTATTGGCTGGTAAATACATTTTATCGCCCTGCTGAATGTGAAAAGCATTATAAAATGGTGCTTGATTTAGCAAGGTGGCATTGCCACGAACTTTATCAGGTGAATGCGGATCTCTTTTTAAGAATTCAACTTGCATTGCATCAGTAATTTTAGAACGCCATGCTTGTGCCCAACCAATATAAAAGCGTTGTTCACCTGTTAAATTATCCAATACTGGCGCAGCCTTGCCATTTAAAGACAGTTGATAAGCTTTATAAGCAATTGCCAATCCAGAGTTATCAGCAATATTTTCACCTAAGGTTAACTCACCATTGACATGATAACCTTTGATTGGCTCATAAGCGTTGTATTGAGCAACCAATGTATTGGTTTTTTCTTTAAATTTTCGATGGTCTTCTGCCGTCCACCAGTTTTTCATATTGCCCAATTCATCGAACTGACTGCCTTGGTCATCAAAGCCATGACTGATCTCATGTCCGATAATTGCACCAATCGCACCATAGTTCACCGCATCATCGGCATCCATATCAAAGAATGGAGGTTGTAAAATTGCTGCTGGAAAGACAATTTCATTTAATGAAGCATTGTAATAAGCATTGATGGTTTGCGGTGTCATGCCCCATTCATCACGATCAACAGGCTTGCCCAATTTATTCAAGGCATATTGATGTTCAAATTCACGTGAACGGATCACATTACCAATCAAGTCATTATTTTTGATTTCTAAAGCTGAATAATCACGCCATTTGTTTGGATAGCCAATTTTCACCGCAAAACTTGCTAACTTTTTCTGCGCCTGAACTTTCGTGGTTGGGCTCATCCAATCCAGTTTGTCTATGCTTTGAGAATAAGCTTTCATTAAGTTTTGCACCAAGACTTCCATGCGTTGTTTTTTCTCAGCAGAAAAATACTTTTTCACATAAATCTGGCCCAAACTTTCACCTAAAGTTCCCTCAACCAATTGCACACCACGCTTCCAACGTGGTTTCTGCTCCTTAATTTCTCTGAGCTGTTTGCTATAAAAATCAAAGCTATTGTCTACGAAAGCTTGACTAAGCAATGATGAAAAATCACTAACTAAATGAAATTTAAAATAAGCTTTCCAAACCTCTAGTGAGGTATTGTCAACAATTGGGCTTAACCCTTTGAAGTAACTTGGTTGAATGACTTGTATGGTTTTAATCTTATCGGACAACTCTTGTTTTTCTAGATAAATTTGCCAATCAATTTTTGGACTAAGTTTAGCTAAGTCTTGCGTTTTATAAATATTATAGAGTTTTGTTACATCACGGTTTTGAACATTACTCCATTGTATCTTGGCGATTTGCGTTTCTAATTTTAAAATCCCTTGCGCATGCTGTGCTGCTTGCTTGTCTCCAGCTAGGCTTAAAGTTTTTTCAATATACTTTAGATATTGCGAACGGATTTTCTTAAATTTGGCATCATTTTTTAAATAATAATCACGATCAGGTAACCCTAAACCACTTTGCCCAAGCATTGCCACCATTTCAGTTGAGTTTTTCATGTCTTGGTCAATACCCACATCAAAAGGGCTGGTTACACCAATACGTGAAAAATGTGCGGCCAATTGCGCAATATCTTTTTTACTTTTCAATGCATCAACATTGGTAATTTCCGCTTGAATCGGCTGAATACCCAATGCTTCAATACTTTTTTCATCCATAAAATTGGCATATAGACTTGCCACTTTTTGCTCAGAACTTCCTTCCACCAATTGCTGTTTTGAAAGCTCATCGACAATATCATGCAATTGTTTTAATGATTCTTCATGCAAAATATCAAAAGTTCCCCAACGTGATTTATCTGCAGGAATTTCGGTATTTTTCAACCATCCTCCATTTACATGTTGATAAAAATCATCATTTCCTTTTACATTTTGATCAAAATATTGATGATCAATCCCCGATTTTTTTTGATCTTTCACAATAGCTGAAGTGGTTTGAGTGATTTGCCCTGTTGTTTCAGCCCATAGTGGTGCAGATGACAACATGATTGCAGATGCTAAAACACTTTTTACAAATCCAAGTTTCAAAGCGATATCCTCAATTCTATTTCTAAGGTTTGAATTTAAAACAATAATAGTAATCTTGAGCTCAGACTTTATGTGTAGCAAAAATGCAATGATTCACTGATTTTGTTTTTAAGATAGAATTTCAAAGCATAAATTATTCCAAAACAGCTCAATCTAGATCTTTAATCACAGTGAACAGCTCAAATATTCAAAATATATAAATCCACTAATTTAGCTTAAGCTTTAGCAAGTCAACCTATAAATTAAGCGAGCAAATTTAAAATATGTTTTAAACGGATATTTTCAGCATCCTGCTTATAGACTGCATAAATTGGTGCAATACACGGCGTATCCGCTTTAAGCGCTTTGTAAATAATTTGCTTGTTCCAAAAATCTCGAATGGCCTCTGGAACAATCGACAAACCAATCCCTGCTGCAATCAAATTTAAACTCGACGTTAAACGTGGAGCTTCTTGAACGATCTTTGGACTAAACCCAGCCTGATAACAGCTGGCCAAAATATTATCAAACAAGTCTTGTCCTGCTAAACGGCGATACAGTACAAAATCATAAGGCTCTAAATCAAGTAATTGGATGGCATCAGGATGTTCGGTTAAGGGATGGTTATTGGGCAATGCCACAATTAAAGGCTCATCAAGTACGTGCAAACTGGTGAGTCCCAAACCAATCGGCGCAGGCTTACGCAAAAAAACGATGTCATTCTTTTCATTGATAATCGAATCAATCAATGAGCTACTGCCATCTTCTTCCAAATGAATAGATACCGCTGAAAATACTTCACGAAAATTACGCAGTAAAGTAGGCAAAAAGGAATGTAAACCGACTGAGTTGGTAAAACCAATATTGATTTGCCCTTCCAAACCTTTAGAAATATTTTGCACGCGTTTGGGAATAGCCTGTGCATGCGCAAGTATGGTAAGTGCCTCTTGGTATAAGGCCTTACCCGCTTCAGTTGCTTCTACGCCACGCGGTAAACGCTTCAATAAATCTGTGTCTAATTCATCTTCTAAGTTTTTGATAATACGTGTTAAAGGCGGTTGCTGCATATTCAAACGTACCGCTGCCCGAGAAATATTACTTTCCTCAACCACAGCGACAAACGCATTAAGCTTATGAATATCAATCATCTTTTTGCCTCAATATCGATCTTTTCATTTTCATCGTGCTAATTCACGTTTAAAGCATACTTTTTAGGTATGAATAACAGCAAAAATAGCATTTTTCTTTATGACTCAACAAGCAGATAATCACATTCAAGCCAAGTACATCACAGCAAATTGAAGAGGTCTAAATGAATACTGAAGCAATCCCAATGGAACAATCCATGACCACACCCAATTGCAAAGCATTATTTTTAGGCTTTATGAAACTTGGCCTCATGGGATTTGGTGGGGTACTCCCTCTCGCACATCGTTTAATTGTAGAGGATCAGAAATGGTTAACATCTGAAAAATTTACCGACTTATTGGGTGTCTGCCAAATCTTACCCGGTGGGAATATTGTAAATATGGCAGTGGCGATTGGTTATGACTTTGCTGGAGTAAAAGGTGCGATTAGTGCGGTATTTGGTCTTATGCTGGCCCCGACCATTGTTGTTATCTCGTTGTACCAGTTATATAGCAGTTTTCAAGATATCCCAATGGTGCAACACATGATTCAAGGTTTAGCTGCCGCTGCTGCGGGTCTACTGTTTGCTACAGGTTTTAAGATGTTAAAACCAATCATGAAAAGTAAGCTGACCTATTTCACCATTATCTTGACCATTATTTTTATGCTGTTGATTAAATTGCCCTTGGCACTGACACTGTTGATTTTAGTCACCGTGAATATGGCAGTTTTAGCATTTAATCAAACTAAAGTGACTCAGGAGTAAAATAAGATGTATGTTCTCATTGCACTGACTTTAGTGTTTACTCAATTGTCTTTATTGGCCTTTGGTGGCGGGAATGCGATCTTACCTGAAATGCAACATCAGGTGGTTGTGATTCACCAATGGATGACTGCTGAGCAATTCAGTTCTATGTTTGCAATGGCACAAGCTGCACCAGGTCCAAACATGATGATTGTTCCCTTGGTGGGATGGCATGTCGCAGGGCCTATGGGATTGATCGTGACGTCTTTTGCAAAGTTTGGTCCGTCTTCAATCATCACCATTTACGCACTTAAATTTTGGAATAATTTTAAAAGTCATCCACTTCGAGCGAAATTTGAAAAGGCGTTAAAACCTATTACAGTCGGTTTGGTTTTAGTCAGTGCTTGGATTATTGCCCAAGCCTCTGCTCAAAATATTTTACTGATTGCAATCGTCGCTATCACCATTTGTCTAAGTCTGTTTAAGAATGTTCACCCAGTTTGGTTAATGGTGATTGGTGCTGGTACAGGTGCTTTAATTCTGTAGATATTGATCAAGACCGCCTACACAGGTTCATTCATAAAGAGTCTGTCAAGACATCTTCCTCCCTCTAAGCCATGTATCACACAAAGCAAAGAGGGAGAAAATTTATAATGCATAAGAGATTTAAATCGCGATTGTTCTATATAGCTTAATTTAGCTATTTTACTGCTGGTTTTCTAAATCACGTTCACGGCAAGAAAGCTCATAATATTCTGCAGTTGGTAATGCTTTCAGTTTAAAACCATAATAGTTACTGGCATCTGATTCTACTTTGCTTAATGAACACTGGTTGGTTTTGGCAAATTGAGTCAAAAGTTTCATATCACTCTTTTTAGCTAAAACCGCTCCCCAACCCTCGCTGACACAACATCCAGCATACTGAGTCATATATTCGTCTGATAGCAGTGCAACCGTTTGCCCCATAAATTGAAGCGGTTTTTTTAATTTATATACATCATTATAGTCATTTCTTGAAATATCCGGTTTTTTATTGATTAGCCCCTGCTTTTGCATCTTTTTAAAGCTTGGAAACTGTGCAGATGCCTCACCCATTCCTCTATACACTGTTTCTTCTACTGCAGCATGGTTGCTCATAGCAGCCGCCGCAATCACTAAACCCAATAGATACTTTTTCATATTTTTCTCATTCATCACTGAATACAATTTTTATTACAGTTAAGTCTGTTAAATTAAGACTAAAGCCGTATAAATTCAACTTAAAACTGCAACTAGAGCATGCTATTTTACATGAAATAAATCATAAAATTTGAACAAAAGGTGTAAAAATGTCTAAACAAATTCTAATGTTAGTGGGTGATTATGTAGAAGATTATGAAACCATGGTTCCTTTTCAGTTCCTTACTGGATTGGGCTATAGTGTTCATGCCGTCTGCCCTGATAAAAAAGCTGGCGATACAATTGCAACGGCGATTCATGATTTTGAAGGTGAGCAAACCTATAGCGAAAAACGTGGTCACAACTTTGCAATTAACTATGACTTTAACCAAGTCAACAGCGACAACTACGTTGGATTAGTAATTCCGGGTGGCCGTGCACCTGAATATTTACGTATGAATGATCGAGTAATCGAAATTGTTCGCGAGTTTGATGCGATTAAAAAACCAATTGCCGCTGTTTGCCATGGCGCACAACTGCTTGCCGCAGCCGATGTATTAAAAGGACGCTTATGTTCCGCTTATCCTGCATGTGCCGCAGAAGTTAAACTTGCAGGCGGGCAATATGCAGATATTGCAGTCACTGAAGCAGTCACAGATGGACACCTAGTAACAGCGCCAGCATGGCCAGCACATCCTGCTTGGTTAGCCCAATTTGTTAAAGTACTTGGTGCAACGATTACTTTATAAAATTTAAAACTGTCTAAGCTAAGTTTTCCGCTGAGAGAAAACTTAGCCTTATACAACAGTGAAACTTTAAAAATGTTTAGGCTACATAAAGACCCACCAATGTTGCGTTTTTTAACGCTGTATCTCAGCAAAGCGCTTTGCACTGTGCAATAATTATTTATAGAATTTTATGTTCAAACAATAGGTTAGTATAAAAGTGGAAATCATTGAATTACTCCAACCCGTTACCTTAAATAAAGATAATTTAGAACCAATTACCATTGAAACAGGGACTTTATTAAAGGTACTGATGGTGAATCCATCCTCATATCTTGTTGGTGATGAATCAGGTATTTCTTTTCTGGTTAATTTTTCAGAAGAAAACCGACAATGGAAAAAGATATAAGCTTTCAATTCGAGATCAGAATAAGGTTCAGTCAATAGTTAATCACAATGATAAATAAAATATAAACTTCTTGTTTTACAATTTATTAGTGTAAATTTAAACTTAAACACAACACCACCATTTCACAGATTATAATTAAAAATCATATATTTAAATTAAAAAATTCAACTATATCTTGTATTTATATCACCAATAAAAAGTTTAAAAATTATGTTCTATTTGTATCTTTTTGTATTCTTATTGATAATAATAACGATTCTTATTTACTAATTTCTATTCTTATGGACAATCTACGTAAACAAACGGCATTAAACATTGCAATAAAATCAATTCTTATTTGCAGTGCTATTTCCCATAGTGCTTTTGCGCAAGAGCAAAAAAGTAATGAAGCGAATACTTCGGTACTCCCCACCATTACAGTTAAAGCAGATGCTCAGGATGAAAAAACTGAGGGAAGCGGAAGTTTTAAAGCAAAATCCTCAAGAAGCTCATCAAAATTAAAATTATCTTTAAAAGAAACACCACAATCTGTAAGCGTCGTCACCCGTGAACAAATTGAACAACGCGGGCTGACCATTCTGGATGATGTTCTTACCGCAACACCAGGCGTTACCGCGACTAAAAATGACAGTGAACGTTCTAACTACTATTCCCGTGGTTTTCAAATTACCAATAGGCAAATTGATGGTATGCCTGTAGGAGACAATGCTCCCCGCTTTGATAGTTTTTTCTTTGACCGAGTTGAAGTGATCAAAGGTGCTTCTGGCTTAACTGGTTCTACAGGCAGCCCTTCTGCAACCATCAATATGGTACGTAAGCGTCCTGAAAAAGAGTTTAAGGGCAATGTCAGCTCAACTTATGGCTCATGGGACAATACCCGTGTAGAAGCCGATGTATCCATTCCACTGACTCAAGATGGCAGTGTTCGAAGTCGATTCATGGCAGCGTATACCGATAAAGAGTCCTATATGGATCGTTATAAGCTCAAGTCCACAGCCGCAATGGGGATTATCAGTGCAGATTTAACCCCAACAACAACAGCCTCAGTCGGGTTTCAATATCAAGACAATGATCCTAAAGGCTCAACGTGGGGTACAGTGCCTTATTTTAATGCTGATGGAAGCAAAGCAAATTTTCCGCGAAACTTTAGTTTATCTGCGGACTGGAGTTCAATTGCCAATACTGATAAAACCGTTTTTGCTGATATTGAACATACTTTTGCCAATGACTGGCTGGTTAAAGCAGCGATTGCCCACAGCACCTCGGATAATAGTTGGATGGTGGCTTATGGTGGTAGTGGCTTTCCAGACCCAAGCACAGGAAAAGGGCTGAGTCTATGGACCAGTGTTAGCCCTTATGCTGAAAGTAAAAAACTCAATATTGATTTGTATGCCACAGGACCATTTCAGTTGTTAAATCGCCAACATGATTTAATCATTGGTTATAGTGGTTTTAAAAGTGAAAATACCTCATTGAGTGTAAAAAGCAATCTCGAGTATCCAGCAGCTATACCTGATTATCGTAATTGGACAGGTAATATTCCAAAACCAACCTATGAGAAAACTGGAGCTGGAAATACCAATACCACAGAGCTTTACGGGGTATATTCAACTTTACGTTTAAATTTAGCTGACCCGCTTAAGTTAATTTTGGGCGCACGTTATAGCTCGTATGACTATAAAGTTGACAAGTGGGATCCTAATGCCCCGGTTTCTCCTACAAAGCCACGTAACTTTGATCAATTGGTGCCTTATGCGGGGATTTTGTACGATATTAATGATACTTATACAGCCTACACCAGTTATACCAATGTATTTAATCCGTCCACTAGACGAGATCGTTTCGGCGATTATCTAGATCCTGAAATGGGAAGCACCACTGAGCTAGGGATTAAAGCGGATCTATTGGATGGTAAGTTATTGACCAGTGCTGCTCTATTTTGGTCAAGTGTCAAAGACCTTGCGGTAGAAGATGTTGAATATCGTGATGGTGTAAAAAATGGCACTATTCCAAAAGTAGATGAGATGGATACTGCATATATGTCATCGGGCAAAGGACTTAAAGTCAATGGTATTGAGTTAGAAGCCATTGGAAAGTTACAGGAAAATTGGAATCTTAGCTTCGGCTATACCTATGTAAATAGCGTAAGTTCTGCAAACGCCAATGCTTTAAGCAATATTCCTCAAAACCAAGTAAAGTTATTTAGTAGTATTACTCTTCCAGAAAATCTTTGGACAGGTTCAGAAAAGCTAACATTAGGTGGTGGATTGAATTGGCAAAGTGAAATTTCACAAAAATGGGGGGGAGCTCCTGCAAATGCCTATAACGGTGGTGTAGTCACACAAAAGGCCTATGTATTGGCCAATGCTTTTGCCAGTTATAAGTTAAGTGATGAGCTGACTGCAAGTGTGAATATCAATAACTTATTTGATGAAAAATACTATTTAAATGTAGGTTTCTATAATGGTGTTTATTGGGGAGAACCACGTAATGTAACTTTCACCTTAAGAGCTAAATTTTAATAAAATATAAAGCCAAGCATGAGCGTATAATTAAAAGCGCTCATGCTTGCAAGTATTCTCAGCAATGCTTTGGCTGAATTGAATGGATCATAATGAATTAATGGCTAATGATAGAATCAGTCCACCCACTAAAAGGATTTTCAAACTCTTGCCATTTTTCTGCGCCTAACGCCATTTCATCATCGTTTAATAAACAAGCATCAAATTGACGAATAAGTTCAGATTGATCCATCTGCATCCCAATCAACACGATTTCTTGTCGTGCATCACCAGTTTGAGCATCCCAGCTTTGTTGAATTGCGTCTCGACTTTGTTGATCTGTAGGCCAATGTTCATCTGGCACTGCTGCCCACCAATATCCAGCAACGCCATGGCGTGCCATCGCCCCTGCTTGTGACCAAGATCCAGCAAACTCGGGATTTGAGGCTAACCAAAAAAAGCCTTTGGAACGAATCACGCCTTTCCATTCGGAGTTGATAAAATCAAAAAACCGTTTGGGGTGAAATGGTCTGCGCGCTCGATAAACAAAATTATTGATTCCATATTGCTCTGTTTCAGACGTATGCTCACCTCTTAATTCCTTTAACCAACCTGGAGCTTGTGCCGCTTCGTTAAAATCAAACAGCTGGGTATTTAACACTCGATCAAGATTCACCTTGCCAAACGCAGAAACTTCAATTTTTGCTCTTGGGTTTAAAGACTGCAAAATGCCAAATAATTTTTCCAGCTCGTCTTGATCAATCAAATCTGTTTTATTCAATACAATCACGTCACAAAACTCAATTTGATCAATCAGTAGATCAACAACATTTCGCTCATCTTGTTCACCTAATGATTCACCGCGCGCTTGTAAGCTATCCAGCGAACTATAATCTTTTAAAAAGTTATAAGCATCGACCACAGTCACCATTGTATCTAAGCGGGCAAACTCATTGAGAGAATTCCCATTTTCATCTTCAAAAGTAAACGTTTCTGCAACAGGGAGTGGTTCAGAGATCCCTGTAGATTCAATCACCAATTGATCAAAACGCTGATCCTGTGCTAAACGACGCACTTCAACCAGTAAGTCTTCTCTTAAGGTACAGCAGATACAACCATTACTCATTTCAACTAACTTTTCATCCGTTCTTGAAAGCTCAGCACCGCCCTCTCGAACTAAAGCGGCATCAATATTGACCTCCGACATATCATTCACAATCACTGCAATTTTTCGGCCTTCACGATTGTTTAAGATATGATTGAGTAAGGTGGTCTTTCCAGCCCCTAAGAATCCAGAAAGCACGGTGACGGGAAGTTTTTGCGGAGTGGCTAAAAGAGTATTCATTGGCATTCTCACTTTATATTTTTGTGTTTTCATATCGAGATCAACATGAAAATACTGACTGAATAACTCCAAACAGATCACTTTAGAGTTAAATTTTAGCTGTGCTTGCACATACATTTTCAATGCTGCAATTTGATGATTCGGTTTTAATCATTCGGTGATGATTACAGCGTTTATTAAATTGCTATAAATCTAAGCTGAGGATTGAAAAACATCAGGATTTAGATTGTTTAATGGTGGATAAACATGTATCGCTTGAATTTCTCGTATTAAAAGTTGTCTGATGTCACGGATGAAATTTGACTTCATGGCGATTCACTCACTTTTTTATTGTTGCCAATTAAAGCGTTATTGATACATGGTGATGAGCTATAGCGATGGTCTGCCCCCCAAGTACGAAAACCTGCACTATCAATATGAATCTGTCCTGATGCGTAGACGCCTAAGCCCATTTGAAGTTCCTCACCAGAATCCAGCCAAAATTGGCATAATTTTGCTTTGCGCTCTTGAATCATCAGCTGTTGGTTTAAGTCCGGATTTTCATCACCAATACGAAAATCTAATGCGGCATTAAAAATATGTTTGGAGGAAGGAGCGCCTTTTGCACACTGATTAAGCTTGAAATTTCGATAGACAGAAGTCACGCTAAACTGGGTTAAAATTTTTTCATCCACAAGACGATTTAAAATTTTTAATGTTGGCACAATATTGCCCCACAGCTCTTGTGGCGGAACTTCAAATTCAGATGCATCACATTGTTGCCAATCTCTGGCTGTTTGTAAAAATTCAAAAGTAGGAATATAAGCAGAAATACCTTGTTGCTTTAAAAAGCGCTGATAGGCCTGAACGCTTTCAGCATTTTTCGGTTCACTAAGCCATTTTAAATAAGCAGGCGGCAGATTTTTTTCTTGTTTTAAAATACCTTGCTGCTGAGGAAAGTCTGCTTTTAATGGCACTTGTGGTGACGTTTTCTGAACTGTACGCATAGCATGAATTGTATTTGAGTTGTTTTGACTACATGCAGAAAGGCAGAGTATGAATCCGATCAAATATTTTTTGTTCATCTCAATTTGCAATGATCTCATAGCGTAAATTTAACTCAGATGAGTAGTGTTGATTAATATTGTTATGTTATAACATAACAATATGTATTTCAACTTAAGCTATTCCCCCTATGAATCTTGTTCTTCCAGATGTTTCGGCTGAATCCTCACTCACAAGAAACTATTACTACCCACTCGATTGGGTCGGTATGGAAAAAATCGCGCTTCCGCTTTATCTCGAAAATAGTCTTTGCCAAAGCCAAGTGAATGCTTATGTCAGTTTGGATGATGTGTTTGCCAAAGGTATTCATATGTCTCGCTTGTATACCCGACTTTTGAAATTGAGCACGATCAAAAATTTAGCGCTACTTGATATTAAAGACGCTTTATTGGATTTCTTAGCCAGCCATAAAGATTTATCAGCACATGCCAAAATCGAAATTCATAGTGAGCTTTATATCGAGCGCCCTGCCTTAGTCAGCCAATTGTCAGGCTGGAAAAGCTATCCTTTTGTGTTGTCCTGTCAGCTTTTAAAAGATGATTTTTATGCTGAATTAAAAATCGAAATTCCCTATTCATCTACTTGTCCTTGTTCCGCAGCACTAGCCAGAAACATCATTCAACAAAGATTTGCATCCGCATTGGAAAATCATGAGATTCAGTTAGACCCACAAGAAATCCTCAGTTGGCTAAATAGCACAGATGCAATTGCAGCAACGCCTCACAGCCAAAGAAGTTTTGCTCAGTTAAATTTCAAATTAGATCAAAACATTCAGTATATCCCACTGATTTTATTTATTAATCAGGCTGAGCAAGCCTTGATGACACCCGTACAAACGGCGGTAAAACGTATCGACGAACAAGCGTTTGCTGTTGCGAATGGTCAAAACCTGATGTTTTGTGAAGATGCATTAAGACGCTTGTATGCCACATTTATCCATCATCCCAGCATTCTAGGCTTTAACTTTAAAGTGATTCATGCGGAAAGTTTACATGCTCATGACGCAGTTGCTCAGGGCGCTTGGCAATGGTAATGCCTTATCTTAACCCCCCTCATTGTTTAACTTATTTAAAATGGTCTAGTCATGCTTAGAAAAAACCCATCTGGTGATCTCCCGGTTATCGATCAATCAGCCTATGTTGACCAAACAGCGATTATTTGCGGAAAAGTCATTGTCCATGCCAATGTATTTATTGGGCCTTATGCAGTGATCAGAGCAGATGAAACCAATGACGCGGGTGATATGGAGCCCATCATTATTGGTGCAAATTCCAATATTCAAGATGGAGTGGTGATTCATTCCAAAGCTGGGGCAGCAGTGATCATTGGTGAAAATTCTTCAATCGCACATCGCTCTATTATTCATGGTCCCTGTGAAATTGGACATCATGTTTTTGTTGGCTTTAACAGTGTGTTATTTAACTGCAAAGTGGGTCATCACAGCGCGATTCGTCACAATGCAGTGGTTGATGGTCGTGATTTACCCGATCATTTTTATGTGCCTGCAATGAGTTATATCAACCCCAAAACTGATTTAAAGCAATTTCCACCCATTGATATTTCAATCAGTGAGTTTTCTGAAAGCGTTGTCAGTACCAATATCAAATTGGTTCAAGGGTATAAGGCATTGCACAATGAGTTTTAAAAATTCGCCCAATCTTATTATTCGTAATGCCAATATTGTCAATGAAGGCAAGCAGTATTATTCCGATGTACTGATTCGACATGGTCGGATTGAAAAGATTCATCCCAATATTACAGGGGCTTATCATGCGAAAAATATAGATGCTGAAGGTTCGTGGTTAATTCCTGGCATGATTGATGACCAAGTTCATTTTAGAGATCCCGGCGCAGCACATAAAGGCAATATTGCTTCGGAATCAATGGCTGCAACAATTGGTGGAATCACCAGCTATATGGATATGCCAAACACCAATCCAGCCACCTTAACTCTAGACGCTTTGACCCAGAAAAAGCAGATTGCAAAACGACATAGTCGGGCCAATTATGCTTTCCATTTTGGAGTTAGTGCGCATAATTTAAATATTATTGAACAGCTTGATCCTAAATCAATCAGTGGTGTTAAAGTTTTTATGGGCGCTTCTACGGGTAATATGCTCGTCGATGATCCTAAAGTTTTGGAACGCTTATTTGCAAATGTTCCAACGGTTTTATTGACTCATTGCGAGTTTACCCCTGCCATTAAAGCCGAAGAAAATTTCTATTTTCAAAAATATGGGGAAAATATTCCAGCAGAAATTCATGCGCAGATTAGAAATAAACATGTCTGCTTTGAAAGCTCAAAATTGGCTGTATCTTTGGCCGAGAAATATGCCACACAGTTGCATGTTTTACATATCACCACCGCGAAAGAACTGTGTTTGTTTAAAAACCTGCCTTTAAATCGAAAACATATCACAGCAGAAGTGTGTACCCATCATCTCAGTTTTGATGATGCTGATTATGCTACTTTGGGCCACTTAATTAAATGTAATCCCGCGATTAAAACCCAGCAAGATAAAGATGCTTTGATTAATGCCCTTGCGAATAGCAATCGCTTGGATATTATTGGTACTGACCACGCCCCACATACTTGGGATGAAAAACACCAGTCATATTTTTATGCCCCTTCTGGCCTGCCTTTAGTACAACATGCGTTACCTGCACTGATGGAGCTGGTTGCAGCAGGTAAACTAAGTATTGAAACACTGGTTCAAAAAACTGCACATCAAGTGGCAGACTTATTTAGGATCAAAGACCGTGGTTATATTCGAGAAGGTTACTGGGCTGATTTAGTGATCCTTCGAGAAAATCAACAGCACATTGCAGTGAAAGATCAAAAAAACTATATGAAATGCAATTGGACACCATTTATGCATAAAACATTTGCTTATGAGGTCAGCACCACAATTGTTTCGGGGCAACTTGCTTGGCATCAACAACAGCTGTTTTTGAATTGTCAGGGACAACAACTTGAAATTAATCGTTAAAATTGCACGTAACAAATAAATGGTATGAATTTATTGCAAACTATTGATATTTAAATGGATCATTATTTAATTTCAATATAGCTCATCACAACAAATGTTTAATGATTTTGATTCAATGGGAGAATTTCCACCGAAAGGACTCACAATATTCGTTTAAACCTGATTGACCTCAGCTTTAACGTTATTTTTCATCTTGCTTTTACCCGACCATAAGTCTAAAGTTAACTTTAATGTAAAGTGGAAGTCAGTAAAATGAACATTAGCGAGTTATCCAAACAAAGTGGTTTGAGTACCCCAACGATTCGTTATTATGAACAAATTAAACTACTTCCCAAGGCAAAACGTAAATCTAATGGTTATCGTGAATATAGCGACAATGACCTCAAACAATTATTTTTAATTCAGCAAGCGCAACAAGTTGGATTTTCATTGGCTGAAATCAAAGCCTTTCTACCGTCAAATGTAGGCAAGTGGGATCATGATATTCTGATTGGACTACTCGAAAGTAAAATCAAAGACATTGAAGATCTAGAACAAAAGTTGTTGATCAGTAAGCAAAACCTACGCAGCATGATCACTGCAATCAATAGTAAGCCTGACGAAATCACCTGTGAAGAAAACGCCAACCGTTTACTGAATCTTTATTATGCCAATGATAAATGTTAAAAATTCCCATGTTATCGGAAAATCATAAAAGCGATTGAGCTTAAATCTCACTTTAAGCTCAGAATTGTGCATAAATCATTGATAAATTATCTATGATGCTCAAACATTGAAGTCGTCAAAACTGCTTGATCAGTATTCTCATCATTACTTTAATCGGTGATCATCCCTAAGCATCAGGGAAATCCTCTTTGAGCCACAGCCGCAGTACAGTCTGTCAGATCTAATCCAACATCTGAACAAAGCACTGTACTTAAGCTGAATGTGAATACTCACGCATACGTTTTTTATACTGACGTGTGCGGCATGTCGTTTCTGTCTGTTGTAATATCAAGGCCCATAAAGGTGAAACCTTAGGATTCGATTTTTTCCCATGACTGAGTTTCTGTAACTGGAATTTGACTGTTGCCATATTGGCAAGTGAAGCTAAGGTTTTATTTTCCCAGTGAATCGGTTTCAATTCAGGTGCGATATTCTGACCTTGTTTCCATTCGTTGGGTAAGTTAGGGTCGATTGCTAAGGCGGTTGCAATCCCCACCATATCGATCCCACTGTCAATGACTTGTTCTGCAACAGGTTTACGGCGAATACCACCAGTCACCATAATCGGCATATGGGCAACCTTGCCAATCTCTTGAGCAAACTCTAAGAAATAAGCTTCACGCGCCAAAGTCCGACCATCTCTAGCTTGGCCTTGCATAGCTGGTGCCTCATAACTCCCCCCTGACAATTCAACCAAATCAACCGACAAATCATTTAACATTTTAACCACTTGCTGCGCATCCTCAGCACTAAAACCACCACGTTGGAAATCGGCCGAATTCAGTTTAACAGCAACTGTAAATGTTGATGACACCACTGCACGTACTGCTTTGACAATCTCAATCAAAATACGTGCACGATTTTCCAATGAACCGCCCCATTGATCTTGACGTTGATTGCTTAAAGGCGAAAGGAACTGACTGAGTAGATAGCCATGAGCTGCATGAATTTCTACACCAGTAAATCCCGCCTTTTCACCTAAACGTGCGGTATTGGCAAAACGTTGAATCACTTCGTCAATCATGGCTTGAGTCATTTCAATTGGAGTATTAAAACGATCTGACATTTTACCTAAATCTAAAGCCACAGCAGAAGGTGCCCACGTTGGCTGACCTAAATTTGACTGCATTTGGCGACCTGGATGGTTGATCTGCAACCATGCTTGCGCGCCTTGAGAACGTGCGATTTTCGCCCAACGCTTGAAATGCGCTAAATGCTGTTCATCTTCCAAGACCACCCCACCCGGTCCTGTCATCGCACGACGATCCACCATCACATTACCTGTAATGATTAAACCAACACCACCATCTGCCCATGCCTGATACAAACGCATGAGCTCTTCTGATGGTGCATGATTGAGATCTGCCATATTCTCTTCCATCGCAGCTTTTGCAATACGATTTGGAATCTGAGTACCATTGGGTAAAACTAATTTTTCAAAGACGTTCATTTTTATAGCCTCATAGCGTATGGAGTTACTTTAAGATTAAAGCTCACTTCAATGTCAATCCTTTTTTCGCATTTAATTTTTATTATTTTAAGAACTAATTTTATTCAAAGACTTACATCAGAAAAAAATGATATTTGATCACCTTTCGGCCCCCCAATAACTTCTTTACATGATTTAAACCATTACAGGTTTTCTGTTCAAAGCTTCAACGACAACCCAAACTATTTTTTTATTAAGATAAAAATGAATATAAAAAGCCAAGACTGGTTTAAAGATCTTGGCTTTAAAATGTTGCAATGGGAGTTAGGCGATACGATATTTTGCCTCTTCAGGAATACGCTGTAATGCCTGACGCTGTTTTTTGAAATAAGGTAAAACATGTTCGCCAAGGCGATAGGCTTCTTCTAAATGTGGATAGCCCGCCAAGAAAAACAGATCAATCCCAATACTGTTATATTCTTGAATCCGCTCGATAATCTGCGAATAGCTTCCCACTAAAGCAACACCTGGTGGAATACCAATATAGCCAAAGCCTGACCAAACATTGGGATGAATAAAGAAATCATCGACGTTTTTACTGCCTGCTTTTTCACTATATTCTTTTTCAAAACTCAATACGCGTGCCGATCTCAAACCTGCATGTGCAGCAGACGCATGTAAGCGTTGTTTTTCAGCAGCTTCATCCAAATAACGTTGTGCCTCTGCCAACGCTTCTTGTTCACTACGGCGTGCAATCGTATCAATGGATAAGCCGAATTTAATATTATCCCGCCCATATCTCGCAGCACGTTTGTGCACATCTGCAATCAATTCAGCAATTTCACTGGGTTTTTCAGCACGCATTAAATAATAATCAGCATGCTTCGCACCAAACTCACGGGCAGCTTCAGACGATCCTGCAGTACAAATGATCGGTAGTTCAGCTTTATTCAGAGGGTATTTTAAACCACCGCCTTCAGCAGAATAATATTTACCCTGGTAATGGAATGATTCATTATACCAATAGCCTTTCACCACATCTAAAAATTCAGTCGCACGGATATAACGGTCATCGTGCGGAGTAGCATCCCCAACTTGGCGCTGAATAACTTCAGAGCCACCGTTGATAATATTCCAAACCAACCGATTCCCTGTGGCACGCTGATACGTTGCTGCACTTTGTACTGCATTATAAGGACTAAAATGATAAGGCTGGAATGCAGTCACAAAGTTTAACCGCTTGGTTTCTCTTGCCAATAAGGAACACACTGTCCATGGTTCTTCACCTGTAGGTGCATTCACCATCAGTGCGCCTGCAAAACCATTGATTTCAGCCGCACGAGCCACTTGGCTAAGATAGTCGATATAGCTAAAGTCATCACCAACTTGGTAATTTGATGTCGCACCAGTATTGTCTACACCCGCGACACGTGACCAATCACCACGATTGCGTGGATCGCCTGCTAAGTACTCTGCTTCACCATGCAGTGGTAGACGGGTAAAAAATTCAATTCCCATGATGTTCTCCTTATAACTTAGAATTTAGCAGTCAGAGAAACACCAACTTGACGTGGGTTTCCATAAGTTAAAACATATTGTCCGGCGGGCCCATTTGGACGGCCATGTACTTGATATTCTTCATTCAATAGGTTTTTAACGTAAGCATTGACTTGGTATTTGTTATTTGCGCTATGGTAGCCAACATTGGCATTCCATAAGGTATATGCTTTTTGGCTTAAGATTGGATCTACCGAATAGTCTTGACGGTTTACGAGGAAAAATTCACGGTCACGATAGCTGGCATCTGTACCTACAACAACACGAGCACCATCATTGAGATTAAAGGTATATTCTCCACCCAGACCGACAGTGTATTTTGGCGAACGGACTAAACTGTTGCCTGTATTATCTGCATTAACCACATTGGTTACTGGGTTTTTATCGACGAAATCGGTATATTCGCTGTCAAGATAAGCACCAGCAAAACGTAAACGTAGATTTTCAGTCACTGAATAATCTAATTCTAATTCAGCGCCTTTAACTTCAGCTTTTGGTCCATTGGCGAGAACCGAGGTCACCCCTCCACCTTGTCCCTCTGTTGCAACCAGTAAATTGGTTTGAATATCTTTATAGTCATAATAAAAAATATTGGCATTTGCGATTAAATCTCCGTCCAATAACGTAGACTTTAAACCAAGTTCATAACTATTTAAGTATTCAGGATTCACGTCGGCAAGTTGGGTTAAGCTGCTGGATAAACCTGTGTTAAATCCACCTGAACGGAAACCGCGTGCGAATCTAAAATAAGTATTTAAATTAGGGTTAATTTCATATTCTGGCGTGATGTCATAGGTCAACTCATTCCAAGTTTTATTGCGACTTGTTGACCCATTTGCATTTGGGGTTGGGTTATAAACAGCATTGCTATAGCCATCTTTTTTCCACCAACTGCCTTTTGTATAGTCTCCCGTTGTGATCTGAGTCAGATTGAGATCAATATCTTTTTCTTCACTGGTCCAACGTAAACCACCTGTCACTTTAAATTTATCTGTAAATTTATAGGTACTGTTACCAAAAAGTGCAAAGCTTTGAGTGGCTTGATTATAGGTTATATCTCTAAATGCTGGCGTAGACGCAGTTTGAGAAGCAGCGCCATTTGGCAATGTTTTATTGACACGTGCACTGACTCCAGTGGAATCTAAATCCTCATTGAAATAATGAAATCCTGCAATCCAGCTTAAGCGTTTTTCAGCATCAGAAGTGATGCGAAACTCTTGGCTATATTGACGCCATTCATTATCACTATAGCTTCGTGCGACATCATAAGGGGTGTAATCACCATCTGAAATCGACTTTTGTGTGGTCTTATCAAAGGCAGTAATCGAAGTAAAGCTATATCCGCCCCCCAAATCTCCAGTTAAGGTTAATGATGCGCCATCATGCTGAATCTTATTGTTTTCATCTAGATCTAAATTGGTGTCTCGTCCTTTAGGTCTTTCATAAATACCCCAGTATTTACCCACGCTTAAGGAACCATTACTGCCTAAGCCATTATAAGTTTGGCTGTGTAGATTGACCAAGGCATCCCATTCATCATTGATTTTGCCTAGCACTTGGAAGCGAAAAGATTTTTTATCCACATTGCCATAATCTTCACCATTGGCAATATTCTTTGCATATCCGTCACGGTCTTCAGAGTAAAAAGCCCCGCGCACCGCAACATTTTCCGAAATTTTGCCGTTTGCAGCACCTTCAAATGTTCGTAGGTTATGATCCCCTAAACCAATAGTTGCATATCCATTGGGTTTATCTGAAAAAGTAGGCTTTTTAGAAATATAATTGACTGCACCCGCAGTGGTGTTTTTCCCATAGAGCGTACCTTGTGGACCACGTAAAACTTCTATACGCTCTAAATCAAACAAGTCACCTGCACCTGCAACTGGCGCATTTAAATAAACCCCATCTGCATACACGCCAACAGGAAATACTGTCGATGCAGCTACATCTCCCGTACCTAGACCACGAATATACCAACGTGGACGACTATCCCCATCTGGGTTTTCAGCTGCAGCATTTGGTGTATAGGTTAAAACATCCCCAATAAAAGTAGAACCTTTCGCAGCCAAGTCCTTACCCGAAACAGCAGTAATTGCAGTTGGAACTTTTTGAATATTTTGCGCCCGATATTGTGCAGTGACGATCACATCACTTAATTTTTTGACATCTTTGGCTTTTTCAACCTGTGCTTGTTGTGCTGGTGTAGTCTCGATCTCATCATTTGCAATAGCCAGTGTTGAAACACTCGCCGTTACGCCCCACATAGCAGTTAAAATACTCTGCCTAATTTTTGTAACCTTAAACATGCTGACTCCATTTAAATAAATCTATTCTTGTTATTGGCAACTTTTGTGCCATTCTATTTATTTAAATATTTTCAAAGTGTTATATAAAAAAACCATAAAAAACTTAGCTATTTTTGCTGATAGATAGACATTTTTAATTGTCGTATTGTTGTTATTTCAACATTTTGCTGTTTTTAATTATATCTACTAAAAATCAATTTATAAAAAGCCATACAAAAGTATGGCTATTGGTTAAATCAAAAGAAAATAAAAATCTGTTTAATTTAGAATTTATAGCTAAATTGTCCTTGTACCGTCAATGGGCGCATTGGCTGTAAAAACTCGCTATTTGCACCAGCTAAACCATTTACGAAATTACGCTCATTGGTCAAATTAAGAATATTTAAGCCCACTGTCCACTGCGGTTGACGATAATAAAGTCCCAAATCTAAATTATAATTATTGGGTACCTTTACGGTCTGACTTAGATTGGTATACCAGTTACTTGTCCACCAGCCCGATAAGTTTAGTCCAAAACCTGACTGGTGCTGATAGTCCACATAAGCACTTGCAGAATATTTAGGAATGCCTGCTGCATCATAACGTCCTGCTTTGCGTTGGTTTAAAGCATTGCTATCGCCCCATACCGTCGCATTGTCTGCATGGAAACCAAAAGGTGAAAAACCAGCCGGAATAATGGAAGAATATTCAGCATTGAGATAGGTTAAGTTTGCCCCGATCGCGATATTTTTTTGTAGCTGCCAACGTAATGATGATTCAAGGCCTTTGATTTCAAAACGCGCCATATTGCCATTGGTATCAGGTGATAAATCGCGCTTCTGTTCAAAACCACTGAGCGTTAACAGAAGTTGATCAGTGATCGGCTCGTATTTCACTCCCACTTCTTTTAATTCACTTTGGCTGTCAAAAGCCAAAGGATTTAGCTGATTTCCAGCGCCCCAAATTAAAAATGGACCAAATACACCCGTATTCAAAGCTGTACTTTTATCATAAGTAAAATATAGGGTACTTTTTTCAGTAGGTTTAATAAAGGTACTGGCTTGATAGCTAAGCAAACTATATGTATTGGAATCTGAGCGGACATCTGTAGGGACTAAAACCAGTGGATTCTCTAATTTTGCTTTTATAGAACTGTGGTTAATTCCCAGATTAATCCCAAAAACATCATTAAAAGTAAAATTTTGCTGTGTAAATACGCTGTAAGTATCCCAAAAGCCTGTTCCTGTATAAACTGCACCACCTCCATTGGGAGGAAAACCGCCTTTTTCAGCATATAAGCCATGACCCACAGGGTACATTCGAGGCAAATTTAAATAGCCGAAATACTGCGAATACTGTGGAACACCAGCCTGCCCAATCCAACTTCCAGTCGAACCGCCATGATTGACCAATCCCAATAAATCTCCAGGGTTTTTCTGTGATGGATCATTGGTTAAATCATAAGGATTGATATTAAAACTATTGTTTGCTGCGAGAGAGGTAAATTTCTCATGCCGATAAGCGCCACCTGTACTGCTTTTATTGTTGATTTTGACACCCAATAGCTCAAAGTCATGATCGCCTAAAAACTCTAAGCGGTTGTCCAATAATTCATGGTCCAAATCGGTAAAGAAACTCCCAACGGAGTCACCCAAATCACGACTCTTTTGATATAGCGTACTATTGGCCACAGACCAATTTTCATTGATATCTTTGACCAGTTTAAATTGTGTACTAAAACGCTTTGCACTATTTTTATCTTCGCTCCGACCAGAAACATCATCATCTAATTTGACTAAGCCATTGCCTGCGATTGATGGATCATAGACCCAACCTCGAATTGTACCCGCTTGATCAGCAGTGGAACTTGGCAAAGGAGAAGTCTGTACTGGACCTACAGCAATATATTGATTTTTGTCATTCTTCTGCCGAGTTTGCCAACCAATCACTTTAGAGTGAGCTGCACCAGACTCAAAGACTGGAGACCAAAAGTTTGAACCGTTTTGAATAATCGGGGTCGCTCTGCCTTTATAGTAAAGCCCTTGATCAACGGATTGTTGTGTCGCTCTGTTCCAACCATGCGTCACATTAAAATCTGAATAATCGTCATAACTGATATTCCAGTCAACCCGTAGACTGTCATCTGGACGCCAAGCCAAAGCACCATAAAATGCATTAAAATTATTTTTTACATTGTCATAATAGTCATCTGTTCGTTGTGCTGTTGCACTGACTCGAAATGCCAATTCTTTAGAAATAGGTGCGGAATGATCAATACTGACTGAGAAATTAGGCTCAGCACCTTGCCCTGCATAAACTGAACCCACTGATCCCGAAATCGTGGTTTCTGCTTTATTAAAATTCGGTTTTTTGGTGAGATAATTAATATATCCCCCTGAACCTGAGGTCGGTGCAAAAATTACCCCCGTTGGTCCTGCAACAATATCAGCAGCTTCATACGCATTTAAATTAGTCGGATGTCGGGTACTGTATATTCGTTGGCTATCTTGAAAAACTTCGGAATTTTGCCCACGTATCTGTGGCGCGAAATTGGCATTTTGCCCACCTCCTCTGGTGATACTTGGAGCATACTTAACCAAATCATCTGCACTACGAATAACATCTTCACGAAACTGTTGTTCTGATACTTGTGAAACGACACGAGGGGTATCTAATACAGAACTATCCGTCCCATAAATCGTAGTAACTTTACGCTTGGGGAGAATGGTGGTTTTTTTATTTGCTCCTGTCACCACAACATCAGCTAAGGTAATTACATCACCATCAGAATCCTTGGCTTGCTCTGAGGTTTCTTCAGCAAAAATAGCACATGGAAAAATTGCCCCAAATAGCCCTAGCGCAATCACCAGTGGCTTTAATTGAAAGTTCTGTTTCATATCACACTCAGTAAAATACATTTACACTGCGTTACGCAAAGCCTATGCCAATCTTTAAATAGGCAAAACTCAAATATAAAACATTGATTTTTATTACTTTTAAATAACCTTCATTGATATACAACTTTTATTCATGTTTATTTTTTCAACAGAAATGCTGAAAAAGCAACAGTGACAAAAAACACAACGGCTATAATTAATTGATAAATATCAGAAAAATATAAAAAAAGAATTGGCATTCATTGTGCAATCTCCTCTGAATACGTTCTAACTGAGTATTTTTAATGACACATGAAACCTTGTTACTCTCACGTCGAAAATTTTTAACCCAAAGTCTTACTGCACTAGGTGGCGTTTCTTTAATCAGTGGTTTATCTGCTTGTGGACAATCTCCACAACCTAGCGCTGAATTCCAAAGTTCACTTTCCAGTACCCCTAAGCATGGTGGAACAATTCGATTAGGGCTGATTGGTGGACAACAATCAGGTAGCCTTGACCCTCACCTTTCAGCATCAGGAAGTGGGATTACCCGTGGATTTGCGATTTATAATAAGCTCTGGGAATGGGACGAAAACATGCTTCCTCGTCTTGCTTTGGCTGAATTTGCAGAACCTAATCATAATGCCAGCGAATGGACCATACGACTGCGTAAAGGTTTAGAGTTTCATCATGGTAAAACCGTCAGCGCAGATGATGTCATTTTTTCATTGCAACGCTTAACAGATCCAAAGCTTGCCTCACCTTTTCGGAATCTTGTGCAATGGATTGATCGTGATCGTATCCAAAAATTAGATCAATATACAGTACGCATTCCTTTTATTAGTTCAATTGCTGGCTTTGTGGCGCTGCCTGAAACTTGGGTCAATTTTGGCGGTATTGTCCCCACTGATTTTGATCCCATTCATAACCCTGTGGGCGCAGGTCCTTATAAAGTCAAAGAATTTATCCCCGGTCAACGTTCTGTCTTTACTCGGTTTGAAAACTATTTTAAAGCAGATCGGCCTTATGCAGATCGTTTTGAAGTCATTGACTTTAAAGATCAAGTTTCTCGACTAAATGCATTATTGGCAGGACAAATTGATCTTGCAAATGCGATTTCACCTGAATACATTAAAATTTTAGAGCAAGCAAAACATATTCAAACGGTTCGTTCTCAAACCAATACCCACAATAGTTTTGACTTTAATACTCAACAGGCACCATTTAATGATCCCAAAGTCCGCCAAGCATTTCGTTTAATCGCCGATCGTCAAGAGCTGATACAACGGGGTTTAAACGGTCAGGGACGCATCGCCAATGATTTATATTCGCCACAGGATCCAGCATTTCTAAATTTGCCACAACGTCAACAAGACATTACAGAAGCCAAGAACTTATTGGCTCAAGCGGGCTTTAAAGATGGCTTAAGCGTTGAACTGATTACCCCCGTTGGCAACGCCCAACCTGCCCTGATATTTGCAGAACAAGCAAAGAAAGCCAATGTCAGTATTCGGGTCAAACAAGTTGATTTAGCCACATTTAATGGACCTGATCGAAGTAAATGGCAATTCTCCAGTAATGCAACCAACGTGGGTACACCGTATTTATCCACTGCTGTAGTGAATGATGCGCCAATTTCAACAACCAATCGTGTCAACTTTAAAGACCCAGAATATAGTGAGCTGTTTTATAAAGCACTGGCTGAACCCGATTTAGCCAAGCGTAAAGTGTATTTGGCTCAGGCACAAAAAATTCAACATGAACGCGGTGGAATGCTGATTTGGGGTTTTAGCCATAGCATAGATGCTGCATCGAAACAGATTGGAGGATTAGCGGCAGAACACACTATTTTCCCAACGTGGCGTTTTGAGAAATTATGGAACAATCAAGCCTAAAATAAAATTTACAGAGCCTTAACACCATCAAGCGGCTACTGTAGTCAGCGATCTTCTGACTTTTCAAGGACGAAAAGTCAATCCAGTATGGGGCTCTGATGATGCATCCCAACTATTACTGCCCAACACAACGACCTTTATGTTGCTGATCAAAATCGTAATTAACACATTCATTTTAGACACATTCAGTGTATATAAATCATGCTTATATAAATCATGTTTATACAAAGTAATAAAATTTGAACGCTGTTTTAATTTTAACTACTCATATTTTTAGACACTAAAAAAGCTGCCGCAGCAGCTATTTCATTCAGCATCCAAAGACTACTTGGGTACGGTAATCACAGATAATTTTTCTACCCCTACTCGCTCAATACTGGCAAGTAATTTTGCAACTGTTCCATAAGGAATGGTCTCATCGGCATTTAAATTCAAAGCCAATTTAGGGTTGCTGTTTTTACGTGACTGAATCTCTTTTTCAAAACTTGCCAAAGTTACTTTTTCCTTGTCAAGGAAGATTTCTCCTTGCGGATTAACACTAATGACAACCGCTTTATTCTGATCCGTTGACTGCGTCGGTGCAGCCTTGGGTAAATTTACTTTCACGGTATTGGTTAACAGGGGCGCTGTAACGATAAACACGATGAGTAAAACCAGCATCACATCAACCAATGGCGTAATGTTAATTTCACTCACCACATCATCTTCTTGGGAGGTTGAAACGGCCATTATGCAAACACTCCTTTTTCTTTGACTTCTTTACTAGATGCATCATGATTGACTACAGTATTTCCAGTGGTATTTTTTGGCTTAGCGACAGGTAACTGAAAGCCCGCTTTTTGATTTAAACTGACAAAATCAGTGGCAAAATCATCGAGGTCTGCACCGATGGTTTTAACTTTACGTATGAAATAGTTATAAGCCAACACAGCGGGTACCGCCACAGCAATACCAATACCTGTAGCAATCAAGGCCTCACCAATTGGCCCTGCAACCACATCCATACTTGCATTACCTGAATGTGCAATGGCCTGTAAAGCATGAATAATCCCAAACACTGTTCCAAATAGTCCAATGAACGGTGCGTTATTGCCAATCGAAGCCAATAATGCAGAACCTTTTTCCAATTGACGACGTTCAGTTAAAATTTGCTTGCGTAAATGACGCTCTAATAAATCCTGACGACTCCAACTGTTTTGCAAATCTTGATGAGTCTTTTCATCTGCCTCAATCAAGGTTTGAAAACCGGCATTTGCAACACGGGCTGTAGGGCCTTCACCTTGTTGTGATTGAGTCACTGCCTCAGGCAAATTTTTGGCTTTCCAAAAGGCTTCGACAAAGACCTTACTTTGCTTGCTGGCTTTCTGTGTCTGTACCACTTTAACCACGATCAACACCCATGTGACGATGGAGAAAGCAACCAATAACCAGATTGTGCCGTCATGGATCAATGAATTTATGTCTGTCATGTAGATATCCTCTTAATTTAAAATAGTTTATTTCGGTAATTGATAATGAATTGGAACATCAACCCAACCTTCGACAGGTGTTTTACCTTCTAAGGCCGGTGAAAATTTCCATTGCTTTACTGTTCTTACAGCCGCACTGTCTAAAAGTTTTTTGCCGCTACTTTGTTTGACTGTTACGCTATCTGGGCTACCATTTGGCAATACTTTGACCCTTAAAATCACCGAGCCTTCCCAACCACGTTCTAAGGCCTGTTCTGGGTACTCTGCTGCGGGGTTGCTTAGATAACCTGCATAACCCTTGGCTTCTGTCACAGGTAAATTGTCATCAGTAGGCTTCACTGGTTCTGCTGTTTTTGGAGCAGGTTCAGCGCTCAGTTTTTTGCTTACAACAGGTTCCTCAGTTTTTTGAACTGTGTCTTGCGCAATGGGTTTTACAATCGGTTTGGCTTGCTCCACAGTTTTTTGAACAGGTTTCGGCTGTTCGATAGGTTTCGCAATCGGTTTTGGTTTTTCGACCACAGGCGGAATTTTGGGTTTTTGCGTCACTGGTGGAATTTTAGGTTCAATGACTTTAGGTGGTTCCACTGGTTTGACAATTTCAATCACCACGGGTTCTGGCTTTGCAATGTCCAAAGCTGGTGTCGGTAATTGTTTTGCGATATACCAAATACCTAAATGTGCTGCAGCAACCGCAATGATCGCGATCCACAATTTATTCAATTTTGCTGGAGGTGATTGACTCACATCCAAATGATGTCGTGTAAATGGGTCTGATATGCCAGTTGCAGTTGAAGCAGATGCATATTGCCCAAATAGCAACGCCCGCTGATGGGGATTAAATATTCGTTCACTCATGGCAATTTAAACTAAAAAATAAAATACTGTATTGAAAATTGCACAAGTCATGCCAACAATATAAGTCACTAATTTTTATAAATTTAATTAAAAACATTCTTCGATTTGTCAGCAAAGCTGTTGGTTTTAAGACAGTTCTATGCTGTTGAAACAACAAGATCCCTCTGATATCTCAAAGGGATCTAAACTTATTATTTTAATTTATATCCAACCAAGGGTAAGACTTCTTCAGCAACCCGATATGCTTCTTCCAAATGTGGGTTACTGGCGAGAATAAAATGCCCAACACCAATGTCGATATATTCTTGTAAGCGCTGTGCCACTTGTTCATAGCTCCCCACTAAAATACAGTTTGGACCACCCCTTACATTTGACATACCAGCCCAAACATTTGGACTGACAAATAAGTCTTCAAAACGATTGCCTTGTGCTAAGGCCTGCTGACGTTTTGCACCAACCGACTCAGTATCTTTACGTTCAAATGCATTGCCATCAACAGCGATGGTTTCATACATCTGTTTAAGTTCTTGAAACGCTTGTTCCTGTGTGGGGCGTGCCAAAATATCAATACGCATACCAAACTTTAGCTTATGGTCTGGGGTATTTTGTGCAAGGAAGGAGCGCGCCTGTTCAATCACTTTTTTCTGCTGTTCAACAGGTTCCCCCCAGGTTAAGTGGATATCGGCATGCCGACCTGCAACTTGCAGTGCCGCTGGACTAGCTCCCGCTAACCACAAACGAGGAACGTCATATTGATTCATTGGGTATTTCAAACCACCTTGTTCAACGTGGAAAAACTTTCCATCATAGTCAAAAGGTGCCTGATGCGAATACCCTTTTACAAACTCTAAAAATTCATTGGTTCGCGCATAGCGCTGATCATGTTCAATAAAATCACCATAGGCACGTTGCTGTGCCCCACCGCCACCTGAAATCACGTTCCATTCAACCCGTCCCTGACTGAGACGCTGCAAACTTGCTGCCATTTGGCTTGCGTATGCAGGATGGATAAACCAAGGTTGAATCGCAATCAATAATCGGAGTCTTTTGGTTTCTCTTGCCAATGCCGATGCCAGCACCCACGGTTCTTCAGTATGTGGAAAAGCAGGAATCAATGCGCCGTGAAAACCCACGATATCTGCGGCTTTTGCTACCTGTTGTACATAATCATAGTAGGCAAACAATTCATCTTGATGTTGAGGTGCCACACGTTGAGGGGATTGTACTGCTGGGCTCAGCTGGTTCCATTCACCTCGTGTATGTAACTGATGTGCTCGACGACCATCCCCATGCACAGGGATTCTCCACAAAAATTCAACAGACATAATACTTCTCAATAATTTAAAGGTTTTACACGCTATCGTGAGTGATACAACTTATGAGCAGAAACCATGCCGTTTTTTATTCAATAATGAATTCATCTATATTGTTGTTTTATCTAAATATTATAAAAACCCAGCTAAACATGGTGTTGAAATTTCAACACTTATCCATCCAATACTGTCGGTTTCACAACATAACCTGTTTAATCCATTCAAATAACACCAATCATAAAAACATAACAAACTGATTTATATAAAATAATTATTTTGGCTTGGTTCTTGCTCTATCCCCTTATATTTCTAGATTTTTATGATGATATGCGTATTTTTTCTGGTCTTTTTTTAAGTTTTAGTCTTTTAGGATTGGTTGCTTGTGGCGTACACAAAACCGAAGATCCAAACCAAAGTAAAACCGGTCAACAACAGCTTCGTATTGCGGTTGTGGCCAATGGAACTTCTGGCGGTCTGGACTTTATTGGTGTACCACAACTTATTGCACAGGACCCCATTTTTCTAAAAGCATTAAAGCAGAAAAATATTGAATTAAAGTGGGAACCTGTAACCACTGCGGCTGTGGCCACCTTAGTCAATGAAAGCTTTATCAACAATAAAATTGATTTTGCTTTTTATGGCAATCTTCCTGCGGTAGTACTCAATGCCACTGGTGTTAGAACACAAATTGTCGTCCCTGGCGGAGTCGGTAATAATGTTTATTTGGTGGTTCCAGCGGATTCACCCATCAAAACCATTGAGGACCTCAAAGGTAAAAAGATTGCCTTACATCGTGGTCGTCCTTGGGAAATTAACTTTGCTCAATTGATACAGAGTAAAGGTTTAAAGCTTAAAGATTTTCAAATCATCAATCTCAATCCACAGGCGGGAGCTGCTGCTTTATCCGCTAAAAGCGTCGATGCATTTTTTACCTTAAGTGATGCGCTCACTTTACAAGATCGCCATCTTGGCAAAATTATTTGGTCATCGCAAAGTCTACCCGCTGACTGGAAAATGCGTGCTGAACTATGGGGACGCAAGACTTATCTGGATCAACATCCAGACACAACCCAACTACTTGCTGATGCGACAGTACGGGCAATGCAGTGGATTTCACAGCATCAAGATGAATTCCAACAAAGCCAAACCAAATTTGGTCAGCCTCTAAGTGTGATTCAACGCGAAAGTCAAAATACCAGCAGTAACTGGCAACAAGATTGGTCACCTGAGTACCAAGTGGATTTTCTTAAACAGCATTATGCAAAAGTCATCGACCATGCTGTAAAAAACCAATTGATTCAAACGCCAATCAAAGCTGAAGAGTTGCTCAATGCTCAGTTTACCAGTCAAGCCATTCAAAATTTACAACCACTTGATATTCAACATAAGTAAGGAAACTAGGTCATGAAAATCCTCGTAAATCCGCTTATCGAAAAAAAAATTGTGGCGATCAAAGCACCATTATGGAGGCGATTGTCTTCTGAGCAGGTCTATCGCTTGCTCTCATTCCTTTCACCCATCTTGGCGTTACTGGTTTGGCAATTGATTAGCTATTTACAGATTTTTCCAACCCAAATTTTAGTACCACCTATAACGGTATGGCAGACATTTCTTGCCTTGTTGCAAAGTGGTGAACTACAACTGCATTTAAAAGATAGCCTTTCTCGACTGCTGATGGGTTTTTCAATTGCGGCCACCTGTGCGATTTTGTTTGGCATTGCCTATGCATCTCTCACCTCTTTCCGAAATTACACTTATATTTTGTTCAATATCCTTTATCAAATTCCAATCTTTGTGCTTATTCCTATTTTTATTTTGGTTTTTGGCATTGGTGAACTATTTAAAATTTTACTGATTATTAAAGCCTGTTTTTTTCCAATCGCACTCACAACAGCGGATGCTGTTAGAAATATTCCTAAAAAATATATTGAATTGGGCCAGATCTACAAACTAAAAACTCCAGCATGGTTGAGATACATCATCATCCCTTGCATCCTCCCACCATTAATCGGTGGACTGCGGATTGCTCTAGGTCGTGCTTGGTTGATTTTGGTGGCCGTTGAATTACTTGCTGCAGGCACTGGCATTGGTCAAATGATGGAGCTCGGACGACAAATGTTACGTTTAGACGTTGTCATGGTCGGAGTTTTTATTACAGGAATCATTGGTTTTGCTTTAGATAAAACTTTACGTCAGCTCGAACAATATCTTGTATCACCTGCATTGAGTTCAAGGGGGAAATAATGTCACAGCATCCACTGAACTTAAAAAGTGCTTTTGCGCAACCACTGATCTTGATCAAAGGTCTGCTGCTCCCGCTCCTTTTACTGGCTTTATGGCAATACAATTCAAGTTTAGGCGCCAGTCATGCCTATGCATTTGTGCCTTTACAGAAGGTGTATTTTGCTTTTATTCAGCTGCTTGAAACAGGTGAATTATGGTTAAACACATGGGGAAGTCTTAAAAAAGCTGGACTGGGATTTTTACTTGGCTCGACAACAGGGCTACTACTCGGTGCCTTACTTGCCTATTCAAAAATTTTAAATGCCTTGGTTTCACCATTATTTAATAGCATTCGCCAAGTACCCTTACTTGGTTTAACCCCATTGATTGCACTGTGGTTTGGCAATGGTGAGCAGGCAAAAATCTTTATTATTGCGCTTGCTTCTTTTTTCCCGATGGTGATTAACAGCTTTCAAGGGCTAAGTCATTATGACCAGAAATACAGTGAAGTCGCTCGTATTTACAAATTATCTTTTTGGCAGGAATTTAAAAAAATCCGTTTCCCTCAAGCTCTCCCATATATTTTAACGGGGTTGAATTTAGCGGTGCCTTTTACATGGATTACCACAACTGCCAGTGAGCTGTCATTCAATGCTGGTGCAGGCTTAGGCAATTTAATGATGAAAGCTGAAATCAATGCCGAAATGGATATTTTGTTGGTGTGTGCAATCACGGTCACCCTCAGCGGTATTGGCATGACGCTTTGCATTCACTTGATTTCTAAACGACTACTGCAATGGCGTGTTTAACTGAATCACCCATCTCATCAGGATATTGATATGAGCTTTTCCTTACTCTCGATTAAAAAACTCAATAAATCATTTTATCGAGATCAACAAACTTTCACCGTATTAGATGGTATTCATCTCGATATTCAACAAGGAGAATTTATTTCTATTGTCGGAAGCAGTGGCTGTGGTAAATCGACCTTGTTGCGCTTAATTGCAGGATTAGATAAAGACTATCAAGGTGAGATTTTACTGAATCAAACACCAATACAAGGGACAGATTTAAAACGAGGTTTAATTTTTCAGGAGCACCGTCTATTGCCTTGGCTCAGTGTTTCCGAAAATATTCATTTAGCACTCGAAGAAACCGAGTTAAGCCGTGCCGAAAAAAATGCCCGTGTGGCAGAACATCTTACAATGGTGGGTTTAAAAGGTTTTGAAAATGCTTATCCACATGAGCTATCGGGTGGTATGGCGCAGCGGGTAGCGATTGCACGAGGCTTGGTTAATCAGCCTGATATTTTACTTTTAGATGAACCCTTTGGTGCTTTAGATGCAATTACACGTAGCCATCTGCAAACTGAATTACAACGTATTTGGCAAGATCAAAAGATCACCATGATTCTAGTTACACATGATATAGAAGAAGCGGTTTATCTGGGTGATCGCGTGATCGTAATGTCTGCTCGACCAGGAAAAATTAAACAAATCATTCAAGTTCCTTTGACCCATCCAAGACATAAAGACAGCGAATTATTATTTAACTATCGTAATCAAGCACTCAATATGCTGGACCATAGCGCATAATGAAATCGAATATTCATCGATATAAATATTATTTAGAAAATATATTCAAGCATGATATTTATATCAACAAGTTTTAAATTATTAAGGAAATATGAAATGGGTTTATCAATTTGGCATATATTATTATTTGCCGTGATCGTTATTTTATTATTTGGTACATCAAAACTTAAAAACTTAGGTAAGGATTTAGGTGGTGCAATTAAAGATTTTAAAGACTCGGTTCATTCTGATGATCAAAAACTTTCTGAAACAAATCAGGCTAAAGAAATTCATCATCTCGATTTAAATAAAGAAAAAAACACTAACCGGTGAGTACTAAATCATTATGTTCAATATCAGTTTTGGTGAACTCTTGGCTTTTGCTGTTATTGCACTGATTATATTGGGACCTGAAAAGCTCCCTCAAACATTAAGGGTGGGATTACTTAAATACAGAGCCCTTAAAAATAACCTTAACAAAATCCAGCTAGAGTTAGAAAATGAACTGGAATTGCTTGAACTAAAAAGGATCATGCAAGAAGAGCTGCTCAAAATAAAACAAAACGAAGAGCTGCTCAAACAGCAGCTTGCACAAATGCAACACGAAATCCAAAGTGTACATAGCGCTGTTGCTATAGCACATCAAGCGCCCCCTTATCCCACACATGATTATGTTTATCAAATCTCTGCGCGTGAATTAAAAGTACCCTTTTTAATTTACACAACATCATCCAATATCTTGCGTGAGGATCAAGCTGCATGACCGAACAAATACTCAGTGAAACACTCACTGAAATGAAATATAGCGAACATTTAAAAGAGCTTAGAAAGCGTTTGATCTATAGCATTGCTACAGTCTTAACTATTTTTTTACTCTTATTGCCCCTTGCACAACACAATTATCATTTTTTGGCTCAACCCTTAATATCCCGATTGCCTAAAAATTCAACCATGATAGCTACAGATGTGATGAGTACATTTTTAGCGCCCTTTAAACTCAATATTTATTTTGCAATTTTATTGGCGATTCCCTTTATTCTTTATCAATTCTGGCGCTTTATTGCACCTGCTCTATATCAAAGTGAAAGAAAATTTGGCGTGGCGCTTGTGCTCTCCAGCATCGGTTTATTTTATCTTGGCATCTTATTTGCCTATTATTTGATTCTGCCTTTGGCGTTAAACTTCTTTGTCTTAGCTTCACCAGATAATGTTTTACCGATGACTGATATCAATAGTTATCTTGATTTCTGTCTCAAGCTTTTTCTGGCTTTTGGTATCGCCTTTCAAATCCCTGTACTCACCTACATTCTTATTTTTATTGGTATTCTTTCTATTCAACAATTGGAACATTACCGTAAACACATCATTGTTTTGTTTTTCTTTATCGCAATGTTTATTACACCCCCTGATATTTTTAGCATGCTTGCACTGGCAGTACCAATGTGGCTTTTGTTTGAACTTGGTTTATGGATCACAAAAATGACCAGCCCAAAATAAAACATCCATGGGTAAAATGGATGTTTCTATTGCACAGCCCAATTAAACAATTTCATTTTTATTTGGTAATAAATTATATCTTGATAACAAATTACGTAAAACATTGCGCGACAGTCCTAACATTTTTGCAGTCTTAACCTGATTATTCCAGCAACTTGAAAAAGCAGTATTGACGATTTTATCTTCAATGATGTGCCATGCTTCACCATCATATTCTTGAAATAAACGCTTGAGTACATCCTCAAACTCTTGAATCAAATCATTATCTGGTAAAACGCTTGAGCCACCCTCCTCTGAAAACCTTAAATGTTCAATATCAACGGTTTTGCCACCACTGATGAGCAGTGCATAATGGATATTATTTTCAAGCTCACGGATATTTCCCGGCCAACTATAGTTGAGTAGTGCATTTCTGGCGCGATCACTGATGCTGGGTTTCGGCGTAATCATCTTTTGCGAATAGGAGTTTAAGAAAAAATCCACCAAAGGCAAAATGTCACCCTTACGCTCTCGCAATGGTAAAATATTTAGCACAACCACATTTAGGCGATAGTATAAATCTAAACGGAATTTATTTTCCGCGACAGCTTTACGCAAATCAACATGTGTACCAGACAAGATGCGTACATTAATCGGGATCGGTTTACGTCCACCGACCCGAACAACTTCCTTTTCTTGCAATACACGTAACAGTTTTACTTGCAAAGACAACGGCAACTCACCCACTTCATCCAAAAACAAAGTTCCGCCGTCGGCTGTTTCAAAAATACCAGGGCGTGTCTTATGCGCACCCGTAAATGCGCCTGCTTCATAACCAAACAATTCAGATTCTGCAAGTGTTTCAACTAAAGCACCACAATTGACAGCAAGAAACGGCTTATTTTGGCGATCACTTTTCAAATGAATTTCACGTGCGATTAATTCTTTACCTGTACCTGATTCACCTTGGATGATCACACTGGCAGAACTTGGTGCAATGGTTTCAACTTGGCTTAATAGCTTACGAGAGTTTTGATCAGAAAATATAATCGCTTTTGCTCTTATTGGCTTAATTGGCACACCATTATCAGGCAAGGTAATTACTCTATAATCATTATCCAAATAGGATTTCATAATTAACCCTTTAAATAGCTGAGGAGGATATTAAAATAGAATAGTACAATTCTATTACAAAGCTGATAAATAATAATTACAGATATTTAATCCTAAATTTATATATTGAATGATTTAATAGGCGTTTTTGCTTATGCATTTATAATCAATGTATTTCTATTTTTATGCAATGTTGCTTTTTAAACAATATGTCTGTCAATTGATCATATATAAACAGCTTACAATAATATTTTTGAAAAAATTATATATTTTATCTCCCCTCACTATTTGGCATCTATTTTGCTCTTTTATTTAAAATTTACAGCATAGGTTAAGTGATGAGCATAGAGTTTGTGGGTATGGTTTTTCCAAATCAATGGTCTGAAACCAAAGGAACCCGAATTGGTCATAAAATTGATCTCGAATATTTACGTTATCATGCTCGTGCACATGAATATGCAGGCTTTGATAAAGTTTTAATCGCCAATGGACCAAGTAGCCCTGATAGTACCCAAATCGCAGCTTATCTGGCACAACAGACTGAACGACTTGGATTTATGATTGCACATCGCCCTGCGCTGATGACGCCTAATCTGGCTGCACGTTCCTTTGCCACACTAGACCATACCACTGGCGGAGGACGCATTCGTTTACATGCCATTACGGGGATTACCGCCGAACCTCAAGAAGGTGATGATATTGTTGATAAAATTCAACGTTATGAACGCACGGGTGAATATCTAGATATCATCCAAAAGCTTTGGAAAAGTGAGCAACCGATTCACTATGAAGGCAAATACTTTAAACTGGAAAATGCTTTCTGCCCTTTAAAACCGGTCAATGGAACTTCTATTCCGATTTCATTCGGTGGTTCTTCGGATATTGCCTACGATATCGCTGTGCGTCATGCAGATCTTTATTCGCTTTGGGGTGAGCCTTTAGCGGGCGTGAAAGAACAGATAAATAAACTTAAAAAGGCAGCAGAAGCAGCCAATAAACCACAGCCGCAGGTCAGTTTATCAGTACGTCTTATTATTGGGCCAACAGAACAACTCGCATGGCAACGTGCACAACAAATTTTAGCTGATATTCAGCAAAATCCAACGTTCCAAAATAATGGCTCACTTTCGGGACATAAAATTAAAGGCGTAGGTTCACAACGGTTACTGGCAGCAGCACAACAAGGTGATCGCCATGACCGAGCCTTATGGATGCCAACTGCAAGCGCAGTTGGGGCCTATGGTGATACCACCGCCCTTGTCGGAACGCCTGATACGATTATTTCCGCATTACTTGATTATGTAGATCTGGGCGTCACCACCTTTTTAAATCGTGGTTATGATCCAATTTACGATACTGTGGACTATGGTCGTTATATTATTCCTGCGGTACGAGCTGAGGCGGCCAAGCGAAACAAACAGATTGCCTAAGTCCTCAAGCTAAATAAAAACCGCTCATTTAATCGGATTGAATGAGCGGTTTTTATTGCTTGCTAATTTAAGGTCTTGTCATAACCATGAGCATCATTATGAGGGATGGTTATTTTCTTCTGATTTTCTATTGTAAATCTGGTTTGCAAATGGACTGAATCTTCTCCCCTGCAATCACCTTTTTGGCAAATGGAACAGAATCTTGTAGGGAAGCATTCACTGTCTCACTATGTCCCAATCCATGATACAAATGCCCTTCAACGACTGTACCTGCCTTACATGCATCCGCCACCAACTTCATTTGATTACGTGCATCTGGTGTACGATCATTTGCCCCAGTGCCAATAAATAATGGATGATTGATTTTTAAGGTCGGGTAATAACCATAATCATTGGATTGTTTTTCCAGTAATTTTTTATAGATCGATGGTGGATTCGCCTTATAGGCTTGCGCAGGTGAAAGTCCTGCTGTTTGAATATCTCCCATAAAACTGGTCAAACAGGCATTTCTTGCTTGTTCCACCAAAGGCACTGCTTCAGCGGTAAAAATATCTTCAGTTTTGATTTCAGGAAATAAGCTTTGCGTCACTAAAAAACTATAAATACCATATGCTAAGGATGGACTGACTTCATAAGGATTTAACTTTAACTGATTCTTTTCAGCTGTTGCCTCTGGGTCCTGATAAATCACCCCTGTGCCAATAGATCCTTTAATATTTAACTCTGGTGCATAGGTTGCTGAATAAGCTGAAGCTGAAACAGCCCCCGCCCCACCTTGAGATTGCCCCACAATAACAAAACGATTTGCTAGAGGTAATTTCGTTTTAAGCGCAGCTCGACCGCTGTCTAAAATACTATAAGCAAGCATTGGATTATTGATCAGCAAGTGCGGGCCAGCCACACCAAGTCCTTCATAGTCAGTTGCTACTACAGCGAATCCTTCTTTTAACCATCGGTTTAAATATTGTACATCTCGATAAGATCGTCCATTCCAAGAAGGTGCGCAGGCATCTGCTAGACCAACCGTACCATGTGCCCATAACACAACAGGCCAACCTTCTTTCGGTGGCGTACCTTTAGGAAGATGTACTGTCCCAGAAACCACAATGGGAGTCTTACTATCCCGTCCACTTGTTGAACTATATAAAATACGAATGGCCGTACTATCATTGTCCAAACGGATATAAGGGTTGCTGATGTCCTCTGTCTTTAAGAGTTTTCCAGCTTGTTCTGGAATCGCAGCTTTCCATGTATAAAATGCTGAAACACGTCCATCCCCATAACGATCTTCAGGCTGAGGGGCTTGCTGGGCATTTGCCATTCCAGCAGACGTTAGTATGCTTGCGACAAAAACGGATTTAACCACATTAGATATAAAAGTATTTTGCATTTTCATGACCTTGAAACCTATTTAAAAACTGTTTTAAAAATTTATTTTTTAATTTAAAAGTCGTAACTTACACGGCCATATAAATACGTTCCAAAGGCACCTTCTGGCGCATTAAAACTGTATTTGACGATGTTCCCTACAGATGAGTCTTTGGCTTTGTCTGGGTAACTGTTAAATAAATTGTTTGCGCCCAGATTGAATTTCAGCCCTTTTACCCATGCATCTGCTTTGTAGCCAAAGTCCAAATCAACAATCCATTGCGGATCAAAGGTCTGATCCAATGAAGTATTGGTATTATTTAAAGTGGTCCATTTATCATAACGACGGACTGCGGCATTGATACTCCACGCTTGATTTGACCAAAGTGCCCCCAATGCTAATTTGGTTTTTGGCGCTGTAGATTCAATTAGGCTTTGGGTATTTCGACCAGCAATACTAGAGACTGGAATTCGCTCACCTTTTGCAGTGATTGAGTCTCGGCTGTCAGTGATTTTATTTTTATGATAAGCCAAGCCTAAATTCAGCTTTAACTTGCCATATTGTTCAAGATCAAGATCATGTTTTAACGCGAACTCCAAACCACGCGTTTGCGTATCTAATAAATTATTAAAAAACGCCACATTGGCAATATTTGCATACGGCGTATTTGCAAAAGCATTATTGATCACGCTGCCAGTAATATTGTCAGAAAGTAAAATACGATTTCGAATATCGATTTGATAAAGATCTAAAGTTGCAGAGGTATTGATAAATGGTTTGAGTACCAAACCTAAAGAATAATTGGTCGATTTCTCAGGCTTAAGTGAAGTTCCACCAATCAGTAAAGCCGCTTCACTTCCCGCAACTAAAGTCCTTTGCTGTACATCTTGCCAACCTGTCGGAGTTTGCACCGTTTGTACACTATAAGCGGAGTATCCTTGCTGGGCTAATGACGGTGCGCGATAACCTGTATTGACAGATCCACGAAGGGTCAACTGCGGAGAAATATCATATTTGGCAAAGAGTTTGCCGTTGGTTGTCGAACCAAAGTCTGAATATTTTTCTGTTCGAATAGCAGCACCAACATTTAAATCTTTTACAATATCGGCTTCGAGATCCAAATAAATGCCGTACACATCTCGACTAATTTTGCGTTGGTCTTGATCTGTAATACCCGCGTATATACCTGGGATACCCGTACCTAAAGCCGTACTTGGATTAAAATAGGGTCCACGGGTATAGGCAATGGGGTCGCCTGCATTTTGTTTATATTGTTCCCAACGGTATAGCGCTCCCGTCGAAACAGTCAATGGACTGGCTAAACCATCAATTGCAAAATCACGACTATAGTCCAGTCCTGTATTGAGTTGGGCAAAAATGTTTTCCCCTAAATCATAATGAGAGGGTGAATCTGCACCATAACTTGGGTTAATACCATTGCCTTGTTCAGTACTGACTTTGTTTTGTCCATAAGTGGCATACAGGTCATATTTTCCTGAAGTCTGGTTGCCTTGTTTAACCCCAAACGTGGTCGCAAAATCATCCACACTGACTAAACTCAAAGGTGAGCGTCCATCAGGATAACGTTGCTTAAAATAAATGGATTGATTCAGTACTGTTTTGGTGGTTGGAGGTTCATAAAAATTTTCCCCGATGGTCTTACGATGCCCATAACTACTAAAACCATACAAGGCAATTTCATCAGTTAAAGGTAAATCTAAATTCGCAGTGATATTGATTTGGTCTTTTTGTTCAGGAGAACCAAATTTCCAAGTTCTAAATGGTGTGTTCTGCTCGGTATATTGGGCTGGGGTTGAACCATCATAAAATGTTCGCGTATCTGGTGCAGTATTACTTGCAGCTTCACGCTTTCCTAAATCTACGGCAACAGTTAAAGCACCATCATTGGGTAATTCAAAGCCTTTCCAAAGATTGATTTTATGCTGTTCACCATCCCCTTGTGTATAGCCTCCAGTTTGATAACTCACGCCACCACCATGATCACGTGATTTCAATATAATGTTAACCACGCCCGCGATCGCGTCAGAACCATATTGAGCTGCGGCACCATCTCGTAAAATCTCTATACGTTCAATGGCACTAATCGGGATTAGGCTTAAATCTGTTACCGCAGCACCTCTCCCCCCAGCATACGCTTGTCGAGTGAAGTAAGCCGCTGTATGGCGACGTTTACCATTGATCAAAATTAAGGTTTGATCTGCAGATAAACCTCGCAATGCAATACTCGGCGGCACCGATGCACCGAAACCACCCGCAGGTGATGTTGGTAAACTCACTGACGGCGATAAGCGTGTTAATGCAGCTGCAAGATCACCTGCCCCTGTTTCTTGTAGTTCTTTGGCTGTCACAATGTCTACTGGAGCAGGAGCCTCTAAAGCACTATTGATAGCTCGCCGAGAACCCGTTACAACAACTGATTGCAATGTCACGACATCCTCTTTTTCTGATACAGGCCTTTGTTCATTTGCCAAAGTGATTGAGGCGGTAAGTGTACTGAACGCAAAAACAGAAGAATGAAGAATGAATTGAGAAAAATATGTACGCATATAAGCTTCCTTAACGATCTGCACCGATATAGCAAAGCCAATGCCAAAATTTTTATTATTGAATATCAAAAACTTGTCATTAAAAATAAAAAATCATTGTTTATATTTAAACAATGATTCGAAAAAATGTTTATAAAACCACAGATTTGCTAGTGGCGCATAAGCTTATACAAGTTGATTGTGTAAATAAGATTGATACAACTGATAGTAAGATTGTTGCTGTTGAATCATTTGTTCATGAGAACCTTGTTCCACTACAGCCCCATTCTCAATCACCACAATTTTGTCGGCTTCTTGAATGGTACTTAAGCGATGTGCGATCACAATACAGGTTCTATTTTTACATAAGCGTCGAAGGGCATATTGGATTTTCTGTTCCGTATAAATATCAATCGCAGAGGTCGCTTCATCTAAAATTAAAATTTTAGGATCAGCCAAATATGCACGTGCGAGACAAACAAGTTGGCGTTGCCCATGACTTAAATTTTTTCCGAGTGTTCCAACTTCAGTAAAATAACCATGAGGAAGCTGTCCTAGAATATCATCTGCACCAAGTTCTTCAATCGCCTGAATCAGTTGTTGATCTGTAGCTTCGGGTTGAATTAAACGTAAATTGTCTAAAATTGTGCCGCTAAACAAGACATTGTCCTGTAAAACAATACTGACATTTTGTCTTAAACTGTCCAGATGGATATCCTGTATCGGATAACGGTCTAAGAAAATCCCCCCCTGCTGAGGCTCATAAAACCGTGTCAGTAACTGAACGATCGTGCTTTTACCATGACCTGTCGGCCCCACGATCGCAACCACCGTTCCAGCTTCGATCTCTAAATCAAAATTTTGTAAAACAGCTTTGGTGGTATAAGCAAAATCTACAGACTGAAAACGAATATGCCCGTTAAGTTGCCCTAATTTCAACGCATGTGGTGCATCTTGAATGCTAGATTGGGTATCTAAAAGTAGAAATATCCGTTGTGCACACGCTGCACCATTGGCATAACGCTCAAATAAATCGGTCAATTCCTGTAAAGGTGCCAAGAATAAAAACACATAAAAAATACTTTCGGCAAACTGTCCAATACTGATGACACCTTCACTATAAGCATAACTTCCAATCACAATAAAAACTGCGGTTGCCACTGTCGAAAGCAATCCAGTAAATGGGGCAAACCAGCTGGTCCGCTTACTTCCATAAATAATAGAATCATTAAAATCTTTTAAGAGCTGCTGATAGCGCTGTTGATTGGTTTCACTATAATTCAATTGCTGAATAATTTTGGCGCCATTTACCGTTTCAACCAAATGTGCAGTAAATCGACTGCGTTCTTCGGCAACCCGTCCCCAATGCCGTTGTGATGACTTTTTAAATATTGCAGTCATTGTCAATAAAATCGGCAAAGTTGCAAATAAACACCAGAAAAATGGGGGATAGATATGCCACAAAAGCACAGATGCTAATCCACAACGTAAAATCGCAGAAAGTAGTTCAGGTGGTCCTTGTATCAATACTGGTTCTAAAGTATCCACATCACGATCCGCTCGTGAAATAATTCGGCCGGCTTTAGTTCGATCAAAATAACCAATATTTAAAGCTTGAATATGTTGAAATAATGAACGTCTTAGATCATTAATGACACTTAAAGCCGCTTTTCCAGACAAGTATTTTGATACACCTGCTAATCCAAAACGACACACCCAGCTGAATGCCAGAATAGCAATTGCTATAAAAAGTACTGGCTGATACAACACCAGTTTACCAGCCACTTGCTGAAATCCAGAATCTAAAATGTACTTGACTGCCCATGGACGTACAAAGATGCTCAGCACTTGTAAGATTTCTACTGAGATCATGGCCAGAATTAAATAACGAATCGGATAAAGCAAAGGAATGAGTTTTTTTAACATTCCGCGATGTAGTGCGGTTTTTGCTAAGTTTTCTTCGATCTGCAGATCAGAGATTTTCGCCAGCGGACGGAAATTTTTAACCGTGGTATTCATGCTTAAATCTCCTGTTGCGCTTTTTGAAAGCCCATCAACTCCCGATAAAATACGCAATGCTGGAGCAATTCTGTGTGGCTCCCTTGAGCAAGAATTTGTCCCTGATCTAATACGATAATGCGATCTGATAAAGAAATCGTGGTCTGTTTATTTGAATTGATCAGAATGGTTCTTTTGAGCTGATTTTTATTGTCAGCCAAGCCTGATAAACGCTGTAATACTTGTTTTTCTGTAGTGGAATCTAAAGCACTGGTTGAATCATCAAGCGCCAAGATTGGCGAGTTTTTTAAAATTGACCGTGCCAGTGCAATCCGTTGTTTTTGCCCTCCAGATAAGGTGACTCCCTTGTCCCCTATTCGTGTCTCCAGACCAGCATCGAGTCGCTGTAACAGTTCAGATGCTGAAGCCAAATGCAACGCGTCTCGCATCTCCTGTTCAGTCGCATCCTGTTTGGCTATTTTTAAGTTATCCGCCAAGGTTCCTGAGAAAAAGAAATTATCTTGCGGAATAATCTGAACCATATGACGTAAGTTAACCAAACTAAGATCTTTAAGATTGAGCCAACCGCGTTGATCTGAACCAATCCAGACCTGCCCTGCGGTTGGATCGATAAAACGATTGAGCAAGTTCATCAGTGTGGTTTTACCCGCTCCAGTTTTCCCCACAATGGTGACGATTTCACCTGCTCGGAATTCAACATTACACTGTTTTAAAATATACTTTTCTGTGCTTCGATCCTGAAAACTGACATTTTCCAATCGAATATTTAAACCTTCATCCCCATCAGCATCCCCTTGTAGTGGCAAAGCATGTGCAGCATCTACAATTGCCGATTTCTCATCTAGCATTTGCCATATTCGAGTTGCCGATGAACGTGCATCTGCAAAAATATGTAAGACCTGTCCAATACTTTCAATACGAAACACCAATAAATTTGCCATAAGTACAGCAGCCACAAATTGCCCAATCTGTAATTGATTTTGTCCAATTAAGTAACCACCAAACCCAATCACCCATAAGTAAGAACAGGCAATAATCATTTGAGGAATCGGTAAGCGTTGTGCACTGGTGCGAATGGTTTGAATAGAATGACGAATAAAGCTATCAACTGCAGCATCAAAACGTTGTAAGAGCTTTTCCTCAAGTTGAAAGGCTTTGACCACTCGAATGCCATTGACGCTTTCAGCCAAAGTATCACTGACTTTTTCATAGGCATAGGCAACTTGATGATCCAGCACCACCAACTGATTGGTCAGTTTAAACAGCACTGCTAGGCCTAGAAAAATAAAAATAAGCGGGACGATCCCCAACCAAGGATGATACCAACACAACAATCCGACTGTTGCGGCGACCACTAGACTGGATTCAAACACTTGTCGCCAAAAATTAATTAAAGCTTCTTTTAATTTATCTGAATCTCGGGTGGTTCTTGATAAAACTTCACCTAATCCGTGTTTCCAGTGCCATGAAACATCTAAATGCTGGACCTGACTAAAGATTCTTTCTCTTAAAATACTTAACAATTGCTGCCCGATCGTCAAGGCACTTAAACCCGCTAAATATTGAATAATGGCACGAAGTAAAGCGATACCTGTCAGTAGAATAAACCAAAACCACGGATTTAACGGATCTGTAAAAGCATGTTGAAATAAACTTTCAGGTTGGCTGTGTTTTAGCGTATCAATCGCATGTCCGATTGAATATTGCTGTAGTGCTAAACCAAAATTGGCAAGGACAAATAATGTTGCCGTCAATACAAAGCGAAATGGCATAAAACGATATAAGGCCAAACTTCGCAGCAGTGGATAATTTTTAAACATAAAAATAAAACAACAACTAAAGATCTATAGCTCACTGCGAGATCTATGCCAAATTTTTCAAAGGCATAAATATTTTAATCCACTGTTTTATATTGTTTTTTTAAAAAACATGTTTGATGAGATGTTTGATTTAAAACATCCGCACTTATTCTCTGTTGTTATTGCAACAATATTTGATATATCAACATCATAAAAATAGATATTAAAAATATATTTTAAATATTAACAAGTTAAACAATGGCATCAATATTGCTTTAAAGCATTCAAATCACAACAGGATGTCACAATGACAACACTTCAAACGCAACCATTGAATACACTTTGGTATACACGCTGTCCAGTTCCTACAGGGCTCGGAATCTCAATTCAAAAAGGCTGGCTAAAAGAAAAATTTATTGAGCAACAAATTGAAATTAAATCAATTCGTGAATCGAACTCAAAAGAGGTTCGTAACTCACATTTTAACCATACCCTTGCCAATTCAGTTCGGCATGGTGGCAGTATTCCTGCAATTTGGGCATATGCTTCTGGACAAAAAACCAAAGTCATCGGTTTATCTTGGGCAGATGAAGTCCAATTACTGCTGACTCGATATGATTCCCAAATTAAGACGGTTGAGGATCTAAAAGGTAAACGCTTTGGGCTCCCACTGAATCAAGATGCCATCATCGATTTCTCTCGTGCTCAAGCCATTCGCGGTTTAGAAAATGCATTAAAAACAGTAAATCTTAAGGTCAGTGATCTGGAACTGGTGGATTGTCTGCGTGCTGATATATTAGTGGCGCAACAGCAAAATCATACCGAAGAAAATGATGCGAGTTTCTTTAGCAATGGTAATAAACTGAGCGCAAGTGCAGAGATTGTGGCTTTAATCAAAGGGGATGTCGATGCCATCTTTTTAAAAGGCGCACATGCAGCACAAATTGCCCATGATTTTGCCCTGCATACCATTATTGATATTGGTTCACATCCCGACCCTATCCTACGTTCAAATAATGGTACCCCTCGAACACTAACTGTGGATGAAGATTTTCTATCGCAATATCCACAACAAGCTCAATCCATCGTCGATGCGGTTTTACAAGCTGAACAATGGGCGCATGTGCATGCAGATGAAACTCACCGCTATCTGGCTAAAGAATGTAATAGCAGTGAACAATGGGTCCATGCAGCTTATGGCGCAGATGCACATCTCAAGCTGAATACCAATTTTGATGAAACATCGATTATTGCCTTACAAGACCTTAGTGACTTTCTCTATCGCTGGAAGTTTATTCCAGCTCAAATCAATGTTCGTGAATGGCTAGCACAAGACATTGCTATTCATGCACAAGTGGCTTAACAATACGAAAAAATAAAAGGTTGTCGTGATGACAACCTTTTATTTTTCAGCTTCCAAATTTAAGGCATCGCCTATACAAAAGCTTCTGACTATTCTCAACGCACAAAACGCTGCTTCTCACCGAAAAAAATATGCGATTAAGTACTGCCTCAAACAGTTGTGGATGAGGTTTCCGAATAGCATATTTTTGTCGAACTCAAATTATGACTTAAATTTGGTCACATTTTCAGCCTGTTTCTTTAAAAGCACAGAGTTATATTCACCAGGTGGAATATTATTTAAATAATAATTTCCAACATGATATAAACGCCAACGAATCGGATCATGTGTGGTATGTGTACGAGCATTACGCCAGAAACGATCTAAATTCCATTTTGACAAAGTAGAGCTTGCTCCAAGTAAGCCAAAAATTTCACTGGAAATTTTCAAAGATGCATGGTCTGACTGACTCCGTGTGGTAGCCACGGATAAAATCAATTCAGTTTGTAAGGCTTCATCTTCCAGATTGGTTAAATGTTGCTCAAAAATCGCTGCTGAGCGATCTAAAAGTGCTTCTGCTGAACGGACCAAAACTGCAAACTCGCCAATTTGCTTAATGATATGCGGTTCCTGTGTCGGGGAGTCGACACCACTTTCCACCCAAGGACGAGCATTCTGTTGCAAATAATCAATCCCCCCTTCAAGTGCACCTTTAGCAATACCTGTATCCATAGCTGCATGCAAAATCTGAGGCCAAGTTAAACCTGTGCGTAGCACTGTCCCTAAACCACCAGTATTGCGCTTTGCAACATAACGTTCATCGACAACAACATCTTTAAAATTGACTGTGCCACTGACACTATTGTTTTGCCCCATTGCATCCCAATCATCGAGCAGTTCTACCCCATGCGTATCACGATGAATCAAGATCGAAACAGGTCCATCATCACTGCCTGCAAATAAAGAGATCCACTCGGCCAATAAAGAGCCTGTGGAATAAAATTTACTGCCATTTAAGATTAACTGCCCTTGTGAATTTCTTTCTACACGGGTCTTATGCTGAAATTTATCTTTTCCGCCCACTTCTGCGAGTGCATTGCCTAAACGTTTACCACTCAATACATCACGCAATAATTGATCGCGAATATCATCCTCATAACCCGTTAAAATTCCTCGAAACATGGTGAAATGGATTTGTAGAAGTTGCCCCACACCACCATCTGCAGATGAAATGATCTTTACCACATTAACCAAAGTAGTAATACTTGCGCCTAAACCACCAAATTGTTGAGGAACAATAATCGCTGTCAGACCTGCTTCTGAAATTAAGCGGGCCTGTTCATAAGGAACACTTTTGTTATATTGAGGATCTTGAGCAAATTCAGTCAGTTGTTTTGCTACTGCCTTGGCAATATCCAATGCTTCTTGTTCACTTTGAATATGTCTTATACTGCCCAATTCTAAAAAATTGTGTTGCTGAATATCGTTCATTTTAACTCCGGAAAATCTCTTGTTTTTTATGCACAGATACGCTGTGCTGTAGTCTTAAATAAGCTTGGTGCATGTGTGAGCAAAGTTTTGGTATACCCATGTTGCGGATGACTCAGTACTTGATCGGTTTCACCGTATTCCACCAGATGGCCATTTTTTAAAACGGCAACTCGATCAGCAATTGCTCGAACTACCCCAAGGTTATGGGTCACAAAAAGTAAAGTTACGCCTTGCTTTTGCAGTTGTTGCAACAGTTTTAAAATAGATGCTTGTACTGACACATCTAAAGCAGAAGTAATTTCGTCGCAAATCAAAACATCAGGCTGACATAACAGCGCTCGTGCAATCGCTACACGTTGCCGTTCTCCGCCAGATAAATCTCTTGGGTAGAGCTCTTGAACCTGTGGAGGAAGCGATACTTGTTGAAGTACCTGAACGACCTTTTGTTGAGTTTCTTGCTGAGATGTAGCAAAAAAGTGCTGAACCACTTTAGTGAGTGTCTGTCCTATGGTATGTGCTGGATTCAAGGCTTTATATGGATTTTGAAAGATATACTGCAGTTTATGTCGTTGTGTTAACTGACGTTTTTGTCCCTGCAAGGACAATACTTCATCTGCTAAAATCACCTGACCTTCTGCATTTTCATTCAGTCCTGCAATCACTCTAGACAGTGTGGTTTTACCTGAACCAGACTCCCCGACTAAGGCCAAACATTCTCCACGCTGTATTTGAAAAGAAACATCGAAAAGTGCTTGTTGCTGGCCATACCAAGCATTGATATGTTCTACTTTAAGCAGTGCCTGTTGATCTGTTTTTAATTCAATCAGATGCGGATCAAGCTCTTGAAAATTGATCACACCCATTTCATCCCAATGATGACAAGCAACAAAATGTGGATCAACTCCTTGAGATAACAGGGTTAATTTCGGTTGCTGTTGATGACATAATTCGCTAGCGAAAGTACATCTTGCGGCAAAGGCACATCCTGTTGGACGGTCATTCGGTGAGGGTGCATGTCCTTCGATGGGGGATAAATATTTACGAATCGACACATCGGGGATGGCATTGAGTAAACCTTGAGTATAAGGATGTTTTGGCGTTTCAAATAACTGACTTAATGCGGCATCTTCTGCAATCTGGCCTGAATACAGGACGATTACGCGATCTGCAATATCTTTCACCACAGTCAAATCATGTGATACATAAATTGCTGCAACATTATATTCGCGACATAATTTACGAATAATATTTAGCACTAAAGTTTGGGTTGTAACATCCAATGCTGTTGTCGGTTCATCCAAGACAATTAAGCGAGGCTGTAACAAAAATGCCAATGCTAATAAAATCCGTTGTTGTTGCCCGCCGGAAAGCTGATGAGGGTAGCGTTTTAAAAACACATCATCCTGAGGCAATCCCACTTCATCTAAAATTTTAGCAACTTTATGATTTCTTTCACGACTGGATAAGCGTGATTGATGGACTTCTAATAACTCAAGTAGATGCTGTCCAATTGTTAATGCGGGATTTAGTGCCGTTCCCGGATCTTGGGCAACATGACTGATTTTATAACCTCGAATTTGACGCAAGGCGTGATCGTCAAGACTGAGGATATCTTGTCCATCCAGCGCAATTGTGCCTTGAATAATTTTGGCACCATGTCGTGCATAGCCCAATAACGCACTCGACAATGTGGTTTTACCTGAACCACTTTCTCCCACCAACCCAAGGACTTCGCCCTCGTTTAAATGAAAAGAAATATTCGAAACCACATGATTGCCTGTGTTGACCAACGCCACCGTTAAGTCTTTTACCTGTAGTACCGTATTCTTTAAAATCTCTGTCATGGTTACTTTTCCTCTATCCGCGCTGCGGCACGCCCTACACCTTCAGCCAACACATTGGTTCCCAGCGCAAACAAAGCAATTAAAATCACCGGTGCAAATACTGCCCACGGTTGAACCAATAACCCAGCACGATTTTCATTAATCATCAGGCCCCAATCGGCTGCAGGAGGTGCGATACCATAACCAAGAAAAGCCAGACCAGATAACATGCCAACAGCCCACGTCAACATCACCCCAAGATGAATTAATAAGGGTGTCAGCATATTAGGTAGGATTTCACGGAATAAAATATAGCTTTTCGAATAACCTAAAATTTTTGCGGCCTCTACATACTCTTGCTCAACCAAATTTAGCGCAACACTTCGTGCAAGACGTACTACCCCAGGAATAAAAGCAATCGAAACTGTGAGCACAATCAGCCATGGCTCACGCCCTAGCATCGAAACGATTAATAGCACTAAAATCAGATCAGGAAATGCCATAAAAACATCGGTAAGCCAAGTCACAAACTGGTCAACTTTATCTCGTGCAAAAGCAGCCAATATGCCTAAGCTGGAACCAATAATTAAAGCCACCAGACTGGCAGCGAGGGTCATCCAAATAATTGAAGCACCGCCCGCTAATACACGAGACCAAACATCATGCCCAATATAGTCATAGCCAAGAAAAGCCTGTGCTTCAGGCGCACCATAGGTTATGCCCACTAATGCAGTTGGTTCAAAAGGAACCAGCACTGGGCCAATAAGCGCAAATATCAAAACTAAGCTTGTCACCACAAAACCAAAACGGACTTGTCGCTCAGAAATCAAGGCTTTGAAAAACTTACGTTGATACCAATGAAGTGTACTCATTTCCCCTCTCCTGAATTGATATTCTTCAAGGCATTACGGCGATCGACAGGCTTTACCGTAATCGGTCGGCCAGATTTCCATAAACGTAATGCCTGACGTAAACCAGGTGAGCGGGCTTTATGTTTTTTTGCAGTGCGTATTTTCGGTGTGAGTAAAGTGGTCATTAAGTCTGCAATTAAATTGACCACCACCACACAGATGGTCAGCAATAACACAATCGCTTGAATGGTAGGAATATCCCGCATTTCAATTGCTGCATTCAATGCATTGCCAATTCCGGGATAACTAAATACAACCTCGATAATTAAAGCCCCACTGAGTAAAACCCGTATAGTCAATGCCGTGCCTTGTACCACAGGCACTAAAGCATTAGGTAAAACATGCTTCCAGATAATGCGATGCTCTGGAATACCGCGTAATCGTGCTGAAGTGACATAATCAGACTCTAAGGCATCGATCATTGAGCCTCGCACAAGACGCATGAGATAAGGAATAAGCGATAAAGCTAAAGTTAAAATGGGTAAAATTAAAAACTCTAACTGGCTAAACGGAGACTGCCCAGGAATCAGCAATGATGCAGCGGGTAATACATGCAAGATCGAAGTTGAAAATAACATCATCAGCCAAATGGCAATGACAAATCCGGGCACTGCTTTAAAAATAATCGAGCTAGATACAATGATTCGGTCTAGTTTGCTATCACGACGTAGCGATAACCAAACCCCAAGTAAAACTGAAATCGGTACAGTGATTGCCACCACCAAGCTACTCAAAGCAAGCGTATTACCAAAATAGTTTTGAATAATCTGTAACACAGGTACATTAGAATCAATTGAGCGTCCAAAATTACCTTGTAATAATTGAGTCAGCCAATTCCAGTATTGCACCAATATCGGTTGAGTCAGCCCCAATTGTTCACGCAGTATTTGAACCGTAGCTTCTGGTGCTTCTGGTCCTAAAATGACCCGTGCAGGGTCAGATGGAAGCGCTTGAGTCGCGATAAATACAATTAAACTAATCACAAAAATTACTAAAATTCCTGACACGATACGGGTCAAAAACCAAGGTAACCATGCAGGAAATTCAAACGACTTGGCGATAGCTGGATGTTGAATCGAGCTTTCAATTTTGCTGGCTTGAGTCGTCATCATCACTCCCCTTTACGCCAAAACTCATCAGTTCGCCATGCTGCAAAACCGGTTCGATCAGGTGTTACACCACCAATCTGATGAGAATGTGCATCTAAAACATTGTTAAAACCCCAAATCAGTAAGCCACCTTGTTCATGCTGAATTTGCTGTGCCTCATGCACCAGAACTTTGCGTTTTTCCAGATCAGGCTGTTGCAATGCGTGATGCACCAGCTCCGTAAAACGGGCTTGATTAAAACGGGTTTTGTTATTGGCTGCACCGGGTCCATCAATCTGCAATACCGTCAATAAAAATGGACGAGAAACATTTGAACCTGTACTCAATGCCCAATCTTGTTTGACTGCATCTGCAAATGTTGCAGCTTCAACTTGTTTAACGTTTACAATCACGCCAGCTTGCGCTGCATGTTGCGCAAACACCAAGGCGGCATTGCTATCTGGTCCTGTATATAAATCAACTTTTAAGTTTTGATCAAAACCAGCGGCTTTTAATAGTGTTTTAGCTTTGGCTAAATCTTGCTTACGCTGTGGAATTTCATGGTTATAAACAGGATCACTAAATGAATACAGATCGTTGGCAATTCGCCCTTGTCCCGCCAATGCCCGTTTCACTAAATCATCCCGATTGGCAATCAAACGAAATGCTTGTCTGACACGAGGATCATTAAACGGTGCTTTAGTGGTATTCATGTCAAAGGATTGCCAAGCATCTGTTTCAGATGAAACAACACTCAGTCGTTTATTGGCTTGAATCAAAGATAAATGCTCGGCACTAATACCCGATGCAATATCAATTTGCCCTGATTGCAAAGCAGCAAGACGCCCGGTTTGGTCTTTAAAATCTATAATTTCAATGGCATCTGCATAAGGCTGATTCTCTTTCCAATAATTTTCAAAACGTACGAAACGGGAACGTTGACCTGGGGTAAAACTTTCCAGTTTAAACGGGCCTGCTCCGACGACATTCTTGATTGGATCATAATCTGTTGGAACAATACCGCCCCAACTCATCCATGCTTCAGGTAAGGCTACTAAGCCTTTGTCTTGAGCAAATGGAATTTCAACGGTGTAATCATCACGCTTTTTAATTGCATCGCGCTGTAGTGAATACAGATAAGTCGCAAAGGGAGACGCCAGTTTAGGATCTGTCAAACGACGTAAAGAGAAAATGACATCATCGGCTGTAATGGTTTTACCATGATGAAACTCAAGCCCTTTCTTTAACCGAATCGTCCATTTAGTCCCATCCTCATTGGGTTCTGCAAATTCAGCAAGCGCCAATTTAGGTTGAATATCTCGCCCCCACTCCCATAATTTGGCATATAACGGCCAACCTCTAAAGGCACTCGACATTCCAATCGGCTTATGGGCATCTAAATTTCCAGCTTGATTACCATTAATCACCCCAATTTTGATCACTCCACCTTTTTGCGGTGTGGCATGCTGGCTTGTATGTGCAGCAGCTTCATTTGCTGCTGAGGAATCGGAACGAGAACACCCGATCAGGCTTGCTGCTGCAATCGTACCTAGACCTAAACCAGTATTTTTAATTAATGCTCTACGCGTAATTTTACTCATAGGATTCTCCTTTTAAACCACAGTTTCTTGATTCAACAGAGAATCTACAGAGGAGCGTTTTTTTAACTTCGGTAACTCAAAACCATGATCGAGCTCAAGTAGAGGAAACAACAAGTCTGCAACACGGTAAACTTCAGTAATTAAAGGAAAACCCGACAAAATAAATGCAGATGTACCGTAGCTTTCATATTCTTTAATACGTTGAGCAATATTTTCAGCGCTCCCGACCAATGCGGTCCCCGCAGCGGGATTTAAGATATCAAAACCAAACAGTGATGGCCCTGTCCAAATATTTGGATAAATTTCAAAATCTTTAGCTTGAGGTAATATCCCCTGACGTAAGCGTTCTAAATTTTTTTGAACAATCGGGTTATTACTTTGATAGCTTTCAAAAGTTTCATTGGGTGGAAGCTGACGTTTTACTGCTTCAATCGCATAATTCACATCAATTTTATCGAGTAGAGACTGCGCGTATTGCCACGCTTCTTCTTCGGTTTCACGAACAATAATTTGTAAGCGAGTTCCATACTGCAAAGTTCGCCCAACTTTAGCGGCTTCTTTTGCAACCTTACTGAATTTTTCTCCCAGCAGCGGCGGTGTGTTGGCAAAGCTTAAATACACATCCAGCAATTCCACTGAATGTTGTACCCCTTTCGCTGATGTGCCAGCGCCCCACAGCGGTACGCCTTGTTTTTGGGTTGCCCCATGCCATTTTGACATCGGTGAAGCACCCTCTTGACGTGGAGCCACTTGAATAAACTCACCTTGAAAACCAGATTTATCACCTAAATAATTCTGTTGAAATGTGCTCCAGTATTCTTTACTAAAGTCATAGCGTTCATCATGTGAATAATGAATACCCAAAGCGGCAAGTCCCTGATCATTGCCATTGACCACATTAAACAACAAACGTCCCTGAGAGAATGCATCAAAAGTTTGTGCATATTTGGCTAAAACTGCGGGTTGAACTTCACCTGGATGCTGTGCAACCAAAAACTTCAGGCGTTCAGTAAAAGGAATTAAACTCGCAGCAACCGCCAGTGTTTCATACTCACTTGTACCCATGAGCGAACCGTAAAACCCCAGACGATCTGCGGTAATTGCAATTTGTTGCAAATGTTCATAATCGGTATCCCAGCGTCCCGACTCCAACCAAGGATAGGGACCATCAGGAGAGGTGAGATACCATAAAAGTTTTACAGCCATAATATTCTCTATATTTGTTTTAAATCATGTTTCTAATGGAGTGGAAGTAATCCCAGTGATTTTGCTTTTTCAGTCAATCCGCTCATTTTCCACTGTTGCTGTAACACCCCTTGCCCATATTCACGACTTCCTCCAACCAGTTCTGCTAACAGTTGAATTTGAGCACCTTCTTCAAGCAATAAAATAAATTCAGCAGTTTCCTGTAGACCTTGACGCCCCCAAACTGTGGCACCGCCATTGGCTTCCAAAATAGCCCGATGCTCAATATCAATCTTGAGTTGATCTAAAATGAAATCGACTTCTGCCTGACGGCGATCGATATAAATCGGTAATTCATTAAATAAATGAAAACGCTGAACAGGCACATATCGAATCGGTAGGGTTCGGTGTGTTTGAGCCCAAGCACCTAAATTCGGTGCATGTACATGAGAGATTGTGGTGACATCTGCATGTTCACGAAACAGTTTGTTATAACGGCCACCAGCACCTTTTCGTCCCAATAAAACTTCACCATCAAGTTTTTCTACCAGTACTTTGCTTTTTTTATCTCGTGACCAAGGACCTGCATAGTTAAAGGTCACCAAGGTATTCTCAGGGGCGCGTTCAACAAAATTGACCGTGCCATTGGCAGTGATTGTGCCCGTCTCACGGAACACCTCAAATGCAAATTCAGCTTTTTCACGGTTGCATTCAATAAAATCATTGAGTTCAGGGGAAAGTGGCGATTGAATCAGTGTAGTCATGATAAATATCCTGTTTTAACGTTGTTTATTTTGGCGACGCTTTAAAACTTCGAGTAATGGGCGATGATCGACCCATGTATCAAGATCTACGTCTTTTTCAAGGAAGCCATGTAACCAAAGAAAATCTTTTTGTTGTTTTAAAAGCTCAAGGCGTTCTTCACTTAATGAAGGGTGTAAAGATTTATGGAAATTATTACGATACGCTGTAGCCACACTTTCAGCACCCGCAATGGTTTCATCTTGTAGAATAACCAGCACTTCATCTAAATGATCTTCTGCCCAGTCTGCGGTATCAAAAAGCTCTTCCAGAAAATCCACGACGACATCAAAGTGATGTTCCAATAAATCTTCATGTACCGTGATAGGACGAGGTGTCCCGTTGTTCACACGTGAAGTCACATCTGCAAATTGATCTAAATCGATACCGACTTTTAAACCACGTTTGGTGGCTGCCTCAACAGCCGATGCCCCTTTGACATATACGGCATCGACCTCACCTGTAATCAAGGCATCAAGGCCTGACCAATAGGCACTGGCGTCACGATCTTGTTTCGATTCAGCTCGCTCAGGAACTTCAATAAAATCAACATCACGAAAACTTAAATTTGCAAGTTGTAAAGCCCCTCGAATACCTTGCAATGACATGGCTCTAAAAATACTACCTGCACGTTTATCGGCATATTCAGGTAAAGCCACTTTGGCATTTTTTAAGTCTTCAGGTTGACGAATTGCTGAATCAGGTCGAACAATAATCACTTGCCATTCATCAATCCAAGTTAATCCAATCAGACGACTTGGGGCACCTTCTGAACGTGCAGCCAAAGCAGGTACATTGCCACCCTCACGGAATAAAGCCGGAAGCTGATGATCAAAATGATGCACAGACAAGCCTTTACGCGCATCTTGCAATACCGCAACATCAATACCATGTCGCTCAAATTTTTCGACTAAGGTGCCGCGCTTTAATGAGATTCCTGTTGCAGTGGGTACTGGACATCGTGTGACCCAAATTTCAGATAAAGTACTTTTTACAAATTCTTTAGAATTTTCTTTTTTATCGACGACAAGTGACATAGGTATTCCTTAAGATACTTCCAATTTCATATCACTTGTATTGAGCAGCTTTTATGCCAATATTTATTTTTATAATTTTCAATGTCTTATGCAAAATATAATTTTAATAAATGTTTAGATTTCATCACTTGTTTTAGATTTAGTGTTGTTTTATCAACAGCGCTTTAAGCAAGCCTGCCTTGAGCCCCCCATCCGCTTTATTTTTGATTGAACAGATTTATATGATTTAAAGTGCCTCATTGAATCAACATACAGCACCATATAAAAATATAGTGCTGTATCGCTTAAATTAAAAATCGATAGAAGCCGACAGCATATAAGTTCGAGGCGCACCTAAGGCTAAACTGGACAATTGTGGCATGCCCCAATACGCCTTATTGGTCACGTTATTGATACTCGCAGCTAAGCTCAGTGGAAAACTTGAAACATTGGTCTTATATCTCGCCCCAACATCAAACAGTGTTCGTCCAGAAGCATGTAGTGTATTTTCCTGATTGATATATTGCTTTGAAACTGCTGTGGCATTTCCAGTCAAGGTTAAACCCTGCAACATCGAAATATCCCACTCCATGCCTAATTTCGCCTGTTGCTTGGCAACCCCAGTCGCAGTATTGCCTTGATTTTTACCACCTGCAGTTTTGGTTAATTCAGGATCAATATAGGCAACACCACCGATTACACGAAGATTCGCAATAGGTGCTCCAAAGAAGCTCCATTCAATTCCTCTATTGCGCTGCTCGCCATCAGCAGTAAAAATATTGCTGACGGGATCGGTATAGCTACTTGGTTTTTCAATTTCAAACAGACTCAAAGTATTTGAGAATTTCCCTAAATCCATTTTAATCCCAAGCTCTTTTTGCTTTGTTTTAAAAGGCGCAAAAACTTCACCCGCATTTGCCGCAGTATACGGTGCGGTTGAGCCTTGGCTTAAGCCTTCTATATAGTTTGCATATAAGGAAATATGCGCTGTGGCTTTAAACAATATCGCAGCCCCAGGTGTGGTGGCACTTTCATCATAACGTGATGTCCGACTGCCTGTAACAATATTAAAAGCTTCACTCAGCACATTCTGTTGTCGTACACCCAAGGTCAATTGGACTTGATCTTGAGCAAAAGATAAGGTGTCCGCAATCCCATAACTGTTTAAACGAGATGCTGTTTTAGAAATATGTGGCGCATTAAAGCGAACTGGATTTCCCCAAACTGGATGATAAAGATTGGTGATCCATTCAGCCCCAGCCACATTTCTTACCCCATAGTCATTTTGATCATGTTGGTAATACGTTGCATTGACAACCCATTGGTGACCAATAGATCCTGTATCAAATTTTCCTTTTATGCCCAGATCAGCTGATTTCTTTTCAAGGTCAAAAGCCAACTGACCAATCTTGGTTTCAAGCCTGCCTTGACTGTCGAGCACGGTCGCTGACATGGCACCATTATATTTATAATCAGTTTTACTTTGTCCATAAGTGGCATATGCCATAACTCGATCACTCAAGTCATATTCGCCACGAAGCATAGCGCCCTTATCTTTGGTTTCAACAAAAGACCATTCTGGATTTAATAGTGTGTCTGGTTTTGGTGGTTTAGGAATCGCAACCCCTGAGAGTAAATTAATCCCACGGTTGACACCATCTACTCGATCCTCAGCTGTATAGAGATCTGCTGAAATACGTGCACGTTCGCCACGCCAATCCACACCTAAAGAAACTAAGGCTGTTTTTTTATCTTGGTCTTTAATTGCCCCTGTTCCATCACGATATACTGTATTTAAACGTACACCAAAATCTTTATTTTGACCGAAACATCTGCCAATATCGAGATGACCACCGAACTGTGAATCAGACATATAGGTCGCGGTAAAACGTTGCAATGGATCATCGCCTGCACGCTTGCTGACTAAATTGACCATGCCCCCCACCGATCCCGCTGGCGGCATACCATTGAGTAATGCTGTAGGTCCTTTGAGGACCTCGATTCGTTCAAACATTTCGGGAGAGGTTCGATAAAAAGGTGTGATGCCAAACATGCCGTTCATTGACATATCACTTGTACTCGAAGCAAAGCCACGAATATAGTAGTTTTCACTCCAGCCGCCACTGGCACCATTGGTAAATACTGATGGGTCGGTTTTAGCAATGACATCGGTAATATCTTTTGCCTGTTGATTTTCAATATATTGGTCTGTATAGCCAATGTTATTAAATGGCGTTTCTAAGAAGCCTTTCTCACCTAAAAAACCCAACTTATTCTGCGAAGAAATCTGCCCCGCTAAAACACTGTTTTTTTCATTCACAGCTTGTACATGGATGGTGGGTAAATTTTGCAATGCCTCTTGATCTGATGATGGCAGATCAGGTGTTTGCGCATGAATTGTTGAGATCGGAATCACCAAAGTTAGTCCGAAACCCAACAACATTTGAGCAGAAATCAAGTTTTTCAGTTTAAATTGCGGGCTTAAATCTCGGCGCTGTGGTTTCAAAGCGTGTTGAAAAAGTCGACGACCATATTTCATATACAAATTTCCTTTCATTTTTTAAGCACAAGTTTCCCTATCACACTTTTTTTATTGAAAAGTATGCTGTAGTCACTTGTTCACGGTATGGGTGTTTTGGCTAGAGCTTATCTGGCTATAAATTTATCGTGTAAAGACCTAACTCATAGCTGATACCCCTTGATGACATCATCAATTAAAATATGCATGGAGGTTGGGCTTGCCGCAGTGATGTACCAAGCATCTGCATCAACAAAAACCACTTTGCCATTTTTCCATGCTTTGGTTTGGCGTAATAAAGGATTACTCATCCGCTCAGCATCAATCGTCGGACGATGTTCCATGACAGCTGTACGATCGACGATATACAAAATATCGGGATCAGCCTGTTTGATAAATTCACTAGAAATCGGTTGACCATGCAAACTTGTATCTACCACTGTACTGGCTGGTTTTACCCCGAATGCATTAAATACAAAGCCATAACGTGACTGAACCCCAAAGTTGCTAAAGGCACCATTGTTATGTAAGACCACCAAAGCTTTTTCAGGACGATTTGCAGTTATTTTTCGTACTTCTGCTAATTTGGCATCCAATGCATCTACTTTTTGCGTCGCCAATTGCTGTTGATTAAAGATCTGGCCTAAAGTGATCAAATGCGCTTTAATCGCCTCAATGTGATGCTGCTGACTGTTATTGAAATTGATGTCATAGTGCACAGTTGGAGCAATTTTACTCAACGCTTGATACTGATTTGCTTGCAGTGGCGTCATTAAGATGATGTCTGGTTTGAGTGTGTAAATCCGTTCCATATTGGGTTGAACAATCGCACCTAGATCTTGAACCTTTTGATCATCTTTATACTTTTGCAAAAAATGCGGTACATAATCTTTGGGCATACCCGCAATAGGAATACTCAGTTGATCAAGAAAATCAGCTTCATTCATATCCAATACCGCAGCACGTTGAGGATGATAGGCAATGCTGGTGGTTCCTAGTTCATGTTTAACCATGATCGGGGTTGCTAATTTTTGAGCGCCTTGGTTCGCATCAGCAGCAGGTTTTTTGTCACATCCCGATAAGCTGATTGCGGCTATCATGCTCAGTGCCAGAGTCCAGCCGTTATTTTTCCATTTCATGTGTATTCAAGCTCCTGTTGAGTTGAAGTAGTTGCACATACAGCCTTGTTCACTGTAGGTAATTTCAAAATCAAGTTCATATAAATCATCTAATTGTTGCGCAGTAATCACCTGTTTGACTGGACCACTAAAACGCAGTTTGCCATTCTTCAATGCAACAATATGGTCAGAATAATTCGCTGCAAAATTGATGTCATGAATCACCAGAATCACGGTACGCCCCTGTTCATCACATAAACGACGTAATGCATGCATGATCTGAACAGCATGTTTCATATCAAGGTTATTTAAAGGCTCGTCCAATAAAAGCACCTCAGTCTGCTGAGCAATGGTCATCGCCAGAAAAGCCATCTGCCGTTGGCCTCCACTCAATTCATCGATATAGGCTTTACGTAATGCTTCTAAATTTAGAAATTGAATTGCCTCATCAATCACCTGATGATCGTTTGCGGTCAAAGCACCACCGCTATAAGGGAACCGCCCAAATGACACCAGTTCTTCTACGCTCATGCGTAAGTTAAAGCTTGGAGACTGTCGTAAGGTTGCAACATATTTGGCATATTCAGCCGTTCGGATCTGGGTAATATCTTTCTGCTGAAATAAAATTTGACCTTGATCAGGGCTCGATAAATTCGCCAGCATCATCAATAATGTTGATTTACCCGCCCCATTTGGACCAATGAGTGAAGTCACCTGCTTTTCAGGAAATTCAATATTGACATCCGAAAGCACACTTTTTCCCCCATAGGATTTATGGATATTACGCACCCTAATCATGAAACACCTCTGGCACGAACTGTCAGTACAAGAAAGTACACACCACATACCAAATTGACTAAAATACTGACTGTCGTTTTATAATTAAAAACATACTCAACTAAAATCTGAGCGAGAATAAATATAGCAATCGCTACAACACAGCCGATAGCTAAGGTAAATTTATGTTGATGTGTTCCTGCGAGTGCATAAGCAATATTGGCAATAAACACCCCCATAAATGCGGTAGGGCCAATCAAGCTGGTTGAAATTGCAACCAAGATCGCAATCAAGGCAAGATAAAATTTGACGTATTGATGATGATCAATCCCCAATGAAATTGCCTGTTCACGACCGAGCACCATCACATCCAAAACAGCATATTTTTTTCTGAGTAACCCAAGAACCATAACAACCGTCACCACTGTATAAATTAATGTTTCAGGTTGAGAACGATTAAATGAGGCATAGCTGAGTCCTTGAAATACTGAAAACTCACCGGGGCTTATTTTGAGCTGGATAAACTGAGTGACGGTACTAATCACCATGGTGAGTACTAAGCCAAATAACAGCAGTTGAAAGACATCATTGCGCACTCGGGTCAACAACCAGCGGTGCATTGCCCACGAATAAAACAGCATCAGCAAGATTGAAACAAAGAAATTTCCATTTAAACCCAGCCATGACAATCCAGAAGTGCCAAGAAAAAACAGCAACATGACCTGCCATAACAAATAGACGGTTTCATAGCCCATGATGGATGGGGTTAAAATACGATTGCCGACGATGGTCTGAAAGATAATCGAAGAAAATGCAACACATATTCCGCCAAGCACGATGGTGGCGAGCCGAACCAGCCGTTGCGGAATGACATAAGCAAAATCTAATCCTGCATTTAGAAAGACAAACAATACCGCCAGCACCAGTACGCCGAATACCAGCAGCGATAGCTTCAACTTTGTCACGATCGAAGCCCCCTCAGAATCAATATCAGGAATAAAACCCCACCAACACCACCAGCAGTTAAACCGATAGGCACTTCAAAGGGATAAAGTACAGAGCGTCCGATAAGGTCACAGACCAGCAGTAAAGAAGCACCTGCCAAAGCCACAATGGGTAAGGTTTTTGCCAAGTTTTCGCCATACATCAAGGCAACCAGATTGGGAACCACCAATCCGACAAAAGGAATAGCGCCAACGGTAATCACCGTTGCTGCAGAAGTGATTGCAACCAGCAACAAACCAATTGCAGCCATCCTTGCATAGCCTAGCCCCAGACTTGAGGCCATCTCCTCGCCCATCCCCAGTACCGTAAAGCGATGAGCAAAAACATAGCTCAGTACCACGATGGGCAAGATGATATAAATCATTTCATAGTGGCCTTGAATGACTCTTGAAAAGTCCCCCATCAGCCAGCCTTGCATGCTCTGCAAAATATTATTGCGATAAGCATAGAACTCTGCCAATGCACTCAATATGCCGCCATACATCAAACCAATCACGGGCACTAAAACGGTATTCCTAAATTGGATACGGCGAATGATGGCGATATAAATCAGACTGGCAAGAAAACAAAAAAGCATCGCAAACAGCATTTTACTGAGCACACTTGCGGCTGGAATAAGCGTTAATGACACTAAAATTCCAAGCTTGGCTGCATCCAAACTCCCAGTTGTACCCGGTTCAACAAAACGATTTCGGACAATATGCTGTAAGATCACACCACACACTGACAAGCCCACACCCGTTAATACAATCGTGATCAAACGTGGAATCCGACTTGCACTAAGGGTGAGCCATGCATCACTGGATGCAGAAAATAAATCTGACCATGCGATTTGCTGAGCACCCAGCAGTAAGGATGCGATGCACAACATACCAAACAGCAACAATAAAACGACAGGCATTAGGCATGCTCTCCGACCTGTACATTTTTGCCTAGTCGCCATCCTTTAACCGCCTGCCCCTGCGCTAAATAACGGGCATAATGTCCATGCAACAAGCGTAATTGTGCGGGTGTTCCCTGCTCAATCACTCGGCCTTTTTCCAATACCGCGATGTGATCTGCAGCAGCAATTGTCGAGAGTTGATGTGCGATCACCAATATTGTTTTTTGACCCCGTAAGCGATTCAGCAATTCACAAATAATCGCCTGATTTTCTGCATCTAAAGCAGCAGTTGCTTCATCCACCAAAAGAATAGGTGCGTCTTTAATCAATGCGCGTGCAATGGTAATCCGTTGTCGTTCACCGCCTGATAGTCGTACACCACCCTCTCCCACCATGCTTTCAAGACCATCAGGAAGGCGCGCCAGCATTTCTGTGATGCCCGCTTGCTGGACTGCCTGCATCACCTGTTCATCGGTTGCATTGGCTTTACCCATACGAATATTCTGAGCAATCGAGCCCGAAAACAAATAGTTGTCTTGGAAGATTTGACTGATCTGTGTAGTCAGTTGTTCATAACGTAATTGCTTGACATCCACCCCACCTAACAGCACTTGCCCTTGATTGACATCAAAAAAACGAGCAACGAGCTTGGCTAAAGTGGTTTTTCCAGAACCAGAAGCACCTATCAGCGCCATCATACTGCCTGAAGGGATATATAAATCCACACCCTTTAAGACATCAGGCTCATCCTCTGCATAACGGAATTGAACATTTTTAAATTCAATCGATGCATCATTGGGGCTTTTAGAAATCTCAACTTGTGCTAATGCTTTGGCGTTAAAAATCTGTTGTATGGCTTCAAGTTGACTGCCTGCACTACGCAATACTTCGCTATAGCTTGCAACCTCAAGCAAGGTGTCAATAAATCGACAAACGAGGAGCAGTGAAACGGTAATGTTAACAATGTCTGCCAATAAGAGCTGATTTGCGCTGTGGATGTTTAGCCAAAACACCGTAACAATCAAAAATAGCGCAAACACAATTTGAATGGCCCAGCTATTCAATACCGCAGATAAGGACGACATTAAAATAAGCTTTAAACCGAAATGTCGTTGCTGGTCTACAGCTTGATGAATAAATCGGGTGCTACGACCTTCACCATTAAAAGCACGTAAAACGGATTGAGCTTGCGCGAACTCCACCATACGTTGGCTTGTTTCAGCAAAACTCTGTTGGTATCGCTCATCTGTAAAACGAGCAATTTTGCTGGTCAATCTAAAGACCAGCACAATCAACGGAAGCGCAACCAATGCAATTAAGCCGAACACACCATGTATACATAACAATGCGATGACAATGACCAAAGGCGTGATCACACTGCTAATCACAGGGGTAAAAACGTGTGCTGGTAATTGTGCAACCGACATCATGCCTTGAGTGACAAGATGATTGAATTGAGTGGTATTTTGTTGGGTAAACCAACCGACTGGTAGACTTGCGGCATGATGCCCCAAACGCAGACGGGCATTTTCTAAAACAGCAATACCAACCGCAATTCCCATTTGCTCCACTACGCGGCGAAGACACCAACACAGGATGATTGCAAAAAATAATAAGATCAGCCAAAGCGCCATTTGATCAAGATTAGCAAGCATCAATTGAGACAAAATCAACGCCAACATGATCAAGCTCAGGCCACAAAACACAGCATATACAACTGCCATCGCCAGATAACGGTGAAGAATAGTGACATCATCACCCAGCAATTGAGAAAAGGTTTTTAGCATGATGCTTCTCCCATTTGCGTGTGAACATGCTTTTCGGTATAGGACCATAATTGGTGATATAAACCTTGCTGAGCGAACAACGCTTCATGGGTCCCCTGTTCAACAATTTGTCCTTGATCAAGGACAAGAATTTGGTCAGCATTCATAATGGTATCTAAACGATGTGCAATAACTAAAAGGGTTCGACCTTGAGCAAATTTTGAAAGTGCATCCTGAATTGCAATTTCATTTTCAATATCAGCGGCAGCTGTGGCCTCGTCCAGCACCAATATCGGGGGGTCCAGTAAAATTGCTCTGGCAATACTGATCCTTTGTCGTTCCCCTCCTGACAACTGGGCATCTTTCCCCACAATAGATTGATAGCCCTGCGGCAACGCCATAATTCGATCATGAATATTTGCCGCCTTTGCTGCGTGTTCTATTTCTTGTTGGCTAGCATTTAGACGTCCGAGTGCAATATTGTCACGTACACTGGCATGAATGAGACGGGTATCCTGCAAAACAAATCCGATCTGTTGATAAAGTGTGGTGGTTTGAATATCGCGTAGATCTACGCCACCAAGCATGATCTTTCCTGCAACAGGATCAAAAAAGCGAAGCAACAGCTGAGCAATGGTTGACTTCCCTGCACCCGATGGACCGACAATTGCAGTGATGGTTCCAGACTTAAGTGAAAAATTCAGATCCGATAGCACTTGATGCTGCGCTGTATAGCCATAGCTGACTTGATGAAAATCAATACTGCTGTCTTTAATCTGTAATTTTGGATTTCCTATAGCCATTGGCAATACTGGTGTATCCAATAATGCCAAAATTCGCTGCGCGGCAGCCTGACTGGCCTGTAGATCATGTAATAAGGTATGCAACAATAAAACAGGGGCACAGATGGTTGGTGTAATCAACATAAAAGGCAGTAAATTTATGGGTTTAAGCCAACCCAAAGAAATCAATAGTGTTCCACTCAGCAGTACAACACCTAAGATGGTGATCGGTGAAATCATCGCATGGGCATGCGCCATAGATTTGACTAAGGGACGAGTAAATATTCGAAAAGCATCTGCAAAGGAATGAACGGCCTGCTGATAGCCCTGTGAAGCCTGACCAGTTTTGCCAAAGGTTTTGACGACGGGTATCGCATGGATAAATTCAACAGTGGCACTATTGATCTGACCCAGCTGAGTGGCAAATTGCTGAATATTATTTCCACTGGCACGCATGGCCTTACGTAAAAATATGACAAAGCCTAAAAATGGCAACAATGCTAAAATTGCCATACGCCAATCCATCATCAATAGAAAAATTACAGCAACACTAATTGTGCCGAATGCACGTCCAACAGCGGGATAAAAATGTGCAGTTAAACTATGCAGTAGACCAATGTCATCCTGCATGATTTGTTTAACTTCTCCCGAACTTCTGCCTGTAAACCAGCCCAAAGGAACTTGGGTCAGATGCTGGGTTATATTGCTTTGCAATTGCCCAGTAATTTCATGATCAGCCAAATGCGCGATTAACTCACTGACAGTCAACAAAAGCATGCCGAGCAACAAACACCCGATACTGAGTAACATCATCCATAGGATTTTATCGTCACCCTGTTGTGCTCCACCAAGTGTGGTTACTTCGGTAAATATAGTACTGATCACCCATGTAATCGCGATCAAAGGCACCAAGGTGAGCATTGAACCAACCGCTGCTGTGACCGAAGCCAAAATTAACTTGAGCCGAATTGGATGCAATATAAAATTCAATGGATTTGAATACTGAGCCTGAACTTCTTTTACATGACTTGCACACATAACAGTAAAAATCCTGTGTCTGATCGTTCATATCCATTCGCTTTTGGTCAGTTGATTCTGCCTAAAACTTCGCTAGATATGCCATCAAACAATAATGAGAATTAATATCAATAGATTTAGTTGCATTGTAGTAAACTAATTAAGCAAAGTAAACGATTTGACCCTCATCCATTCACATGGCAACATTAAAAAATTAATTTTTACGGAATAAATATGTCTTCTCTGAGCAAACCGTCTTCTCGCGGTCGCCCACGTACCATCACCCATGAACGCATCATGAATGCTGGGATTGAGATCGGTTTATTGAACCTTACATTTGTTGGCGTTGCAGCTGCACTTGGGGTCAGTCATATGGCGTTATACAAACATATTGCCAGTTTAGAAGACCTCAAATATTTGATTGCAGAAGAAATTTTTATTCGTTGGGAAATACCGCAGCCTTTAGAAAAAAATCCGATTCCATTAAAACAATATCTGTTTGAATTTATGCATTCAATTCGGGAACTGGTGAAGTCCAACCCTGGTTTTACCCCCTATTTAATTCGTCGCATGGCATCTACACCTTCGATGATTGCCAAAATTGAAAAACATCATCATCAAGTTGCGGCGGCTTATTCTCTTTCTGAAAAGCAGGCAGGCTGGTTAAATGCAACCATTGCATTTCACTGTATCGCGGTTGCAGATACGATTTATTCTGTGGCGGGTAAAGAACCGATTAAAGACACACAACGTGCCGCTGAAGAAGCAGAAATGGAGGCGGAATTTATCCAGAGTATGGAAGCATTAATCATTGGGGCACTAACCATGATCAATCAAAGAGATGATTTAAAATAACCAGATATAAGACTTTATAGATTCAGGCTGTCTTGAACAGCTGATTCGCTAAGCTCATTGTGCAATGGCGAAGCTACAAATTAAATTTTCCCTAAATTAAAAAAATCAGTCTTGAATGGACAAGACTGATTTTTAAAAAGCATGATGAAAAGAACGTATTTATGCAGATAAATCCACACATAGATATTTCATTTCGAGATATTCATCAATACCAAATTTAGAACCTTCACGTCCCAGACCTGATTGTTTAATTCCACCAAATGGCGCAACTTCATTTGAAATAGCACCAGTATTAATACCAACCATGCCATATTCCAATGCTTCACCTACACGCCATTGACGTGCTGAACTCTGTGTAAACACATAAGTCGCCAGTCCAAACTCCGTATCATTTGCCATTGCCACAACTTGTTCTTCATTGCTGAAACGGAATAATGCAGCCAAAGGACCAAAGGTTTCTTGTTTTGCAACGTGCATGTCTTGAGTCACCTCAGTTAACACCGTCGGCTCAAAGAAAGTTCCGCCTAAACTTGAACGTTTTCCGCCAATTTTAATCTGTGCCCCTTTGCTGATTGCATCTGCAATATGTGATTGCACTTTAGCAACAGCATCTTCATCAATTAAAGGGCCTTGAGTTGAGCCTTCTTGACGACCATCGCCAACTTGTAAGTTCGCCACAGCAGCCGTCAATTTTTCAGCCAATGCATCGTAAATACCATCTTGTACATAGATACGATTCGCGCAAACACAGGTCTGACCACTATTGCGGAATTTACTCAGCATAATGCCTTGTACGGCTTGTTCCAGATTGGCATCATCAAAAACCAGTACTGGTGCGTTGCCACCAAGCTCCAGTGATAATTTTTTGATTGTTGGCGCACACTGTTGCATTAAAATACGGCCCACTTGAGTTGAACCCGTAAAACTCAACTTTTTAACAGTATCACTTTCACACAGTGTTTTACCAACTTCAATTGCATCACCACTGATATGAAGCAATACATCTTGTGGCAAACCCGCTTGCACTGCCAAGACTTCTAAAGCATACGCAGTTAATGGCGTTTGCTCCGCAGGCTTAACCAGCATCGAACAACCCGCAGCAATGGCAGGCGCAGCTTTACGGGTAATCATCGCCGCAGGGAAATTCCATGGCGTAATCGCAGCTGTTACCCCAATCGCTTGCTTAATAACCAGCAAACGCTGATTTGGCTGTGTTGGGGTCAGTACCTCACCATCAATACGACGCGCCTGTTCGGCAAACCAGCGAATAAATGATGCCGCATAAGTAATTTCACCACGTGCTTCCAACAAAGGCTTACCTTGCTCTGCGGTCAAAATTTGTGCGAGTTGCTCCTGATTTTGCAAAATCAAGTTGTACCATGCCCACAACACATCCGCACGCTGCAAGGCTGTTTTTGCTTTCCACATTCTTTGTGCAGCTTGTGAACGGATAATTGCTTGTTCGACCGCCTGACGATCATATGCTTTCACCCATGCTAATGGCACATGAGTTGCAGCATCACTCACTTCGATGTAACCACCATTTAACGGTTGTTCAAAGTGAATATCTGCATGCTGTAATAAATATTTCAAATGATCTTGAAGCATTTCAATCTCCCATTTCTTATGATGCAACCAGTTATGCTGCAACCAGCGTTGCAAACCCTTGTTTTAAAATAGCGAGACCATCTTTGAATTGCGCTGTTGGAATTGTTAATGGGTATAAGAAACGAATGACATTACCATTGCGGCCACAAGTTAAAATCAGTAAGCCATTTTCCATTGCATGCGTCTGTATAGCTTTTGCTTGTTCAGCTGTTTCTAGTTCAATTGCAACCATTGAACCCAAAGCGCGAATATCGGTAACAATGCTGGTGGTGGCCTTAATTGTATTTAATACTGAAACCAACTCAGCACCCAATACATTGGCGCGATCACATAGATTTTCACTTTCAATAACATCAATAACTGCATGTGCTGCAGCAACCGCAATTGGACTGCCCGCATAAGTACCGCCTAACCCGCCAGGATTCGGTGCATCCATCACATCAGCACGACCAACTACACCTGAGATAGGGAAACCACCACCTAAGCTTTTTGCCATAGTGATGAGGTCAGCTTTAGTTTCATAGTAATTCATAGCAAATAATTTGCCTGTGCGTGCAAAACCAGACTGAACCTCATCTGCGATCAGCAAAATACCATGCAAGTCACATAGTGCACGTAAACGCGTTAAGAATTCCGCTGGGGCCACATTGAAGCCACCTTCCCCTTGCACAGGTTCAAGTACAATTGCAGCCACATCATGTGCAGCAATATCTTCAGCAAAAATATCTTCAATGCTTTGAATTGCGTCATCAATCGTAATGCCTTTCGACGCCACTGGATAACGCGCATGGAAAACGCCTCCAGGCATCACACCGAAATCACGTTTATAAGGTGCTGTTTTACCTGTCATTGCCATGGTCATAAATGAGCGACCATGGAATCCATTTCCAAAAGTTACAATACCGTGGCGACGTGTATATGAACGGGCAATTTTTACTGCATTTTCTACAGCTTCTGCGCCCGTAGAAAAGAATGAAGTTTTTGCAGGACCATCTATCGGGGCGCGTTGATTAATACGCTCGGCAAGAGATACATAACTTTCATAAGGTACAACTTGATATGCTGTATGGGTAAATTTTGTTAATTGTTCAGTAACAGCAGCAATAATTTTAGGATGACGATGACCTGTGTTTAGTACCGCAATTCCACCAGCAAAATCGATAAATTGATTGCCTTCAAGATCCCAAATTGTCGCATTTTCTGCTTTCTCCGCATACCATTGACACATGACACCAACTCCTCGAGGTGTTGCCTGCTGTTTACGCGTATTCAAAGCAGAGTGTTTACTGTCCATTTTATATCCTCAATCTTGATTCATACATGATAAAATTTCAGCATCCATATCACCCAATTGATGATATGCAAATGACATGTTGATTTGTCTTATTGTGCGCTTTTATGGGTATGAAACGAGAGCCACTTTAATTAAGTGCGAGAGAGCCAATGTATACACTTGCTCTATTTTTTAAAAAATTAAAATTCAATAAATACGGATAAATCTTAGCTTTAAAATTAGCTGATAAAAAAATGGCACCTTTTAAAAGGTGCCATTGTTTAAGTTATGCGAAAAAACTAAAAACTATAAATAAACAGTAAATTAAGGAGTTTACTCTGCCCCGATGCATCGCCCTTTGCTAGAGAATTGGCATCACCACCAATAAATACATCATTTTTCCCCACGATATATTCTGCTGCTAACGAAAATTGCTTTATGTCCATATGTGCACCGAGGATTTGCCGGGTTGATGTGGCAAAATCTGACTTATTTTTATCAAACACGGTATAGCTATAATAAGGGGTAATATCATAATCTCTATAAAAATCATTGATATGATAATCAATATTCGCTACATAGTAGTTGCTTTTGTTGGCAACAAAATATTTAGATTCAAATGAACCAACCGTTGTATAATCTGTAGCGTTTAATGACTTGGTATCACTACGATTCTGCCCAGCGGTCAAGGTTAAATTCGCCTTTTGGTAATTTAAGCGACCAAAAACATTCCATGCATGACGATGACCCGTTTGCCCATTACTATTATTTTCCAAATCCGAATACCAATACGATCCCCCTACATTGAATTGAACAGGATAATCATCGAACTGAATTTTCTGATTAATCCGTGCAACCCACATATTTTTTTCTTCGATATTCTCTGTCGTTGTATTTTCAGGCTCAACATAATTGGCTGCATAACGCGCTGAATCTCCACCACCTCCTGCAAAACTTCCACCATCACGAGCAAAATAAGCCAAGTCCAAAACAGTATTGGTGCTGAGTTGCTGCTGCCAATTGATTCCTAAATTATGCACATCTTCTAAACCGGCATTGTCCAATAAACTCCCGTACCAACTACTGGTCCAGAAACGACCTATACCAAAAGGCATATCCTGTAGTCCAAGCCTAATCCTGCTCGTATCACTTAACTTATAACCAAGATTGGCATTGACCAAAGTTGAAAAATCACACAAGGTATCATTTTGATAGCAGCGATATTCCACGCCACCAAACAAGGTCTTGGCATCATATTTTAAATCGAGTTTCGCAGCGTTAAACTTTAATTTATGGTCACTGTCCGAATAATCTTTATCTTGGTAATTCGCACGTACCCACCCTGACACCGTCAGTTTCCCCAATGCCGTATCAGCATTTCCCCAAGAAAGATCCTCAGCATAAATAGCCGTAGATACCGTCATTACGCTGAGCAGCGTAACCAACAAAATCAATTTTACTGGAATATCAGGCCTTAGACTCCACTTCTGGCAGTTCAGCATACCTCTCTTTTTGCTAAATTGATCTTCGCTAAGTGCATCAAAATATGCAGATGGCTGAAGATCATTATTCCAAGTAATTGCCCCTTGTTGCTTATGTGTAAAATCGCTCACTATCTTGTTCATTATATGATCCTATTTTTGTATGTAGACGCATTTCCTCGCGACTGCAAAAAACTAAAAATGATGTAGCCTTGTTGATATTTACGATTCCCTAAGTTTTAGCAGCACAATCTGAGCTAAAAAATAAGCTTGATTTTTTTGCTTGGGCTTTTAGTCAGATCTGTGTATATTTTTTTCTGCCATTTACGGGTTGCTATTTTTCAGCCAGAGATGAAGCAATTTTTTAACAATCATGGTCTGACTAGATCATTTTGCACGTGTTGACAGTGTGCCCACGAGAGCCATTTTCAATTTGTAGGAGAGAGCCAATTGCGTAGCTTGCTTGGAGATTATTTACTACAACGATTGCAGCAAGATATCGATGGAACCTTGCAGTTACGGCTATTTCGCTGCTTACGCAATGCCATAATTGATGGTGTATTGGCACCTAAAACCCGTTTACCTGCATCGCGTGACTTGGCAAAAGAAATTAAAGTTTCTCGCAATACCGTGTTAAGCGCGTATGAACAATTACAAGCACAAGGTTATGTAAATGCCCGTACTGGACAAGGGACTTGGGTCGCAGACGAATTACCTGAATCTTTTTTAGTTAAAGCAGAAAATCCCCATCAGCCCATTCAAGAAAAAAAATCTCAGCAAAGTTACAGCTTATCTCAACGTGGTTCTTACTTAATCGGCTATTCCGCTGCATCACCCTATCAATGGGGGGCATTTGTACCAGGCGAACCTGATGTAACTGAATTTCCGCATCATATTTTTAGCCGAATTCAGACCCGTTTAAGCCGTGAACCAGAAATTAATCAATTAATTTATAGCAATGCTGGTGGCAGTTTGGAGCTACGTCAGGAACTCGCGGAATACCTCAAAATTGCGCGTTCAGTTCAATGTGATGCAGACCAAATCATCATTACCGAAGGTACCCACCAAGCTATTGATTTAGTTTCGCGGACCTTGACTGATATCGGTGATGAAGTTTGGATCGAAGACCCGGCTTATTGGGGAGCCCGCAATATTCTACGCATTAATGGGGTTAATTTACGTTCACTGCCAGTTGACCAAGATGGGATTATTCCAGACCTTCATCCTCAATGCCCGCCTAAGCTGATCTTCGTTACGCCATCTCACCAGTATCCATTGGGTTCACATCTAAGTCTTGAACGCAGAAAACAGCTGATCGCGTTTGCACGTCAACATCAATGCTGGATTGTTGAAGATGATTATGACAGTGAGTTCAGATTTTCAGGACAACCCTATCCCTCTTTACAAGGCTTAGAACCAGATTCACCCGTCATTTACATGGGAACATTCAGTAAAACCATTTATCCAGCGCTACGTATTGGTTATTTGGTCGTGCCCAAAAAACTGTTTTCACCATTACGCATCGTCTCAGCAGAGCTCTATCGAGGTGGACATCTAATCGATCAAAAAGTATTGGCTGAGTTTATTCGTGAGGGGCATTATGGCGCACATATTCGACGTATGCGTTTACTTTATAGCAAACGCCATGCATTTTTAATTGATTTAATTTACCGTCATTTAGGTCAAGATTTCCTACATGAATACAATACAGCAGCAGGTTTACACCTTATTTTAAAATTACCAAGTCACAGTGATGATGTCTTGATTGCATCGAACGCGCTTGATCAAGGGGTAAAAGTCAGAGCACTGTCACAATACTATACAAAACAATACTCTACTCAACAGAAAGGTCTATTGCTCGGTTTCGCCTGTGTTAATGAACAAGCCATTTTTGTCGCTTTCGGTATTTTACTGAAATGCTTACGTGATGTTGGTATTCCGACGCTCAATCATTAAAAAATCAGAGATCCATTAAAATTTCATTTTAAAGTTTAACTTCATTTTTACCCGCTTTAAAACCTCAACACAACCATAGAATATTGTTCATTTTATTGAGCAACTTGATTTTTCTGTACATTTTTTTCCTCGCCCTTTTCACATTTTTAAAATAATTGGCTCCTTTGAATAGATAAAAAGTGGCTCTCGTCACCTGATAACAAAAAAGCCAAATTAATCGAATACATAAAAAGTATGTAAACAGTTTAGTCGCCAAAGGGTAATCCTTCCCCTGTTTACAAAATATGCGATTGAGCAAAGTTAACCTCATCTTCATTCAGTGCTTAATCATTTAGCTGCATTTCAAAGGATAGATCATTAAAAAATAGCATAGCGCTCAACTGCAATTATATGCTTGATATTAAGGGAAATAATATGACTGGAAATCAATCTGCTTCCAAGCTAGATTCGCCACAAGGCTTAAAAAATGGACTTAAATCCCGCCACCTCACTATGATTTCGATTGCCGGTGTTATTGGCGGTGCATTATTTGTTGGCTCTGGAAATGTGATCTACGATGCAGGACCAGCTGCAATCCTTGCCTACACTTTCGGCGGATTATTGGTTCTACTGATCATGCGTATGCTGGGTGAAATGGCAGTACTGAATCCTGACAGTGGCTCATTTTCAACTTACGCAGACCGTGCCATTGGTCGTTGGGCTGGATTTTCGATTGGCTGGCTGTATTGGTCCTTTTGGACTTTACTGATGGGATGGGAAGCCTTTGTTGCAGGCAAAATTCTCAATAACTGGTTTCCATTTATTCCCATTTGGGGCTATATGCTCCTTGTTATTGTAAGTTTAGTTTGGATTAATTTACGCGATGTTAAAAACTATGGCGAATTTGAGTTTTGGTTTGCCTTAATCAAAGTCATTGCCATTATTCTATTCTTGGTGATCGGAAGTTTAGCCATCTTGCATATATGGCCTTGGGGCGATGCCGCAATGGTCGGTGGTGTTACGTATTTAACAGCTGAAGGGTTTATGCCAAATGGCTTTTCTTCAGTCATTACTGCCTTGCTCGGTGTAATGTTTGCCTATATGGGCGCAGAAATTGTGACTGTTGCAGCCGCTGAAACCAAAAATCCAGCCAAAGAAATCCGTAAAGCATCCAACTCAATCGTATGGCGGATCATTTTATTTTATGTCGGCTCAATGTTGATTACTGTTTGCTTAATTCCACATAACAACCCTTTATTAAAAGATCCAACTTGGGGGACATACAGTGTAACCCTAACAGCACTGGGTATTCCTGAAGCACGTCATATTGTCAATTTTGTGGTCTTGACCTCAGTATGTAGTTGCTTTAACTCGGCGCTTTACACCTGTTCTCGCATGGTATATTCGCTTTCTAAACGAGGAGATGCACCGAAGAGCTTTGCATTGACCAATCGTAATAACAGCCCATGGATTGGCGTCATTTTTTCGAGTCTGTTTTCATTCGTTGCCGTTTATTTTACCGCGACTGAAAGTATGAATATTTATGATGTACTCATGCTGACAACAGGTACAGTATCCCTCTATGTATATCTCGCAATTGCTTTTTCACAATTAAAGTTACGTAAAAAACTCGAAGCCGAAGGTGAACATATTCCATTTAAAATGTGGTTATTTCCTTGGCTGACCTATCTGGTGATTGTCTTTATTATTGGTGCATTAATTACAATGGTTATTGAAGGAACTTATTTTAAAGAAGTTGCATATACCAGTGTACTGGCCTTACTTATCGTAGGTCTTGGGATTTGTGCACAAAAGTTTAATTGGGGCGCTCATCAAGCATCAGAGAATAAGGCTTCACAAAGCAACGTTAAGCTCAGTGATAATAACTCTTAATACAACAGCAGAAATCAGCTTAAACCGATCTGTGAACAACATTCATATTTGTTCACAGATCATTTTCATTATTTGCTTGCTGACTCAATATTGGCATTCAATAAAGACACACTCAATTTACTAGGGATGCACAATAATTTTAACCGCAGATTCGTTGTTATGAATCAAGGTTTCAAAGCCTTGCGAAACCAAATCATCTAAAGCAATTCTTTGGGTAATAAAAGGTTCTAAATTAATTTTACCTTGCTCAACCAAGCGAATGGTTTCTTGATGATCATTGACATAGGCAATCGTGCCGCGAATATCCAGCTCTTTCATCACCACACTATGCACATTAATCGTTGCAGGATGACTCCAGATTGAGACTATCACCACCACACCGGTCGGTTTCATGGCTGCCACCAGTGTATCCATGACCTTATTGACACTACTGCATTCAAAAGCCACATCCACTCCACGGTCTTGGGTAATTTTCATTACTTCAGCCACAACATCCACTTGAGACGGATCTAGCACATAGTCGGCAACACCTGCTTCTAAGGCTTTTTCTTTACGTTTTGCACTGAGCTCGGTAATGATGACTGTTAAGCCTTTGGCCTTTAAAATTGCAGACAATAACAATCCAATCGGGCCCGCTCCACCAACCAAGGCAATATCACCTGACTGTGCTCCACTTCTTACAAAAGCATGATGTCCGACAGATAAAGGTTCAATCAATGCGGCTTGATCCAAGGGAATTTGGTCAGAAATGGGATGTACCCAACGGCGTTGTACCGCAATTTTTTCAGATAGCCCACCACCGCGACCACCTAGACCAATAAAATTCATATTTTTTGACAAGTGATAATTGTCATGTGGTCCAGTCGGAACATCATCAGCAATGATATAAGGCTCAACCACAACATGTTGCCCCACCTGAATATCATCCACGCCATCCCCTACAGCGTACACCACACCTGAAAACTCATGCCCCATGGTCACGGGTGCAGCTTCACCCGAAATCGGGTGCGGATGACCACACGGAGGAATAAAAATTGGACCATCGATAAATTCATGTAAATCTGTGCCACAAATACCACACCATGCGACTTGGATTCCAACAGTTCCTGGTTGTACCTGTGGTTCTGGAATATCCTCAATACGGATATCCCCTTTATCATAAAAACGAGCTGCTTTCATTGATGCATTCCTCATTCCAGTATTAACGATAAACCATTCCGCCATCGGTCAAAATTGACTGTCCAGTAATATAATCAGCATCCTCACTGGCTAGAAAAGCAACCAATGCGGCAACATCATTTGGGGTTTCGGCACGTCCTAAAGCAATTCCATCCACATATTTCTGATAAGTTTCACCAACGGGTGTACCAGTGATATCAGCAAAACGTTGATCTATCTCCACCCACATATCTGTACCGACTACACCGGGACAGTAACTATTTACCGTGATACCAGCACTGGCATATTCTTTTGCTGCAGTTTGAGTTAAGGCACGAACGGCAAATTTAGTGGCTGAATAGACACCAAGCAAGGCAAAACCTTCATGCCCAGCAATCGAACATGCATTGATGATTTTGCCAGAATGTTGGCGCTGTTTAAATTTATCAGCAGCGGCCTGAATCCCCCACAGCACACCACCTACATTGATATTCATAATCCGATTAAATTCATCTGGACTCACCTCCGCCAAGGCTTGGACTTGGGCAATCCCTGCATTATTAATAATGATATCAAAGCCATTTAATGTCGATTCTGCATGATCAATCGCACTGCTGATTTGTACAGGATCAGCAACATCTGCAATAAATGTGGTGGCTTTTACCCCAAATGCTTGAATCTCTTGCTGAACAGCAGTTAACTTTTCTTGGTGAAGATCAACCAAGGCAATATGTACGCCCTCTTGTGCCAAGCGTAAAGCAATACCGCGTCCTATGCCCTGTGCGGCACCTGTAATTAATGCGACTTTATTGTTTAGACCTCTAGGCATGTTGCGACTCCTTAAATATGGATTGCACGTTGCATTGCCGATAAAACCGACTCATGCATCGCCTCAGATAACGTAGGATGTGGGAAAATCACCTGTGCTAGGCTTTCATCAGTGGCTTCTAAATATTTAGCGATGGCAAAGCCCTGAATATGTTCAGTGACCTCATGACCCACCATGTGTGCCCCCAACAATTCCCCTGTTTCTTGATTAAAAATAGTTTTTACAAATCCTGTGGTCTCGCCTAAAGCCAAAGCTTTACCATTAGCTTGTAAAGGGAATTTACCTACATTGATTGTAAAACCTGCTGCTTTGGCTTTTTGCTCGCTTAGCCCAATACTTGCCACCTGCGGATGGGTAAAAATACACCCTGGAATTTGGCTACGATCTAAAGCATGTACATGCGTCAGCCCAGCAATTTTCTCCACACATAAAATTGCTTCATGACTGGCTTTATGTGCCAAGCATGGCGCACCTGCGACATCACCAATGGCATACACTCCAACCACATTGGTCTTACACCACGGATCAACTTTGATAAAACCATGCTCAAACTCAATACCCAATCTTTCTAAACCCAGATTTTGAGTGTTGGGTTGCACACCGATTGCAGAAAGGACCTTTTCAACAGTGATGGTTTGTAGACCGGTTGCAGTTTCAACATGACAATGCACTTGGTCTTTGTCGATTTCGATGTTTTGTACAGCCGCTTCAGTCAAAACCGTCATGCCATGCTGTTCAAATTGCTTTTGCACATATTTGGCAACTTCAAGGTCTTCACTGGGTAGGATCTGTTTGGCAATATCAACCAAGGTGACTTGGCAACCTAAGTCCTGATATAAACTGGCAAACTCGCTGCCAATGGCCCCTGAACCAATCACCAGAAGTGATTTCGGCAATTGTTCTGGGATTAAGGCCTCTTTATAACTCCATACATGCTGTCCATCGACAGGAACATGCGCTAAATTGGCGGCTCTAGCACCCGTTGCCACAATAATATGCGGTGCAGAAATCTGTTGTTTTTGACCCTTTGTATCAGTCAATTCTAAGCGTTCTTTCGCGATAAATTGAGCGCTTGCATTAAAAACAGTAACTTGATTCTTTTTCAGTAATTGGCCAATCCCTTGTACCAACTGTTCAGACACCTGACGGCTATGACGTACCAGTTGTTGGATATCAAAATCAATCGCGCCCAAAGAAAAACCAAACTGTTGTGAATGTTTAAATTGCTGTGCAAGTGCCGCGCCACTCAATAAAGCTTTGGTTGGAATACAGCCCCAATTCAGGCAAATGCCACCCAAATGCTGTTTTTCAACAATGGCGGTTTTTAAGCCCAGTTGGGCTGCACGAATCGCAGCCACATAGCCTCCTGGACCAGCGCCTATCACAATAAGATCAAATTGTGTGTCTGACATGCTCATGCTCCTACACCAAAATCAATGCAGGATTTTCAACAAACTGCTTAAATGCTGCCAAGAACTGTGCGCCTAACGCACCATCAATCACCCGATGATCACAGGACAAGGTCGCGGTCACCATCTGTCGAATCACGATGCTCTCATTTTCAACTATTGCCCGTTTTTCTGCTGCACCTAAAGCTAAAATCGCACCTTGGGGAGGGTTAATAATCGCGTCAAACTGTTGAACGCCGAGCATACCTAAATTCGAAATACTGAAACTACCGCCCTGAAATTCATCAGGCGCCAATTTGCCAGTTTTGGCACGTGTTGCAAGATCACGCATATCATTGGAAATTTGTGCCAAAGACTTGGTATTGGCAGCTTTAATGATTGGAGTGATAAGGCCATTTTCAATCGCTACGGCAACAGAGATATCCGCCTGATCGAACTGCAAAATCTGCTGATTCTCTTCATCAAACTGAACATTGACCTGTGGCACTTTGATCAATGCAGCTGCTGCCGCTTTAATCAGCATGTCATTGATTGACAATTTCACTTGCGGCACAGTGGCATTAATCTGCTGACGTAATCCCTGAATGGCATCTACATTTAAATTTACGGTTAAACGGAAGTGTGGTGCATTACGTTTTGCTGCCTGTAAGCGTGAAGCAATGGCTTTACGCATACCATTCATCGCAATGGTGGTTACCTTGGCAGTTTCTGTCAGTGTTACATCAGCGCTGTTTTGGGCAGGTGCAGGGTTTTCACGCTGATAAACTGCTTCAACATCTTCCTTACAAATACGCCCTCTGGAGCCTGAGGCTCGGCAGTCATGTAAATTAATGCCCCATTGTTTGGCTAAACGACGTGCAACTGGTGTTGCCAACACTTGGCTATCATCTGCTTTAGATTTCGCCACTTTACCACTCGGTTGCTGTCGAATATCGGGCCATGATCCACCCGCAGCTTGAACTACGGTTTGAATGTCTTGCACACTGATACGACCTTCACGCCCTGAGCCTGAAACCAGCGCCAAATTCACTTGATGCTTTTCAGCCAATTTCAAGGCATGCGGTGTTGCAAAAACATCCTCAACATGTTGGTAACCTTGTAATGCAGCAGGAATTACATAGCCATTTTGGGCAACAGCTTTTGATACCTGCTCAGTACGATTCTGTTTAGGCACAGCTTGTGTCTTGGTTTCAGGCTGAGTTGCCGTCTGCTTTTCAGTAACCACTTCAACAGTTTTGCTTTCATTGACAATAGGTGCACCAGCCAAAGATTGAGCAAAGGCATCAATTTCAGCATCAGAAACTTGCGCATCTGCACAAATTGCAATGATCCCGCCGACCACTAAAGTATCGCCATTATTGGCAATGATTTTACGTAAGGTACTATCAAACGGTGCTTCAAGGACATTGACAATTTTTGTGGTTTCAATTTCACAAATTTCTTGCCCTTTACTAAACTGCTCGCCTGCTTGAATCAACCATTGGGCAATGGTGCCCTCTTCCATCGACAAACCCCATTTTGGGATTTCTAAAGTTTTAATTTCGCTCATCCTAAGCCTCCAACGTTTTACGTACAGCCTGTTCGATACGTTCTACACTTGGTAGCCATTGTTTTTCTAATACTGGTGAAAATGGCACAGGTGAATGCGGTGGTGTCACCAGTTCAATGGGTGCTTTGAGATAATGAAAGCCTTTTTGTGCAATCAATGCAGCTACATCATGCCCAAAACCACAACGGGCAGCAGACTCATCAACAATCACCACACGCCCTGTTGATGCGACAGATTCTAAAATGCCTTCTTCATCCAATGGAGAAATGGTGCGTGGATCGACAACTTCGACAGAAATCCCTTCCTTGGCAAGCTTATCCGCGACTTCATTGGCACGATGCACCATTAAACTTAGTGCAATAATCGTGACATCGGTTCCTTCACGGGTGTAATTTGCTACACCAAAAGGGATGGTATATGGTTCATCTGGAACTTCACCTTTGATGTCATAAAGCAATTTATGTTCACAAAAAACTACGGGATCATCATCACGGATGGCTTGGATCAATAAGCCTTTTACATCATACGCACTAGATGGCACCACGACTTTTAAACCGGGTACAGCAGCAAACACGTTATACGGGGATTGTGAATGTTGTGCGGCAGCAGAAAAACCTGCGCCGATCATGCCTCGAACCACCAAAGGCGCTTTGGCTTTTCCACCAAACATATAACGAAATTTGGCCGCTTGGTTATACAACATGTCATGACATACGCCATAGAAGTCCATAAACATCAGGTCAGCCACAGGTCGTAAACCTGTTGCAGCAGCCCCTGCCGCCATTCCAATAATTGCAGATTCAGTAATCGGGGTATCGATCACACGCTCAGAGCCAAACTCTGTCCATAGCCCTTTGGTGACACCAAGTACGCCGCCAAAGCCTTCGAGTTTATTGTCATCCGTATTTTTACCGCCATGCCCGCCACGGACATCTTCACCGACAACAATCACGCTTGGGTCACGGCGCATTTCTGATTCAATCGCTTCTTTAATCGCGTTTCGATAACTTTTATTTGGCATTGCTTTACTATTCCTTTAGTAAGAGACATAAACGTCGGTAAGAAGTTGAGAAAGTTCTGGATAATTGGCAGCACGTGCTTTTGCGACAGCAGCATCGACATTGGCTTTTGATTCAACATCAATTGCATCCAGCGTGGTTTCAGCAATCTTGCCTTTGACTTTTTCACGGAAAATTTTCAACGGATCTTTATGCTCTTTGACATAATCGAGCTCTTCTTTTGAACGAATCAGTCCTGGGTCACCTTCAAAGTGTCCATAAAAACGATTGGTAATGGTTTCAATCACACTTGGGCCTTCACCACGACGTGCACGTTCAATAGCTTTTTGGGCGACCTCATACACAGCAAAGAAATCTGTCCCATCTACTTTTTCAGCAGGCATACCAAAAGCCGCAGCACGACCTGCAATGTCTTTGCTTCCGACTGCATAATCATGCGCAGTACCTTCACCAAAACCATTATTTTCAAAAACAAAAATCACTGGGAGTTTTAAAACCACAGCCATATTCATCGCTTCAAAGGTCAAACCTTGGTTAGAACCACCATCCCCAGTAAATGACAGACCAATTCCACCCGTCTTTAAGGTTTTTGCGGTTAACGCAGCACCAATTGCCAAAGGCGGCCCACCACCAACAATACCGTTGGCTCCCAACATACCTTTGTCTAAATCAGCAATATGCATTGAACCGCCTTTGCCGCGGCACAAACCATCGTCTTTACCAAAAATTTCCAACATCATGCCGTGAATATCACATCCTTTGGCAATGCAGTGACCGTGACCACGATGGGTTGAGGTAATAAAATCCTTGTCGGTCAAATTTTCACAAATCCCAACGGCTACCGCTTCTTCACCACTGTAAAGATGGATAAATCCGGGAATATCACCTGTATTATTTTCATCGTGAAGTCGATCCTCAAACTCACGAATATCTCGCATCCGTCTGTATGCTGCTAGCAATTGCTCTTCCGTTAATTGCATATACTTATTCCTTCATGTTCACAGTTAAAAGTAAAAACCATATATTTAAAAACAAACACTGGTGTTTAAAATTCGTATATTTATATAAAATTATTTCATTCAAAATTAATATTAGACTAAAAAAATATTTCTTTATAAAACACAATAAAAATATTAAAAACAGTACCTTATAAAGCAAAAAATATTTGTAAATTTTTATAATTTTCAAAAACTTAAAAAATCAAACCTTTAACCAACCTTTATTTTATAATATTAATATTTTGCACTCTTTTATTATATTGATAAATATTTTAAATATATTTGACATCATAGATAAAAATGTCATTTTATATTTAATTATTTTATTTAATGGACTATTTAAAATGGATTTAAAAGTTTCAGTTACCACGGGACAAAAACTACGTGGTGCAGATAAATTGGCACGTATTCCAGTAAAAATTATCAGTACTGAACAAATCCCACAAAAGCCTGAATGGATTCGCGCCAAGATCAGCCAGCCTGAAGAGGTGCAACGTATTAAAAATTTATTACGTCAACAAAAACTACATACCGTATGTGAAGAAGCCGCGTGCCCCAATTTGCCACAATGCTTTGGTGGTGGAACAGCGACCTTTATGATTATGGGAGATATTTGTACCCGTCGATGCCCATTTTGTGATGTGGCCCATGGACGCCCCAATATTTTAGATGCTGATGAACCGAAACATTTAGCAGAAACCGTTAAAAATCTAAATTTAAACTATGTGGTGATTACCTCAGTAGACCGTGATGATCTTCTTGACGGTGGAGCTCAGCACTTTGCTGCATGTATTCGAGAAATCCGTAAAAGTAGCCCAGATACGCTGATTGAGATTTTAGTTCCTGATTTTCGAGGCAGATTAGAAGTTGCCCTCAACATTCTGAGCGAAACCCCGCCAGATGTTTTTAATCATAATATTGAAACAGTCCCTCGTTTGTACCGTGCAATGCGTCCGGGTTCAGATTATCAACATTCACTGGAACTGTTAAAACGGTTTAAGCATTTACGCCCAGACATCGCAACGAAATGTGGCTTGATGGTGGGATTGGGTGAAGTCGAAGCAGAAGTTATTGTGTTGCTGAATGACCTCAGTGACTATCAGGTGGACTATGTCACCATTGGTCAATACTTACAGCCATCTAAATCTCATGCCCCAATACATCGTTTTGTTTCATTGAAAGAGTTTGAACATTATCAAGCACATGGTGAGTTATTAGGGTTTAAAAATATATGGAGTGCGCCAATGGTTCGTTCCAGCTATTTTGCTGATCGTCAATACAAGGGCGAACCTGTACCCAAGCCGTTTACACGTGAAAACATTGCCACAGAAATTTAGGATGATTCAGTGTTAAAGTGAATATGGATGCCTAAACATTAAACAATGAGTACTAAAAAGAATACGCTGTCTTTTTATTGGTAACTTTATTTAACATTTGTGAGCAGAAAACTCATTTCAAAGTGAAACATTAGCTTCTAAAGTGAGACAAATGAATTAATAAAAAAGAATACAAGGTATTAATGGCATAACCATTCATCATAAAGGAATATGATATGAAGCTATTGAATCAATTACAGCCACAAGCGCTTCGTTTACAGACCACACATTTTGTCAATATCGAATCCGTCACTGCTGCGCCACTTCTCGCTTTACCTCCCGAACCAGAACCATCACTGTTTCGTCGTTCTCTTCAACATAATTATGCGGATTTACTAAAAATTGCAGATGATTCTGAAATGGCAATTGGAATCACAGATCATCATGGCACATTACTTTGGACATGGAGCAGCCGTGCTATGCTCTCCTCGGCGGAACAAGTGCATTTTGTCGAAGGTGGACATTGGTCAACACAGGCTGTCGGTACAAATGCGATTGGTTTGGCCTTAAATAATCATCTCTCTAGCTGTGTTTATTCACATGAAAATCAGATGAATAGTGTACAGGATTGGGTTTGTTATGCCGCGCCGATTGTTGACCCTGTATCTGGACAATTTCATGGTGTGATTAATTTATCGACCAAGTACAAGAAGCATACTTCACTGGGTGTATTGGCTGTAGAGCGCTGCGCAGAGTTGGTTCAACGTGCGATTCAATTTGAACAAAAAAACATGCTTTACCTCAAAGTTTTTGGTACACCCAAAGTTCAATTTAACCAACAGCTTTTAACTTTGACCCATCGACAAATTGAAATTCTATGCATTCTTGTGTTACACCCAGAGGGTATTAACCTAGATGAACTGCACTATGCCTTATACGGTGATCGGGACATTAGTGAAAAAACCTTAAAAGCAGAAATGTCACAATTACGCACCTTGCTCCCTAACTGTATTTTATCGCGCCCTTATAAGTTAGTTTGTGAGATTCAAACCGACTTTACCAGAGCTGAACAATCCCTCAATGCAGGTTTTCTCGCCAGTACATTTTCACTCTACAAAGGAAGTTTTTTGGCCAAATCAGAAAGCCCTTTCTTGACCACATGGCGTGATTGTTTCGATGCGCGTTTAAGTCATCTGATTTATCAAATTCAGGATATTGACCCACTTTTAAAAATTATTAGTCGTCTTCCTGAACGTAATGATGCAATACAACGGGTACTGGAGTTATTGCCTGAACAAAGTCAGCATCGCGCGTATTTTTTAAAATTACTTTAGGCTCAATGAACTTAGATATTTTATTGCACAACTTGTAGTACAGTGCCGTTTTGCTCCGATGTTTAAGGCTATAAAGTTGAGTAAAATAGAATACATCTCCTCAAGCGAGCTATGTTTTTGCTTAAAGTCGTTTTGCTTGAAGTTGTTTTTCTTGAAGTTGCTTTGTATAAAAAATGATAAATGCCTCGATCTAAGATTAATTTTTAAGGCCAATGACAGAAAATGCACGGCAAATATAGTCAACCTGTCAAAAAAAATCAGACACAATAATATAATTTCTCTTAATTAATATTTTTAATTAAATCAAACATATGATGAAATAATATTGTTTAATTATATAAAAGCTTACACTGCCACATCTTAAATTCAAAGTTTAAATCCCTTTGCGTAGGCGATGCCTCACTTTTCAGAGATGAAAAGTGACAAAAATCTTCTATTGGGCGAAGGGTACGTCCTGTACCCCCGCCCAACGGCGACATCCATGTCGCCTCACGGTAGGATCACCAGCTATGATTCAAAAGTATAAAAATGAATTGATAACCAACAATTTTTAAAAGTTAATACAAAAACATAAGCTTCATTTATGCTCAATGACTTGATGCAAATCACTTGTATGAAATAATTAGGTGATTTGACTATATAGAAAATTATAAGATTAAAATTAATATATTTTTCACGTAATTAAAATAAACTATGAGCCTGCTCAATACTACAACGCCTCACAATCGTACCTCTCTCCGCAAAAAATCAATTGCTAAAATTAAAATACAAGTAATTTAAACATAAACGCCCTTTAAATGATAATGATTATATTTTACATTTAACACCATGCTGATCTTCTCGATCCGCTCAGCACTGAAAGAAAGGCAATTGTGGTTTATTGCTTAATAAATATAGGTAGACTTAATAATGAATAGCCAACAACAAACGACATCAGATCAAAAAATAGTACCAGACCCAAAAGCGATACTGAAACAAGATGATCATATGCGGAATCTGGAAGTCATTGAGATGACGATAACGGCGATTTCTCATCCTTTTCCGTCAATTGTACGTATTCGGGGGGAAATTAATACAACACAGCCAGACTTATGGACAACACCTAACCTTGCCATTCGTTTAGAAGTGCATCAACAAGCAGACAGCTTACCTATATCACGTGTATATACCGTGCGTTGCTTTGATCCAAGTACCCGTCAAATTGAAATTGACTTTGTTCTACATGCTGACCCAAGTCCAGCAATGCTTTGGCTAGATTCAGCAAAAATTGGCACTAAAATTCAACTTACGGGTCCAAGACCGCACTTTCTCCCCAACTTTACCCCAGCCAAACGCATGGTGATGTTTGCTGACGAAACCGCCATTCCTGCCGTCTATTCAATTTTACAGCATTGGCAACTGGGGATTCAGGGAGAGATTTATATTGAAAGTTGTGAAGCCAATATTATTGATGATTTGCCAAAACATCATGGAGTAAATATGCATTTACTCCATCGGGAAAAACCACAGCAAGCGGGTAAATTGGGCATGCTACTTAAAGTTGCCGCGCAGTTTAAAGATCGTGAAGATATAAGCGTTTGGGCAGCCTGTGAACGTAATGAAGCAAGAGCGATACGTAAGCTGTTTACCCAACACAGTCATTTGAGTAAAGATGATATTCGTGTAGCGGGCTATTGGAATGTCGGCATGTCCAGCTCAACATTAGATCTGAGCCGAGTCGCATATTATCAAAAACATCTAGAACAAGGTAAAACACTAGAAACATTTGATGATCTAGATATGCCTGTTTAACTGAAACCATAGCCCGATTTAAATCACCCCATCTCACTTTTCTTAAGACGGTTATTTCGGGGGAGTATTTGAGATGGAAATCAATTCTTGAGGGTGATGCTCTGGCTTTATTATGGCCTAACTCAATGATGATTGAACACAATTGACAGCAACCGACTCGGATCTCGCGATCCGAGTCTTTTTTTATTATTCATTGCTCAGCTTGTGTAGACGAATTGTCAACAGACCTTAATTTCTGACTTTTATTTGACGGGTTCAGAAGAATCAGTCGTTTTATTGACAGCTTGTGGCGGTTGCGGGCTGGCTAAGTCCTGATTAATTGCTTTGGTTAAACCAAACATATACAGCAAAATAATCACCGAGAATGGTAAACCACATAGCACCACGGCACTTTGCATCGAATGGAAACTACCTGCTAACAGTAAACCAATACTGACAATGGTAATCACTACAGACCAGAAAATTCGTAACCAAATCGGTGAATCACTTTCATTGCTTCCGCCTTTTGTAGATAGATTTGCAATCATCAGCGTACCCGAACCCACTGGGGTCAAGAACAGTACAAAACAAATCACCACAACAATCCCAGCCACATAAGGATTAAAAGGTAAATATTCGAGCAATTTAAACAAAGACAAAGCTGGATCGGTAAGAACCATATCGCCCAAAACTTTTTGTTTTTGATTCAAAATTAAATCAATTGCAGTATTTCCGAAAATGGAAATCCAAGCCAAAGTAAAGCCTAAAGGGATCAGACACACACCCAAGACCACTTCACGAATGGTACGCCCTTTTGAAATACGCGCAATAAACATCCCAACGAAAGGTGCCCAAGCAATCCACCAAGCCCAATAAAACACCGTCCAAGAACCGAGCCAGCCTTTCGCTTGTGGATTGTATAAATACACATCAAAACTTTTCGCAACAAAATGGTTGAGATAGTCACCCACGTTCTGTACCAAACCATTGAGTAAATGATTGGTGGGTCCTGTTAAGAACACAAATAACAATAACGCATAGAGTAAACGTAAGTTAATCCGTGAAAGCCAAGCCAGTCCTTTTTCAATCCCCACCACTGTGGTGATGGTCGCAACAGACATCATCACCAATACCACTGCAATCAGGGTAACATTGTTGTCTGGAATGGCTGGGACTAAATAGCTGATGCCCGAAACCAACACCAGTGCACCAATACCTAGGTTGGTGACCAAAGAAATCACCGTGGCTAAAATACCAAAACCATCCACAAAGTCTCCGATCAAACCATAGATCCGATCGCCAAAAATTGGATAAAGCGCAGAACGTAAAGCCAGAGGTAAATCTAAGCGAAAGGCAAAATAGCCCAAGGTGACACCCAATAAGGCATAGAGAACCCAACCATGTATACCCCAATGTAAAAAGCTATACATCATGGCATCTCTGGCAGCTTGGATTGTGCCGCCCTCGCCTTCAGGTGGTCTTAAGAAATGATCGACAGGTTCAGCAACACCATAATACAGTAAGGCAATACCGATACCTGCTGAAAACAGCATAGACACCCAAGCCAAGTAACCAAACTCAGGTTTATCGCCATCTTTTCCAAGTGGAAGTTGTCCAGCACGTGAAAAAGCCAGCCATCCGACAAAACCCAGACATGCCACAATCACCAGCATGTAATACCAACCAAAGAGTTGATTGGCCTGCTCTTGCACATAGGTCAGCCAAAACTGACTTCTTTCTGGAAATAAAACAAACAATAGGCCAAAAATACCGATACTGATTGCAGAACTTCCAAACACAAATAAATTTAATCGAATCCGTTCGGATGAATATCCTTTATGGCTATTTGACACCATGCTATTGCTCCTTGCAATCGGTGTATTTTCTTAAAAAATAATAGGATATGTACTATTTTTACTGAACATCCTGATGGATCAGAATGTTGATGTATACACTTACACTTCTTATTACTCATCAAAAAATTATTGATTTTTGTAGATTATACTTTTTATTGATTGAACGTTCAATCAATAAAAAGTATTATAAAAAAATGCTAAGATGTTCTACATTGAGTAATGTTAAATAAAAAGTGCCTTTTCAGCACTTTAAGTGGATATACATGACAAAACGTAGAGTCAAACCAGAGCATGTGCGACGTGAAGAAATTATTAACGCCGCATTTGATGTGATTTATGAAGTGGGCTTATCCAATATGACCATTGCACAAATCGCAAAGAAAGCCGAGCTATCCACAGGTATTGTGAGTCACTATTTTGGTGATAAACAGGGATTAATAAATACCTGCATGCAAGAAATGCTGAATGTTTTACGTCGTAAAACCGACCAAAATAAAACTGAAGCAGACGAGCATCCAGAAAGCCAACTTAAAGCAATTATTGATTCTAACTTTGATATTAGTCAGGTCAATAAACAAGCCATGCGCATCTGGTTAGACTTTTGGTCTGCAAGCATGCACCTACCCGAACTTGGGCGCTTGCAACAAATTAATGATCAACGCCTGTATTCAAACTTGAAGTTTCACTTTCTCAAGTTATTGGACAAAGAACAGGCAAGCATTGCCGCTCGTGGTTTAGCGGCATTGATTGACGGATTATGGTTACGTGGCAGTTTAAGCAGTCATGATGAATTTGACAGCCAGCTGGCGCGTTCCATTGCTTACGATTATGTAAAAACGCAATTGCAATTTGCGAAAAAACCTTTGCAGGAGAGACAGAATGAGTGATTCACAAGTTCATCAATTGTACATCCATGGTCGCTATGTAGCAGCGACCAGTGGTAAGACCTTTACCAGTATTAACCCTGCCAACGGTGAAGTGATCGCAACCCTTCAACAAGCATCACAACAAGACATAGAAGCGGCTGTTCAAAGCGCACAACAAGGTCAAAAAATTTGGGCCGCAATGACAGCGATGGAGCGTTCTCGTATTTTACGTCGCGCTGTCGACATTTTACGTGAGCGTAATGATGAACTCGCTCGCTTAGAAACCCTCGATACAGGTAAAGCCTATAGCGAAACATCGACCGTTGATATTGTCACAGGTGCCGATGTACTCGAATATTACGCAGGTCTCGCGACTGCAATTCAGGGAGAGCAAGTTCCGCTTCGTGAATCAAGCTTTTTCTATACCCGTCGTGAACCACTTGGTGTTGTCGCGGGAATCGGTGCTTGGAACTATCCAATTCAAATCGCATTATGGAAATCTGCCCCTGCCCTAGCTGCTGGGAATGCCATGATCTTTAAACCAAGTGAAACCACACCACTAAGCGTATTTAAACTTGCTGAAATCTATACTGAAGCTGGACTACCAGATGGCGTATTTAACGTAGTACAAGGTGCAGGCCGTGAGATTGGACAATGGTTAACTGAACATCCAGTCATTGAAAAAATTTCTTTCACTGGTGGTGTTGAAACAGGCAAGAAAGTTATGGCAAGTGCCGCAGGTTCTACACTCAAAGAAGTGACCATGGAACTCGGCGGTAAATCCCCTTTAATTATTTGTGATGATGCTGACCTCAATCGTGCAGCAGACATTGCGGTGATGGCAAACTTCTTTAGTTCAGGTCAAGTCTGTACCAATGGTACACGTGTCTTTGTTCCAAAAGCCCTGTTGGCAGATTTTGAAGCCGCTATTGTAGAACGGGTAAAACGAATCCGTATCGGCGATCCAATGGCGGAGCAAACCAACTTTGGTCCACTCACCAGCTTCCCCCATATGGAAAAAGTCCTGTCGTTCATTGAGTCAGGCAAACAACAAGGTGCCAAACTGCTGATTGGCGGTGGCCGTGCGACAGAAGCTGAATTGGCGCAAGGTGCTTATGTGTTACCGACAGTTTTCAGTGACTGCCAAGATGATATGCGCATTGTTGAAGAAGAAATCTTTGGCCCTGTCATGAGCATTCTCAGTTATGAAACTGAAGAAGAAGTCATTCGTCGTGCCAATGACACCACTTTTGGTTTAGCAGCAGGTGTTGTGACTCAAGACATCACCAAAGCACATCGCATTATTCATCAAATCGAAGCAGGTATTTGCTGGATCAACACATGGGGCGAATCCCCTGCTGAAATGCCAGTGGGTGGCTATAAGCAATCAGGTGTCGGCCGTGAAAATGGTTTAACCACACTTGGGCATTACACCCGTATCAAATCAGTTCAAGTTGAGTTAGGTGAGTATCAAAGCATTTTTTAATGCACTCACACTTTCTCCGTATATCAATCCTATGTGCCATGTCATCACCTGATTGCATTGGCACTTTTAAAAAATACAAAAAGGATAATTATGACTACTCAAGCATATGACTACATTATCATCGGCGCAGGATCTGCCGGAAATGTGCTCGCAACACGTTTAACTGAAGATAAAGACGTTACTGTTTTACTCTTGGAAGCAGGTGGCCCAGACTACCGTTTAGATTTCCGTACTCAAATGCCAGCAGCATTGGCTTACCCACTACAAGGGCGCCGTTACAACTGGGCATATCTCACAGACCCTGAACCACATATGAATAATCGCCGTATGGAATGCGGCCGCGGTAAAGGTTTAGGTGGTTCATCATTGATTAACGGGATGTGTTATATCCGTGGTAATGCAATGGACTTAGATAACTGGTCGACGCTCAAAGGGCTAGAAGACTGGAGCTATGCAGACTGCTTACCATATTATAAAAAAGCTGAAACCCGTGATATTGGTGGCAATGACTACCACGGCGCCAATGGCCCTGTATCTGTGGCAACCCCTAAAAATGGCAACAATGTCTTGTTCCATGCCATGGTTGAAGCAGGTGTACAAGCAGGCTATCCACGCACAGATGACTTAAATGGTTATCAACAAGAAGGTTTCGGTCCAATGGATCGTACCGTGACACCAAAAGGCCGTCGCTCTAGTACTGCGCGTGGTTATTTAGACATGGCAAAAGGTCGTCCTAATTTAACAATCGTGACCCATGCCACCACCAATAAAATTTTATTTAATCAAAAACAAGCGATTGGTGTGGAATATATCATCGGTGCGGATAAAACCAATCTCACCCAAGCACGTGCAAACCGTGAGGTCTTGCTTTGTGCGGGTGCTATCGCATCACCACAAATTTTACAACGTTCTGGTGTTGGTGAAAGTAGCTTCCTTAAATCAATGGACATCGATGTTGTACATGATTTACCGGGTGTCGGTGAAAACTTACAAGACCATTTGGAAATGTACTTACAATACAAATGTAAGCAACCTGTTTCACTCTACCCCGCTTTAAAATGGTTTAACCAGCCTGCAATTGGTGCTGAATGGTTATTTAATGGGACTGGTATTGGCGCAAGCAACCAGTTTGAAGCAGGTGGTTTTATCCGCAGCTCAGATGAATTTGACTGGCCGAATATTCAATATCACTTCTTACCCGTTGCGATTAACTATAACGGCAGTAATGCAGTGAAAGAACACGGCTTCCAAGCGCATGTTGGTTCTATGCGCTCACCAGCACGTGGTCGAATTAAGCTGAAATCTAAAGATCCATTTGAACATCCAAGTATTCTGTTCAACTATATGTCGACTGAGCAAGACTGGCGTGAATTCCGTGATGCCATTCGTATCACCCGTGAAATCATGCAACAGCCTGCATTAGATGCATATCGTGGCGATGAAATCAGTCCTGGAAAACAGGTGCAAACTGATGCTGAACTGGATGATTTCGTGCGCAACCATGCTGAAACTGCTTACCATCCTTCATGTAGTTGCAAGATGGGTGAAGACGAAATGGCAGTGGTTGACGGTCAAGGTCGTGTACACGGTCTACAAGGCTTGCGCGTTGTTGATGCTTCGATTATGCCGCTGATCATTACTGGAAATTTAAATGCCACAACGATTATGATCGCTGAAAAAATCGCAGATCAAATTCGTGGCAAAAAATTGCCACGTTCTGAAGCGGGTTATTACAAAGCTGGCACAGCACCTGTGCGCAAAGCGCCTTTACGTCCGATCGTGTAAAAGTATTCATATTTTAGCGACACCTCAGTTTTGACTGAGTGTGTCGCATCTTTCAAGGACGAATAACATGAGAAAAAAATTATTATTGACCATCCCTTTGAGTTTATTTTTTCAAACTATACATGCCAATGAGTCTGGTGTAGAAACGCCGTCTCCATATAGCGCAAATTTGACACTAGCCAGCCAATATATCTCACGTGGTTTTCAACAGACCTGGGGTAACCCTGCTGTACAAGGTGGATTTGATTATGCTCATCCCAATGGTTTATATGCCGGAACTTGGGCTTCTACTGTGAGTGATGACTTCATCCGTGATGCCAATGTTGAATGGGATGTCTATACTGGTTATAGCCGTAGTTTCGGTCAGTTAAATCTGGGGACTAAAGTCGCTTATTACTACTATCCTGGGGCAAAAACCACTGCTGAAACAGGTCATACCCGTTTTGATTATGGTGAAATTATTCCAGAAATCAGCTATGGTCCGCTGAGTGTTAAATATGCAATTACCTATACTCAAGATTATTTTGGCAATAATTCTGATACTTTAGCAATTGGTTCCAATAAGCACTCTCGTGGTTCAGGCTATTTAGATGTAAATTGGCTACAACCCATCGTCCAAGGCTGGTCGCTGAATATGCATTATGGCAATCAACGTATAAAAAACTTTTCTACCGCAAGCTTTCAAGATGCCAGTGTTGCCATTAACAAAGCGCTGCCTTATGGCTTATCTTCTAGTTTAAGTTATAGCAAAGCATGGGACAAAGACGGATATTATCAAAAATACAGCAATGGCAATCCCAATGCCAAAGTTTCAAATCCAATTGATTCCACCCTCACTTTTTCACTCACTAAAAAGTTTTAAACTAAAGTTTAGATATTCAGTAACCTGTTATAGATCAACCAAAAACCATGCCCTCCATGAGCGTGGTTTTTTAATGTCTATAGTCACCCCCCTAATTATTCATACAAGTGATTTCTATCAAGTCATTGATCAGAAATGAACTTATGTTTTTGTATGTGCTTTTAGAAACTGTTGGTTATCAATTCATTTTTTTTACTTTTGAATTATAGATGGTGATTCTACCGTGAGGCGACATGGATGTCGCCGTTGGGCGGGGGTACAGGACGTACCCCTCGCCCAATAGAAGATTTTTGTCACTTTTCATCTCTGAAAAGTGAGGCATCGCCTACACAAAGCTATTTAAACTTTGAATGTAAGGTGTGGCATTGCAAGCTTTTTATAATTAAATAATTTATTTTCTCATGCAATTGATTTAATTAAAAATATTCATTAAAAGAAATTATATTCTTGTGTCTGAGCTTTTTTGACAGGTTGACTTATATCTTGGCTTATTTCAATAAAGCAAACTCAAATCTCCCCATACTGTTGAATTATCATTAGACAGCCATTGATTGTTTGTATAAAGTATTAGGAACGATTGTTCCAGTATAAATTAATATTATGCGTACGAAAGAGTTTGATCCTGAAGAAGTTGAAAATGCGGTTATGCAAGTTTTCTGGCGTAAAGGATTTGCAGCGACATCAATTCAAGATTTGGTTGAGGAAACTGGACTCTCACGCAGCAGTTTATATAGTTCCTTTAAAAATAAAGAGCAACTCTACCAACAGGCCTTATCTCGCTATCAACGCCTGATCAGTAAATCAAATATTGATTTATTATCCAGTGATGGATCAGTCAAAAGTATCATCCAACAATTACTATCTCGTATCATTGAAGATGAATTAAATGATCCGCAACATCGCGGTTGCCTAATGGCCAATGCCTGTTTGGAGTTAGCAGGACACGATCAAAAGACTGCAGAATCTGTCACGTACAACTTTGAACGATTACAGCTCGCACTGGAACAGCTCATGATCAGAGGAAAGCAATCTGGTGAAATCACCCTACACAGTTCTCCACAAGCCTTAGCACTTTTTTTCGTGAATACCATTCAAGGCATTCGCGTTTTGAGCAAAGGCTGTAGCGCAGAAAATCGTCAGCAATATCTAGAGAATGTTGCTGAAGTCGCACTAAATACCTTGTATTAATTTTTAGTTTCACCCCCTTAGCCGACTGGGTAGTTTGCAATGCTGAGGGTTTTATTTACCTTAAAATGGAACGATCATTCCAATATAAATACAACATGGAGTAAACAATGAATATTAATCTTGAAAATTTTGGGATGCCTATATTCCTTAAACGAGATGACCTTTCTGTCAATCATACACAGAGGTTTAGCGCATGAATCAGTTCAACAACAGATCAGAGCAGAACCGATCTACACTCAGCTTACCAATTTGGAAATTATTGGCATTTACGGTTGCAGGTTTTATTACCATTATGACGGAAATCATACCAGCGGGCTTATTGGCATTGATCAGTCATGACTTAGAGGTGTCTGAAGCTTTAGCAGGACAAATGATTTCAGTTTATGCCCTAGGATCGGTCATTGCAGCGATCCCTGTGGTTGCTGCAACACGGAGTTGGTCAAGAAAACCTTTATTGTTATTGGCAATCACAGGCTTGTTTGTCTTCAATAGTCTAACAGCGCTATCTTCCAGCTATATCATCATCCTGATTTCACGATTTATTGCAGGAATGTCTGCTGGAATTATCTGGGGTATCTTGGCAGGTTATGCTCGAAGTCTGGTTCCTGCCCATCTACAAGGCAGAGCGATGGCAATCGTTGGAGTGGGTCAACCCATCGCATTATGTCTGGGTGTGCCTTTAGCTATTGGGTTGGGCAATCTGTTTGGCTGGCGTGGGGTTTTCTGGATGATTTCAGGACTTGCTTTAATCCTGATCATCTGGATAAAAATAAGCCTTCCTCATTTGGCAGGACAACCAGCAAGCAAACAACAATCTATTCTCAACGTCTTGGTACACCCCGGTATAGGCGCAATTTTAGCGGTTATTTTTGTTTGGATTTTGGCACACAACATACTTTATACCTTTATTTCGCCTTATTTGGCTGCTGTACAGCTGAGTGAGCATATTGATCTTATTCTTCTTATTTTTGGCCTTTCTTCAATATTCGGCATTTGGATTACAGGTATTTGGATCGATAGATCATTACGCAAATTAACCCTGATCAGTTTAACAGGCTTTGCCATCGCTGCCCTTTTCATGGGCTTGAGTAGTCATCACATCTGGCTTGTGATGCTAGGTATCGTACTTTGGGGAATGACTTTTGGTGGTGCACCAACCCTACTACAAACTGCGTTGGCAGATGTCGCAGGTGAAAATGTAGATATTGCCCAATCCATGCTGGTGACGGTGTTTAATCTTGCGGTTGCAGGGGGCGGTATTTTAGGCGGCATCCTGCTACAAAATGTAGGCATAGACTCATTTTTTGTTTGTATCATCGCTTTATCATTATTGGGTTTATCTATTGTATTTTTAGCGCATGAAAATGGTTTTAAAGCAGGACATCGTTTGGGCAGCAAATAAATTTAAAGCTGTCATTTAACACCATGCTTCGATGACAACAGCTATTGGATCAAACAGCGCTATCATCGTTGACTGGGCTGTTTGATCCGTCTCTTAAACGATAGCTGAAGCGTGCTCATAATGAACGCAATCAACCACAATGTAGACACTGAAGACACCAAAATAACCTCCATGATTTTTTCCAAACAAGGCAAATACGCGCAAATATAAAACCTTTAAAATATAGAAGCGAACAATATACAAAACATCAATTTGTACCGTTATTTCACAGCAACACTTAAAAAATTTACCGATTATCACATAGACTTTTTGCAAAATTTAATTGATAATGATTATCAATTTCATTATCTGAAAAATTGGTGAACACTTTGGAACAGCCTACTCTAGCGACTGAAGCGATTCGAGCATTTTTTACCTTACAATGCTGCTGGTTAAACAGTGAAGAAATTTATCTTGAACAAGGTTGTTTGCATTGTGGTTCGGCAGCAACTTATTTAATTTATTTTACCCATGCGCCTATTCAAAAATTAATGCTTGATTTTATTCAAAAATATAACTGCCATAACAGCAAAAAATCAGACTTACTCGACTTATTAGACTTTGAACAGAATTATAATGATTTTTTACAAGTGCTTGAAAGTGCAGTAAACAGTTATGCTCGACAATATCAAAACCAAGCTTGTCATTTGGCATTTGAAAGTGTTGAATCTATTTTTGAACGTGAAGCAGCCATCGCATGTTAAGGAATTGGTGCAGCAATAAATCAAGCTGTAATGATTGAATCGAATAGACTATTTTTTAATTTAATGACATCAATTTGTTACTCTCAATCTATCAAAATAAAGGGGCCAATAAGTTGCTTGAAGTCTTCTCGACAACAGCAACTTATTGACCCCGATAATAAATCTTAAGTTAAGATCCAGCATATAAGACTTAGTCAACAAAAGTTAAGCGATTAAATTTTCATACTTATACCCAGCTGTACCCCACGCCCAGGAAGTGGTGCAATGTATTTTAATGGCGAGTTCTGTGGTCGTGCATCTTCATTTAACAAATTAGACCCATTGAGAAAAACATCAAAATTGGCATTTTGTAATTTGAAGTGTTTCTGAATTTGTAGATCCAACAAGTTATAAGACGGCAATGGAATTTCTTTAGACACATTTTTGCCTAAATACTGAGCTTGATCATAGTAAATATTGGATAAGCGTGCTGACCAATCATTCTTATTCCATTCAAGATTTAGCCCATAACGGTTCGTTGGCATATTGGGTAAGTAATTTCCATCATTTGCCAAACTGGTTTTGTTTGGATTGAGGTTTTTATTTTTCACCAAGTCAGCAAAAGCAGAGATCAAAAGATTGCCATACTGATTGAGTTCAAACTTTTGTTTTAAATCAATTTCAAATCCAGTGATTTCAGCATCTGTCTGGGTCCAATATTTAAGCGGCAAGCGATTACGCATTTGTGCCCCTGAATGGGTCAAATACAAATACTTGTCATATTTCATCTTATATACAGTCGCTTCAAAATTAAAATTTTTATAATTGAACAGGCCTGTTAACTCAAGATTTTTGGACCTTTCTTCTTTGAGTTTTTGATTGCCTTCTTCTTGTAACATAATTGAATAATGTGGATTGCTGGCATAAAGTTCATTAATTTCAGGCGCTCTATCTGACACTGAATAACGCAACTTTAAACCCAATAGATCATTATATTTTAGGTATGAACCGAAACTGTAGCTTTCAAGATTAAATTTTGTATCGGTGAGTTTTGTATTCGGTGAATTTCTGGATGGTACAAAATCACTTTTTTGAATTTTATGTTCAACCTTTTCGTTACGATAACCAGCATCGAGTTCTAGCCAATCAAAGTCTAATTTTTCCTTGATAAACACGGCTTGTGTTTGCGTATTGATATTCGGTAAATAACGTAAATTTCCATGTCCTACCACTTTACGATCAATCTGATTAAAGCCAATAAAACCATTCCAAAATTCAACAGGTCTATGCTTCAGTAATAATTCAGCCTGTTGGGTATCAAATTTATAGTTATTGGCCATTTTTGATCCTAAATATTCCCCTGATGTATTGACACTCTTACTCACATCAAATTGTATTTGTTTCAATAACAACGGGCTAAAATTAAACTCGCTGTCTAAGGCATATCTTCGCTGATCTGTTTTCACCCCGACTGGTATGCTGTCACTGGTAGATTGAAAAGATTTATTTTCAAGAGAAAATCCAGGTACCCCATATTCACTTTTTTTTGAATCAGCACTGAGCCCAATACGTCCATTGTTGAGAAAATAAGTACTTCCAATCGCAAAGTGCTGATTGTCTAAATAGCTATTGCCCAGCTTGTTTTTATAGTTGGGTGTGACATCTTTATTAATTTTATTTTCAGTATATTGCTGGGTATTGGGCACATATTTAGGGTTTATCGGATTGGTATAGGTTTTTCCACTCCAAACTGAGGTAGGTTTATCTGTATAGAAGGAAAATGAACCATCTGCCCAATCAGGATTTTCCGTCATAAATTGGTCAATATAAGGCTGTGATGCAGTATTATAATTTTTTTGAATGCGTGCTTCTTTTTGGCAAGCATCTGCCAATGCTGTATTTACCCCACCCGTCGCTGGAAATACACCAGTATTACATATGCTCGCTTTACCCTCTCCCGGAATTTTATAAGCTGACATATCTTGGCTAGAAAACAATACATTGGTAGAAAAATTACTTTGGTTATTGAGATTGAGTTTAAAGCCTTTGGCATCAAAATCATTCCAGCCCTTTTTCGCTACAAGCTCTAATTGAGAACTTTTATTCGGCATCGCTGTATCGATTAGACCAGAATCAATATTCACACTTCCGCCAATGGCATTACCACCATAACGTACACTGTCTGAAGATTTATTGACGGTAACAGATTGAGTGAATAAAGGATCAAAAGGGATATTAATATTGCCACTGATACTATTCATCCCATAAATAGACTGACCATTTTCCAAAATCTGCACCCGGTTTCCACTCAAACTGCGAATCACAGGCGCACCTGAATTGGGACCAAAAGCGCTACTTTGTACTCCTGAAAGATGCTTTAAAGCATCACCTAAAGTTTTATTGTCTGCATTTCTATTTTCTACAACGATACTTTGATTGATAAATGGATCATTTTCAGCATTGACTCGAATCACTGGAAGTACAGTCAGTTGTTTATTTTCAATCGCATATGCAGGAAAGACCGGTAAAGAAATAGCGATTGCTAAAGTATGGTGACGCATCATGGATTCCGGATTGTAATTTATTGTTATGTTATAACATTACATAAACAGATGTACAACAATTATCATCAATGCTTATACAGCTAGACCAGCTAGTGATTTATATCGGAAATAAAGAAATATAGAAGATGAAAAAGGAAGCCGTATTAGGTGTGCTTGATCTGTTGCGCCAGCTTCTGAATATTCATGCTAATCTCATCTGGAGTATGCGCTGCATAGCCAAACAATACTGCTGCTTTTTCATAAGGCTGTTGACAGTAGCGAGATAAAGGCTGAACAGCCAGATTAATAGCAAGACACTGATCAATAAAGCTTTGCTCAGTCCATGGGGCTTTTAGCCAACAAATCACATGAATCCCTGAGTCGGTTGGCTGAACAGTCAATACATCTGCAAGAAACTGTTGAATCGCAGCAATTAATGCCTGTTGACGTTCTTGGCAAGCTTTACGCACTTTACGGACATGGCGTGCATAATGCCCCTCTTTGATAAACAAAGCCAAAGCCGCTTGTTCTAAATAAGCACTCCGCGTATCGGTATAATATTTTGCCAGACTCAATGTTTCTATCAGCGATTCTGGAACCACCATAAATCCAAGTCGAAACTCAGGAAACATCATTTTAGAAAAAGTACCTGAATAGATTACTCTTTGCTGTTGGTCTAAGCCCTGTAAGGCTTGAATTGGATGCGTTCCATATCTAAACTCACTATTATAATCATCTTCAAAAATCCATTTTTGCTGACTTGCGGCCCATTCCAATAGGGCCAATCGTCGACTTAAACTGAGTGTTCCACCTAAAGGGAACTGATGAGAGGGTGCGGTATAGATGAATTTACTTTCGGAATAATGCTGAATAATCTCAGCAATTTTCATCCCTTCGTGATCACTTGATACAGGATGAACTTGAATGCCAAAACTCCGAAAAATATTTAAAGCGGCATCATAGCCGGGCTCATCTAAACAGATCTGATCCAAAGGTTGTAATAATGCATAAGCTACAAGATGAATCGCTTGTTGGGTACCATTTACAATCAAAATTTGTTGTACATCGCATTTTAGCCCCCGCGTAGAACGAACATAATCACAAATAGCCTGACGTAAAGGCAAATAGCCACGACAATCATGAAACTGACCCAATTGCTGATGAGACTGCCGCCAAGCACGTCCCAATAATTTCCCCCAAAGTGAATGGGGAAATAAATCGGTACAGCCAACGCCGACATGAAATATTTTTTCACCCTGCCCAGATACATTTTGTTTCTGCCAAGCAGGTAATAAATTTGCGATATGCGGATTAATATTTAGCTTGTGACAGATGTCAGATGCAGATTTTGTCGCTATCTCTGGTATAGAAATTAATTGGTCAGGAATCAGCTCAGCGACATATGTACCAGAGCTTGGCTTGGTCACAACATAGCCTTCATCCAGTAAACGATCCATTGCAGCCAAGACTGAATTTCTAGAAATCGACATCATTTCCGCCAAGACACGACTAGAAGGCAGTTTGGTTCCAGAAGCCAGACGACCATCCAAAATTGCATCACGTAAAACGCTATATAAACCCTCTTTAATCACCCCTTTAGGCAAGATCAAATGGGGGAAATAAGCCGATGCTGCTGTCGCCATAAGTAAAACTGGTACTGTTAAAAATACTCAAAGTGTATCTTATTTGAATACCACAATCACACTTAAACTCATTTCTCCTCTTTCTTTCCCGACGACTGGAGAATACCTGTGGAAAATTTAGTGGTTCAAATTGTGCCTGTTGCACAACAAGACTATAAACAATGGGTGGAGTATTGGCTGGCTTATCAAGACTTTTACCAAGTGGCTTTATCCAATACAGTTACGCAAACCACTTGGCAACGTTTTTTTGATGATCAAGAACCGATATATTGTGCTGTTGCTAAACAAGCTGAGCATGTTCTCGGCTTTGTACATTATGTGATCCATCGCTCGACATGGGCCGAGACCAACTTTTGCTATCTTGAAGACTTATATGTTTCTCCACAGGCAAGAGGTCAACATGTAGGCAAGCGCCTGATTGAATATGTACAACAGCAAGCGATTGTTCAACCCTGTGCGCGCTTGTATTGGCACACGCAACAAAGCAATCAAACTGCACAAAAACTCTATGACTGGATTGCTGAAAAACCAGGGGTCATTGAATATCGTATGGCTTTAAATTAATTCATAAAAAACCAGAAACACAATGCTTCTGGTTTTTGCTTAAACCGTTCTAAAATCAGTGCAGCAAGACTCAAGGTAATTTCTAAGTCTCTTAAGCATCATCAGCTCACAAAAACCTGGTATAACTTTTCAACAGTTTGACGGATTTCCAATTCGGTCAGGGCTGCAAAACCAAAACGAATATAGAAACTGTGATCAGAATGATGCCATTCCGAACCAAAATCATATTCAGAATCAATATGTAATTGTTTTAAAACCGTTAAAAACTGCTGTTGAAAAGGCAATTTAAACTTTACCCACAACGCCATGCCGCCTGCAGGTGGGGCTATTTCAACCCAGTTCTCAAAAGTTTGCTGAAAAGCCCTCACAGCAAAATCTCTACGTTGCTGATAAATCTTACGCATTTTACGGATATGCCGCTTAATTTCCCCCTGCTGCATCAGCTCAGCCATTGCCAATTCAGTAATCGCATTGCCCTGTTTATCGATCAGCAAAATGTCTTGTTTCATCGCCTGAATAATCTGTACATTGGTCACCACATAACCAATTCTTAAACTGGGCGCAAACACTTTAGACAAAGAGCCGATATGAATTACTTTGTCTGCTGCTGGTAAGCTGATTAACGGTGGAATGGGGCGACTGTCATAATGGAATTCATGGTCATAATCATCTTCAATAATATAAAAATCAAAGGCTTTAGACAGCTCTAACAGCTTTAATCTTCGATCCATAGACATCGTCACTGTCGTTGGATATTGATGATGAGGTGTGGTGTAAACCGCAGCAACAGCATGGCTGGACAAAATTTCAGTTAAATGATTGGTATCTAGACCATGCTTATCCAAACGCACGCGAATAATTTGATAATGATTAGACAGAAATGTTTCCACTGCAGGTGGGTAAGCCCATTGCTCTACCACAATAATATGACGCTGAGACTGATGTTGAGCCAGAACCCGCGCAGCTAGAAAAATCCCCATTTGACTGCCTCGAACCACACAAATGTTTTCCATAGAGGTCTGTATAAAACGCTCCATAGACAACATCTTTAATAAGGCTTGACGAAGTTCTAAACTGCCCTGCGGATCTCCATATCCCATGGTTTGATGGCGTGTTACTTGAATCAATGCATGCCGATAAGCCCGTGAAAACAATTCATACGGGATCAGCCGATTATCTGGCACACCATCATTTTTGATCAGGACCTGAGTTGGTAAAACGGGTGTGGAATTAGGTTGATCAAGTGTAGGCGATGACTGCGCTTTTAAATCCGGTAAATTCTCAGAGACAAAGGTGCCTTGCCTAGCTTTTGAAACCAGCCAACCCTGTGCCTCCAAATCTTCATATACCGATTGTACAGTTTTTCGGTTAATCCCGAGTTCATCCGCCAGTGTACGTGAACCTGGCAAGCGTGTTGCCTGAGTAATTCTGCCAGATAAAATCTCTTGAATAATCTGATTTGCCAACTTTAAAAAAAGGGTCTTTTCTTCACGATCTTCTAAATGTAACCGAATTTTCCAAGGCTGACGCATAACTCTCTGGCCCATATAAGTTTTAGAAACTGGATATTTTAATCCATCCACAGAATTTTTATTCTGTACTTAGGCGATGTGAAAATCAACTCAGCGAGAGGTTTTATTTATGCAAACGGCACAACTCGATAAACAGCAATTGATGCAAAATGCGCAGCAAAATATGCAGCAATTTATTCAAGATTCAAACTACACAGATCGACAAAAGTTGGCATTAACCTGCCGTATTTTATTTGACCACGGCCATGATGCTGGCTTAGCGGGACAAATCACTTGTCGTACCACGCAAGGCAATAGCTTTATCACCCAGCGTTTTGGTCTCGGCTTTGATGAAATTACCGCGCAAAACTTATTGGAAGTTGATGAAGATCTAAAGCCACTTGATCAACAAGGCATGGCAAATCCTGCAAATCGCTTTCATACATGGATTTATAAACAACATCCTGAAGTGAATTGCATTATCCATACCCATCCAACACATATTGCAGCATTGTCGATGCTCCGTGTGCCCTTAGCGATCGCACAAATGGATACCTGCGCTTTATATGAAGACTGTTCTTTTGTGGAAGAGTGGCCAGGAGTCCCAGTCGGCAATGAAGAAGGTATTTTTATTTCAGAAGCCTTAGGTAAAAACCGCGCAGTACTGCTGTCACATCATGGTCAGCTGGTGGCAGGTAAAACCATTGAAGAGGCTTGCAACTTAGCCATTTTAATTGAACGCGCTGCCCGACTTCAGCTTTTGGCAATGGCTGCTGGACAAATTCAACCTATCCCACATGAACTGGCAAAAGAAGCTCATGACTGGGTCTCTACCAACAAGCGTAATAATGTCAATTTTGCCTACTATGCGCGTAAAGCTTTAAAAAATCATGCGGACTGTATCGAGGAGTAATGAAAATGAAATTAGAAGGCATTATTGCATACCCAATCACACCTTTTCACCCAGACACACAAGCTGTCGATGTTGATGCGCTGACCATCACATTAAATGCTCTGCTAGAACAACAATGTAATGCGATTGTGCCATTGGGCAGTGCTGGTGAAAGTGCTTATTTATCTTGGCAAGAATGGCAACAAGTCGCACAAAAAAGTATCGAAGTCGTTAATCAACGTGTCCCGGTCATGTTGGGAATTTCTGAACTCACAACGGCGATGGCAATTCAAAAAGCCCAAAAAGCCGAGGAGCTTGGCGCTGATCTAATTATGGTGATCCCAGTGTCTTACTGGAAACTCAATGATCAAGAAATTTATGATTATTATCAGCAAATTGCTACATCGACCAAACTGCCGATCATGGTCTATAACAACCCTGCAACCAGCGGTGTAGATATGTCACCAGAATTGATCGTGAAAATGTTTCAAGAAATTGAGAATATTTGCATGGTTAAAGACAGTACGGGTGATATTCAGCGCATGCATAAATTTCATGAATTATCTCAAGGACAGTTGCCCTTTTATAATGGCTGTAATCCTTTGGCGCTTGAAGCATTTTGTGCAGGGGCAAGTGGTTGGTGTACTGTGGCGCCAAATCTACTCGGTGAGCTACCAAGTCAGTTATATCAGGCAGTCAAAGATGGTGATTTAAACCACGCCAAAGCCTTGTTTTATCGTCAATTGCCTTTGCTGCGCTTTATTGTACAAGGTGGCTTACCGAAAACAGTCAAAGCAGGTTTAAATGAATTAGGTTTTTCTGTAGGTGAACCAAGAAAACCGTTACAACATGCTACCCCACTGGAAGTTCAGCAATTAAAGTCGTTAATGGCCTTAGCAAAACAAGCGTAAACCATCGTCGTATGCGCTTGTGAAGTTATAAAATTGATCCGATAAACATGCTTTGTTGCATACACCGCCATCCGCTGCTTTGACAGATACTCAAATGATAAGTAAATATCATCCAGCGGTGTTTAAATCTAAGTGCAACAAAGCAGTTATTGCCATAGCAAATATCGGCATAACAAACAAATCAATTTCCAAATCAGCTTTCTAAAAACTAAATCCAAGGTTTAAATTGATCCGATACAACCATTGGTCACTATAGGGTGAAACGGTCGAGCTAAAACCGGTTGAATTCATTGCACCACCAATAATATTGGCATTTTTCCCCCAAGTATAATCTGCCCACACCATAAAGGGTGACGCAATAAACATCATCCCAGTGGTATTCATTTGAGAATCCGACCAATCATCACGTTTCTTATCCATATAACTATAATCATTGTAGAAACGGATCGCTTTGAGTTTGCCCATATTTTGCATAGGTAAGGTATAGGCAAGATTTAAACTGGCAACTGTCGCTTCAGAGGCAATAAAATAAGCAGGGGTAAATCCATTATTCCCCATTAAAGTCATATCATTATTGACCCCGTCAGGGTTCTTTGCATCATATTGATAATGAATCACAGAGCTTTGTAAATTAAAGCGTTTGTAATTGTTATCGCTATGCACCCCTACTGCATAATACTGGCCATTTTTATCGGTGGTTTTATTATGCAATTGCGCAATTGCCCCCGATACCCCGACTTCCTGCTTACCTACCTTGGTGTCTAACTTGCGCACAATCCGCGTATTGAATTGATGGCGCTTTTCATTTTGATAGGCTTTTTGACTTGGAAATGCATTGTCGGCTAGGTCATCATAAGTGGCACTTTCCGGCGAATAGCGCAGATTGGTTGCCAGCATTTCAGGGTAATAGCCCAGTTTTACATCCCAGTCCTGATTATGAAAATTCCAGTTCAAACCTGGCGCAATGTTATTGCCATAGCCCAAAAAGAATGGGATATGGTAAGTCCAACCATTTTGCGGATAAGGATAAATCGCAAAAGGTTTATATACAAAGCCGGCTTCTAGACTATTCTGTTGATCTAAATTGTAGCCCACGTAGGCTTTTTCGATCGAGCGTTTCTCTTGGTCTTGAAACAAGTAGCTTGCATTAAAATAGGCATCGTCAAATTTACCTTTGACATCGACTCTAAAAATATCAAAATAGAGTTTGCCAAAGCCATCATTAGGTCCTTCCCAATTTTCATAGCGTTGGTTTAATCGCACCACACCACCCAATTTTATAGAGTCCGTCTCATCTTCACTTTTCCATTCTAATGCTGAGCTTTGCGCCAAAACATTGGATGTGGTACCCAAATACATTGCTGCAAGTAGCATCGCGATAGCTGTCTTTTTCATAATTGCGTCCTTCCCTTGTGTTCCAACGATCCTGTTGGACTTTTGTTTTACCTATAAAACATAGTTTTTATTGTATTTTGAGCAAAAAAATTTGCTGGTGAATTTACTGAACATCCGATGCCAACATCGAATGTTCAACTGGATTTAATAGAGTTTTTTCTGCGGCGGTCCTGCAAAGTTCAGTGGTCCAATCGAATTCATATCCAATTCGATCACACTTGGCCCTTGAAAATCGACTGCTTGTTGAATCACGCTTTTAAACTCATCTGCACTGCCCACTTTCCAGCTTTTCACTCCCATTGCTTCCCCTAAGACTTTATAATCTGGGGTATGCAATTCGTTGAAATATTGACGCCCACCAAAGTAATTCTTTTGAATACCACGCATTACGCCATAACCGCCATCGTTCATGATCATCAGCACCATGTTGGTATTTTCTTGTGCCATGGTGGCAATCTCACCGATACCGAGCATCAAACCACCATCGCCCACGAGACCAATCACTTTTTTATCTGGATTGGCAATAGAAGCGCCAATTGCCGTGGCTAAACCAAGACCAATTGCCCCTGCAAGTGAGTGAATATTTTGATTCGGTGCTTGTACTGGAAATAGTCGGCTGCCCCAAGTACTGCCTGACATGGTAATGTCACGTACAAAGATACCGTCTTGTGGCAGTGCCGCACGTAAGTGATCACAGATCAGTGCATATTGATCCAGCTGAGTACGCAGTGCCTCAATAGCGGACTGTTTTGCTGCAACAACCGATGCATCATAATCTGCATCAACTTTTGAGATACCGCTTAGCCCTGTGAGCACACGTTGTAATACATCTTTGGCATCAGCACAAATGAAGTTACGAACTTTATAATTACGTTGCTGCGCCACTGGATTGGCATCAATCTGAATCAGATTATCAGAGAACTGCACAGAATAGGTTTTGGTTTCATTGCTGCGTAAACGCGAGCCCACTACCACCAATAAGTCAGCCTGTTTTAACAGTTGCTCAACCCCTGCTGAGTTATGGAATGCACCTAAACTGCGTGGATGCTCATCCGCTAACACACCACGGGCATGGGTCGAAGAAACCACAGGAATCCCAAGATCTGCAATAGCTTTCACTTCATCAACACTATTTAACGTGCCACCACCAATCCAGAAGATGGGGCGTTTGGCTTTTTTAACTTCTTCAACAATTAAATCAATTTCAACTTGCTCAGCCTGCGGTAATTCAAGCGCTTTGACAGGACCTAAATTCAATGGCAAGTCAATTTCTGCAGCTTGCACATCAATCGGGAGCTCAACGCTTACAGGCCCCATCGGTACTGTGGTTGCAACACGAATTGCTTCACGAATTACACCCACTGCATTGTCTGGACTGGTAATACGAAATGCAGCTTTGCTTGACGCACGTAAGAAGGTCAGTTGATCTTTGGTTTCATGGATAAAGCTGGCATCACGATCAAGATATTCACGTTCAACTTGCCCAGTTAAATGCAACACAGGACTCCCAGCATTCATCGCTTCAATCAATGAACCTACTGCATTGCCTGCACCTGCACCGGTACTGGTCAAAGCAACCCCTAAACCTTTAAAGCGTGAGTGACCATCTGCCATGGTGACTGCACCTGCTTCGCCACGCGCTGCCACAAAACGAATTTTTTCACGACGCCCTACGGCATCTGCAATTGGTAGGTTATGAATTGAAATCACCCCATAGATACTTTCCACTTGGTGTGCTTCTAAAACACGCGCGATTGCTTCGCCTACATTTACACGTTCTGTCATTGTTTATTCCTCAAAAACTTTTTCATTCCATGAATTTATTATTCACACCAAGGATTTGGCTGTTCGCTTAATCCGATATAAATACTTTTTTGCTGCATATAAGACAAAATACCTAAACGCCCTTTTTCACGCCCGATACCACTTTCTTTAAAGCCACCAAACGGTGCCGAAATAGAGAATTTTTTATAGGTATTAATCCAGACTGTACCGACTTCCAAAGCACGCGCAATTTGCCAAGCTTTACGGTAATTTTCAGTCCAGATTCCTGCTGCAAGCCCAAAACAACTGTCGTTGGCTTGGGTGATTAAATCGGCTTCATCGTGATACTTCATCACCACCAAGACTGGACCAAAAATCTCTTCCTGACAGGTTTGTGCAGTATTATTTAAGCCCGTGATGATGGTCGGTAAGTAATAACTTCCTTTCGCCAAATCACCATCCGTCAGCGCTTGCCCCCCCACTACAACTTGACCACCTTCTTGCTTGGCCAATTGCACATATGCATCGACAGAAGCCAAATGCTTTGGATTAATTAAAGAGCCCAAATGTACACCCGCTGTTTCTGGATGTCCCACTCGTAAAGCTTTGGTAATTTCAACCAAACGCTTAAGGAACTGATCGTAAATACTGTGATGCACGAAGAGTCGTGAACCTGCAATACAGGCTTGTCCTGCGGAACTAAAGATCCCATAAGCCACACCTTTAGCAGCCAATTCAATATCTGCATCAGGCATAACAATCGTAGGGGATTTTCCACCAAGCTCTAATGAGGTGGTAATCAATTTATCTGCGGCAAGATGAGCCAAATGACGCCCTGTAGTGGTTCCGCCTGTAAATGAAATTTTGCGGACCAAAGGATGCTTTACGATGGCATCACCAATTACAGAACCACGCCCCACTAAAACACTGAGTAAGCCTTTTGGCAGTCCTGCTTGTTCAAAGATTTTGGCGAGTTCCAAGGCAATTAAAGACGTTGCCTCTGCCGGTTTAAGGATCACCGCATTTCCAGCAGCAATCGCAGGGGCAAGTTTTTGAACTTCACTGGCAATCGGTGAATTCCACGGTGTAATCGCGGCCACCACACCGACAGGTTCATGCACACTCATGGTCATAAAGTCAGCCGCACGTTGTGTGGTGAGTTCATCATTCAGCGTTTCACATGCTGCGGCAACATAGCGTGCTGTCGCGGCTGCACTCATCACTAAACCACGTGTTTCAGTCAGTGGCTTACCATTATCACGGGTTTGTAATTTTGCAAGCTCATCTACACGCGCTTCAATAATCTCTGCCACTTTATACAAAATACGCGCTCGTTCATGTGGCATGCTATTGCGCCAGCCTGCTTGTCGCCATGCCAAATCTGCTTTTTCAATTGCTTCATTGACATCATCTAAACTCGCTGTAGAAATTTCAGCATTTACAGATTGATCTGCTGGAAACAGACTTTGAATCGTATTGCCTTTACCTAATCGCCATTCACCTGCGATATAAATTTCCTTTACCATGATCAAATCCTTTTAAATCTGAATTGCTTCAACGCTATTGCGACATGCACGAATCACGCTAAGCGCAGCCAAAGTTGAGGTTTTGGGATTGCTTGCCAAAGGCACACCCACCAATTCAATGGTCATTTCACCAAACACGCCTTCTGCCACAATGGTGTGCTTGTTTTTATTGGTTTTTGGATCAACCGTAAGCTCAACCATGGTTTCATCCATGCCTAAACCTGCGAGTGCTATGGTCGCTGCAACATTGGCATTGGCTGGAAACTTCAGTGCTGCTTCTCTGGCTGTACCACGAAAAAAAACCATAGCCTCACTGACCTGATCGAGATCAACCAATTGTTCAGCATAACTGCCACGCCAACTCTTCGGACTTTTACAGCCTTTATAGGTGACCTTTTCCAAACCACCTTCTTTTGCCGCAGAAATACCATCGATCCCCGCAATTGCACCCGCTAAAAGATGTAGATGGGCATCGTGTTGTTCCGCAGTCTGTTTCAGTTGAGAGAAAAATTCGCTATCGGCTAAGGTTCCCACTGAAATCAGACCAATGGTCCATCCTTTCTCTAACACCTTTTGGGCATGTTCTTTTACCGCCGCTTGGCCTGCCACTTCGATCACATAATCAGGCGTGCCAAGGCATTGATCAATCGAACTAATTACCTGTACCTGAGCGGATACTTGTGCTTGTACTTTTTCAACACTGCGTGCAGGCACCACAATCCATTTAAGCTGTAAATCTTGTGGCATATGTGCATACACTTCTGCTGCCATTGCACCGAAACCAATCATCATCAACTGTTTCATGGGCACACCTTATAAATGTTTGTTAAATCCACCAGAGACATCCAAGGCTGCACCCGTGGTATAGGATGCCAATGGCGATGCCAAGAATACCAAAGCGTGTGCAGGTTCCTCAGGTTTACCTAGACGTTGCATTGGAATACCGCGGTTTTTTGCAATATTGCCTGTCCACTGTTCCCATGACGCTTGGCTATCTGAACGTGTTTCAAATCGGCGTTTCCACTGTGCCGACTCCACCATGCCCAATAAAATTGAATTCACCCGAATCCCATATTGGCTAAATTCATGTGCTAAGGAATGGGTTAAATTCAGCAAAGCGGCGCGTGCCGATGACGTCGCGATCATGTGTGGTTCAGGTTGCAAGGCCAGTAGAGAATTAACATTGGTGATTGATCCACATGCCGACTGTTTTAAATCATCTAAAAATGCACGAACAGGATGTAAGACACTGAAATACTTCAATTCAATTTCTTTCATCCAATCTTCATCTTGGGTGTCTTCAAAATTGGATACACGTCCTTGACCTGCGTTATTGATCAACATGTCAACATTGCCTAAATTTTGATTGACCTGTTGTGCAAAACGTTTTACATCTTGTTTGTCTAAAACATTGCAGGCTTGAGTAAAAATATGGGCTTGAGGATACTTTTCCAAAATATAATTTTTTGATTCTGCAAGACGCTGTTCATCCCGACCACACCATGCCACTTTGGCACCTTCTGCAACTAAAATTTCGACAGCAGCCAAACCAATGCCTGACGAGCCACCTGTTACTACTGCTACTTTTCCTTCAACTTGGAAGCTCATATTTTTCTCTCGTTTGATTCTTAACGTGCCGATAAAATAATGTCGTTAAACTGTTGTGGTTGATCGACATAACTCAGATGACCTGCATCTGTAATCAGATGACATCGGCTCAATTGCATTTCTGCGGCAAGATCTTGGATACCTTGTGCAGGTGTAATTTGGTCCTGATCGCCTGCAATCACGACGCAAGGAACACGAATATCTGTTAAATAATTTCTAATTTCGTCATAGGCCAACAAATACGATGCATGGGTAAAACCGTCTAGGGTCAAATCCTGCATCACCGCTGTGACCAAAGCCAAAGCTTGAGCATCTTGTTTGTAAATTAAATGCGGTCCACGACTTGCCGCCATGCCTGCATGACCTAAGCTTTTCAACAGCATTGGTCGTTTTTGATAAACCTGTGTTTTGCTTTCCTCATCTGAACGTTGATAACCTTGTGCCACATTGGCAATCAGCAAAGTCTGTACACGTTCAGGATAAAGATGAGCAAAAGCACTGGCCTGTAAAGCCCCAAGGGAATGACCAACCAGAATGGCTTGCGGAATTGCCAAAGCATCGATTAAACCCAACAAACGTTGTGCATAATCTTCTGCATTTGGTTGCGCTGTATTTAAACCTTCCGATAAGCCATAACCCGGTGCATCCCAAGCAATCACACGAAAAGACTGACTCAGTACATCGAGCTGATTGATCCATGAAGCAGAACCCGAACTAATCCCATGTAGCAAAATCAACGGCTGGCCTTGACCCGCCTCACGATAGGCGTGTACTTGACCATCCACTACAATGGTTTTGACTGGATATTTGGCTAATCGATCAAGCAATGTCATGGCTGGATTCCTTTGCTGTAAAGCTGGGCTTTGTCGATTCAATCAACGTTTGATTTGCGACAATGGATGTTCTGGTGGATAGTTCGGAATAGTCGGTTTACCCGCACCTAACATCACACACATCAAGGCATCTTCCTGACCCGGATTAAACAAGCCACGGTAAATTCCAGGTGGAATTGAAATCAGGTCTCGCTCTTTAAGTTTGGTTTGAAATTTCTCACCGTTATGTTCGATAAACAGGTCAATCTCACCACGCAACATAAAAAACACTTCCTCAACATCATGATGAATATGCAAAGGCCCTTCGCACTGCGGAGGTAAAACCATGGTTGAAAAAGTGAAGTTTTCTGCTGGAACGGTGTTGCCATCATTGACTACACCTGTTGCACCCGTGCCCATATAACGCATTTGGGCACGGCGATATTTGGGGTCATAGTCCGCTTGGAACTTCAAGGCATCAAAATCATATTTACGTGTTTCAAAACGTGCGATACGGGTATTTAACCAATCTTGTAAGCTTGTACCTTCAGGCTGTGACCATGATTCGAATTGTTGAGTAGTCATGTTTTAACTCCTAGATATCTTGAATTAATAACGTTTTAGTAAAGGAACCAAGAAGAACGATCCAATCACAGCAACTGCTGCTAAGAAGGTAATTCCTAAATTAAAACTGTGGGTTTGCATCACGATGTAACCGATCAGAACGGGTGCAATTGCACTGGCAAAATTACCCAGTCCATTAAAAATCCCACCCGCAGTCGCGCCCACATCAGCGGTGGTCACACGAGCAAGTAGTGCAAATATTGCTGCGACACCAAAGCCCCAAGCCATTGCGCTGAGAGACATTGCAACAATCACTAAAATTGGATCTGTCATAATGACCATGACATACATAAAGATGCCGGCCACCAGTAAGCCACTGAATACCTGAATGGCACGACGACCTAACTTGTCAGAAAGAAATGCACCAATCACTTCACCAATCAACATGGCGATAAATGGGAAGCTTGAATAAATACCAAACTCTTTAAGGTTAAAGCCCTTGTCTTGGATCAAATAAGATGGAACCCAACTGTTTAATCCCCACAGATAAGTCATCAGTGCAATATTGAAAATACACACCAACCAAAATGAACCGTTCTGTAATAGCACTTTGGTGTTATGAATATGCCCTTTAAAATTGACACGTTTACTGGTCGATTCCAGCTCAATGGTTTTCTTGAGTTGTAAATTACGTAAGCCAAACACAATCGCAATCAGTGCAATTACAGTTAAACCAGCCATCACAAAGAAGGTGGTATGCCAATCATGCTTTGCGAGAACAGCCGCGGTAATTGGAAAACCCAAGAAGGCACCGATCGGTGTACCCAACAAAAACATGGTGGAAGCACGTGCTTGCTGACGATCTGTATAGGTTTGTTTCACGATGGTATAAGCCAAGGCAAATAATGGGCCTTCAGCTAATCCAAGCAGAACGCGGAGAATCAACATCCCTGTATAGTTGGTAGTAAAACCCATACAGAACATGAGTATTCCCCACGATAAGACGCTCCAAAACAGCATTTTTTTAGGACTAAAAATATCGCCTAAGAAGCTTAAAAACACAGAGGAAAAACCATAAGCCAATAAAAAGCTGGTCATTAACCATCCAAGCTTTGCTTTGTCTTGGGCAATCCCCATCGCGCCCTGAAAGTGCGGGTCCGCAAATAAGACTGCGATACTAATTTTGTCGAAAAATGCCAGAACGACACAGATCATCAGGACAAAAGCAGGAACCCAATGCTTCAATCCACTTTTTTCTTCATTACTCATATTTCATTCCTTCGATTGAGTCATGAACCGTATTTAATGTTTATGGTTTTAATTTCATGACATTAAATTCAGGGTCTGCTAATAATTGGGGGTCTAACACGGTATTGGATTGCATCCAGCGCTTTGCCAGTTTGACCAGTTTTGAGTCATTGATCGCAATCATATTGATCAAACAGTTTTGTTCATCCAGATAAAGATAACTGCACTGATCAGCTGCATTTTGACGTAGCACAATCTGCTTGGTTTTTTCAGGTTGGTAAGTCCCTAAAATCTGAATATTGTAGTGATACTGGTCTGACCATAACCAAGGAATATCCAGATATTCCGTATCCATACCTAACATTGACTTTGCCGTGGCAATGGCTTGATTTTGCGCATTGGCCCAAGACTGAATGCAATAGCCCAAACTTGGATGTATCGCCACATCACCTGCGGCATAAATGTCTTGGTCTGAAGTTTGTCCAAAACCATTGACGACAATGCCATCTTTAACGTCTAAACCCGCACTCACACCTAGCTCTTTGGCAATATCTGCACCCGCACCCACTACTACACAATCAAATAGTTCACTGGCATTTGGATAATTCACCACTTCAACTTGCTGTTGACCGGCTTCAATCAAATGCACATTTTTACTATTTAAATGGATCTGAGTACCTTGTTGTTGATGCATATTTTGCAAAAATTCAGACACATCAGGGCTAACGCTACGTGCACAAAGTCGATCACCGTATTCAAAAACATGCACTTGTTTGCCTTGTTTCCGTGCCGTTGCTGCAATTTCCAAGCCGATCCAACCACCACCAATTACTGCTAACTTTTGCGTATGTTGTAAGATTTCGGCTAAACGTTCACAGTCTTGTACATTCCGTAAAGTCACCACATTGGGAATAAACTGCCATGTATTGACTGGCACACGTGCTCGGCTTCCAGTCGCAATCAATAATTTGTCATAAGGCAAAACTTGACCGCTTTCTAAAACCACATGTTTTTGTTGGCGATCCACTTGAGTTGCCACAGCGGGTTTGTGCCACTCAATGTTAAAATCTTGCATCTGTTCAGCAGAGAACAGATGCAAACTGTCATAACTGGCTTCTTTGGAGAGGACTTGTTTTGACAGGGGTGGGCGTTCGTAAAATACCCGTTCCTCATTGGATACCACATGAATTTCACCTAGAAATCCATGTTGACGGAGTGTGCTTACTGCCCAACCCGCAGCTTGTCCTGCGCCAACGATGACTATTCTTTGCATAGCTTAATCTCCCTGTTCCAACTGCTTATACAGGTTTGACTTGGCGACGAGTATGGTCATCTAAACCACCTTCAACCGCCCACTCAGTAAAGAGTTCTAAACAATGTTCTTCAACACGTGGTTGCCATTCTTCCGTCAAATAATCATCATTGGTGTAGTATTCAAATGCACCACCCAAAGGTGAGTTGACATACCAGAAGTAAGCCGAAGAAATTGGATGACGACCTGGACCAATAAAAGTAGACCATTCAGAACGGTTCATGTTTAAGCCACCGCCAATCACTTCATGAATATCACGCACCACAAAGGCCACATGATTGAGTCCAGCAGGTTTATTGGGTACCGAAAGCAAAAACAAATCATGGTGATAGCCTTTGCCACGACAACGTAAAAAAGCACCACGATTACGATAAGCATCCGATAAGAAGAAACCGAGCTTTTCGATATAGAAAGATTCTGTTTTTTCTAAATCTGGAGTAAAGAACACCACATGTCCAATCGCAACAGGTTGCCCTTTTTCATACACTGGACTGGCTGCATTGACACGAGTGATACTGCCGTATTGGTTAATCCCTTCAGTTTTTAACGCAGGTAGCTCTTGGGTAAAGCTGGCTTGAAAGCGAATGGTCATCCCATTTGGGTCTAGGCATTGCAGCATGTCAGCCGTGGCTTGATAACCATCTACATCTTTCAGGCGAGTCGCTAAATCAGCCAAATCCTGTGCTGCATCATCCAAGCCCCAAGTCACTTCACGTAATGTTGAACCTGACTCGATGGCCTGTGGTAGACGCGGATCATCACAATCAAATAAATAAATTTTACTGCCGTTCTGGGTTTGATAAAGATCCGTACCCTCAATATCTGATTGGCTTGGCTTTAAACCAAAATCTGCCAAAAATTTATTTGAAGCAGCCCGATCCTCAACGCCAAACTTTAAAATCTCAATCCCTGTAATCATGAAACAATTCCTTAATTAAAGACAAAACCACCATTTACGGGAATATTCTGTCCAGTCACAAATGAGGACAAATCCGAAAGTAAATAAAGTGCTGTTCCGTTCAGATCCTGTGGTAACTGCTGACGTTGAATCGCACGACCATTTACATATAAATCATGACGATCTTGCGGTACATATTCTGTTGCTTCAACCAGCGTCAATCCTGGAGAAAGCGTATTGATACAAATATTAAATGGCCCTAACTCTCTTGCCATCGAACGGGTCATTGCCAGCAAAGCACCTTTACTTGCAACATAAGCCATCAAGTTAGGTGCGCCCCATAAAGCCGTATCCGATGCCACATTAATCACCTTGCCTGCATCGGACTGCTTGAGATATGGCACACATGCTTTGGTGACCAACCACGTCCCTTTGACATTGATGTTCATGACCCGGTCCCATAGATCGGCGTCATAATCCATCAAGCTTTTACCACCCACATTGGTCGCAAGTGCAGCGCAATTCACCAAACCATCTATTCCAGCTAAATGTTCAGCTGCTTGCTGAACAGCCTGTTGAATCGAATCAGCATTGGCCAAGTCAATCGTGACCGCAGTCACCTGTAGACCCTGTGCCTGCAATACTGCTGCTTCTTGTTGCACAAGATCTGTCAAGATATCCGCCATGACCACTTGAGCACCTGCTTCGGCAATGGCCTGTGCAAAGTCTCGTCCCAAGCCTCTTGCTGCGCCTGTAACAAAGACTTTCTTGCCCTGCAACAATGCGACATTAACCATGAACTTGTTCCTGCATTTCAATACGGTTTGAGCTATTCAAGCTCGCAATTTTCTTTAACTGCTTTTCCGCTTCTTTTTTCATTAAACGGCGTAAGCGCGATAAACCGACATCATGTTGATAGAGGAATTCATGTTGACGTGCGTTTGGCGCAAGATTTTCTAAAATAATTCGATCTTGTTCCAAGACATCCCAATGCAACTTTTCTAAATGATTGCGGTAAAGAAAACGCCAAACATTACGCTGCCAACCACTAACTTTACGACAACGCCAGAAGAAAACACGGGTATTTTGAGCATCAATCGGTGTGGCATAACCCACAATCCAAAACTCACCGCCTGGACCAAAATCTTTACGATAAGGAATCGAAAGACGCAACCAACTTGCACCAGTATTGGCATATTCAACCCAGTCAAAATTGACCCCTGTTTGCCCTTCTTTTTCAAAGACAAAACCATTTTCAGTTGAGCGGTGTTTCATTTCTGCAGTACGCTCACCGTCCGCCATTGAGTGCGAGGTACAATGCAAATAGGTGCCATGCATTGGATCCATTACATTATCAATCGCATATTGATGATTGACCTTCCAATCCGCTTGGCATAGGAATGAACTCCATTCCTCACTCGCCAATTGTTCAGGAAAATCAAGTGGTTTAGCGACTTCATTTGGATCAATGCCAAACCACAGGAAAATTGCACCATGTTGCTCAATCACTGGGTAGCTTTTCACACAGGTTGTGCCTTTCATTGGGCATTCATGTACTGCGGGTACATCTTCAACCTTGCCATCATGGCGAACTTCAACGCCGTGATACCAACATGCCACGCGATTACCTAAGTTCCAACCTAAAGAAAGACGCGCACCACGGTGCGGACAACGATCTTCTAAAGCATGCACCTGACCTTGGTCATCACGCCAAACCACGATATTTTCACCTAAACGGGTAATACCCACAGGATTGGCTGCGACTTCCCAACTTGCCAGTACAGGATGCCATTGATCACGTAAACCTAAATCTAAATACTCCTCAACACTCGGAGTCACTGTTACTGCTGCATTCATCACTGTTCTTCCTTGAATCAATAACCTAAACGTTGCATTTCTTCAGAAAATGTTTCAGAAGTCCAAAGTTCACCAGACTCGCAACGAAAACCTTGTTGATTTAAAGATTGAACTAAATCAGTAAGTTCTGTTACGCCTGAAGAAAAGGCTTGAATTAAATGTTGAACAAAATCCTGCTCATAGACTGTTGGCACTTTATAGCGTGTTTGCCAAACCAGAAGTTCTGGCTGTCCCGGTATTTGAATATTGTTGATCCCTGCTTCGGTCGCTGGCGTGGCATGAATCCAGTTCGCTAGCTTCTCATTAAATGTTTTCATGAGATTCCATCCTTATAAATAAGACTTATAGTTGAATTTGAACGTCCTGCCCTTCAACACGTACGGGATAAGTACACAAATCACGACATCCCGGTCCACTCTTTAGCTCACCTGTTTGAATATCAAAAATTGCCTCATGTAATGGGCATTCCACGGTTTGATCTTCAATAAAACCTTCTGTTAGCAACGCAAAGGCATGTGGGCAAACATTCTCGATCGCAAAATAATTGTCATCGATAAAAAAAACACCAATTTTCTTACCCTCGACTTCTATGGCTTTCGGCTCGTCTTCGGTAATGTCATCTTGCTGACAAACTGAGATCCAACTCATTTTTGCATCCTTATTTGTTTTATATATAAAACTTAATTTAGCATTTAAAACATAATGAATAGCATAAGCTTTGATCATTTTGCTTGTCAAATACTATATTTTTATGTTTTTCAATGAATTAATAAAAAGTTATAATTTTAGATGTTTCTTAATCAAAAAAATGTTTTATATATAAACATTGAGATTAGAAAAATTGATGATTACTATAGTGGTATTCCATGTGCAGGAATTCCAAAATAAACATAGGGCAACTTGGCAATGAACTTAATAAATGATGCTCTCTTGGAGCAAAATGCTGAACCCAATAATGATGAACGTTATTTAGTACCGGGTTTGGTGCGTGGCTTAGCCATTTTAAAATTATTTGATCAACAGCATCAGGAAATGACCATTTCTGAAATCGCAGAAAAATTAGATGTAAACCGTTCGAGTGCTTTTCGTTTAATCCACACTTTAGAGTTTTGTGGTTATTTAAGAAAAATGTCGCAAAAGACTTATGCGCTGAACAGCAACGTGATGGAACTTGGTTTTAACAGCTTATCCAAATCATCGCTGACTGATCTGGCTAGCCCCATCATGCGTGAATTACGCGATAAAATTAAAATTGCTGTGCATCTTTCGATTTTAGAAGACACCGATATTGTCTTTATCAGCAATGCCCAATCTATTGGTTCATTTACCAGTAATGTGCATATTGGTACACGTTGGCATGCCCATGCCACCGTAATTGGACAATTAATTTTATCTCGCCTTTCCGAGGCTGAAGTGGTTAAGCGTTATGAACATTTTACCGATTGGAAAGTCTATTCTGATCGTACACCACGTGATTTGGCGAGTTTATTAGAACGTTTAAACTATGTCCGCAGTCAGGATTTTATGATCAGTTGGGGGCACTTTAATACCGATATGGCTGCCAGTGCTGCACCGATTTATAGTCAGGCAACTCAAGAAATCGCTGCCGTATTATCTGTAAGCTGCCCATTGAGCACCTATACAGAAGATTTATTTAGAGGTGAAATTTCTCAAAATGTAGTTGAGTATGCTGATAAAATTTCAAAATTTATTTATTTTTAAGCATTGATAAATCTAATTACTTCAATTTGGGCATAGTGAAGACTAACCAAATTTTCTACACATACACGCCAAATAAAGAATCCTTCTGGTTTTTATTTGGCGATGATTATTATTTTATTTCTTTTCTTCTTTTTTTTGAGGGGGGCTTAAAATCTCAATGCTCACGCTATGCTTCTTAAAAGAATCGCTGCGCTTTTGGCTAAACCTGAATGTTTAAAAGTCGCAAACATTGGGCTGCTTTATAATTCAATTTCTCTACTGATGATGGCAGAAGCAATTGCTTGAGCAGTAGATTTTACTCCTAAGCGCTTTCTTATACTGCGTAAATGATTTTCAACAGTTCTCTCTGAAATTTTTAAAATGTCGGCAATCTCAAAATGCTTTTGACCCACTGCTGCCCATTTTAAAACTTCTTTTTCACGTTTGGTCAGTATTTTTTTATGCGCAATTCTATGCTTTTGTTTATGTAAAATTTCACCAAAGGCAATATTACAAACCATCTGTACTGTGAGTTTAAAATCAGCACCCATATCCGAAATTTCACCCGCAAATGAAATTGCACCCTCTAAACCTGTTCGACCAAATACGGGCACTTGTATTCCATTGACCTCACCAAGATGCAGAGGGCTTTTGATAATCCGATAGGTTTCTTTTGCAGTTTTTTTATGCAAGCTCTTTGCCCAAAAAAAGGCTTCATCGTATTCAAAAATATGCTTGGTGATTGGGCAGCGGCGTAAATAAACTTCACGCTCTTCGATATTGCTGCGATCAACCCAGTTACCATGCACAAAGAAAACTTCATCAATCCATTCATGTTGGTTTTGAGGTGAAACACTACATACAATAATCCGATCAAAATTTAGCTGAGCAGCAAATCCCACCAGAATTTTAAATAGACTTTCGAGGTCACGTGCTTGTCTCAATTGGTGAACAGTCTGAAACAATAAATCGGCCAGTTGATTGCTTGCAAGTCTCATAAAGCCGTCTTCTCACTAAACTGAACGCTTAAAACTAAAATATTGGAGATCAGTAGCAAATCGCCTCTAGATCTCCAATATTGAGATAAAAAATTGCGTCTAAATAGAAACAACGTCTTGATTGATGCTTATACCAATTCAGGATCAGCCAATAATGTTTCAGCGGCTAACTTACCTAAATTATGCGATGCCAAAGGACTGTCTCCAGTCAGAAGTTTTCGGTCTTTATGGACCTGCCCTGTAATACCTTTATTTAGGATTTTAACGCCTAATTTATCGAGATTTTCACCCACCAACCATTGTAATGGTCCCGGCATATAACCAATTTCAATATTTGCGCCTTTATCTAAAAAGTCAGGAAATACACAAATTTCATAATCTTTAAATATATAGTTTTCTGGTTTTTCATCGACGGCTGCGGCAAGTAAAGCTGCGGGTCCATGACACAGTGTAATCACATATTTATCGTTGTTTATCGCCCATTCTAAAACTTTTTTTACACTTTTACTTTCAGGAATTTTCGCGAGTACACCATGACCACCGGGAATGAAAACCCCTACATATGGCGAGTTTCCAGCAATGATCTCGTCCAAAATATCATCAAGCTTTAACGGGTTTTTAAGTTTTTCAGCATACTTTGCATAAGTATCTAAAACCACTTGATCTTCATTCGGCATCGCCCACATTTCCAACTTGGCAGGATTGCCTGAGAGCGTTGCAATATCAAACTCAAAGCCTGCATTGTCTAAATGAAATACCGGAAGTAACATTTCAACTGGATGATTTCCTGTAGAAAAGAATTTACCGTTTTGCATCAGGATATAGCGCTCATCCGTTGCAATCATCAGAATTTTTTTGTCGCCACGATATGGATTGGGATAAGTCGTACCGTCATAATCTGTTTTCGATGCGGTGTACTGGCTTAAAGAATAAGGGGATGGAAAAAATGCATTATCTTCAGCAGTATCTGGTGTAGGTATTTTACTTAGTTCAGTCATTTTTTACTCCAAGCGTTCTTATAGAGGATATATTCAACATGCACAGTATATTCTGCCCTAAAAAGATTTTTGAATGAGGGAAAACCCCTATTCCTACATTTTTAAAACATATGCTGAATTCAATTTTAATCACGCTATCGCTGCCAATAAACCCTGCCTTATTAACATTAAGCATATGATTTTTATTTAATTAGATTTTAAGAAAGTTTTATATTTTCTACGATCCATACTCACGCTCGATACAGAAATACAACGTAGAAATGAAATACTGTGAGAGATTTTTTAAATGTTGATTGTGTATTAGACTTTGAAACTCAAAATTCCGCTTAGAAAAAATCAATGGCTTCAATGATGAAACTTAACCGTGATCTTAGATTAAGTTTCACCTGATTAGATTAACCGATTATCCTCGTTCACAAACAATGACAAAGTTCATGAATTTAAAATAATAGGTCATCGTTAAATTATTTCCATTCCATCTCACCCGTCAACACTTTAGAGCTTAACTCCAAAGAACTTTCTTCAGCCAAGTTCGGGTATTTTTCTTTTAAAGCAGTAATCACTGATGCTGAATCTTTATGATCTTTTAAAACTTGATCAACATCCACAAGGTATTGATAAGTAAAGTCGATTGCTTGAGTTCCTGTTGGAATATCACCAATATAATGTCCAGGAATCACTGCACGTGGATTTAAACGATTCATTTGTTTTAGCGTTTTTCGCCACTCGTTACGTTCTTTTTCAGTTTGTGCATCTGCTGTCCACAGATGGATCCCTGAAGATAGCCCTACACCACCTAGAATTGTACGATTGCTTGGAACCCAAAGATAAGATGCGTATTTACCCGGTGATTTGATCTCAATTTTTTCACCTTCTAGCACAATGGTTTTATCTTCACTGGCACTCGGTACAATCACTTGAGATGGCGCACCATTTTTTAAGATAGGCCCCCAATAAGCAAACTTACCTTCTTTGGTTGCTTCAATATGTTTAACAACTTCTGGGGTTGCAATCACTTTTGCATCTGGAAACGCTTGTACCAGTGGCTCTAAACCAAAATAAAAATCTGGATCACCCGCTGTAATCACAATATATTTAAGGTTTTTACCGCTGTCTTGAATGATTTTAACCAAGTTCTTTGCATCGTTAACACTAAATTGCGCATCGACCAGCACTGCATCTTTTTCACCCGAAATAAGTGTAGATGTAACTGGAAAAATGCCTTGTGATTGTGGGTTATAAACTTTATAGCTTAACTCTGCTGCAAATGCAGAAGCACTCAACATCACTGAACTTGCAAGAAGTGTTTTTAAGAATAATTTCATATTGTTGGCTCTCTTTAGAATTAAATTAAGATTTAAGTAGTTGTTGATCTAGAAAACGTACAAAATCCTCTGATTTATTATAAAAACCATGAAGTGGTATTTTGCCCATTTCACCATGTTGATTTTCATACACCAATGTTGGAAAACCTTGTCCTCGAACATGGGATAATAATTGGCGTGCATACTGAACATATTCATCTTGTTGATCTTGATCGATCGCATCTAAATATTTTGACCATTGGTCATCATTCAGTCCTAACTCGACAGCAAGTTGAGCCAGTACACTATATTGTGTGACATTTAGACCTTTTTGATAGTAGCCCTGTTGTATTAAATTTAATAACGATATCATCGCGCTATGCCCTAACCCCTGCTGAATACTCAGTAAAGCATGAGTTGCAGGGATAGAATTCATAATCAGTGTGCTGTCTTTAAGCAAACCATTTTTATATTCATCACCAAAATCAACACCTGTGAGTTGATGAATTTGTTCATCATAGTGAATGATCTGTGTTCGCATTGCTGCTGTCATTTGTGGTTGATGATCTTCACTATAAAGTCCACCAAAATGTAGACGTTGTAGATTTGGAAATTTTTCTTCGACTGCATTAATTAAAGGCAATGCACCATAACTCCAGCCGCAGATCGGGTCGATAATCCAGTGTAGAATTGGAGAAGCCATAAATTAACTCTCATCTATAAATATATGATTCAAAATATGTGAAAAGCCACACAGTTTTGCTGATATTTGTTATAGTAAATAATAAACTTACTTTTTGTAAGTACTTACTAAAAAGTAAGTGTTTTTTAGTCGTGGAAAGTTTATGAATACTGATGAATCTTGTTTAGCCGCAAATGTGTTGTCAAAGAATTGCCCCTCTCGGGTTAAGCTTATGCATTTAACCAATCGTTGGGGCGTTTTGGTCATGTTCTGTTTAAGACGAGGAACACATCGTTTTAGTGAGTTAAGACGTAGAATTGATGGCATCAGTGAAAAAATGTTGACTCAAACTTTACGTGATTTGGAAAATGATGGTTTTGTGATTCGTAAAGAATATCCAATTATTCCGCCACATGTAGAATATTCTTTATCTGAAAATAAAGGGGTTGAAGTCGCTGAAAAAATTTATGATTTGGTTCAATGGATTGAACAGAATGAAAATTAACTTAGAATTGTTATAAGTTGTGCCTTTAAGGTTCTTTATTTTTGGGGAAAGGCTTATTCATTTATAAATAATATTACTGAATAAGCCTTTAATGATAGCTTTTATGCAACAAAGCCATTCAGTTAGTATTTTTAAAACAGACAAAAATATATTTTTAGGTCTATTTTCAAAAACAATTAAATATCATTAATATGATATTTTTCTTGTGTTTTTTCATTAAGGAAAATACCATTTCCTAATGCTATATAACTTACCCCTTGATTATATATGAGATTATAAAGCCCTTCATAAAAACTTCCACCTAAATAATAAAGATCTCCAGAATCAGGTACTTCATAGATTCGTCCATCTATATCAATTAAAACATCACGCCCAGCTTTCGTACAAAAACATACTAATTTTTTATTACCACCTAATAACTCTATATATTCACCATTAAACTCATCACTGCAATCATAATTAGCTAGTTTTGTACTTATTTCACCAAATATATAATACGTATTTTGTAAGTCTATATCATCTAATGGCTTATTAAAATAGAACTTTTTCTTTACAAAAGTAATATACCATAGCGACCTTAAAAATAATTCAACATTAGGCTCAAATTCTTTCAAGTCAAATGGTAAGCTATCTAATAATATATCTCTTTCTGGATACCACCCTGCAAAATATAATAACTCATAAAATTCAGAACTAATTTGATGTGGAAACTTCATTTAAAACCTCAATCTACCATTTGATTTCACAGCATCTAGAACTTCAAAACTTGTTAACGCTCCAGAACATGACCCACAGGCAGGAATATACTGACCATTATCAACACGCATCGCTACTGAGACTGCCTGTTTCAGTCTTTTTTTGGAATTTACCCCTTGCCCTAGAGAACAGACTTCAGCACAATTCCCATGCCCTTTTCCTCTGTCCCCTAACTCAACATCATCATAAGCTTTTTTAACAGAATTTGGAGCTTTATCTAATAAAGTATACCCTGTTACATTCGTTCTATTATTGATACCTGTTAAAACATTACCATCTTCAGTTACGATTGCATTTACTACTCGTGCTCGTTGTGAAGCTGGTTTAGCTAATTCCTGAGCTCTAAGCCTATTAGCTGCTAATACTGCTCTGTCCTGCTGTTGACTTAATGTTAATTTTTTATTTAAACCTAAACTATCTATCCATGCTACAGGGTTAGGTGCATACGCATAAGAATTATTCCCCCCTAACAATCCAATCGGATCTTTACTTACAAACCGCCCCACATAAGGCGAGTAATAACGATAACGGTTATAGTGAAGTCCCGTTTCTTCATCAAAATACTGCCCTTGAAAACGAATATTATTTGAAATAATTTCTGAGTTTCCGAAGAAGTCAGATTTCACTTTTTCAGCTTTACATTCACCCCAAGCTTTATACTGCGCTTTCCAAATGATCGCACCAGAGTGGTCTGTCATTTCCTGTGGCGTACCTAAGTGGTCACAATGATAGAACCATACATCATCAAAGCCTTTACTTTTTTTGATGGTTTTCCATATAGGATCACGATAAATACTATAAGGTTTATCTGTCCAATCAAGTGTTTGGTGTAGTTCTATTGAGCTTTGATAAACCGCTTGAACTAAAGGAATAAAACTGCCTTTTTCATAAATATAATGTTTGGTGAAACCTTCTGTGGATTCAAAAGCGACTGTGTCACCATCCCATCCATAAAACACATTCTGTTCAGCACCTGTATGATGATGTTTACTACGTTTTTGAATACGTCTACCTAATGCATCGTAACGATACTCTGCTGTGTATTCAGTATTTCGACTTTTGATTAATCGACCAAATACATCCCATTCAAGATTTAAATCACCTTGGCTCGTTTTTTGTCGAAGTAGTTGACCATAGGCATCATATTGGTATTGTTGGTCTAGGTATTCTTTAACTACATTGTTTACTAAACGATTATAGCCATAATCCTTTTCTTCTATATTTTGCTTGGTTTGTTTATCAGAAGTTGTGTTGTAAGGATCAAGAATATTGTTGGCAGGGTCAAAAGAAAATGTTTCCTTGCCAAGTTTACTTTTTGCATCTAGTAATCGTCCTAAAGGATCATATTTGTAAACGATATTTCCTCGTCTTGTATCGTGAATATCTGTCAATTGCCCTGTTTTATCATATTTGTATAAACGCTGAATCAGTTGCTGGGTTTCATTGATTGCATTATTTTGCTGTTGGGTAGGAGATTGATAACCAAATTCATGACCATTGACAATTCTTTGCTGTGTTAAGCGTCCAATATCATCATATTTCTGTTCTTGGCTAATTCCATTGGCATAGTGCCGTGCGGTTTCTCTGTGTAAATCATCACGCTCAAAGCTAACAACATCTTCACCATTCAAGATCAGGCTTTGAACATGACCACTGCCATAAGTGAGCCAGTCGATATTTTGCCCATCAGGTCGAATCGTCTGAATCCGCACATTCAGCTCATCGTAAGTATGTTTCCACACGGCTGTTTTATTGGTTTTTAAATCCTGATGATGTTCACGGATTTGATTACCAACCGCATCATAGAACCAGTGTGCAGCACTGTCTGCATTTCTTGCTAAGACAAGTTGCCCATTGCTGTCATAGGCAAACTCTTCTATTTGTTGCTGTTCAACTTCATGAGAGTCGTAGCCATAACCTGCAGTACGCTGTTCAAGTCGTCCCATGCTGTCAAATACAAATTGCTGTATCCTGTCTTTCTGTGCAACACGGTCTTTTAAATCCTGACCATAAGCAGATGCAACTTCGATACTGGTTGTCAGTTGTTTAGTTCTGTCATCGTATTTATAGACTGTTTCTTTTCCATCGAAATCAATTTCTTTCAGCAAACGCCCCATGACGTCATAGAAGAACTGGTAACTTGCACCATTTTCATTAATTAACCTCTGCAGGCGACCAAGCTGATCCCATTTGTATTTAAGCTTATGACCTAATGCATCTGTTCGCACAGTGATTAGACCCGACTCATCATACTCGTATCGGGTTTGTTGTTGATTTGGATCAAGGTGCGCAAGTAACCGCCCTTCGGCATCATGTACAAAATGTTCTTCAGTGCCATCAGCATGTTTGATTTTTTCAAGTTGCCCTAAAGCATTTAATGGAACACCTTTAATAATGGCCGTTCTTTGTTCAAGGCCTGATCCAGAATAAAAGTATTCAACTTTTTGTTTTAATACATTCTCGGCAAACTTAACCCGACCACGCTCATCATATCCCCATTTGATTTCTTTGCCTGAACAATCCTGATAACTGAGTAAATTACCCTGTGCATCATATTTAAATGATTTCGAGCCACCTTTGGCATCAATAATACTGGTCGGTAATCCTTGAGCACTATAACTGTATGAAGTTTCACGCTGTAATGGATCTATTTCTTTGATCAGCTGATCTTTATTATCATATTCATTTTTCCAGATAGCTCCTTCAGCATTTTTAATTTCTACTGGATTACCATTTTCATATTTATATTCGACTGAACTGCCATCGGGATTGATAGATTCTAATAAATCACCCTGATCGTTATACCGATAAATATAGACTTCGCCAGTCGTTGTAAAGTGCTGAGTGATTTTTGAATTACTATCACGGATAAACCATTCTTCTAGTTCATCAGGGTAAACAATACGATAATTATAACCATCAATATCATAATGATACTGAGTTACATTACCCTCGCCATCAATTACTAAGGTACAACGCTTATCATCTAGCCATGCTAAAGATAATTCTTGGCTACCGTCATCTGCCCATTCATGAAATGCTCTGGCTTCATATGTTTCACCATCCCATTCTAGATTTATTGCTCGATTGGTTAAGTCTGTATAACGGGTAAGTAAATGTTTATGATAAGAATAGTGATAATTCGCATGATCTCGAGTGGTTGCCTGTATTAAATCACCTTGCTGATCATAAGAATAACTTGCTATATCCGAGCGCTTACCATCTTTGTTGAGAATCAGCTTTTCAATTTTTTGATTTGAATTTTTTATGCATTCAATATAACAGTCCAGTTTTTTATCATTAAAAAACTCGATCTTATTTAATATACCTTCTTCATGCCCAATAAGTATGGTGCTTTGATCAGGTTTTACAATTGCTTTCAGAATGTATTGATCTTTATATTTTTCAAATAAATATTGTTCCTTATTTTTATACTCAATGACCAAACTATTACCAAGATTGGTAATATACAAATTTTCAGCAACAGATAAATAAGTTGTATTTTCAGCGAGTTTAGGAAGATGAATAATTCGCCCTGTCTCATCGACAAATAAAAATTTGTCATCTTCAACAAAAATTTTCAGTGTCCAAGGTGTAAGCCATCTTGCACCAAACTCACTCTTATCATAGCCTTCCAAATTAGAAGCGTAGCTTCGAGTTTGGAAAATTCCTCTTGTTGAAAATATGTCAGCATCAAGATGAGTGAGAGATTCAACACCAGTTATAAAACTAATACTTTTTTTACTTGCGACAGCCCCACCACAATTACATGGATTTGGATCTTTTTTAGGTTTTGTAACTTTTGATTTACTTTCCAAAGGCGCCGCGGGTGTAACGCTTTTAACTTGTGTTGTTGTGTTTGGTTTTACAGCACCACCTTTTGGTCTTCTTTTTAATACTGATTTTAATATTTCAATAAATTTTAATAGATACGTCTTTGCTTTTGCCTTAATTGCTTGAGCAGCTTTTGCACCAAATGTTTTTATTTTAGTTGCAACTGCTAAAAGTGCCGCTTTCCCAGCTGCCCCCAATCTTGCCAAGATTTTTTGTAAAACTTGATTTGCAACTTGTCCCACTTGCGCTGAGGCAGATAAGGTGAGTGCTTTAAACAAGTTATCAAAGGTATTTTTAGGATCTCGGATTAAACTACCTGTAGTCACCTTGCTAAAACTTTTCTGTGCATCTTTTTGAGCATTTGCAATCGCTATAGGGTTAACAGCCTGACCATTTGCAATATTGATTAAGCCCGATGAAAAATCATTAGATATTTTCATCGCATAATCCGAACAGCCATTGATTAAAGTATCAATTTGCCCTGTCGCTTTATCTACGAAAGGTTGTATTTGACCCGCAAGAGCATCATTTAAACTAGCTTGTATTGCACTTTCCACAGCCAAAGCTAAAGTTGTTTTACCTGTAGATACTGCATTTCTTGCCGCCATGACCATCGGCCTTAGGGTCATACGAGCTGTATTCATTCCTGGAGGGACTGGAATAACACCAATCAAATTAATACAAAGATCTACCCAATCTAATATGGCTGGATTTGGATTGTTAACCAAATTGATAATACCTTCGACCACATCAACAAGAGCAATAATATTACCGACTACAGGGATAACGCCTGCAACTTGAGCAAGAGTATTTAAATCAAAATCAGGACTAATATTTTGTTTTAGCCAATCATTGATGCTATTTCGACTTGATACAATATCTTGAGGTGCAATACTTTGAAGTGGGGCAACCACTACTTGTGTTTTTAAACTATTTGCTAATGTTACTATTGCTTGTTTTTGTTCTGGAGTTTGGTTTCCTGGCTTTGAAGGAACCATGCCTAATAGACCCATGTTTTATTCCTTATTTTTTTAATTTATGAAGATTAGCTACCAAACTTGAAGCATTACTAAATGCCTTAGACACATCTGATCTTGTATTTTTCATTTTTGAAATTGAATTAAATATCATATCTGGATTAAAACCTTCTAATTGTTGTGCTGTTGGCCATTCAGCTTGTCTTTTTAAATCGCTAGTTTCAGCCCAAGGGTCTCTTTGATCCCCCTCAAAAAATACTTTAACTGAGCCAGGAACAATACCTGTAACACGTGCAAAACCTTTATCATCAAGCACGCCTTGATACTCTTTACCCTTAACATCAACTACTTTAAATTTCCCTTGTTTTATCGCCTCACCATGAATATAGCTATTGAAAAGCTCCAACACACCTTTGGCATTATTTGACTTCAATGATTGCTGTGAAGTATTGATATGCGCTCCAGGTTTAAACACATGCTGCCCAGCATTCACCTCAAACTTTCCACCTGTTTTTGGGAAAATTCCTGAATTATTCAGCGCAATTTGCGATGAACCACCTGTAATCACAACCTCTTTAGGACTACTAATCACAACTTTGTCATCAGTAGATGAAATGTTAATTCCCAGTTTGGCAAATACATCTAAAGCATCTGACTGTGCTTGAATTTCAACTTTACTTTGCGCTGCAATGGCTTTAATGCCACCTTGAGCAGCAAATAAACTGAGTTTGTTTTGCGCGTGTGCAATCAAATTCTTTTGCGTACTCAAGTTGATGCTATCGCCTGCAATCTGATTGATCTGCGAATCTGCGGAGATATGAATATCTTCAGGGGTACTTAAGGCAATCCCATCTTGTGAGCTTAATAAAAGCAAGGCTTTATTAAATTTAGCAATTTTTTGCTCGAGCTGTTCTGTAAATTCTTTCAGTTGCTCAATTGATTCAATTTCATCCGTCTTTTGGTTCTTGGCAATATCGCTTAAGGCTTTACTGTTGGTCTGACTACCTTCAAGTTGCTTTTTGGCAAACTCTGAATCAAGGTGATCACCTTTGGCTTGGTCTTGTTTATAGGTTGAAAGCAGTAAACCTTGCCCTGCACGTACTGCTCCCCATTGGTCTGTACGAAGTTCAAAGCCTTCACCACGATCTTCACTTTCTGCTTTGTCTTTTGGGTGACTCAGTTTGCCCAAGTTAAGTTGGCTGGCGGCATGACTACTCTGTAACTGGCTACTGATTTGGCCAGTAGTATCGTCAAACCTCAGTTGATTGTAGCCACTGCCTTGATACTCTCGACTTTTTATTCCTGCCAGTTTCTTGGTGTCAGGCAGTTTGCCTTTGTCATCAAACTTGCTTGGATGACGTTGCGCTTCATGGATGCGCCCAACCACAAATGGACGGTCAATGTTGCCATCAAAGAAATCAATAACAACGATCTCACCTATTCTCGGTAAGAACCGCGCACCATAGCCTTCACCTGCCCACGGGGTCAGGACATCGACCCAAGCTGAATCTGTATCGTTATCATTAGAACCCGCACCGCCATCATGGGTATTGTCTTCATTACGGCTAAACAGGAAGCGAACTTTAATACGCCCCCATTCATCAACATGGATTTCTTCTCCGCTTGGCCCCACCACTTTGGCCCGTTGCGGTGATGCAAGCGGTCGGTGTTGTAATGGGTTATAGGCTGGAACCGTGCTGATATTACGACGTTGAATGGTTAAATTACTGGCTTGACGTTCATCACTCGTGTTGCTGGTGATTTGACTTGTTTGCCAATTGCTTTGTTGAACTAAAGCGGTGACTTGATCAGTGAGATCTTTGGGTAAATTATTTTGGTTATAAAAGCTTTTAGCCGTGATTAAAAACTCTTTGTCTGCACCTGAGTGTTGATCTATCTCAGGGTGTTCATTCAGTTCAAACCAATAACCAACATGTGCATCGCGCACAGTTGACGTTGCTGTAAATTGTTTGGCTTGTGAATCGTAGTAGTTACTGAGGTTTTGGTTAAACTTTTCAATCTGACTGTTGCCCGATGGCGTTGCACCATCTTCGCCATTAAGGTCTTGTATCCATGCAGGGCTAAAGTGCCATGCTTGTTCTAAAGCTAAACTGGCATTGTCATAATTTTCACTATGGCTGTGTTTACTTTGGACACTGCCAGCGCCTTCATCAATATCCAATACATCAGCTTGCCAACGTTGGATATACACTGAAGTCGGTTGAATGGAACGCTGACCAATAAAATTGGTAATTGAATCAGTTTTTTCTACGGCGCTGCTTCTATGGAAGCGAATATTGCGGCGTTCTAAGGCACTAAATTGCGAATTATCATCAATTAAACGAAGCTTTTGTGTTTGGATTTGTTCTGTTGAACTCGACACTTTAAGTTGTGCTTCATCGATCAGCCAGTTAATCCCTTCACTTCTCATCAAACGGGTCAGGAAGTCAAAGTCGCTTTCAGATGCCTGCATAATGAATGGGCGTACATCATAGTCTTTGCTTAAACCACTCTTGTCCAATGTCAGACTTGAAGCAAACAGTAGACTGCGTTGTGCCCATTCTTGGAATACGGTCTGGATCACATCCACAACCGACTTATTCATAAATACTCGAGAGTTTCTACGGTGTTTCCAAAGTGCTGTTGGGTCTTCTACAGTCAAACGATAGATGGTAAGAGAACCATCAGATGCGCCAATATCGGCTTGGGTCACAATTCCTGAAATACGGGTTAACTCGGATTTATCTGTGACGATATCAATCGCAGCTTGAGTTCCAATAAAGCTTTTTAAAGGAATACTTGCTGACGTTGCAAGACAGATGAGTTGGAGCCGAACACCCTCATTGATTTGATGTGTTCCATCGATACGTTGTAGGAATACTTGCTGGCTCAACGCCGAATTAGAAAATTGTACGTGAATCGCACGTTTTTGTGCTGATAAGCCAAGCTGCTCCAAAGCAGCGTAAATATTGTTAGACATGCATTATTATTTAATTTTAAATTGTGATGTATTCTACTAAAAAGTTAGGCGGACTGTCTATACAGACCTGTCTATTTATTACTGGTTATTTACACAACACTGACTAGGTTTTGAATATGCCCTTTTTAGCTCAATATCATTATTGATAATGGTCATTTGCACTGATTAAAAACTTGAAAGTGCACTTACAGTTTTTTCACCAAACATAAGTGATCAACAGCCCAAGATAAAAAGCTAAAATATCAAACGTATCCAATATTAATATTGGGTTCTTATTCACGCTCTAAAATACGGGGGCCAGATCCTTCATGTCTCAATACATCTTCTGGATTACGTAAAGGACATTGTTTTAGAGATAAACAACCACAACCGATACACCAATCCATTTCATCTCTTAAACGTGTTAGTTTTTGAATACGCTCATCTAAATCCTTACGCCAATGCGATGATAAAACTGACCATTGTTCTGCGGTTAATTTGCTTCCCATAGGATAAACACTTAATGCATTTTTAATTTCCTCCAGAGAAATTCCGACTTTTTGTGCAACCTTAATAATTCCAATATAACGTAAGACAATTGATGGAAAACGACGCTGATTTCCATTTGTTCTGATACTTTTAATTAGTCCTTTCGACTCATAAAAATGCAAGGTTGAAACGGCTACACCACTCCGTTTAGCCACCTCTCCTACTGTCATCATTCGATTAAAATCAATTTTTTCTTCTGCCTGCATTTTGATATTTCTCAACATTACTTGAGGTTTTATAATTCAGCAAAGTACATTTGTCAATTGATCTTAGCTGCCATGGCTTTTCATCATTACAACTCAAAATACAAAAAACGTTATCACCAATTTAATCCATTGTAAAAATCTTATCCCTCTACAAATTTTCTGATCAAAGCCCATTGACCTAAATATAACTTGAGGTTTTAGACTGCTTGCCACAGCTGTTACGAATAACAGCAAGCTATTCATTTTAAAGGTTTTAATCATCCAGTCTTATTTCTTCAGGAAATATTCTCATGCCATATTTCATTAAATTAAGTTTAGAAAGCCAATGGCTGTGGGCCATCAGCAGATGTTGTCTTGCGCTTCTATTTCTAAGTTCAGGACTTAGTAAAATTCTTGCTGTAGAAACAGGATTTTTGGAAATGCGGGCGGCTGGTCTAGAGCCTGCATGGTTATTTAATTATGCTTCTGCGTTGATTCTGCTTGTGGGCGCCTATTGTATTTTATTTGAGCGGAATATGTGGTTTGGCACACTGATTCTTTCAGTATTTTTAGCACTGACAATTGTGATTGTGCATCACTTTTGGAACATGACTGGTATTCAAGCCAATATCGCCTTTTACTTTGCACTTGAACATATTTCAGTGATTGGCGGACTTTTAGCGCTGACCATTGCCAGTCATTTTCGACAACAACTCCGCAACCTTGGAGTTGTCGCATGAAAAACAACAAATGGCTTTTTCTAATCGCGATCACTTTAATTCTCGTGGGTGTCGCAATCTATTTTTATTTAAATTCTCGTTCAAGTGAAACGCATCAATCTGGCGCTTATCCTCCAGTCAAAGTGGCCTTGAGTACAGTAGTCGAACAAAATATTCCACAAGTGCTTTCCAGTATTGGTGAGTTGGAAGCAATCCGACAAGTCAAAGTGTCAACAGAAACAACAGGTATGATCAAACAGATTTATTTCCAATCTGGACAAGCTGTTCAACAAGGTCAAATACTGATTCAACTCAATACCGATGTTGAACAAGCTCAATTAGGTCGCTTGCAAGCCAAATTGAAACAAGCCGAAATGGCCTATCACCGCACCAAACTTCTGATTGATAGTCATGCAATTTCACGGGCAGAAATGGATACCGCATTGGCTGATCGAGATATGACGCGTGCAGAAATCCAACAGCTACAAGCCAGCATAAAACAGAAAGCGATTCGCGCACCCTTTTCTGGTGTCATGGGAATACGCCAAGTACATCAAGGACAATATTTAGAGGCAGGCACTGGTATTGCTAATCTGGTCGACTTTCGACAAATTCTTGCCAATTTCACATTGGATGAACAATTGGCATCAAGGTTAAAAATCGGACAATCTGTACAACTCAAAATTGATGCATTTCCTGCAAAGTCCTTTACAGCTGTGGTAAGTGCAATCGAACCGCTGATCACAACATCGCGAACTGTGCAGGGGCAAGCAATTTTAAATAACCATGATCAACAGTTAAAACCGGGCATGTATGCCAAATTAGACATCCAAGAATCTGAACTTCCAAGCTTGGTCGTTCCTGAAACTGCAATTACCTATACAGCTTATGGCAATACTGTCTTCCTTGCAAAACAAGACCAGAACAAGCTTATTGTGCAACGTGTGGCTGTAGTGCTCGGTGAGCGCCATCAAGCCAAAGTTGTAGTCAAATCTGGGCTCAAAGCAGGTGATCAAGTTGTTGTATCAGGGCAACTTAAATTAAGTGAGGGTATGCAAGTTGAGCCGACCGTAAATACACTTGAGCATCCCCAATCTTCCTCGATCAAGCCCAAAGTCTAGGGAGATAAGCGAATGAAATTTACTGACCTTTTTGTAAAACGCCCAGTATTGGCCTTGGTCGTCAGCACCTTGATCTTGCTGGCGGGCTTGTTTTCCCTGAATAAACTGCCTATCCGACAGTACCCTTTACTTGAAACTTCAACGATAAGTATCAATACAGAATATCCCGGTGCATCTGCTGAGCTTATGCAAGGTTTTGTCACCCAACCCATTGCTCAAGCAGTGTCTTCGGTGGAAGGCATCGACTATCTCAGTTCTTCTACTGTACAGGGTCGCAGTGCTGTAACGTTACGCATGCAATTAAATCGAGACTCAACCCAAGCCTTAACAGAGGTGATGGCAAAGGTTAATCAAGTCCGTTACAAACTACCAGAACAGGCATTTGATCCAGTCATTGAACGTTCTTCAGGTGAATCTACCGATGTTGCCTATATCGGATTTTCTAGCGAACAACTGTCCTTGGCTGAATTAACAGATTATTTGTCTAGAGTGGTAGAACCCATGCTGTCTACAATTGATGGCGTTGCTAAGGTACAGACCTATGGCAGTCAGCGTTTGGCTATGCGGATTTGGTTGGATGCCGATCGTTTGGCCAGTCGTGGTGTAACTGCCGCCGATGTCGCCAATGCGATCCGTCAAAATAACTATCAAGCCGCACCGGGGCAGGTCAAAGGCGAATTAGTGGTTTCAAATGTCAATGTTTCTACAGATCTCACCAGTATTCAGGACTTTAAAAATCTGGTGATACGCAATGATGCTCAAAATCTAATTCGTCTACAAGATGTGGCAACAGTTGAACTTGGCGCTGCTTCGACAGAAACAAGTGCCACTATGGATGGTAAGCCTGCAATTTTTGTCGGTCTACAAGCGACGCCTACAGGTAACCCGTTAGTGATCGTACAGGGAATTAAAGATAAATTACCTGAGATCAAAAAGACTTTACCACCGGGGGTTACAGTCAATCTTGCCTATGAAACAGCCCGTTTTATTGATGCCTCTATTGATGAAGTTTTACATACTTTTATCGAAGCGCTGATTATTGTTATTGCTGTGATCTATCTGTGTTTAGGTTCTTTACGTAGTGTCTTGATTCCTGTAGTGACAATTCCATTGTCAATGTTAGGTGCCTTGGGTTTAATGCTGTTATGTGGCTTTAGTATCAATTTACTCACACTTTTAGCCATGGTACTCGCCATAGGCTTGGTTGTAGATGATGCAATCGTGGTGGTTGAAAATGTCCATCGGCATATTGAAGAAGGTGCATCCCCTGTTGCAGCAGCTTTGATCGGGGCACGAGAAGTCGCAGGCCCAGTAATTGCAATGACCATTACACTGGCCGCAGTGTATGCTCCGATTGGTTTAATGGGTGGATTGACTGGCTCATTATTCAAAGAGTTTGCCTTTACTTTAGCGGGCGCAGTTTTAGTTTCAGGGATTATTGCCTTAACCCTGTCTCCTGTTATGAGTTCATTTCTGCTTCAATCCAAACAGCAGGAAGGTAAAATGGCAAAAGCAGCCGAATGGTTCTTTGAACATTTGACCCAGCTTTACAGTAAATTGCTCAATTTTTCCTTACATCATCGTTGGATCACAGTGGTTTTTGCGATCGCTATTTTTATTAGCCTTCCATTGCTTTACCAACTTCCTCAAAAAGAATTGGCGCCCAATGAAGATCAAGCCAGTGTATTGGCAGCCATCAAAGCACCACAACATGCCAATCTCAATTATGCTGAACACTTTAATCAAAAACTTGACGAAATCTTCTGGACTTTCCCCGAAACCAGCACTACGTGGATTATTAATGGTACAGATGGGCCTGCATCAAGTTTTGGTGGGACAACCCTTTCAACATGGTCTGAGCGAATGCATTCTGCGGATGAAATTCAACAGCAACTTCAAGCCAAAGTCGGTGATGTAGAAGGCAGCAGTATTTTTGTATTCCAAAATCCTGCGCTTCCCGGTTCAACAGGTGGATTACCCGTACAAATGGTGTTGCGTAGTGCACAAGACTATTCAACTATTTATCAAGCGATGCAGAGCATCAAGCAAAAAGCCCGTGAAAGTGGCCTTTTTGTGGTGGTCGACAGTGATCTCGACTTTAATAACCCCGTGATTCGAATCGAGGTTGATCGGGCCAAAGCCAATAGTCTGGGTATTCGTATGCAAGATATCGGTGAAGCCTTGGCGACATTGGTTGGTGAGAATTATATCAATCGTTTCAGTATGCAAGGTCGTGCCTATGATGTGATTCCGCAAAGCATCAATACACAACGTTTGACAGCTCAAGCACTGACACGACAGTTTATTCGTACCGACCAAGGCACACTGATTCCCTTATCGACTGTGGTGAGTCTAAGTGAACAGGTAGAACCCAATAAACTCACTCAATTTAATCAACAAAACGCTGCAACTTTTCAGGCAATCCCCGCCGCTGGGGTTTCCTTAGGTCAAGCTTTAAGTTTTCTGGAACAGGCTGCATCTGAGTTACCGACTGGATTTAGTTATGACTGGCAAGCCGATGCACGTCAGTATGTACAGGAAGGTAACGCTTTGATGTTTGCATTTTTAGCCGCGCTGATTGTGATTTATCTGGTTTTAGCCGCTCAATATGAAAGCCTAATGGATCCATTTATTATTTTAATTACGGTTCCGCTGTCGATCTGTGGCGCATTAATCCCCTTGGCTTTTGGACTTGCCACAGTCAATATCTACACTCAGATTGGTTTAGTCACACTGATTGGACTAATTAGTAAGCATGGTATTTTAATGGTTGAGTTTGCCAATGAATTGCAAGTTCATGAAGGTTTAGATCGGCGAGCGGCCATTTTAAAAGCTGCTCAAATTCGTTTACGTCCAATTCTGATGACCACGGCGGCAATGGTGTTTGGGTTGATTCCTCTCCTTTTTGCCACAGGCGCTGGCGCACATAGTCGCTTTGGTCTAGGGCTTGTAATTGTCTGTGGTATGTTGATCGGGACCTTCTTTACGCTTTTTGTCTTACCCACCATTTATAGTCTGTTGGCTCGTCAACACAATCAAGACATTCACTCTAGCCGTTTACAAGAGCTACAACAGAATGACCAACAGGCGCAAAAATCATGACATTGAGTGGGCTGAACGGCCAGCATGCTGCTGTCTAAGCTTCTGTGTATGATCAGATCGCTTGAATATAATTTTTTGATGATAAAGTTCTATAGCTATAGAACTTTATCAACTTTTTAGTGCGTGATTCTAACCACTGATTTAGAGCTACTGATTTAGAGCGACTGATTTTTCACTACTTTGTTCACTCATATTTTTACAGTTGGGTTTTGCCGATTTGATTGTTTTATGCTTTTAGAATCTCATTTCGAACCCTGCTTTGATGGTACGGCCGGGAATCGGCATACCGATCACTGTACCAGGGTCAAAGTTATAACGATTGGTTAAGTTATCAACATTAAACGAGAGATTTAGATTTGGATTCAGTTTATAACTCGCAAAAATATCAACTAAGGTTTCCGAAGAAATTTCGGTCACCGCACGACCACTCACACCAGTACCCTGTAACCAACCTTTAGGATTTTTCTTTTCAGAATGATATCTGGCACGTACCCCCACATTGAGTTTATTTTCAAACAAACTCTTGCCTAAGCTAATATTAAAAAGTTTACGTGGTGGCAAGCGTGTTGAAATCAGACTCCAAGAATCTCCGACCTCATTACAATCATCTTTCGTCGCTGGGCATACTTTCGGTGCTTGATATAAAGTTCCGTTCATGTTCACAAAGAAACTCGGATGCTGATAAGCAAGATTAAACTCTAAACCTTTCAATACAACTTGCTCATAATTTAGGAAAGTATATGAGGTGGTATAAGGCAAAATAAAATCAGGCGTAATCTCATTAACAATATCTTTACGTTGGACCCCTTGGGTAAGGAAATTTTGAGTTTGATTACGGAAATAATTGATATTGAATTTTAACTGATCTGCTTCAGTGAATACGTTATCGTTGTGCCCAATAAAACCAAACTCAACAAGACGAGAATTCTCTGATTTAATCGGCAAATCTGGATCATAACTAAAGGTTTGTTTGGAAACTGTCGATTCAAACAAACTTGGACTGCGGTACATATTGGAGAGTTTTGCATAGACATCAATACCATTCAGCAACTGATAATTCAGCTGCGCCATCCAGTCGATCTTTCCGTCATAATCTCGAAGCGCATAGCCTTTGTCATTTAAATCTGAATTGGCGACCGGTCTCATTGCGACATACTGGTCTCCATAATCCTTAACTTTTGCCTTATGCCATTTACTGCCTAAACTCAGGGTAAAATCTTTAAAGATATAATCGCCATTGAGAAATAAAGAGGATTCTTGACGTAATCCATCACGTGCGATTTCAGTATCAATAAGATTTTGTGGCTTCATCCGTTGCTCGTCATATGTCAGACCATAATTCAAGGTTAAAGCATCAATTTTACTGGTGTTTTCTAAATTAATCCCACTACGATAGTCCTGAAAACTTCCCCAGTATTGGTCGCCATAATGTGAATTGGCTACGCCAAGCATGCCATTGTGTTGGCGATATTTGGCATTGGTATGCCAAACCCCTAACTCCAAATCAAACCACTGATTATTCTTAGGCTTATAGGTGTAGTTGGCACTGAATGCATTAATCGCTGCGGTTCCAAGGGACCATTGTGGCATGGTATATGCGCCCTCTATATATTTGGGTAGAACATAATCACCATCGATGTATCCCCAAGGTGGAGAGTTGGGATCAATCACTTGCGATCTATTCCAATAAAAAGCCATGACCTCACCCGCTTTTTGCATATGGCGGCGCATGTTCACTTCAACACGATGTTCATCTGTGATATTCATGCCTGCTTTGATAATGCCTGAATCACTTTTATAACTGGTGTTTACCACCTCTTGACCAGGCCCAACATCAACAATATCTCGTGCTTCATAATAATCAATGCCATGTCTTCCAGCATAGTAATTACCGACTTCCCGTTTACTATAAGCAGCGACCAGATCGAATACATCATTTCGATAAGCGGCAGCGATCGTGCCAGCGCCATTTTGGAAATTATGGGATGACAGTTTATTACGAAGCAGATAAGACATCTGTTCACGCTCATTATCTGAGATCTGTGGTGTTTTGTTATTGTTATAGAAGCTGCCTTTTAGCATGACACCCGATTGACGATTAGGCAGCAAAATATCATTTGCACTGAGTGTACGCATTTTCACGATTCCGCCAATACCGCCCACACTAAATTTCGCTCGCGATGCGCCTTTTTCGACTTCAATCTGACTAATCAAATCCATATCGATATAAGTTCGGTCACTCTCTCCTTGATAGCCTCGAAAGGTATGACTGGATTGTAGGCTACCATCAATAATTACTGGGACACGCCCCTCACCTTGCACCCCACGAATACCAATATCAATTGCACCTGCTTCGTTACGTAGGCTATTGACTTGTACGCCAGCGATATCAGAAAACACATCGCCATTCCCCGTGCCTCTAAATCGGCTAATGTGTTCACGATTCAGCTGTGTTGTATTGACCTTTTGTTTTTGTTGTACAGCATTGACTTTAATCTGAGGAAGCGTGACAACATCACTGTCTGTCTTATTGAAAAGCGAAGTGTTATTTAACAGAGTGCTTGTATTTGCAATCGCAGTGTTTTTCTCTATATTCGGTTTAGCTGAGCCAGATTTAGCGATTAAGACATATGTCGAGCCTTGCTGCTCTACCCGATAAGGATGATCTGCAAGCAAGTAATCGAAGCCTTGTTTTACACTATAACGCCCAGTAATTCCTTTGCTTTTTAGCCCTTTTAAAATATTTGCATCATAACTTAAGGCAATACCTGACTGTGCTGCAAAACTTGATAACACATAGCCCAACTGATTCTCTGAAATTTGATAATATTTTTCTGGCGCTTTTTTCGCTGCCATTGAAACATTGGGATTAATTTGTGCATAAACACCACTGATGCAAAAGCACTGTATTAACATGGCCAGAGTTTGTTTTTTAAACTTCATAGGAACGCCCACACTTGTGAATGATTTTCATTTTCAATAATCATTACCCAGTGAATTGTTAAAACATGACATGAAAATTTATATTTTTTCTGGTCTGGTCCAAATCCAGATCAACCCAATCAGCAAAATGACCAACAGGCTAAGTTTTAAGTGCAGATGCAGTGAAGACACGATTAACATTGTCGTACCGAATAAAATACTCAATGTCATCATCCATTTACGTGAACGCGAAATCTGTTTAAAACCGCCACTATACTGTGCGAGCAACATTGCCATATAACGATTTTGATGTAACCAACGATGCAAGCGTGCTGAACCTTTTGAGGCAAAAATCGTTGCCAAAAAGAGAAAATCAAAAGTTGGGATCCCCGGCAATACAATGCCCACCACAGCGAGAATAAGACATAAAATTGCCAAGATGACACAGATCACACGCAGCACTGAGGATGAATGTAAATTTGCGGATGGCGTTACCGGCAAAGACGCTAACAGCGTTAAGTCTTTGCCTTGTGTGTGATTGCTGACAGAAGACACTTTCTTCATGTTGAATGAATGTCTTTTAATAATGCGCCAAAATAATCAAAGGCTTGTTGAGCAGCGTAAATGACGCGATCTTGCTCATCTTGAGTAAAGTCAGCCTGATCAAGTTCCTCAATAAAGTGTTTCCAGACTTTGGCCCGCCCTTCTGGATAAGCAGCTAAATTTCTCGCAGCAAAATCTGCGGAAAACCCCAAACTTTGTTGGGCTTGTTTAAATAAGAATGCTGCACCTAGCGTCGAACCTTCCGATACATAGATCCAACCCAGCGCTTCAGGAAAGCCGATCGTTTCAGTAACCAAGGCCAACGACTCTGGTTCGATCTGAAGATCTTGTAGATCTAAGCAAGCCGCTTGTGAACGCCCACGAATATCCAAATCTGAAATCAAGGCTGCAACCTTGGGATGTTGAAATAAATATTCGACATTTTTTTGAAAATAATACTGTGACAAAGTAAATTTTGCATAATGCGCTGCGTCTTTAAATACTTGGGCTTTTTCCATTAATTGGTGCATATATTCATGTTGACTGGCTGTCTCTGCTTTTAAACGAGATGCAAGGCGGTTGAGTGTGAATGAAGTGTTCATCAATTTTCTCCAGTTTGTTTGGTTTAACTGTATTACCCGCCTAGTCTTTAAAAACTGACATCATTTCTTAATTATTTTTACTTTTCCGATTTTCAGCTTTAGGTTGAATGCTCAACACACGATCCCCAAAATAACGTTCTACTTTGATTGGATAGCTGAATTGCAATGCTGTTTGTAAGGTGTCAAAGTCATTGACTGGATATGAACCTGAAACTTTTAACGACTTCAATTGAGGGTCAATGTCGATATATTGGTGTTGATAGCGCCCAATCTCTTGAAGCAATTTTTCCAACGGCATTTCAAAAGCCATGACCATGTGGTTTTTCCATGCCAATATATTCGGATCTAAACTTTGTAATGCTTTAAAATTGCGATCATCAAAGCAGAGCTGCTCACCGGCATGGACAATTTTTGTGTGTTTGGACTGATTCAGACTGACTTTCACTGCGCTTTCTATGACGCCTAGACAGGTTTGCTTTTCACTGTTGTTGAAATACTGAACATTAAATACAGTGCCAAGCGCTTGCAGATTTGCCGATTCAGTTTCGACTAAGAATGGGCGATAAGCATGATTTTTTTCTTTGGCCGTACGTATTTGTATTTCGCCATAATGTAATTTTACAATACGTTGTTGCGCTGTATAACGCACGTCCAAAGCCGTATGGGTATTTAATTGAAGTTGTGTCCCATCTTCCAGCTCAAGCTGTTTTTGCTGACCCACCGCAGTACGATAATCCGATAACCATATATAGCGATAATCCGAGTTCCATAGCATGACACTGCCAAAACACAGTAAACAGGCAAGCACCAGTTGTTTGTTTAAATTAAATTGGGCATTTTTTTTGCCTTGCTGAATCAGTTGCTGCCCATCTTCGGGAAATTCCTCAAGGCTATACAATAAGCGCTCGGCTTTAGACCATGCAGCTTGATGGTGAGAACTTTGCTGTTTCCATTGTTCAAATTCAAACTGTTCAGTTTCATTTAGTGGTGCCTGTTGGATTTTAATGATCCATTGCGCTGTTTCTCGATAAATTTGATCATGCAACATGCAGGCATTAATCCATAACAGCTAAACATTGGCTCAGTACTGAGACCAGATCACGCATCACGGTGCGGGTAGAAATATTTAAGCGTGTTGCAATTTCCTGTTGAGTTAACCCTTCTAATTGTGACCAAATAAAGACCTGTTGCTGGCGCTCAGGCAATTGATTGAGTAATTGATTAATCAAACATAAAGATTCAATTGCAGATATTTTTTGCTCAGGTGTAATTTCATCATATTCAGGTCTACTTGAAAGTGCCTCTAAATAGGCTTTTTCAATCGATTTGCGTTGATACCAATTAATCAAGATTCCCTTGGCAACTGTGGTTAAAATTGCACGCGGCTGATCAAAATACAATTCATCTTTACGCTTTAAGATACGCAGAAAAGTATCATGGGCTAAATCAGCAGCATCCTCACTATGGTTGAGGCGACGTTTTAACCATTGATATAACCAAGAATGGTGATGACGGTATAGTGTGCTAATAGGATCAGACATGTTTAAAGAGAATGAGAATTATTAGCAATATCTTAGCAAAAAAATAAACAAAATGAGAGCTCAGTTTGCCCTTTTAATTGAATTTTTTAATTAATCAAACTAATCTATATGACTGCGCAACATACTCGAATGGGATATATTGTAATTCTAAAAGAACATTTAATTTTAGATTATTATAATTCTATCAAAAGCTTATCGCTTTTAAATAAAAAATTTCTCGATCATCCTCAAGATGACCGAGAAACTGTTTATCACTTATTGACTATAATTTATTGACTGATGGCTTGATCCATATTTTTAGCAAATTGTTGAATATCACTGGCTTGAATTGTTGTTTTACCCTTGCCAATCACTTGAAATTGTTGCGCTGCAGTTTCCTGCATTTTGACCTTACCTGTTGCGATATTAGCATCAAAACGTTGCATAAACTCATCCACATATTCCTTCTCAGTGACAATATGATCACCATTCGCATCGGTTGCAAAATATTGCTTGTCACGCGCTGTTAGATAATCTCCAAGCGTTACATAGTTTTTCCCTTGACCATATTGGCTAATGAATTCGTTGATGTTGCTTGGCATCGGCATTGAAATTGGTAGTTTCACACGGAATCCATCATGCGTTGCATTACTATTGCCTGCTAATTTGGCATCTTCTGCATTTACTAAACCATCCAAGTTTTTATCAAACTCATTAAATGTTTTTAAACCCGTCTCCTGAAACTCTTTTAAGGTCAGTTTCTGGTCTTTATTATTATCGAGAATGCCATAACGTACATGCGCCTGTTTTTCTGACATTTCACGGCGCTGTTTAAGTAATGGCTCTAAACGGGCTTGCTCATATTGAACAAACTGCACTTGATTGACTTTTTTATTCGCCTTAAACAATTCGGCATAGTCCTGAGTATATTGCTTAATTAAAGTGCTACTGTTCTGCTCTTTATTATTAGGATGATAAAGCACATATAATGCATATGCCTGTTGATAAGCATTGGATTGATCGACTGTAGCAGCAACCGCTGATCCAGCAGTTGCCATTGCAGTTAAACTGGTCATCCATAGCGCCAATTTTTTCATGTTCGTTTCCTTGGAGGTGAATATTTGTTGAATTAAAAAATTCTTTCCATTTTGCTATTTAAAAAATCAATATTTAAATTCGATACTTGCCACAACATTACGTCCTGGTTCAGCAGCACGATCGATTACACTAGCCTGATTCGCCCCTGTAATTGTTCCCACAGCAGCATAATCCCAATAGGTCTTATCAAAGATGTTATTCAATGCCACGTTCAGCTTGGCAAACTTGGTCACATTCCAATATGCGGATAAGTCAAATACGGTATAACCTGCCACATTCTGATATTTGATATCATCCTGATAAGAACTGACATCTCGCGTTGCCATCCTTCCACCAACAGCAGTTGCGGTCATACCTAAGCCAAAGACTTTATTTGGATCATCATAAGCAAAGGTAAAGCTGCCTTTTTCTGGCTGAACAGAATTTACACCACTTTTTCCGCCATTTTTATTTTTTGCCGAGCCTTTGGTTTTGCCTGCAACAAGTGCAAGACTATAGCCATCTGAGTTTGGAATAAACTGACCTAAGTCAATTCGTGTTGAAAGCTCTCCACCCCAGATCTGTGCATTAGCTAAGTTTTCTGCGCGATAGTAGCCAAAAGGATATTGAGGCGTATTGCCATAGTTAAAGTAGTCGATAAAATCTTTATATTTGCTGTAGAAACCTGTCAAATCAAATTTAATCCCTTCAATTGAGGTGTTTCTTAAACCCACTTCGAAAGCATCACTGGTTTCTTTTTTTAAGTTCGAATTACCAACCACAATATAAGCAGGATTAGCTAACATTGTTTGATAAATCCCGCCAATTTCAGTTGGCGATGGAATACGATTGCCTCTTGAATATTTTAAATAGCTATAATTATCTGGGGTAAACTGATAACTTGCAGAAAAACTTGGCGAAACATAATTATAGTCTTTGGCCTGTATATCACGATAAGAGGTAATTTCAGGTCTAAACTCTTGACGCTCAAAACGAACCGCTGGAGTTAGAGTTAAATCTCGTCCCAATACATCCAATCGGATATCATCAGCAACATAAACAGAGTAACGCTTTAATTCAGAATTTAATAAATAACTACCTTGATATATGCTTGTAATTGGAACGCCATTACGAAGATCTAATTTAGTACTTGCGTAATCTTTCTTGTCTGCTGTGATGCCATATTTAAGCTTTTGGTTTGTAAGTTCTTTGCTTGCTTCAATTTTTATCCCAGTATTTTTCTCTTTATAAGTGGTTGAAAAATCACGCGTAACCGTCGCACTATTCATAAATGAAGTATCAGTATCATTGTTCGATTCCTGATACCATATTTTACTGTTTAATTTATCAAAGAGCACAAAGTCATTTGGTCGATAAATATGATCAATACTCAATTGTGTTCGATCTATATCTTGGTGTTGTTTTGCATCACTTTTAAAATTAGAGAATAAATCGGCTGCAATATTATCTGTATCAGACTTTTTCTTATAATAATCCGCAGTAAAATTTAGTTGGTGTTGGTCAGATACATTCCACAATAAACGGGTAAGCACTGCATCCGAGGTCCAATCTGTTGGAAAAGCTGCCGTTTTTGAGTTTGGTTTAGTTTCACTCCCTTCACGATGCGCATAAGCCACAAGTGCTTTGAGATCATCATTGCCAACAGCACCTGTCACAGAACTTAACCATGCACTGTCCGCAGAGCTATAACCTGCTTTTAATGTTCCAGCGACTGTTTTGCCATCTACTAAATAATCTTCTGGTGATTTGTTTTTAAAAGAAACTCGACCGCCTATACCATCTGTCGACACATCGGTAGTTCCTGAAACAATATCGACACTGGTAAACATCTCTGGTTCGATATAATCCCGACCAGCACCGCGCTTGCTCATGCTTTTAGGTGGTACATATGTACTTACTGTTGCCTCGGCTAAATCTACCCCATCTACATCTAAACCAATTCGATTTGCATCTATACCACGGATGTTATAGCTACTGGTGCCAGTACCATCAAAAAATGTTCCACTTCCTCCAACGGAGAATGGTGCATTGACCAAAGGCAAATATTTCACAATACCTGCCATATCGGTTACACCCGTCTTATCCATGTTTTCTCGATTGATTGAAGTTCGAGAAACAGGTGCATCATTTTTATATTCGGCATAGACCGTAATCGTCGTCAAAGCATTCTCGTTCTTTTCCGATTTACGCTTTTCGGAATTATTCTCTTCTGCATAGCCTACCGAAGTGATGCTTGCTGTCATTAACGCAAGCAAACATAATGACAAATAACGTGGTTTTAAAACCGCAGTATCGGGCTTGGCTATATTATATAGCGCAGTAGGGTTTAAATTCATGAGGGAGAAACCTTATTAAATGATATTAATCATCATTAAATGTGTATATTTCAGCTCATCCAGTATCTTCAAATCGGGAGTGAAAACATGGATTACAAATATACACATACAACCAAACAAATGAGAATAATAATCAATAACAATATCATTTACAATAACAATGTTGCTAGATGTAGTTTTAAGCATCAACAAAACCAATCAAGATATTGAAAAATAATAAATATTTATAATTACACTTCACTTTCTTATAAAAGTTTGAATATGATTTTGTGGGGATGATATGTATTCTGGATGATCTTATTGCCTTAAACTTCGTATATTTTGTTGTTTTTGTCTTTTACAACATCACTTTCAGTTTAGCTTTTCTCACCCCAATTCCCCTATTTTTTAATATAAAAACTTATTATATATTTCCTTTTTATTTCTCGTTATATTTAGGTTCTTTTAATTGTTTATTCTGATTGGCGTTATTAAAATATAAACACTTAAATATTAACCATAATAATCAAGTTTTATAAAAGTTCTAACATAGATAAATATTAATTTTTACGTTTTAGCATAAAATTGATTTGGTTAAATTTATTCAAGGCTTACGAAGCTTTTTCTAGGGTTTAGGCATTTTCATTGATGCCCTATTTCTGATTTTACTCGTGATTTTAGCCAGTCACTAAATGCTTTAACTTTAGGTAATTCATTATTTTTCAATGACGTAATATAGTAATGCTGATCGCATTTTAAATACATATTTTTAAATGGCATTACCAGCTCACCACTTTCTAAGTCTTTTTCTACTAATTTTTTACGTCCCATGGTTATACCCAAGTGATTTTTAGCAGCAATCAAAGCCAGATCAGACCGGTCAAAACTCATCTCTGAAGAATGCTCCATATTTACATTAAAATATTGCGTCCAACTGTTCCATTCATCTGCGCCTGTGCCGTTACTCCATGCTTGGCAGTCATGCAGCAATGTACAATTTTTTAAGTTGTCTAGATGATCGTAGAGGTTAAATTTTTCAGCATACGCAGGACTACATACGGGAATAATATATTCGTCCATTAAATGCTGATAATTCAACTGAAAAGACGGTTGATTGTCAAAATAAAGCGCAATATCAATTCCGCTACGTTGAAAATTTACATCCTCATTACCGGTTAAAACTGAAAGTTGGATCAATGGATAGCGTCGGATGAAATCAGGCAATTGGGGCACTAACCAACACTGAGCAATCGATGGTCTTGCATAAATCGTGAGCGAGCCAACAAGTTGCTGATTTTGTAATGCCTTAATTTCAACATTTAACGAGTCTAATGAAAATTGTAAAGCAGCTAAAATGCGCGTTCCTTCTGTGGTTAACTTTACTTTACGATGCAAACGTAAAAACAATTTGATATTAAGTTCTTTTTCTAACAAATTAATTTGGTGACTTACCGCACTTGGGGTTAAAGACAATTCTTCAGCAGCAAGTGCAAAAGACTCATGTCTAGCCGCAACTTCAAATGTATACAGTTTTGAGAGTTGAAAACCGGTTAGATTTTTGTGTGCGTTGGTCATGCGTTTTTCCTTTTTGCTGAAACAAAATGATTGATCACATGCTTCTTGCTGTCCTATGCCCATATAAATAACGTATAAATCATTTAAAAATCAAAATTTATTTAGGATTTATTTTTCAAGTGAATTATTTTAACCCGTAGATCAAATATGATCGTTTGACGGATTTCTCTGGTTTAACTTCAATAGACAAAGAACAACTTTTGTCACAGAGATATATGGTATGGAAACCAATTTCGTGGATGTCGGTATATTATTAACCAGTATCGGGTTAATAATTTTCACTATTTTAAAATTTAAACTGCATCCCTTTTTAGCTTTGCTTCTGGCAAGCTTCTTTGTCGGTGTAGCAATGAAGATGCCATTACTGGATATGGTCAATGCAATTGAAAATGGGATTGGAAGCACCTTGGGTTTCCTTGCCACAGTCATTGCACTGGGTACCATTCTCGGCAAAATGATGGAAATCTCTGGCGCTGCTGAACGTATCGCCCTGTCTTTGCAACGGTGTCACTGGATATCCAGTGATGTGGTCATGGTGCTGATTGGGCTATTTTGTGGCATCACTTTATTTGTAGAAGTTGGTGTGGTGTTATTAATTCCCTTGGCTTTTTCTATAGCGCAGCATACCAAAACCTCTTTGTTTAAATTGGCGATTCCATTATGCACAGCATTAATGGCTGTACATTGTGTGGTACCGCCACACCCTGCCGCACTTTATGTCACCAATAAACTAGGGGCTGATGTCGGTACCGTGATTATTTTTGGCTTAATGGTGGGTTTAGCAGCCGCACTGGTTGGTGGCCCACTGTTTTTAAAATTAGTTGGTCAACGTTTACCGTTTAAAGCAGTACCTGTCGAGTTTTCAAAGCTTACCTTAAAAGAAGAACATAGCTTACCCTCTTTAAAAATCACCTTATTTACGGTATTTCTTCCAATCGGATTAATGTTAATCAAAACTGTGGCTGAATTAAATAGTCATACATCCACTCAGCTTTCACACATTTTAGGCTTTATCGGCAATCCGATCACCGCCATGTTTATTGCGGTATTTGTTGCCTACTACACCCTTGGTCTACGCCGTAATATGCAGATGGGAAGCTTATTAAAAGCCACAGAAGACTCATTTTCTTCAATTGCCAACATCTTATTTATCATTGGGGCTGGTGGTGCATTTAACAGTATTTTAAAAGCCAGTGGTTTAGCTGACTCAATGGCTGTCACGCTTTCCCACTTGCATATGCATCCAATTTTACTCGCTTGGTTGGTTGCGCTGATTTTACATGCAGCTGTAGGCTCTGCCACTGTTGCAATGATGGGTGCAACTGCAATCGTAGCGCCAATGTTACCGCTCTATCCGGATATTAGTCCTGAAATCATGGCGATTGCGATTGGTTCAGGTGCCATCGGTTTTACCATTGTGACCGACTCTCTATTTTGGTTAGTCAAACAATACTGTGGTGCTACATTAAACGAAACCTTTAAATACTATACCTCTGCAACTTTCCTTGCCTCGCTCACCGCATTGGGCTGCACCTTCCTGCTTTCTCATTTTATTTAAGCCTTTAGGAGTATTTTATGAACGCTCAACAGATTAATCAGCTGATTGCCCAATATCCGATTGTTAAAGACCTTATCGCACTCAAAGAAGTGGCGTGGTTTAATCCCAATTTTACCTCACTGGTAGAAGGGCTGCCCTATGTCGGGTTGGACCAAAAAGATATTGATGATGCCAGTGCACGTTTGACACGCTTTGCACCCTATTTGATGAAAGCCTTTCCAGAAACAGCAGCATCCCAAGGTATTATAGAGTCCGAACTGACAGCGATTCCTCAAATGCAGCAACAGTTGGAACAGTATTTTGGACAATCGATCCATGGTCAGTTATGGCTTAAAAAAGACAGTCATCTTCCTATATCGGGTTCAATTAAAGCCCGTGGTGGCATCTATGAAGTACTTTGTCATGCTGAAAAGCTTGCGATTCAAGCACAACGTTTAAACCTTGAAGATGATTATGCAAAACTGGATAGTCCAGAGTTTAAACAGTTTTTTAGTCAATACAGTATTGCGGTCGGTTCTACCGGAAATTTAGGCCTTTCTATTGGTATCATGAGTGCAAAATTAGGCTTTGATGTGACTGTGCATATGTCAGCAGATGCACGTCAATGGAAGAAAGATAAGTTGCGTGCGCACAATGTCACAGTAGTTGAATATGCTGAAGATTATGGTGTTGCCGTAGAACAAGGCAGAAAGGCAGCATTAGAAAATCCAAACTGCTTTTTTATCGATGATGAAAACTCACAAACCTTATTCTTAGGTTATGCAGTTGCTGGGCAACGTTTAAAACAGCAATTAGAACAAAAAAATATTTTGGTTGATCAACAACATCCTTTATTTGTTTATTTACCTTGTGGTGTTGGCGGAGGCCCCGGTGGCGTTGCATTTGGCTTAAAAATGGCCTTTGGTGATCATGTACATTGTATTTTTGCTGAGCCAACCCATTCACCTTGTATGTTACTCGGTGTTGCAACAGGTTTACATGATGAAATTTCAGTTCAAGATCTGGGTATAGACAATATCACCGCTGCTGATGGCCTCGCTGTTGGGCGAGCATCTGGCTTTGTGGGTCGAGCCATGCAAAGATTATTAGACGGTTTTTATACATTAACGGATGAAACCATGTATGTACTCTTGGGCATGCTCAATGATACAGAACAGCTTAAATTAGAACCTTCTGCGCTGGCGGGTATGCTTGGGCCAATTTTGACCAATCAACATCAAGACTATGCTGCACTACATCACTTTAGCCAACAGCAATTGGAAAATGCCAATCACATTGTCTGGGGGACTGGAGGAGGAATGGTTCCAGATGAAGAAATGGAAAAATACTTAACCCAAGCGAAAGCCTATAAAAAATAATCTGTATAGACTTGATTCGCACAGGTCTTGATCTCATCAGAATTTGGGGTGATAGCAGATAAATAAAGTGATTATCCTCTATCGCCCCCCAATTAAATCCTTGAGTCTGGATTTACCCTATGGAATTAAACGATCCCACCATTGACCCGAAGGACTTGGGCATTGACCCAATTACTCGCTTCATTTACGGCGAAATCCAACACTGCGGCAATATCTTCTACAGTGCCTAAACGCTCTAAAGGTGCAGCTTTGCTCAACTGAGCAATCAATTCATCACTTTTGCCTTCAAGAAAAAGCTCTGTTGCCGTAGGCCCAGGTGCAATTGCATTTACCGTAATATTTTTTCCTCTTAACTCTTTGGCTAAAATAGCTGTTAAGGATTCAATAGCAGCTTTTGATGCAGTATAAACACCATAGGTTTCGAGCTTCATCCCCACCACACTGCTGGATAAATTAATAATTTTACCGCCCTTTTGCAGTCGCTTAGCAGCTTCACGCATGGTATATAAAGGGCCTTTAATATTAATTGCTAAAACTTGATCAATACTTTCATCGTCTAATTGTTCAATCTTACTTAATTTCAAAATCCCTGCATTGTTGATCAGCACATCCAATCGACCATAGGTTTGAATTGCATAATCAAATAATGCAGTCACTTCATTAGAATGGCTGATGTTGGCTTTAAATAGACTCGCTGTTCCGCCTAACGCTTGAATACTGCTCAAGACATGCTCCGCCTCTTTATCGTTACTGGCATAATTGATAATGATTTTATGGCCTTGTTGTGCCAATAAGCTGGCAGTAAATGCACCAATCCCGCGAGAAGCGCCTGTAATTAAAATCACTTTTTCTTGCTGTGTATGATCTGTTGTATGCATCGTGATGACCTCATGGAATAAAATATACCTCTAATCGCTTCTATGATACTGTTCAGATAAAACCAGATAATCTCGTTAAATCTGACATCTTTATCCGAATAAATCGAACAATTGGAATGGCGTATGGATAAACTCAATGCAATGTCTGCTTTCGTCAATGTGGTTGAACAACAAAGTTTTACCAAAGCTGCGCAGATCTTAAATCTGCCACGCTCAACCCTGAGCGACGCAATTAAACAATTAGAATTCCAACTCAATACGCGCTTATTGTTGCGTACCACTCGTCAGGTAAAAGCAACCGATGAAGGCCATATTTATTATGAGCGCTGCAAATATATCTTGGCTTATATCAATGAGTCTGATCATGATTTTCTTGATGCAAAACCTCAAGGGCCTTTAAAAATCGCAGTTCATGGTATTTTTGCTGCGCATTTTATTCTGCCAAAATTAGATGATTTTTTAACTGAGTTTCTACAGATACAGTTGCAACTCACCGAAAGCGACCGTTATGTAGATCTGATAAAAGAAGGCATTGATTGTGTGATTCGTATAGGTCAGCTCAATAATAGTGAGTTAATTGTCAGGCATCTGGGCGATATTCAACAAGTGACATTAGCCAGTCCCAAATACTTAGAAAAATATGGCACACCACAACGCTTAGACGATCTGCAATCACATTTTATGGTCGGATTTTATTCTTCTGCTCGACAAAAGCCACTGCCGCTTGAGTTTGTGACAGGCAAGAAAACACAGTTTTTTGAATTGCCGTTAAAGATTCAAGTCAATGGTGCAAATACTTATGCAGCAGCAGCCAAACAGCATTTTGGCATCATCCAAGCACCGCGTTATGGTTATTTATCTGAGCTAGAGCAAGGCACACTTTGTCAAATTTTAACTGTCTATCCTGTTCCATCCCTGCCTATTTCTTTACTTTATCCATCAAAAACACTGGTTTCACCACGACAAAAAGTTTTTATCGAATGGATTGTACGATTGTTTCAGGATAATCCATTGCTTTGAAGTTTGAATCACGCTGCTTGATGGATATGATTAACTAGCGCTCTCTCGCATTGATCCCCATAGTATTTATACGCCAACACTCAATTCCTGACTCCAAGTTGAATCAGGTTGTTGATAAAGATGCCAACACATATTTTTAACCGAATCCATCAAGACAACATTCTGACTATGCCAACTTTCCAACATACAATAAGTGATATGGATACCTTTAGGATGAAACTCTCTTGCCAAAGATTGTGCCAATGCCCGAATACTGGCAAACATACTCTGAGTTAAGCCATTATTTTCAGCGATCAAGTTGGGCTGTGTTCCTAGAAAGATCAAAGTTCCTTGTGACTTTATCAACATCTGTCGAATAATCGCTTGGGCAATATTTACCGCAGCCAAACCAGTATTTTGCCAAAGCTGTTCGACCTGTTGGGCTGAAGCATCGGAATTCGACAATGATTTTGAAAAATCAGCTTGGAAAATACACAGTTCAATTGAATGCCCTGTTCGTTGAATATAGCCAACTAAATTTTTTAAAGCAGTCGGATTGATCAGATTCAAACGAACCCGCTTTAATCCTGAATCTTGTTGCTCAATCTTTAGATTGGTTTGCATAGGATCATGCTGAACTTGATATACAGGCATTGTACTATTGTGTGCTTGATCCACAAAAAGCTGGCTGAGCGAGTGGGTTTCGTTGCCAATAACAACAATACAGCCCTGTAGTTTGGATTTTTTTCTCAGCAATGGAGGAATTAAATTGTACATATTAGAATTTCTCCTGATAAGGACGTAAATCCAGCTCATGGGTCCATAAATCACGCTTTTGTTGATAAAGCATCCAATAATTCTCAGCAATCGCTTCGATATTTAATCCACCTGTGCCTCGTGTAAGTCTCAGTAAGCGCCCTAAACCAAATACCGCCTTATTGACACGATCACCATCGACCATGCCATCAACAATAATATGTGCAACATGGATATTTTGAGGCTTATACATCTGGGCGAGATGCAATGCGTAATTACGTAATGCAGATTTGCCCATGGTAAATGCCGCAAAAAAAGGTTTACCACGAAGAGATGCACTTGCCCCGGTAAAAATCAGTGTGCCATATTGCTGTTGTTCAAAGATTTTTAAGGCTTGTTGTGACACTAAAAAAGCCGATAAAAAAGTAGAACGCCACATTTGAGTAAAAAACTGAAGAGAGGTCTTTAAAAAAATTGAGGGAATATTGCCCCCCACATTATGAATAACAGCGACGAGATGCTCCTTTTGCGCATTCCTCTCCGCAAAAAAAGTCTGCACTTGTTGTTCATTTTCAGCATCCAAAGCATGTGCTACGGCGTGTCCACCTTGCGCATTGATTGAATCAGCCACGGCTTGCACTTTCGCTAAAGTACGCCCCACAACATGTACTTTTAATTTTTCTTGAGCAAAACGACGACAAACTGCTGCTCCAATTCCTTGTTCAGCACCTACGCCCATAACAACCACACATGGAAATGTTGCTATATTTTGAGATGTTGCATTCTGCGTATTCATAGCAAGTCTATCCATTGAGCAATAGAAGGATAAGCTTTAATTTTAGTGCCCCAAATTTTACTGGTGCGGACAATCTCTAAAAGCTGCGAACCAACCGCAATATCAGCCAGTGTTTTACCCTCGCCAACCAACCACCCTGTTTGCGCCAACACCAATTCGATACGCTCTAAATGACGAATAAATTCCGCCTCAATATCCTGCGTGGCCATGCGACCTGTCCCCTGCATTTTAAGTTGCAGGTTTAATGTTGCTTTGAGCAAGGGTTTTAACAGATATATTTCATGTTTGGGGCGACCTTTTGCACTCATTTCAACCGCATGATCTAAGGCATCAGCATCACTGACACGAAAGTGCACCTCATAGAAATATAACAACTCGTCTGACCAATCTTCCCAAAGCTCAACATAGGCCTTTTGCAAAGGATCAGCAGGATATAAACGTGGTAAGTCTGGGTAAGCATCATCAAGATAACGTGCAATACGGGTACTGTCCTGAATACGTTGACCATCAATATCTAGAACAGGAACCTTGCCTGCTTTACTGAGCATTGGCACTTTTGCGCCCAGTACACCGTTATAATCCACAGTCTGATAAGCAATCCCTTTAAATTGCAACATCCTGGCAACTTTTTGGCAAAAAGGTGAGATTTCCCATTGATGTAATACAACTGAATTCATTTTATATTCTCAGCTTAACGTTGGGTCGATTGATATTCGATAAACTACATCACAGGATCAGCACTTAATACATCAACGGCCTGATTCAAAGGCGATAAATCAAAAAATCTGAATTAAAAGCCATGATCCAAAAAATTCTGGTTCAAAACCATGATGCATAAATAGAATCTTTCAACGACGGATGATCATATTGGTTGCTGTTGCATGTGCATACAATTTTCCTTCTTCATCTCGAAGATAGCCTTCTGAAATGACTAAGTTTTTCCCTACGTTGATGACTTTACCTTCAGCAATTAACTTTTTATTAAACGGCATTGGACGACACATTTTTATCGCAAGATCAGTGGTTCCATAGCCCTCACCCGCAGCCAAGACGGTATGTGTGGCACACCCTGTCACTGAATCCAATATCGTTGCGGCAAAACCACCATGTACTCCACCCAATGGATTGCTATGACGTTCATCCGCAATGGCCATAAATACAATGCGACCATATTCAACGTCACCTACTTCCTCCATTCCCATGGTTTTTGCAATACCAGGCGCTGGCACCAGTCCTTTTTGGAATGCTTGCATAATTTCCAGACCAGTCATATTGAGTGGGTTCATCACTATTTCCTATTTTGATAAATAAAATACTTATTGGAGAAGGGTTGATTGTTCAGGGGATAAGCCAATTTTTACTTTAGTTTGTGCGACAATTTCGGATTCATCGGTATCATTCGGATGAAAATCAAACTGATAATAAGAGAAAAATTGCGGTACCAGCTTACGATAGGCTTGCACTGTAAACCCAGCAAACTTAGTCCAAGACTTAAGATTTAATATTTGTTTATCTCTCGACATTAACACCACTTGATATACATTAGAAAATAGTGTGATCAGCACAAGACTAAATGTAAAAATCGCCACGCGAGGAATGTAGGCATCTAAGCCCTTACCATATAAGTATTCATACATGTCATAAGCCACAGCCTTATGTTCGGTTTCTTCAACACTGTGCCATAACCATAAATTGCGAATAGTGGTATCGGTCATTAACTCATTGACATTTTTCATCATCTCCACCACCAACACTGCGGTGTAATGCTCCAGACCCACTGTGACCAAGAGATTCCATTTTTTAGGAAAGGCACGTTCTACCGCTTTTAATATGATCCCCGTGGCTTTTTCTAAGGATTCAGGATCTAAACCATATTGCTGTGCACTGACATGAAAAGCATGGTGTTCTTTAGAGTGCATGGCTTCTTGCCCAATAAAGGCACCAATATCACGATCTAATTGTGGGTTGTTTTTAATTTTTCCACGTAAAGCGCGTACTGAACGGACAAAGTACGATTCACCTTCAGGAAAAAGTGTCGATAGACCTGTGAAGTAATGAGTAAAGGTTGGTTCATCATTACACCAATACTTGGGCATATCCTGAAATTCATAATCCATACGACGTACTGGAAATGATGCAGGTGTTTTTTGCTTTGATTTTTCTTTCACCGCTGATATAGACATGGTTCACCTCAAGAATTTATCTTAAAATAACAAGTTCTAAAAAAGAACTTGTTGAGTTAAAATAATGATCCATGCTGATCTTGTCAATGATGTGAATACGCTAAAGCTTCAGGTTGTCCTTAAATGACAGACCTGTTCCTATAAAGACAATTGATCGCAGCCAAACTGTAAAAATAACATGATGATGAAATGATAAAGAAATGAGATACAGGCTGAACACATTGAAATGAATGATTTAATTACATGAATTTCACCTATTTCAGGCTACCTTAGAACTTTACTGATGATCCAAAATGTATGTAGACAATCAGCATTTTCAACACATGCATTCGCACATAAAAACACTTCATACTTTTGTTTTGAGAAGACATATGAACAAAAAGATCTACCTTACGTTAAAAAGTTGTTTGATCAGTTTAGTACTTATTAGCATGGTCGGTTGTGGGACTAGCGCTGATTCAGCAAATAATCAATCTGAAATCAATCAACAGAAACAGACTCCCTCATCATCAAATCAGCATAAAAAGCATGCGGCTAAAGATCAAACTGGGAAATTTATTGCAATTTACCAACCCGCTAAACATGCCCAAACCAAGATCGAAGAAAAATTTTGGCGCTCAAATTATTTATTAGAAGACTTTGCGGAATATATGAACGGCTATATCAATATACCGCAGGATATCAAAGTGATTGCCAAAGAATGTGGTGAAGTCAACGCATTCTATGATGCTGATACTTCCACAATAGAGATGTGTTATGAATTAGGCGAAGAACAAAGAGAGCTATTTTCTCAAGCAGGTGCTAAAGGCACCGAACTTGAAGATGAGCTGTTTCAAAGCGCACTTGGTACTTTGTATCATGAGGCAGGCCATGCCTTGATAGATACACTTGGATTGGATATCCCCTATAAATTCGAAGAAGATTATGCTGATCAAGTCGCTGCTTATATCCTAACAACTTATGATGAAGATAAAGATTATTTAATTTCTATTTCAGACTCTTATGGGCTAGAGCAACAAGGGCCAGCCGTTTCAAGAAAACTTACACCTGAAGGACACTCACCTGAATGGGTAAGAGCAGAAAATTTCTTATGTTATGTTTATGGATCTGACTCACAAAAATATGCGTATCTGGTCAAAGAAAAATACTTACCCAAAAGCAGAGCACTTGGCTGTAAAACTGAATATTCAGCATTGGTTCAAAGATGGGATGCTTTGCTTAAAAAACATTTAAAATAAAAGGCCGTCAATAAATGCAGGAACCATTCATTCCTGCAATATCCTACATGCTCAGCCATAAACTTAAATACTGGTCTGACGCTATTGTCATGTCAACGATTTGTCATAAAGGTGACACCTTGCTGTCACAAGCGCTGTCTAATGTGTGGGCATCTTTATTATGGACGAAGCACATGTTAAAAAAACCGAAACGATGGTTATCGTACATTTATATTTTCCCCATTTTACTGGCACTCACCGCTTGTAATGATTCAAATGATGATCAGGCCACTACCCAGCCTGATGGATCTAAAAAACCATTAATGCGTTGTGCACCATAAACATAAAAATACCAAAGGGAAATATTGTGATTAATCGTCGTCAATTTTTAGCAAATACACTTAAAACAAGTTTTGGTGCTGCTGCCTTATCTACATTTCCAGCCAGCATTCAAAAGGCATTGGCTATTCCTGCAAATAATAAAACAGGAACCATTCAGGATGTCGAACATGTGGTTATCCTGATGCAGGAAAACCGTTCATTTGACCATTATTTTGGTACATTAAAAGGCGTTCGCGGTTTTGCCGACCGCTTAACCATTCCTTTGCAAAATGATCGTACTGTATGGCAACAACAACGAAGTAACGGTGCCTTATTAACCCCTTTTCATTTAGATGGATCCAGTAATAATGCACAACGTACACCCGGTACAAATCATACTTGGGTAGATAGCCAAAAAGCTTGGGACAACGGCCGTATGTCAAATTGGCCTACCCATAAAACTGATTATGCAATGGGTTATTTTAAAGAGCAGGAAATCCCTTATCAGTTTGCTTTAGCCAATGCTTTTACCATTTGCGATGCATATCACTGTTCAATGCACACGGGTACAGATGCCAACCGTTCATTTCATTTAACTGGCACCAATGGCGCAGTACCGACCAGTACTGCGTTTGTGAATAATGAATGGGACTGGATTGATGGCGATCCCCAAAACGTAGATATCGGCTACACATGGAAAACCTATGCTGAACGTTTAGAAGAGGCAGGTGTTAACTGGATTTGCTATCAAAATATGCCAGACGAATGGGGCGATAACATGCTCGGTGCATTCCGTACCTTTAAAAAAGCCAATATTGCTTCAGGTTACCCAGTTTCAAGTGGTGGTGCGCCAAATAGTCCATACAATAAAGCAGCGCAACCGTTACCTTATAAAGCTTATGATACCACAACTGATAATGCTAAAAATCCACTGTATAAAGGTATCGCAAACACCCTGCCCGGCAATAAACCCGAAGAATTTTTAGATGCTTTTAAAAATGATATCAAAACAGGCAAACTTCCCCAAGTGTCTTGGATCAATGCACCTTCTATCTATTGTGAACATCCAGGTCCATCAAGCCCAGTACAAGGTTCTTGGTTTATTCAAGAAATCTTAGATGCTTTAACAGCAGTGCCAGAGGTTTGGAGTAAAACCGTTTTCTTGATCAATTTTGATGAAAATGATGGTTATTTTGACCATGTTCCTTCTCCATCAGCACCGACCTTACAAGCAGACAATACTTATGCAGGTAAATCTACACTTAGCCAAGCTGATATGCAGTATGAATATTATGTGCATGACGCGCCTTTGGGTAGTGCCAGCAGCAGCCAGCCTAAAAAAGACAATGGTGTTTATGGACCGGGCCCACGGGTACCACTCTTTGTAATTTCACCATGGAGTCGTGGTGGTGTGGTTAACTCTCAAGTGTTTGATCATACGTCTGTATTAATGTTTCTAGAACAACGCTTTGGGGTAAAAGAAACGAATATCAGCCCTTATCGTCGTGCGATTTGTGGTGATTTAACCTCAGCATTTAATTTTAAAACCCCAAATGAAGATGTACTGCCAGAATTAAATGGTAAACAAACCCGTGAGCAAGCAGATCAACTTCGTTCAGCTCAGCAAAAGTTGCCCAATGTTCCGATTCCAACCAATTTACAACTTCCAATTCAAGCCAGTGGTATACGCCCGTCTAAAGCATTGCCTTATGAATTACATACCAGTGCACGTTGTCAAAATGATGGAACAGTCAAACTCTTGTTCTCGAATACAGGGACTCAAGGTGCAGTTTTTCATGTCTATGACAAGTTAAATCTCAGCCGTGTCCCACGTCGTTACATTGTAGAAGCGGGTAAAACGCTGGATGATGTTTGGAATGTGAAAAAGGATAATCAAGGTTTGTATGATCTTTGGGTGATGGGACCAAATGGTTTTCATCGCCATTTCAAAGGTGATTTAAATCGTAATCAAACCCTGCAAATCAATCCTGAAATTCGAGTGTGTTATGATATTGCCAATGGTAATGTTTATTTAGACCTGACCAATACGGGCACGAAAGATGTTGAATTGGTCATTAGCCCAGTCGTGTATCGCAGTGATGCAGCGTTAAAAATCACTGTAAAAGCAGGTCAAACATCAACACGACATTGGGAACTGAAAGATACATGGCAATGGTATGATTTTGCCGTAACTTGTACTCAGGACACTAAGTTTTATCGACGCTTTGCAGGACGCGTTGAAACAGGAGCAGATTCTGTCAGTGATCCAGCGATGGTTTAATATTTAAAGAATTTTGAATATTCAGTTTTTTAGATTGTTAACACTGAATCAAATTTAACTGCACCCCAGATTTATTTAAAACTGGGGTGCTGTTATCTATCAACAATAAAATCTATTAAAATTTATAATTTAAGGAAACAACTGCTGATCTGCCATCCCCCATATAACCTGTCTTATAACTGGCAATAATACGTGTATAATATTGCTCATCAAATAGATTGTTGATATTCAATGAAATATTAGTTTTCTTATTAATATCATAAGCACCATATAAGCTGGTCACAACATAATTTTTTTGTTCAGCTTTAATTAAATGAGGCGTAGTCCGTGTTCCCATATTAATGTAGTCGTAACTTGAACCATACCAATTTAGACTGCCTCCGACCCTTAATCCCACTAAATCACCTTTAAATTGGTAGCTTGTATTTAGCTTTGCAGTTTGTTTAGGATTTGCTGTATTTACTTTATTCCCTGCTGCATCTTCAGTCTCGTTATAAGCATAACCAAAAGAAAGTGTCCACGCGTCATTTAGCTGCCCCAATGCTTCTATTTCAAACCCTTTTGTTTCCGCCCCTTTTACTGCTCTATAACGTGCGTCAATGCCATTCACACCAGTCCCTGCAATTTGTTCAGCAACATTGTCTTTTTTTGCATAATAAATCGCCGCATTCAGATCTAACCGATCATTGAACAAGCTATTTTTTAAACCTAATTCAGTATTACTGCCCGTTACAGGGTCTAAAAAATTACCATTAATATCAAGATTGGACTGAGGTTTAAAAATTTCTGTATAGCTTGCATACACTGTTGAATTTGAAAAAATATCATATGTGGCAGCAATATAAGGAATAAGGATACTTGATTGTTGTTGTTTTGAAGTAATATTAGTCAATTGACCATTTTTGTAATTCTTCGTTTGAGTATCCCAATCGGATAAACGTACCCCTGTAAACAGTTTCAAAGGATCTGTCAGATTCCATCGCGCATTGACAAAACTACCTAACATTTTCGTTTCAGTACTTTTATCGATACCTGTTCTTTGAGGTTTAAAATCTGGAGAAGTATTTCCATAGAAACTTGCCAAATCATTAATTGTATTTGTTGCAGAATAAGCTGGATAACTCAAACCATATTCATTTGCCTCTCGATCCCAACCATTCAAACCAAAAACAATCTGATGCTCGCGGTTAAATAAGTTAAACAAACCATTGACAGTGATGTCATAAGTATTTTGATTTAGATCACCTTCTGATGCCCAATGAGAATAACTTAAACCTGTACCATTTGGGTTTAAGTTTCCATTATAGGCATATGATGTTTTGGCAAATGCATCTAAATCTTGTCGACTAAAAGATACTCTAGTTTTCCAGTGGTCATTAAAACTATGATCTAAATAAATATAACTATTTTGCAATTTCCGTTGCCATCTTACCCAATCCATAGAACCAAAGTTATCTTCTGATGAAAATTTTGTTTTAGTTCCATCACTATAGAAAATTGGCACACCACCACCTAAACCTTTAGGATCATCATCTTGATAATCGATCCCTAATGTTAAGTGCGTTTGCTCAGTAATTTTTGATGTTAATGACCCTGAAATCGTTTTTGTATCTTTATCATAATTATTTTTACCTGTGCCTCCTTGTGAGTTTGTGACAATCAAGCGAGCATTCAATTTATCATCTGCCAAAATGCCTCCGGTGATATCTCCTGTAAATCTACGACCATCAAAGCTATCATAACTTGCCCCTACTTGCGCTTTAAATGCCTGCTCTGGTCTTTTATGCACCATATTAATTGATGCAGAAGGTTCTCCCAATCCGGTATTTAGACCATTTACACCTTTTAATACTTCAATATGATCATAAACAGCTGTGTCAAAAACAGGCATCGCAATAACAGAGCCACTAACGCCTGAGTAGGAAGATGCAATTCCGTCAATTTGAATATTGTCTACTGCAAATCCTCGAACATTATAATTGGGCCGTTCACTATCGTTATACCCGATACTTACCCCAGATACTTGTTGCATAACTTCTGCAATGGTGTTTAGTCCCTGATCTCGCATTCTTTGTTGAGTCACGACAGTCACGGTTTGAGGGGTTTCTTTTAGCGCTAAATTCATTTTAGTTGCTTGTGATGATTTATCTTTTTTATATTTTTTAGAATGTTCTGTTATATCGTCATTCATCTCTGCTTGAACAATAATTGGTGCTAATGCTGCTGTTGGCTCATCTACAGCAGCATAGATATGAGTGCTCAATAATGGTGTTGATATAATAACTTGCCATACTTTATTTGGAGGGAAACACTTCATGATAATCAATAACATTTGCAAATGATAATTATTATATATTAGTTTAATTTCAATTACATTGATTCTCCTGATGTTTTTTTAATCCATCCTCTAACTGAGCACAAATGTATAAACAAAAACCTAGAGAATCACATAATACAAGTAGCATTGATAATCGAACAAAACCCTGTGACTAAAATGAAAGCTTTGCATAACTACTTGCATTATTTCGCGACCAGACAAACGACTCTTTCAATATCTTAAAAATTGAAGAATTTTAAATAACGATGAAACTTAAGTTTTCTATATTTAGTTTTACAGTTGACGGACTCTCACATCAACCTAAGCACAGGTCACTCCTTCCATCACTACAGCTTTATTGGCTTCAGTCGCAACAACAGAAGCAGCAATTGCTTCAACCACCTTACTCAATGACTGCCGTGAAACACTGACAATATCGACAATTTTATTGCCATCTGCACCAACTGCATCGGTAAATGCCATTCGACAACTGAGTTGTCGGTTAGGCAAAACTGCATTTTGTACACCTGTTGGCTGATTTAAGGGTCTGGCTGGATCATCACGTTTAATAATCCAAGCAACTGCCACCTCAATATCCCGATTCATCGCACCCATTAACGAACGTGTGTCGGAGTGTTCAATAATATCAAACCGAGAAAAGTCGGTTGCAATACGGTAAGAGACTTTACCACCCGTCATACCACTGCTGTAACGATCGACAGCACCTAATTTCTGTTGCAAACCCGCAGACAAACCATCACGTAACTCTGCCCCCAACGTGGACGTCCAGCGTTCGTTATCCAATACATTAGATTTACCACTGCTGTCCTGTAAGACTAAGGGGGCCCTGTTTAAACGATCTGGTAATCCCACTGGTAGTACTTCAATCACCCGTACATTTGAACTCACCAACGGTTTAACCGTTGGCGTCAAACTATAGTAGTTTGGTGTAGGCGAACTGGAACAGCCCGTTAAACCCACAATGGCCAGTAACAGACCACAACCTGCTCGACTAGACTGCGGCAAATAGGACAGAAAATGTGAGCTATTTTTTTTATTTAGCATTCTTAACCTCAGGCGTTTTCCCACGAATGAGTGATTCAGGGTGTTGTTCAATATAGTCAGCCATTAACTGTAAAGATGCGGCAGCACGTGTCATTTGCTGTAAAGCACGGCGGACATCCTGTTGCATTGGCGCATCACTGGATAGAATGGTTTCAGTAGAGCGCATGGTTTTACGTACATCATCCAAAGTCGCCTGTAGTCCTGGCGCGACTTTCCCATCCAACTGTTTCACCAATTTATCTGTAGAGCTAATCGCTGAATTCATATTATTGAGGGTTTTACGTACATCCTGTCCAATTTCCACCAATGGGAATTTATTCAGTTTATCCGCAATTTGCGATACTTGTGCTTGTAATCCCTTCAACTCGGTTGGTGTGGTTGGAACCTCAATCACACCATTTGATCTGATGATTAAGTTTGCTGGTTTTGCTTTAGGGAATAGATCAAAAGCGATATAGTTCTGCCCTGTCAGTAGATTTCCGGTACGCATCTGAGCACGCCAGCCTCTTTCGATAAAGCGTTTAAAAATCACACCATCAGGATCAAGTTCTTTGCCATTGGCTAAACGAGATGGATAAATCACCCCCTCAGCCCGCATCCGAATCTGAGTATAATTTGCATCAAACTCCGCATTAATCGACTGAATATTACCAATTTCAATCCCCATAAAGTCTATCGGTGCACCTGCCGACAAGCCACGTAAAGACTGATCAAAATACATAATGATACGGTGTGGATTGCCATCTGGCTCTTTCAATGCTTCAGTACGAGAATCCCATAAATTAAAACGACTTTGATCCGAAGCAACAGCAGCATGTGAATTTTCAGGATAACCGAAAGCAATCCCGCCAGCGATAATACTCACCAGAGACTGGGTATCTAGCTTAAATCCTGATGCACTTAAGCTGACATCGACACCACTGGCCTGCCAGAAACGCGCATCTGTGGTCACGAACTTATCATAAGGTGCTTGAATAAAGGTCTGTAACTCAACACTCTTACCATCTTTGGCCAATTGATAAGCCGTGATTTGCCCCACATTGATCTGACGATAATAAATAGGAGAACCAATATCCAGTGAACCTAAGTTATTGGCTTTGAGGAAAAAGATTTTACCCGGTACATCTGATGAGATGACTGGAGGAACTTCTAAGCCAGTGAACTCATCCTGTTTTTGTTCTGCCTTACCGCCATCAACTTCAATATAAGCACCCGACAATAAGGTATCAATTCCAGAGACACCACTGGCACCAATGCGTGGGCGAACCACCCAGAAGCGTGAGTCTTTTGCAGCAAAATTACTGGCATCCTTACGCAGTTCAATTTTGGCAATGACATGTGAATGATCATCGGCAAGATCAATTTGGCGAACAAGACCGATATCCACTTGTTTAAAACGAACAGTCGTCTTACCTGCAACCAGTCCTTCAGCCGTTCTAAAAGCAACATTAATGGTCGGACCAGTATCTAATACCGCTTTGACTGCCAACGACAGACCTATCAACAAGGCAATAAACGGAATCAGCCAGATCAACGATGGTCGCCAGCGTCCTTTATTTTTCTCAGGTTCAGGCAAAATCTGCTGCGTTTCATCTACAGCATGAGGATCCTGATGATCTGAGCTTTCGTTATTGGTTTTATTTTCAGACATACACACCCATCATTGTTTTATTGACTGGAATTGGATAAATCATGATTCAAGGGAGGATGATCCACGTGAATCACATCTGAGCCTTGCAGGGAAAGCCCGTTCTTGTTGCGCGTATTCTGGGCAGCAGAATAATTATCCCAAATAATACGCGGGTCAAAACTCAGTGAAGCAAACATGGTTAAAACCACGACTGCACCAAAAGCAACCGCGCCCGGCCCAGCGAGAATAGTTGCCAGTGATTGAATCTGAATCAGGGCGGTCAATAAAGCCACCACAAAAACATCAATCATCGACCATCGACCGATAAACTCGACAATCCGATAAAGCATTGAGCAATGCTCAGGTGAAAAATGCAAACGTTTAGAAGACTGCATTTTTACTGCAATCAACAGAAAACACAGAATTAAAAGTTTTAACATGGGAATAAAGATACTGGCCATAAAAATAACAGCAGAAACCAAATAATCCCCATTCTGCCAAAAATAGATCACACCACTCATGATCGTGTCTTGCTGACTGCCTAACAAAGAATCTGTGACGGTCATCGGAAGTACATTGGCTGGAATATATAAAATACTCGCCGCAATCACCAAAGCAAGGGTTCTGTCCAAGCTCTTTGGTTTACGTTGATGCAGCACGCTATGACATTTCAGGCAATGTGAAGCCTGTTTTGCTTCAGCGTCTGGAACCTGTTTATTGAGCGTTCCACAGCAATGACAAAGCACCAAAGACAAATCTTTGGCTCTTGGATATTGCAGCGAATTTTTACTGTCGATATTCGCTGAGTATTTTGAAAAATTAGCCTGAGACTGTTCAGTTTTCATGAGAGTCTCCTGTCGATCTCATCCCAAAGATCTTTGACTTTTACTGAGGCAATATAAACCAGCAACACACTCAGTATGGAGAATCCCCATAATGCAACACCCGGAATCACCACAACCATCCCGACCAGTTTAACCAGGGTGACCAATACCCCGATCAAAAATACTTCAACCATTCCCCATGTTCTAAATAAAAACAGGGTACGAAATGCTGCAACTAAATAACGAGGCCGAACTTTAAAAAAATGAACTGATGAAAGTACATAGAACAGCAGCAATAAATCCAATAGAGGCACCACGAAAGTCGTGATAAGAATCAGCACACCTACGGGCCCTTGCCCTGCATGAAACATTGCCCATGCAGCACCCAGTAATGTCGTCTGGGAATCATTCCCCTGCAATTCCACCTTAACAATCGGAAAACTATTGGCAATCACAAATACGATCAGCGCTGTTGTTACCATTGCCAGTAAAACACTAAATGGTTTGCTTTGCCGATAAAGCTCAGCACCACAACAGAGACAATAAGCACGCTCACCTTGGGTCAGCTGAATTCGATGATAGAGCGTGTCACATTCCTCACAGGCAACCAGTGTTTGCGGTGCAATATCACCATTTTGAATCAATGCTTGCTGATTCAAGGGCACAGAAACTGGCGGAAAGGAGGACGGCTCACGCATAGAACATCAACACCATTTTATAAATTCTTTTTAGACCGAAGCTCATCTTGCTATATTTTACTGAGATGTATACAGATGAGTTGTGATATTTTTTGATGATATCCTGTTGGTTTTATATAAACAATTGATCTGGCGAAATCTAGTCTAACAATTGACCATGCATTTTATCTATACGCAATAGCAAGCGCCTATTTTGACATGATTAAAGACACAGTCGTTGCACCAAAAAATCGATAAAGACACGAGTTTTTGCAGGTAATGTTCCCGTATTCGGATAGAGCAATTGAACATTTTGCACAGGTAAATCAAAATCAGCTAACACCCGAGTTAAACGATTTTGCTGAATATCTTCATCGACCAACCAAGCTGGCGATATCGCAACGCCCAATGAAGCAAGTGTCATCTGATGTATCACTTCTGCCGAATTAGATTCATACTGACTTCTAACAAAAGGCAATGTATGTTTTTCACCTTGATCATTTTGTAAAACATATTGCGCATCCTGCCAATTCAATAAGCGATGACCAATCCAAGGAACATGTGCTAAATCAGCAATGCTATTGATTGGATAACGTTTTAAAAATTCAGGGCTGGCAACCAAATAAATCGGATATTCAGCAATTTTTCGTGTCCGCATCGATGAGTCTTTTAAGTTTCCCAACCGAATGACCAAATCTAATTTTTCAGTGACTAAATCATCTAAAGAAGAATTAAATGAATATTGTAGTTGTAATTGAGGATATTGGCGGCAAAACTCACCCAGCAAAGGTAAAATGAATTTCCGTCCAAATTCATTGGTCGATGAAAAACGTAATATCCCTGTGATACTTGTGGCTAAATTTTGACTGCGCTCAAAAGCTTCTTCGATTTGCAATTGAATGTGTTTGAAATCCTCATAAAAGCTTTTGCCTATTTCAGTCAGTGCGATATTGCGCGTATTACGTATCAGCAAACTCACATTTAAATGCTGTTCTAAATGCTTAATATCAATACTCACCATCGATCGGCTTAACCCCAAAATCTCCGCAGCCTTGGTAAATGATCCTGAATCAACCACTTGCAGAAAACTTATAATCTGTTTTAGGTTTTTTTGCATAATCACACTGATTGTTTGAAATTATTAAACAATGATTTTACTTCGCATGCATCGACAATAAAAGGCCTGAATCGTACCCTCCTGCATCTTGGAGGTCGCTATGTCATATCGCTATAAAATAGCAGCAGTGTTTTTACTTGGGTTCTTTATTGATTGCATCAATATTTTCATGTCAGCAATTGCCTTACCCGATATAGCAACAGCTTTCTCAGTCAGCCCATCGATGGTTGCATGGGTAAGCAATGCTTATATTTTAGGTTTGGTTTTAATCATGCCCATGAGCTTATGGTTAGCAAGCGTATTGGGTGATCGGAAATTGCTGTGTTATTCAATGCTGCTTTTTTCTGTCAGTGTTTGGTTGATTGGCATGAGTGAATCAATCCATAGTTTAATTTTTTGGAGATTTGTTCAGGGTGTGGCTGGCGGATTATTAATCCCTGTCGGTCAAGCATTGGTATTTGCACTGTTTCCAAATCATGAACGGCAACATATCTCCACAATGATCATGGCAATCGCATTAATTGCACCAGCCTTCTCACCAACAATTGGCGGCATAATTATTGATGCTTTATCTTGGCGTTGGGTGTTTTTTGCCAATATCCCCTTTACCATGATCACTGCTTTTTTAGCGTGGCGATGGATCAAAGAAACTCAAGCTAAAACGTCTGGGAAACCTGACTTTTTAGGACTATTAATGGTCAATGTCAGCCTATTGTGTTTGTTACTCTCTTTCTCATTATTTAATGATTACCATAGTGTAGTACTCGCGATCAGTAGCTTTCTGCTTTCCGTCACAATGCTTCTGATTTATCTCAAATACGCGAAAGGATCTGCTCATCCGATTCTTAATTTGCAATTGTTAAAAAATTATAATTTACGCAATGCATTTATCGTTTATTACGCAGTACCTGGTATTTTTACTGGTGTGAATTTACTGAATATCTTTAATTTACAACGTAACCTTGGGTTTAATGCAAAACAGACTGGCTTATTTATGCTGCTCTATGCAGTAGGTGCATTGGTATCGATGACCAGTGGTGGACTTCTCTATCGCCATCTCGGTAAAAAGCAGCTTTTTATAATCGGTATTGCGCTACATAGCTTAGGAATTTCACTGTTGTTCTGGGTCTCAAATGCCAATGATTTAAGCATCTTGATTGTTGCTTATCTACTGATGGGAATGGGGGGTGGTCTAAGTGCCAATACTGCCCAAATCAGTGCCCTCATCGATTTTAACGGCCAAGACTTATTACAAGGCAGTGTGCTGTGGAACATTAATCGACAAGTCGCTTTTAGTTTAGGTACAGTTGCCCTTATTTCAATCTTTAGTCTGTTGCCTGCTGCAAATGACTTAATACGTTATCAGCATACTTTTTTGATTGCAGCTTTGCTCTGCCTCTTATCATTAATTTCCATTTTTAAGGAGAAAACCCATGTCTAATCCTATGGACAATGCATTACAACATGTCATCGATTTACATATTTTGATTGAAAACGTATTTACAGGTCAAAATGCAAAAGAAAGCTTGAATCAACTCTTAGCCAGTTTTGACCCAAATTTTAAAATGATTACGACGCAAGGCAATGTCATTGGTTTACCCGAAATAAATGCCTTGTTTAGTCAAAATGTAGGTAATAAACCTGCGTTAAAAATTAAAATCTTGAATACGCGTGCTTTATTTGAAGCAGACAACCACTGCTGGATTCAATATCAAGAACTTCAACAAAGCCATGAACCTGATACATTACGCATATCGACGGCTTGTATCAAAGTTGAATCAGGTCAATGTTATTGGGTTTATCTACATGAAACATTGGTCAATTTGGCCTCATCGAGTTAAATTGTGTGAAGAGTTTATTTATACAAAAGTCTAAATTGCTATTCATTGTTCTTGCAATTAATAGCAATAGAATCAAAATTAGCTTTATCTTTGTAATTATGATTATGAATTAACTTTAAAAAATAAAAGTCATTTCTTTTTAAAAGCATGGATAGGCTACTAATTAAATACCATAAACTCGTTTTAGGCGTGGTATAAGATCAATAATCTGTCCATTATCATCTGGATTATATTCAGCATATGCTAATGCTATTAATTCCAAAACCGAGGCAAAAACTTCAAATGGCACTTTACCATCAAGTTCATCATAAAAATAAAATTCTGCTGAATCAACCACATGCCCTTCATCCACAACACTATTCATGAGTAAATAAGTTGATGTCTCTTGGAGGCTATAACCTTCACTTCGAATAGCATTTTTAAGGATATCAATAAAAGTATACCCTCCAGTACATGTAACAAAATAGTCCATAAAGAAAGACAATTCAGGGTCTGCTTCTGGATATTTTTGTAAGATATCATTTCGATTGTTTCTTAACCACTCAATCATATACTGCATCATAAAATCTCTGATATGAGTTCTGTTTTAATGATATCCATAGCTTATGGTGTGTCAGGGATAACAGAAAATACACCTGTTATCTTCCCTTTGTTACCATTACTTTATTTTTTGATCAAAGAATCTAAAATACCACCTCTACTTAATGTAGCAATACCACCAATACAATCTAACTCAACAATCATATTACCATTTAAATAATATTTATAATGCGATCTATCCAAGCCTTGAAGATAATATTGCTCATTTTCTAAAAAAAATTTCTCGACATCTTCAATTTTAATATTTTGATGAACTTCTTCAAATTTTTTCCTTGCCCATAATGCATTTAAGAAACAATAAAATAAAAAAGCATTTATACTTTCATATTCCAACAAGTCCTTTTCCATATCATTATAAATAAAAATACTACCTGTTAAACTTTCTATACATAATGTTTCACTAGACCAATCAGCTCCAAAATAAACTGTCCCATCAGGTAAATCACCTGCTAAAGCTTCATTAAAACGGCTATATACATTTTCAAATTTAGCGTAAGTACAATTTAGAAAATACCCTAAGAGTAATTCATCACTATTGCCATACTCAAGAATAAATTCATGATGATCAGGCCGTAAGGCTAAACGATGCTGATGTAAAAAATCATTCAACACCTTTTCGTTTACACCTAAAATAATTTCTGTACAGCTTAATTTTAAAAAATCAAAAAGGTGCTTACTATTTTGCATTCGGATGAATCCCAATAACTTTATTTGGTTTATGGCTAGCTTGATTATATATGTTTTGATTACTTGGTAAATTACAAGTTGGACAAGGACTCTTTTAGTTTCAAAACTTGCCAGTTTTCACCTTTAGTCGCATTTCCATAAATCTGATGAATAAATTAAATCTGTGTTTAAAAAATTCAATAAATCATCCAATATTTTGATAATCCGATCTCAAAACATTAAAAGATAACTCTAATAAATCACAAAGTCATCTGGATGTGTATCTAAATCAAGTAATCGATTTGATTCTCTTAAATATATATTTAATATTTCTTTTGAAACAAAAATCCTTAATTTTGAATCATAATCATGATTTAATATATTAGCTAAAATACCATGCAGGAATACATAAATTTCATTTTCTGAAATTTCATTACCTTTATCTATTATTTCAATACGTAATAAATTTATATTTTGATCCAAAAATTCAGTTAAACAATCCAAAAAACCATCAGGACTTGCACCAAAAAATAATTTATTCTCAGGAAGTATTGAGTTTATATACTTATATTTATCATATATATTAATTGAACAATACGAATAAACTTCATAAATTGTTTTAAGATTATTATCAATCCTTAAAATTAGCTCTTCATTTTTTTTACATTCTTCAGCACAAAAAAAGGCATATAATTTTGGACTACTCATTTTCAATTTCCTCCACGTAATTCCGTATGATTTATTAGTTTATGATATTGGTCTGCTCATATCTGGTCTAATATCATCATAATGATTCAGTGAGTACCACACACTCAATTAAAAAATTATATTGATTAAATAAAAATCTAAGACCTTCTCATTTTCAACATTTTCTCCCAAGCCACACCGCACCAAATATCTGGTTTAATTTTAATATAATTTCCACCATAATATTCATATAAGCGTTCTAAGTCACTTAGTGTTAAAAAATCGACTATTGATTCTAAAAAGAACAATGGATTTTGATTTTTTTTCGACCTCATATAGCTCAAAATTATTCTAAATGCTTTATCAACACACCAATTAATATCATGAATATAAAACTGACGTTTATAAAAATTTTCTTCTACACTTTTAATTAACTTAACAAAATTTTTATCAGCATCCATATAAAAATCACTATCAACACTTAGATTAGTAAAAAAAATTTCCAAAGTTTCAACACTTTCTTCACCATTTTCATCAATATATGTTTCACCATGTATATATATGTCAATTTCACTCTGAATATTTACAATCTCAGCATTAGAAATAAAATCTGCTAAATCTAATACCATACCATTCTCAGTAACAATTTTATTAAGATTTAAAATCTCTAAATAAAAATCATATTGATTATTTTTTTGTTCTTCAACAATCCAAGCAGAATGTCCCATATTATTTACCTTTCAGTATATACTCAATTCAATATCCAAGATTTCCAAATCTCATCATAAATTTTCAATATTCAGGTCCTATTTTTAAGTTATTTTTACTTAAGAATAACTAAATTCCATCTTGATCCCCCCTGTATTATCAAGGCATTTCATAATAAATTCATTACCTCATATTTATTAACCATTCCCAAATACAACATCAGTCAAACAATTTAATATTCCACCCTTATATAAATTATAACTTCCTGTTTCTGCATTAAATTCAATTAATACACCACAATAGTAGTAATAATTAACACCCTTACATTTAATTTTTTTTATTTTAAAAGCTTCATTATCTAATTTAAATTGTTCAATATTTTCAACAACAATATCTTTTTTAACAATTTCAAAAAAGTGATCCTTATCATTAAGCCAAAAAAAACAATAAATTAGAAAACTATCAATATTCTCATAATATGCTGGTGCTTCTTTTTCTTGGAAGCCATAAACATAAATTTCTCCTGTATTATTTTCAATACATAAAAATTCATCATTAAAATCATGGCCAAAATAAATTGTTCCAGACGGAACCTTTTCTTCATCATGAATTTCTTCAAATGGAGGTTGAGCTAAATAATATTGTTCAAATCTATCAAACGTACAATCAGCAAACATACTAGTTATTAATGAAGTAGTATTACCATATAAAACAAAAAAGCTTCTATGCTCTGACCTTAATTGAATGTTATTTTCTTTAATTAAGTGATCCACTCTCTCACTACATACCCCAACAACTTCTGGATAATTATTCATTAATACTTCAACAAGTTTTTCTTTACTAATCAATTTATTTCCTCAAGAAAACTATTTATTAAATTAAGTAAATCCGAACTTTGGCATTTAGAAAAAACCAACTTATTTTCAATATTATCTTTATATTCAAAAAAATGATCTTCATATAAAAACCATGTGAAATAAATTGTATCATTATTCCTTGCAGCCCTCTTACAAAAATCATCAAATGTTTCTTCTAGTACAATCCTGTAATAATCAGAAATTACCCCTTCAGAGTAAAAAAACATTTATAGTTTTCATCATTAATAAACTCACTGTAATAATAACTATCCGTCAATAATTTTCTCAAAGAATTAATAAAACTAGTAACATAAGTTGGTGAATCTAAAGTACCCAAGTATTCTCCACCAACACATAATCTCAATGGTATTAATTTCGATTTTTTAAACTCTTCATCAAATTCTAAAAAAATTTGATTGTTTCCAATTTTTTTCATTTCCAACCAGCTATCTCGATAAGTAAAATAACACTCCAAAATTAAAATTATTTTTATTTCCATATTAAGTTAAATAAAAAATCTGTTACATGAATAACAGCTCTTTTATTTAATAAATACCCACTAATCATGCAGTAGTTTTAAAAACTCATCAAAAGTATCTGCCACCTTGACAACTCTCATTTTAGATCTAAAATTTTCTTCTATAAAATCATCATGATACATAATTACCACTAGTGGATCATCAGTCGTAGGGTTTTGGCGATAATCAAAGGCTATATAATCACCTCGCCCATTAACACCAAATACAATTACTTTATCATACCCTAAACCATCATTATCTTGAAATTTATAAATATTATCAGCACCAATTTCATTTCCATATGCACAAAAACCTATACTGGACTCACCAATATCTCCATTGGAATCTATATAATCAAAACAATTCTCTACGAACTGGACGCCATTATGTTTTTGAATTAATTCTATATATTTTTTAGGTAAAGTTAATCCATAGTTTTTCATAAAATCTAAAAGAAGACATTCACTAACAGTTCCAAAATCATACATTACAGTTAAATTTTTCATTTATTTTCCGCCACTCAAACTTGCTTCACCAATATGTCTAACTGCATCATGTATCTCTCTTGGTAACAATTGAAAGTTATTTGGTTTTGACTGAGCATTATGATGTTATTTTTGTATACAGTCACTGAACCATTCAATAAACCTGTCACTTGGTCTCGGGTGATTTCTTGAGTATTATTGATATCACGGTTACTGGTCGTTGTCGTGTTGGTTACACTACCTTGACCCATCGTCGCTTTAGCTAACTGCTCTTTTTCATTACCTGTACTTTGTAAGCCAACCGTTGTACTACCACTTGGATGGAATGAACTCTCCTTACTCTCTCCTTTGATAGATTTACCCACACTGGTTGATACATTGAAACCACGGTTATTTTCTGAGCTATGGTCTTGAATATCTTTAAGCTCAATTGCTCCTGTATAATTCAGTTTGCCATGATCTGTTAAAGTTCCATCAGAAAAGTGTTTAGCGGAGCGGAGACTGCTCCGCCACTTCGCAAGACGGAGCTTTAGCGACGTAACTTGGATTGGTAATCACAACATCAATATTAGCAACTCCAAAAATTCATATAAAAGAATTTTCAGAGTTACTTTAACACCGTTTTACCCTCTAATTTAATTTGCTTTTATATATTAAAAACAATTCATCTCCGCAATAATGTTTTTTCCAAAATTCGAGAATAAAAATTCATTTCATTCAAAATCAATATCTATTCTATCAACCACCCACTTCACTTTTCTATTATCTAAATACCCATAATCACTTAGTAAAATTTCATCAAATATTAATAAATCATCAACATGTATAACCCCATTAATTAATACTCCTACAATGTTATAACCCAAAGTATTTCCAATTTTTTTAAATCCAACTTCCTCATTGGTTTCAATAACTTGATAATCATCAAATACTTTAGGTTCTAAATCAACCATATAATGATGTGTTTTATCTAAAGGAAATGGCAAATTCAGTGTTAATACTTCGAGTACCACTCCACTCAAATTTATTTTCAAAACATTTTCAACAAATTCATCTACACTTAATATTTCTATCTGATATTTCATTTTACGACCTTTATGCTTTTATCTTGAGCATTACCATTAATTGTTTTCCAAAAATCCTTACCACTTTGAGTATGAAGAGTTGTTATCTGCCCTTGAGCATTTGTACCAACCAAAGCAAATTTTGCTTTACCTTTTGAATCATTACCAATATAAGCTACATATCCTGTGCTAATTTGACCATTATAATTGTACTCAACTTTTTCACCATTTTTGATAATTTCTCTACTTAAGTTTAAATACTCTTGTTCATTCGTAACTCCTAGCTTTTTGAACTCTCCTCCATGTTTTTTAAAATGTTCTGTTAATTTTTGAGAATTAGCAAAATTACTAGGTTGTAATTGGTTTGTATTTGAATAATTTTTTACCGAATTTTTTGGGCCATTTGCGTTTTCAGTAACAGACATTCCCCAATGCGGTGAAATAGTAATATCACTTTTCCCTAAAGGCGTATCATTAAATCCACCTGTTTTTATTGCTACACCTGAACCAACAACTGTACCAATCAAAGCTCCACCTATTGCCAAGTTATCTGCTGTCTTATCGTCCACTCCCAATAGACGAGTCAATGAACCTAAAGCACTCAATGGACTGATTGCAGAACCAATAAATTAAAGTTTCTGCTTTAAATAGCAGAAACTTTAATTGCTTGATTCATTTCATAATAATGAGAAAACTTATAAAAATTTAACTTATATAATCTACTATGGTTAAAATATTTATTTATATTCATAACATGAAATACTTTCTATAACTACACCATGCAAATTAAATGCACAAACAATCTTTTTTAAATACCAATCAAAATCGGTTACAGTTGATTCACTTATTAACCTATTATTTGATATATTAAAAATTAATGAATTATTTTTTTCAAATATTAACTCACCTCCTCTACTAGAATCAGACCATGTCATACCAATTCCAATAACTTCACTTAACTCTTGTTTATTTTTTAAAATTGCCAATAAATCTTCATTGTTTAAATTATCCCAAACCCAATCCCATTCATCATTATCACCAATTGGGAGATAAGTTTGATGCCCATTATCATTGAATGTCCATCCTGCATTTAATAATAGAATTACTATATCTATCGGCTTTTTATCTAAAAACTGTATTTCAATGCTTGCACTAACAGACATTTTCTACTCCAAAATTATTGATGTTCATAAAAAGGGATTCCTTTTTCTGTTAACCATTGTTTAACATTCTGAGGAATCGGTGTATTTGAATGAAGCTCATATGTTGCCCCATTACTTTCTGCAATTTTTTCCTTGCCCCCATATCAGATTTAAACTTACTCAATTTTGAAGGTGTTTACGTTTGATCTTTCCAATAATTTCCAGATTTGGCTTCATACCATCTATTAGTATTACCAATACTTCCATCAAATTCCCGACCACCTTTACTAAAGCTTACAGAGCCTCCGTATTGGCTTTTCAACCATTTTTCAAAATCTGTACCAACTAGTCCTGAAGCTATCTCTCTCTTTCCACTAGGTTTATTACTCAATAACTCATCATCTCGATGAAAATTATTTTCAATTTTTGCAGCAGCCTTTTCTGCTTTCTCAGCAGTTTTAGCACTAATTTTCTCAGCAATTTCGGCTCCTACTTTCGCACCTGTTTTAACAGCTCCTACTCCTCCAAGCATAAAGCTGCCCATTTCTACTTTTAATTCTAATTCTGCTTTACCAGCAGCTTCAAATTCAGCAGGTGTTTTAGCATTATATTTCGCCGCTAGTACTTTTTTTACTTTATCCTGATATTCCGCTGGCATGTCTTTCAGTGCTTGAAGCATCGCTGCTCCAAATGCTTTTGGATCATCTTTTATCAAAATCAGTGCTTCACGTACATTTTTTGGTAAATTTTTAGCATCTGCTATCATTTGATCTACTGCTTTATCATAACCTCGCTGATAAGCTAAACTTTGAATTCCATCTAATGTTTTATAGTCTGTATATTTTGAACTTGCACAATCTAATGAGAAGTTCTTAGCACATCCAGCTAAAGCAATAATTAAATCTTTATCTTGATTAAGGGTTGTTTTTTCATCGATTACATCTGAATGATCAGCAATACTATCAATAACTTTATGATTGTCATTTGTTAAAATTTCATTATTTTTTAATTGAGTAGATGCATCTTTGCCATCACCCAGTTGGCCTTTAAATTGATCAATCGTGTCTTGATTATTCTTAACACCTGAATTGAATGCCCAATCTACCGATTTTCCAACCAAATCTGCTGAAGTCTCATTTTTAATCCCTTGACCATGCGCTATTTCATGTCCAGTTGTATTTAAGATTGATGATCTATTTTCATTATTAACATCTAAAACAACTGTATCTGTTTGATGATCATAAGCACCTTTGATATTTAAGAATGAGGTAATTGAAGTTGTGAGAACATTCACATCTTGACCTAAAGCTTGTGCCAATAGCTGGATACTTCCTTTTGTTGCTAATAGCCCATCATAATCACCGTTTTTAAACTGCTCTAAAACAGTTGCTGCCTCTGGATGCTTTTGTACGAAATCAAAAGTTCTCGCTGGATTCATCACGGTATCATAAGCTTGTTTGAGATTTTGATCCCCACTTGCTAAAGAAGCCGTCGCAACACCTAAGCTTGTGACACCTGCTGCAGTCATTTTTCCTATGATTTCAGCATTCTGTGGTAAATCTTTCTGCTGTTGAATAATCTGAGCACGTCCACTCTCTGTTAGTAAACGATTGTCTACAGTAACCGAACCATTCAATAAACCTGTAACTTGGTCTCGGGTGATTTCTTGAGTATTGTTGATATCACGGTTACTGGTCGTTGTCGTGTTGATACCTTCATCAAGCACTTTTGATATTTGCTATTGTACTATGTACTTACTCCTCTACCAGAGGATATATTATTTATTAAGTATATCCTTAAATATAATTAACTCTTTTTAAATCTATAGTTTTAGCTGGAACAACATTTTTAACAGGTTTACCATCCAATGTTCCCATAAAACCACACTGCCTACATTCAAAAACTATTTGATCATCATCAATTTTTTTCCAAGCTAGTAAACCAAAATTACTACAATTAGGGCATTCTTCATCCATTTCAAAGAAATATAATTTATCTAATATTTCACTCAAAATACGGGCAATACTTTCTGTATCTTGAAAACCATATCGATTTAAAACTTTTTTAATATGAATAAATTCTTCATCGTGTAATGCAGAATACTCAACAGGATAATCTTCCTCACTCAATTGGATTTTCTTTATTAAATGATAATCACTAAAGGGTGGATAATTAAAAACTTCATGATATTTACTTATCCATGATTTAAAAACTTTTAAAATTTTTTGTGAATCAGTATTTAGTGGTAATAAATCCAACTCTATAAGTAACTCATTAAATATTCTTTGTGTAAATTTCAACATAACCTTTAATTTCCTTTAACAGGGTAAGTAGTGATCAAATTACCCTTTGAATCTGTAAAAACCTTTATAAATGTTGTTGGTTGTCCACCTTCTTTGAGACTTGTAGTACCAATAATTTTACCAGTATCAACAGTTCTGGTATATTGACCACCAGGAATTTCTACGACTGGGGATGATACAACTTTCTTATCTTGTAACAAGACCTTCAATTCATCTGGTTTGATCGAAAAAACAGATCTGTTTTTTGCAATTGGTACATCAAAATGACCATCTATAACATGATTAAATCCAGCCGAAACAGGTTCCCCAGTCGACCTTAATGGAGTAGAAGCAGTTCTTCCATTTGCTACATTAATTCTAGAAGCCACAGATCCTGCAATACCAGTTTCAACAGCAGTTACAGTTTTCTCTGTAGCTAATGTTTTTGATACACCCAAACCAACTCCTGTAGCTTGCAATACAGCACCCGCACCTAATAATACCCTCTCAGTATTAGTTGGTGTTTCACCTGTTATTGGATATGGTTTACCAGCTGCATGATAAATTTGACATACAAATGAACTAACTCCAACTGAACTACAACCTGCCATATAAGCTTCTTGACCTAAAGCTTTTAATTTCTCTACATTCATTTCTTCATTTTTATTATATGATTCAACTTGCTGTTTGTTCGCTGGTTGCAATATGTACTCACCATTACTTGCGATTTTATTAGTTACAACACAAACTGATGAGCTAGATACAACACAATGTACTAAATCATTAGGTTTATAACTAGTAACAATTTTTTTACCTCCACCAAATGCGGCATCTTCTGAAAAATAATCAGTTTCAGATTTTGCAATCGTTCTACCTTTTTCAACTAGTTTTACTATTTGTTTTGCTAAATTGGTACAATCTATTGATTGCTTATTAGCACATTGATTCTCATATTTTCCTTTTAATATTGCATAATTAGTTTTCTCACTTAAGGACAAATGATTTTCAAATTGATCACCACCTGTAATCTGTTCTAAGTGTTTCTGTTCATTGGCTTTTAATAAATCCAGTTGTGCCTGAGCATCATTAACACCCGCAACTTCAACTTTTGGAATATTCTGAATCTGGGTTTTAGCAATATCAATATTTGATGAGTTTACCCAACTATTGACATTAATGCGGCTTCTCCCATCCAACCTAAAGCATTCGCTGACTTTTCACCGAAACCTGCCTGATGTGCATCTTCATGTGTCACCAGATTTACACTATTTTTCTGAGCGTCCTTATCAAGATAAATATCTGTTTTATTGGTGATATTCGTCGTTGCATCCGCTTTTAAATAATTTTCATTGAATAAACCTTCTACCAAACTAACATCTGTATTTTTTATAGATGTTCCTTTGGTCAACTGATCATTATATTCATTGATCAGTTTTTGATTATCCACAATATTATTGGATATTCCATCTTGAATGAGCTGTAAGTTAGCAGCCATTTCAGCATCATACGCAACATTTGCATTATTTTTAGTTAATGTTGTTGCATCTTGTACTGAACCTTTTTCATCCAACAACCCAACAATACCAGAGCCTAAAATTAATCCGCCTGTTGCAGTCGAACCGGCAATAATTTTACTGTTCTGCGGTAAATCCTTCTGCTCTTGAATAATCTGAGCACAGATCTAATATAGTAAAATATTAAATTTCAGGCCAATCAATTGGATATATAACATTTTTAGGTTCTAAAACTATCGAAGAATCCAAATTCATAATCTCATTTCCAATTTCATTTATTCCATTAAAATATTTTTCCTTATTAAAAATAAATCTATAATTAATACTTCCAACCTCTAAATCCCAGATAATATCATTCGTTAGATGTTTTACTTCTACACCATCCCAGCACCCTTCATCAGCATATCCATTTAAAGCAGTAAAAATTAAAAATCTTCCATCTTTCTTTGTACTTTCAAATAACTCTTTATAAACAATTAATGCATCGTCAAAACCCTTATACTTAAATATATTTTCATAATCAATCTCAATATTCACTATTGCTGAATTTGAAAAAAACAAACCATTCCTTTGATAAACATTATCATCAATATATTGCTCTAGTTTACATTCAAAATCATTCATAATTACTTGCTCTCATGTCTAGGGGCTAGAGGAAATTGTGTGGATTTTTCTGCATCAGGATTAATCATGACTACATTAGTATTCGACTTTTGTGAAGTTGGGGATGTTTTTGAATCATTAATATTAGTGCTTATTGAAAAATCATACTCTTTTTTATAGATTGTAGCACCACTTCTCAAATCACTATAAGATATATCTGGATTTGATAAAGTATCTTCTCTTAATTTTTTTACATCTAAATCCTTATCAAATCTTGTCCTATTTTGACTAGCGTCAGAATTAGATGTTTCTGTATATGAATGTCGATTATAACTATGGTCATTTATGTAAGCACTCCTATCAGAACCTGAATTTTCTTTATAAAAGCCTTGTGAAGTCAACTCCTCTTTTCTTAATTGTTGATTTAAAGATTGAGATTGTATAGGACTTTCTGCTGAATCAACTGTTTTCGAAACAGTAATCTCAGAATCTTTCCCTTTCACAATACCTTTTCCAACACCTGCCCCAATAATTCCAGCAGCAGTTTGGATTAAATATTCAGCTCCTTGTTTATTCAAACGAACTTCATTTGCAAATTTAATACTATGTTCTTTGTCAATAATATTTGAATTTTTTAGCTCCTCTGGTTTATTAGGATTTGACCAATCACTAATTGTAGAGGTTTTAGTATCATGTGCTGCGGCTGTTAAAGCATTAGCAACCATATCAAAACCTTTACCTATATACTCACCCACACCAGTACTTTCTATAGCTGTTGATTTACCATATTCAACAGCTAAACGGACTGGTCCTGCCAACATCACTCCAATGGCTAACTGAACTTTTTCAATATCAATCCCTGTCGACTTACTAATTTCTGCGAGATCATTTCCGACTTGAGCTGTTTTTTCTAAAATTATCATTCCTAAAGTAGTTTGAGGTTTGACTGTAATTTCTGATTTTGTACCTTCAGCAAGCACATTTGATTCTACTTCAACAGTCACTGGTGTTTTAAAAATTTGCTCTAAGCTCACTCCTTGAGCTTCTAAAGATTCTAATTGTTTATTAATTTTATTCAATTCAGTTGCACTTTCCCAAAAACTATATTCTTCAAATAAATTTTCTACATCAAATGGTGTAACTCCTTGCTTAATTAATTCACTCGCAACATTATTTCCTATGACCCCAACATCACCCTGTAATTCTTCAGGAAGACTATAAAGCTTTGCTTCAATATTATTTAAACTTTTTAAAACCTTATTCTTATATTCTCCCTCTGGAAGTTGTTGAACAATATTCTCTGCACTTTGACGGAAATTTTCTGGCAAATCTTTTTGTTGCTTAACAATTTCAGTACGACCATTCTCTGTTAGTAAACGATTGTCTAAAGTCACTGAACCATTTAATAAACCTGTCACTTGGTCTCGGGTGATTTCTTGAGTATTGTTGATATCACGGTTACTGGTCGCTGTAGTGTTAGTTACACTGCCTTGACCCATCGTCGCTTTAGTTAACTGCTCTTTTTCATTCCCTGTACTTTGTAAACCAACCGTTGTACTACCACTTGGATGAAGAGAACTCTCCTTACTCTCTCCTTTGATAGATTTACCCACACTGGTCGATACATTGAAGCCTCGATTACTTTCAGAACTGTGATCTTGTAAATCTTTAAGCTCAAGTGCCCCTGTATAATTCAGTTTGCCATGATCTGTTAAAGTTCCATCAGCATTCTTATTTGCATTGGCAATCACACCACCAATATTAGTAAGCTTTTGCACACCCATTGCATCGAGGTCTGCATCATTTTGAGCATTGCCGATAAGCAATTTGCTGGTTTCATTCACCCAAGCTTTATCGTTTTGACCTTTGGCTTGATTATAACTTGCCGTGACATTACCACCACCTGAACCAATGCCTACGCCAACTGAACCACCTTTACTGCTACTGTTGCCTGATGCTGTATCTTGTAAACTTTCAACATGGATTTGATTGACTTTTATATCGCCACGATCAGCAATACTGACCACACCGCCTTGGATATTTAACTTATTTAAAGATCCAGATACTGTGTTGAGATCAACCGTACTGTTTACATTTGTTAAACTTTCATTATGTGATTTCGATGTTTGTTTACCTACTGAGGCACTTCCACCACCACCATAGGTATAGCTCACACTTTGGTTGTTGGTTTTACTGCTGGTATCTTGTTGACTCTGTTCTTTCCCAGCACTTACATTTAAGTCTTTGGTACCATCAAATGTGGTTAAACCTGTTGCTGTGAGACGGCTACCTTGAACATTCACATCTTGATTTTCAGACTTAAGCGTGAGGTTATTTAACTCTAACTGACTGCCTTGCCATTTACCTTGGGTGGTGTTTGTGGTGGTGGTGTTTTCAATACGTTCACCATTTGCACCAATGGTAAAACCATAAGTTGCTGAACTTGCTGCTGCGGTTGCTGCTGCCGAACCTACAGCAATCTGTGCATTGGCAAGATTTGCTGTCGCCATTGCGACATTGGCTTTGGTATCGTCCAGCGCTTCTTTAGTGATTTTTCCTGATGCATAGTCACGCTGTGCCTGACTATATTGATCTTTGGCTTGTTTAACTGCCTCGGCTGCATCTTTGACCGCACCTAGAGCAAGTGCCGCATCCAAATAGGCATTTCGTACCCCGACTTCAGTACTGATCGTTTCTTTATGTGTCTTATCTTCAACAGTGGTTTTATTTTCATAACCACCGATATTTAAATCACCTCGACCATGATCAATAACAGTATCACCTGTCGCTTTGATATTTTGACCGAGTATGTCCACCCCTTCAGTACCTTGTATTTTAAGGTTTTCAGTCTGGATTGAACCTGCTTTATGGGTTGTTTCTGTAGTTTTGGTACTTTGCGTGGTATCTTCTGACACAAAACCGCCTAAACGCACGCTATCTTTGTTGAGCTTAACGCCTAAGCCTTCAATTGTTTCCTTACTGTGTGAAGTGACTGAAATGTTTTGCTCTTCGGCAGCATTCAATGTCACCTTTTGACCTGAAAGTATCGTACTCTTTGCAGTAATATCTGCACTGGTCAGTGTGGTTTGACCTGATGATCCAACATAAACATTGTTCGCTGTTAAATTTGTACCCGTTTGCTTGATTTGCTCTTCACGTTTGCTGTTGGACTCCCCAACTGTAAGTTTGGTATCCACTTTAACGCCAGGGAATAAAGATTGAACGCCAGCCAGACCGACTTCGGTGACTTTCATTAACTCTTTAACAACGCCACGATAACCTTTCTGTTGTTCATCCCACTGCTGATCTTGTGTTTCCAGCGTAGTCAGTTTTACATTTTCAGGCATCAATGAACCGTCAGCAGATTTCAATGTCCCATCGACTTGACGTTGCATCAAAGTATTGCCTACAAAGATACTTTGCCCAGCCGTGATATCGTTGGCTTGTAGCTCAATATTTTTAGCTGCATTGATATCAATATTTTTTCCGGCAACCAACTGGGTTTGGGCAACTTCTTGATCAATATAACCCTTTTGACGATTGTTATAGGTCGCAAAGTTAGATTTTGAAGATGTTTCGCTTACGCTCTTTTCATTGATTGTGGAGAGTAGGTTGACATTACCTTGTAAAGCCTGAATCTGGATACTATCACCAGCGCCTGCTTGTAAATGTGTCGCAGTGATATTGCCTTGTTGGCTATTTAAAATAATATTTTTCCCAGCATTTAGCTGATTGGCGATTGAAGTGGTTATATTCTCATCATAAGTTGATGATTTCTTACTACCAAATGAACCTTTTGAATGAAATTGGCTAGACATAGAACTCAGGTCTAACCCATTCTCAAGTAAAATATTGTTTTGGGCAGAAAGCTGAATACTGCCTTGTTTGCTGTTCAGATCAACCGCTTTACCACTAATATTCTGGGCATTTATCAGCAACGAACCTTCACTATTGATTTGACTGCCTATGTCCTGTTGCTTGTTATATTGGTAACCATTTTTTGAATCAATTTTCAATTGCTCAGTCTGACTTGTAGTTACTGTTCCAATATCAAGATTGCCCAATGTATTGAAGATGGTCGTGCCATTACTATTATTGATTTGAGCAGCTTTTAAGTTGGTATTCCCCGCGACATCTATAAGCAAAGTAGTTTGGCTTGGATCAAGCTTTTTCTGACTGCCTGAACCAACATAAATTCCTGCCACGCGATCAATATTGGTTTGTGATGAACTAAAACCACCAATTTTCGATTCGGTTGAAAGCGTTGTTGATTCAATATTCAAATTCCCACCAACTTTCAGTGCCATAGATTCTTTGGCACTAATTTGACCACCGATGTTGTTCAAATCTTTTTTGGTTTCTATAGCAACTTGATTACCATGAATCCGTCCATTTAAATTTTGGACATTATCAGCAGTAATTTGCACTGCTTGGCGACCCGCAATCGTAGCGCCATTGATCAAATCACCATCTAACTTAAACTGAATCGCATCACCAGAAAGTAAAGTACCATCTCCTTTTAAGTCACCGACTTGTGCTTTAACATATACTTGTGGAACAAGGGCTTGAGTCTTTGTGCCATTTGGTAAGATCACAGTTTGTTCAACGAGCCAAACAATATCACTGGTCAACTGTGCTGTTTGAGCAGCAGTTAATGCTATTCCAGGACGAAGACCATACAACTTGGCGAAACTTACCCCATTATTCATGAGTGCTTTATATTGCTCATCATCATTGGCATAACCTTCTAGGAAGCGATAACCAGTTAGGTTCGCAATCTGATCTTGCACCAAACGTTGTTCATAAAGACCATCGGCTAGACGCTTTTGTTGCAAAGCAGGATCCAGCCCAAGTGCATCCAACATATAGTCAGAAGATAACCAAGTTTTATAATTGGTAAAGCTCGGATCTGTTTCAACTAAATATCCAGCTTTACTATTTGCATTGACACGATATAGCGCACTATTTGGAACTTTTAGTTCACTTGAATTAAGCGTTCGTATTTCATATTGTGTTGATTCATCGGTTTCACTAGGTGCATTGGCCTGTTGAGTAAAATTATTGGCTTGTGCTTGACCAGCAGTATCACCTTGTTTTTGCGATGTTTGCCCTACAGAAATATTTAAATCTTTAGACTGTAATGAAGATGAATTCTGCTGTAAGCCATTCACTTGACTACTATTATCGACTTGCTTTGTATCAGTAAGCGGTTGGTTTTGGTCATTCACTTGTCCTGCTTTTGATAAACTTACATTTTCATAAAGCAGATTTGCATTTAAATCTTTTGATTGTTGTGATGGCTGATTGAGTTGACCTGTTTGTGTCTGGGTTGTATTTGATAAATCAGCAGCATGACCCGTTGTTAGATTTTTGCCATTGGCCTGTTCTGCTTGCGATACATTGATATTTGCCCCTGAAGCGCTTACATCCAAATCTTTTGATTGTAATGAAGCTTGAGCCCCTTGACCCTTCTGAGTCTGGATGCTATTGGTGATATCAGATGCCTGACCAGTAATCAAATCTTGCGCATTGGCATGTTCAACCTTTGATACCGTGACTTGTGACCCTGAAACATTGGCATCTAAATCTTTTGATTGTAGTGATGGCTGGTTCTTCTGTCCTGTTTGAGATTGTATGCTGTTCAATACATTCCCAGCTTGTTTTACAGTTAAATTCTCGCCTTGAGAGTTTTGAGCTTGCTCAACCTGTGTCGAATTATTGGTATCTTTTAATCCATTTAGATTGGTTTGCTGAGTTTGACCTGATTGAGTTTTATCTCCACTTTGATTGTTAGACACCAAAGTTGTCACAATTTTATTTTGGTTAAACTTCTGATTACCCAAAGCTTGACTGACCGCTAAATCAAATGTTTCTGTTTGGGTATTGGTAAAAGATTTATTTTTGGTTTTACGCTTCTTCTTCCCCCAACTGTTGTATACAATTTCAGATAAACGCTGTGTCCCAGTTGCCACAACCTTTCTAATACCTTTTGTATCCTCAAGATCACCAGATGTGATACTCCCGCCTAAATTAGAAAGCACGCCACCTGCCAAGATTTGGCTTTTATCATTGAGGACTTGAGCACCATCAAGATTTAAAGCACCACCCGCTTTAATTTGACCAGGCGCGGATTCCATGACTCGCGTCTCAGAAGTCACTTGGCTATAAGTATATTTGGCCCAATCTTCCTTTTTATCTTTTCTTGCAATAAGTACCCCATCAAATGTTTTCCAATCACCCTGATAAAATTTTTCAAGATTATCCTTGCGCTCAATTTCAACCAGTTGGGTCTTAAAGTTTTTATTAATATTGTTGATTTGCTTCGCTGACAAACGCATATTGCCTAATGATTCAATCGTCGCACTTTCATTATTGATCACTAAGGCTTGCCCGACAGTCTTGTCATTGGCATCTAATCCACCACCGAGATATAAGTTACCAGCACTAAAAATCAGTGATTGGCTTGCATAGTCAGCTACGTTTGCCAAGTTATTCAAAACCTGAACACCCAAATACATATCACCACGTGAAGCAATCACTGGAGCAACACCAGCAATATTAGGTTGATTATTTAAAGTATTTGCATTGATCGCAAGCGTTGTTCCATAAATACGTCCCGTACCTTGATTGTTGAGTGTATTTGCTTGTAGGCGAGTATAATCACCATTGATCAATCCGGTATTATTCAACTCATTTTGTGCAGTCAAGCGGGTTTCATGGCTTTCAATTTTAGCATCAACCATATTGCCAATATTGACGGCATTTATATCCAGTCGATTACCTGAATTGATCGTTCCATAGTTAATGATATTGCCTTGAGTAATCAGGCTTAAGTTTTGATTGGCCTGTAATTGAGCACCTACACCATGAGTATAGCTCTCTTTTAAGTTCACTTGAGCATCACCCAAACTTAAAACTTTGCCATTCCCTGAAAGGGATTTCGCTGTCAAATTCAGTCCAGTGCCTGATAAAATTTGCCCTTTTAAGTTATTAATTTCTAGTTGATCGCCCACAATGATCAGTTGTTTTTCACTGCTGATTTGACCTGATTGATTATTCAATATTTGACGAATATTCAAATTTTGGTTACCACTACTGCGGATAGCACCTGTTTGGTTATTTAAAATATTGGTCGTGATATTTAAATTATTTGCATCAATCCCCTGAATTGACGTGTCAGTTGGACTGGTTGTCAGTGTATTTTGATTATCCAATTGTTGTGTAGTGATATTTAAGTCACCTACTGCCATGATATGACTATCAGCATCACTCGGCTTTAACTTACCATTGTTATTAATTCGATCAATATTGAGTGTCATTCCCCCCATAGACAACAATTGTCCAGACTGATTATCCAGTAGTTGGTTTTGTCCTGTTCCCCAAATATTTAATTGTTTCCCTGCGAGTATTGTGCCTTGTTGATTCAATACTTGATTGACTTGGATACCTATCTCTTTAGCACTTGCAAGATATCCCTGTGAATTATTCAACGTTTTAACATTACTTAGCTGTATATCACCTTGACTCAGTATGCCTCCTTGTTGACCACTATTGGTGTTTACAAGATCCTGATTGTGAGTATCAATCTGGATGGTATCCTGAGCCTGAATCAACCCTTGATTATTGTTTAATCGTCCAGAGTCAATTTTAATACTTTCAGAACTTAACGTTCCCTGACTGTTATCCAGTAGCTGCCCTTGGCTATTGAGTTGTAGTAAATTTTTACTATTGATTTGCCCCTGAGCGTTATTCACACCATTCGCGACAATATTGATCCCTTGACCAGCTTGGATTAGCCCTTGTTGATTTTCAAGACGGAATCGTCCTGCATCCAGTTGAATCTGTCCTTGAACACTGCCGATTTGTCCTGCATTGTTATTCAACCCTTGACTCTTTAAGCTCAGTTGTTGGTTTGAAGCAATTACACCACTTTGGTTATTGATCTCTTTTACCGTGCTGATTGCTAAATCTGCTTGGCTGTTGATCTGTCCTTTGTTGCTGTTATCGACTTGGCCTGCATTGAGCTTTAACGCTTTGCCTGACAACACCACGCCTGCCTGATTGCTCAATAAGCCATTGCCTGCATTCAGATCAACATCACCCTGTGCACTTCCGATCTGACCTCGGTTGTTATTTAAACCTTGGCTGTTGAGTTTTAACCCCAAATCCGCTGCAATTAAGCCTTCTAGGTTATTGATCGCCTGTTGGCTAGTCAGTTGCAGTTGGCCCTGACTGTTCATTTGACCAGACTGGTTATCTACACTTTGTGCTGTAACACTCAAGTCTTTCTTCGCTTGGATCGTCCCCGACTGGTTGGTCAAGGCACCTTGTCCAGCTTGTACAATCACCTGATCTTGTAAGCTGCCGATCTGTCCTTGAGTATTGTTGAGCCCTTCGCCTTTAACCTGTAATAATCCATTGGCGATCAGTTTACCTGTCTGGTTATTAATCTCAGCTTGGCTCTGAATGTTAAGCTGTCCCTGTGTGGTAATTTGACCCTGTGCACTGTTATCAACACTTTGGGCTGTGATCTGCTGGTCTGCACCACTGTGGATTTGACCTGTCTGGTTGCTTAATGCGCCACCCAACTTGAGATTTAGATTCGACTTTTCTCCTGTCTGGATCAATCCTGACTGATTACTTAAGTCATTTGCTGTAATCTCTAACTGACCATTTGAAGCAATTTGACCGCCATCATTATGAATATCACCCTGACTATCAATATTGAGTGTATTTAATGCACTAATTACACCACTGTTTGTTAGACCACTACTGCTGACATTAAGTGTCTTAGCTGACTGAATTTGTCCTGTAAGGTTGTCTAGGCCTTTCTGACCAGTCTGAATCTTCAAATCTCCCTGTTCAGTACCAATCTGACCTTTATTATTGTTTAAACCTTGACTACTTAAATTTATATTTTGTTTAGCAACCATGATGCCTGCTGCATTGTTTATGTCTTGCACACTGGTAATACGAAGATCACCCTGAGTACTGATTAAACCCTGCTGGCTATTCTCTAATTGCTGTGCATCAATCTGCGTATCACCGCCACTAATCAGTTGTCCTGATTGGCTATTGTCTAGTTTGCCAATCAGTTTAAAACTTAAGTCTCGACCGCTTTGCAGTAATCCACCCTGATTATTTAAATCTTGGCCTGTTAAATTCAGGCTTTCACCTGAGATCACTTGCCCTTTATTATTTTTTAACCAGTGTTGTTGTAATTCAAGATGGCCTTGGGTCGCGATTAAACCTGACTGGTTATCAATCCCTTGTGCATTCAAACTCAAATCTTGTTTAGACTGCAGTTTACCTTGTTGGTTGCTGATTATACCTTGACCAGCATCTACCTTCAGCGTGCTTTCAACACTACCGATTTGACCAGCATTATTGTTTAAGCCCTGACTGTTGAGCTGCACCGATTGATTTGCAATGATCTGTCCTGCATTGTTATCAATCTCTTGTTGAATCTGTGCTTGTATCGATCCTTGCGCATTGATTAAACCTGACTGGCTATGTAAGCGCTCTGCTTTGATCTCGATGTCTTTCGCTGATTGCAGTGATCCTGATTGGTTACTCAGTAATCCTGTGCCGGCATTAATACTTAATTGCGCTTTGATACTGGCAATTTGCCCCTGATCATTGTTCAGTCCCTGACTTTGAATAGCAATCGCATCGTTGGCAACGATCTGACCCGCATTGTTATCTATAGCTTGATCTATATTCAGTTCAATGGCTTTTTCTGAACTGATCTTACCTAAATGGCTATTGAGTTGTTGAGCCTTAAGCTGGATATCATTCTGTGCCTGTATCACACCAGAATTATTATCAACAACTCCTGAACCACTATCGACTACAACACCTGCATGAATACTGCCGATCTGTCCTGCATTGTTATTTAGTCCCTGACTCTTTAAGCTCAGTTGTTGGTTTGAAGCAATTACACCACTTTGGTTATTGATCTCTTTTACCGTGCTGATCGCTAAATCTGCTTGGCTGTTGATCTGTCCCTTGTTGCTGTTATCGACTTGGCCTGCATTGAGCGTTAACGCTTTGCCTGACAACACCACGCCTGCCTGATTGCTCAATAAGCCATTGCCTGCATTCAGATCAACATCACCCTGTGCACTTCCGATCTGACCTCGGTTGTTATTTAAACCTTGGCTGTTGAGTTTTAACCCCAAATCCGCTGCAATTAAACCTTCTAGGTTGTTGATCGCCTGTTGGCTAGTCAGTTGTAAGTGTCCCTGACTGTTCATTTGACCAGACTGGTTATCTATACTTTGTGCTGTAACACTCAAGTCTTTCTTCGCTTGGATTGTACCCGACTGGTTGGTCAATGCGCCTTGCCCAGCTTGAACAATCACCTGATCTTGTAAGCTGCCGATCTGTCCTTGAGTATTGTTGAGCCCTTCGCCTTTAACCTGTAATAATCCATTGGCAATCAGTTTACCTGTCTGGTTATTAATCTCAGCTTGGCTCTGAATATTAAGCTGTCCCTGTGCAGTCATTTGACCTTGTGCACTGTTATCAACACTTTGCGCTGTGATCTGCTGGTCTGCTCCACTGTGGATTTGACCTGTCTGGTTGCTTAATGCGCCACCCAACTTGAGATTTAGATTCGACTTTTCTCCTGTCTGGATCAATCCTGACTGGTTACTTAAGTCATTTGCTGTAATCTCTAACTGACCATTTGAAGCAATTTGACCACCATCATTACTGAGATCACCATCACTGACTAAGTCGACTTTGCCTAAACTATTCAGTGTACCTTTATTGTTGTTCAGCCCCGTACTCTGTACGTTTAAATCACCTGTCGACTGTAGCGTACCAGATTGATTAAGCAGTGCGCCCTTGCCTGTGTTGATCGTCACCTGTTCTTTGACACTGCCAAGTTGGCCTTGGCTATTGTCTAGTCCTTGGCTCTGAATTTCGACAAACTTGTTGGCGGCAATGATACCTGCATTGTTATTGACGTCTTGCTGAGTCCTAATGCTCAAGCTGCCTTGTGCATTGATTAAACCCTGCTGGCTATTCTCTAATTGCTGTGCATCAATCTGCGTATGACCGCCACTAATCAGTTGCCCTGATTGGCTATTGTCCAATTTGCCAATCAGTTTAAAACTTAAGTCTCGACCACTTTGCAGTAATCCACCCTGATTATTTAAATCTTGACCTGTTAAATTCAGGCTTTCACCTGAGATCACTTGCCCTTTATTATTTTTTAACCAGTGTTGTTGTAATTCAAGATGGCCTTGGGTCGCGATTAAACCTGACTGGTTATCAATCCCTTGTGCATTCAAACTCAGGTCTTGTTTAGACTGCAGTTTGCCTTGTTGGTTGCTGATTACACCTTGGCCAGCATCTACCTTCAGCGTGCTTTCAACACTGCCAATTTGACCAGCATTATTATTTAAGCCCTGACTGTTGAGCTGCACTGATTGATTTGCAATGATCTGTCCTGCATTGTTATCAATCTCTTGTTGAATCTGTGCTTGTATCGATCCTTGTGCATTGATTAAGCCTGACTGGCTCTGTAAGCGCTCTGCTTTGATCTCGATATCTTTCGCTGATTGCAGTGATCCTGATTGGTTACTCAGTAATCCTGTGCCTGCATTAATACTTAATTGCGCTTTAATACTGGCAATTTGACCTTGATCATTGTTCAGTCCCTGACTTTGAATAGCAATCGCATCGTTGGCAACAATCTGACCCGCACTGTTGTCTATAGCTTGATCTATATTCAGTTCAATGGCTTTTTCTGAACTGATCTTACCCAAATGACTATTGAGTTGTTGAGCCTTCAACTGAATATCATTCTGTGCCTGTATCACACCAGAATTGTTATCAACAACTCCTGAACCACTATCGACTACAACGCCTGCATGAATACTGCCGATCTGTCCTGCATTGTTATTCAACCCTTGACTCTTTAAGCTCAGTTGTTGGTTTGAAGCAATTACACCACTTTGGTTATTGATCTCTTTTACCGTGCTGATCGCTAAATCTGCTTGGCTGTTGATCTGTCCTTTGTTGCTGTTATCGACTTGGCCTGCATTGAGCTTTAACGCTTTGCCTGACAACACCACGCCTGCCTGATTGCTCAATAAGCCATTGCCTGCATTCAGATCAACATCACCCTGTGCACTTCCGATCTGACCTCGGTTGTTATTTAAACCTTGGCTGTTGAGTTTTAACCCCAAATCCGCTGCAATTAAGCCTTCTAGGTTATTGATCGCCTGTTGGCTAGTCAGTTGCAGTTGGCCCTGACTGTTCATTTGACCAGACTGGTTATCTACACTTTGTGCTGTAACACTCAAGTCTTTCTTCGCTTGGATCGTCCCCGACTGGTTGGTCAAGGCACCTTGTCCAGCTTGTACAATCACCTGATCTTGTAAGCTGCCGATCTGTCCTTGAGTATTGTTGAGCCCTTCGCCTTTAACCTGTAATAATCCATTGGCGATCAGTTTACCTGTCTGGTTATTAATCTCAGCTTGGCTCTGAATGTTAAGCTGTCCCTGTGTGGTAATTTGACCCTGTGCACTGTTATCAACACTTTGGGCTGTGATCTGCTGGTCTGCACCACTGTGGATTTGACCTGTCTGGTTGCTTAATGCGCCACCCAACTTGAGATTTAGATTCGACTTTTCTCCTGTCTGGATCAATCCTGACTGATTACTTAAGTCATTTGCTGTAATCTCTAACTGACCATTTGAAGCAATTTGACCGCCATCATTATGAATATCACCCTGACTATCAATATTGAGTGTATTTAATGCACTAATTACACCACTGTTTGTTAGACCACTACTGCTGACATTAAGTGTCTTAGCTGACTGAATTTGTCCTGTAAGGTTGTCTAGGCCTTTCTGACCAGTCTGAATCTTCAAATCTCCCTGTTCAGTACCAATCTGACCTTTATTATTGTTTAAACCTTGACTACTTAAATTTATATTTTGTTTAGCAACCATGATGCCTGCTGCATTGTTTATGTCTTGCACACTGGTAATACGAAGATCACCCTGAGTACTGATTAAACCCTGCTGGCTATTCTCTAATTGCTGTGCATCAATCTGCGTATCACCGCCACTAATCAGTTGTCCTGATTGGCTATTGTCTAGTTTGCCAATCAGTTTAAAACTTAAGTCTCGACCGCTTTGCAGTAATCCACCCTGATTATTTAAATCTTGGCCTGTTAAATTCAGGCTTTCACCTGAGATCACTTGCCCTTTATTATTTTTTAACCAGTGTTGTTGTAATTCAAGATGGCCTTGGGTCGCGATTAAACCTGACTGGTTATCAATCCCTTGTGCATTCAAACTCAAATCTTGTTTAGACTGCAGTTTACCTTGTTGGTTGCTGATTATACCTTGACCAGCATCTACCTTCAGCGTGCTTTCAACACTACCGATTTGACCAGCATTATTGTTTAAGCCCTGACTGTTGAGCTGCACCGATTGATTTGCAATGATCTGTCCTGCATTGTTATCAATCTCTTGTTGAATCTGTGCTTGTATCGATCCTTGCGCATTGATTAAACCTGACTGGCTATGTAAGCGCTCTGCTTTGATCTCGATGTCTTTCGCTGATTGCAGTGATCCTGATTGGTTACTCAGTAATCCTGTGCCGGCATTAATACTTAATTGCGCTTTGATACTGGCAATTTGCCCCTGATCATTGTTCAGTCCCTGACTTTGAATAGCAATCGCATCGTTGGCAACGATCTGACCCGCATTGTTATCTATAGCTTGATCTATATTCAGTTCAATGGCTTTTTCTGAACTGATCTTACCTAAATGGCTATTGAGTTGTTGAGCCTTAAGCTGGATATCATTCTGTGCCTGTATCACACCAGAATTATTATCAACAACTCCTGAACCACTATCGACTACAACACCTGCATGAATACTGCCGATCTGTCCTGCATTGTTATTTAGTCCCTGACTCTTTAAGCTCAGTTGTTGGTTTGAAGCAATTACACCACTTTGGTTATTGATCTCTTTTACCGTGCTGATCGCTAAATCTGCTTGGCTGTTGATCTGTCCCTTGTTGCTGTTATCGACTTGGCCTGCATTGAGCGTTAACGCTTTGCCTGACAACACCACGCCTGCCTGATTGCTCAATAAGCCATTGCCTGCATTCAGATCAACATCACCCTGTGCACTTCCGATCTGACCTCGGTTGTTATTTAAACCTTGGCTGTTGAGTTTTAACCCCAAATCCGCTGCAATTAAACCTTCTAGGTTGTTGATCGCCTGTTGGCTAGTCAGTTGTAAGTGTCCCTGACTGTTCATTTGACCAGACTGGTTATCTATACTTTGTGCTGTAACACTCAAGTCTTTCTTCGCTTGGATTGTACCCGACTGATTGGTCAAGGCACCTTGTCCAGCTTGTACAATTACCTGATCTTGTAGGCTTCCCATCTGTCCTTGAGTATTGTTGAGCCCTTCGCCTTTAACCTGTAATAATCCATTGGCAATCAGTTTACCTGTCTGGTTATTAATCTCAGCTTGGCTCTGAATATTAAGCTGTCCCTGTGCAGTCATTTGACCTTGTGCACTGTTATCAACACTTTGCGCTGTGATCTGCTGGTCTGCTCCACTGTGGATTTGACCTGTCTGGTTGCTTAATGCGCCACCCAACTTGAGATTTAGATTCGACTTTTCTCCTGTCTGGATCAATCCTGACTGGTTACTTAAGTCATTTGCTGTAATCTCTAACTGACCATTTGAAGCAATTTGACCACCATCATTACTGAGATCACCATCACTGACTAAGTCGACTTTGCCTAAACTATTCAGTGTACCTTTATTGTTGTTCAGCCCCGTACTCTGTACGTTTAAATCACCTGTCGACTGTAGCGTACCAGATTGATTAAGCAGTGCGCCCTTGCCTGTGTTGATCGTCACCTGTTCTTTGACACTGCCAAGTTGGCCTTGGCTATTGTCTAGTCCTTGGCTCTGAATTTCGACAAACTTGTTGGCGGCAATGATACCTGCATTGTTATTGACGTCTTGCTGAGTCCTAATGCTCAAGCTGCCTTGTGCATTGATTAAACCCTGCTGGCTATTCTCTAATTGCTGTGCATCAATCTGCGTATGACCGCCACTAATCAGTTGCCCTGATTGGCTATTGTCCAATTTGCCAATCAGTTTAAAACTTAAGTCTCGACCACTTTGCAGTAATCCACCCTGATTATTTAAATCTTGACCTGTTAAATTCAGGCTTTCACCTGAGATCACTTGCCCTTTATTATTTTTTAACCAGTGTTGTTGTAATTCAAGATGGCCTTGGGTCGCGATTAAACCTGACTGGTTATCAATCCCTTGTGCATTCAAACTCAGGTCTTGTTTAGACTGCAGTTTACCTTGTTGGTTGCTGATTATACCTTGACCAGCATCTACCTTCAGCGTGCTTTCAACACTACCGATTTGACCAGCATTATTGTTTAAGCCCTGACTGTTGAGCTGCACCGATTGATTTGCAATGATCTGTCCTGCATTGTTATCAATCTCTTGTTGAATCTGTGCTTGTATCGATCCTTGCGCATTGATTAAACCTGACTGGCTATGTAAGCGCTCTGCTTTGATCTCGATGTCTTTCGCTGATTGCAGTGATCCTGATTGGTTACTCAGTAATCCTGTGCCGGCATCTAACTCTAATCTGCCCTGTACAGAACTGATTTGACCTTCACTATTATCAATACCCTGAGATTGAATTTGAACATCGGCATTTGCTGCAATTTGTCCAGTTTGATTGTTAACCTGTAACTGGCTATTTAATTTAAGATTTTGTTGAACATTGATTTGACCTTGCGTATGGTTATCAATCGAACCTGCCTGAATATTGGCATTATTACCTACATAAATTTTACCTGAATGACTATTGTCTAAAAGCCCTTTGACCTTAAGGTTCAGATCCTGTCCCTGCGCTGTACTAAGTGTTCCACCCTGATTATTTAAGGCCCCCGTATCCATATTTAATACTGTCTGGCTTTGGATAAAACCCAACTGATTATTCAGTTGTTGCTGTATCGCTAAAGTCAGAGGGCTCTGCTTACCACGCTGGATAAGCTGTCCTTGCTGATGATTTAATTGATTCGCTTTCAGGATAATGTGTTCAGCTGAAGTTACACCCTGACTTAAATCAAGAATTCCTGCTTGTAATTGTAATTGACCATTACTGAGTATTTTTCCTTGATTACCCTGTAACTGATTAACCTGAATATCGAGTTGTCCTGTTCCTGCATGGATAAGTTGACCTGCAGTATTATTTAATGATGTCGTATTGAGATTGACCTGTGCTGCATTACTACGAATCTCACCTGACTGGTTATTTAGGATCTGACTAAAATTCAAATCCAACTGATCAGTTCCAGTGTGTAAGATATGACCTTGACTATTATCTAAACTATTGGCATTTAGCTTAAGGTCTTTAGCACTTAAAGTACCTTGCTGATTATTAATAACATCATGACTATTCAATGATAAGTGTTCTGCAATCACCTGAGCTGAATGCGTCGAGATATTGCCTAACTGACTATTTAATTCAATATTTTTGGATTGAAGTTGCCCTTTACTCGCATCGATGTGATTTTGACTTTGCACATTAAGATTTTCACCTGCAAAGCTTTGTCCATGTAGCTCCACCTGATCTGCAATAATCTTAAGATTGCCTGTTGTACCTAGTTTACCTTGACGGTCCAACCCTGCTGCGATTAAACCAGACTGTTGATGTTGCAAGGTTTCACTCTTGAGCTGAATTTCCTGTCCTGCGCTCAAAGATCCGCTATTTTGTAAGTTTTGCCCTATGATATTCAGATTTTGATCAGCATAAATACTGCCACTGTTATTCAATTGTTTATGTTCAAATTCAATATTATTAGCTTGAATCTGTCCCTGATTATTATCAAATTGAATGGCACTACTGATTAGGTTTTGTTTTGCAACAATGGATCCTAGAGTATTATCGACTGAACCATGTTTTTGCTGAACATTTTCAGCTAGAATTTGACCTGAGTTGTTATTTAAGTTTTGGCTATTCAGATTCAGCTGGGTTTTCGCTTGAATAATACCTGATCCGTTATCTAATGCTTGTTGAACGTCTAGACCAATATCTTGTTGCTCAGAATAGAGTAGGCCCGATTGATTATTAACCTGTCCTGCATGAATGCTCAGCTGTTGTCCGCTCGCAATTTTTCCTTCGCTATTATTTAACGAGTCGGTGATATTAATATCAACTTGCTCAACAGCTTGAATGGTGCCTTTGTTATTATTCGCACTTGTTGATTGAACCTTTAAGCTTTTATTGACTGCAATCTGACCTGATTGATTACTCAAGATTGTGCTGAGAATATCTGCCTGTTGAACTGTTAATTGACCTTGATCATTATTAAATTTTTCGCCCTGAACTTTAATATGACCTAGATTCAGCTTACCCTCTTGATTCGCCAAAATATTATTGGTATCCAAATCAATTACACCACGGGCAATAATCGCGCCTTGATCATTATTCAACTGTTCCTTAACATGGATATAACCCTTATCATAGTCTTTTGGAACATTTGTCGTAGAACTGTCCTTGGCAATCTCAACACTGCCACCATCTTGAGCTGGATTGTTTGGTTTTACTACAGTTGAACCTGAACCACTTGTTTCACCTGCACTTCCTCCATTATTAACACCAGTGTCACCTGATGTTGCTGAATTTTTAGCAAGACCAATTCTGCCGCCAGTATTGCTTATTGAGCCTGAGATTAAATCTAGTGATTGCGCCCCAGTCTGCTCAATTGAGCCACTGTTTTTTAAGCTATTGGCATCCAGCACAATACGTGCAGCGTTTAATACTCCTGCATTGGTTAAAGTTTTTTGTTGGTCTAAATACAGTTCGTCTGCACTGCTGATTAAACCTGAGTTATCCAAATTTTGGCTATCTACTCTAACTTGTGAGGTAGCACTACTGATGTTTCCTGTATTTTTAATATTTTCTGCATTTAATTGCAGTTGATCTTTATTGGCAATCATATTGCCTGTATTGGTTAAGTCACCATTGGCATTTAAACGCATCTGACCTGTCGTGGCATTGAGTGATCCTGCATTACGCACCCCCAAACCTTTTTCAGTACCGACCAAATAGATTTTTCCAGCATACATGCCACCTAATTTTCCAACATCAAGAGCAAAGCTCGGTGTAGGTGAAGATGTGGTACTTGTTGTTGCAGTAATCTTTGCTGAGTTTGGATCTTGAACATTGATATCGTTTTGACCCAACACGGTTTTTAGCTCATTGGCATATAAACCCGCATTGACGTTTAAAGCACGTGTATAAATATCGGTATAAGGGGTTAAGCTTCCATTTAAGCCTTTCCCTTCAATCGTTACCTGCCCTTCACGTACTCGGAATGAATCAAGATAACCTTGATGCATTACTGCTTGACCCGTGGTTAAGGTAAAACGATCTGCGTTAATCACCCCACAGCCATCACAGACCAAACCAGATGGGTTGGCAATCACCACTTGCGCTTGTTTACCCGCAACCTCCAAATAGCCCTTTAATTGACTCGGATTACTGCTGTTTACTTCATTCAGGATCACCTTGGCTTCGCCTTTGGCGAGCCATGGATTACCTTGTACCCAGCCACCTAATTGGGTTTGGGTATTATTTCGTGCATTATTTAGAATCGCACCTTCCTGCCCCACATCAAACTGGGTATAGGTATTACGTGATACACCACCTGCACTTGGGGTTTGAATATTAACTTGGGTCAAACCATTACTGCTGTTTAGAATGGTGGCTTGTTGTGAGCTTGGTGCTGATCGATCTGCCACAATTTGACTTTCAGCGATGCTTGCCATCGGCAAGGTGTAAATTGCTGCACCCAATAGGCTCACCACAGCAAAATTAACAGGATTGAGTTTTTTATAGGTGATCGAAGATGCTCCCGTGACATCCTCTATTTCGATTTCACCAATGCTATGTGATTGCCCCGCTGTTTTTGTACGGCTTTTTACAATCTCAGCAACCGCAATAAACATGCCACGTGCTTGACTAAAAATAACGCGATAACGATTCTTATTCATAATGTTTTACCTTAATGTTTTAATATTTTTTCAAGATTGAATGTTGCATATGGACATTGGATGTAATGGATTAATACATCCAGTTCAGGCTAAATCCTGTTGTCACATTGTCTGTTTTAAAGTGGTCTGGTTTTTTTAACGGCGTCCCAACAAAAACGTCATAATTAACCGATTTTAAGACTTGCCCTCGTAATCCAAAGGCAGCGCCCATTAAACTTGTTCCCAGCAATGGATTTGGTTCATGTGCGGTTTTACCCCCCACTTCACCATAGTCAATTCCTGTGTACCATTGCATCGGAAGCTTAAATATCGAGCCACTGATTTCATTACGGACTAAAAATCCATTATCTGCCAATAAAGTTTGTTCACCATCAAACCCTCTTACGGTATAGCGATTCCCAATCGAGAATCGATCTTGTGGGGTCAGTGGTTTTTTACTGTACTGCGTTCGCCATTCAGCAAGATACTGTAGCGATTGATTACCGACTTTAAATGGCACTTGCAGACTGGCATTGGCTTGTAAAATACCAACATGGGTGTAGGCTTCGCCAAATTGCTCTTCAGGTGCATGCATTGCATTAAATGCACCCGTACCGCGTTTATAGGTTAAATTGCCTGTTAAAGTCGCATTGGCTAGATATTCTGTATGATCCAAACTGGCTTTCCAGCCACCGGTTTTTCGACGTTGTACTTCAATTTCTACATCATTGATGAAGTTTTGTGATTCCCGATACCATCCTCCCACACTGGCGGTGGTTTTTCGTTTGGCATCACGGTAAAGTACCCGAGATAAATCTGCCCCAATCAGTTTGCTTTTGCCGCTATAGCTATAACTTTCACTGGCACCTGCAACCGTTTGGTTATAATTAGACTGGCTATAACTGGTGCTAAGCAGCCAATATTTGAGTGGAATGCTATAACTTAAGTAATAGCCATCTGTTCCGCGTTTACCTTGATCTCCCCCACCTAAATCATGGTTATAACTGCCATAAAACAAGTCATTTGCAGTAAACAGATGGTCTAAAGATAAGGTTGCTGTGCCTTGATATTTCCCAGTTGAGTCTGAGCCTGCATCATCCATACCTAAATGAATCCGGTAGGGTTTTGATTGTTGCCATGCCAACTCTAAATCACTATAGCCAGGTTGGTTACGCTGTTGTGAGGGTTTGATTTTAAAGTCAGCCTCAACAGTCGGCACACGTTTAAAGTTTTCTAAGCCTTGTTCAATATTCCGAATATTTAAAATATCCCCAGACCGAACAGGTAAGGCATTAAATTTGTGAGCACGCTTAGATGTCCCTTGAACAAATTGAATTTGATCTACTTTCCCAGCAATTACTTGAAGCTTAATCTCACCTGAAGCAATGTTTTGTTGAGGTAACAGCATGCGTGTGGTGACATAACCATGACTAATAATACTGTTTTGAATTAGATCTAAGGCTTGGTTTAAGCCTTGTACCCCAATACATCGACCAATTAAATTATGTTGACCTTGCGTGACGGAGCGCATAGCAAAAGTAAATTGACGCGCTTCTTCCCCGATCAATACAAATTTTTTAATTTCAAAACACACGTCTTCACTGTTTGATTTTAGATATTGTAGTTGTGCTTGGGTTTGAAGTTGTTTTTCTAGTCCCGTTTGCACTACAGCTTCGGGCTGTAATTGCTTTTGTAATGCTTCGTCACGTTGTTGTTGGCGCTGAACAGCATCTATTTCCAACTCTGGGCGTAATTGTGGATCTGCTGCGTTTGTTACTGTACCCAAAAGCGTTAAAAAAATCGCTAAAGAGGTTCTTTTATAGATAAAGTTCTGCATGTCAATAATAATTATGATGAATTTTACGTTTTATTATTTCGAAATTATGACATTTTGTAAATAATTAATTCAGTTTTTTTCATCATAGATCCAAAAATAATAAATATTATCATTCGATAAATAATCACCCCCCCAATCTTGACCTATCAACGACAAGGTCATATAGGGGGATAGATTAAAAACATGAAATGATTCTAACTTAATTGTTTAGGCCCACGGTTTTTATCGTTCTTGTAAAGCTTGTTTCATCCGCGTAATCGGTTTAATCAAGTATTGAAATACGGTCTTTTCACCGGTCTTTACATCAACAGTGGTCACCATGCCGGGAATAATCGGAAGCTTTTTTCCTTGTTTATCCACTAAACTATTTGCATCGGTTTTGACCAAGATACGATAGTAGACTTCATTTTGGTTTAATTTCAATTCACTATTACGTTTATCATTACTCAGGGTATCGGGACTAATCAGTGTCACCACCCCCTCTAAGCCACCATAAATCGAATAATCATAAGCACTTATTTTAACAACAGCAGGCAATCCGGGACGAAGAAAAGCCACATCCTGTGGGCGTATATAAGCTTCTACCAAAAGTTTGTCATCTAAAGGAACAATTTCTAAAATATCTTGTCCTGCATTGACCACACCGCCTACTGTATTAATTTTAATATTTTTTACAATACCGCGAAGCGGCGCTTGAATAAATGAACGATCAACAGGATCCGCACGCATCGCCATATTTTCTCGCGCCTGTGCCAATTCAGCTTCTGTTTTTACCAACTCATTATTCGCATCGGTTAAATAGCGATTTTTCCGATCTAAAATTTGCGCACCTAGATCTGCCGATTGTCGTTGCATACGCAATACTTCCACATTTGAAACCAATCCCTGCTGTGCCAGCGGTTGGGTAATCGAAATCTCATGATCCAAGAAACTTTTACTGGCTTTTAATGCTTCGATCGCATCGACCATCGACTGTCGTCTTACCGTATAAGCCTGATATTCTCTTTGCTTTAATTCACTTGAAATCTCTTGAGGAAATATCGGCTTCGTCTCTGTAGTTTCCGCTTTCAGTCGTGCTGCAATTGCAGTTAAATTTTCAACCTTAGCCTCGCTCTCTCTTAAAATAGCAGAACTGCGAGTATCATCCAGTTTGAGTAGAATTTGATTTTTTTCAACAACATCCCCTTCTTTCACTCTCATTTCCATGATAATCCCAGGGTCTAAGCTTTGAATAATTTGCTCACGACTACTAGAGATAATACTTCCTTGACCTCGCGTCACCTCTTCTAAAGTACTGTTATACGCCCAAATTAAAAATACGACGATTAACACGAATAGCAAGGCAATTACCGCGAAATAGCCATAATGTTTTTCTTGCTGTAAGGCACCATTCAAATCGTTTAACAGCTTCAAATCAGATTGGCTGATTGGGGGCTGTTTAGTTTGTTTTTTCATTTCTTTCACTTACTTAATCTGCATAATCATAACAACATCATTTCTCATCCGACCAAATTTTGACGTTTAAAGCATCAGGTTATTTACGGATCCGAGCACTTACACTCACCCGATGAACTTTGGGTTTTACAGGAGGAATATTTTGCGGCTGTTGTTGAACTAATTTGGCAAGAATCTCTGCTTTAGGACCATCCATCGTAATGGCGCCATTTTCCATCACAATAATACGATCAACCAATGCAAGGACTTGAGGACGATGGGTAACCACCAATAATGTTCTTTGTTTTGCCCAGTTTTGAAGCGCATCTAAGGCAGATAATTCTGTTTCTTGATCTAGTCCAGTGGTGGGTTCATCAAGCAGTACAACTTGTGGATCACGTAAGGTTAATCTTGCTAAAGCAATGAGTTGCTTTTGCCCGCCAGATAACCCTAAGCCGTTTTCACCGAGTTGCATGTCTAAGCCTTGCGGATGCTGATTGATCACCTTATCGAGGCCAAACTGATGTAAGACATGCATTAACTGTTGATCAGTTGAAAAATGATCAGTTCTTGCCAATTCGAGATTGTCCCTAAGCGTACCCAAAAATAAGCGAGGGCTTTGGCTAAGTAAACTGACTTTGCTTCGTAAATCACTTGGGTCGATTTGACGTATATCAATATTGTCTAAAGTAACATGACCAGCATTGGCCTCATAAAGACCACTTGCGAGTTTTAATAAAGTACTTTTTCCACTCCCAATATGTCCCAAAATGGCAACTTTTTCACCTGCGTTAATATTTAGGGTTGTATCTTTGACTGCTGGTGCTGCATCTCGTTGATATTGAAATTGGATATGCTCAAAAGCGATCTGACCTTCGACCGATGCTAAACTGATATATTGACGGCTAGGATCGCGCTCAATAGGTCTTGCAACAATATTATTAATCCCTTGTAAGGCCAATTTGGCTGACTGAAATTTAATCGCTAAACTGGCTATTTGGGATAATGGCGCAAGTGCTCGACCAGATAAAATCACCGAAGCAATCAAAGCCCCCATGGTAATTTTATAATCGGGATTACTGCTGTGAATTAAATAAGTCCCGAATACCACCAAGAAGACGGTATTTAACTGCTGCATACTTGCGGCAAAATTCACCACCAAATTACTTAAATTTCGAACTTTAATTGAAGATACAGAAGTTTTTGCAGTGAAATTATCCCAACGTTGCTGCGCCCAATTTGTGGCATTATTGGTTTTTAACGTCTCGATTCCATCAATTGCTTCAACTGCCAAACCTTGTCTTTGAGATGACTCCTTCATAGACTCATTGATATAGCGAGCCAATGGTCTTTGCACAAAGAAGCCCACTGCAATCATAATTGGGATTAAGGCCAAGGGCACAAAGGCCAGCTTGCCACCGACTAATCCAATCACACTGATAAATAAAAATAAAAAAGGCAAATCAACAATGGTCAGTAAACTCGCACTAGTCATAAACTCGCGAACCGCTTCAAACTCACGTAGATTATTGGCATAGGCCCCAGCCGAACTTGGACGATCGACCAAACGTAACTGCATAACGCGTCTAAAGAGTGCTGAGCTAATAATTAAATCTGCTTTTTTACCTGCAATATCAGTTAAATAAGAACGAATTAATTTAGAAATAAACTCAAAACTAATTGCGATGATCACACCGATACTTAACACCCATAATGTTTCAAAAGCTTGGTTTGGAATAACACGGTCATATACATTCATAACGTATAGTGAACTTAATAAAGCTAAAAAATTAATCATCAGTGTTGCCAATACAACTTGATAATAATATTTTCTAAATCGCCAAATCACCTTCCAAAACCAAGCTTTAGGCAAATGATATTCTGGTAAATCAGAACGTAAATCTGATTGAACTTTTGGCTTAATAAACCAACAAAATCCTAAGTACAATTGTTCCAACTGCATTGCAGTGATGACTTTGGTCATCCCATCTGTTTGCAATAAATGATAAGTCCGTTGGTCAGCATGATATGTAACTTCGGTAATCACCGCAGCTTCTTCATTTTTTAATAAGATCGTGGCAGGTAAAGCAAGTGTTGGAATATCTTGTAAAGATCGCTTCGACAATTGGTTATCAAAACCATAACTCCGTAAAACTTCTGTGAGCGTGCCATAATCAATCTTTAAATCTTGATCACGCCCAACCCTTGCCAATAAAGCAGCTTCACTAATCGGACTACCTAATAATTTAGTCGTTAATGCGATATGTGAAATAATAGATTTCATGTTGTTCTACTTAAATAAATACTTTGAAAATAATCGGGAAACCAAGTTAGTTTGTGACACCAGCCCACTGACTGATTTTGGCTTGAGCCAATAAATACTCTAAAGTCGCAGCTCTAAAATCATTACGAGCCTCTACTTCTGTTGCTTCAATATTTGCAAGCTCGTTATAAGCATCAAGTACATCAATTAATGTTCGACGAGAGATTTTGAATTGTTGTTCATAAGCCCAAACGACTTTTTGTTGAACATCAATATATTGATTCACTAATTTAACGCGTTGTTCATTTTGAGACATATCGAACATGGCTGTTCGACTACGTTCAATGGTATCGCGTAAGCTTTGTTGCATACGCGACGCTACAGCGATCTTGGTTTGATTTTTCTGTGAGATCTTATGCTTTGAACCTTGGTTAAAGATGTCCCATGACATTCTTAAATAGATTTCTTTATTATCTGGACTTGCCGTCCCTTCTAAATTAATACTTGGCATTTGAGCCGCTTTAGACACTTTAATATCTTCAAGTGCACTTTCATGTTCTGCTTTTTGTGCTAAATAACTGGGTATTTGATCAACTTCAGCACGATGGTATTGGGTAATAAAATCTTGAGATGCCATTCCATAAAAAGGATCAACAATCGTATCTGGTGCTAAAAAATCTTGCGTGTAAACTTCTAATCGACTCACAGTTAAACCTAAAGTACGTCGTAATTCAGCAATACCTGTTTCTACTTTTAGTCGACGTGCCTGAGCTTGGGCCAACTCACTGAGCCGACCTGAATCATGTTGCACAATAATATTTAAATCATGCAGCATTTTATCGTGACGTTTTAAATTTCGTTCTGCAACAACCAAAGACTCTTTGGTCCTTAATGCGGTTAAATACAATGTACTGATTTTATAACCAAGGTCTTCTCTGGTTTGTTCAGCAGTATATTGATAATAAGCTTCCTTTTTCTTATCTCGATCAACGGCTGCTTCGATCCCACCCCAAGCATAAACATTGACGGTCGCGCGTAGACCAGGAGCAAAATGCGTTTCTCGCGCATTACTTTCATATTTATGTTGTTGACCGAGTACTTGAGTCCCTATAGCACTGACAATCGGATAATGTTCAGCCTTAGTCGTCTGCATCGTACTATGTGCAAAAGACACATTTGCCTGAGCCTCCTGTATCACAGGATCATTGACCAGCGCTTGTTTGAGTATCTCTTTTAACGTCGCTGCATGTACCAATGGGCCATGTATTGCCAACATCCCTATAAAACACAGAGATATTGACCGTGTCAGTTTTCTATTCATTTGCATTGATGAGTTCTATCGGCTACCAGAAATACAATCAATGGCTATAAAAAAATAACCATTTGTTTTAACTGTATTTTTAATAAATTTGCATTGAAGTATTATTTAAATGAGGTATAGCACCATCACGTGCATGCCAAACCACACTAAAAAACCCAGATAAATATACAAAAAGCATTCGCTACAAAATGTAGAAAATGCTTTTTGTGCGGCTTAATTAGACTTAAATTAAGTTAGGCTGCTCAACACTGAGTTGCTCTAAATGTTGTGAGACATTGATATGGTTTGTATTCACAGCTTCGGCTGGATTTGGCGTATTGGCAAAGCCATCTAAAGTATGACCAACTGCATTAAAAACCTCTAAATGATCCAACTGATTACTCATGCTCAGTGCTGTTTTACTAGCACTTGCTTCAGGAATTAATTGAATATCAATGAGCAATTTATCACTAGATTTATCGCCATCTTTATCGACAAGTGTAAATGTAAACTCTTCTTGGGTTTTACCTACAGGACGAGTCGGAGCTGGGTTATAGCTAAAGTCACCAAACTTATCTGCAGACATATTTAATTTAAAGCTACCACCGATCTCTGTTTTCACCATCAGTACACCATTACCAGCATCTTGCCAAATACTCGCATTGCTATTGCTACTGGTGATTTGATTTGTTGCATAGTCATAAGTATAGTCATACCCATCAATCTGAATGATTAACTGACCAGCACCATCGGCACCGAAAGATGAAACAATATTGCCCACATCATCCGTACGAATAGACCCCTGAGTATCAGTAGCTTCTGGAACCAACTCAGACATAATACCGCCGAGATCAGACATATCTTTCAAAATAATAATGTCACTCGAACCATCTTTGTTGGTGCCTTTTTCGCCATCGAAAGCAATTGGTTTTAAGAAATCTGCACCCTCATCCATTTGAGGACCAATACCAATCGCAATAGATTTTATGTTTTGTTCTTTTAAGAACGCTGTCCACTTATCTTCACCGATATCGATATTTTGATTGCCTGGTTCATAATTTGATGGTGACGTTGGTTGGATACCACGTACGCCATCCGTGCCATTACCAAAGTTTGGAATACCATCACTGACAAAGAGCAAACTATTGTTCACCTTAGCACCGTCCACACCGACAACTGGACCAGCACCTTGATTATTCAAATAACTATGAATAACTTCTTGTAAAGCCGCATCGTAGTTGGTATCTACACCAATATCTTTTGGTCGAGTGCCAAAATTATATAATCCTTTCACAATTTTCTTGGCGTCATCTAATGACACCCATGTATCTGTTTGACCAGGTAGCGAAAGATGCTTGGCTAATTTTGAGAAGCCAATGATATTCACTTTCACGTCTCCATTACCTGGGGCTACACTGTCAAGTTGCTCCTGATACTTATCTAGCATCGTTTCAATCGCTTCGACAGCTGCGTTCATACGCATTTTCTCGCCACCATTTACCGGATCTGGAATACCGCTATCTCTTGCACCCATACTGCTAGAGAGATCCAGACTAATGATCACGTTCGCATAAAAAGTCGTCTCACCATCTGCAACTACAGATATTGGCGCTGCTACTGATTTATCATCTTCCACAGTAATAATGAGGTTAGCATCGCCAATATTGGTATTGATACCAAAATCAAGATCTAAACGTTCACTGTTCTCACCCACATGATCCACTGGCGCTTTAAGACCAATTTCATAAGGAATTGTGGTTTTACCATTGCTGGTCACTGGTGTACCCAAAGTAATCGACATCACTTCTTGACCGCTTGGCGTGGTTCCAACTAAGCCGCCATTTGCTGTTTGAGTCCAGTTTATTGTCTCACCACCAGAAGTGACATCCACTGTTGGCAATGTCATTAAGATATCGCTAATGTCAACATTACTAGGGTTATCTAAACTCAATTCACCATTTACAACAGCGGCTGTTGAACCATCTCCTAAATCAGCTTCTTTGAGTATCTCGGTTAAGGTACCTGTAGGGCTTATATCTAAAGTTACGTGAGCTGGATCCGATACATTGCCAGCTTTGTCTTTGACTGTATATTCAAATGCATCAGGACCGACATAACCCTTGTTTGGGGTATAACTCACTTCACCTGTGATTGGATCAACGCTGACCGTACCGTTCTGAGGCTGTTTCGTGATCACTACAGTGCTTGGATCTAAGTCACCATCTTTATCGGTATCATTTGAAGTGACATCAATAATGATTGGGGTGTCTTCTTTAGTTTCAGCGCTATCATCAACCGCAACTGGATTAGCTGTGATATCAATTACCACAGTCGCTGGATCAGATACATTCCCCGCTTTGTCTTTGACTGTGTATTCAAATGCATCTAGACCAACATAACCCTTGTTTGGGGTATAAGTCACTTCACCTGTGATTGGATCAACACTAACAGTACCATGCTGCGGTTGTTTACTGATCACCACCGTACTTGGATCTAAATCACCATCTTTGTCAGTGTCATTTGAAGTGACATCAATAATGATTGGGGTATCTTCTTTAGTTTCAGCGCTATCATCAACTGCAACTGGATTTGCACTCACTTCAACCACTACAGCTGCAGGATCAGAAACATTGCCAGCTTTGTCTTTGACTGTATATTCAAATGCATCTGGACCGACATAACCCTTGTTTGGCGTATAAGTCACTTCACCTGTAATTGGATCAATGCTGACCGTACCGTTCTGAGGCTGTTTCATGATCACTACAGTGCTTGGATCTAAATCACCATCTTTGTCGGAATCATTTGCAGTCACATCAATGATCACAGGTGTGTTTTCTTTGGTGTTAGCACTGTCATCAACTGCAACTGGATTAGCGGTGATATCGATTACCACAGTCGCAGGATCAGAGATATTGCCAGCCTTGTCTTTGACTGTATATTCAAATGCATCTGGACCAACATAACCCTTATTTGGGGTATAAGTCACTTCACCTGTGATTGGATCAACACTAACAGTACCGTTCTGAGGCTGTTTTGTGATCACTACAGTGCTTGGATCTAAATCACCATCTTTATCAGTGTCATTTGCAGTCACATCAATAATGATTGGGGTATCTTCTTTGGTGTTAGCACTGTCATCAACTGCAATTGGATTGGCGGTGATATCAATCACTACAGTTGCAGGATCAGACACATTCCCCGCTTTGTCTTTGACTGTATATTCAAACTGGTCTGGACCGACATAACCCTTGTTTGGGGTATAAGTTACTTCGCCTGTGATTGGATCAACACTGACAGTACCATGCTGTGGTTGTTTCGTGACCACCACAGTGCTTGGATCTAAGTCACCATCTTTGTCGGTATCATTTGAAGTCACATCAATAATGATTGGAGTATCTTCTTTAGTGTTAGCACTATCATCAACCGCAACTGGATTGGCGGTGATATCAATTACCACAGTCGCTGGATCAGATACATTGCCAGCTTTGTCTTTGACTGTGTATTCAAATGCATCTGGACCGACATAACCCTTGTTTGGGGTATAAGTTACTTCACCTGTGATTGGATCAACGTTGACAGTACCATGCTGTGGTTGTTTGCTAATCACCACCGTACTTGGATCTAAGTCACCATCTTTATCGGTATCATTTGCAGTCACATCAATGATCACAGGTGTGTTTTCTTTGGTGTTAGCACTGTCATCAACTGCAACTGGATTAGCGGTGATATCAATTACCACAGTCGCAGGATCAGACACATTCCCAGCTTTATCTTTGACGGTATATTCAAATGCATCTGGACCAACATAGCCCTTGTTTGGGGTATAGGTCACTTCGCCTGTGATTGGATCAACACTGACCGTACCGTTCTGAGGCTGTTTCGTGACCACCACAGTGCTTGGATCTAAGTCACCATCTTTATCGGTATCATTTGAAGTGACATCAATAATAATTGGGGTGTCTTCTTTCGTTTCAGCGCTATCATCAACCGCAACTGGATTAGCTGTGATATCAATTACCACAGTCGCAGGATCAGAGATATTCCCCGCTTTGTCTTTGACGGTGTATTCAAATGCATCTGGACCGACATAACCCTTGTTTGGGGTATAAGTTACTTCACCTGTGATTGGATCAACGTTGACAGTACCATGCTGTGGTTGTTTGCTAATCACCACCGTACTTGGATCTAAGTCACCATCTTTATCGGTATCATTTGCAGTCACATCAATGATCACAGGTGTGTTTTCTTTGGTGTTAGCACTGTCATCAACTGCAACTGGATTAGCGGTGATATCGATTACCACAGTCGCAGGATCAGAAACATTGCCAGCTTTGTCTTTGACGGTATATTCAAACTGGTCTGGACCAACATAACCTTTGTTTGGAGTATAGGTTACTTCACCTGTGATTGGATCAACACTAACAGTACCGTTCTGCGGCTGTTTCGTGATCACTACAGTGCTTGGATCTAAGTCACCATCTTTATCAGTGTCATTTGCAGTCACATCAATAATGATTGGGGTGTCTTCTTTGGTGTTAGCACTGTCATCAACCGCAACAGGATTGGCGGTGATATCAATTACCACAGTCGCAGGATCAGATACATTGCCAGCCTTGTCTTTGACTGTATATTCAAATGCATCTGGACCAACATAGCCCTTGTTTGGGGTATAAGTCACTTCACCTGTGACTGGATCAACGCTGACCGTACCGTTCTGTGGTTGTTTGCTGATCACTACAGTACTTGGATCTAAGTCACCATCTTTATCAGTGTCATTTGCAGTCACATCAATAATGATTGGGGTGTCTTCTTTAGTTTCAGCACTATCATCAACTGCAACTGGATTTGCACTTACTTCAACCACTACAGTTGCAGGGTCTGAAACATTCCCCGCTTTATCTTTGACTGTGTATTCAAACACATCAGGACCAACATAACCTTTGTTTGGGGTATAGGTCACTTCGCCTGTGATTGGATCAACGCTGACAGTACCATGCTGTGGTTGTTTGCTGATCACCACCGTACTTGGATCTAAGTCACCATCTTTATCAGTATCATTTGCAGTCACATCAATAATTACGGGTGTATTTTCTTTAGTTTCAGCACTGTCTTTTTCTGCGATAGGAACATGCTGAGGATGTTCAATTACTGGAGATTTTTTATTGTTATCATGACCTTGACCAATAGCCACTGCCGCTATCGGAACCAAAGCCAATAACCATAATGGATTAAAGGCCCAAAATGCTGCAACTTCTTCACCACCTAAAGCCTGACCTGCTTCAACTTGATCCGCAAGCAAACTCACTGCATCACTTTTTTCTGCACTTTCTGGAACATAAGGGTAATATTTGCCATTTTCATGCTGACCGATCAGTAAGTTAGACTCCCCTTCTGAATAGCCCAACTCACCATTTGCAGAATAATAGTTTTCAATAATCAGATCTGGCTGATCAACATCCCCACCTTCGAAACTAATCCACAAATCCTTATCATGGCGTTTAGTCGCAATATTTTCTGGCCCAAATTGAGTTTCCTTATCAGTAAACTCATAATGAACATTTGCTTTTGCAGCAATTTTTAATGGTTTACCTTGAGAACCACGACCAAACTCGCCCCCTTCAATATTCAAGGTATCGAGTGTTGATTTTTTAGCATTAATTTTGAGAACAATATTCTTTACAGTCACGTTTATTTCCTTAATTTCAATAATTAAGCATTAATTAATAGAATCAAAATACTAAGTTTTGAAATGAAGCGTAATTACGGCTGAGTACCATAAAGAAGGATCTCAACTCGACGATTCGGCTGATTACATGCCAAACGCGCAGTACGATTTTGAGTGTGTTTTTCAGAACAATCCGTGATCAATAAATTTGTTTTGCCACGACCTTCTGCGGAAATTAAATCAGCAGATAGACCATAATTTATCATCATATTTTTTACACTTTGCGCACGATGTGCTGACAACACTTGGTTATAACTTTCCGTACCGTCTGGATCTGTATAACCAATAACATCTATATGGCTAATCTCGGCTGTTTCATTACGAATGGCATCTGCAACATCCTTAATTTCTTGTTTACCCTGAGTTAACATATTTGCTTCATCTGATTTATCAAACTGAAACAAAGCGCCAGCTTGTAATGTAAATTTCTTCAACATTTTAACGGTAGGCTTACACTTTAAATCGCGATCAACACGTGGCAAGGTATGGACTTGTTCTTTTAAATGCTGCTGAGCTTTTTTAATTTCATCCTCATTCATTGCTAAGAAATAAGTCTGCCCATTCTGATCCAGACTCACACGTAAGTAGGTCGTTTTTTCGAGAGGTAAATTATAGTATTGCCCGCCTTTTTCTTTGGTTGCATAGCGATCTTTGACATCCGTTTCAATTGCAACCAACTTTTGGTTATCAGGGCAAACTTCAAGCTCTTTATAAGCATTGGGTAACAATGAAGCCAAATATTCTCCACCTACAAAAATATTTACCGCTTTTCCCTCAATTTTCTCATCACGAACAAAAACAACATTTGCTTTATTTTTATTTACTTTTTCATTAATTTTTTGATTTTCAAAGTTATGCCACTTTTCAACAGCCGTACCATTACTACCACCTTTTACAGCACATCCAGACAAGATTGAGCTGAGGAGTAGTGTTGTGACCAACAAGCCTTTATTTGTGACCATCATTAAAATTTGTTCCTTACAGAATTTAAAAGTAAAAAACCTCTATAACGAAACCTTTAAGCTTCGTAGAGGTTGCACATAAAAACCTTTTAGACAGCGAGACCAATATTTTAAATTTCAGTAAGGCTGCCTAAAAACACGTTTTTTCGTGACATATTTCACGGTTTAATATTTAAGGTACGCAAAAATAATGAATTAAGATTCATACGTCAAATGATAAAAATTTGCCTTTGGGTTAAAATAATTCATCTGAAAAAACATAAGGTTAAATATTGATCTTTAAATATATTTTGATTTAGATAGCAGTATCTATTTTAAAATTTTTATTTAATATTTCACATGAATTATAAAATATATGACAGCGAGCAATAAAGTGATGAACTTAGATAAGTCATTAACAGGTTTTCAATTATCTAAACTTCATACATTTGAAGTAGCTGCAAGGCATGAGTCTTTTTCATTAGCAGCAAAAGAGTTATGTTTAACACCTAGTGCTGTTAGCCACCAAATCAATTTATTAGAGAAAGAACTCAATATAAAACTATTTTTACGCTTACACCGTAAAGTTGAACTCACGGCTGAAGGCAAGCACATTTTTTGGGCATTGCAGTCTTCTTTAGGCCATCTCAATACTGAAATTAAGGCCATCCAAAATCAAACTTTATCTGGACCACTCACGATTTATGCTAGGCCATCGATTACACAAAATTGGTTGGTTCCCAAACTGTCTGACTTTATACAGCGCTATCCTTTTATTGAATTGTCCATTTTGACTGGCAATGAAAATGTTAATTTGCAACGAGAAGGGATAGATTTAGCACTTTATTTTGATAACCAACCCTGCCCGCAATTGAATTATCAATACCTAATGGATGAACATATTTTACCTGTATGTAGTCCTGAGTATGCTGAAAAATTCAACCTTGTAGACAATTGGGAGAATTTAAACCAGTGTACTTTACTTCATGACAGCCATGCATGGTGTAATAAGACTGGAACAGGTGAATGGGACAGTTGGGCCGCACATTTTAATATCAATATTGATACCCCTTCAGCGCTTTACTTCAATCGCTCAGATCTCGCCTCAATTGCTGCCAAAAATAACCTTGGAGTGACAATGGGGAGAAAACGATTGGTTGAAAAAGCCATTAAAAATGGCGAACTAATCGCACCATTCCCTGATCAGTTTTTACTCTGCGAGCAACATTACTATATCACTTCACTGAAAGATCGCCACTGGCCAAAAATTGAGGCCTTTAGTCTATGGCTCAAAAATCAAACCATGAGTCAGGACTAAAATGACTGGCTGATAAAATCATCATCAAATCAATGTTGTACTCATTTATAAATCGAGTACCTTTTGCTTTTAAATGGTTTTATATTCACATACTTAAAAATCGTCAGAAAGATATGGTTGATCCACTCTGACGAAACATAGATTTTTTATACAAATAACATTCACTGAGAAGAGGACATTCGCATAACCGATAACGTTTTATTCATTACGTTCTTGTTCATATTCTAAAATTGCCTCTTTCGCAATACGGAAACTATCGACTGCCGCAGGTACACCACAGTAAATGGCAACTTGCAAAAACACTTCACGAATTTGAGTTTTAGATAAACCATTTCTCAATGCACCTTTAACATGTAATTTCAATTCATGTGGACGATTAAGCGCAGAAATCATCGCAAGATTAATCAAACTACGTTCAGGCTTACTCAACGCTTCACGCCCCCAAACTGCACCCCAGCAATATTCCGTAACCAGCTCTTGTAAAGGTAAATTAAAATCATCGGCATTATTGATGGAGTGATTTACATAGGCTTCACCCAACACTTGTTTACGAATTGCGAGGCCTTTTTCAAATTTGTCATTGCTCATGTGCTTAATCCTCCAAATAAGGTGTATTTGATTTCAAGATAATCCTCAATTCCATATTTAGATCCCTCACGGCCTAAACCTGACTGCTTCATTCCGCCAAAAGGAGCAACTTCATTTGAGATGAGCCCCTTATTGATTCCAACCATGCCATATTCAAGCTGTTCACTCATGCGCCAAGCCTGTCCTAAATCTTTGGTATAGCAATATGCAGCTAAACCAAATTCCGTGGCATTTGCCATGTCTACGGCTTGTTGTTCGGTTTCAAATTTAAATACGGCGGCAAGAGGACCAAATGTTTCTTGTGTAGCAACATCCATATCTGCATTGGCATCAGCAATAATAGTGGGTTGATAAAACAATTCGCCTGCATGATGTCGTTTACCGCCTGTAACCAAACGCGCCGATTTGGCTAATGCATCTGCAACATGCGCTTCGACTTTTTTAACAGCATTGCTATTAATTAAGGGACCAATTTCAATCCCTTGATCTAAACCATTACCAATTTTTAAAGCGTTCACCTTTGCACTTAATCCAGCAATAAATTTGTGGTAAATCCCAGCTTGTACCAGAAAACGATTGACACAAACACAGGTTTGACCTGCATTGCGATACTTTGCAATCAGTGCACCTTCAACCGCTGCATCTAAATCGGCATCATCAAAAACAATAAACGGCGCATTTCCCCCTAATTCAAGAGATACTTTCTTTAAGGTCTGTGCTGAACGTTGATAAAGCAGCTTTCCCACAGGGGTAGAACCGGTAAAAGTAAACTTACGCACCTCTTGACTTTCAAAAATTGCATCGCCAATACTTACTGCATCACCAGTAATCACACTAAAAATATCAGCAGGCACTCCCGCCTGAACGGCCAAATCCACCAAAGCTAAAGCTGTAAATGGCGTTTCAGGTGCGGGCTTCACGATACACGGACAACCCGCTGCCAATGCTGGTGCAACTTTACGGGTAATCATTGCAGCTGGGAAATTCCAAGGCGTAATTGCTGCGACAACACCAATTGCTTGTTTCTGTACAACAATACGTGCATCGGTATAAGGACTTGGAATAACATCGCCATACACACGCTTCGCTTCTTCAGCAAACCACTCGACAAAACTGGCGGCATATAAAATTTCTCCTTTCGCCTCCGCTAAAGGTTTGCCTTGTTCACTGGTTAAAATAAATGCCAGCTCATCCGCCTTTTCAATCATCAATTCAAACCATTTTTTTAAAATGATTGAACGATCTTTTGCAGTCTTGTTTTTCCACGCTGCCCAACCTGTAACAGCAGCTTTAATCGCCCGTTCAGCTTCTGCCTTGCCCATATTTGGCACGCTTCCAATTATTTCTTGTGTTGCTGGGTTATAAATATCAGCGCTTTGATGACTATCGGCATCACACCATTGACCAGCAACGAAAGCCTGTTGATGGAAAAGTGGCATTGCATTAAGTTGCATACAAATTATCCTTGTTAGACTCTGGTATGGGGAAATAGATCATCAAATCAGTCGATCAATGATCTATTTCTCATCATCTTGTATGATGGCATACCAAAAAAATCGTGAAAAAAATTTTCGGTTGCCCGAATGTGATTTGCTTTGTTTTAGAAATAATAGAATAAAGTCAAATTCAACAACTTATTCCATTTGTTATCATCACCCTGCGCCAGTGATGAAATATTACCGCCAATAAATGGATCATTTTTACTCAAGATATATTCAGCAAGCAAAGAAAGCTGTTTATGATCAATCGAGACGCCTAAAATATTACGCGTAGAATCTTGTGATCCTGACAGATCTTTGTTGTAACGGCTGTGCATAAAATAAGGGGTAATATTGCCAATCTGTTGAACATCTTTAAAGGTATATCCAAGGTCAGCGGTATAATAAGTTGCTTTATTGGCAACAGCATATTCACTGTCATACGATCCCATCAACGAGGTATCAGGGTGAATCAGATCTTTATTGCTGATGTCATTTTCACCTCCTGTTAATGTCAGTCCTAAAGTACCATAATTGAGTTTGCTAAATACTGACCACGCTTTACGACGACCTGTTTGATTGGTCTTTTTATTGTCAATTTCTGAGATCCAGTATGATGCACCGATCTGTGTATTCAGCCCCTCAACAGCTAAAGGTATATCCTGCGTAATACGCCCAACCCACATATTTTTTTCCTGTAAATTGGTTTGTGACTCATCATCTGAACGCACATAATTCGCAGTATAACGCCCTGAATTAGGTGTATATGTTCCTGAATAATGACCACCATCTATAGCAAAATAACCTAAATCAAACTTGGTTGCTGTCGGCAATTCAGCATGATAATTCACACCAACATTATGTACATCTTCCAAACCTGCAGTGGTATTGATACTACCAAATAGACTATTGCCCCAGAAACGTCCTGGACCAAATGGAATCGGTTGCATCCCGACTACAAGCTGATCGGTTTTATTGAGACGATACCCCACATAAGCATCAATCATGGTCGAAAAGTCACACAACCGTTCATATTGATAACATCTATACTCAGCATGTCCAAACAGATCACCACGCGCATAATCTAGTTTGAGTTGTGCTGCATCAAAACGAATTTTTTGATCATCGGCATTTTCACCATACTGCTTAAGTTGGTAATTACCTCGCACATAACCCGATACTGTGAGCTGACCAGTTTCACTATTACGATCACCAAAACTGATTCCTGCATAACATGGCGAAATAAAAGCAACGAGAATTGAAGCAACGATCAGTTGTAAATTATTTTTTTTCATTTTGCAGATTCCTTTCTAATCCCCCTTTAATCTTTCCAAGATTAAATAGGTAATACACAACAAAACTAACCACTAAACCTATCACCCATGACACATCAACATCTGGAATAACGTTGGCGAAAGGTCCTGTAAAAAATGCATTGGTCAGGAATGGGATTTGAATTGCAATCCCAATAAAATAGGCGGTTAAAGCTTTTGCATTAAACTTGCCGTAAATGCCACCATCTTGAGCAAAAATAGAGTGAATATCATAGGATTTCTTATTCACCACATAGAAATCCAACAAGTTAATCGATACCCACGGCACCAAGATAAATAGCAAGGCAAAAACCACATTGAGGAAGAAACTAATAAAGTTACTGGATGCCCAAAGCGCAGTAAATGTAGCGAGAACAAGTACCGCAATAGATAAAGCCACACGAATATTTTTACTTGGTATCCATTGACCGGCAAAGGTTTGAATCGATGTAATACAAGATAAGACCGCGCCATATAAATTCATGGCATTGTGACCAATAATATTACAGAGGAATAAAATCATCAGTGCATAGCCAAACAATCCTGTTCCCGATTTGACCGCTTCCATTGCATCTGTAGTAGAACCGATACTGACTGCCACTGTGCCAAATACCATGGCAAAAATCGTTCCTAGAGATGCGCCCCAATAGGTAAAAATAAAAGGCTTAAAAATCCCGATACTTTTAGGTAAATATCTTGAATAATCTGAGGTATAGGGTGAAAAACTAATTTGCCAAACAGCGCATAAACCAAACATGGCAAACCAGCCTTTCATATTAAAAGCACCTTTTGCCAAGACATCTGCATTGATATGTGGAAGCATAATCATCAGACCAATTAATAATGCACCTCCCATAAACCACGTGCCAATCTTATTGAACTTATGAATAAGGTGATAACCCACTATACCAATCGTGGTTGCAGCAATTGCCCCAATCACCGTGGCCATCGGTACAGGTATTGCAGGTACAACGGTATGTAAAGTTTTGCCAGATAAAATAATATTTGAAATAAAGAACCCCAAATAAATCAGGGTAGTAAATAATACAACCAACAATGCACCATAACGCCCAAACTGTGCGCGGCTCTGGATCATTTGCGGAATCCCCACTTGTGGTCCTTGAGCTGAAGTCAATGCCAAAATTGCGGCCCCAAAGAAATGCCCAGCGCAAATTGCAATTAAAGCGCTGACCAAACTTAGATTAAACGTTAACATTGACATTGCACCGGTAATCACCGCTAAGGGTGCGATATTGGTACAAAACCACAGGGTAAAAAGATCCCGAACTTTTCCATGGCGTTCTGATGGATCGACATAGTCAATTGAATGGCTTTCTATCACAAAAGCATTTTTTTCATTTTGATTCATATCCTTAATCTCTCTTTGAGGAATTCATTTTCCTCAATATCAATTTATTTGTGAGCATAAACCTAGGTTTCACAACCTGCCTTGTCAGCACCATCGCGAGATGACCTGACCTTTATTGCTCTTATTCTGCACATTGATTTTCAGCAGTTTTAATCAATCATTAAAAAAAGATAAAAGTGCTCCAGTTGAGGCTTTTTAAAAGCTCAACAAAAGGTATTTTTAAACCACAGTAAAATTTATGGGATTTCAGTGTTGTGCATATATTTCATCCTTGAAGTTAAAATTTCTAAATCAGACCTTTTAAGATTTATCGCATCACAAAAGGATCATCAATAGGTTCATCTGAAGTACGTAACCAAACGGTTTTTGTCGTGGTGTAATCGAATACCGCCTCAAAACCACCTTCACGACCATGACCAGATAAACCATGACCACCAAAAGGTGCGAGTGGTGAAACTGCCCGATAGGTATTCAACCAAACAATGCCTGACCGAATCGCTTTGGTCATCCGATGAGCACGACTTAAGTTATGGGTAAATATCCCAGCGGCAAGTCCATATGCAGTATGATTGGCTGTTTGAATTGCTTGCGCTTCAGTGCGAAAACTAACCACCGACAATACAGGGCCAAACAATTCAGTCATGACACAATCGGCCTGCGGAGCATCACTACAATCCAGAATTGTAGGTGGATAGTAATAACCTGCACGATCAATGGCTTGTCCACCTGTGAGTAGTTTTGCACCTTGCTGAATTGAACTTGCCACCACTTGCTCAATCTTCTGGCGTTGAGCTAAAGTACACAGTGGACCAAATTCCGTTGCCATATCATCCGGCAAACCAATTTTGATCCGTTGAACCCGCTCAACCAAACGTTGAAGAAACTCATCTTTAATACTTTCTTCGATCAGTAAGCGTGAACCAGCAACACAACTTTGCCCCGTTGCGGCAAAAATCGCAGCGACTTGTGCATTTACAGCACTTTGCAAATCGGCATCTGCAAAAACAATAAATGGTGATTTCCCACCCAGTTCAAGCGATACTTTGGCAAGGTTTTCGGCGGAATTACGTACGATATGTCGTGCTGTTTCAGGACCACCAGTAAATGCCACATGCGCAACCTCAGGATGACGCGTTAAAACCGCTCCACATTCAGTTGCAAAACCCGTAATCACATTCACGACACCTGCTGGAAAACCAGCGTCATGAATCAAGCGAGCAAATGCCAGTAATGGTGCTGGTCCTTGCTCTGAGGCTTTTAACACAACCGTACAGCCTGCCGCTAAAGCAGGACCGACTTTGACAGCGGATAAAAATAATTGACTGTTCCACGGCACAATCGCAGCGACTACACCCACAGGTTCACGAATAGTCCAAGCTTGCATGTCTTGCTTATCAATCGGTAAATAGCGACCTTCTAGCTTGTCTGCAATACCTGCGTAATAACGATAATACTCAGCCACATAAGCAATTTGGCTTGAGGTTTCACGAATGATTTTACCAGTGTCATACGTTTCATACTGTGCCAGTTGCGGTGCAGCTTTTTCTATCAAATCCGCAAGTTTATAAAGCAATTTTCCACGTTGTGAAGCGGTTAAACCTGACCAAGCCGCGTTTTTTAAAGCCTGAGATGCAGCAGAAACCGCACGATTAACCTCAGCTGTTCGAGCTTCTGGCATTTTTGCCCAAACCTGCCCAGTTGCTGGATTGATACTGTCAAATTGCGCAGCACCATCCTCAAACTGACCATTAATATATAACTGAAATGGAGAAGCCATACTCTTCTCTCCTATGCAAATGCTGGCATCACTTCATTAATCATACGTTCTAATGAGGCTTTTTTACGTTCAAAGCTCATTCCTGTATCGATCCAGAAGGAATATTCGTTATACCCCATCGCCTCATAGACTTTCAGACGATCAATGACTTCCTGTGCCTGACCAATGACGTTATTTTTACGCATGGCTTCAGCTGTATAAAATGGATGTTGTGCGATTTCTTCTTGACTCAGTGGTGCAATAAGCCCTTGGGTAATTTCCCGCTCATTTTTAAACCACGCCCCAAAATAATTATAGAATGTATTCATTTCATCTGCTGCAAGCTGTGCATCTTGCTCACTGTCAGCAACGTAGGTATGCCGTAGTAACATAATTTCAGGACGAGCTACATCAGCAAACTTTTCACAAGCCGTATTGAAATGCCCCATCAACTTTTCGACTTCCTCATCACCTAAGTGCAAAGGTGTAACCTGTACATTACAGCCATTTTGTACTGCAAACTCATGGCTATTGGGATCACGAGCAGCAACCCAAATCGATGGATGTGGCTGTTGTAAAGGTTGTGGTGAAGCGGTGGTTTTCGGGAACTGCCAAAACTCACCCTTATGCTCATAATCGCCTTTCCATAGGTTTTTAATTGCAGGAATCATTTCGCGTAACCGCTGACCTGCACTCCATGCATCCATCCCCGGTACCATACGCTCATATTCAAATGAATATGCGCCTCGCGCTATGCCAATATCTAAACGACCATTGCAAATGATGTCAGCCATGGCAGCTTCACCTGCCAACTTTATCGGATGCCAAAACGGTGCAACTATGGTACCTGTGCCTAAGCGAACATTCTGAGTCTTGTTGGCAAGGTCAACCAAATTAATAAATGGATTGGGTGCTATGGTAAAATTCATCGCATGATGTTCACCCATCCAAATCGCATGCATTCCACCCCGATCAGCAATCTGGCAAAGCTCAATCATTTCATCATAAAGTTGCTTATGTGTTTCTTGATCAGAAACACGTTCCATGTGTACAAATAATGAAAAACGCATAGTTAAACTTCCTCTTTAACAATTTGACGAACCGTCCCAGTGGTTTGATTCCCGTAATAAACCCCATAAGTTTTAAGATAATTTTCTTTGCGATAGCGCATTAACATACTTTCCAAAGCACTATCGACAAAAGAGAGTTGTTCAAGGTCATTTAAATCGACAAATTGACCTTTGTGGGCTTCAGGAATTGGGGTATTACATAAAAAAGCAATATATTGTTGTTGTGTGGTGATATCGTCGTAGACAGAATAAATAAAGCTTGGCGAAGCTTCAGGCTGGTAAACCGCAAAGATTTTCTCAAGCGCTCGTTCTGCGCCATCTTTATCTACAAGCAAATGTGGCAATGTCCATTTTTGCTCCGAGGTTTGCTCAAGCAAGATTTGGTTTTCATGACCGATTAATGCCATCATCATAACCTTCATGCCAGAGATCACATCCGTTGAAGATTTAGCGGGGGTAAAATAAGCACCACGGTAATACCCCAGTCCGGCAAAACCTGTTGAAGTAAAACCTTCTACCTTACCGATCAATACAGCATGATCTCCTGCATCGACAACTTGGTAAGTGGTACAGTCAAACCATGCACTCACTTGGTCAATAATCGGATTTTGGCAATCGCTTTTGCGCCAATCCAAATTTGCAAAACGATCATCACTTGGTCGAGCAAAAGTATTGGAAATATCCTTTTGTTCTTCTGCTAAAATATTGATGGCAAAATGTGTTGCCTGTGCAAAATAATCATAATTGCTCGATGTCTTGGCAATGCTAACCAAAAGCAAAGCTGGGTCCAAAGACACCGAAGCAAAAGAGTTCGCTGTAAAGCCTAATGGTGTTCCATCGTCCTTACAGGTGGTCACTATGGTCACGCCTGTCATAAATGATCCAAAAGCATCACGTAGTTCCCGTATTTTATTTATTGTATCCATTTCACTCATTGCTATATTCCTTTATCAAGCAATTTAGACGCTGGTTTCCAACCATGCTTGCATTGCATTATTCACTTTATCTGGTGCAGTTAAATTCACCATATGTCTTTCATTTTCAATCACAATAGCCTTGGCATTTTGAGCTTGGCTGGCCATTTGTATTGCCATTTCTGCTGTAGAGTTAGGATCACCAGTCCCCGTGAGAATCAAAGCTGGACAGGTGATTTTTGACCAGGCATTGGCATAAACTGAATCACCTCGAGCAAAGGCTGAATAAGCAGTTGCATAGCCTGACAGATCGACCGCCTTTAACCAAGATTTCACTTTTAATGCAGCTTGGCGCTCTGCCTCACTGTCACCAAACCAACGTTGTAGTGGTGTTTCTATATCAAGCTGACCTGCTTTTATCGCTTCAGCGCGGTGAAGCACTGCATTCTTGGCTTTTTCTGAACGTTTATAAACACCATTCAATACCGCCATACGTTTCACCAAATTTGGACAAGTTGCACTTACACCTGTTGTAATCAGTGAACCCATTGAATGCCCAGCCAAATTGACAGCTCCAATATTCAGTTTTGTCAGAAACTCAATCATCCAATCCACAAAGGCCTGTAACGATGCATCATGGGCTAACTTTGTACTTTTCCCATGCCCGGGCATATCCACTGAGATCACGCGATAAGCTTTTGAGAAGAACTCAATTTGCGGATACCATGCCTCGGCTTGCATTCCAACACCATGAATCAGAACTAAAGGCTCTCCTTGACCCTGCTCAAAATAGTGAGCAAGGCGATTATTTGACAGCTGCAGGGTTTTTGAGATCATGACCTAACTCTTCCAAATCTTGATAACGATCCCCAATACGATGATGTGGACGACCACCTGTTGCAGCACCAATCACAATAACTAACTCATCAGCAGCTGGCGCATCTGGAATAGCAAACTGTAAGGTTAAATAATGAGAACGGCGCCCTTCATCATTTTTATCCATCATTGGAATTAAAATCGGTGCATTTGCAGGGCCACGGGTGTTGTTAAATGCAAGATATGATTTTGCCCCGACCGCACTACGGTAAGTATTTCCAAAATGTAGGGTATGAATCAGGGCTGATGCATGTTCAAGCTCACCGTTTAAACCCACCACTGCACTCTTACCAAATGCTTGTACTGCTTCACCAGAACCGACTTCATCCAAAATAAGCTTGGTTAAATGCTCACTCAGTACTGGTGCAATACGGCGAATTTCTGGGGAAAGATTTTCAACATAACCTTGCCCTGCCCAAGGGTTTTGAATCACAGCTGCTGCTGCAACCATTTTTAAGGGTATAGGTGCATCCTTAGCACCATCGATATATGTGGTTTCGACATGAAGCACCGTTTTACGTATCAGATTCATTGTTCTTCCTTGCTGGTTAATTAATTTTGTAGTCCGTATTATGGTATACCATAATACATAATGCAAAAAATGCAATAGTTTGCTATGCTATTTTTAAGCAAGGAACTTGTAACAAAATTGTGTATTCGCAAAATCAGGAATGATTAAACCTCTATGAATCTTAAAATTGAAAATCCACCCGTGACCTTGCGTGAGCTATGTTTAGACAAAGTTCGCAATGCCATCATTACTGGCTATTTTCCTTCTGGAAAAAGACTGGTTGAAAGAAGTTTATGTGAAGAACTGGGCGTAAGTCGCTCTGTTGTACGGGAGGTCATTCGTTATTTAGAAGCTGAAGGCTTGGTTGAGATTTTGCCAAATAAAGGGCCAATTGTTTCCTTGCTCAACTGGGATATTGCATCACAAATTTATGAAATTCGACTATTACTTGAACAGAGCGCAGTTGCAGATTGCACTCGAAATCTCACCCCGCAAACCACTGAAACGTTAAAAGGTTTAGTGATTGAGCTTGAACATGCCTTTGCTGCTGATGATATTAATTTGATTATTTCAGTTTCATCAAAACTCTATGAAACGATTTTTACCACAGCAAAACATCATATCGCCTTGGAAGTGGTACAACGCTTAAATGGTCGTATTAGTCGACTTCGCGCAATGACAATGAATTCAACTAAACGCGAAGTTTCAGGTTTTCAACGAATCAAAAATATATGCGAAGCAATTTATTTAGACCAAGATGCTGAAAAAGCCAAACAAGCTGTTGCTGCCCATATTGCTGAAGCTGCTTCGATTGCAAAGAATATTTTAAATACATAAAGGTTTAATAAATTAAAGGATTAAAGCCATGTCTGCATACTGGATTGCGCACGTTACCATTCATAATTTAGAACAATATAAACAATACATGGCTTTAGCCCCCTTAGCGTTTGAAAAATATAATGCAAAATTTCTTGCAAGAGGTGGAAATTCTATTTGCATGGAAGGAAAATCTTATGAACGTCATGTCATTATTGAATTTGCTGATTTAGAAACAGCACAAGCTTGTTATCATTCAGAAGAATACGCTAAAGCAAGGCTTGCTCGTCAAGATTGTGCCGATGTCATGATTAGTATTGTGGAAAGTTTAAACTCGCTGGATTTATAAAAACCAAAAATGAATGGATTAAAACAGATAAAAATACTTTTCATCACAATTTACTTAAACCCACACTCTTCACCATTAGACTAAATTAAAAAACGGTTCTTTAAATCAAAGAACCGTTTCGAAATACAGCCCCCTTAGAACTTAAAGCTATAATCTATATTTAAACGAGTTTCATTGGCTGAGTGAAAGACCATATTGGTTGGCATATCATTTCGGTAATGAGAAAAACGTGCTCGCATGCCTAAGCCTTTTAACTTCCCTTCTGGGATTTTATAAGCTAAATCTAGCTCCATCGATTCTTCTTTAAATCGTTTATCGCCATAACTAAGTAAATCAATATCTTGTCCTTTGGCATAGCGGGTCATAAAACGCAGTCCATTGAGAGAAATATCAGCTAATTTTACATTTTTAAAATCATATTCATAACGCAGTGAATAGACTTTCTCGTCTTTATTGGAATAATCCGAGCTCATAAAATCAAGCACCACTGGACTTTCTGTTCCCGATAAAAATGGTAACCCGGTCGAACCAAATGCCTGCATATAACCCAAAGACAGGGTATGGTTTTGATAATTTAAGCCAAATAATCCACTTAAATGCTTGTTATCTACATCACCGATTTTTTGTCTACCAGCCTCCTGACTATTGAAAAATCGTACATCGCTTAAAAAAATTAACTGTTCATTTAAAGGCTGTTTACCATTGAAACCTAAAAATTGCTGTTGGTAGATATCGTGCAGTTCAGCCTGATAAGCACGGATTCGATATGCATCATTGAGTTGATAAGCGCCACCAAAACTATAGAAGTAATCTGTTGTTGCTGATTGATCAAAACGGCGATTGATATTGTCCGTACCGACATCACTATAATGAATCGAATCACGCTGTCGCACTTGGTCTACATAAAAACCTTCCAATTGTAACTTTGGAATTTCATTGGAAACAAACCGAGCACCTCGATAAGTTTGAGGGAACAAACGTGCAGGTGAAGAAAAAATCGTGGGCAATCGTGGAACCAAATCTCCCACAAAAAGCTCATTTTTCTTAAATTTTGCTTTGGCAGTCAGCCCTATTTTCCCATAATAATCATCTCGTGAATTATCTGCATTTACAGGTAATAAGTTACTCCGTGCATAGTCATCGGCTCGATCTCCAATTAAGTTAAATCCAGCCATTGCCAATACATCAACACCAAAACCAACTGTTCCATCGGTATAGCCCGATTGACCATTAAAGATAATACCTTGTGCCCAATCGCGCGCAGCAGTATAAGGATATGGATCTTGTTTATAGTCTCGGTCAAAGTAAAAATTTCTAAGCGTTAGCTCTGCACTACTGTCTGTCACTAAATCGGCATGCGCCAGGGCACTAAATAATGGGCAAAAGTATACCCACACCCACAAAGATGTTTTTTTCATTTTTTATCTCAACCATTTAATTTTTAGAGGATTAAGTTGTTGTTTTAAGCGTATAGGCTGCTTCATTTTTATGTCGATAAAATGCATTACCTAACATTAAAATAAGTACAATTGCCAAAATAAATACCACCCCGTAATATGCATAAAGCGTGGCTGGCGCTATACCTTTATCTAAAAAAACGCCTGCAATTGTTGGTGATAAAATGGCACCAATACGTCCAAAACCGATGGCATAGCCTACGCCACGACTACGAATATCGGCATCGTAAATTGTAGGTGAAATAGAATATAAACCAGCAATACAGCCATTAATCAGCGTTCCAAGTAATAGGCCAACAATCAATGCCACGCTCACTTGAGCTGAGACAGCCACGAATAAAAACACACATGCGGCAGTTAGTCCTAGAAATAGACTTAAGGCATAGAAGATTTTGATACGGGATGCCAGCAAACCAATAATTGCTGCACCAAAGATCCCGCCAATACTAATTAAAATACCTGTGGTAACCCCTTGTTCAGCCGACATTCCCATTGAAATTAAAATTTTCGGTGTCCAACTCATTACAAAATAGAAGCCAAACATTACGAGAAAGAAAGCACCCCATAGACACAATGTTTGAAAGCCCTGTTGCCCACCAAATAATTTGGCAAAATCTCCGCCACCCTTTGCATCACTTTTTGCATAATCAGGTAAAGCATCTAGATGATTTAAGCCCATACGCTGTAATACTGAGTTCATCCGCGCTAGCGCTTGTTGTGGTCTTTTTGCCAACAAATAATCTAAGGACTCAGGCAATAACCATATACTTACCAACAGCATTGCAATGGTTGTGATCCCACCTGCAAGGAAAATCGAGCGCCAGCCTAAATGTTCAATCAGTGTCAGTGACAATATCCCACCAAGTGTGGCACCAATCCCATATCCTGTAGACATTAAACTGACCGCAAAACTTCTCCAGCGCGTATTGGCATATTCACTGGCCAAAACATTGCTACTGGCAAGAATACCGCCAACCCCAATCCCTGTGACAAAACGAAGCATGGCCAACATGCTATGACTATTGACAAAAGCGCATGCCAGCATGCTGATTCCAGCGATCACCAAACAAATTAAGATCAGTAAACGGCGACCAATTTTATCGGCAAGTGGTGCCAGAAAAATCGAACCAGCAGCCATACCAAATAGACCAGCACTTAATAACAAACCGATTTGAGCACCAGAAAGCGACCAATCCGCTGAAACTGAAGGTGCAGTAAATGCCATGACCATGACATCAAAACCATCAATAATATTGAGGAAAACACAAATCAAAATCACAAACCATTGATAGCGGCTCATCTTATTTTGACTTATCTCACCAAGCACATCTCTTTCCATTTGTGTATCTCCCAATCTGGATAGGATATACACACGACATTGCTGTGCTGCGTCGTTGGGTGGTTATGCATATCCGTATCCATAATTACCTAGAGGAATAATTTAATTTTTAAAACTCGTTTTTGAACAAGAATATTTTTTTGGAGCGTCCTGCTCTATTTCATCTTGATTAATTGGATCCAAAAAATCAATAGTATTATTAAAAAATATTTACAGAGTTAGATTAAAACCCATCAAATACATGACTTAACTAAATATATTTAAATTAAAAGAATGAAACACGAATATACATATTTGAAAATTACACTAAAATGGATCCATTTAGTTCATTTAACCTCTTCTAAGTCAGTGACCTTATTGAGGATATTAAAAAAGCCCACCCCCTTATTTTTAAATATTTCAGTTTTCGCAACGTGATAGGTATTCAGCAAAAATACAAATTGGATCCAAAATATAAACAAAAGCACAAATAACCACATAATCTCGTAGAGATATTTTTTAAATAAAAACAGTAAAATACCGATAAACACAAAGCAAACGAGCCTAAATCAAAGACTTCAATGATCAAAAATGATCATTTTATCGATTGACCATTTACTAGTGTTGATATAAATTGGATCCAATAAGTGATAAGGAGTCATCACAAATGTTTATAAAAAATGCATGGTATGTTGCTTGCTATCCTGAAGATATCCAAGATAAGCCACTTGGTCGCACCATCTGTGGTGAAAAAATTGTTTTCTATCGCAGCAAAGAAAATAAAGTCGCTGCTGTTGAAGATTTTTGTCCACATCGTGGCGCCCCATTATCATTAGGCTATGTAGAAGATGGCAATTTAGTTTGTGGTTATCATGGTTTAGTCATGGGATGCGAGGGAAAAACCATTTCTATGCCAGCTCAACGTGTAAACGGTTTCCCCTGCAATAAAGCCTATGCAGCCATAGAAAAGTTTGGCTTTATTTGGGTTTGGCCTGGTGATCAAGCTTTGGCTGATGAGTCCAAACTTCCAACACTAGAATGGGCAGAACATCCTGAGTGGAGCTATGGCGGTGGTTTATTCCATATCCATTGTGATTATCGTTTGATGGTCGATAACCTTATGGATCTGACCCATGAAACCTATGTTCATTCGAGCAGTATCGGGCAAAAAGAAATTGATGAAGCCCTTCCTATCACCAAGGTCGATGGTGATCATGTCATTACTGAACGTTATATCGAAAATGTCATCGCTCCCCCATTTTGGCAAATGGCACTTCGTTGTAATAACTTAGCAGATGATGTTGCCGTAGATCGTTGGCAACGCTGCCACTTCGTTGCACCAAGTAACGTACACATTGAAGTGGGTGTCGCTCATGCTGGTCATGGCGGATATCATGCCCCTAAAGATAAAAAAGTGTCATCGATTGTGGTTGATTTTATTAGCCCTGAAACAGAAACCTCGCATTGGTATTTTTGGGGAATGGCACGTAATTTCCAACAAGATAACCCGACCCTCACTGATCTCATTCGCGAAGGTCAAGGCAAAATCTTTACCGAAGATTTAGAAATGCTGGAACAACAGCAACAAAATATTTTACGAAATCCCCATCGCCAGTTACTGATGCTAAATATCGATGCTGGTGGCGTACAGTCACGTAAAGTGATTGATCGATTATTGGCACAAGAAAGTACGCTCACGCCTGAAACAACAAAACATAAGTTTCCAAATATTCGGGTGATTTAAAGGAGAATACACATGGACGTTGTTATTGATAAAATTCACCAGCTTACTCCATCAATTCGAGCCTTTGAATTGGTTTCAAGCAATGGTTCTGCCCTTCCAAGCTTTGAGGCAGGCGCACATATTGATGTACATCTCAAAAATGGCTTAACACGCCAATACTCACTTTCAAACTGTTGTAGTGAAAAACATCGTTATGTAATTGGTGTTTTGCATGATGAGCATTCCAGAGGTGGTTCTCGTTGCATGCATACCGAGTATCGTGAAGGTGATCAATTACGTATTGGCGCACCACGTAACTTATTTGAAATTCATCCTCATACCCAAAAGGCAATCTTATTTGCAGGTGGTATCGGCATTACCCCGATTCTTTCAATGGCATATCGGCTTAAAGCTCAGCGGATCCCATTTGAATTGCATTATTTTGTACGTAGTCATGAAATGATTGCTTTCTATGGAAATTTAACCGAACACTTTGCAGGTCAGATTCATTTTCATATTCAAGGTCAACCAGAAACTCAATGTGATATGTCGTCCGTCTTGGAACAGAATTCATCCGATAGACATTTATATGTTTGTGGACCAGCAGGTTTTATGGCATTTGTGATGGAGTCAGCTCAACACATGGGCTGGCAGACAGAGCAGCTACATCAAGAACACTTTGTCGCACAAAAGTCAGAGGCATCTAACAATGCGGCGTTTACCATTGAAATCAAAGGCAGTGACCGTCGAATCGAAGTACAGCCTCATCAAACAGCAACCCAAGCCTTAATTGAAAATGGTTTTGATGTCCCTGTTTCTTGTGAACAAGGTATTTGCGGAACCTGTATCACGCGTGTGCTTGCAGGAATTCCAGATCACCGTGATGTATTTATGACTGATGAAGAACATGCATTAAATAACCAGTTTACCCCCTGCTGTTCTCGAGCAAAATCTACAAATTTGCTGATTGAATTCTAATGAAAAACAGCCCTTTGATTCGATTAAAAGAGCTGCTTAGGGTCTGTTGATATTTCTTTTCGGTTTTATTGAGACAACACGTTTCTTAAGGTCTCGCCCAAAACCACAACACTACTATGTTCCCGCATCAATGTTTCAGCACGCCCAGCTTGTCTATGCATTAAAGCATCGTAAATTGAACAGTGTTGTAGATGGGCATAATGTAAGCGACGATATTCTGAAAGTGCTTGAGTTTGGTCATAGGTAATGGCTTGGGCCGAGGCCATGGGCAATTGATTGTTTTTGGCTAAGGCTTGGATCAATGCAACATTTTGCGCGCCTTGAATAATGGTATCGTGAAAAATCACATTAAAGTGATGGTAACGTTCCAGCTCATGATCACCAAACTCAGTTTTTCCATCAAAAAGTTTTTCAGTTTCGACAATGCAATTTTGTAGTGTTTTTTTCTGTTCTTCCGTCAAACCTTGTTCTGCAATGGTTTTAGCAGCCAGTCCTTCAAGGATGCCACGCACTTCAAGTGCATCATTGATCAATTTTTCTGAAATTTCTCGAACCGTATAACCTCGAGTCGGATTTTTAATCAATAAACCTTCTTGCTCAAGCAAACGAAATGCCATACGCACAGGCTGTCTTGATACCCCAAGCAACTCAGCCGTTGGGATCTCTGCCACTCTGGCACCGCCCTCTAGCTCCCCAGCAATAATCATTTTTCTAAGTTTAATTAAAACTTGTTGACCTGAAGACATTCACTGTCACACGCTATCAAAAATACTCTTTGATGCTAACAAGTTCATCTATAAAATGAAAACAAATTTTCGATTTGAATCTATTTGGTTTAAGCTTCAAAAAAAGCCTGATCAGCTTTGTTGTATAAAAAAGAAAAAGAAAGCCACCTATATTTAATTAAGATTTAAAACCTTGCTCAAAATAGGTAACTTTCTATTTTTCAAAAATTAATGACTAAGCAAGTCTGAACGACTCCCCTGCACCTCATTAAATGTTTTTATTTCATAAGGTAAACCCACATAGTTTTCAGCCAATGTGGTTAAACCCGCATGTGAATCTAAAATATAACTCAATTCAGCCTGCTTAATTTTATGATCAAACTCACTTTCCGTTTCAAAACGATGTAGTAAATGCGTCATCCACCATGAAAAGCGTTCTGCTTTCCACACACGTTTTAAGCATTTTTCAGAATATTCCTCGATGCCTTGTTCTGAACCATTGAGATAAAATTCAATTAAGGCATTTGACAAATAAGCGATATCAGATGCAGCTAAATTTAAACCTTTTGCTCCAGTCGGTGGAACGATATGTGCCGCATCTCCTGCTAAAAATAGTTTCCCAAATCGCATTGGTTCTGTCACAAAACTGCGTAAAGGTGCAATACTTTTTTCAATAGAAGTGCCTGTAACCAAATTTTTACGACTTTCTTCATCAAGGCGATTTTTTAACTCATCCCAAAATCGTTGGTCAGACCATTCATCGACATGATCCGTCACAGGAACTTGCAAATAATATCGGCTACGGGTTTTTGAACGCATACTACATAAAGCAAAACCACGTTCTGACTGTACATAGATCAATTCATCTGAAACAGGTGGAACATCTGCAAGTACACCTAACCAACCGAATGGATAAATCTTTTCAAAAGTTTTGATTTTATCTTGTGGCACGCTTGCACGACAGACCCCATGATAGCCATCACAGCCTGCAATAAAATCACATCTAAGCTGGTAAGATTGACCATTTTGATGAAAGCTAACATACGGGTTTTGCTCAAAATCATGAATTTGCACATTCTCTGCTTCATAATAAGTGCATAAACCTGCCGCTTCACGTGCATGCATTAAATCTTTTGTGACTTCCGTTTGTCCGTAAACCGTAACTTGCTTACCCTGAGTTAACTCAGATAAATCCACACGATGCTTTAAGCCATTGGTTAAAATTTCAATCCCATCATGTGCTAAGCCAAACTTGTTTAGATTTTCATCCACACCCGCTTGCTTCAATAAATCTACCGATACTTGTTCAAGTATCCCAGCTCGAATACGTGCAGCTACATATTCAGCACTGCGTTGCTCAATGATCACGTGGGAGATACCTGCTTTAAACAACAGTTGTCCAAGCAATAGCCCAGCTGGGCCTGAACCAATAATCGCCACTTGTGTGGTTAAATTTTCCATAACATTTTCTCCATATCCTGACCATTAAATTAATTTTTTTGATCTCTTTTTGATATGGTGAAAACTGGATAATCGCCGTATAGTGGCAACAATGACCGTATATCGGCCATAAAATTATAATCGGGAATGGATGAACGATGAGATACGATTTAATTGAGAACGAAGTTTCAGGTGAAACCATTAAGCAAGACGATTACATCGCTGGACTCGCCAAAGGACTAAGTTTGCTTGAAGCCTTTGGAGTTGATCGTCAAAAACTCAATTCGACTCAAATTGCAGAGCGCACAGGATTGAGCCGTACAGCGGCACGAAGATATTTACGAACTTTAAAATATTTAGGTTATTTAGAAACTGATGATCACTACTTTTGGTTAACTCACAAAGTGTTACGCTTATCGAGCTCCTATTTAAGCTCTGCACATCTGCCTAAAGTTGTGCAACCTATTCTCAACCTGTTAAGCGCACAAACCAGTCTGACTTTTTCGCTAGTGGTTTTAGATGAACATGAAGTTGTTCCGATTGCGCGAAGCTACTTACCTCAACATGATAATTTACGCCTCAGCCCGTATGGGATGCATTTGGGCAATCGTTTGCCTGCACATGCAACCTCAACAGGCAAAGTTTTATTGGCAGCATTAAATTTAGAAGAACAAAAACACTGGGTAAATAAATATAGTTTGAAACGCCTCACCGCTTATACCATTCAAGATGAAGTCCAGTTTTATCAAGTATTGGCAGAAATTCAAAAACAAGATTATTGTCTATCAAAAGAACAACATGAATTAGGGGTTATTGCGATTGCAGTTCCAGTATTAAATGCACAAGGCAAAGCCGTCGCTGCATTAAACTGTATTGCACAAACACATCGTGTCACTGAAGAACAGCTGATTCAGCAAGTTTTGCCTTTACTAAGAAATACAGCCTATGAGTTAAGGAGTATGGTTTAAAAATACGTTGAAGAAATTTTAATGGGAACCATAGTGCTTAAAGGCTAATTTTTTTAAACGCATAATTTTTAACTTGTTCATGACAGCGTAAAACAATATAAATTTATAAAACATAAAGATCCATATTGATTTTTACCACCAGCTTAAAAGATAATAATTATTATTCGCATATTTATAAAAATCAATTTTATGATTCAATCTATTCTTATTCAGCCAATAGCAAATCGTGTACTCAACTCTATGACTTTGGTCAGTTATAAAAATACAAACAGATGCTGCAAAACACCTGTTTCTGCTAAAAGCTCTGCCAGCCAGCAACAAAGCCTGAACTGAATTTAATCTTTTTTTATTTGTAAATCATCAGTACCCATACTTGAGCAATTAATAAGTTTCTCAACAGGCGTAATCACATCACTGTTATCGAATAGGTCATTTTTCATGTTGAAGAAAACTTCTCTCTACTTGGCGCTAGGCGTGTTAATCATGCAAATCTCAATACATACTTTTGCCGATAACAGCATTCGTATTGGAGAAACACAAAACATATCTTCCGCTATTTTAAATGAAAAAAGACCAATCCAGATCTATCTCCCTGCTACATATGATAAATATCCCAAGCAAGAATATCCTGTGATTTATCTATTAGATAGCGAAACTAACTTTCATTATTTGACAGGAATTGTCGAGAAATTATCGAAGTCACCTTATCCCTCGATTCCTGAAATGGTCGTTGTGGGCATCGTCAATACAGATCGTGCTCGAGACTTAACCCCAACCAAGCAAAAGCCTGGAATTAATGAAGGACGTGTAATTGAAGGTGAAACTGGTGGAAATGTCGCATTTTTTAAATTTTTAGAATCTGAGCTCATGCCTGATATTGAGAAAAAATATCGTACGAATGGGTTAAATATATTGATTGGTCATTCTTTCGGAGGTATTACCGCACTCAATCATATGCTCAATGGTCAACAAAATATCCAAGCCTATATTGTCCATGACCCTAGTATTTGGTGGGATGATGAGATCATGTTGAAACGTTTTAAGGAAGCGAACAATCAAGATTTTCAGCATAAAACTTTATTTTTAACCCAAGTTGGTGCCAGTGAAAATACAGACAGTTTAGACAACCATTACAAGGGTATCAAAAAGTTCAATCAATATTTAAGTCAACAGCCTTTTACTCAACTGAACTATAAATATGTCCAGTATGAGGGTGAAGATCACGGTACTGTGCCAATGAAAGGTAATCTTGATGGTTTGCGTTATATTTTTGAAGGTATGCGAGTCAATATTAAAGCGATCCCAGAAAATCCCAATCTTATAAAACAACATTATGCTCAAGTAAGTCAAAATTTAGGTTTTGAGATACAACCCAGTGAGGCTTACTTAGATCGTGTTTTAGACTATTTAAAGCGTTCAAACAATCCAAAAGTGATACAACAATTTCAAGACTACATCCTTTCGATCTATCCTCAATGGCGTGTTAAAACATCATCATAAAAACGTATATGATTTAAATGTGCCGCATCGATGTGACTGCTTATTTAAAGTGTTCACATCGATGTGATTTTATTCTCTTTACACACTGTTGTTTGGGTATGAATTTCATACACGCAAAAATTAAATGCTTAAAGTATACAATTTTAAAGCCTTCAACCATCTACTCGCTTATTTTTACTTTAATTCAAGAGAGGGAGGACATAGGCCATCTTTAGGCTGTATTGGATTCCAGTAAAAGCTTCTTGCGATCTTTTCCTGGTCAAATAAAATTTTAAACTGACATGTTGTAATAGTGTCATTGGTACGGTCTGCAGCTGTGAAATGGAACAAATAATTCCATTCTATAGCTCTCCAACCATCCTCATATTGAGGTCGGCCAATCAGTGCGTAAAGTTGATCTTTGGTCATTCCTGCTCTGACTTGATTCAAGTTCTGTACATTTGGGAATGTTCCCGCTTTTTTATTTAAAATGACATCATCCACCTTGTGCCATTTCGCTTGCTCGGTTTTACCCTCTTTAGAAATAATGGTTCCTGTTGCACAAGCACTCAATGTTACGGCAATTAAACTCAATATTAATAAATTTTTCATATGTCGACTCTCGCATAAATTCTTTTTTCGTTAATTTGAATCCCAAAAATGGTAAGCTAAGACACTGTTTACATGGCTAAAATGCCTTAGCTTCCCTAAACTACCATTGGATCCCAGTACCTACAGTTCCCCCAAAATCACCACGCGAGTTACCACTTCCACTCACCTTAAACACCCATCGACCATTATCTGAAATTGATGACATCCCGATCGCATACCCACTTTCTCCACGGTAAGTCCCCCCACTGATTGCCATCAAACTTTTGCCTGGAATATAAGCTTGAGGTAAACCTGCTGTTGCAAGTGCTTGCGCATTGCCTGCACTGGCTCTTTTCTCTAAATCATCTATGCGACCATTGGTGTCATAAAATACTTGCTCTAAACGATCACCTAGATTGGTAATTTTATTACCTAAATCAATATCAGCCTGATTAAGCGCACCTAAAGCATCACCCACATTATGATATGAGCCGTTATTTACATTGTAGGTTGGCGGAGTGAACTGACCATTTTCATATTTTGCGCCACCGCCTAAAGATGTTGTGATGTATTGGTTTGATGTATTGAGTTGTGAACCATTAACCGCATCTTTTGAGGTGCTGGATACTTCACCTGCTGCAACATTGGTGATTTTTTTATTCCCAGCATTTATTCCATTTTGATCTATTGCAACATCACCCACTTTGACTGTGTTTGCTATGACATTATCTGCAGTAACCGTATTTGCGGTAACTGTGTTAAATTTTACGTCATCCGCTGTTGCAACCTTATATTCCTTACCTCCTAGGCTATTGGTTGTTTCAGTGACCGTCATATTCTGCCCAGCAATAACTGTAGAATGTTGCCCAGCTTTTTGGTTGATTGAGCTAATCGCATCATTAATGTTGGTTGCACCTGTACCACCGATGTTGGTAATGGTATTACCATCTCCGCCTTGGAATGCACCATCCCCAATAATATTATGAATCTGGCTTCCATTCACCGCATCTTTACTGCTCTGAGCAATACTCCCCTCTGCAACATTGGTGACTTTATTGCCCGCAGCATCAATACCATTTTTAGTCACACTTGGCCCGCCAGAAATGCTAAGACCATCATTATTGATTACGGTATTGCCTGCGGTCACACTGTCAACCTGAATATCTTTGGCTAATTCGACACTGACATTATTGGCATTGTTACTGATATTAATATTGCCATCTTTGTTACTAAAATCGACCGTATCGCCTGATTTGACTGGATTACTATTGGTTCCATTGGTGGTCAAATTCCAACCTTGGTTTGCTGTTTGTATACGATCGCTCACCGCTTTAAGCTGATCTTCTGTTGCAGCTTGACCACTGACAAAGTTATTTGGATTAAATGTTTTATTGGTCAGCCCACTAATAGTCCCTGTTGCACCATTCACAGTTACAGGGTTTGCACCGCCCACAATAATTTGCGTTGGTCCCATTTGGGTTTGATAAATACCATTACTTAGATTGATACTGCCTGCACCGATCCAACTACTATTGCTTGCATCACTCACCAATGTGCCATCAACAGTACTGATATTCGATTTGGTAGCATCTTTCAGTTCGACTTTGCCATCACTGATTTTGCTTTTACCAACCGTTAAGCTGCCTGCAGAAGTGAGATCAATATTTTTTGCTAACTCGACTTGTACTTTTCCAGCTGCAACCTTGGTACTGATATTACTGTCAGCGCCAATCACATCAACGCTTTCACCTAATTTCTTGTTTACTGTATTGCCGTCCTGTGCGGTTAAGGCAAAACCTGCATCATTCAGTCCAGTTTGGATTTCTTTAAGCTGTTCTTCTGTGGCTGCACGACCTGTGGTAGCAAAATCATTACCTGATGTAGTCTTATTGGTTAAACCTTCTAGAGTGCCTTTATTAGCATCAAGTACAACTTGATTGACCGTATTTTTGACGCTGATCACACCAGAACCCACCACACTTTGAGTGCTACCATCTTGTACGGTAATACCATCTTTATTCAGCACAGTGGAGTCCGTTGCGGTACCCGCAGTGACGCTTTCAATATTCAGATCTTTATTTAAACTGAAATCAATGGTTGTCGTTCCATTACTATCATTTTTTGCACTGACATTTAAATTAGTTTCACCTGTTGCTAAGCCAACATCGACCGTATCTCCTGGTTTGACTTGCGTTGTCCCCAAAATAGCATCCGTTTTGACGTTCCAGCCTTTATTGGCATTCTGAGCAACATCACTGACTTGTTTTAACTGCTCTTCAGTCGCAGCTTGTTTTTGATTGTAATTTGCATTTGGATCCCAAGTGGTATTGCTTAAACCACTCACCCGTCCTGTTGAACCATTCACCGTAACTGGATTTGCACCACCTACAAGAATTTGTGTTGGGCCGACTTGGGTTTGATAAGTGCCATTACTGACATTGATATTTCCTGCACCTAACGTACTGCTATTGCTACCATCACTGACAATTGTACTATTCACCGTACTAATATTCGATTTGCCCGCATCTTTTAATTCAACTTGACCATCTGTAATTTTACTGGTACCGACTGTTAAGCTGCCTGCAGTACTCAGATCAATATTTTTGGCGAGCTCTATTTCAACCTTGCCACCTGCAACCTTGGTGGCAATATTGCTATCGGCACCAATAACCTCAATACTTTCACCCAATTTTTTGTTGATACTATTACCATCGCCAGCCGTTAAGCCAAAGCCCGCATCACTGAGCCCAGTTTGCATCTGTTTGAGCTGTTCTTCTGTGGCCGCGCGACCGACTGTAGCAAAGTCATTACTGGATGTGGTTGTATTGCTTAGGCCTGTAATTGTTCCTGTATTGCCGTTGACTGTTACTGGATTTCCACCTGTGGCAGGTCCAATCTTGACCACTGGCTCAAGCCCAAAGCTAATTCCATTATTGCCTGTGTTGGTAATTTTAATGTTGCCATCGGTTGCACTAAAATCAACATTTTCACCGAGACCAATCGTATCTTTTGCTGCACTGTCAGCATTTGCACTAATGCTAAATCCTTTATCGATAATCTGTTTAATCTGGCTCCCATTTACAGCATCCATAGAGCTATCACTAATATCACCCAATGCAACATTGGTCACTTTATTGGTCCCCGCATTGATTCCTGTCACGGTCACACTTGGTGAATTCGGCACAGCACCGCCATTTGCGTTTACAAAAGTTAAGCCTTTGCTATCGATCACTGTGCCACTCGCATTTACACTATCGAGCTGAATATCTTTAGCGAGTTTAATGGTTAGTTTATTGTCGGTACTGTCTGCAACCACACCGATGTTATTGTCGGTTAAATTACTCGCCACAGATTCACCGCCGACAATACTCAAGCGTTGCCCCAATCTACGATCGACATTCACACCGGCATTGTCTCCAGCAAATGTAATTGGTGTTGCCAATTGATCCTCAGTTGCAGCGCGCCCAGATAAATAGTTACTTGGATCAAAAGTGGTATTGGTTAATCCTGTAATCGTGCCATTTTTGCCATTAATGGCAATGTTTGCCCCACCTGGAAGTCCGCCCACATTAACGATTTCTGCAAGTTTTAGATCGACATTTGCACCAGTGTGGCCAATGGCTAGATTGCCATCACTATTTGAAAAATCGACTGTATCCGTAGCTGCAATATTTGTAGTACCTGCACTGTCTTTATTGGTGGTTAAATTCCAACCTTTATTGGCATTTTCAGCCACCTCATTGACTAACTTAAGCTGTTCTTCTGTTGCTGCACGCCCCATTTTGGCAAAGTCTGATTCAGTTAAAGTTTTATTGGTCAGTCCTGTCAAAGTACCTGTTGTGCCACTTAACACAACATTATTGCTCGCATTTTTTAAGTTAATGGTATTGGCATTTATGCTATTACTGCTTGCCCCAGCAGTAATCACTGTCTGAGTGGAGGTGCTGATATTACTATTATTGGCGCTGTCTTTAATTTCCACCTGCCCATCTGTAATTTTGGAAGTGCCGACACTTAAGCTTCCTTGAGCGGTCAGGTTGACATCTTTGGCCAATTTTAATTGCAAAGTATCGGTACCATTACTTACAACCCCCAGATTGCCATCTGTAAGTACCCCAGTCGCTCCACCAGTGAGCTTTAATTGCTCACCCAATTTACGCTCTACTTTCGCGCCAGTGTCTCCGGCAAAACTTAATGGCGTGTCTGCTAAATCGGTAATGGCTTGATTGGTTTGATACAATTGACTGCCATTGATTGCATCTGTACTTGAGCTACTGATACGCCCAGCAGCGACATTGACAATGGTTCGTTCAGCCCCGACATCCCCGACACTTACACTAGAAGATACAGCGGGAGCTCCTGCAAAATTATAGGTTTTGCCATTAATTGTGGCTGATTTGGTTGCCACATAAGCTGCCGAAACTGAGTTATTTCCTAAAACTACAGCATTTTCATGTGATGCTGTTGCAGACTTACCCAATACAGTTGCGCCTTTCGCACTCACCGAAGCACTATTTCCGATTGCGACTGCATCCTCTTGAAGTGCATTGGTTCCCGTACCCACCGCAATTGAATTTAAAGCGTTTGCATTGGATTGTTTGCCAAGTGCAATCGCATTGATTCCATTTGAAGTTGCATTATTACCTATAGCAGTGGCATCTTTAGCACGACTTACACTGTTGACACCAAACGCTATCGCATTTTCACCAGCACTTTCTGCGTTTTGACCAATTGCCGTGGCCTTTGCTGCATAGCTTTTTGCTTGAGAGCCTATTGCCAAACCATCTTGAGAAGTACTGTTTGCATCTGAACCTATTGCAGTCGAATTCACACCCGAAGCTTTAGCATTATCTCCATAGGCCATACTGTCTTCAGCAGTTGCTGTGGCAAAGCGTCCTAATGCAACACTCTGTGCACCATTGGCTTTAGACTGATAACCAATTGCCGTCGCATTATCTCCCTGAGACAATGCTTGACGACCAATTGCAATCCCTTGATCTGCGGAATTAACTTCAGCGTCACTCCCTACAACGACCGCATAGTTTGACTTGGTGCCATCTGCCTCTGAACCATTACCAATGACAATACTATCTTCACCACGGCTTTCTGCGCTTTTACCCATCGCAATATTATTTGTACCTGAGGCAATCGAAGAGTCACCGATTGAAATCGAGGAAACCCCCACTGAACCCGCGCCCGCACCAATTGCAACTGATCTTTCTCTTGCCACAATCACATTACTGCCTAAGGCAACACTGCCTGCAGCAAGTGAAGACGTACTGGCACTCGGGCCGATTGCTAAAGAATTATCTCCATTTGCCCCTGTGTTATTTTTATTATTAATATCAGTGGTGTTTACAGAAAAGTATTGTGGCCCTGCTTCGGCAACAGCTGTTTTTAATTGCCCAAAATTCACCGCTGAGGACAAATCATTTTCATCGCCTTTTACGTTGCGAATAATGGTTCCATCTGTACCGACTAAATTAACAACCGATTTGTCTGAGTTATACAACACAGCATCAGGTACTATCCCACCAATCTGTCCCGAACCCAGTAAATCAAAAGCATCTTGAATCGTCGTTGGAAGTTTACTGGTATTGCCTGAAGGATCTTTAACATTGACTTGGATTAAAGGTAAAGTACCACCACTTCCAATAGTTGCAGGATTACCATTTGCATCTGTTGCACCCATCACACGGATAATGTCATTTTGTAAGGCTTTAATCTGATTGACGGTTACCGCATCTTGCAAGTCAGCACCATCAGCAACATTGGTAATTCGACGTTGCTCATTTTTATTCCCGACCGAAACAATGTTAAAGCCTCCCACACCACCAGAAACATTGGTAATATAGCTATTTCCAAGTGAGTTGTTTTGCGCAACACTTCCCGAACCTAGTGCCACATCACTTTGCCCCGCCAAAGAATCTAAGCCAATTGCAACCCCTGAAGTACCTGTCACAATTGAATCATAACCAAGTGCAACACCGCCTTGAGCAACACTTGCTCGTGTTCCAACTGCAACCCCTAAACTTTCAGTAAATGTTGCCGCACCGATCGCAACTGAGCTTTGTACGGTGGCGTTTCTGTCTTTATTGCTGCCAAAACCAATTGAAATATTCTGATTACCCGATAAGTTTGTCCCTGCATCGCTACCTAAAGCGATATTGTAATCAGAACTTGTTGAGTTGACTGTTGAATTGCTACCCGCACCAACCCCTATCGCAATCGATTGGTTACCACTAATATTTTGTCCTGCGTTTGCTCCAACGGCGATATGTCCATTGCGGTCAAATGTACCTGAACCAATAGAACCTACTCCTGCTGCACTACCAATTGAAACACCATTCACCACACTAGATTTTGCGCCATCACCCAATGCAATTGAACTCGCACCTCCTGAAGTCGCTTGATTTCCGATTGCGACGCTCGCAGTTCCACTTGCAGACACTGAATTTCCGATCGCATTGGCATTGGTCACAGCGGATGCCGAGGTTCCTATCGCATTGGCATTGGTTCCCACAGCATTTGCACCCTGACCAATTGCATTTGAATGCGTTCCTGTTGCTATCGCAGCATCCCCAATCGCAATACTTGAAGGCCCACCTGCTAATGCAGAAGACCCCAATGCAACACTTTTATCGCCAACAGACATATTGGCGCCATTTTGCAAAGCTGTTAGGAACTGATTCACTTGCGTGGCAGAAACTGCAACCCCATTAATTTCAGTAATTGTACTGGGATCCGTTCCCATTGCAGTGACAGGAATACCATTGATTGCAATCAGTTGCGTATTGGACACGTTATACGTTGGGGTTAATGCTCTGGCTTGCCCACCATTTCCGATAGAGGTTGAATTGGCCCCAAGTGCGCCAGTTTCTTTACCAAAAGCAATAGAATAATCATTTAATGCATTGGCTGTATTTCCGACAGCAATACTGTTGAGTCCTGTAGCATTTGAGAGATGACCGATAGCAATTGATAATTCACCTTCGGATTTTGCCACTGGGCCAATAGCGAGAGAATTTAAGCCATTGGCTTGTGAGTCAACAAGAGATGAATTGGTGTGGAAGTATTTGATACCTTGACCACTTTGGAAAAGTAAATCATTCACTTGTCCACCAGTCACCGCATCTGTAGATCCAGCAGCAATGCTACCGTTGGCTAAATTTGTGATTTTGTCACCACCAAGATCTAAACCATTTGCAGTACTGGTCAATACGGTATTATTTGCAGTATCACCAATTTTTACCGAGTTAAACTCTGGATCATCCACTGTGGAAATTGAAATATCAGTACCCGCATTGGTCACGGCAATATTTTTACCATTCACAAAGTTCACGGTATCTGTAGCTTTTACAGCGCTAGACGTCCCGCCATTGCTTTGTATATTCCAAGTTTGATTCTTGAGTGAGTTCAAATCCGTCGCAGATGCCTTGCTGGTTAATCCAGTGTTTACATCATTGACCTGACTATTCAAGCTATTGAAATCCGACTGTGACACTTTCGTCGCCAAACCTGTGTTTGAATCATTCACTTGATTATTCAAGCTATCAAAATCAAGCTGGGAAGCCTTAGTTGCCAAACCTGTTGAGGTATTATTGACTTGATCTTCAAGGGTATTTAAATTATTTTTTGTTTGATTTAAATCAGTATTTACTGTTATTAATGATACACCGTTTGCAATCACATCCCCTGTTACAGTTAAACTACCATTAACATTTAAACTCTCATTAATATCTTGTGCCAAAATAGCACTCGAGCTAACAGTAAATAATAAAAACATCGACCCCTTCACAATTCTATTAACTTTTGACTTTTTATTACCTTTTACAATTTCAGAAACTACAATCCAGCTTCCAATCGTAGTATTCCAGACCAATTTATACACTTTATTCATAATATATATACCTGCATTTATAATGTCGTTTTTAATTTATTAATTACTTTTAAAATAAAATGCACAATATATTTGTATTTTTCCATACTGTTTACCAAACGATACATTTTGCTAACATAGAGAAAACAAATATACAACATCAAAAATAATAATATTTTATTTTCAATAACTTAAACAAAAACAACCAACAATATAAAAATCTTAAAAACACAAAAAAAATTGTTTATTTTTCTTAAATTTATTTTTTAAATAAATTAACTTTTAATAAAAAATTACCAATCAACAAAATCTCATTAAAAACAAATAAGCAATCCAAGCACACCAAGATAATTAAAATACTTCTTTACTTAAGCAAAATTTAATATTCCCTATATTTCTTATATTATTTAAATGAATAAAAAAACAATGAAATAATATATTTTAAATATCGATGTTTTACACAACATCGATTGATATAGTATTTTCCATTTAACGTAAAAAATGAACTTTCTACTCATAATCAAATATAGATTAAATAATAAAGGTGGGGCCGTAAAATGATTGAATGGCTACAAGGTGAATTAAAACATAGTCCTGAAATCCTATTATTTTTATCCTTAGCAATAGGGTTTTGGATCGGTCAATTCCAATTTGGAAAGTTTCAATTTGGTGGTGTTGCAGGATCATTACTTGTCGCTGTTATTCTAAGTCTTATTGGCGTACCAATCGACAATGGTGTAAAAGCGATTCTTTTTGCTTTATTTATTTACGCAGTCGGTTTTGAAAGTGGCCCACAGTTTTTTAAATCGCTTGGACCACAATCTATTAAAGAAATTTTGCTGGCTATTTTCATGGCCGTATGTGGGCTCATTACAGTCTTAGTCATGGCAAAAATCTTTAATCTAGATAAAGGTTTAGCGGCGGGTCTGGCTGCAGGTGGAATGACCCAATCTGCAATTATTGGTACGGCGGGCGATGCGATTTCTCGTCTAGACTTACCGCTTGCAGAAATTCAGAAACTTCAAGCCAATGTTGCGATTGGATATGCCGTGACCTATATCTTTGGTTCTCTAGGCGCAATTATTGTCTGTGTGAATATCTTGCCAAAATTTATGGGGCGAGAAATTCATGATGATGCCTTAAAAGCACAAGCGGAACAGTTAAAAGGTGCATTTGAACTGGCGCCTGGTCAAGAATTGGCTATGCCTGAAATTGTTGGTCGTATCTACAAAGTCAAACAAGCATCAGGACACACCATTGCCGAACTGGAAACACAAGTACCGAGCGTCACTATTGAACGATTAAAACGCAAAGATCAGTTTATTGATGTTGCACCAGAAATTACCTTACAAAAAGATGATGTTGTTCTGGTCGTTGGTCGCAGGGCGAGTATCGTTTCCATTGCCGAGTCTATTGGATCTGAGTTGCAATCCTCACAAGGCATGGAAATGATCATGGATACCACAGATGTCATATTACGAAACTCAAAATATGCCAATCGTACCCTTGGGGATATCAAAGCCAATACACCAGATTACTTAAAGCATGGCATTTATGTGCTTGGGATTAAACGTAACAGTGAAGCGCAAGCTTTAAGTGATGATACGGTCCTGCGTCAAGGCGATGTGGTCACCGTATATGGAACTAAAAGTGATCTTGAACGTTTAGTTAAAGAAGCGGGGAAAGCTCTACCTGAAAGCTTAAAAACAGACTGGATTTTCCACGGTGCAGGTTTAGTTGTTGGTTTAGTCATTGGTCTATTCGTTGTCCGTATTGGTGATGTTCCTTTAACCCTTGGTGCAGGTGGCGGTGCGCTGTTATCAGGTCTGTTATTTGGTTGGCTACGTAGCCGTAACCAAGTCCACGGCAATATGCCTTTAGCCGCTTCACAACTTCTCAAAGATTTAGGTCTTGCTGGTTTTGTTGCTGCTGTCGGTTTGCAATCAGGTTTACAGGCCATTCAAACCATTAAAGAAAGTGGTTTATCACTATTTATGATCGGGGTGGTGGTCACGCTGGTACCGCTAATTCTTTCAATGCTGTTTGCCCGTTATGTACTCCGTTATAACAATGTCGCCGTAATGGCAGGCGCATTAACTGGCTCACGCAGTGCAAATCCTGCTTTTGGTGGTGTACTCGACAAAGCTGGAAACTCAATTCCGACCGTCCCATTTGCAATTACCTATGCACTCGCAAATGTATTTTTAACCTTGCTTGGCCCTCTGATTGTCGGTTTAGCATAAATAATTTTATAAATTTCAAACTCATTCACTTCAAGATAATTAAGGAGACTTCCCATGGGGAACGTTGATTATTCAAAATACGCAAAACTGAGCCCATTTGAACTCAAAGATGAATTGATTGCTTTGGCACAAAGCCATACCGACCGTATGATGCTCAATGCGGGACGAGGAAATCCAAACTTTCTTGCAACTGTTCCACGCCGTGCCTTTTTCCAATTGGGTTTATTTTCTGCCACTGAATCAGAATTTTCTTTTTCCTATATGCCTGAAGGGCTTGGTGGATTTCCTCGTGCAGAAGGATTGCAATCACGCTTTGACCACTTCATCCTAGAAAATCGTGATAAGCCCGGTGTTGTTTTCCTGGGTAAAGCAATTTCTTATGTTCGTGACCAATTGGGACTTGATCCCGATGCATTCTTACTCGAAATGGTTGAAGGTATACTTGGCTGTAATTACCCTGTCCCAGATCGAATGCTAAGAGTCAGCGAAAAGATTATTAAAGAATACGTTTTACGTGAAATGGGCGTACAAGGTATGCCTAAAGAGGAACTCGATTTATTTGCAGTGGAAGGTGGTACAGCTGCAATGGCTTATATTTTTAATTCATTAAAAGAAAATAAAATTATTTCACATGGTGATCGTATTGCCATAGGTTCGCCTATTTTTACCCCTTATCTCGAAATTCCAAAACTCAACGATTATCAGCTCGAAGAAGTACTCATCAAGGCTGATCCTAATCTTGGTTGGCAATACCCTGAATCAGAATTACGCAAATTAGAAGATCCATCGATTAAAGCATTTTTCTTGGTGAATCCAAGCAACCCACCTTCAGTTAAAATGAGTGATGAAGGTTTAGCGATTTTGGCTGATATTGTTAAAAAACGTCCTGACCTGATTATTTTAACAGATGATGTTTATGGCACATTTGCAGATAACTTTAAATCCTTGTTTGCAATTTGCCCTGACAATACCATTCTGGTTTATTCTTTCTCTAAATATTTCGGTGCAACTGGTTGGAGACTTGGGGTCATTGCCTTGAGTAATCATAATATTTTAGATAAAAAAATTGCGGCGCTTTCTAAAAAAGACAAGAAAGAACTCGAAGAACGTTACTCTTCCCTCACCACAGACCCATCTAGTATTAAGTTTATTGATCGCCTTGTTGCCGATAGCCGTAATGTTGCTTTAAATCACACGGCTGGATTATCCACACCTCAACAAGTACAAATGGTTCTTTTTGCTTTATTTAATATGATGGATTCTCGTCAAAGCTATAAAAAAGCAGTGAAATCTGTGGTTCGAGAACGTGATGCTGCGCTTTATAGACAGCTTGGCGTTGAAGTCCCACAAGATCCGAATGCCGTTGATTACTATACCTTGGTCAATTTAGAAAATACCTCACGAAAACTATATGGTGATGCGTTTGCTGATTGGGTGATGAAAAATAAGAATCCAACGGAATTACTCTTCCGAGTCGCTGATGAAACAGGTGTAGTACTACTTCCAGGTTCAGGTTTTGGTGTTCAACACCCTTCTGCACGCGCCTCGCTAGCCAACTTAAATGAATTCCAATATGCCGCTATTGGGACTTCATTACGAAAATTTGCTGAAGAAGCCTATCTGGAATATAAAAAAGTCAGCAAAAAGAGTAAATAAGTATAGATAGCTGAAGTATTCGTTTTAAAAGAAAAAGATCGCATTAATGCGATCTTTTTTGTTTACGAATGGCTAGCCAAGTTAAGCTCTATTTACCTGTGGCGATCAAATCTCATCACAGTATTTAAACAGTCTTAATTTTGCACTTTACATTTTATTGCTTTTGCTGGAGTAATATTGGTCGCTGAAACTAATTGAGTTGAATCAAAACCTTCAGTTTCTTCTATAAATAAATGATAGTCTTTAATTTGAATCGTTGCCTGTCCTTCATATTGGCAATAACCTTTTTTAATATTGTCTAGTAACTTAAAAGTCTTTTTTGCTGCATCAAAGTTGCTAAAGCAAAACCATACATCTCGTGTGTCACCTTTTGGACGTGGAATGAGTGCAGCTGATGTTTTGTTGGGTTCAAAGCAAATATCATCACCCATATAATCCAAATATTCAGGGTCTAAATTACGTGAAAATTTTCCAGTTAAAGTGGCTAGTCCCTGATAATTTTTAAAACCAGACTCGGTATTTTTGTATTTGAAGCTTTGTGCTTGTGCAAATACTGGCAATATCCCTAAGGCGATTACTAAAATTTTGTTCATCATCATCATCCTAATCTACATTTTATAAAGTGCTAAATTTGCAGTAATTTTACCCAATCTTAGCAAATAAAAGAACCACTTAGACATCTATGACAACAGCCTTTTACTCAACAGCTTGACTTGTTCAATTTGTTGCGTGGCCACCATAAGCTTTGGATAATCGTCAGTAAGAGGATGTTTTTCCTGATTTTAAGAGATTGGCTAAAAAATGATATGTGTGGAAAAGCAAGAACCGAATTCATTGCTTAACTCGGTTCTCAATAAAATACTGTTAAGCTATTTTAGGACGAGACAAAAACAATGTGTTGAACCTATTTTCTGATTGTAAATTCAGTACGCATTGATCCAATTCACAATATTGTGATACTCGCCATCAATGAAGATTAAGCCACAAATTAGTACAACTTATGCTCAGCTTTAACGTTTGTAAAATCCAACCGATTTTCTAAAGAAATCAAAGGTTCCACCTCTCGTAATGAATTTATACAACGCTGTGCAAGATGAATATATTCATTTGTTCCATTTCGCTTCCATTCAATTTCTTGTTCTAGTAAATCACGAACGACTTTTGCAGGACTTCCAAGAGCGAGCACATTTGCGGGTATAACAGCCTTGGCTTTAACTGTGCTATTGGCACCAATAATGGTATTTTCACCAATTTCAGCTTCATCAAGAATAACACTATTCATGCCAACCAAAACATTTTTGCCAATCGTACAGCCATGTAAAATAGCAGCATGACCGATATGCCCATACTCTTCGATTAAGGTAATACTTTTCGGAAAGCCATGAATCACACAGTTATCTTGTACATTGGAATTTTTACAGACATGAATCTGTCCAAAATCAGCACGTAACGAAGCAAAAGGGCCGATATAAACGCCCTCTTCAAGAATAACATCACCAATTAATACAGCAGTTGGATGTACAAAGGCGTTAGGGTGTACGACTGGAATTACATTATCAATGGCATAACAAGGCATGTGAATAATCCATATTTTTCAAAGCCCAATTCATTTAAATAATTAAATGAACTAGTGGGTTTAAACACCCATTTCCTCAACTTTTAAACCACCAAATCGCTTATAAAACATAGGATGTAAAGGTGGCATAAAACCTTCTGATGTACGAGCAAACTGCATAAAGTACTCTTCCCCTGCAAAAACAACCAGTTGATAGAGGTTACTACTTAAGTTTCTCGCATTCAGCGATAACCAGTTTGAAGGTAATAATTCAAATGGTAAATTTGGGTCTTTTAATAAAATTCGGCGGAATTGATGAATAAGCAAAATACGGATTTGAAATGCTTGTGCGGCATCCATATCATCTGAATTTTCCACAAGATTTAAGAACTCTCGAAAATCTTGGATAAATTTTTCATAACGTGAATGTAACTCAAGAATTGGCCAATTAACTTCCACCATTCGTTTTACCGTTGGATAAGATTCTTGCCACAGTTGCAAAGTTTCAGCTTTAAAAATTACCACTTGATCTGTCATGTTCTGACTGAGCAATAAATTCTGTAATTTCAATTTATCGCAACTTGGATAAGCCATTACATTACTTGCAATACTGGCAAAACCCAGCCACTCCAATTCTTTCTTTAAAATTTGTTTATTATCAATATCTAATGAACTGAGCAAGACCAAATCCCAACTTTGATCCCATTCTTTATGATTAAAATTATAAATTTTAGTATCTGCGAGTGTAAAACCGTTGAGACTACTTTCAGTCACACGATAATAACTTGTACGACCAATTTTTTCAGACACTAACCAGCCATTTTGTACCAGTCTAAATACAGCAGTCCGTACCGAACGCTCATTGAGTCCAAAAACACTCATTAACTGAATCAAACTTGCAAGACTGATAATCCCACCGTGATGATGCACACAGTCACCAAAAACCGTCATGATCAGTGACGTTCCACTTAACATTTCTTTGGTAATAAAATCATCTATAGCAAGTTTTAATTTTGAATTCATAATGTTCGATAGGACCTTAATTTAACAATCTCAAATAACAACACTCAAATTAACCAAGGCTAAGCGTACTTGATGGATGCGTAACATGATTATTGTTGCGCAAATCAAATACACGCTGAGCCTTACCTTCTGAACGTGGCAATGCCCCTTCTGCCAAAATTTCAATGCTTACCGTAATTCCAACCATCGTTTTGATCTTAGTTTTGAGCTGAGTACACAGTTTTGCGTGTATTTCCTGAGGTATATCTTGACGCATTTCTGTACGGATGTGCAATCCATCTAGATGACCTTGTTTACAAATCTGAATCTCATAATTAGGAACCAATTCAGGGATTTGTAAAATTTGTTCTTCAATTTGAGATGGAAACACATTTACACCACGAATAATCATCATATCATCACTACGCCCAACAATTTTATCCATACGGCGCATTGTTCTTGCTGTGCCTGGCAATAAACGAGTCAAATCTCGGGTTCGGTAACGAATGACAGGCATGCCTTCTTTGGTAATCGTGGTAAAAACTAATTCGCCCAATTCACCATCAGCCAGTACCTCTCCTGTTTCTGGGTTGATAATTTCAGGATAAAAATGATCTTCCCAAATGGTCAAACCATCTTTAGTCTCCAGACACTCCATCGCCACACCGGGTCCCATCACTTCAGATAAGCCATAGATATCCAGTGCATCAATCCTTAAACGGTCTTCAATTTCTTTACGCATCTCATTGGTCCACGGTTCCGCGCCAAATATTCCGGTTTTAATGGAGCACTCTTTGGCAGTACCAAATCTTTTTTCCAATGCTTCAATAATATTTAAGCAATAGGATGGTGTCACCATAATTGCCGTGGGTTTAAAGTCATGTATCAATTGTACTTGCTTCTCAGTTTGCCCACCTGACATGGGAATGACCGTTGCGCCTAAGCGCTCAACACCATAGTGCGCACCTAGACCACCAGTAAATAGCCCATAGCCATAAGACACTTGAATAATATCTTGATTACTTAAACCTGCAGCACGTAATGAACGCGCCACAACATCAGACCAAACTTGAATATCTTTTTGAGTATATCCCACGACAGTGGGTTGCCCCGTTGTACCTGACGAGGCATGTACTCTGACTATTTGCTGTTGTGGAACTGCAAACATGCCAAATGGATAATTTTCGCGTAAATCTTTTTTAGAGGTAAATGGAAATTTAGCTAGATCTGCTAAAGTTTTAAAATCATCAGGATGTATCCCAACTTCATCAAATTTCTGACGATAGACGGCACTATTCTGATAAGCATGTTGCAATGTTTGTTTCATACGTTCAAATTGAACATTGCGTAATTCATCAACCGATGCTTTTTCTAAATGTTCCAATGTATTGTTATTCATATTGTTACTCCCTGAACAGCCATCCTTTGGCTGTTTCTTAAAATCCTTGGTTTGGTATTGCAGTGGTTGTTATACGTCAAAATTTTCCAAAATAAGCGCAACACCTTGCCCAACACCCACACACATCGTACATAGTGCATATTTTCCATTACGGCGTTTCAATTCTTTCATTGCCGTGATCACCAAACGTGTACCACTCATACCCAATGGATGACCTAAAGCAATTGCTCCGCCATTGGGATTGACACGTGCATCATCATCGTCCAGACCTAGTTCACGCATTACTGCAAGTGATTGTGCTGCAAATGCTTCATTCAGCTCAATGACATCCATTTGATCCAGACTTAAACCTGTCTGTTTCAGCAGTTTTTGGACTGCTGGTACTGGACCAATTCCCATATATTTTGCTTCAACGCCTGCACTTGCCATCGCAATGACTTTGGCAAGTGGTTTCAACTGATTTGCCGTTGCAAAGCCTTCATTGGTCAATAACACACAAGCGGCACCATCATTTACCCCCGATGCATTTCCTGCTGTGACAGAACCATCTTGTTTGCGGAACGGCGCTTTTAATTTTGCCAAACTTTCCAGTGAGGTATCTGCACGTGGATGTTCGTCTTCAGTTATACGTGTCAGATTCTTTTTACGATCGATTATTTCTACAGCACATATTTCTTCTGCAAATACGCCATTAAGTTGCGCAGTTGCCGTTTTTTTCTGACTATTGAAAGCAAATAAATCCTGATCTTCACGGCTAATCTGATACTTTTCAGCAACGTTTTCTGCGGTTTCAGGCATGCTGTCCACCCCAAAATTTGCTTTAAATTTTGGATTGATAAAGCGCCAACCAATAGTTGTATCATAAATACTCGGTGTTCGGCTAAAAGCTGTTTCTGGCTTGGACTGTACAAATGGCGCACGACTCATTGACTCAACACCTCCTGCCAATACAAATTGTGCTTCACCTGACTTAATAGCACGTGCAGCCAAACCAATCGCATCTAATCCCGAAGCACATAAACGGTTTACCGTAATCGCAGGAACTGAGTCTGGTAGTCCCGCAAGTAATGATGCCATTCGAGCGACGTTACGATTATCCTCACCGGCTTGGTTGGCACAACCAAGGATAAGCTCATCTAACTGATCCCAAGCCAACGTAGGATGTTGTTGTTTTAAATATTGAATCGGCAAAGCAGCCAAATCATCTGTACGGATACTACTTAAAGCTCCTGCATAACGACCAATTGGAGTACGAATAGCATCACAAATAAACACTTGTTCCATTTTTTACTCCTTATCCTGCTTGTTTTAATTGTTGTGTTTGCTTTACGGGTAAAGCTGAAGCTGCAACTTTTTTTCTTAAATACAGACTTGGGCGATAGCGTTCTTCACCATAAACTTGATGTAAATTTTCTAAAATCATCAAAATCTGTTGTGCACCCAGTTGCGTCATCCATTGGAACGGACCTTGCGGATAATTCACTCCAAATCTCATGGCAGCATCAATATCGTGTTCTGTCGCGACATCATGCAAAACCGCCTCGCAAGCTTCATTGACTAACATTGCAATGCTTCGCATTACATATAAGCCAGGATGATCTTTTGTCCAAATTACATGAACACCAATTGCAGCAAAGAATTGTGTCATTTTATCTTGATCTGCTTGGCAACATGCTGGAGATGCAGTCGCTGCAATTGCTTTAGCCTTGTTCCAATCCGCATGCCAATCCATCAGTACAACTTTTTGATGTGTATAAACAATATCGGCAGATTCGCCTTGCGTGAGTTGGAGATCAATATCATCAATTCGAATATAATTTTGTTGAGACACAACTTTGTTGATATTGAATGTCGTTTGATTTTTTAGACGCTGAATAAAATCAGCTTGATTGGCCCATTCACCATGGATACTCACATTCATGTTCTGTGAGCTATCCTGAGTCATTTCAGGTAAGCGATATACTGGTGTCGGTTGTTCTTGATGATAATTATAGAAGCCTTGTTTATTTTTACGCCCCAAACAGCCTGCATCTACCAGTTGTTTTTGAATAAGAGAGGGGCGATAACGCGGCTCGTAAAAAAATTCCTGATAAACACTCTGTGTCACTGAAAAATTCACATCTTGACCAATTAAATCCGTCAATTCACATGGTCCCATCGCAAAGCGACCACATTCACGTAAAATGAAATCTAACTGTTCAGGTGTCGTCACATTTTCCTGTAAAGCGCGGAAAGCTTCAGCATAATACGGACGAGCTACGCGGTTCACAATAAAACCGGGCGTAGATTTGGCTAAAACGGGTACTTTGTTCCAAGTCTGCATCAGATTAAACAAAGCATCTGCATTCACTTTGGCAGTTTTTAAGCCTTGTACAATTTCAACTAGTTTCATTACCGGTGCAGGATTAAAAAAGTGTAATCCAATCACACGTTCAGGTTGTGGAATCACAGACGCTATTGCAGTTATTGAAATGGATGAGGTATTAGAAGCAAAAATAGTCTGTTGTGAGCAAATCGCTGCAAGTTGTTGAAAAATGCTTTGTTTCACTTCTTTATTTTCCACCACGGCTTCAATAATTAATCCTGCTGCCGCAAGTTGCTGAATATCATCCACCACAGTTAAATTTGCCAATGTACTGTCCACAAGGGTCTGTGTTATTTTTCCAGCTTGTACACGTTTATTCAGTTGTACTGTTAGCTGTGCAAGTGATGCCTTGGCTGTATTGAGATCAAGGTCAAAGAGCAGCGTTTGATGACCATTCATCGCAGCCAGTTGGGCAATCCCGATGCCCATCGTTCCTGCACCAATAACAGCGACATTTGCTTGCTGTAAATTGAATTGTTGCATGATTAGCATCCTTTAAATTCAGGGCTACGTTTTTGCATAAATGCTTGTACGCCTTCTTTATAATCGCTGGAACGACCGGCTAAACGCTGTAAGTCACGCTCTAAAATCAATTGATCATCTAGGCTATTGTCAGCAGCAGCATGGATTGCTTTTTTAATTAAAGACAAGCCATAGGTGGGTTGTGTTGCCAAATGCTCAGCCAATTTTTCCGCTTCAGCTTTGAGTTGTTCATCTGCAACACTTTGCCAAATCATGCCAAGTTGCTCTGCCTTTTCAGCAGGAATTTTATCACCCAGCATTGCCAAACCCATTGCCTGCGCGCGTCCAACCAAACGGGGTAAAAACCAAGTGCCTCCCGAGTCAGGCACCAAACCTAAGCGACAAAAGGCTTGAATAAATGATGCAGATTTTGCGGCAAGAACAATGTCACAGGCCAAGGCAATATTTGCACCTGCTCCAGCCGCCACACCATTTACTGCACAAATCACGGGTTTCTGCATTTCTGTAATCAATTTGATTAATGGGTTGTAATATTTTTCAATCGATATCCCCAAATCAGGTGCGTCTGCATTGGGATCAACCACTCGATCAGCTAAATCCTGCCCTGCACAAAAACCACGACCTTCGGCTGAAATCACCACCGTGCGAATATTTGAATCTTTGGCCCAGGCCTTTAACGTTTGTGATACTTCATGATGCATCGTTTCATTAAAACTATTCAGTTGCTTTGGGCGATTAAAAGTTAAATAGCCAACTGCATTTTTTTCTTCAACAATTATGGTTTGGTAATCCATCACACACCTCTAAATTCTGGTTTTCTTTTTTCAAAAAATGCATCAATACCTTCCTTACGGTCTTGAGTTGCCGTAAGCCAGACAAAATGCTGACGTTCTTGCTTCAAGCCTTGGCTTAAAGTCACTTCATGGATGGATTTCAACGATTGTTTAATGACACGAATTGCCAATGGCGCTTGTTTGGCAATTTTTTCAGCCAGTTCAATTGCATATTGCACCGTCAGTGCGCTTGGACAAATTTGGCTACTAATGCCATGTTGTAATGCAAGCGCTGCAGAAATACGTTCCCCTGTCATTGCCCAACGCATGGCCAATTGCTGTCCGACCAAACGTGCTAAACGCTGTGTACCACCTGCACCCGGCAACATACCCAAACCAATTTCGGGTAAGGCAAATTGTGCATTTTCACCAGTCAGCACAATATCGCCATGCAAGGCGAGCTCAAAGCCTGCACCAAAGGCAAAGCCATTGATCGCCATAATGATTGGTTTTGAAAACTCATCAATGTGTTTCCATAGTAGCGGACGATGATCTTGCTGGATTGTCACCACATCAAGGGCTGCCAATTCTTTTAGATCAGCACCCGCTGCAAAACATGTTTCATTACCAGTAATCACAACGGTTTTAATACGTTGGTCCCGCTCTAAATCTTGCAGCACATCCACAAGTTGTTTTAAGGTGGCATTATTTAGCGCATTATGTTTTTCTGGACGATTTAACTCGATAAGCATCACGCCTGTTTTCACTAAACTGGTTTTTAAGAAATCCATCTCTTTGCTCCAATGTTATTCCGTTTTATTCATCAAAACTCAAACGCACATTTGGAGTCGTCGGCAATGCTTGACAGCTGAGTACATAACCTTTTGCAAGTTCTTCAGGTTCAAGACTATAGTTAATTGCCATCTCGACCTTGCCTTCAAGTACTTTGCATTTACAGGTTGCGCACACGCCACCTTTACATGCATAAGGTAAATCAGCACCGGCACGTAATGCAGCATCTAGAATACTGTCATCTTCTTTGGCGACTTCAATGATCAACTCGCGCCCATCCAGCACAATATTGACTTTTTCTTCATTACGATTGCCAATATGCTGCGCTGTGGCTTTTTTCACAGCCCCAGTATTAAAACGTTCAGTATGAATTTTGCTGCGTTCAATGCCAAATTCAGGTAAAACCGTTTCGACGGCCTCCATCATTTCATTGGGGCCACAGGCAAAACAATGATCAAATTCAGCATGAATCAGATTTGCTTTAAATAATAATTGCAGTTTTTCAGCATCAATCCGACCATTAAACAAAGCACTGTCATTCATTTCACGAGAGAAGACATTGATCAATTGAAAACGCTCTTTAAAACGATCTTTTAAATCCATGATTTGCTCAGCAAACATGGTTTGTTTCCAAGTACGATTGCCATAAATCAGAGTAAAACTGGCAGCTTGTTGCTGTAATAACACTGTTTTTATAATGGACAAAATTGGGGTAATTCCACTGCCTGCGGCAAATCCTAAGTAGTTTTTTCCTCCAGTTTTAGCAACTTTTTGGAAAAAAATCCCTTGCGGTGGCATTACTTCAAGTTGATCACCAGCTTTTAAATTGTCATTTGCCCAAGTTGAAAATTGACCTTGATCAATTTTTTTAATCGCGATACTCATATCTTCTTGAACATCACTACAAATCGAATAACAACGACGAATTTCACCACTTTCTGTTAAATGGCGAATGGTTAAATGTTGCCCTGGTTGATACTGAAAGCGCTGTTGTTGTTCTGGGGTAAGATCAAACGCAATACAAATCGCCTGCTCAGTTTGGGGCGTAATTGATTTTATGGTTAATGGTACAAATTGACTCATGTGAAAATCCCTCTTTCATTTTAACTTTTCAAACTGTTGAACAATGTTCAACTTAAATGCATTTGAAATAGTCAAATGGTTCTAAGCAGTCTTGGCATTGATATAAGGCTTTACATGCAGTAGAACTAAATTCGCTTAATAATTTGCTGTGTATGCTGTGGCAATGCGGACATTCAATCCCATCGGTTAATGCGACATGTGTACCACAACTGTGTGCCTCGCCTTTCGGAGGTGCGATACCATATTGTTTCAGCTTGTCTTTGCCATTTTGGCTCATCCAATCGGTGGTCCAAGCTTCAGATAAATCCACCACAACTTGAATCGGTGTGAAACCTTTTGCAGTAAACACGTGTACGATTTCATCTTTCAGCACGTCTGTTGCAGGGCAACCGCTATAGGTGGGTGTAAGTCGAACCACAATATTATTGTCCTGATCCAACTCCACCCCGCGAATCATGCCTAAATCCACAACCGATAACACTGGAATTTCAGGATCAGAAATCTGTTGTAAAATATCCCAGCAATCATCGCTAAATTGTCGAATTAAATTCATGTGCTTCACTCCTTGTGAAAAGCTGAACTTACCAACTCATATTGGGATAAGTACGTTGCATATATTGCAATTCAGCCAAAACGAAACCTAAATGTTCGGTATGCAGGCCTTGTTTTGCACCACTACGATACGCCCCTGTTTCAGGTAAACTAAGCTCAAAACGTTGCAGTTCAACTGTTACGACATCCAGCCATTGCGCTTTTAAAGGTTCAATATTTGGAATTAAGCCTTCAGTCACCAAGCCTTGTTCTTCGGTGGTTAAGACAAATAATTCTTTGCTAAAACGCCACAATTCGTTTAAACCTAATTGGGTTTTTGCATGTGCTTCGCTTGTCCCTAAACTTAAACGTTCCATCCAAGCAGTAGAAAAACGTAAGTGATATTTCACTTCACGTAATGATTTCAGCGCAAATGCAGCTAAGGCTTTGTGTTGGCTATGGCTTAATGCAGCAAATAACAAATGATGATAATGATCCATTAACCACTGGCGTACCATGGTTTGTGCAAAGTCACCATTGGGTTGTTCACATAACAATAAATTGCGATATTCACGTTCGTTACGGAAAAATGCCAATTGATCTTCGTCACGACCTAAACCTTCCTCTTCACCCGCAAGACTTAACAATGTTCTGGCTTGACCTAGCAAATCCAAACCAATATTGGCTAATGCAATATCCAGCTCTAGCTCAGGCGCATGACCACACCATTCGGCCAAACGATGCGATAAAATCAGTTGGCTATCACCCAAATGCAATAGGAACTGTGCAAATACTGAATGACTCATCTTCGTCCCCCTTACATATGCTCAATGCCATCTGGAATATGGTAAAACGTCGGATGACGATATACCTTGTCTAATGCTGGATCAAAAAATTCATTTTTTTCATCAGGTTGAGATGAAGTAATCCATTCAGATTTCACCACCCAAATACTGATCCCTTCATTGCGACGGGTATAAACATCACGGGCATTCTGGAGTGCAATTTCTGCATCTGGCGCACGTAAACTACCCACATGACGATGGCTTAAACCTTGTTTACTTCGTACAAAAACTTCAAATAGCGACCAGTTATTTTTATTGTCCATCATAAAATCCTTATTAAATTTGACTAAAACGCTGAACTAAGCAACTTTGGCAGCAGCTTGTTGTTGCTTTTTTTGTGCATAGACCACAGCGGTATCACGTACCCATTTGCCACCCTCCCACGCTTTACGGCGTGCTTCGATACGTTCGTGATTACATGGGCCTTTACCTGCAAGAATGTCAAAAAATTCGTCCCAATTAATTTCACCAGACTGGTAATGTCCTGTTGCTTCATTAAAACGTAAGTCAGGATCTGGCACAGTCAAACCCAGCTGTAAAACTTGCGGTACCGTGTTATCCACAAATTTTTGACGGAGTGCATCATTACTAAAGAGTTTAATTTTCCATTGCATGCTTTGCGCGCTGTTTGGAGAATTGTCATCACTCGGACCAAACATCATTTGTGCAGGCCACCAAAAACGATTCACTGCATCTTGTGCTAATTGTTTTTGCTCAGGTGTCCCATTTGCCAACTGCATCATGGCTTCAAAGCCTTGGCGTTGATGGAAACTTTCTTCTTTACATACACGCACCATGGCACGTGCATAGGGACCATAAGAGGTACGACATAACGCAACTTGATTGACAATTGCCGCACCATCAACCAACCAGCCAATGGCAGCAACATCGGCCCAAGTTAAGGTTGGATAATTAAAAATTGATGAATACTTCATCTGTCCAGCAATGAGTTTATCCATCATGTCATCACGATCGGCACCCAAGGTTTCAGCCGCACTATATAAATACAATGCATGCCCTGCTTCATCTTGAACTTTAGCAAGTAAAACAGCTTTACGTTTTAAGCTTGGTGCACGCGTGATCCAATTGCCCTCAGGTAACATTCCCACAACTTCTGAATGTGCATGTTGTCCAATCTGACGAATTAAAGTTTTACGATATGCATCTGGCATCCAATCTTTAGGTTCAATCGAAATATCCTTTTCGAGAGATTGATCGAAATATTGTTGATGATTATTCATTGTGTCCTCACTTATCCCAAGTGTTATGCTATTTAAATTAAAACGATACAAATAAAAAATCAATACATATTTTTATGTATCATAATTATTTTAAAATTTACTTTTCTAAATAATTGTTTTAATTAAAATTATTTTTATTATATTTTTAAAATCACAATATTAAGCTAAAAAAATTTGACATTTTTAAATTTAAAAGACAAATTATGAGTCACTAAAAATAGAAAACCATCTAAAACGTATCACAAAAGGAGTTTGAGTAATGCTTGATTTAGATACGGCAATACCCCATACGGAACCCGATGAAATGACCACAAAATCAACCACGCAGCCTGCGATTAAAACATTAAGCTCTTTGGTTTATGGACAAGAATATATCGCTCAGCAAGACTTCCGTACTGTCTATCATGCGATAACTGGTGAAGCCATTTATCAAGTGAGTAGTCAAGGAATCAACACGCAAGCCATTGTTGATTATGCAAAACAAAAAGGTGCTGCACTTGCATCACTGACTTTTCATCAACGTGCCAATGCATTAAAACAAGTCGCTCAATATTTGCTGGAACGCAAAGAAAGCTATTATGAACTCGCCAAAGCAACAGGTTGTACCCGTAAAGATGCTTGGATTGATATCGAGGGTGGGATCGGAACTTTATTCGCCTATTCGAGTTTAGTTCGTCGTGAACTCAGCGATGAAACCGCCTTGGTTGAAGATGCTTGGATTCCGCTGTCTAAAAACGGCACCTTTGGTGCAAAGCATATTCTTAGCCCAAAGGCTGGTGTCGCTGTGCATATTGATGCTTTTAATTTTCCAATTTGGGGAATGTTAGAAAAAATTGCCCCTACATTATTGGCGGGTGTGCCATGTATCGTTAAACCGGCCACGGAAGGTGCAGAATTGGCCCACGCTGTTGTCAAAGACATTTTGGCTAGCGGCATCTTAGCAGAAGGTGCATTACAGCTTATCTGCGGTCAAATTTATGATTTATTTGAACATTTAAACCCTCAAGACACAGTAACGTTTACAGGTTCTGCGTCCACTGGGCAAAAATTACGCGCAACAGCGCATTTAAATCATTATTCAATTCCATTTACCATGGAAGCAGATTCTGTTAATAGTGCTATTTTGACTCAACAGGCATCTACGGAAACAACCGATCTATTTGTACGAGAAGTCTTTCGTGAAATGACCACAAAAGCCGGGCAAAAATGTACTGCAATCCGTCGTGCCTTTGTTCCCCTAGAGTTACTTGAAACAGTACAAACACGGTTAATCACAAAATTAAAAAATGTGGTCGTGGGTAATCCTGAACGTGAAAATGTCACTATGGGGGCATTAGCCAGTGTAAAACAAAAACATGATGTGGCTGAAAAAGTAGAGCAACTCAATCAAGAGGCTGAAATTGTATTTGGTAGCCACCTTCGTCAAGATTTCACCATTCAAGCTGAAAATCCTGAACAAGGCGCGTTTTATCCACCGACGGTTTTAGTCTGTAAAAATCCAAGCCAAGCCACGACCATTCATCAAATAGAAGCTTTTGGTCCAGTTGTTACTTTAATGCCTTATGCAAACCTTCAAGAGCTGGCTGATTTAGTTGCACGGGGTGAAGGTAGTTTAGTTGCTTCTGTGGTGCGCAATGCGGATGAAAATGTAGAGCAGATCATTGCCAAAATTGCACCTTGGCATGGTCGTGTACATATCTTAGATAGTGAAAATGCCAAAGAAAGTACAGGTCATGGTTCGCCTCTTCCTTACTTAGTTCATGGCGGTCCAGGTCGTGCTGGTGGTGGTGAGGAATTAGGTGGTTTACGTGCGGTAAAACATTATATGCAACGCACAGCGATCCAAGGTTCACCCAAAGCCATGACACAAATTGGTCATAGTTGGACTATTGGTTCAGAGATTTTTGAAGATCGAGTTCATCCCTTTAAAAAATCATTTGATGAATTACGTATCGGTGAACGCCTATTGACTGCTCGCCGTACTGTGACAGAAGCTGATATTGTCAATTTTGCTGGCTTAAGTGGAGATCACTTCTATGCACATATGGATAAAATTGCTGCGGCTGACTCAATATTTGGTGATCGTGTTGCGCATGGCTATTTTATCGTATCCGCTGCTGCGGGGTTATTTGTAGATGCGGCACCAGGTCCAGTGATTGCAAACTATGGGATGGACAATTTACGTTTTGTAGAGCCTGTTAAAATCGGAGATACCATTCAAGTCGAATTAACCTGTAAACAAAAAACTCCGAAGCCTTTACAAGACCCAAGCCAAAAAGCCCACGGCGTTGTTGTTTGGGACATTAAAGTAAAAAACCAGCGTCATGAATTAGTTGCCACTTACGATATTTTAACCTTAGTCAATCGCGACTAATTAAATGTCTGTTTAAAACTAATTTTTATTGAATCAGCTCCCCTAAATTTCCAAAGTTAGCCTCAGTCATTGTGTGGCAATCAAGCTAGGCTTTAGGGGAGTTTTTTAAACATATCCTAGAATAAATTATCTCAGAATAAATACTGAACAGATGCAATTTCAGTTAGCGATCTCGGCATTAATAAATCACATTGTTGGTCGTGATGATGTATTTGCCTAAATAAAGATAAAATTCATGGAATTAAACACGACCAAAATAACTTTAGATGAGGTGATTGCTCACACGGATACAACGTTGATTGATAACACGACAGCACACATTACAGCTGAACCGATTGGATGACTGAGTGAAGATATAACTTATAAGGGTTTATACAAAACCTGATTCAACTTCGTCTGCAAAATCATATTTACCCAAATCAGTTTATTTGGGTTTTCTTGTTGCAAAAGACTGAATAAAAGACATTAAAAAGATACCAAAAATCATAATTTAATTAATTTTAGTATCAAATTACAAATAAAAAACAAACCAATACTTCAACAAAACTCACAATTATTTGATTTAAAATATTTTAATATCATTATTTAAAATTAAAAACATTACCAATTTAAATTAAAAAGATACCATTTTTATTTTATTTAAAAAATAATGTATCCATTTAAAAAATATTCAAGCATAATTATTCGATTGATTCATGATGAGTCAATACGACAAGGATTTTGTTTCAATCAAAAAACCAAGAATAGATTGAAGCATAAGTGAAATACAAAAAGGAAAAGCTATGGAAAACTCTCAAGCAGAATTGCACGGCTCGACGCTTGCACTTCCTACTTCATCGGCATCACGTACTCGCAAAATTGCGATAGCAACGATTGTTGGGACCACAATAGAGTGGTATGACTATTTTATTTATGCCGCTGTTGCAGGCTTAGTTTTTAATCAACTGTTTTTTAAACCCGCAGGTCCAGCCTTTGCCACCCTGTTGGTTTTTGCATCTGTAGGGATCAGTTTTATTTTTCGGCCTTTTGGCGCATTTATCGCAGGTTATTTTGGCGATAAGTTTGGACGTAAAACCGTTCTAGCCGCTACGTTAATCATGATGGGTGGAACCACAACCCTAATTGGCTTATTACCCACTTACGACAGCGTGGGTATCATCGCGCCTATCATTTTAATTTTACTGCGTATTTTACAAGGAATTTCCGCAGGCGGTGAATGGGGCGGCGCTGTATTGATGGCCGTTGAACATGCACCAACCCACAAACGTGGATTATTTAGCTCATTCCCACAACTCGGTGTTCCACTTGGTTTATTACTGGCATCACTGGTTTTAGTGATCATGACTGGCTATGTTTCACCAGGAGAAGAGTTTTTAGCATGGGGTTGGAGAATTCCATTTATATGCAGTATTTTCCTCTTTGCTTTAGGCTACTGGATTCGCCGTTCTGTTGAAGAAAGCCCTATTTTTGAGGAATTAAAACAGAAAGGCACCACGCAGAAACCGATCCGTGAACTTTTTGGACAGTATAAAAAAGTCATTTTTAGCTCAGCATTATTGATAGCTGGTACAACTGCGCTGGGCTACATGACTGCTGGTGGCTTTATTCAAAGCTTTACCACCAATCCAAATGGTCTAAATTTAGAGCGTCCAATCATTTTGACCTTGATCAGTATTTCTGCCGTTATTTGGACCTTCTTTACTTGGTTATCTGCAGTGCTTTCAGATAAATTTGGACGTAAACCAGTTTATATTTTCGGTTCATTGATTCAAATCATTACCGCTCTGGTGCTTTTCCCACTGATCAGTACAGGTAACTATAGCTACATCATGTCTGGTCTAGCCTTATTATCAATGGGTATTGGAATCACCTATGGTGTGCAAGCTGTCTTTTATTCTGAACTCTTCCCTGCTTCTATTCGCTTTTCGGGTATATCCATCACTTATGCGATTGGCTCGATCATTGGCGGTGCATTCGCGCCATTAATTGCAGCAGCATTAATTGGCAAAGTAAACGGCATTTATTTAGTCAGTGCATATTTAACCGTGATGTCCGTGATTGCTTTTTTAGCGATTTGTATTTTTAAAGACCGTACAGGTATTGCTTTAGAACCTGATGCTGAAGAAACCCAGAAAAAATCACCTTTCATCTGGAAATAAACTTAAGTCAAGGATGCCTTATGTTATTCAATACACCATTTACAAAGATTTTTACTACGCTCATATTCATTAATACTTGTGCTTTTACACAACTAGCGTTAGCCAAAGATGAATGGAAATTAACTTTAAAAAATGCCTATATTGATCGCAATTTTGACCAAGAAAATGTCAAAGATTCGGGGAGTTGGTCACAAGGCGTATCATTATTTTATCACTCACAATTTTATGACACACCCATTGAAATTTTAAAACATCCTCTGCAAATTGGCGTTGATGGTTCAGTGCAATATGCGGTACGTCTAAGCAATGACAAACATGTCAATGATACCGTATTGCCTTTTGACCCAGTCAAACAAGAACAAGCAGCAGACTATTTAAAATATGGGGGTACACTTAAACTTAAATATGATCAGGCAGAATTGAGAGTCGGTGAGTTATGGCTCAATTTACCCATGACCGCAATCGACACAAGCCGTCAGCTTTTAACGACTTATCAAGGTGTGAACTTAAAATTTCCAATTCAGGAAAAACTGAAAGTCGAACTTGGTCATGTGTCGAAAAACTCTCCTCGCAATGAGGAAGATTTTTATAAATTTTCTTATACGCAGAAAGGTATAAAACATTATTCAGATGGATTGGATTACCTGAATTTATCTTATGATGTGAATAAAGATTTTAATATCAATTATTACTATGGGCATTTAGAAAATTTATATGATAAACACTATTTAGGTGTGGAGCATCGATACCCAATTGCTGACAATATCGCCCTGCATTCAAAATTACGATATTTTAATTCACAAGATAATAGCAGTGCTTTAGACATTGATAGCCAAAATGTAGGTTTATTGGAAACATTGAAACTGAACAATCACACTTTAGGTGTCGGTTATCAACGAATTATTGGGGACGCCTACCCTTTGCCTGATGGTTTTTTACCTGAGCTTTATTTTATTAACTGGAATGTCACCGGCTTTTTTAAAGAAAATGAAAAATCATGGCATTTTGTTTATGGTTATGACTTTAAAGATTACATCCTCGGTTTAAACAGCATTGCAAAATATGCGGTTGGGCGGGATATTAAAATGATTAATGGTGATAAAAATAAAGAGTCCGAACTTGATGTTCTGACCACCTATAATTTTCAGCAACCTGCACTAAAAGGACTGTCTTTACAGCACTTATTTACACGTTACCAGCAAGATTATGGAAGTGATTTTACAGAAAATCGTTTCTTTATCAATTATCAATACAAATTCTAATCATCTCGTCTCGAAATAGCGTCAATCCATGCCTGATGAATTTCATCAGGCATGGATGTGAGGAAAAAACGTTTATCTCAACTGACTGTCGCTTAATATATGGCCATATTGTCTGACTAGGCCTAATTGTTTAAAATCACTAAAACTCGTTTTTCATTTATGAAAATCGAAGAGTTTTACATTACAACAATATTTTAAATTACATTTCCACAAATATCTTTCGTACCTGTTGGATAAGTAAATTGGAATTGATTTTTATCAGTAATAAGTTCTACTGAATGGACCTTTCCAATATTAGGTGAGGTCGAATCTATTCCATAGTAAGCCATTCCATTTGTAAAAGCTAAGCTATTAATCTTACTTGGATTTGTTGAAACGTAACCCTTATTAACACCATTATAAATAACACCAACCTGCTTTGTATCTTGGTTTACATATATACCAATTTTTTGATATCCATCAGTTGTACTTGTCAAAGGCAGCTCAATCATACCTGTTGCACCATCAACAGTACTCCCCACGCCAATTGTGACTTTATTTGGAGTGGTACTACCGAGTAAATGATTTGCATATAGAGCTACTATTTGACCTTTTCCATTATCGTAATAAGCATCAGCATAATTAGGATACATAAATATCTGTTCATTATTAGGAAGCAAGGTTGTTGGCACTTTAATCTTGTATTCATAAGCGAAGATTCCACTCTGTGGAACAGCACTACCATTACTTTGACCTGAAATTGCATTACCATTTGCTGCAATATACATCTGTTGAGAGTTCTCTGGAGTGACAGCTGTTGTAAATGATGTCTTTTGTCCAACTATATTGGGGAATCTCTGAAATCCTGAGAAAACTGCAGATATTTGAACTTGTGTCGCATCAAAATTATAAGTACAAGCACTCCACCCACTCATACTCATCAATCCAGTTGCTAGTGCTATTGTTAATTTTTTCATTATCCATTCCTTGTTATTTTGAAAATAAAATATAGAACAGAAAATGAGTTATATGAAATAAATCCGATAAAAATTTACTAACTATTCAATAAAAAATAAAAGTTAGTTTTCTAATTTCCTAGTAGCTCAATCTTGTTATTTCCAATAAAAAATCTATCATTGAATAAACAAAATAAACGATCAAAAAATGAAAAAATTCCTACTTCTCACCCTCTTAATTAGTGGTGGAACTTGGGCTGAGTTACCAAAATCCAAATCATCATGTCAAATCCAAGCTCAACAATTAAAATTTGCTCGTTTAGTTGCTCTTAGTAGTCTTTGTGATAAAGATGAAAATTCAACTTACGGAAAAAGCTTAAGTGCTTTGTTTTTAAAAAATCAAAAGAAATGTAAGGTTTCCCGTGAACAGATTGACCCTACAGATGAACAGGTAATGAATGCTTATGATGAACTCATTGGTTTACCTATAGAACAGCAAAGAATACGATGCAGAACGGCAGATAAACAGATCAAAGCCCATTTCTAAAAACTTAAGACTTATTCGATAAAACTGTTCCAGCGTGCTAAACTCTGGAACGGCTTCGAGTAAAATATTGGTATTGAAAATAAGGCTTCAAGTCACCTGTATTATGGTAATTTTCCGAAAATCAGCATTCTTGTATACTCTTATCCCGACTATTGAAATTCATAATTGAATTTTTTTTACTTAGACAGAAGTAATTTATAAATTCATATTGTCTAAAGGATTTTCCTTTTTTTAACTCAATACGGATCTGAGTCTCTAAATAATTTGACATAAGCATATCTTTTGAAAAACAGAAAATATATTTACTATCTTTATTAGATAAATTTTCTAAACTTTGTGCATATATTTTGGTTGATAATTCACCATTGAAACTTCCACTTTCATTTTTAAATGATGTATCAAACATTGAAAATTCATTAGAATCATAAATTTCTTGGGGCTTTAATGAACAAATGTTCTTATCTTCTAATATTTCATATTGGAAATCAGCTACCCGTTTCTCTTTACAGCCAATTAACATTATTGATATTAAAAAAATACTTAATAAATTAATATTTTTCATGAGATTATAATTCAGTAAATTAAAAAAATTAAAGGAACTAGTGGTGTCAGAGTAGAATTAGAAGCCAGTGTATATCCTGTAGGATTACTTATAATCAGTTGCATTACCTGTCTTATATATTGTGAATTATCGGCTTTATGATTTCGCCAAGCTAAACTGAAATTAATCTGATTATATCCTTCAATTAATCCAAAATAATCAGCTAAAATATTAGCCTGTTGCTCAGGATTCAATTTTTTAAAATCTGTATCTTTATTTAATTCATAATCATATGGGGCATAGACAGAATCAGGTAAAGTCCACTCTAATGTTTCTAGCACAAGTCTTCTACCCATTCATTACATTGATATTAAAGCATAAGAAAGAAACAATACAAAACTTGATCACCCTAATTCAAAACTTACCCATTATCAAAATGATGCTTATACGAAATAGCAGGTATTTCTAGTGCTAAGCTAGAATCATCCATTAAACAAAAACCACCCGAAGGTGGTTTATTTATCCCCAAAAAACATTTCAGCTCGACTCCGTAAACGTCTTCCCAAGCTTTGTATTTCATATTTTAATCACAAAATAAAACGCTTATGGAAGATTAAGCCTACGGCAATCTTCATAAATAATTTTGCATTGGGCCTCTGGGAAACCATCATAACGACATGCCTCCAAAACTTTTTTCCGTCCTAAAGCTTTTCTACTTCCTGGGACTAACATTGGAACAACATCGCTTACTTCACCTGCCGTTGTTCGTGCTTTATACAATCTATTTGTTCCTTCAGCTTGCCCTATAGTCGCGCAATGATTGTCATCATAGGTAAACCATATTCTGCAATCAGTCCCACCTTTTTTTTCACAAGCTTGCAATGCTTTCTCTTCTAACTTTCCGCGAAAAATTTTTGCAGTAGCAACACCGATTACACCATTTGTACCCGAAGCGACATAACCTTCTGTACTTGGTGTCCGGTAGCTTGGAGCTGAATATCCCCCACTGCTTCCATAATTCGGAATAGGCGCACAGCCTTGTACACCTTGACCACCGACAGGATAATAGCCCGGAGGACAATTCCCCTCAGCATGCGCAACACCTGACATCGTTAAAGAAAATAGAGTAAGAGAAATTAACGATATAAAAAATTGTATGATCTGCGGTCTATTGTATTTAGCCAAAATTTTTCATCCATGCCGTAAATTATTTTGTGAAATATCTATCATTTATAAATTAACTTTTAGTCGTTCTAAATCTTAGAACAATTCATCACTAAACTCAAATTTTGAATTGGCATTACTTATTTTTATCCTGATGATCATGCTCATCACAACTTGATATTTATGAAATATTTTGAATTAAATCAATATATTAATCAACAACCCCAATATAATAAAGTTTATTCAAAACAGCGCTCAATACGAGGATCGCGCCTTCTAAAAAGATCATCAATGGACTATGAGTAGAGGAAAATTGACACTAAACTATTTTAGTGGGGATGGGCTTTTGACTATTAATAATTACGCGATATAATCGTGTGAAATATATACCAAATAATAAATTATGATGAATTAATATCTCGCTCTGCTCTGTACGTATAACATTGATTATTTTAGGAGTCTTTTCCATGCCTTTATTCAAATATAGTTGTGTCACCCTCATGGTGCTTAGTATCAGCGCTTGCGCCACCTTGGCCACCAAACCCAATGAAGTCGAAGTGGCTGCACAAAAACTAGTCGGGCAACCAGCCAGTAATGCATTTAAAATATTTGGCAAACCTGATCATGGTCTAGGTCCATCGTCGTATGGTAGTGGTGGCTTCTATGGGTGGAATCGAGTGCAGACTCATGTAACACCAGAAAAAGTTTTCGTGCAGACAGGTGTTGAGTATATTGGCCAAAAGACGACCATGGTTGGAATCGGTGGCGGCGGCGTGGTTGGCCAAATGCCAGTTGGTAGCGAACCAGTATATCGGAAGACTGGATATACAGAAAATCGGACTGTTATCGATTACTTTTGCAATATCACCCTGTACACCGATAAAACGAACATCATCACCGATGCCATAGTAATCGGTTGCGATAAAAAGAAGAAATAGAGTAGCTTAAACCTATAATTTCAAATGAGCTTATATCTGATTTAGGCTCAACTGGAAATTGTATCCCCATAGCAACAATCAACTTGGATACTTCTAACTCAGTTGCAATCTTCCGATAGCACATTCCTTGTGAGGAGCTGTCAGTGATTTAAGGAAAATTAATAATGTAAAATAATAACGATATTTCATTGAATCAAGTAATCAATGCACATAAATACAGTTCACATCATAGAGATGAATTGTTAGATAGCGAAAGCTGGGGTGTTTCCATTGTTTAATGAGTTTGATTATGATGAAATTATTGGTGATACATCAGGATATTCTGTACAACCAGAATTTTTACAAGCCATGCATAATTATTGGTTTAATTCAGTAAAGCCGTAAGCATCCAGTGAACCATCACTTTCTCTAAATTTTAAGTAGCCCCCTACTCTGAGGGCTATGCAAAATCAAGCAAAAAGCATCTTATGACCTGCCCCCAATAAGTTGGGTGGTTTGATTAAGCTGCCTATTGAAGAAATCATGATAACTGAGATTCACTATGTTCCATTTCTAAACTACCTATGTGATAGCTAAATTCTATAATATTCAAATTTTCATTTCTCACAAAATACGCCCAATAAAAACCACTTGGTTAAATGTTTTTGTAAAATTTAATCTAAATATCACACATTGGTTTTTTATCCATTCCACTTGGAATTTCCATTTTTCGCCTAACAATCAGCCCTATGAACCATATGAGTCTACGGAATACAAGTAAGCTAAAAATTAGAAATAAAAGAACTTTTATCCAATTTTTCCAATACAAATGAGAAGTATCTCTTTCAATAGAAGCATTTTCTGTTTTAGATAAAACAAAACTGTCCTCAACTTTCTTTTTATAGTTGTGAACTTCAGCACTGAAGTTTTCTGCCCCATATATCGTATTGTCACTATCAACCTTATAAGGAATCAACAATTGCTGATCTTCTCCAAACGCTATTGGTAATAAGCAAATATAGACTATATAAGGGGCACCTAGCTTTGTTGATCTGATAAAATTTACATATTCACCTTTTTCAGGACATAATTCTTCATTTTTTATTTTTATCGGCTTAGATAATGGATCTGAAATGGAGTAACTAACCATTAAGTATGGTTTATACGTTGTCGCATAATAAATTGCATAAATAATTGCAAGGCCAGCTACAACAAGTGAAATTCTACGCGCTAACTTAAATATATTCATAATTTTATTAAGCTTGATCTACTTTAAAGTTTATATAAGTTACTAATAATTAATTAAAAAACCAAACACTCCAAAGAAGGTTTAGTTTTTAATTAGATTCTACCCAACAAGATCCCAACTATTATTCACTTGTAGAGACTAAATAAAAAGTGGCACCAGCTTTCCAATTATTAATCTTTAAAAGCATAACTCATTAGAAAACCCGTTCAACACCAATCACACTTAAAGATATTCATCATCACTCCCCTACAGGGATTGAATATTTAAGTTGATTATTTTTCTGTTCTAAAGGCATCTGATTTTGCTTAATCATTTTCTGTTGATAATCGCGCTCTGAAATTACCCCTCTATTGCGTGCCTTTTGCAATGATTTTAACTGCTGTTCATTTTCATGTGCATTCAAAGCATAAGTATCGTTATTTTTCAGAAGATATTGAGATCTTTCAAATGGACTCATATTAGAAGTATTTGCCCGACTTTCATACATTTTTGCGACATTTACCTCACGTTGAGCGATACGATCTTGCTCTTGTTGCTTTGACAACTCAAAAAAATCAATATGTTCACTATTGTTATTCCCATATTGAGATTCTTCATTTTGTAAAAATACATAGGATTGAGGCTTTTTCGACCAATCTTCAGCGCTATAAACAGAACCAGCAATTACAGGACTGATCAGCAACATTAATATTTTTTTCATCAAGTATACTCAACTCAAAATAGTGAAAGTCATCGCTACGTATCATACCTTATTTGTAATGTGCGTGATTTTCAAATTGTACTTGTAATTATATTATTGCTTACATCTCTTCGTAATTTTAGCAAACATTCGAGACCAGGATTTTTTAGAAAATACTGAGTTAGTAAGATAGTTTGAAGCCATCATGCTTTCAAATGATCCTCAGCGGAAAAATTGAATTTCTCAAGAATAATAGTCAAAAAACAATTGTATAGAAGGTAAATTTTCTTCTAAGTATGTTGATATAAAATTTTGATTGGAAAAGTGCATAAACTTTCAAAGTTACATTCGACTTGTGATTGGCTAAAATAATTAACTTTGAACCTAAAAATACCAAGAGAAATAGGTTTCTATATTTAATATTATATTTTTCTATGACATATTTAGCCATAACACTTTTTTATTCAATTTTATTTACAGTTTATGAATTAAATTTATATTTTTCAAAATATTAATTTTCCTCATACTCATCCTAACTACTGTTATAATGACCATTGTAAGTCAAATCGTTATTTTTAAATTTTAATGAAAATGGGATTTTTGAAAAAAATAAAAAGTTAACAACTCATCAAACACTTCAAATTTAATTTTAAAAAGCATCGATTATATTTTGGACAAAGGTGTGCTATGCAAAAATTAAATTGATTTATGCTACGGAAAGCAAATTATGCAAGATGAAATTAGTGATTTAGATTTCTTTATAACATTAGCCTCATCAAAATCAATGACGCGTGCTTCCATTGAAATGGATATTCCCCTGCCAACAGTAAGTAGAAAGTTAGCAAAACTTGAATATTTTTATGGTAAGAGGCTTATTAACAGATCTGCTAGACAATTTGATTTAACAGAGGCTGGTAAATTATTATTAGATCGTAGTATTTACATATCATCTTTAATGAAACAAGTTCATGACGAAGTTTCTCAAAATGTGAATTCTTTTGCAGGTAAATTACGTATTGGTAGCTTAAATTATCTTGGTCGCAGTAAGTTAGGTGATTTAATAGCAAAATTCAGCGTACCGCATCCAAATCTAGAAATCGAACTCATTCTTTCTGACTCGAAAATGGATCTTGTCGAAAATGAACTCGATATCCTTTTTCAACTCGAACAACCCAATAATGTAATCTACAACTCAGAGGTTTTACTCGACACTAGACGTATATTCTGTGCTTCACCCAAATATTTTAATAAATTTGGCTATCCTACACATCCCTTAGACTTACTCAATCATCGCTGCATTTGCCTAATAAGAAATCGTCACATATATCAAGATTGGAAATACAGCATAAATGACGAAATATTTGAGATTCATGTACACCCTTATTTAAAAAGTAATAATGCTGAAGTTACACACCAATGGATGATTCAAGGATTTGGTATCGGATATCGTTTATATCACGAGGTGAAACAAGAATTAGAAGATAGTGTATTAATTGAGTGTTTTAAAGACAATCATTCATCTGAATTATCACTTTACATGGTGTATTCAAAATTAAAAAAGAGAGATGTTGTCAAAGATTTTATTAACTTTACCAAAGACAATATTAATTATTGAATTTCCTTGGAATGTTATAAGCCAAACCGCCGATAACATTCCATTTATTTTATGCTTTAAAATTGCCACGTGTAATCAACATTGACCCTCGTCTCATTGGCGGGTCTGAATACGATTCTCTCATTAGGTAAATCATTACGATAACGCGTATAGCGAGCACGGATACCAACACCCTTGAGCATTCCACGAGGTATGCGATAATTTAGATCAAAATCGTAAGAGTCTTCTTCAAATAACTCCCCCTTTAACCGAGGAATTTCAATATCAGTTCCATGACTATATCTCGCCATAAATTTTAAGCCACTTAAAGCAGTATCTTTAAAATCATAATCATATCGAACACTGATAACTTTTTCATTTTGATTGGTGAAATCAGCACTTATACTATCCATAAATACTGCGGGTTCAGCATGACCCAATGTTGGCATTGCGGTATCACCTAAAGAGTGCATATATCCTAAACTCAAAGTATGACTTTGAATATTTAAACCGACGATCCCACTTAAATGCTGATTGTCAATTTTCCCTGCTAATTCTTTTCCAGCATCTTCACTGAGAAACGCTCTAAAATCGCCAAGAACATGACCGATTCCGACATTATGTTTGGTTTTGACACCAATAAAATTTTGAGAATATACATCATGCAAATTTGCGTAATATAGATCTGCTTTAACGCCTTCACTAAATTGATATTCAGCACCAAGCATATATAAGCCTGAAGACTCAGCAGCTGTTTTAAATCGGCCATTGATATTTCCTATACGAATTTTTTCATAGTTCGTTGAGTCCCTATGATTGACTCGATCGACATATAACCCATGAAGCTTAAGATCTTTTATTTCATTAAACTGCAAGTGTACACCGCGGTAATTCTGTTGGAATAACCGTGCAGGACTTGAAAAAATTACTGGAAACATCGGCGAAAGTGTCCCGATATGAACTGTCGAATCACTTACTTTGGTTTTCAGGGTCCAGCGCAACTCTCCTGTTTGATCAGGACGCTCATTGTTTCTATCTACAGGCAATAAACCTGAAGCAGCATAATCTTTGTTATTTCCCATAAGATTAAAACCTGCTAAAGCAAGAACATCCAAACCAAAGCCTACATTTCCACTGGTATATCCAGATTTAGCATTGAGGATAAAACCTTGAGCCCAATCTCTTGCTGCAGGATATGGAACATTATTTATGTAATCTCTATCAAAGTAATAATTTTTTGTCGTTAACGATATTTTACGATCTTTGATAAATTCAGCATTTGTAATTGTGGGAAGCGTAGTCGTGAGGCCGACGAATCCAAGGAAAAATATATTCTTCATGATATGTACCTATTTTTACTTAAATCTTTAAGGTGTAAAAATCCTGACTACCTGAAAATAATTGAGGTAGTCGTTATTGTTTTTTTATTTAAACTTTTGAAGTTTGAGGAATTGTCACGTTAGAAGTTGAATAACGCCCTTTCAAATAAAGCGCTAGCGCCGAAATTAAAATAGGCACTGCAAGTACGAAGAAAATACCGCTCATACCGAGATTAAATGTGAAAATATAAGCGCCGAAAAATGCCCCGAAAATAGCACCAAAACGGCCTAATCCGTGCATCCATGAAACACCAACTCCACGGCATTCTGCAGGATAAAATATCGCGGCTAAAGATGGCAAAGAGGATTGTGCGCCAACCAAACCAGCACCTGCTAAGAAAATAAACAATGCGAGTAAATAAATATTTTGTGTAAGAAATCCTGTTATGACGAATAATACGGCTGATATAAAATATGCAAAAGTGATGGTTTTATTCACGTCATATTTACTCATAAACCAACCAATGAGGATTGTTCCTGCAACACCACCAAATGGGAAAACTGCTGTGACTAAACTAAACTGTTCTGGTGTAAATCCTGATTCCTTAAGAAGCGTGGGCATCCAACTTGTAAGTACATAAAATACCAATAAACTCATAAAGCAGCAGAGCCACATCATTGCAGAGGGTACAATAAACTTGCCGACGACAAGACCAACGGGATTGGTATTTTTTTCATTTAATTCAGCATCTAGAGGTGTAACAGGAACTAATTTTGCATCGATAAATTTACCCTGTATATTTTTTACAATTTCTAATGCTTCGACTTGTCCTTGTTTTTTAATCAAAAAATGTAGCGATTCTTTTAAAAGAAAAATCGATACAACGGCAACCACTACAGGAATAGCCCCGCCTATATAGAGCACCATTTTCCAGCCATGATTCGATAACAGACCTGCTGATAAAACACCACCAATCGTAATACCAAGCGGTAACGCACAAAATAATAAATTCACCATCCATGCACGGCGATGTGCTGGCATATATTCAGATACGAGTGTTGCGGCATTTGGCATTGCAGCACCAAGTCCTAATCCCGTTAGGAATCGATATATCACCATTTCAGTCGTGTTATTTGAAGTACCTGTCAGGATTGTTAAAACACCAAAAATAAATGCGAACCAATAATGACCCATTTTCTTCCAATCTTATCTGCTAATATTCCTGCAAATATTGCTCCAATCGCCATTCCTATTAAGGCAACACTCATCACTGGGCGTAGATCATTTTTACTGATCCCCCAATCATCTAACAATGCAGGAGCGATAAACCCGACTACCCCCGTATCAATACCGTCTGCTAGAATCACCAAAAAACAAAGTATAAATATTATCCACTGTTGCAGAGATAATTTTCTAGTATCAACGGCTTGCTGTATATCTAGTATTATTTTCATCATAAAATCCTTTTACTGCATTAAAAATGCCAATAACAGTCGTTGTTATTGGCTTGAGCTACTTTAAATGCTTAACTTGAATAATTTGTGTGCATTATGACGGCCTATTTTTTCTCGATCATTCTCACCAATTTCGGCATGATCAAACCAATGCGTCGCTTCTTCCATATCTTCAAATGGATAATCACTTGAGAATAAAACGCGATCAGATCCAATTTCATCAATTGCATTTTTCATGGTAATTGTGCGGAAGTTACCGCTTGTTGTTAAATAAAAATTCTTACGGAAATAATCAATAAATGGCTTTTCTGCTTTTACACCGAGTGGATTTCGGCCATTCGCTGAAGCCCAATGCGATGTACGCCAAATATTATTTTGAATTAACTCGCCTAGGTGTCCTAAAATAATATTAATATTTGGATACTTATCAAATAAACCAGAACCGATTAAACGCAGTGCATGTACACCTGTTTCAACTGAGAATGACCATGCAGGACCCATTAACCAAGGATGATCTTTGATACCCAATTGCTGACTTAAAAGTGGATTACGCGGGTGTAAATAGAATGGTACATCGAGTTTAGCAACCTCAGCCCAAAAATCTAAATACTCCTCAGCATCATAATATTTTGCTATTTCATCACTATTTAAATTTGAGAAGCCATTTACTAAAGCACCCGCAAAACCAAGTTCTGTTACACAGCGATTGAGTTCTTTTGTCGCTGCTTCTGGATCTTGTAATGGTAATGCAGCAAAAGCCCCAAAGCGATCGGGATGTTTAGCGATTAATTCCGCTAAGGTGTCGTTTGCAATTTTTGCAACTTCAACAGCTCTTTTGGGATCTGGTATCGCTTGAATCGCTGGCGCATTTAAAGAAATGATTGAGTATTCAATACCCGTTTCATCCATGCGGCGTAAACGTTCACCTGTTATGTCTAGTAACTGGCTACGCTTAGTTTTCCAAACATCTGGTACAAAGAATCGTTCCGAATCACCAAGTGTCTCTTGAATTGCAAAATGTTCTTCTAAAGCAATCTTCCCTTTCATTTACGACTCCATAATTTATTAAAGGTATAGACGTAGCTTAGGTGGATCAAAAGAACACGAGAACATTAATTATGGAAACTTAACTTTCATTTTATGAAAGTTAAATTAGCTTTGATCGACTTGGACATTGCTAGCAAATATTAATTAAACGATATGTAAAATAGATAAGTGATTTTCAAATAATGCCTGTCTATGTCCATGATAGAAATTCAGGCATTAAAAAAGCCCTGAAACTGTTAAATTTCAAGGCTTTATTAAGCTTCATGATTCATCATATAACTAAGTGACAGATCATGATTTACAAATTTGGTGGAGATGGCGGGAGTTGAACCCGCGTCCGCCAACACTACACTCGAGAATACTACATGCTTAGATATCGTCAATTATTTTAACATTAAGTGACCCGACGAACAGGGTACAAAACGCGATCCTCTAAGTTTAGTATAAAGCCCCGAGGCTTGACTTTATACGGACTTGTGTGCGTGCGCTACAGTCGGGTCCACTGACCACAAGTATTCAGTGAAGCGGACAAACTGCCCTTAGGCAGCTAGAGCGTAAGATTCGTCGTTTGCGACTAAAATATGCAAATTTGATTTACGAGAGAAAATGCGCTCTCGGCATGCATCTATGAGCTTCATCATCGGCGTCGAAGCCAATAACATCCCCAGATAACACGGCCATCATAACATAATTGTTGCAAATTAAGCAGATAATTCACTACATTTATATCAAATGATGCGCCTAGTTCTATAATTGCGCTACTATCACTATTTTTCAAGGGACAAATATAAAAAAGATGAGCTATTTACTCTCACTTGATCAAGGAACGACCTCTAGCAGAGCAATTATCTTCGATGAGCATGGAAAGGTATATGCCTCTGCTCAACGGGAAACCCAAATTAAAACCCCACATTCGGGCTGGGTTGAGCAAGATGCCATGGAGATTTGGACCACACAAATCACCGTCGTACAGCAAGCAATCGCATCGGCAAGACTATTGGCCAAAGACATTAAAGCACTTGGTTTAACCAACCAACGTGAAACCACTGTAGTTTGGGATAAGCGAACAGGTAAACCACTTGCCCCTGCCATCGTTTGGCAAGACCGCCGCGCTACAGACTGGTGCAATCAGTTAGTTCAAAACAATTTATCTGGAAAAATTCACAATAAAACAGGATTAAGAATCGATCCTTATTTTAGTGCTGGAAAACTGGTTTGGTTATTGGAAAATGTGCAAGGCTTAAGAGCACTGGCTGAACAAAATCATGTGGCATTCGGTACAGTCGATAGTTGGTTGATTTGGAATTTAACCCAAGGTTCAGAGCATGTCATCGAAGCAAGTAATGCTTCACGCACCATGCTGATGGATTTAAAAACACAGCAATGGGATACTGAATTAATTGAATTATTTAATATCCCAGCGAGTGTTCTGCCTAAAATTATCCAATCCGATTGTTATATTGCCAATACCGCCACAGGGCTTCTTGGCGCGGAAATTCCAATTTGTGGCGTATTAGGTGATCAACAGTCTGCACTCTTTGGGCAATCATGTTTTGAAGCTGGAACAGCCAAAAACACCTATGGGACAGGCTGTTTTATGCTGTTCAATACAGGAACAGATATTCAATATAGCAAAAATAAATTACTCACCACCTTAGCATGGAAGTGCCAAGACCAATCTCATTATGCCTTAGAAGGCAGTGTATTTATGGCTGGTGCGATTGTGCAATGGTTAAGAGATGGTTTAGGAATTATCAAAAATAGTGCTGAAGTTGAAAAGTTAGCTTGCCAAGTTGACACTACAGATGGTGTCGTTTTGGTTCCAGCCTTTACAGGTTTAGGAGCGCCACATTGGGACAGTGAAGCACGCGCTTTACTCTGTGGAATGTCACGTGGAACCAATAAATCACATATTGCCAGAGCTGCCTTAGAATCCATTGCATTCCAAGTTTCAGATGTATTAACTGCAATGCAATCGGATATCGCACAGCCCTTAAAACAATTGCGTGTGGATGGTGGCGCAAGCCAAAATGATATGCTAATGCAATTTCAGGCAGATATTTTAAATGTACCTGTGCTACGCCCTAAACTTTTAGAATCTACCGCTTGGGGTGCTGCTGCATTGGCAGGATTAAAGGCAGGTGTTTTTAATAATCTCAGTGAAATTTCCGAATCTTGGCAATTAGATCGCGCTTTTGAGCCGAAGATGAGCGCAGACCAAAGACAATATCACCTAAGCTTATGGAATGGTGCTTTGCAGCGCGCGAAGTCCAATTAACAATATCCAATTAGCAATTCTACGTAGAAAAGCTTGGCTAAAATTCAAGATATATTTTTAGCCAAGCTTACTCAGTTTAAAGTCTTTCAACAAACAGTATCCCATTTAAATGGTCGATTTCATGTTGCACAATGCGTGCAGGGAAACCATGAAACTGCTGGATAATCTTTTCGCCAGTCAGCGTGAAAAATTGTACAGTAACTGCTTCAGCACGAGCCACTTGCCCTCTTTCATTGGGCACACTTAAACACCCTTCCTCACCCAAGATGGTCTGTTCAGATTTCTCTAAAATTTCAGGATTAATCATTGTGATTGCATCCATTTCAGGTGCGTCTGGATAGCGAGGATTCGCTCTTGAAGCAACAATAATCACCTGTTTAGAAACATAGACTTGTGGTGCGGCGATCCCCACACCATTACGCTCTAACATGGTGGCCTGTAAGGCCTTGGATAATTCGTTTAGCCAAGTACTTGAAAACTCAGCTTCAGCCACAGGCGCTGCGATTAATTTTAAAACGTCTTCACCACGTTGGGCGACAGGTAACACGGCACTCATTATCTTGTACCTTGATCAAATGTAAATTGAATAAAGATGAGTGTAGCATTTGAAATGCGCTTTCCAATTCAATTATTGTGCAAAAGTATGTAGGTTATGTACAAATGAATTTCTATTTACCTAAGCCAAATGACAGCTTGTCTTTTAAGCCATTTTTAATCATGATCGTGTAAATAACAAACGTCCAGTCTATCGTGGAAAATAATGAATACAGCACCCCTATTCTTAGGCTTGATCTTTAGCTCAATTGGCTTAGGCTATTTTATCTATGGGAAAAGACAGCGAATGAACATGCCTTTTATCTGTGGCATTACTTTGATGATTTTTCCTTATTTTATTGAAAATACAATGATTATGTCTGTATGCGGTATTATTCTGAGTGTTATCCCATGGCTGATTCGCCTGTAAGTGATCAATATTTAAATCTATTAGAATCTAGCTTATCGCAATGCTTTTAAAGCAAAAATGATTTTTAAGTCGCCTCGATCACCTATAAAAATAAGTAGGATGCATAAAAATAAATATTGATTTTTTAAGTAAAAAATAGTCAATTAAAATGATTACATTCACATTCAATATCTCTTTTAAGGCATTGCATCATCATGGACGAAAAATTGGGCCTCAATAAGGAAGCAAAAAGAACCCTTGCATTGTCTTCTCTGGGCGGTGCACTCGAATTTTATGATTTCGTCATTTATGTATTTTACGCAAAAATCATTGCTGAACTATTTTTTCCCAGCTCTTTAAGTCCTTTTTGGGCAATGCTGAATACTTACGGAATTTTTGCCGCAGGATATTTCTTTCGTCCGTTAGGTGGCGTGATCATGGCGCATTTTGGTGATCTCGTAGGACGTAAACGCCTGTTTAGCTTATCCATTTTACTGATGGCACTCCCCACTTTGTTTATCGGTCTAATGCCAACTTATACAGACATTGGTTTAGCTGCCCCACTGTTATTGTTGTTGATGCGCGTGGTTCAAGGTATTGCGATTGGTGGAGAAATTCCTGCAGCATGGACATTTGTTTCAGAGCATGTACCGACAAAGAAAATTGGTTTTGCCAATGGTTTGCTTACCGCTGGTTTGTCACTGGGGATCTTACTGGGCGCACTGATGTCGCTGTTTATTTCACTTAAGTTTAGCGAAGCAGAAATCCATGCTTGGGCTTGGCGTCTCCCGTTTATAGTCGGCGGAGTTTTTGGATTAATTGCCTTATATCTAAGAAGTTATCTGAAAGAAACCCCAGTATTTAAAGCGATGCAGGCGCGTAAAGAACTCTCAAAAGATCTACCTATCAAACAAGTTTTGGCATCCCATAAATCTGCAGTTGTCATCGGGATGCTGTTTACTTGGTTTTTGACCGGTTGTGTTGTGGTGATTATCCTATCTACCCCCAATTTACTGACCACCACCTTTAACTTTCCACGTGCGGATGCATTTCAAATGCAAAGCATGGCAATTCTGATGCAAATGTTGGGTTGTATATTGGCAGGTCTGCTCGCTGATCGTTTTGGTGCTGGGCGCGTAATTTGTTTAGGATCGCTCAGTGTGGCAATCACTGCAGGTCTTTTTTATTACAGTTTAGGTCATGCCGCTCATTCAACCATCTTCGGACTATACATGTTGCTTGGTCTATTTTCTGGCACAGTCGGTGTAGTTTCCTATAGCTTGGTCAAGATGTTTCCTGCCCCAATTCGTTTTTCAGGAATTTCTTTTTCATACAATGTTGCATACGCAATTGCAGGTGGCTTAACCCTACCATTGGTACAATGGTTGAGTTTATATCGCGATATTGGTGCTGTGTACTATATTGTTGTGCTTTGTCTAATTACCCTTATCACAAGTCTAGTTTATCGCAAAAAATTTGAAACGGTTTAACCGCGTTGTTTGTATCCAAATGAATGGGTAAGCTCTATTTCAAAGAAATGACAAACCTGATTACGCCCATTGTTTTTTGCCAGATATAAGGCTTGATCAGCCTGACGAATCAACTCCTCTTTTGTTGTTAAAAAAGGATTCGTTGATACTGCAACACCAAAACTTGCCGTCACTTTGATGGTCTGCTGATGATCTAATCGAATTTTTTCTTTTTCTATTGCTTGGCGACATCGTTCAGCAAGACTCATTGCATTTTCTAATGCGCCATTGCTCATGAGAATAATGAACTCTTCACCCCCAAATCGCCCAACAACATCTTGCTCACGAATATTTTCAGTTAAAATTTTTGCAACCTGTTTTAAAACAGCATCCCCAATATCGTGCCCATATTGATCATTAACACTCTTAAAATAATCTAAATCTAATAACACGATCGCAAAAGGACTTTGCTGTTGTTTTAATAAGTCAATATTCTCACCAATTCTCCTCCGGTTATAAATACCTGTAAGCGGATCGAGTACACTAATTTGCTGAATCATTTGCTCTCTTTTGCGCCACTGAGTCAAGAGAATTTCAAATAAAATCAGGCTTGCTAAAAATATCGGAATATAAAAATACAACATGCAAAACACCCAAAATGTATTTTTATATACCGACATGGATTGTAAGTGTTCACTAAAAATTGGTGCATAGGCTATTTTATGCATCAGACTTAATCCAAGGCTGATTAACATAAAACAAGTGATTGGAATGACGATTATATACACCACTTTTCGTTCAAATAATACCAATGCAACCGTGACCAAACTGACATAACCAGCAACCGATGCTGGGCTAAAAATGCCAATACAATGCGCACCAAAAACAAAGATAAGACCAAAATATCCGATGGTTATATACGGAGTTATAATTTCAAAAATAGAATTTTTATTTAAAGCACGAATAATAAAAATAAGTGCAAAGAAACCAATTGCTGCAAAAAATAATAATCGTAAATAAATAGGGTAAAAATCTTGATTAATCCAAGCTTGTAGCTCAACTTGAGCGTTGCTAAAAAACCACCAGACAATCCACAATAAAACAGCAATACCGCCCAAGAATAGAACAAGGCTACACTTCTTGAGATTACTCCAATTCATGATCATGACATCATGCATGAAGTGTTCCGTTGAGGACTGTGTTGCCATCCTACTTTTTTGTTCCATATAATAACCAATCCATAAAATTGTGAACTTCTATCCGTCGCTTTATTTATCTTTGCTCATCAGTTAAATATAACACTCCAGTAATTTTATATAAGTGTATTTCTAAAATATAGATTTTTATTCTAAATAAACCTGCCAATTATAATATTAATCCTTTATATTATTTGCAAATGTTTTCTGAAGAATAATCATTTTATCACATTTATTTTATCAATTTTAATTTTAATTTTTTCCCAATATTTCAATAAAAAAAGTTTTTCCGCTGACAGAATTGAATCGTTTTTTATTTTACTGGATATATCCGTCAACATTTAACTTATTTTAGGCTATACGCCAAGTTAGATACAAATACTTTAAAAACAAGATTTTTCACCTTTATAATTTTATTGTTAATTTATCCTAATTTATTTTTAACCTATATTTAAACATACTCAAAAAATCAATTTTAAAGCTCACAATTTGAAACATCATTTTAGCAGAATAAAAACTGGAAATATCCAATGAGATTGGCTTAAATCACTGTATTGATTGTCATACTGTTTTAAACTGCACACCATCAATATGGTCATTTAAATTCAGTGCACACATCAATGTGTCAGCACCACCCAAAAATCATTTGAATTCAGTTTTAAGCTTGATTTAAATAAAATATTTTTTCAAAGGCTTAACCAAAAAACTTGGCTTTTTATTTTTTTATAAACTCTGATAGTTTTACTGTTAAATTTTAAACCGATAGACGTTGATTGAATTTCTATATTAAAAATCAGCGCTCTATATTTGATCTGAATACAAAATTCTTCTGCGCCATCATCCAAACCAGAAGTGCTCCACATTGTGCCCTGTGGGAACTGATCTAACCATGGGGCTTTGTAAAAATCAGAGACTGAATCAAAGTCGAGATATTGCTCAGGTTGAGCCATGATTCTTTCAACAAGTTCTTCAAACTTTTGTTTTTGTATTTGAACAAAATCAATAATCATGGCAGCCCCTTAAATAATGATGTTAAATTCCTTTATACATGCTCGCCGATTGTTTCTTTTTAACCTGTTCCCATTGCCACCATCCAAATGCAGCCAGTCCAACAAACGCTGCATATAAAGCAGCTGTTAGGAATAATTCTTTATACATAAACATCCCTACATAGACGATATCAACAAAGACCCAAAGCACCCAAGTCGCAATATGTTTACGGCTGGTCCAATAGGTTGCCAATAAACTAAATGCAGCCAGTTGGGAATCTAACATAGGCAAAGCAGCATCAGTAAAATAGTGTAGCGATAAACCAAATATTACCCCTCCAGCAGCTGCGATGATCATTTGCAGAATCACGGTTTGTACGGCTATCGGCTCTATTCGAATCTCATGATCTTGCTGCTTGCCTTTTAGCCAGTGATAAAAACCATAAAAATTCACCACCATAAAGAACACTTGTAAGATTGTTTCACCATACAATTTAAATTCAAAGAATAAATAGGCATATAAAACAAAGGCAAAGAAGTTAAATACCCAACACCACATATTTCGCTTAATCGTCAATGTGACACCAATAATACTGATAATAACCGCGAATATTTCTAATGGTGACATGGTAAAAAGCTAATCAAGACAGGAAAGGCTATTATGAAAAAATACGGCATGATTGCAAGCAAAACCAGAACTAAAATTGAGAACGAAATCTTTAATATAATTTTTTGAATTAAAACTCACAAAAAATGCTGTTGTTTTATTTTTTGCATAATCGTTACGATAACAATATAAATTCGTAAAAAATTAAATAATTAGCCTTAAATCACAGTTTATAGCGTATTGATTTTTAAAATCGTATTTCTGCATCTCAATCAACATACTCAAACATGACGCGATAGAGTAAATTGAGTTCAATAGCATAGACTAATCAGCACTTTTGAAAGCTGCAATTTAAGCTTTAAACGATAGCAAAATTAACTCAAATAGCTGATAAAAACTGTCACATTTGCATGAAAAAGCAGAGAAAAGATTAATCGAGAAAACATAGCGCAAAATTTATTTATTTTAAATAATATGTTTAAAAACATTGATTAACATCTTGTTTTTAGTTGATGTTGTTCACATTTTAATCATGTTTACGAGATTTAACACTTGTTTACGTGAATACCAATGAATTTACAGAGGGGAACCTCTACTATCAAACTTAAGTTATGAACAATCCCCAAAGTTCATAACATTTCTCCTTAACCGAACTGTGAAAGCAGATTCGTTGTTCTACGCAGTGATCACCCCAATCATTGCGTATTTTTTTGTCTTCAGTTCCCTCTGTAAACTCAATCAGTTATAAGGAATAGTTGGCTAAAATGCAAGCATTACTTTTCAAGCAATTTCCAAAATATAAAAGAATATATTAAATTATAAGATATTGATTTTAATTAATATCATAAAATATTTTGTTGCAATACTACGACAAAACCGATAAACTTAATTTATTAATTGAATTAACTGATGATCATTTAATTATTCAGTTCAAATTAAAAATTTTATTTATAAAAACGCGCAACAATAATTTTGAGTAGAACAATATGTGGGAATTATTTACACACTCATCCAACTTACTGTTTAGTGTCAGTCTGTGCCTGATGTTTTTATTGGGTATTGTGGAGTGTTTACTCCTTATTATTGGTTCAACCTCACAAGGTTTTTTAGACCAATTTATTCCAGATCAACTGTTAGAAACCCATCATGCGGATCTAGACATCCATACAGATCACAACCTTTTAGTGCAACTGTTAGATTGGCTCTATCTTGGTCGTGTCCCCGTCTTGGTTTGGTTGATCATTTTTCTGACTGTTTATGCGCTATTTGGTTTTATTGTGCAAAGTATATTTTTCAATTTCACTGGAAATTATTTTTCTATTTGGTTGATTGCGCCAGCCAGTCTTTTTTTATCTATGCCAATTGTCCGAGTGTGTGCAGCACTCGTTGCAAAAATTTTACCGAAAGATGAAACCACTGCGATTCACAGTGATGAACTAATTGGGCGTACTGCTCAGATTATTTTAGGTGAAGCAAAACAAAACTACCCTGCACAAGCCAAAGTCATCGATCAATTTGGACAGACCCATTATATTTTGGTTGAACCAGAATTAGATGAAATCTTTCAACAAGGTCAAAGTGTGATTTTGACACAAAGAACAAAACTAGGCTTTCAAGCAACGCCACTTTAATTTTTCAATAACAAACCTGGGTATAATAAAATGTTGAATTCAAACTTATATCAAATCCTTGTTTTAGCAGGCATTATATTGGTGGCACTGATTGTCATCGGGGTTATTATCGCCCGCCTGTATAAACGCTCAAGTAAAGAAGTTTCTTTTGTCCGTACTGGTTTTGGCGGTGAAAAAGTCATTTTAAATGGCGGTGCAATTGTATTGCCGGTTTTACATGAAGTTATTCCCGTCAATATGAATACCCTTCGTCTTGAAGTCAAACGTGCCACAGATCAAGCGTTGATTACTCGTGATCGTATGCGTGTAGATGTGATGGCTGAATTTTATGTACGGGTTAAACCAACTGCTGAATCTATTGCAACAGCTGCCCAAACTTTGGGTAAAAAAACCATGTCTCCACAAGAACTCAAAGATTTGGTGGAAGGTAAATTTGTAGACTCACTGCGTGCTGTTGCTGCTGAAATGGCAATGGAAGAGTTACATGAAAAGCGCGTTGATTTTGTTCAAAAAGTTCAACAAGTGGTTTCTGAAGATCTGTTTAAAAATGGCTTAGAATTAGAAACAGTTTCACTGACAGGTTTAGACCAAACCAGTTTTGAATATTTTAACCCTCAAAATGCTTTCGATGCAGAAGGTTTAACCAAACTGACTGAAACCATTGAAGACCGCCGTAAAAAACGCAATGACATTGAACAAGACAATGACTTAGCCATTAAAGCAAAAAACTTAGAAACAGAACAAGCACGCTTGCAAATTCTACGTGAAGAAGAATATGCAAAACTTCAACAAGAGCGTGAAATCGCCATTCGTAAAGCTGAGCAATCGGCAGAAATTGCAACACAAGAAGCCGCAAAAAAACGCGAAGCAGAAGAAGCCCAAATTGCTGCTGAACGTGAAGTCGAATTAAAGCGTATTGCATCTGCACGTGATGTTGAAAATGAAAATATTCAAAAAGCACAGCTGATCCAAAAAGCCCAAGTCGAACAGAAGAAAACCATTGAATTGGCCGAACAAGATCGTGCAATTGCGATTGCTGAAAAATCACGTGCTGAATCTGAAGCCAAAGCGTTGGCTGACCAAGCACGTGCACAAGCGGTAAAAGCGGAAGAAGAAGTGACAACTGTTCGTGAAACTCAGCGTGCAGAGCGTTTAAAAGCCGTTGAATTGGTGGCTGCAAAGCAAGTCGCTGAAACAGATGCGATTGCGATTACCGTAGCAGCAGAAGCCGCTAAACAAGCAGCTGCAGATGATGCTGAAGCAGTGCGTATTGCAGCACAAGCGGATGCTGAAAAAATACGTTTAAAAGCCAAAGGTGAAGCAGATGCAAAAATGTTGCTTGCTGCGGCACAAGAAAAGCAATATCAAGTTGATGCTGAAGGTACACGTGCAGTCAATGAAGCCAACAATGTGCTGTCAACAGAACAAGTTGAGATGCAAATCCGTTTAGCTTTATTGAAATACTTGCCTGAAATCATTCGTGAAAGTGTTAAACCAATGGAAAATATTGATGATATCAAGATTCTTCAAGTCAATGGTTTAGGCGGCATAGCAGGTTCAAATACAACAGGTGAATCTGGTGAACAAAATCAAATCGCTTTGTCTGATCAAGTGGTCAATAGTGCGCTGCGCTATCGTTCTCAAGCCCCACTGATTGATAGCTTAATGAATGAGTTAGGCATTAAAGGCGGAGATATTAATGGTTTAACGCAATCCTTAAAACCAAGCAATGACTAATAGAACTGACCTCATAATCCCTTAATTACCAGCCTCTGTCATCAGAGGCTTTTTATTACATGGATTTTTATTCATGATCTAATACACCTGATCGTTTTTAATGGTATAGATGTTAACGATACAGATATACTTATCTCAATAAGTCATGATGGAAACTCACGATTTCTTTTAAAATCAGCTGATTCAACCAAGATCGACTATCTCAATGCTATGCTCTAACCCTATTCAGTTTTGTTTAATTTAAAAATGACTTGGTTTATTTTTATTCTCGGTGCCATGATTGCAGGCTTTGTCCAAGGTTTAACTGGTTTTGCCTTTGCCTTGATTGCGATGTCTTTTTGGATTTGGGTATTACCGCCACAGCTGGCAGCGCCATTGGTGGTATTTGCTTCTCTATGGAGCCATATCATTGCATTGGGAAAAGAACAAAAACATCAACTCCCGTTTTCCCTAGTACTTCCTTATATCATTGCAGGATTGATCGGTGTACCTCTCGGTACCTATCTTTTACACCTCATTGATGGAAATACCTTTAAGACCATCCTTGGATTATTTTTAGTGATTTGGTGTCCAACTATGTTCTTTGCCCCTGTGTTTCCTCGTATTCAAGCATTGGGGAAACTTGCAGATGGAAGCATTGGTTTTATAGGCGGTATTTTAGGTGGTCTTGGTGGTTTTTGTGGCGCAGCACCATCAGCTTGGGTGATGCTTAAAAATCTGCCTAAACAACAACAGCGTTATATTTTAAGACATTTTAATTTTGCGATTCAGTTGTTTACGATTATTATTTATCTCAGCCAAGGAACCATCCACAAGGTCCATCTCCCCTATTTTGCACTGATCATTCTCACAGTGAGTATTCCAGCGCTGATTGGTGCGCAAATGTTTTATAAAATATCAGAAAAACAATTTAAACAATTGGTGCTGAGTTTATTATTTGCCTCAGGTTGTTTCTTATTACTGACATCATTGCTTTAACAAAGAAAGAGAAAGTTGAATAAATTTCGCTGGCTATTTATTCAGCAATTGGTTACTAAAGTGAAAACAATATTCGAGCGGCTCTATTTTTAATACTCGATTCATCCTACAATTCCGCCACTCATTTTTCTTAAATATCTGTGATGAAAAACTCATTTTTGTTAAGTGCCAGTATTCTCTTAACAGGATGTGTACTTGGCACATCTAGTGAAATTAAAACTGCGGAAAAACTGCTCAGCCAATTTCAATGTAATAATATTGAAACAGCAGAATTGGCCCATAGTTCAATTAATACTTATCATGAACGCTCACTTGCAGTGAGTAAAGAAAAAGCCACTGAGTACGTCGATCGCTATAAATCTGGAGATGAATTATTTAAAATTCCTCTTGATGAAGTGGTTCAACAACAATACGATATTTATAAAACAGCCTGTGAATCCCTTGGCGGTGTGCAACGCTCAACAACAAGCAACGCTAAAAAATAAATAAGCCGATTATTTTTGAATACTGCAAAACGTTTATGATCTTAAAATATCGTGTTTTAAATGATTGTGTTTTAAAATCATAAACGTAAATCATGATGAGCAGCGTTCATTTTTAAAATTACCTAGACCATCCTCTATACTGCTGAGTTTTTAAATACACCCTCTAGTGAAATATAGCGATCTCATCTCCAGATTTTATCTGATGATCAAACAGCCTTAGAAGCAGTAAAAATAGTGGCTGTAGCAAACCTAATATAGGCAAAGTGATATGATTGCTGCATCATCACAATTGCCATGCCATAGTTTAGTTTTTAGTCTTGTATGAATGGTCTTTGATACCAAAAATTTTGATCCCCATCAGATAAAAAATAGAGGTTAAAATTAGACCGACAACCCACGAAACATCTGCACCATCAAGCACCTTGGCAATAGGACCTGTATATAAGTCTGTCGCAATAAAAGGCACTTGAACAATGACACCAAAAATATATGCAGAAACGGCCATGAGGTTAAATTTTCCATAGATTCCCCCATCTTGATGGAAAAACGAATCGACATCATATTCCCCATGACGAACCCAGTAATAATCAACCAAATTCACAGCCGTCCAAGGGATAAGTACGTAGATGAGCAAGAAGATAAAATTAATAAATATGGGCAGAAAATTACTGGATGCTTTGATTCCAATCCACAGCGCAATAGCAATTAACAAAAATGAAATCACAATTCGTCCCTTAGCCAAGGGCATAAATGATGGAATAAATGTCTGGATAAAAGAGATTAAGGTCAGTACACCACAATATAAATTCATTGAATTGATCGCTGATATGGAAATGACCAGAATCAAAATAAACGCGCTCCCCATCTCAGGTACATAAGCGATCATCCCAGCGATAACATCTCCACCCGGTGTCACCAATCCTATAGTTACCCCTAAACACATTGGAATGATGGTACCCAATCCACATCCCCAATATGTCGCCCATAACGCTGCCTTAGCGCCTGTTTCTTTTGGCAGATGACGAGTAGCATCAGAGACATAGGGTGCATATGCAATCTGCCACAGTGCAGCAATCGAAAGCGTAGCGAGAAAACCTGTAGCTGAAAAAGAATTACGCGCGAAAAAGTCTGAAGGTAAACCTTGAATAAAAAACACCCACACATATGCTGCCAAAAAAGCCAAACCAGAGATCACAAAAGTTATTTTTGTAAATAAATGAATTAATCGATAACCAACGATTGTGCCGATCACTGCAACGACACAAGTAAATAATATGCCAGATGACTGACTGAATGAGGGAATAAGCAAATTCATGGCTTGTCCAGCCAGCGTCGCATTTGAAGCTAGAAAGCCGACATACATGATGACCACGATTCCAAGGATTGGAAGCGCGCCATATGCACCAAACTGCCCTTTGGTTTGAATCATTTGAGGGACACCGAGATGCGGTCCTTGAGCGGCATGGAGTGCGGCAAAGATGCCACCAATAAGCGTCCCTAGAATAATACTTAAAATAGCAGAGACAAAAGATTGATGAAAAATGGTGACTGAAACTGATCCTGTCACAAACGTCAGTAGCATCAAATTTCCACCAAACCAAAGTGTGAATAGATCCCGAGCCTTACCGTATCGCGCATTTAATGGGATTTGCTGAATGGTATGTTGTTCAGTCGAGTGAATATATTTGTCTTCCATGAGTGTCTCCTAATAGAGAAATCGTTAAAAAATTACGATCAACCAAATTGTTTTTTTTAAGATGCAAATTCCCCTACGCTTAAATTACGCAATTGAAAATGCTGAGGATTATGGGTGCAGGCTTTCTGCTATGTGGTCATTGGCTCAAGCACAATGGCATCAAATAATGCTTGGATCTGTTGATGAATTTCCCCTTCAAAAATGACCACTATTCTCGATCTGTGGTCATCATCAGGCCACGCATTTAGGTAAGATTCGGGAAATAGATAATGTTGAACACCGTGTAATATCACTGGTCGTAATGACTCTTCCACCTGAATCAATCCTTTGATTCGGAGTAAGTTCACGCCATAAAGTCGTGCCAGCTTCTGAAGAAAATGGGTCACACGCGCCCAAGACAAAGCTTGGTTGGCATATAAACACAGCGTAAAAATATTATGGTGCGGTGCGTTATTGAAAGCATTTTGAGAATTTGTCTGATGTGTAAACCACTGCGTACCAAGTAAATTACGTGTTACTGGATACTTTTCACGATCAAAAATAACCAAAGCAACAGCCGCCACATCCGCACCATCAATAATTTCAGCACTCGCATTCAGAGTACGGATGCGCTTGGTAAATGTTGTAAAGGCATGCGACAAATCTGTTTTAGTTAAAATGATTTTATCTGCAACAGCGATTTGACGTAGCCTCTCCGTCCGCTGATGCGGGACATTTAAGGACAATAATGTATCAACCGTAGCAATCACAGTTTGCACACTAAATAAAGTCGCAACACTTTCATCTGCTAGCAAAAGTTTAAGCAAGGGAATTGGGTCGGCCATACCTGTTGTTTCGACAATAACACGGTCAAAAACAGGAATTTCTCCTGCCTCAGCACGACAGTAAAGAAGTTTAAGCGTTTCTGAAAGTTCTGTTTTCATGCTACAACAGACACAACCACTTTTTAGCAAGACAATGTCATCGTCAAGTCGACCTATCAATAAATGATCTAAGCCAACCTCACCTATTTCATTAATAATCACTGCCGTGTGCGCTATACGATCATCAGCCAACAGACGATGCAGTAATGTTGTTTTACCACTCCCCAGAAAACCTGTCAGTAAGGTCACAGGAATACGTTTTATTCCGCTCATATATGTCTTCCCTTACGCACATAAACGATAATTTAACCCAGTAGATTAGTTAGGCACGCTGAAACACATGCTGACCTTGTAATACTGTGGTGATGACTTGAGTCACAGCAATTTCTTCAGGGCTTGATTCAAAAATATTGCGATCCAAAACTATAAAGGTTGCTTCCTTACCCACTTCTAAACTCCCAGTACGATGACTATGGCCAACAGCAATTGCGCCGTTCAACGTCATGATCCTGACTGCCACATCCAAAGGCACACTTTCATCTCCGTGCTGCAAAATACCTGCCAGTGCGGGAAAGAGATTTGGCGTAGGTGGCAAAAGCCAATCTGTACCAATCGTCATGGTTGCACCAGCATCATACAACGTTCGGAAATCATAGGCTTTGCCAAGCGCTTGCTGATATTCTGGGATATGCCAAATCGCGGGGGACATTTCAGCAATAATGTCTAATTCTGCAAAACGGCTACGATCTTTTGCAGAAACATAATGGGCATGTGCAATATCATGAAATTGCCCTGTTTGACGTTCAACATTGTTGGCATTTTCATAATTGTCTAAACCAATACGCACAGAACCATAACCCGTACAATGTGATTTAACGATCAAACCTTCTTCGGTCCATTCACGAATTTTTTCAGTGAGTTCATTAGAATCAAGAAGTAAATTGTAAGTAATAGGTTCATCTGAAATCGGATCTAAGGGCACATGGCTAAAGGTGGGTGCCATAGATGTACCATCTAGCATCACTTTGATTCCATTCACCATGACACGTTTTGACGCATATTGCGCTCGTTCTGCGATTACCCTTTCATCTTCTTCACGATCACTCAATGACATAATTTCTGCTTTCCAAGGAATATGACAAATCAAATCCAGTGTAAGCTCATCGTCATCATCCAAAGATTTAGCTGCTGTCAGAAATGACCTTGTTGCTGAAGCTTCCTGTGCCGAAGTAATACCATATTGATTACATATACTTGCCGCCATTTTAAGTGCGAACTTATTTTCCTCATCGGTCTCTGTGGGTGCGACCATATATAATTTCACCCATCCACCTTCACGCAAAATTCCAGTGGGTTCACCTGTTATAGGATCTTTTTCAATTTTTGCGCGGGTCGTACTCGGTGTATCACGCGTGATACCTGCAAGATGTAGTGCTTGGCTGTTCGCCATAACGTTATGAAATGAAAAATCATGAATCACAATCGGTACGTTTGGAATGACTTGATCCAACCATTCTCGTGTCAGTAGCTCAGCGGTAAAAATCAATGGGTTATAGAGCCCGGCAAAAATCCATGTCCGTTTGGAGGCATATTTTTCCCAATACGCTTTGAGTTGCTGTGCCAATTCTTGCAAGGTTTGCGGATCATTTAATTGGCAAGAATATTCCAATCGAAGAAGTGCCGCTTTTAAAAGATGCGTGTGTGCATCATGGATACCAGGTATTACCAATTTCCCTTTTAAATCATATTTCTCAGCATCAGCTGCCAAACTCAGAATTTCATCCTGATCGCCAATCGCTAAAATTTTACCGTCTTTTACCCACATGGCTTCTGCCCAAGGTTGCAGTTGATTCACGGTATGAAATTTTGCATTGTAATAGACGCTATTATTCATCTTGTTATCCCTGTCTATGCCCAATAAATGTTGAATTTAACTTTTAGAATTATTTACACCATCGCTTTAAGTTGTTTTCAACTTAAAGCCAATTTCAACAATTTATTTATATACGACATTTTAAAAAATTAAGTAATTCTTAAATAACGATGTAGATCTTTTGAATTATTAAAGTAGTATTTTAATTGAGCTAAAAAAATAGGTTATTTATAAAATAATATCTAAATGCACAGATACTGTATCAACTGAACAGCAGCAAATATTTAACCCTAATAAAATATGGGAATGAGCAAAATCACCCTTCCCATATCAAAATTAAATTCATTGTATTTGAGTTTTCAAAGATACTATCGAATCAAAACTCAGCTTCTGGAATAAATCGGGTATCTATACTAAATAAATCTGGATGTTTCGGATTGATCTGAGCATAAAACTCCATGATTTCAGCCATGTCCTGTTCATAATTTCCAGTTGGATAAACAATTTTACCAATCCCAGTTTTCTTGTTTTTATAATCCATATACGCCAGTGCTATAGGTACGCCAGCACTGGTAGCAACATGATAAAAGCCTGTTTTCCACTGTTCTTGCTTTGCACGCGTTCCCTCTGGCGTTACCAGCATCACCAATTTAGGATGGGTCTTAAACAGCTCACTCATCAGTTGAACCATACTTGGACGTTCCTCGCCATCCTGCTTGGGACGGCGATCAATCCCGATTCCGCCCATAGCACGCACAAAGGGTCCAAAAGGCAATTTCATATAGCTGTCTTTAATGGTAATACGCACATGAACGCCCAAAGCTTTCAGCGCTAAACGTGCATAGAGTGCATCCCAATTACTGGTATGCGGCGCTGCAATCATGACACATTGGTCGATGTTTAAATCCCAATGGTTATCAATTTGCCATCCCATCCAGCCCAAACTTTGTTCAGCTAATTTTTCAAACACCCAGCACACCAAAACATAAAGAATTTGCGCTGGATTGTAACAACCAATAGATCAGATAAAAATCCACTTTGTATAGAAAACCAGCAATTAATATATAAATGTATAAAATTAATTCATTGTAAAACTTGTCAGTAAATATTCAGTTTTGATTAAATTCTGCAATGAATTTGCATATATCAATTTTTCGTTTGGTTAAAATAGTTAATCCAATGTAATTCACGACAATGATTATCAAAATGAATTTTTTGTGGCTGAATATTCACATTTGACTGCTGGATGACCTGATATTCAATCCAGCTTTCTAGACAAGACTCCACTTCAAACAACTGATTGTCTTGTTCTATGGTTTGTTTCAATTGCGTGCCATCTGAAAATGTATAAATTTTGGTGGTCTGAGTGATCTCTATATCTTGCTCATAATTTTTTTCGCATTGCAAAATGACATTTTCAATTTTGATTTGATCATTGCTTTTTTGATTGTCGTTTTTTTCATGATTACTTTTTTCATTGTAAATACGAGCAACATATTCAGCCAAATGAGACATAGATTCCAATACTTAAAATAGCACACTAAGAGAACGCCTATAATAGCCTAACTTTTTAACATCGAACTACATTACTCAGCAATTTCTTACATAATTCACATTTCATATCAGGGAGATAATTTATATTCTGGATAAAATCATTCACATATAATTATTTATTCATTTGGGTTATGTTATGAAAAAAACACTCTTCGTCATGTCTATTTTAGCGCTGTCATTAAGCGCTTGTTCTAAACCGACTCATAATGCATCAGAGGATATCAAAGCGACAGCACAAACACAGGCTGCTGCATCGCATGAAGCAGCAAGCCCAACGATTGATTCAGAACATAATGCTCAAAATAGCTTGGATTGGGCTGGTGAATACAAAGGTTTACTTCCGTGTGCTGATTGCTCAGGAATCAAAACCAAACTCATCCTAAAATCAGATCACACTTATGAACTGACTGAAGAATATGAAGGGGTTAAAGGTGAAGGCAAAGAATTTAAAACTCAAGGTCATTTCAGTTTTGATGAATCTGGATCGATTATCGGTCTAGATAAAAATGCAGATAACCGCAAATACTTTGTTGGCGAAAATATCTTAGAAGCACGTAGTTTTGCAACGGGTGAAAAGATTGAAGGTCCAAATGCTGAACTTTATCAATTAACCAAAGACGTGGAATAATTTAAAAATTATTTGCGAATAAGAGCACAAAAACCTGCCTCAAGCAGGTTTTTTAAATTTGGGAGCATGCTTTTAGCGATGACCAATCAAATATGCACCAAAGAGCGTAAAGATCCCACCTGAGATACCATCAATCCATCTTGAGGCATTTTGGTAAGCGGCTTTAAAGCTAGGTAATGAAAATACAAAGGCAACAAAGCTAAACCAGATCAGCGTTTCCACGGAAACAATTATAAATAATAATGAATGCACACCATCTAAATGTGGATTGGCTAAAAACACTGAAAATACACTACCGAAATAAATCACCGCTTTCGGGTTTGATAAATTGGTTAAGAAACCTTTGAGAAAAAAACGTAGATTGCTTTGCGGTAATTCAAAATGATGCTGTGATAGATTCTCTTTCTTACTCAAAGCTGATCTAAGCATTTGGTAGCCTAACCAGCACAGATAAATCCCACCAACAACCAACATCACCTGCTTTAACCATGCCATTTTTTCAAAAATGATATTCAACCCAGCCAAAGCTAAAAAAGCCCAAAACATCACCCCTGCGGTAATCCCCAAAACCACAAAAATAGATTGCTTTCTTGAACGGCTAATTGCGGTTTGCGAGACCAGAAAGAAATCAGGGCCTGGCGTAATCAGGGCACAAAAATGAATAAAGATTAACGTACATAATGCGATCAACATGGACTAGATTCCGTTCAGTGAGACAGATTTATATTAGTGTGAAAATTCATGTTTTTCCATCGATATCTGTACTTCAATAAAATCCTTTAGGGTGAACATCAATCAACCTATATCACAAGTAAAACATCAACGATCTTTTAAAAAGACAGTTTTGATTATTGGAGAAAATAATATTTTATCTTTATAATCAAAATTAAAACCAACCTAAAATTAAATCATGCTTAATTTAGAAAAAGATTCAACCTCACCCATTGAGCAACCCCAACATCATCCTGTGGAAGTGCAGAAGATCATCAGCATCAATAAATTTATGCTCTTATGCTTTTTGACGATGGGTTTATATCTGATTTGGTGGATGTTTAAAGCGTGGCGTTTCTTTATGCAAAAAGACAAATTAGACATCATGCCAGCTTTTCGGGCAGTACTTTATATTTTTTTCCTTTACCCCTTGTTTAAAAAATAAATAACTATGCCAAGCAACAAGGATATACAGAGAATTTTTCATCAGGCTGGATGTTTATAGGATTTATTGTTTTTTCAGTACTGATTAAACTGCCTGAACCTTATGATCTGATTACTGTATTGAATTTCATTTTTTTTATGCCTGCATTTAAGGCTCTCAATTTTGCCAAACAACAATCCAATCAATTTGTGGTCGTTGAACAAAAGAAATTTAGTAAAGCTCAAATGGTACTTATCGTGTTTTTTTCTATTTTTTGGTGCTTGTATTTACTCGCTCTGTTTCTCAATCCTACATGATTACCATGAACCTAAGCTCATGGTAATCTGTTTAAATTAGACCAAAATATCTCGCTTACCATTCGGTCCTTGTTCACTGACGATACCCTGCTCCTGCATTTGATCAACAATACGGGCAGCACGGTTATAACCTAAGCTAAACTTACGTTGCAGTGAGGATACAGACACCTTACGTGTTTCTAAGACAAATGAAACACATTGGTCATAGAGTGCATCGCGGTTCGGATCGCCATCGCCATCTTCAAAACCACGTGTGGTCGGTTCTTCATCAAACGGTGTGAGAATTTCATCAACATAATTCGGTTCACCGCGTTCACGCCATGCGTCACAAATACGGTTGACTTCATCATCGGAAATAAACGCACCATGTACACGTTCAGGATCAATTTTACCCGGACCGAGGAATAACATATCACCATGGCCCAAGAGATCTTCTGCACCACCACCATCTAGAATGGTACGGGAGTCAATTTTACTGTTTACACGCAAAGCCACACGGGTTGGAATATTGGCTTTAATCAAACCAGTAATTACATCTACTGATGGACGTTGCGTTGCTAACAGCAAATGAATTCCTGCTGCACGAGACTTTTGTGCCAGACGGGTAATCATTTCTTCTGCTTTTTTACCTACTTGCATGATCATATCGGCAAATTCATCGGCAACAATCACAATCGAAGGCAATGGTTGCAAACGTGGCGCTCGGTCTTGAGTCGCAGAATCACTTGGTTTCCAAGTCGGATCAATAAGATCCTCACCATTTGCAATGGCTTCTTCCACTTTACGGTTATAGTCGGCTAATTTACGAATCTTTAAAAAAGACATCAGCTTATAACGACGTTCCATTTCATTGACACACCAATTCAATGCACTGACAGCATCTTTCATGTCAGTCACAACAGGTGTCAATAAATGAGGAATATCATTGTAGTTCGCTAATTCCAATTGTTTTGGATCGATCAGAATCAAACGCAATTGATCAGGTGTATATTTCAACAACATCGACAGAATCATTGAGTTTACAGCAACTGATTTACCTGAACCTGTTGTCCCCGCAACCAACATATGTGGCGCTTTACCTAAGTCAGTGATCACAGGATTACCTGAAATGTCCTTACCCATTGCCATTGAAAGCAAACCATTTGGATCTTTAAAAACAGGGGTTTCCAGTAATTCTATCAGACGTACCATTTCACGACTGCTATTCGGTACTTCAATCCCGATATAAGGCTTTCCGGGAATCACTTCAACTACACGTACAGATGCCATTGACATAGAACGTGCCAAATCTCGGGAGATATTGGTCACTTTCGAGGCTTTTACACCGGGTGCCAAATCTAACTCAAAACGTGTAACTACTGGCCCAGGTTGAGCTTCGATGACTTTGGCTTTGACGTTAAACTCTTGAAGTTTAATTTCTAACAGTTCAGATAAACGTGACAATTGTTCTGCGGTAAAGTTGACTTTTTTATTTGGATCGACTTTATCTAACAGTTCATAACCTGGCAATGTTGGTAAGTCTCGACGCTTATTTGCAACTTGCATTGCACGTGACATCGGACGACCAAATGCATCTGTTAATGGCGCATCTAAGTCAAAATCATCTTCAAGTTCTGCAAACTCACTCTGCAATTCGTCTTGAGGTTTACCCGCAGTTTCTTGCCAAGCATCTCTAAATGCATCTTTATCTGCAGCAATTAAAGACTTTTCTTCTTCACTGACCAAGGTTGATGCATTTAAATTGGTTTGAATATTGGCACGGGTAAATGGCGTAGATTGCGCATAATTACTGGTTGTACGAACATCTACAGATTGCTGATTTTGTTGGTACGCAGTTGGGCTTTCAGTAAGCTCTTCATCTGCAAGCGATGCAAGCTCATCTAATTCATTGGCTAAATTTTGTATTGCCACGCCTGAAGTTGCCGCTACTGCGACACCACTCGCAACGCTTTGCCCACCCTGAACAGCAGTATTTACATAAGCAGCTTCAATATGAGTCTGCGCCGTAGGGGTATTAAATGGGCTATGGATATCTGTGGCAGTTTGTCCATTTGGTACAACTGACAACAATTCATCAAACACTTGGTCATCATCCCAATCAAGTGAAGATTTTTTACTGATCTGCACATGATCAACATCATGTTGATGCGCACGTGGCAAATGATCTGCATATTTATCTTCAGTTTGATCTTCTGACGCTTTGATCAAGGCATCAATATCACGATTATGGTCTTGATCTTGATGTAAGGCTTTCCATACTTCACCAGATGAAACAGTACGTTGACTGTCTTGTTCTAGACGATGTGCTTTTTCTAAAGTCCGCTCTAATTCCAAATCATCAATATCGTCTTGATCAAATTGAACATGATGTTGAGTTTTGTTTTCTTGCTCAATCATGTCATCAAATAAGCGTTCAGCTGTTTGATTGTGTTTCGTATTTTTAACAACCAAATGCTCTTTTACTGGTGCCTGATCATCAGCTTCGACAAATTCAGCTTGAGCTGTTATTGGTTCAGCCTTATGCGTATGCGCATGATTTTTATTTTTCTGCGGAGATGTCAAATCAAAAGCAGATTCACTTTCAGGAACATTTTTATAAAATAAATCTTGTAAATAAGCAGGCGTGGCTTTCAGTGTTGCCCACGTTCTGTTCCATTGAATACCAAATGCTAAGGTAAATAGAACAACAAGCAAGAGCAAAATAAATACAACTGCGCCATAAATACTCATCAGTTGAGATAGGCTTTCACCGAGCTCATAACCAATGATTCCGCCAGAAGCATTGGCTAATGTGTCTGCGGGTACATTCCAGAGCAAGTACAATAGGCTTGAGGTCGCAAGCAAAATAAAAAATTGCGCAGCATAACGAAACGGGCGACTCACAAAACTTCGTGGCCACCACACTTGCACTGCTTCTATAAAAATAAATACAGGAATGAGTAAACTTGCCCAACCTAAAAAACCAAACAACAAATCAGCAATCCAAGCACCCGCTACACCACTGGCATTTGAAACCTGTTGTGTATCACTCGAAATATGCATCCAGCCTGGATCAAATGGGGTATATGTGACTGTTGCAAGGAACAGATATATCCCAAATGAAATCAAGAATATTGTTGTTAAAAAGCGCTGTGCATAAACATTTGACACCGCAGTCATATACTATCCTGTAACCAATTGTTCAAATTACTCTTTTCTGAAGCTTGATCAGCTTTCTTGAGAGAAGAAATTTTTATATTATGCACCTGTTCTTAAAAAAAAGATGCACTATTATTTACTTGTGTTGTAAAGCATTGTTAGAAATTTAAGCTTTTATTTCGATAAAAATGCCAAACAATATTATTTGATTATTCTATATAGCTCAATTCGATTTAGATGATCAATATTATCGACATTGAAGCCACACAACTTTGATAAAGTTTCACGTATAATTCAAACAATTTCTATATTTTTCATAAAAAAGGATGACTCATGAGCGCTCGTCACTCTCGGTTAATAATTTTAGGTTCTGGCCCTGCTGGTTATAGTGCTGCTGTTTATGCCGCGCGTGCAAATTTAAAACCAACCTTAATTGCAGGTATGCAACTCGGCGGTCAATTAACCACCACGACTGATGTTGAGAACTGGCCTGGCGATGCTGAAGGTTTAACAGGTCCAGCGTTAATGGATCGTATGCAAGCGCATGCTGAACGTTTTGGTACTGAGATTTTATACGATCATATCAATGAAGTTGATCTTCAGGTGCGCCCTTTCGTACTTAAAGGCGATATGGATGAGTACACGTGTGATGCGTTAATTATTGCAACAGGCGCAACAGCACAATATTTAGGGCTTGAGTCTGAACAGGCTTATATGGGTCAAGGTGTAAGTGCTTGCGCAACTTGTGATGGTTTCTTCTATAAAAACCAAAAAGTCATGGTTGTCGGTGGTGGTAACACTGCTGTTGAAGAAGCACTATATCTTTCCAATATCGCGTCACACGTTACCTTGGTACACCGTCGTGACAAATTACGTTCGGAAAAAATCCTTCAAGACCATCTCAATGAAAAAGTTAAAGAAGGTAAAATTTCGATCATTTGGAACCATCAAGTTGATGAAGTTTTAGGTGATAGCAATTCTGGTGTGACTTCTGTACGTATTAAGTCTACCCAAGATGATTCAACTCAAGACGTTGACGTATCGGGTATGTTTGTGGCAATTGGTCACAAACCAAATACGGCAATGTTTGAAAATCAACTTGAACTGCGTAATGGTTATATTCAAGTACGCAGCGGTACTGCGGGCAATGCCACAGCGACATCTGTAGCAGGTGTATTTGCTGCGGGTGATGTTGCTGATGATGTTTATCGTCAAGCAATCACATCTGCAGGTTCAGGCTGTATGGCTGCACTTGACGCTGACCGCTATTTAGATGGCTTAGAATAATTGATTTATTTTGTGTAAAAACAAACCGCCTACATGGCGGTTTGTTTATTTTTGATTTATAAATAAACAAGAGCAATGACTTTAAATGAATACAAATTATAGGAAAAAACATGACAACAGCGTGGACCGATGGCTATCAGACCGAAGTAAATTACACCTATGGTTACTATAGAGACTTAAGCCCGAATTACCAAAAGTTTTGCTTATTACTCAATGGGGTTGATTGCCCACCCACCAATGAACGTCACAAACATTGTGAACTCGGCTTTGGTCAAGGTGTCAGTCTAAATATTCATGCTGCATCGAGTTTTGGTTTATTTTTTGGTACAGACTTTAACCCTGCTCATGCTTCCCATGCCAATGTCTTGGCTGAACAAAATCAAGTCCCGCATCACTTCTATGATGCAAGTTTTGAAGAGTTACTCAACAAAGACTTACCGATGTTTGACTCGATTAGTTTACACGGGATCTGGAGTTGGATTAGCCACGAAAACCAACATATTATTTTGCAATTTATCCGAAAGTTTTTAAGTCCCAATGGGATTGTCTATATCAGCTATAACTGCTTGACAGGTTGGGCTGCCAATATGCCAGTCCGCGAGTTATTTCACAGTCATTTTAAATTTAATAGCACCAGTACCAACCCACTACAAAAAGTAAATGATTCACTTAACTTTAGTGAAGAGCTGTTAGCGCAAAATCCCCTCTTTGCCCAGAGAAATCCAAATGCACTCAATAAAGTGCAAGATTTAAAAAAACAAAATCCAAACTATTTGATCCACGAATACCTAAATCAAGATTGGCAGTGTTTTTCTTTTCAACAAGTGGTGCGAATTTTAGAAGAAATTAAACTGACCTACGCAGGTTCAACAGATTTAAATTCGCATCTAGATAACATTAATTTTAGTGAGCAACATCAGCAATTTTTAAACACCATTGAACATCCTGTTTTTAAAGAGCAATGCCGTGATTATTTTGCCAACACACAATTTAGAAAAGATTTATATATCCGCGGGAAAAACACCTTAACCGCATTAGAGATTCAGCATCGCTTGAGAAATACAGCCTTTGTCTTATTAACTGCACCAGAAAAATTACCAAAAACAATTTCAGGATACTTAGGTGAGTTCGATTTAATCCAAGAGATTTATCAACCCCTCGGTGCTTATTTTAAACAATCTGACTATAAACCACAGACGATTGCAGAGCTTGAACAGGCCATCCCTGATATTACCTATTCTAAGCTACTCAATGCCTTGGTGATTTTATGTCACTTAGGTTTGGCACAACCTTGTCAGGCAGCTTCAAATCCAGATATGGTTGAACATGCTCAGAAATTAAATCGTTATTTCCTTGAGCAAGCCAGCTATCATACCAATTATCAAGTTTTGGCCTGCCCACTCACAGGGATTGGTATTCCAGCCGATCAGTTTACCCAACTCTTCTATCGCGCTCACTTTATCGATGGGCTAGACTCTGCCGCACAATTTGCACAATATGTTTGGGACGTGCTGACTCAATTAGGCTGGCTGGTATTGGATCAACAAGGCAATACCGTTTCAGATCCAAAAACCAGCCTTGAAGTCATTCAAGAAAAAGCCCAATTCTTTCTAGATAGTGACAAACTCAAAATTGCAAAACATTTGAAACTTTTTGCATAAGGTCTGTTTAGACATTTAATCACATGATCAGCTAAGATAAAGCTGATCTTTTTTATTGATGAATTCTCGTGAATCAACTCTCCCCTTCACAATTTATTTTTCCAGATCCAATAGAAGCTGATCCAGATGAACAAGGCTTAATTTGTATAGGTGCAGACTTAGCACCTTCTACATTATATGAAGCTTATACGCATGGCTTATTTCCATGGTTTTCCGAAGGTGAGCCAATTTGTTGGTGGTGTCCAGAACCGCGTTGCATCATTCGCCCTCAGGATTATCATCCAAGTAAATCACTACTGCGAAATATGAAAAAGTTTGATTATAAAATTACCATCAATCATGCTTTTGAACAGGTTATTCGTTCTTGTTCGCTCCCACGTAGCTATGCGGATGAAACGTGGATTTCTGAGGAGATTATTCACGGTTATTGCCAACTATTTGAAGCTGGTTATGCCTATAGTGTTGAAGTCTGGGATCAAGATAAAATTGTAGGTGGGCTGTATGGTGTGACGATTGGCCATGGTTGTTTTGGTGAGTCGATGTTTAGCACTCAAACCGATGTTTCCAAAATGGCTTTTTACACACTGATGTTATTGGGCCGAGAAAATAATTTACCGTGGATTGACTGTCAGTTGGTCAATGATCACTTACTCAGCCTTGGTGCTTGTACACTTTCTCGCCATGAATACCTTAAATCGTTACAAGATGTAATAAAACAACCCTCTATAGATTGGAAAAGTTATCAAGAGCGTGTATTTTCAAGTAAAACAATAGCGATTTTATCGCGCTTAATGGAATGAAAATAAAAGGAGGGACATGATTTATGAATTCTTATCATCCTAAGTCCCTATTAAACGACTTACAGTACTATATTACGCCACCGCATGATTGCAGTTATCTAGAAAATAAATCTGCACGTATGGTGTTTCTCGACCCTGTACATCGTATTGATGTTGTCACACTTTCCGAATTATCGCGTGTAGGTTTTAGACGCAGTGGTGATTTTGTTTATCGCCCTGAATGTCATCTTTGCCGCCAATGCTTATCTTGTCGGGTGCCAGTGACTGAATTTAAAATGAGCAGTGCTCAGAAAAAAGCCTGGAAACGCAATCAAGATTTAACCGTTAAAATTATTTCGACCCAAGAGGCCACACAAACGCATTATCATCTGTACGAGCGTTATATTATTGAAAGACACGCCGATGGTGATATGTTCCCACCCAGTTATGACCAATTTGAAAAATTCCTGATTCACAGTTGTACCAACAGCTTTTTCCTTGAACTGTGGAAAGATGATCATTTAATTAGTGTCTCTACCTGTGATCAATTGGATGATGGTGTCTCTGCGGTGTATACCTTCTTTGATCCAAATGAAAGTAAGCGCTCTCTGGGAGTTTTTGCGATTCTCAAACAAATTGAATATGTAAAATCGTTGAATCTAGATTTTGTTTACCTCGGGTATTGGGTTCCACATGCCGAGAAAATGAATTACAAATCTCAATATGCACCATTTGAATTATTATTAGATGGACAATGGCGACGGATCAATCGTCATTTGGAAGCCAAAGAAATTCAAGAGTTGGGCGATATGTTGATGACCACCCTGCCCTCAGAATGGAATGAGCCGATTATCAAATAATCGGCTTTCGCTGTTCGCATTCTCGATATTGCTTAGCCTTATTTAAATAATTTTGAAAAATCATCACTACAGGCTTTGACCATAATAATTGCATGTTCACGGCCACCCTGTTGATTCGGATAATAATTTTTTCTTAAATCAATTTGATGAAAGTTGGCTTTTTCATACAGTGCAATCGCGGCTTTATTTGACTCACGCACTTCAAGAAAGATTTGTACTGGATTATTTTTTAATAATGCAATCGATTCATCTAACAGTTGATAGCCTAACCCTTTACCCTGCTGGCTCGGATGAATTGCCATAAGTAATAAATTGGCTTCATCTAAAACAGGTTGCAGAATACAAAAGCCCACCACTTGATGGTCTTGCTCAATCACCGTACTTAGATAACTTGTTATAGACTCTTCAAATTGACTTTTTTTCCAAGGATGACTTTGTACCAAGTCTTCAATTTGAGAAACAGCGTGCAGATCTGAAGATTGCATTAAACGAATCATCTGCGTTCATCAACTCAATATAAAAAATGAATTATAAGAAATTAAACCAATAAGTCTAATAAAAAAGAGCAACAATTGTTGCTCCTTAATCAAAATGCTGACTTTAAGCGTTACAGCCCCAGTTTCGCTTTCCATGTCTCAAGCAAACTCACTGTATCGAGATCATTTGGATGAAAACCTGGCTTAAAGTATGCCAACATTTCTTTGGTCATTCCTGTGATAATACCTTTAGATGGGCTATAAGCATATTTATAAATAATACCGAGCTCTTTTAGATTGAGCTTGCCATCTTCTTTTAATAAACGCACCACAAAAGAGGATTGCGCCATAAAGATGAGTACCATTGCAAAAACTAAAGCCGTGGTACGTAAGCCATAAGCCTTGATACCTTTACCAAACACTGCTTCATAGACATCATAAGCCACTGCTTTATGTTCATTTTCTTCCACAGCATGCCAATACCACATATACGACATGGTTGGATCAGTCATTAACTTTTGAATATGTCCATTGACCAACAGTTGCGAAGCAATTGTTGCAGTAAAATGCTCTAATGCAGTGGTCGCGGTTAAATCCACCATTTCTTGAGTCATACCAAAAGGCTTGACTACACGTGCAAACCATTTACGTGCGCCTTGAATTAACACACCTGTTTCACGCTCGTATTTTTCAACATCATGACCAAACTTTTTTGCTGAAGCATTAAAGTTTTCATGCTCTTTGGTGTGCATAGCTTCTTGACCGATGAAAGCACTAATCTCTTTTTGTAATACTTCATTGTCCTTGATCGCAGGGTGATAACGTACTGCACGTACTGAATCGATAAAAAGTTTTTCACCATCTGGGAACAATGCTGACAATGCAGTCATGAAATGTGTAATACCCGCTGAACCACTTGCCCAATATTCAGGTACATCGTCAAAATTAAAATCCATACGACGTACAGGGAAAGATGCACCAGCACGGTTTGAAATATTCACTTTTGCATTCATTGCGATTCCTCCTATTAAGTGAGTTTCACTTAAATTCTTTATGTTTGTTTTTCTCTTTCTTTATATTACGTTTTTATGAAAGTTTAATAATTGCAGATTAGGTCACACAAATATCAGTTAAGGACAGCTTTTGATAGGTATTGTCTAACAATTTATAGGTAGTTTATTTTATCCATAAAAAAAGCGCCCCAAAGGAGCGCTCTTTTTACACAATCAGCGATTATGCAGTTACTTTAGCAACTACACCAGCACCAACTGTACGACCACCTTCACGGATCGCAAAACGTAGACCTGGGTCCATTGCGATTGGGTGGATAAGCTCTACTGACATTTCAACGTTGTCACCTGGCATAACCATTTCAACGCCGTCTTGTAATTGGATTGCACCAGTTACGTCAGTTGTACGGAAGTAGAACTGTGGACGGTAACCGTTAAGGAACGGAGTATGACGACCACCTTCTTCTTTAGAAAGTACATATACTTCTGCGTCGAATTTAGTGTGCGGCTTGATTGTACCTGGTTTAGCAAGTACTTGACCACGTTGTACGTCTTCACGCTTAGTACCACGTAAAAGAACACCACAGTTCTCGCCCGCACGACCTTCGTCAAGAAGTTTACGGAACATTTCTACGCCAGTTACAGTTGTTTTAACTGTATCTTTGATACCAACGATTTCAACTTCTTCGCCGACTTTAACGATACCAGATTCTACACGACCTGTTACCACTGTACCACGACCAGAAATAGAGAATACATCTTCGATTGGCATCAAGAATGCTTTATCGATAGCACGTTCTGGTTCTGGAATATAAGAATCAAGCGCTTCAACAAGTGAAAGTACAGCTGATTCGCCATATTGACCAGCATCACCATTAAGTGCAGCAAGTGCTGAACCACGGATGATAGGCGTGTCATCACCTGGGAAGTCATAAGTAGAAAGAAGTTCACGAACTTCCATTTCTACTAATTCAAGTAATTCTTCATCATCAACAAGGTCACACTTGTTAAGGAATACAAGAATATAAGGTACACCTACTTGGCGAGAAAGAAGGATGTGTTCACGAGTTTGTGGCATTGGACCATCAGTCGCAGCACATACAAGGATCGCACCGTCCATCTGAGCAGCACCAGTGATCATGTTTTTAACATAATCGGCGTGACCTGGGCAGTCTACGTGAGCGTAGTGACGAATTGGAGAATCGTATTCTACGTGTGAAGTATTAATTGTAATACCACGTGCTTTTTCTTCTGGTGCAGAATCGATTGCTGCGTAGTCTTTAGCTTCACCGCCGTAAGTTTTTGCACAAATTGTTGCAATTGCAGCAGTTAAAGTTGTTTTACCATGGTCGACGTGACCAATTGTACCCACGTTTACGTGTGGCTTATTACGTTCAAACTTAGCCTTAGCCATGAGAGCTTCCTTTTTAAACTACTCATGCAGGGTCACTGCATGAGCACTTGGTTTTTAACTATGAATTAGTTTGGGCTTATAGTAATCGAAAGATTACTCGTCGTCACCTTTTTTACCGCCAGACTGGAATTTAGAAATGATGCCTTCAGCCACGTTACGTGGAGTTTCAGCATATTTAGCAAATTCCATAGAATATGTCGCACGACCTTGAGACATAGAACGCATTTGAGTCGCGTAACCAAACATCTCAGCAAGTGGAACTTCAGCACGAATTGCTTTAGTACCGCCAGGTAAGTCGTCCATACCCTGAACCATACCACGACGACGGTTTAAGTCACCCATGATATCGCCCATGTAGTCTTCTGGAGTTTCTACTTCAACTTTCATGATTGGTTCAAGCAAGATAGGATCTGCTTTCATGAAACCATCACGGAATGCGTAAGAACCTGCCATTTTGAACGATAATTCGTCAGAATCGACATCATGGTAAGAACCATCAAATAATGTCGCTTTGATACCCACAACAGGGTAACCAGCCAATACACCATTCTTCATACGTTCTTGAATACCTTTGTCAACCGCACCGAAGAATTCTTTAGGTACTACACCACCTACAACTTCTTCAGCGAATTGGTATTCTTTACCAGCTTCTTCAACATCCATAGGCTCTAAACGAACATATACATGACCGAATTTACCTTTACCACCTGTTTGACGTACGAATTTACCTTCTTGCTCAACACTCTTTTTGATTGTTTCGCGGTAAGCAACCATTGGTTTACCAATGTTCGCTTCAACGTTAAATTCACGCTTCATACGGTCAACAAGGATGTCAAGGTGAAGCTCACCCATACCCGCAATAATCGTTTGACCAGATTCTTCGTCTGTGCGTACACGGAACGATGGATCTTCTTTAGCCAAACGACCAAGAGCGATAGACATTTTTTCTTGGTCAGCCTTAGTTTTAGGCTCAACAGCAAGAGAAATTACTGGCTCTGGGAATTCCATACGCTCTAGTGTAATGATGTTTTTCTCATCACAAAGCGTATCACCAGTTGTTACGTCTTTAAGACCTACACATGCAGCGATGTCACCAGCGCGAATTTCTTCAACGTCTTGACGATCATTTGCGTGCATTTGTACGATACGGCCAATACGTTCACGTTTAGACTTAACTGGGTTATATACTGGGTCGCCTTGTTTAAGAACACCAGAATAAACACGTACGAAAGTCAAGTTACCTACGAACTTATCGTTCATGATTTTGAACGCTAATGCAGAGAACGGCGCTTCATCAGATGCTTCACGAATCGCTTTAGTTTCAGCTTTGTCGTCAAGAATACCTTCGATAGGCTTAACTTCTGTAGGCGATGGTAAGAATTCAATTACAGCATCCAACATACGTTGAACACCTTTGTTTTTGAATGCTGTACCACAAAGCATTGGTTGGATTTCGCCAGCCAAAGTTTGCGTACGAATACCTGCAACGATGTCTTCTTTAGAAAGATCACCTTCTTCTAGGTATTTGTCCATCAACTCTTCAGATGCTTCTGCAGCAGCTTCAACCATATTGGTGCGCCATTCTTCAGCAGATGCTTGAAGATCAGCAGGAATATCACCATATTCGAACTGCATACCTTGAGAAGCTTCATCCCAAATGATTGCTTTCATTTCGATCAGGTCAACAACACCTTGGAAATTTTCTTCAGCACCAATTGGAATCACTACAGGTACAGGATGAGCACCTAAACGAGTACGCATTTGTTCAACAACACGGAAGAAGTTTGCACCAGTACGGTCCATCTTGTTCACGAATGCTAAACGAGGCACTTTATATTTATTTGCTTGACGCCATACAGTTTCTGACTGAGGTTGAACACCACCTACAGCACAGTAAACCATGCACGCACCGTCAAGAACACGCATAGAACGTTCAACTTCGATTGTGAAGTCTACGTGTCCCGGTGTATCAATTACGTTGATACGGTGTTCAGGGAACTGCTTGCCCATACCAGACCAGAAACAAGTCGTAGCAGCTGAAGTGATTGTAATACCACGTTCTTGCTCTTGTTCCATCCAGTCCATTGTTGCTGCACCGTCATGTACTTCACCAATTTTGTGAGATACACCTGTGTAGAACAAAATACGTTCAGTAGTTGTAGTTTTACCGGCATCAATGTGCGCAGAAATACCAATGTTACGATAACGAGAAATTGGGGTTTGACGAGCCATGATTTCTTGCATTCCTAAATTTTGTTGTTTAAAACAGGACGCATCAATGAAGCATTGATGCGTACGGATACTCGATACGTAATGGGCAACTTAAATACCCGCAAATCCCCCACTTTGGTAGAGGGCGATGTTAAATCGTGCTGCAGTACGCATGAGTATTCTCCTGATTAGGGACTGTTTTAGCCGCTTAGAAGCGGTAGTGAGAGAAGGCTTTGTTAGCTTCAGCCATACGGTGCACATCTTCACGTTTTTTGATCGCTGCGCCTTTACCTTCAGCTGCATCAAGCAACTCACCAGCAAGACGTAACGCCATAGTTTTTTCAGAACGCTTAGCAGCAGCATCTACCAACCAACGCATAGCTAGGGCAGTACGACGGGATGGGCGTACTTCCATAGGTACCTGATAAGTAGCACCACCAACACGGCGTGCTTTTACTTCGACCATAGGACGAACTTTTTCAAGAGTAGTCTCGAAAAATTCAACTGGGTCTACTTTATTTTTTTCTTGAACGCGGTCTAAAGCACCGTAAACGATACTTTCAGCAATAGACTTTTTACCATCTTGCATTACGTGGTTCATGAATTTAGCGATTGTTTGGCTACTGAACTTAGGATCCGGAAGGATTTCACGAGCAGCGACTACGCGACGTCTTGGCATTTTAATCTACCTATAAATATGACACTTCAGGTTTATCCAGCATCAGCACAAAGTGTCGTGTGCTATTCGCTGGCCTTACTACACGTCGCTTGAATTTCACAAAATTAATGCAGAAATCAGACAAGCGAGACGATAAAGGATTGCGGCTCTATATTCTTAAGAAGCTAATCTTTAACAGATTATTTCTTAGGACGTTTAGTACCGTATTTTGAACGAGACTGGTTACGATCTTTAACACCAGCACAGTCCAAAGAACCACGAACGGTATGGTAACGTACACCTGGTAAGTCTTTAACACGACCACCACGGATAAGAACAACACTGTGCTCTTGTAGGTTATGGCCTTCACCACCGATATAGCTAGAAACTTCGAAACCTGAAGTTAAGCGAACACGGCAAACTTTACGCATTGCTGAGTTAGGTTTTTTAGGTGTAGTTGTATAAACACGTGTACAAACACCACGACGTTGTGGACAAGCCTTCAACGCAGGAACTTTTGATTTTTCAATCAAAGTTGTGCGACCCTTACGGATCAACTGATTTGTTGTTGCCATATGGCAATTCTCCCGTTAATAAAAAGCCTCAAAAAATTACCACTTTTTGAGGGCATGCAATTGTAAGCCAAGAAGTAAAAATGGTCAACATTCAACATGGTGTCAAATATTGACCATTTCAAGCTTTGGCTAAATCAATGATTCAACTTACTCAGGCTTACTTTCTGATTTTGTTTCAGTAGCTTCTTGCGTTTTTTCAGACGCTTTTACCGTATTTTCTGTAGCAGCTTTGGCTTTTACCGGGGTACGCTTTTTTGTTACAGTTTTTGCAGTTGTCGATGTTTTCGCCACATCAGTTGCTTTCGCTGTAGTGGTCTCCACTGCTGCGACTTTCTTTTGCGCGGTACGTCGAGGTTTTACGGGTGTCGCTTTGTCTTGCTGTTGAGTCGTATGTTTATCTTCAATGTGCGTTTCAGCCAGTTTTTGAATCCCCTGCTCAACTTTTTGCTCAGCATTGAGTTCATCAACAGTTTCACTGGTTTTTTCCTTCACTTCAACATGGGTAATTGCTTCATTTTCAACCTGAGGCTCGACTTTCTCTGCAAGCGTTTCTACTTTGCTGTCTTCTAAAAGCAACGGATGCGCGTCTGAGATCAATTGACTAAATTTTTCATAAGCATCTAATACATCAATTTTTTCATCAGCATGCTGTAGCAGATATTGCCTTGCGCCAGAAAATACGATTTGAGCTTTATCGGTTGCATCATCGACCAGTTTCCAGCTATATGCAGCACTGATGCCCATCGTGGCTAAGGGGGTGAGTCGTGTCAACAGACTAAAATGTGGAAGATTATTCATCCATGGCAACTTAAATGTACCATCCTCATTTGCCACCCATTTTTTTAACAGCTCTATATCATTGCTTGAACCTAATAGCTGTTGCAATTGGCTCACATTGTGGGTTTGCAACACCCCTGCAAAAGTTCGTATTGCCGCCATCAATGCGTGTTTTTCAGCAACAGTGCCTAGATCAATTTGTTTAAAAATGTATTCAACAACAGCATGATCTTTTGCATTCAACTCAAAACCATGCGCTCGCCCAGTGTGATAAACACTTCGGAGTGCCAAAGCCAGTGAACTAGGTACATCAAGAATTGCGCCTAAGCCGCCAAACGCGCCTGTCACTGTACCTTGAATTGCAGCAATAATTTTATTCTGATTCGCCAGCGCAGTACTGATCCGTTGTGAACGTTCAGGATCTTTAGCCAACTCTGCCAAGCTATTTGCACCCACTTCTTTTAGAACAGCATCTACAGAAGTCAGTTCTGAAACAAACTCATTGAGCTTATCAAAAATAAAATCAGACAATTTATCGTTTAAATCTGGTGAAATAAACGAAGCGACATTATTGATTTTTTTATAATGTTTCCCCAAAAGCTGCCCAGTTACATTGGGTAGATGTTCCCGTAGCATTTGTTGAGGATTTTCATATTGTTTACGTTCAAAAGCACTTTTTTCTTGAGCAGTACCTTGTACAACGGATTCATCTTTAGGACTGTGGCTCAATTTACTCACCGTACCAGGAGCAACATGATTGATCACACTTAAGCCTGTTTCGCTTAGCTTTTTGGCCACGCCAAAAGCATTTGAAATAAATCCGCCTGATTGTTTTTTATTAGAATTTGCCATGTGCACCCTCGTAACTGTGGTTTTTCAAACACTAAAGCTTGTATTAAATAGTTTCTCAATGCTTACATTAATGTACTGATTCTCGAATCAATACAATCACTATTTCACAAAATTTCAATACAGATCATCATACTATACAATTATAAACAATCTAACCCTAGTTCACTTGCAATTACAGCACTCAATTTACTTAAAAATACTTTTTATAACAAATAGATGTCACAATTTGTCGCGGACAACTTATGTACCAGTGGTCATCTCAGCCTTTGCCAGTTATGATAGATTCATTGGATAAAATATATATAGAATCATTATGAAGCAAAATTTTCAAAATCAAATTAAGCACAGTTCAGAACAAAAATATCAAGCGGAACTAGAACGCTTAAAAGAACAAGATCAACATAGAAAGCCAGCAGGTTGGCAACTTTCTGCTTACGCTGTTCGCTCATTTATCTTGGGTGATGCCAAACTGGATATTCAAAAAAAGTTTTATGGTGATGATGCCTTAGTTGACCGTGCCTTGGTGACATTGATGGGCAATCAGGGTTTGATGTTGGTGGGTGAACCAGGTACAGCAAAATCGATGCTTTCAGAGCTATTTAGTGCTGCCATTTCAGCCAACTCTCAGCTCACGATTCAAGGAACAGCAGGGACAACCGAAGACCATATTAAATATTCTTGGAACTACGCGCTCCTTTTGTCGGAAGGGCCAACAGATAAATCACTGATTCCCTCCCCGCTCTTCTATGCCATGAAAAATGGACAAATTGCCCGCTTTGAAGAAATCACCCGTTGCCCACCTGAAATTCAGGATGTGTTGGTGTCGTTACTGTCTGAGAAGCAAATGATGATCCCTGAAATGGGACAAGATTTTAGTTTGCAAGCTACACAAGGATTTAACATCATCGCAACAGCAAACTTGCGTGATCGTGGCGTACATGAAATGTCAGCAGCATTAAAGCGCCGCTTTAACTTTGAAACAGTAAAACCGATTCGTGACCAAAAATTTGAAATCGAACTGGTGGGATTACAACTTAAGAACCAGCTTGCTGATTTATACAGTGAAATCCAAGTTCGCCCAGAAATCATCGAACTCTTGGTGACCATTTTCAATGAACTCAGAACAGGACAAAGTCTGCAAGGCGCAACACTTAAAACGCCTGATGCTGTTATGTCTACTGCTGAAGCAGTCAATATTGCCCATGCGGCAGGTCTACAAGCCATTTATCTCAGTGATGGAAAATTAAAAGCAGAACACCTCGCACAACAATTGATTGGGGTTGTGTTTAAAGATAATCCAGATGACGCTAAACGCCTACGTTATTATCTGGATACTGTGGTGAAAGAGCGTGCACGTAAAGATGCCGACTGGAAAAGTTTCTATGACGCCAGCCGAGAGTTTTAATCATGCAGCTGTTGGATCGAAATATAGAGAGAGGTGAAATGCCTGAACGCTTAAAACAGGCATTTCAACTGAAACAGCAAATGGCGGAGCAAAACGTTTTTTTTGCGCCAATCCGCCATCATAGCCCCGCTTGTGCATACGCGTTAAAACAATATATCGATGAACTGAAGCCCACTCACATTTTAATCGAAGCACCAACAAGTTTTGAATTCTTAATTGAAAGCTTACAGAACCAAGCCACTCAGCCTCCTGTGGCTATATTTGCACAAGCACAACGCTCTTCAAATAAAACCTCACCCAAAAAAGGCGCTGCAAATAAAGAGAGTGCTGGTGAAGAACATGAAAGTGATGACGAGGTTCAACCAGAAATCTTTTCTGCCTACTTCCCTTTTTGTGAATACTCCCCTGAATGGGTCGCCATCCAACAGGCAAAACTCATTCAAGCAGACGTTAAATTTATTGACTTGGATTGGGCAAAACAAAGTGCCTTAAAAACGCAACAGTCCGATTTGGACTGGCAACAAAAAAGTTTGCTGTCTGAACGTTATTTTGCGCATAGCCAATATATCCAAAAACTTGCTGAAACCATGCATTGCCGAAATCACGATGAACTTTGGGATCATTTATTCGAGCTGCAAAATGTTGAACAACTGCAACATGCTCAAACTTTTTTTGATGATGTTTTTGCTTGGTGTTCATTGGCACGTCTGGATTATGAGCGTGAGGTACTCTTAAAAGATGCTTCATTACATCGTGAAGATGTGATGTGGAATTGCATCCAAAACAGTATTGATCCCAAGCATAAAATTTTGGTGATCACGGGTGGCTTTCATAGTCTTGCCTTAATTGAAAATCTAGCAGCCCCACAGCAAGCAGAACGTTTTATTGTCCAAGATCAAAAGCAAAACTGGCAAGAGCAAGCTTGGCTGATTCGCTATAGTTTCGATCGTTTAGATGCTTTAAATGGCTATGCTTCAGGTATGCCCTCACCTGCATATTATCAACAACATTGGCAAAATTTAAAATCTGCAAACAATCCAACGGTTGAACAAACGCAACTGCAATTTTTTCAATATTTAAATGAGTTATGCCATTTTTTAAACCAAGAAAATGCACTGGATGTAACGCCTTATATCGCGCTAAAAAATACCGCTGAACTTGCTTGGCAATTGGCTTGCCTTCGAGGGCATTATCAACCGAGCCGTTATGATTTACTCGATGCCTTACAATCAGCCTTAATCAAAGGGGAAATGGATGATGGACAACAGCATTTATTTACCCTGATTTTTCAGTTTTTAAGTGGGCAACAGCTTGGTAAGGTTGCTCAAAATCAGCACAGCCCTGCTTTATTACAAAATACCTATCAACAGATTAAAACCTATCGTTTTAATTTAAATGACACCATTTTACGCAATCGAAAACTCGATATTTATCGTAAACCTTTACATCAGAACATTAGCCAATATTTGCATTTACTGGAATTTGTCGGCTGTAATTTTGCCCAACGTATTTCAGGTCCAGATTTTGTACAGGGTGCCAGTCTGGATTTGTTGTTTGAGGAATGGCGTTATGCATGGACACCTAGTGTTGAAGCACGTTTGATTGAACTAGCAGAAATGGGCAATCAACTCGAACAAATTGCACTGCTTAAAATTATTAAACTACAGCAAGAAAATGAAGCAAAAGGTGTCGGGCAATCTGCCTTTGAAACTGCCAAATTGCTGGCTTTGGCGTGTCGCTTAGGATTAAAGCAACATTTAGAATTGCTTAGTCAACAACTCGATACTTTTTTAGAAAGCGATCAAAACCTTGCCTCGGTGATTGGCGCAGCACAGCAATTGTATTATTTGTGGCATGGTCACAAGCTGTTAAATTTACCCGAAAATATCGTGATACAAAGTTTAAGTTTTGCCGTCTATCAGGCCTGTTTTTTACTTGATCAAATTTACGATACCCATGAAGAAAAAATTGAACAAAATCTTAGCAACTTAAAAACCTTGCATGAGCTGATTTTAAATATCAAGCAACGAAATCTTTCACTACAGCATGCAGTTGTAAATGCACAAGATGTAGATTTACTGGAACTGATGTATAGCCAAATTGATCTGGCAAAAATTGATGAATTTCATCTTAGTTCACTCAAAGGTGCACTGCATACTTTGCAGTTTTTAGACCATCAAATTGAGCAAAATCAGCTTCAACAACAATTACAACTGGCTTTTGCAGTGGGAAGTGATCCTGAAGATGCTGTGCAATACTTACATGGCATGTTTTTTATTGCGCCTGAAATCTTTGTGCAATCCAAGGTTGCAATTGATGCACTTCACCAATTGGTCAGTCATTGGACGGAAGACACCTTTATTCGGATTTTACCTGATTTACGCTATATCTTTAGTCAACTCACCCCAAAGCAAAGCACTAAAGTATCGAAAATTATCGCAAAAACCACAGGACTTGGCGAGGATGTCATTCTCGATCAGGTACTCAGTCATATTGGGGAACAGGATGTATTCCAAGGCATACAACTTAGCCAGCAACTGCAAAAAATATTTGAATATGATCACTTAGATCGCTGGGCAAGCAATCGCTCAAAACGACTCAATCCAGAACAACAAGGAGTGAATAAATGAGCCAATTACCTCCTGAACCAAATCTTGATGAAAACTCAGATCCCCCTGTTGCTCTTGATGCAATGGATCAAGCACGCCGTTGGCGCTTAATGCTCGGTCGCTATGCCGACCAGAATTTATCAGCAGCGGCATTGTCAGGCGATCAACTGAAACTTGAGCGCAATCTCGATTATCTCTACCAAAATGAATATAAGCGTCGTGGCATCCAACAAGGGAAAAATCGCCATGGCGGTTTAGAAGCCTCGCAGCTTAACGCGATTAACTGGCTCAACCAAAGTCGAAAACTGTTCCCAAAATCGACCTTTGAACGTATGCAAAAACAAGCCATAGAACGCTATGAGTTAACTGAGTTATTTAAAAACCCAGAGCATGTAAGACAACTTGAACCCAACCCTGCGGTGGCTAAAGCTTTGCTGAGTATGCGTGGTCGTTTAAGCAATGAGATGAAAGATGCGATTCGAGAATTAATTCAAAAAGTCGTGGAAGAACTCTTACAAAAAATCCGCACACAATTTTTAAAAGCGCTACAAGGTCGTCGTAATCGTTTTAAGCGTTCACATCTTAAACAGGCACAAAACTTTGATTGGAAACGGACCATTCAAGCCAATCTCAAAAATTATCAGCCTGATTTACAAAAACTGATTATTCAAACCCCTTATTTTAATGCCCGTGTACAGAAACATTTGCCATGGGAAATTGTACTGTGTGTCGACCAAAGTGGCTCGATGATGGATTCGATCATGTATGCAGCAGTATGTGCCAGTATTTTGGCAGCTCTCCCTGCGGTCAATATGAGTCTGGTCCTGTTTGACACCCAAATTGTTGATTTAAGCCATTTGGCACATGACCCAGTTGAAGTCTTACTGACCATTCAACTCGGTGGCGGAACTAACATTGGTCAAGCTTTGCAATACTGTCAAAAGAAGATTAAACAACCCAATCGCAGTATTTTAGTCTTGATCAGTGACTTTGAAGAAGGTGCATCCGTTCAACAAATGCTCAACACCACCAGTCAACTCAATCAACAAGGCTGCAAACTGCTTGGGCTTGCGGCGCTGGATCAAGCAGCCAATCCTGTTTATGACATCAATATGGCACAAAAACTCCAAGAACGCGGTATGCAAATCGCAGCAATGACTCCTGAACATTTGGCGACATGGTTTGCAGAGGTGATGCAATGAGTTGGCATATTTATACCCAATACGATGAAGACAGCCTAACCATGCACAGTAATGCTGGTCTTCTACGTCGTGCCCGTAAATCCTTAGATGCTGTTGAACTATTACAACAAGAGCACGATCAACTGGTATTTAAAGTCGAAGAATGTGAAGTTAAACTGCCCCTTGAGGGCATCACCAAAGCACTGTGTAATTGTTCAGCACAAGGCTGTTGTAAACATATTCTCAGCAGTATTTTATGGGTTCAGGAACATGAAACACTACTTATTACCGCAAATAGTCCAAGTGAAAATAGCCCTAACAATAATCGAGAAAATGCAGTACCACTAACTCAACAGGAAACATCTCAACATACTGAGCCATCTGAGCAAGCCACAACATCAGCCCTTGAAACTGTTTTAGAATTTGATCCAAGCAAAATCCAAAAACAAGCAGGCAAAGCCAATATTCGTTTGGCCTATGAATTTGTACAAAATTGGTTGCTTCAACCTGAACCCTGTCAAATTGATATTCAAGAACATAAAATCACTTTTCAAACCGATTTAAGTCCCAATCCAGTTGTTCTCTACCCCGCAACGGGATTTGAAGGCATGTTGTCAGAAATTGCAGACAAACAAAAAGTTGCTGGGCATTTGGCATGTATTGCTTATTTAGTTCTGAAAAATGCCCCTGAAAAATGGCAATGGTCAATTGATACAACAGCGCAACATCATCATCCTACACAGCAACTTTCACCTGATGATCAGGTATTGATCCAAGAACTTAAACTCATTTGTCAAAACTTTATTCAGCAAGGTCTGTCACATCTGGCCAAAGAAATGGTCATGTCACTGCATATTTTAAATATGCAAGCACGCGCACAAAACTTACCACGTTTAGGGAGCTTATTGCGTGCCTTACATGGCTCAATGAAGCAGTTTTTGGAAGCAGATGTACAGGTTGATGAGCAGCAGATTTTTAATCAATTGGCACATTTGTATGCCTATTTGGCTGCACTGTCAGAAATCGAGCATTTAAATCCAGATGTTCAAGCCGAAGCATTGCGACAACTTCGTGGTGCTGTACAACGCGACTATCAACAAGAAAGCATAGCGCATCTAATCCCGCTTGGTTGTGAATGGTGGAATACAGAGAGTGGTGCACATGGTCTAACGGTATGCTTCTGGGATGTAAAAGAGCAACAACTTAAAGAAGTGACTCAGGCACGTGCCAATCATTTAGATCGTACCTTTGATATGCACAGTGCAGCCAATACTGGGATTTGGGGAAGTTCTCTCAGCTTTTTACTCCAACATCAACTTGAATTAACCCATGCAAAATCCAGTTCAGAGACACAACTCAGTGCCAGCACAGATACTCGTTTTTTACCAAAGGGCTTGTTGAATGCACTTAGCCAATCCGATTTAGAACAGATGAATATTGGCATTTCAACATGGCAATCTTTACAAGAAATGCTTGTTCCGCATTCAAGCCTAGAACAGCTTAAATCACGTTATGTACTGCTTCGCCATAAAAGTATCACAGCACCTGAACTCAACGAACTAGAGCAATATTTTGAATACCGTATTACTGACGATGAAAATAGAGCACTCAAACTGGTCATTCCAATAGAACCAGAATATCGTGCACGAATTAAACATCTCACCCAACTGATTCATAATGAAAAAATTATCGCAACGTTGGTGCGTATCGAAGCAACACAGCAACAGATTCAATTCATTCCATGTAGTGTGTTTTTAACAACGCCAAAAGGTTTAAAAATATTCAGTCTGGATTATGATCATCCTGTACAGAAGAAAAGTAGCTTGGTTGAGCTGATTACTGGTCGAATTGAAAAATTGCTCGAACAAAAAAAGCAATGGAAACATCAGCAACATTTATCTGCATTAGACCTTTTGATCTTGGAATCACAAGCCTTGTTTGAATTCTATGCAAATACAGGTCGTTCAAAATTGGATACAGATGATCTGGTTAAACTGGATGATTTTGCTGAAAAGTTTGCAGATTTGGGTTTAAGCTTTATTCAAAACTCACTTAAATCAGATTCCACACAGCACAATTTAGCCAGTCAGCTTTTAAAATGGCGACATGTTTTATTACAACTACAACGCCTAAATCATAGAATCGCTTTAGAAGGACAAGTTACGTCGTGATAAATTAAGCTCGCTATTTAAATTGATGATATTTTTCTATAATTTTAGTGAACTACCAAGCACAGTATTAAAGCCTAAAGTATTAGCGCCTATAGAAAAGCAACAGCGAGTTGCTCAAAAGGAATACAGATGTTAAATAAACTTTTTTCAAAAATTGAGTCGATGTTTTTAAAGCCTGAGGATAAGGCAGTGAAAATGCAACAAGCAGACTCAACCGCTGATCATGACCACATTCAAAAACATAATGAAGATCTAAAAAATAAAGTTGAAAAGCTCTACCATATTTTCCAGCCTTTGGCCGTCATTGAAGACCAACTTGATCAAAATGTGGTTTTATTTATTTTGGATGGAGAAAATCCAGAAATACTACTTAAATTGCAGCAATACCCGAATGAAAAAGCACTGCTTTTACTGGGAAAGCCAGGTACCTATAGCTGGTATTGGCCTCAAAATAATCAATCACTGGATAAAAAAGAAAATAAGCTTGCTGAAGCAGCACTAAAACTACGCCGTCGTTATTATGGTGAGATCTTTGAAGAATTAGAATTTGAACAAATCATTCGTTTTGCTAAAGTGCTTGAAGCTGCAACACAACAGAAAAATTTTACCAATATTTATGGAAAAGTGCCCGCTTGGTTTATTTATCTCACGGTAGATACATTTATTACCGCGTTTGATAGTCAGCAGTTTAGTGAAGCAGATCCGAATAAATTGTTAAAGCAAAATTGGACCCAACAGAAACTATTTGATTTGCTTGAAAGTGATCAACAGGGTTTAGGCGATGAACTGTTGCCTTATTTATTTGAACGCCAAAATATCGACAGTTATCATTCTAGTAAATTAGATAAAATATTATTACTCAAGGACACCCAAGATTTCATTTCAGCCCGATTAGATCAACTCAGAAAACTTATTCCAACACTGAGCATCATTGGACAAGAAAACTTTTTAGACTATATCGCCAAACAAACAGCATTGATCAAACAAATCCCCGACTTGATTGTCAAACTTTCTGTAGGGAAATCTAAAACCATCCGTACTAAAGCCACCAGTTTATTGACGAATTTAAATCCAGAAGATAGCCAGAAATATTTAAATCAAAATCTATTGGAAGGTTCAAGTCAGGAACGTGGCTTTTCTGCAGATCTATTGGCACGTTTAGGTGCTGACAATCTAGTTGTACTAGAACAAGCTTTTGCACAAGAAAAACAAAAATCTGTACAACAAATCTTACAAATGGCGATTCAGCGCTTAAGATCTGTTGATACTGCTCAATTACAGCAAGATTTTGAAGCACCTACCTTTCAACCATTTGTTGAACAAAAAATTCCAGCAAGCTTTACCGAAGTTATTTTAGAAAATTATCAAGAAATTTTGGCTAAAGCTGAACAGAATGCTGCCGATGAAATTGAAGATAATAAAACAGCAAGTTATAAAAGAACTTGGGCTCAAGATCATTTAAAGCAGCTTAAAAAAATTAATCATCAAACTTTAACGTCGATTGTTGACCAACTGAACGGTGATGCATCTTTTAAAAATGTCCACCAAGTTGAAAATATTATTACCCATAAAAATAAATATAAAAAATATCCTGAATTTTCCATTAATCATGCTATGAGAATCATTGCGATACGCAATCGAAATTGGATCTATTGGCCTAATTTATTTGAAATGCTTAAACCTGAAGAATATGCCAATTATGAACTTCGCCATATTGTTCAGGCTCTTGATGCGGCTAAATTTAATGATCCAAAACGTAGAGTGGCTCAAGGGATTCTAGCGGGATCATCCTATTATCAAAGTTTACAAGACCATATTTATGAAAAAGATAAAATTTGGCCATTTTTTGCGGAAAATCAAGAATATTTAACTGAAGCGTTGGGGCTTTCTCCATCTTTAGAAAAAAATGAATATCAAAGCTTTAACCCATCCGATGCCATCTTTGTACTTAAATGTTTCCCATCCTTACCAGTACAGTTTATTCCGCGCTTACTCGAATTTGCATTGGGTGAAAATAAGCGCTTGCGTTATGAAGCGCAAGAAACCTTACAGCACCTTCCCGACATTCATCAACGTGCCATCGAAGCCCTAGATTCGGGTAAACAAGACATTCGAATCACAGCAATTGAATGGCTAGCACGTCTACAAAATCAGGATGCAGTAAAACCGCTGAATGCTTTACTTAAAAAAGAGAAGAAAGAAATCGTTCGAGCTGCTCTTTTAACAGCATTGGAAAAGCTTGGACAGGATATTAGTGCTTATCTCAAACCAGAAGTGCTGCTAAAAGAAGCAGAAGACGGTTTAAAAGGCAAACTTTCAAGCAGTTTTACATGGTTTGATTTTGACACATTGCCAAAAGTGAAATGGCAGAATGGCAAAGAGGTTGACCCTAGAATTATTAAATGGTGGGTGATATTGGCGGAAAAGCTGAAAGAGCCTAGAGCCAATGCCTTACTACAACGCTATAGTGGCTTACTTGATCAAAAAGATCAGGTACAACTTGCTAATCATTTATTACACAGTTTTATTCATCAAGATACCTTACAAACACCATTGGATGAAGCAACGCAATATGCAACCACAGAAGCGCCTGGCCGTCTGAGTTCTTATCGAGATTCATACAAACGTTATGGTGAAAAATATCCTGAATATTATGCCAAATATGGCACCATCACCTTAGAAGAAGTGATTGAAGAGATTAAACGCGAACGTTTAGGACTTTATCTGGGTTCCGCGATCAAAAGTAAAGGTATGCTTTCACTGACTGCCAATGCACAAGGAAGTTTTGCAGTAAAACAATTGCAGAACTATATGAAACAACACTACCCTCGTCGCTCACAAATTGAAGCCATGATTAGTGCATTATCGATCAGTAATGACTCATTAATCATCCAATTGTTGCTTTCACTTTCACGTCGCTACCGGACTGCTTCGGTACAAACACTTGCAAACACATTGGTTGCTGAGATTGCTGAACGTAATCAATGGACAAGTGATGAACTGGCTGACCGTACTATTCCAACAGCAGGTTTAGATGAAAATGGAGTGTTACAACTGCAATATGGTTCACGTAACTTTAGTGCCATTGTCGATGATAAAGACAAATTCATTCTTAAAAATGAAGAAGGTAAAGAAGTTAAAGCACTACCTGCTGCCCGCCAAAATGATGATGAAAGCCTGATTAAAGAAGCCAAAGCACTATTTAGCACCAGTAAAAAAGAGTTTAAACAAGTCGTGGATATGCAAACAGGTCGTTTGTATGAGGCGATGTGTAGCGAACGTCAGTGGAATGTTGCAGAGTGGCAAGAGTATATCTTTGCCCATCCAATCATGAGACGCTTAATCCAAAAACTGATTTGGCTTGAGATCAAAACCAATGGTGAAAAAATCAGTTTTAGACCAAGTGATGATGGTGCATTACTGAATTTAGATGATGATGAAATCGAGCTAAGCACAGACAGCAAAATTCAAATTTCTCATGCGGTTTTGGTTGGTGAAAAAGAAGCGAAAGATTGGATTACACACTTTAAAGACTATAAAGTGAAATTCTTATTTGAACAGATGACCCATCATCTGCCAAAGCTTGAAGATGATAATGTCACTGAAATTAAGGATCATAATGGCTGGCTTACAGATACCTTTACATTACGTGGTGTTATAACCAAATTGGGTTATCAACGTGCCAGTATCGAAGATGGTGGTTCATTTGATCGCTATACCAAGCCCTATAAACAGTTAGGTATCGATGTAGAAATTACATTTAGTGGAAGCTATGTACCAGAGGAAAATATTCCTGCTGTCCTTTATGAACTGACCTTTAGCAAGAAAGCCAGCCGCTCTTGGAACAACAATGAACTTCCACTTAAACAGATTCCACCAATTTTATTGGCTGAGAGTTATGCAGATTATTTAAAAGTTGCTGCTTCTACATCAGGTTTTGATCCAGAGTGGGAAAAGAAAACGCCTTGGTAATTCATAAAGACAAAGAAATTTTGTTTAGGCTTGCTACAGGCTATAACAGTTGTATTGCAACCGATATGATTGGCCTGGATGGCCATCATATCGGTTATATGGATAATTCAACTCAGCAGTTAAAGAGAAGCCTTGTTCTACACTAGGGATAAAACACCATGCTTATCCCAGCAATTTAAAATTTATTTCAAAAATTAGTGCTTCAAACCATCTCTGCTAAGCCCTGCTTATGGATGGTTTTGCCTAATTGATGTAAATATCCATCATGAATTCATATTATTATAAAAATAATAAATATATTTATTTTCAGTTATTTAATTAACTTTTAAGCATACAATATATTGTTTTAAATGATGCACAAGAATCAATATCTTTCGCCATTGAACTAAAAAAGTAAACGCGTTTAAATGTAAACATTCATTCTGTATTCTAAAATAAAGGACTTTGCATGAACCGTCGTGTTGTCATCACTGGTATGGGCATTAACTCATGTATCGGTAATACATTGGAAGCTGTTAAGCACTCTTTGGAAAATGGTATTTCAGGGACACGTCATAATTCAACTTACGAAGAACTTAATTTTAAAAGTCATGTCAGTGCCGCAGCAGAACAAGATTTTGATGGTATTGACCGTAAACTCAAGCGCTTCATGGGCGTATGTGCAATGTATGCCTACAATTCTGCGCTTGCAGCCGTTGAACATGCAGGCTTAACGCCAGAACAATTGGGCGGTAATCCTCGTTACGGTATTGCAGGGGGTTCAGGTGGTAACTCAACTGCGTCTGTTACAGAGATGGTTAAACTTTTAGAAGAAAAAGGTGCGCGTAAAATTGGCCCGTTCTTCGTACCACGTAATATGTCAAACACCATTACTGCCAATGTCGGTGTTGCATTTAAACTACAAGGTGTTGCTCATTCAATCACTAGTGCTTGTGCAACTTCAGCTGATGCGATTGGCTATGCTTACAACCTAATTCAATTGGGTAAACAAGATTTAATGTTGGCCGGTGGCGGTGAAGAAGATCATTGGTCACAAAGCTTATTGTTTGATGCAATGGGCGCACTATGTTCTAAATATAATGATGCTCCAGAAACAGCGTCACGCCCATACTCAGCAGACCGTGACGGTTTTGTGATTGCGGGTGGTGGTGGTTTCGTTGTACTTGAATCACTTGAACATGCTCAAGCACGTGGTGCGAATATTCTTGCAGAAGTGGTTGCTTATGCTGCAAATTCGGATGGTGCGGATATGGTTGCACCATCGGGTGAAGGTGCGACCCGTTGTATTTTGATGGCTTTAGAAGAAGCTAAACAACATGGCGTAGATAAGGTTGACTATGTCAATACCCATGGTACTTCAACACCTGCTGGTGACGTAACTGAACTTCTTGCGATGGGTCGTGCATTTGGTGAAGGTAATGTTCCACCATTAAGCTCAACCAAGTCTATGACAGGTCACAGTCTGGGTGCTGCTGGTGTTCAAGAAGCCATTTATTCTGTATTGATGATGCAAAATGACTTCATCGCGCCAAACATCAATGTCACTGAACTTGATGAAGGCACAAAAGGTTATGACATCGTACTTGAAAAACGCGATACAAAATTGAATACTGTGATGAGTAACAGTTTCGGTTTTGGCGGTGTCAATGCTTGTCTCATTTTTAAAAAATGGGAAGGCTAAACAAAGAATTGTTGATCATTCAAATTTAAAATAAGTTTGGATGATCAACATCTCGCACACTGCCCTTAAAAGGGTAAATTGATGGATGCTCCTTCAGAAGCTTTCCTTTGGGTAAAAGCTTTACATATCATTGCAGTCGTGTGTTGGTTTGCAGCACTGTTTTATCTCCCGCGTTTGTTTGTCTACCATGCCATGAGCGATGACAATCTAAGTCATCAGCGTTTCGAGATCATGGAGCGTAAATTATATCGGGGCATTATGTGGCCTTCGATGATCGCAACATTGATCACTGCACATTTTCTCGTAGACTGGGGTGATGCAACACGTCATTACCATGAAGCTTTATGGTTTTATCTAAAAGTCGGTTTAGTTGGCCTTTTAGTAATTTACCACTTTGTTTGTGGCTATTACCGTAAAAAACTGATTGGCAATGCACATTATAAATCGCATAAGTTTTGGCGGTTTTTCAATGAGATGCCAACCCTGATTTTATTTGCAGTGGTAATTTTAGTGGTCGTTAAACCAACATTTTAACTTGTAGATAGAAACCTCCTAAATGGAGGTTTTTTTATTGATTGTATGTAATTTACAGGCCCACCTAAATAATCTTTTAATAAATTCAGCAACATGAAATTATAAAAACTTAATCCATGTCGCCATGCGATAGTTACTCCATACACGATTCAATGATGTAAAAGCAGTTGTTATTACCTTAAACAATGCACAATCACGCTATTGCGCTCAACATCAAGTCCGATTAGATCCGTTCCCGAATAACCGTTTGCTTGTGCAAACTTAATAAGTATAGGATTTTTTCAATGGCGCTTAATTAGCCAATTTCTAATTTTTGCATTCATCGGTGTTGAATAATACTTTTCAATGGACCAACTCAATACAAAAACAGCAATAAAATAAATTGGCAATAGCATTAATTTTTCAACAGCTAAGGTTTCTTTAGGAAAATAAAAAACTTTAAATAAACCCAAGATAATCAAATGAAACAAGTACATTTCATAACTACGTTGCCCAATCCACGCTACACCTTTTGACAATATAGAGCGAGATTCAGTGTGTGGGTTCTGAGCAAAACAGAAGATCAGCGTTGCTGACAATAGAGCAAAAAGGCTGATTCCCCAAGTACTGACCTCTTTGATTGGTGCATATAAATAAACAGTAACCATCAATACCACAATGATCGGAACCACGATTCTTGAAACCTGTATTTTTTGACTCATCCGCTGAGTCATTAAAGCAGTTAAGCAACCCATCGCAATTCCATCAAAACTTGAGAAGTAATGATAAAGATAAGCCCCGCTTTCCTCGGCAAAATGTAATGAACGGAAATAAGGTGCATAAACGATGATCGCCAATAAAAATATAATAAAGCCTTTACCACGGCCTAATACAACACACAAAATCGGAAATGCTAAATAAAAGACTTCCTCAACAGATAAAGACCACAGCACACCAAGTGCATAATTCACCCAGCCATTTTCAATGATCAGAATATTCATCCAAAAGGTAAAAGCAGAAAATACAGTTAAGCCGTAAGAAACTTCAATACCGTTTGGCGCTTGATTGATAAAGGGTTTTAACCCCATTGCACCCAGTGCCGTCACCAGCGCCACCAGTAGCACCAAACAAGGCATAATTCGGGCAATACGGCGGATATAGAAATCTTTAAGTTTAATCTGCGCGAGTGTGCCACTTCTTTGTAAAGTATGTTGGGTGATTAAAAAACCTGAAATCACAAAAAATAGGGTCACACCATAATTACCATTGCGGGCAATTAAGGTACTTAAGCTTTCGCCAAAGATTTGTATACCGAGAAATGTGTCATGCAGTTTATAAGGAATATTAAAATGGTGGAGAAGTACCAATAAAATTGAAATTCCACGTAAGAGATCGATCTTGTTATTGCGCATATATGCTGTTGTTTAGCGTAAATGATGCTATTAAACGTGTTTTTTATTTTTATTTCAGTATTTTATTTTGAATAATTTGTTAAATTTTACATTGAATCTATGCAATCAATCACGGGGAAAACCAAAAAGTTGAGTATGTTATATTTAATCTAAGCATTTAATTTTTAAATTTAATTTATATCAAAATCTTTCATATCATAGTTATTCAGGAGATGATCTAACACCATCTCCTGATCAATTGAATATTCAACATTAAAGCTGTTGATTACGCTTTTTCATACGCGGTTTATACATCATTTGATAGGTCACCGCTAAAATTATCACCCACAATGGGCTGATGATTAAAGCTTTTAAAGTATCAGGCTCAAGACTTAAAATCACCAAAGTAAAGGCAAGGAAGATCAAAACAAGATAAGACATCCATACACCACCCGGCATTTTAAAGTTTGATTTCTCATGCAATTCTGGGCGTAATTTACGGTAGCGTATATAACACACCATAATAATACTCCAGATACTAATGAATAAAATCACACATAAAGAACTGGCTAAGGTAAATGCTTCAACGGTATTTGGAACAAAATATTGTAGTGCTGCACCTGCCATAATAAAGCCACAAGAGAACAACAAACCTTTTGCAGGAACGGCGCGTTTAGACAGCTCAGCCAACTTAGTCGGTGCTTGCCCTTCTTTAGCCAATCCAAACAACATACGACTGGTTGAAAATACACCACTGTTCATCGATGACATTACCGAGGATAAAACCACCAAGTTCATAATCACAGCCGCTGCACCAATACCAGCATGTAGGAACAATGTGACAAATGGACTTTGATCCGCAGGAATTTCATTCCAAGGGGTTACCGACATCACGATAAAGAGTGCCAATACATAGAACAAAATAATACGGGTCGGAATCGCATTGACCGCTTTAGGTAAGTTCTTTTCAGGATCTTTGGTTTCTGCCGCCATAGTACCGATCAGCTCGACACCGACAAAAGCAAACAAGGCAATTTGGAAACCTGCTAAAAAGCCACTTGCGCCTTTCGGGAACATGCCACCATGCGACCAGACATTGCTAAAGCTTGCAACTGAACCTGTTGGTGCTTGGAAATGGCTCAACACCATATAGCCGCCAATAAGAATCAATCCGACAATGGCTAAAATTTTGATCAAAGCAAACCAAAACTCAATTTCACCAAACAACTTTACCGTGAGGAGATTAATACCCAATACCAAGAGTACGCATCCCGCACTAATTAAGGCTTGTCCCATGGGGGTAAAGGCGGTTCCGTCTGGAAGCCAAAAATTGAGATAATTGATAATTGCAGCTAAATCCGCAATACCCACTAAGATCCAACCGAGCCAGTATGACCAGCCAATATAATAGCCAGCACCCGGACCAATTAAGTCATGTGCCATATCAATAAAGGATTTGTAGTGCAGATTTGAAAGTAAAATTTCACCCAATGCGCGCATCAGGAAAAAGAACATTGCACCAATGATCATATAAATGATCAGAATTGAAGGGCCTGCAAGGGAAATGGTTTTCCCAGAACCCATAAATAAGCCTGTACCAATTGCACCACCAATCGCAATTAATTGTAGGTGACGATTGGATAATTTCCGTTGTAGCTCATTTGGCGACGATGGTACGTCATCTGAATGGCTTGAAGTTGTCATAAAAATATCCTTTTTGACAATTTTTTGGAGGTAAAACCCGCTTGTGGCATAAGAACATTCCCGTTCTATTGTTCTACCTAACGCGAACTGGGCCACATGGTTTACATGTGACCAGCTTTAATTCGGGGCAAATACTGCTTTAATTATTGACAATAATCAATTCTACTTTATGACAAGAGATTAATTTATGCCTGCGCCGCAATAACTGCGATCTCAATCAACCAATCTGGATTAACCAAATCCGCTTGAATTGTTGCACGAGATGGTGCAACACAGCCTTCTAACCAATCAATCCAAATGGTGTTAAAAGTTGCAAAATCATCCAAATTTTTGATGTAAACATGAGCAGACAATAAACGTGATTTATCAGTATTTGCCTCAAGCAATAACTGATCAATCGTTGCCAAGATTTCTTGAGTTTGACCAATAATATCCTGTTGGGTATTTTTAGGAACTTGACCAGACAAATAAACCACTTTATTGAAAATGGTGACTGCACTCATCACTTGATTGCTGTTGAGCTTTTGAATATCTGCGTGTTGAACGTTGTTTGACATGTTGATGTCCTTATTTTGAAATTTTAAAATTGACCCGTGCAGTTACACCACACATGAGCTCATAACCTACGGTTCCAGAACTTGCTGCAACTTCATCAATCGGCAGTACAGTTCCATTTGACGACTGTCCCCAAAGTACCACTTCGCTTCCAACTCGCGCATCTGGGATATGGGTTAAATCAACCGCTAACATGTCCATGCTGACACGACCAATAGTTTGGGTTCGTACAGAATTAACCAATACGGGTGCATCCATAGAAATACGTTGGTAACCATCTGCATAACCACATGCCACGATTCCGATTTTCATGGCTTGGGTTGCCGTGAATTTAGATCCATACCCTACTGTTTCACTTGGCTGTAAATCTTGAATTGCAATGATTTCACTGCGTAAACTCATGCTTGGTTTAAGATTCCAATCTTGAATTGAATGTGTTGGATAGTCTGGAGAACTGCCGTACAGCATAATCCCGCTACGAATATAATCTGAACGTAAATCTTGCGAATGTCGGAGAATGGCCGCACTATTTGAAACTGAGCGCTCACCGTCTAAATCTTGAATGGTTTGTTCAAAAATAGCCTGCTGGTAGGCAATCCCAGATTGCCCCAAACGTTCACCATCTGCATCTGAAAAATGCATCATATGCGTGATAGATTTCACCACATCGAATTGCTTTAATCTTTGCCACATTGCCCGATACGCATCAGGTTTAAACCCAAGGCGATTCATTCCTGTATTCATTTTTAAAAATACATCGAATTGCGTCTGTGCTGGATTGTCTTTGAGAGATTGGCTTTGAAATTGTTCTAGCCAATTCACTTGATCTTCATTATGTAGGCTAAAACTTAATTGATACTTTTCACAATCCAATAAATCATCGGCTGAAAAAATGCCTTCTAAGAGCAGAATTGGACCGGTCCATCCCGATGTTCTTAGGCGTTTTGCTTCATCGATATCCAACAAAGCAAAACCATCTGCGGATTTGAATGCATCATAGACACGTTCAATACCGTGTCCATAAGCATTGGCCTTGACCACGGTAAAAACTTTACTTTGTGGCATAAATTGACGGGCGACATTCAGGTTATGCAGCAAAGCATCCTGATGAATGACGGCAGTAATTGGTCTAGGCATTTTATTCATCCCTGAATATGGATTGGCGTTGTAAATTATTTATCGCTAAACAATTTATTTATCACTGTTTTAATAAAGTGGCACTTAAGCAGCGTGTGGATAACGCTGAATAGATAAACCTTCGGTACTGATATCGGTTTGATGATTAAGTACCAAATCACTAATCAATTTTCCTGAACCACATGCCATCGTCCAGCCTAAAGTGCCATGCCCTGTATTGAGGAATAAGTTTTTAAAACGTGTTGCGCCAATAATTGGTGTGCTGTCTGGGGTCATTGGGCGAAGACCGGTCCAAAATGATGCTTGTGCCAAATCACCACCTGGGAATAAATCTTGGGTCACCATTTCCAATGTGCCACGGCGATCCGCATTTAAACCATGATTAAAACCGCTTAATTCTGCCATTCCACCAACACGAATACGTTGATCAAAACGAGTAATCGCGATTTTATAGGTTTCATCCAAAACTGTAGATTGTGGTGCAAATGTTGGATCAACAATTGGAATGGTTAAAGAATAACCCTTCACTGGGTAAACTGGTAAATTTAATTCCAGCGGCTTTAAGAAATCACGTGAATAGCTACCAAAAGCCAATACATAGCGATCAGCAGTTAACACTTCACCATTGACTACAACACCTTTGATTTCATCACCTTCAACCACCAATCTTTCAACATTTTGGTTGAATTTAAACTCGACACCTAAACCTTTGGCTAAATTGGCTAAAGCATTGGTAAATAAATAGCAGTCGCCCGTTTCATCATTTGGAAGATGTAAACCACCGACCAATTTATCTTTGGCATGTTCAAGTGCTGGTTCTACTTTAGCAAGATCATCTTTAAGCAATAACTCATGTGGAACACCACATTCTTTAAGTACAGCAATATCACGCTGAACCATTTCTAATTGAGCTTCATTACGGAAAACTTGCAATGTGCCTTTTGAACGGTTTTCGTATTCAATGCCAGTATCTTTACGTAATTCTCTTAAACAGTCACGACTATATTCTGCAACACGGGTCATACGTTCTTTGTTGATCGCATAACTTTCTGAGTTACAGTTTTTAAGCATTTGCGCCATCCACTGTAACTGCCACATACTGCCATCGATATTAATCGCGAGTGGCGCATGATGTTGAAACATCCACTTAACCGCTTTAAACGGAATACCTGGGGCAGCCCACGGTGTCGAATATCCTGGAGAAATTTGACCTGCATTACCAAAGCTGGTTTCTTCAGCTGGACCTGCTTGACGGTCTAAAACTGTAACTTGTGCTCCTTGCTGCGCGAGGTAATATGCACTTGCTACGCCAATCACACCACTACCTAATACTATTACACGCATTTCTTATCCTTTATGCATTTACTAGTTTATTTCACTAGTATATTTTTGGTTCAATAGTTTATTTCACTATTTTTAATGCTAAAATTTAGGTGTTTTAATTTATTGTCGTGAAAAATGATTAAAAAAAAGGGAATAATTGATGCGTAAATTAGACCGTATAGATCGAATGATTTTAGATATTCTTCAAAATGAGGGTCGAATTGCCATCAGCGAGTTGGCCTCACGGGTCAGTTTATCGACCACACCCTGTTCTGAACGCGTCAAACGTTTGGAGCGAGATGGCATCATTATGGGCTATCATGCACGCCTAAACCCGAAACACCTTGATCGCAACTTATTGGTTTTTCTAGAAATTAGTTTATCTGCAAAGTCTGGTGATGTGTTTGAACAAGTGGCTAAGGACTTAATGGAAATACCAGAAGTACAAGAGTGCCATCTTATTTCGGGAGATTTTGATTATTTAGTCAAAGCCCGATTAAAAGAAATGAGTGCTTATCGACGCTTACTTGGTGATTTACTTAAAAAACTTCCGTCTTCAGCCTCTTCACATAGCTATATTGTGATGGAAGAAATTAAGGAATCATTGTATTTGGATGTGCGTTAATTCCATCATTTTACCTTTAGACGGACTGACTGGGGATGCATTGCAGATTTAAATATCTCTCTCCACCTTAAAGCCAAGTTTTACTGCAAGTGGATCGTAAATTGAGCGGTGATGGATTTAAGCGTTTAATGTATCCACATCATGCAATATCTCTACCCAATTGAGTGAATGACATTAAAAGATTACTGGGGATTTAGTCCCTGTTTAAATATGTGATTGCTACTAACGATGTGATTGCGAGTAAACCCCCAACTCAGAGTATGGTTTCTCTATGCTGGGGATAATTAAGGTGAATTGGAATTATCCCAAGAGTCTGAACTAAAAGCAGATTATGAGCAGATTTTAGAAAAGATTTAGAGCAGGTTTAACAATTCAGAGAACTTTGCAATTTTTGCTTTCGGCGCTGCTTCGTCCAATTCTTGTTTTGAGCCATATCCATATTCGACCGCAATGGTTTCAATCGCATTTTTACGTGCACCAAAAATATCATGTTCCCGATCTCCCACCATCAAACACTCTTCAGGATTTAGCTTTTCTTTTTCAAGGATATAAGTGATCAACTCGCCTTTATTGGTGCGTTCGCCATTTAACTCACTGCCATAGGGATAATCAAAATATTTTAATAAATCAAAATGATCTAAAATTTGACGTGCATAAACTTCAGGTTTTGCAGTGGCTAAAAACAGTCGATAGCCCTTACTTTTTAAGGCTTGCAAGGTTTGTGCAACATCATCAAAAACATGGTTTTCAAATAAGCCTGTTACAGCAAAGCGTTCACGATAACCCAATAAAGCTTGTTCAGCTAAAATATCATTTGCTTCAACATTGAGTAGCTTTGCCAATGATGCCTTTAACGGTGGACCAATAATCCAGTCGATATTTTCACTGTCAGGAATCGGATGCCCAACCTTTGCAAGTCCATAACGTGCAGATGTCGTAATGCCTACTTTTGGGTCGGTTAATGTGCCGTCGAGATCAATTAAAATATTCTTTATCACCATCCAATCCTTTAAATCTGTGTTTGAAACAATTATCAAATTACTATCGAGTGTTCTCGTAAACTTGCCTATACTAACGTAAATTTGTGAATTAAGGACATCATCGTGCGCCCTACTGTACTTTGTTTTTCAGGTCTAGACCCTTCTGGTGGTGCTGGTATACAGGCTGATATTGAAGCGATTGGTCAAAGTGGCGCACATGCGGCAATTGCTTGTACAGCATTAACCATTCAAAACTCTCAACAAGTTTTTGGTTTTGAAGCCAGCTCCAAAGAACTACTGCTTGCTCAGGCCAATGCAGTTGTCGGTGATTTACCTATTAAAGCCATCAAATCGGGGATGTTAGGGACGACAGATAATATTGCTGCGCTGGCTGAGTTTTTACGTGAACATCCAGATTATCTATATGTACTTGATCCTGTTTTAGTCGCCAATAGTGGTGGCTCACTGGGTAATCAAGAGACCTTAGTTAAAGCCTTTATCGAACTAATTCCACTGGCAACAATCATTACCCCAAATACTGTGGAATTACGTGCCTTAACAGCAGAACAAGACATAGAAAAAGCCACAGCCAAGCTGTTTGAAATGGGCGCACAAGCTGTTCTGGTAAAAGGTGGGCATGAAGATACCCCAGACTATATTCGCAACGCCTTGTATGTGAATGGTGAAATGATCGCTGAATCTAAATGTCCCCGTTTAGAAGGTGAATATCATGGTTCAGGTTGTTCATTGGCAAGCTTTATTGCAGGACGTTTAGCACTAGGAGATCCGCTTAAAATCGCGGTACAACATGCTGAAACATGGTTATTTGGTGTATTAAAAAATGCCGAAACGCCGATTGAAGGTGGGCAAAAAATTCCAAAGCGCTTTTAAATGCTGAACATTGCTCTGCACTTTTGAAAATAGCATCCAAGTTTCACTAAACAGCTGAAACTTGGAAATCCCCTAAAACAATGGGAATGACAACGAGAATAACAATGCATAAAACACTCACGACAATAATGCTATCAAGTTTACTTTTAACCCCATTCGCATTTGCTCAACCACAACAACAAACTGTAAATCGCAATATTAACGATGTAGTGAATGGGCAAAATACCCATTTTATTTTTAAAGATGGCGATGATGAATCAGGTCAACTCATCATTCAAACAGCGGCTAAACAGCAAGCATTTGATCTTGCAGAATTACCATTTGAACGAAAACGACAGATTCATTTTCAAGACTATAATTTTGATGGATATACCGATATTGCTGTGTCTACACCTGACATGGGAATGGGGGTTTATTCTATTTTTGATATTTTTCTCTTTCGACCTAAAAGTAAAGATTATCAAGTGTTGGACCAAGAAAAAATTGATTTTAGCCATGCACAATGTTCTGGATTGACGGATCTCAAACTGATTCCCCAGAAGAAACAAATGACCAGCTCATGTCGAGGTGGCGCAAGATGGTGGATCGACACTTACCAATTTAAAAATGGGCAATGGAAATGGTTAAAGTCTAAAGCTGCGGATGAGTGATTTTCCCCCCATCCTCTGCTGATCTTAATGCCACAGTTACAGGATACGGATCCAATCATACAAAAATATAATTTAATCAGTATGATGTTGATTATGAGTAATATGTTCATTTCTCAGTATATTTATCTTTAAGGCTTTGTATATGTTGGCGATTAGTTTTCCACGACTTTTCTAAAATTTCTTTCTCTAGACGATACTGAATACGTTTTAATTTCATTGGAGAAATGTTGATTTGCTTAAATTGTTTGACATAATCTGTCCAACCTGCACCACGAAAGACATTGTTTGGCATTTGGGTTTTAAATTCGCAATCTGGCATAAAAACCACGATTGAATGGATCTGAGTGGAATCAACAATATCTGTGAGCACACTTTCTAAAACTTTTTGGTGCTTATAATTTTGATGTAATGGATTTTGGAACTTATAGCTCTTTTTATAAATCTTTTGTGTCCAAATCTTTTGACGCTCGCCACCAAATATCCAACCTTTATAATTCTTTGTTTCAATGACAAAAATACCATAAGGACTTAATAAAATATGATCTATTTGGGTGGTCTGATTTTGCTCATCAGGCAGCGTACAATCATTCAATAAAATATAATTTTCTTTGTCTAAATAGAGTTTTACATGGGTGCTGACAGCAAATTCACCTATTTTCCCTTTTAAAAAGGGCTTAAATAATTTAACCAGCGTAATCGCAACCAAAAGTAAAACGATCCAACCTAGATTTGATAACAATGGTGCAAAAATTTGTGCAAGCATTTTAAATTATAATGTAATAATGAATAGCGTTGAGTCTATGGCACTTGTTCAATTTTTAAAAGAATATCCTTATTATCCAACCCACCCGCAAAACCCACTAATTTACCATCAGCCCCGACCACACGATGACATGGCGCAATGATAGAGATCGGATTTTTACCATTCGCTGCGCCCACTGCCCGAACCGCTTTGACATTTCCAATCTGTTCTGCGATCTCTTTATAGCTCCGCGTTTCACCAAATGGAATCGTCAATAAAGCTTGCCAAACTTTCTGCTGAAACTCAGTCCCCGCAAAATCTAGCGGTAAATCGAACTGGGTTCTTTTTCCTTGAAAATACTCATTCAATTGTTTCGCCGTCTCCAACAAAACTGGATGTGTATTGTTTTTAATTAATTCAGCCAAACGAACCCGTTTAGGATTTTCATTTTCCCAAAGTACTGCAACCAAGGCATGATCGTGGGCGACTAATTTTAATATCCCGACTGGGGAGCTCATTTCCATAAATGAAAGTTGCATGTCCTTATTCCCTTTCCAACTCAGCAACAGCTTAACTTAGCTTGAAGATAATTTCATCAAAATAAGACCTGAAATAATCAATACAGCAGCCAACATCCGCATCGCTGAAGCTGCTTCACCTAAAAAGAAAATTCCGACGGCAAAAGAACCAATCGCACCAATCCCTGTCCACACGGTATAAGCTGTTCCAAGTGGTAATGTTTTCATTGCATAAGAAAGTAATGCAAAACTTGCAATCATAAAGATGATGGTCAAGATACTCGGTGTCAGCTTGGTAAACCCATCAGACACCTTCATAAAATATGCCCAAACCACCTCAAGCACACCCGCAACTGCCAATAAAACCCATGCCATTACACATTCACCATTTTCTATTGGGTGTTTCCACTATTGATTACACCATGAACTACACATAAAAAAAGTGCTACCTCCTACAGAAATAGCACTTAAACATTTCAATAAATTAAGACGAAGAAAGTTTCATTAAAACTAAGCCAGAAACAATCAGTACAGCAGCGAACATACGCATTGCTGTTGCAGGTTCACCCAAAATAAAAATACCAACCAAGAATGAGCCTATCGCTCCAATCCCAGTCCAAATGGTATAAGCAGTTCCCAATGGCAAAGTACGCATCGCATATGCCAATAGACCAAAGCTTAAAATCATGAAAAATAAGGTGACAATACTTGGTGTAAGCTTTGTAAAACCTTCGGACAATTTCATGCTATATGCCCAAACGATTTCAAAGATACCTGCGAAAATAAGAAAAACCCAAGCCATGACCAGCTCCAAATTTAAATTAGAATCAGGCCGTCCTGACGATTTTTCTCAAATTGAGGGAGGTCGTTCCTCCTGAAGAACGCTAATTATATCAACTCATGTTGAGGAATTTATTAAAATTTACAAAATTTGACCTTTTTTACATTTCGAATAATTTTTTTTCATGAGGCTTACTTTATGATCAAGCATGCTAAATATAAAAATCAGGAATCAAAACCATGAAACATGATTATTGGGGTGATATCCACCCGAGCTGGGCTGGGTTTAGTTCAGAAACATTTTTTTCACATTGTTTTTTTAATCAAAATGCTGATCGGGAGATTTTCTTAGGGGAAGAGTTTGATGAAGATGGCGATGAAATCGAAGAAGCGCCCAATCTAGATCAACTCAACGCTTTTGCGAAAACCTACCAGTTATTTATCAACAGTATTGAACAACATATTCAGACCATTCAGCAACATGCTTTTGAACGCTATCAAAAGCTTTATGCGCATTATTATGAAAATCCAGAAAAATCAGGTGAGGCTGCATTGAATATTCAGGATGTGGAATCTCATAATCCTTATATACAGACCATGTTAAATTTGCGTGTGAGTGCACCCGATACCTTAACCCTCTCTATTCACTATGATTTAGATACAGAGCATGGAATGGAATTTAAGTTTGTAAATAACCAGCTTGAACGTGTTGCTGGCATTGCAGAAACGTAAAAGGTCACTCCCAAAGAAGTGACCTTTTGCTTTATATGAAAAATGAAAGCTTAGAATCTAAAACGCAGACCTGCACCATATAACCAACCTGATTCGGAGTCGGTTGCAGTTTGCCATGCTGTCTCTTTATTACCTTTAGAATATGCATAGGCCACACTTACATAAGGCATCACTTTTTTTGTGATTTCATAACGGGTTTCTAAACCTGTTTTAATACTGTTTAGACCTGTTTTTTGGGCATAGCGTGAATCATCGCTAAACACCACATTTAAATCTAAATATGGCTTTAAAATCAGCTTTTGTGTCAATAATAAATCACGTTCAGTTTCTAGGCTAAATGCAACCCGACTGTCCTGTCCGAAATACAGATAAGCATCTGTTTCAAAAAAGTACTGCGCCAAGCCGTGTAAACCCAAAGCCGCATCTACACGTTCCTGATCAGTGGTTCGTTCAGGATTATCACTGTAACGCACACCCGCCTGTACATCCCAAAAATCAGCAATGTTACGGCTATAGAGGGCACTTAGATCATATTCTATTTTGTCTGATTCAGCCTTACTGGAGCTCCCTTTAATGAATAACTTATTTTCATCAGTACCTATGCGTAACTCTAAAGATGAATCTAAAGTACCTTTTCCATCTTCATCCAGCATCCAAGCATTATCAATAGTCACTCGCTGATAAACCTGCGCACCATGTTCTTTACGATGATCATGGGTACTATGTGAAGCTATGCTTTCCTCTCCCGTAGTGGTTGTAAGCGCTTGATGCTGTGTATGATCTACAGCATTGCTTTGCTCATCCAACTGATTCATTTTTGAATGATCCATGCTTGAATGATCAGTCACTACAGTTAGGTCTGTCGCAATACTCGCATCACTTTGCATCTGATGCCCTTCATGGGCCAAAGCCAAACCACTCAGCATAAGTAATGAACTTGCCAGAACTGATTTAGAAAAAAGATTAATGATTTGCATGTTCGTCTCCTTTCACTTCAGCCTTTTGAGTGGTATTTGTTGTTTGAACTGGCTGGCTGGACACTTTGCCATCACTCACATTGGCAACAATCAATTTATTCATCATCCCTGCACTCATGTGGTAGAGCAAATGACAATGGATTGCCCATTCACCCAATTCATCAGCGGTTAATAATGCTGTAACTGTTTTTGCAGGTGGTATAACAATGGTGTGTTTATTGGGCATATCCACAGCAGGCTGACCATTTTCCAATTGCATAAACATGCCGTGTAAATGCATTGGATGTGCCATCATACTGTCATTAATAAATTTAATTCGGATACGTTCGCCGTATTTCACTTTGAGTGGTTCAGCATCACTGAATTTTTTACCATTAATCGTCCAAACGTAGCGTTCCATGGTTCCGCCTAAACGAATTACCAATTCACTGGTGGCATCCCGAGTATCAGGTTGTGGGGTTAGTGATTTTAAATCACTGTATTGCAGTGCTTTATCTCCTTGCGGTGTCGATGCATTTGCCCAACCATAAACCACTTGATCATTTTTTTGCGCTGCCGATGAATTGCGATGCTGTGAATGATCCATAGCTTGGGTATCATTCGCATTCATTTTTGAATGATCCATACCCTGCATATCGTCAGCATTCATTTTTGAATGATCCATACCCTGCATATCGTCAGCATTCATTTTTGAATGATCCATACCCTGCATATCGTCAGCATTCATTTTTGAATGATCCATACCCTGCATATCGTTGGCATTCATTTTTGAGTGGTCCATACCCTGCATATCATTCGTATTCATTTTTGAATGATCCATGCCTGACATATCACCCATACTCATCTTAGAGTGATCCATCCCTCCGCCACCATGACCTCCCATATCTTCCATAGTCAGCACAGCACGTGGACGAGCAGCAGGCATATGAATAGCAGCACTTTTTGCTGTTAATTCATTGTGGAGTGTTCCAATCGCAAATCCTGAACGGTCAATAGACTCTGCCTCAATCTGATAATGATTGGTTTTAGGTTCAACAATCACATCATAGGTTTCAGCAGTACCTATACGAAACTCATCCACAGCCACTGGCTTTACAGGCTGCCCATCGGCACTGACCACTGTCATTTTAAGCTGAGGTATACGTACATCAAAGAACGACATTGCCGATGCATTCACAAAGCGCAGTCGAACTTTTTCATTTGGCTTAAACAGACCTGTCCAATTTTGTTCAGGGGTTTTTCCGTTTACAAGAAAGGTATAACCTGTCACATCTGACATATCTGTTTTTAACATACGCATCTGATTCCACATTTTGCGATCAGACCACGTTGCTTTTAGACCATCACGTTGTAACTGTTTCCAAAGATCCCCTAATGTTTCACGTCGATTTTGATAATATTCTGCGGAAACCTTTAGATTTTTTTGGATCTGGTCACTGGTTTGCTCATGAAAATCCGACAACATCACCACATAATCACGATCTGTGCGTTCATGCGCTGCCAGCGGTTTTTTATTCTTTGGATAAATCACTAAAGAACCATATAAACCATCCTGTTCTTGGCCTTTCGAATGGGCATGATACCAATAGGTTCCACTCTGACGAACTTTGAATTTATAGACAAATTCTTCGTTGGGTTTGATCCCGTTATAACCATTAAAGCCAGGTACACCATCCATAATGCCGGGCAATAATAGGCCATGCCAATGGATCGATGAATCCTGATTCTTTAAATTATTTTTAACACGAATCACCGCTTCATCACCTTCTTCAAATTCTAAAAGTGGTGCGGGAAACTGGCCATTTACAGTAATTCGTTTTACCGATTTACCTGTTACATTGACGATTCCTTCATCAATGCTGAGTTGATATTCTTTGATTGCGGCAATTCCCCAAGTTGAGGAAACCAAGCACAATGTCGCAACCAAGCTTTGAGCTAATCGCTTTTGAGATAACTGAATAAACATAACTTAACCTAAATTTTAACAAGCAACTTTGAATAAAAAAGTGTCTAAAATCAGATTAAGCTTTTGGAGGACGTAAGATTTCTTGCCAATGCCCTGCGAGGTGCTGAGCTTGGTAATTGATTTGATAGGCTTGAGTATTGTGCAAATGATCGGGTGCAATCAATTTGGGAATATCAGGATTGAACCAAACCACTGAAGATTGGCATGAGAATGCAGCACAATCTGGGCATTTGCTCTGCTGCGTATCTTGAGATTGAACCTGTTGATTATGGCAATCTTTTAGATTTTGCAGCTGTTGCTCATGATTGAGATGCGAGTTTTGATCATTTTGTTTTTGTTGTATATCGGCACAATGCTGTTTCATTTCTTGTACATCACTGTTTTTCATCATCGATTGATGTTCATCTAAAAGTGATGAGTTCATCATTTGCTCATGTTGCATCATATTTACAGATGCAATAGACACACTGCTCCAGCCTATGGCAAAAACCATAAGACAAACAAACCAAAGCCGTTTGTGCAGTTGTCTAAACAAAACTAAAACCTATGTTTTAATCTATGATGAAGCTAAGAGCATAGCCAATAATGACGAGTTTGGCAAATATCGTGCGGAAAGATTGCCAATATCACTGAATAATTTTGCATCAACTGCACTTTGAATAAAAAATGAATAATTAAATCGATGAATAGCGGATGATTTTTATAACAAAAGAGCCCATTTGGGCTCTTTTTAAACAGAAATTGCATGTATGATAAACGATTGATCACCCTTTGATTAATCTATACCCAGCTTATCCATATGCTTATCAACATGGTTATCCATATAGTTATCATCAAAGTTATCCACAATTCACACAATACATTTGTGGAAAAGTTTAAGCCGAAACTTGTCCCACTTTTGCTAACTCAGCACGCATTTCGTTAATCACAGCTTGATAATCAGGTTTACTAAAAATCGCCGAACCAGCAACAAACATATCAGCTCCTGCTTCAGCAATTTCACGGATATTTGCTGGGCCAACACCGCCATCAATTTCTAAACGAATGTCACGACCTGAAGCATCAATAATTTTACGCGCCTCACGTAATTTATCCAAAGTGGTAGGAATAAATTTTTGACCGCCAAAGCCAGGGTTTACACTCATTAAAAGCACTTGATCTACTTTATCTAAAACATAGTCGAGATAATGCAAAGGTGTTGCGGGATTAAACACCAAACCTGCTTTAGCACCACCATCTTTAATCAATTGTAATGAACGGTCGATATGATGCGTTGCTTCAGGATGAAAAGTAATAATATCTGCGCCTGCTTCTAAGAAATCACCAATCATACGATCAACAGGTGAAACCATAAGATGCACATCAATCGGGGCTTTGATCCCATATTTCTTTAATGCCTTACATATACCCGCACCAAAAGTTAGGTTTGGCACATAGTGGTTATCCATAACATCAAAATGGACAACATCTGCACCAGCTGCCAATACATTTTCCACATCTTCCCCCAGACGGGCAAAATCAGCAGATAAAATTGAAGGTGCAATCAGATATGGCTTGGACATGAAACAACCTGGCAAAGATAAAAATTTTTCCCATTATAACAAACTTACCCTATTGGGTTGTTTCAAAAAGCAACAGTTTTACTTATCTTGCTCATTTATCAGGTCATAGCAATCATCTGGTTGAATCAACGACTGTCTATTACTTGATGATATGGGTTTTAACGAATAATCTGATCTTTTGAGAACAATACAAAAATAAAGGGCTTCATTAAGCCCTAGATTCAGTCACCGCCACCTTGCACAATCTATAGATCAGCATCGCTTATCTATACTGTTTAAGGTTTAGCCTGTTGTTTTCTCTCAAAATCACGAACCATTTTAATGCGTTCTTCAGTTGCAGGATGTGAAGACAAGGCATCAAAAATCTCTAAAGAGCTCTCTTTTTCACTAGACTCATTTTGAGGTTGTTTTTTATTTGGGTCAGCTTTTTTATCAGCTTCAGCTGTTTTGCCCGCTTGCTTTGGTTTTTCTTCCAGTGCAGTTTCATCACTTAAGCGTTGTAAGAAATTCGCAAAATGAGACACTTCAATGCCTTTACGATCCATCAATTTCAGCGCATACATATCCGCCTCAGCTTCAAATTTGCGTGAATAATTCGCACCAATCATCGCGGCAGGTAACGAGGTCAATAGGTCTGAGCTGTCTCCCGTCATGGCAATATACAACACACTCAACCCCAAACTGGTCAAGCCTTGTTGTAAGCTATGCCGTTCCACCAAATGCCCTTGCTCATGTGCCAATACACCTAAAATCTCTTGATCACTATGCGCCATTTCAATCAGTTCATCGGTGATAATAATCGTATTGTTAGGTAAAGCCACTGCATTAGCGCCCAATCGCCCACCTTCACGGAAGACCAATTTTGCTGGTCTGCCTTCAGCGATAGTACTTAGATATTGCTTGGAAATTTGATCTTTTTGACCTTGTGCCAAATGACTAGGATTAGTCCAATTGTTCAATACATATTTTTCTGCTTCATCGCCTAATTTATTCAAACTATTTTCAGGCAGCTGAAAAGCAACATAATGTGATGCTGCTGGAACACCCCATTTCACTAAAGCAAAAACAAAAGCCACCACAAAGATGATACTGAATACAATTAAACTTGGAGAACGTTCTAATTTCCAGATCGAATGCTGAACATTTTTAGTCCCAAAATTAAACCATTCTGGTAAAGCCCCCTGAAACTCAATCCTAGCGTCATCTTTAAGCTCAATCGCAGGATTTAATTGCCCCAGTGCGCCAATTAATTCCATATCGCGATATGCATAACGGCGTTGATGTTCTAAACGTTCACCATACTGAATCAGTACCTCGGACTCAGATTGAGCGGAAAGTTGGGCATGGTGTGGTTTAGACACCACACCATCATAGAAAATGACTTCTATTGGTCGTGACATAAATTATTCAACTCATATCATTATAAAGAAACATCAATGTCGAAGATGTCACTAATTTCTTCAGCTAAAGCACTTTGCTCTTGCTGTGCAAGATTCATCATTTGATCTGGATCATCATGCAAAATTAAACTCATCGAATCAACTTGATATTTGTGAATACGAATTGCCGCCCATGCAGACATTAAACCAATGCTTAGAATTTTAACCAGCCAATTTGATGCCACAATCCATGCATAACGCCATTGATTACAATCTGTTTTAAATTGGCTGCTTCCAACCGTTGTATTGTTCCATGTGGTAATAAAAATACGTGCTGCGATCAATGGATAAATAAACAACCCTGCCACAGCGTACATTGCAAAGACACCAAAGATAAAAAAGTTTGGCGTATACCCTGCAATAAAACCGATAATACCGAAATAAATAATGCCAAATGCCAGCATGATTCCAAAAGACATAAAAATTGGAATGTAAACTGCCGCCATATAAGCTGACCAATCAGCATTCAATTTAAAATCCAACTGCCCTGCATATAAATGATCGATGTAGTACTTCTTATACAACCAGATCGCAACAGGAGCAAATATCCCTAAACTAAAAATATAAATTAAGATACTGAGAAAAAAGACTTTATAGGATTCTTTTGTGGTTCCCGCAAAATAAAAGCGACTGTTGCCGAATTTACTGTTTCTTGCGGTAAAGCGCATTGTTGCCCGAATCAGCCATGGTACTGCTGCATACAGCACCACTAAACCAACCACCGTCGCAATCATGGAATATTGTGAGGAGATTGAAAAGGCGGCATAAATACCCAATGCAATCAAACGTCCAACTAAAATCTTGGTGGGGATACCAGTAAAGTCAAAACGTCTTTTAAAGAATTCAGTATTGCCATAAAAATAACGTAAACGACGTACTTTCGCCCAAGGCGCGTACAAACTTAAGGTAATGATGGTCAATAAGATATTCACAATCCATATACCAAAATATTCCATCGCATCACCGTGAAATTTAAAACGATGAATTCTAGGATATTGCTGGTCTGCGGGCTGCTGTATTTCTGGTGGTGTAGCGCCTTTTTCCAAACTCAAATGACTCGGAAATGGAGGCGGTATTTGTTCTTGCATATTCTTCTCTTTATTCAAATTATTTGATGACAATCTAAAATGATATGAAATAAAAAACCTCAAAAAGCAGTTTATATTTTTTCTGCACTGAAAGAAATAGAGTAAAAGCAAACAATGATTTACTTTTACTCAAAATCCAATTTTTGTTAGACGATTCAATTATTTCTGTAGTTGCAAGGCATGAAATTGTAAATGGTCATCAATAAAACTTTGGATGAAATAATAACCGTGATCATAACCTTCATGAAATCTTAATGTGAGTTTTTGCCCAACTTTATGACAGGCTTGTTGGTATTTCTCAGGGTTCAATTGGCTATAAAACTGATCTTTTATACCTTGATCGATAAGTACTTCGTCAAATAACTGACCTTTAGAAAGCAGTAATTGGGTCGCATCATGCTTTGCCCATTCAGACTGATCAGCGCCTAAATAATGTGAAAAGGCTTTTTCACCCCAAGGGCATTCTGTCGGTGCACAAATCGGGGCAAATGCTGATACTGATTTAAAATAATTTGGATATTTCCAAGCCAGTGTTAATGCCCCATGCCCGCCCATACTATGACCAAAGATTCCCACAGCTTCAGATTGAATCGGTAAGCTTTTTATTAGCAATGGATAAAGTTCATCTACAATATAACTTTCCATCTGAAAATGTTCAGCCCAAGGTGCTTGAGTTGCATTGAGATAGAATCCCGCACCCTGCCCCAAATCCCATGAATCGCCTTGTGCAACCTGTTCACCACGAGGTGATGTATCTGGTGCGATCAAAATTAGACCAAGCTGAGATGCTAAGCGCTGTGCATGCGCTTTGATAATAAAGGTTTCTTCCGTACAGGTCAGTCCCGCTAAATAGAATAATGCAGGACATTTCTGCCCTTTTAATGCTTGAGGCGGAAGATATGTCGCAAACTTCGTTGCCCCTTTTAAATAATTTGACTGAATTTGATAAATTCTTTGTTCACCATCAAAACAGATATTTTTACTTAAAAGTTCCATCAGCGCATCGCTCCACATTTTGATCTTTAAATTGTTTAGGGCTACCGTCTTATAACATCAACAGATTCAACTCAATATAAATTAAAGCGCTTTTACTTTCGCATTTAAAGCGCCGTTATTTATCATGGCTTTTGTTGTGTATCCAGTTTTACATTTTGGGTTTGCGCAGTAGTAATAACGCCTTGTTGTGGAAATAAATGTTGTTCCAACTGCGGTAACATCATTTCCATATTTTTCCCAATCACCCATTGCGGTTCAGATGGATCAAAGCCTTGTGCATTTTCCCATTTCGCAACTGTTTCAGTCGCTTCTTTAAATGCAGCTTTGAGAGAACCTTGTTCACGCATTGCCTGATCAAAGAAAGCACGGCCAAAATAAGTATAATCAGCTTCATTTGAACAACCAAATGAGGCGCGATCTGCTGCAGAAGCAGTAATAATCAAAGTATCTGGTGATTGGAGTGCTGAAACAAAGCTACCTGAATAACAGGCTGAAATCACAATCACTTTCCAGCGAATACCTGATTTATCGAGGGTTTCTCTTAACCATTTTGGATCAACATCATCCAAATTAATCGGTTCATTTTCGAGTTCAAAACGATTAGGCAAGCCATGAGAAGTCATATAAAGAAACAATACATCACTTTCGCGATTCATTTGTTGACCAATACGGCGTAAAGCCAGATCTATACTGGTTCTAGAAGCAATTGGTGTATCTTTAATGCTTTGTGGATTATTGACCAACTCAACAGAGCGTCCAAAGGTTCCAAAACGGGTATCAAATTGTTCTTTAATTCGATCAATTTCAAATTTAAACACGTCTTGATAACTTGCACCAGCAACGCCTAAAAAATACCAATGCGTTTGTGCAAACTCGCCAAACTGCACCTGTTCCAAGGCTTTATTGAGTAAATGAGTTTGTGCATAAAAAGCACTTTCGCTAATACTTGGAGGAACCTCTTCTACTTTCCAAATCGGCTGTTCCTTAATCGAAACCTGCCAAGTAAACAAAGTGGCTACAGTCGCAAACATGATCAAGGCACGTTCCCACCACGGCCATTGTAATTCTCTTGAAAATACCCACACCACAGCAAGGCTTTGCCAAATAAACAAAGCAAAAAACAGCAGTGGGATCACATCATAAGTGAAATAAGGCAGCAGATCTTGATTGCCTAAATATTGCAGCAAACATTGAAACAACATGATGTGCGTATCAAGTACCAGCCATAACAGTGCTGGAACCAACATCAAACGCGGATTATTGGTCCGTTGTGATAGGAAAATCCCCACAATCAAGGCAATAAAAGGCCACAATGCGTAGCTGACGAGACCTTGTCGATTAAAAACACCACCATCACCGGCAACTAACCAGCTAAATAGTGTATTTGCACCTGCACCCAACAGTCCCCAAAAAATCAATTGAAGAATCGATGGACGAACAATTTGTAAAGACTTTCGCGAACCTAAGAATAACCAAATCCCTGCACGTTGGTTACTTTTCAAATCATGCCAAAAGTTAATCGAGGGTTTAAGATCTATCATAAAGATTCTGTTAAGGCAGTGGCTTCAATCAGCCTATCTAGTTTAGGCTTGGCTAAAAAATTATCAATGTTTGATTTAACTATATATCAATAATTCGACTATTATTGAAACAGTTACCAAATTACTCAATAAGATTGCTGTTAAAATAGGCATCAAAACGACAAGCATCACCTTGCCATTGATGATCGGTTGCCTGATCATTTAAAAATACAGCCAGTCTAGGACGTTTTACCACAACTCGCTTGGCAATTTGCCGTGCTAAGACTAAAAGATGATCGCCTAAATCCATTTCACCATCTTCAGGTAAAAGCATGTGTAAGAGCTGCATTTGCTTTTTCACTTGTGCCTGTTTTTTAATGGCTTGCTGATTTTGATCCCGCTGCGGAAACATCGGATCTAAATAAACAACATCGACAATTTGATGTGTGATGATCAATTGTTGTAAATATTCAGCTGAATCAGAAAAAACCAAATCAATACGCTCAACAACTTTGGCTAAAAACGGATCGTTTTCCAGCTGTTTTTTTGAATCTTCCAGTAAGGTAAATAAAATTGGATGACGTTCAATCAGGGTTACTTTCGCCCCTAAGTGTGCCATCAATAATGCGTCATGTCCTAGACCAGCAGTTGCATCAATTAAATTGGGTTTTTCTGAAATATTACATGCCCGTGCAATCATTTCAGATTTTAAAGTTGCACGTTTTAAACGTGGGATCTCAGCTTTCCAATCAGGCTGCATTTTCATGCCATTGGCACACAGGCTTAACCCTTGTTCATCAACACACAAGGCAAGTTCAGGATTCAGTCTTAAAAACCGTGCATTGAGTTTTTCAATCGTTGTAATGTTTACCACGACACCACGTAAAGAAAGCACAGTTTGGTAGGACTGTGCTTTCTCAAAAAATGTGGATTCAGTAAATAAGCGAATTTCGCTTACCATAATTTCCAACCTGTTAATGCAAACAATAAAATCAACAAACCTGAAGCAATACGATACCAAGCAAAAACCATGAAATCACGCTTAGAAACATAAGCCACCAAAACACGGATCAAAATTAAAGCAGAAACAAAAGAAACAATTAGCCCCACAAAGAATACGGTCCAATCTTGTGTTGTTTCATAAATATGGTAATTTTTAAAAAGATCTAATAAGCCTGCACCGACAATAACAGGTATACCGAGGAAGAACGAAAATTCGGTTGCAGCCTTACGCGATACACCCAGCATCATGCCGCCAATAATGGTTGCACCTGAACGTGAAGTCCCTGGAATAAGCGCCAATACCTGAATTAAACCAATATAAATTGCTTCTTTAATCGAGATATTTTCCACTTCAACCGCATTGACTTTTGGTGGATTTTTTTCAACCCACCAAATGATTAAACCACCGACGATTAAACCAATCGCCACAGAAATATCATTAAACAACAACTCTTTTACGATATCACCAAAGGTTAAGCCAACCAGCATAATTGGAATAGAAGCTGCAATAATACTGACTCCAAGATGACGCCCTTTCGGCTCACCTGAAAATAGACCGATTGCTGCGCCCCAAAGCTTGCCCCAATACTCATAAATCACCGCAGCGATTGCGCCCATTTGAATAGCAACGACAAATAAGTCACTCTTTTCTTTGGTCCAGAAATTCATGAGCTCAGATGCAAGAATTAAATGCCCTGTACTTGAGATAGGTAAGAATTCGGTAATACCTTCAACAATACCCATAATGGCTGCTTTGAGTAGCAGTAAAAGATCCATTGTGAAATCCTAAAAATTAAAGCGAAAAACGATTATGGTTTACCTTGTTCTGGAATTTTCTTCCATGCATTATCACGTAAATATACAGGTAAAGCTTGTTCTGCACTGAACCATTGCTTTTGCAGTGCATTTTGACGCGCAATTGTGGCGATATCATTGGCAGAAGCAGTAATCTGCTGAAATGCGATTGCCTCTACATTCACCAAAGCTGAACCTGAACCGATCAAGGTATATTTTTGATATTCTGCAGCGTGTTGATAGTCTAATAATTTTTCTTCGTCTACAAGTTGCATAATGTTATTTTGGTCAAGCTTAAAACTTGCCATATAAACTTCTTGCATACGTGCATCTAAAACTGCGGTGACTTCAGTCAATTGGGCTTGCTGATAAGCAGCTTGCGCTAACGCTTGCAAGGTTGAAACTGGAATCACAGGAATATCATTTGCCCAGGCTAAAGCTTGAGTCACTGCGGCATTGATACGTACACCACTAAATGAACCTGGCCCACGGCTAAATGCAATTGCAGTCAAGTCTTTACTGGAAATTTGATTTTGCTCAAAACCTTGCTCGATCATCGGCAAAATGGTTTGAGTTTGTGCTTTTGCTCGCGTATCAAGTTGAAAATAGAGTGTTTGAGTTTCATCAACAATCGAAACGGAACACTGCTCATTGGCAGTTTCCAATGCCAGCAATTTCATGCACAACCTTACTGTGTTAAAAATGCTGCCTATGATACTCCACTCATTTCAATAGCGCGAGGGCTTAGAGTTAAAGCCTGCCAGATAAAATCCATTAGATCAAAATAATCCATAAAAATGCCAAGACATTGTGCTTGGCATTTAAGTGATAATTTTAAAACCACGACTTTAATCAAATTTAAATTCTTCTAAATCAATAAAATTCTTGTAATGAGAGGCATAGTGCAAAGCACTCATTTTTAATAAATTCTCTGCATTCTCATCCAAAGTTCGCACGACTTTACCCGGTGAACCCACGACCAAGGAATTATCAGGAATAACTTTACCTTCTGTAATCAAACTATTTGCACCGATGATACAATTTTTACCAATCACAGCATGATTTAAAATCACGGCGTTAATACCAATTAGACTGTTATCGCCTATCGTACAACCATGTAACATGGCTTGATGCCCAATGGTTACATAATCGCCAACGGTTAATTCAATCCCTGTATCTGTATGTAAAACTGCATTTTCTTGAACATTACTAAAATTCCCAATATGAATTTTGGCATTGTCAGCACGAATGACTGCACCAAACCAGACACTGACTTGTTGCCCCAGTTCGACCTGACCAATCACTGTCGCATTATCCGCAATCCAACCATCAAAAGGTGCATGCAACGCTTTTGGCGCAAAACCTTTAAATTTATACATCATGGTATTACATTCCTTTGAGATATTTTAAGAGCATTGGTTTTGATCATAGCTTTTCAGCATTATTTTTTATTGAATATCTGTGATTTAAAAGATGGCGAGTTCAATAAAAATGGCCAGTTTTTTTGATAATCCAAACCATATTTAAATAACGAAATCAGAATTCTGGCGGTTAGCCCCCAAATGATTTCATTTTCAATTCTTAGACTGGGAAAATACACCGATTGATGTGCCAAACGTACTTCATAAGGAATAGGCTGTGATTCCATCATTTTTTTAATCGGGGCATAGAATATACGATCAATTTCACTCGGCTGAGCAATCAACTGAATATCTGGAGGAATTAATCCAACTACAGGTTTTACCGTCAATCCACTTTTCGCCCGTTCCATGGGTAAATCACCAATCAGCTTGACATCAAAGGGATTGAGTGCGGTTTCTTCCCATGCTTCTCGCAAAGCCACAACGATATTACTGGTATCATTTGGATCACGTTTTCCACCTGGAAAGGAAACTTCTCCAGCATGATTTGATAAGTAGGCAGAGCGTCTCGTCAGTAAAATTTTAGGATCAGCTTCTTGAGTAATTGCAATCAGTACTGCGGCATTGGCCGGATAGGTTCTTTTGCCAAAACGTAATCGATTTTGCAACACTTGGGTTAGCTCATCATCCTTCATTGATCTCACTCTATCTTTTTTGTTCTCGTTCTATCATATAGGAAATTTTATCGATAAGGCTATAAATGATGCGAAAGTAGAATTTTTCAGTTATGCTGAGTTATCTCACATTTTTAATGAAGCTTATGAGTTTTTGCAGTGCTTGTGGTCATCCAACCATAGAAAAAATTCCTTTAGGTGATCAAAAAATCCGTAAAGTTTGTACACACTGCGGCACCATTCATTATGTTAACCCTAAAGTGATTTGTGGTGCTTTGGCGATCTGGGAAAATAAAGTTTTACTATGTCGCCGTGCAATAGAACCACGTTATGGACTATGGACATTACCTGCTGGTTATATGGAACTTTTTGAAACCATGGAACAAGGTGCAGCACGCGAAACACGTGAAGAATCTGAAGCTGAGGTTGAAATTGAACAACTTTACTGCATGTATAATATTCCACGTATCGGGCAAGTTTATGTTTTGTTTAAAACACAAATAAAAGATGGTGTATTTGGTGCTGGTGAGGAAACCATTGAAAGTCGTTTATTTGAAGAGCATGAGATTCCTTGGAACGATTTAGCTTTTCCAAGTGTAGAACGCACATTAAGACATTATTTTGAAGACCGTAAAACCAATACCTTTCCAATGCATCTTGAAACATTAGGCACCCGATTAGATCAGACAGGATAATCACAAATAGCTATTGCTTCGACCAATGGTTGAGCATTAAAAATATGAGCACAAAAAAAGCCTCAATTCAAATCACTTGAATTGAGGCTTTTTTAATTAAGATAAATTACTTGGTTTTAATGGTATAACACTGCGGTAAGCTTACAGTTAAAGTCCCTGATAAACGCTTTGCTAGCTCTTTTTGCTCAGGAGTGGTCTTATCCTTATTGGCCTCTATATTGTTATAAACTGACTGATAAAATGCATGCAAATTTACCCATGTTGCAGTAATCGTCTTATCCCCATCCCAACTGGTAATATTGACACCATTGTTTGTATTTTGCTCATTGATTAATCGTTGTAGGTTTAAGCGAATACCGCCAGAGGAAACTGAAGCATTGGCTATTTCTTCTGCTGATGTACCACTGGTTGGTCGAACAACTAATGTTTCATTTAAACCGGCTAATGCACCATCAAGACTACCAAATACAGGATTGGCCAAAATCATACGAAGTGTAATCGACTTTTCAACATTACCATTTATATAAGCTGTACCCGTAGTACCAATACGATATTGTTGTACCCCTGTTTCTTTATCAATATAAGTGTTTGGATCTACATCAGCACATGTATCTGAATTTAACGCACTATTTTTACCTAAATTGGTGCGGATATCTCCATTTTCATCAATCACAATACCGAGTGTTTGGGTATTTGGATTAACTTCTTTGTTATCAAAAGCAAATGTAATATTTGCATACAGTGGGAAATAGTATTTTTCACCAGCTTTTACTGTATTTTTAGTGAGGAAAACTTTTCGGTCTAAATAATTGGCAGGATTGGTTTTATAAATATCGATTCCACCAGAAAGCTGATCAGCATTTAAAGTTTGACGCCATTTCCCATATATCGTTGGATCCGCAGGTGCCGTAGTTGCACCCGTTGTTCGCTTATACATATATTCAGTACCAGCGACATTGGTATTATTCAGCAAAGCGCCCTGAAAAATTTCAAGTTTATCCGTTGAACTTTGATCTTTTTTAAATACAAGTGGAGAGGTAATTTTACGGGTGAGTGGATTGATCCAACCTTGTTGACCATTTACATTGAGTTTTTGTGGAACAACCTGATTGAGCAATAAAAACTTTAACAGTGAGTCAGCAATTGTACTGCCTTCTACTTTTTGAGGTACACCAACCCATTGCATTGCATAACCAGAGGTATAACCTTGACGGTCAGTGACTAAATACATATTGGCGATAGATTCATTCTTGGTGCTTAATTCACTTTTACCTGTGAAGCCTTGAATATCAACATTTGCACCACTGAAAATAAGGAAGTTTGTTGAATAAATATTTACCAATGATTGTTGAACCAAGCGTTGCGCAGTCGCGACTGCAGAAGCTTCATCGACCGCTTCAATATTGACCCACGGTTTTAATTTTTCAACATAGCTACCATTGATAAAATCAGCCACCCCAATATCTGCATTGACTGTTGTTAAATTATTTTTAATATTATCTGTTAACTCAAGGGGTTGTACATCGCCAACCTGATTGGCATCCTGCTGCAACCCAATCGCTTGGAAAACGCGAACCAATCCAACCATTACTTTAAATGTCTCATCACTCATGGTCATACTGGTTGGTTCTTTACCTGTCATGGCAGTTGCAATATCAATCAAACCAATTGCAGCAGGTTGACCACGCACTTTTAAAGGGCGTACTTTTGCTAAGTCAACATCACCTAAAACAATTTTTCTTTCTGATTGAGAACCTTTTATATAAAATTTTGCTTTATCGCCAATTAAACAGCCACCAAGTGCCAAACCACCTTCTAGTTTAGTCGCATAATGATTTCTGGTATCTGTACTACAATCAAAATTTAAACCATCCACTGGATAGTCAACATAAAAACCTAAACATTTTTCTGTAGAATCTGCATCACAACCATTTGAATAGGTTGGAATACCTTTATTTGGGTCTTCATTGACTGTTGCACTTTCACCACCGCACCCTGCGAGTGCTAGGCCTAAACTTGTTAAAACCAAAGGGGTGAATAATCTTTTTTTCATATCTTCATCCTTACTGAATTACACTCAGCTTAATTTGTCCATGATTTGTTAATTGCTTATTTTCCACATCTAATGCTGAGGATAGTGGTGTTAAAAATAGATATACAGCTTGATCAGGTTTTCTTAAAACGCCTTCCATAGCCGCATATTGTAAATTATTGTCGTGGGATTCTTCATTTTTAAAACCACTTACACCTTCGAGGACACAACCTTGTCCATCTAAAAATACCACCAAAGGCCAATAATAACTTTGAAGCTTTGAAGAAGATGCATAGGATGTTAATAAAATATTTTGCACTTGAGAATCTAATTTCACGACTTCATAAGCAAAAGTCTCTTTGATTGGTGCAACTGGCCACAAGCCAACTTCTTGATTTTTTATGGATAAATCTTTTGCTTTAGTTATTTTTTTACCAGAAAAACACGCTTGTTCTAAATTATGAACAACATCATCTTTAGGTAAACGAAAGTAGCTTGATGATAAAACAACTGGCTTTTTTTCTTTCGATTCTGGAATTCCGCGAATACTATTTAAAAGGCTCTTACTTAAACCTTTTTGCCGTTCGATGGTTTCATAACGACCATGCACTGCGCCGATCTCAGGCGTCATATAAAATCTTTTTTTACCTTCTAAATTGAATTCACGATCTTCTAAATACTCATTATTGACATATTGTTCACCATCAATAACTGTGAAATGCTGATCTTCTATCGTTTGAGTACTTTTCGGGGCAACTTCTTTATTGGTCTTGACCGCAGTTTGGTCTACTGGCGTTATTTTCTCTAGTTTCTCAACCTTATTGGTTTTTTGAGTAATATCAGCGGGCTGCTGTGGGGGTTTTTCTACAACAAGCTGAGGTACTATCGTCTGTGACGCTGGTGCTAAAGGCTGATCTGGTATCTGAACAGGGCTTTGAATTTTAGCTTTATGCTCCATTAAAGCGGATTGCCGTGCAGGCTGAGCAGTAATAACCGCTGATGGCGTATTTTTAGGCGCCCTCTCTTTTTGACTTTGTTTAACGATGGCTGGAGCTTCTATTACTGGTACATTAGGCTTGGCAGCTTGAGTCTCTTGTATTTGTTTGACTTCTTGTATTGGTTTAACGTCTTGTACTGGTTTATTTTTTTGCTTTACATCTACTTTTGGAGCTGCTTCAGGTTTCTGAACAATCATTGGATGTCCATCAGGGCCAATAATTGTATAAAAATTGGCAGCATAAGAAATTGATGTGGCTAGACTAAAACTTAAAGCTAGCCACAAAGAAGTTACGACTGTTTTTTTTCCAACATTCAAACGCATTACCATCTCGTTCTGTAGTTAAGCCCTAGAATTGTAACTTTTGTATTGGTCTTTACATTTAAACCAGCATATGGGTTGAGTAACAAGTTATCCACCCCTGTTTTATTGGCCAAACTACTGCTGTTTGCTGGAATATTATCTCGGCTACGCAAGAAACCGATCGATAAGTCAATATCACTATCTTCATCAAAACGATAACCTAAACCTAAACCAAATAATTGCGCATTGTTAATCGGCACCATGGTATTCCGTTTATCATCGGGGATCGCACTAGCACGAGGTTCATAACCAGCACGAAGTTTTAGACGATCATTTGCTGAATACTCAATACCAATTCCCCAGCTCCACGGTGATTGAAAGCCGAGTGGAAAAGCCAGTGAGGTATCTGTGACTTGATTGGATAATAATTTAGCAATTTTTAATGCTGAAATTTGTCGATCAAATTCAAACTGAAACTTTTCCCATGCTTTAAAGTCGGTCCAGCCCACATCAAAATTCACCTGTAAATCAGGTAAAATTTTATATTTTATACCGGTTTGAAAATGAGCAGGATATTCCAAATCCATTGAAATCAAACCTGATTCAGTTGGTGGAATATAGCCTGGAAAACCTAAAATCGCCGCAAGAATCTGACCTGTTGCTGAAGAGTTTAAGCCTTTTATAAGCTCGCGTGGTGCGTTGGCATTGTCGATAAAATATTTACCTTTCATACGCATTTTGGCGGAACTTTGATAGACCATACCAAAACCAAAGTTTTCCGTAGGCTCCCACATCAAACCTAAGTTATAACTTGGGCTTAAACTCTGCTCAAGACTGACCTGCATTTTCCCGAATTGACCAAATGGGTTCATACCCTCATCTGCATTACAAATACCAAATAATATAAGGTCAGTAATTACATTCGAGTTATTTCGGAAAGGCCCACAAACAGACTCATCAATCAATCGTAGAACACCGATCATTTCATTTGGAAATCGTAGATCAGTTTTTAATGCCATTGCGTTATATGACATCCCGATCGAAGCACCAATAGACAATTCATCGCTGACTTGGTATGCAATAGATGGAGACAAATAGGTTATACGCTCAATGGCAACTTGCTGCCCCATATAGTTACCTGGGTTACCATCCTCTGAGCCAAAACCTGCCACCATTGGTGCATATACAGCAGTTGCATAGGTCAATTTTGAACCTGGAGGATTATAAGAAATCCCTCCCGTTGGCGCTAACACTGGCCAGCCAGGTCCCAAATCCACGACTTTTTTTAGAATGGGAATATATAAACTTGCATACTCTACATCGCCACGCACTGAATCTTTATAATCTGTACAAAGCCCCGAAGGATTGTCTGGTGCATCATTACAGATCAATGGGTCATCAGAATAACCAAATACGTTATAACCAGGTGGCGCAGAAAATTCACGTTGTATATCAAAGTTTGCAACAATCCCTTGTACGTCAGTTTGTAAGCCTTTGAGTTTCGTTAATGCTGCGGGGTTAAAATGAATCGCACTAATTCCAGGTGGATCGGCAGTTACTGCATTCCCCATGGTTAGTGAGCGTATATCAACCGATAGGTTAAGTCCTAACGCTGCAAATACTTGAGTTGAACACCCTGTTAATAAAATCGCTGTAACTAATGGGCGCAAACGTATGTTTTTCATACTTTACACTCCTTTAGTTCGCTTTCTTCTTACCAAAGCCTAAAATATCCAATGGGAAAGATAAGCCGAGTGAAATATCTGGTGAGTCTTCAGTTAAGCCGATCCCCAATGTACCATTGACAATCGTATCTGGATTGACTCGCACCCCTAGAGCAATGGAAAACATCCCGCTAGATTGGTCAGCTGCTTTATATGAATCTGCAAGTCCCGCTGTAGGTCTATATTTAAACGAAGTATTCATATTGAATGATTGTTGGTATGACATGGTCATTGAAACATCATAGTTAAATGAATAAGCAAAACCAAAAGAGAAACCACCGGTCATACCAGGATCAAACTCTTCTAAAACGCGTTGATAGGTCTGATCACCACCTTGACCATTGGCATTGCCCCCACCACGCACTTGATTTAAGCCAGTTTCTTTAAATCCATAATTGGCAGAGACCGATGCAAACAGTACAACAGGATCAATATATTTACGGGTACTTGCGCCAACACCTACAGAATAATAGCCTTTACCCGTTGAAAGGTCTTTTTCAGGGTTTATCTCATATGGGCTATCGCCAGTCTTAGTAGATAAACTACCAAATAAAATAAGTGGTAAACGACCTGCTTTCAGTGGGAAAGGTTCCCAACGTGCACCAAAGTTAATATCCCCTAGGCCCGCAGCCGTGGCATCTTTTAAGCTATCTGATTTAGCAATAAATGGAATAGATGCGGTAAAGGTTAAATTATCACGTATCCCGTACTGTGCAGTAAAAGTATTACTAATGGTATGACTTGCATCTTCATCAACACGAAGTTGATAAGCTGTGCCTTCGTTAATTCCTAAATTTAATTGCGAATCACGATAGTAAGAATAATCTAAATCATAAAAAGTTGAGAACTCACCCTTTTTAATTAAAGAGTATTGACGTTCATTGGATGTAAAAACTTCTTGTAAATTGGTTTCTTGAGAAGCATCACCTTCTTTCTTCTGCAATGCTTCTGCAGCTTGTGTACCTGGTTTAGGTGCTAAAGATTTTGTTTCATCTTTATTAATTTTGACATCTTCTGTAGCCTGTGCAACATCTGCAACTGGAGCTGTTTGACTGCTGGTTGCAGAACTGGCATTGTCTGTACTCGCAGCCTGATCTGCTACGACATCCGCACTTGCCTCTGTTTCAGCTGCATATAAACTTCCAATTGCAAACTGAATACTCACTGCAAGTAAAGTCCGTTTCATCCATTGATTATTCATATTCTTCCTATTCCAAAAATTCCAATTCAGTTATGTAATTTTTTAATCCATCTTTTACTTACGTTTATAATAGAGTCGCATATAAGATGTAATTGGCTGATTGTATGTTGCAGACTTGGTATCTTGGTCAATCACCTTACGCATTGTCGAAGCCTTATCTGCTAATTTATTGGTATAATCTGTTGAATATTGCGCTTCAACTAAAGCATAACGATTGATTGTTGCATCATCGACATGACGCATATCTGCATCTTGTAGTGCCAACAAGTTACGTTGTTGATCTTTTGGCGCATTGATCACAAATAAGGTGTTATTTTCCCAAATTTGCTTAAATCGCTCTTGATCAAAACTGATATTCCCCAAGGCTGGATCTGCCACATAAACACGCCCATCTTTATAAGCTTTAAACACAACAAAATGTTTAAAACCCGCATAAGAAATTGGCACAATCACCGGTTGATTTTGATTGATTAGGTCTGTGAACTCACCTCTATAACCACCGCTTTCATATCCAATTGCAGCAACAAAGCGCTTCATATCCAGCAATGAAAAACTTCGCCGCTCAATAATCCGGTTGTATTCTCCAAACCGTAATAAGCCTTCCATGGTTTGCTGTTCGGTTAAATTTGTCCCAACATAGCCATTTAACAATGTTGTTAACGCAGCAGAACCGCAACTATAGTCATATCCTTGACGTACGATGCCACGGAATTGGTTTTCTAAGGCAGGTTTAACATGCACCATTTCACGATGATTACGTGTAAATGATTTATCTCTGGAATCCGCAAGCTCAGTGTAGTAAATCGCATCCTTTGGCTTGGGCTTCACATCTAAGGCGTGGTTGGCAAAATAATACATTAATGCCGAACCTAAAGTAATTTCTATCATAATTTTAACTATCAAGTGTCGGCAGTATTTTGCCTAAAGTGCTGATTTTATTTTTAGAGTGAACACTCTACGTCCCTGTGATTATGAAGATAACGGTTTTTGAAAAAAAAAACAGTCTTTTTTTCAACTTTTGTCGCTTTTTCTCAGCTTTTTTGTAAAAAAAAGACGCATGCTTTGCATGCGTCTTTTTTAAGATTTTAATTCTAGGCTTAGTGACCAGAAATCGACAGTTTTACACCATTTGCTGTTGTTGAACCGCCATTAAAGAATTTCATGCCTGTAATCGCAACATCACCAATCGAACCGGAACCAGTTCCTGTACCAGCGGTTCCAGGCGTACCTGGAACAAAGCCATTACCACCACCCAATACAACTTTAGTTAGGTAAATATCTGTACCTGTTGTACTTTTCATTGCAGTTACAGCCAAACCTTTCGTTGTAACCGCAACATCCGCATCTAAAGCCAAATTAGCTGAACCACTGTCAGTCACTTTTATGCCACCCAGTACGATATAACCACCACCTGCTCCAGAAGCATCTTTCAATGCCAAGTTACTGATTGATAAACCACCAATCATCGAACCATTCAGTTTAATCATTGCACCTTGAGGTGTATTACCCAATTGAATATTTGCAGTAGTAGAACCTACATTCACAGTCAAGCCACTTAAAATTTCAGCTGATCCAGCATCAGGTTTATATGCGCCTGCTGAACCTGTAACATTATTCACTTCAATTTTGCCTAACTCAATTTTTAATGCATTAATTGCAGCAGCGACATTTAAGAATGGTGTACCAGTAGCACCAGCGGTAGCACTACCATCAGTATCAATAACCAAATCAGCTAAATTACCTGTACCAGTTTTAGTTACAACCACGTTATTTAAAGTAATTGCACCTGCTTTGCTTGAACCACCAGAACCAGCAGTAACACCAGGAGTACCTGTAGCAGCTAAACCATCACCATCAAAAACATGTAGTTTTGCAATTTCAATTTTATCTGCATCGATACCAATACTGATACCATCCTGACCAGTCGTTGCACTCAGCGCTGCATCATCCATTGCTTGCATCGCCATTGCGTTTGAACTCATAGCCACTGCGGAAACTAAAGCAAGTTTAGTAAATAATTTCATAATCTGTACTCTCCCAAGAGCATTTTTTTTCATTTTTAACCACTCTCCATAGTTCCCTGTTGTTTTTAGTTGTTTTACAACTTAGAACACCAATCCTTGAGTAGTCCGTTTTGCCCTTTTAAATTAACGGTATGTTACTTTTTGTTCAACTGCTGTTTATCAAAAACCCAATTAAACCGATAAACGGTAAACACTTTTATAAGTGCTATTTTCAGGTAGAATAGTGTCTTACAAACCCTTTTTGCGCTTGAGTTAAACCTCCCTATGTTTCGGAAGTTATTAGATTTTCCATCAAATAGCACTGCAGATTTATTACACCGTCTTGACTCATTATTCGGTTGTATCTATTTAAAAAACGCGGGTGAAGACATTGTTGCTTTTTCACCTGAACAATACTGTATCTCAACCCAGCAACAACTTTATCGTTATACCAGAAATCATTTTACCCATTATCAAAAAGATAAAAGCGATCCTCATTTAAAACACTTCTTTAACTTCACCGTTCAATCAGCTCCGAAACAGCATAGTTTTCAGGGTGGATATATGGGTTTTATTGACTATAACTATGCCAGTCAGCAATATGTTGATGCTCAAACCAAATCTCAGCCCAATTTTTACATGGGTATTTATAAAACATTTATCAAACGAGAAAATGAGCAATCCTTTTTTTATAGTTTAGAAGCCTGTGCAGAAGAGTTTTTCAACTTTATACAAGATTTATTAACCACACCAGTCACTCAGAATCAACGCTTTAAACTTTTATCAAACTGTACTGCGACGTGGACAAAGCCACAATATGATCATGCATTTACACAAGTTCAAGAATATATTAAAGCAGGTGACTGCTATCAAATTAATTTAACTCAGGAATTCACTGCAAAAGCTCACGGTTTACTTTTAGATACTGCCGAAAAGTTTTGGACACTCACAGATGCTCCCTATTCGGGTTATTTAAAAATCAATGATTTTGAATTACTAAGTTGCTCACCTGAGTTATTTATTGATTTCGAAGCTGAGCGTAAAATTATCACCAAACCCATTAAAGGGACAATGCCGCGTTATGACGATCCAACTTTAGATGCACAATCAAAAAATGCTTTGATTCAGTCTAAAAAAGATCAAGCAGAGAATGTCATGATTGTGGACTTATTACGCAATGATCTCAGTGTCTATGCTGAAACTGGCTCAGTAAAAACCCCAAAATTGTTTAATATTGAATCTTTTAACCAAGTACATCATATGGTGAGTGAGGTGACTGCCACCCTAAAACCAGATGTCAATCCATTTGAGGTCTTATTTACAGCATTGCCGGGTGGTTCAATTACTGGTGCACCCAAAATTCGTGCGATGCAAATTATTGAAGAACTCGAAAGTGCACCACGAGGTGCTTATTGTGGTTCAATGGGCTATTTTAATTTTGATGGAACCGGCTCTTGGAACATTTTGATTCGTTCAATTCAAAAATATCAAGATGAAGTGTCATTGTGGGCAGGCGGTGGAATTACTATTGCTTCAGATTGTGATGCAGAATATCAGGAATGTTTTGATAAAGTTGCTGCCATGCTTGATTTACTCAATACATGGCATCAACCTCAACATGAATCCTAGACTAAAATCTCATGTTTTAACGTATCAACAAGGCGTTGATTTTGTTCATCTGTACCAATAGTAATACGTAAGAATTGATCAATACGTGGTTTATTAAAGTATCGAACAATAATGCCACGTTCACGCAACGCTTTCGCCAATTCACCAGCATCTTTTGAGGGTAAGCACGCAAAAATAAAGTTGGCTGAAGATGGTAATACTTTAAACCCAAGCGCCGCTAAATCTACCACCAGTTTGTCACGACTCACAATGACTTTTTGACATTGTGCTACAAAGTATTCTTGATCTTCAAATGATGCGACAGCTGCAGCTATTGCAAAACGATCAATTGGATAGGAGTTAAAACTATTTTTAACAGCTTCCAATGCGGCAATCAAATGTGGCTGTGCAATTGCAAAACCAACGCGTAAACCCGCCAAAGAACGCGATTTTGAAGTCGTTTGGCAAACCACTAAGTTTTCGTACTTTTCAACCAGACTCACAGCTGACTCAGCACCAAAATCCACATATGCTTCATCAATCACAACCACCGAATCAGGATTGGCTTGCAGGACCTGTTCAATTGCCGACAGCCCCAATGCAATACTGGTTGGTGCATTGGGGTTGGTAATGATAATCCCACCATTCGGCTGTTTATAATCAGCCACGTCAATTTCAAAAGCATCATTTAACGGCAAGATTTTAGTTTGGGTTGAAATTCCAAAAAACTGACTATAAACAGGATAAAAGCTATAGGTAATATCTGGGTATAGAATCGGTTTATCTTGAACAAAAAATGCTTTAAAAATATGGGCTAAAACCTCATCCGAACCATTACCAACAAAGACATTTGCGACATCTACATGTTGTTGTTTCGCAATCGCGTGTTTGAGTGCCGATGCATCTGGATCTGGATAAAGTCGCAATACATCTGCTGAATCTATAAGTACAGACTGAACCGCTGCAACCACTTTTGGCGATGGTGGATATGGGTTTTCATTGGTATTCAGTTTTAATAAGTTTTGGATTTTAGGCTGCTCACCTGGAACATACGGTTCTAACTCACGTACTTCAGGACTCCAAAAACGCATTTGCTCAGGGCTAATATTTGGCATTTTTATCTCGTATTTTTTCTCACTTGACTTACTTTATATAAGCGCTCTCACTCTAGGAGAGGGTTTGGGTATTTCGATAGAATCTCCAAACTAAGTCAGTTAAATTTTTACACCCTCATCCACACCCTCTCCCTAAGGGAGAAGGATTTTTACGGATATTGGGCCATTGGTGAATTACTGATAACGATATCTTGCTGATCGGGCATGCGCATCTAAATTTTCTTGTTGTGCAAGAATATCTGCGGCCTTGGCAAGCGATTTAACCCCTTGCTCAGAACACATAATCAAACTTGAACGTTTTTGAAAATCATAAACACCCAAAGGTGATGAAAAGCGTGCTGTACCAGAAGTAGGTAGGACATGGTTAGGTCCTGCACAATAATCACCAATCGCTTCTGGTGTATAGCGCCCCATAAAGATTGCACCTGCATGGCGAATACTTTCTGACATCAGCTCAGCGTCATCTAAGCACAATTCCAAATGCTCAGGCGCAACTTGATTAATCAAATCAATGGCTTCTTGGCGATCTTTAACCAAGACCAAAGCACCACGATTTGCAATCGAAGTTCGTGCAATTTCAGCTTTGGGTAGTGCAGCCAAATGTTCCTCAATGGCTTGCTCGACATCATTTAACAGCTGTTCATCAGGCGTAATAAAAATCGCTTGCGCAACCGTATCATGTTCAGCTTGTGACAAAACATCCATCGCCAACCATTTCGGGTCATTATGACCTTCTGCATAAACCAAAATTTCTGAAGGCCCTGCAATCATGTCAATACCGACTTGACCAAAAACAGCACGTTTTGCCGCAGCAACGAAACGGTTACCTGGTCCTGTAATTTTATCCACTGCTGGAATTGTTTCTGTTCCATAAGCCAGCGCGGCAACTGCTTGCGCACCGCCAATCGTAAATACACGACTTACACCTGCTAAATAAGCAGCTGCCAATACCAAAGGATTTAAATCACCATTTGGCGCAGGTACCACCATAATAATTTCTGCTACCCCAGCCACATGCGCAGGTAAAGCATTCATCAGCACAGAGGACGGATAAGAAGCTAAACCACCTGGAACGTAAATACCAACACGGTCTAAAGGGGTGACTTTTTGACCCAGAGTATTTCCTAATTCGTCCACATAAGACCAACCGTCTTGTTTTTGCGCCTGATGGAATGAGCGAACCCGATTGGCCGCCAATTCCAAAGCTTCACGTACCTCTACGGTTAACCCCTCAAATGCAACTTTAAGTTGTTCTTGTGTCAGTTCTAAATCTGAAAATTGATGCGCTGGATGTCGATCGAACTGTTGAGTGAGTTTAAGTACATGTGCATCGCCATGTTGGCGTACATCTGCAATAATTTGGTCTACTGTTTTTAAAAGCTCAGGATCACTCACTGTTTCAAAAGCTAACAAGTCAGCAAAGACTTGTTTAAAGTTCTGCTCTTGAGTCGATAAACGTCGCATCAATTTACCCACAAGGTTGTTTAGGAAAGATTTAGTTTACCTTGTTTTGAGTATCTTGTGGGCAACATCACCGCAACATTTCAACTTACTTTAATAGGAAAGTTTGATTGCAAATCACTTTTGACACAGCAAACTTTTATTTAGGTGCTCACATCTGGGTGATCCCAATCACTATCTGCCTGAATCAGCCAGTTCAATGCACCATGCCGTTCCACAACAATAGATGAATTTAAATTTTCAGGTGCATCCTGTTGCTTTAAACGCGCATTTACACATGCCCAATCATAACGATAAATTAAATCAGCCTGATCTAAAATTTCTTCGCTATCCCGCAACTGGACTTTAGCCATAAATTCTGCAAAGCTATCGCACGATGATACGGCTTGAATAGCAAAATCACAATCAACGATATCTGCTGGATAACTCAACTCATCCACAATCCCCAAAGCCCATAACAATACCCAATAGGCCTCATATTTCCACACCATATTGATGATATCTTGTGCTGAAGCCTCACGGTTTAAAATTGCCTGTTCTTTCTCGGTTAAAGCATCTAGCACCTGCATTTTCTTCAAAATATCAAATACAAATAGCTGTGTTTCATCATCATATTGATCATTATTCAGATCACAAGCGACTTGAATCACCCACAAACAAGCAATCGCGCGTTTTGCAATCTGTTCTGCACTGCGCGCTTGCACGTCTTCAGCAGCTTCGATCACAGGTAACCAGTCAATATAAGGAATTGAATACTTTTTAAGTTTTAAAATAGATTGTTCTTTGCGCTGTTGAGGTGTTTTCATAAACTCTTTTTTTTAAATCATGGATGGTTATTTTTTAACATAAATTGCATAAAAAAACCGCCTAAAATTAGACGGCATCTTTATCAAACAAACATGAATGAATTAATTGCTCTTTTGACGTTCTTCTACTGCTTTTTCAAGCTGAGTAAGAATTGGATTTAATAATGTTTGCTTACGCTTAAAGCTGGCTTTATTGACAATTAAACGTGAAGATACTTTACAGATTTCTTCCAAAGGCTCTAGACCATTGGCACGCAAAGTATTCCCTGTATCTACCACATCGACAATATAATCACCCAAACCAACCAATGGGGCTAATTCCATTGAGCCGTAAAGCTTAATCACATCAACTTGCTCACCTAAGCTCGCATAATATTGACGGGTTAAATTTACATACTTGGTGGCAATTTTTAAACGTCCTTTAGGGCGAACCATACCGACTTTACCAGCTGTCATTAATTTACAGTTGGCAATCTTTAAATCCAATGGTTCATAGACATTTTGAGCGCCATGTTCCATCAACACATCTTTACCCGCTACACCAATATCCGCTGCGCCATTTTCCACATAGGTTGGCACATCAGAAGCACGTAAGATTAAAATACGAACGGATTTGTGTGTGGTTGGGAAAATTAACTTACGAGATTTATCAGGATCTTCCAATAAGTTAATTCCAGCAGTTTCAAGTAAAGGCAACGTTTCTTTTAAAATACGTCCTTTACTCAATGCCAAAGTTAAACCATGATCAAAATTGCCCATTACGTCAAAGTTTGGATCATCGTTTCTCATATCGCTCATTAACTTACTCGCTCACTCGCTTAATTTGGGCACCTAGACCTTGTAACTTTGCTTCGATATCTTCATAACCACGATCAATATGATAAATACGATCGATGATGGTTTCCCCTTCAGCAGCTAAAGCAGCCAAAACTAAAGAAAACGAAGCACGTAGGTCAGTTGCCATAACAGGTGCAGCAGATAATTTTTCCACACCTGTAACTACAGCATCATTGCCTTCAACCTGAATATTTGCGCCCATACGTGCTAATTCAGGTACATGCATAAAACGATTTTCAAAAATCGTTTCAGAAATTGTTGCAAAACCACGCCCAATGGCATTTACCGCCATGATCTGTGCTTGCATATCTGTTGGGAATTCTGGATGTGGCAAGGTACGGAAGCTGACAGCTTTCGGACGTTTCCCCAGCATGTCCAATTCGATCCAGTCTTCACCGCGTGTGACTTCTGCACCCATTTCTTCAAATTTATCTAAAACAGATTCAAGAAGATTTGGATCAGTATGTGTAGTTTTGACCTTACCGCCCGTTATAGCCGCCGCTGCTAAATATGAACCAGTTTCAATACGGTCAGCAACCACTGAATATTCACAGCCATGTAGACTTTCAACACCAGTGACCACCAAGGTATCTGTATCTAAACCTTCAATTTTTGCACCCATTTTAATCAGCATTAGTGCAAGGTCTGTAATTTCAGGTTCGCGCGCAGCATTACGGATTGTCGTTACACCCTCTGCCAATACTGCAGCAGTTAAAATATTTTCAGTTCCACCGACGGTCACCATATCAAAGATGACTTCACCACCTTTTAAACGGCCATCCACTTTAGCGTGAACATAACCTGCTTCGACCTCAATTTGTGCACCCAAAGCTTCTAAGGCTTTTAAATGCTGATCAACAGGGCGTGAACCAATTGCACACCCACCAGGAAGTGAAACTTTTGCACTACCATAGCGCGCCAACAGTGGCCCAAGCACCAAAATAGATGCGCGCATGGTTTTAACCAGTTCATAAGGCGCAAATTGATTATCTAGTGTAGAGGTATCTGCGATAACCGTTTCGCCCTCATAACTCATGGTGATACCTAAACCACCAATCAGCTTAACTAAAGTGCGAACGTCTTTTAGATCTGGAACATTTTTTAATGTAATCGGTGTATCTGCAAGAATCATTGCAGCCAATAAAGGTAAAGCCGCATTTTTCGCACCAGAAATACGAACTTCACCTTCGAGTTTTACACCACCTTGAATGACAAATTTATCCATTGACGCTTAAGCTCCAAACATACTGGCTTTGCGCCATTCTTCTTTAGTCATTGCACGAATAGTTACCGCATGTACCTCACCACTGGCAATATAAGAATTAAGTGGCGCGTAAACAGCTTGTTGACGAGGAACAGGACGTTTCCCTTCAAACTGATTGTCGACAATACGGAGGTCAAATTTACCTGCTTGTCCACTGACAGCAACTTCAGCATCAGGAAAAGCTGCTTTTAAGATTTCAGTGAGCTGTTCACTATTCATTGCATCGACCTCTTATAGGACTGACAGTGTAAAAACGGGATATTTTACTATAACTCACCGAAATAATTCATTAACTCGTACAAAAAAATATAGATAAAAAAAAAAGAGGTCTTTTCAACCTCTTTTAAAAATATCAATTTTATGTCGCTAAAACTTCCATTGGTTGATAATCCAACTGCATTTTCCGATGCTTATCTAATTGCCTTTTTAATTTATCTGTCAATTTTGTAATCGCATTATACATATCATCAGCGCTCGCTTGGGCAAAAAGCTCTATCCCCGGCAAACGAACAATTGCCTCAGCAATATGATTTGCACTGCCTTTTTTTGATCTTTTATCCAATTGATGATCTTTACTCAGCTTGACCTGCATACTATTGACCTGATCAATATGCTTGGTCATCTGGGCAAATCGATCTCGAATATTTTCTTCTATTGCTGGTGTAATACTTAAGTGATGTCCACGGATTGTAATTTGCATAGCTTTATCCCTCTCCTTATATAGGAATATGAAAGTCATAACCCAAACGATCTCATGACAGCATTCACCAAGGAAAAAACTGTGCTCAATATCATGCAATCATTTAAGTTACTCCAAAAGACAAAAAGCGATTCATTATTTCGTCATAATGAACAATTAGAATAGCCACACTTTAAAATTTAGATCAACACTTTTCGGTCAGATGAAGACGGAATATGTAACGATTCACGATATTTTGCGACTGTCCGTCGTGCCACATCAATCCCCTCTTCTTTTAATAAATTAGCAATTGTATTGTCTGACAACGGCTTACGTGGGTTTTCATCTGCAACAAGCTTTTTGATTTTTGCTCGGATGGCTGTTGATGATGCTTCTCCTCCAGAAGTTGTTCCCACATGACTCGAAAAGAAATATTTCAGCTCAAATAGACCACGAGGTGTCAGTAAAAACTTATTGGTGGTGACACGAGAAACTGTTGACTCATGTAATTCAACTTCTTCTGCAACATCTCGCAAAACCAAAGGTTTCATTCCTTCAGCACCGATTTCTAAAAACTCACGTTGATGTTGCACAATGCAACTTGCGACTTTTAATAAAGTTTTATGACGCTCATCGACACTTTTAATAAAGTTTTTCGCTTCAAGCATTTGATTGCGTAAATATTGGTTATCATCACTTTGATCAGCACGTTTAATCATGCCTGAATAAAATGAGTTAATTCGAAGTTTTGGTAAAATATCTGGGTTCAGTTGAACATACCAATGGTCATTTTTCTTGGACACCACCACATCTGGAATTTGATAATCTGATTCTTTTTGCTCAAATTCAGCACCCGGATAAGGTTTAAGGGTTTTCAATAAATCAATTGCTGACTTTAATAACTCAGCATTTAAACCCGTTTGCTTAATCAGTTTATTTAAGTCATTACTGACCAAAAGCTCATAATGTTTTAACAACATTAGCGCTTCTTTCCTAAACAGTGTGGTGGTAGCTAAAGCCTCAATTTGCACAAAAAGACATTCTGCAAGACTACGAGCACCAATACCAATCGGTTCTAAGCGTTGGATATGTTTTAAAACAACCAGAACCTCATCCTCTTCAACCTCAATGTCATAATCCATTTGTTGTAGTAGATGCTGTACTGAGCTGACAATTTCTTCAATATCGGCAGCCAAAAATCCTTTTTCATCTAAAGCATCGACAATGCAATACGCAATTAACTTATCCACTGGAGAAAAATGCAATAAATTGACTTGCCCCAACATATGTTCTTTTAATGATGCTTCTGAATGACGATTGTCTTCACGATCCTCAAACTCAGGGCGCTCCATTGCAGTTGATTGATGGGTATAGACATCATCCCAATCTGTATCTACAGGCAGCTCATCGGGTAAATGGTTGGCATTTAAAGAATCGGAAAGCTCATATTCTTGTTGCTCTTGTTTTACATTTTCAGGGCTTTCATGTGTCTCTTCTTCAACTTTTTCAAGCAAAGGATTACTATCAAGTTGAATTTGAATTTCTTGTTCAAGCTCCAAACTCGATAATTGCAGTAATCGAATGGCTTGTTGCAGTTGTGGCGTAAGCGACAACGAATTTGCAACTTTTAATCCAACCGATAACTTCATACCCATAATTCCCACACTGTATTATTTCATTTCATCTTATGTGAATAAGCAATGCAAAATTCATGCCTATTGATTTTTTATATCACAGGAAATGGATTAGGACCAGTAAAAAAAATGAATACCTTAGATAAAAATGTTTGTTATTTATCAATTAAAGATAAATTTTAATTATGTCGTTTTTTTATTCAATTTTTTAAAAAGACCTCTGATCCAGATCTGTTGAAATAGCCATCAATTATATAAATAGAGATTTAAAACCTATAAGCAAAAATAAATGGCTTTAGGGCTATTTATTTCAAAATATTTAAATAAAATAGGTTCCACTTTGTGAGACCAGTCACATTTCTACTTTGTGAAATTTATTATTTTTATCCTTTACTTATTGGAATAGTGAGTATAAAAATAATGATATAAAGAAATATGATGAATCGTAGTTTCAAGGAAAAGGTTTGGCACGATAACTGCTTAATTTTAGAAACGAGCGGCTTAAACTGCCAAAAAAATCATGTAATGGAGAACTCAAATGACACTATCTACAAAAACACTATCAAAAAAAGTTTTAACCACAGCGCTTGGTGTACTTATGGCTGGCGGTGCTTTTTCACAGGTTCAAGCAGCAGATACATTAGCAAAGATCAAACAATCAGGGAAAGTGATCATTGGTTACCGTGAGTCATCTGATCCGATTTCCTATGTGGTTGGTGGTAAACCAATGGGATATGCTGTCGATATTTGTAATAACTTTGCCAATGAGCTGAAAAAAACGCTTAAGATGCCAAATCTTAAAGTTGAATATAAAGCGGTTACCTCTTCTACGCGTATTCCAGAAATGTTGGCAGGTAATATCGATATGGAGTGTGGTACAACGACAAACTCTGTTCAACGCCAACAACAAGTGAGCTTCTCAACCAACTATTATGCGACCGAAGTACGCATGGCAGTTAAAGCCAATGCGCCAATTAAAACAATTGCCGATTTAAATGGTAAAGCAGTTGTGACCACCCAAGGGACTACATCTGACAAATACATCAAAATGGGTGAGAAAGGCGAAAAAGTCAACGTAAACAACGTTTACGGTAAAGACCACTCAGACTCATTTGCCATGGTCGCTTCTGGCCGTGCTGCAGCATTTGTGATGGATGACAATATTCTTGCAGGGTTAATTGCAAAATCATCAAATCCAAAAGACTTTAAAATTGTAGGTCCAGTACTTTCTTCTGAGCCGTACGGCATTATGTTACCGAAAGGCGATGCAGCATATAAAGCAATCGCAGATAAAACAGTAACAACAATGTGGAAAAATGGTCAAATGGCGGCGCTATATAAAAAATGGTTCCAGTCTCCAATCGCACCTAAAAATGTCAATTTAAATATGCCAATGAGCTCATCATATTTAAAGCTTAAAGCCAATCCTACGGATGCTGGTATCAACTAATAACGTAGTTTAAAACAACGGTTTATAGATCAGATTAGGTTTAAAGTCTGGTCTATAAATTTTTATAAAATTAAAAATACAAGGAGCACACATGTCCGTAGGCTCACTTAACTGGACAGCATATTGTCTCCCCTCGAATGAATATAGTCTTGATAAAGCTGCATGGGCTGAATCTGTCTGTAAAGCAATTGGTGGTGAAAGTTATTCCCCTGTTGCAGATGCACCAACCTGGTTACAACTTCTAGGCTCAGGTGTTTGGACCATGGTCTGGACCGCGATTGCTGCATTTTTCATTGCATTTCTTCTTGGTTCTCTGATCGGGATTTTACGTACACTACCCAATAAACCACTTTCATTTATTGGTACTTGCTACGTCGAACTTTTCCGAAATATCCCGCTGATCGTACAACTATTTTTCTGGGCATTCGTATTCCCGCAATTATTACCACTCAGCTTAAGTACTGGTAGTGGAGAGATGGTTAATGGTGGTTGGTGGCAAAATATTCTCAATGATAATCCCGCAGTGGTTGGGGTGTTTGCACTCGGTCTATATACCGCAGCACGTATTGCTGAACAAGTGCGCTCAGGCATTAATACGGTTTCAAATGGACAAAAAAATGCGGCTTTTGCAATTGGTTTAAATCAAAGCCAAAGCTATCGCTATGTCATTCTCCCTGTCGCTTATCGTATTGTCTGGCCAACACTTACCTCTGAAGCAATGAATATTTTCAAAAACTCTGCTGTACTGTATGCGCTGAGTGTTTTGAACTTCTTTGCTTATACCAAAACCATGCGTGAAGAAACATCTCAAGATATTGTTATTCTTATTCTTTCGACACCAGTTTACTTAGTCATTACCTATACCATTAAGTTGATCATGGCTTGGATTGAAAAACGTATGGCTGTTCCTGGTCTAGGCTCGGGGGGTAAATAGTCATGGATTTTAGTATTTTACAAAATCAAGATGTTATTCAAACGCTGATCGCAGGGTTTAAATTTACCGTTACGGTGACGATTTTATCAATTATTGGCGGGATTCTGATTGGCACACCTTTGGCCATGATGCGTTTATCCAACAATAAAGTTGCCAGTAATTTTGCTAAAGTTTATGTCGATTTCTTCCGTGGTGTACCACTGATTCAAGTGATCTTCATTTTCTATTTCTTATTGCCAAAGATTTTTGAGTTTCAGTCAGATACCTATTATGGCCCACTGTTTTCAAGTGTGGTGACCTTTGCAATTTTTGAAGCTGCATTCTTTTCAGAAATTGTCCGTTCAGGGATTCAGTCTGTTTCTAAAGGTCAGGTCAATGCAGGTTATGCACTTGGTTTTACCTATGGACAAACCATGTCCAATGTGGTGTTACCACAGGCTTTTAGAAACATGCTACCTGTCATTTTGACTCAATCTATCGTACTTTTCCAAGACGTATCATTAGTTTACGTGATTAGTGCGCCAGACTTCTTGGGCAATGCCAATACCTTAGCAAATACCTACGGTGCTGAAACCAAAGCAACTTTCTACCTGATTGTAGCTGTTGTTTACTTCTGTATCTCCTTTGCGCTTTCACGACTTGTGAAGCGTTTACATCAAAAAATAGCAATAATTCGATAATTGGAGAATCAATATGCCAATGATAGAAATACAACATATCTCAAAATGGTATGGAGATTTTCAAGTTCTTACAGATTGCACCACTTCAATTGAAAAAGGTGAAGTTGTGGTGGTGTGTGGACCTTCAGGTTCTGGTAAATCTACACTGATTAAAACTGTAAATGCATTAGAACCGTTCCAAGAAGGCAATATTGTTGTTGATGGAACAGCGTTAAAAGACTCAAAAACTGATCTGGCAAAATTCCGTTCTCGTGTGGGAATGGTATTCCAACACTTTGAATTGTTCCCACATATGACTGTTCTGGATAATTTAACCATTGGGCAACTTAAGGTTTTAAATCGTTCTAAAGCAGAGGCTGAGAAAAAAGCGTTGCAATATTTAGATCGTGTTGGTCTGGCAGCTCACAAAAATAAGTTCCCAGGTCAACTGTCTGGTGGTCAGCAACAGCGTGTTGCGATTGCCCGTGGTCTGTGTATGGATCCAGTGTGCATGTTATTTGATGAACCTACTTCGGCATTAGACCCTGAAATGGTGGGTGAAGTGCTTGAAGTCATGAGTCAATTGGCAAAAGAAGGCATGACCATGATGTGTGTAACTCATGAGATGGGCTTTGCTCGTAAAGTCTCAAGTCGAGTTATTTTCATGGATCAAGGCAAGATTTTAGAAGACTGTGCAACAGATGACTTCTTTAATAAGCCTGATGAGCGCCATGAAAGAACCAAATTCTTCTTAGACAAGATTTCTATGGTGCACTAATCAGCAATATGCTTCAAACATAAAAACCCCAATTTTTAAATTGGGGTTTTTATGTTTGAAGCTCGCAAATAGTACCAGTGCTTAAGGTTTCACCGCATTTTGGCTAAAGTTTGGCGAACGTGGTCCATATAACAGACCTTTTTGCTGATTTAGACTCGGTGAATATAATTGCGAGCTTAGAGTACTGGATAAAGTATAGGCTTTGTCTGACAGATGATTGGATATTTGATCAACTAAAGCACCAACCAACGCGCCAATCAAACCCGCATTGCTATTATCATTGGCTTGCTGAAGTCGCTGTTCACCTTGCCAAAGTAATGTACCAGTTTGTAAATCTACAAGTTTGGCTTCTACTGCAACTGCTGCTACAGATTGAATCACCTGATATTTAGAACCATACTCTTTAACTTTAATATATAACGCAGCGTCCGCTCCGAAAATCTCTTTTAACTTTTGCGGTGGGATTGCTTGGGCATCAAATCCATTGGTGACCCCATTCTCTTTAAACATGGTGTCAACAACAGAAATTGGAAATACATAATAACCAGCTTCAGCCACAGGCAATGTTACTGTTGACCAATACCCATAGGTTGCACGTGTATCAGGAGACTCATTGATTGGAGGAAGTACCAAAATAGACTTAGGGATATGCTCACGATATGCTGCTAAATCACGATTCTGCTTAGGTGATACCGCACAACCGGTGAAAAGCATCATCAGCAAACCAAGTACCAATAATTGTTTCATATTTTTCATTTGGGATTTACCTCAGTCGATTGAATGGTCATTTTCTTCAATAAACGATCCATCAATACGGTTGACTCAGGATAAATTTGGCGCTCTAACTCAAAATATTCAATTGCACGTGGGCCATTTTGAATATTCAGATTTAACAAGCCCAAATGCGCATATAAACCTGGCGGCACTGCGGCATTCTTTGCTTTTGCTTTCTCAACATCTTTTTCAAGCGCTAAAATTTGTTGCTGAGGTGAAGTTTTTTCTGGAACCGCCAGCATTAAATAGGTTTGTTGTGGATATCCGCCCCAGCTATATAAAGACTGTGGTCCAGATGCACACCCAAGCAAAGTTAACGTTGTAAAAAAACTTAAGAATAATAAAACCCGTTTCATTTATTCAAACCTATTGTACGGACCACTTGTTTGTTTGAATATCTGTGACAAGGTGATTAACCGCTTCGCGTACAGCCAGATCTAAAACCTTACCATTTAAGGTTGAGTCATAAGATGCTGTAGAACCAAAACCTAAAATTTCGCGTTCACTGAGCGCGTATTCACCTGCACCCTGCACAGAATGGACAACTTCTGCGGTTTTTACATCAACAACATTAATATTGACTTTTGCATAGGCAATTTGAGTTTTACCACGCCCTAATAGCCCAAACAATTGATGGTCACCCACTTCTTTGCGCCCAAATTCAGATACATCCCCAGTGAGCACATAACGTGCACCCTTAATGGATTGAGCTGCTTTACCAAAACCAGCCTCTTGTTGCAGCTCTGATAAATTGTCTCGATTTAAGACTGAAAAATATCCGGTTTGTTGCAAGTGCGTTTCTAAAATCGTTTTTGCTTGACCGCCTAAACGATCGACATTATCAGAGAAGATACCGCGCATATAACTTGAGCGGTTATCAAACTTACCAATCGAAACTGCTGTTTTCGCACCTGAATATTTTACCGCTGAAGTCACAGCAGCCACTTGAGGTGCTTGGATGGTTTTAGAGCTTTCAGTGGTAGAACAAGCAGTAAGTACCAAGCTATTTAAGGCAGCAATCAATAATATTTTTTTCAAAATTACATCTCTCTCTAAGTTCTAAACCATTATAATGAATAAACATATAAAACAAACTAAACACACTGTTAATTAGTTTTTAACAAACAAGATCTACTGATAAAATCCATGACCATTTTTGCTCGTAAAAATAATCATTTCATACCAAAAATTAGCTTTAAACCAAGTAAGGTCATGACACCACCCGCGACTCGATCGAAGACTTTTTTAAACTTCAAATAAACACGGCGCGGCTTTTCCGCTGAAAGTGCAACAGCAACCAGTGAATACCAGCCTGCATCGATAAAGAAGCACAAGATAGGCAAAACAAAATAAAAATACGTTGGAATGTCTTTGGGTAAAAGCGCAGTAAAAATACTGGCTAAAATAATCGCAATTTTAGGGTTACTTAACTGGGTAATTAAACCTAAACGAAACGCTTGTTGATAACTCATCACCGTGGATGAGTCAGATGCCTGCGCCATTGGATCTTTAGCATGCTTAATAATTTTATAAGCCAGCCAAAGTAAATACAGACCACCACAAATTTTTAAAGCTAAATATGCAGAAGGTACAGCCAATAAGATTGCCTGTAATCCCATTACAGCTAAAAAACCAAATAAAGCTGCGCCCGTGCCTGTCCCTAAAGCGGTAAACAAACCATGTTTACGAGAAATCGCAATTGAATTTTTAGCCACATAGACAAATGTAGGACCAGGGCTAATCGCACCTAGCATTAATGCCAATGCAATTGAACCTAAAATCAATAATGATTCCAAGAGACACCCCGACCCAGACTATTTTTAAGAATAGATATTTTACGCTACAACCGATTTTTGAAGATATAAAAATCTTTATTATTTCGCGATTACACTTTTATTCAATGCAAATTCATCAAAATTTCAATCATAAATTTAAATACACTTGTGTATTATCAACACAAACAGAGCAAAGAAATATTTTTAGAGTAAAAACTCAATAAAAAATTTATTTTTCAATATCTTAATTATATCAATAAAATCATCAAGGTATATAAAACATCCTAAAAATCCATAAAACAAACCACATTAATCACAAAAATTAACTTCCATTTTCATGTATTTATAGGCTATAAAAAACCATAATAAAACTATGGTTTTAAATTATCCAAAATCAATATTTATACTCAGGGGTAAAAAATGCACAACAACAAAACCAACCGTTTAGATGCAAGCCAAGCACATTTGTGGATCATTGGCGGTGGAATTGCTGGAATGGCAGCTGCCGCATTTGCTATACGTGATGCCAAAGTACCAGCTAAAAATATTCACATTCTCGAAGAGTTAGATGTCTCAGGTGGTTCAATGGATGGCGGTCATACACCACATGCTGCACAAGCATGGGTTACCCGTGGTGGGCGGATGCTGACAGATGAAACATATTTATGTCTTTGGGACTTATTTTCGAGTATTCCATCCTTAGAAAATCCTGAAATTTCTGTTCGTGAAGAATGTCGTGAGTTCAATGAGCAAATCAAAACCCATGCACAAGCCCGTTTAATTGATGCGCAGCATGTGATTTCAGATGCCGCTAAACTGGGTTTAAATACACGCCATCGCGCGCAAATGTTACGCTTATTGGCAGCAAAAGAAGAAAAAATTGGCAGCCGCCGTATTGATGAATTTTTCGATGAGACCTTCTTTGAAACGAACTTTTGGCGTATGTGGCGTACGACATTTGCCTTCCAAAAATGGCACAGTGCAGCAGAACTTCGTCGCTATTTCTTACGTTTTATCCAAGAGTTACCACGTATTCATACCCTCGCTGGGGTAAAAAGAACCAAATACAACCAATATGATTCCATGATTTTGCCGCTACAACGTTGGTTGCTTGAACAAGGCGTAGATGTTCGTTTTGGCAATTATGTAACAGATGCAGACTTTCAAACCGATGAAGCAACCCTAGAACGTCGTGCAACACGCTTGTATGTCAACCTTCCTGAAGGTACTGAGCAAATCAACCTTCAAGAAAATGATCTTGCCATATTTACTTTAGGTTCAATTACAGCAGATTCCCGTTATGCTGGGAATGATGATGTTCCAGCGCTTATTCGTGACCGACTTGATCATGGTTGGACCTTATGGGAAACCCTTGCGCAAAAAGCACCTGACTTTGGCCGACCAATGACCTTTTATGGCAACATTGATGAACATAAATGGGAGTCTTTTACACTCACTATGACAGATGATGTTCTGTTAAATCGCATCATTGATTACACAGGCAACCAGCCAGGTACTGGGGCACTGATGACTTGGTTTGAATCTGGCTGGCATTTATCGATTGTGGTGCCTGCTCAACCGCATTTTGCAAATTTACCAGAAGGCACCTTTACCCTCTGGGGCTATGGTTTCCAAATTGATCAAACAGGTGACTACATCAAAAAACCGATGTCACAAGCAACAGGCAATGAAATACTCACTGAACTGATTCTACAACTCGGTTTTGATGACATTCTTGAGCATGCTCTAGCAAATACCATTGTAACAACAGCTATGATGCCTTATGCATCAGCTTTATTTGCTTGCCGTAAGCCTGGTGACCGCCCACAGGTTATTCCACAAGGCTCACAAAACTTCGCATTCTTGGGACAATTTGTTGAAATTGAAGATGATGTGGTTTTTACTGTTGAATATTCTGTTCGTGGTGCCATGATTGCAATTTATGAGTTCTTTGGCGTAGAACGTGAAATTCCTGAGATCTATAATGGATTACTTGATCCTAAAGTCGGACTAAAAGCTTTAGAAACTGTTTTTCATTAATTCATTTAAAATCAACTGAGTTAAATTGAATTAAAACCAAACGAGTGCATCCTCTTTTGATGCACTCGTTTTTATATTTTGAATAAAAATCAGGGTTGTGCATCCACTGAACGAGCACTGAGACGATAATCTTTTTCATACACAGGCATACCTGCGATATGGATTGAACGAACTTCAGTTTTTGTTGGTGTAGGTGGTTTCTTTTCACACCCAGCCAAAAATACTGCAAGTATTACACTCAAACTGATGGATAGCTTTTTCATGGCATCTCCTCCATTTTTTGTTTTATTTATAGTTCGAGCATAACAGTTCTGATTAAAAATACAGCTATTTTTTATTTCAAAAGGTGTCTATCTATAGAAAGTGGCTATACGTCACAAGGATCTATCATTAAAACAGCTTGATCTTCACCATTTTTATTTTTGTAACGGTAGTGAAAGCCACCATTTCCATCAAATTCCATGTCACTAAAATATTGAAAAGCATCTACGCTTACAGACTCAATTTTAGGGTATTGCTCTGGTTGAAGTTGAATTTTATTTAAAACTTTCGCAGTAAATACTTTTTGGAAAATAATCGTAGGCGCATTTTTTAATTCAAATCGGGCGATACACCCAGTCTTTTCATCCACAGCAACAACGTTGTCTAAAGCCTGCACGATCCCCGCCTTCGAGATGAAAAGACTATGATGAACATTAAAGGTATAGCCATAGCTTAAATGCAAGAAATCCTCGGTTTGGTTTTCAACATTTAAACCACGCTCCCAGTCTATGACCAAAGGTAATCTATAGTCATCGCCTTCATAGAGTACAAAATCACAATGATCATTTACATCTTCATCGCATGTTTGCTGAATAACTGAAAATTGTCCTATCTTGGCCACTGTGCGATGAATCTGCTCGGCATAACCACTACTGGAATAAGCCATCATGCTAAATAATATCGGAAATATTGTATTGATTATTTTTTTTGGCATCAGATTTCTAAATCAAGTTTTACTCAATACCAAATATACAGCTTCACTGGTAAATGTGCCATCTTGCTGAATCTGATAATACTGTTGTACTTGATCAGCAGCTTTGGACTGTAAATAGCGAATCGTATTGATGCCCTCTACTGGTGTTTGCATACGCTCCACCCAACTTTGAAAATTTAACTTTAAACTTTGCTTTTCAATGTTTTCTACCTTAAAGCCTGCTTGTTCTACGATTTGTACCCATTCCGCCAAACTATAATTTCGAACATGGCTTGGATCACGAATGGTTTCTATGGTCTGAATAAAGGTGTCTAAAATAGGGTTAGAGTTGCCAATAATATCAAACAGGATCACTTTGCCATCAGCACGTAATACACGATAAATTTCATGAATTGCTTGAGTGATACTTTGCCAATGATGCGTAGAATAACGACTGATCACACAATCAAAATGCTCAACAGGAAAATCCAATTGCTCTGCCGCACCAACCTTCCCTATGACATGATCGAATCCCTTTTGTTGAGATTGCGTGGTCACAAGATTGACCATTTCAGGCGTAATATCATAGGCAATTACTTGCTCAGTGAATGCCGCAATCTGATACGTGACATGCCCACCACCGCAGCCTAGATCCAAAACTCGCTTGAATTGATGTTGTTGGATTAAATTTTGCATTTTTTCAAACTCAATGCCTTGTGCATGTACTTGGCTATTTAAGTATGCTTCTGATTTATTTTGATATTGTGCCTGATTAACTTGCTGTTGAGTGGTCATTGTCGTGTCCTTGTTGTTGAATAAAACGACAATAGACAATTCAATTCAAAAATAAAAATGATGAATTTTAATAAAATTAATAACTTTATTTTATTTATGTTAACTCATAATTACCCGATAATCAGACTGGCAAGGGTTTTGAATGATAACATCCTGTACCCCCATCTCGTTTCCGACCTTAATATTATAGTTAAATGAAAAATCACCATTATCCTCAAAATTTGCCGTTGCAGGATAGTTCAGCTTTTTAAATTGCGGCACTTTGTTGTTGAGCACTAAACGTACCCGAAAATCAGGAATGCTATAAAATACCAATGAATTCGGCATATTTTTTAAATTCGATTCAAAAGTTACAAAACAACTTTGCTGCCCATTCATCGCAAGAAAACTACTATAATCTTTTTGTTGGTTTTTATCGTTAATCACAGTGAGATTATACTCACTTCCTGTTAGCCCTAACAAAAACCCCATTAAATTTGGATTAAATTGATAAACGTTTGCGGTTTTACTCCAATTTTCCATTAATACCTGCTTCTTTCCTTTAGCATCATAGAGTGCATAGTCACAACTAGAACCATGCTGAGTGCAAGACTCTTTTTGAATTTTCAGTTTTCCTGCACGCCCCAATACCTCGTATTCAGGGTCAACTTCGACAGCAGCATCAGCTTGCGCAAAAACAGAATAACTACTGAAAAAAGGCAGAGCAAATAAACAACCGTTTATTAGGGTCTGTAGACATTTCATAAATAACGTTCCAATCTCTCAGCATTTTTTAATATAGATTCAAGTTCAATTCTTGCTCAAAAATACAATTTTAACTTTTTACACACGGCGAACTTTTCGATTTAAAGTCCTTACCCCAAGTACGATATCCTTGGGTATCAATATGATAGCGATTATTACCATAAACACCTAAACCCATTTTATAACTTTTACCTTCCACTTGCCAAAAATGACACATTTTTTTAACTAATAATTCGCGCTCTTTTTTAATGGTTTCTTTGGGTGATAGCACATGAAAATCAACTGCATAATTACTTAAATGCTTACTTTTTTCAGCCCCACCTATGCATTTATTTAATTCAGGGGCACGATAGATTGCTGAAATCGTATATGTTTTAAAATATTCATTTCGATTTAACTTTTCCACCAGTTGCAAACTACTCACCACATTTTTCCAAAAGGCTTTAGGTGGAATGGCAAAACGTTTTGAGTAACACTGCTCCGGCATATAGTTTCGGCTGGTTGTCAGCTCCATCAGACTAGGTGGATGTTTTAAATACTGCGACATAAACTGATAATAATCCGCCAATAATTGGGGGTCTTGCTGCGCCTTCCAAAGCTTGAATTGTTGTTCAATCAGTTGATCTGATGATTTTCTTGAAGATGCGGCCGGATCTGCTTTTTTCTCAGATGGCGTACAGGCATTTAACGCCAATACACTGATGCAGCAGATCGAAATAACAATATTTTTAAAAATTTTCACAATTTCAGCACACTTATTGTTTTATTTTAAAGGGTAAATATTTAGAAATCTAAACCTATTTATACAATTTATTAATCATTGACCTAAGTCATTCTAACCAATCTAATCAACTTTAAAGCTGCAATTTACAAAAATCCACAGAGTTAGCAATTTACAACGGACAAAAATGTCCGTTAAATATCAGAATAAAATTTAATGCAATTTCCCCTATGCGTATACGTCAAAAACAAGCGGCACAAAATCGCGAAGATTTGCTTAATGCTGCACTGAAAATATTCCGTAAACAAGGGATTCGTGCGCCATTACAGCTTGTGATTGATGAAGCTGGCGTTGGACGGGCAACCTTTTATCGTAATTTTAAAGATCGCCGTGAGTTGGTCATCGCCTTGATGGAACAAGCATTAACTCGTCTAGATGAACGGGCAAAAAGCTTTTCAGAATATCCTGATGGTTTGATTCGGCTAATTCGCAATCATGTCGAGAATCTACCTTATCTCACCGCCTTGATGGAATATTGGCGTGTGATTGATCGTAATGACCCAAGTATGGTGGATATTTATCAACGGCGTGACGCAATTCTTCAACCGCTGATTGATCAAGCCATTGCCCATCGAATTTGCCGACCAGATCTTACCCCAAAAGATTATGCGCTAATTACCGGTATTCTAAGAGCTTCCTTTCAAGGGCTAACCGACGAAGAACAAGTTCAACTGGCCACACGTGCAGTTGACTTACTGATTGATGGCATCAAGGCGTAATTGAGGCACTTATGGATAAATCGCCACGTTTACTTGAACCTGCCCCAGATTGGACACCTGAAGAGCGTCCAACCTTACCAGGCTCGCCTGCGGCTATTGCACATCCAACACATAAAAAGCTGATTTATTTTTTTATTGGCCTGTTTGTTGCGATCTCAGGCAGTTTAAGTAATGGTTTTATTACTGCAAATTTACCACTTATTCAGGGTGAATACTCGCTAACGCCTTCAGAAGCTGCATGGATTCCCGCAGCTTATGTAATGGCAAATATTAGTTCCAACATGATTCTGTTTAAAGCTCGGCAACAATATGGGTTACGGCTTTTTTCTGAAATTGGTTTAGTGCTTTTTATTTGTGTATTGCTGCTGCATATCTTTGTGCACACCTTTGAAATGGCATTGTTTGTCCGTGTGATCAGCGGTTTGGTTGCCGCCCCCCTGAGTTCTTTAGGCATGTACTACATCATGCAGGCCTTTAAACGAGAAAACTTTGGGCGAGGAATTTATCTCGCGCTGGGCTTTCAACAATTGGGTATTCCACTAGCATGGATCATTTCCCCATCTCTGGTTGATGTAAATGACTGGATTGTGCTCTATACCTTTGAGCTGGGTTTAGCGATATGTTGTTTGGCTATGGTGGTTTCTTTAAAACTACCACGTAGCTTAAGAATCGAAGTCTTTGAAAAACAGGATTTCTTCACTTTTGCTTTGCTTGCACCCGGCTTTGCCCTGCTATGTATCGTCCTGACCCAAGGCCCTATCCTTTGGTGGTTTGAAGTCAAATGGTTAGGGTATGCCTTAATTGCTGGCTTCAGTCTTATTGTTATCGGACTGACTTATGAACATTACCGTGTCAATCCGCTTATCATTACCCGTTGGCTAGGTTCAGCCACCACACTTAAATTTGTGTTTGGTGCGTTGGCGATTCGTTTGCTTATGTCTGAGCAAAGTTACGCAGCCGTTAACTTTTTAAAGACCATGGGCATGGGACCTGATCAGTTCGTTACCTTGTATAGCGTGATTTTTCTTGGCATTGTGCTCGGCACCGTTTTTAGCGCCATGACCTTTAAAAGAGAACGCATCTCATGGCACTTGATCGGTGCTGTGGTCTTGGTTCTTATTGCTTGCGCTTTAGACTATCACCTCACCAGTGATGTTCGACCTGAGAATTTTTACCGCAGCCAATTTATTGTTGGCTTTGCCAGCGGTATGTTTATCGGACCATTGTTGCTGACAGGGATTATTAATGCCTTACAAAAAGGCCCATCACACATGGTCACTTTTGTGGTGTTGTTCTCTGCAACACAAAGCTTTGGTGGTTTAATTGGAAATTCATTCTTTTCAACCTATCAACAATTACGCACCCAAAATTATCGGGCTGAAATTGTCAGTGACTTGTCACCAACTGATCCATTGGTAGTGCAACGACTTGCAGCCTATCAGCAAGCAGCCAATAAATATACTTTAGATGCGTCACTTGAACAGAACCAAGCTTATCGCAATTTAAACCGGATTGTGACACGAGAAGCGCAAGTGCGTGCCTATAATGATGTGATTGCATTAAATGGAATTTTCGCCATTTTACTGTTGATTTGGAGTAGTTTTAATATTGCTTGGACACGCTATCAACTCAAAAAACAGCAACAGGTCCTCAATAGCAGTTAGACAGATCTCAGGCTATTCCGAAATCAGATGATCCATGATGTCACGCTATGTATTAAAAAATATTTGAGAATTCTTATGTCGCAAGATCAAAAACCAACAGAGCAAGCAGCAGTTACACCACCACAAGCACCTGCAACAGCAGCAGCGCCATCACCATCCAGTAAGCTTATTCCAACAGCGAAAAGAACATTGCTGTTGATGCTCTTGGTCTTGTTGGTGGGGATTGCTGTGATTATGCGCGCATGGAAAATTGGCCCTTTTGATAGCAGCATAGAATCCACCGACAATAGTTATATCAAAGGCAGAACCACAGTTTTATCTTCTCAAATCAATGGTTATGTCAAAGATGTATTGGTGACTGATTTTGACCATGTCAAAAAGGGTCAGCCATTAATGCATATTGATACCACAACCTATGATCAGAAAGTGACTCAGGCTGAAGCAGGTGTTGATCAGGCCAATACTACTTTAGCCAATCAAACCCAAGCGATTGAACAACGCAAAGCAGATATTGTGGCTGCACAAGCCAAAGTTGAACAAGCCAAAGCAAGTTATGAACTTTCAACAGCACAACTCAATCGTTATCAACAATTAGGAAATACTGGCGCAACCTCTAAAACAGAACAAGACAAAGCGGCTGCGGATGTAAAAAATAATTTAGCCTTACTCAAACAAGCGGAAGCCAATGTATTGGTTGCTCAAGAAGCGTTAAAAACAGCTCAAGTGGCTCAATCGGGCTTAAAAGCACAAGTCACCAATGCCAAGGCACAATTTGATCAAGCGGTAACGACAAAAGACTATAGCGTGATTGCAGCACCGATGGATGGACAGTTGGGCGAAGTCACTCCTCGTGTGGGACAATATGTTGCAGCTGGCACCCAGTTAATGTATCTAATTCCGCAACAAACCTGGGTGATTGCCAATTTCAAAGAAACACAAATTGCTGATATGCACATCGGGCAAAAAGCAACATTTACGGTAGATGCTATGAAACATCAAAAATTTACTGGCCGTATTGAACAGATTTCACCTGCTGCTGGTGCTGAGTTTAGTGTGCTTAAGCCTGACAACACCACAGGTAATTTTACCAAGGTCGTACAGCGTATTTCTGTGCGGATTGCTATTGATCCCAATCAAAAAGGTTTAGAATTCTTACGACCGGGGATGTCTGTGGTGACTTCCGTCGATACCAGCACTCAATGATCCGCCTAAGTGAAAAGCTTGAGTTAAAACCTAGAAATTTATCCCCAATAATAGACATGAAACTCAATCAAACCTGTCTTGTTTTACAGGTTTGATTAGAATATCTTGAACAGGCTTAATTCAAAGCTACTCACACACACCCATTCAGTTAAAAAATCAGCATGTTTGATCATATTGCCCAAACTATTCCCTACCAAAGTTTAGATTTTGCTGGATCTGTTCAACTTACAGTTAAACGGCTTGATCTAATCCATCCACAAATTTCTGGCAATAAATTTTTTAAACTCAAATATAATTTGATTGAAGCACGTCAGCTTGGCCTAAAACAGATGCTGACTTTCGGTGGTGCGTATTCCAATCATATCGCTGCCACAGCCTATGCAGCACAGTTATTTGGATTTAAAAGCATCGGGATCATTCGGGGCGAGGAGTTAGCGCATAAACCGCTCAACCCTACTCTAACGACAGCACAGCAGTTGGGCATGCAGCTAGTTTTTGTTTCACGTGAAAAATATAGACAAAAAAATAATCATGACTGGATCGATGAATTAACACAACATTATCCAAACACTTATATTATTCCTGAAGGCGGAACCAATGAGCTTGCTATACAAGGTTGTCAGGAAATTTTAACGCCAGAAGATTTAAATTATTATGATGTAATTTGCTGTGCGGTAGGAACAGGTGGCACAATCACTGGGCTGATTAACGCCAGTTCACCACAGCAGGAAATTTTAGGTTTTTCAGCACTTAAAGGTGATTTTTTACAACAAGATGTCAGTCAACTCACCCATAAAAGCAATTGGAAAATACTGGATGATTATTGTTTTGGAGGCTATGCCAAAACCACTGCTGAATTACTTAGCTTTATAAACAACTTTGAGCAGCAATATCGCATTCCGCTTGAACAGATTTATACTGGGAAAATGTTTTATGGGATTTTTAATTTAATTTCAAAAGGTTACTTTAAAGAAAATGCAAAAATCTTGATCCTGCATAGTGGTGGCTTGCAAGGACGTAGCTAAACCCTACCTATTTATAATTGTCATGAAAATTACTTTAAATTTGTCTATAATCCCCTGCTCAAAGTTTCCATGAGTGTGATATGTCTTCTAACCAATATGATGTGATTGTCCTCGGCGCAGGTGCTTCAGGTTTAATGCTTGCGGCAAAAGCAGCTGCCCGTGGTCGTAAAGTCTTAGTGGTTGAGAAAGCCAATAAAATTGGTAAAAAAATCCTCATGTCAGGTGGTGGTAAATGTAACTTCACCAATCTTTATGTTGAGCCTGAGAATTTTATTTCACATAACCCACATTTTGTCATCTCTGCCCTGACGCGTTATACCAATTGGGACTTTATTGGGATGGTCTGTGAATATGGCATTGACTATGAAGAACGCAAACATGGACAACTGTTTACCTTAAATGGCGCAAAAGAAATCTTAAGCATGCTGCTCAACGAATGTGAAAAAACACATCATGTTGAGATTAAAACCAGTTGTGAAGTCAAAGCGATTAACACGGTTGACGATCAGACTTTTCAAGTTGCCACCAATTTAGGCTATTTTCAGGCTGAATCTGTTGTTGTTGCATCAGGTGGCTTATCTATTCCAACATTGGGTGGCTCTGGCATCGGCTATGAAATTGCCAAACAATTTGGTCACCACATCTATCCTACACGCGCAGGTTTAGTTCCCTTCACTTTTTCAGATCAATTTAAAGAAGTTACCACTCGTTTAAGCGGCAATGCGGTTGAAGCAACACTATCTAACGAACTGATTGCATTTACTGAAGCATTGTTGTTTACACATCGTGGTTTAAGTGGTCCAAGCTCATTACAACTTTCAAATTATTGGAATGCAGGACAAGCATTCCATATTAACTTTTTACCAAGTCTTGAGCTGTTTGATTTTTTAAAGCGCAAAAAGCAAAGCCAGCCCAAGGTGTTAATCAGAACCTTACTGACTGAACTTTTACCGAAAAGTGTGGTGATTGAACTACAAAATCTCATTTGGTCCGAGTGGGCTGAAACGGCGATTGGGCAATTAAGTGATGAAAAACTTGAAACGATTGCCAATAAACTACAGCAATTTGAAGTCAAACCCTCTGGTACTGAAGGCTATCGGACTGCAGAAGTCACTTTAGGCGGTGTTGACACCACTGAAGTTTCATCAAAAACCATGGAAAGTAAAAAACAAAAAGGTTTATTTTTTATAGGTGAGATCTTAGATGTAACTGGTCATTTAGGCGGGTTTAATTTTCAGTGGGCATGGGCTTCAGCACATGCCGCTTCAGAATATGTATAATCTAAACTGATTAATAGATAGAAAGCTTATTCCAGATAATCTGTTTTAAATAAAATAAGTTGATTTTGGATTTGCTGCTTCTGGGTCACACGTTGAATCGCCAAATCCATCGACTTTAGATCATGGTTTTTTGCAAATAACGACTGATGAATTTTGTGTAAAAAATAGATGATCTTCATTTCAATTCCTTTGAAAATGATATTTATCAGATGAGTGTGTTTTATATTGCCTACATATTCACCCATTCAATCTAGACAATAAATCATCTGATGTCTATCTGTTTTCTATAAAAAAACCGATAAAATTCATGCTTTGCGAACACAATCACTCTTGAGATTTGTTTTGAGATTCATGTTGTTGCTTAACAATTTCGGATGATTGCTTTTTCGGTTTTGCAAACACAAATTTATAAGCACTTGCTAAAAACCCTACAGTGATTCCTGCAATCACAATGGGTGCAATGAAATTATTTGGCTTTTTCTTAGACATCTCTATTCCCTCTCACTTTTGACCTAAAAATAAAAAGATCGATCAAGCATCAATCCTGATCGATCTTTAAAAGAATTTAAATGTTAATTCGGGTCATCTTTGTCCTGTTTCAATGAATCAGTAAGTGACTTGTACTCATTTTCAATCGCAGGGGTATCCGCGGTTACTTGCGTAGCGTCTGTACCACTTGGCTGTGATGAATAAGTATTTTCTTGCTTTAATGGATTCGGTTGATTTGCCTCTTTCTTGGCTTTATCGATTAAATCCGTTAAAACGCGTTCTGCAGGTTGACGTCCACCTAGGCCAAAAGCCAATGCAAAAGCAACTGCCACAGAACCCAAGGTTAAGCCAAAAGCAAGATTAACGATCGAATCGGCAATTCCCATGGCTTTTAAACCCATTGCAATCACCAGCCCCATGATCAAAACACGAACCAAGTTGCCTAACCATCTTGAGCTATTGTACTCACCACGCTGTACCACATTCGCCACGATATTGGCCAACCAGAAACCGATCACCAAAATCACTGCGCCTAACAAAATGTTGGCACCAAAGTAAATAAACATTGAAATCAAATGACTAACTTGCTCAAAGCCCAGTCGATTTGCCGCTTCGGAAACAGCAAATAACATGGTAAAGAAAACAATCAGATAACCAATGATACAAGAAACTTTCGTGTCACCTAAAAAGCGTTGTAAATCTAATTTTGCAGGAATTTCATCAACACCCGTTCCAGCAACAACTTCTGAAACCAAACGCCCCACAAAACGAGACACCACATAGGCCACAATTAAAATTAATCCGGCTGCAATAATATGTGGAATTGCATACATGATTTCACCCAGCATTGCGGTTGCTGGTTGTGAAATAGCTTGTATACCAAGTGCTTCAAAAGCCACAATTAACGCAGTAATCATGACAACGGCAAAAACAAAAGAACCTAAAAACTTCGCTAAACCTTGGTTTGAGTTTTTAAATAGCCCTACTTTTTCAATTTGGGTTTGTAAATTTAGACTGTTGATTAAACCCTCAACAATCCCGCGCAGGATTTTTGCCAAGATATAACCGACAAAAACGATGACACCCGCAATGAAAATATTTGGTATATAAGAGACTGCCTCATTCAGCATGTTCTGCACTGGAAGCAATAAGCCTTGCAAACCTAAAATTGATAATACAATTGGTAAGAACAGCAATAAAATTAGCCAGTACACAATATCAGCGATATTCTGACTGATCGGACTGACCCCAACATCGGCACTTAATTTCTCATCAAGTTGAGTCCGATCCAAGGCTTTTTTCAAGCCGACTTTAACCAGATTTGCCACAATCCAGCCAATAAACCCAATGGCGACGGCAGCCAGTAATTGTGGAATAAACAATAAGAATTGCTGAATCATCAAACTAAATGGGCTGCTTACGCTGGTAAGATTCAGCACATTTAATGCACCAATCACCGCGATCACCATCACCACCCAAAAAACAATTCGAGAAACAATACTTTCAATATTTGAACGATGACCTGTTGCTGAAGACAATTTTGTATTTGTACCTAGTTTTTCTAGGATTTTTTTAATTCCTGCTGCAACAATCAGTGCAATAATCCATCCCACAATAAGGATGGCAACAGCGGCGAGAATCGGGTGGAATTGATCCCAATAATACATGGCATCAAATCTCCCCCTTGTTTGTAAAATTTCATTCATTTTTTATTTCCTCAAGTTATAGATTTATAACAATCTGAGCGTGCTCAAATGACTTTAAGCAACATTCTTTATTTGAATTGGATACTTGATGAATTACTCTTCTACTTTATCTATTGCTTATATAACGAGCAAATTTAACTGCATAAATACAACAAAAGCATGCAAAAATGAAAAACTCCAGCTTTGCAGCTAGAGTTTGTCTGATCAATATAATCTTTATAGATGATTATGGGATTAAACCCAATCGGCGATCATGTAAACAAGCAAGGAAACAAGAAATAACCCCACAAGAATAAGCATATAAATGGGTAAGCGATTCTTATGCGTTATATCTTCAGTACTTGTTACATAAGATGGTTTATTGAAATCGTGTTTCATGACGTCCACCTCCATCGAATTGATGTATTTTTATACTAACAGGCTATTTGTGATCTGTGTGTAAAAATATTTTAAGCAAAAGTAAATTTTAATTCGAGCAGTTCTTGAAAGATAAATGAGCTATAATATGTACCCCATTTTTTGGCTATTGTAGATATGGCTTATCAACGACAAAGTGTCGAGTTGGACTTGGACACTGATGTCACGCATCAATGCTTCACACATACCTCAAGAGATGACCATCTCATTGGAATTATTGAATTTAATAAGCCTAGTTATATTCTAAAATGGGGCGATTTAGAGTATTTCCGTCGCCGTACAGATGAATTATCCGTTATGCCTTTCCCAGAATGTATCAATGCGATGATTATTGATATTCGCAATATTGTGCCATTTCTGGATAACGAAGTTCCAATCGTGCCATGGCGCTTACTTGAAGAAGACTGCCCGATACGACTTGTTGTGCCTCAAGATCGTTTAGAACATTATGCAGGGATCTTTGAACCAACGTGGTTAACCACAGACATTGAAATTGCCATTCAAGAATTACGCGAATTTATGGATATGTTCGTACACTAACAGCATATCCATAGCTTAAAAATAAGATTTATTTTTTGCTTATTTGTATTGACGCAGATTTCATCAATGACTTTTATTTCTCAAAGTAAAGTCAACAATTTAAACAGATCATTGACCAAACATTTTAGCCGCCATACGCTGTGCTTGCTTTCCATAAAACCAATAGGTAATTAAATATAAAGGGATTGCCAACATCAGCAACATGATCAATGCAGTGAGCAAAAATTGAGTATTTTGCAGATACATCACAAAAGTTTTCCACACGTCTGGATCATTCTGAGAAAAAAACCAAACACCCGCAAATACCCCAAGTAAATTATAGCCCCAAAATATTGCGGTATAACCAAGGGTCAGTTTTTTACGCTCTTGGTCTGTAGGCGCACGGCGTTGTTGCTTGAGAAAACGATATAACACGATAATCATCGCAATCAAATAAGGTATTGCGGTTAACACGCCAGCAATTTCATTGGGCAATAATGCAGCCAATACACCTGCAACCATGGTCAAGACTAAACAAAGCAGCAAAAACCACAAAAAATATTTGTTTAAAGACACCATGACGACAGCCTAGATTGCATAAAGAACAATATTATAATTTTTTTTCAACTTTTTTTCATTTTCTTGTCAACCAATTTGAAACTGTTGTCGTTATATAAGTATAAGGTCTGCAGCAACCAAATTGATTGCACGGCATCCGCAAAGAGATTTGGAGACCTTCTCTCAGAGAAACTAAAAACTTATGCTTCTTAAGATTCAACTTAGCAGCCTGAATCTTTATAACGAAGTATTTTGGCCGACGATTTACTCATCACTCGAATCGTCGGCTTTTGTTTTTCTGGTATTTGTGTTTTTATCATGTCTGCTTTGACCGCATGTATGAATATCGCGTACTTATTCTAACAATACAATCTCTTAGAACCTGTCAATTTCCTCATACTTGAATAAAGAATACAGATCGTCTTTGATTCGATAAAACAAAATTCACTTTTGTCTTGTAAATCAACGAGACGATCTCATGTTGAGTATTGGTATAAGCTTAAATTTGTTTCATCTTGAACTGTTGAGCCACTTTTAAAATTGCCATAAATCCAGCCACAGTAAAAGCCAACATCAAAATTCCCATATTGAATAAATGATTCCATACAAGAAAATTCAATACCACACCACCCAATAAGCCACACGCAAATTGCATACTGCCCATAATTGCACTTGCAGTTCCTGCTCTTGAGCCTTGTTCAGACATCGCCAGTGCCATCGCATTCGGTCCAGTAAAACCAATCCCTGAAACAGAGAAAAATAAACCCAACATGACAATCACCAATGGTGCATCAGACATGAAACCAGCGCTGACAATAATCAATGCGCCTGTGACCTGGATCAAACCACCAATTTTCAAGCGCAGGATCACCGAGAGTTTGTTGGCTAAACGCTTATTGATAGAAGACAGTAAAATGATACCAAAAGCATTAAAACCAAAGGCAATAGCAAACTGTTGCTGAGTTAAATGATAACCATCCATCAACACTGCTGCCGCGGAACTGATATAACAAAATAGTGCTGCACCAGTAAAACAACCTGCCAACATTGGAAAGCGAAAGCTTCGATCTTTAAAAATACAAGCATATAAAATAAACACTTGTTTAAAGTTGAGATGCAGTCTGCGTTCTGGTGCGAGTGTTTCCTTAAATAAAAAGTGTACACAAAACAAGCAGAACAAACCAATCACAAACAAGGCGATAAAGACGCCTTGCCAACTAAAGAATTGTAGAATGGCGGCACCCAAAGTTGGAGCAAGAATCGGGGCAATCCCCATCACAATCATCATACTGGAAAAAGCTTGCGCTGAACCTTGCACATCTAAACGGTCTCGAATTGCAGCCCGTGCCATCACCACCCCCACACAGCCCCCTAAGGCTTGTAAAACGCGTGCGGCAATCAACGACCAATGATCAGGTGCTAAAACACACAGCAAGCTGGCAAAAGCAAACAGGGTCATACCAAAATAAAGCGGTTTCTTACGCCCGATACGGTCACTGATTGGACCATAAATCAATTGACCAACAGCAAGACCAAAAAAATATGCAGGCAAGGTATTGGCGATCTGCTGGGTTGTCACATTAAAGTCTTGCGCCATTTGTGGCAATGCTGGCAAATACATATCAATGGATAAGGGACCCAAAGAGGTAAATAAAGCCAAAAGCATAATCCAGCCCGTTGAATACTGCTGACCCACGTTTTTTTCAGACATAGATGGTTTATAATTCGATAAGGAATGTTGCAGACAAGTTTACACTGTCCATTGTATGATTTGTCACAAAGATAAGTGAAAAGCCATATAAGTCTAATCGCATTTCCCAAGTACATAACACCCTATTGATTTAACAAGGATTTCCTTTGAACACTTGGCTGTTAAAACTCAGAAAAGCAACCTACAACACAAGTTTCATGTATAACTTGAGAATGATCATTGCCTTCACAGGGACTGCATTTGTACCTTATCTGTTGGGACAGCAGTTAATGACCATTCCACTGACCTTAGGGGTGGTTGCAGCAGGTCTCAGTGATATAGACGATCGCTTCTCTGTACGTATCATGAATTTGATCTATACCTATATCGGATTCTTTATCACCGCTGCCTCAGTGAGCCTGCTCTTTCCATACCCTATTCTGTTTGCCTTAGGTTTGATTGTTTCTTGTATTGGTTGGATTTTATTGGGTTCTTTGGGACGTCGCTATGCCACCATTTCTTATGGCTGTTTGGTGGTCTCTGTGTATTCCATGCTTGGGGTGCATTTATTTGATCAATGGTATATCCAGCCAAGTCTATTGGTGATTGGTGCAATTTGGTATGGGCTTATTTCAACCATCAGTTTTTTACTGTTCCCGGTACGGCAAGTTCAAGACAAATTGTCTCAATGTTTTTCATCATTAGGTAATTTTCTGTTTTCCAAATCTAATTTGTTTGATGTCGATATGACACCGACCAGCTATCAAGACAGTATGATTAGTTTGTCTATGGAAAATGGGCAGCTCATCAGCATTTTTAATGATATGCGTACCGCCTTGTTGACGCGTTTAAAGGGTGACCGAGGACAACGTGATACACGTCGTAGTTTACAGTATTACTTTGTTGCACAAGATATTCATGAACGGGCCGATTCAGCACATATTGATTATCAAAAGCTGGCCAAAATGTTTGAACATAGTGATGTGTTATTTCGTTTTCAACGCATTTTAGCGCTGCAAGGCAAAGCCTGTAAGGATCTAAGCGATAGTATCTTACACCGTACCACTTACCAGCATAATGTCCGTTTTGAGCATGCTTTTAAAAACCTCAGATACTCGCTGGATAAACTCAAAAAAGAAGAAAATTATGACTTAATTTGGATCAATTCATTGTTTGCACTTTATCAAAACTTAAAGTCGATTGATGCCCAATTACAAAATCTCGAAACTGAACGACATATAAAATACGATCAAAGTAAAAATTTCGAAAACCAACTTAAAGATGATGACCTCAAAGGTTGGGATGATATTGTCATTCGAATCAAACAAAATTTAACCCCTGAGTCTGTACTTTTTAGACATGCAATTCGCGTTTCGATTGTTTTGTTTATTGGCTATGTTTTTGTGCAACTCACCAATATTGAATACGGTTACTGGATTCTATTAACCGCACTGTTTGTCAGCCAACCAAACTTTAATGCGACCAAACGACGTTTGAGATTACGGATTATTGGAACCTTAGGCGGCATTATTTTAGGTTATGCAATTTTGTATTTTGTGCCCTCTATTGAAGGACAACTCTTATTACTCGTACTTAGTGGTGTATTGTTTTTTGATTTACGCAGTAAACAATATGCCCAAGCCACTGCCTTTATTACCATCATGGCGCTGATCAATTTTAATTTGGATGGGCTTGGCTATGAGGCAGCGCTACCTCGTATGATTGATACAGTGATTGGCTGTGCCCTCGCCTGGTTCGGTGTCAGCTTTATTTTCCCTGACTGGAAGTTCCGTCGTTTACCCCGCACCATTCAACGTTCACTGGAAGCTCAATGCAATTATTTGGCCAATGTAGTCGCTCAATATCATCAGGGGCGCAATAATAGTTTAGAGTATCGAATTGTTCGCCGTGCTGCACATAATCGGGATGCAGATGTTGCCTCACTGATTTCAACCCTTGCCACTGAACCAGATTTTGACCCAAGTCAAAAAAGCTTAGCTTTTGAGTTCTTATGTCTAAATCATACCTTTCTTAGCTATATCGCAGCACTCGGTGCACATCGTGAGCAAGTGAAAGACCAACAGGTGCTTAATTTATTGGATCAAGCTTTAGATGATATCTCTGGGGCTTTATTACGGGATGAAATGCCTGATTTAACCGCGCACAATATGTTGAAAGCCATTCGTACCCGTTTAAGCCAATCCGAGTCAGAAGACTCTAAATCACTCATTATTCTTCAACAATTGTCATTAATGTTCAGTATTTTAAAGCAACTGAGTAGCTTGAAACAGAATTTAAGCCATGAACGAGATGATCAATCTACTGAATTGGCTTCTTTATAAATCTGCATCAAAATTGCATCGTTATTTGGTACAATAGGTGCACTAAATCTTGAGATTTAGTGCTAAACTCTGACTAGATTTACATACATTACTGACACTATGACTGCCAAGAATATTTACGCTTATACCTTACAACCTGTTCCGTACGAAGTTTCGGAAGCCGAACAACGCGGCGCTCAACTTGCAATTTGGCGTAGTACCAATAAAATTGGGATTAAAGCTTGGGCAATCATGGGTGTAGCAGTCATACTCTCATTACTTGGCATCGCTTTAATTAAAAACTATTCAACCATTATTTTTTGGGTGGTTCTTGCTGCGGTTGCCATCTATCTTTTGGTTCGCAAATTCGGTCTTGAATGGTATGTAAAACGCAAGATGAATGAATTTCCAGTTCAGGAAATCAAAGGTGTAAAATTAGGTGTACAGCCAAGTGGTATTGTGATGCGTCAACAAATGGGTGTACAAGAAGGTGTTGGAACCGTGGCTTGGAAAGACATTTATGAATGGTACAACACCCCTGAATTCTTACTGGTAAACTTTAAAGTGAAAGGCCAACAAGGCGCATATATTCTACCTAAACGTATGGATAGCAAGAATTTTCCCTTTGAAACACTGCGTAAACATTTAAAAGAAGTTGTTGGTGAACCCAAGACACTTTAATTTAAAATTTTAAAAGGCCTCCATTTTTGGAGGTTTTTTTCTACTTCGCTATTTTAATAAAAATGATAATGAGAATAAATATTATCTGCAAAATTCATTATCTCTCCGATTTATTCAGCTATAATTTGCTATCAAAAATATTCTGCCCTTTGCATTGCCATGTTTAAAAAGATTTTTTTTCAAATTCACTGGTTTCTAGGGATTACGGCTGGTTTAATTCTCTCAATTATGGGAGTGACTGGTGCAATCTATTCTTATGAACAACCTATTCAAAGATGGTTAAATCCAGACAGCTACACGGTAAAAGTTGAAAATCAGGCAAAACTCACGCCTGCTGAAATTTATCAACATTTCCAAACCCAAAACCCTGAAATGAAGATCAACAGTATTACTATCGCGAAAGCCGCTGAAGAAGCTTCAAACATTAATATTGTCAAAGAAGGCGCACGTAGAGGTTATACCATGATGGTAAACCCTTACACGGCCGAAGTTCTTCCAGAAGTGAAAGGCAAAGATTTTTTTCAATTTATACAGCAACTGCATCGTAACTTAACTGTGGGTGAAGTCGGTAAACAAATTACTGGCGTCAGTACCTTGATGTTAATTTTCTTTGTACTCAGTGGTCTCTATTTACGTTGGCCGAAAAAGCATTCTTTTAAACAATGGTTTGCCATTAAGCCTAAACTCAAAGGTCGTAATTTTCTTTGGGACCTACATGCTGTAGTCGGAACGTGGGTGGTGATCTTTTATTTACTTTTAGCATGTACAGGGCTGTATTGGTCGTATGACTGGTGGCGTAATGGTATGTTTAAAGTAATGGGGGTTGAACGACCTCAGCCTGAAATGCAAGCAGCACGTGGTGGAGAAGGACAAGGACGTCAAGGGGCTTCTGGCAATCCTCAGCAACAACCACAACAACGTGGCGAAAAGCAAAATCCAACGACTGGTCATCAACAACCAGACCGTGAAAATAAGCATGAGAATAAAGAAGGTTTAAAACCAGAACAAATTCAACATGTACTTACTCAAACATGGAATGGGTTTAATGCTCAAATTAAACGTGACTATTCGACCCTGACTGTTTCGATTCCTAAAAAGCCAGATGGTAAAGTTGAACTCACCTTTGTTGATGCTATTCCACAACATGAGCGTGCACGAAATAAAGCAACCTATAACTATCAAACTGCACAAATTGAAAAATTAGACTTATACGAAAGCAAACCACTCAATGAAAAAATCATGGGAAGTATGCTCCCTGTGCACCGTGGTAGTTTCTTTGGCCCTGTTTTTCAATTCATCGCAATGCTTGCGGCATTGGCAATGCCATTATTTTTTGTTACTGGATGGATGCTGTATTTAAAACGTCGTAAGCAAAAGCGACTCACCCTTGCTGCAAAACAAGCGGGTTCAGCAATTCAAATTGATCCAAACGCAACACCTTGGTTAATTGCTTATGCCTCTCAAACAGGAATGTCTGAGCAATTGGCATGGCGCACCTCAACCAGTCTGCAAGAAGCCCATCAGCCAACAACGGTAAAAGCTGTACAACAACTCTCTGAAGATGACCTCAAGCAAGCCAAACAGATTCTCTTGATTGCAAGTACCTATGGTACAGGTGAAGCACCTGACTTAGCCTCGCACTTTGAGAAAAAGCTCATGGCTACATCATTGGATCTTTCACATTTAAAATATGCGGTTCTAGCATTGGGTTCACAAGACTATCCTGAGACCTATTGTAGCTTTGGGCATCGCATAGATGCATGGTTAAAACAATCTGGTGCGCAACAATTGTTTGCTACGCTTGAAGTCAATAATGGCAATAATGCAGATATCCAACATTGGAATGATGCTTTAGCAAAAGCCACAAAACTCGATCTACAAACAATGTCTATTGATAAAGTTTTTGATCAATGGCGTCTAACAAAACGAGAATTACTCAATCCAAACAGCTTAGGCGCACCCGCATTTAATCTTGAATTACAAGCCAGCTATGATACAGCTTGGCAAGCAGGTGATATTGCTGAAATTCAAACGGGAAATAGTCCAGAACGTATTCAATTGTTCTTGGATAAATATCAAGTTCATGCAGAGACAAAAGTGGATTCACTCGAACAAAGCATTCAAGAAGCGCTTTGGAATCGCGATTTAACCGTTGCTATTGAACCTTTTGCCAATATGGAACACTTACTCGAGCAACTCCCTACGCTACCAACTCGTGAGTATTCGATTGCCAGTATTCCAAGTCAGCAAGTGTTGCGTTTGGTGGTTCGTCAGCAACAAAATCCTCAAGGTGAGCTTGGTCTCGGTTCTGGTTGGTTGACAGAACATGTGCAATTGCGTGATAAAATTGCGTTAAGAATTCGTAATAATGAATCTTTCCATTTAATTACCGATAACCGCCCGATTATCTGCATCGGAAATGGTACCGGGATTGCGGGATTAATGAGTTTGATTCATGCCCGTGTTCGTATGGACTATACTGAAAACTGGTTGATTTTTGGTGAACGCCAACAAGCAAACGATTATTTCTTTAAAGATACAATTCAAGCTTGGCAAAATACAGCAATGCTAAAACGTATTGATTTAGCATTCTCTCGTGATCAAGCTGAAAAAATTTATGTACATCATAAACTGCGTGATCATGCCGAAGAACTGAAAAAATGGGTGGCCAATGATGCGGTAATCTATGTCTGTGGCAGTATCAATGGTATGGCAACTGATGTTGATCTCGCTTTAATTGATATCCTTGGAGAAGACACAGTTGAACAATTACGTTTAGATGGTCGTTATCGTCGTGATGTTTATTAGGGTCTATTGAATAAATTTACCCGCCAAAACCGAGCTCAATTGCTCGGTTTTTTTTGATTCTTATATAATAAATGCACAGATTTCGTTTAGAATTAGGCTAATTTTTAATGATTTGTTTTCACCCATGTATAACAATAAACTCTTCCGCATTGTCTTTTTTTTGCTGGGATTTGTCTTATTCCTCGATGGATTTATTTTAATTTTATATAAAAAAATCCACTTAGGAACAATACTCCCTTTGCTGATTGGCTTAGTCTTTATCACTACAGCGCTATGGAGCCAACACATTCAGCAGTATTTGGCCCAACACTTAAAGTTAAAGAAAATCTGGCGCTTAGGATGGGTTCTATTTACACTTTGGTCAGTCAGCTTAATCGGCTTCTTTGGTTATATCCACTTAAAATCCCAACAAAATACAGCAGAAAATAATCTACAAGCCATTATTGTGTTAGGCAGTGGCATTACCCAAGGAAAAGCCTCACCGACCCTCGCAAAACGTTTAGATCAAGCCGGTGAAATTGCAAAACAACAATCACAAGCTTTGATCATTGTCAGTGGTGGTTTAGATTTCGGTGAAGAAAAACCTGAAGCAGAAATTATGTCGCAATATTTACAAGAGCAGATGCAAATCCAAGCCAGTAGAATCCTACAAGAAAATAAAAGTACCAGTACTGACTTAAATCTAAAAAATAGCCAAGCGATTTTAAAAGCGCATGGTTTAACTTTAGACTCTAAAATTGCGATTGTGACCAGTGATTTTCACACCTTACGTGCCGCAGCAATCGCCAGAAAGCAAGGCTATCATAACTTCATTACTGTAGGTGCTGAAACTCCACTCACGACACGCTATAACGCATGGTTAAGAGAGTATTTTGCCTATATCAGTGGTTGGGTGCTCGGTGAATATTAAGACGCAGAACGCCATATCATTGTTTGTACAGCGTTACTGATGTAAGCGAATTTTACGTGGTAACGGTAAGCGTTTATTGTTTTGAAATAACTCAGGTTGAGTCGTATACATCTGATATAAATAATTTTTGATGTCGAGTAAAAATTTATTTGTCGAAACTAAAATATTTCGCCCTTCAGGGGTTAAATTTATAGAAATTGCCGTATTATTTTGTTTGATAAAAGGAATCATCTGTTCAATAAAAACAATGAGTTCAACTTCTTGTACTTCGTAACGGCTCCAGTTATCTTTAATCAGAAGTTGTGCCAAATTTTTACTTTGCCAAACAGCTAAAGACTGTTGCCCTGTCGGTGATGCGCACAAAGCCCAGCCATCATCATAAAGAACAAAAACCTTGGTTTGTGAAACAATCATTTCGACAAAATGTTTGTATTGGTCTAGGGTTTGGACTGAGTTTTTTTGAGTTGAAGACGCAGCTTTACGTTGATATGGATTTCGCATAGAAAATTTATTTTTAAAATACTTATGCTTATATATTATACAGAAGTTCTAAACAAATAACTAGATTGGAAAATATGGTGGGCGCTGACGGGATCGAACCGCCGACATTCTGCTTGTAAGGCAGACGCTCTACCAACTGAGCTAAGCGCCCTGAGTGTGGATAACGAAGAGTTGTTTACTCTGTTTGAACCTATAAGAAAATCGATGATTTAATCTTAAGTTCTATCCTAAAGATGGGGAGTAAGCGATATGAAGTCTATAATGTTTGATCTTTAAAAATCAAAAAACTTCAAATTCTTACTATTCCAAATATCTTGATCTCAGGAAATAAGATAAATGGCGCAGCGGACGGGACTCGAACCCGCGACCCTCGGCGTGACAGGCCGATATTCTAACCAACTGAACTACCGCTGCGTTGTATATGGTGGGCGCTGACGGGATCGAACCGCCGACATTCTGCTTGTAAGGCAGACGCTCTACCAACTGAGCTAAGCGCCCTGAGTGAGGATCATCACAATATTACTTTATCAGAACATAAAAGAAAACAATATTCCCTTTCAAATTCTTATACATCCAAATATCTTGATCTCAGGAAATAAGATAAATGGCGCAGCGGACGGGACTCGAACCCGCGACCCTCGGCGTGACAGGCCGATATTCTAACCAACTGAACTACCGCTGCATTGTATATGGTGGGCGCTGACGGGATCGAACCGCCGACATTCTGCTTGTAAGGCAGACGCTCTACCAACTGAGCTAAGCGCCCTAAACTAGAATAAATAAAAAACTATTTAGACTCTAATTCAGTATTACATGTCACTGCAAAATCATTCTAAAGTGGCGCAGCGGACGGGACTCGAACCCGCGACCCTCGGCGTGACAGGCCGATATTCTAACCAACTGAACTACCGCTGCACTTTAACAAATGAATTGCTATACATACGATGATTGAATTTAAGTGGCGCAGCGGACGGGACTCGAACCCGCGACCCTCGGCGTGACAGGCCGATATTCTAACCAACTGAACTACCGCTGCACTAAAAATTCAACGTTAAAGCTTGGTGGGCGCTGACGGGATCGAACCGCCGACATTCTGCTTGTAAGGCAGACGCTCTACCAACTGAGCTAAGCGCCCTAACGACTTCATCGTTTGTGAGGTGCATTATAGAGAATCTTTACTGAGTGTCAAACGCTTTTCTCGATGTTTTACCTATTTTAGGGTTGAGTGATTAAAAAATAGATCATTTTAGTTTAAATTGGTGTTTTTTGTTTATTATTTATCTATTTATAAAATATTTAAACCCATATTTTAATTAAATTGAGTAGATCATTTAATCAATATTTTAGCCCTATTATCTATTTGCTCTAAACTTAATAAAATATTCAGTGCTTAGGGTCTGTTGACATTTCATAAATGGCTTGCGTTGTAGGTTAAAATTGAGCAGGCAAGGCAGGAAACGAAGAGAATAGCGAGACTATTTTCGAGTTTCATAACGAAGGCTGAGATAATTTTAGCCACAACCCTTCGGGACTTGTGTGTTTTTTGTCGCTACGTCGTTACGAACTACTCATTTAGAATGACTAAATTTCGTATTTCGCGCCTAGTATCGCCTAAAAAACACACGTAGTCGCAAACGTAGACGAATTGTCAACAGCCCCTAATGATCAAAAACATCGAATGAAGGCTATTCGGATTTATCCATTTCATTCAGATTTTTTACAATAGGTTTTGGTTCAGGGCGCAACCAAAGCCAGATAGCCACAATCAACATGGTCACATCGGTAAAAATCTTCACAGCCAGTGGCGCATTGGTGAATAACATGATCACCCCACTGATCAACATCATAATACTGGCGATCCACTTTGCTTTACGTGGCACAGTCCCATTTTCACGCCAAGCACGAAGCGTTGCACCATATTTTGGATGATTGAGTAACCAAGCATCAACCTGTGGCCAACCTTTTGATGCCGCCCAAGCGGCCAAGATGAGGAAAACTGTCGTTGGCATTCCCGGTAATATTGCCCCAATAAACCCGAGTACAATAAAAACAATCACCAATGTTCGCCAAAACAAAACTTTCATAGATTAACTCAATCTGCCCATTCGACTATTATACCGCCCAAATGATTTTGCCAGTATATTTTAAATCAATTGAAATCATTGTATTTTAAAATCACGGTGTTCATCATTTCCAATACAGTCAAATTGAGCTTGCATGTTTATTCACTTATTTGCTTGAATCTCAACACGCTAAAGACCTTTTCTTTAAAAATAAACTGAGTGAGTCTTCAGTTTAGGACAGCATACAATGACAGACTACTTTGAGCCTTGGTTAAAGTACAAACACCCTATTGTTCGTCAATTGGCTTTTTGCATTGCCAGTCCCAATATTATTCAGCATCTGCCTGATGAATTAGAAATTAAAAATCGTTTTGAAGTACACGACACGGCGTTTTGGCAACAACAATATATAGATTTTCAAACACGCTTAGATCAACTCGATCATGACCCCACCCCACTCATTGAATTTGTACAACAGCTTAAAAGCACACGTTTAGGTTTACGTTTTGAATATTTATTTTGGTTCTGGTTACAAGATGAAGCCAATCAACACTATCAACTAATTCAGCATAGTATCCAAATCATTGAAGCAAAGAATACATTAGGCGAAATTGATTTCCTTGTTCGTAATCAGGCCACAAAACAGATCGAGCATTGGGAAGTTGCTTTAAAGTACTATTTAGGCGAATCAAACTTACACTTAAAGCATTGGTATGGTCTAAATCGTAGCGACACCCTTTTACGAAAACTGAATCATTTCTCAGAAAAACAATTTCAATTTACCGAGGCTTTAGATCTTAAAATTGAAAAGAAACTGGCTGTGATGAAAGGACAGCTTTATCTGCCTGACAATAAAGACGATGTTGCACCGCCCTCATGGATCAACACGCAACGTCGATTGGGTCAATGGGGACATCACATTGCAAAAGATTTTTACCGTCTACAACGGCATGAATGGATTTGCCCAGATCTAAAACAAAGTTCAGCTGCTGCCCAATTTTGGTGTAATGGTTTATATCATAATAAAAATAGCCTGCAATTTTATATGTACCGCCAAGCTCCTCTGGCGCTTTTCTTTGACATAAATGCTTAATTATTCACGTTTCTTATACATGGATTAACCAATCCACTCATAAAAACATAACGATATATTAACCTGATACTCGTATACTAAAATTCTAATTAACGCGTGAAACACGGAGATAGTAATGAAAAAAATTTTAGCAGTTTCAATGTTATTCGCTTTTGTTTTAGCTGGTTGCAACACATTTAAAGGTGTTGGTAAGGATGTATCTAAAGCGGGGGATGCTGTTACGAATTCTGCAGAAAAAGTTGAAAATAAATTGTAAGTATCAACTTCATTCTACAACATAAGCCTTATCTCAATAGATAAGGCTTTTTTAATGCCAATTTAAATAGTTTTATCCTTTCTCAAGCTTTAAGGTTTTCATTCGGTTTTATCTTCCTCTATTATATTGTTCAATTTACTTACTTGATCAATGTCCATGAATCATTCGGATACCTTAGAACTGAGTTTACAACTTCTTCGCCAGCCTTCTGTGACACCTATAGACCATACCTGCCAAACTATCATGGCAGATCGTTTGTCTGCTATTGGCTTTAATATTGAAAATATGCGTTTTGAAGATGTTGATAATCTTTGGGCAAGACGCGGAACGGCATCTCCAGTTTTCTGTTTTGCAGGTCATACCGATGTTGTGCCTACAGGTCATCTTGATGCATGGGAGTCTGATCCATTCCTTCCTGAAATTCGTGATGGCAAACTCTATGGTCGTGGTAGTGCTGATATGAAAACAGCGTTGGCTGCAATGGTGGTTGCATCTGAACGTTTTGTAAAGAATCATCCCAACCATAAAGGTTCTATTGCTTTTTTAATCACCTCTGATGAAGAAGGTCCTTCTATCAATGGTACGGTTAAAGTTGTCGAAACCTTAGAAGCACGTAATGAAAAAATGACATGGTGTCTTGTCGGTGAGCCTTCAAGTACGGATACGCTGGGCGATATCGTAAAAAATGGCCGTCGTGGTTCATTAAATGCAGTGTTAACAGTAAAAGGGAAACAAGGCCATGTTGCCTACCCACATTTAGCCATCAACCCCATTCATACCGCGTCAAAAGCCTTAGCTGAACTCTGTGATACGGTATGGGACAATGGCAATGAATACTTCCCTGCGACTTCATTCCAAGTTTCCAATATTCAAGCAGGTACAGGCGCAACCAATGTTGTACCAGGCACGATGACCGTTACCTTTAACTTCCGTTACTCAACTGAAGTGACAGCAGATCAACTCAAATTACGTGTTCTTGAGATTTTAGATCGTCATCATGTTGATTATGATATTGAGTGGACGTTATCAGGTTTGCCCTTCTTAACCCCAGTCGGTGAATTGGTTAATGCTGCACGAACTGCAATTAAAAATGTGACAGGAACAGAGACAGAGCTTTCAACCAGTGGTGGAACTTCTGATGGTCGTTTTATTGCACCGACAGGCGCTCAAGTGCTTGAATTAGGTGTTTTAAACGCGACGATTCATCAAATTAATGAGCATGTGAATATTGCTGAATTAGAGCCTTTGGCTGAAATTTACGAACAAATCTTAGTCGAATTACTCGCTTAAGTTGAGCGATTCTCACTGAGTAACTGAGTAAAAAAGGACGCAAATGCGTCCTTTTTTACAGATAAGCTTTGAAAGCATTACAGATCAAGTCTTCTTTATCCCAATCTGTAACTGGATTTGATCCAAATCCGGCACATGATAAGTCTTATCGCCAATTTTCACATATTGTAAAATCGTTTTATCTTTGATGCTATCCTCTGCATCGACCACCTCTGAAATCCGTAGCCGTATCGAACTTGGCATTTCATTGCACATCAAGGCAAAACGCTCATCTGCATCTTCCCCTTCAATGATCAGTGCGACACCCAAGGTCTTTTTAGGATCACTGACACTAAATGTCGGCAACTTCTTTTCATGCCATTCCACGACATTGACATAGGTTGGACTATTCTGAGCAGAAAGCACCACATTTTGGGGTAATAACATTGGTGCTTTATCATAACAATCAATAATATATGCATCAATAAACCCAGTAGACACCGTAATTAAATGCTGTAATTCCCGTGTGCTAATTTTATCAATTGCAGATTTTTCAATATTCTTTGTCATGAGCGTTCCTATTTAACCGTCAACAAAGCTTCAATATTTTCCAATAAATCAGCTTCTTGGAATGGTTTACCCATATAATTTGTCACACCTAAGCTAAATGCCCGTTCACGATGTTTTTCACCTGTTCGTGACGTAATCATGATGATTGGCAAATCGCGGTGAATTTCGTGATGGCGAACCAAGTTGGTGACTTCAAAACCATCCATTCGTGGCATTTCAATATCCAGTAACATCAAGTCTGGTTTGACATTTTCAAGTTGCTCAATCGCATCCACACCATCTTTCGCAGTAATCACATCGAAACCTTGGCGTTCAAGCAAACGTGAAGTGACCTTACGAACGGTAACTGAGTCATCCACAATCATAATCAAACGGCGTTGATCACGATGACGTTGTTTATCATGTTGAAGATGTTCAGCACTACCACGGGTAGATGCTTGAACTTGTCGTGCAATATTTTGCCCATCCAGAATCAAACACACCTGACCATCACCCAGAATAGTTGCACCCGCAATTGCATTGATGGTAGCAAACTGCTTACCAATCGGTTTAACCACAATTTGTGAACGTGAACCAATTAACTGATCAACCAGAATGGCAATCGATTGCCCCAAACTTCCCTTGATCAACAACACTGGTAATGAATGTGCAAGCCCATGTAACCGTGGAGTGACTTGATTCGAGGTAAACTCACCCAAATAACGTAGCTTATAGCTTTGGAAATCGATATCAAAATAGTCATTTTGAGTTTCAAAATATTCTTCCAAAGCAGCTGGTGAAATTCGAACAATACGATCAATTTGCGATAATGGGACTGCAAATTGCTGATCACCGACTTTCACCATCAAGGCATCGCTGACCGCAACTGTTGTAGGTACGGTAATCGTAAAGGTTGAACCATGCCCCAACTCAGAACTGACACTCACTTGTCCACCAAGTGATTTAATTTCACTTTGCACAACATCCAAGCCAACACCACGACCAGAGATTTGTGTCACTTGCTGTGCTGTACTAAAACCAGGATGGAAAATAAACTGTAGGATTTCCTCAGGCTCTAGCTGTTGATCCGTTTTGATTAAGCCTTTTTCGATTGCTTTATCACGAATAACTTTTGGATCAATTCCTTTACCATCATCTTTAAACGAGACAAGTACATCCGTACCTTGACGACTAATATTCAAATCAATTCGACCAGTCAACGCTTTGCCCGATTTCTGACGCTGTTCCGCATCTTCAATCCCGTGGTCAATCGCATTCCGCAACATATGCTCTAACGGTGAAACTAATTTTTCCAGAATATTACGATCCAACTCCCCTTCAGTATTATTGACTAAAAGTTCAGTGGGTTTATTCACGGTTGAAGAAGTCTGGCGAACCAAGCGCTGTAATCGAGGCAACAGTCTTGAGAATGGTACCAGACGAGTACGCATCAAGCTTTCCTGAATTTCAGCTTGAATACGAGATTGCTGAAGTAATAAACCTTCAGTATCACGAATCTTTTCAGCCAACGTGGTTTTAAAATCAACCAAGTCAGATGCAGATTCAGCCAACGATTTTGATAACTGGTTTAGAGATGAATATTGGTCCATTTCTAAAGGGTCAAAATCAGCATAACGAGCGCTTAAATCGCCATGTTTTGCAATGATTTGGCTTTCTAACTCGCCTTCCATACGGCGTAGCTGATCCGCCAAACGTTGAATAGCCAACTCCATATCAGTCAAGGTATTCCCTAACTGCCCTAAATCCATCTCAATACGTGAACGGTTGATCGCGTTTTCACCAGAAAGGTCGATCATTTTTTCAACCAAATCGGCAGAGATACGAATCATCTCATTGTTAGATTCAGTTTTTTGTGAAAGATCCCATTCACCCAACATTGACGGTGGCTCTGTACCATCCCCCTGAACAAACTCACTGATCGATTGCTCAAAGATTAAGTTTGTTCGAGATAGTTTTTCTGGAAGCTGTGCGGATACATCAACATATTCAATACTATGTAAGCTCGATTTTAAGCCTTCAAAATTATCATAGTGATGTTTAAAGATTGCAGCATCTAGCCAATGAAAGGTTTTTTCCAATAAACCATCATAAACATTCGAGTTAAAATTATGTAAACCAAATTGCTCAAATGCATTTTCTAATTCATATGCAATATCAGCCACTTCTTCCAATTTCACCATTTTTGCACCGCCTTTTAAGCTGTGTGCAATACGTTGTAATTGGAGTAGGAAACTACGGTTGCTACGCTGATCAAACCATTGAGATAAAATGCTCAAACCATCATCAATCAGCTCTCGTGCTTCTTCAATAAAGGTTTCTCGAGCAACAACTTCAACAGGATCTAAACCTGCATCTTGATTTGCATCTATAAATAATTGAGCATCATCAATTGCAGGTTGTTGATCTTGATCCAACGGTTCAGTTTCAAGCAGTTTTGGAGTTTGATCAATCGCTAAAACGATATCATCTGCAACATATTCAAGTTCATGCAAATCTACTGCATCATGACTAAATTGTGGCTCAACCGCAGTTGATGCTTGAACAGCTTCAATCGGACCTTGCTGATCAATATTGTGTAAAACACTGAGAATATGAGTAGCTGGATAATCAATTGATTTTTCACGGATCAATTGAATACGATCTGCCACATCATCTTGAATTAAACGAATCGCTTGAATAATGTGTGGTTCTGCTTTGAGTTGACCTTTAATCACGCGTTCATAAATGGTTTCCAACTCGTGCGCAATCAAACCAATATGGGTGGCTTGCACCATATTTGCACCACCTTTTAAGGTATGCAAATAACGCATCAAATTGTTTAATGCGGTTGTGTCATCAGGATGGCTTGACCACGTATTTAAGTCATGGTCCATTCCAACCAACAATTCGTCGGCTTCTTCAATAAAAATATCGAGAACATCAGCATCAAATTCACGTTGACTATGTTCTGAGTCAATATTCTGTTTATCCAGATTAATTTGCGTCAGTACATAGTTCCCTACTGATTCAACAGGGTTCGCTGCCATTGAGACTGTATCTGGCTGTTGTTCAGTGTCTAGCGCAGTTCTTGTTTCAACAATTTGACCAGCAACACCAGTGTCTATTTCTTGGTGTAAATAGTCATGTAACTCAGCCAAAATCGCTTGTGTTGATTCATTTAGGCTGACTCTTTGTCCTGATGCCAAAGTATCGAATAAATGAATAAATTCCTGATGGGCCTTAGAAAACATTTCAAAAGCATAATCAGTATTTAATAAATCTGGCTTGCGAATAACTTGTTCATAACCATCTTTTAAAGCAAGACTAAAATCATGGATGCCTTGTGCAGCACGATTATTGGTATGATCTATCAACATCTGCGCTTGTTGAGCCAGTTGTTGGAAATATGCTGGATATTCAACTTGGGCGCGTTTATCAAACTCAAACTCGGCATCAAGTAATAGATCGATCTCAAGATCAACCAATTGTGTGACTAAACCCGTTTGCGAATGTTGATATTGGTGTTGGAAATCATAGCGTTCCCAAGCATCATTAAATTTTTGATAAATGGTTTGTAGCTCAACAGCTTGATTACCTTTCAGCTTTAAAACATAGAGATAATCACTGACAAATTCAGCATAGTAAGTCAGTAGCGCATTTTCATTTTTTGAGGACTCGGTATCTTCTTGAACCAATACTTTAAATAAATGCTCGACCTTACCACTTGCTTCAAAGACCTCATTGACGTGCGCCATTGAAGAACTGCCACGCAAAGTATGCAAGGCACGAATCAAGCGATTATATTGATCAGGCGTATGTTCTTCTAAGTGCAAAAAGTCTTTAATTGCCGCCAGATGCTCCTCTGACTCTTCAACAAAGATTTCCAAGGTTTCAGAGGTTAAACTATCATCTGCAACAGTCGATTCAACTGCCACTTCTTCTTCAGTCGTATCTGTAGAGCCATCTGCAACGAGATCAACCACATGCGGAGTGGTCACAGAGGTTACTTCTGCTGTTGCAGTATCTTCACCAATCTCCAAACCAGTAATGACATTTTCATTATCCAGTGTATTTGATAATGCCAATAACTCGTCTAAAGCAGGTTCTAAGCTTTGTTTCTGTTGTAGCTGCTGCCCCAAATACACCAAAGGTGCTAAATCTAAATGATGCGGTTTTCGATTTAAAAACTCTGAGTAGAGTTTGAACTTATAAATATTAAATACTGCACTTACATAGTGTTGAATCTCGGAAGTAAGTTCCAGATTTTTCGTAATAATACGATTTAATGTATCTTCAACAGTCCAAGCAAGTTCACCAGAACGTTTAGCCCCCACCATACGCCCAGACCCCTTAAGCGTATGAAAATAACGGCGAATATTGACCAATTCGGTATCTTTAAACTCTTCGAGTTGCCATCGATCAAGAGAGGTTTGTAGCTGTTCAAAAATTTCTTCAAGTTCTTCTACAAAAATTTCTAAAATTTCCTCATCCTGACCAAGATACGCATCTTCAGGTAAAGTAACGTGTTCCACTAAATGTTTTAATATTTCTTTCATAGCTCAGGCTTCTATGTTAGTTCCCGTCTTTGGGACTAAAACCTTTCAAAATACAGTCAAGCTGAATGGCTTTAGAAGGCGTTCCATTCTGTGCAATAGCCACTTGTTACAGTCGATATTGCACATATATAAAGTATCAATCGTTTTAGTCAGGCAGTTTAAAGTCTGAAACTGATTGACGTAATGAATCCGCCATACTTGCCAATTCAGAAACCGAACGGGCTGTATCAAATGTTGCACCAGTGGTTTGTGAAGTAATTTCTTGTACGACATTCATCGTATTTGCAATATGACCTGCTGAAGCAGACTGCAATTTCGCCGACTCAGAAATACTTTCAATCAAACCAGCCAAGTTACTTGATACTGTTTGAATCTCACCCAAGGCAACACCCGCATCTTTTGCAAGATTCGCACCACGCACAACTTCCGAGGTGGTTTGTTCCATTGAAATTACGGCTTCGTTGGTATCGGTCTGAATGGTTTTGACCAGTGTTTCAATCTGTTTGGTTGCAGATGCTGAACGTTCAGCAAGACGCTGTACCTCGTCCGCAACCACGGCGAAACCACGACCCGCTTCACCTGCCATAGATGCCTGAATTGCTGCGTTTAATGCCAAGATGTTGGTTTGGTCGGCAATATCATTAATCAGCGATACGATGTTACCAATCTCTTGAGAAGACTCACCCAAACGTTTAATACGCTTAGATGTTTCTTGAATCTGCTCACGAATTGTATCCATACCTTCGATTGAACGGTTTACTACATCTGCACCATTTGATGCAATTTGTACGGAACGCTGTGCTACCTCTGCTGATTCAGCAGCATTTGCAGATACGTGGTCAATCGACTGTGCAATTTCATTAATCGCTGTTGATGCCCCTGCAATCTCTTGCGCCTGATGCTCAGAAGCTTCAGCCAACTGGTTGGTAATCTGTTGGGTATTCTGCGTATATTGTGCAACTTCTTGAGAAGTGTCATTAATTCGAGATACTAGGTCACGTAATTGGTCAATCGCAAAGTTAATCGAATCGGCAATTGCACCAGTGAAGTCTTCCGATACCGTTGCATACGAACTTAAATCACCATCTGCCAAATCGGCAATTTCATCAAGTAAACGTAAAATCGCATTCTGGTTACGGTCATACTCGTCTTGTAAACGTGTTACACGAACTTTATCTGACTCACTACGTAAACCAAGAAGTTTAAATACAGCAAATAAGAATGCGCCGAGAGCAAGAAGTAAAATCAATGCAGGTAAAATCGTACCCACACCAGTATTTACCGAAAGTCGATCCAAACCTTTTAATAAATTATCCGATTGTGCAAAGATGTCTGACGATGCCTGACGTACTTTAAAAATCTGATCAGAGTTCTTTAGTACAGAAGTTGATGCCAATTGCACAATTTCATTGTAATCCGCTTTAATACTTTCTAAAGACTCACGTAGTTCAGGTTTATCAATACGTGTTACACCTAAATCGGCACTCCCATTGAGTTGCGCATTTAAATATGTACCAAATGTTTCAGTATCCGCATTAAAGTCGTCTGCTGAAGCACGGGTATTATCCGAACCACTTAATACTGAACCAATAGAACGTAAAATACGTTCTGCAAGGAATACTTGGTTTTTCGCGATAACAACCTGAGTACTTGACATGTTGTCACGTGCCATTTGGTCAACCATTGCATTATATTCCGCCTGCATGCCCGGGATCACATCCGCAACAGCAATGTTGGTGTCATATAATTGGTTAATGATTTTTTGGTGTGTCGCAATCATGTCGATATCAGCAGAAACTTGTTTCCAAGTTTTTTCAACGCCTTCCACTTGTTTTGAAGACGCATGAATATCTTTGACGACATCTAAGTTTTCTTTAAATTTCTTTTGCGATGCAACTAAAGCATCAATTGAGTCTTTCGAACCCGATGCGGTGGCTTCAGTTGCTTGACGTGATAAGGTCTGTGATAAAAGTTTTAATTCACCCAAGCTACGAGTTAAGTCGTTATTTCGAGGAACTGTATAGAATAGAACCAAAAGCAAAATAATCGCAACGATGATGCTGGCAATTGCCATTTGAATAAATGGCTTTGATTTGTCGCTTTCCCCAAACAACTTAGCAAATTCATCAATTTTTGATTTGGTTTTGGTTAATACGCCTGAACTACTTTTTTGAGCAGTATCCCCTGTATTTTTCTTCTTTAGTTTAAAGCCCATTCAGCTTCTCCCGATTCGCTTAACTCTCATTAGGCGTCAAAGCTAGTTTATAAATTTTTCTGATGCATTCATGTATTGAGGATCATTTAACAAACGACTAAACAAGAATATATTCCAAGCCTGATTATGCTGCTGAAAATATCCCTGACAATAGGTTTGAAGGTTTTCTTCTAATTGATTGTTTTTAGAAAAAAAGCCTTTTTTATTAAAATGTTGAATCCCCAAAACCTGATCTACGATCAGACCAACATAGTGGTCATTATGACTAATACATAAGACTTTTTGAGTAGGTAGAAATTGGCTTCTTTGCCCCGTTAAATAAAAAGCCAAATCAGAAACTGACAATAACCGTCCGCGAATATTCGCTAATCCTCTCACCCATCCCTGAACATTGGGAACGGGTGTGTATTTTGGCGGATAAATAACTTCTGAAACCTCACCCAAAGGCGCAACAAAATATTGCCCCATCATTTCAAATGCAATGCCTGACCATCGGTTTACTTCATTTTCATTGTCAGCGTAATTTTTATTTCCTCGCTTAGACAATCGAAGTAATTCGATAAATCCATTTGCTGCCATACATTATCCTGCTTGTAGATGTTGCTTAATCGTACTGATCAGCTGATTCTCATCAATCGGTTTGGTTAAGTAGTCACAAGCCCCTTGACGTTTTCCCCAAACGCGGTCGGTTTCTTGATCTTTAGTACTTACAATTACAATTGGAATATGCTTGGTGGCTGCACCACGTGCGATCTGACGAGTCGCTTGGAAACCATTTACACCAGGCATAACAACATCCATTAACACAAGATCCGGCAATTCAGCTTGCGCCAGTGTAATACCATCTGCACCATTGGTTGCTTCAATCACTTCAAATCCATGCTTAGCTAGAATTTCTTTAAATCTAAACATTTCTGTTGGTGAATCATCAACTATTAAAATTTTTGTCATTATTTCCCCCAAATTAACCGTTCATTTAAGCAGTCACATGATTGCGAATAGCATTTAATAGTTCATCTTTACTAAATGGTTTTGTTAAATATTCATCTGAACCGACAACACGACCTTTTGCTTGATCAAATAAGCCATCTTTACTGGATAACATGATGACTGGAATATTTTGATAATTTTGGGAGTTTTTAATCAAAGCACAGGTTTGATAGCCATCCAGACGAGGCATCATGATATCAACAAAAACAATATCTGGATTTGCTTCAGCAATTTTAGATAAGGCTTCAAAACCGTCTACAGCAGTGACAACTTCACAACCTTCTCTTTGTAATAATGTTTCAGCAGTACGACGAATGGTTTTAGAATCATCGATCACCATGACTTTTAGATTTTGAAATTTATCGTCCATTTAATGCCCCTTTCCGTAAGCTTGGAATGAATTGTGCTGTACAGATTTATTTTTACAATTAATCATGTTTTTTTAACATATATTAACTCACTTTATCAATGAACATTTCTTGTCGGAAATCTCACTTCAAACAGTAAAACACAGTAAAGCTCACATAAAAAAAAATATTCTGCTTTTTTTTAGAAGTTAATTGTTTATTAAAATTTTGTAACCACATAAAATGATCAAAGATAGTTTCAAAATCATATAACTTACATTGATTTTTTGGGGATGGTAGACTTTAAATGGATAGAATAATCTATTACCAAAATATAGCGTCAAAAACAAAAAAAATATGCAATACCGCCCTTTCAGTCAGCTTACTCATCTGTACTTTATCGGTCTATGCTGATACGCCTCAAGCTAAAGCGGTATGGTATCGATATTATGATAAAAATGGGGTGGCTAATATCAGCACCTCGGTCACACCAGCACACATAAAAAATGGTTATGAAGCGCTTGATCGCAACATGCAAGTGATCAAACGTAATCATGCTTATAATGTCGAAAAAGATTTACAGCAATCGACATCACGCGCATCTGAAATGCGTAAATTAGAACAAGATGCGCGCTTAAAGCGTGCCTATGGCAACTCATCTGTCGCTGTTAACAAAAGAAATGAACTTCTAAGCAATATAAAACAACAAATAACACTACAAAACCAAACACTTAAACAACTTCAAAGTGATCGTATTATACTTAAAAGGCAAGAAATGGAATACTACCGCAAAGGTAACTCTGTTCCTGTTACACTCAAAGATCGGATCAAATACAATTCTGAAAACATAGATAAAACAAAGAATTATATTGGAAGCCTACAAGACAACTACCGCAAGACACAAACCTACTATGATGATATTATTAACCGCCTTAAAAAACTTGAATAATCACCTTTTAATTCGGAATTCCTTGGCTCTATTATTGATAAAAACTTAACAAAACAATATAAATGATTTAAACAACCTTTCACGATATCGGCTAATTTCAAGTTAAAACCGAGCTCTGATCGTATCGCCAGTATAAAAATATAAAGTTTTCAATTTAAACAATCATTAAAAATGTTCAGCTTATTTTTTTATCGTATTTTTTTATCGTATAATCATTCCTTTAAATCTAAAAATTTTAGGACAGTTTCCATGCGCGCGAGTCGCTTTTTATTTGCAACGTTAAGAGAAACCCCAAACGATGCTGAAGTCATTTCACATCAGCTCATGTTACGTGCTGGGATGATCCGTAAATTGGCTTCAGGTTTATACACTTGGTTGCCGATGGGTGTACGTGTGCTCAATAAAGTTGAAGCGATTGTTCGTGAGGAAATGAATCGTGCAGGTTCTTTGGAAACATTAATGCCCGTGACGCAGCCAGCTTCACTATGGGAAGAATCTGGTCGTTATGTACAATACGGCCCAGAACTGTTGCGTTTTAAAGACCGCCATAGCAATGACTTTGTTCTTGGTCCGACACATGAAGAAGTCATTACGGATTTGGCTCGCAATGAATTAAAAAGTTATAAACAACTTCCAATGAATTTTTATCAAATTCAAACTAAGTTCCGTGATGAAATTCGTCCACGTTTCGGTGTGATGCGTTCACGTGAATTTATTATGAAAGATGCTTATTCTTTTCATGTCGATCAAGCGTCATTACAAGAAACTTATGATGTTATGTACGACACCTATTGCCGAATTTTCAGCCGCTTAGGTTTAAATTTCCGCCCTGTTCAAGCAGATACAGGATCGATTGGTGGTTCAGGTTCACATGAGTTTCACGTACTTGCATCAAGTGGTGAAGACGATATCGCTTTCTCAACCGAATCTGACTATGCGGCCAATGTTGAAATGGCTGAAGCAGTATTGACTGGTGAGCGTGCAGCACCTAGCCAAGATCTAAAAATTGTAGACACACCAAATCAAAAAACCATTGCTGATGTTTCTGCATTTTTAAATACAGATCCAGCGCAATCGGTAAAAGCCTTACTTGTACAAGGTATTGCTGATGAAAAGGGTCATATTCCTGTAATCGCGTTATTCCTGCGTGGCGACCATGAGCTCAATGAAATTAAAGCTGAAAAGCATCCACTGATTGCAGCACCTTTAACATTTGCAACAGATGTTCAACTCAATGCTCTTGGTTTAACTGCAGGATTCTGCGGACCACAAGGACTGGTTGAGAAAGGCTTAACTGTGATTGTTGACCGTGCAGCCTCTGTGCTTTCAGATTTTGTTGCGGGTGCCAATGAAGTCGATAAACATGCCACTGGTATCAACTGGGACCGTGATGCAACATTTACAGAAGTTTTTGACTTACGTAATGTGGTTGAAGGTGACCCATCTCCAGATGGTCAAGGCACGATTTTAATTAAACGTGGTATTGAAGTCGGTCATATTTTCCAATTGGGTACCAAATACTCAGAAGCACTCGGCTGTAAAGTTTTGGGTGATGACGGCAAACCATTAGTGGTGACAATGGGCTGTTATGGAATTGGCGTAACCCGTGTAGTTGCTTCCGCGATCGAACAAAACTTTGATGAGAAAGGTATTATTTGGCCATCTGCAATTGCCCCTTTCGAAGTTGCAATTGTACCAATGAATGCACAAAAATCTCCACGTACGCTTGAAGCAGCTGAAGCACTTTATGCTGAATTACAAGCCGCAGGTTATGATGTATTACTGGATGATCGTAATGAGCGTCCTGGTGTTAAATTCTCTGACTTGGAATTAACAGGTATTCCTCACCGTATTGTCATTGGTGAAAAAGGCTTAGATGCAGATACTTTTGAATACAAAGGGCGTAGAGATGCCGAATCTGTAAATTTAAGCAAAGATGAGTTATTGGCTAAATTAGTGAAGTAATTTTTCAATCGCATTAAAAAAGCCCTGAAATAAACTAAACCCTATAAGTCACACAACTTATAGGGTTTTTTATGCTTTGATATTTTATAGACCAACATTACAGACCATTAATTTTGACTTTTAAATCTGTAACTGATGTTCCGATTGCCCCAAAGTTCCCCATCGAGCCATTTTGCAGACCATTAAAAGTCCCTGCCGCACTTGCCCCACTCGTTCCCATAATCATCTGATTGATACCCAGATCAAACTTACTCGATTCACCCGTATTACCAAAGACAAAACCTGTTGGTTCAACGCCAGCATAGAAACCGTTTAATGAAAAACCATTGACCTTATCTGTTCCAGTTAATTGGAAGTTAAAATTTGCACCAATATCGCTATCATCAGATAAAAGTGCAATAGCACAGCCTGATCCCGTACCACAAATCGATTGAATTGCGCCACCAAAAGCAATCATACGCCCTTGAGGTGCATTACCTAACTGTAAATTAATGGTGGGTTTGGCAGCAGCAAAGTTGATATCAAAACCATCATTCAGTTTTAAAAATTTAATGACATCGGATTTTTCACTGGTACCTGTAAAAATAGATTGATATCCAGCAGGCCCTGAAGATGAACTCGCTCCAGCCAAGTAAAGCGCAAATGGTGAAACTTTAATCCCGGTAATATTACTTGCAAAGCTCATTCCGATATTGGCAAAAGGTTTACCACTTGCTCCACCTGTAGCGCCCCCATCGGTATCCATGACTATGTTCATCGTTGGGGTATTTGAAGCGCCTAGAAAAGTGATATCAACAGTTTGGTCAGCAACCGTACCAGCACTTTTACCCGCAAGAACCAGCGATGCTTTATTTGCATCATTCACAGTTGAGCCTAACCCGTCACGATCAATAATTGAAATTTGATTGAGTTGAACTTTACTCAAATTTATACCAACATTTATCCCATCTTGCCCCGTTGTTTGGGAAAGACTTTGATCATCCATAGGTTCCATTGCCAGCGCAATTGGACTTAGTATCAATAATGATATACATCCTAGGTTTCTATTTTTTTTCATTATCCTAATCCTTAGGAAAATTTATATACTGCCTACCACATCACAGTCTAATCAGAAATTCTGTACGATAAAAGCACTAGCCGACCAATAACGCATTAATTCCGAGGAACAATGTTAAATTCACTGGTCAACCGACCTCCTGTCAACGCAATTTCACCTAAGCGTGCACCCGAAACTAAAGCGCCATTCATAGATGGAGGATAGAAGTTTAAATCTCTCGCTCTAAATACACCGCCGACTGACTGTGTTGGATTAAATTGTAAACTTGCATTAAATCCAACCTGACCAGTCCCACTCGTTGAGTTTTTACTGAGCACAATAGCATTGTTAAAGCGAATATCACCCGTCAAGTTATCTAAACCAAGTATAGAACCATTGACAGGATCACTAATCTGGATGGTGTTATTTGTAGCTGCTAATTTTAAATCACCCACAACTGTTAAACGATTGCCTGTGCCATCCGCTTTCATTTCACTATTAGGAATAAGTGACAAATCCATATCCCCACCAAAGCGAAGTTTTAGACCAAACAACACATCATCACTTTTGGCGAAATTATTGGAATCAGATGCTCCCTTGTTGCCACAAGCAACGCTTGCTGTTGCAATACCACCTGCACATGATGCATAGGTTGTACCAGGTAAATAACCTGCCGCAACTTCAGCCGCCATCACCACCAACATATTTTTTAAACTTAAATTTAAACTTCCGTTTTCCACCCCGATACTGCCATTGCCTTTCAGCAACATATCGATGTTTCTTAAACCTAAATAATAGTCTTTAGAGGTACCGGCAATCGGAACACCTGCATCATTTTTTACCTGACCACCATCAATCACCAGAATCGAGGTTGTTTTATTGCCAAGCTTAGTTGTACCACTTTTATCCACACCCTCTGTACTTAAACCTAAAGAAAAACCGAGTCTAGAGGTTTGCGTACCCGCTGTAGCCGCAACACTGCTTTTCGTACCATCTGCTGAATAGTAATAGGCTTTATCAGCATCAACTGTTGTGCCATACATGGCTAAATTGGCATTTAAGTTATAAAAAGGTAAAGCCAGTCCCCACTGATTATTTAAACCACTCTCGGTAAATAAATTACCAGCAGCAACACCAGCGGCAGTGGTAAATCGCCCTCGTCTAGAGATGGCTTGGAATTCCCCACCACGAATTGAAGCGACCACAGCATAAGGGCGATTACCCGCTGATAGGGTCGTATAAATATCTTGTTTATAATCACTTAAATTGGTTAAAGCTTGACCATTACCAAAACTTGAATTTTGGAAGGTTGTGTTTACCGGTATCGTAACTTGCTTAGAGTCGGTAAGGTTTAAAAAAACATTTCCTGTGTCAAAAGAAGCACGCGTTCCCTTCTGTAAACCGGTTAAATTACCAAACTCAAAACCGTAACTATTTAATCCAGCACCACCAATTTCCAAAGTTGTTGCATCGCCACCACCAGCAAGCATGGTGTCACCTTCTTTGGTGAAATCCGTCTTCATACGAAATGCGATACCTGAACCACCAACAATATCTTTTCCAGTGTCTGCACCACTCGAATTAACAGCAGAACCAATTAAACTACTGGCATTCTGTACACCACGAAATTGCAATGAACCATTCACCATACGCCCACTGGCACCTACGCGAATCAGCCCTTTAGCACCTGTTGGGGTATTATAACTATCGACATCATAAAGCGATGTAGGATTGATGCCTTTATTATTCACCATAATTTCAAGATTTAAACCCGCATTGGTTGTGGAAGTTCCATTTCCATAACTACCTGTGTTTATAAAACCCGCCTTTAATGAAGCTGGATCAACCACACGGGTTAAATCCACATAACCATAGTTCGTATCTGGTGCCTGATTTGCACCCGCAATATTACTTCCAGAATTCGTTTGTAATTTAAAGCCTTCAGCTGCATCGATAAACGCAAAACCTTTTCCTTTAAAGTTAAAGTTAAAGTTCTTTAAAATCAGTTGATTTAATTGATTTGTAGCACTGCTCTGGCCTAAATAGATGTTGGCATTTTGAAGCCCTAAAGTTAGCTCGACTTGATCTGTTTTACTTAAAAGCCCATTGCTTGTTTTTAATCCAATACTGGTATTTGAAGCCGTCTGCACCGCTAAATTACCCAACTTTGCACTACAACGCGCTCCACTTGGATCACTATCACAAACACGAAATGAATCGACAGTCATCAGCATAGGAGAGAGTGATAAATCTAAATTCACTCCAGTTTTGCCCGCAGCAGTTCCCATATTAAGCTTGATATCTGCTTTTAATGGATCTGTAGAAGTATTGCTCTGTTGTATTTTAACCGTATCTGCTGTTGCAACGAGCGCTTGACTGGTTGCATCTGCTTCTGCGCGACCCGCCTGATCTGTCCAGTATAATGTTTTAATATTGGCTTCTTTTAAGCTTGCCTCTATATGTACGCCATCCTGGCCATTTACGTTTCTTAAATCGCTATCATCTAAAGCTTGTAATGCATAAACAGGTGCATGTATAGCCAACAAACTCAAAGCCAATGTATTTAAAATAAATCTTTTTCCATGTTGTTGTTTTTTAATGTTCATCCCTAAACCCTCAGATTTATTTTAGCAACGCTTATTCATTGTAGAATCACAACTAAACATCATCAGCTTGCCCTGCAGCACAAGATTACCGTTCATTTGTACACCCATAAAGCCTGTTTCTCGACCGACATCATAATTATTTGCCGTTGAGCCATTAGCACCCGTTGTTTGAGGTTTTGCTACATATTTATTGGCTTTTAAATAACCATACTGGCCTTCCGTTGCACCCGATGAATTTTCTGTAACTGTTCCATCTGGATTGGTCTTACTGGTGAAATCATCTTTTTCGATAGAAAGAGAGTTGAAGCCAAAATTACGAATTTGAATCGGTTGATTCGCATCAAAAGATAACTGAATTGCGGGCTTGATCATCTGCATAGCAGTGGTATTTTTATAGACCAAATCAACACCATCCAAACCCAATTTCTGAATATTAATTGTCCCTTGTACACCTTTAAAGACCACCCAAAGTTTATTCCCTTCAGTACTACTGGCTAACCCATTTGCATCAACATAGCGATTATTGACAGACAATGCCAAATGGCAAAATTGTAATTTCTCACAAATACCGCCAGTACCATTATCGAACTTATAAGCATTATTTGTGGTGTAATATGAATCACTTGCATTAATTTGATTCAGTACCAATTTTAAAGATAAATCGGCACCTGCTTGCCCTTCAACTTGCTGCATGTCTGAATCAGTTAAAGCCTCCATCGCTGCCAAATGAAAACTCACCAAACTGGTTAAAATAAGAAGTACTGTTTTTTTCATTATATTTCTTCCTATCCTATAGGCCTTTGGTGGTTATTTTCATATGCTGAATCAGCATTCCATCAATCAAGGCAGATCCTAAGTTATTCTGTGCATTTGAACTGGTGGCATTATTTAATTGATTAAATGAAACCCCTACAGCCCCTGCTGATTTATCTGCAAGTAAAGTCTTCCCTGCATCCATACTATAAACAGTCCCTATACTGATACTACTGTGTGTTGCTGAACTGCCTTGATAACCCGCAATTGAACTTGTGCCACAGTTATAAACATTACAAGTAGAGCCTGTATATGAAGTATCCGCCCCTGTATAATCCGTATAGATCTTCTTATAAATTGATTCTTTATTTGGGATCCTAGCCAGCTCTATACTAAAGTTTGTTCCATCAGATCCGAGAATCAAAGGCTGATATAATGAACCTAGCACCAAATTGGTATTCAAATTATAGATATAAATACCTTCTTTATCTGAAAAAGTCGGTGCTGTTCCGCCATTAATTGCTGGAGTCGATAAGATGTCTTGCGCTGCTGGAGTGGTACAACCATTCAAGTTACCAACTCCACATTCTTGAGTGCTAATCCTAAAAACATGGCTCATCAAATTCGCTGGAGCAGTCCATGAGTTTGCTGTAGATGTTCCCAATAATTTTGAACCATCACCACTATTTAATCGTATAACACCAGCCAAACCTAGAGTATTGTTATAAAAAGCACTCATACCACCCGTATTTGTAGCACCACCGAGCGTTTGGAATAATTGAATTTTACTGCCATTTAATCCAAAACCGTTAAAGATACCTTGCAAGCGAATACGATTTGCTCGCCCTGTTGCAGTGGTACTAAATCCCTCACCTAAATTAAATTGATTTGGATCTTTGTCTGCCTTACTTTGATCGCGTACAAAACCATCTGCCCAAAATGCAAGTTTAAGGTTATATGCATCTTCCCCACCGACATCATTAATAAAAGCGCTTGTCGTCACTGTTTTCTTATCAGCAGCAAATGAATATAAATTTTCATACAACGGCGCTTCAAAATTTAAATATGTCACAGAACCCGCACCTGCACCAAAGTCAGGTACATTAAGGTCTGTTTTTACATTGAATATCCAAGGGTTGGTTGCAGTTCCCCAGCTTTTAATCGCAGCATTCGCTACACCATTGGTTGATCCCGCATCCAATCTAAGATTGGCATTATTGCTGGCATTTTTAGACAACGCTAAACCATATAGATATAAATCAGCTTTCCCGACTGAATGGTCACTGGCATTCACAACACCATCTTTATTGGTATCTTGAACGATTGATGACAATGGTCCCACAGGAACATAATAGATATAGCCCGTGTCTAAATTACGATTTGTAAGCACAGTATCTTGAGTTTGGTTTACTCCAGCGCCCTGAAAAACCATATAAGTGTCTCTAGGCAATAAGGCAATACCTTCGCCTGTGGTATCACTTAACTTTTCATCAGACATTTCTTCGAGTGCGAAGCAAGATTGGCTTAAACATAAACCAATGAAACTCACCAAAACGGTTTTATGAAATTTTACCGTATAATTGAGTGTAGTCATCCACGACCTTCCTGTGTTATACGATGCTCCGCACCATATTTTATTTTATTTCTTTAATTTCCGACTTCAAACTGCACAAAAACACATATCCTTGTTTATACAGTTTTGTTATGTCTATCACACTTCATACTATGTAATTTTTTTAATTATGACAAAGTTTTTTTGGTTAAAATCTATCATTTCCGACAAATGAATCTTTTTAAGCAATAAACTCGCCATAAGGTTTAGCATAATTACTGCCAAAACATAATAAGCATTTGATTAACAGAACTTTAATGAGCCATAGCAGTTTGGAGTAAAATCCTGTTTAGCTAACTGTATATTATTTAATGGCATAGTTGCATGAGGCGCATTAATTAAATCAACAGTCCCAACAGGAACGGCTGTCCCTGCGAGGCAGTTCAAAGCCAAAAAACTACCACAATCAACAGGATGATCGGTTAAATACGCACCTACTTGATCCATGATCGCGTTTAATGTCGCTTTTGGAATATCAACCTTATCTGTTGGATCAATTTTACCAATATCAATTGGATTAGACAGCTCTAACCACCAACCCTTTTGAGCAACTGATTTATTTCCTGTCCACTGAATATCTTGCCCTTGCAGAGATAAAGAAGCGGGCGTCCCATTTAAACTGGCTTTATGAAAATAACCCAAATCTTCATTAATTGTTGCATCAACGATTAAGTTATTGATGCTTCCTGAAGTTGATTTATTATTGAGGGGAATGATTGCCAATGCTGTTGCACTAATTGTACCAGATAAATCAATTGTTCTAACATTTGCAGTGGCGTTTAAAATTGCGCTATTGATACGCTTACCAGTGATAACTTGTTGAGGAAGAACTAAGTCACCCTTTAAAATATTACTTCCAGTTGCTTGATCCCTCAAATTAAGGTCATAAGAAGTCGTAGAAAACCCAACTGATGCTCCAAATATAAGACAACAAGCCCTACCATTAATCGCATTATAACCATCAGATTGTCTTAACTGTGTTCTGGCTGCTTCTCCAGCAACATTACTCGTACCAAAACCATTGACCAATGCTGTTCCAGTCGTAGCAGCAACTTGCATATATCCACTTAAGGAGTTAATTCCATTTTTTGTACTACTATTTTCAGTACCAAACGTCAGCAGCCCCACTGCTTTTTCAGAACTTAAATTTATTCCCACGACTTGCCGTGTAGAGGCACTTCCAGGGTTTTTAATTGCAAATTGAATAAATGGATTGGTTAAAACAGCACTTGATCCTACACGAGCAGCTCGGTCAGAAGCACTATCTGTATTAGATGTTGCAGCGTTTCCCACACCACTCAAACCCAAGTTATCAATATCAATGTCGCAGTTCCCTGCGCCATTTACACCACCGCAACCTAACTGTAATTTTTTAATATTAGCATTTAATTCAAGTTCAGCTTCTAAACCTAATTTATAAAATCCAATACTTTTATCTCCACCTGTTCGTTTTGCTTCCATATTTGCTGAATCTGTAGGTGCAACATAAGTCAAACTCATTAAGGCTTGACCTGTCGTTTCAGAGAGTTGCTCATCAGACATACTTTTTAAAGTTGTAGACTGTGCATATACAGCAGACATTGCAAAGACACTGAATGAAAAAAGTGCTACACGCAAAGGCTTTATTTTAAGCATGAACATCTCCTTATCCTTAGATTATGTTCAAAATTGTGAGGCTCTACTGTTCCAATAACCAAACCTAATTTTAGATAAACTTCATAAAATCTAGGTGCTTACAACCATAAATGTATTTTAGTTTTCAATAGAGAAATATAATGTGATTAATCTATCATAATGTTTTTAAATATAGGTTAAATTTCCGACAAAATGACTGTAATTTTTGTTAATAAACCAAGATGCCAAATAGCATCAAAAAACATTAAAAATATTCCATAGCAATTATCAAGAATAAAAAACGATTTAAATTCAAATATAAAAAATCAAAGATAGATATAAAAATAGTTCAAACATTTTAATTAAAATGAATCCACTTAAATCAAGTATTTAAAATTTTTAAACCTTTTTATCGGATATTTTCACATCTATTCCATTTTAACTTTATAGTAAAATCTCAAAATAAAAAGGAATACACCATGAAAAGAATGATATTCGGTTTAATGATAAATTCAATCTGCATAAGCAGTTGGGCTGCATGTAGTTATAATTTTGATGCAACAACTGCTGAAATCCAACAGATGATTGGAAATCCTATTCCGCCTGCAAAAAAATTTCCCCACTTAAACGGAACAACTGCTAGTTTTCTACTTGAGAGCTCAGCATACCAATATCATGCAAGCACGTCTGCATTTGCACAATCTTATAAGAACTATATAAATGGAACAAATAACACAATTCTAGGTGATAAGAATTTATCAAGCACAGGAAAGTATGCAGTTGAGCTAAAGATTGATAACTTTGCAGATATCCCTACAGGATCTTATTCTGGAAATCAAAGTGGCGTATACACATTAGGATATAATTTTTTTGCTATCAAAAATGGAAACCTGAAGTATGGAGGCTTCGTATGGCTTACAAATTCAGATGATACGAAAACAAAAAAAGTCTACGTTAGTTTTTCTGATTTGGGTGCAGGCATTAATTATGAGAAAGAATTTGATATAGCTTACAGCTCTGCAAATAATTATAAAATTGGCCTTTATTTAGATCAAGATTCAAAACAAATTGGAATAAATTTAAATGGTATAGATAAAGGCTATATAAACAATACGCCATTATCAGACTCAGCTACTCAAATCAGTTTCCAAATGTTTGGTCTTGTTGGTGGTTATCCAACATCGCTAATAGGCACTTATCAACCAACAGAAACGCTTATCTTTGAGCGTAGCCAAATGACTTTAAACTATTCCTCCAACACCAAAGACATCTGCGGGAATACAATTTAAGGCATTAAAACCCACTTAGGTAGGTTTTAAAATTTTAAGATAGAAAGTTGATTCATCATTGGTATTAAATCTCTTTATTTTTAAGCCTCTAGAAGCCAATAAAAATTAACAGAATTTCAATGAACCATAGCAGTTGGGTGTGAAATCTTGTTTTTTTAACACTAAATCTTTAAGTGGCATTGAAGCTGCTGGAGCATTTGTTAAATCAACAGTTCCTACAGGAATCGAGCTTCCAAAGAGACAACTTAGTATCCCCCAAGACCCACAATTAATTTCATTTGCTGGTTTCGCCAAAAAGGTGTTAATTTGACCCAATGTTTCTACTAATGTTGGTAATTCAATATTAACTGCTTTACTTGGGGTGATATCACCAATATCGATTGGATTAGAAAACTCTAACCACCATCCTCTTGCTGCAACCGACTTATTTGCTGTCCATTGCAAATCTTGGGATTGAAGTGATAAAGAAGCAGGAGTTCCATTAAGACTAGCTTTATGAAAAAAATTTAAACCCTCATCAATTGTTGCATCTACTTTCAAATTTTTAATTGTCCCTGTCGTTTCTCTATCTAAATTAATAATCAATAAAGCATTAGCGACAATATTTCCAGAAATTGCAATATCATTAACCGTAGCATTTGCTTTTAAGATAGCTGAGCTAATACGTTTACCTGTAATATCTTGCTGAGGTAAATTTAATATACCATTTAATACATTACTTCCCGTAGCTGAATCTCTTAAATTTAAATTATAACTTTTTGTTGTAAAATTTACCCCTGAAGCTTTTCCTTTAATGGCAACGCCTGTATAACTTTGTGTTAAAGCACCTTTTGCAGCCTCTCCAGATACTAAACTGGTTCCAAAACCATTCACCTTAGCAAGACCACTGGTTGCAGCAACAGTCATAAAACCACTTAAAGTATTAATCCCATTTGGCGTATCACTGTTTTCCAAACCAAATGTAATTAAGCCCATGGCTTTTTCTGAACTTAAATTAATTCCTACAACTTCACGCGTGGATGCACTATCTGGATTTTTTATTGCAAACTGAATAAAAGGGTTGGTTAATACCGCACTTGATCCAACCCGGGCAGCTCGATCAGAATCACTACCTGTATTAGAAGATGCCGAATTACCTAAACCGCTCAAACTAATATTGTCGATATCAATATCACAAACCCCACTACGAATAGAATTGTTAACTCCTCCACAGCCTAATTGTAATTTCTTTATATTTACATTTAATTCTAAATCAGCCTCTAGGCCTAACTTGTAAAAGCCTATATTTTTTGCACCACCATCCCGTTTTGATTCTAAATTACTTGCATCTGTTGGTGATGTATAACTCAAACTCATGAGTGCTTGACCCGTCATTTCTGATAATTGTTCATCAGTCAGAGCTTGTAACGTTGCAGCTTGAGCAGTGCTGATCCCTAAACCACTCAGTATCAACAATACAACATTTAAATATTTTATCTGGAACATCCTATGCTTCCATCCTTAGCAAAGCTTGACCTTATTTTTTATACCGATGCTAAAGTACTATTCAAATTCTGAATAAATAAAACGATATAAATCACATTTTTATTTAACATCAACGTAATTTTATTTATACCATAGATTAAAATTCATACCGAATAAATTTTAAATTTTCCGATAAAAAACAATTATTTAAAATAAAATAACATCTCCCATTAGATATACTTAATGATAAGTTTAACGACCGCACTTACTCCAATAAAAATAGTGCCTAAATCATATTGTTACTCATGATAAATACATAAAAAAAGCAAGTGATTTACACTTGCTTCTTTCAGCTCATTTTTAATTTAAGCTTTAGGTAAGGTTACCCCAACCTGACCTTGGTATTTACCACCACGATCTTTATAAGAGGTTTCACAGACTTCATCAGATTCAAAAAACAGCATTTGAGCAACACCTTCACCGGCATAAATACGCGCAGGTAAATTCGTCGTATTTGAAAACTCTAATGTCACATGACCTTCCCACTCAGGTTCAAGTGGCGTTACATTTACAATAATCCCGCAACGTGCATAAGTCGATTTACCTAGGCAGATCGTCAAAACATTACGTGGAATACGGAAATATTCAACAGTACGTGCTAACGCAAATGAGTTTGGAGGGATGATACAAACATCAGATTCAATGTCGATAAAACTACGTTCATCGAAATTTTTAGGGTCGACAATGGCAGAGTGAACATTGGTAAAGACTTTAAACTCACGTGCACAACGTACGTCATAACCATAGCTAGATACGCCATAAGAAATTAGCTTTTCACCATGTTCATCATAACGCACTTGGTTTTCTGCATACGGTTCAATCATACCGTGCTTTTCGCTCATTTCACGAATCCAACGATCAGACTTAATTGCCATTTATCTCTATCCCAAAACTGTGCTATTTACTGCGCTGTACTTTAACTGAAATTGCTTTTGAAAGGAATGTTTATGACGAAATAGAGCAACCCAAGTCTGTAAGTAAACGTACAAACTTAAGTTTAACTATAATCGATTGTTAAAGGCTTAAAAGTGCTGAGTAGCTCAGTGGTACAGTAAAACTCACTAAAACTAAAGACGCAGTTCTTTGCATATTACGCTGATTGAGCCAAGTCACTTTATTACTGCAAATCACAGAACCAATAAATGTCCAAAAAAATGCAATCGGTACGATTAATAATAAAAACACCAACATATGTGAAGTATAAGCAGACGCATTTTGCCATACATGTGTTGGAAAAATTGCAGAAGCAAAGAGAAGTGCTTTCGGGTTTAAAAGGGTTGCAAAAAATAACTCACGCGCCCGAATTGTCGCATGATTAAAGTTTTCATCTCGATTTGCTGTACGCCATAATTTTAAAGCCAGGAATAAAATATAACCTGCGCTAAATAATTTAAGAATAACGGGTACACTTGGAAACTGTTTAGACACAGATCCAATAATTAATCCCCAAATGGTAATGGAGATAAGATAGCCAAGCGCTTCCGCTGGAATTAATGCAAGAGATTTTCGAATTCCAACTTGAATTCCAGAAGATGCTAAAAGCGTATTGGTTGGTCCTGGTGTCAAAAGAATCGTCACCACCAAGCCAATAAAAAACCATGAAATCATTAAATGACCTCATCAATGGATTGATCGCAGATTAAATCTTTTAAATTGAATTGGCAAAAAATTAATTGTAAGAGAACTTATTGAAGAACATTACCCTAAATAAAAATATATTTTATTTTCAATGCTTTGAAAACTTAAAATCAGATAAGAACTGCAAAGTCACTGATCGAAGAAATGCTGTTTTTATGTCCAAAATCAAACTTTAAAATCAATAATAATACCTTTTAAATCAGTAAGTTTATTCCCAAATAGCACACTGATTAGCGGTAAAATACCAAGTAGTTCCGTTAAAGGCCATCTTTGGTACGAATCAAGGACTTTTTAAGTAAATTTTCAGTTTTATTGACTATTCTTTATTCATATTTCTCTCTTACTCATTAGGTTTTTTGTCAGAAAGGTTGTCGTTTTTATCTACATTGATGCACAATAGTTACCTTTCTTGCATTTTCTACTTTTATGGCAAAGCATTTTTTTCAGTCTTGGCTCCCTAGTCCAGAGCGAGTCAACAATTTGAAATTCATGAAGATTTTTGGCGATAAAGCCTTAAGTCCTCAGCTTTGGTATGTCAATCGAAAATCGATTTCTAAAGCAATGTTTATTGGTACCTTTTGGGGCATCCTGCCTATTCCATTCCACACCTTATTGATTATTTTTTCAGTATTATTCTTTGAGGCAAACTTACCGATTGGTCTAATTTTAGCTTGGATCATGAATCCGTTAACCATTGTGCCAATTTTGATTTTTGCCTTTTGGATTGGTTCCAAAATTTATCATGTGCATATGATCAATAAGGAAATGTTGCTCGGTGTTTTCCATCAAATCATTCATTGGATCAAAAACTTTGGACATGGGCATATTGATTTTAGCCTAGCCAAAATTCTTGCAACCGGTTTGTTTATTGAAGCATTTATATTTGCATCACTGCTCTTTATTGTGACACGTATTTACTGGCGTTGGAGCGTGATTAAAAAGTGGAATAACCGTAAAAAACAGCCCAAAACTCTCTAAGCAAACTCCAATTTATTTTGATAAAAAATTACTTTAAAGCGGCTTGTTTAGCTTTCATATATTCAACAACCACATCTAAAACATAATGCTGGCACGCTTCTCCAGTACCTGGGTCATATGCGCCCCCGTTGGTAATATTGTTCGATAAAATACGAACACCAAGGAATGGTACTTTATATTGGCTGGCAATTTGTGCCACAGATGCCGCCTCCATTTCCTCTACAGAAGTGCCATAGTTTTTATGGAAAAATGCAATTCGGTCCAATTCATTGTTCCAAACATCTGCTGAACCAATAGTACCTTCAACCACACGGCCCTTGCTATAATTGGTTTTTGCACGCTGCGCTGCCAATAACAGATCTTTATCTGCTTCAAATTTACGAATCGCAATCGGTTCAGGATCAGACTCATCCGTAGGCAGCACATCAAAAGCTTCTGTCCATTCAAGAGAATTCGAACCCTCTCCAACCGCTTTTTTAGGTGTTCTAAATGCACCAATATTGGTGGTGTAACGACCTAAAACAATATCATAGACATTAAGATCAGGATCATGTCCACCTGATGTTCCTTGGTTAATAATCGCAATGGGTTTATAACGTTCAATCGCAATTGCTGTTGCGGCAGCAGAGTTGCTCATTCCCATTCTTGTTTTAGAGATAATCACTGGATAACCTTGATAGGTTCCTTTCCAAAACGTCCAACCACCGAACGTTTCGACTGTAGAATTGCTTAGTTTTGAGGCCATTTGCTCAGATTCTACAGGTAATGCACCTTGAATGATGATGGGTTGCAATGATTTTTGTGTCGTTGAATTAGAATTGGTTTTATCTGAATCACTATCATTACATGCAGCCAAGAACATCGAACTACAGATTCCCAAAGCACATAAGATTTTTTTTAATAGCATGGTCTACTCAATGGTTTAAATTAGAAATTATACCTAAGCAATGAATATACCAGTTGATCAATTTTCTATATTTTTATACAGATAGTTAAGAGAAGGCGATTTAAATTTTATTTTTTGAGTTGGGAATAACTTTAATTAACTTAACATCGTTTGTGGATCAACATCATTTGTACCATACCCTTCATATTTAGCATTAATTATTTGATTTTTGAGAATACTGAAAATGGGCAGTGCGTATAAAATCTTATTATCGAGTAAGTTTAAATATTTCATTGATCCATTCTCAATTATCCTCTCTTTAATTCAATGGTTAAAATAAAGAGAGGACGCTTGAGAGGTCAATTCTTAGAAAATTCTATGCGGATCTTTTTCGGCTTTAGGTAAAGCTTGTGCAATTTTTTCAGCAATAGCCATATAGTTTTCTGCAGCAACATCTCCTGCTATCACAGAAGGTTTACCAGCATCAGCATTTTCACGAATTTGAACATTTAGAGGCAATCGTCCCAACAACGGAATATTATATTGCTCAGACAATTGATCGCCGCCACCTGTACCAAAAATTTGTTCTTCATGACCACAGTTTGAGCAGATATGCGTCGACATATTTTCCACCACCCCCATAACTGGAATATGTACTTTATTAAACAGTTCAATTCCTTTCACAGCATCCATCAAGGCTACATTCTGAGGTGTTGTCACAATCACAGCGCCTGTTACAGGAATACGCTGGGCAAGGGTTAATTGAATATCACCAGTACCAGGTGGCATATCGATGACTAGAACGTCTAAATCAGGCCATAGCGCTTGATTAAACAGTTGCATTAATGCACCTGTGGCTTTTGCACCACGCCAAGCAACTGGTGTATTTTCTTTTCCAATCAAATGACCGATTGAAAGTACCGCCATACCATAAGCTTCTAATGGTACAAAATTTTCACCTTCTATTTTAGGTGTTTGTCCAGCATTACCCAGCATTGTTGGAATACTTGGACCATAGATATCAGCATCCAAAACCCCGACTTTTAAGCCTAATTTGTGCAAAGCCAATGCGATATTTACTGTGGTGGTTGATTTACCGACCCCACCTTTACCCGATGATATGAGGATCACATTTTGAATTCGAGGGTGTTTCGGAATATCTCGTTGTTGTGGTGCTGCTTTTTGAATTGGTGGATTATTAGGATCTTCTTGTGTATTTGCCATTTTAGCAGAAGCATCGACAACTGGAGGAAGATTAGGATGTTGCTCTTTGGGCTTTGAAGCACAACTATGCCCCGCTTTTCCATGCTGATCACTGCCACAACTCGAATCATGTTGAATTTTTTGTTGAATCACATGCAGATTCAACTCTTGAATACCGCACTTCTCCAATGCATCGGCGAGATCATCATGAATTTTTTGTAAATGATCTGCCTCTTCAGGATAAGTATTAATTGTCAGTTGTAATACTCGGCCTACAACATTCACTTGAGTAATACGATCTTTTAAGACATTTGAATTTGGCAAAATATAGTTTTGCAAAACAGATTGGACTTCTTCCTCTTTCACCTCCTGTGCAGGAGAAAAAACTGATTTAAGCGAAGAAAGCCACGACATAGATTTGCTCCAAATTTGCAAATACAATAAATACTGAGAACAGATAGTTTAACTGTAAAATGACCTGAGGTTAAGCAAACTTCTATTCAGCTTTTTGAATGTCGTTATTAATCCTACTTATTTAGTTGGTTTAGCATCCAAAATAATCCATTCAATCATTTTATCTCATTGTTCAGAATGAACTTTTAGTTTTTGCGATTTAGATTTCTATGACAAACGCCTTCTTAATAATTCCCATACAAATACTGGATAAAAAATAGCTATAGTCAGATTGGGTCAATAGGGTCTGTTGGCAATTCGTCTATGTTTGCGACTACGTGTGTTTTTTAGGCGATACTAGGCGCGAAATACGAAATTTAGTCATTCTAAATGAGTAGTTCGTAACGATGTAGCGGCAAAAAACACGCTAGTCCCGAAGGGTTGTGGTTAAAATTATCTCAGCCTGTGTTATGAAACTCGAAAATAGTCTCGCTATTCTCTTCGTTTCATGCCTTGCCTGCTCAATTTTAACCTACAACGCAAGCCATTTATGAAATGTCTACAGACCCTAACAACTTTGTGTAATTTTTGACAATAATAAGGTAGGTCTATGAAGTCTCTATTATTTTTAGTTTTTACTGTAATCATTTCGAGTTCAGCTTTTGCTGGAACATCTACAACTGCGGTGCGTACATCTTCAGGACAATTGGTTTCTGTAGGTGATAGTTTGACGGAAATGTCGACACGAATTGGTCAATCTCCAATTTCAATGAACACTTATGAACGTAAAGAAGGTAAAACGACGGTTACCGTATCCAACTATATCTATGAGATTGAGAATGTAACTTATACTTTTACGGTAGTGAATAATCAGATTCGTGAAATCGAGTGGATTCGTAAAGAACCTTAAGTAAAAAGTATCACTGAACAGCGTGGCGCTGTTCAGTGATTGTTCAAATTACTTTTCATCATCTTTTTTGTGCTTCAAATCATTTACAGCTTGCTCACCTTTAAGCAGCGTTTCTTTTGCTTTATGTTTGAGGTCATCTGCAACCTTTTCAGCACCTAATTTTGCTTCTTTGGCTTTTAACTTCACATCATCAATTACTTCAGAAGCTTTGTTTTTTAAATCGTCTAAATTTGTCATGATTTTCTTCCTATTTAATTAAGTCTCACCCTAGTTATAACAACTGAAACTCCATAAAATGTAAAAAGATGCATTTCTTTAACAATTCATACACAGTTTGTAGCGATGTGTTTTTTTGTTTCAAAATGAATAAAATAGCCTATTCTGATTGATTAAAAATCATTGAATTAAAACAAACACTGAGTCTTATCGAATGCAACACTTAATGAAAGAAAAAATTATCCGAGTCTGTAATGATAAAATTGCTAAAAAGGGAGATGATGTTGGTTTATCTTTTTATGCATTCTTTGCCAATAAAAATGATGACCCAGAAACATTAATGCAAGTGGCAGAATGGTGGATTAAAACCCATCAGCTTGATCATTTTGAAAAGGCAATCAAAATTAAGAAAATGATTGAAGATGAATGCTAAATATTCATTTTTTAAACAATTCATCATAATGCTGCATATGGGTAAAAATTCCATCTTGTCTTCTATGTTGATCAATTTGCGGGACTAAATCCTGAAAATGGGAGGATTGGACATGGGCATCTAAAGCAGCTCGATCCACCCATTCCTCAATAAATACAAAATGCCCTGTATTGCGTAAATCATGATATAAATCATAGGCAATACAGCCCGCTTCTCGTTTAGTTTGCTCAACTAATTGTTGATATAAAGGTAAAACTAAATCAATTTTATCCACTTGGATAAAGTCTTCGGCAATCAGTTTAAGCATAGGTAATTTCTTATTGATATCGAAGTTCGAACATAACATGAAACGCAAATTTAAACCCAATGATGTACTTGTTTTCTAAACATATTCTGCGCATTAAATTTTCTGCATAAAATGAAGTAAACTGCATTTCCGAGAACTAGACCGATACAAAACGGGAGCAATAGCAGTAAATAAACGAAGATTAAATAACTCAATGCCTCGATAAAGTTAGATAGAGCACCATCTAAACATAAAACTAAGAATAAAAAACTTAGCATCATGATAAAGATCAAAGTTATAGATTTTATAATCTGTGTTGTTTCGATGATTTTTTGAGGTACTTTAAATACTTTAAAAATAACTGTGTAACTAAAAAACCCGACCAGCAGTAAAAATGGAGTTAAATACAATACGACTTCCATGCCTCGGCTTGAAGTTCGTTCAGAAGCTGAAATAAATAAATCGCCCTGATAAAAATATAGAAAAAGACAAAATGGCACAACTAAACTGAGAACAGCCGCTAAACTTGCAAATGCTGAAGCAACAAATACATACCAAGACCGCATGATTTTCTCCTTCTTCGATCTTGGTGTTAGTTTCTAAAATTAAAATGTAGCGTGTTTGATTAGGATGTGAAGTTTAGGTGAAGAATCATCACGATTCGAACTTTATGATCGGACATTTCCCATAAAACTGACTGCCGCAAATAGCCAAATAAACAATACGAAACTGCGACCCTGATTAAAATGATTCAAATCCGTACCATGTAGAATGTTATGCCTTGTCATACTCACCGTTGAACTACTATCCATCTTATAAGCAGCCAACTCTAAAAAATAATGATTCAATTCATTGGCAATTTTAGCTTTATGCCACAAACTTTTAATCTCATGACCTTTTAACCCAGGAACGATTTTATAGACATCAATAAACTTGGTGTCCTGTTGTCTTAAATAACCATTTTGAACTAAAACAGCCGTTAACAAACCTTCCAATTGGGCATAAAGCAATGGAATACATCCCGCATACAACTCTAATTGATAGAGCTTAAAGCTTTGTTCTAACACAGCTTGGTATTGTGACTTCTGCTCACCCAGTGCTAATTGATCAAAAGCTTTAAACATCTCAGACTGAAAAAACGCACTGTTGATCACATCTAAAAGATTAAACTGAGCAATATCTTCAGCTTCATGTATCAATTGCCAAAAATGCAATAGATTGAGAGCATCATTGGCAATTTTAGTCCCAACAGGCTGATCCAATTGATTGGCTAAAACTTCAAAATAAGGCTCTACCTGAGCAAACCCATTGAGTGTTTCAATAAGATACTGATGTTCATCTTCAGAAATATCTGCAAAATAGCGTTCAGCTTGTTTCAGAATATTTTTTTCAATCAGATTTTTACTATTTTGATTTTGTGGAATACGGGTTACAGGCTGGTCATCATCAAAATATTCATCATCAATCATAGATTTATTGCTCTTGGGAAATACACGAATACACCATTCTATAATAATGAATTGGCAGATATAAGAATATGCATAAAAATCTACATTTGAAAAGAATTCACCTATTCTGTTGTGCATCTTCATAGCAATTACGCTAAAATCAATGCCCTTGCATTAACTTTGAGAAAGAGAGTTATATCCGTGCGAAATATTTTAGTCACTAACGCCCTTCCATACGCAAATGGTCCTATTCATATGGGTCACCTACTCGGCTACATCCAAGCAGATATCTGGGTTCGTGCCATGCGTGCAATGGGTCATGACGTGACTTATGTCTGCGCGGATGATGCACACGGTACAGCAATCATGCTCCGTGCAGAAGCAAATGGGATTAGTCCAGAGGCGCAAATTGCCAATGTGCAAAAAGAGCATATCCGTGATTTTGATGGCTTTGGCGTACATTTCGATCACTATGATTCAACCAATAGCGATGAAAATAAAGCCCGTTCTGAGGAAATCTATATTAAAAACCGTGAGGCAGGCAATATTGCGATTCGTCCTGTTACTCAGTTGTTTGATCCTGAAAAAAGCATGTTCTTGTCAGACCGTTTCATTAAAGGGACTTGTCCAAAATGTAAAGCGGAAGATCAGTATGGCGACTCATGCGAAGTGTGCGGTACGACCTATAATGCGACAGAGCTATTAAACCCACGCTCAACATTAAGTGGTGCGACACCTGTTGAAAAATCATCAGATCATTATTTCTTTAAACTCCCAAACTTTGCCGAATACTTGCAAAAATGGACGCGTGATGAAGGTCGTTTACCTGTTTCGATCGCAAATAAGTTAGATGAATGGTTTGAAAATGGTCTAAACGATTGGGATATCTCTCGTGATGCACCTTATTTTGGCTTTGAAATTCCAGATGCACCAAATAAATATTTCTATGTTTGGGTTGATGCTCCGATTGGCTATATGTCAAGTTTTGAAAATTACATCAAAACGAAACGCCCAGAATTAAGCTTTGACGACTACTGGAAAAAAGATTCTAAAAATGAGGTCTATCACTTCATTGGTAAAGACATTGTATATTTCCATGCGTTGTTCTGGCCTGCAATGTTAGAAGGTGCAAATTACCGCACCCCTACAGGCCTATTCGTAAATGGTTTCTTGACTGTAAATGGTCAAAAAATGTCAAAATCGCGTGGCACATTTATTAAAGCTGAAACCTATTTACAGCACTTAAATCCTGAGTATTTACGTTATTACTTTGCTTCTAAACTCTCTGATAAAGTTGAAGATTCTGATTTGAATCTTGATGACTTTGTACAAAAAGTAAATTCAGATTTGGTAGGAAAAGTTGTGAATATTGCCAGTCGTTGTGCAAAATTCATTAACAGCAATTTTAACAATAGCTTGTCTGCAACATGTGCTGAACCTGAGCTGGTTCAAAGTTTCATTGATGCGGGTGCTTCGATTGCTCAATCTTATGAAGCGCGTGAGTTTTCAACCGCTATACGTGAAATCATGGCACTTGCTGATCGTGCAAATCAGTATATTGATGAGAAAAAACCATGGGCTTTGGCAAAACAAGAAGGTCAGGAACAACAAGTTCATGATGTCTGCTCTGTTGGCATCAACCTATTCCGTCAATTGGCTGTTTACTTGGCACCCGTACTACCAACTTTGGCGACACAGGTTCAAGACTTCTTAAAACTTGAAAGTTTTGATTTTGCTTCAGGAAAAACGGTTTTAGTTGCGCATGAAATTGCTCAATTCCAGCCATTGATGCAACGTGTTGATCCAAAAGCAGTTGCTGCAATGGTTGATGCATCAAAAGAATCTTTAGCTGCTGCAACACCAGCGAAAGCAGAAAAGAAAACTGAAAAAACCAAAGAGAAAAGGCCTGAAGCCAAAGTGGGTGAAGCAGAAATCATTACGATTGATGACTTTATCAAAATCGACTTGCGTGTTGCTGAAGTCTTAGAAGCAGCAACAGTAGAAGGTTCTGATAAACTGCTTCAATTGACTCTAAATGTCGGCGAAGCTGAACCACGTAATGTATTCAGTGGGATCCGTGAGTTCTACAAACCTGAAGACTTAACTGGCAAATTGGTGGTTATGGTTGCAAACCTTGCGCCGCGTAAAATGCGTTTTGGTATTTCAAATGGTATGGTGCTTGCTGCTGGGAATGGAGATGGTGTTTGGGTGATTTCACCTGAATCTGGTGCGAAACCAGGTGATAAAGTTTCTTAATTATTGATTATCTCATCCTAGATGATCATAAATCACTAAAAGGCTTCTTCGGAAGTCTTTTTTTATGCTACTGTTTTACTACATTCACATTATAAAAATGAAAAAAAGGGGCTTGCCTCAATATGGATATGTCAAAAAATAACCAAGGAAAAATATCTGCATTTATCCTCTGTGGTCCACTCATTGGTACATTTATTATCACGATCACATTTCACAGCGGATTATTTTTTTATGATCCAATGCGGTTTTTAAAAGGACTCATTACACCATCTATTATATTTCCAATGATTGCTGCATTCATCTTGATTACTCCAATTGGTTATCTCCTAGGATGCATTCCAGCCATCATTACCAATCTCTTATTTAAGCACTTTTTTGCAAGTAAATTAGCGTTAGCCTCTTGGCGTTATAGTTTAATCTATGGGTGTCTTTTAGGCTTTATGCTAGCCCCTTTTATTCTTAGCATTGCTATAGTCACGCCTTCTCCTTTATTGACTTTTCTTTATCTCCAGTTTGTCCTTATACTACCAACAACACTAATTTGTACTTTTATTGAGTGGAAAAGAGCCAGAAATCGTCAGGATATCAATGAATGACCTCACATAGCTGATTTGATCATTGTGTATATTAATAAAAAATTCGCTTACAAAAGTCGATTGTTTTTCATATATAAAAAGCGCCGTGATGAACCAATCCATGTTAAAAAATAATTCGTTAAATTAATTCTGATCAACTCCAATGAAAAAAACTGCCCTATCATTATCAGTACTTTTATTCGGCTTATTCCCTCTTACATCACAAGCAGAAGTCACCAAAACATTACCGATCATTGAACAACAAGCGCAAGTAGCAGGGTTTTACCAACATCAGCTGGGCAATACACAAATTACCGCCTTACTAGATGGCACCAACTTTATGTCTCCCACACTATTTAAAGATATTTCACAGGATAAGGTTCAAGAAATTTTAAAGAAATATCATGCAGATCAAGCCAAAGGTGTGCAAACATCGGTGAATGCATTTTTAGTTAACACAGGAAAATCACTGGTTTTGGTGGATAGCGGTACTGCAGATTGTTTCGGTGCGCATCTAGGCTCTGTATTAAAAAATCTCAAAGCTTCAGGTCATCAACCTGAACAAGTCAATACGATTTTACTGACACATTTACACCCTGATCATTCCTGTGGTGTCAGTAAAAATGGCATAGCAAACTACCCAAATGCCACCATCTATGTCTCTGAAGATGAAGCAAATTATTGGCTAAATCCAAAACAAGCTGAAAAAATAGCACAAGATAAACGAGCCAATTACTTAGCAACTGTAGAAAAGATCAAAGCCGCCCTTGCACCCTATCAAGCTAAAAAACAGTTTAAAACATTTAAACTGGGTGACAACATTAGCGGATTTGAAGTGATCAGTACTGCTGGTCATACCCCAGGGCATTTTAGTTACAAACTAAAAACAACGGGTGAAGATATTATTTTTATTGGGGATATTGTCCACTCTCATACAGTACAATTCGATAAACCAGAAACAGCAATAGAATATGATATTGACCCGAAAACAGCTGTTCAAACCCGATTAAAGCAGTTTGCTGATTATGCAAAACATGGACAAACCATCGCAGCACCCCATTTGCCATTCCCAGGCATTGGACATATTTACTCAGCAAATGGGAAGAGCTATCAATGGATTCCTGTTCATTTTAAAGATTAATGATTTTATTGTTTAAGTAGAATCTTTCTAATGATTTTTAAAAGCTCCTACTAAGGCTAGCGCTTTTTAATATTCCATTTTATACTTCGTTCTTCCCGATAAACACCGCGCATAAAAAAACACCCCGCTCTCGCTAGAGATCGGGGTGTTTTAGATTTAAAAGCTGGCGATGACTTACTCTCACATGGGTAACCCCACACTACCATCAGCGCTAAGAGGTTTCACTTCTGAGTTCGGGAAGGGATCAGGTGGTTCACTCTTGCTATTGTCGCCAGCAAACTGTTATGGACTTGTTCGGGTCTTATTTAAATGCCTTACTTCGTACCAAATGAGTTATTAACAGAACATTTGAGTTGAATAGTTTAACTAGCTTTACAACTAAATCAAGTATGTTTGATCTTTTATGAATCAAATGATGCTTCGTATACAACTGTTTGGGTGTTGTATAGTCAAGCCTCACGAGCAATTAGTATTGGTCAGCTTCATGCGTCACCGCACTTCCACATCCAACCTATCAACGTCGTAGTCTTCAACGGCTCTTTAGAGGACATAAAGTCCTAGGGAAATCTTATCTTGAGGTAGGCTTCCCGCTTAGATGCTTTCAGCGGTTATCCCTTCCGAACATAGCTACCCGGCGATGCGACTGGCGTCACAACCGGTACACCAGAGGTTCGTCCACTCTGGTCCTCTCGTACTAGGAGCAGATCCTCTCAAATTTCCAACGCCCACGGTAGATAGGGACCGAACTGTCTCACGACGTTCTAAACCCAGCTCGCGTACCTCTTTAAATGGCGAACAGCCATACCCTTGGGACCTGCTTCAGCCCCAGGATGAGATGAGCCGACATCGAGGTGCCAAACACCGCCGTCGATATGAACTCTTGGGCGGTATCAGCCTGTTATCCCCAGAGTACCTTTTATCCGTTGAGCGATGGCCCTTCCATACAGAACCACCGGATCACTAAGACCTACTTTCGTACCTGCTCGACTTGTGGGTCTCGCAGTTAAGCGCGCTTTTGCCTTTATACTCTACGCGTGATTTCCGACCACGCTGAGCGCACCTTCGTACTCCTCCGTTACTCTTTAGGAGGAGACCGCCCCAGTCAAACTACCCACCAGACATGGTCCTCGTCCCGGATAACGGGACAGAGTTAGAACCTCAATATTACCAGGGTGGTATTTCAAGGATGGCTCCATAGCAACTGGCGTCACTACTTCAAAGCCTCCCACCTATCCTACACAAGTAAGATCAAAGTTCAATGTCAAGCTGCAGTAAAGGTTCACGGGGTCTTTCCGTCTAGCCGCGGGTACACCGCATCTTCACGGCGATTTCGATTTCACTGAGCCTCTGCTGGAGACAGCGCCCCCATCATTATGCCATTCGTGCAGGTCGGAACTTACCCGACAAGGAATTTCGCTACCTTAGGACCGTTATAGTTACGGCCGCCGTTTACTGGGGCTTCGATCAAGAGCTTCGCTTACGCTAACCCCATCAATTAACCTTCCAGCACCGGGCAGGCATCACACCCTATACGTCCACTTTCGTGTTTGCAGAGTGCTATGTTTTTAATAAACAGTTGCAGGGGCCTGGTTTCTGTGGCTGCCAATAGCTCAAGGAGCAAGTCCTATCACCGTCAGCAGCGTACCTTCTCCCGAAGTTACGGTACCATTTTGCCTAGTTCCTTCAGCAGAGTTCTCTCAAGCGCTTTGGTCTACTCGACCTGACCACCTGTGTCGGTTTAGGGTACGATTCCTGTGTAACTGAAGCTTAGAGACTTTTCCTGGAAGCATAGTATCAGCCACTTCGCTAGTAAACTAGCTTGCTATCAGCTCTCAGCATAGAGCACCCCGGATTTGCCTAAGATGCATGCCTACTGCCTTTCACCTGGACAACCAACGCCAGGCTGACTTAACTTTCTCCGTCCTCTCATCGCATTACACAGAAGTATTGGAATATTAACCAATTTCCCATCGACTACGCCTCTCGGCCTCGCCTTAGGGGTCGACTCACCCAGCCCCGATTAACGTTGGACTGGAACCCTTGGTCTTTCAGCGAACGGGTTTTTCACCCGTTTTGTCGTTACTCACGTCAGCATTCGCACTTCTGATACCTCCAGCATACTTCTCAATACACCTTCATCGGCTTACAGAACGCTCCCCTACCACGTATACATAGTATACATCCGCAGCTTCGGCATATAGTTTTAGCCCCGTTACATCTTCCGCGCAGGCCGACTCGACTAGTGAGCTATTACGCTTTCTTTAAAGGGTGGCTGCTTCTAAGCCAACCTCCTAGCTGTCTATGCCTTCCCACATCGTTTCCCACTTAACTATAATTTGGGGGCCTTAGCTGGCGGTCTGGATTGTTTTCCTCTTGACTACGGACGTTAGCACCCGCAGTCTGTCTCCCGGATAGTACTCATAGGTATTCGGAGTTTGCATCGGTTTGGTAAGTCGGGATGACCCCCTAGCCGAAACAGTGCTCTACCCCCTATGGTATTCGTCCGAGGCGCTACCTAAATAGCTTTCGGGGAGAACCAGCTATCACCGAGTTTGATTAGCCTTTCACCCCTATCCACAAGTCATCCCCTGGCTTTTCAACGACAGTGGGTTCGGTCCTCCAGTTAGTGTTACCCAACCTTCAACCTGCTCATGGATAGATCACCCGGTTTCGGGTCTATACCCAGCAACTAAACGCCCTATTAAGACTCGATTTCTCTACGGCTCCCCTATGCGGTTAACCTTGCTACTGAATATAAGTCGCTGACCCATTATACAAAAGGTACGCAGTCACCAAACAAGTTGGCTCCCACTGCTTGTATGCATGCGGTTTCAGGATCTATTTCACTCCCCTCACAGGGGTTCTTTTCGCCTTTCCCTCACGGTACTGGTTCACTATCGGTCAGTCAGGAGTATTTAGCCTTGGAGGATGGTCCCCCCATATTCAGACAAGGTTTCACGTGCCTCGCCCTACTCGTCATCATTATATGTGCCCTTTCGTGTACGGGACTATCACCCTCTACGGTAGCACTTCCCAGAGCTTTCCGCTAAAACACATATAACTTAATGGGCTGATCCCCGTTCGCTCGCCGCTACTGAGGGAATCTCAATTGATTTCTTTTCCTAAGGGTACTGAGATGTTTCACTTCCCCTCGTTCGCCTCGCATGACTATGTATTCATCATGCGATACCTACCTTATGGTAAGTGGGTTTCCCCATTCAGAAATCTCCGGATCACAGGATATTTGCCGCCTCCCCGAAGCTTATCGCAGGCTATTACGTCTTTCATCGCCTCTGACTGCCAAGGCATCCACCACATGCACTTAATTACTTGACTATACAACCCCAAACAGTCGTTAATCCCTACAAGGAGGATCAACAATGTGAACTTAATCACTTCTATTTGTTGCCTGTGAACTTAATCACCATACAGCTTCAATTTAATTCATATACCAAAACGCTTGATTCAGTTTTATCGCTAGTGCTCATTTCACTCAACATTAACAATTACTTGCTAACATCAACTAAAACGAGTTTAAACAATTATTTCAACTCAAATATATTCTGTTAATGATTCACTACCGCCTCGTCAGCGAGTAGTTAACTGTGATAAATCACAGAACTTAATAAGCTATCAGCTTACTAAGTTCTGTAATCACTTAGTCTTTAATTAGTGGTGGAGACTAACGGAGTCGAACCGTTGACCTCCTGCGTGCAAAGCAGGCGCTCTACCAACTAAGCTAAGTCCCCAGCTTAAGATCTTAATATATCTGCTCTTCTGTGTTCAGTAGACTTGGTGGGTCTGACAAGACTTGAACTTGTGACCCCACGCTTATCAAGCGTGTGCTCTAACCAACTGAGCTACAGACCCTCAGATACATCAATGAAGAACAACTTGTTGTGGATTCTTACCAATCGTCAATCTTTCGTTAAGGAGGTGATCCAGCCGCAGGTTCCCCTACGGCTACCTTGTTACGACTTCACCCCAGTCATCGGCCACACCGTGGTAAGCGTCCTCCTTACGGTTAGACTACCTACTTCTGGTGCAACAAACTCCCATGGTGTGACGGGCGGTGTGTACAAGGCCCGGGAACGTATTCACCGCGGCATTCTGATCCGCGATTACTAGCGATTCCGACTTCATGGAGTCGAGTTGCAGACTCCAATCCGGACTACGATCGGCTTTTTGAGATTAGCATCCTATCGCTAGGTAGCAACCCTTTGTACCGACCATTGTAGCACGTGTGTAGCCCTGGTCGTAAGGGCCATGATGACTTGACGTCGTCCCCGCCTTCCTCCAGTTTGTCACTGGCAGTATCCTTAAAGTTCCCACCCGAAGTGCTGGCAAATAAGGAAAAGGGTTGCGCTCGTTGCGGGACTTAACCCAACATCTCACGACACGAGCTGACGACAGCCATGCAGCACCTGTATGTAAGTTCCCGAAGGCACCAATCCATCTCTGGAAAGTTCTTACTATGTCAAGACCAGGTAAGGTTCTTCGCGTTGCATCGAATTAAACCACATGCTCCACCGCTTGTGCGGGCCCCCGTCAATTCATTTGAGTTTTAGTCTTGCGACCGTACTCCCCAGGCGGTCTACTTATCGCGTTAGCTGCGCCACTAAAGCCTCAAAGGCCCCAACGGCTAGTAGACATCGTTTACGGCATGGACTACCAGGGTATCTAATCCTGTTTGCTCCCCATGCTTTCGTACCTCAGCGTCAGTATTAGGCCAGATGGCTGCCTTCGCCATCGGTATTCCTCCAGATCTCTACGCATTTCACCGCTACACCTGGAATTCTACCATCCTCTCCCATACTCTAGCTTCCCAGTATCGAATGCAATTCCCAAGTTAAGCTCGGGGATTTCACATCCGACTTAAAAAGCCGCCTACGCACGCTTTACGCCCAGTAAATCCGATTAACGCTCGCACCCTCTGTATTACCGCGGCTGCTGGCACAGAGTTAGCCGGTGCTTATTCTGCGAGTAACGTCCACTCATCCTAGGTATTAACTAGAAGAGCCTCCTCCTCGCTTAAAGTGCTTTACAACCATAAGGCCTTCTTCACACACGCGGCATGGCTGGATCAGGGTTCCCCCCATTGTCCAATATTCCCCACTGCTGCCTCCCGTAGGAGTCTGGGCCGTGTCTCAGTCCCAGTGTGGCGGATCATCCTCTCAGACCCGCTACAGATCGTCGCCTTGGTAGGCCTTTACCCCACCAACTAGCTAATCCGACTTAGGCTCATCTATTAACGCAAGGTCACAAGTGATCCCCTGCTTTCCCCCGTAGGGCGTATGCGGTATTAGCATCCCTTTCGAGATGTTGTCCCCCATTAATAGGCAGATTCCTAAGTATTACTCACCCGTCCGCCGCTAGGTCAATTACCGAAGCAATCTCCCCCGCTCGACTTGCATGTGTTAAGCCTGCCGCCAGCGTTCAATCTGAGCCATGATCAAACTCTTCAGTTAAAAATCATTAGTGACTTAAGGTCACAATTCTGGCTCATCAATGTACTGACAAATTCTCTCAAATAAACTTCGAGTAATTTAAACCAATCAATCAATGATAATATTTCGATCAATCAATCAGTAAAAATCCACACAAGTTGTTCTTCATATTCTCTTAATGATCTTCTCAATGCTTCGTCAGCATCAAGCTAGGTCGGCTATACTACTCTCTATCTCTAAAAAGTCAATCAATAATGTTAATTATTTTTTCTAACAAACCCAACCCTAACCTCATCTTAAAATCTCAATTCGAAATCTTAACAACTTAATCAAGTGCCTGATTTATCAGAAGTTTTATTTAACATCACCGCCGATGGATGTGCATTCTACAGCATTCCATAACCAACACAACCCCTTTTTTTAAACTTTTTTATCAACTGGACATTTTTTCGACCAAAATAGCAAAAAAAGTCCATTTTTAGCTATTTTTTGCACCATTTTTTCTCATACTAATAAAGCAGAACATGTTTTTATTTAAATTTTAAGCTATTTATATTTGTTTTTTTTCTTTAAACTATTTGAAATAATTTTATCATTTAATAAATTAAGTCGAATATGGCCCGTTTTATAAATAGAAGAAGCTTCTGTTTAGGAATTTTGCTCTTTTGCTGCAACTATTCCTCAGCCAATTCGTCACATAATATTTTCATGATGACATTGTCGATATTAAGTTATGCAAAATGGAACACTCCGAATCCAGAATTATGCGTCGTTGATAATGCATCTTATGCAAACCAATTTTCTGCTTATATCAAATCAAATAAGTCTCCTTTTAATATAAGTGCGATACATTCCGCCGATCTAAAAAATCGTCATTGTGATGCGGTATTTTTTTCCAATACTTCAGCACAAACCGAACAGGCCCTTATTGGGAAATCATTAAATTCATCTATTTTATCGTTTAGCTCAAGTAATTCTGAATGTGAAATTGGCAGCGTTTTTTGCTTATCCACCAACAAAACAGGAAATACTATTTTTAAAGTGAATCTTGATAGTTTAGCTCAGTCTAAAATACATGTTGACCCACGTGTTTTATTGCTGGCAAAGAATTCGGATTAAAATAATGATGAATAAATTTTTTAAATCGAGTTCTCTACAAACATTGTTTCGTAAATCTCAATTTACGACCTTTGCAATCACTTTATTTATTAGTACGTCTACTTTTGTCACGATTTCAGTATTTACCGTTGAATCTTATGCGAAACAAAACCTATTATTAATCAGTCGAACCGTGTCTGAACGTGTTCAACCTGCGCTGGTGTTCTCTGATAGAATCGCGATTTCGCAGATTATCAATGAATACACCTTTCAACATTCAGTACGCCTGATTGAGGTTTATGATAATCAAGGTCATAAAGTTGCTGAAAGCCTAAAAAATGTTGAACACTATTCATATATTCAAAACTTTTTTGATCATATCTTTTTAAAAGATTCCATCAAGTTAAACGTCCAACATCAAGGAAAGCTGGTTGGTCAAGTTGTGCTATATGGAAGTTCCAATGAAATTTTAATGTTTATTTTTAAAATTTTTACCGGCTTAGCGTTTGGCATGCTCTTTATGGTTTTTGCTGTATGGTGGTCAGTAAACTTAACCTATCGCCATATTATGGGTTCTTTTTTACCGATTATACAAATTGCACAACTCTTAAGAAATCAAAAGGCGTATAACTTAAGGTTTCCAAAAAGTGATGTAAAAGAATTTCAAGACTTAAACAGTGTGTTCAACCAACTCTTAGATGAAATTCAATCTTGGCATACCCATCTTCAAAATGAAAATAGTGAACTTTCTTATCAAGTTCAACATGATCATTTAACCGAACTACCTAATCGTAATTATTTTTATCAAGTGTTATGTAATTTATATGAAGACACCAATCAACGTGAAAATTTAGCTTTATTATTTATTGATAATAATAATTTTAAAGCTATTAATGATCAATATGGACATTTGGTCGGTGATGAAGTTTTAAAAGAAATGGCTTCGCGATTAAGACGCCATATTCGCCAAGATGATTTTGTCGCGCGTCTTGCAGGAGATGAATTTGCAATTATTTTACGTTCCATTTCTAAAATTGAACACCTCATCTCTATTGCGGAAAATCTGATTAAATGTTGTGACGATCCTTTAATCTATAAAGGACAATCGATTTCTTTTAGCTTTAGTATCGGTATTGCTATCTCTAGCCAGGCCTCAAGCCCAGAAGACTTAATTTCTCAAGCAGATCAAGCCATGTACAAAGCAAAATCTTTACAGCATCATTGGTTTATTTACCATTCATAATATTAGGGGGTTTTTATGACTTTAAAAAACGTACAACTTTCTATTCTTGCAATACTCTGCCTAGCACTTACAGGTTGTATGAATCTAGGTGGGTTGAGCTATAAACAAGCTCGTGTACTTAAGAAAGAAGGTTTTGTATTAACGGATGAAGGTTGGAGTCTAGGTCTACCAGAACGTTTATTGTTTGGTTTTAACGAGTCAAATATTAATACCGAGCGCCAAACTGAATTGGTTCGTTTAGCCACGCAATTAAATAAATATCATCTCGATAAACTTAAAATTGTAGGTCATACCGATAATATCGGAAATCCTGAATACAATTTAAAATTATCCAAAGAACGTGCTCAAAATGTTTCAAATATATTCATTGAGCAAAAATTTAATCCACAAAATATCCAAGTGATTGGAAAAGGGGCTGACCAGCCACTTAAATCAAATGATTCAGAAGAGAATAAAGCTGAAAACCGTCGTGTTGCGGTGATTATTATTCCTTGATAATCTTCTCTTTATTAAAAAAGATCTCTACGGAGATCTTTTTTTAGATCTATAGAATTTGACGCTTCGTTGACAAACACAAATTTCAGGCATAAAAAAACCGCCTTTAAGCGGATAATTTATATTTAAGCTGATACTTAAATGGTCGGAGCAGTAGGATTCGAACCTACGACCCCCTGGTCCCAAACCAGGTGCACTACCAGGCTGTGCTATGCTCCGAATTTACAACAAACTTAAGGAATTGGGGTGAATGATGGGGCTCGAACCCACGACAACCGGAATCACAATCCGGGGCTCTACCAACTGAGCTACATCCACCGTCACATTAAGTTTTAGGATCTATAGTATCAAGCAACATATGGTGCGCCTGACAGGATTCGAACCTGTGACCATCCGCTTAGAAGGCGGATGCTCTATCCAACTGAGCTACAGGCGCATGACCAATGATACTAATATCACAGATTAACTTGCCTTGAAGAATTGGTCGGAGCAGTAGGATTCGAACCTACGACCCCCTGGTCCCAAACCAGGTGCACTACCAGGCTGTGCTATGCTCCGTTCATCTCAGCTTTTGTGTATCGCACATCGTGCGGTACGGTGTGCATTCTAGGCGTGACGCCACAAGACGTCAACACCTATCTTGAAAAAAAGTTAAAAAAACACGTCAAATGTATATTAATCAAACATTTCAGATGTTTTTTATACAATTTCTATCGTTTTAATTGAGCACTAAAGTTCAACATACGATCTAAAGGTAATTTAGCACGTTCAGCCAAAGCAGCATCTACGAATATTTCTTGATCGGCCTTTTGCAAAACTGCCAAAATACCATCTAATTCATTCATTGCCATCCACGGGCAATGCGCACAAGAACGACAAGTTGCACCCTCACCTGCTGTAGGTGCTTCAATCAAGGTCTTATGCGGTACAGCTTGTTGCATTTTATAGAAAATGCCACGATCTGTAGCCACAATTAAAGTGTCTTGTGGCAATGTTTGAGCTGCTTTGATCAGTTGTGAGGTACTTCCCACCGCATCCGCAATATCAATCACGGATTCTGGTGACTCAGGATGCACCAATACAGCTGCATTCGGATACAGCGCTTTCATCTTTTCAATACCACGGGCACGAAACTCTTCATGCACGATACAAGCACCATCCCAAAGCAACATATCAGCACCGGTTTTCTTTTGAATATAACGGCCTAAATGTTGATCTGGTGCCCAAATAATTTTCTCGCCCAAACTGTCTAAGTGTTCAATGATCTCTACAGCACAACTTGAAGTCACTACCCAATCTGCACGTGCTTTAACTGCTGCTGAGGTATTGGCATAGACCACAACAGTATGCTCAGGATGCGCATCACAAAATGCGGTAAATTCATCTACAGGACAACCGAGATCAAGCGAACAGGTTGCTTCCAAAGTTGGCATAAGGACTGTTTTTTCAGGAGAAAGAATTTTTGAGGTTTCTCCCATAAATTTAACCCCAGCGACCACCAGAGTAGATGCCTCATGATCACGTCCAAAACGTGCCATTTCTAAAGAATCAGAAACACAACCACCTGTCGCTTCCGCAAGTTCTTGTACATCTGGATCACAATAATAATGTGCCACCAAAACAGCATTGTTCTTTTGCAACTCAGCTTTAATTTGCGCAAACTTCTGCTGTTTTACCGCTGGACTCAGACTATTGTCCTTAGGTTCACCTAAACGATCTAAATGCGCTTGCACAACCGATTTTGCTTCGTTGGCAATTAAATTATTCGCATCATTCATAAGAGGTCTTCTCTTTCCTTGTCGCTGGCATCATGCTAGCGTTTATACACTTGTGAATTGATTGTACGGTTTAGCGCACATAAATTCACCACGAAAAATGTTTTGTTATAAAAAAGCCTCACGAATGAGGCTCCTTAAAAAATCAGTAGTTAAGAACGATAGTCCGCATTAATTTTCACATAATCATAGGATAGGTCACAGGTGTAGACCGTATCTTTGGCCTGTCCTCGACCAAGGTTTACATGAATGGTCATTTCTGTCTGTGACATTACCCGTGCACCAGCTTCTTCGGTATAGTCTTCAGCGGCACCACCATCTTTACAAATTTGCACGTCGTCTAACCAGACTTGAATTTTTTCAACATCCAAATCTTTCACGCCAGCATAACCAATCGCAGCAAGGATACGCCCCCAGTTTGGATCAGACGCAAAAATTGCCGTTTTAACCAATGGTGAATGAGCAATGCTATAAGCAATATCGCAGCATTCTTGTGTGTCTTTTCCACCGTCAACCGTGATAGTAATGAATTTGGTTGCCCCTTCTCCATCACGAATAATCAGTTGTGCCAAACGCTTCATCACACGCGATAAAACATCCAAGACCACCGTATAGCGTGCATCATCTTCACTGCTAATTTCTACACCGCCAGCCATGCCTGTTGCAGCAAAGATGCATGAATCATTGGTAGAAGTATCACCATCCACAGTAATCCGGTTAAATGATTGGTCTGCGCTAATTTTTAACATTTTTTGCACAAGATTTCGTGCAATTGGCGCATCGGTTGCAACAAAACTCAGCATGGTCGCCATATTGGGGCGAATCATGCCTGCACCTTTAGAAATCCCAGTCATTGTATACGTTATACCATCAAGCTCGAACTGTTCTGAGGCGCCTTTTGATGTGGTATCCGTGGTCATGATCCCAGTCGCAGCATCTGTCCATGAAGCGTCATTCAAACTATTTAGTGCGGGCTGTAAACCTTGCGTTAAACGCTCAATCGGCAGTTGTTCGCCAATGACCCCTGTAGAGAATGGCAATACCTCAAATTCTTCTACCTGCGCTAACTCAGCAAGTTTTAAACAGGTCAATTGTGCATTTTGCATACCCAATTTTCCTGTACCTGCATTAGCATTCCCAGTATTGATGACCAAATATCGTGGATTAGCTTGTGCTAAATGCGCTTTCGACACATGAACTGGCGCTGCGCAAAATGCATTTTGGGTAAATACCCCCGCAACATTGGTACCTTGTGCAAATTCAAAAATAACTAAATCTCGTCGATTTGGATAACGGACATACGCCTCAGCAGAGCCAATTTTTACACCTTGTACCACATGCATATGCGGCATAGACACGTCACCAACAGCCATTTTCAAATGTCCACATGAATTAAAATGAAAATACAGCTTATTAGAATTCTCTATAAAAATCGAGCTTATTAAAATGCTTATTTATTTTTACTATAAGAAAAGCTTATTCATTTGAATATAAAATAAAAAAGCCAGTAAATATACTGGCTTTCATTACATCAGCAACATATTACTGTTGAACAGCAGTCGTGGTATCCGCAGCCAATAATGCTTGCTTTACTTTTTCTTGACTAGATACTGACAATGCTGGATTTGAAGCAACAACGCGATTAACCGTAGCAGGTGTTACCGCTGCAATCGCCGCAGTTTTTAAAATAATTGGGCGTCCGCCTGTATTACCTAAAGTATAACGAATACCAGTACGTGGACTGATTACAGTCGTGGTTTCATTTTTTACTTCTGCTTGGGCTGTCACTGCGCCTGTAGCAGCTTGTACTTTTTCCATTGTCGTCGTTTGTGGTGCCGTATCTGCAAATGCCAATGCTGGAACTGCTAAAGTTGCAACAAATAAAGGTTTTAATAATTTTTTCATTATCTTCCCAAAGATCTTTTCCAATTGAGCAACTTAATACCACTTAATCACATTTCCTGCAATAAAAATTAACGCATGGTAATAACTTGTAAAAAAAGCAGAACAATTGTTCTGCTTTTTTGTAACACTTTTCAGGGTCTATTCACTCAATTAGATTTTGCCGTGACATTGCTTGTATTTCAAACCTGAACCACAAGGACAAGGTGCATTACGGCTTTCTGGTGCTGCAATCTCATCACTATCAGTGAATTGTGCATCAACAATCTCATTACTAACCGTACCGCTTAAGCCATCCACTTCATCATGTGCAAAGTTAAGACGCATAGATTCAGCTTGAGCCTGTTGTTGAGCTTCCATTTCAGCAAGCTCTTCAGGTGTTGGGATATGCACACGAGAAATATCAGTAACCACGTCAGACTTAATCACACCCAGCATATTGACGAATAAATTGAAGGCTTCCTTCTTATATTCTTGTTCAGGGTTCTTTTGTGCATAACCACGTAAGTGAATCCCTTGACGCAAATAGTCCATCGCAGCCAAATGGTCTTTCCAGTGACGATCTAAAGAACCCAGCATAAAGTGACGTTCAAGTGTCGCAGCAGTATCATCGCCCATTTGTTCACGACGATTACGGTAACGTGTGACAATCTCATCAGAAATACGTTCAACCAAGGCTTCTTCATCAAGACGACGATCTTCTTCCAACCATTGATTTACAGGAAGATTAATGCCTAAGTCTTCATTCAATGCATTTTCAAGCCCTTGAATATCCCATTGATCATGGATTGATTCAGGTGGAATATAGGTTTCGATTAAGCCTTTTACGACTTCACGATGCATTTCTTCAATATAATCTTGAAGTGAGCTTTCTTCTAAAATTTCATCACGTTGAGAGTAAATAATTTTACGTTGTTCGTTATTTACATCATCGTATTTCAACAAGTTTTTACGAATGTCAAAGTTACGTGCTTCAACTTTGCGTTGTGCATTTTCAATAGAACGCGACACCATTTTATGCTCAATGGCTTCATTCTCTTGTAGTCCCATCGCACGCATCATTGCAACAACGCGATCACCCGCGAAAATACGCATCAAATCATCTTCTAATGACAAGAAGAACCGTGAAACACCTGGATCACCTTGACGACCAGAACGACCACGCAACTGGTTATCAATACGACGTGATTCATGACGTTCAGAACCGATGATGTGTAAACCACCTGAACTTAACACCATTTCATTGTTTTGCTCCCATTCCGCTTTAAGACGAGCTTCATCTTCCGCAGTATGGTTTTCAATTTTGGCAAGTTTTGCTTTCCAGTTACCACCAAGCAAAATATCGGTACCACGACCTGCCATATTGGTTGCAATGGTCACTGCACGCGGTGAACCCGCTTGAGCAATAATGTCTGCTTCACGCTCATGTTGTTTAGCGTTCAAGACTTCGTGGGTAATACCCGCATCTCGTAACTTATCAGATAAAATCTCTGAAGCCTCGATAGTTGCAGTACCAATCAAGATAGGTGCAACACCTGCTTCATGAATTTTCTGAATTTCTTCAATAATTGCGTTGTATTTACCATTACGGTTTAAATAAATTAAATCGTTTTGGTCATTACGAATCATCGGACGATGGGTTGGGATAAGCACCACATCCAAACCATAAATTTCTTTCATTTCCGCAGCTTCAGTATCAGCAGTACCTGTCATACCTGAAAGCTTTTTGTATAAACGGAAATAGTTCTGGAATGTGGTTGTTGCTAAAGTTTGGTTTTCAGGTTGAACATCTAACGCTTCTTTGGCTTCAACAGCTTGGTGCAAACCTTCAGACCAACGACGACCTGGCATGGTACGACCAGTATTCTCATCGACAATGATTACTTCACCATCATGTACGATGTAGTGAACATTACGTTGATAAAGGAAATGTGCACGAATTGCAGCAGACACGTGATGAACCAGATTTAGATTTGATGGTGAATATAAGCTTTCGCCTTCAGCCAACAAGCCCATTTTAATCAATTCATCTTCAACAGTTTCATAACCGACTTCAGTCATTTCAACTTGGCGTTGCTTTTCATCAATCCAGAAATGACCGCCATCTGCGACTTTTTCTTCTTTTTGAGCATGCAACTTTGGTGGAATACTATTGATTGCAACATAAAGCTGTGATGAGTCATCACTTTGACCCGAAATAATCAACGGTGTACGTGCTTCATCGATCAAGATCGAATCGACCTCATCGATAATCGCATAAATCAAACCACGTTGCTTTTTCTCTGCCATAGAGAAAACCATGTTATCGCGCAGATAATCGAAACCAAATTCATTATTGGTACCGTAAGTAATATCTGAACGATATGCCTCAGCTTTCTCTATCGGCGATTGCATCGAATAGATTACACCAACGCTTAAACCCAAGAACTCATAAAGCGGACGGTTTAATTCAGCATCACGTTGTGCCAAGTAATCGTTGACCGTGATGACATGAACACCTTGTTCACTAATTGCATTTAAATATACAGCCAAAGTACCCATCAGGGTTTTACCTTCACCTGTACGCATTTCTGCAATTTTTCCTTCATGCAAAGTAATACCACCAATGAGCTGCACATCATAATGACGCATACCCATGACACGTTTTGCTGCTTCACGACACACCGCAAACGCTTCTGGCATTAATTTATCTAGGCTTTCACCTTTCTTATATCTTTGTTTGAATTCTTCAGTTTTTGCAGATAAGTCTGCATCGCTGAGTGCAGATGTCGTCGGCTCGAGCGCATTGATCTTATCGACAATTTTACGCATACGTTTTAGTTCGCGCTCGTTTTTAGTACCGAAGATTCCTCCGATCAGACTTGCCAACATATAAACTCTCTAAATCTTTGTGAAATAAATTTTTCTCAGACGATATTATGGTGGTAGAAATTTGAAGTACAAGGGTTTTGCACAAATCCAATCAAAAAAATCTGACGATTAGTTCTAGCACGTATCAACTAAGGCGCATTAATGTAGCAAATTTAACCGATATTTGCAGTGAGGTAGAGATCAATTCTATGTTTTTTTCATATGCTTCTTTTATTAATATCTATTTTCTTCATAAAGAAATACAAAAACACTATTTTTAATTATAAAAAAACTGGGTAATAGTAGTTTGGACGAGCCAAATAACAAACAACATTTTTAGATATTGAGGTTTCAAAATGACTTTACGATTAGGTGACATTGCACCAGATTTCACTCAGGAATCTAGTGAAGGTCCAATTAAGTTTTATGATTACTTAGGCGACAGTTGGGGTGTTTTATTCTCACACCCTGCCGATTATACGCCAGTATGTACCACTGAGTTGGGCTATACCGCAAAATTAAAAGATGAGTTTGAACAGCGTGGGGTAAAAGCCATAGCCCTTTCAGTCGATGATGTTGAATCACATAAAGGTTGGATCAACGACATCAATGAAACACAAAATACCACTGTAAACTTTCCAATCATTGCAGACAAAGATCGTAAGGTATCGACGCTGTATGATTTCATTCATCCAAATGCCAGCGAAACCCTCACCGTACGTTCTTTAGTTATTATTGATCCCAATAAGAAAGTTCGCTTAATCATTACCTACCCTGCATCAACTGGACGTAATTTTAAAGAAATTCTCCGTGTGATTGATTCATTACAACTAACTGACAATTATAAAGTTGCCACACCTGCAAACTGGCAAGATGGTGAAGATGTTGTCATCGTCCCGTCGATCAAAGATGAAGCGGAGCTTAAAGAACGCTTCCCAAAAGGTTATACGGCGGTTAAGCCTTATCTTCGTCTTACCCCACAACCTAATAAATAATATGCAATATTGAATTTTTTAGATTAGAGCTAACTAACTCCAAAAGATCACATCCAAGCTTGATGTGGTCTTTTTTTTAAGATCCACTGATTGCAACGAAATTCTTTTCTCCTTCAAAATACACCAAACAACAAATACTAAAATAAAAACAAAATCATTTAAAAATAGAAAAGGCACCGAAGTGCCTTTTATGATCAAAGATCAGCGAACAAATGTTATGCAGGAATACGTAAAACTTGTCCTGGGAAAATATCATCCGCATTTTTTAACAATGGGCGGTTTGCTTCAAAAATTTTATTATATTGGTTGGCATCACCATAAAATTCTTTTGAAATTTTAGACAAATTATCACCTGATTTAACCGTATAAAACTTACTTTCAGGCTCAGGTGCTGCCACTGTCATTTGATCATCAACTTGCGCCACATGGTCGATATTCCCCACAGCAAGAATGATTTTCTCTTTATCAGCCTGAGTTTGTACCTGACCGTGAATCGTGGCCAAATCAGAAGTACTATTATAACTTACAGAAAGCCCTGTTACTGGCAAGCCTAACGCTTTAATGTGCCCCAACAACTTATTGGCAATTTCTTGTGCAGATGGTTCTGCTGGCGTTGCTGGTGCCGCTTGTGGCTCAGCTGGTGCAGTATTTTTCTTGCCAATTCCTTTAATAAAATCAAAAAGACCCATATGTCGTACTCCATATCATTATTGAAAATTGTTTTACTGAGAATGTATTACTGTGAACTGTTATACAAATTTAAGAACTCTATTTTTATAGCGAAAAAGCGTCAGGGTGTGCGTTGTCATTGGTGATAAAAAGGTAACGGTATGTAACCAATGCTTTTGATTTTAAACTTATTTAATTGCTTTTTTAGGTTAAGGATCGCCAAGCATGCATGCACTCAACACAGCTAAATTCAGGCATAAAAAAACCACCTAAAGGTGGTCTTTTTACGTATAACAACAACGTGCTATACAATCAACACATTAACCAAGTTTTTTAGTTACATAGTCGATAGCTGATTGAACAGTTGTGATTTCGTTAGAATCTTCATCTGGAATAGTGATGTCGAAGTCATTTTCGAAAGACATAACAAGTTCTACTAGGTCTAGAGAATCAGCACCCAAATCATCCATGAAAGATGCTTCGTTTTTGATTTCTTCAGCTTTGATACCTAATTGTTCTGCAACAGCTTGTTTAATGCGTTGTTCGATATCGCTCACAGGAATTCTCCTCATTGCTTGTGGCGGCTTTTAATTGCCTGATAGTTTAATTGAATATTTACTTTTTTCAAAGTTTATACATCGCATTACGCCATGTATAAACCACCATTTACGTGTAATACTGTGCCTGTAATGTAACTGGCTTTGTCAGAAGCCAAAAAACTTACTGCATTTGCAATATCTTCTGGTTGACCAAATCGGTTTAACGCAACTTGATCACTCATTTTTTTGCGAATATCTTCACTTAACTGCTCAGTCATTTCTGTTGCAATAAAACCAGGCGCAATACAGTTGACTGTAATCTGACGGCTTCCCATTTCTTTTGCAAGACTGCGACTGAAAGCTTCAATCCCTGCTTTTGCAGCAGAATAGTTGGCTTGTCCTGGGTTAGCAAAATGCGCAACAACAGAACTGATATTGATAATGCGTCCAAAGCGCGCTTTGGTCATGCCTTTCAATACACGTTTAGATAAGCGGAATACAGCTTTAAGATGAATATTGAGAATATCGTCCCAATCATCTTCAGACATACGTAACAATAAATTGTCTTTGGTAATCCCTGCATTGTTCACAAGTATCATCACTGAACCATATTTTTGTTCAATGTCAGATACCAATGCATCAATTGCAGCACCATCACGTACATCAAGTAATGCACCTGCACCATTTTCAGCAAAAACTGTTGAAAGTTTTTCTGCGCCCGCTGCTGATGTTGCCGTACCTACAACAAAATAACCGTCTTGAATCAATTGCTGAGCGATGGCAGCACCAATCCCTCGGCTCGCGCCTGTCACTAATGCGACTTTGCGTTCTTGTGTCATGCAATTTTCCCTTCAGCCACTAAGATAGCATTCAGTGCATCTTCCATACGACTTTGTGTATCGAGTGGAAATGCTTTTTCGATATTTGGTAAACGTTTTGCTAAATTCGCCAATACATTACCTGGACCACATTCAGCAACATACTGAATACCTTGGTCTTGGATGAATTGCATGGTTTTAGTCCACTGTACTGACTGATACAATTGCGCTGTTAATGCTAAGCGTAATTGGCTTGTATCTGTCGCGATTCCAGCATTGACATTTTGTATTACAGGAATGCTTGGTAGCTCAATGGCAGTTTGTTCCAAAGCTTCTGCAAACTGTTCGGCAGCAGGTTTCATTAGAGAACAATGTGATGGTACAGATACAGGTAATGCAATTGCTTTACCGCCGTTTTCTTTGGCAACGGTCATGACAGCTTCGACTAGAGTTTTATCACCTGCGATAACAACTTGGCCTTGTGCATTATAGTTTGCAGCTTCAACAGAACCACGGCCTTGAACATTGGCTTGCTCGCACAGTTCAAGTACTTTCGCGTCATCTAGACCGAGAATAGCCGCCATCGCGCCTTGCCCCTGAGGCACAGCACTTTGCATCAATTTACCGCGTAAATTTACCAACTTGACTGCATCTGCCAAAGTCATCGACTCTGCAGCAACTAAAGCACTGTATTCGCCTAATGAATGACCTGCGAGGTATTTTGGTACAACACCACCAAGATCTAACCATACACGCCATAAAGCAATACTTGCTGTCAATAAAACAGGTTGGGTATTTTCAGTTTGATCTAAACCTTCACCGCTTTGTGCAATGTGCCATAAATCAAAACCGATGGCATCTGATGCTTCAGTAAAGGTTTCTTGTACACCACTAAACTGTTCTGCAAGTTCAGCAAGCATACCCACTTTTTGTGAACCTTGACCTGGAAACAAAAATGCAGTTTTTGTTGCTTGAGCTGCTTGTTCGAGTCGTTTGGCAGACATATAAAAAGTCCCTTATTTAATCTTGATCGTTTCCGATGGCGCAATTTTACATTAAAAAAAAATTTATTTAATTGCGAAATACAACAAAAAACCCAGTCATTGAAAACAAAAAAAGGGAGCTTTCGCTCCCATTTTTTTACTAAGCTTGCGCTTAATAGTTCACCAATTATTCAGCATCAGCTGCTTTAGCGAATAATTGACGACCACGGTAGAAACCATCTTTAGTCACGTGGTGACGACGGTGAGTTTCACCAGTAGTTTGGTCTACAGTTAATGCATTCTCGGTTAAAGCGTCATGTGAACGGCGCATGTCACGGCGAGAGCGACTTTTACGGTTTTGCTGAACGGCCATGATGGCTCCTTACAAATCGAAAAAATGGATCAGAACAAATTCGGTTGTCTTAACTTAACAGTATAACACAAAATTTAGTTAAGTTTACCCTTCAAACCTGCCAAAACTTCAAACGGATTATCCCGTTTTTCTTCAACAGTGTCCTGAACGGCTGGTTGATGCTTATGTTCACAAGCGTCATGCTTAGGAGACAGAGGCATCAACAATAACAATTCATCTTCTAAAAGTGCAAGTAAATCAACAGTCGAAGGAGTATTGGTTAAATAATCCCCTTTAATTGTTGCTTCACTTTCACCTAGTACGATGAAATCAGCATCCTCATCCAAGCGCTCTATCAGTGACTCATCATCTATTAAAGCCAAATGGAAGTCAGAAACTAGTGTAATTTCAACAGAATCCAGACAACGCTGACATTCCATTGGAACTTTAGTATCTACATGACCATCTAGCCAAACAATACGATGATACGCATCCATTGATAGCTTACAGTCTATATTGATCAATTGATCATCAATTGATCCAACAGCTTCACGGGAAATACGAACAAAGCGAGACAATGGCAGGGTACCTGACCATGTAAAGCCTTGTTCAGCCCATTTAAACGGCTCTATCTGTGCCGGAAAGGTATTTGCTGACATAATTAAGGCGGCAATTCTACAAATTCATAAGTACTCTGTCAAAGATTAAGATACAATTTTGTACTTATTTAGACAGATCTCTTGAGTAATACAAGCCATGCATCAGTTGCAGCCGCAACCTGAAGTCACTACTTCATTACAATTCAATACGCATTCAACTTCTGAAAACACATTGCAAGCCGCCGATGTGCAACGCTTATCATGGGCTAACTTACAAACAGAAGTGCAACACGTTGATTGGCTTATCTTACACTTTAATCACTGGTTTTCCCACCTAAATGTGACGCTTGTTCGTGGTGATTTTGAACCAGAGTATTTCCCTGCTAGCGAACACAACCCTGCCCGTATTCAGTTTGCACATGGTTTTTTCAACAGCGCCCTGCATGAAATCAGTCATTGGAGCATTGCCGGAGAACAACGCCGTTTATTGCCTGATCTCGGTTATTGGTATGCACCCGATGGTCGTACAGCTGAACAACAAGCCTTATTTGAGCAGGTTGAAATCAAGCCTCAAGCCATTGAATGGTTATTTTCCAAAGCATTTGGACGAAAATTTCGAGTTTCGCTGGATAATCTGACTGGTGAAGGTGGTGACGGCTCGACATTTAAAGACAGTGTTTATGCACAAGTTCAGGATTTTTTTTCAGGTAAAGCCAAACTTCCACGCGATGCAAAACACTTCATTCAGTGTATTTGTCTATGTACTCGAGGTGGCAAAACATTACAAAGCACTGAATTTAATCGTAACGATCTTGATTAAACCCGTAATTTTTTTAAAACATTGATTGCAACGATTTACTTTCCCAAGTAATAATTGAATTAACAATAAATCAGGAGAATAAATATGCTGCATTTAAGAGTACATCCTGACAATCCTCAACCACGTTTAATCAGCCAAGCAGTCGAAAGAATTCGAGCAGGTGATGTTGTGGTTTACCCAACTGATGCGGCTTATGCAATCGGCTGTCAGATTGGAAATAAAAGTGCAATGGAGCGTATTGCTCAGATCCGCGGTCTTGGGGCAAAGCATCAATACGCAATTATCTGTGCAGATTTATCTGATATTGCAACCTATGCCAAAGTAGACAATGCAATGTATCGTCTACTTAAAGCCAATACCCCAGCCGTAACCACATATATTTTACCCGCAACCAGTGAAGTTCCACGACGCTTGATGCATCCCAAGAAAAAAACCATCGGCTTACGTGTTCCAAGTAATCCCGTCTGTCAGATGCTATTAAAAGAGTTGGGAGAACCCTTACTGACCAGTACTTTGATTTTACCTGGTCAAGATGCACCAATGGATGATCCCTACGATATTGAACAATTATTGGAAAAACGTATTGATGTGTTTATTGACAGTGGTTTAGGTACCTTAACCACCACCAGTATCGTTGATTTATCAGGAGCGAACCCTGAAATTATCCGTCGTGGTGTAGGTGATGTAAGCGCTTTTGAATAAGCACCGAACTGCATTTAATCATTGATGAGTGATTAAAGAATCAAGGCTTGATAGAAGTAAGATGCGATGGATTTATTCACCACATTATTAAATATTAATAATGTACAAAATGATCAAATTTTATTTGTTGAAAAGCCTTGGACACCGGAATCACAAGTTACTGTGTTACATGTCTCTTTCGTTAAAAATTCCTTAGCAAAAAATTTTCAGTTCTTTTTAGCAGTCAATGAACTAAAACGCTTGGTCTTGCAGTTTGAAACTCGAAATATTTGTTTAAGAGAGATGTGCTATTTAATTATCGAACATGCCCTTGAAAAAAATTAAATTATTTAACTTCTTTAAAACTTAGATTAAATATGAAAAAAATTCTTTATGTCTTGGTCATTATTCTTGGGCTAGTTATCAGTTATCCCTTTATTAAATCACCTAATGTTCATATTTATCGTGAACAGCATGAAATCATTTTAGAAAACATTTTCTTAGGTGAATATTATTTAGGTTTCAATAAGCTAAAAATTCAATCTATACAAAATCATACTCTTCTTTGTGAAATTGAACATCCCCACATGCTTCACCCTGAAGATCGGCAACAGGTTAATACTCATCAAGTAAGCATTCATCAAGCAAATAATAAGCAACAGATCAGGCTCAAAAAAGGGATCAATGATGAACTGAGTATTTGGGGAAGTGCATTCCAACACCCCACAGCAAAACCGTGTTTATTAAAAAATGAAACTTATATTGTTTCAGTCTGGGGAAACAACGGCTCTGGTTTTTCAACACGTAAACGCTTAAAAATCACCATTCCATGAGCTGTGATTTGAGATCTATCAATTACACAACAATTGCATTTTTAGATTGGTATTTTTCTCAATTCAGTTTATAAACAAAGCACAATCCTAAAAACAAATGCTTAATTATGATTTATAAGGTACATCATTTACATTGTGGAACCATGTGTCCGATGTGTGCACCACTATACGGACAAAAAGGTTTGTATGGCAAAATGGTGTGCCATTGCCTATTGATTGAAACAGACAAAGGTCTTGTATTGGTCGATACCGGTTTTGGGATGCAAGACTACCTACATCCACAAACCCGTTTAGGTAAAGCTTTTACTAAAATCAGTGGCATACAAGCTGATTTCAATCTCACAGCCATTTCTCAAATTCAACAATTGGGTTTTAAACCATCCGATGTTCAACATATTTTGGTCAGTCATTTAGACTTAGATCATGCAGGTGGTATTTCAGACTTTCCCAATGCCACAGTGCACATCTTATCTAGTGAGTTTAATGCAGCACAAAAACTTTCAGTCATGAATAAATTGCGTTATCGACCACAACAATTTAAAAATCATCGTTACTGGAATTTTCTTGAACCTAAAAACGGCGAAGCATGGTTTAACTTCCAAAAAGTTCAAGGTTTTAATATTTTCAATGATGAAATTTTATTGATTCCTTTAGTCGGTCATACTGTAGGGCATTGCGGTATAGCAATCAAACAACAAGATAGATGGTTATTGTTCTGTGGCGATGCTTATTTTAATCATCTAGAACTCAACCCTAAGAATAAATTACGCGCGCTCGACAAAATTGAATATCTCCTAGCGGAAGATAATACATTGCGCTTAAAAACATTATCACAACTGCAACAGCTTGCACAGAATGAAGCAAAAATTGAAATTATCTGTGCCCACGATCCTGTTGAACTAGACCGATATTTAAAACATGCTTAAATCTCAATTATTACGTTATACCACTATCTTCGCACTCAGCGTACAGCTTTCAGCCTGTATGACAACTGCTGCACTTCCAGATCATGAGCGTCCAAAGCAATGGGGAACTATCGTTGCTCCACAGTATAATTTTTATCGGATCAGTGACACCGTTTTTCGTAGTGAACAACCCAGTGCTGAACTTATTCCTGAGTTAAAAACCAATCAAATTGATATGGTAATTAATTTAAGAAGTCGCAATAAAGATAAAACCGTCTTTTCAAAACAGAATTTTCAATTGGTTCATATCCCGATCAATACTTGGGCAATTGATCGTCATGATCTACTCAATGTCATGAAAACAATTCAAATCGCAAAAGCCCACAACCAGAAGGTTTTAATCCATTGCTATCATGGTTCTGATCGTACTGGGGCAAGTGTTGCAATGTACCGGATTATTTTTGAGAACTGGTCTGTGAATAATGCTTTAAATGAAATGAAGCATGGCGGTTATGGCTTTCATCCAATCTGGGGCAATATTGAAAAACTTTTTACCCCTGAAAATATAAAATGGATCCGTGAGCAGCTCGCGAATCCATCTTTAACCACAAATACCTAACTCATAGCGTTTAACGTCGGTCTAGAGGTACCCACTCGATTACCCAAGCCGACTTCATGCCTAGACTCGCATCAGAATTGATCTTCTTACGTGCTGAATCCGCAGTCTCTCGATCTTTCGATGGTCCAACCATAATACGAATACCTTTTGAGGTTGGACTCTTGGTCACTTTGTAGCCCTTGGCACGTAGTTTAGCAGCGACAGCATCTGCATTGGCTTCATTGGCGGCAAGCGCAACTTGTACCATCCATTGCTTATCACCATTTTCAAGCAAATCACGTGCTTTTTCAGCTTCCGCTTTTTTCTTTGCTTCTTCTTGTGCTTTGTGCTTTTTATCCGCTTCTGCTTTCTTGTCTTCCGCTTGCTTTTTCTCAGCAGCGGCTTTCTTTTCAGCATCTAGCTTACGTTTTTCATCTGCTTTTTGTTGTTCTTCTAATTTACGTTTCTTTTCTTCAGCGGCTTTTTTATCTGCCTCTGCGGTAGCTTGACGCTTCTGCTCAGCTAACTTTTTTTCAGCATCAGCTTTTTGCTTTAATTGAGCATTTTGCTGTTCAAGTTTTTTCTGCTCTGCTGCTTTCTGTTGTGCTTTGGCTTTTTCATCCTGTACCAGCTCAGGAGGAATATCAGCCCCTTCCTGTGCTGCCGCAGCAGCTGCACCACGTCTTGCATTTGCAGCGGCATACTCTTCAGCTGCTTTACGTGCAGCATCTGCTTCTGCCTGTTGTTGCGTACGTAAAAAATCTGCTGCTTTTGCTTCTTGTTCAGCAACCGCTTTTTCACGGGCACGCTTCTGCTCTTCTAACAGACGTTTTTCAGTCGCAACATCGACAGTCAATGGCTGCAATTGTACAGGCTCACCTGCAGGTGTCGCTTTATTTTGCTGAGCTTGGCTTGTCGGCTGTGTCTCTGCTTGGCTTTGGTGGATTTCTTCTTTACCTTTTAGAAGCAATGCCGCCAATAGAACACCACCACTTAATAAAACAACACCACCCATCCAGCGTTGTTTGTTATTCATTGACATTCGTCTAAATACTCCCAGACCGCTTCTAAGGTATGGAATGAACCACACACCAAAATCAGCTGATTATTATTGGTTTCTGCAAGCGCTGATTGAAATGCTGCTTGTACACAATCAAACTGTTCAACTGTCTCATGCTGTAAAGCAGTTTGTAATTGTTCCAATGATGCCGCACGAGGCACAGTTAACGGTGCAATTTTCCACTTTAATACAGTATTTTTCAACAACTTGACCACAGAATCTACATCTTTGTCGGACAACATTGAAAAAACAGAGACAACTTCTGTGTACTGTTTATTGTATTCTAGGAATTTTCGCAATTGCTTTAACAAAAATTCTACACCATGCGGATTGTGTCCCGCATCAAAAATTACTGTTTTATCGTGTATTTTTCTAATTTCAAAGCGCCCTGACAATTGTGCGTTCTGAATACCTTGCGAAATCGCCTGTTGTGAAACCGTTAAACCGCTCACCAAAATTGCAGCGACAGCCGTAGAAATATTTTCCAGTGCCAAATGTCCCAAAGGAAGTTTTAACGTCGTTCCTGAACTTGCAAAATTCCAAGATTGACCATCTTCTGAGTTGTCATAAAAATAGTCATGGTTTAACGCATACAGCGTGGCATTGGTTTCTTGTATTTTATGTTGTATCGCTTGTGGTATATCTTGTGCGCCGGCAAAAATAACAGGGATATTTGCTCGGATAATACCGGCTTTTTCATAAGCAATTTTTTCAATCGTATCGCCCAGCCAATCGGTATGATCTAAACCAATATTGGTAATCACAGCCACATCTGGATCAATCACATTGACCACATCCAAACGACCACCAAGACCGACTTCAAGTACCCAAACATCACATTGTTTTTGTTTAAAAATAACAAATGCAGCCAAAGTCGTGGCTTCAAAAAAAGATAAAGATAAGTTACAAATACGGCGGGCTTGATCAACCGCAACAAAAGCATCAATCAAAGTTTGATCATTAACTTCTTGTCCAGCCAGCTTAACCCGTTCATTAAAACGATAAATATGTGGAGACTGGTATAAACCAACATTCAACCCTTGCGCATTCAAAATCGCAGCGAGAGTTGTTGTGGTTGAACCTTTGCCATTTGTTCCAGCAACGGTAATCACTTTGGCTTTAGGGTTAATCACCCCGAGTTGTTCTGCCACAGGAATCACGCGCTCTAAGCCTAAATCAATCCCTGTAACGTGAACATGGCTCCAATAATCGAGCCATGTTTGTAAATCATCAGTATTTAAAGGTGCTGTTTGGTTGTTCAAGGCAAATTCATCAGTTTCGCTACAATACGATATACAGTATCACGTAATGCGTGACGATGAACAATTTGATCGATTACACCATGATCAAGCAAAAATTCCGCACGTTGGAACGGTTCTTCCAGCTTCTCACGTACTGTTTGTTCAATCACACGTTTACCCGCGAAACCGATCATCGCTTTAGGTTCAGCAATATGTACATCACCTAACATTGCCAATGATGCTGTTACACCACCATACACTGGATGGGTTAATACCACGATATACGGAAGATGCGCATCTTTGATTTTTTGAATCGCCGCAGAGGTTCGCGCCATTTGCATCAAAGACAACATACCTTCCTGCATACGAGCACCACCTGAAGCAGCAAAACAAATCAGTGGTTGCTTGTCTTTAATCGCTTTTTCAGCAGCTTGTACAAAACGGTCACCGACCACAGTACCCATTGATCCAGCCATAAAGTCGAATTCAAATGCGCATGCAACCATTGCAATATTTTTAACTTGACCTTGCATCACTACAAGGGCTTCAGTTTCACCTGTTTTTTCCTGCGCTTCTTTAATACGCTCTGGATAAGGCTTGCTGTCTACAAAATGTAAAGGATCTTTTGCAGCAAATTCTTGACCAAGTTCAGTGGTCACATTATCAAAAAACCAATTTAAACGATCACGTGCTTTCATTTTCAAATGTTCATCACATGATGGACAAACATAGGCATTGAAAGACATTGCAGTACGAGTCACGAGTGCATGACATTCAGGGCACTCAATGGTTGGTTCTGTAAACGTCGCTTTGAGTGTTTGTTGTTGGTCAGGCATATGAATGCCTGGAACTGTACGATCTGTCCACGGCGTTGTTGCGCTGAGGATTTTCCCTGATTTCACTTCTTGATTCATACTAACTCATCGAGCGCGGCTCGAAGCTCCTTGACTTTATTCACTGCTGCTTCAACAGCTTGTTCTGGTGCAAGATTTGCAAATGGTTTGACAAAAGCACTTCCGACAATCACTGCATCAGCAACTTGACCTACTGCTTTTGCAGAAGCGGCATCACTAATCCCAAAACCGACCCCAACTGGAATATCGGTAAAGGTTTTGATTTTTTCAATACGTGCTGCAACTTCCGTTGTATCCAATGTTGCTGCACCCGTTACGCCTTTTAGAGACACATAGTAAATAAAGCCACTTGCTTGTTTCACTACATGCTGAATACGTTCATCGGTAGAGGTTGGTGCAAGCAAGAAGATTTGATCCATATTGTACTTTTGCAATACTTCATCTAAATCTTGTGCTTCTTCAGGTGGTAAATCCACAAGAAGTACACCATCAACACCACAGTCATTCGCATAAGCCACAAACTTTTCATAACCAATCACTTCAACAGGGTTTAAATACCCCATTAAAACAACTGGCGTTGTTGTGTCTTTTTGGCGAAATTCTTTAACCATATTCAAGGCATCAAAGGTATTGGTACCCGCAGCTAAAGCGCGCTCTGCTGCAAGTGCAATCACTGGACCATCTGCCATAGGATCGGAAAATGGCAATCCAAGTTCAACTACGTCTACGCCTGCTGCAACCATTTGATGTAACAATGGTACGGTTACATGTGGTTGAGGATCACCCGCCATAACATAAGAAACCAAAGCCTTACGCTGTTGAGATTTAAGCTGTGCAAAACGAGTGGCTAAACGTGACATAGGATTGTACATTCCTTGAATTGTTCAAACTTGAGGAGTTTTTAGATCATTAAACACCAGTAAATAAATTCAAAATGGATTTATTTACGGTTTAATCATCCAAATGTATAAATACAAGACACTGCATTGTAACGCTATTTTTTACTCAAAGGATAGAGTCACATAGTCGCTCTCGCGTATCTTGTTTTATATCACAAATAATAAAACAACCCATGGATACATTTAGCGCTATTTTCAAGTTGAGGACAATGATCAAAGCTACCTATTTTCAAGCTTGTAAAAAAATATCATTATGAGTAAAAAATAAAGTTAAATCATCACTCTACAGCCAAACACCCTATCACCTACATCACTTAATTATTTTTCAGAAATTGCAAAAGCTGTTTATACTAGTCAGGATTCTGATTTTTTATCTCCTCTTATGACCACACATTCTCAGGCTAAAGTGCAAGCCAGCGTGCTTGCGCTCTTGCCGCTTATTGTTTTTTTAGCCATTTTTTTAGGCAGTGGTATTTATCACACGATCATTGGTACTGAGTTTGCTTTTTATCAAGTGAAAGCCCCTATTGCTGCTCTTCCTGCAATTATTTTAGCCATCCTGCTGTATAGAGGGAAAATCAATGCCGCTATAGAAACATTTTTGCATGGTGCAAGCCATCCCAATTTAATTTTGATGTTTATGGTCTTTATGCTTGCAGGTGCCTTTGCCAGCGTAACCAGTGCCATCGGTAGTGTGGACTCCACTGTTCAATTTGGTTTATCAATTATTCCATCTGAATTTGTCCTGCCGATGCTTTTCATCATTTCCGCCTTTATTGCCACGGCAATGGGAACATCGATGGGAACCATTGCTGCATGTGCGCCGATTGCTTTTGGTTTTTCTCAAGCAACGGATATTCAGCCCATTTATGCAATTGGTGCTGTGGTCAGTGGGGCAATGTTTGGTGATAACTTATCCATGATTTCAGACACCACCATTGCAGCAACTCGAAGTCTAAATGTAGAACTGCGTGACAAATTTCGAGTGAATATCTGGATTGCACTGCCTGCTGCGATTATCACTATATTGGTTTACATTTTGACCAGTCATCATGCACAAACTATTGAATATAAAAGTTATAACTTATGGCTTATTTTGCCTTATGTAATCGTGTTCTTTTTAGCATTTACACGTTTACATGTACTTGCAGTACTGACCATCGGAATAGTACTTTCGGGTTGTCTTGGCATCATTGAAAATCCTGAATTTACCCTACTTAAATACAATGCCGCTATTTATGATGGCTTTGTGGGTATGTTTGAGGTTGCCTTACTTTCTATGTTCTTAGGTGGTTTATCTGCCATTATGCAAAAAGAAGGCGGTTTAGAATGGTTAATTCAACGTATTTACGCCTTAACCCGTCGATTTAAAATCGGTCAACAACGTGCGGGAGAAATTGGAATTAGCTTCCTTGTGGTTTTCTCAAATGTGTTTGTCGCAAATAATACGGTTGCCATCATCTTATCTGGAGACATGGCACGAGAAGTTGCCAAAGAATATGCTGTTGATCCCAAACGTGCAGCCGCATTTATGGATATTTTCTCTTGTGTGGTTCAGGGCTTGATTCCATACGGTGCACAACTATTACTTGCATGCTCAATTGCCAAACTGTCCCCTGTTGAGCTGATTGGTTCGATTTACTATTGTTGGGTATTGGCAATATTTGCAGTCTTGGCAATCGTATTTAGATTTCCCAAGTTAAAGACAACTTAAAATCATGCTGAATCATGGTTTTAAAAAACCAATTCAACAATCAGATCAACCTGTGTTTTGAGCATAAATTAAAAAATCACAATCATACCAAATACTTAGATAGCAGCGATACTATCTAAGTGTTTGGTTTTTAAAGTATACTTTCTTTACACAGTTTTTCACGATGACTTCAACTGTTGTTTTTTCTCGAGCAGGGTTTGCCCACTAAAGGCCTTATATGCTCTGGTTAAAGCTGACTGATCTGAATAACCTAACTGCATCGCTATTTCACTGAACGGCATGTGGCTTTCCAATAAAAACTCACAACGCTTCATCCTTTCAATCTCTACAATTTTTTTAAACGATGTCTGTAAGTCACTTAACTGTCGTTGTAAAGTCCGTGTGGATATATGAAGTTCTTGAGTAAGTTCTTCGATTTTTGGGGCGTGTTGTTTTAACTTTAAATATTCTGCCACAATCAAATGTAAGCGTTGAGCAATGGTTTCATAGCGAGGTTTAGACGCAATAGCCTCCTCTGCTTGTTTGACCAAAAGCTGCATTAAGGATGGATCTGCCTGTTGGATTTTTAAATTTAAACCTGCTGAGGCTAAGACAAAACTATATTGCGGTTGATGGAAAGAGACTTCACAGCCGTAGAACTTTTGATAATGATAGATTGCCATCTGTGGTGCATGAGCAAAATGCACCGCATGCAATGGAAATTGATTTGGCGGTACAATTTTACGCGCGAGATGCATCATTAACGCATTGGTAAATTCGTTAATAAGAATATATTTTTCATGATGAAAGGGCCAAATTAAATGTACATATTCTCCCTTGAGCTGCATTTGCATTGGAATAACTTCGTCACCATCAATCACCAAACGGCTAAAGCGCATAATATTTTGTAAAGCTTCTGCCACGGTTGTACTTCGTGATGCCATATAGCCCAAAACACCAAAATGCTCAGGTCGCACATATTCTGCCATTTCAAAAACGATCTGAGGGCAATCTAGCGCTTGTTTGGTTTTTTCAATCAGTTGATGAAAGAAGAAATAGGAAGATTGTGTATCAATCGGCTGTGACAAAATTCCAATTAAATGTTTTTTTTCATCCGCTTGTAAGAAATCAAGCGTCGCAAGATCAATCCCTCGTTCAGACAGATACATCTGCCAGAGATGAAAATAACCATTTGGGATCTGTAATTCCTGCATCGTCTTGCACTCTTTTTAATCCTTTAACTTAGAAAATTGACATTGCAAATTTTCATTTTGTCGTAAAATGTATAAAAAATGGCAATATCTGTCAAAACAAACTTGCAAAATCCCGACATACTGAAATCATCAACAGTGATGCAAGTAAAATAAAATGAATGCATTAGTTACATATCAGGTCGATCCAGTGGTTCGAACCAAGCTCAACTTTAAACTTGAGGAAGTACCGCGCTTCTGGTTTGGTGGAGATCCATTCCGCACACGACTATTTGACGCACTCAGTCTGACCTTCCCAGATGGTGAACGCTATTTCATAGAAAGTGTCCGACTCTTCCGTGACAAAATCACCGATCCAGATTTACAACAACGTGTTGCTGATTTTATTCGTCAAGAAGCCCAACATGGTATTGCGCATGACAAAATGAATCAGGTTATGAAAGATCAAGGCATGCCTGTCGATCAATTTATCCAACTTTTAAGTAAGATTTTTAAATTTGAATTGAGCCAACGCTCGCCTCAATACAATATTGCGATGACAGCTGCTGCTGAACATCTCACCGCTTTGATGGCAGAAACATTTTACCGCCATAAAGCAACCTTATCTGAAGCACACCCTTATGTCCGAGCCTTACTCGCATGGCATTCTATTGAAGAAATGGAACATCGAGATGTCGCCTTTGATGTGATGCAACAAGTTGGTGAGGTCCCCGACAACTTACGTCGATTTGCTTTAGCCTTTACCACCATAATGATGTTCAACTTCACCCTCTACCGTGCCAATATCATGCTTAAACATGATGGATTCAGCCGTATAGAACGTTTAAAAATGGCAACGCAAGGATTGCCTTGGTTCTTCGGTAAAAAAGGGATTTTATCTGCAATGAAAAATGAATATTTGGACTGGTTTAAAAAAGATTTTCATCCGAGCCAACACCCTGTAATTCGACAATATCAAGTTTGGGTCGATACGATGGCTGAAACCAATGATCCTATTCAAGCAGGTGAAGCATTCTGGCAGGCTGGACTATAGCTGTCTTGATATAAACCGATCAGTTCTGTCCTGAATAGGGATTTGAACTGAATAATGCGAGAAATAAAACAATGAATGCATATGTAAAACACCAAGTTGACCCTGTGGTTCGCAGCAATTTAGATTTTAGATTGAATGAAGTTCCACGCTTTTGGTTTGATAATGACCCTTTTCGTACCCGTATGTTTGATGCGCTGAGTTTGACCTTTCCTGTAGGTGAAAGATATTTCATTCAAAGTGTTCGAGCACTGCGTGACAAAATCACCGATCCAGATTTACAGCAACGTGTCACGGATTTTATTCGACAGGAAGCACAGCACGGTATTGCACATGACAAAATGAATGAAGAAATGCTGCACCAAGGCATGCCTGTTGATCAGTTTGTAAAATTTATGGGTGCGCATTTCGAACATATACTGAAACATCGTTCCAAACAGTACAACATTGCCATGACTGCAGCAGCAGAACATCTTACCGCATTAATGGCAGAAACTTTTTACAGTAAACAAGAGACTTTAGCAGAGGTTCACCCTTTTGTACGTGCTCTATTTGCTTGGCATTCAATCGAAGAAATGGAACATCGAGATGTCGCTTTTGATGTCATGAAAGAGGTTGGAGAAGTTCCTGAAAACTTACGTAAATTTGCGCTTGCCTTTGTCACTTTACAAATGTTTGGATTTACCTTTTACCGTGCCAATGTCATGCTCAAATACGATGGATTCAGTCGTTTGCAACGTGCTCAATTTGCACTCAAAGGTATTCCATGGTTTTTTGGCAAATACGGTAAATTATCAGCAATGCGTGAACAATACTTAGATTGGTTTAAGCCTGACTTTCATCCGAGCCAACACCCTGTGATTCGACAATATCAGGTTTGGGTCGATGTTTTGGCCGAAACCAATGATCCGATTCAAGCAGGTGAAGCATTTTGGAAGGCTGCTTTATAAGGTTAAAAAAGCTTTAAATAAGAACAGCCTTACCATTTCGCGTAATGCTGTTCCAACAAACCATAGGCTTGATCTAACTGAATACACTCACCCACTTCAGATTCGACCGTACCACTAATGCGTGATTGCCATTGGCTAAACTGACTCCCCACCAAACGTAAATTTAAGTTTTCAAATCTCCGCCAGCCGGTTTCTACTGTCAGATTTAATTTCTGGTCTAAAGAGCGAATTGACCACAGGTTTGCATCTAACTTTTCAAACAGTACATCGGCAACTGCATATAGAACACCATTGACCCAAAGACAATTTTCATTGCCAAAACTCTCGTTTACACCCGAAGCGAGGTTTAAGCCTATACGGTTTCCTTGCGTATCCCAAAAGTTACACGATAACCAAAACCATGCTGTTTCGGGTCTTAGAAATCCACAGGTGTCATCGAGAGATGCCAAAGTTTTTTCATTAAAATCTATACGTGCTTTGTCTTTACTGATAAAAAAGCCTTCTACAGCCAAGGTGGTTTTCTTTTGCGTATAAGTCCAACCATTAATACCATTAGGACTGCATAAGCTTAAAGGTTCCGTTCCTGCACAAAAAATGCGGGCTTTTAACTGCTCTTCACCATTTCGAGTTGCCCGTATATAACGCACACCATTGGCATGTTGCATTTCAAATTCAAAAGGTGATTTATTAAAGTGACTTTGGCTATACAAAGGCTGCTCATCTAAGCTTGTCCCTCGCCCTAAGATCGTATTGGCATTCCATTCTAAAACTTCATTCGTTGAATGGTCATAGACATAAATAAAGCCGTGCCCAGCCCAACCAATATCGGCAATTGCGATACCGATAGAATAGTGTTCATGCTGGATACCACAAAATTTAAACTTTTTATATTTTAAATGTTTACGCCAACCTGTTAATACTTTGCCATACGGGGTTTTGTAGATATATTGATTAACATTAATCTTACTCGGCACATCTTTAAAACGCCCATAACGGGGTTGACCATTGCTTTGTATTAAATCCATGTGAATTCCCAATCCTTTTATAAGGGAAGTATCAGACTTTAGTCGGTCCTTCGATTATTGCTATTTTTTCAAATTTAGCAACACCATCACACACCAAATCAATCCACTTTTATCACGATTTAACCTATAAAATATTCACTTGATAGATAAAATATGACCTTGATTTAATTCATAAAAAATAGGGCGAATGCCCTATTTTTTAATCTGCAAAAATTACTTTGCAGGACCACCCCACTGATTTGTTTCAGGTTTGGTATCTGAAGCTAACCAGTAAATTAAAACAAAAGCGCCAAAAGGAACAAAAGCAATCAAGTACCACCAACCTGTTCTTCCCGTATCATGTAAACGTCGAGCAGCAGCTGAAATTGAAGGCACGATCAGCGCTAATGCACTAATAAAATACAATACAGATGGTTTCTTAAAAATGATTGAGTCAATAATTGCTGCAATGATCAGCACAGCAAACTGTACCAATACAAAGAACCAATATTCTTTACGGCGAGCACGCCCAGAAAAATTGGCATAATTACTTAAACATTTTTTAAACCAATCAATCGCATTATATTGATCTTCGGTTTTATTTTGTGACATTGCTTTTCTCTCTTTATTTTATAAGTGTTACTGACATTTTTTGTACTAAAGCTGTAGCCAGATATTAACTGGTTTTGCATATTTTTCATACACTTTTATTCTGTAAAAAGCAAAATCTATTCGAAAAAAGAAAGAGGTCCTTGACCTCTTTCTGTGCAAATCATTGTCTAATCTATGCTTGAGACATTCATCTACAATTTTTAAAGCAATATATAAAAATCAGATAATCTTTCCATGTGGAATTTGATCAATTAACTTTTGCGGTGCTTTAAAACGTTCGCCATATTTTGCTTCAAGCGAGTTCGCTCGAAGCAAAGCTTTTTCTAAACCATACTGATTTAAGAATTGAATCGCACCACCCGTCCACGGTGCAAAGCCAATACCAAAAATTGAACCGATATTGGCATCAATCACAGATTCCAAGACATGTTCTTCATAACAACGTAAGGTATCTAAAGCCTGAACAAATAGGAAACGGTCAATCATTTCCTGTTCAGAAATATCAACATCTTTCTTCCAGTGGCTTAAGCCATCCCAAAGATGCTTTTTGCCACCTTCAGGATACTCATAGAAACCAGCACCCGCAGCCTTGCCTTTACGTTCAAAGGTGTGAATCATGGTTTCAATAACATCATCAGCACCTGAAAGCGGTAAATCCTTACCTTCAGCCTGAAGGGCTTTACGAGTTTCTTTGGCCACATGCTCAGAAAGCGTTAATGCCACTTCATCTTGAATCGCCAATGGGCCAACAGGCATACCTGCTTTTAGTGCTGCCATCTCAATACGTGCAGGATGTACACCCTCGTGCAGTAAACGCAAACCTTCTTGCACAAATGTACCAAACACACGGCTGGTGAAGAAACCACGGCTATCATTGACCACAATTGGTGTTTTGCCAATTTGTTGCACATAGTCATAGGCTTTTGCTAAGGTTTCAGCAGAGGTATTTTTACCTTTGATGATTTCAACCAGTTGCATTTTATCGACAGGACTAAAGAAATGTAGACCAATAAAATGCGTATCATCTTTAGAGGCTTTGGCTAAACCCGTGATCGGTAATGTTGATGTATTTGACGCCATGACACCATTATTGGCAAGAAATTGTTCCGCTTCTTGAGTCACTTTGGCTTTTAATTCTTGATTTTCAAATACAGCTTCGATAATCAAATCACAGCCTTTTAAGTCTTCTGCAGAAGCCGTTGCAGTAATTAAACTTAAAACTTGATCACGCTTTTCCGCGCTCATACGACCTTGCGAAACACGTTTATCCAATAGTTTTTGGCTATAGGCTTTACCTTTTTCAGCATTTTCCACAGAGACATCTTTTAGCACAACTTGAATGCCTTTGATTGCTGTCGAATATGCAATACCCGCGCCCATCATGCCTGCACCAAGTACACCCACTTTGGTCGCTTGCCACTTGGCAATGTTTTTAGGACGACTTGCACCTGCTTTAATTGCATTCAAACCATGCCAGAACGTTCCAATCATATTCTTGGCAACTTGCCCTGTTGCAAGATAAGTAAAGTAACGCCCCTCTATACGGAAAGCGGTATCTACATCAACTTGGGCACCTTCAACCGCAGCAGCCATGATCGCTTCAGGCGCTGGATAACAGCCCTTGGTTTTATCACGCAACATTGCAGGTGCAATTGCCAGAATCTGAGCAACCGCAGGTGTTTTAGGATCGCCACCCGGAATTTTATAACCTTTCACATCATAAGGCTGTTGAGATTTTGGATTGGCTTTAATCCAAGCAATCGCTTTGTTCAGCATGTCTTGCTCGCTATCCGCAAGCTCATTGACTAAACCTAGAGACTTGGCTTTATCTACCCCAAATTGCTTACCTTCCATAAGGAATGGGAATGCATTTTGTAAACCCAGCAGGCGCACCATACGCACCACACCACCGCCACCGGGAAGTAAGCCCAGTGTTACTTCTGGTAAACCTAATTTGGTTTTTAGATCGTTTAAAGCAATACGATAATGGCAACTTAAAGCAATTTCCCAACCACCACCTAGCGCTGTACCATTAATCGCCGCAACCACAGGAACACCTAAGGTATCAATCGTACGAAGATCACCTTTTAGCTTGGCAGTCATATTAAAGAATTCAGTGGCATGTTCTGGCGTTGCCTCAATCAGCTCATCCAGATCACCGCCGGCAAAAAAAGTTTTTTTCGCAGAACGATAAATCACACCTTTTAAATCTGTTTCAGATTTAAGCTTGGACACAACATTTTCTAAAGCCACACGAAAATCAGCATTCATGGTATTTGCAGACTGGTTTGGAGAATCCATCGTTAAAATAACAATGCCATCCGCATTTTTTTCATATTGAATTGCACTCATTATTATTCTCCTTATACCAACTCAATAATGGTCGCAATACCCATGCCACCACCTACACACAATGTTGCTAGACCACGTTTTTTACCCTGACGTTCTAATTCATCAAGCAGCGTACCAAGAATCATTGCCCCTGTTGCGCCCAATGGGTGCCCCATTGCAATCGCGCCCCCATTTACATTGACTTTTTCAGCTGGAACTTTAAGTTCAGTCATAAAACGCATCACCACAGATGCAAAGGCTTCATTTACTTCAAAGAGATCAATATCATCTATGCTGAGACCTGCTTTTGCCAGTGCTTTACGCGCAGCAGGTGCAGGGCCTGTGAGCATAATGGTTGGATCTGTTCCAACCAATGCTGTTGCTAACACTTTTGCACGAGGTTTTAAACCTTGCTCTTTGACTGCTTTTTCAGAAGCAATGAGTACTACGGCAGCACCATCTACGATGCCTGATGAGTTTCCAGCATGATGTACATGGTTAATTTTTTGTGCTTCTGGATATTGTTGTAATGCAATCGCATCAAAGCCCATTCCACCCATCATTTCAAAACTTGGATTAAGTTTTGCCAAGCCTTCAGCAGTTGTACTTGGTTTAATGAATTCATCTTTTTCAAGAATCGTAACACCAGCTTTATCTTTCACTGCAACCACGGACTGATCAAAGCGTCCCGCTGCCTGTGCAGCAGCAGCTTTACGTTGTGAGTTGGCAGCAAACTCATCCACATCTGTACGACTATAACCGTCGAGCGTAGCAATTAAGTCCGCGCCAATCCCTTGAGGAACAAAATGTGATTTTAAATTTGTTTCAGGATCCAGTGCCCAAGGCCCACCATCAGAACCCATTGGAATACGTGACATAGACTCTACGCCACCAGCAACAACAATATCTTCCCAGCCTGAACGTACTTTTTGTGCAGCCATATTGACAGCTTCAAGACCTGAAGCACAGAAACGATTGATTTGCACACCGGCAACATCATTGTCCCAGCCTGCCGCAATTGCAGCAGTTTTAGCAATATCACCGCCTTGATCGGCAATTGGTGTTACACAACCCAGTACGATATCGTCTACTTTTGAAGTATCAAGCTGATGACGATCTTTCAATTCATTGAGCAATGTGGTTAATAATGTAATTGGTTTCACTTCATACAGTGAACCATCTTTTTTTCCTTTTCCGCGTGGTGTGCGAATGGCATCAATGATGTAAGCCTCGCTCATAGCTGTTCCTTCTTATGACTTCTAGGTTGTTATCTGCTTTGAGTGTACGTTATAAAGTTAAGAGTTCAATGACGAGAACGAAATAGTCAGTTGATATTTTTTGTCAATTGGCTGCTTCGTTCTGAATGGGAAAACGAAAACAAATCGCGTATTTCAATTAAGTGCCAATCTCATTGCACATCTGCTGTTACGAGAAAAACCACATGCAACTTCATGCTCAAGTTTATGCTCAAGATAGAGAGGCATCTCAAGCGCATTGATCTTTTCAAAGCCTAATTTTTCATAAAATGGTCGATTCCAAATCACATCATGAAAGGTGGTTAAGGTCACAGCATCACAGCCCTCTCCCTGAGCAGTAGCAATCACATATTCAATCAATTGCCGACCAATCCCTTGTTTTTGAAATGCGCCACTCACATCTAGTTCAATGATATATAAATCAAGCGCTTGTCTTTCTGCATATAAAAAACCTGCAGCTTGATTCTTTTGATTAATCGCGACAAATGCATAAGCAGAAGAAATCAATTGTAAGTGATCTTGTGCTGACAATACTGGGCTTTCGACAAGCCAAGATAACTCGGGAATACTTGAAAATGCTTGTGTAGCAGATTTTTCTATTTCGATCAGTTGCGCTATATCTGAGGGATCAATTTTTCTAATCAAACATGTCATCTATATATCCAGTCAAAAATATTTTAAATGGCTTCTGTCTATTTATTTAAATCAAACTCACTGTTTAAATCAGATCAGAATTAAGCAGGTACACTATCAAATAACTCGCTTGCGCTTTATCGCTTATATCTTACAAGAAATTTTAGCTGAAATGATTAGGCATAAAAAAGCCCAAGTATCACTTGGGCTTAGGATCAGCAAAAATACTTTTAAATTCATCTATGTCGAATTAATGATAACCATGCAATTGACGATAAAGCCCTGGGGTAACCCCTGTCCATTTTTTAAATGCGCGATGGAAGGTACTGGTTTCACTAAAGCCCACTTGTTGTGCTACATCTTCCAAGGTTAAATCTGGATTTAATAACAAATGAATTGCAGCATCTCGACGTAAGGCATCTTTAACACCTTGGTAACTCTTACCTTCTGCAGCTAAACGGCGGCGCAAGGTTTGTGGTGATAAATACAACATTGAGGCCACATCATTTAAGGTTGGCATTTCTTCACCAATTTGACTCTTTAAGACTTCACGAATACGCGAAGTTAAAGAATTGGTATTTTTGAATTTCACCAAAAGCTGAGCAGGCGCAGCTTTTAAAAACTCTTCTAAACTTGCTTCATCCTGACGAATCGGTAAATCCAAATAGTCTGCGGCAAAAGTAATTTCAGTACGTGGCATATCAAATTGCATCACAGGTGCAAAGAACAGCGCATCATACTCATCTGCATGATTTGGACGCGGGTAACCAAAATGTACCCGTTCTAAAGGAATACGACGTTCAATTAACCATGAAGCTAAACCATGCCAAATCATCAACATACTTTCAGTAATAAAATGATCAGGATCCATAGTTTTTGGAATCAATGGCACTAAACGCGCTTCATGTTTATCACGTTCAACCGCGACCGACCATTCGTCCCCAAATAATTTATAAAATTGTGATGATAACTCTAAAGCATCACCCAAAGTTTTAGCGTGGATAATCAATTGGCACATGATGGCAAAAGATCCCAAACGACGAGGTTGGATATCAAAGCCAACATGTTCATCTTGGGTCACCATCCACAGCATTTTCACAAAACGTGTATATTGCTCTGGTGAAATACGTGCTTTAGGTTGGCGAAGTAATTCTGCTTCTATGCCAACATGTGAAAGTAAGGTGTCAACGTCCATTCCTAGACGCTTCACACCTGTTAAGGCGGCATTCACAAAATGGATACTGATCGTATCACGACTCATGGTAAATCCTTCACTCTCTTTGATGTTCACTAACAATTGACCTAAATGACGCTAAAAAATGTTTTATTGGCGATTTACAACAGTGCAGATCACCTTTTTACATCATAAATTGCCGAAATGATCAAGGTAAATGGCTGAACATGACATTGTTTTGTTAATTTTATATTTCTATTATGGGTGTAAAATCAAGACAGTATTGGTAAAAACAATTATGACAACAGCTTTAAAGGGATTGAAAGTACTCGATTTTTCCACTTTATTACCCGGTCCATTTGCAACTTTATACCTTGCAGACCTAGGTGCAGAAGTGATCCATATTGAATCACCAACACGTCCAGATCTGGTGCGCTTGTTCCCGCCTTATGCCAATGGACAAGCGACTTCACACAGTTATCTCAACCGGAATAAACAATCCGTCACTTTAGATTTAAAAGATCCTGCCAGCATTGAACAAGTTAAACAGAAGATTTCTGAGTTTGATATTGTCGTTGAACAATTTCGTCCGGGGGTAATGCAACGTTTGGGTTTGGATTATCAAACATTGGCTGAAATTAACCCACGTTTAATTTACTGTTCAATTACGGGTTATGGCCAAACAGGCTCATATAAAGATAAAGCTGGACATGATATTAACTATATTGCCCTGTCTGGTATCGCGGGACACTGTGGCCGCCAAGACAGTGGGCCACCGCCGATGGGGATTCAAATCGCAGATGTGGCAGGTGGTTCCTTACATGCTGTCATCGGTATTCTTGCTGCTGTAGTTGAACGCCAAAATAGTGGTCTGGGACAATATATTGATATTTCCATGACCGATTGTGTGGTGGGACTCAATAATATGGCAGCCGCAGCCAGTTTGGCTGGTGGTCAACAGCAGCAACGTGAATCAGAACAACTTAATGGCGGGACCTTTTATGATTATTATGAAACGGCCGATGCTCGTTACTTATCTATTGGTAGCTTAGAGCCACAATTTATGACTGGACTGGCAAGCGCGTTAGAATTGCCAATCCTTCTACAAAAAGGTGCTTCTTTCGATACTGAAGATCGTCAAATGGTCAAGCAAGCGATTCGAGATAAAATTAAAAGTAAAAATCTGGCTGAATGGAATCAACTGTTTGAACAACTGGACGTTTGCGTAGAACCGGTACTGAGTTTAGATGAAGCACTGCAATCCCAAATTTCTCAACAACGTAATTGGGTGGTCAATGTGCCATTGAAGCCTAATTCTGATCAAACTGAACCTCAGTTAGCCTGTCCAATTAAGTTTTCAAGATCACAAATGCAATATCACTATATTGGCCAACAACTGGGTGAAGGGACATGGTAATTGCCCATTTAATACAACACAATTCAAGTTAAATAAAATTACAATTCTGTCATCTTCTTTACAATTTGTATAATTTGTAACCTCAGCATCCTGTGTAATCTTAATTCTAAATAGGTTACACAGGTAAGCTGATCTTTTCAGATCAATTTTAATCCATGGTTTTTTAATTAATTTTTAAATAAAATTTAGTGGTTTAAAAACAATAGATTAAATTGACCAAAAACAGCCATAAAGCAAATATTCATTTATTAAAAAATTATCACCATGAGATAAAATACTCACATTAATTACAATTAAAAGTCAAAAATAATAGATTTTTATACAAATATGAGAGTATTATAAATAATTAGTTACAAAGTGTTATCAAGGTCACCAAATATGAATAAATCTAAAGGTCACTTTTATTGGGCTATCAGCTTATTATCTTTATGTAGTTCTTTTCAAAGTGCTCATGCAGCTCAAGCATTTAATGCAGAAAGCCCATGGATGTTTGGTGATTGGAACGGAAAAAGAACCGAGCTCCAACAAAAAGGTTATGACTTCAGCTTCGGCTATACCGGCGAATTAGCCACCTTATTAGATTCAAAAAACCATTCGAGCCATGGCACTGAGTATGCAGATCAGTTTGCGATTGGTAGTCATATAGACTTGGAAAAAGTGCTTGGATGGAAAGACACTGAAGCCCAAATCACCATCACTGAACGTAATGGTCGTTCATTGTCGCAAACCTCTGATGCCCTTGCAGGACAACTCAGTTCAACCCAAGAAGTTTGGGGCCGTGGTCAAACTTGGCGCTTAACTGATTTTTGGATTAAGAAAAAATTCTTTGATCAAAAACTAGATATTAAAGTGGGCCGTTTTGGCGAAGGCGAGGATTTTAACAGCTTTGACTGTGATTTTCAAAACCTTGCACTTTGTGGCTCTCAAGTGGGTAACTGGGTAGGCGACCAATGGTATAACTGGCCTGTTAGCCAATGGGCTGCGCGGGTTAAATATAACATCCAACCTGATTTATATGCTCAAGTCGGTGCTTATGAATACAATCCTGAAAACTTAGAACGTGGCAAGGGGTTTAACTTAAGTACAGACGGTTCACGTGGTGCAATTATTCCTGCGGAAGTGGTTTGGCAACCAAAACTCAGTGCTGCAAAATTACCAGGCGAATATCGTTTGGGCTATTACTACAGTACTGTCGATGCACAACGCATTAAAAATCCGAATGAAACAGATCATAAACAAGGTGGATGGCTGGTTGCCAAGCAGCAACTTACAGCACATCACGGTGATGCACGTCGTGGCTTAACGGGTTTCATTAATTTAACCCTTCATGACTCAGACACAAACACTGTCGACAATATGCAAAATATTGGATTGGTCTATAAAGGTCCTTTCGATGCGCGTCCTCAAGATGATGTCGCCATTGGTTTTTCTCGTATCAGCATCAACAATGATGTGAACAACACTCAAATTCGTCAACAAGATGAAGAGTACAACACTGAAATTTACTACGGTGTACATGCAACAAATTGGCTGACGATCCGTCCAAATGTGCAATATATTCGCCATGTTGGTGCATATAAAGATGGTGAAAATGCATGGGTTGGCGGTATTAAATTCCAAACTGCATTCTAGTGTTATAGATCATAAATATTTCGATGCCATTTTAACCCTTTCTCTCCCCTCGCATCGAAATATTTAAAATCTAAAAATTTAAACAATGTGCTTCATCAATCCTCAATGGAAAGGTAAAGCGTAAAAAATTAATCAAATAGATAGGTGGTCAATATGCAAACTCCATCTTCAGGACTCAGAACCCTAACAGTTGTGATTGCAATTGTTTTCGGTGTAGTTCTATTAGGCGGCGGAGTATGGCTGGCAGTACTGGGTGGGTCTTGGTACTACATCATTGCCGGGATACTTTTCATTGCAACAGCAATCTTATTACGCAAATTAAATAGTTCTGCTTTATACGTTTATGCAGCATTAGTACTCGGCACAGTTGTCTGGGGACTATGGGAAGTCGGTTCAGACTTCTTCGCGCTTGCACCGCGTTTAGATATTTTAGGTGTGTTTGGCTTATGGCTACTCATTCCAGCAGTAACACGTGGTTTCGATGCCAAAGGTGCTAAAATTGCACTTTCAGGTACATTGGCGATCACCATTGCGGTTATGGCTTATTCTATCTTTAATGATCCACAAGAAATTCGTGGGACTTTAACCAGTAAACAGCCAACGCCAGCAGCGATTGACGGTATTGCGGATGCAGACTGGCCGGCTTATGGTCGGACTCAATCCGGTTTACGTTATTCTCCGTTGAACCAAATCAACTCAGAGAACGTTAAAGATCTTAAAGTTGCTTGGACCTATCGTACAGGTGAATTCAAGACTGAAAATGATTCAGGCGAAACAACCAATCAGGTCACACCGATTAAAATCGGGAATAACATGTACCTGTGTACCACCCATCAAAAATTGGTTTCTCTTGATCCTTCTACTGGTAAAGAGAAATGGGTATTTGATCCAAAACTCAAAGCTGATAATACCTTCCAACATTTAACTTGTCGTGGTGTTTCTTATTACGATGCAGATAATACCGTTGGTTTCGCAGCAAGTTTACAAGCGAAAAAATCTTCGTCTACCGAATGCCCGCGTAAAGTTATTTTACCAGTCAATGATGGTCGTATCGTTGCGGTAAATGCTGAAACAGGTAAAGCATGTTCTGACTTCGGTCATAACGGTGAAGTTGATTTACAAAAGGACATGCCATTCCCTTATCCGGGTGGTTATATTCCAACATCACCACCTGTTGTCACAGGCACCACAATTATCATTGGTGGTTCAACGACAGATAACTATTCTACTCAAGAGCCTTCTGGTGTTATCCGTGGTTATGATGTAAATACAGGTGCATTGCTTTGGGTATTTGACACAGGTGCTGAAAATCCAAATCAGATTCCGGGTCCTGGTCAGAAATATGTCCAAAACTCACCGAATGCATGGGCTCCACTTGCATATGATGCAAAACTCGATATCGTTTATGTACCAACAGGTGTAGGTACGCCAGATATTTGGGGGGGTAACCGCACAAAACTGCATGAACGTTATGCAAACTCAATGTTAGCAATCAATGCAACAACGGGTAAATTGATCTGGAACTTCCAAACAACTCACCATGATTTATGGGATATGGATGTACCATCACAACCAACCTTAGCGGATATCAAAGATAAAACTGGGCAAACTGTTCCAGCAATCTATGTATTGACTAAAACAGGTAATGCCTTTGTTTTAGACCGCCGTAACGGTAAAGCAATTGTACCGATTAACGAACGTCCAGTACCACAAAGTGTAAAGCGTGGTCCGCAAACTAAAGGTGAATTCTATTCTCCAACACAGCCGTTCTCAGACTTTAACTTAGCACCTCAAGAAAAATTAACGGATAAACAAATGTGGGGCGCAACCATGTTTGACCAGTTAATTTGTCGTGTGTCATTCCACAAGTTAAATTATGACGGTATTTATACCCCACCTTCAGAAAACGGAACTTTAGTTTTCCCTGGTAACTTGGGTGTATTTGAATGGGGTGGTTTATCACTTAACCCTGATCGTCAAATCGCAGTTATGAATCCAATTGGCCTACCTTTTGTCAGTCGATTGATTCCTGCTGATCCGAACCGTAAACAAACAGCCAAAGGTGCAGGTACAGAAGCGGGTGTTCAACCTATGTATGGCGTTCCTTACGGTGTTGAAATCAGTGCATTCCTTTCACCATTTGGCTTACCATGTAAACAACCTGCATGGGGTTATGTTGCTGGTGTAGATTTGAAAACGCATGATGTTGCTTGGAAACGTCGTATTGGTACAATTCGTGACAGTATGCCGGGTATTCCATTGCCACCATTTAAAATGGGTGTGCCAATGTTAGGTGGTTCGATCTCAACTGCGGGTAATGTGATGTTCATTGGTGCGACTCAAGATGATTACATCCGAGCAATCAATGTCAGCAATGGTGATGAGCTGTGGAAAGGTCGTCTACCTGCGGGTGGGCAAGCAACACCGATGACCTATGAAAGCAATGGTAAACAATACGTTGTGATCATGGCGGGTGGTCACGGTTCATTTGGTACCAAAATGGGTGACTCAATCGTTGCTTATGCATTACCAGATAAATAATTTTAAATTGAGGTAAATAAAAAACAGGTCTTGATGACCTGTTTTTTATTGCTTTATCTAAACCCATACCCTTGTATAAAAGTGAATCTGCTTTTTGGATGAGACGGATGTTCTATCCCCCGTTTGATCGCGATATCCATATCACCGTGCGATAACCAATCCTTAAAATGCCCTGCTCTTTACCTGACCATCAAAATGAAAACAATCTTCTATACGAATTTTTTGCACAGCTGAAAGTTGCTCAAAGTCAAACCATCGATACTCAGAATGCTCATCACTTAAATTGATTGGCTGATCGTTCTGCAATGTACACCTAAACATAAATGCGTGGGAATTTACTGCAGAATGATAATAAACCCCTGATAAATATTCGATCAAAACTTCGCAGCCTAATTCTTCTTGGCACTCACGAATCAGCGCCTCATGCACTGTTTCACCTTGATCCAATCCACCACCCGGTAAACCCCATGCACAATCAGCATAAGTCGCTTTCAATAACAAGACTTGTCTATTTTCATTAAAAATCACAGCGTGCGAACTCAAACGATAAAAATCATGAAATCCCATTGCTCAAAACCCACTTAATTGATTATCTTGCCAAATAACATTTTGAAAAAATTAAACGTAGCGCATAAACAATTGCCATAACAAAAACAGCATAACCCACTTGGGTAAAGATCATCGGAATACAGAGTACGATGGCGGCTGTAATTGGATAAAACCATTTCTTAATCCCTGAAAGATGGTGAATTTCCTGTAGTAACCAAAGGCTCGCAGTATAGACAATCAAAGAGATTGCAACAAAATAACTGACGATGTCAGCCGAGATCTCAGCCTTATGCGTCACCACATCCACCGCAGCAGCTAAACCTGCACCAAGGGCGGCAATACTCACGAAAATAAAAAAGTGACCATAGCCCCATGAAAATGCACGTTTACGACTATTGAGTCGTTCAGCCACATCATGATCGAAATATGCCCACCACATGGTAAACATAATCAATAAGCCACCAATGGTCAAAAAGATTAATTCTTGGCTTAACAACTGATTGTTTAATGCATCAGAAATTGCAGCAAAACTTCCAATGATCGATTCACCAAGGACAATGATGGTGAGTAAGGCATAACGCTCAGAAATATGATGTGGATGCCACGGCGTCATGTTATGTGCTTCCGCAAAGATCGGCACACTCAGTTCAGCGATAACCAAGAGTAGAAATAAATAAATGGTGAAATTAATCGGGGTAAAGTGAAAAAGTAACCAGCCAATCTGTACGATGATAATACCAGCCGCATATCTCACCGCTGTTTGTTTACGCTCAGGATCATTTTTGGCAACACGAAACCATTGTGTAACGAGTCCCAAACGCATGATGACATAACCAATAATGATCACGTCAAAATCTTGTTGCTGAAACGCAAACGGGATCCCTGCTGCAATCACAAGTGAACCAATAATCTGCACAAAGGTCATGATTCGATAAAATACATCATCATTGTCATAGGCAGATGCAAACCAGCTAAAGTTCATCCATGCCCACCACAATGCAAAGAACACCATGAAATAAAGTGTTAAGCCATGTGATAAATGATTTTCGATAATACTATGGTGTAATTGTTGTCCTGCGGTCGCAATGGCGACCACAAAAATCAAATCAAATAACAATTCTAATGAGGTTGCGGCGCGATGTGGTTCGTGCGGATTTCGTGGTGCAAGTGGCTTTAACCACCCGTATTTTACAAATAATGAATTTGGCATTATTTTCACATTATTGAGATTATTATCATGATTTTTTCAAAACTCCATCTTTCATTCAAGTAAAAAACTGAGTTCTTTTGACAATTTTGTTAATGATCTAACATCGATCTCGCAAATTTAAAAATACACAAATAAAAAGCCCAATCAAAGGGCTTAATAACAAACAAATCTAGCTTGCTAAACCACTAATTTCAATTTAGCAATATCCTTGATCACGATCGCTTTACCCGTGCTCATATCAATCGGCATCGAAATATGTTGATGTACGACTAACCATTGATCACCTTTCTTTTTCAGGCACAATGTTGTTCGACACCATGGCATCTGCAGCTTATCTTTAAGCACAGAATTTTCCACTTTTGAATGGCAATGCAATACAGCTAAATCGTTTGACGCATAGATTTTCATATTGCGACGCACAATTTGCACATTCTCACTAAAATATGGACTGAACTTCTCCCATTCTTTCTTGTACGCATCGATACCGTCTAATTGTATACTCACATCAAACATATTGATATCATCCGCACATTGATCTAATAGATGATCAATTTTATTACCAAGAACAGCAGCATCCCATAATTCAATTTGAGATATTATCTCGTCGGCAATTTTCACATTACCATCGATTGCTATTTTCATCATAAAACCTCATTATTCTTATTTGTGATGAATTTAACACTTAATAAGTATTATGTGAAGTGTTTTGTTTATTTTTTCATATCTAATCAATTTAAATCAAAATAATCACTGTTCATTAATCTGATTTAAGCAGTTTATAAAACCAACCGTATTCTGCTTAGATATTAACCAAAACCTTTCACAAAAATAAATCACTCAATAATACAAATAGATATAAAAAATTTGTACTTCAGCATAAAAAGCTTATTCTTAATTTAGTTAATAATTCTTCAATAATTTATTAACCAAATTTAATAATCTTTTTAATTAATGTTGAAGCTGTTATTAAATAATCATTCTCCTTTTATTTAATATTGAAGTTAGCCTAACATATTTAAACTTTAAAAAATCTTTAAAAAAATCATAAATGACTATGAGAAAAAATCATACTACCCTTCCAATATAAGAAGAAACTCAAAACTGAAGATATAAATAGATAATCTAAACTGATATCCAACTCAAGTTTATATATTGCGCTTGGAATGATTATTCTATACAACTTAATAATATATATTTTTATGGTTTAATTTCTATGTTTTAAAACCCTTTGCAAGCATTCAAATATTAGAATTTTATTACCATAAATAAATACTTATTTTTTATCATTTGTTTTTTAGATTCAAAAAAAAGCATGTCATTGCAATGACATGCTTTTGCTGTTTGGTTTGAATTGTTTTGCTTGATTTAGGCTTGTTCTGTTAAATCTTTTATTTTGTCTGAAGGGCCATTTTTCTTCACAGACTCAATCCCATTATCGCGAGCAGCATCACCTGAATAGAATTGACTTGTTCCGATAATTTGATGATTCGCCGCTTTTAAGTTGAAATAAGGCTTACCATTTTTCGCTTCTAAACGATCATAACGTGCATCATCTGGGCTATTTTTTTGCACAGAGGCAATACCATTTTGTGCAGAAGCTTTTGCTTTATAGAGCTCACTGGTGAGAATAATTTCGCCATTTCCTGCTTTTAATACAAAGCGATATTGACCATCTTTAGCTTGACTAATTTCATACCATCCTGACATGGTTCACCTCTTCATTATTTTCGGTTTATTTTATTTCACAGCGCTTGTTGGACATAAATTACGCTACTGATATGAAATATAAATGACTTTTCATGTTAAAAAAAGATTAATTTGTTATAACTTTATTGTTTATGTAACGCTGCAGAGTGACATCGCTCAAATTAGCACAATGCTTTTATTATTAAGTCACAATAAAGTTTAAAGCCATTAAAAAAATGACTTTAAACTTAGATTCTGCATTTAGCCATTAACAATCAACGATCAAAAAAACCTGTGCTGGTATAACCTGGATAGACTGTTTTCATTAAACGCTCAATTTCCGAATCATTGCCACGTAAAAAACTTTCCAAACAATCCCGAAATACCGCAAAAGGAAGGTCATCGTTATCAAAACTGGGCATCTCTTCAGATTTAAACAAACCAAAAAAATGCGATTTTTGTTGTTTTTGATAGAGTTCAGCATGTGCATTAAAGTTATATTGATTGCGACTATAAACCACAAATAGTCCGCCGAACTTACGTCCAGTTTGAATATGCTCAATTTGAAAAAATGGAAAATCACCGTGGTGCTCCTCCATGTATCCCCAGACGACTTGTTGCATCCAATCAATCTGATCAAAACGACTTAAAATTTGCGTTGCGGCATTACTTTCAAAATCAAGAGAAGTTATTTCAAGCTCTTTAAATAACTCAATTCGAATTTTAAAACTCATCAGGGTTACCTTTTATACACATCGCTTATTTAAAGCATTCAGATTTTTTAAAAGCGACAAGAAAACAGCAGACTCGGAACACTATGAATCAGCTGTTTCAGCACTCAATTCGATGAACAAACTAACAGATTACTGGAATATCAATCCATGCACTGTTCGGAAAATGTTTCACCAAATAATGCTTTAAAAATTCTGCGGTATCTTTTGAAATCAGTTCATCTTGAGATTCATCATTTAAATTATAAGCAAGTGCATAAAGCTCAAGCCCTCGACTTTTTAAAGCCTCTAAACTTAAAATCGTATGATTAATACTGCCCAAACGCCCTGAGCTGACTAAAATCACAGGAAGCTTTTTCTGGGCCACATAATCAATTGAAAGTAAGCTGGTGGTTAGGGGTACCATCAATCCACCTGCACCCTCTAACAAAACAACATCATACGTTTCTGCCAGTTGTTGAGTAGCATCTGCAATTTTTTCAAAATCAATCTCACGCCCATCAATTTTGCTGGCTAAATGAGGCGATGCAGGATAGCTAAAGATTTCAGGCATGGTGAGCTTGGTTTCATCCTCTGGAAACCAGCCCATTCCCATAATCTCACGATGTTGTTCGATATCTTCTGAAATATCGGTATTACCCGTTTGGATTAATTTCTGCGTAATGGTTTTTTGACCTCGCTCATTCCATAATTTGGCTAAATATCCGGTGGTATAGGTTTTGCCAATTCCAGTATCTATTCCACTGATAAAGTAAACTGATCCAGTCATGACATTCTCCGCAAAATACAATAAATAGGATGATAAGTCAGTGAGTAGCGTATATTTCCTGACTGATCAGCCTGTGAAAACTGTTGATAGTGATGATAAAAATCGGCGAGACTCTGCTTTGTCCATCTAAAGCCAGATGCTGTCGCAGTCACTCCTGTGGCTTTTAAATGCTGCAAAATATATTTGGGATGAGAAAAATTGAGATGCTCAATTTGCTCTGAAATATGTAGAATTTCAAAACCATTTCGCTTTAATTGTTGTTGCAGATCGTCAAGGGATAGGTAATTCAGACCTTGCCCTGTTAAGCTTTTAATTTCCTGTAAATTATGCTGTCCAAAAGTTGAAAAACAAAAATACGCATTAGGATTTAAATGATGAAAGGCCTGTTGAAAAATACCATTTAAATCACTCATCCATTGTAAAACGGAACTTGAGCTAATTAAGTCTAAATGTTTTGGAAATTCAAGCTGTTCTATATCGCCAATCCGATATTCAATCGGTTTATCCGCAGGGAAATGCTGCTGAACTTCGGGGTATAGATCATTTAAAATCAAATGTTTAATTTGCAAATTTTGCAGTAAAAGCTCAGTTAAGTTTCCAGAACCACAACCGATTTCAAACACATTTTCATAGTGTGCTGGGCAATATTCGCTTATTAAATTAAACAGTTGTTGTGCAATATTTTTTTGTACGACCGCATGTTCAGTATAGCTCTGCCCTGCCTGAGCAAAACGCAAGGCAATCTGTGATTTATCAATTTCTGGATGTTTCACATTCAACTCACAACAACGGAATTAGCTGATCTAGATCAGCTTGGGTGATTTGAGCAGTTAAACAGATACGTAACCGTGAGCTGTGTTGAGGTACAGTCGGGGGACGTACAGGCATAATATAAAATCCTGCATCTTGTAATGCTTTGGCCTTTTCAACCGTTTTAATCGAGTCACCTACAATGACCGGAACAATATGTGATGTTGATGGGCACTCAAAACCTTTGCTTTGAACAGCCTGTTGTAGATACTGACTTGCAGATTGCAAATATTGGCGGCGCTGATCTAAGCCTAAAACTTTCTGAAAAACAAAGTTTGTCCATGCCATACATATTGGCGGTTGTGCAGTACTGAAAATCAAAGGGCGCATCGCATTAATCAAATAATCGCGAATCACCGCATGACAAATTAAATAACCACCAACTGAAGCGATTGCCTTACCAAAAGTTCCCACGAGTAGATCAATATCATCAATCACCGCATATTGTTCAGCACAACCTAAGCCCTGCTCACCACGTACTCCAATTGCATGTGCTTCGTCTACATAGAGCATGACTTTGCAAAACTGTTGCTTAATACTCACCAATGCTGCTAAGTCCGTTTCATCACCATCCATACTAAAAATCGACTCAGTCACGACAATAATGCGCTCGAAAGCCTCATCTGCATGATATTTTTGTAAAAGCTGAGTCAAATGATTTAAATCATTATGACGATAACGTACATATTTGGCTGAGGATAAACGGATCCCATCAATCATACTGGCATGAATCAATTTATCTGCCAGAATCAGCGTTTTACTGTCTGCAAGTGCAGGTAAAATACCAATATTCATATGATAGCCGCTGTTAAATAACAATGCCGCCCGACCATGAAAAGCCTGAGTTAAACTATTTTCAAGCAGTTCATATTCTGAAAAATGTCCAGTCAACAAGCGTGAAGACGAAGAACTCATTCGTCGTTGATCATTGGGTGTTTCATCAAAAAACTGTTCACGTAATGTGAGATCAGATGCCAATCCTAGATAATCATTTGAAGCCAAATTGAGCATTTGATGCTGATCAAGGCGAATATAACGACCTTGTTGAACATTCGAACGAAATTGGCGTAAATTGCCTTGCTGTTTAAGCACATCAAGCTGCTGTGAAAAATGTTCAAGATGGGTATTGATCAAGCTCATGTGCTTTGCTCCATACCTTTGACCACTTCGACCAATTGTTCCAGCAAAGTTTTTAATTCTTGTGCTGTGATGACATATGGAGGCATGACATAGACCAATTTACCAAATGGTCGTATCCAGATACCACGACGTACAAATTCCTGTTGTAAAGTTTTCATATCGACATTCACAGTCAATTCAACCACCCCTATCGCACCAAGAACTCGCACATCATCAACATGATTAAGGGACTGTAAAGGCTGTAAGGCATCTCTAAGCTGAGCTTCAATTCTTTGAATATTGCTCTGCCAATCTTGAGAAATTAATAATTGTGTACTTTTGACAGCAACGGCGCATGCCAAGGGATTTGCCATAAAGGTTGGGCCATGCATAAACACACCCGCTTCACCCTGACTTATCGTTTCAGCAATATGCTTGGTGGTTAATGTCGCAGAAAGCGTCATATAGCCACCCGTTAGGCCTTTACCAATACACATAATGTCAGGTTCAACTTGTGCATGCTCCCATGCAAATAGTTTTCCTGTACGCCCAAAACCCGTAGCGATTTCATCAAAAATCAGCAAAACATTGTATTTTTCGCAAAGCAATTTGGCTTGACGCAAATATTCAGGATGGTAAAAACGCATCCCTCCCGCACCTTGTACAATTGGCTCAAGAATTAAACCTGCAATCGTTGCATGCTGTTCAGCCAAAGTTTTCTCAAGTTCAGCAATGTCACTTTGATCCCATTGCTCATAAAATCCGACTTGAGGGGCTGGAACAAATAAGCGATTGGGCAAACTTGAACCAAAAATTTGATGCATGCCCGTTACAGGGTCACAAACAGACATCGCATTCCAAGTATCGCCATGATAGCCAGATCGTGGGGTAACAAAATTAGTTTTCTCTGTATAGCCCTGCGAAGACCAAAACTGTACAGCCATCTTCAATGCCACTTCTACAGCGACAGAACCAGAATCGGCAAAGAACACTTTATCTAAATTAGGCGGGGTCAGTTGAACCAGTAATTTTCCAAGCTGGATCGCAGGATCATGGGTAAATCCACCAAACATGATATGTGACATATCCTGTAACTGATCTGTCACTGCTTGATTCAACTCAGGATGATTATAACCGTGAATCACACACCACCACGAAGACATCCCATCTATCAATTGGCGCCCATCTTCAAGTTCAATGGTTACACCATAGGCTTTTTTAACCTTAAAGGTCGGTAAGGGATTGGTCATAGAAGTATATGGATGCCAAATATGTTGCCGATCAAAGTCCAGATCATCTAACTTTGATTGTTCAAGATCGACATCATCAAACCCATTATTTAAATCGGTCATCCGTTCACTCCATGTGCATTACAATTACAGCAAAAAACAGTTTAGCGATGTTAAACCTGCACGCAATAAAAATAAATTGCGAGATTCACCACTGATCCATAGATTTATTCTATTTTTTGTAAATATTGGCAGATTTTGTCACTTAGACTTAAAAAATCAAAAACTGGAACGCCATGTGAACCATTTACCAGCTCAACATCTAAAAACTTTGCTGTGAAATTTTGAAATTTCTCATAGACTTTGCCACTAACTAAGAAATCCTGTTGAGCAAATATATGATACTGTTTGCCAGCATAGTTATTTAAGATCGCGACATTATTTAATTGCTCAAGACACACCAATCCTTGTTTTAACAATTCTAAATTTTGCGGCTGAATCAAACTTTGCAAATGTACAAAATCTTCTCGCGTGGTTGCGGTGCCCTGACAAACCATAAAACCAAATTTCTTTAATGTCGCAATCGCATCATGTTCAAAGGACTGTTTAAAGTTGTGAAAGGTTGTTTGGCTCATTGCCGTTTGCCACTCAGCATTTGCCACAAAACAAGGATTTGAAGCCAGTGTAATCAAGACTTTTTGTTGTTGGTATTGCTGTTCAATTTGCTCGACCAGCAAGCTTGCCAATTGCCCACCTAAAGACCAACCACAAATCACATCAAAATCTTTGGCTTGCTCCACCTGCTGTTGTAAAACACTTTGATCCAGCGCATTAAAGATATTGATCAATACAACTTCATGGCCTTGTTGTTGTAAAGCCTGTTGTAAAGCCTTGAGTAGTTTGGTTCCACCGCCCCAACCTGTGATCAGCAAAATACGTTGATTCAATTTAAGCCACTATAAAACAATAACGATGTTTTATTAGATCATGCTTAAAATTGAACGACAATCGGACTTCTAACTATTTCTGATGGTGTAAATCGACCAATAAGCTGGCTGGAATCACTTTTTGCCAAGTGCGTTTAAATTGCTGATGTACTTGATCGATTGCAAACTGACTTTTTCTCGAAATTTCATGTGCTTTTGCAATATCATCTGCCCGTGTATAAGCAATCAAATAATCTAGTCCATCCAGTTCCACATGGAACCATGATTCAACATGCACACCTTCAGCCTGAAGTGTTTCAATTGCCTCATGCTTACGCCTATTCAATTGATTTTGCCATGCGACAACATCGTCCATCATGGCTACTTTTAGTTGAATCAATACTGCACCAACGTCCATAATTTTACGTTCTATTTATTTTAAACGGTCTTTTATCATAAATGGCATGTGAACAATTGCAAACATTTTACATACCGCCAAAACCTTAAAATTTGCTAAGATCAAATCAGGATCAATTTAGGAAAGTGTTTGTCATGAAATTATCACGACTGTTCAGTATTAGCTTACTTTCCGTTTCAGCTTTATGCATATTGAACACGGCCAGCCATGCGGAAAGCTCTATTCTCTCCAAACTGGATTCCAACCAAAAGCAATGGGTAGGTAAGCCTGCACCAAGTTTTAAACTACAAGATCAAAATTCAAAATGGCACGAACTGAGTCAATATAAAGGTAAATGGGTTGTTCTCTACTTTTACCCAAAAGATGATTCACCTGGCTGTACACAAGAGGCCAATCAATTTAAATCACTCTACCCACAATTTATAAAAAATAATGCGGTGGTGCTTGGTGTCAGTTTGGATGATGTGCAATCACATCAAAAGTTCTCTGAAAAGCTGGGACTAAATTTCCCAATTCTTGCCGATAGCAATCATCAACTCGCAGACCAATTTGGAATCATCCGAAACTTGGGCATCGCTAAAATAGCAAAACGAGAAACTTTTTTGATTGATCCACAAGGAACGATTGTGTATCACTATAGCAGTGTAAATACCCAAACACATGCCGATCAAGTCTTAGCGGATATTCAGAAGTTTTCAAAAAAATAACGACTGAAGCATTAAAAAAGCCTTTAGATGAATGTCTAAAGGCTTTTTTAATCTAAAACATCTCACCTTAAGCAAGAAGCTTAGTGTGTCTTACATTTGAGATTGAATATAATTCTGTAAACCAATTAATTCGATCAAACCTAATTGTTTTTCAAGCCAGTAAGTATGATCTTCTTCAGTATCGTTCATTTGTTGACGCAGCATATCACGGGTCACGTAATCGCCTTTTTCTTCACATAGCTTTACGCCTTGTGCCAATTTTTCACGTACATGATATTCCAATGCCAAATCGGCTTTTAAACAGGTTACAACATCTTCACCTGTAACAATATCGTCACGCTTCATGTTCGGGGTACCTTCAAGGAAAAGTACACGGCGAATTAAAGCGTCTGCATGTGAAGCTTCTTCTTGCATTTCATGATCAATACGTTCATAAATTTTGCTTAAGCCCCAATCTTCATACATACGCGAATGAATAAGATACTGATCACGAGCAGCCAGTTCGCCACCGATCAACATATTTAGATAGTCTATGACTTCTGGATTGCCACGCATTTCAATTACTCCACATTCTTTTGCAATAGTATGGACAAATTTTACCAGTTTTGCAAAAGACAAAATGTGTAAGTTTATGATTTTTATAAAATTAAAATGATAAACATACGCATTTGCAATTTGAATAAGTATTTTTTCATATAAAAAATAACCGCTTACAAAATTTCATTGATGGTTTATTGGTGATTTTTCATCAAAATTCAAAATGATTTATTTTGTAACCATTAAAAATGCTTCTTATTCACCCTCATTATTCCATTTTCTGTTCATTTTCAATGACAGAACCCTCACTTTATCTTCTTGGCTTTTTTTAATGCTAATATTTCAAGACAATTTTAACTTTAATATTTATGATATTGAATATTAACAATTAGCAGGAAAAAAATAATGTCTCAGGGAAACACATCAGCGCCGATTCTAGTTACAGGTGCAACAGGCTATATCGCCAGTTGGGTGATTCAAAAATTACTTGAGCAAGGTTATACCGTTCATGCCACTGTACGTGATCTTAATAAGAAACAAAGCTTTGCACATTTAGAGAAAATTGCACAAGCCAGCTCTGGCACACTAAAACTGTTTAAAGCCAACCTTTTAGAAAATGGTTCTTTTGATGAAGCCATGCAGGGCTGTGAAGTTGTGTTACATATGGCTTCACCATTTGTTGTGACCAATTATAAAGATGCTGTTAAAGATATTATTGAACCTGCAATTTTAGGCACGGAAAATGTCTTAAATAGTGTCAATAAAACAGAGTCTGTCAAACGAGTCATTGTGACTTCAAGCATCGCGTCTACTTATGGTGATGCAATTGATATTTTAAAAACGCAGCATAATCAGTTTGATGAATCTCACTGGAATACCACCAGCTCAACCACGCACCAACCGTACCCTTATTCAAAAGTTATGGCAGAGCGTAAAGCATGGGAAATGGCGGAAGCACAAAATCGTTGGACGCTGATCTGTGTTAATCCTGCATTGGTACTTGGCCCATCACTGACCGCAAATACACAGTCAGGGAGCGTAGAAGTCTTAGAGCAATTTGCCAACGGCATGACCTTACTCGGTGTCCCACCGATGTGGAATGGTATTGTGGATGTTCGTGATGTTGCTGATGCGCATATTTTGGCAGCATTCAAGGAAAATGCATCTGGACGTTACATTATTAGTGGTGGCTCACTCAGCCTTTTGGAAATGGGTAAAATTTTACGTCAAAATTTTGGACAAAAATTTCCTTTTCCGCGTAACCAAGTCCCGAAAAAAGCATTTAAATTCATTGGACCTGCATTTGGCTATTCGCGTGATTTTATTGAAAAGAATATGGGCTACCCTATCTTTTTTAATGCTGATAAAAGTAAACAGGAATTGGGGATGAGTTATCGTAATATTGAAACCAGTTTAGTCGAGCATTTCCAGCAGCTTCTTGATGACGGTGTGGTGAAGAAATATATTTAAGAACAGCTCAACTAATTCTTAAAGCCAAAAAGCCTTTTTCAAATATGAAAAAGGCTTTTTGGCTTATAGCGTTCAATATCAGCTAAGGCTTAGAAATCAAAAGTCACACCGACTTTATAAGTTCTTGCACCACCGACTAAAGCATAGTTTGAATTAAATACACCTTCCCAATATTTTTTATTGGCAACATTATCAACATTGGCAAGGAATGTGGTATTTACCCCACCAAGTTTGGTTTTATAGCGAGCGCCTAAGTCAACAATCGTATAGTCTGGTAGTTCTAGCGTATTCTCTTCATTCAAATATTGCTCACTCACATAACTTACACGAGTATTGACATGAAGCCCCTCAACCTTAGGAATGGCATAATCAAGCCCTAAAGAAGCAGTAAAATCGGGTACACCATATATTTTATTACCTTCGAAAGCGACCTTCGCTGATTTCACATATTCAGCATCGATATAGGCCAAATTCCCCATCACAGATAAAGTATCTGTAACATTGCCAGAGAATGACCATTCCACCCCACGAGCGCGCGTTTCAGCATCATCATTGACTTTATTACTTATGCTGTCCAGATAAGCCTCAGGCTTTTTAATCTGATAAAGTGCCAAAGTATTTAACCACGAACCCAACTGATATTTTGCACCTAACTCATATTGCTTGGTTTGATAAGGTGCAAGTGTCTCACCTCTATTTGTCGCAGTTGGATAGGTCGTTTCTGAGACAGTAATCCCTTCAGCTAAGCCCTCGACATAGCTTGCATAAAAAGATAAATCCTCACCAAATGGTTTGACAACAATCCCCAAACTTGGTGATAACTTATCTGCACTATAAGTTGATTTTTTGACAAGATTCTTAGTATCGATATCTTGATAACGCCCACCTAAAATCAGTTGTAATTTATCATCCAACATTGAAAGCTGATCCGTTAAGGTATAACTCACATACTCATTATCACCATAAGGAACAATTTCTGGGTAGGTTGTTGGCATTGTTCCTGTATTTGATGGATCATATAAATTGGTCGTAAACCCCGAACTGGTTGCGGATTTATGTTGTGAATATTTGCGGGTTAAATAGTCAGTACGCAATCCTAAAGTATGCTTGATCGCACCTGTATCAAATTTTGCTTCAAAGCCTGCATTAGCAGCAGTATTATGTTCTTTTGATCCCACTCGATAATATTGTGAGGTTGCATTGCCATTTAAATTATTGACAATCATACGTGTGCCAAAAAGGTGACCATCATATGATTTTTCTACATATCCAACGCCTGCAAATGCTTTTAAATCAGGGGTAAATTTATATTCACCGGATAAGCCTACAAATTGGCTGTTGGTATTGCCTTCTAAGTTTGAAAAGTAGTTTAAATCCCCTTTAGGTGCTGCAAGTACATGATTAACACTGCCCTTGCCACCCATAGCGACCATTGCAGGTGAACCGCCTTTACGATTTCCTTTGACTGCATAAGCATCTAAATTAATCTTTAGTTTATCCGTGGTGTAATCCGCAGCAATTGCCCCTAGAGCTTGACGATCATTCATTCCATCAATGATATGTTCGCCATCTGCATAAGCGCCATTCACACGTACACCAAACTCTTTGTTCTCACCAAAACGACGAGATACATCAAAGCCTGATTGATAATATCCTTCATCTTGAAACGATGCAGAAACTCGGGTGAGTTCTTGATCTGCCCGTTTAGAATGTCCCATCACAATCCCGCCCACACTGCCTGTAGGTGCAACACCTGCAACCAATGCATTTGGACCTTTAAGTACAGTCACTGACTCTAAAAATTCCGTAGGCATCCGACCATAAGGTGCAACACCATAAAAGCCGTCATAATTTAAATCCTCATGATTGACATCGAAACCACGGATTTTAAAGTTTTCATTTAAATGCCCTTGATTGGTTGTGGTTCGAATACTGGCATCATTTTTTAACACCTCCCCCGCCGTGTTTGCTTGTTGATTTTCAATTAATTGTGCTGAATAAGACGTGATACTAAACGGCGTATCTATAATTTTCTTATTTCCCAATGGCCCTAAATCTGTATTTTTTTGCAAAGCACCGTTGGCAAATGTTGATTTTTCTTGTTCTTTTTCAGCAGCGACTTTAATCGTAGGCAAAGCAGTAATTTCATCATTTGCCCAAATTGTTTGTGTAAGTCCCCCACCCAAAAGCACGATAGAAATAGAATTGACTAGAAATGTTCGAGAAAAATTTTTCATATAAATAATAAGACACTTTTCAAATGATAATGATTATTATATAGACTTTCACTATTGTTAAGAATTGTAATTTCTCATCTAAACTTAAGTTTAATGGAAAATTCTAATAAATAAGAATCATTATCATATAGCGCACTAATGATAGAGCAAGCAACCTTGCGAAATGCAATCGCTAAAATACAGTGCGAAAAATTCTATTAAAAAATGATGACTTGTTGATTTGCTATCGCATCAATCTTGAAATGATGATTTTAATTTTTGAAAACTGTAAAGATACAACAACTGTATCTTTACAGTAATTTTAGAGTTAATTTAAACGAAACTATGCCTGTCCATACTCAGCCATTAATGCTAAAAACTCCTGCTCATTCAGTACAGCGACACCCAGTTTCTCTGCTTTTTCAAGCTTAGAACCGGCTTTTTCACCCGCAACCACACATTTGGTTTTGCTCGATACACTGCCACTGACACGCGCACCAAGTGCTTGTAGCATTTGAGTCGCATCATCACGCCCCATGGTTGCCAATGTGCCTGTAATCACCCAACTCTCACCATTTAAAGGCTGACGGGTGGGTGCAACGGGTGCATCCCAATGGATCCCAGCTGCAAGCAAACGATCAATCACTTCAAGGTTATGTGGGGCTTGGAAAAAATCAACAATCCACTCAGCGGTAATATCACCAACATCTGGAGTCTTCTTCAATGCTTCAAGATCAGCATGACGAATCGCATCCAGCGTCTGGAAAGTGTTGGCAAGCATACGTGCAGTCGTCTCACCTACACCACGAATACCCAAGGCATAAATAAATGCAGCAAGTGTGGTTTTCTTACTGTTCTCAATCGCATCCAATAAATTTTGGACAGATTTTTCACCCATTTTTTCAATGGTCAGTAACTGTTCACGATGCTCATGTAAATGGTAAATATCCGCGACATCTTTTAACAGATCAAGATGTAACAGTGACTCTACCCAACGATCACCGAGACCTTCAATATCCATCGCTTTACGTGAAACAAAGTGGCGAATGGCTTCAATACGTTGTGCAGAACAATATAAACCACCCGAACAACGTGCCAAAGCCTCACCTTCTGGCATTACGACAGGAGAAGAACATACTGGACAATTTTCAGGTAAATGTACTTCTGTCACGTCATTTGGACGGAATTCTAACCATACTTTTTCAACTTTGGGAATCACATCACCGCTACGATAGACACTGACCGTATCGCCAATACGAACGTCCAGACGGTGAATTTCACCAATATTGTGCAAAGTCACATTAGAAACCGTTACACCACCCACAGCCACAGGATTTAAGCGTGCTACAGGGGTTAAAGTCCCAGTACGTCCAACTTGCCAATCAATATTTTCAACCGTTGTTAAGGCTGCAACTGCGGGAAACTTATACGCCGTTGCCCAACGCGGTTCACGACTTAAAAAGCCCAGCTTTTGTTGTTGTTGAAGATCATCAACTTTGATCACCATGCCATCAATTTCAACCGCTAAATTCGGGCGCTCTTGGTTGATTTGCTGATATTTTTCTTGTACTTCTTGAATACTTTCACAAATAAAATGACGTTCACCCACAGCAAAGCCAAAGTTAGTCAACCATTCAAGACTCGCTGACATCGACTCAATGCCATGATGCGGCTCACATTGTGCAATACCATAAGCATAGAATGCCAAAGGGCGAGATGCTGCAATACTTGGATCAAGTTGACGTAAACTACCTGCCGCAGCATTTCGAGGATTGGCAAAGGTCTTCTCACCCTTCGCTTCATTTTCAGCATTGAGTCGTTCGAAGCCTGCTTTTGGCATCAATACTTCACCACGAACTTCCAACAAGCGTGGCACTGCCACTTTATCCGAAGACAAGACTTTCGGTAAATTACGAATGGTTTTTACATTTTGCGTAATCACTTCGCCTGTTTCACCATCGCCACGGGTTACGCCACGGGTCAATACACCATTTTCATACCAGAGCGAAATCGCCAATCCGTCAAATTTTAGCTCGACATCATATTGAATCTTTTGATTGGGTAATCGTTCTTCGATACGGCGGGCAAAGGCAAATAACTCGTCCTGATTAAATACATTGCCCAAGGACAGCATCGGTACAGTATGGGTAATGGTTTCAAATTTAGACAGTGGTTTTCCACCTACTTTATTGATTGGACTATCTGCCTGAACCAATTCTGGGTGTTGTTGCTCTAGAGCTTTGAGTTGGTGAAATAACTGATCATATTCACTGTCTTCAATACTCGGCTGATCCATCACATAATAAGCATGATTATGTTTTGCAATGAGTTGAATCAATTGACGCATTTGCGTCACGACAGGATTATTTTCCATAAATTTTTTCACCATAAAAAGGCGGAATACTCCGCCTAAAATTCTGAATACCAATTATAAAGTAAATATGACGTTATGCTAAGCGTCATGCCCTGAGCGATAATCGATCGCTTTATGGCGCCAATGCTCTTTCAGTTGTGGGGTAAATTCAAGATTGTTTTCATCATAGACCGTACCGTCTATTTCACGGGCAATTAAGCCAGCAATACTGACCATGGTATCAAAGCCTTTTTGCACATCTGAATGAGGAAGTGCCAAGAAGAAAGCCAAACCTTGAACTTGTTCAGTCGATAAGGTTTCTAAATCAAAACCATCTGGACCATTGTCGGTGACACGTAATACAGAAAACAGTAAATGGCTTTCTTCCTCTGGATTCTCATAACGATGGAAGCAAGAGAGTTCACCAAAACGTAAACCATATTTGAGCAACATTTTTAAGGTTTTATCCCCAGACAGTGCTTTACGTGGATTCGGATAAACATTCAGCGCAATAATGGTTTCAGCCGTAGACAATACGCTTTCATCATCATATTTTTGTTGCTCATTTAAATGAACATCTAAAATACTACTTTCCTCATCAAACTCTTTGATTTCAGCTGTTTCAACATTGGCATTAAACTGAAACGCTTCCTCTTTGTCCTGACTGACTATGGCTTTGGCAGAATCATGAGTTTGAGTTGTCGGTTGTGTTTGCACATCAAGTGCTTTGACAGATTCTGTTGCGGATTCAGTGCTTGCCACTGTTTCCGTCTTTTCAGTTTGTTGTGTAATTGCGGCATGCTCAATCTCAGTTGACTGAACAATATTCGACTCCGCTGCTACATCCTCAATCTTTTGCTGTTTTTCATCTGCAACTTCGACCGAGTCTAAAGCAGTTAAATTCGGTTCAACACGCACTTGCTCTTGAGACTCACGGTCTGTTCGCAATTGATCTCGTACATGACGAGGAATTACCGGTTGTTTACAGTCTTCATTGATATGCAATTCAGACTCTAAAGAAGGTGCGGCATCATTGGGCTTTCGTAGCACCATCCTTAAACCCACCAGAATGATGATTACTGCAACAACAATTCCAATAATTGTGGTGACTTCCATACTACGACTCCGCGGCTAAACCGTATTCTCTTGCCTCTTCCAAATTCACAGTGACGAGCTTTGATGTGCCTGGTTCAGGCATCGTCACACCCAGCAATTCGGTTGCCATCGTCATTGCAACTTTATTATGTGTAATGTAAATGAATTGGACTTGATCAGAAAGCTCTTTTACTAAATTACAAAAACGACCAACGTTAGCATCGTCTAAAGGTGCATCAACTTCATCCAAAACACAGAAAGGTGCAGGATTCAAACGGAAAATAGCAAATACCAAAGCCAATGCCGTTAATGCTTTTTCACCACCAGATAACAAAGCCAATGAACTATTTTTCTTGCCGGGTGGACGTGCCATCAACTTCACGCCAGACTGCCAGTCATCTTCAAGACTTAAACTGGCTTCACCACCATTAAAGACTTTTGGAAATAATACTTTTAATTCAGCATTAACCTGATCAAAAGTCCCCATAAATAATTTTTTGGTTTCTTGGTCAATGGTCTTCATGGCATCTTTCAATTGCCCAACCGTATTTTCTAAGTCTTGCATTTGATGGGTTAGATCTTCAAAGCGCTTAGAAACTTCTTCATATTCTTCTGAAGCGGCTAAATTGACCGCGCCTAATTTTTCAAACTGACGCTGTGCTTTCTCAAATTTTTCTTGATGTACAGGTAAATCAATCAACACGCCTTGCTTAACTTCAGCATTCATCTCTTTAAGTTGATCGGAATAATGCTGTAAATCTGATTTTGCCGATTGCCAAGCCAAACGTCGCTCTTCTAGTTTTGTACGCAATTGCTCATCATTTTGCTGATGCAAATGGCGCATTTCTGTAAGTTGTTGCTGTTTGGATTGAATATTATTCAATTCAACTTGCCACTCACTCCAAGTTTTTTGCAGTTTTTCAGTTTGTTGTGCCTGCTCAGCATATTGCGATTCTAGACTCGGCAATTCCAATTGAATTGGATCTACAAACTTCTTGGCTTGCTCCATTTGCGCAATAATTTGTTGATATTGCGTTTTAGAGAAGGAGAGGTCTTTGTCTAATAATTCAATTTGCTGTTTATTTTGTTCAGCTAGACGACGTGTAGTTTCAGAATCTTGCTGCTTAAGCTGTAATTGCTGTTGCTGTTCTTCAACCTGCTCATTGAGCTCATCCAACTTGAATTGCAAGGTTTTAAACTCAGGAAGATTTTGTTCAAGCTTGAGGATGACCGAGTGCATATCGATTTCAAGATCATCTTTCTGCATTGCATCTTCTTCAAGTTGCTCATCTAACTGTTGCAATTGACTATTCAGCTGAACTTTCTGCAACTCAAATGCTTGTGAAGCACTTTGCTGCTTAGCAATTTGCACATCAAACTGTTGTAGCTGTTTTTGCTGATGTTTTAGCGTGTCTTGCTCTGTTTGGATCTGTTTTTGCAGGTCCAGCAATTGCTGATTTAAATTTGGCAATACAGTTTCAGCTTCAATCAACTGTGGTTGTAGCTGCGCAAGTTGTGTTTCAATTTCTTCAAGGCGAATACGATGACTGAGTGCACCCTGTGCGGCTTGGCTCGACTCATCAAAGAACAGACCAATCACCCAATCTTGACCAACATGATAACCATCCAGCGTCAATATGTTTTGTCCTGCTTTTAACTGTGCTTGTACCGCTAAAGCTTGAGCGAGGTTTTCAATTACAGCGACTTGATTCCACAATGAATACTGTGGAGATTCAATCCAATCTGCTAAACATGCCAATCCATTCAATTGAATTTTATCTTGCGAGCTTGTTGCTTTAAGCTGGCGTGCCACACTTTCAGCAAAATCAGCATCTTGATCAACAATATGGGCTGACAACCATTTGGCTAAAAACTTTTCAACCAGCGGTGCATGTGCTTTGCCTTGTGCATTCAGCGTTAATACCTGCATCAATTGCACAGTATCAGCCTTGCTATTTACAGCACTTTTCGCCATTAATTGGGTGAGGTTTTTCTGTTCAGATTGCAACACTTGTACATCAGATTTTAAAGCTGAAATCTGAGTTTTTTGCTGACTAATGCTTTCCTGTAGTTGTTCAAACTGCTGCTTTTCTTGATTAATTTTTTGTTCTAATTCAACAATCGCAGCTTGGATTGCTAATTTATCTTGCTCAAGTTGTTGAACATCTTCAGTTTGAAATTGACTTTGAACCTGAACGGCTTGGGTTTTTAAGGTGTCTTTTTGCTGTTCAATACGCGCAACATTTTTTGCAAGCTGTTCAATTTGCGCCTGCATTTGTGCTTTTTGCTGCTGTTGCTTTTCAACTTGAACTTTGACCTGTTCATACTGTTGTTGTGCTTGCAATTGCTGCGCTTTTAAATCGGTAAAGGCTTGGCTACGTTGTTGTGTTTCAGACTCAGCATGTTGTAAATGTTCAGTCTGCTGCTCCAATTGACTGTGCAAGGTTTCCAATTGCAATTCCATCAACTGAATCTTTTCTTTGGTTTGAGCTTTTTGCTGTTCAAAATTTCCCAAAGCTTCTGAGTTCTGATGAAATAAACTTTGTTTCTGTTCCAAAGTCATTTTCAACTCAGAGAGTTTTTTCTCAGCTTGTTGCCACTCATTTTGCAAAGGCGTGGACTGTTGAATCAAACGTTGGAACAACTCATTGGTTGAAGTCAGATCATGTTCCAAAGTACTCATGTCAGAGCGCACCAGTTTAAAGTGCTCTCCCAATTCGTTCATTTCAACCGTATATTGTTCTTGTAAACGAGAACTACGATCACACTGGAAAGATAGAATTTCAATCTTTAACGTACGAATTTCAGTTTCTAAAGTCTTATATTGAACCGCAGTTTCAGACTGTCGTTTTAAGGTTTTAAGCTGTGATTTGAGTTCTGAAGCAATATCTTCGAGGCGGTCTAAGTTCTGCGTGGTATGTTCTAAGTGTTGTAGTGTTTCACGACGACGAGCCTGATAACGAGAAACTCCAGCAGCCTCTTCAAGAAAGATACGCATTTCTTCAGGTTTGGCATCAACCAAGCGGTTGATCATCCCCTGTTCGATGATTGCGTAAGAACGAGGACCCAAACCTGTACCCAAGAAAATGTCGGTAATATCACGACGTCGACACTTCGTCCCATTGAGAAAGTATTCAGATTTTCCATCACGATTCACCTGACGGCGAACAGCAAGTTCAGTATAGGCGTTATAAGCCCCACCTAATTTGCCATAGGTGTTTTCAAAGCGCAGTTCTACACTTGCCATACCTACAGGTTTACGTTTTGCCGTTCCTGTAAAAATAACATCCTGCATACTGCCACCACGGAGCTGGCGTGCACTGGATTCCCCCATCACCCAACGGATCGCGTCAATCACATTGGATTTACCACAACCATTAGGACCAACCACCGCTGTACGGTTATCTTTGAATTGTAGTGTTGTACTATCGGCAAAAGATTTGAAGCCTGAAAGTTTTAAGCTGCTTAAACGCATAATGTCCTAGTAATTACCGACGCGATCTCCGCGCCCAAGCGAGTTCGATTTGTTTCATCCGTGTCAGAGATTCCAACACCAGATTACGTAAGTGTCGACAAAAATCTTCCATAAATAAAGTAGCTTGTTGTGATTTTCGGATTAAAATTGCGTCAATCACCAACTTAAGCAATTCTAAAGCTTCTTGAAGCTCGCGTCTTGAAGTATTTAAGGTTAAAAAATAACTTCTTCGTAGGGATGGTAACAACTCTTTATAAAATTTCATCAGGTAGGGATTCCCAACCATGTCCTGTTGCCCTGATAAAAATTGAAATATGCCATCATAAAACTTTTCAGTATTGCCTTGCTTCACCTGCTCAACCAAATGATTCATCATCTGCTGAATCGCTTCAGCTTCATGATTGCGCCATGTTTCACTCATACGTTGCACGATTTGACCTAATAACAATGCGCTGGTATCGAACAATGCACGGACTTGTTGTGCTGACATTTCTGAGACAATTGCACCACGACGAGGATAAATTTCAATCAGATGGGTTCTTTCTAAAAGCAAAAGGGCTTCGCGTACCGAGCCACGACTGACATCCAGTTCTTTGGCAATACGTAGTTCTTGTATTCTTTCCCCTTCAACCAACTCGCCACTAATAATTTGTTCACTAATATGTTTGGCAATCTGTTCTGAAAGGCTATCCACTTCTTCCGAATGCATATAATTCCTATCTTGGTTTATTATTCTTTACTTGGACAATGTCAATTGTCATTATTTTAGTTGTACCTGATTTAATTCAATTGAAACCATGACATTGTCCGACAATTTTAATGTATTTTAAGTCAACTCAGTGTTTAGAAAAAGTACCATTGATCGGAATCTACTTAGTAATACCTTGATAAATAAAATAAAGACCGACCACTGTAAGTAAGCATGCAAAGCATTTTTTCAACATCGCTGGAGAAAGTGCATGTGCCACCTTTGCGCCAAATTTGGCAGTGATAAAACTCATTACACTGATCCCAATAAAGGCATAAATATGAACATAACCAATTGAATTTTTAATTTCTGTTGGTTCTTGTGCACCAAAGAACATAAAGCCGAGCGCACCCGCAATTGCGATCGGTAAACCACAAGCCGCTGATGTTGCAACGGCTTTTTGCATCACCACACCATTTTTGTTGAGATAGGGAACGGTCAGACTTCCACCCCCAATACCAAAAATTGCTGATGCAACTCCAATTCCCCCACCAGCCAGCATTTGCATAGGTGCGGTCGGTAATTGTTTAGATTCATCGACTTTGACATTGGCCCCCTTAAACATTTTAAATGCCACCCAAATTGCAAATGCACCAATAATCAGCTGTAAATGCTGACCTGATAAAATATCTGCAATGCCAGCACCAATAAATGAGCCAATCACCAAACCTGGGGCTAAATTTTTAAAAACATTCCAAAGTACTGCACCTTTTTTATGATGCGCTGTTACGGAACTAATTGAAGTTACAATAATTGTTGCAAGTGAAGTTCCCAATGCCATGTGCATAATGACCGAAGGATCATAGCCCATTTTAGTAAACACCACATAGAGAATTGGTACAATAATTAAGCCACCACCAACACCAAATAGCCCAGCAGCAAATCCTGCGATTGCACCAATACCTAAATATATGATTAACTCCATAAATGTTCCTTCACTCTTCTCAGATTCAACATGGATTTAGAGACTCGTCATCTTAGACAACTTCTTACACAAGCAAATGAACTCCCTGAAGTGCTGCTTTTAAAGCAGACGACAGCGTCGACCAATGATGATGTGCGTGAAATTGCGCTCAGCGGCGTCAAGACAGTTTTGGTCTGTAGTGAAACTCAGACTCAAGGACGAGGTCAGCACCAACGGGAATGGGTTTCGCCAATTGGTAACATTTATTTAAGCACATTGCTTGAAACTCGAACACCCTTAGATGGGCGTTTAGCATTGGAAATTGCTTTAAATATCTTACAAATGCCAACACTTAAGAATTTACCAGCATTACAAATTAAATGGCCCAATGACCTATATAGCCCTCAAGGAAAGTGGGGGGGAATTTTGGTCGAACCCATTTCACCACATCAAGCCATTGTTGGAATCGGGATCAACTTATTTCCGATCCCCAAAGAAAATGTCACCCAACAAGCCACCTCGGTAATGCAATTAGGCCTACAATTTCCAAATCGAATCCAAATCATTGCAGAAATGTATTTGGCAATTCAACAAGCTGGACAATGGTTTGATCATGGTTGCTATAACCTTGCAGCACGATTTAATCACTATGCTGCCTTTATGGATCAACAGGTTTATTTTGAACAGATTCAAAATTCAATTGAGGGTATTTTCAAAGGAATTTCTGATGATGGCGCACTGAATTTATTGACGGCCCAAGGCTTAGTCAATGTCTATCAGGGGCGTTTACGCTTAGCTGAAGCATAAATAACGAGGTGATCTGTTGTCTAAAATGAGATAGATTGAGCATATAAATTGCTAAAAAGTGTTCGGCAATTATTTAAAACAGGGCTTTTTTCGCTATACATTTCGCTATATATTGCGCAGTAATCGTATTGATCCAAAGATCATAGCAAACAGTTACTAACAGTACGGAACAACGTTCAGCAAAATGAACCGCAGGTTATTTGCCCTATTTGATTGATCAGATTGAGATGCTCTCTAAGTCGTTCAATATTTTCAAATAAAATAATTATGCAGATTATGTTCAGTTTCAATTAGGCAAAATCATGAAAGCACTTTGGTTAGATATTGGAAATACCCGTCTAAAATATTGGATTACTGAAAATAATCAAATTATCCAACAGGCAGCAGAATTACATCTCCAATCCCCTGCGGATCTGCTACTGGGTTTAATTCAACATTTTCGTGGTTTAGGCTTAGACAAAATTGGAATCTCCTCAGTCCAAGATAAAAAGAACAACGAACGCATTGTCCAGATTTTAAAATTACTCGATATTCCGGTGACTTTTGCCAAAGTGCATGCTGAATATGCAGGATTACGTTGTGGCTATGACCATATAGAACAACTTGGGATCGATCGTTGGTTACAAGTTTTGGCTGTGGCGAAAGCTGATGATGACTTGTGTGTGATTAGCTGTGGCACAGCTTTAACGATTGATTTAACCCAAGGCTTACAACATTTAGGCGGTTATATTCTGCCTAACCTCTACTTACAACGTGATTCTTTAATTCAAAAAACCAAAGGTATTAAAATTCCAGATGCGGCTTTTTCAGAGCTAAGTCCTGGTCGGAACACCATAGATGCAGTACATCATGGCATTTTCTTGGGGCTGTTAAGCACCATTGAAAAAGTGCTTGAGCAACAACCACGCAAGCTTATTTTAACAGGTGGTGATGCCAATCTATTTGCACAATTCCTAGAGAAATATCAACCAAGAATTGAATCAGATTTATTACTCAAAGGCTTACAGTTCTATATAGATCGACAAACCGCTTAAACCTAAATACAATTTAATGGAAGATCAGCAATCTTCCATTTTTAATAAATAAACACAACCATAAACACGATAAAAGAGCAATCATTATGAAAACGATACCCTTACTGCTTAGTGCCTGTTTAATGAGCTTCACAATGGTGGGTTGTACCAGTTTACAAACCACGCACTCACCTTCAACAACCATGGCAACAACTGAACCCGTTATTGCTTACTTTGCTCCAGATGCAGGTGAAGAAGCCTGTGAGTGTGGCTTAGTCATGGATCAGGGTTATTCACTCACACCTGTAGAAAATGGATATTTCAGAAAATTATTAGGTCGTGATAAAGATGGCCGTTTCTTAGTTCAGGACTTCTATCAAAATAGTCGTAAAAAACAATCTGACCCATTTTGGATTAAAGCCCCTCAAGGCTTAAATAGCTTTGATAGTAAATATGTCGACGGTGAAGTTGTGGGCTATTTTGAAAATGGAAAAGTCAGCTTTAAATCGACTAGCCAAGACCAGAGATTAGTTGGAAAAACTGAAACGTACTATTCAAATGGTCAACTTGGGCTACAGGAAGAATATTCAGATGATCAGCCCATCGTTCAAAAGGTATGGTATGAAGATGGCAAACCTGCAGCTGAACTAAAATTAAGCCCAAGTGAAGATTATTCGATTCTGGACAGTAAAGTTTGGGATCAACAAGGCAATTTGATTCAAGATGAGCAACACGCTCAGGAGATTCTTGACGAGCTTTATCAAAAGCTCAATCAATAACACAGTATCACGATAAAATCGAATATGCAGCCTGAGTACCAGTTTGGGATTCAGGTTGTAATAAAACTGCTAACTTTTCCCAAAGTACAGTTAAGCTGGTATAGCCCTCTGATGCCATAAAATGCCCAGCACCTTTCACCTCAATCATTTGTGAATTCAGCGAATAACCCAATTGAATACTGACAGGCGCTGGCACAAAAGGATCATTGTTGGAGAAAAAGATAAAGCGATTCAGAATATTCATTCTGAGCAGCGCATCATCGACCCGAGCGTGTTGTAAAAATAAATTAAGTTCAGGTAAAACGGCTAAGTTTTTACTGAATCCCGCAACCAAAAACAAAGCACCTAATTTTCGCCCCAACAATTCACTTGAAAGAAAATCCAGACTGGCAATCCCTCCTAAGCCATGTGCCACAATGATGGTATCGTCATTGAGTGACTTAATTTGCTGCGTAATATTATGCTTCCACAGCTCATATTGGGGCTGCTCTGGATGTTCTAGATCAATCACTTCACATGCATGTCCTGTAGACAATACTTGTTGCTTTAGCCATGGATACCAATGATGTTCAGGGGAGTCTTTATAACCGTGTACGATAAATACTTTTTTCATAAATCAACTTCTTATCAATTATTGTTTAAATCATATTCAAATAATGGGCTCAGAATATCTAAACAGCCAACAAAAGTATGTTATTTTTATTTAACAAAAAAGCGCCCTAAGGCGCTTTTTATAAAAAAAATGAGACTTATTTTTTATCGTTATTACCAAACAATGGCCCCATACCGCCGCCACCGCCAAACTGTTTTTGCATTCCACCCAATGAGCGCATCATTTTTGCCATACCCGATGGATTGGCAAATTTCTTCATCATTTTCGCCATTTGTGCATGTTGTTTGATCAGTTTATTGACTTCAACCACATCCATACCACAGCCTGCTGCAATACGCTTTTTACGGCTCGGATTCATTAAGTCTGGGTTACGACGTTCTTTAATGGTCATCGATTGAATAATCGCTTCCATCTTTTTCACTTGCTTTTCAGGATTTGCTTGTGCAATCGCATCTTGAATGCCTGAATTGCTCATGCCAGGCAACTTATCCAAGAAGCCCATCATACCGCCCATTTTGTTCATCTGTTCAAATTGCATCAGCATGTCTTCAAAGTTGAAGCTCCCGCCCTTTTGCAATTTTTTCGCCATTTTTTCGGCTTTTTCTTTGTCGATTTTACGTTCAACTTCTTCGACTAAAGAAAGTACGTCACCCATACCTAAGATACGTTGTGCAACACGCTCAGGATGGAATGGCTCTAAGGCATCGAGTTTTTCACCCATACCTAAGAATTTAATTGGCTTACCGGTAATCGCACGTACCGAAAGTGCCGCACCACCACGTGCATCACCATCAGTTTTGGTGAGGATAACACCCGTTAATGGTAATGCATCATTAAAGGCTTTGGCGGTATTTGCCGCATCCTGACCTGTCATTGCATCAACGACAAATAAGGTTTCAGTTGGGCCAATTGCAGCGTGTAATGCTTTAATTTCGTCCATCATGTCATCATCGACATGCAAACGACCTGCCGTATCGACAATCAAGACATCGTTAAAGTTAATTTTGGCTTGACCAATTGCACGTTGTGCAATTTTAATCGGATCTTCAGAAGCGTCCGATTCAATAAAATCAACACCCACTTCAGCAGCAACTGTTTGTAGTTGCTTGATCGCAGCTGGACGGTAAACATCGGCAGAAACCATCGCCACTTTTTTCTTTTGACGTTCTTTTAAGAAGCGTCCAAGTTTTGCAGCTGTCGTGGTTTTACCGGCACCTTGTAAACCTGCGAGAAGAATCACAACAGGTGGTTTTGCAGCTAAGTCTAGGCTTTCGTTTGCCTCACCCATCATTTTGGTGAGTTCGTCATACACAATTTTAACGAAAGCTTGACCTGGTGAAAGCTGAGTCATGACTTCTTGACCCAATGCTTCTTCCTTAACTTTCGCAATAAACTCACGAGTTACAGGCAAAGCAACATCGGCTTCAAGAAGTGCCATACGCACTTCACGTAAGGTATCTTTAATATTATCTTCGGTTAGCTGCCCAGAGCCAGTAACATTTCTGAGACTCTGCGTGAGTCGTTCTGTTAAGGTATCAAACATTGCAAAATCCGCTTAAAATAGCTAGTAGCAAAAAAATCTTTCTTAAAATAGAAAATTTATGCTCAAGATGCTATAGGATACTGTAGTTCACATGGAATTTATATCTTATAACATGAATATTCATCATCCTGAAAAAGGTTTGACATGATTAGCCTACCCTTGGTTTATACGATTTTAGCATTAATTGCCTATACCTCTTCATTTTGGTATTTGTTCATGCACTTAATGGCTAAACGTTCCGCAAACCCTTGGTTTATTGGCATCATGTCAGGTTTAGGGCTGATATTACATGCAAGTGTACTGCATAACGACATACTTACACCACTAGGGATTAATTACGACGTCTTTAACTTGATGTCTTTTACCTCTGCGTTAATGTTGGTTCTAAGTATGCTTTATAGTACCTATCGTCCTGTTCTTTCACTAAATTTGATTGGAATTCCTGTTGCCGCCTTTGGTTTGATTCTCGGTTTTTGTTTTAGTAAACCAGATCAATTTATTGAACAGCATTCCATCGGTTTAGACATCCATATCATTCTGTCTTTATCTGCTTATGCCGTTTTACTCATGGCAACCATACAAGCCGTTTTGATTTGGTTTCAAAACCGCGAACTCAAAAAGAAACAAAAAAAACGTATTTGGGTCAACTTCTTACCGTCATATCAAGCCATGGAATCCTTACTTTTTGATATGCTCATTACTGGTTTTGTTTTATTAACTGTCGCCCTATGTTTTGGTTTCTTTACCATTGATGACTTCTTTGCACAGCACCTAGCACATAAGACCGTGTTTAGTATTGTGTCTTGGTTTGTTTACGGTGCGTTGTTAATTGGTCACTATAAGTTTGGCTGGCGCGGTCAGAAAGCCATTCGCTTTACCATGATTGGATTCTTTTTATTGGCAGTTGGCTTTATTGGTTCTAAATTTGTTTTGGAAATGATTTTGCATCGATGATAAAAAATCAGTTATTAAACGACTAGTACATATTACGAATTAAGATAAAACTATGGAAATCAGCTCTTTTTTTGACTATCTAAAAAATCTAGAAGAAGAAAGGGTCATCAATGATTTCCATATTATTCAACATTCAAACTCTTCATTTCTTTTTCCTCAAGTTATTATAAAAGTAAATTTAGTTTATTGGTTATTTCATACAAATGCTGACACGGATGAAATTGAAGTTCAAATACTGCCAGAATTTATTATCCATAAAAATGATACCATTAAGCATAATTTTACCTTTCATTTAAATAATTTTGCGATCGGAACTGTATATGCAATAGTGAATGAAAGAGGATATACTGATGGGGTGAAATTTTCTATTTACGACCATAAATCACTAAAAAATAATAAATTTTATGGTGTTTTAACATTATTTTCTTTATCGGGTATAAAATATCGATTTGAACATAATGCAATAGATCAATGTTTTTTAGGTTAGCTAGGCATTATTGCTTTAATTTTTATAGACAACCCTTTCAAAAAAAAGTATAACGCACCTGTTTTTAACTCTTAGGTAAAATCACATTGAAACTTATACTCGCCCCAATGGAAGGCTTAACCGACCCTATCATGCGTGACGTTCTCACACATGTCGGTAGCTTTGACTGGTGCGTGACTGAGTTTATCCGTGTAACGGATTCGGTCTTACCTGACCATGTTTATCATAGCTATTGTCCAGAATTAAACAATCAAGGCAAGACAGCTGCTGGCACACCAGTACATGTTCAGTTTTTAGGAAATAATCCTGAAATGCTCGCAGCCAATGCGGTACGCGCTGCTGAATTAGGTGCTCCTGCAATCGATATGAATTTTGGTTGCCCTGCCAAAACAGTAAACCGTCATAGAGGCGGTTCAGTACTTCTCGATGAGCCTGAGGTTGTACATGAGTTGGTCAAGGCTGTACGTGATGCTGTACCCAATCACATCCCTGTATCTGCAAAAATGCGTTTAGGTTATATGGATCGAAATTTTACCCTTGAAAATGCGCATGCCATTGAAGATGCTGGCGCAGCTTGGGTCACAGTCCATGCTCGGACCAAAGCTGATGGGTACACCCCACCAGCATTTTGGGATCAGCTACAGCCGATTCGTGAAGCACTCAAGATCAATGTGATTGCCAATGGTGAAATCTGGACCAATGCTGATGCGAAGCAATGCCAACTTGAATCAGGCTGTCAAGATTTGATGATTGGTCGTGGTGCTGTGACTACACCAGATCTCACACAGTGCATTCGTAAAAATACGGATGAACCACTTATCACTTGGTCTGAACTATTAAATTTACAAATTCGTTTTTTAAATGGCCCATATAAAAAAGAGCTGAACATGGTCGGCCGTTATAAACAATGGATTGGGATGATGTCTAAGCATTACCCTGAAGCCAAAGCCTTATGGGATGAAATCAAACGATTAAAAAAAATTGATGAAGTGCTGGAGAAATTGAATCCTGCACATTTTTAAATTGCTTCATCAATCTCTAAAATTGCTTTAATTTCTTCAGGTTGAAATTCTTTTGATAATTCAGAAGTTGGATTCAATACCAATGTTGCCCCCTGAGTCATTTCAAAAAACTGCCGTGTATTTAAAGTGATATATTCAGCATCGACTCCAATATCATTTTGAATGGTTTCTAGTTCTATGAAGAATGGTATTGCTTGATCACCTTCTGGTGTTTCTAAAATACGGAATTGAATTTTTTTATGCTGATCTTGTGCTCCTAAACAATAAATATCCGATGCTAAAAGCAGATCGATAAAATCAGGGATCAATTCATAGTTTTCTTGAGTGTTGATAAAGAGTTGTTGTAAATTTTGCATGTTGTTGATTGTCTATTTTTTGGTACCATTAATATAGCTTATTCATGGTAGATATGGAATTGATCTGAGTGCTCAATTGGATATCCTAAAGCCTCGAATTTTAAATTATCAAGATTTAAGTTATTGAATTTAAATTATTATAAAAGCTTTAATCTCGTTTAGGAAACTATATTCATAAAGCATCTACTGCTGAGGGGATACGAAATCAACATCACCATTAGTTTTTCTATAATCACCACAGAATGCCGGAAAAGGGACTAAGCAAAAAATCCAAACAAAGAATTTCACAAATTGCATTTTTGAGGAATTCCTTTGCTTTGGTAAATATTGAAATAAGTATTATTCTTTGTGAGTTCAGTATTTAATTCTAACCAATAATCCTTAACATTTACTCTCGTCGTCACTAAAAATTCACAATATTCATTCACATTATTTTTTATATTTAAAATATGTTGCTTCATGAGTGAAACATACACCTCTTTTGATTTCCTCTCATCAATCACATTCAAAGCAGAAATAAAACTTGTGGGAACAATCGGATCTGTATTCATTTTTTTAAATCTTTTCCCATTGTATTCAACACCTAACTCTAGACGAATACTTTTGAGTTGATTAAATTTAGAGTTCGTTACATAAATCTCAGAAAAGAAATCAGGTGTTTGACTGTTATTATTAAAAAAATAAATTTTCTTGGTCGTCAAGCCATAGGATAGCACTTCATAGCGTTTACTATTCGAGACTGTATCCCTATTGATATAACCTTTTTTTTCAAGGTTCTTTATTATTTCACCTAAATCTACAGACATTGCTTTTAAATTAAGCTGGTTTACTGGTGCAAATCTTGAATAATTTATTTCAGAAGATAAAGCCGATATTTCTTTATCTTCAAAATTAAAAATTCGATTTTCTACATTCGCTCCAAAGCTATAGGATGTCATAGAAAAACTTATCAGGAATACAGTTTTAAGTTTAATAATATAATGATTTTTCATAATTTTTATCTGTCATTTTTGTATAGTATACAGTATAAGCAAAACTATTGACTTGGCCTTTCCCTACAAACCATTCAGGTTCAGATTCCAAGATAATATGTACACCATTAAAATTCTTTTCAGAAATAACCTTTCCGTACTGATCCCCACCTTGACATCGCCCTTTAGTTAAAAAATTTTCTATGAAGTTATCAAGACTACTTTTATCTAAAGCTGCTGAATTTATTAAAAAAATTTGATCATAAATTGATAGATAGATATTTTTATGGATATTTTCATCAAATGGAACGAAATTATCACTAGCATAATAATTTGTATTTGGACCTTGTCCTGTAGTTCGTACTTCTAATGTAGCCATATGATGATAATTATCTTCAAAATTTTCATTGTGAACTATTCCATTATCAAAACCTTGAGTAGCAGATAATCGATCTATAACTTTTAACTTCAAATAATTTGAATTCATTTCCTTATATTTGCTATATATTTTTTTAAAATTATAGTCCAAATACAAATCATGATTAACAACAAATAAATTAATATCTCTCGACATGTCCTTTAAGTCACTTTGAGTATCGCTTTTCTTAGTTTTTTTATTTATCTGGCATAGATGATCTAATGGCTCATTAGGAGCACATGCAAATAGAAAAAAAGAATATATAAAAATAGTTAAAATTTTCCTCATAACTCATTAAGCCTTATCAAAGATATAAAATTTTTATATGATTTTCAATATCATAGATATAAAACACTAATATATTGATGTCTCATATTTTTTATCCGTTTTCTTTGTAAAATAAATAAAAAAATTCAAACTATTATATTTCCTATTTTTAATTTGTTTTCCATCAGCTTCCAAAACAATGTGCATATCATTTACATTCCATTCTTCTACTTCAGGCTCATTTGAATTACTACATTTTAGTTTTTTTATAAAAGTACTAACTTTACTATTCAAATCTACCCCACCCACTTTATCACCACTTACCACATAAATCTGATCTTTAACCATAGATACAATTTCTTCTTCTAATTGCTCACTATAAGGAACATAGTTATCACTACTAAAAAACATATGATTACCCTTTAAATTACTATTAGCTGAAAGACGGGAAATGTAATCAAAATTCTTCTTCACATTATTATTAACAGTACCATCACTAAAACCTACTTCAGGAGAAAGACTATCTAGAACTTTCAATACTAAATATTGACTATTTAACTCAAAATATCTTTTAATAATTTCATTTTGATCATAATTTAAATAAATTTTATTATTTTCAACAAATGATGATATATCTCTAGCTACTCGAACATCATAGCCATTTTCATTTTTTATATTTTCACTATTTTTTAAACTACAATTGTCCTTATTTGAGTCAAATGAGCAAGCAGACAGACTTAAAATTACTACTAATAAAATCAAAAATTTCATAATATCTTTATCCATTGTAATCTAAGCTTCTATCGTTACGCATAAGTAACCATTGATGCCTAAATAAAGCTATTTGATTACCTTTATAAAGCGATTTTTTAGGTGGATCTTCATCAGTATCCTCATAATCCATAAAATTATCGGTAAAACCTTTATGAAAACAATATGGTATATCTTTCTCATTTTGAAATACATGGGATAACCCAAAGCTATGAACTATTTCATGGACGACAGTCTCCAATTCAGTTGCTCCATGATGATAAATAACAACTGAGTTCCCCCATACTTTTTTCCTATTAGATCCTGCTTCAGGTGCAAAAATAGCACTACCTTTTCTATTAAAAATTTGACCATTTTTGGTATATGAACATTGTGTATTTGTAAAAAAAACATATGTAACATCATTAGAATCAGAATTTATTAAACCATTAACTTTTGCATATTTCTGAAATAAAAAGATTAAATCGTGCTTAAATTCATCATCTAAAGTATTGCTAATTATACTATTACCTAAACTGTTTTTCGTTTGATTTACATAATATTTATTATAAAATCCTTCCAAGTCCCATGTTTTATTTTTATCTAACATGTCCTTTATATTAAAAATTGTATCTCTTACTATTTTAGGTCGTATAAGTGCTTGATTAAAAGATTCATATTTTAAACTATATTCCAATCCTGTACCTGTAGGCCGTTGAACTTTATTTTGATTAAAACTAACATCAACAAAGCATATTTTAGCTATTGGAACTTTATCATTTGCAAAAACGCTCATTTGCCCAACTTCAAAAATATTATTCCCTTTTATTGCTTTTACACTAATTAGAGCACCTTTAGTTGTTGCTCCTTCACAAGATATTCTAATTGCATTTTTAGTACTGTAACTCCACCTAGACTGATCTACCAAATCTGTTTTTTTCCTATTTTTTATGAAAAAAGAAATTGGTAACTCCAGACGATTACTTTTTTCATTACCAGTTGATGTAGAAATTTTTATACATTTTTCATTAGTTTCAAATATTATTTTTGTACCATCATCTTGTAGAGGTACTTCATCATCCCCGACAACTTGGTGAAGTTCAATAGATAATAGTGCACCATCTACATTAATTTTAGAACTTGCATTTTTATCTTTTACCTTAGTTGCAAAAATTGCTAAATGAGATGGGATGTACTCTATACCCCAAGGGGTTATTTTCCGTGTACCATCTATATATACTTTCTTTAAACCACTAATGTAATTTTTATTAATTAACGCAGGCTGCATTTTTCTATTTATTTCAAAAACAGGAAATATGTACTCATCTCTTAACCAATCAAACCCAAACTCTCCCTTATATTCTTTTGTTCTTTTTTGAAAATTATAGGGTCTCCGAAAATGAACCGTAAACTTCCTTAAACACGTTGCACATGAAGCGCCCGCTGTAGGACTTGCACCACCAACACCCATCTTAAACCTCCAAATTAATCAAATTTTTTATAAAAACGTTATGATGAAATTCTTTTCCCAATACATACTCTTTATATGATTGGATATCATTGGAATAATTTTCTTGAAGTGAACCCAATAAATCTTTTTGTTTTAAAAACTCTATTTTTTCTGGATAAATAATTGAAAGATTTTCTTGAAGATTGGAATGACTAAAACTCTGATTTAACTGCTCAATTGCTTTTAAAGCAAATTTAAAATCATGCCCTAAAACCACACTTTTATAGCTTTCCAAAAGTGTATAAAAAGCATCTACATAGGACACTTGCTCCGCAATATTGTAATGCTGCATTTCATTTTGGAGCCAAAGATATTGCGGATCATTTGCATAATCTATTCCCAAATAAACATGGCTCTTCACCATATATTTGAGTGTATAAATTTGATTGATACCTTTTTCAACATATAGATTGATCAGGCTTTGGACAGGTTCTAATAGCTGATCAAATTGCCCATTCAGTTTAAGGGCTAGGTTTTCTTTTATAATTTCATAGACAAGGTCATATAAAAATTCTTTATTTTGCTCAACATCTAATTCATATAATTTTTCTTGGCTGAGTATGAGCATTATGCATTCTCCAATACCATTAATTGATTAGAATCTACATCCTGATAATTTCGAATTGAAATGACCCATTTTGTAATACCTTCAAAAAATTCATCTTCTTGTTGATCTGTCAGTATTTTATGAATTTTTTTAACAATTCTTGGATCAAACCATCTAAATAATTTTTGTGTACCATCAGGAAATTCTACTGTGAGATAGCGTTTCATTTTTTTAACAAACTGAGTCAGATCCAATGAACTAAATACCAGACTTAAAGCCTGTTCATCTTTCCATGTTTGATAAATAAAGCTAAACCCTTCTTCTTCGAGCACCTCTAAATCATTGATTAAGACAAGTACAGGGGCTACTTCAAAAGGTGCATTGCCCTCCGTTGTACCTGAAAATAATGAATAAAAATCTAACCTTGCGTCATTTCGCCATGTATTGATAAAGTGCAAAGTTTGATCTGAAACTTGCGCGGCATCCAAGATTAAATACATGTTCAAATCATGTCGATCATCTTCGATACAGCTTTTTATATTTTTAAATGGAACAATTTCTCTTTTCATTTTATTTATCAACAAATGCCATTCCAAACTTTGCTGCATCCAACAAACAAGGCTTACAAATATTTTCATAGAATGATGGAAGTGAATAATCGACTTTTGCTCCACCAATAAAACTATGTTGCCCTGCCTTCACTTCGAACTTAGCAGCTGTGGTCACAAATACACCTGAACCATTAATTTTTAATTGAGAGCCATCAGATGTGATAATAATTTCTTTAAGACTTTTTAGCTCAATCATCTCCTCAGTTGAAATGATTTGAATACCTTTACGTGCAATCAAATCAGCACCATCGCCTTGTGCTTGGATCTCAACTTTGCCTTTTCCAGCAAATAACCTTGCCCCTTCCTGTGCCGCAAAAAGACTAATCTTTGATTGTGCATGTGCAACTAAATTCTTTTGCGTACTCAGGTTGATACTGTCACCTGCTGTATAACTGATTTGTTTATCCGCAGAAAGATGTAAGTTTTCATTGCTTGCCAATGCGATTGAATTCGGTGCAGCTAAAATCATCAAAGCTTGTTTAAATGCATCCGCTTTGTCTTTTTCACCTTTTTCGATTTGATCAAGAAATTGCTTGAGATTTTCCAATACATCCAGTGGATCAGTTTGCTGATTCTTGGCAACTTCACTTAAGGCTTTAGAGTTATTTAGACTGCTTTCTAACTGACTTTTCGCGGCGGTTGCATCGAGATGATTGCCTGAGGCCGAATCTTGAGCATGGGTACTCAGTAGTAGGCCTTGCCCAGCTCGTAACGCTCCCCATTGGTCTGTTCTTAGTTCAAAGCCTTCACCTCGCCCTTCACTGGTATCAGTTTCTTTAGGATGACTCAGATTACCAAGGTTAAGTTGACTCGCACCGTGACTACTTTGTAGCTGGCTGCTGATTTGGTCTGTGGTATCGTCAAATCTAAGTTGGCCATAGCCACTGCCTTTAACTTCTCGACTTTTGATCCCTGCCAGTTTTTTGGTATCAGGCAATTGGCCTTTGTCATCAAATTTAGTTGGGCTTCGTTGCGCTTCATGGATACGCCCCACCACAAATGGTCGATCGATATTGCCATCAAAGAAATCTATCACGACAATCTCACCGATCCTCGGTAAGAACCGCGCACCATAGCCTTCACCTGCCCACGGGGTCAGTACATCCACCCAAGCGGAATCGGTGTCGTTGTCATTGCTCCCTGCACCACCATCATGACTGTGGTCTTCATTGCGGGTAAATAGGAAACGAACTTTAATACGTCCCCATTCATCGACATGGATTTCTTCTCCACTTGGTCCAACCACTTTGGCACGTTGTGGATGGGTACTTGGACGGTGTTGTAGTGGGTGGTATTCAGGAACAGTGGTGATATTACGGCGTTGTAGCACCAATTGATTGGCTTGGCGTTCATCACTGTTGCTGTTGTCTGCTTTATTTTCGTTTACCCAGTTGCTTTGTTGGAGCAAGCGATTGATTTGTTCGTTCAGTTCTTTAGGTAAGTTGTTCTGGTTATAGAATGTCTTTGATGTGATCAGAAATTCTTTGTCTGAGCCACTGTGTTGGTCTATTTCTGGGTGTTCGTTTAATTCAAACCAGTAACCTACTTGTGCATCACGTACAGTGGAGTTGGCTATAAATTGTTTGGATTGGGCATCGTAATAATGGCTGAGGTTTTGGTTGATCTTTTCAATCTGATTATTATTTGAAGCAGTTACTTGATCTTCACCATCCAAGTCTTGAATCCATGCTGGACTAATATGCCAAGCCTGTTCTAAACCAAGACTGGCATTGTTTTGATTTTGACTGTGTTGGTGTTTGCTTTGAACACTGCCTGCACCTTCTTCTTGCTCTAACACATCTGCTTGCCAGCGTTGTACGTGGACAGCGGTGGGTTGTAAGCTACGTTGTCCGATAAAGCTGGTGATGCTGTCTTGTTGTTCTGTGGCACTGCTACGATGGAAGCGGATCTTTCTTCGCTCTAGTGCTTTGTATTCACTGTTATCATCCACCAAGCGCAGTTTTTGCGGCTGAATTTGAGTCGCAGAACTAGGTACAATCAATTGTGCTTCATCAATCAACCAGTTGATCCCTTCACTGCGCATCAAGCGGGTTAAAAATGCATAGTCGCTTTCGTTACTCTGCATAATGAATGGGCGGATATCGTAGTCTTTTTTCAGTCCACTTTTATCAAGGCTTAAACTGGATGCAAACAGTGGGCTTTTATCTTGCCATTCTTTAAACAGCGTTTCTATGACTTGCACAACCGACTTATTCATAAACACTCGGCTGTTATGGCGTTTATGCCACAATGAAGTAGCATCTTCGAGTTTGAGTTTATATAGCGTCAGTGCACCATCACTCTGCCCTTGTGCGGCCTCAGTAATCACCCCTGTGCTACGAAACAGTTGTCCATGATCTGTGACTTGATCAATGGCCACTTGGCTACCGATGAATTGTTTAAGCGGAATCGTTGCTGAAGTGGCAAGACAAATCAGTTCAACAGACACACCTTGGTTTAGATCATGTTGTCCATCGATACGTTGTAAGAAGACTTGGTTGTTTAAGTCTGTATTTGTAAATTGGATATGCAAAGCTCGTTTTTGTGCGTTTAGTCCAAGCTGATCCAATATTTTATAAATGCTATTTACTAAGCTGTTCATTTTAATAATTTATTCGTTTTAATTGCCTCTATTATAAATTAATTCTAAAATTTTTCTATTTAAAAAAACAATTTCATTACTAAAAACACTTAAATTCAAATAGATTTTTTGATTAATTGTTGAAAAATTAAATAAATAATCTCACTAAAAATGTAGTTTAAATATTCATATATTTCTAATAAATCAACATTATTCATTTCCACAAATACCTAAAATAAAGCTCAAAATAATCTTGTTTATATGCTTGATTTCAATTTTAATCTCAGCCTGCTTGTTATGTCTGATATGTATTCAATACTGATCAATTCATGTTGGGTTTATATACATAAGCCTGATTTAATTTATGTCTTTTATAGCAATGCCAACTTTACAACTGCTTTATGTTATAAAATAGCTACACATTTCATTCTTTTAGGAATTTTCCTATGAACGATGTTAACTCTCCCAAAAAACCGTTGTGGAAATCTAAAGCAGTAATTTTCGCAACAATCTTTAGCTGTTTATTCCTTGTATTCTTCTATATGGCTGTAACCAATGAACCAGATTATATGCCGAGTCAGCAAAATAAGCAGATAGCGACGCCTCAGACTGAGAATACCGATACAGCACCTCCACATGACACGCAGCAAATGTCGAATGATGAAATGAAAAACATGCCACACAACTCAGCTCAGCCAGAACATGCAAACTAAACAATCTATGATCAATGATTCACGTAATGCGCTTGTCGTAGAAGGAGGTGGTATGCGTGGGGCTTTTACCTGCGGTGTACTTGACGCTTTCCTACAACAAAATTTTAACCCTTTTGATCTTTTTGTTGGGGTGTCTTCTGGTTCAACAAACCTCGCCAATTACCTTGCTCGACAACAAGGTCGCAATATCGAACTCTATTTAGACCATTCACTTCGACCTGAATTTATTCGTTATGCTCGCTTTTTTAAAGGTGGGGATTTATTGGATATGCAGTGGATGTGGGATATTGTCGAGAAAGAGAATCCTCTAGATCAACAGGCCATATTTAGTCAAAATCCTGACTTTTATATGGTCTTGACTCATGCTCGTACAGGTTATCCTGAATATTTACGTGCTGGGAAAGACAATATTATCGATGGATTACGTGCTTCTAGTTCTATTCCCTATCTGACACGACAGGCTGTAGAAATTTTTGGAGAGCCTTATTTTGATGGCGGTGTCGCAGATGCTCTCCCTGTTCAATGGGCAGCGCAACAAGCAAATATTCAAAATCTCTTGGTGATTCGTACCCGTACACAAAATTACTTTAAAGCCAGCAGTAAAGCCGATCAATTCTTGGCAAAATATTTGCTTAATCAACATACTGGCTTTGCAGATAGTCTGAAAAACCGCTGTACTCGTTATAACCAAACTGTCGATTTTATCCGCCAAAATACGCAACAAAGCATTTTGGAAGTCTGCCCACCTGACAATAAAAAGTTAGCAGGCCGTTTATGTAAAGATAAACGCAAATTGCAATATACCTATGAAGTTGGCTTAGAAAGCGGACAAAAAGCCATAGAAGACTGGAGCAACACACACAAAGCCTAAAAGCGAAGTTCCCAACAGACTAATTTTTTAGCTTGTATTGCGTGACATATCCTTCTTGTGGAAAAGCATCCTGAGTGATGCTTTCTACTTGTACAACTTGCCCTTTGACTAAACTGATCAAAGGTGGCTGTTCAATCGTAATTCGCATACGTTGATTGACCAGTGATTGACATCCACTGTCAGCTCTTCCATTCTTTTCAGCTTTTAATATTTTGATATACATCGTCAATTTACTTTTTTCAAACTCACCTTGTGGCCCATTGATTGCCATCGTCATGGTTGAAGTTTCTTCTAAGACTTTAACCGTTAATAGGCAATGGTTGAGATAAGATGCCCAAGTCAAATTGGGTACAATAAGCCCCATCATCAAAAAAATACCGAGTATTGCACGTTTCATTTACTGATCCTTTTTCCAAAACTTCCATGACTTTTCAGGGCAAGTATAAAGCTTGTCAGAAACAGGGATTTGATCATTGGTTTTGAGATCAAATACTTGAAATTGGCATTGGTTATTTTGATATTTACCTAAAATTTCATAATCGTGTCCAGCCTGTGGTCTGAACGAAGCAACAGCATCCACACATTGATCAATCACTTGTGCTTTTGTCCGAGATGAATCAGTCGCTCCAAATACAAAACCATATAAATTCACAGGTTGGTCGGCATTTAAAATAAACTCTTTATAAGAGATCAGTTGGTAAGTCCGCATAGCATTGCTTTCAGCTTCTTTCTGAATCGCACTACGAGGCATCCCTTCTTCGATATTAAAGGTAATTCTGGCATACGCTTTTAGCGCAGATAATGCACCATTTCCACTTAAGTAATCCCGTATCCCAGCTTTTCTTCCAGCACAATCAAATGAATGTTGAATTAAAGTTTTTGTCGCACCCTTTCGATAGACCCGAATCCGTGATTGTGTCGCTGGATCATAAGTTTTTGGCTTTGTTTCCACCTGCAACTCATAGGCTAACGGTTGTTGTTTATCTGTTTCGGCTTGTGCAAATACACTGAATTGAGATACTACTCCAAATAAAAATAAAACCTGAAACTGTACCCTACCGTGCTTATATAATCTTTTCATTTTATTTTTAAAATACTAAGTATGTCTTGAAAAGACTTTACACGATGATCGGCCTGTGTCGATGTTTCTTTTTGTTGAGGATCAAATAAGATCGTTTTCATGCCCAACGCTTTTGCACCTCGAATGTCTGCTATCTCATGATCACCAACGAAAACGCAGTGCTGAGGAATAACACCGAGCTGCTGACATGCCAATTGGAAAATTTCTGGATGAGGCTTTCGCAGTCCAACAGCTTCTGACACAATCACACTCGAAAAATACTCACTTAAACCTAAGGCTTTGAAATTATCTTCCTGAAAAGGTGTCTTTCCATTAGAGATTAATCCAAGAGAAAAATTTGCCTTAAACAAGCTATAAATAACCAGATCAACATCGCTAAAGCTTCGACAAAATTTATTAAAGTCTTGAATATAATTCTTTAATAGCGCTTGTGTCGAATAGCTGGATATTTGAAACTCTTGAATAAGTTGAGCATATACCTGATCTTTCCATACAGAACCATTGTTATCCAACTCAATAAAACGCTGAATAAATTGTGGTTTCTGTTGAATCGTAACCAGCTCGAAGAAATTTACCTGCCAATTTAAAAAAGCCTTTAGGGAGGAGGTGCGATCAAGTAAGGTTTGATCTAAATCAAAAAGTACAACTTGAATCATCTCACCATCCTCTAAATCGAAAAGACTTGCTAAAGGATCAATAGATTATGATCATTAATTGTCTATTCAGTCTGTTCTATCCATTGAATGCTTGTAGTGTTTCTAGGGTAATCCCTGCGCCACCACATACAATCACCAAGACCTGATCAGTGGGTTTAAATTGAATCGCCTGATCATAAAGCACTGATAATGTTGCACCACATGCTGGCTCAACCAAAATACGATGATCATCTACAAATTTTAAACAGGCATCTACAGTGTCTTGATCTGAAACCACCAAACTACGAACCTCAAGTGCTTGGCTCACTTCAAATGCATTTTGACAGACTTTTTTTGCTGCAAGTGTTGTTGCTATACCACTCACTTGATCCAATTCAACATGTTGTTTAGCAACAATCGAAGCATGTAAGGATGCTGTACCTTGGGTTTCAACCGCATAAATTGGAATATGGGCTAAACCATGTTTTTTTAATCCTGCTGCAACACCTGAAAGTAAACTTCCGCCACCCACAGATAAGACCACCGCATCTGGAGTAACGCCATCTGCAATGACTTCATCAATCATCGGGATAATGCCTTCCCATAACAGTGGATGATCAAAAGGATGAATAAATACATCATGCTGTGTTAATAAGGACTGCGCTAAAGCATTGGCTTCGGTCCATGAAGCGCCATGTACAATAACCTCTGCACCTTGCTGGGCAATTAATTCTCTCGCACGTTGTGCTGTGGTTTCAGGAACCACGACAGTCACAGGAATACCCAGTTGTCGACCTGTATAAGCAACAGCTAAGCCTGCATTGCCACCTGATGAACTGATAAAACGCTGAGCACCCTGCTCAAAATATTTTTGACAGGCATGGCTAATGCCTCGTTGTTTAAATGATGCCGATGGTTGTAAGGCTTCCATTTTTAACCACACCTGACATTGATTCAGTTGGCTTAAAACTAAAGATTGAATTAACGGGGTTTTTATACTGAGCATGGGCAAATCGATTCTCTTGACTTATTTCAATGTGGGTTTATTTCAATCTTGGTTTATTTCAATGTGGGTTTATTTCAATTCAGTCATTTTTTAAACTTAACCCCATATCGATATGTGGAATCTCACAATCTAAATATTCTTCACCTTGTACCTGAAAGCCTAAGTTTTCATAGAAACGTGTTGCATAGACTTGAGCGGATAATTGAAGAAATGCTCTATTTTGCTGCTTTGCTACTTGAATAATCTGTTGCATGAGCAGTTTACCAATCCCCTCACCTCGATATTGTTGCAACACAGCAACTCGACCAATACTGTTATTTTCCAATAACCGCGCTGTTGCAATGGGTTGATCTTGTGCATATACAACAAAATGCAATGAAATGGCATCCTGCTCATCCCATTCATCTGCTTCACTGATGTGTTGTTCTTCAATAAAAACCATGCTTCGAATCAATTTCGCATCATGTTGAAGCTGACTCCACGGCCCAGATTGAATGACAAATTGGCTCATTATTTAAATCCTAATGGTTGAGAAATTGATCCTTCATTCTTGCAATTATGCTAATGTAATGCACAGTGACAATGCGTTCACTTTCACCAACTTAACTAAACTTGTAGAATAATTATGTTTCTAAATCATAAATTTAAAGTATTTATTTATAGCGCAATTTTACTGACGACTCAAAGTATTTATGCAAAAACATCCGAGCTAGATCGTGTGAACATTATCTCAAAAAGCATGATTGGATTATTTTCTCAAGACCCAAATCAAGATCAGCTTAATTTAAAAATGAGTGCCGCAATTGCAGGTATCTCAGAAGCTGAAGCTAAAAAAAACCGTGATGAAAGTGGCGAAAAACAAGCCACTGCATCTGAAAAGATGAAGGAAATACTTAAAGAACAATTTAATGCCAACGATTTTAAAATTGTTGCGCCAGCATTTGAGCGCCAAATGAAAGCTCAAAGTGCTGCATATCAGAGCTGTAAACAGGATGGTAAAATTATTGAAAATAGTCAAAGTTTTCAAGTACCGTTAACCTGTAAAGTCCCTGTGCTGAATTTAGACAATGTTCAAATGCCTGAACGTGGTAGCAAAGAAAGCGATGCGCAATTTGCAGCTAAAGCAACAGACTTTCTGACAGAACTATTGATTAAAGCCCCAACAGAAACATTAAAAACCAGTATCTTGATTCATAAAATGGGTGAACAATTGATTCCAGAAATGGATGATCCGCAATATTTTCCAGATACGATCTCTCAAAAAACCACGGGCTCAAGCGAAGCTGAGCTTGATGAAATGAATCAGCAATAAAATAATTTATCTAAATAGTAGCAAGAGAGAAAGCAGTTAAACCTGCGTTCTCTCCTCACAACGCGCTAGCACTTAGCGCCAATGTCTTGCTGGTCCCACTGATCATTCAATAATAATTCTAAGGATTGTTTTTGAATCCCATACATCTCTTTTAAAGCACGAATTTGATCTAAGACTGTTTGATCAGGTGCAGTGAAATCTTTACGCTTGGTTGCCAAAATCATTTTGTTTTTACTGGTATGTTCTAATGCCACAAATTCAAAGACTTTGGTTTCATAACCATACGCTTTCAGCAACAGAGCTCGAATGGTATCTGTCAGCATTTCAGCTTGTTGTCCTGCATGGATACCGAATTGCAACATCGGTTGTAACACTTGTGGACTGTTCAATTGTGGGCGTAATTCTTTATGGCAACAAGGTGCACACATAATCATTTGAGCGTTTAAACGGATGCCTGTATGTATCGCAAAATCTGTTGCAACATCACAGGCATGTAAGGCGATCATAATATCCAAATGGGATGGATGATATGTTCTCACATCACCTTGGAAAAAATCCAATTGATTAAAATCAGACTTTTGCGCAACCTCTTGGCAAAATTTCACCATTTTGTCATTCAGCTCAACACCTGTTACAAATGGGGTTTGATGTTGTTTTGCTAAATAATCATATAAAGCAAACGTTAAATAGCCTTTTCCTGAACCAAAATCGATAATTTTTAAAGCCTGATCTTTGGTTTTTCCATCATGCGCTAAAGCCTCTGGCTGTTGAATATGCACCAAAGCACCTGAAAAGATTTCAACAAATTTGTTAATCTGCTTCCACTTACGTGCCATGCTTGGAATAATCTGTGCATTGGCATCGGTAATGCCGAGCGGTTGGAGAAAATAACTTTCTTGGTCGACAAAACGATGTTTTGTACGATCATGCCCTTGTTGTTGATTTTTAGCGGTTTTATCCAGCTTATTTTTACTGACGGTCAGCAAGGCGTTCTTTTTATTTTTCTTCAGCTGCGTTTCAGCCTCATGGGTAAATAAATTGGCTTGTTTACAATCCTCTGCCAGCCCCTGAATCGTGGTTAACGCATAGGTAAGTGGATAGTTTTTAGTAATATCATTGGTTTTATAACGATATAGACAGCTTAGCACCGTTTCATTCTGTAGCTGAATGACGCGAAAGGTCATTTTCTCTAAATCAACCAATTCTCCTTTATACTGACTTAAAATCAAACGATCTAAGCTTTGATTATCAATAGCTTGCTGTACGCTATCAAAAAATTGTTGTTCCTGAACAGATAAGCTTGCCACATTGGACATAATCAAAACTCGTATTAATTAAGTTACCTATTTTAAGACGTCTTACTTTAAAGGTAAAACTCCATTACTATACAGTTGTATTTTTAGGATAATAAGATCCAATGTCGACAGATAAATTGATTCACATCTATGCACCACAAGAAGAACGTATTAATGCGTTGAGTCATGCATTCGGTGCAATTTTGGCTGCTATAGCGACTGTTTTGATGCTGATTAAAGGCAACTATCTACATGGATGGCAATTTTTTGGATTGCTTGTCTATGGTCTAAGCATGATTTTACTGTTTTCCAGTTCAGCAATTTATCATTTTTCTGTCGATGAAAAGAAACGCCAATGGTATAAGAAGCTGGATCATACCGCGATTTATTATTTAATTGCGGGAACCTATACGCCCTTTTTGGCAATTGCCATCCCAACAGCAAAAGCACATTATTTATTGATTGCACTTTGGGTCATCGCAGCCATTGGAACACTATTCAAGTTAATATTCATTCATCGTTTTGAAAAAATTTCACTGATTGCTTATTTGGTCATGGGTTGGCTTGCCGTGCTTGTAATGGATGATATGCAACAGTTTTTAAAACCAGAAGCATTAAAATTATTGGTCATTGGTGGTTTAGCATATACAATAGGCGCATTGTTTTATGCCTTAAAAAGAGTAAGATACACTCATGCTATTTGGCATATATTTGTTTTGGTCGGTGCAGGATCACATTTCCTTGCAATCTATCTTTACGTCATTTAATTCATAGACACTCAAAATTCAGTGACCCTGATGGAGTGAATTTGGGTTGATCTCGTTGTTTTTTTAAGAAATTACGCCTTTTTTAAAAAGATTACGCTTTAAAGACTCGTTTTACTTTTAAAAGTGTAAGGTTCACCATGGCGTCATTATCTACTGCTACTCCAGAAATTCAAACAAATTCAAAGACTCGTGTTCTTTTCGCAAGTCTTGTAGGTACAACAATCGAATTCTTCGATTTTTATATCTATGCAACTGCTGCAGTCCTCATTTTTCCGCATCTGTTCTTCCCTGCAAGTACAGATCCGATGACGGCAACAATTCAATCACTCGCAACATTTGCCATCGCATTTATTGCCCGCCCTATTGGCGCAGCAATCTTTGGTCACTTAGGTGATCGTATTGGTCGTAAAGCAACTCTCGTCGCGGCTTTATTGACCATGGGTGTTTCAACAGTATGTATTGGTCTACTTCCAACCTATGCACAGATTGGTATCGTTGCACCGCTATTACTTGCACTTTGTCGTTTAGGTCAAGGCTTAGGTCTCGGTGGTGAATGGTCTGGTGCAGTCTTGCTTGCAACTGAAAATGCACCTGAAGGCAAACGTGCTTGGTATGGGATGTTCCCGCAACTGGGCGCACCGATCGGTTTTATCTTGGCAACGGGTTCATTCCTTGGTCTTGGCGCATTGATGTCTGAAGCAGACTTTATGCAATGGGGCTGGCGTATTCCATTCCTTGCAAGTGCTGCATTGGTGATTGTGGGTTTATATATTCGCTTAAAATTGCATGAAACCCCAGCGTTCCAAAAAGTATTAGACAAACAAAAAGAAGTTAATGTTCCATTTAAAGAAGTTGTGACCAAACATTATAAAATGCTCTTCCTCGGCACAATTGCTGCGGTATGTACATTCGTGGTGTTCTATCTCACAACAGTATTTGCACTCAACTGGGGAACCAAACAACTGGGTTACTCACGTGCAGAATTCTTAGAGATGCAACTGGTCGCAACACTGTGTTTTGCTGCTTTTATTCCGCTTTCTGCTGTATTTGCTGAGAAGTTTGGGCGTAAGGCAACCTCTATTGGGGTATGTATTGCCTCTGCACTTTTTGGTTTAGTATTTGCCAGTATGCTTGAGTCAGGTAGCACAGTGATTGTGTTCTTGTTCTTATGTGTAGGTTTAGCATTGATGGGAATGACATACGGCCCAATTGGTACGGTCTTGTCTGAAATTTTCCCGATTTCTGTACGTTATACAGGCTCTGCATTAACCTTTAACTTGGCAGGTATTTTGGGCGCATCTTTTGCACCTCTGATCGCAACTGAACTTGCAACCAAATATGGCTTACAAGCGGTGGGTTACTACTTGACAGCAGCATCCATTCTTTCACTGTTGGCATTCTTGGCCATTCGTGAAACAAAACATGATGATGTTAACAACCAAGTTTAATCCCCTCTCTATGAGCAAAGCCTGCAATTTTGCAGGCTTTTTTGATTTATGACTTTTATATTTATGTCTTAGTTAAATTTAATACGATAAATCCCCATATTATTTGATAAAATATTTTCAAAAATTATGATATGAAATATGAAAAACAATGGTTTACCTTTTGAATTATCTGTAAAAGTAAGCACAAATCGTCCAGATTTTAGAGTGTTTGCAAGCTTTCTTTTTGCATCTAATACTCATAACTATGATAGTGACGGTGATAGTTATCCTCTTACAAGTAGACATTGGACAGAACTATACATAAGCTCTCGAGAAATAGACAATTACACTTTTTCTATTTCTCCTTTACAAAATGATCCATTAATTTTGCAAATCCAAGCTTCTCAAAAATCGATCTGTTATGCGATTGCTTATTTTCTAGCAATTGAGACTCAAGGTTCAGTATTCAATAATCAAGGTATTCCGCTTTCAAGTCAGTATATTGAAAATAAATTAAAAAATTTCCCATTAACTGAACATTTAGCCTTTGCCAATGAGAGTGTATGGAGAAACAGTTCAGAGGATAACCCATACCCAAATCTGAATTAAAAGCGAAATGCTAAAACTCAGGCTCAGATACAATCTCAACCAGTAGATTATTAAAAGGCTGCATAAAAGACAAATAGCTTGCATGCAATGCCATACGCGCTAAATCGGTGTTAAACGGCGTAGGATGATAAAGCTTATCGCGCATGATCGGATGCCCGATATATTGCATATGCACCCGTAATTGATGAGAACGTCCTGTAATCGGTGTAAGTAGCACCCGACTTACATCCTTTTCAGCATCATAGCTTACAGATTCAAATAAAGTTTGTGCGGGTTTGCCTAACTCAAAATGCACGATCTGGCGTGGACGATTTTCCCAATCGGTAATCAAAGGCACATCCACACGACCATTGCTATTGATTTGCCCTTGCACCAAAGCAATATAATTTTTTTTAACAGTTCTCGCTTGAAACATTTTACTTGCTGCAACTTCTGCATCACGATGTTTAGCGAACAACAGAATGCCCGAGGTTGCCATATCCAAACGATGGGTAATCTTGGCATTTGGATATATTGCTAATACTCGAAAATAAGCGCTGTCGTGATGTTCAGGCAAACGCCCCGGAACTGAAAGTAACCCTGCGGGTTTATTGATGGCAACAAAGTCATTATCTTCAAAAATAATGTCAAGTGGATCTAAAGGAGGCTGATAAACAAAGCCATCATCAATCGGCATGTGGATCGCATATTGAGAAGAATTGCCGAAAAATAACAATAGACTAAAAAGCTGTCAAGCATGTACATGCTTTATTATTTTCAGCAATCAAAAAAACTCCAATACACAAGAATATTGAAGTTTTTAAGTCACTATACAATGCGCTTGATCTGATCAATCAAGCCTGAATATTCAATACCAACTGACGTTTCTTTACCTGTTGTCCAACTTGCCCAATAATCTCATTCACGACCCCATCAATATCAGACTTAATCTGTTGCTGAATCTTCATCGCTTCTAAAATCAACAAAGTTTGACCTTTAGTCACGGTATCACCCGCATTTACCAAGATATTGATAATTGCACCATCCATTGGTGCACGAATGTTACCATCGCCTGCGACATCGGAAGTTTCAGGTGCTGCATAGGTGATATTTTCAATGCTGATATTGCCATTTACCGCATCTAAATACAGCTGATTTCCATCTAAGACATAGTCAATCGAACGGCGTACACCATCCACCTCATAAATGAATTTTTCTGCTTGCTGTTCAATAATGCTGATCCCAAGTGTCTGCCCACAAATTTCAACGCTCACTTGGTTTTGATCACGTTTCACCAAAAGCTGTAATAACTGATCATCATGCTTGAGTTTTAAAGGTAAAGATAACGCAATTCCGGTATTCCAACTGCTTTGACTAGAAGCATTGGTCAACAGTGCCGCAGCAACAGCTAGGTGTTCTAAGCCCAAAGCCTGTTTATGTAAGCTAACATCCGTTTGGAAATGTTCCTGAATAAAAGCGGTATTGGTGTCGCCTTTGACAATAATAGGGTGTCTAAGCAAATTCACTAAAAACTGCTTATTACTATTCACCCCCAACAATACGCAATCATCTACAGCACGCGCCAAGAGCCGAATGGCATCCTGACGAGTTTGACCATATGCAATGACTTTTGCCACCATTGGGTCGTAAAACGGACTAATTTCATCCTGTTGCAACAAACCATGATCAATTCGAACATTGGGTAAATCAGCAGCTTGCCAGCGCTGTATTTGACCAGTCTGTGGCAAGAAGTCTTGGCGTGGGTCTTCTGCATATAAGCGAACTTCTATCGCATGCCCTGACAAGGTCAGTTCAGACTGTTGTAAGGGCAAGGTTTCACCATTGGCTACACGCAGTTGCCATTCCACCAGATCTAAACCCGTGATCAGCTCTGTTACTGGATGCTCGACTTGCAAACGTGTATTCATTTCGAGGAAATAAAACTCACCTGATTGATCCAATAAAAACTCAACCGTTCCTGCACCGACATAATCACATGATTTCGCGGCTGCAACAGCAGCCTCACCCATTTGTTGGCGTAAGCTTTCAGTCATCACTGGGCATGGAGCTTCCTCAACCACTTTTTGATGACGACGCTGTATCGAACAATCACGCTCAAATAAATACACATAATGGCCGTGGGTATCGCCAAATACCTGTATCTCAACATGGCGTGGAGCAATCACAGCTTTTTCAAGAATCAGCTCACCTGAACCAAAGGCATTTTCTGCTTCAGAACGCGCTGTTTTTAAGGCTTCAACAATATCAGCAGATTGCTGTACCAGACGCATACCGCGCCCACCACCACCTGCTGAAGCTTTGACCATTAGTGGATAACCAATTTTATTGGCTTGTTGTTCTAAATACTCTATATCTTGCTGATCACCTTCATAGCCCGGCACACATGGTACACCCGCCTGAATCATGGCAATTTTTGACAGGCGTTTACTGCCCATCAACTCAATTGCAGGTGCAGGCGGGCCAATAAAGGTAATTCCATTTTTCTCACAAGCTGCTGCAAAATCGGTATTTTCAGAAAGGAAACCATAACCGGGATGAACAGCATCAGCCCCCGTTTTTTTACATGCGTCGATAATATTTTGAATAGATAAATAGGATGCTGAAACTTTTGAAGCACCAATATATACAGCCTCATCTGCAAGCTGTACATGACGCGCATAACGATCTGCATCTGAATAGACAGCCACGGTCTGATAGCCCATTGCTTTTGCTGTTTTCATCACGCGAACAGCAATTTCACCACGATTCGCCACCAATATTTTTGAAAATGCCATTCTCGTTTTCCCTATTTTTGGTTTTATATTCACTTGATTATCTTGGTTGAATCATACCGATCTCAATCAAGATCAGTGATCCGCATTGTCAGACTTATGCACCAAACCAATTTGGATGACGCTTTTGGATAAAGGCCATTGTGCCTTCTATACCTTCTTCACCACCCACAGCATTGGCAAATTGCTGCGCAGCATCATCCAATAAAGGCGTCAAAGCTTCATTTAAAGTACGGTGCAATAAAGCTTTGGTCACACGAGACGCTTGCGGAGCGGTACGTTTAATCTGCTGAATGGTTTCGATCAATAAAACTTCCAGTGCTTTTTCATTCTCAACCACTTCATGTACAACACCAACCTTCAATGCGGTATGCCCCTCAAAACGTGCACCAAGTAAGGCCAAACGGCGGGCTTGAGTTAAGCCAATTCGCTTTACCACAAATGGGGCAATCTGGGCGGGAATAACCCCTAATCCTGTTTCAGGTAAACCAAATTTGGCATCGGCAAGACTGATTGCAATATCTGAAACACAGGCCAAGCCAAAACCACCACCCAATACCGCACCTTCTAAAACTGCGACAACAGTTTGTGGCGCTTGATCCACTTGCTCCAGCATATGCCCAAATTGACGATTGAAATCAACATAAGGCTGATTAGAACCAACACTGGTGGCCTCACCACGCAGTTGGGCCATATCTTTAATGTCACCGCCTGCACAAAAATGTCCATCTTTACCGCGTAAAATGACTGCACGAATGGAGATGTCATCTTGAATCGTTTTAAACACATGTTGAATCGCTTTGACCATATTCAAACTCATGGCATTGCGACTCTCAGGTCGATTAAGCCATAGGGTTAAAATGCTACCTTCTTGCTCAAGCTCAATACTGCGATCAAATTGCTGTGTTGTTAGAGATTGCGAAAGTGCCATATTTATTCTCCTTGTTATTGACGTTTAGATGGAAGAATGTCCATCAACTTACAAATAATTCCAAGCATAATTTCATCTGCACCACCACCAATCGAACCTAAACGGCCATCACGATACAGCTGAGAAGCGGGGTTATCCCACATAAAACCATTTCCACCCCAGAACTGTAAGCAACTGTCTGCAACTTCTCGCGTTAAACGACCTGCTTTAAGTTTTGCCATAGAGGCAATTTCTGTTGCGTTCCCACCGTCAATGTGGATTTCACAAGCACGATAGGTTAAGGCACGTAAAGCTTCCACTTCGGTCATTAACTCCGCAAAACGAAAATGTACATATTGGTTGTTAATCAATGGTTGTCCAAAGGTGCTTCGTTCTTTGGTATATTGAATGGTTTGTTGAATCACATTTTCCAAACCACCAATTGCATTGGCAGCCGCCCACATTCGTTCTTCTTGGAACTGCATCATTTGCATCATAAAGCCCATACCTTCTGCACCCACCAAGTAGCGTTGTGGTACACGAACATTGTCAAAATAGACTTCTGCTGTCGTGGTTGAACGCATTCCCAGTTTATTAAGCGGTTCAGAGAAAGAGATGCCTGCGGATTTAGCCGGAACAATAATCATAGACTTATTGACATGCGGTTTATCATCAGAGGTATTGGCCAATAAGCAAAAAAAGTCAGCTTGAAGTGAGTTGGTAATCCACATTTTGCTGCCATTAATCACATAATCATCACCCTGTTTTTTTGCGGTGGTTTTGATGGCTGCGACGTCTGAACCTGCATGTACTTCCGATACAGCAATCGAAGCAACATATTCACCCGCAATTGCAGGTGTTAAAAATTCATCTCGTAATTCTTGACTACCAAAGCGCGCTAAGGCTGGTGTTGCCATATCCGTTTGCACACCAATCGCCAAAGGTACGCCACCACAGGCTGCTCGCCCTAATTCTTCTGCAACCACAAGGTTATAAGAATAATCTAAACCTAATCCGCCATTTTCTTCAGGCTTACAAATCCCCAGCAAACCTAAATCCGACAGTTTTTTAAACACATCATGAATAGGAAATCGCCCTTCAGCTTCCCATGTCGGAATATAAGGATTGAGTTCAGTCTCAACAAACTGACGTGTGGTACGGCGTAGTGCTTCATGCTCTGTTGTAAATTTCATTGTTTTTTCCTTAAATTTAATCTTCTCTAACTCGCTTTAATAAAGCGGAGAACACCTCACTTTTAAAAGATGAGGAACGATGAGTTTTGCAAAGGGCGAGGACTTTTAAAGCCTCGATACACCAAATCGTATTGGATTTAGTTTGCGATGTTCTGCTTCATAAATTGTTTCTAATAAGAAGATCAGGACTTTGCGTGTATCACGCGGATCGATAATGCCATCATCATGCAACATGGCCGTATTAAATAAGGCGGTTGACTGCTGTTCTAATTTTGCTGCTGTACTTTGCTCTAAGAAATCCAGCATCTGCTCGTTAGGCTCCATCCCTGAAGCTTTTTGCTTTCCTTCCGCTACGATACGTAATACCTTGCCTGCCTGAGCTGAACCCATCACTGCCACATGCGAGTTTGGCCATGCAAAAATAAATTGCGGTGACAATGGACGTCCACACATGGCGTAATTGCCCGCACCATAAGAACCAGCCACAACGATAGAAATTTTCGGTACAGTGGTATTGGCAACGGCCTGAATCAATTTCGAACCATGCTTAATAATGCCGTTCTGTTCAGCATCAGTTCCGACCATAAAGCCTGTGGTGTTATGTAAAAACAGTAAGGGGCGTTTGGTCTGTTCACAGAGGTGAATGAACTGTGCAGCTTTGGTGGCGCCTTGTGGGGTAATCGGTCCGTTGTTGGTGATAATTCCGATATGTAATCCACCAATTTTTGCCCAGCCACACACGGTCAATGCATCATATTCTTGTTTTACTTCAAAAAATTCAGAGTCATCAACAATTCGTGCAATCACATCTTTCATGTCAAAAGGCTGCTTCGGACTTGCAGGAATAATCCCTAACAGCTCCTCGGCAGGATAACGTGGCTCTTTATAGCTTAAGTTTAACTTTTGAGTTTGCTCTTTCCAGTTAAGATGCTCAAAAACCTCACGGGCAATACGAATCCCATCGGCATCATTCTCGGCTAAAAATTCTGCTGTTCCAGCAACTTGTGCATGCATTTCTGCACCACCGAGTTCCTCTGCTGTTGCCACTTCTCCTGTTGCCGCCAAAAGCAAAGGTGGTCCTGCGAGTAACATCTCAGTTTGCTTACGAACTGCAATCACATAATCAGATAGACCCGGTTGATACGCTCCACCTGCAGTTGCATTGCCATGTACCACGGAGACTTGAGGTAAGCCTGCAGCAGACAGTCGTGCCTGATTAGCAAAGGTCATTCCCCCATAGGTAAACACTTCAGCAGCATAATTTAAGTTGGCACCCCCACTTTCAGTGAGAGTCAGCATCGGTAATTTCTGTTCAAAAGCAATCGCCTGCAAACGTAAGGTTTTTTGTACCCCCATCGGCGACATTGTTCCGCCTTTGATTGCACTGTTACTTGCCGAAATCAGACAACGGACACCGCTGACAAAACCGATGCCTGAAATAATCCCGCCACCTGCATCTGACCCATCTTTATCATCATGCATGGCGTAACCCACCAAGCCACACAGTTCAACAAATGGTGAATCAGCATCAAGAGCTAAACGGACACGTTCATGCGGTAAAATTTTACCTTTCTTGTCAAATTTGGGTTTGGCTGCATATGATTTTTCAATATTCTTATTTTGTACTGCACGCACTTCGGCAATTTGAGCAAGTAATGCCTGCTTGTTCTGTTCAAATTGCTCACTGCCAACTGCAATTTCGGATTGGAGAACAGTCATGAATTTTCTCCTGTCTGCTGGTTATTGGTTTGATCACTCAATTGTTGTTTTAATACATCTGGAATAAAGGCACGATGGAAGCCATTAAACGACTCACTATTTGAAGCATCTGCCAATGGATACATTCGAGTGCCTAAGGACGCAGCACCATCAATACGAATCGTCATGCCAGAAATAAAACCTGCTGCTTCTGAAAGCAAATAGCAGATCGCTGAAGAAATTTCAGATTCGGTGCCCATTCGTTTCAGTGGTACATTCCCCGCCAAACTTGGAATAATAAATTTGGCAAAATCACCGGTGTAATTGTCCATTCCTGAAGAAACAACCCAACCAGGTGCAACACAGTTAACACGTACCCCAGAACGTCCCCATTCCACCGCTGCTGTTTTGGTTAAATTATCTACCCCAGCACGGGCTGCACCAGAGTGTCCCATCCCCGGCATGCCACCCCACATATCGGCTGCCATATTGACAATACTGCCACCATGTTTTGCCATCCACTGGTTATAGGCTTCTTTCATTAAGTAGAAAGTTGAATGCAGATTGTTCCGTACCACAGCATCAAAACCGTTGGCAGAAATGCCTTCTAAATTTGAGGGAAACTGACCGCCAGCGTTATTAACAAGGCCATCGAGTCTGCCAAATTTTTCAATCACTTCAGCAATCATCTCTTTCACGTTGTGTTCTTCGCGATTATCACAAACGATAAAATGAACTTTGCCACCATCTTCGATGATTTCTTTGCTGACATTTTCCAGCTTTTCAATTTTCCGCCCAGTAATCACCACTTGAGCCCCTAAAGCAGCCAGTTCATGAGCAGTACAGCGTCCTATACCCGAACCACCACCGGTCACAATGATGACTTGGTCCTGAAAAGCATCCGATCTAAATATTGAGTGATAATGCATTTTTATATCCAAATTGTTGTCTTTTAACTTGCTTAAATCTCGCTCTAAGCTCCCTTTTAAAAAGCGAGGAATTTCCCCCCACGTTCGTAAACAAGGATTAGAAGGACTTTAAACTCGCTGGGATTTTGACTGGCATATCTAAAAGCTGTTGTGCAAAAGCTTTACCTTGTGGATCAATACGTAAACTGGCAATTCCTCCACCACCTAAGGCATTTTCCAGCATAAAATTTAAGGCATTAAACCCCGTGATTTCATAACGAATCACTTTAGACTTTTCAGGGTCTAAAACATGCTGCATATATTCTTTGACCTTTTCCTCAGTCAAATTGGCGCGAATCCAGGGTAGATATTCAGGCTGACGTGCGATCACGCCAATATTGCTGTGATTGCCTTTATCGCCACTTCGAGCATGGGCAATTTCAACTAAAGGAACTTCAATCTCCTGACCCGTAAATTGAGCAACCTCCCCCACTGCAACAACATCAAAAGATTGATCTGAGCAACCTGATGGAATCTGTATATTTTGACGCTGACCATTGATGTCTATCGCAACACTTAGTTTTGATTTATCCACTAAAAACGAGAACAACTTAATCACAGGAGAAGCTTTGGGACGCCCCCCAACAATTCCAGCCAATGCAGGTGCCATTCCGGTAGATGCTTGGGCAATTTCAGAAGCAAAGAACATACATGCTTCTTTAAACATGTGCTTTACAGCGATTTTGACAACCACTTCTCGACTATTGATCTGCTGCGCATTTGCACCATAGGTACTTTCAATACCCAATATTTCAACTGATTTTTCTAAGAATGGCGGAACTGAACGTAATGCTAAAACACGCTCACACTTAGTTAATATTGCATCTGCAATTACTTGGGCTTTTTCAGGAGCTTCGCGTCCTGCTATCAGGAAACTCACCAAAACACGATAACCATCGGGATAGGTTGCACTGACTTTATATTGTTGTGTTGGTGCTCTACCTTTTGCGCCAATCACTAAAACTCGATCTTCACCCACCTGTTCTAATTTCACTTGGCTAAAATCTGCAGTGACATCCGGCAGTAAATACGCTTGCGGATTGCCAATTTCATAGACAACTTGTTCAGCAACAGTTGCAACCGAAACCAGTCCACCGGTTCCTTTTGGTTTAGTCACGATAAATGAAGCATCTGCTTTCACTTCAACAATTGGAAACCCCATATTGTCAAAGCCTTGTACTAAGTGCCAATCCGTGAAATTGCCACCTGTACATTGTGCACCACACTCAATGATATGCCCTGCTAAAGAACCTTGGGACAGCTTGTCATAATCCTCTAAGGACCATTGATATTCATGCAACAAAGGTGCAAGCACCACTGCTGAATCCACCACTCGCCCAGTGATGACAATATCTGCACCTTGATCAAGTGCGTCTCGAATTGGAACAGCGCCTAGATATGCGTTACAACTGGCTAATTGGCTAGGCAAATCTTCGCCACTAAACATCTCTTTAATATTTTGTGTTTTTAATTCGGCTTGTTGTGGTAATAGGTCATCCCCTAATACCACTGCAATTTTTAAATCCAATCCTTGTGCTTCAAGCACTTTCTGCAAGGCATCACGACATGCCAATGGATTGACACCACCAGCATTGCTAATCACTTTTATTTTTTTATCACTGATTTTTTTAAGCAGCGGTGTCATCACCCGACTGACAAAATCCAAAGCATAACCATGTTCTGGATTAGTCATCATCGCTTTTGCCATGATAGACATGGTGATTTCTGAAAGGTAATCAAAAACCAAATAATTGATGTCAGACAAATGTACCAACTGAAATGCTGCGGTATTGGTGTCCCCCCAGAAACCTGAAGCACATCCAATTTTCACAATACGCTGATCTTCCATTTTCACACCTATCTTGTTTTCATTGTTCTGAATAAAATTTATACATCAATCTACCAAGCAAGCGCTTGGTTTGTAAAGGGCAAAATGTTATCCTGAATTGGCAAATGTGCTAAAACACGTTTTAAACAATGAATAATTTGCTTAACTTTATGGAAAAAATGATCCGATGATTGCTCACTCAATCGATGATATCCAACCAATCGCATGTTTTGATGACAGCCCTAAAGGTCGTTTATTACTTGGTGCTGCTTATTTATTTCATAAGCAAGGTTATGCCAAAACCACAGTTCGTGAGTTAGCAAATTTTATTGGAATTCAATCGGGTAGCTTATTTCATCATTTTAAAAGCAAGGATGATATTCTTGCCAATGTCATGCATGAAACCATTATTTACAATCATGCCCGTATGCTTGATGCAATCCAAAAATCGGATGATGCTGAACAACAGTTAAAACACTTGATCAAAGCTGAGTTAATTTCGATTACTGGAGATACTGGTTCAGCCATGGCTGTTTTAGTTTATGAATGGTTTGCATTGTCGAAACAACGGCAAGATGAACTTCTTAAACTGCGAAATGATTATGAGGATATCTGGTTCGCTGTGATTGAGAAATTACGCGACCTCGGTAAAATTAAGCATGATGCTTTTATTTGGCGCCGTTTGTTGGGCGGTGCGATTGCTTGGACCGTCACTTGGTATAATCCCAATGGTAAAATGAGCTTAGATGAACTGACTGAAATCGTTTTAGAAATGGCTTTGAAATGAGCACAGTTTATCTTCGCAAGCCTCATATTTCAGATAAAGACTCCTTAAATTGATAATAACCATAGGCCTCTAGCGCACCTATGGTTATTTTTAGCTGAAACCAGCTTTGTAAGTTTTTATCACTTAAAAATTTGTCATCAAAACCCCAACTGCTTACTAATCAAATCTTTCATGATTTCTTCAGCACCGCCACCGATCATATTTACTTTGACTTCGCGATAAATACGCTCAGATTTAGTCCCTCGCATAAAGCCCATGCCACCTAGAGTTTGCACTGCCGCATCTGCACAGAACTGCATAGTTTGGGTTGCGATATTCTTTGACATACAAATTTGTGCAATTAAATCACTGCCCTGTAATTCAGCCTGCCCCATACGATACGCAGTATCTTCCAATAATGCCCGTGTTGTGGTTAAACGCGTCGCCATATCAACCAACTTATGACGTACCACTTGATGATCAACTAGGCGTTTTCCAAAAGTCTTCCGCGCTTTAGACCATTCTAAAGCCTCTTGATAACAGACCAAGGCATAACCATAGGCCATAGAAGCCAACCAAAAGCGTTCCATATTGAAGTTTTTCATAATGACCTTAAAGCCAGCATTTTCTTCACCAAGAAGATTTTCTACAGGAACTTTGACTTGGTCAAAATGCAAATGAGCAGTATCCGATGCCCACCAGCCCATTTTCTTTAAAGGTGATTTAGTGATGCCATCACTATGTGCATCAACCAATAGCATCGAAATACCACTCGCACCTTTATTTTCAGGATCAGTTCTCACCGCTACCGTATAATAATCTGCGCGCATACCTGAAGTAATAAAGGTTTTTTCACCACTGACCAGATAAAAATCACCTTCGCGGATTGCTTTGGTTTGTAATGCAGCAACATCAGAACCGCCGCTTGGTTCAGTAATCGCAAGTGCAGAAATTTTTTCGCCTGAAATAATTTGTGGCATCACCTTGTCACGAATATGTGGCTGAGCAAAATGATGAATTGGTGGTGTACCAATGGTATGAATCATCAAAGAAATATGTACGCCACCAGAGCCTGCTTTGGCTGTTTCAACTGCGGCTAAGAACACATGAAATGCATCTGCATCTGAGATTCCCCCATGCTCATCATCAAAGCCTAAACCCAATAGACCAATTGCAGCAGCCTTTTGATAAAGCGCACGAGGAAAAGTTTCAGCCTCATCCCATTCATTGACAAAAGGAGAAATCTCTTTTTCAACAAATTTCTTCACACTGTCTGCAAATGCACGATGTTCAGCGGTGTAGTAAATCGGGTTATTTAAATGATCCATATCTTGTTGTTCCCTGCTTATTTTTATTGCGATTTATTGTGTACAGTTCTAGTTTAATCCATTCTCGATATTCTAATAGCCCAATTGACGACTCGCGAGGTCTTTCATAATTTCTTCCGCCCCACCACCAATCATATTGACTTTAACATCACGGTAAATCCGTTCAGACTTGGTGCCTCGCATAAAGCCCATGCCCCCTAACGTTTGTACCGCTGCATCGGCACAAAACTGCATGGTTTGAGTGGCCACATTTTTAAGCATACAGATTTGCGCAATCAACTCATTGCCCTGCATTTCGGGCTTCCCTAAGCGATAAGCAGTATCCTCCAACAAAGCAAGTGTTGTGGTTAAGCGAGTCGCCATATCGACTAATTTATGCCGAACCACTTGATGATCAACTAAACGTTTACCAAAGGTTTTACGTTCTCGTGCCCATTCCAATGCTTCTTCATAACAGACTAATGCAAAACCATAACTACTGGCAGCAAGAAAAAACCGCTCCATATTGAAGTTATTCATAATCACAAGGAAACCCATATTTTCTGCCCCCAACAAATTGCTTGCAGGAACACGAACTTGATCAAAATGGAGATGAGCCGTATCCGAAGCCCACCATCCCATTTTGTCGAGTTTTGATTTGCTTATGCCGTCACTATGAGCATCAATCAATAACATCGATATACCATTCGGGCCTTTGGCATCAGGATCTGTACGTACCGCAACGGTATAATAATCAGCACGAATGCCCGATGTAATAAAGGTTTTTTCGCCACTGACAATATAGTCTTGACCATCCCGTACAGCTTTGGTTTTAAGTGCTGCCACATCAGAACCACCCGTGGGTTCAGTAATCGCCAACGCTGAAATTTTTTTGCCTGCTAAAATTTGAGTCAGTACAGTTTGTTTAATCTCATCTGAAGCAAAATGATTGATCGGAGGTGCGCCAATCGAGTGTGACAATAAGGAAGCACATAAACCACCTGAACCTGTTTTAGCTAACTCAATCGAAGACAACAACACATGAAAAGCATCGGTTTCTGGAATTCCCCCATAGTTTTCGTCAAAACCTATCCCCAATAAGCCGATATCTGCGGCTTTTTTATAAAGTTCTTTTGGAAAGGTTTCTGCCTCTTCCCATTGATTGATATGTGGCATTAATTCTTTTTGAACAAACTTTCGAATGGAGTCTGCAAATGCAAAATGCTGATCTGTATAGTAAATTGGATTATGCTTCATCTTGATTTGCTTCCCAGCATTATTTTGAAAAACTTATACTGACAGATTTTATTTAATTTAAAGTTGCAGAAACGATCAATTTGTATTTAAAAACATGTCATTTTTGATCAAAACTCATATATTAATTTCAGATTCATGATCAAAAATCCGTTACACTGTTAGTAATTTCCTTTTAATTTTTAGCTCTATAAATAATGGCGACATTGAATCAATTTTTATCACGTTTTAACCCTGCAACCATTCAAAGAAGCTTGAGTTATGTCAAAAAAATTGATCTAAAATCCTTAGAGGTCTACCCTGATCGGGATAATTTAGTCATCGAAGCGCAAATTCAGGGAACGGATTATTATGAAACGGCTGTTATCTATAATCCTTTAACAAATAAAATTGTGGATACTGACTGTAGTTGCCCTGTTGGTTACGATTGTAAGCATTCGGCTGCACTTGCACGTTATTTTTATGATCAACAACTTTCCAACCCAGCTGCACGTCAAAAACTAAACCCATTAGACCAAGCTCAAACCACAACAAATAGCTCTACCCACACCACGGCAAAAGCTTGGCTCGCTCAATTTAAACAACAATTGGCACAAGTTCAACGTACTGAAACGCCAGTACAGCACCAACTTATTTATATTTTCCAACCGAAAAATAACACCGCCAAATTACAACTTAGTGTTTTTAAAGTTCGTCGTAACAAAGATGGAAAAATTAGAGATACTGCGCTCTACACCAGCTATGACAATGTATTAAATGAACGTCTTAAAGTGAGCAAAGAAGAAAAGAAAATCTTTAGTCATTTGTACTTTTTCGCTAAGCTAAATTTTAGCGATGTTCATTTTTATCCAGCGTCATGGGATATTTCAGGAATCTATCAAGAACACCTAAGAACGGCTATTCAAAGTAGCGCTTGTTACGCACTAGATGTACAAAGATTACCTTTAACATGGTCTGATCAAGCTTATAAAATTGAATTCAACTGGCAAACGCGTACAGAACAACAAACAGAGAAACTTAAAGCACAATTTTTTGATGAAAATCATCTAGAAATTTCACCTGACCATGCTAAACAAATTTATATTATTCATTCTCATCCACTAAGTTATCTCGATACCCTTAAAAACCAAGTCGGTGTACTTGAGTCTTTATATTCTAGTGAAATGATCGAAGAATTGCTGAATATGCCACAAATGCCTGTGGAATTAATGGCTGAATTTGAGCAAGTGATTCAACCCTATGCATTTTTTGAAGATTTACCTCAAGCGCCATTTACACAAAGTATAGAAATATTAAAAGGCAAACCCACACCTATTTTACGTTTTGGAACACATCCGCAATATGATCGTCTTGGTCATATGCATCATTATGCAATTGCTGAAATTGAATTTGAATACTCAGCTGGACGAATTAAAGCGGGTTTCCCTGATGACAGTTTCATTATCAATATTGATGAAAAAGCAGTTCGCCAACAACGCGATTTAGTTGCTGAAAAGAAGCATATTGATGAATTAATTCATTCAGTTAAATCCATGCAACGGATTAGCAAGCTACCAAAGAGCAAACGCCCTGCTTTTGATGACATCACTGAAAACTCAATTGTTTATGCAGATCCCATGGCTTGGGTTGAGCAACTGGTTCCTGAAAATAAAATCGAAGGTCTCGGCTGGAAAGTTGAACATACCCTAGATAGTCAGTTCAATTTAAGTGCAACACAAAACCTGCAACTCTCATTAAATGAATCTGAAAAAAAACAAGACTGGTTTAATGTCGGTGCAACGATTCAGGATATGAATGGCAACACCTATAACCTGATTGATCTTCTTGGCTATGCGATACAGCATAATCCACATCTTTTAGAAGATGACTATATTGAAAAAATGGACAGTGACAGCTTCTTAATTGTTCATTTAAGAGAAGCTCAAATGCAACTGGCGCTTAGAAATCAAGAAATTAAGCCCATTCTGATCTATTTAAAAGAAATTTTACGACATCCTGAATCTGCAACATTAGATCAATACGATGCCGCTCAATTCTTAGATTTACAGCATCATTTGGGCATGCCTTGGCGCACCAACGAACGCCTGAAAATATTTGCTGAAAAGCTTCAAAATAGTTATCAAGATCAAATCTGTACACCACAAGGGTTCCAAGGCGAACTACGCCCATATCAACAACAAGGTTTAGCATGGCTACAGTTTTTACGTGAAACTGAACATGGCGGTATCCTTGCCGATGATATGGGACTCGGTAAAACAGCACAAACACTTGCACATATTCTATTAGAAAAGCAGGCAGGTCGATTAAATCAACGCCCTGCCTTGATTATTGCACCAACCTCTTTAATGCATAACTGGCGTAAAGAAGCCGAGAAATTCACTCCTGAATTAAAAGTTTTGGTCTTACAAGGGCATGATCGAGTTGAGCATTTTCAAGAGATTAAAAATGTAGATATTGTGCTCAGCACTTACCCACTTTTGGGCCGTGATGAAGAATTTTTACTGCCCTATCAATATCATTTATTGATTTTGGATGAAGCGCAAAACATTAAGAATCCACGCGCCAAAGCCTCTCAAGTGGTACGACAAATCAAAGCAAAACATCGTCTATGCTTAACTGGTACACCGATGGAAAACCATTTGGGTGAGTTATGGTCATTGTTCCATTTCTTAATGCCTGGTTTTTTATATAGTCAGGAACTGTTTAATAAAAAATATCGCAATCCTATCGAGAAACATGCAGATCTTCAGGTTAAAACCAAACTCATTTCTCGTATTAAACCATTTATGTTGCGTCGTTTAAAAACAGAGGTGGCGAAAGAGCTTCCTGAAAAAACCACGATTGAAGTCAATATTGATATGAATGAACAGCAATCCAAGCTCTACGAAGCTGTTCGTGCAACAATGCAAAAGAATATTCGTGAGTTGATTGCAGCTAAAGGCTTCCATCGTAGTCAGATTCAAATTTTAAGCGCATTACTTAAACTTCGACAAGTTTGCTGCCATCCAAGCCTTTTACAACTTGATCAAGTCAAAAATCAAAATGTTGAATCAGCAAAATTAGATCATTTATTGGAAATGGTTCAAGATATGGTTGAGGAAGGACGTAAGATTTTAATCTTCTCTCAATTCACTACGATGCTACAACTCATTGAAGAGCATTTAAAAGCCTTAAATATTCGAAATGTAAAACTTACTGGACAAACCAAGAAACGTGATGAAGTGATCACGGCATTCCAAGCAGGCGATATTCCTGTTTTCCTCATCAGTTTAAAGGCAGGCGGTGTTGGGCTTAATCTCACCGCTGCTGATACTGTGATTCATTATGACCCTTGGTGGAACCCTGCCGCTGAAGATCAAGCATCCGATCGTGCATGGCGTATTGGTCAAGATAAACCTGTATTTGTTTATAAGTTGATTACCAACCAAAGTATTGAAGAAAAGATTTTAGCCTTACAGAAAAATAAAGCTGATCTTGCCAAATCTATTCTAAGTATTGATCATGAAAATGAAGTGAAATTGTCTGAAGATGATGTCATGAGTTTATTGGATTGAAACTTTAAAGATAAGGTGTGAAATTTAACAAAAGTTAGATCTAACGCATCAATACGAAGAAACCCCGTCATCATGATGGGGTTTTGTTTTTTATACCTACATTGTTTTAGAATCTATAGACTTCTAAATACGGCTGCTTCACTTTACTGCATCGTTAGCTTTCCCAACTTAAATGATCCAAATTACCGTGATCATCTGTTTTAACGACGATTAACTGATCAGTTAAGTCTCTATTTGTAGTGTAATCAAAGACAGCAAAATACGATGTATCATACTTTCCATCTGGATAAAGCCCAACTCTTGTTAAATATAATTTGGTTAAAAACTGCTGTGCTTTATCTATTGGATTAGAAATCCCAATTTTTTCTAAGAAATCACCGCCTAATTCTTCAATATGAAAATCCACATATTCTTTAACAGTCTTTTCATTTTCAAAATCTTGTTGAATATAATCTTGGTTTTTTTGATCAAATTTTTCTATATTTTCAATAAAAGACTTAACTCGTTCAAAAGTTTCTACATCCAAAGTATTCGCTTCAAAATTTAAATCAACTTGAACGACTTTGCCATTGAGCTCAAGATCAACTTGATAATATTCTTCTAGTGATTCTAATTGCAGTGTTCCAAAATGCGGCAAGGTGTATTCTTGCATTTTTTATATTCCTATATTTTTTTCATGTTAGGTAAAGCAATTAATTTATCATTTAATGATAAAAAATTCTTGATCTAGATTTTATAATTCGTTCTTCCAGATATTCTAAACACCACGCATAAAAAAACACCCCGCTCTCGCTAGAGATCGGGGTGTTTTAGATTTAAAAGCTGGCGATGACTTACTCTCACATGGGTAACCCCACACTACCATCAGCGCTAAGAGGTTTCACTTCTGAGTTCGGGAAGGGATCAGGTGGTTCACTCTTGCTATTGTCGCCAGCAAACTGTTATGGACTTGTTCGGGTCTTATTTAAATGCCTTACTTCGTACCAAATGAGTTATTAACAGAACATTTGAGTTGAATAGTTTAACTAGCTTTACAACTAAATCAAGTATGTTTGATCTTTTATGAATCAAATGATGCTTCGTATACAACTGTTTGGGTGTTGTATAGTCAAGCCTCACGAGCAATTAGTATTGGTCAGCTTCATGCGTCACCGCACTTCCACATCCAACCTATCAACGTCGTAGTCTTCAACGGCTCTTTAGAGGACATAAAGTCCTAGGGAAATCTTATCTTGAGGTAGGCTTCCCGCTTAGATGCTTTCAGCGGTTATCCCTTCCGAACATAGCTACCCGGCGATGCGACTGGCGTCACAACCGGTACACCAGAGGTTCGTCCACTCTGGTCCTCTCGTACTAGGAGCAGATCCTCTCAAATTTCCAACGCCCACGGTAGATAGGGACCGAACTGTCTCACGACGTTCTAAACCCAGCTCGCGTACCTCTTTAAATGGCGAACAGCCATACCCTTGGGACCTGCTTCAGCCCCAGGATGAGATGAGCCGACATCGAGGTGCCAAACACCGCCGTCGATATGAACTCTTGGGCGGTATCAGCCTGTTATCCCCAGAGTACCTTTTATCCGTTGAGCGATGGCCCTTCCATACAGAACCACCGGATCACTAAGACCTACTTTCGTACCTGCTCGACTTGTGGGTCTCGCAGTTAAGCGCGCTTTTGCCTTTATACTCTACGCGTGATTTCCGACCACGCTGAGCGCACCTTCGTACTCCTCCGTTACTCTTTAGGAGGAGACCGCCCCAGTCAAACTACCCACCAGACATGGTCCTCGTCCCGGATAACGGGACAGAGTTAGAACCTCAATATTACCAGGGTGGTATTTCAAGGATGGCTCCATAGCAACTGGCGTCACTACTTCAAAGCCTCCCACCTATCCTACACAAGTAAGATCAAAGTTCAATGTCAAGCTGCAGTAAAGGTTCACGGGGTCTTTCCGTCTAGCCGCGGGTACACCGCATCTTCACGGCGATTTCGATTTCACTGAGCCTCTGCTGGAGACAGCGCCCCCATCATTATGCCATTCGTGCAGGTCGGAACTTACCCGACAAGGAATTTCGCTACCTTAGGACCGTTATAGTTACGGCCGCCGTTTACTGGGGCTTCGATCAAGAGCTTCGCTTACGCTAACCCCATCAATTAACCTTCCAGCACCGGGCAGGCATCACACCCTATACGTCCACTTTCGTGTTTGCAGAGTGCTATGTTTTTAATAAACAGTTGCAGGGGCCTGGTTTCTGTGGCTGCCAATAGCTCAAGGAGCAAGTCCTATCACCGTCAGCAGCGTACCTTCTCCCGAAGTTACGGTACCATTTTGCCTAGTTCCTTCAGCAGAGTTCTCTCAAGCGCTTTGGTCTACTCGACCTGACCACCTGTGTCGGTTTAGGGTACGATTCCTGTGTAACTGAAGCTTAGAGACTTTTCCTGGAAGCATAGTATCAGCCACTTCGCTAGTAAACTAGCTTGCTATCAGCTCTCAGCATAGAGCACCCCGGATTTGCCTAAGATGCATGCCTACTGCCTTTCACCTGGACAACCAACGCCAGGCTGACTTAACTTTCTCCGTCCTCTCATCGCATTACACAGAAGTATTGGAATATTAACCAATTTCCCATCGACTACGCCTCTCGGCCTCGCCTTAGGGGTCGACTCACCCAGCCCCGATTAACGTTGGACTGGAACCCTTGGTCTTTCAGCGAACGGGTTTTTCACCCGTTTTGTCGTTACTCACGTCAGCATTCGCACTTCTGATACCTCCAGCATACTTCTCAATACACCTTCATCGGCTTACAGAACGCTCCCCTACCACGTATACATAGTATACATCCGCAGCTTCGGCATATAGTTTTAGCCCCGTTACATCTTCCGCGCAGGCCGACTCGACTAGTGAGCTATTACGCTTTCTTTAAAGGGTGGCTGCTTCTAAGCCAACCTCCTAGCTGTCTATGCCTTCCCACATCGTTTCCCACTTAACTATAATTTGGGGGCCTTAGCTGGCGGTCTGGATTGTTTTCCTCTTGACTACGGACGTTAGCACCCGCAGTCTGTCTCCCGGATAGTACTCATAGGTATTCGGAGTTTGCATCGGTTTGGTAAGTCGGGATGACCCCCTAGCCGAAACAGTGCTCTACCCCCTATGGTATTCGTCCGAGGCGCTACCTAAATAGCTTTCGGGGAGAACCAGCTATCACCGAGTTTGATTAGCCTTTCACCCCTATCCACAAGTCATCCCCTGGCTTTTCAACGACAGTGGGTTCGGTCCTCCAGTTAGTGTTACCCAACCTTCAACCTGCTCATGGATAGATCACCCGGTTTCGGGTCTATACCCAGCAACTAAACGCCCTATTAAGACTCGATTTCTCTACGGCTCCCCTATGCGGTTAACCTTGCTACTGAATATAAGTCGCTGACCCATTATACAAAAGGTACGCAGTCACCAAACAAGTTGGCTCCCACTGCTTGTATGCATGCGGTTTCAGGATCTATTTCACTCCCCTCACAGGGGTTCTTTTCGCCTTTCCCTCACGGTACTGGTTCACTATCGGTCAGTCAGGAGTATTTAGCCTTGGAGGATGGTCCCCCCATATTCAGACAAGGTTTCACGTGCCTCGCCCTACTCGTCATCATTATATGTGCCCTTTCGTGTACGGGACTATCACCCTCTACGGTAGCACTTCCCAGAGCTTTCCGCTAAAACACATATAACTTAATGGGCTGATCCCCGTTCGCTCGCCGCTACTGAGGGAATCTCAATTGATTTCTTTTCCTAAGGGTACTGAGATGTTTCACTTCCCCTCGTTCGCCTCGCATGACTATGTATTCATCATGCGATACCTACCTTATGGTAAGTGGGTTTCCCCATTCAGAAATCTCCGGATCACAGGATATTTGCCGCCTCCCCGAAGCTTATCGCAGGCTATTACGTCTTTCATCGCCTCTGACTGCCAAGGCATCCACCACATGCACTTAATTACTTGACTATACAACCCCAAACAGTCGTTAATCCCTACAAGGAGGATCAACAATGTGAACTTAATCACTTCTATTTGTTGCCTGTGAACTTAATCACCATACAGCTTCAATTTAATTCATATACCAAAACGCTTGATTCAGTTTTATCGCTAGTGCTCATTTCACTCAACATTAACAATTACTTGCTAACATCAACTAAAACGAGTTTAAACAATTATTTCAACTCAAATATATTCTGTTAATGATTCACTACCGCCTCGTCAGCGAGTAGTTAACTGTGATAAATCACAGAACTTAATAAGCTATCAGCTTACTAAGTTCTGTAATCACTTAGTCTTTAATTAGTGGTGGAGACTAACGGAGTCGAACCGTTGACCTCCTGCGTGCAAAGCAGGCGCTCTACCAACTAAGCTAAGTCCCCAGCTTAAGATCTTAATATATCTGCTCTTCTGTGTTCAGTAGACTTGGTGGGTCTGACAAGACTTGAACTTGTGACCCCACGCTTATCAAGCGTGTGCTCTAACCAACTGAGCTACAGACCCTCAGATACATCAATGAAGAACAACTTGTTGTGGATTCTTACCAATCGTCAATCTTTCGTTAAGGAGGTGATCCAGCCGCAGGTTCCCCTACGGCTACCTTGTTACGACTTCACCCCAGTCATCGGCCACACCGTGGTAAGCGTCCTCCTTACGGTTAGACTACCTACTTCTGGTGCAACAAACTCCCATGGTGTGACGGGCGGTGTGTACAAGGCCCGGGAACGTATTCACCGCGGCATTCTGATCCGCGATTACTAGCGATTCCGACTTCATGGAGTCGAGTTGCAGACTCCAATCCGGACTACGATCGGCTTTTTGAGATTAGCATCCTATCGCTAGGTAGCAACCCTTTGTACCGACCATTGTAGCACGTGTGTAGCCCTGGTCGTAAGGGCCATGATGACTTGACGTCGTCCCCGCCTTCCTCCAGTTTGTCACTGGCAGTATCCTTAAAGTTCCCACCCGAAGTGCTGGCAAATAAGGAAAAGGGTTGCGCTCGTTGCGGGACTTAACCCAACATCTCACGACACGAGCTGACGACAGCCATGCAGCACCTGTATGTAAGTTCCCGAAGGCACCAATCCATCTCTGGAAAGTTCTTACTATGTCAAGACCAGGTAAGGTTCTTCGCGTTGCATCGAATTAAACCACATGCTCCACCGCTTGTGCGGGCCCCCGTCAATTCATTTGAGTTTTAGTCTTGCGACCGTACTCCCCAGGCGGTCTACTTATCGCGTTAGCTGCGCCACTAAAGCCTCAAAGGCCCCAACGGCTAGTAGACATCGTTTACGGCATGGACTACCAGGGTATCTAATCCTGTTTGCTCCCCATGCTTTCGTACCTCAGCGTCAGTATTAGGCCAGATGGCTGCCTTCGCCATCGGTATTCCTCCAGATCTCTACGCATTTCACCGCTACACCTGGAATTCTACCATCCTCTCCCATACTCTAGCTTCCCAGTATCGAATGCAATTCCCAAGTTAAGCTCGGGGATTTCACATCCGACTTAAAAAGCCGCCTACGCACGCTTTACGCCCAGTAAATCCGATTAACGCTCGCACCCTCTGTATTACCGCGGCTGCTGGCACAGAGTTAGCCGGTGCTTATTCTGCGAGTAACGTCCACTCATCCTAGGTATTAACTAGAAGAGCCTCCTCCTCGCTTAAAGTGCTTTACAACCATAAGGCCTTCTTCACACACGCGGCATGGCTGGATCAGGGTTCCCCCCATTGTCCAATATTCCCCACTGCTGCCTCCCGTAGGAGTCTGGGCCGTGTCTCAGTCCCAGTGTGGCGGATCATCCTCTCAGACCCGCTACAGATCGTCGCCTTGGTAGGCCTTTACCCCACCAACTAGCTAATCCGACTTAGGCTCATCTATTAACGCAAGGTCACAAGTGATCCCCTGCTTTCCCCCGTAGGGCGTATGCGGTATTAGCATCCCTTTCGAGATGTTGTCCCCCATTAATAGGCAGATTCCTAAGTATTACTCACCCGTCCGCCGCTAGGTCAATTACCGAAGCAATCTCCCCCGCTCGACTTGCATGTGTTAAGCCTGCCGCCAGCGTTCAATCTGAGCCATGATCAAACTCTTCAGTTAAAAATCATTAGTGACTTAAGGTCACAATTCTGGCTCATCAATGTACTGACAAATTCTCTCAAATAAACTTCGAGTAATTTAAACCAATCAATCAATGATAATATTTCGATCAATCAATCAGTAAAAATCCACACAAGTTGTTCTTCATATTCTCTTAATGATCTTCTCAATGCTTCGTCAGCATCAAGCTAGGTCGGCTATACTACTCTCTATCTCTAAAAAGTCAATCAATAATGTTAATTATTTTTTCTAACAAACCCAACCCTAACCTCATCTTAAAATCTCAATTCGAAATCTTAACAACTTAATCAAGTGCCTGATTTATCAGAAGTTTTATTTAACATCACCGCCGATGGATGTGCATTCTACAGCATTCCCAACCCAACACAACCCCTTTTTTTAATTATTTTAATTGTTCGAACAAATAATGTTCGTTTATCATATTTATTCACACTTTTTAATCAAATTTGCTTTAATACATATGCAATAACTACTGTTAGAATACGATTATGAAGTCTTTAATATAGCTATATCGTTATCGACTACTTTTACTTTAAGAATATTTCAAGGAATTCTATGCGTCCTTATCATGTACTTTGGGCTTGTTTACTTAGCATTGGTCTGACTAGCCATGTATTTGCTCAAGACGAATTATCTGCTCAAGAGAATTCGGACAATGCTGTTTCTACAAACTCTGATTCAGATGATAAGTCGTCTCAAGAGAATTCTTCAGCACTAGAAAACGAAGCAGCTTCTAAACACCCAAGAATTGAAGCCCTTAGAGAGCTTAAAAACATCACAAAAAATGACTTAAAAGTGAATGCCAATGCAGCACAACCAGATGCGGTAAAAGATCCTCTACAACCATTGAACCGTGAAATTTATGCGTTTAATGACATGATCGACCGTAATGTGGCTCGACCTATCGCAGTTCAGTACAAAGCAAAAGTGCCTGGTGATGTACGTTCTTCATATAGTTTATTTCGTAAAAACTTGAGTGAACCATGGAATGCGGTCAACCAACTTGCTCAAGGGCGTTTTAGTCGTGCAGCCAAGTCCTTAGGTCGTTTTACCATTAACACCGTCAGCTCTTTAGGTTTAGCTGATCCTGCAACTCGCTTAGGTTTAGCAACTGAAGAAGAAAGCTTGGGTACCACATTAGGTTACTACGGTATTCCAAGTGGCCCTTATGTCATGCTGCCTATCTTAGGACCAAGCACACTTCGTCACTCAGTTGATTATGTTGCTGAAGGTTATGCCAATCCGCTTACCTATCCAATGGATAACAACCATCAAACAGGTTTAATCTGGGGTAACCGTGCATTAGGTGGGATTAATACCCGTTCTAAACTTCTAGATGTTGAAAGTGTATTGCAAGGTGATCGTTACTCAGCAATTCGCGATATCTATTTACAACGTTTAGCATTCCAAATTGCTGAGAAAAAAGGCCGTGGACAGGAAGCTGTCGCATTTGTAGATGATGATGAGGACGACAGCAATCATCCTACTGATACAAACGCAGACAAATAACCACAATATTTTGTTAAACTTATTTGCTAGTAATTCATATGGTTTTACTAGCATTGTGGTGTCATCTATAGTAAATCTACTGGATAATGCTTTTATACCGATTAAGGATCATTCATTTCTTCTATGTATTTCATTCAACCCAGTCGCCAAATTTCAAGCTTAGAACAAGTATTAGATACGCTTCCTAGCTTGCAGATGATTACCATTGAAGACATTCATCGTTATGATCCAACAATTATTGCAATTGCAGACGTCCACGATTTTTTACAATACCAATGGGCTTTACCTACCATTGTCATTGCACAAGAAAATGAAGGAAGCGAACTTTCTCAAGCATGGGAACTTGGTGCTCTTGCTGGTTGGATCTGGACCAAGCTTCCAGCCAATCTTGAAGATTCTTTATTAAAAATTGATGCGCAATATAAACGTAATCAAGATAGCCGTGACCTACCTTCTGCCGCAGAACTACAAAAGAAACTTCTTCCAAATCCAATTGAGCTGCAAAACTATAAAGTTGAAACGCTTTTCCAGCCTTCTGCGTATTTGTCTGGTGACTGGTATGACTACTGGAAAATCAGTGATAAAGAAATCATGTTCTATTTGGCCGATGTATCGGGTCATGGGGTAACCAGCTCCTTACTGACATCTTGGATGGCTGCCTTTCATGGTCGCTCGAAAACACCAAGAGAATTGATTAAAAAACTCAATGGTATGCTGGTGCAAGAAAACATTGAAAAACACATCACAATGTTGGCTGGCATTCTAAATCTAGAAACACATGCTTTAAAATGGTCAAGTGCGGGACATTACCCTCCCCCCATCATTTTTGAACCCAACCAAGCCCCTCGTGTCTTGAATACCAGCAGTTTTCCTTTAGGACTCACAGAAGACTTAGAGGTTGAAGAATTCCAATGTACCTTAACCAAGCATGCGCGGTTCATTATTTGTTCTGACGGTGCCCTTGAACCATTCTCTGGTGGTTTGAATGAACAGTTCTCACAATTGGTCTATCATTTGCAAAATCAATCATTCCGCGCACCAGAACATGTAGCAGATGACATTGCAATCCTCAGTCTCCGCAGAATGAATTAACAATATAATCAAATACATATAACAAATTAGACTAATAACCTATACGCAAACGCTTGAGTATAGACTTGCGCTATGTGATAATTTTCCTATCCTTCTCTGCAAATGGCATTTATATGTCAACAGGTCATGTTGAATATGCAAGCTTGAATGGAACGCATATTTTCAAACTTATTGGTGAAGTGCGAGCCCAATCTTGTATTAGTTTAGACAAACTTTTGGCAAGGATTGAACAACAGAAAAACGTCATTGGCGCAATTGTTGATTTAACCCAAACCACATTTATTGATAGTACAGTTCTTGGAATACTTGCCAAGCTTGGCTTAAAGTTGAAACAAGTACACCACATCCAAGCGGTGATGCTGTCCACAAATCCAGATATTACCACTCTAGCCAATAGCATGGGCTTAGGGCAGGTTTTTGTCATTTTAAATTACTGTGGTGACCCTCAAGTGTGCACCAATGCTTTGATTGACGATAATGTTAATCACAGCACAATGCTGTGTACCGTTCTCGATGCACACAAAACATTAATGAAGCTCAATGAAAACAACCAAAATATGTTCGAGCCATTAGTTAAACAACTTGAAAAGCAGCAAGATACAATGGAATGTGTATCTTCAAACCAGCAAAACGCTTAATAATTTCAAAATTGCTTTATCAGGGATAGCCCATGACTTTACTTTCCGTTGTTCAAATGAACTCTCAAAATGACATTGAAGCAAACTTCAGTGTGATTGAGTCGTTGATACAACAAAGTAAAGCTGATGGTGCGTCTTTGATTGTGTTTCCTGAAAACTTTGTCTGCTTTGCCGCAGGTAAACAACGGGAAACTGCTGCACGTTTTGAAGAAATTCAAAAGCGTTTAGAAAAACTAGCACATCATTATCAAATATGGATTGTTGCAGGGACATTGCCTTGCCCTTTCCGTCCAGATGGTTCAATTATTGCTGACGGTCGAGTTCGTACTGTCAGCCTATGTATCAGTCCAGAAGGTACTGAAGCACGTTATGACAAAATTCACTTGTTTGATGTGCAAGTGGGTGATGCTGTTGGTGGGTATCAAGAATCTCAGTTTTTTGAACCAGGCAGTGATGTTGTTGTCGCGAAAACACCTTTTGGACAAATCGGTTTGATGGTCTGCTACGACTTACGCTTTCCAGAACTTGCACTCACCTTGAGAGCGCAAGGTGCAAATATTTTGACTGCACCAGCTGCATTTACCTATACCACTGGTCAAATGCATTGGCAGTTATTACTTCAAGCACGTGCGATGGACAGCCAATGTCATGTTTTAGGTGCAGCACAACAAGGTTGGCATGGTGAAAAACGTCAAACCTGGGGACATGCTGGCGCAACCAATAGTCGTGGGCAGATTTTAGCCATTACAGATGCAGAAGGCGCGCAATTGATGACGGTTCCTTTTGATTTGAATGAGCAGCGCTCAATTCGTGAATCAATGCCTTTAATGCAACATCGCAAATTGATGTCATTCTAAGCCTGTATTGCCATTAATGACTTTTATTTCCTGAACAAGACAAAACAACGTTATACTTGTGAGGCGTAATATCTTCACGAGACAAGCATGCAACAAGACTATTCAAACTTAAATCTTGATCATCAACTCTGCTTTCTTGTTTACTCTACAAACTTAGCATTAAATCAACTTTATCGTAAATTACTCACACCACTAGGACTGACCTATCCACAGTATTTAGTTATGTTAGTACTTTGGGAAAAAGATGGTCTAACTGTGTCTGAAATTGGTGAAAAACTCTTTTTAGAATCATCTACCTTGACCCCCTTACTCAAAAAATTACAAAGTAATGGTATTGTTAACCGCGAACGTTCTACGAAAGATGAACGTCAAGTGATTATCAGCCTAACAGCTGCAGGTCATGCGCTAAAATTAAAAGCCGTGGATATTCCGTTACAAGTTGCTCAAGCCAGTGCCTGTGATTTAGACAGTATTACTCAATTGAAAGATCTTCTTTCAAATTTACGCGAAAACATTTCAAAATAAAGTTATCAAATTTTACACAAACGCTACTTGTTTAAATATTTATATCGTATACGATATAATTGAACGCAATCAAAAATGGATGATTTCCGATGTCTTTAGAAAAAGTGGTTTATACAGCACATGCAAAAGCAACTGGCGGTCGTGATGGTCGTGCAACATCATCAGACGGAATTTTAGATGTTAAATTAGCAGTGCCTAAAGAAATGGGTGGTGCTGGTGGTGGTACCAATCCTGAACAACTTTTTGCAGCAGGTTATTCTGCTTGCTTCCTTGGTGCGATGAAGTTTGTTGCGAATCGTGATCATCTAAAAATTACCCCAGATGTTTATATCGAAGGTGATGTTGGTATTGGTCCAATCGCTACTGGTTTTGGTATTCAAGTGACTTTAAATATTCATTTAGAAGGTTTAGAGCAAGAAGAAGCACAGAAATTAGTAGATGCTGCACATATCGTTTGCCCATATTCAAATGCGACTCGTGGCAATATTGATGTGACATTAAATGTGATTGTTTAATGTTATGATGAACCCTACCTAAAAATAACTTATTTTTAGGTAGGGTTAATGCTTACTTTTATTTTTCTGGTTGACTTTTTATATACTGGGCAGAACTAAAAGATAAAATATATTATTGCGATGGTACTCTGAGAAACCTTTATATATTCGATACTAATATTGACGACCTAAAAAAATGGACTGTCTTTGTAAATGAAAATTATAAAATCAAATGGTTTAACCAGCAGACACAAAAGAATGAGAATCAAATTAATTTTGAAGTCCTTCAAGAGTGCTTGAATGACACCCACAATCTATGTTCACATGTAAATCTCTATTTAGATAACATTCAAATCAATAATTATTTGTTCTTAGTAGACAAAATTGAAAATGATATTAATCCAGAAGAAATTAATTCGCTACAAGATCATTAAAAAACCATTAACTACATGATTAATATTTCGAATTTAATAAATAAGCAGATTATTTTAACACCTGAGAATCAACCAGAAATCATACTTATAAAAGTAACTAAAGGCTCTATAGAATTTATAGCTTAAATTATAAAGCCTAAAGCATACTCTGAGAAAAATTTAAAAAGATAGACAAATAGTTTTCAGTTACTCAGCCGCTTCATTGGTGACACGTAAAACTTCTTCCATTGTGGTTTTACCCGCCAATACTTTACGTAAACCATCATCTCGAATTGAACCTGCATCTTTACGCGCATATTCTTCAAGTTCATACTCTGCTGCATTACCATGAATCAAACGGCGCATCTGCTCATCAATCGGTACAATTTCATAAATCGCAGTTCGTCCTGTAAAGCCGGTATGGGAACAAAAATCACAGCCATTCGGCACAGGCAGTTTTAAATTCGATTCCAAACTCACAGGTTTAAATACATCTTTTTCAAAGTCATCTGCTTCACGCCATGTATGACAATGAGAACACAATGTCCGAACTAAACGCTGGGCAATTACCCCAATCAATGAACTGGATAATAAGAAGGGTTCAATTCCCATATCTTTTAAACGGGTCACAGCACCAATTGCCGTATTGGTATGTAGTGTAGATAAAACCAAGTGACCTGTTAAAGACGCTTGAACTGCGATTTCAGCCGTTTCCAAATCACGAATCTCACCCACCATCACCACATCTGGATCTTGGCGCAGCATGGCTTTTAACGCACGGGCAAAAGTCATATCTACTTTGGTATTCACTTGAGTCTGCCCAATCCCTTCAAGTTGATACTCAATCGGATCTTCAGCTGTGAGGATATTTTTAGAGCCATCATTCAAATCAGAAAGCGCGGCATACAAAGTCGTCGTTTTACCCGAACCTGTAGGGCCAGTGACAAGAATAATGCCATGTGGACGATGAACCAATTGCGTTAAACGCTCATAGTCAGGCTTCATTAAACCCAAATGGGTCATGTTGAGTCGACCCGCTTGTTTATCCAACAAACGCATAACGACACGTTCACCATGCGACGATGGCAAGGTCGAAACACGGACATCGACTTCACGTCCTGCAAGACGTAAAGAAATACGACCATCTTGTGGAATACGTTTTTCTGCAATATCGAGTTTTGCCATGACTTTAATACGCGATACCAACAATGGCGCAAGTTCACGACGAGGCTGTACGATTTCACGCAATTGCCCATCTACCCGTAAGCGAACAGATAATTTCTTTTCAAAGGCTTCAATATGAATATCTGAAGCCCCGACTCGAATCGCTTCAGACAATAAAGCATTGATGAGTCGCACGATTGGCGCATCATCTTCCTGATCCATCAAATCTTCAGTTTCAGGAATCTGATCGGCCAGACTCAATAGATCAGGGTGATCTTCAAGACCAGCGGCAACCTGTTGCGATTCGCCCGTTTCACCAGCATAGCTTGAACTGAGCATGTGATTAAACTCAGTTTCATTACATAATTGATGTTGTGCTGTACGACCGAGATAGCGGCGGGCTTCCTGAATCGCAATTTGTGCGGTATCCTGACGGCGAACAATAAAAACTTGATCACCTTCATAACGCAACAGCACTCCATGCCGTTTTGCAAAACTATATGGTATTTGTAATTGTTTGAGAACTTGCATTACAACTTATATTAATGATTTAAATTGCTTTGAGTGTACTCTATGCTCATGACAGCGTGAAGTCTGTTTGTTAAAGATTTGATGATGATTTTATGAATGGGATAAACACATTTGTCTAAGAAGAAAGAACATCTGGAACCAGAACTCCCTGATTTAAAGTGGTGGGGAGAACAATTGTTTGAATTGAACCAATCCAAAGCATGGCAATTTGGTTCTATGATGATGCGCATTACTCGTGGTTTACAAGAATGGCGCTTGGAATATTATCGTCCAAAATTCCAATATGACTATGAGCAGCAATGGCATAAAATCCATGATGTAAACTTTGGTTTTCCTGAACCTGTACATGTTGAACGCTATATGTTTCGCGAGACCCATAAAGCATTTCAACTTATGCCCCGTTTAGCTGACCGCTCTGTAGTAATTCGTCCTGTCGATCCAATTTATATTCCGGCAGGTCAACGCGGCACACTCTATATCAGTACACCACTGTGGATTTCAGGTTTTGTACAAGCCCAAAAAGAACCCTTATTTGATATTCCTGTAATTTTACCTAAGGATACATGGTTTGGCCCTGATCACCGTACAGGTGAAATGTGTTATGCCACCTCAGTCGACGGTCGTACCGAATTAAATTTATTACGTCCACGTGCCTTTCGTGCAGTAACACCGATTGATTTCCACAATGTCAGTAGCCATCAGCTTCGATTTGACCGTATGAATGTGCCTGTTCCTGCACTACCTTTATTTTATAGTGAAAGCACAGGACGTTTATGGACATCACAAATCAAGGTCGTGTATGAAGGCAATGACCGCCCTGCCCGTGTAAGAATTGAAAACCGTACACCACCTTTGGCCGGCGAAGTGATTTATGTACATCCGCCACGCTCACCAGGCGGCGCTTTGTTCAATATGTTTGATTCATTTTTCTAAGGGATGAGGTAAAAATGGCTGAATCCAATATTCCCAAAGACATTGCCAATAGCCTAAAAGGCATCTTTACCAATGTAAATGTCGACCGCTTAAGTGAAATCGCTGTTGCTCTGATCCTCTGCTTTGTAGGTTTTGTGCTAGCACGTGTCATTTCCAATACCTTTATCCGTACCATCGGTGCGCGCTTTAATGCGCATCAACGATTGGTTTGGCGTAGAGGTATTTTTTATTTTATTTTCTTACTGTTTGTGATTGCCAGCTTAAAAGAAGCGGGCTTTAAACTCAGCGTATTTTTAGGCGCAGCAGGGATTTTAACTGTTGCATTGGGTTTTGCCTCACAAACTTCTGCATCGAACTTAATTAGTGGTTTATTTTTAATTGGCGAAGGTTCATTTGAGGTTGGCGATACAATTCAAATCACCCTGATTCGTGGACATACCATTGAAGGTGAAGTGATTTCGATTGACTTACTTTCAGTGAAACTTTTGACCATGGACAATGTCTATGTGCGCCTCCCCAATGAGCAGTTGATTCGCGCCCCTGTACATAACCTATCAAAATTCCCGATACGGCGATTGTCGATCACAGTTGCAATTAACTTTAATGAGAACATCAATAAAGTTCGTGAAGTCTTAATTGATGTTGCCAACGATTACCCATTAGTTCTAGCAGATCCTAAACCGCGTGTTACTGTTTCTGCCTTTGGAGAATCCTCCATTGAAATTTTATTTGCGCTGTGGTGTATGCAAGCAAACTACTTACAAGTCAAAGATGAAATTCATGAGTTAATCCGCAATCGTTTTGTGGAAAATCAGATTGAAATTCCTGTACCTAAAATTGGTTTTGTAGATCGTCCAAATCCAAATGAAGTTCTTCAAAATGAAGATATTGATGGTTATGCCAATAAACAGGATTTAAAATTAGAGCAACAACAAGATAAACAGCTTTAAGCAGACCAAAGCGATAATCTAGAAAACAAAAGTCCCTCATTTATGATTGAGGGATTTTTGTTTTCAATTACAAAATATTCATCAAGTTTTAAACCATGAGCTGATAAATTAATCACTTCAAAACAACAAAATGGACAATCACAATGCAACTCAATCACTATTTAAACTTTGAAGGCCAGACCGAAGCTGCTTTTAATTTTTATAAATCTGTTTTTGGCGGTGAATTTTCATTTTTAAAACGCTATTCCGAACTGCCCGATGTCCAAGTGCCAGACCAAGAGAAAAACTATATTTTACATGTTTCTTTACCGATTAATGAGTTTACCGTATTGATGGGTTCAGACACCAGCGAGCAGTTCTGTGCACCTAATAGTGCGCCATTCAGCAAAGGCACCAACCATTATATTTCGATCAACTTAGAAGCTCACGAAGCGGATGAAGCTCAGCGATTATTTACAGCACTCTCCACCAATGGTCATATTGAAATGGCACTAGAACCTACATTTTGGGGTGCTTTATATGCTGCTTTCACCGATCAGTTTGGTATTCGCTGGATGGTGAACTGCCAACTGAATGAAGGATAATGAATAGAATATTGCGATAGCCTATTGATTGACAATGATATAGGTTATATTGCTATTACGATAACAACGTCATTTATAACAATATGATCACTGGTCTTACCCATACCCTTCTGATTATTTTAATCACACTTGCGATTTCTTTTATTGCTTGGCAACAACGCAATGTAATGAATCGCTTGATTTTCAATGTTTCAGCGATTAAGCATGGTCAATATGATCGCTTTTTAACCCATGGTTTTATCCATAAAGATGGTATGCATTTATTTTTCAATATGTTTACCTTGTACTTCTTTGGACGAAATGTTGAATGGTTTTTCCGTGGTTACTTAAGTGGTATGGGCTTTGTCTTATTTTATTGTAGCGCCATCATCATTGCTGCGATTCCCAGCTATTTGCATAATCGAACCCTAAATTCCTATCGAAGTTTAGGGGCTTCGGGTGCAGTCAATGCGGTGTTATTTAGTGCGATTCTGTTTAATCCTTGGGGTATGATTTATATCTATATTTTACCTGTGCCCGCGATTATTTTTGGGACGATTTATTTATGCTATAGCCTGTATGCAATCCGTTCAGGTCATTCACCATTAATCGACCACCGCGCGCATATTACCGGTGCAATCTATGGTTTCTTATTTCCTTTATTATTAGAACCATCATTAGCTACAGCGTTTTTCTATAAATTTATTAATTCGCCGTTATTCTAAATTTCATATCGATTCATTGAGGTCTAAACTACTCTGTCAGGAAGTAAGACCTCAATATTTGAAAATTGCGCAATCATCTTAAAACTTAATAATTGAGAATCTATGTTCAAGCTTGTGCTTAACAGGACAGAATTATCGCAAGTTCAAGAGGTATTACAGATGGAAAAACTTAATCTAGAAGTTGATCTAGCAAAGTGTTTGACACAAAATGGATTCATCAATCAATTAAATGAAGCATTTCATTTTCCTGAAGATTTTTGGAACTCAGTTAGTGTTGTCGATAGTTATATGCAAAATCTAGGATGGATTACACAGAAAGAAATCCATGTAACGTTGTTCAATCTAAACAAAGCAAAAAAGAAGCCAAATGATGGGGAAAATTATGGTTTAAACTGGGTGATAGATAGATTTGATTTATACAAAAAATATTGGGAATTTCCTGATAAAGAAAAAAATTTTGATTATTCATTTAGAAATTAGTATTTTGAATAAATAACATAGAACAACGACTGTTTTTAAAAAATCATAGAGGATAAAGCATTCTTTATATTTTATATAAAGAAGAATCATATTGCTTTGTACTGGGTTCACCTAAACGCCATGATCAGCAAATAAAGACCACCATTGCGCTCAAACAAATCCTGCTATCGAACTACTAGCGATAGAAGCCACATAGTTCATCCATTTTATAGCTTGAATGAATCCTACGTATAGAAAGGCAAATACTGGAAGTCACCTTTCTATTATATTTTTAACATTTGAAATTAATGTTGATCAAGTCGAAATGAGGTCATAGTTAATGAACCAGCGACGGCTTGATCATTAAAAATATGTAACTCATCTTTCTCTTCCTGCAAACCTAATGCATATAACATTGGATAATAATGATCAGGTGTGGGGATTGACAATAAAAACTCAGCACCTTGCTTTTGCCAGTCAATTAAAGCTTGATGATTATGCGTCGCTAAGAAGTTTTTCATCTTTGCATCAGCTTCTAAAGCCCAATCATAACCATAATGGTCATCAAATTTATCAAAGGCAATTTTGCTCAGATTATGTACGAGATTACCACTAGCAACAATCAATACCCCTTTACGACGTAACTGCGCCAATTGTTTAGCCAAGTCATAATGATATTGGGCACCTTGACTATAGTCGACACTCAATTGAACAACAGGAATATTGGCTTGTGGAAATACATGACATAACACCCCCCATGTTCCGTGATCTAATCCCCAACTATGATCATGATGAACTTCTATACTGTGAATTGCTTCAGTTGTCGCTTCAACCAAAGCTTTATTTCCAGTAGCAGGATATTGCACATCAAACAAAGCTTGAGGAAAACGGCCAAAATCATGAATGGTTTTCGGTTGTTGCATTGCAGTGACGGCTGTACCACCTTGGGTAAGCCAATGTGCAGAAATACATAAAATTGCTGTCGGTTGTGTGCCCATTTCAGCGCCAATACGACTCCATGAACGAGTAAAATCATTGGTCTGAATCGCATTCATAGGTGAGCCATGACCCAAAAATAGTACAGGCATGACTTCAGTATTGGGTAAAGTTGCGTTCCAGCCTTTGAGTAGCGATAAGTCACCCATTGTTTGATTTAACATTTCGTCCACCATGAATCATCTTTATTTAATTATGTGCTGTTCATTGCTATAGATACATAGACTTTCCAGCCTACAACATTGCAAAAATGCAACGATGAAGTTTAAATTTATCGTTTGATCTTATACCAATCAATATTATTAACTTAATATAAATAACGCGAGTTTGACTTAACGATATCTTTAACTTATTGAAAAAAATTATATTTGTAGAGTCTTACTGAGCTATCATTCAATTTCAGGATCAAGCTGCGGCTCGCCCTACTTGTATCTTTTCTTTCGGAATTAGGAACTAAGCTGCGCAAGAGCAACCATCTTGCGCAGCTACATCGCTGCTCATTGCAAAACTCGTCGGCCACCAGCAACGTATTTAATAAGTCGCAGAAACAACACTTCATTAATGAAGTCCTGTCTCAGACAGTTGCGGATGGCGTTTCCGAGTTTCCGAGTTTCCGAGTTTCCGAGTTTCATATTTCATATTTCATATTTCATATTTCATATTTCATCAAGAATTTTATATCGGACTCAGGTTATAAATTAAATGGTTTTTGCTTTTTCCATCAGCCGATTTTACCTGACATCGCTATCGCGTTTGGCGGCATGGATGCCGCCGTTGGTCAAGGGCGATAAGGATATCCCCTTTGACCAACAAAGGGCTTTTGCTACTTTTCGCCCAAGAAAAGTAGAGCATTGCCTACGCAAATTGATCAAAACTTTTTTCAAAATATAAGGCAGTAAAAACACCTTATCTATATTATGTAAGTTTTCAAGAAGGGTAATAGTTTTAGTCCTTGCTAAAACCTTTATATTTAATCATTCAACAAAATTACTCACAATAAAAAGCCGAACTTTCGTTCGGCTTTCATTTCGAAATCAGTACTTAAAACAATCAAGCACCTGTTTGATAATGCGCTTTTGGTACAGCTGTAGATGCTTGGTAAGGGTGAGTAAAATCACCTAAACCTGCTGCTGCCTCATGGATATCTTTACCTTCTTTTACAACAAAAGTATCGAAACCAGAACGCTTCATATAGTTCAAAACATCTTTAAACACATCGCCTGTTGCACGAAGATCGCCTGTATAGCCTTGGCGACGTAACAACGCAGCAAATGAATAACCACGACCATCATTAAAACCAGCAAAATCAATAAAGATCGCATCTAACTGATCTAATGGAAACGCATTGGTTTCAGGTGAAGCATCTACGGTAAGAAATAGTGCTTTTTTCCCCGTCACATTCGCAAGCTGGTCCAACTGCTCAACAGTCAACAACACATCACCTTGTGGCAATACACCATCTTCAGCAATGATTTGATAGGTATTGTCTGCAACAGTGCCATCTTTAGAGAGGACTTGAAGTGCGGTATTAAGCATATGCGCGCTCCTTAAAAGGTTGAATACCCACTCGACGATAAGTTTCAATAAATTCTTCACCTTCGTTACGAAGATCAAGATAAGTATTTAAAATTTCATCAATAATGTCAGGTACAGATTCTGCTGCAAATGATGGTCCTAAAATATCACCAATTGAAGCATCATGGTCTGCATTTCCACCTAAGGTAATTTGATAGAATTCAGCACCTTTTTTGTCCACACCCAAAATACCGATGTTTCCGACATGGTGATGACCACAAGCATTCATACAACCTGAAATGTTCAAGTCGATATGACCCAAATTATAGACTGTATCTAAATCATCAAAACGACGTGTAATGGCTTCAGAAATTGGAATAGATTTGGCATTCGCCAATGAACAGAAGTCACCGCCTGGGCAGCAAATGATATCGGTAATAAAACCAATATGTGCCCGAGCAAGATTATTCTTTTCAAGCGTTTGCCACAATTCAAATAAATCTTTTTGTGGTACATCGACCAAGGAAATATTTTGTTCGTGTGTGGTCCGTAATTCACCAAATGTATATTTGTCTGCAAGATCTGCAATCAAATTCATTTCTTCAACAGTCATATCACCTGGTGCAATACCCGCACGTTTTAGTGAAATAGTGACAATACGATAGCCTGCAACTTTATGTGCATTGGTATTGATATTGAACCACTGTTTAAACTTTGGATATTCAGCAAATAAGCCACTGAAATCTTCATCTGCATAATTTTGATAATCAAACGGCATAAACTCTTCGTCTAATTTTTGCAAAATTTCAGGTTGAACTTTCAAGGTTTTAATTGTTTCAGCAAATTCAGCTTCAACTTTTTCAGCAAAAACTTGTGGTGTTAATGCTTTAACCAAAATTTTAATACGAGCTTTATATTTATTGTCACGGCGACCATGCAAGTTATAAACACGCAGAACTGCTTCTAAATAAGCAATTAAATCTTCACGTGGCAACCACTCACGAATCATAGAACCAATGATAGGTGTACGGCCTAGACCACCACCCACTTTGATTTTATAACCCAACTCACCCGCTTCATTACGAGTTAAATACACCCCAATGTCATGGAATGAAGTTGCTGCACGATCAATTTCTTCAAGTGCAGAAACTGCAATTTTGAACTTACGCGGTAAAAATGCAAACTCAGGATGGAATGTAGACCACTGACGAATCAATTCACACGTCGGGCGTGGATCTGCAATTTCCCCAGCAACGACACCAGCATATTGGTCAGTTGTGGTATTACGGATACAGTTTCCTGAAGTTTGAATCGCATGCATCTGAACAGAAGCTAAACCTTCTAGCATATCAGGCACATTTTCTAGCGCAGGCCAGTTAAACTGAATGTTCTGACGTGTCGAAACGTGTGCATAACCACGGTCATATTCTTTGGCCAACTCTGAAACTTTACGTAATTGTTTAGAGTTCATTAAACCGTAAGGTACAGCAATACGTAGCATTGGCGCATAACGCTGTACGTATAAACCATTTTGTAATCGTAATGGACGATACTCATCTTCAGTGAGTTTTCCAGCTAAATAACGTTCCGTTTGATCACGGAATTGTGCAACACGTTCATTGATCAGTTGCTGATCGAAATCAGTATATAAATACATGGCGTACAGCTAGTAGTTTCATTATAACGATGCACAATATAACGAGTATTGATCTATCAAAGAAATGCTTTTTTTCCATATTTTATAGCGGTTTTATTGATAAGCATTGTGCAAAGATCGAATTGGCAATGCTTTACGGGCAAAGCATACTTTTATTACGTTATGGATGTTTTTCTTCATTGCTTATCTTTATTTTAGATAATAAAAAAGAGCATATCGAATATGCCCTCTCTTTGATCACAGCTATCATCTCAATACTAAACTTATTCAACCCTGTAGCTTATTTATCTTATACAGGATTGATTAAGATCAATGCCCAAAGCTGGGTTTACCAATTTTGAATTAATCCTCTGGTTTCTGCTGCTCATCACTATTTTCTAGTTTGTCTTCGGCAATTTTTGCGGCTTCATAACCTGCAAATACGCCAACTGCTTTTTCTAGAAAGCCAGCATCAGGATCTAACTTATCGACACTTTGCTCAGCAATCACTGCACCTGCAATTTTACCTAACTCATCTAATAAACCGCTCATTGATCACACTCCGCAGTGTTTTGTTTGAGTTTTTAGTCTATGTAAACTTGTTGAAAACATTGCGAAGTTTCTGTTGTTACACTAACTAGATTATGAGAGAGCAATGCAATGATTGATGTTAATTTTTTAAAATTAAGATCCGCTTAATCTTTTAAGGCTGCAATACAGCGCCCTTTTTAAGCAGATCAAGCGATGACAACTCAGATGGTCAAATAGGTATTCTCCCAAACACTTTGGTCAAGCTCTGCATGAGAATCAGCATTCAAATCTACTTCAATCAATTGCACATAACGGCCATATACCTGATCTATCGCCAGACAATCATCGACCTCTAAAACTCGATCGGTATGTGGTTTTTGCCAATGCCCTGCAAAATGCTGTTTACCCTTGGCTTTCGCTTCAATCGCATCTTGAGCAACAATCAAGATATAGCGGTGTAACTCACCAAACTCATTTGCATCATAGCCGCCTAAATTAATTAGCCAAAGCTTCTGATCTGATGCATTGGGTTGCGCATCAGTAAAATGTATTTGATATTTCTTATTTTCAAACACTAAAGTATTTAATTTTTGCCATGCGTCGATGTGTAAACCCTGTTGCTCACCAAACCACGCATTTTTTAATTGAGGATAAACCTCTTCAAGCGAATCGCCCACGGTAAGAACTACATCATGAACTTCAACATTGGCACGTGCATGACGGCCACCCAACATAACGATAAATAAACTAGACATATTCAGTCACTAAGTTAATGTTTGAACAAGTTTTAATAATAAAATCCCACCCACAGATAATACGGCATTGTTCAAAAAATGAATGAGTAATACATGCCAAATATTGCATGTCCACAAATAGATCAGATTTAAAAATAAACCTGCACTCATAAAGCTGATTGTTGCGATTAAATTTCCATCAAAATTATGATAATGGATCAAACCAAATAATATAGAGTTCAATATAATCAGTACAATGTGCCATAGCCACGGTTGGATAAATAACTTTTGCAATAAAGTATAGCGAAACACAATATCTTCTAAAAGCGCAGTAAATAGTGGCCCCAAGCTAATCACCAACAGACTAAGAAAAGGAATATGTTCAGGGTCAATCAGGTCTTTTTCTTGTGTACTCGGCCCGAGGGGTAAAAGCTGACGTGTCAGCGAGATCACCACTTGTAACACGATTGCACCAACCACCACTAAGACACTTGAGCGCCAAAAGGCCTGTTTATACTTTTGCCAATGCGTAAGCAACATTTCCTTATATAAGTAGCACACTAAAATAAACAGCACGCCTCTTAAAATGGTATCGCCCAGACTAACAGCGATTGAGATTCCAAATATTTTTTCTAAAATAAAGCCATTTAAAATAATTAAAGGGATGATACAAATCGCAAATGTGTCTTTCCATCCCCAGACAATTTTTTCAGGAAAAGGTTCAGCTCGAACCCGTTGTAAAAAATGCATATAAAAAAATTAACCGATTATTTTCATTAAATTTTGGGTAATTTAGCTCATGATTTCCATGTGCTTTTTGTAGAGTTTCCCTATGATCCTGTCTAGTCCAGAAATAAAAAAGCCTCTATAAAAGAGGCTTTTAAATTGATCGAGTGAGATGAATTACATCTCAACCATTTCAACACCATCAATACGTGCAACAGTCATTAAATCTTTATCACCACGACCCGATACCGTCGCAATAATAATTTGATCCTTCGACATTGTTGGCGCAAGTTTAGTCACATAGGCCATTGCATGTGAACTTTCAAGTGCAGGAATAATCCCTTCAATATGAGTCAAATCACGGAAGCCTTGAAGTGCTTCTGTATCATTAATTGGCACATAATTCACACGATGCATGTCTTTTAAGAAACTATGTTCAGGACCCACACCAGGATAATCCAAGCCTGCTGAGATTGAATGTGTTTCAATAATCTGGCCTTGCTCATCTGACATTAAATAAGTACGGTTGCCATGTAAAACACCAACATGGCCTGCATTTAATGGTGCTGAATGTTTACCTGTTTCAATGCCTAAACCTGCGGCTTCAACACCGTACATTTTGACGTCTTGATCATTTAAAAATGGATAGAACAAGCCCATTGCATTTGAACCACCGCCGACACATGCAACCAAAGCATCTGGTAAACGACCTGCTTGCTCTTGAATTTGTTTACGTGCTTCACGACCAATAATCGATTGGAAATCACGTACCAATTGTGGATATGGATGTGGACCTGCAACTGTACCAATCACATAGTAAGTCGAATCTACATTGGTTACCCAATCACGCATCGCTTCGTTCATGGCATCTTTTAATGTTTTAGAACCACTTTCTACAGGCACAACTGTTGCACCAAGCAAACGCATACGGTAGACATTCATGGCCTGACGTTTTACGTCTTCTGCGCCCATGAATACCACACATTCAAGACCTAAACGTGCGGCAATTGTTGCAGTCGCCACACCATGTTGACCTGCACCCGTTTCCGCAATAATACGTTTTTTGCCAGAAAGCTTCGCAAGTAGCGCCTGACCAATGGTGTTATTGACCTTATGTGAGCCTGTATGGTTTAAGTCTTCACGTTTAAGATAAATTTGCGCACCACCCAACTCTTTCGACCATCGCTCAGCATAGTAAAGCGGACTAGGACGTCCGACATAATAAGCGAGATCACGGTCGAATTCTGCCAGAAACTGCGCATCATCTTTCATACGGAAATAGAGTTTCTCTAAATCCTCTAAAGCTGCCATTAAAGTTTCTGACACAAAACGTCCGCCATGGATACCGAAATGCCCGTTTTGATCTGGGAATTGGGTATAGTCAATCACACTATTTTGTTGATTACTTTGCTGATCCACGTTGGACTCCTTGCATAAATCGTTCTACGAGTTGTTGGTCTTTGATACCTTTTGCGGATTCTACGCCTCCGCTGACATCGACTGCATACGCTTGAGTCGTTTGTATAGCGTCTTCAATATTTTCAGGTTTTAAACCACCTGCCAAAATTAAAGCAATATCGAGTTTAGGGAATTGAGACCAGTCAAAACTGTGTCCAGTCCCTCCTTTCAGTTCAGGATGCCATGCATCTAAAAGCATAGCACTCGCGCCAGCCTGTTGGTATTGCTGAATTGTCGTAATAATATCTAAATTTTTTGCATCAGGTTTAATCTGAATCGCTTTGTACCAACGGCGTTTATTATACTGTGCGATCTGCTGACATTGTTGTGCAGTTTCATCACCATGAAACTGAATGATATCCAAAGGCACTTGTTCTAATACTTGTGCAATGTCTTGTGCGCTGGCATTGACAAATAATCCAACAATGTTGATATACGGTGGAATAAGTTGTGCCAATTGCTGAGCCAATTCAATCGTGACATAACGTGGACTAGGTTCATAAAACACAAAACCAATCGCATCCACACCTGCTTGTACAGCAGCTTGAATATCCTGTGGTCGTGTAATCCCACAAATTTTGGCACGGGTACGCATAGCTTTGAACTCGAATTTGTTCAGATCAAACTGATTTTTTCAGTATTTTAAGCAAATCATTGTAAAGCAAATTTATTCACTTGCGTTAAAGTTCTATAGGATTATCTGTTTTACATTGTTTATACACTAAACAAACTTTATACTGCACACAAATGCAACAAGTCTAGCTTAAGGCTTTGGGAAGTTGGTGGAAATCCAACACTGCCCCCGCAACGGTAAAATGAAAATATTATTCTTTAATAAGTCAAAAGACTTACACCACTGCAATGTTTTGTGGGAAGGTGGAATAATCTGAATCGCTTTAGGTTCTATATTTAAGTCCGGATACCAGCTTGTTGTGCCCTTAAACTCAATCATTCACGGGGAGTGAATGTATGGAGCATATCATGTCTGTTATTTTTAAACCTACTGCACTTGTAGGTGCTGTCGCTATTGCGATGGGGTTATCTTCTACTGCTTTTGCAGATACTTCTTCAAATTCAGAAGCAAATTCGAAACTCGATACAATCGTTGTCACAGCATCTCGTACTGAGCAAAAAATCAGTGAAGTTCCTGCTCGAATCAATATTATTGAGCCGAAGACTCTTGAACAATCACCAATTGCATCTTTACCACAACTGTTACAAACAGATGCATCAATCAATATGGTACAAACTGGTGGTTATGGACAAGCTGCATCAATTTTCTTACGTGGTACAGATTCTGACCATACTTTACTTCTAAGAGATGGTGTTCGCTTAAACTCAAATACTGCTGGCTCTGCATCTTTACCTTTTATTGATACAACAGATATTAAACAAATTGAAGTATTAAAAGGACCTGCATCAGTTTTATATGGTGCTGATGCGATTGGTGGTGTAATACAATTGATTTCCAAAACACCTGAAAAAACGGGTGCTTTTGTTACTGGTGAAATGGGTGAAAATAACACCTATAAAGCAGTAATTGGTGCTGATCTTGCTCAAGATGGTTTTTATGCTCAAGTTCGTGGACAACGCCTAGAAACTGATGGTACGCCTGTAACAGATGCAAAAAACAACAAGAAAGCAAGTTTTGATCAAAAAGGCTATAGTGCAAAAGTTGGTGTTGAGAAAGAGCACTATGCAGCCTCAGTCGATTACAGTGAAAATCAAGGTTATAGTGATTATGACAATTACGGTAATCTCGTTTCTCAAGATTTTAAAAATGAAATCATTAATGTAAAAGGTCGAGTCGATATTTTAGATAATGTCGCACTTCATGCACGACTTTCGCAATTTAAAGACAATATTGAGCAAAATAGTTCTTCAGATTATGTACATAGTACAACCAAAGAAGCTGAGCTCTATACAAAATGGCAAATGACACCTGCTCAAAACATTTTATTCGGTTCAACCTTTAAAGATATTAAAGGTGATGTTTATTCGAAAAATTTGTTTGGCGGACAAGATGTTAAATACAAAGAATCTGTAGATACTATTGGCTATTTTGCACAGCATCAATATCAACACAATGGTCTAGAAACTCAAGTTGGTATTCGTGTGGAAGACAACGATAAGTTTGGTACACACACAGTTGGTCAAGGTGCTGTCCGTTATCAAGCTTTACCACTTACGAGCATTTATGCAAATGTCGGATCAGCTTTCCGCGCACCAACAACCAACGATTTATATGCAATTTCTTGGGGAGCAAATCCTGATTTAAAACCAGAAGAAAGCTTTTCTTATGAAATCGGCGTTGATCAAAAACTTAATCATAATATTGATTTAGGCTTATCTGTATATCGCAATAAAGTAGACAACCTGATTAATTATCAGGCGGGTAAATTAGTTAACGTAAATAAAGCAACCTTTACTGGCGGTGAAGCTTCATTTAAATGGCAACAAGATGAACTCTTTTTAACTACAACTTATGCTTATGTTCAAGCAAAAGATGATGAAACTAAAAAAGATTTAACTCGCCGACCACGCCAAAGTTTAACTCTAACTACAGGTTGGGATGATGGCGTATATGGTGTTTCTGCATCTGTCGTCGCAAAATCTAATTCAAAAGATTTTGCAGATTACCCATCGACTACACCAACCACAACGCCGGGTTATGTTAGTACTAATGTCAATGCTTACTGGCAAGCAACTCCAATGATTAAACTCTTTACCAATATTGAAAACATTGGTGATGTTAATTATAAGACAGCATACAACGGTAATGGTGTTTACTACATCAACGGTGGTCGTCTTGCATCTGCTGGGGTAACTTTCCGCTACTAAAAGCGACACCCAAAAAAATATCTAAAACAGCGCAGTTTATGGATAATGTTTTGACCGACATTATCCTTTTTTATTTTTTATCTTTTCATTTTTATCTAGGACAAAATTATGGGACATCGTTTAAGTAAAATTTATACCCGTACAGGCGATTCAGGTACCACAGGATTAGGAGATGGTTCTCGCGTAGCGAAAGATGACTTACGTATTACCGCTCTTGGTGATGTAGACGAACTAAATTCTATTGTTGGTGTATTACGTTCACAAATTTCAATGAGTAACATCGTCGATAAAGCCCATTGGGATAAATCACTGAGCTTGATTCAACACTGGCTATTTGATTTGGGTGGTGAAGTCTGTATTCCTAACTACAACTTACTCCAACCTGTTAGTGTTGAATTTCTTGAAAAAGAAATCGACAAAATGAATGAAGACTTACCAATGCTCAAAGACTTTATTCTACCTTCAGGAACATTAGCATGTAGTTATGCACATCAAGCACGTGCTGTATGTCGTCGAGCAGAACGCAGCTTAATGACTGTACACAGTCGTGATCAAAATATTCAAGCAACTGCTCTACAATTAATTAACCGATTATCCGACTGGTTTTTTGTTGCTTCACGTAGCTTACAACGTGCAGAAGGTGGCAGTGAGGTGCTTTGGCAAAAGAACATCAATGACACGATTTAACGATAAACCACTGTCTAAAAGTAAATTTTTAACAGTATGATAAAGTCAAGTTATTGCTAAAAGTAAAACTTAAACGATTACTAGACAGATAAAAATGAGTATGTGAGTTCATTATGAGAATTATCGGACATCGTGGCGCGCGTGGTGAAGCACCTGAAAATACCCTAGCTGGATTTCAATATATTCACGATTTAGGTATCCGTGCAGTTGAATTCGATGTTCGACAATTAAAAGATGATGAACTCATTATCATGCATGATGATAATTTTTTAAGAACAACTGGAATAGATCAAGCACTGTATGATTTAAACAGCGCTGAATTAGAAGCCTATAACCAAGCCAATATCTGGATGGATTGGGAAAAACAAATTACCCCAACCTTAAGCCAAAGCCTAAAGATTATGCAGGACTTTGAGCATATTGAAGTTGAAGTGAAAGCTGTAGAAACATTGCAACACGCTGAAAAACTCATCATCGAATTACAAAAACAACTGCAAAGTTTTGAAAATGTTGCAGTGATTACCAGTTTTGATTTAAAAATACATCAAGCCTTACAACAGCAAAACTCAAGTTTTAAACGTGGTCTACTGATTGAAGATGACATCCAACAACGTGCGATCGAACAGGCATTACAACTGGGATGCTGCCAGATTGGATGGATGAATCAATTGGCAACAGATGAGCTCATTCAAGCAACTCAGCGTGCAGATTTGGACATCAGTGTTTGGACCGTCAATGATATTGAGCGCGCTAAGCATTTAAGAGATTTGGGGATCAATGGATTAATTACTGATTTCCCCAAAATAATGCAGCTTGCCTTAGCACAAATTCAATAACTCAACCGCCCTTAATAACACAATAAAGTAGAATTTTATTTTGAACTTTAGAGAGTCCCAAAATTAAAATTTAACTTGAGAATCAAGCGCCTAAACCCTTAAAAATCAAATTGGATAAGACAGAAAAATTCTTACACTATTTTGACATTTAAATACGACGTTTTAACCATTCATTTTTTTCGATCAAACCGCTAGAATTCATGTTTTATTCTGTTACTGTTTTATACAATACAGATGTACACTAATACTAGTGAACACATGTTCGCCCATGATAATATCTGTGAAAGTATAGCCTAGAAAAATGCTGAAGCTATGCGTTTAACTTTACCTGATTAAGGTTCTTAGGAGTGCTGTTGGAGATGAATGCTCCCCTACCCAAAGCCCCAATAAATTGGATCGGTGTTTTTGCCTTGGTGTTTTTACCCCTTGTGGCAGTAATTGCGATCCCTTTATATGCCTACCACCATGATTTTAGTGCGGCAGCTTGGATTAGTTTATTCGTTTTACTCGGTCTCAGTAGTTTAGGTATTACTGCAGGTTATCATCGCTTGTGGGCACATCGTGCATACGAAGCGACTTTACCACTTAAAATCATTTTGATGATCATGGGAACTTTTGCTGTTCAAAACAGTATTTTGTTCTGGGCTTCTGGTCACCGTACACATCACCGCCATGTGGATGATGTAGATCAAGATCCGTATTCGATTAACAATGGTTTTTGGTACGCTCATATTGGCTGGATGTTACGTAATTATCCTGCTGCTGAATCAAATTATAAAAATGCACCTGATTTGTTGAATGACAAAGTGGTTATGTTCCAAGACAAGTATTATGTTCCACTTGTGATTGCTGTACATGCTGCGATTTTAGTTCCACTGGGTTGGGCTATAGGTGACATGTGGGGCGTATTACTCTTAGGTGGTTTACTCCGCTTAATCATTAGCCATCATGTAACATTCTTTATCAACTCACTCTGCCATATGTGGGGCAAACGTCCTTATACTGACGAAAATACTGCACGTGATAACTTTGTTCTTGCTATTGCAACTTGGGGCGAGGGTTATCATAACTATCACCATATTTTCCAATATGATTATCGTAATGGGGTGAAATGGTGGCAATATGATCCAACAAAATGGTTGATTTGGTCGTGCTCTAAAATCGGTTTAGCCAAGAACCTACGTCGTATCCCAAGCTTCAATATCAAAAAAGCGGAATTGGCGATGAGATTTAAATATGCTGAACAGGATTTAGCGATTTATGGTCATAACGTCAATGCAGATATTATCGCGATGAAACAAAAAGTATCGCAAGAATATGAAGCATTCACCAATACATTAAATGATTGGGCTGCGTTAAAAGAACAAGAGCTACAAGCGAAAAAAGCATCTGTTGCTGAAAAGATCCACCAAATGGATGTCAAACTCAAAGTTGATTTCCAATTGGTCGAACAGAAACTTGCTTTCCATCGTGAACGTTTAGAAACATTGATGCGTGGAATCAAAAAGAACGTTGTTTCTTAAATTCTCAATACACATCAAAAGCAAGGCTCCGAAAGGGGCTTTTCTTTTATCCATTTTTTACAGACATTCATACTGAGAATATTGAGAGAAAATAATATGCAAATTAATAACATCCCCTTTGGCATTACCAACTGGGCAGAAGTTCCAACAACGCGCCATGAGGGTGAGCAAGGCTTTGCACTTTGGCGCACACAGCAATTTGACAATATTCGAGTGCGAATGGTCGAATATTCTGTCGATTATTTGGCTGACCACTGGTGTTTAAAAGGTCATATCCTGTTTTGCTTGGAAGGTGAGTTGCACACTGAACTTGATGATGGACGTACCTTTACCTTAAAAGCAGGGATGAGTTATCAAGTTGCAGACCAAGCTGAAGCGCATCGTTCTTCTACCGCATTTGGTGCAAAGCTATTTATTGTCGACTAAAACAGTCGACATTATCTCAACAGCTTAAAACTTTGCTATATTGAGAGGGACAAGTAAAACCATTGTGACCGATCGCTATGCAATTTGCCCCACGTTATCCATCTCTCGATTCAAAGCTCTACCATGAGCAAATGCCTAGCCCACTGAAAGGTGCAATGGCTGGGCATTTTAATGCTGCGCTTGCGGATGAATTACAATGGTCTGAAGATGAAAAAGCCCAATGGGTCGAGATTTGTAGCGGACAAAAAACCTTTGCTGAATTTCATCCCCTTGCCATGGTTTATGCAGGGCATCAATTTGGACAATGGGCAGGTCAATTGGGTGATGGGCGTGGCCTATTGATAGCGCAAATTTTAAATCGACAAGGTCAAACCATTGACCTACATTTAAAAGGTGCAGGCTCAACCCCCTACTCTCGTATGGGAGACGGACGTGCTGTATTACGCTCTGTGATTCGTGAATATCTAGCGGGTCACGCACTCAATGCACTGGGGGTTGCTTCAAGCAATTCCGTAGGCTTTACTTCTTCAACCCAAGGCGTACAACGAGAAAAACTTGAACTTGGTGCAATGATGTTACGCACTTCGGATTGCCACATCCGTTTAGGGCATTTTGAATGGATCAATCAATATCAGCCAGAGTTACTCACTGAATTTACCCAAAAATGTATTGAATGGCACTATCCACAATGTTTAAGTGCTGAACAGCAAAAGTTTGAAGACACTGTTTTAGCATTTGCAACGCAAGTGATCCAAAACACCGCTGTCATGATCGCAAAATGGCAATTGGTAGGTTTTGCACATGGGGTTATGAATACGGATAATCTCAATATTACAGGTTCTACTCTCGATTTTGGCCCTTATGGTTTTATGGAGCGTTTCCGTCCCAATTGGATCAACAATCATAGTGATTACAATGGCCGTTATACCTACCAAAACCAACCGAGTATTGCACATTGGAACTTATGGAATTGGTTAAACAATTTAATTCCACTGGCACAAGCAGAAAATAAAGAACAATTTAAGCAAGACCTCGTCGAATGTTTAGAGCATTTTGAACCGACCTTTCTAGAACATTATACCCATGGGCTATGCCAAAAACTTGGACTACCTGCCTTCCATAAAGATAGTTTTGATTGCGGTATGGCATTTTTAAGAATTCTACAAAGTGAGCAACTCGACTATACCGACAGTTTTCTTCGCTTACAGAATAAAGAATACGAAGCTATTAAAGATGATTGCCTAGATCGCTTTCAATTTGAAAACTTCTTGACGCAATATCACAGTATTCGTGAGCAGCAAGATATTGATGTACTTGATGCAGAAATGAAAAAGGCCAATCCAGTCTATATTTTAAGAAATCATATGCTACAAACAGCCATTGAACAGGCTGAACGTGATGATTTTTCTGAGGTTGATCGTCTATTTAAATTGCTTAGTCAACCGTTTACCAAACAAACGGATTTAGAAACAGCCAAAGATTTAGCGCCTTTACCGAGCGATGTTGCTGAAGTAATGGTGAGTTGTTCGTCTTGATCAAATAAATTGCCGAATCACTTTCTTTGATCTGACCCATCATAGTTACCCACAATTTCTGTGGATAAACTTGTGTTTATCCACAGTATAAATCCACAATCACAAATTAACTACAGCTTTTGTCTTTAGAATGAATAAAATTTAGGCAATACAGGGTTTTACAACATTAGTATTCTAAAATGAATAAAAAATACATCATTCCATGCTTGATTCTTTTGGCTATAGCTATAGCAAGTGTCTGGACTTATCAAAAATATAATCAATTTATTCCAACCGCAAATGCTGCCATACATGTGCAGAATTTATCTGAGCAAGAGATTCAACGTCTTCGTCAAAACACGCCAATCACCGAAGTTAAAGTTTATAAATCAGATCGTATTGTTAAACTCATGCATCATGATCAAGACATACGAACATATCCAATGCGCTTAGGCTTTGATCCTATTGGACATAAAGTTAAAGAAGGTGATGGAAAAACCCCTGAAGGTCGTTATATTCTAGATTGGCGTAATCCCAATAGTGCATTTTATAAATCGCTGCATGTGTCCTATCCAAACCAACAGGATAAATCTAAAGCCAATCAACTTGGCGTTTCTCCTGGTGGCGACATTATGATTCATGGTTCAGCAACACGCTCACAAGTGGAAAAACTCCCGAGTTTAATGACCTACTTACCTAGAAATGACTGGACATGGGGGTGTATTGCCGTTAGAAATATAGACATGGATGAAATTTGGAAGCTGGTCGATGATGGAACAGTGATTAGCATTTATTCATAAATAATATTTTAAAAAGAGACAGTGATGACTGGTGAAGAAATCCGAACTTTAGCATTTAAGATTGCGTCACATTTGCCTAAATCCGAACTTGACTATCCTTTTGGTGAGGATGTTCCTGTTTTTAAAGTGATGGGAAAAATGTTTATGTTAGGCTCTGAACTGCATGGCAAAAAACTGATTAATTTAAAAGTTGAACCTGATCATGGCGAAATGTTGAGAGATCTCTACCCCTCGATTCAGGTGGGCTACCATATGAATAAACGTCATTGGATTTCAGTCTATGAAGACGAACAGATCAGTGCTGATCTGATTCAAGACTTGGTTGAAGGCTCTTATGAGCTTGTGAGCAAGAGCCTGACCAAAGCCCAAAAGCAGGTATTGGCGGTTTATCAACACATTAAATAATTAGCGGGCTTTGGATCGCACATTTGATCAACAGACCTAAGCTCTATCTATCCACGATTCAGTCAAAATCAGAATATACCAATAAACATAAAGTTATATGTTTATTTTTCAAACATAACTTTTTACATTTATAAACATTTACCCACAATATCTGTGGATAAACCTGTGTTTATCCACAACGATGAACTTAAAATGTCGAAAACTTAATCTTCTGGATATTCAAAACGGTAGCCTACGCCATAAACAGCTTGTACCCATTCATGACGATTTCCGGTTTCCGCTGCTTCAGATATTTTACGGCGTAAGTTCTTGATATGACTATCAATAACACGGTCAGCAACATCAAAACTATCTGGGTTAATATGGTCTAAAAGTTGCGCTCTAGAATAGACTTGTCCCAAATGTTCGAGGAAAAGCTCTAAAAGGCGGAATTCAGTTGGCGTTAAATTCAACGATTTTTGTTGATACCAGATACGTTGTTGTGCTTTATCAATACGAAATAAGTCATTGGCTTCAGGTTCAGCTTTACGTTCTAAACGGCGTAATACCGCTTGTACACGTGCCACCAACTCTTTTGGGCTAAAAGGTTTGCAGACATAGTCATCTGCTCCCATATTTAAACCCAAGACACGATCGATTTCTTCAGTTCGTGCAGTCACCATGATAATCGGTAAGTCGGTTTGCTCACGTACTTTACGGCAAATGGTCAAACCATCCATACGTGGGACCATCAAATCCAACACCATTAAACTTGGCTTGCGTTGCAGGAAGCTGTCATACGCTTCTTGACCATCATGAAACATACTGACTTCAAAGCCCGCTGCTTCTAGATAATCCCGCACCAATTGCGCAAGTTCAACTTCATCCTCTACCAGCATGATATGCTTCATGTTGTACTATTCCTTTTAAACTTTAGTATGTTTTGAAAATGTCAGTTTGCAACGCAAACCGCCTAATGGCGAATGATCAAAAGTAAGCTGACCACCGAGTGTTTGTGCAATTTTACCTGATAAAGCCAAGCCCAATCCTGTACCGCCAGTACTACGTGTACGTGAATTATCCACACGATAGAAACGTTCGCCCAAGTGTGCAATCTGTTCATCACTCAGACCCAATGGGCTATCATCGACGATCACACTCCAAGAATCTGCATCTTGCTCTGTATGCACTTGGACTTCACCACCTGCCTCAGTATAGCGAATACTATTTCCAAGTAAGTTGACCATAATTTGCTTAAAGCGATCTATATCTAATTGTAATTTCGCTCCCTCACCTGTGGCTGAAATTGTTAAATCAGCCTGTTCAAATTTAGGTTTAAAATTCTCTATTTCTTGTAAAACCACCGACCAAGGATCAATTTCTGCAAAGTAGCATTTTAATTGTTGTGCTTCAGCTTGCGCCAAATCGGCTAAATCCTGTGTCAGCTTTTTCAAGCTCGTGACCTGACGTAACATCGCTTCAAAATGTTCTGGTGTAGGCTTGCGAATTCCATCCTGCATGGCTTCAATCTGTGCTTGTAATACTGCCAATGGTGTTTTTAACTCATGTGAAGTATCTGCAACCCACTGACGGCGTGATGTTTCATGCTGGTCAAGAATGACAGCCAGTTGATTTAACTCTGTCGACAAGTCTCCCAATTCATCATTACGGTTAATCACCACTTGATGCTGGTAGTTACCTTTGGTTAATTCGCGAGTTGCGTTCAATAAACGTTGAATCGGTGTTTTAAAATAAGTCGCCAATAGCAATGCTGCAACCAAGCTGGATAAGAAGGTGAAGATATAAATCAGTACTAAATAACGCTTTTGATTACTAAAGAAGTTAATACTCAGCGCATCATCCTGATCTAAAACTGGTTTTAAACCCAAGTAACCGACCACTTCATCATTGACTAAAATCGGACGATAAGACACCTGATCATCTGACGGTTCACCTAAAATAAACTGTTGTTTTGCATCATATAAAGAAAGTCGTGAACTCAGCCCCAAACGGTCAGGCAATGACACAAATATCTTTTTGCCATTCTGCGGATTTACCGTTCGCATCTGATCTCGCGTTGGTGCTTCTTTCGCTGCAGAAGCTGCTGCTTCGTGTCCTGCTGAAAGATGACTTTTATCTTTACCTATAGGCGGTTTATTTGCTTTACGATCTGAGGGTCTATATAAGTTTTGATTTGAACTAAGCGGAAATTTCAAACCTTCAAAAGGTTGATAAGCTGAGGGTAAATTTTCTTCGAGAATTTTCAGTTCTTCTTTATCCAGCTGAGACTTATGAACTGCACTGTCCGTTTGTCCCAAAGTCGCCACCATTGTATGTTCTTTAAAGTAGCGTTGCTGTAAAGCGATATCATACTGACGACGTAGCCACCAGCGTGATAATTTATCATAATCATCAGGCGCAGCATCACCTTCAATTTGCAAAATCTGTGCTTGAACCGCGTTACCCCAGTCTTGATAGACCCCATATACATCTGCCAAGTTTTCGATCAGATGATCAAGTTTCTGCATTTCAACATCTGCAACATATCTGGCAAAGTTCTTTTGCATAGTCCAATGTAAGACACCCAAGCTCACTGTTGTAATGACTAAAGTTGTCAGCAAAACAGTCAGAAATAAGCGTAATGCAATGGGAACTCGACGTATTTTCAAAACTGGTCTCACGTTTTTCTTCTCATTTCAACATTGTACCCAACAGTTGCTCAAAATTCTCTCCATTGTTTCTACATCATTATTATTTAATCTTTACTGTATCAACAGAACATCAAAATATTCATTGGAGTAGTAACAATGAAAGCAATGACAAAAATCGCACTGGTATCAGCAAGTATTTTAACTGCGGGGGCTTTAACAGCCTGCCAATCCAATCCTGGTCCTAAAGACGGTCCAGATGGCCGTCCGATGATGCATGGTGGGCATCATAAAATGTCACCAGAACAACGTGAAGAAATGAAACAGAAGCGTGCTCAACATAAAGCGTTACGCCAACAAATGCAAAAAGCCTGTGATGGCAAAGCAATTGGTCAAACGGTTCAGGTGACAGCAGGTCAGCAAAATATTAATGGTACATGTAATATCGTATTCAAGCCTGATCACAAGGCGATGAAAGAGATGAAACAAGATTTCCGTCGAGATGGAGAACAACGTGGTCATATGATGCGCCATGATGGGCCACGTATGAAAGACATGACCGAAGAACAACGTGCTCAAATTAAGCAAGAATTTGCACAAAAACGTGCAGAACGTAAAGCGCAGTGGGATGCGATTCAAAAATCATGTGCAGGCCAAACTGATGGCAAGGCAATCCAAGTAAAAATGGGTAATAAAATCATCGATGGTAAATGTGTTGTTAAATTCCAACCAGAATTTAAAGCAGGCGAAAACATGCCCATGATGCCATCAAAAGTTTAATTCATATCTCGGCTAAATATAAAAAACGACCCAAAAGGGTCGTTTTTTATTTGTCACGATCATTTATTTGAGTTTACTTGGAATTATCCGAAATCAAAGCCACTTGTTGGGCATAATTTAATAACTTAAGTTTAGAAGCCGCTAATTCTTCAGCAGTGGCTTGACGGGTGATATCCCGATGAATGCGCAATACATGCTGACGTAAAGAATGACTTTCTGCAGCATTATAAGATTTACAGAATTCTTTAATTGCAGGATCACGTTGTTCAATCATTCGATCAACCCAACGATCCAATTGCGCCAACTTTTTAATCCCTTGTTTAGGGGTTAAATAAGACAAAATGATAGCTTCATCTTCATTACGCAAAAGCTTACCAATCCGTTGAAATTGACGGCGACGTGCTTCAAAAGATGTGATCAATTGCACATCAAGCAAAGCCTCAATCAACCGATCTTCAACAGGTAAAGATTCAATTTGTTTCTTCGACAACTCTGCGAGTTGTTCACCTAAAGCAGCCATACGTTGTACAGCTTTTTTCTGTTCGGTTTTACTTGCACGCCCTTCTAAAGACTCAAAATCATCTTCAGTAAAACGTTGCGGACGACGTGCCACGATTATTCTGCCTCGTAAAATTTATCTGCGAACAGTGCTTGAACTTCAGACAAAGCTTTTTCTTCATCTGCACCATCAATCACTAGACGCAAGGTGGTTCCTTTACCCGCTCCGAGCATAAGTAAAGAAAGGATATTCTTGGCATCGACTAACTTGTCACCCTTACCAATTTGAATAGAGCATTTAAATTTAGTCGTGACTTCGATTAGTTTTCCAGATGCACGCGCATGTAATCCTAATTTATTAATTACGTCAACAGTTGTGTCAATCATGACCAGTGCTTCATTTCTCTATGTAATACCTGAATAGTCCATTTCGACTCAAGAGCCTTTTTCAACCTATCCACAATATAAACCGAACGATGTTGCCCCCCCGTACAGCCAATTGACACTGTAATATAGTGACGATGACCTTCCGAAAAAGCAGGCAACCACTTATTTAAAAACTGATAGATGTCTTGATACATCTCATTTGCTTGCTCGCTGGCTTCTAAAAATTTACGTACTGGTTCATCTAAACCCGAATATTTACGTAACTCTAAATCCCAATGTGGATTCGGCAAATGCCTTACATCAAAAACAAAATCTGCATCTAATGGAATACCATGTTTATAACCAAAAGATTGCAAAATTAAAATGAGTTTATCGGACTGTCCCAGTTTGGACAATAAGGTATCTTTTAAATCGTGTACACTTTTATCCGTTGTATCAATATGTACTGTTGCTCGCAGTTGAATTGGGAGCAACAAATTTTTTTCTTCTTGAATACATTCGTTCAAACTTTGGAAGCGATTTGACAAAGGATGTGGACGTCGCGATGCGCTAAAACGTGAAATCAACTCCTGATCACGCGTCGTTAAATAAATAACGTCTACGCTGCCATGTTTCTGTAACTGTTGAAAAACCTGATCAAAACCTTGTAAATCTTCTTTGGCGCTTCGAACATCGACACCGAGTGCCAATAATTCTAAATTGTTTTCTCTATCCAGCTTTTCAACGATTTCAGGAAGCAATGCCAAAGGCAAATTATCGATACAGTAATAACCCAAATCTTCAAGCACCTGCAAAGCAGATGATTTACCTGAACCAGACTGTCCTGTTACGATAAGTATGCGCTTCATGGCATGGCGATCCTAAAAGCAAAGTTTATGTAAAATGTTTTACTTGTAAATTGTCAATCAGACGAGTCTTGCCTAATTTCGCTGCAACAAACAATACAACATCTTGGTCGAATTGTTCAACTTTTTGCAACGCTGGGCTACGTGCTTCGACATAATCCACAAGCAACCCTGCATCATTTAAACTTTCACGAATTTGCGCCAAAACATCTACAAGTGTTTTACCTGCATGTAAATCTTGTTCAGCAGTCGTTAAGCTCTTAAAAATAACAGGGGCTGTTTGACGATCTTGTTCAGATAAGTAACCATTACGAGAACTTAAGGCCAAACCATCTTCAGCACGTGCAATTGGCACACCAATCACTTCAATTGGCATATTCAAATCACGAACAACCTGCTTAATCACAGCCAATTGTTGATAATCTTTCTGTCCAAAAAATGCAAAGTTCGGCTGTACAATATTAAACAATTTGGTGACAACAACAGCAACACCATCAAAATGACCTGGACGTTGTAATCCGCACAAGTCATTGGTAATTTCGCCCACACTAATATTGGTTAAGCGTGGGAATTTACCATACATTTGTTCCACAGAAGGTGCAAAAACAATGTCGCAACCCACTTCAGCAAGCAAATTACTGTCTTGCTCAAGTGTACGAGGATAATTATCAAAATCTTCATTCGGTCCAAATTGGATTGGATTCACGAAAATACTGACCACCACCACATCACATAATTTACGCGCTTCACGAACCAGGTTTAAGTGGCCTTGATGTAGATTTCCCATCGTCGGTACAAAACCAATGATTTTACGTGCCGATCGAGCAGGTTGAAGTGATGCTGTTAATCCTTGAATGGTCGTTTCTGTTTTCATGTTTACAGCTCTACTTGGAAAGTATGTTCTTTGGCAGGGAATGATTGCTCTTGTACAGCAACATGATATGCCTTAAATGCATCCACGATTGCAGTTTCCCCTGCTTGTTCTTTCATAAAATTACGTACAAAACGTGCCACTTTACCAAACGTCAAACCAAGCATATCTTGCACCACAAGTACTTGACCATCGGTATCTGCACCAGCACCAATGCCAATCACAGGAACGTGTGGGAACAATTCGGTAATTTCTTTACCCATCTGTGCCGGAACACATTCAAGCAATAACACAGCGGCACCTGCATCAACTACAGCTTTACAGTCCGCAATCAGTTGATCTGCTGATTCACGCGTTTTCGCTTGTAATTTATAACCACCAAAAACATGCACCGATTGTGGTGTTAAACCCAAATGTACACAAACAGGAATACCATTTCGTGTCAAAACTTCTACAGTTTCAGCCAGCCACTCACCGCCCTCAATTTTCACCATTTGAGCGCCCGCTTGCATCACGGTTTTTGAATTGAGCAACGCATCATTGAGCGTGGCATAACTCATAAAGGGTAAATCACACAGGACAAACGCATGTTGATTTGCACGACGTACAGCCGCAGTATGATAAGCCATATCTGCAACAGTCACAGGCAAGGTAGAATCATGCCCTTGGATTGTCATCCCTAAAGAGTCACCAATCAAAATGGTGTCAATCTCAGCAACTTCCATACCTTTTGCCATACTTGCATCATAGCAAGTTAAGCATGAAAATTTACGTCCCTGAGTTTTGAATTGTCTTAAATCACTTAGGCTAATCATGACGATATTCCTCTATCAATGAGAGTTCCTCTGCCCATTCAATCCTTTAATCAGCCCATGACTGATCTGCTAAAACACGAAGGGTTGAATGTTGCACGAAATCTAACTTTTGCAATGATTGTCCATTGACTTGGAGCTCAGGATCGAGATCCAACAATGGAATCACCACAAAATCACGCTCTAAAATACCGATATGCGGTACTGTGAGCCGCTCATTTATAATGTTTTTTTCAGCATAAAGCAAAAGATCTAGATCTAAAGTACGCTCACCCCAGCGGCGTAACCGTACTCGACCTGATTCATTTTCAATACGTTGCAGCTCATCCAGCAAGGCCAAAGGCGCTAAATCGGTGTGTAATTCTGCAACTGCATTGTGATAATTTGGCTGATCTTGAGGCCCCATCGGCGGGCTTTGATACAGCTTTGAAACGATAACAACACCTAAGTTTCTGAGTTTTTCTACAGCTTCCCGTAGAATTTGCTCAGAATCACCTAAATTACTGCCTAAACCAATATAGGTTTTAATCATGATTGGGTCGGTCCAAAAATCACACTGCTTAAATCACGTTGCACGCGTCTACGCTTGGTAATTGGATGATCCGCTGTGATCTCGCCTTTGTTTACTGCTGTTCGAGCATCATTTCTACTTCTAAAATCTTGAGATGATGTTGAATTTGGCTTAGTCCGCGAACGACGGCTACGAGATTCTTGTTCTTTCACCAATGGTTCAATTTGCGTGGAAGCTGCTGCTTTTACATCTTCAACAGGGGCAACTTCAGCAAGTTTCTTACGACTCTTGGCACGCTGACGATTATAGCTGCCAATTGCACGCTCTTTCTCATCAGTCGACATGTCTTGGTAAGCTTCCCACCATGCACCCATACCATTGGTAGAAGCATCACCTGACTTCTCTCTCAACAGCAAGAAGTCAAATCCTGCACGGAAACGTGCATGACCCGAAAGCGCTTCAATCTGTTGTGGTTTCGGGTTGAGCAAACGGCTTTGCATTTCCCAAACTTCACGAATAAAGGTTTCGGCAAAACGAGGAATAATGGTTCGTGTCGCTTGGCGTTTTAACACATCCAAACCTGCTTGAGCACGTGCTTCTGCAGCAACCACACCTTTAGCATGGTAGAAATCACAACGCGCTAAGAAATTATTCCAGAGCAATACCGCATAGAAAAATGCAGGATTAATGGTTTTACCCATTTGAATCCGTTGATCGGTATTTTTCGCTGCACGCTCTATAAATTGGGTAATCTCAGGGCTAATATCAGCAAATAATTGCTTCCAAATACCAAATTCAATCAACATCGGCATCACACGATGCAAATGCCCCATGGTGAATAATTTTTGCGACTCATCATATAAACGATGCGGAGAAACATCACGCAGCAATTGCGTCATTTCTTGGGTAAAAACGTCTAATATTTTAGGATCTATACTAAAATTTAACTTCGCAGCAAAACGTAATGTACGCAACATCCGTACTGGATCTTCTTCAAAACGAAGTGCTGGATCACCCAATAGTCTTAAAGTTTTAGTTTTTATATCATCAATAGCATGACAAAAATCGAGTACTTCCCCTTTTCGAGGTTGGTAATACATGGCATTGATGGAAAAATCACGTCGAGCAAAATCTTGCTCTATTGTTCCCCAATTGTTGTCACGTAAAATCATCCCTTGTGCAGAGGTAATGGCTTTTTTCGGTGGGGCACGGAATGTCGCCACCTCAATCAATTCACGACCTGAGTACACATGTGCCAATTCAAAACGTCGCCCAATAATTCGGCAACGACGACCAAATACCTCTTTCACCTGTGAAGGTGTTGCATTGGTCACAGCATCGTAGTCTTTCGGATTTAAGCCAAGCATTAAATCACGTACACCACCACCGACTATATAAGCTTCATAGCCAGCTTTAGTTAAAGAATCAATAACATCTAAAATGGAGGAAGGTAATTGAGCGGTGGATAACCCACACTTTGACGCACGCAAAGTTTGCAAAAGACACTGTCTCCTACGTCAGGACGTAAAAATCATAATTGTGCTAATGATATCGCTTACACAGCTAAAGGGCAATTTGATTCTCGCAAACTTCACTTGAATTTATGGACTATTGATAATTCGTCGATCTACAGGCTGTTAAACCCATCATAAACTCAGCCGTGCTCTATTCTGCTCGAAAAGTTTCTCGCCAATCCCTTTGACCTTTTTTAAGTCATCGATACTTTTAAATCCGCCATTCTGATTACGATAAGCAATAATCGCCTGTGCTTTCTTTGCCCCCACACCCGTGAGCTGTTGTAATTGTTCAGCATTTGCAGAATTTAAACTGACTTTTAAAGCAGAGCTGCTTGAAGACTGAGCAGATGATGATGGACCTTTGTGATTGCTATTCGATGGCGATTTTTGGCTATTCGGTCGTGAAAGATAGTATTGATCGTCGACTTTTTTTAATTGTGCATCATGGGCCTGTTGTTGTGCTTTCCAGTTGAGATAAGCTTGATCAAACTGTTGTGCATACAAGCTCAAGGAGCAACTCAAAAGCACCAATAAAAAAGACGATTTAATTAGTTTTACTACACGATTAAAATAAAAATGCTGATTACTCATTGCTAACCTGTGATTTTAATTGTTGCTTTGCCTGATCCCAAAGAAGATCCATTTCTTGTAAAGACACATCTTCTAATCTTTTATTTTTAAAATTGATTTGATCTTCAATATAAGCAAAGCGAGATTTAAATTTATAAATGGTTCCTAACAGCGCCATCTCACTTGAAATGCCTAGTTTACGCCCTACATTGATTAAAGAAAATAAACAATCACCAAATTCATCCATAATTTCATCAGGTTTTTCCGATTGCAGCGCCTCTTCAAACTCTGCCAGTTCTTCTTTGACTTTATCGTAGGCCTGCGCCACATCAGGAAAATCAAAGCCTACTTTTGCGACATTTTTTTGAATGTTTTCTGCCTGAGATAAAGCAGGACCATGTTTTATCGCATCTAATCGAGATTGAGTTTTGCCCTGTTTTTCTTGTTGTTTAATTTCCTGCCACAACACCGACACTTGTTCAGGCGTTAAATTATCAAATTGTTGTTTTTGGAAAACATGTGGATGGCGTCGGATCAATTTTTGACAAAGTACATCGACAACATCGTTAAAATCAAAAGCCCCCTGCTCACTGTACATCTGTGATTGAAAAACCACTTGTAGCAATAAATCACCTAATTCATTTTTAATTTCATCTATATCACCAGAACGTACTGCTTCTTCTACCTCATACGCTTCTTCAATCGCATAGCGCGTTAAACTTTCAGGCGTCTGTTCACGATCCCAAGGGCATTCTGCACGTAATTGTTTCATGATGGCGAATAACTGTTGCATTTTATGTCCTTTAAGATCAATAACAAATGACTGCACAACACTTGTTGTTATGCATATTTTATGTTCAACTCTTTGCAATCAAAATAAACTAAAAAGGATGCTGCAATGAGTCAAAGCATATTCATTAGTGGTGCTGCGCAAGGGATTGGGGCTGCGATTGCACGTCTATTCTACCAACAAGGTTATCAAGTTGGTATTTATGATATCAATGAAGCGCAGGCTCAAATTTTAGCAGATCAATTGGGTGACAATGCCAAAGCGGGCAAATTAGATGTGAGCGATTATGCACAATGGCAAACCGCGCTTAAAGAATTTTCTCAATGGGCAAATGGCCTCAACATTTTAGTCAATAATGCTGGGATTCTTTATTCTGGAGATTTTGAAAAAACCGAGATTAGTGACCATCACCGCACAATCAATATCAATGTCAATGGCGTTTTAAATGGCTGTCATGCCGCACTTCCTTATCTGAAAGAAGCAAAATTTGCGCGTATCATCAATCTTTCCTCAGCATCAGCCATTTATGGACAAGCAGACTTAGTCTCTTATTCTGCCAGTAAATTTGCCGTACGCGGTATTACAGAAGGGCTAGATATCGAATGGCAAAAATACGGCATTCGTGTACTGGATGTGATGCCGCTTTTTGTCCAAACAGCGATGGTGACAGACATGGATGCAGGCGCGATTCAAAACATTGGGGTCAGTCTCACACCCCAAGATGTTGCGGAGCAAGTGTTTGCCTTAGTCAAAGCCAAAGGAAGTATCTTAACGGCTACGCATACGCCTGTGGGATTGAAAACCAAAATTATGTTCCAACTCTCTGCAATCAGCCCCCAGTTTGTCAATCGTTTAGCCAATTTACTGCTCACCAAAAAGTAATTTTTGCTCGTCTATAGGTCATAAAAAATTATGGCTTATAGGCTTAAGTCATTTATATTGATATAAAAATATTTTAGATTTTGATTGTAATGCCGCCTTATGGAAGCGCCTATTTCGCTTCCTGACAGCTTTGTAATTTTTGTTTTTGTTATTTTAATTTATAGTTTTGTTTCCAATGTGCAAATGGAATAAACAATGAAAAAAACACTCCTAACAATAACCATACTTGCATCAAGTACAATCCTAACTGCTGCCCCACTGAGCACTACTGAACTAAAAAGTATGGATTGTGCCGCGCTTGCTGTTGAAAAAGCCAATGCAAGCCGCGTGCTCTCCACTTCTGAAACTAAGGCAACAGGCAAAACCATTAGTAAATGGGCGGGTCTTGCAAGTAGTGCTTTAAATGCTTTTGGTGGGGGCTCTGATACAGCATCCAAAGCTGGAGGCTTTGCCAATAAGGTCTCGACTGAGTCAGATCCTGGTCAAGTCGATACTCAACTTATGACTGATGCTCAAGCCAACATAGAAAATATCGCCATTTACCAAAACTCAAAAAAATGTAGCGTGTAATTTTTATAGGGTGATTTCAAATCAAAAAAACCTGCATTGTGCAGGTTTTTTTGAAATAAATGAGGTCAGAACAGCGAACTAATTGCCTTGAACCAAGCGTCGAGCACTGATAATGCCGGGCTGTTGTTCCAATCTCGCCAAGAGGCGAGACAATTGTGCCAAGCCTTTCACTTCAATCAACAATTTCATATTGGCAATACCATCTGCTTCAGAAATCGTATTCACCTGACGGATATTGATCTGATCTGAAAAAATCACTTGGGTCAAATCTTTTAACAAACCACGGCGATCATACGCTTCCACCACAATTTGCACACTTTGCCCACGTGTCGGTTGCATCTCCCAATCCGCTTCAACCGCACGATCAGGTTCTAACTTGATCATGCGCATATAATCTGGGCATGCAACCTTGTGAATACTGACACCACGATTCAATGTGATATACCCAGCAATCGATTCACCATGAACAGGCTGACAACATTGTGCAATATGTAATTCAACATTGTCCAAACCATCAATTAAAATTCCATGCGCCGACAAGGTATGACTTGCGCGTGGATTTAATGTTGGTTTTAACACCAGCTCTGGTTCATCCTGATCTAAGTGCATGTGGCGATTGACTTGATTGATCAAGGCATGCAGGCTAATTTCCCCACTCACCAATGACACCAAGATGTCATCCCCAGTTTTCACATTGAAATGATTACAATAATCACTTAAATCAATACTTTTCGGGTGAATCGCTAAACGTGAAAGTTCTTTATTGAGTAGCTCACGCCCAACTTCCAGATTTTTACTGCGATCCTGTTGTCTAAACCAGTGGCGCAACTTGTCACGCGCACGTGCTGTTTTAATATAACCCAAAGAGTTAACCAACCAATCACGATTGGGTTCACGATCTTTCTTGGTTAAAATCTCAACCTGTTCGCCTGTTTTTAAGGTATAGGTTAACGGCACATAGCGTTGGTTGACCCGTGATGCATAGCACTTATTGCCGACCTCAGTATGCACATGATAAGCAAAATCAAGCACCGTCGATCCGCGTGGTAGTTCTTTAATATCCCCATCACGACTAAACACATAGATTTTTTCAAACCCTTCAAAGTCTTGAATTTGTTCAAAATCTTCTGTTTCATCTTCATTGGGATGTGCACTGGTTTCGGTACGTTCTTGATAATGTTCAAGCACTGCACGTAAAGAATGCAAACGATGATTAAATGAATAGTCGGTGGTTTTCGAGCCTTCTTTATAATTGAAGTGTGAACACACGCCCAACTCGGCTTCTTCATGCATTTCTTTGGTTCGGATCTGGATTTCCAAAGATTTATTTTCTGCAATCACCGCAGTATGCAAAGAGCGATAACCATTGGCTTTGGGGTTGGTAATATAGTCATCGAACTGATGAGGAATATGACGCCAAATTTGATGCACAATACCTAAAGCGTGATAACACTCTGCGACAGATTTAACCAAAACCCGTAACGCGCGAATATCATAAAGCTGATCAAAACTCAGATTTTTACTCTTCATTTTGCGGTAGATCGAATAAATATGTTTGACCCGACCTGATATTTCGGCCTCAATATCATGCCCAGCCAGCTCATTCTTGAGTTTATCTACCACAAACTGAATATATTGTTCACGCTCTAGACGCTTTTCATTGAGTAAAGAAGCAATCTCTTTATAACGTTCTGGTGCCAAATAACGGAAAGCAAGATCTTCGAGCTCCCATTTTAATTGGGCAATGCCTAAACGATGCGCCAAAGGTGAATAGATGGTGAGAATTTCTCGTGCAACACGCTCTTGACGTTCTTTTGAAGAATGCGCCAATTCACGTAAAGCAAAGGTCCGTTCAGCCAGTTTAATCAAGACCACTCGGACATCTTCTGTCACAGAAATCAACATCTTGTAGATGCCCGTCAGATGTTCACGCTGATTATTATTAAAGTGATCTTCTAAACGTTTATTCTTTTCAATCAGTTCAGAAAGTTTACCCATCGCCAAAGTGCCTTTGACAAGGTTGTAAACCTGCTCACCGCATTGCTGCTGTATTTCCTCTAAGGTGGTGAGATCCTCACGCACACTACGATAAAGCACAGCTGCTGCCAGCGTATCTTCATCGACATGTAAATGCGCGAGAATATCGGCCATCCCAATGCCTGTTGCAAAGGTATTGGTTCTGGAATTTACTGTGGTCGCCAATTCTTTTTGTAATACTAATTGCGCGACTTCTTCTAACTGCTTAAGTTCAGCACCGTCTAAAATTCCACGCACTCGATCTAGCCAAGTTGCTAGAGCCTGTTGCGCTTCATCGGCATGTTCTACAGTCGCTTCCTCTGATAGCTCATTGAGCTGATCAGGAAGTTGCTCACGTACTGTGACCATACCCTACTCCTCTAACTCTATATTTCATTATAAATCGTTTATCTCTAATTTCTTTTCAAACAAAGCAATCGATTCTACATGCCCCGTGTGCGTAAACATGTCCATCACACCGGCTTTAGTGAGCTGATAACCATGTTGTACCAAAATTCCAGCATCTCTGGCCAATGTTGCTGGATTACACGACACATAAACGATTCTTTGCGCACCAAATTTGGGCAAATAATGCATAACTTGTTCTGCACCCGCACGAGGAGGGTCAATCAATAATGCATCAAATCCTTGATTTGCCCAAGAATAATGCGAAAAGTCTTTTGTTAAATCTTGTGAATAGAATTTAACATTGCTTATGCGATTGTTCAGTGCATTTTCTGTACCACGCTTCACCATCGCTTCACTACCTTCAACAGCAATGACTTTTCCTGTAGCACCCACACGTTTAGCCAACGGCAGAGAAAAATTCCCCAATCCACAAAATAAATCCAAAACAGTTTCGCCTGCTTTCAACTCAAGCAAATCACATGCCAGATTAACCATCTGTGGATTTACAGTGGGATTCACTTGGGTAAAATCTGTTGGATTAAACGCAAACTCGATATCAAAATCTTTTAAACGGTAATGCAAATGCATGTCTGCCTGAGCATCATCAAGCCGTTGTACACTTTCCACACCCGCAGGTTGCAAATACAACTGCCACTGTTTGTGTAACGCATATTGTTGCAATAGGTTGACATCATGGGCTTTTAATTTTTCAGTATGGCGAACCAATAATGAAATTTCGCTATCGCCTTTGGCTAATTCTATATGACCAATGCTGCTTTTGCCTTTTAGACTTTCGAGTAATGCCTTGATTTCAGGTAAGGCCTGATCTAATTCAATATCTAAAATTTTACAGGTTTCAATTGCAGTTAAGTGATTGCTCTGTGCTTCACGAAAACCCATCAATAATTTATTTTGTTTAGCTAAATAACGCACCCCTATTCGGGCTTTATGCCGATAGTCGGTACGCGTTGAACGCAATGGCGCTAACCACTGTTCAGGCACTAAACCCGCAAAGTGGCTAAGATGTGATTTTAAAACATCTTGTTTTAAGCGAATTTGCTCATCTGGATGAATATGTTGCATATTACATCCACCGCAAGTACCAAAATGTGGACAGATCGGTTGAATACGGTGTGGATTTGGCTCACTGAGTAGTTCAATACTGTCCGCTTCTTCAAGTTTGGATACTTGACGCGTCACTTGAGCTTTTACAATTTCACCAGGTAATGCATAGCGAATAAAAACTTTTTTACCCTGCTTTTCAATTGGATTATTGAGTTCTGTTCCATAATGCGCAATCCCTCGCCCCTCATGTGACAATCTTTCAACTTTAAAAATATATTGTGGAAGCTGAGATGGTCGAGGTTTGGCTCTATGTTTCAAAGGGATACCTAATCGGATGTGGAGGAAAAATCTGCTTGAGTAAATTCAGTTCGCTGTGAGGTTTCACGCCAAACATTTAAAAACTCATGTTGTTGAGCTTGTCCTTGCAAATAATGAATCGAGGCTTGAATCCATAAACGGTGATCTTGCAAAGAAATCTGACCTTTAAGCAAAGCCCATCTTAAGAAAATCAACCATGTATTTAAAACATCACCTTCGCAATAGCTGGTGAGTTTCAACCATTGCTGTGTATTCACATATTCGGGAACAAAATAACCTGAAATACCACGTTTACCGGGATAACCCAATAAATGTGCAACATCATCTAATTTCTGGAAATGACGTCCATTAAACATCGCCATGACATCCATTAAGTCGACATGACGGTTGTGGTATCTGTTCTGATAGTTATTATACCTTTTTTGTGTGTCAATCTCACCTTGATCGAACAAACTTGGCGCAGATAGTCCATGATACATGGCGCGGAATAAAATCACAGGCAAATCAAACTGTGAGCCATTCCAGCTCACAAGTGTTGGATGCCTTTTATCAAAGATAGATAAAAATTTTTGTAAAATTTCAGTTTCAGTATATTGCTCTCGACTAAATGAAAATAATTTCATTACACTGTTTTCATCAATCCACAATCCCGAAATACAGACAATTTCATGTAAAGCCAAGCGCTGAAAATCCATCCCCGATTCTTGACGGCGTAGTTTTGCCAACGCCTGTTCTAAATCGTCCTGTGGTAAATCCAAGCCATATAAATGCGCCCCAGACTTAAGATCGGTCAGGGTTTCGATATCAAAAACTAAAACTGGAAGACGCATAAAAGCTTTACTCAATACTCAAGTTTGCCATCATGAAGCAATTTATGACTTCGAAGCAACTATTCTTCATCCTCAACAGAGAACAAACCTGTAGAAAGATAACGATCACCTCTGTCACAGACAATACAGACAATCACTGCGTCTGGATTTTCTTCAGCAATTTTAACCGATGCCCATACAGCACCACCTGAAGAAGTCCCAGCACTAATGCCTTCTTGACGTGCTAAACGGCGTGCGGTTTTTTCTGCTTCAATTTGCGGAATATCCATGATCTGATCGACACGGCTTGGATCAAAAATAGTCGGTAAGTATTCTTGTGGCCAACGACGAATACCCGCAATATTTGAACCTTCTGAAGGTTGTAATCCGATAATTTGAATATCTGGATTTTGTTCTTTTAAATATTTAGAGATCCCCATGATCGTGCCCGTTGTGCCCATAGAGCTAACGAAATGGGTGATTTTTCCTGCGGTTTGTTGCCAAATTTCAGGGCCTGTAGTCAGGTAGTGTGCTTCCACATTGTCTGGGTTGCCAAACTGATTTAATACTAAACCTTGGCCTTCACTTTGCATTTGCAAAGCCATATCACGCGCAACTTCCATATTGGTTGCTTCGATCAATTCAGCGCCATAGGCACGCATCGCATCTTTACGTTCTTGGCTAGAGTTCCCCGGCATGATCAATTTCATTTTATAACCACGCATTGCGGCGACCATTGCCAACGCAATCCCAGTATTTCCACTCGTCGCCTCGATCAACGTATCACCCGGCTTAATTTGACCACGCTGTTCAGCTTTCATGATCATGTTATATGCAGGACGATCTTTGACAGAACCAGCAGGATTATTGCCTTCTAGCTTTGCCAATACTGTTGCTTGAGTATGACTTGCCAAACGTTGTAAACGCACCAAAGGAGTTTTTCCTACATAGTGATCTAACAAAAATTCGTCGGCTAAGAAATCAGGTTGTGTGTGACTCATCGGTTGCACCTATATCGAGGTGGGCATATTGTATGAAAAAAAGAAACATACTGCACATCTTTCCGCTTCATTTTGCTTGGAATGATCAAACTAAATTCATATATATCAACACACCCAAGTAGGAGCATGATTTTCTTTATTGAATAAAATTAAATACATATAAAAAAATAAACTTTACTTAGAATTAGAAATGATAAAGTTATCTATAAAACAGCATAACTCATTTTCAATTCACAAGATTTTTAGTCATATTGTCATGCAGGATGATTAAAGCATGTTAATATCTTTGCCATGGGCAATGAGTTGCTGGAACAATGTCGAATTTCAATAAAAAACTCTTTAAACGCTTAAAACTCAATCACGCTTATGGTCAACTTATTGCGTTAATTTTCGTGCCAATTATGATTTTGGCATGTGTTGGAACAGCACTGGTTCTTTCTGAAACATCAGCTGCTGCCAAGTCCAAACAGCGCTTCCAAGCCATCGCGATATTGAGCCGTTACCAATATACTGCTGAGCAACTCACCGCAGTCATGGAACAAGATCCAATTCAACACGCCAAAGCCGAAAGCATTTTACAAAAAATGTTTAACGAAAAGCATTTACTCAGCGCAGCGATTTTAGATGAAAATAACGTCAATCATTTAAGTGTAGGCTACCAAAATCAACGTGCTTGGCCAAAAATTCCAAAATCAGGCACTTTCTTTGGACCAATTCAAAATAAGTACAACAATATTTATGGGATTAAACTAAACCCTACCAAATCTGCTGAAAATATGTGGTTGGTGATTGAACTTGATAATCAACCTTTAGAAATTTCACATTATCGTGTCATGATCGTATTGATTACGACTGCCTTATTAACGCTACTGTTGCTTCTATTATGTCTAAACTTCTATTCAAGACGCTGGATTGCACCGATGTACGAAATTCGGATGCAATTGCAACGCTTAAATGCAGATACGCTTGATCAACATATGGTGATCAACAGTACTGGTGAACTGCGCTTATTACAGCGTGATATTGCCAATGTAGTAAAACGGCTACATTTCAGTTTCCTTGAGCTAAAAGAACATACTGAACAAACGGAAGATGATTTACGTCGTACATTAGACACCTTAGAAGTCCAAAACATTACCTATAAACAAGCCCGTGATCAGGCGATTTCATCCAATCAGGCGAAGTCAGTCTTTCTTGCCAATATCAGTCATGAATTACGTACCCCATTAAATAGTATTGATGGCTTTATTCATTTGATGTTACGCCAAGACAATTTAAGCAATGATCAAAGTTTATATTTACAGACCATCCGTAAGTCTTCTGCACATTTATTGGCACTGATTAATGATGTACTCGATTTCTCGAAAATTGATGCAGGTAAATTAGAACTCGAAACTGCGCCTTTTGATCTTGAAGAAGCAATTTTCGATGTGATGGATATGCTCTCGCCATTGGCAGCGCAAAAACATATCGAGATGGCATTCTATTTTGCAGACAATGTGCCTAAACATGTCATTGGTGATGCCTTACGCTTTAAACAGGTGCTGACCAATCTTATTTCCAATGCGATTAAATTCACACCCGATGGTGAAATTATTGTTCGTGCGCGCATGGAACATGATGATATCGGGCAATGTTTGCTGCACTTTAGTGTACAAGACAGTGGTATTGGCTTAAGTGGCACCGATCGTAAACGACTATTTGAATCATTCTCTCAAGGTGATGCTTCTGTCACTCGCCAATTTGGTGGTACAGGACTCGGTTTAGCCATTTCCAAGCAACTTGTACATTTGATGCATGGTCAAATTGGCTTTGAAGATAACCAAGAACGCGCACCAACAGAAAAAGGTTCAACTTTCTGGTTTACCGCCATGTTAACGGTAAATGAAGATGAAGAAATTGTTCATCCTTCATTTAAAAACTTAAATGTGGTGTCTTTCTTGGCGCACCCTGCAACCGCCAATGTATTACGTCATTACTTAGAAGACTATCAAGTCCAGCACACCGAAGCACAATCGATTTTAGATCTATTTAGCCGCCTAAATAGCTTAGAAAAAAATACTGAAAACACCTGGTTGATCGTTGATCATAGTGGAGATACTGAAGCCTTACTTAGAGAAATTCGTGGTCGTTATCAAGGTCATTTGGCGGTATATGGTTATCAAATGTCACTTGATCCAAATATGTTGACTGAATATAAAGCGCGTCCATTGTATCAACCACTGAGCCGTAGTTCAGTGATTCAACTATTAAGTAATCAGCCTGTTTTTGAACAAGAACATCATAAAGACTTTAAAGGGCAAGATTTACACGTTTTAGCAGTAGATGATCATTTACCGAATTTGATCGTACTAGAAGCGCTATTAGGCGAGCTAAATGTAAAAACCACCAAAGCTCTCAGTGGTCAAGAAGCCTTAACCATTATTCAGCAAGGGGTTGAACAAGGCGCAAAACCATTTGATCTTATCTTTATGGATATCCAAATGCCAGTCATGTCTGGGATTGATACCACACGGGCAATTCGTTCGCTGGAATCCACCTTAGATGGTATGCGCATGCCGATTATTGCATTGACAGCTCACGCATTGGCTGATGAAAAACAAAAACTACTCAAAGTGGGTATGGATGACTATGTAACCAAGCCGATCCAGATTGAACAAATTATTCAAATTCTCACCAATTGGACAAGCGATAAATTTATTCAACATCAACAGCCTATCGAAAATACAGTATATATCGAAGCGCTGGACTCTTATATTCTAGATTGGAAACAAAGCCTTGCATTAGCGGCCAATAAAGAAGATCTCGCACAAGATTTGTTAAAAATGCTAGTCGACAGCTTCCCAACGGAGTTGGCTGAAATTGAGCAACTCATTGAGCTTGAGGACTTCCCGCAATTAGAACATGTCTTACATCGCTTATATGGTGCTACCCGTTATGTCGGTACACCAAAATTGCAACGCATTACGGGTGATTTTGAACAATTTATTTCCATGCTACGTAAAGAACGTCGTAAAGCAGATGAAGCCTTTATCCAAGATGTGATGAAACGCTTTGATGAGCTTCAATTGGCAATTCATGAAGTCGAAACAGCTGCACAGCAGATTTTACCCGCTTCATAAATACAGCGCAGTTCTATCCGATTCAGCGCTATAAATGCTTTTCTTATGGCGCTTTAAGCTGTTTTTAAATCCTAAGGATAAAACCCAAATTGACTGTGGATTTTATCTTGCGTATGGTTTTATTGTTTCTTTAAAACAGCATGAATTAGAACGACCTTTTCATTGCAATCATCTTTTCAAAAACCAATAAAATTACACAAGCCGCTGTTTCAATCCTGTTTTGGCTTTAGCACTCAATTGGCACATCAACACAGTTTCGGTGACTCTACTGTCATGTAACTATTCAATTCACATGCTATGCTGATGACCAAGGAAAAATGAGTCAAGATCATGGCACTACTACACATAGAAAAAAACAATGGTATCGCAACAGTTTCATTAAATCGTCCAGATAAACGCAATGCCATGAGTTTTGCTTTACTCCGTGAACTGGTAAGCGTCGCACAACAGATTAAAAAAGACCGCAATATTCGTGTGGTGATTCTGACGGGTGAAGCCAATGTATTTAGTGCAGGTATTGACCTTGCTGACTTAAATAGTCCCAAAAATACAGCCTTTGCGGCTTGGGAACTGATTAAACCTGGTCAAAGCCTATTCCAAAAAGCATTTTTGATCTGGCAAGAACTGCCTATCCCTGTCATTGCAGCAATTGAAGGTTTCTGCTTTGGTGCAGGGATGCAACTTGCATTGGCTGCAGATATTCGTATTGCACACCCAGAGACTAAAATGTCCATCATGGAAAGCCGTTGGGGGCTTGTGCCTGACATGGGCTTAACCCGTTCAATCAAGGGCGTGATTGGTATTGATTTAGCCAAAGAGCTTACCCTCACTGCACGTATTTTTGATGGCAATTATGCCAAAGACATTGGTTTGGTGACGCATGTAGACGACTCACCGTTGGCAAAAGCTCAAGCCATTGCAGAAGAGATGCTGCAACGCTCGCCAGATGCGCTGATGGCTGCTAAACGTGTTTTAGATGCTATGGAACATCAACCTCAGAAATCTTTACGTTTAGAGAAGATTTGGCAGTTAAAATTACTCTTGGGTAAAAATAGTCAAATTGCACGTAAAAAGGATAAAAATCCTGAATTAAAATTTTTACCGCGCCAATATAAATAATCCAAAACTTAAGGGTCTGTTAACAATTCATCTATATTTGCGGCTACGAGTGTTTTTAGCTGATACGAAATTTAGTCTTTCTAAATGACAAATAATATTGTTTCACAAGCTAACCACAAAATAGCAAAAAACACTCTTGTCCCCGGCTTCGCCTTGCGCCGCAAGCAATTTATGAAATGTCAACAAACCCTTTTTGAAAATTTTTTGAGTTATAAAATGAATTTTGATCGTAACAGTAAAATTGCATTTTTAGGGATGGGATTAATGGGTAGCCGTATGGCAACCCGATTAATCCAAGCAGGCTTGCATGTCGCGGTCTGGAACAGAACAGCATCTGCCTGTGACGCCCTTATTGATCTAGGCGCTCACCCATTACAGCTTGAAAATATTGCAGAATATCCGATTATTCTCAGCTGCCTTGCTGATGATAAAGCTGTACAGCTGGTCTATGAGCACATTGAGCCCTATTTACAAGCCAAGCAAGTGATTGTGGATTTCTCCAGTTTATCTGTAGATAAAACCAAGCAGCTGGCTGAAAGCGCAACAACAAAACAAGTGATTTGGATTGACTCACCTGTTTCAGGTGGAACAGCAGGCGCTGAAAATGGCACGCTGGTCATTTTTGCTGGGGGCAATGCTGAGGTGATCCAAGCACTAAGCCTCGTTTACAACATCCTCTCACAGCGTGTAACCCGTATGGGTGAAACAGGTACTGGACAAGCCACTAAAATCTGTAACCAACTTATCGTTGCTGCCAATAGTACCTTGATCGCGGAAGCTGTTGCGCTTGCCAGTAAAGCAGGTGTAGATACAACCCTATTGGCACCGGCTTTGGCGGGTGGTTTTGCCGACTCAAAACCTTTCCAAATTTTAGCCCCACGCATGGCAACACATACTTTTGAGCCAGTACAATGGAAGGTACAAACGCTTTCTAAAGACTTAAATAATGCCATTCAACTTGCACAACAATTTGATTTAAAAATCCCTGTGGCTCAACGTGCACTTGGGCAATTACAAAGCCATCAAAACACCGGATTTGCTGAATCGGATTTAGCCACAGTCATTCATCAAGTAGAAAATAAATCGGGTTAAAATACACGGAACTACACATAAATAAGTTGAAAAATAATCTATTGCCTACTACATTGAAGATGAGAGTCCAAATATAGCAAGGAGCGTTCTTATGACTAAACTCGCAGTAAACCTATCTTTGATTTTTACTGAAGTGCCGCTCATTGAACGCTTTGCTTTGGCACATCTTCATGGCTTCCACAATGTAGAAATTCAATTTCCGTATGAATTAAGCATTGAAGAGATTCAAGCGCAACTTGAACAATATGACCTAAGCCTTTGTCTGATCAACGTTCCCGCTGGTGACTTAATGCAAGGTGGAAACGGACTTGCTGGTGTGCCTGGTCAAGAACTGGCATTTCATCAAGCCTTGGAACTTGCAATTGAATATGCAGAAGCGCTCAATGTTCCAAACGTCAATATTTTGGCAGGTAAACAACCACAAGATGCCGACTTACTCCCCTGTTTAAACACCTTAGCAAACAATTTAAAACTGGCTTGCCATCTACTCTCTAACCGTGATATTCAGCCTGTATTTGAAATGATCAATGGTACAGACATGCCGCGTTTCTTGATTCAAAATATTGCACAAGGCCAAGAAATGTTAGAAGCAGTACAGCATCCTGCATTAAAAATGCAATTTGACTGTTACCACATGGCGATGATGGGCGAAGATGTACTGGCAGCCTTACAAGAAAATATAGATTGGATTGGACATATACAATTTGCTGACTGCCCAGGACGTCACGAACCAGATACCGCACAAATTGATTATTCTGCAATTTTTTCATGGTTAAAACAAAGCGCCTATACGGGCTTTATTGCAGCAGAATACAAGCCACAATCGCATTCAAATCAGTCATTTGCATGGAAAGAAAAATATTTTTCCAACAACCATAGCTATTAAATTGGGATATGCTTAGACAAACGGTTGCATTGTATAATTTGTATTTTTTAGACAAAAGCGCTATATTAGAAGATGAGATATTTTCTGGAAAATATACCTTATATGAATTTAGAACCATCGCCCAGCGCTTCTAATTCTCACGAACTTGCAATGAACACTCAAAATCAAGACGTACAGACTTGTTTAAAAGTCGTACAAGAAGCTCTACTTGATGTAAAAGCCAAAGATATTATTCAACTTGATGTCAGCGCTATTAGCAACGTTTCAGATGCAATTGTCATCGCGAGCGGGACATCAACACGCCATGTTAAAGCACTTGCTGACAATGTTGCTGAAGAAGCACGTAAAGCAGGCTTTCGCCCAATTGGTGTTGAAGGTGAACGAGACGCTGAATGGATCCTTATCGATTTAGGATTTGTAGTCGTACATGTGATGCTACCAACAGCACGTAAATTTTATGATCTGGAAAGTTTATGGCGTGCGACACCTGAAAGTGTTGCCTAACGTTTAATACAGAACTTAAATATGAAAAAAGCGACTTTATGTCGCTTTTTTTAGTGCTTGGCTTTTTTCAAAGCTTTTAAGTACTCAATTTTTTAACGACTTAATTGAGTATGCATTACGCAGTTTACAAATCAGTTTAAATACTAAGAATGCAACGCCAAAACTCCACACAAAATTTACTGCAATCCCAATACTTTGATCGATAACACTGGCCTTGTTGGCTAAATTAATTACGGGGTTATCTGTCAAAGAAACAGCCAGTGTGCCCCATGCTCCACAAATACCATGTACCACAACAACTTCACGAATATGCTTAGAATCAATCCAATAAGTCAATAAACGGGGTAAATAGATTGTGAATAATCCTGAAACCAAACCAATAATCAATGCCGATGACAAATTCACTAAACCACAACTTGCCGTGATCGCCACCAAGCCACCCAAAGCACCTTTAATCATTTCAACCCATGAAATAATTTTATTGTTGAGTACCAAGGAAAAAACCAAGGGTGCAATCATTGCTCCAAAGAGTGCAGTAAAGGCATTGACGACAATGACTCCAATATCCGCATAGAGTGCTGAGATATAAACTACATTTAGACCTGACCATGCCAGCCAAAGAATAAAGCCAGCCAATGCCAAAGATAAGATTTTATAATCTTCAAAGATTAAGTCTTTTTTTAAGATTTCTTGTCGGTCTTGAGGTTTTAAAGTTAAGTAGCCCGCCAAAACAATCCATGCTGCGGTGGAATGCACCACGGTTGAACCCGCGAAATCAATAAATCCTAACTCTTTTAACCAGCCTTTACCGAATAAGATATTTCCCCAAGTCCAGCTACTAAAGAAAGGAAAGATCACACCTGCGATCATTAAACCAGTTATCCAGTTAACCAATAAGGGAACTTTACTCGGAATCACTCGCCCAACCACAGTGGTGATTGTGGTGGCCATGAGGGTATAAAAAAATAATAAATTCCAATGCCAGCCATGCAGCATGCCATTCATATATTTTTCGGAGCTGGCATCTCCTGCAAGAAGAATTTTTGCGCAGAAGAAACCAAAAATAAGCGTTCCTAAAACTGCTGAAACATAATTGACCAATAATGCGGAAATTGACTTATAGGTATTTTCATATCCGCCTTCAACTACAGCAAAACCAGCTTGCATCAGAATGACAAATATTCCACCAAAGAATAAAAGCTCGTAGTTGGTAATGAGATTAAAAGCAGCAAGATCACTTTCTAAACTTGAAGCAAAACTAAAATTTGGATAAAAAAATATGATGCAAATTAAGCTGATGAAGTATTTAAATCGCACTATATAATTAATCCTAACCTATCGCTTTTTCATCGCTTTAAATTCACAATAATTAGTATTTTCGCTACTTAATTATCATTTAATTTATCAAGTATAGAGAATTTCATGGAGAAATAAACTAATTTTTATGTAAAAAATATAGCTTACAAACTACATGCGACGAGCAAGATTGTTATGATGGTGATCAAGTACTATTTATTTTTATTTAAAGATAAACAGCTTACATTTAACTGGTTTTATTAAACAATGCCGATTTGCAATATATGTGGCTTAAGCTTGAAAATTTCAGCACTTAGACGTATAGATGCCACACTCTAATATGGAATAACGTTGTTGCAATTTATGTGTTATGCAGAATGAAAACATCTATACCATTTTTAATCAACCATGTTGAATAATTTGAATCTGTGGAAATGCAAAGCCCTTACAGGATAATTCAGAACGCCATGCCACCGTCAGCATGACTCGGCTCAGCTGAAGATTTTGATAGGCAAAGCTGCCCAATAACGGATGCGTAGAGATCCCACCATCATTCATCACATGCACTCCAGTATTTAGCTCATTTAGACTCAAACGAATCCCTAAGCCTGATGCTTTTAAAATCGCCTCTTTTGTGGTCCACACCTTAAACCAAAAAGTAGGATCAAAGTCTAACGCTTGCCAAGCCTGATATTCTTGGGGATGAAAAGCATGTTTAGCTAAAGCCTCAAAGCGCACCTTTCGATCTAAGTCCTCAACATCCACACCCAAATCTTGGATCTGCTGGCTACTCGCCAAAGCATAATGGTGCTGGCTATGTGAATGATTCACGTGAAACTTTGGATAATCAATTAAATAGGGTTTACCAAAATCTGTTTTTTCAAAAGAGTGGTTACTGATTTCAACTGAAAAAATATCGGACAATAATTGGTTTCTATATTGATAGATCGCCTGTTTCAGTTCTTGGATCTGCCCCTTTCGATCGATCGAATGGTAACTCGGAAGAATATTTTGAATAGAATTAACATCCAATTGAATAATACGATTCACAACCCATTCCCAAACATTTTTCATTATCTTAAATCAAAAAAACCCAAAGATCACTTTGGGTTTTGATGTGTTCAACGCTAAATTTAGCTTCTAAATTTCTTTTCAGCCTTTTTAAATTTCTGTACATAACGACGACGACGTGCTGCAACACGCTCATCAATTTGAGATTTACGGCCTTCAAATGGATTTTCAGCTGTTTTAAAGTCAACGCGAACCGGTGTACCTTCAAGGTTATACACTTTACGGAAGACATTTTCCAAATAACGACGGTAGTCCGCAGGTGTCTTATCCACCTTATTACCATGAATCACAATCGTTGGTGGGTTTTGTCCACCCATGTGGGCATAACGCATTTTAATACGTTTACCACTGATCATTGGCGGTTGATGTGCTTCAGTTGCATCATTCAAAATCTGAGTTAATTTTGCAGGTGAAACTTTTAAGTGTGATGAATCATAAGCACGGTGAATGGTTGGATACATCTCACCGACACCTGTTCCATGCAAAGCAGAAATCAAATGTACTTTTGCCCAAGGAATAAAGTCAAAACGACGATCAACATCCAATTTACATTGTTTGCGATCATACTCTGTCATGTTGTCCCATTTGTTAATGGCAATCACCATGGCACGACCAGCTTCAAGTGCATAACCGATCAAATGTAAATCTTGTTCAACCACACCTTCACGTGCATCTAAAACCACCACGATGACATGTGCATCTTTAATCGCTTGTAGCGTTTTAACGATTGAGAATTTCTCAATCATTTCATCGACTTTACCTTTACGACGTACACCCGCAGTGTCGATCAAGGTATATTGACGACCATCACGCTCAAACGGAATATAAATCGAGTCACGGGTTGTACCCGGTTGGTCAAATGCAACAACACGATCTTCACCTAACAAACGGTTAACCAAAGTAGATTTACCGACATTTGGACGACCAATAATTGCTAAACGTAAACCTGTTGCCTTATCGTGTTCTTCTGGGTTTTCATCTTCAGGGACATCAACCAAGATATCCTCAAGCATTTGTTGAACACCACGACCATGACTTGCCGCAACTTGTAAGGGTTCACCCATACCAAGTTTATAAAATTCAACTAATGCAGCTTCAGCATGTACACCATCGACTTTGTTGGCAACCAAGTAAACCTTTTTACCAAGTGTACGCAACTCACGTGCAATCTGCTCATCAGAAGCCAATAGCCCAGCGCGTGCATCGACAACAAAAACAATGATGTCGGCTTCATTAATCGCAGTTTTTGATTGCTCTGCCATATATGAGTCAATACCACCTTCATTTTCACCGATACCCCCAGTATCAACGACAATGAAAGATTTATTTTCATAAGTTGCATCACCATATTTACGATCTCGGGTAAGACCAGCAAAATCAGCAACGAGTGCATCACGGCTCTTGGTAATCTGGTTGAATAACGTTGATTTGCCGACGTTTGGACGACCAATGAGCGCAATTACGGGTTTCATAAAATAACCTTTATTCAAGATCAGCCAGTATGACTGGTCTGAACATCAGAAATGTATAGGAAGAAGAATAGGAAAAACCTAAAATAAAAACACGGGGTATTGATTTTCAATCACCCCGTGTATGGAATTCATACGGATTGCTCTATTTTAACACAAGACTAAAAAAATAGAGAATCCTAATCGTGTCTGTTGATTAACTGTTAACGACTTTGCCAGATACTCATTGCACCTTTACGTGTCGAAACATAAACTTGATTATCAATCACTCTCAACGTACGTACTTCACCACTGGTTTTAGCACGACCTAACGTTGTTCCTGTATTTGGATCAATTTGATGTAAATAACCATCTAAATCACCCACAACAAGATTTGAACCGAGCAATACAGGGTTGCTTAAGTTACGGTTGAGCAGTTGCTCATTTTTCCAAAGCTGCTGACCTGTAATCAAGTCATACGCAATAATTTGACCATCGGTTTGCGATACGATGACTTTACCATCGGTCACTTCTGGACGGTTGATACTGCTTGAATTTTCACTCCACAAAACGCGTTGTGAAGCCAAATCTAGAACAGTGACTTGACCTTGGAAACTCGTCGTAACCACATACTGTCCTGAAACAACAGGCTCACTGTCCACATCAATCAAACGCTGAATATCAGAACGACCTTCAGATACCGCAACACGACGTTGTAAACGCGGTACACCTGCAAGGCTATCTATTGCAAAAATATAGCCAGTAGAAGTGCCGATAAGCACAGTACGTGGATCTAAACTAACTGGAGTGGCTTGGCCTCTTAAGCTAAATGAAGCGCTTGGTAATTTATAAGTCCACGCTTGCTGACCTGTCGCAACATCTAAGGCATAAACCGTACCGTCATTTGCAACCACTATCACACGACCAGATTGAATCAAAGCAGAACTGATAATTGCACCTGACAATTGTGCAGACCATTTGGTCGCACCCGTTGCTTGGTCTAATGCAAAAACATGCCCTTTTTGATTACCAACAATCACCACACCATCTGCTGCTTCAACACCAGAACTTAAGCCGTCTTTGGTAACTTTAGCATTCCATAAGCGCTGTTTGCCTTTATAGGCAGCCACTTCGCCTTTTGGATCTAAGGCAAACACAACACCATTGTCTGTATCTAAACGTAGACGTAATGCATCTTCACTGCTGGTCGAAGAAACACTGGTCGAAAATACTTGAACCAAGCTTGAAGCTTGTGCAACTTTAGGCAGTGGATTAGGCTTAATCTTCACTTCTTTCGTCTTATTACTTGAACAGCCGATTAAAGCGATTGATAAGATTGCTAAAGCAAAAGGTATTTTAAAATTTCTATCCATTAAGACTCATCCACTTGTGTTGCTAAGATTGGGCGTTCAAGATCAGGATCTTCTACTAATACGCCAACACTTTCGAGTTTAATTTGTAAAATTTGACGTTCTTGTTTACGCTCAACGACTGCATTCCATGCTGCTTGATACGATTTTTTTGCATTTTCAGTGTCATTTTTTGCCACATAAATATCACCTTTTAACTCATCAGCACTTGCCTGAAAAGCAGGATCATTCACAGCTGACAAGGTTTTCAAGGCTTCATCAAACTTCTTTTGCGCCAATTGTGCATCGGCAAGTTTGATTTTTACAACTTGTAACAAACCAGCGTCTTTAATTTTAGAATTTTCAACTTTTTTCAGTTCACGTTCAGCCAACGCATAGTCATTTTTATCATAGGCAACTTTTGCCATGACAATTTGTGCTTGAATTGCATGAACAGAATCTGGATTGTCTTTGACAATTTTATCTGCTGACGCGACTAAGGCAGCAGTGACTTTAGCATCACCATTGGCTGCTCGCGCCTCATCCATCAATTGCTGAACTTTGGCTGTTTCATTTTGATTTTCAGCCAAAGTTTTCTTTTGCCAATATTCCCAACCGAAAAAGGCAATCAATGCAATGAGGACACCTGTCACCATAGCCGAGCCATATTTCTTAAAAAATGACTTCACACTATCCAGTTGCTCATCATCAGTCATTGCACTCATTTGACTCCCCTTTTCCTTATGATTATCGGCTTATTTTGACGAAAATTTTTCAATGAAAAAAGGCACAATTTCAGTGGCCTTAATTTCATATTGTTCTGCTGTCGCAAGTTCTTTGACTAAAACTTGCTGCGCTACAGCCTCACGCTCACCAAAGATCAAAGCATAGATGGCACCCGATTGGTCTGCCTTCTTCATTTGACTCTTCATTGAACCCTGTGAACCTGTTTTCAAACGAATTGTACTATTTACAGCTTCAAGTTGATCACGAATTTGTTCAGCCAATACCAAAGCCTGACCTTGTGTTGCAGGATCTGACAGCAAGAATAACTCACATTCACGCACAGGTGTATTGTCTTCAACTTGTTCAAGAAGCAATAATAAACGTTCCATGCCCATAGCAAAACCGACTGCTGGTACAGATTGATCAGGCTTACCTTTCAGCTGCCCAACCAAACCATCATAACGACCACCCGCACACACCGTTCCTTGAGAACCTAAATGTGTCGTTGTCCATTCAAAAACAGTTTTGTTGTAATAGTCTAAACCACGGACTAGTTTTTGATTGATGACAAACTCAATACCTGCATCAGTTAAATACTGTTGCAATTGAGCAAAATGATTCAAACTGTCTTCTTTTAAGAAATCATGCAACTTAGGTGCATTTTCAAGAATTTGCTGAGTTCGTGCATCTTTCGAATCTAAAATTCGCAATGGATTGGTGGTTAAACGACGTTGCGAATCTTCATCCAAATCAGCATGATGCGCTGTAAGAAATTCAACCAATGCAGCACGATACTCTGCACGTTCATCAGACTCGCCCAAGGTATTTAGTTCAAGTTGAACTTTATCTGCAACACCCATGCGTTTCCATAAACGCGCAGTCATGAGAATCAGTTCAGCATCTTGATCAGGTGTCGCTACACCAAAAGTTTCTACACCAAATTGGTGAAACTGGCGATAACGACCTTTTTGTGGTTTTTCATAGCGGAACATTGGGCCAACATACCAAACACGTGGATTTGCACCACGGAGTAAGTTATGTTCCAACATTGCACGTACACAACCCGCTGTGCCTTCTGGACGCAAAGTTAAAGATTCAGGTGGATTACCCTTATCAAAGAAAGTGTACATTTCTTTTTCAACGATATCAGTTGCATCACCAATTGAACGCTTAAACAGATTGGTATGTTCAACCACCGGCAAACGGATTTGCTGATAACCGTATGCATCCATAAGCGATGCTAAATGCTGCTCAAGACGTCTCCACGCAGGTGTTTGCGATGGAAGAAAGTCATTAAAACCTTTAATTGCGACAATTGAACTCATGATGAACTACGAATAATCTCTTTAGCTTTAGCTTTTTCAAGCTCTTGAACACGTTGACGAACCATGCTTTCGATTTCATCAACCAACTGATTTGTATCTATTAAGTGACTCTTTTCGCCATTACGATACACGAGTGAGCGCGGACTTGCACCGACTATACCAATATCAGCTTCTTTTGCTTCACCCGGACCGTTGACTTTACAACCAATGACAGACACATCCATTGGTGTACGAATATCTTCTAAACGTTCCTCTAAAGCCTGCATCACTTTGATCACGTTAAATTCCTGACGTGAACAGCTTGGACAAGCAATAAAGTTAATCCCATTTGAACGAAGGCTCAGGGATTTTAAAATATCAAAACCAATTTTTACTTCTTCTTCAGGCTCAGCCGCCAATGAAATACGCATGGTGTCACCAATGCCATCCAACAGCAAACCACCTAAAGCAATCGCAGATTTCACTGAACCCGTACGATAGATCCCAGCTTCGGTTACACCTAAATGTAATGGATTATCAATTTGTGCAGATAATAAACGATAAGCATCCATTGTTAAAAATACATTTGATGCTTTTACTGAAATTTTAAACTCATGGAAGTTTAAACGATCCAATATGTCGATATGACGCATTGCAGATTCAAGTAATGCCTGACCTGTCGGCTCACCATATTTCTTTTGGATATCTTTTTCTAAAGATCCAGCATTGACACCAATACGCATAGAAATATCGTGATGACGTGCAGCAGCAACCACTTCACGAATCTTGGCTTCAGAACCAATATTCCCAGGGTTAATCCGCAAACAGTCTGCACCCATGTCTGCAACTTTCAATGCGATTTTATAATCGAAATGAATATCTGCAACCAATGGTACCGTGACACGTTTACGAATTTCACCAAAAGCTTCAGCAGCTTCCATAGTCGGTACCGATACCCGCATAATGTCCGCACCAACATCTGCACAGCGTTGAATCTGCGCAACTGTTGCATCGACATCACAGGTTTCAGTATTGGTCATACTTTGAATACTGATCGGTGCATCACCACCGACATACACTGAACCTACACGTATTTTACGTGTAGGACGGCGCTTGATTGGATTCTCAATCATGATCTTATCTACTCTTGCCCATTAACGTGACAAACGGAATTCTGCTTTTCCGTTCACTGTATATGGAGACAATGAAATCTGTTCATTATTAAGGCTTAATGACACAGCAGTTGCATCATCGAGACGAATTTGGAATGGTGATTGGCCATTAACGGTTAAAGCAGCCAACTGGCGACCAGTCGCCAAAACTTTTCCTGTACTATCTACAATATGTACAGAAGTTGGATGACTGAAATTCAATACCATTTGGTCACCTGAAGTCGCAGTTGCATTGTTTAAATTCAACACTTCTACTTCTGAGGCCTGTGGTTTGGCATCGACATCAGCGCTTTTACCCGATGTCATTTTTTGAATTCCAGCAATCACAGCCCAAATCACCGCAAGCGCAACAATGGCAATTAAAATTCGCTTTAACCATTTTTTATTACGATCACTGTTTGATCCAGGCAATTTCCCCATAATCTTGATTGGGGAGTTGTTCAATGCATGGTTTGGCAAAAGCCCAGTATCATTTTGATAAATTTCATCAAAGCGTTGAATGATTACCGTTGCATCAACACCTAGAAACTTGGCATATGAACGATAATAACCTTTAATAAAGGTTGCTTCTGGCAAAGACTTATATTCATCTTGTTCCAATGCTTGTAAGGTTTTTACAGGCATTTTTAGTTCGTTTGCAACATCTTGAATGTCTAGGTTTTTGGAGACTCGAATTTGACGCAAGTACTCACCTGGACGTTGAACATTTCCTAAGCCATTAGATGCTACGTTTGAACCTGTAGGTTGCTGTGAATTAGGATTTACTTCCATACGGCCTCAGTACTGTACTGTAATTGCAGATAACGTTGATATTCTTTACTGTCCGGGAACAATGCACGCAGTTGGTTGACCAACACTTGCATTCCCATCTGATCATTATTGGCACGTGCAATACGTAAACCAATCCAAAGCGCTCTCGCACCCTGTTTGTCCTGACCTACTAAACGAACATATTGCTCATAGAGTTGACTTGCTTGCGCACTTTTTTGTTGCAAATAGAAAATTTCTGATAACTCTACCAGAGAAATAATCGAATCGCGATTGACTTGTAAAGCTTGTTTGAATGCTTTTTCAGCATTTGCCACATCACCGACTTTTAAGTAAACCCGACCTAAATTTTCTAAAGCCTTATAACGCTGATCATAGCCAAGCGCAGCACCAGCTATACTCAATTGTTCAATCGCGTCATTATAGCGCTCAGTAACAAATAAATATGTTCCATAATTATTACGAGCTTGTGCATTTTTTGAGTCACTGGAAATTGCACGCTTAAAATAGCCGTCTGCTTTTTCCATACTGATCTTACTGCCTTCTTGTTGCAGTAAGACACCCATCATCATATTTGCCGCAGAATCACGTGAATCAGTTTCTAAAGCTTGGTCTAGTGCGCGTTTTGCAGCATCTAAATCACCTGTACGAATATATTCAGCAGCAAGCTGAGTACGTACTTTAACGGCTTTTTCAGGATCTTTTTTTATTATTGTGTCTGAATTTGTCGTTTGACAACCCTGTACGACCAATGCAGATAAACCAATTGCCAATATTACAACTGCTTTTTGATACATCGATTTTCTCAAAGTCAGCCCCTGATTATTTGTTGATATAAAGGTATGTCTACAAATCTTTAAGCTTATGAACGAATAATCTCACCACGTTCAGCAACTTTCTTTTTCCACTGCTCTGCACGACGGGTACGATCTGCCACTTGCCCGACCAATTGCCCACATGCTGCATCAATATCATCACCACGTGTCTGACGAATCGTACACACAAAACCTGCATCAGACAAAGTTTTTTGGAAAGAAATAATACGATTTCGACTTGAACGGCCATACGGCGCATGCGGAAATGGATTAAATGGAATTAAATTAATTTTACTTGGTAAGTTTTTCAGTAACTTAATCATTTGTTGTGCATGTTCAGGATGATCATTCACCCCTTCCAACATCACATATTCAATAGTGACATGTTTACGAGAACTTTCATTACCATCTTTGGCAATATAGCGCTGACATGCAGCAATCAATTGTGCTAATGGATATTTTTTATTAATCGGCACCAATTCATTACGTAATTCATCATTTGGCGCATGTAAAGAAATCGCCAAAGCCACATCTATATCTTGTGCCAATTGGTCGATTTTCGGTACAACACCTGAGGTTGATAATGTAACGCGACGTTTAGACATGCCATAAGCAAAGTCATCTAACATGATATTCATTGAGCTTAATACAGCATCATAGTTGAGTAATGGCTCACCCATTCCCATCATCACCACATTGGTCACCGAGCGCTCACGTTCAGCAACAGGCACTTCTTCCATATAAGAATAGTTGGCCACCCATAACTGTCCAATGATCTCGTCAGGGGTTAAATCACGCTGAAAGCCTTGCTTTCCTGTTGAACAGAATGAGCAATCTAAAGCACAACCCACTTGTGATGAAATACACAGTGTTTTACGTGAGCCTGTTTTATCTTCTGCTGGAATCAATACCGTTTCAACCAAAGAGCCCGCACCATCACCAACACGGAATACCCACTTACGGGTTCCATCTTTCGAATAGTTACGATGTACCACTTCTGGCGCTTTGATTTCACAAATTCTTTCTAGTTTTTCACGCAACTTTCCTGAAATATTGGTCATTTCAGCAAAATCAGTGATAAAAAATTGATGCATCCATTTCATTACCTGCCCAGCACGGAATTTTTTCTCGCCGATTTCTTCGAAGAATTTTTCCAATTGCGGACGTGACATGCCAAGTAAATTCACTTTCTGCACATTTGCAGTCTGAATACGATCAGCCTGTACAGATTTTGATGATGCAGGCTGCTGTTCATCTAGATTTAACGATGAAGCGACAACTTCAGAATTCATGGGGATTACCTAAATCATGCCGTAGTAATAAAACATATTGACCAATATTTAGCCAAATAAAGCAACAAAAATAAAAAAACCAGACAAGTAGTATATCACCTATCTGGTTTCGGGTCTGTTATCAATTCATAAATCGGAGATTTATTCGTGTAGAAAAAGAGACCCTAGATACGTCGAATTAACGAGTACGTGGGCAAACTTCAGTTTGAGCGAAGAAGTAATTTACTTCACGGTCAGCAGATGCAACTGAGTCAGAACCATGCGCAGCATTTTCATCGATGCTTACAGCGAAATCTGCACGGATTGTACCAGGAGCAGCTTCTTTAGGGTTTGTAGCACCAAGAATTTCACGGTGAGCAAGAACTGCGTTTTCACCTTCAAGAACAGATACTACAACTGGACCAGAAGTCATGAATGCAACAAGGTCACCAAAGAAACCACGTTCTTTATGCTCAGCATAGAAACCTTCAGCTTCTGCTTTAGAAAGGTGTTTCATTTTAGTCGCAACGATTTTAAGACCAGCTTTTTCGAAACGAACAAAGATGTCACCAATGTGGTTTTTAGCAACTGCATCTGGTTTTACGATAGATAAAGTACGTTCAATAGCCATGAGTGGCTCCTTTAGTCAAATTGACACGAAAATTTGGGCGCATTATACCGAATAATGAACAATTTTCTGCTTTTAATCTGTAAAAAATTTGGATTTTTCGATGCGCTGTGACGTTTAGCATCACTCAGCAACATCTCAAGCCATTAATTCGCTTCATCAATCCATGCCATTTGAATGGCTTCTAGCAGACCTTCAGTCGATTTGGTTGGATCATCACTAAATTCTGGCAATGCACAAATCCATGCATGCATATCGGTAAAACGCACCCATTGTGGATCCACATCTGGATGCGCTTCACTGAGTTCAATTGCGATATCAATTGTATCTGTCCAACGTAAGCCCATATCAGGTCTTCCTTTGCTCAATTTAATTCTGCTACTGTATCAAATCTCAATTCATTCAGAAATAAATCATTCTAGACACTTACAAGATTCACCACGGATTCAAGCGTTTAATTTACAAGACGGATTGAATTGAGCCAATTATTCAAAGTTAAAACCTTGATGATCAAAATCATCAGATTCTTTAAAAATAAAATTACAGACCAGCAGTAAGTAAACCATCATAACATCACTCCTAAATATGGTGCGCTTAACACAATCAAACTCGCGACACTTGCACCAATCAGTGCGCCAACAATGACATCGCTTGGATAATGCAGACCTAAAACCATCCGAGATAAAGCCACAAGAATGGTAAAAGGCATCATAATGAACAACAAAACTGGTTGAATATAACCAAACACAATTGTGACCATGACCGCATGTAACGTATGACCTGACGGAAAGCTAAAATGATCCAATGGTCGTTCACCCAGAATAATGACTTGATGAACTTGATAAGGTCGTGGTCGCACTGTTTTATGTTTTAAGAACTTATAAATTCCAGTTCCTAAAAGCCCCATAACAACGACATAGAGAAGTTGCAGACCATAGATCCAGCTCTTTTGTAGCCAAATCAGAACCAACATTGCGCACCAGAAAGGACCATCTCCCAAACGGCTCACAGTTTTAAAGAACGTCGCAATACTTTGGGTATGCGATAAATTATTGAGATATAAACAACCTCTAAGGTCGAGATCGAGCATTTTTATTTTGGTATTCTTAAAATTCATTTTCCACTCTCCTCTCATTATTTGAGATGAACTAGGTCAGTCGTTTTGCATACTGCGTTACCTGGTATAGTGCTTCTTCGAATTGTTGTACGGGATGTTGCCATCCAATGCTTTGCACATCATGCATCGCCTGTTGCCCTAAACGTTTAAGTGTGCTGTTATCTGGAATATCTAATACATGTTGAGTGAATTGCTTGATGTCTCCAATTGGACATAACCAGCCATTCTGCGCATGTCTGCCATGAAGTTGAGCGCAGGCATAGTCATAAGCAATAATCGGTAAACCACTCGCCATCGCTTCGATAACGACATTCCCAAAGGTTTCTACCTGACTTGCAAAAACAAAAACATTTGCACTCGCATAGGCTTCAGCAAGTTGTGTGCCAGTTAGACTGCCTATAAAAATCACATGTTCAGCACCTGGCATTTTTTCTAAACGACCACGATCCGGACCGTGCCCTACCAACACCAACTTTACTTTTCGTTGTGCTTGTTGTCGCAGTTCAGAATAGGCATCAATCACCACATTGACTTCTTTTTCAGAAGACAAACGCCCAACATAGATCAAGACTGTGGTGTCTTCATCTGCACCCCACTGTTGTCTCAACTGTTCAGAGTAGCGTTGTGATGAAAAGCGTTCTGTATCAATTCCTCGCCCGACCACAACCAATGGACAGGTCACACCAAACTCACGTAATGCCTGCTCTGTATCACGGCTTGGTACACAGGTCAGTTGCGTCGCGTTATGGAACCATCGCAAATAACTTTGAATCGGTTTGACCAAGAACGCTAAATCAAAAAAGCGGCTAAATTCTTGGAATTGTGAATGAAACCCACTTGATACCGGAATTCGTCGTGTCTTTGCCGCATGCAGCGCAGTAAAGCCTAAAGGCCCTTCAGTCACGATATGTACCACATCAGGTGAAAATGCCGAAATCGCTTGAGAGACTTTTAGAAATTGGGGCCAGCCAAACTTCATGTCTGGATATTTCGGAATTGATTGCCCAGTCACCAAGCATTCTTTATTTGGGCTAAAGTCTTGACATTGGGTCTTTTGTGCAGGGCGAATCAGTAATATTTTATGACCTTGGTTTTGCAAGCCTTTACACAGTTGCATTAAAGACAAAGCAACACCATTGATTTCTGGTGGCCATGTTTCAGTCACGATTGCAATTTTTAGTCGAGGTCGGGATAAGTCACGAATAAGATGGTCTTTATTCGTATCGATTTTTTTCTTGTTTGGATTAAAATAAAATTTAAAGTTATCGGGAAAATCTTGTTGTTTAAATTGCAAGGTGTTCGCGTACGGTTTATTCATACGATACCTAATCTCTTCATTTTTGAATAGATTAGGCTAAGTTTTTGACATTTTAATGATTATTTAATGACAGTTTTTTGACCATTATCAGTTTTCATCAGAAATACGATTTAACAAACCATTCTGAACTTGATAAAGCTGTCCATTACCAAAATCAATTTGTTGTTTTTCACCGTGTAAACTTGGGAAACCAACAATTTTTTCAAGTTGCGGAGAACGTTGAAATTGTTGTGTTTTTGGATTGTACATCCAGTAAATATAGCGTTTATCATCGACTGTACGACCTTGTGACAAGTCCGACACAATGACATCATAATAACCATCAAAATTGATATCCATATAGCCAATACTGTTTGGATAACCAGTAAAACCTGTCAAGCTCTGTACTACTGTATTGTTGGTTTTATTTAACACATCAACACGTTTTAGGGTTTTTCCATAAGGGCTATTGGCATCATCTTGAGCATAAAATTTAAAGATAAAAACGGGTTTATTGCTGACTTTAAAAGCAGGCTCAAACTGTATCGACTGCCAAGCTGTATTTGGTTTCTTTAACAATGATGCTTTAAACACACCTGTATTTGCATTTAATAGGCCAGTTAATTGATCACTACCATTTACAGAAGGATCTGATTGAGCAGTAATCGACTTTAAATCCAACTGATCTGCTTTTTGTGTCCCTTTAAAGTCTGTTGTTGTACCATCCATTAAATCCGTTAGCACACCATGCGGATGGGCAATCCCCGCATAAAGATTCATAAAGTATCGACCTTCACTCGACTTGAGCATACGCTGCATCGATACGCGTACGCCACTCAGTGGTTTTAGCGCAGTGTTGCTCGAAGTGGGCTGCGTTTCAGCAAAACTAAAGCATGAAATTGACAAAGTTGTCATTGCGATGAGAAGTTTAGATTTCATGCTTGAATACCACGTTTAACCAGAATCAATAATGTGTAATTTATCACAAAATAAATTTTTGTTAGTTAAAAATTGCTACCCTAAAGATGATTTTAAAAGCGCGACTTAGACGCGACCAATTGGCTGTTTAGCAACATGTCCTTTTTTCTTTAACTCCTCAATGTACTTTAATTCATTACGCGCTTTTGCATCCGAGGGATCAACCTTCAAGACTTTATTAAAATATTGAGTAGCTTCATCCAGTTGATTTAATTCAATCAAACTCACCCCTAAACTGCGTCTTACACTCTGTTGAATCGCCAATCTTTTTTCTTCAGGCTCAAGTAAATACAGATACTGTTCAGCAGCTTTATAGCTTTCCAATGACGCTTGCCACTGTTTTTGTGCTTGCTGAATAAATCCTGCTTCTTTTAAATATTCACTATTAAAAGGTGATAACGTTAAAGCACTTTTCAACTTTACTTGAGCATTTTTTAAATCATTCATTTCAATAAAGGCATAAGCTGATTGAAAGTATAAGTCCGCCCAATAACCTGAAAAAACTCGAATATTTTTTTGCTTTCCCATATCAAGTGTCAGGTATAGCAAGGTTTCAGCTGATCCTTTGGCTGCATAGAGGGTATCTAGACTACTGTTTTGGTATTTTTCAAAATACTGAATTGCAGTCTGTAATACTGCGATGACCTGTTGTGGATGACCCGCATTTAAAGACTGATTGGCTTTTTCTAAAGCATTGAATGCAATCTTTTCATCGAGTAGTTTGTGTTGTGTATTTTGAACATTACGATTCTGCCTAGAATTTTGCCTAGAATCATCAACGCTCGCGTTCTGTGCATATACTGGATATATAGCACAACAGCCAAACATACTCATGATGGCTAAATATGTGTTTAATTGCATGTTATTTTCTTCTTTATTATTAAATTTAGCTAAAATATAGCATAAAAAAACCCACTCAAAAGAGTGGGCTTTGATAAAAACTAAAAATTAGTTCTTTTCTTTATCTACGATTTTGTTGGCTTGAATCCAAGGCATCATCGCGCGTAATTTACCGCCAGTCACTTCAATACCGTGAGCTGCGTTTTGACGACGACGAGCTGTCATAGATGGATAGTTCAATGCACCCTCTTGGATGAACATCTTCGCATATTCACCTGATTGGATACGTTTAAGTGCATTACGCATCGCTTCACGTGATTGCTCGTTGATCACTTCAACGCCAGTCACATATTCACCGTATTCAGCATTGTTAGATACTGAATAGTTCATGTCCGCAATACCGCCTTCAAACATTAAATCAACGATTAATTTAAGTTCGTGCAAGCATTCGAAATAAGCCATTTCAGGTGCATAACCCGCTTCAACAAGCGTTTCATAACCCATTTTAACCAATTCAACAGCACCACCACAAAGTACTGCTTGCTCACCAAATAAGTCAGTTTCAGTTTCTTCACGGAATGAAGTTTCGATGATACCTGTACGACCACCGCCTACACCTGAAGCGTAAGAAAGTGCAACGTTACGTGCATTACCAGAAGCATCTTGATGAATCGCGATAAGATCAGGTACACCTGAACCACGTTGGAATTCTGAACGTACAGTATGACCTGGTGCTTTTGGTGCAACCATGATCACGTCTAAATCTTTACGTGGAACAACTTGGTTATAAAGTACAGCGAAACCATGTGCAAATGCTAAAGTCGCACCTTCTTTGATGTTTGGTTCGATCACGTCACGATAAAGCTGTGATTGAAACTCATCTGGTGTCAAGATCATCACTAAATCAGCTTGAGCAACAGCAGCTGGAACTTCAGCAACTTTAAGGCCTGCATTTTCAGCTTTTTTCCAAGAAGTAGAACCAGCACGTAAACCAACAGTAACGTCTACACCTGAGTCTTTAAGGTTTTGCGCGTGAGCATGACCTTGTGAACCATAACCAATGATCGCTACTTTTTTACCTTGGATGATAGATAAGTCGCAGTCTTTATCATAAAAAATTTGCATTGCTGTCTCCGCTAAAATGCTGTGTTTCCTCTTCCTATCCTGAAGATTATTGTTTTGAATCTTCTAGTCTAAGTCCCTCTCCTATTGCGAGGAGAGGTTATACATGAGGGAATAAAAAATCAAATAATTAATTACTGGTTGAGGTGCAACTAGAGTGAAAGAACCTTTTCACCACGAGCAATCCCGGATACACCAGAACGAACAACTTCTAAAATTGTGTTTTCTGCAAGAGCATCAATAAAACCATCAATTTTTTCAGTTGTACCCGCAATCTGAATGGTATAAGTCGTTGGTGTAACATCAACCACTTGAGCACGAAAGATATCCGCTGTGCGCTTAATTTCAGCACGTGCAGAACCCAATGCTTTGACTTTAATCAGCATCAGTTCACGCTCAATGTGCGCGCCTTCTGACAAATCAACCACTTTAACCACTTCGACCAATTTATTCAGCTGTTTGGTGATTTGCTCAATTTTATGGTCATCACCATAAGTGGTTAATGTCAAACGTGACATGGTTGGATCTTCTGTTGGTGCGACATTTAAAGTTTCAATGTTATAGCCACGTTGAGAGAACAACCCCACTAAACGAGAAAGCGCACCAGCTTCGTTTTCAACGAGTACAGAAATAATATGTCTCATTCAGTACGCTCCCCTTTAGACAACCACATATCTTGCATAGATTGACCAGCAATAAGCATCGGATATACATGCTCGGTACGATCAACCATCACGTTAATGAATACACATTTATCGTTAATCGCCATTGCTTCTTTAAGCTTAGACTCAAGCTCATCCGCATGGTCAATCTGAATACCTACATGACCGTAAGCTTCCATCAATTTTGGAAAATCGGGTAATGACTCAACATAAGAACTTGAATGACGTCCTTCATAGTTCATATCTTGCCATTGTTTTACCATCCCCAAAGCACGGTTGTTCAAGCAGAGAATTTTCACATTTAAGCCATATTGCTTACATGTAGAAAGCTCTTGGATACACATCTGAATCGATGCTTCACCTGTGATACACACTACTTGTTGATCTGGGAATGCAAGTTTCGCAGCCATGGCATAAGGTAAACCCACACCCATTGTGCCTAGGCCACCTGAGTTGATCCATTGACGTGGACGTTTGTATTTGTAATACATCGCACCAAACATTTGATGCTGACCAACGTCAGAAGTAATGATCGCTTCACCATTGGTTACTTTGTCTAAGACTTCAACCACTTGTTGTGGTTTCATCACACCATTTTCACCTGGCGCATAACGCAAACCATGTACTTTGCGCCATTCGTTGATTTGTGACCACCATGCCGAGATTTCTTCAGGGTTTGGTTTAGAAACATTCATTTGTTTCAATTGAACCAACATCTCTTGAAGTACTGGCTCTACCGCACCCACGATTGGGATATGCGCCATAATGGTTTTTGAAATCGTCGCTGGGTCGATATCAATATGAATCACTTTCGCGTTAGTACAGAACTTCGCTGGATTATTGGTTACACGGTCATCAAAACGCGCACCGATCGCCAAGATAACATCAGCATTATGCATACTCATATTGGCTTCGTATGTACCATGCATACCCAACATACCCAAGAATTGCTCATCATCGCCTGGGAATGCACCCAAACCCATCAGCGTATTGGTCACTGGGTAATTCAATAAATGCGCCAATTCAGTCAGTAATGCAGAAGCATTGCCTTGAACAACACCACCACCTGTATAAATCACAGGGCGTTTGGCATTAATCAGCTCATCAATGGCTTTACGAATTTGACCTGAATGACCGCGGTGAGGTGGCTGATAAGAGCGCATCTTCACTTTTTCAGGATATTCATAAGCAAATTTGTCGACAGGATTGGTGACATCCTTCGGAATATCAACCACAACAGGACCCGGACGACCTGAAGCAGCAATATAAAATGCTTTTTTAATAACGGCAGGAATTTCACTTGCATGACGCACTTGAAAACTATGTTTTACGATCGGACGAGAAATACCGACCATATCTGTTTCTTGGAATGCATCTTCACCAATAAGATGGCTGGCAACCTGTCCAGACAAAATCACCATTGGGATTGAGTCCATATAGGCTGTAGCGATTGGTGTTACAGTGTTGGTTGCGCCAGGTCCAGAAGTGACCAGCACTACACCTGTTTTACCCGTCACACGTGAGTAAGCATCTGCCATATGACCAGCAGCTTGCTCATGACGTACGAGGTAATGATTGATTTTATCTTGTTTAAATAGCGCATCATAAATATGTAATACTGCGCCGCCTGGATATCCAAAAACATGTTCAACGCCTTCGTCCGCCAATGCACGAACGAGCATTTCACCACCAGATAAAAGTTCCAACGTATTCACCCTAATCTTTATTCCACAGCGCTATGGGAGACACAGGCCGTGTTTCATTCATTGATTGTGCGCTCTGTTATAGCACACATATTTACTAGTTTTTGCAGCAATAAAAAAATAAATCGTCACGCAGCTGTTTGAGCTGTATGAATCACTGAAATATGTTGGGATAAACATGCTTCGGTAGAGTCATTTTCTCGGCTTAGAGAAAATGTTATTGCTTGCTTTGATATTTTTACTCGAAGGGTGATCGAAAAAAACATCTGAAACTAAAGTAAGCATTTTTGTAGTTTTAGCGAACAAAGTCAAGGTTTCTATCAGGCTTTTTATTGTTTATTTACCAAGCGTTTATTTTTAAAACTATTCCTTTTTTTTGGTTGTCTTATAAATAAAATTTTCAAAGACTTATAAGCCAATAAAATTGCAAAAGAATTATTTAAAATTTTATTTTTCTGTATAAAATAAATACGATTTCTAAAATACCCAGATCAAGCGAAAACAATCCGATGTATATTAGATAGCAGAATGATTTTTCGTTTTCATCTGAATAAAAAATGACTCAAAGGTTTTATAAAATGAAACAACGTCAACACTTTGCACACACGGCTTTTGTATCGACAATTTTTGCCTTATTCTCTGTGGTTGGGGTCAGCGCCAGTCATGCAAAACAGTATTATAAATGGGTAGACAGCAAAGGCTCTACCCATTACACCACCACGCCACCGCCGAAGAATGCGCGTAGCCAAAGCAAGGTGAATACTTATGGCTATCATGGAGATTCAACACCCACCAACTCAGCACCAACAGCTCAGCCGCATACACCACAAAATCAGCTACAAAATGGGCAACCACAAGGTACTCAACCGGTAACCCCAGCACCAGTGGTTAACCCACCGAATACACAACAGCCGAATGTTGTTCCACAAAATGGGCAAAATACACCTATTAGTGTTGCCCCAGTCAATAATTAAATTAAAAGTAAAATCACAAGTTTTTCAGATTTAAAAGCGCGCAAAATTCACTTTTAGATGGATTTTGCGCTATGCTGTGTGCACAGTTTTTTAACCATTATTCTCAAATACATTTATGACTACTCATATTGACCCTGAATATCAAGCAAATGCGATTGAGCCTCAAGTCCAAAAAGACTGGGAAGATCGCAAATCGTTTAAAGTTGCCGACACTGTAGAAGGTCCACGTCGTTATATCCTCTCGATGTTCCCCTACCCAAGCGGCAAACTGCATATGGGTCATGTGCGTAATTATACTATTGGTGATGTGATCAGCCGTTTTCACCGTCTCAAAGGTGAAACTGTGCTACAACCGATGGGTTGGGATGCTTTCGGCTTACCTGCTGAAAATGCAGCGATTGCCCATCAAGTTGCGCCAGCAAAGTGGACCTTTGAAAACATTGCATATATGCGCGATCAATTGAAGAAACTTGGTCTATCTGTCGACTGGGATCGCGAATTTGCCACCTGTACACCAGAGTATTACCACTGGGAACAATGGTTATTTGTACAGCTCTATAAAAAAGGCTTGATCTATCGCAAGCTGTCTACAGTGAACTGGGATCCTGTAGACCAAACTGTTCTTGCAAATGAACAAGTTGAAAATGGACGTGGTTGGCGTTCAGGTGCATTGGTAGAAAAACGTGATATTCCAATGTATTACTTCCGAATTACCGATTATGCACAAGAATTATTAGACGATTTAGATACCTTAAAAGACGGTTGGCCACAACAAGTTTTAACCATGCAACGCAATTGGATTGGTCGTTCAACGGGTATGGACATTACCTTCCCGTCGGCAAATCCTGAAGTTTATGCAGATGGTTTAACGGTTTATACCACACGTGCCGATACCTTGATGGGGGTAACTTATGTTGCGGTTGCAGCTGAACATCCTCTAGCGCTCAAAGCTGCTGCGATTCAATCTGAAGCAGGCAAGCCAGAACTTGCTGCCTTTATTGAAGAATGTCGTATGGGTTCTGTTGCAGAAGCGGATCTTGCGACTGCTGAGAAAAAAGGCATGGCAACAGGTTTATCTGTTAAACACCCTGTTACGGGTCAAGATATCCCTGTTTGGATCGCAAACTATGTATTGATGTCATATGGTTCAGGCGCGGTGATGGCCGTTCCAGCACATGATGAACGTGATTTTGAGTTTGCCAATAAATTCAACTTACCAATCAAACAAGTCATTGATGCCAAAGGCTCAGATGATGCCGAATATTCTGCTTCAGAATGGCAGGAATGGTACGGTTCTAAAGAAGGTAAATTGGTCAATTCATCTGAATTTGACGGTTTAGACTTCCAAGCTGCTTTTGATGCATTCCTAAGCAAATTAGAACCACAAGGTCTTGCCAGCGCTAAAGTTCAATTCCGTTTACGTGACTGGGGGGTTTCTCGTCAACGTTACTGGGGTTGTCCAATTCCGATGATCAACTGTGACAAGTGTGGTCAAGTCACTGTTCCAGAAGATCAACTGCCAGTTGTTCTTCCAACAGATGTGGTTCCAGATGGTTCAGGTAATCCTTTAAATAAAATGCCTGAATTTTATCAAACAAAATGCCCAAGCTGTGGTGGTGATGCACGTCGTGAAACCGATACTTTGGATACCTTTGTAGAGTCATCTTGGTATTATGCACGTTATGCTTCTCCTGATTTCACGGGTGGTTTGGTTAAACCTGAAGCTGCAAAATCTTGGTTGCCTGTAAACCAATATATTGGTGGTGTAGAGCATGCAATCCTACATTTACTTTATGCACGTTTCTTCCATAAACTTATGCGTGATGAGGGTGTGGTACAAGGCAATGAACCATTTACCAACTTATTGACTCAAGGTATGGTTTTAGCGGATACCTTCTATCGTGAAGCGGAAAGTGGCAAAAAAACTTGGTTTAATCCTGCGGATATTGAGTTAGAAAAAGACGAGAAAGGTCGTGTACTTTCTGCTAAATATTCAGGTGACGGTCAAGACGTTGTGGTTGGTGGTCAAGAGAAAATGTCGAAATCGAAAAATAACGGTATCGACCCACAAGCGATTATTGACCAGTACGGCGCGGATACTGCACGTGTATTTATGATGTTTGCTGCACCACCAGATCAATCTTTAGAATGGTCTGATGCGGGCGTTGAAGGTGCAAATCGTTTCTTAAAACGTGTATGGCGTTTAGTTGCAGGCTTCCTTGAAAAAGGCAACCATGCAACAGCAATTGATGCTTCGAAACTTTCCACTGAAGCGCAAGACCTGCGTCGTAAAACTCATGAAACGATTCAAAAAGTGGGTGATGACATCGAACGTCGTCATGCATTCAATACTGCGATTGCAGCTTTGATGGAATTACTCAATGCCAGCAATAAGTTTGAAGCAAAAGATGACAACGATGTTGCTGTAGCACGTGAAGCAATTACCACTTTACTGACTTTACTTGCACCATTTGCACCACACTTAAGTCAGACCTTATTGACTGAGTTTGATATCGATTTAACTTCGGTACTGTTCCCTACGGTTGATGAGTCTGCATTGACACGCAATACACAAACCATCGTAGTTCAAGTCAATGGTAAGCTTCGTGGCAAGTTAGAAGTCTCTGTCGATGCATCGAAAGATGAATTATTGGCATTGGCTAAAGCATTACCTGAAGTTCAGCAATTCTTAACAGGTCCAACCAAGAAAGAAATTGTGGTTCCAAATAAGCTTGTGAATTTGGTGGTTTAAAAAGCTTTTAAGCCTCCCTTTCTAAAAGGGAGGTTTGGAGGGATTTTATGAAAAAAATCTCCCCTAACCCCTCTTTAAAAAGAGGGGGACTAAATGCAATAAACAAAACCCAAACAAAGCCCGTTGTCATTCAACGGGCTTTGATTCTAAAATGGCGTGAATTTATAAAGATTAAATATTCCATATCCAATGGAATTTCATGAGGACAAAGCATGCATTTAGTTCAACGTGTTGCTGCAGTTGTATTAACTTTGGGTCTGAGTGCGGGCTTAGTAGGTTGTGGCTTTCATTTAAAGGGCACCAATGCCCAAGCAACGCCTTTGGTTTACACCAAATTACAACTGGTATTACCAGCGAATACTGAAGATCTTGAAAAGAAACTCAGTGTTTATTTAACTGCAACAGGTGTCCAACTGAGTAATTCAAGTGACGCTTATGTATTACGAGTATTAGACTACAAACCTGTTCGTCATGAGTTAAATGGTAAATTGGTAGAAACACTACTCCGTCTAAGTGTTACTTTCCAGATTGAAGATAAACAAGGAAATCCGATTACTGAACCTCGGACCTTAAATGCATCTCGTAGTTATCAATATGATGTTGCAACGGTCAACACAGATGATCAACAATATAAATATCTGAGCCAAATTTTGATTGATGACATTGCACAACAAATGTCGCGTCAAATTGCGGCCAATCGCTTACCTAAAGCACGTACTCTTTCGACCCAACCTGTAGCGCAATAATTCTATGAAACTTGACTATTTACAAGCCCTTAAACGTGTTGATGAAGCGCGAGGTGTTTGGATTTTACATGGTCAAGAACCACTTTTAGAACAAAACCTACTCGACGCTTTAAGAAAAAGCTGGGCAAAACATGAAATAGAAAGACAACGCTATGATCTCAATAGCGTTTCCGACTGGAAAAATGTCTTTAATGCTTTGAATAGCTTATCTTTATTTTCGCAAAATCTTGCACTTGAAGTCCATGGCAATATCAAACCCGATGCCAATGGACTCAAACAACTCAAACACTATATTCAACATAATGAACACAACTTGCTTGTGATCATTATGCCCAAACAAGACTCAAGTAGTCTAAAGTCAAGTTTCTTTCAAACAGTTGAAGCCAATGGTGTTGTGATTGCTTTAACCGCAAATTACCCGCAAGACCGTCAGCGAATATTGTCAATCGAAGCAGATCAGCTTGGTGTTCAGCTAAATCAAGATGCCTGGATCTGGCTTGAACAACATCATGAACATAATCTTTTAGCTGCCAAAAATAGCCTGATGCGTGTTGCCGACACCTTCCCAGATCAAAAACAGATTTCAATTGAACATTTACAAGAATGTTTACAGGATCAATCACGTTATAGCACCTTTGATTTAAGTGATGCATTGATTGCTGGAAACTTGGCGCTTTCGATTAAAATTTTCCAATATCTTGTGGAGTCAGGCGAACCCAACAGTTTAATTTTATGGACAATTAGTAAAGAAATGCGTCTTTTGATGCAGTTGTATGAACAACCACAAAATGCCTTACAGCTCGGTATTTGGAAAACCAAGATTTCGTTGTATCAACAAGCACTTAGACGCTTAAATCCACATTCATTTTTAACTTGGCCACAACTGTTATTGCGTGTAGATGCAGCAATCAAAGGACTCAGCAAAGAAAGCCCAGAACATATCATTCAGCAATGTATTGCTGAGTTATGTGGAAAAACTTTATTTATCAATGCTTAGATAGATATTATACAGAATAATTCTCATTTCCATTTATTTTAAAAAATTCACGCTTTATCCTTATTTAATCATTATAATTTGATCAATTTTTCTCTCAGCCCAATTATCGCTATGCCAAAAATAAAACCAGCCAAAGCCATTCTTATAGCGGTTTGTCTTGCCATCATTGCCGCAATCGCATGGTACGTATTAAAGCCTAAAAATACACAACCGCAGTATATAACCTCAGAAGTCACACGTGGTGATATTGAAGATGCAGTTCTTGCAACAGGTGATTTAGAAGCAACCAAGATGGTGAGCGTTGGTGCGCAGGTTTCAGGTCAAGTTAAAAAAATGTACGTCAAGCTGGGTGACCAAGTTAAACAAGGTCAACTGATTGCACAAATTGATTCAGTGCGTCAAAGCAATGATTTAAAAACGGCTGAAGCCAATATTAAAAATCAACAGGCTCAGTTGACAACCAAACAGGCGACTTTAGCCAAAGCTGAGGCAGAATATAACCGCCAAAAAAATATGTTTGCACAAGATGCAACCTCTAAAGCAGATTATGACAGTGCCTTAGCCGCATTTAAAACAGCACAAGCTGATATTGCTTCGATGAATGCACAAATTGAACAATCCAAGCTTACACTTGCCACATCACAAGAAAACTTAGGTTATACCCGTATTGTTGCTCCTATGGATGGTACTGTGGTAGCCATTGTGACCGAAGAAGGTCAAACGGTAAACGCCAACCAAAGTGCACCGACTATTGTGAAACTTGCAAAATTGGACACCATGACCATCAAGGCACAAGTGTCTGAAGCAGATGTCATGAAAGTTCAAGAAGGTCAAAAAGTTTATTTCACTACACTGGGTGATAGTGAGAAAAAACGCTATGCAACACTGCGTCAAGTAGAGCCTGCACCAGAATCAATTAATACTGAAACATCAAGCAACTCATCTTCATCATCAACCAGTACAGCGATTTATTATAATGCCCTGTTCGATGTACCAAACGATGATGGTAAACTCCGAATTGATATGACCGCACAGGTGTATATCATTCTGGCTGAAGCCAAAAATGCACTGACTGTTCCTGCTGCGGCATTACAGTCTTCAAACCGCCCACAACGTGCCAATAAATCCGCAAATGGCGCATCTAGTGCAAATTCAACTCGTTCAGCATCTGCACCTCAAGGTCAAGCAAATAAAAATGGACAAAATGCTGCTGATCGCCCAGAACGCCTTGAACTCACCGCAGATGAAAAGACTTTGATTGATCAGGGTAAAGCTTCGGTTTCGATTGTTCGTGTTTTACAGGCGGATGGTAGTGCTCAACGTAAACAAGTTTTAATTGGTTTAAATAACCGTGTAACCGCCCAAGTACTGCGTGGTCTCAATGAAGGTGATCAAGTTGTACTAGCAGATGGTTCAGATACATCCAATGACTCTGCAAAACGAAGCAATAAAAACAGTGGCCCAATGAGACTCTAAGCATGGATCAGAACAATCATCAGATCAAACCTCTACTTGAGGTCAGTAATCTGATTCGTGAGTTCCCTGCGGGTGAATCCACTATTCAGATTTTAAAGAGTATTAACCTTAAAATTTACCCCGGTGAACTGGTTGCTATTGTTGGGCAATCTGGTTCAGGTAAATCGACATTGATGAATATCTTGGGCTGTCTTGATCAACCCACATCAGGTAGTTATCAAGTTAATGGACGTGAAACAGGTCAACTTGAACCCGATGAACTCGCACAATTACGCCGTGAATATTTTGGCTTTATTTTCCAGCGCTATCATTTATTGGGTGATTTAAATGCTGCAGGAAACGTTGAAGTCCCAGCGATTTATGCTGGTATGGATCCGAGTGTGCGTCAAAAGCGCTCACATGAGATCTTGACTGACTTAGGACTCGGTGAAAAAACTGAAAACCGTCCAAATCAGCTTTCGGGTGGACAACAACAGCGGGTTTCGATTGCCCGCGCATTGATGAATGGTGGTGATGTCATCCTTGCGGATGAACCAACTGGTGCACTAGATAAGCACAGTGGTGTTGAGGTTATGCGTATTTTGCGTGAGCTCAATGCCAAAGGTCATACCATTATCCTAGTTACCCATGATATGAATGTGGCAAAAAATGCGACACGTATCATTGAAATCAGTGATGGTAACATCATCGCGGATAAGCCAAATGTTCCCGAACATGATGATGAGATTGATATTGTTGTCGATCCAGAACCTAAGTCGAATCGTAAAAAGTCATCTAAATGGCGTTCTGCATTAGATCGTTTTGCCGAAGCCTTCCGTATGGCCTTGCTGGCAATGAATGCCCATCGTATGCGTACCTTTTTAACCATGCTGGGTATTATTATCGGGATTGCATCTGTGGTCTCGGTGGTGGCTTTGGGCAATGGCTCACAAAAGCAGATTCTTGATAACATCAGCAGTTTAGGCACCAATACCATTACCGTCTTTCAGGGACGTGGCTTTGGTGACAACTCGAAGACAGCACAGTTTAAAACCTTGGTTCCAGCAGATGCTGAAGCACTCTCAGAGCAACCTTATGTCGAAGCAGTCAGTCCAACAGTCAATAGTAGCGTAACAGCACGTTTTAAAGACACCGAAGCTTCTGCAACCGTCAATGGTGTCAGTGCTGATTTCTTCTATGTGCGTGGTATGACCTTTAAATCTGGGCAAGCTTTTGATAAAAACAGTATCACTGGGCGAGCGCAGGATGTGGTGATTGATGCCAATACTGAAAAGACTTTCTTTGCAGATGGCACTAACCCTGTAGGGCAAGTGCTGTTATTGGGAAGTGTTCCAAGCCGAATCATTGGTGTGATTGATGCACAGCAAGGCTTTATGGGCAACTCAGACAGTCTCAATGTTTATCTACCTTATTCAACCGTCATGAGCCGAATGTTAGGACAATCCAATGTTCGTAGCATCATCGTGCGTATTAAAGATGAATATCCAACTGCGGTTGCTGAAAATGCCATTTTAAGTTTGTTGGAACAACGTCATGGCGCACAAGATGTCTTTACTCAAAACTCTGACAGTATTCGTCAAACCATTGAACAGACCACACAAACTATGACTTTACTGGTTTCAGCTATTGCGGTGATTTCATTGGTTGTCGGTGGTATTGGGGTAATGAACATCATGTTGGTGTCTGTGACCGAGCGTACCCAAGAAATCGGTGTGCGTATGGCTGTAGGTGCTCGGCAAAGTGACATTCTGCAACAGTTCCTGATCGAAGCTGTTTTGGTGTGTATTTTGGGCGGTATCTTAGGGGTCCTGCTCTCTTTAGGCATTGGACAGTTGATTGGACATATTGCCAAAGGCAGTTTCCAAATGGCGTATTCAAGCACCTCTATCATTGCGGCATTTGTATGTTCAACCTTGATTGGTGTGGTATTTGGATTTATCCCAGCTCGCAATGCAGCACAGCTCAATCCTGTTGATGCACTTTCGCGTGAATAACCGAAGAATAAGGAAATTATTAATGCAAATGAATTTAAGCAAACTTGCAAGCGCCTTGATTCTTGGGAGTTCATTGGTCGGTTGTGCGGCTGTGGTTAAAACCCCATACGAGGCCCCTGCTGTGCAAATTCCAAATGGTTTTGTTTACGACAATGCAAAATCTAAACAAGTTCAGGCAGATTTATATGCAGATCAGTGGTGGACCTTATTTGGTGATGCTCAGTTAAATCAACTGGTCAATCAAGTGATTCAACGCAATGCTGATTTGGCTGTTGCAGGGATTAACTTACAAACAGCCCGTTTAAGAGCTGGCTTAGCGCGAGACCAACAAGGTCCTCGTGTTAATTCTGGAGTATCTACAGGCCATAGCTTTGACCTTCATTCAGGTGATGATGCTGCCAAAGGTCTATCTCTCAGTGCGGGTGTCAGTTATGAAGTGGATTTGTTTGGAAAATTAGCACGTCAAACTGAAGCATCGAAGTGGGAATCTTTAGCCACTGAACAAGACTTACAAGCGACTGGGCAGACCTTAATTGCCACAACCGCAAATTTATATTGGCAATTGGGTTATTTAAATGAACGCTATAGCTCTGCCCAACAAAGCCTAGCTGCTACTCAAAAAACCTTTGAATTGGTGCGTACTCAATATCGCGCTGGCGCAGTTTCAGGACTAGATTTGACCCAAGCTGAGCAATCGGTACAAAGCCAAAAAGCCAGTTTAAGCCAAATTGAACAGCAACGTGTTGAAACACGTACCGCTTTGGCAGTGTTATTACAAATACCTGTGCAACAGTTAAATATTCAAGAACCACAGCAATTACCGCAGATCAGTCTACCCAATATCTCAGCGGGTTTACCGGCAGATATTTTGTCGCGCCGTCCTGATTTAAAAGCAGCCGAATTGCGTTTACGTGAATCTTTGGCGACCAAAGATGCCACCAAAGCCAGCTATTATCCTTCAATCAGTTTGACGGGGAATTTAGGTTCAACCAGCACATCATTGACAAATTTATTGAAAAATCCTGCACTGACTTTAGGCGCAAGCTTAAGCCTGCCGTTTTTACAATATAATGATATGCAAAAGAATTTAAAGATCAGTGAACTGGACTATGAAAAAGCCATTGTTCAATATCGCAATACCTTGTACCAAGCTTTTGCGGATACTGAAAATGCATTGTCGAATCGTACAGAGCTAGATAAACAAGTCGCCTTTCAACAAAAGAACTTGGAACTTGCGGAAAAAACAGAACGTTTGACCAATGTACGCTATCGTAATGGTGCAATTGCTTTAAAAAATGTTTTGGATGCTCAAGAAACCACGCGTAGTGCTCGTTTGTCTTTAGTCCAAGCAAAGCAAAGCCAATACAATGCTTATGTCACTTTGATGCAAGCTTTGGGTGGTAGTCCGATTAAGCAATTACCTTAAGAATGTGTTGAGATAAGAAAGCCCTGAGGGGCTTTTTTTCATGCTATGTTTTCTTTTTGGGTCAATACCCTACTATTCTTATAAGCTGGGTATTGCAAATTGCCATTTATCATATTTAACCCATTAATATAATTAAAGATAAAAATTAATTTTAATCTTTTTATTTATCTTTCACGCTAAAGAAACCAAATTTTAAATTGTCTTTTGCTGTCACTATATATGGATCATTTTCATCTACGGAATTATCTTTTTTAAGCTGTTCACTCCAATAAAATGGTTTTGAAAAAAGAACTGTGATTCGTCGTCCAAAGAACCGAATAAATTCAGGTATGGCAAAAATAATCGCATAGAGTGGTGTCTGAAAATGATTGATAAACACGGTTTGCCAACTTTGCTTAAAGGATTCTTTTTTCTCTTGAATATCATAACAATATGTTAATTTACTTTTATAATCTTGCTCAGGATCATCTATCCCTTTTCTGTAGTACAGTGGTTCAGGCCCCTGTTCTACATAAGTTTTTATAAATAGTAAAAAGCCTTCTATATAGTCTTTATGAATATTGGGTGTACCCAACTGTATATCATGTTTTATCACTTCACCATCAAGTATATAGGCATGTAACTCATATAGCGGTAGCCCCACTACACCTTGTGATTGAACGATATCAAAATAAAGATCACTTAATTTTAATTGCAGGATTTCATTACTTTTACTGAAAGTTATTTCTTTGTTCTTCCTATTTAGAATTATAGAGTTGTATAGAGGTTTAAGGAGTTCACTCCTTATCAATGGCTGAAGCATCGTTAGAAGAATATATAAGCTTGCAATAAAAATAGATATGGCTCCAAACCACATAATATAATCTATTTCACCATAATCAAAAAAAATCAAATATATAAAGAAAATACTCATTACAAGTACGGGGATACCCATTAATAAAGAATAAATAAATGACTTTCCAATCCAAATATACTCTTTATTAATAAATTCTATAAATGTCGAATTCATCTGAATAACAGAAAAGTTATGATTGATCACACGTTTGAGTTCAAAAGTATCGAGTTTAAAGAGTTGATACTTCTTTACACTTTCTCCAACTTTTGTACGAGGAACGAAATACCATGGATTTTTCATTTATCTTTCATCTCAAACATACTAAATTCAAAGTTGTCATTAAAACTAATTTCCTCTGGTCGTTCTTTTTCCATTTTATTTTTAAGGATGACCTCTTTATGCCATATAGGTAGAGGCTTTATATTAAGCAATATTCGTCTTGCAATAAAATTACACACATCAAAAGGATAGGAAAATAAAGCAGGAACCCAGTTATCATGATAAATGATTCGAAATGACTTCCATGTATCTCGATAACTTTCTTTTGCACCAATGACCTGCTGACAAAATGTCAATTGAGTAAAAGGGTCTATCGTTCCATACATCGGATTAGGCTTGGGATACAATTCTTCTGGTCCTTTATGCATAAAATGACAAATAAATGACCATAAGCCTTGGGTATTACCCCAACCAATCATAGGAAAGCCAATGACAAAACTATGTTTTAACAGACCATGTTCAACAATATGCGCTCTAAGTTCTCTCAAGGTAAATCCAGAAAGCCCAAAGCTTGTACCCATCACATAAACAACATCTTTCCAATCTCGTTCTATATACTCAGCATCAGTTAAATAAAAAAATACTTTGCCTGTTTTTCGGTTAAATAAAATCGGTTTACAAATAGATTTTTTATGATCATGCTTAAAGTATGGACTCAAAAAACCATATAATGTAAAAAACAATAAGAATAAATAAACAAATACAATAAATATATATAAGAAAACACCTTCATTATAAAATGGTTTAACCAACATGTAGACCAAGCAACCAATTATAAAAAATATTAAAGGTGATATAAAAACTAAAAGACTTATTCCTTTTCCTAACCTCGCATAAGATTGATCTATAAGTTCAATATAATCATCATTCATGCTTAGAAAAGACCAGTTATGATTACGTTTGAATTCATCATAGGGAGATAAAAGTACATCACCTTCATCTAATCTAGAAAAAGGTATATTTTCTTTAAAAACATAATAACCAAACGAATGTTTTTTAATTTTACTTTTCATTATGCAACCATGTTTACTTATACTTCCAAATATTAAGCTCAAAAAAATATAATTTTCTTTTTAATTTTTAAAAATCAAAGCGCTTACGCGCTTTATCATTTATCTTTCATCTCAAACATACTAAATTCAAAGTTGTCTTTAAAACTGATCTCCTCTGGACGTTGTTGCTCCATTTTATTTTTAAGAATAACTTCTTTATGCCATACAGGTAGAGGCTTTATATTAAGCAATATTCGTCTTGCAATAAAATTACCAAGATCAAAAGGAAAAGAAAATAAAGCAGGAACCCAATTATCATGATAAATAATTCGAAATGATTTCCACGTATCCCGATAACTTTCTTTTGCACCAATGACCTGTTGGCAAAATGTTAATTGCGTAAACGGATCTATTGTTCCATACATCGGATTAGGCTTTGGATATAGTTCTGCTGGTCCCTTATGCATAAAATGACATATAAATGACCATAAACCTTGGGTACGAAAGATACCAATCATAGGAAAACCAATGACGAATGTGTGTTTTAAAATACCATTTTCCACAATATGTGCTCTAAGCTCTCTTAAAGGTGCACCTGAAAGACCAAAGCTATTCCCCATCACATAAACCACATCTTTCCAATCTCGCTCGATATACTCAGCATCAGTTAAATAAAAAAATACTTTGCCTGTTTTTCGGTTAAATAAAATCGGTTTACAAATAGGTTTTTTATGATCATGCTTAAAGTATGGTATAAGAGTAGAAATTAATGGAAGTAGCCATATCAAAAATATTATAAATATTATTAAAAATGAGATACCAAGATTTTCATCCCCACCTATATTAAAAATAAAATATATAAAATGAAGTGAAATTAAAAATACAGGAAACAACATTATTAAAATACTGACTCCCTTCCCTAACCTTGCATAAGATTGATCGATCAGTTCAATATAATCATCATTCAATCTTAAAAAAGACCAGTTATGATTACGTTTAAACTCATCATGAGGATTTAACAGTACATCACCTTTATCTAATTTTGAAAAAGGTATGTTTTCTTTAAACACATCATAACCAAACACATGTTTTTTAATTTTATTTTTCATCATGTAACCATTTTACTGATGCTTCCAAATATCAAGCTATCAAAAAATATAATTTTCTTTTTTAATTCCAAAAAATCAAAGCGCTTGCGCGCTTTATCATTTATCTTTCATCTCAAACATACTAAATTCAAAGTTGTCTTTAAAGCTGATCTCCTCTGGACGTTGTTGTTCCATTTTATTTTTAAGGATAACCTCTTTATGCCATACAGGTAGAGGCTTTATATTAAGCAATATTCGTCTTGCAATAAAATTACCAAGATCAAAAGGAAAAGAAAATAAAGCAGGAACCCAATTATCATGATAAATAATTCGAAATGATTTCCACGTATCCCGATAACTTTCTTTTGCACCAATGACCTGTTGGCAAAATGTTAATTGCGTAAACGGATCTATTGTTCCATACATCGGATTAGGCTTTGGATACAATTCTTCTGGCCCTTTATGCATAAAATGACATATAAATGACCATAAGCCTTGGGTACGGAATATACCCATCATCGGGAAGCCAATAACAAAAGTATGTTTTAAAATACCTTCTTCAACGATATGCGCTCTAAGCTCTCTTAAAGGTGCACCTGAAAGACCAAAGCTATTCCCCATCACATAAACAACATCCTTCCAATCTCGCTCGATATATTCAGCATCAGTTAAATAAAAAAATACCTTACCAGTTTTTCGGTTAAACAAGATCGGTTTACATAATGGTTTCTTATAATCATATTTATAAAAAGGACGAAAAAAAACAAAAAAGCAAAACCATATTATAAAAACAACAGAAGTTACAATCAAGAAAGTTATAAATATTGAATCATTACTATCACCACCAAGAGTAAAATATAAGTATAAAAAATATAATGCAATTAACATAAGTGGAATTACAAATATAAATGGGCTTAAGCCTTTTCCAAGTCTTGCATATGACTGATCTATAAGTTCTATATAATCATCATTCATTCTTAGAAAAGACCAGTTATGATTACGTTTAAACTCATCATGAGGATTTAAAAGTACATCACCTTCATCTAATTTGGAAAAAGGTATGTTTTTTTTAAATACATCATAACCAAACACATGTTTTTTAATTTTACTTTTCATTAGAGAGCCATTATAAATTATTTGTTTGCAGGGGGTACAATCGTCTTTAACTGATCTGTTTGCTCGAAGATATCGCTAAATCTTTTCTTTTCAGTATTGGTCGATAGTAGGCATCGTTGAATCCATATTTGGATATTGTTCTCTTTTACAAAATAGGCAATTAAAGAAAGAATAATCCCTACAGCAATTGCTATCCATCCTAATGGATTCAGTAAGAAAATGGCTATAGAACCACCGATAACGAAAACTCCGCTTAAACCCAACACAATTCCAAATGATTTCTCACCATTACTGGCAGCCATATATCCATTATATACGTCAAATCCACCAAAAATTAATCCTGCAAATAATCCAAAACCTCGCCATACCAACCCTTTTACACTGTTTTTATTCGATGTCGTTAATTCAAGAATAAAACTATTCATTGACTTTAACAGCCGAGATTTTGACGTGATTTTATCACTTGAATTCAACAGTGCGCCCACTGCTTCTACAGTCGACATGGTTAGACCAATCACAGCAGCACTTCTACGACCAACTTTTTCATATTTATTGTCAAAACTTTGACTAAAAACAGTACAAATTGCCCAACCTTGTAAGCCAACAATGGCGACTTTAATCATAAAGAATTTAAAATAATCTGAGCTTGGGCTTGGCTCTATAACATCTTCTGCAATGACACTGACATTCATCGTACTTTGTTTTTTTAATAACTCAGCATGCTTTTTTACAGCTTCTCTAAAGTTTTTGGGTAAATTTCTCTCAAACTCAGGATTTACTTCTAAACGTGGCACATCTATATATTTAAGATGTTTGTATTTGTCATATAGATAGTCCCAATCACTATTTTTTATGACATTGCCTAGACCATTATCTTTACCCACTATATTTTGATGTGATCTATAATAATTTCGCATTTTCGTGTTGAAATCGCTTTTGTTCGTAAAAGTAATACGCTCAGACTTGATTTCAGACAAACTAAACATTGAAATCATTAAAGGCTGGAAGGGATGAGCAGCTAAAGCATTCGGGGCAGATAACCCTATGATGTTCAAAAAGGCTTTGCTGATATTTGTCAACAATGTAAATTTTAATTCTTCCGTTCGAGCTGTACTTAAAAAGCCATGAAAGGAATTGATGAAATCCCCAAAAGGCTGTGTAGCAAAAGCTCCATTTAAATTAGTCAGCGACCATTTATTAATTTGTTCATTTAACTTTTGACGAAGTCCATTTGAATTTAAAGCAAGAAAATTTAAAAAGTAATTGTTAGGATCTCGCGTGTTGTATAAGTATTGCCCCATGTATTTATTCATTTTTGGACATAATTTGCTACTTTCTAAAACTAGATTGACACACATGCCAAGAGAAACACCATCAACTAAATTATCTTTTTCTTGGTTAAAGAAAAAATGGTCCGCAATTACGCTTTCCTTAAGAAACTCCTGACCTATTCCATCCAATTCATCCGCATAGGCTGTCTGCTGTTGCTTTTTCTGCTTAAGCGTGGCTAAACCCGCACTAAATCTATTTGAATCAATATATTGAATATATTTTGTATTCCATTCTTTATTTTTTCCTATTTGTTCTGCTGCTTTTTGCGCTCGCTCCTCGGCATTGAGTTCTTCTACAGATTTTTTTTCATTTTGTATCTCATATATTAACTCACCATAAGCTCCTTCAGGACCGTTAAGCATACGATTAAGCTCTTTCGCTTCTTCTTTTCGTTTTAATTCTTCATTGGTAAAGTAAGGATAATCATTAATCCCAAAGTTATTTTTTAACACTTCTAATGTGTTAACAGTTTTTTCATCATCCGTATAATCTTCGTCACTCATCATTTGATTTGCGACTTGAGCTGAAATATCCATCACTACGCCAACAGGGTCATCAATCGCAAATACAGCTCCAAAAAGTATTCTTGCTTTTGCATCATTTGATAAAGCCTCGGTGAGCTCCTCTTTGCTATGCTCTTTAAGAAATGAATCATTCATATTTGAATCTGCGAATAGCGCATATTCCATGTTATTTAGTTTTACTTGATTAATCTCTCGATTTTCATTCATTATGTATTCAAGTATATCTTTAGGTGTCTTCCCTGACAGATAGGAAAAATACTCTGAATATGAAAATAATTCTTTTGATATATTATTTTTTAATAGACTGTTTTCTAAAATCCCTTCACCTTTTTCACCCGACTTCCATATTGTTATATAATCTGCACAAAAATTCTCAATTCCCGCCTTCATTGGGAATGTGCCTTTTTCGTATTGTCCTGCAATAAATTTTTTTACGTCAAATTTATCCATATATTTTTCGTAAAATTCAGGTGACTTGTTTCTCAGCTTCGTTGCTTTGCTCCATGCGTTTTCAGAATATTTCAAATATACAAAAGAGGCTTCATTGGGTTTGGGTACAACGATCGTTAAAGCATTTGCTCTATGCTTAATATTCATGCAAGGCTCATCACCCTGCTCCATTAAAACTAAGGGTCTAGATGAGTAATCTTGATCATAATTTGATTCATTAATACGTTTTAAAAAGCCCTTTTCAGAAATTTTATATTCTTGCCATTGGTTTAAGTGTTTTAGGAAAACATATAAAAAACCTTTTCTTAAAGTACTCCCTTTAAAACCATACTGTTCCATTGATGTTTCAGTTTTGTGTTTAGGATAACTATAACTACCCTTTGTGGCTGTTACCCTAATCGTATTCAGAGACTCAACTGGTGCTTCAAGATTATTTTCTGAACCATGACTAGATGCTTCTAAAGCTGACGTGGCTGTTGAAGCTTGCGGACTAGGTGGCTTATAGGAGTTAATAAAATCAAACTTGGTTTCTTCTAAACCCGATAAATATTCTTTGATATCTGATTTTATATCCTCTATTTCATACAATTCACTTTGATTTTCAGCCATATCAAGTGGAATATTTGTACCTGTTGATGAAAATATATAGCGATTCACAAAAATCTTTAAGCCAATATCTCTTTTACAAAAATCACAACTCTTAGAATCCATACATCACCTTATTTTTTAAATTTTCATCATCAATATTTTGTTTTTTAAAAAAATCATCCCACTCAGACGTTGAAAGCTGTTTGCTTGCCTGTTCATAGCCTTTGGGACTTTCTGTTAAACGTTGAAAAAAGTGGGTTTCAAGAAAGCTTTCACCGATTAAATCTGCATGAAAAATGGATGCTACAGCATCATCCTTGGTCAAAATCCCTTTATTTTTTATTAAGTCTGCATAATTAAAAATCTGACTAACTTTTAAAAAGTATGCTGGCAGGTCGTCAGTCTTGAATTTTAACTTTTCAAATACTCTGTTGTTTACACTGATTTTGTCCAATAAATCATGATCAGGCTGTTGAATAAAATCCCCCTCAGATCCAGCGTCAAAGCACAATGTTTCATTTAAGAAATTAAATTCAATATTTTTAAAATATTTATTGATCCATAAAAAATCCTGACTCTCAAAATAATTGAGTAGCATCCAAATTTTCGGATCAAAAAACCGATACAAATACTTCTTAGTGCCTACTTCATAGACTAAATTTTGTTTTAAGTGATTAACAATATCAGGTTCTCGAGTTGGAACACTTTTAAACGTCATTAGAAAAAAAGGTGAAAGCCCCGCTTTGATCTGATTTTGATCATGTTGCTTTATTTCATCAACAAGCGAAGCATCAACTGAATTTAAGCGCAATAAATACGGAAAAACATGCTGTACATTCTTCGCATAATTAGGTGCTAAAGACTTAAGTTGAGCTTCCACTTCATAAAAATATTGAGCATTTAGATTCGGGTCAATAATAACGTAATCATACTCAATCACTTCTTTTGGATGTATAGGCTCTAATAACATTATGAAAGCTCCACAGAAGCATCACCTTTTGCCGCAGCACCAGAAACACGCATTTCACAAATAGGAAGTTGAGGAATGTCTGAATTAATCTTCGCACCACTGGTAAACTTCTGTTGCCCCGACTTCACCTCAAACAAACCACCTGTAGTTGAAAATACCCCTGAACCATTGATCTTTAGTTCAGAACCATCACCAATCAACTTAATCTCTTTCGGACTGATGATATAAACCGCGTCTTCGGTCGAAATGATTTGAATACCTTTGCGTGCAATCACATCTGCACCACCATCTTGAGCTTGAAGTTCAACTTTGCCTTTTCCAGCAAATAACCTTGCCCCTTCCTGTGCCGCAAAAAGACTGATCTTAGCACTGGCATGCCCAATCAAAGCCTTTTGTGTACTTAGGTTGATACTGTCGCCTGCGGTATGACTGATTTGCCCATCTGCTGAAAGATGAATATCTTCGTTACTGGCAAGCGCAATCGAATTAGGGGAAGCCAACATCATCACCGCAGACTTAAATGCATTTGCTTTTTTCGGATCTTGTTGGTCTAGTGTATTGATAAATCCTTTTATTCTTTCCAACACCTCCAAAGGATCAGTTTGCTGATTCTTGGCAACTTCACTTAAGGCTTTAGAGTTATTGAAGCTGCTTTCTAACTGACTTTTCGCTGCTGCTGCATCAAGGTGATTGCCTGAAGCTGAATCTTGAGCATAGGTACTGAGTAGTAGGCCTTGCCCAGCTCGTAACGCTCCCCATTGGTCTGTTCTTAGTTCAAAGCCTTGGCCTCGTCCTTCACTGGTATCAGTTTCTTTAGGATGACTCAGATTACCAAGGTTAAGTTGACTCGCGCCGTGACTGCTTTGTAGCTGGCTGCTGATTTGGTCTGTGGTATCGTCAAATCTAAGCTGGCCATAGCCACTGCCTTTAACTTCTCGACTTTTGATCCCTGCCAGTTTTTTGGTATCAGGCAATTGGCCTTTGTCATCAAATTTCGTTGGATTTCGTTGCGCTTCATGGATACGCCCCACCACAAATGGTCGATCGATATTGCCATCAAAGAAATCTATCACGACAATCTCACCAATCCTCGGTAAGAACCGCGCACCATAGCCTTCACCTGCCCACGGGGTCAGTACATCCACCCAAGCGGAATCAGTGTCGTTGTCATTGCTCCCTGCACCACCATCATGACTATGATCTTCATTGCGGGTAAATAGGAAGCGAACTTTAATACGTCCCCATTCATCGACATGAATTTCTTCTCCACTTGGTCCAACTACTTTGGCTCGTTGTGGATGGGTACTAGGACGATGTTGTAGTGGGTGGTATTCCGGAACAGTCGTGATATTACGGCGTTGTAGTACCAATTGATTGGCTTGGCGCTCTGGGTTGTTTGAGTCTACATTTGAATTGACCCAATTGCTCTGTTGGAGCAAGTGATTGATTTGCTCGCTCAGGTCTTTGGGTAAGTTGTTCTGGTTATAGAATGTCTTTGACGTGATCAGAAACTCTTTGTCTGAGCCACTGTGTTGGTCTATTTCTGGGTGTTCGTTTAATTCAAACCAGTACCCCACTTGCGCATCGCGTACAGTGGAGTTAGCAATGAATTGTTTGGATTGAGCATCGTAATAATGACTGAGGTTTTGGTTGATCTTTTCAATCTGATTGTTATTTGAAGCGGTTGCTTGATCTTCACCATTGAGGTCTTGAATCCATGCTGGACTAATATGCCAAGCCTGTTCTAAACCGAGACTGGCATTATTCTGGTTTTGACTGTGTTGGTGTTTGCTTTGAACACTGCCTGCACCCTCTTCTTGCTCTAAAACATCTGCTTGCCAGCGTTGTACGTGGACAGCGGTGGGTTGTAAGCTACGTTGCCCAATAAAGCTGGTGATACTGTCTTGTTGTTCTGTGGCACTGCTGCGATGGAAGCGGATCTTTCTTCGTTCTAGCGCTTTGTATTCGTTATTATCATCCACCAAGCGCAGTTTTTGTGGCTGAATTTGAGTCGCAGCGCTTGGTACAATCAATTGTGCTTCATCAATCAACCAGTTAATCCCTTCACTGCGCATCAAGCGAGTTAAAAATGCATAGTCACTTTCGTTGCTCTGCATAATGAATGGTCGGATATCGTAGTCTTTTTTCAGTCCACTTTTATCGAGGCTTAGACTCGATGCAAAGAGCGGGCTTTTGTCTTGCCATTCTTTAAACAGCGTTTCTATGACTTGCACAACCGACTTATTCATAAACACTCGGCTGTTACGGCGTTTATGCCACAATGAAGTGGCATCTTCGAGTTTGAGTTTATATAACGTCAGTGCGCCATCACTCTGCCCTTGTGCCGCTTCGGTAATCACCCCTGTGCTACGAAACAGTTGTCCATGATCTGTGACTTGATCAATGGCCACTTGGCTACCGATAAATTGTTTAAGTGGAATCACAGCCGAAGTGGCAAGGCAAATCAGTTCAACAGACACACCTTGGTTTAGACCATGTTGTCCATCGATACGTTGTAAGAAGACTTGAGCAGTCAAATCAGGATTGCTAAATTGGATATGCAAGGCTCGTTTTTGCGCAGTCAATCCAAGGTGTTGCAGAGCCGAAAATATATTGGCAAAATTCATTTTCTTATCAAACTTAAAATAATATTAATATTTATGAATATTTAATCAAAAAAAACGATTGAATCCTAGTTTATTGATCGGTTAATTTTTTAAAATTTGTAAAAAAATCTCAACATTAAATGCTTAATGTTGAGATTTATGTTTTTAATTCAAATTGTTATATAGACTAAATGCTATTCACTGTCCATCATTGACTGGCTCATACCGACCGTATTAAAACCAGCATCGACATAGAGAATTTCACCAGTGATCCCATTTGCCCAAGGTGAGCATAGGAATAAGGCTGCATTACCTACGTCTTCAATCGTAACATTACGTTTTAACGGTGCAATTTTTTCATTGGCATCTAACATTTTACGGAAAGATTTAATCCCAGATGCCGCTAAAGTACGGATTGGACCTGCTGAAATTGCATTTACACGGATACCCTCAGCACCTAAGCTTGATGCTAAATAACGTACACCTGCTTCCAAAGATGCTTTCGCCATACCCATAACATTATAGTTTGGCATAACAGACTCTGAACCTTGATAAGTTAAAGTCAATAAACAGCCTTGGCGAGCCAACAATAAAGGTTTTGCTGCACGTGCCATAGCAACAAAACTATAAGCACTGATGTCATGAGCAATTTTAAAACCTTCACGATCTGTGACGTCCGTGAAATCACCATCAAGTGTATGCGCAGGTGCAAAGCCGATTGAATGTACAACACCATCCAAACCATCCCAATGCTTTGCTAATTCAGCAAATGCATGGTCAATTTCAGCATCCACAGCAACATCACAAGGGAAAACTAAAGTAGAACCGAATTGTTCTGCAAAATCATCTACACGTTTTTTTAGTTTATCGTTTGGATAAGTAAATGCGAGTTCTGCACCTTCACGATGTAATGCCTGAGCAATACCAAATGCAATGGATAATTTACTTGCAATACCCGCGATTAAAAAGCGTTTACCTGCCAATAGTCCTTGTGCCATGAAATTCTCACCTGATCAATTTTGTAAGCATAATGCCAAGTCTTGACCCATAACTAAATTGCATAATGCATCTTTTTTTAAAAGTTTACTAAAAACATAAAAAAAGCGCACTGAATCGAGTGCGCCTTTTCAAATCTATCAATCTATATAAAGGGAATGATTAATCATCACCTTGCAACAAGCTCAATAAACGTAAGAATGAATAGTACATCCATACCAATGTTGCCAATAAAGCGATACCACATAACCATTCATAGGCTTTCGGTGCACGTTGTGCAGCAGCAGATTCAATCAAATCGAAATCAAGAATCAAGTTCAATGATGCGATCACTGCAACAAATGCAGCAAAACCAATACCTAAAATGCTGCTTTCAAATAAGAATGGAATGCTTGAACCAAAAGCCAAACGCATAATGAACTGCACCACAAAAACCAATGCAATTGCGATAGATGCTGAAATCACAATAGATTTAAATTTTTCAGTTGCACGAATAATTTGGAATTTATATAAACCAAACATCACTAAAGTTGTGATAAATGTAGCTAAAAGTGCTTGTAATGGTACGCCCGGAAACTTCAGTTGGAAGATCACTGAAACACCACCCAAAAATGCACCTTCAAAGAACGCATAAGGAATAGCTAAAACACGTGCCGTATTCGGCTTAAATGTAGCAACCAATCCAAGAATCAAACCACCAATTGCACCAACCATTGCGGCAGCATAGGCAATTCCAACATTCATTGTGGTAAAGCTATAGAAAAAAATTCCAACACCGAGTATGGCCGCAATAACAGTCAATAAAACTGATTTTTGAATTGCGCCTTGTACAGTCATTGGCTGTTCATAATCTGCATACGTTTCCGCACGCGTTAAAATTGGGTTATTACTTTGCATAGTCAATCTCTTTGTAATAATTCAAATATATATAAGGATATTAAAACGTTTTTTATGCAAACAATTTGAACTGCTTGCTATTTTTTGTAACGAGTTGTCAGAGGACATCAGCTTTAGTATAGCTTAAAAAACCAAAATGCATAGCAAAAAAAGAGGCTAAAAAGCCTCTTCTTTCAATCTGATATGTAATGAGATTTAACCACTCAAATGATTAATCTTGATTGGCGATAAAGAAATACTGACGATAATATTTAAGTTCAGCAATCGAATCGCGGATATCATCCATTGCCAAATGTGAAGCATTTTTCTTTAGACCGCTCATAATTTCAGGTCTCCAGCGTTTTGCTAACTCTTTCACTGAAGACACGTCCAAATTACGATAATGGAAGAATTGTTCAAGCTCAGGCATTAAACGGTGCATAAAACGGCGATCTTGGCAGATTGAATTACCACACATTGGCGAAGTTTTAGGATTAATCCATTTCTTCAAAAATTCTAAGGTTTGCTGCTCTGCATCTTGCGCTGTGAGTTTACTACGACGCACCCGTTCAATCAGACCTGACTGACCGTGTTGTTTGGTGTTCCACTCATCCATGGCATTGAGGATAACATCTGATTGATGCACTGCGAGCACAGGGCCTTCCGCCAAAATGTTCAAATGATCATCTGTTACAATTGTCGCAATTTCAATGATCTTGTCATTATCTGTATCTAAACCTGTCATCTCTAGGTCGATCCAAATTAAGCGGGTATCCGGAGTGCTGCTCATATAGTGCAATCTTATTAGGCCAATAAAAAATGAATAGTAGCAAATTTCTTGCATCTTCGCTGTAATTCATTCGCCTGTCATGGTATTTTTGCCTTCTCATTTTTAAGGTTTTTAGGATATGAATGGCTTTAATTCGTAAACGTCGTTTAACTGAACAGCAGCAACGCCGCATTCAGAAACAACATAAAACACGTCAAGAAGAAATCGACACTTCCAATGACCTTGAAGGTCTTGTTGTTCAGCATTATGGACGACAACTCGAAGTACAAGCCCTTTCTGTTCCTACTCAACATCCGCAAAAACCCATCGTCAATGAAGGTGATCCAGAACCCTTTTGGAAACCGATTGAATTAGGCAGTGTTTGGCGCTGTCATACACGAACCAATTTAGAGCTGTTAGTGACAGGCGACAAAGTTCAGTGGCAAGCAGATCCAAATACAGGCTTAGGCATCATCACTGCCATTCATCCAAGGACATCGTTGTTAACGCGTCCCGATCGTTATCATAAAGTTAAACCTGTTGCAGCCAATATCAGTTTAATTGTCATTGTCTTTGCAACTCTGCCTGAGCCAGCACCCACGCTAATTGATCGCTATTTAGTGGCATGTGCAGATGCGGATATTCCAGTCCTTTTGGTGTTAAACAAATCAGATTTACTCAAAGAAAATGATCCTATTTTAGATCTCATTAAAGAATATCAAGACTTGGGCTATGAAGTACTGATCACTCAGTCTGAAGGTGATATTAGCGAATTAAAGCAACGAATCGACAATGAAACCGTTGCTTTCGTTGGGCAATCAGGTGTCGGCAAAAGTACCCTGATTAATGTCATCGTTCCTGATGCAGAACAGAAGACCAATATTATTTCTGAAAACTCGGCGCTCGGACAACATACAACCACCTCTACTCGTTTGATTCGTTTTGGTGAAAATGGTGCTTTAATTGACTCGCCCGGCATCCGTGAATTTGGGCTTTGGCATTTGAGTCTAGAAAAGATTGATGCAGGCTTTCCTGAAATCTCTAACTTGATTGGACATTGCCAATATCGTAATTGCACCCACACGCATGAGAAACAGTGCGCAATTAAAAAAGCGGTAGAAAATGGTGAAATTCTAGCCAGACGACATGAAAGTTATTTACGTTTAATTGAAGAAATCACTGATGCGCAACAAAAAAATTAAATTTCTTCTTTGAGAACCTTGAAGCGGTGATTTTGATCACCATATATATACGCTATACTCGACGCAATTTTTGATTGTAATTAGGTGACTTGTGGAACGTTGGTTTGAGTTTATGGGGAATCACCCCTTCTTATTTGGTATTTTAGGGGTACTGGCGATCTTGTTCTTTATTTTTGAAGGACAACGCAGTGGTCGTAAGATTTCGCCACAATCACTTGGTATTTTAGTGAAGGCTAAAAATGCGATGTTGATTGATTTGCGCGATGCTAAAGATTTCCGTGAAGGTCATGTGAGTGGCAGTCGCAACATTCCATACAGTCAAATTGCCAGTCACATTGAAGAGTTAAAAACTGCTGACCGTCCTTTAGTATTTATCTGTAACTTAGGTCAAGTTGCAGGAAGTGCTTTGCAACAAGTCGGCCATGCAGACAGCTATCGTCTTGATGGTGGTATCAGTAACTGGAAAGCCCAAGGCTTGCCATTAGTTAAAGCTAAAAAATAAGCTTAAGGAGCTCAACATGACTGCTGAAGTAAAAGTATATTCAACAACTTTTTGCCCATACTGTGTACGTGCGAAATCTCTACTTGAGCGTAAAGGTGTTGCTTTTACCGAAATCAATCTCGATGAAGAAGCACCTGAAGTTAAGACTGAACTGATCCAGAAAACTCGACACCGTACAGTGCCACAAATTTTTATTAATAATGAATTTATCGGTGGTTTTGACCAGCTTTATGCTTTAGAAAAAGCCGGCAAACTCGATGAGTTACTTGGTTAATCCACAACTTAATTAATGAATCACTTCTTAAAATTTAAGGAATAAAGAATGAGTGAAGAACAACAAGCTCAACCACAACTTGCTTTAGAACGTATTTATACAAAAGACATTTCTTTTGAAGTACCTGGGGCTCAAGTTTTTACCAAAGAATGGCAACCTGAATTAAACATCAACTTGTCTTCTGCTGCTGAAAAAGTGGATGCAACCCACTTTGAAGTGTCTTTAAAAGTTGTTGTGCAAGCGAATAATGCAGGCGATACAGCATTTATCGTCGATGTAACACAATCAGGTATTTTCTTGATTGATGGTATTGAAGAAGACCGTCTTCCATACATCTTAGGTGCTTACTGCCCGAACATTTTGTTCCCATTCTTGCGTGAAGCAGTTAATGATCTTGTAACGAAAGGTAGCTTCCCTCAATTACTTCTTACGCCAATCAATTTTGATGCAGAGTTTGAAGCAAATATGGAACGTGCCCAAGGCGCTGCTGCTGAAGGCCAAGCTTAATTTCTCAATAATTAAGTTTAAAAGACCGCACTATGCGGTCTTTTTTATGTTTGATCAGATAAAAATCACCCAAACTTCACAACCGTGGGTGATGCAATTTTTTATAATTTAAACATCATAATAAGCATGAACAATAACAATGCCATTTACTCCCTTACATTTGGGCTTAGGCGCAAGCTGTAAAGCCATTGCAAATAAAAAATTTAGCTTGTTAATTTTCTCTGGTGTTCAGGTTTTGATGGATATAGAACCTCTATTTGGCATCATTCGAGGCTGGACCACACTCCATTTATATACCCATAATTTACTTGGTGCTTTGTTGATTGCTTTGCTTGCAGTCCCCATAGGTAAAGTAATGAGTGAGTTTTGCTTACGCAACTTATTCAAACAAGCAAACTGGCAGATCACATGGCAAGTGGCGACAGTCAGTGCTTTGGTCGGTAGTTTTAGTCATATTTTTTTAGATGCTTTGATGCATGCAGATATGTATCCCTTTTATCCACTAAGTTATTCTCAAGTTTTACTCAACATGATTCCCTACAGTTTTATTTTTTATGGGAGTTTAATCAATTTTATTTTTGCCGCAATTGTTTGGCTTATCCGTGAGGAAAAATCATGATTCATCGATTGTTCTAAAGGTTAGATTAATCCGAGCCGTATGCACTTTCTTTGTTGGGGCTAAGCGGTGCAACCAATATGTTTGTGTGGTGTCTTTCATGACCAGCAAACTGCCATTTTCGAGAAAAACCTCAATCTTTTCTTGGCTATTTTTATGTTTAAAGGCAAATTTTCGAACCGCGCCTAGGCTTAAAGATGCAATTGCACCATTCTTTTTTAGATCTGTTTCACCATCACTGTGCCATGCCATACCCTCTTCACCTGTATGGTAAAGATTCAGCAAACAAGAATTAAATGTTTCACCCGTGATCAATTCAATCTGTTTTTTCAGTTCGATTAATTCTTCAGTCCATGGCAAGGCATATTTGGAGCTATTTGAATAAGTGTATTCAAAAGCACGATCTCCATACCAAGCCACTTTCCGTTTGGTGATAATCTTTTTGCCAAAAATAATCGCTTGGTCATTTTGCCATTCAATATGCGTTAGCAATTGCTCAAAATAATCATTGGCGATGGCTTCATCCATGATTTTTCCGAAATAATTCACTGTTCCATCTTGTGGAAGCAAATTCTCATGGGGATCGGTTAGAAACTCAAGTTGTTGCATTTTTCCATTTCACATAGGCTGATTTCATACAATGTCCACACGGGCGGAATTGCAATGCCAAGGCTTCGGCTTCACTACTAAAGAACACCCGATTGGCTTTTAACATACGCTTGCCCGAACCACAGTTTAAACGTCCATAAATTTTTAGCTTTTGATTGCCTGCAAATAAAATTTCAGCATTCCTGATTTTTCGATATAACGCCAAACGCTCAATGTCATCATGCTTAATCATCATTTAACTCACAGCATCATGAAAAATAATCCCCAATGTATAACGCTCCCCTGTACGCACCTGACTGACAGCATGCTTCATATTGACTCGATAATAGCCATGAGTGCTTTTCTTGGGTCTAAACTGCGTGGTAAAAATTAACACATCCCCTTGATCAGGTTGTAAAACAATGGCTTTTGACTGTGCTCGTGGTACTTGCTCAGTCAACACCAACTCACCACCGGTAAAATCGCTATTGGCTTGACTAAGAACAAATACCATTTGGATCGGAAAATAGACCTCGCCATATAGATCTTGATGTAAGGTATTAAAACCATCTTGCTGATAGTGCAAAATCAAAACAGTGGCCTTATTTTGACCCACTTGTTGGCATTGTTGTAAAAATTCAAGATGTGAATCTGGATATTGTCGATCCAACTTTAAAGCATCAGACCAAGCATTGGCGATAGGAACCAGATACGGATAAAACTGAGTTCGAAGCTGTTGAAGCAAGTTTGGTAGTGGATAATTAAAATATTTATACTCGCCATATCCAAAACAATGTTGCTGCATAGTGACGGTTTTTCGATACAGTTGTTGATGGTTATAATGACTTTTGATCAACTCACACAATTCATCAGATAAAAAGTCTTTAAGGGTTGAGTAGCCTTGTGTATGTATCTGAGCATGGATTGACTCCCAATCTAAACCCTCAATTTTATTGAGCAACGCTGTTGCTTGTTGTGAATTAAACGCTGGCATGTACTTGCACACCTTCCCAGCCAATCATTGCGGCTTTACGTGTTTTACCCCAATGATATTCACCTAAAACACCTGTCGCTTGAATCACACGATGACATGGAATTAAAAAAGCCACTGGATTATTGCCAATCGCAGTACCGACTGCACGGGAAGCTTTTGGATTTCCAATCTGTTCTGCAAGGTCTTCATAGGTTGCTAATTGCCCCATCGGAATTTTAAGCAAACTCTCCCAAACTTTAAGCTGGAAATCAGTGCCTTTTAGATGCAGCTTAATTTGGCTCCATGGTTTTTGTTCAGATGAGAAAATGGCCAAAGCATGTTCATGTAAGGCATCTGCTTGCTGATAAAATCTTGCTTTAGGAAATTTCTCAACGAGTGCACTATAGGCATCTTGCTCATGCTCCACAAAAGACATAAAACAAATCCCTTTGGCTGTTGAAGCCACTAAAACCATTCCAAAGCGTGTTTCAGCATACTGGTAGTGGATGGTTAAATTTTCTCCGCCACTTTTGTATTCAGCAGGTGTCATCCCTTCAATTTGTATAAATAGATCATGTAACCGACTGGTGCTCGATAGTCCTGTATCATAAGTCGCATCAAATACCGAATGCTCTTGTTTTAACAAGTTTTTTGCATGTTCTATGCTGATATATTGCAAGAACTTCTTAGGGCTGGTACCAGCCCACTCTGTAAATAAGCGTTGAAAATGTGCAGGGCTTAAATGAATATGCGCAGCCACCTCATCTAAATTTGGTTGTGCTTTAAAATTGTGTTTAATGTATTCAATGGCTTTTGCAATACGTTCAAACTGATGGTGCTGTTGCATCGCATTTCTCCTCACTTTTCTACATCTAACTTAACAGTTGTTATGCAATGAGCAAATCCGAATCATGCTGAGTTTAGTGATTCAATATCGTTTAAAAATCTCTCACAATAAAAAACCGTTAGTCATTAAAACTAACGGCTTTTAAATGGATAAATCTATTCTTCGAAATTACGTTCGTCAAAAAACAAGTAGTCCATACGCAATCTATATAAATTTACCTGATTCTTTGTATTATTGAATCGTACATGGTCGATCTATCGTGTGGCGACATGGATGTCGCTGTTGGGCGGGGGTACAGGACGTACCCCTCGCCCAACGGAAGATTTTTGTCACCTTTTCATCTCTGAAAAGTGAGGCATCGCCTACGCAAAGCTATTTAAACTTTAATTGTAAAGTGTGGCATTGCAAGCGTTATAACCATATGAATCACGTTAATGAAAGTATATAAATATATGATTTATAATTTTGACCTTATTTATAAATCATCTAAATGCATATTTGCGCAATAAGACTATTGATAGATCTTATGCCCTTGATCACGTATTTCAGCAATTTTCTTGCCTTCCATTTTGGCATGATCTAAATGACCGCCTTTGACTAGCGCTTGAGTCTTATCAATTTGCGCAATCAATTGATCATATAACTGAGTCGAAGTCGGAGCACTGGCATAACCACGACCTTTAAGTTTGACTTTTTTAGCGTCCGTTGCAGCAGCACGCATATTATCTAAAGCTTTATTTGCTTCAGCGGCATTATTGGTTTGATTAAATGCTTTATAGTTTTTACCTAATGCCTGCATATTTTGTTGTAGCGTTGCAGCAAAAGTCATTGAGCTGAAACCTAAAGCAGAAATCATCATGACGGTGGCTAAAGTTTTTTTGATCATTATGATCTTCCTTAAAACTGTGGCTATTGTTGGGTGTAAAAAAGCCCATTGTGGCTATTGTCCATTTCCAAGATTAAACATAGTTTAAAAGCACAAAAAATAGCAAATAAAAATGCAACGAATTCGTTGCATTTTTATATTCAGAAATAATCAGAAAAAGGCTTAAATTGGTTCAATCTCATGATGTAAGGCATCGTGGATCGCTTCAACCAATTGTTGTGCAATCTCTTGTTTCGAGGCTTTCTCTAAATCACGCTTTTTCATCTGGTACTGTTCTGCAAAAAACACGGTCATCGCATTTTGATCAGAAGCAAAACCAATATCAGCACGTGAGACATCATTGCAGGCAATCATATCGAGTTTTTTGGCAACCAATTTTCCTGCTGCATATTCCTCTACATTCCGGGTTTCTGCCGCAAAACCCACCATAAATGGGCGCTTTGACTGTTGCGCAATGGTCGCCACAATATCGGGGTTTTTCACCAACGAAACATTCAGCTCATCACCCGCTTTCTTGATCTTATGTTCCGCAACTTCTGCCACACGATAGTCAGCGACAGCCGCAGTTGCAATAAACACGTCACAGCCTTCCTCAAGCTGATGCATGCTTTCATCAAGCATTTTTATCGCAGAAGAAACATTGATACGACGCACACCATTCGGGGTATCTAAACTGACTGGACCAGCCAATAGTGTCACTTTTGCCCCTGCTGAATAACAGGCTGCTGCAATGGCAAAGCCCATTTTTCCTGTACTGTGATTGGAAATATAGCGCACAGGATCAATCGCTTCACGTGTTGGCCCTGCAGTAATCACCACACGTTTTCCAGCAAGCAAGCCAAACTTCTCAGCAATCGCACGTTGTGCTTGATGGAAGTAGTTTTTAACTTGTTCAGCTAAATCTTCAGGTTCAGGCATACGCCCTAAACCGACATCACCACAAGCTTGTGAACCCGCTTCAGGCATAATCACATGTACGCCATCTTCAACTAAAGTATTCAGATTACGTTGTGTCGGCTTAGCTGCCCACATTTGCTGATTCATTGCAGGCGCAACCCAAACAGGTGCTTTGGTTGCCAAATACAAAGTACTGAGCAAGTCATCAGCCAAACCCGCGGCGAACTTTGCAATGGTGTCACAACTTGCAGGTGCAACTAAAATTAAATCAGCCCAACGCGCCAATTCAATATGCCCCATTCCCGCTTCTGCTTCAGGATCTAATAATTCGGTATGAACTGGATTGCCTGATAAGGCCTGAAAAGTTAAAGGGGTAATAAATGCCTGTGCACCTTTGGTCATGACCACGCGTACATTAAAGCCGTAATCCTTTAAACGACGTACCAGGATTGCACTTTTATAGGCGGCAATACCACCTGTTACAGCGAGGATAATATTTTTATTAGAAAATACACTGAGATCAAAACTCACTATCAGGCTACCTTTCAGTTGCAGTGGCGCTCACAATATCATTAAATAGTCTATCTCCCAAGTCATTCAAGGGAGAAAAATCAGAAGTAAAATAATTTTAAAATGTGAAAAATAATGAATCATTCAATCAAACAATGGCCTGAACAAGAACGTCCACGTGAAAGATTACTCTTACAAGGGGCGCACAGCTTATCTGATGCAGAATTACTTGCAATTTTTCTACGCTCAGGCTCAAAACAACACTCCGCTGTTGAATTAGCACGCTTACTCATTCAACATTTTGGTCATTTAAATGCTGTATTTGATTCGTCTTTAGACGATTTAAAACAATTTCATGGCATTGGCGAAAGCAAGTATTCACAACTGATGGCAGTGAAAGAACTGGGACGGCGTTACTTAAAACATCAACTAAACCAAGGTTTAGACTTGAGTCGTTCTGATTTAATCCGAGATTATTTACGTTATGAATTGATCGGAGAATCTCAAGAAGTCTTTGCTGTACTGTGTTTAGACAGCCAGTTACGTAAATTGAGTTTTAAAAAACTATTTTATGGTTCAATCAATTACTGCAATATTTCCATCAATCAATTATTACGATATGTCATACAAAAACATGCGACTTTTATCGTTATTGCCCATAATCACCCTAAAGGTTTTGCCAAGCCTTCACGTGAAGATTACGATTTAACTCAAGAAATATTAAAAGCCTGTCAACTGCTTGAAATAGAATTATTGGATCATATGATCATTGCAGCTGAGCAAAGCTACTCCTTTGCTGAACACGGACTCATCAAACCCAAAACTTTCCCTACAAATGTGATTGACAAGCACCTTTGAAGCGGTGAAGATCACTAAAAAGTATAGATTTAAAAGTATGATTGTCCGCGATCAAAACGATACCCTTAAAATATTACTCTCTTGGCGTGGTACGATTTTACCTAAAGTGCTGCCACCGCTTGGTTTTGTGATGCTGATTTCTGCAATTGTAGGTGGCATTGAGTATACCAATTTATATCGTTTTCCAGAATTACCCTTGGTTGGCTTTACCCTGATTGGTGTGGTGCTTTCTATTTTTCTAGGCTTTAAAAATACCGCCTGTTATGACCGTTGGTGGGAAGCGCGTAAACTTTGGGGAATGCTGATCGCCAATGCGCGTCACTTTGACCGTGATTGTCGTATATTCCCACAAGGGCGTCGTGAACGGATCATCCAACATGTGATTGTATTTGCAAACTTATTAAGAGATCGTCTGAGACATCAAACAGCAAATCCAGATGCATTGGTGGAAACCAGTGGTATGAGTCAACAGGCACTGACACAGTTGTATCAACAAACCAATGCGCCGCAATACACGCTGAGTTTGATCCAATGGGAATTGATGCAAGCGCTCAAAGAAGGCGAAATTTCCGACATTATCTATACCCAATTAAATGAACATGTAAATGAGCTCAGTTTGGTACAAACCGGTTGTGACCGTATTGCAACCACACCTTTGCCTTTTGCTTATTCAGTTTTATTAAATCGTACGGTCTATTTTTTCTGCTTTATGCTGCCCTTTAGCTTAGGTTCATTACTGGGCTTAGCAACACCTTTGCTGGTGGGTATTTTAGCCTATACTTTTCTGGGGCTAGATGCTTTAAGTACCGAGATAGAAGAACCTTTTGGTACACAAAGTAATGATTTACCTTTAGATTCAATGGTAAGAATGATTGAAATTGAATTATTGGGAACTCTCGGGAAACCGACTCCTCCACCGATTCAAGCCCATGATCACAATTTACTTTAATACATCAGTTTCTGATTTTATTGCCCTTTTTAAAGAGAAGTTAAAGTAAAGGCCGAGCACTGAAAATGAAATATGTGGTTATCTTTAAGGCACAGATCAACAGTATTTTCAAACTGCACAACTTTTACGAGAGAAAGCATTGAGCCAGTTTAACTGTCAAAAATTTGAGTCTCTTTGTGAAAATGATGTTGAAGTTGCGCTTTCTTATTGGAATACACTTGAAGATATCCAGGCTTGGCATAAAGATGCAGAACATCAAGCAGCTCAACGAATTGGTAAACAACAGTGGTATAAAAAATTTAGTGTTGAAGTTTGCGAAGTCATAAAAACTTATTAAAAAATGATTAAGTAAAATTATGAGTTGAAAATGATGCTGATGTAGAAATAAAGTGCGGGGAAAGACACTAACAATTTAGCCATTTTAATAAAATTTTAGTGAAGTATCACTTTGATCGAACAATATGATATTAAAGATCAATCTCTATTTAAAAATTCAAACTCCCTTTATGTAAATGAATATCTCTCCCTATTCTATTGAGAAATGGTAAAAAAAAATCTATATAGTGTAATTTAAAATCAATAATTTATAGGAGTTTTAGTATAACGCCTATGATGTTAAATAAAATCATCAACTTATAGGAATAAAAACTATGCTTACAAAACCGACTCAATCTTTTCTTTTAGAAATTGCGGAAAAATCAGATCAAGAATTTCAAGAGGGAGGAATAACCTTTGAGTATAAATATGCACATAGGCTTGCTCATACTGTTTTCGATCACAATTTCTTAAAAACCACAGCAGACATTAGGGAGTTTAATGATAAAGAGGTTCACCAAATTGAATGTTTTTTTACAACATCGTTATCTCTAAAACAAAAGGATACAGAATTAAAATCGAAAGAATTTATACAATTGTTAAAACAAGATTTTTCAGATTATTATCGACAAATTAGTTCATTTAACTCAGATGGCTATAGCATAGATATAGTCATTCATTTCATTAAAGATAATGATTTCCATGAGCTTAATCTTTTTTGGTCAATGGACTAAACAGTATTTATCTATTAGCGCACTTCAAATTCAGATTCAGCTGGATCAAAACGCCAAGTACGCACGATCCGCAGTTCAGAAATATCTTTCATTTTTGAATCAAAACGTCCAAAAGGTGCACCTTTACGCACTGAGTTTTTGGCAGCTTCATCGAGGATTGAATGACCTGAGCTTTCAATCAATCGTATAGCACGAATCCCACCCTCATTATTGAGAATGACCATTAAACGGACCTCACCCGAAAGACGCTGCTGTTTGGCAAGATCTGGGTAATATCGGTTTCCATACATCTCAACTTTTTCGCGAAATTTATCTAAATATCCAGCAGATGCATCTTGTTTGGCTTGAATACCATCTAAGGTTTTAATTTTTTGTTGTTTACTAAAATTTTGTTGTTTCTGTAAATATTGAGCTTCTAAACTCGCCACCATTGCCGTTTTAGCCTGCATCTGGCTCTGCAACTCTTCCATGGCCTTTTTACGATCGTTTTGTTCCGCCTGCTTTTGCCAGCTAAGAACCGTCATTAATACTTTTTCTTCGAATTTCAATTCTCGTTTTTGCTGTATTTGCTCTAAAGCTTCGAGTTGCTGATCACCCGCACTCTTGTCTTCTGCTTGCGCTGGCATATCACTTGAAATACGATGCTCTTTACGGAATGTTCCAGAACCTTGCTGATTTGCTTGCGCTAAAAAGTCTGCATCTTTAATTTCATCTTCACTTGGGCGAATACTGATTGCGATTTCTTTTGTGCTGGTATTATTTTCTTGTGGCATTCCAAATTGAACAGATAAAAAAAGTACATGTGCAATGACAGCTGCAGAAACAGCTCCAACAAATAATGCGTCTTGCCACCAGTACTCAGAATGCTGTGTATTGGCAAATAATTTTTTTATCATGACATTAATCCGACAAAATTCCCCAATCGCCAAATTTAAAATTTATTAAAATAAGTTTAACTTTACATTATTCACAAACTTTGTGACTTATTTAGTAAAAGTAAAAACGTAATTTTAAAACACTCAAAATGGTGCAATGTTTTTTGTTAAACTGCAATCGTTAGACTTGTATTTTTTTAATAATCGACAAGTTTATCGCCTTAAAAAATGATGATGATTTGGGACAATACTTATGCCGACGCTACTTTCTAACATTGTTAAACGTATTCGACAAGTATACCAAAAAGCAGAAGGTTTTATAGAAGAAGAACGCGAGTTTCCAGTATCACAAGTATTTTTAAATGCGACCTTTAAACGTTTTGTCACCGACAACGTCAAAATTTTAGAAGATTTACATGCCGACCTGCATGATGATTGGTTAAAACTTTATGCCACACTCAATGTCAAAGGCATGCATTTGGTTCTTTCTGTAGATCTTAAGTTAGTTCAAATGGAACTCAACAAAGATATGCAGTTGATTGTTTTTGAACAAATCAGCAACACCCAAGTGATCGAAGCTAGCTATCCCAATGTTTGGTATAAGATGGGCGTAAATACTGCTTTATTCTTCTATCAAAAGGTACTGAAAAAAGATCCTTTAGGAATGATCCTAGAAAAATTTAATGTCATTACCGTAAAAGATGAATTACTTCACTTAGATCTGAATCGTTGGTTAGGAAAAAATCGTTCTATTATGGACACATTAAACAAAGTCCATGTGAACCATGCAGAATTACGTGAAACTGAGTTGGTGGTGATTGGTAATGTAAACCTAACCGCTTTATTGAGTAAATTTAGAGAAGATAAAGACCCAGACTGGGACGAAGATGATTATCTTGAAACTGAAGTTACACCGATTGAGCAAAAGAGTTAAGTCTCAAATTGCAGATTAGATTTCAAGTTATCGCAATCAAAATGTATACATAAATTCACAGGATTAGCAATAAAGTAGATATTTTCTCTTTATTTACACCGCATAATAGGTGTCATATCCAAAAATACTTTTAAATGCATAGGACATTTAATGATGGCAAAAACGTTATTTAAAACATTAAGTATGGCAACTGGTGTTTCAACTGCAATGTTATTGGTTGGATTTTCAAGCAATGCTCTTGCCATGAGTCCGTTCCAAGCAAGTTACCAGTTTGCCTATAATGGTAAAAACTTAGGTACTGCGACTCGTACATTGAGTCAAAGTGGTAATAACTGGACCTATGTATTTGCAGCAAAAGCAGCAGCAATTGCTTCTGCAAGTGAAACAAGCCGTTTTAGCTTTACCAATGGTCAAATTAATTCAAGTAGTTTTAGTCGTACCAGTAAAGTGTTGGTACACAATGACACCATGACCATTAACTTTAATCCAAGCAACAAAACCATTAACACCAAGAAAAAAGATCAGGCACGTTCTTTCCCATGGAAAGCAGGTGCTTTAGATGAATTAAATGCTGAATTACAAGTACGTGAAGACTTAAAAGGTGCTGGTCTAAAATCAAGTTATTTGATTGCAGATGCAAAAGGTTTAGATGCGCGTCGCTTTGTTAAACAAGGGACGGAGTCAATTAAAACCCCTGCGGGAACCTATAACACGGTCAAAGTTGTACTCACCCATGACAATGGTGAAAAGAGTTCAATTTTCTGGTTAGCACCGCAATTAGACTATTTACCCGTGAAAATGTCACATGTTGATGGTAAAACATCTTATAACCTCACCTTGACCAGTTACAAAAAGTAAGACATTTTTCACCTTTTGATCAATTTCAGCTTGCATTTTTTTTAGTGCTTTTTAAAATACGCCTTTGCTTTAAAAAGCACCTTGCCTCTAGAGGATTCTCCCTGTGCACGCACTAGAACAGAAAATCTTAGCTGAAGGTATCGTTCTATCTGATCAAGTTCTGAAAGTCGATTCTTTCTTAAATCACCAAATTGACCCTGTGATGATGCAGCTCATCGGTCAAGAGTTTGCTCGTCTTTTTAAAGATGCCGGCATTACCAAAATCATCACAATTGAAGCATCAGGCATTGCGCCTGCTGTGATGGCTGGTTTGGAACTTGGTGTACCCGTTATTTTTGCACGTAAATATCAGTCTTTAACCCTTAAAGATGATTTATATCGTTCAAAAGTATTCTCTTTTACCAAGCAAATTGAAAGCACCATTGCGATTTCTAAGAAACATATTAGCAAAGGCGATAAAGCTTTGGTTATTGATGATTTCTTAGCGAATGGTCAAGCCGCTTTAGGTCTTGCTGACTTGATTCATCAAGCGGATGCAGAAGTTGTGGGTATTGGGATTGTGATTGAAAAATCTTTCCAACCAGGCCGTCAATTGTTATTAGATAAAGGCTACCGTGTTGAATCTTTGGCACGTGTTGAATCTTTGGCAAACGGTACGGTTAGCTTTGTAGAAGAATAAGCTGGTCTTACTTCAAAAGTTTTCATTAAAAAGAGTGCTTTAGGCGCTCTTTTTTTTGCTTTTTGATCAGTAGCGTCTTTGTTTTGCCTTTTATTTTGATCAAGCCCTCAGCTATATTGTGCAAATAAAGAGATAACTCAGGTAAATAATAAATGAGATCAATCACTCAAAAATTAGTTGATCTACTCGACGTACAACAATTGGATGATGGTCTATTTCAAGGGCAAAACACACGATTATTTGGATCACACCTTGTCGGTGGGCAATTGGTGGCACAAGCATTGATTGCCGCATCAAAAACAACCAATCGACCAGCACATTCATTACATGCTTATTTTATTCGCAGTGGTCGCACAGATATTCCGATTTTATATAAAGTTGAAAATTTAAGAGATGGCAAAAGTTTTTCGACTCGCCAAGTCCATGCTTGGCAAAACGGCCATATTATATTTTCGGCCATGGTTTCATTTGCCAATATTGAAGAGGGTTTAGAAAATCAGATTGAACCGCCTCTCTACCCTTCGCCAGATGAACTGATCCCAGAACAACAACTGAAACAAATGATTTATGAGGATGTTCCTGAACCTGCACGCGCAATATTTATGCGTCAATTTTTGATCAACATCCATCCTGTACAGCCATTCAATCCATTTAAACCGATAAAATTAGACACAAATTATGCTGAATATTTTCAAACCTTTGAAACTATTCCCACTCAACAAGATACACCCATGATGCACCAAGCCATTGCTGCATATTATTCTGACTATAACCTGCTGACGGTTTCACTTAGACCGCATGGTGTCAGCTATGCGAACGGCGGTGTACGTAGTGCAAGTTTAGACCATAGCATTTATTTTCATACAGATTTTAGAGTAGATGAATGGCTACTTTATGATATGAATGCCACAGTATCTAGCCAATCCAGAGGGCTTAATTTCGGGCGGATGTGGCAAGATGGTCGATTGGTATGTAGCGTTAATCAGGAAAGTTTAATGCGGCTAAAGCAATAACAAAATGTTTCTATAAGCTGTGGCAATCATTCTACCTATTACATTCACACAAAATATAAAGACTGATCACGGTATTCGGTTACAATCAAAATCATGTCATATCCCTGACATGATTGTAACGATAGCGATAAGCATGACAAAAATGCCAGTAGTGAACGTGAATATAACGCTTAACCATAACTTAACGAAGACAAATGGACTTTGTTGAGTGAGTAAAAATCAATGACTGATGAACAAACAGTAAAGTGCCCAAAGTGTGGCGCTACAGACTTAGAACGCCGTGACCATGAACAACTTTTAGGCAAAGCAGGCAGTGTATTATTGACTTCTGCGGGTGCAGCAGCAGGAACTGTAGGCGGCGCTGCCTCTGGTGCTTCAATCGGTGCGGCTATCGGAACTGTTGCAGGTCCTTTAGGTGTTATTGTCGGTGGAACTGTAGGAACCTTCGTGGGTGCAATCAGTGTTGGAATTACGGGTGGATTTCTAGGAAATCGCTTCGGTAAACGAGCAGGTGTGATTGTTGACCAAAATATCTTTTTTGATTACCAATGTAAAAAATGTAACCATCGCTTTAATCTAAAATAACAAAATATAAAATATCAATATGATAAAGAACTTCTCTTTTTATCCATTAGACGCCAGATAAAAGAGAAGTCTTTGAATTTTTATCTAGATCTCGCAAGAGCATCAAAAATTATGGGTTTAACTTTTTAATCGTTTCACCTAGACGTTTGCCCTGTTCTGCACATAAAGCTTTTTCATCGGAACTTAAGTTTTGGTCATGACGTGGTCCACTGACATGACTGACTCCATACGGCGTACCGCCTGATTTGGTATTGGATAAGGCTGGATTGGCATTGGTCAGCCCCATGATCATCATGCCATGATGAAACAATGGCGGTAACATCGTTAATAATGTGCTTTCCTGTCCACCATGCATTGACCCTGACGCGGTAAATACACAAGCAGGTTTATCGTGTAATGCACCATTTAGCCAAAGGCTGGTGGTTTGATCCCAAAAGTATTTCATTTCAGATGCCATATTGCCAAAACGTGTTGGTGAACCTAAAGCCAATCCTGCACAATTTTGTAAATCATCCAATGTACAATAAATATCGCCATGTTCTGGAATACTGGCTTCCGCTTCTTTCACTACAGTGGAAAGATTAGGCACAGTGCGAATTTTTACTGCGACACCCGCTGCTTCTACCCCGTTGGCAATCAAGTGTGCCATCTCTTTGGTAGATCCATATTTACTGTAATAGAGTACGAGAACATAAGCTTGCATAGAGATTTCTTGATTTCAACATAAGAAAATAAAACTATACGGTATTTTTCTGCTTTTTTGGGTAAGCTAGACAATGAAAATGCAAGATATGCCGAAAAATAATTGAGATCAAAGATATATATGCTTGAATTACTTAAAAAACTCCCTTTCTATGAAAAAACTTGGTTTCAATTCATTCTTTTTGTACTCGGTCGTTTTGAAGCAGATCGTTGTCGTGAACAAGCGGGATCGCTGACCTATACGACATTATTTGCTGTTGTTCCAATGTTGACTGTTTTCTTGGTTATTATCTCATCAATCAAAGCCTTAGAGCCTGCTAGACAGCAACTCCAGCAGATGATTTATAGTAATTTCTTGCCGAAAACCAGCATTGCTTTTGATAAAGCTTTTAATGTCTTTACCGAGAACTCAAGTAATTTAACTGTTATTGGTGTGCTGTTTTTATTCATTACCACAGTACTGATGCTTACCAGTATCGAAACGGTTTTTAATCGGATTTGGCGTGTTCAAGAAACGCGTAATGGCATCATTGGCTTTATGCGTTATTGGACCATTATTTCTTTAGGCCCGATTTTATTGGGGAGTGCCTTTGTCATTTCATCAACATTGGCCTCTATGAATGTTTTAAGTAATAACTTTGCAGGTTATGAAGTTGATGGTACAGCGTTACTTGGGGTCATTTCGTTTGCACTGACTACTTTAGGCTTTTTCATTTTATATTGGACGATTCCAAATCGCAGTATTCCTGTTCGAGCGGCCGCGATTGCAGGTCTTTTTGGTGCGATTGCATTTGAGCTACTTAAAAACCTATTTGGTTTTGTTATGGCAAATTTCACCAGCTATACCCTTGTTTATGGTGCTTTTGCTGCTGTACCAATTTTCCTATTGTGGATCTTTTTATCGTGGAATATCGTCTTATTGGGTGTGGAAATCAGTTATGCGCTTACCGCATTTCATACAGGTAAAATCCAGACCCGCCATCCTGTGTTGATGATGCTCGATATTCTGGAATTATTTTATAAAAAACAAAAAACGGGTGAAGTGGTAACTGATGCAGAAGCATTAAATATTTTAGGTCGTGGTGAAATTGGACGTTGGCCAGTTTATATCCAACTTCTAGAAAAACAGAATTTGGTTAAATGCACTGACAATAATGAATATGTGCTGGTCAGAAATTTAGATGAAATTGATTTCTGGTCATTCTATACATCATTACCTTATACCCTGCCTCGTCGTCATGATGTTGAACATGTACATGATGATGATGTTTGGATGAAGCATATTGGTCCAACTTTAATTGAATCCGATGAATATTTGGCAGCCAAATTATCGATTCCGCTTTCAACCATTTTGGATGATAAGTAATTTTTATCCAGATAGATAAACAACGTCCCTTTCCAAGCAGTGCCCATTGGAAAGGGACGTGATATTACTTTTTTGATGAATCGTGATAATTTCGCAATAACCAAAACCACTGTATAAAGCGGATAAAAGACACCACAATGGTATTTGCCTGTCTTTTTTATAGGATATAATTCAAAGTAGACAAAAGATCTTTTTTATTCAGGCAATCTTTGCATGACGATAACAAAAACCAATGATAAAAATATACTGACTCAACTCAGTACCAATGATGAAATTGTTGCACCGCTGTGGCTTATTTTTCGACATGATCCTGCACTGTCTGTTTATCCTGAACATGGGCATGCTTGGGGCGAATTTATTTATGCCTTTAATGGGGTGATGGAAGTCAATATTGATCAAATTAATTATATTACGCCACCTCCATATGGAGTTTGGTTACCGCCATATACGCAACACAGTGGTTTGAACCGGACTCCTGTTTCGCATGCAACTTTGTATATCCACCAATCGTTATGTAGTGCCTTACCTCAACAAGCTGGGATTCTCTTAACCTCACCCTTGGTTTCAGCGATTTTACAGCACATCAAACAACACCCAATGCAAGCATCTGAGCCCGAATATTTGCGGCTATTACAGGTATTACTTGATCAATTACAACATGCTGAGTTAATCGGTAGTTATTTACCCCATACCAATCATGCTGCCTTAAAACAAGTTTTGGATTTTTTACATGCCCACCCTGCTGATCACAGTACCCTAGAGGCTTTAGCCCAACGGATTAATATGACTGAACGTACCTTGGCAAGACTGAGTCAAAAAGAGTTGGCAATGTCACTCAATGAATGGCGACAACGCCTTAAAGTCATGAAAGCCATGTCTATGCTCAATGAGGGAAAAACGGTTGAAAGCATTGCACTGGATTTAGGTTATGCCAATGCTTCTGCTTTTATCAATATGTTTAAACGTTGGATGATGCGGACCCCAGATCAGTTTAGAAAATTGTTGCATCACTAAATCAACTTTTTACATTTTAAATAGATGAAGTGGAGCGATCTAAATACTGATAATAAACAATCTTTCCGACCAATCTATACACTGATCTAAAAATACATGGGCTGAATTTAACTTTGGGTTATGTAGTAATTTACCAAAGTCATCCAGCTTTTCTGCTTCTTCGCTATCAAAGCGTTTCGTCTAAGCTTCTGCACGATAGCTAAAAAATAGCGATGCTGTAAATTTCAACTGGCTGTAAATTTCAACGGATAAATCAAGCGTAATATATCTCAAAAGTTAGCGATAATTGTTGTTGTATAAAACTGTAGATAATAAAAAACCCAATGCGTATTGATTATAAATAAACACTGGGTTGCTTGAATTTTAAGTGCTTATTTTACAAAAGTTTTCCAAACAAAATCTTGGCTTTGACCATGTAAAGTCATACTCAATTGATCACCAGAAGCCAATGCTGCAACACCAGCAGGTGTCCCTGTCATCACCACATCGCCTGGTTCTAAAGAGAATACTTGGCAGATGTCTGCAAGTAAGTAAGCAATATCAAAAATCAATAAAGCAGTATCGCCCTTTTGACGAACTTCATCATTTACTGCAAATTCAAAAGTAACAGCCGACCAATCTTTAATCTCATCCACACTGACCCAATCTGCCAGTACACATGAACCATCAAAAGCTTTTGAACGTTCCCAAGGCTGGCCTTTGCCCTTTAAGTCATCTTGGAGATCACGTAAAGTTAAATCTAAGCCTAAAGTCACAGCACCAATCGCATCCAATACTTTATCTAAATTGGTTTCGCCCTTAAGTGGCTTATCTATACGTAACGTCAGTTCACACTCATGGTGGCAATTTCCCCACGCCTCATTCCAAGAGATACCGTCTTGCAATGAAATCAAACTACTGGGTGGCTTGATAAATAAGACTGGACGATCTGGAATTGCATTACCTAATTCTGCTGCATGCGCTGCATAACTACGACCGACACATACAATTTTAGATGGACGTGTACTCATATTGTTCCCTTCTTATTGATCAGCGTTAAAAACTTTATAATTCCAAATTACTTTTTAAAAGTATTGATAAAAATCGTTTGATCTGCGGGTGTCGCAAATGCTCGTTTAGGCACAATCACCACAGTACGATTTTTTAATTCGATCATATAGGTAAGCTTGCCTTCTGCAAATTTATCTACATCTGAATAATGATGAACTTGCTTTGGACGACCACTACTGAATAATTCCATATAGTCTTGAAATAATTCAATACCTTGTTCACTTTTACCAAATTGATATTTAACGAATTGGCGTTTAAACATCATCGGTAAAAACCAATAGCGCATCAGCATTTGCAGAATTAAGAAAAAAGCACCTAAGCAAACATAATATTTACCCACACCCTCTAAACCGAGGTAAATCCCCCAAACCATGATTCCGATGCTGACCAAAGGCGTGAGAAATTGGCTAATTTGCTTTTTACCAAAAGTTGCCAGTTTAAAACCGTCTTGAGATTCTTCTAAATTAAGATAATAACGTGCAGATAATGCAGGCTGGGTGTCTGACATAGTTGCTTCAATACAAATGTTTTACGATGCCAAGATATTACACTAGATTTTTCCAGCGAGATGCGGATTTTCATCTTGTTTTACAGAACACCTCTATTTTTTAAAAGTGAATCCTTTTAGGGTCTTTCATACAAATGGTTTTTATAAAAACAAAAGATTGCCGCTTATCAAGGCGCAAAAGGAATTGTGATGAAAGCTTTTTATTTAAATATCAGTCTAGTACTCTTAATCGGTATCAGTCAAATCAGTTTCGCGAAATTGGTCACTTGGACCGATAATATTCCCAGTGCGTTAAAACCATTTGACAATAATGCCCAGCAAATCGCGGCAATTGCACAAGACAATATTTTAATTTATGCCCATCCAGCGACCAAGACCTCCCTACCAACATTCAGCAAACAGCCCCAACCTATAGCTAAATTTTCAACAGCAGCCATTGTTGTGCCTGTAAGTAGCCAAGAAGTGGCTAAAACTTTAAGCCATTACACACAATATGTTGGGTTATTCCCGACTTTAAAATCAGCAAAAGTCATCGAAACAGCAGGACCTGTCAGTCAATTGAAATATCGTATTTCCATCCCTACACCGATACCTGTATTGAATTTTAATGAAGATGTGGTGATGCAGCATCAAATTGGACAAAATAGCATTTCAACCATGGTGATTGATGGTCCAATTCCTTATGCATTAGGGAAATTTGAATGGTTCAATTTAGCTGACAACAAAACCTTAGTGACCCTGACACAATGGGGCGATTTAAACCAACCGCAAGGTTTCTTGTTTAAGAAAATTTTAAATGCTTTCCCTGAAGTAAAACTGGCGATTCCAAATGGTTCGAGCGCCTTTGTTTTAGAAGCACTCAAAAATAAATATACTGCTAAAAAAGTGACGGCATTAAATGCAGGGCAACTGCCTAGCCCCCAATTAAATACAGCTCAAATCAATAAAATTGTTCAGGTCAGTGCCAACGCGCAACAGCCCGTCAGTATTGTACTTAATCCTGTCACTGTACCTTATACCCATGGTCGTGAAGTTTTACGCTTTACCACAAGCTATCAATATTTAAATGCCGCCCCGCAACAATTACAACGTTGGACACAACCCTTATCCTATAAAGAAATTTTTCCAAAACAAATCAAAAGCATTAAAACCACAGCGATCAACACACAAGGACAAGATGCAGACTTTAAAGTCAGTGTCGGATTGGTGGTTATTAGTATCCCTTTTGATTTTAAAATGCGTTTTAGCTATCCCAAAGCCACTGAAAATAACTTCTATGCCAATGGAGGGGATTTACGTTATCTCAAAGGTCAAATTCAATTTTTACCCCAAGGCAATAACACCTTACTCAAAATGACCACCACCATCAAAATTGATGAAAAAGCACCATTCCTACTGAAAGCAGCACGCAGTTTACCCTACCATGAAATGTTACCTGCACTGGGTGCAAACGCAATTTTTGCTCAAAAAGTAAAGTAATGCTGATTGAACTTTTAAAACTCAATTAATCAGCCAGATGTTTAATTGTTGTGCCAATATTAAATAGAAAATATAACGGGATTGCGACCAAGTCACCAACTAAAGTGACTGGGGTTAAGGCGATTTTCTGCAACAGTGTTTTAGAATGTAGTGAGTATTTGGTTTTTCCTTGTGTATACATTTCAATCGTATAATTTTGACTAAAGTTCTGAAATTTCATATTTTTAATTTCAGCGTTTAAACCCACAACACGCCCAACCAATCCAATTTTTCTTTGATAAAATTCAGAGTTTTCCTGACCATATTCGTACTGACTCAGTCCAAGTCGAGATAACCTATTTTCTTCCTGTTCAGTTAAATTGTTTTTTGCATAATACAGTTCAATATCACCGCTAAATTGAGCTGCTTGTGGATTTTTTTGATCATCGCTTTCAGGCATTAAAGACAAGCTAAAATGCCTGTCACTCGGACGGACAGGTTTGATCCGCCAATACTTGGGGTCTAAATCAGATTGAATGGTCTCTAAAACTTCCTTATTTCCAATATCAATCATATACGCATATTTTTGCCCAACCACGATTAAGGAGCGATCTACATTGTTTCTATCTTGGCTATTTTTTGAGGAAGCATTTTCTGTTAAATAGGCAAAACCGACAATTTGATCCTGGTCTACAATCACACGATCTGCATGGGTTGAAACCACTTTACCCGTCGCCAACCTGCCAGAATCACTGTTATTCCATAGAATAGCGGTACATCCGATCATTTGACTGATGACCAGCACAATAAACAATGAGAAATACTTATGCATTCATGATTGGCCTTATTTTTATTATCTCACTCATTGTGCCATTTTTTAGGCACAAAAAAACCGCAATAAAGCGGTTTTTTTAAATATTTTATCAAGTTGGTGCGCTCAGAGAGATTCGAACTCCCGACCCCTTAGTTCGTAGCCAAGTGCTCTATCCAGCTGAGCTATGAGCGCGACGTCTTGATGGGACGCATTATACGCCTTTTCATTTTTTTGTTAAGGATTATTTCAATAATTAAACACCAAGTGTTTAGTATTTGGGCTATTTATCTTTAAATCGACAAAAAACCTAGGATTTATGCATTTATACACTGCTTGCATGCTGTTTCATTTGAAATTGAATTAAATATTTTTCAGTAAACAACCAAAATAAATAGCCAACCACACTCAATAATATTCCAGCCGTACACACAGCATACCATCCCCAATGACCATAGAGTGTTGTTGCCAGTAATGATCCCACAGCACTGCCCAATGCATAAAACAACATATAAGCACCAACCAATCGCCCATGTAATCGAATATCCGCTTGGAAGATCAGACTTTGATTAATCACATGAACTGATTGAATGGCCACATCCAATAAAATAATCGCTAAAATAAAAATCCAAATTGAAAAATATAAGCTGGTTAAAATGACCCAAGCTCCAATCAGTAATAGAAACGCATATTGTGTAACACGCTGCGCATAGCCTCGATCAGCCAACCCACCAACACGGATTGCCATAACTGCACCAATAGCACCAATGATGCCTAAAAAACCAATCAAACTATGTGAATATTCAAAAGGCTGGACAGATAAAGGAAATACCAATGCATTCCAAAACAGATTTAAATTGACGAAAATGATGAAAGCAAGTACGCCTCTAATCTGTAACACTCTATTTTTAAACAATTGTTCAAACAATGAAAAGATCATCTGGGAATAAGTAGATTGCTGAATAGGATCTTTTTCGATACGGATAACAGCTAAGTATTTCCATAAAAACACACTGATCATACTCATACATAGTACAGAGAATATATATACCCCTTGCCATCCAAACCAATCCGCTAAACTACCAGACAGTACCCGAGATAAAAGTATGCCAATCAATACACCAGCTTGGACTGTACCGACGATTTTGCCGCGTTCATCAGCAGCTGCCAAAACTGATGCATAAACAATTAAGCCTTGGGTCATCGCTGTGCCCAACATGCCCACAATCAGCATACTCAATAACAACGTGAAAATATGATCTGAAAAAACCAACGAGATTAAAGCTAGGCATAAAATGATGGACTGAAACAACGTCAAAGATTTTCGTGGTAATAAATCGCCTAAAGGCACAATAAAAATTAATGCAATGATTGATCCCACTTGAGTCAATGAAACAACTAACCCCGCCCACGAATAATCTAATTTAAAATCTTGGGCAATCAAATCCAGCAATGGCTGTGCATAATAAACATTTGCAACACTCAATCCAGCAGCACACGCCAACAGCATCACCAAGGCTGGAGAAAGCTGAGATCGCTGCTGTTCTCTTGTTTTATTGCGCTGTTGATGATCTGTTTTGTTCATTTTTCACCAATCTAGTTTTAATTTGCAACCAGATTAAATTACGCAATCTTGTTTTAAATTGCAACTAGATTTATAGTCTATTTTTTAAGATGAAAGGAACGACTGATGAATCAAGACAGATATGAAGCTTGCCCAGTTGCACGGTCAGTGCAATTGATTGGAGATCGTTGGGCTTTATTGATCATTCGCGAAGCTTTTGATGGAGTAAAACGATTTAGTGATTTTCAAAAAAATTTAAATGTCGCCAAAAATATTTTATCTGATCGTTTGGCTAAACTTATTGATGCTCAAATTCTAAAGAACCAACCTGCTTCTAATGGCTCAGCCTATTTGGAATATGTGCTCACTGAACAAGGTTATGCACTGTTCCCGATCATCGTGGCATTACGTCAATGGGGTGAGCAATTTTTATTTGCTGAGGATCAACCACATTCTATTTTACTTGAGAAAAATACAGGTGATGAATTGGCACTTATGCAACCTATGACAAAAAAAGGAAAACATCTACTTGCACAAGAGACCTTTGTGAAAAAGATCAATTAAATGCAAATCATGTTTTCCCAGTTAAAGTCGATGATATTTTTTAAAGAGCAAACTTAAGTTTTAAGGGTTTTACTCAACCAATAAATCTTTTGGATTAATGCTATCACCGTAGACAGGTTTTAACGTCTTTTCATAGGCTTGCTGGATAACCCCTGCTTTAGATAATTTTTCTAAGTCTTGATTCAACCAATCCAATAATTCTTTATCGCCTTTTTTAACTGCAGGTGCAATTAAATCATGCTGACCTAAGCTGGTAATACCCACAGTGTAATTTGGGTTCTCTTTTGCCCAAGCCAGTACCAATAAATTGTCATGTGCCAAAGCCACACCACGTCCATCTTTCAGCGCATCAAAGGTCTCTGTATTCTGCTCGTACTTTTGTAATTTAATTTCAGGATGTGATTTGCTAAAGAATGAGTCTGCTGTCGTGCCTTTATTGACCAATAAAGTCTGGTCTTTAAGCTGTGCAATATCAGTAATCGGCTTAGCTTTAGGTGATACAACGCCCAAAGAAACCTTTAAATAAGGCTTGGCAAAATCGACAACTTCCTTGCGTTCAGGTGTCACGGTGAAATTGGCAAAAATAATATCCACCTTATTGGCTTTAAGGTACTCCACACGATTGGCAGCTTCCGTTAAAACAAATTGAACTTTGTTTTCATCTCCCAATAGATCTTTGGCAACATGCTTGGCAATTTCCACATCAAACCCCTGGTTTTTACCTTGTGCATCCAAGTAACCAAAAGGCGGTTTATCACTAAACACCCCGATACGAACCACACCATTTTTCTTAATTTGCTCGATACTTGAGCTGGTTTTTTCAGGTTCAGCAGCTTTTTCAGTTGTTGGCGCGTTTTTATTACACGCCGCCAACCCTAAGCTAAGCACTGAAGCCGCAAGTAGATGAGTCAGCTGTTTTATTGATATATTCATTTAATTTTCCTCTGATCTATTTTCATATTTAAACAATGATTTCTTTTCATAGTTAAACGCTTTAATGCAATTTTTATTTCGGTGTTACATCCAAAAAGACTTGAGCATCCACAGTTCCACCGTAAACAGGCTTTAAGGTCTGATCATAAATCTTCTGAATTTCACCTGTTTTTTGTAAGCTTGAAATTTCAGTATTGAGCCAATTTAGAAGTTGGCTATTGCCCTTTTTCACTGCAGGTGCAATAAAGTCTTGATTACCAATTTGTTGAATTCCCGCCGTAAATGTTGGATTCTCAGCTGCCCATGCCAAGGCATAAGTACTGTCTTGAGAAATTGCATCACCACGACCATCTTTCAAGGCATTAAAGGCATCGGTATTTTGTTCAAACTTTAATAAATTAATTTTTGGATAATTCTTAGTGAAATAAATATCTGATGTCGAGCCTTTATTGACGATCAAGGTTTTGCCTTCAAGCTGCTGAATATTGGTAATCGTCTTGGCTTTAGGCGATACGATGCCTAAAGCCGCCTTTAAATATGGTTGAGCAAAATCAACCACTTGTTTACGTTCAGGAGTAACTGAAAAGCTGGCAAATACCGCATCTGCTTTACCCGATTTTAAAAACTCCACCCGATTAGCAGCCTCAGTCACCACAAATTCAACTTTATTTTCATCCCCAAGCAAATCTTTGGTCACTCTTTTTGCTAAAGCGATATCAAAACCTTGTGGTTTACCTGCACTGTCCACATAACCAAATGGTGGATTATCTGCAAAAACAGCCACACGAAACACGCCCTGCTTTTTAATCTGATCTAAAGATTGATCATTCTGGGTATTTTTCTCCGCTGATGCATTTGGTTCAGTTGGCTGACTACATGCGCTCAACATTCCCATACATAAGGCTACACTCAATGTTCGAACAACGTTGGAAATATTAAAAAAATTCGATGGTTGAGTTAAATAAGATAAAGCCATACATCCTCATTTTTATAGATCATTCTGTGTTGCTATTAGGGTGAATATTGATGTCTAAATTACTGTTAGTAATTCAACATATTTAAAAAGGCTTTTGCCCGTTCAGTCTGTGGATGCTCAAAAAATTGTTCAGGTGTGGCTTGCTCAATAATTTTGCCTTTATCCATAAAAATAATTCGGTCTGCGACTTTTCTGGCAAAAGACATTTCATGAGTCACGATCAACATGGTCATTCCTTCATGTGCAAGTTTTAAAACCACATCTAATACTTCACGGACCATTTCAGGGTCTAAAGCAGCGGTGATTTCATCTAGCAGAATCACTTGAGGCTGCATCACCAATGAACGCACAATTGCGATACGTTGCTTTTGCCCACCCGATAACTGTCGCGGATAATCTCGCTTACGATCGTATAAACCGACACGTTTCAATAATTCGTCTGCGACTTTCTCAGCTTCAGCTCTTGTTCGTTTTTGAACTTTTAAAGGGCCTAATAAAATGTTATCAATCACATTCATATGCCCAAAAAGTTCATAGTTTTGAAACACCATGCCAATTTTTTGACGTACATCCACCCATGCTAAATCTTTGCCCAATACACCTGAGCCAGCTAAATTGATTGTGCCACCCTGAATTTTCTCCAAGCCATTGATACAACGCAACAATGTGCTTTTCCCACATCCCGATGGACCAAGGATCACCACAACTTCACCCTGTTTTACGTCCAAATCTATGCCTTGTAAAATATGACTTTCTGCAAATGATTTCTGTAAATGTTGTATAGATAACAAAGTCATGATTACTCCCAAACTTTTTCTAAATGCGTCGCTAAACGGGATAAGGGATAGCAAATGATGAAATATAAAATAAAGATCAAACCATAAATCCAAAGAGATGCATTCGGAACAATTAACAGCGAATTTTCAATAATTTGCTGTCCGACTTTAATCACGTCGACCACGCCAATCAGCACTGCCAAGGAGCTAGTTTTAATCATACGCGTGAATAAATTGATTGCGCCCGGTGTGACTCTTTTTAAACTCTGCGGGAAAATCACATAGCCCAAAGTTTGCATAGAACTCAGGCCAAGTGCATGTGCAGAATCGCGTTGATGTTGGTCTATCGATGTGATGGCAGCACGGACTAAATCGCCCATTTCAGCAGTCCCCCATAATACAAAAACCACAATACATACCAGTACCGCTGAGAGCTGCCAGTTAAACCATGTTGCAAAGCCAAAATAGAAAACAAACAATAAAACCAGAATTGGAATAATCCGAATCGCTTCTAAATACAGTCGACACAAACTTTTAATCAGTAAATTTTTTGATGTCATAATGACACCGAAAATCGTGCCAAAAATTGCTGAAAAAAATACTGATATAAAGGCAATTTTTGCAGTAACCCACAGCCCTTCCAGTAATCGTGCAAGGTGGCTGGGTTGAAACAGATAATCAAATTCCATGGCTCACCTTCCGACTGCGGTATTCCAGATAACTGGTGAGAATAGACACAGGCAATAAAATAATCAGATAAGACATGATCAAGAGAAACAATGCTTCTGTGGTTTTATAATCCATACCAATTAAGTCTTTGGTGACAAACAATAGTTCCACCACTGCGATGGCACTCACCACAGAACTTTCTTTAATCAGAAATAAACAATTTGCACCAATTGCAGGAATTGAAATTGCTAGAGCTTGAGGGAAGATCACATATTGAAAAACTTGCAGTGGATTCAGTCCAATACTTTCACCAGAATCAATTTGCCCTTTGGCCACAGCTTGTAAACCCGCACGAAAGGCTTCAGCCATATAGCTTCCACCTAGAAAAGTTAGACCAATGACCCCACAGCTAAATCCATCAATTTTAATCCCCAGTTTTGGTAAACCGTAATAGAGGAAAAATAGCTGAATCAATAAGGGTGTATTGCGTGATAATTCAATGTAAATTTTGGCAATTTTGTCAAAGACCCGTACCCGATAGGTAATGAGAATACTGCAAATTAAACCAACCACTATTGCGAGAATAATACTGATGATTGAGATTTTGAGTGTCGTTACCATTGCCGAAGCAAACTGTGGCATCACACTGTAGATATATTGCCAATTCAAAGAAATCGTCCAAAATAATTATTTTATTGTTACGCTCTAAAGCAGAAAAAATGATTTGGAACTATCTTACAGTGAGAATTTTTTCTAAATAAATATGATTATCAGATAAGCTTTTCTATAAAAATAATGCTGGATAATGCTTACTTTTTGCGGTGAAAAAATAAGCAATGTTAAAATTAAACAGTCATCGACCCGAAGCAATTATTCGGCATTCACCACGTCTAACAATTCCATACATTCAGCACAGAAGATGACAGATTCATTTTCTAAACTTTGGATTTGCAGTTCATAGACAAAACCTGTCAGCGTGCGATTACAACCATCACACTGTTGCAGGTTGAAATGACAAATAAAATCAACATGCTGGTAAATATAATATCCATCTGTATATTTCTTCATGTTCTTCTTTCTAAAGCTTCGGTTATTTTATTATTTTAAAGTTTTTAGCTCTAGAATAGATGTTGCAATCCTTGCTCTGCGACAAGAATAGACGTGTAAAAAATAATAAAATTCATTTTATTTAAATTCCACATCAATCAATCCTGTACTATTATTTCATAAATATTCCTATAAAAACTCAGATGATAAAAGGAAACAATGGGACATTACTCAACACTTTGGATTTCATCCGATCTCGATAGAACCACGGGTGAAATGGATGAAAATGAGACCTATCAAGAAGTTAAATACTCGATTCCATTATTTTGGTTGGCTTTATTTAAAGTTGAAGACATTACCTCTCTTCAAGATCAAGACGGCTTAACTTATTACGTCTTTCGTGCAACGATCTTAAAAAGCTGTGAAACGTTTAAATCCAGACTCAATATATGGTCAGCACTCTATAATGATGAAAAAGTAGCCATTTTAGCGCAATCATTTTTACAATATTTACAACGTACTCCAACATTTTCAGTCGAGCTTAATATTACCGATATTATGGCAATGATGATTGATCCATTTAGTATAGAAGCTAACAATGAAATGGTGGATATGATCCATTTCATTGAAGAAAAACATCGAAATCCCAAAAGTCCATCACCATCCAAATATTGGCTGCCAAAATCTTTTGAACTTAAAACACCACAAAATCGATATTTAGATATCGATGGTTTTGGAGAGTCTTTACTGCCCTGTTTTGAGGTGGATAGATGGTTAAATAATCATGAAAAGACACAACAGCCTGTTAAAAATAAACTCAATGCGTCTTTTGATGAGATCCATTTTTATCGAATGCTGCTGTCCAAAGCTGAAATCTCGCCAAACAGTTCATTCGGTTTTAAACATCGGTTTTTATTTCTGACGCGAATTAAAAATAAGGCATTACGCAAATGGCTCTTTCAAGTATTCTTCTTTAATGAAATGCTATTTTTCTGTTTATTGTGGCTTAGTCTAAGTTTAATCAGCATCTTTTTTCTTTTTAAAATTAGAACTTTTTCCTATTTAGAGATCACTGGCATTATTATTGGGCTTATTGCATTTAGCTATTTTATTTTTCGAAAAATAGCCAAGAGAATTAATATATTCAACCAACTAAAATCACCGGCCTAAAATCATCGCTCTAAATTTCAGGCACAAAAAAACCGCAAGGTATGCGGTTAATTCTTCAAGTTGGTGCGCTCAGAGAGATTCGAACTCCCGACCCCTTAGTTCGTAGCCAAGTGCTCTATCCAGCTGAGCTATGAGCGCAATACTTGTGTTGCCAAAAGGCATTCGTTACATCATGATTAACTTATTGGTGCGCTCAGAGAGATTCGAACTCCCGACCCCTTAGTTCGTAGCCAAGTGCTCTATCCAGCTGAGCTATGAGCGCGTCATAAGTAATCGTTGGCGGTGAGAGAGGGATTCGAACCCTCGATACAGTTACCCGTATGCATCCTTAGCAGGGATGTGGTTTCAGCCACTCACCCATCTCACCGTAACGAGCCGCCATAATACAAACTAAAACCCGATTCGGCAAGTGATGACATTAAAAAAAATAGAGAAATTTACTCAATTAAATACTTTTTAAGCGATTTTCATCATTTTGTTGTTTTTTTATGCTGTAAAATAATCACAATCTACAAATACCAAGAAAAATTCTCTAAAAACTAAATTAAAAACACAATATTGCAATCAATTACGTGCAGTATTCCACTGTATGTCTTATGCTAATCCTATCTTCTGACTAGAAACCAAATACATCATGAAAAATTGGGTCGATCCTGAAGCCAAAGCTGAAGCTGAGCGTTACGACAATCCCATTCCAAGTCGTACCCTTATCCTAGAAATCATTGAACGAAAACAAGAAGCATTGTCACATGCAGATCTTGTTGAACTGCTTGAAATTGTCGATCAAAAAAGTATAGATGCGCTCAGCCATCGTTTAAGTGCAATGGTCCGTGATGGTCAGTTGATGAAAGATGGTTTTAAATATCAGCTGATGGCAGATCAACCTACCCTAGACGCTACTGTTTATGTCAACGCTAAAGGTTTAGGTGTTGCAAGCTTAGATGGGAAGAAAGATGAGTTCCTTCTGCCTGAGCGTGAATTACGTCAAGTCTTCCATGGTGACCGCGTTAAAGTCCAACAAACTTCTGTAGACCGTAAAGGTAAAGCTTGGGGCTATATTACTGAAGTGACTCAACGTCGAGTTAAACAACTGATCGGTAAAGTTGCAGAATTTGAAGGTGAATACTTTATTCAACCTGCACCTCCCAATGCACATCAACCCATAACTTTAGAAAAAGAACTGATTGAACATGCCAAAGCCAAAGTCGGCGATGCATTACGTGTTGAAATTGATGACTATCCAACACGAGATGAATTTGCGACAGGTCATGTGATTCAATCAATGGCGGATAAAGCCGATACTGAAATCATTATCCCGCAAACCATTTTAGAATATGGTTTACCTTATGAATTCCCAGAAGAAGTCATCAAAGAAGCTGAAGCATTTAAAGAACCTTCTGCAAAAGATCGTCAAGGCCGTATAGATTTACGAGATTTGCCTTTAGTCACCATTGATGGTGAAGACGCACGTGATTTCGATGATGCAGTCTATGCGGAAAAACGTCCTGGTGGTGGCTATCGTGTCGTTGTCGCGATTGCAGATGTCAGTCATTATGTCCGTGTTGGTAAACCTTTAGATGATGAAGCGCAAGAACGTGGTACATCGGTGTATTTCCCACACTATGTATTACCAATGTTGCCTGAAGCACTTTCAAATGGCTTATGTTCTTTAAATCCACATGTTGACCGTTTATGTATGGTGTGTGATTTAAATTTAAGTCGTGCTGGTAAAGTGACTAAATTTGAATTTTATCCGTCAGTGATGCATTCAAAAGCACGCTTAACCTATACCCAAGTTGCACAATATTTGGATGGCGACAGCAATGCGATTCCTGAAGATCGTGATGTCCGTAAGTCAGTCAATACGCTCTACCAATTGTATGAAACCTTAAAAGGTTTACGTGCACAACGTCATGCAATGGAATTTGAAACCGTTGAAACCTACATGACTTTTGATGAATTGGGTGGAATTAAAGAAATTTTACCGCGTTCACGTAATGTTGCGCATAAGCTTATTGAAGAATGTATGTTGCTTGCTAACGTTGCAGCAGCGGAATATTGCTTAAAAAATGAAGTTCCAATGTTGTATCGTGTGCATGAAGCACCAGAGTTTTCACGCATTCAAAAAGTAAAAGACTTTGTGAAATTATTGGGCTTTAAATTCCCTGACCAACCGACACAAGCCGATTATCAAACGGTGATTGAAGCAACCAAAGATCGTATTGATGCACCAAGTATTCATGCGGTGTTGTTACGTTCAATGATGCAAGCCTACTATGGTCCAAAAAATGTGGGACACTATGGCTTGGCTTATGAAGCATATACCCATTTCACATCACCAATTCGTCGCTACCCTGACCTGCTATTACATCGTGCGATTAAAGCCGGCTTAACCAACAAAAAGTATCCTCTTTCAGGTGCTGCGTTAGAAGATGCGGGGGAACATTTCTCGGCAACTGAACGTCGTGCAGATGAAGCCTCGCGTTCGGTTACTTCATGGCTGAAATGTCACTATATGCAGCAGCATTTAGGTGAAGAGTTTGTTGGTGTGATCAGTGCAACCGCTGAATTTGGTTTATTTGTAACCCTAAAAGACTTATATGTGGATGGTATGATTCACGTGAGTCAATTGGGCGATGACTACTTTGTTTATGACCAAGTTAGTCAAAATTTAGTTGGTCAAAATCGTGGTCAAGCCTTTGGCTTGGGTGACGAAGTCAAAATTAAAGTTGCTGGGGTTAACCTAGAAGAACGTAAGATTGATTTTGAATTGTTACAACAATTGTCGCATGCCGGCCGTGTAATCCGTAGTCGTGCACCACGTGTTGCAAAACCCGTTGCCAAAGAAGAAGTTTTTTCTGAACGTCCTGTCAAAGTTAAATCTGAATCTGACAGTGGGAATGCCAACGAAGATGGGGAACGTCCCATTCGAAAGAAAAAGCCCAAAGGAAAACCCAGCTCTTACAATAAAAAACCTGGAAAAAGTGCTGCAACTCAGCCTGAAACAAAGGCTAAAGATAAAGTGAAGAAAAAGGCTAAAGCAAAAAAGAAAAAGTCGAACGCAAAAGCAAAGACTGAGTAATTTTACTTACCACAAAATCAGAGAGCTTCGGCTCTCTTTTTTATCATTAAAATTTTAAATTTGAATACATCTAAAAATACTTTTCTTGTACCCTCATAGAGTCTTCCTTGTTTTATAATGCATCTATAGCGACTCAAATAACTCTAGAAATAACAGCATGAAAATTAAAAATATACTATCACTCTCAATACTGCTACTCAGCTGTGTAGCCTCTGCTGAAACCATCACCTTTAAAACCCAAACTATTCCCTCAAAATATACGAATTTTTCAGGAAATATTCCCTTTATCCAAGGCAAAGGTTTTGAAAAAATCAACCAACAGATCAAACACGAACTTTTGGCAGATGATGCTACACGTATCGACTTTAGTTCAGGAAAGATCTATCAGGATCAAAACTATTTAAGTGTTTATACCCATTTAGAAATTGAAGGCGGACGAAGCTATTTTCGTAAAAAGTATTACGTGATCGATTTAAAAAATAAACAGTTCGCAACATTGTCCCAAATACTACAAAAATATCAATTGTCTGCAGCACAAATCTCAAATGAAATTGCTCAGCAACTTGACCCATGTATTGAAAATAAAACAGCAACGCTTTCTAAAACGTCTAATGACTGTGATAGCGCAGATCTGCAATACCTATACCGATACTATGCTGAAGATCGAAATTTTATTGCGCTAAAAAATGCAAATGGCTTTTATCTTAAAAAAGATATTTTGGGCATCAGTTTTGATGCGGGCGCATATTCTATCCCTTTTGAATACAACCTCAAAGCCAAACAAGTCCATTAACATCTGTGTTAATTTTATTGTCACACCTTGATTTCCTCTGCCAGAAGCCCTACATCTATCTATAACTTAAGAAATGATTCGGCATAAAGCTCATGACACTAGAACAGGCAACGTTGCCAGTACCGCAATTTGATCAAATTAGTTTAGATCAACTCAAACAAAATATTGAAAAAGCCATCCAAGACGGTCAAAAATTTTTAAATGACTTGGTACAAGTCCCTGAAAGCATTCAACAACAACTTGCTGTGATCGAAAATGTAGATTCACTTGAAAATTACATGAGTGAATCTTGGGGAATTTTGTCACACCTCAATGCAGTGATGAATAACACTGAAACGCGTGAAGTCTATCAAGCCTTATTGCCAAGTCTAAGTGAATACTACACTCAGATCGGTCAACACGTTGCCTTGTTCCAAACTTATCAAAATGTTTATGATCATGCGATTTTTAGCGACTTGCCAACGGCGCAACAAAGTGCAATTAAGCTGGCTTTACGTGATTTTAAACTTTCAGGTGTTGCCCTCGAAGGTGAAGCTAAAAAACGCTATGCAGAAATTTCAGCACGATTATCACAACTGTCTTCTGATTTTTCTAATCATGTTTTGGATTCAACCCAAGCCTATAGCAAAACTTTAACCACGGATCAGCTTAAAGGTCTACCGCAAGGCAGTATTGAATTACTCAAACAATATGGTCAACAACGCGAACTAGATCAGCCTGTTGCTACCTTAGATATTCCATCTTATTTGGCCATCATGACCTATGCAGAAGATCGCGCGCTCCGTGAAGAAATCTATCACGCTTATGTTACACGCGCCTCAGATCAAGCCAGCGATACGCAATTTGACAATGCACCCGTGATGGTTGAAATCCTCAGCTTACGTCAGGAAATGGCCAAGCTTTTAGGTTTTGACAATTTTGCAGAATACTCACTTGCTTCAAAAATGGCACCCGATGTGGCCACTGTTGATCAATTTCTGGTTGATTTAGCAGAGCATGCACGTACACCTGCATTAAAAGAAATCGAAGAACTCAAAGCCATTGCCAAACAAGATGGCATAGATGAGCTAAAACCTTGGGACAGCAGTTATTATTCTGAAAAACTAAAAGTTCAACAGTTCAACCTGTCTCAGGAAGATTTAAAACCATACTTCCCTGCGCCTAAAGTGATTCAAGGCTTATTTAATGTGGTCAATCGTTTATATGGGATTCAAGTCATTGAACGCCAAGCACCACTTTGGCATACAGATGCCCATTATTATGAACTAGAAGATCAAGGCACTGTGATTGGTGGTTTTTACTTTGACCTCTATGCACGTAACGGTAAACGTGGTGGTGCATGGATGAGTGGTTTCCGCTCACGTATGCAAACCGAAACGGGGTTACAAAAACCAATCTGCTATATGGTTGGGAACTTTACCCCGCCTGTCGGTGATCAGCCTGCCCTATTAACGCATGATGAAGTCAATACCTTATTTCATGAGTTTGGTCATGGCTTACACCATATGTTGACCGAAGTAGACAATATTGCAGTTGCTGGAACACACGGCGTTGCATGGGATGCCGTGGAGTTACCTAGCCAGTTTATGGAATTTTGGACATGGGATACGGAAAGCTTGGCTTTAATCAGTGAACATATTGAATCTAAAGACTCACTTCCTGAGCATCTTTTAAAAGCATTACTCGATGCTCGTTTCTTCCAGTCAGGTATGCAAACTTTACGACAAATTGAGTTTGCACTGTTCGATTTAACCATTCATAAACTTACACCGGCACTAAATGCCGAACAAATCCAAGCCACTTTAGATGATATTCGCCAGAAGTATGCTGTTTTAGCAACAGCACCTTATAACCGCTTCCAAAATGGCTTTAGCCATATTTTTGCGGGTGGTTACGCTGCGGGTTATTATTCTTATAAATGGGCAGAAGTTTTAGCAAGTGATGCTTTTGACCGCTTTGAAAATGAAGGTGTGTTTAATACCCAAACTGGACAAGAGTTCCGTAAGGCAATCCTTGCAGTTGGCGGAAAAGATACAGCACTTGATGCATTTATCAATTTCCGTGGTCGTGAACCTAAAATAGATGCATTATTACGTCATCAAGGTTGGACGAATAGCTAAAAAAACGCTTAAACTAACGGCCAAAATTGTTTAAAGTGTGGTGGGTGTATGAATATTAGACGTCGTTTCATTGCTGGTGCAAAATGTCCAAAATGTGAAGCGATGGATCGTATTGTTATGCTCACCCAAGGCGATGCTGAATGGATTGAATGCATCGAGTGTGGATATTCTGAAAATCGCCCTACCCATGTAGATGCGCCTGAAGAACCTGCTATACCTGATGAAATTGGGGTCATTCAATTCAAGCCTCGCTCTTCAAAATAGATCGGACCGAATAAAATGCATATAGAACAAAGAAACAATTCAAAATTAATGTGGATTATTGCAGGCGGGTTGGGGGCAGTTATCGTTTTAATTGCTATTTTTTTCTGGTTAAATAACACCTCTGAAAGCACCCAAATCAATGAGCCATTGAATCAGACTACACCTGCTGCGAAGAAAGTGGAAGCAACGGCACCCCCTGTGGCAACGCCTGTTGAACAAAGTGCAGCCTCAGAGGCTGCCAATGTAGAATTGGTCAAAGCATCCATTTTAAAAGATAAAATTCCTGAAAATGCCAGTTTAGCGAAAGAAGAAGTGGCTAAACTAGAAGACATCCAAAAACAACTTGATGATCAGCAACAAAACCTCAAATCACAACATGCTGATGCGGATCAATTGATTAAACTTAAGGAAGAACAAATCAAGCTACTTCAACAGCAAATGGCTGCACAAAATCAATAATTTTTGATCATGTGCAAAAATGACGATCTGCTATTAGAAAGCCTTAACCTCTTTATAAGTTAAGGCTTTTTTCAATTTGAACAGTAGATATTTCAATATTTTAAAGTGAGTCCAATGACTGCTGTGTTGATTTTTTCCATTGGATTGGCTTTTGGATAATTTGCGCCAATAAAATTCCACAGAGTGTTAAACCACCACCAACCAAATGAAAAACTTGTAAATGTTCACCCAAGAGCACTACGGCAATTAAAGCTGTAAACACAGGCAATAAATTCATAAAAATACTATTTTTATTGGGTCCCAAATGTCTTACACCTTCAATCCATAAATAAGACAATAAAATCGATGAGAAAATACTGGCGTACAAAATCAAAGGAATGGTCTGTTGATTCAGTTGCATTTGCGATGCAGGTAAAAAGATAAAAAACGGCAAAACATATAAGATGGCAAAGCTCGACATCACAAAATTCGATTGCCATGCAGGGATCGGCATTTTCCAACGTTTTAACAGCACACCATATAAGGCGTAGCCGATTGCGGCAAGTAACATCAAGCCATCGCCAAGATGCACCCCTTGGCTAAAAACTTGAGCAATATGCCCATGACTCAATAAATACAAAATGCCATAGAATGATAAAAAGCCTCCGATCACTAAGCCATAGCTAATCTGATCTTTTAAAATCCATGTACTTAAAATAATCGTCAATAATGGAATCAATGCCGTCACAATCGCCATATTGGTCGCTGTTGTGGTTGTCGCTGCTTGATAAGACAAAAATTGGAATAAGGATACAGAAAGAAATCCACCTAAAGCCAAATGTTTCCAATACTGCCGAATAATATGGCGATTTTTCCAAGTAGGAATCAATACAAAAGTACTCATCACCGCGAGTGCAAAAACCAAACGATAAAATGTAATCGCCACAGGTGAAATTGCATGACTTGCCATTTTAGACACAATCACATTTCCAGCCCAAAATAAAATGGCAAACAATGGGTAGAAATAAGCTTTTTGAAACATGCTGCTCTGCCTATACAGAAAGATTCAACCATGTTAAAAAATAATCATTTTGTATTTGTACGACAAAATGACAATAACTATCGCAAAAAGGACATTATGCTTGAGGTTTAAGCAATTCCACGAATATATGATTGGCAGTGCCGTATTGATTGAGGAGTAAATCGTGGGGAATAATTATGATCATGGATTTTTAGATTATCCAATTTATGCCTTTACTGAAAATTATTCCCATGGGCATATTGAAGATTGGCATAGCCATGAACGTATCCAACTGATTCATACGCTTTCTGGTGTTCTCCGTATTCAAACGACAGAAGGAACATGGGTCACACCACCGGGACGCGGTGTATGGATTCCAGCATATAAAGCTCATGCCTTACTGATCAGTGGTGATGTGCAAGCTTATGGTGTCTTTATTCAGCCAGAAGCACGTTCAAAATTAGTCAATGAGTGCCGTGTCGTCACGATCTCCCCGCTGCTAAAAGAGCTTATTCGCTCAGCGATGCAGATTCAAACTACGATCCATCCTCAAAGTCGTGAAGCACGATTGCTTGAACTGATTTTAGATGAGTTGGAGCTCCTCCCTGTTCTGCCATTTAACTTACCTGAGCCACAAAATATTAAATTGCAAAAGCTTTGTGCTGAAATCAAACTTGATCTGAGTCATACATGGACACTCGAACATGCCGCCCAATTTTTACATGTTAGTCCGAAAACCCTTACTCGGCATTTTCAGAAAGAAACCAATATGCATTTTAGTCATTGGGTACGTCAGGCAAGGCTGATGCAAGCCATGACTGATTTGGCAATGAATAAATCTATTTTCAATGTTGCGCTTGATTTAGGCTATGACAGTGCCAGTGCATTTAGTGCCATGTTTAAACGTGAAACCAGTTTGACGCCGAGTGAGTACATTCAGCAGTTTCAATTTGAGAATCACTAAATCTATTCAAAATCCACAGACAGAAAAAAAGCGCCCGAAGGCGCTTTTTAAACATTCAATTACTTACTGGCATACCAGTCAAACAAGTTAAACATGTACGGCGCATAGGTCACAATCACTAATGCCGAGAACAGCACCACAATTGGTAAGATCCAACGCTCATAACGATAGTAGAAGCTTGTATATTTGGCTTTTGCCTCAGCATCGGCGGCGGCAACCTCTGCATCACCGACCGAGAGCCTCGTCAGCAAATGGTTGAGCGCAACTGGTGGTGTAACATAACCAAACTCAAATGCAACCAGTACGATCATCCAGAAGTGAATCGGATGGATACCATTTTCAAATGCAACTGGCGCAATCGTCGCAGCAACAAGAATCACCGCACCAAATGGATCTGTTGTCATACCAATTAATGCAAGTAACAATGCCATAAAGCCAAGTGTCACCAAGATACTACCCAGATGCGTTGGAACCATAGTCACGATTTCACTACGTTCAATCAGACCACCAACACTTGCAGACAATGCCATCAAGATAATTAACGCACCAATATGACCAACACTTTCCGATGTTGCAAAACGAATTGCGCTACGGAAACCACGTTTCGTTTCAGCGGTATCACCATGCTCACGTAAATATTCAGAATTTTTTTCATGCTCTAGAGCAAGCGCTTTATTTGGGTTTTCTGGTATCGGTAATTTATTACCAAATAACTTATCAAATAAAATAAATGCCAATAACATGATTGGAAGAATTACAGGTGCAGTAAATTCATCCATTTTCGTGTCCAGACCAAACTGATAGAAGCCAATCACGACAGCAACAATCAAGATATATGGAAGTACTGGAATAAAAGCACGCAACATACCAGGGACAGCGGTTTTCGGTGAGTTAATACGGAACTTATTCTCTGCAAGGAATAGCGACACCCCTAAGAAAATAAATGCGGTTAACCAGAATACATAAATACCATGATCAAAGAGCTCGTCTGAAGTTACATGACGGCTATCCAGCATTGAAATTAAGATCACCAATAGACACGGACGTAATACAACACCCAGTGAACCGGACATTGCCGAAACAGCAAGTGCATATTGGCGACGAGCACCTGAATTCCACACTTCTTTATAGATAATCGCACCAGCAGCAACAACGAAGATTCCCGAAGCACCGGTATATGCGGTTGGAATTGCAGCACCAATCAAAATGATCCACGTCAACGTTTCAGGCGCTAAGTTCCAAGGACGAAGAATCGCCAAGAATAGATCCATCACACGTGTTTGGGTCAACAACATACCCGCCCAAATAAACAGTGCTAAGTTAAGGAAGATATTTGAAAATTCAGTCAATAAGCCAAGGTAAATACCTTGTCCCATTGGGTAGTCCATAAAGAAAGTAAACGCAATACCTGTCACAATGGCCATAAAGGCATATAAAGGTATGCTCAGCAGCGCAAGGCCAAATTTACCGCCTTCTTCAGCATTTTCTGGTGTACGGAATAATTTAAACAGGCTGATGACTGTTAAGACCACAAACAGAATCATCCATAACCAATAGACCCCAATCGTTTCAAGGGTCGATTCAACACCAGAATTGAGTACTGAACGATATTGGCTAATGACTGAGAAACTCAGTAAGGCATTCCCCAGTACCATCGCAATATTATAGACTTTAAAATCAAGCTTAGTACGCGCTGGACGTAGCCCAATATGATGCATCTTCAATGATGCTGTAATTGCAGCAATCACCACCATCAAAATCAGGATGAGTACGCGATGTTCAGAGCCCCATTTTAATATCCAGAAGAAACCCGTTTCCATCGAACGATATGAACGAAGGGATGGATGATCTTCCATATGTTTGATCGATTTATCATAGAACGCATATTTCTGTTCACAATCCGTCTGAGCTGAAACGAATGAAGCGCGAACATCTGCTTCTGGTGTTAAACCAAAAAATGCGGCATCAGGATCACTGGCTTCCTGTTGCATTTTTTCTTTGACAAGCTTGTCGATATCTACATTACGGTCACATGAAGGTTTGTTGGGCTCAGCGCGTAAAAAGGAATATTGCATTCCTATTTTTTCATCTCCATATAGGCGTTCACCTAAACGAAGCATTTGCCCATGAATCATATCCCCTGTCCCAATGATCAAGGTCAGGAGAAGCAGAATAAGGATGGAAAAGGTTGAGAACCACTCATTCCAGAGATAACTGAGTAGACCTAATCCCGATCTATTATTTACAGGTTCTTGCATTGTTATTCCAGTTTTTATAACCAGTGTACAATCGCTTGCACAGCTTATCTTTTATTATTAGGTGAGAGGTAAAATCCTTTACCAATACCCATTCCTATCATCACCACTCAAATTTGCCTTAATTTTCCTAAGAAAAACATGACAAAGATTAATTTTTTTGGCGAGCTTTTTGTCAACTCATCTATAGTCTTATCATTAAATGTGAAAAAACAACTCAGTACTTATATTTTTTATCACTAAAATAGATGTAATATTCACATAATTAACCACAAATGAGAATCAGCATCCACTCATTACAAAGCATTCATTCAAATTTATTTTTTTAAATATCTTTACACTTCTATGTGCTTAACCTCATCAAAATAATGAAATTTTATACAAATAATAGTGTTGATTCGCTTTCTATTTGATGACATTAAGTCGAAAAATTAAGCTCAAAATGGCACAAATACTTCCAAAAATCACCCCAAGCAAATGCGCCTGTATTAAAACAGGATGACCTATTAATTGTTCAGTTTGTAGTGCACCAAAAAAATGTTCCCATGTGATTTTGCCGAGGATGCATAACAATACGATGAAGGCAAAATTTCGTTCTGGCTTTTCTTTTAAACTGACGATTGCACAAAATACAAACAGACCATGAAGAATGCCAGACAAACCTGCATAAGCAAAAATATGAGGATAAATCAGATAAAAACAGAGACTGAGTAAAGGCGGTAAAATAAGCAATAAAGCAATAAAAACTTGCTTTTTAATGTTTGGAAATAAAAAGGGTAAACAAGCCAAAGCCAAAACATTTAAAACATAATGAATCCATCCCACATGAACCCAATGCCCTGTCCACCAGCGCCAAGGCTGGCTTAAAAAAACATCGTGCTGATAAAAGAAATGAGTTTGAAAAAGCTGAAGAATTGCAAAAAAAATGATACTGGTTGCAATAAACAATATATTTTTATCTAACTTGTGTTGTTCCATGCTACACCATAAAAAAAGAAGAGCTGTCGCTCTTCCTCAATTCTAACCAATTCATGCAATTGAATACTATGGATTTGCTACAGGTTCGTCAGCTGAAGCACTTGGCTCTTCGGTCGGTGCAGGTAGATCATTAAACAATTCATCATCACCCGTAGATGCTTGTTCATCCCAGAATGTGGTCATTCCATCATCTGCTGCACGAACACCAGTATGTTCAGTCCAATAACGATCGGCAATACCTTGAACCATTTGACCGGCCATACCATCTAACAATCTAAATTCAGGGTTTACTGGCTTATCATCTGCACGCGATGCGGCATAGGCTTTTAACGCCGCTCTTAATTTAGCATCATCACCACTGGCTTGTGCTGCAACAGCATTCATTGCAAATGCTAGACGAACACCTTTCTGTTCTGCGATTTGCATTGATTGTTGTAAGGTCTGGGTTGGATCAGGCTTACCGTCTCCTGCACCCGGTAACAATATCCAAATCACTGCACGTGTCGCCATTGGCGCACCCCAGAATTTGTTATTGTCTAGACATGCCATACCACGTTCAACAATCGCAGCAATATCTTTCGGTACATTGACTGCACCACCAGAGTTAATGTCATTGGTCATCGCTTGCAAACCACTGAGCATACCAATTAAATAGATAGTTTGATCTAAGTCCTTACGCATGGTTGGACAAGAATCACCTAAAGTATATTTATATTTTGCCTGCCAACGTTCTGCAAATAATTGATAACCCGTGTATTGACGTTCTGCGGCAAGGGCTGCCCAACGTTTTTGTTCTATACGAGCATCTTGCGCTTCAGTCACTTTACCATCTTTTGAAGCACGTAAATATCTGAGTTCTGCATCCAAAGCACGATTTTCTGCACACATCCCCGCAGCTGAATATAACAATACCGCCATACGGGTGGGGTCGGCCCCCATATCTTTTGTTGCCATAATCGCTGGCGTTAATGCATTGCCTGAGTTGCACGCCATATCTGTATCATTGCCCGCCAAAATGGGTGGGACGATATGTTTTTCACTAAAGCCAAGCGCAACATTGGCACCTGATTTTACAACATATGAACAACCTGATAACACAGATGAGGCAACAACAGCGGTCAGCATCAATTGACCAAGCTTGTGGACCTTAGACATACTTCCTGTCCTCTATATAATTGTGTTTATATCCCTTTTAAAATAACAATATCAGATGCAATCTCTGAATAACAGAGTAATAGCTCTAATTTCATCTGAAGAATTTGCCACAATATAGAAAGTATTCAATTGACCTAATCTGGTTTTTATACAAATTTTAAGCAAAAAAAAGTAGCATTGCGACGGTTCAGCACATGCTACTTGTTAAAAGGTAAACTCTTTAAGAGAGTTTATTGGTTTTAAGTCTTTTAAATTTGCTACCGTTAACACTGTTAGCGTTAGCTTTCTCAATCTGTTCCCTCAGCATAGTTCCTAGTCTTCCAAATATAATTGCAAAAACAATTGCAACCACTAAGAACCAAAACGTATGAATTTCACCCATTTGGAAATTCCTCCTCGCTGTTGGTAGTTTTAATTTACATGCAAAATCAGATTTTTACAGAGATAATTGTCTGACAATTTTACAATTGCGCTATTTTGTATATATTTGGTCTAACAATGGATATTAAATAAACAAAAATACAAATAAGATTATGTTTTATTTGGATTAAATTTAAATTAGATTTTTTATATTTGTTAGACAATTAACTTAATTTTACCCGAGATTTTAAAGATTTCCACTGTATTTTGCTCACTTGATCTTGCCAAATAATTAAACTTTTATTGTTTTTCTCACAAAAATACACTGCGATATAAAATCGATGATCAATCATTTGCTGAATTTGCACATGATGAATTTGATTGGAATCCTCATATTGTAGGGTCCACTGATCTAAATCAAAATGTTCTAAACTTCGGACTTGTGGACGCATTCTAAATATTTTTAGACTGAAGCATGCCAACAACAGCAGTAATCCACTTATCCATACAGGGATAATCGAGTACAGCACTATAAAAATAATTGTTAAACACAAAAGCTGAAAACCCAGTGCAATACGACTGGGTTTGAATTGATATCGTTGGTGAGTTTTTAACTCATCCGTGGACATAATCTTTAAGTTTATTGATCAAGCTTCTGAGTTCAGGTCGAGGTGGCTCTGAAACTTCCATAAACCAATCCAATAAATCTGGGTCTTCCTGATCAACTAACTCTTTAAACAAGGCTTTTTCTTGCGCACTTGCTGCTAAGTAATATTGTTTTACGTATGGGTCAAAATATACATCAATCTCTTTTAAACCGCGACGAGCACGATAAATCACTTTACGTTCTTCTAAAGTAAGTTCTTCTGACATCATTTTCCCCCAATGGTTAATTCTGACTTAGTTTACCCGATTCCCGACCGATTTCTCGCTAAATTCTTCTAAATGACCAAATTCATCATTTAAAAATGAGTTTTGAGCATTCATCTCATTGCGACAAATAAGCAATTCACATAATTTCAACTCACTAAAACTCATATGGATATTATAAAAATGCAATCAGGTGCTATCCGACCTTTAACCAATATGTTGCCTCGTAAATTGTTTAATTCCGATCACGATGCTTTTCGTGAAACCGTACGTAAATTTTATGAAAAAGAAGTTGTGCCAAATATTGCTAAATATGAACAGCAGCAACATGTAGATCGCGATTTATGGAACAAAGCAGGTGAAATGGGGCTGCTCTGCGCAACCATGCCTGAAGAATATGGTGGCTATGGCGTAGATCGCCTCTACAGTATGATTCTGATTGAAGAACAAGCCTATGCAATGGACTCTTCTACAGGTTTTTCTTTGCACTCGGATATTGTTGCCAACTACATCAACAACTTTGGTAATGAAGAACAGAAAAAGCATTGGATTGCTAAAATGGCTTCTGGAGAAACCGTTACAGCTATTGCGATGACAGAACCGGGAACAGGCTCAGACCTACAAGGTGTTCGCACCACCGCCGTTTTAGACGGGGATGAATATGTAATCAATGGTTCTAAAATCTTTATTACCAATGGTTATCTATGTGATATGGCAATTGTGGTATGTAAAACAGGCAGTTCAGAGAAAGGTTCTGCCAACCTATCTTTGATTATCGTTGAAGCTGACCGTGCTGGCTTTAGCAAAGGCAAACCACTCAATAAAATTGGTATGAAAGGACAAGATACTTGCGAATTGTTCTTTGAAGATGTTCGTGTACCAAAAGAAAATTTATTGGGTATGGAAGGCATGGGTTTTATCATGCTGATGAAAGAGTTGGCATGGGAACGTATGCTGGTCGCGATTATCTGCCAAGCAGGCGCAGAAGCAGCGTTGGCACACACCGTTCAATATACCAAAGACCGTAAAGCGTTTGGTAAACCGATCGGTGCTTTTCAAAATACACGCTTTAAACTTGCTGAAATGCGCACAGAAATTGATTTCTGCCGTGCTTACCTCGATCGTTGTATGGAATTACAACTTGAAGGCACCTTAGGTGTTGATGCTGCAGCTGCTGCAAAATACAAAATTTCAGAAGTATTCTCTAATGTGGTTGATGAATGCCTTCAATTACATGGTGGTTATGGTTATATGCTGGAATATCCAATTGCACGCGCTTATATCGATAATCGGGCAAATCGTATTTATGCAGGTACAAACGAGATTATGAAAGAACTGATTTCCCGTTCTTTATAATTTATCTGATCATTGTTAAAGGAGCTTTGGCTCCTTTTTCTATCACCAAGCATTCTTTTTAAATCAATTTTTATGTCGCAATAAAAAAGGAGCTTACGCTCCTTGTTTATTTCATAGCTTGTTTATTTTGCTATTTCTTAGTTTGGTTGCTTCTAGGTTTGATTAAGAAACCAGTTTAGGCTTTTTTGCGAGTTGTGCTTCACGCTTATGAAATTTTAAAACACCATCTTCAAACTTGGCATTTTTAAGTTCTTTACGATCTGCTAAATAGTTATTCGACACTTTCCAAGGTGCATGCTTACCTTGTTTTGGCATCACATCCGCCGCACGAGCAATATACCCTGAGCTTAAACTACCCATCACCGTATCTTCCATCAATTCAGTTGCATCACCTTGTGGAATAACTTCGTCATAGCCTTTCTTGTCCATATAGTTTACAAGACGGCAAATATACTCACCTGCAATATCAACTTTTAATGTCCATGATGCGTTGATATAACCAATGATCATTGCCATATTTGGCACATCGCTAACCATCACACCCTGATACAGCATGTGTTGAGACGTATTCATTGGTTTATTATCAATTGTAGCTTTGATACCACCCAAGATTTGGATTTCTAAACCTGTTGCTGAAACGATGATATCCGCATCTAAATGCTTACCAGATTTTAATTGGATACCTGTTGCGGTAATTTTCTCAATTTGATCTGTTTCAACGCTGGCTTTACCAGAACGTAAAATTTTAAATAAGTCACCATCTGGCACAACACATAACCGCTGATCCCACGGATTATATGTTGGGGTAAAGTGTTTCATATCCACTTTACCTTTTAATTGCATTTCAATCGATTTGAGTAAGAACTTACGCAGTAATTTCGGTTGTTTTTGTGCAAGTGCATAGATACCGCGTTGCATACCAATATTGCGTGCACGGGTTAACTTATATGCCACATCTTCAGGTAAAACCTTACGCATTTTGTCATAAACAAAGTCAATAGATGGGATTGAAGCAATATAGGTTGGTGAACGTTGCAACATGGTCACATGCCCTGCTCCACCTTTTGACATCGCAGGCACTAAGGTAATAGCTGTTGCACCACTACCAATAATCACTACTTTTTTACCCGTATAATCTAAGTTTTCAGGCCAAAATTGTGGGTTAATAAATTCGCCTTTAAAATCATTTTTACCTGGATAATCAGGTTGATAACCTTGGTCATAATTATAATAACCCGTACATCCGATTACAAAGTTTGCAACCCACGTATTGAGTTTTTGATTTTCATCTTCAATTTGTACGACCCATTTTTTAATTGATGAATCATAATTTGCAGTACGTACACGCTGATTAAAATGAATTTTATCTTTTAATTTAAATTCATCGACAACTTCAGCAACATAGCCTTTAATCGAAGCGCCATCTGCCAAGACATTGGCTTTTTGCCATGGTTTAAAATTAAACCCAAAAGTAGACATATCTGAATCGGAACGGATACCAGGATATTTAAATAAATCCCAAGTACCACCGAAGCTCTCACGACGCTCAATAATTTCAAATGAACGTTGTGGTGAGTGTTTTGAAAGATGCGCAGCTACACCAATACCAGAGATACCTGCACCAACGATAAGAATATCAACTTGCTTTTCCATGTTGTTTTTATAACCTTTTTAAGAGTACTTTTTTATTAAAGCACAAATCTGACAATACACAATGTCAAGTTTGCATTTTTCTGACGAAATTTAAGTCAATTTGGGACAAAACCATAAATTGTCCAACAAAAAGGCATAAAAAAAGGCCGGTGAAACACCGACCTTTTTCGAACAACCGATTGTTCTGTGACGTGAGTAATTAGTTTACTTCACGATCCACAAGTTCTACATAAGCCATCGGTGCAGCATCACCTGCACGGAAACCAGCTTTAAGAACACGTAGATAACCGCCGTTACGTTCTTTGTAACGAGGGCCAAGAACGGTAAATAATTTACCAACTGTTGCTGCTGAACGAGTACGAGCAAACGCCAAACGACGGTTTGCTACAGTATCGTTTTTAGCTAAAGTGATTAAAGGCTCAGCTACACGACGTAACTCTTTTGCTTTAGGCACAGTAGTTTTAATTAACTCATGCTCAAACAAAGAATTAGCCATGTTTTGAAACATCGCTTTACGATGGCTGCTGGTACGGCCTAATTTCACACCACTATTACGATGACGCATGGTGATAGTCCTACTTAATTAACGGCTACGATAGGCGAAACGATCGTCCATACGGAGACTAGCTGGTGGCCAGTTCTCTAAACGCATGCCGAGCTGTAAGCCCTTAGAAGCCAGAACATCTTTGATCTCAGTAAGCGATTTTTTACCAAGGTTAGGAGTTTTAAGCAACTCAACCTCAGTACGCTGTACTAGATCACCAATGTAGTAAATATTTTCTGCTTTCAAACAGTTAGCAGAACGAACAGTAAGCTCTAGATCATCAACTGGACGAAGCAAGATTGGATCAACTTCTTCACGTGGCTCTTGAGCAACTGGAGCTTGATCTTTCTGAAGATCAACAAAAATTGCAATTTGTTGTTGCAAGATTGTTGCCGCTTTGCGGATAGCTTCTTCAGGATCTACAGTTCCATTCGTTTCAAGATCAATGACGAGCTTATCAAGGTCAGTACGTTGTTCTACACGAGCATTTTCAACTGTGTAAGACACACGTTTAATCGGGCTATAAGAAGCATCTAACTGTAGACGACCTACAGGACGCGTTTCGCCTTCAGGGAAACGTGAGTCAGAAGTTTCATAACCACGACCTTGAGAAACTTTCAAGCGCATTTTTAATGAGCCTGAAGCACTTAAAGTACCAATCAGATGTTCAGGGTTAACCACTTCAACATTATGTGGTAAACGAAGGTCAGCAGCAGTTACATCGCCAGGACCTTGTTTTTCCAATGTCAAATATGCTTCGTTTTGATCGAACAGCTTAATAGACAATCCTTTTAGGTTCAGCAAGAGCTCGACGATGTCCTGCTGCAAGCCTTCTAAAGTACTGTACTCGTGCTCGACACCCTCTATCTCTACTTCAACCACGGCTGCGCCAGGTAAAGAAGACAAAAGGATGCGACGTAAAGCATTACCAAGAGTATGACCAAAGCCACGCTCTAATGGTTCAAGAATCACTTTTGCCGAGGTCCCGCTTGCCGCTTCGACCTTGATCGCTTGCGGAGTTAGAAACTCGTTTGCAGTACGCGTCATTATTGCTACCTCAAGGATTATTTAGAATACAATTCTACAATCAAGCTTTCGTTGATTTCAGCAGGTAAATCAGAACGATCTGGTGCAGCTTTAAATGTACCTTCAAGTTTTGAATGATCTACTTCAATCCAAGCAGCTGTTCCACGTTGAGCAGCTAATTCAATTGCGTTTTTGATACGTAATTGTTGTTTAGCGCTTTCGTGAACTGCAATCACGTCGCCCGCTTTAACTTGGATAGACGCGATGTTAACACGACGACCATTTAAAGTGATTGAACGGTGAGATACCAGCTGACGAGCTTCTGCACGTGTAGAACCAAAACCCATGCGATAAACAACGTTATCGAGGCGGCTTTCAAGCAATTTCAACAAGTTTTCACCTGTTGCGCCTTTAACACGAGCAGCTTCTTTGTAGTAGTTACTAAATTGACGCTCTAAAACACCGTACATACGACGTACTTTTTGTTTTTCACGTAATTGTAGTGAATACTCTGATTGTTTAGCACGGCTTTGGCCATGTTGACCAGGAGCTTTAGCAGATTTTTTTGTTTTGACGTCAAATGGTTTAACGCCAGATTTTAATTGCAGGTCTGTCCCTTCGCGGCGAGAGAGTTTGCATTTTGGACCAATATAACGAGCCATGAATGTTTCTCCTTACACGCGACGTTTTTTAGGTGGACGGCAACCGTTGTGCGGAATCGGTGTCACATCGGTAATGCTGTTAATTTTATAACCCACTGCACCTAATGCACGAACCGCAGATTCACGACCTGGACCAGGACCTTTTACAAGGACGTCCAAGTTTTTCAAACCGTAATCTAAAGCAGCTTTACCAGCAACTTCAGCAGCTACCTGAGCAGCAAACGGAGTTGATTTACGTGATCCACGGAAGCCTTGTCCACCTGAAGTAGCCCAAGCCAATGCATTACCTTGACGATCAGTAATCGTAACAATGGTGTTATTAAAAGAAGCGTGAATGTGTGCAACACCTTCAGAGACGGTACGAGTGACCTTCTTGCGTGTGCGAGTATCTTTAGCCATCTTTTAGCTTCCAGAAATCTTATTTCTTAATAGGTTTGCGCGGACCTTTACGGGTACGTGCGTTAGTTTTGGTGCGTTGTCCGCGAACAGGCAAGCTGCGACGATGACGAAGACCGCGGTAGCAGCCTAAATCCATTAAACGTTTAATGTTCATGGAAATTTCGCGACGTAAGTCACCTTCGGTCGGAACCTTAGCAACTTCTGCACGAATCGCATCAAGCTGAGCATCATCTAATTCACGAATTTTAGTAGTAGTCGTAATACCTGCAGCAGCTAAAATGTTTTTAGCTGTGTGGCGGCCAATACCAAAAATATACGTGAGAGAGATAACAGCATGCTTGTTATCCGGAATGTTTACACCGGCAATACGAGCCATTCAAATTTCTCCAAAAAGGCAGTAGAGATAATCAACCGCCCCACAAAAATCTTGAGGGGCGGATAATAACCTAATTAGCCTACTGAAATCAACAGGTCTTAATTAAATTAACCTTGACGCTGCTTATGACGAGGTTCTGCGCTGCAAATTACGCGAATAACCCCATTACGACGGATAACTTTACAGCTACCACAAATTTTCTTTACAGAAGCTTGTACTTTCATGATGAAACCTTCTAAGTGCGCTTATCCCTTAGGATGAGCAGTCGTTTTTCTCATTAACGATTGATCGTCATACTGATGTGATGTCAAATGGGCTTGAAGCTGAGCCATAAAGTCCATAACAACAACAACTACGATAAGTAATGAGGTACCACCCAAATGGAATGGAATACCAAAAGAACTTTGTAAAATCATCGGCATTAAACAGATGACTGTAATGTAGATTGCACCAATAAACGTCAAACGATTAAGAATATGATCTAAGTAACGAGCAGTTTGCTCACCTGGGCGAATACCAGGTACATAAGCTCCACTGCGTTTCAAGTTCTCTGATACTTCTTTCGGGCTAAAAACAAGCGCCGTATAGAAATAACAGAAAAAGATAATTAACGCACCGAAGAGCACTAAATACAACGGTTGTCCAGGCGATAATACCAATGCCAAATCTTGTAGGCTACGTTTTACAATTCCTGCATTTGGATCAGCACTGCCTAACCATTGACCTAAACTTGCAGGGAACAACAATAACGAACTTGCGAAAATTGCTGGAATAACCCCTGCCATGTTGATCTTCAATGGCAAATGCGTTTGCTGTGCAGTGAATACACGACGACCTTGCTGTTTTTGAGCATAGTTCACAGGTATACGACGTTGAGCTTTTTCAATAAACACAATCGCTGCTAAAACAGCAACTGATAGCAATCCAAAGATAGCCAAACCAATTAAACTTGATTGGCCATTATCTACCGAAGTAAATGCTTGAATCACTAAGTTTGGTAAACCAGCAACAATACCTGCAAAGATAATCATTGAGATACCGTTACCAACACCACGTTCAGTAATTTGCTCACCTAACCACATTAAGAACATGGTACCTGCAACTAACGATGTTAGCGCTGGAATGTAAAAAGCCAGTCCCGAAGTCAAAGTAATACCTTGACTGATTAGACCAGCACACATCCCGATACCTTGGACTAATGCGAGTAAAAGGGTGCCGTAACGCGTATATTGATTAATCTTACGCTTACCTTGCTCGCCTTCTTTCTTCAATGCTTCTAACGAAGGCACCACGGTCGACATCAACTGCACAATAATAGATGCAGAAATGTACGGCATGATACCTAACGCCAGAATGGACATTCGTTCTAATGCTCCACCCGAGAACATGTTAAACAAACCTAAAAAAGTACCTTCATTAGCTTTGAAAAAACGTTCTAGAGCAACATTATCAATACCTGGCAGCGGAATATGCGCTCCTAGTCGAAAGACTACCAATGCACCAATCAAGAACATTAATCGGCGAATAATTTCACGATATTTCACATGAAATGGTTGACCTTTCATCATGTTAACATGACCTGAAGAACTAGGAGACATAGTCACTCGCGATTACTCCTCGACTTTACCGCCAGCAGCTTCAAGAGCAGCTTTAGCGCCTTTAGTCAATGCAACACCTTGAACAGTGAATGCACGAGTGATTTCACCAGAAAGAACAACACGAGCACGCAACATATCTTTACGTACAACATTCGCAGCTTTCAAAGTTTCAAGTGAAATAATATCACCTTCAACTTTGGCAAGTTCAGACAAACGTACTTCAGCAGTTTTCAAAGCCAATTGGCTTGTGAAACCGAATTTAGGTAAACGACGATATAACGCAGTTTGACCACCTTCAAAGCCTGGACGAACGCCACCACTTTTACGTGATTTCTGACCTTTGACACCACGGCCACCAGTCTTACCGACACCAGAACCGATACCACGGCCTAAACGACGATTATCACGTTTTGCACCTTCAGCAGGTGCAAGCTCATTTAAACGCAGAGTCATGGCTTATTCCTCTACACTAACCATATAGTAGACTTTGTTGATCATACCACGGTTAGAAGGTGTATCTATTACTTCTACTGTATGACCAATACGACGCAGACCTAAACCTTGTAGGCAAAGTTTGTGATTTTTCAAACGATGCGAAGAAGATTTAGTCTGGGTAACTTTAATCGTTTTCATGATTGATTACCCTAAAATTTGTTCTACTGAAAGACCACGTTTAGCAGCAACTTTCTCAGGAGACGTCATATCACGTAAACCATTAAAAGTTGCATTTACAACGTTAGCCGCGTTAGTAGAACCATAACATTTCGTCAATACGTTACGTACACCAGCAGCTTCTAAAACTGCGCGCATAGAACCACCAGCGATTACGCCAGTACCTTCAGATGCAGGTTGCATGTAAACACGGCTAGCGCCATGACGAGCATGAATAGGATGTTGTACAGTACCATCAACAAGATCAACAGTGATCATGTTGCGGCGTGCAGCTTCAAGTGCTTTAGAAATAGCAGCTGGAACTTCACGCGCTTTACCGCGACCAAAACCTACACGACCATTACCATCACCCACAACAGTTAATGCTGTGAAAGAGAAGATACGACCACCCTTAACAACTTTGGCTACACGATCAACGGCAACCAGCTTTTCAACAAGACCTTCGTTTTGTTCAACTTTAGCCATGATTAGAACTCCAAGCCGTTTTCACGAGCAGCATCAGCCAAGGCTTTGATACGACCATGATATTTAAAACCAGAACGGTCAAATGCAACTTTAGTTACACCAGCAGCCTTTGCACGTTCTGCGATTAAAGCACCTACTTTAGTAGCTGAATCTACATTACCTGTAGTTCCGCTACGTAAAGATGCATCCAAAGTAGAAGCTTGCGCTAATACTTTGCCACCATCTGCAGAAATAACTTGAGCATAGATGTGACGCGGCGTGCGGTTTACACACAAGCGAGTCGCACCCAATGCACGAATGTGCAAGCGTGTGCTTTTCGCACGACGCAAACGGGATTGTTTCTTTTCGTTCATAAGAACCTCGCGCCTTATTTCTTCTTAGCTTCTTTACGAAGAACAACTTCGTCAGAATAGCGAACACCTTTACCTTTATACGGCTCTGGTGGACGATAACCACGGATTTCTGCAGCAACTTGACCTAACAATTGCTTGTTAGCTGATTTCAAAATGATTTCAGTAGCAGTCGGAGTTTCAGCAGTTACACCTTCAGGAAGAGCGTAATCAATCGGGTGAGAATAACCAAGGTTAAGGTTCACAACTGTACCTTTAACCGCAGCTTTATAACCAACACCGATAAGTTGTAACTTACGTTCGAAGCCTTCATTAACACCTTTTACAAGGTTATTAAGAACAGCGCGAGCAGTACCAGCTTGCATCCAAGAATCGCGAGATTCTTTAACTGGAGCAATATGAAGTTGACCTTCTTCCTGTTTAAGCTCGACCAGCGCATGCAGGTTGAAAGACAACGTACCTTTGCTGCCTTTCACTTCGACCTGCCGGCCGTTCTGAGTAACTGCTACACCGTTAGGTACAGTTACTGGGGCTTTAGCCACACGAGACATGAGGAATCACCTATTAAGAAACAAAAGCAATAACTTCACCACCAACGCCTGCAGCACGTGCAGCGCGATCAGTCATGATGCCTTTGCTTGTAGAAACAATTGCAATACCTAAACCTTGCTTAACGCTCGGAAGTGCATCTTTACCACGATACTGACGTAGACCTGGACGGCTTACGCGTTTCACAGTTTCGATAACTGGTTTGCCTTCAAAATATTTTAAAGTAATTGTCAAAGTAGCTTTGCCTTCAAGATCAGCAACTTCTACATTTGAAATGTAACCTTCTTGTTGAAGTACGTTTGCAATTGCAACTTTCAACTTAGAATTAGGCATAGAAACAGTTTGTTTCTTTGCCATTTGTGCGTTACGAACACGTGTTAGCATGTCGGCAACGGTATCTTGCATACTCATTTATAGTCGCTCCTTACCAGCTTGCCTTAACAACGCCCGGTACATCACCCTGCATTACTGTGTCACGTAATTTGTTACGGCTTAAGCCGAACTTACGGAAGTAACCATGAGGACGACCAGTTAAACCACAACGGTTACGAAGACGTACTGGAGACGCATTACGTGGTAATGCTTGTAACTTCATCATCGCTTCGAAACGTTCTTCATCAGATGCATTTACGTTTGCAATCGTAGCTTTTAATTCAGCACGTTTTGCAGCGTATTTAGCAACTGTAGTTTCGCGTTTCAATTCGCGATTAATCATACTTTTCTTAGCCATATCGACCTCTTATTTGAACGGGAAGCCGAATGCACGGATTAGCGCACGGCCTTCGTCATCAGTACGAGCAGTCGTAGTGATAGTAATATCCATACCACGAATACGATCGATCTTATCAAAATCGATTTCAGGGAACATAATTTGTTCCTTGAGACCCATTGAATAATTACCACGACCATCGAATGATTTCGCAGAAAAACCGCGGAAGTCACGAATACGAGGGATAGCGATAGAGATCAAACGGTCTAAGAATTCGTACATTTGTTCGCCGCGTAAAGTTACTTTACAACCAATCGGCCAACCATCACGGATTTTAAAACCAGCGATTGATTTGCGCGCTAATGTAAGAACTGGTTTTTGACCAGCAATAGCTTGCATATCCGCCAAAGCGCCATCTAACAATTTCTTGTCAGCTGAAGCCGCACCAACACCCATGTTGATGGTGATTTTAGTAATGCGAGGAATTTCCATCACATTGCCCAAACCAAGTTCTTCTTTCAACTTAGCTCGGATTTCGTCGTTATAACGTGTTTTAAGTCTGGCCATAGCCTAGTTCAACCTATTACTTCGCTACCGCCACTGATTCACCATTTGATTTGTAAACGCGAGTTTTCACGCCTTCAATCACTTGGTAACCAACACGGTCAGCCTTTTGGGTTGCAGCATTAAAAACTGCCACGTTTGAAATATGAAGCGAAGCTTCTTGTGTAACAATAGCGCCTTCAGCACCTGTTGCACGGTTCGGCTTTTGATGCTTCTTAACTAAATTAAGGCCTTCAACCTTAACTTGGTCATTTGAAACAGACAAAACAGTACCCTGTTTGCCTTTTTCTTTACCTGCGATCACAATTACTTGATCGCCTTTTCTAATCTTAGCCATGATTGCCTCTATTATAGAACTTCAGGAGCCAATGAAATGATTTTCATGAACTGTTCAGTACGAAGTTCACGAGTCACTGGTCCGAAAATACGAGTGGCAATCGGAGCCTTGTTGTTGTTCAAGATAACTGCAGCATTATCATCGAAACGGATCACAGAACCGTCTGGACGACGAATACCGAATTTAGTACGAACTACAACTGCATTCATCACGTCACCTTTTTTAACACGGCCACGCGGAATTGCTTCTTTTACAGTAACTTTAATAATGTCGCCAACAGAAGCATAACGACGATGTGAACCACCAAGTACTTTAATACATTGTACGCGGCGAGCACCACTGTTGTCTGCTACGTCTAGCATACTTTCGGTCTGAATCATTGCCCTACTCCAAAACCGAGCATCACCGGTCGCAATTTCGAAAGGCTCAAAGAGTACTCGAAATTGACCGATGATGCAACAAGAACGTCTAATTACTCAGCAGCTGCTTCAATAACTTCCACTAAAGTCCAAGCTTTAGTTTTTGAAATTGGGCGGCTTTCTTTAATGGTTACAACATCGCCAGTTTTAGCAGTGTTGTTCTCATCATGAGCGTGTAATTTTGTTGAACGGCGGATTGATTTGCCATACAACGGGTGTTGAACGCGGCGTTCAATAAGTACAACAATAGACTTGTCCATTTTGTCACTTACTACTTTGCCTGTTAACGTGCGAACTGTTTGCTCACTCATTGTGCGTTCCCCTGTTTTTCGGTAAGGAGGGTCTTGATACGAGCAATAGTCTTACGAGTTAACGCAACTTCATGCGATTTACCCAATTGACCAGTTGCTTTCGCCATACGAAGACGGAATTGGTTAAGCTGTTGCTCATCAAGCAAAGCTGCCAACTCTTCTACCGATTTTTCACGTAGATCTTTAGTTTTCATTACATCACCGTCTTAGTAACGATAGTGGTTTTAAATGGAAGCTTAGCAGCTGCAAGCGTAAACGCTTCGCGTGCCAATTCTTCACTAACACCATCCATTTCGTACAAGATCTTACCTGGTTTGATTTGGCAAACCCAGTATTCCACAGAACCTTTACCTTTACCCATACGAACTTCTAATGGTTTTTCAGTAATTGGTTTGTCTGGGAAAACACGGATAAAGATCTTACCACCACGTTTAACACGACGGCTAATTGTACGACGCGCAGCTTCGATTTGACGAGCAGTCATTTGACCACGCTCAACAGATTTAAGTGCGATTGTACCGAAAGATACTGTGCTACCACGATGCGCTAGACCAGTGTTACGGCCTTTTTGCACCTTACGGAATTTAGTACGTTTAGGTTGCAACATGGATTATTCTCCTTTTTCAGCAGAACGATCATTGCGACGACCACGACGCTCTTGACCTTCACCACGACCGCGACCGCGTTTAGCTGGACGTTCTTCAGCAGGAGCAGGGTTCATGACTTGTTTCATGCCACCTAAGATCTCGCCACGGAAAATCCAAACTTTAACACCAATCGTACCGTAAGTAGTTTCAGCGCGCATAGTTGCATAGTCGATGTCAGCACGAAGTGTATGTAAAGGTACACGACCTTCACGATACCATTCAGTACGTGCAATTTCTGCACCACCTAAACGACCAGAAACTTCAACTTTGATACCTTTAGCACCAGCACGCATAGTGTTTTGAACCGCACGCTTCATAGCACGACGGAACATTACACGTTTCTCTAATTGTGAAGCAATTGCTTCAGCAACTAAACGAGCGTCTAAGTCTGGGCGATCGATTTCGTTGATGCTTACTTGCGCTGGAACACCCATAATCTTGGTAAGTTCACGCTGTAATTTCTCAATGTCTTCGCCTTTTTTACCGATAACGATACCTGGACGAGCAGTGCTAATTGTTACTTTAGCAGCGCCTGTAGGACGTTCGATAAGAATATTGCTGATCATCGCGCTTTTAAGTTTTTTAGTTAAAAACTCACGAACTTGAAGATCTTTAAGCAAGTATTCAGCGTATTGTTTCGGACTCGCATACCAGTTGGCGTTATGACGTTTTACAACACCAAGGCGGATACCGATTGGATGAACCTTCTGACCCATATCAAACCCCTACCTTAACGGTAATGTGACAAGTACGCTTAGTAATACGATCTGCACGGCCTTTAGCACGTGGCATAATACGTTTAAGGCTAGTGCCTTCATCAACGTAAATCGTAGTAACCTTAAGGTCGTCTACATCTAAACTGTTATTGTGTTCAGCGTTTGCAATTGCAGATTCCAATGCTTTTTTCACTACAACTGCAGCTTTTTTGTTGCTGAAGTTTAAGATATTAAGCGCGTGAGCAATAGATTTGCCACGGATTAGGTCTGCAACCAAACGAGTTTTTTGTGCCGAGATAGCGGCACCGCGTAATTTAGCAGTAACTTCCATCATAGCACCTTAACGTTTAGACTTCTTGTCAACACCGTGACCACGATAGGTACGAGTTGGCGCGAATTCACCGAGTTTGTGACCAACCATATGTTCAGATACGATCACTGGAACATGGTTACGACCATTATGTACAGAAATTGTTAAACCAACAAAATCCGGGAGGATCATCGAACGACGCGACCAAGTTTTGATCGGCTTACGGTTATTAGCCGCGATAGCCGCTTCAACCTTAGCGAACAAGTGCGCATCGACGAATGGGCCTTTTTTCAGAGAACGAGGCATTGTCAGATTCCTTTACTTGTTACTTAACGCGACGGTCGCGAATGATCATCTTAGTCGTACGCTTATTGGTACGAGTTTTGTACCCTTTAGCTTTTTGACCCCATGGGCTTACAGGTTGAATACCTTTGTTACGCCCTTCACCACCACCATGTGGATGGTCAACTGGGTTCATCGCCATACCACGAACGGTAGGACGAACACCACGCCAGCGTGCAGCACCTGCTTTACCAAGTGAACGAAGGTTGCTTTCTGAGTTAGATACTTCACCTAACACAGCGCGACATTCAACGTGTACTTTACGCATTTCGCCTGAACGAAGACGAATGATTGCGTAAGAACCGTCACGACCCAACAACTGAGCAGAAGTACCAGCAGAACGCACTAATTGTGCACCTTTACCGATTTTAAGCTCAATGTTATGTAATGTAGAACCGATAGGCATATTACGAAGCGGTAAGCAGTTACCTGGACGAATTGGAGCATCGTTACCAGATTGTACTTTATCGCCAGCACGTAAGCCTTTAGCAGCAATAATATAACGACGCTCACCGTCAGCATATTTCAATAAAGCAATATGTGATGTACGGTTAGGATCGTATTCAATACGTTCAACTACAGCAGGGATGCCGTCTTTGTTACGTTTGAAGTCAACGATACGGTAGTTTTGTTTATGACCACCACCAACGTGACGAGTTGTAATGTGACCGTTATTATTACGACCACCAGTACGTTTTTTAGCTTCAACCAACGGTGCATAAGGCGCGCCTTTGTGAAGATGATTATGAACCACCTTCTCTACAAAGCGACGTCCTGGAGACGTTGGCTTACATTTTTGAATTGGCATAATTTTCGTCCTTATTCCGCTGTGCTTTCAGCGGTATCGCCCAAGTCAGCCATTTCAACATCTTGGCCAGCTTTCAGGGTGACGTATGCTTTTTTAACATCAGAACGACGTCCTAATGTTTTACCAAAGCGTTTAGTCTTACCTTTAGTGATAGTCGTGTTAACTTTAACAACTTCTACACCAAATAATTGCTCTACTGCTTTTTTGATTTCAAGTTTGTTTGCATCGATAGCAACTTTAAAAACTTGAACACCAGCAGTTTCGCCTAGAACTTGTGCTTTTTCTGAAAAAACAGGCCCTTTTAGGACTTGATAGATACGTTCGTTGTTCATCCGAGTTCTACCTCAATCTTCTTAGCAGCCGCAACAGACATAACAACTTTATCAAACGCGATCAAGCCAACAGGATCAATCCCAGCAGCATCAACCACATCAACGTGTGGAAGGTTACGAGCAGCTAAATATAGATTTTCATCTACAGCTTCAGTAACGATTAATGCGCGAGTAGCGTTCAAGCCGTTTAGTTTTGCAAGCAATTCTTTAGTTTTTGGAGCTTCAACTGCAAACTCTTCAACCAATACAAGACGATCTTGGCGAACAAGTTCAGCTAAGATACATTGCATTGCACCGCGGTACATTTTGCGGTTTACTTTTTGAGACCAATCTTGTGGACGAGCAGCAAAAGTTTTACCACCACCAACCCAGATTGGGCTACGAATAGAACCAGCACGAGCGCGGCCAGTACCTTTTTGACGGAATGGTTTTTTACCACCGCCAGAAACGTCTGCACGTGACTTCTGAGCTTTAGAGCCTTGACGACCACCAGCTAAATAAGCTGTAACAACTTGGTGTACAAGAGCTTCATTAAATTCACGTCCGAAAGCAACTTCAGACAATTCAACAGCAGAGCCGGAAACAGTTTTTAAATTCACGTTATTTCCCCTCAGGCCTTGATCGTAGGACGAACGATAACGTCGCCACCAGTAGCACCAGGAATCGCACCTTTAACAACAAGAACTGAACGTTCTGCGTCGATAGATACAATTTCAAGACCTTGTACAGTTACGCGATCATCACCTAAGTGACCAGGCATTTTTTTGCCTTTGAACACGCGACCAGGAGTCTGGTTTTGACCTGTAGAACCAATTACACGGTGAGATACTGAGTTACCATGTGTAGCATCTTGCGTACGGAAGTTCCAACGCTTAACACCACCCTGGAAGCCTTTACCTTTTGATTGACCAGTAACGTCAACAACTTGACCTACTGCGAACAAATCAACACCGATAGTGCCACCAACTTCACGACCTTCAAGATCAGCTTCTGCAACGCGGAATTCTTTAACTAAACGACCAGCAGCAACACCAGCTTTCGCAAAGTGACCTTTCTGAGCATTTGTTACGCGAGATTCGCGACGTTCACCAGTAGTGATTTGAATCGCTTGATAACCATCAGTTTCAAGCGTTTTGATTTGAGTGATACGGTTAGGATCAACCTCAATCACTGTTACAGGCACAGAAACACCAGCATCTGTAAAGATACGTGTCATACCGCACTTGCGACCGACTAAACCAATAGCCATGTGCATAAACCTCTAAAAAAGCGGCCTAATTAACTTATAGAGCGTTAATTAACCGAAAGCCTTAACCCAATGCGATCTGAACATCAACACCAGCTGCAAGATCCAACTTCATCAACGCATCTACAGTTTTATCTGTAGGTTGAACGATGTCGATCAAACGTTTATATGTGCGGATTTCATATTGGTCACGCGCATCTTTGTTCACGTGTGGTGATGTTAAAACGTTAAAACGTTCGATGCGAGTAGGCATCGGAATTGGACCACACACTTGTGCGCCAGTACGTTTTGCTGTTTCTACGATCTCTTGAGAAGATTGATCAATTAAACGATGATCAAAAGACTTAAGACGGATACGAATTCTCTGGTTAGACATACCAGTTAACTCCAAGCCAAATATATAAAGAATCACCCTTGACGCATCTCACCCCACTAAATAAGGTAAGTGTCAAAGGCAGTGAAAATCACTAAGGTCGTGATCGATGCCACGACTGTAACGATCTGAATGACTTTCTTCGCCATTCACCCCACCATATCGGAGGGTCGCTCATTATAACGATTGTTTAACACTTAAGCAAACTTATTTGGACATTTTTACCTTTTTTTGAGTAATTAATTATAAATAAAGCGCTTATTATTTAAACACCAGCTTAAACCCTTAAAACGTAGTCAATCGCATGATTGAGCAACTGATTCCCAATCACATAATCCGTTTGTTGCGATTTTTTTAGCTTCAATAATGATTGACTGTGTACTCCACTAAACACCATATCTTCTTCTTCATGCTCAATGAAGATTTTTAAGCTATGCGGGGTGATTTCTGGATGGAACTGAAACCCCAATACATTTTTACCAATCTGATAAAGTTGGTTGGGACATGCTGGATTCTCCGCCAAACGAATTGCGCCTTTAGGAATATCAAAGGTCTCACTATGCCATTGCATGACATTGACCCGCTCAGGCAATTGGAAATAACCTTCTGGCACATGGTTGCTTTTATTGACCAAGGTCCAGCCAATCTCTTGCACAGTATTACGTCGAACATTGGCACCTAGAGCATTGGCTATCAACTGCCCACCCAAACACAACCCGATTGCGGGCTTTTCCGAAGCCAAATAACGGCGAATCCATCGTTTTTCGACCTTTAACCAAGGATAGTTGGCTTCATCATTTACACTCATTTCCCCACCCATAATGATGAGTAAATCCACATCATTGACATGCGGCAAAGCTTCTATTTCTAATTGTGAATCTGTGGGTAAAGCAAAAAATTCTGTTGCAGTAATTTCTGCGCCCATTGCTTTTAAATACTCATAACAGCTACCAAAGCCTTCACCTGCAATATGCTGAAAATAATGCACTTTAAGTTTTTTCATGTTATCACCTATTCTTGTTGTATCAATTACGCTACAAACCACAAAACATAGTTGGATAAATGCAAAAATGAAGCCAATATCAATTTTATTTATTATTTTTCACAATTTATTGCTTTTCGTCACTGAGCGATTATGTTTTGCTTACTTTAGTCCAGCTATTAACAAAAATTGAGTATTCCTGTGAAACAAAAACCAGTTACTGCTTTAATTCATTCTTCTCGTAAAGCACCACAATATATAAATACAATACAGCCTCCCCTATTTCGTGCGTCAACAATTATATTTGAAAATACCGATGCACTATTTAATCGCCATTGGACAGATCGTTATGACTATAGTTACGGTACACATGGCACACCGACAACGTTTACTCTAGGCGATCACATTGCCCAAATAGAAGGTGGTGAATATTGCTTGCTTGCACCCAGTGGTTTATCTGCGATTAATCTGGTCAATTCATGTTTTTTAAGTCATGGAGATGAAGTCTGGGTCGCTGACAATATCTATGGTCCCAACATGGAACATCTACGTCATCTTGAAAAAAGTTATGGCATTATCGTTCAAGTTTATAATCCTATCGATGCAGACACATTCCAACCCAATGAAAATACCAAACTGATTTGGTTAGAAGCCGCAGGTTCAGTCACACTCGAATTTCCTGATTTGGTGAGTTTAGTCAAAAAAGCCAAAGCAAAAAATATCCTCACGGCTTTAGACAATACCTGGGGCGCTGGCCTAGCGTTTAATGCCTTTGATTTTAGTCATGAACATTTAAGTGTAGATATCAGTGTACACGCCTTAACCAAATACCCAAGTGGCGGCGGCGATATTTTAATGGGATCTGTGGTCACTCAAGATAACGCTTTACATCATAAACTGTTCCGTATGCATGCCATTCAAGGTATCGCGATTTCAGGTGATGATGCTGCACAAGTACAACGTAGTTTAGCCTCAATGCAAATTCGTTATGAGCATCAGTCTCAAAGTGCTTTAAAGATTTTAAATTGGTTAAAGAGTCAAAATGCGTTTGCTCAAGTTTTACACCCTGCGGATTCTGACAATATAAGTCACACCTATTGGAACCAGACCTGTCAAACAGGACAAAGTGCTGGTCTTGTTAGTGTTATTTTTAAACCTGAGTTTGATATCAACAAAATCAGAAAGTTTTGTGATCATTTATCTTTATTTAAACTCGGTTTTAGTTGGGGTGGTCCTATCAGCTTAGTCATGATTTATAATCTGACTGACATGCGTCATTTAGAACGCGCACATCTAGAGCAAGGTCTATTGGTTCGTTTCTGTATTGGCTTAGAGCATCCAGACGATTTAATCCAAGATATTCAAAACGCACTTCAAGCCATTCAAGCTTAATATTTCAACTCAGCAGGCTTAATACATAATCTCTGGGTCTTTGCTATATAAATGATGGCAAGGGCCCTACACTCACCTTTAAACACGATTAAGTGCAGAGATCATTCAGCGAAAAGTACATTTAGCTTTTACTTATTCCCTGTGCATTTCAAGAAACAATCCACACCACCCTACAGTCATATTCAACAATAAAAACAGATTTACAACATCATCATTTAATGCAATTTTGTATAACAACAATGATATAAATATTGAGTCAGATAAAGAATATCCAAACTCAAATTAAAGCTATAGGAATAACAATGGGCACACCAATCGTCATCGCAAAAAAAACTTCAGATACAACACAAGATATTGTATTACATTCACAATTTGCTAACCGTCATGGTTTAATTGCAGGCGCCACAGGTACAGGTAAAACCGTTACCCTTAAAGTGCTTGCTGAAAGTTTCTCACGAATTGGTGTACCCGTATTTCTTGCCGATGCCAAAGGGGATGTTTCCAGTATCGCCAAAGCAGGTTCAACCAATCCTAAATTTGAAGAACGCATTAAAAGCTTAGGGGTAGACAGTGTTCCTTTTGCTGGGTCACCGACTATTTTTTGGGATTTATTTGGTGAGCAAGGACATCCGATCCGTACCACAATCTCTGAAATTGGCCCACTGTTACTTTCGCAAATGCTGAATTTAAATGACACTCAAGAAGGTGTACTTTCAGCGGTGTTCCGTGTTGCAGATGATCAAGGCTTACTGTTAATTGATTTTAAAGATTTAAAAGCCATGCTGACCTATGTCAGTGAAAATGCTGCGGCTTTAAAAGCAGAATACGGCAATCTCTCACCAGCAAGTTTAGGTGCTATTCAGCGTAATCTATTGGCTTTAGGCGATCAGGGCGGTCAACGTTTCTTTGGTGAGCCAAGCCTTGATATTATGGATTTTATCCAAACTGATGCCAATGGACATGGTTATATTAACCTCTTGGCTGCGGATAAGCTGATGAACACACCAAAGCTCTATGCAACATTTCTGCTTTGGATGCTTTCAGAATTATTTGAAAAGCTACCTGAAGTCGGTGACTTAGATAAGCCAAAATTGGTGTTCTTTTTTGATGAAGCGCATTTGCTCTTTGATAATGCCAGCCCAGCTTTACAAGAAAAAATTCAACAAGTGGTCCGTCTAATTCGCTCTAAAGGTGTCGGAATTTATTTCATCTCACAAAGCCCATTAGATATTCCAGAAAATGTTTTAGGACAACTGGGCAACCGTGTACAACATGCCTTACGCGCGTTTACCCCTAAAGATCAAAAAGCAGTAAAAACTGCTGCTGATACCTTCCGCGCTAATCCAGAGTTTAAAGTAGATCAAGCAATTACAGAACTGGCTGTTGGTGAAGCGCTTATTAGTTGCCTAGATGAACAAGGTACACCTCAAGTGGTTGAACGAGCGATGGTGATGCCACCCTACTCATCATTTAGCCCAATCACTTTAGATGAACGAAAAGCCTTAATGGCACAAAGTATTGTTGCGGGTGTTTATGATAATGAAGTGGATCGTGATAGCGCTTATGAAATGCTACAACGTAAAGTTTCTGATAGCTCACAACAGCAGGTGGCTTTTGATGCAGTGGCTCAACAAGCCAAGCAATTAGAAGAGCTCACCAAGCAACAACAGACCATCGATAAACAACAAGCCAAAGAGCAAGAACGCTTAGAAAAAGAGGAAGCAAAAGCTGCAGCTGCACGTGCCAAACTGACTCAAGACGTGATCGGAACTTTTGCTAAAAGCGCCGCAAGAACCTTAGGTGGTCCTACAGGACAAAAACTGGTCCGCGGTTTGTTAGGTTCATTATTTGGTGGGCGTTGATTCGTTTAAACACAAATATGAGGAGCGTTAGCGCTCCTTTTTTATTCTCCATTTTTATAGCTTATCTTCTTGCTTATGTTTTTATTCGCTTATACCGCTTATCAAGCCCGCTAAACATATCTAAAAGCATATCTAAAAACTTATTCAAAAAATTCATCTAAAAACTTAAAAATAAATTCAATAATTTCAATCAATAAAACTTAAACTCAAACTAAACCATAATTATTTTATGTGTTTTTCTTAAAGGTGTATTGCAAATACATTTTATAAGATGTATTTTAAATACATCTTATAAATGACAGCCAAGAGAGATCAACAATGACTCCGCAGCAAATTGACCTTGTAAAAGCAACAGTTCCTGTTCTTCGCGAAAATGGTGTAGCACTTACCGGTTATTTTTATAACCGCATGCTCAGCAATAATCCTGAATTAAAAGAAACCTTTAATATGGGGCATCAACGTAGTGGTGCACAGGCTCAAGCTTTGGCTGGTGCTGTTTTAGCATATGCTGAAAATATTGAAGATCCTTCAGTACTTTTGCCTGTGGTTGAACTGATTGCCCATAAACATGTCAGTCTGAATATTCAAGCACCTGATTACAACATTGTCGGTGAAAACCTATTACATTCAATTAGTGAAGTATTAACTATTTCGATGGAAGATCCATTAATTGACGCATGGGCTGCAGCTTATGGGCAATTGGCCGATCTATTTATCAGTACTGAAAAAGCGATTTATGAACAGCACCAACAAACTCAAGGCAGCTGGTTAGGCTGGCGTAAATTTAAAATCGCTAAAAAAGTGGATGAAAGCGAAGAAATTACCTCTTTCTATCTTGCACCAGTCGATGGTGGTGCATTACCTAAATATGAAGCGGGTCAATATATTTCAGTGCGCGTATTTGTTGAAGCATTAGGCTTAAAACAACCACGTCAATACACGCTATCGACAAGTCCACAAGCAGACTATTTACGTATTTCAGTTAAACGTGAAGATGAAAAAGGTGATTTGGCAAGTGGTTGGGTATCAAATACTTTACATGGCTTAGCTGAAGGTTCAGAAATTGAAGTGTCTGCTCCAACAGGTAACTTCTACCTGATTGATAGTAGCAAACGTAATGTCTTCATTAGTGCGGGTGTAGGTTTAACCCCAATGATTGCAATGCTTAACCAATTGGTGACTTTAGACATGCCTCAACCGGCTAGCTTTATTCATGCATGTCGCAGTAGCCAAGTACATGCGATGAAACAACATATCCAAGAGCAAAAAACTAAATTCCCACGTCTCAGTACATTTACAGCTTATGAGTTCCCACATAGCGGTGATGTTATAGGTGAGGACTATGATGTGGCTGGTCGTTTAGACTTAGCAACGCTTGATACAGCATTACTCCCAGCCCATGCTGATTATTATCTTTGTGGCCCAATACCATTTATGCAACAACAGCACCAAGCATTGGTGGCTCGTGGTATTAAACCTGAACAAATTCATAGTGAAGCGTTTGGTACGGGTGGTGCAGGTATCTAAATCTCCATCCGTTCTTTATAAGGCTGGTCTATGATAGACTGGCCTTATTTATTTCAGGATGAGATACATCTTTACCCATAGATGAGCAGCCTACATGCAACTAAATAAATTTACCGACTATGCCCTGCGCATCTTAATGTACATCGCGCCTCCAAAAGATGTGCCTTATACAATTGCCGAAATTGCAGAAGATTTACATGTTTCAGAAAATCACTTGGTCAAAATTGTGCATTTTATGGGAAAACAAGGTTGGGTGATTACCACACGAGGTAAAGGCGGTGGTTTGCGCTTAAACCCAGATATCTTAGAATTTCGCTTAGGACATATTGTAAGAATTCTCCAACGCGATGCACAAATTGTAGAGTGCAATACGCCACCTTGTGTGCTACGTCCACGCTGCGGCTTAAAGGGTATTTTAGATCAGGCCGTTGAACAGTTTTATCAAAGCCTAGATCACTATACTGTTGCCGATGTTCTCAATGCGCCACCACAACATCCAAAGATCGTAAACTCGCCTATTCCCAATCTCAATGTTTAATTCACAAAAATTCATCGTCCACAATCCAGTATCTCAATAACCAATATTCCAGTTAACGCGATCAAAATTCGCTTGAATCTCCGACTTCCTTTATAATGCACTTTGTTTATCCGTTTATTGAAGTTGAAATATGCATCGCAGCAGTGGAAAGTCTAAAAATAGTAAGACCTCAAGCGCCCCTAAACAAAAAATCAGTTATGAAAAAAAGGCTGATCCTGCGATTTCAGAATACTCAACTTCATCTTTGAACTGGTTGCGTAAAGCTGAATTTCTAATGAGTGCGCCTAAACTGAATCTTTGTGTAGAAGATACTGGTTATGAAGTTGCCTTTGCAGGCCGTTCAAATGCAGGAAAATCAAGTGCTATCAATGCATTGACCAATCAAAAGCAATTGGCCCGCGCGTCGAAAAGACCTGGCCGTACGCAAATGATTAACTTTTTTAGTTTAGGTAATCCAGATCAACGCCTTGTCGATCTACCAGGTTATGGTTATGCAGCTGTACCTGAAGCAATGAAAATTGTATGGCAAAAAGAACTTGAAAATTATTTGATTCATCGCAAAAGTTTACAAGGTCTGGTTTTGCTCATGGATATTCGCCACCCTTTACAACACTTCGATGTGATGATGTTGGAATGGGCATATTCACGTCACTTGTTTGTGCATGTACTGTTGACTAAATCCGACAAACTCAACCGTGGCCCTGCCAGTAAAGTGTTGTTAGATGTACAACAACAATTGAAGAAAATGAAGTTGAATTTTTCGATACAACTGTTTTCATCACTCAATAAACAAGGTCTAGAAGAACTCGCGTCAATTATGGCAGGTCGCTTAAATTACACCTTAGACAAAACTTTAGATTTTGATATTGATGCAATTCCTGAAGCCACTGAAGATGATTTGGATGATGAGTTCATTGATCAAGACCAAGAATCCGAATTCAATAGTGAAAATATTGATGGAAATGTAGATGAAAATCCACAAGCATAAATAAAAAAGTCTTGTCTAACAAAATTCATCACATATTGATACTGGAATGTCCTAAATTGCTAATAACTATTTAGGACATTTTTTTATACTTGAATAATAAAGTGTGAAATCACCAAAGAAAAATTAGGACACTGTGATGAAGCTACTCGCTAAATTAAAGAACAGTCGGATTGGATCGTCTATTCAGTACCACATCAAACCACGTAAAGTGAAATTTGAATGGCAAGATACCCCTGTCGATTGGATTCCAAATCAGCCATTTGTCAGCTACTTTATCAATGAAATTAACAACATTCTTCCAGCAGGTGAATTTTGGTTTTGCCGTTTATACAATCGTGTTTTACCCAAAATCACAGATGAAAAATTAGCTGAAGATGTTCGTGCCTTTATCCGCCAAGAAGCGATGCATGCTCAAGCACATGCTTCAGCAAATAAAGAATACTTAACTGTGCGTAATATTGATATTCAACGTAATCTTGAAATTATGGATTTCTTGTTTGGCAAATTACTCGCAGATCAACCACTCGGCTTTAAAGTACCCAAAGTCCTTGATCATCAATGGGATTTGTTCCGTTTAGGTATCGTCGCCACTGTTGAACATATGACTTGTGTCTTGGGTAAATACGCCCTTTACAATAAAAAATGGGCGGAATTGGGTGCAGATCCAAATATGCTTGATTTAGTCAAATGGCATGGTGCCGAAGAGATTGAACACCGTACAGTGGCTTTTGATCTGTATCGTCATTTAGGTGGTGGTTATATTTCTCGTTATTATCAAAGTGTTATCGTGATTGCCGCTGTATTAGGCTTATGGGTTGATGGTGCTGCACATATCATGGGGCAAGACTCACGTTATGCAGATAAAAAACCTGCTTTCTATAAGCCTTGGATTTGGCGTGAATGGGCGAGTATCGCACAATCAGATAATCGCTTAATGCCACATCCATTATGGTTGGTTTCACAGCAATTGGGCTATTTAATGCCTTGGTATGATCCAGTACATGAAGCTAAAACAGAAGATGCGATTGCTTATTTGGATCAATCTCCTGCAGCAAAACGTGCATTGCCTAGAGTTGCAGCATAATAACTATTAAATAGTGATGAATACTGAAATCAAATAAAAAAGCAGGATTAAGATCCTGCTTTTTTTTGGGCCAATCTTTTAGAACAAGATCCTAACCATAGACTAAGTTGAACTTTCCATATCTTTGGTGTTTCGGTCAACGACTACACTAATCATCATATCCCCTTGTACATTCACTACGGTACGTACAGTATCGAGAATACGGTCAATTGGCAGAAGAATCGCAATTGCTTCCGCTGGTAATCCCACAGATTGCAGCACCATGATCATGGTGACCATGCCCGCACTTGGAATACCCGGTGCGCCCAATGAAGCAATCATCGCGGTCAAACAGACAATTACCTGCTGGGTGATTGATAATTCTAAACCCATTAAATTGGCAATAAAAAGCGCTGCTGCTGCTTCATAAAGTGCTGTTCCATCCATGTTTAACTGGGAACCAAAAGGAATCACAAAGCCTGCAATTTGTGGACGCACGCCTAAATTTTCTTGAGTACACTTTAAACTCAAAGGCATGGTTGCAGAACTTGAACTGGTTGCAAATGCTGTAATTAATGCTGCACGCGTTCCTTTAAAAAAGGTAATCGGATCCATTTTCCCAAAGATCCATAACAACAATGGCAGAACCACAACACCATGAAATATGGTGGTTCCTGTAACAACAATAGCAAACTCAGCAAGACGGCTTAAAATAGAGATGTCTTCTGTTGCAATCAGCTTTGCCATTAATGCAAAAATACCAATTGGCGCAACTTTCATCACCCAACCAACCAACATCATCATGATGTCAAAAAACTGACGTGCCAGTTGTTTGATTGAATTAAAACGCTCTCCACCATGTACCAGTGCCAAACCCAATAACAAAGCAAACAGCACCACTGCCAAAACATTACCATCACTAAATGCTTTAAATGGATTGATGAGGGTATTTTGAATAAAATTGGTTAAAAATGAGCTGGGTGTCAGTGAATCTGGGCTTTTATGTTGATTCATTGCATCTTGGAACATTGCAATATCCACACCTTGTCCCACATTGAATAGATGTGTTGAGGCTAAACCGAGGATAAGTGCCAATGTCGTTGTGGTCACACAACAAGCCAAGGTTATTTTCCAAACTCGACTGAGTTGACTGCCCGCTTCTAAGTTTGAAACACCCACCAAGATTGAACTAAAAATAAGTGGAACCAAAAGCATTTTCAATAAACCAATAAAAATACTACTGGCGATGCTCAAACCATAAATGCTGGCATCTAAAAATTGAGTATTAGGAAATTGATTTAATAAAAATCCAAATGCCACACCAAGAATGGCTGCAATAAAAATTTGGGTGTTTAAACTCATCTTCGCTGACTATTATAAATATTTACACGTTGAACTATGCCATTGAAGTTATTTAGAATCGAGCATTTTTTTGTCACAAGCTCTGCTAAAAAATAGAAAAGCCATCATAGATGATGGCTTATTTCTAGGATTTGAGTATCAGTATAAAGTCTTATTGGTTTTCGATTTCACGTACCCGCATCAAGCCTTCTTGCACCGTACTACAAACCAATTCGCCATTTTGCCACATACGACCAAAATTCAGACCGCGTGAATTTGCACTGACTGTTGCATCCATATCGTACAGCATCCAATCATCTGCCTTCACTGGCTTATGAAAATAGATCGTATGATCAATACTGGCACATTGTAAACTTGGCGAGAGGTAATTGAGACCATGCGGACGCAAAGCAGTCATCATTAAGGTATAGTCCGAATAAAACGCAACAATTGCCTGATTTAACGAGATATCATCCGCCTGCTCTGTGGCTAATGGCTCATGAGTACGCAAGTAATGTGCATAAGATGGTGCTTCAGGCTGTGGCTGAAATGGATTGGTTACATTGATCGGACGAATTTCTACCTGACGTGGACGCATAAACGCAGCGCGAATATTTTCTGGGATAAAACTGATTAAATTTTCTTTAAGCTCTTGCTCAGCTTTTAATTCATCAGGTGCTGGATATTCTGGTTCAGCAATTTGATAATTCAAGCCTTCTTCAGGTGTTGCAAATGACACCATTGCAGAAAAAATGGTACGCCCATGCTGGATTGCACGTACTTGGCGACTTAAGAAGCTTTTGCCATCACGTAACCGATCAACCTCATAAATGATTGGAGCATTGATATCCCCGCCATATAGGAAGTATGCATGTAAAGAATGTACGGGGCGATCAGCGGTATATGATGCTGCCCGCAGTGCTTGTCCTAAAACTTGCCCACCAAAAACACGCTTACCAACTAAATTTCGACTTTGACCACGAAAAATATGTTCTTCAAGTTTTTCAAGGGTTAAAAGCTCTACAAGCTCTTGGGTTAAAGCATTCATAAGTGACCTTTCTATATACTGACTTTATTCCAATGGATAGAACAAAGTATCCATATTTTAGAGATTTAACTCTATTTTGCCATAAGTCCTGAGAGAAACATTAAATTTTCATAAACTGTATTGTCACTTCTCTTGTGCTGATGGATTGTTTAAAATACGTTTTTTAACGATAAAATCTGACAAGCGACCCGCAGTTTGTCAGAAAATGACATACTGTTCTGTGCTTTAATTACAGAAAATATTTTTTATCCGCTTTATTGCGTGATTCACCATTGGCTAGGAGTATTTATGTCCAAGAGTGGCTTTGGTCAAATGTATCGTCGACTTTCGAGTAAAATACTTGACCTTGTGGTAACACCACATGTTCTTGGAGAGGTTCCTACAGAAGCTCAACCTTTAGACCCTTCAACTGAAAATTTTGAGCTCATTCAGCCCACAACTCAAAAAGTTGTCTGCTATGTTCTACAGAATTACTCACGAAGTAACGCTTTAGTTGTTGATGGTGAAACACGTCGTTTGCAGCTTCCTCCTGCACTTGACCCATTAATGATTGGCAATAGTCGCGAAAAGGCTGCGATTTTATTTTTACAACACCAAGATGAAAACAATTATTTTAATCCGCCTACGCATGCTTATCCGCCGCGTTTAGTTAGACTGATTGAATCACTTGATCAAAATGCTGATTTAGATATTGAATTAATCCCTGTTACAGTACTGTGGGGACGTTCACCAGATAAAGAAGACTCTTGGTTTAAGCTGTTATTTACTGACACTTGGGCAACGCCAAGTAAAGTTAAACAGTTGATGAACATTGGTTTACATGGTCGACAGTCATTCCTTGAATTCCATGAAGCGCAATCACTTAGAGCTTTAGTCGATCATGCAAAAATTGCTCATCCCAATATTTCACCAGCCACTTATATTGTCAATCAATTAAATGACTACTTAGATCGTCAGCGTGAGGTCATTCTCGGCCCAGATTTATCTGATCGCCGTAATGTCATGCAATCACTGATTAAAGCCCCTGATGTACAGGATGCAATTCGTAAAGAAAGTATTCGCTCAAAAATCAGCATGATTGATGCTGAACATAAAGCGATTGGTTTTGTAAACGAAATTGCATCCGACTATTCTGCATCGGCTGTACGCTTTGCAGATATGGCCTTGACTCGTCTATGGACACAGCTTTATGACGGCGTTGAAGTACATAACTTCAATACTGTGCGCGAGTTAGTCAAAGACTATGAAGTGATTTATACGCCTTGTCACCGTAGCCATATCGATTACTTGTTATTGTCTTATGTGATTTATAAACGTGGTTTGATGGTGCCGTATATTGCTGCAGGCGATAACCTTAACATGCCATTTGTCGGTCAATTACTGCGTGGAGGCGGTGCATTCTTTATCCGTCGTTCATTCCGCGGCAATGCACTTTATACATCAGTATTTAAAGAATATTTATTTAGTATCCTGTCTAGAAACACACCTCTTGAATACTTTATTGAAGGTGGTCGTTCTCGAACTGGACGTTTATTACCCCCGAAAACTGGCATGCTCGCAATGACAGTACATGGTCATTTGCGCGGCCGTGCCAAACCGATTGTCTTTATCCCAACCTATGTCGGTTATGAGCGCTTGATGGAAGGCGCAACTTATGTTGGCGAAATGAATGGTAAGCCAAAAGAAGCTGAATCCATTTGGGGAATCTTGCAAACCCTGAAAAAAATTGAGCGTATTTTTGGTAAAGTGCATGTTAATTTTGGTGAGCCTGTTTTCTTAGATGACTTACTCAAAGCACATGGCGCTGATCAAATCACCATTGAACATAATGATGATCCAATTCCTCAAGAAGTCTCAGATGCAGTAACCAGTTCGGCAAATGCGATTCTGGAAAATATCAACCGTGCTGTGGTGATCAACCCTGTTTCTTTATTGTCACTGATTTTATTGGCAACTCCAAAACACACACTTGATGAAGAAATCTGCATTAAACAGCTTGATACATATCGCAAGTTATTAACTGCAAATCCTTATGACAGCCGTACTCAGGTCACACCATTGTCAGGCAAAGAAATCATTGCCTATGGTATGAAGCTGAAATTGATTAAACGTGTTCAACACGTCCTTGGCGATATTATTGCCATTGAAGATAATCAAGCCATTTTACTGACTTACTTCCGTAATAACATTTTGCATGCCTTTGTTTTACCGTCGTTGGTCGCAGCATTGGTCGAACATAATGGCAAGATCAGTAAGTCTGATTTACTCAATGTGATTCGTACCCTTTATCCATTCTTAAAAGCAGAGTTGTTCTTAAAATGGAAAGATAGTGAAATCAAGGCTCAAGTGACTGAATATGTCGATGCTTTGGCTCAAGCGAATTTAATTTTTGTCGATGATGAAGATTTTATTTTCAGCCCTGCGCCAAACTCAGAAGACCATAATCAATTGGCTGTTTTGGCTGCTCCAGTACGTCAAAGTCTTGAACGTTATTACATGACGCTGGCTTTAATTACTCAACGTGGCTCTGGAAATATCTCGATTCGCCAAGTTGAAGAATTAAGTCACTTGGTTGGACAACGTTTATCTGTATTGTATGAGTTCAACTCACCTGAGTTCTTTGATAAAGCGTTATTCCAAAGTTTTATGAAAGTCTTAACTGAACAAGGCTATATCAAAACCAATGAAGACCATGCCATTGTTTTTGATGAGCAGTTTAGAAACGTTGCGCAATATGCCAATTTGGTGCTTGATGATGTAACTTTGCAAATGCTTCACCATATCACCTCATTTACAGATGAGGAGTTAAAAGAAGCTTTAGATGCTTTAGCCGCACAACAAGCCAAGAAGCGTTTAAAGCGCAAGAAAAAATAAATGTCAAAAGCCCTTCTCCCTTTGGGGGGAAGGGTGGGATGATTACCTAGCCCTCTGCGATCAAGAAAGGAAACTTCTCAAAATTTGAATATTTCCATCAAAGAATATCTCACTGCTCAGATCACATTTATATTCATCATCTGCTGATCATTTTTATTCATACGCTTTATAGCTTTCTTAATGTATTAATTTAAATCCTGTTGCCAACATTCGTTCTGCAACAACCCACATCCCTACTTCATTTACCCCCTCCAAAGCCAACTGAAATTTAATTATCTTTGGAACTTTCTAAATCAAGCTCAGATTTCAATCTTATTAATGCTGCTTGAGCATCTTCATCACCCTGCTCAGCAACTTCAGAATACAATTCAAATGCTACAGTTTTATCCTGAATTACGCCATTTCCTTTTTCATACATAGCTGCCAAATTATATTTAGCTGTAGTATTATTTCGGTCTATTGCTTTTAAATACCACTCTTTAGCTTTTACATAATCCTGACCTACACCACGTCCGGTATCATACATATCACCCACATTGTTTTGAGCATCAGCACTTCCCATATTTGCAGCTTTTATATAATATTCAAAAGCTTTTTTATAGTTTTGGGTCACACCTTTTCCATTATCGTACATCAATCCTAAAAGATTATATGCTTCTGAGTAACCCTGCTTAGCTGCTTTATTTGACCACTCGAAAGCTTCATTATAATTTTGGTATTTTTCACCACTATCAAACAAGAGAAGAGCAAGTGAGTATTGCGCTTGAGGATATCCCTTATTAGCAGCTAATAGAAACCACTTTTTTGCTATATCAATGTCTTTATCGACTCCCATGCCATTTTTATACATTAATCCTAATGCAATTTGAGCCATAAAATAATCTTGGTCAGCTGCGGCTTTATAGCTTTCATATGCTTTCGAATAATTTTGTTCAATGCCATATCCATTTAAATACATATTTCCTAAGTTAAATTGTGCGACTTTATCTCCTTGTTTAGCAGATTTTTCAATCCACTCAAATGCTTTAACTGAATCTCTAGGAACATAGATACCATTCTGATAAAGTAAACCAAGTCGATTCTGGGCTTCTGCGTCTCCTGACAATGCTATTACTGTTATAAGAAAATTATCTGATTCATCTGCATAAACAATATCTGTCAAAATACATAAAAGTAGCCCTGTAATTAATTTTTTAATTTTCATTCAATATTAAACCTTAAATAAAATACGATATTATTTTATAAAATCACTAAAGCAATTTTAATATTCCAACTCAAATCCACTCTCCCTCATCCTCTCCGCAAAAATTTTCTTTCCTGTCTCTTTATCACTTTCTAAAGCTAACTCGGGTAAATTCAACTCGCGCTGAAGATTTAAAATTTTCTCATGCAAAGGTTGTGGTTGATTATTTGTACAAATATATGATTTTTCTGGATGTTCCACGTGAAGCAAATGCGCTAAGAAATGTGCAAGGTCATCTATATGGATTCGATTTGACCAATGAATATTGGGATAGCTGTGTGTGGTTTCTGCAAGTTTAATCATACGAGCAACGGATGTACCATAAATCCCAGTTGGGCGCACAATCACACATTTAGATGGATAAGCCTGTTGCCATCGCCGCTCCATTTCCAATAACAACTGCCCCTGTTGATCACTTGGAATAGGCGTTGACTCATCATCAATACGTTCACCATGGTTTTCCCCATAAACACGTGTCGATGAAACCACAATAATTCGTTTGAGCGGATGGTCTTTTAAAGCCCTCAAGATCGGCTGCACCGAGTCGACATAGGTTTGTTGATAATTTTCAATAGCACTTAGCGAAGAGTTTCGAGATGGTGCAAGCAATACATACACCACATCGACAGGCTGAATTTGCGTTAAATCGAGTTGTTGAATGTCTTGAATCAAATGTTGTGCGAAATCATCATCTTTCGCACTGCGGCTAACTGTGGTAATTTGGTGATCTTGCTGAAATAATTGTTTGGCAACACGTTGCGATGTTTTACCATAACCAATAAATAGAATATGCATTACACGACCTATTCTTCGAAACCGATTTTCAAAATCAATCAAACTTAAGTTGAGGGGACATGGCTGCCGTCCATCAATTGCAAGGGGTTGGCAATGCCGCCGCTGCTTTACTTGAAAAACTAAATATTTTCACCACAGATGATTTGTTGTTTCATTTGCCACGTGATTATGAAGATCGTAGCACGATCATTCCCATGAACCAATTACAAGTCGGTCGTAGTTATCTCATGGAAGGCGTGGTCAGATCAATCGATATGCCACCCGGTAAACGCAAATCGATGGCGATTTTATTGCAAGATGATTTTGGCAAGGTTACCTTACGCTTTTATCATATCTATAAAGCACTCACAGATCGTGCTAAAGCGGGTAATCGTTTAAGAATCTTTGGGGAAGTCCGTGTTGGGGCTCGTGGTCTGGAGCTTTATCATCCTGAGATCCAGTTAATTACCGAACATACAGCACTCCCTAAAACGCAACTAACAGCAATTTACCCTGCCACCGAAGGCTTAACCCAACCAAAGTTGCGTGAATACGTTAAGCAAGCTTTAAACCAGCACGCCGATGCTTTACCTGAGTTATTACCTGAAAAGTTCACCAATGGTTACGCGCTTAAACAGGCATTGGAGTATATTCATCACCCTCCTGTAAATGCCAATATGCTGCAACTTTCACAAGGTTCTCACCCTGCTCAACAACGTTTAATTTTTGAAGAGTTGGTTGCACATCAAATCAGCCTATTAACCCGACGTGCTTATATTCAACAAATTGCAGCGCCAGCATTTTCAACCAGTAAAAAATTTGCAAAAGCCTTATTGGCAAGCTTGCCTTTTGAAATGACCAATGCACAAAAACGTGTATCAAACGAAATTGCCAAAGATTTAAAACAAAACAAACCCATGTTGCGACTGGTTCAGGGCGATGTCGGTGCAGGTAAAACATTGGTTGCAGGTGTTGCGGCTTGTCATATTTTGGAAGAAGGCTGGCAAGTGGCGCTGATGGCACCGACTGAAATTTTAGCTGAACAGCACTATATCAATTTTAAGAAATGGTTTGAGCCACTCGGTTTAAATGTGTCATGGCTTTCAGGCAAACAAAAAGGCAAGGCACGCGCTACGGCTGAACAAACCATTAAGGATGGAACTGCCAATATTGTGGTGGGTACCCATGCTTTATTTCAGGACAATGTTGAATTTTCCAAACTTGGTCTCGTGATTATTGATGAACAACATCGTTTCGGGGTAGATCAACGTCTAGCTTTACGTAATAAAGGCGTGGATAACACCACACCACACCAATTGGTCATGACAGCAACACCAATCCCTCGCACACTGGCAATGTCTGCCTATGGTGACCTAGATACCTCAGTGATTGATGAATTGCCTCCTGGACGTACTCCCATTCAAACAGTCACGATTCCACTTGATAGACGAGAAGAAGTCTTGAATCGTATCACTACCAACTGCGCTGAGGGTAAACAGGCATATTGGGTCTGTACATTGGTCGAACAATCAGAAACTCTTGATGCTCAAGCCGCAGAAGCCACCTATCAAGAGATTAAAGATCGCTTTCCACAGATTAATATTGGCTTAGTCCATGGAAAAATGAAAGCCGATGAGAAGCAACGGGTCATGCAACAATTCAAAGACAATGAATTGCAACTGCTGATTGCAACGACAGTGATTGAAGTCGGGGTCGATGTTCCAAACGCTTCCATTATGGTGATTGAAAATGCTGAGCGCTTAGGCCTGTCTCAGTTGCATCAGTTACGTGGTCGGGTCGGTCGTGGTGCAACCGCAAGTTTCTGCGCCCTACTCTATAAACATCCTTTATCACAAAATGGCCAAGAACGTTTACGCATCATGCGTGAAACCAATGACGGTTTTATCATTGCAGAAAAAGACTTAGAAATTCGAGGGCCGGGTGAATTACTGGGCACCAAGCAAACAGGAGATTTGGGTTTCCGTGTCGCCAAGCTAGAACGAGATGATCATTTACTTAATCAAGCACATTATGTTGCCAGTCAAGTACTAAAAGATGATCCAGAAAATGCTGAAGCTTTATTAAAACGCTGGCTACCTGAAGCACCGAGATATGCCTATGTCTAAACATGTATTTAGAACATCCATGCATAAACAGCATAGCTTAGATATTTGATTCATTCAGTCTAACGATGCTTATCAAAATCTATGACCACAAATGATGACATGGAGGCTGTCATAACATGGTGATATGAAGATTAAGCGATATAAAGCTTAATAAAAATCTGCTATTGATCTATTCAGCACTCTATGCGAAATTAATCCCAAATAAAAAATAGAACAGAGCATGCTCCAATTTATCAATCAACTTCTCCATAAAAGCGTACAAAGCCTTTCCCCTTGCCTGCTTTGTGGAATAGATCGACAACAACAGCATTCTCTTTGTAACACGTGTTGGAACGAACTTCCTTGGTATAAGCAGCATATAGAACGGCATCAACACCAGATTGTTTGTGCTCACCGTTACGACTTCCCAATTGATCGCATCATCCAAGTCTATAAATATGAACAACAACTGCAATATCAGACACTATTGGCACAAAGTTTATTGAATTTAAGCCTACCTAAAATTCAAGCCATCGTGCCTATGCCAATTTCTACTGCTCGTTTAAAAGAACGTGGCTACAATCAAATGCTGATTATCGCCAAAATCATGGCAAGGCAATTAAATATCCCAGTATGGCAACCCGTGATTCGAGAAGCACAACATTCACAAAAAGGTTTAAGTAGAATTGAGCGCTTAGAAAATATTGAATATCAATTTAAAATGATCAAAACAGAAAAAAGAAAATATAAAAAAGTACTGATTATTGATGATGTCGTGACCACAGGTAGTTCAATTCATGCTTTAACCCGTGCTTTAGAAAACTTGGGCTGCCAGCAGATTTGTAGCGTCTGCATTGCCGCAGCTCAATAAATTTTCATCATCGCTCAGCGATACATACATTGTGAAGCAAACATAGCAAAAATTATGAATGGATTAAATTTGCTTTACACCATGGGATCACGATCTCTTTGGTCAATGGCGCTAAAAGCGTTTGCGCATCATCCAAATCAATCCATTTCATTTCAGCAATTTCTGCATTGATTTTTGGTGTTTGTTCTAGGTCGACTAGATAGAGATAACTCACCAATTGAAAGTCTGCTTCATTGGCCGCTTTTGTTTCAAAACGCCCAATAAACTGAGTAATCTCGGCTTGAACACTAATTTCTTCTAAAATCTCACGCAACATGGTCTGCTCAGGTGGTTCATTGGGTTCTAGCTTTCCACCAACCTGCATAAAAAATTGTGTATTTTGCTTTCTCACCAAGAGCAATTGTTTTTTATCATTCAAAATCACAGCTGCCGCGACAGTAATAACATTCATAAGATTTAAAATAGAATAAAAACACAATATATTGTGACAGCAATAAATTTAAAAACAATATATTGTGTTTTAGTTTTTAACCAAATGTACGATCTGCTTGATCTAATTTAACCAATTCTTCACGTTCTTTTACACCCCATTTTGGTTCTGGTGCTTGATAGTGACTAAACTGGGTTAGAATTTCTTCGATCGAAGCAGAATCAATCAACTGATCTGTAAAACGCGCTTTAGAAAAACCTTTGTCTGTCGTGAGTTGAATAAATTTCAATAAATCATCATAAAAACCTTCAACATTTAAAAATGCACAAGGTTTTAAATGAATTCCCAATTGTGCCCACGTCCATTGCTCAAAAATTTCTTCAATGGTTCCTGCACCACCAGGCAATGCAATAAAGCCATCGGAAAGTTCAGACATTTTTGTTTTACGTTCATGCATATTTTTAACAATATACAGCTCAGTCAAATCTGGATGGGCCAATTCACGATCGACCAAACCCTGAGGGATCACACCAATCACTTTGCCTCCTGCTGCCAAAGCACTGTCAGCAACAATGCCCATTAAGCCTGAACGACCACCACCATAGACCAAAGTTTTCCCTTGCTTGGCGATTGTTTCACCAGTCAGCTCTGCTACATCAGCAAAAATTTGATCCGTACCTAACGATGAACCACAAAAAATAGCAATAGAATTCATAAATTTAACCTAACTTTAATTTTGTCATGCTAAAAATGCAGACGGCCAATCAAGATTTTTTTTACAAAACAGCAATGTAATGAGTGTTTTTCCTAAAATCCTTGTCTAAAATACACACATCAAATTGACACCACACTGCGCAAGGGAGAAAAGACATAATGCTTGAAGCCTTTTACGCCACTGAGCGCGGTAGCTTAGAAGATGCAACAATTAATGGTGGATTCGACCTACATCCTGAATTGGTATGGGTTGACCTCATTGCACCTTCACAAGAAGAACAAGAATGGGTTTTAGATGCTTATCAGCAAAATTTACCAACTCTTAAATCTTTAGAAGACATTTCATCCTCTGCACGATTCTACCGTGATGATGATGGGATTCTACATATCAGTACTTACTTTTTAACAAAAAATAAAAATTACCAAGTTGAAGGCGATCCCGAAGATACTTCAAACATGCTTGCCAATGTGCAGACGGTTGCGTTCATTTTGCATAAAGACCGCTTATTTACCTTACGTGGTGAAAAGCTGGTTGCCTTTCGTGCCTTTCGTGCACGCGCACGCCGCAATGACTATGAAATTGAATACAAAGATCCGACATGGATTCTTTTAGGTTTATTAGAAGCAAAACTGGATGAGCTTGCGGATATATTGGAAGATATCCACAAAGACTTAGAGTTATATTCCACAGAAGTCCTCAACGTCCGTCATCGTGAAATGATTTTAGACTTAGATGACATGATTACCCGTTTAGCACAAAAGGAAGATATGCTTGGAAAAGCGCAACTTTGTCTGATTGACTTACGTCGTGTCTTGACCTTTCTGTCTCGTCCTCGCGCATTGGGGAGCCATATCTATGATGCAGATATTCGAGAGTTAAGTGAAGATGTACGTTCCCTTGTAGAACATGACGCGTTCTTGTTCCAAAAAGTACGATTCTTGCTTGATACCACCTCTGGATTTATTAACACTGAACAGAACGATACCATTCGTCGCTTCTCCATCTTACCCAGTATGCTTGCGCCACCGATGTTGATTGCCAGTATTTATGGGATGAACACTGAGATTCTGCCTTTTGCCCATGGCCACTGGAGCTTTTATGTGGTGATTAGCATCTTAATTGCTTTCTTTGTGGGGCCTTTGGCTTACTTTAGATGGAAGAAATGGATTTAAATACTCCATTCCCCTTATTGGATTGAGTTGAGATTTAGCACAGCTCAAAGCAGAAAGAAAAATGAGTCAATAAAAAAGCACCTAACGGTGCTTTTTTACATCAATCTTGCATGCGCTAAATTAATTTCAAGTCATCTTGCAAATGGCAAGCTTGAATAATTTTCATCATCTTTTCAGGCACTGCTTTAAACTGCAATCCCTCAAGATTTGGTGTTTGACGTAACCACTGCACAAATACAGATAAAGCAAGGGTACTGCCATGTTCAAGCTGTGATAGATTCACAGTTATTGGAAAATTTTTCTCATTTTGAATCACTTTCAAACCATTTAAATAATAGCTTTCAGCATTCTCGTAAGCAATTTTACCGCTAACATATAATTCCTGATTTTTAAATTCAATCACTCGCTTGCACCTATCTATGTTATGAGCTTACTTCTTAACAGCTGCGTCTGCATCAGGCTTGAATGTTGCAATTGCTTTATCAATATTGCCGCCGTTACGTTGCACGTTCGCAGCAAATTGGTTACGGAATTGCAAACCTAGATCGATACCAGACACATTCAAATTACGTACTTTCCATTGGCTACCCGCATCAGACAATTGGAAAGATACAGGGATCTTTTCGCCATTGTTATTGAAGTCTAAAGTAACCACAGGAAACTTGCTGTTGGTTGCCTTATACGGACGCATTGAATACGATTGATTTGAATACTTCGCAAATGCGCTACCATAATTCTCAATCAAAGTATTACGGAAGTTTTGTTCAAATTGCGCACGTTGAGCAGGGGTACTGCTATTTGCATAAGTTCCCATCACAATACGTGTAAACGCTTGACCATCCACATAAGGATCAAGGTTTTGGCGAACAATCGCTTTAACAGTAGCAGGGTTTTGCAATTTACCTTGATCTGCTTTTAAGCGCGAAATCAGGCCATCAGCAACACGTTTAACAAATGCTGGTGGTGCTTCTGCTGGAGCAGCTTGAGCTGCAGTCGCCACCATAGTTGCCAAAATAGTTGCAGTAAAAGTTTGTTTTAACAGCATGTTCATTTTCAATAACTCCTCTAATGCCTATTCAACAAATGAAGTTTGAGCATCAGTTGTTTCAGTGGATGCAGATGCATCTTTAGCTTCCGATGCGCCAGTTGATGATTTTCCTGCACCACCCGTAATAAATTTGGTAATCAAATCTTCTAGATCCATCGTACCCTGGGTGTTTTCAATGCTTTCACCACGTTTAATGTAGTTAATGCCGCCACCTGGTACGATTTTCAAATATTTTTCGCCTAAAAGACCATTGGTTGCGACCATTATGTAAGCATCTTCATCAATATTTGTGATGGATTTCATGTTACCTAACAGTTGCGTTTCCATTTCTTTTTGTTTCTCAGGTGTCGCAGCCTGATAATCAGCACTGTAGTGTAAATCACCTAGCGCATTTTCTTTTACTTTCTTCAACTGTTCCGCATTGAAGGTTGTCAATGAACCATCCAAATCGAATTTAACCGTTGCATGACGTGTCACAGGATCAAGTGTAATTGCATCAACTTGTCCAATTTTAACACCGCTCATGGTCACTTTGGCACGCGGTTTTAAACCATTCACATTGTCGAATGTTGCAGTCATTTCATAACTGTCTTTTAAGTTTGTACCGACCAAACCACTCACTTTCATGGCTAAAAAGAATAGAGCAAGACCAAAAATGATGACAAAAATACCGACGGTCAGCTCACTAGCACGTGATTTCATTAAACACCTCCGAACATGACCGCAGTCAACACGAAATCAAAACCTAAAACACATAACGATGAATACACAACAGTACGTGTCGTAGATGTTGCGATACCTTCAGATGTTGGTTCACAAGCATAACCTTGATACACCGCAATCCAAGTACAAATTAAAGCGAATACTAAACTTTTAATGATGGTCCCGTTAAACACATCTTTCATAAACTGAGTGCTACTCAGAATACCACTCCAGTACGAGCCTTCGTCTGCGCCGAGAAAATCAACACCGACCATTTTGCCACCCATAATACCAATCGCAGCAAAGATCACAGACAGCATCGGCAAACTGACAATACCGGCCCATAAACGTGGAGAAATCACACGCTTTAACGGATCAACACCGATCATTTCCATACTGGATAATTGTTCAGTTGCCTTCATTAGGCCAATTTCAGCAGTCAAAGCAGAGCCAGCACGACCAGCAAAAAGCAAGGCAGCCACAACAGGCGCAAGTTCACGTAACAAGGTTAAAGCCACAGCCGCGCCCAACATGGCTTCACTACCAAAAGTGACCAAGATGTTATACATCTGCAAACCGAGTACTGCACCGATGAACAGACCAGATACAGCAATGATCAATAAAGACAGTACGCCTACTCGATACATCTGATAAATGAAAAGTTTTACACCAAGTATTGTTGGCAAAGAGAATAAAATGCGCAACAACATGAGCATTGCAACACCAATGCCCTGAACACGTTCTAGAACGCGTCTACCCAATAAGGCAATAGCATTCATGAACTAACCTCATTACTTAAATAGGCTTGATGACTAAATTGATAATCAACAGGACCTTCAACCGAACCTGTTAAAAATTGCTGTACAAATGGAGAAGCGTGTTGTTGCAATTGCTCAGGTGTCCCCTCGCCTTGCACCTTACCTTCAGCCACAACATAAATATAGTCAGCAATTGATAATGTTTCATCAACATCATGTGAAACAATAATTGTTGTTAGATCTAAAGCATCACGTAATGATCGAATTAATCGGGTCAAAACCCCCATCACAATCGGATCTTGCCCAGCAAAGGGTTCGTCATACATAATCAAGTCTGGGTCAAGCGCAATCGCACGAGCAAGCGCCACGCGTCGATTCATCCCGCCAGAAAGTTCTGCGGGCATTAACTTTTCAGCACCACGCAAACCAACCGACTCTAATTTTAGCGCCACCAACTCAGCAATTAAATTTTCTGGTAATTTTGTATGTGCGCGAATTGGAAAAGCAACATTTTCATAGACGGTCATGTCGGTAAATAACGCACCACTCTGAAATAACATCCCCATACGCGCACGTGCAGCAAAAAGCTCATTACGTGACATCGAAGCAATGTTTTTCCCATCAAGTCGTACTTCACCAGCATCTGGGCTAAGCTGACCACCAATGAGCCGTAATAAGGTTGTTTTACCCGTTCCAGATGGTCCCATGATTGCGGTAATTTGCCCACGACGAATCTGCAAACTCACATTATCGTAGATAACGCGTTCACCTCGGTTAAAACTTAAATTTTTGACTTCAATTAAAGCTTCAGCTTCGGAATGACTGTGTTTATTCATAGCTGAACTTTTTCCTGCATTTATCAGCCCACATACTATACTCTTAAATATCTATATGTTTTGTAATTAAAAGATAATAAAAAATCATAAAGAATATTCATCTTTATAAACAATGTTACTTGGGCTATTTTTTAGTTTTTTACTTTTAAATTTTATTTAATGAGCAAATAGATTATCTAAAAAGCAGGCTATAAAAAAAGTACCCAACATTTGAGATCAATAAAAGTGAGAACATATATAACATAATTACCTCAAAGAAATCATCAACTTTATTAGATTCAATTTTTCATAAGTTAAGTCTAACTGTTTTATTAAATAAATTGAACTATGTCACACTTTATTCTACCAAATACTTTTTAACTTGCAATAAAAAACCAGCCTTTAGGCTGGTTTTTTATTAAAAATATCTAATTAATCGTTGAATTTGCGACGCGGACGGTCTGCATTGAATTCACGCTTTGGACGGTCTTCACCACCAAATTCACGCTTAGGACGATCTTCACCGCCAAACGCACGTTTAGGACGATCTGAATTAAATTCACGCTTCGGACGGTCTTCACCACCGAATGTACGCTTAGGACGATCATCACCGAAAGAACGTTGTGGACGGTCACCGAAACCACCTTCACGGCGTGGTGGACGATCACCAAATTCACGCTTAGGACGATCAGCAAAACTGCCTTCACGACGTGGTTTGTAATCTACGCTGTTGCCACGGTTGTCATCATTCGAGTTAAAACGAGGTTTATCGTTAAAACCGCCTTCACGACGTGGACGATCAGAGTTGAAATCACGCTTAGGACGATCTTCGCCACCGAATGAACGTTGTGGACGGTCACCGAAGCCACCTTCACGACGTGGTGGACGATCACCAAAATCACGCTTAGGACGATCTTCACCACCGAATGAACGTTGTGGACGATCACCGAAACCACCTTCACGGCGTGGTGGACGATCACCAAAATCACGCTTAGGACGATCATCACCATAAGATGGACGATCACCACGTGGTTTGTCATCGAAGCTACGACGTGGACGATCATCACCGCCTTCACGACGTTTGAAGTTTGATTCACCTTCAAAACGACGACCACCGCCGAAACCGCCACGACCGCCTTCACGACGACCGCCACCGTTACTACGACCACGACCGCCACCATCACGACTACCGCGAGCTGGAGGTGGAGATGGCTCTAAACCTTCGATTTCAGAAACACTTAAACGCGCTTCTAAATAATCTTCTAAAGCACGGATTTTACCGCGTTCACGGTAAGTTGCTAAAGTGATTGCCTTACCAGTACGACCCGCACGACCTGTACGACCAATACGATGCACATAATCTTCATTCTTCATTGGAAGACCGAAGTTAATTACGTGAGAGATTGTTGGTACGTCAAGACCACGAGCAGCTACGTCTGTAGCAACAAGAATTTTTGCACGACCTTCACGGATACTCCGTAAACGACGGTTACGTACAGTTTGTGGCATAGCACCATGAAGCGCAACAACTGAAAGACCAGCTTCTGCAAGCTCTTCAGCAAGCATATCTGTATCTTCTTGAGTTGAAGCAAATACAACTGCTTGATCTACGTCTTCTTCATTTAACCAATGGGTAAGCAATTTTTTCTTATGCTCAAAGCCATCAGTCCAATGTAAAGTTTGGGTAATATCAGTATTTGTAGAATGACCTGTTTCAATTGCAATACGTTCAGGTTCGTTCATCATGCGTTCAGCAAGATTAATGATACGTGGTGCAAATGTTGCAGAGAACATTAATGTTTGTTTACGATTTAAAGCTAAATCGCTGATAGCTTCTAGGTCTTCAGAGAAACCTAAGTCAAGCATACGGTCAGCTTCATCGACGATTAAAGCATCAACTAAATCAAGTTTAATTTGACGACGGTTTACAAGATCAAGTAAACGACCTGGAGTCGCAACAACAACTTGTGCACCTTTTAATTGTTGGATTTGCTTACCAAAAGGCATACCACCCATGATTGCTGCAACACGTACACCTTTCATATGGCGTACAAATGCAATCGCATCTTGACATACTTGTTGTGCAAGTTCACGAGTAGGTGAAATCACCAAGATATTTGGTTGAGTTACTGCTTTCATACGATCTTTAAATGGTACAAAAGTATCTTGACCAGCTAAAGCGTTTAACGTAGGGAGTAAGAATGCAGCAGTTTTACCAGAACCAGTTTGGCTTGATACTAGAAGGTCTTTTCCTTCTAAAGCCGCTGGAATAGATAGTTCTTGAACAGGAGTCGGCGTAGTAAAACCAAGACTCTCGAGTGCTTTCTGTAGCGACTCGTCTAATGAAAATTCAGCAAAAGTTTTGCTCATAGAGATATTCACCCTAATGTGGGTGCTCCATTAATATATGGTCTGATGGACATCGGCAAAAAGCGGCACAGCAATAATCGCTGAAAATATAGAATCAGCGGCGATCCGAGAACGACGATGCGTATAACGCACATTTGATAACAGCCGCAACCTGAAGGAATCGCTTAAGCGATTGGGTGGGGCGCGAAATATTGTCCTCTCTTTGGACCGGACGCGCATACACAATATAGAAGAGAAATGTTCAGGTAATGAACGAAATTTAGTGCGTGCGCAGAGTATAGCAGAATTTATAATAATGTCACGAAGTTTTATTGTTTTTTCCTGTATTGTATTAAGTCATTCATTATCTTCAGGAATTAAATAAAAAACTTGATCTACAGCTAAACTTTCATCCTCAAGAATATCTGCTACAGCTCCCCCTAAACACTCCACGGTAAACTCGCTTAGAATAATCGTATTGGTTTGCCAATGATATGTGCCTAAAGCACACGCGCCTGTTTGTTTATTTTTCTGCATCAAATATTGAATATTTTCAGTTGTGCTTGCACTCCCCCAAAATGTTTGTCCATCTATAATGATCCAAAAGTCTATGTTTTGCAGTGCAACCTCTTCATGAGGGATTGTATGATGGGTTTTTAGACTAAATTTTTCATTTTGATAAATAGTTTTCAATTGATTTATTCCGAGTTAGTTTTTGGATTTCATCTAAGTGCCACCATTAATTCGATAAATTCTATACCGTGCCTGTTCTGCAAGCTCTTCTTTATCTGAATCCGTATATTCTTCTATTAAATTGATAGCTTCTACTGTACCTATTTCTTGTAATACCCAAAGACATCTTTTGAAATAGGTAGAATCCTCTTCACTAGCTAAATATGACAAGTGGGGTTTTAAAAAAATTGCTCGCTTTATATAAGGAATAGCATAAGAATCTTTTCTCATTTGAAGATCGCAAATAATTTCCATATGATCCTCATGCTCTAATAGCAATAATCTTTCGCATTGCTCTTGAGTTGTTTTAGATTTATCTATTTTAAGATATGGATTTCCCTGTTCCATTTTTTGGCTCATAGAGTTAAAACCAAATAACTTTTTTTACTTTATCCAGTAAATTTCTCACCCTTAGCTTCCCCCAATAAGTTGTATTATTTTTATATCAGTACTATTCGCTAGGTCTTGCAATCACGAAAGTTGAAACAACGACATTCAGTATTGCTAGTATCGCATTAAATCGCAACGCATAAAAAAGCCCTCATAAAGATGAAGGCTTTTTTAAACTCAATCTACACAAGTATAAATTACTTCGCAGCTTCACCCCAAGCAGGAACAACAGCTTGCATCAATGGTTTTAACATTTTCATAGAACACGCAATCACTTGACCGTTTTCCATAGAATCTGAACCACCACGAGCATCAACGACTGTACCACCCGCTTCTTTCACCATAAGCTCGCCTGCTGCGATATCCCAAGGTTTTAAACCGAGTTCAAAATAACCATCTAAACGACCAGCCGCAACATAAGCCAAGTCCAATGCAGCAGAACCCGCACGACGATATTGTGCGCCAGCTTCAGTTACATTTAATAATGATTCAAAATGGTTTTTCGCATAAGAAACAATCTCACCATTACGTTTAGCGCGGTAAGCATGACCTACGCCCATAAAGGTATTTTCAAGACTGTCTTTAACATTCACACGAATACGACGTTGATTCAACATTGCGCCACGACCACGGCTTGCAGAGAATAGCTCATCTTTCACAGGGTCATAAATAACACCGTGTTGAGTTACACCTTTATGTTGAACTGCAATAGATACACAGAAATGTGGGAAAGCATTGATAAAGTTTAAAGTACCATCAAGAGGATCAATCACCCAACACCAATCGGCATCGTGACCTTTACCTTCTTGTAGTCCAAACTCTTCACCAAGGAAGCTGTGATTTTTATAACTTTTACGAAGCGTATCAATAGTCAACTGCTCGATATAACGATCTACACGAGTCACTGGACCATCAATACCTTTTTCTTCGACTTGTAGATCGAGTTTATGACGATTTTGATGCGCTTTTAAAAGCTCTTGACCAACTAACTGAGCCGCACGCGCAGCCATCACCACCATAGGTTCCATTGAACACCCACTACAAATTTGAAGATACTGATAAAGAATAATGCATAAAAGCGCCGACATTTTAGCAAATATCGGCGCTTTTTGGGAAATTTTGTTGCTAAAATTTTACAACTTTAACTTTTACATGAGCTTAAACGTGTTGTACCAGCTTTAACCAAGCCTGTTCAATCGAGTTTTGAATACCTTTTACATCTAAACCACAGTCTTGAAGCATTTCAGAATGGCTTGCTTGTGCGAGGAATTCATCAGGTAAACCTAGGTTTAAAATTGGCTTTACAATTTGTGCCTGTGCCAAAAACTCATTGACCGCACTACCTGCACCGGCCATTACAGCATGTTCTTCAACAGTTACAAATAAGTGAGTTTTGTCTGCTAAATCACGAATAATCTGTTCATCCAATGGTTTCACAAAACGCATATTGATCACACGAATTGCAATATCCAACTTTGGTGCCAGTTGTTTTGCTGATTCAAGCGCAGGTTGAACTCGACTACCAAAGGCCAAAATCGTGATACCTTCTTCGTGTTCAGTATTGAGTTCTAACAATACTTCAGCTTTACCAATTTCCAGCTCAATCAACTGTTGTTGAATTTCTACGCCTAAACCATTACCGCGTGGATAACGTACTGCAGTTGGGCCTTTGTATAGATATGCTGTATGCAACATTTGGCGACATTCGTTTTCGTCTTTTGGCGCCATGATCACTATATTGGGTACAGTACGCATATAAGCATAGTCATACGCACCAGCATGCGTAGGACCGTCTTCGCCGACTAAGCCTGCACGATCAATACCAAAGGTCACATCAAGATTTTGTAAAGCAACATCATGAATCAGCTGGTCATAACCGCGTTGTAGGAATGTTGAATAAATCGCCACAACTGGCTTCAATCCTTCACATGCCATACCCGCAGCTAATGTCACGGCATGCTGTTCTGCAATTGCAACATCAAAGTAACGCTCTGGAAATTGTTTAGCAAACTGTACCATGCCTGAGCCTTCACACATGGCAGGCGTAATTGCGAGTAATCTGTCGTCTTGTGCAGCTTCATCACAAAGCCATTGCCCAAATACATCTGAATATTTTGGCGCTACATTTTTAGTTGCTGATGCATTAATTTTGCCAATCGCATGATATTTAATTTGATCCGCTTCAGCAGGTGCAAAACCCTTACCTTTCACGGTATAGACATGGATCAGGCGTGGCCCTTTACGCTTTTTCAGCGCATTAAAGACTTGTACCAATTGCTCCACATCATGGCCATCAAATGGGCCAAAATAATCAAAACCAATGGCTTTAAATAGATTATCCGCAGCATCAGTCGCAGATTGATGTAAACGAGAATTATAGTTCCATTCAGGGCAATCCTGTACAAAAGCTTGCCCTTCTTCATCAATATTGATGAATTGCCCTTGTTCCCAAATTGCAGCTAAATGCTTAGCAAAACCACCCGTGCTACATGAAATCGACATATCATTGTCATTGAGTACCACCATCAAATCAGCATTATGCGCCACTGCATCATTCATGGCTTCAAATGCCATTCCAGCAGTCATCGCACCATCACCAACGATAGCAACAACTTCACAAGGATCTTTTTGATAACGACGTGCCAAGGCCATACCCAAACCAGCAGAAATTGCAGTCGATGAATGTCCTACACCAAAGGTATCAAATTCAGATTCATCACGCGCTGGAAAAGCCGCCAATCCATCTTTAGAACGGATGGTCATCAATTGCTCACGGCGTCCTGTAAGGACTTTATGTGGATACGCCTGATGGCCCACATCCCAAACTAAACGATCCCGTGGTGTTTCAAAACAATAGTGTAAGGCAACTGTTAATTCTATAACGCCAAGGTTTGCACCAAAATGCCCGCCACTTTGTCCAGCAGCATACAAAATAAATTGACGCAATTCGTCTGCGACCTGCGGCAATTGGCTTTGCTCAAACTGACGTAATTGTTGAGGATGATTAATTTCATTCAACAAAGGCGTAACAGGACGATGACTAGGTATTTCGGTATACAACATATGTGGCAAAGCCTTCTAAAGCCTGGCAAATCTAGCTAGGTAAACGGGTTAGCATGATTGTGAGAACCAATGATATCATATTCAATCAGCCACATTTATAATGATGCGTCATTGGAACTTCCAAGTCAGCAAGTGTGCTCTTGCTGTCAATTATCATGAATAATCTATCTATATATCAACTATTATCGTGTGCTTTATACAAAAAAGAAATTTTTATAGCAATGTTATCTATAAAAACATGCTTTACAAACCTACCAATGTCCAAGCATTACGCTATACTTTAGCCAATTTCTAAACAAATAGATGGAAGATTCTGTGTCAATAGAGTTTGTTGCCACTTCAAAATTACCCACTGCTTATGGTGATTTTAAAATTTCTGTATTTCAAGATCCACAAACAGGTGAAGAGCATGTTGCTCTTTCTAAGGGTTTAGAAATCGCGCCTACAAACCCCGTTTTAGTTCGTATTCATTCAGAATGTTTAACTGGCGATGCCTTTGGTTCATTAAAATGTGACTGTGGCCCTCAATTGCACAACACCATGAAAATGATGAATGATGCAGGCCAAGGTGTGATTTTATATTTGCGCCAAGAAGGTCGTGGTATTGGCTTGACCAATAAAATCCGTGCTTATGCTTTGCAAGATCAAGGGCATGATACCGTTGATGCAAATTTATTGTTAAACCTACCTGCTGATGCACGTAAATATGATATGTGTAGCATCATGCTTGATCATTTACAGGTCAAACAAGTTAAACTCATTACCAACAATCCATTAAAATTAAAAGCTTTAACAGATTTAGGTATTGATGTATTAGACCGTGTACCGTTGACAGTAGGCTTAAATAAGTTCAATGAAGATTATTTAAAAACCAAACATGACCGTATGTCTCATATGTATGAGAAAGATGATTTTTAATCATAGACGTCTTGCTCAGATACAAGTGATCAGATCTTCGGTGAAGTGAGAGCTCAGTCCTAGCTCCACACATAATGGGGCGACATCCCTGTCGCCTCACGATAGAACCAGTATGGATGATTCAAGTTGATACGAAAGCAGCTTAATGAATTGACATCAAATCGTCATTGAGAAAATTTGTGTTTCAGGCTTTCTACGCTTTAAATGTAAATCAAACGCCATACAAATATTTCGAACAAAAGGCTTCCCTTGCTCCGTGATCACAATCCGATCCGCTTCAATGTTCAATAAACCATCATGCTGCATTTCAACAAGCTGTTGAATCACATCACCACGCTCAGCAAAATCCATCGCCTGATCTGACCAAGAGGTTTGAAAGGTGCACATCAAATTCAAAATATGCTGACGAATCTTTAAATCTTCGACACTTAACACATGCCCTTTCACCACAGGAATCTCATCATTTTCAAGACAAGTGTAATAGGCATCTAAATTTTTCTCATTCTGTGCAAAGCTATACCAACTATCACTGATTGAAGATAGGCCCAATCCGATCATGACTTGTGTTTTTGATGAGGTATAGCCCATAAAATTACGATGCAAAGTACCTACATGAAATGCTTGATACATCTCATCTCGATCTAAAGCAAAATGATCCATCCCAATCTCATGATAACCATGTACTAAAAGTTGCTTTTTACCTTCCTCATACAGCGTTCGCTTCATTCCATCTTTAGGTACATCATGATCTTTAAACCCACGCTGTCCATTACCCTTAATCCAAGGCACATGCGCATAACTATAAAAAGCCAAGCGATCTGGCATTAACGTATTAGTCAAATCAATGGTATGCAACACATCTGCTAAATTTTGAAATGGCAAACCAAAAACCAGATCATGGGAAATCGATGTATAGCCAATGTCACGTGCCCATTGCGTCACTCTTTCTACATTTTCAAAGGGCTGGACACGATGAATAGCTTTCTGAACAGTCTCATTATAGTCTTGCACACCATAGCTGACACGGCGAAAACCAAGCTCATACAAGGCTTGTAAATGATCTCGCGTGGTATTATTGGGATGCCCTTCAAAACTAAATTCATAACCATCTGCAATATTAGCTTTGGCTAAAATACCTTGAATTAATTGTTGTAAATGCTCAACTGAAAAAAATGTTGGTGTCCCGCCACCCAAATGGATTTCTTTAATGATGGGTCTGTCTGCTAACAACTGACAATATAAGTCCCATTCTTTTAAAACAGCTTGAATATAGGGTTGTTCAACATCATGCCGTTTCGTGACTTTTTTATGGCATCCGCAAAATGTACATAGACTTTCACAAAATGGTAAATGAATATAAAGACTGATGCCTTCAACGTGATTAGACTCATCAAAAGAGCGCTTTAAGGTCTGTTTCCATTGTTGCAGCGAAAATGATGCCTCCTCCCAATATGGAACCGTTGGATAACTGGTATAACGGGGTCCAGCAACATTATATTTTTGAATCAAAGAACAACTCATATTCACTGCTCGATACGCAATTAACATTCAGAATGCAATAAACCCAAAAATTGAATTTATCCTCAATACATTGTGCTGAGCTTAAGAATAGATTTCAACCTAGCGAATTGCTCGGGATTGCCTAGCATGTATCCGTGATACCCACAGATTTTTTAGGCTCATTCGATTCATTCACACCATGTTCAAAACATGTCTTTATAATGACTTGGTTTTGTTTTTTTAGCGTTTTATGTTTTGATGTAGAAAATTTTTCAATTCTCCTTCGAGGATGATCATGCAAAACCCGACTTCTGCAGATATTCAACGTGTTCGTGATTTCCTGACAGATTTACAAGCTCGAATCTGCTCTGCCCTAGAGCAACAAGAACAAATAGGCCACGGCACTGCAACATTTGAAATTGATGACTGGCAACGCCCTGAAGGAGGTGGTGGTCGTTCACGTGTTCTACAAAATGGTACTGTGATCGAAAAAGGCGGGGTGATGTTTTCTCACATCAACATTTCCAAACTGCCAGCTTCAGCAACAGAACGCCATCCGGCAATCGCTGGAGCCAAAGCACAAGCTTTGGGGGTTTCTTTGGTCATTCACCCAACAAATCCCAATGTTCCCACATCTCACGCCAATGTACGACTATTTGTTGCAGAACCCGAAGGGCAAGCACCAATTTGGTGGTTTGGTGGGGGTTTTGACCTCACACCTTTTTACCCCAATGATGAAGACGTTTTATCTTGGCACCAAACAGCATTCGATTTGTGCGCACCGTTTGGTGAAGAAATTTATGCTGAACATAAACAATGGTGTGATGATTACTTCTATTTAAAACATCGTGATGAACAACGTGGTATTGGTGGTTTGTTTTTTGATGATTTAAATCAATGGGATTTTGAAAAGTGCTTTGAATATATCCAAGCGGTCGCAAATGGTTATTTAAATGCTATTTTGCCTATTTTCCAAAGAAATCAGGATAAACCATTTACACCAGCCCAACGCGACTTCCAATTGTATCGTCGCGGTCGCTATGTTGAATATAATTTGGTTTATGATCGTGGCACCTTATTTGGCTTACAAACTGGTGGTCGAATTGAATCTATTCTGGTCAGTATGCCACCGCTTGCAGCATGGTCTTATCGCCCAGAATGGGATGAAAACAGCCCAGAAAAACGTCTCACTGCTCATTATTTAAAACCTAAAGATTGGTTGTCGATATTAAAATAATCTCTCGCCATTTAGGTTTCATCGTGACCAAGCTATCTTGCATTCAAGATAGCTTTTTAACCTTTACCGATGAATCCTTCTGAGAAGATAGCGCTTGAAAGATTTACTCACAATTAAAATGAGAATAATTCACGATAAGGACACTTTTTTAATTTAATATATGCTCAAACCTGACTAAGATACCAACCTTAAAATTTCCTTAATTTTTTGATAAAGTCTTAGCGTTTAAAGATTATTATAGCGGTAGAAACCAGAGGTAGGTATGAGGAATTTATTAGAAAATCACAAGGTTACACTTTCATTCAGTATTTTATTTTTATTAGCATGTTCCATTTCAACCACCATTATCTCTAACAACCATCTCTCTGACAGCATCTCAATTACTTCTAGTGTTGTTTTATCTGCTGGCTTTCTTGTTGTTTTTGCTATGATTTTTCTTGACTTCTTAGAGTCAGTTTGCAATCCATAAGCATCTTTTTTAAAGCACAACATTTCCCCAAAAACCTTCCTCTTAAAAACCAGCTTTAGCGCGATTAAAAAAGCGCTCTAAATCATCAATTTATTCAAATTTTAGCATAAGCTAAACCGCATATAGTTTGGTTGTATCATCCATTTTCACGTATATTGTCGACATTCTCTAAAAATCAACACAATCAATACTTGGACATTTGGCATGAGTAAACTATTCGCAGTCATTGGAAATCCGATTGAACACTCTCGTTCACCTGAACTACACCATGCCTTTGCAGAAAAGACTGGTATTGATCTCAACTATGTAAAACGTCTTGCCCCACTCGATGGCTTTACTGCAAGTGTAACTGAATTCTTTGCTCACAATGGCGTAGGTATGAATGTTACTGTGCCATTTAAAGAACAAGCTTTTGCCTTATGCCAACAACTGACAGAACGTGCAAAAATCGCCAAGGCGGTCAATACGCTTTGGATGGAAAACGGTGTATTGCATGGTGACAATACAGATGGACAAGGTTTAGTCGATGCGATTAAAGCATTAGACTGGACTTTAGAAAACACAGATATTTTGATTATTGGGGCAGGTGGTGCAACTCGCGGCGTGGTTTACCCTCTGGTAAAAGCGGGGGCTAAAAAAATTGTGATTGCCAACCGTACCCGTTCACGTGCAGAACAATTGGTGGCCGATTTACAAAGCGCTGTTCCTGAAGCAAAACTTTCCGCTTGTAGCCTAGATGAATTAGATGGGCAATTTGATCTTGTTATCAATGCGACTTCGGCAAGCTTAACGGGTGATGCACTGATTCTTCCTGAAACCTTAACCTTTCACCATGCTTATGAAATGGCCTATGGCAAACCTTCAAGTTTTATCGATCAAGCCAAAGCGCGCCAGATTCCAAGCTCAGAAGGCTTCGGTATGTTGGTTGGGCAAGCCATCGAAGCCTTTTATATTTGGAATGGGGTTCGTCCAAATTTAAAAGATTTTCTTTAATCATGGATGTATCTTTGTTTAAAAAATCCATAAAAAAAGAACCTCAATTGAGGTTCTTTTTAGCCAAACCAAAACCAATTACTTTAACTTGGCATCACTCAAGATCTGATAGGTTTGCTTAAATAAATCATAATCAATAAATTCAGTCGCGTCTTGATCCAAGCCAGCTACAACCTGATCGTTAAATTTATTGCGTTTAAATGCAGTATAAGACTTGGCTAAAATCTTCGCTGTTTTGATAAAATCAGCGCGTCGCCCTTTTTCAATCTCATTTTCTGCTTCAAACTTCTGCATATAATATTGCGCAAAAACGGCTTCAGTGGTTTTGTATTTCTTGACTAAATTCTGAATTTCTAAAACACTTTGCTTATCTTTCCAGACTTTAGCCACGATCTCATCAACAGCATTTCCAAGTCCATCATCATATTGGTGGTCATCTTCCAAATGATGCTTTTTCTGTAAAACTTGGACCTGTTTTAAAGCCTGACCTTTCGGATTGTAAATCTCTTCATCAGAATAAGAATAAGCGTAGACTGCCGCAATTTCCTGTAAATCTTGAGCAGAATATTGTTTGATTAGCTCAGGTTTTTCTGCAGTCAGTTTGGCAATAAATACGGCTTTATAGGTTCTTTCATAAGAACCCGTTTGTGCATACACTTGTTCAGCCAACTGTGCTAAACGCTCGTCTAAAGTTAAATATTTTTGTTCTGAACGACTACCTGTATCACCTGAAACACCCGCAATACCGCCCACAGCTTGCTCCATAATGCTGCCTTTAAAGATGTCTTTAAATGGCTTAGCTTGCTGTAAAACACTCTGATCGATCTTGCTGGCATTTCCATAATTAAGGAATTGCATATCCATCTTAACATTCAGCTTACGATTTAATTTATCAAAATCCACACCCAAATCATAATCTGCTTTTACCGCCCGGCCTTTGTTATCTAAAGACAGATCAACGATTAAAGGATTACGTTTATTTTTAGGCGGCAAACTGGCTTCAACTTCAGTATGATGTTGATTCCACAATTGTTTAAATTGTTGAGCATCAACCAACTGGTCTTTCGCATAGCCTGTAAAGGTTTTGACAAGCGCTGCATTACTTTGCTGCTGTAAAGCTTTACTGGCTGAAGATGCATCATCCTTTGCTTCAGCACTTAAAACATCAATTTCATAATGATACTGACAATATTCCACATCACCAAAACGTGGATGAGCTTTTGCTTTTGTTAAGTCTTCACATTGTTGTTCAGTTAAAATTTTCTGACGCTCTGCTGATGCTTCTGCAGACTCAGCTTCAACATTGTCATCTTCCTGCTCAGCAGCATCGGAAGCTTGGCTAGTGGAATAGTCTTCATCATCTTCAACTGCTTTTTTAGCCGCGTCTTGTGCATCTGCATAAACAGCGTCCACCTCTTCTTCAGACGCTTCATGAGATTGACGATTGACTGCACTATAAAGTTGATACATGGCGCTAGCAGCATCAGCCACTCCCGCATCATCAGTATTGATCCCCGCTGAGGCTTCTTCTACTGCTTTCATTGCAGCTTGTGCCGCTTCGTTAGCAGCATCGCTTGATTGATTTTCTCCAGTAGTATCTAAGAGTTTTGCAATATTTGTAGGACTCAATCCAAGCACTGAATTCATGAAATATTGACGATTCACTGTGGAATACAATTGCCCTTGCAAAAACATTTCTTCAATGCTGGTATTTAAGCGGATTTTTTCAACCACACCCGCTTGCTTCTCAGCTGAACTCACCGCAAGACTTTCAATTTGATTCGGAGAAGCGATCAAATAAGAGGTTGCGCCTGATTGTTTAAGAAACTCAACCAAGGCTTTTCCATTTACCTTGGCAATATCATCTTTGTATTTAGAGAAATCATAATAGGCATATTTATTCTGATCTTGTGTATTGGCCAAATAAGGCATTAAAGAAAAAATATGGGTATAGAATTTATAATTATTGAGATCCAATACTGTAGGAACACGCATTTCCACAGAAAGGTTAGGTTTTTTATACTGCGTTTCTAAGTTAAACGATGCCATTTTCTGACGATAATTCACAGTTCCATCATAACGAATCTGTAAATCATTCACGATATTTTGTACAACATCTGCCCCAATACCAACAAAGCGATTTGAATACTTAGAATCTTGCTTAGCAATTGCTTGATAAAGTTCTTTTTTCTGTGCATCGGTTAATTTGATTTTTTGATCTCTTAGATACTGATTGACCTTTTTTTCAATTGTAGGATCTAATTGCTTTGTATCAGCTGCGTTGGCTTTCTGAGCGTTATCAAGACGAACCTTGACTTGTCCACGATAATCAAAATTTGGATATTCATATAAGGCATTAAAGCCTTGAATTGCACGTTGCGGAGCGTCTTGATCTGCATTTAAAGCATTGCTTTTAATCACATGTGTAGAACATGCTGATAAACTCAAACCCAATAAACACAATGTTAATTTTTTTAAATGCATGATAGATCTACCCACTTGAATATTATAATGACAATAAAAATAACAATGAAACAATAAAAAACAAAGTGTACAAGACTATCAAAAAATCAACAAATTCACATGTGCTTTTTCTACCAAATTCGCATTTCTGACAATTTTTTTAGAGAGTCTTATCAATGTAATTCCCATATGATTATGAATAATGAAGCTATAGATTGAAAATCCAAAACTATTTTTAAATTAGGATTAAACACATGCCAGCATATAAAGCGCCGCTCCGTGACATACGTTTTTTAATGAATGAAGTTTTTGACTATTCTGCACATTATAAAACACTATCAATTGGCGAAAATGCCGATGCTGATACTGTCGATATGATTTTAGAAGGTGCTGCAGATTTTTGTGAAAATGTACTTTCTCCACTGAATCAATCTGGTGACGAAGAAGGTTGTCATTTTAAAGATGGTGAAGTCACGACACCAAAAGGTTTTAAAGAAGCTTATAACCAATTTATTCAAGGTGGCTGGCAAGGCCTGTCTTATCCTGAAGAGTTTGGTGGTCAAGGTTTGCCGATGTCATTAAACCTGATCAAATCTGAAATGATGGGGACTGCAAACTGGTCATTCACCATGTACCCAGGTTTGAGCATGGGATGTATGAATACCATCCTGCAATTTGGTACAGACGAACAAAAAAATACCTATATGCCACACCTGACTGCGGGTACATGGTCAGGAACAATGTGTCTGACTGAACCACAATGTGGTACAGACTTAGGTCAAGTAAAAACTAAGGCTGAACCTAATGCTGATGGTACTTATGCAATTACAGGGACAAAAATCTTCATCTCTGCCGGTGAACATGATTTAACTGAAAACATTATCCATATCGTTCTTGCGCGTCTTCCAGATGCACCCGCAGGTACTAAAGGTATTTCATTGTTTATTGTGCCTAAATTCATCCCTACAGCTGAAGGTACAGTAGGTGAACGTAATCCTGTGACTTGTGGTTCTATTGAACACAAAATGGGGATTCGTGCATCTGCAACTGCAGTATTGAACTTTGATGGCGCAACAGGTTATCTGATTGGTGAAGTGAATAAAGGCTTACATGCAATGTTCACCTTCATGAACACAGCACGTATTGGTACTGCTGTACAAGGCCTTGCTCACGCGGAATTATCATTCCAAGGTGCTTTACCATACGCAAAAGACCGCATGTCTATGCGTGCTCTATCTGGTAAAAAAGATCCAGATAAAGTGGCTGATGCAATCATTCACCATGCCGATGTACGTCGTATGCTTTTGACTCAAAAAGCATTTGCAGAAGGCGGTCGTGCCATGATTTATCATGCAGCTCAGCTTGCAGATAAAATGACTGATGCAATGTTACAAGGCGATCAAGCAAAATTTGAAGAATATGATGATAAGCTTGGTTTCTATACCCCGATTCTCAAAGGTTTCTTGACAGAAATGGGGCTTGAATCTGCGAATTTGGGTATGCAAGTGTTTGGTGGTCATGGCTATATCAAAGAGCATGGCATGGAACAAATTGCACGTGATGCGCGTATCGCAACTTTGTACGAAGGTACAACAGGTATTCAAGCACTGGATTTAATTGGCCGTAAAGTGCTGCTTTCATCTAAAGGTAAAGTGGTTCGTGAATATACCGCTGAAATCTTGAAATTCTGTGGTCAACATGCACGTAACAAATATATGCGTCGTTTTGCCTGGGATTTAACCAAGATCTGTGCGCAATGGAATGCTTTAACTGTTCGTATCATGCTTGCAGCTCGTAAAGACCGTGAAATCGTATCGTCTGCTTCTGTCGATTTCTTAATGTTCTCTGGTTATGCAATGATGGCTTACTACTGGGCGCAACAAGCAGCAGTCGCTTCTGAAAAATTAGCGTCTGGTAATGGTGCTGAAGTTCCTGAGTTCTATAAAGCAAAAATCAAACTTGCAGATTTCTACTTTGAACAATTATTACCACGTTCACAAGGTCATGCTGAGTCTATGGTAAATCCATCTCGTACCATGATGGCACTTGATGCAGAGCATTTTAGTTTTGATTACTAAAATTAAAGATTTCTGAAAAAACAAAGAGCGCTACGGCGCTCTTTGTTTTTAAGATATAACAGTGCAAGCTGCACTACAGTGATATTCATTCACTTGTAGCAGAAGCCTATCCTTGAAAGCCTGAACTCAAAAATGCCCTTAAGCGCTCGCTTTAATGCTTTTAAAAATTGATCTGTTTAAAAGTCAACAGAAAATTCTGTCATCCCCTACTATTGAGTTTTAGAAGCGGGTTGAGTAATGGTTTTAATCAACTTAAATCGATTTTTTTCGAGCACATAAAAACGTGTGGTCACTTGATCCACTGCATAGTTTTGATCCATATGCTCTTCTTGTGTGACTAAGAGACGGCTGTTTGGACGTGTTGCAATCACATCTTCAGTCCGTTCCTCACCACCAAAGCCATCCGCTAAAAGCTGACCCGTACGTTTATTGACAAAAGAATAGACTCTACATCCCCCGCCACAACCCCACATGGTGGTGACATATTCACCGGCAAAATCTGGTTTTTGTGTTAATGCATCTCTCAGTCGAGTACGAAACATATTGGCGCTTGGGTCTGAAAGATCAAGTTTCGCAGTCTTGCCTGTATACACAGCTTTCACAGGATAGTCGCTAAATTGGGGTACAACGTTTTTTGCATATGCCAGTGAAATGCTTGCCACAGCAAATAACATACTGATTAGAAACTTATTCATTGTGATGACCTTAACTTTTAATAGATTATTGTTTTAAGTCAGATCATAACAAAAGCTAAATTGTTGTGCTGTAGATTTATAGAAACGCTTCCAGCACTGAATTTAAAAATACATGACCTTGCGCTGTACATGCTAACTGTGTGTCATCATTCAACATCAATTTACGCTGTTTTAATGAACCAATCACCTGATCTAAATCAGACAAATTCAATCCTGTACGTTCAGGATACATTTGCGCATGAACACCCTCATTTAAACGTAAAGCATTCATCATAAATTCAAAAGGCATGTCTTGTTTTTCAATACGTTTAAATTGCAAATGTTCAGCCGGCACTTTGGCTAAGTAGTCTTTAGGCAAACGGGTTTTTTGAAAACGGTATACGCCATCAGCTTGGGTAATTTTGCCATGTGCCCCTGCCCCAATCGCTAAATAATCGCCAAATTGCCAATAATTTAAATTATGTGATGACGGTTTTTCTTTACGCCATGCAGACACTTCATAATTGATAAAGCCATTGGCCTTTAAATATTGTTCACCCTGTTCTTGAATGGTTTCCAGAACATCATCTACAGGCAAAATAGGCTGAGTGCGGAAAAAAACCGTATTCGGTTCAATGGTCAATTGATACCATGAAATATGGGTTGCCCCATTTTCGACTGCAAGTTTTAAGTCATATAAGGCTTGTTCTAAAGTCTGTTCTGGCAAACCATGCATCAAATCTACGTTGACGCGTTGAAAACCCGCTTGTTTGGCATGTTGAATGGCGGAAACAGCATCATCATTGGAATGGATACGCCCCAGCTTTGTTAAATGATCAGGATTAAAACTTTGCACCCCAAGCGATAAACGATTAATTCCAACATCTAAATAATCTGCAAAAGGATCATGTTCAACCGTCCCTGGATTGGCTTCCAAAGTAATTTCACAATCCTGCTCAAACGGGACTAAAGCTTTTAGCTGGGTAAAAAGCCACTGATAACCTTGTGCAGAGATCAATGACGGGGTTCCACCACCAATAAACACACTATGAATTTTACGTCCCTGAGCAAAATCCACTTGGGTTTTAAAGTCTTCAACCAATGCCAGTAAATATTCTTGCTCTAAATCTAAAGACAGCTTCCCATCGGGTACAGCATGTGAGTTAAAGTCACAATACGGACACTTACGGACACACCACGGCATATGGATATAAAGCGACAAAGGTATATTTTGAGGTGTTAAATCAGTCAAAGAAAGCTCAGAACAAGTTTAGAGAGTGATTATTTTAACATGACTTCTACCATCCGATTAGAACAAGTCATCAATTTGCTTTAGACTGAACACTAACAATAAAAGTAGATGAAGAAGAATGCTGAAATTATCGAGTCAATTATTGTTCCTTTTACCACTTACGATGGGTATTGGCATTGCCATGACCTTTCAAACTGCAATTAACACTCAATTGCGTGAATATCTGCATTCTCCACTACAAGCTGCCCTTTTATCCTTTTTAGTTGGTACACTATTGCTCGCTATTTTGGTGATTGTACAAGCTGAACAAAGACCAACCCTTTCAAGTTTAGCAGTGATACCTTGGTATCTTTGGCTAGGTGGTTGCTTAGGTGTTTATGCAATCAGTATGAGCATTTATACTGCACCAAAACTGGGTTTTTTAACCCTCTCAGGCTTAATTATTTTTGGACAAATTGCAATGTCGATGATCGTTGACCAATTTGGACTACTGGGTACAGATAAAACGCCAGTAAACTGGCAACGTCTTTTAGGTGGCGTGGTGATTTTTATAGGTGTGCTTCTCACTCTACAACGCTAACCAATCTATTTTCTAAGCACATTTAAAACGAGTATTTCCTGTGTCTGCATCGATAAAAGCCACAACTACCCGCTTTGAATTAAAGCAACTCTTTAACTTAATGCTCCCAATTTTAATCACTCAGTTTGCTGCCGCAGGCTTTGGATTGATTGATACCATTATGGCTGGGCATATGTCTCCCGAAGATCTTGCCGCAATTGCTGTTGGGGTAGGTTTATGGATTCCAGTCATGCTGCTGTTTAGTGGCATCATGATCGCAACCACGCCTTTAGTGGCAGAAGCCAACGGTGCGCGTACCCCAGAAAACATCCCTTCGATTGTTCGCCAGTCTTTATGGGTTGCCTTATTGCTGGGTATTATTGGCATGCTGGTTTTACAGATCATTCCTTTATTGCTGCCTTTGGTTGGTGTGCCTGAATCTTTATTGCCTAAAGCCAGTTTGTTTTTACATGCGATTGCTTTTGGTATGCCTGCTTTTACCATGTATTCAACATTACGCGGCTATTCAGAAGCTTTAGGCTACCCTCGCCCTGTCACAGTGATTAGCCTTGTTGCGCTTGTGGTGCAAATTCCGCTGAATTTTATTTTTATGTATGGGATTGGGCCGATTCCACACTTGGGAAGTGCTGGCTGTGGTTTTGCAACAGCTTTGTTGCAGTGGATCATGTTCATCACGATTAGCATTTATATTTTAAAAGCCAAACGCTACCAAGCTACACAACCCTTAAATATGTTTGAGAAAATAGACCGCGTACTGATTAAACGTATCCTCAAACTGGGATTACCGATTGGTTTGGCAATTTTCTTTGAGGTCAGTATTTTTAGTACAGGTGCAATTGTACTCAGTCCGCTTGGTGAAGTTACTGTTGCAGCACATCAAATTGCCTTATCTATCACATCGCAATTATTTATGATTCCAATGTCATTGGCTTTAGCGCTGACCATTCGTACAGGGACTTATTATGGCGAAAAGAATTGGTATGCGATGCGAAAAGTCCAGAAAGTTGGATTAATGACCAGTACCTTATTTGCCTGTATCACTATGTTACTGCTGTTGATTTTACGCCCTCAAATTGTGTCTGTTTATACCAGTGACTATGATGTTTCCCAAGCAGCGATATATTTAATTTTATTTGCAATTGGCTACCAACTTATGGATGCATGGCAAGTCAGTGCTGCGGGTTGTTTACGTGGAATGCAAGATACCAAAGGCCCAATGTGGATCACTATGCTGGCCTACTGGATCATCGCTTTCCCTGTTGGAATTTATTTGGCTCGCTATACCGATATGGGCGCCGCTGGGGTATGGACAGGACTGATCATTGGACTGACCATTGCCTGTGTTTTATTATTAACGCGTCTGTATATGAACAATAAAAGGTTGAGTCAGGCTTAAATTTCAAATTTTAAAAGCGCTTATATTTAATGCGTTTATCTAAAAAATAATGCTGTTTAAATACAGCATTATTTTTTATAAGTGTACTTTATTTTACTCAGATTGAAGCTGATAGGCTTGCTGAAACTTTTCAGACATCTCAGATTCATTGCCAACCTCTTTTACGATGGCTTGCCCCACAATGACATCAATTCCATTAAACGTCATCGTTGGAGAACCATATAACTCATAGCCGTCATTTAAAGCTTTACTGACCCGTGCACAGAAATTCACATCATCCTTACCAGTTAAATAACGATAAACTTTCATGATCCAACAACGATTAAAATATTGAACAATATTTTAATCCAAAAGCACTGAGAACAAACCGATAGCATGCTGGATATTTTAAGATTTAAAATAGCCAAGTAGAAACAAACGCTTAACAAATTAGAGTAGGCAGTTTAACAATAGTCGCCTATGATCAAAATGAATTAAGCGTTTAATCCCAATTAAAGGATGGTTACGAATGTCGAAAAGTACCAGTACCCCAGGTCGCCGCTTTATGAAACTTGCGAGTATGACTGCAAGTATCGCGACGAAAACGGTATCAAATTCAATTCGTAACTTTAATGCGGATGAAGAACAAAAAAATGAAGCGCGTAGTAAGCTGTTCCAAGATATTGGTGTTCAAATTGCAGATACCTTAGGAGAAATGAAAGGTGCTGTGATGAAAGTTGGTCAAATCGCCTCGCAATATAAAGATATCTTTCCACCTGAAGTCGCACGGGCAATTGCTAAATTGCAACGTCAAGCGCCTGCAATGCCATTTGCTGAAATTAAACAACAAGTAGAACGCGAGCTAGGCAAACCGATTGATCAAACCTTTCTGCATTTTGATGAACAACCCTTCGCAGCAGCATCTATTGGTCAAGTCCACAAAGCCATGTTAAAAAATGGCACTGAAGTTGTGGTCAAAGTACAATATCCTGGGGTAGATGAAGCATGTGAAAGTGACTTAAAACAGGTTCGTTTGGCATTACGCTTAATGGGTGTTTTAAAAGTAGATAAAAAATTACAAGATCGCTTATTTAAAGAGATTCAAGACAGTTTACATGAAGAACTCAATTACGAAATTGAGGCACAAAACTTGCAAGTTTTTAGAACATTCCATCAAGCTTTGGACACAAAAATTATTATTCCCAAAGTGTTTACAGACTATTCGAGTCGTCGCATCTTAACCCTAAGCCTTGAAAAGGGCGAAAGTATTGAAACTGCAAGTACTTGGGATTTATCTGTGCGCAATGAAATTGGTCGCCGTTTAATCTTGGCATTGGGTCAACAAATTTTCTTCTTAAAACGTTTCCATTGCGACCCTCATCCTGGCAACTTTGCTTTCCGTGAAGATGGCAGTGTGATCATTTACGACTTTGGCGGTGTAAAAACCTTATCCAATGAAATCATTACTCATTTTAAAGCCTTGGTCAGAGCTGCACGAAAACAAGATATTGTGACGATTGAAGAGCATTTAACGGTTTTAGATGCGTTAGCTGAAAAAGGTAAGTTTCCCGTAGAATTGTATGAGGCATGGCTTGAAATTTTATTACGACCACTGACTACACATTATGATTTTGCTGAAAATTCAGCACATCATGATGGCATCAAACTGGTGAAAAAATCATTGAAGTATTGGGATGTATTCAAACCATCGCCAGATACTTTAATGGTAAATCGTACGATTTCAGGACAATACTGGAATCTGATTCAACTTAAAGTCCATGATAATTTAAAAGATCTCTTTGAAGAGTTGGTGCCTTTACAAGACTAAGTTTTCTTGATGGTTTTTATTGAAGTCGATTGCATCCAGTTCTTTTAAAAGTAACATAATCAATGCATTCATTTTAAAAATTTCGTTATACGCTTCATCTAATTTTAAGGATAGAGCTTTACATTAAACTTATATTTGAAGTCTAAGCCAGATCCTCCTGCTCAGGCTTCTTTTTTTATCTCACTTTTTTCAAATCCGCTAGACAACACGAATACCCATCAAATGAAGTACTTTACAAATTAAATGTAATATTATAACATTACACTATGTTTAAATAATTAGAGGTTAAAACCATGCGCCAAGGTATCCACCCAGAATATCGTCAAGTGTTATTTCATGACACCAATGCCAATGCATACTTTGTTATTGGTAGCACGATCAAGACAACAAATACCAAAGAATATGAAGGCACACAATATCCTTATGTCACACTCGATATATCCAGTGCTTCACATCCTTTCTATACAGGTGAAATTCGTCAGGCAAGCAATGAAGGTCGTATTGCCAACTTCAATAAGCGCTTTGCCCGTTTTAAACGTTAATTGAACTGTATGTTGTGTCTAAGCCTAAGCTTCCCTCAGCTTAGGCTTTTTCATTTTGAATATTGCACATTATTTTGTGGATAAAAGCATTTGAAAAATATAAAAGCCAATCGCTAAACAGATCACACCAATAATCACACTAGAAACGGTATAAGCCAAAGCGATTGGAAACTGTCCCTGCCGAATCAGCTGGAATGTTTCCAGACCAAAACTGGAAAAAGTTGTAAAACCACCGAGGATTCCAACCATTAAAAATAATCGAGTTTCATTCTGTAAAATAGGATAGCGTTGGGTAAAAGCGAAAAAAATCCCAGCCAAGAAACAGCCCAAAATATTGATCGACCATGTTGTCCAAGGGAATAGGCTATGTGGTTTAGAAATAATAAATCCTGCACCATAACGTAAGCTTGCACCAATTGCCCCACCGCATGCGACCAATAGCCAATTCATGTTTAGACATCCTTAAAACTTTTTAAAAAACACATTTACCCACCATCCGATTTTTACAGCCCAGCTTGTGTATAAGCAACTTGTGTATAAGCAACTTGTGTATAAGCGGATAGTTATCCACAGATTAACATGGAGAAGCTTAACGATCTAATTTAATTAGCAACTCATTTCTGACATAAAAGTCCAAAGTTGGCACAACAAAGGCAAATACATCTTGTTCACGAACACCCCATTGTTGTAGCAAGGGGCAAGTAATATTGAGCACTTGCGCAGGCAGAACCTGACTAAAATCAAAAGGCATTTCAATATCCCCTTGTGATAGTTTTTCAGGTTGATCGACCCATTCTACCCATGCATGGTCTTGTTCAGCCAGATATTGAATGGCCTCATGCCATGAACAGAATAAATCTTGCCACGCATCAGGTAAGCACGGATCTGTATTGATTTGAACCGTGCTAGACAATTGATAAACTGGATCAAGTTCAAGCTCTGTTTGAATCAGCTGTTCAGAGACTTGATGAACAAATTTCTTTGCATATTGTGCTGGCATCGCATCACTTGCCAAACGGCCACTCAAAACATAAAGCTGCTGGTCAATCACAACTTGCTCGAAAATCACCGTTTTATCCTGTTGTGTAGGGGCAATATAAAAGCGCCAATTGCTTTGTTTCGGTGATGGCATCAATTTACGTAATGGACCTAAAAAAGAAAAACCAAAATGTTCATGTTGATATGTCAGTATGGTAAAAATCGTTTTCCCTTGCTTTTCCCATAACTGAATAGGCTGTGGATAGCGTGAACGAACTTGATCTATATCCACCAACCAAGACAAATACACAATATTCTTGACCTGACTTTGTAACTGTAGGAAAGGGATAAAACGCATCAAGATACGGCGTAGTTTTAATAATAATGGGCGTTCAGCAAAAAGACCGATCAGCCTCAAAATAAAGTTTGAATCTTTATTTTTAATATTATGACGATTCATACCGACCTATTTTTATGGATTTCGATGCTGTTATTTTAGCAAATATGGTTAAAGAATGGCCCATCTCAAAATATTAAATAGCATTACTGAATTATTTAACCATAGGCTATGATATTGGCACGATTTAACACGGAATTTTCACATCATGGCTCAAGATTTATTGAAACAACTTCAAGCAGGCGATGCAAAATTTGCAGATGTCATCAGTTATATTGAAGCTCGTTATATCCATACACCGACTGCATTTCAAAATGGTCAACAGCATAATGCTGCTACTGAGAACCAAGGCAGTGCCAAAGTTTTTTCTTTTGCACAATTAAATGATTTAGACCAACAACAAACACTAAATCTATTTGCAGAACATTATGCCGCTGTTTTGGCAACGCCTGATGCAACAGACCATCAGAACATTCGCCAATTTATGCAAAATGGCTGGAATGGCATCAAATTCGAAGGTAATGCGTTAACTGCAAAATAACAACAATACAATCAAGTTAGGGATCTATTCGATCCCTTTCTACACGATTATGGACGCTCATCATATTGAGGTAAACCGTCACAAATCGTATCCCACTCTGCTTTATAAGCAGTAAAAATATGCATTGTTGGCTTCTGTTCTAAAGCTGTATCTAAAGTTCCAATTCTTAAACGATAGGTATCTGGTGTCTCTGCTTTAATACTGATGATCGGTGAGCCACATTCTTGGCAGAAACAACGTGTTGTTGTTGCTGTCGATGCAAATTTTTTCAATAATTCCTCACCTTTGGTGATTTTAAAATCTGCTTTTTGAATTGGCGCATTGGTCGCAAATGCTGTGCCATTGGCTTTACGACAACGTTGGCAATGACACTCGATCACCTCTCCAATTTCACCATGAATCTCATAGTGAATACCGTCACACAAACAACTTCCTGTATATATTTTTTCAGCAGACATTGAGAAAATCTCCCTATTTCAAAGGCTATTGGCAATAGCATCAAACTAGCATAAAAGTCGCGTTTTTAATCAAAACACCATCATTTTTTTTGCCTAATCTCATCTATTGAGATATTGATGTACACCCTCACCCGCAGCACGCCCTGTCGCAAAACACGCAGTCAATAAATATCCTCCTGTCGGGGCATCCCAGTCCAGCATTTCACCACAGCAAAATACAGAGGAATTGGATTTTAGTTGTAAATGCTGTGTTAATACGGCTTGCTTTACACCACCAGCACAGCTGATCGCTTCTTCAATCGGACGAAATCCCTCAATCTCAATTTTTAAATGCTTCATCTGTTGTGCAAGTTTTTCAGGAATGTTCCATACTGATTTATCCACCAATTCACGAATCAGATTGGCTTTGGCAGCATCTAAACCTGCTTTGCGCCAGATATTAGTACTGGATTGCTTTTTGGACGGCTGTAATTTCTGAGTAAGCTGTTGAACAGTTTGATCAGGTAACAAGTCTAAATAAATCGACATCGGTTGATTGTGCTGTACCAATTGACGTAATAATCGCCCCTGCTTATAGATGAGACCACTTTCTAATCCATAATGGGTAATCACAATATCACCTTGTGTCTTTGCAGAATTTTCCACCCAAGCATCTACACGTTTAAGAGGCTGACCAAAGACAGGTTGCATATAATTCGACCATGCCCGAACCACACCGGCATTACTCGCTTGAAACGCTTCAATTTCAGAAGCAGGTAACCACTTTTGCCATGCACCATCACTGCCTAAACGTGACCATGACACAGCACCACAAGCCAGAATAATCGCATCAAAATTCAAAAGCTGTGCTTGATTGTTTCTTAGATCAAGAATTTCGAGTTGTTGCTGTTTTAAATCAGTAATTTGATGACGATAATGAAATTGAACGTGCTGCCCTGCCAACTGTTTTAACCAAGCACGTAACAAAGGCGCGGCCTTCATTTCTACAGGAAAAATTCGCCCTGAACTACCTACATAGGATTCAATCCCTAAACCATGCATCCAACTTTGAATCCACGTCGCATCCCACTTTTCAACCCAAGGTCTTAACCATTCCACATGATCATAACGTTGAATAAATTGTTCAAATGCTTCTGCATGGGAAATATTCAGCCCCGTCTTTCCAGCCATCAAAAATTTACGTGCAGCAGAAGGTTTCTGTTCAAAAACATGAACTTCATAATCAGTTGTAGACTGACTTAAAACATCTGCAGCCATTAAACCTGCTGGCCCTGCCCCGATGATGGCAATTTTCTTAATTGGCATCAGACGGCTCTGATAAGTTTTCAACGCTTTGACCCTGACGTGGTCCAACCTCATCAAAACGGGTTTGATAGTGTTCAGGTTTAGCAATAATCAATTGCTGACACAATTCACCACGTTCTAAATATTTAATTTCAAAATGCGTACGTGCTGAATCTGATGCAATCGTTTGTTTTTCATAAGGCAGCCTCCAAACATCTTTTAGTTGCTGTTCTGCTTCAGCAATATATTCAGGAATATTACTGGCTAACGTGATACTGCCATTTGGAGATAATCTGGAAAGCAAAAATTCAAAAAAAGGCATATTTAACCAGCGCTGCGCAGGATTATGCGGTTCTGGATTTGGATAGAGAATAAAAAACTGTTGTACCTGATTGGGATAAAGTGCATGCACCACCCACGGTAATGCATCAGCATGAATAGGGGTTAAATTTGTTTGACCTTCCAACTGATGCTGTTTTTGCATGGCAATAAATTTTTCACGGGTTCTTTCTATCGCAATCAATTTCAGTTCAGGGTGCTGTTCAGAAAAGAGCAAGGCATGTTTGCCCTTTCCTGCCCCAATTTCCACACAAATTGGGTTATTTTCAATACATTGAAAATCACGAGGAGCATGCATACGCTGTGCTTGAAATTGACGAATCGACATAATCAGATCAAACTAACAAGAAATCGTTCACAAGTTTAACAACTCTTTACGGTTTTTGCTTTTTTAAATGAGGATTTCCATATGTCTAAAACTTTTCCTTGCCCTCGCTGCGGTGAACCATCTACATGGGAAGGCAATGAATTTCGTCCATTTTGCTCTGAGCGTTGTAAATTGATCGATTTAGGTGCATGGGCCAATGGAGATTATACCTTACCTACAGAAGATGCACCGCAAGCTGAGGATTCTTAAGCCGTGTGCCAAGCTTATAGACACCGCAATGACTTAGCAGACTTAAACGCAAATTTTTTATTAAAAATAATTAAATAAAATTATACTCACACTTCACAATAACTGTTTATTTTTGGATCTGTATAGCGATATGATACTGCATGTTTCAATTCACACTTTATATATAAAAATTTGATTAGTTTCAATTTATAATGAAACTTGGAGTATTAAGGTGCCTATAGGCTTAAAAATTTTTGTCGCTATCCTTACAATTTTATGTGCATTTTTTACTTTTATTGGAGTATATGCGCTCGATTTTTCTCTTATCGCGATTGGAATTCTATTTGCAATAGTCATCTTATTAATCAAATTGGAAATGGTAAAGGAGCGGTGATTTAAATCAATTTAACACTATTATTAAACTATTTAATAGATCTCTTTCATAAATCAAAAAATGATCATGTTGAGCGAATCATATGGGTATTTAAAGTTCCTTCTCCCTTTGAGAAGGCTAGAATTAGGGGGGATTTTATATTGATTTATAATTTTAAAAAGGACTTATGAAAGAAGCCTAATTTTAATTTTCTCATTCTCCACGAATATTATTTCAATGATGGAGTGAATAACTTTTGCAGGAGTTATTTAAAGATGAGCATAAATAACATAGTCTATGCTTTGTTTTACTCAGATTATTCACGTTACTATTACAGATCCTTATTACATGTTGAATCATTAATAAAATATACATTTAAAACAAAAATGGTGAGTAAAATATTGATTACTTCACCATTTTTCATTTCTTATTTTTACAATAAAACCGGACAGTGAATACTTAACCCGCTTTGCTTGCCACAAAAGGATTGTGTTGCTTTTCAAAACCAATAGTACTCATCGGACCATGCCCTGAAATAAATTGAGTTTCATCAGGCAGGGTAAAACATTCACGCTGAATTGAATCCAAGAGCTGTTGATGGTTGCCTTTTGGAAAGTCAGTACGGCCAATTGAACCTTTAAACAGCACATCTCCTGTCCAAAGCACACCATATTTGGCATTGTAAAAAATGACGTGGCCTGGTGTATGTCCTGGTGCAAAACGCACTTCAAACTCTTCATCCCCTAAGCTTAACTTTTCGCCACCCTCTAACCATTGATTGACATGAACAGGCTCAGGAATTGGAAATCCATAACGGGCAGATACGTCTTGAATCATTTCTAACCAAAACAGGTCTTCTTTATGCGGACCAATCACAGGCACATTCCATTCTTTGACCAATGCACCTACCGCACCAGCATGATCCAAATGACCGTGTGTTAACCACAATGCTTTGACTGTCAGTCCTAATGCTTCAACTTCTTGTTTTAATTTCTCAGGCTCACCACCAGCATCAATCAATACCGCTTCTTTGGTTTCCGAATCCCAAACAATAGAACAATTTTGGGCGAATGCAGTAACGGGTACAATCTTGACTTGTAACATGATAATTTTCCTAAAAAACCCTATACCTGTAAATGAAACTTGAGTGTATTCAATTGAGTCTGTAAAAGTTGCTCAAATAAGTCAATATGATCCGCACGGCTATTTAATGCAGGAATGTAAGCATAGTGTTGACCACCTGCTTTTAAAAACAATTCAGCATTTTGAATCGCCAGCTCTTCCAAGGTTTCTAAACAATCTGCCGAAAATGCAGGGCTCAGCACTTGAACAGACTCAACACCTTGCGCTGCCCACTCTTGCAATAGTTGATCGGTATACGGTTTTACCCATTCTTGTTTTCCAAAACGGGATTGGAAACTGATCGCCCATTGGTCGTCTTTTAAATCTAATGCCTGTGCTACCTTAAGTGCAGTGATACGACAACGCTCTGCATAAGGATCGCCTTTATCTGCATAAGGCTGTGGGATCCCATGAAAAGACATCAACAGTTTAGCGGCTGGTCCATATTGCTGCTGATAGTCACGCACACTGTTGGCTAAGGCCTGAATATAAAGTGGGTGTTGATAATAATCTCGAATAAAACTTAAACCCGGAATATTGCGTTGCTTTAACAACCATTGTGCAACGGCATCATATAAAGGGGCGGTTGATGTTGCCGAGTACTGTGGAAATAACGGAAAAAGAATAATATGGTCATACTGCTTGTTTTTCGCATCATTCAATACAGCATCGATACCCGGTCGCCCATAGGTCATTGCTGGCACAATCTCTAAATCTAAATCAGCATTGGTACTTATTAATTTTTTTTGTAGTGATTCAACTTGTTCAAATAGAATTTCACGCATCGGTGAATCATTTGACCAGACTTGTGCATAAGCTTCGGCAACACGCTTTGGTCGAAAAGGTAGAACAAATGCATTTAAAATAATTGCCCATAAAATTTTGGGAATTTCGATGACGCGCTGATCTGATAAAAACTGCTTTAAAAAAGCCCGAACAGCTGGAGCTGTAGGCGCATCTGGTGTCCCTAAATTAGCAATAATAATCAGGACTTTAGGTTTAGATAAAGACATTTTCACCCGATTTACAGAATAGTTTATCTCGAATGATCAGCTTAACAGAGTCTTTATCTAAACAAAATTTTTTATCTTAACTCACTCAATTTATTTAACTTAAAAAATTGAAGAGCGGCTGCTAATACGTTGTGAACTTTCAAGCAGTTTCACGCATTTATCCGTCATCTGCCAGAGCATACGCTGACGATCATCACGCCCCACAGGGATGATCCATTCATTTTGACGGACTTGTTGCTTAATCGTATGCAAGGAACGCACATTAATCTGCGCTCTAGACACAGCATGCGCACGTGGCATCACCACTTGCGCATCGGTTAAACCCGTATTATTCAAATATTCATTTAAGACTTTAGAGAAAAAATCCTCAGACGTCGGTTGTCTAAATTCAACTGATAAGATTTTCAATAACTCTGCCCATGTCATCTCACGCGCTGGCGATAACTCTTTAAAATTACCATCTTGATAGGCATGCATTCGATAATCAAAATTAAACACTTCATGCAATGAAACTTTGGGTAAAGTTAAAAATGGATCAGCTTCTTTTTTCCCTTGCTCTACGGAAACATGTGCCAACTTTGCTTTTAAACGATCAATCTCATCTTGTAAGACTTGAATATTCTGAGGTCTTACCCATCCTACAACAGGATAGCGCTCTAGCATTTGTGGCATATATGAACGTACCGCAAGTTCTAAATCTCGTAAAGTTCGATAAGTAACGACTTGCTCAACTTCTTTTTGTAGTTGATGTCTAAATTCATTAAACTTTTCTTTTAGCAGCGTACTTTCTTCTTTTAAATGCGGTTCGCGAAATTCAGGACTCTCATGCATAAATACAATAATTGGTTTCTGTTTGGTCACCGCATAAATATATTCAAGATGTAAATAACTCACCCCTGAAACAGATTGTTCACCATACTGACTCCCCAACAACAATAAAACGTAATCACAGTCATCTATCTGACGACGTGCAAATGCGGTACTTAATGGTGTCCGTTGTTCTAATCCCCAAGAAAAAAACCCCATCCCTATAAGGGTTTGTGACACGACCATCCGTTCTGGCTGCATTTCTTTGCCAGATGTTGTAATAAAAACTTGATACCGTTTATCGAGCATAGGTTAACCCATTCTTGTCACACCCTACTTAAATCCATCCATGAGCTTTAAGTTGGATATGCCCTACACTTATGAAAATATATTAAATCTGTTCAATATTGAAAGAATTAGCCGAGTTTTTCAACAATATTTTCTACAGACCATGTAATTTTTGGTTGTATTAGATGTTTGATGACATTTTCTAATTCTTTTGCATTTCCCCCACTCACAAAACATTGTAAACGCACCCCTTTTTCTTGCAAGCTACTTGATATTAACTCATTTTTTAACAATATACGCGCCGTTTGTCGTGCAACGGCCAATCCAGAATCAATTAAATTAAGCTGAGGACCATATAATTCTTGAATACTCTGTTTTAAATAAGGGTAATGGGTACAGCCCAACACCAAATAATCTGAACCTTTGGCAATGACTGGATCTAAAACCTTTTGCAGGCTGTGTTTGCATTCCAGACTGTTATAACGTCCAGATTCAATCAAGGGAACCAGTTCAAGATTGGTAATCGTCAGTACTTCAACATTGGCAGGTTCTGCAAAACGCTGCATCACATCTTTGATCAATTTTCCACGAAAAGTGGCAGGTGTAGCCAAAACTGAAACCACTTTAGACTGGGTTTGTAGCACTGCTGGCTTTAAAGCAGGCACCAGCCCAACAATAGGAAAATTTTCACCATAATGATCACGTAAATAATCCAGACTAAATGCTGAAGCGGTATTACATGCCACAACTGCGATTTTACAACCTTGTCGGTATAACCATTCAATTGCTTGTGCAGTTAATTCACGAATATTTTGATCCGTACGGGGGCCATAAGGGACATGTGCAGTATCGGCATAATAAACAATACGTTCATTTGGCAAATAATTGGCAATTTCCTGTGCAATAGAAAGCCCACCGATACCTGAATCAAAAATACCAATCGGGGCATCTGCCAAGGCTTTTGGCATTGGATTTTCTAGAGGAGAGAGAGGAAGAATCGCGCTCATTTGATCCACTATTGGCATACGGTAAAAATAATTAACAAGATTAAACCTCAAGTCCCTAATTGCAAGTGAAAATCACCACTTTCTAAAGATAAAATGGTATCTCCTTGCTCATTTTCAAGCAATTTTCCATATTCAATCAGGTGAAAAAAAGCAGAACGTTGAATCAAGGCATTTATCCCGAAACGAATATGTACATAAGGTCTTAATTCACCTTGATATTCACGCATAAAAATAGGATGTTCTGGATCAAGCAGTGTAATGTCTTGATTGGTGGTGGTAACTTGTAGGTAGACTTGTCCATCGAGATTTACCTGATCAACTTGATTGACCAATAAAGGTTCATCCTCAACTTCAATTTCAATCTGTTCAACTGGGGTTTTTAAATAGAACTTTCCGTCTTCTTTCCAAAGCACTTTTGTAAACAGGTCTAAAAGCGCTTGGCGTTTGATCAATTGACCTTCGTGCCACCATTCTCCATTGGCTTTTACCGTCAAATCCATTTTGCCACAATGCTTTGGCTGCCACTGCTCTAAAGGGGGTATTGACCTTTTGTGACCCGCCTGTACATCTTTTAAGTATTGTGCAATGCTCATTAAGTTTTTATTATCAGAATCTGGCTGATTTTGAGCCGCTGATGTTGAATTATTTTGATTTACCATGGTTTATGCCTTGCTGACTTAAAAATAATACGACTCAGCCAATTGGCTAGATTAGGGTTTCTAACTATACTAGCGCAAAATATATTATTGGTACGAGCGTTAATTCGTATCACGGAATTTTTAGAACACTCATGGCAGCACCGATTTATTAATTCCCAATAAATGCTCACGGTTGCCACCCTTAGAAATATGAGGAGTCCTACATGGAACACATCGAACGCGAATCGATGGAGTTTGACGTAGTGATCGTAGGCGCAGGCCCTGCGGGTCTTTCTGCTGCGATTAAAATTCGTCAATTAGCTCTTGAAAACAATCTTCCAGACCTTTCCGTCTGTGTGGTTGAAAAAGGCTCTGAAGTTGGTGCGCATATCCTTTCTGGTGCTGTACTTGAACCTCGTGCAATCAATGAACTTTTCCCTGACTGGAAAGAACAAGGTGCACCTTTAAATGTACCTGTGACTGAGGACAAAACTTATTTCCTCATGTCTGCTGAAAAGTCACAAGAAGCGCCGCATTGGATGGTTCCTAAAACCATGCACAATGATGGTAACTATGTTATTTCATTGGGTAATGTAGTGCGTTGGTTAGGTCAAAAAGCGGAAGAGTTAGAAGTTTCTATCTTTCCTGGCTTTGCTGCTTCAGAAATCCTTTATCATGAAGATGGTTCTGTAAAAGGCATCCAAACTGGTGATATGGGTATTGGTAAAGATGGTGAACCTACTCACAACTTTACCCCCGGCTACGAGCTTCATGCAAAATACACAATTTTTGCAGAAGGTTGCCGTGGACACCTTGGTAAACGTCTAATTGCTAAATACAACTTAGACCAAGATGCTGATCCGCAACATTACGGTATCGGAATCAAAGAACTTTGGGAAATTGACCCTGCAAAACATAAACCGGGTTTAGTGATGCACGGTTCAGGCTGGCCTTTGGCAGAAACAGGTTCTTCAGGCGGCTGGTGGTTATATCACGCTGAAAACAACCAAGTGACCTTGGGTATGATTGTTGATTTATCTTATGAAAATCCACACATGTATCCTTTTGCTGAAATGCAACGTTGGAAAACACATCCACTGATCAAGCAATATCTTGAAGGTGGTAAGCGTATTTCTTATGGCGCACGTGCAGTTGTTAAAGGTGGTCTAAACTCTCTACCTAAACTGACTTTCCCAGGCGGTTGCTTAATTGGTGATGATGCAGGTTTCTTAAACTTTGCTAAAATCAAAGGCTCTCATACTGCGATGAAATCGGGTATGTTGTGCGGTGAAGCTGTATTTGAAGCAATCCAAGCGGGTCATGAGAAAGGTGGTGATTTAGCGGTTGCGCGTGTGGCTGAAGGCGAAGACTTCTTTGCTAAAGAATTGACTGCTTATACTGACAAATTCAACAACAGTTGGTTAAAAGAAGAGTTACATCGTTCGCGTAACTTTGGCCCAGCAATGCATAAATTCGGTTTATGGATGGGTGGTGCATTTAACTTTATCGATCAAAATATCTTTAAAGTGCCATTTACCCTACATGACCTTGCACCTGACTTTAGTGCATTAAAAACTGTAGATGCTGCGACATTTAAACCTACTTATCCAAAGCCAGACGGTAAATTAACCTTTGATCGTTTATCTTCTGTATTTGTATCGAATACCGTACATGAAGAGAATCAGCCAGCTCACTTAAAGCTGACCGATGCTTCGATTCCAGTCAATGTCAACTTACCAAAATGGGATGAGCCAGCTCAACGCTACTGTCCTGCTGGTGTTTACGAGATTATGGAAAATGATGATGGTTCTAAGCGCTTCCAGATAAATGCTGCGAACTGTGTTCACTGTAAGACTTGTGATATCAAAGATCCATCTCAGAACATCACTTGGGTAACACCTGAGGGTGGCGGTGGTCCAAACTATCCAAATATGTAAATCAATAAACCCGCTTCGGCGGGTTTTTTTATCATCAAAAACTTAATTTCCTGAATCTCTTAAGCTTCTCATTGCAATCCAATCTACAAATGAAACTCTTGGATTTAATGTTATTTTATTATTAACACCTTTATTCTATTGATAGAAATCACTCACCTCTCTAATACTATCCAAATCAGTTTATTTTTACGTAAAATCATTATGTGTTATTTTATGATGACATCATATTTTTTCTTAAAATTAGTCATCCCACCAAAAGCTCCACCTCTAAAATTACCATCTAATAAAATATAATAATTACCTTTAACTTTAGGTACTCCATATATTCTTATAGAATTTTGATAAAGAAAGTCATTCTCCCCTACTTTTTCTATATTAATACCTGAGTTATCAGGTAAATCTGTTTTAATAACAAGTTCACCAAATATATTTAGCTTCTCAATTTCTATTCTATTATCATATTTCTCGCCATACTTCATTTCTGGCAAATTATTAGGTTCAATCTTTATTTGATGACTGCAGCCTAAAATAAAAAAAACACAAACAAGATACCCAGAGTAAAAAAACTTTTTCATATTAAACCAATCCTCTTTCAAATATATAAACACCCCAAGTATATTTAACCAGCTCACCAAGTGTTAAACCATCATTTTGATTATATGACTTACCCCAACTAAAGACTTTAAATTTAACCTCATCTGTTTCTAAAGTGGTTGAATTTAATAACGAGCCATCTACCATAATATTACTATCTAGCACAACCCAATGAGTAGGAAAGACCGCCAAAGTCTTTTTTTGATATTGCAAAATACTACTACTTGATAACAATACTATAAAATATTTTTTTACATCATATTTACTAGTTTCAACCAATGCCTTTAATTTATTTGAAATTCCGATATGGAAAAAATCTACATTTTTAAAACCTATATCCCTAAACCATGTAAGTAAATCTCCTGGTGGAGTGATCCCTGCACTTGCTTCTCCATACTCTAAAGTATAGTCCAAGATTATATTACTTGAATCCCTTAAACTTCCAAGAGTAATCCAATCAATTGCAGGAATTAAAGCATTATCATGCTCATCAAAATAATTTTTTACAGTTCTAGCTCCACCTTTATCTGGTTTTATCGTTAAATTATTGACTTTAGTTTCACCCTTTTCCCATAATTCTTTTACAATTTTTTTATAAATATTCGAATTAGCATTTAAAACACAATAAAAAAAAGCAGCTGGACCACACAAATTTGTAAAACCTTGATCTGGATACTTTTCCTTAAGTCTACTCAATAATCCTTGCTGTATTTTTTCTTTAGTAAAAGGATCAAAATAATCACCGATAGGATGTTGCGTACTTACAAACATTCTTGTGTTAGATATTGTTAACTGAACTAAATTATTATTAACACCAGTCACAGGCTTTGTAATATTTTTTGTTTCCATGTAATTAACAATATCATATTTTATTTTATTACTTTTAATATTATCTAAAGTAAATTCAAAAACCATGTTTGATAGAATCTTTTTATTAACTACTGGAATAAATTTTATACCATCACGCTTATATAAAGTAAACTCAATAACCATATCTTTTGCTGATTCACCATCAGTTGGTATGTTCATTATCTCAGTCTTATAATTATTCCTCAAAGGATATTTAATTCCTGCCTGAATTTTTTTAGCACTATCAAGCACAACTTTATTTGTAGAAGTATTGAAAACTTGTAAACTATAATACAACTTCTTAGTATCCACATTAGATTTAACTATAACAAATGGGAAATAATTCATTATATTTTCCTCTAAATATTTAAATAATTATCAGTTTTTAAGTGAATTGATACTTTTTCTTTACTGAGTGTTTTTATAGGTTTCGTATATCCTTTATCATCTGTGATATCTTCAATAATTTCACCACTTTCTAAGAATGCAATGTATTTCATATTTTTGTAAGGAATACCATCATCATCTTGCATTAAAAAAACAACATCATATTTGTTTTCATCACCCAATACAGGTAATGGGTATTTTACATTCGAAACTTGCGCCCCACCCAAAAACTTATGTTGTCCAGCTTTGACTTCAAACTTACCCGCAGTGGTCGGTAAAACACCTGCACTACTAATTTCAACTTGAGATCCATCTGCAATCAAAATAATTTTCTTATCCGCTTTAATCTCGATTTTTTCTTCCGTCGAAATAATTTGAATACCTTTACGCGCAATCAAATCCGCACCATCGCCTTGTGCTTGGATTTCAACCTTACCTTTCCCTGCAAATAATCTTGCCCCTTCTTGTGCCGCAAAAAGACTGATCTTTGATTGTGCATGTGCAACTAAATTCTTTTGCGTACTCAATTGAATACTATCACCCGCAGTTTCATAGATTTGTCGATCGGCAGAAAGATGTAGATCTTCATTAGTAGCAAGCGCAACCGAATTGGGTGAGGCCAATAACATGAGAGCTTGTTTAAAGGTATCCGCTTGGCTTTTTGCTTCACTGGATTCATCTTTTTCCAAAGATGAAATAAACGATTTCAAATGATCTAAATTTTCTAAAGGATCAGTTTGCTGATTCTTGGCAACTTCACTTAAGGCTTTAGAATTATTTAGGCTGCTTTCTAACTGACTTTTGGCGGCAGTCGCATCGAGATGGTTACCCGAAGCTGAATCTTGAGCATAGGTACTGAGTAGTAGCCCCTGTCCTGCACGCACTGCTCCCCATTGGTCTGTTCTTAGTTCAAAGCCTTCGCCTCGTCCTTCACTGGTCTCGGTTTCTTTAGGATGACTCAGATTACCAAGGTTAAGTTGGCTCGCGCCGTGACTACTTTGTAGCTGGCTGCTGATTTGGTCTGTGGTATCGTCAAATCTAAGCTGGCCATAGCCACTGCCTTTAACTTCTCGACTTTTGATCCCTGCTAGTTTTTTAGTATCAGGCAATTGGCCTTTGTCATCAAATTTCGTTGGGCTTCGTTGCGCTTCATGGATACGCCCCACCACAAATGGTCGATCGATATTACCATCAAAGAAATCTATCACGACAATCTCACCAATCCTCGGTAAGAACCGCGCACCATAGCCTTCACCTGCCCACGGGGTCAGTACATCCACCCAAGCAGAATCAGTGTCATTGTCATTGCTCCCTGCACCACCATCATGACTGTGGTCTTCATTGCGGGTAAATAGGAAGCGAACTTTAATGCGTCCCCATTCATCCACATGGATTTCTTCTCCACTTGGCCCAACCACTTTGGCTAGTTGTGGATGGGTACTAGGACGATGTTGTAGTGGGTGGTATTCAGGAACAGTGGTGATATTACGGCGTTGTAACACCAATTGATTGGCTTGGCGCTCTGGGTTGTTTGAGTCTACATTTGAATTGACCCAATTGCTTTGTTGGAGTAAGCGATTGATTTGCTCATTCAGGTCTTTGGGTAAATTGTTCTGGTTATAGAATGTCTTTGACGTGATCAGAAATTCTTTGTCTGAGCCACTGTGTTGGTCTATTTCTGGGTGTTCGTTTAACTCAAACCAGTAACCTACTTGTGCATCGCGTACAGTGGAGTTAGCAATGAATTGTTTGGATTGAGCATCATAATAATGACTGAGGTTTTGGTTGATCTTTTCAATCTGATTGTTGTTTGAGGCAGTTGCTTGATCTTCACCATTTAGGTCTTGAATCCATGCTGGACTAATATGCCAAGCCTGTTCTAAACCGAGACTGGCATTGTTTTGGTTTTGACTGTGTTGGTGTTTGCTTTGAACACTGCCTGCACCTTCTTCTTGCTCTAACACATCTGCTTGCCAGCGTTGTACATGGACAGCAGTGGGTTGTAAGCTACGTTGCCCGATAAAGCTGGTGATGCTGTCTTGTTGTTCTGTGGCACTGCTACGATGGAAGCGGATCTTTCTTCGTTCTAGTGCTTTGTATTCGCTGTTATCATCCACCAAACGCAGTTTTTGTGGCTGAATTTGTGTCGCAGAACTAGGCACAATCAATTGTGCTTCATCAATCAACCAGTTGATCCCTTCACTGCGCATCAAGCGGCTTAAAAATGCATAGTCACTTTCGTTGCTCTGCATAATGAATGGTCGAATATCGTAATCTTTTTTAAGACCACTTTTATCGAGACTTAGACTCGATGCAAAGAGTGGGCTTTTGTCTTGCCATTCTTTAAACAGCGTTTCTATGACTTGCACAACCGACTTATTCATAAACACTCGGCTGTTACGGCGTTTATGCCACAGTGAAGTGGCATCTTCAAGTTTGAGTTTATATAGCGTCAGTGCGCCATCACTTTGCCCTTGTGCGGCCTCAGTAATCACCCCTGTGCTACGAAACAGTTGTCCATGATCTGTGACTTGATCGATGGCCACTTGGCTACCAATAAACTGTTTAAGCGGAATCACAGCCGAAGTGGCAAGGCAAATCAGCTCAATAGACACACCTTGGTTTAGACCATGTTGTCCATCGATACGTTGTAAGAAGACTTGGTTGTTTAAGTCTGTATTTGTAAATTGGATATGCAAAGCTCGTTTTTGTGCGTTTAGTCCAAGCTGATCCAATATTTTATAAATGCTATTTATTACTAAGCTGTTCATTTGAATGAGTTAATTATTATTAAAAAATATGTTTAGATTATAATCACAAGTCAAAATTCTGTCATTTTTAATTTTGTAAAATGATTTAATATCCACAATAAAATTATTAAAATTCAATAAATTACATATAATATAAATTTATTAACTATTAAAAACGGGCCAAATAAATTTCAATATTCTTAAATCAATAAAAGGGAAATCATCACATATAACATAGACTGATTTCCACCCATCATGATCTTTTAACCTTTCTTCACTAAATAGTGAAATTCCTTATTTCCGGCATCATCTAGTACTTCTTCTTGTAAAATCAACTCATGACCGAGATGCATACAAAATTTAGGAATGTCCCAAGAGGTTGAATTATCAGTTGCAAATACTTCAACGACATCACCTGATTTAGATTTACGAATTGCTTGATGCAACATCATTACAGGCTCAGGACAACGTAGTCCACGCGTGTTTAATTGAATGCTTGCTGTAGGCATCGGTTCAGACATTATCTATTCTCAAAAAGAAGCGAAATCAATCAATAATTTTAACACAAACTCAAATAATGAATAAGGCTTGCAATATATCTATAATATGACACATACATTCATCTATTTACCTTATTTAATAGATAGACATCTGTGTTTTCTTCGGTATGATAAAAAAACATTTACTAGATATTAAGCGTCTTTAGGAAAGATCATGCACGAGGAATCAGGCCCATCGTGGGGAATGCGTGGCTTACGCAAATGGTTAGGAACAGCGCCAGAAACCCGGGATGAACTGCTAAAATTAGTACAAGATTCACGTCGTTTTTTAGAACCCGATACTGTTGCAATGTTAGAAGGCGTATTAGACCTTCCAGCAACAAAAATCCGTGAAGTCATGACTCCGCGCACAGCGATGGTCAGTTTGCAAGAAGATGATCAACTTCTTGATATTTTAGATATTCTTATTGAATCTGCACATTCACGTTTCCCTGTTTTCTCTTCTGATCAGCCTGAAAACGTCGTGGGTATTTTACTTGCTAAAGATCTTTTACCCTTTTTAACTGATCGTTCATCTGTTGTAGATGTGCATGCGTTAATGCGTCAGCCATTATTTGTCCCAGAAAGTGCCCGTTCCGACCAAGTTTTGAGAATGTTAAAAAACACTCAAACCCATATTGCTATTGTGATTGATGAATATGGTTCAACAGCAGGTCTGGTCACTTTAGAAGATATTCTGGAAGAGATTGTTGGCGAAATTGAAGATGAGCATGATAACGTTGACGAAGAAGCACAATTTATCATTCCAGATACAACTCATACCACAGCCAATACATGGATTGTGCAAGCACTTACACCAATCGAACATTTTAACAATGTTTTAGATGCTGAATTTCCTGACGATGAAGTAGAGACTATGGGCGGATTACTGCTTCAAGAAATTGGTCTAGTGAGTGATCTTCAAGGCCAAGTGGTTGAGCTTGAGGATTGGGAATTTACAATTATTGAAGCAGATGCACGCACTATTCATCTGATTCGAGCTGTACATAAATGAGAGCATACTTTGACAAGCTGTTAAATTCATCACAACAACAAAAACAGCTGCCCTTCATTTTCCCGTTATTGATTTCGTTAATGTCAGGCGCAGTGTTCAGTTTAGCACTGGCGCCTTATTACTGGTGGTGGTTGGCAATTTTATCGCCTGCCCTGCTATATGCTTGCTTAAAAGGCCGTACACCACGCCAAGCATTTGCGATTGGCTTAAGCTATGGCTTTGGTCTATGGTTTGTTGGCGCATTCTGGCTCTATACATCGATTCATGTGTATGGAGATACTAATGCAGTATTGAGTGTCTTGATGATCGCCATCATGGCCATTGTCATGGGGCTTTTTACCGCAATTCAGACTTGGGTATATCGTAGATTCTTTCCTGAAACGCCATTAACTTTCGCTCCTTTGTGGGTGATCTTCGAATGGTCAAAGACTTGGGTCTTTACGGGTTTTCCTTGGTTATTTGCAGGTTACGCATTTACTGAACGACTCTTAGATGGCTATGCTCCACTGTTTGGTGTGTTTGCAGTATCTTTTGTGGTGATTATCCTTGCTTGTGCATTGGTTGAAATTTTAAATAGAAAAGTCTTTTGGATCTTTCCTGCAATCATTTTAATCCTTGGCGCATGGGGCGCATCGTTTATCACTTTCGTACAACCGAAAGCAGAAAAGCCGCTCTCCGTTTCTTTGATTCAAGGCAATATTCCGCAAGATTTAAAATGGTTAACTGAATATCAGGTTAAAACCTTAGAAATTTACGTTAATTTAAGCCGTACTGAATGGGGGCGTGATCTGATTGTTTGGCCAGAATCCTCGATTCCACTTTTCCAAACAGATATTCAACAATTCTTGGATATGATGGATCAACAAGCCAAAAGTTCAGGTACAGCATGGGTAACCGGTATTCCTTATTGGGACTTAAAAGAATCGCAGAAAAATGGCTATCCAATGTACTACAACAGTATGATGGCTTCTGGCGCGGATTCTTCAGGCTTATATAAAAAACAACGTCTGGTGCCTTTTGGTGAATATATTCCACTTTCAGGATTATTGGCTTGGGTGTTACCTGCGCTACAAAATGATCCATCCATGAGTGGATTTTCCCAAGGTGCATCCAATCAGAAACCTTTTAATATTAAAGGACATGATTTAGCTGCAGCCATTTGTTATGAAGTGGCCTATCCGAATCTCACTCGACGAAATGCGATTAATAGTGACTTTTTAGTGACTGTTTCTAATGATGCTTGGTTCACCGGTACAGCAGGCCCATTACAACATCTTCAAATGGTGCAAATGCGTGCCAAGGAAAATGGACGTTGGTTTATTCGTGCAACCAATACAGGCGTAACAGCATTTATTGACCACAATGGGCATATTGTAAAACAAGCCCCTGTAGATCAAAAAGCTGTGCTTCGTGGTGATTTACCAGCCATGCAAGGTGAAACTTGGTACACCCGCTTTAGCGATTACCCTATTTTATTGCTATCCCTCTTATTATTAATTTTAGGCTGGATCTATCGACCTAAAGCAGTCGATATTAGCTTTAAATCTAGACGTTAATGCTTGAATCCCTCATCTCTGGTTTAAGGAGATGAGGTTAGCTTCAACAAAGCGCTTGATTCAATGATTAAAGCAACTTTGTTCCCAATGGCACATTTACATCAGGCACACACAACGTCACATGCCCATCTTGATTATGAAAACCCGTCACTAAACACTCTGATTGAATCGGCCCAATTTGTTTTTTTGGAAAGTTCACAACAGCAACCACAAGCTTCCCAATTAAATCTTCAGGTTGATACAGGTTGGTAATTTGCGCACTCGATTTCTTTACACCGAGTGCTTCGCCAAAATCAACATGCAAAATATAAGCAGGGTTACGCGCTTTCTCAAACACTTCGGCTTGAATAATTTTTCCTACCCGTAACTCTACCTTAAGAAAGTCATTCCATTCTATTTGTTGCATTGCTGAGTCCTCGTATTTTTATCAATTCATCTCAAGAGATAAAATCATTTTAGATAAGTTTAAAGCGATCAACCTTATACAAAACAGACAAATGATCCTGTTAAAAAGACAATCATGTTCAATCCAAGCCCTATCAAAACGAAATTGAAAATATTTTCGGCGCATTTTTTACTATATTTTTTTCAAGTTTATGCTAAATTATTTTCGCTGATGATAAAGCCGTAAACGTTTACGTCAATCAACGTGCCAACATATCTCCAACAAGGCTTGGGGCTATTTTAATCAAAATTTTAATATTTTGATGCGGCACTGGCGTTTGTTGGTTTACGGAGTAAAAAATGCAAAATTCTAAATCGTCTTATTTTAATTTTAAAAAGATTCCAAATCGCTATGCAGCGATTGTTTTACCTTTGTTACTGTCCATTATCATGACATTTATTGTTTCATGTATCAGTACATTCAGAAGCATGGGTTTTGAGAATTTTTCGCTATACACATGGCTTTCAGCTTGGGGGATTTCTTGGCTGATTGCCTTTCCAGTGTTACTTTTTACCTTGCCGATTGTGCGCAAAATCACCATGAGCCTGGTTCAGCCGACTTAGTTGAATAAACCTGAATCATTAAATTGTAGTGCAAAAAAACCGAGGATTATACCCTCGGTTTTCCATGATATTTCAACTAAAGTTGAGTCACCAAATAAGACATCATTGCAGCTAAAAATAACATTGGCACATAACGATATGAACGTACTAAATATTGTTCTAATAATGATGAGAATTCAGTTTTTAACTGAAATACTGTCAAATTTAAGGCATTATAAAAACTAATAATAGATAATGCACTAAATACGCTAATCGCCATAAAACCAATCATGATCTGGCTATTGGCATCGGCAACTTGCCAAATATTGAGAAAAAACTGGCTAATCGGTAATAGGCTCAAAATTAAAAGAACAGATTTGAGCATAGTCCAATGAAACTGGCTGATTTCATCTGGTAATAATAATGCTTTCATCTCATCCTCCTAAGCAATTCAGATTGCCCTGAGAACTATTATGCAAGCTTTTAATTAAATAAAAAGTCTATTTTTATACACAATTTAACTTTCTTGTAACTATTAAATATGGGAATAATTCTTATTATAACTCTCAAACATCGTTATTTTAAATAGCTGTTATATTTCAATAAATTAAATACACTTTAGCAAACAAGAAAGATTATCACTTCACTCAAGATTTATTAACTCGATTAAATGAAGTGATTAATCCCATAAATAATAACTTAAATAATCTTCAATTAAGGTTGGTAATAAATATCTGCATCATTTCCTTCACCACCTTGTTTACCATCGGCACCAAAAGAATATAAATCAAATTTACGACCTTCAGAACCAGGGATTACATATTGAATATCATTTTCCCAACTGTCTTTCGGATAACCACCTTTAACATAACCACCAGGTAACCAGTTTTTAGCTGTTGCAGGTTGATTTACAAGCGCGTCTAACCCACCATCTTGGCTTGTCGGATAACGCCCATTGTCCAGTTTATACTGGTCTAAAGCACCCGCTACACCTTTTAATGCAATTTTAGTGGTGTCAACTTTGGCTTTTTCACCGCGTCCCATCACATTGGGTACGATCAATGCTGCAAGTACGCCTAAAATAACAATCACAACCATCACTTCAATTAAGGTAAAACCTGACTGACGAGTCCTATTCATCTTTCGTTGCATCTGCTTACTCTCTATATATTCTTTATAAAAATAATTGGCTTAAATCATATTGTTCATATTGACGATTGGCAACATGACTGCAATCACAATAACCAAAACAATACCAGCCATAAACACCAACATTAAAGGTTCCAGTAAAGCCAATAATGTTGAAATAAATGAGGATACTTCTCGATCCTGCATATCTGATGCACGGCTTAACATTCGATCTAACTCACCCGAAGCTTCACCGCTTTTAATCATTTGTACCATCATCGGTGGGAAATAACCACAACGCTCCAATTGTGTTGCAAGATTTCCACCTTCTGTGACTTTCTCTGCTGCAATATTAACTGCATCTCGTATCACCCAATTGCTACTCACCGCTGCTCCAATTTTTAAAGCATCGACCAATGGCACGCCTGATTGGGTAAGAATAGATAAGGTACTGGCAAAACGCGCTGCATTTATACCACGAGATAATTTACCAAATAATGGCAATCTGAGTGTTAAACGATCAAAAGCATAGTGCCCCGCAGAAGTTCGCAGGAATCGAATCAATAAAAAGATCCCAATCACACTAAACACCAACATAAAGGGCCAAGCCTGCCGAATAATCTCACTGGCTTTCATTAACGCCACAGTGATCCATGGCAAGGCTTGCTTACTTTGGTCAAAGGTTTTAACAATGTCTGGAACAACATACGTCATTAACCCCATCACAATCGCAAAAGACATAAACATCAAGATGATTGGATAGATCATCGCACCTTGAATTTTCTTTTGCATGGCAAAGCGGTTTTCGGTGTAATCAGATAATTGATCTAAAATTAAATCTAAATGCCCTGAACGTTCACCCGCAGCAACAGTCGCAATATACAAATCTGGAAAGCGTCCTGTTTGTTGCATCGCTTGAGCCAAAGAGTGCCCTTCAAGCACTTTTGAACGTGCCGAAAGTAAAAGATTTTGTACATGCACTTTTTCACTTTGTTTGGCAACTGCTCGTAATGCTTCCTCTAAAGGAATTGCAGCAGCGACCAAAACAGAAAGTTGACGTGTCATTAAGGCCAGATCATAAGCCGAAAATTTACGTTGAAAAAATCCTGAACTTTTATTTTTATCTTTTTGTTCAACAGCATCCACCGTGACAGGAATCAATTCCTTGTCCCGTAGTTGTTGTCGAATCTGGCGTGCGGAATCTCCCTCTAACACGCCTTTTTGCTGCTTTCCTGAAGCATCAATTGCAGTAAATTGATATGCTGGCATTATTATGCTCTAGTTTTCCAAAATTTTTTGATTACGCTGTTGCGTCATACCCTATAAATCATTCATATTCATGTTTATAGATGACTGTTACACTCTAACACAAGCCGAATCTGGACATGAAACAATTTCATCACAGCCTCACTAAATTAATGAGTCACTAAATTAAAAATGTCGAATACCCTTGCTACGCCACAGACGATTTATCGTATTCAAGTTGCTGTTCCAGTCTATTTGAATGACTGCTTTGATTACCAAGTCACCGCTGAACAATATGCGCAAGCTGAAGTCGGTGCACGTGTTGCAGTGTCTTTTGGCAGACAAAATCTGATTGGTGTTATTGTTAAGAAAGTACCGATTGATGAACCTGTGGATTCTCATTTTAAACTCAAAGCCATTACTGAACTGTTAGATGAACAGGCTATTCTAGACAGTAAAGTTTTAAGTTTATTGACATGGTCATCACAATATTATCAATTTCCTATCGGTGAAGTGATTCAAACGGCGTTACCTACCTTATTACGCCAAGGTAAACCTTATAATTTATTGGCACGTATCTGGAAACTTTTAGACTTACATGCCGAAGACAAAGTTAAGCGTTCTGAAAAACAACAAGAAGCCTATAAAATTTTAAAGCTACACCCGAAAGGGACACAGGAAAACATTCTTAATTTAAGTGGTGTTGAAACAGCCACACTCAAAGTCCTTGAGAAAAAAGACATTGTTCGTTGTGATTTAGAACCACAAAATGTCACGCCAGAACCTGTGCAATTGGCACAGATGCCACTCACGCCAAATGACGATCAGAAGAAAGCCATTCAAGCGATTTTAAAAGCGCAGAAAAAATATCAAGCGTTTCTACTGGATGGTTTAACTGGGAGTGGTAAAACCGAAGTTTATTTGCAAGTGATGCATGAAGTACTTAAACAAGGCAAACAAGTCTTGGTTTTAGTGCCTGAAATCGGCTTAACCCCACAAACCATCAGCCGTTTTCAATCACGTTTTCATTGTAATATTGCCTTACTGCACTCAGGCTTAAATGACACTAAACGTTTACAAGCATGGCAGCATGCGCAAACGGGCAAAGCCTCTATTATTTTAGGCACACGTTCTGCAATTTATACACCTTTGCCACATTTGGGTTTGATTATTTTAGATGAAGAGCATGATCTTTCGTTTAAACAACAAGAAGGCTTTCGCTATCATGCTCGCGATGTGGCCATGTATCGTGCACATTTAGAAAATTGCCCGATTATCTTAGGTTCTGCCACGCCTAGTATTGACAGTTATTATCTTGCTCGCCAAGAAAAGCTGACACGGATTGAGTTAAATCAACGTGCTGGTGCCGCAATCATGCCGAAAATGCATTTGATTGATTTAAAAGTGGCAAAAAAACAGCATGGCTTAAGTGATGTTTTGATTGCTGAAATCAAAAAACGTTTAGAGAAAAAAGAACAAGTTCTGATTTTTTTAAATCGCCGCGGTTACGCCCCCGTGCTTATCTGTGAAAGCTGTGGTTGGCAGGCCAATTGCCCCAACTGCGATGCTCACTTTACCCTGCATTTAAAGCCTTATCAACATTTGCACTGTCATCATTGTGGTACGATTAATCGTATGCCTGATGCTTGCCCTCAATGCAATCAACAACAATTAAAGCCAATTGGCATGGGAACTGCCAAAGTTGAAGAAACTTTGAATGAGCTGTTCCCTCACTTCCCCGTCTTGCGCGTAGATCGTGACTCAACCAGTCGGGTTGGCAGTTGGCAAAAGATTTATGATCAAATCCAGAAAAGCGAACCGACCATTTTACTTGGCACTCAAATGCTGGCAAAAGGACATCACTTTCCTTATGTCACCTTAGTGGCAATTTTGGATATCGATGCAGGTTTGTTGAGTGTGGATTTCCGTGCTACAGAACGTACTGCGCAATTGATTATTCAAGTTGCAGGTCGTGCGGGTCGTGGTGAAATGAAAGGTGAGGTCTATTTACAAACCCTAAGACCTGATCATCCGTTATTAAACACCTTGATTCATAATGACTATCGGACCTTTGCCAAACAAACCTTAAAAGATCGCCAAGCAGCACTACTTCCACCCTTTCGTTATACAGCTTTGATCCGTTGTGATTCAAAGCATCAGGAAGAAAATTTAAAGTTTCTGACTGAAATGACGCAGCTCCTTAGACAAACTGCCGAAGAGAATTTAATTGATATTTGGGGACCGATTCCAGCGCCAATGGAGCGTAAAGCAGGGCGTTACCAAGCCCATGTGGTTTTGCTTTCTCAAGATCGGGCAAAAATGCATTTTTATATTCGCCAATGGTGGCAACAGCTGTTACATAGCAAACCTTCTACGATGAAAGTCACCATAGATGTTGATCCGCAAGAGTTGAGTTGAGTTTGTAGTTGTATGTTGAACATACACCTCTATCTAAATTTAACCGCGTTCTTAACAGAATATTGATGTATTACAACCACTTCCTGCCATTAAGTAAATTGTAATTATCAGTATTTTTATCAATTTCGTGGTGCCGATTCCAATTCAATACTTTTTATTCAATATATTTAGGGCTTAACTCTCCACAGACAAAAAATGCTATTTTTCTTGCGGATATGATTGTTTTATAATTTCGTAAAAAAGTAATTAATTCTGAAGATAAAAAATAATCAACATCCCATGATTCTTCTTTTTCTTTATCTAGCGGTAGATTGTGTATTAAATTCAAAATCATTCCTGCGCTACGGAAATCGGAGGATTGAATTTGTAATAATACTTCTTTTAAACAAAAATCAAGTATTCTACGTGTACTCTCCACTTGAACGAATGAAGAGTTATCAACAACATATTGGATGCAATCAACAATATGCTCTTTGGGATTTCCATTTAACAAAACATTTCTACAAGATATTATGTTTGCTCGAATAGAATAAATAATATCCATTAATACCCACCTCCCTATTTCTTAAACATAGCCATAGAAAACTAAAAAAATTGAATAGTTAATATTTAGTATCAAGTAGAAGTTTCAATATTAAGAGTTAATCATCATTTCGGACACATCCTAACTCTTCTGCTCGATCATACCAAATAGCTCCAAGAACTTTATTCTTTCTAGTACCGATACCAAAATAATAGCATCTAGAAACTTCATAAACCGCTTCAGATGAGCCTCTTAAAGCTGATTGTAAATATAATAAAAACGCTTTTTTTTGATTTTTAGAAACATATACTCCTCTTTCATAACTAACAGCCAAATCATACATTGCATCAGGCCATTTCATTTCTGCCGCTTTTTTTAGATATTCAGTTCCTTTGACATAATCTTGTTCCAAAAAATGACCACCATGTAAATACCATGTTGCAATTGCGTAAGTTGCTTCTGGAGATCCTCGTTTATATGCAAGGTCTAATAGCTTATAAGCTTGTTCGTAATCTGGAACATCTTGTTTTACAAGCTCACGGACTTTTTGTATCAGTTCATCATTTGTCAAAATTTTCTCCATTTAATTACACTTATTATTGCACTTATCCCCCATACCTATTGCTCCACAAATTGGATTATATAAATAAATATCACTCTCTAACTGTTAAAATAATTTCAATCTAATAATTTTTAAAATTAGTATGCTACTCTTCCATACTTATCTTATATCTTTCTATTTCTCCGTTGTTATTTTTATAAAGTTTTATCTTAACAACTGAAAATGATTTTTCACCTGTAACATTTAAAATATAATAATCATTCGATTGTTCATTAGGCGAACCTGTAAACCGTCCAACCCTGCTTATTTTATACTTTCGTATTTCTCCTAACTTAGTCTGCACACTGATATCTTCACGCAAAATCTTTTCAATATATTGCTGATTTTGTTCACTATGAAGCATCTTTGTTCCCACAACAGTTACGATTCCTAATACAGCAATAAAGGAAACAACGAATATTAATTTTTTCATATTATTTCCTTCTATTTTATCACTTACAAAACATCATCTTCAAAATTTATTTTTAAGCTTTAATAGAAATAAAATCACCAAATAAAAAGAAACTAAAATTGGAAACACAAAATATAATTTCAACCACTCAATACTTCCTACTGGTGTAAAAACCATTGAATAAACTGTATTCAAGCTAAACATATATGGCCAATACTCTTTTGTCAAAAACGACACAATAATAAGAGAAATTGTAAAGGATATAACCATCGTAATCATGGCTTTAATTGGTATAAAAAGCTTCAATCGACTCAATTTATAAGCAATAAATATTGAAAAAATAAACAATAGTAAAAAAAGTAGCTGAGGATGTTGGTGGGCTATATGCCTAGTAAAAAATTTATAGCTAAAAAACCATACTAACAGGTAACTTAAAATGGCAAAGACCATGTTTAATTTAATATTTTGATCTATTGAATGAGTAAGCTTCATTATCATTTCCTCTTAATTTCAACCATTTGTTGATTCAAACGTGTAGGAAAAAAAATCCCTCCTTTTACATTTTTAAAAGGGCCAATACCAGAAATAGCTGATGAAGTACATAGCGAACAACTAAAAAGTCCTCCACATCCCTCTTCTATACGACTCATAATTTGATTGTATTCACTTGTACTAATTTCGAAATTAAATAAGTTTACGTCCTTACCATCAACAAAGTGAGATTTCAGATAACTTGAAAGCATTCTTTTTTGTTCACTTGGCGTATAAGCTTCAAAAATCCTACCACTACCTTCAGACCAGCCAGGATAACTAAAGCTTCCATTTGGATCCCATATAGTTTGTGTTTTTCCATTATTTAGAACTAAACCTGCATGCGTCCCAAATATTCCATTGTTATTTATCATTATACTAATTTGTTCTAATCCCATCATATCTACAAAATTTATAGGATTATTTCCTACATAAGCATAGGTATTTAGCCCACCCGCCAAGCCAATCGGATCACTCTGGGTATAACGCCCTATACTGGCATCGTAATAACGGTTCCAGTTATACCAAAGTGTACTCTCTGCATCATAATATTGCCCAGGGAATCCAAGATTAAAAACACCTAATGTTTCATTCGTCACTGTACGCCCAAAACTACCGTTAGAAGCCTTCCACACCACCGACTTATTTGGGGCAGTAATTGATTCTGCCCGACCCAAATGATCATTGTGTATGAAATGTACATCACCTCTTGTGAACAGAGCGATAGGTTCGCCACCTAACCAGATATAGAAACGGCCTATGCTACCAACTCGCCATGTCTCTGCTGTTAAACGACCATCAGGCGTATAAATATAATCTGTGCGGGCTGAACCATTGACTTTACGACTGCGAAGATTGTCCACATCATAATCATAACGGGTAACGCTTTCACCTGATTTCACTGTTTTAAGACGCCCAAAACCATCATAAGCATAGTTGTAATTAGCTGTCCCGACCGGACCTGTACGAGCAGTTAAGTTTCCAAGTGTGTCATAACTATACGATTGTATACCCGCAGCAGTGGTCATTGATTTAAGCTGATTTCCAGCAGAAATTTCATAACGTGCTGCATTACTGGACTGGTTCAGTCTGTTCGACCCCGTATCGTAGCCCCATCTTAGTGCTTGTACATTTGTACTAGAACCAAGTAAACGGCCCATCGCATCATATTCATGACTAAGGCTCTTGCTATCGTCTACAACATCTTTGACTTGCGTGATCCAGTCATTGCTGTTGTAGCTGTAATCATAGTTTTGTAAGTTTCCACGAATACCAGTCAAGCGATAATCCTGATCATAACTGCGCTTTTCAGTCAGACCATTGCCATAGGTCCAACTTTTAACTCCACCATAGGGTTCATAAAGAATATTACTCACCACAGTTATGATAATATCTGTATCGAATTTGAATATTACCTCCTTGACTCGATTCAGTTCGTCATATATATACACGCTATTAAATATTAGTTCATGACCTTCTTGAAACACACGGTCATAATCATCGTATAACCAGTAATAATTGTATTCTGTACCATCAATTTTAGTCACTTGAACGGTGAGTTGGCCTGATTTGGTATAACCATAGCCTTTACCCGTTATCCCATCTGAGGTTGCACATAATCTTCCAATGCCATTGGTACAATCATCATAACGCCAGACTTGAACCTGATCACCTGTTCTGGCCTGAGTTTTTCGATTCAAGGCATCATAGTTATAATTGGTGATACTGCCATCGGCACGAGTCAAGCTGATGAGATTCCCATCATTGTCATAAGTGTAGCTGGTTTGACCGGTGGCTGGGCTCTTCTGGGTAAGAACTTCCCCGAAACCGTTATAGCTATAGGTGGTTGTATTACCAGCTGGATCAGTGACTGAGGTTAAGTTCCCCAGGGAATCCCATGTGTATCTTACAATTGAGCCATCTGGCTGACCTTCTGTCAGCAAACGCCCCATGGCATCATAGCTAAAGGTTTTTACCTGGCCCAGTGCATTGCTTTGTTTAATCACATTGCCATTGCCATCATATTCCCGAGCAATGTTCTGACCATTATTACCTTTGTCTGCTGTTATCCAACCCAACTGGTTTTGGTCATTTGCTCGAGCGTAGCGAACAGTATTACCTTCACGATACTCTACTCGTTGTAGGACACCCAAATTGGAATAACTGTAGTTCTGCTGGCTAATGGCATTGCCATCGGTACCATGACTAATACTGGCAATCGTTCCATTATCATTATAAGTCGTTGTTTCAACCATTCCATTTGGATAGCTGGTTTTGGTACGGCCGAAAGGCCCGTATTCATAACGTGTTTGGATATACCTCGCCAGTGAATTTTTTAAGGCTTCACTGGTTACTCGCCCCCGACTGTCATAGCTGTATTGAATGTCTTGCCCATTGGCTGAAGTAATTTTACCCACATTGCCTAAAGCATCATAATTGCTATATGTCGTGGTTTGCCCCAAGGCATTCTTAAACTCGATCAGATTTCCAGCTGTGTCATACATATAACGGCTGATCTTTCCATTTTTAGTGACGGCCATCGTTGCCAGCATCGTATTGGCATGGAAGGTATAACTGTATTGTTCTTTACGACAACTGTGTTGGTCGCAGACGGAGAAGCTTTTTAAGCGGTTTTTAGCGGGTTCATTGGCAGCATAATAACTATAAGTTTCCTCTCGAATTAAACGATTAGATCCATCAAGCATTTGAATTTGAGTGATTAAACTGGTTTCTCCAAGGTAGCTATATTTTTTGATATACGCATTGGAAGCATTACCATTTTGGATACCTATAGTTTCTTGAGTGACTCTGCCAAAACGATCACGCTGATATTGTGTCTCTACGCCATTCCAGTCTTTGGTGGAAATCACATATCCATTGTTATCGTAAGTATTTTCCATACTGCTATTCGGGCAGTTATTTACCCCACTTCTTTCTACTTTAGCCAGTTTATTTTTTTTATTATCTGTATAAATATATTTAATAACTGCACCTAAAGGATTGGTAACAATTGTATAATTATCACCAAAAGTTAACCTATCAACTTGTGTACCATCACTCCGGCCACTTTGAACTGCTTTGTTTCCATTAAAATAATAACTATTGTAAGGCTTGCGATTTATCCATATCCCACTCAGCATATGATAAGAGTCAGCTCCATTTTCGCCATAATAATATGTACGTGTGCCTGTATTTTTAGGATAAGAAACTAGATAAAGTGAGCGGTAGTTATGGTGGTATGAATAAATATTTCCAGCAGAGTCTATCACTTCTGAGAGTTCACCCGCATACCAAATTAACTTAATAGATCTTCCATTTGTATGTGTGACTTTAATTAATCTTTTATTTTCATCATAAGAAAGTATCCAACCGATACCATAAGCATTCTTTTTACTAAGCAACCTTCCATTGAGTGTATAAGTTTCAACCCCACCATCTGGTAGGGTAACAATAAATTCGTTATTAGATTTCTGAATACGTGTTAATTCATTTAAGTAATAATTTTCACCATTGGGTAATTGTCGAATTCTCTTTCCCTGAGGATCTATAGCTAAACGATAATCAAAATTATGCCTCCATTTTCCATTGACTGAAAAATTCGCAGTGCCAGTAGCAAAAGAATCATAATAGCGAATAAACGCTAAAGGCATCTCACCAGACGTTGTAAAGTCCAGTTCCTGCTGGATTTTTTTCCCAGTTGCAATCACGATAGGATTAGAAGTACTATCTGCGGAACATTCCCTTGCCTCAAAAGCAGGAACAACAAGCTCCGTATCCTCTGAACTAGACGTTGGGCCAGTGCTCGTAGAACCACCTCCCCCACCAGAACCACCACTAGGCCAAGGATCATATATACTAGGGAGTGGACTTGGTTTTATAGCCTCCACTGTTATTGTTGGTAATTGACCTACGCCCCCGCTTCCACCAAAATCTGGAAAAAAATTTCTTCCATGACTATTTTCACATTGTGATTTTATTCTTTCCCAATAACTGCAATCAGTTCTAGTATTACATAGTTGATATTCCATTTGGCATGCTTCTAAAGCTATAGCAAATGTTTTGATTGGAAAAAAAATTATAAAAAATAATAGTACAAATATTCTCATTTTTATTCTCAGTAAATCTTGAACTACGGAATACTGTATCACGCTCAACTCTTAAATAAGAATCATTCTCAATTGATTTTTTAAATAAAATTTATCCTGAACTAAGTTTTTCTAAATAAATTGAAAAATATAGTATTCCATTTAAGTCCGCTATCATCAGCTTAAATGAGATCATTTAGAAAAAAGCAAAAATCCATTGTCATATAAAGCAATGGATTTTCAATACAATTTATTATCACGTCTTTATTTACACATCAGTTCTCGTTTTTACCTCGCTATCACTTTTAAATTTTTATTGGGTAAAAAGACAATTTCTTAATAAATATCTCCAAGTCAATCACAAAATCACGCTACAATTTCTAAAGAAAGAAAAAAACTTAAGGCAAGTGAATGTCACTGTTACTCCAAATCACCATCTTCCTTGGTGCAGCATTAATCCTAGTTCCTCTAGGGAAAAAACTCGGTATCGCCACCGTACTGGGTTACTTATTTACAGGAATACTTCTAGGTCCAAGCGCGTTTAACATCGCCAATGATCCAGAGGAAATCATGCACCTTGCAGAATTTGGGGTGATTTTACTGATGTTCCTGATTGGTTTAGAACTTCGACCACAGCGTTTATGGGAAATGCGCCAATCCATTTTTGTGATGGGAAGTTTACAGGTCGGGGTTACTGGGTTGGTGCTGATGGGAACCATCTATTTAATCTTTCAACAATCACTCCCCGCAAGTTTTGTGATTGGTTTTGCCTTAGCACTTTCTTCAACCGCCTTTGTTTTACAGCTTTTGGAAGAAAAACAACAACTCAATACCACCCATGGTCAGCAATCCTTTTCGATTTTACTGTTTCAGGATATTGCTGCGATTCCATTACTTGCCATCATCCCTCTCTTAGCAGGTAGCGAATCGAGTCATCATGGCGTTGCTTACTTTGCTGCGATTATCGCCACGTTCACGGGTTTATTTCTGTTTAGCCGTTATGTGATGCGACCATTTTTCCGCTTTGTGGCAAGAAGTGGTGCAACAGAACTGATCACAGCCGTTGGCTTATTTATTGTGCTGGGTGTGGTGTTGTTGATGGATACACTTGGGATCAGCACAACCTTAGGCGCTTTTTTAACAGGCGTGCTTCTGGCTGACTCTGAATTCCGTCATGAACTTGAAGCCAGTATTGCGCCCTTTAAAGGTTTATTGCTCGGTTTATTCTTTATGACGGTGGGAATGACCACACAAATCTCGTTAATTGCAGATATGCCATTACTGATTATTGGTGGCGCAGTCAGTTTAATTCTGATCAAAATGATCGTAATGGCAGCCATTGCACGTTATAAAAAAATGAGTTGGACCAACAGTTTAATGGTCGCAACCTGTTTAGCCCAAGGGGGTGAATTTGCCTTTGTGGTATTAAACGTGGCAAAAAGTGAGAAAGTTCTGGCTGAAGCAATCATGGAGCCCATCACCTTAATTGTGACCTTATCCATGGTACTGACCCCTATCTTCTTTTGGCTGGTAAGTACGCAAGTATTACCATTAATCAATAAAGACAGTGCGCCGAAATACGATGAGATTCCCAACGAACACCCTGCTCTTATTGTTGCTGGTTTTGGTCGTGTAGGGCAAATTGTTGCTCGTTTGGCACGTATCCGTCATTTTACTTTTACCGCCATTGATAATAATTTACAAAAAATTGATTTTGTTCGACGCTATGGTGGTACTTTGTATTATGGCGATGTGACTCAACCCGATTTACTCCGTGCGGCCGGAATTGAGCAGGCCAAGGTTTTTGTATTGGCAATTGATAATGTTGAAGATTCAATGAATGTTGCGCGACATATTTTGCTCAATTATCCAAACCTTACCTTATTGGTTCGAGCACGAGATCGTTATCACATGCATCTCCTACGTGATGTCGGAGTTAAACATATTTGGCGTGAAACCTATTTGACTTCATTGGGTATGGGTTATCGAGCATTGTGTGAACTGGGCATGAGTAAACAAGAGGCTTATGATAGTGTTGAGCTATTTAGAAACTACGATGAAGAATTGTTAACACGTCAACAGCGTATTTATACCGATGAGCAAAAGCTTTTTGAAAGCTATCGGGACTTTATTTCGGAGCTTGAGCACCTGTTTGAAAGCGATGCGCAAGTTGAAAACCACAATCCTGAGCAATATAAAGATGTTCCAGATTTGGATGAATCAGGCTTAGAACGGCCCACAGCAAAAGCTCAAACCACACATGCCAAGCATGATCGTATTAATATTATGCGTGATGACGAAAATTAACTTTAAGATGCAGCGTTTTTCAGGTGAAATAAACTTGTGATTTATAATATCGCCACCATCTAAACAGGGATTTGGAGAATTTTATGTCTGATTTACGTCAACGTTTTTATATTGAAGATAGCCCTGTACGTGGTGAAATTGTACATTTAGATACAGCACTACAAACGATTCTATCGCAGCGTAATTATGCACCTGCTGTGCGCATTTTATTGGGTGAAATGTTGAGTGCAACAGCATTACTTGCAAGCACATTAAAAATTAAAGGACGTATTAGCTTACAAATTCAAGCACAAGGTACATTCAAATGGGCAATGGCTGAATGCAACCATTTAGGTGATGTACGTGCACTTGCAGACTATGAAGAAGATCCGCATTTTATGTTGAGTGAAGACAGCAGTACTGTGCTCAGCACGTTGCAACAACCTGTGTTGTTTATCAATATTGAACCTGAATTTGGTGAGCGTTATCAAGGGATTGTGCCACTTGATCAACCAACGCTTGCGGCTTGTTTAATGCAGTATTATGACCTTTCTGCACAAATTCCAACACGTATTGTCTTGGCAAGTACCCATCACAATGCAGGCGGTTTACTGATTCAGTTATTACCTCGTAATAATGAAGAAGAACAGCAACGTGTGGATGAAGACTTATGGCCACGTTTGATTATGTTGACGCAGACCTTAAAGCCTGAAGAATTGACGGATTTAACCGCACAAGAAATTCTTTATCGTTTATACAATGAAGAAGAAGTTCGTCTGCCAGACGTTGAACAGCTTCAATTCAACTGCACCTGTTCACGCGATAAATGCAAAAATGCATTGATCCAGATTGGTTTAGATGCAGTCAAAGAAACCCTAGAAATTCAAAATCCAATTGAAATGGATTGCCAATTTTGCAATAAAAAATATCAGTTCACTGCAAAAGAAGCTTTGAATCTGTTTGGTGAGCATTTGAGTTAATCTATTAAGATCTGAATGGTTTAAATTTGCAGAAATTTAACTATCGATTTTTACCAAGAAAAGAGCAAATTCAGTTTGCTCTTTTTTTTCAATTAAAATTCAAAGCATAATCAGCAAGTTTTATAAATTAAAAGGTTAAATAGCTATTTGGAATCGTCATTTACTTATCCAAAGCACCAACCTGAACACACAAAGCCCATAGAACATGAAACACCACCTTTATCAGCATAAGCGGGCTTTTGCGCTAGATAAGTTTTGAAACAATAACCACACTAAGTTGCTCTTCCATCTGCAGCCAAAAAGGCATAAAACTAGAATAAAGTTAAACAAAATAATGACCTTAAGTATGGCAAAAAATTATTATGAAGATTTAGGTGTTTCTAGAAATGCGACACCAGACGAAATTAAGAAAGCTTATCGAAAACTCGCACGTAAATATCATCCTGACGTGAGTAAAGAAGCCGATGCTGAAGCAAAAATGCAGACCATCAATGTCGCCTACGACACCTTAAGTAATGAAGAAAAGAAAAAGCAATACGATTTTGAACTCGATAACCCCTATGCCAATACAGGTGGGTTTGGTGGGCAATCTACAGGTCAAAGTGGTTTTGATGGTAGCCAATTCCATCGTTCGTACAGTAGCAATGGTGGACAAGATTTTAGTGGTTTTGAAGATCTATTTGGACGTTTCGGTGGCGGTTTTGGCGGTGGACATCAACAAGATTTTGGGCAACGTGGCTCTCAGCAACAGCGCAGCTATAAGGGTGAAGATCAACATGCCAGTATTGAAATTCCTGTAAGCATTGGTTATGAAGGGGCAACTCAGAGTATCACCTTACAGATCCCAACCTATAATGCCTATGGTGAACCCGAGGTACAACGAAAAACCCTCCAAGTTAAAATCCCGAAAGGCATGAAAGAAGGCCAGCAAATCCGTCTTGCAAAACAAGGGCAAGCTGGAATTAACGGTGGTGAAAATGGCGATCTTTATATTGAGATCCAATACCAAGACACTGACCGTATCCGTGTTGAAGGTGCTGATGTCTATTACACAGTTGATGTTACACCTTGGGAAGCAGCACTTGGTCAAAGTATTGAAATTGATACCCCAGCAGGTAAAGTAAAAGTTACTGTGCCACAAAATGCCAAACCCAATCAGCAACTCCGTTTAAAAGATAAAGGGATACCGCATAAAACCCCAGGTCATCTTTATTTGGTGATCAATATTGTTTATCCCAAAGCAACCAGCGAAACACAGCAAAAAGCCTATCAACAATTTGCTGATGCTTTTACTGACTTTAATCCCCGTTCATAATTTTATAGATACCAACATAGCCTTGCTAAAGGAGAGCAATCATGACAACTATTCAATATCGTGAAATTGTCTATGACGGTTTCCATGATGCAGAAATCGTGGATGAAAACCTAAATCTAGATCTCAAGCACTTTGCTGAGGCATGCGGTCAAAGTCCGGATTGGATTTTGCAATTGCTTGAATATGAAATTTTACCTGCACGTCCTGAAGACCGTATTCATCAATTTTTTGGAGAAGATATCTCACGCGCACGTCGTGCCTATCGTTTACAACGTGACTTTGAAGCCAGTTTATCTGCCGTTGCAATGATGATGGATTTACTTGATGAAGTTCAACAATTGCGAAAACAAGTCAAACATCTTCACCTTCATACTCATTAATTCATTTCAAAATGTTAATGCCTAGTGACAGGTTAATATTTAACCTGTCATGATGCAGAACTTGTCTCTCCGTTTTTGTTTTTTCGTTTAGAATTTTCTGACAAAGAGGTTAATGAGCTCTGATGAATTCGAAAGTAATGAATAAAAAGTTGAAACACATGTTCCCAGAACACCGCGATCTCATGTGTAGTTTAAAACAAGAAGATCCGCATTTTGCTAAACTTTTGATTGACCACGATGAACTTGATCGTGAAATCAGTCACCTTGAGCTTGATCCACTCAATCATATTCATGAAAATATTGAGCAGCTCAAGCGGAAAAAATTAAGATTAAAAGATCAACTCTACTTAATTTTACAAAAGACAGCTCAGATAAATCCTCAACTAGAATAATGCTTAATTATTTCAGTTTTGTGATTTTTTCGACTTCTTTCATGGTTTGTTTGATCGGTTCATAATCTAAAAACCAGAGTAAATTGACGTGCTGATTTTTATGTTGTTGTGCCAACATATCAATCACACTTCGTTCACCACGCCCGACCAAATGACGGCGGTAAAAATAGACTAACAACCCAATCGTACAGCCCAACATCACACCCAGCATCACCCAAAACCCTATCGGACTGCGTAAACCTGGAATGAATTCAAAATTCATTCCATACACCCCTGTTAATAAGGTCAATGGTGCAAACACCGCAGTAATAATCGCAAGAATTCGCATATTCTCATTGGTTTGATTGGCGATTGCAGAAAAATGTAAATCAATCGCAGTTTGAATTGCGGTACTTAAACGTACTGTATATTTTTGAATACGCTCAACATGGCTAACCAGATCATCCACGCGAACCAGCATAATATCCTGCTTCTCAGTGCGTTTTTTACCTTTTAAATGGGCATAATTTTCAACAATTTCATCTCGAAGTTCCTGTAGGGAATCTATTTGCTCTTCGCACAAATTTTCAATTTGTTGAAAAACCAGATTTTCTTGAAACAGTTGATGCCACTTGGTAAAGCGGCGATTGCCTTGCAATAGTTCTTGTTGCCAAAATTCAACCCGACGAGACAAAGGATTACGTAAATCCAAATAGCCATCAATCATACTATTCAGCAAGCGCAGTGCTAAATCTAAAGGCGTAGTCGGTAATTTACGAGGTTTATTCTGTTCTTCTAAACTCTTATTCATAATATTGAAAATACGTGCAAGATAACTTTCAAAGGCATGGTTGCCCTTTTCATGAATAGTGATTAAAGCTTGTGAAGTAATAATAAAACTGACTGGCGAGGACGCCAAACCAAAAACACGATCATGCTGTTCAAGGGCATCTTCGCCACTATCGATCTGATCATCTGGGGTAATTAATTTACGAAAAATCAATAAATCATAATCTTCCATTGCATCAAATGCGCATGGATGTTCGATATTTAAAATATCTCGAATATGGTATTCATTGAGGTGAATTTCGGTCGCATTATAGATTTCTTTTTGCCATTGCTCAGCACGATTGACCACATCTTCACGGGTACAATCCACCCAGACAAATTGTTGCTCTGCATTAAAAACAGGCTCTTTTTGTATACAGGTATAAGGTTCATCTGTGTGTTGAAAAAAATAAAAGCTTTGCATATTCACGATATTTTTGGTCTTTCTTGTTATGCATCATGCCATAAAAAAAGCCCTGAGCAAGCCAAAGTTGTAACTTTGGCGAAGCACAAGGCAGTCTTTTCTGTATTAAATTTTAATCAAACCCTAAAGGATTTAACCTTGCAAATATTATGCTTGGTCTACATCTTTCATGGTTAATTTAATACGACCACGGTTGTCTACGTCAGCAACTTGAACTTTAACGTCTTGACCTTCAGCCAAGATATCCGTCACGTTTGCAACGCGTTCGTTTGAAATTTGCGAGATGTGAAGTAAACCATCTGTACCTGGCATGATATTTACAAACGCACCAAATTCAACAATACGAATCACGCGACCAGCATAGATTTTACCTGGTTCAACTTCAGCAGTAAGCGCTTGGATTTTTGCAATCGCAGCTTGAGCAGCCGCTTTGGTTTCACCAAATACACGTACAGTACCGTTATCTTCGATATCAATCGCTGCTTTTGTTTCTTCTGTGATTTGACGAATTGTCGCACCACCTTTACCAATCACATCACGGATCTTATCTGGATTGATGTTGATCACTTGGAATGTTGGCGCATGCATAGAAATTTCAGGACGTGCACGTGAAATCACTTGGTTCATTGCATTCAGAATATGCATACGACCTGCATAGGCTTGATTCAACGCAACTTCCATAATTTCTTCTGTGATACCTTCGATTTTGATATCCATTTGAAGCGCAGTAATACCGTTTGCAGAACCAGCAACTTTAAAGTCCATATCACCTAAGTGATCTTCATCACCTAAGATGTCAGAAAGAACAGCAAAACGCTCGCCTTCTTTTACTAGACCCATTGCGATACCCGCAACTGGCGCTTTAAGAGGAACACCTGCATCCATAAGTGATAATGAAGCACCACATACAGAAGCCATTGAAGATGAACCATTTGATTCAGTAATGTCAGATACAATACGAATCACATACGGGAAGCGATCAGCTGGTGGAAGAACAGCTTGTACACCACGACGTGCTAAACGACCATGACCAATTTCACGACGCTTAGGACCAGATTCACGACCTGTTTCACCTACAGAATATGCAGGGAAGTTGTAATGCAACATGAAGTTGTCAGTTTTTGTACCAGACAAGGTATCAACCATCAACGCATCACGTGTATTACCCAAAGTCGTTGTAACCAACGCCTGAGTTTCACCACGTGTAAATAATGATGAACCATGAGCACGATCTAACACACCCACTTGTACGTCTAATCCACGAACAGTTTTAGTATCACGACCATCGATACGTGGTTTTCCTGAAAGGATGTTGTCACGTACAGTACGGTATTTAAGATCTTCAAATAATTCGTTTAAGTCATCTGCAATACCAGCTTCGTCATTTTCAGGAACGAATTGCGCAGTTGCTTCAGCTTGAAGTGCATCTAAAGCAGCATAACGGTCATGCTTAACAGCAATGGTATACGCTTCAGAGATTTTAGCTTCAAATGCGTCTTTTAATTTTGCACGAAGATCTTCGTTTTTAACTGGAGCAGTCCAAGTTGATTCTGTTGCACCAGCGGCAGCAGCAAACTCTTTAATGGCTTGGATCGCAATTTGCATTTCGTCATGACCGAAAAGCACAGCGCCTAACATTTGATCTTCTGAAAGTTCTTTTGCTTCAGATTCAACCATCAATACTGCAGATTCTGTACCCGCAACGACAAGGTCAAGGTCAGATTGAGCAAGTTGTTCTAAATTTGGGTTAAGGACATATTCGCCATTGATCAAACCAACACGTGCACCACCGATTGGGCCACGGAAAGGTGTACCTGCGATTGCAAGTGCAGCAGACGTACCTAACATTGCAGCAATGTCAGCGTCCATAGTTTTGTCTGAAGACACAACTGTTGCAGTAACTTGGATCTCGTTGTAATACCCTTCTGGGAACAACGGACGAATTGGACGGTCAATTAAACGAGAAATTAAAGTTTCTGCTTCTGAAGCACGGCCTTCACGCTTACCATAACCACCTGGGATACGACCCGCAGCATATTGTTTTTCTTGATAGTTAACTGTAAGTGGGAAGAAGTCTTGACCCGCTTTAGCAGTAGGTTGTGCAACAACAGCAACCAGTACTGTTACGCCACCCATTGTAATAAGAACCGTGTTTGCTTGACGAGCAACACGACCTGTTTCTAGTACAACTTGATGTTGACCATATTGAAATTCTTTACGAATAACATTAAACATTGACATGTATTTTTGTTTCCTAATTTTATTCTAGTGGAGACCCCTAAGGTTTGGCATTCACATCAACCGCATAAATGACAAAGCTTAGAAGCCGACCTCACTAGACAATAAATCTTTAGTTAGACTAATTTTAAACACGAAGAAGGAGCGAATATTCGCCCCTTCCCTTTTATCCAGTAAATACTGGATAGACTTTAGTTTTCATCAGTACAGCATTCAGCATGCAATAATCCGAAAATAAAAGTTTAAATCGAATTAACGACGTAAACCTAAAGCAGCAATCAAATCGCTGTAACGAGTAGCATCTTTACCTTTAAGATAGTCAAGAAGCTTACGACGTTGGTTAACCATACGGATCAAACCACGACGGCTATGATGGTCGTGTTTGTGTTCTTTAAAGTGACCTTGCAAATCATTGATTTGAGCAGTCAATAAAGCAACTTGTACTTCAGGTGAACCAGTGTCATTTTCAGCACGAGCGAATTTTGCAACGATCTCTGCGCGATCTGCGTTTGTTAAAGCCATTCGATTTCTCCGAGATGCTTAATTTAAATATTTGATACAAATCAAATTGATTCTTCAAAATCAATTTAACTGCCGTGCATCACTACAGCAGTCGCCTATTTTAAAGGAAGTGGGGTGAGATTGCAAAAATATCGTACAACCATACGCCATAAGGCTTAATTACAAAACTATTGCATTTTTTTTACAAATCGCATGGCAATTGGGACACTGACATCATGCTCAACTCAGTTCACACTGCCGTGGAATAAAAATAATCATGGAAAAAGATTGTGAAATTGTTTTCAACCAATACCTGCTATGTACCCAAGGACTTAAGCAGTATCACGCAGCGCACAAATGAAGTTTCTCCAGAACTGGGAGGGATGACCCAACAACAAGTTGAAAAGATTTGGCAAAGTATTGAAAACCTGTATCAAACAGGCAACCATCCCCTGATCACCATGTGCTTAAGACGCAAAGGCGAGATTATTCTCAATCGTAGTCTGGGTTATGCGTCAGGTAATTCTGCTGATGGTCTGGCTTCAGATGCGGTACTTGCTAATCCAGACACCCCGATTTGCCTATTTTCAGCATCAAAAATAATTACAGCAATGTTGATTCACATGTTAGATGAAACAGGTGCAATCAATCTATTAGATCCGATCAGTTATTACATTCCTGAATATGCACAAAATGGCAAGCGCCGTGCCACAATTTTCCATTTATTGTCTCACCGTGGTGGAATTCCACGGATAGAAATGGAAGTCACACCAGAACTGCTTTTTGACAAAGATCAAATTTTACAACATCTCTACGCTGCACAACCCATTTCACCTGCTGGTACACATTTGGCTTATCACGCTGTTACTGCGGGCTATATTTTAGGTGAATTGATTGAGCGGGTAACAGGACAAGATATTCGTCAGTTTTTACATGAACATATTGAAAAACCGATGGATATGCAGTTTTTTAACTATGGCTTAAAAGCAGAATATAGAGATCAAGTTGCTTTAAATTACCCGACTGGTGTACACCCTAAACTCGGTACAGACTTATATTTAAATCATGTGCTCGGTGGTGGCTTACAACTTGCTGTCGATGTGACCAATGATCCACGTTTTATGGATACGGTATGCCCTGCGGGCAATATTTACACCAGTGCTGAACAAGCCAATCGCTTCTTTGAGATGTTATTGAATGGCGGTCAATATAATGGCAAGCAAATCATGAGTCCTGAAACGGTATTTCGTGCAACTTTGCCTACCTCAACCACCAACATCGACCGAACCTTGCTTGCACCAATGCGCTATGCCTTAGGGCCTATGCTCGGCAGTAACCCAGTGGGTATATTTGGGCCAATGACGGGCCAAGCTTTTGGGCATTTAGGCTTTTCCAACATTCTCTGCTGGGCTGATCCAGAGCGTGATATTAGCGTCAGTATTTTAAATACAGGCAAAGCTGTAGTTGGAACACATATTCCTGCTCTGGCGCAAACGCTTTATCAAATTTCTAGCCAGTGTCCTAAGATCCCTAAAACACAACGTCGAGCATTATTTGGCACAGATCGAACAGAAACCGAATTGGTTTAAATTATCGGTTTAAACAGCGGTTTTGGTTTAAACGCAACAGATAAAATATGAAAAAGCCCTAAGATTAATCATAGGGCTTTTCCTTTGCGCTGTAGTTTCTTGTTTAGTTATTGTGCTTATCTTATTTATAGTATTTGCTTGTACCCTAAGCAGTTTTTGTTTTTGTACATGACACTTATTTCACAACCATGTGACTAATTATGTCCTTATGTGACTTATTATGCCTGTGACAGACATTGAACAGAAGTCGCATTTACCGCAAGATTATGTGAGAAATAACGTACATAGAGGCAATGGCTGTAGCGTTTTAAAAAACCTACTAAATTTAAATAATTTGATTCTCTTTGAAGTAAAAAATTCAGAATTTAATTTCAATAAAAAAGCCCTGTAGTCTCTCCCAAAACTACAAGGCTTAGCGGCTGTAAGTTTCCTCTTATCACTTACTTTCATGTAAGTTCGCAGTCTCACGACTTTAAATTGTTATTATTTTGCGATTTTACTCAACGATCCTTGCTGAGTTCTTTATGGCTTCATCATCTCAAAAAGTAACAAGAAGCTCTATGCGCAAATCTCTCGAATTCATGTAAGCAATTTCGTACATAGAGATAAATTATCAATAAAAACTACAAAATAACTATACCGTGTTAATCATGCTAACCAATCCACTCATTCTGGTTGTGGTAGTGTCTAAAGCGTGGATAAATGCTTGTCGATCAACCAGTAAACTCACCACTGATTTGGCCCGTGTGATGGCGGTATAAATCAACTCTTGGCTCAACAAGCGTGTTGCTGCAACATCCAAAACCACGGCGGTATGGGTAAATTCTGAGCCCTGAGATTTATGAATGGTTAAAACAAAAGCGGTTTGCATCGATTTAGGCAAACGCGTTGCAGCAATCCATTTGTCTAAACTGGGGAAATAGACTTCAAATTGATCAGCATGCTGGCGATGTTTTAGACAAATTCCGATATCTCCATTGGAAAGACCAAGTTGATAATCGTTATAGCTCATCATCACAGGACGCCCAACATACCAATCACCATAACGAGCCAATGTTGGAAGATATTCAAATAATGCTTTTTCCATTTCATGGTTTAAGCTATTCAATCCCAATGCGCCATGCCGAACTGCCGTTAAAATACGATAGAGGTCAAATGCTTGTGTCACTGCTTCAATCTGATGATAAGGCTCTTCGGCCGTCAGATAGCTGTTTAAACTTTGAAAATAGGCTTGAAAACCTAAACTGAGTTTTTGGTAATACTGCGTTAGATCTGCTGGCAAAATCTTTTCAGGCAGATATTCAAGCTGAATCACATCTTGCATATTTGCTTTGAGTTCAACTGGTTTAAGCGCACTCGCCTCAACAATTTCTTGCTCAAAATTCGCCAATAATTCTGTACGGTCTATACTTTGATTTTTCTGTGATTGAATAAACTGTGCCATTTTTCCAATTAAGGCACCATCTTTAAAGCGTTGACTGGTCTGTAGATTGACCCGATTGTGCTGTAATGATTGTACATTCTGTAAATCTGCCAACACCGAACCGACATCCACTGAAGCCAACTGATTGGCATCACCCAAAAGAATTAAACGGCAATGTTCAGGAATCGCCTCAAACAACATCGTGGCTAAATTTAAATCTAGCATTGATGCTTCATCAACCACGATCACATCATAAGGCAATGGCTGTCGCAGATTAAAACGAGGAATATGCTGATTTCCCAAGCCCAATAACCGATGCAAGGTCATGGGATTAAATTGATGTTGGTTCAGTCCAAAACTGTGTAGTTTTGGATCACTCAATGATTTTTGTAGTGCTTCCCCCATTCTCTGTGCGGCTTTGCCTGTGGGCGCAGCCATTGCAATACGAATATCAGGAAGGGTTTGCTGCAATACTGCAATGATTCTGGCCAAGGTATAGGTTTTACCTGTACCTGGTCCGCCAGTAATAATATTAAAAGCATTGCCTGCCACCATAGTTAAAGCAGCTTTTTGATGCCGATCGGTGAGAAGCTGATCAAATGCAACAACATCAACAGGTTGAATCTTCTGCTGTTTTAACCGTGCCACTTGTATCGCCAAACGACGCTCAAGTTGCCAATAACGATATAGATAAATCAAGCCATGCTGTTGCACAAATGGTGCAACCACTGTTTCAGCTAAACCATGTTCTACAATAGTAGGCTCTACAATCAATGGCTTTAATAAGGCAGTGTTTTGCGCCTCAGCGGAGATACAGCTATCCCCTTGTGTGGTTGCCAATAAAATTTCTTGTACTAATTCAAGTGTCTGTTCATCTAATCCTGAAGCTGTGGAATACTGCGCTAAAATGTATTTACTCCAAGTCTCAATCCATTGCGGGACTTGGCTTTCTAAATCCTGTTTATTTTCCACACGGTTATCCTCAGAGTTATCTACAAGGTTTTCAACAGAGTTATCCACAGAATAACTTATTGTTTGCAAAGATGTTCAAGCAACTATTCACACGATTCAACTGGATTTATCCTCAGTAAAATAGCCCAATATGGCATCAAGTCTTAAAATAAATTCCGTCGTGGGTCGCCAGAAGTAGTAACCTTGTCCGCTTTGACCATTCATACCACGTAAATACAAATAGGTTGCACCTCCCAGATCACGATCAATTTGATAATCTTCGAGCTGGATTTTCAAATAACGATGTAATGCCACCAAATACAAAGATGCCTGTAGCCAATAACTGGCATGCGACATGCTGTCCTGAACAGCTTCAAATGAATAACTTTGCTGATCTACACCCAAAAAATTACTTTTATAATCGGCGATATGATATTGCTGACCATCAAAAAACACCAAATCAATTGACCCATTTAAATAACGTGCTGAATTGGCATCTTTAAACTCAGGCATTGCAATGGCATGCTCATCAAACAATTGATGTATACGTTGAATTGCCAAAACTCGATCTGAAAGGGCCAGATAAAATGGAAACTCAGCTAAATGCTCATGTGGTTCAAGTTGCCCCATTTTAAAATGACTGAGAATCGGCGTCGATAAAACATCCTGTAGCCACTCAGCCATCCAATCAATCAGCGTCTCTTCTACAGCCTGTTCTGTTTGAGAAACGCCCTCACTCGAATTGTCGTTGAGAAAAGCCTGCTGATATTTTTCCAGTAACTCCGTCCATAAACTTGAATAATCATTTTTAAAGCGACGACGTATTTCCAAACGCCAATAATGCGTATCTTTAAAATCAATATGCTCAAAAATTTCATGCAGGAAATTTCCTGCAATTGTACCCATTGGGAAATTGGCTTTGATCCATGCAAGCGGTTGAGTAGGCACTACATCTGTAATGATTTCAACAATGGGTTGTTGAATTTCATCTTCTGCTCGATCCTGTTTTTGTTCAGAAACGGCCAAAGCATCCTGAATTTGTTGCCGAGTTAAATGCTGAGCCAAAGCACTAAAACTGGTTTTACCCCGCGGATAAAAACGTTGAGTAGGAAAGGCTTGTGCAAGTAAAGGCAATTGAACATCGCTCTTAGCCTTTTCTAAACGTGGTGGGCGTTCGGTCAATAAAGCTTGCATGGCAGTTCCAGCATGCTGAAACGTATTTGCGCCTTGACCACGCCAAAATGCCAGTCCTGTTGTAGATTTTTCCTTTACATCACTCAGCATTGCATACACCCGATAACTGGCACGGGTCAATGCCACATACCACAACCGGTGATGTTCTGCTAAAGCGCGCTCATTGTGCTGCTCAATGTCTTTTTTATCGAGTAGATTGGCATCATTGATCGCCACCACACGCTGTTGTTCATTCTGTCCTGTTCGTACATTCAGCTGTTCAACCGTCGAGAAATTCAGCGTTTTATTGATCTCTTTAAAGTCTTTATCAGCGCCCAATAAAAACACAAACTTAAATTCAAGCCCTTTGGATTGGTGAATGGTCATCAACTGAACCCCTGCCTCATTGGACAGTTTCCGTTCCATCTCCCACTCTCTCTCCATCGGTGAAGTCAGTTGTTTTAAATACCAATGATAAAGATTTTGTGCACCTTGATAGTTTTCACTGTGCTGGCTCAATAACTCTGTTAAATGACGTAAATTCACCACCACACGTTCATTGTCACGACTGTGTTTTTCCACCAATTTTGTCCAGACAGAAAATTGGTTAAGCAGATATTGCCAAGCCGTTAAAAACCCTTGATTGAGCCACAGCTCACGAATCTGATCGAACAGTTCAATATAGACACTCAAACCATCGGCATGCTGTTCCAAGGCAATCAACGCTTTTAAATCAAAGCCGATCAGGCGGCTTAACAAAGCCCGTTTTACTTTGGCTTCTTGATAAGGATGCAAAATTGCAGCAAGCACAGCCCCAACATCACCTGCAATCTGACTTTCAAAAACACTTTTTTTCGAGGGTCGACTGGTTCGAATCCCTAAAAATTCCAACGCGGATTGTGCTTTATCTAAGCCATCATGGTTTTTGGAGAGGATGGCGATATCATTTTCATCTACTGCACGATGCACTGATTTTTCAATAAAATATAAACTGCCTTGAATCCCCTGATTCAGTAGCTCACGAATTTTCCATGCCACTTGCTCAGCTTCTTGATTTTTATCTTCAAGCTTGATCCACCTTAAAGGCTGTGGATTGACATGACCTTGATCCAGCAGATCGGGATGCGGACGAGGACCTGCTTGTACTGGGGTATACCAGACCTGTTCACCAAAATCCATCTGGCGTTGAAATAAGGCATCAACCACTTCAACCAAAGGCTTGACTGAGCGATGATTAAAAATCAGATTATATTCATGCCCTGCTTTGCCAAACACATCCTGATGTGCTTTTAAAAAGGTCAACATGTCCCCACCACGGAAACCATAAATTGCCTGTTTACGGTCTCCGACCATAATCATACAACCCTGTTTGACACGATTGGGATGCCGCCAAATTTGTGCCAACATATCATCTTGATCTTGGTTGGTATCCTGAAATTCATCGACCAGAATCAGTGGATAACGCGCATGTACAAAGCTCGCAAAACGCTGGTCTTGTTCGCCTTGCAAAGCCTCTGCAAGGGTACGAATTTGTTGCGCAAAGGTGGTTTCACCCTTTTGCTGTAACACTTGTGGTAAGCGTGTTTTAACTTCTTTTGCCAAATAGTATTTTAAGAATGTATTGGTTCCAAGCAGTTGATTTTCATATATCTCAATCTGCGCATAAATACTGAGTAATTGTTGAATAAGCGTGTGTTGATAAAAATCGGATTGTACATTTTCAGGTGCGGCTTTTTTAAAAATTTGCTGCTCCCGAATCACCTTAATCAAGGTTGCAAAGTCGGACTTTTCAGCACTCAGCTTTGAACTTAGATAGTGCTTATAGTCATGCTGTTGTAGGGTTTGAATAATTCGCGGCAAGCTCTTGGTAAAAATACGATTCAATCGATCATTTCTAAATTTTGTCCCATTCGCAAATTTATAAAACTCGCCATCCAATAAATAATAACTTTGCAAAGTCAGCAATTGATCCAGTTGAATCTTGGCAAGCTGTTCAATCGCCTGTTGAAATAGCTGAACATCTGCATTGGAAAATTTAGGCTCAATAAAATTTGCCGAGGCAAAATTTAAGCTTTGTTCCACCGTTGCAACATAATAATCGACACCATGTAACTCGCCCGCAAACATCAAGCTATCCACAATATCTTGGGGCTGTTTTTGAATCCATGCACGAAGTACATCATGAATCAATTGCTGGCTATAACTTTTCGCATCATCAGTAATTTCAGCCCGCTCAATTTTGCCACTTTCAAAAGCAAACTCACGCAGTAATTTCTGACTAAAACTGTCTAAAGTCCCGACAAAAAGTTCATCCAGTTGATCAATCACCAATTTCAAGCGTTCACAGGCATACGCAATCCGCGAGGCAAACATTTTTAATACTTTAGAAAATAATGGATCTGACTCTTGGGCTGCCTTGGTCAAGACTTGCGCTTCGGTTAATTCTCGACACGAATCAAAATAGCGATATGTTTCCTGTAATCGTAAGCGAATACGTGTTTTCAATTCTGCCGCAGCTTTACGGGTAAATGTGGTCGCAATGACTTGGCTCGGTAAGTATTTTTCTAAAAAAATCCGCACCATCAAGCTTGAGAGCGTATAGGTTTTACCTGTACCTGCTGAAGCTTCGATCCAGTGCAATCCTGAAAATTGCATATCTTCAATCGGCTGAATCGAAACTTTTTTGGCTGTGCCGTTTTGTGCTGCTGGTAACTGTGAATTTACGGAAGTCATGTTTATTCCTCCGCAACAAATTGATGCTGATAAATCGGCTGATACAACGCATAGCCAAAATGATCACAGGCATGTTTTAACAATGCGGTTGCATCTTGTTCTTGCAAAATAAATTGCCAATCCCGATGCTTTTTACTCCATTCCATTTCAGTCAAATCATAAGGTAGAAACGCATCGCTTTTATTCCATTCATTTAAAAGATCTGCAAAGTTATCGATCAACATGCTTTCCACATGATGTTGTGTATCCGCATTTAAACCATGTTCATTTAAACGATGTGCAGCTAAGCCAGCTTCAACCGTCCCGAGTGACCATTGCAACTGCTTATTATTTTCAGCGGGTTTTAATAACAAAGCCGCAGGCAGAACCAGAGGTTCCGATTGGGCATAGGCAAATGCTTTAAACCACGGTAATAAATATGCTTTCGCCTGTTCTGAACATAACCCAGTACTGATGATCGTGACATCACTAAATACCGCAATACGTTGTAGCGTTTTAGACTTTTCAGCATCGACATTTAAATAGCTTAACCAAAGTAAATATTCTAACCAAACTTTGGCACGACGTTTAGCACGACCGCTTGACGCATCCAAACTCACCCAATGCTGCCCTGCTTGCTGAGGTACTGTGATATTCATAACCAAACCAGCGTCAATTCGCCATTGGCGTTGCGTTGTCACCGTCACATCAGCAGCATAACGCTGTAACCGCTCTTTTAAACTGTCTTGCTCCGCCAAACTGATTTGCCATGCGCTGTGCTGGACCTTGCCAATCGGTAATTGATTTTGCAGTAATCCAATCTCTTGAGACCAAGAGTCTTCAGCAGAATGAGCCGATTGTTTCTGCAAGAAATCTCGAATCTGATAACGTGCCAAACCATCCAGAATTAAGGGTTCGTTCATTGCGGGAATATCTTCTGAGCGCAGATTCTCTACGCCTAAAGTTTTTAAATATAACTGTGCTGGGAAAGTGACATCTTGAATCCACTGTCGCGCATCCAAAACAGTGAGCTCTTCTTGAACAACAGGATATTGTGTATTTGCCCAAGCCTCACGTTTAGCAAGCATTTCCGCTTGACGGATGTGTTGTGCAACATTGAACCATTGATCTTGAAAACGAAGCGGTGTGGTTGACTCAAAACCATGTGGATCAAAAGGTTGTAAGCTGTGAATATGATATAAACACTGCAAATGTTCAGGAACTTGAATCCCCTTCAGCTCAATCATCTGATCAACAGGACTGATATCCTTATTGTCCGTAGATAATGCCGTTTCAGATTGGGCAATCAGGGCAATATGGTTGATCAATTCCTGTAACACGCTGGATGGCTCACGAACTTCACCATCACTCACATCAAAGCCATTATAGAATAACCATAGATTTTCCTGCGCCAATAATAAAGCATCAAGGAAAGCGCCTTGATCATCATCTAGGCGGGAACGATCCCCCAACTGTGGCTTGAGAATTTGCATTAAATCAAAGGGTAAATGCACATTTCGATCTGAAAATTTACCCCCATCCAAATTTAACAGGACGATCAACTTATAAGGCAAAGGACGAATCTGGCCAATTTGGCTAAAGGTAATCTGTCCTGTCGGTAAAGCCTGATCGATTTGACCTTCTAATAAATTTTGAATTTCATTCAATAGATAGGGTAAAGGTAAATAAATATTTTTAAGAATGGGTTGCGCATGTTCATCATAAAAACTGGCTAAGGTCAGCATACGCTCTTGTTTTTTGACAATTTCACGTACGACTTGTAACGACTCAACACCGGCTTGTTCAAACTCAATAATGTCTTGCATCAGCAGTTTTAACCACGCCTCAACATTGCATTTTAACGTGGTATTTTTCCCCAACTCATGCGCAATCATCCAGTCACGGCGCACATCAAAATCTTGATAAATCTGAATCAGTTTAGCCACTAACTCAAAATCACTTTGCAAAATTTGGGCATAACTTAGGGTATTTTCAAAAATTGTATGCTCTGGAATCGCAATACCTAAAGCCAAACGATCAAGGGCAAATTTAAAACTAAAACGGAAATCTTCATCATCCTGACTTAAAGATCGTCGTAAATGTTGTGCATCTAGACCACGTTTAAACCCAGCATTGATCAATAACTCAATCATTCTTTCTGTGTTTGAAATATCTAGACCATAACGTAATTGCGTGGCATTTAAACTTAACCAATCTGCGAAATCCTCAACACTAAAACGACCTTCAACCAATTGAATACGGCCTAAAACAGCACGCCAAGCATTATTGGCATCCAGTTGCGTTACTCCAGCAATCTTCACTGGCAGATAAATACTGTCTTGGTTTGGTGTATGTGGAAATACACTGCGAATAAGTGGTTCAATTTGTTTTAAATCTGGCACTAACACCAAAACATCACTTGGGCGATGTGGTTGTTCAGCAGTGCTTTTCATCAGCCAAGCAACCAACTGGTCTTTTAATACTTCAAGCTGTCGTAAAGACGAATGACACACATGGATTTGAATCGAATCATCCGTTTTGGCAATTGGATAAGCATGCGGTTCAGGCTCAACCAAATACAAAATATCCGATTGTAATTTGCTTAATAAATGAATCGGCTCTTCATCGACAAAGGCATCCACCCATTGCCCTTCTTCACCTGAAGACAGATTGGACAAGATCGAAAAGTGGTCACGGGCTTGTTTACCAAAACGGGTTAATAATGGATGTCGTGATTCACGAATTTCCGCATTAAAATTCAAAGTAAATTCATCAAAAAACTTTTGAATATCTGCATCGGTCGCTTTGGGATACTTACTGACAAAACGCGCCTTTACCCGCAAATCATATTGTTTTTTCCAGTTTGGATCGACACTGTCAGCCCAATATTCTTGTGATGGGTTGTAATGTAAAATCACCACATCCAAATATTGTCCCAGTCGTCTTAAAAACTGTAATTGACTTGGTGGTAAATCCAATAAAGTAAAGATAATCAGCTGGCTGGGTAATTTCTTTAAGGCTTGAGGGCGTTGTAGATCATCATCCATGATTTGCCAAAAATCATGATCAATACTTTGCATTTCAATAAAATCATCATGAAATGTATGTTGCCACAACCAACGTTGCCAAGTTTCCAGCTCTTGTGCTTGATTTAAAGTAAATGCTGAAATTTGTTGATTGGTTTTAAAGAATTGTTGTTCGAGGTTAAGTGCTTGACCACGTCCCCACTGCCCTAGCCAATTGCTTGGGCAACTACATGCTTGTCCATTGTTCTGTTGGCAACCGCGTTGACAGTCTCCACGATACAGCATGTAGTGACTGAACAATTTTGACACTTGTTCAGAGACCCAATACAACATACTTTGTTTTTTGAGTTGCTTCTCTAAACCTTGTTCCAGTTGCGAGGCTGCATCATAAATACGCTGGATAATGCCATGCAAAGGATGCTCTTGGGCTAAGCTATTTTCATCCTGCTCAATAAAACTTTTCAACGTTTGATAAATTCGCCACTTCATAATCAAACGCGGAATATTGGCTTTACGGACTTTGTCTTTGTCGTCTAAAACTTGCTGATAAGCAAACCACTGAAAACCACGAATACGTTGATGAAATTGGCTGTTGGCACTAATGCCTTGTTGTTCAGCAATACGTTGGCTCAACCATTCTTGTACCGCAGGGCTTGGGACAATAAAATGTTGTGTTTGCAAGACTGCAAAAGGATTCTTAGATGGCCGAATGGTATTTTGCAAAAGCCCTTGCACCAAGACATCAATGCGTTGGCTTTGAATCACATGAATGGCCATAATCCCTCAACTTTCAATCTTCTATTGTCTACGTTTATGCACAAAACATAAACATTCGCCACTATACAACAACACCATACTATGGCATTTTTAAAACATTATTTGGAAATAACTTCACAATTTCAAGCTTAAACATGCATTTTCAAAAATATGAGAAAAAGCTTGAAACAAAGGTAATTGTTTTATGAAAATTGATAAACTTCCAGACGCAATCGATCCAAGCTTAAACTTAGAACAAATTCGTGATGAATGCTTGGAGCAAGTGAAAAAGCGCTCTTATGTCTCTGCTGGTGTCGCAGTAATTCCTGTTCCGTTTTTAGATGTGGTGATTGATGTCGGGATGCTGTCGCTTCTAATTCCTGAAATCAATGCCCGCTTTGGTTTAGCACCAGATCAAATCAGTGTTTATGATCCTGCAACCAAGAAAATTCATTGGAATGAATTACGCAAACGTGGTTTTGAGTTTTCTGGTTTAGTGGTTGCGCGTACTGCGGTAAAGGCATCATTAAATAATATGGCAGCTAAAATCATTACCAAACAAGTGACCAAGTTTATCCCATTGGGTGGCTCAATCATTGCAGCAAGTTTAGGCTATATTGTGATGAAAAAAGTTGCTGAAGCGCATGTAGATGAATGTTATAAATTAGCCAAAAATATTCAAAATAAACAAACGCAAAAGTTAGTCAGCTAAGCGCTGCCATACTTTAAGATCTATACTTAGTAAAACAAAGAGATATCAGATGATATCTCTTTGTTCATTGTAAAAATACAGCAAATTCTTCAAGACTGAGTCGTGAGGGATGAAAAGAATTAATTTTCTCATTCACATCGGCATAGCCTAAAGACATGCCACAAACCAATTGTTCATCATCTGTAGCACCTAAAATTGGCATGATAATCTTGTGATAATCATTCCATGATGCTTGGGGACAGGTGTCTAAGCCCTGCGCTTTTGCAAGTAACATAATATTTTGCATCAACATGGCGATCGCCATTTTTGCGCCCGCTTCTAATTGACGATGTGTGGTAAAAAATAAACCAACAGGCGCATCAAAAAACTTAAAATTTCGAAGCTGTTGTTGGTGCATTTCCTCTCGTTGTTGTTTGCTAATACCCAGTACAGCATACATCCCCCAACCATTCTCCCGTCTACGGCTCATATACGGTTCAAACCATTGCTCAGGATAATAAAGATAAGGGGCGCTAAATTCGCTTCTTGAACATTGACCAGAATAAATGGAATCCGCCGCTGCAATCACTTGCTGGCTAATCCTCAATTTGCTATTGCCCTGAACCACATAGACTTTCCACGGTTGCGTATTGGTTCCAGAGGGTGCATAACTGGCTTTTCGCAGCAGATCCTGAATGATCTCAGGATCTACAGCCTGATCTGTATATGCACGTACAGAATGTCGATTTAAAATCACTGCTTCGACCAGATTATTGACTGTCAATTCCATTTATTCCCTCATAGATCAAGACTAAAAGTTATATCCGACGTTAATATTCCACCTAAATTTCCAGTCATTACTATAGTCCGAATTCGTCGAGGTATAGCCAGTTGCGTTTTTAGCCCCACCCAACACATTGACATTCTTCCCGACACTTCCATCTACCCAAATTAAGAAAGGCATTGCATTAAACTGCACTCCAAAGGTGTCCATTTGCGAGCGATCCCAGCCGGCTTTGTCTTTCCATAACACACTATAATCATTATAGAATTTTACAGTTTTTAAATTAGGAAAATACTTGGTTTGCACAGGTTGGGTATAACCGATATTAAACGAACCAATCGTCCCTTCAGCTGCGACAAAATAAGCAGGTGTTATACCATTCGCTTGCATTAAAATTTGATCATTATTTACACCCTCCGTGTTTTTTGCATCATATTTATAGCGAATCGCTGAAGTTTGCACATTCCATTTTTCGTAATTGTTTAAGCCATGCACTCCAAATGCATAATAATCGCCATTTTTATCCGTCGCTTTATTACGCAATTGTGAATATGCCCCACTGACACCAAACTCCTGTTTACCAAATTCCAAATCCATTTTATGGGCATAACGCAGATTGAGCTGATTTCTTTTTTCATTGAGATATTGCTGTTGGTGAGGTAGCACATTATCCAATTTATCCGCCGAACCTGACTCAGGCGAATAACGAATATTGCCTGGACTCATGATTGGCATATACGCCACGGTAAAATCATGTGTTGGCGAGGTGTTTTTCCAACTCAATCCCGGCGCTACACTGTCGGCAAATCCCAAGAAAAATGGGATCGGGAAAGTCCAGGCATGCTCTGGGAATGGATAAATCCCAAAAGGCTTATAAATAATTCCGGCCTGAAAATCATTATTGTCATCAGGCTTATAGCCGACAAAACCATGTTCAACAGAACGTTTATGATCACTTTGGAAGGCATAACTTACATCCAAATAAAATTGATCATATTTGCCCTTAATATTTAAACGGGCATTATCAAACAAAAACTTGCCATTATTGGGGCTTTCCCATCGCTCATCGCGATAATTGGTTCGGACAAAACCGCCTAATTTCAATTGTTTTAAACCATCTTCAGTTTCCCATTGGAACGGTGAAGGTTGTGCATTGGCATAGGCTTGAAATGAGATCAAACTCGATACAATTAATCCTAAATATTTAATTTTTAACATGAGAACCTCCTCAGCAATTTGTTCTCCCGAACGCATTGCCATTCAATTTTTTTAATTTATTTGTTTACTAAAGTTTTAGGCAAAGACAGCACAATGAAGCAACTCAACAATAAACATGCTGAGAACACGATGAGTGCGCCTTCTGGTTTACCGGTAATCTGAATGGCATAACCCACCAAAGTGTTACTGACTAAGCCGGCAATGTTGGCAATAGAACACGCCAGTGCAAACCCTGTCGCCGCCGCAGTTCCTGATAAAAAAGTTGCAGGAAGACTAAAGAACACGGGAATGGTGCCTGTGGTCGCAATCGCGGCAATCGAGAACAAAATCAAAGTCATCACAATATTGCTACTAAACATTGTGGTTAAAAACAGTGCGACTGCACCAAAAATAAATGGTACGACCATATGCCAACGACGCTCTCTGTATTTATCTGAGCTCCGCCCAATGACCAACATTGCAATCAAACCAACAATACTTGGAATGGCAACCAGTAATCCGATATTTAATAAGTTGGCAACGCCTGTGGTTTTAATAAATGTCGGCAACCAAAAGCCCATAGAATAGGTACACAGCAACATCGAAAAATTAATTGCACCGAGTTTCAGGATATTGGTATTGAAAAATCCATCTTTAAAACTATGCTTTTGTTTTGCAGAGTCATTGCCTTCTAAATCTTTATTGAGGTTTTTTTCAATGATTGATTTTTCAGCATCATTGAGCCATTTGGCTTTGGAAAAGTGATTCGGTAACATTTTAAATGTCAAAATACCCAAGATCACGCTTGGAAGTGCCTCTAAAAAGAACAACCATTGCCAACCTGCCCAGCCATAAACTTGATCAAAGGTGGTCATGATCCAACCTGAAAGCGGACTACCAATAATCACCGCCAAGGGTAAACCAATCATAAATAAGGCAATGATCTTAGCGCGATAATACGACGGGAACCATGTGGTTAAATAATACAAAACCCCAGGTAAAAAGCCTGCTTCCGCAGCACCGAGCAGAAACCGCAGCGCATAAAACTGCATCGGTGTGGTCACAAACATGGTTAAACCAGACAAAATCCCCCATGTAATCATAATCCGCGCAATCCAAATTTTTGCGCCAACCTTTTCCAGAACCAAGTTACTGGGTACTTCAAAAATAATATAGCCAACAAAGAAAAGTCCTGCGCCTAACCCAAACGCAGCTTCACTCAAGTTCACATCATTTAACATGTGTAATTTGGCAATCCCGACATTAATTCGGTCTAAATAGGCTGCGATATAACAGAAACACAGGAATGGAATCAGTTTCCAAATCACTTTTTTATAAACCTGAACTTCTTGTTCAGGGTAAATTTCTTGTGGTTTTACAACACTGGTAGACATATCTAACTCCTTTAGATCACAAACCAAGTGAGTTGTTTTTCTTGTAATACTTAGAACAAAATGAACAAAGCTTTTATGTCACTGATGATCTGCACATTCTCTTTTGTTTTAATGCATCACCAAAAACCATTCTATCCTTGGTTTTTTATTACCCTAACGTCCATAATTTTTAGTTGTATCAATCATCAATTTTTGTTTTGAGTGAAATAATTCAAGACCTCTTGTTTTGATACAACATCTCCATACTTACTATCAATATCAAACAGATTGGCTTCATGGGGTTCACGATGACGATCCCCAACACAGTCACGGATCACAATGGTTCTAAATCCATGTTGCACAGCATCCACGGCTGTTGCTCGAACACACCCACTGGTCGAACAACCCACAATAATCACGGTATCTATCGCCTCAGCGTTTAAAACCGATGACAAACTTGTTGCAAAAAAAGCACTGGCATAATTTTTAGTAATCACCAATTCAGTGTCGAGCGGTTGAACTTGTGGGCAAAATTGAGTGGCTGGATTACCCACTGTCATCGCTGCCATTACGGGTGATTTTTTTACCCACATTCCCCCGTCAATTTGATTTTTAGCGTGATAAAGAATATTGGTGTGAATCACTAAAATATTCTGTTCACGTGCCAGTGCTAAAATCGCTTCGGTTTCTTGAACTGCAGTAATCACATCTGGCGCATATAAAGGCTCAGATGCCGTAATATAAGACTGGATAAAATCGACCAACAGCAGCACGGGTTTCTTGCCAAAACCAATTCGATTTCCCCACACGCCTTGGTAATTATCATTTAGGGATTGTTGATTCATTTCACACTCCTTATGCATATGCGCCAGAGAGCAATGCACCTGCACCCGGTACAATTGGCTCTAAATCCATTGCTTTAAGCATCTGATAGGTTGTTGCAATTGCTGCTGAAATCACGGGCTTACCCGTGAGTGCCTCAACTTTAGCGACTGCAGAAAGTGACTGCATTTGTACACATGCTGAAAGCACAATCACATCTGCATCTTGGTAATTCAGCTTCTGCACAATGTTGGGCAAATCAGCAGGGTCATGTTGCGCAACAGCAATGTTGTCAGCAATTTCTAAGGCCACATAATCGAGAATTTCAAAACCCTCTTCAGCAATGTAATTCACCACCAATTCGGTTAAGGGTTTCATATAGGGCGTAACAACAACAATTTTTTTCGCCTTCATCAGCTTCAAACAGTCAACCAAAGCCCCCGCACTGGTGACGACAGGTGCTGCAGCAGCATTATCAACCGTGACTTGATGGAGACGTTTTTCTGACTCACGGTGATAACCGATGCCCATGGACATAATCGCAACCAGACAGGCATATCCCAACACATCCACTTTGGCATCTGAAAGTTCTAAAGCACAACGATCAGACTGCGCATCCATTGCCGCAAGCTCTTCTTTCTTGACATGTTTCATCCGCATACGGCTAGAATGAAAGGTAAATGTTTCAGGGCGAATCAGCTGACGTGCTTTCAACATCGCTGGAATTTCAGTTTCCATCGTGGTATTGGAACTGGGTACGATTTGACCAATTTTATAAATTCGTTGCATGAGCATTTCTCCTTAAATAAGCCTCTGTTCTAAAAAATCTGAAAAGCCGGCGAAGAAACCATTTAAGTCATCCCAAGGAATCATATGCCCTGCATTTTCCACACGGCTCACCAAAATCTGTGAATTAAGCAATTGGATTTCTGCAATATCGCCTGCCGAGATCACATCGCCTTTGCCAGCCACCATTAATAAAGTTGGTACTTTGATTTTTGAGATATATTGATGAATATCAACATGATGAAAATCATGAAAAGACTTGATAACGGCTGGTAAATAACAACTATGTAGCCACTCTGCACGTAATTGTCTTTGCGCTAAAGTCCAAGATGGGCAATATTGCTTCATGTCTTCTGCATTCATCCCCTGAATCGCTTGCTGAATAGAATCGACATACCAGGATAATTGGCTCGGATAAACACGTCGTCCTGGACCTGAGACAGGTGGATCAATCAAGACTATTTTTTTCAAACCTTTCGGTTCAAACGCAGCACAACGAATCGCAAAACGCGCGCCCATCGAGTGCCCAACCAAATAATAAGATTCCAAGTCCAATTTTTTAACAAAATCTAGAATATCTTGCGCACAGGTATCGGTGTCATATTGCAGATGCTCCCCCGAAGAAGACAGCCCTCGGCCTCGAATATCCAAAACATAGACATCAAAAAATTGTGCTAATTTTTCCGCTACAAATCCCCAAGTAATGGCAGGACTGGTAATCCCGGGGATCAACACCAAAGCATGCCCTCTCCCACCATAACGAAGATAATGCAAGCGGACTTGATTGACTGCCACATTTGACCCATACAGGAATTGACTCATACGGCCTCCTCCTCATTTAACGCTTGTGCATATACATCATATCCATACACCCAAGCTGGATCTTCTTGGCTTTTTAAGAAGGTATTGGCATTGGAAACTTCTTGCACTCGACTGGCACGTTGTTTACGGTTTTGTTCATATAATTTGAACGCCTCCTGATAGTGGTCCAAACCTGTTTGCAGCAAACAGCGCGTGAGCATTGCGGCATCTTCAATCGCCATACCTGCGCCTTGTGCCATATGCGGTTTCATGGGGTGACAAGCATCACCAAGCAACACCATACGGCCATTACTCCATATCGGTAACGGATTACGATTGTTTAATGGCCACTTGGTAATATCTTCACTGGCTTCAATCATGGCTTGAATGGTTGGATGAAAATCTTTAAATGTTTCAAATAGTTCTTGTTTTGAGCAAGGCACAAAACTTTGCCCTTGGAAATCCCATGCTGGATGAGGCACACCTGTAACAAAGTAGTACTCATCACGTTCTTTGGTGGTGTAATAAGCCATCATATGGCGATCCTCATACCACCATTTGACACAATCATCTAAATCAAATTGCTGTTTTAATTTCTCTAATTGTTCTCCTTTAATCATGGCACGGTGCGCAACCCAACCACTGTATAAAGGGGCTTCTGGTCCAAGAATGATTTCTCGAATTTTTGAGTTAATCCCATCAGCACCAATCACAATATCAACATCACTTACTGTGCCATCCTCAAAGCTTAGCCTTACTCCTTCTAGCTTTTGAGTAACAGCACTTAAGCGCTTGGCAAAATGTAATTTGTCTTGCCGCAATGCTTCGATTTGTCGGGCATGCATATCACCACGATGAATCGTGATATAGGTTGCCCCATATCCAGTCAAACCAACATTGGACATATAGTCTGCAGTATTTCCATCACGGCTGACCCAATGCGTTGGATGACATCCCATGTCTTCCAAATCTTGCTCTAAACCCATTTCTCGAAAGATTTTCATAATGTTTGGGCCAATATGAATACCAGCACCTAAACGAGAAAATTCTGCTGCTTGTTCATAGACATCAACATCAAAACCCGCTCTCTGTAGTAGCAGCCCCATTGAAGCGCCACCAAGACCTGCACCAATCACTGCAATTTTTTTTGCTTTATTCATTGTTTACTCCATCAAACAAATTTTTCTTTTAATAGATATACCCCACGACAATATTAAAGTCTATACACTTTAAATTCTCAAACAAATCTCAACCCATAAAATCAATTAAATATTTGTTTATCATTAATAATTAATTTAATTACAATGATGTAATAAATGTACAACTTACCATATCAAAGTGTATACTCTTTAAAAATACAAAAAACAGCGATGAAAAAGGAGCACCATCATGCCTGTAAATAGCACTGAACTGACCCAAATGTTTGAGCATGTTTTAACCTTATCCAAAGTCGATGAAACACAAAGTGTGGCGATTTTAAAAAGTCATTATTCACATCAACAAACCGTTCAAGCCGCACTTGATGCAGCATGTCGGTTAAAAGCCAAAGTATTTATTTTAGAATTACCTTCATTTAATCATCCCCAAGCCATGGGGAACGATATGACCGCTTATTGTGGTGATACTGCATTAACGGGTAATTTTGCTGCACAACAAGCACTTGAATCTGTCGACCTCATCATTGACACCATGATGTTGCTGCACTCACCAGAACAAGAACAGATTTTAAAAACAGGAACACGAATTTTACTGGCCGTGGAACCCCCAGAAATTCTCGCTCGTATGCTGCCCACACAAGAAGACAAACATCGGGTTCAAACTGCTGAAAAATACTTAAAGAAAGCGAAAAGTATGCATGTAACCTCAAAGGCAGGCACAGATTTTTATGCTCCGCTTGGGCAATACCCTGCTGTAACTGAATATGGCTTTGCTGACGAAGTTGGGCGCTGGGATCACTGGCCGAGTGGTTTCTTATTCACTTGGCCCAATGAAAATATGGCAGAAGGCATCTTGGTTTTAGATATTGGTGATATTTTATTACCCTTTAAAACCTATGCCCGTGAAAGAGTCACTTTAGAAATCGAAAAGGGGGTAATTACTCAAATTCATGGTGGATTTGAAGCAGAATATCTCCGTGATTATATGAAATATTTTAATGATCCAGAGGTGTATGGAATTTCACACATTGGTTGGGGCTTACAACCTCGAGCACAATGGACAGCGATGGGTTTGCATGATAAAAATGATGGAATGTGTATGGATGCACGTGCTTTTAATGGTAACTTTTTATTTTCAACGGGACCCAACACAGAAGTAGGTGGTAGCCGTAAGACACCATGTCATATGGATATTCCACTTCGAAATTGCACAGTGAAACTCGATGACTTAGTGGTTGTTGATCAAGGCGTTCCTATAGCGCTCAGCTAACGCGAAGAAACTAACTATTAAAATCAAATGTTTAATACATCCAACCAAAGCATAACGACCAAGTAGCATTATGGTCGTTATTTTTATGCAATCCTTTTATACTGGCCCTGTTAAAGTTTAAAAAAAGCTTCAATATTTTAAATCTTCGGGTCTAATTTTCCTCACATGATAAAGAAGTCAAACATGAATGATGAATATGTAATTGAAGAACAAGTGGGATATTTACTTAGACGGACTTACTTTCATCATTTAACGATTTTTCAACAAAGTTTGGATGAAACTCGCCTCACCTCGGTTCAGTTCGCTGTACTTTATGCCATCAATAAATTAAAAGAATGTTCGCAAAAAGAACTGGTTGAGGAAACTGGTATCGACCAAGCAACCATTCGTGGCATTATCCAGCGATTAAAAGACAAGCTTTTTATTTCACAAGATCCTGATCAACATGACAAACGCAAGGTGTTGATTCATATTACACCATCGGGTATTCAAGAGCTTTCACAAGCGATTCCGATTGCTGCAAGTATTAGTGACTTAACCCTCGCCGCATTAAATCCCGCCGAAAAAATTGCTTTAAAATTTTTACTTAAAAAAATTCTGGGGCATCCATTAGATTAGGATCTTTTGTCCCATTGATCATTGTGATTGGTATCACACTAAAGCGTAGAATAAGAGCATCTATTCTTTAGTGCGATACTATTTATAACCTCAACTTAGCTGTTGCTAGCAAACAATCAATCCGCTTTTAGCTGCTTTAAAATCGTTTTAAGGATTTGAATACGTGCCGTGTACTTATCATTGGTCGCAACCACATGCCACGGCGCATACTCAGTATCGGTTCGTTCAAACATATCCGCAGCAGCATTTAAATAATCGTCCCAATGTCCACGATTTCGCCAGTCATCAGGGGTAATTTTAAAGCGTTTATGCGGTGTTTGTTCACGTGCTTTAAAACGTGCTTCTTGTTCATCTTTGCTGATTGCCAACCAGAATTTAACCAACACGGTTTGATTATCCGTTAAATCTTTTTCAAAGCGATTAATTTCATCATAGGCACGTTGCCATTCCGCAGGCTTGGCAAAGCCTTCAATACGTTCAACCAATACTCGGCCATACCAAGTACGATCAAAAATGCTGATCTTTTCCTCGGGTTGAATCTTGGTCCAAAAACGCCATAAATAGGGTCGGCGCAATTCATATTGTTCTGGTGCGGCAATGGTATAAATCTCGTATTCACGCGGATCAAGATTTTTCACAATCCGCTTGATTGCCCCACCTTTACCTGCGGCATCCATGCCTTCAAAGGTTATGATGACATTGCGTGAATCATTGCGTAGCGCTTCTGATACTTTTTTGGTTAATTTCTTTAATTCGGCTTTGTATTGGTCTTTATCCAATTCTTCTGTAGAAGGTTGCAATAAAGACTCAGGCACAGTTGCCTGTTTCCACTTGGTTCTCACCGCTGTTTTGTGTCGAGGCAACTGCTTTAACGCTTGCAAAATATATTGGGCAAACTGTTGATCTCGGGCAACACAATCTTCGCAGTCAATCACATACCAATCATCAGTAAAACGTTGCCGTAAATTTTGTACGATGTCGTATTGTTTTTTATTGCGCCAATCCAAACCCATTAGCTTATGCCAATGCTGTTCTGACGCATCCATTGAATCTAAACGTTTTTGTAAGCTTTTCCACGGTAGATCAAACCAGATTTTAATCACATCGACATGATTATTTTTTAGGTCTTGTTCATAAGCACGCATATTTTCAATATAGGTATCGAACAAGGTTTCATCTAAGGGTTTAGAAACATGCATCGCTGTTGACAATAAGTCACTGTACCAATTGCCAAAGAACAGCTGAATTTGACCTTCTGATGGGATATGCCGTGCATAAGGCTGCCAAAAACTTTGTTTACTGCTAAATAAACTGGCTGGATCTGCTTTAACTCGTAAGTAGCGAGGATCAACCCATTCACGTAATTGTTTAACCGCTTCCCCTTTCCCCGCAAGCTCAATACCACTGACTAAAATGACCAAGCTTTTGGCATTATTTTTATCTTTAGAATTCTTTAAGGCATATTGTGCCTCAATCAGATCAACGGATAACTCTTCTTCATCACGCAACGCAAACGCTAATTGTTCTTCAATCATCTGCTTCTCTATGGTCTGAAACTTCAATTGAGTATACCCATTCCCTAAAACAGAGTTATATTATTTTCTGTATAAAATCTTTGATATTGTTTATTTAAAAATCCACTGACCATATTTCTCTATTGTTTTTTAACTTTTGTCATAGTGATACGTGCCAACTGCCTTTATGCTGTTGCTAAACGAAATCTAGAGTTTTTGTATGTCAAAACTTGCTGCACTTGATCAGCTTTTAGAACAATATCAACAATTGAGTTATCACACTGACCCAATTCTAGAAAAACGCCTGCATGAAGCGCAGGACTGGTTAAAAATGCGTATTGAAAAGACTCATCATGCGCTGTTTAATCAAAAAGAAAATCAATTGATGGCAAAATATTTTATCAACCGCTTATATGGTGGGCCTGAATTTGATGATTTGGCAATACAGATTGAACGCTTACTAAAATATGCACATAAAGCAGAAAAAATTCTCCCTGAAAATGCCATTAAGACTGGTTTAAAATCCGTTGGATTGGCGGTACTTGCCATGCAACTTGATGAGCAGGTCGCGGCACAATTACTTAAGGATTACCCTGTTGACCAAGTGATTGATGATGAAATGATGCGACTGACCTTGCTGAAACTAGATCAAGCAGAAGCCCGCCAACAACAGCTGGGTTTATTGGATGATTTAGGTGGTGCACTAGACAAATACATGCGTTCATTCATTATGCATACTGCATTTAAAATGTGTAAAGGCACGGCAATCAAATATAAATTTGAATTGATGTATGACTTTATTGGCGAAGGTTTTATTGCGATGAAACCGATGAAATCCGCAGCTGATTTTATCCATGCATTTACCCTAAAAGAACGTGATATTGTCGAAAAAGTGCATGCAGGAGATCCCAATCCATTTCAGGATTAATTTAATTTTTGGCTGTATCAAACCGATCTCTAAGATCGGTTTTTGTATATTATTCATAACAATTTCATGATGAGGACTGCAAAATTATGCAGAATCTGTCATTATGCAGAGCAATATAAAATTTCCCATTTTTGTGTTCAGGAGTGACTCAAATGTCGAATGAAAACCAAAAGCCTACAGCCCCTGCTGAAACGGCAACGAATACAGACAAAGTGAGTCCATTTCTAACAGAACCATTACCGCAAGGTACTCCACAAGGTCAACAACAGTCCTTGCAGCAACAACTGGTAGATACGCCAGTTTCTGGGACTGTACCAAAATACAACCTCCCACGTGGTGCCAATACTGGTAATGTCGGTGCAACCACGCATTTCGGCTACAAAACTGTTAATAGTGAAGAAAAAGCGCAAAAAGTCGCTGAAGTCTTCCATTCTGTAGCAAGCAAATACGACATTATGAATGATTTAATGTCATTCGGTATCCACCGCCTCTGGAAACGCTTTGCGATTAATATGTCAGGTGTACGTCGTGGTCAGCACGTGCTTGATATTGCAGGCGGTACAGGTGACTTAGCCAAAGTTTTCAGCCGTGAAGTTGGCCCGACAGGTCATGTGGTTTTATCCGATATTAACGAGTCAATGTTGAATGTTGGTCGTGATCGTTTGATTGATGCTGGCTGTACCAATGTTGATTTTGTATTGGCCAATGCTGAAACCTTAGAGCCATTTGCAGACAATAGTTTTGACTTGCTCACTATCAGTTTTGGTCTACGTAATGTGACCGATAAGGATGCAGCACTTCAAGCAATGTATCGTGTATTAAAGCCAGGTGGTCGTTTATTGGTGCTCGAATTCTCAAAACCAGTATTTGAACCATTTTCAAAGCTATATGATTTCTATTCATTCACCGCTTTACCATTTATGGGTAAAATTGTTGCCAATGATGCGGAAAGTTATAAGTATTTGGCTGAATCTATTCGTATGCATCCAGACCAACGTACCTTAAAAGGTATGATGGAAAATGCCGGTTTCCAAAACTGCGATTACCACAATTTAACCGGTGGTATTGTGGCGGTACACCGTGGCTTTAAACTGTAATTTCCCCAAGATATAACCAGCAAGGTTGAATTATGTGGTCAATTCTGGCACTCGGTGCAGTTGAACGATTAATCAATCAGTGTATTAACTTGGATGCAATTACCCGCATCCAATTTAATCAGTTACAAGGCAAACTGTTGCGTGTCGTGATGGATACGCCTCAGCTTTCTGTTGATGTTTACTTTGATCAAAATAAAATCCGTCTTGAACCGACTGTGACTGGTAAAAGCGAAACGCCTTCAATTTTTGAACAACGTCCTTTTGACAAAAATGTTGCGATTGTAGAAGCCACAGCAACACTACATGTAAAGAATGTTGTTGAATTGGCTAAATTATTTGTTGCAGATGATATTGGCAATATTCCGCTACAAGGTGATTATCACCTGTTACAGGATATTCAAAATATTATCCAACAGCTTGAGCCTGATTTGGCAGCCCAGCTTAGCCCGTGGATTGGTCCTGCACTCGCACATGAAATTGGCAAAATCCAACTGGCGCCAAAACATCTCAAACGCTCACTGCAAAGTCATTTATTTTTTGTAGAAGACTTTTTAAAAGAAGACACGGGTGTATTGGCTCCGCGTTGGCAAATGGATGATCTGCAACAAGATACCCGCCAACTGAACCAAAATATTGACCGACTTGAAGCAAAAATTCAGCAACTTCAATCTCACTTTACTCAAAATCAAGATCAGGTAATTTAATATATGATTCCGCATATTGCCCGTTTATTCGAACTTTGGCGCATCGCCGCGCACTATAGACTCGACACACTGGTCCCTGCGGAAGAATTACCTGAAAAAGCTCGGCATGCTTTAGCTTTAATTCGCTTACACCCTGCGGCATGGTCAAGTAAAGAACGTAAAAACCCGCTCAAGCTTAAAGAAGCATTAGAGGAAATGGGGCCTTTGGCAATTAAGCTGGGGCAATTACTTTCCACGCGTCGTGATTTAATTCCACCTGAAATTTTACAGCAATTGGTTTTATTACAAGATCGGGTTAAACCCTTCGAGGTCAATATTGCAAAAGAGCGTATTGAGCAATCACTGAAAGCCAATATTTCTACAATTTTTGCCCGTTTTGATGAGCAACCTTTGGCTGCTGCATCTATTGCACAAGTCCATACTGCTGCACTACATGATGGTCGTGAAGTGGTGGTTAAAGTCACTCGTCCAGATATTCGCAGTCAGATTCTACAGGATTTTGAAATTCTGCAATGGCTTGGAGCAAGCTTAGAAAAACGGCTTGAAGCAGCTCGTGCAGTGCATTTGTCTGAAATCATCCAGAACTACCGTCAAGTGATCTTAAATGAACTGGATCTTACGTTAGAAGCAGACAATACCCGTCGTATGCGCCATTACTTCACAGGTTCAAGCATGATGTATGTGCCTGAAGTCTATATGGACAGCAAAGATGTCATGGTTGCTGAGCGGATCACAGGCGTTCCCATTTCGGATATTGAAACCTTTGAAAAGCTTGGGATGGATCGTAAAGATCTTGCTGAAAAGGGTTTAACGATTTTCTTTACGCAAGTATTTCGTGACAATTTCTTCCATGCCGACATGCATCCTGGCAACGTATTTGTTGAGACCTTGAATCCAAGCCACCCTCGTTATATTGCCCTTGACTGTGCAATTATGGGTGAGCTATCTAAACAAGATCAGATGACCGTTGCACGTATGTTGCTTGCGGTCATGAACAGCGACTTCTTACAACTGATTCAAATTGTGCATCAGGCAGGCTGGATTCCACCGGGCACTGATCAAGATGCGCTATCCCGTGAAATGCGTCGCACTGTTGGACCAATGGTGTCCAAACCGATGCATGAATTGGACTTTGCGGGTATCTTAATTCAAGTCATGGACATTGCGCGTCGTTTCCATTTAGAAATTCCACCACAATTGATGTTATTACTCAAAACACTGGTACATGTGGAAGGTCTAGGCACCGATTTATATCCTGAACTCGACATTTGGAAACTGGCAAAACCGATTCTCAGCGAATGGGTAAAAGCACAAATGAATCCTCAGAAAAACTTAAAAGAGTTAGGACAGAAAATTCCTGACTTACTTTTAGGCGCACAGGATTTCCCAACCTTGATGGTTGATAGCTTAAATGGTTTAAAAAATCAATCTGCATGGCATGCTAAACAACTGCATGAGTTGCAAATGATGCGTTTAGAAGTGGAACAACAACAAAAACGTAGCTGGATTTTCGGCAGTATCATGGCGATTTTGCTTTCTATTGCGATCATTGCACCGTGGTATATTTCAATTGTCTTGATTGTCTTAGCCACTGTTTTAGCAGTTTGGCGGATTGCCAAGTAACATGATTCAGCCTATTCAATGAATAGGCTTTTTTGTCTATGACTGCTAAGTCACCGAGTGACAGCTCTCGCCATTGTTCAATCTATCACGCACTCTAAAATGAAAAATATTCGTTTGAGTGAGTGAAATCATGACCCAAATTCTACAAAAACGCCCTGCAGCAATCACCTTACGTGCAGGCTCACTCGCCAAACAACACATACAACAAGAAGGCTTATCTGCACATCAAGTCGATATGATTCCCGGCGCAGCTGGCGGCCCCAAAGGCATTGGTTTAATGGGCTTGGATCAAGCGATTTTCGGTGATTTTCTACAGCGTGCCAAACAACGACGTTTTTTAATTGGTTCATCTGTTGGTGCATGGCGCTTTGCTGGAATTTTAGCGCAAGGTGAACTACTTGGTCCTGAGCGTTTGGCAGAGTTATATATCAACTTGCCCTTTCATAAAAAGATGACCATTGCAGAGATTGAGAAAATATCTCGCGAGATGCTGTACAGCATTTTAGACCAACACAGCCAAAAATTGGTCGAACATCCCGAATATCACCTTACGATTATCGCAGCCAAAGCAGAACATTTATTTCAAAGTGATCAAAAGTTTGCACTGTATAGCTCCTTACTCGGTATTATCGGCAGTAATGCAATTTCAAGAAACCATCTGAATAAATTTATGCAACGAGTCATCTGTCAGCCTGCTCAGTTCCCACAATTTAAAATTCAGGATGACGCTTTTAAAACCCATTATTTAAATTTTAATCAGCACAATGTTGCGGATTGGCTGATGGCCTCAGGTTCGATTCCGGCAGTTACACCTGCGGTAAAAAATATTGCCAATGCGCCACAAGGCGCGTATCGAGATGGTGGTTTGATCGACTATCACATCGATTTGCCTTTTGAAAGTAAAGGGATTGTTTTATATCCACATTTTGCCGACAGTATCATCCAAGGCTGGTTTGACAAAATGTTTAAATCTCGCACAGCCAATCCTGCAAACCAAGCACGGACTTTACTGATCTCGCCTTCTCAAGACTATCTAAAATCTTTGCCTTTAGGACGGTTACCGGATCGTAAAGATTTTGTGATGAAAGGTCTGGATGATCAGAAGCGAAAACAGTTGTGGAAGCAGTCTGTGGCAGAAAGTCAGCGGCTAGGTGATGAATTTTTAGAAATGCTGGAGAAACAAAATTTTGCTGAAGTGATGCTAGATTTATAATTATTACACCCCATTGACCACCTCATCTAGCGGTGAATAAATATGATTTTCAATAGCTTAAATACATCACACCTGCATTCTCGATGACTTGAGATATCAGCCTGAGACATGAGCCATGCCAGTCATGGCTCAAGCTTTAAATCATGTATTTTGCATTGAATTTAATCCGTATCTGGCCTCGTCTATAGGCGCTGATTTTTGGCTAAGATCCATTAGGGTCTGTTGACATTTCATAAATGGTTTGCGTTGTAGGTTAAAATTGAGCATGAGACGTATACGTCGTAAAGCAGGAAACGAAGAGAATAGCGGGACTATTTCCGAGTTTCATAACGTACTGAGATAATTTTAGCCACAACCCTTCGGGACTAGCGTGTTTTTTGCCACTACGTCGTTACGAACTACTTATTTAGAATGACTAAATTTCGTATTTCGCGCCTAGTATTGCCTAAAAAACACACGTCGTCGCAAACGTAGACGAATTGTCAACAGACCCTAGTAAAAAAGAGCTTGATTCAAATTTCTGCTTGTTAATTCCCTGCTTTTTGTTAAATTTAAATCATTCAAAGCACTTACTCTAATAATGAATCAAACTAAAACGCCAAAATTTGCCATCGTCGGTGCAGGAACAGCAGGGCTTGCTGCAGCAATTTTACTCGCACAACAAAATATTCAGGTTACTATTTTTGAGAAAGTATCTGAGCTTGAACCTGTCGGTGCTGGCTTATTGCTTCAACCGTCTGGACTTGCAGTTTTTGAGCACTTAGGTGTGCTTGATGATGCGGTTAAACTTGGTGCAATGGTCACAGGCTTAGAGGGACAACTCGCCAATGGCTTTAAACTGGTAGATAGTCATTATGCCCAAGCCCATCCCGATTTTTATGGTTTAGGTATCCATCGAGCAAGCTTATGTCATGTTTTGCAAAATAAATGCCATGAATTTCCTGAACTGATCACTTGGCACATGAATGCCGATATTGAAAAACTTAAAGAATCAGCAGATGAAATCCGAGTTTTCGGTCAGGTCAATGGTGAGTCTTTTGATGAAGTCTTTGATAGCGTTATTGTTGCCAATGGTGCGCGAAGCCAGTTAAGACCAATCGAATGGGTTAAAATCGATCAAGCCTACCCTTGGGGTGCTAAATGGACCATTGTGCCTGAATGTTTGCAGCTTGATACTCAAATTTTGCACCAATTTTATGATCGCTCTAAGATCATGATGGGAATCCTACCTACAGGCGCAATTCCCACTCAGCCCAAGCAACGACTTTCCAGCATTTTCTGGAGTCTTCCAACCGATCAGCTTGGAAATTTTTTGCCTCATCAACAAGCCCGTGCTGAGTGGTTAAAAACGCTATCCAAACGCTGGAAGCCCGCAGCTGAATGGTTAGAGCAAGTAATCGCCAATCCTGAAGAAAAACAACAATGGCTTTCTGCCCATTATCGCGATGTAGTGCTGTCTAAATTTGGGCAAGGTCGCATCGGTATCATTGGAGACGCTGCACATGCAATGAGTCCACAACTTGGACAAGGTGCAAATATGGCGCTTTTAGATGCATGGGCTTTGGGACAAGCAGTTCAAGCTGCCCGAAACAATCAAACGATCGATTATGCAAAGCTATGGCAGTGCTATCATCAACATCGCAAAAGCTCATCCGCATTTTATCAATTTTTAAGCCGTTTACTCACGCCCCTTTACCAGTCTGATCTTTGGTGGGCAGGCGGTTTACGAGATCTAAGCTTCTCTTGGATGTACCGTATCCCTTATTTTCGTAAAGAAATGGCAATCACTGTGTCGGGATTAAAATCAGGTATGTTTACCCAAATGAAGTATGAGGATATTGCTCGATCGTCTTTGGCAAGGGAAAAATAATGTGCACTCAAGTTACCCATTCTGTAATTTTAAAGTGTGAACAAGCGTTTTAATCTCGACTCAATCCATAATCAATATTTTCCTAAAATGCTGGAAATAACGTACACTATACAACCGCTACCATGTCAACGTAGCGCCCTTTCTTTTTATAACTTGGTGAAATCCTATGAACAATCTGCAATGGCTCGATGAAGTAAAATTTAACGAACAAGGACTTATTCCTGCTATTGCACAACATCATCAAACTGGTCGTATTTTGATGGTGGCATGGATGAACCGTGAAGCATTACAACTGACTGCTGAAAAAATGCAGGGCGTTTACTTTTCTCGTTCACGAAATAAATTATGGTTTAAAGGCGAAGAGTCTGGCCATTTTCAAACTGTTTATGAAATCCGTTTAGACTGTGATGCAGATGTTATCGTTTTACAAATTGAACAGCATGGTGGAATCGCCTGCCATACAGGTCGAGAGTCTTGCTTCTATCGCAAGCTCACTGCAACGGGTTGGGAAATTGTCGATGCACAATTAAAAGATCCAAATGCAATATACGGTGAAAAACCTTCATCGAATCCACATACTATTGCCATGAATAGCTCCAATGCGCAGGCTGAACAAGTCGAAGTCTTGGGTTATTTAGGCAAAATGATGGCTGAACGTAAAGCAGCTGATCCAGATTCTTCTTATGTGGCAAAGCTTTACCACAAAGGTTTAAATAAAATCTTAGAGAAAATTGGTGAAGAAAGTATTGAAACCATCATTGCCGCAAAAGATTTTAAATCTGAAGCGTGTGAAGATCATAAAAATGATCTGATCTATGAAGTTGCAGATTTATGGTTCCATACCATTGTGATGCTTGGTTATTTTGAGTTGGATGTGCAATTGGTACTTAACGAGCTTGCACGCCGTCAAGGGCTTTCTGGCTTAGTTGAAAAAGCCAATCGAGATCATTAATTTGGGATTTATAAAAAAAGCAGCGAAATATCGCTGCTTTTTTATTCAAAATCGAAATTAAGAAGATTTTTTCTCAACCGAAGGTGCAATTGGGTCTGCTGTTAAATAGCCCACTGCAGCTGCAAAACGGTCTTTATAATTCGCACGAATCAAAGGATCTAAAGTTGCTTGAACCTTACTATGTAAAGAACCCCAATCCCCTGGATGCTGGAAGTTACTCATAATATAAGTCCAACCATTGATTGAATCGACTGCATGTAAACCTGTTGATTCAGCACCTGCTGGGCAAGAAAGAATACGATCTAATTTCTTGGTGTCTACGTTATACGCCCATAAGTAGTTATTCACATGGTTACCACTGTCTTCACCAATGAATAAGGTACGGAATGTTTCAGAGAACTTTAAGTTATCTGCACTTGCAATCGTATTTGGATCAGAAGTATTGCCGATATTTAACGGATCAGCAGAAGCATCAATATCTTTTCCAATTAAAAGCATGTGTGATTGGTATGGCACCCAGTCACTTTGAATAGCTTTACCAGATTTATCGCTCTTAGAACCTGCTAGATCATGTGCAACAATACCACCAGCAGAAATCTTTTTCGCAAATCCTACATTATGTGACTCTAACCAAGCAGCATTACCTTTAATCATTGAATCTTGAATATTGGCAAGGGCTGAATAAGCAACTTTGTCTTTAGCATTGACTGTTGTGCCTTCCATTTTGGTAAACGCCATACTACCGCCCATCAACGCTGCGTAGCGATGCGTTTCCAAGAATGCAGCTGCTTTTTCCATACCTGGTTTAACTTTCACCCACACTGTTTTCTTTTGCAGAATGATCTTGGTATAGCTTGCATCTTGTGGATCTTTATCTAAGCTTTCCATGATTTGACTTGGTTGAATATTTTGAACATTCACCAAATCTTCAATTTCTTGACTGGTTGCATGACCCAAGTTAATCCATTGAATTTGTGCAGTTGAGGTTTCATTCAACTCATTTAAATACTTCGCCACATATAATGTTCCAGCAGATAAATCTTTCTCTTTATCCGCAACAAACATAAACAAGCCACCATTGGTATAATCATCACCCATTAACGCAGTACGATTATCAGGCATCACTTGAATCAACTCATGTGAGATACGACCCAAGCAATAGTGTTTTTTCACTGTGCCTGTACCATCTTTATTTACAGTGACTTCAGGTAAGTGACCATAATTATAAGGCTTTGCTGAAGTTTCATCACCATAGACATTTTTACTATAAGCCTTCATGGTGGTCATATCTGTACCTAAGCCTTGACCAAATGCATCTGGCTCATACTCTTCACTTGAAAGGTGTGTGCCCCACGGCGACAGACTTGCACCACAAGTAATCCACAAACCATGCGCTTTTGACATATCAACATTGTGATATTTCACAAAAGACAAATGACCTGTTTTAGGATCTTGATCCAGTGAAATCACCCCAATTGGCGATGGCAACTTGCCATACATGTCATTACCCGCCAAATCACGTGTGGTATATTCAAATTGCACCACAGCAAATACAGGATTTCCTTTTACACCATCAACCTTGGCATCTTTCACTGTCAATAATGAGGTACCATCTGGGCAATCTGAAAAGAACTGACGTGGCGAACCTGTAGAGTTATCCATGATTGGCTTATTATTAATATCATAATAACCACCAGCCAAGATCTTCCCACCTTTTCCATCATTCACCATATCACCTGTTTGGAAGAAGGTTTTATAAGCAAGTTTGTAGTCAGTCTTGGTATTGTCATCCCAAGTTACAGCTAAACCAGAAGCAACTGTTGTTGTTGCCATTGCTGCTGCATTTGCCAATGTTGGTGCATCCATTGGTGTAAATGTTGCAGATTTTAATTTAGCTGGATTGATCGGTGGTTTAACTGCAGTATTTTTATCATCATCATTACAACCTGCAAGTGTGGCTGAAGTTGCCATTGCCCCAAGTGGAAGAAATGGAATGCTGGCTAACCAAGTAAGCACTTCACGGCGTGTGTGTCGGCTGGCTGAATTTGTCATAACTTTATCCGAATATGTTTTAGAATTTTCCCGTGCTCAGTTTAGAAAGCAGTTATGACAATCTAGTTTCACTTTTAAGTCATTTTAAAGACAAAAGCCCCAATACCTCATATTATGATAAAAATGATCAGGATACGGCCCAGCAGATTCTTAGCACAGTCGTTTAAATAACATCTTGTTAGATTTCACCCTAGTGCTGAGCAATTTTTGCTATACTCTGTCCCATATTGAATTTTCAAGCTAATAAGATTTTATAAATACTGTGCCTTATTCTTTTACACCCACATCTGAGCAAAGCTTTGCAATCGCAGAAGCGAAAAAAGGACAATCATTTAAAGTGATTGCCTATGCTGGCACAGGTAAAACCACGACTTTGCAGTTAATCAGTGATGCGATGACGGAGCGCCGTGGGATGTATTTGGCCTTTAATAAGGCAATTGCCACTGAAGCACAGAATAAATTTCATCAAAATGTAGATTGCCGAACCTTCCACTCTTTGGCGTTTCGTAGTGTGTCGCGTGGAGTCACCGATAAATTACGTCTACCACGTTTAAGTCCCAGTTTTATTGCCAAAGAGTATCGTCTCGAACCGATTACGCTTAGACGTTTAATGGGCGGGCGTTATGAAAAATATGTGCTAATGCCCAGTCGTTTGGCGAGTTTAGTTGCCAATGCTGTAAGCTATTTCTGCTCGACCAGCTCACAATATCCAGCACCACGTCATATCCAAGCACCAAGTTGGCTGCATGCAGATGATATCGAGTCTTTACAAAAACACCTTTACCCAGCTGTAGAAAGACGTTGGTTAGAATCGATTGATACCAATCATCAAGCAGGCATAGGTCATGATATTTATTTAAAACTCTGGGCATTATCAGATCCATTTATTCCAGCAGATTATGTGCTCTTTGATGAAGCACAAGATGCTGATCCATTAATGCTTGGTATTTTATTGCGTCAGCGTAATACCCAAGTGATTTATGTCGGTGATGCACATCAACAAATTTACGCATGGCGTGGTGCGGTCAATGCCATGCAACAAATGCCACTCCCTGAATCTCGTTTAACCACTTCATTCCGTTTTGGTGATGCGATTGCAGATGTGGCCAATCATTTGCTCGGTGCATTGGATGAAACTGTGCCTTTATTGGGCAATCCTGAAATGAAATCGAGTGTGGTCAATAAACCACATACTAAAATGCGTGATGCGATTTTATGTCGCACCAATGCACGTGCAATGGAGTTGCTTCTTTCTGGTCTCGTGCAAGGCGATAAAGTTGGACTACAAGCCGATCATGCAAAACTCAACCGTTTTGTTGATGCTGCAAGTTTACTTAAACAAGGTAAACGTGTTGTTGATGTACCTGAACTGGCTTGGTTTAACTCTTGGCATGATGTACATGAATACTGTGAAACCAACGATGGCAGTGATATCAAACCCTTAGTCAAATTGGTTGACGATCACGGTACGGAACCTCTCAAAAAAGCACTTGCTAAAATAACCCCAATAGAGCAAGCTGATTATGTGATTTCAACTGCACATAAGGCCAAAGGGCTAGAATGGAATCGTGTACATATCGAAGATGATTACCAATTTAAAATAAACGGTTTAGAACATAAAATCAGCGATGAAGAATTAAGACTGTTATATGTTGCCTGTACACGGGCGAAGGTTAGCTTAAATATTCATCACATCTATGATCTCGTGCAACAATTGAAAGTAAAAGAGCCATTTAAAAATAAAGCAACAGCATAAGGGTTTTGAGCAGTTCATCTGTATTAGCGAAAAAATCGCAAGGTGAAAATATCAACAGCTTTTTATGCTGTCCGTCAATGTTCAGGTATCCTATGAAACTAGCAGCAATTCATTTTCGCCACACATACCATTTTGCTGATTTAAAAATAGACTTTAATTATAAAAACAAACCAATCAGTTTAATTGTTGGCGAACAAGCCAGTGGAAAAACAGCAATTATTAAAAATATTTACCAAGCTTTGACTTGGTTTCCTGCACGTCTAAAAGATTTACGCACCCCTGGTGTGGTGATGCTCGACCAAGACATCATGTTAGATCGAGTGCAATCCAAAATAGATGTTAAAATCAAATTCCCAATAGAGTTTGGTCAACTCGCAGAAAGCACTGCAACAGCAGAACAATATCCGCAAACTTGTCATTGGCAATTATATAAAACCTTAAATAGTTCTGGTGTTGGTCTGAGCAAAGTTGACTTAGTACAACTCGAACAATTGGTAGAACGTTATAATCTAGTGCTCAAAAAAGATCCTGTTCAAGGCTTACCTTTAATTGCCTACTACCCTGCTGAACGATTTGTAAATGAAGTGAATATTCTCAATAAAAATAATCCCATTATTTTACAAGCGCACAATGCCTATGAGTTAGTACCAATTCCATATACCACCTTTGCACGATTTTTCGAATGGTTTCGCGAAATCAGTGATATTGAAAATGCACAAATCGCGCAACTTTTTCAAAGTGTTTTAGCGCAAAAAGAATCTTCAAATCAAAGTGATGAGGATTTTCAAAGTATTTTATTTCAAGCCCGTGCTCAATTACATGCACCCAGCTTAAAAGCCTTAAAGCAAAGCTTGAATATTGTCCTTCCTGAAGTCACAGATCTCTATTTAGAGTATCAGCCCAAATTACAACTGATGGTCACTTATAAAAATCAAAGCCTAACTTACTCACAACTGTCGAATACGGTTAAAAATTGGCTGGCCTTAGTCGGTGATTTAGTGCGTCGTATGTGCATACTCAATCCTTTAAGTCTTTATCCTTGTGAAGAAGGTGAAGGCATCTTACTGATTGATCAAATTGATGTTGATTTAGACCAATTTGGCCTACAGTTAATTCTCGATCGTTTAAATCAGGCCTTTCCTCGTTTACAGATCATTGCTACAGCCAGTCATGAAGAGCTGCTTGAGCAAGCCGATGAATATCAATGTTTTAAACTGGACAATAAAAAGCTTTATGAAATCCAGAACAATAAAGTATGGCAAGAATACCAAGATATTTATGCAAACTTGCTCAAAGAAGTTCCCAAAAGCGCTGAACAGGATTTGCTTGAACCCGAACCCAATCTGCCAGTAAATGTTCAACAGCTTTTTGAGCAGTTTAAACACCTCAGTGAAGAACAAAAGACTGAATTAAAACGTTTAATGCAGTCTGGTGATGACCAAGCGTCACATAAGTTCTTATTATAGAAATACCTCAGCCTACACCCGTCAATAGCAGACAGTGAATGATCATTAATCGTGTATCACTGTCTTTTATGTTTCATTCTCAAATCATGAATATATTCACGTTCACATTCATTGTTCTATAAAATCCCAAACAGCATAGATTGATTGTTACAGCATGATTTTCAAACAGCAAAAAGTCACATGAAGCGTATAATTACAAATGTTTGCGTAAAAAATGACAAAATAAATTGATGTTATTCTACTCATGTAATAAGATGAAAAAATCAATTTAAATTAGATTTTTCAATGCAAATTGATTTTCTAATCGCTTTCTCAAGTTGCGCAACACAACTCATTTTTTAATTACTAATTTAATTCGGCTTTCAAGATTTAAGTTATTGGACTGTTCCTTGCATTCCTCAAATCCTTGAAAGATAAGATTCACATAGGTTTCACGACCTATTCACGACAATGGATACGCGTGTGCTTCCGATTATTATTCTTTTACCATTAATACTTGGCACTATCGTTGTTCTGTGGCTGAAGCAATTCTCTCGCGGGGTAACAGCCTTAGGGGCAATCGGGGTCAGTTTAAGCAGTTTTATCCTGCTACTGACTCAAGCGAAAACAGTATTAAGTGGACAAGCCGTTTTAGAGCAGTGGCAATGGCTACCTCAAATTGGTATTGATTTTAGTTTCCGATTAGATGCTTTAAGTTTAATTTTTTCATTGCTGATCACGGGGATCGGCACACTGATTTATATCTATGCCTATTATTATCTAAACCCGAAAAATTCTCTGAGTAAGCTCTATGCATTGTTGATGCTGTTTATGGCCGCAATGTTGGGTATTTCCTTGTCGAATAACTTAATTATTTTATTGGTTTTTTGGGAACTAACCAGTATTTCATCATTCTTGTTAGTAGGCTATTGGAGTAACTACGACGCCGCGCAACGTGGTGCACGGATGGCGCTCACCATCACTGGTATGGGTGGCTTAGCCATGCTGGGTGGCTTTATTCTGATTGGTCAAATCGCAGGAACCTATCAAATTGACCAACTCACCATGATGGCGAGTACAATTCAAAATAGTGGTTTATTTGTTCCCGCTTTATTGTTGATTTTATTGGGTGCGTTTACCAAAAGTGCGCAATTCCCCTTCCATTTCTGGCTACCCAATGCCATGGCAGCACCAACCCCTGTCTCCGCCTATCTGCATTCAGCAACTATGGTAAAAGCAGGGATTTTTCTGGTTGCACGCTTACTGCCAATCTTTGTTGGCTCGGCATTGTTCCATAATCTTGTCACCACAATTGGTCTGCTGACCTTATGTATGGCGGCATTTTTTGCCATCTTTAAAGAAGATTTAAAAGGCTTACTGGCTTATTCAACCATCAGTCATTTAGGCTTGATCATGTGCCTTTTGGGTATAGGCTCACCTTTAGCCGTGGCTGCTGCAGTTTTCCATATTATCAATCATGCAACCTTTAAAGCGGCATTATTTATGCTGGCTGGGATCATTGACCATGAATCTGGTACACGGGATTTAAGAAAGTTAAGTGGGCTTTGGCAACTTCTTCCATTTACAGCAACATTAACCATGATTACCGCTGCAAGTATGGCGGGTGTACCTTTGACCAATGGCTTTATCTCAAAAGAAATGTTTTTTACTGAGCTATTGGCAAACTTATCTGGTGGCTATGTTGTGTTGGCAGCAATTGTTGCGACATTGGCAGGTTTATTTGCGGTCGCTTACTCAGTTCGTCTGGTACATGGTGTATTTTTTGATGGTGATGTGGGGCGTGATGTTCCCAATAAAAATGCCCATGAGCCGCCAATCGGTATGCGAATTCCAGCAATCATATTGGCAACTTTATGTATTTTAGTGGGGATCATTCCTGCACTGCTGGTTGAAAACATTGTCAATGCTGGAACACGCGCATCAACACAAATTGCCAGTTTTGAAGGGGTTCATTTAGCCATCTGGCATGGTTTTAATTTACCGTTACTGATGAGTGCAATTGCCTTAATTGGTGGTGTGATTTTTTATTTCGCATTGGCCAAAGGCGGGCGAATTCGTGAAATTGATCTTGATCCACACTTAGGTCGTTTCCAAGGCAAATTATTATTTGAAGATTTCCTTAAAAATCTCCTGCTGATTTCACGCAAAATTAAGAAAAAAACTGAAACTGGCTCATTACAAAATTATTTATTGTGGATTTTGGCCTTAAGTATTGCTGTGGTTGCCACACCATTGATCAACCAAAATTTAACCACAGGAACACGTGAACTCACACATGCACCCTTTACTGCAATCGTGTTATGGCTGTTATTGTTCTCCGCCTGCTGGATGATGCTGTGGTTCCACCATGAACGTATCAAAGCGGTTCTGATTAGTGGTGCAATTGGTTTGGTCGTGACAATGATTTTCATCACGCTCTCTGCGCCAGACTTAGCACTGACACAAATTACTGTGGATGTTGTCACAACAGTTCTATTGTTGATGAGTTTATCACTGCTTCCTCAATTAACCCCTTATGAGTCCAGCCAAACCCGTCGTTGGCGTGATGCAGTCATTGCAATTGGTGGCGGTATTGGTATTGGTTGGATTACTTGGTTAATCATGACACGTGATCATAATTCGATTTCATGGTTCTTTGTTCAGCAGTCAATTCCGTTAGGCGGTGGCTCAAACATTGTCAATGTCATTCTGGTTGATTTCCGTGGTTTCGATACCTTTGGTGAAATTGCCGTATTGGGCATTGCAGCCATTGGTGCGCTGTGCATGATGGATGGGATGCGTGCACATGGTACCACGATCACTCAAGGTCTGAGCTATCGTTTCAATCCATCGCCGCTGATGTTCCGTATGACAGCTTCATGGGTACTGCCGATCGCACTTGTGGTAAGTCTGTATATTTTCCTACGAGGACATAATTATCCAGGTGGTGGCTTTATTGCAGGCTTAATTACTTCTATGGCATTGGTGATTCAATATATCGCGATTGGACAAGATCAGGCTGAAAAAATGCTGCGTGCTCAATCTGGTCGTTTATACGAAATCTGGATTGGTTTAGGGCTGATCATTGCTGGGCTTTCAGGTCTGGCTTCATGGTTCTGGGCACGTCCATTTCTCACCAGCGCACATGTTTATGTGGAATCAGGGCTGTTTGGCAAATTCCATCTGGCCTCTGCTGCCGGATTTGACCTTGGCGTATATGTCACGGTTGTTGGTGCAGCAATGTTACTCATTTCTGTTTTAGGCGACTCTAGACATTCAAGCATGTCTGGTCCAGTACCCAAGGAGTAATGCATGATCAGTTTAGAATTTTTAATTGCATCTGCGATTGGATTATTGGTTGCCTCAGGAATTTATCTGATTCTTCGTGCACGTACCTTTCCAGTCGTTCTTGGATTAGCCATGATTGGCTATGCAGTCAATATCTTCCTGTTTTCGATGGGAAGAATACAAATCAGTTCACCTGCGATTTTAACCCAAGCCAGCAAAGTCACTGACCCTTTGCCTCAAGCTTTAGTGCTAACCGCAATTGTCATTGGCTTTGCAACGACTGCTTTTATCGTTCAATTGGCATTACGCAGTCGTTATGAGTCTGGGACAGACCATGTAGACACCAAAGAGGAACCGAGTAATTTTGACCCACGTGAGGATGAGCCATAATGACCAGCTTTTTAGATTTTTGGTATGCTCATTCTCCAATCCTGAGTATTTTAATTCCTGCATTTACAGGCTTTATGCTGATTTTATTAGGCAATCCTGGTTCAGGCGCTTTAAAACATGATTGGCGACAACCTTGGCGCCGTGGCATTAGCTTAATCTCGGTTATGCTTGGACTCGCCACTGCGATTGCTTACTTGATTCAAGCCAATACAGGGAAAATCTTTGTTTATCAACTTGCTGAATGGTCTGCACCATTTGGGATTGTCTTGGTACTGGATCGTTTATCCGCATTAATGCTGGTTCTCACCTATACACTTGCCGCGCCTGTATTGTGGTTTGCCAGCAAAGAATGGGATGAACGTGGGCGTTATTTTCATGCCATGTTCCATCTTCTTTTAATGGGTCTGACTGGTGCATTCTTAACAGGTGACTTATTTAACCTGTTTGTATTCTTTGAAATATTACTGATGGCGTCTTATGTCTTGCTGTTACATGGTCAAGGCAAAGCCCGTTTCCAATTAGGCATTCACTACGTCACCATCAACTTACTGGCTTCTGCCCTATTCCTCATCGGTTTAGGTATGATTTATGGCAGTGTGGGCAGTTTGAATATGGCCGATGTCGGCCGTTTATTACCGACCTTGGAAAACGATCAACATCGACTTGCTATAGCAGGTGGTTTGCTTCTATTTGTTGTATTTGGTATCAAAGCAGCCATGTTACCTGTGGGTTTCTGGTTGCCAAAAACCTATGCTGTTGCCGCGACACCTGTTGCTGCTATTTTCACCATCATGACCAAAGTCGGTGTGTATGCAATTTTACGGGTCAATGGTACTGTCTTTAATGATCAGCTTGGACAAACGATCTTTAGCAACTACTTATTGCCAATTGGTTTAATCACATCATTATATGGTGTGATCGGTGCACTCGCAGCTGAACGCTTACGCCGCTTCGTTGGCTTTATGGTGTTATCCTCAGTCGGAACGATTTTAGTTGCCATTGCCATGTTTAACACACCAGCATGGGCTGCTGGATTGTATTACCTCGTTCACAGTACCATCATTGCCGCTTCGTTCTATTTGCTCTGTGGTTGGATTACTTCACAGCGTGGTGCAATGAAAGATCATCTCAAAGTCGCACCAAAGATGAAGCAAGACAAAGTCATTGCCATGACGTTCTTCCTTATCGCTTTGATGATGGCAGGTTTGCCGCCATTTAGTGGTTTTTTAGGCAAAGTCTTAATCTTACAGGCAACTGCAAACATGACCGCACAAGGCTGGATTATTGCGATTATCTTGATTGTGAGTTTTTTAAGTATTCTGGCATTTACACGGGTTGGATTTATCCTGTTTTGGCGAGCGACGGCACCTGAGGACAATCCGAAAGAAGACGCTTATACAGCCTATCAAGCCTTACCCGAGCAAGCTCCTGCACGCAATGACAAAAGTGTTTACCTGCTACTGGCAGGACTGATTGTCTATGTCGTTTGTGCTGCTCCAATTTTAAATTATGTTGAAAAAACAGCGCTACAAGTTTCTGATGCCTCACTTTATCAACAAAGTATTTTAAAATTGGATGGGCATGGTGAAACCATCAGTGTACAACCTTTCGATCCGCACTATGTACCTGAAACAAAATACAATGGTGAAATGGTTGATCCAAATGCACACTATATTCCCTATATCATTAGCCCAGAAACTCTAAAAGGCGAACATATCTCTGAATTTAAGCAACGCCAAATTCAGGGGCAAGAACAGCAACAACATGTTGAAAATGCTCAACTCAAGCCTATGGAGCAATAAATGCAAAATAAATCATTATTCGCTCGTATTTTCCCGCATCCTTTTGTGTCGGTGATTGTGGCAATGAGTTGGCTCATGTTGAACCATAGTGCTGAAAGCTTTGATTTTGTTGTGGCAATCAGTTTGGGATTACTCATCCCTAAACTGATTCAACCCTTTATCATTCATACGCCCAATATTCATTGGAAAGGCGCCATTCAATTATTTTTTGTGGTGCTATGGGACATCGTCATCAGCAATATCAAAGTTGCTAAACAAGTCTTAGGCCCAACCAAAAATCTCACCCCGAAATGGTTTCGAGTTCCTTTGGAAACCGACCATGAACATGTCAATACGTTATTGGCGATGATCATTACCACCACACCAGGTACAGTCAGTGCTGGGATTGATCAAGAACGTGGTGATATTTTGGTTCATGCACTAAGTTGTGATGATGTAGACGCAGAAATTCAAGCGATTAAAGCCCGCTATGAAGTTCCGTTAATCGAAATCTTTGACCTGCAACGAGGAGCACGTTCATGAGTATTTTACCTTATGCACTTGGCATTTGCCTGCTCGCTGTGACCATCTCTATGTTGTTATGTTTGATTCGTTTGGTGATGGGCCCTTCTATCGTAGATCGATTATTGGCACTGGATACCTTGTTTTTAAATGCAACCTGCTTAGTTGTCATTCTTGGCATTTATTGGGCAAGTACCTCAATGTTTGAAGGCGCATTATTGGTTGCAATGCTGGGCTTTGTTTCAACTGCTGCACTGGCTCGTTATTTTACAACGGGTCATGTGGTTGATTAAGGAGAAAGTACATGGAAAATAATATGCAAATAGTCATGGAAATCATCGTTTCATTCTTCTTGATTGTTGGTGCGTTTTTTACTTTGGTAGGTGGCATAGGTATGGTCAAATTACCAGACTTATTTATGCGTCTACATGCACCGACAAAATCCAGTACCTTGGGTTTAGGCAGCTTTTTAATCGCGGGAATGATTTACGCAGCATTTAACAGTCGTTTAGGTTTTGCAGAGTTATTGATCACACTGCTTGCCTTTATTACAGCCCCAGTATCTGCAAACTTGATTGCTCAGGCAGCAATTCATTTACGTCTACGTTCAACCTCAGGTGATGTACCTGAAGCAATTAATCGTCCTTTACCATGGCAACGTCAAAAGATCATAAAACAGTTTAAAGATAAGATTTAATTCATTTTCTGACTAATTGTTGACTGGTTGATTGGTTGGCTAAATTAAATTGGACTGAGTCTAGGTACATACTGACTTAGTCCAATTTAAGCCATAACCAAGCTTAGATTGTCTGAAATACATTATCATCAAACTATATAAACTTTTCCCTATAAAATAAGCTTTGGCAAACCTTACTGCTATATTCATTCTCTTTTAAAAAATCATCTAAGTATGATGTTAGGCTCTTCTATACAACATAAATCTAAAATTCAGCCCTAGTCCTCTTCAATGAAATCTGTACAATAAAAATCAGCTAAATAAAAGAGATCAGCGATGTATACAGGTATCGTTCAAGGCTTAGAAAAAGTTGTAAACATCCAACAAGGTGATAATTTTACAACCCTTTATATTTCCAATGAAAATGGCTTTTTAAATGATGTTTTTATTGGCGCCAGTGTCGCAATCGATGGTACATGCCTAACCGCAACAAGTTTTGATGCTGTTGCAAATATAGCCTCATTTGATGTTTCAGCACTGACCACTTCTCTCACCACATTACAATTTTTAAAAATTGGTGATGAAGTCAATATCGAAAGATCTATCAAAGCTGGCATGGAAAACGGTGGGCATAATATTTTTGGGCATATCGAAGGTATGGCAACCATTAAAGATGTGGTTCATACCGGTGAAACACTACACATAGATATCGTTATTCCAGATGACAATATCAAATACTTCTTTAAAAAAGGCTTTATTGGACTGCAAGGTTGCAGCTTGACGGTCAATCGCGTGGATCGGAAAACCAATGAAATTTCAGTGGATTTAATCCCCGAAACCTTACGTTTGACGACATTTAAACATGTCCAAATTGGTGGCAAACTCAATTATGAAATTGACCAAATGACCCGCACTATGGTCGATACTTTAGAAAGTATCCATCAACGTCAGCAAGAAAACTAAAAGAGCCAATCTTATAAATTGGCGCTTTGATCTAAAGCATTGTCTTAACTATATAACGGCAGATGAACTTCTTCTTGGAAACTTTCCATTCCATAATCATCTGCTAACTTTTCTTTCCAGTACGCCACAATCTTCGAATAATCAATTTCATCAGGATGAAAGTCAGATTTGTAATAAGATAAATATTCAGGAATCAATGAAATCAACATTTTAGAAATCATATATACCCCGAAGATATTTTGCGGCACTTTAGGTAAACTTTTTCTCCAGTCTTGCATAAACAAACGGGTAGCCGAATAAAACGTTAAACTTGCAAAACCCGTAGTCACATTACGCATCACTGTACGACGAGTACGATCATCTTTATAAATCGCCTGATATACATCAAATGCCACTGCACGATGCTCAATTTCTTCGATTGCATGCCACACCCAAAGTTTCACCGCATCATCATCCAGAGTGCTTAAAACTTCAGGATGACGAAGAATATAGCCACCCAATAATGCAGTAAAATGCTCAAAAGCTGCGGTAACTGCAAGTTGTAATTTAGGATGTACACTTTTAATCAGTGCATCTCGACGCGCCAACCATGCTTGAAAACTGTCTAAGTTATAATCATCACGGCGCCATGCATCATTGAATTCAGTATGGGCTTTGGAGTGCATGGCCTCTTGACCAATAAATGCTGCAATTTGCGCTTGCAATTTTTCATCCGTGATTTTGTCACGTACATTACGCACACTATGTACAAAGAACTGCTCACCAATCGGAAATGTTGAAGAAAGCGCAGTCAATAAATGTGACATCACAGGAGAATTGGCAAAAAAATGTCTGCGAATTGCTTTTGGGTTAAAGCTTGGTTTACGGACTTTAATACCAATAGCTTTAGGACGATTTAAATATGATTTTTCTGCCGTCGCTTGAACTGTTGACATAAGGATAATCCTACATTTGTCTGAATTTAAGCTATATTGGCACAATCTCAATATTTGTATATTGCAGAATCATCCACACAGTTGACCTAAAATATCATTTTCAAGAAAACACATGGCTCAATTAAAAATCCAAAAAAAATAAAATCTCAAGATATTGATAAAATTAAATTTATTAAAAACAAATATATTTCTTATCTTCACAAAAAAGTGTTTTATCGTTTACACAAAGCCTAAAATCGAGATTTTAGGCATGCTTTTATTGACTTAAATGACATTTTTCAATCAGGTTGAGTTGTGTTTTAATTTTTAAAACAATCACATAGGATCCATTCAAAACTTGAACTCAATTTATAAATATTTATGCTTGCAACGTCATATAAACATTCAACAAAAAAGCATGTGTTTTATAGAACCCAAACAAACAGAATTCGTCTAGGAACTTTTTTTGTATTAAAAAAACAAACTATTGCTTTAGTGTGATTGGCAAATTTTATTGCTAAATTGCACTTTTCATCGCTTTTCCATAACTGATTTAAGCCTTAAAACTGCTTCTTTCAACGCCATCACTTTGAATCAGTTTTGCGCTGAAAAACCATGTGCCCAAGTAGATAAAGCGTCTAATACAGGAATAAATGTTTGACCAAATGCAGTTAATTCATACACCACTTTGACTGGAGGCTTGTCACCAAATACGGTTCTGGAAATAAAACCATTCTTTTCCAATTGCTTAAGTTGCAAAATTAAGGTCATTTCTGTGATATCTGGCATATCACGCTTAAGTTGATTAAAACGTTTTGACTCCTCCTTTAGATAATAAAGAATCACGGTTTTCCATTTCCCACCAATTAAATCCATCACCATACTAATCGGGCAATGATAGGTCTTATCGTGAAACGTCACTTCACAGGTGTTTTGCTCAATATTCATTTTTCTGCCAGCTATCAAAATGGATAGTTATTGTACATAAAAACTATAATATTTATATTCACTATAATTTTTATAGTTGGAAAAACCAAGATGGCATTACTGATTTTAGCGCATCCCAGTTTTACTGAATCTGTCGCAAATAAAACCATTGTCGATGAATTATCACGAACTCAAACTGATTTAGAAATTCGCCATATTCATGATTTATATCCAGATTATCAAATCGATATTGCAGCAGAGCAAAGTGCACTATTAAGACATGAGTTGATTATTTTACAATGTCCTATGTACTGGTTCAGTATACCTGCCATTTTAAAAATTTGGTTTGATCAGGTATTTACCTATCAATTCGCCTATGGTTCCAAAGGAGACAAGCTTAAAAATAAAAAGCTGTTGCTGAGTATGACCATTGGCCAACCTGAGCAGAATTTTAGTACAGAACAACAGCATTCATTATTGGAGGACTTTTTATCTCCAATTCAAAAATCAGCGCTTTATACCGGAATGGAATATTTAGAACCCGTGTTCTTATATGATATTTCAACTGTTTTAGGACATACACATGCTGAAATCAGAACTCGAGCAAAACAACATAGCTTAAAGTTAAATCATTATCTGCAAACGATTGACTCAAATTAATTTTTTGAATTTGTTGCATTAAAAAGCCCGCATGACTGCGGGCTCTTAAATAGATCTTGAAATATTTAAGGTCTAAAATTAAACATCAAGATAATCCAAAATTCCTTCAGCAGCTTCACGACCTTCCCAGATTGCAGTCACCACCAAATCAGAACCACGTACCATATCTCCGCCCGCAAAGATTTTTGGGTTAGAGGTCTGGAATTTAAATTGTTGTTTTTCAGCAGCAATGACTCGACCAGAACCATCTAGCCCAATATTTGCACCTGCAAACCATTCTGCTGGGCTGGTACGGAAACCAAAAGCCAGTAATACCGCATCTGCTGGTAAAACTTCTTCAGAGCCTGGAATCGGTTCAGGACTACGACGACCACGACTATCTGGGTCACCCAGCTGGGTAGTCACAACTTTTACACCCGTCACTTTACCGTTTTCACCGACGATTTCGATCGGCTGACGGTTGAACTGGAAGTCCACCCCTTCTTCACGCGCATTTTTCACTTCACGACGTGAACCTGGCATATTTTCTTCATCACGACGGTAAGCACAAGTTACTGACTCTGCACCCTGACGGATTGAAGTACGGTTACAGTCCATTGCAGTATCACCACCGCCTAAAACGATGACTTTTTTGCCCTGAACACTGATGTATTCAGATGGATCTTTTTCCCAGCCTTGTGTACGGTTAACATTTGCAATCAAGAAATCCAGTGCATCATAGACACCATCAAAATCTTCACCTGCAAAGCCGCCTTTCATATAGGTATAGGTTCCCATACCCATAAACACAGCATCATAATCTGCAAGTAATTGATCGATGGTGACATCTGTACCAATTTCAGTATTTAAGCGGAATTCAACACCCATGCCTGTGAAAATTTCACGACGGCGTTTCATCACATCTTTTTCCATTTTGAATTCTGGAATACCAAATGTAAGCAATCCACCAATTTCAGGACGCTTGTCAAATACAACAGGTTTTACCCCGTTACGAACTAAAATATCCGCACAACCTAAACCTGCAGGACCTGCACCAATAATGGCAACTTTTTTGTTGGTCCATTTTACCGATGACATATCTGGACGCCAGCCCAAAGCAAAGGCGGTATCGTTGATATATTTTTCTGCATTACCAATGGTCACCGCACCAAAACCATCATTTAGGGTACAAGCACCCTCACATAAACGGTCTTGTGGACATACCCGACCACAGACTTCAGGCAAAGTGTTGGTTTGATGGCAAAGCTCAGCTGCTTGGAAAATACGTCCTTCTGCAATCAGTTTTAACCAGTTTGGAATATAGTTATGTACTGGACATTTCCATTCACAATACGGGTTACCACAGCCTAAACAACGGTGGGTCTGGTTTGCTGCAACTTCCGCTGTAAAAGGTTTATAAATTTCCACAAACTCTGCTTTGCGGACATTAATATCTTTTTTCTCTGGATCTTGGCGTGCTACATCCAGAAATTGAAAGTCATTATTCAGGCGTTCAGCCATGTCTCTCTCCGTGGGTGAGCGTGGATAACTTCATTCGCTTGTGTATATCGGCGAAGTTATCCACACCTACCTAAAATTTGAGTAGTGGAATTATTGTGGATCTGCTTGAGTTGTTTTCAAAAGCGTTTGTAAATTAGCCGCTTTTGGTTTCACCAGCCAGAATTTACGGCTATAGAAATCAAACTCGTTGCGAATCTTGTACGCCCAAGCACTACCTGTTTCAGCAATGTGTTCATCTAAGATACGAAGTAAGAATTCTTGATGTTCTTCCATCGCTTCTGTAGAAATACGGTTTAATTCAATCAATTCGTGGTTGTAGTAATCAACAAAGTCGTTATCTAAGTCAAGTACATAAGCAAAACCACCGGTCATACCTGCACCAAAGTTGTGTCCAACTTTGCCTAGTACAGTCACGATACCGCCTGTCATATATTCACAGCAATGGTCGCCTGCACCTTCGATCACCGCAAACGCGCCAGAGTTACGTACAGCAAAACGCTCGCCCGCAGTACCCGCAGCAAATAATTTACCGCCTGTCGCACCGTACAAACAGGTGTTACCGATAATTGCTGTTTCTTGGGTTTGGAATGGTGAACCTTTTGGTGGGAAGATCGATACTCGACCACCTGCCATGCCTTTGCCCACATAGTCGTTTGCATCACCTTCAAGGCTGATATGCAAACCACCCGCATTCCAAACACCCAATGACTGACCCGCAGTTCCTTTTAAATTCACTTTAACAGGATGTGCTTCCATACTCAGGTTGCCATAACGTTTGGCAATTTCACCTGAGAGACGCGCACCAATAGAACGGTCACAGTTACCCACAGTAAAATGGAACTCACCACCAGTACTTGCTTCAATCGCAGGTAGCATTTCTGCCACCATTTTCTCAGCAAGAATACCTTTATCAAATGGTTCATTGCCTTGTACTTGGCAATATTGCGCTTTACCTTCCGCAGATGGATGCGACTCTAACAATGCACTTAAATCTAAATGTGCATGTTTATCCGTTTCACCCGGCAACATCTCAAGCAGATCAGTACGACCAATCAAATCTTTCAATGATGCAACACCTAAAGCAGCTAACCATTCACGTGTTTCTTCCGCAATAAAGTGGAAGAAATTAATCAGCATTTCTGGCTCGCCAATATAATGCTCTTGACGTAAATGATCTTGCTGAGTTGCCACCCCTGTTGCACAGTTATTTAAGTGACAAATACGCAGGTATTTACATCCAAGCGCGATCATTGGGGTAGAACCAAAACCAAAGCTCTCCGCACCTAAAATCGCAGCTTTAACCACATCTAGACCTGTTTTCAAACCACCATCAGTTTGCACACGTACTTTACCACGTAGGTCATTGACACGAAGTGCTTGATGCGCTTCTGAAAGACCCAATTCCCATGGTGAACCCGCATGGTGAATAGACGATAAAGGTGAAGCCGCTGTACCGCCGTCATATCCAGAAATGGTAATGAAATCCGCATAGGCTTTTGCAACACCTGCTGCAATTGTTCCAACACCTGGTTCTGATACTAACTTCACAGACACCATGGCTTGAGGATTGACTTGCTTCAAGTCAAAGATTAGCTGCGATAAATCTTCAATAGAATAAATATCATGGTGTGGTGGTGGTGAAATCAAAGTCACACCTGGAACAGAGTAACGTAAACGCGCAATTAAGCCATTCACTTTACCGCCCGGTAACTGACCGCCTTCACCCGGTTTTGCACCTTGCGCTACTTTGATCTGTAACACCTCAGCAGATGTTAAATATGCCGGTGTTACACCGAAACGACCTGAAGCAATTTGCTTAATTTTAGAGTTACGGATGGTGCCATAGCGTGCTGGGTCTTCACCGCCCTCACCTGAGTTCGAACGCCCCCCGATCGTATTCATTGCGATCGCAATGGCTTCATGTGCCTCTGGTGATAATGCGCCTAAAGACATACCAGCGGAGTCAAAACGTGGCAAAATTTCTTCAACTGATTCAACAGCTTCTAATGGAATAGAATGATCAGTTTTTAGTTTTAATAAGTCACGAATCGTCGCAATTGGACGTGTGTTCACCAATTCTGCATATTCTTTAAAGTCAGCATAATTCCCTGAACGTACTGATTTATGCAACGCGTTGATCACATCTGGATTAAATGCGTGGTATTCCTTATCAAATACAAACTTGAGTAAACCACCTTGTTCAATTGGCTTACGCGCTTTCCAAGCAATATCTGCTAGTTTTTTCAAGTCATTTTCAAGGTCAATGAATGTTGCACCTTTAATACGGCTTGGCACACCTGTGAAGCACTTACTGACAACTTCTTCAGATAAGCCGACTGCTTCAAATAACTGCCCACCACGATAAGATGCGACTGTTGAAATCCCCATTTTTGAAAGGACTTTAAGTAAACCTTTATCAATACCTTTGCGGAAATTCGCTTGTGCATGAATTGGATCACCCAATAATTCACCTTTTGCAATCAAATCGTTGATCACATCATAAGCCAAATAAGGGTAAATCGCAGTTGCACCAAAACCTAAGATCACGGCAAACTGATGCGCATCACGTGCAAGTGCAGTTTCAACAATGATGTTTGCATCGGTACGTAAACCAGCATTAATCAAGAAGTGATGAATTGCGCCCGTCACCATTGCTGCATTTGCAGGTAAAAAGCCTTCACGGATTTTACGATCTGAAATCACCAATAAGGTTTTACCATCACGAATCGCTTGTGCAGCTTCTTCACAAATACGTGAAATCGCGGCTTCAAGACCTTCAGCTACAGGATAATTTAGATCGATATCTGCAATTTCGTAACCTTTACGACCAAGGGTACGAATCTGATGCATTTTAGAATTTGAAAGGACTGGGCTCGATACAATTAAACGATCTGCATGCTCTGGACCTTGTTCAAATACATTTTGCTCACGACCAAAACAGGTTTCCAATGACATGACAATTGATTCACGTAATGGATCAATCGGTGGATTGGTCACTTGCGCAAATTGCTGACGGAAATAATCTGTCACATGACGTACTTGGCGAGACAATACCGCCATTGGTGTATCATCACCCATTGAACCGACAGCTTCCTGTCCACTTTCAGCGATTGGACGAAGCAGTTGATCACGCTCTTCAAATGTCACCATAAACATTTTTTGAGCCGCTTTAAGGTCATCACCTTTTAAGCCTTGATCACACAAATACTCTTCAAGCTCTGGACTACCTTGCAAGCGAACTGAGTTTTCACGTAACCATTCACGGTATGGACGCATTTTTTTCAGATGATTGCTCACATCTTTAGTATCGAGCAATTTTCCAGTCAAGGTATCAATTACCAGAATTTGACCAGGACCTACACGGCCTTTAGAAATCACATCTTCAGGCTCATAACCCCACACACCAATTTCTGATGCCAAAGTGATATAACCATTTTTAGTGATCACCCAACGGGCAGGACGTAAGCCATTACGATCTAGCATACAAATTGCATGACGACCATCTTGGATCACCAGACCCGCAGGACCATCCCAAGCTTCCATATGCTTAGAGTTGAATTCATAAAACGCGCGTAAATCCGCATCTAATGTTTCAACGTTTTGCCACGCTGGTGGAACAAGCATGCGTAATGCACGGAATAAATCCATCCCGCCACCAACTAGCAACTCAAGCATATTGTCCATACTTGATGAGTCTGAGCCTGTACGGTTTACAATTGGACTCAGTTCAGTAATGCCTGGCAATAATGGGTTTTCAAATTTTGGGGTACGTGCCACTGCCCAGTTACGGTTTGCAGTAATGGTGTTAATTTCACCATTATGTGCCAAATAACGGAACGGCTGTGCCAATGGCCAACGGGGTAAAGTATTGGTCGAGAAACGTTGATGGAACACAACAATGTGTGAGTCCAAACGCTCATCAGCAAGGTCTGTATAGAATTCTGCAATATATGCAGGCATCATTAAGCCTTTATAGGTGATCACTGTAGAGCACAGTGTGGTCACATAAAAATAGGGATCAGCTGTTAATTGTTGTTCTGCACGACGACGTGCCATAAGTAACTTACGGTTAAATTCAACCTCAGTCACACCCATTGGACAATTGACAAAAATTTGTTCAAATGCAGGTAAAGACTGCATTGCGATTGAACCCAAGGCATCATTATTGGTTGGAACAATACGCCAACCAATCACACGACAGCCTTCTTCTTCAATTTCATGGGTTAGAATTTGCTTTGCATGGGCCGCAAGTGCTGGATCTAAATTTAAAAATATCGTCCCGACCGCAAAAATTTCACTCAGTGTAATGTCACTGATCTTTTTTGCTTCTTCACGGAAGAATGCTTTAGGCATAGCCAAGAGCAAGCCACAACCATCACCGGTCTTACCATCTGCGGCAATACCACCACGGTGCGTCATACAGCTTAGACTATGAATCGCGGTCTTGACTAAATCATGACTCGCATCACCCTGCATATGGGCAATCAAGCCGAAACCACAGTTATCTTTAAACTCATCCGGTTGGTATAAACCTTGAGCGGGAGCTACAGTGTTAGGCGATGGCATGTGCATAGCGTACCCTTCTTTCTACATAGGCCCATGAAAGGGCGAAAAACATTCGAACACTCAATTACGATTTTTAAGTATTTTCTTAGCTCAAGTAAACCACTGAGTCAGAATCGAATACCAGTCTGTTTTTACTTTAATTGCAAGATTGTTTTACAACTTCCGCACTGAAATAAAGCACTCAATCAGACTTAAATCGCACACCAACTGAATCATTTCGCTCCAAAACAGGGACAATCAACTCAATTAGCGCAACAATAAAGCAAAAAATATGCCAAATTTTATTTTTGTTCACCAAATCACTAAAAGATAGTGAAATAAAGATATTCTTTAAAATTCTAAGCGTCTTATAAAGGCATTTATAGCACCATTTTTGTGCAAATATAAAATTAAATAATTAATTCTGCTTCATTTTAGAGCTAATTTTAATTAAATGGATCACTGACTTCATGTTCAGCTGGTTTTTTATCAGCAGTAGCACCTGTTTCTTTATTGTTACTTGAAGGCTGTGTACGAGATTGCGACTTTTGTACATCTACCACATTGCCAGATGAATCACGACGGGTAATTGTGGTTTTGGTGGTCTGATTTGCAGGAGCTGAACCCGTTAAAGAAGACAAGGCCGATTTTGCTTGAGCCAATAGCGTTTCATCAACGACAGGTAAAGGTGCAGATTTTAATTTTACTTGATAGAGTTTATTTGCACTTGCCATTTCATCTGAGCCCAGATCATTGACTAAAGCACTATATTTTTCAAACTGAATTGCTTGAGGATGAATAGATGCAGGCAATTTTAAATTTAATTGTTGTAACTGGCTCTTGGCCTGATCATCACTTTTAAATAAACCATAGGCTAAAACATATTGCTCAGCTTGATCTTCACCACTTAAACGGAAATAAATAAAATTTTTACGATCCGCTTGTTTCTGTAAAAAGCCCAAGATGACATCTTCATCTGAGGTCTTAAATAGCTCTATGGTCCAAGCTTTCTTATTTTCTTGAAAAAATTTTGTACCACGAAATTCTGCATCATGGCTACCCGCAGTCACAATACGTGTGGTCATTTCAAGTGGACGTACTTCATCCATCAAAGCGCCTAAATGCGATGTTGCGGCAACTTTTTCAGGTTGAATTTGAACTTGTGACTCTTCAATCGGATTGACCACAGTGACCAGATCTTTGGTGTCGGTCACTGCCCAAAAAATCAGTGCCACCAAAAGACAGATTAATCCACCAACCAACCAAATATATTGTCGAATATTTTGCCAATTTGTACGAATTGCTGCCATTTGGAACTAACCTTTTCTATATCTGATTCGCGAGAATCGCTTGTTTCATCAACTCAACATCAAAATCTTTAGTGATGATGGCTTGGCCGAGTTGTTTTATCAATATTAAACGAAGTTGACCATTTAATACTTTTTTATCATGTGACATATATGCCAAAAATTCATCGAGCGGAATTTTAGGACATGCTACAGGTAATTGGGCACGTTGTATGATTTTTTTTGTACGTTCCAGATCATCGGATGAAATCCATCCCATACGCTGAGACAAATCAGCAGCCATCACCATACCCGTTGCAATTGCTTCCCCATGCAACCACACCCCATAACCGAGATACGATTCAATGGCATGACCAAAAGTATGGCCTAAATTCAATAAAGCACGTTCACCTTGCTCTTTCTCATCATTGGCCACAATTCTTGCTTTATGCGCACAAGAACGATAAACAGCTTCAGCCAATAATTCTGGATTTTGGGCAATCAGCCCATCCATATGCTCTTCTAACCATGCTAAAAAGTCTACATCACCCAGTAACGCATATTTAATCACCTCAGCCAAACCTGCTGAAAGTTCACGTTCAGGCAAGGTTTGGAGCTGTGCCATATCAGCCAAAACCACTTGAGGTTGCTGAAATGCACCAATCATATTCTTGCCTAAAGGGTGATTAATTCCGGTTTTCCCACCAACACTCGAATCCACTTGAGACAATAATGTGGTCGGAACTTGGATGAAATACACGCCTCGCTGGAAACAGGCGGAAGCAAAACCTGCCATGTCACCAATCACTCCACCACCTAAAGCCAAAACAGTACAATCACGATTAAAACCAGCTTGAAGCAAAGCATCAAAAATCAAATTGAGGTGCTGAATATCTTTATATTTTTCACCATCAGGTAAAATACATGTTTTAACCTGCTTACCCAATTGTTGAATCGCCTCAACATAGTGCGACAAATACAAAGGTTGAACTGTGGTATTTGTAACAATCATCACTTGATGCCCTTGAATATAAGGTTCAAGCAATTCTTGAGGGTTCAAATGACTACCAATAAAGATTGGATAACGACGTTCACCCAGTTCAACATGTAAAGTTTGCATGATTCTGCCAAATAACAATGAATGATAATTTACTGACTAAATAATTTCTTTTGAAACGATCAGTTGCAATATTCTCAGCGCTAAATCTCGCGCAGCACCCTGATTGGTTTCAATAATATAATGTGCAACATCTCTATAAAGTGGATCTCGTGCTTTAAGTAGATCCTTTAACTTTTGCTCAGGATTCTCGACTTGTAATAAAGGACGATTTTTATCTCGATGTGTACGTAATAATTGGATTTCTACAGGGGTATATAAATAAATCACAATACCTCTATGTTTGAGATATTCTCGATTCATGGCTTGAGTGACAGCACCACCACCTGTTGCAACCACTAAATTTTTTTTTGATGTGAGTTCATCAATCACGATTGTTTCTCTTGTACGGAAACCTTGTTCGCCTTCTTTTTCAAAAATCCAAGGAATAGATGCCCCAGTTTTTCTTTCTATTTCATGATCGCTGTCTAAAAACTCACGACTTAACAGTTCCGCTAGATGCCGACCAACTGTTGTTTTTCCTGCTCCCATGGGCCCTACCAAATAAATATTTGGTAGGGTTTCCAACTCTTTGCTTGGCAAGGAGTCACCTATCGAATTGCTTTCATTGAAAGTATATTAATGATTTCTGGTACGACTGTCATTAACAATTCTTGGTGTCACAAAGATTAGTAACTCTCGTTTATTATCAGACTTTACATCCTTTCTAAATAATCGTCCTAAATAAGGAATATCACCTAAAAATGGAACTTTGGTCTGACTGTTTTTAGTTTCTTGTTCAAAAATGCCACCTAATACCACGGTTTCTCCATCATCGACTAAGACATTGGTATTGATTTCATTCTTGTTAATCGCCACATTTCCATTCACTATTTGACCAGCTGAGTCACTTGTGACATTTAGCTGCATTTGTACTTTCCCTTCTGGAGTAATGCTTGGTGTAACATCCAAACTGAGCAAAGCATCTTTAAATTCAGTTGTTGCAACGGCACTGCCTCCTGCAGTTTGCGTTGACTGATATGGAATTTGTTGACCCGAAGCAACTTTGGCTTTTTGTTTATCGGCAGTCATTACTTTTGGTGTTGAAATCACTTCCCCATAACCATCAGCTTGTAATGCAGATAATTCTAGGTCTAACATAAAATCAGACATACTAATTAAACCAAATGCAATCTTACTTGCACCCGCAGTCGTCACACCAAGATCGACATTTAAATTATCAGGGCGAGTAATGGTATATTTGCCATTACTATCTGGGGTTTTTAAATCCCAAAGTGTTTGATCACTTCCACCAACCAGCAAATCATTATTCTTGGTAATCCCTTGAGATAAAATGCCCCACTTTACCCCCATTTCTTTGGTAAAATCTGTCGTAGCACGAACAATACGTGCTTCAACCATGACTTGTTTTACCGAAATATCCAATAGATCAATCATTTTACGGATTTTATCAATATTATTTGCAGTATCATTAATAATTAATGTATTTGTTCTTGTATCTGCAACCGCACTTCCTCTTAAGCTCAGTAGACTTTCTAAAGCTAAAGAATCTGTATTATTGGTATTATTTGTCTGCGCACCTTTAGGGTTTCTAGAATCCTGTAACAATTTAAGAACTTCTGCAACTTTTGCATAATTAAGCTGAATATATTCAGTTTGAATTGGTGCTAATTTTACACTTTGTGCAATTGCTTTGGCTTCATCTTCTTCTGCTTTAATCAGCTCGGTGACAGGCGCAATCCAAATCACACTCCCATTACGGCGCTTATCTAAATTTTTGGTTTTTAAAATAATATCTAAGGCCTGATCCCAAGGTACATCTTTTAAACGTAAAGTGATATTACCTTGAACTGAATCCGCAGCCACCATATTAATACTGGTAAAATCAGCAAGCAGCTGTAGCACACGGCGTACTTCAATATCTTGAAAATCCAGTGAGATTTTCTTACCCGTATAAGATTGACTCACATTGGGACGATTTACTTTATTTTCTACAGGGCGCTTTAAACTCACGGTCAATTTATTTTCCGCTTGGAAAGCCATATATTCATAGCTCCCCGAAGATTGAATGGTGATTACACCATTGGAACCATCATTATAAGCATCCACAGAAGAAACTGGGGTCGCAAAATCATTGACATTTAAACGACGAATTAAATGTGCTGGAATTTTATTCCCTAAGGTTCGAATAACAACTTTACTGCCCTGTTGTTGCACATCTACAGGTGTATTTGCACCAGACAGATTTACAATAACCTGCCCCTCACCCGCATTGCCACGCTGAAAACCGATATCTGCGATGCCTTGATTTTGCTTATTCAGTATAGATGCAGATGATGCATAAGTCGGTAAAGCAGCAGCTTGATTGGCATTGTTAATCTTTAAAATAAAGGTATTCCCTTCAACACGCGTTGTAAAAGAACCACTATTTTTTAAATTTACTGTTAAGCGTGAACGTTGATCATCGGCCGCAATATCCACAGTCGACGCTTCTTCACTCGCCACAGCAATAGACGACTGATTGATCGTTTGCTTCGCCTGATCAAAATCCAAAATCAGTCGCGATGGATTATCCAATTGATAGGCTTGAGGCTGTGGCGGTAAGCCATTAAACATCACACGAATTTCTGTACCTTGCCCCGGTATTTTCATCGGTACAATATTGGTCATGGTTGTTTGCGCTGCTGCAACCTGCATAATCGCAATTGACACTGCCGCCATAGTAAATTGACGAAGTTGACTATTCATAAACTTACCATCCCCGTTAAAGATATTTTTCAAACTCTTTTTCATTTTTATTCCTTTATTCCGTTTTAATCTATTGGACCGATTAGAACTAGACTCCGTGGTCTTTCTATATAACCGTCTCGACCATCTGGAACAATTTCCAATAAATCAATACGGGTCGGCGTAATTTCAATAATTCGCCCTTGATTCATACCCATGTAGTTGCCAAGTTGTACCCGCTCAATCTCACCATCAGGTGTTTGAATCAACCCCACTGTTTGCCCAACAGCTCCTTTCATACTTCCTTTCAGTGTTAACGACTCTAAAGGATAGCTTTCAAGCGGCTGTGGTTGTCTTGAAAAATTCGGGTAGACACGCTTGCCTGACATGATTTTCAATTCATTTGCCAATGAGCTTGGCAAAAATGGGCTGCGTAATTGTTGAGCTGAATAATTAAAGCTTGGTACAGGATTAAATACTGGTGCAGGTTCAATCGGCAATGGTTGCTGATTTCTAATATTTGCCATTTCTTGGTTAACGGCATCAATACGAGAATCGCACCCCACCAACAGCATTGCAAATGAGATTCCACAAACTATTTTACTGAGCTGGTTCATTGTGGCTTCCCTCCTTGCTGAGGTGTCGTTGTTTTCTGTGCTACAGCATTCGCAGATTTATTTATTTTCTGTTCATCAGCACCGATATAACGATAGGTTTTTGCTTTAATTGTATAGTCAATCACTGGCACATCAGATTTATTGTCTTGACTAGGTGTTCCTGTAATTGTGAAATCATGCAAAGTGACAATACGTGGTAAAGCAGCCAAACTACTTACAAAACTGCCAAATGAATGATAATCCCCTGTTGCATCAATCGAGATCGGCTGCTCAATAAAGAACTCCTGCTTCACTTCTGGTTCTAATTTGATATTTTTAAATTTCAAACCAGAACTTACCCCTGTCACGTTAATATCTTCAACCAGACTCGGAATTTCAGTTTCTTTAGGAAGTTGCTCTAATTGCTGATTAAAATTTGCTTCCATTTGTTGCAGTTGTGCTTGATATTGCTGCAAGTTTCTTAATTTAGAGTCTTTTTCTTTAAACTCATTTAATAAGTTTTGTTCAACTGTACGTGCTTGATCAATTGCATCTAATTTAGGTCTAATTGCTAAAAAATAGCCAATTGCACACACCAAAAAAAACAAGAATACCCAACAGGTGACTTTAACGGATAAAGGCCAACTGCCATAGTTATTCATATCCAAGGTATTGAACTGTTGAAAAAACTTCTCAACAGTCATCTTGTTCTTTTTTGGAGCATCATTTACAGATGATTCTAATTGCTCAAAATCTTCACGGCTCATTTTGCACCCCCAGCAGCTGGAACTTGTCCAGCTTTCGTTGTATCCCCATCTGTAGTCGCTGCTATTTCACCGATATCTACAGTCACAACAAAACTTCCATATGATTCTTCTACACGAGGGATCACCGAAGTCTGCACTTTATTTTTATTTTCATCTGCAGCTAAGAATGAATTCATAAATGCATTTCGATACCATTCAGACGCCTCTAATCCACGCAACAATTCAGCAACCGTGTTTGGACTTTCAGCTTTGCCCTCAATGGTAAATTTATCACCCACACGACTAAATTTTGTGATGTACATTTGTGCAGGGACAATTCGAACCAATTCATCAACGAGGCGAACAATCACAGGACGCTGACCTTGTAAGCCTTGGATCAGTTTCATACGTTCAATAATGGCATTACGACGTTCTTGTAAACCACCTAAAGTTTTTAATTGGGTATCTAAATTTTGGTTGGTACTGGTCACCAATTGATTGGCTTGCTCCTGATCTTGCAACTTATGGTCGAAATAGAACCACGCCAATAACACTGTCACTAAGCCAATCAGTGCAACCCCAACACATATCGCAACGAATTGCTTCTTCTTCTGTTCTCTTAGCTCATCACGCCAAGGGAGTAAGTTAATCTTTGCCATTAATCAAAACTCCTCAAAGCCAAACCACATGCAACCATTAAAGAAGGTGCATCATTTTCTATTTTTTTTAAGTCAATTTGTGGTGAAAACCCCATCTGTAAGAAAGGATTTGCAATCGTGACGCGATAACCAAGTTTTTGTTGTAATAATTTTGCCAAACCAGGAATATTGGCATTACCACCCGCCAATAAAATATGGTCGATCTCGTTAAACTGAGAAGATGAAAAGAAGAACTGTAATGAACGAGCAGCTTGTTGTACAACTGCTTCTAAAAACGGCATCAAGACTTCTGTTTCAAAATCGTCAGGTAAAGTCCGATCTTTTTTTGCACGACCAGCTTCGTCATAAGACAAACCATAACGGTTCTGTACATCTTGAGTCAGCTGCTTGCCACCAAAAACTTGCTCTCGGGTATAAATGATCTTGCCATTTTGCATCACAGACAAAGTGGTCATGGTATGACCAATATCTAGGATACCCACAAGATTTACACCGATTGGCAGGGTATCGGAAAAGACATCAAAAGCACGCTCAATTGCATAACTTTCTACATCTGCGATTTTAGGTGATAAGCCTGCGATTTCCAAAACTTCAACACGAGAATCGATATTCTCTGCGCGTGTTGCAACAAGTAACACATTGACTCGATTTGGATTTGCCAGCTTATCTTTTAACACTTCAAAATCTAGACTGACTTCATCCAGTGGGAAAGGGATATATTGTTCAGCATCCATTCGAATCTGAACTTCTCTTTCCTCATCCGACATATCTGCATCCATTTCGATGATTTTGTGAATCACCATAGATGTAGGTACAGCAACCGCGACATTTTGCGATTGAGGATTGCCAATATTGACTGCCCTTTCCAATGCATCAGCAACTGCTTCAGGATTAAGAATGTTTTTTTCAACAACACTCCCATCGAGCAGTGGACTTAATCCATAACTTTCAACCCAGTAACGACCGTTCTTAACAGAGAGCTCTAAAATCTTTACAGTAGTAGAACTAATATCTACTCCTATTAACCCCTTATTTGGCTTACGATATAGTCTAAGCACGATTGATTTCCTATTATTTTTTTATCCCCAATAAATAACACAAACCGACTGCATTTGGTCTTAATTTTTTACAGATACAATATCCCATCTAACAATCCATCACATGAGAAGCTATACTGAACGCAATTAGTTTGCCATTAGCTATTATTAAAACTTACTTGTTATGAAAAAGCTATCTTGTTCAGGTTATATTCATCCCTTTTTTTTGCTGATTATCATTATTTTAGTCGCAATTCCGATGGGCTTTTATGGAATGTATCTATATATTGCCCCATCACTACCAGAAATGAGCTCTTTAAAAAAGGCGCCATTGCTTAAACCTTTGCAAGTTTATTCAGCAGATAATCAGCTGATCGCTGAATATGGTGGCAAGCTTTCGGTGCCTGTTGAGTACAATCAGATCCCGCCGCATTTCATTCATGCCTTCCTGGCTGCTGAAGATTCATCATTCTTCGAACATAGCGGGATTAGCTTTAAAGGCTTAGGGCGTGCCGTGAGTGAAAGTGTTACTGGGTCAAATGTACAAACAGGCGGCTCAACAATTACCATGCAGGTGGCTAAAAATTATTATCTATCCCCTGAACGAACACTTAAGCGCAAACTTACCGAAGTTTTTTTGGCACGTAAAATAGAACAAAATCTTTCCAAAGAAGAAATTTTATCTTTATATGTCAATAAGATCTTTTTGGGTAAAAATGCCTATGGTATTGCTGCTGCTGCAAAAATTTATTATGACAAAAGCTTAGATCAACTCAGTGTCGCACAAATGGCGATGATTGCAGGCTTACCTAAAGCACCGTCAAAATACAATCCTGTAGTGAATCCTGAACGCGCCTTAGAACGCCGTAACTGGATTCTAGGTCGTATGTTACAACTCGGCTACCTTAAACAAGCAGAATACGAAAAAGCTGTCGCTGAACCAATTAACCTGAGTATGCCTGATCGCGGCTTAAGTAATCGATTTCCCTATGTAGGCGAAATGGTCCGCTCTGAACTAGTTGAAAAGTTTGGTGAACAAGCAATTGATTCAGGTTATAAAGTTTATACAACCGTAAACAGCCAACGCCAACAATATGCAGAAGATGCAGTACAAAAAGGCTTGGAAGATTATGATCGTCGTCATGGATGGCGTGGTGCTGAAGCACATGATAAACCTTTAAAACAATTCATCCCTTATGCCAATACCTACCCTGCAGAAGTCATCAAAGTAGGCAGCAATAGTTTTGATGCCAAAATGCAAGATGGTTCAACAGTGACTGTACCTTGGTCAGGTATGTCTTGGGCAAGAAAATATATCAATGCCAATGCCGTTGGAGGAGCACCAAGCCGTGCTTCGCAGATTGTAACTGTTAAAGATATTATCCGTTTACGTCCCAATGAAAATAAAACTGCGTGGTCATTGGTTCAAACCCCGAAAGCACAAGGCCAACTGATTGCAATCAACCCCAATGATGGTTCAATTGAAGCAGTGGTGGGTGGATACAACTTTTACCAATCTAAATTTAACCGCGCAATACAAGGCTGGCGCCAACCGGGTTCAACCATTAAGCCATTTATCTATGCACTGGCGCTTGAACGCGGTATGACCCCTTACACCATGGTTAATGACAGTCCAATCACTATTGGTCGCTGGACACCTAAAAACTCTGATGGCCGTTATTTAGGCATGATTCCTTTGCGTCGTGCGTTGTACTTATCTCGTAATACCGTTTCTGTGCGTTTATTACAAAGCGTAGGTGTAGAACGTGCGCGCCAATTATTGATGGATTTTGGCCTACAAGAAGATCAAATTCCGCGTAATTTCACGATTGCGCTGGGTACTCCACAAGTACTTCCTGTTCAAATGGCAACAGGCTATGCCGCAATTGCCAATGGTGGATATCGCATTCAACCACATTTCATCAGTCGTATTGAGGATGCTTATGGCAAAACCATTTATGAAGCAGCGCCTGAATATGCGTGTATTCCATGTATCAATCAAAAAGAAACTGTAGCCAATACTGCAACCACCCCTGATGACGAAGCCATTGAAAGTACAAACCTTACAGTGGATGAGGTTCAAACCCCATTAAGTAGAGAAGAACAAAGTAAATATCGTCAAGCACAACGGATTTTAAAATCACAATCTGCTTTTGATATGGCAAATATTCTTCGTGATGTGATTGTACATGGTACTGGTCGTGCAGCACTTAAAATTGGTCGCGATGACATTGGCGGTAAAACAGGAACAACCAACGATGCTAAAGATGCGTGGTTTGCTGGCTTCAACGGCAAATTAGTTGCGATTGCTTGGGTCGGTTTTGACCAGCCTTCCACTCTCGGCCGTCGTGAATATGGTGGGATCGCAGCACTGCCAGTTTGGACTGGTTTTATGGGTAAAGCCTTAAAAGATACACCATCTGCTTGGGTACATTTTGACAAAAATGCCAAAGCACCAATTTCTCGTGAAGAACGTAATCAAACACAAGTTGAAGGTGCGACTCAAAACGAAGGCTATGGTTCATCACCACCTTTAGCACGTCCAATCTTTAAACCTGCGCCTGTTACACCATCACGTAATTCATCAAATGACTTTGAAGACTTACCTGATGAAGGTACAGATCAACCGCTCAAACCGAACAAAGTAACACCGCCTGCAATGAATCAAGGCAGTGCGAAACGAGAAAGTGATTCTCTTGAGAATTTGATTAATGAAGTTCAATAATTAGTTTCTCAAATAAAAAATGCCATCGATTGATGGCATTTTTTATGGCTTAGATTTTTATTATTTTTTCTGAAAAATATAAATTTGAAAGGCTGCCTTTAACGTCGTTTTAACTTGTGCTTCCAAAACTAAACGCTTTTCAGGTTTTGCTTTATAAGCATAAGGGGTCATCGCAATCAGATTTTTGAGTTGCGCTTGGTCCAACTCAAACGTTGTTTCGATAATCGGCTGCTCTATTAACTCAAAAGATGCTTGTAATTGCGTGACAAACTTTTCTGGTTCATGGGCTTTGACTTCGTCAAACAAGCCCTCACGCATGGCATATAAATGCTCAGGGGCTGGTGTTACCACCATCAAATAAGCCTTTGGCTTAAGTACTCGGAGTATTTCTTCTTCTGGGATCGGGCTAAATAAGCTGGTACACAAATCAATCGAATGATCCAACACTGGTAGAGTCGCACCTGTCCCCACAATCCATGTCACATCTTTATTGAGTTTTGCAGCAACCTGAACCGCATTTTTTGCAATATCAACCCCTATACATTGCATCACTTCATGCTGCATTGCATCGGTATAATAGCCTTCACCACAGCCAATATCTAATAGGTTTTCAACACCTAACCCACGAATTTTCTCAACCACGGCTTGCTGTAAAGGTGCATAAAATCCACCACTTAAAAATCCACGGCGTGCTTGTACAGATTCAGGCGTATCTCCTGGATTTTTACTATGCTTATGTTGTACTACATGTAAATTTACATAGCCTTGTTTTGCCACATCATAACTATGATTATTTACACAGCGCCAAGTCCGATCCGATAGGCTCAATGCCTCACGACATACAGGGCACATCAACAAATTCATTGTATTCTCCAAAAGATATTTTTAGGCCATAAAAAAAGCCGGCAAATGCCGACTTTTCAAATCACTTTGGCTTAGCGTAATTTTAATGTCATTAGACCTAAAACTACCAGCATAATTGTGATAATCCAAAAACGGATCACCACTTGAGTCTCACGCCAGCCTTTTTTCTCATAATGATGATGCAACGGTGCCATAAGAAATACACGTTTATTGCGCATACGTAATGATCCGATTTGTAAGAATACCGAGATCGCTTCTACGACAAAGACTCCGCCCATAATTGCAAAGACGATCTCTTGACGAACCATTACCGCGATAGTGCCCAGCATTGCACCTAATGATAATGCACCGACATCTCCCATAAAGACTTGGGCAGGATGCGCGTTATACCAAAGAAATGCTAAGCCTGCTCCAATCATTGCAGCACAAATAATCACCAGCTCAGAGGTATATTTTACATAGGGAATATGTAAATAATTGGCAAAGCGTATATCACCTGCCAAATATGCAAAAACACCTAAACCTGCAGCAACCAAAACAATCGGCATGATCGCCAGACCATCTAAACCATCTGTCAAATTCACTGCATTTGACCCACCATTGATTACCAGATAGGTAAAAATAATGAAGCCAATACCCAATGGAATTGAAGACAATGGAATACTCAGATTTTTAAAAAATGGTATCAATAAATCCAGCATATTCGCTGTATGTACAGGGCTGTCTTGCTGAGTTGCAATGATATACAACGCAATACCCGCCCCCAAAGAGCCAACCGAAGTCCAAAAGAATTTCTTCTTGGCAGGTAAACCCGCATTGTCTTTATAACGGACTTTAATCCAATCATCCGCCCAACCTACAGCACCAAAGATCACCATAACAGCCAAGACAATCCACACATAAGGATTGGATAAATCTGCCCAAAGCAAGGTACTGATCCCGATTGAAAGCAGAATCAAAATCCCGCCCATTGTTGGCGTACCCATTTTTTTGGCATGATTTTCAGGTGCATATGAACTGACAGCCTGACCATATTTAAGCGCTTGTAATTTACGGATCATGACTGGTCCCAAGGCCCAACCAATCGCAAGTGCAGTCAGTACACTGAGCAATGCTCGTAACGATAAGTATCGAACAACTTGGAACGCGTTCTCATAACCCGCCAAGTGTTGAAATAACCAATACAGCATTAAACTTTCTCCATCAAATCAGCCATCAACGTTTCCATATGGGTATAGCGAGAACCTTTAAACAGGAAACTCATGGACTGTGGTTGATGTGTTGCAATTAAACTTAACAATAAAGGTAAAGCTTGTTCTTGGCTAAGAAAAGCTTGTAATTTTTTACCATATTGAGTGCTTCGCGCACCTTCTTGTGTAGCAGGAGCAAACTCCCCTACCGCGACAACAAATTGGATCCCATCCACTGAAACTAGATCACGACCCAACATATAGTGTTGCTGCGCAGCAGTATCACCCAGTTCGCCAATATCGCCAATCACCATCACTTTGACCCCTTGCTGTTGCGCAAGTACCTCAGCTGCTGCACGCATTGAAGTTGGGTTGGCATTATAGGTATCATCAATAAATAAGTGCTTGTGCTTATGAATAAAATTCAAACGCCCTTTTGCACCTTGTGCCGACTCCAAGCCGATCACAATATCGTCTAAATCAACACCAATCGCCAAGGCAAATGCAGTCGCTGCTTCTGCATTATGGACATTATGTTCGCCTGCAAAAGGAAGATTGACTGTTCTTGCGCCTTGAGGTGTATTAAGGGTAAAGATTGCAGACTGTGCGTGTAATTGAACATCTGTCGCAAAGACTTCGCCACCCTGACCAAAACTTAACACTTGCTCAGTGTCTATCACTTGACGAATCGTATCGGTAAAATCATCCTGAGCAGGAACAATTGCTGTTCCAGCTTGATCAATATGACGGTAAATTTCAGATTTGGCACGGCAAATTCCATCACGTCCACCAAATTCGCCTAAATGTGCAGTTCCAATATTTAAAATACCAGCAACATGTGGCTGCACAAGATTTGAGGTGTAATCAATTTCACCTTGATGGCTTGCACCAAGTTCCATCACCGCATATTGATGCTCTGAACGCAGCTCCAATAACATCATTGGCACACCAAGATCATTATTTAAATTGCCACGTGTAATCAAGGTCGGCGCTAAACGTGAAAGAATACTCCCCAACATTTCTTTGGTGGTGGTCTTGCCACTACTGCCTGTAAGTGCAATCACTTTTAATTGTGGATGTTGAGCACGACGATACGCGCCTAAATGCCCCAATGCCAAACGTGTATCTGGCACGACAAGTTGACAGATATTTACATCAACAGGATGGCTCACGATGGCAATTTGGCAGCCATTCGCAGCCACTTGAGCAACAAAATCATGTGCATCAAAACGCTCACCTTTGAGCGCCAAAAAAGCATCACCTAATTCAGCATGACGTGAATCAGTCAAAATACGTTTAATTTCACCTTGTGGTGCTTGATCTAAATACCAATAACCTTGAGTTGCTTCAGCAAGTTGTGCTGCTGACCATGGCTCCAAAGGCACAGTACTGGTGGTAGAGGTGTGCATCTCTTATTCCTAATGAGCTGGATAAGCTGAATTGGGTTTATGGTGTTGTGCATCTATTGCCGATTGCACTTCAACGACATCGTCAAACCAATGACGAACACCATCAATTTCTTGATAATTCTCATGCCCTTTTCCGGCAATCACAACAATATCACCTGATTGGGCATGCTTTACTGCATATTTGATTGCTTCACGGCGATCACGAATTTCGTGAACCTCATGCTGGCTAAAATCAATTTCATGCTTCATATCGGCAAAAATTTGCTCAGGATTTTCTGTACGCGGATTATCTGATGTGATCATCACGGGATTGGCTTGTTCCAAAGCTGCTTTGGTCATCAATGGGCGTTTACCGCGATCTCGATCACCGCCACAACCAAAAACAGCCCAAAGCTGATTTTCAACATGACGTTTTAAGGTTTTTAAAACCTGAGTTAAAGCGTCTGGTGTATGTGCATAATCCACTACAAACAGACGATCCTGATCACGAATCACCTGCATACGTCCAGGTGCACCTTTCAAATTAGGTACGGTTGCGATCAGTTGTTTTAAATCAAAACCTGCTTGTTCAGCAACAATTAAACTGGCCACCAAATTTTCAATATTAAAATGCCCAAGCAATGGGCTATTCACGGTAAATTCAGCTTTGGCTGTTTTGAGATGGAATGTTGCCCCATCTAGGCTATATTTAATTCCAAATACTTGGTAATCAGCCGCTTTAGAGGTTGAATAAGTCAATACTTTCGGATGAGACAGATTACTACTTGCCGCATTCATCATTAGATCTGCATGCGCATCGTCTATGTTAATCACTGCAACTTTTAACGCAGCAAATTTAAACAGCAACGCTTTCGCTTCAGCATAGGCTTCAAGCGTACCGTGATAATCCAAATGATCTCGACTTAGATTACTATATGCAGCAATCTCAATATCACAACCATTTAAACGACCTTGTTCCAAACCATGCGAGCTTGCCTCAATTGAAGCGAATTCAGCACCTTGCATAGCAAAATCATGCAAAAGATTTTGTAAATGCAACGCATCTAAAGTGGTATGTGAAGACGCTTCTAGGTTTGGCAGAATCCCGTTGCCCGTAGTTCCCATCACTGCACATTTTTTATTTTGTAATGCCAGTAATTCAGCAACGAGGCGTGAAATTGTGGTTTTACCATTGGTTCCTGTGACTGCAAGAATTCGCGCAGCTTTTACAGGGGATGTCGCTTGTAAATATTGTTTTTGCCATTGTCCCATCAAGTGACGCACATCTGGGCAGATCAATGCAGATTCAAAGCCTAAATCTGTTTCACTAATAATGGCCAATGCGCCTTTGTCTAAAGCGATTTGAGCAAATTGTGCGGTTTTTTCTGGTTGCGAATAACTGGTCAAAGCAATAAAAATTTGCCCTTGTTGCACATAACGACTATCTAGAGAAAAGCCATTAAATGACTCAGACATCCAAGCCTTTGTATTATCAACTTTATAAATATCTTGAAAATTAATCATTATAGTTTACCTATGGCTTGGCCTTAGCCGTTTCAAGAGGTTTATCTAAAGGCACATTCATTAAACGTAAAGATTCTTGCATAATTCGAGCAAACACTGGAGCGGCAACCAAACCACCATAGTATTGTCCACGCGGATTTTCGACTACAACAATAACTGCCAAACGAGGATCACTAATCGGTGCCACACCGGCAAATAAAGCACGGTATTCAGTATTCGAATAACCTCTATGGTCAGGGCGCAACTTGTGTGCTGTACCTGTTTTACCACCCACGCGATAACCGGGAATATTGGCTTGTTTTGCAGTACCACCAGGCATCGTAACTTGCTCTAACATCAACAAAACTTCATCAGCAATTTTAGGTGCTAAAACCTGTTTACCTTTGGGCTGATCATTTAATTTATAGAGACTTAAAGGATATTCCACACCATGATTGGCCAACATTGCATAGCCTTGCGCCAACTGTAAAATCGTAGCATTTAGACCATAGCCATAAGCCATTGTACCAATTTGCGAAGAATTTAACTTTTCAGGTGGAAGCACTAAACCTCCACTCTCACCTGGGAATTTAACCGCCGAACGCTGTCCAAAACCGACCTTTCTAAAGAAGCTTGGCAAGGTTTCTTTTGGTAAAGACAAAGCAATTTTTGCCGAACCGACGTTCGAGGATTTAATAATCACACCAGTAACAGTCAACGAACCATAGTTATGCGTATCACGAATGGTATGTGAACCTAAACGCATCGAACCTGGGCTAGTACTAATCACCGAGTTTGGGGTATATTTGCCACTTTCCAAACCCGCTGCAATGGTAAAAGGTTTCATGGTTGAACCAGGTTCAAACATGTCAATTGCACCACGGTTACGCATGGCATCTTTATTACTTAAGCCATTTTTATCGTTAGGATTATAAGAAGGCCAACTCGCCATAGCCAGAATTTCGCCCGTTTTTACATCCACAGCAATTGCAGAAGCAGAACGTGCATTATTGGCAACACCCACCGCAGTCAACTCGCGATACATAATATATTGCAAACGTGAATCGATACTTAAGGTGATGTTCTCCCCTGCTTTCACTTCTTTTACAACTTCAGGAGTGGTAATACGGTTACCATGTTTGTCACGAGAAATCTTTTGCTCACCATCTTCACCAGCCAGACGGGAGTTTAACTGCATCTCTAAACCTTCAATCCCCGTCCCTTCACTATTGGTGAGACCAATAATTTGCGCATTGGGTTGCGGCTGAGGATAATAACGTTTATAGGTTTTCTCGGCATAAACGCCAGCAAATTTATGTTGGGTAATAAAATCTGCTTGTGGTGGCGGAACTTCTTTTTTAAGTACCAAATAACGAGAACGTGGACGTTCATTTAAACGTTTTTTTAAGTCTGCACGATCAAGACCAACCGCATCTGCCAATTCATCTAAATTTAAATTTTCATCAGGCAATTGGCGTTTGAGTTTACGACTGTTAGGTGTCTTCTGTAATTCAGCCGTGATGGTATCAAACTGTTTTTTAGTCTCAAAATATTCACGTGGATCAATCACCACTTTCATGATTGGAGAACTGATTGCCAAAGGTACGCCATGACGATCACTAATCACACCACGCATGGCTTTTAATGTTTCAGAACGTAGAATGTTGGCATTGGCTTTATTTTGTAAAAAGTCTTTATTAATCACTTGCACATAAAATGCACGTCCGACCAAGCCGACAAAACATAAAAGCACCACGCCCCACATTAAATAGAAGCGCCACATATCTATCGATACAGTACTTTTCTGGGTAATGGATGGCTGCTTTTTACGTGGCTGCCGAGTCGGTTTAGTTTGCTTATCTGCCATACAGATGCCTTACTTCTTCTGCTCTGATTCAGTTGGTAATGAAATGACAACTGTTTGCGCAGCTGGCGGTGAATACATTCTCAATTGTGTTACGGCACGTGTTCCTATTTGCGCAGTTGCACCAAATGTTTGTTGTTCAATGAGCAAACGTCCCCATTCCGCATTGATATCTTCACGTTCACGCATATAACTATTTAAATCACGAAAATCATGACGATAAGCAAAGACTTGCAACACCACCATAAAGGCACTGATCAACACTGCAATAACCAATACGCCATAAACAATCGCTTTTTTTATTGCCAGCTTATGACTTGATTCTTCTATAATTTCTTGTTTCATTCTGCGCCTTTTTGTTCTAAGCGTTCTGCAACTCGAAGCCAAGCACTACGTGAGCGAGGATTGGCTTTGACTTCTTCCTCACTAGCACGAACTCTGTCTACTTTTTTCAGTCGACGAGTATCTTGTACTTTTTGCGGTAATCCCCAGCCATTATCTTCTGGCAACGTTGATTCTTTTTGAATAAATTGTTTAATAATTCGGTCTTCAAGTGAATGGAAACTAATGACGGCCAAACGTGCATTTGATTTTAACAAATCTACAGCTTGAGGTAAAAAGGTATGTACGTCATCGAGTTCTTTATTAATTTCAATACGAATAGCTTGGAACGTGCGTGTCGCAGCATGTTTATTCTTTTCCCACTTAGGATGCGCAACTTTCACAATTTCCGCTAATTTTCCAGTGGTTTCAATATAACCTGCTTGCTTAATCGCACGTGCAATACGACGACTATAACGTTCCTCACCATATTGAAAAATCACATTGGCCAAATGTTCTTCGTCTACATCCACTAGCCAATCTGCGGCTGTTTGTCCTTGAGAATTATCCATACGCATATCAAGTGGTCCATCTTTCATAAAACTAAAACCACGGTCTGCTTGATCTAGCTGTGGTGATGACACCCCTAAATCTGCCATAATCCCATCGACTTGATAAATATCTAATTGATTTAATTCTTGTTGTAAATCTGCAAAACTGGCATGAATAATTTTAAAACGAGGATCTTCTTTTTCTAACTGATATGCCACTTCTAACGCTTGTGGGTCTTTATCAAAAGCATAAACTTTTGAATGTTCATCTAACTTAGACAACAATAAACGGGTGTGTCCACCACGCCCAAATGTCCCATCAACGTAAATTCCTGTATTGCGATCTGCAAGTAAAGCATCGACAGTTTCATGTAGTAATACAGAAATATGAGACATAATTATGATTTCAGTTTAAGCAAAAAAAGTAACTGCACATTATTACCTTGTTTTGCCAAAGCTCCAAACGACTTTTTGTAGGGAAATATTACTTTTTATAGAGAAAACCGTTTTAAAATGCTTTTTATAAAAGTTCAGTACAAAAAATAGCGCATCCATCCTGCTACAAAACGTTATCGTGTCTTGAGCATTTTCACATCACCATTGTCAAAATACGCTGAAACACGCCAACCTTGTCGCAGATAAAATTCAAAAGCACGACTTTTTTGATCGGTTTCCAAGCAAATTTCTTGAAAATATTCAAATAATAAATCTTCTGCTTTTTTCAAAAGTGCAGTTCCGACACCTTTGGCTTCAAAATCAGGGTGGACAAACATGGCAAATACGCTGCCGTCAGTTAAATCTGCGATCGAAAAACCACACACTTGATGCTGCATCTCCGCAAGCCAGACAGTCGAAGTATTTTGAATTAAATCCAATATTACCAACTCAGTGATACCCAGTTCAGTCAGTTGTTGTTTTGACAAATGGTTTTCTTTGACTGATGTTCGTATATCAAAAATAACCTCAATATCATCTTCAGTGGCGAGTCTTAGCGTAATATCCATCATCTCAATTTTTTGTTTACTTTGATATTAGTCTAACTGATTCATAACAGAATGAAAAAACCTCCTAAAAAGGAGGTTGATTCAATCAAAATAGTGGATGCTTAGCGCTTGCTATTATAAATCTGATCGAAAACACCGCCATTGACAAAGTGAGTTTGCTGTGCTTTTGCCCAGCCACCAAAGACTTCATCAATGGTAAAAGTTTTCAGTTCAGGGAATTGGTTGGAATATTTAGCTAAGATTTTTGCATTGCGCGGGCGATAGAAATGACGTGCTGCCATATCTTGACCTATTGGAGAATACAAATAGTTAATATAACCCGTTGCTAACCATTTATTGCCATTCTTCTCTACTGTTTTATCAACAATTGCCACCGAAGGTTCAGTCAAAATTGACATCGAAGGATAGACTATATCAAATTTATTGCCAGATGCTTTCTTACTCACCATGGCTTCATTTTCCCAAGTCAGTAAAACATCACCAATCCCACGTTCAGCAAATGTGGTCATCGATGCACGTGCAGCTGGATCCATAACTTTTACGTTATGGTACATCTTAGAAACAAACTCACGTGCTTTAGCATCATTACCACCCGGTTGTTTAAGTGCATAGCCCCAAGCTGAGAGATAGATCCAGCGTGGTAAACCGCCTGTTTTAGGATTAGGGGTAATGATTTGTACACCAGGTTTGGTCAAATCTGTCCAATCTTTGATACCTTTGGGATTGCCTTTGCGTACCAAAAATACAACGGTAGACGTATACGGTGCTGAGTTATTTGGAAATTCTTTTTCCCAACCCGGATTAATTTGACCTGATTTCACAATTTCATTGATATCATTGGCCAAAGCTAAGGTCACCACATCACCTTTTAAGCCATCAACCACAGCACGCGCTTGTTTTCCCGAACCACCATGCGATTGTTTAAAATCAACAGTCTTGCCTGTACGAGATTTCCAGTAAGCACCAAATGATTTATTAAACTCATCATAAAACTCACGCGTTGCATCATAAGACACATTTAAAAATTCACGGTCAGCAGCATAACTTGCTGTCGTTGCAACAGTTAATCCCGTCGCAATAACCACAGCACTCATCAGTGCTTTAAAATTAGTTTTCATATTATGAGTGCTAACATCGCTAAAATTATTCTAAATATATGAAATAAGCGAATAAACTTCAATCAAAAAGCGAAATACCCGCAAACTCAGCACAGATTAAAAATCAACCTATGGTTTTAATTGATGAAAGCGCTCAACATCGCTGTGGTTTATATTTTGTCTGGTTTATTTGTTTTTATCGCAAATGTATCAAGCTAAAAAAAGCCCCCTTTGATCAAAGAGGACTTGTTTGTATTTGATTCAAATTACTTTTCAGCTGTAAATTGATCGTAAATTCCCCCATTGGCAAAATGGGTTTTTTGCGCTTTTGCCCAACCACCAAAAACTTGATCTATGGTAAAGAGTTTAATTTTTGGAAATTTTGCCGCATATTTGCCCGCAGCTTTGGCATTACGCGGACGGAAATTATATTTTGCTGCCAAGTCCTGCCCTACAGGTGAATAAAGATAATTTAAATAGCCTTTTGCTAAATTACGATTGCCATCTTTATCAACCACTTTATCGACGATTGCGACTGAAGGCTCAGCTAGGATTGAAATAGATGGATAAATAATTTGATATTTGTCTTTATCTGGACCAGACGTCGCCAAAATTGCTTCATTTTCCCAAGACAACAAAACATCGCCAATACCACGATCCGCAAATGTTGTGAGCGAGCCACGTGCGCCTGAATCTAACACTTTGACATTTTTATATATTTGTTTGACTAATTCACGCGCTTTTGCATCATTGCCACCCGGTTGTTTTAATGCATAGCCCCACGCTGATAAATAAATCCAGCGCGGCGCACCGCCTGTTTTAGGGTTTGGTGTAATAATTTCAACCCCAGGTTTTACCAGATCATTCCAATCTTTAATTGCTTTGGGATTGCCCTTACGCACTAAAAAAACAACGGTAGATGTGTAGGGTGCAGAATTATTTGGAAATTCTTTTTGCCAGCCTTTTTCAATCAAACCCGCATTGACAATTTCATCAATATCATTGGCCAAAGCCAGTGTCACCACATCTGCTTGTAAACCATCTACCACTGAACGTGCTTGCTTACCAGAACCACCATGAGACTGTTTAAATTCAATATCTTGGCCTGTTTTTGATTTCCAAAATTGACCAAAACTCTTGTTATATTCTTGATAAAATTCACGGGTAGGATCGTAAGATACATTTAAAAATTCTTTCGCTGCATAAGCATTCCCCGTGACGATTAAACTGATCGCACTTAAAAGCAGTAGTTTTTTCATTTCTTTCTCGGTTTTTAATGATTTAGAAGCACTATATTTTTATTATTTTAATTTAACAATCAATTACTTATAAATATTTAAACTATCTTATTCATAATTTAAGATATCTAAAAATGTGTATTACTCATGTAAATTATTTGGTATATTTTTTACACAATTTAACCTAAACTTGAATTCTTCACGATTCATCCACATTTATGTGTTATCAATTAAAATATTACATTTCGTTTCAATGATTGTTTTTTAAACATTTTTTGTGTAGTATTATTAAAAAATGTGACGTAGTTATGTTTTTTGTAAGTTGTTTTGCTACAATAACCATGTTCAAGAACAAAAATTTGACCATCAAGGGGAGCCGATGGAATGAATGATTCTTATTTAAAGATCTTGGGCTTAAGTCTAGGACTCGCAGTGATGGCACAGACAGGCCATACTGCTGCAATTAAAGATATGACCAAACCAATACAATCGTTAATTGTTGTGGTAGATAAACAATCACCGATTGAAAAAGCGCTCAATCAACAAAAGCGTGGCGAAAATAAACTGATCTCAGATAAAGATCAGCTTAAAGTTTTAACGTCGATTAAAACCACAGCCTCACAAAACTTTTTAGCTGAACAACATCAGAAATTTTCTTGTTTTGTACAAGCTTTATTCCAACCACATACTTTGTAAAAATTTGATTTAGAAAAATAAATTCTACGCTCCTCAAAAGAATTTAGAAGCCCAATCGTTTATTGGTGAATTAACCCTTAAGCAGTTGGGCTTTTTCGTTATAATAGTTTCAATTTACATTCTGAATAATATTTAGTTATGAAAGTCCGTACTCGTATTGCACCCTCTCCAACTGGTTTTCCGCATGTAGGCACTGCCTATATCGCCTTGTTTAATTTATGCTTTGCACAACAACATGGTGGCGAATTCATTCTTCGTATTGAAGATACCGACCAACTCCGTTCAACCCCTGAATCTGAAAAAATGATTTTAGATTCACTACGATGGTTAGGTTTAAATTGGTCAGAAGGGCCTGATATCGGCGGGCCTCATGCTCCTTATCGCCAATCTGAGCGAATGGGAATCTATAAACAATATGCTTTAGAACTTGTTGCAAAAGGTCATGCCTTTTACTGTTTTGCAACAGCGGAAGAGCTTGATCAAATGCGTGCTGAACAACAAGCCCGTGGTGAAACCCCTGGTTATGACGGTCGTGGCTTAAAACTTTCCCCAGAAGAGGTACAACAGCGTTTGGCTGCGGGTGAAGCCCATGTGATCCGTATGAAAGTGCCTGAAGAAGGCGTTTGCCAATTCAATGACTTACTTCGTGGTGAAGTGGAGATCCCTTGGGCGCAAGTCGACATGCAAATCCTACTCAAAACAGATGGTTTGCCAACTTATCATTTAGCCAATGTGGTCGATGACCATTTAATGGAAATCACCCATGTGATTCGTGGTGAAGAGTGGATTCCATCTGCACCAAAACACCAGTTGCTCTACCAATATTTTGGTTGGGACATGCCAACATTGTGCCATATGCCATTGCTGCGTAACCCAGACAAGTCAAAATTGTCTAAACGTAAAAATCCAACCTCAATCAATTACTACAAAGACATCGGTGTGTTGCCTGAAGCCTTACTGAACTATTTAGGTCGTATGGGTTGGTCAATGCCAGATGAAAGAGAAAAATTCTCTTTGGCTGAAATGATTGAACACTTTGATATCCAGCGTGTGTCTTTGGGTGGTCCAATTTTTGATGTTGAAAAACTCAACTGGCTCAATGGACAATGGATTAAAGCACTCAGCCCTGCTGAACTGTTAAATACACTTTTGGCTTGGAAATCTGATCGCAAAACCCTAGAGGATATTGCTGCGGCCATTCAGCCACGTATTAACTTACTGTCTGAAGCGGTAAATTGGGCTGGTTTTTACTTCAACCAATTCCCAACATTGACCAAAGAGCAATTTGACAGCAAAAAGTTGACTGAAGAACAAGTTCGTCAAAGCTTACAATTTGCAATTTGGCGTTTAGAAAGCTTGTTTACCTGGAACAACGATACTGTAAGCCAAACCTTGATGGATTTGGCGAATCAAATGGAAATCAAACTCCGTGATTTCATGCCAGCATTCTTTATCGCAATTGCAGGTTCAACATCATCGACCCCAGTGATGCAATCGATGGTCACCATTGGACCTGATTTAACCTTTGCCCGTTTACGTCATGCACTTGAAATTGTGGGTGGCCCGAGCAAAAAAGAAGCAAAAGTTTGGGAAAAACTGAACGAAAGCATCAAATTGCCGAAAAATGATGCAGTTGATGAAGCTTAATTAAATTTTCTGTTGACGTGTGAGCGCAATATCCCTAATATTGCGCTCACACAGACTGGGGGTTATAGCTCAGTTGGTAGAGCGCTACAATGGCATTGTAGAGGTCAGGAGTTCGATCCTCCTTGACTCCACCAAATGTTTTACCTGTGTTGCCTCACTTGTCCCTATCGTCTAGAGGCCTAGGACATCGCCCTTTCACGGCGGTAACCGGGGTTCGAATCCCCGTAGGGACGCCATATTCAAGATGGCGACATCTTTGTAAAAAACCCAAGCATAGTGACTTGGGTTTTTTATTGCCTAAATTTTGCTTTTAAGCTGCTATTCAGTCTTTTTTGCATTCTAAAATAGAACGATTAGAATATGCTTAGATTATAAATGTGGAGCCACCATGCAATACCAATGTCCAAAGTGCCAAAGTCGAAAAATCTTGCCTGTTACCCATGGGAATACACCTGCTGTACGCCCTGTTGTTCCAAAAAGCTTGGTATTTTTGATTCCATTACTGTTTATTTTATTGTTATTGGTTGTCATTAGTATTGTGATGTGGATTTTCAGCAACGGCGCAGGTCAAACATTGCAAATTGCAACCGTCGTGATCTTCATTGCAGCTGTGATTGCAGGGGTAATGTTTTGGCGTGATCTGCCCGATTTTAAAATCTCAATGCAGTCATTTATGCAAGCCAATAAAAGCTGGAAGTGCCGTGACTGCAATCATGAATGGCAAATCTAATTCTTCAGCTTTGCCTGATGTTCAAATCAAACCATTCACCTTAATGTGAATGGTTTTTTGCTTCATCTGTATGTGTTTCATCAGCATTACTGTGATCATGCCCATCTGACTCATGCGAATGCACCATACACGCATTGTCTTCAATTTGTAGCGTCATCTCAGTAATCCCATGTTGATGACTGAGCATTTCCATGACCTGTTGGTACAATTGATTCCGATCCGCTGCTGGTGCAAATAAATGTACTGTCAGATGGACATTTTTAGATGTAATCGCCCAAACCTTAAGTTGATGAATACTTTCTACGCCTTTGACGGATAAAAGATCATTACGCAATTTTTCAATATCAATTTCCTCAGGCACACCTTCCAGTAAGATATTGATACTTTGTTTTAGCAAAACCCATGTTCGTGGTAAAACCCAGAAGCCGATGAGTACAGCAATAATCGTATCCACCCACATCCAGCCAGTGAAATAAATAATTGCACCCCCAATAACCACACCCACTGAACCGAGTGCATCACTCAATACTTCCAGATAAGCACCTTTTATATTGAGACTTTCCTTTGAACTGGAGAATAAAATCTTCATTGAAATAAGGTTAATCACCAGCCCGATAACCGCCACAACCATCATACCAACACTCTGAATTTCAGGAGGTTGGCTAAAGCGCTGATACGCCTCATAGAGAATATAAATTGCAACCACAAACAACATCATGGCATTAAACAACGCTGCTAAAATTTCAAAACGCTGATAGCCAAAGGTCCGTTTATCATCTGCGGGTAATTTACCAATTTTGATCGCAACCAATGCAATTGCCAATGCTGCGGCATCAGTAAACATATGTGCGGCATCGGACAATAAAGCCAAGCTTTGCGTCATGAAACCTGCAATCACTTCAACAATTAGAAAGGTACTGGTTAATGCCAATGCAAAGGTTAGTTTTTTTACATTTCCTGCTGTGACGACAGCATGACTATGATCATGCCCTTGTTGCTCGCTCATGTTGATACCTCTGATTTTGTTTTATCAAAATATTGAATATTTTTTCTATTTATTATTGATAATAATTATTATTATCAATAATAAGGTTTCTTCTATATAATGGCGACTATATTTTCCACAGTTAAAATACCCCTGTTAATGGAATATCGACAATGAAAAAATACCTCTACCTTTCTGTACTTCTTTGCTCTTATAGTTATGCACATGAACCCTATGTTGCATCTCTGGGCTATAACACCACAAATACACAAATCCCAGTGATTGCATCCTATGCTGAAGAAGCACTGAATGCAGAACATGCCATGAAACAAACCGCGCTCAATGTGATTCAACCAGATCAAAGCAAGTTACAAGTTGAAGCTGCAAGCACTTTAAAATCGGCTACGGTGTTTGACTTAGCCTTACCACAAGCAGGCACCTATCACCTGTTCAGTAAAGCGTCTTTCCCACTCAAATATGTCCAACATAATAAAGAATGGAAAATGCTTTTTGATGTCCCTGCGGAGAAAGCAGGTAAGATCGCTGAGCGCGAATATGTGATTCCTGCTGACTTTAAGAAACCGCCTGTACCGATCACCATTAACCGAGAATGGTCAATCCAAAGCTATATTTCTAAAGAAAAAACGTCACCTATTCAAAACAACACTGATGCTGCAATACAAGTCGAATTTAAAACCCATCCCAACAGCATTACTGCGCAGCAACCTGTACAAATCTTGATTAAAAAATCAGGACAAGCACTCAAAAATGCTGAACTGCTCATCCGTGCTCAAGGGCAAACCGATAAACAAGCACAAAAAGTTCCGGTTGCTCAAGATGGTTCAGCAACGGTCACTTTTCCTTATTCAGGGCAATATCTACTTGAAGTCAGTGAAGCATTTAACAAAACCACTCAACCTGTAAATCAAAATTACACCATCATTAGTTTAGGTGTATTACCTATCAGTCAATAATAAACTGTCTATACAGTTTCAATGCCTCACCCTTCTTGGCGAAGAACGGTGAGGCTATTTTTAAATTAACGATCAACCATCCGTTTGTGCTTTAACTTTACGTTCATTCATCCAACGATAAATCACTGGTAAAATCACCAAAGTCAGTAAGGTGGATGACATGATGCCGCCAATCACCACGGTTGCCAGTGGACGCTGAACTTCCGCACCTGTCCCTGTAGCCAACGCCATCGGCACAAAACCTAACGATGCCACACAAGCCGTCATCAATACGGGTCTTAAACGTAAAATTGCACCTTGCCATGTGGCCTGATAAACATCGAGTTGTTGACGTAATTCCTTAATAAAGGTCAACATTACCAAACCATTTAATACCGCCACACCTGAGAGCGCGATAAAGCCCACACCTGCAGACATCGACAATGGTATACCGCGAAGCCACAGTGCAATCAAACCACCACACAGCGCAAATGGCACACCGGTAAACACCAGCAAACTTTCCTTAAAGTTATGGAAAACGGCCATCAACAACACAAAAATAGTTATCAGTGCCAGCGGAACGACCAGCTGCATACGTGCCTTCGCAGAGGTTAGGTTTTCAAACTGTCCACCATAACTCAACCAATAACCCGCAGGCATTTCCTGCTTCGCCAAAGTCGATTGTAATTCGGTGACAAATGAGCCCAAATCGCGCCCTTCGACATTGGCAGTCACGACCACACGACGTTTACCATTTTCACGACTGACCTGATTAATACCGAGGATATTTTCAACTTTAGCCACATCCTGAAGTTGGATTAGACCTCCATTTGGCGTTTGAATAGGTAAAACGGCCAGATGCTCAGGTGTACGTTGAGCATCATCTAGACGAATCACAAAATCGAAACGGCGGTCACCTTGTAGGATTTGCCCAACATTCTGCCCACCAACACTGGTTGCCACCAAGTCTTGAATCGCTCTCACCGACAGACCATATTGCGCTGCAGCGGCTTTGTTCACTTCAACATTTAAAAGTGGTAGGCCGGAAGTCTGTTCCACATTGACGGCAGTTGCGCCAGTAATCCCTTTGATTTGTTGTGCAATCTTAGTGGCTTGCTGATTCAACACCTCCATATCATCGCCAAAAATCTTGATCCCCACATCACTTCGCACACCAGAAATTAATTCGTTGAAACGCAGCTCAATCGGTTGAGAAAACTCACTATTATTTCCGGGTAATGTACCAAGAAATGCAATCATACGTTGACGTAGCTCATCAATGGTTTGCTTTGGATTCTTCCATTCATCACGTGGCTTTAACAGCACCACAGCATCGGAAATATTAGGTGGCATGACATCTGTTGCCACTTCTGCCGTCCCTGTACGGGCAAATATGGCTTTGATTTCTGGAAACGCTTTGAGCAATAACTTTTCAGTATTCTCCTGCATACGTAAAGACTGCTCTAGACCAGTACTTGGCGAACGCATTTGTTGCACTGCAAAATCGCCCTCACTCAAGGTGGGGGCAAACTCACTGCCAATTTGTGTGGCAAGCACACCTGTTAAAAACAGAATACTCACCGCAAGAGTGACAACTAACATTCTAAAGTTATAAGCTAAATTGAGTAGTTTTTCATATTTTTGCTTTAACCACAGCATCCAGCGACTTTCTGTTTCTTTAACTTCACCATTAACAAATAAAGCAACTGCAGCAGGGACAAAAGTAACAGAGAGAATAATTGCACCCACCAGTGCCAATACTACCGTCATAGCCATCGGGTGAAAGAGCTTGGCTTCAACACCAGACAGGGCGAAAATAGGTAAGTACACCACCAGAATAATTAATTGACCAAAGATTAAAGGGCGACGTGCCTGTTTAGCCGCAAGAAAAACTTCTTTAAAGCGTTCTGCTCGTGAAAGTAATCTGCCTTTTGCATGCTGTGCCTCTGCCAGTCGCCGAATACAGTTTTCAACAATAACGACTGCACCATCTACAATAATCCCGAAATCCAGTGCGCCTAAGCTCATCAGATTGGCACTAATTTTTTGCTCAGCCATACCCGCCAAAGTAAACAGCATCGATAATGGAATCACACACGCAGTAATCAACGCTGCACGGAAATTACCAAGAAATAGGAACAGAATAACAATAACCAGAATTGCCCCTTCTACAAGGTTCTTCTGCACTGTACTAATCGCGCGTTCGACCAAAGCTGTCCGGTCATATACGGTTTGGATCACAATACCTTTCGGTAAAGATTGCTGAACTTCCTTGATTTTGGCATCCACTGATTTCGCCACAGTACGACTATTTTCACCCATCATCATCATGGCGATACCGAGTACAGTTTCCTCGCCATTGTAAGTTGCACCACCTGTACGTAGATCGTGCCCAATCGAAACAGTCGCGACATCTGCAACTCGGATCGGAAAACCATTTTTATTGCCGATACTTACATTTTGAATATCTTCAATATTGTTTAAGGTTCCTGGAACACGTACAGTCAATTGCTGCCCATTGGTTTCAATAAAACCAGCACCACGGTTTTCATTGTTTCCAGTTAAAGCGTTTTGTAGATCACTGACAGGGATTTGTAATTGTTGCAAACGATTTAAATCAGGCGTGACCACATAAGTTTTATTAAAGCCACCAATCGAGTTGACCTCTGCAACGCCGGGAACCCGTTGTAGCTGTGGTCGTACAATCCAGTCCTGAATTTCACGTAAATCCATCGCGGTATAGGGCGTACCATCAGGTTTTTCCGCATTCGGTTCAGCCTTGATCACCCATTGATAAATCTCACCCAACCCTGTCGATACAGGAGACATTGTCGGTGCAATATCATCTGGCAGCTCGGTTTGGGCTTCTTGTAAGCGTTGATTAATCTGTTGTCGTGCCCAATAAATATCCGTTCCATCTTTAAAAATAATGGTCACTTGCGACAAACCATAACGGGAAATAGAACGGGTCAACTCTAGCTTTGGTAAACCCGCCATCGCAGTTTCGATGGGATAGGTAATCCTTTGTTCAACTTCTAATGCAGTAAAACCAACCGCTTGTGTATTCACTTGCACTTGGGTATTGGTAATATCGGGTACAGCATCAATCGGTAATTTTTGATAACCGTAAATCCCTACGCCAATCCATGCCACAATAAACAGCATGACCCAAATGGCATTTTTAATCGAAAATTGAATCAGTCGATCAAATAAACCTTCAGGTTGAGGTAATGCTGAATCCGCATCGAGATCTAACTTAGAATCAGAAGAATCATTAATGCCCATGGCTCGCCTCTCCTTTTTCCAATTCAGATTTCAGCAAAAAGCTACCCTGAGCTGCATATTGCTGACCTTGAGTCAGACCAGACTTCACTTCAACCCACTGACCATCACCGGATACCTGACCCAGTACAATAGGCTGTGCAGTAAACTCGATTTTCTTGTCATGCTCACTGGAAACGAAAACAATATCCTTTCCTTCAACTTTCTGTATGGCACTTTTCAGTACACGCAATGCTTGAGCAGTACCTTGCTGTTGTAACTGAACATTGACCATCAAATTCGGGCGCAATTCAGCTGCATTTGACAGCACTTTGGCACGCACTTGTAAACGTCCAGTCTGCACATCAGCTTCACTATTTAAACTTTGAATCTGTGCTTTAAAGGTATTCCCCGTTTGCAGTGACTTAAATTCAACCTGTTGATTGGGTGCAATCGCTGAGAATTCAGAACTTGGTACAATAAATTCAAGCCATAGCTGATCCAGTTGATCAATGATAAATAACTGGCTGGCCAGCTGTACATTTTCACCCATGACCAAGTCTTTTTTACTGATAATGCCTGCAATTGGTGCTGTGAGAACATAACGACCATTACTGCTTGATGAGGCACCAAAAGCAGATAAACGGGATCTGGTGGCTTGTACCTGAATCTGTGCTTGCTTGTAGGCATTGTAAGCCCGTTGATAATCCTGCTTGGCAGAAATACCTTGTGACCATAACTGGCGCTCTCGTTCATAGTCCTGACGTGCCAGCTCTAAGCTTGTTTGTGCAACCTGTAAATTTGCCTGCTGATCAACCAAATCAGGCACCACCAAGGTCGCCAATGCCTGCCCTTTTTGCACACGCTGTCCCAACTCAACATTGACGGCAACCACCTGCCCACTAAATGCAGGTGATACATGTGCTTGACGATCGGTATTGACCATGACTTTTGCAGGATAAGAAGCCGATTTTATAACAGTCCCCATCTCTACTTTAGCAAGTTTGATTCCTTGTTCAGTGATCTGTTGCGCGGTCAAGCTAATGGCTTCAGCATTCTCTTTCTCGCCACCCTCTTCTTCACTGTGCTTCGCTTCTTCCGCACCGTCTTTGGTGGTTCCCTTAGCATTTTCTTCATGTGAATGCCCTTCTTCAGCATGCCCTGCTTCATTTTCACCAGCATCTTTGCTACTTGCTTTTTTAGATGAAAAGAACAGACCCATAGCAATAAGAGCAGTCATCACAATAGTAATGATGATCAGTAGGCGTTGAGAAATTTTGCCTTTCTGAAGTTTAAAAGATTTAAATTGATTCAGCATATTATTTTCCCCCACCCACGATTGGTAAAGCTTGTGTGTCCTGCCATAAACTCTGATTGATCTGTGCTAAAGCGTCTTTTGCCATGATTTGACTTGGTTCAATACCGAGACTCAGACTTTCCGCTTCAATGGCACGTTGCCAACCATCTTTTAATAATTGCACTTTTCTCAAACGCACATCTTGCAACTGTAAAGTCGCTTGTTGCACATCGGTAACGGCAAATTTACCCACAGTAAAACCCTGCAAAGTTTTACGTTGAACCTGAGCTGCAAGCGGAATCTGAGACTCATCAACTGCTTTAAACTGCACTTCCAGTCCTTGTAATTCAGTCAACAAAGTTCCCACCTGCAAAGCATTTTGACGGAGATAAAACTCCTGTTGTCTGCTAAGTAAATCCTGCTTTGCCTGCGCAATTTGCACACCATATTGCTGGCGGTTGAAAATATTTAATGGAATAGAAACGCCGACGACTAAGGCATTGTCAGTCGAGGTTTCGCGTGATCGAGTACGATTCACGCCTAAATTCACAGTTGGATTAGGCCGTGCCGAAGCTTTGAGTTGCGCCACTGTTGCTTTTGCTTGCAACACCTGTAACTGACGTGATTTTTCAAAAAGATTGTCTGCGAGATATTCTTGTACCTGTTGGTGTGTCGAAGACGGCCATAAGGATTGAGGATTTAAACCGATACGAATCGATTTATCAGCATCTCCCCAAAGATTGGACAATTGTTGCTTGGCAACTTGCACCTGCAAATCGGCTTGACGATATAAGCGAGCATTTTCTGCATGACTCAGTCTGGCACGATCTACATCAACCTGAGCGACACTCCCCGCTTGATAGCGCTTCTGTATTGCATTCAGATTTTCTTCACTGACGTTGAGTTGCTCTTGAACCACGTTGCGTTCTAACTCAAAAATCGCCAGCTGTGACCATTGGTATTTCACAGCCAATTCAAGTTGAGCCTGATAAATTCGCTGATTTAAGTCACTTTGATCTTTTGAAAGTTGTGCCAACCTCTGTGCTGACTTACGTTCACCAAAAATATCCAATCGTTGAGAAACACCAATTGAAAGCTCTTGATCTTGATTGGAACCAAAACCCGTTTGCGATACGGATAACTCTGGATTTGTCCACAGTTTTGCTTGTTTAATGTTCGCTGTTGCAATTTGCTGCTGCGTTTGCCAGACATTTTGCGTTTGCTGGTATTGCTCAGTTTTTGCAATTGCCTGCTGTAAGGTTAATGCTTGAGATGTGTTGTCTGCCCAACTAAGAGATGAGATCACACTCAACATCAGTGCACTAAGCAAAGACGGCCTAAAACCAAATACAGGCTTTTGTACTAAATTACGTATTTCTTTTGACATAAAAATGCCCCACTAAATTAAACCATTAGCGGTGGGCAATCTTTTTGGCTACCCCACCTTATAGCGGGGATGAGAGAGGCGGAGGATTAGGCAAATATAGATCAGGTGACTGGTACAAATTATTCCAGCCAATAAAGCGAGATTCAGGGTAGCCTATAAACTTAGGCTGCGCTGTTTGTTGCTGATCATCAACCACAATAAAATGCGCAAAGGAAGGCAAATGGTCACGATGATCATCATTTATATGATTGAGGAAATCACTGGAACGCACATCATGTTGATGTGCTGATAATTGTTTGAATGCGGACTGATCTGAAATCGGTTTATCTATCCCATACACATCCAATAGCTGCGGATGCTGCTGCTGATCCTGAGTACAATCAGGTGCATTATGGTGTCCAAAATGCTGACTCATCAGACTTTGCGATGGAAGTGTAGTGCTTTCATGATCACAAAAAGCTGCCGCTACATTCCAAAGACTTTGGAACATAAACAAACTAAGCAAGACTGTGATGAAAACACTTGAGCGTTTCACAGATTCTATCCGAAATCAAAAAACAACCTAAATATAGCAAATTTTCTCAATGTAATAAAATTACAGTGCGTGATTTAATACTTTAAATAAAAATTGTTGGTTTGTTAAATAATGTATTTTTTAACAAATGTGTAAAAATCGCAATTGACAAATTACATTTAACTATTTGCAAAGTGTAAAAAATCAGCTAGATTAATTATATCTAATCATTTTTTTGTGATTAGCAGTCTCTTTTACTTTGTTAATGGATTAGCAAGGAGGTTGTATATGTTGGTACATATTTTTAACCGTTTTTTAGGAGATTCAACATCTCGTCGAGCATTTGAACAGAATGCTTCCGAAGCTGCTCTCGAAAAAGCGCAAGCACATCATTTTGAAGATCAAAATCTAAGTTTAGATGAAATCGCAAATCGTAATGCGATGTGGTGCTATTTAAGAGCTGCTTTGCGTGGAGATCAAGAAGCTCAGTATAAAATGGGACTCAGCTACTTAAATGGACAACTTGGGTTAGACCGAAGTTATAGTCATGCAGAAAAGTGGCTTGAACAAGCTGCACATCAAGGTCATACCCACGCCAAAGAACAATTAAAAAAAGCATATGATGAGCTTGCTTTTTCATAAATCATGATAAAAATATTACATATATCCATCTATAAACAGAGTTGAAATCAACTCTGTTTACTTAAAAATATATTCAAATTTTCAAGTGAATTTATTTGGTTATGTTTTATACAGTAAGATTGATTTTTTGCTTTTAATACTCATTTTTATATGGTAAAAATCACGAAATAAGTAAAAATATAATAGAGTATTTACTCTAAAAATATTTTATAAATTCAGTCACTTAATACTAGTATTTTTATTTTTTTTGTATATTATTGCCTTCCAACAAAAGTGATCATCTTTTAAACAAAGACCCAATCACCCGAAACAAAAAAATACAGCATATATTTATGCCAGTAGAATCAGGAAAATAGCTATGAATCAAAAATTAGAGCAACTTTTTCAAAAAAAGGTTCAAGGTAAAATTGCACTAATCACAGGTGCATCTAGTGGTATCGGTTTAACGGTTGCAAAAAAGCTCGCAGCAGCAGGTGCACATGTACTTTTAGTGTCTCGTACTGAAGAAACATTGAAAGAAGTTCAAGCTGAAATTCAGGCTGAAGGTGGGCAGGCTGATATTTTCCCTTGCGACCTAAATGATATGGATGCTATTGATGAAGTGTCTAAGCAAATCATTGCCTCTGTTGATCATATTGATATTTTGATCAATAACGCAGGTCGCTCAATTCGTCGTGCTGTGCATGAATCTGTTGACCGTTTCCATGATTTTGAACGTACGATGCAGCTGAATTACTTTGGTGCAGTTCGTTTAGTCTTGAATATTTTACCGCAAATGATGGTTCGTAAAGACGGTCAAATTATCAATATCAGTTCAATTGGTGTATTGGCAAACGCAACTCGCTTCTCTGCTTATGTTGCATCAAAAGCAGCATTGGATGCATTTAGCCGTTGTTTATCTGCGGAAGTACATTCTCATAAAATTGCGATTACTTCAGTTTATATGCCTTTAGTCCGCACGCCAATGATTGCACCGACTAAAATTTATAAATATGTACCAACACTTTCACCTGAACAAGCAGCAGATTTAGTGGCTTATGCGATTGTGAAACGTCCGAAGAAAGTTGCGACAAACTTAGGTCGTTTAGCCTCTATTACGTATTCGATTGCACCTGGAATCAATAACAAATTAATGTCTATTGGCTTTAACTTGTTCCCAAGTTCGACTGCATCTGTAGGTGAGCCACAAAAATTGAATCTGGTACAAAGAGCGTATGCGCGTTTGTTCCCAGGTGAGCATTGGTAATTTAAGCCATTGAACGGATATTTTACTGAGTAGACTATCCGTTCAAATACAGACATTGAAAATCTTGAATAAATAAAATAATATTAGAAAAACTAAGCACTAAGAATAACTTCACGCATTCAATATTAAAGAAAAAATCATTGATTTTAAATTTAACAACACGAAGCTATTCAAATAATCAGAGACATAACCAATTAGAAAATGAGACCACCATGTTAAAAAAACAATTTAACTTAAAGCTTCAACCTGTTACTCATGCCGTTTTGCTTTGTCTAAGTTTAAGCACGAGCACACTCATACCTGTTTATAGTTATGCGGAAACGACCACAACAGAACAAAGCACGACACCTGACCAAAGTACACAAACCCAGCAAGAAAGCCCGTATTCCAAACTGAATTGGCAAATTGGACCCAAAAAGGAAAATCTTGCTGACGTCGCCACCCTAAACACAATCAAAGGTGATGGTTTTCTTGATATTTCAAATTCAGATAAATTTTTAGAGCTTACTGGTAATCTCACTTCAGGCAGTACCAATGTACTCGTCGCAGAGGATGATTCATGGTGGGCGACCTTTGACTTTGAACCGTCAGGCTACGTCAAAGATGATGAGAAAATTGATGCTGATGCATTGTTAAAAGAATTAAAATCTTATGATGAAGCAGCCAATGCTGAACGAGTGCGTTTAGGGCTTGATAAACTTTATACAGACAGTTGGGCTGTCCCTCCAAAATATGATCCTGTATCTAAACATCTTGAATGGGCATTAAAAGTCCGTGGTGAAGATAATATGGAAACCATAAACTATACCGTACGTCTTCTGGGGCGTACCGGTGTAATGAGTGCAACCTTGGTATCTGATCCTGAAAATCTAGATAGAAATATTCAAGCCTTTAAAAATTCCATCAAAGGCTTCCAATATAACTCAGGCGAACGTTATACCGAATTCCAAGCAGGCGACAAAGTAGCAGAATATGGTCTCGCTGCTTTAGTGGTAGGTGGTGCTGCCGCCGTTGCGACTAAAAAAGGTTTTTGGGCGGTCATTGCTGCTTTCTTTGCAGCGACTTGGAAGTTTATCCTTGTTGGCGTTGCTGCTTGCATTGGTTTTATCGGGAAGATTTTTAAAAGAAATAAAGAATAATGATCGCATTTGATTATCTTATTATTTTGGGTTTAGTCGGATTTTATCTCTATGATTCGGCTAAACTTTGTTTCTATAATGAATTTTATCTTCTCAACGGTTTTACCGCAAAGTTTAAGTCACAGATGCTGGTCAATCATGTCAGCATCTTCAAAAAATTTCTGATTATTCCTCAGCCATTTTGCCCACATTATTTATGCTTTAAAGTTCGCTGGCAACTGACCCATCATCAAGACCAGCAACAAGTTGCGGACAACGAGTTCGGGGCTATTCTAAATCTACAAAAGATCTTAAAACCGTTGCAGCCGATGATTTATTTAAATACAGTATTAACACTGGTTTTATTACCTATTGCGTTGATTTATAAAAGCAGTTATCTATATTTAGCAATTTTAATCCTGAGCATTTATGCGATTAACCTGATCAATATCACTTGGATTTTTGTTCGACGAAAACAACTATATTTGTCCAACTTAAAATTCAGCTATCTTTTCATCGATGCGCTACTTTGTCCGCCTTTTGCATTAAACCTCCTGCAAAAAATTAGTCTAAATTATGATTTTAAGACAGATGCAATTACCCTCTCTCAACATCTATTACAAGCAGATGATTTTCAAGCCTTGTTGTCTCAAACGATTGCGGATATTGAATTACTCAAAAATAATCATGACTCAGAACAACTGGTCATTGAACAATTAACACTTAAACAAAACTACCTGACCAATCTATTAAGCCCACCTTGACCACCAAAGCGGCTCCTTATCTACAGACCTAAGTGACACAGCTAAATATGCTTAGCGAGCTTCTGTTTCAATAAATTCTCTAACCAATCAATAAAGAATTGAAAATATACTGGTCGATACTTTCTTTCTAAAAAAAGAAAATTGATGGGTATTTTTAAGCACGCTTCTTGCTCAAATATTCGGGTTAATCTTTTGGTCTCGATAAACGGGATTGCATCAAAAGCTGGAATCTGGATAATCCCCAACCCCTGCAAGCCCGCATGTAAATAACTTTCGGTATCCTCAACTGAAAGTTGATAAGGAAGTTTGATCTGGCTATCTTTAAAAACCAGACTTCCAAAATCTGAATCCATATTTTTCATTTGATAACCAATCATAATATGCTGATTTAACTGCTCTTTTTCTAGAGTATTCTTCAATGTATTTAAATATTTTGGAGCAGCAACTGTATATAAATCAACCTCTGTGATGGGTCTCACAATTAGATTTTCATTCATCACATTTCCAACACGAAGCACACAATCCAGTCGCTGTTCAATTAAATCCGAATAGTGATCGTGGCTATAAATTGAAATTTTAATATTGGGATACTTTGCATAGAATTCATGCAGATAAGGAAGAAGATATTGGGTTGAAATTCTTAACGGTAAGCCAATTTTAACTTGCACCTTATATTGGCGATTTTTTAATTTAAACTTATTCAGCCCTTCAGCCTGAAAAATCAATTGTTGAACTTCTTTAAGAAACTGAACTCCATCATTGGTTAAGTTAACTTTTCGCGTGGTCCGATTAAACAACAAAACTTGATATTCTTTTTCTAAGCCTTGTATTGCATAGGTAATTGTTGAACGTGGTAAATCCAGTGCTTTAGCAACTTGGGCAAATGAATGCTTTTCTGCAACTAAGCAAAAAATTTTTAGCCGTTCAATTTTATCCATTTATTATTCAATTTTTTCAAACAATCTATTCGATTCTAATCACTATTTAGAATAAAAAATAGCTTTTAGAATTTCAGCATCATTTATCAAAACTGGAAAACAACAATGGCACAGCACAATTTAAAAGACAAAACAGTGATTATTACAGGTGGCGCTAAAAACCTTGGTGGTCTGATTGCGCGAAAATTTGCAGAACAAGGAGCAAATCTTGTCATTCACTACAACAGCCTAGAAACCCAAAAAGATGCAGAAGAAACACTCAAAGCCGTTGAACAACTTGGTGTTAATGCAACGTTGATACAAGCAGACCTCTCTAATATTCAAAATATCGAAACATTGTTTATCAAAGCCAAAGAAATCTTTGGTGGTGTCGATATCGCGATTAATACCGTAGGGCGAGTACTCAAAAAACCATTGATTGAAACAACTGAACAAGAGTTTGATTCGATGAATGACATTAACAATAAAATTGCCTATTTCTTCATTCAGTCTGCGGGTAAACATCTTAACAATGGTGGAAAAATTTGTTCTATCGTGACCAGTCTTTTAGCAGCCTACACAGGATTATATTCAACCTATGAAGGCTTAAAAGCACCTGTGGAGCACTATACACGTGCAGCATCGAAAGAGTACGGCGATCGCGGTATTTCCGTCACTGCTGTTGCACCTGGTCCAATGGACACACCATTTTTCTATGGTCAAGAAGCGCCTGAAGCGGTGGCCTATCATAAATCTGCCTCTGCACTGGGTGGTCTAACCAAGATTGAAGATATTGAACCTTTGGTACGCTTTTTAGTGACAGAGGGTTGGTGGATTACAGGTCAGACTATTTTTGCCAATGGTGGTTATACAACACGATAATCATAAATTGCCCATTTATTGAAATGGGCAATTTATTGCTAGATCTGATGATTCTGATCCACCCATTCTGCAGTCAGTGCAATGCTCTGTTTAAGATTGGTTTCTGGTATTTGCCATTTCTGATTTAATGTTAAAAACTGATCCATATTTAATTGCTCAGTTCGGATGAAATTCAACATCTCAGCAGATAGATCCAGCTTTTGAGCAAGCCACTTCCATTTTAAAATCACTTTTAAAATGCTCAGCGAGACGAAATATTGCGGTGCTTTTAGATTTAATCTGTGAGCCGCATTGTCAATAAGCGCTTGTAAAGAAATCTGAGTAGGATTGGCAATCAATATAGCTTGGTGACTTGCAAGTTGATCCTGTGATGCTTTGCATATCGCATTGACCAACATTGTCACGGAAACCAAAGGTAAATAATGCTGAGGGGTTGCAGGAATTGCGGTCATTTTACCCTGTTTAAGCTGGGTAATCAGGTGAGCAATTGGCTGGTTGTCTGCAATTTCACCAGAATTTTCATCCCCTACCACTGTTGCAGGATGAATCACTGTCCAGTCAATTTTCAACTGTTGAGCGCATTTCACCCACGCAAAATGAGCTTCAATTTTAGAAGCCTCATAAGCACCCAGTTTTTGGTACACCGGCCTCCAATTCGTACTCTCGATATTTTCTAAACAGACTCCAGCATCCTGTAAGTGCTGAGTGAGTGTCAACATATAGCCAGAAAGATGAATTGCCCGTTTCAATTGGCAATGTTCGTTCACACATTCAAGTAAATTGATTAAGCCCTTAACATTGACTTCCCTTGCCTGTTGTATTGAAAGGTTCCATGCAAATAATGCACTGGTATTAAATAAATAATTTACCTCAGCAAGCCGTTTCCAATCTTCAACTGAAATACCCAAATCAGGCAAGGTAACATCGCCTTGTAGACAGAATAATTTTTGATGGTTTATTCCTTGTTTTTCCAGCCATGTTCTCAAACTCGGCTCTTGCTGATCGAGACGACGGCACAAGGCAAAAACTTGGTCATTGCTTTGAAGTAATCGCGCTACAAGAAATTTACCAATAAACCCTGTTGCACCAACCACCAAGGCAACTTTTTCTACACTTTGATTATTTTGCATCACTTTATACACCCTTTATATGCTCGCACTTAAGCTAAAGGATGGAGTACACTCCACAGTCAAGTGTTTCTTGCAAATACATAAAATTTGGAGCAAGTGATGTTAATCGGTGAATTATCAGAGCAATTAAATCTCAGTCGGGATACCATTCGTTTTTATGAAAAGCTTGATCTTATCCGCCCATTGACACGAAATAATGGTTATAAGGATTATTCAAAACAAGACTTACAGCAATTACAACTGATTCAAGTCGCTAAAAATCTAGGTTTTACTTTGGCTGAAATTAAACAGATTTTAGACTTGGTCAACGTTAATGAAATTCCAGCAGAACAATTTCATATGATTTTAAAAGACAAGCTCAGTGTCATTGGTGAAAAAATTCTCCAATTACAAAATATTCAAAATCTACTTGAAAATCTTGTGGTTGGGGAAGCATGTCCATTTAAAAAAGATTGTGATCTTTCTGCAATTGTCTAATCCATAAAAAAACCGCCTTACGGCGGTTTCTTTATTGAGAAATTAGGGCTTATTTAGACCCTTTAATCCCTGCTTGTAATAACAACGCACCTAAACCACCAATTTTGTTTTCTTGAGGTTTAGCTGCTTGTGGTTTCTTGTCATGACGTGGTGCTTTGTCTTTATTGTCATGGTTTGGACGACCTTGCTGTGGACGTTTACCCTGAGGCTTACGCTCACCACGTTGTTCATTGTTATTGAACTCACGCTTTTGACGTGGTGCTTTAGCTGGTGCTTCCGAACCTTCTGGGCGCATCGATAAATTCACACGATTTCGCTCAGCATCTACAGTCAATACACGTACTTGTACGATTTGCCCTGGTTTCACCACTTTATGTGGATCAGAAACAAATTCATTGGCAAGTTCTGAAATATGTATTAGACCATCTTGATGTACACCAACATCGACGAATGCACCGAAGTTAGTCACATTGGTAATCACACCCTCAAGCTGCATTCCTTCAGTCAATTGACTGACTTCAGTGATATCTTCACGGAATTTTGCTGTACGGAATTCTGGACGAGGGTCACGACCTGGTTTTTCCAACTCGCTTAACACGTCTTGAATTGTGGGTAGACCAAATTTGTCGTCAGCAAAATCTTCTGCTTTCACTTGACGAATAATTTCAGTATTACCAATGATATCTTTCACTGTGGTCGCTTTTGCTTCAACAATTTTGTTGACCAAACCATACGATTCAGGGTGAACAGATGATGCATCTAAAGGTTCTGAACCATCTTGAATACGTAAGAAACCAGCAGCTTGCTCAAAGGTACGCTCGCCTAAACGTGGTACATTTTTCAATGCTTGACGATTGTCAAAACGACCATTTTCTTTACGGTAATCTACAATTTGCTGCGCAATGGCTTTATTTAAACCTGCGATATAGCCCAAGATTGCTGGAGAGGCTGTATTTACATCTACACCTACCGCATTCACACAGTCTTCAACCACAGCATCTAATGTTTTTGCCAAATTGGTTTGATTCACATCATGCTGATATTGACCTACACCAATAGATTTAGGGTCAATTTTTACCAGTTCAGCCAATGGATCTTGTAAACGGCGGGCAATTGAAACAGCGCCACGAATCGCAACATCAAGCTCAGGCAGTTCAGCAGAAGCCAATTCTGATGCTGAGTAAACAGATGCACCCGCTTCACTTACTGAAACCCGCGTTAATGTAAGATCCGCATTTTCAGCCATCATTTCTGCAACAACAGCTTCCGTTTCACGACTCGCAGTACCATTGCCAATCGCGATTAAATCCACATTAAATTCACGGCAAAGACGTGCAAGTTCAGCAATCGAGCCGGCTTTATCTTCTTTTGGTGCAAATGGATAAATCGTGCTATGTGCAAGCACATCACCTGAATTTGAAACAACCGCCAGTTTCACCCCTGTACGAATACCAGGGTCAACACCTAAAGTTGTACGTGAACCTGCAGGTGCAGAGAGTAATAAATGACGTAAGTTTTCTGCAAACACGTCCATTGCTTCTGATTCAGCTGCAAGGCGTTTTTCAGTCAACAAAGAATGCTCAATCGTTGGGCGAATTTTGCCTAACCAAAACAGCTTTGCGATTTGCTTTAAGAAATCTTGACGTGCTTGTGGTTGCACACTTTCAAGCGCGTATTCAGTTTCAATACGTGCAAGTGGTGCATGATCATCACCATCAACTTTAAGTCCCAATACATTTTCTTGGCGGCCACGTAGCATTGCCAATAAACGATGCGAAGGCACTTTATTTAAATTTTCAGAGAAATCAAAGTAATCACGGAATTTCTTACCGACTTCTTTTTTCTCATCAGATGCCACTAAACTCTTTAACACCGCTGTTTTGGCAAATGTTGATTTAAGTTCTGTGGTTAATGAAATATTTTGTGCCCAGTCATCAATGATGATGTGTTGAATCGCGTCTAATTGGCTTTCAACATCTGGGTATTCTTCATGGCTAAAACCAGCCAAAGCTTCAGTCGGATCAATTTGCTCTGCGATAATTTTCTCAGCAAATTCCCCTAATCCTGCTTCTCTTGCTTTGAATGATTTACTGGTACGTTTTGGACGGTACGGTGCGTAAAGTTCTTCTAATGCATTTTTTGTTTCAGCGCCATTGACCCGAGCCAGTAAGTCATCAGAGAGCTTATTTTGTTCTTTTAATGATTCGATTACTTTTTCACGGCGTTCAAATAAATCACGTAGATAAACAAGGCGTGTATCAAGTTGGCGTAATTGGATGTCGTCTAAGCCTTGCGTTACTTCTTTACGGTAACGTGCAATAAATGGAACACTAGAGCCTTCATCTATCAGTTTAATGGCAGCTTCTACTTGGTTTGGACGTACGGCAAGTTCACTTGCCAACTGCTGAACTAAGTCAGTCATCGTGTTTAATTCCACAAGGATAAGGACTAAAAGTTAGTGATTATAAAGACCAAGACCATAAAATCCACAATTGTTTTGCAAATTAGCAGTGAAAAAAGTGATAAAAGATCATTTTTCTTGAGTTTTTACAGTGCAATCGGGTATTTCATCCTGCTTTGCTGTATTTAAATTGCTTTGTAAAATAATTTTTCCAACTTTCCACTGTGCGCCTTTGCGCTGTCCACCGCCATGGGAATTGAAATATTGCAAATCACACGGCTGATAACCCTGTTTATTTAGCCGTTCTTGTACAAATACTGGTGGCGCTTCCATATACATGATTTCTTTCAGCAAAAATGCAGCATAGCGTCGCTCCTTGAGTCGAAAGTTGCCTTGCATGTCGGTTTGCGTTTCACCGACTTGGACCTGACCAAGCGGTTGGTCAAATTGGTCAATCACTTGTCCTGAGATTTCAGGTCTGGAAAGTCGGCTAATACATGCACTTAAAGCAAAACTTATTGCCAAAATACATAAAACTTTCATTTGCATATGGTATATCTTTTTATTTATAAACATAGAATCATCTCAAATCGTTATAGATGTTGTTTTTTGGTTTCAAAACAGCCTGAAAATTGTATTTTTGAGCAATTTGATACATAGTCTTAACAAGAGCTTAGGCAGTATACTGAGATTGACGAATATTTATAATTTACAACATTAAGGGAGTACATCATGAGTTTGGTTGTACCTGCTGAAAATACAGATATCGTACAAAACGAAACTGACCGTGTCGAACGCATTTTAGTGGTCGATGATGATGTGCGTTTACGTACCCTTTTACAGCGTTTCCTTGAAGATAAAGGCTTTGTGGTAAAAACGGCCCACGACGCAACGCAGATGGATCGCCTATTACAACGTGAGTTATTTTCACTCATCGTTTTAGACTTTATGCTTCCTGTAGAAGATGGTTTAAGTATTTGTAGACGTTTACGCTCATCAAATATAGATACACCTGTCATTATGCTGACCGCACGAGGCAGTGACTCTGACCGTATTGCTGGCTTAGAAGCTGGTGCGGATGATTATTTGCCAAAACCATTTAATCCAAATGAGTTATTAGCACGTATTCGTGCCGTACTGCGTCGTCAGGTTCGTGAAGTTCCAGGTGCACCAAGTCAAAACGTAGAAGTTGTGTCTTTCGGCCCTTGGTCTTTAGATTTATCAACACGTACCCTGACGCGTGAAGGGCAAGTGGTCACATTAACCACAGGTGAGTTTGCAGTCTTGAAGGCATTAGTTCAGCACCCACGTGAACCATTAACACGTGACAAGTTGATGAATCTTGCACGTGGTCGTGAATGGGGTGCTATGGAACGTTCAATCGATGTTCAAGTTTCTCGCTTACGTCGTCTGATTGAAGAAAACCCTGCACGTGCACGTTATATTCAAACAGTTTGGGGCGTAGGTTATGTGTTCGTTCCAGATGGTGCGGAATAAATAGATCTTGATTCGATAGCATGAATCAGTTTCAAAAGTACTGGTCACATACTTGGTTTTGCATGTGACCAGTATTTTTTTATCCATATTTATTCATCCAAAACAATAGTCTTGATGGCTTTGCCCTAGAGCGATGCCTTACTGATGATTTCACTGGTATTTTAAATATAAGCATATTTGGCGATTCTACAAAAACGGTGTGATCTCAATGCCATGCATCTCTTATTTTGTTGAGTTTAAAATATTTTAAATCCGAGTATTTATGACCATAAATAAGTTAAAGCCGAGTAACCTAACATTTTTAATATTGCGATAAATCTGCCATCCTTTAAACTGAAATCCATCGATTAACAATATCGCACAGATTGGAATGCTCCTGTGAAATTAGAACCCATAGACCCACAAGAATTTACCGACTTTGTCAGCTACAAAGAACGCAAACGTACACCTTGGGAACGCTTCCTCGATAAAGTTAAACCGCGTTCGGCAGCAATGCGTACTACGGTATTGGTGGTATTCGTGGTGTTCTTTAGCCTATTTATGTCATTGTGGTTTTTTTGGAAAACACTTTATTTACCTGAAATTCAACAACATGCGCGTTTTTTGGCGGTTGAGCTGGAAATGGTTAATAATCCGCGCTTGCAGATTTACCATGACGAAATCCAACTCGATATTGACGAATGGTTAAAGCAACGGGTTGGGGTCGAATATGTTACAGATCCCAAAGAATACCCAAATGTAAAAGACAAAATTATTGCAGATTTCTTTACCAATCGTATTGAGAATCAGCTTGCAGAAGAATTAAAAATTAAAGATGTGACGGTTTATTTCCAGTTTAAACCCAGTCCACGCATTTGGGTCCAAACCCCTGAAATGAATGGCAATTGGGTCCGTGAACCTCTGAATACCTATGCCAACTATAGTCCTGAACTGATTTTAGCTTGGTTATTGGGTATTCCACTGATTGCTGCGGCGATCATCCTGACACTGGTCAGACAGCTTAATCGCCCGTTACGTCGCTTACAACATGCTGCGAATAGCTACAGTAAAACAGGGAAAGCACCCTACTTGGAAACCAATCATGGACCACAAGAAATCCGTGAAGTAAACCAAGCTTTTAACCAGATGATCTATACACTTGAACAAACTGAACGTGATCGCCAAATCATGTTGGCAGGTATCTCGCATGATTTAAGAACACCGCTAACACGGATCCGTTTAAGCGCTGAGATGATGTCTGATGATGACTTCTTAAAAGAAGGTTTGATTTATGATGTCGATGATATGGATGCCATTTTAAGCCAGTTTATTTCCTATATGCGTGATGGCTCAGATGAAGAGCTTCAAGACACCAATATCAATGCTTTGCTACAAGAACTGATCATTCAGTTTAAACCCTTAGATATTCAGTTCACGCCGCAAGAATTACCCGTCATTACCGCGCGCTCACTGTCGTTAAAACGTTTGATTGGTAATCTCATCAACAACTCAAAACGCTATGGCGCAGAACCCATTGAACTCAGTGCTTTTGTAGAAGATGAGCATATTAAAATCTGTGTAGCAGACAATGGTGAAGGAATTCCCGAAGACCAAATTGAAGGACTTATGCAGCCTTTTGTCCGTGGTGATGCTGCACGTACGGTGCAAGGGAGTGGTTTAGGTTTGGCCATTGTCAAACGAATTGTTGATATTCATCAAGGTGAACTGTTGATTTCCAACCGCCCTGAAGGCGGGCTACAAGCCATCATTTCACTACCAACTTCAATAAAAGTTGAGGAAGAACCGATACCTACAAATCCAATTCAAAAAATCAAACAAAGCTTGAGTGATCACTTTTAGTGATTGCTCAATAAACCAACACTTAACTTTGTTTATTTAACAAACAGCTATCATTATTTTATTAATAAATAATAACTTAAAAACCATCACCAGAATTTATACCTGCATTTATTGAAAAAATTAGACCTTAGCATTAGAGGCATGCACAATTCAGTTTGAGGGCGGTACAATCCGTCTAGTTTTGAACAAGAATTGAGCGTAAACCATGTCTTTAGATCGTATTCGTTTAGCATCTCTCCATGACAAAGTCATGAGCGCAGAACAAGCTGCAACTTTTATCCAAGATGGGATGACTGTGGGGATGAGTGGATTTACTCGTGCAGGTGAAGCAAAAGCTGTACCTTTAGCGCTGGTAAAACAAGCCAAAGTGAATCCGTTGAAGATTACTTTAATCACAGGTGCAAGTTTAGGTAATGACCTAGACAAACAATTAACTGAAGCTGGTGTACTTGCGCGTCGTTTACCATTCCAAGTCGATAACACTTTACGTAAAGCTATCAACAACGGTGAAGTGATGTTCATCGATCAGCATTTGTCTGAAACTGTTGAGCAAATGCGTAACCTCCAGTTGAAAAAACCTGATGTTGCGGTGATTGAAGCGATTGCGATTACTGAAGATGGTGGCATCATTCCAACAACATCTGTGGGTAACTCTGCAAGCTTTGCAATTTTTGCTGAAAAAGTGATTGTTGAAATCAACACCAACTTAAGCCCTGCTTTTGAAGACTTACACGACATTTATATCCCAACTTACCGTCCAACACGTCAAGCAATTCCTTTGACGCATGTTGATCAACGTATTGGTACACCTGCAATCAATATTGATCCTGCAAAAATCGTGGGTATCGTAATTAACAACGAATATCATGATTCTCCATCAACAGTGACACTACCAGATGATGAAACTCAAGGTATTGCCAACCACTTAATCGCATTCTTTGAAAAAGAAGTTGAAGAAGGTCGTTTACCTTCGAATCTTGGTCCTTTACAAGCAGGCATCGGTTCGATTGCCAATGCGGTATTAACTGGTCTTAAAGATTCTAACTTTGAAGATTTGGTGATGTATTCAGAAGTACTGCAAGACTGTACTTTCGAATTGATTGATGCGGGTAAAATGAAGTTTGCTTCAGGTTCATCAATTACCCTTTCTGCTAAATACGGCGAAAAAGTATTTAACAACCTAGAACAATACAAAGACAAACTGGTTCTACGTCCACAAGAGATTTCAAACCATCCTGAATTGGTTCGCCGCTTAGGCATCATCGGGATCAATACTGCACTTGAGTTCGATATTTACGGCAACGTCAACTCGACCCATGTCTGCGGTACCAAGATGATGAATGGTATTGGTGGTTCAGGTGATTTCGCACGTAATGCACATTTAGCAATCTTCGTGACCAAATCAATTGCTAAAGGTGGCGACATCTCTTCTGTTGTTCCATTTGCTTCACATATCGACCATGCTGAGCATGATGTTGATATTCTTGTGACTGAACAAGGTCTTGCTGACTTACGTGGTTTAGCGCCTCGTGAACGTGCTCGTGCAGTCATCAACAACTGTGCTCACCCAATGTATCGTGATGCATTGAATGATTACTTTGATCGTGCATGTGAAAAAGGTGGTCAAACGCCGCATATTCTTCGCGAAGCTCTTTCTTGGCACTATAACTTTGAAGAAACAGGCCATATGCTTGCGTCTTTAGAAGATCAAGCTAAAAAATCTGCATAAGATTTTAAATCTGATGTAAAAAGTAAAAACGCCCTTCAGGGCGTTTTTTTATGGGCTTATTTGGGTTTGAATGCCCACCCAATCATCTTTTAAATATCTAAAGACTCAGATTGCAACACGCACTTTATCTTTCTTTTCAATAAACGCCACACCAGCTTGGTCCTGATTAATCATCTCAACCGCTTTCTCTGCAATCATAATTGCTGGGGCATTGGTATTGCCATTCACCACTTTTGGCATGATTGACGCATCGACCACACGCAGGTTTTGAATACCATAAACGCGTAACCGTGGATCAACCACAGCCATATCGTCTACCCCCATTTTACAACTTCCCACAGGGTGATAAACGGTATCTGAGCGATCTCTTAAAACTTGGCGAATGTCCTCATCTGTTTTTACCGTGGCTGTAAATAAATCTTCTTTAATCATGCTTTTAAAAGCATCAGATTGCATTAATTTCTGAGTGAGTTTAAAGCCTTTTACCATTTCTTCTAAATCAGATTCTTCACCATAAAAATTCGGATCAATCAATAAAGGATCATCGATACTTGGCCCACTTATCTTAATCGAACCACGACTGACTGGATTTAAAAGGCAGACATGACAGGAAATACCATGCCCTGTGTGCATGGTTCGCGCATGGTTATCCACCAGTGCAATCACAAAATGTAATTGTAAATTCGGTAGACTTTGCTCATTTGAACTTTTAATAAAGCCGCCACATTCAGCAAAATTCGTGGTTAACAAACCACGGCGTTCTTTACGATAACGTCCAATTTGTTTAAATAGATCAATTGAACCTGGAATAGATAAGCCAAAGGTGCCTTGAATTTCACTGACTTTATAACCAAAAATAAAATCAGGATGATCGTGAAAATTTTTACCCACACCAGGTAAATGTTGTTTCACCTCAATGCCATGTTGCGCAAGTTCTTGTTGGTCGCCAACACCTGACAGCATCAGAATCTGTGGCGATTGCATCGCTCCCGCACTCAACAACACTTCTCGACGTGCAAAGATTTGTTTCAGATGACCACCTTGCTTGTATTCCACCCCAACAGCCACGCCATTTTCAATCAAGATTCGCTGAGTCTGTGCATGGGTTTCCACCGTTAAGTTTTTACGATCTCGATGTGGAAATAAATAAGCCCGCGCGGAACTACAACGCTCCCCATTGATATGGGTCACTTGATAAACGCCTAAACCTTCCTGCTCTTCTCCATTGAAGTCATCCAGAATTCGATAACCCTGCTCTTTGGCAGCTGCGATATATTTTTGCTGTAAGGGATTATCACTACGCAAATCAATAACTGAAAGTGGGCCAGCATTGCCATGATATTGATTTTTAATTCTTTGGTTATTCTCAGACTTAATAAAATAAGGCAAAACCTCATCATATGACCAACCGGTATTGCCTAATGCTGCCCAATCATCATAATCTTGTCGATGTCCACGGATATACACCATGGCATTAATTGCCGATGAGCCACCCAAGCATTTTCCACGAGGCTGATAGCCTTTACGACCATTTAAGCCCTTTTGCGGTACAGTTTCAAAGGCCCAGTTATTGATCTTGGTTGGAATACTAATCACCGCTGCACAAGGAACTTCTACTTTCCAACCCTCTCCTGAGCCCCCAACTTCAAGCAGACAAACAGAAACTTGCGGGTTTTCTGATAAACGCCCAGCCAACACACAGCCGGAGCTTCCACCACCGATAATAATATAATCAAATTCCTGTTTATTCACGTGAAGTTCCTTTTTTGTTTTAAATTATGCCTCCATTATTATGCACACTTTCAATCAATAAAAAATCACTATTCTCAGCCTATAACGTTTTTATAAGTTAACAAACTCAGTAAAAAGTATTTACGCATTGTCTAAAAAATAAACTTATCAACTGCGGTTTTTTATATTAATCTGCTGTAAAGATTGTTTTAAAAAACAAGAGATAAAAATTCTATGTTTATTATCAGACAGTTTCAGGAAACCGATTTAGACGAAGTCATCGCACTGTGGGAAGTCTGCGATTTAACCCGTCCTTGGAACAACCCAGAAATTGATATCTTCCGTAAAGTCGCACAAAAAGACGGATTGTTTCTATTGGCGGTCAAAGATGAACAATTGATCGCTACGGTTATGGGGGGCTATGATGGGCATCGGGGCTGGGTCAATTATCTTGCTGTCCACCCTCATGATCAACGTAATGGTGTTGCAACTGCATTGATACAACAACTTGAAAAGCGTTTAGTTGCATTAGGTTGCCCCAAACTGCAACTGTTAATCCGTAAGGATAATATTGATGTACAAAGCTTTTATGAGCAACTCGGCTATGAAGAAATCGAAGTCGTGTGTTTGGGTAAACGTCTTATTTCAGATTAAAAGTCTGTCGAATCCATCTGCTTTCATGGCGATTGACAGAAAAACTTAGAATTTATAGCCATACGACAGCCCTAAAATATCCTGACTCATTTTGAGTTTCGCTTCACCCCCACCAAACGCAGGGGAAATTTTGCCTTTTACTTCATCTTCCAAGGCATGTGTATAGGCAATACTGATTTCTTGATGTTGATCGACATTCCAAGTTGCACCCACGCTGAGGTGGTCTTGAATTACCCCAGGAGCAAGAATATTTAAAAACACTTCACTGTCTGGAATCGGTTGATCATTATGACTATAACCGGCTCTTAGTGTGAGTTTTGGATGGGCTTGATAAGACACACCCAGTTTATAGATATTGATATCATTCCAGCCAAATCCTGGCCCTTGTGGTGTACCAAAAGCATGGCCTTGTTGTAATTGTGCAAGATCAAAAGGATTTCCTACCGATTTCACATCCGAATAGTTAATTCGTTGTATATCCGCAGCCACTGTTAATTGAGGTGTGATGTTGACAGCTGCACCCACACCATAACTTTCAGGAACATCAAAGTCACCGCGTTCAGCAAATAATCCACGATATCGATCAAAGCGATCTGCATTAATTTTTGAAGAATAATTTGCGCCTAAGGTTAAACGTTGATTAAAGAATTTTCCAGCCCAACCAATACGTGCACCAATGCCAGTCGCAGAATCCTTACCACGATTGCTTAAATTTGAAGCATCGGCTGAAAATCCGCTAAACCCAGCAATTCCCCGTGCTTCAAAACGTTGATAGAGAATATTGGTTGCAATGCCGATAGATTGATTTTCTGCATATTTCCAAGCAACTGCTGGAGTAATGAAAACCTGGGTTAAATCCACTCCTGCTGTTCCACTGTTGCCAAATGCTGCAAATGGATTATTTTTATACCCCGTATTCATTCCACCATTCCCATATATTGCTAAACCTAAAGCAACTTGGTCATTGATTTGATGGTTGAATGCAAGCTCTGGGAGTACAAAGTATTTGCGTCCATTGCCATCATATCGACCATTGGCGTTGGGGTAAGCTTGTGGCATTTGATTCGCGGTAATCTCAGCTGAACGATCAGGTGAAAACACGGTTGCACCGACATCAATACGATCACCAATCCAGCTTAAGCCTGCGGGGTTATTGGCAATCGTTAATGCATCTTGAAATTGAGCGATTGAAGTCCCTGCATTGCCTTGGGCTTTTACCCCATAGCCATGCATAAAATAGCCTGTCGTTGCAAAAGCGGTAGAACTGAATGCCGATAGCCATACAGCAATGGATAATATTTTAACTGGAGCTTTCATGATTTATCTTACTTTTAAATAATATATAAGTAAGTATATTGTTAGCTCTATCTGTTGTAATCGAAGATAAAATGCGATCCTTATTTTATTTGTGCATAAAGCATTTTTTCTTTGATTTTTTAATTTTACCCACTCTTAAAAAAACTGGGAATGTGATGGTCAAATCTGCAAGCTCGCTGGTTAATGCTTCAGCTAGATCAAGTAATGGATGATCCTGATTTCTTTCACAATAGTGTTTAATTGCAGACCAAGTAGATAAATACTTTAACAGTTGTGCAGAGGACCACTGATACTGCATCTTAAACTCAGCAACGTTTATTTCATCAAAAGGAAAGGGAATGGTTTTATATTCTTCATCGATATAACGGCGCTCCGCATCCCAATAACCATCTAGTTTTTCAGCATATAAGTTTTGAATCATGGTATTGATGGCTGGATTTTCGACATGAATTAAGCCATAACCGATCACAGCAAGAATACCTTGTGGTTTTAATGTGCGTTCAACTTCTTTATAAAAACCATCAAAATCAAACCAATGAATGGCCTGAGCCACTGAAATCAAATCAAAACTCTGTGCTGTAAATGAAGTCTGTTCAGCAGATTGGACTTGATAGCTGACATTATCGAAATAAGGCGCAAGGTTTAATTGTTTTTCGCTCATATCTGTTGCAACAACATGATCGAAATAAGGGCTAAGCAATTGAGTAAATTGACCTGAACCCGCACCACAATCCCAAGCAAAACCACGCTCTGGAACATGATTTAAAATTTCCTGAACCACTTCTTGCGGATAACTCGGTCGAGCTTGCTGATAAAGCTGGCTGCCTGATGAAAATAAATCTTTCATTGTTCTTATAACAATCTATTTCACTTACCAAAGGTTTATCTTACGATATTTATAGTCCATGGCAAGATATTTTGTAAGACAATGGGTTCAATTTACGCATTCAAAATGACATGCTGTTTTAATGATGAACATCAATTTCTGAATTGAAGATAAAAAACAGGCAATAAAAAACCCCAAACAATGTTTGAGGTTTTTCAAATATGGTGGCGAGACCCAGGATCGAACTGGGGACACACGGATTTTCAATCCGTTGCTCTACCTACTGAGCTATCACGCCGATGCGGTGTATTAAGCCGTATCTCAGTTCAATAGTCAATAAAAATCATGACTTTTTTATTCAACCGAATATTTTTTACCCAAAAAAAATCCCTGATGGGATCAGGGATTGAAATCTCAAAGATTTTAAATATGGTGGCGAGACCCAGGATCGAACTGGGGACACACGGATTTTCAATCCGTTGCTCTACCTACTGAGCTATCACGCCGATGGGGCGTATTAAACAATTTAATGGTTTAGTCGTCAAGTATTGAAATCACTAAAATCATTCAATAGTTTATTTTTACAACAAAAACCGCCTATTTATTCTAAATAAGGTTGTTTTTTATACATTTTTCAGCTTTAGAACACAAATTTTGGCACGCTCAATTTGCTAAGCGAAGGTACTCTTCCTCACTTTAAGTTTTGCAAACTCGATTTAATTTTTCCCAAAGTGTTTTGGTCGTGACTGCAATATGCTACTGAGATCAGCTTAACTTTATAGTTATGGAAAAATAGCCAAATAAAAAAGCAACCTGATCAGGTTGCTTAAATTGGTCAAAGCTCCAAGATCATCTTAGATTTTACCTAAGTGAGCTAAACAACGATGGATTGCTCCACAGCCCGGCTCAAAGTTTTTAATGCCCTTTTCTTCCTCGATACGACAAACTTCTTCGACCAAACGCTCTGCAACGCCACGTCCGCGGTTAGCAGGATGTACCACAATATTTTCCAAAGTCCGACTTTCACCTTGTCCTGTACACCATAACGCACCAATAATCTTTGTATTAAATTCTGCGACATAAAGTAAGGTATAATGAGCCAAGTTTTGCTCAAGTTGTTCTATGGCATCATGACCATCCCCAAACTCGGGACTGGTGTCATATAATCGCTCAAGCTGATCGCGAACTTCTTCATTTTCTAGTGAAGTTTTAGCATGTACGGTAATAGGCATTGATTAACCCTCCTGAGCAATCTAATATGCTGTCACTTTCGTCACAGCGAAATATCTTTACATCAAACTTTTAATTTTTGACGTTTTTTGAGGAACGTGTCTATGGCGCAACGTATCAGTGAAGTGGTAAGAAACACCAACGAAACTAAAATTCGAGTTCGTGTGAATCTTGATGGTACTGGTCAAGGCACGCTCAATACAGGTGTTCCCTTTTTAGACCATATGGTTGATCAAATCAAGCGTCATGGTTTATTTGACATCGATATTCATTGTGATGGCGACTTAGAAATCGATGATCACCATACTGTAGAAGACTGTGGAATCACACTAGGCCAAGCATTTGCGCAAGCACTCGGTGATAAAAAAGGCTTAAAACGTTATGGTCATTTCTATGCACCACTTGATGAAGCTTTAAGCCGTGTCGTGGTTGATTTATCAGGTCGTCCAGGTTTATGGATGGATATCCCATTTACACGTGCCCGTATCGGCAGTTTTGATGTGGATTTATTTTCCGAGTTTTTCCAAGGCTTTGTAAATCACGCTTTAATGACTTTGCACATTGACAATTTAAAAGGCAAAAATAGCCATCACCAAATTGAAAGTGTTTTTAAAGCATTTGCACGTGCGCTTCGTATGGCCTGTGAAGTTGATCCGCGTGCAGAAAATACTGTTGCATCGACGAAAGGAACCTTGTAATGACCCGTATTGCCCTTCTTGACTATGGCATGGGAAATCTTCATTCAGCAGCCAAAGCACTCGAACATGTTGGCGCAACTGTAGATGTCACAAATGATCCAAGATTAATCGCTCAGGCAGATAAAATCGTATTTCCGGGTGTAGGTGCAATGCGTGATTGTATGCAGGGCATGCATGAAGCAGGTATTGATGAGGTTGTGCGCCATGCTGCGTTTAATAAACCGGTACTTGCCATTTGTGTCGGCATGCAAGCTTTGCTTGAATCGTCAGAAGAAAATGCCGGTACTCAAGCGCTGGGTATTTTTGAAGGTGTGGTAAAACATTTTCCAGATATGGACGGCTTAAAAGTCCCTCATATGGGCTGGAACCAAGTCCATCAGGCGGATCCAAATCATCCAATGTGGAAAGATATTGATCAAGATAGCCGTTTTTACTTTGTACATAGCTATTATGTCGAACCCAAAGACCCGTCTCTTGTTGCTGCAACATGTGATTATGGTTTGCAGTTCTGTACGGCTATTCATAAAGAAAATTTATTTGCGACACAGTTCCATCCTGAAAAGAGCCATACAGCAGGTTTACAGTTACTGAAAAACTTTGTGGAATGGAAAATCTGATTTATTCAGGTCAATTTCATCCCGATTTATATCTCTAAAAATCAAGTCAATTGCAGTTGGCTTGATTTTTTTATTTTATTTGGACTTTATTTTTTATCGTCTGTTTATTATGATTCAACCAAATTGAATAAAAATCCAACAATTGATTTTAAAAATTGATTTAAAAACCTTAATTCATTCTAGGAACATAACAATGTCTTCTAATTTTCAAACCCATGATTCAGCTTTAAGTGCCAGTGGCCGTTTTGGTCGATTATCCTATTTGGGCTGGAATATGCTGTTGGGTCTATCTATGTTTGTACTGGGTATTATCGCTGCACTCTTCATCCCAGCTTTAAGTAACTCACCTTCAAATACGCTCATCTTTATACTCGGCGCAGTTGCGATTATTATTTATATCGCAGTGATCTACTTCAGTTTTATTTTTACAATCCGTCGCTTACATGACAAAAACCAAAGTGGCTGGTTATCTCTTCTTATGCTTTTACCTTTGGTGAATTTATTCTTTTTTGTTTATTTAAGCTGTGCAAAAGGAGATGCTGGGACAAATAACTATGGCGCACCTCGAATGACTCGTGGTTGGGAAAAAGTATTGGCTTGGATTTATATTGTGATCTTCCCGATTAGTATTCTAATTCTTGCAGTTACAGCAATTCCAGCATATCAAAGCTACCTTGACCAAGCGCAACAATTTCAGCAATATCAACAACAAATCAATCAATCTGAATAAATCAGCCGAAATAACCACCCTATTTTTATAAGGTGGTTATTTTACTCTTTGGTGACAAAACCACCTTCTAATGGCTCAACACTAATTTTAATATCCGCTTTTAAATTTAAAGCTGCATAACGGTCTTTAATTTCGTTAATCAATTGTTCCATGGTGACATGGCTTAAATCCAATTCAGACTCAGCATATGCTTTGGTCACTAGATCTGCTTTATCTTGCTGTTTAGATTCCATATTCCAGCGTTCAGTCATCCCAACTAAACGCGCCAATTCAATTAAGCTTTGCGCACTCGACGGTGTTGAGTTTTGCAACCATTTGGTCATGGTTCCTTTTGAAGTTTCGAGTACGTTAACAATATCGCTGGCTTTTATATTTTTATCCTGAATTAATTGCTTTAAACGCTTGGCGCCTTCTATAAAAAGATCATCATCTTTTTCAACCATACAATTTATTCCTGTGTTTTTGACCCACAAAACTATCATCTTTTATTCAAAGTTTGTTATAACACAATATGGTTAATATTTTTAATGCTTAAACTGGTCGACTAAAATTTGTGAGCTTAAATTTGTGAATATTCAAACTCAGCAACTTCCTAGTAAAGAACAAATTCAGAGCTTTCCCCGTTTTCAAAATTTGCCTTTGAGTAACATTGTTGTGATTAATAGCTTGCAACAATGCCAAGCAATTGAAGCAGAATTAAAAACGGCGCACATTTTTGGTTTCGATACCGAGTCAAAACCTACCTTTAACAAAGGTGAAATACAAACTGGCCCACACCTTATTCAATTGGCGACATTTGAAAAAGCCTATTTATTTCAAGTTTCAGCAGATATTTTGGCTTTTCTAGCGCCCTTTTTTGAAAACCCTGATCAGATTAAAGTCGGTTTTGGCTTAAAAAATGATACACATTTATTTCGTAAAAAAGGCATGCAACTCAACAGTGTCATCGAACTTTCAAAATGCTTTTCGAGTTTTGGCTTCAATAATCCTTTAGGGATTAAAAATGCCATGGCATTGCTATTTCAGGTCAATTTCCCTAAAAGTAAATCAATTAGCACCTCAAATTGGGCACGTAAAATCCTCACAACGCCACAAATTGAATATGCAGCAGCCGATGCCTATGCTGCACTCTTAATTTTCGAAGCCTTACTGGATTTAGACTTAATACCTGACACGATTGCACATACTCAGCTTAAATTGAGCATTCGCGCCAATAAAAGCCTAAACTGACACTTAGAAATTGATCAAGTTTTTGCTAAGATGAAGATCAATAAATTCTTCATTGAGATTAAGCAAGGAGCGAAAGCATGCTGATCATCCCGGCAATTGACCTGAAAGATGGTAAATGTGTTCGTTTAAAACAAGGTCGTATGGAAGACGATACCGTATTTTCTGATGATCCTGTTGCAACAGCACAGCATTGGGTAAATGAAGGCGCTCGTCGTTTGCATTTGGTTGATTTGAATGGGGCTTTTGCTGGAACACCAATTCATAAACCTGTCGTTGAAGCAATTGCAAAAGCACAGCCTGAACTGCCAATCCAAATTGGCGGTGGTATTCGCTCTTTGGAAACAATCGAACATTATTTAGATGCGGGCGTTTCTTTTGTCATCATCGGGACCAAAGCAGTTCAAAATCCTGAATTTGTTGAAGAAGCCTGTAAGAAGTTTGCGGGACACATTATTGTCGGTATTGATGCGATCAATGGTATGGTTGCAACTGATGGCTGGGCAAATGTCACTGATGTAAAAGCCACTGATCTTGCAAAACGTTTTGCAGATGCCGGTGTATCGAGTATTGTTTATACCGATATCGCACGTGACGGTATGATGCAGGGTGTCAATGTTGAACAGACAGTAAATCTCGCACAATACTCAGGTCTTCCAGTGATCGCCTCAGGCGGTGTAACCAATCTGGATGATGTGCGTAATTTAAAAGGTAAACCGGGTATTTTAGGTGCGATCACAGGTCGTGCAATTTACGAAGGCACATTAAACCTACGTGAAGCGCAGCTGTTATTGGATGAACAAGGCTTTTAAGTTCCCAGCCTAGATTGGATTAAAAAAGAGAACCGAGATGTTCTCTTTTTTATGCGTTAAACAAGGTATTTAAATCACTACATCCAGATTTAAACCAATGTATTTTCAAAATGTTGCATTTCAATTTTACTTGCTAAAAAGGGCTTCATTGCCGTAAACCACTGTTTAAATTCATCTGTTTTCATAAAAACATCTGTATGGGTTTTAAGATCAATCCAGTGAATTTGTAGAATATATTTTTGATTGTCTTCTATACCACGAATCAATTTAAATTTTTCACAACCTTGGGCATTCCGGAAGGTGTCTGATAATTCATAAAATTTCTTTTCAAAAGCCATTTGTTGACCATCAACAATATGAAATAAAGCCTGTTCGATCACCATGATTTATTTCTCTTTATCAAAATTTTGATTCAATATGCTAGCACGACTGCATGACAATTGAGTGATTTAAATACCCGATTACTCAGCTTAACATCTGCACAATACTGTGCTTTCGCGTAAAATAGCCCTGCTCTTCTACATTACTTTATTTTATGTCTTCCTCTCCCCTCGCTTTATTTTTAAAGTCCAGAACGCCTCAAATTGCACTGATCCTGATGACCATGATTTGGGGTGGTACATTTGTCATTGTACATTATGCCCTAAACTATAGTTCCCCTATGTTTTTTGTCGGTTGTCGTTTTGCTGCAGCGACCATTGCTGTTGGATTACTGTCTTATAAATATCTAAAAGGTATCAATTTAAAAGAACTCATCGCTGGTGCACTGATTGGCGGCATGATTGCCGCAGGGTATGGCTCGCAAACTGTCGGTATGCAAACCATCAGCAGCAGTGAGTCTGCATTTTTAACAGCATTATATGTCCCCCTTGTACCGATTCTTATCTGGGTGATTTTTCGCAAAAGACCACATATCATGACTTGGCTCGGCGTTTTACTGGCGTTTATCGGTTTAATTTTTTTGACAGGAAATGGTTTTCATCACATTGATTTAAATACGGGGCAAATCGTTACATTGGTTGGTTCATTTGCAATTGCTATGGAGATTATTCTCATCGGGCACTTTGCAGGGAGGGTCAATATTCAGCGTGTAACGGTGATTCAGCTTGCCTTTGCTTCATTGATTTCATTTGCCAGTATGCCTTTTGTCGGTGAGCTGCATATTCCACCCTTTTCATGGCAATTGGTGATGCTTGCAGTTGGACTGGGCTTAACCAGTGCTTTATTACAATTGACGATGAATTGGGCACAACGCTCTGTCGATCCTTCTCAAGCGGCCGTGATTTATGCTGGCGAACCAGTTTGGGCAGCTTTATTTGGAAGAATTGCAGGTGAACGCTTGCCTTTGCTGGCTCTTTTTGGTGGTTTACTAGTGGTATTGGGGGTGATCATCAGTGAATGGAGACCCAAATTTTTATACACACGACAGCTTAAAGAAAATTCAGTTGAGATAGAAAAACAGCGTTCTTAATCAGAACGCTGTTTTCACTAAAATTACGCTTTGATCAAGCTGTATTGCTCGGCAACAAGATCCATCAAGCATTATTGATTCAGTTATATTGGTAAGGCTTGATCATCATTCAGCGCAATAATGCCTCGAATGGCGCGATAGACAATCCATATCCAAGAAATAAATAAAGTGGCAGCACAAAAAATCGTAGCACCCACGGCAACACCCGCAAAGGCATTGACATTGTCCATGGTGAAAAATAGAAAAATAAACGGAATAAATGCAATTACCGTCCAGACTAAATACCACCAAAAAGTGCGAATTTGCCATCTAAAATGACTTTCGAAAATCGTACCACGGACTGAATTCAATTTTACATAATTGATAATCAATGCAATGATTGCAAGAATTCCCGCAGAAAAAATTGCAACAATATAAAGGATATATAAAATTAAAGTCAGAGATTTACTATTATTTGGATCAACATAATTATTCATTGTAAGCCCTTTTCAATTTGCTAACGCCCGTTTAAATCTTAAACATATTCAAAGGCGAAATTAACCATAAAATCAATAAAATATTAAAGAATATGGTACACAAATAAATCTTTTTAAAGGGTTGTTTTTGTGTTTTATGTCGTAAGCGTTGCTGTGCTAACCAAGCTGCAGGCCAACCACCTAAAAAAGCTAAAATATGCAGGGTATTTTCAGGAACACGACGCTGATTGCTCTGCGCGGCTTCTTTATCTTGTGCATAAAACCAATAGGTCATCACATTGATAATACTGATAAAAAGAATAAACATGCCATTGAGCAAACCGCTTATGGTCAAGATTGCCAAAGCAATAATATAAACAGCGCACAAAATTTGCATCGGCTGTAATTTAGCCTGCTTTACTGCATGCAACTGCTTGGCTTTAGCCGCTTGCTGGCTTGTCACTTTCGCCATTTGTGTGGCTTTTAAATACGTGACTTGTTTTGCTTTATAACGCCCTTGACCATCTAATTGCACCACATATTCAAGGGCACAGCCCACGATTGGGCGTGGCCCTTTTTGTGCAAAATCTTTGATGTGTAAAAATACGCGATCTTTTACACCATCATTTGGTTGAATAAAGCCATAGCCTTTATCATCGAACCATTCAACTAAACGACCTTGATCACGCATTTTATTTCCCACAAAAAACTATTAAGCAGTCACGAACTTTAATCTTTCAATCAACATATTACGCATTTCTTGCGGATTTTTCTGCAAAATATCATCACCTGCGCGTGCTTCAGCGGCATTCATCTGAGCGATTTGTAAACGCATCATCCAAAAGCGACCTGCAGCCATCGCCAAATATAACTCTAAACAAGCTCTTTCATCTTCAGTCAAAGGACGAATCGAAGTATATGCATTTAAGAAAGCCGTTGCTTTGGCTTCATTCAAGGCAACACTTGGATATTCTGTGCAAAAGTCATTTAAGGTAATCGCAATATCAAAAAGTAATTCATCTTGATTCATTTCATAAAAATCAAGAATGCCTTTTAACTCATCGCCTTCAAACAAAGTATTGTCACGGAACAAATCCGAATGAATAAAACCTTTCGGTCGATTTGGATACATCATGGTCAGTGCTTCATATAAACCTAAAAGGTTATTCAGCAAAGCACTATCCGCCACACTCAAAGTCGGTTTAATTTGTTGAGCAACGTTATACCAATAGGCATGATCACGCGCTACTTGACGCTGTAATGGGAAGTCTTGTAACGCCACATGCATTTTGGCCTGTGCTACAGCAATTTGCTCAACTTGAGCGATTGTAGAAGGCATAGGATGTTTACCTGACATCCGTGGCGCAATTTGTGCAGGCTTATCTTTTAAGCTATGAATCGACTGACCGCTATGTTTTAACGGAACAGGAACTGCCAAACCTTGTTGCCCCAAGTGTTCTAAGACAGGAATTAACTCCCCTGCTGCTTGTGCATCCATATTTTCAAATAATGTTAATACAAACTGTGTTCCATCAGCACAAATGATAAAATAGTTGGTATTTTGCACACCGCCTTGAATTGGTTTAAGTTCAACCACCTCTAATCCATAAGGTGCTGCAAAGTGTTGAACTTCTTTTAAACTCAAAGTGGTATAAACCGACATAGAAAACCTGCGAAAAAACTTACATAAGTTTGATAGAATAACCGCTTCGACTATCGAGGTGTAGCACCTAAGTCACGAACTTTCATAATCGCCTGTTATTTTTGGAAAAAATTATGCTCGCTAAACGTATTATTCCTTGCCTGGACGTAGATAATGGTCGTGTGGTGAAAGGTGTCCAGTTTTTGGATATCCGTGATGCAGGAGATCCTGTAGAAGTTGCCCGTCGTTATAATGAGCAAGGTGCAGATGAAATCACCTTTTTAGACATTACCGCAACATCGAATGGCCGAGATACCACTTACCGTACGGTTGAACGTATGGCTGAAAGTGTGTTTGTTCCACTTACAGTCGGTGGTGGTGTTCGTAAAGTTGAAGATATTCGTTTGTTATTAAATGCAGGCGCAGATAAAGTCAGCATCAACTCTGCTGCGGTATTTAATCCTGAGTTCGTTCAAGAAGCGTCTCAGCGCTTTGGTGCACAATGTATTGTTGTAGCAATCGATGCGAAAAGAACGGGTGAAAATAAATGGGAAATTTTCACCCATGGCGGCCGCAAGCCAACAGGCATAGATGCAATTGAATGGGCGGTCAAAATGGCAGAATTCGGTGCAGGTGAATTATTGGTTACCTCTATGGATGCGGATGGGACGAAAGCGGGTTATGACATTGGTTTAATGCGTCAAATCAATGATCGTGTCACCATTCCGACCATTGCATCAGGCGGCGTGGGTAATTTACAACATTTAGCAGATGGTATTTTAAAAGGTGGTGCCGATGCTGTATTGGCAGCCTCGATATTCCATTTTGGTCAATACTCTATTCCTGAAGCGAAACAATACCTTGCTGAACAAGGGATTGAAATGCGTCTCTAATTGATTGTGAGCGCACATATATAGAAGAATGTTATTTTGGCATTCTTTTATATATGCAATTGATTTAGTCTGATTCAAATAGCAAAAATTAAAATACCGAGAATTAAAACACCAAGATAAAACTGATCAATCAACATAAATTCACCCTCATCCTAGCTTTCTCCCAGAGGGAAAAGGAACTTTTAATACCAATATGACTCACTCAACATCATCACTTTTTGATTTATGAAAGAGATCAAATGATTGATCTCGAATCACTTTATCGATGCTTTTATATGAAAAAAAATCATGATTATTGGGATTACTTATTCTGATTATTTGCTTTAATCTTATAAGGGTAATTTCATAAAAATAAGCGTGAATCATTATGGATTTAATAAAAATAATACGGAAGCTCAACCAAATCGTCAGCCATAAATATCATTATTCCAGTTCCTATCATGCATTTAAAATGTCTGAATCAATGCATACTTACCACCGTGCAACCAGTTATGAACATCTGGCGCTTAACCAGCGTGACCCTCTTGATTTGGATCAGCTGTTAAGTGAAAAAATCCAAAAATATCAACGCAACGCGATTTGGTATTTTTTACATTCAGCACTTAAAGGATATAGCACGGCCCAATATAAATTGGGCATGATTTACCTACAAGGCCAGCTCGGCCTATCGCCAGATAAAAAGAATGCATACAAATGGTTGTTGCTTGCCGCCAATCAAGGTCATCTCGAAGCACAACACCAACTTTATCGGCTTTATTTACAATAAAAAAACCAGCTCGAAAGCTGGTTTTTTTGATCTACAAAATTAGTGATTAACCACCAATTTTTTTGTATTTGGTACGTTTTTGCACAGCAGCATCACCCAAACGCGCTAAACGATATGCTTCATATTCAGCATAGTTACCTTCGTAGAATTCTGGCTGTTCATTTTCAAATGACAAGATATGTGTAGCAATACGGTCAAGGAACCAACGGTCATGCGATACCACCATGACAGTGCCAGGGAATACAAGAATTGCATCCTCTAGCGCACGTAAAGTTTCAATATCCAAGTCGTTTGATGGCTCATCTAGTAAGATTACGTTGGCGCCCATCTGAAGGATCTTCGCAAGTTGTAAACGGTTACGTTCACCACCTGACAATTCACCAACACGTTTTTGCTGATCTTGACCTTTAAAGTTAAAGCGACCGATATAGGCACGAGATGCGATCTCGTATTCGCCAATTCTTAAGATATCTAAACCGCCAGAAACTTCTTCCCAAACTGTTTTATTGTTATCTAAAGTGTCACGAATCTGACCAACATAAGCAACTTTGACAGACTCACCCAATACAACTGTACCGGTATCTGGTTGCTGTTCGCCTGTCATCATACGGAATAAAGTGGTTTTACCCGCACCGTTTGGACCAACGATACCAACAATCGCAGTTGGTGGTACTGTGAACGATAAGTTTTCATAAAGTAGACGGCCATCAAACGATTTGCTGATGCCTTCAACTTCTACAACCTTATTCCCTAGGCGTGGACCAGGTGGAATATAGATTTCAGAGGTTTCATTACGTTGTTGGAACTCACGTGAGTTAAGCTCCTCAAAGCGCTCCATACGTGCTTTGTTTTTCTTTTGCTGACCTTTAGCATTTGAACGAACCCATTCCAATTCTTTTTTCAATGCTTTAGCAAAAGATTCTTCTTGTTTATTTTCCTGCTCTAAACGTGCATTCTTTTGTTCCAACCAAGAAGAATAGTTACCTTGGTAAGGAATACCATGTCCACGGTCAAGCTCAAGAATCCACTCTGCAACGTTATCCAAGAAATAACGGTCATGGGTAATCGCAACGATTGTACCAGCAAAGTCTTTTAAGAAACGTTCTAACCAAGATACAGATTCTGCATCCAAATGGTTAGTCGGTTCGTCTAGCAACAACATATCTGGTTTAGACAATAACAAACGACACAATGCTACACGACGACGTTCACCACCTGAAAGTAAGCTTACGTCAGAATCCCATGCTGGAAGATTCAATGCTGCTGCAGCTTGATCCATTTGGTTGCTAAGGTTGTGTGCATCCCAAGCATGGATAATTGCTTCTAATTTCTCTTGCTCTTTTGCAAGTGCATCAAAGTCAGCATCTTCAGCTGCATATTCAGCAAAAACTTCATCTAAACGTGCCAATGCATCTAATGGTTCACGTAAACCATCTTCAACGTTTCCACGCACATCTTTATTTGGATCTAATGGTGGTTCTTGCTCTAGATAACCGATTTTAATACCTGGTTGCGCACGAGCTTCACCTGAGAAATCTTTATCTACGCCAGCCATAATACGGAGTAGGGTAGATTTACCTGCACCGTTTAAACCAAGTACACCAATTTTTGCACCTGGGAAAAATGATAAAGAGATGTCTTTTAGGATTTCGCGCTTAGGCGGAACCATCTTCGACACACGGTTCATCGTGTAAATATATTGGGCCACGTAGGACTCCTCTATAATGAATAGAAATTCGCAAAATGCGAATAAATAAATACCGTCAATTATACGCTGAATTTATCTATTTTTGTTCAGATTTGTCCAATTGATTGAGATATTTTAAAAGCATCAAGAAAACATTTTTCCACACCAATGCACGTAATCAAATCGCGATCTCACACATGATCACGAACAAAAATCCGGCTGATACTGATATACAAATTGCGTCTTGGTTTGAGTTGAACTTGGTGCATTGTAGTTTGACAATGATTTCAAAGCAGAAAAACTAATAGCAGCACGTTGTACAACCTTATTGGTGTAATTTGCATTTGGGTCTTGATACTTAAACGAGACTTCAACTACAGCAGGTTTTAATCCTGCATAAGGTGCTTGGGTATACCATAAACTCATATCTACCTCTGCATCAAACTCGCCTAAATCAATGCTGACCCCACGATAACTTCGTTCATAAAGAGAGAGTCCACCTACAGGTGATAACGGCTGATTATCACTGATGGCAAAGGTTTCTTTAAATTTTGGAAAATGCGTATGGATGTCTAAAAACTTATTGATTGTCCGTGTATTTGCCACTGTGGTGGATTTACTGGAACCCACCAAAAATCCTTGTGTTGCTGTTTGCGTGATATCATCTTCAAGCTTGGTTTTGGCTCCCGCAGTCGAGCTACTCAAATCGGAAAAATCAGACAGATAATGATCATAGCTTCTAAATTTAAGCGTCACTTCAGATGCTCCGTTTTCAATCCGTTCTCGAAAGCTATAGCCCATATTATTGAGTAGGCAACTGCTGGGTGAATCATAAAAACGTATTTGGCGTTGCTTGTCTAAGATCATCGTTCCTGAAACTGTACGGTTAATTTGTTGTGCAATAACCGTTTTGGCTTGTTGCATATAGCTATTTACGTTAGCAGACTCATTGGCATAGCTAAATTTGTCTGGCTGTAACAACAATTTATATTCACGCGATGTCACTTGCGGTACAGCCCAAGCAGTTGTAGTGATTAAACTTGTTAGAACAGTGAGAATGGCTATTTTTTTCATTGAGGAACCTATTATTTTTAAATGATGGTTATAGAAAAAGCCGCCTCTTGGGCGGCTGTTGTTATGCAACTATTGACCTTTTAAATTCAATTTATCCATGATGTATAAGGTATTGATATCAATACGTGTACGTGCCGCATCCAGATACTTTGGCTCCATGCCTTTGGCATTATTCCAAAGCCCCATATCGTCATCATTTAAAATCCCAAGTGTCGTACTATTGATCAACCACAGACCTTCCATTTTATCATGTGGATATTTAACCGCTTTCCCCATATCCAGTACCAATGTTTTAGGTGCTGGAACAATATTAAATGCTTTTAAACCGTCCCAGCCTTTATCCAATTGGTATTCTTCTAAGGTCTTGCCCGCAATGGTTAAACCGAGCTTTTCATCTTGTTTGACATCATTTTGTGTTTGAATATCTTCTAAATTGGTGGCTTTGCTTAAATCAATACGATAGACATTTTTCATCACATTTGGCGTATCTTTATAAAACAATCCATCTCGTTCTAAAACCAGAAATTGTGTTGCACTGAGGGCAATAATGGCAGAGTTTGAATTTTCAGCTATCTCTTGCTGATATAAATATTGTGCGACTTTGCCTGTTTCAAGATTAATCGTCACAATACGCGTCAACGTTGATTTATTGACATTTTTATTCGGTAAACTCATGGTCGATTGCATAATCCCAACCAAAGTTTTTTGGTCTGGGCTAATGGTTAAGCCCTCCATCCCTCGATTGGCACGGCGATAACTAAACTCATTCGGCAAAGTCCAATTGTTGCGTTTATCAGCCTTAAATGGGTTGATACGCCCTATTTCTTTACCATTGGCATCATAATGCACAATATGCGGTCCATATTCATCGCTGACCCAGAACGTTCCATCGTTAAGTGCAGTGAGCCCTTCGCTATCCAAGCCATAATCATCCAATCGAATTGGATTATTCACCACATCGTAAGGCTTGGTTGGATCTACAGTAATCACTTTCCCATTGACATCATATGGTGTTTCCCCAGTGCCGCCTAAAGCAGAAGTGTTGGGTAATCCAGTGATGTCTTTTCCATTAATATCTTTTAAATTGATGGTTTTAATTAATTTCACAGTACCATTGTCTTGAACTTCAAATAAACCAATTTTCGGCACATAGTCTGGAATGGCGAAAACCTTACCAGCACCATATAATTTATCAGTAAAGTCTGCATTTGGCCCCCGATCGGTCAATGCATAGAATTGCTTTTTATTACTTGGATGTGCAGCAACATCAGAACCAAAACCACCCTGACGAATATCAAACGAGCTATCAATGGTCGTACCATTCGCAGAGTAACGTCCCAGTACGTTAAATGGCAATGCTACACCTTGTGCAAACAAATTGGGCTTACAACTGTTTTCGGTTTTAGTGATTTCACTGGCTTCAAGTTTGCCATTGCCATTGCGATCTAAACCGCTCTGCATACGTGTTCCCCCCATTACACAGGCTTCATCACCAAATGCCAATGTTATATTTTGGGTTAAGGTCTTCTGTGTTGTTGAATCTTGATCATCATCAGAACATGCGGTCAAACCTAGTAAACTACAGAGGACTAAAGTTAAAGTGCTTTTATGGCGGGTCAGTTTATTTATTGCTGCTTTTTTCATTGTGTTTTTAATAACTGAATTTATGGAATTTGTTATGCTAGTTTCAGCAAATGACACCACAATGACAGCTCACAAACTCAGCGATATTCGGTCTATTTTTCCTCGTTGAAACTCAATTTATCTCGGGCTGCATTGTTGGCTTTATCTGTTTTTATGATTTTAAAATATATAAACCCTTGTTTACTTCATATATTTATTTGTTACACTCTATTGAAATTTAATAAAAAGTTGACGGAAGAACATGACATATAAAGACGAAACTCTTGCCATACATGCAGGCTATGAACCAGAAGCAACCACTAAAGCGGTAGCCGTTCCAATTTATCAGACCACCTCTTATGCCTTTGATAATACCCAACATGGTGCGGATTTATTTGACCTCAAAGTTCAGGGTAATATTTATACACGGATCATGAACCCAACGACCGCTGTGCTTGAGCAACGTCTGAGTGCGCTTGAAGGTGGTATTGGTGCTTTAGCATTGGCTTCGGGTATGTCTGCGATCACCTATTCTATCCAGACCATTGCAGAAGCGGGTGACAATATTGCATCGGTTTCAACACTTTATGGTGGAACATATAATTTATTTGCCCACACTTTGCCAAAACAAGGCATTGAAGTGCGTTTCTTTGATTACCAAGATCCTGAAGCATTGCGCGGCTTAATTGATGAAAAAACCAAATTGGTTTTCGTTGAGTCGATTGGCAATCCGCTGGGTAATATTATTGACCTAGATGCCATTGCTAAAATCGCACACGAATATGGTGTACCCGTGATTGTGGATAATACCGTTGCAACACCTGCCCTACTGAAACCTTTTGAACATGGTGCAGATATCGTGGTGCATTCATTGACCAAATATATTGGCGGTCATGGTAATTCAATTGGTGGTGCGATTGTCGATAGTGGTAAATTCCCTTGGGGCAAATATCCCGAGCGCTTCAAAGTCTTAAATACCCCAGATCCAAGTTATCATGGGGTGAACTATGTAGAAGCTTTAGGTGCAGCGGCATATATCGCCCGTGCACGTGTTGTTCCATTAAGAAATACAGGCGCAGCGATCAGCCCGCTCAGCGTATTCTTAATTTTACAAGGCTTAGAAACACTCAATTTGCGTATGGAACGCCATACTGAAAATGCACAAAAAGTTGCTGAATATTTACAGGCACATCCAAAAGTAAAATGGGTCAACTACGCAGGTTTAAAAGATCATCCACAACATGCTTTGGCACAAAAGTACGTCAAAGGTAAACCGTCTGCAATTCTGTCCTTTGGTGTTGAAGATGGTCGTGAAGGTGGCACCCGTTTTATCGATGCATTACAGCTGTTTACTCGCCTAGTGAATATTGGTGATGCAAAAAGTTTAGCCTGTCACCCAGCAACTACCACTCATCGTCAACTGAATGAAACAGAGCTAAAAGCAGCAGGCGTGAGTATTGATATGGTGCGTTTATCTGTGGGGATTGAACATATTGATGATTTGATTGCTGATTTAGAACAAGCACTTGCTCAAGTGTAATTTTATTTTTGTGATCTTAGGGTCTGTTGACAATTCGTCTAGGTTTGCGACTACGTGTATTTTTTAGGCGATACTAGGCGCGAAATACGAAATTTAGTCATTCTAAATAAGTAGTTCGTAACGACGTAGCGGCAAAAAATACGCTAGTCCCGAAGGGTTGTGGCTAAAATTATCTCAGCCTACGTTATGAAACTCGAAAATAGTCTCGCTATTCTCTTCGTTTCATGCCTTGCCTGCTCAATTTTAACCTACAACGCAAGCCATTTATGAAATATCAACAGGCCCTAAATTTTCCAAATAAAAAGACCTGAATCATTTAGGTCTTTTTATTTATAAATTCAATTATTTACCTTGAACTTTTTGTTCAATCTCTTCAACACTGGTATGTCGCGCATCAAAACCTTTTGCCATATAAATGACTTGTTCTGAGATATTACGGGCATGGTCACCAATCCGCTCCAGTGAACGCAATACCCACATCACATTGATGACACGACTAATATGACGTGGATCTTCAATCATATAGGTCATCAGTGTACGTGTCGCGGATTGATATTCACGGTCAATATCTGCATCGGCCAACAAAACTTTTAATGCTTGTTCTGCATCCACACGCGCAAAAGCATCTAAAGCATCATGAATCATGACACGCACTTGATTGCCAATATGCCGTGTTTCCATATAGCCACGTGGCGATTCACCCTCTTCACATAAAGTCTGTGCAATACGGGCAATTTTTGCAGCTTCATCACCAATACGTTCTAAATCGGTATTGGCTTTACTCATGGCAATCACCATACGTAAGTCGATTGCAGCTGGATGACGACGCGCCAAAATCAAAGTCAGTGCTTCATCAATTTCTCGTTCATAACGATTGACTGTATTGTCTTGAAATTGAACATCAATCGCCATATTGGCATTGGTATCCAATAAAGCATGCACTGCATTTGCGACTTGTTGTTCTACCAAACCACCCATGGTCATAAATTTGGTATTCACATCCTGTAAGTCCTCATTAAATTGAGAAGATATATGATGGTTTAATACAGGATTACTTGGGCTCAAGGTCAGATGCTCCACACGCAACAAAAACTATTTTTATGGGTTAATATTAAAGCATATTCATTATGAATGTTTTATGACAAGTATTTTTCTTTCAAATGAATTTCTCAATATCGCTCATTTCACTTCTGATCAAAGCAATTTAGAGTAAAGATACTACTACAATTTGCTGAATTTACATATGTCACTTTGCTGTGAGCATCCGTTTACAGCAAATTCACGATGCTGTACTCAGCTTAATTTTTGCAGATCTTAAATCAGACACATGACTCAGTTTCTTGCAAAAAGTAACGTTTCATTATCACAAAACTACAAAATATTTCATTTATTTAGCCTCGATTCAGCGACAATGGCATCGAACAAAACTGAGCTTCTTTTAAATGCTGGTCGAATGAAATTTCCTCGCAATATCCTTCATTTTCTCATTTCAGGCATACTCGTTATCTTGAGTTGCATGGTGGTTATCGCGTGTCAAAAACCCACAACCGACATTGTCAAAGAATCCAAAGAAGCGCCGCAAAAAGAAAATCCAATTCCTGATTTAACGCAAATTTGCCAGAATCTCAAAAATGAGATGCTGGCAATCAATGCAAAAAGAACCACGCTTGCGATAGAACAAGTCAATCAAGATATTCGTATGTGTTTGCCCTTGATGAAACCTGCGGAACAAATGGAATTGATGCATCAGTCGAAACGTATGTATCAACAATTTTTACAAATTGAGCGCACTTCAGAACAACAACAAGCATTTGAAAACTATGCTTTAGATCAAGCTGCATACCCGACCATTCAACAGAGTAAATTTGAACAACTTAATCTGCGTGACCAATATTTATTACGTCACAAAGGCCAAGCGTATATCGAATTGACCGAACAAACAGATGATAAAATTGTCTATCGAAGAAGCCCGCAATATTTAGCAAAAGTTTTCGCGCCGTATCTGACTGCGCCTGAACAAGTTTTTATCGAAAATCTTGCACAACAAAATACCCAACCGCTTTTTAAAAACCATAAACCCGATATTGAGGCTGAAGAAATTGCAAAAAGAGCTAAGTTTTGGCAAGAATATCTGCAAACTTATCCCAATAGCCCTTTTTTACATGATGCGCAGTTCTTAAAAAATGCCTATAGCAGTTTATTGTTTTTAGGCACTGAAGAAGCACCTATATCGAGCAGTTTTGAAAATCAAACTGATATCGATGCAGCCAGCTGGTTGGTGATTGAACGCTTGGCAAAATCCAATGATGGTGAGCTTTCAGCTCAGGCCAAGAAGTTTGTTCATTTTTTAGCGATGAGCAAAGAGCAAAGACAGCAAAAAATTCAAATTAGTGAAAAAGAACGCACTAAACTGGAAAATATCCCTCAATTATTGGCGCTGTCCCAGCTCAATCAATATCTAAATTTAAGCCCGATCGACTTTAAGCATGTTAAAAAAGATTGCTTTAGTGATGCGATTTGTTCTAACAGTTAGATGTTATTTTAGCTCAATTTTTATTATCCTTGTGACATTCAAAAATACACAACAACAGTCATACTATGAAAGCTTTAAAACAACATCTATCACTCACAACACTCTGCCTGTGTACCCTATTCAGCGCTTGCCAAAAACACGAGAATAATCGAACAATTGAAACAGACAAAGCTTCTTCTGAAGCGACTCAGACCAGTACAGCTGAAATACCAGCGTTTCCACAAGACTGTAACGAGATAGATACAAGCATCAAAAAATTAGAAAAAACGGTCATCGTTGAAGATTTAAATGACCTCAATCAATTACTCAAAAAATGCCTCGCATCTGCGCCGCTAAAAACACGTTATCAATGGCAAGCAAAAATTGAAGGCATATATCAAAAACTCATCGCGGATGCCTCGCCTGAAGTCTTTCAATATATGACCGACACACTTGCAGACGGTCAGTCTATGACCGCTCAACAAAAACAAGAACTGTATAAAAAGTTAAAACCACGTGAGAAATATTTAGTTGATCACGCAAAGGACTTATATTTAGCAAAATTTTATATCGGTGAAGGTGAATACACCTTTGTACAGCATCCACAATATGATCTGGATATTTTTGCACCCTATTTAGAAAAATCAGATCAGGTTTACTTTAAACAGATCCGTAAAGAATATACAGGTGCCAACTATATTATGGACGCAGGGCTAGCAATTAGTTTTGATGAAGTGGCCAATCGACTGTTATATTGGGAAAAATTCAATAAAGATTACCCCAACAACCATTTTAAACCTCAAGTCGTAGAGAACATTGAACAATACCGTAGTGCACTTTTTCAAGGCGACGACAACACCCGTACGCTCTGGTTCGATGACGATAAAATTGCAGATGAACAAGCAATCAAAGCGATTGAAAAAATTGCAAAAAGTAAAACTGCAAGTAGCCAAACTGCACAGAAATTTGTGAATTTAATCAACGCAAGTGAAACGCTTTGGCAGCAAATGCCAAAACCATCTAGACAGTATCCTGAAGATAACTCACCTGAACAGCAAGAGATCAGGGCACAACGTGAAGCATTTGAACAAAAAATTAGAAAATCTGTCGAGGAAATTCTGACTCAAAAAAATAATTGAAATTGATATCTGCATGCCAGCATATTTTTAATGAGAACATGCTAAGATTTAAACATCGCTTGACGGAGCGCGAGTAATTCCTCGCTGAGATTTAGTCAGTTTTGCATCTCCTTGCCAAAACTTAAACTAAAGTACCGTTGAACCTGATCAGGTTAAGACCTGCGTAGGAATCAAGCATCTAAAAACTGACAGCCCATAGTTTTTCTATTTTTTCGCAATAGCGCTTTATTCTGATGATGGATTTAGCAGATAAAATAGACTAAATTTGCCACCGTTTTTGGTCGTGCTTGATTCGTTGATGTCATTCATAAGGATCATTGTAATGAACCAATTAACGAATCTATCCCCTGCTGATCAATTGGCTCAACACGAGCAAGAAGCCAAAGATCTGACTCGAATTTTACCCGCATCTAAAAAAGTTTATATTCAAGGTTCACGCCCAGATATTCAAGTACCGATGCGTGAAATTGAACTCACGGATACACCGACAGGCCTAGGGGGTGAAAAAAACCCACCGATTATGGTTTACGATACTTCAGGTGTTTATACCGATCCCAACGTACACATTGATTTGAATAAAGGCTTACCCAATGTCCGTGAAACTTGGATTGAAGAACGTGCCGATACTGAACATTTAGCCAGCTTAACCTCTAAATTTGGCCAAGAACGTCTGAAAGATATTCGTACTGCTGAAATCCGTTTTGCCCATATTCAAAAACCACGTCGTGCAAAAACAGGCAACAATGTCACACAAATGCATTATGCCAAACAAGGCATCATCACGCCTGAAATGGAATACATTGCGATTCGTGAAAATCAGCGCCAGCATGAAGGTGTCGATATGCGCCAGCATGCAGGGCAAAATTTTGGTGCACACAACCTCATGGAGATTACCCCTGAATTTGTGCGTAAAGAAGTCGCTGAAGGTCGTGCCATTATTCCAGCCAATATTAACCATCCTGAATGCGAACCCATGATCATTGGGCGTAATTTCTTGGTAAAAATCAATGCCAATATTGGCAACTCAGCTTTGGGTTCATCGATTGATGAAGAAGTGTCGAAAATGACTTGGGCAACCCGTTGGGGTGCTGACACCATCATGGACTTATCGACGGGTAAAAATATCCATGAAACCCGTGAATGGATTATCCGCAACTCACCAGTTCCAATTGGTACGGTACCAATTTATCAAGCACTTGAAAAAGTCGATGGTGTTGCTGAAGACCTGACATGGGAAATCTTTAAAGACACCCTGATTGAACAAGCTGAGCAAGGTGTCGATTATTTCACCATCCATGCCGGGGTCTTATTACGTTATGTGCCGATGACAGCCAATCGTTTAACGGGGATCGTATCACGCGGTGGTTCGATCATGGCGCAATGGTGTTTGGCGCATCATGAAGAAAACTTCCTCTATACGCATTTTGATGAAATCTGCGAAATCATGAAAGCCTATGATGTGTCTTTCAGCTTAGGCGATGGTTTACGTCCGGGCTGTATTCAGGATGCCAATGATGAAGCGCAATTTTCCGAATTACGCACTTTAGGTGAACTGACCCATCGGGCATGGAAGCATGATGTTCAGGTCATGATCGAAGGGCCAGGCCATGTGCCAATGCATATGGTCAAAGAAAATATGGACTTGCAACTTGAAGTTTGTCAGGAAGCACCTTTCTATACTCTTGGTCCGCTCACCACCGATATTGCTCCAGGCTATGACCATATTACCTCGGCGATTGGTGCAGCGATGATTGGTTGGTACGGCACTGCAATGTTATGTTATGTGACCCCTAAAGAACATTTGGGTCTGCCCAATAAGAAAGATGTTAAAGACGGGATTATCACCTATAAAATCGCAGCCCATGCAGCGGATTTAGCCAAAGGTCATCCGGGCGCACAAGTTCGTGACAATGCTTTATCTAAGGCACGCTTTGAGTTCCGTTGGGAAGATCAATTCAATCTCAGCTTAGATCCTGATACTGCAAGATCGATGCATGATGAAACTATGCCTAAAGAAGCACATAAGTCTGCACACTTCTGTTCAATGTGCGGACCTAAGTTCTGCTCGATGAAAATCACCCAAAACGTGCGAGATTATGCACAAAATCAACAAAATGCAGCCCACCCTGTAAATAGCGAAACGCTTATAGAAGATGGTCTCAAAACCATGAAATCCGTTTATCAGGAACAAGGGCAAAAGTTGTACCATAAAGTGTAAAGATTAAAAAAAACTTTTGTCTTTCACTATTTCTCAGTTAGGATGAAGTGAATATGTTTCATCCTAACTGTGCACATGAACATCATTCAGCAAGCAACCTACACCCATAATGATGTAGAAATACAATCTCGTGAATATGCCTTTAAAGGTTTTGTTCAAGTCGAAAAAGTGAGCTTGCGACACCGATTATTTAACCAAACTGAATATACCTCAGCCATTCAACGTGAATTAATTCGCCGTAAAGAAGCTGCTGGTGTACTGATTTATAATGATCAACAACAAAAATTTGCATTGATTGAACAGTTTCGTGTAGGGGCAATTGATGATGAAATTTCACCTTGGCAACTCGAAATCATTGCAGGCGTACTTGATGGAGATGAATCTCCAGAAAGTTGCATTCGACGGGAAAGCATCGAAGAATCTGGATGTGAATTAAACCAAATCAAACACCTGTTTAGCTTCTATCCATCTGCTGGTGCATGTGATGAAATCTTTCATCTCTATGTAGCGCAAGCCGCATTACCTGCTGAAGGTGGTGTGTTTGGTATGCCAGATGAAGGTGAAAATATCCAACTTCATATCATTGATTATTCAGATCTGAGTCTATTATTAAAAAGTAATCGTTTAAAAAATGCACCTGTGATTATGGCTTTGCAATGGCTACAACAGCACTTGCATGCATTTGAAGATGTCTAGGGGAAAGGCATGCAATCAGAGATATTGCCGCAAGCAGATAAAGATAGAGTGATTATCCAAATCACAGATACACACCTGATGGATAAACCTGATGCAGAGTTTGTCGGGATTAATCCTGAAGAAAGCTTTCATGCCGTCATGGATGATATTCAGCAACGCTATAAAAATATCGATCTGATTTTACATACTGGTGATTTGGCTCAAGCTGCATTTCCAGAAACTTATGCACGCTATTTAGAATATATGCAGCGTTTTGGTGTCGATTTCTACCAAATTCCGGGAAATCACGACAATATAAACTTGTTCCCGTTCCATTCGCCAGAACCTATTCCAGCAGTGATTGAGTTAGATCAATGGCGTATCATTTTGTTGAATAGTGCTGTGGGTGGACGTACCGATGGAAATATTCAAACGGAACAATTGGTCCATCTAAAACGGCTATTGGAACAATTGCGTGACAAGTTTATCCTTATCGCCTGTCATCACAATCCTTTTGATATGCATTCCAAATGGCTCGATCAACATAAGCTCAAAAATGCCGATGAATTAAAGGCCGTACTCGAACCCTTTGATAACATCAAAGCCGTGTTACATGGGCATGTTCATCAAGAATCCTATAACCTGTGGAATGGAATACAGTTTATTTCTACTCCTGCCACGTGTGTACAATTTAAACCCCTCAGCCAAGAGTTTTCATTTGATCCGATTGCGCCTGGTTACCGTTGCTTACATTTAAAAGCCAATGGTGAATTTGAGACCTCTGTACACCGCTTGGATCACTTCAAAGTTACAATTAATGAAGAAATTTCAGGTTACTAGCTTTTCATTTTGGTTTTTTTCTATTAAGTTATTCGTCCAACGAGATATGCAGAAAGTCAAATTCAGGGTTAGGTGACTTTCATCTTGGTAAAAAAATCTATATGATGACGCCCCCGATAGATTCATTCTGTTGGTAGTGATAAAAATACTTGCATATCACCATATTTTTTGCGTATAGATAATACGTATATGATGAGGAATGCCCTTTATGGCGAATGACAACCAAAATCAAGTCTTGGAAGAACAAACAGCAATTGCAGATGATAAGTCTGTAAAGCGAGTGCGTAAAACCAAGCCGAAGACCAATGAAAACGGTACTACAGCAAGTCTATTCGGTATCGAGCCTTATCAGCCAAAGAAAAATGAAGAATACATGTCTGAGGGGCAACTCGAACATTTTCGTAAAATTTTGCTGGCATGGAAAGCAGAATTGATGTCGGAAGTGGATCGCACCCTAAATACAATGCAAGATGAATCTTCTTCTTTACCTGATGTAAATGACCGTGCGACGCAAGAAGAAGAGTTTGCCATCGAATTACGTACCCGTGACCGTGAACGTAAACTTATTCGTAAAATAGAGCAATCTATTGAAGCGATTAAAAATGATGACTATGGTTTCTGTGAAACTTGCGGTATCGAAATTGGTTTACGCCGTTTAGAAGCACGACCAACTGCAACTTTATGTATCGACTGTAAAACCCTTGCAGAGATCAAAGAGAAGCAAAATAACGGTTAATACTGTGTCAAATTCCTCCCCAACCCTCTCTTTTCCAAAGGGAGGGAGGAAGAGTACCGTATACAAAGGGCGGTTTGCACCCTCTCCCACAGGGCCGTTACATTTTGGTTCCTTAGTGACCGCTGTCGCGAGCTATTGCGATGCGAAAGCGCATCATGGGCAATGGATCGTCCGCATCGAAGATACGGATATCCCACGTATTTACCCAGATAGTGAACAGCATATTTTAAAATGCCTAGATGCTTTTGGCTTCCAATCCGATGCTGAAATCATTTATCAAAGACATCGCTTAGACATTTATCAATCTGTAATCGAACAACTCAAACAAAAACATTGCGTTTATGCCTGTGAATGTACCCGTAAAATATTAGGCTCAAATCACATCTATGCTGGCACCTGCCGAGACAAACAGCTCGACTTTCAAGACCAAGCCATTCGTGTAAAAGTTTCTGATCAAAACATTTGTTTCAATGACCGCTTGCAAGGACAACATTGCGCGAACTTACAACGCGATTTGGGTGACTTTGTACTAAAGCGTCGTGATGGCATTATCAATTATCAACTGGCAGTCGTTGTCGATGATTATTTACAAGAAATCAGCCATGTCGTGCGTGGTGCGGACTTATTGGATAATACTGAACGTCAAATTTGGCTAGGACAGCTTTTGGGTTATCCAGCTCTTGAATATATGCACTTACCCCTCGCCATGAATCATTTGGGGCAAAAACTCTCTAAACAAAACCTTGCACAAGCACTTAATCTCAAACATGCACCTGAATTGCTGTTACAAGCGATTATAGCACTTGGACAAGCTCCAGTAGACCTAGATCAGCCAGATCTCATGTTGGCTCAAGCTGTCGCTCAATGGGATATCTCTCGCATTCCTCAAGGGACAACGCTACAATCCATTTATCAGTAATCCCTGATTAAGCAACAATACCAACATAAGAATACCAACATCATTCAGGATTGAGATGAACCTTTTAAAAAATCTAATAACGCTGAGTTTTCTCATGCTCATGGGCCTTACACAGGTCTATGCACAAATGGCAATTTTATGTATTTCCCCGATTTCTAAAACTGCTGTTGTTGATGAAATGAGTGGCGCGCCACGTGAACAATGGGGTAAACCATTACCAACTTATTCAGTTCAAGTTGATCACTCTGCAATCATCAAGGTCGATCACAAAACCCCAATCAAACTTAAACTTGCAAATACCTCTGGAAAACATCAGATCAAGATTTATGCCAATGGTGTATTGGAAACTTCGTTTTATTATTCCCCAACAGCGATAGATGTATTAGGACTGAGTGAGTCCGGTTATCAAACTTGGGATTGGGTAAAATTTAAGACCACCCAATCAGCATTAAAATATTGCAATACGCAAAATCCAAACTAAATTACCCATAAAAAAAGCCATTTTTGATCAAATGGCTTGTCTATTTAAGTTCAATAAAAAATTAAAAACTAGACTCTTCTCGCGCTGGATTGGCATCCTTGGTGGTTGCATCAATTTTAAGAATTAAACTGATCATCACCGCACACATAATTAAAGATGAACCACCATAACTAATAAATGGAAGTGTTAGCCCCTTGGTCGGTAACATGCCCATATTCATACCCGCATTCACCAAGATCTGTAATAAGAAAATAATACTGATCCCGTAAGCCAAATAGCCTGCACGCAAATACTGATGATTAAGCGCACGCTGACCAATACGAATACAACAAATCAACATCACAAATGAGAGCAGCAAAACGGTCGAAATACCAAAAAAACCGAATTCTTCACCTAAAATTGCCAACATAAAGTCAGTATGTGCTTCAGGCAAATAAGACATTTTTTGAATACTATGTCCTAAGCCCACCCCAAACCATTCACCACGACCAAAAGCCATCAAGGCATTCGACAATTGATAACCTGAACCCAACGGATCGGCCCAAGGGTTTGAGAATGACATTAAGCGTTCATAGCGATATGGTTCAAACACGATTAAGGATACAAATGCCACCAGAATCGCACCGAATGCAAAGCCGAACTGGATCATGGGTGCACCAGCCAAGAAGAACACACCCAGCATCGAAACAGCAATTACCACTGTTGCCCCTAAGTCAGGTTCTGCAATAATCAGTCCGACCGTCAGCAACATCACCACACCTAGACGTACCAAGCCCTTAATATTATTACGGACTTCTTCAGCACGACGAACCACATAGTCTGCGGTAAATATGGCCATCATCACCTTGGCGACTTCGGTTGCCTGCAAGGTAAATCCACCTACACGAATCCAACGTGTTGAACCATTGACTTCGGTACCCACCACCAAGACGGCGAGTAATAAAGCAATGGTGATCAACCACAATGGAAAGGTATTTTTAAACCAAAGGTTGAGTGAAACTCGATAGGTAATTGCCGCCGCAACAAAAGCCACCACGATCGAAATTGCATGACGAATCACATAGTGAAATTCGTTTTCATGCATCCGTTCAGCATAAGGCATTGAAGCCGAAGCCACCATCACCGTACCAATACACAACAATGAAATGACGCAAAATATCAGTACATTACGCGGTGTAATCTCTGCCGGCAATTTTGGCATCCAGCGATCATACACTTGGTGAATCTTACTTATAGTCGTCTGAGCTAACCCAGCCATACTTTATTTCCTTATGATTCTTTTTAGTTTAGAGCATTTACATATTCAACAAAGCGATGACCACGCTCAGGATAGCCTGTAAACATATCAAAGCTTGCACATGCAGGTGATAATAGCACTACATCTTGCGCATGCGTATGTTGTTGACAAAGTTCTACAGCTTGTTGCAAAGATGCTGCATGTAGCAGCGTTGTTGTCCCTGCAATGGCATTTTCAATGATTGAGCGATCTTCACCCATCAGTACCGCAACTTTGGCATATTTTTGCAGAGACTCACGTAGTGCAGTAAAGTCCTGCCCTTTGCCCTGACCACCCAAAATAATTGCAACCTGACCACCTTGGGCTTCAATTGCAGCACCTAAGCCGTCCAATGCCGCTAAAGTTGCACCGATATTGGTACCTTTAGAATCATTATAATAACGAACGCCATTCACTTCTTTAACGAATTCGCAACGGTGCTCTAAACCTTTAAAGGTTTTTAAGGTTTCAAGCATTTTGTCCATTGGTAAACCAATCGCTTCCCCCAAAGCTAAACATGCCAAAGCATTGGCAACATTATGCGTTCCTTGGATATACATCTCTGAACTTTTGAGTAGACGTTCACGACCTCGCGCTAACCAAATCGTACCGTTATCTTCTCTTAGAATACCGTATTGTTTTAAATCAGGTGCATTGAGCCCAAAGCTTTGCATCGGTGTGACATCTGGCACCAATGGACGCGTCAATGAATCATCACGGTTATATACGACTTTTTTCACACCTTGGAAAATACGATGTTTTGCCGCATGGTAACCTGCCATATCCCCATGACGGTCCAAGTGATCTTCACTCATGTTCAAGACCACAGCCACTTCTGCATTTAAACTTGAGGTTGCTTCCAATTGAAAGCTGGAAAGTTCAAGGATATAAACATCTGGATCATCATGGGTTAAATCCAAAGCAGGACGACCCAAGTTACCCCCTACCGCAACCTTAACCCCTGCGTCTTGTGCCATTAAACCAATCAAAGTGGTCACGGTACTTTTTGCATTTGAACCAGTAATCGCCACAATCGGTTTATCTGTAGCACGGCGGAGAATTTGTATTTCACTGATAACGGGAATACCTTTTGCAATCGCAGCTTGAATTGCTGGCAACTGAGGATCTAACCCGGGGCTAATGACAATTTCTTCAGCTTGTAAAAGTAAATCTTGATCGAGTTGACCAAAGCTGGTTTGAACTGCTGCTGGAATTTGCTCATGTCCTGGGGGAACTTCACGAGAATCTGTGACTGCAACACGGTAGCCATTTTCATGAAGAAAATTTACGGCTGAAACGCCTGAAATTCCAAGCCCAGCCACAACTTTTAACCCACCACGTTGTATTAACATTTTTGCTCACCAGCATTAAGATTTTAAAACTTGCAAAATGTTAGCACTTTGGCGATTTGAAAGCTTTTTCTGTTTGCACTTTCTGGCTATTTTTTTGTGTCAGTGCGTAAAAATAGCAGCAAATTTTTTTGAGCAATACCGCTGATTTTTTAAATAAAACCACTCGCGTTTTTATTCTATTCTCAATATAAATAAGCCGAATGTTGAGGATCAGCATTCGGCTTATTCATCAGGGCGGTTTATGACGGTTTGAATCTGATTAAAATGAATCGAGCAGCAAAGATAATAAATTGCCCGCGCCATAACCCGCACCAAGCAACAGCGCAATCCAAATCCATCCGCCTAAAATGTTATACAACATGAATACTGGCATTTTCATATGCCCTGCACCCGCTGCAAAAGGAGCAAAAGAACGAACAAAAGGTACAAAACGGGCAACCAGAATGGTTTTCCCACCATGCTTTTCAAAATAATGGTTGGTCTTTTTAATATATTCAGGCTTAAACCAACGTGAATGCGCGTGGAAAAACTTAAAACCCAGCGCACGTCCCGTATAATAGTTCACCATATACCCCAAAATTGAAGCAATAATCAGCAACACACCCATATAGTGCAAATGCACAGATTCAGCGGTAGAACATAAAGCACCGACAGCGATCAATAAACTATCGCCAGGGAGAAAAAACATAAAGACTGAGCCAGTTTCTGCAAAAATGATTAGAAACAAAATGGCATAAATCCACAGCCCGTAATTTTCTAAAAAAGTGGGCAATAATTGTTCTAAATGCAATAAAAATTCAAGCAATACTCAACTCTCTTACAGAAGAATTCACGATATATTAGCCTAATTTAATCATGTATATATTAAAAAGGCCTAAATAAATTAGGCTTTTTTAATCGGGTTCGGTTTTTATTTACTTTAAAAAACCATTGGCTGCCAGAAATTCCATACTGAGTTTAGACTCTGCTTTTGGCTCAGCAGCTTTATCACCAAGCAACAACCTTTCAATATACCGTGCCAATACATCGACTTCTAAATTGACTTGAGAGCCCACTTTCCACGTTGCAATATTGGTCCGTTCAGCAGTATGTGGAATTAAATTTAAACTTAAGATATTTCCACGTAAATGATTGATGGTGAGGCTAATTCCATCTACAGTCACAGACCCTTTTTCAGCCAAATATTTAGCAATTTCAACAGGTGCAGTGACTTCAAAATACAGCGAACGCGCATCTGAACGCACTACAGTGATTTCACCCACAGCATCGACATGTCCACTGACGATATGTCCACCGAAGCGTGTTGTCGGCAACATTGCTTTTTCCACATTGACCGCCTGCCCCGCTTTCCAACTTGCTAAAGTCGAACGATTTAAGCTTTCACGGGATACATCAGCTGCGTACCAGTTTTCACCCCAGTCAATTACAGTTAAACAGATGCCATTGGTTGCAATAGAGTCGCCCAAATGTACATCAGACATATCCAAGTCTGTCTGAATGCGTAAGCGCACATCACCGCCTACATTTTGTAAACTCTCGACTTTACCCAAACTTTCAATGATACCTGTGAACATAATTCTACCTACTGCTGCAGTGAGAGGAACTGATGAAGTTCAATCGTGTTTATTTGCACTCGCCCCATATTTTAATGGTAAAGGTGAGTTGTTACCATAAGGCCAGTTGTGTACTTACACCCGAAGTATCCACACCACCCAATTCCGCAAAATGATAAAGTTGTCCCAACAGCTGACGCAATGGTGGTCCAGACTTGGCATGGGTATCAGTGATCACAATAAACTCAAGCACACGTGCGCGTTCAGACTGACGCTGTTTACTGACACGATAACGAGGTACATCCTGAGTCAATAAGGTGACTTTGCCACGTTTCAGATTGGCCGCCAATAAGTCTTTGGCCTCAATATTTCCATCAGTTGAGTAACTGGTGAGAATATAGCGCGCATTAATGGTTTCCAACAAATTCTCATAAGCTTCTTGTGCATGCTTAGAAGAATTATAAGGACTAGGACGTTCTTTACGCCATGCACGGTCAATCCCGCTTTTAAAACCTTTGGTATCCGGTGTCGGTAAATCAACTTGATCCCACAGTGTTAGCGAGTTGAGTACATGATAATTACTACTATAGGCATGTTGGTTATACGGTGGATCTAGATAAGCCACATCGACTTCAAAACCACTCATTTGATTTGCCAAGTGTTGTGCATCGACACACCACACTTCTGCCATTGGGGTTTTCTGTTTATTCTGCCCAACTTCACTAAAGCGGCTGGGTGTAAGCCACAATAACGACTCAATCCGTTCCAGCGCAGTTTGAGTCTTACCGCCCCAACCATGATGGAAGCTTTTAAATACGCCACTGGTATTACTGACAAAACTTGCTGAATAGAGCAAAGGTGCCAATAAGGCACTCATTTCTACATCGTCAATTGCACCCTGTGCTTGCCAAGTGGCAATTTGCTGGCGAATTGCATCTATACGCATCCCATTACGGCGTTTAAAAAACAAACGGTCTCGTGCAGGGTCATAAATTTCATCATTCCGCGGACAAAGGTTATGCGTAACCCATCCTTTCACTTCAGGCAAGCGGTTTAAATAATCGATGGCTTTTTGATACCCACCCAATTCTTTAAATGCTGGTGCATCTGTGCATGCCAAAATGGCATGATTTAATGCATGACTATACGGTTCCCAGTCATTGGCAATCACTCGATAGCCGTTTTGACGTGCTAAACGTGAAACCACCCCACTGCCTGCAAAAAAATCGGCAAAAATCGGGGCACGTTTACCCTTAGGATTCAAAGTACCTGTGATTTCAAGCGCTTCAAGAATCAGATGCAACAAACGACGTTTGTTTCCCAAATAGGGAACCAACTGATGAAAAAGATATTCATCTGTTGTACGCGCAGCATGACGACGTTTATGGTAAACCGATGATGTTGACTCTGGATTCATACTGACTCTTGTGAAGGGATAAGTCTTAAGCGAATGTCATCACCAAACTGATGAACATCTTGTAACTTAAAACGTAATTGTTGTGCCATCGTTTCAAATTCGGCATTGAACATGGCACGTGCTGATTGTCCTAAAAAGGTTGGCGCAACATAACTGATTAATTCATCCACCAGTTTTTCCTGCAAAAATGCAGTGGATAATGTCGCACCTGCTTCAACCAACACATCGTAAATTTGGAAATCTTTTAAAGTCGTAAGCAAATCTTTTAAAGATTGAACTTCTAATTGTACCACGCCCAGCTTGGCAAGTTCTTGACGAAATGGTCCCATGACCATCACTGTTTCAGGCGCGCTAAGAATTTGAGCATTGAGCGGCAAACGCCCTTGTCGGTCTAAAATCACCCGCTTAGGCTGGACAATCGTTGCAATATCAATATCGCCCAATGAACGCACATTTAATTGAGGGTCATCTGCCAAAATGGTATCGATCCCGGTAATCACGGCACCTGAAATGGCCCGCCAATGCTGAACATCTTGACGTGATTCAACCCCAGTGATCCATTTAGACTCACCAGACGCCATTGCTGTACGGCCATCTAAACTTGACGCAACCTTTAACCGCACATAAGGCACACCCGTTGCCATTGCTTTTAAAAAGCCTTGATTGAGTTGAGCCGCTTGTTGCTCACAAACCCCTGTTTCAACCTCAATCCCTGCCTGGCGTAAAATATCCACGCCTTTTCCCGCCACCAAAGGATTTGGATCAGCACATGCAATAACAACTTTGCTGACACCCGCTTCAACCAAGCCTTTAGCACAAGGTGGTGTACGGCCATAATGCGCACAAGGTTCCAAAGTGACATACGCTGTTGCGCCCTTGGCAGACTCGCCTGCTTGACGCATGGCAAAAACTTCGGCGTGTGGCTGACCAGCTCTAGGATGAAAACCCTCTCCCACCCATTGCCCATCTTTTACAATGACACAACCGACGTTCGGGTTTGGTCGTGTGGAATATTGTCCAAGCTTCGCGAGCTCAATTGCTTTCTGCATCCAAACCTGATCTATGTTGACATAATCTTCGGGTTTAGAATTTGAATCAAACTCAGACATAAAATTCCTAATCAATAACGTTCAAAAATAAAATTAGTGGTCTTGCCCACGATCTTGCATTTGTTCAATTTGATGACGAAACGCATCAATATCTTGGAAATCTTGATACACCGATGCAAAACGCACATAAGCCACATGATCCAATGCAAACAACGATTTCATGACAATTTCACCAATGGTGCGTGAACGTACATCACGTTCACCGAGGCGGCGAATTTGCAATTGAATATCACTAATGACGGTTTCAATCTGTTCTTGAGTCACGGGTCTTTTTTGTAAAGCGTGCATTAAAGAACGTCGTAATTTTGCTTCGTCAAACGGTTCATTTTTACCATCTGACTTGGTCACGCGTGGCATGACCACTTCATAACTTTCAAATGTCGTAAAACGTTCGCCACAACTGATACATTCACGACGTCGACGAATCTGGCTACCTTCAGCGGCCAAACGAGAGTCGATTACTTTACTATCTGCAGCGTTGCAAAATGGACAATGCATAGTGGTTTTATTGAACAAAATTCATGATTTCAGCTAGTGTAGCAAAAAAACCAGATTTTGTTGAGCCTTTCGCAAGATATGGAAAAAAAACAGCCCTTACGGACTGTTTTATACTATATATAGTTATTATTCTAATTAGATTGATTATTCGATACGTTCGCCATGTTGGCTTAAATCAAGCCCCATACGTTCATCATCAGATTCAACACGGATCCCAATCACCACATCGATAATTTTAAGTAGGATAAAGGTCACAACTGCTGAGTATGCGATTGTTGCTAACACACCTTCAACTTGTACCCATAATTGATGCATAACATCTGTCGGTGCTTTGTCGCCCATAATGAATGAGCTGGCAAATACTGCTGTTAAAATCGCACCAACAATACCACCTACACCATGTAAACCAAATGCATCCAATGAATCATCTGCTTTAAGGATACGTTTAAGACCAGAGATCCCCCAGAAGCACACTACACCACCGATTAAGCCCATGATCAACGCACCGCTTACTGTCACAAAACCTGCTGCTGGCGTAATCACAACCAGACCAGCAACTGCACCCGATGCTGCACCCAATACTGAACCTTTACCACGAACAATTTTTTCAACCACTAACCAAGCAATTGCTGCCGCTGCGGCTGCGATTTGAGTTGTGACCAAAGCATACGCTGCTGAACCATTGGCACCTAAAGCAGAACCACCATTGAAACCAAACCAACCGACCCATACCAAGCTTGCACCCAATACAGTTAAGGTTAAGTTATGTGGTGCCATAGATTCTTTGCCTAAGCCCATACGTTTACCCAGTAAATACGCAGCAACTAAACCGGCAACACCCGAGTTAATATGAACAACAGTACCACCAGCAAAATCAAGCGCGCCATCATTCATTAACCAGCCACCACCCCATACCCAGTGTGCAATCGGTGCATAAACAATAATGACCCAAATCGTAATGAATGTGATCCAAGCACTAAATTTCATACGATCAGCCACAGAACCACTGATGATGGCAACAGTAATGATCGCAAAAGTCATTTGGAAAATAACGAAAAGAATTTCTGGAATTGTGCCACTCAGCGCATCTGTTGTAATTCCAGATAACATGATTTTATCGAAACCACCAATAAAAGCGTTACCAGAACCAAATGCAAGTGAATAACCAATGACCACCCATACGATGCTGACTACTGCGGCGGCAGTAAAGCTTTGCGCCATGGTGGCAAGCACATTTTTCTTACGAACCATACCGCCGTAGAACAATGCTAAACCGGGAATTGTCATTAGCAATACAAGTGCTGTAGATACAAGAATCCACGCTGTATCACCTGTATTTAAAGTTGGTTTTTCTGCTTCTGCTGCTGGCGCAGCTGTGGCAGTCACCGTTTCAGGCGCAACGGTTGCCGATGTATCGGCGACTGTTGCAGTCACATCACTTGCCGTTGCAACAGCTGTAGATGCAGGCTCAGCTACGTTTTCTTCTGCCCACGCAACTGATCCGCCAAGAAGTGCGCCAGACAGGCTGAGCGCTAATAGCATTTTTTTCATTCGTATCCCCCAACCTAATTTTGTGAGTTATGTATTGATATACATAACCAGCAATCTTCGTGCCAAATTAAACAGCGTCTGGACCTGTTTCACCTGTACGAATACGAATTACTTGCTCTAAGTTAGTCACGAAAATTTTTCCATCACCAATTTTGCCAGTGCTAGCAACGCGTGTAATAGATTCAATCACTGAATCTACCATGTCATCACTGATTGCGATTTCGATTTTTACTTTAGGCAGAAAATCAACAACATACTCAGCGCCACGATAAAGTTCAGTATGCCCCTTTTGACGACCAAAACCTTTAACTTCAGTTACGGTAATCCCTTGAACGCCTATATCAGACAGTGCTTCACGCACGTCATCTAATTTAAACGGTTTTACAATTGCAGTTACGAGCTTCATATTGTTTTCCTTCGGCTTATTTCACCAGTAAGGTTTTATGTTCAATTTTCATGCCAATCTTATTAATGGTTGGGGTGATTAATTCAATCAACATGCATTGCCTTTATAACCTATTGTATATACTTAGGTGAAGTTGCAACTTTAAAAAACACATAATATTGCGTGTTTTTTTAGATTTCATTGCTAAATTATAGGAGACATCATGCTTTACGCATCGGATAAAAAATTACTTAAATAAAATCAATACGCGATGTTACACTAGGCAAAGAACATTACTCATTTGGATTCCTCATGATTGAAACATTATTACAAGCAATTTTGGAACAGGTTGATCAGCCTAAAAAAGATATAGAACATAATTTACGTGCCTTGCTGAATGAAGCCATTTCTAAAATGGATATCGTTTCAAAAGACGAGATTGAACGTCAAAAAACTGCACTAAATAATGCCAATTTACGTTTGACCGATTTACAAGAACAGGTCAAAGCACTTGAGGTGCTGATTCAGGATAAAAAATAAACTAAATTTGCACATTATTGGTGCAAAAAATATAATAATGATTAAAAATAAAGCACAAGTGGAAAACAACAATGTCTTTAGCCAAAATTTATACCCGAGGTTTGCTCGGGCTGCATGCACCTTTAATTGAAGTGGAGGTCCATGTTAGTGCAGGGCTGCCTTCTTTAACAATTGTTGGCTTAGCTGAAGCTGCAGTTCGTGAAAGTAAAGATCGCGTTCGATCTGCCATCATTAACAGTGGTTATCAATTCCCAAGCAAACGCTTAACCATCAATCTCGCACCTGCGGATCTGCCCAAAGATGGCTCTCGTTTAGATCTGCCCATTGCACTCGGTATCTTGATTGCCACAGGGCAACTTCCTGAAAATGTCACAGATCATTTTGAGTTTATTGGTGAATTAGCACTGGATGGACACTTAAGACCAATTACAGGGACCTTAACCATTGCAATGGCATGTCAAATGGCCAAGCATCAATTGATGTTGCCGCAGGAAAATGCCGCTGAAGCAGCGCAATTGCCTGAGTTTCAGGTATTTGCTGCACAGCACTTAAAACAAGTCTGTGAGCATTTCTTAAATCTACAAAAAATTGATGCAACTGCTCGGCAAAAAATACCGCAAGACAATACCTACAAATTTGATTTGGCAGATGTCAAAGGGCAATTACGCCCACGACGCGCTTTAGAAATTTCAGCAGCAGGTGGACATTCCCTTTTATTTAAAGGCCCACCGGGTACAGGTAAAACCCTGTTAGCATCACGCTTACCGAGTATTCTGCCAGCCTTAAATCCACAAGAAAATCTTGAAGTTGCCAGTATTTATTCAATTGCCAAGACCAAACACCATTTTGGACAGCGCCCATTTCGCGCCCCACACCATACCGCGTCTGCAATCGCTCTTGTCGGTGGCGGTTCAAATCCAAAACCCGGAGAAATTACGCTGGCGCACTTAGGTGTGCTATTTTTAGATGAGCTGCCTGAGTTTGACAAAAAAGTGCTCGAAGTTTTAAGGCAACCGCTTGAATCTAAAGAAATCGTTATTTCTAGAGCATCACGCCAAATTACATTTCCTGCAAACTTTCAATTGATTGCAGCAATGAATCCCTGCCCTTGTGGTTATGCATTTAACCAAGACAGTCGCTGCCAATGTTCGGCTGAAGCAATTAAGCGCTATCAAAACCGAATTTCAGGTCCATTATTGGATCGTATTGATTTACATATCGATGTGCCACCATTAAAAGCCCAGGAATTACAGGATCAAACGCCTGTCGAAGATTCAGCAACAGTACGGGAACGGGTGATTGATGCATGTGATTTTCAAATTCAAAGACAAGGCTATTTAAATCACAACTTATCGCCAAAAGACTTAGAAAAATATGTGATTTTAGATGAAACATCCAAGCGAATGCTGGAAATGGCACAACAACGTTTAAATTTATCTGCGCGGGCATATCATCGTATTTTACGTGTTTCAAGGACCATTGCAGATTTGGCTCAAAGTGAGCAAATCCAAAGTACCCATTTAACCGAAGCCTTGTCATATCGGGGAACTCAATCTTAGAATCAGATAGAGAGCATTAAAATGTGAATAAAGTGCTAAATTTATGCATATAGATCATATTAAACAGTTAATAGATCCATACTTAGCACCCCAAATAAAACTGGCATTGCAATAGGCTATTGCAATGCCAGTAATAGAAGTTGTGTTATGAGCATTTTTGAGCTTAATTACCACCAATTTTCCAATTGGATACCAAAATTTGAGCCATGATTTGTCGCAAAAAAATCACTATTAGGCATAACCTGATCTCTTAATTTTCTTTCAGCATTGTTCCAATTTGCATAAGTGTAATAGACCCTAAGCTCAGGCCGGTCATAATATTGAGTCCCTTTTAATGACCATGTAGGGGCAATTGTAAGTTTTGTTAAGTTTCTACTCTCAGTGTCTTTGATCTGATCAAATCCAATTTCTACAGTAATTTTAATTTTGTCATTTAGCACATAAGCGGTTCGTGAACCAATTGAAATCCACTCCATATCAGGCAAATCCTTAAAATTACTTTTTTGGTAGACAGCTTGCATTTGCCCATTCAAGCGATTTGACTGTGACTGCCAATCAAACATTTCAAGCGCTCTAAAAACTGTATTATTTCGATTTAAATTGGGATCGCCCGTATAACTTAACCCCGTTTCCGGTCCTTCTCCATATTGAAAAGCGATTGTATTCTTGCCATTGAAGCGATGTTTTTGGATGTCTTGAATAATCATCGACCACCCATTATTTTGTTTATGATCAATATAAGAAACACCTAGCTGCAACTCATTGTTAGGTTTGATTTCTATGCCTTTTACAGTAAGATCATGCTTAGATATCATTTTTTCTTGGAATAGATTGTCTTTCCGAGAAAATGAATAACTGATTTTATAATCATTCAAATCATAACTATCTATACCAAAACCAGTTGCACTTTGATTCCAATAAAAAAAGTCAGTCATATGAATATCATTACGATTATAGTATCTGCGCCCAGCCCAAATATTCCCACCATTGAGGAATGAGACATTGCGCCAATCGAGATAAATTTGATTCAAGCGCGTATAACCATCCTCCCCACTAAACTTGAGTGATTGTCCATAAGGGTTATAAAACTGTAGCATTCCATTGACGCTTAATTGTGATCCATCTTGAAAGCTCGTTAGAGGTTGTTTAGCAGAGAACTCGGCATATTGTTCACATTCATTTCCTAAACGATACTTGGTTGGCGCACCACTTAACTGAAAACATTCTTGAGTATTACCCTTTTCATTGTTTCCAATCCCTGTACGAAAATAGCCATGTAGTTCTAATGCCTGTGCTGGAAAGCTGCTAAAAATGCTGGTGATTCCGATCAACCAAATTGATTTTTTCATTAAAATTCCTTTTTAATAAAATTCTTATAGTTCAATGAGCATAAATTTAACAATGGAAATATTCATGTTAAATCCCTCATTTTGGAACGTTCCACAATTAATTGGAACGTTCCAAAATATAAATATACAAATTTCTTCTGTCAATATCTATTTATGAAAGCATTTAAGTTTTAGCGTTGATCGTTTCTAATAAAAGACCATTTAAATCATGATCTTAATATCAGATTGATTGGGGGTTTTTGATTTTTTTAGATTCAATCGATTGCACTGTGAGGCGTTAATTTCTTGCTCCCACAAGACTCTCGTACAATTAATTTTGGCTTCAGCAAGAATTTTAAAGGTGGTGCATCTGGTTTTTTTATTCTAGTCAGTAATAATTCACTCGCAATTTCACCAAGTTTTTCTGGCTGATGTGCGACTGTGGTCAATGGTGGACTACAATATTCTGATTCAGAAATTCCATCTCCCCCAACCACAGCAATATCTTTCCCTGCCTTTAAACCACGGCGATCTAATTCACTCAAAACACCAATTGCAATCAAATCATTATAACAAATCACAGCTGAAGGCTTGTCTTCTAAATCAAGCAGTTGAGCAATACCTAATTTTCCACCTTCGCGGCTAATGGGTCCATCAATAATCCACTGCTCGTTATAATTTAACCCGTTCTTTTCTAAGCACTCCTTAAATCCTTGTAAACGTTCTAGACTCACCGAATAGCCTGTATGACGACCAATAAATCCTATATCCTTATGCCCTAAATCAATCAAATGTTGGGTCAAAAGTTGAATACCCAATCGATTATCTGCACCCACAAAATCACAAACTTCCCCTTCCAAAGAACGCATCACTGTCACGAAAGGCACGCCCCATTTTTTTAACATGGATACGAGATCAGATGAGGTATCAAAGGTAGGACAAATAATCAGACCTGCAATTTTATGTTCACGCATGGTGACAATGACTTGCTGCTGTAAAGCATGATCTTCAGCAGTATGCGCAAGTAAGGTGGTAAAGTTTGATTCTAGAAGTTTTCTTTCAGCGCCAATTAATAACTCAACAAAGAAGGTGTTGGTTAAGTCATTAACCACCACTCCTATAATATTGCTGACACCTTGACGCAAATTGGCAGCACTACGATTGTAGATATAACCTAATTGAGCAGCGACCTTTCGCACATTTTCAGCGGTTTCTGGTTTGACCAGTTCACTATTATTCAATACTAAAGAGACTGTAGATTTGGAAACACCCGAAACCTTAGCAATATCCATGATAGTGGCTTTACCTTTTGGCGCTTTGCTACTCAAGTGAGATACCTCATTAACCTGCATAGAAGTGTTAGTAGCATACCATTTCTTTTTTATTTAATTTTCTATTCCTAAAAAAATATATTGACATCATCAGAGAGTAATTCTATATTTTTGGAACGTTCCAAATATAATTGGAACGTTCCTATAAATACATAAGAAGGAACTTATGATGCTAAAAAATATACCACCCAGCTTAAAACCAACAGATACCAGATTTCCTTCTTTGTTTTAACAATACCTGCTCAAATCGTTTTGGTTTCTGGTTTATCGCGCTGATTCACGTTGAACAGAACCATTTGCAGCAATCTAAAAATTATTGTGTAAAAGTGAAAAAGTCATGAACAAACTTATTAGTGCTGAACAAGCTGCAAAATTAATCGTCGATGGCGACATTGTGACGGTGAGCTCATCAAGTGGGCTGGCCTGTCCAGATCATATTCTTGCTGCGATTGGAAAGCGCTATCAACAAGCCGCTCAGCCCAAAGACTTAACTTTACTTCACCCTATTGCAGCTGGAGATATGTATGGAATTAAAGGGATTGAACATCTCGCCCAATCAGGACTAATCAAAAAAGTGATTGCTGGCTCTTTTCCAAGTGGTCCATCTTCACTCCCCATGCCAGAAATATGGAAAATGATCGTAAACAATGAAATTGCCGCATATAACGTTCCAAGTGGCATCATGTTTGATTTACATCGAGACGTTGCCGCAAAACGTCCAGGTGTATTAACAAAAGTTGGTTTTAACACTTTTGTTGACCCAGATTTACAAGGTTGTGCGATGAATGCGAAGGCTGAAGCTCAACCCATTGTTGAAAAAGTAAATTTTGCTGGTGAAAAGTGGTTGTTCTTTCCCAAAATCATACCAACTGTTGCGATTATTAGAGCAACCTCAGCCGATGAAAAAGGCAATCTTTCATTTGAGCATGAAGGTGGATTACTCGGCGCACTCGATCAAGCACTTGCTGTTCGTAACAATGGTGGAATTGTGATCGTACAAGTTAAACGCGTTGTTCGAGCAGGTTCAATCAAACCACACCATGTCCATATCCCCTGTAATTTGGTGGATTATATTGTGGTTGCACCAGATCAGATGCAAACCACCCAAATCAGCTATGACCCAGCCATCAGTGGTGAAATTCAACAACCAGACTCTGTATTCGATATGACGCCTTGGGGAGCTGAAAAGGTCATTGCCCGTCGAGCTGCGATGCAAGTCGAGCAAGGGATGGCTGTTAATTTAGGCTTTGGTATTTCTGCCAATGTTCCACGGATTCTTCTCGAAGAAGGATACCACGATGATGTTACTTGGCTGATTGAACAAGGCGCTGTTGGCGGAATGCCTTTGCTCGATTTTGCATTTGGTTGCGCTGTAAATGCAGATGCAATTATGTCTTCTTCCGCACAATTTACCTATTTTCAGGGCGGCGGCTTTAATCTTGCACTGTTGTCTTTTTTACAAATAGACCGTGAAGGAAATGTAAATGTCTCCAAACTTCCCAGCAAGCCCTATCTAACAGCGGGTTGTGGTGGCTTTGTTGACATTACCACGCATGCTAAAAATATTGTTTTTTCTGGCTTCTTTACTGCTGGGGCAAAACTCACCGTTGGTACGGGTTTATTAAAAATTAATCAAGAAGGTAAATCACGCAAGTTGGTCAATAAAGTTGATCACGTCACTTTTAGTGGTCGTATGGCCTTAGAACGAGGGCAAAACATCATATATGTCACTGAACGCTGTGTCATGAAACTAACTTCTAAGGGCTTAATTGTCACTGAAATTGCGCCTGGAATTAATTTAGAAAAAGACATTCTTTCCCAAGCTGAATTTCCATTACTCGTCTCTGCTGATTTAAAAATCATGAGACCGAGCTTATTCACAGATGCAGTCATGGGACTAGAGCTTAAGGAGTATGCAGCATAAATACCTCATCAGGCTCAGTCAGTATCCGTTTTGAAAATGCGATTGCGATTGTTGAATTAGAGCGGCCAGAAAAACTCAATGCTTTGACACCTGAAATGATTGATCAACTTGAGGATATTGCAAAGTCACTTGATCAACGAACAGATCTTATAGCCGTCATCATCACGGCGACTGGCGATCGCGCGTTTTGTGTGGGTGCTGATATTCATGTATGGGCAGCGCTACAACCTATTGATATGTGGCGTTACTGGACCAGAAAAGGTCATCGCGTTTTTGATTTATGGGCAGGCTTACGTTTACCTGTCATTGCAGCCATCAATGGTCATGCATTCGGAGGTGGGTTAGAACTCTTAGCCACTGCTGATATTCGAGTGACTGACCCAAATGCAACATTTGCGTTACCTGAAGCTGGGATAGCAACTTGCCCTGGCTGGTCAGGAACACAGCGACTGGTCCGTTTAATCGGTGCTAGTCAGGTTAAATACTTAGCCATGACTGGCCGAAAAATGAATGCCGAGCAAGCTTTAAAGTTTGGCCTCGTACAAGAAATTAGTCATTCTGGCGAGGTTTTATCCAGTGCTATGCGTATCGCTGAAGAAATGAGTCACAAAGCACCAATATCGATCCAACTGACGAAACAGCTTATCGATGCAGGTGAGGGGCATAATTTAGCAGCGGTTTTAGAAGGAATGGCTGGTGCCCTTGCGGCAACCACTGAAGATGCAAAAGAAGGTTTAGCAAGCTTTAGTGAACGGCGTCCAGCTGAATATAAAGGAATATAAAATGAAATTCTTAAACTTAGCAAATCATACTCCCGTAATTGAACAACCATATCAAGGTCATATGCTCATTGATGGTGAACTATGCGCTTCACAACAAGGAAAAATCACTGAACGGAAAAGCCCTGCGCATGATGTAGTTGTCGGAATTTACCCAGAAGGTTGTCGCGAAGATGCTGAACGCGCTATAGAAGCAGCACGTAAAGCTTTTGATCATGGTACTTGGTCCAATCTATCTGGCAGTGAACGTGCAGAGGTATTAATACGAGTCGCGGAAGGTATTGCAAGTCGTGTTGAAGAAATGGGGTTGATTGAAAGCCTAGAAACAGGAAAACCACTCTTACAAGCGCGTAGTGAAGTCTCAGGTTGTGTCGATTTATGGAAATATGCAGCTGCACTTGCCCGAACTTTACATAGTGAAAGTTACAATAACTTAGGCAGCTCTACGCTTGGCGTTGTGATCCGCCAACCAATTGGGGTTATTGCGATGATCACGCCATGGAATTTTCCCATTTGGATTCTCAGTCAAAAATTACCCTTTGCTTTAGCGGCTGGTTGTACTGCTGTCATTAAACCCAGCGAATTAACCAATGGTTCGACATTAATACTGGGTGAAATTTTACGAGAAGCTGGTTTACCAAAAGGTGTAGTGAATATTGTCACAGGCTTAGGCCCTGCTGTAGGTGAACCCTTAATCCATCATCCTGATGTTGACATGGTTTCTTTTACTGGTTCAACACGTGTAGGCCGCCATATCGCAGCAGAAGCTGGTCGCTCATTAAAGAAAGTCGCGCTTGAGCTCGGTGGAAAAAACCCACAGATTATTTTCCCAGATTGTGATTGGGAGGCTGCTGTCGATGCTGTGGTATTTGGTGTCTATTTTAACGCAGGTGAATGTTGTAATAGCGGCAGTCGAATTCTTGTTCACAAAGACATTGTTGAGCGTTTTACATTGGCCGTAATTGAACGCTCTCAACAAGTGCCTGTAGGTGACCCATTACACCCTGATGTAAAAGTCGGTGCAATTACCAGCGAAGCTCAACTCAACATTATTCAAAGTGCGATAGAAAATGCCAAAGCAGATGGCGCATTGATCCGTTTAGGTGGGGCACGCATCCCCACAGCAAAAGGTATGTATTTTGAACCGACCATACTGAGCAATATTAAACCAAGTATGTCTATCGCCCGTGAAGAAGTATTCGGCCCCGTGCTATCCATATTGACCTTCGACACACTTGAAGAAGCCATCAGCATTGCAAATCAAACCAGCTATGGCCTATCTGCCGCTGTTTGGAGCAAAGATATTGATACTTGTTTGCAAGCAGCAAAAGCAATCCATGCAGGCACAATCTGGGTTAATAATTTTCTCGAAGGTTTCCCTGAGTTACCTTTCGGTGGATTCAAAGCCTCAGGCATTGGTCGAGAATTAGGTCTATCTGCAGTAGAAGACTACACAGAACAAAAAACCGTTCAATTCCATATCGGAGAAAGAACTCATTGGTGGCTTACCCAGACCTAAAAGTTTTTTATTTCAATTAAAATTGGAACGTTCCAAAAAGGAAAAATTATGACAAGGATTTCAACAATTAAACCGCGACCAGTAGCTCTCATTACTGGCGGTCGCAGAGGAATTGGAGCCTCCATTGTTATGCAATTGGCAAATCAAGGCTTCGATATCGTGTTCACCTGTCGCAGTGAAGATGCGATAAGCAAAGCATTATGTTCACACGTTGAGTCTATAGGTGGAAAAGCACTGGCAATTGCCAGCGAACTAGAACATTTAGACGCTCAAAAAGAACTGATCGAAAAAACCATCGCTTGGGGGGGAACAATTGATTGCCTCGTAAACAATGCTGGTATTGGTTCACCTTGCCGTGGTGACTTACTCGAAATGCAACCAGAAGCATTTGATTTGGTTCTCAATACCAATTTAAGAGGGACTTTTTTCTTAACCCAACAGGTCGCTAAACACATGTTAGCAGTCCCTTCCCCGCATTCTCGCAGCATTATCACGATTTCCAGTGTCAGTGCTGAAATGGCATCGACTGAACGAGGCGAATACTGTCTATCTAAAGCTGCGTTGGCGATGAGTACAAAACTTTTCGCCCTGCGCTTAGCAACAGCCAATATTGGTGTATTTGAAATCCGCCCTGGAGTTATTCGAACAGATATGACCGCAGGAGTTGCCAGTCAGTACGAGGAGCGATTTAACAATGGTCTTGTTCCAATGACGCGATGGGGAGAAACAGAAGATATCGCCGCCGTAGTAACCAGTTTGGCTTCTGGCAAATTAAATTTTTCTACAGGCTCTGTCATCAATACTGATGGTGGACTCTCAATTCCTACTTTCTGAGAAATACCATGAAATATGATTATATTATTGTAGGCGGTGGCTCAGCTGGTTGTGTATTGGCTAATCGCCTCAGCGAAGATCCTTCAATAAACGTCCTTCTGCTCGAAGCAGGAGGAGACGATAAACATCCGCTATATCGTATGCCTGCTGGTTTCGCAAAAATGACCAAAGGTCGTGGCTCATGGGGCTGGAATACAGTCCCCCAAAAACACCTCAACAACAGAGTATTGCGCTTTACTCAAGGTAAAGTGATTGGTGGTGGTTCATCCGTCAATGCTCAAATTTATACGCGTGGGGCTGCTGCGGATTATGATGAATGGGAAACTGAATGCGGCGCAAAAGGTTGGTCCTATGCTGGTGTTTTGCCTTATTTTAAACGTGCAGAAAACAATGAGCGTTTTGCCAATAAATACCACGCTTATGGTGGACCATTGGGGGTTTCTAACCCAATCAGCCCATTGCCTATTTGTGAAGCCTTTTTTCAGGCTGGTCAAGAGTTAGGTATTCCTTTTAATCCTGACTTTAATGGTGAAAAACAAGATGGCTTAGGCCATTATCAACTCACTCAATTACATGCCAAACGATCATCAACCTCAACAGCCTATCTTCAACCAGTACAGCATCGAAGTAACTTAACTGTTCTATTGAATGCCTTTACTCAACGCATCGTGCTTTCGGGCAATAAAGCTGTTGCGGTAGAAGTGGTTCATGCAACGTCCTCTAAATCTGGGATTTATCACGCAGAACGAGAAATCATTGTGAGTAGTGGTGCTATAGGCTCACCCAAGCTACTGATGCAATCTGGTATTGGACCTGCAGATCACTTACGTGATGTAGGTATTGACCTGAAACATCACTTGTCAGGCGTAGGTAATAATTTCCAAGATCATTTAGATTTGTTCGTGATAGCGGAATGCACTGGAAATCATACTTATGATGCGTATTCTTCACCATTTTTAGCGGCTTGGGCAGGTCTTCAATATCTCTTACTGAAAAAAGGTCCTGTTGCTTCAAGCCTTTTTGAAACAGGGGGTTTTTGGTATGCCGATGAAAAAGCACGCTCTGCAGATATCCAACTTCATCTCGGTTTAGGTTCAGGAATTGAATCTGGTGTTGCACATATGCGCAACCCTGGCGTGACGCTCAACTCCGCCCTATTGAGACCACGTTCACGAGGAACGGTAAGGCTTGCAAATGCCAATCCATCCAGTGCACCACTGATCGACCCTAACTATTGGGCAGATCCTTATGACAGAGAAATGTCGATGAAAGGATTGCGTTTAGCGCGAAAAATATTAAACCAACCTGCTCTTAAACGCTTTGTTTTGGAAGAAAAGCTTCCGGGAACTTCAAAATCAACGGACCAAGAACTATTTGAATATGCCTGTGCAAATGCCAAAACGGATCACCACCCTGTTGGAACGTGCCGAATCGGCAACGATGCTGATGCAGTCGTTTCAAGCGATCTCAAAGTACATGGAATTGAGGGATTAAGAGTTGTAGATGCATCTGTTATGCCACGAATTCCGAGCTGCAATACCAATGCACCAACCATCATGATTGCTGAGAAAGCAGTTGATCTCATTTTAGGAAAAACCTTGCACATAACGGATAGATCTCATGAAGATTCTCTTGCCTTCACAGAATGAAGCAACCCTAGAACAATATGCATTGAAATATGCACAAGCCCCTTTTGCATCACCCGTAAAAGAGCCGATGAATCGTATTGTCTATGCGGCTGCCCATGTTGTTGTAGAACCCACTCAGTCTGGAAATCCTTGGGATGAAACCCTTTCAATTGATTGGGATAAAACACTGGCGTTTCGTGAGTATTTATGGCGTTTGGGTTTTAGAGTCGCAGAAGCGATGGATACAGCGCAACGAGGTATGGGCTTAGGATGGAAAGAGTCTGCTGAACTGATTACTCGCAGTGCAGCACACGCAAAAACGATTCCTGGAGCAGCGCTTAGCTGTGGTGTTGGCACAGACCAGTTACAGGTGAATACAGAAACAACTTTGGATGATGTTCTTCAGGCATATAGAGCACAATTCGAAGTGGTAAATAACGCTGGAGTCAGTGCAATTTTAATGGCGAGTCGGGCTTTATGTGCAATAGCAAAAGATGCCGCAGACTATCAAAGCATCTATTCAACCTTGCTACAAGAAGCCAAAGACAAAGTCATTCTACATTGGCTTGGTGAGGCTTTTGACTCAAGTTTACATGGCTATTGGGGCAGTACGGATATTGCAACTGCTATGGAAACCGTCCTCTCTATCATTCACACCAATGTCGATAAAGTTGATGGCATCAAGATTTCTCTGTTGGAAGCAAAATGGGAAATTGAGCTGCGTCGTCGCTTACCTGAAGGGGTAAAACTTTATACAGGAGATGATTTTAACTTTGCTGAATTAATTGCAGGTGATGGCGAGCGCTTTTCACATGCATTACTTGGAATTTTCGATCCAATCGCGCCTGTTGCCGCCCACGCCCTTGCCGCTCTAGCAATAGATGATCTCAAACGCTATGAAGAGATTATCCAACCGACCGTACCGCTTTCTAGAGAGATATTCTGCGCACCGACTCGCTATTACAAAGCTGGGGTCGTTTTCTTGGCTTGGTTAAATGGTCACCAAGACCACTTCAGCATGTTAGGCGGAATGCAATCCGCGCGAAGCTTAGCCCATTACTGCAAAATTTTCCGTCTAGCAGATCAAGCTGGAGCACTTATTCAACCTGAGTTAGCCGTTAAAAGAATGAAGCAATTGTTAACTGTCTATGGAGGCATCGAAACCGAATAGACATCCTTGAGAGGAGCATAAACTCCTCCTTTTTCCCTCAAAAATAGAATAGGAAAATACACATGGACGTACAAAACAACACCATCAATGACCAAATAAGCCATTCAAAATCCGTGACGAGAATTGCTTTTATTTTAATCACCAGCTTGTTTTTTATGTGGGGATTATCACATGGATTACTGGATGTTCTAAATAAACACTTTCAAGACTCATTACACGTCACCAAAGCCCAATCTGGATTTGTTCAAGCAGCTTATTATGGTGCATATTTTTTAATCGCCCTGCCCATTGGCATATTTATGGAACGTTTTGGATATAAAGCCGGTATCCAAGTGGGTTTAGGCTTATTTGCCTTAGGTGCTTTACTTTTTATTCCTGCAACAAATGCCGCAGCGTTTAGCATGTTTTTATTTGCGCTATTTATACTCGCCTGCGGTTTAGGCTGTTTAGAAACTGCTGCAAACCTTTATGCATCGATATTAGGAGCGCCAGAACATGCAGAAAGACGTTTAAATTTCGCACAGTCTTTTAACGGCTTAGGGGTATTTATTGGTCCATTAATTGGAGGCGCCTTATTCTTTGCTCCAGCTATTTCTTTAGGCCAACTTGCAGTTGACCCCGTGATGTTTACCTATGTCTGTCTCGCATTTGTGGTTGTGATGATGATGATCATTTTTGCAAAAACACCACTTCCTGAAGTACAGATGAGTAAACATCAAAGCGATAAAATTAACCAAACACGCTCAATCTGGTCCTTCCCCAATTTTACCGGGGCACTCGTTGCACAATTTGCATGGATTGCTGCCCACGTCGGCATTTGTTCATTCTTTATCAATTTCGCGATTGATCATTGGGGAGGACTTACACCACAAAAGGCGTCATATTTACTTTCTGTAGGCTTGATCGTATTTATGCTAGGTCGCTTTGTGAGTACCTTTTTGATGCGCTTATTCTCTCCAATTAGCATGTTGATTAGCTACGCAGTGATGAATGTTATTTTGTGTGGGGTGGTTGTTTCTGGGATTTCTATTATTTCAATCTATGCGCTGATTGCGTCTTTCTTCTTCTCTTCAATTATGTACCCAACCATCTTTGCAATGGGGGTAAAAAATTTAGGGGTACATACCAAAAAAGCGGGTTCATTCTTAGTCATGACTTTAGTTGGAGGCGCTATTTCACCTTATTTCATGGGATTAATTGCAGATTTAAAAAATATTCAGCTGGCTTTCATCATTCCTACCCTGTGTTTTGCAGTGATCGGGATCTACGCATTGCTGCAAAACAAAACTTAATCAAGCACAACAAAAAAACTGGATAGTGAAAATATGATTCGACAAATAGAGAGCGCTTTACGTGAAGATGTTCGGCTTTTAGGGAATCTCTTAGGAGAAACCCTCAAAAAGCATGCCGATGTAAATTTATTCAATTTGGTTGAGCAGATACGGGCTTTATCTAAGGCGGCTCGGGATGGTCAAGTTGAAGCCGAAAAACAACTTGAGCAGATATTTTTTAATCTTACAGATCATGAAATTTTACCCCTGACGCGCGCTTTTTCATATTTTCTGAACTTTGCCAATATCGCAGAGCAATATCATGTTGTCCGTAATCGGCGTCAAAGTGAATTTAATCAACAACAACCATCACCTAATCCACTTGTGCCATTATTTGAAAAGTTTAAGCAACATAAAATTACTTCAAAGCAACTGTTTGAACAAATAACGCAATTAAACATTGAACTTGTTTTAACTGCCCATCCTACAGAAGTCAGTCGCCGAACATTGATCCAAAAATATGACAGCATCAATGATTGTTTGTCTAAGTTAGATCAACAAAAACTCACCCCTCATGAACATGACTTCGTCATAGAGAACCTAAAGAAATTAATTTGTTCAGCGTGGGAAACGGATGAAATTCGTCAAAAGCGCCCTACACCTATTGATGAAGCAAAATGGGGCTTCACCACGATCGAACAAACGCTATGGAATGCTGTACCGAAATTTATGCGTGAGTTAGATCGTCTGGTTGATCAAAATTGTAATTTACATTTGCCGTTAAATATTTCCCCGATCCGCTTTGCATCGTGGATGGGGGGAGATCGAGATGGAAACCCGAATGTGACGCATGAGATCACCCAAGAAGTACTCTGGCTATCTCGTTGGCAAGCCGCGAGCCTCTATCTTAGAGATCTTGAAGATCTTCGCTGGGAACTTTCACTTCAAGCCTGTTCTCAAGAGTTCCGTGACACATTAGGTTATGATCACCCTGAACCTTACCAAGAATATTTACGTCATACGCGCGAACGATTAAAAGCCACACTAGATTGGTTAAGCCAGAAATTACAAGGTATTGACCGTGATGATCACTTGAACTTGGTGATTCAAAATAAACATGACTTATTAGCACCATTATTACTGTGCCATCGCTCCCTAATGGCGTGCAACTTACCTGAAATAGCCAACGGCAAATTACTTGATTTCATTTACCGAATTAATTGTTTTGGCATTGAATTACTTAAGTTAGATATTCGCCAAGAGTCTGCTCGGCATCGCCAAGCGATTTCAGCCATTACCGAATATCTGGGTTTGGGAAATTTTGAATCATGGACAGAACCAGCCCGACAAAATTTCTTAATCCGGGAATTACAAAGTAAACGCCCTTTACTGCCTAAGCACTTTAAAAGCTCACATCTGGGTTTAATTGACCACCCTGATGTCAAAGAGGTGTTTGCCACCATGCGTATGCTTGCAGAGCAACCTGCTGAAAGCTTGGGTGCGTATATCATTTCAATGGCGGAATACCCGAGTGATGTATTAGCGGTTCTGCTTTTGCAAAAAGAAGCTGGAATTTTACAACCCTTACGTGTCGTTCCATTATTTGAAACGCTCAAAGATTTAGAGGGAGCTGCAAATACCATGGACACCCTCTTCCACATGGATTGGTATAAACAGCACATCCAAGCAAAGCATGAAGTCATGATTGGGTATTCGGATTCAGCCAAAGATGCGGGATTTATGTCAGCCAATTGGGCCCAATACCGTGCACAAGAGCAACTTGCTGCAATCGCCAAGGCCCATAATATTCAGCTTACCTTGTTTCATGGACGTGGAGGTTCAATTAGTCGCGGTGGTGCACCCACTCAACAAGCGTTATTTTCACAACCACCCGGTTCGATTTCAGGGGCAATACGTGTGACTGAACAAGGCGAAATGATTCGCTTTAAATTCGGTTTAGAGGGAATAGCCCTACAAAATCTTGAAATTTATACCGCAGCAACTCTGGAAGCAACCTTACTGCCACCTCCAATACCAAAGCAGGAATGGCGCGATTTAATGGATCAAATGACGGATATTTCAGTGAATGCTTATCGTAAAACGGTAAGAGACAATCCACATTTCGTACAATATCTCAGAACTGTTACTCCAGAGTTAGAGTTACAAATGCTCCCACTAGGTTCACGTCCTGCTAAACGGAGGACTGATGGTGGGATCGAATCTTTACGTGCAATTCCATGGGTGTTTGCATGGACCCAAATTCGTTTAATGTTACCCGCATGGCTGGGTACAGGTGCTGCAATTCACCAAATTCTAAATGAGGATAAAAAAGCCATATTAGATGAGATGCTTCTAGATTGGCCTTACTTTCAAACACTGATTGATATGCTGGAGATGGTGTTATCAAAAGCAGATTGCCATACTGCCCTTTATTATGAATCACACTTAACAGACGATGAAAATTTAAAAAATCTGGGTGATGAGTTACGTCTGAAATTGAAAGAAGCCATCAAAACACTTCTGTTCGTTAAAGGTGAATCTAAATTACTCAGTACAAATAATGTGCTTGATCAGTCAATGCAAGTCCGTAAACCTTATTTACATCCTTTGCATTTATTACAAGCTGAATTAATGAAACGTAGACGTCATTATTTAGCAGAACATCCTTTAGACACTACACCCGTGGATCAAGCTTTAATGGTCAGTATTACAGGGATTGCTGCGGGGTTAAGAAATACAGGCTAAATAACGAAAGATAAAATTCTTTCGCTAAGCCATTGTGAGAAAAACAGATCCATATATTTCTTCAAACAAAATTGGTCTTTGAGAATATTTATGAAAGTTATAATTGCACCAGATTCATTTAAAGATAGCTTATCTGCACAGGCAATAGCTGAAGCTATTGCCTGTGGATGGCAAAGCGTTTTTCCAGAAGCTGAAATTATCATTTGTCCTATGGCTGATGGTGGTGAAGGTTCGATTGAGGCTGTACTCGAAGCATGTGCTGGAGAATGGCGTGAACAGTCTGTTCAAGGTCCGCTTGGAGAATCAGTAATAGCCAAATGGGGATGGTTAAACACTGAAAAAATTGCCTTGATTGAAATGGCGCAAGCAAGTGGTATTCAATTAGTCAAACCATCTCAACGCAATGCATGTATAAGCAGTACCTTCGGTACAGGAGAGCTCATTCTTGCTGCACTCGATGCAGGTGCCAAAGAAATTGTTTTAACTGTAGGCGGCAGTGCTACAAATGATGCTGGCGCAGGACTTTTATCTACTTTGGGCGCTCAGTTACTCGATAAAAACAACAATGCACTCCCCAAAGGTGGACTCGCACTTCAGCACTTGGCAAAAGTTGATTTAACTGATTTTGACCCACGTATTCAAGAAACCAAATTTGTATTGGCTGCGGATGTCACCAATCCCCTCTGTGGTAAAAATGGGGCATCCTATGTTTTCGCTCCGCAAAAAGGGGCTACGCAGGATCAAGTATTACAATTAGATCAAGCACTTAATCACTTTGCCGACATTTCAGCACAATTATTAGCTGCTGACAAACGCAATGAACCAGGAACTGGCGCAGCTGGAGGGCTAGGTTTTGCGGCTAAAGCATATTTGAATGCTGAATTTAGATCGGGTATAGAGGTCATTGCTGAATTAAACCAGCTCTCTAACAAAATTCAGGGTGCCGATTGGGTCATTACAGGTGAAGGGAAATTTGATGGGCAAACTTTAAATGGCAAGACTCCTTTTGGTATCGCCCAAATAGCACAACGCGCAAATGTTCCCGTGATTGTTATTGCAGGAACATTAGGTGAAAATTATCAGGAATTATACCACTCTGGTGTTAGCGCAGCTTTTTCGTTAACTGCTGGACCTATAAATTTAGAAGAAGCATGTATGAATGCAGCACATTTAATTTATGAAAGAACAATTGATATTGCCAGATTAATTAAAATAAGTTCTGCAAACAAATAGCTCAGATCAATAGAGTTACATAAAATAATAGTGCAATTCTATTAAAATAAATTGAGCTTTATATAAATTGTTTCTTATAGGTTAAACGATACTCTCTTGGTGACATTTTCTTTAATTCTTTAAAATGTCGATTAAATAAAGCCAAAGAAGAGTAACCCACTTTTTCTGCTATATTAGATATAGCGATATTATTTTCTAAAATAAGCTCTGAAGCATGATTAATTATTAAGCTGATAATATAATCCATAGGTGATTTTTTTAAAATCTTCTTAAATGAGCGATAAAAAGTAGCAGGGCTAACACAGCACCTCTCAGCTAAACTCTCTATTGATATTTTTACATTATAATTCCTATCAATAAAGTCAATAACTTCTATAAAATTTTTTATTTTCTTATCATCTTCTGATGTAATATTGAGTTTATTGACATTCGAAATCGTCATATTTTCATCTTGTGAAAGCACCAAAAGAATATCAAGCAATCTCGGCGTCCGTTCTGGCCACCCAAGCACTGATATTTTATGAAAATTATCGATAACTTTTCGCTTAGCATTCTCACTAAATATGACAACATTATTTGACAATATCAATAAGTTATTCAAAGATCTCATTTCAGGAAAAAGCTCAACAACATTTTGAATCCATTCAATACTGACCCATATAACCAATGCAATATATGGCTCAGAATGATTAAACTTGCCTAAAGATTTCCACGTATGTGATATATTTGGTCCGATCATAACCAAATCATTTTCACAATAATCACTAATATCACTTCCTATATATCTTTTACCATAACTATTTAATGTTAGTGTAAATTCAATCTCTGGATGATGGTGCCATTGAAAAGGTATTCCTTCATCCATTTTTCTATTTAAAAATGACCATGATGAATATGGTTTTACAATAATTTTCTCATATTCAGATTTCATTATTATACTCCCTGATATATTGCAACTATAGTATCATTTATTGATAAATTAACACCTACTTAATATCTACAAAAAAAGCCATCCTAATTATTCTCATTTTTAACATACCATGGAAAGGTATCAAATGAATAAATCCACATTATTAGATAATCAAGAACATCAACAGAATTTACACAGTAATCATTCATTAAATATAATGGTTTTTGCGCTGTTTTTTCTATTTGGTAGCATCACAAGCCTAAATGATGTTTTGATTCCAAAACTAAAAGAAATCTTCCAACTTTCATATATGGAAGCCATGCTTGTTCAATCCGCTTTTTTCTTTGCTTACTTTGTTGCTTCTATCCCCGCTAGTCGATTGATTTATAAATTCGGATATGTACGCTCAGCCATTATTGGTCTGTTCGTTATGGGAATCGGATGTTTAGCATTTATTCCTGCAACCAATATTCTTATGTTTCCAGCTTTTTTATCTGCACTATTCATTCTTGCTGTAGGCGTAACCATCATTCAGGTGGTCACAAATCCATTACTCACCCAACTGGGTAAAGCTGAAACTGTTTCAAGCAGATTAACCTTGGGCCATGCTTTTAACTCACTGGGCACCACAATCGCTCCTTATTTTGGTGCAATCATCATCTTAGGAAGTATTGCTACAGTGGATACAACACAATTGAACAGTGTTGAAATGGCAGCATATTTACAAGAAGAATCCGCTGTTATTAGCCATGCTTATACTGGTATTGCCATTGTGATCGGCTTTTTTTGTATTCTACTGGCCCGCTTCAGGAATTATGGTCCTAAAAGCGTAATCCCAAGTGAACATAAAGGTCTCCGCTCATCACTAGGTTTACTTCGATCTCCAAGATTCGCTTTAGGTTTTATCTGTCTTTTTTTATATGTAGGGGCTGAAGTAACCATCGGTAGTATTCTGGTGAACTACCTATCTCAATCAGACATTATGAACATTTCAGCAGAACATGCTGGCAAACTCGTCGCCTTTTATTGGGGTGGCGCAATGGTCGCGCGCTTCCTCTGTTCAGCATTGATGAAAATCATTACTCCAGCCAAATTACTCGCAATATTTTCCCTTGCTGTTATGGCCCTTTTATTTACCAGTAGTTCTTTAAGAGGAAATATCTCAGGCATCGCGATCTTATCTGTTGGTTTCTTCAATTCGATTATGTTTCCAACCATTTTTTCCCTTGCATCTAAGCACTTAAGAGAAAGAGCTGCAGACGGTTCTGGCATTTTATGCTGCGGTATTGTTGGTGGAGCAATTATCCCACCTTTAACCGGATTTGTTGCAGATTTGAGCTCGTTAAGTATCAGTCTTTTTGTACCGATCATTTGTTACCTCGGTATTTTGGGATTTAGCATATTTTGTTCTAAACAAGGAGACTAAGCATGAATTGGTTACTCGTTGGTGCCAGTAATGTCGCACATGAATGGATTGTTCCAGCCATAAGAGCGATTGGAGATGAAGTGATTTCTATCGTCAGTGGTCACTTAGAACGTGCTCAGGATTTTGCACATCGGCATGATATTGCTAATTTTTCAACAGATTTAAATCAAGCACTTCGTCATGAAGAAATTGATGCTGTTTATATTTCCAGTACCAATTCACTTCACTTTGAACAGGCAATCGCAGCATTAAAAGCAAAAAAACATGTGATGTGTGAAAAGCCAATGGCGCTGAGTATCACAGATGCCAAAGAAATGATTTTCCAAGCAGAAGTTAATCAAGTGGTCTTAAGCGTGAACTATCACCTCAGAAATTCTGCTGTAATCAAAAAAATGCGTGAGCTTATTGTCAGTGATGCGATTGGCGATGTACTCACAATTCGATTTTGTCATGCGGTTTCTCTGCCTGAAAAGCTGCAAAGTTGGCGTATCAATACCCCTGCAGAAGGAGGGGTGGTTCTGGATATTACCGTGCATGACATTGATACGCTTCGTTTTCTACTCGATGATGAACCCATTTCGGTAAGCGCAATGGCTCAAACAGGGCTTATTAGTCCAAATAACATACCTGAAACTGTGATGGGGACGATTGCTTTTGCTAAAGGGACCTTAGTGAGCTTTTATGATTCATTTACCGCCCAGTATTTCCAAACCAGTATTGACGTTATTGGAACCAAAGGTACTTTATTGGCTCGTAATACACTTACACAACACGCGGTTGGAGAGTTACAACTAAATAATATTCATGGAACTCAAACCATTGATATTAAAAATGAAAACCTATACGTTTCTTCATTGCGAAAATTTAAAAATGCAACACAAAATCGTGGTCAGCCTGCTGCAACAGCCTATGATGGTTTACGCTCTTTAGAGGTTTCTCTAGCAATACAACAAGCAATTATAAATAAAACCAATGTCTTGGCAGTTACAGGAGAGTAGCCGTGTTTTTAAATCATCAGACGGATATTCTCATCATTGGATCTGGCATCGGCGGCTCAACAATGGCTGCTGGTCTTGCTCCCAGTGGGCTGAATATTCTTATTCTCGAATGTGGCATTCAACTACCTGACTCCCCGATCAATCAAGATCAAGATCAGATTTTTACAGAACAGTACTTTAAGCCCGATGAAGAATGGTTCGATAAGGATAAGCAAGCGTTTAAACCAGGGAATTATTACTATGTAGGTGGAAATTCAAAGTTCTTTGGCGCTGTTCTCGCAAGGTATCGTAAAGAGGATTTTCTAGAAATGGCACATGAAGGGGGGACATCTCCCGCATGGCCATTCTCATATGAAGCATTTGAACCGTGGTATACAAGAGCTGAGGCACTCTTTAAAGTCAGAGGTGACGATAAATTTGATCCAACCGAGCCTTATCATTCAACTCAATATCCATATAAAGCTATTGAAGATGAGACAGCGATTAAAGTAGTGAAAGAGCAATTAACGGCTCAAGGTCTTCATCCTTATCCTTTACCATTGGCAATTGATATTGAACAATGGAGACAAACAAGAAAAGTCCCTTGGGATGCACATCCTCATTTCTTCAATGGAAAAATTGATGCAGAAACAGGACCGTTGGCTCAAGCGATTCAATATAAAAATGTAAGATTACAGACCAACAGTAAGGTTATTCACTTAAAGACCTCGCCTACAACAAATCGTATTGAAGAGGTCATTTATGCTCATCATGACGAGCTCCAATCTATTAGACCTAAACTTGTCATTCTCTCAGCTGGAGCAATTCATTCAGCGGCTTTATTGCTTCGCTCAAAAAATCAAAATAATCCAGAAGGTCTATCAAATAGTTCAGGTATGGTTGGGCGAAACTTTATGAACCATAATTGTTCAGCAATTATCGGTTTTAATCATAGATATACAAATGATGCCATTTACTCAAAAACGTTTGGCATCAATGACTTTTATTTAAATGATGGTGCTGGTGGATTACCTTTGGGCAATATTCAACTTCTCGGTAAAGTTTCTGGGAAAATTTTGAAATCCAATATGCCCTTTATACCATCTTTTGCTTTAGATTATTTTAGTAGACATAGCATCGACTTCTATGCGATGAGTGAAGATCTTCCTTCTCCCAACAATCGAGTTTATGTTGAGGATGACAAGATAAATTTAGTTTGGGAAAGAAATAATTGGAGTGCACATCAGAAGCTGGTACACAAGTTTAGTGCTATTCTCAAAGATTGTGGTTTCTATTTCGTTCTGAATCAACCGTTTGATAAAAGGACACCGTCTCATCAATGTGGAACCATTCGTATGGGAAATAATCCCAAAGATTCAGCTCTCGACACATATTGTAGATCTTATGATCATGATAATTTATATGTGGTGGATGCCAGTTTCTTTCCGAGTTCTGCTGCGGTAAACCCAGCATTAACCATTGCAGCTCAAGCGTTAAGAGTTTCCCATCACATTCTATCTGCATCACCTTTTTAATTGAGTTATGCTAAAAAACTCGTATCAGTCTTGAAGATACGAGTTAAGCGTTTAATCCAGTAATCAGCACATTCAAAATACAGTATTTAAACGGTACCTTGTCATAGTAGCTGTTTCTAATCTCCCAGAAGGATTTGGTAATATTCACCAACAGCTTGTAAATGTACTAATCCTAAAGGTGATCTAATAATTCCACATAGAGGATAAAATGTTTGATAGAGAAGAAATTTTAAAAAAAGCTCGAGAACATTTTCAAAAATCGAGCTTAAATAAACGATGTCTAAAAAAATGCTTAAAACCATTACTTTTGGATAACGATCCAGAAGCAATTTTATTGCTTAATCTAATCAGTACAAATAAAAGTGAAGAGAAACAGATTTTACAATCTTTCAAGATTGCTAAGAAAGCGGCGGAAAGTGGCTTTCCTCCAGCAATATCCCATCTAGCTGAACTATATTACAATAATGGCTATAAAGAAAATGCTTATTCTTTATATCATAAAGCTGCTGATTTACAAGAAGCCCATGCTTTAAAAGTCCTATCAATAGCCTATAAGTTTGGTCTAGATGGTTTAGATAAAAACATCGAACTTTCAAATAAATATGAAGAATGCTTTTTAAAGGCAAAAAAATGGAATGTTCTTAATGGATATAATGATGAGTTTTTAATGTACGAATGACTTAAATTGTCAATAACTTATCTTTTTTGGCTCAAACCTGATCTGACAATTATCTATGTTTGACTGAGACTATTATTTTAAATCTAAGCTACTACATTTAACCGAAGCCTTATCATATCGAGGGACTCAATCTTAGAATCCAAGCTATGACGTATAGAAGATAAATAACATGCTACATCTAACCCTACGCAACGAACATGCAGATGACATTGAAAATATTTTCAATCTCACTCAATTGGCTTTTCTAAATGCAGCGCATACAGACCATACTGAACACTTGATCGTCAATGCACTCAGGGATGCAAATCAATTAACCATTTCAGTTGTTGCTGAATTGGATCAGCAGATTATTGGGCATGTGGCAATTTCACCTGTGGAGATTTCTTCTGGTGCACAACATTGGTATGGTTTAGGTCCAATTTCAGTTGCACCAGAATATCAACAGCAAGGGGTTGGCAAAGCTTTAATCCACCACGCATTACAGCAGTTACAACAATTCAATGCCGCAGGATGTATGGTCCTTGGCGATCCTGCCTATTATTCCAAATTTGGCTTTCAACCACATGACAGTTTGATCCTTGAAGGTGTGCCTGCTGAATATTTTCAAGCCCTTAGCTTTGACCAAAGCATTCCACAAGGAACGGTAAAATATCATCCAGCATTTGAAGTGAAAGCCTAATTTATTTCAAAATCGCAAAAAATAAAGGTGACTCAAGGTCACCTTTATAGATTTTAATTTGCGCTTAGAACGCTTTAGTTAAAGTAAATACGGCACCTGTTTCAACACCACGTTTCGCAGAGTTAGTGAATCCATCAGTATCAATATTGGTTCCGACTGCTGCAAGTTCCGCAGTGACTCCGGGAATAGATTTAACTGCATAGTTCACCCCGACTTTCCAGTCGACATAATTGTCTTTACCATCAGGTAATGCTTTTTCGTCCATTGTGGTATAGCCAACATTGGCAAGCCCACCAAAACCAGTATCACCAAATGGCGCTGAATAGCCAACGTTAAAATTCCAACTGTTCCCACCAACTGCTGCCCAGTCATTGGTATAGTTCACATTGGTCAACAAACTACTGCCTTTAACCAAGACATCGGCAAATATTAATTTTGCATAAAACTCAGTCCAGTTAAACTTACTGGTTGCACTTGGATAATTATATTCAACAACACCAACATCCAAAGTCGGTTTAAAGGTTGGAGATAATGCCAATGCTGTTGTATAACCAATAGATGGATCTAATTCTAAATGTGGATCTGCCTCACCAAAATTTACATTTGAACCCCAAAGAGCCGCATATAAACCTGAACTATGCGACAAGGTAAAACCCGCTTGTACTGCTGGATCGTTATAATTTTGAGTCATACCGCGGAAACGATAGTCACTCGTTACGGCAGCACTACCTGAAAAGCTTAAACCTAATTTCGACAGTGCGTTGTCTTCTGCCATTGCCATTGTTGCTGTAGACGATAGAACTGCCAATGTTAGTGCTTTAGTTGAGAATTTCATCTTAAGTGCTCCCCCATCATACGATGTTTATTTGTTATGCTAAAATTTGATGAACTCCCTAAGCAATTAGCAATTGCCATGCCAAGATGAAACTCAAGCTGTTTATAAAATTCAGAAATACGCAGTAATCTATTGATAATCAATATTTTAAAATTAAAATATTGTGGATATTTTTTTTTATTCTGCAATTGTTGAACACATGCTATTTCAAGCATCACTTGATGGAACTGATTCATACCGACCTACTTTAAACGTGGTTTTAATGCAAAGTAGTATGAAAAATCTAAGCGTAAATTTTCTATAATGTGCTTTATTGTTGTCATAAAAAGCGTATAAATATTGCTTTAGACTTTTTATATAAGATGATTTCAGGGGTGCATATTGTTTTTGCTCAGAAAAAGCACACAGTTTAAAAAATGCCTAAAAAAAGTGCATGCCCAATGTTCAGTCATACACTTAAATAAAATGAGTCAGGCTGAATGACTCACGCATGTTCATGTTAAAAACTATAAGCTAAACCAAAGACCAAATTGTCCTTATACGCTTCACCTAAACGATCTTTACCACCAACCACATAGTCTAATGAAGCTGAAACACCTGTATTGGCAATGGTTTTACTGACTCCCAAGCGTATTTCGCTCAATGCAAAATTCTGTTCGGTTTGCACAATACTGTCATCATGATGACTGTTATATAGAGATGCACCAATAGAAGTGTTAAAAATAAAATCTTGAACCAACGCATGACGATAAGCAATACTGAGATAAACATCACCAGCATTGGCAGCGGATGCATCAGCTAACATCACTGAAGCACCCGCAGTTAGATTCTTATAACTTAGCTCAGCAGATAGATCGGTATAGGTAGTTTTACGATGATCAGCTTGATCGGCATAAACAGTACCGCCTTTATGATAAACATATGCAGTGGTTTTTAAGTTATAGCTCCAATTTTGCGCAATTTCCTGAGCATAAGCTAAATAAAAATTATTTTCAAAACCATGATTTTGCGTATCATCTGCGGGGTTATAGCTCAGTGTAGAACCCCAATACCCCACTGTGATGCCACTTTTATGTGCATAACTTAAACCGCCTTGCGCAGCAATATCATCATTTTCAACTCCACCTCGATAGATATACTTGGATACCAGTCCCAGATTTCCAGAGATCGTGCCATTTTTAACCAAGACATTTGATTCGTCAGCAAATGTAGGGCACGACGCGATACAAATAGGCATTGCCCATAATAGTTTAGAAATAAGTGAGTTCATGATGTAAAACAGGTGGGCGTATAAATAAAGGCGAATTTTACTGTGTTTTTAAATTTTTGGTAAAAAACATGGAGATAAATTCAGCATATTTTTCAATTTATTTTATATTTCACATAAAATCATGATTTTAACAATTCTTTAGAATTTTTTTTCATAAGAAAAGAAATTAATATTGTGTAAAACATTACAGAAATGTAATATTTTTAAGCAAAAGAGATTCCCTTTTTATAGATTAAATATACAATTCATCCACAATCTGTTCTGAATTCGATCAGTCAGTGCAATCTATTCTCGTTCACGAGGCAATTCATGTTGAATGCTCCAAAACTTACTTTAGCTGTATTAATTAACGCGGTTCTAATATCCCCTACATTTGCTAGCGAACAAAGTGATGCAAAAGGGTTCGTTGAAGATGCCAAAGGTTCTGTATTGTTTCGTACAGGTTATATTCTTCGTGATAAAAAACATGGTATTGATGATCAAAGCTCATTTGCACAAACGGCAATTGTTGACTTAGATTCTGGCTTCACTCAAGGTATCGTCGGTTTCGGTGTTGGTGTAGTTGGCGATGGTTCTTTTAAAATCGGTCCAAACACCCATGCTGGCAATAATATGATTGCACTCAAAAATAATGGTGCAAGAGACGCAAATGGACGAGTTGATCCTTATGATCATTGGGCTCGTGGTGGCGCAAACGTAAAAGCTCGTTTCTCAAATACGACTGTACGTTATGGTACGCAAGTTCTCGACTTACCTGTACTGGCAAGTAATACAACACGTCTTGTTCCTGAATATTTTACAGGTACGTTATTAACCAGCCATGAAATTAAAAATTTAGAACTAGTTGCGGGTAAATTCACCAAAGACCAAATGTCTGATCAGATCAGTACTGATGGTAATAAATTAGATGATGCGATTGTTTGGGGTGCTAAATACAAATTTGATGACCAGCTTAGCGCGTCTTATTATGGTTTAGACTCTAAAAATGCGTTAGAACGTCATTATATCAATGCAAATTATAAATACCCATTGGCAAATCAAAGTTCTTTAACTTTCGATTTCAGTGGTTATCACACCAAGTTTGATAAAAATGCCAATACCTATTCTGCAACGGGTCCTGTCGATGTGGATTATGCAAGCACAGGTAAAGCAGGCGTAGAAAAAACCAATAATATCTGGGCATTGTCTTCTACTTATAATCAAGGTCCGCACACTGTTATGTTGGCTTATCAACAAAATACCGGTGATGTGGGTTATGACTATGGTCAAAATGCTGACGGTTTCCAAAGTATTTATCTACCAAACTCTTATATGTCTGATTTTATTGGTAACCATGAAAAATCAGCTCAAGTTCAATATAACCTAGACTTTAGCAATTATGGTGTTGCTGGCTTAAATTGGACCACAGCATTTGTTTATGGTTGGGATATTAAAGTCCGCAATGTAACTGATGATGCACAAGAACGTGAATTCTTTAATCAGGTGAAATACACCATGCAAAGTGGTTTTGCAAAAGATGCGAGCTTACGTCTACGTCACTCTTACTATCGTGCAAGTGAAGCGTATAATCCTGTCTATATTGGTGATACCAATGAATGGCGTATTTTCTTAGATATTCCTGTGAAATTTTTCTAATTTAGAATAAAGCCACAGAAATAAAAAAACCTGCATTGAATCATGCAGGTTTTTTTATGGGTTTGAACATTATTCAATCTTCAAACCACGTTCCAATCAGGCTTATTTTGCAGCTTCGATTGCTTTCAATACTTCAGCTTTTGCAACTTTAGAACCTTCCCAACCCGTCAACTTAACCCATTTACCAGGCTCTAAATCTTTGTAATGTGCAAAGAAATGTTCGATTTGGTTAATTAGCAAAGCTGGAAGATCTGAATATTCTTTCACATCTTTATAAAGCGGAGTCAATTTGTCATGTGGAACTGCGATCAGTTTCGCATCAATACCACCATCATCTTCCATGTTTAATTTACCAACAGGACGACAACGAATCACTGAACCATGTACCAATGGGTGTGGAGTTACAACCAATACGTCTAATGGATCACCATCTTCAGACAATGTATTTGGTACATAACCATAGTTCGCTGGGTAGAACATCGCTGTACCCATGAAACGATCTACAAATAAAGCGTCTGAATCTTTATCTACTTCATATTTAATCGGTGCAGCATTTGCTGGGATTTCGATAATTACGTAGATGTCATTTGGTGCATCTTTACCAGCAGGAATATTGCTATAGCTCATAGGATACTCTTTCAAGTGAGGTCTTATTTAAAATCTTGTCGATTATAACGCTAAATTGCGCAAACAGATGCGGATTATACATTTTGCATCATCAAAATGAATGAATTTCATCAAAACTGTTTAGACGATGCGAATAACCAATAACAATAAAATAATTGGGCAAGCTAAGGACAAAGCCCAAATAATGGTACGTAGCGCTGAAATATTGGCCAGATAGCAAATTCCATAAATAATGCGTAAAACGATATAGGCGATCCCTAACATCATAATCAGATGTTGTGATACCACCATATACTCTGCCATTAAAATCGCAGCAATAAATAAAGGTAAGCTCTCAAAACTATTCTGTTGTACTGCATTGGCACGTGCCGCCAAGCCTGTGGTTTTGGCTAAAAATTCACGTGGATTCTGATTATCAGCAGCTTTAAAACCACCAGACGCTTTCGCAATAATGGTAAAAACATAAGGAAGTAAACAGGCAATTAGAATTAAATATATGATGCCATCTATCCCAGACATGATTTTTTCTCATGAAGTGTTAATGCGAGTTATCATAGCATGGCATGAACAGAATATTTTTTGTTAAATGCAGAGTTTTGCAAAATTGTGTAGTGAGGACAATAACGTGCAACCAGATCAAAATGAATTGTTTGAGGTTTTAGAAAAGCAGCGCCATCAACAAGCGGAGATTGATCGTATTCTTAAAATTGTATTGCCAATTTTGGCTTTTCTCTTGTGCGTGATTTGTGCAAATTACAATTGGCAATCCACCTTGGGGACGCTTATTGTTTTGGTGGTGGCCTTTTTTGCGGTCGGCATAAAGCGTATGAATCTATACTTTTGGTTAGCCATTATTGTCGTATACTGTTTAATCGATATTTATTTTAGCTATGGCAGTATTCATCCTTCTGCACTGGGTCGTCAAATGGGCACGATGCTGACTTTTACAGCAATTGTTGGCTTAAGCCGCCCCTATATTGACGGTTGGTATATTCGTTCGCATAAAAAATAAAATCACCATATAAAGCGATCGATTGTTTTACCTCAAGCATAAAAAAGCGCCCTTGTTGGCGCTTTTTTATCTTTAACTTTTCAATTATTTACGTAAATCTTTACGTAGGATTTTACCTACATTTGATTTTGGTAAATCATCCATAAATTCAACATAACGCGGACGTTTATAACCAGTTAAGTTTTCTTTTGCATATTCAAGAACTTCTTCAGTGGTTAAAGACGGATCTTTTTTCACTACAAATAGTTTTGGCACTTCACCAGATTTTTCATCAGGTACACCAATTGCAGCCACTTCAAGTACTTTTGGATGTTGCGCAATCACTTCTTCAATTTCAGAAGGATAGACGTTAAAGCCTGATACTAAAATCATGTCTTTCTTACGATCGACAATTTTGAAATAACCGCGAGTATCCATGATCCCAATATCACCAGTACGGAAATAACCGTCAGCTGTCATGACTTTTGCAGTTTCATCAGGGCGATTCCAATAGCCTTTCATCACTTGAGGACCACGAATCGAGATTTCACCCTGCTCACCTTGTGACAAATGATTGCCATCATCATCTAAGATCGCAACATCAGTCAGTGGCAAAGGAATACCAATTGTTCCACTAAACTCAGTCGTTGCAGGCGGGTTTGCAGTTGCAACTGGAGAAGTTTCAGATAAACCATAACCTTCAATAATGATGGTTCCAGTAACTTTTTTCCATTCTTCAGCGGTTGACGGCAACACGGCCATACCACCACCCATCGCCATTTTTAACTTACTGAAGTCGAGCTGTCTAAATTCTTCATTATGTACCAACGCATTGAACAAAGTATTTACCGCAGGGAAGAAACCCGGTTGGTATTTACGTAATTCTTTAATCACCGCAGGTAAATCACGTGGATTTGGAATCAGAATATTTGCCTGACCTTTATACATACCATACATCGCACACACCATGAATGCGAAGATGTGATAAAGCGGTAAAGCACAGAAGATACGATCGTCTTTCGCGCCATCACCTTGACCAAATTTACTTTGGAAAATGCCATCACATTGCAGCAAGTTTGCCACTAAGTTACGGTGCGTCAGTTCCGCCCCTTTGGAAACACCCGTAGTACCACCTGTGTACTGAAGTACAGCAGTATCACTAAGGGTCATGGTTGGACGTTTATAATTGCTTGGGCTTACTTTTGCCAATGCAGCATTAAACTTAATATGTCCTGGAATATTCCAGTCTGGAATTTGTTTACGCACTTTACGTAGAACAAAATTCACCAAAGTCCCTTTTAAAGTACCCAACATATCGCCAACGGATGCAACAACAACATGTTTTACCGGTGTTTTGCCAATAATCGCTTGATAAACAGTCGCAAAGTTTTCAACAATGACCAAAGCTTCAGCGCCTGAGTCATTAAGTTGGTGTTCTAATTCACGTGCTGTATAAAGTGGATTCACATTCACAAGTACCAAACCTGCACGGAATACACCTAAAGCAACAACGGGATACTGAAGGACGTTAGGCATCATCACTGCGACACGTGAACCTTTTGCCAAACCTAAACTTTGCAAATAAGTCGCAAATTTACGGCTTGCCAATTCAAGATCACTGAATGACATCACTTTATCCATGAAGATAAAGGCATCACGTGAACCAAATTTTTGGAAATTACGCTCAAAAATATCAATAAGAGAGCTATTTTCCTGTGGCAATTCTACTGTTTCTGGAATTCCAGTTTTTTGATATTCAGCGAACCAAACTTTTTCCATAATGCCATAATCTCCAATCAGTAATCCTTAGTTTTAAACTGTTTTTCTCAATATTGAACATAATTTTTTGGCTTCTTTGTGCTCAATATTGCATCCATTTTCACGAACACTTTGCATATATAACGTATTTCAATCCAAGGATGCTAGTTTTATCTTTGAATCAACAGTTTATTTGCTTTTTGATATCCGCGCGGTAACAACTGACCTTTTGATGCGCGTTTACCGATATATTTCTGTAAATCTTCCCCTTTTAATTTTAATTGTTGCTGCCCTGCAAGCACTTGTATTACTTCATCTAAATTCAAAGTTAACATAAACTGAACAGACTCATTAGTTTCAAGTTGTATCAACTTATTTCCTTTACCTTTATTCAGCGTTGGCAACTCAGATAATTCAATTAAAAGTAGCCGTCCTGCTGAGCTGAGTATAGCCAAATGAGTATGATTTTCAACGACTTCAATTGGCATTGCTGTCGCATTTTCAGCAACTGTCAGGAATGTTTTACCCGCTTTGGCATTGGTATCCAATTGTTTAGCTTGCGATTTAAAGCCATAACCTTTTGAACTTACAGCAACTATTTCTTTTTCTTCATCTTCAATCAGGACTTGCATAAAGCCCACACCATTGGCTGGAGAAAGTTTTGAACTCAACGGTTCTCCTAAACCACGCGCCGATGGCAAACTATTGATGGCCAAAGCATAACTTCGTCCAGTTTCATCTAAAATATATACTTTCTGATTGGACTTGCCTTGTGCTGAACTCAAGTACTGATCACCAGCACGGAAATTTAATTTTTCAACATCAATATCATGACCTTTGGCTGCACGAACCCAGCCTGCTTCAGAAAGGATCACTGTTACTGCTTCAGCTGGCATTAAATCTTGTTCGCTAATGGCTTGTGATTCTTCACGTTGCACAATCGGTGAACGACGATCATCACCAAACTTCTTCGCATCATCTTTAAGTTCTTCGATAATTAAAGATTTTAATGACTCAGGATTTGCAAGTTGTTCACGAATCACCGCTGCTCTGGCCTCAAGTTCTTCTTGCTCACGGCGCATTTCCATTTCTTCAAGTTTTGCCAAATGGCGTAACTTAAGCTCTAAAATTGCTTCTGCCTGAACTTCATCAATATTGAAACGCATCATCAATACGGGTTTAGGTTGATCTTCTTCGCGAATAATTTTGATCACTTCATCAATGTTCAAATACGCAATGATCAAACCACCAAGAATATGTAGGCGCTTTTCAATTTTATTCAGATGATATTGCAGACGACGTGTGACAGTACTCTTACGAATTTCAATCCATTCTAATAAAATGCGACGGATTGATTTAACTTGTGGACGACCATCAGCACCGATCATGTTCATATTGACACGATAGCTCGACTCTAAATCGGTTGTCGCAAACAAATGACTCATGACTGCATCGGCATCGATACGGTTTGAACGTAATACAATCACCAACCGTGTTGGGTTTTTATGGTCTGATTCATCACGTAAGTCACTGACCAATGGCAGTTTTTTGGCTTGCATTTGATCTGCAATTTGCGTGATGACTTTTGAGCCAGAAACTTGATATGGCAGTTCAGTGATGATAATTTCATTTTTTTCAATGGTATATACGGCACGGGTACGATAGCTACCACGTCCCGTCATTTGAATTTTTAATAATTCATCACGTGGTGTAATAATTTCTGCTTTGGTCGGTAAGTCAGGTGCAGGAATATATTCTGCAATTTTTTCATCTGTTAAGTTTGGATTACGGATTAAAGCAATCGTACCTTTAACCACTTCACGTAAATTGTGTGGCGGAATATCCGTTGCCATTCCCACTGCAATACCAGTAGTACCATTGAGTAAAATATTTGGTACACGCGCTGGTAAATTGACAGGCTCTTTCATTGAACCATCAAAGTTATCTTGCCAATCACAGGTCCCTTGACCTAATTCAGAAAGCAACAAATCACTATAAGGTGAGAGTTTGGCTTCGGTATAACGCATGGCTGCGAATGATTTAGGATCATCAGGCGAACCCCAGTTCCCTTGCCCTTCAATAAATGGGTAACGGTAACTAAATGGCTGTGCCATCAACACCATAGCCTCATAACAGGCTGAGTCACCATGCGGATGGTATTTACCCAATACATCACCGACTGTACGCGCAGACTTTTTCGGCTTACCGCTTGGTTTTAATCCCAATTCGCTCATCGCATAAACGATACGGCGTTGTACAGGTTTTAAACCATCACTAATGTGTGGCAATGCACGATCCATAATCACGTACATGGCATAGTTGAGGTAAGCTTGTTCAGTAAATTCTGCTACGGAACGATTTTCTGTCGCATGATGCGCAAGGCTTGTCATAACAACCTTTTATCCTAAATAAGTGCGTTCTAAATAAATGTTTTGTATCTACGTTCTTATGCTAAGTCGCAGGGTCTGACTACACAAGTGCAAGTGTACCCTACAACGACAAATTGCGTCTTTAGATCTTTCTAATGACGTAAAATTATCCATTTTTTAAGAAATGAGCAACTTTTATTTAAACTGCTATTTTTAAATTGGGGTATGCACTTTATTTCAAATGAAATTTATAAATGCTGAAACTTATTGAAGTGGTCCATTTCGCGTTTTTATAGAATGAATGCTCGAACTCAACAACCACCCGATCCCATATAGAAACAGTAAAGTAATAGGAACCACAAAACTGTACGCTTGCGTCCAAGACAGCCGATCGAATAAAGGGCCTAAGCCAATTGCATTAAATGCTGACACTTGAAAACCTATCGGTAATTGTAAGAAAACAAAGTTTCCTTTGTTATCCGTCATTGGATCTAACGCGATATAAAGACAAAATGCGCTAAGCAAAAGATAGATAATACAAAAGCTTAATCCTATTTTATTTTTCATTATTTCGCCCTCAATACTGGTCTGATCTATTTGATAATATCGCTATGAATGGTTGGTTTTTTTTAATTTTAACGTTAGAGAAATTAAAATGGCTGAGAGGTAAGATTAACCCTATATCAGCCATTGTATACTTTTTCTTTGTTATCGTTTTTTTAGCGCTATGTTTAATATATTTCAATAAACCACTATAACCCAATCTCTTCTAAGGTCTTACCTTTGGTTTCTTCACCCAAGATCAAAACCACAGCGGCAACAGCGAAAAGTACAATCGTAAACATCATAAAGACGGAACTAAACCCATCACTTGCCACCATCATATGGGTCACCACCAACGGTGCGACAATTCCCCCCATACGACCGATTGCAGATGCCCAACCTGAGCCAAAAGCACGAATATTGGTTGGGTATTGTTCAGGTGTATAAGTATATAGCACCCCCCATGCACCCAAATTAAAGAACGACATTAAGCATCCCCACAACATAATCATATTGACTGAGGTCGCTTGACCAAAGAAGTAAGCAGAAAGCGCACACATAGCAATAAAACCAGCGAGTGTTACTTTCCGTCCAAGCTTTTCCACCAACCAAGCCGCAGCCACATAACCGGGTAATTGTGCCAAAATCATCCCGAGTACATATTCAAAAGACTGCACAATGGTATAGCCCTGCTTGACTAGCAAACTTGGTAACCAAGTAAAAATGCCATAATAAGAATAGACGATACCAAACCAAATCAACCACAGCATCAAAGTACGACGGGCAAAAGCACCAGACCAAAGCTGTGAAAATGAGATCGTTTGTTTTGCTGAAACAGGTTTGACTTCAATGGTTTCGATCACTTCTACCCCACACTGCCGTTCCAGTTTCTGTACCAGTGCATGGGCTTCTTCAATTCGTCCACGATTAATCAAATAAGGAACCGATTCAGGCACTTTTTTGAGAATCATAAAAACATAAATTGCAGGTAAACCACCAATCAAAAATGCTATATGCCAACCATAATCAGGAATTACAAAATAAGAAATAAGCGCAGCAACAAGCCAGCCAAGTCCCCAGAAACTTTCTAAAAGTACGATAAATCGACCACGTACTTGAGCAGGAATATATTCACTGACCAAAGTTACAGCCACAGGAAGTTGTCCACCCAGACCTAATCCAACAATAAAACGGAACAGCAATAACCAAGTCAGATTCGGCGCAAAAGCACATAACGCGGTTGCAATGCTATAGGTCACCAAAGTAATCGCAAAGACTGTTCTACGACCAATTCGATCAGCCAAGCCACCTGAAAATACAGCACCAATTGCCATACCCACAAAGCCAATGGAGACCACCCAGCCTTTTTCAGTAGGGGTCATTTGCCATTCTTCTGCCATTTTGGTGAGAATAAAGGAGATCAGTCCTGTATCCATGGCATCAAACATCCAGCCCAGTCCGATCACCCAGAGTAAGGTATAGTGAAATTTACCTATGGGTAAGCGTTGTACACGTGATACTAAATCCATAATGCACTCAACAAATATGTAAAAGCAGAAACAACTTTGGCTCGCTGTTTAATTTTAAAGACTGAACAGCAGAATTTCTCCTGCTAGTCCGTCAAAATCTTTAAACTCTTGAGAATGGAAACCATTGTTTATCAATATTTTTCTTGAAGGTATATTTTCGGGATCAATAATAGCCATGAGATCCTTTAAATATGCTTGTTGTTTTGCATGCTCAATTAAAAATGTAACAACCTGACTGGCAATACCTTTCCCCCAATATTCGGGTAAAAGCATATAACCCAATTCCGCAGTTGTTGCTGTTGGCTGATCCAACTCAAGTTTGGCTAAACCGATAAAGTCATTTGTTTGAGCATCAAGAATTTTATAATTTCCCAATGCTACATCATAGGCATTCTTGGATAAAATCTTGGCAAATTCCGTATGTGCTTCCTCAAGCGTTAATGCCCGCTCGGTAATCATTTGCATAACTTTAATATTTTTGACCAATTCAAAATACACAGCAAAATCTAGCTCAGTAAATTTTTCAAGTTTAATATTTTGCTGAATCCGATATGACATACCAAGCTCAAAGTTAAATGCAGAGATTCACAATCAATAGCTGCTCTTCAAGCATCCATCTTTTTTCAAGCATCTATCCTTAGGACTCATCTTTAGAAGATGCCGATTGTTCATCATGATCTTTATAGATAAATTTCGGCATTTCCAAACCAAAATAAATCGCCACACAACGTAATGCAAAACCAAAAACTAAAGTAGAAACTACGGTAATTTCAAGCGATAAACCAAAATCTATACAGAACCAATAGAAAATCACCGCAACAAAGGAAATCGATGCATACAGTTCACGACGGAAGACCAGCGGAACATCATTACACAGAATATCCCGTAGAATACCACCAGATACCCCTGTTAATACCCCAGCAACCGCGGAAACCACAAAACCATGCCCCATTTGCAAGGCAATTTGACAGCCAATAATGGTAAAACCAATTAAGCCTAAAGCATCCAACAATAAGAAAATGGAATGTAAGTGCTTCATCCATTTGGCAATAATAATGGTGACAAAGGCAGCACAGCATGTCAGGACAAGGTATTCAGGATGTTTGACCCAAGTCAGTGGATAATGTCCAAGTAAAACATCTCGCACAGAACCGCCACCGAGTGCAGTGACACAGGCTATCAGTATCACCCCAAACCAGTCCATACTACGTCGTCCTGCGGACAACGCTCCAGTCATGGCTTCTGCTGTAATGGCTATAATATAAATAATCGTCAGTAACATTGCCCTTCATCCACTGATGGGAAAAGATGCGCGCTATTTTAAGTCAAAAATGATCTAAAAGTTATAAAAATTGTGCGCAACATTGCTTAAATTTTTTGGCGGATCCACAAATACATGGCTGTTTCATGGTGATAGGCTGATCTGTGGTTGGATCTAAGAAATACCATACACCATCATGCTGCACAAAGTGTGAAACTTCATGGTGTATTTGAGCCTGCTGACCATCATGAAAATGTGCTTTAAATTCAACTTGAGCATGATTTTTATCGAGCTTTTCTTGGGCTTGCACCACTTCGAGACTGAGCCATTGATTGGCTTTGCTCCAGTCTGAAATCGCTTTAACATCCAAAGCTTGCTGCTGTCCAAGCGCAGTGGTCTGAACAATATAATCAATCTCATGTTTGACAAAAGCGCTATAACGCGAACGCATCAACTGTGCTGCTGTCTTGGCTTTGTTCTTCCCCAAATGCAGCGGCTGACAGCATTCAGCATAAAGTGCTGAACCACATGGACAGGATAGATTGGACATGAAAATACTCAAAATCTGAATAGGCTCAATGATAATCCAACCCAGCAGGAAATCGAAACCTATTCTTTCTATATAAATGATGTCATCCAGATATCATTTTAACCATATGGTTTAAATCATTATTCGCAATGACCAGATAGCAAGAAGCCAGTCTTTCGACTGGCTTCATTACAACAAATTCATTAGGACTCGGCATCTTTAGATTTTGTTAATGCCATAATATGCACCTTCTCAATCTTATGCCCATCCATCGTTACCACTTCAAACTCATAACCATCGACTTGGAGTTTCTGACCATTTTCAGGCAAACGCCCGAGATGGAACAAGATATAACCTGAAAGGGTTGAGTATTGTTCCGATTCATCAACTAAATCACGACCTAAAAGTAAAGAAACATGACGAATATCAGTTGAACCTTCAAGGATCAACGAACCATCTTCAAGACTTTCCGCAGCAGCTTCTAGCTCATCTTCATCGGGGAACTCCCCTGCGATTGCTTCAAGTACATCAATCGGTGTTGCAATCCCTTCAATCGATCCATATTCATTTAATACAATCGCCATTTGTAAGGGCGCTTGACGAAGCTGTTCCATCACCATCAACACTTGCGCATTTTCATGCACAATCACAGGCTCGCGTAAGTGTTTTTCAAAATTTAAAACACCCGTTTCGATATAATCATTTAAAACTTTATGGGTTAAAACAATACCCGCAATATTATCCAATTCACCATGGGCCAAAATTAAACGTGAATGTGACATTGCCATCAAATTTTCCTTAATGCTGGCTTCGTCTTCATCCAAATCTAACCATTCTAATTCAGGGCGCGGTGTCATGACCGATTTTACTGGACGTTCTGATAGTCCCAAGACCCCTTGAACCATAACACTATGGTAAGCACCATTTTCATCATCAAAAATTTCATCTGCCAGAGCTTGTGTTGCGATCACATCATCCGCTTTACCATTTTGACTATCGGCACTTTTTCCGCCTAACATTTTCAATACCGCAGAAGCTGTACGGAAACGTAAGTCGGTCGTTGTCACCATTTTCTCTTGGTTTTTACGCATGGTTTGGTTCATAAATTCGATCAGTACCGAGAAACCAATCGCTGCATATAAATAACCTTTTGGAATGTGATAACCAAAACCTTCGACGATCAATGAAAAACCAATCATCATCAAAAAGCCAAGACATAGAATCACGACTGTTGGGTGCTTATTGACAAAGTCCATCAAGGCTTTTGATGCCCACAGCATAATAGCTACAGCAATCACCACAGCGATCATCATCACTGAAAGTTCTTTCACCATTCCCACAGCGGTGATCACACTATCGAGGGAGAATACTGCATCTAAAACAACAATTTGGACAATGACCATCCAAAATACAGCATGAACAGGATTTTCTTCTTTAAGATCCTGACCACCTTCAAGGCGTTCATGTAGTTCCATTGTGCCTTTAAACAATAAGAACACACCACCAAACAGCAAGATCAGATCACGGCCAGAAAAAGCATGCTCAAAGAGATGGAATAATGGTTCGGTTAATGTCACCACCCATGCAATGGATGCCAGTAACACCATTCGCATACAGAGGGCAAGTAAAAGCCCAATAATCCTTGCTTTATCACGTTGTTCAGGCGGAAGTTTTTCTGCCAAAATTGCAATAAATACAAGGTTATCAATACCCAAAACGATTTCTAAAACAACTAAAGTTGCAAGACCAACCCATGCAGAAGGATCAGACATCCACTCAAGTATCATTGATCTTGCTCCATTGAAAATGTGCAATAGCTATTTTCAGCATGTGAGAACTGTAAATTTCGGAATTGAGAAGAAAACTTTAGTGTATTTTGAACTATTATTTTGTCTAAAGATTGTGCATTTTCGGAGCGACTACAACCACTACCCATGATGATTCATTTGTTGATAAATAAGCGTTAATTATAGGCAATCCAGATAGGAATTTCATCTCATTTATCAGGATTTTTACTGATTTATCTAAAATTAAATACAAAATCAAAGTGATACAAATCATTGCAAAAGCGCCGATAACACAACATGTTTTTGTCACATTTCTTACTTAAAGTAGTAGAAATGTATAAGAACATGATAAGTTAAGGTGAAAAAATAAATTATGAATAGTGTATTGCCTGTAATGATGAATAAACCTTTCGAATTAGATCAACAACAACATAAAGCCACACAATGTTTAATCGCGCTCTATTGTGGCTCCCGACCTGGAAATAACCCCACCTATCGAGAAAAAGCCATCCAACTTGCCCAAGGCATCGCAGAACAAGGTTTTGGAATCGTCTATGGCGGTGCAAGTATTGGCTTAATGGGCCAAGTTGCAGATACGGTCACGGAACATGGTGGTGATGTCGTTGGTGTTATTCCCGAATTTATGCTGGATTATGAAATTGCCCATAACCAATTAACAGAATTACATATTGTGCAAAACATGCATGAACGTAAAGCAATGATGGCTGAACGAGCGAGTGCTTTTGTCGCACTACCAGGTGGCTTTGGTACCTTTGAGGAAATTCTAGAAGTCGCGACATGGGGACAATTGAATCAACATCAAAAACCGATGATGTTATATAACGTCAATGGTTTCTATGACCATTTGATTGCGCAATTAGACCATGCTGTTATTGAAGGTTTTTTACCACCTCAGCATCGGGCAAAACTGATTGTGTGTAATCATGCAGATCAAATTTACAATGCCATTAAGAACCTAGAAAGCCCAAAACAGTTTATTGTTTAAACAGCTCATTATTAAAAATGAGCCTTGATCAAAGGCTCATTAACTTTACAATCAACTCAAAAGTATTCATTGCAACTCTTTTTATTGATTCAATAAATCATAAAACCGATCCATTCTGAAACAATTGCCATGCATAAATCAAAACAGCAGCAGCCACAATCCAGCATAACATTGCAATCCCTAAACAAGACCACATCGAAAGCTTAGTTGCCAATAAATAGACCGTGAACAAATAAATGAAATACGGTATCAACGACCACAGCCCGAATAAAGCTGTTTGCTTTAAGGCTTCAGCACCTTTTTCCTGCGCCACAATCACATGTGCGATCAATGCAAACGTTGGAAAAAGTGGGACTAAACCTGCAATATAAAATGCCTTACTTTTTGAAAGAATTGAAATCAACAAAACCACTGCTGCACCCAGAATACATTTCAAAAATAAAGACAACATCTAAAATTACTCGAACACATGATCAGTGCAAGAGTTTACGCCAAGCGTGTAAATTTGAAATCTAAAATATTAGAAATTTAATGCGCTATAAGTTAAAGCTTTAAAAAGCGCGTTTTAATTTGCCACGGTTAATAAACGCAACCAAGCCCATGACAATCGCCATCACAATAAAAAAGATAAATTTTAGCTCACTTCTACTCAAGTGCGTCTCAGATTTATTCACTTCAGCTTGGGTAAAATCAGCTGGTACTGGCGGTAAAGGTGAGGCATAAGTGGCTTGAATATTTTTAAAATTTAATTCACTGAGTTCAGCAGGCTTTTCACCCTTGCCCACCAAAACATAAGCCGCAACAATGTCAAAATCCAAAGGATTTTGAATGCCAAATTTCACTTTGGTGGGTTCATAAGTGTTGTATTCAGGGATCCAGTCATTCACTTGACTATAAATACGAATGCTATCTGTTTTTTCCAATATCGGATCTGTAATCAGCTGTTCTGAAGCATCTTCAATGAATGTGTTTAAGCCTTTGAATTGCTTGAGTGAATATTGATTGGTTTGCGTCAAATTTTCTGCAATCAGTGTTTGATATACAGTATGCTCACTGGGATTGGCTTTATTTAACAGGCCCTGATTGTCCATAACAAACTCAACTTTTGCAGTAAGTCCTGGATAATTTTGTCGTCCAACCAAATAAACCGCTGTCCAAATCTGATCCCCCGCTTGTACATCTTCTAATTCTAATTCGTACAATTGATTGGGTTTTAAATTTAACACTTGATCAAATAAAACTTGTGAAGTCTCGCCTGCCAAGACATTGCAAGAAAATGCAAAACAAATAACTGATATAATTTTTCGTATATTCATTTTCGAGCCCTCCACAAGTGCGATATATATCACACATTTTATAATAAAAACAATGGTTAATCACAGAACCTTTGTCTAACAATTCTCTTTTTTAGATAAGTGGTTATTGATTGCATCACAGGACCAATCTTAAAGCTGATCTGGTTTATTCGTTCTACCCTATGCAATATCGCAATAAGTACTCAGAAATTAGCGCAGCGTCAAAAAACTGACTGCATATCTCATTTTTCTTCAATAACTTATTTTAAATAAATTATAGCTTTGATTTTAAATTAGCTGAATGCGACCCTAAAAATTATTGAAAACTATCATAAACATATGAATATTATTATTTTATTCAAAAACTCAAACTCCATCACAGTTTTAAATGGTCAGTTACATGACACAATTTGTCGTTTAAAAACTATTTTTTACAGCTTGAACAAAATTAAATCGCTATCATATACCCCTTTAATTCGCATAATTTCGAGAAAGCTTTTATGAGTCAAAGTCATATCCGTATTCGAGGCGCACGTACCCATAATTTAAAAAATGTGTCACTCGATATTCCACGTGACAAGTTTGTGGTCATCACAGGACTCTCAGGCTCAGGGAAATCATCTCTGGCTTTCGATACCTTATATGCTGAGGGTCAGCGCCGTTATGTCGAATCTTTATCTGCTTATGCACGTCAGTTCCTTTCACAAATGGAAAAGCCTGAAGTTGATTCAATTGAAGGTTTAAGCCCTGCGATTGCGATTGAACAGAAATCTACCAGCCATAACCCACGTTCAACCGTGGGAACCATTACTGAAATCTACGACTATTTACGTTTACTCTATGCACGCGTTGGTACACCTTACTGCCCAGAGCATGACTTGCCGATGGTTGCACAAACTGTTTCTGAAATGGTCGATGCAGTGAAAGGACTGGAAGAAGGTACAGCGTTGATGCTCCTTGCACCAGTTGTTCGTGAGCGTAAAGGCGAATACAGTAACCTGTTTGAGCAATTACAAAGCCAAGGTTTTGTCCGCGCGCGCGTGGATGGTGAAGTGATTGATATCGATACACCACCAGAACTCGATAAAAAGAAAAAGCACACCATTGAAGTTGTGGTTGACCGCTTTAAAGTCCGTGATGACTTAGGTAACCGAATTGCCGAAAGCTTTGAAACAGCCTTACGTTTAGGCAGTGATCTGGCGATTTTATCGTGGATGGGTGGTGAACATCCTGACCGTGTATTTTCAGCAAAACATTCCTGCCCTGAATGCGACCGTGCTGTTGCTGAACTCGAACCACGTTTGTTCTCGTTCAATAATCCATTTGGTGCCTGTCCTGTCTGCGACGGTTTAGGTACCCGTAGTCATTTCAGTGCTGAAAAACTCATTCCAAGTCCAGATGTTTCTATTAGCCAAGGCGCAATCCGCGGCTGGGACAGACAACGTCCATACTATTACAGCATGATTCAGAAAGTTGCAGATCATTTTGGGTTTTCGTTAGACACGCCTTGGAATGAACTCGACGCTGATACGAAAAAGAAATTTCTTTACGGTACAGGCAAAGAAAAAGTTGATCTTAGCTATATCGATGAACGTGGTCGTAAACACAATCGGGTACAACCTTTTGAAGGCATTTTGCCTCATTTAGAGCGTCGTTATCGTGAAACTGAATCTAATTATGTCCGTGATGATCTGGCGCAGTATTTATCCAATGCCGCTTGTGATGCTTGTGGCGGTTCACGTTTAAATGAAATTTCACGTCATGTCCGTGTTAAAGACAAAACCATTGCCCAAATTACCAAAATGTCGATTGGTGATGCTGAAAGCTACTATCAAGATTTAAATCTTGAAGGTGCCAAAGGTGAAATTGCTGATAAAATTTTTAAAGAAATTCGCGAGCGTTTGCACTTCCTTGTATCAGTCGGTTTAAATTATTTAAGCCTGTCTCGCTCTGCTGAAACACTCTCAGGTGGTGAAGCACAACGTATCCGCCTAGCCTCACAAATTGGTGCTGGTCTAATGGGGGTGATGTACGTTTTAGATGAGCCATCCATTGGTTTACACCAACGTGATAATGATCGTTTATTGGAAACACTGGTTCGTTTGCGTGATCTGGGCAATACCGTTTTAGTGGTTGAGCATGATGAAGATGCAATCCGTGCAGCCGACCATATTATTGATATCGGTCCGGGGGCTGGTGTACATGGCGGTCATATCATTGCCGAAGGAACCTATGATGAACTTGCAGCCAACGAGAACTCTCTAACAGGAAAATACCTCTCTGGTAAGTTAAAAATTGCAGTACCCAAAGAGCGAGTTAAACCGCCTAAGCCTGAAGAACAAATTAAACTGATGGGCGCATCAGGGCATAACTTACAAAATGTTGATTTGACGATTCCTTTAGGTGTAATGACTTGTGTGACAGGTGTTTCAGGTTCAGGTAAATCCACCTTAATTAACCGTACCCTGTTACCACTTGCAGCGACGCAATTAAATGGTGCAACCACCTTAACTGCTGAAAAGTTTGATTCGATTGATGGCTTACAGTTCCTTGATAAAGTGGTAGACATTGACCAAAGTCCGATTGGGCGTACTCCGCGTTCTAACCCAGCGACATATACTGGTTTATTTACCCCGATTCGTGAATTGTTTGCGCAAACCCCTGAAGCTAAAGCCCGTGGTTATGCTGCAGGTCGTTTCTCGTTTAACGTCAAAGGCGGGCGCTGTGAGGTGTGTGAGGGGGATGGTATGATCAAAGTTGCCATGCACTTCTTACCCGATATGTACGTGCCTTGTGATAACTGTCATGGTCAGCGTTATAACCGTGAAACCTTGGAAGTTGGTTATAAAGGCAAGAATATTTCTGATGTATTGGAAATGACCGTCGAAGATGCGATGCATTTCTTTGATGCAATCCCTGTGATTCACCGTCGTTTGGAAACCTTAAACCAAGTCGGGTTAGGCTATATCCGCTTAGGTCAGTCTGCAACAACGCTATCTGGTGGTGAAGCGCAACGGGTCAAACTGGCGCGTGAGCTGGCAAAACGCGATACAGGTAAAACCTTGTATGTACTGGATGAGCCAACCACTGGTTTGCATTTCCATGATATTGCCAAACTGCTCGATATTCTTCATGAACTACGCAATAAGGGCAATACCATTGTGGTGATTGAGCATAATCTCGATGTAATTAAGACGGCGGACTGGGTGATTGATTTAGGCCCTGAAGGTGGCGCAGGTGGTGGTCAGATTATTGCGGAAGGTACCCCAGAACAGGTGGTGAAATCCAAAGTTTCACATACAGCGAAATTCTTAAAGCCGTTGTTGAAGTAATTCCCTGCATCTTCCCCTCCCTCCATTAAATAAGGAGGGAGTTTCTCCCTTTATCCCATAGGGCTTAGGGGGGGAGATTAATCATCTAATCTTGAAATTTAATAGCTCATATAATTTTTATAAAACTCAGATTCGCGGCTTTCTCTTATATATTCCAATAATCATTGGCTTAATTTGAGGATTTGCTGAGCAAATTTTGCATTTCTAATTTAAACAAGGCAAGATCAATGCATAGCACAGGATATTTTCCTTATGAAGCTTCTTTCCTTATGTTTTTTAGTCCCAAGTATCTGTTTACTCAGCAGTTGTAGTATAAACATTGCCGGTGGTAATGGCAGACCAGACAATCCTTATTTTATCACCACCCAGCCCTTACTGATTAAAAAAATACAGCTTCCTATTGGCTCTACTTTGACCTACGAAAAACAGGGCTTTAAAACCGGCAGACAAAGTCAGTTAATGAGTGAAAGTAAACTGCAAAGCATCTCAATGCCGAGTGGAAAAACCATCACTTGGGGTGGTGTACCAATCAGTGCGATCAACAAATTCACCAACTCAGAAATGCGCGGCTTTAGCCTTAAAGCAGAATTTAAGCAGCTTGCTGCCAATCAAAACTCTGGTTTCTCCAAACAGTGGCAACGTTGTGGTGATGATCTGGGGATTGGTATTAAAAATACAGAGGATTGGTCATTTAATCTCAATAATATTGTCGATGTGGAAAGCTGTAGTGTCCTGTATCAACGTCACTTTCAAGACAATGCAGAACAGCAACAATTTTTAAATCAATTGTATGCTGAGTTACGTAAAGTCACTGCAAAATAATTCAATATTCTTATTATTGAATGCTGATGATCAATCAATATTTTCTAACCGGTTAATCATCATCAAGATTCCCAGTCGATCATCCCACGACTTTATTTCGACCTTGTGCTTTGGCCTTAAATAGCGATGCATCTGCCCGATTAAATAAGGCTTCCCAACTTTCAGCCCCAGTTGCCACGCCAATACTGACAGAAACATTGAGCTGTTCGTTAGACATAGAACTGTTAAAATTTAACCGTGAGACATCAGCCAAAATGCTTTCAGAAATTTGCAACGCCCAATCCCATTGAATACGATCAATCAAAATCAAAAATTCATCGCCACCAAAACGTACAATCAAATCAGATTGCGCAATATTTGCTTTTAAACATCGAGCAATTTCAACAATAACCGAATCACCTAAAATATGCCCAAAGCGATCATTCACATATTTAAAATTATCAATATCCACCATGATCAAGGTCAACTCTTGAAACCGCTCGGTTTGTGTCGCAATATTTTTTAAATAAACATCTAAAGCCAATCGATTTGAGACACCGGTTAAACTGTCAGTGTTGGCGCTATTTTGTAATTGAAATTCAAAAGCATCACGTTGCTTGAGCATTTCTTTTAATTTATCAAGCGCATCAGTTAGGGTATGCACCTCTTTGGTTTGTATCGAAGCATCCCCTAGATAATCACGTTCTTGTACTTGAGACAGTTCCAAAATCATATTTCTTGCATATATCAAGGGTTCAAATAATTTTTTACGTGTATATAACATCGTAAAAACTGCGACCGACAATGACAAAAGAGAAATAAATAACGTGATAAAAAATTGACGTTGCTCCGATTCCATTCGATGACGTGCACTTAAGGCATGAGTTTCAAGTAGATATTTTTGTAAATTTACCACCGTGGTAAACTTATCCACGATTGCATCTGTCAGTTGGTTTGCCGTTAAAAAATAAGGCTGCTGATTTCTACTCTCTTGCACCAAACGATTTACGATGGGTAAACCTTGGTCAATAAATTGAGTTTTCACCTGACCATATAAATAAAGATACTCTGGCGTTTTTAAAGACTCTATTTGCATGGTATCCATCAAACGCCATAAATATTTAACCTGTTCTTGCGTTTGTAATGAGCGTGCTTTGTTATATTCAGGCAGGGGTTCGGAAAAGCTTAGGGGTGCCATGATGTTAGACGCAACTCGTCCAGATTGATCACGTAAATCAGCCAATATCAGCACAATTGAAGCATAATCCGTCACATCGCTATTATTCTTTTTTGAATGATTAATTAATTGCTGCAACATGGCTCTACAACTGTCCCACGCCCGAAACATTCCCTGAATCACTTGATCCATTTGCACTGAATTACGTTCTTTTAACGGTAAGGCTAAATAAGCATCGACTTGTTTGCGGGCGATGTTCAAATCATGTCTTAACTGAACATCAACTTGATCCGCCAAACTGGTAAACCCCGCCTTGTTTAAGGTCTCGACGGTTAAATTAATCTGCTGATCTACGTCCTTACGATAGTCCTGCAATTCTTTTATTCTGTCTGGAAAATTTGCTGTCGTGCTCGACATTGCTTTATTTGTTGGCGCTCTTTCCCGTGAAATTTTATTGGATGTTTCAGCAAAAACTTGCAAGGCTTGAATATTGACTAAAGCTCGATTTGCTCGACTATACTCTCGATAATTACTGATGATTTGTGGAACAGCAATTAACAAAACAGACAAAATGATGACTGACATGAGGATAAGCAAACGCGTGCTTATTTGTTCTGATCTGAGTTCATGCACCATCACCATGGTCCTGTGGGAAGTTATATCGCAATAAAGCTAAAGAAATTTTGTTTATATTATAGAATATATACACATAAACTACTCCACATAATCAAGTTTAATCTACAGCGTTCAACGCCTTTATATTATCGTTTTTATAGATGAGTAATATTCAAAATTCACATTTTACATATAAATAGAATTTGCATAAAATTGGACTTAGATAGAAATTCTCATGATTTGAAAATATACCTTTTTTTATTGCCCAGTTTCCCCCAATAAACTGGGCATTTTTTTATCTACTGTATTTATCTCAAATAAAAGAATAAGCCTAATTTATCCAAAATACTTAATGTCAGTTGCTTGCGTTCAGCAGGATCATCCCCTGTCTGCATGTGCATGTTTAAAGCAAAAGCAGTGATCTGACCATTCGGCTGTTCCACCCATCCTGTGTACCACCCCACTTGTGGCTCCACATCCATTCCCCATCCACTTTTGGCATAAAGCTTGGAATCACCCCGTCTTTCGACATAGAGCATATCTTTAACTTGTTGCTGTACAGCATCATCAAAAGGTAATGTTTTGTTTGCCAATTGATAAGCAAATTTAGCTTCTTGTTCTGGGGTAATTTTCAATGGGCCGACTAGCCAGAAATTATCTACCTGTTGACCAATTTGTATATTGCCAAAACCAACACGCTTGACTTCTTTACTCATCAAATCCAAGCCAATACGTCGTGCCAACTCCTGATATACAGGTACGGCTGAAGCCTGCATTGCTTGTGCCAAGGTCATATCTTTTTCCCATGCAGGAAAAGATCTTTTTTCTCCATTCCACTTAAATACTTCTGTATTCGTCGCTTTCGCATGTTGCAAACCAATTAAGGCATTCAACATTTTAAAAGTAGAGGCTGGAATATAGGCAGTCTTGGCTCTATTTAAATCATTCCCATAACGTTTAAATTGAGTTCCATCATAAGTCACAAAGACGGCTTGAGTTTGCGCATAATTAAACAACAACGGGATTTCACTTGTTCTTTGTGATGACGCTGGATCATGCAAATTGGCATTAGAAACACAACCTGAAAATGCCACACTACTCAGAATGATCAATACACTGCTTTTTATTTTAGATTTAAATCGGTAATTACTCATAAACTTTACTTAGGCATTGACTCAATCTGAAATAGTGTAGATGAGCCCATGAATTATTTTTTAAATTGAATGTAAGAAAATATTTACAGGTGCAATATATTGGTGCATAATGCACTTCATTAGGGCAATTTATTAATATTCCTCAGCAGAATTTATTGATTTGCTCCAGATTTTGGCGAAAAATCCCAGTTTTCTTTGAAAATTGGGATTTTTTTGGCAAGAATCATGCCAACACAATTCACCTTTTGCTTAATTATGCTACATATTGGTGCGATATTTTTATTGTCTGTTTAATACGATTTGCTTTGAATTTTTAAATAAAAAAAAAGCCCAACCTTGGGGAAAGCTGGGCATATAAACTCTAAATCTCAAAAAAATTCATTTAAAATGAATGAACTTTATTGACTCATTATCCAAAATATCTTTTACTTTGTAAAACCTATTAAATTGATCGGATATAAATTAATTATCGTTTTTATAAATAATTGAGAATAAAACAACAATATTCACATGAAATGATTATACAATCACAAATTAATTCTAAAAATAAGCAGAATTTAATGACATTTTCTTGACATTGATCGCAAAACAACCATCGGTAATATCGATCAAAAAACACAAATAAACAATAAAATGAATGTATTAATTTAACAATTTGATATCTGTTTTATATGAAATAAAACTTTTGTCTGAATTTAGTCTGTTGTTCTAATTAAGTTTTTTTCTAGGTTGACGTAAAGCTGTTTAAATGTACGTTTTTTAAACAATGTAAATTTCATGTATCTACTTTGTAAACAGTGGCCTTAAACATCATTGACTTAATATCTTGTTACAATACAATGCCGTCTGTTTCACCAATTTCTCCTATTGGAAAAGATTATGAAAAAACTCGGTTTAGCCACTGCTTTATTATTAGCCATGACCGGCGCTCAAGCATACCAATTTGAAATTCAAGGTCAATCAGAGTATATCGATACAACTGAAAATGACAAAGATTTCACTGGTGGTTTGCAAGGTACTTACTACTTCAAAAATGTTGACTCTTCAAAAGGTCCATTGGCTGAAGCAGCGTTCTTAAACCAAGCATCAAATGTTTCTTTAGCATATAACTATGGCGAATTAGACGCTGGTGTAGTTGCACATAACTACGGCGCTAAAGCTGAACTTTATGTTCCTACTCCATATGTACCTGCATACGCAAGTGCTTCTTATAGCCACACAATCCTTGACGGTAAAAATGGCTTGCCAAATGATCAAGGCGATCGTTTTGCATTAGAAGTGGGTGCTCTTCCTACTCAAAACTTCTTAGTCGCTGTTGGTTACACTAACGTTGCTGACCAAGTTGCTTTAGATGCATTCAATGTTATGGGTAACGGCGTTGCTAAAGCGACTGCTGAAGCTGCAACAATTGGTGAAGACCAAGACGCAATCACTGCACGTGCTAAATACGTTGGCGGTATTGACGGTACAAATATGTCTTTAGCGTTTGAATCAGGCATCATCTATGGTGATGCGACTGCATACCAGTTCAAAACTGATTTCTATTTGAACCCACAATTAAGCGTTGGTGCTTCTTACGCAGCGTCTAGCTACGAAGGTACGCCTGATTCAGCTTGGGGTGCAAACGTAAACTACTTCATCACGCCTGCGATTGCAGTTGGTGCAAGCTACGTAAATGCAAACTACGAAAACAATAAAGGCCAAGCAATTTCGTATGTTGGTGATACGCAAACTGTTGGCTTAAACGCTAAATTCCGTTTCTAAGTTGCTTAGAAATTGAATCAAAAAAAGGACTCATACGAGTCCTTTTTTATTGCCTTTGTTTTTTAAATAAACAACTTAGTTTCTCAGTACATTTAAGAAATGTAGATGGCGTTCATATTGGTCAATGATGTCTTGAATCAAGTCTTCTTGCGTCCACTCCATCACATCATAGTTTTGACCACCTTCTCTTAAAAATATTTCTGCTTGATAAAAATCATCGGTTTCCTGATGTTCTTCATTCATCATAAAGCTTGGCGCAACCATTTTGCGTGCAATGACTTTATAGATAAAATTGAACTCATCATGATGATCCACACTCAGTTGAACACCGTCTTCGGTTTCTTTAATCACCACATTTAAATCACGGCGTTTAAACTCAAAACGAATACTTTCAAAAGCCTTAATCACATCAACCTGAATATAATGTTGTACTTCGGCCAACGTATGCGGATAGTGCATGATTAAGCCCAAACGTTGCTGCCAACTACGTGGGTTTTGCACAGCTCTCGGCGTGATTCTTGCCACTTGTAAAGCCTGCATCTTGGTGACATCTAAGCGCAATGCTTTGACTAAGCCCCAACACAACAACAGCATAATAAAGGTGAATGGTAAGGCACTCATCATGGTGGCCGATTGTAGTGCGCCTAGCCCACCAACCATTAATAGAATGATCGACAAGACCGCCATTAAAACAGTCCAGAACAAGCGTTGCCATATCGGCGAATTTTCTGTTTTCGCAGTGAGATAATCGGTCACCAATGCACCAGAATCCGCAGAGGTAACAAAGAACAACACCACTAGGAGTGTCGCAATAAGACTAAACACACCTGAAAAAGGCAGATGGGTTAAAAACTCAAACAATGCAACTGATGAATCTTTTTGTACCGCAGAAATCAGCCCCGTCTGCCCTTGTTCCATAATACTAAACAAGGCAGCATTGCCAATAAATCCCATCCAGATCAAGGTAAAGCCTGTCGGAATAAGCAGTACACCGACAATAAACTCTCGAATGGTTCGACCTTTTGAAACACGCGCAATAAACATACCGACAAATGGTGACCAAGAAATCCACCATGCCCAATACATAATGGTCCACCCCCCAATCCAGCCATTCGATTGATAAGCATATAAATTAAAGGTCATGCTAAATAAATTCGAAATATACTGCCCAGCGTTTTGAATGGTTGCTTGCAGGATATAAATACTGGAACTGGCAAGGAATACAAAGCCCAGTAATACCAAGGCTAAAATTAGATTCAGTTCAGAAAGTCGTTTGATTCCCTTATCTAATCCAAGGAAAACCGACAATGAAGCCAGCGTACTCACCACAATAATCAAAAAGATTTGGGTGCTAATATTACTTTCCCAGCCAAATAAATAATTTAAGCCAGAGTTAATTTGCGTTACCCCAAATCCTAACGTGGTAGCTACACCAAATACGGTACCAATGGTGGCAAAAGTATCGACCGCATCTCCGATTGGACCATGAATTCGTTGGCCAATAATCGGAAATAAACCCGAACGAACTTTGAGTGGCAAGTTATAGCGAAAAGCAAAATAAGCCAGCGTTAAACCTACAACCGCATAGATAGCCCAAGCATGTAAGCCCCAATGGAAAAAGGTAATTCTCATTGCTTCTTGGGCAGATTCAATGGTTTGTGGATCACCGGTAGGTGGATTGACATAATGCATGACAGGTTCTGCAACACTGAAGAACATTAACCCGATCCCCATACCCGCAGTAAATAGCATGGCAAACCATGACCCATTACTATACTCAGGCTGGCTATGATCAGGTCCAAGCTTGATTTTACCCATGTCAGAAAAGGCAATAAAAATCAGCACAATTAAAAATATTGCGACAGATAAAACATAGAACCAACTAAATGAATCGGTGATCCAGCGGTTCATCCTTTGAGTAATCAGTTCAAAGGCATTTGGTGCAAAGACAACAACGGCTAAAAAAAGCGCAATAATTCCAACAGTGCTCAAGAAAACATTTGGATTGACATTGTCAAACCAAGTGATTTTTTTGGAAGGCATATTTCCCCCAGGTTTTTATACTCAATGGACAGACTTTTTAAAGTCAAAAAAAGGCATTCACAGGTGTGAAAAAAGACGAATCCTGTAGAACAGCGATTGGATTCAGGCCACATTATAATTTAAATTAACATTTTCAACAATTTACTAAATGTAACAAGATCATTAGTTCATGATTTTGGTTTATTTTCAATATATTGCAGGGCAATCATCCGTGAGACGATCAGGGCAAAATACATCACGCCACAGAACATTTGCAACATTGAAATCACCCGTGCAGCAGGCGCAACAGGAATCAAATCGGACAATCCTGTTGCCGATTGCAGACTAAAACTAATGAACAATAAATCCAGCCAAGATTGGTAGTCTGCAACATGATTTGGGTTTTGAAAGCTCTGTGGAACCATCAATTGACAGATACTGTATAAGAAGGCAAATCCCCATGCGATCAGGGTAAATACCGCACCCGCAGCAAACAGTTCATCTTTGGTTAAATAACGATCTGCAAACATATAGCGGATTAGACCATATGCTGCACAAAAATAAGCGGCTGCTTCAAATGAATGTGCAAAGATTTGCAAAGTAACAGAATGAAAGCCAATCAGCATCAGAAAGGACATTACAAATGCCCCCGTGACAAAGGTTAAGCCCAACAGTGTAAATGTCGGTGTTTGTCGAATCACTTTGGCAATAATCAGTAATGCAGAGACACCGAGTAACCAAGTTAAAATTTGATAACTTCTGCTGGCATTGGTATAGACAGATAAAACTAAAATAAGCAGTTGGACCAACAATAACCATGCTGACGGTAATTGTTTAAAACCTTTCCAAAATTCGATCATTGAACGCATATTTTCTGATTCTGATTGTTCTTTTAAACATTCAAATTAACATATTCATGGGGTTTCTTAAATCCTTTCAATTTTTCGTGATCATTCAACTGATCAATCTGCATAAAACAAGCTTTATATCGCTTAAAAGCTGAAACTGGGATGATGGAGTTCTGGCTTTGCATCACCCATAAAAAAACACCTTCGAGAAGGTGTTTTTTAGGCTGATCTCAAATCACTTAGTGATCTGAAGCACCAGAGATACCAATACCTGTTTGTGAACGTACAAACTGTGCATCAAATGCTTTACGCTCTGCTTCTGCACGTGCAGATTTATCTGTCACAGAGAACAACCAGCAGCAGATGAATGCTAATGGCATAGCAAAGATTGCAGGACCATTGAATGAGTTGATCGGAGTATCAGAGATTTTTAATGTGTCTACCCAAACTGCTTTAGACAAGATAATTAAAGTCACCGCTGTCACTAGACCGACAACACCACCTACAACAGCACCACGTGTAGTTAAGCCTTTCCAGAACATTGAAAGAACCAATACTGGGAAGTTTGCACACGCCGCGACAGAGAATGCTAAACCCACCATGAAGGCAACGTTTTGCTTCTCGAACAAAATACCTAAAATCATCGCAAAAATCGCAAGACCAAGTGTTGCAATCTTCGACATACGTAATTCAGATTCAGGGGTTGTTTGACCTTTTTTCAGTACGTTTGCGTACAAGTCATGTGAAATTGCTGAAGCACCTGACAGTGTCAAACCCGCAACTACCGCAAGAATCGTTGCGAATGCAACTGCTGAAATAAAGCCCATAAACAGATCGCCACCCACTGCATCTGCAAGGTGTACCGCTGCCATGTTGTTACCGCCAACTAATTCTAGTTTGCCAGTCACAGCCATTTTAGCGACATCAATAAATTGTGGGTTGTTTGATACGAAAAGGATCGCACCGAAACCGATAATGAAAGTTAATAAGTAGAAGTAACCAATGAAGCCTGTTGCAACAACCACAGATTTACGTGCTTCTTTAGCATCTTTAACTGTAAAGAAACGCATAAGAATGTGTGGCAAACCTGCTGTACCAAACATGAGTGCTAAACCAAGCGATAAAGCATCGAGTGGGTTTTTCGCCAAACTGCCTGGTCCCATAATTTTGGTTGCATCATCAAGACTGACATCATGTACTTTTGCAAATACATCAATAGACTGTCTGAACATTTCAGAGAAGCTATAACCGACAGAATGCATCACCATGAACGCCATGAATGTTGCACCTGAAAGTAACATAACCGCTTTAATGATCTGTACCCAAGTTGTTGCCAACATGCCACCGAAGATCACGTAAGCCATCATCAGAAGACCAACAATCACAACTGCGATGTTATAGTTCAAACCAAATAACAGTTTGATCAGCTGACCAGCACCCACCATTTGAGCAATCAAATAGAAAGCCACAACTACAAGCGAACTGATTGCTGCAAGTGTACGTACTGGTTTTTCTTCTAAACGGAAAGAAACCACGTCAGACAGGTTATATTTACCTAAGTTACGTAGGCGCTCAGCAACCAAGAACAATACGATTGGCCAGCCAACCATGAAACCCAGTGAATAAAGCAAGCCATCAAAGCCTGAGCTAAACACCAATGCAGAAATACCCAAGAACGATGCAGCAGACATATAGTCACCTGCAATCGCTAAACCATTTTGGAAACCAGAGATACCACCACCAGCGGTGTAGAAATCCGCGGTATTGGTGGTTTGTTTTGCAGCCCATTTGGTAATAAATAAGGTTAAACCAACAAAAATTGCAAACATAATGATTGCATGCCAGTTAGTCGCTTGCTGCTGAGCTTCACCTAAATCTGGGCCTGCTTGTGCAACAGTAGAAAGCAGTGCAGTAGATGCAAGAGCTGCTTTAGTCTTTAAAGAGTTCCATTTCATCTTAGTGCAGTCCTTTTTCGTGGGCGATTGCTTCGACTTCTTTCATTGCATCTGCATTCAATTGATCCAATTTATTGTTGGCGATATATGAGTACACACCACACAATACGAAAGATAAAACAATAATTCCTAAACCTAAAGGAATCCCCCAAGTGGTGATGCCACCACTAAATGAACTCATTAAAAATTCTTTGTTATAGCCAACTAAAAGCATAAATCCAACATAAACGAACAACATAATTGCAGTTAATGTCCAGCTTAATTTACTTTTTTTAGCAACCATTTCCTTGAATTTTGGATTTTGTAGAATCGCCTCTACCTGTCTCTCATCCATAACCATGCTCCTTGATAAGCGACCAGAACGCTGGTTGCTTTTTTTAATATTTTTTTACATGGTCAAAATTAACAATATTGTGGGGTTCTCGTAACTTAGACTTTGGTCGTTAAATTTTGAGCAAAATAAACGAGACAGTTCATGTATGCGTTATTATAGGCGCAGCTTTTTATACTGTAGTCCTTATGAACAGTTGGTTAATTATAGGGGTTCTGGCCCTTTACATCCTCATTCTATTCGTTTGTGCTTTCTTTGGTGAGAAGCATGCGAGTCGATTAAGTACGCGCGGCAGGATGCTTCTCTTTAGTCTAACATTGGGGGTATATTGCTCATCTTGGACATTTTATGGAGCAACAGGAGCTGCAGTACGTGAGGGAATTATTTTTCTTCCGATTTATTTAGGACCTTTATTATTTGTCTGGCTGGGTTATGACATTTGGCGTCGTTTAGGTCGCGTTCGACAACATCATGCGATTTCTTCAATTGCCGACTTTGTCGCAGCACGTTATGGTAAAAGTGGAACATTAGCGTCCTTAGTGACCATCTTAGCTGTAATCGCCATTATTCCTTACTTAGCACTACAATTACGCGCCATTGCGCTTAGCGCTTCCGTCATGCTCGATCACAATACCCAAGTGGTCTCCACCACCACCAATGGTGTGCTTGGTCTTACCGCTGTATTGGCGATCTTGGCCATGATGTTTGGTACAAGACAAATTGCCAATACCGAACAACATGGCGGTTTAATGCTTGCTGTTGCTTTTGAATCATTTGTAAAACTATTTGCCCTGCTCTGCGTGGCCTTTTTCTTTATTTTTGATCATCCACAAAATATCGTACAAATCTCACAGGATGTGCAAAAGACTTTTCATGAAGTACAACTGTTTGGTGTGCCTGACACTTTCTGGGTTCAAACATTATTGGCCTCATTGGCGATTATCTGTTTACCACGTCAGTTCCATGTGGCAGTGGTTGAATTACGCGATGAAAAACATATTCGTGGTGCAAGACGGTGGTTTGCGGCATATTTGATTCTGACCATTATTGCCATTATTCCAATTGCCAGTTGGGCTCTTCATGCAGCACCTAAATATCTGACCATTCCTGATGTTGCGGTACTCTCATTGCCAATTAGTTATAACCAAGACTGGTTATCTTTACTGGCATTTTTAGGCGGTTTTTCAGCATCAACAGGTATGCTGTTAGTCTCGTCTGTGGCACTGTCCATCATGCTCAGTAATGACTTGATTATGCCTTCTCTATGGAAGTTTGGCATTCTTTCTCGTCATGACAAGCGCTTACCACAGGTACTTAAATTTACCCGTCGTGTGTGTATTTTAGCGGTAATGTTACTTGGATTTTTATTCTTCCACTTCTTTAATGATATTGACCAATTATCCACCTTTGGGTTATTGGCATTTAGTGCAGTTGCACAATTTTCGCCGGCTTTAATTGGTGGTTTATACTGGCGTGGTGGAAGTCGCCAAGGGGTTTATGCAGGCTTGGTCGTAGGCTTTATCCTTTGGTCATATACCTTATTATTACCAACGATTTTACGTAGCTTACCTGTTGAATATAGCCAGTTTGCACATCAATTTTTGATGTTTGGACCTTTAAATATTGAATGGTTAAGACCAGAAGCCTTATTTGGCTTTGAATCTTTTGCCCCGCTTACCCATGGTGTAATCTGGGCACTTGGCTTAAATATTACTTTATATATTTGGGTCTCTCGTATTTATCGCCCAAGTATTGCTGAGCAAATTCAGGCAGAGAGCTTTTTCTATTATGAAACCAAGCCCTTACCTGCACAAAATACCTCTACCGATATTAATTATTTACACCATGATGTCGCTAAACTTAAAGTCGGCGATCTGATTGCACTTGCCAAACGGATTACTGGTGAAGGCCCAGCAACCCATGCCTTTCAGCAATTTTGCACCATGAATAATGTGGTGCTCAATGAGAATAGCAGTGCCAATGGGATGTGGTGGCGGTTCACTGAACAATACCTCGCAGGCACAATCGGTGCAGCCTCAGCACGGACATTACTCACCACGGCTATGGTCAATAATGGCTTGGCTTTGGGCCAAGTGGCAAATATTCTTGACCAAGCGTCACAATGGCAACGCTTTAACCAAAATCTCATCATGACCATGATTGACCACATGACCCAAGGGGTGAGTGTGGTTGATGAAAACATGTGTTTGGTCGCGTGGAACAATCAATATTTAAAGTTGTTTGATTATCCAAAAGATTTAGTCTATGTCGGTTGCCCAATTGCCGATTTGATTCGTTATAACGCAGAGCGTGGCGAATGTGGTCCAGGCTCGGTAGAAGAACATGTACGTAAGCGAATTCATTGGATGAAAGTCGGTAGCGCACATGAGTTTGAACGGATTCGTAAAGATGGCCGTGTGATTCAAATGCGTGGTAATCCCATTGAAGGTGGTGGTTTTGTTACAACCTTTGCGGATATTACTGCATTCCGTGAAAATGAAGCGGTACTTGAAGCACGTGTGTCGGACCGTACTCAACAGCTTGCAAATGCCTTATCTGAACAACAACTGGCACGTGAGCAAGCCGACAAAGCCAATATGTCAAAAAGCCGCTTTATTGCAGCAGCCAGTCACGATTTGCTTCAACCGATGCACGCAGCACGCTTATTCAGTACGGCTTTAGAACAAAGCGTACAATCGGATGAAGATCGTAAAACCTTACAACAGCTTGATCGTGCCTTACATGGTGCTGAGAGTATGTTGTCTGCCCTTTTGGATATTGCACGACTGGAAGGTGGTTCAATCCAACCGAAACGCCAAGCTTATCCGCTGCATGATTTATTGAGTGATTTAGAACTGCAATTTAAATCAATCGCTGCACAACGCAATATCCAATTGCATGTCCATGATGCCCAATTCTGGATTGATACCGACCCACAATGGATTCGCCGTATCATCCAAAACTTTGTTAGTAATGCCTTACGTTATACTGCTCGTGGACGTGTGATTGTTGGTGTGTTACGCGCGTCCAATCGCCCAAATCATATCCGTATCGGTGTCTGGGATACCGGTCCGGGGATTGCAGAAGAACAACGCATTAAGCTGTTTCAAGAGTTTGAGCGTTGTGGACATACCTCGCCATGGGGTGAGCAAGGCCTAGGGCTTGGTCTAGCAATCGTACAACGTATGACCAGTTTGCTTGATTATCCTGTGCATGTTTACTCTGAATTGGGTAAAGGTTCATGCTTTATGATTGATGTGCCAATGGTAGCAGCACCTAAAGTGGTTTCATCACCTGTACAAGCGGTACCATTAAAAGCCAAAGCTTATAAAATCTTATGTTTGGACAATGATGATACGATTTTAGAGGGTATGGCAACGCTACTGACCAAATGGGGTTATCAAGTCTTTAAAGCCACTGAACCTGAACAAGCTTTGGAAATTATTCAAAAAGAAAATATTCAAGTCTGGCTGGTTGATCAGCATTTAAATCACGGCAAAATTGGCTTAGATTTTATTGTCGAAAACCGTCAGGAAAATGTTCCTTCAGCACTGATTACTGCAGATTCTGATCCTGAATTACCAGAACGTGTTAAAGACCTCAACGTGGTGTTGTTGAAGAAACCATTGAAACCTGCTTCTCTTCGAGCATGGTTATCTGGCTTGAAGATTTCTAAATAATCTTCCACTACGTTCAACCCTTTTCAGTTTATTGATCACGTTCTTCTTTAATGTTTTGAAACATTTACAACCTCTAGATCGTTGCATTCTAGAGGTTTTGTAACGCAATTTTTTAAGTGGAATAGCAATTTTTTTTAAGCTTTGTGCAAAAGCATTCAAAAAATAGCAAAACTTGAACCCATTTATTGACTAAAAACTTCAAAGCCCTCTTTTCTATGGCAAATAACATCAAAATAGTAAATATACACTTGTATAGTTAGTTACAATTTTCTATTTATATGATTTTAAAAAATAAAAAAACACTTTTTACCCTATCTACAACTTTAGTCTTATTCCTATTGCATCTCAGATAAATCAAAAATTACTTCAAGACAAAATCACGCTCATGTTTAGGAAAACAAAAACAGCGCTTGAATTCAATTTTAAATAGGATTTTTAACCATGAATATTTCAGAAACTGTTCCACATGGGCTACACCAAGCTCAACAATTTCATCGTCAATATGGTGCAAATGCAATCTTGCCTGAAATTGATTGGCAAGATCTTTTTAAACACAGCAAACTCCACGACACACAAATCCAAGCACTCAACACGATTTATCAAGCAGCTGTGCCTTTAGCACTTCAAGTGTTTGAGGAATTAAAATTTGATGTATTTACCCCTGTTGCTTACCATCCTCAAGGCTTAGGTCTGTTTGATAAATTAGCGCAACAAGAAGAAAAACTGGTTCAACGTCTCGAAGATGAATGCGAATGTTTAAATGATGAAGTTCGTCATCAAGTGTGGAGCATGTTACTGCGTGGCGGTGCGGTACTGGTCTTTAAAGCATGGTTAGGTAAAGTAAAAACTGGTGAAAATATCTTAGATATGACCCAATTCGATGAATTATCAGATTTGCTTTTTATCAAAACCTCACCAACAACATTGGCAGCTCGTTTAAAAATAGATGCACATGCAGATTACGACCATGTTTTCCTAATGTATGGCAATGATGTTTTTCTAGACCGTTTTAATAGCTTAGAAGCGGCTGCTTTATTTGTAGATTTAGGTGTTTATGATGCAGCTTTCTTAAGTCTACGTGATGACCGAGTAGCAGATTACCTAAAATCTAAAGGCTATGTCACCCATGAACAAATTGAAGATTTAAAATGTGCTTTAAACCCATTGGGCTGCCCTGATCAAGTTTCTAAACAAGACTGTTTAGCTTAATCCTCATGCTTGAATGATGTATAAAGAAAGCCAGTCAATTGACTGGCTTTCTGCGATTTAGCTTAAAGATTACTTCGCACTTTAAAATAATAATATCTGCTCAGCTAGTTTAAGGTATGTACTGATGCTTTACCCTCAATAAAAAGTCAGATATTTCACTTAATATTGATCAGTTTAAGTTTTAATTCTCCCCAGCCCTACTTTTAAAAAGGAGGAAGTTTTCCATCACTAAAATTAATTTAGCTTCGGGTCATCGAGGCTAAGCATTTTATCGCGTATTAATACAATGCCTTAGGCAATTTAATCTGAATAATTTCATTATCATCCGCACGCTTTGCATTTCGTCCTGATGAACCTGGGAAGTTATTGTCATTTAAAACAGTTAAAGTATTTTTATTTTCAATAATCACATCTTCAATGGTTTCAAATGGAAAAGCAAAAGTTGTAGCTGTACCAATATCTCCATCTCGCGCTGTACCATAGAGATTATTCGGGTTAGCGATATTCATAAGATCAACTAAGTCAGAACGTTTTACCGCTTTACCAGAATCGCCTAATTCAATTTGAATCAGCTTCTTATAACCATCTAACTTGTTTTGACTCGCATCACGCTCAATGATAATGCCAGACTTATCATCAAACATTTGGAAGTCACCAATATTGGTCGCCTTGGCATTCAAGGTAAAATAATAATATCGACCAGTATACGCTTTCTTCTTCACATCAAATTGTGAGATAAGCAACTGTTGTGTGGTCTCGCCTTTTAACGGTTTTTCTAACAAAGGATATAAATATTGACCATCCTTAGACAATGCCATTCCTTCAAAGCCACCGCTTTGCTGAACCAAAGGCTCTACATAATTTATGTTAGCTTTATTGAATTGATTTTGCGGAGAACGCAATTCCACACCAGCTTTCAATGGATGAGGTAATGCAATCGGCGCATCAAGCAGTATTCCATCTTTATCAAAATGCAGTAAATATGGTCCAAATTCATCACCAATCCAATAGGTACCATCCGCAGTACGTTGTATCGATTCAGGATCAAAATCTGCCCCAGTGAGTAAACGATCTGTGCTGTTTTGATTGATAATTGAAAATGGTATTAATTTATTGGGATCACGAAGCTGAATAAAGCTCATCACTTGAACTTTTGCAGATCCTGCTGATTTCGTCCGAAAATCAGGTTTTACTTGATAAACACGGAGTAAAAAGTCAGATGAATTGTCTTGTGTACCAAAGCCATTGTCTGCCATAACCATATAAGTGCCATCACCGTTCTTTACAGCACCAGAGAAGCCTTGAACTGGCTGACCTTTAAAAGGTGGAAATATGCCATTGGCGCCCTTTACAAAGGCACCTGAGTTTGGACCCGCTGCATAAGTTTCGACATCAAGTTTGGCAAATGAAACCAAGGTCGGTACAGTGACAGATGGTTCAAATGAGAAATCCTTGTCATCATCATTACATGCGGTTAAAGCCAATACGCCTAACGCTAAAACAGAGTAAGCAATTTTTTTCATAAAGGTCTTTTTTATTGATTTAAATGAGCTTTATTAGAAACCAATAGCATGACATTTTGAGGTCATTTCAATGACAATACTGCGTCAGTTTGATGATACGTAGACATGTTTCACTCAGCATATACTCCACCGTATAAGCGCGCGTCAGCTGAATTAACATATTGAATTTAATAACATTAACAACTGAGTAATCTTCCTCTATCTGCTTAAATTCATATTGAATTTGAGCTTGAGCTAGACTTGAATATCAAACCCCAAATCCACATCACAGGCAGCTTGACCACCACAGATTCCCCAATTTTCAGCGGGAATTTCTCTTAATAAAATTTTGATATGATCTTTTGGAATCCCCAATACAGATAGATTCTCTACAATACTGCGATACAAATTTCGTTTTGTATCCAGTGTACGCCCAGCAAAACAATCAATACGAATCAGGGTAAATTTTTCAGGATAAAGCTTATTCGGTGGACATTGAAAGCGATGTGGTTCATGTACAAATAAACGAATATCACGATCATATTCAGGAATTTTAAAAGCGCTCACCAATGCATGATGAACTGCATCGATTAAGTCCACTTCTTGTGCTACAGAATATTGATATCTAATTTCAATTGTAGTTGCTGGCATTATTGTTCTCGATTTATATTATTTTAAATCGAGAGAATAGCATAATTTATAGACAATCCTAACAATTCAACTGATATCAATTCAGCTGCTTCCACATCTTTTCAATAATATAATAATCCATTGAATTAAATTAATTTTTTACTTAGGTAACAATCTTAATAGCCCCGCATTTTTCCCATCTTCCAAAACCCAAATCGAACCATTATGGGCGGGATGGATATCTCGAATGCGTTGCTGCATGTTTAAACGCTGTACCTCACGAACAGGCTTCGATTCAGTATCAACTACAATAATCGCCTCTGAAGATAACCCACCAATCAAGGCTTTATGATTCCATTTCGGGAATAATTCATCTTGATAAAAGACCAAACTGGAGGGTGATATTACTGGTGTCCAACTGATTTCTGGCGCCTTAAATTCAGGACGCGTCGCATGATCGGGAATGGATTTTCCTGAATAATGATCACCATTGGAAACAATCGGATAACCATAATTTTCGCCCTTCTTAATCAGATTTAACTCATCTCCTCCTTTAGGCCCCATTTCAACCACCCACAATTGATCCTTCGTATCAAAAGCCATACCTAATGGGTTACGATGACCCAACGACCATACTTGTTTTGCAATCTCACCTTGTTGAGTAAATGGATTATCTGCAACAACAGTACCATCATCATTCAGTCTTAAAACTTTTCCTAAGTTTGAATTCATATCTTGAGCAGGATCAAATTTCTGGCGTTCACCAGAACTAATCCAGAGCTTACCATCCTTTGCAAAAATCATTCGATGTGCATAATGCCCTTGTCCTGAAACCTTAGGAACTTGCTCCCAGATTCTTTTAACATTGATTATTCGAGGATTTTTCTCTTGTAGATTTAATTCACCACGAATCACAACCGCACCATATCCCCCTTTTCCTGTTTCGGCATAACTTAAATAAATTTGATGATTATTTGCAAAATCAGGATGTAAAACAATATCACCTAAGCCACCTTGTCCACCATAAGCCACTTGGGGAACCTCTAAAATTTCTATACTTTTCAATGTGGAAGGATCAAACAGTTTTAGCTTTCCTCTCCTTTCGGTAATCAGTAAACGACCATCAGCCAACTCAGCCATTGCCCAAGGTTCATCAAATGTCGCTACTTTTTGGATCTGATAGGTCTGGTTGATCAGCGAATTTGCTGTAGTGGTTTGATTATTTTGAGCATTACATGCACTCAACAAGCTACTGCTGAGCAATAGAGGTAAATAGATTAAGCACTGTCGAAAAGCCTTCATTTTAGATTCCCTCAATATTGTTATGACTTATCGATTTATTTTAAACAAAAGTATCCATCTCACCATTTCATATTGGTAACTGAGCGAATTGGGTCTTAATTTTTGATTGGATCATCTTGTAAGCTTTAACCTACAACAATCGCAGTGATTAGCGAATATACTGACTTAGGCATTGCGCTTATCATAGCAAACATAAAGAGACAGGAAATCTCATTGAGAATAAGAAAACACACAGGACGTGAGATTCGACAGGAGTCAAATCTAACACACCAATACGAAGAAAACCCCATCAGGATGATGGGGTTTTCTTTTTGCATCTACAAAAATATATTTATTTTCAGTTGCTTATGCACTTCAATTCTTCTACAGGTTTCTTTTCATTTCGCTAATAAACACCACAAATCCCACGCATAAAAAAACACCCCAATCTCGTTAGAGACCGGGGTGTTTTAGATTTAAAAGCTGGCGATGACTTACTCTCACATGGGTAACCCCACACTACCATCAGCGCTAAGAGGTTTCACTTCTGAGTTCGGGAAGGGATCAGGTGGTTCACTCTTGCTATTGTCGCCAGCAAACTGTTATGGACTTGTTCGGGTCTTATTTAAATGCCTTACTTCGTACCAAATGAGTTTAACAGAACATTTGAGTTGAATAGTTTAACTAGCTTTACAACTAAATCAAGTATGTTTGATCTTTTATGAATCAAATGATGCTTCATATACAACTGCTTGGGTGTTGTATAGTCAAGCCTCACGAGCAATTAGTATTGGTCAGCTTCATGCGTCACCGCACTTCCACATCCAACCTATCAACGTCGTAGTCTTCAACGGCTCTTTAGAGGACATAAAGTCCTAGGGAAATCTTATCTTGAGGTAGGCTTCCCGCTTAGATGCTTTCAGCGGTTATCCCTTCCGAACATAGCTACCCGGCGATGCGACTGGCGTCACAACCGGTACACCAGAGGTTCGTCCACTCTGGTCCTCTCGTACTAGGAGCAGATCCTCTCAAATTTCCAACGCCCACGGTAGATAGGGACCGAACTGTCTCACGACGTTCTAAACCCAGCTCGCGTACCTCTTTAAATGGCGAACAGCCATACCCTTGGGACCTGCTTCAGCCCCAGGATGAGATGAGCCGACATCGAGGTGCCAAACACCGCCGTCGATATGAACTCTTGGGCGGTATCAGCCTGTTATCCCCAGAGTACCTTTTATCCGTTGAGCGATGGCCCTTCCATACAGAACCACCGGATCACTAAGACCTACTTTCGTACCTGCTCGACTTGTGGGTCTCGCAGTTAAGCGCGCTTTTGCCTTTATACTCTACGCGTGATTTCCGACCACGCTGAGCGCACCTTCGTACTCCTCCGTTACTCTTTAGGAGGAGACCGCCCCAGTCAAACTACCCACCAGACATGGTCCTCGTCCCGGATAACGGGACAGAGTTAGAACCTCAATATTACCAGGGTGGTATTTCAAGGATGGCTCCATAGCAACTGGCGTCACTACTTCAAAGCCTCCCACCTATCCTACACAAGTAAGATCAAAGTTCAATGTCAAGCTGCAGTAAAGGTTCACGGGGTCTTTCCGTCTAGCCGCGGGTACACCGCATCTTCACGGCGATTTCGATTTCACTGAGCCTCTGCTGGAGACAGCGCCCCCATCATTATGCCATTCGTGCAGGTCGGAACTTACCCGACAAGGAATTTCGCTACCTTAGGACCGTTATAGTTACGGCCGCCGTTTACTGGGGCTTCGATCAAGAGCTTCGCTTACGCTAACCCCATCAATTAACCTTCCAGCACCGGGCAGGCATCACACCCTATACGTCCACTTTCGTGTTTGCAGAGTGCTATGTTTTTAATAAACAGTTGCAGGGGCCTGGTTTCTGTGGCTGCCAATAGCTCAAGGAGCAAGTCCTATCACCGTCAGCAGCGTACCTTCTCCCGAAGTTACGGTACCATTTTGCCTAGTTCCTTCAGCAGAGTTCTCTCAAGCGCTTTGGTCTACTCGACCTGACCACCTGTGTCGGTTTAGGGTACGATTCCTGTGTAACTGAAGCTTAGAGACTTTTCCTGGAAGCATAGTATCAGCCACTTCGCTAGTAAACTAGCTTGCTATCAGCTCTCAGCATAGAGCACCCCGGATTTGCCTAAGATGCATGCCTACTGCCTTTCACCTGGACAACCAACGCCAGGCTGACTTAACTTTCTCCGTCCTCTCATCGCATTACACAGAAGTATTGGAATATTAACCAATTTCCCATCGACTACGCCTCTCGGCCTCGCCTTAGGGGTCGACTCACCCAGCCCCGATTAACGTTGGACTGGAACCCTTGGTCTTTCAGCGAACGGGTTTTTCACCCGTTTTGTCGTTACTCACGTCAGCATTCGCACTTCTGATACCTCCAGCATACTTCTCAATACACCTTCATCGGCTTACAGAACGCTCCCCTACCACGTATACATAGTATACATCCGCAGCTTCGGCATATAGTTTTAGCCCCGTTACATCTTCCGCGCAGGCCGACTCGACTAGTGAGCTATTACGCTTTCTTTAAAGGGTGGCTGCTTCTAAGCCAACCTCCTAGCTGTCTATGCCTTCCCACATCGTTTCCCACTTAACTATAATTTGGGGGCCTTAGCTGGCGGTCTGGATTGTTTTCCTCTTGACTACGGACGTTAGCACCCGCAGTCTGTCTCCCGGATAGTACTCATAGGTATTCGGAGTTTGCATCGGTTTGGTAAGTCGGGATGACCCCCTAGCCGAAACAGTGCTCTACCCCCTATGGTATTCGTCCGAGGCGCTACCTAAATAGCTTTCGGGGAGAACCAGCTATCACCGAGTTTGATTAGCCTTTCACCCCTATCCACAAGTCATCCCCTGGCTTTTCAACGACAGTGGGTTCGGTCCTCCAGTTAGTGTTACCCAACCTTCAACCTGCTCATGGATAGATCACCCGGTTTCGGGTCTATACCCAGCAACTAAACGCCCTATTAAGACTCGATTTCTCTACGGCTCCCCTATGCGGTTAACCTTGCTACTGAATATAAGTCGCTGACCCATTATACAAAAGGTACGCAGTCACCAAACAAGTTGGCTCCCACTGCTTGTATGCATGCGGTTTCAGGATCTATTTCACTCCCCTCACAGGGGTTCTTTTCGCCTTTCCCTCACGGTACTGGTTCACTATCGGTCAGTCAGGAGTATTTAGCCTTGGAGGATGGTCCCCCCATATTCAGACAAGGTTTCACGTGCCTCGCCCTACTCGTCATCATTATATGTGCCCTTTCGTGTACGGGACTATCACCCTCTACGGTAGCACTTCCCAGAGCTTTCCGCTAAAACACATATAACTTAATGGGCTGATCCCCGTTCGCTCGCCGCTACTGAGGGAATCTCAATTGATTTCTTTTCCTAAGGGTACTGAGATGTTTCACTTCCCCTCGTTCGCCTCGCATGACTATGTATTCATCATGCGATACCTACCTTATGGTAAGTGGGTTTCCCCATTCAGAAATCTCCGGATCACAGGATATTTGCCGCCTCCCCGAAGCTTATCGCAGGCTATTACGTCTTTCATCGCCTCTGACTGCCAAGGCATCCACCACATGCACTTAATTACTTGACTATACAACCCCAAACAGTCGTTAATCCCTACAAGGAGGATCAACAATGTGAACTTAATCACTTCTATTTGTTGCCTGTGAACTTAATCACCATACAGCTTCAATTTAATTCATATACCAAAACGCTTGATTCAGTTTTATCGCTAGTGCTCATTTCACTCAACATTAACAATTACTTGCTAACATCAACTAAAACGAGTTTAAACAATTATTTCAACTCAAATATATTCTGTTAATGATTCACTACCGCCTCGTCAGCGAGTAGTTAACTGTGATAAATCACAGAACTTAATAAGCTATCGGCTTACTAAGTTCTGTAATCACTTAGTCTTTATATAGTGGTGGAGACTAACGGAGTCGAACCGTTGACCTCCTGCGTGCAAAGCAGGCGCTCTACCAACTAAGCTAAGTCCCCAGCTTAAGATCTTAATATATCTGCTCTTCTGTGTTCAGTAGACTTGGTGGGTCTGACAAGACTTGAACTTGTGACCCCACGCTTATCAAGCGTGTGCTCTAACCAACTGAGCTACAGACCCTCAGATACATCAATGAAGAACAACTTGTTGTGGATTCTTACCAATCGTCAATCTTTCGTTAAGGAGGTGATCCAGCCGCAGGTTCCCCTACGGCTACCTTGTTACGACTTCACCCCAGTCATCGGCCACACCGTGGTAAGCGTCCTCCTTACGGTTAGACTACCTACTTCTGGTGCAACAAACTCCCATGGTGTGACGGGCGGTGTGTACAAGGCCCGGGAACGTATTCACCGCGGCATTCTGATCCGCGATTACTAGCGATTCCGACTTCATGGAGTCGAGTTGCAGACTCCAATCCGGACTACGATCGGCTTTTTGAGATTAGCATCCTATCGCTAGGTAGCAACCCTTTGTACCGACCATTGTAGCACGTGTGTAGCCCTGGTCGTAAGGGCCATGATGACTTGACGTCGTCCCCGCCTTCCTCCAGTTTGTCACTGGCAGTATCCTTAAAGTTCCCACCCGAAGTGCTGGCAAATAAGGAAAAGGGTTGCGCTCGTTGCGGGACTTAACCCAACATCTCACGACACGAGCTGACGACAGCCATGCAGCACCTGTATGTAAGTTCCCGAAGGCACCAATCCATCTCTGGAAAGTTCTTACTATGTCAAGACCAGGTAAGGTTCTTCGCGTTGCATCGAATTAAACCACATGCTCCACCGCTTGTGCGGGCCCCCGTCAATTCATTTGAGTTTTAGTCTTGCGACCGTACTCCCCAGGCGGTCTACTTATCGCGTTAGCTGCGCCACTAAAGCCTCAAAGGCCCCAACGGCTAGTAGACATCGTTTACGGCATGGACTACCAGGGTATCTAATCCTGTTTGCTCCCCATGCTTTCGTACCTCAGCGTCAGTATTAGGCCAGATGGCTGCCTTCGCCATCGGTATTCCTCCAGATCTCTACGCATTTCACCGCTACACCTGGAATTCTACCATCCTCTCCCATACTCTAGCTTCCCAGTATCGAATGCAATTCCCAAGTTAAGCTCGGGGATTTCACATCCGACTTAAAAAGCCGCCTACGCACGCTTTACGCCCAGTAAATCCGATTAACGCTCGCACCCTCTGTATTACCGCGGCTGCTGGCACAGAGTTAGCCGGTGCTTATTCTGCGAGTAACGTCCACTCATCCTAGGTATTAACTAGAAGAGCCTCCTCCTCGCTTAAAGTGCTTTACAACCATAAGGCCTTCTTCACACACGCGGCATGGCTGGATCAGGGTTCCCCCCATTGTCCAATATTCCCCACTGCTGCCTCCCGTAGGAGTCTGGGCCGTGTCTCAGTCCCAGTGTGGCGGATCATCCTCTCAGACCCGCTACAGATCGTCGCCTTGGTAGGCCTTTACCCCACCAACTAGCTAATCCGACTTAGGCTCATCTATTAACGCAAGGTCACAAGTGATCCCCTGCTTTCCCCCGTAGGGCGTATGCGGTATTAGCATCCCTTTCGAGATGTTGTCCCCCATTAATAGGCAGATTCCTAAGTATTACTCACCCGTCCGCCGCTAGGTCAGTTACCGAAGCAACCTTCCCCGCTCGACTTGCATGTGTTAAGCCTGCCGCCAGCGTTCAATCTGAGCCATGATCAAACTCTTCAGTTAAAAATCATTAGTGACTTAAGGTCACAATTCTGGCTCATCAATGTACTGACAAATTCTCTCAAATAAACTTCGAGTAATTTAAACCAATCAATCAATGATAATATTTCGATCAATCAATCAGTAAAAATCCACACAAGTTGTTCTTCATATTCTCTTAATGATCTTCTCAATGCTTCGTCAGCATCAAGCTAGGTCGGCTATACTACTCTCTATCTCTAAAAAGTCAATCAATAATGTTAATTATTTTTTCTAACAAACCCAACCCTAACCTCATCTTAAAATCTCAATTCGAAATCTTAACAACTTAATCAAGTGCCTGATTTATCAGAAGTTTTATTTAACATCACCGCCGATGGATGTGCATTCTACAGCATTCCCAACCCAACACAACCCCTTTTTTTAATTATTTTTCATTTTATCTATCACTTGTTTATTTATTCTTCTAAAACAGCACTTTTTCTTTAAAAATCTGCTTTTTTGCATAAAAACACAGCAATAAAAAACCAATACCCCATCATATATTCACTAAAACAACTAAAACGGCCTCTTGTATACCCTTAGCATTGTTATAAATGCAATTTAATAGAGATACGGCGATTAAAATCTATATAAGGAGATAGATCACTTTTATCATTGAATAGAAGCATCAAACTATTCCTGAGAAAGAGATCAATATCTTGTCCCAACTCAAACAATACTTACACTCGCTAAAACCAACGCTATAAAACTCACTCTATAAAACCAACTCTATAAAACCAACTCTATAAAATCGGGTTCTATAAAACCAAGCCTTAGTTATATTTGGATGTATGTCTATATCTATATAAGTCGAGTACAATCTATGAATCCCCCTCTCCCCATTAAATAATTTTCCTAAAGTGAATTAGGGTTGGCACCTTGCTCTAGATAAGCCAAAATCATCAAAGTTAATTCTTTTTTTAGCTGCTGTTCTGAAATTAGAAAATTATTATGACTGACATAACGCATCATAGTAAAAAGCGTACTATTGATAATCACAAAGGATTTATTTTTAAGTACTTCAAAACTCCAATGATTAAAAAAACGGCTAAATACATACAATCCCACTTCATAGAAATGCTTTTCTAACACTTTTGCTGCTTCTGAATTGTTATAGCCATGCCAATGTTTAAGCACTTCAATAAAAAAGCCACCATCGGCTTTCATCATGTCAAAACCGAATTGAAGACTAAGTGGAATGATTTCTTCTAAGCTCAATTCTTCTTGGCTAATCGCAATCTGTTTCAACGCAAGCCCCAGCTGCTCACTTTTACGACTTAAAAGCTCCTGAATAATTTCTTCTTTATTTCCAAAATACTGATAGATAGAACCAACACTGACACCTGATTTTTCTGAAATTTTGGGTGTGGTGACGTTGATTAAGCCATATTCAGCAACACATAATTGAGTTGCTTCCAAGATACTATCTACGACATTCCGAGCACGTTGTTGTTGTGGTTGTTTTCTCATTTTGCGGTTCACTCCAAAATGCGAATTGAATGCGAATAATTATTCATATTAGAGTTTGACTAAACAATAATCAGGTCGCGCTCAAAATGCAAACATTAATTAAGCCACAACGCCTTGCCTCATTTGAGAAGATGGCACGAACAAATATGAAGTCTAAGCTTTTTTATTATTTTACAGACCAGCAGTTACAACCGAGTTATGACGAATATCTTTCACTCAATCGAGCCTTACAGACTGGTGATATCGCGATGGATAAAGTTATGGATTGGGTGATGACCAATCCTAGACAAAATAGAAAGCTTTTTGAAACAGCCTTGTATCAAGGTTTGGATAAACTTCCCAATGAAATCCCTGAATTAACTGATTTTTTTAAAATGGTTGAACAAGCGCCTACTTGGCTTGATCCAGCTAAAATTGAAACTGCGATCAAATTTACCCATCGTTTAGGGACAAATGGTACTTTTATTTTACGCGATGTGGCTTTAATGACGGGTTATCAATACCCTGGTTTTAATCAACCGTTAATTATGACAGGTGCTTTACATAAATACGCTGGAAAACGCTTAGCTGAAACCCACAAATGGTGGCTTGATGTCAATCAACAAGATAGTTTCTCTCGTTTTAACAATGGTTTTACTTCAACCATTTATGTGCGTTTTATTCATTCGTTGGTACGGCACCAACTCAATAAATCCAAAGACTGGGATAACGATATTTGGGGAGCGCCGATCAATCAATATGATCAAGCCATGACCAATATCGCATTTAGTGCGGTGTTACTTCTCGGTGTCAGAGCCATTGGTATTTTTCCAAGCAAAACCGAATCAGAAGCCATCATGCATTTTTGGAAATATACGGGCTGGTTAATGGGAGTAGATGAAAAATGGCTAGTCAATAAAGAGTCTGACGCATGGAAACTACTGCAATGGATGAATTATGCCCACCCCAAGGCCGATGAAAGTAGCAAAGCTTTAGCCATCAGCTTATCCAAAGAGCCTTTTGAACGACACTACAAACACTTCAATTCCTTTTTGCAAAAAAAGGCCTATCAAAATCATTTGGATATTACTCAGTTTTTTATTGGGCAACGTAAAATGAAAAACCTAGGACTCAAGCCACGTACTTTGGCTTGGTATCCGCTTTATTTAATTGCAAAAAATACCCTGCTCTACCGTAGTGCTAAGCATATTGACAAACTGGATCAATATTTACAACAGAATGGTCGTGCAGAACAAGAATATGCACTTGAGCTTTATCAAAATGCGGGGAAACAATTAGCGAGTATGCATCAGTAAGATCTACTCTCACTCTCCCGTACTTCATGATTAAATTAAATAGGAACACTCGAAAAGACAAGGGGAAGCCAATTGGCCTCCCCTTGTTTCACATTACATGACTTCGCGTCACATTACTCATTGATCAATGAGAATGCGTTGCTTCAGAAGCCGAATGATCCATGTTTGGCATACTTTCATGACTCATCTTAGACATATCATGTTGCTGAGCTGCATTCTGTTTTTGGCTTGGCATATAGTCAGGCTCGTTGGTAATCGCCAAATAGAAGATTCCCATAAAAATACAGCTTAAAATAATTGCGATTATCAGCAACTTCCATCCCCAAAACGATTTTTCAGGTGACAACTTATTACTGTCATTACTCATAGAACATCCTCATATTTCTGTAAAAAATCAGTTTTAAATCAATTAAAATTTCATGCTAATACGAGCCCAATAATTACGCCCTGTATTATTAAATTGTTGAGTACCGACTTGACCATCTGCACCTACACCCAATTTGTTTAAATGCTCGGTATAGGTTTTATCTAAGACATTGTCGACACCAACAGCAAGATTTAGATCTTTTTGAATGTTATATGACGCATTCAATGCCAAGGTGGTAAAGCTTTTACTTTCACCAGTGTCATAACCCACAATATTACCTTGATTTAAGCTAATACGATCTTGTTTCGCCACTGCACGCCATAATAAACCTAAAGAATATTTATCTTGAACATAACGTAAATTCAAACGACCTTCTAAAGGCGCAATTTGTGGCAATGGTTTATGTGTATCGGTATTTTCGCCCCATGCATACATTGCACTTAAATCCGCTTGGATCGCATCAGTAAATTGATAACCGATCCCTGCTTCAGCACCCGCGATAGTTGCATCGACATTTTTTGCCCCAGCACTGAATGAAGAACCGTGATCATGCCCACCCATTCCAGCTTTTGGATGATTATGATAACTCAATAAAATAAAGTCATTAATCAACCCTGCATATGCTGATGTCCATACACTCAATGCATCATGTTGGTATTGATAACCGAGATCCAACTGTAAAGTTTTTTCAGTGTTTAGATCATTAAACGTCGGCTTAGACATACCAGTATTACCATGTGCGGTACTAAATAGCTCCCAATAATCTGGAACACGTTCCACATAACCTAAACCAATATAAGATTTGGCATTATGTTCAGGAGATTGATTTTCTAAACGAATAAATGCACTTGGCAAAGTTTCTTTACGTTGATCATTCAGTTTTAAGGCATCAATTTTAACTTGATCAATTCGTGCACCTGTCACCAATTTATAAGCATCACTGAATTGATAGGTCATTTCTCCGAAAGCACCATAAGATTGGAAGCGCATATCCTCTCTAAATGCAACATTCATGGATGGCATGGTCGGTGATGACATACTGCCGCCATGTTTGTTCAGCTGAGAATCCACCCCAGTAATTAAACTGAGCTTATCCCATTCACTGGTCATGGCTAAACGGCTATTTAAAGTACGACGTGTCACCTGCATTGCCATTGGGTTTGGCATCAACATCTTCATGCCACCATGTGTCATTTCTGCCAATGGTGGAGTACGTAAACTAAAGTTATCCATAATATGGTCGTTATAACTATAGTTCACTTGCCCTTCGAGCTTTTTAATCACAGGGCTTAAATTCTTCTTTTCAACTCGTAAGCCTAAGCTTTCACGTGCAAATTGAGAACCATCCATGGTTCGGCCTGCGTATTCAGCCTCACCATCGGCTTTACCACCCGTCAGTTCAACCCATGTATCTTCATCGGGTGTCCAGCCTAAGGCTAAATCAGTATTCCAGCGCTCCCAAGAAGAAGGCACTTTATTGCCATCACCATCCTCATAGCTGTTTGACTCAGAACGATTGGCATTGATACGCATGTATTTTTTACTGTCACCTACAGCAGCTTCAATATTGTGATCCAAACGTCCAAAAGAACCGACTAAAACACTGGCTTGACCTTGATAATTTTTATCATCTGTTAAGGTTGGTTTTTGACGTTCAAAAATCACCGTGGCTGCTGAACCTGTATTGGCATATTGAACCGTCTGAGGTCCCTTTACCACCGAAATACGGTCAAAACTTTCGGGTTGAATATACGATGTAGGTGCATCCATGCGTGCAGGGCATGCACCTAAATTTTCGGTACCATCTGTTAAAATTTTAATCCGTGAACCAAACATGCCGCGGAATGTGACATCTCCATTGGTTCCACCGCTTTTAATTGAATTAAAGCCTGCAATACTTTGCAAATAATCAGCACCATCTGTAGCAGGTACAGGTTGAATCGGCTGTTTTGGATCAGCATGAATAATCAAACCATTGGCATCATTATTTAACTGTGCTGTAACCACGATTGGAGCAAGTTGAGATGCATGTTCCTGATCGTGTGCAAATGCCGCTGTAGAATAACAAGCAACACAAACCGCAGCCGCTAAAGGCTGTAAAAAGAATTGAGGTTGAGCCATTTTCTTTCTCTTAAATCATAAATTAAACAAGGCTGGAGTCAATGAAGACCCTAAAAATTAAGTTTTTGATTTATGCAAAAAGTGGCGGGGCTCGCCCTTGGGGAAGTAGAAACAAACGTTGCAATACAAAATAGACATGTCGAAATGCTTTTTGAAATGCAACCAGTCGCACTTGGATACGATCTAATATTTCTTTGATTTCAAGTTCAGGGGGTAAAACCAAATTGCCATAGACTGTACAGTATTGGCACTGGTGACCCGCATCATGGTGATGTGAACTTGGTTGCTCTGGCGCTGCATGTTCAGCATGGGCCAATAGATGGTCATGACTGGCAGCTTCATGTGCAGAAGATGCAGATTGATGTTGATGATGGGTGCTATGTTGATGCTTTTCGTAGAAATGACTTTGTACTAAAGCTTGAGTAATAGTTTCACAGACCGGCGCAATTTGATATTGCTTCGGTAGCAAAGGCTGTAAAAATACAGCAATCTGTAAAAAAACTGCGGTAAAACCGAGCAGTAAACCTATTCTCAACAAAACGTTCGTCTCAACATTTTTCGAGCCAGAGTATAACAAAGCCCAAACAAAATTGGGCTTTGTTATACAGGAAAATTTTAAAAGTTTTTAAAATTCAACTGACTCAGATCAACGTTTTGCTGGAACTTTTTGCTTTTCACGCTGACGAACCACTTTTTCCACTTTTTCACGCGCACGTTGACGCTTTAAAGGGGATAAGTAATCCACAAATAATTTACCGTTTAAGTGATCCATTTCATGTTGAATACATACCGCCAATAGATCATCCGCTTCGACTTCAAAAGCTTGACCTTCAAGGTTAATTGCTTCAATTTTAACTCGTGACGGACGCTCAACTTTATCGTATATTTGAGGAACAGAAAGACAGCCTTCCTCATAAGATAAGGTTTCTTCTGTAAGCGGTGTTATTTTGGGGTTAATGAACACCATAGGTTGATCTTTGTCTTCAGACAGATCCATTACGATAAGCTGAATATGCTGATCGACCTGTGTAGCAGCCAGACCAATACCTGGCGCTTCATACATGGTTTCAAACATGTCTGCTGCTAACTGGCGAATTTCATCAGTTACCACATCGACAGGTTTTGCAATGGTGCGTAAACGGGGATCAGGAAAACTTAAAATAGGTAATAAGGCCATACTGTACCCTCTGTTGCTATGCCATTGATCTTAAAACTAAATGAAGAATATGCTTCATTAAAAAAATGTGTGTAATATGCGTATTATAACGCATATAGAGACATAATTTTAGGAATTATGATAATGAAAAAGGTTTTAACTGGCATAACGAACTTTCATGCCAAGGGGTTCAAGAAACAATTACTTGCTGTGACACTATGTTTAAGTGCAGGATTCACTTACATGGAAATCACACACGCAAGTCCAAACACCAATCCGCCCGCACTTAAATCCAGTGCACCCAATGTCTATGTGGTGAAACGTGGGGATACTTTATGGGATATTGCGGGGAAGTTTTTAAGCAAGCCTTGGCGCTGGACTGAAATCTGGGCAAGCAATAAGCATGTTAAAAATCCACATTGGATTTATCCAGGTGATAAATTATTGTTGTGTACTTTAGATGGTCGCCCACTGATTGGTGTAGATGAAGGTGATGGTTGTGATGGAATTATTCGTCGTCATCAAGGTGGGACATCTTTACGCCCTCAAATACGCGTTGAATCCTTAAATAATGCGATTTCAGTGATTCCATTATCAGATATTCAACCATGGTTAGAACACAGTATTGTGGTCAATCCTGAATCTTTACAGAATATCCCTTATACCATCGGTGCTGCTGATAATCGTGTGATTACAGGTGCAGGACAAACCGTTTATGCGCGTGGAAATGGCTTAGTCGTGGGTCAACGTTATGGGATCTATCGTGAAGGCAAACCTTATACTTTCCTCAATGCTGAAGGCAAAAAGTTTAATGCGGGCATGGAGTTAACTGAGGTTGCTTCTGCAACTGCGGCGGCTGGTGAAAATGATGTCACCACCCTTGAGTTAACCAAAAGTTATAATGCTGAAGTGCGTAAGGGCGACTATGTCCTGCCAAGCTATGATGCCGAATTGCCGAGCTTGTTCTATCCAACCACCACCAATGAAGTCACCAATGGCGGTAAAGTGGTTCGTGTACAAGGTTCAATTGGCACAGCAGCGCAATATAGTGTAGTCACCATTGACCGTGGGAGCTTACAAGGTGCTAAACCTGGACAGGTCTTTAGTATTTACCAACAAGGTGAAACAGTCCGTGACCCAAAAACCAAAGAGTCTGTGAAATTACCAAGTCAAAAAATTGGTACATTGATGATCTTTAAGAGTTTTGATCACCTCAGCTATGCCTATGTTTTGGAAAGTAATTTACCTATTAAAATGGGTGCTGAAATTAAACCACCTGCAATTGCAGACAACTAAGTTTTTCATGATGTGATTTAAATATGTTGAAGCAAATATCCAATGACCAATATGATGCCATCAGACTTTGGTATTTGGTTCAACATTCGCTCAGCGCTTTTCGTAAATTACAAACACATTTTGGTTCTATCGCAAAAGCGCTGCAAGCTGAAAATTTAAACCGCTGGTCTGAAGCCAAAATTCATAAAAACCATCTTGAAAGAGCCAGTGAATTTTTCACTGCGCTTGGGCAATCCAAATTTCAAGTTTGCTTCGATAAAATTCAACAACATACAGATTTTATTGTTTTAGATACCGACCCTCATTATCCTCAACAACTGCTACCTTATCCTGATCATCCACCAATTCTATTTGGTAAAGGTGCATTTCAGAATCTAAGTCAACCGCAAATCGCCATCGTGGGTAGCCGAAAGCCAAGTCCGCATGGCAAACAAGTGGCTTATGATTTTGCTTACTATTTGAGTGAAAAGGGCTTTTTTATTACCAGTGGCCTAGCACTGGGAATTGATGCCGCTGCACATATGGGTGGACTAAAACACCATCGAACCATTGCGGTGATTGGTACAGGCTTAGATCTGGTTTATCCTAGTCAAAATAGACAGTTACAAGAACAAATTTTGCAGCATTCAGGAACGATTCTGACTGAATACCTGCCAGAAACTCAGCCTATTCAACGCAATTTTCCCTATCGAAATCGGATTGTGAGTGGTTTGAGCTTAGGTGTTGTTGTCGCAGAAGCACAACTGGGTAGCGGTTCACTAATTACGGCGCAAGCTGCCGCAGAACAAGGTAAAGTGATTTTTGCAATTCCGGGACATATTTATGGAGAGCATCATCAAGGATGTCATCAGCTCATTCGTGAAGGGGCCATTCTGGTTGATCATCCAGAACAGATTGTTGAAGATTTAGCACTTCCCACCCAATGGCATTGCGCACAACAGTCTGAAGCACGCTCCCCAATGCCAGAAATTCCCGAACATTTATTTAAGCTGTATCAGTTGCTGGATTGGATTGGGCAAGACTTAGATAAGCTTGCTCAAAGCGCAAATTTAGACATTGCACAACTCACAAGCGATCTTATGGAATTAGAACTTTTGGGTCACTGTATTCAACAATCTGGGCTGTACTTACGTTGCCGAGTCAGTTATTAAGGTTCACAATAGTGGCTTATTCCACGAAATGGCAAGGTAAACATAGATGATTACAACCTCAGTTGCTGAAGCTGCACAAATTCTTCAACAAGGTAAAGTCTTGGCTTATCCAACAGAGGCAGTATGGGGTTTAGGCTGCGATCCGTTCAATGAACAGGCTTTTTTAGAAATTTTAAGGCTTAAACAACGCCCTATAGAGAAAGGCGTGATTTTATTGGCAGGACAGCTCTCACAAGTTGAGCATCTATTAACAGAAATTGACCCTATTATTCGTGAACAAATCATTCAATCATGGACGCAACGCTCTAGAACAGAACGGGCAACAACTTGGCTACTTCCAGCTGATGATAAAATTCCACAATGGATTAAAGGCCAGCATGCTCAGGTCGCAGTTCGTGTAACCAACCACCCTTTGTGCATTGCCTTATGTAATGCCTTTAATGGTTTTATTGTGTCGACCAGTGCAAATTCAGCAGGTTTAGAACCAGCAAGATCTTTACAACAAGCCAGTCAATATTTTGGTTCGGAATTGAATTATTTAAACGGTGATCTTGGTTTAAGTCGCGAACCAAGCAAAATCATTGATGCATCTACAGCACAAGTGATTCGTGCTTAAACACGTTAAAATATTCACTCAATCATGAATTTAAATATTGCCAATAAAAAGGCAAAAAAAAACTCAGCCACATATAGGGTTGGCTGAGTATAAAAAAGGATGCGTTAAACACATCCAGAGGGTATGAAAAATTCAGTGTAGAACAATTTAATTAAGAAATTCTTAATTCGCTACGATGAAAATATTATCCTATAAATTTTTTTTGAATACAAATATATTCTTCTGAGCAAGATCTGTTCATTTAAGTGAATTGAAAATAACTGGAATTTCAATAATAAAACTAAGTGTTTAAATTTGTTTTACTATTTGCATTTTTAACAGGTAAATCACTAATTCAAAAACAAATTTTGCTCAGATTTAATACTTTAAAAGGGTAAAAAATAAGTTTCCAAATGAATATTTTTCACCCAAAATACTTTGAATTTTAACTCAATAATGTACTTTTTTTGACACTAAGTGACTTTTTTTGTGCCAATGCAATTCCCACTAAAATGACAATACCACCAATCGTATGCGACATCGTCCAAGCCTCATGCAGCCAGAAGTAGGCAATGATTGCAGTAAATACTGGCATTAAATTCATAAAAATGCTGGTTCGATTTGGACCTAGATATTGTACAGCCATCATCCACAATAAAGGCGCAACAAGAGAAGGCAATATGCCCGCATATAAAACGCTGGCGACATTGCCTTGGTTAATCGCATCAATGCCATAATAAAGCACAAATGGTAAATGGTAGACCAAGGTCAGTGCAATTTGCACATAGAGACTCAGCAGTAATGGAACTTTCAATTGCCATTTTTTTAGAAAGACCCCATAAAAAGCATAAAAGAACACAGCCAAGACCATGATCAAATCACCAGAGTGCCCTGCCAATTGAGTCAAGTTGCTAAAATCCCCTCGGCCAATCACATACAGTAAACCAAGAAAAGACAAGATACTGCCGACAACAGCAAAGCGATTGGGAATTTCACGTAAAATAAGAATCGAAACAAAAATGGTAAATACTGGAATAAAGGCGTTGATAATGCCCATATTGGTTGCTGTGGTGTAATGCGCTGCGCTATAGGCCAAGCCTTGATACAAGAACATACCAAAAGCACTCAGCACCACAAATTGCATAAAATGTTGTTTAACCAAATGACGTTGCTTCCACACTTGGGGCAACATAAATGGAGTCAAAATAATAAATGCCACTAACCAGCGATAAAAGCTAATACTGACAGGTGAAATATAATCCGAAACATAACGTGTAACTGCAATATTCATTGACCAAATCAATACTGCAATGATCGGTAAACTGATTGCCCACCACATGGGTTTTGAATTGCTATACATAATTTTGACTGTCGAATAGGATCTGGAAATGATTATCGATGAAGTCGGAATAAATTTAAATATGGCATTTCAGACATCTATAGGGCTTTTCAGACAAATGCTATTTTATGCGTTTTTAAACCTAGAATAATTCCCAAGTTTTAATTGCCAAAGTCACCACACTTTGTAATTGTTCAGCACTAACCCCATCACGGGCTTGCATGGTTAAACCTTGAATCACCGTTGAATAATAATCTGTCATCGCTTGAATATTAGCATGTGGGTTTAAGTCACCTTCTTTGACACCCTGTTGCAAACGTTGGTAGATATTTTCTTTGACTTGTTGTCTTTTCAGCAAAAGATCATGCTGAATCGGTGCATGTTCTTGTGAACAATTCATGGTTGCGGTAACCAACATACAACCCGTCGGTTTATTTTGTTGAACCAGTTTTTTAAGGTTTTCATACAAATAAATTTCAATGGCGATTTTTGCTGTTTTGGCTTGTTGAAAAATAACCTCCAAAGGACATGCCTCATGCTTTAAGTAGTATTCCAAACAGGCATGAAACAGCTGTGATTTATCTCCAAAACTACTATATATACTGGGTGCAGTAAGATTTAAGGCTTTGGTTAAATCGCTCATCGATGTGGATTCATAGCCATATTCCCAGAACAACAACATGGCTTTTTGTAGCGCTTGTTGTTCATCAAAACATTTAGGACGACCACGCCCACGCTTAGGTGCTTGTTTTTCAGCGACTAAAGCATGTTTTTCAGAATCAGCCATAACTTTCACATATATTTTTATAACGAACATTATTAAATTAATTGACAACACAAAATTAATCAAATATTTTATTTTTATAACGATCGTTAATGAATTAAAAAATACCTCCATATACTTTCGCTTTACAGCAGGAACATATCTTCATGAATATGATGCAATCAGAAGTTTCAGAACCACAGTCCTCTGAGATTCCCCCCAGTAGCCAAGGGAGCTGGTTGGCGCTATTAACCGTTGCAATTACTGCTTTTGCTTTGGTCACCAGTGAGTTTCTCCCAATCGGTGTACTCAACGATATTTCCAGTGATTTGCATGTATCTGTTGGTACAGCAGGTTTGATGATCACTCTCCCGGGGATCATGGCCGCCATAGCAGCACCACTCCTTCCGGTTCTAGTCAAAAATTTAGATCGACGTTACTTACTCCTAGCCCTGTCTGCAACGATGGTGTTTGCCAATGCCATCACTGCAATTGCATCAACTTTTGAGATTTTACTGCTGAGCCGTTTTATTCTTGGATTTGCGATTGGTGGATTTTGGGCGACTGCAATTGCCTTAAGTGGTCGTTTAGCACCAAGCCATTTACCCATTGCGAAAGCAACAGCAACTGTCATGGCTGGGGTAACTTTAGCCACTGTTCTTGGTGTACCGATTGGGACATGGCTAAGTGATGCATATGGCTGGCGAACATCATTTGGGATTACCTCCGCCATCGGCTTCGTTGTTTTACTGTTGGGGATTAAATTTATCCCAAGTTTAAAACCAGAATCTGCCATTCATTTTAAAGACTTACCTGCATTGCTAAGAATCAGTAAAGCCAGACAAGGTTTGATTATTATTTTGTTGATTGGTTTGGCTCATTTTTCATCATATAGCTATCTGACCCCATTCTTTAAAAATTCAGCAGGCTTTGACAGTGCTACCATCAGTTCGCTACTGTTATTATTTGGTATTGCTGGTATTTTTGGGAATGCTTTTGCTGGTTATAGCGGTAATTTGAATGTGCGTTATACCTTTGCATTCGTTGCCATCTGTTTTGCAGTTGTATTTTTTGGCTTTCCTCTATTTGCCATTCATCCATCAGGCGCCTTTATTCTTACAGCGCTTTGGGGCTTTGCATTTGGTGCATTTCCAACCACTGCCAATATTTGGATGTTTTTACACGCCCCTCAAGCTGTAGAAAAAGGCATGCCGTTATTTGTTGGTTTCTTCCAAGTGATGATTGCAACAGGTGCTTTAATCGGTGGCTATGTTGTTGACCATTTTAATGCCAACATTTTATTGTATAGTGTACTGAGTTTTATCCTTTTGGCCTTTATTTCAATTTTCACGCTGAGTCGTGGATTAAATAACCCCAAAGCTGAAAACACTGCCATTCAATGTGAGAGTTAAGTCTTTTCAACTATGTATTCAGCGCTGATTTCTGTAGAAGAATTTTTCTACCAAAAGCATGATGTGGTGACACCCCATTCAAATTTATGGGGTGATTTTAATTTGAGTCTAAATGGGACTTTAGAACTCAACGTCGCAGAACAAACCTATCTGTCTCCACCAAGTTATGGTTTGTGGATTCCACCACAAACCGAACATTGTTGTACTGCTGTGGATGATCAACTGACGCATTATATCTGTATCCGTATTCATCCTCAGCTTTGTCAAAGCTTATCCCAAAGCACAAAGACTTTAAGTATTCGCCCCTTTTTACGTCATACCATTGAAGAAGTTTTAGAGCAGCAGAAACAAGGGATTCCATCATCTCCCTATTATCAACACTTATTAGAACTGTTGGTCGATCAAATCCAAAATAGTGTGTGTTATGAGCATTATTTACCGCAAACCAACCACCCTACACTCAAGCCTATTCTTGAGCATTTGTCTGATACAACACGCTTCCCCCAAAGCCTCCAGGAAATTCTCGATACTTTTCAGATTACTGAACGGCATGCACTCAGACTGAGCCAAGAGCACCTTAAACTTTCGCTGTCTGAATGGCGTAATCGTGCCAAGATTATTTATGCAATTTCATTAATACAACAAGGCGTTTCAATTAAAAAAATTAGTTTAGATCTCGGCTATCAACACACGTCTAGCTTCATTGAGTTTTTTAAACGTTATACCCATCAAACCCCAGCACAAATGCGAAATCTTTAAGATTGGGATGTTTTTCAAACAATCTATTTCCACTTTATTGATAAGTTTATATACAAAAATACTATAGAAAATTGCCTTAAAATTGTGCATTTTGCATCTTATGCTCTAGATTAAGCATATAACTTTTTGAATTTGTATATATTACCGTCAAATTCATAAGAATTTTAAATATTGAAGGGTTCGAATAAATGAAAAAATTACTACTAGCTACACTATGTGCTTCAGCGTTTGCTTTAACTGCATGTGATAAAAAACCAGCTGATTCAGCTTCAGGAACTGAGAGCAAACCTGCTGCAGCTGCGGTTTCTTTAAGTACCAACAATACTGCTGATATCAAAAGCGATTTAACTGCACTTCAAACAATGTCTACAGCGAAAGCTAAAGAAGCTTTGAACTTCCAAACAGAAGTGATGCAAGCTGCACAAAAGGGTGATAAAGATGCACTGAAAGGTGTTGTCGATAAAATGAAAACTTATGTGGACGGTTTCAACAAAGATCTTGATGGTTTAGCACTTAAAAGTAATGAAGTTGCATCTGTACGTGACAAAATGAAAGAGTCAAATAACCTAGGCGTTGAAATGTCAGAAGCTGGTTTAGCGACTTCACCAGATCCACAAAAAATCATGGAACTACAAAAGAAAGGTACTGAGTTACAACAAAGCCTGTTAACTGAAATGCAAGCACTTCAAGCCAAAGCAAACGCTGCACCATAATCGATTAAATTTGATGCAGTTTTTAAAAGCAGATCCTATGATCTGCTTTTTTTATTACACTTATATACAAATGTAACTTGCTGAAATCTTGGAATATCGCTAAAACATTAGACATATTTCTAATTACTGTCTTTTGATTTTTAAGGATACCCCTATGAGCAATTCCGTTTATGACATCCCAGTCAATACCATCAAAGGTGAAGCGACGACCTTGAATCAATATCAAGGTAAAGTTCTTTTAATCGTTAACGTTGCATCTAAATGTGGCCTTACTCCACAATATGAAGGTTTAGAAAAACTATATACTGAAAAGAAAGATCAAGGTTTAGAAATCCTCGGCTTTCCTGCAAATAACTTTCTTGCGCAAGAGCCTGGAACAAATGATGAAATCGAGCAATTTTGCTCTTTAACTTACAATGTCGACTTCCCACTTTTTGCTAAAATTTCAGTTGCAGGTGATGATAAGCATCCACTTTATGACAGCTTAATTCATGCAATCCCTGAGCGTATTGGTGAAGGCCCTTGGTGGAAAGACTTAGTCGATTATGGCCTAACCCCAAACCCAAAACCTGAAGTCCTTTGGAACTTTGAAAAATTCTTAATCGGTAAAAATGGTGAAATCGTGGCACGTTTTGCACCAGATATCACTGCTGATGATCCACGAATTACATCTGCGATTGAAGCTGAATTAGCAAAATAAATCGAGCATTAAAAGCTCTATGCTTTAAATAAATTTTTATATTTTGCAGTTTTGATCGAAAATTTTATATTTTCGATCAAAACTGCCTCTAGCTTTATTCACAATTTAAAATTTCAACCATCTTCAATAGCGTGCTAAAAATGCATTCTTTTTTGCTTTTGTTTGAGTAGAAATGAATCTCTAAAGTTACAGACTGTATGTCCTTTGCAACAATCCTCAATCTCTACACTTTTGCAAATTATAGTGAATTCATAACCGATTAAATTACTTTTGGACAACGATGAAAAAGCTTTTACAAGGTGCGGTTTTGCCTTTTGTTATTTTTATTTCTGGCATGTTACTACTAGGCTGTAATCAAGCCGCTGAACAATCACGTCAACAAGATGACGCTCAAGCGATTGAAACTGCGCAAATGAGTGAGAATACATCCGACTCAAATAATAATAATCAATCAACAGCAAAAAGTACTGAAGATTTAAAACAAGGCAATATGTTTTATATCGCACGTGATGTTGCCAACGTACAGCTGAAAACTGGTGACTATGTTGAAAAATTACAGCAAAGCCAATCTAATTTACAACAAGCGATACAATCACAAAATCAAGCTGAGCTGCAACAATCTGTCAAAACATTGACTCGTGAACTACAAGGCTTTAACACAGCATTGATTTCATTAGATTTAAAAAGCCAAGAGATTGATGGTATCCGCCAACAAGTGCTACAGGCCAATAAGCAAGTGCTTAACTCAGCATTGTTAAACGGTGATTTAGACATTTCAAAAGTTGATTTTAAGAAAATCGAACAACAAATGAATACCATCCAATTAGATATGCTTAAACTCGCAGGCATGATGATCCCGGGATCAAATACAGAACAAGCCCCTGAGCAAAGTTAATTAGATTTGAACAGACCAGCCTTAGCTTGGCTTTGCGACATTACATGATGGGTCTAGTCCTAGCGCGCGTTTAGCATCTAACTTAAAACGAGCTTGAGCAGACTTATAACTTGCGGGTAAAAATAGCGTTAAACGGGTTTTATTCTTTCCAATGGATTCCACCAAAGTTTTTGATAAATACGCCCCACCCTCTGTACGGGTAAACAAGGTTCCCATTTCTAAATCTCGTTCTAGTCGATTGTCGGTAAAGACAAAATCTTTTTCGCCAGTAAAGGCAACACATTGCCCATAGGCCATTTTCAAATTTTTAAATGCGACAACATAATCGATATCTAATTCTGTTTCTAAACCATTTCCCACTGAATTTGCCACCAAACTTGCTTCAGTGGGTGAATTGGGTGTAGTGACAAATTGACTTTGACATGCTGAAACAGCACTCAGTAGAAGTATTGAAAATAAATACCGACATTGCACTAATTTTTTCATTTTAAGTTTATTGGTTTTCTACAACAATGAATAGATTGTAGCAAAGTTCATGAACATGATTTAATAGCAGATTAAGCGTATTTTTGTAGTGTTTCATGCAACTGATTTTATTCACAGGCGTACAAGCTTCGGGTAAATCTACTTTTTATCAACAGTATTTTTACCATACACATCTACGTATCAATCTCGATATGCTAAAAACACGCCATCGTGAAAAGATACTGTTTGAAGCAGCTATAGCCTCTAAAACCAAAATCGTGATAGATAACACCAACATGAGCAAAGCCGATCGAGCCCGTTATATTCAACTTGCCAAAACTGCTGGCTTCGAGATCATTTCATATTATTTTGAAACGGATCTAGACAGCACTTTACAGCGTAATGCACAACGTGAGGGTAAAGCCAATATTGCTGAAAAAGGCGTTAAAGCCACCTTTTATAAATTAGAAGTCCCGAATCGTTCAGAAGGTTTTGATGCGCTGTTTAAAGTAAATATGATAGAAAATAATGGCTTTTCAATTACTCATAACTGAATAAAAATTTAATGTTGGGCCAACCGCCATGTTTTAAATGCGGTTTGCATCTGTTGTTGTATTTCTTTAGGTACCTTACGAGCTGCTATATTGGAAAAATCTCCACGATAGGTTTCAGCCACAATTAAATTGGTGAGTTCCTCAATCGCAATTCGCCCTTTGTTCTGATACGCCTGAATTTCTACTTCGGTTAAATAAATATCCCAACATGAAACAACAGAACTCATATCTACGGCAATACTGAGATAGTAGTCATCTTGCGTTTGATAAAGTTCCCAAAAGTGCGCTTGTTGTTCGATGAGGTGCATAGTGATTTATTCTAAATACAATGTTTTAGCATATAAACTTAGCAATGAATTGAAAATTCGACTTTAGCAAAAAATGTATCAAATCACTTAGCTTTATAATAAATTTTAAAGTGTCATATTGCCAATTAATAAAATTTCACATAGAATAATTCAAGAGGCAACAAAAGAACTTAAACATCTTGCTAAAAAAACAATTTATAAAAACACAATTTCTATTGGAGAAAAATGAATAATTTTAAACAAATACGTGCATTTCAAGCCAAAAATACCATACGCGTTTATCAAGCATACAATCCTACCCTTGCACAACATGCGGTAAAACATGGTTTCTTAAATAATCCATTTTTTAAAGAAAGCCGTATGACTTGGATTAAACCATCTTATTTATGGATGATGTATCGCTGTGGATGGGGTTATAAAGATGAAGGACAGAAAAGCATACTTGCGATTGATATATCTAAACAAGGTTTCGATTGGGCTTTAGAACATAGTTGTACAAGCCATAAAGCTGAACACATGGACAATGAAACTTGGCAACATTTTAAAGATCAACATCCAGTACGTATTCAATGGGATCCTGAAAGAAATCTATACTTAGAACCTTTGGACTATCGTGCAATTCAAATTGGGTTAACAGGTGAAGCCGTTCAACACTATATTCAGAATTGGATTGTCAATATCACAGACATTACCCAAGAAGCGCAACATGTACATCAGTTGGTTTTTGATGGAAAATTGGATGAAGCAACGGCTTTGTTACCTAAAGAAACTCTGTATCTTCCAAATATTAGTAAAAAAGTGGATGAACTTTAATAACAATGCATATACTTTGTATCTAATACTTCGTACATTATTAACTTTAATGAATTTTTCGATCTATTAATCCTTTGACTGGGTAAATTTAATTTGATCTTTATATACTTGTTGATCAGCTATACTTTTATATATCGAATCCTTTCCATCATTTAAAATACTTTTTAGTTTATTATATTTATTTAAATTATTTGAAATAACATTTAGTCTTCTATTCTCAAATTCTAGTCGTACTTGAAATGGAATGAAGGCTCTATCTTTTACATGTTCAATAGAAGAAAAAATCTTCTCTAATGTTTCTGATTGATAAGAATATAGATTAAGTAATACATTCGTATCAAATACGAAAAAAGTGTTCTCTGCTTAAAGTATAGATTTAATATTCTCTACACTTTCTATCTCGTAACAATTAAACATTTACAAATTACTGCGCTAAATAATTTTATTTAGTAAATATATATTTTTAACCATAAAAAAACCACCCTCGCGGGTGGTTTTTCAATCTCAAACTGCGTCTTATAGCGCGCGGTTTTTGATTTTGCGGATGGTTTCCAACTGAGCAGCAGTTTCTGCAAGAGCAGCCAAAGCAGCAGCAGAGTCCAAATCGCTTTTTTGATTTGCAAGCAATTGTTCAGCATTTTTACGTGCTTCAAGAATTGCAGCTTCATCTAAGTTGTCAGCACGAACTGCAGTATCTGCAAGTACAGTAACAACATGCGGTTGAACTTCTAGAACACCCCCAGATACATAGATTAACTCTTCTGTACCGTTTTCAAGCAGAACGCGAATTGCGCCCGGCTTGAGCAAAGTGACTAACGGAGCGTGACCAGGCATGATACCCAATTCACCGCCAGCACCTTTTGCGATAAGCATTGTCACAGTGCCTGAGTACAAAGACTCATTAACACTTACAACATCACATTGCATAGTCGACATGTGAATCTCCTAAATTAGAGTTGCTAATTAAAGCTTCTCGGCTTTAGCGATCACTTCGTCAATACCACCAACCATATAGAACGCTTGTTCTGGGATGTGATCGTATTCACCAGCTAGAAGACCTTTAAAGCCACGAATTGTTTCTTTAAGTGGTACAAGTTTACCAGGAGCACCAGTAAACACTTCAGCTACGTGGAACGGTTGAGAGAAGAAACGTTGGATTTTACGCGCACGGTAAACAATCAACTTATCTTCTTCTGCTAACTCGTCCATACCCAAGATTGCGATGATGTCTTTAAGCTCTTTATAACGTTGCAATACGTTCTGTACAGAACGTGCAATTTCATAATGCTCAGCACCAACAACAAGTGGATCTAACTGACGTGAAGTAGAGTCAAGTGGATCGATCGCTGGGTAAATACCAGAAGATGCGATGTCACGGCTCAATACTACAGTTGCATCTAAGTGAGCAAATGTAGTTGCAGGCGATGGATCTGTTAAGTCATCGGCAGGTACATATACCGCTTGGATAGATGTAATCGAACCAGACTTAGTCGATGTAATACGTTCTTGAAGAACACCCATCTCTTCTGCAAGCGTCGGTTGGTAACCTACTGCAGATGGCATACGACCTAAAAGAGCAGATACTTCAGTACCAGCCAATGTGTAACGGTAAATGTTGTCAACGAATAACAATACGTCACGGCCTTTACCGTTTTCATCTTTCTCATCACGGAAGTATTCAGCCATGGTCAAACCAGTTAACGCTACGCGTAAACGGTTACCCGGTGGCTCATTCATCTGACCGTAGACCATTGCTACTTTGTCAAGAACGTTAGAATCTTTCATCTCGTGGTAGAAGTCATTACCTTCACGAGTACGCTCACCAACACCAGCAAACACAGATAAACCTGAGTGAGCTTTCGCGATGTTGTTGATCAATTCCATCATGTTTACAGTTTTACCAACACCGGCACCACCGAATAAACCAACTTTACCACCTTTAGCAAACGGGCAAAGTAAGTCAATGACTTTAATACCAGTTTCTAAAAGGTCAGTAGAAGCAGCTTGTTCAGCATAAGAAGGTGCTTGACGGTGAATCGGCAAACGCGCTTCAGTCGCAACTGGACCAGCTTCGTCGATTGGGCGACCAAGAACGTCCATGATACGACCTAAACATGCAGTACCTACAGGTACAGAAATAGGTGCACCAGTATTAGATACGTTTAGACCACGTTTAAGACCTTCTGTAGATCCCATTGCGATGGTACGAACTACACCATCACCAAGTTGTTGCTGAACTTCTAAAGTAGTTTCAGTACCGTCAACTTGGAGAGCGTCATAGATCTTAGGAACGCTATTGCGTTCAAACTCGACGTCGATAACCGCGCCGATGATCTGAATGATACGACCGCTACTCATTGCTGTCTCCTCAATTCAAAATAATGTTAAACGGCAGCGGCACCACCAACGATCTCAGAAATTTCCTGAGTAATCGCGGCTTGACGCAGCTTGTTATAAATGAGTTGTAGGCTCTTGATAAGATCACCTGCGTTGTCAGTTGCAGCTTTCATTGCAACCATACGAGCAGACTGCTCACATGCGATGTTTTCAATCACACCTTGATAAACCATAGACTCAATGTAACGAACCAATAAACCATTTAAAAGCTCTTCAGCTTCTGGTTCATATAGATAATCCCAACCATATTGGCGGTTAAGATCCTCGTCCGTATCAGCCGCAGCTAATGGAACAAGTTGTTCGATTTTTTGGTTTTGAGTCATGGCATTGACAAAGCCGTTTGACACAAGATAAATACGATCTAACTCGCCTTTATCAAATGCATCTAACATCACCTGTACAGAACCAGTTAACTGTTCAAGACTTGGAGCATCACCTACTTGCGTAGTTGCGCCAAGTACTTTACCGCCGTAGTTTTTAAAAAACGAAACCGCTTTTTGACCAATTAAAGCAAATTGAACTTCAATTGACTGCTCTTGTTGCTGTTGTACGTGTTTTACCACTTTTTTGAACAAGTTAATGTTCAAACCACCAGCAAGACCACGATCTGAAGAAACAATGATATAGCCAACGCGTTTTACAGGGCGTTCAACCATATAGCGATGTTTGTATTCAGGATTCGCTTGGACCAAATGAGCAATTACACGGTGCATATTTTCGGCATACGGACGGCCCTGAGCCATGCGCTCTTGCGCACGACGCATCTTAGAAGCTGCTACCATTTGCATCGCGCGAGTAATCTTTTGCGTGCTCTTGATACTAGCTACTTTGGCGCGAATTTCTTTTAAATTTGCCATACGCTTAACCTAGTATTCGAAAGCCCTTTCGAGCTTCCGAAGGTTGATCCGTGAACCAAACCATAACTAACAACAACATACATTGAAATTAGTAAGTTTGAGTCGCTTTAAAGCTTTCAATACCTGCTTTGATTGCAGCTTCGATGTCTTTGTCGTAGTTACCAGTTTCATCGATGTTTTGCATTAACGCAGCATGTTCTGAACGGAAGTAAGAAATTAACGCAGTATCAAAGTCTACGATTTTCTTCACTTCAACGTCAGCCATATAGCCTTCGTTAGATGCATAAATTGAAACAGCTTGGTCAGCAATTGAATATGGAGCATATTGTTTTTGCTTCATTAATTCAGTTACACGTTGACCATGTTCAAGTTGCTTACGAGTTGCTTCATCAAGGTCAGAAGCGAACTGAGCAAATGCTGCCAATTCACGGTATTGCGCCAAAGCAGTACGGATACCACCAGACAATTTTTTGATGATCTTCGTTTGAGCAGAACCACCAACACGCGATACAGAGATACCCGCGTTCACAGCAGGACGAATACCTGCGTTGAATAATGATGTTTCTAAGAAGATCTGACCATCAGTAATCGAAATTACGTTTGTCGGTACGAATGCAGATACGTCACCCGCTTGAGTTTCAATAATTGGCAATGCAGTTAATGAACCAGTTTGGCCTTTAACTTCACCATTAGTGAATTTCTCAACATAGTCAGCAGATACACGAGAAGCACGTTCAAGTAGACGTGAATGAAGATAGAACACATCACCTGGGTAAGCTTCACGACCTGGTGGACGACGAAGAAGCAATGAAATTTGACGGTAAGCAACAGCTTGTTTAGACAAGTCATCATAAATGATAAGTGCGTCTTCACCGCGGTCACGGAAGTACTCGCCCATTGTACAACCAGCATATGGAGCAAGATACTGCATTGCTGCAGGATCAGCTGCAGCAGCTGCTACAACAGTTGTGTACGCCATAGCGCCAGTTTCTTCAAGCTTACGTACTACGTTTGCAATTGTTGATTGTTTTTGACCAATCGCAACGTATACACACTTAATGCCTGATTGTTTTTGAGCAATGATCGCATCGATCGCCATTGCTGTTTTACCAGTTTGACGGTCACCGATGATCAACTCACGCTGACCACGACCAACAGGGATCATTGTATCTACTGATTTATAACCAGTTTGTACAGGTTGATCCACTGATTGACGCCAAATTACACCTGGTGCTACTTTTTCAACAGCATCAGTAAGTTTTGCATCAATAGGGCCTTTACCATCAATAGGGTTACCCAAAGCATCTACTACACGGCCTAAAAGTTCTGGACCAACCGGAACTTCTAATACACGACCTGTGCAACGAGCTTTTTGACCTTCTTGAAGGCTTAAGTAGTTACCTAAGACAACGGCACCCACTGAATCCTGTTCTAGGTTCAGTGCCATACCAAATAAGCCGCCGTCGAATTCGATCATTTCACCGTACATTGCATCAGCAAGGCCGTGAATACGCACAATACCGTCGGAAACCATAACAATGGTCCCTTCGTTCTTAGCGGTCGCGCTGGTGTCCAGATCGCCGATACGCTGTTTAATGAGCGCACTGATCTCGGATGGATTCAGTTGTTGCATTGCGCTATACCTCAATCTTTTTAAAGTTCAGTCTTCTTTAGACGTAGTTATTTTTAACAATTACGCTAGAAGACGAGTCCGCATTTTTTCAAGCTTGCTAAGCGCAGAATCATCTATCACTTGGTCGCCTGCACGAATAACAACACCAGCAATCAATGCTGGATTTACTTCAACTGTAACTTTCACAGCGCTGTTCAAGCGTTTTTCTAACGCATGAGCCAACTTCTGTTCTTGTACTGAATCCAATGGAAAAGCGGATTCAATCACAACGTCTACAGTGTTGTTATTTTGCGATTTGAGTTGCTCAAATTCTGTGTCAATTTCAGGTAACAATGCTAAACGGCCATTGTCTGCAAGAAGTGTCAAAAAGTTTGACACAGCCGCAGTTTGTTCATTACCTAAAACTTTCGCAAAAAGATCAACCTGCTCTGCAGGTGTCAACTCAGGGCGATTTAAATAAGCGGAGAATGCTTCATCTTGCACCGCAGCACTGAGCAGTTGTAATGCATTTGACCAAGCGTCAGTTGCATTTTGCTCAGATGCATAAGCAAATGCTGCTTTAGCGTATGGGCGTGCCAACGTCAAGAATTCAGCCATATTCGCCTCTCTTAAAGTTTAGCAGCCAGCTGATTCAGCATGGCATTATGAGCTTCTGCGTCAACTTGTTGGTTCAGAATTTTCTCTGCACCAGCAACTGCAAGAGCAGCAACTTGTTGACGTAATTCTTCACGAGCAGAATTGATGTCTTGGTCAACAGCATCTTTCGCTTGTTGACGAATACGCTCACCTTCAGCAGATGCTTGAGTACGCGCTTCTTCGACCAATTGTGCCGCACGACGGTTCGCTTGTTCGATCAATTGAGCCGCTTGTGCTTTCGCCGCATCAATTTCTTGCTTAACTTGTGCTTGTGCATCAGCAAGATCAGCTTTCGCTTTCTCTGCAGCATTTAAGCCATCAGCGATTTTACGCTGACGCTCACTAATCGCATTGATTAGTGGTGGCCATACAAACTTCATGCAGAATGCGACAAATATCGCAAATGCAATCGCTTGGCCAAACAATGTGAGGTTGATATTCATTGCAAATTCCTCAAATAGTGAATTTCGGAATTAAGCTGATTAACCTACAAATGGATTAGCGAAGATGAAGAACAAGCCAATACCAACACCGATCATAGGCACAGCATCAAGAAGACCTGCGATTAAGAACATACGAGTTTGAAGTTGTGGAGCCAATTCTGGTTGACGAGCAACAGCTTCAAGGAAACGGCCGCCTAAAAGACCAAAACCAATCGCAGTACCTAAAGCACCAAAAGCGATCAAGATAGCAGATGCAATTGCAACTAGACCTAAAGTGAGTTCCATGATAATTCCTCAGAGGTTAGGTTTATACCAAATTAAAGTAAAAAAATTATACCTAACCACCGGATGACAGTTAGGCAATACCATTAATGTTTTTCGCTTGCCATGCTCAAGTATACGATTGTTAGCATCATGAAAATGAAGGCTTGCAATGTAATAACAAGAATGTGGAAGATAGCCCAAGGCACAGACAACGCCCACTGGATCCAGAAAGGTAACAACGCGATAAGAATGAAGATTAACTCACCCGCATACATGTTACCGAATAATCGGAGTGCCAATGAAATTGGACGTGCAAGGAATGTTACTAATTCTAGAATTAAGTTCACTGGAATCAATAACGCTTTTGCAACTGGGTTACTTGGATTAAATGGGTTAAGTGCCAATTCACCAACGAAACCGCCGATGCCTTTTTCACGAATACTATAGAACAAGATCAACGCAAATACAGACAAAGACATACCAAGGGTAATGTTAGGATCTGTAGATGGAACAACCTTGAAGTAAACGTGGTGAGGGTCCATACCAAATACGTTTGCACCAATCAATTGAGCTGTATACGGAATCCAGTCAACAGGAATTAAGTCCATCGCATTCATGAGGAAAATCCACACGAAAATGGTCAAGGCTAAAGGCGCAATTAAACGTGATTTACCATGAAACGTATCACGAACACTTGAGTCAACAAACTCGATAATCATTTCGATTGCAGACTGGAACTTGGTAGGAACACCAGAGTTTGCAGCTTTCGCTACGCACCAGAATATCAAACAGAAAATCACACCAAGGCCAATTGACCAACCCATTGAATCCAAGTGGATAGCAGTGAACCCCATCTGTTGAGCTTCTGCACCACTTTCAGCCAATTTCCAAGTACCATCTGGCATTTTGCCATAGGTCATATTGGTCAAGTGATGCTTGATATACTCGGTCGAAGTCAGGGCATGTTCTTCAGCAGCCATAAATCACACCTGGTCAATGTCAAATAATAAATAGAGTTAACGAATATCGCGTGCTGCATGATATCTCGTTAATCCCCAAAAAAATTTTCAATTTCTGCTGCGCTTATACTCGTTTTTGTTGTCGTGCTACCCAAAAAGGTGCAATCCACGACATCGCTTGAACGAGAATAAAACCACAAAACAATGCCACCGGAGATAACGGTTTGACATTGCATAAAATTAAAATGAAACCAACGATCACAATTGCAAATTTGCCCATTAAGCCTCTATACATGTTCGAAAGAACCTGTTTTGAAGCACGTGCCCCTGCTGCTCGAAACGACTGCCAAGAAAAATAACAACTGGCAAGCCAACATATCAGTGCACCTAACGCTGCACTCAGAGCCGCAGTCGAGTCTTTCAAGACCCACGCTACCAAGGCTGAAACAGGAATCATAAACGCTTGCAAATAGACCAAAGCTTTTGCTAATCGTCGGTCAATCAAGCGACTAGTTTGGCTCATTTTTTATCCACTCACAGCATAAATGCTTGACAAGTTTAGCTGATGATCGTTTTTAATCGCAGGCATTATAGAGTTACACCCCTGAACATGCAATCTTTTCCCGACCTTAGTCGTGTTTTTTTCGATATACAGGTTGCTTTGCATATGAACAATTGTTGATTAATTTTTGCATCATTTCCGTGCATTAAGTACGCAAGCTTGTGTTTGTTGAGCCAAAGTCTGCCATGCAACCACAAAATCTTGTTGTTTAGCCAAAGTTTCGTCTACCGCTTGAAATGAAATTTCACCCAATTTTCGGTACTGACTTGGACTTGCACTACCTTCTGCCAGCAAGCACATTTTTTTGTAAGGTCTCGTGTCATTTAAAAACTTGATTTGAGTCACAGTCGGCGCAACATGCGGATCATCTGTCATCGCACCTGCAAATTTTAAGTTTAATGAACGTTCTAAATATTGGTAAGCATCATGATAAGCCCAGTATGGGCGTGCACTACCAGCACTGATACTTTTCTGTGAAACGCGCAGCATTTCACTGGCAAACTTCTTCGCATTATTCCAATATGCTGCTTTATTTTCTGGATGTTGTTGTGAACGTAAGGCTGCAATAAAGAAACCGATACGTACAGCATTATTTGGATCTAACCACACATGTGTATCAATCGTATCTTTCAGTGCAACACCTTTTGGACTTCTTAAAGGAAGTGCTTGGATAATGCCTGAATTGAGTATTGAAATCGCTTTCGCATTCTCGCCTAAAACTTTTTCCAAAGGCGCTTCATGTTCTTTTCCCAGCCAAATCACCAATGAAGCGTCCATAATCGTTTTGCGATTATCTGGTGTAAGTTGCACATCATGCCCCGTTTGATTTCCCAAAAGTAAAACAGGCTCTTCTATGCCTTCTGTTATTTCTTTTGCAATCAAATAAATAGGATGAGTTGACACCACTAAAGGCGCTTGAGCCCAAGTGACACTAATAAATAATGCACATAAGCAAAAGGCGATAATGCGATTCATGGGAGTGTATTACCAAAAAAAATTTATGTTATAGTATAACAGAAGTTAAAAAATACCTACGCCATTCGTAAGTTGATAGAGCTTCATGTTAATATTTGCGATTCTCTTCCATTCAAATAACAAGTTTTGAGGTCTGATATGAGCTTATGTTCACACGAGCAGCATGATACTTTGCATGGTGTACACGATCATCTCAATGTAGAAGCTCGTTTATCAGAAGCAGAAAGCCTTTGTGCAACCTCAGGTGCCCGCCTTACCCCTTTGCGTAAAGAAGTACTTGAATTAATTTTGAATGCCTCAGGTCCTGTAGGTGCTTATGATCTTTTAGCCAAGATGAAAGGTGCTGCAGAACGTCCAGCTGCACCGCCTACCGTGTATAGAACCTTAGATTTTCTCTTAGAAAAAGGTTTTATTCATCGTTTAACCTCTATTAATGCTTATATCCCTTGTTGTCACCCACGTGAAGGACATCAAGCCGCATTTTTAATTTGCACTGAATGTCATACAGTGAAAGAAGCTTCAGCAAAAGGTTTGATTCAAGAATTAAACCACTTAGCCGCGTCAGATCACTTCAATGCACATCACAGTATTATTGAGATTTCAGGAATATGTCAGCAGTGCTCGAACAAAGCGTAAACTCCCCTCTCGTTCAACTGCAACAAATTAATGTCCGTATTGATGATCGTGACATTCTAAAAAATATAGATTTTTCATTACAAGAAAAAGAAATTGTCACGCTTATTGGTCCCAATGGCGCAGGCAAATCAACCCTGATCAAAGTATTATTGGGTATTTTAAAACCCAATGCGGGCAAAATTATCAGCCCAAAAAAAATTAAACTGGCGTATGTACCACAAAAATTTAATCCCTCTCATAGTCTGCCTTTAAGAGTTAAAGATCTGCTTGATCTTGAGAAATGTGATAAGGCCATTAAAGCTGAAATCATTCGAGATACTGGTATTGCCAAATTAGAGTACGCCAAAGTACAACAACTTTCAGGTGGTGAACGTCAGCGGGTTTTATTGGCGCGTGCTTTATTACGCCAACCCGATATTTTGGTTTTAGATGAACCTATGCAAGGTTTAGATATCCAATCTGAAGCTGAACTGTATGAATATGTACGTAGCCTGCCACAACGTTATGGTTGCGCCATTTTAATTGTGTCTCATGATTTACAATGGGTCATGCAAGGCACTCAACGAGTTGTCTGTTTAAATAAGCACATTTGCTGTAGTGGTTTACCTGACAGTATTCAGCAGCATCCAGAGTATCAAGCTTTGTTTGGTGATACTTTTGGAAAATACCACGCTTTTTACCAACACCATCATGACCATTGTGCACATGGTGACTCCGCCAAAACTTGTGAACATGGCCCACATCCACACATTCACCCAGAACCGGAAGCTTAAACCATGATGGAATGGTTAGAATTACTGTTACCTGCATGGATTATGGGAACACTTTTAGTGTTTCTAACAGCTCCGCTAGGTTGTTTGATGCTATGGCGTAGAATGTCTTTTTTTGCTGATACGATGGCACATGGTACCTTGCTGGGTGTTGCGTTAGCCGCTGTTTTAACTTTACCGCTTTGGGTCGGTGTTACCTTTACTGCGATACTCTTGGTGGCTGTACTTTGGGTTTTACATGACCCGCGTTTACCCAATGATGCCTTACTTGCATTGTGTGCTGCGACCTTACTTTGTTCTGGTCTATTGTTAATTCAACATTTACCCGCATTACGTCCTGAGTTATTAAGTTATTTATTTGGCGATTTATTAACAATTGAGTGGTCAGACCTACCTATTTTTGCAACTGTGATTATTGTTGCTTTAGCTGTTCTCTACCGTTACTGGCAAGCACAAATTCAAATTGCGATTGATCCTGATATTGCTGTAAGTGAGGGCGTAAACGCCAAATGGCAACGCTTAATTTTTATGTTGTTATTGGCTTTATTCACTGTACTCGCTTTACGTGCCGTTGGTTCGTTATTGATGGGTGCGTTATTGGTCATCCCCGCACTGGCTTCACGTCTTATTTCGCACTCACCGAAACAAATGGTGATGGGGGCGTTTGTGATTGCTCAAATTGGTGTGACTGTGGGTTTATGGTCAAGTGCAGCCCTGAACATCTCTACAGGGCTAAGCATCGTATTAACCATGTCTTTGCTGTTTGCTGTGATTTTCTGTGTAATGAAAGTAAGAAAGATGGCTTGATTGATCAATTCCATCTTTAGCCTCAATCAATATTTAAACCATGCTTTTTAACGAAACATATAACCCATATACAGCAATGACAATCAGAATCAATCCGCAAAGCCCTAATATTTTTGGATAAATTTGACTTTTAGAAAGCTTATTAAACGACAGATAGACCAAAGATAACGTGAGAAAATCTAAAATAATCCATGTCACGACTAAGATAACCAGACTGGTATTTATATCAGCATGAATATGAATAAACTGCGGAAAAAATGATGAAAAGAAAATGATATCTTTAGGATTTGAGATACCCACTAAAAAGCCTTTGCTGAGCCCACCATCCACAGGCGACAACATCGTATTGAGTTGATGCTCCTGTTGGGATAACACTTCTTTAGAATTCCATAACCTAGATAGGCAATATAAAGACATCCTAAAACTTTAATGATCAAGAAAAGGGTTTCATTGACACTAAACATGCCTTTTAAAATTAAAATAGAGGCTGTGATAAGTACCAAAGAAGCCAAATTTGTCCCAATAATGGTCAGTAAAGACTGTCGATAGCCACCTTTTAAACCTGCACTTGCAACCAAGATCATGACTGGACCAGGCGTTGCAATCATGATAATCACACTAATGGCATACAAATAAAATTCTAAATAATTCAAAGCATCCTCGGAACAATGGCTTATTTATATGGTCAAATCTCTAACACATAGCTCATTTAATCGCCTATGTTGTTATTGGTGCACCAGGCTTAATAAGCCAGCGGCACAACTAAACAATACGGCAAAAGTACGGTTCATATATTTTTGTTGTTTTGGTGATTTTAATAGTCTTAACACTTTGGCTGCCAATCCCGTATAACCAGCCATGACAATCAAATCAATGGTAATCATGGTCACTGCCATAATCACATATTGAATCCATTGTGGTTTAGACAAGTCTAGAAATTGTGGCAAAACAGCAAGTAAAAAGACGATGGCTTTTGGATTACTGATATTGACAATAAAGCCATATAAGATCAGCTTGGGAATAGATTTTGTCGGTTGCTCAGTTGGGATATCTATCGACTGTGTTTTCGTCGTCCATTGTATGTAAGCTAAATACAGTAAATATAAAACCCCAAACCATTTCACCACGAAAAATGCCAGCGGTGTGGTTGCAAACAATACCCCAACACCTGCTGCGACAATCGCAATTTGAACCAACAATGCCAGTTGTAAACCGATTGCATTCCAATAACCACGGCGAAAACCATAATTTAGACCGCTCGACATAGACGCGATCGCACCCGCACCAGGTGAAATACTGATCACCCAGCACGCCAACATATAGGCAAACCAGACTTGATACGACATAACAAAAGGATAGAAAACTTTTAACACGCTATTATAGCGGTTTTAAAACGATACATTTCGATTAATTTAATTGGTAAAAAGTATAAGACTTTACTATTCAGCTGTTGCTTGATCATGCACAATAAGAGGATTGATAAATAAAAATTGAGGAGCCATCACCATATGACAGCCCAATCTGTAATTCTACCTTTACCTTCTAATCATGCCCGTTTCATTGTTTTAAATTTAAAAAATCTGTCTATTGATGGCTTAAAAGAACGCCTTAATGCGTTATTAAGTACACGTGATCGCCTAATCACTCAACATCCTGAAGCCGAAATTAAAACCTCAATCGCTTTTGGTCCTGAACTTTGGGCAAAACTTTATCACACAACTCCTGAAGGGTTTAAGCAGTTAGAACCGATTCAAGGCGCATTTGAGATGCCAGTGGTTCCTGCTGATGTTCTGATTCATATTGCGTCGGCACGTACAGATATTTGCTTTGCGCTTAGCCAATCCTTTTTTGATGGCATCCAAGATCAAGTTGAGGTTCTGGATGAGCGGGTATGCTTCCGTTATCTCGACGGTCGTGACCTGACTGGATTTATTGATGGTACTGAAAATCCTCAATTCCCTGATGATCGTGCTGAGACTGCTTTATTAGGTGAAGATTCAGGTATTTTTGAGGATGGTTCTTTTATTTTTGCACAACGTTATGTACACGAGCTTGAGAAGTGGAAACGCCTAAAAGTCGATGCACAGGAAAATGTGATTGGTCGTTCTAAATTAGAAAGTATAGAAATGGACGATGAACACAAACCTGAAAATGCCCATATTGCTCGTGTTGTCATTGAAGATAATGAAGGCGATGAATTAGAAATTCTGCGTCACTCTCTTCCTTATGGTGATGGTCAAGGTGAGCAAGGTTTATTTTTTATTGCTTATACCAAAGATTTAAGCCGTATTGATCGTATGTTAGTCAATATGTTTGGTACTCAAGGCGATGGGATTCATGACCGTTTGCTGCACTTTGTAACACCTATGGATGGTGCTTATTTCTTTGCGCCGAATGAAGAAGTGTTGGAAGTGATTTTGGAAGATTGAAAGAAAAGCTGACTTCGGTCAGCTTTTCTAGGTTAAAAAAATAAGAGATTAAGGTAATCTATATTTTAGTAATTATTGATATTTCTATATGTAACAAAATTACCATATAAACAAAGCAAAATTCACTTATAGAAACTATTATATTTTTCCTCTACATCAATTGCATTCACAAAAATTGGGGGAGATCCTTTTTTATAAAATACATATGACCAAGCAGGTATTTTATCTACTTTGATAAAATACTTTTTTGAGAAGTTAATCATTTTCACCTGACTAGAAAGAGTAACATTCTTAATTTTTTTGTTTGATAAAAATTCATCAGCATTTGCTATATAAAAATTAGAGTCATCAGCAACATCATAAAAACTATCACCTAGTTTTTTCTTGAGTGCATTAATTTTTCTATCCGATAATGGTGCATATATCATTATGTCTTTATCAACTAAAAAAGTATCCTTTTTAGTATTTGTATTTGCTGTAACACTAGAGCTTAAGAATAAAATAAAACCAAAAAGCAAAATTACTTTTTTAAAACTATTGCTTAATTTCAACATGAAAACACCCATTTTCTACTAAAACTTTTTCCACACTATCATTACTTAATAGTGCATTTTTAAAGTTATTTTGATTGATAATATTACCCAAACTGATATCAAAAGTATTCTTTACCCGTGGGTCAGCTAAATGTTTAGAAACTGTTGATGGGCCTAATTCATTTATTCGTTTCTCCATCAAGCCTATTACTTGTTCTTTCGATAAATTTTTATTCTGATCATATACATCTAATACCCTTTGACCAGGTGCTTTATAAGTGCGCCTTTGTTCCGCCATACCCTTACTGATAATATTTTGATACATAATTCTGGCCTGGTCATAAGGCTTTCTAGCTGTACTTGTTATCATAATCTGTTTATTTGAAGACTTTGATGCTGCCATCTTTAAAATATTAATTGATTTTTGAGAAACAACTCTAGGGTCTGCATTTTTTCCATAACTTATTGTAACACTTGAATTACCTTCTAACTCAATTTCATTACTTTTTTGATCTTGTACAAGTTCCACGGTAAAAGCTTTAAATTCTTCTGAAATTATATGAGTAAAAAGAATATTACCATTAACATCAAAAACACTGACAGTTTTTCCAATAAATCCTTTATGTTTATTAAAGCCATCACCATTTTTCCCACTAGTATGAGCTCTATTTTTATTTTCATATTTAATAACATATGACAATCCGCTTTCTACTCTTCCTGTTTCTTTATTTTTTGTATAAATACCAAATTCCCCATCACGATTGATCATTTTAATTGGATGACCATTGCCCCCACGAATGTCAGCTTGACTAATAGGTGCTGTTTTATCTTCACTCACCTTTTGAGTTCTAGGTTCGGCTTTAGGTTGCTCTTCAGTTGTAGGTGTTGGTTTTTTCGTAGCTGTAGAAGCTGTAAGCACATCTTGACGCTCATATTTTTCTCTTATGAGATAGGTATATTCAAGTATTTGTGAATCAAGCACCTTATCAGGCACCACTACATTCCCTTGAGGGAGAGTTAATTTGATTTTTAAGCCAGCCAGACCTGTCAATGAAATTAAGCCATTCACATCTGTAACCTTAGGCTTTTGTTGCCCACGATAGTGCGAAATCACACGATAATTAGACATAACTTTAGATTTATCGTGATTAAACAGTTTGATTCGAATTTTGACTAAAGGTAATTTCACCACTTGAGTCTGTTCATTATTAACTACAAATTCAGTAACTTTTTGAGAGAAGTCCCCCTTAGCACTACTTACAAAAACTTCAAGCTTCTGCCCCCTCTCTGCTGTAATTTTTTCTTCTCCCTGACCATTAAGCGTATGTTCTTTTAGATTATTTTTATAACGAATTGCATATTTTAAATCAGGTACTGCCTTAGAAGAATCTCCTTCAATAATTTTAATTTTAAAGCTTACATCATTACTTTGAGCTGTCGCTGTAGTTGTTGGAGCAGGTGACGGACGACTAGCAACATTCACCTCTTGCTGTTTAACGTTATTTACTGAAGGATTTCCTTGATGTTCTTCAAGTTTATCTGCAATAACAGTGGCACTTTGCTGTACTTTAATATTAATTGTGCCTTTAACCACAGGAATACGAGCAGGCACGATAATATTATTTTTTTTGAAGCTAATATTGCCTTGTGGTTTAACCACCATCCCAACAATCAATCCTTCTTGAGTCGTTTTCTTTTTTAAATAAGTCTCTCCATCTACTGAAATTTCCACTTCTTTATCACGATATTTATCACCATTTTCTTCTAAAATTGCTGCATTGACGATGTTGCAATATCCTTCTGACTCGGCAAGTGCTATCGCTCTACGGAACGTACGACCACGAGGAATTTCCAATAAATTATCAGCATATTTGGGGTTAGTGGCGAATTTTTTTGCTAACGCATATACTTCTTTTTCATGATTTCCTCTAACACCATCACTAAAATATTCTTTATAGAATGATTGATTGAGCAGCCAGACAAAACGGTCTTCTAAGGATTCTACATAATCCACATATACACGAAAGTCCGCCTCTTCCATATAAACTTGACCTGTTTTAGCGTTAACTTCAGGTACTGTGAAACGTTTGACGGGCTTACCTTCCCATCCCCCCCCAGCTTTTTTAATATTGAATAAATTATTTGTACCTGGGAGTACTTTTTTCCCCCAACCTGTTTCTTCAATAAGCTGAGCCATTATCGTTTTCCAATGTACGCCATATCGAAACGCAATTTTTCGAACTGGGCAATACAGTTTGGCAGCAAAGTTCAGTTGATCCTCATAGGTATAGGCCATTTTATTTAACCTCGACTTGATATTTTTTCAACTTTTTCTGATCAATAATTAGACCATTATCAAGATTATTTTTTTCTGTGCATGACATATCTATATATTTTTGATGATTCTTAATCAAAAATTTTTGATTAATAGCACAACTCCAATCTTTGTTATAAATTTGATCTTTCAGTTTAGTTCCCTTTTGATCAAAGGTAGTTACATAAATAAGTGACTGTGCTAAAGATTCAACCGATGTAGTGGTTGTCTGTGACAACACATAGAATTTGTTATTACTATATAAACAATCATGAATAATCGTTTCATGAAATAATTTATTGATAAAAAATTCATTAAATTTTTTATCATTTCCAAACTGAATAAATGATTTATCTGCTGGAATTGAGTCATCAAATTTTTGCTTAAATTGACATAAATTACGCTGTTCATCATTTGCTGCAAATGAGTACATAGGTAGAATTAAGAATGGAAATAACAAAAATTTATACGATTTCATCATTCTCATCCTCATCAAAACAATCACAACATACATGCTCATGTTCACTTTCATCCAAACTTGCAAATAAATCATCATCAGGTTCACATAGGCTAATGAATAATGTCCCTTGATCATTTTTTTGAGCATCCAGAAATTTAAATTCTATTTGATCTGACTCATCTGAAAATAAACGGTTTGTTCTAAACTCTTCATCAAGTTCACTCACATACTCAAGATTTTTTGTACGATTAATAAACTTATAAGCCAACTCAGTATTTAAAAGATTTTCTGGTATTAAATTTTTAAAATCGATACGTTTACTAAAAATTCCACTCTCAGGCATTTTCGGCAACTGCGCATTCACTGTTGCCCCACTGGTAAACAAATGTTGTCCTGACTTCACTTCAAATTTCCCGCCTGTCTTGATAAAAACACCACTACCATTAACAACCAACTGAGTACCACCCGCTTTTAGATCAATCTCTTTAGAGCTGGTTAGCTCAATCTTATCTTCAGTCGCGATCAGTTTAATCACTTTCTTCGCAATGATTTCAATCAAGTCATCCTGTGCCTGAACTTTGATCGGACCCTTTGCGGCAAATGCACTTAAACCTTTCTGTGCTGCAAATAAACTGATCTTATCCTGTGCATGACCGACGATATTCTTCTGTGCACTCAAATTAATTGAGCCTTGGGCACTTTCAGCAATATCTTGTGAAGCTTGCAAGACAATGTCTTCTGGAGTTGTCAGTGCAATCCCATTAGGTGAAGCCAGTAACATCAATGCCTGCCGAAAGATCTTACCTTGTTCTTGTTTGGCACTATCACCACTATTTTCTAAGTCTTTTGTATAACTTTCCATAAAGCCCTGTAAGGAGCCTAAAGCCTGCATCGGATTCACATCCAATTTACTGCCTTTATTAAAAGTTCCACAAACACTGGTTAAATCAAAATCCTTAATTTCAACATTGGCAATTACCTTACCCACGTCTTTTAAAGCACTTAACGGTTCTGTATCAAATTTGTCTTTTAAACTGGTTAATTTACCTTTTAAAACATCCGAACCATGTTCTTCAATATTTTCAATAAAACTCTTTAAGTTCTCAATCGACTCTTTGGAATCATTAAAAAAGTCTTTAAATTCATCTACAATATTCTTGGTATCTTTACCAAATTTCTGGATGTCCTCGATAAAATCACCACTGTTTTTCAGCGCTGAAATTGGATCGCTACCTACAGCATTTTTAAATAAACCCACGGTTGCCTGTAAAGCCTGATTTGCACCTTTTAGTTCTAAAGAATTAATCAGTTTCGGCAAACGATTGACAACATTCAAGGCATCCGTTTGTTGTTTGACTGCTATTTCACTCAGCACTTTCATACTTTCTGCACCTTGATTTAACAAGGACTGCGCTTGTGCTGCTTCTAAGTGGTCTGCAATCGCATTTTCTTGGGCATACGTCGTGATAAGCATGCCTTTGCCTGCACGCATGGCACCATAAGCATCGGTTCTTAACTCAAAACCTTCGCCACGCCCATTGCTGGTTTCCTTATCTTTCGGGTGACTTAAGTTCCCGAGATTAAGTTGTGTTGCTGCATGACTACTTTGTAGCTGCGTACTGATTTGGCCTGTTGTATCATCAAAGCGGAGTTGGTTAAAACCTGATCCACCCACTTCCGATGAACGAATACCGCTTAGTTTTTTGGTATCAGGCAACTGGCCTTTGATATCAAACATGGTTTGATGACGTTCTGCTTCATGTAAACGTCCCATCACAAATGGACGGTCGACATTGCCATCAAAGAAATCAATAACTACGATTTCACCAATTCGTGGGTGGAATCTTGTGCCATAACCTTCTCCCGCCCAAGAGGTCAATACATCAACCCAAGCTGAGTCTGTATCATTGTCATTCGAGCCTGCACCACCATCATGACTATTGTCATCGGTACGGGTGAAGAGGAAACGAACTTTGATCCGCCCCCATTGATCGACATAAATCGTTTCGCCTTGCGGGCCAACCACTTTGGCACGTTGTGGAAATGCAGAAGGTCTATGTGCTAAAGGGTTATATTCTGGAACGATCGGAATTCTACGGCGTACCAAGGACAACTCATTGGCTTGACGCTGGTCTTTAATTAAATGATTCCAGTAATTTAAATTAAGCAGCTTGGATAACTGATCTTGTAACTCTTTGGGTAAGTTATTTTGATTGTAAAAAGTCTTACCTAAGATTAAGAACTCACGATCCGAACCATCATGTTGATCAATTTCAGGGTGTTCTCTTAGTTCAAACCAATAACCAACTTGCGCATCACGCACTGAACTGGTTGCGGTAAAATATTTGGACTGTAATTCTTGATATTGTGTTAGTTGGGTATTTAATTTATCAACTTGGGCTGAACTGGAAACTGTGGTTTGGTCTTCGCCATTGAGATCACTGGTCCAAGCTGGGCTAATTGTCCAAGCCTGCTCTAAACTTAAAGTTTCATTGTCTTGTTGATCACTATGTTGGTGATTACTTAACTGGCTATCGCCCTGATCTTGTAAAAGGCTATCCGCTTGCCAACGTTGTACTTGTATTGCTGTTGATTGAATTGAACGCTGGGCGATAAGGCTGGTGATCGTGTCAAAGCGTTCTGTTGCATGACTGCGATGGAAACGAATACTTCGTCTAGGCATTGCCTCATATTGCGTATTGTCATCAATGAGACGTAATTTCTGTGCCTGAATCTGCGTTGCCGAAATAGGCACAATTCGTACAGATTCATCAACTAACCAGTTAATACCTTCACTGCGCCACAAGCGAGTTAAAAACTCATAATCCGTTTCATTGGCTTGCATTACAAAAGGACGGATATCGTATTGTTTTTTTAAACCACTACTGTCCAGACTGAGACTGGCAGAAAATAAGGCACTTTTCGCTTGCCACTCTTTAAATAAGATTTCCGATATTTCCAGAACACTTTTGTTCATAAAAACACGGCTATTACGACGCTTATGCCAAAGACTGGTTGCATCTTCAAGCGTTAATTTATAAACGCTTAACGCCCCATCACTCTGCCCTTGGCTTGCCCCTGTTACAATTCCAGTGGTTCGGTACAATTCACCAAAATCGGTGACTTGATCAACTGCAATCTGACACCCGATAAATTGTTTTAAAGCAATATGCGCATTGGTTGAAAGGCAGAGTAATTCTGCCTTTAAGCCTTGATTAATCTGTTGTTGCCCCTGAATGCATTGCAAGAATACACTGCTGTTTAAGGCTTGATTTGAGAATTGAACGTGGATCGCTCGTGTTTGTAATCCCAAGCCAAAGCTTTCAAGTAAGGTCGTAATATTTTTCAGCATTTTAGTTATTGATATTTAATTACAAGTGTCCTTATTTTAATTAAAAATTCAAAAAAAGACACCGATAAATTGTTATATTTTTTAATCAATATCTCTTTTAAAAAAAGGGAAATTATCTAGTAACTTCCCTTTTTATCTTCATTACCTATCAATAAAAGTTAAAACGGAACACGTTTATAATCACGATATTCTGGTTTCCAGAAGTTCTGTTCAATACTTTCTAGCAATTGCTCATCACTGATCATCGGTGCCACACCATCTTGAATAGCGGCTTTAGCAACTTTAAACGCGATAATTTTAGAGACTTGCTGCAATTCATTTAAATCAGGCAATAAATCTGCATGGATATCTTGCAACTTCGGTGAACAATCGGCCAAAGCTGAACTAGAAGCCATCAGCATATTGTCCGTAACACGGGTTGCTTGAACTGCTACCACACCCAAACCAATACCAGGGAAGATATAAGAGTTATTGCACTGTGAAATCTGATAGGTTTCACCATGATAATTCACAGGGGTAAATGGGCTACCTGTCGCAATCAATGCTTTACCTTCTGTCCATTGAATAATATCAGCTGGCACGGCTTCAACTCGTGAAGTTGGGTTAGATAAAGGCAATACAATCGGATATTCACAGTTTTCAGCCATCGTTTTAATGATTTCTTCTGTAAATAAACCAGGTTGACCCGATACCCCAATCAATACGGTTGGTTTGGCATTTTTCACAACATCAAGCAGTGAAATAATTTCCTCAGCATTGCCCCAATGTGCAACATCTTCAGGTTTCTGCGCAAGTTTACGTTGGAAATCTAATAAGTTTGGCTGATTTTCAGTGATTAAACCAAAACGATCCACCATAAATACTTTGGCACGCGCTTCAGCATCCGTCAGGCCTTCAGCAACCATCTGTGCAATAATTTGTTCTGCAATACCACAACCTGCTGAACCAGCCCCTAAGAAGGTAATTTTTTGATCTTTAAGCTGTTTACCTGCGGCTCTACTCGCAGCAATTAAAGTACCGACACAAACTGCCGCTGTTCCTTGAATATCGTCATTAAAACAACAAATCTTATCACGGTATTTTTCAAGTAAAGGCATGGCATTTTTTTGCGCAAAATCTTCGAATTGAATCAATGCTTTTGGCCAACGACGTTTAACCGCCGCAATCACTTCATCGACAAATTCATAATATTCATCCCCACTGACACGAGGTTGCGACCATCCCATATAAATCGGGTCATTCAATAATTGTTGTTTATTGGTTCCCACATCAATGGTAATCGGCAATGTATAGGCTGGACTAATACCACCACATGCGGTGTAAAGAGACAGTTTTCCAATTGGAATGCCCATGCCGCCAATACCTTGGTCGCCTAAACCAAGAATACGCTCACCATCTGTGATTACAATCACTTTGACATTTTTACGGTTTACGTTGTGAATGATTTCATCAATGTATTTACGGTCAGGATAGGAAAGAAATACGCCACGATGACGACGATAAATATCGGAGAAACGCTGACATGCTTCACCCACTGTCGGTGTATAGATAATCGGCATCATCTCACTTAAGTGGTTTTCAATCAGGTGGTAAAACAGCGTTTCATTGGTGTCTTGAATATTTCGTAAATAAATATGCTTATTGATCGCTTCACTGAAAGAACAGAACTGTTGGTATGAACGTTGACTTTGTTCCTCGATACTTTCGATCACATGAGGAATTAAACCGTGTAAGTTAAATTGAGTTCGTTCTTCTTCTGTGAAGGCTGAACCTTTATTTAATAAAGGCAGCTCTAATAAGGCATTACCTGCATAATGAATATATAGAGGATATTTTTTCAGGGTTTCCGTTGGCATTTCCATTCTCATTGAAGCAGACTGCCTGCTTCTATCTTTTGCTAAGCTACGACTTTGGTCTGATACAAGCTTAAGCCTATTTTTGACTAAATGGGTATTTAGATACGTGATAATGATATTCAAAGTATTTTACAGAATGATAAATTATTCTCAGTTTTGCGGATCAAATTCTCTTTTTTAAGCAATTTAATATTTTCCCCTAAAATAATGAGCCATGATCCCGCCATTAAAACTGCATATTTGTACGCAATTTTGACCAATCATTGATTTTTTTTCGGTTTAGATTTATTTTGTTTAAAATACGATGAAGCTAAACCAATAACAATGAACACAAAGATCTCTCTACTCCTTCTTAGCACAGTCATTGCATGTACTGGCTGCCAAACTGCAAAAAAGGTCTCTTCTGGTGTTTCTAAAACCACTGAAAAAGTCAAAAGTATGGTGGGCTTAGGCGAAGCCAAAGTTCCAGAAGTTGATCAGCAAGGTGTGGTTGATGTCAGTAAAGCCACCCTCGAAAAACTAGAACAAATGAAGATCAATATGCCCACTGGACAATGGGTCTATATTGAAAATGATCTTCAAGGTATTTACACCTTACAAAACAAATCCAGTGATGGAAACGTCCTATATTTGCGTTTGAATTGTAAGATTCCTTCGCAGAAGTCTGGTTTTACGATTGAAGATAAAGATGGCAAAGAGCTGCTCAAAGCACATGATGCGCAAACGGGTCAGGTTCAATTCTTAATCGACAATAACAACTATGGCAATCCATTTGACTTAGTCAATGCGAAAAAAATGCCGACATTTAAAACGGCACTGAACAAAGCCAAAGTGATTAAAATCTTTAACAATTCCAAACTTTATACCTTTACAAATGGCCATGCTGAATTGCTTAGCAAGCCTGTCACATGTAAAGAGTAGATCCATTATTTAGGCATATCCACAAATACGGCGGTTAAACGTCGTACTAAGGGTAAAACAATCAGAACCACAGGATATGCCACAGCCCATGATACCATCCATGCAGCAAGCCATTTGACCCAAAATCCGTTAATCAAACCCACATTGATCAACATATTAATCAATGACACCATGCCACTCATTAAACAAGATAAGAACAACGGCATAATCCATGCTGCAAATTTTGCAGGGAGTTTTGGGATATTGCCAATAATTGTGGGAGGAGTATTTGACATATATCGCTCTAAATTTACCAACAGGACACATTTTATTCTTTTAATGGACCTGAAACAATTAATCCTTCCACATAACATCGGCCACATTTTGCCATTTGATTTGATTGGACAAATTTAAAGGCTGATCATAGAGCTCAGATATCACATTGATTGCATCATCGAGTGAAATAATTGAATTTAAAGGGAGCCAGGTGTCATCACCAACATCAAATAACGCTAAGTTCAGATCTTCATTGCAAGACAGCCACGACTCGCCTAGTTGGGCAGTAGGGATATTTTTATCGTAACGCAAAATCAAGTGAGTCGTATCTATCCACCAAAACAATAAAATGATCTGACCTTGTTTTGGCATATCTAGCGCAAGATAACCTGAATTTGAATATTCCAAGTCTGTGGGCTGAATCTTCGCAAATAACTGTATAACTTGTTCTTTTCCTATACTCTCATGATCAATTTGATCTAAAAAACTCACAAACATATTTTTTATCCAGTGATTAAAGCAGTGTAATCCGTCAAATCCATTTGAAATCTAAACGCCAATACACAGTGAAATTGAGCATACTGCCATTTTTCTTATCGAATAAGTTTTATTCTATACAAATGCATTCACCTAAAAGGCGCAAAATTTGCTATATTTAGCGTTTTTCTGCGACATTTATTTCTCTATAGATTATGAATACGGCCATACAAGCAGCTCTTGATCATGCAGTGCAATCCCTACAAGCTGAAGGGACTCTTCCATCTGACTGGAAAAACACGAGTGTTTTAACGCGAACTAAAGACCGAAGCCACGGTGATTTCGCATCAAACATTGCCATGATGGGCGCTAAAGTTGCTGGTATGAAACCACGTGATCTTGCAGAGAAAATTTTGGCAAATTTACCCGAAGTGGTTGATATTGCCAAAGCTGAAATTGCGGGTCCGGGTTTTATCAACTTCTTTTTAAATGCCGATCAGCGCTTTACTGTGCTGGATCAAATCCAAGCACAAAAGGAACAATTTGGTAAAACCCAAGCAAATGCAGCCAAGAAAATTCAGGTTGAATTCGTTTCTGCAAATCCAACCTCTAGCCTACATGTAGGTCATGGTCGCGGTGCTGCATATGGTATGACTGTTGCAAACTTACTTGAAGCAACAGGTGCCAAAGTTGAACGTGAATATTATGTCAATGATGCTGGTCGTCAAATGGACATCCTCGCCACATCAACTTATTTACGTTATTTAGAATTAAGTGGCCAAACTTTAGTTTTTCCTAAAAATGCGTATCAAGGTGATTACGTTAAAGAAATCGCCCAAAGTATCATCGATAAACATGCTGATGCTTATGTACGTAGTGTGGCTGATGTTTACAAAGATGTTCCTGAAGATGTGCAATATGCTGAAGAGCTTGATGCCGATGGCAATAAAGTGGTTATTTCAGGCGATAAAGAAAAGCACATTGATGGCTTAATTCACAACTCACAAGCTTTAGTGGGTGAAGGTTATCGTGTATTCCATCAAGCAGCTTTACATGCCATTTTAGATGACATTAAAGATGACCTTGGTGAGTTTGGCGTAACGTTTAATCACTGGTTTAGTGAAGCATCTTTGGCTGAAAAAATTGATGAAGCCTTACAAACATTAGATCAACGTGGTTTTCTTTATGAAAAAGATGGCAACATTTGGTTTAAATCAACTGAATTTGGTGATGAAAAAGACCGTGTAGTCAAACGTCGTAATGGACAAACCACGTACTTTGCCTCTGACATTGCCTATCATTTAAATAAATTACAACGTGGCTTTACTGACCTTGTTGATATTTGGGGTTCAGACCACCATGGTTATATTGCACGTGTTAAAGCTGCAATTGACGCGATGGGCTATGACTCATCTAAATTGACGGTACTTTTAGTGCAGTTCGTCAGCTTATGGCGTGGTGGTGAGATGGTACAAATGTCATCTCGTTCAGGTCAATTCGTGACATTACGCGATCTTCGTAAAGAAGTCGGCAATGATGCAGCTCGTTTTTATTATGTGATGCGTAAATCTGAACAGCACATTGATTTCGATTTAGATTTAGCGGTATCTCAAAGCAAAGACAATGCTGTGTATTATATTCAATATGCACATGCTCGTATTTGCCGTATGTTAGAAAAAGCAGCAACAACAAATATTCAATTTGATACTGAAAATGCACGTCAATTTGCTGCAAAATTAGAACTTGATGCTGAAACTGAAATTTTAGCGAAACTCGCGGCTTATCCTGAAGTCCTTATTCGCGCTGCAAATAATTATGAACCACATCAAGTTGGTAATTATTTGAAAGAACTTGCTGCTTTATTCCATGGTTGGTACAACGAGAATAAAGTATTGGGTGATGATGCGGAATTGACTCAAGCCCGTTTATTGCTTTCAGCAAATATCAAACAAGTCTTACATAATGGTCTTGAATTATTGGGTGTATCTGCACCTGAAAGTATGTAAGTCAAGAATTGCTTTACATGTTTCCAAGACCAAGGTCTGGCTCAACATAAGCATTGAAGTGTGTAATAAATCATTACTTTACATCGTGTTCAAGCAAAACTATGCTTGAACACGATCTAAGCAATACATAATAAGAGGGTTCCACGTGTTTGGAAAAACGCAACGCGGTGTTTCAGAAAGGCCAACCAAACCTAAGCAACCATTGATTCCTAAATGGTTAGGGATGCTTGTCGTCATTTTAATCGTGTTAAGTTTTGGTGTCGCACTGATGCTCTGGAAACCGTGGGCGCCCGTCCAACCCAAAAACGAAATCACGTCTGAGCATTATCAAGAAGATACCAACAAAGACTATCGTTTTTATGATCTATTACCCCAACAACAGGTTACCCCTATTCCTGAACAAGCTGTTCCTGAAAGCAGAAATCAACAACAACCAGTAATTGTTGAGGCACCGTCTCAGCCTGAAAATGTTGATGTCGGTGTAAATGCTGAACGTACAACACCTGTTCAACCCGAATATATTCTTCAAGTTCGTAGTTATGATGATCCTGATGCTGCTGATGCACGTCGCGCTGAAATTATCTTAAATGGTTTATCTGCCGATGTGGTTCAAAGTACAGAAGCTGGAAAAACTTGGTATCGTGTGATTTCAGGCCCTTATGAATCACAAAATGCAGCAGTGATTGCTCAACAAACCTTACAACATAGCGGTATTGACTCTATTGTAGTTAAACGCTGATCCAATTTTCAGGCATGGCCTGATCAATCAATCGTTAAAACAGGATGCTTTGGCATCCTGTTTTATTCTTCAAAATCGTTTTTTAACCTTATTTGGATATGTGGGCAAATTGAATAATTTTTACTCAAAAGAAATATAATTCGATAAAAATTTACCCAAATTGATCAAAATTAGAGTAATCTATTTTCCGCAATACATTACCCATGTCGTTGCCGAGATATCAAAAGTCACCAATACTTTTGATTTGCTGTCCTGTGATTGGCGTGACGATCAAATCCGAAGATTACAGGGCGCTCAGAAATTCACATGGGTAAAGCCCACCCCAACAGGCATTCAGCCAATTTCAAACAATAAAACAGTTCATCTAAACTTCACTGAAAATTCATTCGCCTAAGTATTTCAATTTGAGTACACTCCTATTGAGATTATGAGTTTTTAAATGCAATGAATAATAAAAAACAGATTTTATGTGTAGAAGATGATGCTGCTATTCTTATGCCGTTACGTTACGCACTTGAACGAGAAGACTGGCAAGTGACTTGGGCCAATTCAGGTCTGCAAGCCATTGATTTTATTCAACAAAAACCCTTTGATTTTATTATTTTAGATGTTGGATTACCTGATTTAAATGGTTTTGATGTCTGTAAAAAAATTCGTCTCTTTAATCACACACCCTTGCTATTTTTAACCGCACGAGATGACGAAATAGATCGTATTGTGGGTTTAGAAATTGGCGCAGATGACTACTGTACCAAGCCATTTAGTTCGCGTGAAATTGTGTCTCGGATTAAAGCCATTTGGCGCAGAATGGAGATACAGAATCAGTTACAGCACATCTCACAGCCAAATACACAGCTTTCTACAACGCCAGCTAAAGTTTGGCAATGCAATGATGAGGCTTTGCAAATCCATTACTTAGGCACAATACTGCAGCTGACTCGCTATGAATATCGCTTACTTAAATTATTGATTCAACGCCCTGAACAGGTGTTTAGCCGTCAACAATTGATGGATCATGTATGGGAACATCCTGAGCATAGTTTAGAAAGAACTGTTGATACCCATATCAAAAGTATTCGCAATAAACTTAAGCAGATCTCTCCTGAGCAAGACCCAATCGAAACCCATCGAGGCTTTGGCTATAGTTTAAAAAGGCAAGGCTAAACCATGTCCATTTTTATTCGTATTTGGTTCTTCTTTGGATTGATCATCTTGCTGGGTTTATGGTTTATGTCTTATACCTTTAATCAACAAGTAAAGCCCAATGTACGACAGGTCGTAGAAGATACTCTTGCGGAAAATGCTAATATTATCGCGATGTTAGTGGCTGAAGACGTCTATGAAAATAAAGTCAGTACCGTTCAGTTTGATGAAAAAATTCAAAAAGCGCTGAATCGCAAACTCAATGCCACGATCTGGAAACATAATAAAAATGAGATCAATCAACAAATCTATATTACCGACAACAAAGGTATCGTCATTTATGACTCACAAGGTATCGCTACAGGACAAGATTACTCACGATGGAATGATGTTTACCTGACCTTAAAGGGAAAATACGGGGTTCGCTCTACACGCAGTTATGAAAAGGACAGCAATAGCAGCACCATGTTTATCGCAGCACCAATCTATTATCAAGTTGGTCAACAACAGCAATTGATTGGCGTTGTCAGTATTGGAAAGCCCAATATTTCAGTACAGCCTTATATTCAGCGTGCTGAAAATCAGCTGATCCGTCAAGCCGCTTGGATTACATTACTCAGCCTGTTTCTTGCCAGTTTGGTGGCCTATTGGCTAAAACACAGCATTGACCGTGTCCGTAAATACGCGCAGGCACTTGCCCCTGTCAATCAAACGCCCTATTTTCGCTCGGCAAAAGAACTCAATCAAGTTGCTCAAGCCGTTGAAAATATGCGAGAAAAACTTGAAGATCGTGCTTATGTAGAACACTATGTCAATACACTGACCCATGAACTCAAAAGCCCACTTACCGCAATTCAAGCCAGTGCAGAACTACTCAAAGAAGATTTACCATTAAATGATCAACAACAATTTGCCACGCATATTCATGAACAAAGCCAGCGCTTACGTAGCCTGATTGATCGGATGCTCTTATTGACCCGTCTGGAAAAATCTAAACATCAAATTGAAATGCACGACTTCAATTTATCTGAACTGATTCAACAAACTTTAGACCAGCATGCCAGTCAAATTCAGGCCAAAAAAATTCAGTGTTTACTGGATATTGAAGCCAATTGTATGGTTCGTGCAGATCGATTTTGGATTCAACAAACCCTTGCCAATATTTTAGATAATGCACTGGATTTTTCTGCAGATTCAGCAAAAATCCTGATTCGGCTTCATCGTCAAACACACCAACAGGTAGAATTACAGGTTTTTAATGAGGGCGAATGGATTCCAGATTATGCACTCACGCAAGTGTTTGATACTTATTTTTCCTTGCCTCGTCCGATTAGCCAGCAACGCAGTTCTGGTATTGGACTGAGCATTGTTAAACAAGTCATTGAACAACACCATGGACAGATTCACATTGGCAATATTCAAGGAAATGAAATCACCATCTTACAACCCCACCAAAAGGGTGTATTGATAAAAATTCAATTGCCTTAGCACAACCAAACTTCACTTAAAATTCATATAAAAAACCGATACACCTCAAACAAAGCACATTGCTGTTTCGCACACTCAACACTGACAAAAAAACAACGGCGAAGGAAAACAGTGATGCGCTCCAACTTTCTGACATTCAAAATTATTGCAATCGCAATTTTAGTTGCCTTATTTTGGATAGGCTTACTCTTTATTACCAGTCTGGTCTCAGAACGACAAGATTATCAACGGGCATTTCTAAAAGAAATTGCACAAAACAATATTAGCCCTCAAACCGTGATTTCACCGTATATCCGTGTGCCCTACAATGAGCAAAAAAACTGCCTCGATGAAAAGAAGGTGGCCTATTTGTGTACTGAGGAACAATGGCTATATATCAGTGCTGACAGCACACAATGGTCATCCAACTTTAATGTTTCGGACAACACTTATAAACGTACCATCTATCGAGCAATTAGCTATACCGCCAATCTCATGGCCAAAGGCGTATTCCAAAAACCAACACTTGAAAAGAAAGATTACCAATGGGAACGAGCGGAAATTATCTTCCCTGTACATGATCCTCGTGGCTTAGATACCCAACCGAGCTTAAACATGCTCAACAAAACTTATGCTTTTGAAATGAGTGCTCAAGGCAGTAACAGTTCTGGTTTTGACTTTATGTATATTTCTGCAAAAAAATATCCTGAATTAATCAATGCCATTCAAAATGGTTTTACTTTTGATTTAACCGCCAATATTACGGGTCTGGGGAAATTCACCCTGATCCCAACCAGTCGTAGCGTCACTTATCAGGCCAAAGGTAATTGGGCGGATACCAAATATTCAGGACAAAACTTACCCTTTGCAAAAACCAGTACACCGCAACAATTTACTGCACAATGGAAAAATATTGCTCTAGGTCATCAAAACATCAGTAAATTGATTGATTGCGACAACAATGAGTGTATTCGCCAGTTTAGTAATGGTTATTTTGCCCAAGAGCCGGCTTATATGGGTGAACCTGCTCAAAGTATTGGTTTATCGACAGAATTCCTAGAGTCAGTCAATGTCTATACACAAACAGATCGTGCGATTAAATACGGTATCGTGATTATCATCATCACCTTTGCTTGTTTCTTCCTCTTCGAAGTGCTTAAAAGCTTACGTATTCACCCCATTCAATATTCTTTGGTGGCGATGGCTCAAGTGGTGTTCTTTGTTTTACTGCTTTCGATCAGTGAATACTATGCCTTTGCATGGGCTTATTTCGTTGCTGGAATTGCCTGTGTCGGGCTCATGAGCTGGTACTTATACTATGTGATGAAAGGTTTTAAAGCCGCTGGCCTATTCAGCATCATCCTGAGTTCACTTTATGCCGTGATGTATATGCTGTTGCAATCTTCAGGCAAAACCTTCCTGATCGGCTCTATCATTTCATTTGTTTTACTTGCTGTAGTGATGTTTATTACACGGCATATCGACTGGTATCAAATCAACAATAAGCCTGAGCAAAAACTCAAATCCTATACGCCTCCGCAAGCTTGATAACGGCACAGTGAATAGCTCAAAGCGATTCACTGGCTTAAAAATAGATTCTAAATGATAGGTATTTCAATGAATACTTCCATACCACAGGAGCAGCAACACTTTAAGCAGTTGCAACAACTCTGTCCTCTGCAATGCTCAATTGCGTTTTGTTTAAATCAGTTACGTGGTGCGCAAATTCAATTTTTAAATTTAGGCAATTTCATTATTTGCCCAGAATATAACTGTTTGATTATTTTTAAGTATAAAATTCTCATTCGTATAGATAGATTCACCAACAAGCAACAAAGTTGATTTGCAGATCGTAAATCATGACGTAAAATTTAAAACATAAACAAACTTTGAGAATGATCATGACTGTACAACGTTTACACGTAGAAAAACGCTTTTCTGAAATCGCAATTTCGGGAAATTTAGTTCATTTGGCGGGTCAATTGGCTACGGATTTAAGTTTGGATATCAAAGGGCAAACTCAACAGACCTTAGATATCATTGATCGTTTTCTTGCAGATGCGGGCACAGATAAAAAGCATATTATGTCTGTGATGATTTTTTTAAAAGATATTGAAAATGATTATGCAGGAATGAACGAAATCTGGGATGCTTGGTGTTCAGATATGCAAGCTCTGCCGAGAACTTGCGTAGAAACAAAACTTTATCGACCTGATGTTTTAGTTGAAATGACGGTTGTTGCGGTCAAACCAGAATAAGCTCGTTATTTAATTTTTGGAAAGCGTAAAAAATGCATGTTTAAACATGCATTTTTTTGATTAGCCATATGCGCGATTTGAGTAGAGATCAAACTTCCCCAGTACATGTTCCTCCAACATTTGCGAATGGCTCATTTCTGAAAATTCTGTTAAAAAATCTTCTCGCAAATCCTGATACTCTGGAATCCCCATATAACGAATCACGCGATAACCTGCCGATTGTAACAAGGCATCTTCATAGGTATTTTGATTCGAGCGCTTAATCGCATTGATATCATCTAAAGCAATCACAGCTAAAACTTTATAATCTTTGTCCAGCACAACAAAATTTGCAAACATTTGCTGATACTTACGACGTGTATGTAAATATTTTGTCGTTAACAAGGCATCAAAAGATACATGAGCCAAGATATTGGCTTCAGGTAAAATTTCTTTTAAACGCGTAAACGTAATTTGTTCATGTGAGTTAAATACTGCTCTTCTTCGTAAAGCACTATCTGCTTGTTGCTTATTTTTCAATCCTTTATAAGCAGCACCAATCACGACAGCAAGTAATATCAAACTCGCAACGATTATCATGTCCATTTTTCATTTCCTAATTCTTTATTATAATTTGGCCTACGACCAGTTCTTGTGTATCAAAGATACTATTTTTAATCAGTTCAATTTTGTAATATGCCAGACGCATTCTCATATTTGCTTTTTCAAAATACTCAAATAAATCACATTTTTAACTTATTTATTGAACTATTATTTGTTTTATTCACTTGGTATTTCAACCAAATGAATTGAATTACACCTCATATATATCGCGTATTGAATGCGAATACAACTGAATTTAATGAATCTTGCGTACTATTGTAGGACAAGGATATTCGAGAATTGTGTGTTTTTAGTACACTAAAGTTTTCAACAGTTTACAGAGAGTTATCCACAGTTGTGTATTTTTATTATTCAATTGATGATTTAAGAAAGGATGCTTAAGCATCCTTTCTTATTACTTTCTCAAATAAACCCTAAGCTCTACTTTTTGACTTAGACTTTGCTTTGCTATTTCCAGCAAATGGTTTTTTATCACCCGTTTCACGCGGTGGTAAACCTGTATGTTGTGTCAATATTTGACCACGTTCAGGACGCTTTTTGGTATTGGAAGGACGCGATTGAGTTTTCGCCTGTGAATTACGGCTATCCCCAGTACGCTTTTGCGAATCACCGTCTACAGTCGAGTTTTTCTTACGTGCAGATTGGTATTGCCCTTCTGTTCCTTGCGGTTGATAAGTTGGAATCAGATGATGCTTAGAATTACCAATCAAATCTATTCGGCCCATTTCACGTAATGCATCACGTAGTAATGGCCAGTTGTTTGGATCGTGGTAACGCAAGAAGGCTTTGTGTAAACGACGACGCTTTTCACCTTTGACAATATCCACACTTTCGGTATAACGAGCCACTTTGGCCAACGGGTTTTTCCCCGTGTGATACATCGTGGTCGCTGTCGCCATTGGTGATGGATAAAAGGTTTGCACCTGATCGGCACGGAAGCCATTTTTCTTAAGCCAGATCGCAAGATTCATCATGTCATAATCCGTTGTTCCCGGATGTGCTGCGATAAAGTACGGAATTAAATACTGTTCTTTACCCGCTTCCTTACTAAAACGATCAAACATCTGTTTAAAGCGATCATAGGTTCCGATTCCCGGTTTCATCATCTTCGACAATGGACCTTTCTCGGTATGCTCTGGTGCAATTTTTAAATAACCGCCAACATGGTGTTGAACCAGTTCTTTGACATATTCAGGGTTTAATACCGCAAGGTCATAACGTAAGCCTGAACCAATCAGAATCTTTTTGATGCCTTTTAATGAACGTGCTTTGCGATAAAGTTGAGTAAGTGGCGCATGGTCAGTATGTAAATTTTGACATACACCAGGATACACACAAGAAGGTTTACGACAGTTCTTTTCAATCTCAGGATCTTTACACTGCAAGCGATACATGTTTGCAGTTGGACCACCTAAATCTGAAATGATGCCTGTAAAACCTGGGGCTGTATCACGAATTTTTTCAACTTCACGTAAAATTGATTCTTCTGAACGGTTTTGAATAATACGACCTTCATGTTCGGTAATCGAACAGAATGTACAACCACCAAAACAACCACGCATGATATTTACAGAGAATTTGATCATATCAAATGCAGGGAAACGCGCTTCACCATAAGCTGGATGTGGTAGACGCGCATAAGGCAAGTCAAACACATAATCCATTTCTTCGGTGGTCAATGGAATCGGCGGTGCATTTAACCATACATCACGTTCACCATGCTTTTGTACCAATGCACGAGCATTCCCGGGATTGGTTTCAAGATGCAAGATGCGGTTGGTATGTGCATAAAGTACAGGATCCGTTGCCACTTCTTCAAAGGCAGGCAAACGAATCACAGCCAATTCACGAGGCGGTAATTTATGTTTAATCGCTTTGGATGTTGGCAGTAAACGTACAATCTGGGTATTCTCATCCAGTTGATCACCTTCACGAACAACAGGATTTGCCACCAATTCTTTTTGGAAATTTTGATATTGGGTTAAAGAATTTCCTTTGCCTTGTTCAATTTCACAACCATCTAAATCTTCAGTCATCACATAAGGATTGATGATTGGATCAACACGACCAATTGCATCGACATCATTCGATGCAATTTCAACAAACTTGGCTTTAGAAACACGATTAATTTTATTGACGATAAATGCAGTACCACGAACATCAGTGATTTCATGAATTTTTTCGCCTTTGGCAAGACGATGCATAACTTCAACAACAGACCGTTCACCATTGCCATACATCAATAAGTCTGCTTTGGAATCCATCAACACTGAACGACGAACTTTGTCTGACCAGTAATCATAATGCGCAATACGGCGTAATGATGCTTCGATACCACCCAATAATACAGGTACATCAGGAAATGCTTCACGGCAACGCTGACAATATACAGTTGCAGCACGGTCAGGACGTTTATTGGGTAAATTGTCTGGTGAATATGCATCATCAGAACGGATTTTACGGTCAGCCGTATAGCGGTTGATCATAGAATCCATATTACCCGCGGTCACACCCCATGCAATATTCGGTTTGCCTAATACTTTAAATGCTTCAGCAGAAGTCCAATCTGGTTGTGCAATAATCCCAACACGGAAACCCTGTGCTTCAAGCGTTCGGCCAATAATTCCTGAACAAAACGATGGATGATCGATATAAGCGTCACCACATACGAGGATAAAGTCACAACTATCCCAACCGAGTTGATCCATCTCCTCGCGTGACATTGGCAAAAATGGTGCTGGTTCAAAGCACGATGCCCAATATTTGTCATAATCAAACAACGCAGTAGGCGCTGTCTGAGCAGTATAAGCGGTCGACATGGTGAGTTTCTCGATTGGCAGTTGGCGATCGGGAGAGATCTAAAATGAAAGTTGATCATTTTACCATGAATTTTACTCATGTTGTTTGATTAAAAAGTAAACATTTCTTCTTGATCTTCTATTTAGTCCGTTATTGATAGCTTTTTAAGATGTTAAAGGTATTCGTCATACGTTATAAAAGGAAAATTTACCCATCAGGATGCATTGTTTAAAAGCGCAGAGAAATTGAATAGAAAAGCTTATTTAACGCTATTTAGATGCAGCCGCTCATACTTTTACCTGATCTTTATGCTGTGTTTGATTGAGTTTTAAAGCCACCAAGAGCCCGATACAAAGTACACAGGTCATCGTAACTGTTAGGCCAAACCATCCATATTTTTCCCAGACTAAACCACTACTGCTGCCCAAGAAACTTGAACCAAGATAATAACAAAATAGATAAAGCGAAGAGCCGACAGCGCGATACTGTAAGGATTGTACTGATACCCAACTGCTTGATGTGGAATGTGCGGCAAAAAATGAGAACGTGAAAATCAATAGGCCAATCAAGATCACCCATAATGATGGAATCAGCATCATCCATAAACCCAAAATCATGCTTGAGAACATCACAATCAGCACTTTACCTCGTCCAAATTGACGACTCCAACTGGCTGCACGAGGTGAACTATAAATGCCAGATAAATAGGCAATCGAAATTAAACCAATCCATGTTTGTGACAATTCAAAAGGTTTTTCTAACAGATGATAACTCATGTAATTAAACACGGTCACAAAGCATCCCATCAGAATAAAACCTTCGACAAACAATAATCTGAGCTTTGGGTCAGAAAGATTTTTCTTAAAGGATTCGATAAAACGTGTGAATTGAATAGGATAAGATTTAAAGTGTTTAGAGGCAGGTAAGGCTATGTAAAATGTAATCGCGATCAATAAATTAAGTAGACCAATAATCATCGTCGCAGTTTGCCAAGAGATATAATCCAGCAATACCCCTGCAATCAAACGCCCGCCCATTCCCCCTATTGCTGTCCCTGAAATATACAGTCCCATGGCAAAGCCAACATCCTTTTGTGCAATTTCTTCACCGATATAGGTCATTGCAACAGAAGCAACACCACTAACAGCCAAACCAATCATCATGCGTGTTGCAAGAAATATCTCCCAATACGGTAAAAATGAACTCAGCAATAACAAGCTTGCCGTGGAAAATAAAGAAATGGCCATGATCTGCTTACGACCATAACGATCTGAAATCAGTCCTGCAAAAAGAAGCCCTAAGGCTAAGGCGATGGTGGAAAATGAAAGCGGGAAACTACTATGGGTTGGTGTAACATGAAAAAAACTTGCCAAAAACGGCATCATCGGCTGAACACAGTACAACGATGAAAATACAGCAAAGCCAGCTAAAAACAATGAAAGTAAAATTGCGATAAAAGGCCGAGTGCCATACTCAATATAAGCTGTAGATTCAGGTGCTTCAGACATAATTATTCCTCATGTCCGTTCAGTATACGCCTATTTTTAACTCTTGATAAAAGCTAAAGTTTTATTGCGGACTATGCCTTGATGATTCAAGTCAGACATGAATTTTAAATATTTGATTTAGAATAAAATTACACGAGGAAATGCAGAAATCAGAAAATAAAAAAGAGCATATTTTTAATACACTCTTCTCGTAATTTTTCAATATATTGAGGTTAAATTTAACCCGCAAAAATCTTAAACTTTTCGTTCTTCAATATTGAGTGCATTGATTGCGAGTACCGCTTGAGTACGGTTCTGTACACCTAATTTACGGAAAATTGCTGTCACATGCGCTTTAATGGTCGCTTCCGAAACATCAAGTTCATAAGCAATTTGCTTATTCAATAAACCTTCTGCAACCATCATCAATACCCGGAACTGTTGAGGTGTTAACGATTGAATACGTTCAGCTAAAGCGGTTTCATCTGCGGCACGCGGGTCAAAATTCATATTCGCTGCGGGTAAGTTTGGCGGTAACCAAATATCACCATCCAGCACTTGGCGAATTGCTTCCCCAATATGGCTTGGATGCGCAGATTTAGGAATATAGCCCATTGCGCCATGTGCAATTGCACGTTGAATAATGGACGCATCTTCGTGAGCAGAAACCACAATAATAGGAAGTGCAGGATACTGTGCACGAACATGTACCAATGCAGAGAAACCCGATGCGCCTGGCAGATTTAAATCCAACAAGACGAGATCTGGTTCTGGACCATTTTCCAAACGCTCATAAAATTCATTAACAGCCGCAGTTTCACTAATTTGAGCCTGTGGCAAACTATAACGAACCGCCTGAATTAACGCATGGCGAAACAGTGGATGATCATCAACGATTAAAATATTCATAAGCGAAGCGAGAGATCTCTAGCGCAGTTATTTCATTCTAACCGCACTATTGCTATTTAGGATACGTAAATATTAACGAATTTTTGAATAATTTGTCGGCTTTAATTAAAATTCCCTACAATCTTTAGGTCATTTATCGAAATTAAGATTTGAATATCACTTTTAAATATAAAATAAACAGTTAAAAATGAATTACTTATTCATTTTAAGAATATTATTTAACTTCAAATACTTAAAAGACGAAATCGTGCATTATTCCATGTCTTTCCAGTTTATCTTAAAAACAGATAACCAATCTGTTTTTCATTATTTTACAGCGCTTCGTCAAATATAGATTAATGAATGGCATTCCGAGATTCAATTTATTAGGTTGCCAACATGTCTATTTATACTCAACAAAAACCATTAAATATTGTTGCTGTTTCAGGGGGATTAAATAACCCTTCAAAAACCGAAAGTTTAGTGCAAGCGATTTTAGATGAGCTGGGTCAGGCAACACCGATTCATGTTCACTTTATTAAATTCAGTGAAATAGGCCATTTGTTAGGGGGCGCAATTTATCGCAACCAACTGCCACAACGTGTTCAAGATGACTTAGCTGCCGTAGAAGCAGCAGATGCCCTCATCGTGGGGACACCTGTTTATCGTGCATCATTTACTGGTTTATTTAAACATTTCTTTGATTTTGTTGAACAAACAGCGCTAGTCGATGTTCCTGTATTGCTTGCTGCATCGGGTGGTAGTGACCGTCATGCTTTAGTTCTAGAGCATCAGTTACGTCCATTATTTAGCTTCTTTCAAGCGCAAACGCTGCCTATTGGTGTCTATGCAACAGATCGTGACTTCACACCTGAGTACACCATTAAAAGTGAACACATCCAAGACCGTATCACTTTAGCTGTCGCACGTGCATTGCCAATTTTAGAATGGGCGCCTGCAAAAGGTCAGCGAGCAGAAGTGGTCAAAGCCAAAACAGAACAAGCCAATCAAAATTTAGGCATCAACAAACAGATTGAGCAAGATGATGTGCTTCCTTCCGCGGCGATACCAGACTTGGATGCGGCAGAGTCTCGTCTACATGCAAAATCCAAAACACCACAATCACAGGTTGCTTAAACGCAACCTTGTTATGAATAAATCATAAAAAATTGAGGGTTATGATATGTCACAGTTTTCATCGAATGATGGTCAAGCAATTCGATTTGCCTATTGGGTTCCCAATGTCAGTGGCGGCTTAGTGGTCAGTAATATTGAACAACGGACAGACTGGAGCTATGACTACAATGTCCGTTTGGCACAAGCTGCCGAAAAAAGTGGTTTTGAATATGCCCTCACCCAAATTCGTTTTACCGCAGGGTATGGCGCTGAAAATCAACATGAATCTGTGAGTTTTAGTCATGCACTTTTAGCCAAGACTGAAAAATTAAAAGTGATCGCAGCAATTCTTCCGGGACCATGGAAACCAGTTTTAGCCGCAAAACAGTTGGCGACCATTGATTATCTGACCAATGGGCGTATTGCGATTAACGTGGTAAGTGGTTGGTTCCGTGGCGAGTTTGATGCTATTGGTGAGCCATGGCCTGAACATGATGAACGCTATGTTCGCTCAGAAGAGTTTATTCGTACGTTAAAAGGTATTTGGACAACGGATAACTATAGCTTTGATGGTAAATATTATCAGTTTAAAGACTACACTTTAAAACCAAAACCTTTGCAGAAACCCCATATTGAAGTATTCCAAGGGGGAAGTTCACGTGCTGCACGTGACATGGCTTCGCGTGTTTCGGATTGGTACTTTACCAATGGCAATACACCTGAGGAACTCAAAAAACAAATCGATGATATTCGTGAAAAAGCCAAGCTAAATAATCACTCAGTCAAAATTGGGGTCAATGCTTTTATCATTGCTCGTGATACTGAAGAAGAAGCTCAAGCAGTGTTACAAGAGATTATTGACCAAGCCAATGTTGAAGCGGTCAATGCCTTTGGTGATGCAACCCGTGAAGCGGGCGCGGCATCTAAAGAAGGTGAAGGTAACTGGGCAAAATCAACCTTTGAAGACTTGGTGCAATATAACGATGGCTTTAAAACCAATCTGATTGGTACACCGCAACAAATTGCTGAACGTATTGTTGAGCTCAAAAATGTAGGGGTAGATCTGGTGTTATCTGGCTTTTTACATTTTATTGAAGAAGTTGAATATTTCGGTGAAAAGGTCTTGCCTTTGGTTCGCCAAATTGAAGAAGCACAAAAAGATCAAATTACTGCAAAATCAGCTTAAGGTTTATCTCTTCATCGATGGTGCTGTGAAAACAACAATAAATAACTAAAACAGCTTTGCAGCTTTCCCTCTTGACTCGGCTTGAGGGATTTTTTTTTAGAATAAATAAAAAGTATTTATAAAAATAGAATCGTATAAATCAGTACAATTATCCTTATATAAATTAGCCTACTTTTGCTTTTTGTTTTATTGAATCATCGAGTGTATTTGTTCTATACATATACTCAACAACCGCAATCTTGGAAAAAATTTCTTTCAACTTTAAAATACGCCCTTTTTGTAGCATAGATGGAAAAAGTGGGCATGGTAGTTTTAAATAAAACAAAAACGATATTTTGCGTTCTCATTGGCAGTATGAGCTTGACGACCTATGTAAACGCCAACGACATACCTGCAACGTCTATAAAGGTTGAAACTGCAATGAATACTGCATTTCAGCCATTAATGAAAACTTATGCAGTGCCCGGTATGGCAATAGGTGTTTTGTATAACGGGAAAAGTTATGAAAAATATTACGGCGTACAATCACTTGCGAATGCGAAAGCCGTAAATAAAAATACCCTTTTTGAACTAGGCTCAGTCAGTAAAATATTTACTGCAACAGCAGGCACTTATACAGAAAATTTAGGCAAAATTTCTCTTCAAGACCATCCTGGTAAATATATACCCGCATTAAAAAACTCAGACATTAATCAAGTCACACTCTTAGAATTGGCCACCTATACCAGTGGTAATCTTCCATTGCAATTTCCTGATCAAATAAAAACAGATGCGCAAACACTTAAATATTTTCAAGATTGGAAAGTCAAAAACCCGATTGGTAAATTTCGACAATATTCCAATCCAAGCATAGGGTTATTCGGTGAAGCGACCGCTAAAGCCATGAACATGCCTTTTAGTGCTTTATTAGAACAAGTGATCTTCCCCAAACTAGAACTCCAACATACTTATGTCCAAGTTCCTAAAGCACAACAAAGCAACTATGCCTTTGGTTATGATCAAAATAATCACCCGCTTCGGGTCACTGCTGGCGCTTTTGATGCGCAAGCTTATGGGGTGAAATCTAGCCTACCTGACATGCTACATTTTTTAAATTTAAACTTAAATCCAGATCAAGCCAAAGCAGCGATTAAACCTGCGATTCTAGCGACACATACAGGTTACTTTAAAATGGGTGGTATGACCCAAGCCCTTGGCTGGGAATCGTTCAGCTACCCAGCCACATTAAACACACTATTAGAAAGCAATTCTGATCGGGTTGTGATGCAATCTAACCCCGTTGAAAAAACCCTCGTGAAGACTGGTTCAAGAGTCTTTCATAAAACTGGCTCTACCAATGGTTTTGGGACCTATGTGATTTATATTCCACAAGAGAACTTTGGCTTGGTGATGTTAATGAATAAAAAAATTCCCAATGCTGAGCGAATTAAGGCAGCGTATGAAGTACTCAATAGCTTAAAGCAAAAATCCAATCCTTGATGCTGAAACACGTCAGATCGGGCTAGGCTTTAGCTTTGTGCATTGTTAGATCATTCATGTTGTATCTATTGCAAGGCAACATAATTGTCACTGTTGGTAGGGGGTATAAGACCTACCCCTTATCCAACACAGATTTTTTCAATCTAAGATATGGCAATACCAACTGCTAAAGCGCTAGGAATGAACGTCTATAAAATGTCATCGCTCAGCTTAGGTTCAAGAATAAAAACTTGGATCGGGCACTTTTCCAGTCAACACCCATTCCCCTACTTCCTGATATTTATAATCAATCGGATCATGCAAGGTCTGAGTACGGACATTTCGCCAAAAACGATCTAAATTCAATTTGGCTGTTGTCGCTCTAGCACCCATCACTTGAAAAATATTTTGCGTTATAAACAGCGAGCTATTGGTTGCAGCAATTTTTGCAGTTGCAATGGCAATTGAGACTTCACCACGTTGTTCTGCTGTTAATTGCTCACCAATATTCCAAGCCGTTTGCAATGCTGCAATGGCTTTATCGGCAAGTAAACGTACACTTTCAAGCTGTACATAAAACTCAGCAAAATGCTTCTGGGTAAACGGATCATTCACCGCATTTTCAGCCAAAGACGTTGACCATGCTTTCTGACTTTGTATGGTTTGTCTTGCAAGGTCAAAGGCACCTTCAGCAACGCCTAAAAACAGATGCACAAAAATCAATTGCGCGATCAAAGGTCGTAAACTGGAGTAAGGTGTACTTAATGGTCCTGGATTTAACAATAACTCATCTTTGTGAATTTTGACCTGTTCAAAATGACTGGTTCCACTGTCTGTTTGACGCTGCCCCATATTATCCCAATCGCCTAAAAAGCTGACTCCTTCTCGACGTGTTGGGATCACAGCTATCAGTAATTTTCCAGCATCATTAAAGCCCGAACAAAGCAGTATGTCTGAATCTATTGATCCTGAGCAAAAGCTTTTATCACCATGAAAAATAAAGTCATTCTCAGTGAGTTGTTGTACCTTCGTGCGCTGATCTAAAGGGTTTAACGTATTGCCCCAAAACAAGTTATTGCGGACAGTGTGTTCAAACCATGCCGAATATTGTTGAGGTTGAGCAAATAACTGTACGGTGGCGATTAGTAAATGATGAAAGCCATATACATGTGCCAAGGAGCTATCGACTTGTGCAATACTTTGAATGGTCTGGAAAATTGTTTTCCAATTTGCCCCCTGCCCGCCATATTGTTGTGGAATAGACAGTCCCAATAAGCCACTTTGACGAATCAAGTCCCGTTCCAGCTTTGGATTACCACCTGCTTTATCACGCTCAGCAGCAGTCTGCGCAAATTGTTCTGCCAATTGTTTTGCTGTTGCTAAAGCAGAAAGGTTTATCGCCTGTTGAGGTGCATTCATCATATTTACTCTTATTCCCAGTGCCTTGAGCTTATCAAATCAAGTAAGATTTCCTTATCTCAATGCCTGCATTACTTATTCTGTGGTTTGAAAATCAATAACAAAAAAATACCGCTAGAATTTCTCTAACGGTATTCAACTTTTGGCTAGCAAAATCAAGAGGCTTCAATCATTAAGAATTGGCCTTAACCTCCGTAATTAACTGATCTACCACACCGGGATCAGCCAAAGTAGAAGTATCACCTAAACTATCTAGCTCATTGGCAGCAATTTTTCTTAAAATGCGCCGCATGATTTTTCCAGAACGGGTTTTTGGCAAAGCAGGTGCCCAATAAATTGCATCAGGTGTTGCCACAGGTCCCAGCACTTTACGTACCCAACTGACCAATTCTTTACGTAATTCTTCAGTTTCAGCTTCACCCGCCTGTAAGGTCACATAGGCCGCTATGCCTTGCCCTTTAATTTCATGTGGCATACCAACAACAGCTGATTCAGCGACTTTTGCATGCGCAACCAAGGCACTTTCAATTTCAGCAGTGCCCAAACGGTGACCCGAAACATTCAGAACATCATCTACACGGCCTGTAATCCAGTAATAACCATCTTTATCGCGACGCGCACCATCACCAGTAAAATAACTGCCCGGATAGGTCGAGAAATACGCTTCAATAAATCGCTCAGGATCGCCCCAAATGGTCCGCATTTGCCCCGGCCAAGAATTTTTAATAATCAAATTGCCTTCTGCTTCACCTTCGAGTTCTTGGCCCTCAGCATCAACCAATGCTGGTTGTACGCCAAACAATGGACGAGTAGCCGAACCCGGTTTAAGTGGGGTTGCACCCGGCAGTGGAGAAATTAAAATACCGCCTGTTTCAGTTTGCCACCATGTATCCACAATTGGACAACGGCTTTCACCCACAACGGTATAGTACCAATTCCATGCTTCTGGATTAATCGGCTCACCCACGGTACCCAATAGACGCAAACTGCTACGGTCACTTTCACGCACAAAAGCGTCACCCTCACGCATCATGGCGCGGATCGCTGTTGGTGCAGTATAGAGAATGGTAATGTTATGCTTATCTACAATATGCCCTGTGCGTGCCCATGTTGGATATTGTGGGATGCCTTCAGACATGACCGTGGTTGTACCATTGGATAATGGTCCATAAAGTACATAAGAATGCCCCGTAATCCAGCCCACATCTGCAGTACACCAAAATACATCATCTTGTTTAATATCAAAAACTTCACGAAAAGTTGAATTGACATAAGTTAAATAACCACCCGTGGTATGTAACACCCCTTTAGGCTTTCCTGTTGACCCAGACGTATACAAAATAAATAGAGGATCTTCGGCATTCACCGGTTCTGGCGGACAGATATCTGTGACCGTCATAATTTCCATGTGGTACCACAGGTCACGCCCCTCCTGCATTATTATTGGATGGCCTGTACGATGCACCACAATCATTTTTTCAACCGAAGTGGTTCCATCCAGCGCCAATGCTGCATCTACATTCTCTTTTAATGGGATCGTTTTACCACCACGCATACCTTGGTCAGCAGTAATCACCAATTTGGCTTGACTGTCGTCTATCCGACTTGCCAATGAGTCTGGAGAGAATCCACCAAATACCACACAATGCACTGCCCCTATTCGGGTACAGGCCAGCATGGCAATCGCCGCTTCAGGGATCATCGGCATATACAAAATGACTCGATCACCTTTCCTGATTCCATTTTTCTTTAAGACATTGGCAAAACGACACACTTCATCATGCAGTTCTTCAAAAGAAATGATTTTATGGCGAGATGGATGATCCCCCTCCCAAATAATTGCAGGTTTCAGTGGGTGTTCTTTTAAATGACGATCTAAACAGTTGGCACTGACATTCAGTTGCCCATCTGCAAACCATTCAATTTTAAAATTATCTTTGTCGTAGCTGGTGTTTTTTACTTGAGTAAATGGCTTAATCCAGTCCAATTTCTTTGCAGCTTCTGCCCAAAACTCATCTGGATGCTCTACTGACTGTTGATAACGATCGAAGTATTCTTGTTCATTGGTCCTTGCTGTTTTAACAAATTGTTCTGGAACTGGATAGATTTCATTCATATTCTGCTTCCTTGATTTTTCACCTCATCACGAGATGTATGCCTACGTTCTTGATTTTATTTGCTGCATGTGTTCAGTATTACGATAGCGCATTTCGGTTAACAATTGTGCTTTGGTCGTAGACACGGGGGTCACTTTAACCATCGGAAAATCTTAAGTCATTTGCCAAAATATTCGAATTTTCAATATCTATGGAGTTTTTTTGATCTTATAATTTGTATTCAGAAGTGCATATGGTTTTTTTCAGAAAAAAACATTTCCTTACCGAACTCATTCAACTGGACGCGATCGTCATGCAAATACAAGAATCGTCGACTTTTTTTTCAAAGCATCAAGTATCACCAGTAGATCATCCCCTTTCTACTCAAGGCCGCTTTAATCGTTTGAGTTATATTGCTTGGTTTGGATTTTTGCATCTCATTTTTAGCATTGCATTGCTTGCCCTCGGTCTAGCCTTTGGCATTGTGAATTTACATTCACTGCAATTCAGCCAACATGCGATAAATTCGATTTCGGGATTAGGACAGTTCACTTACCTCGCACTCAGCTGTCTTTATTTATATGGAATGATGGTTGTGATTATTCGCAGGCTGCATGATCGTAATAAATCTGGTTGGTGTATTCTGTTATTGCTGATTCCCATTGTGCAATTCTTGATGCTGCTGTATTTACTCCTTGCACGTGGTTGTAATCGCGCCAATCGTTTTGGTCACCCACGCCCATCGACTTTTATTGAAAAATTAATGGCTTGGCTGATGCTAATCGGCTTTATCATCAGCTTAGTTAGCTTTATAAGTGTAGTGTCATTTATGCTGGGGACTGGAGAAATTGAAAATCCAACAACAATCATTGAAAAAGGAACTAAATATTTTTAAGGATAATTGGGGTCTGTTGACAATTCGTCTATGTTTGCGACTACGTGTGTTTTTTAGGCGATACTAGGCACGAAATACGAAATTTAGTCATTCTAAATGAGTAGTTCGTAACGACGTAGCGGCAAAAAACACGCTAGTCCCGAAGGGTTGTGGCTAAAATTATCTCAGCCTTCGTTATGAAACTCGAAAATAGTCTCGCTATTCTCTTCGTTTCATGCCTTGCCTGCTCAATTTTAACCTACAACGCAAGCCATTTATGAAATGCCTACAGACCCCATTCCTTGATGATGCATTAATATGAGTTGAATATTGATTCACAAATATTATTTTTATTTGTCCGTCATAAGAAAAACTGTAATCAAAGCTTAACTTCTTTGAAATTTCAGGCAAAATAAGCCAATTATTTTATTGGACATGATTGTGGCTGAAGAAGCAAATGCATTGAGTACCGTTGCGCAAGACACGACTCAATTGATCCATTCTGCAGGCGAAAAAACTGCACAAACAGTGATTCAACATACTGAAAAATATAAAGACGCATACTCAACCATCGACAAGTTTGTTGATGGTTTTTGGGAGCGTATGCCATATTTATGTATTGCGCTGATCGTCATCACTATTTTTTGGTTGCTGTCTAAGCTTTTTAAATTCTTTGTCCGTAGAACACTCGAAAACCGTACCTATACGCGCCAAAATTTAGTTCTGGTACTGAATCGTGTCGGCAGTACCGCAATTATCTTTTTTGGGTTTTTAATTGCCATGGTTATCGCAATTCCAGGCTTTACTCCTGCTCAACTGATGAGTGCTTTGGGGATTGGTTCGGTCGCGATTGGTTTTGCATTTAAAGATATTTTCCAAAATCTACTTTCTGGAATTTTGATTCTTTTGGGTGAACCGTTCAAGATTGGTGATGACATCATTGTCAACAATATGGAAGGTACTGTCGAAGATATTCAAATTCGTGCAACTTTTTTACGTTCCCCTGACGGGCGACGTATCGTGATTCCAAACGCAACTGTGTATACCAGCGCCGTGACGGTAAATACCGCTTACCAACGCCGTCGTTGTGAGTTTGTGGTTGGGATTGGTTATGAAGATGATGTACAGAAAGCCAAAGACATTATTCTTAAATTGCTTGATAAAGATCAACGTATTTTAAGCCAGCCGGGCTTTACTGTGAATGTTTCTGCTTTGGCGGATTTCTCTGTCAATTTAACCGTTCGTTGGTGGGTAGATACCACGCAAGTGGTTACAGCGACTTCGATCAGTGAGATTCAAGAACGTGTGCTAGAAGCCTTTGCGGATAATAATATTTCGATTCCTTATCCTGTTCAGGAAGTCAAAGTCTACCGCGGTGATCCATCAGCGGATGACATCGAATCAGCTCGTGCTAAATAAGCGCCCCAATACATAAGGGATCGCGGTTTCAGTACGCAAAATACGGTTGCCTAAGCTCACTGCTTGGCAGCCGTTTTTTATCAGTAAATCCACCTCATAAGGTATAAAACCCCCTTCAGGTCCAATGATCACAGTACATGAATGATCGATAGCAAATGGCATTTTCTGTTCAGTATACGGATGCGCCACATAAGCAGGATTTTGTGGCGTAATGAAGCTAGGTAAGACATCTTCAACAAAAGGTTTAAAGCGTTTATATAGTTCAATTTGAGGAGCGATGGTATCTCCTGCCTGTTCTAATCCCAAGGTGATGTAATGATCAATTTGCTGTAAAAAAGGGCTTTGCCAATAACTCTTATCGACCCGATAACTATGAATCAAAATTAATTTTTCTACCCCCAGTGTCACCGCATCCATAATTAAGCGGCGTAACACTTTGGGGCGTGGTAATGCCACAATTAAAGTTACGGGCAATTTTGCTGGAACAGGCTCTTCTTGAATCGGTCGAAGTAAAATCGTATGTTCTGAAATATCAACAATTTCAGTTAAATAACGACTGGCACCCCGAACGCCAACCTTAAGCGTATCTCCAACTTTGGCAGCAAGATGCGTGTGCAAATGTTCAACTTGCCTTTTTGAACTGATTGTCCAAGTTTCAGCTTGTGTTTGACGAGGATCAAGAAGGACGATGTTCATAAAAAATTCTAATTCGTTTCACTTTTAGCTGATGTTGTTTATTCATCAGCAATGTATAAATTATAAATACTGATCAATCACTGCAATATGTTTGTATAAAGAACCCTGATTACGTTTTAAGACATCAATCGCATGCTGGCTTAATTGCTGGGCAAAAGCTTGATCTTCCAAACAGCGCACCAACAACTGAACCACCTCATCAACAGTTTGCCCTACTTTTAAGGCATCTGCCTGTAAGAACTCATCCACAATGGCTTGAAAATTAAAATAATGCGGTCCAATCACGGTGGGTACATCTAAAACCATAGCTTCTAAAATATTATGTCCACCACCGGGTTCATTTAACGACCCGCCAACAAAACATGTCTGACTCAATGCATACCACAGCCACATTTCTCCCATACTGTCTGCCAAATAGACTTGGGTATCCGACTCGATTGCTTGCTCTAAACTACGGCGCTGTGTGGTTAAATTTAAACTTTGTGCAGCAGCAAAAACCTCATCAAAACGTTCAGGATGGCGCGGGACAACGATCAACAACCAATCTGGATATTGTTCTAAATAGGTTTTAAATGCGAGAAATAATTTTTCTTCTTCAGGTGCATGTGTACTGGCGATAGTAATGATTTTTCGATTTGCTAAGTTCCAGTCCTGCTGCAACTGTTGTGCTTTATGGATAAATTGTTCAGGTGCAGAAATATCAAATTTAATACTTCCAAGTACTTGTGTTTTATCTTGTGGCATACCCAGATCAATAAAGCGTTGCTGCGTTGCAATATCTTGCGCCAATAACTGATCTAATTTCTGTAGCATTGGACGGGTCAGACTTGGAACTTTGGCATAGCCTTTGGCAGATTTTTCTGAAAGCCGTGCATTCACTAAAATACAAGGCACTTTAAACTGTTGAGCTTGGTCAATAAGATTTGGCCATAGTTCAGTTTCAACTAAAATTAGCAATTTGGGTTGGTATTTCTGATAAAAATCAGCAACTAAATAGCGCTGATCGGCAGGCAAATATACCGCTTGAAATAATGCTTGATAAGGTGCTTTTAAGAATAACGATTTGGCACGTGCTTGGCCTGTTTTTGTCGTATTCGTGACTAAAACAGCATGACCTGCTTTTAAATAATGTTCGATTAAAGGCTGAGCAGCATTGGTTTCTCCGACTGAAACACAATGAAACCAAATGGCATGCTGACTCTTTACATCTTGAAAGGGGCCAAAGCGCTCAAGACATTCTTGTTGGTATTCTGCGCTATCTTTCGCACGTTTTTTGATACGCCATTGATACAAAGGCTTAACGATTTTAAGTGCTGTGTTATACCAAAAAGGAGTAGCCAAACAGAATGTCTCAATATAGATGAATGGGCAAATATAACAGAGCCATATTCAGTTGTTAATGAATAATATTTAACGATTTGTTGTCAGCAAGGTAGTCGACCTCATGCTAGAGCAAATCTGATCCATCAACCAGCAACAACCCTAGCAAAACTTGGCTTTACAGGGATGAAAAAACACTTATTGGTTAAGAGGTACTGTTATACGCCTTAACCAATGGCGATATCCATGCCATCGTACAATAGATATGCCTTGTAAGATTCAACGATACAACAAGAAAACTGGTTAAATTTATCTGAGTTGTGGATGTGAATGGGTATTCCATTCACATCCAGAGAAAATACAGTCTTTGTTTTATCCTAAAGCAGGATAATCAATATAACCTCCCGCAGTTTGTGAACCAATCATATTTTCAAACACCAATTCATTTAAAGGTGCGTCTTGAATTAAACGCTCATACAAATCAGGATTGGCAATATAAGCTTTACCGAAAGACACCGCATCTGCTTGACCTGATGCCAAGAGTTTGATGGCATCTTCACGGCTTAAACGCATATTGGCAATATATGGCACACCGTTTGAACGTCGCTTCATATATTCGCTGATACTGTCATCGGCTAAATATTCACGTGTAAAGAAGAATGCAATTTTACGTTTACCTAATTGTTCCAAGACATAACCAAAGGTTTCACGTGGATCAGCATCCCCCATATCATGCTCATCGCCACGAGGCGCTAAATGTATGCCCACACGGCCTGCGCCCCATACTTCAATTAAAGCATCCATTACTTCAAGTAAAAGACGTGCACGGTTTTCAACAGAACCACCATATTCGTCTTCACGATGATTGGTTGAGCTTTGTAAGAACTGATCAATCAGGTAGCCATTGGCAGCATGTAATTCAACGCCATCAAAACCAGCCGCCTTGGCTTTAATTGCAGCCTGTTTAAACTGTTCAGTGATGGTGTGAATTTCGGAGATTTCCAAAGGGCGTGGCACGACATAGTCACGTTTTGGACGTAATAAGCTGACTTGTCCTGCTTGTTGTATTGCACTTGCAGATACAGGCGTTTCACCATCGAGTAGATCTGGATGTGAGACACGTCCCACATGCCATAACTGCGCCACAATCAAGCCACCTTGATCATGAACCGCTTGGGTTACAGACTTCCAACCTTCAACTTGTGCATCAGTAAATAGCCCTGGTGTATTTAAATAACCATTGGCTTGTTCAGAAATCACTGTTGCTTCAGTAATGATTAAACCCGCACTGGCACGCTGTGCATAGTGCTCAGCCATGATCGCCGTGGGTACCCGATCAGCGGTAGCACGGCTACGGGTTAAAGGCGCCATCACGACACGATTTTTTAAATGTAAATCGCCAAGTACAAGGGGAGAGTTAAGTTCAGCCATATTTGCCTCATCACTCGCTTTCTGATTGAAATCAGGCGTTAAAGCGAGTTTTGTAGATAATCAATATATTGCTGAATTAAAGCTTCATTACGCGAGAAATATGACCATTGCCCATATTTCTCGGCCTGAATTAATCCTGACTGTTGCAAAACAGACAAATGATTTGACATCGTAGATTGAGAGACATTACCGAGCTTCTCGATATTCCCTGCACAGACACCACGACCAAAGCCACCGCACTGCTCTTCCGACAAATATTGTTGCGGCTTCTTGAGCCATTCCAAAATCTGTCGGCGAGTCGGATTCGCTAATGCTTTAGAAATTAAATCAATATCCATCTTAGACACATTCAATTCAGAGCAAAGCTCCATTCAGCATCTTTGCACCCAATATATCGCATTTTTTCGATTTTAATATCGATTTTTTTAGATATATTGCAAAAATACGGATAAAGCTTTGCTTTTGTTAAAAATTTAAATTAAAGACCTTGTTTCAAGCTGGCTTCAATAAATTTATCTAGATCGCCATCCAATACTGCACCCGTGTTCGAGTTCTCAACACCAGTACGCAAATCTTTAATACGAGAGTCATCCAGTACATATGAACGAATCTGACTGCCCCAACCGATATCCGACTTTGAATCTTCAAGTGCTTGAGCAGCTTCATTACGTTTACTCATTTCCAGTTCGTACAATTTTGCACGTAACTGTTTCCAAGCATGATCGCGGTTTGCATGTTGTGAACGCTGGTTCTGACATGCCACCACAATCCCAGTTGGTGCGTGAGTCAAACGTACTGCTGAGTCGGTTTTGTTAATATGCTGACCGCCTGCACCAGATGCACGATATGTATCTGTACGCACGTCAGCAGGATTAATATCAATCTCAATATTATCATCCACTTCAGGCGATACAAATACTGCCGAGAATGAGGTATGACGGCGATTACCTGAGTCAAATGGTGACTTACGCACTAAACGGTGAACGCCAGATTCGGTACGTAACCAACCATAAGCATACTCGCCTTCAACACGGATTGTTGCAGATTTAATCCCTGCAACATCACCATCTGATTCTTCCATCAATTCTGCTTTAAAGCCATGACGTTCGATCCAACGCATATACATACGTAACAACATTGAAGCCCAATCTTGTGCTTCAGTACCGCCTGAACCAGCTTGAATTTCCACATAACATGGATTTGGGTCCATTGGATTACTAAACATACGACGGAATTCAAGTTTTGCTAACTCTTCTTCCGCTGCAGTCAATTCCGACTGAACATCTGCCAATAAGCTTTCATCATCTGCTTCAACAGCAAGATCAAGCATGGCTTGTGCATCATCAAGCTGTGTTGCCAAACCTTCTAAAACGTTGATCACGTTTTCAAGCTCGCCTTTTTCTTTTGCCATTGCCTGTGCACGGCTTTGATCATTCCAGATCGCTGGATCTTCTAACTCGCGGAGAACCTCTTCTAAACGCTCTTTCTTTAGATCGTAGTCAAAGATACCCCCGTAGTGTTAGACCACGGTCATTTAAGTCTTTTAGCTGAACTAGATAAGGATTAATTTCCACGAGTTTTAATCTCACATTTGACGTCTTTTAATTCGCACGCATTCTACCACAGAGTGGAAAAAGTTGAGATATGGCATTTTTTAGACAACACAATTGACTACAGTGTAGTTTTTGTGAACAATGTTGTTGTTTTGTAACAAAGCTATGGCCTTACAACACCACAAAAAAATTTAGGATACTTATGAAACAATCTCTTTTATTTTCCGCTTTAACCGCAATCAGCTGTTCTAGTTTTGCCTATAATGTGCAATTTGATGCTGGGTTTAGATCTTTTGATCATGATAACAATTACATTGATCAAGACTATCAAGCCGATATTAAAGGCAAATACTATTTTGATCCTGTACAAATCAAAAACAACCCATTGAATGAGGCAGCATTTTTAGGCCGTAATAGCAATGTCTATGGTGGTTACGCTTATCGTACTATCGAAAGTCAGGACTACTTAACCTATGATCCTTTATCTACCAGCACATTTTATGAGCTTGCTCGAGCAAAAGATGAAAAAGATCTTCATTACTTTACAAGTGGCTTAGAATATTTTCATGAACAATTCTATCTCAATGGTGAGATTGGGCTTGGTATAGTCAAAATAAAAAGCAACATAGATTCAAATTATGGTTCAGTTCGTTATAAAAATGATTATAACGTCACCACTTATCGCGCATTGGTGGGCTATATGCCGATCAGCAATTTGCTCATTGCAGCAGGTGTCGATGGTTTCAGTGGTGATAAATATCTTGATGATGAAACGGATTTTGCCGCTAAAATTAAATATGTAATGCCAATTGGTCAAAATGGACATTATTTAAATCTTGAAGCGAATGGGGTGTTTGGCGATGAAAATAATGTTATCTTTGCTGCAGATTACTATTTGACCCATGCTTTCAGTATCGGCAGCGCATATAGTTTAAAAGATGATGATGAAAGCAATAATAATTTCCTCTGGTTCCGTAGCAAATACTTTGTGAATGAAAATGTTGCTATTGGTGCCGAAGCAGGTTTTAGCAGTGGTATGAATCTTTATAGTGTGAATGGAACTTTCCGTTTTTAATTACTTAGAAAGCCAAAAAACTTTGAGGCATTTCATTTCTGAAATGCCTTTTTTATTACAAATTATGTCTAACTCTTACTCAAAGCGTACCAATATCCACACTATCTACACAATTTTAATAAAACAACACATAAGTTTTATTTGTTTATTTTCAATAACTTAATCCAATATTGTTACATAAAATCACTAATATTACATTCCAGTTACTATAGCGTGGTTGACGATTTTTATATTTGCCCTAGACTCGAAATTGTAACCAAACATGTATAAATCAATCAATTCTTCATAGGGGCGAATTCCATGAAAAAATTAGCAATCGCATCTGCAATCTTTTCCGTAGCCGCTTTAACTGGCACTGCACATGCTTACCAAGCCGAAGTTGGTGGTTCATATACATATAATGATCCAGATAATTTTGATGCAACTCATAGCTTTGGTGTAGATGGTACTTATTATTTCAAACCAGTACAAACTCGTAATTCACCACTTAATGAGGCTGCATTCTTAGATCGCGCAAGTAACGTAAAAGCCAATGTAAATTATGCCAAAAATGATGGTGTAAAAGACAGCCAATATGGTGCGGGTCTTGAATACTATGTACCTAACTCAGACTTCTATGTAAGTGGTCGTGTAGGTCGTGATGAACTTGAAGTTGATAACACTAACATCGACAATAAAGTAACAACTTATGGCGCTGAAGTGGGTTATTTACCAGCTCCTGGTTTATTACTTGCACTTGGTGTAACGGGTTATGATGTTAAAAATGGTGATGACGGCGCAGACCCAACTGTACGTGCTAAATATGTAACCAAAGTAGGTCAATATGACGCTAACTTTGAAGCTTTTGGTGCATTCGGGGACTTGGATGAGTACAAAGTACGTGGTGACTTGTATTTAGATAAGACTTTAAGTGTAGGTGCTGACTACTACAACAATGATTTAACTGATCGTGATGAATGGGGTATTTCTGCGAAGAAATTCTTTAATCAAAACGTTAGCTTAGAAGGTCGTGTAGGTTTTGGTGATAACTACAACACTTACGGCGTTCGTGCTGGATACCGTTTCTAAGTTTAAATCCATTTAGCAATCGCTCTTTTGGAGCAAAAAAAGCCAATCAATGCGTTGATTGGCTTTTTTATATGTGTATGCATCATTAATTAAATACGTTTTAGTAAATTTGTAGTAAATGTCAGAATATTAAAATTCTTTTAAACACTTCTAAAAATTGTCTTCATCAAACCGATCTTGATCTATCTTATAAATATTAAAGCTTCTTTCAACCTGAACACCTAAACCAAATTCAATCATTAAAGAAGTCAATTTATCTCCATCAATTAAAACAATTCCCGATTTCTTTGCAGATTCAACAGCCTCTTTACTAAAATTTGAGGTCGTAATGAACACCCCTTTTTTAGCGACTTGATCTGCTAAAGCACCTTTAAATTGTTGAATATCTGGTCGTCCAACAGTGTTTTTCCAACGTTTGGCTTGAATATAAATTTTATCTAGACCTAAACGATCTTCACTAATAATTCCATCAATCCCGCCGTCACTTGTTTTACCAATGGCTTGTGCCGCATCTTGATGTGAGCCGCCATAGCCCATAGCAACCAGTAAATCGACAACTAATCTTTCAAAAAAATATGGATTTTTTGTCTGAATCAAATTCAATAAATCATCTTTCAAATTGGTAAGTAGTATTTCATTAATTCTTTGTAATGATTCCTCAGGTGTTTCAATATCATCATTTTCTTCAATACAAATAATCTTTTCTTTATTCTGCCTTATTTTTGTCGGAACCTTGAACTCACGAAAACTTTCATAGCGCATTAAAAAATTATTATCTATTTTATCTAATACATTTAAATCTAATTTTTTCGCTTCTTCAGATAATTCACACATCCCCCAATCAGGCTGATTAACTAAACCTGCTTTAACCAAATATGTTTTGGCCCATCCCACACGATCATAAAAAACTGTTCTTTTCCCACTTGGAATCATTTGATTTAATTCATCCGTAGTCAAATTTGATTGTTCTGCCAACAATTTACCAACTTGACTAATTTGGATGGCTTGCCCTTGCGTATTGAGGAGTTTCAATAGTGGTAGCATTAATTCCTGATGATTAGGCAAAGACATTCTATTTCTCTTAATATTTTTTGCTTTAAATAATTCAAGTATAAAAGAAAAAGAGCGCCTAAGCGCTCTTTTTAAAAGTAATGTATCGAATTCTACCGTAAGCATAGCCCTTGGCGTAATTCAGGCAAGAAGCTTCGCTTCTTAAAACCCTGCTGCCGCGAGCACAGCTCTTGGCGTAAATTTGGCTAAAAGCTATCGCTTCTTAAAACCCTGCTGCCGCGGGCATAACCCTTGGCGTAAAATCAGCAAAATGCGTTGCATTTTGAAACCCTGATTTTACTCCCATTCAATTGTTGCTGGTGGTTTAGAAGAAACGTCATACACCACACGAGAAACATCTTTAATTTCATTCATGATACGTGTTGAGATTTTATCAACCAACTCATATGGAAGATGGGCAAAACGAGCTGTCATAAAGTCAACCGTTTCCACGGCACGAAGTGCAATGACCCATGCATAACGACGACCATCACCCACAACACCCACCGATTTTACTGGTTGGAATACTGCAAATGCTTGAGCAGTTTTGTCATACCAACCACTTGCACGAAGCTCTTGCATAAAGATGTCATCAGCAAGACGAAGAATATCAGCATATTCTTTTTTCACTTCACCCAAGATACGTACGCCCAAACCTGGACCAGGGAATGGATGACGATAAAGCATTTCATGTGGTAAACCTAAAGTTGTACCTAAACGACGTACTTCATCTTTAAATAAATCACGGATTGGCTCAACCAATTCAAATGCTAAATCTTCAGGTAAACCACCCACATTATGGTGTGATTTAATCACATGCGCTTTACCATTTTTAGTTGCCGCAGACTCAATCACGTCAGGGTAAATCGTACCTTGCGCAAGGAAGTTTACGCCATCAAGCTTACGCGCTTCTTCAGCAAAAACTTCGATAAATTCACGACCAATGATTTTACGTTTTTTCTCAGGATCAACTTCGCCTGCAAGTGCAGATAAGAAACGTTCTTCTGCATCAGCACGAATCACACGGATCCCCATGTTTTTCGCAAACATGTCCATCACTTGCTCACCTTCGTTTAAACGAAGTAAGCCATTGTCTACAAATACACAAGTCAGTTGGTCACCGATTGCTTTATGCAACAATGCTGCAACTACAGATGAGTCAACACCACCTGAAAGACCTAAGAGAACTTTTTGATCACCAATTTGTTCACGTAATTGTTCAACACGTAAATCAATAATGTTTTCAGAATTCCAAAGATTACGGCAACCACAAATGCTGTGAACGAAGTTAGACAGTAACTCTGCGCCTTTGGCAGTATGTGTCACTTCTGGGTGGAATTGCACCCCGTAGAAACGGCGCGTTTCATCACTCACTGCAGCAAATGGGCAGCTTGGTGTGCTTGCAGTCACTTTAAAGCCTGCTGGAATCGCAGAAACTTTGTCACCGTGGCTCATCCAAACATTGAGTTTGTCATCACCATCATTTAAATCACCAAGCAATTGATCACGTACTAAAACGTCAACTGCTGCATAACCAAATTCATGTACAGTCCCTGGCTCTACTTTACCGCCAAGTTGTTCTGACATGGTTTGCAGACCATAGCAGATCCCCAATACAGGTACACCCAAGTTGAACACAACTTCTGGCGCACGTGGACTACCTTCCTCATGCACACTTTCAGGACCACCAGACAAGATGATACCGTTCGGATTAAACGCGCGAATGTCTTCTTCAGACATATCAAAAGCATACATTTCAGAATATACACCAGCTTCACGTACACGGCGTGCAATAAGCTGGCTATATTGAGAACCGAAATCCAAGATAAGGATACGATCTTCAGTAATTTGAGTATTGGTAGTCATGAGTCAACAACTATGCAGGCAAACGAATATAAGCGCCATATTCTATCATTTTTATAAGCCATACGCACTCCATTCAATCAAGTTCCTTAGCTTTGTAAAAAATCATTTTAAATAATCAGCTTATAGGTTCATTTTGGCTTTAATGATGCTCATCAGTTCACTGGGGGTCATAGTTAAAATTGAATTGAATATTTTTAGATAGCATAAACCAATTGATCCATTTGAATAGTTCTAAATGAACACACAAAAAAGCCAGATACAGATCTGGCTTTTCAAAGCTTTATTTATGTTTAAATTATTTTTCTATTACATGATCAAGACTCAATTTGCCTGCACCATGCAACATCAAGAAAAACAAACCACCAGCCATTGCGAAGTTTTTCATAAAGTTAATTGCATCTGCTTCACCACCATGAAATAGGAATGCAGTAATCAAACTAAATACGCCCAAACCAAATGCTGCAAAACGTGCCTGAAAACCAAATAACAATGCCAGACCACCACCGAACTCAACCAGAATGGTTAAAGGTAACATGGCACCTGGTACACCCATTGATTCCATATAACCGACAGTTGCACTGTAAGCCGTGATTTTGCCCCAACCTGCAACAAGAAAGATATATGCCATAAGAATACGTGCAATCAATGCAATGCTCGCATTGGCGGTGGGTTGATTCACAATATTTTTAACAACAACATTTGGATTAAACATGGTGTGACCTAATTTGTATTTCGTTCTGAAGATGTATACATATTAATCACTAAACATTTCAAGTTAAATACTTAAAAACTAAACTCATCGTTGCAAATTAAGAACAATAATAAGTTTTAAAAAATTACTTTTTAATACTGACTTTCATAACTCACACTGCTAGGATTTGTGCACCAATTCGCATAGTTTCTGCCTTATGGATCTGATTGACTTTATTTTGCACGTAGACGAACACCTGTTTGAATTTATTAGAAATTATGGTATCTGGGTGTATGGAATTTTATTCCTGATTATTTTTGTTGAAACAGGTCTCGTGGTAATGCCATTCCTGCCTGGGGATAGCTTACTTTTTGCTGCCGGCGCTTTAGCTGCTTCGACGGGTGCAATGGATCCTGTGGTTTTAATCACTCTGCTATTTATTGCAGCAGTGCTCGGCGATACCCTCAATTATCATATTGGGAAATATGTCGGACCGCGTGTTTTTGAAATTGATTCTAAATTTATCAACAAACAACACTTGCTAAAAACATCACAGTTTTTTGAAAAGCATGGTGGAAAAACCATTATTTTTGCCCGTTTTATCCCTTTTGCCCGTACTTTTGCACCCTTTGTTGCAGGTGCAGGAAGCATGAATTATAAATATTTCTTAACCTATAATGCAGTCGGTGCAATTTGCTGGGTTGGCTCGTTTATTACCTTGGGTTATTTATTCGGTAATATGCCAATTGTGAAAGATAATTTCACCCATTTGGTTTTCGGTATCATTATTCTCAGTGTGTTACCTGGTGTGATTGGTTATATTCGTCATAAATTTTTTAATAAAAATAAAATGCCCAATAATCAATAAACAGCATATTTAAAGATGATAAAAAAAGCCGATTTCTAAAATCGGCTTTTTTATAGGGTAAAACCCGTTATTTTTTAACTTCCTGACGTTTCGGGACGTAAGGGCAGTTCTTAAATTGAGCCGCCTGAGACAAGGCATCTTGCTCACCATACAGTCGGGAAAGCTCAGTATTTTTGGTATTTGAAGATTGCCCTAAGTTTACAGAAATACTTGGACCAATCCCCCAACCCCAGCCACCGCTGCCCCAACCACCACCAACACCTAATCCAACACCCACGCCTGTACGTTTCGCAGGTTGTACACCATTATTAATGTATTGTTGAATACGATTAAACTCTGTCGTCAATTGCAAACAGTTCATCGCCTGATACTGCGTAGGCGACACATAAGTGGGTTTAACCGTCGTCGTACAAGCAGATACGACAAGCGCCGTTAAGGCAACGACTGATAATTTAACAGAAGTCATTTTCAATGATTTCATCACGATCTCGAAATTATTTTTTATCAATCTCATTGAACAATGATTGATAGGCTTGAGTCAATTTATGATCTGTAGCCAAATGAATTAATGGCAGATTTTTATGATGCGATTCTTTCATTAATACAGAAGGTGGCAACATATTTTCTAAAACTGGTAAACCTTCATCTTTAAGCTGTTGTACCACTTCACGCGGTAATTTTGCCTGAGCTTGATATTGATTGACCACAATGCCTTCGATTTCAAGTCGATCATTATGATCATCTTGAGTTTCTATGACATTTTGAATAAGCGTCTGTAATGCACGTTTTGAAAATACATCACAATCAAACGGAATCAGAACACGATCCGCTGAGATCAGTGCCGATAAGGTAAAAAAGTTAAATGCTGGCGGTGTATCAATATAAATACGCTCATATTGACTGGTTAAGGTCTGAATCGCATCACGTAACTTATAAATTTTATGTTTTGATTCTAACGCATGTTCTAACTCGCCTAAGCTCGGGCTGGCGGGTAATACATCCAAATCTTTAAAAGGTGAACGATGAATATATTGCTCAAAACCTTTATTTTTTGTTTTTAAAAGGCTTCCAATGGCATTGCCAATCAATCCTTTTTGTTGATGATTTCCAAGTACGTCATTAAAAAAGTTTTCAATATTCGGCTCTAATGCAGTTTTTTCAGCAGAATAGGTGGCGTCATCACCCAAAAGATATTGGCTAGAATTTGCTTGAGGATCTAAATCAATCACCAATGTTTTAAAACCTTGATACGCACTAATCGCAGCAAGATTCACCGTAATACTTGATTTTCCTACACCGCCTTTTTGGTTAAATACCACACGAGTTAGCATACAAGTTCCCTAAGCTATCATTATTTTTAAACTTGTATCTAGTTTAACCTAGACGCTATACAAGTGTGAAATTCATGTCTAACAATCAACTAAAAACTGGTTTAAGCATGACCAAAACTAAAGTTGCAAACAAAGCAATTCCACCAATCACTAAACCTGCTCTGCGTTGTGTTAAAAGAACGGTATCATCCTTTTTATAGGCTTTTATTTGTGAGGAAAGGAAAACCATAAACAAAATAATTTTCGCATAGAACCACGGCTGCACTTTAAACTCGTTCATAATTAATAAGGTTAGCCCTGTGAATATAACCACCGTGAGGGAAAGATGTTGCAAGGCAACAAAAGCCACCCGCCCTTTAGGATTCGGCTGCTGGTTGTGTGTTCCAATAAATAATGTTGAAGCGCGTAAAACAAAAACAAAGATTAATAACCCAACACTGGTCATATGAATGATTTTGATCAGTAAATGTGTATCCATTTTAATTACTCTGCACTTTATGCTTTAGGTGCATGAGCGCAGTCTGGACTTGCTGGGGCTTGACCTTGCCACTCACTAGGAAGATAAGCATGGATGGCTAAGGCATGAATTTTTCCAGGGCTGAGTAAGGCTTTGGCTTCTGCGTACACTTTTTGGTGGCGTTGTACCAAACGTAACCCTGCAAATTGTTCACTAACAATGATCACTTTAAAATGCGACTCTTTTCCAGGAAAATACCCGCCATGACCAGCAGACTCATTGATCACTTCTAGATGTGATGGCTCAAGTTGATTTAAACTTTCAATCAATTGTTGTTCTAAACTCATGCTAATTCCTTAGAGATCGATCAATGGGTGAATAACATAGTATAGCGGATTCTTTGAGCATCGCTGTGTGTTCAGCAAAGCTTTTGCTGTTCGATTTGATTTTTTTAAATTGAATTTTGAAGTTTTTTCATAAAAATGTCTTTATTTTATGCAATTAGTGTTTTCCTTTGCAGAAAAATCTTGACCCTACCATCTGTTGATGTATTATACACCGCATGCGGGAATAGCTCAGTTGGTAGAGCATAACCTTGCCAAGGTTGGGGTCGGGAGTTCGAGTCTCCTTTCCCGCTCAAATTTTTTTATTCAGTTTTTTATTTAAAAAATTGGACAGACTCCGCGGGAATAGCTCAGTTGGTAGAGCATAACCTTGCCAAGGTTGGGGTCGGGAGTTCGAGTCTCCTTTCCCGCTCCAAAATTTTTTTATTCAGTTTTTTATTTAAAAAATTGGACAGACTCCGCGGGAATAGCTCAGTTGGTAGAGCATAACCTTGCCAAGGTTGGGGTCGGGAGTTCGAGTCTCCTTTCCCGCTCCAAATTTAAAAAGCCCTGATCGAAAGATTGGGGCTTTTTTTGCATTATTGATTTATAAATCATCAGCATATACTTACACACTTTATGCTGTATTTACTCAATCAGTGTGTTGATCACAAAACTGTAAAAGCACAAAAAAACCAATCCGAAGATTGGTTTTTAAAATAATCACCATATGATGCAATTATCGTTCTCTTAACGCCTCTTTGGCTTTATTAAACGGTTTCAATAAGTATTCAATAATTGTTTTTTGACCGGTACGAATATCTACTGTTGCCACCATACCTGGTGTTATTGAGAAAGATTTCCCTGCCTTATTGGTCAATTTATCTTTATCGGTCCGAATATAAACTCGATAGTAGAACTGATCTTGTTTAACTTCATCGCGGATGGTATCAGGAGAAATCACCGTTACTTTCCCTTCTAAGCCACCATAAATTGAATAATCATATGCTGTGATTTTTACCAATGCAGGTTGACCCGGATGAATAAACGCAATATCTCGCGGCGAAATACGCGCTTCAATCAATAACTGCTCATCAATCGGTACAATGGTCATCAATTTACCATTTTGTGGAATAACCCCACCAATGGTTGTCACCGCAATTTCTTTTACCACACCACGTACAGGCGCTTTAAAAGTAGAGCGTTTCACCGAATCATTACGACCAGCAACAACTTGCTGTAATGATTGGATATCGGCATTGGCTTTTGCCAATTCTTCCCGTGACTTTACATAGTAGTCATTTCGCTTGTCGTTAATTTGATTTTCAAAATTATTGATATCTCGTTTTAAACGCAACACTTCAACCTCAGAAGCAGCACCTTTCGCCACCAAAGGTTGTGTCATTTGTAATTCATTTTGAACCAAAGACAATGCATGTTTTAAACCAGTAATTGATTCATCCAAATTTGCGCGACGCGAAGTATATAGTGCACTTTCCTCTCTCACCAAAGCAGGCACAGCCAAAACCTCTTTTGGAAACTTGATTGCGGTACCATTCACCTCAGCCTCTAAACGTGCTGCCGTAGCCAGTGTCGCAAGTAATTTCATTTGGCTTTCACCGACTTGGGACTCGAATCGAGTAGGGTCTATTTGCGCAAGGGTCTGCCCTTTTTGGATAATATCGCCCTCTTTAACATCCAAGCTGGTCAACACACCACCATCTAAAGATTGAATCGTCTGTTCTTTGGATGACGGAACAACTTTACCTGTTCCTGTAGAAACTTCTTCCAATTTGAATAAGCAGGCCCAAATCAAGAAAGCCAGCAAACCGATGGCAACAATCCAAATAATAAATGTGGATTTAGGTAATGGTGGTTCAGAGAACTTTAACGCAGAAGGATTGGTTGGCCGCTGTAAAACATTGGATGCATGATCAACTTGAGCAGGTTCAACCTCTTGAACTGTGATATTTGGGTCATTTTTTTCTTGACTCATGTTGAAGTCCCTCCTGCATTTGCCTGCTGTGCAGGATTTAGAATGGCATCACGCGGCCCATCTTTGATAATCTTCCCTTCATGCACAACGATAATCCGATCAACAAGTTGCAAAACAGCAGGACGATGCGTGGCCACCACTAAAGTCCGATGACCTAACCATTCTTTTAAATGCTGTATCAATACTTTTTCAGAAACATCATCAATCGAAGCAGTCGGTTCATCCAACAACACAATATTTGGATTTCTGAGCAATAATCGTGTGAGTAGCAGTGCTTGTTTCTGCCCTCCAGAGAATCCCACACCCCCTTCAAGAATAAGATGATCCAGACCTTCCTTTTTTTGTTCCACGATTTCTAAAGCATTGGTGATTTGTAATGCACGGATAATTTCATCATTGCTTGCCAATGGTGCACCCAAAGTTAAATTTTCACGGATGGTCCCAAAAAACAGATGCGCATTTTGATTTAGCAATGCCATATCACGACGAATATCATCGGGATCAAGCAAAGATTGATCGACACCATCCAAACTGATCTTGCCTTGTACTGGCAATTGCATTCCTGAAAGTAATTGTAATAAGCTAGATTTCCCTGCCCCATTACGCCCAAGAATTGCAACTTTTTCACCTGCATGGATTTTTAACTGCGGAATGACTAAAGTTGGCCGTGGATCATCTTCAGTATATTTAAATACCACACCTTTAAAATCATAATCACCGGAGAGGACTTTACGCTGAATCAATTGTGCCCGATCAGGACGATCTACCGGCTTTTGCATCAGCTCATCTAAACCATTTTTAGCCACTTTGGCTTGCTGCCAACGACCGAGTACGCCTGTGACTTGTGAAATCGGTGCAAGCATACGCGAAGATAAAATCGAACACGCAACTAAAGCACCCGTAGTCATATCGCCTTTCATCACCGCAAAACAACCCACTAAAACCACAATTGCATAAGTCAGTCCTTGAATTTTTTGTGTCCAAGCATTTAACCAACCCACAATTTTACGTTGCCGCATACTGACATCTGCAGACACTTCATTCATGTGATTCCATTGATTTTGAAATCTGGCTTCAGCACGTAATAACTTGATATCCTCAATACCTTGAACTGCTTCGACCAAAATCGCGTTGCGAATCGCAGACTCACGCATCCCTTCAGTGGCCAACTGAGCCAACTTTTTCTGCACCAAAAAGCCAGGAATAATCATCAATGGTACAACCAGTAACATCACCCAAAAGATGTTGCCCCCGATAATCCAGAAGATCACTAAAAATAGGAAGAAAAACGGTAAGTCAGCAATTGCACTGATCGTTGTTGAGGTCACCAATTCACGAACGCCTTCAAGTTCTCGAATCTGTGAGATAAACGAACCTGTTGAACGTGCGCGATCTTTATTACGGATACGCAATGCATGACCAAAGACGCGGTCTGAAATCTTGAGATCTGCACGCTTACCAATAATGTCTGACAAATAAACCCGTGCAATGCGCAACACAAACTCAAATACAGCTGCAATCAACACCCCACCCGCAAGCACCCACAAGGTTGGAATAGACTGAGAAGGCACAACTCGGTCATAGACTTGCATAGAGAAAATAATGGTCGCCAATGCCAGAATATTGGCAATCATTGAAGCAACCATGATGTCGGTATAACGTTTCCAATCTTTTAAAACGATGTCCCAGAACCAGCTTTTTTCATAAGGTTTGATATATTCATCAACACGCGCATCGGGAATCGATGTTTCTGGTCGGAAAATATAAACGCGACTGGCATTGGCTTGAAGTTCATGCAAATTAAAAGTTTGTGAAAGACCTTGATCACCACTTAACTGTAAGCTTGCATTGCCCTCATTGTCGACTTTCTCGATAACTGCAACTTGACCATTGTTAAATTCAACAACAACGGGCAATCGCCATGGATTCAGTACATCCGTGCTAAAGTCTGCTTTGCGAACATTCAAACCCACTTGACGGGTAATAATGGACAACATGTCGTCAATATTTGTGTATTTATTCCAATCCAATTGCAGACGAATTTGTTCTTCAGCAGGTTGCATCCGATAATGCTGCGCAACCGTAATGATCGCTTGTAACCAGGGTTGATAATTTAATGTTTTTGTATTCATGGTTGAACTTCAAACCCCTGAATTTGAATGTTATTTAAATGATAAGCATTTCTACTTTTACCGGTTACCTTGATATACACCGCGATCGTGTCATAGATATCAAAGCGTGCCGCTTCCCTTTCTATTCTTGAACTTTGATAGGATTGTTCTGAACTTAATAAATCTAAGATCGAACGCTTGCCTAATTTATATTGTTCTTCATACAACTCACGGGTTTTTGCTGTTGAGCGTTCCCGATCCAATAGAACCCAAATTTGCTTATCCGTGTTTTCAATACTTTCTCGTGCAATTTGTGTTTGATCCATAATATCTAGGTAGGTTGCATTCAACTTTGCACGTGCAGCCTGTTCAGCAAAATTTGCAGCCTTGACTTGAGATCCCAGTGCACCACCTTGATAAAAATTACTCGACATCTGCACGCCAACAGAACCATCGGTATCATTTTCTAAACCGGTATTTGGATTTTGACCATTCAAGGCCTTGCTGACTGATCCCACCAATGAAATCGTTGGATAAGCACTCAATTGGGTTTGTTTTTTCTGACTCTGTGCAACATCAATCTCTGCTTTTGCTGCAATCATCGTAGGAATGGTATTCATTTCAGGATCATCATAAAGACCGGACTGTTTTACAAACTCATCAGGAATATTAAAATCCATTTGACTCACATCAAAACCCAATAATGTGCGTAATTTTTGTTCTTGTTGTTTTAAAAAATTTTGCTGAGTAATTAAGTAGGAACGTGCGTATTCAACATAACTTTGTGCTTGCACAGGATCGGCATTGCTGCTAATTCCTGCGTCTGCTCTTAAGCGTGCAATCTCATGTAAACGATTAACCCCATTAAATTGATCTTGCGCTATTTTGATAATATTGCGATAGCGCAGTAAGGATAAAATATCTCGTGCAGTTTGTGTCGATATATCATCAATACTGATTAATACATTGGCTTGCTCAACTGCCAATTTATTTTGTTGCGTGGTGACACTGGATTTTACTTTACCAAAGTCATAAAGCAGTTGGTTGGCTTCAACTGAATACGTTTGGCGACCTTTATCGTTGGAGGTAAAATCACCTGTATTCATACCCGCTTTTAACTGTGGGTAATATTGCGCTTTTGCCACATCAATATTGGCATTTTGTCCTGCCAGTGTTGAAATTGTTTGAGCAATATTGGGGTTTCTTTTTACTGCAATCTGAATCGCATCTTCAAGACTTAAGATTTTTGCTTGGTTTGAATACGCATGGGTTGTTTGTGTTTGCGCTTGTTCTAAATATAAATTATTAAGTGATGCCTTTTGTCCAGTATATGGCTTTACAACAGGGAGTTGATTCTGATTGCCTATATGTGCATCGGGTTGATATTTAAAATCAGTCAAATCCTTGAGTTGGACGGTTCTAAATGACTGATCATCCTTGGGTTTTATCAACCCTGTCACACCTTCTTTGATATTTTTTAAGTAGCTTGTTTCTTGTGTATAACCATTGTTCTGCAATAGAACCAATAAACTCACAGCACTCAAACTTTTTAACAATATAGTGGGCTTTTTTGCTATTAACATTCGCGAATGGCACCTAGAAAAGCTTTTAATTATCGGTATTGAATTATTTTGAATTATTTCCCTACCTCATTTCTATTCTACACATTATAAAACCTAATCAAATGCTTATTTTTACTTTTTAAAGTTAAATTTCTTTAATAAAATATTTTAAATTCAAACACTAACAGTCAAAAAATGTGACTATTATCACATGAATTATAAAATTCTACATAGATCATCTCAAAAGCTGTAAATCCACAATGTGCAAATTATCATGGATGAGCAAACACCTTATTAAAATTGAGGCTTGGTGTAATCGAAACGTATTCAATTGTGTACTTCAAACTAAATTTACATCTTCCAATATAATTTCTTATACACTTTAAGGTTAAAATGATGTTTCACTACCAGCCAACCTTAAACAATATAAAGATGAACATGAACATGAATAAACTGACTTGTTTCAAAGCCTATGATATTCGAGGCAAACTTGGCACAGAGCTAAATGAAGAAATCGCTTATAAAGTAGGCCGTGCTTATGGTCAAATCTATCAACCCAAAACTGTTGTCATTGGTTGTGATATCCGTTTAACCAGCGAAGCGTTAAAACAAGCAACGATTCGTGGTTTAAATGATGCTGGGGTAGATGTTCTTGATCTTGGCATGACTGGGACAGAAGAAGTTTACTTTGGTGCTTTTCATCTCGACGTTCAGGGTGGTATTGAAATCACAGCAAGCCATAATCCGATGGATTACAATGGTATGAAATTGGTTCGTGAAAATGCTCGACCAATCAGTGCAGATACAGGACTAAAAGATATCCAATCGTTGGCTGAATCGGAACAGTTCATTGAAGTTGAGAAAAAAGGTTCAACCCAAAAATATAATATCCTCCCTGAATTTATTGAACACCTACTCACCTATATTGATCCGAGCAAAATCCGCCCACTTAAACTGGTGATGAATGCGGGCAATGGTGCAGCGGGTCATGTTGTTGACGCAATCGAAGAAAAATTCAAAGCGCTCAATATCCCAGTAGAGTTTATTAAAATCCATAATCATCCAGATGGTACTTTCCCAAATGGTATTCCTAATCCAATCTTGGTGGAAAATCGAGATAGCACCCGCAATGCAGTTTTAATACACCATGCGGATATGGGAATTGCGTGGGATGGTGACTTTGACCGTTGTTTCTTATTCGACGAAAAAGGCCAATTTATTGAAGGCTATTATATAGTCGGATTATTAGCTCAAGCCTTCTTGTTAAAACAAGCGGGTGAAAAAATCGTACATGATCCTCGCCTAGTCTGGAATACACTGGATATCATTGAGCAATATCAAGGGATTGCCGTTCAATCTAAATCTGGACATGCTTTTATTAAAGATGTGATGCGTGAACACAATGCGGCTTATGGCGGGGAAATGAGTGCACATCACTATTTCCGTGATTTTGCTTACTGTGACAGCGGGATGATCCCTTGGTTATTGGCGATTTTAGTGGTATCAGAAACTCAACAATCGTTATCCAACCTGGTCGAAGGGATGATTGAGCGTTTCCCGTGTAGCGGTGAAATCAACTTTAAAGTCGAAGATACGCAAAAAACCATTCAAAAAATCTTCGATCATTTTGCCGATTTAAACCCTGCAATTGATCAAACAGACGGTATTAGTCTTGATTTTGGTGCATGGCGTTTAAATGTGCGTGCATCAAATACCGAGCCATTATTACGCTTAAATATTGAAAGCCGTACAGATAAAAATCCTAAACCAATGCAAGATTATGTAGATGAGTTAACTCAGTTGATTCAGGGTTAGTTTTAAATGGCGATAAAAAATAGGCGCTTAATGCGCCTATTTTTTACTGTTAAATTTATGCTTGATAGCCTGTTGGATTTTGTTTTTGCCAATTCCAACTGTCTGCCAACATATCTTCCAAAGTATATTTTGGCGTCCAACCTAATTCTATATTAGCTCGCAATGCATTAGCATAAAAACTCGGCAAATCACCAGCTCGTCGGCTTACAAATTCTGAATTTATACTGATATTATTTATTTTTTCAAAAGTACTCTTAATTTGTAGTACTGAAATAGGCTGACCAGTCCCAATATTCCAAGCACGACACCCTTGGCTTTTTATTCTATTTTCAACAGCTAAAACATGTGCTTTTGCTAAATCGACAACATGAATAAAATCTCTTTCACATGTTCCATCTTGAGTTGGGTAATCATTTCCAAAAATAGAAAGCTTTTCTCTACGACCTACAGCGACTTGAGTCAAATAAGGCATAAGATTATTTGGAATACCTAATGGATCTTCGCCAATACGACCGCTCTTATGCGCACCAACAGGATTAAAATAACGCAATAGTGCAATCGACCAGTGCTTATCCGCAATTGATAGTTTTTCCAATAATTGCTCAACGATTAGCTTGGTATGACCATAATTATTATTCGGTAGACCTAGTTGCATATCCTCCTGATAAGGGGAAGAATTGCTTTCTCCGTAAACTGTTGCAGATGAACTAAAAACTAAATTAAAAACACCCGCTCTTTGCATCGCTTGTGCCAACTGAACTGATCCTGCAATATTATGATCAAAGTAAGTCAGTGGAATTTGTTGGCTTTCCCCCACTGCTTTTAAACCTGCAAAATGAATCACAGCATCGATTTTATTGTTTGAAAAAACTTGATCTAAATCACTTTGATAACGAATGTCACCTTGAACAAATTTTAGTGTTTTTCCAGTCAATTCTTGGACACGTTTTAATGATTCTTCTGAGCTATTTGATAGATTATCTAGAACAATAACCTTATGCCCAGCCTCAAGTAACTCCACACAGGTATGCGATCCAATATAACCTGCACCACCTGTTACTAAAATATTTGCCATAAATCTTTCCAGTATTTCTACTCTTTGCTCAGCAAGATCTTAATTAAACCTTGTGTTGAAGCATCCAATTGAGACACGTCTTTTTCTTTACCATTGAGAATAGGGAGTAATTGGTTGGCAATTTCTTTGCCTTTTTCAACGCCCCATTGATCAAATGGATTAATATTCCAAATGACCGATTGCACAAACACTTTATGTTCATACAATGCAATCAGCATTCCTAAACTATAAGGGCTCAGTTCTTGCAACAATAGCGTTGAACTTGGTTGATTGCCTTCATACTGTTTATATACAGGTAAGCCTGATAATTCATTGGCATTTAATGCTGTGTTACCAAAAGCCAATAATCGCGACTGCGCCAAGCAATTTGATAAAGCCAAATGATGCTGCTCAATTAAGGATTCTGCACTTTCTGCATAGGTAAATTGATTCGAATTATAACGCTGTACTGGCGCAATAAAATCACAACTGACTGCATGGGTTCCTTGATGCAAGAGCTGATAAAAAGCATGTTGCGCATTTGGCCCCACTTCGCCCCAGACGATTGGACAGGTGTTTAAATCAACTTTTTGATTATTTCTTTGAATCGACTTTCCATTCGATTCCATCTCAAGTTGCTGTAAATAAGAAGCAAAATATTTTAGACGACCATCATAAGGCAATACTGCATGGGTCTGAATATTTAAAAAATTATTATTCCAGACTCCAAGTAACCCCATCAATACGGGAATATTTTGCTCAAATGAGGCTTTTTGGAAATGCTGATCAATCGCATAAGCGCCTGCGAGCAATTGTTTAAACCCATCAACACCAATCTGCAATGCAATCGGTAAACCAATACATGACCACAACGAGTAACGACCACCGACCCAATCCCAAAGTAAGAACTGATTTTCTGGTGCGATTCCCCATTCTGTCATTTTCTCAGGCTTGGTTGAAACCCCAATAAAATGATGTTGGATCACACTGTTTTGCGTACCCAAATCTTTTTCTAACCACTGACGAACTGTTTGAGCATTAGATAAAGTATCAATGGTTCCAAAAGACTTGGACGAAATAATAAATAAGGTGGTTTCAGGGCGTAATTGATGTAGTAAATCAGAAAGCTGACTACCATCCATAGTTGAAACGAAATGTACTTTTAATGGTTTCGCAGTACTGACTTTATAGTCTGATAAAGCATGACTCACCATCAATGGTCCTAAATCAGAACCACCCACCCCAATATTCACCACATCTTGAATCACTTCACCTGTCGAACCACGACATTGCCCCGCATGGACTTTGTCAACAAGCTGATACATTCGATCTAATTGTTGATGTACCAATTCAGCCAGTTCAGGGTAATCTTGATCATGCTTCGGTAAACGCAATGCCCAATGCATTGCTGCTCTGTCTTCCGTATAATTGATCGATTCTTCGGTAAATAAACGTTTGATCCATTGCGTTAATTGTTTTGAATCTGCAAATTTAAACAGAGCATCGCATGCATTTTGGTCAATACGATGTTTACTATAATCAAAACTCAGTTGATTAAAATGTACTGAGAACTTGTCAAAACGCTGTGGATCTTGTTCAAATAAATCGGTTAAACACAATTGCTGTTGTTCCACAGAAAGATTTTGCAATCTTACTAAATGCTGCTCTCTTTGATCATTGTCTAATATAGAATTTGTCATACTCGCCCTACACCCTGATAAGCAAAACCTTGTGCTTTGACGAAATCTGGATCTAACATATTACGACCATCAAGAATCAAAGGATGGGCCATTTTCTGTAAAAGTTGTGAATAATCAGGACTCCAATATTGCTTCCAAGCCGTCAATAAACACAATGCATGTGCATTTTCTACTGCTTGGTATTGATCATGACATAAAATCAAATCAGCACGTTCGCCATAGAAATTTGCTACCCGCGCTAAAGCCTGAGGATCATGCAACTGTACAATTGCGCCTTGTGCCCAAAGTGCTGCAAGCATGGCATGAATCGGTGAATTCTCAATACTCGAGGTATTTTCTTTAAAAGAAGCACCCCAAATCGCCACAACTTTACCTGTTAACTGCCCTTGATAGTAATTCCACAGTTTTCTAAATAAAATTTCTTTTTGTTGTTCATTGATATTCCAAACCTGATCCAGCAATTGGCTTTTGATCCCTGAACCCGCCACTGTACCGGTTAAGGTTAAAATATCATGGGAGAAATTTTCTCCACCAAAACCAACACCTGCAGATAAATATGATGCACCAATTCGACTATCAGATACTAATCCTTGTTTAACATTATGGATATCAATATTTAATTTTTCAGCGACTTGCGCCATATCATTCATATAACTGATGCGTGTAGCCAACATGCCTGAAATACTCAGCTTGGTAAATTCAGCATCTAAAAATGGCATAAACAAATATTGATGTTTTAATTGAAAAAAAGGTCTTAATAATTCTTTGATGATCTGTTGTGTCGCAGATTGATCTACGCCCACAATTACTTGCTTTAAGTCAATAAAACTTTGGATCGCATTACCTTCTTGAATGGTGTCTGGCAAGTACGCCCAATGATCAGCCACTAAAATTTGTTTTAGTTCTTCAGTGCCTTGTAAACCGAACGTAGAACCATTGATCATCAGTCTTGGATGAATGATTGGAAAACGTTTTAATTCTTCAGCCAAGTGCTTGGCATGATCAAACTCAGAAGGATTAAAACTAAATAAAAAAACTTCACTTTGTAATTGAAGTTGTTTTAACCCGACCAATTGAATTGAATTGTTCTTAATCTGTTTTTGAATGAGTTGATTTAAATCTTCATCTTGGTAGTGTACTGAAGATTGATGATCAGCGCCTACTCGGGGACACCAATACACGTGGTGCCCATATTCAGCAAACAAGCCAGCGAGGACTCCAGCTTGGAGTGTTGTGCCAAATACACAAATATTCATATCAGATCCAATTATTATAAATTCAATTCTTTAATAAACTGTTTAAATTCTTCACCCAACTTAGGATGCTCCACAGCATAGTGTAATACTGCTTTTAAATAACCAATTTTACTACCACAGTCGAAAGTCTGACCTTTCATACGATACGCTTCGACATTTTCTAATTTTTGTAATGCAGCAATCGCATCCGTTAATTGGATTTCATTACCCGCACCTTTAGGTGTCTGTTCTAATAATTGCATAATCTTAGCAGGCAGTACATAACGACCCACCACAGATAAATTTGAAGGTGCTGTACCGACAGCAGGCTTTTCGATAATCCCTTTCATCACAATACTTTCACCCTCAACAGGTGAAGACGCAACATCTACAATACCATATTGATCCACAAGATGATCTGGTACAGCCTCTACCATAATTTGTGATGCTTTAGATGTATTAAAACGATGAATCATTCGCGCTAAATCATTTTCTGTACTATTTTCTTTCACCAAAACATCTGGCAATAACACAGCAAAGTCATCATCCCCAATCACTGATTTCGCACATAAAACAGCATGCCCTAAACCCAATGGTTGAGGTTGACGTACACTCACCACACTGACATGTTTTGGTAAAATTTCAGTAATTTCTTTGAGTAGATCAATTTTTTTCTTATTTTCTAAGGTTGTTTCCAGTTCAAAATTACGATCAAAATAATTTTCTATGGATGCTTTTGAAGAATGTGTCACTAAAATGATTTGTTCAATTCCAGCAGCTACAGCTTCTTTGACAACATACTCAATTGCAGGACGGTCAACAACTGTGACCATTTCTTTAGGAATTGATTTACTTGCAGGTAGAAAGCGAGTACCTAACCCAGCAACAGGAAGAATGGCTTTTTTGATCATGATTTACTTTAACACTATTAATGATTGGTCGATTTGGTATCAGTTGTATCTGAACCTGAAAAACGGCTTGCTCCAACAGCTTGATCTGGTGAATCTATACCTTCTTTTTTAAACATAACTTCAACTGTTTTAAACATAATTTTAAAGTCGAGAAGCGTTGATTGTCTTTCAACGTACTGTACATCTAAATCAAATTTTTCCTCCCAAGAAAGATTATTACGTCCGCTCACTTGAGCAAGACCAGTCATCCCTGGTTTGACATTATGGCGACGCAATTGATGGGGCGTATAGTGTTCCACAAATTCAGAAAGTTGCGGGCGTGGCCCAACAATACTCATATCGCCTTTAAGGACATTAATTAACTGTGGCATTTCATCTAAACTTGTTGAGCGAAGTTTTTTACCGAATGAAGTTATTCGTTGATCATCTGGTAAGAGTTGACCATTTTTATCAAATGCATTTTTCATAGAACGAAACTTCATCATTCTAAAATGTTTACAATCTTTACCAGGTCGCTCTTGATAGAAAAAAATAGGAGAGCCTAAGTTCTTACGTACTTTATATGCCACAATTAGAAAAATTGGCGACAGTAATAAAAGTGCTATTGACGCAATAATGATATCAACAAGTCTTTTCATTTATCTCTTCTAAACCCATAATTTACAATATTTTTTATTGAAAATTCAAGATCAAACTAATAATCTGCACAGTTTAATTTACCATAAAATGAGCATTAATTTATTGCAATATAAATAAAATAACACATTTTCCCCTGCAACCTACAATGTTATACATTTAGAAATAAAGCCCAAGTAAGCTAAAATCATTAATTATAAATATGGATACAGAATTGCTTTATTAATAAGTTAAATTACAACTATAAAACATCTAACTATTTAATATTCCATGAATTAATTTCTTCACCAAAGAAAATATCCTCTATCCAACCATCAATTGAGCATTTCTCATACAATTCATTATTAAGTGGTGCATACTCATTGAAGAAAAAATCTGCCTCTAATTTAATATCATTACGATCAAATACAAAAATATTTTGTGGATTATAAAAAGGATAATTTTTAATTTCTCTATTTGTTGTAATTAATTTTTTCCTAGCGCCAATTGTTTCAAAAGTACGCATTGTTAGACCAGATTGACCAGGGTGGCTAATGTCAAGAACTACATTACTTTTATCATAGTATCGAATAATTTCTTCTGATGTTAGACTTTTAAATCTTAATTTTTTAAAATCAAACAATTTAAAACTTTCATCAAAATATTTTTTATAATAATAGACTAACCTTCCTTGCATATAGTAATAATTAAAAGTAGTAAGTTTTTTTTCTTTGCACCATTCAGCAATTTGATTACTAATAATATAGCGATCAGAATGTGCAGTGCCTAAAAACAATAAATCAATTGTTTTAATTGCCTCACTTTCATAAATTCCACGATAGCGATCTGTAAAGTATAAAGGCCTAAATCCTATTTGATATTTTTCGGCATCTTTTCTATCAAAAGTGAATTTTTTATGAAAATATTCTAGAATTGATAAACCGTGACTATGATTTCCAAAACTATCCCAAGTATAAAATATGCGCTGACACTTAGGTTGCAATTTTATGAATTTCTCTAAAAAAAATTTAGGAACAACCTCTCCACGATTAACAAATAAAAAGTCAAATTTGTCCTTACCAATTAATTTCAAAATATTCTGATAGTATTTATTAATTCTTCTTTGTAAAAAATTTCTATTGATTCGAATCATTCCCTTGGTGAAATTATTATTTGCTGGTCTTTCATCAAAATAGGTAACTAGAGCACCGTGTCTCTCCAATTGTTTAACAATATCTTTTTCCATATTAAACGATTGCACACAAAAAAATAAGATTTTTTTCCCTTTTAGATGCTCTAAGTTCTTCATTTATTTATATAACCCTTTCGCTTTCATTTCATCAATAGATTTCTGGTATTTATCTTCTTGGATTTCTTGAGTATTTACCCAATCAGCGAATTTTTTCAATCCGTCTTCAAACGAAACTTTAGCTTGAAAACCAAGAAGCTTATTAATTTTAGTCAAATCCGCATAATTATGACGAATATCACCTAAACGGTAGTTACCTGAAACTTTGATAGAAACATCAATACCATAATTTTTAACTAATTCATTAGCAACTGTAAGTACATTTGTTGCTACGCCAGTGCCGACATTAAAAACTTGGTTATTCGCTTCTTCTTTTTCAAGACCTAGAATAGTAGCATCAATTACATCGTCAATATAAACAAAATCACGGCTCTCTTTCCCATCTTCAAAAATGTTAATACTATTACCATTTTTAATCTGAGTAGAAAAAATGGACAAAATTCCTGTATAAGGATTTTTAAGTGATTGACCTGGTCCATAAACATTCTGATATCTAAATGCGACGCCAGCAATACCTTTAGTTGGACAAACAGTAAGAACCATTTGCTCTTGATTTTGTTTAGTAATCCCATAAACAGAAGACGGGTGAATCTTCGAATCTTCATCAGTTGCAACTAAAGTAAGTTCTGAAGATCCCGCGTATTTAACCTCAAAATCACCTTGAGCCATAAAGTCAGCAGTTCTTTGAGTAGGGTATACAGAGCCTAACTCCTTACTAATATATTTACCTTCACCATAAATAGATCGAGAAGATGCAACTACTACTTTTTTAACACCATAATCACCATTTACAAGTAAATTTAACATCAAAGCAGTACCATTGATATTAACATCTACATATTTCTCTACCTCGTACATCGACTGCCCAGTACCAGTTTCAGCAGCATAATGGATAATTGCATCTTGTCCTTTTAGTGCTTTTTCCCAGTCTTCTTTATTTGTAACGGTACCATGAATAAAATCAACTTTATCTTTAATACTTAAATAAAGGGGTGATGTTTGAGTTGGATTATCTCCATGAATTTGGGGAGATAGATTATCTAATACGGTTACATTATAACCTTTTGAAACCAGTCTCAGAGCTAAATTTGAGCCAATAAAACCAGCTCCACCTGTAATTAGTACATTTTTAATCAACATATTTTTCCCATTTCTGAGTATCAAAATTAAATTGTTTGATAATTTTGGCAGGATTTCCGACAATAACACAATAGTCAGGGAATACCCCCCTTACAACTGAATTAGTCCCGACCACACACTGTTTGCCCAAAATTGTACCTGCTTGTATAGCAGCCCCTATCCCAATGAAGCAATTCTCACCTATAGTCGTTTCTCTAATTATATTTTTTTGTTCAAGTATCGGAACATTTAATTCTGTATAATCATGGTCTATATTTGTTATGAATACATTAGCCAATATTGTTGAATTCTTTCCTATAGTTAAATTTGATGCACTTGTTATATGTACATTTTGGGCTATACCTACATTATCACCGATTACCAATTTTGAATTTATACCATGAACTTCCATTCTAATATTTGGAAAAATTCGAACTCTTTTCCCAATAAATATCTTTTTATAACCTAGTATTGCTAAAGGCTTCCCGATATACGATGGAAAACCAATTCGGCCTAAAAATGGGGCATATAGAATCGCTCTTAACGTCCAAAAAAATTTATTCAAAATCATAAATATCTTCTTTTTAAATATTTAATATATGAGAAAAAAATAAAAAAAAGATATTGCACAAAGTTAATCCTATTTAACTCATACATTTCTTTTATATTTTTTTTAACACCATTTTCCATTTCAACTAGATTAGAAGATAGGCCAGTATTTCCATAATCATTATCTGTTCGAACTAAAACTTCATTCAAGATTATCATTTTATTACTTTTAGAAATTTTCATCCATAGATTTGCATCTTCAGAATACCTTTGATCTTCATCAAAAACTCCGCTATTCTCGATAACTTTGCGGTTAAAAATAGCTGTAGATGTTTGCCCAACAACTTTGATTAATAATTTATTTAATGAAATTACTGCATACTCATTTTCTAGTTTATAAGGAAAACTTATTTTTTCATTATTTCTCAACCCACAAACAAAATCAAAACCTTTCTCTAAAAATAATACTTGCTTTTCAATCTTATTTTTAACCCAATAGTCATCAGCATCCAAAAAAGCAATATATTTACCTTTAGCAGAAATAAGTCCTCTATTACGTGTTTTTGATACACCGCTATTATCTTGATTAATAAGAATGAAATTCTTTAGATTATTATTGAAAATATAATCTTCGACATATTTTTTACTATCATCTTTTGATCCATCATTTATTATTAAAACCTCGTACGAACACCTGAATGTTTGGTTTCTTACTGATTCTAAAGCACGAATAATAGTACCAGCAGAATTATACATTGGTATAATAACTGATATTAATAAAGAATTTTCTTCCATTTTTTTAACACAGCCTCATCATTCCACTTCAAACTGGTATTATAAGCACCATCTGCAAGTTTATGTAGTTTTTCAGAATTAGTAAGTAAATTCAGTGTAGCATTTCTTAGGGCCTCAAAATCATCCATGGGGATCAGATACCCATTAACCTCATTTTCTACTATATCTCTGGGGCCTGAAGGACAATCATAAGAAATACAAGGTAAACCAAATGATATCGCTTCTAATAAGACCATACCAAAACCTTCAGAATGTGAAGTTAACATAAAAATAGATGAATTTTTATAATAAATATCAACATTTTGAACAGGAGGTAGTATTTTCACATACTCTTGCAACCCAAAAGTAATGATTTTGTTGTTTAATTGATCCTTTAAGTTACCACTTCCAACTATATGCAATTCCCATTCTCTAATATTATCTTCGTTTACAATTTTATTCCATAAATCTATCATGATCCATTGGCGCTTTGCCTCCGTCATACGTCCAATAGATAAAACTACTTTTTGAGATAAATCACTACACTCATAGTTTAAAGTTGATTTAAAATGCGGAATATATTCTACTGGAAAATTTAAATCTTTATATGCCTTCGTATCAGTCAATGTAGGAACAACATAGCAACGTGCTTTGGGATATAACCAATCTTTAATTTTTTTATAAACAAAGTTATAAGCATTTATTCCACCATGTTCAGTAACAATAACTTTTTTATTAATCCCATGCGCCAAATGAAATTCTAAAACATTTAAAGGATGCGCCAAATAATAAAGATCATAGTGATGCAAAGCTAAATATTTCTTTAATTTAATCGAACTTTGGACTAGGCTCATGCCTGCCTGAAAAATTCTTTTAGATTTACTATTCATATCAAAATCAAGATCAGAATTTAAAGAAATGAGCTTAATATTACTTGACAATGAATAATGACTATATGCATGATCTTTAACTAAAATAGTCACTTCCATAAACTCACTAAAGTGGTTAGCTAAAGTACTAATTACTCGCTCAATGCCTCCTGCAGGAGTCATGCTATTAAAATAAAATAAGACTTTCATAATATTACTCAAAGAAGAATTTGTAAGGATATATCAAACCGGCATGACGCTGCGATAACACTTCAAAATAATTATATAATGAAAAGACATACAATATAGTCAGAACAAAATAAGCCAAGAACTTTAAAAAATTATTATTCTTAAATATTTTATATATATAATAGACAACCAACACGGATTCAGTCCATAAAAAATATGCTTTCAACCTAAACGATAATTGAGGAACCTCATTAAACAAAGTACCTACTACAATCCCTAATATATAAATATTTAATAACACTTGGATTATTTTATCATCTTTTTTGGAAATAAAGAAAACAAAAATAAAGCCTAATAGTAACTGTCTCAATGATAAGGCCGCAAAAACATCTTCTTGAGTATAGACATCCAATTTATTTGAAGCAAAACCAGGTAAGGAAATATAGTTTAAGGCTAAACTAACCAACTGAATATCGACCTTAAATACAGAAGTTAAAGTAGCAAAAATTAAAACAACATATAGCAAAATTTTATTATATGAATAGTGAATGAAAAAATACAGCGGCAATAATACTAATGCTGACAAATGAATAAAAGAGGCAAAAATTATAAATACTGCATAATGAAATAATTTTCGCTCAATTAAATATGGAATTGAAATCATAAATAAAGCCATTGCCAATGCTTGTCTTATAGCAATAAAATCATATAAAAAAAACATTGAGCAATAGTAAATTAAAACAGAAAATGCAAAATTTTTAGAATATTTGAAAAAAAAAGTTATTTTTAATGTGATAGAAAAGAGAGCCATCAAAAAAATAACCCACTGAAATTCCATCCCCAAATAGATTATAATTTTATTGAAATAAAGAAACAAAGGTTCCACATTAACTTCTGATTTTACTTTAGCACTATAGAAAATATCTTTATAACTAGCATAATCAGGATCAACATCTCCTCTTAACCCTACAAAAAAGACTAAAATAAACACCAAAACAATATAAGCTATTACTTTTAAATCCACTGTTCTGAATTTTTCTAAAATTATAGAAAAAAACAACATTATTCCTACTATTATAAAATATGACACTACATAATTCCTAAATGCAAATTAAAAAATATTTCACATAGAGAGAAAATCATTTAGACTTAAACCAATCATAAAAACTTAACCAATAATTAAATTTTTCTTTTTTCAAAAGAATCTTAAATACAAGTAATCTCTGCAAAATAGTTAAATAAAATATTATATCTGAAACTTTTAATTCTATTTTAGATTTATTTTTAGAATAATATTTCTTTTTACTATCATATGTCCAGTCCAATTTAGTTTTTTTTACTGACTCTGAAGCACCTTCAAGATGAATTATTTTGCTTTGTGGCACAATAAATGTTTCATATTTTTTTTCTCTCATCCTAAATAATAGGTCCGTCTCTTCATAATACATAAAAAAGTTCTCATCAAAACCACCTAATTCGTCAAAAATCTTTTTTGAAATCATTAAATCCGCCCCAGAAATATTACCATTTATTTTAATTGGTAACTCATCATAACAATAATAAACACTTTTCCTATAAATTAGTTTTGAAATAAAATTAAGAAAGAAATAATCAATATCAGATAAAATTGAAGGCATAAATCGAGTAAAAGATGTAGCAGGTTGCAAATTTATATCACATAAATTTCCACCACATGCACCTACCTGTTTATTTTCATCCATGAATTTGTATAAATTATAAATAGAATTATCTAAAACAATAGTATCAGAATTTAATAAAAATATGTTTTCCCCTTTAGCTATTTTGTTTCCAATATTATTAGCTATACCAAATCCACTATTTTTGTCGTTTAAAATCAATGTTACATCTGGGTAAATTGAATTCAAATTTTCAATATCGCGTTTTGGGGAGTTGTTATCCACGACTATAATTTCATAATTTATTTTTTTTGTATGTTTAATGACAGATTCTATACATTGTATAACCAAATCAGAAGTATTGTAATTTACAATAATAATTGATACATCTATAACAACAGCCATTTTCTAGACTCCAATTATTCACAGCTATTTAAAAGTATAAAATCTCAAATCAATAACCCAAGATTAAGGTTCTTTTGATTTCTTCACCCATGCCTCTTGCCATGAGCAAACAACTACAATTTCTCATAGAATCTCTTATTCTAATATATTTTAAGAATTCACTCTACTATTGATAAGTATCTTTGCAATATTTTACTCACTTATACAGCATAAGCTCTTGAATTATCAGTATTATAATAAGCAACACAATCACACTTATTTATAATATCTAAAATAGGAAATGACTAATTCCAATTAGTAAATATACTTTGAACAACAAACCTCTTACATCATTCAAGACAGGCCATTTTAATCTAATTTAAATAATGCTCCGTCAATTTAAAATATCAGTTAACATAAAATCAGATATATTATTAAACTGTATATTTTCTAATTTCCCACTGTATAGTTCACTAGTTATTCCAACCATATTCAACATTATAAAATAATTAATTAACCTAAACTTTACACATATTCAACAATTACAAACCTATCCATAAATATATTATCCCCCAATATAAATACTTACCATTTATTAAATACAAAATTCCTATTAAAATACTATATATCATATTCAACAAACTTTTTAAGTCAATTCTTTCTAATTTTTTTCAATTTAATTTTCCAAATATTGATATAGGTTTTTTACTATTACTTTCCAATCAAAATTTTTCTTAGCAAAGGATCTTAAACTCTCAACATCAGGTAAAATATTTTTATTATCAATAATATTTTGTAAAATTATCGCAAGTTCATTGTCATCACCAACTGAGAATAAACTACCAAATTCAGTATTGTTAGTAATATCATATGCTGGAGCTAAATCTGTGGTTACAATATAGCATCCGCTTGAAATTGCTTCAGGAAATACTAAAGGAAAGCCTTCATTTCTAGAAGTTAATACAAAAACTTTTGCTTTCAAATACTCTTGTTTCAATTCATTTCTATTAGCAATATTTCCTGTAAAAACCACCTTCTCTTTTAAATGAGTGTTTTTCTCATAAAATAATTTAAGAGTAGGCTGAAATGATTCCTCGATTGGCCCTATCAAATTAACTTTCCAATCTTTTAAATCAACTTTTTCTAAAGCCCTTAAAAAAGTTTCGGTATCTTTTTGATTAGTTCCTAGACGACCAACTGTAATTATTACATTTTCTTTCACCCCCTCAAAAGCTATATTAACTTCATCAATATAACCATTCGGCAGATATTTAGTATTATAAAAACTTTTTTCATTCAAAAATTTATTCATTTTTTTTGACTCTACTGTTAATAGATCAATATAAGAACTAAACTTTTTTGTAAATTTAAATTTAAAACTTTTTTTATTAAAATTTTTATTAACTTCTGAAGAATCCATATCTAATTTGAAATAAAATTTTATTTTTTTTAAAGTAAGAACTTTAAAGAATAATGCATTTAATATTTTTCCTTTTCCACCATGAAAAAACATCACAATATCATATTTCGATAAATTAGTGATTAAAAACAATAAAATATTAAGACTCTCATATTTAAATAGACGAGGTATCTTTACATAATTCAAACCTTTGACTTCATGATCCAAATAAGACAGATTTTTTTTATCTTCATAAAAAGCAATAGTCGTATTGTAATAACCTTCTTTACCAAGCATAAAAGGCACCATGCCAACATCTTTGATTAAATGTATATTTTTACCTTGTGGAAATATGCAAATAAAGTTCTTTTTTTTCATTTATTACCTCCTTTTATAAAAGCAGAACGAATCAACTGAAGCAAAAGATTAATTTCATTCACTTTCAATATAAACCCAAAAAAACCAACCAATATAAACGTTAAAAAAATCGAATAAAAAACATCAGTAAATAAGTTTACAATCACATTATCACCAAATGATACTCTATATGATGAATACAAAATATAAGAAAAAAACATCGATAAAATACCAAGCAAATAATAACGAAGTGTTTCTTTACATATTATTTTTTTACCATAAGGATAATGCATAAACATATAGAAAGCTGCTATGAAATGTGCTAAAAAAAATGATAATGGAAAAACTTTCATTGCAAACCATTTAACTAATATTAAATTCAAAAATATAACTAATATTTGTGCAATGCTACCACTAATCACATATAGCTTTGCTTTGTCAGCTGATAGCATGCTCATTCCAAAGATAATATATGAAAACACAGCAATTAATGAAATTGCAAATAACTTACTCAATAAAATTATAGAATTCATTTGTTCTATATTAATAGAGGGGCTATGGTACAATAAATAAGATACTGGTGTAGCACCATTGATAAAGAATACGATAAATAAAATTAGACCAAATAAACCCAAACGATAACTTGTCAAAAACTCCTGACTATAAGTATTTGAATCATGATTGACAAAAGCCTTAGTAAGTGTTGGTACGAGTATTGTTAATACTATTGAGACTAGTACACCATTTAAAAGATCTGGAATACGTCTTGCAAAATCAATTATTGAAACAGCACCAACACCAAGTGAAGTAGCGATCGCTTTTTCGATAATACTGCTCAACTGTCCAATTAGATATGGTATAAAAAAAGGAAGTGCAAAAATAAAAAAAAGCTTAAATCCATCAAAATTTAAAACTATTAAACCCTTAAATAGCGGAATATTAAGTTTGATAATTCTGTGAATTAAAAAAATACTGAGTACAATAACACTAGTATAATAGGCCATAACAAGAGCCTGTATTCCCATACTAGGCGCTAAAAAAATAATTAGAAATATATTAATGATTTGTGTAAATAAAGAAGAAATTTCAGGAACATAGTAAACTTCATAGGCATTTAAAATAGAACTTAAGATCAGATTAAGTTGACTAAAAAGGAAAATTGGTACTAAAAATCTAATCATCTTAAATAGCTTTTCAAGTGCTAATTCATTAAATCCAGGTGCAATAATTTTAGCTACCACATTTGGATAGATAAAAAGAGCTATCATAATCACACAGGAAAAAATAAACATATAAAATATTAATGACTTAGTATAATTTATCGCAATTTCCCACCCTTCACTTTCCTTAATAGCAACAAATTTTGCTCGAAAAGTTTCATTAATCGGTCCCCAAACCGCCAATCCTATCATTCCGATAATCATTGAACCTATCAACCAAACATCTTTATCTAAACTTACTCCAAAATATTTTGCAGTCAAAGACAATGTCAAAATTGATAGGGGTATCTTTAAAATTTTAAGCAAGAATAAGATGATTGATTTTTTATACATAAAATTATTTTCTAGAATTACTTAACAAAGTCTTAAAGTCATTAGCTAATTGATCTTTCTCACTTACCAATACGTCACGAATATCATCTAATGGCCAATCAATTGCAATATTAGTGTCACTCCACAAAATTGCCCCTTCGCTTTCCTTGCTATAATAATTTGTTGTCTTATATAAAAACTGAGTATTATCCTCTAATGCAACAAAGCCATGAGCGAATCCTTCAGGTATCCAAAACTGTTTATGATTTTCTGCTGAGAGTTCAACCCCAACCCATTGCCCATAAGTATCTGAATCTTCCCGTATATCCACAACAACATCCCATACTCGACCTTGCACAACACGCACTAATTTGCATTGAGCATAGGGTGCTTTTTGAAAATGCAATCCCCGTAATACACCTTTTTGAGATAATGAATGATTATCTTGAACAAATTGAGGTACATCTAATCCACGCTCTTGTAGTGCTTGTTCGAAAGCTCTTTGATTAAAACTCTCCATAAACCAACCACGATCATCTCCAAAGACCTTAGGCTCAAATATTAAAAGACCTTTAATCTTTGTTTCAATTACATTCATTGTTTATATCTCTATTTAGATTGCTAAGCTTTATGCAAAAAATTTGCTTTAAGCACGACACGCTTCAAACTTTTGATTTCTTTTGCTGTTCTTGGTGTAATTTTAATAAATATTGACCATATCCAGTTTTCTTAAAGAAAGTTGCTCTATTTAACAGCTGATTAGCATCAATCCAACCATTGTTAAAAGCAATTTCCTCTAAACAAGCAATTTTCAACCCTTGGCGATGCTCAACTGTTTGAACAAATTGACTTGCTTCAAGTAATGAGTCATGTGTACCTGTATCCAACCAAGCAAATCCTCGACCAAGAAGTTCTACATTAAGCCTTTCTTGTTGTAAATACGCATTATTTACGTCTGTAATTTCTAACTCACCACGGTGTGATGGTTTAATATTTTTTGCAATTTCAACTACTTTATTATCATAGAAATAAAGTCCAGTAACTGCATAATTTGATTTCGGTTGTTCTGGCTTTTCTTCTATAGTTAATGCTTTACCAGTTAAATCAAAATCTACTACACCAAAACGTTCAGGATCATTGACATAATAGCCAAACACAGTTGCACCAGTTTGTCTTTCAGAAGCCCGCTTTAACTGTACTCCGAAACTCTGTCCATAGAAAATATTATCACCCAATATGAGGCACACATTATCATTAGCAATAAACTCTTCACCCAAAATAAACGCCTGTGCTAAACCATCAGGTGAAGGTTGTACTTTGTAGGACAGTTTCATCCCCAACTCTACACCTGTACCTAGTAATTTTTCAAAATTAGGTAAATCTTCAGGAGTAGAAATAATCAAAACTTCATTGATTCCAGCCAACATCAATACAGATAAAGGGTAGTAAATCATCGGTTTATCATAAATTGGGAGGAGCTGTTTTGATGTTCCCATGGTAATAGGATATAAACGTGTTCCTGACCCACCAGCGAGAATAATACCTTTTCGTTTTAATTGGCTCATTGAATTATTTCCTCTAGAACTTGTGCTACACCTAACTTCCAATCAGGAAGATGTATTTTAAAATTTGTTTGTAATTTATGAGTCTTCAATCGTGAATTTAATGGGCGTTTTGCAGGTGTAGGATATGCTGTTGTTTCAATCGCGTTAACTTTTTGAATTGCTAAGTTTTGATCTTTTTGCTTTGCCAACTCAAAAACAAACTGCGCATACTCATGCCATGAGCACTCGCCTGAAGCAGCAAGATGATAGTGTCCACACAGCTCTTTTTGTTTATTCAGATTGCTAAGTGAATAATATCTTAAAGCCTGAGAAGTAATATCTGCAATCAAAGCAGCCCCTGTTGGTGCCCCAATTTGATCATTGATAATACTTAATTCTTCACGGCTCGACGCTAATTTCAGCATAGTTTTTATAAAATTATTACCATGTGAGCCATATACCCAACTTGTTCTAAAGTTTATATAAGCACAACCACTTTGCTCTATCGCAACTTCACCCAATCGTTTACTATAACCATAAAAATTTACTGGATCAGTCAGGTCGTTTTCAGACCAAGGTTTCTCCCCCTCTCCACTAAATACATAATCTGTTGAATAGTGGATAAGTAAACAATTCTGATTATTGCAAGTTTCTGCTAAATTCTTTACAGCTAAATGATTGATCAAATCAGCATTTTCTTGATCAGATTCAGCCTTATCAACTGCTGTATATGCAGCGGCATTTACAACAACATTCGGCTTAACAGTTTCGATGAGATACTGAATATGGTCAAAATCGGCTAAATCACCACTCAAATTATTTTCATTTACAGTACGATCAAGCGCGATAACACTTCCAAGTGGTTGTAAAGCACGTTGTAATTCCCAACCAACCTGTCCATTTTTTCCAAGTAATAAAATTTTCATAATGTTATTCAAGCCTTAAGCTTTTTCGGCTTGATATTGTTGTTGAACCCAATTTTTATATTCACCACTTTGAACGTTTTCAACCCACCCTTGATTAGCCAAATACCATTCAACAGTTTTGCGTAAGCCTGATTCGAAACTTTCTTCAGGCACCCAGCCCAAATCTTTCTTAATCTTGCTTGCATCGATTGCATAACGTAAATCATGTCCAGGGCGATCTTTAACATATGTGATTAAATCAACATATTTTTGGACTCCCTCAGGTTTATTTGGGACTAACTCTTCTAATAAATTACAAATCGATTTTACAACATCAAGATTTTTTTGTTCGTTGTGCCCGCCAATATTATAAGTTTCACCAACTTTAGCCTCTGTCACGACTTTATAAAGCGCACGAGCATGATCTTCAACATACAACCAATCACGAATTTGGTCCCCTTTGCCGTAAATTGGCAAAGCGTTGCCTTTTAAAGCATTTAAGATGACTAAGGGGATCAGCTTTTCCGGGAAATGAAATGGACCGTAATTATTTGAACAGTTGGTTAATACTACAGGTAAACCATAAGTTCGATTCCATGCGCGTACCAAATGATCAGAACTGGCTTTACTTGCAGAATAAGGAGAACTTGGTGCATAAGATGTTGTTTCAAGGAATAGATCTTCTGTTCCCTCTAAATCTCCATACACTTCATCAGTAGAAATATGATGAAAACGAAAATCTTGTTTTTTATTTTCTGCTAAATCATTCCAATAATGGCGAGTTGCTTCAAGTAACTGATATGTACCAATAATATTGGTTTCAATAAATGCGGCTGAGCCTGTAATTGAACGATCCACATGCGATTCAGCAGCTAAATGCATGACTACATCAGGCTTAAATCCTTCAAATAATTCATCTAATGCTTGACGATCGCAGATATCGGTTTGTGAAAATTGATATCTTTCATTTTTGTCGACCGCTTTAAGAGATTCTAGATTTCCAGCATAAGTCAATTTATCAACATTGAGCACATGATTATTTGTATTATTAATAATATAACGAACAACTGCTGATCCAATAAAACCTGCTCCACCAGTCACCAAAATTCTCATACAATATCCTGCAAGTCGTTTTAATCAATGTAGTTGAAATTATCAATCTAAGCTTTAAAAAGCACTAAAATCATTTTTACATAAAGTACTTTTATTTACTTAAAATAATGAAAGGGATTATAGCTAAACTTGATTTAAATTCATATATTGATAGCTTCTTACCTGATCAATGTAGTCTTTACCTTGAACCACACTGATTTCATCAACGGACTTTATTCTTTAAATGGGAAAAAATCATTAAATAGATACAACTCAACACACTTCTTTTTCGGTTTTAATACAATTACTCCCCAACAATAAGATACCCAACTAGTCTTTTTTAGCTTACAATTTGGTTTCAAGATGAGATTCTAAGCAACAACGCAATATAAAATAAGGGTTTTGAATGTGAAGTATCCGTACACATCACTGTTTACAATTTTAGCCATTTCGATTTCTTTTTCTGGTTGTGCGATCACTTCAGGACTTCAAACCTATGATTTACCTGAACAAGGCAAATATAAAACTAATCAGGGCGCTGAACTTTCAGTTGTACAACTGAATCAAAATAACATTCCAACTTCAAATACAACTAACCAATTAAGTTCAAATAATCTTGTATCATTATTCAATAACCAACAAAATACCTATCGCTTAAGTGCAGGTGATGTTCTTTCAATTCAACTTTGGGCATATCCTGAAATCACGCCACCAATCCAAGATGCAACTAATATTAAAGCTGTAGGTTATCCAATTGATTCAAATGGCAATGTTCAATTACCTTTGGTAGGTTCAGTGCGTATTGCAGGTAAAACTTTAGCAGAGACCAATCGTTTTTTACACAATCAATTTGCTAAGTACCTAAAACACCCAGATGTTGTTGTTCGCGTCCTTTCTTATGAGGGTCGTCGTTACTTCGTCAATGGTCAAGTCATGCGCAGCGGCCAATATACTTTAAATGATCAGCCTATTAGTATCTACACTGCATTGGGGCAAGCAGGTGGTGTTGACACTAAAACAGGCGATACCACCAATATCCAACTCATTAGGAATGGGCAAACCTATAGTCTCAATACCATTCAGTTGGAAAGACAAGGATTGTCTCTCCATCAACTCTTGATCCAACCGAATGACACGATTTTCGTCAACACCAAACAAGATCAAAAGCTCTATGTCATGGGTGAATCGAGTCGTAGCCAAGCGTTGACTCTTCGTGACCAAGGTATGACCCTTAGTGATGTACTCGGCGAAAGTGAAGGTATTAGTCCTTATTCAGCAAGTGCTGCACGTATTTATGTGATGCGTACTGATCTTAGCACAAAGCAGTCTACAATTTATCACCTTAACTTAAGTAGCTTAGGGAACTTGGCATTGGCAAATCAATTTGCGATGCAAAAAAATGATATTGTTTATATTGATGCAACGGGGCTAACCCGCTGGCAACGCATTATGAATCAAGTTGTTCCCTTCTCAAGTGCTCTATATAGCTTTGATCAATTGGGTAAATAGGATGCAGATTCAAAACATATTAGTGGTTTGTGTTGGGAATATTTGTCGTAGCCCAATGGCAGAATTTTTTTTAAAACAAAGCCATCCTGATTTACATATAGAATCAGCTGGGCTTGCTGCCATGATCGGCCATTCTGCAGATGAGAAAGCAATCACATGTATGGATGCTTTAAATATTGATATGCGTTCCCATGTTGCGCGACAAATTAGTGCAGAATTGATTAAAAAAGCTGATCTGATTCTTGTGATGAGTAAAAATCAATCGCAACATATTGAACTAAAATGGCCCTTTGCCAAAGGTAAAGTATTTCGTTTAGGGCATTGGCAAAGTCAAAATGTGCCTGATCCATACCAACTTGATCAAGCTTTTTTTGATGAAACGTGTAAAAATATCCAACTTTATGCCAATGACTGGCAATCACATCTATAAATTTTAATTAGTTGTTTACCTATGAACCAAAATTCAAAAGCTAATGATGATACGATTGACTTAAAAGAGTTATTTTTCTCTTTAATTGCTCAATGGAAAGTGATTGCGCTTTGTGTCATTTTAACTTTAATATATGCCCTACTTTATTTACGTGTAGCATCGCCTGTTTATTCTACTGACGCAATGGTTCAGGTAGAAGATGGTAAAAGTGCTGCTTCAGCGGCTTTGATGGGCGAACTCAAAGATGTTGCAGGAGGTTTGGGGCAAAAATCTCCCGCTGATGCTGAAATAGAAATCTTAAATTCGAGGCTTGTACTTGGAAAAGTGATAAAGAATTTGAATTTAGATATTCAAATAGATGACAATGCCGATACTTTTTTTCATAAATTAGTATCCAAAGAAAAATCGCAACTCAGTTATAGTGCTAAAGCAGTTGATTTTCAGAAGAATAAATCTAGTTTTTCTATTTTAAAATTAGATATACCCGAATATTATTATGATAAACAGCTCACTTTAAAATTTATAGACAAAAAACAGTTTAATTTAACTTATAAAGACCAAGTTGTATTTAAAGGCCTTCTCAATCAGCTTAACCAAGCTCAAGACAATAAAGGATTATGGTCTGTTCAAATCAATAGCCTCAATCCATTTCAACAAGACTTTACCATCACAAAGCTTGCTCTTCCTTCAGCAGTTAAACTAGTACAAACAAATTATTCAGTTGCTGAAAAAGGCAAGATGACTGGTGTCATAGGTCTTAATTATAGTGGTAATGATCAGCAGCATATTACTCAAGTTCTCAACAACATACTAAGCGTTTATCATGAACAGAATATTGAGCGTAAAACCTTAGAGTCTAAACAAACATTAGGTTTTTTAGACCAACAGCTTCCCGAGCTTAAACAGCAGCTTGAAGAATCTGAAATTAAATTTAATAAATTCCGTGAACAATACAATACCGTAGATGTCACTCAAGAATCCGAGTTAATGTTAAAGCAAAATATTGACCTGGAAAAAATGCGGATCGAGTTAAAGCAAAAGCAAGCTGAATATTCTGCTAAATATACTCCTGATCACCCGCTCATGACAGAGATTAATGCTCAACTTTCTGCGATTGATAAAAAATCAACGGAGCTGAATCAAGCGATTAAACGTTTACCTGAAACTCAGCGCTTATATTTACAACTCTATCGTGATGTTAAAGTCAATACAGAACTCTATACATCACTCTTAAACAGCTATCAACAATTAAAAATTGTAAAAGCGGGTGAAATCGGTAATGTTCGTATCATCGATACAGCTGTAGATCCTGTTAAACCAATTAAACCAAGAAAATTGATTATATTAGTTCTTTCAATTTTTATAGGTGGGTTTATTGGTATTCTGATTGCATTACTGCGTAATATGCTTTCATCAGGGATTAAAGATTCTAGCCGTATTGAAAATGAACTTGATCTCCCTGTGTATGCCACTGTGCCTCGCTCTCCAATTCAAGAAAGCCGTGTACAGTTACTGAAAAAGAAAAAATCGATTCCGATTCTTGCGGCTAAAAATGGTGAAGACATTGCCATTGAAAGTTTACGTAGCATTCGTACCACCATTCACTTTGCCTTAAATAAAGCAAAAAACAATATTATTGCAATTTCAGGACCCGCACCAGAAATTGGTAAATCATTTATTTCGACTAACCTCGCCGCGATTTTTGCACAAGGCAATAAGAAAGTTTTATTGATCGATGCTGATTTAAGACGTGGATATTTACATAAATATTTTAGTCATGACACCTCCCCTGGTTTGACTGAATATTTGGCAGGTCAAAGTACGCTTGAGCAATGTATTGTTCATTCAAACACAGTAAACAATTTAGATTTTTTGCCACGTGGTAAGAATCATAATCATGCTTCTGAAATGCTCAGTTCCGATCGTCTTAGCGAGCTATTAGAACAGCTTTCCCAGCAATATGATCATATTATTATCGATACACCACCTGTGTTAGCAGTGACTGATGGCATAATTATTTCTCAATTTGCGGGTGTAAACCTTGTTGTTGCACGTTATGCAAAAACACAGATGAAAGAACTCGAATTAACCATTAATCGCTTTGAACAAGCGGGTACTAAGGTAAATGGTATTATTCTCAATGATGTCCGAGCAACTGTAGGTGGTAATTATGGCTATAATTATGCTTATGCCTACACCGCTTCCAAAGATGATTAATATCAAATAATGAAGAAAAAGCCAGATTGAATCTGGCTTTTTTGTGCCAATTTTTTGATCAATCTAACTGTATATTTTTAGTTGTCGTCATCAGATAACTATATCGTTTATGATGAAGAAGTTATATGCTTGAACAGATTATGCTAATGATCAAATTAGCCTCTTAAAAGATTAAAATTTGGAAATTTTTATGAGTAAAGCCTTACCCATCGCAATTGCTGTAATCTTAGGTGGTGCTGCACTTGTACCTGTTTATTATGCATCTCAACATCCTGCTGATGTAAACAGTCATTCAATGTCAAAAAATGCTAAACCTGTAGAAAAAATTAGTTATGCACTTGGTTATGAAGTTGCGAGCCAAACCCCGCCTGAAGTCGATGTGAATACATTTATCAGTGGTATTCGTGACGGCCATGCTAAAAAACAACGTGCCTATACAGATGAAGAATTACAAGCTGCATATGTTGACTTCCAAAAAGAAATGCAACAAAAGCAATTGCAACAAAGCAAAGAAACAGCCTCATCAAATGACTCATTCTTAGCTGAAAATGCGAAAAAAGAAGGTGTTAAAACAACGGCTTCAGGATTGCAATATAAAATCACCAAAGAAGGTACAGGTAAACAACCTGCTGCTACCTCTATGGTTACTGTACATTACAAAGGTCAATTGTTAGATGGCAAAGTATTCGACAGTTCATATGATCGTGGTCAACCAGTTGAGTTTCCTTTAAATCAAGTGATTCCGGGTTGGACTGAAGGTTTACAACTCATGAAAGAAGGCGGTAAAGCAACCTTATATATCCCTGCAAAATTGGCTTATGGTGAACAAGGTGTTCCTGGCACGATTCCTCCAAACAGCACTTTAATTTTCGATGTTGAACTTGTTAAAGTGAAATAACATTTAAGAAAAGGAGAGATTTACTCTCCTTTTTTGGATTTTGATTATGAAAAAAACACTTATTGTGCTTAGTCTTAGTATGCTGAGTACTGCAACTTTCTCAGCACCGATTAACAATAAAAGCTCCCAACAAGATCAACTGGGTTATAGCTACGGTTATGTCATGGGACGTACCAACGCCGATACCTTAAAACAAATTAATTTAAATGCCTTTATCCAAGGCATCAAAGAAGGTTCCACAGGCCAGAAAGCAAGCTTAACTGATGAAGAAATGGCAAAAGCACTTGCACAATATAAACAGCAAACTGAAGCAAAACAAATGCTAGAGTTTAAACAAGCTGCAGATGTAAATGCCAAACAAGGTGAAGCTTTTCTTGTAGAAAATGCGAAGAAAACAGGTGTAATTACCCGCCCAAGTGGTTTGCAGTATAGTGTTTTACAACAAGGTACTGGAAAATCACCCTCTGCAAAATCTAAAGTCTCTGTAAACTATGAAGGTCGTTTATTGGATGGCACTGTATTTGACAGTTCTTTTGCACGAAATGAAGCGGTAGAATTTCAAGTTAGCCAAGTGATTCAAGGTTGGACTGAAGGTTTGCAACTGATGAAAGAAGGCGCGAAATATCGTTTCTTTATTCCAGCAAAACTTGCCTACGGCGAGATTGGTGCGGGTGATGCAATTGGTCCAAACAGTACATTAATCTTTGATGTAGAACTATTAAAAGTTTTACCGTAGTTTCAAGGCAAAATAGTTTTAAAAATAAAAAGCATCGCTCAATTGCGATGTTTTTTATGGCCTAATAATAAAAATCTTACGATATTTCATAAAAGTAAATTCATCCCTTGGTCAAACTTACAGTAGTGTATTTTATATTTAGAATTTAAATTCTATCCCACACGCTATGGGAAACATCCTTGTCACCATGCGTTAGATACATCACTTATGATTAAATGATGCTCGAAGTAAAAGCGGTTTCATTTATATTCTGTTGATTGGTCTTAATTTTAGTGCTTTAAATGTCTTGGTCTAAATCCTGCAGCAAGCAGTGCAATACCATAAGCCACAATACCCACCAAACATAACCCGACAACTTCAAGAATTCGAAGCCATTGTGAGGCTGTGCCATCATACCAAGTTAAAGCAAACCATAGCGCGCCAATCATCACAATATTGGCAATGGCAAATTGAACGAATAATTTTTTCCAATGCGCACCAAAACGGAAAATATTTTTCTTATGTAAATAAAAATATAACATCCCAGCATTGACCAAGGCTGAGCCTGAAGAAGCAATGGCTAAGGCCATATGCTCGGCTTGCCAATCAATCAATTTAAAAATACCAATAAAGATAATGTTTAAAATCGCATTGGCTGCAACCGCCATTAAGCCGACGCGTACCGGGGTTTTGGTGTCCTGAATTGCATAAAAGCCTGGTGCAAAAACTTTAATCAACATAAATGCCAGTACACCACCACTCATACATTGCAATGCCATAGCCGTCATTTGCGTATCACGTGCATCAAAAGCACCATGCTGGAAAAGTGCTTGAATAATTGGCGTAGATAACATGAACAAAGCAATGCTGGCTGGCACACCCACCAAGACAATCACACGAGCAGCCCAATCCAACATTCTACGGAACTTGGCCTGATCTTGTTCTGCTTTACTCACGGAAAGGGACGGAAGAATCACGGTACCAATGGCAACACCAATCAATCCAAGTGGCAACTCGGTCATACGTTCTGCACTATATAACCATGACACCGAACCATCTTGCATGAATGATGCCCAGATTGTATTTAACAATAAGTTAATCTGAGTGACTGATACTCCAAATAAAGCGGGCAACATCAGTTTTAGAATTCGATCTACACCCTCATGTTTAAAATCAACTTTAGGTGGAATCAGTAATTTTTTATTCCATAATTCAGGGATTTGAATGGCTAGTTGTAAAACCCCAGCCGCAACCACAGCCCATCCTAAAGCCATGATCGGTTGAGCCATATGTGGCGCTAACCACCAAGCACCAGCAATCATTGCCACGTTAAGTAATACAGGTGAAAACGCTGGCGAAGCAAAAGATCCATAACTATTCAAAATACTGCTGGCAAATGCAGTCAATGACATAAACATCAGATAGGGAATCGTTAAACGAAACATATCTACAGCCAGATCAAATTTTGCGGGATCATTATGAAAACCGGGTGCATAGACATACAAGATTACAGGCGCAATGATCATACTGATCAAGGTTAACAGAGACATCACCATTAACAAACAGCCAAACACACGACTAATGAGAATCTGTACTTCAGCATGCAGTTTTGTAGTTTTATATTCGGTGAGTACGGGAATAAAGGCTTGCGAAAAAGCCCCTTCTGCAAATAAACGCCTGAAAAAATTGGGAATACGAAAAGCAACCACAAAGGTGTCAAAATCCTTACCTGCCCCAAACACATTGAGCAAAACCATATCTCTGACTAAGCCCAAGACTCGTGACAACATGGTCATTGCACTGACAATAAAGGTGGATCGCCACAGCGCCATCGTATTCACCTAGTTAAAATAAAGTCGCTATTGTAATTAAATATTCTTAAAATTGCGTTGTTAAATCATAAACAGACGCTTATTTACTTCACTTGTTTTGTCTTAATTTTTTTCTGGTTCAAACTTTCTCTAAATTGCTGCCATTGAAAATGTGGTCCAGGATCAGTTTTTCGTCCTGAGGCAATATCAGAATGTCCTGTTAAATGATGATCAGTTTTTGGATAAGCGTGTTGCAAAGTGGCAACCACATCAACCAGTTGTTGATATTGGATCGCTTCAAAATCGCGATCATCACTTCCTTCAAGCTCAATCCCAATTGAATAGTCATTACACTCAACTTTACCTAGATAAGCTGAACGTCCGGCATGCCAAGCTCGATCATTAAAATTAACAAACTGGATAATTTCACCAGTTCTTAAAATCAATAAATGTGCAGAAACCTGCATACCCTCAATGGTTTGAAAATAAGGATGCACTGACCAATCCAGTTGATTTTGAAAAAACTGTTCAATATAACCACCACCAAATTGTGACGGTGGCAAACTAATATTGTGAATCACAATCAGCTGAATCTCTGTATTTTCAGGGCGTTGATTATAATTGGGAGATGGAACTTGTCTTGCGCCAATCAATTGACCATTCACGACCTGAAACTGTGGTGCAGATTGCATATCTTATTCCTACAGAATTTTTCTATTTTCAATAAAGCTGATTTTCAATATTTTAGTGTACTCTTATCTGTATAAAATAAAAACTTCTTCAAACTTGCAATGACAGTGCTAATATATCGCTCAGTTTTTAAGGGTGACTAAAATAGGGATATCCATGAGCATACCTGAATCTTTGCTTGAACAATCTATTCAAATTAATATTCAACAAGCACTCCAAGAAGATATTGGTGATGCTGATATTACTGCCCTACTCACACCAGAAGATGAGCAAGCGACGGCTACGATCATTTCGCGTGAAGATATGGTCTTGGCAGGACAACCTTGGGTCGATGCACTAATCAAAGCGTATGATCCAAGCGTACAAATTACTTGGTTTAAAAATGATGGTGACTGGGTCAAAGCCAATGAAACCATTTATAAATTGGCAGGTTCTGCACGTAGTTTGCTGACTGTTGAGCGTCCTGCATTAAACTTTGTACAAACCCTGTCTGCAGTCGCAACCAAAACGGCTGAATATGTAAAATATCTAGAAGGTACAGCAACCAAATTATTAGATACGCGTAAAACTTTGCCGGGTTTACGGATTGCACAAAAATATGCAGTTGCTGTAGGTGGCGGTCAAAACCACCGCCTTGGTTTATTCGATGCGTTCTTAATTAAAGAGAATCACATCATGGCTGCCGGTGGTATTGCTCAAGCAATTGCCAAAGCGCATCAAATCGCACCAGGTAAGCCTGTTGAAGTCGAAGTTGAAACATGGGATGAACTGAATCAAGCACTTGAAGCCAAAGCAGATATCGTCATGCTAGATAATTTTAGCCAACAACAAATGATTGATGCAGTTAAACATGTTGCTGGTCGTTGTAAATTAGAAGCTTCTGGAAATATAACCCTTGAGAATTTAAGTCAAGTTGCACAAACGGGTGTTGACTATATTTCGATGGGTGTATTAACCAAAGATGTTAAAGCGATTGATTTATCTATGCGTTTTAATGCCTAATCACTCAATCATATGAGCCATGAAGCAGTATCTATATACTGCTTTTTTATTACAAAATATAACGATGAGTCAATAAATAATCAGCTAATTTTATGCAAAAGATCTTCTAAATAACAATCAAATTATGTGTACAAACAAAAGAGAGAAACAATGAAAAAACATATTTTATATTCAACACTATTCACATTATCTATTCCGATCCTGAGCCATGCAGACACAGTCAATGTGCATGTGTTAAGTGCAACAGTGAAAGATCAAAATATTGCCAATGCGGAAGTGATTTTGCAAAAAAATGGTGAGCGCTCTGCCTCAAGTTCTACCAATACAAGCGGCCGAGCCTCAGTCAATAGTAATACTATAGACAGTTCAGATAATTTACTGATTATCAAAAAATCAGGTTATTCAACACTGGTTGCAAAATGTCCATGTGATGGCATGACCTACGCCTTAAGTCCTGTACTCAAAGATCTCAACAGTATGCGAATTGTACTGAATTGGGGGGAAAACCCTTTAGATCTCGATTCACACTTAAGTTATAAAAATCAGCATGTATATTGGGACAGTAAACAAGGTTTGGCTGCAAATCTGGATGTGGATGACACCGACTCTTATGGTCCTGAAACCGTCACTATCGATAAACGTTTAGAAGGTCAATATTATGTGTATTCAGTACATGACTTTTCTAATCGTACTCAACCAACTACGACCAATTTATCCAATAGCCAAGCCAAAGTCATGGTCTATGCAGGTGAATCACTGATTCGTTCTTATTATATTCCAACTGGTCAAACGGGTAATCTATGGACTGTATTCCGCATTAGCCCTGAAGGTGAAATTCAAGACATCAATCGTATTTCAGGAACCACAGTTAACGCAAGCCAAGTGGGTTCAACAGTATCAAATTATCAAAATCAAACCACTCAGGTAAATATCGTTCCTGTCTCAGCAGATGCGCAAAAACGAGCCAAGACACTTAATTTAAGTGCGGATAAAGCCTATCAAAACAACCAGATTGAACAAGCTGCAATGCTCTATCAACAGTCTATCGACTACAATCCAAATGTTGGCCAAACCTATAGTAATCTTGCTGTTGCTTATCAAAAGCTCAATCGTTCCTCAGAAGCCTTATGGGCAAATCAAAAAGCCATTGCTTTGGCAACCAATAACAATACCAAAGCTTATTCTCACTATAATATGGGTAAAATCTATGAAAATAACCAAGATTATGCCCAAGCTAAGCAACATTACCAATTGGCCAATCAATACAAACCAAGCGCGACTTATGATGAAGCGATACAACGTGTAAGCCCGTAAAAAAATTGCCCAAAGGATATCTACATTCTTTGGGCAACTTTGAGGCTTTAGTTTGTTATTTTTTATTGATTAGTTTTAATTTTGCTTACAAAACGAGCAGTTTTTACATAGAAAAGCCGTCTGAATAAGCCTATAATCTTTGGCTTCCAATACATTCCTGTAATTAGGCCAATGAAGACTTTGAAACAACAAGTTTTGTTTTTACTTGTCGCTTTTTTATCTGTATTTGCTTTTTTCTTATACCAAGAAGATATCACGCGTTTCTTTCAATTACGTGACATCTATCTAAAACCACGTCTATATAAATATGGTTTTTCAATTCTCTTAAACTACGCCTTTATTAGTTTATTTTATTTAATCTTAAGAAAAACCTTTGCGACCATTTTACTCAGTCAATTTATTATTTTTTTACTGAGCTTTATCAATATCAAGAAAGAGCAATATCTTTCTGCAAGTTTGGTTCCTAGTGATTTTTTATTATTTAAAGAAACCTTTATCGCCTCTCCAGTCATGCTCAAAATTGCGGTCTTTGTAGCAATTGCAGTGTTTATTGGACTATTTGTATTTCTGTATAAAAAAGAGAAATTAGGGACAAAGCCTCTCCTCCTGACAAACAGCATTTTATCTTTTGCTATCCTTGGCTTCTTTATCACTGCGAATTTTAAAAATAATTTTAGTGAAGCTTGTGCCAACGCAGCAAAAAACTCAATTTGCCAATATGCAAAATATCTACCCAATACCCGTGGTGACTGGATCGGTGATCATTTAACCATTAAATATTTAGGTTTTTCGACCTTCTTTTTTTCCAAAACGGTTGATGGCTTAAATAATAAAATTTTCCAAACACAAGTCGTCCCTGAAGAAAAAGTTGCTACTTTTTATCAACCGATGGCGGTTGAACATGATGAAGAACCTACATCGAATCTAGCATCAGATGATCCGTCACAACAAAAACAATTGCCAAATATCGTTTTTGTGATGAGCGAGTCGCATTGGGATGCCAGAAAATTAGACAAAAGCATTCCACCTAACATCACCCCAACGATTAGTAAAAATCAGGTTTCTAGCTTATTGTCTCCAAGTTTTGGTGGAGGAACTGCTAACGTTGAGTTTGAAGTATTAACCAGTCTAAATACCTATTTAAATCATAATGAATTGGCTTATGTATCAAAATTAAAACGCCCAACTTATTCATTACCGATGTATTTAAATACATTGGGTTATGAAACAACTGCAATGCATAACAACGGCAAATATTTTTATAACCGTAGCGCAGTTTATCAAAATCTAGGTTTTAACCGTTTTACTTCAATTGAAAATATGATCAACATGGCTGACCGTGCTAAATATATTAATGCTGCGGGTTGGGCTACTGATGATTTAATTTATAACAGCATTGAAAATCAGCTTAAAAATACGGATAAACCGCAATTTATCTATGCGATAAGTGTTGAAAATCATCCAATGTACAGTGATGATCGCTTTGGTAAAGACCATTTTAAAATCACCAAAGATGGTGTGAGTGAGAACAGTAAACGCGCGCTGAATACTTATTTAACGGGTATGCAACGTGCTGACGATAAATTTAAAACCCTGATTGAGCATGTCAAACAGCTTGATCGCCCAACAATTGTGATTTTCTTTGGTGACCATTTACCCAACTTACAAAGCGTTTACGATGAGTATGGCTTCTTTAAATCAGCGCAAGAAAAAGCTGAGAAAAAAGATGTTCGCTTCTTTGAAACACCACTTGCAGTTTGGGCAAATTTCCCGATTGATCAAAAGCAATTTAAAGGGCCTTTTGTAGCGGCACATTTCTTAGCACCCAAAGTATTAGAAGCTGCGCATATTCCCCTTTCACCTTACTATGCTTTTGTAAATAAGGTGGGTTCTTGTTATAGCACTGTTCATCAAACAGGGACGCAAACGCAAAAATCTTGTGAATTTGATCAAACAGAGATTCTACAACAGTATAAAGACATGAATATGGATGTGCTAAATGGTAAGAATTTCACTTATCAGATGTTAAAATCAAAAGCTGAAAGCTAGTCCTATCCAAATGATTAAGAAGGTTCTCCAGAGTCTTCTTGATCATGCTGCTGTTCAGCATGTTGTTGCGGTTCATTATTTTTTGCGTCAAATTCTTTGCTTTCGAAATCTTCACGGCGTGGATCTCCAGCCATCAATACAAAGGTAATCACTGCGAATAGAACAATGAGTATTTTCATAAGCCTGCCATTTGCTAAAGTTTGAAATATTCTAAATATCGGTTGATGAAAAGATTTGTAGAGTCTGTATACGAAACAAGGGATTTCAGCTGATTTATGTATCTATTGAAGTAAATAGATGATTGGAATCTTAATCATGTAAGTTTGCGCAAATGATGTGGCCTTCTATCAACTAAAAATAAGGTGCAAAGCGCACCTTATTTAAATTATAAAAATTCAGCTATTTAAAATTAAGATTCTATAAATCCCATATAAGGGTCAGAAAATGAATCTTTACCCGTTTCAATACGCCCAGCAAAACGGCGTTTAAAGGTGCTATCGCCCTCTATTGTTACAGTAAAATCATACCAACCACCGAAATCAGACATATTCCAATTCAACTCCTTTTCTGTAGAAGCCGTTTCGATATTCCATGTCTTATTGGGTAGATAAGCATTGGCTTTCACTGTCAATTTTGCTGTTTTCGCAGCGTCATTACGAACTTTTAAATAGAGTTTAGGATCACACTCTTCAACACATACACGCACTTCTGGCAATGCATCTATTTGTGCAGACTTGACTAAATCTCCTGCAAAGCCACGATGGAAGCCATTTGGACCCAATACCCATAAATCATATAATCCATTTGAAGCGTTCCATACATCATCCAATTGCTTACCAGCTTCAACCATATAACGACGAGGAATCGCATCTAAATTCAATTTGTCATAAACATGGAAAACTGCGGCGTGTGTTCCTGTATTGGAGAACATTAACTTCACTGTTTTTGTTGCCACATCAACTTTCGCACTACTATGTAAAATATAAGGCAATGCCCGAGACAATCGTGTTCCTAACTCTTGAACAGGATAGACCTGACTTAAAGGGCGGGAAACTGGCGGCAATAACGCTTGCGCATTACGAATCGCATCTGCATCATTCTTGGTTTTTTTACCCATCAAGTCTGAAATAGCGGTGGTATTTGGATTTTTAAAGTCAAAAGCTGTGGTTAAATCACCACATACAGCACGGCGATATGGACTAATATTTGGTTCTTGCACGCCAAAACGTTGCTCTAAGAAACGAATAACAGACGAATGATCAAAAACCTGTGAATTTACCCAACCACCACGACTCCACGGAGAAATCACATACATGGGTACGCGTATTCCTGGACCATAGACTCCCACACCATTGCTGACTTTAGGATCGGTAAAGTTAGGTTGTCCTGCTGAAGCTTTGGGATGCGTAGCGTATTCATATGAGATTTGTTCATCACTCAAGGTGGTTTTACCTTGCATCACACCTGAAGTGTCTTTTGAAGGTGCGCTTGGTGATGGAACGTGGTCAAAAAAGCCATCATTTTCATCAAAGTTGACCAATAAAACCGTTTGACTCCAAATCGCAGGGTTTTCCGTTAAAGCGTTTAAAACTTCCTGAATGTACCAAGCACCTTGTACAGGGCTTGATGGTCCTGGATGTTCACTATAGGCCGCAGGTGCAACCATCCAACTGACTTGAGGTAATTGACCTTTGGCAATATCATCTTTAAATGAAGCAAGAAATCCACCATCAGGCATCGTATTGGCAATCCCTTTATACAACGGTTGTGTTGCATCAATTGCGGGATCATAAGCAGGACACGTGCTGTCATTGTTTACAGGTTTACCGGATAACTCATTGGCACGGCGATATTGTTTAAAGCCAGCCAAAGGATTGTCGGTAAAGTTATCGGGCATATTTTGATAAACTTTCCACGTCACACCCGCTTGTTGTAGGCGCTCAGGATAGGTGGTCCAATCATAGCCTGTGCTTGATGCACCAATACTGTCCAAGTCATTGACGACACTGGCAACACCCGCAGCTTTCGGACCATTTGAACCTGTCCATAAGAACATACGATTCGAATTGGTTCCTGTATGCATTGCACAATGATATGCATCACACAGGGTAAAGGCGTTGGCAAGTGAGAACTGAAATTCAACTTCTTTTTGTTTGTAATATCCCATAGATTGAGGTTGCTTATATTGTACCCAATTGCCCATACGGCCATGGTTCCAAGCAAATTGTCCATCAGTCCATGAGTGTGGCGTACCACTAACACGTTGTGCATTACCACGCGTACTGTCTAAATGATAGGGAAAGATTTTATTCTTATCTTTATCGTATTGTTCCCAAATCTTACGGTTATCGGATAGCGGAATGGTAAAACGATCACCAAAGCCACGAACACCTTTTAACGTTCCAAAATAATTATCAAACGAGCGATTTTCTTGCGTCAAAATGATGACATGTTTTACGTCTTTAATCGTGCCTGTTTCGACTTTAGCGTCAATGGCTAAGGCTTTTTGGATGCTGGCTGGAAAGCTGGCTAAAGCGGCTGTACCAAATATTGTTTTTGTTGAATTGACTAAAAAATCACGACGGTTCATCTCTATTTCCTTATTTTTTATTATGGTGCGCAATGTACTTTACACGCAGCGGGTGGCTGTGGATTCGTCGTTGAGCTTTCATTATCATCATTACAAGCACTGAGTAAGACACTCAGACTGGTCACTAAAATCAGCAAAAAATTTCGCATTGTCCTGTCCATGAAATAAAGGTAGGGATAGTCAATACAACTGCTATGACGCTAGAGTGAAGTTTTTATGGCAGTTTGATGAATATTTTTAAAAAAATGATAAATATCAAATATTTGTTTTAATTTATAAATAAGCGACTTAGCTTAAAACAATTTTATGCAATAAAAAACGCATCCGAAGATGCGTTTCTTTATAAAGATATATCAATATTTTCGAATTACCAACCAAGCGCTTCTTGTTGTTTTTTTACCAATTCCTGAATACCTTTTTCAGCCATTTCAAGCATCGCATTGGATTGAGCGCGGGTAAATGGTTTTTCTTCTGCAGTCCCTTGAATTTCAATAAACTCACCTGCTTGAGTCATCACCACATTCAAGTCAGTTTGACAGTTAGAATCTTCTTCATAACAAAGATCAAGCAATACTTCATCTTGATACATGCCGACAGAAATCGCAGCAACGAGACCTTTTAATGGATCATGCTTAATTTTCTTTTTCTCAAGAAGTACATTCATGGCGTCGATTAATGCAACCGCAGCACCTGTAATTGCAGCAGTACGTGTACCACCATCTGCCTGAATCACATCGCAGTCGATGGTAATGGTGTTTTCACCCAATTTTTTCAAATCTACCATTGCGCGTAAACTACGACCAATCAAACGTTGAATTTCTTGAGTACGACCAGATTGCTTACCGCGAGCAGCTTCACGGTCGCTACGTGTATGGGTAGAACGTGGCAACATGCCATACTCAGCAGTTACCCAACCTTGTCCTTGTCCTTTTAAGAAACGAGGTACTGAATTGTCAATACTTGCAGTACATAGCACTTTTGTATGACCAAATTCAACCAATACAGAACCTTCCGCATAACGTGTGTAGTTACGAGTAATTTTAACTTCACGTAATTGATCTAATGCACGTTGGTCGATACGCATAGTGTGTCCTTATTGGATTCAGAAATAATGCGGCTAAGTATAACAGATACTCTAGTGTTGGTTTTGTTACAAGATGGTGGTTTTTGAAATTGCTGAGTATACGTCGCTGACTGACAGATTGGTCCAAACCACTTGCATGCGACGGAGCATCATCTTAAAAAATAATTGGATCAATGTGAAAGTTTTCATACATCACGATGCCGAAATAAATTTATGCATAAAGTCGCCACACTACAAATCAATAATACTGCTGCCAAATTTTGTCCCCAACCAACCAAAACTAATCCCCCACCTAATAATAAATAATACATCAAGCCCAACAGTGCGCCTGCTGTACCTAAACATTCGGCATAGTGTTTAAGTGCTGTCGCAAGAAGATTAGGGATGGCAAGTCCATATGCAACCATGATCAACAGTACAGGAAAAATAAATAACCAACTCTTGATGGCTAGAGTGATACAGATCAAAACACTCCCCAAAATCGCAATCAATGCCGCAATGGACACCAAAGTATGGGGATTTACGTTTTTATTAAGCAAAGATTTATTCAGTAATGCGCCAAGAATGGCGCCTAAGGTCAAACACAGACCGCTCAATCCAAACACCCATGATGAGGCTTCTAATATTTGAAAATAGAAAGGAGACAACTGATAGTAAGCAAAAAGATTGATATTAAAAAGTGCAACCAAAAATGCGGTTTTCCAAATCTCATTATCTTTAAGCATGGCAATAAAAATATGAAGAATAGGAACTTTTTTATTGTTTTTAACAAGCGTCTCAGGTAGCTCAAATACACACCAACACATAAGCAGGATTGAAAATAGCGCTAAACCTAGAAATACACCTTGATATCCCCACCATGTTGTGATGAATGCGCCAAATACCATACCTAGAGCTGGACTAAGCGCAAGCAGAATACCAATGATGGAAAAAATCTTGACCAGCTCCTTGCCTTTGAAAGTATCTCGAATAATAGTTTGTGTTCCGATGGAACCCACAGCAGCGCCAAATGCCGAGAACATTCTGGCGATGATTAGATCATCAAAAGTACGACATAAAATCGCAGCAATCGAGGCAATAGCATAAATCAATAATCCACCCAATATCGATTTTCGTCTCCCTAAAATGTCACACATCTGCCCCCAAAAGACGATACCCAGCGCAAAGGCAATGAAATATAAAGAGATCGTTTGACTCGCCTTTTCAGAACTTATATGGAATCCATGTGCAATATGAGGCAGTGCTGGGCTGTAGATCGTCTCAACAACTTGGGGAAACATCATCAAAACAGCCAGTAAATAAAATATAGATTTCTTTAACATTTTCTTTTGAATACGTTTAATTGAACCATCGAGAAAAATAACAAAATCAAATTTTGAGAGATATAATCATAAAAGACATATTATTTATAAAATCGGACAAACAATGGCATGGTTAGCAGCGGATGCTGATTTTAATCCCGATCAACTTGGATTAAATGTGATCGGTATTGCTTCGGAAATTGCTCGACATGATTCGGGAGAACATGCCCACAAAATGGGACAACTGCTATTTACCAACAGTGGCAGTATTAGAATTACCTTATCTGGTCAGCTATGTATCCTGCCCCCTGCACATATCGCATGGATTCCACCAGACACAACTCATCGTGCTGAAATGAGCCAAGTGACTGGCTATCGCTCGGTATATATTAATACCGTTCAATACCCAGCACTTCCTAAAGAAGTCAAAGTCTTGCAAGTTAGTGCTTTATTAAAAGAAATATTGGAGAGAATCGCTTTCGCTGATTTTGATACGGACTGGAGCAAACGACCTTTTTTGGATTTATTTAATGTTGGATTGAATGAAATTGAAACTGCACCATCAGTATCGGTTATTCTACAATTTCCAACTGATCGTCGATTAAGAAAATTTTTAGGTACTGAGCTCCTACCGCATTTAAATGTGTTTGCAAATCTGGTTGGGCTCAGTGAAAAAACCATTGGCAGAATATTTTTACGCGAAACAGGTTTGAATTATCAGCAGTGGCGACAACAATGGCGTTTTCTGAAAGCGATAGAATTATTATCTAAAAATGAAAAAATATCCGTGATCAGCCATCACTTAGGTTTTTCCTGTGAGAGTGCCTTTATCTCCTTTTTTAAAAGAATATCGGGGAAATCACCAAGGATGTTGATTAAAAAAGATCAATCATGATTGGACCCGAAGCTGAATTTTAAAGTTGAGTTTTTATATTTTAAACAAAAGAACCTTGCCGCTCTCAACAAGGTTCTTTCAGACTTTCGCCACCACAAAAGGGCTTTGTAAAATAAAATCTAAGCAAACATCCCTTTCACTTTCTGCACTGATTGAGTAATGCTTGTGGTCCAGTGATTAGGTAAAGAACATTTCGCTAAACGTCCCCACACACTACCGAACTGTTTAAAGAAATTCGCTTCATTATAGTTAATGCCATATTCTGCACATAAAGCTTTAATTTTTGGAGCAGCTTCTGAATAACGATTGGCTGGCATATCAGGGAACAAATGATGTTCAATCTGATGACTTAAATTCCCACTCAAAATATGCAACCAGTCTGTTCCAGTAAAGTTACTTGAACCACGAATCTGACGTAAATACCACTCAGCACGGGTTTCATTTTCCACATTATCGGCTTCAAAAGTCTCTGCATCTTCAGTGAAATGACCATTAAAAATGACCGCTGAAGACCACAAACTGCGGATCACATTGGCAATGGCATTCCCAGCTAAAACAGGTAAAGCATTGGGTCCTGCAATCACAGGAAAAAACACATAATCTTTTAGAATTTGACGACGGGCTTTTTTACGAAATTTTGCCGCATCTGCCCAGACCTGCTTCCAGGTTTTTGTTTTATAGATCAGCGCATCTTCCAAATGTAAATTTTGTAAGCCAACATACCATTCAAAAAACACCATCAATTGAATCGCTAAAGGGATGTTAAACAAAAAGCGCGGTTCCCATTTTTGTGATTCACTAACGCGGAGTAAACCATAACCCACATCATGATCCTTACCCACAATATTGGTATAGGTGTGATGCACATAATTATGTGTGTATTTCCAATCATCACCTGTTGCCATGGTATCCCAGTCGTAATTTGCACCATTCAAACTTGGGTCATTTAACCAATCGAATTGACCATGCATGACATTATGACCCAGCTCCATATTCTCCACGATTTTCGAAATGCCCAGCAATCCCGTACCCACCACCCAAACAGGTGGAATCCATCCGCCAAACATCAACATACCACGTGAAGCAATTTCACTATAACGGACAAAATTACGGATTTTATAAATATACTTGGCATCTTGTTCGCCTAAACTGTCCATGATTTCACGACGGATTTCATCAACGCGGCGACCAAATTCTGCTGTTTGTTCTGGGTTTAAATGTTTCGATTTACTGTTTGGAAAAGTAACTGACATATTCATTGTCTTGCTCCTCAGCGCTTCATTTTTAGAAGCCTTAGCTGAATTTTGGGTACAACTTCCTACGCCTAGGTTCAACAGACCGAGAAGTTGTTTAAATTTATTGAAATGATTGTTTTAATTTACAGATTAATGACCACAGGGCTTATCGCTTGGCTGATACACAATTTGATCTGTGTATTTGAAGCATGGTCGATTTCACCTGTCAGCATATTTTTGGTCGAACCACTCACTTTGGTACAGGTACAGGTATTACAAATCCCCATACGACAACCATGAGTTGGCTTTAACCCCGCTTGTTCAGCACTTTCAAGTAGATTTGATTTCGCATCAAACTCTTGTTGTGAGCGTAAAAAAACAATCGGTTGTGCTTCTAAACTTTCATCTACCGCAATCTGGAAATATTCTTGTTTCAAACGATCTGTGATATTCAAATCTTGAAAAATTTGATTGATGCTTTGCATCATTGCACTTGCACCACACGCATAGCTTTGACGCTGTTGGAAATCAGGAACCAAACTTTCCAATAACTCGATAGTTAAATGTTGCTTTTGTTGAGCGGTATGAATATGGTGATAATTCAACAACCCATGTTGCTGATAAAGCTGTTCTAGATCTGTATCAAAAGCCTCATCACGACTAAAATAAATTAAATCAATTGGACGATTTGAATCTTTAAGTGCTTCAAGCAATAAAGAATGGATTGCAGTAATTCCACTGCCTGACGCAATTAATAACAATGGCGATGCGTCTTGAGCTAAAACAAAATCACCTTGAGCTTGTGACAGTTCAACAATGCTACCAAAAGCCATTTGGCTCAGTGCATTGGAGACTTTACCCTGCTGTTTCACAGCAATGATCATATCGCCATTATTCAAAAATTTAACCACAGAATAACTACGTTGTTGACGCACACCTGCAATTTCAACAGTGACAAGAACAGATTGTCCTGCTTTAAACTGTTGATGCTTAAAATTACGATTTGGACGTAATTGAATTTGATAAAAATCAGGGCTTAATGCACGAGTTTTAATAATCGTGGCTTTTACCTTTTTCCAAGCCCAAACAGGATTGATTTTTTCAGCGATAAAATCGACAAAATCCTCACGAACCCATTCTGGCTGATACTGCATATAGCTACTCATGTGACGTTCCTCTTTGTGCTTGCTATTTATTGAGTGAACAAACGTTCTTTTAGTGAACATATGTACACTATAATCATTTTTTAAATTCAGTCAACACCTGTACACTGACATTCGTCGTTTAATTTGTTTTTATTTTTGATAGACTCATCACAACAAAAATCTTTGGATACCAGAATGTCGATACGCGATGAACGAAAACAACAAAGCCGTCAGGCTTTACTTGATGCTGCTTTAACTTTAAGCACATCGGGTCGTTCATTTTCGAGTATCAGTTTGCGAGAAGTTGCCCGTGAAGTCGGTTTGGTTCCGACAGCGTTTTATCGCCATTTCCAAGATATGGATGAATTGGGTAAAGAGCTGGTGGATCAAGTTGCGCTTTATTTAAAGAATGTCTTACATCAATTAGGCAAAGGCCTAGCGCATCCTGAAGCGAAAACCAAAACCAGCATGGCGCTGTTTTTTGAGGCTGTAGACAGCAGTCCGCAACAATGGATTTTTATGATCGCGGAACGTTGGGGTGGTTCAGAGGTGGTGCGTAAAGCCATCGCCCGTGAAATTGACTTCCTGAATGATGACCTCGCCAACGCGTTAAAAAAGTTTGAAGTTATCGCAAATTTTCATGATGAGAATGATTTAAAAGTGATCACCAATATTTTGATTAATTTATCTTTTACTTGGGCAATGTCATGGATCAACTTATCTCGACAGTACTCTGGCATAGAACTTGAGTTGCAAAAAATGGTGCTTAAAAAACAATCGGTAACGCAAATCCGTTTAATTTTTAAAGGCATCGAAAATTGGGACCGAGATAAAGCTTAATTTATCTCCCAAACTCGCCCCTATATCACCAGCAATAAAAAACCCGCAATTCAATTGCGGGTTTTAAAACAGCAAAGCTTATTTGGCTTTACGTTCTTTATTGATCAGATAGTCAACAACTTGCGTCACTTTACCATCTTCACCTTGAACCACATATTTACCATTTACCACAACAGCAGGCACCCCTGAAAGCTGGTACTGTTGTGCCAATTGATTTGATTCAGCAATTTTTGCAGTGATCGCAAAAGAACTATACATACTGTTAAATTTCGCCTCAGGCACACCGTACTGAGTAAAGAATTTAGCAAAAGCATCTTTTTGTAGAACTTGCTGATTACCTGCATGATTGGTATGGAATAAAGGCAAATGCGTACGTTTACGTACACCCAATGCTTCACTCACATAATATGCACGAGCACCTTGTTCCCATAATGGATTCATTGCTGCAGGTGTACGGATAAAGTTAACATCTTTAGGGATCTTCTTTAACCACGCTTGCATATGCGGTTCTAATGTAAAGCAGTGAGGGCATCCATACCAAAAAAACTCACGTACTTCAATTTTACCCGGAAGTGAAACTTTTCCTGGGTTTTGCACCACGGTATAATCTTTACCTGCAACAAAATCGGCAGCCATGGCATTTACAGAAAACGCCATCACCATGGCAGTCATGCCACCTAAAATAAATTTTTTCATTGACTTTATTGTCCTCGTTGTCATCTCGTATAGCTTATGCATTCACTATAAAACAAATATGGGAAAATCGTTTTCCTTCTGTGAAGTTTTTTACACGATTCATCGCTTTTTTTGGATTTATGGTTACACTAGGGTCTGTTGATATTTCATAAATAGACGAAGTGTTAACAAAGACTAGCATAACTGAACTTAATTTTTGATTAAAACAATTTACTTAGAGGTGCCCGGCATGTCGCAACTTAATGTTGATCCACAGGAAATTGCTAAATTTGAAGCACTTGCTGCTTTATGGTGGGATCAACACTCTGAGTTCAGACCTTTACATCAAATCAATCCACTGCGTTTAAACTGGGTTGATGAACATGCCAATGGTCTTACAGGCAAAAAGATTCTTGATGTGGGCTGTGGTGGCGGGATTTTGGCTGAAAGTATGGCGCGTCGTGGTGCCGATGTTTTAGGTATCGACATGGGTGCAGCACCATTGAATGTGGCTCGCTTACACGCTGAACAAGAAAATGTTCAAAATATTGAATATCGCCAGGTTCCTGTGGAACAACTCGCAGAAGAACAAGCAGGACAATACGATATTGTTACATGTATGGAAATGCTAGAACATGTTCCTGACCCAGCATCCATCATCCAAGCGTGTCAAAAGTTAGTTAAACCAAATGGTCATGTGTTTTTCTCAACAATTAACCGTAATCCTAAGTCTTATTTATTCGCAATTATTGGTGCGGAATATGTATTACGTTTATTGAAAAAAGGCACCCATGATTATCATAAATTTATTAAACCGTCTGAACTTGCAGATGACATTCGTAACTCAGGTTTAAAACTTAAAGATATGACTGGCTTACACTACAACCCACTCACAAAGCATTACTGGCTTGCGCCCAATGTTGATGTGAATTACATGGTTTATACTGTGAATGAAGGTGTTTGATGCAAGCGGTTCTTTTTGATTTAGACGGAACACTGATTGATACGGCTGCGGATTTTATCCGTATTATTCAAAATATGTGTCGAGAAGAAGGCCGCGCAGTGGTTGATGCGGATTTGATCCGCACTCAGGTTTCTGAGGGCGCACGTGCAATGGTAAAACTGGTTTATCCTGAACTTGAAGTGGATGATCCAGTCTTTTTAGCGCATCGCCAACGCTTTTTAGATCAGTATGGTGATGACATTGCTGTAGACACAGATCTGTTTGCGGGTATGTATCCACTTTTGGCAGAGTTAGAAAGCCAACAGATCCCTTGGGGTATTGTGACCAATAAACCACGTTGGTTAAGTGAATCACTATTGAACGCATTGAACCTCACACAACGTTGCGCTGTTCTGGTCTGCCCTGAAGATGTCGCTCAGACCAAACCAGATCCTGAGCCAATGTATCTGGCGGCAAAGCAAATTGAGATTGCACCTGAACAATGTATTTATGTGGGTGATCATCCGCGCGATATTGATGCAGGACGTAATGCGCAAATGTATACAATCCTCGCAGCATATGGTTATTTACCATTACAGTACAAAGATGATTTAAATGCTTGGCAAGCCGACTGTATCGTAGAGAATGTCGATGAATTACATCAAGTTATTCGAAAACTTGTGAATAATTAAAGTTCAAGAAAATCATTCAATTTACCCAACAACATGATAAATAACACTGAAACATCTTGAATATGATGTTTCAATGTTTTTATATAGAAGATAGCGCTGTTGGCACTTCGGCTCGCTTTACGAGAAGCAGTTCTTTTCCAACAGTGCAAAGTAAGACATATAAAATTTAATCATTCTAAATGATGAGAAACATTGTTTGATTGGGTAACGACATTGCGTCCAAAGCCTAAATGACATCATAACAACTATAGGAGGTCTCCCATGAAGTATTCAGAATATCAACCTCGCCCAGATTTATTGAAGGATAAAATTATCCTTATTACGGGTGCGGGAGACGGTATTGGACGTGCAGCTGCGCTCAGCTACGCCTTACACGGCGCAACAGTCGTGTTACATGGTCGCACGCTCAATAAACTTGAAGTCATTTATGATGAAATTGAATCACTTGGTGCCCCGCAACCTGCCATTCTTCCTTTGCAGCTTTCTACTGCCTCTTCACGTGACTATGAACTGCTTGTCGATACTCTAGAGCAACAATTTGGCCGCTTAGATGGTATTTTGCATAATGCCGGAATCTTAGGAGAGCGTGTTGAGTTGGCACATTATCCAGAAGAGGTTTGGGATGATGTGATGGCGGTGAATTTACGTGCACCCTTTGTGCTCACCCAAGAATTACTGCCTTTACTGGAAAAATCAGAAAATGCATCAGTCGTTTTCGCCAGCTCTGGTGTAGGACGTGAAGCACGTGCGCAATGGGGTGCTTACTCGGTTTCAAAGATTGCGATTGAAGCGGTCAGTAAAATATTTGCTAAAGAAAATACTTATCCAAATATTCGATATAATTGTATCAACCCAGGTGGGACCCGTACCGCTATGCGTGCCAAAGCTTATCCTGATGAAGATCCAAAGGTTTTACCATCACCTGAAGCCATCATGCCTGCTTATCTCTACCTCATGGGAGATGATAGCCTTGCGTTGAATGGTGAGAGTATCGACGCACAAGATTAGGGTCTGTTTCTCCGCGCTTTTCGAAGCGTGGAGAAAATCATAAGAGATACTGTCATTTAAAATATTGATCACAGAGTCAAAATAAAAATTTAATAAAAGCCCACATCAAAATCGCTTTACCCAATAAAAACTATAACTTTATTCAGTTTCTTAAATAATAACGCTTCCTCTATAGTGTTACTCAAGTTAAGCAGATCAATTTGAGGCGTTTTTTTATGAAAGATTTAAAACATAAAGTAGAGATGATTCGTTCTATCGAACAATTACAGCTTCCAAATCAGTTTATTCAGGCCTTAGATGATGCCCATCAAGCTAAAGAGATGATCAAAGCGATCAATTGTTTAAAGCAGATGAATCAGCAGTGGTATTAATCATTCAGGCTCAATTTATAGCGGGGTCATCTCTCTAAGCCTGCATACAAGTTTATTTTCATAAATATTTACATTTTTTAGTCACATATTCCGCTAAAAAAAATTTGCTGCGATGCATTACAGCTCAAAGCTTTGCAATAACCCTTTTCACTTTTACATAAATATGTTTTTATTATGTCTGTCATTTTAAATGAAAAACTGAACTTTCTTCACAGTTTCTCTGCAATTTAGCAGTACAGTAGTGAGGTCAAAATAAACATATTGAATAAGCGAGGACGATTATGAAAAAGATTTTAGCGATCATCGCCATCTCTTTATCAACGCTGTTGACGGCTCAGATCAGCAGTGCAGGTCCTCACTTTGACGATGACAATGGTTTTGATCGTGGCAAAAGTGACCGTGGAGATCGTGGACGCAATCATCGTGATCGTGGTAATGACGATGACAACATTCAAGAACAACGTCGTGAACGTGAAGAACGTGGTGTAAAACGTTTGCAACAGCACAAATGGCAAATGGGTTATGTAATGCCACAGCATTATCGTGGTAATAGTTATAAAGTTGATTATAAAGAAGAAAATCTTCCAAAACCTTCACGTAATCAACAGTGGTATAAGATTAACAATGACTATATCTTGGTCGACTCAGACAATAATAATATTGTGAATATCCGAGGGATGTAGTTTTTTAAATATTGTGGTTTCATAGGCTCAAACACCTTTTTGTTTGAGCTTTTTTTTGTCTAAATTTCAGCTTTTACAATCTGTTTTTAAAAAACGCTAGAAACCTCCATAAAATTGACAATTAGATGATATTTCTCCATTTTTTATCTTAACTTAAATTGTAATTTGAATGATCGGATAAAGCATCCGTTTTAAAAGGTCGATTCAAATGAGAAAAGTTTTAAGCGCCATCACACTATCACTCAGTGCCTTAGTTGCTACTTCAGCAATGGCTGACTGGGATCATGGTCAAAATCATCGCCCTGTTGCATCACATGAAAAATTTGAATGGCGAGAAGGTGTCATTTTACCTGATCATTATCATGACAATCGCTATTATGTGAATGATTATCGTGCATACAAAAACCTGCATCAACCGGCTAAATTTGAACGCTGGTATAAAGTAGATGGGCGTTATGTACTGGTTAATGAACGCAACCACCATATTATCCGTGTGATTCGATAATATCCAAACTACGATATTTACAGCCCAAATTCTTTTTTGGGCTTTTTTATTTGTAAAAAGAAAACCCCAATGGGTCTCTTCATCAAGTCTTCATACATTTCACAATTCACCTAAATCTTGCTCACCGTTTATCTCAAATTATTGAGTAATTTGATTAGATCAAAGGACAAAAGTTCAATTCAGGTGAATCAAATGAAAAATATCTTAACGACACTGACTTTATCGATGAGTGCGCTGATTGCAACATCTGCAATGGCTGCACCGCATGATTATCATCGCAATGATCACAACCGCTATCAACAAAGCCATTGGGATCATAAATATGACAATCGTTGGAATAACAACAACCATTATGACAACCGAGTAAATTCGAAACAGCGCTGGCGCTCAGGACAGTACTTCCCGACTCAATTCAATTCTTCGCGTTATCATGTCAATTATAAAAACTACCGTCAGTTACCTAAACCTGGAAGATATCAGCAATGGTATAAAGTAAATGGTGATTATGTGCTGGTAAATGAGCGAAATAATCGTATTATTCGTGTGATTGGTTAATGTCGATATTTTAACTTTTAAACCCAACTCAGCTTGGGTTTTTTCACATTTTGAGAATATGATTAAAATCTAATTGATTGGGCAAATAAATAAACTACATACTTTCATTTATATCTCCATAGTTTCTCTATATTTTACGATTAGATTTAATCTGAACTGGTTAATTATTGAATTAGCTAAAAAGGCAAATATCCTCAGTAAATTGTTCAAAATGAAAAGATTAGATTATGTCATTTCAATGAACAGTAATCCTTAAAATATTTGGTTTTTAACTCAATAATCCAATCTGAATCGCAACACTCATATGACCCTTTTGCACTCGTCCTCCCACGTTCGAGTGCTTTTTTTATTGATTAGGGTCTGTTGACATTTCATAAATGGCTTGCGTTGTAGAATAAAATTGAGCAGGCAAGGCAGGAAACGAAGGGAATAGCGAGACTATTTTCGAGTTTCATAACGCAGACTGAGATAATTTTAGCTACAACCTTTCAGGACTAGCGTGTTTTTTTGCCGCTACTTCGTTACCTTGCGAAACGATGTTTCTCATCATTTAGAATGACTAAATTTCGTATTTCGTGCCTCGTATCACCTAAAAAACCGCATAGTCGCAAACATAGACGAATTGTCAGCAGACCCTATTATTCTTGCACTATTTTTGTTTAGAATCGCTGTATCGCAATCATCAATACTGAGATAGGCATGCAAACCGACAGTTTAGAAACAATACAAAGCACAACGCAAGAATACGTGCATTGGTTTCGTCACTCTGCACCCTATATCAATGCCCATCGTGGTAAAACTTTTGTATTGATGTTTGGTGGTGAAGCTGTTGAACATGAAAATTTTCAGCATATTATTCATGATATTGCGCTACTGCATTCATTGGGCATACGACTCATTTTAGTCCACGGCGCTCGCCCGCAAATTACTGCCAACTTGCTTCACAATAAAATTCAAAGCCCAATCCATATCAACCGTCGTGTCACCACACGTGAATCGCTGCCTTGTGTTATGAGTGCCGTTGGTTCGATTCGTCTACAAATCGAAGCATTATTGTCTATGGGGCTAGCCAATTCACCCATGTTTGGCGCACGCATTGATGTGGTCTCAGGTAATTTTGTCACAGCAAAGCCCTATGGCATTCGTGATGGTGTCGATTTCCAACTCACTGGCGAAGTTCGCACGATTGATACTGAAGCCATTCAAGGCCATTTAGGCAATCAAAATATTGTATTACTTGGTCCTACTGGGTATTCCACCACGGGTGAAGTATTTAACTTACTTGCAGAAGAAGTTGCGACAAAAACGGCCATTCATATCAAAGCCGATAAATTAATTTTTTTAGGCAATCAACAGGGCTTAATGGATGAATATGGGCAATTGAGACGTGAAATTACCCCGCAACAACTCGATAAGCATATTGAAAAATACCAAGATTCAAATTTTGAAATCGCTTTGCATTTGCACAATGCAAAAGAAGCCTCACTAAAAGGCGTAAATCGCGTTCATCTGCTTTCCTATAGCGATGATGGTGCATTGATTAAAGAGCTCTTCACCCGTGATGGACATGGCACCATGATCACCGATGCCCATTATGAAGAAGTTCGTATGGCAAATATTGGTGATGTTGGCGGTTTGATTAATCTATTACGCCCTTTGGAAGATGAAGGTATTTTAGTCTATCGCTCACGCGAACGTTTAGAAAATGAAATCGAAAAGTTTGCCGTCATTGAGCGAGATGGAACAATTCTCGCCTGTGCAGCGCTCTACCCGATTCCATCAACAGACAATGAAGTGCAATCGGCCGAAATTGCTTGTGTAGCCGTACACCCAAGCTATCGCAAATCTAATCGTGGTAGCCAAATTTTGCATTTCCTAGAAGAAAATGCACGTCAATTGGGTATTCAACAACTGTTTGTATTAACCACGCGAACCGCACACTGGTTCTTAGAGCATGGATTTGAACTGGCCAATGTTGATGATTTACCCGAAGCCCGACAAGCGCTGTATAACTATCAACGTAATTCGATGGTCTTTAAAAAATCAATTGCTTAAAATTGATGATTTTTTTATTCTCAATCAATTATCACATTTGCTGCTAAGCTTATCGCTATAGATTCCATCAAGCAGAATATTTTCTTATTCTTGAGGGTGGAATCTATATATGGCGATTGGATAATACAAATAACATCATAATTTTCAAATTCTTATAACATTATATTTTTATAGAATATCCACTTTATATTTCTCATTTATAGCTAAGCTTAGCAGTTAATTATTTATCTGTTTTTTTCATTAGCAATCACTAAAAACTTATTTTTTTGAAAATACAAAGCCTTTTAAGCTGATGCTCATGCCTTTTTCTGACTTTATAGGAGCATCGTGACTCATGGCGAGCTTATTTCAACCTTCGTGGAAAAAAATCACCCTTATAAGTGCTAGCCTTGCCACCATCATGATGCTTACTGGATGCTCAAAACCACAAGAAACCACAACCTTAAATATCGGTTTTCAAAAATATGGGGTCTTGCCCATTATCAAAGCACGTGGCGACTTAGATAAAGCCTTAAAGGAAAAAGGGGTAAATGTGAAATGGGTTGAATTCCCTGCTGGTCCTCAACTGCTAGAAGGTTTAAATGTCGGTAGTGTCGCCTTTGGTGAATCTGGGGAAGCACCGCCTATTTTCGCCCAAGCTGCAAACTCAAATCTGGTCTATGTTGCCAATCAACCTGCTGCACCTTTGGCTGAAGCCTTAATTGTGCCGAAAGATTCAGCCATTCAATCAGTCCAAGATTTAAAAGGTAAGCGTGTAGTTTTGAATAAAGGTTCAAATGTACATTATCTTTTACTCAAAGTTTTAGAAGCAAATCATTTAAAACTTGATGATATTCAAGTGGTCTACCTACCTCCAGCTGATGCACGTGCTGCCTTTGAAAAAGGTGCTGTAGATGCTTGGGTCATTTGGGATCCGTTCTTTGCTGCTGCAGAAAAACAACTCAATGCCAAAGTCATTGCGACAGGTCAAAACTTGGTCAACAACCATCAATTCTATTTGGCTGATCGTAAGTTTGCTGAACAACATCCTGATGTTTTAAAAATTGTGGTCAATGAACTGAATACGACAACGCAGTGGGTGTCTCAACATCAAACCGATGCGGCAAAACTCTTAGAAAAACCGACAGGCTTACCACTTGATATTTTGAATACCTCAATTTCTCGTATGGGTTTTGGTGTGACTCCAATTTCTAACGATGTGGTAAAGAAACAGCAAGCTGTCGCAGATGCTTTTTATCAACAAAAACTTATTCCCAATAAAATCAACATTCAAGCAGCTGTTTTAGCGAACTAATTTCGCCAACAGCGCCGTTAAAGAGGACATCAATATGACCCAGCAAATCGCACAACAAAACACAGCATCATGGTTTAATGCAACGACTCATGCCATGACCACGATGTTGATCTGTAGCGCAATGCTGGGTTCAGCCTCTGTGTGGGCAATCGATCCAACGGTAAAAGAATTACGTATAGGCTTTCAAAAAAGTTCTATTAATTTTGCAATCGCCAAACAACAAAAGTTGTATGAGAAAGAATTCCCAAATGCCAAAATCACTTGGAATGAATTCCCTGCGGGTCCTCAAATTTTAGAAGCCCTTGCTGTAGGTTCTCTGGATGTTGGTGTCACTGGCGATACCCCACCAGTATATGCCCAAGCCGCGAATAAACCGCTGTACTACATTGCCTATGAAGCAGCCAAACCGTTGGCTTCGGCAATTTTAGTGCCTAAAGATTCAAAAATCACCAAACTGAATGAGTTGAAAGGTAAACGTATTGCGTTACAGAAAGGCTCAAGTGCGCATTATTTATTGGTACAAGCTGTCCGTAAAGCTGGTTTGCAATGGTCAGACATTCAACCGATTTGGTTAACCCCTGCTGATGCCCGTGCTGCATTTCAAAAAGGTGCTGTCGACGCTTGGGCGATTTGGGACCCATTCTTTGCTTCTGCTCAAGTCGAAGATCAGGCGCGTATCCTCGCTTCAGGGCAAGGTTTAAGTCCGAATTATACCTTCTATTTGGCATCTCCAGATTTTGTAAAGAAATATCCTCAAGCAGTTAAAGGCATTATCCAGCAAATTAATACTGCGGATAAATGGGTACAAGCCAATCGTGTCGCAACAGCGCAAGCCATCGGGCAAAGTACTGGTTTAAAACCGAAAGTTAGTCAAACTTTTATTGAACGACGCCCAAGACCTTCGGGTGCAGCACCGCTTTCAGCAAAAGTAATTGCAGATCAACAACAGCTGGCCAATCGTTTTAGCGAACTCAAAATTATTCCAAACAGCATTGATATCAAACAAGCCGTTTGGACAGCGAAATAATATTTTTCTAAGGATGAATGAAATGAAAATCTTCTGGTTTATTCCTACTCACGGTGACAGTCGTTATTTAGGTACAAGCAAAGGCGCTCGCCAAGTGGACCATGCTTATATGAAACAAATTGCTGTAGCTGTGGATAATTTGGGCTATGAAGGTGTACTCATTCCCACGGGACGTTCGTGTGAAGATCCATGGATTACTGCTGCGAGCCTGATTGATGCGACTAAAAATTTAAAATTCTTGGTTGCGTTACGTCCAGGTGTAACAACACCTGCACTCGCGGCACGTATGGCTGCAACTTTTGATCGTCTATCCAATGGACGGGTTTTGCTCAACCTCGTTACAGGTGGTGATGAGCAAGAATTGAAAGGTGATGGCGTATACGAAGACCACGCTTCACGTTATAAAACAGCAGCTGAATACACCACGATTTGGCGTGAAATTTTAAAACGTTCACATACAGGTGAATCATTTACCTTCCATGGCGAACGTTTAAGTGTAGATGATGCCAAGCTGCTTTATCCACCGATTCAAGCGCCTTACCCGCCACTCTGGTTTGGGGGCTCTTCTGAAGATGCGATTGAATTGGCTGCTGAGCAAGTTGATACCTATTTGACTTGGGGCGAACCACCTGCTGCAGTCAAAGAAAAAATTGCAGTAGTGAAAGCGAAAGCCGATGCCAAAGGTCGTCAACTTAATTATGGTATTCGTTTACATGTCATTGTTCGTGAGACCAATGAACAAGCATGGCAAGCTGCCAATGAACTGATCCAATATGTAGATGATGCGACGATCGCCGCTGCACAGAAAAAATTTAAACAAATGGATTCCGTCGGTCAGCGCCGTATGGCTGAGCTACATAATGGTGATCGTAGTAAGCTTGAAGTATCACCAAATCTTTGGGCAGGAGTTGGACTCGTTCGTGGTGGTGCAGGTACGGCTTTGGTCGGTGATCCACAGACTGTTGCAGATCGTATTCAAGAATATGCAGATTTAGGCATCAATACCTTTATTTTCTCAGGCTACCCACATTTAGAAGAATCCATTCGCTTTGCTGAACTGGTATTCCCATTACTGCCGTTGGAAACACGCAAGAAACTCACGCAACCTAATTTGACTGGACCATTTGGCGAAATCGTCGCCAATAACTACACCCCTGAAGAAAATAAAAAACCATTACAGGAGCCTGCATGAATGCCTTAATTAACAATGCTGCTCCAGCCAAAAGCACTGCCGTTTCACGTGGAACGAAACAAATTGGGCAGCGTTTGCTGCCTTGGATTGTGCCGATTTTACTTATTGTCATTTGGCAAATTGCGTCTAAAACAGGATTACTTGAAAGCCGTGTTTTACCTGCGCCGACAGCGGTAGTCTCTGCATTTTGGACACTTTTAGTCAGCGGTGAGCTTTGGCAGCACGTCAAAGTCAGTGCTGGTCGTGCGCTACTTGGCCTCTTAGTTGGTGGTGGACTTGGCTTATTTTTGGGACTACTCAATGGTTCATCAAAAGTTGCATCCAACTTATTGGATACCACCTTGCAAATGATCCGAAATATTCCAGCATTGGCGCTGATTCCATTGGTTATTTTATGGTTTGGAATTGATGAGTCTGCAAAACTCTTTTTAGTGGCTGTCGGTGTGTTTTTCCCGATCTATATCAATAGCTATCATGGGATTCGTTCAGTTGATCCTCAATTGATTGAAATGGGAAAAAGCTATGGGTTAAGCAGATGGCAATTGTATAAAGACATTATTTTACCGGGCGCAATGCCTTCAATTTTAGTGGGTTTACGCTTTTCACTGGGGTTGGTTTGGGTACTGCTGATTGTGGCAGAAACAATTTCCGCACAATCTGGAATTGGTTATATGACCATGAATGCGCGTGAATTTTTACAAACAGATATCGTGCTAGTGGGTATCTTGCTGTATGCCCTTTTAGGCAAACTTGCCGATGTATTTGCACAATTTTTAGAAAAATACCTATTGCGTTGGCACGCAGGTTATCAAAAATAGGAGTCTGATATGACCGATTTAAGTATTAGCCAATATGCCAATGACTTGGTGGCACCAACTGAGATTGTTGAAGAACAACAAGCAAAAATTGGTGCAGAAATTTCGATCGAACAACTGCATAAATATTATGGCGAAGTTAAAGTTCTTGAGGACTTAGATTTAAACATTGAAGCTGGTGAATTCGTTGCAATTGTGGGACGCAGCGGTTGTGGTAAAAGTACCCTACTGCGTTTAATTGCCGATTTAGAACAACCCAGTTATGGTGAAATCAAATTTAAATCTTTATTAAATTTCCGTGAAGGGATCATTGCAGATGATATTCGGGTGATGTTCCAAGATCCACGCTTATTGCCATGGAAAAGTATTCTAAAAAATGTGCAATTGGGTCTAGCCAAAAACCAATTTTCTAAAGCTGAGCAATTATTAGAAAAGGTTGGATTAAAGGAGAAATCTGGACTTTGGCCATCACAGCTTTCTGGTGGACAACGCCAACGAACGGCGCTTGCTCGTGCTTTGTCACATACACCACGAGTCTTATTACTGGATGAACCTTTAGGTGCTTTAGATGCATTGACGCGACTAGAAATGCAGAATTTAATTGAAAAGTTATGGTTAGAACAAGGCTTTACCACCATTCTGGTTACCCATGATGTTAGTGAAGCAGTTCAACTCGCAGATCGTATTATTCTTTTGGATAAAGGACATATTGCGCAACAGTTTCAAGTCGATTTACCACGTCCACGTCAAAAAGGTGTAGCATTTGCCGAACTTGAACAACAGGTACTCAGTGCTGTGCTTGCGACATGAACAGCAACAAAATACGCTTTTGTTGGTAACGCAAGGTATTGTCGGGCAGAATATTTTTGTCTTTACATATTAGGGTTTGCTGACAATTCGTCTATGTTTGCGACTACGTGTATTTTTTAGGCGATACTAGGCGCGAAATACGAAATTTAGTCATTCTAAATGAGTAGTTCGTAACAACGTAGCGGCAAAAAAAACACAAGTCCCCCGCTGCGCCTTGCGCTGCAAACAAAGCAGTGCTTTGTTCTTGCTCAGGGTTGTGGCTAAAATTATCTCAGTCTTCGTTATGAAACTCGAAAATAGTCTCGCTATTCTCTTCGTTTCATGCCTTGCCTGCTCAATTTTAACCTACAACGCAAACCATTTATGAAATGCCAACAAACCCCAACCTTGCGGAACCATGTTGCTGATCTTGAATAATTAAATCGAATATTTAGTCGTTTTGATCGGATAGAAAATGTTCGCTGTCACAAATATGTTTAAGTTTTCAACTGTTTCTATTGATTAAAAATGAGTTGGGTATTTTAAAGCAAGTCAGTTTTCTTAAATGAAAATTAAATCATGCTATTTAAGATTATCTAATTTTTAAATTAACTCAAAAATTAACCTTATACTAAAAAATGTCACAAAATTTAAATATTAAGTCATAACTGACAGAATTTTAAAATAAGATTTGCTCCAGTTTAGTGCAAAATTAGATAATAGGGATCTACGATCGACTTAATAATAAAACTTCATCATTATTTATCAGAAATATACCAAAATAATGCTGCTTTCTGTGCACAAATCAAACATTTTACCGTACAATTTAATAATCAGTTTTTCGATTAAAGATGCGATGGAACAAAAAAAGAGTGCTCAAAAACGCCAGCAGCTGCTCAATGCTGCACTTGACGTATTTTCTGTCTATGGTTTCAACGGCGCAAGTCTAGATGAAATCGCTCAATTAGCAGATATGCATAAATCCAATATTTTCTACTACTATGAAAATAAAGAAGCCTTATATGTTGAAGTGCTAACGACAGTTATGCAGAAATGGTTAGCACCGTTGCAGTCGCTTGAGTCAGAATTGGAACCGACAGAAGCTTTGTCACATTACATCATGACCAAAATTGAAATCTCTAGAACTCAGCCTAAAGCTTCAAAACTTTTTGCATTAGAAGTGATTCAAGGCGCACCACATATTTTACCGATCCTCAAAGGCCCGCTTAAAAAGCTCTTTAAACGCAAAGCCAAAGTGATTTTAAACTGGCAGGCGCAAGGTAAAATATCAGATCAAATCGATGCTGAATTGCTGATTATTAATATTTGGGCATTGACTCAAAATTATGCAGACTTTAGTACTCAAATCGAAATGGTGACTGGTAAAACTTTGCGTAATAAAAGTATGTGTCAACGCGCAATTGAACATACAATCCATATGACTTTATATGGTGTGCTACCGCGCAATTAATCATCCAATATACTTATTGGTTATTTTGGCAAACGGCCATAGAGTTCTATGGTCGCCAAGACTCAATTTTAAACTTTATATAATACGCAAATAAACTAAGTCTTTAATAAATAGACTGATATAGTTTTAACAACTTTTGCGCACCCAATAATAAATTATCTTCCCAATCTAAATGTGCGGTGTCATTTGCACCATCTGTAATGTATTTAATCGAAACGAAACGCACATCTAATTTTTTACAGACTTTAGCCAGTGCATAGCCTTCCATATCGACCAAGTTACAGCTCACTTTGGGTTGTCCTGTTTCAAAACTATCCCCTGTACCACAAACACCCTGCGCTAAATGTGGAAAATACGATTCTAAATGAATTTCGCCTGGAAAATGCTCATCCATTGGCGTAACGCCCACATCAAAACCGAGTGGGGAAACATCCATATCACGTTGCACAAAGGTTTTTACCTCAATCAACTCATGGGCATCAAAGAAAGAACTTCCTGCACTACCTAAATTCAGTATGGTTTTACAACCGGTTTTTTGAATAACATCGAATGCCGTATAGGCTGCATTAATCTTGCCAATCCCGCTATAGTGGACGGTGATACCTACTTGTTCAAATAGGCCTTTAGATTCATTGGGTAAAGCCATAATCAGTGCAATGTCGTCTTTCATATCGATTCAAAATTAAAATTTTCCTTATTAGAATGGAAATTCAAATCCTGATCAATCTTATTGTTAACTCAAAATTTTAAAATCATATACAAATCACTACTGTACCTATGACCTTGATTGCGCATAATGTTTTCATAGAAAAATAGAGATGAAAATAAATGAATATCCAAATCATCGTGGGCAGTATTCGAGAAGGTCGTGTTGCCATTAAAGTCGCAGAATGGTTACTTAAAGAAATCCAAAAACTCGACTTCAGTACCCTCAATGTTGAAATTGTAGATTTAAAAGAATGGGATTTACCTTTCTTTGCCGGAAAAAACTCACCCGCCTCAGGAATCTATGATCAGCCTAAACAGCAAGAATGGGCGAAAAAAGTTGCTTCTGGAGATGCGTTTATTTTCATTACCCCAGAATACAATCACGGCTATAGTCCTGTACTGAAAAATGCCATCGACTTCGTTTATAAAGAATGGCAGAGCAAACCTTCGGCTTTTGTCAGTTATGGCGGTACCAACGGTTCACGTTCAATCGATCAAATTAAACAAGTCTGTGCTTTTATTGGCATGATTGACTCTAATGCTGTCATTGAACTGCGAGATATTGGACAACGTGGTAAGAGTGAAACCTTTGAGGGAAATGAGTTTGATAATAAAGCAGTCAAGTCTGTGGTAAACAAACTCATCCAATATGCCAATGTCTAAAATCACATTGTACGCTTTAGCTTACATCACTTGCATGCATTGACGGCTAGGGAAGTTTAAGCAAATACCCTATTCTATAGTCATAGGGAACAAGAAGTTTCCCAGACATAAAACAATAATAATCGGTCTGTACATCAGGAAGTGAGGTAGAACAGGAGTTTACCTAGCGAACCAATACGAAAAAGCCCCGTCAGGATGATGGGGCTTTTTTTATAACTTGGGCTTTTTAATTTTGCCCGACGGTTAATGACTGATCACCAATACATTTACATCCGCAAGATAAAGGTGAATTATGCTGCGCAGCGGGCTTTCCCATCACCAACATATGATTATCACCAGCAACAATGCTGGCGACACATTTATGCTTGGGACAAGTCGCCTTATCGCCTACACATGCAATCGCTTTACCATCAATCAGAAAAGAAGACTGTGCAGAAATAATTTTTCCACCACCTGTCGTGGGTGACCCTAACGTGATATATGGAAGTGCCATAGTGCCTACCTGTTATTGTTTTGTTATGGAATAAAAATTTATAAAACATCGAACTCAATACGACGGTTCTTTTTACGCCCATCTTCAGTTGCATTATCAGCAACCGGTTTGGTTGAACCTAGACCAGCTGTGCTTAAACGAGTCTGTGCAATGCCTTTCGTAGTTAAGTATTGCTTCACCGCTTCAGCACGTTGCAAACTCAAATCCTGATTCTTCTGTGGATTACCTTGGCTGTCAGTATGTCCCACAATTTTAACATTTTTACCTTGGACTTTATTTAATGCAACCACCATCTCGTCTAAGATTTGTGTACCTGTTGCGGTAAGTACAGCTTTGCCAGATTCAAACTCAATAATTCGATTTTTTAGGGCATTATCAATCACAGATTGCTCAGCAGCATTCACTGAAATTTGAGAATTAAATCGATAAGGTGGCTGAACTAAGGATTGGAATAAACTGGTGGTTGGCTGAATATCAGTTTGCACACCCATTTTCCCAACCAATTCAACTTGCGTGCCTCGTACAGAGAGCTTACCTTGGCTAATCTTCTTTAAATCTGGGGTAATCACACGTGTAACCGAATCACTCCAGCCATTCGGTGCTGATACGGCTCGAATTTGGATTTTATCAACAACTTGATCATCACCATAAACCGCTTTTAATTTCGCCAAGATTGCTTGTTTGGTCATGTCATTCGGCACAGCACCTTCAACCACAATCGGCGCAGCAAACACATTGAATGAACAAAATAAGCTAGAAATAAGCGCAAATTTTTTCAATATTTTGACTTGTTTATTTTTCATATCATTATTCATCTATAAATGTTTGTCTAAAAATTTTCATGCCTTGAACCAGACTCAATTGACGTTCGCATAAAGACTGTTCAAGTGCTGCTAGACCTGCATTCTGTTCCAAATAGGCATCAATCCATAACGGTTTGACCAAAGATACCCAATGATCATTTTGCATATTTTGAGTGAAAATATTACTCAAAGCCGTGATATCTGCCCCTTGGAATCCAAATAATAAAATTGGAGACTCTTGGTGAAGAATACCAATCAAGATCTCTGTATTACTTTTTTCTAAAAAGCGTCCGATTAAGTTGACCCAAAATGCGGCAATTTCATAGCAATAATTATGATTATTAATCGGTAAAATAAGCACCTTAGATAACTTACTGGTACCGTGTTTAAGCACAGGCTGTAGTAATAAGCCCAAACCCAGCATACTTTGCGCCAATTCATACGGCGTGATCTTCATCATTTGTGCAAATGAATGCATGGTATGATTTTCAAAAAAGTCCTGCGTTTTTAATTCAGGCAAGACCTGTATTTCATGATCAATTTCACCCAGCTTATTGATCAATACTTCAGGATCACGAATGGTTCGGATGCTTCGATTTTTTTGAAATAAATCAATCAATACCGGTTTATATTTAAACGGCGCATAGAGTAAGTTTTGAAAAGGGTGGTCAACTTCTAATAACTGGCTTAAAACCATTGGAAATTGACGACCAGAACTGTCTTCACTGGTCACCATATTTGCCGCAAGAAACATTCTTTCCTTAGGGTTTGCGATAAAGAAGTCTAAAGGTGCTAATGATTCATAAGCTTGATTAAAATTTTCTTCTCGCATTGCAAGCTCTAAAGCTTCCGTAATCCATTGATCAATCACTTGAATCAATGAATATTGCCCTTTTGTTTTCAGAAAATCACCACGTGCGGGACATTTTCCATAATACAACGGTGTAGACTTTATCGTTTGCATACTTTAATCCCTCGCGTCAAATCGTTCCCTTTAATCATTGAGCTACTCCTTTTCCAGCAGCATTTGCCGCATTGCCAGCAGGCGCTACAGTTGAGCTTGCTGGTGCGGTTGTCTGAGGCTTAGGTGCAGCTGCTGCTGTCGGTGCAGTAGCACCGCCAAATGGTGAAGCCGCTGGTGAGTTTGCACTTACGGTAACAGGCGCTGCCTGTGCTGCAACAACCAATGGTGCTTTAGGACTTGTGACTCGATCAACCAGTTTTAATCCAACATAGCCACGATTAGAACCAATTGGATTTGAAGCATTACCGCTAATTAAACGGAATTGAAGTTTCACAAACAAATCACTGTTTTGTTTGCTTGCCCATGTCATTTCAAAGCTTCCATTCAATGACTTACGTTGTGCACTATCAATTAGTTTATTGATGCCGTATTCACCCGGCTCATCAAATATAGTATGGGTTTGCCCATCTAAATCGATTGCCGTAATCCGTGCTCCCGGTATTGCACCAGGATTTGGCCACATGAAGTTGACCCATTGTTGGATGCCATTTTCATAAACCAAACGCTGCCCATCAATATCAATGGTATAGGACAATAATTTATTGTTAGGGATCGGATAGAATTGGAAATTTGACTGATTGGCTGCAACTGGAGCACCACCTGCTGCTCCCGCAGAAGCACCATTAATTGGGGTGGTATATTGCTCAAAATTCATCACGAATTCAGGATTTAAACCAATACCCATGTTTTTCCAAGTCTTCGATGACAATGTATAACCACGACGAATAACAAATGGATCAAGGGTTTCTTTTACAAATTTAGAAATGCTGCCGTTATCACCAAAAATTTGACTAATTTCACTACTGGTCGCTTGAATCGTTCCAGATGAGTTAAATGGCACTTTTTGCGAAAGTGTTTGGCTAAACGGTTGGAAAGCCTGCAAGGTCCAAAGTTTATTAATTTCGTCCTGTGCTGGGGTCAACAAACTGTCAAAAGATTGCGTTAATGGACTCACCAACAATTTTTGAACCATTTGCTGATCCAACTCACCCAAACCAACCGTCAATTTTTCATCGACGACTTTTTGAGTGGTGTTGAAAACTGAACTTTGATCATTAATGGTCAGTTTCGCTAAGGCCAAAGCACTTGGACCAAAGTCACCTGCACTGCGTAGATCATTCAACTTACTTCTGACTTGCGCCATATTCTGTAAATAATCATCCAGCAGTGATTTGTTCTGTAAATCATCACGTTTACGGACCAATTGGTAGAATACTTGGAATTGTTGAGAAATCTGCCCTTGTGCTTGATTAGATGCACGTTGGATATCATCCGTTTTACCTTGACCTAAAACTTTACGCTTAAACCAAGCAATAAAGCCAGTTTGTGGTGCGGCAAGCTCAGCTTGAACGACTGGATTATCCCAACTGGTTTCTTTTGCAACACGGTCAATATAGGTACGGATTGGAGAGTTTTGTGGCTCACCCAACACATCCATGACCTTGGCTTGCTGAACAAAATCAGCACCTTTCGCATAATGGGTAGCATTAATAAACTTCTTCCATTCAGCTATATATTCTTGCTTATACAACTGGGTTAACTGTTTACGAATTTGGTCAGGGCTACCACTAAAAGTTAAATCATCGGACTGGGTACTATTCAACACCCAATCTTTGGTATCTGTTGGCTTATTCGCAGCTTCTTCAATCGCTTTATCGACATATTCATCCCATGCTTTTTGGGTAAATATACCAGGCAATGCATAACCACCGAGCATGACATTACGATTGGTTTCACCAACAATTTGTGCCACCGTCACCGCAGGGAATCGAACAGCCGCACGCATTTTAATTTCATTATAAACGCGATCACGTGCTGGCATTCCACGTACCACAGAGAGCAACACTTGACGGGTTTGATCGACCAATTGCGCATCAGACTCTAACACTGGAAACTTTTTATCATTGGCTAAAGTCATTGAGTAGCTCAATATTTTTTCAGCTTTTTGAATCATTTCGCCACGTGGCATTTGCCCACGATTGGTGTCTAACCATGAACGCCAGAAACGAGTGACTTGGTCACTCAAATGACTCGCATCCATATATTGTGGATTGCTCATCATCAAATAGGCTTTTAACGCATTGTAGGCATCTTGAGGATTGGTATCAGAAGGTTCTGATGCAATCTGTGTCGAAGATGCTTGTTTAATTTCTACATTGACATGATTTTGTTTAAGCGTCTGCTCATTGCCTTTTACCCGTTGTAAATATTGTGCAATGTTTTGCTGACTCGGCGCTAAAACAATCTGTTTCACCCCTTTTAAATATTCAGCTTTTAATTTTTCTTTTAAGTCATTGCCTTGATATAGACCAAACGAAAACTTCAACGGGCGATGCTGATCAAAATCATCTAATTGCTCTAAACGTTGTTGCAAAATCAGCAAAGCATCGATTTGGGTTGAAAGCTCTTGACCCGAAGTTTGCTCCATTTGCACAACTTTATTTAAATCGGCCTGAACATCTGCGATCAATTGTTGGTTATTACGATAAGACCATACCCATAGACCTAAAATGATGGAAACACCCAATAATGATGCAATAAACGCCAAATAACGTTTACGCTTTGTGGTCGGGTTAATATGTTGTTTAACTAAGTTTTTATCTTTGAGAATGACTTCTGAGAATAGCCCTTTTAAGAAATAGCCATGATTCTGAGAAATTGAATTTTGTGGAATACCATGTTCGCTATTGGGGATTTTAATCAGCTGAAAATCATCAACAATCTGTTCCGTCATCGGGCTTTCTATCACGCCCTCTTGTAAAGCGCTGGTAAAGTAAAAACCACGGAAGACAGGTTTAAACTGATACGGATTTTCTTCAAATAAAGTACCAATAAACGTTTTTAATACAGGTTTTAAAGTCTTAAATTCAAGAGGGAAAGTCATCACACTTGGCGAAATATTTTGCGCATGACGACGACTTAAATGGGTAGTACTGACCCCTTTTAATCCATCATATAAAATATTGTAGTGCTTCTCGAAATGTTCTACAGCATTCTGTGATGATTCAGAGTCATAAGGTAAGGTCGCGCCCCACACTTGATCAAACTCAGCAGATTCATAACATTCAAAAAATTCGGTGAATCCTGCAATCAAATCCATTTTAGAAAAGACCAAATAAACAGGTGCAAAAATTTCTAAACGTTCAGTTAAGTCTTGAATACGCGCTCTTAAACTTTTCGCCAATTTGATCGATTTTTCAGGGCTTTGACTGACCAACTCAGCCACACTAACAATCACAATTAAGCCATTGATTGGCGCTTTAGAGCGGTTCTTTTTCAGAATATTTAAAAAGCCTAACCATTCTGAATGGTCTTCAGAATACACAGAGTATCGACCAGCTGTATCCAGCAATACCCCTTCTGTTGAGAAAAACCAATCGCAGTTTCGGGTACCACTGAGTCCTGAAGACACCACTTTTTGGTGGGTCTCTTCAAAGGGAAATTTTAATCCAGAATGGTAAATTGCCGAGCTTTTCCCCGCAGCAGGGTTACCAATCACCATATACCAAGGCAACTCATAGAGTGCTGCGTTACCACTTTTATCACCCAATTTAGACTTACGAATCAATTGGATCGAATCTTTCATCTGCTGATTGATCAGATTTAATTCTTCTTTATCTTTTTGTTTTCCATATTCAGCAGTGGTGTCTTGTTGAATCGCTTCAGCCAATGCTTCACCTTGTTCTGCATGTTTACGGCGCTGGATCAACCAGTAGATGCCGTAAATCACCAATCCAAGAATGTAAGCTGCAACCATCATAAAGAAGTACTGACGCGGCACTACACTATATGAAGAAACGAGCGCCACCAGAATCGAAAGCGCAATCACCAGTTTCGGGTTTGTGATGTACTGCCATGCATAGCTTAAAATTGTTTGTATCATTTTCTCTATTTCTTTCTAAATTTATCTGTAAGTTCTATGCAAACTCAGTCCCAACAAGCACTTGGGTTTGCTGATGTTCAGCACTATAAACATAACCGTACAACTCATCTTTAAAGTGCAAACTCAACATAAAACCAAAAACTTTGGCTAAGGGTTGGGTATGGCCTAGGCTATTTTTACTATAAAGATAATGATGCGCTTCAATCGCTGTTTCGGCAAAGTTTTGTTCAAGTTTCTTTAACAGCTTGATCTCTGCTGGGTCGTCTAAGACCAAGACAAAGGGCTGTTCTTGATCAAACTGTTCTGCTTGGTCTAAATTCAACTCTTTTAATGTTTTAGATGCCTGATCAGAATTTAAAGCAATTCGAATATACTTTATTGCTTGTAAATTTTGCAATTCGACCTGAGTATTTGTCATACAACAGGTACTGATATACTCAGATGGAATATATTTTTCAGTCATCCACGTCCGATCATCTATGGTTTCTTGATCAATTTCTGAATCTACTGCAATAAACAGTGATGCCTCAGAATCCAGAAGTTGGGTTCTTTTCAGCAACTTAATCCAGTCTTTATACGCAGTTGTTTCACCCCAATAATGATATTCAGTGCCAAATTGCTGATCGAGAATGCCCAGTTCAGTAAGATAATGATGAACCAATTCTGAAGCTGAACTTTCATCCCAGCTATGGAATAAATTTTCTGGCAAAATAATATGAATATTCAAACGATTAAGTCGAGGTACTGCTTCTGCAACCTGTTGTTCTATCGGCTCATCCTCATAGTCACGATGAGGGTCAATCCAAGCAGGATGCATACGATATTCATGTGCAAGTTTCGCATCATAAAAGAGTGCTGAGTTTTTTAGGTGCTCTGCAATTTGATATAAAGTTTCAGTATTCTGTTCTAATTGCTGCTGAATTAATGCACTTATACGCTTTTGACGACTGGAAAGACTAGATGCCTCATCCTCTAACGGTTCTTCAATCTCTTGAACACGGAATGAAAGAATCGGTAAGCCATAACCATTGACCAATTGCGAATCAAGTTCAGGACTTGCCACATCTTGAAGCTGATCAAGCTGTGCTTCATTTTCGCCTAAGGCACTTAAACTTGTCGCTGAATAAACTTTCAAGTCTACCCATTCAATTTTTTCTTCAACTTTAGCTTCAGTGGTTTGTTGTTGTTCTGAATATTGTTCTGCCTCAATTCTTTGTTGTTCTTTCTTCTCTTGGCGGCTTTGATAAATCTTTTTGATCAACATTGGGCTTAGAATTAACAAAGTAATCGCTACTGGAATCACCCCAAAGAAAATCAGAAAATCTTGCCCATTTGGGTCATATTTAATATCACGCCAATAAAACACCACGATTACCGAAACCAGTAATATTGTGCTGACTAAAGTTCCTAAAATTATTTTGATCACTTATGACACTCCAATCAGTGCATAACAGGTTTCATCATTGTCACTTTGAGTTTTTGGCATCACAAAAGCACCTTGTGCCAAACCGATTTGTGTTGTTGAACTCAGTTGTAAAGGCTGGACTTCCTCTTTTGCCAAGACTAAACGTAGATCGACAAGTAAGGTGGGACTACACCAACTTTGCAGAATTTTCTTTAACTTCTTACTCAATTTTTTCTTGGGTAAAAATTCTAAATACTGTGCATGGCTCAATGGTCCAATTTGAATCTCAATTTTTCCATCAATTTGTCGGATCGTTTCTCCACAAAAAGTATTTACACCTAACAAAAAAGGCTGCTTGCCTCCCAAAGTGGTTTTCTGATCATCGCCGAGTTTAAACTTTTCGGTAATATATTCTTTGACTTCAACCTGTTGATTGAACACACAGGTCAGCATTGTCTTGAGTGCATGGGCGGTATTGTTTTGCCCCTGCATCAGCCCAGAAAATTCAGCAAAATAATCGTCTAAATCACTCTGTTGATGCTGTGTCCGAATATAACCATTTAAAGCATGCAGGATTTCTAAGTAATTATTTTCTTTTTCAACTTCATAACGTACAGGCAGGTTATAACTTAAACTGGCTTCAACAAATTGAGCTGTAAGCTTATGATTAAATAAGCCTAAAAACTTTTGAACTTCAACACGCTGTTTACGCGGTGCTTGTTTCACTTTATTGGTATAGGTATACGGCATTGCGCCTTGCATACCAGTTAAACCGACAATCAAATTGGTAAGATGAATTTTTTCATCTTGTTGTTCGAGTAATTCAATTTCATGTTTTGGGAAGTTCAAATTTAATGAACTTTCAAAAAGAAAATCGTCAGACCAATTCTTTAAAACAGCAGTATTGGGCGCATGTCTAAATAATCGTGTGGATTGGATAAATTCAAAAGCTGTAGGGGTTTTAAAAAGCTCATCAATTACAGAAGCTTCTTGCCACCAACGTTCTGTACGCATTGGTATAACTCCTGTTTTGTATTTAAATCTCGAACAAAAACGTCAACAAAACTGTTCATCTGTACTTTTAAGTTAAAGATATGACTGATCAATTCGCTGAAAATATATAAGCTATGCCCTCTAAAGACTTGGACATCTACATCCATTAAAACCTTCACCCCACGTACAAACATTGGAAAGGGTTTGGCTTCAACCAGTTTATTGGTGATTTCAAACTCAATTTTTTTAATTGCATCAATAATTAAATGATTTTCTTTAGATTTTGGTAGGTTATAAAGCTCTAATAATTCTTTAATATGGCTGACAGCATCACCTTTCATTAACGCTAAAGTATTTAATGAAAGATGCGAAATAATACGCCATTGTTCATTCTTATTTTTTTCAAATTGGAACGGTGCAGTAGGTCTTTTTAACACCAATGCACGACGAGCAACGGTACTGTCATTCAAATTCAAGACATTATTTGACTGACCCAAAGCTTCGTGCGGTAATTCACGATTGGAACATAACAATTTACAACTGACAAAATCAGACTTAATACTGTGCGGTTCTAATTGTTTAGAAATAATCGAATAGCCCGTTTCTACATATTGATTTTGTAAAACGGTTGGATTTAATGCATAAAAAAACTGAATATCATCACCGTGATAATGACTCATGGCAAAGAAAGGTAAAATCGGATAAACCACTTGATCTTGGTTGCTTTTTTCACGGATCAAATTCATTTCAACGATTGAATACACTTGATAGAACTCAGGATGATGTGCATCCGTCATCAAAGGATATTCTAAGTTTTTATGATTGATTTTTTGTGGCTCAGCTTGTTTCTCAAACAAATTGACGACTGGGCTGGTAAATAACTTAAAATTTGCCACATTCAATTCTGAATAATTGCGAATAATGGCTTGGTCATTTAAATTCAGTTTTAAATGGATCTGCACTTCAAAACTTAGATTTTCTTCTTTTAATAATTTTAAAAAATCTAAATTCAAATTTAAATAACTAAACTTTTCAGGAAAGCAGAAATATTCGATTAATAATCGGTAAGCATGATGGGTATGTTGATCAACCGGCAATAAACTTTCATTTTCATCAAAACCCATCACTTCAAACGGATTTTTTATCGCCACAACTTTATGATTGATACGAAGACTAAAACTGGTCTCTTTATGAAAGATATGATCTAGAACTTGCAAAGGAAAGTTTGAAATCGCATCCAAATAAATGGGGAGCTTTTCATTTTTCAACCAATTTTTAGCAGGGTTTAATAACTCAAATTTTAAATTTAATGTCGCATTTTGGTTTAAATGAATATGTGCGCTAGGATTGGTTTGGAAACTCAGGCTTTCCAGTTGGATCGGCAGTAATTTAACTTCAGCACTGGTATTAAACTCACATTGGACACCTTTGAAACTTCTCGATTTTAAAGTGGTCCCTTTGGGAATAATATGAACATCTGTCAATTGTTTTTGCTTGTTTAAGTCTTCAAAACTCACAACTGAACACGCCGGAAAATGGCGTAAATATTGAGGAAACATCACCTCAAATAAAGAACGTGTAAAGATGTCGTAACTATCAGCTAACTTTTTATCAATACGTGCGGCAATTAAAGAAAATGCCTGTATCAGGCGTTCAATATGTGGATCATCAATTTGTTCTTGATTTAAAGATAATCGTTGTGCAATTTTTGGGTATTTATCTGCAAAGGCACGCGACTGCTGTCCAAATTCTTGTAATTGCTTTTCATAATACGGTAAAAGTTCTTCTATCACGACATACCTACTTTATTTTAAGATCTGGCAGAAATCACATATTGCTGTGTTGTTGGCTTAAGTAAGGCATCAAAAATTACAGGTTCATAAAGTGGGTGGATATTTAAATAAGCTTGAATGCTTAGGCATAACGAACCAACATTTTGGTCATCTAACTGCATTTCTACTTTAATTTGTTTTAAGCGTGGTTCATGTGCAGCAATCGATTGTTCTATAGACTGGCAGATGGTATCTCGATCGGTTGGATTCGCTGTTGAAAGCCCAACAAAATCAATAATGCCAAATTGTACAATAGACTTTTTCACTAAAGGAAAATCATCGATTTCCAGATCTAGCTTGGCAATTCGTGTATTTAATAAATCTTCTAAATCATGAGCAACAGACTCTCTTAACTCATGAATCGAAAGCCCTTTAATATAATCATCTTCAACAATTAAACGATCAAATAGTGTAGATCGAAATCCATATGGGTATAGTTGATCTAAATTCATAATGTATATTCTAATAATATGAAACAGATAGGGACCCGAGTCCCTATCTGTTCCAACAAACAATTAAGCAGCGTAAGATGCTGTATTGTTAGAAAGAGACCATTTCTTAGTAACGGCACCTTTAGCAGAACCGTTAATATCTTGTTGATTATAAGTCCACTCAACCGCAGCATATTTAAGACCAAATGCTTCAGTTGGAACACCTTCTTCATTTACCGTAGGCGTTACACTTGAAACAAGTACATGCTTAAGTTTGATTTGAAGGTACTTAATACGTTTGTCACCATTTGCACGGTAGAAGTCAATTTGAACTTCATCAAATGTATAACCCGCAGAACAAGCTTCCCAAAGTTTTGGACTAGTTGCATCCAAATCTTTAACAAAAAGCATATCTGAGTGTTCTACACGTTCAGCAGTATGACCACCAACGCTTGAAGAAGTCGCAGATTTCGGCTGACGAATATTATGAGACCAAGAATTAACTTCTAGCCAATTTTTGTGCTCAGAATCACGTGACTCGCCATCAACCTTATACTTACCTTGGAATTGAACGTATATATCTTTCATTGGATTACCCTTATTTTTTAAAGTTATTATTTAGCCACGCTCTATTTTAATTCGAGGACTGAGGTAACTCAGTGACAAGTCGCAAAGAAACCGACAACTCATCTAGCTGGAAATGCGGTCTTAAGAAGACCACAGACTTGTAGTGCCCTGGCTCTGCAGGATTCTCTACAACTTTTACAGAAGCTTCACGCAATGGATACTGCGCTTTAGCTTCTTGTGAAGCACCATCATCAAGCAATACGTATTGTGATAGCCATTCATTTAAAAATGCTTCTACATTACCCGCTGAAGCAAAGCTTCCGACTTTATCTCGCATCATTGCTTTTAAATAATGTGCAATTCGTGAAACTGCCATGATGTATTGGATCTGGCTAGATAATGATGAGTTCGCATTTGCCGTATCACTGTCATACTTCTTCGGTTTTTGCGTAGACTGTGCACCAAAAAATGCTGCGTAATCTGTATTTTTACAATGAACAAGTGGAATAAAACCTAAGTCACTCAACTCTTTCTCACGACGGTCAGTGATCGCAATTTCAGTTGGGCACTTAAATACAACTTCACCATCATTGGTTTTGAAAGTATGTACTGGTAAGCCTTCGACCATACCACCACCTTCAACTCCGCGAATCGCAGCACACCAACCATGGAGGTCAAATGCATTGGTCAAACGAGTACCAAACGCATAAGCTGCATTCATCCACAAATATTCATCATGGTTTTGCCCTGAAACTTCTTCCACAAAGTTAAAGCCTTCAGTCGCCCAACCTTCTTTTGGATCATAAGGCAAACGGCCTAAAACGCGTGGCATTGTCAACGCAACATAACGAGCGTCGTCGCTTTCACGGAAAGAACGCCACTGTACATATTCTGCTGTTTCAAATACTTTTGAAACGTCACGAGGACGATCAATATCTGTAAATGATTCAAGGCCTAACATATTACTGCTTGCTGCCGAAATAAACGGAGCATGTGCCGCTGCTGCAACATGTGAAATCTGTTCTAACAGATACATGTCTGAAGGAGTACGGTCAAACTCAAAGTCACCGATCAATGTTGCATAAGGTGCACCACCGAATGAACCGTATTCTTCTTCATAAACTTTTTTAAACAAAGTACTTTGATCGAAATCTGTCGCACCTTGGAAATCTTTGACCAATTCTTTTTTCGTTGTGTTTAACATACGAATTTTGATCAATGGATTTGAAGGTGACTCCTGACAGAAGTAATACAAACCACGCCAAGTCGATTCAATTTTCTGAAACTGCTCATTGTGCATGATTTTACTGAGCTGCTTTGAAATCAACGCATCTATTTCAGCAATACGCTTATCAATCGATAAAGACATATTTTCTGAAACAGTGATTGTTCCTGCCATCACTTCTTTGGCCAATTCACCAATCAAGCTTTTCGCACGGTCATGCTCTTCGTCATTACGTGCAATTCGGCTACGCTCCACGATAGAATCAAGTAAACTTACTTCTTCTACGGCTGCATCTTGCACAGTATTGGTTTGTAAATTACTCATTTTCAGGACCCGCCTCAGCGCTTAATTTACGAATCTGATCAGTATTTTGTAAGACTTCATCAAGTAAATCTTCCAAACGCTCACTATTTGAAATCTTATTTCTCAAATCCGTTAAGCGTTCACGAGCTTCAACTAATTTTCTCAATGGTTCTACTTGTTGTACTACTTGTTCTGGTCTGAAATCTTCCATCGATTTAAAGGTTAAGTCGACCGACATACGCCCACCCTCTTCAGTCAGCGTATTTTCAACTTGATATGCGGCACGTGGAGACAACGACTCCATCACTTCATCAATGTTTTCTAAGTCGACATTGATGAATTTTTTATCTTTTAATTTGGTTTTTTCTAACTCAGAAGCAGCAGAAAAGTCACCTAAAACACCTACAACAAAAGGTAACTCTTTAATTTCTTTACCATCACCGACTTCAACATCATAAGTCAGTTGAACACGTGGTGGTCGGATTCGCTGTAATTTCTTCTGTACACTTTCACGTTTTGACATTTTTGTTATCCATTAATTTGGGCAATAAATTATGTTGGGAAGTTCGGTCTTGGTGCTGATGACGTAGACTTCGGTTTCGCTGGCGTCGCAGTAGGCTTTGTAGCTGGTTTTGCAGCAGGCGTTGAGCGTGTTGGTGTAGCACGGTTCTTCTGAGGGCGACTTACCTTCTGTGGACGAGCACGCTCTACAACTGGGGCACTTTCCTGATTTTTTTCAACCAAAACTGCTGCTGGCATTGCTTGTCTAACTGCGTCAGTAAAACTTTTCGCAACAGGATAGGTTTTATCCTCAGTCAAATATCTCATTTCACGTGTGCGCATTTTATTCAATGCATCAGAAGCTAAGCCAATTCCTGCAAGGAATTTGACATCCGTTAATTCATTGCTTTGGATGTTTTGCGTTTCTAAATAATTGACAATTTGGATGGCTTTATCATTTTTTCCAATTTGCTGAAACTTCTCTGCCGCTGAGACCAACAGTTTGTTTTTATTGTCTTTATTTTTCTTATCACACAATTGTGAATAGACCGCCAACAACTCAGGATTGGTTTCTCCCTCGACCATTGGGTAATCTTTTATACAGGATCTTTTTAGTTTGATTTCATCATCCGCGTAGACAAATGTAGTCGCCAATGATGCGCCAAGAACTAAAATATATGGAATAAAATTCTTCAAAATCCAACCTCAATATTTACTTGATTCAGTTATTCAATAGATTTACTTTTGATGTTTTATAAATATGTATAATTAAGCAATTTCGTTAAAGACTTAAAAATAAGACTAAAAAAACGTACCCTCGTCAAGTTAAATTTCGTATCAATATTTTAACCGTTTGATAAAAATGACTTTTTTAATTGGTTGCATAATATACATAATATCCTGTCTTCACAAAAGTTTTTTTTTATGTAAAATATTTCCAGTGATTTTTAAAAAATTATTAAATATTTGATTTCAATATACTAATTTTAATGCCAAATTTATAGGCTAGAAAATTTAGAATTTATTTGCCTAGAAATAAAGTTTTTTGAGAGAGACAGAAAATGACAGATCTAAAAGTTTTGATTAAAAAGTTATCAGCATCTTCACGTACATCTTTAGAACAATCCGCCAACTTATGTGTAAACCATCAAAATTTTGAAATCGAAATCGAACATTTTTTTGTCAAATTATTAGAACAACAATCCAATGATCTTGAACTTCTACTTAATAAATACAAAATTTCAAAAGATGCACTTTTAACGGATTTATTAGAGTGTATTTCTCAACTTCCTAAAGGAAATACCCGTACACCTATTTTTTCCAAATCAATTGTTAGACTTCTTGAACAAGCTTGGTTACTTGCTTCGGCTGAACCAGACCCAGTGATCCGAAGCGGTCATTTATTGATTGCACTTTTAACAGCATCTGATCTTTACCAAATTGCTATTCGAGCATCGAGCTTATTTGATCTGTTTCCAATCGATACGATGAAGCATAAATTTTTGGAAATTTGTGTAAACAGCGCCGAAAATATTCCAACAAATTCTCAAGAACAAGAAGCTGAACTTAAGAATCAGCCAACAGACAATTCCGCTTCGTGCAAAAAGACACCTGCATTAGATCAGTTCACCATTAATTTGACTGAAAAAGCCCAAAAAGGTGGGATTGATCCAGTCATTGGTCGTGAATATGAAATCCGTTTAATGCTTGATATCTTGATGCGTCGTCGTCAAAACAACCCTATTTTAACGGGTGAACCTGGTGTGGGAAAAACGGCTGTTGTAGAAGGTCTGGCATTAAAAATTTCACAGAACCAAGTGCCCGATGCGTTAAAAAATGTCCAATTACACTCTTTGGATATGGGCCTGTTACAAGCGGGTGCAAGTGTTAAAGGTGAGTTTGAAAACCGCTTAAAACAAGTGATTCAAGAAGTACAACAGTCTTCTCATCCAATTATTTTGTTTATTGATGAAGCTCACACCATGATTGGTGCGGGCGGCCAAGCTGGGCAAAATGATGCTGCGAACTTATTAAAACCTGCACTTGCGCGCGGTGAATTACGCACAATTGCAGCAACAACTTGGGCTGAATACAAACAATATTTTGAAAAAGATGCTGCTTTAAGTCGTCGTTTCCAAGTGGTCAAAGTAGAAGAACCGACTGAAGAAGTCGCGATCGATATGCTACGTGCCATGATTCCAGTGATGGCCAATCACTTTAATTTACGCATTGATGATGAAGCGATTATCACCGCTGTTCATTCTTCACATCGTTATATTAGTGGCCGCCAACTCCCAGATAAAGCCATTAGTGTGCTTGACACCGCTGCGGCTCGTGTTGCGCTAACCCAAAATGCTCAACCGGTCAAACTCGATCAACTTAAAGCACAACAACATAATTTAAATCTTGAATTCAATATTATTGAAAATGAACACCGTCACCAGCCAATTCATGAAGAACGTTTAGCTCAATTAACATCATCATTGGAATTGCTTGATCAAGAAATTCAGCAAACAGAACAACAATGGCAAGCTGAATTGGCACTGATTCAAAAAATCCAAGCATTAGAAACTGCTGAACAGGCTGATTCCAACAAAGATGAGATTCTCAGTACACGTACGCAGCTATCTGAGCTACAAGGTCAGCAACCACTGGTCTTTGAACGTGTAAATGCCCAAATTATTAATGAAATTATTTCAGACTGGACGGGTATTCCTGTTGGCAAAATGGTCAATGATGAAATTAAGCAAATTCTCAGTCTGGAAGAAAAACTTGAAAAACGTGTGATGGGACAAGATTATGCCCTACATCAGTTGGTTCAAGGTATTAAAACATCAAAAGCACGTTTAGAAGATCCAAATAAACCACAGGGTGTTTTCATGCTTGTCGGGCCAAGTGGTGTAGGTAAAACAGAAACTGCCTTAGCACTTGCCAATGAACTTTATGGTGGTGAGTCACATTTAATCACCATCAATATGTCTGAATACCAAGAGGCGCATACGGTTTCTTCGCTTAAAGGTGCGCCTCCAGGATATGTCGGGTATGGTCAAGGCGGTGTTTTGACTGAAGCCGTTCGACGTAATCCGTATAGTGTTGTGTTATTAGACGAGATTGAAAAAGCACACAGCGATGTTCAAGAACTGTTCTATCAAGTTTTTGACAAGGGCACACTCGAAGATGGTGAAGGTCGTGTGATTGATTTTAAAAACACCACGATATTACTGACGTCAAACACGGGCTCAAATGCCATCATGCAGGCATGCTTAAATCAACCTGTCGAAGAATGGCCAAGTGCTGAAGAGCTGACTGAACAACTCAAACCAAGCTTATACAAACAATTTAAGCCAGCATTCTTAGGCCGTATGCGAATTGTCCCTTACTTCCCATTACATGATGATCTATTAGTCAGAATTATTGAGCATAAAATAGGAAAAATTACAGCACGACTCGAAAAGCAGTATGAAACCAAAGTGACATATAGCGAAGATTTAATCGAATTAATTCTAAGTCGTTGTACTGAAGTTGATAGTGGCGCACGTAATGTTGATAACATTTTAAATGCCTCAGTGTTACCTGCTTTGGCCACTGAAATATTGGTGGCTTTGGCTGAACAAAAAATACCAAAAGTCATTCATATTGATACTAAAGATGATGAAATCATTTACCTATTAGATCCACAAGCGAAGCCAGCAAAGAAAAAGTCGAGCAAAAAATCAAAAGTTGTGGAAGCTTAAATATATACGAGTATAGAAAATGGATATAAATTTAGACGTCTTATTAGAACCTATTTCTGATGCTCATCCGTGTGGAGAAGATTTATCTTTTTCCAATGAGTTTCACGAAATCAAAAAAGCACGTACCCATGATGATCCTTTATTAGACCAAGGTGATTGGATTTCTGAGCCAAAGCAAGCCGACTGGTCATTTGTTGCAGAAAAATCAATCCAATTACTCACGCAAAAAACCAAAGATATTCGTTTATTAACCTGGCTTACAGAAGCTTGGACAAACCTCTATGGCTTTGAAGGCTTAATCAAAGGACTAGAACTGAGTCACCGTGTTTTAGAACAGTTCTGGTTAAAGATTCATCCTGAAATTGAAGATGACGACTTAGATCAACGCTTAGGCTTACTGCAAGGTTTTACCACCCAATTACCGAGCTTGGTAAAGAATGTTCCGCTCATCAACATTCAACCATTTTATTCACTTGCCCAATACGAAAAATTCTTACATTTACAGAATAATCGTCGTAAGCAAGCCGAAGATTCTGACAGTGTAGAAGCGTCCTTAGAATTAGATCAATTCAATCAAGCGCTATTCAATACCTCACGGACTTTTCAGTATCAAAATTATCAGCAATTTCAAGAAATTTTGCAGCATTGGAATATTATCAAACAAACATTAGATGCATTAATGGAGCTGGAAGCACCAAGTTTTGCGAGTATCGATTCACAGTTTGAAAATATTCAAATGAACCTGAAAAAAATCTATAAAGCAGACTCATTTGGAAACAACACCAATACAGCTGCAGTTGAAGATACCCCAGCTCAAATGACAATGCCAGTAACAGAAACAACGCATTCAGCGCCAATTCCACAAGCGCAAACATTTCAACCTCAACCACAAAGCCATTTACAAAACCGTGAACAGGCAATGCGGGTTTTACAAGAGATTGCCGATTACTTTCAAACCAATGAGCCGCATAGTCCTGTGAGTTATATGCTGCAAAAAACAATTAAATGGAGCCAAATGCCTTTACATGAATGGTTAACTCAAGTCATTAAAAATGATAATCCCCTTGATTCTATTCAAGAATTATTGGGCGTAAACCAAAATAATGAATCTTCTGAATGGTAATCATCTATGTTTAAAGCAGAAAAAGTTCTTTGGGGTGAAGGTTTATTTTTAAGACCACAACACTTCCAATTACAAGATACGTATCAAGAACAACGACTTAACCACACCATTCGTTCAACGATTCCTTATCCTTATGGAATTAAAAATCTTCGATTTGACGAAACACAACTGGGCACACATGTGCTTGCTTTAGAGCAAATCGATATGATTTGGCAGGATGGTGAAATTTACCAAGCGCCGGCCAAAGATCTGTTACCACAACCAATTTTATTGGATGAACTGAACTTGCGTGGGGAAATGTTAATCTACTTAGCATTGCCTATTTTACAACCGAATAAAAAGAACATCTCTGATGAACAGGATAAACAACCTGCTCGCTACCATTCATATTTGAATGAAACTCACGATCTTTTTACTGATGCATCCCCTGCTGAAATTACATTTCTTCGACGCCGAACTGAATTTAAACTTTTTGATGTTCAAGCAGATCCAAATCAAGATTTAGATGGTTTTTTATATCTTGCTATCGGAAAAATTCGACGTCATAGTTCAGGGAATTTTGAGATTGATTCAAAATATATTCCACCAATTTTACATATTCAGTCAAATGAAACCTTATTGGCAAATTTGAAGCGAACATTGAACGTTGTTCGTGCCAAAATTAAAATGATTCAAACCAATAACCGTGAAAATGAACAAAAGCTCATTGAATTTAGATCGGGTGATATTGTTTCATTCTGGTTGGTCAATGCACTAAATACTGCTCATGCGACCTTGAATCATCTGTTACAAAATCCGCAGATTCACCCTGAAAAACTATTTTTTGAACTTCTGCGTTTAACGGGTTCATTGCTGACATTCTCGACCGCATATGAAGTTGAACATTTACCACAATATCAACATCATAACTTGCAAGATAGCTTTAGCCAGCTTGATAAAATTTTACGCGAATTGCTCGATACGATTATTTCAAGTCGTTATATCAGTATTGCGCTAAAAGAAATTCGCCCATCTTATTGGGTCGGAAGCTTAGAAACAGATAAAATCACCAAAGAATCAAGACTTTATATCGCTGTTTCTAGTAGCATGATGCAAACCCATGAACTGATTCAAATTGTCCCACTGCGTTTCAAAGTCGGGAATACTGTCGATGTTGAACAACGTGTTGTTGCTGCACTTCCTGCAATCCCAATTCATCATTTAGTCCAAATTCCAACTGCTATCCCGGTGCGTTCTGGTGTGAATTATTTTGAAATTGAACCACATCATGAAATGTATCAACGTATGCTTGATTCTGAAACCATCTGTATTTATGTCCCTGCAGGTTTCCAAGATATCAGTATTGAATTAATTGCAGTGATGAATGGTTAAGCGAGGAGTATGTCATGAGCCAGAATAATATTGCCCCCTCACTGTTTGATGATGGACAAATCGGTGGAGGTTCTTTACCTCAACAATCCAAAATCACACAAGCAACCAATTTAGTCGACCTTCTACATGACGGATTTTATATTGTTTTCTTATTGAAAAATCAGTATGTGCCAGAAAATGCAAACGGCTTTAAAGACAAAATTTTAGACTTGTTGAATCGTTTTGAACATCAAGCAAAAAAACTGCAGTTTTCTCCTGAAGATATTCATGATGCAAAATATGCATATTGCGCTTTAATTGATGAAACCATTGTTACTCAACAAGATCCATCATTCTTTAACTTACAAAATCATTGGTTAATCAGTCCACTCCAATTAACTTTATTTGGTTCACAGCTTGCAGGTTATCGTTTCTTTGAGTTTCTCGAACTGATTCGTGCTCGTGGTAAAGAACGATTGGCTTCTCTCGAAGTTTTTCATTATTGCTTATTGCTTGGATTCCAAGGTAAGTATCGTATTGAATCAATTGAAAGTTTAAATCATCTTGTGGCACGAGTCGGTGATGAAATCGATTATTTAAAAGGCAAAAAGACGGCCTTTTCTCCTTTTGCGGCTTTACCAGATCAAATCAAAAATATTATTCATAAAGAATTACCCTTTGTTTGGATTTTAATTTTCCTGTTGTTATTTGCTGTACTGGCTTTCGCTGGCCTAAAATTCATGTTGAATAAGACGGAAAATGCTTCTATTGCGAAATTTAATAATGTGATTTCTGCACCTGCTGAACAAGCACATATCACTATTCAATTGCCTTGACAGGTTGAATTATGACACAAGAAAAACAAACATCTATTCGTATATTACAAAGTAAACCCGCTAAAAAAACATTGGGGAAATCATCTGTTTTTCTACTTGGTTTAATTGCTGGGATGGTTATCTCTGCTATTTTCTTTTTTGTTTTTATCAATATCAACCCAACAGAAAATAACAGTACCAATACGGATTCGGTTGCAACACAAGAACCTGAACTACGCGATGTGCATGCTGAAGAAACAGCAACCAATCATCACGATGAAAATGCTGGTGCATATAAGCAGCATATCAATGAAAAAGATTTCAATCAGATTTTTAAACATGAAAATAAGGTTGCTGCTCAGAAAACTCCAAATCCGAATGCCTCCCCGTTTGAACAAATGCTAAAACCAGAGGCGAAACCAGCAGTGCCACCGCCAGCTGCAACCAGACCACAGGCTGCAATAACCGCAAAACCAGTACCAAAAGCAAAAGTAGAAGCAAAAGCAGAAACTGCGGCTAAACCTACTGAAAAAGAAGCCGCACCAAAAAAAGAGGAAGCGCAAGAAGCTTCCCCTGAAGGTACAGTGAAAGTGACGATAGACCGTAAAGTCATAGAAAACAAACCATGATTTTGTTTGTTGTCATTTGTTTTATCTTTTTGGTGCTTGGTCTAACTTTTTTGATGTCTTATGAAATTAGACATAAAACTTTAGACTACCTTAAAGCGCTTTTACCGCAAGGTAAGAGAAAGCTGGCTTCTGCAAAGCACTTTGCAGAACAAATGAATCAAGCAGCCTCAGCCAATCAAACCCAAACCCATTGGCATTTACAGCAATGGTGGATTTTGATTGCGGGTTTCTTTTTACTTTCCAGCATTCTTGTTTTTGCATTTACACGACCAATTGATCCGACAAAGGTTGAAGCAGAATATTTAAGAAAAACTGACCCTCAAATTTATGCGCTATTAAATGGTGAGGTTTTAACCCCTCCTCCAGCAGTGGATGAAAGCTTAATTGATGCTGCGATTGTTCAAGCACAGATATTGGAAAGAGAAAATCCTGTTCCAAATCATCAATTCCCAAGTGTAAATCCATCAGCTATAGATAATGAAGGGATTGGAGATCAACGTAGCAGCTTCGATACAGCAATGGTTGACCGCAAATGGGACAAAATGCATCCAAGTTATAAGCAGCGTTTACTCATGGTCTTTAAAATCATGAAAGAGCGCCATGGTTATGAAATGGTGCTTTTAGAAGGTTATCGTAGTCCAGAGCGTCAAACTCGTTTATCTGGCAATACAGCCACGACTTTAGCCAAAGCCTATCAAAGTTATCATCAATTTGGTTTAGCAGCCGATGTTGCCTTTAAACGAGATGGTAAAGTTGTTATTTCTGAACGAGATCCTTGGGCGTGGAAAGGTTATCAATTGTATGGGGTTGTTGCTGAATCTGTAGGTTTAACGTGGGGTGGACGTTGGACACGCATTCACGACTATGGTCATACTGAGTTCCGTATGCCAGGACTGCGTAAAAACCGTGAATCTGCTGAACGCTTGATTGCTGAAGCACAAGGCAAAGGACTTATGGCAAATAATATTGATGTAAATTAATAGCCATGTTGTCTGTGTAGGAAAATGCTTACAGCAATCACAGCGATTGTCATCTATACGATCAAAGCACAGTCTTATATTCTATAGTTATAGGGAACAGGAAGTTTCCCAGACATAAAACAACAATAAAGCGTCTGAGCATCAGGAACGTGAGATTCGACAGGAGTCAGATCTAACACACCAATACAAAGAAAACCCCATCAGGATGATGGGGTTTTCTTTTTATATCTATAGAATATCTGATTCACATCATATTGTTTGAGAATCTATAAACCATTTAAATACGTAATAATCTGTTGATTTTCAGCCATTTCTGCAAGCTCTAATGCGGTAAATTGACTTTTATAGTCTTTGTCTGCGCCTTTAGAAATCAATAATTTAACAATATCTAAATGATCATTCTCCGCCGCAGCTTGTAGCGCACTATAGCCCTCATCATCAGTTTGATTGACATCAACACCTTGTGATAATAGTTGTTCGACCTGTTCAAACTCCCCTAAAGATGCAGCATACACCAGTTCAGGAAGATGTAATTCTTCATCATGATCAGGAAGCGGTGAGAATGAGTTAAGTTTCATAAGAAATACCAAATTTTTGTTCAATTATTATTTAGCTAAAAATTTTAAAGGTCAACAGTTCATTATTCAATGAAGTCAGTGATCAATTAGCTTAATATAACGAGATCTGTTTCATTTCGCTAATCAACACCGCACATAAAAAAGCACCCCGTTCTCGCTAGAGACCGGGGTGTTTTAGATTTAAAAGCTGGCGATGACTTACTCTCACATGGGTAACCCCACACTACCATCAGCGCTAAGAGGTTTCACTTCTGAGTTCGGGAAGGGATCAGGTGGTTCACTCTTGCTATTGTCGCCAGCAAACTGTTATGGACTTGTTCGGGTCTTATTTAAATGCCTTACTTCGTACCAAATGAGTTTAACAGAACATTTGAGTTGAATAGTTTAACTAGCTTTACAACTAAATCAAGTATGTTTGATCTTTTATGAATCAAATGATGCTTCATATACAACTGCTTGGGTGTTGTATAGTCAAGCCTCACGAGCAATTAGTATTGGTCAGCTTCATGCGTCACCGCACTTCCACATCCAACCTATCAACGTCGTAGTCTTCAACGGCTCTTTAGAGGACATAAAGTCCTAGGGAAATCTTATCTTGAGGTAGGCTTCCCGCTTAGATGCTTTCAGCGGTTATCCCTTCCGAACATAGCTACCCGGCGATGCGACTGGCGTCACAACCGGTACACCAGAGGTTCGTCCACTCTGGTCCTCTCGTACTAGGAGCAGATCCTCTCAAATTTCCAACGCCCACGGTAGATAGGGACCGAACTGTCTCACGACGTTCTAAACCCAGCTCGCGTACCTCTTTAAATGGCGAACAGCCATACCCTTGGGACCTGCTTCAGCCCCAGGATGAGATGAGCCGACATCGAGGTGCCAAACACCGCCGTCGATATGAACTCTTGGGCGGTATCAGCCTGTTATCCCCAGAGTACCTTTTATCCGTTGAGCGATGGCCCTTCCATACAGAACCACCGGATCACTAAGACCTACTTTCGTACCTGCTCGACTTGTGGGTCTCGCAGTTAAGCGCGCTTTTGCCTTTATACTCTACGCGTGATTTCCGACCACGCTGAGCGCACCTTCGTACTCCTCCGTTACTCTTTAGGAGGAGACCGCCCCAGTCAAACTACCCACCAGACATGGTCCTCGTCCCGGATAACGGGACAGAGTTAGAACCTCAATATTACCAGGGTGGTATTTCAAGGATGGCTCCATAGCAACTGGCGTCACTACTTCAAAGCCTCCCACCTATCCTACACAAGTAAGATCAAAGTTCAATGTCAAGCTGCAGTAAAGGTTCACGGGGTCTTTCCGTCTAGCCGCGGGTACACCGCATCTTCACGGCGATTTCGATTTCACTGAGCCTCTGCTGGAGACAGCGCCCCCATCATTATGCCATTCGTGCAGGTCGGAACTTACCCGACAAGGAATTTCGCTACCTTAGGACCGTTATAGTTACGGCCGCCGTTTACTGGGGCTTCGATCAAGAGCTTCGCTTACGCTAACCCCATCAATTAACCTTCCAGCACCGGGCAGGCATCACACCCTATACGTCCACTTTCGTGTTTGCAGAGTGCTATGTTTTTAATAAACAGTTGCAGGGGCCTGGTTTCTGTGGCTGCCAATAGCTCAAGGAGCAAGTCCTATCACCGTCAGCAGCGTACCTTCTCCCGAAGTTACGGTACCATTTTGCCTAGTTCCTTCAGCAGAGTTCTCTCAAGCGCTTTGGTCTACTCGACCTGACCACCTGTGTCGGTTTAGGGTACGATTCCTGTGTAACTGAAGCTTAGAGACTTTTCCTGGAAGCATAGTATCAGCCACTTCGCTAGTAAACTAGCTTGCTATCAGCTCTCAGCATAGAGCACCCCGGATTTGCCTAAGATGCATGCCTACTGCCTTTCACCTGGACAACCAACGCCAGGCTGACTTAACTTTCTCCGTCCTCTCATCGCATTACACAGAAGTATTGGAATATTAACCAATTTCCCATCGACTACGCCTCTCGGCCTCGCCTTAGGGGTCGACTCACCCAGCCCCGATTAACGTTGGACTGGAACCCTTGGTCTTTCAGCGAACGGGTTTTTCACCCGTTTTGTCGTTACTCACGTCAGCATTCGCACTTCTGATACCTCCAGCATACTTCTCAATACACCTTCATCGGCTTACAGAACGCTCCCCTACCACGTATACATAGTATACATCCGCAGCTTCGGCATATAGTTTTAGCCCCGTTACATCTTCCGCGCAGGCCGACTCGACTAGTGAGCTATTACGCTTTCTTTAAAGGGTGGCTGCTTCTAAGCCAACCTCCTAGCTGTCTATGCCTTCCCACATCGTTTCCCACTTAACTATAATTTGGGGGCCTTAGCTGGCGGTCTGGATTGTTTTCCTCTTGACTACGGACGTTAGCACCCGCAGTCTGTCTCCCGGATAGTACTCATAGGTATTCGGAGTTTGCATCGGTTTGGTAAGTCGGGATGACCCCCTAGCCGAAACAGTGCTCTACCCCCTATGGTATTCGTCCGAGGCGCTACCTAAATAGCTTTCGGGGAGAACCAGCTATCACCGAGTTTGATTAGCCTTTCACCCCTATCCACAAGTCATCCCCTGGCTTTTCAACGACAGTGGGTTCGGTCCTCCAGTTAGTGTTACCCAACCTTCAACCTGCTCATGGATAGATCACCCGGTTTCGGGTCTATACCCAGCAACTAAACGCCCTATTAAGACTCGATTTCTCTACGGCTCCCCTATGCGGTTAACCTTGCTACTGAATATAAGTCGCTGACCCATTATACAAAAGGTACGCAGTCACCAAACAAGTTGGCTCCCACTGCTTGTATGCATGCGGTTTCAGGATCTATTTCACTCCCCTCACAGGGGTTCTTTTCGCCTTTCCCTCACGGTACTGGTTCACTATCGGTCAGTCAGGAGTATTTAGCCTTGGAGGATGGTCCCCCCATATTCAGACAAGGTTTCACGTGCCTCGCCCTACTCGTCATCATTATATGTGCCCTTTCGTGTACGGGACTATCACCCTCTACGGTAGCACTTCCCAGAGCTTTCCGCTAAAACACATATAACTTAATGGGCTGATCCCCGTTCGCTCGCCGCTACTGAGGGAATCTCAATTGATTTCTTTTCCTAAGGGTACTGAGATGTTTCACTTCCCCTCGTTCGCCTCGCATGACTATGTATTCATCATGCGATACCTACCTTATGGTAAGTGGGTTTCCCCATTCAGAAATCTCCGGATCACAGGATATTTGCCGCCTCCCCGAAGCTTATCGCAGGCTATTACGTCTTTCATCGCCTCTGACTGCCAAGGCATCCACCACATGCACTTAATTACTTGACTATACAACCCCAAACAGTCGTTAATCCCTACAAGGAGGATCAACAATGTGAACTTAATCACTTCTATTTGTTGCCTGTGAACTTAATCACCATACAGCTTCAATTTAATTCATATACCAAAACGCTTGATTCAGTTTTATCGCTAGTGCTCATTTCACTCAACATTAACAATTACTTGCTAACATCAACTAAAACGAGTTTAAACAATTATTTCAACTCAAATATATTCTGTTAATGATTCACTACCGCCTCGTCAGCGAGTAGTTAACTGTGATAAATCACAGAACTTAATAAGCTATCGGCTTACTAAGTTCTGTAATCACTTAGTCTTTATATAGTGGTGGAGACTAACGGAGTCGAACCGTTGACCTCCTGCGTGCAAAGCAGGCGCTCTACCAACTAAGCTAAGTCCCCAGCTTAAGATCTTAATATATCTGCTCTTCTGTGTTCAGTAGACTTGGTGGGTCTGACAAGACTTGAACTTGTGACCCCACGCTTATCAAGCGTGTGCTCTAACCAACTGAGCTACAGACCCTCAGATACATCAATGAAGAACAACTTGTTGTGGATTCTTACCAATCGTCAATCTTTCGTTAAGGAGGTGATCCAGCCGCAGGTTCCCCTACGGCTACCTTGTTACGACTTCACCCCAGTCATCGGCCACACCGTGGTAAGCGTCCTCCTTACGGTTAGACTACCTACTTCTGGTGCAACAAACTCCCATGGTGTGACGGGCGGTGTGTACAAGGCCCGGGAACGTATTCACCGCGGCATTCTGATCCGCGATTACTAGCGATTCCGACTTCATGGAGTCGAGTTGCAGACTCCAATCCGGACTACGATCGGCTTTTTGAGATTAGCATCCTATCGCTAGGTAGCAACCCTTTGTACCGACCATTGTAGCACGTGTGTAGCCCTGGTCGTAAGGGCCATGATGACTTGACGTCGTCCCCGCCTTCCTCCAGTTTGTCACTGGCAGTATCCTTAAAGTTCCCACCCGAAGTGCTGGCAAATAAGGAAAAGGGTTGCGCTCGTTGCGGGACTTAACCCAACATCTCACGACACGAGCTGACGACAGCCATGCAGCACCTGTATGTAAGTTCCCGAAGGCACCAATCCATCTCTGGAAAGTTCTTACTATGTCAAGACCAGGTAAGGTTCTTCGCGTTGCATCGAATTAAACCACATGCTCCACCGCTTGTGCGGGCCCCCGTCAATTCATTTGAGTTTTAGTCTTGCGACCGTACTCCCCAGGCGGTCTACTTATCGCGTTAGCTGCGCCACTAAAGCCTCAAAGGCCCCAACGGCTAGTAGACATCGTTTACGGCATGGACTACCAGGGTATCTAATCCTGTTTGCTCCCCATGCTTTCGTACCTCAGCGTCAGTATTAGGCCAGATGGCTGCCTTCGCCATCGGTATTCCTCCAGATCTCTACGCATTTCACCGCTACACCTGGAATTCTACCATCCTCTCCCATACTCTAGCTTCCCAGTATCGAATGCAATTCCCAAGTTAAGCTCGGGGATTTCACATCCGACTTAAAAAGCCGCCTACGCACGCTTTACGCCCAGTAAATCCGATTAACGCTCGCACCCTCTGTATTACCGCGGCTGCTGGCACAGAGTTAGCCGGTGCTTATTCTGCGAGTAACGTCCACTCATCCTAGGTATTAACTAGAAGAGCCTCCTCCTCGCTTAAAGTGCTTTACAACCATAAGGCCTTCTTCACACACGCGGCATGGCTGGATCAGGGTTCCCCCCATTGTCCAATATTCCCCACTGCTGCCTCCCGTAGGAGTCTGGGCCGTGTCTCAGTCCCAGTGTGGCGGATCATCCTCTCAGACCCGCTACAGATCGTCGCCTTGGTAGGCCTTTACCCCACCAACTAGCTAATCCGACTTAGGCTCATCTATTAACGCAAGGTCACAAGTGATCCCCTGCTTTCCCCCGTAGGGCGTATGCGGTATTAGCATCCCTTTCGAGATGTTGTCCCCCATTAATAGGCAGATTCCTAAGTATTACTCACCCGTCCGCCGCTAGGTCAGTTACCGAAGCAACCTTCCCCGCTCGACTTGCATGTGTTAAGCCTGCCGCCAGCGTTCAATCTGAGCCATGATCAAACTCTTCAGTTAAAAATCATTAGTGACTTAAGGTCACAATTCTGGCTCATCAATGTACTGACAAATTCTCTCAAATAAACTTCGAGTAATTTAAACCAATCAATCAATGATAATATTTCGATCAATCAATCAGTAAAAATCCACACAAGTTGTTCTTCATATTCTCTTAATGATCTTCTCAATGCTTCGTCAGCATCAAGCTAGGTCGGCTATACTACTCTCTATCTCTAAAAAGTCAATCAATAATGTTAATTATTTTTTCTAACAAACCCAACCCTAACCTCATCTTAAAATCTCAATTCGAAATCTTAACAACTTAATCAAGTGCCTGATTTATCAGAAGTTTTATTTAACATCACCGCCGATGGATGTGCATTCTACAGCATTCCATAACCAACACAACCCCTTTTTTTAAACTTTTTTATCGGATGTGCGTTTTTTCCTCAAAATCAGCATTTTTTTATGCTTTTTATCTATTTTTTAAGCATTTTTCATTATTTTTTTCATATTAAAGTTATTTTTATGCCTTGTTTTCCACTCTCGAATCACAAAATCTAAGCATTATTCAACTGAATTAGGATTCAAAAAGAAAAACCGCATCAATTTGATGCGGTAAATCCTATACTTTGTGCACTTTTATATTTTGCAGTCATTTCATCTGTTAAATGCTGCAGAATAGAACCCACATTTTCAAAAGGATGAAAACAGGACTGTCGTACAATCACCGCAAAGTCTCCAGCACTTAAACGATCTAAAGATTGCAGTTTTACTTTTATATCGGCTTCATGAACAACAAGTTTGAGTTGTGTACAGACATTTTCCAATAAAGCCAAACGCTGTGCATAATTTAAAAAATCAAAATGCATTTTAAAATCGAAACGGCGTAACGCAGCTTGATCAAGTTCATCAAAGCGATTGGTTGTCGCCACCACGATGCCATTAAAGCTTTCCATTTGAACCAAAAACTCATTTACCTGCGAAACTTCCCAAGAGCGGGTTGCTTGGCGGCGATCTTGTAATAAACCATCTACTTCATCCAACAATAAAATTGCCTGTAAGTCTTCGGCTTCATGAAACGCTTTAGCAAGGTTCTGTTCTGTTTCACCAACCCAAGCAGAAATTAAGTCTGAACCACGCTTAATCAGTAAAGGTCGATTGATGGTTTCAGATAACCATCGTGCAAATGCAGTTTTACCTGTTCCTGATGCACCGTATAAACATAAACGGCCAAAACCATGTTGCTGGATACCTGATGCGATCTCCGCAAGATTCGCCTTACAATTGATATAGTTCAGATCATAGAACTTGGGCAAAGCATTACTATCTTGCAATTTAATGCCTTGATGACCCTGTGCTTTTAAGGTATTGGACACCAATTTGGTCATGCTTTCCTGTATCACTAAATGCGCATTGTGCATTTGAGCCGCTTTGGCAACACGATAACTACGGCGTAAAATTGCTGGAGATAATTGCTCAACATTGGCCAAGGCTTCCTGATACAAAGGATTAAGTTCTTGACCACAATGTTGTTCGATAAAGCTTCTGCGTTGCTTTTTAGGTGGCACTTTAATTTCAAGCACCATATCAAAACGGCGTATAAACGCAGGATCGAGCTGATCAGAATTAGACACCCAAATCGTTGGTGTACGATTTTGCTCTAAAATACGATTGACCCAAGCCTTACGACTTTGCGCAGTGCTTTTCATCCCCACGCCATTTTCGGTGTCATTAAACACATCCTCAACTTCATCAAACATCAATAAAGCAGATTGACTGTCGAAAATGCACTGCGCTGCACGATACGCACATAAACGCCCTGTGGCTGAAATTGCATCACCATCTTCATCTTCACAGGAGATTTCAAAAAGTTGCACCGCCATTTCATCTGCAAGGGTCTTACACAGTTGTGTCTTTCCTGTGCCTGAACTGCCATAAAGGAAGATATTTACCCCCTGTTGCTTACTCATTTTGACTTGCTTTAAGTAAGCTAGGAGTAAAGTCAATTCAGTGTGTAAATGAGGATAATCCTCTAAGGTTAATTCAGCAGGCTGACTTTTATTAATGGTTCCAACAAACAGATCCATCACATCATTGGTTTTCACCAATAACTTATCGGCCAATTGGTTTGACACCAGATTCAATTTCCCACGTAAATAATTACGATAGTGTTGTTGAACACTGATTAAGCCACTGCGATGTAAACGCCCTTGTACAGACAAAGCCTGCCGAATTGCTTCATAAGGTAAATCTAAAACCACAGCCAAAGCACGTATGGTTTTAGACGCAGTCAATTCACCGATGGTATCCGCAATATCATCTAAAAGTTGTTCACTGTTTAACATCACAATAAAGCCTAAAATCGTGCTTTCAACAGCATTTAAATCCAGTAATTGCTGTATTAACTTTAGGTTATATTGCAATTCAGCATTGAACTGAAAATTATCTAATAAATTTTGCTGTTGGCTATTTTTATGCAAATGGTTGAGTTCCTGATAAGCAGCTTGCTCATCGAACTTATCTGCAAGTAATGCTTCAGAAAAACCTAACTTTTTTGCAATCCATTGATGACTAAAGCAATGATCAGAAATAAATTCTTTTGCACCGCCTAACTCGACCAAAAATCGAAAAGCCCAAAGTTTTACAATCGGAGAAATTTCAGCAAAATCCGCTACGTCAATCTGATGCATATTTTGTGCAAAAGGTTGATTAATATATTCGTTCATATATTCACTTTTTTCTTTTCATGACTAAGGCTAAACTTTTTTCAATTTGCATTTTCTGCAAGCAAAGTCATCCCTCAGAACATGTATATTCTTTAAAATAAGGTTTATTTTCGTTTAATTTAAACGATTAAAAATGTATAGGGTCTATTTAAAGCCCAAAATGAGAAATACGTTAAACAACATGATTTTTCTCCCGAATATTGAATTTAACAGCTGATTCAAATCACATTTTAAGCACCCAGCTTAAAACGATGGGTTCAATCAAGATATTATGGTTATCCTGCAACCAGTCAGTGGTTGTAAACAATCTTGTCAAAAAGGCAACGTTACAAGATCAAATTGAGGCAAGTGAAAAGAAAATTAGCTTTGTCATTGTGATTATTTAAGCCATCGTGGCTAAATTTTGGCCCATTTTAAAGTTAAGCATGGATTTTTGCAATTATTTATTCATCACCAACATAGAATTTTGTCAGTTTTCATCAATGAACCAACGAAAAAATCCCGCCGAAGCGGGATTTTGATTGTCTGTTTCAGTTTATTTTGCTTTATCGATAAATAGCTGGGTACTGTATTCAGCCGTTGCTAATTTATTAATTTTCTTTTGACCTGTCTGACCAGCCAAACCTTGGGCATATTTGAGGAAAGCCTCAGCATAGTCTAAGCCAACATTCACACGGCGCTCACCAGTAATGGTTTTCAAGGTGGTATAGTAGTCACCACCATTGGCAAGAAAATCAATCGTGATCGCTTTGTAAGTCTTATTGAGATCAAGATTTTCATATTGCCCAGATGCATTACGTACTTGTATTTGGTTAAGACGCTGGCCTTTGTCTTTGGTAAAGTCAACATTCCAACGCATACCACCGGTATATGGGTAACTACCCGTATTATTCTGGGTAATCACACCATCTATTGCATCCTCTAAGGTGGCTTTAACTTCAGCACCCGTCAGATCTAAACGCAACAATGTATTCTTGAACGGTAAGACATTATAAATTTTACCAACTGTCACATCCCCTAAAGCAACATCTTCACGGACACCACCACCATTTTGGAATGAGATATCAGCGCCAAAGAAGGTCTTTCCTTGTTGTAAAAACGCTTCAGCAATAATTTGTTGAATATCTCCACCATGTTGATCGACATGGGTATTCTTATTACAGATATCGCCGAGTGTTGAACGATTTACATCACGTTGTGTACCAGGAACTCGACGTGAACAGAGATTATCTGTGGCTTGACCTACGATTTCCTGAGCAAATTTTTTCTTTTGTTCCTGATACGGTTTTAAAACATCCAAGGTCTTTTGTAGTGGTGCTACAACAGTAAATGGAACCTGATCTGTTTTAAATTGCGTCAGTATTGCTTGTTTTTCTGTTTCGGTGACTGCTTTTGCGTCTTTGGCGGTACGGGTAAAGTTATTGCCAATAAGTACATGTGGTGTCCCACTACAGCTTTCGACATTCCCGTTCTTGTCAAACTTCACATTTAAATCACCCACGATATAACTGTATTGCCAAGCTTGCGCAACGCAGACCAATTGACCATCTTTGTTTCTCAGCTGTGTTGGATAAGCACCTTCTGGTGTCATGCCATATTTTTTAAGACTGTCAGGGCCCAATAATGTATGTGAATCACCCCCAATAATCACATCAACATCGGTAAGTGATTTTGCCAACTGTTGGTCTAAGTCGTATCCCACATGGGTTTGAAGAATAATATTTTTAATGCCTTGCGCTTTATATTGATTAATTTCTTTTTGCGCTGTTTCAATTTCATCTGCAAACAATGTATCAGCATTCGGTTGCGAAGAGTTTTTGGTTTTCTTGGCAACCGTTAAACCAATGATTGCAAATTTCACCCCCTCTTTTTCAAACACTTGTGACTTCAAAATACGGTTGGTTTTATACAGTGGTGATGATGCACCAAAACTGACATTGGCCGTTAAAATTTGGGTTTTGTCTTTACAAGAACTTTGATCCAAGAAACCAATAAATTTCTTTAATCCATCATCTTTAGAATCAAACTCATGGTTACCCGGCGTAAATGTATCAAAACAAACGGTGTTCATTGCATCTGCGTCTGCTTTCCCATCCGTTAAGTTATAGTACAAATCGCCAGTGATCGCGTCACCTGCATGTATTTTTAAAGCATTTTTCTTTTCTACTGCAAGTTGGTTAATTAAGCTGGCAACACGTGCAAATCCACCACTTGCAACACTAAACTCTTCATCCCCTGTCCCCACATTGCTTTTAAATTTAATGCTTTCTTCATCTAAATGTGAATGATGGTCATTAATATGCAAGATATTCAGTTCTAAAGCTTTTGCCTCTACTGGTTTTTCAGTATTTGAATGATCATTATCATCATTACAAGCAACCAACAGCGTAGACAGTACACTCAGCAAAATGATTTGCTTTTTATTATTAATCAACATGATATTTCCAACAAGCAATAAATATTTATGGCCTAGTATGTTGATCATTTGTTTAATTTTGATGAATAATTAAACATTATTGCTCAGTAACAAGGTTTCATCAGAGCTTGAATATTCAAATTGTTTTGTGAACACCGACAAACACAGCATACCGATACTTTGAACAACAGCTCATTTTATGATTTTTTCTTTAATGTATTTTTTAAATATTGAAGTTTCAAAAAGTTGTATTCAACTTCAGTTGTTTCAAAAATAAAAAACCAATCAAATTTGATTGGTTTTTATAACAAGTTAAACCTTAATCTGCTTGATAAAAAGGTTTATCACCCATCAAAGTGGCTCGATTCATAACACGGTGCTGAGGACGGTAATCATCAACAGCATAGTGGAAAGTACAACGATTATCCCAAAATGCCACATCATTGGCCTGCCACGACCAACGCACTACAAACTCTGGTTTCTGAATATGTTCAAACAACATTTTCAAAACAGCATCGCTTTCTTTAGCTTCGAGTTCATTGATTCGTGTGGTAAACCCTTCACTCACAAATAAAGCTTTACGACCTGTGACAGGATGAGTGCGAATCACAGGGTGGCTAATCGGAGGATGTTTTTTCTTAGCCTGTTCTAGCTTTTCTAATTCGGCAGGATCACCACTAAAACGATCTACTGGAAATGAACGTGCAATATCATGTGTTGCAGTTAAACCAGATAACATCGCTTGCATCGGCTTGGATAATGCTTCAAACGCCGCTGTTCCACTTGACCAAAGTGTATCTCCACCCCATGCAGGGACTTTTTTTGCACTTAAAATTGCGCCCATTGCTGGTGCTTCAAGAAAAGTCACATCGGTATGCCACAATGCATTATCCCGTAAATCATTTAATTCCGTATCTAAAACCATGATTTCGGGTTGTTCTGGAATATTTGGGTAAATTGGGTGGATGTGTAACTGACCAAATTGACGTGCCAAAGCCGCATGTTGCTGTGCAGTCATCGGCTGATTTCTAAAAAAGATCACCTGATGTTTCAATAAAGCTGCTTCAATCAAAGCCTTTTGTTCAGGTGTTAAAGGCTGACTGAAATTCACACCTTCAATCAGCGCACCAATCGTTGGATTTAATGGGGTAACTTTAAAAATATTTGAAACAACAGCGTTCATTTCTTCCTCGATCATCTCACGATATATTAAAATGTTAAAACTAAATATGGCGATATGCTATCGAACAGTGTAGCGAAAATAACTTACTGAGATTGCTTATCCCAAGGGACTAATTTTCTTTGCAAACGACGCAAACCAATTTCCAGAATAAAGGCAATCACAGCGATAATTAAAATCCCGACAATCACCACATCTGTGGCCAAAAGCTGTGAAGATGATTGCACCATAAAACCCAAACCTTCAGAAGCGCCAACCAACTCCGCTGCCACCAAAGTCGACCATCCCACCCCAAGACCAATACGGATACCAGTTAAAATGCTCGGTAAAGAGCTTGGTAAAACCACATGTTTAATAATTTGCATTGGGCTTGCACCCAAAGACTGTGCAGCACGAATTTTGGCTTGGTCGACTGAGCGGACACCAGTTGCTGTTGCAATAACAATCGGTGCAAAAATTGCCAGATAAATCAGTAGCACCTTGGACAATTCACCAATACCACACCAAATTACAATCAAGGGTAAATACGCCAGTGGTGGAATCGGACGATAAAACTCAATGATGGGATCTAAAATACCCCGCACAATTTTATTGCGACCAATCGCAATCCCCACTGGAATCGCAGTGATAACCGCAGCAATCAACGCCGTGCCAATACGACCCAAACTTGCGCCAATATGACTCCACAAGCTAATACTCATATAGCCATTGCTGAACAAATCATTGAAACGCTGCAACACGGCGGTTGGTGATGGTAAGAATAAAGCATCAATCCAGCCTAAAGTAGTGACCAGCCACCAAATTGCAATCAAAGTAATGATCGTGATACTACTGATCAAAGTAATATTGACTTCACGTGGAACCTTCACCGCCACAGTCTGAGATTCAACTGTACGAGGGATCAATTTAGGGTCTAATTGTGCTGTCATTACTCCACCTTTTCCACTTGAGCTTGGTCGCTCTGAGCAACATGGTATTGATCCTGATTATTTTGAATGAATACACAACTCAACACATGCTCTCGCATTTCAATAAACTTGGGATCTGATTTAATACTTCGTGCTGGCTCGCCATTGGCATAGCGTTTAGCAAAATCCAACTCCAGCTTTTCCACAATTCGCCCAGGATTTGGTGCAAGAATAATCAGATCTGTTGCCAGAAAAACAGCTTCTTCAATGTCATGGGTAATTAAGAAAGTAGGTTTGGACGTGCTCTTCCAAACATCTAATAATAAGCACTGCATTTGTTCACGAATAAACGCATCCAAAGCACCAAAAGGCTCATCCATCAATAATATTTTAGGGTCAGAAGCCAAAGCACGTGCTAAACCGACCCGTTGACGCTGCCCGCCTGAAAGTTCCCAGATATGGCGTTGCCCAAAGCCTTCTAAATTCACCAATTTAAGTAATGCTTGTGCACGGTTTTGACGTGTTTTTTTATCAACCCCTGCAAGCTCTAAACCAAAAGCAATATTGTCTTCTACATTTTGCCAAGGCAATAAAACATCATCTTGGAACACCACACCACGGTCTCGGCTAGGTGCAATGATTGCTTCACCATCCAGTTTTAAAGTGCCTGCTTGTGGCTGAGTAAATCCAGCAATCAAATTTAATAAGGTTGTTTTACCACTGCCTGAAGCACCTAATGCAACCATCAGTTGCTCAGAGCCCAGCTGAAATGACACATCTTTCAGTACCGGTTGTTCAGCACCCGGATACTGTGCTTGTACATGTTCTACAGTCAATACAGCCATGATGAATACTTCCGATCTCTATTTCGATGTTTGAATAAAACGCGTGTTAATAAACTGTTGATAATTTGGAGAAACCTTTCTCACCAGACCTTGTGCTTTTAAAAAGTTCACTGAGTTGACAATATTTTGTGTAGTCCGCCCACCAAGGTATTGAGTGCTTAATTGCGCCTGACGATCTGGATAGGCGGCACCAGCAAGAAGCGCTGGCACATCTTGAGCATCTACGCCGGTAATTTTGGCAATTTTTTGCACTTCAGCTGAATTGGCCGTCCAACGACTTTTATTCTGGTTATAAGATTGGTAATAGTTCAGTGTCACTGTAGAAAACTTTGTTAAGACCTCAGGATGCTTCTGTGCAAAATCTTTACGTGCCACCCAAACTTCAAATGTAGGCGAACCCCATTGCCCAACCTGCCCTGCATCCGTCATAACCTTGCCAGTTTTCTTAATATTGGCAAGTGCAGGTGACCAGACAAAAGCTGCATCTATATCGCCTCTGCGCCATGCTGCATTAATTTCAGCTGGTTTTAGGTTCAACAACCGTATTTGATTGGTTTTAATATTCCAATGCTGCAAAGCCCCCAATAAACTGTAATGGGAAGTCGAAGCAAATGGGGTGGCCACCTTTTTCCCAATCAAGTCCTGAGGACTATTAATTCCTGAGCCATTTCTCACTACTAAGGCTTCCGCACTTTTCAGATCAGTAGAAATTAAAAACACCTCTATGGGTAAATTATTGGCAACAGCTGCCCCTAACGGACTTGAACCAATCAGTGCGATATCTACAGAACCAGAAGCCAATGCAGTTAAAACCTCTGCACCACTATTAAATAAGCGCCAATCCAGTTTTTTCCCAATCACTTTGTCATACACACCATCAGCCTGTGCAACTTTGGCAGGTTCTATGTTGGTTTGATAACCAATAACGATAGGGCGAGCATTTGCCAAACCACTATAGCTATATAAGCTTATAGCTGAGCAAAGCAGAATCAGTTGCTGAAATTTCATGATTAATGTATGGACTAGAATAAATAAAAAGAGATGGGAATCAGGTTCATGGTACGGTTTTTTTGTATATTATTAAAAATACGTTTTTTAGATTTACTTATACGTTTTATTGATTAACAAAACTTGAAATCTATTTTATTTTTCTAGATCGGTCAAAATTAACAAGATTTTAATGGAGCCACTAAACCCACACCAATAATCAAAACAATATCACAATAATATCTTATTAAGATAAACAAATCACATTAATTAAGCTATTCAATGGTTTATTCATCGGAAATAGAGTAAAAACTCTATTTTTATTCAAATAAAATTACTATATTTAGTATAAATAAAACGCGTTTTAAGTATAAGGATATAACATGAAAAAGGAATTTCTTGCCCTTACTACAATCGTATTATTAGGAATATCAAGCACCTCTCAAGCAAAACAAGAAATTTGTGTTTTTGATTTATTAGGGAAAGCTGGTGAATCCTATAAAATGATGGAAGAGTGGGCACTCGCTGCAAAAACATGGCATACCGATGTCCAGCTGATTGCTTACCAAAATGAAGAGCTTGCTGATAAAGATTTTAAAAATGGTAAATGTGATGCTGCCTATATCACCACAATGCGTGCACGCCAATACAATAAATTCGCAGGATCAATTGACGCGTTGGGGGGTGTTCCAACCAATGCCATTGCGCTCAAGGCGATTACCTTTGTCTTGGATAAGCGTAATGTAAAACGCTTAAAAACCACGATAGACAATGAAGAAATAGAAATTGGTGGAATCGGTCAAATCGGCCCTGCCTATATCTTTGTAAATGATCGAGCCATCAATACCATTGAAAAAGGTAAAGGCAAGAAATTCGCAGTATTGGCGTATGACAAAGCGCAAATTGCAATGGTTGAACGTGTCGGGGCAATTCCTGTTCCGTCCGATATTTCCAATTTTATTAAGAAGTTTAATACCGGTGAAGTACCGATGGTGGGTGCACCAGCCTATGCCTTTAAACCCTTAGAAATGGAAAAAGGGCTTGGCTCTAAAGGTGCATTAATTAATTTCCCAGTGCTCAATGTCACTGCTGATCTGGTGTTTAGATCTCAGAAATTCCCAGCTACTTTTGGCAATGACTCTAGAACCTGGTTTATTAAGCAGCTTCCGCGTCAATTCAGTATGGTCAAACGTTTAGAAGAAGGCATTCCAGCCAAATATCGTTTGAATTTAAGTAAAGCCGATACTGAAAAATATCAAAAACTGTTAAGAGATGGGCGTATGGATTTAACCCGTCAAGGTATTTACGATCCAACCATGATGTCAGTGCTTAAACGGGCGCGTTGTACTGTAGATCGAACCAACTTTGAATGTTCATTGGCGGGTGAATAAGGTCTCATCAAAATTTCTGCTGTCAAAGCTTACGTATAAATCACGTGAGCTTTAAACTAGATACGGCGCAATTGCTTAGCTTGGTTTTTTGCGCCGATTGCTGTGACACATCTCGCAACGTCCCTGACTACACCTTAACCCTGCGTGATAAGGCCGAATCTCGCTTGCAAAGAAACTCTCGAAGAAGTATCTGATAGTCTGGATGTGCAGCTTCTCGCACTGATGCACGTTCAGCCAGCATCGTGCGCCAAGCTTTTGTCTTGGGTAGATCATCAAAAAAGTGAAAATCACCGAGGCGATCAAATACATCGAAGTAGCGAAATACTGGACCAAATACAGCATCCACTAGGCTGAAGTGTTCTCCAGCAAACCAAGGCCCGTTGACGAGTTCCGCCTCAACCTGCACCAGTTGTGCACGAATCAACTCGGCTTGCACATCCAGTGCCGTATCATTTTTGGCATTGTAGAAGGCGCCAATGCTGTTGAGCATTGATGAACCAAACGCCATCCATGCGCGATGCTGGGCACGGATCAAGGCATCGTTGGGATGTAAACGTGGTGTCAATGTATCTTCTAAATATTCGCAGATCACGGCCGACTCGAAAATCCGCACATCATCGACCAACAGTACGGGTGTCTTACCCAAAGGTGAGCACGCCTTGAACCAGTCTGGCTTGTTTGCCAAATCTACATCACGACGTTCGAAACAGACTCCTTTCTCCTTGAGCACAATCACAGCACGTTGCACATATGGGCACAGCACATGGCTGACCAAGATAAGATGGGGGCTCATTGTGTGTTCCTCCATTCAACATTACTCAGTAAGAAACAATCACTGCACCACAACACGACTATCCACTTAATACTTAAGTGGATATGTAGCAATGCACTACTATAGAGAGCGCAAGAAGTTGTATTTGCCATAAAAACGTCCAATTTACCAATGCATAGCTTTCATCATATGATTGCAATATCACAATAAAAATAGGCAAATAAGAAAGCAATGATTGCAAAATCGCAATACAAACTAGAAGCTCGTGATCTAGAAATCATTCTGGCTTTGGTACGAACGGCTAATCTTGCGAAAGCTGGTGAACGATTAAACGTCGATGCTTCAACGATTTTTCGTGCAATTCGTCGTATCGAACGTGGCTTAGGGCATCCGTTATTTGAACGTTCACGGGCAGGATATTTACCATCTGAACAAGCACAAGTACTGGCCGAACATGCCGAGCAAGTGGAAACACAGTTAGAGCAAGCCCGTTCCGCCATACAGCTCACACCAGAGCAGGTATCCGGTACAGTGCGCATCGCCACCACGGATACCCTCCTACATGGTTTGCTTGCGCCCGCACTACACAAACTCGCGAATATTCATCCCTTGTTGGAGTATGAAGAGATCTGATCGCTTTGACCGACACCCTCGATGAATGCCAGACTGAATTGTGGCTTCTCACACATCCCGAGTCAAAGCATCTACTGCGAGTGTCCACAGTATTTCGGCATCTGAGCAAGACATTGAATCTATAATGCATAGACGTTTCCGACGATATTCGTCTGTTTATTCTGCTCAATGTTGGCGCAGCTAAAAATGGCTTTATTTTATCAACCAAGAACTTATTGTTTGGATTCTAATTTATTTGTCATCGTGCTTAAATTATTGATAAAAAATCAGGCAATGGAGGCATCCATAAATTGCCTGATTTTTTATTTTAAAATTTACTGAGCTGAAGGTTGTTCAACTAAACTTGGGTCATTGGTTGCTTGAGCAGGTTGTGATTGCTGAATCGTTGCATCGCCCTCAACAGCAGTACCTTGTTGAGTCGGATCTACAGTCGCAGTTTGTGCTGATTGCTGTTGATCTGCAGAACCCATTGGTGCTGATTGGGTTGTTTCAGGTGCTTGGGTTGTTTCACTTGATGTACACGCCGTACTCATGACCGCAACACCCGCCAATAGCATAAAAATAAGACCTGATTTTTTCATCATAAATTCCTTTATCACTCTATCAAAAAACGGCAACACAGGACTGCGTTGCCGTGCTGACTATGATTGCTATTTTTTCTGCAAACTTCGTTGAAGCTTGGTTAGACTTTTAAGGTGTTGCCGTATAAGTTATGCAAAGTTTATTAAATCAATGATTTAGATTGACCGATTTTCTTTTTCATTATACTTGTTTCATTTCGCTGGGTTTTTTGATGGGATTCAATGTGATTAGGCAAAAGTCAGCCTGATAAAAGATATACTTTTACCATAAAAGTTTCGCATTACTTACATTGTTAATGGCTTTTAACAAGACAAAAAAAAGCTTACCCAAGAAGATTGGATAAGCTATGAAAACGTTGTTCAAACTAAAAAAAGAAACTACAGCCATAGAATCTATGAAGCATGATAATTAAATTATTGCTTTTTCGCAAAGCCTTATTTTCAATAAGTTTAATCGGTTTTACATATGAATTAAGTATTTTAATCTATTCATTCAATTTTAATTTTTGAATTTACTCATCATTTTTGAGCAATAACCGCATCAATTCCCCATAAATTTAAATTTTTAATCTAAAAAAATAATCATTGATTTGATGATTATTCCAACAAAAATATCTTTAAATTTTGGGATTTCTCTCTTAGATCAGCTTTTTTCACTGAATTTCATTAAATAATGTCTAAAACTGCTTGAATTTTAGCGGCTCGCCCACATTTCTTATTCATTAATGAATTAAACGATCATGGCAGTTCAAAAATGAACACAGTGCAAAACTGCTGCCGATAAGGACTGTACATGTTTAAGAACCCATTTAAACGGAGTAAATCAATGGCAACTGAGCAGAATCAAGAAGCCCAAGATATTCAAAACGAGCAAGCCGAACAGCAAACTCAGGCTGAAAATGAACAGGTTGAAGTTACCGTTGAAGCTTTACAGGCTCAAATCAGTCATCTTGAAGAGAGCTTAAAACTCGAAAAAGCACGTACTGCAAATGCAGTTTATGAAGCACAAAAAAGTGTAGAACGTATTCAACGTGATGCTGAAAAGCATAAAGACATCGTGTTAGAAAAGTTTGCGAAAGAATTATTAAATTCTGTCGACAACCTTGAGCGTGCGATTCTCGCAGGTGGTGATGAAGAAACACCTGTACTCGAAGGCGTAAAACTGACCTTGAAATCACTTCTCACCACTTTAGAAAAATTCGGTGTTGTTGAAGCAGACACAACCAATGGTTTTAACGCGGACTTACATCAAGCTGTCGGGATCGACCCAAATGCACAAGCTAACCAAATTGGCACAGTTTTGCAAAAAGGCTACACCTTAAATGGTCGACTACTTCGCCCTGCAATGGTGATGGTTGGTCAATAAGCGTAATAAATAGGAGCTTTTTAAAAATATTTTCATGAATTTTCACAAATCATGACTTGAAAATTTTTGAATGGCTCTCATATCGGATAACAAGAAAATCCCTTTTAACTCCCCTTTGCAAAAAGAGGAAACCAGGGATTCAAAAGAATTTAGAGGAATTTGATTTATGGCTAAAATTATTGGTATTGACTTAGGTACAACGAATTCATGTGTTGCTGTACTTGAAGGCGATAAAGTTAAAGTGATTGAAAATGCTGAAGGTACACGTACAACACCTTCTATCGTTGCATATAAAGATGGCGAAATTCTTGTGGGTCAATCTGCTAAACGTCAAGCAGTGACTAACCCTAAGAATACATTATTCGCAATCAAGCGTTTAATTGGTCGTAAGTATCAAGACCAAGCAGTACAAAAAGATATCGGTATTGCACCATTCAAAATCATCAAAGCTGATAATGGTGATGCTTGGGTTGAAGTAAACGACAAAAAACTTGCACCGCAACAGATCTCTGCAGAAATTTTGAAAAAAATGAAAAAAACTGCGGAAGATTATTTAGGTGAAACAGTAACAGAAGCTGTTATTACTGTTCCTGCTTACTTCAATGATGCGCAACGTCAAGCAACAAAAGATGCTGGTCGTATTGCTGGTCTAGAAGTTAAACGTATCATTAACGAACCAACTGCTGCTGCACTTGCGTTCGGTATGGACAAAAAAGAAGGCGACCGTAAAGTTGCTGTATATGACTTAGGTGGTGGTACATTTGATGTATCAATCATTGAAATCGCTGACCTAGATGGCGACCAACAAATCGAAGTATTGTCAACCAATGGTGATACATTCCTTGGTGGTGAAGACTTCGATAATGCATTGATCGACTATTTGGTTGAAGAGTTCAAGAAAGAGCAAAACTTCAACTTGAAACAAGATCCACTTGCATTACAACGTTTAAAAGAAGCAGCTGAAAAAGCTAAAATTGAGCTTTCTTCATCTAATTCGACTGAAATCAACTTGCCATACATCACTGCGGATGCAACTGGTCCTAAACACTTAGTGATGAATGTAACACGTGCTAAACTAGAAGGTTTAGTTGCTGATTTAGTTGCGCGTACAATTGAGCCTTGCCGTATAGCACTTAAAGATGCAGGTCTTTCGACTTCTGACATCTCTGACGTGATCTTGGTTGGTGGTCAATCACGTATGCCAATGGTTCAACAGAAAGTACAAGAGTTCTTCGGTAAAGAACCTCGTAAAGATGTGAACCCGGATGAAGCTGTTGCAATTGGTGCGGCAATTCAAGGTGCAGTATTGTCTGGTGACAAAACTGACGTACTTTTACTTGACGTAACACCATTAACACTTGGTATCGAAACCATGGGTGGCGTATTAACTGCAATTATTGAGAAAAACACCACGATTCCTGCGAAGAAATCTCAAGTGTTCTCTACAGCAGCAGATAACCAACCAGCGGTAGATATTTCAGTTTACCAAGGTGAGCGTAAAATGGCTCAACAAAACAAATTGTTGGGTAACTTCCAATTAGGCGACATTCCACCTGCGCCACGTGGTGTGCCACAAATTGAAGTATCGTTCGACATCAATGCTGATGGTATCTTAAAAGTATCAGCAAAAGACAAGAGCACTGGTAAAGAACAATCGATCCAGATCAAAGCAAACTCTGGTTTGTCTGATGCTGAAATCGAAGCAATGATCAAAGATGCTGAAGCAAATGCTGAAGAAGATCGTAAGTTTGAAGAGCTTGCAAAAGCACGTAACGAAGCTGATGCTTTAGTTGCTTCTGCAAACAAAGCTGTGAAAGATCTTGGCGAACAAGTTACTGCTGATGAAAAAACTGCAATTGAAGCAGCAGTTTCTGAGTTAGAAGTGACTGCAAAAGAAAATGATGTTGATGCGATTAAAGCAAAAACTGAAGCTTTACAAAACATCATTATGCCGATCACTCAACGTGCTTATGAAGCAGCTCAAGGTCAAGGCGGCGCTGAAGGCTTCGATCCTAACCAATTCGGTGGTGATGCAGGTCAACAACAGCAAAAAGCTGATGATGGCGTTGTAGATGCTGAATTCACTGAAGTTAAAGATGACAAAAAATAATTTGTCACTTTAATCTTAGAAAACCGCTCAAGAGATTGAGCGGTTTTTTTATATGATCTATTTTTATCCGTAAAGCGATGGAGTCACTTTTGTTTATCTCTGATATCTCTAAAAAAACTGGACTCTCTATCCATACCCTGCGTTATTATGAACAAATAGGCTTACTGAAAAATATCCATCGTAATCAATCTGGGCGACGTGTATATACCAAACTTGATCTGGAATGGCTTGAATGGGTAAAACGCTTAAAATCAACAGGCATGCCTTTAGAAAAAATGCAAGATTTTGCCCAATTTCGACTACAAGGAGTAGCAAACCTTAAAACAAAGACAAGATCTTCTTATTGCCCATTCCGTTCAATTAAAACAAGAAATTCAAAGACTCAAGCAAGAACAAAGTATTGTTGACTATAAAATTGAAGCATATGCACAAAAAATGCTTGAACTAGAGTGAACTCGAGCAGTTAATATTTTTGACTCACGATTTGAGTTAGGAGTAGACAATGTTAAGTTCAGGTTTTTACATCACTGCAGAATTAAAAATTAAAGATAAAGACAGAATCTTAGAAACCCGTGAAGCCTTACAAACATTATGTAAGCTCACTCTTCAACAAGAACCGGGATGTAGCTTATTTCAACTGCATCAATGCCAACAAGAGCCGACGCGTTTACTACTTTGGGAGCGCTTCGACTCGGAACAGGCTTACCATGCTCATTTTAAACAGCCCTATACACAACATTATCTTTCCAAAGATTTAACCGACGTGGTGCAACATTTCGTCAGTGATATTGTGCTATAAAAAAGCTCGAAAAATCACTCCAGTCATCGAGTGGTTTTTCTTATTGATCAATTGCCAATCTTCACTAAATCTTTTATCTTAATTATCACAATAATAATGAGTCAAATGATGAAAAACTCTCCTGCTGTATCCAATACTGTGTATTACAGCTTGATCATAGCGCAATTTATATTGCCTATCATTGCAGCAGTCATCGATATATACAGTACTGAACCCGAGTTAGAACTTCTGGATAAAACACTTTACCAAGACCCGCAAGCTTGGGAATTGGGAGTTATGTCGATTGCAGGTTTAATCATCCTCATCATCACTTTTGGTTTATGTTTAAAAAAAGAATGGGCACGAAAGGCTTATCTCTATACATTTTCCCCCATATTTCTGATTTATTTTATGCCCTTTATGCACTGGATTTACATGACCAGTTATGCAGCGATTTTTAACGATCTGGCCTTTGTTTGTTCTGGAATTTTATTGATGATTTTAGTGACGCCATCACTATATCGACCTATTTTTGAACACGATTAATCATGTATAAAACGCTTGCCATCAGCATTGGCTTATATCTCTTTTTAGAAATTCTATGTCATGGTTTTGCAATTTTTGCAGGGAAAATCGTGAGTAAAGCGGATAAACAAAAGCTCAATCATCCTTTGCACCTTGAATTTACACGGCAAACTTTTTATCGCACTATGTTACTGGTCAGCATTGTATTGATGAGCCATTTTTATACTGAAATTGCCTATTTTGAACAGAATGCTTGGATTCGTTTGACATTGAGTATCAGCATTATTTTACTCATTCTATTTATACTCTGGTGGCTAAATGCTTTTATTCTGCGCCAAGTGGTTTTAAAGCAACAACAACAATCTGTCACTCCGGTATTTAAACAGAAAATCAGCTATATCATGTTGCATCCCTTACAATTCAAAGCTTTATATATCAGCCCTGACTATTTAAAAAGATCTGTTTGGATGAATCGATTACTCAGTGTTTTTGCTTTTATTCTCTTATTTATTGATATCCAAGTCCTGTTTAACGCTTAAATAAACTGATTAAGTGAATGAACCTTCCATCGCGATGCCCAAACTCAGCGTTCCATTCATATTGCTGCTTTCCACCTAAAGCTGACTGCTAAAAACGTCATCAATTGAAATCAATATTTGTATTGATCACGCAAGCTTTACTTGCTTAAGCATTTGCGATTCTTATATTTTCAGATAAATTATCCACAACAACAATTATTTTTAAATCAATCATGCGTTTTTGGATTCTACTCTGTGTAATTGCCTTTACTGCTTATTTTGCGATACAGCGCATGATGTATCCGCAATTGAATCATAATTCTGCCATTGATCGTATCACGCATCCTTTAGATACTCGCTTACGTTATCGTATTGGCGAGGTAGATCCACGTTTTCATGTCAGTAAACAGCAAGTACAAAATTTGGCACAACAAGCCACAGATATTTGGCATCAAGGGACCATGAAAAGTCTCTTTGTTTATGATGATCATGCCAAACTGACGATTAACTTAATTTATGACGAACGCCAAGCGGAATCTAGCGCCAGAAACCAAGAGTTGCGTATTTTGCAAAATACCCAACAATATACACAAAGTGAAAAGCAAAAAATTCAGCAACTTCACGCTGAATTAGATCGTACCAATGATGAGCTTGATCTGCAAAAAACCAATTATCAACATAAAGTTGACCAGTATAATCAGCTGGTCAATACCCTTAATCAATCCCATCAAAATTTAGATGCCTCAGCAAGATTGCAGTTAGATCAGCAGAAAAATCAACTGATCATCGAGCAGAACCAACTCAAACAGCAGTTAGATATTTATAATCAAAAAGTCTATGAGTTAAATCGTCAAGTTGAACAACTCAACGCTGTCAATCAACAATACAATCAATCTGTGGATCACTTTAATAGTCGTTTCCAACCGCGCCAATTTGATAAAGGCGTATTCGATGGTAAAACCATTAATATCTATGAATTTACATCGGACGAAGATTTACGTGTCACGATTGCACATGAGCTTGGGCATGCTTTGGGCTTAGCGCACAATAATGATCCTAAAGCACTCATGTATCCAATGATGAAAGAACAAGATTTGAAAAATTTTAGATTAACCACAGCAGATTTAGCCATGCTAAACTCAAGACAACGATAAGCAAAATTTAGCGATGATTATCAATTTTAAATCCATAATTTATTTATGTATTTAAATCAGTTTTATGCAAAATCATGTTATTGTGAATCCCTGAAGCAATAAATTGAGGAGATGACTGTGAGCTATTATCATATTATTTTAGAAGTAAATGATCATATCAGCACGATTGAGCAAACTCGTGATATTGAAATTTTTGATATTACTGAACTTCAACCTTATCTCCATTCGATTCTGCTGCCTTATTTCAACGAACAGATCATTGAACTAGAAGACGACAATGTCGAGTTTAAAGATGTTCTACACCTTGAAATTAAACAGACCTTATTGCCAATTCAACATTTAATTGAAGAAGAACAAAAACAGTTACCTAGTGATACCGATGTAACCATTACAGCCTATGAAATCTTTAATGATCGTGATCATACGCAGGATGTTACCGCTGTGATTTTAGATGTCTTAGAAGCAGTCAAAATTGACCCTTTCGCAATTGAATAATCCACATAAAAAAAGGTCTGCTTATGCAGACCTTATTAAGTGAGATCAAATATTTATTGCATCATATTCTTTGCCGCTTCATTTCTAAAAGCTTTTAAAATCTGTTGCCCTGCTCGCCCTGTTGGGCTTAATCCTAACTTCACTTGCTCTTGCTGAATAGCCTGACGCGTTTTATCACCAATCAAGCCATCTGCATCGCCAATCGCATAGCCTTTTTTCAATAAATAATTTTGAATTTCTCGGCGTTCTGTACGAGATGTTCCTGCATCGTCAGTTGGCCATGCAGTTTGAAAACTGCCCTTGCCTTGTAAACGATCAGACAAATGTGCAATTGCCAGTGCATAACTTTCCGCAGCATTGTACGAATAAATTGCATCAAAATTTTTAAACACCAAGAATGCTGGACCATTTGCACCCGCAGGCATCATTAAACCAGCCTGAGCGCCTTCCGATAAATTGCCTTGAATGATTGGAGTACCGTCAACACGAGTAAAACCACGATTTACCCAAGTGCTCAACGATTTTTTATTACGACGACTTTCCCCACCTACAGAGGCGCCAGCTGGAATTTTTACTTCAAAGCCCCACGGCATTCCCGTTTGCCAGCCACGTTTTTTCAAAAAGTTTGCTGTTGATGCCAAAGCATCCGAAGTACTTGAAACCAAGTCACGTCGACCATCACCATCAAAATCTACAGCCAATTCTTCATACGTTGAAGGCATAAATTGAGTATGACCAAATGCCCCTGCCCATGAACCTTTTAACTGTTCTTCGCGTAAATCACCTCGTTGTAAAATACGCATTGTGGCAAAGAATTCACCTCGGAAATAACCTTGTCGACGCCCTTCACAACTTAAAGTTCCCAACGCTTGTAATAAAGGATATTTTCCTGAAATGTCACCAAAATTACTTTCCACGCCCCAAACAGCAACAACCGTTTCTGCTGGAACGCCGTAAGCTGCTGAGACACGGTTTAAAACTTCACGATGCTGAGCCAGCATTTGACGGCCTTTCTCTACCCGCTCTTCATCGACCAAACCTGAAAGATAATCCCAAATCGGTGTTGAAAACTCAGGTTGATAATCCAGTTTGCTGATGACCGAATAATCAGGCGTTAGATTTTGCGTATAACGATCAAAGGTTGTGCCACTAACACCTGAACTGATTGCTTGCGAACGTAAATTTGCAATACAGCTTTGAAAATTAGAATTGGGTGTATAGCTTGTATTCGGTGTTGTTGTGATAGGTGAGCTAGATACAGCCTGACCGTTAATGATTAATTCAGCATTGGCATGCGATGCTGCCAACAAAACAGATCCACAAATCAAAGTTAAATGACGCATAATATCCACAAAATGGTTTTAAATTTAAATTATGTGAATACCATAGCAGTCTGTGAATAAAATGACAGATGTAAAAACGTAAATTTTGAATTCATTTTTTGATTTTAAATTCACAATCCACAGTTCACTGTTTTGAATTTAAATATAGTTATCCACACCCCAGCAAACTTATCATTTTTTAAATTCAAAACTTTCACACAAATTTGAATTCAAAAAACATCATTATTTTAGCAACCTTAGCTTTAAATTTAAAATTCCACTCAATCCCATAAAAACTCGCTTAAGTGTTTATTTTTATCCACAATTTGGATTTTGGATTGATGAATCAAAACTTATCCACAGTCGTTGTTTTCACTTCGAGCAAGCAAAAGTTTAAATTTAAAGTTTTAAATTCAAAAAACACCTTCAAGTTAATTTAAATTCAAAGTGGATAACTTTTTGGGTTTTGCTGTTAATACTTTTGAATTCAAATGTTCTAAACCCTTTAAATTTGAACTTTGAATTTAAAAATAGATGCTTGTTTTTCTGTTTATTGAAGCTGTTTTTATCATCATTCTTGTTTTTATAGCCCCAGAAAATGATCCATTTTTGGGTCATTGCTTAGCGATAAAATAGGGGGAGCGTCATGATACAGAACAGCAGAGTAGAAAAAAGCGGGCAAGAGTTTGACCGCTTTTTTTACATACAAAATCAAGCTTAAATGTTCATATCTTCGCTTAATGACAATGGATTCGGTAAAATCTTCGCCAATTGACGACATAAAGTCGTTAATTCAGCAGCATCATTTGGCATCAGGGTGATATGACCAATTTTACGACCTTCACGTTCTGTTTTATTATAAAGGTGTAAATGTGCACCTTTTAACGCTAAAACATCTTCGGATTTAGGATGTTGCCCGATGATATTTACCATCATTGTTGGTCGAACCACTTCGGTTGAACCCAGTGGTAAACCTGCCACAGCGCGAATGTGATTTTCAAATTGCGAACATACTGCGCCTTCAATTGACCAATGCCCAGAGTTATGCACACGTGGTGCCATCTCATTGGCATATAAGCCTTTTTCAGTCACAAACAATTCAAGTGTTAACACACCAACATAGTTCAAATGGTTTAACAATCGGGTGATGTATTCCTGCGCAACGGGCTGTAAATCAGCACTGTTTGGAGCAGGAACTATTGAATGCGAGAGAATACCATTGTGATGATGATTTTCAGCCAAAGGCCAAGTTTTTACATCACCATCAATACCACGCACCGCAATAATTGACACTTCACGAGAAAAAATCACAAAACTTTCAGCGATTAATGATCCTGCTGGCCCCAACTCAGCCCATGCCTGATCAATTTGATCGACTGAACGCAGTACAAATTGACCTTTACCATCATAACCACCTGTCGCAGTTTTAAGTACGATTGGTAAGCCTAATTCACTCACTGCAAGCTTAAGTGTCTCCAATGAATCGACTGCTTTATACGGCGCAACAGGAATTTCCAGCTCATCAAATAAAGCTTTTTCAGAAAGACGATGTTGTGCGATTGCTAAAGCTTGGCGTGGCGGATACAGATCTTTTTGCTTGGTTAATACATCAACATCAATCAATGGCGTATTTTCAAATTCCAGACTAAAAACATCTGCACTGGCAATAAAATCTTGTAACCCATTTTCAGCTTTAGTGCTAAAAACGTGTCCCAATATTGCAGATGGACAATCCGCATCAGCTTCAAAAAATGTGCATTGGATATTTAATGGGAGCGCAGCTTGCGCCATCATACGGCCGAGTTGACCACCACCAAAGATACCGATGGTTTTATTCATAACCTGTGTCCCGTTTTTAAGCTTGACCCGGAATATTTTTACTTGCCACTTTATCGGTTTGAGCGGCACGGAAATCTGCAACATTTTTTGCGATTTCAGGGCGAGTTAAACCTAAAATTTGAGCGGCCATGATTGCGGCATTGGTTGCACCCGCAGGGCCAATTGCCAATGTGCCAACTGCAATACCTGCAGGCATTTGTACAATAGACAACAATGAATCAACGCCATTTAAAATTGAAGATTTCACAGGAACACCCAGCACAGGCAAATCTGTTTTTGCTGCGCACATTCCTGGTAAATGTGCTGCACCACCAGCACCAGCAATAATCACCTGAATACCACGTTCACGTGCTGTTTCAGCATATTCAAATAAGCGGTCTGGCGTACGATGCGCAGAAACAACTTCGGCTTCAAAAGGAACACCAAGCTGTTTCAGCATATTGGCAGTGTTTTCGAGAGTTGCCCAGTCTGATTGAGAACCCATAATAATTCCAACGAGAGGAGCGTCTTGTACAGCGGCCGCATTCATTGCATATATTCCATAAACGAATGTAAGGAAGTTTAAATACTGGTGATCAGTGTTTAAATGAATATCAAGAAGCTCGCTATTATAGACTGATTTTTCATCTCACGAAAATTTAACAGACGTAGGAAGTCAATTTTTTTTAAAGCAGCAGCCTAAAAGCCGTTTGACTTGAGAATAAATATGGTCTCGACCCCGTAAATAACAGAAAAATTGCTAAAGATTGGGACATGAGATGAATATGCTGTCTGAGTAAAATCCTTGTTAATTCACATCATCACAGCTCATCTACTGGCTTCTAAACACAAAAAACACGCAGCCCATTAAACATAAACCCGCCCATAAATAATCTAATTTAAATGGTTGTTTAAACAAGAAAATCATAAATGGAACAAACACCAACAGTGTGACCACTTCTTGGGTGATTTTCATTTGCCCCAACGACCAACCATGTTGCGCCAATAGACGTGTTGCGGGAATCATAAAGCTGTATTCAAGTAAGGCAATGATCCAACCAAACAAGATCGCTTGCCACAGAGGTGCATCATGTAAGAATTTTAAATGCCCATACCAAGCCAAGGTCATAAAACAGTTGGAGATAATTAGTAATAAAAGGGGGAGGGACATGCTATACAACCTAAATTTTGGTGATATTTTAACAAATACGGTGTAAAATTATTCGTATCCTGACAATTACAATCCAAAACGACTATTTTTAAAAAACCATATGAAAAATTTATTAAATACCATATTCAATTTATTAAAAAAGTTTTTTTCAAAATCAAATTCTGAAAATCCAAGTTCTATTGCTGAATTACCAGAAATTAACCTCGCATTTGCAGATTTAGCCAATATGTTAACGATGGAGAAACAAAATCCTATCCCGAATATTGAATTCTTTGATCATTTAAATATGGATTATTCAATAGAAAGTATTAAACATATTGATGAATATTTACTTTCAATTGGTAATTATAATCTTGAATTAGATAATAAAATTATCCCAGTTGTGGTTAGAACAGCTGCTTATGTTGGAGAATCTATTCGTAAAAATGATCATATGAAAAAATGGTACTGGATTGATTTTGAAACGGCAAAACAAAAAGACCCCCATTTTTTTAATGATATTGAAGACTCACTTGAATTTGCAGCTATTTTAACAGATGGAAATAGCCAAGCTTTTCCTTTGAATAAAGTTATTAAATTTTTGCAAAATGGCAAAGAAGATAGCCTATATTTCTTTGCTATGACAATGTTGAGTTTTGATGAACCTAATGCTAACGATCATGTTTAATTCTAATTGATTTTATCCTTACAAGAAAAACTATCTTTTCGCCTTAACCCTTGCTATCGTTGCTTTCAAATCAAATGAAACGGCTACACCACAACAACAAAGTGATGTGTCTATAAAAGCACTGGAGTTAACACGAATGCATCTGCATATTTTGGGTATTTGCGGCACCTTTATGGGTTCATTGGCGCTATTGGCGCGTGATTTAGGACATAAGGTCACCGGTTCAGATGCGAACGTTTATCCACCGATGTCGACCCAACTCGAAAATGCTGGCATTACCTTAATGCAAGGCTATGACCGTAGTCATTTACAACCACATCCAGATCTTGTCATTGTAGGCAATGCAATGAAGCGTGGTATAGATGCAGTGGAATATATGCTCAATGAAGGTTTAGCATATATTTCAGGTCCACAATTCCTTGCTGACCATGTCTTACAAGGCAAACATGTGCTTGGTGTTGCAGGTACCCATGGTAAAACCACCACAACAACAATGCTGGCTTGGGTACTGGATCAAGCGGGTTTAAATCCTGGCTTTTTAATTGGTGGTGTACCTTTAGGCTTTAGTGAAAGCGCACGTTTAGGTGGTGGAAAATATTTCTGTGTAGAAGCAGATGAATATGACTCTGCTTTTTTTGATAAACGTTCTAAGTTCGTACATTACCATCCAAAAACTGCGATTTTAAATAATCTTGAATTTGACCATGCCGATATTTTTGATGATTTAGCAGCGATTCAAAAACAATTCCATCATTTGGTCCGTACCATTCCAAGTGAAGGTCGTATCATTGCCCCAATTAGCGAAACCAATATTGATGAAGTGTTGCAAATGGGTTGTTGGACACCTGTCGTAAGGACTTCACTTGACGCCAATAACAGTGCTGAAGTTTATGCTGAACAGCTTTCTACGGATGGTTCACATTTTAAAGTGCTTCAACACGGCGTAGTAAAAGGTGAAGTGAAGTGGAATATGACAGGGCAACACAGTGTTGCCAATGCTTTGGCAACCATTGCAGCAGCTGAACATGTCGGCGTTTCAATTGAAACAGCATGTGAAGCCTTATCGAATTTTGGTGGGGTGAAACGCCGAATGGAATTACTTGATACGGTGAATGGTATTGAGATATATGATGACTTTGCCCATCACCCAACTGCGATTGATACAACGCTTGAAGGTGCACGTAAACGTTTAGGCGAACGTAAGCTTTGGGCGATTATTGAACCACGTTCAAACACCATGCGTATGGGCAGTCATAAAGATGGCTTGGCACATTCTGCACGTCTTGCAGATGAAGTGATGTGGTATCAACCTGAAGGTCTGGACTGGGATTTACAGCCTGTCATTGACGCTGCAACCAATAAAGCCGTTGTGGCTCGTACACTGGATGACATTATCAGTACCGTTGTTACACAAGCAGGTGAGGGCGATGCTGTGGTGATTATGTCCAATGGTGGTTTTAGTGGATTACATCAAAAATTGATTGCAGCATTAAAAGCAAAATAAGTCGAAATAAAGTGTAGAAAACCCACAAAATTTTGTGGGTTTTTTTATTGATTTACTGAGGGTGTACTTTCAATAAGTTTAAAATCCTTAAGCTTGACCCAACCTTCAACCAGATCATCTTCTATATTTTGATTTGGATCATTAAATATCACATAAACCCAGTGTTGTTTTTTTCTGTCTTTATAGATTGAATAAGCCGTGACATTATCATTTTGAAGCACAAAAGTATCATTCATCTTACAGATGTTTTTGGGCGCTGAATAAAAATAAATACGATGTTTAGATTTGCCTAACAACTCCCAACGTGGCTGTATTTCTTGCTCTTTTTTATAGGTTTGTAAATTTAATTCAAAACAACTCATTGCTAAACTGAACGATGAACTGCTCAATAACAATACAGTGATTATCATTTTTTTAAACATGTTTAATCTTCTAACCGAATCTGAATCTGAACGGCCCAATGAACATTGGGCACACAATAAAGCTAAGCTTTCACATCAACAAAACTTTTATCACGTCTAAACATGACTTCGACATAGGAACAAGTGGGTACAATTTTAAGCTGCTTTTCACGCGCAAATTCAACCAAAGTATCCAACAACTGACGCGCAATTCCTTGACCACGCAAGGAGTCATCTACCCAAGTATGGTTCGCAATGATCTGATGTGCACCATGCCATAAATAACTGATCTCAGCAATTCGCTTACCTTGTTCATTATCAAAGTAAAATTCGCCTTTTTGTTGATTATCTACATGTTGGAATTGCATATATTCTTTCTCATGGATGTTCTATAACACAATTCCACTGTAGCAAAGCAAACTTAAGATTTCAAAACATCATGAATCGATTGATCTTTATCAAATACTGATTTTGAAAAAGGGCAGAGTGGAATAATTTTCACATTCTTTGAGCGAGCCATCTCTACAACTTGATCTAATAATTTTCGACCTACACTTTGACCACGCAATTCATCTTCTACAACTGTATGGTCAATAATCAACATATTTTCACCCGCCCATGTGTATGCCATTTCAGCCAAATGGTGACCTTCTTCACCAATATAAAATTCACCTTTTTTACCATCATCTTTATGTCTGATTTCTAACATTTTATTTACTCTTATATACGTTTAAATTTATAGGCCTATTCAAAATGCCATAACTATATTTGAATTATTGTTAAATTTTGTCTGACAGTTTTATTTTTGATACAACAAACTTAGCTTAACTTTATCCACAATTCAGCCTAAAATTTAACGCTAACCTCTTTTAATATTGACCATGTCTGCCTTATCTCCCCAAACACCAGCACCTCAACCTGCCCCCAGTGAATCCCAGCAATGGATCAGTGTGATTAGCCTTGCTTTCGCAGCATTTATTTTCAATACCACAGAATTCGTTCCTGTTGCTTTACTAAGCGACATTGGAAAAAGCTTTGCGATGCCTGCAACTGATGTTGGCATCATGATTACTCTATATGCATGGGTTGTTGCACCCATTTCATTGCCGATCATGTTATTGACCAAAAATATTGAACGGCGCTTTTTACTGATCATCTTATTTATGGTTTTTGTGGCCAGTCATGCATTATCTTATTTTGCATGGAGTTTCGATGTACTCCTGATCAGTCGAATTGGTATCGCATTTTCTCATGCTTTATTTTGGTCAATCACTGCATCACTGGCAGTGCGAGTCGCACCCAAAGGTACGGAGTTCCAAGCTTTGGGGCTATTGGCCACAGGTACAGCATTGGCAATGGTTTTAGGTATTCCATTTGGACGAATGATTGGTGAATCTTATGGTTGGCGTAATACTTTTGCTTTGATTGCAATTGGTGCGGCTATAGTTTGCGTCATCTTAGCTAAAACATTACCACGCTTACCAAGCGTCAATTCAGGTTCTCTGAGTAGTTTAAAGGTATTTTTAAAACGCCCAAGCCTGATGATTGTTTTTGCTCTGACCATTATTGTGATTACCGCACAATTTACCGCATACAGTTATATCGAACCTTTTGCTCTGAATGTTGCGCATTTTAGCTCGACACAGACCACAACCTTATTGTTAATCTATGGCGCAGCGGGTTTCTTTGGCTCTTATTTATTTGGTAAATTTGCCAAAAAATATCCAAAACTTCCGATACCGTTAAGTAGTGCTGTACTGGCTGTTTCGATGTTATTGTTGACTTCACTGAGTACTGATTTTACCAGTTTTAGTCTACTAAGTTTATTTTGGGGCATGGCGATTATTTGCTTTAGCTTAGCTCAACAAGCCAAAACCTTGGCTTTAGCTTCTGATGCCACTGATGTCGCGATGGCAATTTATTCAGGACTTTACAATGTAGGTATTGGTGGTGGCGCTTTGCTCGGTGGCCTAGTAACCACCAGTTATGGGCTCAACCATATCGGCATCGTTGGCGGTATAATCGCCGTTATCGGAACTCTGTTAGCTTTAGTGCTTGTACAACGTAAAGATTTTATTCAAAAAAATAGGGGCTGTTGACAATTCGTCTACGTTTGCGACTACGTGTGTTTTTTAGGCGATACTAGGCGCGAAATACGAAATTTAGTCATTCTAAATAATGAGAAACATCGTTTCGCAAGGTAACACGTAGCGGCAAAAAACACACTAGTCCCCCGCTGCGCCTTGCGCTGCAAACAAAGCAGTGCTTTGTTCTTGCTCAGGGTTGTGGTTAAAATTATCTCAGCCTTCGTTATGAAACTCGAAAATAGACCCACTATTCTCTTCGTTTAATGCCTTGCCTGCTCAATTTTAACCTACAACGCAAGCCATTTATGAAATGCCAACAGACCCTAAATATCTTTTTACAAGTTTTAAAGTGACATGCACTATTAAAAACTTTAACTTAATTAAAGTACTTTGATAAAACTAGCTTGGCTTTAAGGTCAAAAAAGACATCTTGTGAAAGTGTATGTGGGTATCAAGGAGAAATTTGATGGCATTGACCACCTCACCCAAGAAGAAGCTGGGCATCTCAGACAGGCCCCGAGTGTTGACGCAATCCGAGATCGCATCACTACGGCAAGACATGAAGCAGTCAGTCGCGTGGGTGCAAGCCGAACTGCGCCGCCGACGCGAAAATCGCAATTAATCCAGTACGGAAGTAAAGTCCAATATAGGTAATAACTGCAATGCAACCCATCATTTTATTTAAATTATTCACCACCACACTGCATCGGCAGTGCGGACGTATACATTAAAATAAAATGTAGAAACCAACCCTGCCAATGAGCGGGGTTATTTTTTGCTCCGTGATTTGGTCAATATTTACGGAGAAACTCATGTCTGAGTATCACAATAAACAAGCCTTACTCGTTATTGATCTACAAAATGGCCTATTTCATGCACAGCATCCTCCATTTCAAGCTGATCAATTGTTGAAAAACGTCAATCAGCTCATTGAATATGCGCGTGTTAAACACATTCCGATTTTTGCGATACGTCATGTTGGTTTAGCTGGCACAGGACTCGCACCAAATAGTCCAATGACTCAACTCATTGCTGAATTAAATATTGATCCCAATACAGATTACATCTTAGAAAAAACACGGCCAAATTGCTTTTTCCAAACAGATTTAGCACAACAATTAGAATATTTAAATGTTGAAGAAGTGATCATCTGTGGTTTAAAAACTGAATTTTGTATCGATAGCACAAGCCGTGCGGCAAAAGACTTAAATTATAAAGTGACATTAATTTCAGATGCGCACAGCACAATCGATTCAAAGATTCTCAATGCTGACCGTATTATTCAGCATCATAATTCAACGCTCAATCAAGCTTTTGTTGCGCTAAAAACCAGCGCTGAATTTTGTACATAAAATAAACTACATAAAAATACATTCAAAATTTGCACATTTTTAATAAATATGCGATTCTCACTAGATATTAAGAAATGAAAGATTTCTTACACAGTATATTGAACAAGGGGAGTAGCCTCCTTTAATCAGAATATCGTCATTACGCTTTGAAAAAAGCCGGTATCTGAGCATTTGAGATTGATGTACATAACTCAAATGTAGGCAAGACCTTGATCATGTTGACACAGATGTTTAATCATCTGGCAACAGGTCAAGGTTTTTTTATGCCTGATTGCCAGATTTGGAGAGTTTTATGGAAACTATTGGCAATCCATGGCTGTATCTAGCGTTCTTCGCTATTGTTATTGTCATGCTACTGATCGACTTTTTAGGCTTTAAACAAAAAGAAGGGCAAGAAGTCAAAATTAAAACTGCCGCCTACTGGAGCATTGCATGGGTCAGTGTTGCAGCGTTATTTGGTGGTGGTTTATGGCTGTATTTACAACAAACTGCGGGTGTTTCAATTGCCAATAGCAAAGTCATGGAATACTTTGCAGGTTATCTACTTGAAAAATCATTAGCGATCGACAATGTCTTTGTCTGGTTGATGATCTTTGCTGCATTTGCAATTCCACAAGGCTTACAACGTAAAATTCTACTCTATGGTGTATTAGGCGCAATTATTTTACGTACCATCTTTATTTTTATTGGCGCCTGGTTCGTTCAAGAATTCTCTTCGGTGCTTTATCTCTTTGGTGCTTTCCTGGTTTATACAGGCTATAAATTCCTTAAAGGGCAGGATGAAGAAGAAACCAATATCGAAGATATGGCTATTCTAAAGTGGTTGCGTAAACACATGCGAATCACCCCAAAATTAGAAGGTGCTCAATTCTTTGTTCGTCAAAATGGTGTGTTGTGGGCAACCCCGTTATTCCTTGTCTTAATTTTAGTTGAAGCTTCAGATGTAATTTTCGCGGTCGATTCTATTCCAGCGATTTTTGCGGTGACCAGTGATCCATTTATTGTATTAACTGCGAATTTAATGGCGATCTTAGGTCTACGTGCAATGTTCTTCTTATTGTCGGGTGCCGCGTCTAAAATGCATTACTTGCCTTATGGCCTAGGCATCATCTTAGTCTTCATTGGCTTTAAAATGTTAATGCTGGATGTCTTCCATATGCCGATTTGGATTTCGTTAGGTTTTATTGTGATTGTCTTGGCAATTACCGCTTGGCTCTCTATTCGCCATAGCAAAAAACACCATGAAACAACCTTATAAACACTAGATCAAGCCTTCCAATTGGAAGGCTTTTTTTATGATCAACAATAATACTCAACGATTTAAATTGTATAGACAGTATTGAAATGAAATCTTTATCCATCAGCATAATCATCTGTTGTAATAGCCATCTGTTGTCTTGGAGTATGATCTTCACTATGGTTTGATTGATTTAAATCCTAATCCTCTAATCATCCACAACAAGCAGCTTTTCCCATCTGGTTAAAAACTGTTTAGCCTGAATCCGTGCTAAAAAAACCGAATAACTGACCAAACGCTTATTCCATCTCAATTTTAATTCAAACAAATCATTTAGCCCAAACGGCGCAATAATTTCGATATCATCATTTTCAAGTAAACGTACTGCAATTGCGGTTGCCGTTTCAACCCATACAGATAAAGCATCGAATAAAGATTGGTATTGAGAGATAGAACATCCATCATCTGTTTTATACCACAAATGCACATAGGCTTGATTGACCACATCCCATTCATTATTAGGAAATTTTTGCTTTAACAATTCAGTAAAACATTGCTCTTTAAGGCCTTGCTGATCATTTAAATCATAGAAAATCACATCGATTTCAATCTGATCGAATCCATAAGACTGATGATGTAAAATAGACCATACCAAGTTACGAATTACACCTGCACTCAAATATGCATGTGCATGAATATCTCGCAAATACTGTAATCGAAGCATCAATTCAGGACATGAATAGATAAGCTGTTTTAACTGTCGGTTATAATCCATTGTTGTTTTATTTCACCATTTTCCAAGACTGTAGTGATTGTTGCTATCAAGATAAACTTACAATATAGAATATGCCTTTAGCCGCTAATTTTAGTTATATTTCGATAAAAACGTCACTGTGCTAAAACAATAAAAAATAACGTTATTCAATTTTTTAGAATGCTTTCGCGCAAAACTGCATACAGCACCTGATACAAATTTCAGGTACAATCAATCGAAAAAAGGATAAATTGCAGGTTCTACATGTCTTGTGTTGTACAGAAAACAGCGGTTCGTGGGCGTTTTCTTGATATTAAAAATACCGTTTCTCAAGCAGCTCAAATATTAGATCAAGTTCGTTATATCGAAGATGGTTTACTGATCACAGAGCAAGGCAAAATCACATGGTTTGGCCCTTGGGAAGATGCACAGTCTCACCTGACAGATGATATTCAAATTGATCACTACCCAGAACAACTGATTGTGCCTGGTTTTATTGACACCCATATTCATTTTCCACAAACAGAAATGGTGGGTGCATATGGTGAACAACTTTTAGAATGGTTAAATACCTATACTTTTCCAACAGAAATTCAGTTTGCAGATAAAAACTATGCCGACAAAATCGCACAGTTTTTTGTCCAAGAATTACTTAAAAATGGCACCACGACAGCACTGGTTTTTTGTACGGTACATCCCCAATCAGTCGATGCCTTATTTGAAGCGGCAGAACAGCATCAGATGCGTTTAATCGCAGGTAAAGTCATGATGGATCGTCATGCACCTGAAGCACTGACAGATACTGCTGAAAGCGCATATATTGACTCTAAAGCACTGATTGAAAAATGGCATGATAAAGGTCGTAACCTATATGCCATTACTCCGCGTTTTGCTCCAACCTCTACACCTGAGCAATTGGCAAAAGCAGGGCAGTTAAAAGCCGAGTATCCAACGGTATATGTACATACCCATCTCAGTGAAAATAAAAATGAAATTGCATGGGTCAAAGACTTATTCCCAGAGCAGAAAGGTTATCTGGATGTCTATCACCACTATGGTTTAACAGGGGAGCGTTCTGTTTTCGCACATTGTGTTCATTTAGAAGAGCATGAGTGGGATTGCATGCATGCAACTGATTCAGCGATTGCATTTTGCCCGACATCAAACTTATTTTTGGGAAGTGGTTTATTCCCATTAAAAAAATCCTGGGAAAAACAGGTGAAAGTCGGTTTAGGAACAGATATTGGTGCAGGAACAGCCTTTTGCCAATTAGAAACCCTCAATGAAGCCTACAAAGTGCAACAACTGCAAGGTGATAAACTTTCAGCAATGGAATCGCTTTACCATGCAACGCTTGGTGGAGCGAAAGCGCTGCATTTGGATGCGCAATTGGGCAACTTCAATATCGGTAAAGAAGCCGATTTTGTTGTACTAAATTTAAAAGCAACGGCGCTACAACAACTGCGTCAGGAACGTGCTAAAAACATAGAAGATGCATTATTTGCCTTATTTACCATGGGGGATGATCGCAATATTCAAGCCACCTATATTTATGGACAAAAAGCCTATGAACAAAACGGAACAAAAACCGCGTAAATCGAAGAAAAAACTGATTTTGATTGGTACAGTTTTTGTGATCTGTGCATTCGTTTTAAAACGTGATGCACATTGATCATTTCGGCTTAAATTAGGACATTTACATTTTCAAATGTCAAAAAAGATGCATCTTGATCTGATATGTTTTAAAATTATGTCATCTTTTAGGGTGTTGCTAGTCAACACCTTTTTTAATTTTAGAATTTGATGTTTAGGTTTTTAGGTATTTCCCATGACTATTGAAATGAAAGTGATGATTTCTGCTGAAGAAATTCATGCAAAAGTTCAGGAACTTGGTAAAAAAATTGATGCACATTATGCCAATAGCGATAAAGAGCTTGTCTTAATTGGTTTATTGCGTGGTTCAGTGATTTTTATGGCTGATTTATGTCGTGCAATCAGCAAGACCCATGAACTCGATTTTATGACCGTTTCAAGCTATGGTGGCAGTACAACATCTTCTCGTGATGTCAGAATCCTTAAAGATTTAGACGGCGAAATTCGCGGTAAGGATATCTTAGTCGTGGAAGATATTATTGACTCTGGCAATACCTTAAGCAAAGTATTGGAAATTTTAAGTACACGTCATCCCAACTCGATCGAGCTGTGTACTTTAGTCAGCAAACCGTCTCGCCGTGAAATCGATTTAGATGTGAAATTCCTAGGCTTTGAAGTTGAAGATAAATTCATTGTGGGCTATGGCTTAGACTACGATCAAAAATACCGTCATATTCCATTTATTGGAGAAATTGGTCTTTAAGTGAGACCTCACCACATCATTTTAACTAAAATGAGTTAAGCGACTTCGGTCGCTTTTTTTATTTTTTTAGCTTTCATAGTGAACAAAAATGCAACAACTTGTAGCAAATAAGCGCTTTTACTTCATTAGAGAATATTTGATTATTAAACTAATTCGATGCAGTAACTCACGACAAAATAAAGAAAAAGGAGAAAGATTATGATGTCACTGATTAGTGCAATTGTGATTGGTTTTATTGCTGGTTTAATTGCACGTGCAATTCACCCAGGTGATGACAAAGCTGGCTTCATTGTAACAACAGCACTCGGTATTGTAGGTTCATTGGTTGCAACCTATGGTGGTCAATTACTTGGCCTATATCCAAAAGGTGCATCAGCTGGATTTATTGCCTCAGTCATTGGTGCAATAGTGGTACTCTTTATCTATAACATGATTGCCAAACGTACTTAAATTTTCTCCTCAATATAAAAAGCACCCTCGATGGGTGCTTTTTTACGCTGTCAGCATTCTAAACGCTGTTTATAATCCAAAATTTTTCCATATTTTCTCAATTTCTTCGGCAGGGTAGGCACCCATCACCTTATAACCATTTGAGAAAATAATTGCTGGTGTTCCATGCAAACCTAATTTTTTACCCAATTCCAAATTACGTTCGATTGGCGTTGCACAATTTGCTGGTGCAGTTGGTTTGATCCCATTTTGAATCAAATTTTTCCATGCATATTCTTTATTTGCAGAACACCATACTTGCTTAGATGGCAAAATCGATTGTGCTTTGATGGAATAGATAAATGTATAAATTGTCACATCATTGAGCTTGGCTAAATTCCCTTCAAGCGTCTTGCAATATGGGCAATTTGGGTCAGAAAAGATTGCAAGCTGACGCTTTCCATTCCCCCTGACTGTTTTTACCGCATCATTCAAAGGTAATGCTTTAAAATCTATCGTATTTCCTTTAACTGCTAAATCTTTGGTTAAATTATGCTGATCTTTCAAACGAATCATTGAACCAATAAATAAATGCTGGGCATCCTCATTGACATAAACAATTTGACTATCCAAGGTCCCACTATATAAACCCTGCATTTCTGTTGTTTGCAGATTATTAATTTTTACATTGGGATACTGCTGTGCTAATTTTGCTTTCACAGTCTCAACACTGGCAAAACCAGCTGTACAAAAAGCCAGACTTAAGCTCAATGCGATAAATTGCTTTAACATAAATCGGTAAAATCAAAATAAATATTGAGATGCATTAAAGCATAATTCATCAACTGACTTGTTTAAAAACTGTGATTGATCCTTATTTCTATTTGCAATGGTTCTCTACCGATCACAGTACCTTGAACTGTTAAAAAGCTGTACTTTATTCTTGCTCAGGTTTCACGTGAAACCCAACTAAACATCGCGATTTTGTTGATTTCAACAGAAATATGCACCAATTGTTGATGAATAGATAAAGCCTGACGTACCTGATCTGCATTTAAATTTTTATCATTGGATTCAAGCGCCAAAATCACTGAAAATTTGCCTTTAGCCACTTTCCACACATGAATATCGGTTATTTGGGCTTCAACATTTAGACGCTCAATCACTTCACGTACGTCTTCAACTATAGGATGATCCATTTCCGCATCTAACAATGTTTGGGCCGTTTCTTTGATTAAACCATATGACCAACGCCCGACTAAAATGGCCCCAACAATCCCCAATACAGCATCTAAAAAATCCCACCCCAAATACTTTGCAGCAAAAAGAGCAATAATCGCCAAGACAGAGGTCAGTGCATCTGCAACCACATGTAAAAACGCAGCTTTTTGATTTAAATCATGTCCATGATGGTCATTATGCGTATGTGAATGATGGTGATGGTGATGGTGATGGTGATGGTCAGCATGATCGTGTAATAACCATGTACAAACCAAATTGACCAGTAAACCTAAAATAGCAATCAAAATCGCTTCATTATAATGAATCTGTACAGGATGGAATAAACGCACTAGCGACTGGACGGCCATAAATAAGGCCACCACCATTAATAGAATTGCACTGCTATAGCCAGCAAGAATTTCAATTTTCCATGTGCCAAAACTAAAACGAGAATCCTGCGCATAATAACGAGCAGCTCGATAAGCAGCATAAGCCAAACCTAATGCCAGCATATGCGAACTCATATGCCAACCATCTGCGAGTAAGGCCATAGAATTAAAAATCCAGCCTCCCGCAATCTCAAAAATCATCATTAATCCGGTCAAAATAGTCGCCCATAAGATTTTCTTTTGTGCTAAAGGATTACCTTGATCAAATTGATGGCTATGCTTTCGCTGAATGGTTTTGAATTGCATGAGGCATGATCCCATATACTCTCCCCGAGTATATAATTTCAATTTAAAATATACTATAAGGGAGTATATAAAATAGCGGATTAATTTATGAGTCATTTACATCAAGATAAAAAAGTCCTCAATCGTGTGAAACGACTAAAAGGACAAATTCATGCGATTGAAGAAGCTTTGAATGATCAAAGCAGCTCATGTATCAGCGTTTTACAGCAAGTTGCGGCAATTAAAGGTGCCGTGAATGGCTTAATGAATGAATTGATTGAGCAGCATTTAACTGAGCATGTGATTAAAGACGCTCAAGCCGTGGATGAAGCTGAATTACAAGAATTTTTAAAGCTGCTAAAACGCTACTCATAACTCAATTCACAGTCATCTATGCTTGAATGTTCAAGTTTCCATTGACCCTTTACTGATTAAGTTTTAATCTTTCCATACTCAATTCCTTCCATGCCGAACTTTGTATTGAACAGGTTTGGCATTTTTATCTGCAAAACATTTGCATTTGAAGTCCTATATTTATGAATCAACAATCATGGCGTTCATTTTTAATGATCAGCCTAGCCTTATGTATTGGTACGATTGGTACAGCGCTTGCTAGCCCCTTATATCCAATTTATCAACAACTTTGGCAATTACTCCCAAGCCAGATCACCTATATTTTCGTGGCCTATATGTTTGGTTGCTTAACCACATTATTATTTTTAGGACGTAGCAGTAATAGTTTTGGTTTTATTCGTACCTTACAAATCGGGCTATTGTTTGCTGTGGTTGGCTTAACACTGTCGGTGTTTGCATCAACCACCTATTTGCTTGGATTTGGGCGCTTTATCATTGGTATTGCCTCTGGATTGATCAGCACCTCCGCAATGTTAGGTTTAATTTATACCATTCCTGACTCACATAAGCAGAATGCCGCACAGTTAAGTTCAATTATTACCGTGATTGGCTTTGGACTGGGCCCGTTTATTGGTGGTGCAATCGCACAATTTTCTGATCGCCCACTTGTCACACCTTATTTACCCGTAATTGTTGCAGCAATCATCAGTTTGCTGAGTTTATTTACGATTAAAACCATGAGATTTGAAAGGCAGCCATTTTCTATTGCACCCCACTTACAACTGCCAGAAGCTCAATTTAAAAAACTGTTTTATATCGCCAGTTTTACCGCATTCTGTGCTTTTGGCTCATTTAGTTTATTTGCCTCATTGGCACCCTCCTTTATTCGAGATGTGATTCCTTGGCATGGACCATTGGTCAGTGGTACAACCATTGCCAGTATCTTAATGGTTTCTGCGATCGTCCAATTTATCGCAAAGTCTTTTGATATGCATAAAGCATTGAATACTGGCTTAGTCTTATTGATTTCCAGCTATATTATTTTATCGATCTGTATGACCATGCATTGGAGTTTCTTATTCTTTTTGAGTGTGGTTTTGGTTGGAATGGGGCATGGTTTAACGTTACTGAGTGCTTTTGCATTGATTCACCACATGACCAATGTTGAAAATCGGGCAGCTGTGGTTTCCACTTATTTGTTTATTGCCTATTTTGGCACCATTGTGCCGATCATTAGCGCAGGCTTTTTATCTGATCATTTCGGTTTAATGGTTGGTGTTTTAGGCTTTTGTGCAGGAATTGGTATCTTATGTATTTATTTATTGATCAGTCATTTAAAAATTAAAGCTTGATCAAACATCTAGGCGCTGTGCGCCTAGATGTTGGTTAAAAAGCAATTATTGAATAATCTCAATTTTAACCACTTCTATATCTGTGGGTTTATAACGATGGGTATCGACTTCCCCCACAACTTTAACTTTGGTACCTGGTTTTAACTTTTTTAAATCGATAAGATCGTCATCCACTTCGATCCCAATAGTGCCCGTGCTGTCTTTTAGCTCATAATGTTCATGTTTTATTTGACGAATAATTGTCCCCGTCAAGGTGACAGCTGTTTCATCATTGGCACGTATTGCTTGTCCAATGGTGATCTTGTTTTTGGCAGCTTCTTGAATAATCACATGATCATCTTTACCCGCCCAAACATTTGACGTCATCACTAAAACAGCAATCGCAAGCAATAAAGGAGTTTTTTTCATAAAAAGAAGCCTTTGTTGAATATGTAATTGATCTTACAGTAAACAATTCTAAGATTGATGTAAATTCAGCTTACAAAAGCACAACTTTTCATCAAAAAAAGCGGACTAATGTCCGCTTTTAAGCTGTTAGAGTAAAGGATTATTTTCCAATACAGAACGAGCCAAAAATTACCCCTAACAGATCATCTGCACTAAAATCGCCTGTGATCTCAGCTAAGGCATTCTGTGCTAAACGTAACGATTCAGCGACCAGTTCACCCGCATGATAGACCTCAAGTTGCTCATGTGCTTCTGCAAGATAGTGCTGAGTGCGCTTCATTGCGTCTAAATGGCGTGTACGTGCAATAAAGGTATCTTCTTCAGGATGGAAGCCAGCATGCGCTGTAATCGCATCTATAAGCGCTTGTACGCCCATTTCCTGTTTGGCCGACACACTAATATGGCGAAAACCTTGAAAATCGCTTAATTCGGGTGACTGCGCAGTTAAATCACATTTGTTACCAATCAACATCAAGCGTTTAGTTTCTAAATGATCTTCAAAATAGCGCTGAGCCAATGCTAAAGGATTTTCACCTTGGCTGAGGTCATAAACCAAAAGTAATAAATCCGCTTGCTCAATTTCTTTGATTGCTCGGCGAATGCCTTCTTTTTCGACCACATCACCTGTCTCACGTAAGCCCGCAGTATCGGTCAGTGTGATGGGTAAGCCATTTAAAGTAATTTTCTCATGCAGTACATCACGCGTCGTTCCTGCGATATCCGTAACAATGGCACGGTCATTTCCCGCCAAGGCATTCAATAACGAAGATTTACCCGCATTTGGCTTACCTGCGATCACCACTTGCAGACCTTCACGTAATAATTGCCCCTGACGCGCAGAGTGTTGTACAGCAGAGACTGAAGCCTGCACATCTTCAAGCAGATGAAGAATTTTTCCATCTGCCAAAAAGTCGATTTCCTCTTCAGGAAAATCAATCGCCGCTTCAACATGCAAACGTAAATGAATCAGTTTTTCCAACACGGTATTCACTTTATTGGAAAATGCACCTTGCAAAGAACGTACTGCAGAACGCGCAGCGGCTTGTGAAGTCGCATCAATTAAATCTGCAATCGCTTCAGCTTGAACCAAGTCCATTTTGCCATTTTCAAAGGCTCGCATGGAAAACTCGCCTGCTTTGGCGGCAATAGCACCCAGCTCGAACAATCGTGCAAGAAGTGCATTTTGAATTACAGGACCACCATGTCCCTGCAATTCCACCACATCTTCACCAGTAAACGAGTTTGGATTTGGAAAGCAAATTGCTAGGCCCTCATCCATCACCTCACCTTTTTCATCAAAAAACTGACGAAAACCAGCAAAGCGCGCTTGGGGAAGCGCTTTTTGAGTTAAAGCTTGTGCAATCGCATAAGCTTTAGGACCAGATAGACGAATCACACCTACACCACCACGTCCAGGTGGAGTCGCAATTGCTGCAATTGTGGTTTGGCTTACAGGGTTGCTCATCTAAATTACTCAAACTTTGACAATAAAAAAATCCGCCTAAGATTACCATCTTAAGCGGATTTTTTCAGCTATTGCTTAATCTATGAAGATTAAACTACTTCGCTTGCGACTTTGGCTTTAGCAACATTTTTGTTGATAAACCATTGTTGCAGAATCGTGATCGAGTTGTTCACAATCCAGTATAAAACCAAGCCAGAAGGGAAGAACAGCATAAATACTGTAAACATGATCGGCATGATTTTGAAGACTTTAGCTTGCATTGGATCAGTAGGTTGTGGGTTCAACATTTGTTGAACAAACATCGTTACACCCATGATCAACGGCAAAATAAACCAAGGATCCATTGCAGATAAATCTTGAATCCAAAGCATCCATGGCGCATGACGAAGCTCTACAGATTCCATCAATACCCAATACAATGCTAAGAAGATTGGCATTTGCAACAACAATGGTAAACAACCCGCAAGTGGATTGACTTGCTCACGTTTGTAAAGCGCCATCATTTCTTGTGAGAAACGCATGCGGTCTTCACCAAACTCTTCTTTCATGCGTTGCATTTCAGGTGCAATCACACGCATTTTCGCCATAGAACGATAGCTCTTAGACGACAATGGCCAAAGAATAAGCTTAACCAATACAGTCAATAAGATAATTGACCAGCCCCAGTTACCTACAAGATTATGGAAGAACTGTAAGCCAGCAAATAATAATTTTGCAATTGGCCATAACCAACCATAGTCTACAGTTTGGTTTAAACCAACAGCCAAGTCTTTTAATTCAGATTGAATTTTTGGACCAGAGTAGAACGTTGCATCAATGCTCATTGCTTTTCCAGCTGGAACATTGATGGTTGGAGAAGTAAATCCGATGATATTCATACCATCTGCAGATTTACGAGATTCCAATTTTGCTGTGTATTCTTGACCGCCAAAATGACCAGGCATCCAAGCACTTACAAAATAATGCTGAACAATCGCAACCCATCCGCCTTTTGCTTCAGTGTTGAGTTTTTCATCGGTAAAATTTGCAAATTTTAGCTTGTTATAATGCTCATCAGGTGTACCCCAAGCGCCACCCAAATATGTTCCAAGTGTAAAAATCCCTTGAGAGGTTTTTCCTGGATCATCTGAGTTATCACGCTTAATTTGACCAAACATTTGTCCTTGCCAATTTTGCGCACTACGGTTGACAACCTGATAGCTCACATCGATTGGATATTGACCTTGTTTAAAGGTAAATGTTTTGATGATTTCAACGCCATCTGCTGTTTTAAATACCATTGGTACAGCTAAAACTTGCGATGTCTTGCCATCTTTGTCTTTGGCTGCTTTGGCATCTGCAATAGTATAAGCAGTTTTTTCAAACGCATAGTTTGGACGATCTGGCTTACTGTCCGGACCATTCAATCCAATTAACCCAGATTGCGCAACATAGGTACGTTTTGCATCACTTTCAAGCATAACAAAAGGCTGATCACTGTCTTTGCTCTTGTCATGATTCAGTAATTCAATACGAACAATATCACCACCTTTAGGACTAATCCAAAGATGATAAAGGTCAGTTTGTACTGAAATCAATTGTTGATTTGCTGTGGCTGGTGCAGCTGTATTCTGTTGTGCAGCAGCTATATTTGCTTGTGGAACATCGCTAGTGGCCGCAGTTGCTTGACCTTTTGGCAGATCGGCAGACACATCATGCGCTACAACAGCCTGCGGTGTCGCAGCCTTCGATGTATTGTCATGACCATAGTCTTTTTGCCAAGCCAAAATGAGCAAATATGCGGTGACTAACATGGCCCCAAGGATTGCAAACCTGGCCCATTGTTGCATATCTATTACCCCAAGTGGTTAGAGTGATTTTGGTTCAATAAACGTTCACGCAAGGGTACAGGAACATGAAGCGTTTGAGAATCTATTTGCTGAAATGAAATAAAACGAATTGTTTTTTTTGGCACAGGATCATAACCATACCCACCCCAAGGATGACAACGACACACGCGTTTGGTCGCTAACCAGCTACCTTTTAATGCGCCGTGCGTATGGATCGCTTCTAACGAATATTGAGAACAAGTCGGAATATAACGACAACGAGGTCCAATGAGAGGACTAATCGCAATTTGATAGAAACGAATCAACCAATGCAATAAACGAATCATTGGTATCCTCTATTTTTGAGGGGAAGATTGAGCTATTTTATGGTGCTTTTTAACAATGCGCTGCAATTTCAACCAAGCAAATTGTAATTGCTGAAAAAGCTCAGCATTTGGAACTGCTTCTATACCAACTTTAGGCATCACCACAATATCCAATAAATCTATATTTTGCTGGTTTAAGCGAAAACTTTCACGCGTTAAACGTTTTATTCGATTTCTTTCATGCGCACGGCGCACTTTCTTCTTTGCAACAACAATACCCAAACGGCTTTTAGGCTGTTCGGTGACTTTTGCTAAGAATATAAAATGGGGTTGATGCACTTTAAAAAGCGCACCATCAAATACATCTTTGTAATCAGCAGCGCAGTGGATTCTCACCTCTGGACTGAAACTATAAAGAGACATAACACCCAAGTCGTCTATCAACTGTCTAAAAAATTAAACAGTTAAACTATGACGGCCTTTTGCACGACGGCGAGCTAATACTTGACGACCAGCCTTAGTAGCCATACGAGCACGGAAACCATGAACACGCTTGCGCTTTAATTCAGATGGTTGGAATGTACGTTTCATATCGAAACTCCAAAATTGATCTTTTCTAAAGGTTCGCGATTGTATTGCGCATTCTTTATTCTGTCAATAAATATACACATTTCTTTTATATAGACGCTTTATTTTTACCCAGACAACAACTTTATATAGATTAAATTGAATAAATTATTAAAAATATATATTCACAGCATAACTTATTATTTTATAATGCAAATAAGAGTTACACACAGATATATCCTCAAAGTTATCCATAGGCTGATTCACAATTTAAATTTAATTTCTCAATTTTAAATTTAAAAATCGTGTTGTTTTGAATTTAAATTCATAACTTAAGCTTTATCCACAGAAATCCTGATCCTTATAAATAAATTCAAATTTAAAATTTATATTTATTATTATTAGGGAGCATTTTTTCTGTGGAAAACCGCTTTTTTAAGATAAATAATAATAACTTACCCTGTGAGTATCCATGTTTCTATTAATTTGATGGATTGTGGATAACTTTCTGTGATAATTTATCCACAGCTTGTGGAAAACCTTATCCACAACTGCTTTGAATTTGAATTTATTTACAGAAGGTTGCTTTTTTGAGCGAATTAGATTGAATTAACCATGACAGATGTGGATAACTTGGTTAGAATGGCGACCCCATCACCTACAGGGTAGGGGTAAATAGTCTTTTTTGAATTTAAAATTGAATGAAGGGGTTTCAC